>NZ_CM161513.1:512500-4905835 GCF_056725115.1 Xanthomonas sp. NCPPB 3570 | reverse complement strand
CAGATCTAAATTCGTCGATAGACCGGGCATGAAGGGCGCGCTCGGGCGCGGCGCATTCGGCCGGTGGGAGAGGAAAGCGGATGGATCAGACTACCACCGGCGCGCAGGGTCGGGAATGGTTTTCCCATGGCTATTCACAGATCCATCCACAGGCCGGGCACGGCCGTGCTCCGTTCCCGTCGTCACAGGGAGTTGACCGCGGCGTAAGCGGTCCTATAGAATTTCCGGTTCTTTCCGCCCCATTCAGATCAGAGCGCCCCGATGGCCACCAAGCGCACCTTCCAGCCCAGCAACCTCAAGCGCAAGCGCGACCACGGCTTCCGTGCCCGTATGGCCACCGCCGACGGCCGCAAGATCCTGGCCCGCCGCCGCGCCAAGGGCCGCAAGCGCCTGAGCGCTTGATTGCTTCGCCGCCCCAGGCGGCGCCTGCAATCCGGACCGTGAATCATCCCGACCCGCGTAGGCGATTTCCTCGCTCTGCGCGGGTTCGCACGTCTGCGGAATACCGCGTCGTGTTCGATGCCGCGCGCCGCTGTTCCGAGCCGCTGATGAGCCTGCACTGGCGCAGTGCGCCGCATCCGGCGCGGCTGGGCCTGGCGGTGTCGCGCAAGGTCGACAAGCGTGCGGTCGTGCGCAATCGCATCAAGCGCGTGCTGCGCGAGGCCACGCGGCAGCTGTTGCCGTGGCTGGCGCCCGGCGACTACGTGGTGGTGGCGCGCAGCGCGGCCGCCCAGGCCAGCGGCGATCAACTGCGCCAGGCCTATGTGCGCCTGCTGCGTCGCGCCGGCGCATTGCCGGCCCAGGCCGCGGACGGCACAATGCCGCCGCCTCTTCTTCCTTCTTCCCCCACCTCCACGTCAGAACCCGCTTCTGGCTGAGCCGAGCTTGCCTGTCCGATGAACCAGACCCGCCTTTTCCTGATTTTCGCCTGGCTGATGGTCGCGGCCCTGTTGTGGATGGAGTGGAACAAGGAACACGCGCCGGACGCCACTGCGGCGACGGTTGCGGCGGCGACCACGGTGCCGCCGGCGCAGGACGCCGATGCCGGCGCCACGCATGCGCCGGCGATCCCGCAGGCCACGGTGCCGGGCACCACGCCGGCCGCCAGCAGCACGTCCGAGACCGCCGCGGCCAGCGCCGCACCGCGGGTCACCGTCACCACCGACGTGCTGCGCCTGACCCTGGACGGCCGCAGCGTGTTCGACGCCGACCTGCTGCTGTTCCCGCAGACCAAGCAGCAGGGCAGCCCCCCGGTGCAGCTGCTGACCGAGGACGCGGCGCATCCGTACACCGCCACCAGCGGCTGGGTCGGCGAGCACAACTCGCCGTCGCCGGGCCCGGCTGGCTTCCGCCCCGAACACCCGGGCCAGGAGTACGTGCTGGCCAAGGGCCAGGACAGCCTGCAGGTGCCGTTCGTGTGGAACGGCCCGGACGGCGTGACCATTCGCCGCGTCTACACCCTGCAGCGCGGCCATTACGCCGTGCAGGTGCACGACGAGGTCATCAACCACGGCAGCAAGCCGTGGCAGGGCTATGTGTTCCGCAAGCTGAGCCGGGTGCCGACCATCGTCAGCCGCGGCATGACCAACCCGGATTCCTTCAGCTTCAATGGCGCCACCTGGTTCAGCCCGGCTGATGGCTACCAGCGTCGTGCGTTCAAGGACTATCTGGACGACGGCCCGCTGAACCAGACGGTCAAGGGGGGCTGGATCGCGCTGTTGCAGCACCACTTCTTCACCAGCTGGATTCCGCAGGACGACCAGGATTCCCTGTTCGTGCTGTCCAACGACGGCCCGCGGCATGTGGTCGAAGCGCGCGGCCCCGGTTTCACCGTGGCGCCGGGCGCAAGCGCCAGCACCGAAGCGCGGCTGTGGGTGGGGCCGAAGCTGGTCAGCCAGATCGCCAAGGAGAACGTGCGCGGCCTCGACCGCGTGGTCGACTACAGCCGTTTCTCCGTGATGGCGCTGCTCGGCCAGGGCCTGTTCTGGATCCTCAGCCACCTGCACAGCCTGCTCGGCAACTGGGGCTGGTCGATCGTCGGCCTGGTGGTGCTGCTGAAACTGGTGCTGTATCCGCTGTCGGCCGCGCAGTACAAGAGCGCGGCCAAGATGCGCAAGTTCCAGCCACGCATCCAGCAGCTCAAGGAGCGCTACGGCGACGACAAGCAGAAGTTCCAGACGGCGATGATGGAGCTGTACAAGAAGGAGAAGATCAACCCGATGGGCGGCTGCCTGCCGGTGCTGATCCAGATGCCGATCTTCTTCGCGCTGTACTGGGTGCTGGTGGAGTCGGTGGAACTGCGCCAGGCGCCGTGGTTCGCCTGGATCCAGGACCTGACCGCGCGCGATCCGTACTTCATCCTGCCGGTGATCAACGTGGCGGTGATGTGGTTTACGCAGAAGCTGACCCCGGCCCCGGGCATGGATCCGGTGCAGGCCAAGATGATGCAGTTCATGCCGCTGGTGTTCGGCGTGATGATGGCCTTCGTGCCGTCGGGTCTGGTGTTGTACTGGGTCACCAACGGTTCGCTGGGCCTGCTGCAGCAGTGGTGGATGCTCAAGCGCCATGGCGAGGCGGCCACCGCTGGCGGCGGCGGCAGCGGCAAGCCGCCGGCCAAGGCCAAGAAGTAAACCCGACAACGCCCGCCCTCCGGCGGGCGTTGCGCATGCGGCCGGGGAAGGCGCCGGCGTCTGCGTTCTCCCCGTAGCGCCTTGCTCGCGAGTCCGTGGTCATGCGCAAGCGCCGTCGTCCGTTGTCGTCGTCCGTTGTCGTGATCGGGCTGCTCGCCTTGGCCCTGGCCGCGTGCCAGCGCACGCCTGCCGACAGCGCGGCCACGCCGTCCAAGCCCGCGACATCGGCGCCGGCGATCGCCATTCCAGGCTCCCCCGCATTGCAGGCCCAGGCGACGCTGCTGCTGCAGGGCCTGCAGGCGCAGCTGGCGGCGCAGCGCAAGATCATCGTGTTGCTGGCCGACGAGGCCAAGCAATCGCCGGCCGACCGGCAGACCTCCAGCAGCGTCGGCCAGCAACTGTTCCACGAGGGCCTGGAGCGCCGCGAGGCATTGGCCAAGCAGTTCGATGCGCTGCTGGCGCTGCCGGACGCGCAACGCTTCGCCGCGGTCGGCAGCCTGCTCGACTATGTCGAATCGGCGCCGGACCTGTACGACGCCGACCGCCTGGCGTTCCGCGAGATTCTCGCCGACTGGCAGCTGCGCATCGGCAAGGATTCCTCGCTGCCGGCGATCAAGCTGCACCAGCGCATCGGCGAGGATCTGGAAGCGCTGGACGAGATCGAACGCACCTACAACCGCGAGATCACCGCGATCTTCAGCCGCTTCGACCGTACCCGCGCGATCGTGCAGAAGCGCGAGAAGTGGGAGGACTACGTCGCCCACCTGGGCACGCTGTACACGCGCGAGGCGATCCTGCGCGACTACGGCGTGATCACGCCGTACCCGATGTCGATGAAGGACAGCGACCGCGAGGTGTTCGGCCGCGACCTGCCGCCGAAGACCGTGGTGCTGAGTTTCGACGACGGCCCGCATCGCGAATACACCGACGAGATCGTCGCCATCCTCAAGCGCTACGACGTGCCGGCGACGTTCTTCGAAGTCGGCCGCAACCTGGGCAAGCTGGAGCCGGATGGCAAGGTCGATCTGTCGCCGCTGGCCAGCGTCAGTCGCAGCCTGATGGAGCAGGGCTACACCGTCGGCAACCACAGCCTGACCCATGCGCAACTGTCCAAGGAAACCGGCGCCGCACTGCGCAGCCAGATCCTGGACACCGACCGCATGCTGCGCGCGGTCGACGCCAAGCGTGCGCCGCTGTTCCGCTTTCCCTACGGCGCGCGCAACGCCGAGGGCATGCAGATCCTCGGCGAGGCCGGGCTGAAGTCGGTGATGTGGAACGTGGATTCGCTGGACTGGGCCGACCCGGTGCCGGAGTCGATCGTGCAGCGCGTGCTCGAGCAGGTCGGCCGCGAGCAACGCGGCATCCTGCTGTTCCACGACATCCACGAACGCACGGTCAAGGCGTTGCCGCAGATCCTGGACCGGCTCAGCGCCGACGGTTACCAGTTCGCCGCCTGGAACGGGCGCGACTTCAGCGTGGCGCGCGCCGCCAGCAACGCCGCCGCGCCGGCGGTGACCAGCGGCTACGACAAATCGTGGGCCATCGTCATCGGCATCGACGACTACGCGCACTGGCCCAAGCTGCAGTACGCGGCCAACGATGCGCAGGCGATCGCGCAGACGCTGACCGGCAGCTTCGGCTTCCCGTCGTCGCAGGTGATCGTACTGAAGAACCAGGAAGCCACCCGTAACAACATCCTCGCCGCCTTCCACGATCGGCTTGCACACGGCGGGGTCGGCAAGAACGACCGCGTGTTCGTGTTCTTCGCCGGCCACGGCGCGACCCGCAAGCTGGCTTCCGGTCGCGACCTGGGCTACATCATCCCGGCCGACTCGGACCCGGCGCAGTTCGCCACCGACGCGATCCCGATGACCGAGATCCAGGACATTGCCGAAAGCCTGGAAGCCAAGCATGTGCTGTTCGTGATGGACGCGTGCTACAGCGGCCTGGGCCTGACCCGCGGCGGCGGCACCAGCGCCTACCTGCGCGAGAACGCGCGGCGCATCGCCCGGCAGATGCTCACCGCCGGCGGCGCCGACCAGCAGGTCGCCGACAGCGGCCCCAACGGCCATTCGGTGTTCACCTGGGTGCTGCTGCAGGCGCTGTCGGGCAAGGCCGACCTCAACGGCGACGGGCTGATCACCGGCACCGAACTGGCCGCCTACGTGGCGCCGGCGGTGTCGAGCATCTCGCAGCAGACGCCGGCCTTCGGCAGCCTGCCTGGTTCGCAGGGCGGCGAGTTCGTGCTGCAGGTGCCGGAGGGCGAGGAATTCCTCACCGCCAGCACCCAGCAACTGTCCTCGGCGGCGATCGCAATGAACGACCGCGTCGATGCGGCCGCGCCAGCGTCGACCGCGACGCCGAACGCGGGCGCCAGCAGCGCCGACGCGCCGGCCGCTCCGGCCAAGCCGGCGGTGGTGGTCAAGGATCTGCAGGGCGGCGAGCGGCCGCTGGCGGTGCCGGCCGCGGCCGGTCCGGTGTCCGACCGGCAGCGTGCGCAGCGCGCCAACGACCGCGGCCTGCAGTTGTACAAGGAGAAGCGCTACGACGAGGCCGAGGCGCAGTTCACCGAGGCGCTGAAGCTGCGCCCGGACTTTGCGCTGGCGGCCAACAACCTGGGCTTCATCTACTATCGCCAGGGCAAGTACGCGCAGGCCGTGCGCTGGCTGGAGAACACGCTGAAGATCGATCCCTCGCGTGCGGTGGCCTACGTCAACCTGGGCGACGCCTACCGCCAGCTCGGCGATGCCGCCAAGGCCAAGCGCGCCTTCCAGACCTACCTGGAGCTGCAACCCAACGGGGCGTCGGCCGCCTACGTGCGCGGCCAGTTGCAGACGCTGTAGTCCACCGCATCACCGACCTGCTGCCTTCGCCATGCCGTCTTCCGCCCCCGACACCATCGCTGCCATCGCTACCGCCCCGGGCGCCGGTGGTGTCGGCGTGGTGCGCGTGTCGGGTCCGGCGGCGGCCGCCATCGCCGATGGACTGGGCTTGCGTGCACTAGTGCCGCGCAGCGCCCGCTACGCGCGTTTTCGCGACGCGCATGGCGAGATCGTGGACGACGGCATCGCGCTGTGGTTTCCGGCACCGCGCAGCTTCACCGGCGAGGACGTGCTGGAACTGCAGGCGCACGGCAGCCCGGTGCTGCTGCGGCACCTGGTGGCACGCTGCTGCGAACTCGGCGCGCGTCCGGCGCGTCCGGGCGAATTCAGCGAGCGCGCCTTCCTCAACCGCAAGCTCGACCTGGCCCAGGCCGAAGCGATCGCCGACCTGATCGCCGCTGGCGACCTGCGTGCGGCACGCGCGGCACGGCGCTCGCTGGACGGCGTGTTCTCGCGGCGCGTCGACGACCTGGCCGAACAGCTGATCCGCCTGCGCATCCACGTCGAAGCGGCGATCGATTTCGCCGACGAGGCATTGGATACACTGGGCGGCGAGCAGGTTCGCGCAGGCCTGGCGCATGCGCGCACCGACCTGGCGCAGCTGCGTGCCGACGCCGAACGCGGCCGGCGCCTGCGCGATGGCCTGCACGCGGTGCTGGTCGGCCCGCCGAACGCCGGCAAGAGTTCGCTGCTCAACGCGCTTGCCGGCAGCGACCGCGCCATCGTCACCGACATCGCCGGCACCACCCGCGACACCTTGCACGAGACCGTGCGCCTGGACGGCGTGGAACTGACCCTGGTCGATACCGCCGGTCTGCGCGAGGGCGGCGATGCGATCGAACGTGAGGGCATGCGCCGCGCGCGCCAGGAACTGCAGCGCGCCGACCTGGCGCTGATCGTGCTGGACGCGCGCGACGCCGAGGCCGGCCGGGCGGCGATCGCCGACGCCATCGCCGACGTGCCGCAGCGCCTGTGGATCCACAACAAGAGCGACCTGCTCGCTGCCGTGCCCGCGGCCAGTGCAGAACGCGTCTACGTTTCTGCGGCTACCGGCAGCGGGCTGGAGCAGTTGCACGCGCAGCTGCGCGCGATCGCCGGCACCGCGGCCGGCGAGGGCAGCGACGGCGAGTTCTCCGCGCGCGCCCGCCACGTCGACGCGCTGCAGCGTGCCGCCACCCATGCCGACGCGGCCGCCGCCGAACTGCAGCACGAACGTCTGGAACTGGCCGCCGAGGAACTGCGCCTGGCCCATGCCGCGCTCGGCGAGATCGTCGGCACGCTCAGCGCCGACGATCTGCTCGGGCGGATCTTCTCCAGCTTCTGCATCGGCAAATAGCGCGTCGCGCCGCCGAACGCGCTTACGGCTTCAGCGCGGCCAGTTGCGCGCGGTTGTCCTGCAGCCACTGTTCGAACGGCAGCGGTGCCTGCCCGGTCAGCGCCTGGTAGTCGCCGGTGACGGTGGCGACGCGGCCGGCGGCGGTGTTGGTGTCGAACGAGGCGTAGACGCGCGCGACCGGCTCGGGCAGGCCGGCACCGACCATGCCCTGTACCAGGCCTTCGACCGGCACCGGCACCACCTGGATCTGCACGTCCAGGACCTGGGCGACCAGTGCGGCGATCTCGGCGGTGGTATAGGCGCGGGCGCCGCTGAGGGTGAGCGTGCGCTTGCCGTCGCCGCTGGCCAGGGCGACCGCGGCGGCGCGGGCCAGGTCGTCGCGGGCGATATGGGCGATGCCGCCATCGCCGGCCGCGCTGTACCAGTGGCCCGAGGCCAGCACCGACGGCAGGCTCATGAACAGGTTCTCGAAGTACCAGTGGTTGCGCAGCACAGTCCAGGCGGGCAGGGCGCTGGCGGCCAGGGCGTCCTCGGTACCGCCGTGGTCGGTGGCCAGCAACAGCGGCGAGTCGTGCGGTTCCGGGCAGGAGGTGTAGACCAAGTGGCCGACGCCGGCGCGCTCGGCGGCGGCGATCGCGGCCTGGTGCTGCTGCAGGCGGTGGCCGGGGCGGTCCAGCGCGTCGGTGCTGATCAGCAGCACACGAGCGGCGCCGTGGAACGCCGCGTCGAGCGAAGCGGCGTCGTCGAAATCGCCGTGGCGCACGTCCACGCCGCGTGCAGCCCAGGCCGCCAGGCGCTCGGGTTGGCGGGTCATCGCCACCACGCGAGATGGCGCGATCTGCAGGGTGTCGAGCAGGTGCGCGAGCACGCGCTGGCCGAAGTGGCCGCCGGCGCCGGTGACGAGCAGGGAATCGGAAGATGCGGACATGACAGGTCTCCTGAGGAAGGGCGGCGTCGCAGGACGCCATGGTCTGGAAAAGGAACCTGGTCTATCCTAGAGACCTTGGCCGACCTGTAAAGACGGCACTTTTTCCGCCCCTGCTTACCTCGAGGTAACCGCTATGGACATCGTCGTACCGCCGGCCGCCACCTGCGACCCGCTGATGAGCCAGCAACTGCAGGACTACCAGCGCGCCGGCATGGCCATCGACCAGTGCCCGGTGCGCGACGTCCTGGCGCAGATCGGCGACAAGTGGAGCACCTTGTTCGTGATGCTGCTTGCCGAGCGCCCGCACCGCTTCGGCGAACTGCGCCGCGCGGTGCCGGACATCTCCCAGCGCATGCTGACCCAGACGCTGCGCGATCTGCAGCGCGAAGGCCTGGTCGCACGCGAGGTGCTGCCGACCGTGCCGCCGGGCGTGGAGTACCGGCTCACCCCGCTGGGGCAATCGCTGAGCGTGGTGCTGGCGCCGCTGGTGCGCTGGGCCGCCGATCACCACGCGCAGATCCGTGGCGCGCGCGCCGCGTTCGAGGCCGATGCGCCGGCGCGGGCGGCCGGCGCCGCGTACGGTTGACGCGTCCCGTAGGAGCGGCTTCAGCCGCGACAGGCTTTACCGAGAACGTCCGGTCGCGGCTGAAGCCGCTTGTGTCAAAAGAGGGTCTATCGTTGCAGGTGAGAGCGGAGTGCGGCAGGCCGTGTAGCCCGCAGTGCCAGCAAGCACGAGTAGGAGTCAGCGCCGCCGCACTCCGTGTCTCCTGCCTCACAAGCCCGAACAGTTGCTCGAGTCGCGAGCTCGAACTCCACAAGCATGGGCATCGGCAGGAGTGCTCTCACCCCTGAGTCTACTGCGGAGAACGTCTATGCGTCGCTTTGTCGGGATCGATGTTGCCAAGGCCGAACTGGTCATTCATGTCTTGCCGGACGAGCAGACCTGGACCCAACCCAATACGCCACAGGGGCAGCGTGCGCTGGCCCAACGCCTGGCCGAGCTGGGCTGCGAGCGGATCGTGCTGGAAGCCAGTGGCGGCTACGAACATGCCGTGCTGCAGGTGCTCCGAGAGGCGGACCTGCCGGCAGTGCGGATGGCCGCCGATCGTCCGCGCAAGCTAGCACAGGCCTTGGGCCTGCATGCCAAGACCGATGCCCTGGACGCGCGCCTGCTGGCCATCGCCGCCCAGCACATCCCGACCATGCCCACGCCCGTGGTACCTGAGCACCAGCAGTCTCTTCGCGAACTGCTGGACCTGCGTGCCACCCTGGTGAGCCAGCGTGATACCCATCGGCGGCGCCTGGAGCACATCACCAGCGCCAAGGTGCAACACCGTTGCCGAGAGGTGATCGCCCTGCTGAACCAGCAGATCCAGACGTTGACGCAGGAGATCGAGCAGCAGGGCAAGACCTGCTCGAGCCTCCCCCCGGTGCCTGGGCTCGGCACGATCCTGCGCGCGGTTCTGGCCGCGCGGTTGCCAGAGCTGGGTACGCTGCCGCCACGCAAGCTCGCTGCCCTGGTCGGGCTGGCCCCGTTCAATCACGACAGCGGCTGCTGGAAAGGCCAACGCCGCATCAAAGGCGGACGTGCCGACGTGCGGCGCGTGCTGTACATGGCCACCTGGGCCAGCATCCGCGCCAAATCCCCCTTGGCCAACACTTACGCGCGCCTGCGCGCAGGCGGCAAACCGGCCAAGGTCGCCATCGTCGCCTGCATGCACAAGTTCCTGCGCTGGCTCAATGCCATCGCGCGCGATCAGGCCCCGTACGCTCCTCCTGCCATCGCGGCTGCATGACAGTTGACTCCTACGGACATTCCCGCATCACCTGCGACATCTCGCAACCCCGCAAACCCGACGGCCCCCGAACGCCCGAACTCGGCAAGCGCGGATCAACCGTCCGCAACGACCCGCGCGCTGTAGCGGTCGCCGTCGCGCTGCACCCGCACCGGTCCACCGAACACCGCCGACAGCGGCGCATCGGCCAGCAGTTCCTCGCGCGTGCCGTCGGCGTACACCTGGCCCTCGCGCAGCAGGATCACCCGCGCGATCTCCGGCACGATTTCCTCGATGTGGTGGGTGACCAGCACCAGGGTGATGCCTTGGCGGGCGAGGTCGCGCATCGTCGCCAGCAGGTGCTCGCGTGCGACCAGGTCCAGGCCGGTGCTCGGTTCGTCGAGCAGCAAGGCCTGTGGACGATTGACCAGGGCGCGCGCGATCAGCACGCGTCGGGTCTCGCCGGCCGACAGTTCGGCATAGGGGCGCCGCAACAGCGGCAGCGCGTGCGCCGCCTGCAGCGCCTCGCGCGCGCGGTCGCGCATGGCGTCGCTCACCTCGCGGTGCGGCGGCACCACATAGCTGGCGAAGAACCCGGACAGCACCGCGCTCTCCACGTCCAGCCCGGGCATATCGGCGAGATTGACGCTGAGATCGCCGGTGACGATGCCCAACTGGCTGCGCAGCCGGTCCACCTGCCAGCGGCTCTGGCCGAGCACCCGCACCGCCGGTTCCTCGCCGGCGCGCGCCAGCGGATACAGCTCGCGGGTGATGAGCTTGATGAACGAGGATTTGCCGCAGCCGTTCGGGCCGAGGATGGCGGTGTGCTGGCCGAGTGCGATGCGCAGGCTCAGCGCGTGCAGCACGCGGACCTGCCCGCGGACGACGCTGGCGCGGTCGAGTTCGATCAACGGCGGTGCCGCTGGCACAGGGGTTGCTTGAGAAGAAACGACTGACATGGAACCGACACCGTTCTGTGATCGAAGGCGCTTGGCGGCTGAATACCATACGCGAGCGCCGGGTGAAGTTTGCGCCCGCAACCCCCATCATGTCGTCATCCCCTCACGCCGTCTTACGCTCTGGAGCTTCTGGCAATGTTCGACGCGATCCTCGACTTCCTCGGCAACGGCCTGCTCGGCGTCGGCTGGTGGGGCATGCTGGCCGTGCTGCTGTTGTTCACCCAGCTCACCATCTTCGCGGTGACGTTGTACCTGCACCGCAGCCAGGCGCACCGCGGTGTGGATTTCCATCCGCTGCTGTCGCACTTCTTCCGCTTCTGGACCTGGTTCACCACCTCGATGATCACCAAGGAGTGGGTGGCGATCCATCGCAAGCACCACGCCAAGGTGGAGACGGAGGAAGACCCGCACAGCCCGCAGACCAAGGGCATCGCCCGCGTGTTCTGGCGCGGCGTGGAGCTGTACCGCGAAGCGCGCACCCAGCGCGGCGACATCGAGCAGTACGGCAAGGGCGCGCCGGACGACTGGATCGAGCGGCACCTGTACACCCCGTACGCAAACCTGGGGCCGGTGGCGCTGTTCGCGGTCAACTTCGCACTGTTCGGTCTGCCCGGCATCGCACTGTGGGCGCTGCAGATGGCATGGATCCCGTTCTGGGCCGCCGGCGTGATCAACGGCCTGGGTCACTGGTGGGGCTACCGCAACTTCGAATCGGCCGACACCTCGACCAATCTGACGCCGTGGGCGCTGTGGATCGGCGGCGAAGAGCTGCACAACAACCACCATGCCTTCCCGAGCTCGGCGCGCTTCTCCATGCGCCGCTGGGAGCTGGACATCGGCTGGATCGCGATCCGCGCGCTGGCCGCCCTGCGTCTGGCCAAGATCCTGCGCGTGGCGCCGACCCTGGACGTGCGCCCGAACATCGCCGTGCCCGACGCCGACACCCTGCGCGCGCTGCTGTCGCATCGCTTCCAGGCGATGACCGATTACCAGCGCAACGTGTTCGCGCCGGCGTTGAAGGAAGAAGCCGCGCAGGCTGGCGCCAAGCTGCGCAAGCTGCTGCCGCGGCGCCTGCGCAAGGGCCTGGTCGACGACGGCCGCTGGCTCAAGCCCGACGCGCGCGAACAGCTGCAGCGTTGGGTGGCGCAGCGCCCGCGCATGCGCACGCTGGTCGAGCATCGCGCGCGCCTGGCGGCCTTGCTGGAAGCGCGCACCCACGACGCCAGCGAACGCCTCAAGCACCTGCAGGCCTGGTGCCACGACGCCGAAGCCAGCGGCATCGCCGCGCTGCAGGCCTACGCCGCACGACTGAAGGGCTACGCCCTGGCATGAGCCGCGGCGGACTGCGCACCCGATCGCACGAACGCCGCCTCGCGCGGCGTTCGTCGTTGATGGCCGTGTCGACGCTGGGCGTCGCCTGCGTCGTGATCGCGGCCGGCATCGTCGATGCGCAGGCGCAGTCGATCAACAGCACCGCCAGCTACCTGCAGCGCATGGACCGCGACGGCGACGGCCGCGTCAGCCTGGACGAATACCTGGCCTGGATGAGCTACGCCTTCGACGCGCGCGATCTCGACCACGACGGCGTGCTCAGCCCCGCCGAACTGCCCGGCGGCCGCGGCCCGCCGATCACCCGTGCACAACATCTCGCCACCCTGACTGCCCGCTTCCGCAAGCAGGACACCAACGGCGACGGCTACCTCAGCGCGCGGGAGTTGGCGGCGCCGCCGCAGTGAGCGAGGATCCGATGGACAGCTGCGAACCTTTGGCTCTACAGCTGGGGTTTATAAAAAAACTAGAGTGCGGCGTGTTGATGCTCTGGCGCGTGGGGAATAGCGCAACTACAGTAAAACGAAACCGACGACAGCCCTATTTCCCCAGGCTCGCCTCGCCGAGGGGACATGCAATCCGGTGCAGCCTTTATGGCTACAGTGATTGGCTCAACGCACCCGCGGTACTAGGCCAAGTTCTCCTACGAGATTCCGTTTGCAGAGTGCTTCGCTCGATCAGATAGCAGCGATTTGGGCCAACGCTTTCCTGTTCGCGACCATGCCACATAAGTTACTACGATCTCCAACAGCTGCCACCACCAATATGCGCCGCCCGTATGTGCATTCATCACAGACACGACGAAATGCACCGCAATTAGCGCCGGCAGGCAAAGGAAGACAGCAACGAAAAACTGTGACCACGTACTTGCTTTGTAGAGTGAAAACGCCAGATATACGCAGAGCGTTATTCCAGGGAAGAAGATTAAATATCTGACATAGTCTCCCGCCGAATAGCCATTAAGTAAGTGCTTATTAGCAAAAAGGGTGTTCAATGCAATAAGAGAAAATGCCAAAAAAGATAAAAGCGCTAACGCCCACTTGAAAATTTTCATCCCTGCCGTCTACCGTTGCAATCGCTTTGGCAAATCGTGCGATATATCTGCTTCGCAAGCATGGTTTGTATAATTCACTCAAATATTCCGACTTGGTCCACTAAGAATCCGATTCTGTTGCTCTGAACATAATTTTACGCCTACGCCAAAATAGGAGTTTGGTTCTAGAGAGATTGCTTGGATTCTAACTCGTGGCTTCGCGGGCATGTAGTTTTATTTAGTGCTATCGGCAATATCTAGAGTCACTCTTTTGTGACGCCCAATAAGCACCTGATTCAACAACAAATTCTTTATCGTTTTTTTTGTATATTTCCACATCAAGAGCTGTGGATTGGCGGCAAAACACCTTTCGATAATGAGCGGTAGAGCCGACATTGGATTTCTCATGAAATCCTTCAGCGCTAGCCAATTTTTCGATAGCTTTGCCGCTTTCTATTGTGTCAACAGGGCTATTCTTGGATATGGCATATCCGATGAATGTTCCTTTATTAATGGTTGCTTCTGAGGTCGTCGGCCAATTTGATGGCAGAGATGATCTTGCTGTCTTCTTAAGATCAGCCATGGCAACTTTATCAGAGCCGTCATGGCCCAGAATAATAGATAAAGCTATGGCTCCAAAAGCAACAAAAAAGGCTACTTTGAAGAAAATATTAGTTTTTTTACCAGCCACTTCCGATCCTCCACTTCTCTGTAGTGACTTCTCCGGGTGAAGCGCCAGCGCCAATGCCTAAACCCACTTCAGTAGCCGTACCTTGGCCAGGTGACCATGCAAAGGCGCCTCCAATTCCACGATAGCCACCTGCAGCCCCCATGCCAAAACCACCGATAAAATTGTCCACCTCGCTACCGCTTGGGTCGTCACATTGATTCAAGAATCCTGCCGACAGTGAGATTCCTGGGGTTCTAGTATTGTACGTCAAATAATTACGAGCAAATCCTCCCCCCACAAAAACTTTCCCACTACGTGACAGCGTAATTGAAAAACTGAAAACATAGAGGTCTGATTGAAGCTTAAAATAATCGGGGGTACGCTTCGGGCCATCCTCCCAAGACATTCGATGGCCGCCGTTATTAAACGACCCGACCGATTCGAGGCCATAAAAATCTATAGCTGACACGGGCCGCGATTGAGCATAGATAAAAGTGCCGCTCCCCCCTGCCAACCCAATCGGATCACTTTGCACATACCGCCCTGTACCCGGCTCATAGTCGCGGAAGTAGTTCTGATTGAGCCCACTCAGCGCGTCGTAACGCTGCCCCGGGAAACGCATGTCGAACACGAAGGCAGTGCCATCCTTGTCCGGGTCCTGATCCGGCGCGGTGGTGCCGAAGGCTTCGCCCTTCAGGTCCCAGCGCCAGATCGCCATGTCGCGGACCGGGTCGATCACCGCGCGTGGGGTGCCCAAGTGGTCCGGCTGCACGTAGCGCAGCGTGGTCTTGGCCAACACGCCCACCGGTAGGTCGTCCAGCCAGATCGCTTGTTGCACGACCGCGCCGTTGTTGTCGTAGTCGCCCAGCCAGTGGCCGCTCTCGTCGTACAGCGTATAGGTGTTGGTCTTGCCCACGCGACGCACCTGCTCGCCACGGCCGTTGTAGGCGTAGTTCGCCACGGTGGTGCCGCTGCGCTTGACCTGTGTCAGCCGGCCGTTGGCGCCATACACAAACTGCAGCGCCGTACCGCCGATGGCCGTGGTGTTACCAGCCGCATCGTAGCTGCGTGACGTACCAGCCACGCTGCTCAGGCGATGGCTGGTGGTCGGATAGCTGTAGGTCTGGGTAGTGGTATTGACCTTGGCACTGAGGCGGTTGCCGGTGGCGTCGTAGGTATAGCCGTCGATCACCGTGTCGGTCGGGCCGTCCTTGAACGCGGTCAGCCGGCCCAGCGGGTCGTAGTCCAGTTTGATGACCGGTGCGGTGTTGCCTGGTGCGGTCAGCGCACTGAGGTTGCCGACCGGGTCGAAGGCAAAGCCCACCGCCAGGCCATCGCTGCGGGTGTCATTGACCGCCAGCGGGCGGTAGTCCTGATCCAGCACACGCTGCATCGGACGGCCGTTGCCGTAGGTCCAGCCGGCCACCGGGCCGAACGGATAGTAGGTGGCCTGGTTCAGCAGCACCTGCCGGGTGCCGCCGGGTGTGGTCACCCCGACCTCAGTCGTCTGGCCCTGCGCGTTGCGCACGTAGTCCACCACCGCCCCATCCGGGTAGGTCAGCCGGCTCAGCTGCCCGGCCTTGGTGTAGGCATAGCGGACCACGAACACCTTGCCGTTGGCGGTCTGCACCTTGCGCACCAGATCGCCGAAGCGGTCGTAGCAGTAGTCGGTGCTGCCGCTGCCGTCCTGCATCCGGGTCAGACGACCCACGGCGTAGGTCTCGCCGCTGGCGCAGGTCGTCTGACTGACGTCGTAGGTATAGCTGACGTTGAGGCTGGTGGTCGGATAGGTGACCTGGGTCAGCCGGTTCAGCGCGTCGTAGCCGTAGCTGGTCTTGATGTTGCGCGCGTCGGTCTGGGTGGCGCGGTTGCCGGCACTGTCGTAGGTGTACATGGTGCTGCCGGTGTCCGGGCTGGTGAGCTTGGTCAGGTCGCCCAGGCCGTTGTAGGCGTAGGTGGTGTCCAGGCCCTTGGGATCGGTAACCTTGGTCAGGTTGTCCAGGGCGTCGTAACCGAAGGTGGTCTCGGCGGCGATGCCACCCACGTCCTGCAGCGTGCGCGCCAGGCGGTTGAGCGGGTCGTAGTCGTTCTGGGTGGCATGCCCGAGCGCGTCGGTGACGGCCTTGGTGTTGCCGTTGCCGTCGTAACCGAAGTCGGTCGGATCGCCCTGCGCGGTGGCCTGCGTGGCCAGTTGGCCGAGCTGGTTGTACACCCGCGAGAGCGTGCGCTTGAGCGTGCCCGACGCGTCCTTGGTGTCTTCCTTGAGCCGGTTGCCGGCATTGTCCAGGGCGTAGTGGATAGTATTGCCAGCGTTGTCGGCAATATCGGTCAGCCGGTGCGCTACGTCGTAAGTGAAGTGGGTGAACGCGCCATCGGGCTGCGTCACCTGCTTGACCAGGCCGGTCGGCCAGTAGTCGATCGCGGTGATGCGGTCGTCGCTCTCGCTGCTGTCGTCGGCTCCGCGTACCTTGCTGGCGGTCAGCCAGCCGCGCGGGTGGTACGTGTAGTCGGTGACCACACCGTTGGCGTCCTTCGCCGACAGGACGCGGCCGGCGCCGTCGTAGGCCAGGTACTCGGTGACCTGGCCGAGCGCGTTGGTCACCTTCCACAGGTCGCCCTTGCGGTGCGGGCAGGTGGTTGCGGACGTGGCGCAGGTGCTGTCGTCGGTGGCGTAGTAAGTGAAGCGGGTGATGTCGTTGACGTCGGTGCGCGCGCCATCGACCGTCTTGGGCAGGCCCAGGATCGGGCAGGAGCTGTCGGTCGCCGCCACGTCCGCCGCTTCGCAGTAGCTGTAGGTGATAGTGCGCTGCTTGCCGGTGGCCGTGTCGCTGCTCATCATCTGCACCGGCTGCAGGCGATCGTTGTAGCTGTAGGACAGGGTGCGCCCGCCGGTCTGCACCGACAGCAGGCGATTGCTGCCGGCCGCGGTGCGCGTCGTCGTGGTGCGCTCCTGCGGTTGCCCGACCGCCTCGCGTACAGTGTGGATGTTCACCGCGACACCGTTCTCGGTCGCTTCGGCATAGCTGTGCTGGGTCTGGATGCCACGGCGATCGGTGACGCTGCTGAGCCGGCGGCGGAAGTCGCTGGATTGGTCGTTGTAGCTGTACTGCAGCGTCCCGTCGGTCCTGGCGACGGTGGCGACCTTCGGCGAGGCACCGCCCGCTTCGGTCATCGTGTAATCGTTGACATCACCCAGCGCATCGGTGACGCGAGTACCGGCAGCCGAGTACGCCAACGTGATGCCGTCGATGCCACCAGCATGCTGGCTGGAGATCGCACGGCCGGCCTCGTCGTAGGCGAAGGTACTGAAGCGCTGGCCATCTTCCGTGGTCACGCCGGTCAGATGACGCGGGAAGCGCGTTTCCTCGTAGTGATAGATCCGGCTGTGGCCGTCGGCATAGGTGACGCTCGTCAGGCGCTGCTGGTCGTAGCCGTAGCTCGCTAGCTGCACCCCACCGGAGACGATGCCGGTGATCAGCGCATCGTCGTTGTCGTCGGCATACACCAGTTCGATGGAGCGCCCCTGCAGCGAGGCGATGCTCTGCAAGCGCCCACGCGTGTTGTAGCCATACACCAACCCACTGCCATCCTCGGCCATGCGCGAGACCAGCTTGCCCTTGACATCGAAGGTGTAGATCGCATCCTGGCGATACAGGACCCATTGGTCGCCATTGGCGACGATGCGTTCGTCCGAGGCATTGGCTGCGCGATACTCGGCTCCCAGCTTACGGAACGGCACGGCATAGCCGCTACCCTCGATCAGGCCCAGCGTATCGCCCTGGATTGTGAGGTGCAGACTGTGCGAGAAGGTCCAGCCGGGGCCGAATCCACCGGTATTCAGTGCAATGCCTGAGTGGTAGTAGCGCGTCAGGGTGATCCAGCCCAGATCCAGGTCGCGCTCGGTCTGGAATTTCTCGCCGGTCTTGACGTCGCAGGGGTTGCCGACCAAACCGGAGTGGCCGGCGCCAACTGGATTACCTGCCTTACCTTGCTCATCGCCGCATTGCAGAGTGGAGACTTCGATGGTGGCGAAGATCACTTTGTTCGTGCAGCCCTGATCACTGATGTGCCACTGTGTGTAAGGTCGCGCACACTCGGTACGTCTCTTTCGACTGATCGAATCTCCATAGGCATACGTATCGCTGCAGTCCTTAAAAAAAGCATTCACGGTAAACTGTCGCGCCTGCATTTCATACCCAACGTCATACTGCGGGTAAGGACCCGAACTGTTATCCCCCCAATTATTCCTTGGAACAATTTGCGGCGATCCGCACTGAGGTGCCTTTTGCCTCGCCCTCTGTTCAAGCAAAGCATAGGCATCTTGCTCAGTCGCTATCTTTTCCACATTCCCTGAGGTGTATACCCAATCTTCGTCCTTTGCCTTCTCACGTCCGAGCCAATACGTAATCAGCGTGGCACCATCCTCTCGAACAACTGAACTCTTGATAGTGTCCGCGTATTGATAGGCATCCTCCTGGTACTTAGGCCCAGGAATCGCCTTGATCGCCGCCTCCGCCTCCGACTGAGTGGTGTAGGTGCCGTGGTCACTGCCCTCCGCGTCGCGGACCACGAATTTCTGCTTCGGCCCTTCTGTCCCGGCGAATGCTGAACCCATGAACAGAAAGAACAGTGCCATTACCAGCACAAGGCGGCTGGCGCCGCCGGAGGTACGTTCGTGGTGCATCGTGTTCATCGCGCGTCCTTGCAAGAAGTCGATCAAGCCAATCGAGTCAGCGGTTGCCAACTGCCTATCCAGCCGGAGGCCGATCGACGCGCAACAGCGCGCGGCCAAAGACTCGGCAGTGTTATGGGAGAACCAAACAGGTGGAATGCCCGAGAGCGGGCAGTCGCGTCATCCCTGAGCGACGCAGTACAGCGAACGGGTGCACGCACGTTGCGCATACGACAATCCTTGTCATCACGGTGCGTGATGCTAGACGAGGGCGTGGCCGCCTGCAACCAACGCCATCGGGGACCCACCTACACTAAAGACGCGCCACATGACCCTCATCCTGCACACACGTTGGACTGCTCGGCGATGTCGCCGACAGGGGATAGACGACCCGGTGCTACAGTTGTCGACCATCTCCTCCACCGACTGTCCGCGACTGCGTCCATGCCCGAACTCCCCGAAGTCGAAACCACCCGGCGCGGCCTGGAGCCGCATCTGTCGGGGCGGCGCATCCATGGGGTGATCCTGCGACGGCCGGATCTGCGCTGGCCGATTCCGCCGGAAGTGGCCGAGCAGTTGCCGGGGCAGCGCATCGACGGCATCCGCCGGCGCGCGAAATACCTATTGCTGGATACCGCGGTCGGCAGTGCGCTGCTGCATCTGGGCATGTCCGGCAGCTTGCGTGTGCTGCCGGGCGATACGCCGCCGCGGGCGCACGACCACGTCGACATCAGCCTGGAAGACGGCCGGGTGCTCCGCTTCAACGATCCGCGCCGGTTCGGTTGCCTGCTGTGGCAGGCGCCGGGCGAGACCCACCCCTTGCTCGCCGAGCTGGGGCCGGAGCCGCTGTCGGATGCGTTCGACGGCGATCATCTGTTCCGGCTCAGTCGCGGCCGCACTGCGCCGGTCAAGACCTTCCTAATGGATCAGCGCATCGTGGTCGGGGTGGGTAACATCTACGCGGCCGAGAGTCTGTTCCAGGCGGGCATCAGTCCGCTGCGCGAGGCCGGCGACGTCTCGCGTGCCCGCTACGCACGCCTGGCCGAGGCAGCCAAGGCGATCCTGGGCCATGCGATCCAGCGCGGCGGCACGACCTTGCGCGACTTCATCAGCCCGGACGGGGCGCCGGGCTACTTCGAGCAGGAGCTGTCGGTCTACGGCCGCGAGGGCGAGGCCTGCAAGCGCTGCGGGCGCACGCTGCGCCACGCCAGCATCGGCCAGCGCGCCAGCGTCTGGTGTGGCCACTGCCAGCGCTGAGCAACGAACGAACGCGATCGCGCTGCACGCACCGACGAAGGCGGTGCGGCGTCTGCAGGGACACCGCTAGCACCGCGCTTCTTGCAGCGTCTCGGCACGATGGGCCGTCGCGACCGCGAGCGTGATTCAGCCGCGACGGGCCTTGCCGGTAACGCGTCGGCTCAAGCGCACATGTCAGTGGGCTTCTCGGCGGACCTTGTCGCGTCGTTAGCGGCTCCCGAAGACGCCTTGCCCACTCGGGCATAGCGACGCCGATGCGGTCGGGTCGGCAAACCGTGTCGCCCGGGCCTGCCGGCCCACTTCCTGCACGTCTGCGCCCGGGACGCGCTCCCACGGACACCATCACCGCCACCTTCGGCGCCGCTTGTCTATGATGGGCGTCCTTTTCTGTTTCGATCCCGGCCATGCAACGACGCGATTTCCTCAAGAACGCCGCCGCCGCCTTCGCCGCCATGGGCTTGCCGGCGATGCCGATGCTCGGCCAGGCGGCCCCTGCGGTGGGCCTGCGCCGCCTGGGCAAGCCGCAGCCGTTCGACTACGCCTGGCTCAAGGGCCATGCGCGGGCCATGGCCTATGCGCCGTACCAGAGCCACAAGCGGGTGCTGCCGGCGCCGGTGGAGGGCCTGACCTGGGACCAGTACCAGTCGATCCGCTACCGCCAGGACCATGCGTTGTGGGCGGCCGAGCAGGGCCCGAAGTTCCAGGCCAAGTTCTTTCACCTGGGCCTGTACTTCAAGACGCCAGTGCACATGTTCGACCTGGTCGACGGGCAGGCGCAGGAACTGGCCTACGACAGCGCGGCGTTCGATTACGGCAGCAGCGGGCTGAAGGGCAAGCCGCTGCCGAAGGAACTGGGCTTTGCCGGCTTCCGCCTCAACACCAAGCAGGACACCGAGCGCGACTTCGCCGCGTTCCTCGGCGCCAGCTACTTCCGTGCGGTGGGCAAGGAGGGCCAATACGGCCAGTCGGCGCGCGGGCTGGCGATCGATACCGGCACCGGCGGGCCGGAGGAATTCCCGGACTTCATCGCCTATTGGCTGGAGCAGCCCAAGGCCGGCTCGGACACGGTGGTGGTGTACGCGCTGCTGGATTCGCCCAGCGTGGCCGGCGCGTACCGCTTCGCGATCACCAATGGCGACGTGCTGCTGATGGACATCGACAGTGCGCTGTATCCGCGCAAGACAATCGAGCGGCTGGGCCTGGGCCCGTGCACCAGCATGTACCAGGTCGGCGAGAACGACCGCCGCATGGATTGGGACTGGCGTCCGGAGATCCACGACACCGACGGCCTGGCGATGTGGACCGGCGGCGGCGAGTGGATCTGGCGGCCGCTGTGCAATCCGCCGCACCTGCGCTTCAACATGTTCGTCGACGAGAACCCGCGCGGTTTCGGCCTGCTGCAGCGCGACCGCAACTTCGACCATTACCAGGACGACGGCGTGTTCTACGAGAAGCGCCCGTGCCTGTGGGTGGAGCCGAAGCAGGGCTGGGGCAAGGGCTCGGTGCAACTGGTGGAGATCCCCACCGTCGACGAGACCTTCGACAACATCGTCGCGTTCTGGAATCCGCAGGACAAGCCGCAGCCGGGCCAGGAGCTGCTGTTCGGCTACCGCCTGTACTGGGGCGCGCAGGCGCCGGCGTCCTCGCCGCTGGCGCATTGCGTGGCCACGCGCACCGGCCTGGGCGGCGTGGTCGGGCAGAAGCGGCACTATTTCTCCTGGCGCTTCGCGGTGGATTTCGCCGGTGGCGAACTGGCCAAGCTCGGCAAGGAGAAGGACGCCAAGGTCGAGGCGGTGCTGCAGCTCAACCGCGGCCGCACCGAGATCGTCTCGGCGCGGCCGTTGCACGAGATCTCCGGCTACCGCGCGATGTTCGACGTAGTGCCGCCGGACGACGGCACCGAGCAGATCGACATCCGCCTATACCTGCGCAGCGGCGAGCGCCCGCTCACCGAGACCTGGCTGTACCAGTGGACGCCGCCGCCGGCGGCCGAGCGCAAGCTGTATTGAGCGCAACCGCGCGCGGTGCTTGCCGGCATCGCGCGCGTGCTTGGATCGGGCATTGCGCTCGCATTTCAGTCCTGGCGCAGCCGGGTGTGCGAGCGTGGTGCGCATCGCGCGTCGCGGCTGAAGCCGCCCCTACAAGGATGCGCGGTCCCGGCAATGTGTTGCTGCGGGAGGGACTTCAGTCCCGACGCGGAAATGGCTCCGCATTCAGTGCTTGTCGGGTTCCTGCGGCGTCGGCGGCGGTGCGCCTTCCGTGCTGATGTCCTCGACATCGCCGATGTCGACCCGGCCCGGGGTGCGCCCGTCCCACACCTGGTCCTGCAGCTTCCAGTACGCGCTCGGCTCCCAGAACTGCTTGGCGTAGAACACTTCCGGATCGATGCTGCCGCCGCGCGGGCCGTTGATCGACAGCGGGCCGGCCGCGCCGGAATGGCCGAGCAGGCCGCCGGTGCTGCGCATCGCCTCGCGCCGCAATACCGCTTCCTGGCGCGGCTTGGCGACCTGGTCGCCGTATTCGACGAGCCCTTCCGATACCGGTGGCCGGCGCGATTCCACGCATGCTACCCGGCGCGATCCACAAACTGATGGCGCAGACACGGCGTCGGCCACGGCGCGTCCGTGGTGCCGTCCGGGTTACAGCGGCAAGGCGATCTGCAGCGGATCGATGCGGCCTTCGCCGCGCATGATCTTCTTGAACTCGGGGCGGCTGACCGACACGTAGCGCTCGTTGCCGCCGATCTCCACCTGCGGGCCGTCCTGCACCGCGTGGCCGTTCTCGTCCACGCGCACGGTCATCGTCGCCTTGCTGCCGGTGTGGCAGATGGTCTTGATCTCCTGCAGTTCGTCGGCCCAGGCCAGCAGGTACTGGCTGCCCTCGAACAGCTCGCCGCGGAAATCGGTGCGCAGGCCGTAGCACAGCACCGGGATGCGCAGCCGGTCGACCACTTCGCTGAGTTGCCAGACCTGGGCGCGGCTGAGGAACTGCGCCTCGTCCACCAGCACGCAATGCAGCGGCCCGTGGCTGGCGATGTCGGCCTCGAGGGTGGCCAGCAGATCGGTCTCGGCGACGAACGGCATGCCGTCGGCGCGCAGGCCGATGCGCGAGGCGACCACGCCGCTGCCGGCACGGTGGTCCAGCCGCGGCGTCAGGATCGCGGTGCGCATGCCGCGTTCGCGGTAGTTGTGCGCCGACTGCAGCAGCGTGGTGGTCTTGCCGGCGTTCATCGCCGAATAGTAGAAATACAGTTTCGCCATGCCGCCGATTCTAGCGCGGCGGCCGCGCGCCCCGGCCGGCCTGCGCTTGGCGAACCGGTTCAGCGCAGGGGGCACGGCGGGGACGTCGCCGCCGGCGGGCGCCCGGTACAATAGGCGGCCAAGGGAAGTCTTCATGCACGGTCTCAATCCTCCCCAACGCGCCGCGGTCCTGCATTGCGAGGGTCCGTTGCTGGTGCTGGCCGGCGCCGGCAGCGGCAAGACCCGTGTGATCGTGGAAAAGATCGCGCACCTGATCGCCAGCGGCCGTTACCCGGCCAAGCGCATCGCCGCGATCACCTTCACCAACAAGTCGGCCAAGGAAATGCGCGAGCGCGTGGCCAAGCGCATCCGCAGCGAGGCGGCCGACGGTCTGACCATCTGCACCTTCCACGCCCTGGGCCTGAAGTTCCTGCAGATCGAACACGCCGCGGTGGGTCTGAAGCGCGGCTTCTCGATCTTCGACGCCGACGATGCCGCCGCGCAGATCAAGGACCTGATGCCCGGCGCCAAGCCCGATGCCATCGAGGACGCCAAGAACCTGATCTCGCGTGCCAAGAACGCCGGGCTGTCGCCGGAACAGGCGATAGCGGCCGCGCGCAGCAACCGCGAGCAGGAAGCGGCCAGCCTGTACGAGCGCTACCAGGCGCGGCTGAGCACGTTCAACGCGGTGGACTTCGACGACCTGATCCGCCTGCCGGTGCAGGTGCTGGAGGAGAACGAGGACGTCGTGATGGCCTGGCGCGAACGCATCGGCTACCTGCTGGTGGACGAGAGCCAGGACACCAACGACGCGCAGTACCGGCTGCTGAAGATGCTGGCCGGCCCGCGCGGCAACTTCACCTGCGTGGGCGACGACGACCAGAGCATCTACGCCTGGCGCGGCGCCAACCCGGAAAACCTGATGCAGATGGGCCGCGACTACCCGGCCCTGCAGATCATCAAGCTGGAGCAGAACTACCGCTGCTCCAACCGCGTGCTGCGCGCGGCCAATGCCCTGATCGCGCACAACCCGCACGAGCACCTGAAGACGCTGTGGAGCGACCAGGCCGACGGCGAGCGCATCCGCGTGTGGGAGTGCCGCGACAGCGAGCACGAGGCCGAGAAGGTCGCCGCCGAGATCGCCTACCTGGGCACCGCCAAGCAGGTGCCGTGGAGCGACTTCTGCATCCTGTTCCGCGGCAACTTCCAGTCGCGGCCGCTCGAAAAAGCGCTGCAGATGGCCGGCGTGCCGTACCACATCACCGGCGGCACCGCGTTCCTGGAGCGGCAGGAGGTCAAGGACGTGCTGTCCTGGCTGCGCCTGCTGGTCAATCCCGACGACGACGCGGCGTTCCTGCGCGCGGTGCAGGCGCCCAAGCGCGAGGTCGGCGCGACCTCGCTGGCCAAGCTGGCCGAACTGGCTTCCGCCAAGCACCTGCCGATGTCGCGCGCGGCCGAGTCGGTGGGCGCGCTGCAGCAGTTGCCGCCGCGCGCGGCCAACGGCCTGAGCGACTTCGTCGACATCCTGCACGAACTGCGCACGGCCTCGACCACGCTGTCCTCGGCCGACGTGGTGCGCCAGCTCGCCGAGCAGTCGGGGCTGATCCGCGAGCTGCGCAGCCAGTGCAAGGACGAAGCGAGTTTCCAGCGTCGCCGCGGCAACCTGGAGGAACTGGCCAAGTGGTTCGAGGGCGGCCCGCGCGGCGCCACCGTCGGCGACCTGGCCGCGCAGCTGGCGCTGCTGTCGCGCAACGACAAGGACGACGGCGGCAACCAGGTGCGGATGATGACCATGCACGCGTCCAAGGGCCTGGAGTTCCGCTACGTGTTCATCGTCGGCTGCGAGGACGGCGTGCTGCCGCACGAGGTCAGCCTGGAAGAGGGCAACCTGCAGGAAGAGCGGCGCCTGCTGTACGTCGGCATCACCCGCGCCAAGGAGCAGCTGTGGATGAGCTACAGCAAGCTCACCCGCAAGTTCGGCGAGCATATCCGGCTCAAGCCCAGCCGCTTCTTCGACGAGATCCCGGCCGAGGAAATGCAGCGCGACGGCGCCGACCCGGTGGCCGACGCGGCGCGCAAGAAGGAGCGCGCCAATGCGGGGCTGGCGGCGATCCAGGCGTTGTTTGATTGAAGGCGGGGATTGGGGAGTTGGGATTGGGGATTCGTAACGGCGGGGTGTGCTGCGAGTGCGGTCGCTGGGGATGGGGCGTGCGGATGTGCGCAGGGGCTAGTCGGCTGTTCCTTCTCCCTGCGGGACCACGGCCCCCTTTTTGGGGGAAGGTGCCCCGAAGGGGCGGATGAGGGTACGGGCGAAGCCTCATCCGCCCACACTCCGCGAGTCGCTTCGCGCCGTACCCTCACCCCAACCCCTCTCCCGGAGGGAGAGGGGCTAATCGGCTATTCCTTCTCCCACCGGGACCACGGCCCCCTTTTTGGGGGAAGGTGCCCCGCAGGGGCGGATGAGGGTACGGGCGAAGCCTCGTGTACTCAGACTCCGTGGGGCGCTTCGCGCCGGACCCTCACCCCAACCCCTCTCCCGGGGGGAGAGGGGCTTAAGCAGGGGATTCACTGTTGGCTGCATATGCACCGTGGATAGGGCGTAGTCAGGCGCTTCTTTAGTTTTGCTTTGGAGGTTGCCGGCGTTCGCTCGTCGCGACTGAAGTCGCTCCCACAGTGAGCTTGCGGGAGTGGGCTGGAGACCCTGTGGGAGGGACTTCAGTCCCGACGCATTGCGCTGTGCCGAAGCCATTGGCGCCGCGCACTGCCGCAGGAGTTCCACCCGCAAAACGAGAACGGGCCGCGCAAGGCGGCCCGTCTCCGGTTCGACGCTTGTGCTGCTTACGCCGACAGGTGCTCGATCGCCGCGACACTGCCGAGGCGGTCGCCCAGGCGCTTGAGCAGGGCCAGGCGGTTGCGGCGCAGCGCTGGGTCGTCGGCGTTGACCATCACGCCGTCGAAGAACGCGTCCACCTGCGGGCGCAGCCGCGCCAGGAAGTTCAGCACGGTCACGTAGTCGTGCTGGCGCAGCGCGCCGTCGGTTTCGGCGATCGCCGCTTCCACCGCCTCGGCCAGCGCGCGCTCGGCCGGCTCGCGTAGCAGGCCCGCGTCGACCTGCGCCGGAATCTCGCCCTCGGCCTTGCGCAGGATGTTGCGGATGCGCTTGTTGGCCGCGGCCAGTGCCTCGGCCTCAGGCAACGCGGCGAAGGTGCCGATCGCGTCGATGCGGCGGTCGAAGTCGTACAGCGAGCCGAGCGCCGCAGTTGCTGGCGCCGTCGTAGGAGCGGCTTCAGCCGCGACCGAGAACAGCGCAGCCACCGCGTTGAACTGCGTTGCCGGGACACCCTTGTCGGCGTAGTAGCCGCGCAGGCGGTCGAGGATAAAGTCGAACAGTTCGGCCACCATCGGTGCCGCATCCAGTGTTGCGGCGGTCTGGCCGTGCTCGGCAAAGTGAGACTTCAGAACGTCGGCGACGAAACCACCGCTCGCGGAGGCGGTGGCAGCCGGGTTTGTGGTGGGTTGCCTCCCCGCTGCTTCCTTCTTCGGAGTGGTGGCGGCGACAGCGAGGAGCGCCTGCAGCGTAGCGACGGCAAGCAAATTGCGCAGATTCACATCGAACCCACTCTCAATCACCGTCCGCGCCAACCCCAGCGCATTGCGCCGCAGCGCGAACGGATCCTTGTTGCCGGTGGGCTTCAGCCCCGCGGCGAACCCGCCGGCCAGCGTGTCCAGACGTTCGGCGATCGCCAGCACCTTGCCCAGCGGCGACAGGGCGATGTCGTCGCCGGCGAAGCGCGGCTGGTAAGCCTCGTCGATCGCCAGGGCGATCTCGCTCGTCTCGCCCGCGGCGAGCGCGTAGTGGCGGCCGGCGATGCCCTGCAGTTCCGGGAATTCGTTGACCATGCGCGACTGCAGGTCGTTCTTGCTCAGTTCGGCGGCGCGGCGCGCCTGTGCCGGGTCCACGCCGACCTGCGCGGCGATCGCCTCGGCCAGCGCGGCCACGCGCTGCACCTTGTCGGCGATGCTGCCGAGCTTGGCCTGGTAGGTGACGCTGGCCAGGCCGGCGCCCATCGCCTCCAGGCCCTGCTTGAGGTCTTCGTCGAAGAAGAACTTGGCATCGGCGAAGCGCGGGCGGATCACCCGCTCGTAGCCCTTGGCCACTTCGGCCACATCGCGCGAGACGATGTTGGCGATGCCGATGAAGTGCTCGGTGAGCTTGCCGCCTGCATCGAGCACCGGGAAGAACTTCTGGTTGCTCTCCATGGTCTCGATCAGCGCTTCCTGCGGCACCGCCAGGAACGCCGGCTCGAACCTGCACAGCACCGCCGACGGCCATTCGACCAGGTTCACCACCTGCTCCAAGTTGTCCTCGGCGATGCGCGCGCTGCCGCCGGCCTCACGCGCGGCCTGTTCGACCTCGGCGACGATGCGCGCGCGGCGCACGTCGGGGTCCACCAGCACCTGCGCGGCCTGCAGTGCGGCCACGTAGTCGCCCGGCTGCGCCAGCGGCACCGGCGCGTCGTGCAGGAAGCGATGGCCGCGGCTGTCGCGGCCAGCCTCCACGCCGAACAGCGGCATCGGCACCACCTCGCTGCCGAACAGCAGCACCAGCCACTGCACCGGCCGCGCGAAACCGTAGTCGTGATCGCCCCAGCGCATCGGCTTGGGGATCGGCATCGCCGCGATCGCTTCGCGCAGGATCTCCGGCAGCAGCGTGGCGGTGCGCGCGCCCGGGTTCACCGCGCGGTGCACGAATCGCTCGCCCTTGGCGTCGCTGGTGCGCTCCAGCGCGGTCCAGTCGATCCCGGCCTTGGCGGCGAACCCCTGCAGCGCCTTGGTCGGCTGGCCGTCCGCGTCCAGCGCGATGTTGAGGTAGGGGCCGAGCACTTCCGCGCGCTGCTCCGGCTGCTCGACGGCCACACCCGGCAGCAGCACCGCCAACCGGCGCGGCGTGGACAGCGGCTTGGCGTCGCCACGCTCGACCGCGATGCCGCGCTTCTCCAGCCCGGCGATCACGCCGTCGAACAGCGCCTGGGCCAGGCCCGGCAATGCCTTGACCGGCAGTTCCTCGGTGCCCAGTTCGATCAGCAGGGGATGCATGCTCATATCACGTCCTTCCGGGTCGCCAGCAGGTCGCCGCGCCCAATCGATTTGTCTTTAGGCTTGCCGCGGCTATCGCGGTCGTCGCCGTTGATCGCCAGCAGCCACAATCCGGCCACCGGCAGCAGGAAGCAGCCGAACAGGAACCAGCCGAAGGCGCTGCGCCCGCGCTGCTGCGCCCACCAGGCGCAGAAGTAGCCGAACGCCACCGGCGCCGACCACAGCAGGCCGAGCACCACGAACAGTTCCCGATCAGGCCGCATCGGCCGTGCCTCAGCGCTTCACGCCGGGGAAGCCCAGCTTCTCGCGCTGCGCGTAGTAGGCCTTGGCCACCGCCTGCGCCAGCGCGCGCACGCGCAGGATGTAGCGCTGGCGTTCGGTCACCGAGATCGCGCGGCGTGCGTCGAGCAGGTTGAAGGCGTGGCTGGCCTTGGTCACCTGTTCGTAGGCCGGCAGCGGCAGCCCGACCTCGACCAGCGCCTGCGCTTCCTGCTCGCACGCGTCGAAACGGTGGAACAGTTCGGCCACGTTGGCGTGCTCGAAGTTGTACGCGCTCTGCTCCACCTCGTTCTGGTGGTAGACGTCGCCGTAGGTGACCGGCGTGCCGTCCGGGCCGTAGGTCCACACCAGGTCGTAAACGTTGTCGCAGTTCTGCAGGTACATGCACAGGCGCTCGAGCCCGTAGGTGATCTCGCCCAGCACCGGCTTGCACTCCAGGCCGCCGGCCTGCTGGAAGTAGGTGAACTGGGTGACTTCCATGCCGTTGAGCCACACCTCCCAGCCCAGGCCCCAGGCGCCGAGCGTCGGCGATTCCCAGTTGTCCTCGACGAAGCGCAGGTCGTGCACCAGCGGATCGATGCCCAGCGCCTTGAGCGAGTCCAGGTACAACTGCTGGATGTTGTCCGGGTTCGGCTTCATCGCCACCTGGTACTGGTAGTAGCGCTGCAGGCGGTTCGGATTCTCGCCGTAGCGGCCGTCGGTGGGGCGCCGGCTGGGCTGCACGTAGGCGGCGTTCCACGGCTCCGGTCCGAGCGCACGCAGGAACGTGGACGGATGGAAGGTGCCGGCGCCCACTTCCAGGTCCAGCGATTGGATCAGCACGCAGCCGTGCTGCGCCCAGAACTGGTTGAGGGTCTGGATCAGACCCTGGAACGTGATCGGTACGGACCGGGTGACGGACATCTAGCAGGGGCCGGTTGAGGGGTGCGCTAGTATAGCGACCGACTCGCGGGGACTTCCGCGCACCGGACCTGGACCATGGATTCGCGCCCTGCCGCGCCGCCCGCGTCGTCGCCCGCCGAGCCCACCGTGGCCTTGCCGCCGGGCCGGTTGAGCTTCGAGCGCGTGGCCGCCGCATTGCTCGCCGACGGCCTGGTCGCACCGGCCGAACGCGGCCGCGTGCAGTTCTCGGCGCAGACCGCGCGCACCGCCAGCGACGTGCATCCGCTGGTGCTGCTGTCCAACCTGAAACTGGCCGCCACCCGCCCGCCGGGCAGCGAACTGAGCCTGGAACGGCTGACCGAATGGCTGGCGCAGCGCTGCGGCCTGCGCTACCTGCGCATCGATCCGACCCGGGTCGACGTGGCCGCGGTCACCGGCGTGGTCTCGCACGCCTACGCGCGCCGCCACCGCATCCTGCCGCTGGCGCTGCAGCCCGAGCGCCTGCTGGTGGCGACCAGCGAACCGCTGGCGCTGGACTGGCTCAGCGACGTGCAGCACCTGGCGCGGCGGCGCATCGAGGTGGTGGTGGTCAACCCGCTGGACCTGCATCGCTACACGATGGAGTTCTTCGGCGTGACCCGCTCGGTGCGCGGCGCCAAGGACGGGCGCACCGAGCAGAGCAGCGGCCTGCCCAGCTTCGAGCAGCTGGTGGAACTGGGCCGCGGCGGCGACGTCAACGCCGACGACCACCACATCGTGCACATCGTCGACTGGCTGCTGCAGTACGCCTACGAGCAGCGCGCCAGCGACATCCACCTGGAGCCGCGGCGCGAGGCCGGGCGCATGCGCTTCCGCATCGACGGCGTGCTGCACAAGGTGCTGGAAGTGCCGCCGGCGGTGATGACCGCCATCGTCAGCCGCATCAAGGTGCTCGGGCGCATGGACCTGGCCGAGCGGCGGCGGCCGCAGGACGGGCGCATCAAGACCCGCTCGCCGGGCGGGCGCGAGACCGAGATGCGCCTGTCGACCATGCCCACCGCGTTCGGCGAGAAGTGCGTGATGCGCATCTTCGACCCGGATGCGGCGTTCAAGAGCGTGGACCAGCTCGGTTTCAGCCCGCAGGAAGCGGCCGGCTGGAACGCGCTGGTGGAGCGCCCGCACGGCATCGTGCTGGTCACCGGCCCCACCGGCTCGGGCAAGACCACCACGCTGTACTCCACGCTCAAGCGCCTGGCCACGCCGGACGTGAACGTGTGCAGCGTGGAAGACCCGATCGAAATGATCGCCACCGAGTTCAACCAGATGCAGGTGCAGGCCAACATCGACCTGGACTTCGCCAGCGGCGTGCGCACCCTGCTGCGGCAGGACCCGGACATCATCATGATCGGCGAGATCCGCGACCTGGAAACCGCGCAGATGGCGGTGCAGGCCTCGCTGACCGGACACCTGGTGCTGTCGACCCTGCACACCAACGACGCGCCCTCGGCGATCACCCGCCTGCTCGACCTGGGCGTGCCGCACTACCTGGTCGCCTCCACCCTCAACGGCGTGCTGGCGCAGCGCCTGGTGCGCACCCTGTGCAGCCACTGCAAGCGCCCGCACACGCTGGAGCCGCACGAATGGGACGCGCTGCGCGAACCGGGCGAGGCCTTGCCCGAGACGCTGCAACCCTACGCCCCGGTCGGCTGCCTGGAATGCCGCCGCACCGGCTACCTGGGCCGCGTGGGCCTGTACGAGCTGTTGCCGGTGACCCCGCGCCTGCGCACCCTGATCCGCGCCGACATGGACCTGGCCGGCTTCAGCCGCGCCGCCCAGGCCGAGGGCGTGCGCACCCTGCGCCGCGCGGGCCTGGAAAAGGTGGCCGCCGGGCTGACCACCATCGAGGAAGTGCTGTCGGTGCTGCCGCCGCGGGAGTGAGCGCCGGGCGCTTTCCCGCCTCATGATCGCCAGTTATATGGCTATGCCGCGCCCGCCGCGCCCCCTTGAACAATCCACGGCGACGGCGTCTAGAATCCCTCCATGCCGTTCGCTTCTCCCGTCCGTCGCCGTGCTGCGCCCTTCCTGATCCTCGAAACCGGCGAACCGGTGGCGACGATGCGACGCTACGGACGCTTCCCGCACTGGATCCGCGTTGCCGCCGGCCTGGCCGAGCGCGACACGGTGGTGGCCAATGTCGCCGCCGGGGAGGCCTTGCCGGCGCGGGACGACTTCGCCGGGGTGATCGTGACCGGCTCGGCGGCGTTCGTCACCGACCGCGCCGACTGGAGCGAGCGCTCGGCCGACTGGCTACGCGCGGCTGCCGAGGACGGCACGCCGCTGCTGGGCATCTGCTACGGCCACCAGCTGCTGGCGCACGCGTTGGGCGGGGAGGTGGCCTACAACCCGGCCGGGCGCGAATCGGGCACGGTGCATATCGAACTGCATCCGCCCGCCGCCGAGGATCCGCTGTTCGCCGGTCTGCCGGCGCGCTTCCCCGCGCATGCCACGCATCTGCAGACGGTGCTGCGCGCACCGGCCGGCGCCACGGTGCTGGCCCGCTCGGCGCAGGACCAGTGCCACGCGTTCCGCTGGGGCGAGGCGACCTGGGGCGTGCAGTTCCACCCGGAGTTCGCCACCCACCACATGCGCGGCTACGTGCAGGCGCGCGCGGACTGTCTACGCAGCGCTGGACGCTGCGCCCGTACCATCGCCCGCGAGGTCAGCGCCGCGCCGCTGGCACGCAAACTGTTGCGGCGCTTCGTTCAGCACGCACGCGGGCAGCACAGCAGCGGCCAGGCAAAACCGCGATAATCTGTGCAGTCGCCGCGCTGTACGGCGTCCCCCACTTCGGATTGGCAATGATCGAGATTCGCAAGCTGCCGGCCTCGGCCGGCGCGGAATGGCTGTTGGGTGGTGTGGCCCTGCTGCGACGGGCGCCGTGGGCACTGGGCCGGCTGGGGGTGATCTGGGGCCTGGCGACACTGCTTGCGGTGTTCCTCAGCGCGCTCCATCCGACCCTGGGCATGCTGGCGCAACTGCTGATGGGCCTGGCTGGGCCGTTGCTGTTCGGCGGGCTGGTGTGGGCCGCGCGCGAGGTCGACCAGGGCCGCAGCGCCGAGCCGGCGCACCTGCTGCAGGGCCTGCATGGCAACCGCGCGCCGAACCTGCTGGTGGCACTGCTGCCGCAGGTGGCGGTCGGGTTGGCGCTGGCGCTCCTGGCCGTGGTGGTGATCGGCCCGAGCGGACTGCAGCAGCTGAACACGGTGATCGACAAGTTCAACGAAATTGGCCAGTCCGGCGTGCAACCGGATCCACAGCAGGTGGAGCAACTCGTGGCCACCTTGCCGGCGCTGCGCATCCTGCTGTGGCTGATGCTGGTGGCGGTCGGCGTCGTGGCGGTGGCGCTGACCCTGTTCCTGTTCGCCCCCCAGGTGATGTTCGACGGCCGCAACGGCATCGTCGCGATCGGCCTGGGTCTGCGCGCCTGCCTGCACAATCTGCCGGCGCTGCTGGTGTTCTTCGTGCTCGCCTTCCTGGCCATGTTCGCGTTCTACTTCGCACTGACCGTGGTGATGCTGGTGCTGCAGCTGCTGGTCGGCACCACGATGGCGGCGCTGATCGCGCAGGTGCTGCTGATGGCGGTGCTGCCCCCAGCGATCGCCGGCATCGTGTACGTGGCCTGGAAGCAGATGTTCGTGCACGCCGGCGATGCCGCAGCCGTCGCGCCGCCAGCGAATGTCATCGAAGCCTGATCGCGGCTGACTCAGCGGCGCTCGCTGCCGTTACCGGGAGTGCGCTGGGCCGCCCGCGGAATCGCCTGCAGTTCGTCGATCACCCGCCTGGGTGCGCGCAGGCGGATCTGCACGGGGAACGATTCGTACACCACGACGCCCTCCACCACACCTTGCTCCTTCAGTTCCATGACCCGGGCCAGCACGGGGTCCGGGGATTGCGCGCTGCCGATAATCAGCGCGGATTCCAGCGGCTCGCGATTCGCGGCCGGCCCACTGCCCAGGCTGCAGCCCGCCAGCAGTAGCAGCGTCGCGACAAGCATTCGTCTCATTCCACCTCCTCCTGCAGCGCGGGTTCGGCCAACGCCGTGGTGCGCAGTCGCCCGCTGCACCACGGCGGTATCGCGCAGGATCGTCACCGTGCGCGCATCACGGGTTGTCGGCGATCCAGTTCTGCAGCGTGTTGAAGACGGTACTGGTCAGCCGCGTCCCGCAGTTCTGGCTCGATGAGCCGGTGGTGTGGACGCCACGGACGACGTAGCCGCTGTCGTAGATGCCGCTCCCGCTGTTGCCGCCGCTGGTGTCGATGGTGTAGCAGAGCCGGTAGGAGCCGCTGGTGGAGACGCCCCCGGACGCACTCCACATCGTTCCGAACGGCTTGTCGCCCGGATATCCGGTGATGGTATGGGTGCCTCCCGAGTAGGTGCCCCAGCCCGCATTGCCGCCATGGGGCGCCGTGCTCAGCACGATCAGCGCATAGTCGTAGTTGCTGTCGCCGTTGTTGAGCCACGCCGTCGTGGTGATGGCACGCGCCCACGTCGCCGTTCCCCACGGCTGGTAGCTGCCGTTCTGGGCCACCGTGAAGTCGAGGCTGGAATACCAGCTGCCCGCGCCGTTGGACACGCAGTGGCCGGCGGTCAGGACGTGCTTGGGCCCGATCAGCGTTCCGGTGCAGCCGATGGCGATGCGCCCGATGTGCCAGTACGGCGCGGCGGTGGTGGTGGTCACCTGCACCCGCTCGTCGGTCCCGATCACCACGTTGGGGACGGCGCGGCCGTCACCGTGGTCGGTGGGACGCAGCGGCGGCGTGCCGGGCACGGAGTCCGGCAGGCGGCCGAGCAGTTCCATCGCCCTGATCGCCTCTTCGAACAGTGCCACGTCCTCCGCGCTTGCCGGCGACGCGTACTGGTCGCCATTGCGGGTGACCATCACCGCGCTCAGGCCGGCGGCCTTCTGTTGCGGGCTCTGCAGGCGCGTGTCCGTTGGGGGTGCGGTTTCCGCGGACACGCCGGTCACCAGATTGTCGCCGTTGATGAACTTCGCTTTCCCGCCCAGTTTCTGGAACGATGGCGTAGCCGCGACCGCCGCGGTCGCCGCTGTCGATACCAGCAAGGTAAATCCCAGTGCAGCCAGACGTTTCATGACGTGCTCCTTGGTCATTGGAATACTGCTTCATTGCGAGAGAAGCCGGGTCGACGCGACCTCCTGCGCGCTCCCGGCCTGCCCGTCCGCCAGGGACCGGGGGGTGGCGGGGTGGACGTACCCACCGCCACGAATACGGTCTTCCATGACCGTGTCGGCAGGGCCGGAATGCGGCCCGGTGCCGATGCTCCTGTGATCGGGTGCGGCTCCGACGCCGTGTATGCGGATCGCACGATCCAGCGTCGGCCACGAGCCGACAACACACCTTGCTCGGACTCAGCTGCAGCGTTGGCGAAATGGCGTGGCGTGGCGCGCCGCAACGAGGTCAGCGCCGCGCCGTGGAAGCGCATCGCATCGCTGACTCCGCAGATCACGTCGTCGCGCAAGCGACAGCACCCGCGCATGGGCGATCAGCGTGCGCGCAAGGGAATGGTCTTGGTCGTGTGTACCGGCAGTCATTCGCACGCGGCACCTTCCTTGGCGTATTCGCGGCCCCCAGGGGGCATCCGTTGCGGTGTGTCCGGAACGACGGCGTGCAGTCGACCGTGGGGACTTTTATACGTCACGCGCTACGGTGGTGCCGTAATTCGCATCCCAGATCACCGCAAGCGATCGCGCGGTCTACCGCCGCATTCGCTTACTGCGTCCGCGCCTGGCTCGACACCAGCCAGCTCGACGCCAGGATGCCCAGTTCATACAGCAGGCACATCGGGATCGCCAGCATCAGTTGCGAGACCACGTCCGGCGGGGTCAGCACCGCGGCCAGCACGAAGATGCCGACCACGGCGTAGCCGCGGCCCTCGCGCAGTTGCTGCGGGGTCACCCAGCCGAGCAGGGCCAGGATTACCAGGGCGACCGGCAACTCGAAGCTGGCGCCGAAGGCGAAGAAGATCGCCAGGACGAAGTCCAGGTAGGCGCCGGCATCGGGGGTGAGCTGGATCACGTCCGGCTTGAACGTGGTCAGGAAGTGGAACACCGCCGGCAACACCAGGAAGTAGGCGAAGCCGCAGCCGAGGTAGAACAGCACCACCGCCGAGGCCAGCAGCGGCAGCGCCAGGCGCTTCTCGCGCTGGTACAGGCCGGGGGCGACGAAGGCCCAGGCCTGGTACAGCAGCCACGGGGCGGACACGAACAGCGCCAGGAAGAACGCCAGCTTCAGCGGGGCGATGACCGCGCCGGCCGGGTGCGTGGCGATCACGCTCTGGCCCACCGGCAACTGCGCCAGCATCGGCTCGGCCAGCCAGGAGTACAGGCGCTTGGAGAAGGGCAGCAGCGCCACCACCACCACGCCCAGGCCGATCAGCGCGCGCATCAGCCGCGCGCGCAATTCGATCAGGTGTTCGATCAGGCTGCTTTCGGCTTCGACGTTCATCGCGGCGCCTCCGGGTCATCGGAGAGCGGCTGGCCGGTCTGCGTGGTCGCGGTCGTGGGCGCCGGATGCGGTGCGGCCGCACCGCGCGCGGCGGCCGGCACGGCAGACGCAGCGGGCGGTGGCGTCGGCAGGGGCGTGGCCGTGTCGGCAGCGTGCGGCATCGGGATATCGCCGGTGTCGGCGGTCGCTGCCGCGACCGTCGACGCGGAGTCGCCAGGCGGCACCGGAGGATTCGGATCGATCTCGCGGCGCAGCGCCTCGGTCTGCCGCTGCAGTTCCTGGCCGCTGTCGCGCAGTTCGGTTTCGGCCTGGCGCAGGGAACTCTGCACATCGTGCAGGCTGCGCTTGAGTTCCTCGGCTTCCAGTTCGCGTTCCAGTTCGTGCTTCACCGAGTCCCATTGCGCGCGGGCGCGGCGCACCCACAACCCGGCGAAGCGCGCTGCCTTGGGCAGGCGTTCGGGCCCCAGCACCACTAGGGCCACCACCGCGATCACCAGCAGTTCGCTGAATCCGATATCGAACACGCCGGCGGAGTCCCGTCAGTGCGCGTCGCGGTCGCGTTCGGTCTGGGTCTGGCGGGACGGCTCGCTGCTGCTGCGCGTCTCGTCGCCGAGCTGGCCGGCGGGCTTGTCGTCGTCGCGCATGCCTTTCTTGAATTCCTTGACCGCGTTGCCCAGATCCTTGGCGCCGCTCGTCAGCCGCTTGGTGCCGAACACCAGCAGCACGATCACCAGCACGACCAGCCAGTGCCAGATGCTAAGACTGCCCATGATCCGCTCGCAGAAAAGTCGTAAGGAACCCGCAGGATAACGCACCGCGCCGCGCCGCGTTACCTTTCCCTGCCATGCAGGCGTGCCTGCACGGCCGAATGGACAGGCGGCGTTGGGAACGGCGCTCAGCGATCGCCGTCGAGCTTCTCGGTGCGGATCTCGCCGTCTGACACCGGCTGGAAGCCCTGCTGCGCCGGCTGCGTCTGGCCCTGAAGGGGTACGGTGCTGGCGGCGGCGTCGGGCGCGGCGGTCGGTTCCGGCGCGGCCGGCGGCGCCGGCATGGCCGGTGCCGGGGCGGCGACTGGATTGCCGCTGCCATCGGTGCCACGGCTCTGCCGCGCGGCGTAGGTGGCTTCCTCGAGCTTGTCGCGGAAGGCGACGATGTCGTTGGACGGACGGTTGCTGGTACGGCCCTCGAAGATCATCCGCGGGGTCGTGTTGCTGCCGTAGGCGTTGAGGTCGGCGGCATCGTCGATCTGCAGCGCCGCGCCATCCAGGGCGACGCCGGCGAACAGGCCGCGGGCGCGCGACCACGACCAGATCTCGGCCTTGAGCTGGCCGTCGGTGGCGGCGGCGGCGTTGCGCCCGACCGGGCCGGCGGCGACGCCGGCATCGGCGCCGAGGGTGAACTTGCCGTTGACGATGTTGTCCAGGCTGCGGTCATTGCGGAACACCAGCACCACGTCGGAGGACTGCACGCCGACCTGGAAGCCGATGCTGCCGCCGGTGAGCTTGACGAACACCGGGTTGGACCAGGTGCCGTCGGGGCGCTTGACCGACATCAGGCCGTGGCCGCGACGCCCGCCGATCACCAGCCCGGCCTTGAGCGTGTCCGGGATCACCACGATGGCGCGGCCCTCGTCGAGCAGCTTGTCGGGAATGGACTGTTCGGGGATCTTCTGGATGTCGGTCAGCACGCGCAGCGCGTTGCGGGCGCGCTCGTCCTCTTCCGGTCCGGCCACGGCGTGGCCAGCGAACAACACGGTGCTCAACAACAGGGCGAGGCGCGGCAGGAGGGGCATGGCGGGCTCCGAAATAGGTCCGCAGCAAGATACTGCAAGTACTTGAACTTAGTCACAGGGCAATGAATCGCCAATGAGTGCCGCCGCCGCCAGGCGCAGGCGCCGTCGATCGCCGTGATCGAGCGAATCGACACGCCGTGGGGCGTGCGCTCTGCCACAATGCGCGCATGTCCGACGCACCCGAGACCGCCATCCTGGTGGTGAATCTAGGCACGCCCGAGGCGCCCACCGCGCCTGCGGTCGCCCGTTACCTGGCCGAGTTCCTCGGCGACAAGCGCGTGGTCGCGATCCCGCGGCTGTTCTGGTGGCCGCTGCTCCACTGGGTGATCCTGCCGCGGCGCTCGCCCAAGTCGGCCGAGAAGTACGCGCAGGTCTGGCTGGCCGACGGCTCGCCGCTGGCGGTGTATACCCGGCGCCTGGCCGAAGGCATGCAGCGCGAACTGCCCGGGCACCGCGTGGCCTGGGCGATGCGCTACGGCGCGCCGGCGCTGGCGCCGGCCCTGGACGCGCTGCGCGAGGCCGGCGTGCGCCGGATCGTGGTGCTGCCGCTGTACCCGCAGTATTCGACCACCACCACCGCCTCGATCGAGGATGTGGTGCAGGCCTGGCAGGCGCGCCATCCGCATCTGCCGGTGCGCCTGATCGAGGACTATCCGACCGACCCGGCCTGGGTCGCCGCGGTGGCCGACAGCGTGCGCGCGCACTGGGCGCAGCACGGCCGCGGCGAGCGCCTGTTCTTCTCCTTCCATGGCCTGCCGCAGCGCGTGGCCAACAACGGCGATCCCTACCCGCAGCGCTGCGAAGCCAGCGCGCAGGCGATCGCCACCGCGCTGGGCCTGGAGGCCGGGCAGTGGGAGCTCGGCTACCAGTCGCGCTTCGGCGCCGAGCGCTGGCTGCGCCCGTATGCCGAGCCGCGGCTGTGGGAACTGGCGGCGCAGGGGGTCAAGCAGGTGGACGTACTCTGTCCCGGCTTCGCTACCGACTGCCTGGAAACCCTGGAAGAAGTGGCGATGGGCTTCGTCGAGACCTGCGCCGAACGCGGCATGCAGGTGCGCTACATTCCCTGCCTCAACGACGCCGCGGCGCACGCGCGCGCGCTGGCGCAACTGGCGGCCCGCGCCGCATGAGCCTGCGTCCCTTCGCCTGCCCGTCGCGGGTGGGCGCGCTGGCCGGATTGCGCAGCGGCGATCCGCAGGGGCCGAAGGCGCTGGCCTTGCACGGCTGGCTCGACAACGCCGCCAGCTTCGTGCCGCTGAGCCGACACCTGCCGCAGTGGGATCTGGTGATGCTGGACCTGCCCGGCCACGGCCACAGCAGCGACCTGCCCGATGGCGCCGAGTACCTGCTGGCCAGCGCCCTGCACCCGGTGCTGGACGCGGCCGATGCACTGGGCTGGGAGCGCTTCGTGCTGATCGGCCACTCGATGGGCGCGGCCATCGCCAGCCTGCTCGCGGCCGCAGCGCCGCAGCGCATCGAGAAGTTCGTGGCGATCGAGATGCTGGGCGGCCTGGCCGAGAGCGAGGCGGGCGCTGTGGAACGGCTGCGCAACAGCGTCGCCAGCACGCGCCGCGCCAATGCCACGCCGTTGCGCGTGTTCCCCGACCTGGCCGCGCCGGTACGGGCGCGGATGCTGGCCAACCAGCTCAGCGAGCCGGCGGCGCGGCTGCTGGTGGAACGCGGCGTGCGTGCGGTGGAGGGTGGCTACGTGTGGCGCAGCGATCGCCGCCTGACCCTGCCGACGGCGATCCGCGCGACCGAACCGCAGATGCAGGCGCTGCTGCGCGGCATCGAATGCCCGACCGCGGTGGTGTTCGCCGATCCGGCCCAGGACATGTTGCCCGAGCCGCTGCGCCTGCAGCGCGCCGCGTGCCTGCGCGACGGCCGCGTGCACACGCTGCCCGGCACCCACCACCTGCACATGGAACAACCGGCGGCAGTGGCCGCGTTGCTGCACGACTTCCTCTGAGGCGGCCGCGGCGGCGAGGCGGTCGCCGCACCGCAGTGCGCGCCTGCGGCGCCATCGCTCCGTCGCGCACCCCGCACGCGGACTGCGACGTACGCATCACCTGCGCTGTGCAGCCCGCCGCGGTCGTGCGCTTTCCGGCGTCACAGTTCGGCATGTTGTCGCCGTGCCGTCGCGGTTCGGAAAACTTCCGCGCACAGCGTAGCGCGCACCTTTCGCCCTACGCCGCGCTTCCCATGATCCACCTCCTCCGCCGCTACCGGGTCGGCCCGCGCCTGACCTTCGCCTTCGCTGCCCTGCTGTTGATCTGCGGCGCCCTGATCGTGGCCAGCCTGGCGTCGATGGCGCTGGCGCGGCAGCAGCTCGACGACATCGCGCTGGACAAGATGGAGAAGATCCGCCTGTCCAACGCCATGGTCGCGGCGCAGGCGCGGCTGGAGATCGGCCTGCTCAACGATGTGATCCTGACCAACCCCGACGAGAAGCAGGCGGTGGTGCGCGCCATCGGCGACGCCCAGCGCGACTACATGCAGGCGCGGCGCAAGCTGTTCGCGCTGCGCCTGGACCCGGCCGACCGCACCGGCGCGCAGCGCCGCGCGGCGATCGACAAGGCCTACGCGCAGGTGCAGCCGTTCCAGTCGCAGGTGCTGGCGCTGGCCGCCGACAACCAGAACCTGGATGCGCAGACCCTGCATCTGTACACGCTGCAGCCGCTGCTGGCGCAGTGGCAGCAGGCGATCCAGCGCAATGCCGCGCATCTGCGCACGCTCAGCGATGGCGCGTATGCCCAGGCGGTGACCACCATGGCCCGCGCGCGCTGGTTGCTGCTGCTCGGCGGCGGCCTGTTGCTGGCGGTCAGCGCCTGGTTGGGCTGGTGCATCACCCAGAGCCTGGTACGACCGCTGCGCGAAGGTACCCGCGTCGCCGCGGCGATCGCCGCCGGCCAGCTCGATGCCGTGGTACCGGCACACGGCAACGACGAGGCTGCCGACCTGCTGCGCAGCATGCAGACCATGCAGACGCAGCTGCGCGCGGTGCTGGCCGAGCAGCGGCGGATGGCGCAACGGCATGCCGACGGCGCCATCGCCTGCCGCGGCGATGCGGCGGCATTCCCGGGCGACTACGGCCAGTTGCTGCGCGACGCCAATGCGCTGGTCGACCTGCACGTGGGCACCGCGCAGTCGATGGTGGCGCTGATGCGGCGCTACGCCATCGGCGACCTCAGCGAGGACATGCCGCGCCTGCCCGGCGAGCAGGCCGCGATCTCCGAGGCGATGGATGCGATCAAGGCCAACCTGGGCTCGCTCAGCCGCGACATCTGGCACCTGGCCGAGGCCGCCGCGGCCGGCGACTTCAGCGCACGCGCCGACCTGGGTGCGCACCAGCACGATTTCCGCATCATGCTCGAGAGCCTCAACCAGCTGATGGCCACGGTGGACGGCAACCTGGGCCAGTTGTCCGGCTTGCTGCGCGCCATCGCCAGCGGCGACCTGGGCGTGCGCATGCACGGCGACTTCCGTGGCGTGTTCGCCGACATGCGCGACGACGCCAACGCCAGCGCCGACCAACTGGCGTCGATCGTGGCCGGCATCCAGCACGCGGCCGCGGCGATCGACGCCGAGGCCGGCGCCATCGCCAGCGGCCACCAGGATCTGTCGCAGCGCAGCGCCGAACAGGCCGGCACGCTGGAGCGCACCGCGCGCGCGGCGGCGCGTCTGACCGAGACCGTGCGCCAGAACGCCACGCATGCGCACCACGCCAACGCACTGGCCGACGCGGCGGCGACGGTGGCTGGCCACGGCGGCGCCTCGATCGACGCGGCGGTCGGTGCGATGCAGGGCGTGGAAGCGGCCTCGCGCAAGATCGGCGAGATCATCGGGGTGATCGACGGCATCGCCTTCCAGACCAACATCCTGGCGCTCAATGCGGCGGTGGAAGCCGCACGCGCCGGCGACCAGGGCCGCGGCTTCGCGGTGGTCGCCAGCGAGGTGCGCGCGCTGGCGCAGCGCTCGGCCGATGCGGCCAGGGAGATCAAGCGCCTGATCGAGGCGTCGGTGGACCAGGTCGCGGTGGCCTCGGCGCAGGTGCACGACGCCGGCCGCACCATGGGCCGCGTGCTGGCCTCGGTGAACGAGGTCAATGCGTTGATGACGGGGATTGCGGCGGCCTCGCAGGAGCAGGCCGCCGGCATCGACGAAGTGGGCCAGGCGATGGCGCAGATGGACCGCAGCACCCAGCAGAACCTGGCGCTGGTGGAACAGGCCACTGCGGCGTCGCATGCGTTGGAGCAGCAGGCCGGCAGCCTGAGCGAGGCGGTGGCGGTGTTCCGGCTGGCCGGTACGGCACCGCTGGCGCTGCGTGCGGAGGACGAGCCGCCGGAACTGGCAATCCAGCCTGCGCCGGTCGGCTTCGATTACGCGCGCAGTGCTTGATGCGAAGGCGTCAGCGGCAGGATCGGGCACTGCGTACGCAGCGCGGGCAGCGACCGGTGGTGTTCCATCGCCACGCCAAATCCGCGGGCGTCGGGGCCCTGCGGACAGCGCTGTCGGGGTGCGCCCTACACACTGAACGTGAAGCTTGTGTGTAAAAGAATTTTCGCTTAAGTTGCGCCCGCGCCTGCCGTCAACAGGCGTAGACGCGATACGTCCTGTGTTCGCGGCTCGATCCCGGCGTCCTGACATGCCGGCGTAGCGCCGCTCGGACCGTACCGCCTCGCTGGCGCCGGAGGTCGCGCCTGATTTGCGGTAGGCGGGAGGAGAGGGGGCCTACCGGGCGCTGCATGGAGTTCTGCTTCCGCAGCGCTGGGCCAACCCACCGCGATGCGCCCGCAGCGGCGCGCCCACCCACAGTCTTTATCCCCCTTTGTTCGCATCTCCGCTCGCGCCATGTCGTGCCGCAGCGCAGCATGCTTGCCCGATTCGCTACCCATCCGCACCCTCGCCGCTGACGCCGCGCGCACCGTGATGTTCGGTGTTCAGCCGCGGTCCGGTGTACCAGCGCCGCGGGGTCTTCCGGGCGCTTCGAAGAGCGTGCTCGGCCAAGCCTGTCGTGTGCAGCGTGTTTTGTAGGAGCGGCTTCAGCCGCGACGGGCGTTCCCGGTGGAGCCCGTCGCGGCTGAAGCCGCTCCTACGGCGCATGTTCCATCGTGCGTGGAGGCGCTCTTCAATCGCGCTCGGGACGCAGCAGCCAGCGCAGATGCGCCTTGAGCTGGCGGCCGTGCTGATGGAACCAGGTGCGCTCGGCGCGCCAATCGGGGAAGCGCGCTTCCACTTCGTGCCAGAACGCCGGCGAGTGGTTGGCCTGGATCAGGTGGCAGAGCTCGTGCACCAGCACGTACTCGAACGCCGAGGGCCGCCCCAGCACCAGCGCCAGGTCCAGGGCCATGCTGCCGTCGGGCGCCAGCGAGCCCCACTGCGAGGACATGACCTTGTAGCGCACCGCGCGCGGGGCACGCGGCAGCGACGGCAGGTAGCGCGGCAGCCAGCGGCCGACGTCGGCGCGGGCCTGGGCCTCGTAGAAATCGCGCAGCGCGCGGCGCAGCGCCGCATCGCCGCCGCGCGGCGGCAGGTGCACTTCGGCCACGCCGTCGACGAGCGCGATGCGCGCGTAGCGGGCGTCGTGCCAGGCCACCGGCAGCGACTGCCCGCGCAGCGGCAGTTCGCCGGCCTCGCCCGGTCGCAGCGGCGCCAGCGTCTCGGCGGCGACATAGCGCGACAGTTGCTGCGCCAGCCACTGCCGGTTCTCCAGCAGGAAGCGCTCGCCGGCGACCAGGCTCGCGCGCAGCGGCAGGGTCAGGCGCGCGCCGCGTTCGTCCACGCTGAGCTTGATGCGGCGCGCGCGCGGGTCGCGCACGCGCAGCACCTCGACATCGCGCTCGTCCAGGCGGAAGCGGACGAGGTCGCGTTCGACGGCCGCCGGGGGCGGCGCGATCAGGCGACGGAGCAGGTCGGGCATGGGCACAGCATACCGCCGGCGCGGGTGCGCACGGTGACAGCCGCGTACGGCCGCCTCCACCGCGGCATCAGTCGGCCTTGCTCAGCTTCAGCGCCGCTTCCACCAGCAGGAACAGGCGCCGCACCTCGGCGCTCATCAGCGCGAAGCGCGCGTCCAGCTCGGCGCGCACGCCGTCCTGGTCGGCATGCTCAAGCTGGTCCAGCGCGCCGTCGAGGAACTTCAGCTTGCGGATCACCAGGTCGTCGCCGAGCACGAAGGACACGTGGTCGTCGAGCACCAGCGCCAGCTTGGTCACCTGCTTGCCCGCTTCCAGGTGCTTGTCGATCTCGTCGCAGCGCAGTTCCTGGTGCTGGCACTTGACCACCGCACCGCCTTCGATCGGATCCTTCATCTCGCACTCTTCGCCCAGGCTCAGGCCTTCGGGCAGCGGCTCGCCGGCGATCCAGCCGGTGAGGATCGAGCGCGGCGCCACTTCGGCGTTGAGCGGCAGCGCCGGGAAGCTGCCGAGCAGGCCGCGGATCTCCGACATCACGTTCTCGCCGGTCTTGCGGCTGGAGGTGTCCACGGCGACGTAGCCGTGCTGCAGGTCGAGCATGGCGTCGGTGCGCGAGGACTTGACGAAGGCGCGCGGCAGCAGCTCGTGGATCAGGTCGTCCTTGAGCCGCTTGCGTGCGCGGCCGCCGGGGCGCCGGCCTTCCTTCTCCTCGATCTCGGCGACCTTGCGCGCGAGCAGGTCGTTGACCACCGAGCCGGGCAGGATCTTGTCCTCGCCACCGACGGTCAGCCACAGGAAATCGGCGATGCGGTGCGACAGCGCTTCCTGCTCGTCGCGGCCGAACGGGGAGATGAAGCCGCGCGAGCTCATTTCCAGCGGGCCGACCGATTTGAGCAGGGCCTCCGGCAGGAGCTTTTCGACCTCGGAGAAATCGAGTGTGGTAGGGAAGCGGAACAGGGTCAGATTGCGAAAGAACATCGAGCATCCAGCGGAAGGAAACGGAACGGTCCGGCGGCGTGCGCCGGGGAGCGGTGGCCATTGTCGCATCGTGCCCGCCCAGGTACCGCATCGGGCGGTTCAGCGAGGTGGGTCAGCCCGGCGCGTCGTCCGCCCAGGCGCCGGCCGGCGCCATGGCGGCGCCGCCGAGCGCGGCGAAGTCGAACAGCGCGCGGTCGGCCAGTTGCGCCGGATGCACGTTGCCCAGCGCGCGGGCAATCTGCTCCACCCGCCCCGGATGCTCCCGGTCCCACTGCTGCAGCAGTTGCCCGACCTGGCGGCGCTGCAGCGTCTCCTGGCTGCCGCACAGCGTGCAGGGGATCAGCGGGAAAGCCTGCGCCTGCGCGTAGGCGGCGATGTCGTCCTCACGCACGTAGGCCAGCGGCCGGATCACCACGTGGCGGCCATCGTCGCTGCGCAGCACCGGCGCCATCGCCGCCAGCTTGGCGTGGAAGAACAGGTTCATGAAGAACGTGGCAACGATGTCGTCGCGGTGGTGGCCCAGCGCGATCTTGGTGAAGCCGTTCTCCGCGGCGTAGCGGTACAGCGCGCCACGGCGCAGCCGCGAGCACAGCGAACACAGGGTCTTGCCTTCCGGCACCACCCGGGTGACCACCGAATAGGTGTCCTGTTCGATCACATGCCAGGGCACGCCGCGCTGGCGCAGGTAGGTCGGCAGCACGTCGGCGGGAAAGCCCGGCTGCTTCTGGTCCAGGTTCACCGCCACCAGCTCGAACGGCACCGGCGCCTTGCGCTGCAGCTGCAGCAGGATGTCCAGCAGGGTGTAGCTGTCCTTGCCGCCGGACAGGCACACCATGACCTTGTCGCCAGCGCCGATCATGCCGAAATCGGCGATGGCCTGGCCGACCTGGCGGCACAGGCGCTTGCCCAGCGCCGCGGGGTTGCGGGCGGCAGGCGGTGCGGGATCGGCGAGCGGGTGCAGCGGCGGCAGGGGCAGGGACGAGGTCATCGGCGGTAGTGTAGTCGGCGCGGCTGGCGCAGCACCGCGCGGTCGGCGTTGCCGGTCATTCCAGTTCCGCCACCTCGACCGTCCCGAACGTGCTGGTCGGGCGGGCGATGACAGTGCCGAGGCAGCGCAGCCCCTCGCTGGTGTTCGCGCAGAAGGACAGGCCGTCCGCGGTGCAGCACATCACTGCGTCCGGCATCGGTCGTGCCAGCGCGGCGGCAGCGCCGTCATCGCCCGCGTCCGCATCTTCCACGCCCGGCAGCTGGACGATGGCATGCCGTGTCTTTGCTGGATCGGCACCGGCAGACGTCAGGCGATACGCATATCCCATGTGCTGCTCCGATTCGGGGCGGCGCCTAGCGGCGTGCCACGTCACCCGACAGCGTCATGGCGTCGTCCCCGGGTCCGTCGCGACGGAGGTGGATGTGTGCGTCATCAGCGCATACAGTTCGGCCACTCGCTGCTCGGAGATGCCTTCACGCTGTTCGACTGCGAGCGGGTGCGCGGTCGGCTCCAGTTCGATCCATGGGCGAATGCCGTCGTTGCGCAGATGGACCTGCGTCTTGAGGCCGGCGGTCTCCGGATACGGCGACAGGCGTGTGTTCAGCCAGCCGAAGAACGGCCCCACATGCGCACGCTGCGGCTGATCGAAACAGCGGACCCACTGCAGGTAGCTGGCTTCGCTAAGCGAGACCCACACGCCCCAGGAAAACGGTTCGGCGTGGCCATGCACGGGGATCTCGATGCAGCCGCGGACGAAGAAGTGAGCCTCGTCGATCACGCAATCGTCCGAGCCCAGCTCGCAGCGGGTGGCGCGCTGCGCCTCCGGAATCAGCGCATAGCTCAGCGGCGCCGCCACGCTGAAGCCGGGCATGCCTTCGTGGACCTGATCGCAGGCGCTGCAGGTGAAGCGGAACGTCATGGCTGGGGTCGAGACGGCAAGAAGGTTGGCCAGTGTAGCCGCCTGCGGCATCGCCAGCCCCGGCGCGCGGCAGGCGTCCGGCGCCCCTGTTTTTGTCGTCATGCCGTGCCGGGACCGGCCCGCTACACTCGTCCCTGGTCACGGACGCAAGGTCGCCCCATGTTCAAAAACCTCATTCCCAAGATCTTCTACGCGCGCATGCAGGACGGGCTGGACTTCTTCGTCGGCGGCCTGGGATTCCAGGTGCTGTACCAGGACGCCACGATGGCGGTGATCGCACGCGACGGCGCCAAGGCCTATCTGGTGGAGAACGCCGAGTGGGCGGCGAAGGACCGGCCGGAACTGGGCATCGAAACCGACAGCATCGACACGATCCATGCCGAGTTGTCCGCACGCGCGCCGCAGTGGCTGCATCCGAATTGCCGTACCGTCGCGCTCAAGCCCTGGGGCGCACGCGAGTTCGCGATGCTGGACCCGACCACGGTCTGTGTGGTGTTCCGCGAGTGGCCGGCGCAGGAGTGAGGGCGCGCGGGTGGATGCCATGTGCGTCCGGTCCGTTCATCGTACCGGCGCGCGGTAGACCTCGGACAGAAAGGCCTTGTACTCGGCGATCGGCGGCAGGCCCATCGTCGCGCGGCGCGCATCCAGGCCATCGATGTCCTGGGTCCTGTCCAGGACCATCGTGCCGTCCGGCTCGGTTTTGAACTGCGTACCGTAAAGCTGCGGCTTGCCCTGGTGCAGAAGCACGCGATCCTGCAGCATCGCCACGTCGGAAGGATCCGCCTCTTTCTGCGCCAGGGCGGACTGCATCAACGCGAGGATCTGCTCCTGGAAGGCGGGGTCCAGGGTGGCGTGTTGGGCGATCAGGAACGCGGCCTTGGCCCCGTCTTCGCCCACCGATGTGCGCGTCGGCCATCCCTTCTTCGCCACCATCGCCTTCAGCCAGGCGGTGTTGTCCTGATCCACCGCCACCGTCTGTTGCCATGATGCGGGGGTGTTTCCCTCGTCGATGGCCCTCTGTCGGACGGCCTGATCCTTCTCCACACGCGCCAGTAATGACTGGCGCAGTGGCTGGTCGAGGCGCGCCTGGCGTGCGGCATCGAGCGTCTCGGCACGGGCGAGCAGCGCTCGCCAAGCCGGCGAGGCGCGCAGCCGGTTCAGGCCGGGTCGATCCTTGTGCATCAGTTCCTGCACATCGATGTGGCCTTGCGCCAGTCGCGCGTCGAGTACCGCCACGGCCGCATCCGTTCTCCCGGCAGCGGCCAGGCATTCGACGTAGAACAGATCCCCTCCGCTCGGTAGGCCGGCCGGCGCTGCGTCGATGCGCGCCAAGGTATCGGCACAAGTGCCGTAGTCCTTCGCATCGTAGGCCGCAAGCGCATCATTCAAACGTGCAGGCTCCGCAGCGGAGACCGGCGCCGCGCTCGCGGCCAACAATGCGACAAACAGCGCGTATCCCTGATGCATACCCGACCCACTCTGGCGTGGCCGCGCGGCGCGCAGCCTGGGCGGACAGTAGCGCAGTCCGGTCTCATCGGCAGCACGCGGTCGCGACTGCGCCTGGGCCGCGGCGGGAGTGTCCCGTCGGGGACCTGGCGGGGCACACTATGCAAATACCGGTTGCTGGTCCCGGCCACGCCGGCCGGTCCGTCCCACATCGCCGCGGGATCGCGCATGCGCAAGAAACAGGATCTGCCGGAAAAGCCCTGCCTGCACTGCGGCCGGCCGTTCCGCTGGCGCAAGAAGTGGGAGAAGGTCTGGGACGAGGTGAAGTATTGTTCCGACCGTTGCCGTGGCGAGCGCAAGCGCGTGCGCGCGCCGGAGGCGCCGTGAACTGCCGGGCCGTGCGCTGGCGCACCGCATGCCAGCAGGCGCGCCGCCCTGCGTGAGTCCGCTGCCCTCCACCGCCCACACCCTGCGCCTGGTACTGGGCGACCAGCTCGATCCCGAACACGGCTGGTTCGCCGTGCGCGATCCCGGCGTGGTGCATGTGCTGATGGAAGTGCGGCAGGAGACCGACTACGTCCTGCACCATGCGCAGAAGATCCTGGCGGTGTTCGCCGCGATGCGCGACTTCGCCCGGCACCTGCGCAGCGCTGGCCACCGCGTGCGCTACGTGGCCATCGACGATGCCAGCAACCGCCAGTCCATCCCCGCCAATCTCGGTGCGTTGATGGCGCACTACGGTGCGCAGCGCCTGCAATACCAGGATCCGGACGAATGGCGCCTGGACCAGCAACTGCGGCAATGGGGCGCGGCGCAGGCCTTCGTCGTCGAGGCGGTGGACAGCACGCACTTCTACACGCGCCGCGGCGAACTGGCGGATTTTTTCCGCGGGCGCCCGCAATGGTTGATGGAGCACTTCTACCGGCACATGCGCAAGCGCCACCGGATCCTGCTGGCGGCGGACGGAACGCCCGAGGGCGGACAGTGGAACTACGACCACGACAATCGCCAGCCCTGGCATGGCGAACCGGCGCCGCCGCCGGAGACGCGCCCGAGCCACGATCACCGCGCGCTGTGGGCCAGCATCCAGGGGGCCGGCGTGGCCAGCTTCGGCCAGCCGCAGGCGGACGCGGTGCGCTGGCCGCTGAGCCGGGCCGAGGCGCTGGCCTGCCTCGATCGCTTCATCGTCGACGGCCTGCCGCATTTCGGCCGCTACGAAGATGCGATGAGCACACGCAGTCCTCGCCTGTTCCATTCGCAGCTCTCCTTCGCCCTCAACACCAAGATGCTGCGGCCGCAGGAAGTGGTGCAGCGCGCGCTGGCGGCCTATGGCGCCGGCGCCGCGCCGCTGGCGGCGGTGGAAGGTTTCGTGCGGCAGATCCTCGGCTGGCGCGAGTACGTGCGCGGCATCTACTGGGCGCACATGCCGGGCTATGCGGCGCGCAACGCGCTCGGCCACGACACGCCGCTGCCGGCCTGGTTCTGGACCGGCGACACGCACATGCGCTGCCTGCAGCACGCCATCGGCCAATCGCTGCAGGATGCGTACGCGCACCATATCCAGCGGCTGATGGTGATCGGCAACTTCGCCCTGCTCGCCGGCCTGGACCCGGCGGCGGTGCATCGCTGGTACCTGGGCGTGTACATCGATGCGTTCGAGTGGGTCGAACTGCCCAACACCGTCGGCATGAGCCAGTTCGCCGACGGCGGCCTGCTCGCGACCAAGCCCTACGTCAGCAGCGCGGCCTACATCGACCGCATGAGCGACTACTGCCAGGGCTGCCGCTACGACCGCAGGCAGAAGACCGGCGCGCGTGCGTGTCCGTACAACGCGCTGTACTGGGATTTCTTCGCCCGGCACCAGCACACGCTGGGGCGCAATCGCCGCCTGGACATGGTCTACCGCCAGTTGCGCAAGCTGCCGGCCGCGCAACTGCAGGCGCTACGGACGCAGGCGCAGCAGTTGCGCGAACGCCTGGACACGCTGTAGCGCGGGCCGGGTGCCTCGCCGCATGCACGCCGCGATCGGGTGCGGCAGGGGAACGTGCCTTGCGACGCATCCAAACCGTGCCATGCGCCGCGGATCGGCACACTGTCGCATCGGGGCACCGTGCAATCGCGCGAACTGCTACCTGCGTTGTGGTCGCTCCCCGCGCGCTCAAGCACCCTGTGCCGCCGGTCGGCGCAGGCTGCCGGTCGCACTCGAGGTGTCAGCGACGTGGATGACAGTTGAATGACTGCCACGCGTCGTGTTGTTTCCCCCGCAACCCTATCGAGCATGATCATGACCACGACGTTCTCCCTCATCACCGGCGCACGCGCGCTGGGTGTCTTCGCCCTCATGACCACCGCCACGGCGATCGCCGCGGTCCCCGCGGCGCCACAGTGCAGCGTGCCGCAGGCCTGGGCGCTGCCGGCCGCGGCCACGGTGGTCGGCAACGGCACGCAGGCCAGTTGCACCGCCAGCGCGCTGGCTACCGCTGCCGCACAAGGCGGCTACATCACCTTCAACTGCGGCACCAAGCCGACCAGCATCGCCGTCGACCGTTCGATCGTCATCGCAGCGGCGGCGCCCACCGTGATCGACGGCCAGGGCAAGATCACCCTGGATGGTCGCCAGTCCGCCCGGATCCTGCTGGTCAATGCCGGCAGTGCGCTGTCGGTGCGCAACCTGAAACTGCAGAACGGCAGTTCGGTGCAACCGGCATCGAACCAGGCCTACGATCCGGGCACCTGGGGTGGCGGCGCGATCAAGGTCGGCTACCGCGGCAAGCTGGAAGTCATCAACAGCCAGTTCCTGGCCAACCGCAGCAGCATCGGCGGCGGCGCCATCTTCGCCGGCAGCGACGCCGAGGTGACCATCGTCCGCAGCGGCTTCTACAAGAACAGCTCCTGGCTCGGCGGCGCGCTGTACACCCAGCTCAGCCGGCTGACCATCGTCGGTTCGGAATTCGCCAACAACCAGGCGATCAATGCGCCGCAGGGCTTCCCCGATGCCGGCAACTTCGGCGGCGGCGGCGCGATCGACACCGACGGCGCGTCCCTGACCGGCTATCTCAAGGGAGGCGTCGGCAGCGGCGGCACGCTGGCGATGTGCGGCACCGTGGTCCGCAACAACGTCGCCGCCAACGGCTCCGGCGGTGCCACGTTGTGGGCGTACGCGCCCGACACCATCGACGTGAAGTACTCCACCTTCGCCAACAACGTCGCCACCGGCGGCCCCGGCGGCGGCGCGCGCATCAGCATGGGCTTCACCGACACCTCGCACGCCGGCACCACCATCACCACGCCGGGGACCATCAGCGTCGCCGAGACCAGCTTCCTGTCCAACAAGGCCGAACAGGGCAACGCCGGCGCGCTGTACCTGGATTGCTACGGCGCCTGCGACGTCAGCAACAGCACCTTCTACGGCAACTCCGCCAAGGGCGTGGGCGCGGCCATCCAGCATGTCGGCTGGCAGCCGGCCAACGGCGACCAGGGCAGCCCCAGCGTGCGCTTCAACAACGTCACCTTCGCCGAGAACACGCCGTGGGTGACGCTGTTCGGCGACAGGTTCGACCTGCGCAACAGCATCCTGTATTCCAAGACCGAGCGCGTGTTCTGCAACAACCAGAGCAACACCGGCAACAACCTGATCGAGTATTCGGCCAAGGGCGCGGTGTGGCCGAATGCCTGCCTGGCCGTGGGCACCGTGAAAGCGGCCGATCCGTTGCTGTCGGCCCCGGCCAACAACGGCGGACCGACGCTCACCCAGCTGCCTGCGGCCAACAGCCCGGCGTTGAATGCAGGCAGCGGCTGCGCCGCCATCGACCAGCGCGGCAATCCCCGCAATACCGTGGTGTGCGATCTCGGCGCGGTGGAGGTCAAGTAGGCCGATCCACGGTCATGGCGTGCATGGCACCGCGCGGTCGCGCCGGCTTGGCCGCTGCGACCGTGCTTGTTGATGTGATGGTCAGCAACGCGACTGGAAGGCCCTGCTACAGTGCGCGCGGCGTGCGTCGAAGACCGCAGGAGCGACCGTGAACGAATCCGATGCCTATGTGTACGACGAGATCCGCAAGTGGGTCTGGTCCGGCTTCTACTCCCAGGACGAGATCCAGGAGATGATCGAGGACATCCTGGAAGACGACTGCGACGAGACCATGCTGCGCGCCTCGGTCGCCAGCCAGTGGCAGGCCAAGCAGCAGGCGGAACAGACCTGGCCGGCGCAGACCGATTGCGACCGGCTCGATGCGCTGTTCGAGCGGCTGCACGAGGCCGGCATCTGCGCGCTGGCCAATGCCGGCTACACCATGTCCGACGGTCACGTCGAAGTGAACCAGGCGGTGGCCGACGCGCCGGACCGGCGCTACCACGGCTATTGCTTCTATCACGGCCAGGACATGGAGCGCGCGATCGACGGCGGTGGGCTGATGCTGGCATTTGGCGATCTGGACGGGCGCGAGGATGCAGACCTGGCGGTCGGCCAGCAGGTCGCCGCGGCGTTGCGCGCGGCCGGCTTCACCGTGGACTGGGACGGGACGCCGCGCAAGCGTATCGATCTGCCCGGCTTCGTCTGGCAGCGGCGCGCCGACTGGGACTGATGCGCCGGCGCAGCGGCGGGCTGCGCGACCCCGGTGCGCTGGCTACAATCGCACACCCAAGCCTGGCCGCGCTGCGGTGCGCGGCAGGCGCTCGACGGAGAGGCGTTTCATGGAGCGGATGTTTCATCGCAATGGCCGCATACCGCGGCGCGCAGCCGGCATGCGCCTGGCGCCGCGCGCGGTCCTGCTGCTGGCCACCGCGCTGCTGGCCGCGTGTGCCGGCGCGCATTCCTCTTCCCCCTCGATCACCCCTGCACACACGGAGCGGACCATGTCGGAGATGACGCCAGAGCACCTGGCACAAGGCGTAGTACGGTTGATCCTGGCGATCGGCGGCAAGCAGGATCTGGTCGCCGCGCAGGTCGCGGCGCAGACCGGTCTGCAGGTCGAGGACGAGGGCGGACATGCGTTCAGCGCGTCCGGCACGCTCGCCGGCGGTGGCGGCTACACGCTGGAATCGGTCGCCGATGCCGACGCTGCCCCGCCGTCGCGGCTGGACCTGCGCTTCACGCCCGCGCCGGGCGCGGCGCCGGCGCAGTGCACGCAATCGTTGGACGCGTATCGCCAGGCACTGGTCGCAGCCGGCTTCGTGCCGCGCTGGATCGCGCCGCCGCGTCAGGGCAGCGCCGGCCGCTGGCATTTCGAACGCGGCGCGGTCGCCGTGTACGCCTTCGTCGGCAAGGACGCCGGCGAGCACGATGCGCAGGCGTGCGTGGAGATGCTGCAGATCCTGGTCGACGCGTAAGGAGAGCGGAGATGGCACACGACGACGAGCGCCTGAAGGGCATGGTCGACACGTTCGCGCAGGCGCATCCGAAGGAAGGCCAGGCGCTGCGGCAGATGCTGGACAACACGCCGGAGCTGCGCTCGCGGGTGGAGCAGGCGATCGGGCAACAGCAGTTGTCCGGCTTCGCACCCAGTCCCGAGGCGGGCGCCGGCGCGTACAGCCCGCGCACCGGGCAGATCGAGTTGCCGATGGACGTGCTGGCCACGGCCAGGATGAACGCGCCGCGCGACGATTCGGCCAACACCGCCCGCATCGTGCTGGGCCACGAGATCGGCCATGCCATCAACAAGGCCGCGATCGACCGTAGCGATGCCGCATTCGCCGCCAAGGTCGACGGCATCGCCGCCTCGCCTTCGCCGCACGACTACACCGCCACGCTCAAGGCCTACGGGCAGGAACAGCGCACCCGCGAGGCCAAGGACGAGATCGCCGGGGTCAACACGCTGGCCGACTACGTCACCCGCAACAACCCCAAGGCCACGCTCAAGGACCTGTACAACGCCAGCAGCGAGATGGCGAGCTACATCGACAAGCAGGGCGTGGGCAGCAAGGCCACCTACACCGCCAAGGACGGGCTGAGCTTCGGCAAGGATCTGAAGATCGACGCCGACAATCCGCGCAACGTGGAGGCGATGGGCAAGCTGTTCTACGACGCGCGCGGCTACCCGCAGAACTATGGCGAGCGCGCGCTGGCGCAGATCGCCGATGCCGAGGACCGGGCGCAGGCGCAGCACCCCGAGCGCACGCCGCCGGTGGTGCATGCCGACCTGAAGGCGCTCGGCATCGATGCCGCGCAGGTGCCGCGCGATGCGCTGCCGGCGGGATTCCGCGACGGTTCCGCACCGGCGCCGACACCCGAACCGCCTGCGCCGCGCGCCAGCGAGCCGGCCGCCGCGCCGGGTGCCGCCGATCGCGCCCTGCACGAGCGGGTCCGCAACGGCGTGGCCCAGGCCGAACAGGCGATCGGCAAGGGCTGGGACGACAACAGCGAGCGCATGACCGCCAGCCTGACCCTCTTGGCGAAGCAGAACGGCTTCAGCGAGCGCGACCAGCTGGCGGTCGGCTTCAACCGACCGACCGCGTCCTATCAGGGCGGCGAACTGGCGTTCGTGTATCGCAGCGGAGGCGATGTCTCGCCCGATCCCTACGCCAACCGCGCACACATGCCGACCAGCGAGGCGATCGCGCGGCCGGCGCAGGAGACCTACCAGCAACTGCAGCAGCTGGGGGCGCACCAGGGACAGGCGCAGCGCCAGGCACCGGAGCAGGAACAGGCGCTGCAGGCATCGCAACAAGGCCCGACGCGGAGCGATCCGCCGCAGGTGCTGAGCCGCTGAGCGCAGCAGGGCGGCAGCGCGCGCGCGGTACTGCCGCCTCGGTGGGCCATGGTCGCGGCAGGCCGCGGCCACGGCGCGCCGCTCGCGCCGCCTCCCATCGCGTCGGGAGCGCGGCGCCAGGGACACGCTGGGCTTACGGCTGCCAGACCAGGTTCTGGGTCTTCGGGTCGGCGGTGACCTTCTCGACCTTGCCGGTGCCGTCGAAGGACACCTGGAACTCGTTGAAGCTATCGAGCCAGTAGCGCCACAGCGGCGCGTCCAGGCTCGGGTTCTCGCTGGTGATCGGATAGCCCAGCGCCATCAGCACCTGCTCGCGGCTCATGCCCTTGGTCACGCGGTTGGCGGCGATCGCCTCGCGGATCTTCGGCGGGTAGGCCGCCAGCTTCGCCTTGGGATCCTGCGCGACCACGTAGCGCTGGGCGAAGGCCTCGTTGCCCAGGTCGCGGCTGTAGTCGTTGCCGATCGACTGCTTCTTGCCGTCGATCAACACATTGACCCGGTAGCGACCGTAACCGGTCACCTGCACCGGCGTGCCGGCCGGAATCACCTGCTTGCCGTCTTCGGCATAGTTGCTGTCGCTGATCCAGCTGCCGTCGCTGCGCATGTTGCAGCACAGGAAGCCGGAGAACTTGGCATCGGCCGCCGCGGCCAGGTGCGGCAGGGCTGCCGCCAGGGCGAGGGCGAGAACGAACGGGGAACGGAACGAACGCATGGCTGACTCCTTTCGGCGCGGCGATCCTGCCGCGGGTGGCACGAGGGTGGGAGGGCGCTGCCTCCGCCGCGGCGCCCGCGCGCATTGTGCCGGCTGGCCCGCGCCCCGGATAGCGACGCGTTGCACGGTGACGGCGGACCGCTGGCCTGTGTATGCTCGAACCTCGTGGACACCCTGACGCCCGCCGAGATCTCCCTGCGCATCGACGCCCTGCGTCGCGAGCACCGCGCGCTCGACGAACAGCTGCAGCGCATCCCGGCCAATCTGGACGACGAGCTGGAAGCCAAGCGGCTGAAGAAGCGCAAGCTGCAACTGAAGGACTGCATCATGCGCCTGGAGCATCTGCTGATCCCCGACGAACCGGCGTGAGCGCAGCGACCTTCTTCAGCGTCGGCCATTCCACGCGCAGCCTGGAGACCTTCCTGCAGATCCTGCAGGGCGCCGGCGTCACCCGCCTGGCCGACGTGCGCGCGTTTCCGTATTCGCGGCGGTTCCCACAGTTCGACGGCAGCGCGCTGGCGCCGGCGCTGGCCGCCGCAGGCATCGCCTACCGGCACTTCCGCGCTCTGGGCGGGCGCCGCGGCAGGCAGCCGGGGGTCGATCCGCAGCGCAACGGTCACTGGCGCAGCGTCAGCTTCCACAACTACGCCGACTATGCGTTGGGCAGCGAATTCACCGAGGCGCTGACCGAGTTGCAGGCCTTCGGCGACGACGGTGCATGCGCGGTGATGTGCGCCGAGGCCTACTGGCGCCAGTGCCACCGCCAGATTATCTGCGACCACCTGCTGCATCACGGCCACCCGGTGGTGCACCTGATCGACGTCGCCCGCCAGGAACCGGCCACGCTGAACCCGGCCGCGCGCAGCGACGCGCAGGGGCAACTGGTCTATCCGCCGGATGCGGCGGATGCCGGACCGCGCACCGGGGACCTGTTCGAGGCCTGAGCGGTGCTGCCGTCGCCGCAGGCCGCCAGCGCGGCGGGTGCGTCGCGATGCGCCAGCGGCGGCGTCAGGTTCAATGCGTTGGGACCGACGGCACCGTGACCGCATTGCTCCGCGGCGTATCGTCGGTGCCGACGAGGGCGGCGGTGCTCTGCTCAGGCGTACCGTCCTCGGAGGTGGTGAGCAGGCGCAACGGCTGGCCGTGGTACCGGTATTCCAGCGCCTGCTGCAGCTGATCCAGCCGCGCCACCCGCGCGCACAGCGCCTGCGCCTTGGTTTCGATGCCCTTGCTGCGCGCATCCAGGCGGGCCTCGAGGGCGGCGTCCATGCGGTCTGCGCGCTTGTCGATTGCATCGGCGCGGCCCGTGACGATCTGCCAGAGCAGGTGGCGGGCGATGCTGCCCGAGAAACTCTCGGCCTGGGTCTGCACGTAGCGCTCGAAATTGCTGTCGAACGCGGTCTGGTCCCAGCGTCCCCTGCCGAGCGTGCCGTCGACGTATGCGTTGGCCTGCGTGCGCAGCCGCTCGATCTTGCGCGCATTGCCCGCATTGCCGGTCAGCACTTCGACGACGACGCCGAGCACGTCGTAACTGAGGTCGACCGTTTCGTGCGAGAGATCCGTCACCTCCGGCATCAGCGCGCGGGTCTCGCGCTCCATGTCCAGCAATCGCTGCGCATCCGCTGCGCCGATCTGCTGCACCTGGTGATCCACGCTCAGTTCGCCGGCATGGAAGAAGATCTCGCGTGGTCCCTCGCCGTCGCGGGTGAGCCAGATGCCGCCGCTGTCGGCCAGCACGTTGAACGGCGTGCTCAGGCCGCATTGGTGCGAGGACACCTGCGGCCGATGGTCGTGCTTGCCGTCGCCGCTGTCTTCGCCCTGGTCGGCCCACGCGGGCCCGCTGGAGGCGGCAAACAGCAACAGAGCGAAAAGAGGAGCTGTGCGCATCGCCGGAACCCGCAGCAGGGAGTTTCAAGCATGCTCGGGCCGTACCGGCCCCTGGGTCGCGTGTCGGAAGTCACTGTGCCGCGCGGCAGTGATAGCGGGGCGCCTCTATGCATGGCGCGTCGCCACGCGCCGCGCGCAGTGATACCAGGGCGCCCTTGTGTTTGGCGCGGCGCCACGCGCCAGAATCTCACCGCATCACGACTGCAGGTGCGGCAACTGCCGCCTCAATCCTGCGGAACCGGCGGCTCCTCGACCTTGGCTGCTTCCGGGCTGACCCGTTCGATGGTGTGGCGCAGCTCGCGACCAAGGATGAACTTGGCATCCTTCGCCCATGCATCCAGCCGCTCGTCGAACATGAGCTTGCTGTTCTCGTCCGGCCACACCAGCTTCAGTTCGCGCAGTTTCTGGATGAAGCCGCGGAACAGGGTCTTGTCGAAGAACTCCGGCGCGGCCGGTGCGTACAGCAGGCTCAGGCGCTGCGCGGCCTGCTGGCACAGGCTCTCCAGTTCGCCGGCGCCGAGCTTGCCCGGGCCGTTCTTCACCAGTACCGAGATGGCGATGTAATAGCGCTCGAACGCCTGTTGCAGCGAGTGGCCGATGGCGCGCAGGCGGAACACCTCGTCGGTCTGCCCGGTGTTGCGCGCCAGCACGCTGCCGTCGTCCTCGTTGAGCTGCAGCAGCAGGCCTTCGCGCACGAACACCTCGATGGTGCGTTCGATGCGCTCGGCGAACTGGTCCTCGCTCCACGGCAGGAACAGTTCCGCCTGCAGGAACGGGTACACGGTGCGGCCCAGCCGCAGCAGGCCGGCGCGGCTCATGCGACGGTTGTTCTGGAAGCAGCACGCCACCCACGAGGACGCGGTGAACAGGTGCAGCACGTTGTTGCGGAAGTAGCTCAGCAGCACCGCGTTGTCGCCGTTGACGCTGAGCACGTCGCCGAGCGGATGCGGCGTGCGGGTCAGCACGTTGATCTCTTCGGCGTGGGCGATGATGCGCTCGGGCGAGTGCGGTGTCACCGTGACCCGGTCCGAGTACGGCAGTTCCGCCAGCAGCTTCTTGCACAGTTCGATCTGCGCGATCAGGTCGGCCTCGCCCATGGCGTGCTTGGGCGTGGACAGCAGCGCCAGCGCCAGCAGGTTGACCGGATTGACGTCGGCGGCGGCGTTGATGTGCACCTGGATCTGCTGCGCCAGCGCATCGACGGTGCCGTTCAACCAGGCCGGCTTCTCGTCCTCGCCCAGCGGCTGGCCGTCCCACTCCGGCGCGCGCTGCGCCAGTACCTGGCTCAGCGGGATCGGCTCGCCGAAGTTCACCACCACCTGGCCGTAGTTCTGCTTGAGCACCTTGGGGATGCCCCACAGCAGCGCCCAGATCGATTCCTTCTCCTTGGGCCGGCCGCTGAGTTCGTCGAGGTAGCTGTTGCCTTCCATCAGCTTTTCGTAGCCGACGTAGATCGGCTGGAACAGCACCGGCTTGCGCGGCTGGCGCAGGAACGCGCGCAGGGTCATCGCGATCATGCCGCCCTTGGGCTGCAGCAGGCGGCCGGTGCGCGAGCGCCCGCCCTCGACGAAGTACTCGATCGAGTAGCCGCCGGCCACCAGTTGCGCCACGTATTCGCTGAGCACCGCCGAATAGAGCGCGTTGCCCTTGATCGAGCGGCGGATGAAGAACGCGCCGCCCTTGCGCAGCAGGGTGCCGACCACCGGCAGGTTGAGGTTGATGCCGGCGACGATGTGCGGCGGCACGATGCCGCGTTCGTACAGCAGGTAGGACAGCAGCAGGTAGTCCATGTGGCTGCGGTGGCTGGGCACGTAGATCACTTCGTGCCCGGGCGCGGCGTCCTTGAGCTTGTCCAGGTGGTGGACCAGCACGCCGGCGTAGATGCGGTTCCACACGTGGGTCAGCAGGAAGCTGGCCGAGCGCACCACCGGGCTGGAGTAGTCGGCGGCGATTTCCCAGGCGTAGGCGTGCGCCTTGCGCCAGGCGTCCACCGGCTTGCTGTTGTCGCGCTTGGCCTGCGCGGCGATCGCCTCGCGTACCGGCTCGGCCGCCAGCACCTGGTCCACTAGCAGGCGCCGGGTCGACAGGTCGGGGCCGATCACCGCCTCGCGGATGCGCCGGAAATGGGTGCGTAGCACGCGCTGCAGCTTGCGCACGGTGCGCTCGGGCGGCAGCCCTTCCTCCACCGTCTGCCGCATCGACACCGGCGGGGCGAAGCGCACGATGGTGCTGCGGCCGTTGAGCAGCACGCCGAGCAGGCGCCGGAAGCTGCCCACCAGTGCCCAGTTTTCCGAGAACAGCACGGCGAACCAGCCGCTCTGCTTGTCCGGGGCGCGGCCGACGAAGATCGACACCGGCACCAGGTGGATGTCCAGCTCCGGACGCTCGCGGTGCGCCTGCAGCAGCTTGGCCAGCGAATCGGAGTGGGTCTTGGCGCCGCGCTGTTCCGGCAGCAGCGCGTGGTTGCTGCTGCGCCGGGACAGCGCCAGGTAGGCGCGCTTGCGCCCCAGCGGATCGCCGGGCAGCGGCACCAGCGGCGAGGGCAGGCCGGATTCGCGGCAGGCCTTGTCCAGGATCAGCGCGTTGGACAGGCCGTAGTCCTCCAGCACGTACACCACCGGGCGGCCGTCGTTGTACTGGCCGGGCTCGGCCGGTTCGATCTTCAGGCCCAGCCAGGGATCGGCCAGGCGGCCGAGCAGGCGCGCCCACAGCGGTCCCTTGCCCTGGCGCGCGGCGGTCACGGCCACGGGCAGGGGGGAGGGGACAACGGTCGAAGAGGGCGCGGCGCCGGGGCCGGCGGGGGACGCGTCGGCGGGCGCACGGGCCGCGTCGGCCGCGCGTGCGGCCGCGGCGTCGTCGGGGAACGGGAGGGGATTTTGTTCTGGCATCGGGGCCATTATCGCTTAGCCGGCGGAGCGGGGTCGGCGGCGGGTGCCGCGGCCGGGGCGGCGGTGCCGGCGCTGGCCGCCAGCAGCGCGTCCACCTCGCTGAGGGTGTCGCGCAGGTACCAGTGCCCGTCGCGGCGCACCAGCACCGCGGTGGTGTCGATCTGTTCGCCGTCCAGCGGGTACTGGATGCGCACCACCGCCTGGTCGCCCTGCTGGTTGACCAGGCCGGTGCGCAGCGCGCCGGCGCTGGCGTCCAGGTCCAGGCCATAGTCGGCCAGCACCGCCTTGAGGTCGGCCAGGAACGGGCCCAGCCGGCGCAGGCTCTCGTCCATGCCCAGGCTGCGCAGGTCGGCATCGCTGCGCACGCCAGTGCGGCGCGCGCCCGCGCACAGCCGCGCGAGCGCCGCCTGCGCGCGCTTGCGCTCGGACAGCGGCGCGCGCGCGGCCCAGGCGCTCAGCGCCTGCACCAGTTGCACGTAATGGCCGCGCTGCTCGGGCGTGTAGTGGCCCTGATTGCGCAGGAACTGCACGCCGAACAGGCCCAGCGAGTGCGCCGCCTGCTTCAGGCTCGCCGCCTGGCCGCCGAACTGCGCGTCGAAGGCGCGCTGCAGCTGGCGTTCGGCGTCCGGCGCGGCAAGGGTGTCCAGTACCTCGGGCAGGCGTTCGGCCAGCGGCAATTCGGTCAGCGGCCAACGGCTGCGGTCCTCGCTCCAGGCCTGCTGCAGGCGCTGGTACTGGGCCGGCGGCACCGCGGCCTGGGCATAGCCGAGCAGGTCGTTGCGCTGCAGCGCGCGCGCCAGCGTGCGCACCGCGGCGGCCGGCTCGGCGCTGGCGCCGGGCAGTTCGGCGGGCGTGCGCTTGCATCCGCCCGCGGCCAGGGCGAGCATCGCCAGCAGCAGGACGCACAGCGCGCGCGAGGAGATGACCCGGGTCGGGCAGGACGGCATACGGTGCGGGCTCGTTCCCCAAAACGTCCCGCATCTTGCTGGGCGCGGGCGATTCCGGCAAGCCGGGCGGGGGTGTGGCGCGGGGAGCATTGGCAGGCATCCAGGGGGCTGGGCTTGTCGCGGCAGGACATTTCATGACCCGGCTTGGGACCGTCGGGACAGGCATGTCGGCGTATGACCAGACGTGCCAGCGGATTGCACATGTTGCAACGCATCATGTAACCGCTTGCAGTTGCTGCTAACGTCCGCCCACCTCGATTGAGGCGGTGCTGGCCGGGGGACCCAGTGCGATATTCGTCAGAGATCATCCGAGTGCTCGGTCACGGTGGCGCGCGCCGCTGCGCCTGGGTGTTGTCTGCAGTCCTGTGCGGACTCGCGATGACGGCGCCGGTGCAGGCGCAGGACGGCCGCCTGCCGCCGCGTGCGCAATGGCAGGCGTCCAGTTCCTCCAAGCAGGTCAAGGCGCAGGCGATCGGCTATCTGATCGACGGCGACGCCAGCACCCGCACTGCCGGCGCCTTCAGTCCCGGCCACTGGTTCCAGATCGATCTGGGCCGCGCCGCGCAGGTCGGCGGCGTGCGCCTGCAGTGGGACACCTCCAATCCGGAAGGCTTCCTGCTGCAGACCTCGCGCGATGGCCAGCGCTGGGACACGGTCTACACGATGGCCGATTCGCTGGGCGGCACCGAGACGGTGTTCTTCGCGCCGCACCTGGCCCGCTACCTGCGCCTGGCCGCGCCCGCGCGCAGCGCCGACTGGGGCGTGTCGATCTACGAGATGCAGCCGCTGGGCGCCGACGCTGCGCAATTGCGTGGCGTGTCCGCAGCCGACGCTGCGGCGCTGTGGCAGGGCGGTGCCGCGGTGGCGATGCCGGGCAAGGGCGCGCAGGCGCGGCAACTGGACATCGCCTTCCCGCGCGCGTTCGACAGCGCCGGCCTGATCGTCGAGTTCGCCGGCGCGCATGGCGCGGCGCAATTGCAGGCGCAGGATGCCGCAGGCCGCTGGCGCACGCTGGCCGACGATGCGCAGGCCGGCGACAGCGACAGCGCCTACCTCGCCGGTACCGCGCCGCTGCCGGTGAGGGCGCTGCGGCTGCGCGTCGACGCCGCGCCCGGTGGGGTCGCGCCGACCCTGGCGCGCCTGCGCCTGCTTGGGCCGAAGGCGGTGATGACGCCGATGAAGCGCTACCAGGTCGCCGCGCAGCGCGGCGCCACGCGCGCGCTGTTCCCGGCCTCGCTGCACATGCAGCAGACCTACTGGACCGCGGTCGGCATCCATGCCGGCCGGCAGAAGTCGATCTTCGACGAATACGGCAACCTGGAGGCGTGGAAGGGCGCGCCGCTGGTGCAGCCGCTGTGGCGCGACGTGTCCGGCACCGCTGCCGGGGCCGACGGCCATGCCCTGACCCACGCGCTGCGCGATGGCTGGAAGCCGATGCCGTCGGTGCGCTGGTCGCCGCAGCCGGGGCTGGAACTGCGCAGCGAGACCTTCGCGATCGAACGCGGCGGCCAGCCGGTGACGCTGCTGCGCCATCGCCTGCGCAACATCGGCACCACGCCGGTCAGCGGCACCCTCTCTCTGCTGGTGCGGCCGATGCAGATGAATCCGCCGTGGCAGAACGGCGGCCTGTCGCCGATCCACGATATCGCCGTCGACGGCGGCACCGTGCAGGTCGACGGCCGCGCGCTGCTGACCTCGCTGAGCACGCCCAGCGGCGGTGGCGCCGAGGCGTTCGGCACGAACGGCGCCACCGAGATCACCCGCCACGTCGTCGCCGGCACGCTGCCGGCGCAGCACCAGGCGCACGACGCCGACGGCCTGGCCGCGGCGATGCTGAACTACACGGTGCGCCTGGCGCCGGGTGCGCAACAGGACGTGGTGCTGGCGTTCCCGCTGGGTACTGCCAGCGCCGACGCCCAGGGCCGACTGCCGCCGGCGCCGCCGCTGGACCGCGACGCCCTGCTCGCCGCCGGCCGTGGCGACGCGGGTCGCAGCTTCGACGCGCTGGCCGAGCAGGTCTCCGCGGACTGGCAGCAGCGCCTGGGCAACGTCGGCCTGCGCCTGCCCGACGCCAGCCTGGTGGACATGCTGCGCGCGCAAGCCGCGTACATGCTGATCAACCAGACCGGCCCGGCGATGCAGCCGGGGCCGCGCAACTACAACCGTTCCTTCATCCGCGACGGCATGGCCACCTCGGCGATCCTGTTGCGCATGGGCCAGGCGCAGGTCGCACGCGACTACCTGCAGTGGTACAGCGACCACGCGGTGCACCCGAACGGGTTGGTCTCGCCGATCCTCAACGACGATGGCAGCGTCAACGACGGTTTCGGCTCGGACCTGGAGTACGACAGCCAGGGCGAGTACATCGCCCTGGTCGCCGACGTGGCGCGGCTGGACGGCGGCCCGGAGAGCGTGCGCGCCTACCTGCCGAAGGTGAAGCTGGCGATGCAGTTCCTGCAGGAGCTGCGCGAGCGCACCCTGGTGCCTGGCTACATGGCCGAGCAGCCCGCGCCGGAACGCTTCCGCGGCATCCTGGCCCCGTCGATCAGCCACGAAGGCTATTCCAGCCCCACCCACAGCTACTGGGACGACTACTGGGCGCTGAAGGGCTGGCATGACGGTGCCTGGCTGGCCGAATCGCTGGGCGATACCGCCACCGCGGCCTGGGCGCGCGAACAGTACGCGGCGCTGCGCACCTCGCTGGCCGCCTCGATCCGCGCCACCATGGCGTGGAAGGGCGCGGACTACATTCCCGCCGCGGCCGACCTGGGCGACGGCGATCCGACCAGCGTCTCCATCGCCCTGGATCCCACCGGCCAGCAGGACCTGCTGCCGGAGGCGGCGCTGCGCACCACCTTCGCGCGCTATCTGGAAGACGTGCGCCAGCGCAAGCAACCCAATGCGCTGTGGGCCTACACCCCGTACGAGATGCGCAACGTGCTGACTTACGTGCATCTGGACCAGCCGCAGGTGGCCGACGAACTGCTGCAGGACCTGCTGCGCGACCGCCGCCCGTTCGAATGGCAGGTGCTGGCCGAGGTGGTGCAGTCGCGGCTGCGCTTCCCGCGCTACCTGGGCGACATGCCGCATACCTGGATCGGCGCCGAGTACGCGCGCACGTTGTTCGGCATGCTCATGCACGAGGGCGACGATGCGCTGGTGCTGCTGCCGGGTGTGCCGCCGGCCTGGCTGGCCGACGATGGCCTGGCCGTGCAGCGCCTGCCCACCGCCTACGGCACGCTCGGCCTGCGCGCGCGCCAGCGCGACGGGCGGCTGCGGGTCGAACTCGACAGCGGCCTGCGCGCCGGCACCGCCGTGCGCGTGGCCTGGCCGACGCGCACGCGGCCGACCCAGGTGCGCGTGGATGGCCGCCGGATCGACCAATACGACGCCGGCGGAGTGACCCTGTCCAAGCCGTTCCGGACCCTGGAGGCACGCTGGTGAGCCCGCCCCCCGTCATGGCGCCGGACCAGCGCGCCAACATCACCATCAAGGACGTGGCGCGCCTGGCCAACGTGTCGGTGGCGACCGTGTCGCGCACCATGAACGGTCACCAGCACGTGGCCGAATCGGTGCGCGCGCGCGTGCTGGAAGCCGCGCGCACCCTGCACTACGTGCCGCACCACGCTGCGCGCAGCCTGAGCAGCCGCCGCACCCACACCATCGGCGTGGTGCTGCCGGATCTGCACGGCGAGTTCTTCTCCGAATTGATCCGCGGCATCGACACGGTGGCGCGCGAGCGCGGCCTGCACCTGCTGGTGTCCAGCTACCACGGCGAACCGGAACAGCAGCGGCTGGCGGTGCGGCGCATGCCCGGGCGCGTGGACGGCTTGCTGATCATGTCGCCGTCCCTGGCCAGCGATGCCGAGGACCCGGCCGACATGCTGCCCGGCACGCTGCCGGCGGTGCTGATGAACTGCGCCGAGCGCATCGGCGAGGCGCAGGTGCTCAACGTCGACAACTACGGCGGCGCGCGCGCCATGACCCGCCACCTGCTGGACGTGGGCCATCGCCGCATCGCCTTCATCGCCGGGCCGGACGACAACTTCGACGCGCGCGAGCGCCTGCGCGGCTACCGCGACGAACTGCGCGAGCGCTGCCCGCAGGTGGCGCCGCTGGTGCTGCCCGGCGCCTTCGACGAGGCCTCCGGCTACCGCGCTGGCGAAGCCCTGCTGCAGGGCCAGCGCCCGGACGTGGTGTTCGCCGCCAACGACATGATGGCGCTGGGCTGCCTGTTCGCCTTCACCCATGCCGGGCTGCGCGTGCCCGAGGACATCGCCCTGGCCGGCTTCGACGACGTGCCGATGGCACGTTACGTGCATCCGGCCCTGACCACCATGCGCGTGGACATCGCCGGTTTCGGCGCCCGCGCCATGCAGTTGCTGCTGGCGGCGCTGGAGCCGCATGCGGCTGCGGCGGTGTCGGCGGCGTCGGCCAATGCGATCGCTCCACAACTCATCGTTCGTGCTTCCAGTGCCCAGCGAGGGACCGCCATGGACTGACACCGACGCATGCAACACCGATGTCGTTTTTTGCAGCACCTAGAAGAACACAACAACGATCCCGTTTACCGCCCTGGGAGGGCTTTTGTCATGAAGAAATCGCGTTCCGCCTCCAACCTACCCGCACGCAGCCTGCTGTGCTGCGCGCTGGCCACCTGCCTGTTCGCCACGATGCCGGCGATGGCCCAGTCCAGCAGCGCGACCCTGCGCGGCCAGGTCGCCGCCGCCCAGGCCGGCACCGAGGTCACCGTCACCAACATCGCCACCGGCTCGGTGCGCCGCGCGCCGGTCGCCGCCAACGGCAACTACACCGTGGTCGGTCTGCCGCCGGGCACCTACAAGGTCGAGGCCAACGGCGTCACCAAGACCGTGACCCTGCAGGTGGCGTCCTCGTCCACCGTCGATCTCGATGCCGGGACCACGGCCGCCGGCGGCAACGCGACCACCCTGGACACCGTCACCGTCAGCGCGCCCTTGCTGAAGGACGTCAAGACCTCGGAAGTGGGCAACGTGGTGTCGTTGCACCAGATCCAGCAGCTGCCGCAGGCGACCCGCAACTTCCTGGAGTTCGCCGACACCGTGCCGGGCATGGTGTTCCAGGTCGATGGCAACGGAAACACCAAGCTGCGCGGCGGTGCGTCCAACGCAAGCGCCGGCAACCTGTACATCGATGGCGTCGGCCAGAAGAGCTACGTCAAGGGCGGCGGCATCGCCGGCCAGAGCGATACTCAGGGCAATCCGTTCCCGCAGCTGGCGATCGGCGAGTACAAGGTCATCACCTCCAACTACAAGGCGGAGTACGGCCAGATCAGCGGCGCAGCGATCACCGCGGCCACCAAGTCCGGTACCAACGAGTTCCACGGCGAGGCTTTCTTCCGTTATACGGATCAGGATCTGCGCGACAAGCGCCCGGACGAAGCGAACGGCAAGATCGATTCGCAGGTGAAGGAATATGGCTTCGCTCTCGGTGGCCCGATCATCCAGGATCGCATGCACTTCTTCGTCGCCTACGAGGGCAAGGAGAACGTCGCGCCCAAGAGCGTGCAGGCGGACAACACCGCACAGCCGTACGTCGGCCTGCTGCCGTCCAACCTGTCGAGCCAGTTCGGTGCGGCCAACATGCCGTTCACCGAGGACCTGTACTTCGGCAAGATCGATTTCGAACCCACCGACCGCGACCGCATCGAACTGAGCGGCCAGTACCGCGACGAGACCCAGGCCGGCAACATTGGTGGCACCAGTGCGCCGGATCACGGCATCAACAAGATCAACAAGGACAAGCGTGCCAACATCCGTTGGCAGCACAGCGCCGACAACTGGTTCAATGAGTTGATCGTCGGTACCGAGGACTCCGAGAACAATCCGTATCCGAAGAGCATCGGCAACGGCATCGTCTACAAGTATCTGGCCCCACGCGCCGGGTCCACCGACGTGGACGAGTACACCTTCCTGGAAACCGGCTCCGCCGGTGGTGGCAACGTGCAGCGCAAGAGCCAGAAGGGGTGGTTCCTGCAGAACGACCTGACCTTCACCAGCTTCCAGTGGCATGGCGAGCACACCATCAAGATGGGCGTCAGCTACAAGGACATCAAGCTGACCTCGCAGGATGCGGCGGCGCTCAACCCGCAGTTCAGCTATTCGGTCGACAGCAGCGGCGTCGCCGCCACGCCGTACCGCGTGGACTATGTTGCGCCGTATAACACCCCCGGCCAGAAGGCCACCGTGGAGTCGCCGTCCAAGCAATACGGCGTCTATATCCAGGACGACTGGGCGGCGACCGACAAGCTGATGATCAACGTCGGCGTGCGTTGGGACTACGAAGACAGCCCGGCCTACACCGACTTCGTCACCTCGCAGGCCTTCGTCAACGCGCTGTACTCCGACGATCCGGCCAATCCGGGTCAGCCCTGGGCCAACCGCCTGTTGCCTAGCGGCATCAATGCTGCCGACTACATCAGCACCGGTCGCAACCGCAAGAACTTCAAGGATGGCTGGGCGCCGCGTCTGGGCTTCTCCTACGACTTCTTCGGCGACGAGAGCGCGGTGCTGCACGGTGGTGCCGGCCGCTCCTACGATCGCAACCTGTTCGAACAGCTGGCGCTGGAAACCAGCAAGGCGGCGCTGTCGCCGGTCGCGGTGTACTTCCAGAATCCGGCCACCGGCCAGTGTTACCGCAGCGACCGCGTCTGCACCGCGTGGGATCCGCGCTACCTCAATGGCGTGGATCAGCTGAACACCATCCCCGGTGTCAGCGGCAGCGCCGAGCTGTTCATGTTCAACAACCACCTGAAGACCCCGTACAGCGACCAGTACAGCATCGGCATCACCAACCAGGTCGGCGACTGGCAGACCGACGTAACCTTCCAGCGCATCCTCAGCTACGACGGTTTCGCGATGTCGCTGATCAACCGCTATCCGGATGGTTCCTACTTCCAGAACGGCAGCGCGCCGTGGGGCCAGCCGGTGCCGGGCTACCAGAACACGATCCTGGGCATGAACGGCCTCGAGCAGCGCAGCAGCCAGGTGTTGCTGTCGGCCGACAAGCCGTACACCAAGGAATCGGGCTGGGGCCTGACCCTGTCCTATACCCACACCAGCGCGCGTCAGAACCGCAACATCGACGAGCCGTACGCGTTCGACAAGGCGACCATCCACGACTATCCGTTCGTGAAGTCCGATGCGGTGGCGGCGCACCGCTTCGTCGCGTCCGGCTCGATCGATGGTCCGTGGGGCCTGACCTTCGGCGCCAAGGTGGTGCTGGCAACCCCGGAACCGATCAATACCATCGCCTGCTACGGCCACACCGATCCCGACGGCGCGACCTGCCAGCAGGTGGCGGCGGTGCCGCCGGGCAGCGGCAAGTTCCTGGTTGGCGGCAAGATATGGGGCTACCGCACGGTCGACTTCCAGGCGACCAAGGACTTCACCGTGTACAACGATTTCAAGCTGTCGGCGCGCATCAACCTGCTCAATGCCTTCAACTTCAAGAACTACTCGTCGTACTCGTACAACGATTTCGGCTCCGATGGTCGCTTCGATCCGAACATCACCATCAACAAGACCGGCGAAATCATGTACTTCCCGCGCACCGTGACCTTCGAGATCGGCGCCAAGTTCTGATCCACCGCATCACCCACGCGCGTGCCCGACCGGCGCGCGTGGGGTTTCAACGGACGGGGCCGCGTGGCCCCGTCCGCGTTTGCGGTCGCCCCTTTCTTCGGTACAGGACCATGCACGCATGATCGCCGCTCCTCTCCGCAACCTGGTCATCGTCGGCGGCGGCACCGCCGGCTGGATGGCCGCTGCCGCGCTGGCGCGTGTGCTGGGCCCCGACTACCGCATCACCTTGATCGAGTCCGAGCAGATCGGCATCGTCGGCGTCGGCGAGGCCACCGTGCCGCACATCAAGGCCTTCAACAACCTGCTCGGCATCAACGAGGCCGAGTTCGTGCGCCACACCCAGGGCAGCTTCAAGCTCGGCATCGAGTTCGCCGACTGGCAGCGCCCGGGCACCTCCTACGTGCACGGCTTCGGCACCGAGATCGGGCATCCGCTCGGGCTGCTGCCGTTCCAGCAGTACTGGTTCAAGCAGGCGCTGGCCGGCAAGGCGAAGCCGCTGGGCGCCTATACGCTCAACACCGTCGCCGCCAAGCGCGACCGCTTCATGACATCGGCCACGGATGTGCCGCCGAACTCGCCGCTGGCCAACATCGCCTACGCCTACCACTTCGATGCGGCGTTGTACGCGGGCTTCCTGCGCCGCTACGCCGAGCAGCGCGGGGTGACCCGGCGCGAGGGCATTGTCGAGGAGGTGCAATTGCATCCCGAGTCCGGCGACGTGCGCGCGGTGCGCCTGGCCTCGGGCGAGGCGATCGCCGGCGACCTGTTCATCGATTGCTCCGGCTTCCGCGGTCTGCTGATCGAGCAGGCGCTGCACACCGGCTACCACGATTTCAGCCACTGGCTGCCGTGCGATCGCGCGCTGGCGGTGCCCTGCGCCAAGGTCGGCCCGCCCACGCCGTACACCCGCGCCATCGCGCGCGCGGCCGGCTGGCAGTGGCGTATTCCGCTGCAGCACCGCACCGGCAACGGCTACGTGTACTGCAGCGCGCACATCAGCGACGACGAGGCCGCCGCCACGCTGCTAGCCAACCTCGACGGCCCGGCCCTGGCCGACCCGCGCCCGCTGCGCTTCGTCACCGGCCGCCGCAAGCAGGTGTGGAACCGCAACGTGATCGCGCTAGGCCTGGCCAGCGGCTTCATGGAGCCGCTGGAGTCGACCAGCATCCACCTGGTCCAGTCCGGCATCTCCAAGCTGCTGGAGCTGTTCCCGCGCGAGGGCATCAGCCCGGTGCTGGTGCGGCGTTACAACGACCGTATCGCGTTCGAATTCGACCGCATCCGCGATTTCCTGCTGCTGCACTACCACGCCACCGAGCGCGACGACAGCGCGTTCTGGCGGCACTGCCGCAGCATGCCGATCACCCCGGAACTGCAGGAGACCCTGGACTTGTTCCGCGACAGCGGCCGCTTCTACCGCAACGGCGATGAGATGTTCGCCGAGATCAGCTGGGTGCAGGTGATGGTGGGGCAGGGCATCTTGCCGCGCGCCTACCACCCGCTGGTGGACCAGGTGCCGCAGGCCGATCTGGAGCGCTTCATGGCCAGCGTCGAGCAGACCATCGGCCATTGCGCCGACGCGATGCCGCCGCACCAGGCCTTCATCGACCGCTACTGCGCGGCCCGGCCCGCCTGAGCGCGACGCGGGCACAAAAAAAGAGGCCACGCGCACCAGGCGCGGGCCTCTTCAAATCCGACCGAAGCCGGAGAACGGTATGGCACATCTCCGGCAGAGCCGGACGCTGGGCATGCTACCGGCACGCCGAAGTTAAAGCAACACTTTAGAATTTATCTTCTAAGTAATTGATTTAAAATCAATGACCGGGGTGGCCAGCCAGTGTCGCCGCGATCTCCTGCTGGATCGCCTCGGCCGCCGCACGCGGATCGGCGGCCCGGCGGATCGGCCGGCCGACCACGATCGCATCGGCGCCGTCGGCGAAGGCCTGGGCCACGCCCACGGTGCGCTGCTGGTCGTCGCCGACCGGGCCGCCCGGACGGATGCCCGGGCAGACGATGGAGAAGCCGGCGCCGGTGGCGCGGCGGATCGGCGCCGCTTCCTGGCCGGAGGCGATCACGCCGTCGATGCCGGCCGCCTGCGCGGCCAGCGCGCGCTCCACCACCACGTCTTCCGGCGCGCGGTCGATGCCCATCGACGCCAGGTCGGCGCGGCCCATCGAGGTCAGCACGGTCACCGCCAGCAGGCGCATGTCGCTGCCGTTGGCCTCGGCCGCGGCCTGCATCATCGCCGGGTGCCAGCCGTGGATGGTGCAGTAGTCCACCGGCCACTGCGACAGCCGCCGGATCACCCCGCCCACCGTGGCCGGGATGTCGAAGAACTTCAGGTCCACGAACACGCGCTTGCCGCGCCCGGCCAGCGTGTCCAGCACGTCGAAGTACTCGCCGGAAGCCAGCAGTTCCATGCCGATCTTGTAGAACGCCACCGCATCGCCGAGCCGCTCGATCCACTCCAGCGCCTCGCTGCGCCCGGGCACGTCGAGGGCGAAGATCAGGCGCTCGTGCGGCGCCAGCGCCAGCGGCGCGCGGCTCACTGCGCCAGCTCCAGCGCCTGCACCTTGGCCTGGTGGCGGGCGGCGCGCGACTGGGTGAAGTCGTTGTTGAACAGCGCCGGTTCCCAGGAGCCGTAGCTGGGGTTGGGCAGCATCCACCAGCGCTCGCCGAACCAGTCGTGGTACTGCTGCAGCAACTGCGCGCGGCCTTCCGGGGTGTTGGCCACCACCTGCGCAAAGTCGCCGAGTTGGTCGCCGAACTGCATCAGCACGCGGTACTGCTGGCCGACCAGCTTGCGCCGGCAGTTCTTCTCCGAGCCGTTCTGCTCGCAATCCTTGACCACCGTGCCCAGGCCCAGCAGCACGCTGTTGTCGGCCACCGGCAGGCCGGCGCTGCGCAGGTTGGCCAGGGTCGCGTCGGTCAGGTGCACGGCGCGGTTGGTCACGTACAGCACGGTGATGCCCTTGGCGGTGGCGGCCTTGGCGAAATCGACCACGCCGGGGATCGGCTTGGCCTTCTTCTCGGCCACCCACTGGTCCCAGGTGACCTCGTCGTATTCCTTGCCGTTGCGGATCAGCCGCGCCTGGTAGGGCGAGTTGTCCAGCACGGTTTCGTCCACGTCCATCACCACCGCCGGCTTCAGCCCGGTGGCGGCGTTGCCGCGTTCCTCCGGCACCAGCGCATCCCAGTTCGGCTCCTTCAGCGCCGCATCCAGGCGGTCGGCGGCGGCGCGATAGGTCTGCTCGGTCAGGGCCTGGTACTCGGCCGAGCGCTGCATCCACAGCACCGCATTGAGGTTGTCGTCGGCCGCGCCCGGGGCGGCAGCGGACGCGGTCGACGCGGCAGTGGCGGTAGCCGCCGGCTTGGCGGCGGGGTCGGCGACCTGCGCCTGCGGCTTGCAGGCAGACAGGGCGAGCACGGCGCAGGCCAGTGCGGTGCGGGCGATCGGCGTCATCGGGCGTGGGAACCTGGGCAAATGAACCACGGATTTTAGCCGGTTGCGATGACCGGCGCGGCGCAGCGCGCAGCGGCGCAGGCAGGCCGCCGCGCTCAGGGCGCGAACGTCAGCGCACGCAGATCCGGGGCGAGCACCGCCTCGACAGGGTTAGCGCTGTCGTGGCCGGCATAGGTGCTGAAGCGGATGCGCAGGCGGCCATCACGCACGGCGTAGGGCGTCAGGTCGTCGAGGTCGGGCGCGTCCAGATCGATGTTGTCCAGGCAACTGGACACCGGCACCCGGGCCAGGATCGACGGCGCCCCGTGCAGATCGACCACGGTCAGCGCCATCTCCGCACCGGCGCCGCAATAGCCATGTCCGTCCCCGGGCGAGGAACGGCGCACCGACAGGTACAGCAGGCGGTCGCGCGCCAGATACGGCTGCAGCCGGGTCGGCAGCAGGCGGATGGCGCGCGCGCTGCCGATCAGTTCCGGTGCGTAGGCGCGCGGGATGGTTTCCAGCACGGTCGGTGCGCGCCCCGGCACCTGCAGCACGACGCGGCCGGCGCGATAGGCCAGATGCAGGACGCCGCGGCGTGGATCGCAGACCTCGGTCTCGGCCAGCGTGGCCGATGCCGCGCCGCAGTCCGTCGGCGTCGGGGGCGCGGCGGTGTGGATTGGCACGGCGCTGGGCGCAGCGGGCGCGGCCAGGGCCAGCAGGAGGGTGAGCGGCAGCATGCGGGGCCTTCGCGGTGTGAGCCATGAGTGTGGCAGCCACCGCGGCTCGCGCACCAGTTGTGACGTACATCCTTTGTGAAAGTGACGTGATTCACGCAAGTGTCTGTTTTGCAGGGAATTTCCCGACAGCATGTCGGGAGCCTCCGGATGCCGCTGCGCTGTGGTTTGCACCACACTTCGCAGTACGGAAAACCGCGCGACGCGGCGCCTGGTGCGCTGCAGCGCGATCGCGCCTGCACCTGCAGGCAAACGCCGGAAGCGTCACAGGGGACGTTGCAGTGGATCGCTGGAGAAAAGGAGTTTCTCGCATTGTGCTGGCTGCGTGCCTGCTTGCCGGCGTGCCCATGGCGCAGGCGCAGGAACCGCCGAGCACGCTCGACCGCCAGGAACAGCTGCGCCAGGCCGAGCAGGTGCAGCGGCAGCAGGAGCAGGATCGGCAGGCGCCGTTCGTGGGTCAGCGGCAGGCCGAAGCGCCGGCGGACATGCGCAGCACCAGCCTGCCGACCGAAGCCCTGTGCTTCCCGATCCAGCGCGTCCGCCTCAACGGCGGCGGCTTGGATGCGGCGCGTTTTTCCTGGCTGTGGCAGTCGCTGCGTCGCTACGAGGGCCGCTGCATCGGCACCGCCGGCATCGACCTGATCCGCCGCCGTGCGCTGGACCAACTGGTCGAGCGCGGCTTCGTCACCACTCGCATCGGCGTTCCGGCGCAGGACCTGTCCCGCGGTGAGCTGCGCTTCGAACTGCTGCCCGGGCGCCTGCGCCAGGTGCGCGTGCAGTCGGCGGACGGCCGTGTGTTCTGGCGCGGCGCGCTGCCGCTGCGGCCGGGCGACGTGCTCGACCTGCGCGCGATCGAGCAGGGCGTGGAGCAGTTCAAGCGGGTGCCGTCGCAGGACGCCAAGATCGATATCGCGCCGGGCGAGCAGCCGGGCGAGTCGGACCTGCTGATCACCGTGCAGCGCAGCAAGCGCTGGCGCGCGGTGTTCAACGCCGACGATTCGGGCGTGCAGGCGACCGGCCGCTACCAGGGCGGCGTCGATTTCGCCCTGGATGCGCCGCTGGGCATCAACGACCTGCTTTCGATCGGCTACAACCACGACCTGGTGGACGATGGCGCCGCGCGCGGCACCCGCGGCAACAGCCTGTCCTACAGCGTGCCCTGGGGCTGGTGGACCTTCTCGCTGTCGCTGTCGTCGTACCGCTACCACCAGCAGGTGGAGGGTTTCCGCCAGAGTTTCCAGTCCAGCGGCAGCTCCGACAGCGCGCAACTGGATCTGCAGCGGGTGATCCACCGCGCCGGCACCAGCAAGACCACGCTGGGCATGGTGGTGGCCAAGCGCGCGGCGCGCAGCTACCTGGACGGCGTGGAGATCGGCATCCAGCGCCGCCACACCACCAGCGCCGAGCTCTATCTCAGCCATCGCCATTACTTGGGCAAGCTGCAGCTGGACACGCGCCTGGGCCATCGCCGCGGCACGCCGTGGTTCGACGGGCAGTGGACCGGCTACGACCCGGCGGTGGGCTTCCCCGGCTACCGCTACGGCGTCACCACCCTGGATGTCAGCGCCGGTCTGCCGTTCGCGCTGGGCCCGGTGGCGATGAGCTGGGACAGCAGCCTGCATGCGCAGACCTCGCCGCACCTGCTGCTGGGTTCGGAATTCATCACCCTGGGTGGGCGCTACAGCGTGCGCGGCTTCGACGGCGAACGCACCCTCGGTGCCGAGCGCGGCGCGTACTGGCGCAACAGCCTCAACCTGCCGGTGCAGCGCCTGGGCATCACCCCGTACCTGGGCGTGGATGCCGGCCGCATCGCCGGGCCCAGCGCCGCCGGCCTGGCCGGGCGCAGCCTGGTCGGCGGCTTCGTCGGCGTGCGCGGCGCGCACGGCGGGCTCAGTTGGGATGGCTTCGCCGGCTGGGACCTGCACGCGCCGCGCGACTTCCACAGCGCGCAGCCGGCCTACGGCGTGCGCCTGATCTACCAGTTCTGACACGTCCCTGCCGCCGGCCGGCGGCAGGCAACGCGATGGGTTTTGCCGCGGTGCGCGGCACGAGAGAGACGACGATGCACATGGACCGTACCGACGACCGCCGCCACCGCCTGCTCGAGCCGCTCAAGCGCGGCCTCGCCGCGCTGTTGTGCTGCACCGTCACCTGGACCTCGCTGCCGCTCTACGCGCAGGTCGCGCCGGTCGCCAATCCGGACGGGCGCCAGCCCGGCCAGCAGGCCGCTGCCAACGGCGTGCCGGTGGTCGACATCGTTGCCCCCAACGCGCGCGGCGTCTCGCACAACCGCTATTCGCGCTTCGACGTCGGCAGCAATGGCCTGATCCTCAACAACAGCGCGCAGATCTCCAAGACCGAGCTGGGCGGCTACATCGCCGGCAACGACAACCTGAAGAACAGCGGCGCGGCCACGCTGATCCTCAACGAAGTCACCTCCACCACCAGCCGCCTGCAGGGCTACACCGAAATCGCCGGGGCCAAGGCGCAACTGGTGATCGCCAACCCCAACGGCATCGTCTGCGACGGCTGCGGCTTCCTCAACACCTCGCGCGTCACCCTCGCCACCGGCACCCCACTGCTCGGCGCCGATGGCGCCTTGAACGGCTTCTCCATCACCGGCGGCGCGCTGAGCGTCGGCATCAACGGCCTGGATGCCTACAACGTCGACCGCCTGGACCTGCTGTCGCGGCAGTTGAGCGTGAACGGCTCGGTGTGGGCCAAGGACCTGCTGGCCAGCGCCGGTGCGCAGCGCATCGGCTACGACGGCATGTTGCTGGACGTGCTGCCCGGCAGCGACGGCGCACCGCCGGCGATCGGCATCGACGTGGCCTATCTGGGCGGCATGTATGCCGACCGCATCCGCCTGATCGCCACCGAGGCCGGGGTGGGCGTGGTCAGCCGCGGCACCCTGTCCGCGCAGAGCGGCAGCCTGCAGATCGACAGCGCCGGCCAGCTCAGCCTGGCCGGCACCGCGGTGGCCCGCGACGACGTCGACCTGCGCGCGGCCGGCGCGCTGAGCCAGCAGGGCGTGCTCGGCTCGCAGCAGGCCGGCGTGCGCCTGCGCGCCGCGCAACTGGCGCTGAGCGGCGACACCATCGCCCACGGCCTGCTCGACGCCGCCGCCAGCGGCGCGCTGGCGCACAGCGGGCGCAGCAGCGCCGGCGCCATCACCCTGTTCGGTTCGGAGCTGGATGCTGGCGGCAGCCTCTACAGCGGCGGCGATCTGGCGCTGAGCGCCAGCGGCGAGTTGCGCAGCAGCGGCAGCGCCTACGCCGGTGGCGCAGCGCAGCTGCAGGCCGGAGCGGCCTGGCTGCAGCAAGGCGGCACCGTGCAGAGCGCGGGCAGCCTGGCGGTGCAGGCGGCGCGGATCGACGCCGCCGGCGTACTCGACGCCGGCGCGGGCCTGCGCCTGCGCAGCGACGCCGACATGCGCCTGTCCGGCCTCGCGCAGTCCTGGCAGGACGCCAGCGTGCAGGCCGGCGGACGCCTGGACACGCTCGGCCAGCTCAGCGCCGGCGGGCGCCTGGACCTGGGCGCGGCGGCGATCGGCAATGCGGCCGGTGCGGTGGTCTCGGCCGGTGGCGACGTCGCGCTGGCGACGCCGGGCGCGCTCGACAACGCCGGCACCCTGTATGCCGGACGCGACTTGCGCATCGACGCGGCCAGCGTCGGCAACACCGGCGGCAGCTACGCCGGGCGCAACGCCACGCTCGCCAGCACGGCGGCGCTGGACAACAGCGGCAGCCTGGTGGCCGGCGCGGCGCTGAGCGTGGACGCGGCGCAACTGCACAGCAGCGGCGAACTCGGCAGCCAGGGCGGCGATGTCGCCCTGCGCAGCCGCGGCGACCTGGCCCTGGCCGGGCAGGTGGCGGCAAAGGGCGCGCTGACCGCGCAGGCCGGCGGCGCCTTGCTGCAATCGGGCACCCTGGGCGCAGGCAGCGCGCTACTGCAGGCGGTGGGCGACGCCACGCTGGATGGTGTGGTCCGCACCGATGGCGATCTGCAGTTGAGCGCCGATGGCCAGTTGCGCAGCAGCGCCACCCTGGCGGCCGGCGGCAACGCCACGCTGCATGCGCAGGGCGCGTTGCTGCAGAGCGGGCAGGTGCAGAGCGGTGGCGCACTGGCGCTGGACGGCGCCAGCATCGCCCAGGCCGGCGTGCTCGACGCCGGCACGACCCTGGCGCTGCGCAGCGCCGGCGACCTGTCGCTGGCCGGCACCGTGCAGTCGCGTGGCGACCTCGCGCTGAGCAGCGCCGGGGCGCTGCAGAACCAGGCCCAGGTCGTGGCCGGCGGCGCGCTCAGCGCCAATGCCAGCAGCCTCAGCAACGCCGCTGGCGCCAGCCTCTCGGCCCTGGGCAATGCCAGCCTGAGCAGCGCGACCGTGCTGTCCAACGACGGCCATCTGTACGCCGGTGGCGCGCTCGGCCTGCGCGCCGGCAGCCTCGCGCAGACCGGCTCGGCCAATGCCGGCACGGCGCTGACGCTGACCGTCGATGGCGCCGTCGCCAATCAAGGCGACCTGGTCGGCGGCAGCGATGTGCAGATCGACGCCGGCAGCCTGGTCAGCAGCGGCCAGCTCGGCAGCCAGCGCGGCCAGGTCGTGCTGAACAGCCGCGGCGACGTGCAACTCGACGGCGTGGTCGTGGCCGCCGGCGCCTTGAACGCGCAGGCGCTCGGCGATCTGCAGCAGCGCGGTAGCCTGCGTGCGGCCGGCGTGCAGCTCGCCGCCGCGGGCGACCTGGGCGTGGCCGGCACCGTGCAGAGCACCGACGCTCTGCAACTGCAGGCGCAACGTGCGCTGCGCGTGGACGGCCAGGCCAGTGCGAGCGGCGCGGTCGGCGTCAACGCCGCCAGCGTCGCGCTGGGCGCCGGCGCCATCCTGCAGAGCGCGACCGCCCTGCAGGTGGACACCGCCGCGCTGGACAGCCAGGGCACGCTGGACGCGGGCACCGATCTGCGCCTGCACAGCACGGGCGACATGCACCTGGCCGGCCTCGCCCAGGCCGGGCGCGACGTCGCGGTGCTGGCCGATGGCACCCTCGACAACCAGGCCAAGGTGTTCGCCGGGCGCGCGTTGCAGCTCACCGCCGCCAGCGCCAGCAACCAGGCGCAAGGCCAGTGGCTCGCGCAGACGACGCTCGACGCCAGCGTGCAGGGCACCTTCGACAACGCCGGTCTGGTACAGGCCGGCCAGGCGGCGACCTTGACCGTGGGCAGCCTGCAGCAGAGTGGCCGCACCTATGCCGGCGACACCTTGACCGTGCAGGCAGCCACCGCACTGACCAACAGCGGCGACCTGATCGGCAAGTACGATGTGGCGATCGTCGCCGGCAGCGTGGCCAGCAGCAGCCAGCTCGGCAGCCAGGATGGACAGCTCGGCGTCGTCAGCGCCAGCGATCTGCAACTGACCGGCACCCAGATCGCCGGCACCGCGCTGCGCCTGCAGGCGGCGGGCGATCTGCTGCACGCCGGCACCAGCAAGGCGCAGTCCGTGCAGCTGGAGGCGGGGCGCGATCTGAGCATGGCCGGCACGGTGCAAAGTGCGTCGACCCTACAGGCGCAGGCGCAACGCGCGCTACAGCTGGACGGGCAGGCGCTGGCCGGCGGCAGCGTGCAGTTGCGCGGCGCCAGCGTCGGCACCGGCAGCGCCGCGGTGCTGCAGAGCACGGCGGACATCGCCGTGGACGGCGGCAGCATCGACAGCCAGGGTGCGCTCGACGCCGGCACCGACCTGACCCTGCACAGCCAGGACGCGCTGCGCCTGGCCGGCATCGCCCAGGGTGGCAACGACGTGCGGCTGACCGCCGCCGGTGCGTTCGACAACAGCGCCCGCGTGGTGGCCGGGCGCGATCTGCAGGCGCAGGCGGGCAGCGCGGTCAACCGCGCCGCCGGCACGCTCGCCGCCGGCCGCGGGCTGGATCTGCACGTCGATGGCTTGCTCGACAACGCCGGCCTGCTGCGCGGCGAGCAGACGCTGACGTTGCAGGCCGGCAGCGTGCAGCACAGCGGCACGCTGTCCACTGGCCAGGCGCTGACGCTGCGCAGCAGCGGCGCGATGGACAACCGCGGCAACGTGATCGCCGGTGGCGACCTGCTGGTGGACGTGGGCAGCCTCAGCAACAGCGGCCAGCTCGGCAGCCAGAACGGACAGGTCACGCTCACCAGCCAGGGCGACCTGCAATTGGGCGGCAGCGTGATCGCCGCGCAGGCATTGAACGCCACCGCGCTGAGCGACCTGCGCCTGGACGGCGTGGCCAAGGCGCGCGCGATCGCCCTGAGCGGGCGCGATGTCGGCGTCGCCGGCGGGTTGCAGAGCGCGACCAACGCCACGCTGCAGGCGCAACGCGCGCTGCGCATCGATGGCCAGGCCCTGACCACCGGCGATCTGCAACTGCAAGGCGCCAGCGTCGCCACCGGCAACGCGGCGGTGCTGCAGAGCGCGGCCGGCGCCATCACCCTGCAAGGCGGCAGCCTCGACAGCAGCGGTACGCTCGACGCCGCCACCGATCTGGCCCTGCGCAGCGATGGCACCCTGGCCGTGGCCGGCGTGGCCCAGGCCGGGCGCGACGTCGCGCTCGCCGCGGGCACCCAGCTGACCAATGCCGCGCAGGTGCTGGCCGGCCGCGACCTCAGCGTCGCCGCCGCCGGCATCGCCAATACCCAAGGCGGCAGCCTCGCCGCGAAGGGTGCGCTGGCCCTGACCACCGCCGGCACCCTCGCCAACGCCGGCACCTTGCAGTCCGGCCAGGCCATGACCCTGCAGGTCGGCGATCTGCAGCACAGCGGCCAGGCCTACGCCGGCGACACGCTGAGCCTGCACGCCAGCGGCGCCATCGACAGCCAGGGCGAGTTGATCGCCAAGCGCGACCTGCAACTCGATGCCGCGCGCATCGCCAGCACCGGCCAGCTCGGCAGCCAGAGCGGCCAGGTGGCGCTGACCAGCCAAGGCGACCTGACGTTGGGCGGCACCGTTGCCGCCGCCACCGGACTCAGCGCGCAGGCGCAGGGCGATCTGCTGCAGACCGGCACGCTCAGCGCACAGGCGCTGGACCTGCGCGCCGGCCGCGACCTGACCCTGGGCGGCCAGCTCGCCACCGCGCAAGGACTGCAGGCGCAGGCGCAGCGCGACCTGCAAGTGAACGGCAGCCTCAGCGCCGGCCAGGACGCCGCCCTGCAAGCCGGCCGCACCCTGCGCAGCGGCAGCCAGAGCGTGCTGCACAGCGCCGGCGCGCTGCAGTTGAACGGCGCGGCCATCGACAGCCAGGGCACCGTCGATGCCGGCACCACGCTGGCGATGACCAGCACGGGCGCTCTCGCCCTCGGCGGCCTGGTGCAGGCCGCCTCCACCGTCGACCTGCAGGCGACTGGCGCGTTCAACAACGCCGCCCAGGTCGTCGCCGGCACCGACCTGAGCGTCACTGCCGCCAGCGTCACCAACAGCAGCAGCGGCCTGCTCGCCGCCCTGGGCAACGGCACCTTCACCGTGAGTGGCCTGCTCAGCAACGCCGGCGCGCTGCGTGCGCGCCAGCGCCTGCAACTGGATGTCGGCTCGCTGCAGCAGACCGGGCGCAGCTACGGCGTGCAGCGCCTGGCGCTGACCGCCAATGGGGCGGTCGACAACCGCGGCGACCTGATCGCCGGCAGCGCCCTGCGCGTGCAGGCGGCCAGCGTCGCCAGCAGCGGCCAGCTCGGCAGCGAAACCGGCGACGTGGCCCTGGTCAGCCAGGGCGATCTGAATCTCGGCGGCACCCTGGCCTCGGCCGGCGCCTTCAGCGCACAGGCCGGGGGCGCGCTGACCCAGAGCGGCGCCCTCAGCGCCGCGACTACGCTGCAACTGCAATCGCACGGCGACCTGACCGTGGCCGGCACCCTCAACGCCAACCAGGTCCTGCTCGGCAGCGACGCTGGCGTGCTCCAGCACGGCACCGTCAGCGGCGCGGACATCGCGCTGCAGGGCCAACGCATCGACAACGTCGGGCAGACCCTGTCCAGCGGCAATCTGCGCCTGAGCGGCGGCAACGTCGCCATCGGCGGTGTGGCCGCGGCGGGCGTGCGCGCCGATGGCAGCCTCGGCAACAGCGGCGCGCTGACCCTGCATGCCGAAGGCACGCTCAGCGCCAGCGGCCGCCTGATCGCCGCCGGCAACCTCGCCGCCGATGCCGCGCAACTCGCGCTGGCCGGCAGCACCGTCCGCGTCGGCGGCAACGCCACGCTGACCGCCAGCGGCGACGTGGATCACCGCGGCGCCGACCTGCTCGCCGGCGGCCTGCTCACCGTGCGCGCCGGTGGCGCGCTGGACAACAGCGCGCTCAACGGCGTCGGCGGCACGCTGCAGGCGGCGGGCCTGGACCTGGGCGCGGCGACGCTGCGCAACGGCAGCGGCAGCCTGTTGCAGAGCGGCAGCGGGATCACCCGCATCGCCGTCACCGGTGCGTTCGACAACGGCGGCGGCCGCCTGGTCAGCAACGGCAGTGACCTGCAACTGGGCGCGGCGTCGATCAACAACGCGCAAGGGCGCATCGAACACGCCGGTAGCGGCACGCTCACGGTCAGCAGCAGCGGCGCCCTCGGCAATGCCGGCGGTCGCATCCTGACCCAGGGCCAGCTGCAGCTCAGCACCGGCAACACGCTCGACAACCAGGGCGGCGCCATCGCCGCGGCCGGCGATGCCAGCGTCACCGCGGCCGGCCTGGGCAACATCGGCGGCAGCGTGTCCGCACGCGGCTTGAATGTGCAACTGGGCAGCGGCGCGCTCGACAACCGTCTCGGCGTGGTGCAGGCCACCGGCGGCAGCCTGGTGCTGCGCGCCGACAATCTCGAAAACCGCGGCGGCACGATGCAGGCGCTGAGCAGCGGCGGTGCGGGTGGCGACCTGCGCGTGGATCTGGCGCATACGTTGAACAACGACGCGGGCGTGATCGGCGCCAGCACCGATCTGACCGTGAACGCGGAGAACGCGAGCAACAGCGCCGGCACCCTGCAGGCCGGGCGCGACCTAGCGTTGACCGCGCGCGGCCAGCTCGACAACCACCAGAGCGGTCGCATCGGCGCCGCCCGCGACCTCAGCCTCGCCGTCACCGGCGCGTTGCTCAACAGCGGCGGCCAGCTCGACAGCGGCAACGCCATGACGCTGTCCGGCGGCCGCATCGACAACAGCCAGGGCAGCATCGTCAACAACGGCGGCGGCCTGACCCGGCTCACCACCGGCGGCGAGTTGCGCAACGTCGGCGGCAGCCTGGGCGGGCGCGGCAGCGTCGCGCTCGACGCCGCCAGCATCGCCAACGGCAGCGGGCAACTGGTGGCCGGCGGCGACCTGATCGCCAACACCAATGCGCTCGACAACCAGAGCGGCAGCGTCTACGCCGGCGCCAGCATGCTGTTGCAGCGGAGCGGCGCCACGCTGGACAACCGCAGCGGCAAGATCAAGGCCGAACAGGCGGTGCGCCTGAGCCTGCAGAGCCTGAGCAACAGCGGCGGCCAGATCGGCGCCGGCAGCAGCACCGGCGGCGCGGGCGACGTGGTCATCGACACCGCCGGCTTCGACGGCGGCGGCAGCATCCTCGGCCAGAACCTGCTCGACCTGACCATCCGCAGCGATTACACCCATCGCGCCGGTGCCGACATCACCAGCAACGGCGACTTCCGCCTGGCGGTGGGCGGCAACTTCGTCAACGCTTCGGCGCTGCAGGCCGGACGCAGCCTGGGCATCAATGCCAGCAGCATCAACAATGTGGCCGGCGCCAGCATGCGCTCGGGCAACCTGCAGTTGAACACCGGCGGCAGCGTCACCAATGCCGGCGACCTCTCCGCCAGCGGCAACCTGCAGGTCACTGCCGGGTCGGTGTCCAACACCGGCAGCTTGGTCGGCGGCAACGTGCTGGTGGACACCGGCACCCTGGTCAACGGCGCCGACCTGGGCGGGGCCACCGACAACGCCGCCTATGGCAGTGCGCTGATCGGCGCCACCAGCGGCATGACCCTGCTGGTGCGCGACCAGTTGGTCAACCGCGATGCGAAGATCTTCAGCCTCGGCAACATCGCCATCGGCGCCGCGCGCGACGGCAACGGCACCCTCACCGCGCGCACCGGCACGCTGGACAACGTCTCCGGCAGCATCGAGGCCGATGGCAGCATCCTGATTGCGGCCAATCAGATCAACAATCGGCGGCGGGTGCTCAATACCAAGACCGGCCCGCTGTCGGATGCGGACAAGGCCGCGGCCAATGCGGCGATGCCGAGCGAGTTGATCGAAGCGCGCAGCATCAAGATGCCGGCCAATACCTCGGCGCGTTTCCCGTACCAGGGCAAGCAGCCGGGCGTCTATCGCGAGTATTCGGTGGAGGAGCGCGAAAGTCTGCTCGCCGCCAGCGCCGAGAGTCGCATCGTGGCAGGCGGCAATATCGCCCTGTCCGGCAGCGTGACCAACAACGTGTCGACCATCGCCGCTGCAGGTGCGCTGATGGTCAATCAGCGCGGTGTCGGCGGCATGGCCGACGGCATGATCACGGGCGGCGAGTCCGTGGCGAACCAGGCGCTGGCGCTCAAGCAGGTGGTGAAGCAGTCGGACGTGGAGTACGTCGTCAAAGGCGTGGTCGACGACTGCGCGCAGACTTCCAACGGCAAGCGCATGGTGTGCTACTACGACGCCGAAGAGAAGCCGATTTCCTCGACGACGGTCGACTCCAGCTACATCGCCCTTGCCGCCAACATGACCGGCGGCCAGGGTGTGTCCATCAGCGGCGCCTCCATCAGCAACGGCGCCGTCGGCAGCGACGGCCGCAGCATCGGCGGCGCGTCCTTCAACGCCACCCAGGGCGGGACGCTGAACCGGTACGGCACGATGAGCGCCGACGGCGCTGGTGGTATCGCCGTGCAGGCGCAGACCGCTGCGACACCGACCAAGGCCAACGTCGGCAACCACATCGCCACCGCCAGCCTGGGTGCCATCCGCATCGACGACGGCCAGGCCACTCTGGCCGATGGCAGCAGCGTCAATGCCTCCCAGGTCCAGGCTAGTGGCGTGCAGGCCCAGCTCGGCGGTGCCGGCAGCGGCAGCCGTAGCCAGGTCCAGGCCGGCACCGCGCAGGCGGTGCTGACCGCGGGCAGCGTGCCGACCCAGTACCAGCAGATCGATCCGGGCACCGGCCAGGTGCCGCAGGTGGTGGGCGGCGTTGGCGCGCCGCTGGGCAACATCGTGCTGCCGATGGGCGGGCTGTACCGCCTGGTCGGCAGCAACGGCGCCAGCGTCAACACGCTGGGCCGCGCCGCCAACGGCCTGGGCGGGGTGAAGGCCAGCAACAGCGCCCCCGGCCGCCGCTACCTGATCGAGACCGATCCGCGCTTCGTCGACTACAACAATTTCATCAGCAGCGACTACCTGCTCGACAAGCTCGGCGTCGATCCGCAGTGGACCCAGACCCGCTTGGGCGATGGCTTCTACGAACAGCGCCTGGTGCTGGACCAGATCACCCAGCTTACCGGCCGCCGCTACCTGGGCAACTACGCCGACGGCGTGGCCCAGTACCGCGCGCTGCTCGACGGCGGCGTCGCCGAGGCCGGCACCCTGCACCTGAGCGTTGGCGTGGCGCTGACCGCCGACCAGGTCGCCGCGCTGACCCACGACATCGTGTGGATGGTGGAACAGGAGTACCAGGGCCAGAAGGTGCTGGTGCCGGTGGTGTACCTGTCGTCGAAGACCGCGCTGACCCTGCGCAGCGACGGCGCGCTGCTGGCCAGCGATAGCGGCGACGTCTCGCTCAACGGCACGGCCGGCCTGAGTAACACTGGCACCATCAGCGGCGCCAATGTCAGCGCCAACGTCGGCAACCTGCTCAACCAAGGCCGCATCGTGTCCAGCGGCACCGTGCAGTTGCAGGCCAATCAGGACCTGCTCAACCTCGGCGGCCAGATCGCCGGCCGCGACGTGCTGCTCAGTGCCGGTCGCGACCTCACCAGCACCACCCGCGACGCCCTCGCCGGCGGCGACCTGCGTTCGGGCATCACTGCCGGCAACAACCTGCTGCTGCAGGCCGGCCGCGACCTCAGCCTCACCGGCACCACCGTGCAGGCCGGCAACAGCGCCGCGCTGCTGGCGGGCAACAACCTCACGCTGCAGCCGACCGCGCTGCGCGATGAGTCCGGTCTGACCCGCGGCGGCGATGGCACCAGCCTGACCGTCGGCAACAACCTGTCCCTGCAGGCCGGCAACGACCTGCAACTGCACGGCGTAGCGATCGCCGCCGGCGGCGACGCCGCGTTGCAGGCCGGGCACGACCTGTCGCTGACCCCGGTCACCGACGCCAACGGCATGGCCACGGTGCGCACCAGCATCGCCACCGGCGGCAGCCTGCAACTGGCCGCCGGCAACGACCTCACCATCCGCCAGGCGCAGGTGCAGGCCGGCGGCAACCTGATCGCCGCGGCCGGGCACGATCTCAACGTCACGTCGGTGCTGGGCGACAGCCGCACCGTCACCGACCAGACCCGCCAGGGCAAGACCAGGGTCGTCACCACCACGACCACCCAGGACATCGACCAGCAGGCGCTCACCGCCGGCGGCAACCTGGTGCTCAGCGCCGGCCACGACGTCAACCTGACCGCCGCCAAGCTCGACGCCGGCAACGGCCTGGCCGTGGTCGCCGGCAACGACCTCAACAGCACCACGCTCACCACGGTCGACAGCAGCACCACCCTGGAGACGCGCAAGCGCTTCAAGCAGACCACCAGCACCCGCGACGAGACCGTCCACGGCAGCGAGTTCACCGCCGGCGGCGACATCGCCCTGCAGTCCGGCCACGATGTGAACCTGACCGCGGCCAAGGCGTTCACCGAGACCGGCGCGTTGGCGGTGTCCGCCGGCCACGACGTCAACCTGCTCGCCGAGCAGGAGCAGCACGACGCCGTGCAGGACATGCAGAAGAAGAAAAAGGGCTTCCTGTCCAGCAAGACCACCACCACGCATGACGAGTGGCACGACAGCCTGGCCGTGGGCACGTCGCTGGACGCTGGCAGCGTGCAGATCAAGGCAGGCAACGACATCGCCGTGGTCGGCTCGACCGTGCTGGCCCAGCAGGACGCGCGCCTGGTGGCCGGCAATGATGTGGCCATCGTCTCGGCGCAGGACCAGAGCAGCGAGGCGCACAGCAGCGCCCAGAAGAAGTCCGGCTTCAGCGCCAGCTTCTCCGGCGGCGTGGCCAGCCTCGGCTACGGCAAGTCGCGCAGCAGCAGCGACAGCAGCACCGAGAGCACCACCCAGGTGGCCTCGGCAGTCGGTGCAAAGGACGGCAATCTGCTGATCAGTGCCGGCGATCAACTGACCATCGGTGCCTCCGACGTCGCCGCCGGCAAGGATCTGACCCTGGCGGCCAAGGACATCGCGCTGCTCGCGGCCCAGGACACGGTGGACAACCAGTCCAATCAGTCGAGCAAGTCCAGCGGCTTCTCCATTGGCGTGACCTACGACCCGGCCGCGGCGTATCGCAGCGCACGCGATTCGGCGACCAGCAACATGCCCGACAGCGGCTCGACCATGGGCAAACTCAGCCGGCGCGCCGAGGGCGATACGGCCGGCACCGCGGCCGCGCTCACGCCGGTGGTGATCCAGGCCGGATCGCACAGTTCCACTGCCGGTCAGAACGACAGCACCAGCACTGCGCGGGTGAGCCAAGTCAGCGCCGGCGGCAACCTGACCCTGCTCGCCAGCGACGGCTCGATCACCAGCCAGGGCACGCAACTGTCGGCCGAGGGCAACGCGCTGTTGCTGGCGAGCCAGAACATCGACCTGGGCGTGGCGCATACCACCGAGTCCAGCGGCAACGACAGCCGCGGCAAGGGCTGGAGCTTCAACAATGCGGCGGGCCTGCCGTTCGGCAACTACAACCTGAAGGGCAACGGCAACGGCCAGACCGACACCATCACCGGCACGCAACTGTCGGTGGGCGGCAACGCCAACCTGAGCACGACCAAGGGCGACATCACCCTGACCGCGAGCAACATCGCGGCAACGGGCGATGTGACCATGCATGCCGCGGGCGACCTGACCATCCAGAGCGGGCAGGACACCGCCGGCAACGCCAACGTCTCGGACAACAAGGCCATCGGCACGGTGGTCATCTCCGACACCGAGCGCTTCTCCGGCTATCACACCGAGAAGCACCGCGACGACAACGCCACGGTGACGCAGGTGGCCAGCAGCGTCGGCAGCCTGGGCGGTAGCGTCAACCTGAGCGCGGGCGGCACCTACACGCAGAGCGCCAGCAACGTGGTCGCGGCCAAGGATGTGGACGTGACCGCCGCGTCGATCCAGTTGCTCACCGCCAACGACAGCCACGCCGCGTCCTCGCAGGACGACACGCTGAAGATCGGCGCGTTCGCGCGGGTGAAATCGCCGCTGATCGACCTGATCAACAACGTCGATGCGGCGCGCAACTCCGACGGCAGGCTGTCGGCGATGCAGGGCATGGCGGCAGCGGCCAACGGCTATCAGACCGCCAGTGCCATCAGCAGCATGGCCGGCGGCGCCGGTAGCGGCGCACTGGTCAGCGTGGAAGCGGGCGTGGGTTATGCCACCAGCACGGAGAAGTACAAGGCCGGCAGCCAGACCGCGCAGGGCTCGACCATCAGCGGCGGCGGCAACGTCAGCCTGACCAGCACCAGCGGCGACCTGCACGTGGTGCAGGGCAACCTGAAGGCCGGCGACACCCTGAGCCTGGACGCGGCACGCGATCTGGTGCTGGAAGCAGGCAAGTCCTCTGGCTCGGAACAGAGCAAGGGCAGCAATGCCGGATTGGAAGTGGGCGTGGGCGCCTCGGTCGGTGCGCAGACCGGCGTGTATGCCTATGCGCAGGCCAGCGTCGGCAGCCATTCCTCCAACGCCGACAGCGCCACCTGGAAGAACACGGAGCTGGCCGCGCAGAACATCTCCCTCACCTCGAAGGGCGACACCACGCTGCGCGGCGCGGTGGCCAAGGCCGATCGCATCGACGTGCAGACCGGTGGCGACCTGACCATCGAGTCGCTGCAGGACACGTCGAATATCCAGTCGAAGGAGAGCGGCTACGGCGGCCGTATCCAGGTGTCCTTCGGCACCGCCTGGGACGCCAGCGGCTACGCCAGCACGGCCAAGGCCATCGGCAACTCCACCGGCGTGACCGAACAGTCGGGCCTGTTCGCCGGCAAGGGCGGCTACCACGTCGATGCGGGCAACGTGAATCTGATCGGCGGCGCCATCGCCAGCACCAATGCGGACAACAGCGAGCTGACTGCCACGTCGCTGACCTTCAGCGACCTGCAGAACCGGATGGACTACTCGGCCAGCTCGGGCAGCCTCGCCGGCGGGTTTGGCAGCAGTGGTAAGCCGGCCACCGATGCCAACGGCAACCCAGTGGCGGTGAGCGCGGGCGACCAAGCCAAGAACATCGGCAGCAACATCGCCAATGGCAACTATGGCGCAGTCAACAGCGGCGGACTGGGCGGCGGGCTGCCGATGTCCCAGAGCGGCAACGACAGCACGACCACGCGCGCCACGCTGACCGAAGGCAACATCACGATCGGCGGCAAGCGCACCACGGCAGCAGAGACGGGCATCAACACCGATGCCAGCAAGGCGAACGAGGCACTGGCGACGCTGCCGGACGTGCGCAAGGTGCTGGCCGAGCAGCAGGCGATGGGTGCGGCGGCCGGGACAGTCCTGGAGACCAGCCGCCAGGTGGCGGGCGACATCGCGGCCAGTGCGGCGAAGAAGACTGCCGAGGCGCGCGATGCCTACCTGAAAGGCCTCAATAGCGATGAGCAAGAGGCATTCGCAAAGCTGGACCCGACTGCGCAGCAGAACGTGCTGCTTAGCCAGAGCACGGCTTACAGCGACGCTTACGCCAAAGAAAAGCAATGGGGCACGGGTGGCGAATACAACCGTGCCTTGCAGGCAGTGACCACTGCACTGGTCGGTGGCGTGTCCGGTCAGAGCGGCACGCAGGTGGCGAGCAACGCGCTGGCACCGTATGCGGCGCAACTGATCGGACAGGCGTTTGATGCCAACCATGGCAGCGATCCGAATGCGGCAGCGCAACTGCTGTCGCATGCATTGCTGGGTGCTGTACTAGCCGAAGCCAACGGCAGTTCCGCCGCAGGCGGTGCACTGGCTGGAGCGGGTGGCGAAGCTGCCGCCCAATACCTCACCAAGACGCTCTACGGTGCCGACACCAAGCCGAGCGATCTGTCGGAGCAAGAAAAGCAGACCATCGTGGCGTTGTCGCAGGCGGTTGGCGCGCTGGTGGGCGGGATGACCGGCGGAAACCTGGGTGAGGCATTGGTAGGCAGTACGGTCGCCAAAAATGCGGCTGAGAACAACTGGCTGTCCAAACCGGAAATTGAAGAGGCGAATAAGGCGCTTAAAGCGTGTGACAACAAGGGCGGCGATGTACAGAACTGCCGAAAGCAGATTGTCGATGCGATGAATACGCTGGATCAGAATCGTGATCGCGAGTTGTTTGACGGAAAGAGGGAAATTGAAAGTGAACTCTATAGCCGGCTACGCGCTGCAGATGAAGCTTGTGGAAATGATCGCGATTGCTATGCGAAAGCAGATGCAGATACGAGAGCTTGGGCCTCTCAAGAGTACGATCGCCTTAGAGCAGAGTTGCTAAGCACAAATAACGCCGGACAACTGGTGCTGGGCGGTTACTATCCTGATGGCAAGCTCTCCGCGATGCTGGACGGGGCAGTAGACCGTGCAAAGGAAGTGCCAGGTATGGCTACTTCTATTTATGACTACCTGACAGGACGCGGCGTTGGGGGCATGACGTCTGACGCGGCAAATGGCGTCAAAAATATTACCAAGGATCTCGCGGATTGGCTGACAAGCGATCTTCCAAATCAAACTATTGAACGTAAGATTGATAATCTTGCGACGATGAATGCGAACGAGGTTGGTGGACTCGCGTTTGATGCGACGCTTGGGACGCTGACAGGATATGCAGGTAGTCAAGCAATTCAGTTGATTGCAGGAAAGTGGGTCCCCCTGGCGGGAAAGGTCCTGGACGGATTCGTCGACCGAAAAGCGGAACAATCACTCTTGTCGAGTGGGGGAAGCCATAGTCTGGATGGCAAGCCGCTGCTAGACTTCGGTTCGTTGACGACGGATCAAAAGCGAGTCATTGGCGAAATTTTTGGCGAAAATCAGGTAAAGAGTTTGTTGCCTGATGGTGAAAAGCTTGCTCGCATTCAGGGCGAGGGAAGTAATGGTCTCGATGATTTGTATAAGACTAACCGGCCTGACGTGGATTATGTCGTCATTGAATATAAATTCGGGGAGTCTAAGCTCAAAGACACTATTGATGGAATGCAGGGGAGTGATGGTTGGCTAACAGGCGCAGTTACTAAAAATGATCGGATACTTGATGCCGTAGGTAGTCAAGAGGTTGCCGACAATATTGCCGACTCTCTCCGCAAAGGTCGTGTAGAGAGGTGGCTGGTGCACACAGACAAAAATGGTGGCGTTTCGATTGGATTGTTGGATGCAAATGGTAAATTCATCCCCCAGCCAAAATCCAAGTTACCAGGAGTTAACCGAAAGTGATGAGAGATAGTAAGGCCAATATTGGCTATTGGGATAAATGCATTTCCTATGGAGAAGGTCGCATAGCTTCTATGCGAGAAGTTGATCGCCAGCCTGGCGGAGATCTGAATTACAGGCCGCAATACATATACGAAATAGCAAAAAAAATAAAGATTTTGATGCTGCAGCGTTACTCTCGAGGTGACGATGTTAGTGAATTGAAAGGCTATTTTCCTGCATTTCTTGATGCTTGGGAAGAATCCGAAAAGCTTGGAGAAAATGTGTGGAGTGATAATATAAAAACAACAAGAAACTCCTGGGCTGTAAATATTGATCACTATAGTGATTGTTTTTGGATGGCTGGGTTGGCAATAACTTTGAATGTGACTGGCGAAGATTGGAGTCGCTTAGTGAAGCTCATGGGAAATGAAGGGGAGGACGCTTTGTTGGATCGGGTAATTTCCTTCAGAGACCCTGATAGAACTATTGGAAATTCACTCTGTTTTCCAAAGGCATATCGCTCTTTGCTAGACGTTACTGAGGCCCCGAGAGAGCTACAGCCAGTTCTTCTGCGTCAATATTTGGATGGTTGGTTGGCTGGCCTTAAGGATGCGGGTTCGCCAAGCTTCCCTAAAGCTCACAGAACTCCATGGTGGTGGAATGCTTGTGTGGATACAAACCGGAGTATTAATGGCGGTTACTACATGGGTTGCTGGTGCATCGAAGCTGCTGTTGTTGCCAAGGTTTTTGACATAGATGATAGTATTTGTCTTGATCATTCCCATTATCCTGGTGACCTGTTGGAAGATGGACGCAGCCCACGATACGGTGATAAGGAAATGGAGAAAGAGAAGATGGAACTCAATGGCAAGGGAAGTGATCTGAAGGGCGCATTTATGCGTCTATTTCGGAGAGGAATTAATCGTTGATTAAAACGATGCGCATGCTTTGATTGACTGCCAATAGATATCAATGGCTGCTCCTTAAAAATTAAATCTAAGCAACAATGAAGTCACCCTGACCGCGAGCAACATCGCGGCACAGAGCGATGTGACCATGCACGCTGCTGGCGACCTGACCATCCAGAGCGGGCAGGACACCGCCGGCAACGCCAACGTCTCGGACAACAAGGCCATCGGCACGGTGGTCATCTCCGACACCGAGCGCTTCTCCGGCTATCACACCGAGAAGCACCGCGACGACAACGCCACGGTGACGCAGGTGGCCAGCAGCGTCGGCAGCCTGGGCGGTAACGTCAATCTGAGCGCGGGCGGCACCTACACGCAGAGCGCCAGCAACGTGGTCGCGGCCAAGGACGTGGACGTGACTGCCGCGTCGATCCAGTTGCTCACCGCCAACGACAGCCATGCCGCGTCCTCGCAGGACGACACGCTGAAGATCGGTGCGTTCGCGCGGGTGAAATCGCCACTGATCGACCTGATCAACAACGTCGATGCGGCACGCAATTCCGACGGCAGGTTGTCGGCGATGCAGGGCATGGCGGCGGCGGCCAACGGCTATCAGACCGCCAGCGCCATCAGCAGCATGGCCGGCGGTGCCGGTAGCGGCGCGCTGGTCAGCGTGGAAGCGGGCGTGGGCTACGCCACCAGCACGGAGAAGTACAAGGCCGGCAGCCAGACGGCGCAAGGTTCGACCATCAGCGGCGGCGGCAACGTCAGCCTGACCAGCACCAGCGGCGACCTGCACGTGGTGCAGGGCAACCTGAAGGCCGGCGACACGCTGAGCCTGGACGCGGCGCGCGACCTGGTACTGGAAGCAGGCAAGTCCTCGGGCTCGGAACAGAGCAAGGGCAGCAACGCCGGATTGGAAGTGGGCGTGGGCGCCTCGGTCGGCGCGCAGACCGGCGTCTACGCCTATGCGCAGGCCAGCGTCGGCAGTCATTCCTCCAACGCCGACAGCGCCACGTGGAAGAACACGGAGCTGGCCGCGCAGAACATCGTCCTTACCTCGAAGGGCGACACCACGTTGCGTGGCGCGGTGGCCAAGGCCGACCGCATCGACGTGCAGACCGGCGGCGACCTGACCATCGAGTCGCTGCAGGACACCTCGAACATCCAGTCCAAGGAGAGCGGCTATGGCGGCCGCATCCAAGTGTCCTTCGGCACCGCCTGGGACGCCAGCGGCTATGCCAGCACGGCCAAGGCCAACGGCACCTCCTCTGGGGTGACCGAACAGTCGGGCCTGTTCGCGGGCAAGGGCGGCTACCACGTCGATGCGGGCAACGTGAACCTGATCGGCGGCGCCATCGCCAGCACCAATGCGGACAACAGCGAACGGACCGCCACCTCGCTGACCTTCAGCGACCTGCAGAACAGGATGGGCTACTCGGCTAGCTCCGGCAGTCTCGCTGGCGGGTTCGGTAGCAGCGGTACTGGTCAATCGTCTACCGGGGCCGATGGCAATACGGTGGGCGGGCAGGCACGAGACATCGGCAACACGATTGCCAACGGTAATTACGGTCAAGTCAACAGCGGCGGCCTGGGCGGCGGACTGCCGATGTCCCAGAGCGGCAACGACAGCACGACCACGCGCGCCACGCTGACCGAGGGCAACATCACGATCGGCGGCAAGCGCACCACCGCAGCGGAGACGGGCATCAACACCGATGCCAGCAAGGCGAACGAGACGCTGGCGACGCTGCCGGACGTGCGCAAGGTGTTGGCCGAACAGCAGGCCATGGGTGCGGCGATCGGGACGGTGGTAGAAACCGGAAAAAGCATCCGAGCCGACATCAATCGGTCCATCGATGAGGCAAAGCAGAAGATGGAGGATGCCAGAGCGATCCTTTCAGATCCCTCGCTTAGCGCTGATTTGAGTTCCGAGCAAAAAGCTCAGCTGGCTACGGATGCGATCGCAGCGAGTGAGGAGATCGAGCGTCTTCAGAAAGCGGGTGTTCTGGTGAGCGCGATTTCACACGGAGTGGGAGCTTCCGCAGGTAGCACCGGTGAAATCCTTGCGGGTACCCTGGCGCCTGTCGTTTCTTATGGTATCGGCCAGTACTTCAAGGAAAATGCCGTCAAAAACGCGGTCGACGGAGGGACTCGCGCCGAAGAAGGCGGTGCGACGCATCTGTTGGCGCATGCACTCTTGGGAGCGGCGGTGGCTTCTGCGGGCGGAGACAGCGAATTGATAGGTGCAATTGCGGCATCTGGAGCAGAGGCTGCGGCTCCCGCATTGGCAAAATTCATCTATGGGCGAGATAGTAAGGATCTTAGCGAAGCCGAGAAGTCAACGATCACTGAAATTGTCGGTGCCGGTGGTGCGGCTTTGGGCGTCTTCACTTCTGATCTCAAGCAGGCCATGGTAGGCAGCACGGCTGCGCAAAATGCGGTTGAGAATAACTGGGGCGAGGTAGGTCATTATTCAACCATGGCAACGGTATTATATCTGGCAGGGTTTTCAGATAAAGATGCAAAGGCCGTAGCAATGGCAGCATTTTCACCAGATACGGATAAGAGAAATGCAATAACGGCCCCGAATATCTTGGATGGAGACAATCCTAATGCGCCGCAGCAATATAACCATTTGTTAAATGCGGCGTCTCCAGAAAAAGTTAAGGCTGAGCAGCAGGATTTTGGTAAAAAGGTCCAAAGCATTCTTGCCGACTTGATTAAATATAAAGATAGTCCTGATGCGAAAGCGAATATTCTTTCTGATCCGGAAAATCAAAGAGCTCTACATGCTTTTGGCGATGCTTTTGCACATGTAAAAGCTGACGGCTCTGGTTATCCGCCCGAAGTAGGCCACGTTGGGGACTGGAAGGTTCCTGATGATCCGCATTTGCATAGTGACGCTTACGAAAATTATGTTTCCACTCTTTACAATATCGCTAGTTCGATAACAGGTGATACTACACAAGGTAAAAACGTCACAGCCTTGACTACTGCTGTGATTGCAAAGGAGACTGATATTGAACAGAAAGCCGCTTTAGCATCCGCTGCAAGAGCGCGTGGAAGCAGCGATCCAGGTCTAATAAATTCACCATTGTCAGACTGCATTCTCTGGAGTTGCAAGGAAAATAGGGCAAATGAAACAATAAATGGAATTTACGGTGTATGGCCAAAATTTCCGCAGGTCATAAATATAGACTGGTCGAACTTCCCAACTAAATTTTAAAAAATACACAGACCTGTGAAAATCTTGAGAATGAGCATGAATGTCAATGTAATTAAACGCGCTTATTTGTCTCTTTGGGTATTGTGTGCTGCCTTCTGGTCCATTTGGGTATTGAATATTGTATTTGGCTCACATTTATATTTCTGTCAGGAAAAATTTTGTGATGGTATGAAGCTAGCAATGGTCTACTTGCTGCTGCCCTTTGCGATTTTAGATGTGGTTCTAGTATCCTTGATTCTTGGGAAAATTTTTCTGTCAAAACGGTTTTCGCGCTTAGAGGTAATTTTATTCCTTATATCTAATGTGTCAATTTCATATTTTATATATGATTTCCCTAGGTCGTAAATTTGATAATTAGATTTTTACGAATCTGCAACTTCAATAATCAAGTCCTACAAGTGAATAGCGTTGTCAATTTTGATAATGCACATTTGATTTTAAGCGGGATAGCTGGGTCTCATATTCAAAAACGATGAGCAGGCGGTGCTGACCGCCGGCAGCGTGCCGACCCAGTACCAGCAGATCGATCCGGGCACCGGCCAGGTGCCGCAGGTGGTGGGCGGCGTTGGCGCGCCGCTGGGCAACATCGTGCTGCCGATGGGCGGGCTGTACCGCCTGGTCGGCAGCAACGGCGCCAGCGTCAACACGCTGGGCCGCGCCGCCAACGGCCTGGGCGGGGTGAAGGCCAGCAACAGCGCCCCCGGCCGCCGCTACCTGATCGAGACCGATCCGCGCTTCGTCGACTACAACAATTTCATCAGCAGCGACTACCTGCTCGACAAGCTCGGCGTCGATCCGCAGTGGACCCAGACCCGCTTGGGCGATGGCTTCTACGAACAGCGCCTGGTGCTGGACCAGATCACCCAGCTTACCGGCCGCCGCTACCTGGGCAACTACGCCGACGGCGTGGCCCAGTACCGCGCGCTGCTCGACGGCGGCGTCGCCGAGGCCGGCACCCTGCACCTGAGCGTTGGCGTGGCGCTGACCGCCGACCAGGTCGCCGCGCTGACCCACGACATCGTGTGGATGGTGGAACAGGAGTACCAGGGCCAGAAGGTGCTGGTGCCGGTGGTGTACCTGTCGTCGAAGACCGCGCTGACCCTGCGCAGCGACGGCGCGCTGCTGGCCAGCGATAGCGGCGACGTCTCGCTCAACGGCACGGCCGGCCTGAGTAACACTGGCACCATCAGCGGCGCCAATGTCAGCGCCAACGTCGGCAACCTGCTCAACCAAGGCCGCATCGTGTCCAGCGGCACCGTGCAGTTGCAGGCCAATCAGGACCTGCTCAACCTCGGCGGCCAGATCGCCGGCCGCGACGTGCTGCTCAGTGCCGGTCGCGACCTCACCAGCACCACCCGCGACGCCCTCGCCGGCGGCGACCTGCGTTCGGGCATCACTGCCGGCAACAACCTGCTGCTGCAGGCCGGCCGCGACCTCAGCCTCACCGGCACCACCGTGCAGGCCGGCAACAGCGCCGCGCTGCTGGCGGGCAACAACCTCACGCTGCAGCCGACCGCGCTGCGCGATGAGTCCGGTCTGACCCGCGGCGGCGATGGCACCAGCCTGACCGTCGGCAACAACCTGTCCCTGCAGGCCGGCAACGACCTGCAACTGCACGGCGTAGCGATCGCCGCCGGCGGCGACGCCGCGTTGCAGGCCGGGCACGACCTGTCGCTGACCCCGGTCACCGACGCCAACGGCATGGCCACGGTGCGCACCAGCATCGCCACCGGCGGCAGCCTGCAACTGGCCGCCGGCAACGACCTCACCATCCGCCAGGCCCAAGTGAAGGCCGATGGCAACCTGATCGCCGCGGCCGGGCACGATCTCAACGTGACCTCGGTGCTGGGCGACAGCCGCACCGTTACCGACCAGAGCCGCCAGGGCAAGACCAGGGTCTTCACCACCACGACCACCCAGGACATCGACCAGCAGGCGCTCACCGCCGGCGGCAACCTGGTGCTCAGCGCCGGCCACGACGTCAACCTGACCGCCGCCAAGCTCGACGCCGGCAACGGCCTGGCCGTGGTCGCCGGCAACGACCTCAACAGCACCACGCTGACCACGGTCGACAGCAGCACCACCCTGGAGACGCGCAAGCGCTTCAAGCAGACCACCAGCACCCGCGACGAGACCGTCCACGGCAGCGAGTTCACCGCTGGCGGCGACATCGCCCTGCAGGCGGGCAACGATGTGAACCTGACCGCGGCCAAGGCGTTCACCGAGACCGGTGCGCTGGCGGTGTCCGCCGGCAACGACGTCAACCTGCTCGCCGCGCAGGAGCAGCACGACGCCGTGCAGGACATGCAGAAGAAGAAAAAGGGCTTCCTGTCCAGCAAGACCACCACCACGCATGACGAGTGGCACGACAGCACCGCGGTGGCAACCACGCTCAGTGGCGACACCGTGCAGATCGCGGCCGGCCACGACCTGCTCTCGCAAGGCGCGCAGGTCGCCGGCACCGGCGATGTGGTCGTTGCTGCGGGCAACGACCTGACGCTGGAGACGGCGAAGAACACGCATAGCGAGGAGCACGACAAGAAGGTCAAGAAGACCGGTCTGTACAGCGGCGGCGGCTTCAGCGTCACCCTGGGTGCGAGCAAGCAGACCAACACGCTCGATACCACCGAAGTGAGCCAGAGCGGCAGCCTGGTGGGCAGTACCGACGGCTCGGTTACGCTCACCGCCGGCAATGCCGTGGCGATCACCGGCAGCGACGTGCTGAGCAAGACCGGCACGGCCATCGTCGGCAAGGACGTGACTATCGCCGCGGTCGAGAACCGCGTGGACACGGTGCAGACGTCCAAGCAGCAGAGTGCGGGGATCACCTTGGGCCTGACCGGCGCGGTGGTACAGGCTGCCGAAGCGGCATATGGCGCAACCAAGCGCGGCAGCGAAGTCGAGGATAGCCGACTGCAGGCGCTGTATGCGGCCAAGGCTGGTTACGCAGTCAAGGACAGCGTCGATGCCTACCAAGCCGCTGACGCGCAAGGCGCACAGATGGGCGGTATCAGTCTGCGCATCGGCATCGGTGCCAGCAGCGCGTCCAGCAAGACCGTTACTCACGAGGAAACCACCGGCGGCAGCCGCATTTTGAGCGACGGCAACGTCACCATCGCCGCCACCGGCGGCGACTTGAATGTGATCGGCAGCAAGATCGACGGCCAGAACGTCGCTTTGGCGGCGGCCAATAACCTCAACCTGCTGAGTCAGCAAGAGACCAACACCGAGAAGTCGAGCAACAAGAATGCCGGCGGCGAGATCGGTGTGAGCGTCGGCACCACCACTGGCGTCTACCTGACTGCATACGCCGGCAAGGGCAGTGCCAAGGGCAACAGCGAACTACACACCGAGAGTGTGGTCACGGCCAAGGACACGCTGACCCTGGCCAGCGGCAACGACACCACGATCAAGGGTGCACAAGCGATCGGCGACACTGTGCTGGCCAAGGTCGGCGGCGACCTGCTGATCCAGAGCGAGCAGGATACCAACGACTACAAGAGCAAGCAGCAGCAGGCAGGCGTGCAATTGGTCTACGGCTATAGCACCGGGGGCAACGCCAGCGGCTATTACAGTCAGCAGAAGATCGACAGCAGCTACACCAGCGTCAAGGAGCAGAGTGGAATCCAGGCTGGTAACGGTGGGTTTGACGTCACCGTTGGCGGCGACACGCACCTGATCGGTGGCGCCATCGCCAGCACCGCCGATGCCGAGAGGAACCGCCTGACCACCAATAGCCTGACGGTCGAGGACGTACAGAACAAGGCGGAGTACAAAGCCAGCAGCGTCGGAGTCAGCTCGGACATGGCGTCCAGTGCGACGAAGGCAGCGCTTGGAGCCGCCCTGAGTCTGGCTGGAGGTCAGAACGGCAGCACCACCAGCGTCACCAAGAGCAGCGTCTCCGCAGGGTCGATCGAAGTTCGCAACGGAGACGACTCGGCGGTCGCAAACCTGGATCGTAAAGCGACTGAGCTGCAGCAGTCCGGTCTGAAGCAGATCTTCGACGAATGTAAAGTCCAAGATCAAATGGAGATGGCCAAGGTCGCGGGGGAGGTTGGCTTCCGCACGGTTGGAGCGATTGGAGATGCGCTGACCAGCAAATACAAGGATGCCGCACTCGTTGCCGATGGCGCTGAAAGGCAATTGAAGCGTGACGATCTGACTCCGGAGCAGCGCGCCCTAATCCAACAGAACCTGGATACCGCCAAAGCCACCATGGCGGCGTACCAGGAGCAAAACGATCTCTGGAAGGACGGCGGAACCGGCAAGACACTGATGCACGCCGTCGCGGGTGCGGTCGCTGCGAGCCTTGGTGGCGGAAATGCGATTCAAGGCGCGCTGGGTGCAGGCGCCGCGGAACTTGCACGGCCGCTTACCGAAGGTGAATCGAAGCTTGTGCAGAACCTGGTCAGCGCGTTGGTCGGTGGTGTCGCCGGCGGCGAGACTGGCGCCGGCGTTGCAGTGGATGGAGAGAACTTCAACCGGCAGCTGCATCCGGACGAGCTGAAGAAGATCAATGCCAATGCTGCCACGTTCGCAGCGATGGAATGTGGCGATGCATGCACACCACAACAGGTGGAAGCCGCGCGGCAGCGCCTGATCGTCCAGGCCATGCGTCAAACGGACAGCCGTTGGGACAGCATCCTAGGTATGGGGGGACTAGTCGCCCAGGACGGAAATGCACAAAGTTTCCTGTCATCAATCACACAGACCAAGGGCAATTACACAGACTTTGGCGCCGACTGGGCCCAGTACAACGATCACTCGATGTTCGCCGACGCCTTGCGTGGCACACCAGCGCTTGATCAGGTGTACGGCGCAGTGCTGCGCACCGCAACGAGTCAGGATGACCAGCGCCACTTGCTGCAGGCGCTGAACCGCACGGATGCTGGCTGGACCGATGACTATGTCCATGGCGTCTTGAACCGAGACGCATGGGCCATCGGGACGACCTTCACTGGCGATGTCGGGTTCGTCGCGGATGTAACGCACAAGCTGGCGACGGGCGATGCGAAGGGCGCTCTCAGTGCGGTCGCCGGGGCCGTGGTGCTGTCCAAGGTCGGTGAGTTGGGTGGAATCGTTGCCGGCAAGGCCGTCACCATCATCAAGGAAGCCTTGAATTCAACCAAGGACGCTTCTGATTCGGTGCTGCCGTTGGTGGTGAAGGAGACTGCAACGACCGGCACTGCGGGAGAGGTGCTCACTGAGGTGCCGCTGTTGAAGCCAGAGGCGCCCAACCCGAACAGCGTGATGGATGTGCCCAGAGGCAATGGAATCGATACCTCTGGTTTGGCTGGCTTCCCTGAAGTGCCTGCTGGCTATAGCACGTTGAAGTCTGGAGGATCGGCCGCGAATGAAACGGGTGGGTTGCCCGATGGATTTAGGCGCATTGTCAATGCCGACGGCGAAGTTGTAATACAGAGTTCGTCTGGAAAAATATATCCATCCGATAACTCAATACACATAGCAGATCACGAAAGCGCTGTTTTAGATTTGGCGAATTTTAGAGAAGATATAGGACTGCCTAAGTCCGGCTCTGCGGCTGACAGAAGTACTCTTGCCGTTATCGAGGTTGACGGAAAGAAAATATATGGAATAAATGCCCATGGTACGGAAGTCAGTGGTGTTAATTCAATATCAAAAACTCACGCGGAGATTGATGCTTTAAACCAGATAAAAACTATGAAGATTGATGTCAGCGGTCAGAGCCTAACTTTGTACGTAGATAGGCAACCATGTACGGCTTGTGGACAAAATGGGGGCATTCGATCTATGGTTAGGCAGCTGGGTCTTTCTGAACTGAAAGTTGTGGGCCCTGATGGGGTTGTTATTATAAGGCCGTGACATGATTATCTCAATCGATTCTAGAAGTGGAACAATGAATAATGAGAATATATTTGAAACAGAGGATTTTGAGAAAGTTTTTGATCTGGTAGATCGCCTGGATGGTAATAGGCATACGCTTGTTTCTATCGAAAAGTCAGATGGGTCTCAGATGTTAGTCGGAGGAGGGGCGGGAAAATATATCGTGACTATGACTTCCTCTGACTTCAAAAATTTCCATCTTGAAAATGGAGAAGAAAAGGGCGGTCTTGTAGAAATCTGTGCTGGTGGGCAGTTTGGCGAATACGACAAAAATATGGTTGTTTCCATTGATTTGGTGAAATCTGCGATAGAGCAGTTTTTTGGCGGCACAACGCCGAATGTAAGCTGGGTTAGCGACTAAAGTAATTGGGCGTAATATGCTGCTACCAAGCGCATTAGCCAAGTCGCGTAAAGCCGACGGCAGGTGCTGCCGCAGGTGGTCGGCGGCGACGGCGCGCCGCTGGGCAAAGGTGTACAAGTGAATTTCTGTTACTGCCGTGCTTGGTCTAGATCTGAAAAAATTCCTTTGGAAATTTATTCGAGGGAAGTCGCCGAAAATCGGCATGAGCAACGTGAGGCATACACGGTGCTGGTCAATTCGGCTTCCTCTCCGTCAGCGTTTGCAGAGATTTTTTTAAAAAAAGGATTTGTTTGCGTCGGCTTTCTGGACAATTTACTTAGGGAATATATCTCGTATCAGTTCAAGCTCATTGAAGGGGAGCGTTGGTTTTTGGTAATGGCGGTTTATAGAAGCTATATTGCCGAAGCACAGGAAGTTGCAGCTGCTGACACTTATATTTTTAAGCCAGAAGGCGATCTTTTTATTAGGCGGGATAAGTTCAATCCTCGCGAGTCTGAGGTTGGGAATTCAAAATTCAATCCTGATAAGAACTACGAGAAATTTTCTCAATTCGGTGACTACCAAGGAATTTTTAAAATAGAAAGATAAATCGGACGTGCCTAGGGGTAATGACATCGATACCTCTGGTTTGGCTGACTTCCCTGAGTGCCTCCAGGCTGCAGGACAATGAAGTGGGGATGAGTAGCTGCGAATAAGGCTGGCGCGCTTCCGGACAGGTTTAGGCGCGTCCTGAATAACGAGGGCGGCGTTGTAATCCAAGGCTCAAGGCGTTCTGTCGCTAATGTCCTTAATGTCTAAAAGCTCTTTAAAGAAAAATATTATAGAGAAGATTTCCTAAATTATCGGAGGTGGCGCGTGGAAATTTTTCTTTTTGAGTTTTCCTTAAAGGCCAGGTTTTCTTACCCGGATGTAGCCAGCGCGGCATTGAGTTGCATCGGCGAGCACGTAGGCTCTGCATTTGACCACTCACTGTATCTCGGTCTTTCTCCGGAAGAGCAAAAAAAATCCATTGGATTAGAGGTTATTTGCGCGGATTCTGGGTACAGAACTTTAGTTAACGGCATTTCTTGCGTTGAGTTGTACGGTAATTTATTGGGTGAGTTTGCCTCATGCATGTCTTTCATTCTAAAAACAGAAGTTGTGATTGGGGATTACCTTGTGGATGTCGATATGGTTACCGGGCGGTATCTCATATATTATCCAGACGGATCATTTAGGCATGCTTATGAAGTAAAAAATGGGAGCGGGGTTTTTGACGTGGTTGCCATAGATTAGTTGCTGACTTTAAAGTAATATAATTTTCAGATCCATCGAGCGGCGCCATTTAAGCATAATGGCCAATCATAAAATTTTCGCCATTTGCCTTTCTGTAAAAGATAATAATGCGCTTATCATGCGCAGCCTACTAAGAGCTATCCTTTGGTACTAGAAAAATGCGTTGGTGAGTGCGGCATTGATCTACAGAGCCGTAACTCGCCAAACAGTATGATTCGCCCCTGACCAGCAAGCAGTCCATACGATGACCGACACCCCCGCCGTCCCCGTCCTTTCCACCATCGAAGCCCGCGCCCTCGGCTGCCTGATCGAGAAGGAGGCGACCACGCCGGATGCGTATCCGCTCACAGTCAATGCGACGGTGGTGGCGGCCAATCAGAAGACCTCGCGTGAGCCGGTGATGACCTTGAGTCCGGGCGATGTGCAGCATGCGCTGCGGCAACTGGAGGGGCGCGGGTTGGTACGGCAGCAGTTCTCTTCGCGCGCCGAGCGCTACGAGCACCGGTTGGCGTCGGCGCTGGATCTGACCCAGCAGCAGATGGCCTTGCTCGGTCTGCTGTTGTTGCGCGGTCCGCAGACCGTCAATGAGTTGCTGACGCGTGCCGAGCGCATGGCGCGCTTCGCCGATGCGGACGACGTCCGCCATCAGTTGGAACGGCTGGCGCAGCGTCAGTTGGCGTTGCAGTTGCCGCGTGCCAGCGGGCAGCGCGAGGACCGCTATATGCATCTGCTCACCGGTCCGGTGGATGCGGAAGCGTTGGCGGCCACGTTCAAGGCGCGGCCGACGTCGTCGGGGCACGACGAACTGGAAAGCCGGGTGCAGGCGCTGGAGGCCGAGGTGGAGGAGTTGCGCGAGATCGTGGCGCAGCTGCAGGCGCAGCGCGGCTCCGAGTGACGCGGTGCGGGTGTCCTCAAAAGAGAGCCTCCCGTAGACACGGAGGCTCACGCGTAGGAGCGGCTTCAGCCGCGATGCGCTCTACAGGGGATGCCTGTCGCGGCTGAAGCCGCTCCTACAATCGCTACGACAGATCCCGCTACGTCACGACAAAGGCGCATTGCTAAAGCACCCGGAATACGCCAAGTCGCTCATCGAGCGCAGCGGCCCGCGATCGCAAGATCAAGTCATCTCCACCTGCGGAATCACCGCCAGCATATCGGTCACGCCGACATCCACGCCCGCCTGGCTGAGCAAGGTAGTGGCCTGGCCGCGATGGTGGGTCTGGTGGTTGAAGAAATGCAGCAGCAGGTCGCCGAAGCGCCGGCTGTGCGACTCGCCACGGGTGTTGCGATAGCGCAGCGTCACATCGAGGTCGTCGGGCTGTAGTTCCGTCATCCACGCAGCGATCGTCGCATCCAGGGCCTCGCGCTGCGTCTGCAGATCCGCCAAGCAGCCGGCCTGTGGCGTATCCAGCGCAGCCGGGACTGGGTTGGCGGCGATGGCCTGCAGCGCCGGGTGGCGTGCCGGATGCTGGGCAAAGCGCTGCAGCCAGATCGTGTCGGCCACCACCAGGTGGTTGAGCGTACCCAACAGCGATCCGAAGAAGGCGCCGCGCGGCGCGGCGATGGCGGTGTCCGGCAGGGTCGCGGCCGCGGCGTAGAGACGCTGGTTCATCCACTGGCTGTAGTCGGCGAACAGCCGCAGTGTGTGCAAGGTGTCCATGCTCAGGCGTGCTCCTGGGGCGCGTGCAGTTCGCACAGATGGAGTTCGACCTCGGCCGCTTCCGGGCTCAGGCGCACGTGTCCCTGGGCGATGAAGCCCAGCGCGGCGAGCAGCCGCAGCGAGCGCGCGTTGCCCGGGGATACGATCGCGTAGACGCGCGGCATCGCCAATACGGTGCGCGCGTACTCCAGCACCGCGCGCGCCGCCTCGCTGGCGTAGCCGTGGCCCGCGTAGGGTTCCAGCAAGGCATAGCCCAGGTCGGGCGCGGGCAGGGTCGGCCGCAACACCAGCCCGGCCACGCCAAGCCAGGCGCCGTCGTCGCGACGCTCCACCGCATATAGGCCAAAGCCGTGCTCGGCGTAGCTGCGCACCGAGCCGTCGGCGAGATAGCGGCTGGCCTGCGCTTCGTCGCGCACGCCGCGGTCGCCGATATGCGCCAGGAAGCCGGGGTCGTTGAGCAGGGCCAGCATCGGCGCGGCGTCGCGCTCGGGGTCCAACCGGCGCAGCAGCAGGCGCCCGGTCTCGATCACGGTGGACATGCGGCGCTCCTGCGGGTGGGGCGGCCAGCGTGGCGCCGCGGCAGCGCCTTGGCAAGCGGTACCGTCGGCAGGCGATGCGCGACGCAGCCGCATCGTCGCCATGGGGCTCGGGAGGTGCGGAACGTCGCCACATGGGATCATCGCACCCGACATCCCGGTCACATGTAACAAACGTCTAGTTAACAGCTTCACATGGGGTGCCGGTATTCTGACGCCCATGCGACCCATCCCCCGTCTCGCCACCTTCCTGTCCCTGCTCTCCCTGGCCGGCCTCGCCGAGGCCCGCGGCGTCATCGAAAAGGTGCAGATCCAGGGCCTGAACAAGGACGAGGACGCGGCGATGATCGAGAACATCCAGGTCTCGCTGTCGCTGTACGACGCCATCGGCAAAGACCAGGGCGAGTCGCGCCTGGAGTATCTGCTGAGCCAGGCCGAAAGCCAGACCCGGCAGGCGCTGGAGCCGTTCGGCTACTTCACTCCCAAGATCACCGTCGACGCGCCACGCCAGGACGACAAGCTGACCGTGGTGGTGCACGTGGACAAGGGCGAGCCGGTGCGGGTGCGCAACTTCCATGTGGGCATCACCGGCCCGGCCGAGGACGACCGCTACCTGGGCGAGGACCTGAAGAACTTCCGCCCGCGGCAGGGCGACGTCTTCGTCAGCAGCGTCTACGAGACCAGCAAGGTCACCATCACCCGGCGCCTGGCCGAGCGCGGCTACTTCGATGCCGACTTCACCCAGCGCAAGGTCGAGGTGACCCGCGCCGACCACGCCGCCGACATCGACCTGAGCTGGGACAGCGGCCGCCGCTACAACATGGGCCCGATCCGCTTCCATCAGGACTACTTCAACCAGAAGCTGTTCGATCCGCTGGTGTACTGGAAGGAAGGCAGCTACTACCACGAGGGCAAGCTCGACCGCCTGCGCGAGTCGCTGGTCAAGCTCGACTACTTCAGCGTCATCGACATCCAGCCCAAGCCGGAAGAGGCCGACGCCAACGGCGACGTGCCGGTGGACGTCAACCTCACCCGCGCCAAGCGCAGCATCTACACCGCCGGCCTCAGCTACGGCAGCGAGAGCGGCGCCGGTGTGCGCCTGGGCGTGGACCGCCGCTACGTCAACGCGCGCGGGCACAAGCTCAGCACGCAGCTGGATTACGCGCAGAAGCGCAAGAGCTTCATCACCAGCTACCGGATCCCGGCGTTCCGCTGGCTCGACGGTTGGTACACCACCTCGCTGCGCGTCTACGACGAGCAGACCGACTACATCGACCTGCGCAACGTCAAGCTCACCGGCAGCCGCAGCGGCCAGATCAACGAGCACTGGACCGCGATCGCCTCGATCAACGCGCTGCGCGAACGCTGGCGCTACGCCACCGACGAGGTGTTCGACGGCGCGCTGTACCAGACCTCGACGCTGTTCTATCCGCAGATCGAGGCCGATTACGTCGGCGTCGACGACAAGGTGTTCCCGCGCAAGGGCTTCAGCGGCAACATCAGCCTGCGCGGCGGTGCCGAGGGCGTGGGCTCGGACGCCAGCTTCGTGCAGGCGCACATGCGGGTGAACTGGTTCCACGGCATCGGCGACAACGACCGCCTGATCCTGCGCGGCGAAGCCGGCAGCACCTGGACCGACGCGCTGGTGGCGATGCCGCCGAGCCTGCGTTTCTTCGCCGGCGGCGACAACAGCATCCGCGGCTATGCCTTCCGCGAGGTCGGCCCGCGCACGGCGCGGCCGGACCGCTTCGCGCTCGGCGCCAAGCACGTGCTCACCGGCAGCGCCGAGTACGAGCACTACTTCAAGGGCGGGCCGTGGGGCGGCGCGGTGTTCGTCGACAGCGGCAGCGCCTTCGACGACACGCCGGACTGGCACACTGGCGTCGGCTTCGGCCTGCGCTGGCGCTCGCCGGTCGGCCCGGTGCGGGTGGACATCGCCCACGGCTTGAACGATCCCGACTCGCAGTTCCAGCTCTATCTCAACATCGGAGCCAATCTGTGAGCGCGCCGATCGAGCCGACGTCGCCCGCCACGCCGCCACCCCGGCGCCCGCGCTTCTACCGGCGCAAGCGCTTCTGGTGGGGCTCGGCGCTGACCGTGGCCGGCCTGGTACTGCTGGCGGCGATCGCGCTGTACTGGCTGCTGCAGACCGTGGCCGGGCGCGACGTGCTGCTGGCGCAGGTGGTGGCGCGGCTGCCGGCCGGCTCCACGCTCACCTGGGAGCGCGCCGAAGGACCGCTGGCCGGTCCGCTGACCTTGCACAACCTGGATTTCCGCTACAACGAAATCCACTTCACCGCCGAGCGCGCCTACCTCGATCCGGACATCCGCCCGCTGCTCGGGCGCAAGCTGCAACTGGACGCGCTGGAGCTGACCAACGCCACGCTCAACCTGGCCAAGAGCGACGAACCGTTCGAACTGCCGCGCTGGCCGCAGTCGCTGCCGCAGATCGAAGTGCCGCTGGCGCTGCAGGCCGACCGCATCGCCATCGACGGCCTGCGCATCACCCAGGCGCAGCAGCCGATGATCGACATCCGCACGCTGCGCGGCGGCGTGGAAGTGGCCAATGGCGAGTTCCGCGCCACCCAGGTGGTAGTGAACAGCGACCGCGGCGATTTCCGTATCAATGGCGATTACCTGCCGGGCCAGGACTACAAGGCCGACCTCACTGCCAGCGCGGTATTGCCGGCCGCACGCGGGCGCACCCCGGCGCGCCTGGGCCTGGTCGCGCGCGGCGACCTGGAGAAGATGGAAGTGGCCATCGCCGGCAACGCACCGGCGCCGCTGCGCGCCACCCTGGTGTTCACCGGCCGAACCGATCCGGTGTGGGAGTTCGCCGCCAGCAGCAAGGCGTTGGATCCGTCGCTGCTGGTACCGCCGGCCGACGACGCGCCGGCGTCCGTGCCGCTGGCCTTCGACCTGCGCGCCAAGGGCAAGGGCGGCAACGCCGACTTGCAGGGCGAACTGTCCCGCGACGGGCAGAAGCTCGTGCTCGATCCCTCGCACCTGAGCCTGGACAACCAGGTGCTCACCGTCGCGCCGCTGCAGCTGCGCGCCTTCGATGGGCAATTGCGCCTGCGTGGCACCGCCGATCTGCGCGACCCGGACAACGCGCAGTTGCGCTTTGCGGTCAACGCCAGCGGCATGAGCTTCGCCACCGCGCCGGATCCGTCCACCCCGGATGCACCGGCGGTGCCGATCAAGCTGGTCGAGGCCAACCTGGGCGTGGCCGGCACGGTGAAGCAATGGGCCACCTACGGCGAGGCCACCGTCGCCCGCGGCAAGGACAGCGCCAACCTGCAGTTGGACGTGCGCGGCGACGATCGCCAGGCGCAGTTGAAGCAGGTGCGCGCGACCATGCCCAGCGGCACCCTCGACCTGGGCGGCAACGTGGCCTGGGTGCCGGAATTGAACTGGGACGTGCAAGGCACGCTGGCCGGCTTCGACCCCGGCTACTTCGCACCGGGCTGGGACGGCAAGCTGTCCGGCACCTTCGCCTCACAGGGCAAGCAGTTGCCGGCGCGGCCGGACGGCAGTGCCGCCGGCTACCAGGCCACGCTCGACATCCCGCGCTTGAACGGACGCCTGCGCAGCCGCCCGCTCGACGCCAACGCCAAGCTTGCCCTGCAGGGCAGCCAGGGCGAGGGCAAGCTGCAACTGAGTCTGGGCGACAGCCGCCTGCAGGCGCAGGGCAAGGTAGGCGACCAGCTCGACGTGGACGCGCAACTGCAGCCGCTGCAACTGGCCGACCTGCTGCCCGGCGGCGCCGGCAGCCTGCGCGGCAGCGTGCAGGTCAAGGGCCGCCGCGACGCGCCCGATCTCACCGCCGACCTCACCGGCAGCGGCCTGAAGTGGGACAGCTACAGCGCCGACAGCCTCAGCCTGCGCGGACGCCTGCCGTGGCGCGGCAACGGCGGTGAACTCGCCCTGCGCGGCAGCGCGATCAATGCCGGCGTGCTGCTGCAGACACTGAGCGTGGACGCGCGTGGCGCGGTCGAGAACTTGCAACTCGACGCCAATACCGAGAACGACATGGGCGCGCTGGCCTTGGCCGGGCAGGTGCGCCGCGATGGCGCGCGCTGGCAGGGCGCCTTGAACACGCTGCGCATCGCCCCGGCCAAGGGCGAGCCGTGGCAGCTGCGGAAGGCGGCCAATTTCAGTGTGGCCGGCAGCGCCTTCAGCCTGTCCGAGAGCTGCCTGGCGCCGGGCAGCGGCGGCGCCTTGTGCGTGTCCGCCGACTGGCCGAAGCAGGGCCTGACCCTGCGCGGCGACGCCCTGCCGCTCGCGCTGGTGCAGCCATGGCTGCCGCCCAGCAACGGCCGAAAGATGTACCTGCGCGGCGACCTGTCCATCGACGGCAGCTTCAAGCCGGCCGGCAACGCCTGGCAGGGTTCGCTGCGCCTGGCCTCGCGCGAAGGCGGCCTGCGCCTGGGCGATAACGCTCGCGGCGAACTTTTGCGCTACGACCAGTTCAGTTTCGTCACCGATTTCAGCGCCCAGCACATCCATTCCAAGCTCGGCATCGGCTTCCAGGGCGACGGCTTCGTCGACGCCACCGTCGATACCGGCTGGGATGCGTACGCGCCGTTGAACGGCGAGATCTACATGAACATGGCTCGGCTTTACTGGCTGGAGCTGTTCTCGCCCGACCTGGTGCGGCCCAAGGGCCTGGTCGAAGGCCACGTCAGCCTGCGCGGTACCCGCTCGCAACCGGCGATGGGCGGCGACGCCACGTTGAGTAACTTCACCGGCGAACTGCCGGCGCTGGGCCTGACCCTGAGCGAGGGCAAGGGCCGCTTCGACGCGCAGCCGGACGGCTCGGCGCGCATCGTCGCCTCGGTGAAGTCCGGCGAAGGCACGCTCAATGTCGATGGCGGTCTGTCCTGGTACGGCGACCGCACGCCGCTGCAGTTGAATATCCGCGGCACCAACGTGCTGGTGTCCAACACCGCCGAATTGCGCGCGGTGGCCAATCCCGACCTGCAGTTCGGCATCGCCAACAAGACCATGATGCTGAGCGGCCAGGTCACCGTGCCCTCTGCCGACATCGACCTGGAACGGCTGGATCGCGGCACCTCGCTGTCCGAGGACGTGGTGGTGCTGGACCCGGCCGACCCCGAGGCCACGCCGACCTCGCCGCTGGAGATGGACCTGCGGGTGACGTTGGGCGACCAGGTCAAGATGGCCGGCTTTGGCCTCAAGGGCGCGCTGACCGGCGCCATGCAGGTGCGCTCGCGGCCGGGCCGCGAAACCACCGCCACCGGCGGGCTGGACGTCAGCGGCAAATACAAGGCGTACGGGCAGGACCTGACCATCACCCGCGGCCAGCTCACCTGGAGCAACAACATCGTCTCCGACCCGCGCATCAACATCCGCGCGCAGCGCCAGGTCGGCGACGTCACCGCCGGCATCGACGTCACCGGCCGCGCCACCGCCCCGCATGCGGACGTGTGTTCCGACCCGTCGATGTCGCAATCGGAGGCGATGTCCTACCTGGTGCTGGGCCGCAGCCTCAGCAACACCAGCAGCGCCGAGGCCGACCAGGTCACCGCCGCGGCCAGCGCCCTGTCGGCCGGCAGCGGCCTGCTCGCCTCGCAACTCGGCGCCAGGCTCGGTTTCGACGACGCCGGCGTCAGCCAGTCGCGCACCCTCGGCGGCTCGGTGGTGGGTTTTGGCAAATATCTCTCGCCGAAACTCTATGTCAGCTATGGCGTGTCGCTGATCGGCAGCGGCTCGGTCCTGACGCTGAAATATCTGCTGGGCCGCGGCTTCGACGCCGAAGTGGAATCGAGCACGGTGGAGAACCGGGGGTCGGTGAATTGGCGGAAGGAGAAGTAGGGGCGGCACGAAGGCATTTTTCGCGTTCCCTTACCGAGGAGCGTCGCTTTGCAAGGAACTGTCACAAGCAAAGCTAGTGCGCGATACTGCCAAGGTCTTGTTTTGCCTGCAGATTTCGTCCTTGATGGGGCGCATTGTGCAGGCAAGTTGAATTCGGCACACAACGACTCCAATCTCGATGGATCTAAAGGTCAAATTCTGTGAATTATACATTTAATCTGGATTGGTCATGAAAATTAAATTTCATTTTTCTGCATTGATTCTTATTTTAATTTTTGGAGCCGCACATGCAGGTGAAAAAAACAACGGGCCTTATTATTCCAGTCAATTGGAGACTGCAGCAACATTCTGCGGTAAAGATGGTGGTCAAGATGTGTCTTGTTTTAACCGGCTAGACGATTACTTCGAAATTATATATGACATGAACAAGGATGATTTAAATAAAAACATTGATGACGACGCGATACTGGCAGTTGCGAGCCTGTTAAAAAGCGACAGTTATGGTAAAAAATATAGAGCTGCCAGAATTCTCGGTGCGATGGGCGGGAGAGCGAGAAATGCGATTCCGTATTTGCGCGCCGCAGATGTTGAGCCCAAGCCTGCCTCGAATCTGGATGATTTAATCGACCCTTACCCCGAGCAAAAATTTATTGAACTGGCGATTCAAAGAATTCAAGGCGACCATTAGAAATGATAATCTGGGCTGACGGTGTCAGCTTGAGCCGTTCTCGATTTCTCGGACAGGTTGATTAGGGAACAAAAAGCCACCTTCTCGAAATCGATCGGCGAACGATAGGCCAGCGCACTGAGCAGCCGCTGCCAGTTATAGACACTTCGATGTACTCGAACACCTTCCCGCGCGCTTAGTCGAGACTAGCGAAGCGCTCGTGATGCGTCAGTTCCTGCTTGAGCGAACTGAAGAAACTCTCCATCACTGCACTGTCGTAAGGCATGCCGTTGCGGCTCATGCTCGCGACCAGCCCGGCTTCCTGCGCTATGGTGGATTGCGTCTTCGCTGGCCAGTAGCGGGGCCAGGTTCACATATTCAATAGCGGGAATCTGTATATAGGGTCGTAGGAAGTGAGCTGACCGCGCGCTCGCTTTTGTACCGAGCACTCTGGAGCTTTCTTGGTAAAGATCACCTCCATCGATGAATGGATCGGCGTCTTGGTTGCTGCGATCGCATTGGCCGGCTAAGGTCGCGGTCATGTTCTTTGCCTCGACCTCTGCATGCCCTTGCCCAACTGCCTTGCCGCATCTCTCACTCTAAGCCTAGCCCTCACCACCACTGCCCACGCTGACGAAGGCATGTGGATGCCATCGCAGATGCCAGAGCTGGCCAAGCCGCTGCACGAGGCAGGCTTCCAGGGCGATACCCAGACGCTGGCCGAAGTGACGCAGCCTCCGTTGAGTGCGGTGGTCAAAGTCGGAGGCGGGACCGGGGCGTTCGTGTCCACGGACGGGTTGCTGTTGACCAATCACCATGTCGCCTACGGGGTGATCCAGTACAACACCTCGGCGAAGGAGAGCCTGATCGAGAACGGGTTCATCGCGCGGGACCGCGCCGACGAGCGCGCGGCCAATCCGGATTTCCGGGTGCTGGTGACCGTGGGCTTCGACAAGGTCACCGATCAGGTGCTGGGGCCGGCCAAGGGCAAGACCGGGCGCGCCTACTACGATGCGGTGGATGCGGCGAGCAAGCGTATCGTTGCCGACTGCGAGCGCGAGGCCGGGGTGCGCTGCAGCGTGGCCAACATGTACTACGGCACCGATTTCTACCGGATTCGCCAGCTGGAACTGCGCGACGTGCGCCTGGTGTATGCGCCGCCGCGGGCGATCGGCAACTACGGCGACGAGATCGACAACTTCATGTGGCCGCGGCACAGCGGCGATTTCACCTTGCTGCGCGCCTATGTCGGCAAGGACGGCAAGCCGGCGGACTACAGCGCAAACAACGTGCCCTACCAGCCGCCGGCGCATCTGCAGATCGCCAGCGATGGGCCGAAGGCCGGCGATTTTGCGATGCTGGCCGGCTATCCCGGCATCACCTACCGGCATCGCACGGCGGCCGAGTTCGCCGAGCAGGTGGAGGCGACGCTGCCGCAGCGGGTGGCGGTGCTGGATCAGTTGATCGAGGTGATCGAGGCGTCGGGCAAGGCCGATGCGGAGGCGCGCACGCGCTACGCGTCGCAGCTGCAGTCGCTGAAGAACAACCGCAAGCGCGCCGCCGGCGAACTGGAAGGGCTGCAGCGCAGCGATGCGGTGCGGCTGCGCGCGGAGGACGAGCGCGGCATGCTCGCGGCGACTCGCGGCAGCGATGCGCGCGATATCGCGGCGTTGCAGAAGGTACTTGGCCAGGCCTCGGCGCTGCGTGAGCGCGATCTGCTGTTGGGCTTGATCGCCACGCAGACCCAGGCGCTGCGTTCGGCGCTGACCCTGGAGCGGCTGCGACTGGAGGCGGCCAAGCCGGACGATCGGCGCGAGAGCGGCTACCAGCAGCGCGACCTGGCGCTGATCGAGGGCATGCTCAAGCAGGTGCAGCGCCGCTATTCGCCGACCGTGGAGAAGGCGCTGCTAACGACGTTGTTGACCCGCTACCAGCAACTGCCGGATGCCCAGCGGGTACCAGAGTTCGATGCGGCGTTCGGGCGGACCCCGGCGCAACTGCAGGCGGCGCTGGACAAGGCCTACGCCGGCACCGCGCTGGGCACCGAGGCCGAGCGCCTGTCGCGCTTTGCCGCTGCGCGCGAGGGCAAGGCGCCTGCGGCCGATCCGTTGCTGGCGCTGGCCGCCGCGCTGGTGCCGGCGCAGCTGCGGCTGGACGATGAGCGCAAGGCGCGCGAGGGCGAGCAGTTACGGCTGCGCCCGGCCTACATGCGTGCGCTGTTCGCCTGGCGCAAGCAGCAGGGTCGTGCGGTGTATCCGGATGCCAACAGCACGCTGAGGATCAGCTATGGCCGCGTCGAGCCGCTGGCGCCGCGCGATGCGGTCAGCTTCGCGCCGCTGACCACGGTGGCCGGCATCGTCGAGAAGAACACCGGCAAGGAGCCGTTCGATGCGCCCAAGCCGCTGCTGGCGGCGATCGCCAAGGGCGATTTCGGCAGCACGGTCGATCCGCAGTCGAAGACGCAGCCGGTGAACTTCCTGACCAACCTGGACACCACCGGCGGCAACTCCGGTTCGCCGGTACTCAATGCGCGCGGCGAGCTGATCGGGTTGAATTTCGACAGCAACTGGGAGGCGGTTAGTGCCAGCTGGTGGTACGACCCGCGCTACAAGCGCGCGATCCACGTGGACATGCGCTATCTGCGCTGGCTGATGGCCAAGGTGTATCCGGCGCCGCAGTTGCTGAAGGAGTTGAATGTTCCGCAGGAGTGATTGGGCGGGCTGGGATGCCTATGTCGCTTGGCGTTGCCTCTAGCGAAATGGGCATGCACTGTGCCCTGTGCGCTCGTGCGGCGGCGGCATCGTCTGCCGCTGCTTCGGAAGCGTGAGCCCTCAGCGCTCACCTCGATGCAGTGTGCCGTCGGAGATCAGAACGACGATCCCGATACCGGACACCGTCATGCGTCAGGACTGAAGTCCCTCCCACAATGAGCATCATGCGCTGCGGTCTGGAGACCGACGTCATGGGTGTGGGCTGCGCCGGCCGCGGCTCACTCCGCCACTGCGATGCACCGCTTAGACTGACCCGATGGAACACCTAGCCGCTAAGCCACTGCCACGCGCGTTCTACGCGCGCGATGCGCGCGTGGTGGCGCCGGAACTGTTGAACAAGCTGCTTGTCACCGCCGACGGCCGTTGCGGGCGCATTGTCGAGGTGGAGGCCTACTGCGGTGCGGAGGATCCGGCGGCGCACTCGTTCCGCGGCATGACGCCGCGCACACGCGTGATGTTCGGCCCGCCCGGGCATCTGTACGTGTACTTCATCTACGGCATGCATTGGGCGCTCAATGCGGTATGCGGTGGCGCGCCGGGGCATGCGGTGCTGATCCGCGCCTTGGCGCCTGTGGCCGGGATCGAGGCGATGCAGTCGGCACGCGGTGCGGCGCGCGCCGCCGATCTCACCCGTGGGCCGGGGCGCCTGGCCAAGGCGCTGGGTGTTACGGGCGCGGACAACGGGCTGGACCTGACCACGCGGCAGTCGCGCCTGTGGCTGGGGCAGGACGGGACGCCGCCGCCTGCTGCGCCAATCGTCACCGCACGGATCGGTATCAGCAAGGCGATGGACGCGCCGTGGCGCTGGCATGTGCCCGACGAGCCGAACGTGTCGCGCTTTGTGGTGGGTCGGGCGAAGCGCCGCGGGTAGCGTGGCGCTTGGAGGCATCGTCGCACTACACGCTGCAACAGGATCAGTGCCTTGCCCGCCGTCACGAGTGAAAGGCCGCAATGCGGTGGTGACGGAAGGTGCTTTGGATCGGAGACGAACGCATTTCCTCAGGGATCCTCGCTTCGTTCGTCGCGGCTGAAGCCGCTCCTACGACAGGCAACCTGCGTCACCATTGCCACAAACGGGCGCATGGCTGAGGGTATGCAGACAAGGCACACGCTAGGCGATCGCGGCGCTCGCATCCAGTTGCGCGATGGCATCGGCCACGACCGTGGCGAACGGCGCGTCCACGTCCACCGAGATCACGTCTGCCTCGTCCAGTGGAAGTTCCAGCGTGTCGAGCTGGCTTTGCAGCAGCGCCGGTGGCATGAAATGGCCATGGCGCGCGGCCAGGCGTTCGGCGATCACATGCGCGGCCGCGTGCAGGAACACGAAGCGCATCGGCACCCCGGTGTCGCGCAATTGCTGCCGGTGCGCCTTGCGCAGACCGGAGAAGGCCAGTACGACGCTCTGCCCGGCATCGACCGATGCACGCAGGCGCTGCGCCAGGGCCGCGACCCAGGGCGCACGCTGCGCGTCGCTGAGCGGGATGCCGTGGGCCATCTGCGCCTTGGCGGCGGCGCTGTGGAAGTCGTCGGCGTCCAGGAAGGTGAGTCCGTAGTGCGCCGCCAATGCCTGGGCGACGCTGGTCTTGCCGCTGCCGGACACGCCCATCACGACGATGGCTTCGGCGCGCGGCGGCGGGGATGAGTGGGCGTGGGTCACGTGCTGCGGTCCCGTGGGGTCTCCCACATGATGCCAGCGTGGGCGTTGTGTGGACGTCAGCGATTCTGTAACTGGGTCTTGCGCTGTTGTTGAGATGTGCGCCGTGGCAACTGGGTTCTGTGTGGATCCTGGCGTCGGGGCTGAAGCCCCTCCCACAGGGGCTTCGGCCAGCTCTTCCGATTACACAGCGCGCTTTGTCTCCGGCTCGGCGTCTACATCGTCGCGTTCGCCGTCTCGACCAGGTCGTCCCACTGCAGTCGCGTGCCGGACGCATCGTCGCTGTGCTGCAAGGTGCGGCGAACGGCGCGACGCATGGCGCGGCTGATCCAGTTGTGCAGGTCGCGGCCGGACTGGCCGTCGCTGCGCTCGGCGACCCAGGCCGCCGCGGCGTCGGCGTCGAGATCCAGCGGTTTGCCGCGCAGCAGGCGCGTGACGATGGCGATCCGCGCCGCGTGGTCGGGCAGGGCGATGACGATCTGCCGGTCCAGCCGCGACAGCAGCGCCGGGTCGATCGCAGTGGCATGGTTGCTGGCGGCCAGCAGGAACACCTGGCCCGCATGGCTGGCGACGCCGTCCAGCTCCTGCAGCAGTTGGCCGACGATCTCGCGGGTATACGCATCGTCGCCGTCGGCACCGCGGGCCGGCGCGACGATGTCCAGTTCGTCGACGAACACGATGCACGGCGCCTGCGCCCGCGCGCGCTCGAACGCCGCCTGCACGCGCTGTCCGGACTGGCCGAGATAGCCGGCCTTGAGGTCGGCGCTGCTCAGGGCGATGAAGGCCAGGCCCGACTGGCTGGCGAGGATGCGTGCGACCTGGGTCTTGCCGGTGCCCGGCGGGCCGACCATCAGGATGCCGCGCGGCACCGGTACGCCCAGCGCGGCCAGGGTCTCGGCATTGCGCAGTTCCTTGCCCAGGCCGACGAACTCCTCGACCGTGGCGGCCGGCAGCACGATGTCGTCCCAGCCGAGCGTGGCGACGGCGGTGGAACCTTTGCCGCGCAGCGCGCGCAGGTGCGCGAGCAAGGTGGCGTTGTCCAGCGTGCCATCGACGCACTCGGCGGCGACGCGCGCGACCAGCGTGTGCAGGTCGCGGCCGGAGAGGCCGGTGCTGTCGGCGATCACCTGCGCGTCCGGCGCCGACGCAAAACCGGCCCGTAGTAGTTCGGCGCCGAGGATGCGGGCGCGCGCTGCGGCGTCGGGCAGGCCGATGGCGATGCTGGCGGTGAAGCGCGACAGGATCGCGTCGTCCAGCAGCGCCGGGCGGTTGGTCGCGCCGATCACCAGCACCTGGCCGTGCGCGGCATGGAAGCCGTCCCATTCGGCGAGAAAGGTCTGCACCAGTTCGGCGCCGAAGCTGTCGCTGTCGGCGCCGCCGCGGCGCGCGAACACGCTTTCGCATTCGTCGATGAACAGGATCGCCGGTGCGTGCGCGCGGCAGCGCTGCCAGATCGTCTGCACCTTGGGGCCGGTGTGGCCGACGTGCGCGGCCTTCAGGTCGGCCACGCCCAGCGCCTCGAAATGGCAGCCGGCGTGACGCGCCAGCTTGCGCGCGATCAGGGTCTTGCCGGTGCCCGGCGGCCCGTGCAGGAGCATGCCTTTCGGCGCCGGCTGGCGCCCGGACACGAACAGGTCCACCAGCTTCAGGATCTGGTCGAGCGTGGCGTCGGGCAGGGCGACGTCCGCCCAGTGCCGTTGCACCGCATCCAGGCTCTGCAGCCGCTGCTGCAGCGCGCGTTGCTGGCCGCGCGCGACCTCCCAGGCCTGCACGTTGTCGTGCAGTGCGGCGATCGGCGCGCTATCGACGGCGGCGTCTTCGGCCAGTGCCAGCGCCAGCGATTGCAGCGACGGCGCAGCGTCGGCGGCCAGATCGGCGTCGAGGAGGATCAGGACCGCTGCATGGCGGGCATCGGGCAGCACGATCAGCGCCTGCAGCCGCGGATCCTCGCTGCCGTCGTGCAAGGCCAGTAGTCGTGCACCAGACAGATCGCCCTGCGTGGCGGGAATCGACCAGCGCCCGTGCAGGGCGCGCAGCGGCCATGGCGCACGGGTCACCGGATAGGTCGACCCTGGATCGTGCTGCGCGGCATCGGCCACCTGCACCAGCGCCAGCGGCAGGCGTGCGAACGCCTGCAGTGCGCGCCGTTCGGCATGGCTGTGGTGCCACGCCAGCAACTGCGCACCGGCGGCGACCAGCAGACCGTACGCCAGCAACGAGGGCAGCAGGCTTTGCAGCAGCAGGCCGCCATCGCCGTGCAGGCCGACCTGGCGCCACCAGGCGAGGAAGCTGCGCGTCTCGCCCAGCCAGTGTGCGCTCGTCCACGGCAGGACCAGCACCAGCATGCCGATCAAGGCCGCGCGCCAGCGCCAGTCCGGCAGCAGCGGCCGCAGCAGCAGCGCCGGTCCCCAGGCGCGGCGGCGCTCGCGCCGTACCGCCGCTCGCGCCGCACTCCTTGTGTGCGCAGCGAAGCGGTGCCGGATTGCCGCCGCCGCCTGCTCCACGGCCGGCAGATGCCGCTCGATATCCGCATCGGCCTGCGCCTGGCGCGACTGCGCCTGCTGCACCTGCGCGAGCAGGCGCTGCGTCTGCTGTTGCAGCGACGGTGGGGGCGTCGGCACGGCGGCCGGGATGCCGGACATCAGCGGGAGCGGGCGCGGGTGGTCACCGCGCGCATCTTAGCCTGAGCGCCGGCGGGGCTGCCGTGGGTGGATGCGGGTGGGAGATTGCCCGTGCTGGACACGGTAGGCCGGCGCGTGAAGCGGCGTTGCCATGGGAGGAGGACATCTCGGAAAAGAATAGGGCGCAAGGCACGGGGCGGTTCTTGAGACCATCGCGGCTTCGTTCGTCGCGGCTGAAGCCGCTCCTACGCGGGGCTTGTAACTCCACGATGGCTGTTGCTGTTGCAGTTGCTTCGGTTGTTGCCTTTGCCTTATCGGGTTCCCTTCCGAAGCGGCGGCCAGCGCGGGGAAAAACCCGAAGGGCGGCGCACATGGATGTGCGCCGTTCGCGGCAGGGGCAGGATGCCCCTTCCGCGAATCCCCGGGCTGGACGCGGACCCGGAGCGCGTTAGCGCGGAGGGCGCGAGGCAGGGTGTGCTTTCTTTTGGTTACTTTTCTTTGCACAAGCAAAGAAAAGTAACTCGCCGTAAGGCGAAAGCTTTGCCTTGCCGTGGCTGTAGCGCTAAAAGGGCCCCACAAATCAACAGCAGAAGCAGAGCCAGCGGCATGCCTGCGTCTGCCGCGGACATCGGATGCCGCACCGCTACCGAGCGGTGATTCTGCTTAACTGGGCTGCGTGCAAAGGGGGCGCAGGAAAAGAGGCGAGAAGCGCCGTGCTCGCCGTTGGGGGGTGTAGGCGCAGTCGCCTCAACTGCCTCGCAGCAACCAGCCCGGTGCACGCGCAGCCCAAGCGAGACGCAGCGAGCCCCGAACTCCCGGCTACGCCGAAACGCATCCCACCCTCTAGACTGCACGCATCGTCGAGGGGGCTCGCCTTTGGTTTCCAGTTGGATCCTGCTGCTGGTATCGGTCGGCTATGCGGCGCTGCTGTTCGCGGTGGCGTGGTGGGGCGACCGCCGTCCGCTGTACCCGGAACGGCCGTGGCTGCGGCCGGCGGTGTACAGCCTGGCGCTGGCCGTGTACTGCTCGTCGTGGACGTTCTACGGCGCGGTTGGCAGCGCGGTGCGCAACGGCGCCGGCTACCTGCCGATTTACCTGGGTCCGTTGCTGATGCTGCTGTTCGGCTGGCGCATCGTCGAGCGCCTGGCGCTGATCGCGCGCAGCAAGAACACCGTGTCCATCGCCGACTTCATCTCCTCGCGCTACGGCCGCTCGCGGCGCCTGGCCGCGCTGGTGGCGGTGATCGCCCTGGTCGGCGTGGTGCCGTACCTGGCGCTGCAGTACAAGGCGGTGGCGATGAGCCTGCAGGTGCTCAGCGGCCAGTCCAGCGCCGGTGCGCCGTTCTACGCCGACCCGGCGCTGTACGTGGCCTTGGGCATGGCGCTGTTCGCCACCCTGTTCGGCACCCGCCAGGTCGACGCCACCGAGCATCATCACGGCATGATGCTGGCGATCGCGCTGGAGTCAGTGGTCAAGCTGCTGGCGATGGTGGCCGTGGGTGTGTTCGCCTACGTGTGGCTGTCCGCGCGCGACGGCGGCCAGGTGCTGCAGTCCACGCGCACGCTGTTCCAGAACACCCCACCGGTGGGCTTCATCTCGCAGACCCTGCTCAGCTTCCTGGCGCTGGTGTGCCTGCCGCGGCAGTTCCATGTGGCGGTGGTGGAGTGCAGCGATGTCGGCGACATCCGCAAGGCGCGCTGGCTGTTCGGCCTGTACCTGGTGCTGATCTCGGCGATGGTGGTGCCGATCGCCGCCGCCGGCATCGCCCTGTTCGGCGGCGGCGACGTGGCCGACGACAGCATCGTGCTGGCGCTGCCGCTGGCCGAAAGCCGCACCGCGCTGGCCTTGGTCGCCTACGTGGGCGGGTTCTCCGCCGCCACCGGCATGGTCATCGTCTCCAGCATCGCGCTGGCGACGATGATCAGCAACGACCTGGTGATGCCGGTGCTGCTGCGCCGCCGCGGGCACCAGGCCGCCGGCGCCGACGTGGCCTCGAAGGTGCTGTGGATCCGCCGCCTGGCGATCCTGCTGCTGGCGCTGATCGCCTACGGCTATTACCGCAGCAGCAGCAACGACACGACGCTGGCCTCGTACGGGCTGATGGCCTTCGCCGCGGTGGCGCAGTTCGCGCCGGGGGTGATCGGCGGGCTGTACTGGCGCGGCGCCAGCCGCAGGGGCGTGGAGACCGGCATGGTGCTGGGCTTCGCCACCTGGATCTACACGCTGCTGCTGCCGGCGCTGACCCAGGCCGGCTGGCTGGCGCCGGCGTGGCTGCTGGATGGGCCGTTCGGCATCTCCTGGCTGCGCCCGCAGCAGTTGTTCGGCATGAGCGGCTGGGACCCGCTGGCGCACGGCACGTTCTGGTCGCTGCTGGTCAACGTTGGCACGATGATGCTGGTGTCGGCGCGCTGGCGACCTGGCCTGGACGAGCGCCTGCGCGCGGCGCCGTTCCTGGAGCCGTACTCGCAGCGCCCGGCGGTGGCCGGCGACTGGCTCGGGCAGGTGCGCGTGGTGGATCTGCAGGCGCTGGCCGAGCGCATGGTCGGCGAGCGTCATGCCCGCCGTGCCTTCGCCGAACAGGCGCAATTGCTTGGCCGCGAGCCGCAGCCCACTGCGGTGGCCGACCGCGTCTGGGTGCAGTTCACCGAACGCCTGCTCGCCGCCTCGATCGGCGCGGCCTCCGCGCGCCTGGTGCTGACCAGCCTGCTGCGCGGCTCGGGCATGGACTTGGGCGAGGTGGTGGCAGTGCTCGACGAGGCCGGGCAGGAGCTGCGCTTCAACCGCGAGATCCTGTCCACCACGCTGGAGAACATCAGTGCCGGGGTCAGCGTGGTCGATCCGGCGATGCGCCTGACCGCCTGGAACCGCCGCTACCAGCAGATGTTCGGCTATCCCGACGGCATGCTCTACGTCGGCCGCCCGGTCGCCGACTTGATCCGCTACAACGCCGAGCGCGGCGAACTGGGTGGCGGCCAGGTGGAAGACCAGATCGCCCGCCGCATCGCGCACATGCGCGCCGGCACCCCACACGTGTTCGAACGCACCCGCAGCGACGGCAAGGTGATCGAGATGCGCGGCCAGCCGCTGCCGGGCGGCGGCTACGTCACCAGCTACAACGACATCACCGATTACAAGCGCGCCGAGCAGGCCCTGCTCGAGGCCAACGAGACCCTGGAGCAGCGCGTGGCCGAGCGCTCGCGCGAGGCGGAACTGGCGCAGCAGTCCAAGACCCGCTTCCTGGCCGCGATCAGCCACGACGTGCTGCAGCCGCTCAACGCCGCGCGGCTGTTCGCCTCGGCCTTGCGCGATGCGCACCAGAACGAGGAGCAGCGGCATCTGGCCGAGCGCGTGGACGCCTCGCTGCGCGCGGCCGAGGAGCTGCTCGACGGCCTGCTCGATGTGTCGCGGCTGGACGCCGGCGGCCTGCGCCCGACCATCGAGGACATCGACGCCGGCCTGCTGCTGCGCGAACTGGCCGCGCAGTACAGTCCGATCGCCGCCGGCCGTGGCCTGCGCCTGCACGTGCACGCGCGGCCGCTGTGGGTGCGCAGCGATCGCCGGCTGCTGCGCCGCGTGCTGCAGAATTTCCTCGCCAACGCACTGCGCTATACCCGCCAGGGACGCATCGTGCTCGGCATGCGCCGCCGCGGTGCGGCGCTGGAACTGCAGGTCTGGGACACCGGCCCCGGCATCCCGCCGCACCACATGCAGCAGATCTTCGACGAGTTCCAGCGCTACCAGCAGCCGTTCGACTGGGGCGAGCAGGGGCTGGGCCTGGGCCTGTCGATCTGCCAGCGCATCTCGCGCCTGCTCGGCCACGACCTGGATGCGCGCAGCCGCGTCGGCCACGGCAGCATGTTCTCCATCAGCCTGCCTCGGGCGGCGCCGCCGGCACAGGCGCAGCAACGCGCGCCGCGCGCGGCGGCGGCGGCCGACTCGCTGGCCGGGCTGCGCGTGCTGTGCGTGGACAACGACCAGGAAATCCTCGACGGCATGCGCGCGCTGCTCGGCCGCTGGCAGGTGGAGGTGATCTGCGCCAGCACCGTCGACGCGGCGTTGGCGCAGGCCGCGTGCGCACCGCACGTGATGCTGGTCGACTACCACCTGCACGACCGGCTCGACGGCCTGGAGACCCTGGATGCGCTGCGCGCGGCGATGTCCGGGCCGGTGGCCGGCGCGCTGCTCACCGCCGACGGCCGCGACGAACTGAAGCTGCAGGCGCGCGAACGCGGCTACCGGCTGCTGACCAAGCCGGTCAAGCCGGCCTCGCTGCGCGCCTTCCTCACCGCCTACCACGACCCGATCTAGCGGCGTCGCCCGTCGTTGTAACGGGAATGTATGTGCCGTGTGGCACGCCGCGGCGCGGCCGGCGTGGCGCACGGCGCGGGTGGGCGGCTAAGGTGGTGGACCACTCACGATCCGCCTGCGCATGACCTCCCTGGACACCCCCGCGATGCCCTCGCTCCCGGACCTGCTGGCGGCGCTGGAGGCCGGGCAGGCGCAGACGCTCGAACACGGTGCCCGCGCCTACCTGCGGCAGCACCCCGACGATGTCCTGGCCAGCAGCCTGCTGGCGATGAGCCTGCAGATGCAGGGCCAGCCGGCACCGGCCGCCGCCGTGTACCGCAGGCTCGCCGAGCGCGAGCCGCACGAGGTGGCGCACTGGAACAACCTGGGCACGGCGCTGCGCGAGGCCGGCGACCCCGGCCCGGCAGGCGAGGCCTATCTGCGCGCCCGCGCGCTGGCGCCGGACGATCCGCTGCCGCACCACAACCTCGGCCTGCTGGCGATGGACGCCGGCGACTACGCCGCGGCCCGCGAACACCTGCTCGACGCGCATGCGCTGGCGCCGCAGGCCCCGCCGCTGTGCGTGCACGCGGCGATGGCCTGCCACGAATGCGGCGACTTCCAGCGCGTGCAGGCGCTGATCGCCGACTGGCGGCAGTGGCCGCCGCTGGATCCGGACACCACCGTGGAACTGGCCTGGCTGCTGTCGCAGGGCGGCGAGACCGACACCGCCTGCGCTCTGCTGCGCGCCTGCGCCGAGGGGCCGATGGCGCAGCCGGCGCGGGCCTGGTCGCGGCTGGTGCTGGTGCTCGAACGCGCCAACCGCCTGCCGCAGGCGCGCGAGGCGGCCGCGCAACTGCCGCCACCGGAACGGATCGACGACCCCGACGTGCGCCAGGACGCCGCCAATGCGCTGGCGGTGCTGGCCATGCGCGAGGGTCACTGGGAGCAGGCGCACGCGCTGCTGCGCGGGCTGCTGGCTGACGGCAGCGCCGTCGACCGGCGCAAGCAGAGCAACCTGTTCTTCGCGCTGGCGCGGGTCTGCGACCGCCTGGGCCGTTACGACGAGGCGCTGGATGCCTGCGCGCAGGGCCATGCCGGCCAGGTCGAGGGCCTGGCCGCGCTGGTGCCGGAACTGGCGGCGGCGGACGCACCGCCATTGCCGGTCGCGCAGGCCCGCTGGGATCCGGCGCGCAATGCCGCGGCGCGGCCGGTGACCGCGCCGGCCATGGCGGACTCGCCGATCTTCGTGGTCGGCTTCCCGCGCTCGGGCACCACCTTGTTGGAACAGATGCTCGACGCTCACCCGCAGCTGGTGGCGATGGACGAGCGGCCGTTCCTGCAGGGGCTGGCCGACCGCCTGGAGGCGCGCGGCGTGGCCTGGCCGGATGGCCTGGGCGAGCTCGACGATGCCGCCTGTGACGCGCTGCGCGCCGAGTACTGGCAGGCGGTGCGCGGGGTGGTGCAACTGCAGCCGGGCCAGCGCCTGGTCGACAAGAATCCGTTGAATCTGCTGCGCCTGCCGCTGATCCGCCGCCTGTTCCCGGAGGCGCCGGTGATCCTGGCGCTGCGCCACCCCTGCGACGTGCTGCTGAGCTGCTACATGCAGGCGTTCCGCTCGCCGGCTTTCGCGCTACTGTGTGCCAGCCTGCCGCGGCTGGCGCGCGGCTATGCCGATGCGATGGACTTCTGGCTCTACCATGCCGCCTTGTTGCAGCCGCGCACGCTTGAGTTGCGCTACGAGGATCTGGTGGCCGACCCGCAGGCGCAGGTGGCGCGGCTGGGGCAGTTCCTGCAGCTGCAGCAGCCTGAGCGGCTGCTGGAGTTCCAGCAGCACGCACAGGGCAAGGGCTTCATCAGCACGCCGAGCTACGCGCAGGTGGTGGAAGGCATCAACCGCAAGGCCCTGGACCGCTGGCATGCCTATCGCGATGCGTTCGCGCCGGTGCTGCCCGTGCTGCAACCGTTCCTGCAACGCTGGGACTATCGCGCCGCTTGAGCGTGCCGCTTGTCTGAACCGTTCCCGTCTACGGGTTGAACGGCGAAACGCCGCGCGCGCTGTACCGCGGTTGAAGCGGTGTTTTTGTCAGGGACTGCCGCACACCGGCACACCGAAACAACACCCTTCTTATAAAAAACTAACAAGTGCCTGACGGTCCTTTAATGGACCGTCGGCCCGAGGTATCCATTTCGCCCGCCGCGCCGTCGAGGCGCCCGGGATGGTTCGCGCCTGCGTGCAGCGCCGGCGCTTGTCGTACATCACATGAGGTCTTCCCGATGTCCGTAGCAAAGAACAGACTCGCTCACGCCGTTTGCCTGGCCATGGCGACGCTTCCCGCCACGCTCTATGCGCAGAGCTCCATCCCGGCGGCGTCCGCGTCCGGCGACGCGCCGGTGACGCTGGACAAGCTCACCGTCACCGGTTCGCTGGTGCGCCGCGTGGATGTGGAGACCGCCAGCCCGGTCGCCGTGGTCGATCGCCAGCAGATCCAGCAGAGCGGCAAGCAGACCCTGGGCGACCTGCTGCAGGCGCTGCCCGGCATTGCCGGCGCCGCGACCAACCCGCAGGTCAACAACGGCGGCGGCGACGGCGCCTCGACCATCTCGCTGCGCGGCCTCGGCGACCAGCGCACGCTCATCCTGATCGACGGCCACCGCATCCAGAACAACGACGTCAACTCGATCCCGGCCAACATGATCGACCACGTCGAAGTGCTGAAGGTCGGCGCCTCGGCGATGTACGGCTCCGACGCGATCGGCGGCGTGGTCAACTTCATCCTGCGCAAGAATTTCGAAGGCGGCGAAGTCTCGGCCAACTACGGCCAGACCAGCCGCGGCGACGGCGCGCGTCAGGGCGGCAGCTTCACATTCGGCAAGACCTGGGACCGCGGCAACGTCGTGGTCGGCCTGGACTACAACAAGCAGAAGGACGTCTCCAGCGCCAACCGCGCGTTCTCCAAGTACGCGATGTACCTGTCCAGCGGCAGCGTCTACAAGGGTGGTTCCAGCCGCACGCCAAGCGGCTACTACAAGCTGCCGAAAACCACGCTGGCGTCCAACGGCTGCGACCCCGACACAGGCGCGCTGACCAGCAACGGCAGCGGCGGCTACAAGTGCTACAGCTCCTCGGCCGACGCCTACAACTACCAGGCAGAGAACCTGTTGCTCACCCCGCAGCAGCGCGTCGGCGGCTTCGTGCTCGGCAGCTTCAACATCACCGACTCGATGCAGGCGTACGTCAACGCCTACCACAATCACACGATGTCCAACTACGCGATCGCGCCGCTGCCGTTCGACGCGCAGAGCGACGGCATCACCATCGCTGCCAACAACCCGTACAACCCGTTCGGCGTGCAGTTCGGCCCCAACGACTATGAGCTGCGCACGCGCTTCACCACGCTCGGCCAGCGCGAGGGCTTCTACGACACTGCCACCGACCAGGACGTGATCGGCCTGAAGGGCGGTATCGGCGACAGCAGCTGGGTGTGGGATACCAACTTCAACTACGGCCACTATCGCCAGCGCAACTGGAGCCACGGCTACGTCGACTACGCCGCGTTGCAGAGCGCGATCGACAGCGGGCAGGTCAACATCTTCGACCAGGGCAGCGCCAGCACCGTCGCCTGGCTGAAGAGCAACGAATCGATTCCGCGCCTGGAAACCACCACCATCATGCGCCAGTGGGAAGCCAGCGCCAACGGCACCCTGTGGGACATGCCGGCCGGCGCCGCGCAGCTGGCAGTCGGTGCGCTGTATCGCAAGGAAAGCCTTGGCTCGACAGTGTCCAGCAACGCGCTGATCAACAGCGGCCTGACCTGCGGCATTTCCTCGGAAGCGTGTGGCTCGCCGCTCAGCGGCAGTTTCGACGTGAAGGAAGCCTATGCGCAGCTATTCATGCCGGTACTGGAACAGTCCTCGCCGATCGGCGCGCTCAACCTGACTCTCAGCGACCGCTTCTCCGACTACAGCAACGTGCGTTCGAGCAACAATAGCGCCTCCTTCCAGGTGGAGTGGCGGCCGATCCATGATCTGCTGCTGCGTGGTACCGCGGCGCAGGTCTTCCGCGCGCCGACCATCACCGACATCTACCAGGGCCCGACCGCCGACTCGCCGAACTTCGTCGACCCGTGCATCGGCTACAGCGGCAGCGGCCACGCCAATGCCTGCGCCGGCGTGCCGGCGGGCTGGAGCGGTTCGGGCCTGTCGCAGACCAACGGCATCGTGTCCGGATCCAGCTATGTCGGCTACCAGCTCAAGCCGGAGAAGGGCACCTCCTTCGACTACGGCCTGGTCTACAGCCCCGAGTACGTGCCGGGCCTGTCGGTCAACCTCGACTGGTGGAAGGTCAAGCTCAACGACCTGATCCAGTCGATCTCCGCGCAGACCGTGGCCAATCTCTGCTACAACGACGACAACAGCCCGTACTGCAGCTACATCCACCGCTATGCCGCGGGCACCGTCAGCGCCGGCAACATCAACTACATCCAGACGCCGGTGGTGAACATCGGCAAGCTCAACACCCAGGGCGTCGACCTCGGCGCCAACTACGTGCTGCCGGAGACCGCGTTCGGCAAGTTCACCGTGGCCGTGGACAGCACCTACCTGCACCGCTACGACATCGACACTGGGGACACGGTGGTGCACATGGCCGGCCGCTACAACTCGTCCTACGGCAACTACACGCACTGGCGCGCGCACGCCCTGGTCGGCTGGAAGCTGGGCAACTGGGATGCGAGCTGGACGACCCGCTGGATCGGCAAGGTGCAGGTCGGTAGTGGCGACCCCACGCAATACATGTCCGCAGACGGCGTGTTCAAGGGCGTGGTGCTGGACTACGGCAGCTACATGTATCACTCGCTGCAGGTGGGCTACGACATGACCGGGGCCAACCTGCGCCTGGACCTGGGCGTGGACAACCTGACCAACAAGCAGCCGCCGGTCATGTACCAGAACAACGTGTTGAACGCGAACACCGACGTGAGCACCTACGACACGCTCGGCCGCTACTACTGGATGCGGGCCACCTACCGCTTCTGAGTGGAGCCGGCGCCGCCCGCCTGCGTGGGCGGCGCCGGAGCGTACGATAGGGCGCGTCCTTGCGGGCGCGCCGTTCTGCTTGAGGGGGCAGCATACCGATGCACACGAACCAGACCGACCTGCGCCACTACGTCCGCGTCTACGACGCGGCGCTGGATCCTGGCTTCTGCGCGCAGCTCATCGCGCAGTTCGAGCAGACCGCCGCCCAGCACAGTCGCAACGGCGCTGGCGAGCGCGCGGGGCTGGACGACAGCGCCTGGACCGAACTCAACGTCACCCGGCTCGCCGATCCGGCGTTCCAGGGTTTTTTCATCGAACAGGTGCGTGCGGCGCTGGCCCGCTACAACGCCGATCTCGGCCTGACTGCCGAGGTGCCGTGGCGCCCACGCCTGGCCGACCTGCGGATCAAGCGCTACCGCGCCGATGCCGGCGAACGCTTCCAGCCGCACTTCGACGCCTGCGACGCGGAGACCGGCCGTTACCTCGTATTCCTGTGGTATCTCAACGACGTGGCCGAGGGCGGGCACACCCGCTTCCTCGACCTGGATCTAGAGGTCGCGCCGCGCGCCGGCCGCCTGCTGGTGTTCCCGCCGTACTGGATGTTCCTGCACGCGGGCCTGCCGCCGCGCAGCGGCGACAAGTACATCCTGTCCACCTATCTCGAATTCACCGCCAAGCCGGCCTGACCCAAGGCGCCGCGCTGGTGGGATGGGCGCGCATCATCGCCGCACATCCCCAATCCCCAATCCCGGCCGCACCAGCGCCCCGTCGCTCAACCTGCACCATGCAGATGCTCGAACAGGATGGTGCAGCCGATCGCGATCAGCAGCGCGCCGCCGACGATCTCCGCGCGCTTGCCGGCCAGCGCACCGAGCGCGCGGCCGAGCATGATGCCCAGGGTGACCATGGTCAGCGTGCACAGGCCGATGATTGCCGCGACCTCGACGATGTTCACGTCGAGGAAGGCCAGGCCGACGCCCACCGCCATCGCGTCGATGCTGGTGGCCAAGCCGGTGGCGGCCAGATTCCAGAAGCCGTGGCGCTTGGGCGCGGCCTCCTCGGGCGTGGCGGACTCCGGCTTGAGGCCGGCGACGATCATGTGCACGCCCAGCGCGCCGAGCAGGCCGAAGGCGATCCAGTGGTCGAACGCGACCACGTACTTGGAGGCGGCCTGGCCGAGCACCCAGCCCAGCGCCGGGGTCAGCGCCTCGATGCAGCCGAAGATCAGGCCGGCGCGCAGCGCGTCGGCCCAGCGCGGGCGTTGCATCGCCGCGCCCTTGCCGACCGCGGCGGCGAAGGCGTCGGTCGACATGGCGATGCCGAGTAGGAGGATCGAAAGAAACGACATGGGAGACCGTACCGGGACAGGCGACAACGACGAGCGCGCGCGCCCGGCCTTCGCCTTGCGCACTCGCCGCTGGTCTCGCCAACCGAACTGGCTGCCCATACCACGGCGCATCGGCCGAGTCTGTTGATACGGGCGCTGTCCGCGCAGGTCGGACAGCAGGCTACTCCCCAAGGGGACGCGCAGTCTAACAGCGGCCAACTGCGGCGAACATCCCTGGAACGCACGCGAACCTGCAGCTTATCTTGATAGCTGCTGCTATATCGACATGGCTCTGCGGCGGTACGGTACGTGTGCACGGGATGCGTCGAGGATGCTGACTCTGCGCTCACGTGGCTCGCGATGGCACTCAGCCGTAGCGCGCGAGTGGGCGAATTGTGTGCCACTTCAGGACGGCGCCACGGACCTGTCCGCTGTTCGCGCATGCAGCTACCGATGCGTCGCCGCTGCGTGGGGGGGCTTCCCACCGTGCCCAAGGGAGCGACTGGCGCTCGGTGTTCAGCGCGTCGGGACTGAAGTCCCTCCCACAAGGAGGCGCCCCAGCGCGCCGTGTACGCACGGACAACGGACGCGCACGCGCCGCATCCGCTCCGCTCGCGCCTTCGCCAGGCGTCGCTGCGGCTCAGTCCTCTTCCGGCGGCAGCACGATGGCGTCGCTGTCGATGGCTAGCTTGCCGGCCAGCAATACCGCCTGGGTGCGGTTGGTGACGCCGAGCTTGCGCAGGATTGCGGTGACGTGCGCCTTGATCGTGGCCTCGGACACGCCCAGGTCGTAGGCGATCTGCTTGTTGAGGCTGCCGGCGCCGAGCATCTGCAGCACCCGGAACTGCTGCGGGGTCAGTTCGCGCAGGCGCTGCCCGACCTCGCGCTCGGCGCGGTCGGTGGGTGGCACGTTGTGCGCTTCCGGCGGCGCCCAGTGCTCGCCGTCCAGCACCGTGCCCAGGGCCAGGCCGATGGTGTCCGAGTCGGCCGACTTGGGAATGAAGCCGAACGCGCCGTGGTCGAGCGCGCGCCGCATCACCGTCGGCTCCTCGCGCGCGGACACCACCACCACCGGCAACTGCGGATGCAGCGCACGCATGTGCACCAGCGCGCTGAAGCCCTGCGCGCCGGGCATGTTGAGATCCATCAGCAGCAGATCGGCATCGGCGTGGCGATCGGCCAGCGCGTACAGCGCCTCGACGCTGTCGGCCTCGTACAACTGCACCCCGGGCATCACCCGCTGCACCGCCCCACGCAGCGCCTCGCGGAACAGGGGATGGTCGTCGGCGATCAGCAGGGTGGGCATGGGGCGGGGATTCGGGATTTGGGATTGGGGATTCGTAGAGCAACAGCAACAGCGGAGCGTGACGTCGCCAGGAGATCGGACACGGACCGGGGACCGCTTTGACGAATCCCCAATCCCAAATCCCGAATCCCGGCGCGCGTCAGCGCGCCAGCCGTTCGTTCACCAACGAATCCACCACCGATGGATCGGCCAGGGTCGAGGTGTCGCCGAGCTGGTCGGGGGCGTTCTCGGCGATCTTGCGCAGGATGCGGCGCATGATCTTGCCCGAGCGGGTCTTGGGCAGGCCCGGCGCCCACTGCAGGTGGTCGGGGGCGGCGATCGGGCCGATCTCCTTGCGCACCCAGGCCACCAGTTCCTTGTGCAGGGCTTCGCTGGGCTGTTCCTCGGCGACCAGGGTCACGTAGGCGTAGATGCCCTGGCCCTTGATGTCGTGCGGGAAGCCGACCACCGCGGCCTCGGCCACCTTGGGGTGGGCGACCAGCGCGCTCTCCACCTCGGCGGTGCCGATGCGGTGGCCGGAGACGTTGATGACGTCGTCGACGCGGCCGGTGATCCAGTAGTAGCCGTCGGCATCGCGGCGGCAGCCGTCGCCGGTGAAGTAGCTGCCGGGGTAGGTGCGGAAATAGGTGTCGATGAAGCGCTGGTGGTCGCCGTACACGGTGCGCATCTGTCCCGGCCAGGAATCGCGCAGCACCAGGTTGCCTTCGGTGGCGCCTTCCAGGATCTCGCCGTCGGCGCTGACCAGGGCCGGCTGCACGCCGAAGAACGGCAACGTCGCCGAGCCGGGCTTGAGGTCGATGGCGCCGGCCAGCGGGGTGATCAGGATGCCGCCGGTCTCGGTCTGCCACCAGGTGTCCACGATCGGGCAGCGGCCGTCGCCGACCACGTCGTAGTACCAGCGCCAGGCTTCGGGATTGATCGGCTCGCCGACGCTGCCGAGCAGGCGCAGGCTCTTGCGCGAGGTCTGCTTCACCGGCGCCTCGCCCTCGCGCATCAACGCGCGGATTGCGGTCGGGGCGGTGTAGAAGATCGTCACCTGGTGCTTGTCGATGACTTCCCAGAAGCGCGACACGCTCGGGTAGTTGGGCACGCCCTCGAACATCAGCGCGGTGGCGCCGTTGGCCAGCGGCCCGTAGACGATGTAGCTGTGCCCCGTCACCCAGCCGACGTCGGCGGTGCACCAGTAGATGTCGTCCTCGCGCAGATCGAACACGGTCTCGTGGGTGTAGGCGGCGTACAGCAGGTAGCCGGCGGTGGTGTGCAGCACGCCCTTGGGCTTGCCGGTGGAACCGGAGGTGTAGAGGATGAACAGCGGGTCCTCGGCATTCATGCGCTCGGGTTCGCATTCGGCCGGCTGGCTGTCGACCACGTCGTGGAACCAGCGGTCGCGCGGGGCCTGCATGTCCACCGCGCCGCCGGTGTGGCGCACCACCAGCACGGTCTCCACGCTGGTGGTGCCGGGCAGCTTCAGCGCTGCGTCCACGTTGGCCTTGAGCGGGATCTTCTTGCCGCCGCGCAGGCCCTCGTCGGCGGTGATGATCAGCTTGCTGCCGCAGTCGATCACCCGGTCGGCGATCGAGTTGGGCGCAAAGCCGCCGAACACCACCGAGTGGATCGCGCCGATGCGCGCGCAGGCCAGCATCGCCACCGCGGCATCGGGGATCATCGGCAGGTAGATGGTGACGCGGTCGCCCTTGCGCACGCCCAGCGCGCGCAGCGCGTTGCCGAGCCGGCACACGCGCTCGTACAGCTCGCGATAGGTGACGCGGTAGGACGGCGCGTCCGGGCTGTCCGGCTCGAACAGCAGCGCGGTCTTGTCGCCGCGGGTGGCCAGTTGCCGGTCCAGGCAATTGACGCTGGCATTGAGTTCGCCGTCGTCGAACCAGCGGATGCGGAAGTCGTCCAGGGCGAAGCTGACGTCCTTGATCCGGGTCGGCTTCCTGAACCAGTCCAGGCGCTCGGCCACCTTGCCCCAGAACGCTTCCGGCTGTTCCACCGATGCCTTGTACTGGGTCTGGTACTGGGTCTTGTCGACCCGCGCACGGGCGGCGAACTGCGGATCGACGGGGTAGAGATCGGCCATGGTTCCCTCTGCATTGAACGGGGCGCCGCATGCGGCGGCGCGTCAACGCGCAGTGTGCCGCATCCGGCGTTAAGCGCACACGCGCCGGGCCTTAGACGATGGTCGTAACTCAGCCGACGTTCGACTAATGGCCAATAGGCGCGCCCGCCCCGCTCGCGCACGCTGGGCTACGGCCGTGCGCATGCGTGCGGCCATCCATTATTCGGGAGGGAGTAATGAGCAACCGCATCGCATCCTTGGCGCGTCGCCCGTTGGCGGCGGCGCTGTTGGTGGCCCTGGTCGCGCCCGGCGCGGCCTTCGCCCAAGGCAAACCCTCGGCGCGCGAACAGGCGCTGGAGACCCGCGTGGCCGAGCTGGAGCGGCAGGTGCAGCAACTGCTGTCCGCGCAGCAACAGCAGCAGGGGCAGATCACGCAGACCCAGACCGAGGTCGCCGCGGTCCGCTCCAGCCAGGCCGCGCCGCCGCCGGCACCCCCGGCACCGCCGGCCGGCAAGGCGCCGATCCAGGTCACCACCATCACCCCGGGCGCGGCGCCCGGCACCACCTTCAAGGTCGGCGGCTTCATCAAGGCCGACTTCCTGGCCACCCGCACCGGCGACGGCCAGCTCGCCGACGATGCCACCGGCCGCGCGCTGTACCTGCCCGGGCAGACCCCGGTGGGCGGCGCCAAGTCCGGCACCGACTACAACGCTCACGCCAAGTTCTCGCGGATCAACTTCGGCGTGGACAGCGTGACCGAAGGCGGCAACAAGGCCGGCGCGCTGGTGGAACTGGACTTCTTCGGCAATTCGCTGGGTACTCAGACCGCCACCAACACCTACGGTGCCACCCTGCGCCACGCCTACATGTACTGGAACCACTGGCTGGCCGGCCAGACCTGGTCCAACTTCATGGATCCGGCGGCGCTGCCGGAAGCGGCCGACTTCATCGGCCCCACCGACGGCGTGGTGTTCGTGCGCCAGGCGCAGCTGCGCTACACCAACGGCGGTTTCAGCATCGCCCTGGAGAATCCGGAAACCACCCTGTACACGCGCAGCGTGGCCGGCGTGGTCAGCACCGCCAGTTCCGACCGCGGCGCGCTGCCGGACCTGACCGTGCGCTACGGCTGGAAGGGCGACTGGGGCAGCTTCGGCGTCGCAGGCGTGGTCGGCCAGCAGAAGGTCGACAACCGCGCCACCGGCGCCGACGCCAGCAAGGCCTCCGGCGGTCTGACCCTGGGCGGCAAGTGGGTGGCCAGCGACAGCGACAGCCTGTTCTACCAGCTCACCGGCGGCGAAGGCATCGGCCGCTACATCGGCCTGGGCATCGCCCAGAACGCGATGTACGACGCCGCCGACCGCGACCTGGACACGGTCGGCGTGGTCGCCGGCTACGTCGGCTGGCGCCACGCGTTCTCGCCCAAGCTGCGCACCAACCTGATCTACGCGCGCAGCGACTACGACAACGACACCGCGCGCACCGGCCTGGCCGTGACCAAAAGCGTGCAGAGCATCCGCGGCAACGTCTTCTACTCGCCGTTGCCCAAGGTCGATATCGGCGCCGAGCTGATGTACGGCAAGCGCGAGATCGAAAGCGGCGCCACGGGCGACATCACCCGCCTGCAGTTCACCACCAAGTACAGCTTCTGATCCGTGCCGCGGCCACTTACCGGAGCCATCTCATGAGCCTCTCCAACGACGCGCTGATCGCCAAGATCGACGCCAATCCGAAGTACCACGCGCTCAAGCGCCAGCGCAACGCGCTGGGCTGGACGCTGACCGTCCTGATGCTGCTGGCCTACTTCGGCTTCATCGGCCTGATCGCCTTCGACAAGGCCTTCCTGGCCCAGCCGATGGGTAGCGGCGTCACCACCATCGGCATCCCGATCGCGATCGGGGTGATGGTCTTCACCATCGCCATCACCGCCATCTACGTGCGCCGCGCCAACACCGTGTACGACCAGCTGACCGCCGCCATCCTCGAGGACGCCCGCCAATGAGCAAGCACCTGCGCTTCCTTCTGCTGCTGCTGGCCGCGCTGCTGCCGGCCGGCGCGGCCCTGGCCGCCGGCGGCGACGTCGGCCAGACCGACAAGCAGCCGACCAACTGGGTGGCGATCTCCATGTTCGCCTTCTTCGTCGCCGGCACCCTGTGGATCACCAAGTGGGCGGCGAAGAAGACCCGCTCGGCGTCGGACTTCTACACCGCCGGCGGCGGCATCACCGGCTTCCAGAACGGCCTGGCGATCGCCGGCGACTACATGTCGGCGGCCTCGTTCCTGGGTATCACCGCGGCGGTGATGACCAACGGCTACGACGGCCTGATCTACGCCATCGGCTTCCTGGTCGGCTGGCCGATCCTGACCTTCCTGATGGCCGAGCGCCTGCGCAACCTCGGCAAGTACACCTTCGCCGACGTGGCCGGCTATCGCTTCGCGCCGACCGCGATCCGCACCTTCGCCGCCTCCGGCACGCTGGTGGTGGTGCTGTTCTACCTGATCGCGCAGATGGTCGGCGCCGGCGCGCTGATCAAGCTGCTGTTCGGCCTGGACTACTGGGTGGCGGTGAGCCTGGTCGGCGTGCTGATGATGGTCTACGTGCTGTTCGGCGGCATGACCGCCACCACCTGGGTGCAGATCATCAAGGCGGTGCTGCTGCTGACCGGCGTGACCTTCATGGCCGTGGCGATCATGTGGCACTTCAACTTCAGCTTCGAGGCGCTGTTCGCCGAGGGCGTGCGGGTGAAGACCGCGGTGGCGGCCAACGGCGGCGCCTCGCCGGAAGAGGCGGCCACTGCCGGCCTGTCGATCATGGGCCCGGGCGGCTTCGTCAAGGATCCGATCTCGGCGATCTCCTTCGGCATGGCGCTGATGTTCGGCACCGCCGGCCTGCCGCACATCCTGATGCGCTTCTTCACCGTTCCCGATGCCAAGCAGGCGCGCAAGTCGGTGCTGTGGGCCACCACCTGGATCGGCTACTTCTACATCCTGATCTTCATCATCGGCTTCGGCGCCATCGCCCTGGTGCTGACCAACCCGCAGTTCGCCGACGTCGCCACCGGCACCATCCACGGCGGCAAGGGCGCGGCCAACATGGCGGCGGTGCTGGTCGGCAATGCGGTGGGCGGCAACGTGTTCATGGGCTTCATCTCCGCGGTGGCCTTCGCCACCATCCTGGCGGTGGTCGCCGGCCTGACCCTGTCCGGCGCCTCGGCGGTGTCCCACGACCTGTACGCCACGGTGATCAAGAAGGGCAATCCGGCCCCGGGCTCGGAACTGAAGGTGTCGCGCGTCACCACCATCGCGCTGGGCGTGATCGCGGTGCTGCTGGGCATCGTGTTCGAGAAGCAGAACGTGGCCTTCATGGTGTCGCTGGCCTTCGCCATCGCCGCCTCGGCCAACTTCCCGGTGCTGATCCTGTCGTTGCTGTGGAAGGACTGCACCACCCGCGGCGCGGTGATCGGCGGCTTCCTCGGCCTGATCTCCTCGCTGGTGCTGACCGTGCTGTCGCCGTCGGTGTGGGTGGACACGCTGGGCAACCCGACCGGCTCGGCGCCGTTCCCGTACACCTCGCCGGCGCTGTTCTCGGTGACCATCGGCTTCGTCGGCATCTGGCTGTTCTCGGTGCTGGACCGCAGCGCGCAGGCCGGCAAGGAACGTGCCGCGTTCAAGGCGCAGCAGATCCGCGCCGAGACCGGGCTGGGCGCCTCGCGCGGCTCGGGTCACTGAGCACGCTCGCCTAGGCAGGACGCGGCCATCGCCGCACGCGACGCCGGCCCTTGTGCCGGCGTCGTCGTGTCTGCGGGCAGCGGCTACCATGGCGGGCCCTTGCCGCCCCGGTCGCCTGCATGCGCTATCGCTGGATCCTGTTCGACGCCGACGACACCTTGTTCCACTTCGACGCCTTCGCCGGCCTGCAGCGCATGTTCGCCGGCTACGGCGTGCAGTTCGGCGAGGCGGATTACGCCGAATACACCGCCTGCAACAGGCCGCTGTGGGTGCAGTACCAGAACGGCGCGATCACCGCCTTGCAATTGCAGCAGCGCCGCTTCGCCGACTGGGCGCAGCGCCTGCAGACCGCGCCGGAGACCTTGAACACGGCGTTCCTGGCGGCGATGGCCGAACTGTGCGCACCGCTGGACGGAGCGGTGGACCTGCTCGACGCGCTGCGTGGGCGCGCGCGCCTGGGGCTGGTCACCAACGGCTTCGGCGCGCTGCAGACCGCGCGCCTGCAGCGCACCGGCCTGCACGACCGCTTCGAGGTCATCGCCATTTCCGAGGTCGTGGGCGTGGCCAAGCCGCACCCGGGGATCTTCGCGCACGCGCTGGCGCAACTGGGCGATCCGCCGCCGGCGCAGGTGCTGATGGTCGGCGACAACCCGCAGGCCGACATCGCCGGCGGCCTGGCCGCCGGGCTGCACACCTGCTGGTTCAATGCGCACGGCGCCGCCGCGCCGGAGGGCATCGTGCCGCACCACCAGGTCGCCTCGCTGGCGCAGTTGCAGGCGTGGTTGCTGAAAGAGCCAGCGTAGCCGTGTGGATGGGCGGAGCGCCCAGGTTCACTGGGTCGGGACTGAAGTCCCTCCCACAGGTGGAAACTCCAGTTCGCGGCCAATGTTGGGGTGCCCCTTGTGGGAGGGACTTCAGTCCCGACGCGACCCACTGTGAGACCGAGGGGGCACGGCCGCGCGCTGCCGACCCGCGGCCTGCGCGCACGGCAGCCGCAACCACCATCGTATAGTGCGTCCATGCCGACCCCCGCCGCCGACGCCGCTTCCACCGACACGCCGCTGGCCGCCCTGCCAGTCACCCTGCAGCGCCTGCGCGCGGCCTGGCAGGCGGCCAAGCCGGAGCGGGCGCAGCGCCGCGAGGACCTGCTGCGGCTGCGCGCGGCGCTGAAGCGGCGGCTGCCGGAGATGGCCGATGCCATCGCCGCCGATTTCGGCCACCGCTCGCGCCACGAATCGCTGATCGCCGACGGCATGACCGTGCTCGGCGAGATCGATCATCTGCTGCGCCATCTCAGGCGCTGGATGCGCCCGCAGCGGGTCGGTGCCGGCTGGCGGCTGTGGCCGGCGCGCGCGGAAGTGCGGCCGGTGCCGGTCGGCGTGGTCGGGGTGATCGCACCCTGGAACTACCCGGTCAATCTGGCGCTGATCCCGCTGGCCACCGCCATCGCCGCCGGCAACCATGTCTACCTGAAACCCTCCGAGCACACGCCGCGCACCGCGCAGTTCCTGCAGTCGCTGCTGGCGGAGGTGTTCCCGCCGCAGCGGGTGGCGGTGGCGCTGGGTGGGGCCGAGGTGGCGTCGGCGTTCGCCGCGTTGCCGCTGGACCACCTGGTGTTCACCGGCTCCACCGCGGTCGGGCGCAAGGTGATGGCGGCGGCGGCGCCCAACCTCACCCCGCTGACCCTGGAGCTGGGCGGCAAATCGCCGGCCATCGTCTGCGCCGACTACCCGCTGGAGCAGGCCGCCGCGCGCCTGGCCACCGGCAAGTGGTTCAATGCCGGGCAGACCTGCATCGCCCCGGACTACGTGCTGATCGACGCCGGCCGCGAGGCGGCGCTGGTGCAGGCGCTGCGCGCGCAGGTGCTGGCGCGCTACGGCGATTTCGCCGGCGCCGAGGACTACACCCGCATCGTCAACGACGGCCAGTACCGGCGCCTGCGCGGCTACCTGGACGATGCCCGGGCGCGCGGCCTGGAGGTGATCGAACTGGCCACGGTGGAGCGCGAACGCGCCGAGCGCGAGCGGTTGATCGTGCCGACCGTGGTGCTGCAGCCGGGCGACGACGCGCTGCTGATGCAGGAGGAGATCTTCGGCCCGATCCTGCCGCTGCGCAGCTATCGCTCGCTGGATGCGGCCATCGCCGAGATCAACGGCCGCGACCGGCCGCTGGCGCTGTATCCCTTCAGCCACGACCGCGCCCGGATCGAAGCGATCCTGCACGCGACCATCGCCGGCGGCGTCACCGTCAACGACAGCCTGCTGCATTTCGCTGCCAACGCGCTGCCGTTCGGCGGCATCGGCCCCAGCGGCATGGGCGCCTACCACGGCCGCGCCGGCTTCGACGCCTTCAGCAAGGCGCTGCCGATCCTGTGGCAGGCGCGCTGCGCCGGCAGCGACCTGCTCAAGCCGCCGTACGCGCGGATCGCGCGCATGCTTTCGTTCCTGTTGCGGTGAGCGGGGCGTAGCGGGCGCCCGGGGGCGCGCGCATGGTGTGGCGATAGGAGGCACGCGTGTATAGGAGCGGCTTCAGCCGCGAGGCGTTACCGGTAAAGCCTCGCGGCTGAAGCCGCTCCTACAAGAGACAGCGTGTCTCGCCAAGGAAGCGATCACTGGAGGCGATCCTCCGCCGCGATGAGACAAGTCCCCAGATGCAGCGCCAGCGGCGCGCACCGGCCGGTTCGAAGCGCCGGTCCCTGGGTACGACCCGGCCGGGATGGCAGCAAATCGTGGCGCAGTCCACAGTCCATCGCCGGGTCGCACCCTGGAAATAAATAATTCACAGTAAGTTATTAGCTTCTCGCCCCGACGCCGCCGCCGATCACGGTGGCTCAGGCTCCTGCGCGAGACGTCCGTGCGGAGCGCAGCACACGAGATGCCGCCATGCGTCGACCTGACCGGCGCTCGTTCCCCCGTGTCTCCCCCTTTCCTTCAGAACCGGACGCAGCCCAATGAAGATCGCATTCGTTCCCTCGCCCCTGGCGCGCGCCTGCCGCGTGCTCGCCGCCCTGACGGTGCTGGCCGTCGTGCCGCAGCTGGCCATGGCCAACTGCAACGACACCGTCGGCACCAAGATGAGCAACATCCTGTTCGCCGACAGCAGCGGCGACACCATGGTGCTGGCCCACCGTGGCCTGTGGGGCAAGTACTCGGGCATCGCCGACATGCCGGAAAACTCGCGCGGCGCGCTGCAGACCGCCAACGACCAGTGCATGGACGGCGTGGAGCTGGACATCAAGATGACCAGCGACGGCGTGCCGGTGGTGCTGCACGACTGGAACCTCGGCCGGACCACCAACGTCTGGACCAGCCGTCGTGGCGAAACCAAGTACGACCCGATGAACAACCAGGGCTACAACCCCTCGATCACGGTGACGCCGTGGTCGGCGGTGAGCGGCCTGTTCCTGCTGACCCCGGACCGCCGCACCACCACCGGCTACCACGTGCCGCGTGTGGACGACCTGTTCGCCTACTTCAAGCAGCACGGCCTGAAGACCCCGATGGTGTTCGACATCAAGACCGCCGATGCGGTCCGCGCGGTGTCGCGTGCGGCCGATGCCGCGTTCTCGGTGGCCTCGGCCAACTTCGTCGCGGCCAAGGTCAATGCGACCCTGTACCCGACCCGTTCGGCGTTCCGTGCCGACGGCAGCAGCATGGTCGGCATCCCGGTGTTCACCACCAACATGCTGACCAAGATCAACGTCGACAACGCCGTGTCGGCCTGGCTCGACACCAAGCAGGCGATGGAGATCAACGTCAAGCAGGTCGGCGGCCTGTTGCAGGGCGACGCCGACCGCGTGCGCGAGCGCGGCGCGCGCGTGGGCGTGTTCCAGGCGATTCCGGACAGCCCGCTGGCCGGGCAGTTCTACCAGAACAGCGGCGCCTGCTGCTATCGGCTGTCGGACCTGTACTTCTCCTACTCCGGCGGCCGCGACACCGCCGACAACCGTGGCGATCTCAACTTCATCGTCAACCAGGAGGCGTTCAGCCTGATCACCACCGACGACCCGAAGGCGGCGATCGCGTATCTGAAGGCGCGCGGCAAGCACGACTGAGTCCTTGCACGTCCTGGCGGCCGACCCCGCGGTCGGCCGCCGTGTCGCGGCCGCGGCGCTCCGGCGCCGCGCGCCGCCCTCTCCTGGAGAAGCGCATGTCCCTTTCCCTTGCCAAGTCCACCGTCGCCCTGTCCATCGCGCTGGCCGCCTGCACGCTGGGCGCCGTCGTCGCGTCCGCCGCGCCGGCTGCCGAGCCTGCCGCCGCCGATCCGGTGGTGTTGCGGGTCGGCGCGCAGCAGTTCACCGCCAGCGAGTACCGCGCGCTGGCAAGCGACGGCACGCGTGGCGATGCCGGCATCGACGACGACTCCGTGGTGCGCCGCTTCGCCGACCGCGCCATCCTGCTCGACCAGGCACGGCAACAGCACCTGCAGGACGATCCGGTGGTGGCCGCCCGCCTGCGCCGTGCCGCCGACGCGATCCTGGCCGATGCCGCGCAGGCACGCCTGCTGAGCGGCGCGCAGATCGACGAGCGCATGCTGCGCCAGCAGTTCGCCGCGCATCCGGACGACTACACCGAATACCACCTGCGCCATCTGTTCGTGGCCCTGAATCCGCAGGGCGGGCCACGCGCCGGGCATCGCTTGACCGAGGCGCAGGCCCTGCAGCGCGCCGAAGCGCTCAAGCGCCAGCTCGATGGCGGCGCCGATTTCGCCACCCTGGCCATGCGCGAATCCGACGACACCGCCACCACCGGCGAGGGCGGGCAGTTGTCGCCGACCTTCGGCCGCTACCTGGCCGATGCCTTCGTCGCGCCGATCCGCCAGCTCGCGGTGGACCACGTGTCCGCGCCGGTGCGCGGCCCCGACGGCTACCACCTGATCCGTCTCGATACGAAGACCGACGCGCGCTTCGAGGCGGTGCGCGGGCAGATCGACCTGCAACTGCGCGAACAGGCCGCGGCCGACGCCATGCAGCGGCTGCGCCAGGCGCAACCGATGGCGTTCGACCGCGCCGCCTACGCGGCCGCCGCGCGCTGAGGCCGGCGGTGCGGCGGCGTGCTGCGCTGACGGTGTGGTGGGGGGGCGCTGCCGCGGTGGCGGCAGCCCTGGCGTTTCTGTGCTGGCCGGCTGCAGCGCCGACGACCGCGCTCGCGCAGTCAACGCGGCCGTCGCCATCACCGTCGCCACCGGCTGCGACCGCCGCGCCTGTCGTCGCGGTCGCCCCGGATTCCCTCGCCACGGTGCCGGCAGGCGCCAACGAGGCGCAACGGTTGTCCGCCACCGCGTTGCTGGCGCTGGATTGCCGGCAGCGCGCGCAGGCGCCAGCGCCCAGCGCGGTGCTGCCGCCGGGCGTGGACGAGGGCAGCACGGAGGAGGCGACGGCCCGCCGCCTGGCCGAACAGCGCCGTCTCGCGGCGTGCCGCGGCGTCGCCCGGCTCGATGCCGCGCAGGTCGAAGCGATGCTGCGCAGTGCGGCCGCTGGCGGCGATGCCGACGCGCAGCGCCAACTGCTGGCGCAACGCGTGGCGCAACTGCTCGCGCGCACCGGCAGCATCGGTGCGGACGGGCAACCCGTGCCGCTGTCGGCCGCCGACGAGCGCGACGCCGAGGACGTGGTGACGCAACTGGAAGACCGCGCCCTGCACGGCGATCGCGGATCGATCGACGCGTTGGCGCAACTGCTGCGCGCGCCGTGGCTGGCGGTGGCCGATCCGCCGTACGCCGCGGCCTGGCAGCTGGCTGCGCGGCAGGCGCCGGAGCGGCCGTTTCCGCCGCCCGAGCAGGTGGTCGGTGCCGACGAACTGCTCGATGGCCTGAACGAGGCGCAGCGGCAGCAGGCGCTGGGTCTGGCGCCGGCGTTGTTCGCGCAGTGTTGCGCGCGGCGCTGAATGGCCCGCGGCCTGCGGGTTTGGCCGCTGCCGCGGCTGCGGTCAGAATAGCGGCCGGCTTCCCCGTCCCGGATTTCCCTTGAAGATCGCCAGCTGGAACGTCAACTCGCTCAACGTGCGCCTGCCGCACCTGCAACAGTGGCTGGCCGCGTTCGCGCCGGACGTGGTCGGGATCCAGGAGACCAAGCTGGAGGACCACAAGTTTCCCGATACGGCACTGGCCGAGGCCGGCTACCGCAGCGTGTTCGCCGGGCAGAAGACCTACAACGGCGTGGCGATCCTCTCGCGCCTGCCGATCGGTGACGTGCAGATCGGCGTGCCGGGCCTGGAGGACGAGCAGAAGCGCGCCATCGCCGCCACCGTCGGCGACCTGCGCATCGTCAATCTGTACGTGGTCAACGGCCAGGACGTGGGCACCGACAAGTACGCCTACAAGCTGCGCTGGCTGGAGGCGGTGCACGCCTGGCTGGCCGACGAGCTGCAGCGGCATCCGCGGCTGGTGGTGCTGGGCGACTTCAACATCGCCCCGGATGCGCGCGACGTGCACGATCCGCTGGTGTGGAGCGACAACCACATCCTCACCTCCACCGCCGAGCGCGGCGCCCTGCACAAGCTGCTCGCTCTCGGCCTGCACGACGGTTTCCGCCTGCACCATGCCGATGGCGGCCTGTTCAGCTGGTGGGACTACCGCCAGGCCGGCTTCCGCCGCGACCTGGGCCTGCGCATCGATCTGACCCTGGTGTCCGAGGCGCTGAAGGCGCGCACCCGCGCCGCCGGCATCGATCGCGAACCGCGCACCTGGGAGCGCCCCAGCGACCACGCGCCGGCCTGGATCGAACTGGAGCCGGGCGCGTGAGCGAGCGCCATGTGCGTCGCTGCATCGACAGGGTCGGCGATACCGCGATCGCGCCGCTGCACCGGCTCAGTTGCCACTGCGGCGCGGTGCAGATCGACCTGGAGCTGCCGCACGGCATCGTCGACCCGCGCCGCTGCAACTGCTCGCTGTGCCGGCGCCGCGGCGCCATCGTGGCGTCGGTCCCGCTGGCCGCCCTGCATGTCCGCGAAGGCGAGCAGGCGCTGCGCCTGTACCAGTTCCACACCCACACCGCGCAGCACTACTTCTGCGGCACCTGCGGGATCTACACGCATCATCGGCGCCGCTCCGATCCCAGCCTGTACGGCTACAACGTCGGCTGCCTGGAAGGCGTGGACCCGTATGCGCTGGCCATCGCGGTGCCGGTCGAGGACGGCGTGCATCATGCCGCCGACCGCGCCGCGCCGTGAGCGCGGCCGCAAACGCAAAACGCCCGGCGGACCGGGCGTTTGCGCAAGCGGTACAGGCGGCGTGTCAGCGCGCGCGGCCGCGGGTGACCAGGTTGACGATCGCCAGCAGGATGATCGCGCCGATCAGCGAGTACAGGAACGTCCACAGGGTGATCGCCTGGTTGATGCCGCCGCCGAACAGCCAGCCGGCGATCAGCGCACCGACGATGCCGACCACGATGTTCAGGATGATGCCCTGCTGTGCGTCACGGCGCATGATGATGCTGGCCAGCCAGCCCACGATGCCGCCGACGATCAACCAGATGATGATGCCCATGCGTCAGACTCCTCGGTTCGGCCCGCACCAGGAGCGGTGGGGTGCGCGCCATTTAAGAAGCGCTGCCGTGAAGCGATCGTATAGCGGCGGCCCCGTGGCGCAGCGGCCATTGCGCTTTGTGGGTGCGGCGTGAGCGCGCCGCTGCCCCCGGCCGCCGCCGACGGCACCGAGGCGCCGGACTGGCGCCTTGGCCCGGTGGCGCTGTGGCTGCGCCGGCATCCGCCGCGTACTTCTGGTGAAGCGCAGGCGCGGCACCTGCTGGCCGGCGAACTGGCGCTGCCGGCGGCGCAGTTGCCGCTGCGTCGCGATGCGCGCGGCCGGCCGCGGCTGCATGCGCCGCTGGCGCACCTGGACACCGGCTGGAGCCACAGCGGCGACTACCTGCTGGTGGCGGTGGCCGCGCACGCCCGGCTGGGCGTGGACATCGAGCGGCAGCGGCCGCGGCCGCGCCTGCTGGAACTGGCGCAGCGCTTCTTCCACCCGGACGAGGTCGCGCTGCTGGCGGCGCTGGCGATGCCGGCGCGCGAGGCGCTGTTCTTCCGCCTGTGGTGCGCCAAGGAAGCGCTGCTCAAGGCGCATGGGCACGGCATCGCCTTCGGCCTGCACCGGCTGCGCTTCGCCGAGGACGCCGGCGGCGCGCTGCGCCTGATCTGGTGCGACCCGGGCCTGGGTGAGGCCGAGGCCTGGCATCTGCACGAATGGGCGCCGGTCGCGGGCTACCGCGCGGCGCTGGCGTGGATCCCTGCGGCGCTGCCGTAGCGATCGCCGTGCGCACCGGTGCGCAGCCGGCGCCCGACCCGCGCCAGGCGCCGCGGGTGCCGTGCCTCAGGCTTCGAGCGCACCGGCGCGGCCATCCTCCACCACGAAGCGCTTGAGCGTGGACACCGTGGCGTGCGGATCGCGGCGTTCGGAGATCGCCTGCAGCCGGGTCTCCATCCGCGCCGGGCTCAGCGACACCGACACGTAGCCGCGCTGGCGGCTCTCGGCGTAGCGCACGTGCGGATTGTCCGGCAGCCGTCGCATGATCTCCTCGTAAGGCGGGCCGTCGGAGGTGATCGAGGTGCCGACGAATTCGGTCGCCACGGTGCGCGACTGCGGATCGGCCGAATCGGCCTTGAGGTCGGTGACCCAGTAGGAATGGATGTCGCCGCCCCAGAACACCGGATTGCGTAGGCCGCTGCGGACGATGGCGTCGAGCATGCGCGTGCGCGTGGCCGGGTAGCCGTCCCAGCCGTCTGTCCAGGCGCCGACATGGCCGTCGTTGCGGTCGTGCTGCACGATCGGCGCGACCAGCAGGTCCTGCGCGATGATGTTCCAGCGCGCCTGCGAGCGGCCGAAGCCGCGGTACAGCCAGCGCTCCTGCGCCGCGCCGAGCATGCTGCGCGCCGGGTCGTTCAGGTCCTTGCAGTCGAGCGGCGCGACGTGCCCGCCGCGCCAGCCGCTGGGCAGCGGACACGGTTGCTCGCTGCGGTACTGGCGGCCATCCAGGACGAAGAAGCGCGCCAGCGCGCCGTAGTCCAGGGCCCGGTAGAGACGCATGTCGGGGCCGTGCGGACGATGCCGGGCGCGCAGCGGAAAGTGCTCGTACATCGCCTGATAGGCAGCGGCACGGCGGCGCAGGAAGGCGGCGGTGGGCACGGCCGGGTCCTGCGACCAGCGGTTGGCGTAGTCGTTCTGCACTTCGTGGTCGTCCCAGGTCGCCACGCAGGCGGAGCCCGCATGCAGCGCCTGCAGGTCGGGATCGGTGCGGTACAGCGCATAGCGATTGCGGTAGCCGGCCAGATCGACGCAGTCGCCGCTGCCGTGGGTGCGCACCAGGCCGGCGGCTTCCTCGCCGCGGTGGCTGTACTCGTAGATGTAGTCGCCGAGGAAGAACACCAGGTCCGGGCGTTCCGCGGCCAGATGCCGGTAGGCGCTGAAATAGCCTTCTTCCCAGTGCGCGCAGGAGACGAAGCCGAAGCGCGCGCTGTCCAGGGCGCCCGGCGCCGGCGCGGTGCGCGCGCACCCGAGTGGACTCTGCGCGCCCAGCGCCTCGAAGCGGTACCAGTACGGCCGTCCCGGTTGCAGGCCGCTGACCTCCACGTGCACGGCATGGCCCCAGCGCGGATGCGCCATCGCCACTCCGCGCTGGACCACCTGGGTCATGGCCGCGTCGGTGGCCACGCGCCAGCGCACCGGCACCGGCGCACGCAGGCCGCCGCTGCCGTCCGGCGCCAGCGGCTGGGGCGCCAGCCGGGTCCACAGCACCAGCCCGTCGTGCAGCGGGTCGCCCGCCGCCACGCCAAGGGTGAACGGATCGGCGCTGCCGCTGGCACGGGCGAACGGGCTCAGCAGCGGCGTCGCCGCCAGCAGGCCCAGCCCGGCCAGCACCCGGCGGCGGCCGGGATCGTGCGGGGCGCCGGCGGGCGCGGTCGGGGTGTCTGCAAGGTCGGACATGGGCAGAAGCGTGCTTGAAGACGACCGACAATGCTCGCGCGCGCCGATGTCCGCAACATGGCAGCACGCGCGGCGCCACCTGCGATAATCCACAGATGACCGATGCTTCCCTTCCCGATTCCGTCCGCGTCGCGCTCGAGCAGGGCCTGCACGCGCAAGGCCTGGACGCCGCCGCGCTGGCGCCGCCGCTGCTGGCCTACCTGGCGCTGCTGACGCGCTGGAACCGCACCTACAACCTGACCGCGATCCGCGACCCGCACGAGATGGTGACCCGCCATCTGCTGGATTCGCTGGCGATGCAGCCGTTCGCCCGCGAGGGCGCGCTGGCCGACCTGGGCACCGGCCCGGGACTGCCCGGCATCCCGCTGGCGATCGCGCGGCCGCAGTTGCGGGTGACCCTGGTGGAGAGCAACGGCAAGAAGGCGCGGTTCCTGCGCGAGGCGGTGCGCCAGCTGCGCCTGGACAACGCGCGGGTGGCCGAGTCGCGCGCCGAGGCGCTGGACGAGGCCGGCGCCTATGACCTGCTGACCGCGCGCGCGCTGGATACGCTGGCCGGCATCGTCGCCGTCGGCGGCCACCTGCTGCGCCCGGGCGGGCGCCTGCTGGCGATGAAGGGGGTGCGTCCGGACGAGGAGATCGCCGCGCTGCCGCCGGGCTGGGTGGTGCCGACGGTGCACCCGCTGCAGGTCCCCGGCCTGGGCGCCGACCGCCACCTGGTGGTGGTCGAGCGCGGTTGAGCGGCGGCCGCGGCCGGCCCCGATTTCCGCCACGGGGGGCTGTGACCGCATAATGCCCGGTCCCACCCCCATCGCCGACGAGGCTCCCGCATGGCCCGCATCATCGCCATCGCCAACCAGAAGGGCGGCGTCGGCAAGACCACCACCGCGGTCAACCTGGCCGCGGCGCTGGCCCGCCAGTCGCAGCGCGTGCTGCTGGTGGACCTGGACTCGCAGGGCAATGCGACGATGGGCAGCGGCATCGACAAGCGCGAGTTGGCCGCCTCCACCTGCGACGTGCTGCTCGGCGAGAGCAGCGCCGAACAGATCCGGGTGACCGCACCGGAAGGCTTCGACCTGCTGCCGGGCAACATCGATCTCACCGCCGCCGAGATCCAGCTGATGGACCAGCCGGCGCGCGAGCAGCGGCTGAAGACCGCGCTGGCGCCGCTGCGCGAAGCCTACGACTTCATCCTGATCGACTGCCCGCCGGCGCTGTCGCTGCTGACCCTGAACGCGTTGACCGCCGCCGACTCGGTGATCGTGCCGATGCAGTGCGAGTACTACGCGCTGGAAGGGCTGACCGCGCTGCTGGAGACCATCGAGGCGCTGCGCGCCGAGCTGAACCCGGCGCTGGAGATCGAAGGCGTGCTGCGCACCATGTTCGACGTGCGCAACAACCTGGCCAACGCGGTGTCGGCGGAGCTGACCAACCACTTCGGCGACAAGGTGTTCCGCACCATCGTGCCGCGCAATGTGCGTCTGGCCGAGGCGCCCAGCCATGGCCAGAGCATCGTCGGCTACGACCGCACCTCGCGCGGCGGCGTCGCCTACCTGGGACTGGCCGGCGAGATCGTGCGCCGCCGCAACGAACGCAATCGGCCGATGCCGGCCATGGAGACCGTCTGATGAGTGCCAAGCCCCCCGCCCTCGGAGCGAAGAAGCGCGGCCTCGGCCGTGGCCTGGAAGCGCTGCTGGGGCCGAAGGGCGCGGCCGCGCCGGTGCCCACCGCCGAAGTGCAGCCGGGCGAGAGCCTGCGCCGCCTGCCGGTGGGGCAGCTGCAGCCGGGCAAGTACCAGCCGCGCCAGGAGATGGACGAGGCCAAGCTGCAGGAGCTGGCCGAGTCGATCAAGGCGCAGGGCGTGATCCAGCCGATCGTCGCCCGCGAACTGGCGCCGGGCAGTTTCGAGATCGTCGCCGGCGAACGCCGCTGGCGCGCCTCGCAGCTGGCCGGCCTCAGCGAGGTGCCGGTGGTGGTGCGCGAGCTGGACGACCGCACCGTCATCGCCATGGCGCTGATCGAGAACATCCAGCGCGAGGACCTCAATCCGCTGGAAGAGGCGCAGGCGCTGCAGCGGCTGATCGACGAGTTCTCGCTGACCCATGCCGAGGCCGCCGAGGCGGTGGGCCGCTCGCGCGCGTCGGTGTCCAACCTGCTGCGCCTGCTGGAACTGCCGCCGGCGATCCGCGCACTGCTGGAGGCGCGGCGCCTGGAGATGGGCCATGCGCGTGCGTTGCTGACGCTGTCGCCGGAACTGGCCAGCCGCCTGGCCTCCGACGCCGCCGACCAGGGCTGGTCGGTGCGCGAGGTCGAGCACCGCGCCCAGCAGTTCGCCGCCGGCAAGGTGCCGAGCAACCGCAAGGCCAAGCCGGCGCGCACCGCGCCGCAGGCCGACATCGCCTCGCTGGAGACCGAGCTGTCCGAGTCGCTGGGCACCAAGGTGTCCATCGCCCACGGCCGCGGCGGCAAGGGCAAGCTGGTGATCCACTACACCGATTTGGACACGCTGGACGGCGTGCTCGAGAAACTGCGTCCGCGGCAGGCCTGAGCGCCGCCGCCCGCGTCCGCCAGGACCGCCACCGCCATGCATCCCAGCAAGGTCGACCGCCACCACCTGCTGCGCCTGACCGACCTGCCCAACGTCGGGCCGGCCTGCGAGAAGGACCTGCGCCTGATCGGCATCCGCGTGCCGGCGCATCTGCAGGGCCGCGATCCGTACGACATGTACGCGCAGCTGTGCTTGCGCACGGGCGTGGTGCACGACCACTGCGTGATCGACGTGTTCCTGTCGATCGTGCGCTTCATGCAGGGCGAGATGCCGCGTCCGTGGTGGGAATTCAGCAAGGAGCGCAAGGCGGCGCTGGCCAAGGACGCGCCGCTGACCCTGCGCTGAGGCCCGCGCCGCGGTGCGGGGCAGCAACCGGAGCATTGCATGAGCCACCAGGACACGCAGATCAGCCCGGACGGCATGCAGCACCGCCGGGCGGGCGCCATCGATCCGGGCGACGTCAACGCCGGGCTGCCCTGAGCGTTGCCCGGTCGCAACGCCCGCCATTTCTTCGTCTTTCGTTTTCCAGGATTCCGCCATGCCCATCCTCGTCACCGGCGCCGCCGGCTTCATCGGTGCCCACACCGTCCGCGCGCTGCGCGCCGCCGGGCAGCTGGTGGTCGGCCTGGACAACTACAACGACTACTACGACCCGCAGCTCAAGCGCGACCGCGTCGCCGCGCTGTGCGCGGGCGCGGACATCCGCACGCTCGACCTGACCGATCGCGACGGCCTGGCCGCGCTGTTCGACGAGGTGCAGCCGACCCGCGTGGTGCACCTGGCCGCGCAGGCCGGGGTGCGCTATTCGTTGCAGAATCCCTACGCCTACGTCGACAGCAACCTGGTCGGCTTCGTCAACATGCTGGAGCTGTGCCGGCACCGCGGCGTCGAGCACCTGGTCTACGCCTCCAGCAGCTCGGTGTACGGCGATTCGGCGACGCCGCCGTTCTCCGAGGACCAGCGCATCGACCAGCCGCGCTCGCTGTACGCGGCGACCAAGGCCGCCAACGAGCTGATGGCCCATACCTACGCGCAGCTGTACGGCCTGCGTGCCACCGGGCTGCGTTTCTTCACCGTGTACGGCCCCTGGGGCCGCCCGGACATGGCGCCGCTGCTGTTCAGCCGCGCGGTGCTGGCCGGACGCCCGATCGAGGTGTTCAACCACGGGCGCATGCGCCGCGATTTCACCTTCGTCGCCGACATCGTCGCCGGCGTGCTCGGCGCGCTCGATCACGCCTCCAGCGAGCCGGTGCCGCACCGCGTGTTCAACCTCGGCAATCACACCCCGGTGGAACTGGAGCATTTCATCGCGGTGATCGAGAGCGCCGCCGGGCGCAGCGCCGAAAAGCTGTACCGGCCGATGCAGCCGGGCGACATGATCGAGACGATGGCCGATACTGCGCGGGCCCACGCCGCGTTCGGCTTCGATCCGAGCACCCCGATCGAGGTCGGCCTGCCGCAGGTGGTGGCCTGGTGCCGGGAGTATTTCGGCGCCGCCGCCTGACGCTTCATGCGCGGATCCCTTAGTCCGCGGCACAATGCCCCGCTTTTCCCCCACGCGCCCCCGCGCCCAGCCCTGCCGAATCCATGAGCCAGCTTTCCCTTTCCGTCGTCGTCCCGGTGTTCAACGAGCGCGACAACGTGCCGCCGCTGGTCGCCGAGATCGTCGCCGCGCTGCGCGGCACGATCGATTTCGAGATCGTCTATGTCGACGACCATTCGCGCGACGACACCCTGGCGGTCCTCGAAGGGCTGAAGGCGTCCACACCGGAGCTGCGCGTGCTGCACCATGTCAGCCAGAGCGGGCAGAGCACCGCGGTGCGCAACGGCGTCAAGGCCGCGCGCGGGCTGTGGATCGCCACCCTGGACGGCGACGGCCAGAACGATCCGGCCGACATCCCCAAGCTGCTGGCCGCGCGCCAGGCAGCCGAGCCGCTGGTCAAATTGTTCGCCGGCTGGCGGGTGTCGCGGCAGGATTCGGGCAGCAAGCGCTGGGCCTCGAAGTGGGCCAACGCGATCCGCGCGCGCATGCTGCGCGACGACACCCCGGACACCGGCTGCGGCATCAAGCTGTTCGAGCGCGAGGCGTTCCTGGACCTGCCGTACTTCGACCACATGCACCGCTACCTGCCGGCGCTGATGCAGCGCGCCGGCTGGCAGACCCTGAGCGTGCCGGTGAACCACCGCCACCGCACCTCCGGCGTGTCCAAGTACAACAACCTGAACCGCGCCCTGGTCGGCATCCGCGACCTGCGCGGCGTGGCCTGGCTGATCGCACGCAGCCGCCGCACCGCGGTGCAGGAGCGCTGAGATGGAGGCGCATTTCCTCAACGAACCGATCCAGGCGCTGTACTGGACCGGGCTGCACGTCACCGGCTGGAAGCTGATCGGCTATGTCGGCGCGCTGATGTTCGGCGGCCGCTGGCTGGTGCAGTTCGTCGCCTCCAAGCGCGCCGGCAAGCCGGTGATCCCGCGCCTGTTCTGGTACATGAGCGTGGTCGGCAGCCTGATGACGCTGAGCTACTTCATGTTCTCGGCCAAGCAGGACTCGGTGGGCGTGCTGCAGAACCTGTTCCCCGCCTTTACCGCCTTCTACAGCCTGTACCTGGACATCAAGCACCGCGGCTGGCACCGCGACCGCGCGACGCACTGAGCGCGCTGCCGCTGCGCGCGATTGCAGGCAACACATGATCGCAGGCGGCGCCTAACACCTTCCGATCGCGACCCGCCACTGTGGGAGGGACTTCAGTCCCGACGCGCACATCTTCCAGGCCCCAGTGGTCCTACCGTCATTGCCGCCGATGACGCCAAGGCTCCACATGTGGGAGGGACTTCAGTCCCGACGCCTGAATCTTCCAGGTCTCGGTAGTGCCGCCCTCCGCGGCACACAGCAGCGAACACCGGATTTCTGACGCTACGCGCGCAGGTTTCCTTACGCCCGCCCCAGTCCATCCCCGATGGTGTCGTGTCATCCGCCTTGCAATCCTGGCGTCATGCACACCCGACTGCCCCGAGGCTACCGCGCGCTGCGTGCCGGGCGCTGGAGCGAGACCGGCCGCACCTATCTAGTCACCACGGTGACCTGGCAGCGCCAACGCCTGTTCGAGGACTGGCGATGCGCCTGGGCGGCCGCGTCCTGCCTGGGCCATGCCGATACCTGGGTCGGCGCGCAGTTGCTGTGCTGGGTGCTGATGCCCGATCACTGGCACGGACTGGTCATGCTCGAGCACGGTGCCGCGCTGCCGACCGTCATGCGCGATGCCAAGGGCCGCGCCGCCAGGGCAGCCAATCACGCGCGCGGCCGTGGCGGCGCGGTGTGGATGGAGGGGTTCCACGATCGCGCACTGCGCGACGCGCGGCAGTTGCTGCCGGCCGCGCGCTACATCGTCGCCAACCCATTGCGCGCCGGTCTGGTGCGCCGGGTCGGCGATTACCCGTATTGGGATGCGGTTTGGCTGCGCTGGTGCGCTACTGAGCCATTACCCGGATCATGCCCTGGTCCGACTAGCTGATGTCGTGCATGGAGGCGCTGAGTATTGCAGCCACATGGTCGATGTCCGCACCCGCAGATGTGCGACCGGTGCAATGGCTGCTAGCTGTCGCTTGGTGCTGTCGCGAACGGAGCGACAGCGCGTCGGGACTGAAGTCCCTCCCACATGGGACGCAATTCTGCGTCGCTGCAGCCAGCCAGAACTGGAACCTAGCCCAGGGCTGCAGTCCTTGCTGTAGCGCGGTATCCACTGCCACCAGATGCACTTCCATTTCTCTGTCTCGCCCACACAGGACTTCCGGCCCACCCGCCAAGCCGGGCCGGGATGCGATCATCGACGATCCGTTCCCGCCGTGTGCCGCCCATGCCGATGCTCGCCAAGACCCCGCTGGCCATTTCCCTGCTGATCGCGTTCGCCGTGGTCACGCCCGCACTGGCCGCACCGCCGGCGTCGGCAGCCTCCAGTGCGACACCGGCCACGGCCAACGCCAGCGCCGCCGATGCGCGCTTCCAGGCCATCTACGAGAAGGAGTGGGCCTGGCGCCAGGCGCAGCTCGGCCAGGCCGACGAGGACAGCGACAGCAGCGGCGACAACACCCATCTGCCCGACGTCGGCGCGGCCGCGCAGGCCGCGCGCCTGAAGGTGTGGGACGACGTGCTGCGGCAGCTGGACACGCTCGATGCCGCCCAGCTCTCGCCGGAAAACCAGGTCAACCTGGCGATCTACCGGCCGCAGGTGGAGAACCTGGCCGCGGCGGTGCGCCTGCGCGCCTACGAAATGCCGTTCAACTCCGACAGCGCGTTCTGGTCGGACCTGGCGTTCATGGCCCGGCGCACGCTGCGCACGCCCGACGAGTACCGCGCCTACATCGCGCGGCTGGAGGACGTGCCGCGCTACTTCGCGCAGCAGACCGACAACATGCGCGCCGGGCTCAAGCGCGGCTTCAGCGTGCCGCGCGCGGTGCTCGACGGTCGCGACGGCGCCATCGCCAATGTGGCCGAACTGAAGGATCCGACCGCCGCGGTGCTGTACACGCCGTTCAAGCAGATGCCGGCGCAGATTCCCGCCGCCGAGCAGGCGCAACTGCGCGCGCAGGCGCAGGCGGCGCTGCGCGACAAGGTGATCCCGGCCTACGCGCAGCTGCTGACCTTCTATCGCCAGGAGTACATGCCGCAGGCGCGCACCACGCTCGCCGCCGAAGCCCTGCCCGACGGCAAGGCCTACTACCGCCAGCAGATCCGCGAGTACACCACGCTGGACATGGACCCCGAGCAGATCCACCAGCTCGGCCTGCGTGAGGTGGCGCGGATCCAGAAGGAGATGGACGCGATCATCCAGCAGGTCGGCTTCCACGCGCCGGCCGGGCAGAAGACCTTCCCGGCGTTCCTGCAGTTCCTGCGCACCGATCCGCAGTTCTACGTGAAGACCCCGCAGGAACTGCTCGATCGCGCCGCGTGGATCGCCAAGCGCGTGGACGGGGAGGTCGGCAAGTTCATCGGCACGCTGCCGCGCGGGCGCTTCACCATCGTGCCGGTGCCGGCGGACATCGCCCCGTTCTGGACCGCCGGCCGCGGTGGCGTCGGCACCTACTGGCTCAACACCTACGACCTGCCGTCGCGGCCGCTGTACAACCTGCCGGCGCTGACCCTGCACGAGTCTTCGCCGGGCCATTCGCTGCAAGGCGCGCTGGCCGAGGAGCAGGGCGCGCAGCCGGCGTTCCGCCGCGAGAACTACATCTCCGCCTACGGCGAGGGCTGGGCGCTGTACACCGAGAAGCTGGGCAAGGAGATGGGCATCTACGCCACGCCCTACGAGGACTTCGGCCGGCTCAGCTACGAGATGTGGCGCGCCTGCCGCCTGGTGATCGACACCGGCGTGCACCACAAGGGCTGGACCCGCGCGCAGGCGCAGGCCTACCTGCGCGAGCGCACCGCGCTCAGCGAGCACGAGGTCACCACCGAGGTCGACCGCTACATCTCCTGGCCGGGCCAGGCGCTGAGCTACAAGCTCGGCGAGCTGACCATCCTCGACCTGCGCGCCGAGGCCGAGCGCGAACTCGGCGCGGATTTCGACATCAAGTCCTTCCACGACGCGGTGCTGCAGCAGGGCTCGGTGCCGCTGCCGGTGCTGCAGCAGCAGATCCGCGCCTACATCGCCGCGCGCAAGAAGAAGGCCTGACCGCCGCCGCCCAGGCCGGCGCCACTTCCTGCGGGAAGGGCGCCGGCTAGCGGCGGATCAGTCGGCGCGGCGTGGCCCGGCCACGCGTGCGGCGAAGGTCGGCAGCACCAGCAGGGTCAGCGCGGTGGCGGTGATCAGCCCGCCGATCACCACCGTCGCCAGCGGTTTCTGCACCTCCGCACCGGAACCGTTGGCGATGGCCATCGGAATGAAGCCGACGATCGCCACCAGCGCGGTGGTCAACACCGCGCGTAGGCGGCTGCCGGCGCCGTCGATCGCCGCCTGCAGCGGCAGATCGCCGGCCTCCAGGCGCTCGCGGATCGCCTGCATCAGCACCAGGCCGTTCAAGGTCGCCACGCCGGACACGGCGATGAAGCCGACCGCCGCCGAGACCGAGAACGGCATGCCGCGCAGCAGCAGGGCGAGCACGCCGCCGACCAGCGCCAGCGGCACGCAACTGAACACCAGCACCGCTTCCTTGACGCTGCGCAGGGCCATGAACAGCAGGCCGCCGATCAGCAGGAACACCACCGGCACCACGGTCGCCAGCCGCCGCTCGGCACGCTGCAGGTTCTCGAACTGGCCGCCCCAGCTCAGGTAGGCGCCCGGCGGCAACGCCACGTCGGCCACCGCGGCCTGCGCCGCGCCGACGAAACCGCCCAGGTCGCGGCCGCGCACGTTGGCCTGCACCACCACGCGGCGGCTGCCGTTGTCGCGGCTGATCTGGTTCGGCCCTTCGCTGACGGCGATGCGCGCCACCGACGACAGCGCAATCACCTGTCCGGTCGGCGTGGCGATCGGCAGCGCGGCCAGCTGATCCGGATCGTTACGTGCGGCATCGTCCATCCGCACCACCACGTCGAAGCGGCGGTCGCCCTCGAAAATCTTGCCGGCGGCGCGGCCGCCGATGCCGGTGGCCAGCGCGTCGCTCACATCCGCCGCGCTCAGCCCGACCTGCGCCGCCGCCGTGTGGTCGATGGTCACCTCGAGCGTGGGCAGCCCGGAGATCTGCTCCACCCGCACGTCGGCCGCGCCCTCCACCGTGCGCAGCGTCGACGCGATCTGCTCGGCCGCCTTCTGCAACTGGCCGAAGTCGTCGCCGAAGATCATCACCGCCAGGTCGGTGCGCACGCCGGAGATCAGCTCGTTGAAGCGCAATTCGATCGGTTGGCTGAACTCGAAGCTGTTGCCGAGCTGCTGCCCCGCCAGGGCCTCCAGGCGGGCCACCAGCCGCTCCTTGTCCAGCGCCGGATCGGGCCAGTCCTTGCGCGGCTTGAGCACGATGACGCTGTCGGAGATGTTGGTCGGCATCGGGTCGATCGCCGCCTCGGCGGTGCCGGTCCGCGAGAACACGGTCGCCACTTCCGGCTGCGTGGCGATGGCCTTTTCCAGCGCCAGCTGCATCGCCAGCGACTGTTCCAGTGAGGTGGACGGCACGCGCAGCGCCTGCATCGCCACATTGCCTTCGTCCAGCGTCGGCATGAACTCGCGGCCCAGCAGCGCGAACGCGCCGACGCCCGCCAGCAGCATCGCCACCGCACCGCCGGCGACCGTGCGCGGATGCGCGACGGCGGTGCGGATCACCGGGGCGATGCGCGTGCGCAGCGCGCGGAGCAGCCGCGTTTCGTGCGCGCCGCCGGCCGCATGCGCCACGTCGTTCGGCAACGTCGGCTCGCGCACCAGCAGCGCCGCCATCGCCGGCACGAAGCTGAAGGAAAACAGGAATGCGCCGACCAAGGCCAGCATGAAGGTGGCCGCCATCGGCTGGAACGTCTTGCCCTCCACGCCTTCCAGGGTGAGGATCGGCGCGAACACCAGCAGGATGATCAACTGGCCGAAGGCGGCCGGCCGCGCCATCTTGCGCGCCGCCTCGGCGGCCACGCCCAGGCGCTCGGCGGCGGTCAACCCGCGGCCCAGCGCGGCGCGACGCTGGCCGAGCAGGAGCAGGGTCGATTCGACCACGATCACCGCCCCGTCCACCAGAATGCCGAAATCCAGCGCGCCCAGGCTCATCAGGTTGCCGCTGATGCCGAAGCGGTGCATGCCGATCACCGCGAACAGGAACGACAGCGGAATCACCAGCGCGGTGATCGCGGCCGCGCGCAGGTTGCCCAGCAGCAGGAACAGGATCACCACCACCAGCAGCGCGCCTTCGGTGAGGTTCCTGGCCACGGTCTTGATGGTCGCGTTGACCAGCACGCTGCGGTCCAGCACCGGTGCCGCGACGATGTCCGGCGGCAGCGACGTGTTCACCTGCGCCAGCCGCGCGGCCGCGGCCTGCGCGACGGTGCGGCTGTTGCCGCCGGCGATCATCAGCGCGGTCCCCAGCACCGCCTCGTGGCCGTTGCGGCTGGCCGCGCCCAGGCGCGGGGCGCGACCGGAGGCGACCTCGGCCACGTCGGCCACGCGCACCACGATGCCGTTGCGGATGGCCACCGGCGCCTGCGCGAGATCGTCGGCGCTCAGCGCCAGGCCATCGGCCCGCACCACCAGGCCTTCGCCGGCACGCTGCACGAAGCCGGCGCCGGCCTGCACGTTGGCGCGCTGCAGGGCGGTGACCAGGTCGGCCAGGCCCAGGCCGTGCGCCGCCAACCGCGCCGTGTCCGGATGCACCCCGTATTCCTTGACGTAGCCGCCGACCGTGTCGACGCCGGCCAGGCCCGGGCTGGAGCGCATCTGCGGCGCGATGATCCAGTCCTGCACGGTGCGCAGATAGGTGGCGCGCTCCTGCGGCGTGCGCAGCAGCTCGCCATCCGGCGTGCGGTAGACCTCCCCGGCCTGCCAGCCCGCCGCGCCCGGTCGCGCCACCCGCGCCGGGTCGAACGCGGCGAAGTCCACCGTCCACATCAGCACCTCGCCCAAGCCGGTGGTCACCGGCGACAGCCGTGGCGTCACGCCGTCGGGCAACGCCTCGGCCGCCTCGCGCATGCGTTCGGCCACCTGCTGGCGGGCGAAGTAGAGGTCGGTCGCATCGGTGAAGATAGCGGTGACCTGCGAAAAGCCGTTGCGCGACAGCGAGCGGGTGGCGGTCAGGCCGGGGATGCCGGCCAGCGCGGTTTCCAGCGGGTAGGTCACCTGCCGTTCGATCTGCTCCGGGGTCAGGGCCGGCGCCACCGTGTTGAGCTGCACCTGGCGGTTGGTGATGTCCGGCACCGCGTCGATCGGCAGCCTGCCCAACTGGAACAGGCCCACGGCGGCGAGCAGCGCGGCCAGGGCCACCACCAGCCAGCGGTAGCGCACGGCGGTGTCGATCATGAGGTTGAACATGGTCGTCTCCTCAGTGGCCGTGTTCGGCGTCGCCCTTGGCCAGTTCGGCCTTGAGCAGGAAGGCGTTGGCGCCGACGACGCGTTCGTCGCCGCGCAGTCCGCCCAGGATCTCGATACGGTCGCCGGCGCGCCGCCCGACCAGCACCGGCTGCGCCTTGAAGCCGCCAGCGACCGCCACGAACACCGCGTTGCGGCCCTCGACGGTCTGCACCGCATCGGTGGGGACGCTGAGCGCGCTGTCCTGGCCGTCGGTGACCAGCACCGCGGAGACTGGCGAGCCGGCCGGCGGCAGTGACGCATCGACCGGCATCGCGCGGATCACCGCGGCACCGCCCGGCTGGCGCAGGTCGGCCGCCGCCGCCGTGACCTGGGCGGCGAAGCTGCCCCCCGTCCCGCGCACCTCCAGCGTCATGCCGGGCGCGACCTGCGCCGCCAGCGCCGGCGGCGCGCTGAACACCAGCTCGTTCATCGCCGGATCGGCGACCTCGGCCACCACGCTGCCGGCCGCGACCACGCTGCCGGGCGTGACCTGCACGTTGCCGACGATGCCGGCCACCGGGCTGACGATGCGCACGCGGCCGCTGGCATCGGGAGCCCCGCTGGCCGCGGCCTGCGCCTGCGCGGCGGCGGCCTGGGCCTGCGCCGCCAGCGCTCGCGAATGCGAGGTTTCCAGCTCCTGGCGGGCGACCACGCCCTGTTCGACCAGGGCGCGGTCGCGGGCATGTGCCAGCCCGGCGGCCTTGGCCTCGGCTGCGGCCGCCAGCGCATTGGCACGGAACACCGCGGCCTCGCCGCTGACCACGATGGCCAGCGGCTGCTGCGCCTGCACCGCGGCACCCGGCGCGACCAGCACGCGCTCGACCCGCCCGGTCACGGTGGAAGCCACCGAGGCGCGCGCGCCCACTGCCGGTTCGACCCGGCCGGCCAGGCGCACCGAGGCACCGCCGCCGCGGCCGACCGCGACCACGTCCAGGCCGGAGGCGGCGATCTGTTGCGGCGTCAGCCGCACCACGTCACCGGCATCGGCATCCGCGTGGGCAGCGGCATCGGTCTTGGCCACCGGTGCGCGGCCTGTGTCCTTGCCCTCGGCGCCATGGTCGTGGGCGTCATCGGCCGCCGGGGCGGCCTGCCTGTCGCCGGCGCAGGCGGCCAGCAGCAGCGCCAGCAGCACGCTGCCGGCAAGGGAGATCGAACGGGACAGATTCATTGTGCCTCCATGAACGGCGCGCGCCCTTCCAGGCGGGCCAATGCGATTTCCGCTGCGACCCGCGCCAGGCGCGCGTCCACCGCGGTGCCGCGCGCGGCGATGAGCGCCGCGCGGGTGCTGCGCAGCTCCAGTTGTGCGATGCGTCCGGCATCGAAGCCGATGCGGGCCAGGCGGTAGGCCTCCTGCGCAGCGGCCACGCTCGCGTCGGCCGCGCGCGTGCGGCTGTCGGCGGCCTTCAGCGTGGCGAGCGCGGACAGGCGGTCGGCGGCGCTGGCGCGGCGTTGCTGCTCCAGCCGCGCCTCGGCCGCGCGCCGTTCGGCGCTGGCAGCACGGATGCCGCCGCGGTTGCGATCGAACAGCGGCACGCTGAGGCTGAGGCCGAGTGTGTAGGCATGGGCGCGGTCTTCGCGCAAACGCGTCTGTGCGGCGGTCAGGCTCAACTCGGGCAGGGCGCGCTTGCGCTCCACCTCGACCTGGCGGTCGGCGGCCTCGGCTTCCGCGGCGGCGATGCGCACCGGCAGCGCTGCCGCCTCGGTCGCGCGCGGCGACGGCGGCGCGCGGTCGAGCAGGCCGCCGTCGAGAGACTGCACCGGTGTGTCCAGCAGCGCGATCGCGGCCAGGCGCGCCAGCGCCGCGTCGCGGAACGCCTGCGCCTCGTCGAGTGCCGCGGTGGCCTCGGCCACTTCGCTGCGCGCCTGCACTGCGCGCAGTTGCGGCTCGCGGCCCTGCGCGACCATCGCCTCGACGGCGGCCGCGTCGTCGCGGATCAGGCCCAGCGCTTCCTCGGCCAGCGCATAACGGCGCAGCGCGCTTTCGGCCAGCGCGTACGCCGAGGCCATCTCGCCGGCGGCATCGCTGCGGCTCTGCGTGCCGCGCATGGCGGCCGCGTCGGCCTCGGCGCGGGCCGCACGGAGGCGCGCGCCGCGTTGGCCCCACAGTTCCAGCGGTTGCGACAGGGTCAGCACGGTTTGCGCCTTGCCCATGCCAGCATAGGCGCCGCTACCCGCGGCGTCTTCGGCGGACCAGGACAGGGTGGGGTTGGGGAGTGCCCGCGCCTGATCGGCGCGGGCGTCGGCGGCCTCGGCCAGGGCCGTGCCCGCACGGCTGCCGGGCAACTGGTCGAGGCGTTGCAGCAAGGTGTCGTAGGAAGGGGCGGTCTGCGCCATCGCCAGCGCGGCCGGGGCCAGGCCCAGCAGCACGGCGACGACCCGCCAGGCCGCGCGCGGCGGCCGACGTGTCGGAGTCGACATGAAGAGATTCCAGAGGTGAGGGAAACGGAAACCCGCGATCGCGGGACACGCTCAACTCACGCTCTGGGCGGGCGCTTCAATCCGTCCTGGACGACGCCCGCAGGGGACGCGTCGGCGGCCTGCATCCAGCGCGCCGGCCGCGGCGCGCCGAACACGGCCAGGGCGCTCGCCGGCAAGCTCAGGTTCGAGTGGTGGCAATGGTTGTGGCTGCAGGCGCCGGCATGCTTGCCGTCGCTGTCCTCGCCATCGGCATGCGCCGCGGCGGGCGCGTGCACCGCGTCGGCCGATTCCGGCTCCAGCGCACAGGCCAGCGCATCGGCCACCGGCACGACCACGAACGCCGCCAGCAGCAGCATCAGCAGGGAGGTACGCAGTGGACGGAACAGGCGGCGCATGGTCTGGACGAGGCTAGCAAGCGGCTTGCGCCGGATACAATAGCAACGCCCGCCTGATCCATCGGCCCGGACCTGCGCGCGGCGCCTGGCCCTGTGGACAACTTGCACAAGCCCTTGATCGCCTGCATAATGCGCGGCTCGCTGTGCCCGACGAGGTCGGGGCCGGCGGCCGGATGCGCGATCACCGGCCGGCCTTTTCCAGCGTAACCGTTTGATTTCCCATGTCGCGTGGTGGCCGCAGGGCTGCCGGGGCCGCCGTCTCCCAGGCTATGGGCGACCAAACTACTATCGAGGTGCGCAATGTCCCGCGTATGCCAAGTGTCCGGCAAGCGTGTGCAGACGGGTAACAACGTCTCCCACGCCAACAACAAGACCCGCCGTCGTTTCCTGCCCAACCTGCACGAGCGCCGCTTCTGGGTCGCCAGCGAGAATCGCTGGGTCAAGCTGAAGGTTTCCGCGCACGCGCTGCGCACCATCGACAAGAACGGCATCGACACCGTTCTGGCTGAGCTGCGTGCGCGCGGCGAAAAGGTCTGAGGAGTAGAGCATCATGGCAGGCAAGCGCGATAAGGTCCGTATGATTTCCTCGGCCGGTACCGGCCACTTCTACACCACGGACAAGAACAAGAAGAACACCCCGGGGAAGATGGAATTCCTCAAGTACGATCCGGTCGTGCGCAAGCACGTCCTGTATAAGGAAGGCAAGATCAAGTGATCGGCTGATCCTCGGATCGCTGTTCACGCTGGACACGGAACCCGCCGCAAGGCGGGTTTCGTGCGTCTGGGGAATGGAAAACCCCGCCGCCGCTGCGGCCATGGTTGCGTTTGCCGGCGCAGTCCGCAGAATCGGGCGACCTGGGTTGCGAGGATCGCGATGCTGCCGGTCTGGTTGGAAGGCACGTGGCTGCTGGCGCTGGACTGGTTGATCCGGCTGGTGGCGCTGTTGTGGATCCCCACCCGCACCACGCCGGGCGCCGCGCGCAGCTGGCTGCTGCTGGTGGGCTTCGTGCCGTTGCTGGGGCTGCCGCTGTACCTGTTGCTCGGCCACCCCTGGCTGTCGCGCGAGCGCATCCGTCGCCAGGCGCTGGCCTCGCAGGTGATCCGCGAGCAGCAGGTGCCGTTGACCGCGCTGCGCTGGGCGCCACCGGCCGACACCGTGGTCGCCGAAGTGGTGCCGTTGGTCGAGCGCCAGGGCGGCTTCATGCCGACCCACGGCAACAGCGTCGAGCTGCTCGACCGCTACGCGCCCTCGTTGCAGGCGCTGATCGACGACATCGATGCGGCGGTCGAGCGCGTGCACCTGCTGTACTACCTGATGTTCGACGACGCGGTCGGCGATGCGGTGAGCGCGGCGCTGCTGCGCGCCGCCGCGCGCGGCGTGCAGTGCCGGCTGTTGCTGGATGCGCGCGGTGGCCGCCGTGGCCTGCGCCGCTACCGCAAGCGCCTGCATGCGGCCGGGGTCGAGGTGCAGGCGCTGTTGCCGGGCGGGCTGCGCTGGCGCCGCAGCGGCCGCATGGACCTGCGCAACCACCGCAAGATCGCGGTGATCGACAACCGCGTCGGCTACATCGGTTCGCAGAACCTGGCCGAGCCGCAGTTCGTGCCCGGTCATCCCAACCGCGAGCTGGTGGCGCGGGTGCAGGGGCCGGTGGTGGCGCATCTGGAAGCGGTGTTCGCCAGCGACTGGTTCATCGAGACCGGGCAGCGCCTGAGCGTGGTCGCGCCCGCCTCCATCCATGGCGGCGGCGTCGCCGCGCAGCTGCTGCCCAGCGGGCCGGCGTATCCGTTCGAGAACGCGCGCGACACGGTCAACGCGTTGATCCATCTGGCGCGGCGGCGCATCGTCATGGTCACGCCGTACTTCGTACCGGACGAGGCCACGCTCAGCGCGCTGCGCATCGCCGCGCTGTCCGGGGTGGACGTGCAGTTGATCCTGTCCGAGAGCAACAACCAGCGGCTCACCGCGTGGGCGCAGGAAGCCTATTACGACGAGCTGCTGCGCAGCGGGGTCAAGATCGCGCTGTACCGGCCGTGCTTCCTGCACGCCAAGCACCTGAGCGTGGACGAGGGCATCGCCCTGGTCGGCTCGATCAACCTGGACATCCGCTCGTTCGCGTTGAACGCCGAAGTCGGCATGCTGTGCTACAGCGCCGCGGTGGTGCAGCGGCTGCGCGCGGTGGAAGCCGACTACCTGGCCGATGCGCGGGTGCTGACGCTGCAGGACTGGCGCAAGCGGCCGGCGTGGCGGCGCAGCCGCGAAGGCATCGCGCGCCTGGCCGATGCACTGATGTGACGCATGCCGATGACAGGCGCATGACGCGCTCATGCGCGATCGGTGCCGGCACATGCACCACGGTTCTCAGCCGCGGGCCGGGCCGGTGGGGGCTTCCCTTACAATCGCCGCATGAATGAGCTTGTGCCCAGCGACCCGGTCGACGACGACTGCGACATCGCCATCGTCGGCGGCGGCGCGGCCGGCGTGCTGGTCGCCTTGCACGTGCTGCGCCAGGCCAGCACCGCGCTGCGCGTGCAACTGATCGAATCGCAGCCGGCGCTGGCGCAGGGCGTGGCCTATGCGACGCCCTGCGCCGAGCACCTGTTGAACGTGACGGCCGGACGCATGAGCGCCTTCGCCGACGCGCCCGACGACTTCCTCGACTGGCTGCAGCAACAGGCGCTGTATCCGCAGCTGGCGCGCGCGGCGCTGGCCGAGGCCTACGTGCAGCGCCGGCATTACGCCGCCTACCTGCGCGCACGCCTGCTGCAGGCGCAGGCCGCGGGACCTGCGCGCCTGCAATGGCGGCAGGCGCGGGTGCTGGCGCTGCATCCGCAGCCGACCGGCGGTCAGATTCTGCAATTGCACGACGGTGGACAGCTGCACGCCGGTGCCACCGTGCTGGCGCTGGGCAACAGCCTGCGCCCTTTGCCGGCGCGCGGCGCTCCCGGTCTCGACGCGCCGTCGCGGATCGAGGCCTGGGACTATGCGCAGTTGCAGGCGATTCCGCGCGAGGCCACGGTGTGCATCGTCGGCTCCGGGCTGAGCATGGCCGACAGCGTGCTGACCCTGCTGGCCAATGCGCACCGCGGCCCGGTGCACGTGGTCTCGCGGCACGCCTTGCTGCCCTTGCCGCACGCCGCGCATGGCGCGCCGGCCGACTTCGATGCGCAGGCATTGCTGGCGATGCCGTTGCGCCAGCGCGTGCGCGCGCTGCGTCGCCATGCGGCCGCGGCGCAGGCGCAGGGCCGGCCCTGGCAGAGCGTGATGGACCGGATACGCCCGCTGAGCCAGGCGCTGTGGCAATCGCTGTCGGTCGCCGAGCAGCGCCGCTTCCTGCGCCACGTGGTGCGCTACTGGGACGTGCACCGGCATCGCATCGCCGCGCCGGTGTTCGCGCAGCTGCAGGCGATGCGCCGGGTCGGCCAGTTGCGCCTGCACCGCGCGCGGCTGGACACGGTGTTCCCGGTCGGCGCCTGCGTGCAGGTCAACGGCATGGGCGCCGACGGCGTGCCGCTGCAGCTCGACGCGCACTGCGTGATCAACGCCACCGGCGTCGAACTGCGCGCGCAGACCATGCGCAATCCGCTGCTGCACCAGTTGCTGGGCTGTGGCCATGCGCAGCCGGGGCCGCACGGCATCGGCGTGGGTAGCGCCGCCGACGGCGCGCTGCTCGATGCCGACGGCTGCGCCACGCCGCGCATCCGCGTGCTCGGCAGCCTGCGCATCGGCAGCCTGTGGGAAAGCCTGGCGATCCCCGAACTGCGCGTGCAGGCGCAGCAGACCGCGCAGGCGTTGCTGGCGCTGGCGTCGCCGGCGCCTGCCGCTGCGCACTGAGCACCGCCGCGCATGCCGGCCGCGGTTGCGCGCGGCGCAGCCGTGACATCCTTTGTAGGAGCGGCTTCAGCCGCGACCGGGATTTCGGTAACGCCCGTCGCGGCTGAAGCCGCTCCTACGGCGACAAGATCGTTGCATCGTTCCTAGCCGCGCCGAGCATTGCCGCTCCTACAGGCGGGTCACCTGTTGCGATCAGCGGCCCCCATCCACCGCGTTCTGCGGCGTGCGCCCGAGCAACAGGCAGATCGCGATCGCCGCCAGCGCGGTGATCGCCGCCAGCACCCGGGTGAGCGTGCCGAAGGCCGCGGCGTAGGCCAGGCGCAATTGCGTCGCGGACAGCGCGCCCTCCTGCAAGCAGGCCGACAGATCGCCGGCGACCAGCCGCTGTGCGGTATCCGCCAGAGCGGCGTGCGGCAGCAGCGGCGCGACCGCGGCCAGCCGCATCTGCACCAAGGCCGCGAGCAAAGCCGCCACGCTGGCCAGGGCGATGCCTTCGCCGGCCACGCGCAGCGTGCCGAACAGGCCGGCGGCCATGCCGGCGCGTTCGGTCGGCACCACGCTGACCGACAGCGCATCCATCAGACCCCAGGGCAGGGCGGTACCGGCACCGATCAGCAGCAGCGCCGGCAGCGCTTGCGCAGGTGGCCGCGCGCCCAGCCAGCACAGGCCGGCCGCGGCCACCGCCAGTCCTGCCGCGGACAGCCAGGCTGGGGCGATGCGCTGCGCCAGTACCGCGGCCAGGCTCGGCACCAGCAGCATCGGCGCCGACAGTGCCAGCAGCGTCAGGCCGGCGCTGGCGGCGGGCGCACCATCCACGCCGATCATGCGCAGCGGCAGCAGCACCAGCAGCACTACGTAGCTGTAGCAGGTGGCGACCGGCAGCAACTGCACGCCGACGAAGCGCCGGTAACGGAACAGGCTCAGGTCCAGCAGCGGATGCCGGCGGCGCCGTTCGATCCGCACGAAGCCGAGCAGCAACAGCGCGGCGGCGCCGAGCAGGGCCAGCGGCGCGGCGCTGCCCCAGCCGCTGTGCGGCCCCTGGATCAGGCCGGCGGTGAACAGCGCCAGCGCCGCGCTGAAACACAGCGCGCCGGTACGGTCGGGCGGACCGGCGGCAGGGTCGCGCGAGGCCGGCAGCCAGCGCGCGGCCAGGGCCCACGCCAGCGCGGCGACCGCGGCCACGCCGAAGAAGATCGCGCGCCAGCCCAGCCGTTCGCTCAGCGCGCCGGCGGCCAGCGGGCCGAACGCCAGGCCGGTGCCGAAGGTGGTGCCGAGCAGGCTGAACGCACGCGTGCGCCCCGCGCCGGTGTACAGCTGTGCCAGCGCCGCGGTGCCGGCGGCCAGCGCGGCGGCGGCACCGACGCCTTGCAGCGCCCGCCACAGGTCGATCGCCGCGACCGAGCCGGCCACGGCCACCCCCAGGCTGGCGCCGGCGAACAGCGCCAGGCCGACGAGGAACACCCGGCGCCGCCCATGCCGGTCGGCGAGCGCACCGGCGGCCAGCAGCAGGCTGCCGAAGCTGAGCATGAAGGCGTTGGTGATCCAGGCCAGGGCCAGCGCGCTGCCGCTCAGGGCCGCGCCGATCGCTGGGGTGGCGACGGCACCGCCGGAGAAGTTCAGCGGCAGCGCCAGGGCGGCCAGGCACACCGCGGCCAGGGCGGCGCCGCGGCGCGGCAGGGGAGTTGAATCGGGAGGCGAAGCGGCGGTCATCGGAGCGGCTCTTGCGGCGGATGTCGAAAGGCCACTAGAGATACTGGGGCGGCAATCCGCGAAAAAGGACTCGATCCTCCACGCTTTGCGGAATGAAACGCTCTAATATCGCCAGATGGATCGCCTCACCGGCATCGTTGCCTTCGTCCGTGCCGCCGAACAGCGCAGTTTCGTCGGCGCCGGCCGCGTGCTCGGCATCTCGGCCTCGGCGGTCGGCAAGAGCGTGGCCGCGCTGGAGCGCGAGCTCGGCGTGCGCCTGCTGCAGCGGACCACCCGGCGCATCGCGTTGACCGCCGAGGGCGCGCTGTTCCTGGAGCATTGCCAGCGCGTGCTGGCCGACCTGCGCGAGGCCGAGGAGGCGCTGGCGCAGACCCGGCAGGCACCGCGCGGGCGGCTGCGGGTCGGCCTGCCTACCATCGGCTATCGCTTCCTGGTGCCGCTGTTGCCCGAATTCCGCCAGCGCTATCCGGACGTGGAGCTGGACCTGGAGTTCGACGACCGCGTGGTCGACCTGCTCGAACACGGCCTGGACGCGGTGATCCGCAGCGGCGTGCAGGCCGACTCGCGGCTGCTGGCGCGGCGGCTGGGGCCGTTTCGCTTCTGCCTGTGCGCGGCGCCGGACTACCTGCGCCGCCGCGGCGTGCCGCAGACCCCGGCGGAGCTGGCCGCGCACGATGGCGTGCTGTTCCGCGTTCCCGACACCGGCAAGCCGCAGGATTGGCCACTGGCCGAACCGGCGCCGCTGCCGCCGGCGGTGCTCACCTGCAACAACATGGAAGCGGTACGCGCCGCGGCGATCGCCGGCCTGGGCATCGCCTGCATGCCGGCGTTCCTGGCGCAGGACGCGTTGGCCGACGGCCGCCTGCAGCCGGTGCTGGACGCGCACATGGCCGACGGCGGCGCGTTCTTCGTGGTGTGGCCGTCGCGCCGGCAACTGTCGCCGAAGCTGCGCGTGTTCGTGGATTTCCTCGCCGAACGGCTGTTCCGCACCGATTGACGCCACGTCTTGAGCCGGGCGACGCGCGCTGTCGCAGCCGCTGCGCCGCCGCACCGGCTAAAATGCGCGGGTGGATGTCTCTCATTTGCTCGACGATCTGAACCCCGCCCAGCGCGAGGCCGTTTCCGCCGCGCCTGGCCATTACCTGGTCCTGGCCGGCGCCGGCTCCGGCAAGACGCGCGTGCTCACCCATCGCATCGCCTGGTTGCACCAGGTGCATGGCGTGCCGGTGCACGGGATCCTGGCGGTCACCTTCACCAACAAGGCCGCGGGCGAGATGCGCCACCGCGCCGACCTGCAGTTGCGCAACGGCAGCCGCGGCATGTGGATCGGCACCTTCCACGGCCTGGCGCACCGCCTGCTGCGCCTGCACTGGCAGGACGCGAAGCTGCCGGAGAGCTTCCAGGTGCTCGACGCCGACGACCAGCTGCGGCTGGTCAAGCGCGTGGTGCAGCAGTTGGAGCTGGACGAAGGCAAGTACCCGCCCAAGCAGATCGTGTGGTGGATCAACCAGCAGAAGGACGAGGGCCGCCGCGCCCAGCACATCCAGCCGGAACCGCGCGACGAGTGGGTCACCACCCTGCGCAACGCCTACGCGCTGTACCAGGAGCGCTGCGACCGCGCCGGCCTGGTCGATTTCGCCGAACTGCTGCTGCGCGCACACGAACTGCTGCGCGACACCCCGGCGCTGCTGGCGCACTACCGCGTCCGCTTCGGCGAGATCCTGGTCGACGAGTTCCAGGACACCAACGCCATCCAGTACGCGTTCGTGCGCGTGCTCGCCGGCGACAGCGGCCACGTGTTCGTGGTCGGCGACGACGACCAGGCGATCTACGGCTGGCGCGGCGCCAAGGTCGAAAACGTGCAGCGATTCCTCACCGATTTCCCCAGCGCGCAGACCATCCGCCTGGAGCAGAACTACCGCTCCAGCGCCAACATCCTCAACGCCGCCAACGCGGTGATCGCGCACAACCCCGACCGCATCGGCAAGCAGTTGTGGACCGACTCGGGCGACGGCGAGCCGATCGACCTGTACGCGGCCTACAACGAGGTGGACGAGGCGCGCTACGTGGTCGAGCGCGTGCGTCAGTGGGTGCGCGACGGCGGCAGCTACAGCGAGGCGGCGGTGCTCTACCGCAGCAACGCGCAGTCGCGTGCGTTCGAAGAGGCGCTGATCGCCGAACAGGTGCCGTACCGGGTCTACGGCGGCATGCGCTTCTTCGAGCGCGCCGAAATCAAGGACACCCTGGCCTACCTGCGCCTGGTCGCCAACCGCGCCGACGATGCGGCGTTCGAGCGCGCGGTCAACACCCCGCCGCGCGGCATCGGCGACCGCACCCTCGACGAAGTGCGACGGCTGGCGCGCGCGCAGTCGCTGTCGCTGTGGGCAGCGGCGCGACAGGCCGCGCAGCAGGGCGGCGACCTGGCCGCGCGTGCGCGCAACGCGCTGGGCCAGTTCCTCGGCCTGATCGAGCAACTGGCCCTGGACGTGGCCGGGCTGCCGCTGCCCGAACAGATCGACCAGGTGCTGGCGCGCTCCACCCTGCGCGAGCACTGGGGCAAGGAGAGCCGCGGCGGGCTGGACTCGGAATCGCGCACCGACAACCTCGACGAACTGGTCTCGGTGGCCTCGCGCTTCGTGCGCGCCGACGGCGACGAGGACGCCGACGAAGGCCGCCAGGCGATGACCGAACTGGTCGCGTTCCTGGCCTACGCCTCGCTGGAGGCCGGCGAAGGCCAGGCCCAGGCCGGCGAGGAAGGCGTGCAGCTGATGACCCTGCACTCGGCCAAGGGCCTGGAATTCCCGATCGTGTTCCTGGCCGGCATGGAAGACGGCCTGTTCCCCAGTGCGCGTTCGCTGGAAGAGAGCGGGCGCCTGGAGGAAGAGCGGCGCCTGGCCTATGTCGGCATCACCCGCGCCCGCCACAAGCTGGTGCTGAGCTACGCCGAGTCGCGACGCATCCACGGCCAGGACAACTACAACGTGCCCTCGCGCTTCCTGCGCGAGATCCCGCGCGAACTGCTGCACGAAGTGCGACCGAAGGTGCAAGTCTCGCGCAGCCCCTCGCTGGGCGCGCCGCGCAGCCTGGGGCACAGCGTGATCGAGGCGCCGGCGATCAAGCTCGGCGCCAACGTGCAGCACCCCAAGTTCGGCGGCGGCGTGGTCATCGACTACGAAGGCAGCGGCGCCCACGCCCGCGTGCAGGTGCAGTTCGACGAGGCCGGCGCCAAGTGGCTGGTGATGGCGTACGCCAATCTGACGGTGTTGTGAGTGGCGGCAGCGGGCGGACTTCGTGCCGCCTCGCGATCAGGGCGTGCGCTTGTGCGCGATGCAGATGCCGTCGCTGCCTGCGTTTTCGCCCTGATTGCACAGGGTCCAGCAGCGCTGCGCCGGCCGTGACCAGGCGCTGGCGATGCGCTCGCATTGGGTGATGGCGTCCTGCAGGTCGCTGGCGGATAGCCACCCGCACCCCATCGTGGGCAATGACACGTGAGGCTCACTGATCGCAGTGTCGCCCACGACCAGAATTGCGCGTTTGCCCTGATTTTCGCGAAAGAACGTCGCCGCCTGCTGCGCCGATGCGCACTGCAACAGCACTGCGGCGACCTTATTGCGGTAAACGATGACGCGCAGGGCATCCGGGCGGTAGTCCAGGCGTGCCGCACCGCGATCCACGCAGATTCTCGCGTTGTCGGCAGGCGATACGAGCAGACGCCGATCCTGCTGCCGTGTCGTTGCCGAACACGGCATGCCGATCCAGACCGGCGGCGGTTCACTGCGCGAGGGATGCGATGGTGATCCCGCTGCGCCGCAGCCGCCGAGCAGGCTCGTCCAGACGGCCACGGCTGCCATCCTTGGTAGCCCGCGTTCTGATGTGCGCAGGCGACGCGTCACCCTGCGCATGCGTCAGCGCTGCGACGCTGCGACGCGGGTGAAGTAGTTGGTGCGCATCGTCGGCGTGCCGTCCGGTGCGAATGCGGACACGGTCTCGGTCATCGAGCGTCCGTCGGCGGCGACGGTGTAGATGCGGGTCGAGGCCACGCTCCTGTCCTTGGCCAGCATCATCACCAGTACGTTGGGCGCGGGCATCTGCAGGGCAAAGACATCGGCCTCGAAGTTGTTCTTCACCGGCGTGGCGCGGCCATCGAGCGCGGCGACGCCTTCGGCATGCATGGTGCCGCCGCCCTGTTCGGCAATGTCGACCTTGACCGCCCACTTGCCCTTGCCCGCCTCGCTGAAGCGCAGGGTGACGGCCTTGGGCCGATCCTGGGGTGCCCGATCCAGGCGCGCCACGTCCACGGCCCAGTTGCCGAGCAGGGGCGAGGGCGCAACGGGTGCGGCGGATGCGGACAGACACGGCGACAGCAGCGTCGCGAGCGCGACGGCGAACAGCAGTTTCATGCGACCTCCCGGGAATGGTGTGCGGCGATGAGGACAGCCAATGGTGTGCGCTACGCGCTTTCGCTCGGTCGACCGTGCCGGGGTGCCGAAGAGCGCATCCGTGCGGCGGCATGACCGTCCTGCTCCAGGACGCGTGCGCTGCGACGCTAGCACCGGGTGCGTACCGCAACAAGTCCGGTGGTCAGGAGGCTGGGTCCGCCGAGTGCACGGCCTCGCTCAGCCCGCGCCGCGCCGCCACCGCGCTTCCAGCACCGCATAGCCCGCACAGGCCAGCAGCAGCGGGCCGAGGTAGTAGAAGGCGCGATAGGCCAGCAATGCCGCCAACAGTTCCGCTTGCGGCGCCTGCGATCCCAACAGCGGCAGCACCACCGCTTCCAGCACGCCGATGCCGGCCGGCACGTGGGCGATGGCGGTGGCCACGGCCGCCGCCAGCAGTGCGCCGAGCACCGAGAGGTAGGCCACGCCGGCCGGCATCAGTATGTAGAGCAGGGCGCCCATCAGCGCCCAGTTGCCGGTGCCCAGGCCGAGTTGCAGCAGCGCCAGCGGCAACGGCGGCAGGTGCAGGGCGTGGCCGCGCACCTGCAGCGTGCGGCCATGCGCGCGCTGGCAGGCGATCAGATACGCCAGCACCGCGGCCAGCATCGCGGCGCCGATCCAGGGCAGCGCCGCGCCGCTGAGCGTCCACTGCGCCGGCATGCGCAGGCGCCCGCTGACCAGCAGCACGCCGGTCAGCAGCAGATAGCCTGCCCAGTTGGTGGCGATGGCGAAGCCGACCACGCGGCTGATCGTCGCCAGGCCCAACCCGGCGCGTCCGTACAGGCGGTAGCGCAGGGCAGTGCCGCCGATCAGCGCGCCGACATTCAGGCTGAAGGCGTAGGCGATGTCCGCGATCGCCATGACCAGTGGCGCTGGCACCGCATGCGCGGCGTAGCGTCGCGCGGCCAGATCGTAGCCGGCATACAGCAGGTAACTGGCCAGGCTGACCCCGGCGGCGGCGGCCAGGGTGCCGGCACCGTAGCCGGCGAGGGTGGTGCCGACTTGTGCCCAGTCCACCGTGCGCGCCGCACGTACCAGCAGCACCGCCACCAGCACCAGGAAGGCCAGATAGGCGAATCGGCGCAACACGCGCCAGCGTTTGCGCGGTCGGTTCATGGATCGTGCCGCTTGCGCCGCAGCACCGCGGTGCGCGGCGTGCGCTTGGGCAGTCGGCTGGCCCACTGCGGCACGTTGCGCAGCAGGTGGAACAGCAGCGGCCGCAGCAGCGGTTGCCAGAAGCGCCCGCGCGGCATCTGCGCCGGCACCACCTCGCGGCAGTGCCGTTGCATCAGTCGTTGCAGGCGCCCGTGCAGGTCGCGCGCAAAGGCGGCATCGCGGATCACCAGGTTGGCTTCCAGGTTCAGCGCCAGGCTCAGCGGATCCAGGTTGCTCGATCCCACCGTGCTCCAGTGGCCGTCGATCACCGCGACCTTGCCGTGGAACGGGCGCTCGCAGTATTCGAAGATCTGCACGCCGGCATCGACCAGATGCCGGTACAGCGCGCGTGCGGCGAACAGCGCCAGCGGCGTGTCCGGCTGGCCCTGGAAGATCAGCCTCACCGCCACCCCGCGACGCGCAGCGGCGCACAGGTCGCGCAGGAAGCCGTAGCCGGGGAAGAAGTAGGCGTTGGCGATCACGATCTCGTGCCGCGCGTTGCGGAATGCCTGCCGGTAGGCGCGCTCGATGCTGCGCGAGCGGCCGGCATTGTCGCGCGGCAGGAAGCACACCTCGGCCGCGCCGGCGGGCGGCACATCGACCTGCTCCTGCGGCACCCACCCCGCACCGGTGCCGTGGGTGGCCAGGGTCCGCCGCACGAACGCGACCATGTCCGCCACCACCGGGCCGTGCACCTCCACCGCGTAGTCCTGTTTCGCCTCCGGGCCGAAGTCGGCCAGGTGATCGGCCGACCAGTTGATGCCGCCGATCATGCCGATCCGCCCGTCCACCACCAGCAGCTTGCGGTGCATGCGCCGGAACACGTTCAGGCGCACGCCGAGCAGGGTCGGCTGCTGGTCGAACAGGCGCAGTTCGGCGCCGGCCTCGGTCAGTTCGCGCACGAAACCGGGCGAGAGATCCGGCGAGCCGAACGCATCCACCAGCAGGTGCACGCGCACGCCGCGGCGCGCGGCCGCGACCAGGTGGTCCTTCAACGCCAGGCCGACCTTGTCCTCGAACCAGATGAAGGTCTCCAGCAGCACCTCGTGCCGGGCCGCGTCGATCGCGGCGAAGGCGCGCGGGAAGTACGCATCGCCGTTCTCCAGCAACTGCAGGCTGTGGCCCTGGCGCCAGCGCGTGTCGCGGTCCGCTGCCCGGTTCACAGCACGATCCTGGCATGCAGCGGGGCATGGTCGGACAGGTGCGACCACGGCCGGCCGGTCAACACCCGTGCGGCCTCGATGCGCAAGTTGCGCACATAGATGCGGTCCAGCGGCAACAGCGGCCAGCGCGCCGGGAAGCTGCGCGCCACGCGTCCATGCAGCTGCGCGAAGGCCTCGGTCAGACCGTGTCGCTGCAGCAGCGGATGCCCGCGCTGGCGCCAGTCGTTGAAGTCGCCGGCGACGATCAGCGGCGCATGCGCCGGCAGTTCGGCGACCAACGCGCCGAGCAGGCCGATCTGCCGGCGCCGGTGCGCCTCGCGCAGGCCCAGGTGCACGCAGATCGCGTGCACCGTCTCGGCGTGCCCGGGAACCTCCAGTACCGCATGCAGCAGCCCGCGGTGTTCGTGGCCGGCGATGGAGACGTCGCGGTTGACGAAGGAGGCGATCGGGAAGCGCGACAGCAGCGCGTTGCCGTGGTGCCCATGCGGATACACCGCATTGCGGCCGTAGGCGAACTGCGGCCACAGCGCGTCGGCGAGGAATTCGTACTGGCTCTGCGCCGGCCAGTCGGCGTGGCGGCCGGCATGCAGCTGGTGTTCGCCCAGCACTTCCTGCAGGAACACCAGGTCCGCGGGCAGGGCGCGGATCGCCGCCCGCAGTTCCGGCAGCATGAAGCGCCGCTTCAGCACGCTGAAGCCCATGTGCGCATTGACGGTCAGCAACTCGATCGCAGGCATGCCGGGGCAGGACGGACGTTACGCCTGCCATTGTCGCCAGCGTCCGCGTGCGGCGCGTGACGGTGTCGCGTCGCGCATTTGCCGCCGCTGCAGTGCCGGCAGCGGCGGCGGTGTCGGCTCAGCGCCGTGCGGCGATGATCTTGCTCAGGTAGTCGGGCGTGCCCTCGACCCGCACCAGGTGCGGATACTGCAGGCCGTCGTGGTAGTTCACCGGCACGTCGCGCACGCCGCCCTGGTACTTGAGCGTCAGCACGATCGGCGCGCTGCCACCCTTGGCGTCGGCGATCGCCTGCTTGAGCGTGTCGCGCGAGTAGTCCTGGCCGTTGACCGCCAGCACCGTGGCGCCGCTGCTGACCCCGGCCTTGAACGCCGGGCCGTCCCACAGCACGTCGTTGATGCTGGCGTCGTCGTTCATCACCAGGCCGATCGACCAGGCGAAGTTGTAGCGGTGCCGCGCCGACTGGTGGCGGCCGTCGTACTGCTTCTCGAACGCGCTGGGCTGGTCGGTGTACACCAGCTTCCAACCGCTGGCGTGCAGGCCTTCCAGCAGCGGCGGGTCCACCTGGTAGACGCGGCGGTTGATGTAGTCGGCCCAGTCGTAGTGGACCACGCCGTCGAGCGCGGCGACGACGTCGTCGAAGGTGTAGGTCTTGACCGCGAAACTGCCGTCGTCGATGCCGAAGAACGCCTTGGCCACGTCGTCCAGCGACTTGCGCCCGCCGCTCATCGCGCGCAGCTTGGCGTCCACCGCCAGCCACACCATCTGCCCGCCGCTGTAGTAGTCCTCGCTCATCTGCCAGCTGCGGTAGGGCAGCGGGGACCGGTGCGCGGCGGTGGGGTCGTTGGTGGTGTCCTCCAGCGAGCGCCAGCGGAAGCCCGCGCGGTTGCGGTCGTAGTTGGCCGCGGTCATCGCCAGCGCGTCGCGGAACTGCTGCGGCGTCCACATCCCGGCGCGGGCGGTCAGCACATAGCCCCAGTACTGGGTCTGGCCTTCGTAGACCCACAGCAGCGAGTCGCCCATCGGCACGTTGAAGGTCGGCGTCCACAGGTCGGCCGGGCGCCGGAACTTGCCGTTCCAGGAGTGCGTGTACTCGTGCGCCAGCAGGTCGCGGTCCGGCGCGTTTTCGTCCCAGGCGCTGAAGTAGTCGGCAGCCAGTCCGTTCTCGCTGGACTGGTGGTGTTCCAGGCCGTTGCCGCCCAGCACGTCCGACAGCGAGAACAGGAAGTCGTAATGCGCGTAGTGGTGCGAGCCGAACAGCTTGATCGCCTGCACTGGCAGGTTGCGGTGCGCCTGCAGCTGCTCGGCGCTGATGTCCAGGAACCGCGGCGCGTCGGCGACCACGTCCAGGTGCACCGGCGCGCCGCCGGCCGGGGTCAGGTCCACGCGCTTGAAGTAGCGCCCGGCATAGATCGGCGAGTCGACCAGGGTGGTGAAGTCCACCGGCTTGAAGGTGGTGGTGGCGCCGTCGCGGCTGGCGGTCTCCAGCGCGGTGCCGAACTCCCAGCCGGCCGGCAGGGTCACGCTGGGCGCCACGGTGATGCCGCGGGTGTCGTGGCCGGCCGGGTACAGCGCGACCTTGTTCCACTCCAATTGCAGCATCTTGTCGGTCATCTCGAAGCCGTCGTCGCGCGGCGACAGGTACTGGAAGCTGGCGTCGATCGCACTCACGCCCTGCGGCACGTCGACATGGAAGCTGTACACGTCGAAGGTGTCGCGGCGCCACGGCAGCGGCTTGCCGTTGGCGGTGAGGGTGAGGCCGGCCAGCATCGCCACCGGCCCGCTCGGCGAATGGTCGCCGGGAATCCACTGCGGATACTGCAGGGTCAGCCGCCCGACGCTGACCGGGATGGTCTCGTGCACCCGGTAGATGCCCTGGCGCACGTCGCCGGCGTCCACCTGCAGGATCAGCGTGCCGGGATAAGGCGTGTCCTGCGGCGCCGGCACGTCGGGCGTGCGCACCACCTGCGCCTGCGCGGCGCCGGCGAGCGCCAGGCCGATGCCGAGGACCAGCGCCCGGCGGGCGCGACGGGAGACGGGAAAAGCGGTGGCGGACATGCGCGGCTCCGGGAGGCGGGATGGGATGCGAAGCGCGGAACGTTAGCACCTGCCGCCGTCGCCGTCGCACTTGCCCGGCCCGGTCACGCAGGTGCCAGGCAATGCCGTTCATCCCGGTGCCACGGGTCCCGGGCTGTGATCCCGGGAAGACCGCGCGACAGCGGTATCCCTCCAGCGCCTGGCGACAGCGTTGTTCGTCCGGCTCTGTCCCACTGTGGACGGCCGCCAAGTGCGCAACCCCCGGACTCCGGCTGCATCGCAGCTTCGGTGTTGCAGCTGGAAGTGTGCCGCCTCAGTCCTTCAGCGCCCCGTCGCTCGGATCGCTGGCGGCATAGGTCGAGGTTGGCAGCTCCGCAGCATGCGGATGCCGCAACGCCTCGCGCAGCGGCGCCGGCAGGTGCTCGACCGCCAGGATCACCTTGCCGAAGTGCACGTCGCGCACTGCGCTCGCCGGCACCACGAAGTCGCCGCCGTTCTCGATATTGACGACGAACGTGGCGCCGCCGTCGCGGACTTCGCGCACTGCCCCCACACCGACCTCGCCATCGGCGACGAACACCATCTGACCTGCTTCCACACGTTCGGACATCGCGCACCGCCTTTGTCTGGGAGAGAGTCCACGTGGGCTGGAATGTGCCGGCACGGGCGTTCGATGATCGGACGCGTAGGCGTTGCTGGACGGTGAATGCGGCGTGGTCTGTGGGTCACGACGTGGCCGTGGCTGCCGCCTGCGCGTCACCGCCAAGGACACGCGCCGTGACGCAGCGCGATGCGATCATTCCCCTTCGACCACTGCCTGGGAGGGCAAGGATGCGAAGCGAAAAAGAGAAGATGCTGGCCGGCGAGGCGTATCGTCCCAACGATGCGCAACTGCAGGCCGAGCAGGACGCGGCCAGTGCCTGGATGCGGCGCTACAACGCGGCGCTGGCCGAGCCATCTGCACGGCGGCACGCATTGCTGGTCGAAGGACTGGGTTCGGTCGGACGCGGCGCGGTGGTACGGCCACCGTTCCATTGTGACTACGGCTACAACATCCACCTGGGCGAGGACGTGTTCCTCAACTTCAACTGCGTGATCCTGGACGTGGCGCCGGTGCACATCGGCGCCGGTACCCAGATCGGGCCGGCGGTGCAGCTGTACGCCGCCGATCATCCGCGCGAGGCCGCGCAGCGCGCCGAGGGGCTGGAGCTGGGGCGGCCGGTCATGATCGGCCGCAATGTCTGGATCTGCGGCGGCGCGATCGTGCTGCCGGGCGTAACCATCGGCGACGATGCGGTGATCGGCGCCGGCAGCGTGGTCACCCGCGACGTGCCGGCCGGCGCGCGCGTGGCCGGCAATCCGGCACGCCCGCTGAAGCCGCACAGCGACTGAATTTGATCCGGGTCAAGGCGGGCGCTGCGCAGCGGGTGTGCAATGCTTTCCTGGCCGCCACGCGCGGCGTTACCGGAGCACCGCCATGTACCAGCGCATCCTGATCGCCATCGATGGTTCCGAGTTGTCCGCCAAAGGCCTGCAACAGGGCCTGGCGCTGGCCGCCGCGCTCGGCGCGGAGGTGGATATCGTCACCGTGTCCGAGCCGTGGGCGATGGGCATGTACGACGCGATGGGCTGGAGCGTGGGCTACGAGGCCAGCCCCGAATACCGCCAGGACCGCGAAGCTGGCGCGCAGAAGATCCTGGCGCCGGCGCTGGCCGCCGCCGAAGCGACCGGGGTGACCGCGCACGGCCGTCACGTGCTCGACCGCTACGCCGCCGAGGGCATCATCGACATGGCCGTGGCCTGCAACAGCGACCTGATCGTGATGACCTCGCACGGCCGCCGCGGCATGAGCCGGGTGCTGCTCGGCAGCCAGACGGCGGAAGTGCTCGCCAACAGCCAAGTGCCGGTGCTGGTGATCCGCTGACGTGCGGGCGCGCCGCGCCGATGTCGGCGCGGTGCCGAAACCGCTTGAGGCCGGCATTCGGCATCCTGCCGCTGGCGGCAGCGACCTATGACTGTGCCGATACGCTTCGGCCTGTCACGCGGCTGCGCCGAGAGGCGACGCCGCGACAGGGGGCTGGCGCCCGATACGCACGTGCATCCGTCCGTCCGGCAGATCGGGAAGATGCGCTCACCCTCACGCGCGCCGCCGTTGGGCGGCGCGCCGGGCGCGACATCACCAGCTGTACAGCTTCCAGTACACGGGCGACACATTGTCCTTGCTGCCGTCCACTTCCATATGGCCGTCGCCGTTGCGGTCGTACAGGTAGTAGGCCGGGCCGCGTGCCGGGGTCACCTTGACCATGCGCAGTTGGCCACCCACGCGGTATTCGTCGACGGTATCGCCGTTGTCCATCTTGCGCTGGGTCGTTTCCGCGCCGCGCACATCCATCGGTGCACCGTCCGGGCCCAGGCCGGTCGAGGCGCAGCCCGCCAGCAGCAACAGCGGAACGAGGATCAGGGCTTTCATTGCGGTGTACTCCACAGGCAGGACATGCGCAGAGTATGCGCCGAGTGTCCGCGTGCGGTGTGCGAATGGTGACCGTACCCTCACCCCAACCCCTCTCCCGGGGGGAGAGGGGCTCGTGCGGCTCCCTTCTCCCTTTGGGAGAAGGTGCCCCGCAGAGGCGGATGAGGGTACGGGCGCAGCCTCGTGGATCAGGTCGGCGCGACGCTTCGCGCCGTACCCTCACCCCAACCCCTCTCCCGGTGGGAGAGGGGCTCGCTGTTCCCTTCTCCCGTCGGGAGAAGGTGCCCCGCAGGGGCGGATGAGGGTACGGGCGCAGCCTCGTGGATCCAGGTCAGCGCGCCGCTTCGCGCCGTACCCTCACCCCAACCCCTCTCCCGGTGGGAGAGGGGCTCTTGCTGTTCCCTTCTCCCGTCGGGACCACGGCCCCCTTTTGGGGGGAAGGTGCCCCGCAGGGGCGGATGAGGGTACGGGCGCAGCCTCGTGGATCAAATCAGCGAGACGCTTCGCGTCGCACCCTCACCCCAACCCCTCTCCCAACGGGAGAGGGGCTACACGCAGCAGCGTAGAATTGACCGATGAGCCGATTAGTCCTGATCGACGGGTCCAGTTACCTGTATCGCGCGTTCCACGCGCTTCCGCCGCTGACCAATGCCGCCGGCGAGCCCACCGGCGCGCTGTTCGGCGTGGTCAACATGTTGCGCGCCACCCTCAAGGAGCGCCCCGAGTACGTGGCCTTCGTGGTCGATGCGCCGGGCAAGACCTTCCGCGACGACCTGTATCCGCTGTACAAGGCCAACCGGCCGCCGATGCCCGACGAGCTGCGCGCGCAGGTCGAGCCGATGTGCCAGATCGTGCATGCGCTGGGCATCACCATCCTGCGCGAGAACGGGGTCGAGGCCGACGACGTGATCGGCACCCTGGCCCTGCAGGGCGCCGGCGACGGCCTGGACGTCACCATCTCCACCGGCGACAAGGATTTCGCCCAGCTGGTGCGCCCCGGCGTGCAACTGGTCAACACCATGAGCGGCAGCCGCATGGACTCGGATGCGGCGGTGATGGAGAAGTTCGGGGTCTGGCCGCACCAGATCGTCGACCTGCTGGCACTGATGGGCGACGCCATCGACAACGTGCCCGGGGTGGAGAAGTGCGGGCCCAAGACCGCGGCCAAGTGGCTGGCCGAGTACGGCTCGCTGGATGGGGTGATCGCCCACGCCGACAGCATCAAGGGCAAGATCGGCGACAACCTGCGCGCGGCGCTGCAGCGCCTGCCGCTGAACCGCGAACTGGTCACCATCAAGACCGACGTGGCGCTGCCCGGCGGCCCTCGCACCCTGGGCCTGCGCGAACAGGAGCCGGAGCAGCTGCGCGGCCTGTACCAGCGCTACGGCTTCACCCAGGCGCTGCGTGACCTGGACGGCGGCGTGGCCGCACCGGAGGCCGCCAACGAGGCGACGCCCAGCCTGCGCGGCACCGCCGCCGGCTATGCCCGGGCCGCGGCGCCGGCCGCCGATACGGCGCTGGACCCGGCACTGGCCGCCAAGGGCGACTACACCGCGGTGACCACACCCGAGGCATTCGAAGCACTGCTGGTGCGCCTGCGCGCCGCCGACGGCTTCGCCTTCGATACCGAGACCGACGCGCTGGACGCGATGCGCGCCAACCTGGTCGGGCTCAGCTTCGCCACCGAGCCGGGCCGCGCCGACTATCTGCCGCTGGGCCACGACTACCCGGGCGCGCCGGTGCAACTGGATCGCGCGCTGGCGCTGGAGATGCTCAAGCCACTGCTGGAGGACCCGGCCAAGGCCAAGGTCGGCCAGCACGGCAAGTACGACCTGCACGTGCTGCGCCGCCACGGCGTGGCGGTGCAGGGCTACGCCGACGACACCATGCTGGAGAGCTTCGTGCTCAATTCCACCGCCAGCCGCCACGACATGGACTCGCTGGCCCGGCGCTACCTGGGCTACGACACGGTCAAGTACGAGGACGTGGCCGGCAAGGGCGCCAAGCAGATCGCCTTCTCGCAGGTGGCCATCGACGACGCCACCCGCTACGCGGCCGAGGACGCCGACATCACCCTGCGCCTGCACCGCACGCTGTCGGCGCAACTGGAGGCCGAGCCGGCGCTGGCGCGGGTCTACCGCGAGATCGAGATGCCGCTGGTGCCGGTGCTGGCGCGGGTCGAGGCCAACGGGGTGTGCGTGGACATCGCCGAGCTGCGCAAGCAGAGCCAGGAGCTGAGCCAGCGCATGCTGGCCGCGCAGCAGAAGGCCACCGAACTGGCCGGGCGCAGCTTCAACATGGACTCGCCAAAGCAATTGCAGGCGGTGCTGTTCGACGAACTGAAGCTGCCGGCGGTGCTGAAGACGCCCAAGGGCCAGCCCAGCACCAACGAGGAGGCGCTGGAGGCGATCGCCGACCAGCACGAGCTGCCGCGGGTGATCCTGGAATACCGTGGCCTGGCCAAGCTGCGCAGCACCTACACCGACAAGCTGCCGGAAATGGTCAACCCCGACACCGGCCGCGTGCACACCAGCTACCACCAGGCCGGTGCCGCCACCGGGCGGCTGTCCTCCTCCGATCCCAACCTGCAGAACATCCCGATCCGCACCGACGACGGCCGCCGCATCCGCCGCGCCTTCGTCGCCCCGCCGGGGCGCAAGTTGATCGCCTGCGACTACTCGCAGATCGAGCTGCGGATCATGGCCCACCTGTCCGAGGACCCGGGCCTGCTGCGTGCCTTCGGCAGCGGCGTGGACGTGCACCGCGCCACCGCCGCCGAGGTATTCGGGCGTAAGCTCGAAGAGGTCACCGGCAACGAGCGCCGCGCCGCCAAGGCGATCAACTTCGGCCTGATGTACGGCATGAGCGCGTTCGGCCTGGCCCGCAACCTGGGCATCGGCCGCGGCGAGGCGCAGGACTACGTGGCGCTCTACTTCAGCCGCTACCCGGGCGTGCGCGACTTCATGGAACGCATGCGCGAGCAGGCGCGCACCCAGGGCTACGTGGAGACCCTCTTCGGCCGCCGCCTGTACCTGAACGACATCAACGCCCGCCAGCAGGGCCTGCGCGCCGGCGCCGAGCGTGCCGCGATCAACGCGCCGATGCAGGGCACCGCCGCCGACATCATCAAGCGCGCCATGGTCGGCGTGGACGCCTGGCTGCAGGACCACCGCGACCGCGCGTTGATGATCCTGCAGGTGCACGACGAACTGGTGTTCGAGGCCGATGCCGACTTCGTCGACGCCTTGCTGCCGGAAGTGACCGGGCGGATGTCCGCTGCGGCGGAACTGAAGGTGCCGCTGGTGGTGGACAGCGGCGTGGGCGACAACTGGGACGAGGCGCATTGAGCGCGCTGGTCCTGGAGATGGATCCAGGACTCGGCATGACGTTGCGGTGCCTTGCGTAGACATCGCGCGTGCCGGCTCGCGGAAAATTGAATCGGGTTTTTGGACGGATTATCCCGCCAGTGATTTTCGCTTTCCCATTCGCGCTGTTTTTTTGACCCGGTGGCGCGCTGAAGCGCCTGGAATTCCAACTGGCGTCACACCCTGCGGCGCGCGGCGCTGCAGCGGCTGAACGGAATTTTGACGCGGTTTATTTCGGGCGGATTTTGCGAATGAATCCGTCCTTAATCTGACAAATTTTTAACTTAAATCTTCACGAACGAGCAAGGTGGGAAATGTTCTTATATCCCTCGACAGGCGCAATACCTGTCGCGGATCTCCTCCCATCCCCTGGAGCAGATCCAGGAACGGCGACTCCTCCCCAAGTCTCCGTTCCCTGGCCCCGCCGACCTCCCCCTGGTCCGCGGGGCTTTTTTATGCCCGCAGTTTTTCGGCGCCGCATTCCCCGGCGTCTGCTGCCGCGTTCAGCGGCGCGCGTCGGTCGGCTGCTGCAATTGATAGAGCGCGTCGTCCAGGGTGTCCATCTGCGCGGCCAGCGTGGTGCGGGCATCGTGCAGGCCGCGGTTGTAATAGTGCGGGCCGATGCGCTCGGCGACGAAGTCGAGCAGGAATTCGGCCTCGAACGCACCGACCTGCTGCTGCAGCTCGGTGCGCAGGTAGGCCTGCAGCTGTTCGGCGATGGCGCGCTTGTCCTCGCGGCCCAGCACCGCGGTGCGCGCCGGCGCGCTCACGCCAGCCACTCGCGTGGCACCAGGTATTCGGCCAGGCGCGCCTCGGCGCTGCCCGGTTCCGGCTGGAAGCCGTATTCCCAGCGCACCCGCGGCGGCAGGCTCATCAGGATGCTCTCGCTGCGCCCGCCGCTCTGCAGGCCGAACAGGGTGCCGCGGTCGTAGACCAGGTTGAATTCGACGTAGCGGCCGCGGCGGTACAGTTGGAACTCGCGCTCGCGCTCGCCCCAGGGCTGGCCGCGGCGGCGTTCCACGATGGGCAGGTAGGCGTCGAGGAAGCCGTCGCCGACCGCGCGCTGGTAGGCGAAGTCGCGCTCGAAATCGGCGTGCAGGTCGTCGAAGAACAGGCCGCCGACGCCACGGGTCTCGTTGCGGTGCTTGAGGAAGAAGTACTCGTCGCACCAGCGCTTGTGCGCCGGATAGCGGTCCTCGCCGAACGGCGCGCACAGGTCGTGCGCGGTCTGGTGCCAGTGGCGGGCGTCCTCGTCGAACGGGTAGTACGGGGTCAGGTCGAAGCCGCCGCCGAACCACCAGGCCACGGTGACGCCATCGCGCTGCGCCTCGAAGTAGCGCACGTTGGCATGGGTGGTGGGGATGTACGGATTGAGTGGGTGGAACACCAGCGACACCCCGACCGCGCGCCAGGAGGCGCCGGCCAGTTCCGGGCGGTTGGCGCTGGCCGAGGGCGGCAGGCGGGTGCCGGCGACGTCGGAGAAGCCGATGCCGGCCTGCTCGAACACCGCGCCGTCGCGCAGGATGCGGGTGCGGCCGCCGCCGCCCTCCGCGCGCTGCCACAGGTCTTCGGCGAAACGGGCCTGGCCGTCGGTGGCCTCGATCGCCGCGCAGATGCGGTCCTGCAGGCCGGTGAGATAGTCGCGGACACGGTCGAAGGTATGCATGCCGCCATTCTAGAAGCTCGTTGTGTCAGCCGTCTGCGGCCGGCTGCACGGACGGGGCAGAGCGGTCGGGGTGCGTCAACGGCGGAACTCGGCGCGGATCGCGGGGCGGCACAGCTGGTAGACCAGCCAGCCGTGCAGGCCGGCGAAGACCAGGGCGGTCAGCGCGCCGCTGACCATGAGCGTGATCCGGCCCAGGGCCAGGTCGTGCTGGAGCTGTTGCGGGTCGACGCCCTGCTGCAGGGTCCACGCATGCAGCAGGTCGAACAGTTGCCACAGCAGCGGCAGCGCCGCGAAGTTGGCCGCGGCGGTGACTACCAGGAACACGATGAATGCCCGCCGCGCCCAGTCGCGCCGCTGCAGCAGCGCCCACGCCGCCGCGCCCAGCGCCGCGGACAGCAGCGCGGTCAGCCAGGACAGCGCCAGCGCATGGGTCACGCACCACTGCAGCAGGGGCGGCAATGGCAGGCCGGCCTCGCGCAGCACGCCCTCGATCGCCCCGTCCGGCAATGCCAGCAGCAGTAGCGCCTGGCCAATCCCGTACAGCAATGACAGCACCCCCAGCAGCAGCGTGAGCTTGGCCATCGCGTCGATGGTCTGGTTGCGGGCGGCTGGCAGGGGCGGGGGCGACATCGGCGGTCCTTCGGGCGGGGCGGCGCTGGCGGCGCAGCACCGGCGGCAGTCCGGCAAGGATAGGGATGGCGGACCCGGGCGCAAGCCGGTTGGGCGCGCGATGGTGTCCCCCTGCGCATGTGCCTGGCGCTTGGCCGACGGCAAGGTCGTCCGTTGCCGTCCGGGCCGGGGCTGCCAAAACCGCTGGGGCGCAGGCAGTGCCGGGTCCGGCGGCTGTGGGCGCCTGCGTAGGAGCGGCTTCAGCCGCGACGGTGCGTTCCCGGTAACGCGTCGCGGCTGAAGCGGCTCCTACGCGATGGCGTGATGCGTGGCGGGTGCAGAAGGTTGGCGGTGTCCTGCGGTCGCCGCGCTGAGGGCTCCCCGGCGCCTGCCGCACGTCGACGGCAGGCACCTCGGCGCGCACTCGGCTCAGCGCAGCTCGCGCTCGAACAGCTTGAGGATGCGCTTGTACTCGTCCAGCCAGGAATCGGCGCGGGTGAAGCCGTGCTTCTCCAGCGGGTACGGCGCGATCTCCCAGTTGTCCTTGTGCAGCTCGATCAGCTTCTGGGTCATGTCCACCGAGTCCTTGAAGAACACGTTGTCGTCGACCATGCCGTGGGCGATCAACAGGTGGTCGCGCAGGCCGCTGGCGTATTCGATCGGCGAGGAGGTGCGGTAGGCCTCCGGGTCCAGGTCCGGGGTGTTGAGGATGTTGGAGGTGTACTCGTGGTTGTACTGGCTCCAGTCGGCCACCGGGCGCAGCGCGGCGCCGGCCTTGAACGTGCCAGGGCTGCGGAACAGCGCCATGTAGGTCATGAAGCCACCATAGGAGCCGCCGTAGATGCCGGCGCGGCTGCGGTCGCCCTGCTTGCTGTCGACCAGCCAGTCCAGGCCGTCCAGGTAGTCCTCCAGCTCCGGGTGGCCCATGTCGCGATAGATCGCGGTGCGCCAGTCGCGGCCGTAGCCGGCGCTGGCGCGGTAGTCCAGATCCAGCACGATGTAGCCCTTCTGCACCAGCAGGTTGTGGAACATCTGCTCGCGGAAGTACGGGCTGTAGCGCGCCGACACGTTCTGCAGGTAGCCGGCGCCGTGCACGAACATCACCACCGGATAATGCTTGCCCGGCTCCGGCTGCGCCGGACCGTAGTACTTGCCCCAGACAGTGCCGGCGCCGTGCTTGGACGGCACCTGCACGAACTGCGGCTGCACCCACGGGCGCGCCTTGAACGCGGCGCTGCGGGTGTCGGTGAGCACGCGCGCGTTGCCGCCGGCGGCCGGCAGCACCGCCAGCTGCGGCGGCAGGTAGGGGCCGGAATAGTGCACCAGCAACTGCTGGCCGTCCGGCGACAGCGCGAAGTCCTCCACGCCGTCCAGCGAGGTCAGCTCGGCGACGCTGTCGTTGCGCAGGTCGAGCTTGCACACCTCGTAGTCGCCCGGCCACTTGCGGTTGCACAGGAACAGGAAGCCCTGGCCGTCGGCGCTGACCACCGGCGCCGACACTTCCCACTTGCCGGAAGTGCGCTGGCGCGGCTTCTCGTTGCCGCGCTGGGTGTACAGGTGCGAATAGCCGGACTGCTCGGACAGCAGCCACAGGGTCTGGTTGTCCGGCATCCAGCCGAAATCGTTGAAGCTCCAGTTGATCCAGGCCGGATCGGTGAGGCGGTGGCGCGGCTGCAGCACCGCCTTGTCCAGATCGACGCTGGCGATCCAGCGGTCCTTGTTGTCCACCGCACGCAGCAGCACGGCGACGCTGCGGCCGTCCTCGCTCCAGTGCATGGAGGCGCCGCTGCCGTCGCCGTCGGTCTCCACGCGCACCGCGCGCGGGCCCTGCAGCGGCTCCTGCTTGGCGGCCTTGCGCAGCGCCGCCAACGGATCGGTGCCGATGCCGGGCAGCACCGACAGGTCGAGCTTGCGCACGCTGCCGGCCACCGCGTCGACCAGCCACAGGGTCTGCGCCACCGGCGAATTGCGCCCGACCAGGGTGCGCGCTTCCTGGAACTCGGCGTAGCCAGACTCGGTCACGTACTTGGGCATCTTGCTGTCGCGGCCTTCCTCGGCGCCCTTGGCGTGGGTGACCACCAGCAGGTGGCGGCCGTCCGGCGACAGCGCGCTGTCGTCGACCACCACGTCGTCGCCCAGGTACACCGGCGCCGGCGCGCGGCTGCTGTCGGCGCGGCGCCAGGCCTGCTCCTGCTGGCGCAGCAGCTCGCGCTGCGCGCGGTCGCGGGCCAGGGTTTCCAGGGTGCGCAGCTGCTGGTCGCGCAGCACGTCGGGCTTGGGCGCGGCATCGGGATCGCGCTCGGCCTTGAGCACCGCGGCCTGCTGCACGCCGCCGCCGGGACTCCAGCGGTACCAGTCGTTGCCGACCCGCCACAGCGCGCCGCCATCGGTGGTGAACTGCGGCCGCGCGGCGGCCTGGTTACTGCGGGTCAGCTGGGTCAGGGCGCCGCTGCGCAGGTCGCGCAGGAACACGTCGCCGTTGCGCACGAACAACATGCGCTGGCGGCGCGCGTCATAGACCGGATTGGCCGCGTCCAGGGTGTTGCGCTGCGCGTCCTCGACCCGCTGCGCGGCGCCGCCGTCGACGCCCTGGCGGTAGGTGTCGCGCACCGGGCTGCCGGTGCGCTTGAGCTGGTACTGCACCTGGTGCCCGTCCCAGGCCCACCAGGCGTCCTCGACTGGCGGCCCGATCCAGTCCGGATCGGCCATGGCCTGCTCGATGGTCAGCGGGGCGGCGGCCTCCTGGGCCGCGGCCAGCGGCGGCAGGCAGGATAGGGACAGCAACACAACAGCGCTCAGGGCGAGACGACGCATCTGGAATTCCGGGCGAACGGCAAACCGCAAGGGTAGCAGTCGCCAGGGAGGCGCGATTGCGCCGTTGGTCATGGGCGGCATTGGAAGCCTAGGCCTTGTAGTCTTGGCGACGGTGCTGGCGGACACGCGCCGGGTAGATCGGCGCACGCGGTGGCTGCGCCATGATCGCTCGTCACACCGCGCGTTGCTTCAGGTCACGACGGCCTGGCATGACGCAGGCCAAGGTCGGCGCGCCACCGGGCAAGCAAGTATGCAAACGCGAGGGAATCATGAAAAGTGTGCTTGTGTTGGCGGCGCTTGCAACAGGTGGCGGACAGCAAACGCACGACTTGCCGAAGACCGACTGCGCGTCCAGCTTGCGCCCACTCGAAACCATTCGGCCAGCGCTGCCAGGGCGCACGGGAAGCCTGTTCATGGGCTCGATCTACGTCGCGATCGTGATCGAAAGGAATGGCGACGTATCGTTTGCCGAAATATCGAGGGTCGATGTCAAACAGTTGGAGAAAAGAAAATTCTCCGATTCAGGATACGCTGAAGCGGTGCTTGACGCTGTCGGACAGTGGACGTTTCCCGAGGTGGGCATGCGATGCAAAAAGGAAGTCCAGGTGGAGCTGGCGCTGTCTGATTGAGGGAGGCGCCGGGCTTGAGACGTGGTCCGATGAACCGAGCCTCGAACAGAGCCTTCTTTCCGCTCTCGCGGTTGCGCCAACCCTGGGGTGATATAGGCGCTGCGACAAACCGTCACATCCCATTTCGCCGCGCTGCACCAACAATAGGCATCGTTTCCGCTGCCTCAGGCGCTATGTATGGACGCCCTGCTGCTGTCGCGCATCCAGTTCGGATTCGTCATCAGTTTCCACGTGCTGTTCCCGGCCTTCACCATCGGCCTGTCGAGTTGGCTGGCGTTCCTGGAGTGGCGCTGGCTGCGTACCCGCGACACGGTGTGGCGCGATCTGTACTTCTTCTGGCTGAAGATCTTCGCCGTGTCCTTCGGCATGGGTGTGGTCAGCGGCATCGTGATGAGTTTCCAGTTCGGCACCAACTGGGCGGTGCTCAGCGAACGTGCCGGCAACATCCTCGGCCCGCTGCTCAGCTACGAGGTGCTGACCGCATTCTTCCTGGAAGCCTCGTTCCTCGGGGTGATGCTGTTCGGCTGGCACAAGGTGCCGGAAAAGCTGCACTTCCTGGCTACCTGCCTGGTCGCCATCGGCACGCTGATCTCCACGTTCTGGATCCTGTCGGCCAACAGCTGGCTGCAGACGCCGGCCGGCTACGCCGTGGTCGAGGGCGTGTTCCACCCGGCCAACTGGCGCGAGGTGATCTTCAACCCGTCGTTCCCGTACCGGCTCACGCACATGGTGCTGGCCGCCTTCATCACCACCTGTTTCGTGATCGGCGGGGTCAGCGGCTGGTATCTGCGTCGGGGCGAACATCTGGACGCGGCCGGACGCATGCTCAAGCTGGCGGTGGCGTTCGCCGCGATCGCGCTGCCGTTGCAGATCGCCGCCGGCGATGCGCATGGCCTGAACACGCTCGAGCACCAGCCGATCAAGGTGGCGGCGATGGAAGGGCATTGGCATGGCGAGGCGAAGGGGCAGGGCGTGCCGCTGGTGGTCTTCGCGGTGCCCAACGAGGCCGCCGAGCGCAACGACTACGAGGTGACCATTCCGCGCCTGGGCAGCGTGATCCTGACCCATACGCTGGATGGCGAGATCACCCCGCTGACCGCGGTGCCGCGGGACGAGCGGCCGCCGGTGAAGCCGGTGTTCTACGCGTTCCGGGTGATGGTCGGGCTGGGCATGGCGATGCTGCTGCTGGCGCTGGTGTCGCTGTTCTTCTGGTGGCGCGGCACGTTGCTGCGCCGGCGCGCGCTGCACCTGGCGTGGAACGCGATGCTGCCGGCCGGGTTCGTGGCCCTGGTCGCCGGCTGGTTCGTCACCGAGATCGGGCGCCAGCCGTATGTGATCTATGGCCTGCTGCACACCCGCGACGCGGTCAGCCCGGTCAGCCCGGCGATGGTGTGGATCTCGCTGAGCGTGTACGTGCTCGCTTACGCGCTGGTGTTCGGCTTCGGCAGTTGGTACATCCTGCGCATGCTGCGCCATGGGCCGCTGCCGCACGAGCCGGCGCCGCGCATGCAGGAGGGCGACAAGACCCCGGCACGGCCGCTGTCGGCGGCCGACGACGACATCGAGGAGACCCGCTGATGGACATGGCGACCGTATTGCCGGTGATCTGGTTCGGCGTGATCGGCTTCGGCGTGCTGATGTACGTGCTGCTGGACGGCTTCGTGCTCGGTCTGGGCATCCTGGCGCCGTTCGCCGAGGACGAGGAGCAGCTCGACCTGATGATGAATACCGCCGCGCCGATCTGGGACGGCAACGAGACCTGGCTGGTGCTCGGCGGCGCCGGCCTGCTGGCGGCGTTCCCCAAGGCCTACGCGATCGTGCTGTCGGCGCTGTACCTGCCGGTGCTGCTGATGCTGATCGCGCTGGTGTTCCGCGGCGTGGCCTTCGAGTTCCGCTTCAAGGCGCGCACATCCAAGTACCTGTGGGGCTGGGCATTCGCACTGGGCTCGCTGTGCGCGGCGTTCTGGCAGGGGGTGATCCTGGGCGCGCTGGTGGAAGGCATGCCGCTGCAGGACGGCAAGTACCTGGGCGGGGTGCTGGGCTGGTTCAGTCCGTTCTCGATGCTCACCGGCGCGGCGGTGGTGTTCGGCTACGCGCTGCTCGGCGGCAGCTGGCTGATTCTCAAGACCGAGGGCGCGATGCAGCGCATCGCCCGCACCCTGACCCGGCCGCTGGTGCTGGTGGTGGTGGTGTTCATGGGCCTGGTCAGCGCCTGGCTGCCGTTCCTGGACTCGCGGATCATGGCGCGCTGGTTTCACGACGGGAACTTCTGGTGGCTGTCGCCGGTGCCGCTGCTGGTGCTGGTCAACGCGCTGGCGCTGTGGCGCGCGGCGATGGCGCAGGGCCGCGATGCGCGCCCGTTCGTGCTGACCCTGTGTTTCTTCGTGCTCGGCTTCTTCGGCCTGGTGCTGGGCATCTGGCCGAACATCGTGCCGCCCGGGCTGACCATCTGGGAAGCGGCCTCGCCGCCGTCCTCGCAGGGCTTCGTGCTGGTCGGGCTGGCGGTGCTGCTGCCGGTGATCCTGGGCTACACGGCGTGGTCGTACCGGGTGTTCCGCGGCAAGATCACCGCCGACACCGGCTACCACCACTGACCGCGGCCGCGGCCGGGCGGCTTGCCAGCGGCGGCGGTGGCGGCCAAGCTACCGGCTCCCCGCGCCGTGCGGGTCACCGCCTGCCCGAGCCGCGCCCTGCATGTCCGCCGTTTCCTCCGAGATTCCCGCTTCGCCCCTGTTGCATCCACTGGCCGTCGGCGACGCGCGGCGCCCGCTGGCCTTCGCCAACGGCGAGCACATCGACCTGGCCACCTTCCTCGGCCACGTGCGCGGCCTGGCCGCGGTGCTGCCGGCCGGCCGGCATGCGCTGAACCTGTGCGAGGACCGCTACCGCTTCATGGTCGCGTTCTGCGCGGTGGCGCTGCGCGGGCAGACCTCGCTGCTGCCGTCCTCGCGCGCGCCGGCGGTGGTGGCCGAGGTGCAGCGCACTCATGCCGACTGCTACTGCCTGGGCGACCTGGCGCTGGCCGAGCCGCCGCCGCGCTACTGGCAGTTGCCGGACGCGCTGCCGTCGCTGGACGGGCCGATGCCGCAACTGGCCGACGACGCGCTGGTGGCGATCGGCTTCACTTCCGGCAGCACCGGCGCGCCCAAGCCCAATCCCAAGACCTGGGGCAGCTTCCTCACCAGTACTCGCCAGGACCTGCTGGCACTGGTCGGGCTGTGGCCGGAGACGGCGGTGCCGCAGGTGGTGGCGACGGTGCCGCCGCAGCACATGTACGGGATGGAGCTGTCGATCCTGTTGCCGCTGGTGACGCCGCTGGCGGTGCACGCCGGGCGTCCGTTCTTTCCCGAGGACGTGGCCCGCGCACTGGCGCAGCTGCCGGCGCCGCGGCTGCTGGTGACCACGCCGGTGCATCTGCGTGCGCTGGTCGAATCCGGCGTCGTCCTGCCGCCGCTGGCCGGCATCGTCTCGGCCACCGCGCCGCTGGCGCAGGACCTGGCCGCCGCCGCCGAGGCGCGCTTCGGCGGCGAGGTGCGCGAGATGTTCGGTTCCACCGAGACCTGCGTGTTCGCCAGCCGCCGCACCGCCTGCGAAGTGCCGTGGACACCGCTGCCGGGCGTGCGCGTGGCGCCGCAGCCGGACGGCACCCTGGTGCACGCGCCGCACCTGCCGCAGCCGGTGCTGCTGGCCGACCTGATGGAAGTGGACGCCGACGGCCGTTTCCAGGTGCGCGGGCGCCAGGCCGACCTGCTGGAAATCGCCGGCAAGCGCGCCTCGCTGGCCGATCTCACCCGGCGCCTGCTGGCGCTGCCGGGCGTGGTCGACGGCGCCATGCTGCAACTGGATCCGGAACCCGGCCAGGCGGTGGGCCGCATCGCCGCGGTGGTGGTGGCGCCGACCCTGGACGAGGCCGCGATCCTGGCCGCGCTGCGCCGCGAACTGGACCCGGTGTTCCTGCCGCGCCGGCTGCGCCTGCTCGACGCCCTGCCGCGCAACGAGACCGGCAAGCTGCCGCGCGATCGCATGCTGGCGTTGCTGGCGGCGCGCGAGGACTGACGGGGCGGTCGACCGCGCCGGGATCGGGATCAAGCCGGCTTGGCAAGCGGCCAAGCGACCCCGACGTCTGCGATACGCCGAGCCTGTCTCGCGGCAGGTCGCCTCGCATGCGCAGGCATGCCCGTCGCTGCGGCATAACCGGTTCTGCCGCGATCCTGCCGGTACCCGCTCAGGAAAGCGCGGCGGCGACCTGCGCGCACAGGTGCGGCAGATCCACCGGCATGCGGGTGTCCACGTCGATCACCGTCCCCAGGCCGATCGGGCCGGGATAGTCGGCAAGCAGGTCGGGCGGCAGTTCCCGCAGAGGGTGCGCCGCATGCTGCGTGCCCGTCGCGGCGCGCGCGCGGAAGCGGCGCAGGGTCTCGTCATGGCCGCAGTGGCAATGGACTTCCACCAGCCTCGCCTCCAGTGCGGCGATCCTGCCGCGTTCGTAGTCGCTGCGGGGTCGGAAGTTGGCTTCCAGCACCGCGTGCGGACTGCGCTGTGCCAGCGACCAGAGGATCTCCATCGCGGCGCCGCCTAGACGGCGCGACGCGGCGAGATCGCCGCCGCCATCGCCCAGGGCGTCGGTCAGCGTCTCCTTGATGAAATCCTTGCAGAACAGCGGAAAGCCCAGGTGCGCCGCCAGCGGGACCGCCAGCGTGGTCTTGCCGGCACCGGGGGCGCCGGACACCAGGACGATCTTGCGTTGCCGTTCAACCATGCACGCCGTCGATCTCCACCGCCAGTTCGTCGCGGCAGATCACCGCGTGCAGCAGCAGGCGCGGCACGCGCTCGCCGAAGCGGGCATCGAGGGCATCGGCGACCAGCGGCAGGTCGCCGGGCTCGCGCACATAGACCTTCAGCCGGGTGCCATCGCCGAACTGCGGCGGCAGGTCCGGGGCGTGCTCGCGCGCGGCCGCCAGCAGGGCGTCGAAGTTGGCAAAGGTTTCCTCCAACTGCGCCAGTAGCTGGCCCTGGTGCATGGAGGCGTGGCCGACCACGCTGGCGGTGCCCGACAGCAGCAGCGGCATGTCGCTGCCGGCCGGCGGCAGCATGGCGCGGGCGAAGCTGGGCGGCTGCGGGCCGTACTGGCGCGGATAGCGGTAGGCGCTGACCTGGCGCGGGTTCTCCAGCGGGGTGCCGGCCTGCGCGGCGGCCAGCCAGTAGATCTGCATCACCCGTGCGTCGTCGCAGCGGCCGACCGCGGTCGCCGCCGGCAACTGGGTGGCGTCGAAATCGCCCAGCCCGCGCGCGCGGCCGACGCAGAAGCGCCGGTAGCGCTCGCGGTCGCCGCTGCCAAGGGTGATCGCGTCCAGATAGTTCCAGATCCGCAGCAGGCGCGGAGTGGCGCTGCCGGCGACGAAGGCGCTGAGCTGCGCGTAGGCGAGCGCGGCGGCTTCCTCGATGTCCAGGTCGACCTGGCGCTCGTCGATCTCGATGACGCCGAACTGCAGGCGGCCGTCGCTGGCCCAGGCGATGGCGCCGTCGCGGCCGCTGTGCACGGGGGCGTCGGTGCGCCACACCTCGAGCATGCGCGGGCCATGCGGCTGCAGCGGCACCCGCAGGTAGCGCGGGTCCTCGTGGTAGGGCGCGGTCTCGCCGAAGCCGAACACCGCCAGCACGCGGTCCTCGGCCAGCCACTGGCTGGGGTCGGTCTCGGCGACATAGTCCACCTGCAACTGCGGATGGCCCTGCGTGTGATGTGGAAACTGCAGGTGCGGGCGGCTCATGGGGTGTCTCCGTGCAAGGTGTCGCCGTGGAACGATTCGCGGGCCTGGCGGCGGCGGTGGCGCCAGGCGCGCCATGCCCGCGGCAGCATCGCCACCGCGGACAGCGCATAGATGGCACGGAACACCCGCAGACGGCGCAGCACCGCACGGTTGTCGAAGACGTCGCCGGCGAGCATCGCCACCACGGCCTGCTCCACCTGCAGAACGTTGCGCGGCTGCGCGAACAGCTCGCGCATGGTCGGCGAGGTGAAGCGGTAGATGAACCACTTGAACTCGTCCAGGCCGCCGCGCAGGTGTCGCTCCAGGCGTCGCTGCAGTCGCGCTTCGCGGGCCGGGTCGCGAAGCGCCGCGTCGACCATGGCTGCGCCGCGCTCGGCGCTGTGCATGGCCAGGTACACGCCGGAGGAGAACATCGGGTCGACGAAGGCGTAGGCGTCGCCGAGCATCAGCCAGCGCGGGCCGCTCATGCGCGTGCATTCGTAGGCGTAGTTGCCGGTGGCATGCACCGGTGCCACGCGCTGCGCGTCGGCCATGCGCGCCACCACGTCCGAATTCAGTGCCAGCGTGCGCAGCAGGAACGTCTCGCTGTCGCAGCCCTGGCGGGTCTTCATGTATTCCGGGTCGCACACCGCGCCCACGCTCATCACGTCGTCGGGCAGCGGGATCAGCCACATCCAGCCGTGCGCGTGGCGGTAGATGCTGATGTTGCCGGCGTCCTCGCCCGGGCGTCGCGCCACGCCGCGGAAATGGCTGAACAGCGCCGCCGACTGGTGCCGCGGGTTGGCGCGCTTGAGCTTGAGCTTGTTGCCGAGGAAGGTGTCGCGGCCGCTGGCGTCGATCAGGTAGCGCGGCCGGTAGTGGCGCACGCCGTCGGCGCTGCGCGCCTGCACCGTCGGCGTCTCGCCGTCCAGCTTCACCGCCTCGACGCGCACACCCTCGTGCACGTCGGCGCCGACCGCGCGCGCATGCGCGAACAGCACCCGGTCGAAGTCGGCGCGCGGCACCTGCAGTGCGAAGTCGGACTGCGCGCCCAGCGCGTGCGCGAAACGGAAGGTGTTGTAGCCGCCGGCGTCGTTGGGGAAGTCGGCGCCGAGCTTGAGCACGCCGATCGCCCGCACCTGGTCGAGCACGCCCAGCCGCTGCAGGATCGGCATGTTCATCGGCAGCAGCGATTCGCCGATGTGGAAGCGTGGGTGGTGGTCCTTTTCCAGCACCGTCACCCGCCAGCCGCGTTGCGCCAGGGCAATCGCCGCCGCGCAGCCGGCCGGCCCCCCGCCGATCACCAGCACGTCGGGCGTTTCCGCCTCGATGGCGCTTGCGGTGGGGGGAGGGGAAGCAACAGCGGGGGACGTCATCCTGAGGGAACCTGCGGCGCAACGGCGGGGCGAAACGGCATGATAGCGTGCCGTTCGCGGGCCGATGGTTGCGCCGCAGCGCCCGATGCACCATCTTGTCGCACCCGTCCTTACGCCTGGAAGCCCCTGGATGTCTTCGCAAACCGCCGCCGAACGTGAACTGGCCGAGCTGCTGGTCGAGAGCCTGAACCTGGAAGACGTCCAGCCCGGCGACATCGATCCGGAGGCGCCGCTGTTCAATACCGGCCTGGGGCTGGACTCGATCGACGCCCTGGAGCTGGCGCTGGCGATCAGCAAGCGCTACGGCTTCCAGCTGCGTTCGGACAACGACGAGAACCGCCGCATCTTCGCCTCGCTGCGCGCGCTGTCGGCGCATGTCGAAGCCAACAAGACCAGCTGAGCCGGCCGACGCCGCGCCCTGGGCGCTGGCCCTGGGCGTGCTGCTGGCGCTGGCCTACTCGCCGCTGGCGCACTGGGCCAACGCCGCGCACCGCCCGGACCTGGCGGTGCTGGCCGGCGCGGCGCTGGTGCTGATGGTGCTGGTGGAGCCGATGGCGCGCTGGCGGCCCTGGGCCTGGGCGCTGGCGATCGCCGCGACGGCGGCGCTGGTGCCGCTGTGGCGCTCGCCGCACGCGCTGCTGCTGCTGGCCGCGCCGCCGGTGCTGTTCACCGCCTGGGTGGCCTGGTTCTTCGGGCGCAGCCTGCAGCGCGGGCGCACGCCGCTGATCACCCGCATCGTCGAGGCCCTGTACCGCCAGGCCGGCATGCCGATCACCGCGGAGCAGCTGCGCTACACCCGCCGCCTGACCCTGGCCTGGACCCTGCTGCTGGTGGCGCTGACCCTGCTCAATCTGGTGCTGGCGCTGTGCGCCCAGCCCAGCGGGGTGCTGGCGCAACTGGGCCTGGCCGCGCCGCTGCCGATCAGCGACGCGCGCGCCTCACTGTTCGCCAATCTGCTGGGCTACGGGGTCATCGGCGGCTTCTTCGTCGGCGAGTACCTGCTGCGCGGGCGCTGGTTTCCGCAGCGTCCCTACCGTAATCTGCCCGATTTCCTGCACCGGTTGGCGCGGCTGGGGCCGGTTTTCTGGCGCGATCTGTTGCGCTGACGTGCGGGAGTGCAGGGGACGCAAGGGTCGTGCAGATCATCAAGGAAAACAGCAAGTTGCCGCAGGCTGGGATGCCTTCGCGCATGGCCTGGGCGGTGTGGAACGCCCTGCAACTGGCATTCACCCTGGCGCACACCGCGCTGGGCATCGTCGTTGCGCTGGTGCTGCTGCGGCTGAGCGGGCCGCGCCTGCCGCTGCGCATGGCCGCGCGCTTCTGGGCGCCGGTGCTGCTGTTCGGCGCCGGGGCGCGACTGCAGGTGGAGGGCCGCGAGCGGGTGGACTGGTCGCGCAACCATCTGTTCGTCAGCAACCACCAGTCGATCATCGACATCTGCGCGCTGTTCATGGCGCTGCCGGTGCCGCTGCGCTTCCTGCTCAAGGACGAGATGCTGAAGGTGCCGTTCGTGAACTGGTATGCGCGCGACACCGGCATGCTGTTCCTGGACCGCGACAGCCGCCGCGCCGGGGCGATGATGCGGCGCGAGGCGGCGGCGCTGCTGCGCCGTGGCCAGGACCTGTGCCTGTTCCCGGAAGGTACCCGCAGCCGCAGCGGCGCGCTGGCCGAGTTCAAGGCCGGGCTGCTGCAGGCCGCGATCGATGCCGGGGTGGACGTGGTGCCGGTGGCGCTGGACGGGGCGGGCAAGGTGCTGCCGCCGACCAGCCTGTTCCGGGTCCGGCCCGGCCTCATCCGGGTGCGGATCGGCACGCCGATCCGGGTGAACGGCGAGGACGGCCCGCTGACTCGCCAGGAAGTGACCCAGCGCGCGCACCAGGCCGTCCGTGCGATGCTCGAACCCAGGATATGAGTCGCCCGTATGCAATTCGTCGTACCGCATGATCATCCCAGCCTGCCCGGCCACTTCCCGGGCCGCCCGGTGGTGCCCGGCGTCGTGGTGCTGGACCACGTGCTGCAGGCCGTGGAGGCGGCGCACGGCGCGCGCGCGCCGCTGCGCCTGCCGCAGGTGAAGTTCGTGCAGCCGCTGTTTCCCGGCCAGCCGGCGCGGGTGGAACTGGACGGCGCCGCACCGCGCTGGCGCTTCCGCGTGCTGCGCGGCGAGGACCTGCTGGTCAGCGGCGAACTCAACGCCGAGGCCGCGCCGTGAGCGCCGGCTGGAAGCACCGCCCGGAAGGCGGCGGCCGTTTCGCCCTGTGGCTGATCCGCAGCATCGCCCGCTACGGCGGCCGCGCCGTCGGTCGCCTGCTGCTGTACCCGATCACCCTGTACTTCCTGCTGGTGCGCGGCCCGGAGCGGCGCGACTCGCGGCACTACCTGAGCCGCGTGTTCGACCGCCCGGCCACCCTGCTGGAGGTGGCACGGCACATCCACACCTTCGCCTCGACCATCCTCGACCGGGTGTTCATGCTGTGCGGGCAGATGCACCGCTTCCGGGTGCAGATCCGCGGTCTGGACCAGTTGCACGCGCAGATGGACCGCGGCCGCGGCGTGCTGATCTTCGGCTCGCACCTGGGCAGCTTCGACGCGCTGCGGGTGCTGGCCACCGAGCGTCCGGACGTGCAGGTCAAGGTGGTGCTGGACAAGGCCCACAACCCGGCGATGACCGAGCTGCTCGGCGCGCTGAATCCGCAGCTGGCCGCCAACATCATCGACGCCGGCATGGACAGCACCTCGATCGTCATGGCGATCAAGCAGGCCACCGACGAGGGCGCGCTGGTCGCGCTGCTGGTAGACCGGCCACGCCCGGAGGATCCGGCGCTGCCGGCCGCGTTCATCGGCCAGGGCGCGCTGTTCCCGACCTCGCCGTGGCTGATCGCCGCGGCGCTCAAGGTGCCGGTGGTGCTGGCGTTCGGCCTGTACCGCGGCGGCAACCGCTACGAGCTGGTGTTCGAGACCTTCAGCGAAGGCCTGGACCTGCCGCGTCGGCAGCGTGCGCCGGTGCTGGCCGCGCTCATCCGCGATTACGCCGCCAGGCTGGAGCATTACACCCGCTCCGCGCCCTACAACTGGTTCAATTTCTACGACTTCTGGAACAACCGCCATGCCGATGCGCCGCACCTTGCCGTGGATGCTGATACTGCTGTGCAGCGCCGCACCGCTGAGCGCCGCATCGCCTGAGGCGCCGGACGCCGACTGGATCCTGCAGAAGCTGGCGCGGCCGGCGCCGGTCAGCACCGCCTTCGTCGAACTGCGCGGCTCGGCGCTGCTGAAGGCGCCGCTGCGGGTACAGGGCGAGTACCGCCGCCCGGACGCGCAGACCCTGGTGCGCGAGGTCACCGCGCCGTACCACGAGACCACCACCTTGCGTGGCGGCGACGCCACGCTGGAGCGCGACGGCAAGCCGCCGCGGCGCTTCTCGTTGGCGCGCGTGCCGGAACTGGCCGGCCTGCAGAGCGGCTTCGGCGCGTTGCTGTCCGGCGACCGCGCGCTGCTGCAGCAGCAGTTCGACATCAGCAGCAGCGGCACCCGCGAGCGCTGGCAGCTGCAGTTGCAGCCCAAGGATCCGGCCATGGCCGTGCACGTGCGCAGCCTGCACCTGTACGGCCGTGGCGCCGAACTGCGCTGCATCGAGACCATCCCGGCCAAGGGCGACGTCCAGCGCACCCTGCTGGCCGGCGCCGCGCAGGCCGCCAGCGCCGTTGCCGACGGCGCCGCGCTGACCGCGCTGTGCCACGGCGACGCGGCGTGATCCCCGCACTTGGAGGCGCCCGCCGGCAGCGTGCTGCCGGCCTGACGGCTGCGCGTGCGGTGGCTGATCGCACGGCGCAGGGCGGCGTGGGGATGCGGCGATGACGCGAGCCCTGAGTTCGAAGATGCGGATCTCGCTGGCGCTGCTGTGGCTGGCGCTGCTCACCGTGGCCGGGATCTGGTTGGGCAATGCGCTGCAGGTGTCGGGCGACTTGCGCAAATTCATGCCGGCCCGCGGTAGCAGGCGGCGGTCAGTCATGCCCGATGCCGCGCCCGCGGCCCCGGGTCTGAACGAGTGGGCGTTTGGGGAGCGGCTGTCGTGACACGCCAACTCAGTTCGAAGATGCGGATCTCGCTGGCGCTGCTGTGGCTGGCGCTGCTCACCGTGGCCGGGATCTGGCTGGGCAATGCGCTGCAGGTGTCGGGCGATCTTCGTAAATTCATGCCGGAAGCCCGCACTCCCGCGCAGAAACTCCTGCTCGACGAACTCGGCGAAGGCCCCGGCTCGCGGCTGCTGCTGATGTCGCTGTCCGGGGCCGATGCGGCCACGCTGGCGCGGCAATCGCAGGCGCTGCATGCCGAACTGGCCGCGCAGCGCGACGTGTTCGAACTGGTCGCCAACGGCGCCGATGCCGGCTTGGACGCGATCCCGCCGCGCCTGCTGCCGTACCGCTACCTGCTCAGCGACAGCTTCGACGCCAGGCCGCTGGATGCGCCGACCCTGCGCGATGCGCTGCAGGCACGGTTGCAGGACCTGGGTTCGCCGGCGGCGGCGATGGTGGAGCCGTTGCTGCCGCGCGATCCCACCCTGGAAGTGCTGCACCTGGCCGAGAGCCTGCAGCCGGCCGGCGGCCCGCAGCAGCGCGACTGGGTGTGGTTCGACCGCGCCGGCAAGGACGCGCTGCTGGTGGCGCAGACCCGCGCGGCCGGCTTCGACCCCACCGGCCAGCAGCGCGCGGTGGATGCGATCCACGCCGCCTTCGCCAAGGTCAGCGCCGGCACCGGCAGCAAGCTGACCCTGACCGGTCCCGGCGCGTTCTCGGTGGAGATCGGCGGGCGCACCCAGAACGAGGCGCAGTGGATCGGCACTCTGGATACGGTGGGGCTGATCGTGCTGCTGCTGGTGGCCTACCGCAGCTGGAAGATCCCGGTGCTGGGCGTGCTGCCGCTGGCCAGCGCCGGCCTGGCCGGCCTCGGCGCGGTGGCGCTGCTGTTCGACGGCGTGCACGGCATCACCGTGGCGTTCGGCTTCACTCTGATCGGCGTGGTGCAGGACTACCCGATCCACCTGTTCAGCCATCAGCGCCCGGGCCTGGACCCGCGCGAGAACGCCCGCCATCTGTGGCCGACCCTGGCCACCGGCGTGGTCTCCACCTGCATCGCCTACGTCACCTTCCTGTTCTCCGGCGTGGACGGCCTGCGCCAGCTGGCGGTGTTCACCATTGCCGGCCTGCTGGTGGCGGCGCTGACCACGCGCCTGCTGCTGCCGGCGCTGATCGACCCCTCGCCGCGCGACCACGCCGATTCGCCGATGCTGGAGCGGCTGTGGCGCGGCATCGCGCGGCTGCCGCGGCCGCGCTGGTCGCTGCTGCCGCTGGCCCTGCTGGCGGCCGCGGTCATCGTGTTCGCGCCGGGGCCGTTCTGGCAGAACGACCTGTCCAAGCTGACCCCGGTGCCGGCCGACGGCCTGGCCCGCGACGCGCACCTGCGCCAGGAACTGGGCGCGCCCGACGTGCGCTACGTGCTGGCGTTGCCGGCGGCCTCGGCCGAGGCCGCGCTGGCCGCGTCCGAGCGCCTGCGTCCGCGCCTGGATGCGCTGGTGGCGCAGGGCGAACTGGCCGGTTACGACATGGCCGCGCGCTACCTGCCCAGCGCCGCCACCCAGCGCCGGCGCCAGGCCGCTCTGCCCGATCCGGCGCAGGCCCAGGCGATGACCGCCGCGGCGGTCGCCGCCACGCCGTTCCGCGCCAACGCCTTCGCGCCGTTCCTGGCCGACCTGCAGGTCGCACGCAGTGCGCCGCTGCTGACCGCGCGCGACCTGCACGGCACGCCGCTGGCGACCCCGGTCGGCGGCCTGCTGCTGGAGCGTCCGGACCGCACCACCGCACTGGTGTCGCTGACCGGGCTGCGCGATCCGGCGCAACTGGCGCGGGCGGTGCAGGGCAGCGGCGCGCAACTGCTGGACCTCAAGGACGCCTCCGAATCGCTGGTCGCCGCCTACCGCGGCCGCGTGCTCGCCGCGCTGGGCGTGGCTGCGGTGCTGCTGGCGCTGACCGTGGCGATCGCGCTGCGCACGCCGCGGCGCATCGTGCGCGTGCTGCTACCGATGGCGCTGACCACGCTGCTGATCCTGGCGATCCTGCGCGGCTGCGGGGTCGAACTGAACCTGTTCCACCTGATCGCGCTGATCCTGGCCGCCGGCCTGGGCCTGGACTACGCGCTGTTCTTCGACCACGCTGGCGACGACCGCGCCGACCAGTTGCGCACCCTGCATGCGCTGATCGTGTGCAGCCTGATGACTCTGCTGGTGTTCGCGCTGCTGGCCGCCTCCAGCATCCCGGTGTTGCGCGCGATCGGCAGCACGGTGGCACTGGGCGTGTTGTTCAATTTCGTGCTGGCGCTGCTGATTTCGCGCGAGACCGCCAGCGACGCCCAGGAGAGCCGCCATGCACACTGAACCCTTGCACGGACGCGACGCCATCGCCGCGCTGGTCCCGCACCAGGGCCTGATGTGCCTGTGGGAAGAGGTGGTGGCCTGGGACGCGCAGCGCGTCCTGTTGCGCAGCGTCGCGCATCGCCAGGCCGCGCATCCGCTGCGCAGCGGCGATCGGCTGCACGCGCTGCACCTGTGCGAATACGGCGCGCAGGCGATGGCGGTGCACGGCGGCCTGCTCGGCCGTGCCGCCGGCACGCCGGTGCGGCCGGGCATGCTGGTGGCGCTGCGCGGTGTGCAGTTGCACGTCAGCGAACTGCAGGATCTGCCAGGTCCGATCGAAGGCGAGGCCGAGGTGCTGCTGCAGGCCGAGGACAGCCAGCAGTACGCCTTCCGCCTCAGCCATGCCGGGCAGTTGTTGGCCGAGGGCCGCGCGACGGTGATGCTGGGCGCGGCATAGAGGCTCGACTGGCCAGTGCAGGAGCGGCTTCAGGGCAGCGTTGGTCGTTGCGTTCGCCACACTCGAGCCGGATCCAGGTCGTCCCGTAGGAGCGGCTTCAGCCGCGACGAGGCGCCCCGGTAACGCCCATCGCGGCTGAAGCCGCTCCTACAAAAAGACGTCCCGTGGTGATCAGCGGTGCGTTTGAGCTGCGCCGCATATTCCCTGCAAGTCGTCCCGGTTGAGACCGCGCCTACGAGCGCGCGAATGAACCGTTAGGATGACGGCCCACCTTCATTGCGACCGAGGATTCCCGATGTCTGCATCCCCCGCACCGCGCCGCGCCCTGGTCACCGGCGGCAGCGGCGATCTCGGTGGCGCGATCTGCCACGCCCTGGCCGCGCAGGGCCTGCACGTGGTGGTGCATGCCAATGCCAATGTTGCGCGGGCGGCGGCGGTGGTGGAGGCGATCGTCGCCGCCGGCGGCAGCGCCGAGGCGGTGGCCTTCGATGTGGCCGATGCCGAGGCCAGCGCGCAGGCGCTGGCGGCGTTGCTGGAGGCCGGCCCGATCCAGGTGCTGGTCAACAACGCCGGCATCCACGACGACGCGCCGATGGCGGGCATGAGTGCGGCGCAGTGGCATAAGGTCATCGACGTCTCGCTGCACGGCTTCTTCCACGTCACCCAGCCGCTGCTGCTGCCGATGGCGCGCACGCGCTGGGGCCGCATCGTCAGCGTGTCCTCGGTGGCGGCCGTGCTGGGCAACCGCGGGCAGACCAACTACGCCGCGGCCAAGGCCGCGCTGCATGGCGCCAGCATGTCGCTGGCGCGGGAAATGGCCAGCCGCGGGATCAGCGTCAACGTGGTCGCGCCAGGCGTGATCCAGGGCGCGATGGCGGACAGTTCTTTCCCGCCGGAGGCGATCAAGCAGATGGTCCCCGCCGGACGCCCGGGCAAGCCGGAGGAAGTGGCCGCGCTGGTCGCGTTCCTGTGTTCGGACACGGCCGCCTACATCAACGGCCAGGTCATCGGCATCAACGGCGGCATGGGCTGACGACCGCGCCGCCGTTGCGCCGCGATGCCGGCGGCGCAACGGCGGTCTGCGCTCAGCGGCAGACGAAGCTGGACGCCGCCTCCACGTCGCCGCCGACATAGCGCGCCACCTGCGGATACGGGCACAGCGGCCGGCTGCGCTGGCTGCTCCAACTGGCCGGCACCTCGTTGTTGGGCGCGGCGCTGCCGCTGCCGCGCGCGTTGGCGACGATCGCGACCGGCGCCTGGCCCTGCTCGACCCAGGCCACCAGCGGGGTCAGCGCATCGAACTGGTCGGTGGCCGGCCCGCCGGCGCAATGCGCCATCGCCGGCACCGCAAACAGGCGCGCGTAGCTGGCGGCGTCGGCGTCGGCCGTGCGCAGGCGGTCGTACCAGGCCGCGGTGTCGGCGAAGGAGAAAATGCCGTCGCCGGTGCCGTGGTAGATCAGCAGCTTGCCGCCGCGCTTCTTCAGCGTGGTCAGCTGGGTCTCGTTCGGCGGGGTCATGTACGACCAGGCCGATTCGCGGAAGGCGCCGGCCGTGGCGAAGATCTTCGGCGCGTCGCGGTCCATGTCGAACTGCAGCGCATACTTCTTCAGATCCTGCAGCACCGCCGGATCCTCCGGCGGGGTGACGAAGCCGAAGGCCACCGATCCGGGCACCAGGGTCAGCGAGGCGTCCTGCCGCCAGCCCGCCCAGTCGCCGCTGGCGATGCCCGGGTCGTAGGGGAAGGGCGCGTACAGCGGCGTGCCGGCGCTGTTGCGCACGCCGGCGTGGATGGCGCCGAGCGCGCGCTTCTGCGCGGGGGTCAGGCATTGGCCGGTGCGCCCGGCGCTGCCGCAGGTGGCGACGTCGCGATTCAGGTCGAAGCGGCGCTGGCAGGCGACCACGTCCTGCACCATGCCGTCGCGCACGCCGTCCAGCGCATCGCAGGTGGCGACGATGCGCTCGGCCACCAGGCTGCGCTCGGCGGCGCTCAGGCCGCTGCGCGTATCGCTGCCGCCGGCCAGCGCCGCCAGTTGCTGGGCCGCGGCCAGGTCGGCGATCGCCGCCTTGGGCAGGTGGAACCCGGGATCGCCGACCAGGATGCCGTCGTAGTCCTGTGCGTCGCGTGCGGCGGCGACCATGCCGTGGCGGCCGCCGTTGGAGCAGCCGCCGAAGTAGCTGTAGTCCGGCGCCTTGCCATAGGCGATCTGCACCACGCGCTTGGCCATCGGGGTCAGCGCCTGCACCGCCTGGTAGCCGTAGTCCAGGCGCGCCTGCGGATCGCGGCCGAACAGCGGGTTCTGCGCGTTGCTGTGCCCGGCATCGGAACTGATGACCGCAAAGCCCATGCGCAGCGGGTTGTCGCGCTGGCCGCCGCCGCCGATGTCGCCAAGCGCGGGGACCACGTTGCCGTCCAGGCCGCCGTTGGCCTGGTAGAAGAAGCGCCCGTTCCATGCGGCCGGCAAGCGCATCTCGAAGCCGATCGCATAGGACTGGCCGTCGGTGCCGACGCGTTCGTGCATCAGGCCGGTGATCTGGCAATGCGCGCCGATCGGCTGGCCGGCCACCTGCAGGGCGCCGGCGGCCACGCTGTGCACGGCGGTGAAGCGGGTGCCGGGGTAGGCGAGCCGGCTCGCCAGCGCGTCGCAGGATTGTTGCAGCGGTGCCGGGGTGGCCGGTGCGCGCGGAGCCTTCTGCGCATGTGCGGTGGTCGGGGCGGCCAGGGCGGCGAAGGGCAGGGCCAAGGCGAGCAGCGTGGAGCGCATGGAGTTCTCCTGAGGGGCGCCGGGCGCGGGGGGCCTGTGTCGCGCCGGTGGCGCGGGGGCGTCAACCGGGTTGCGTGCGAAAACGCGAATGCGTGGGCGATATTCGCCCGATGTGACGCGTGACGCGCAATGGAGGCGTCCGCTGGGCGTGCCGCGGCGGCGGGCCGAGCGCGCGTTGTTGCAGGGCGGCATGGCCCTGCGCGTGGATCAGGCCGCGTCCGCGTACCAGGCCGGCGACAGCACCGGCAGCGGCGTCTGCGCATCGCGGCAGGCGTCCAGCAGGCCGTGGTCGGCCAGCGTGGGATGCTGCTGGCGGGCGCGCGCGAGGATCTCCCCGGCCAGTTCCGCCATGCGCGCGACATTGCCGTGCAGGCGGGCGACGAAGGCAGCGTCGTCCAGCCGGTCGCTCAGCGCGCGGTTGAGTTCGTGGAACCAGCCGATCAGGTACTGGTCCAACAGCCGCCCGTCGGCCACCGCCGCCGCCTGCGCGCGGTTGGCCGCGCCCCAGTCGCGCAGCAGCGCCTGCATGCCCAGGTTGAGCGCACTGGCCTGCTGCAGCGCCGGGCGCAGCCGGCCCAGCACCGCCAGGTCGGCGATGCGGTCGGTGCAGTACAGCGGCGCCAGCAGCGACCAGTAGTAGGTGTAGTCCCAGATCACCTTGACCGGCATCACCTGGGCGTCGCCGAACAGCGGGTACTGATCCTGGTAGAGGGTCAGGGTGTTCTCGTAGAAGGAGAAGTACAGCTGCTGGTACAGCTCGGCATACGGCGCGATGTCGCGCCCGGCGCGCTCGCGTCCGATCAGTTCGCAGATGTAGGTGTTGCTGATGGCGATGAAGTCGCTGCCCGGGGAATAGAACGGATCCAGGAACACGCCGGCCTCGCCGGTCAGCGCCCAGCGCTGTGCCGAGAACACCTGCTTGCAGCCGTAGGAGAAGTCGCGCAGGAACAGGAAGTCCTGCACCGTGTGCTCGCTGCGCTCCAGCGTGCTGGCCACCTGCGGCTGGTACGTGCGCAGCCAGTCCATCGCCTTGGCGTGGGTGTTCATGGTCTCCAGCGGATGCATCGCGGCATCGCAGACGATGCCCAGCGAATGCGCGCCGGAGGACAGCGGGATCAGCCAGAACCAGTAGCCGGGGCCGCACATGTGGTTGGTCGAGCGCCAGCGGTCCGGCGGCGTGCAGCGCTGCAGCCAGGCGCTGTCCTGCGACCAGCCGTTGGGATCGACCAGCCCGTCCACCCGCCACCACACCGCGTTGGCCTGGTGCGCGTTGTCCTGGGCCAGGCCGAGCTTGCGCTTGAGCAGGCCGGCGCGGCCGCTGGCATCGATCACCCAGCGCGCCTGCAGGTGGGCGTCGGCGCCGTCGCAGCTGTAGCGCACGCAGTGGTCGCCGTCGTCCTCGGCCAGGTCGACGCCGCGCACGGTGCTGCCGTCGAGGAACTCCACGCCCATCGCGCGCGCGCGCTGCCCGAGGAAATTCTCGAAGCGGCCGCGGTCGATCTGCCACGACGGCGTGGGCAGCAACTGGCTCACCCCCAGTTCGGTGCACTGGTCGATGTCGGCGCGCCGGTCGGAGAAGAAGAAGCGGAAGCCGAACTTGCGGATCTGTTCGGCATCCAGGTGCTCGCGCAGGCCCAGCACCTCGGCGAAGTAGTGCGCGCCGATCTCCACCGAGGACTCGCCGACCTTGAACGCGGCCTCGCGCACCGGGTGCGCGCGCCGTTCCAGCACGCGGATGCGCAGCTGCGGGTCGCGCTGGCGCAACTGCAGCGCCAGGGTCAGCCCGGCCAGCCCGCCGCCCAGAATCGCCACATCCGCCTGCGCTGCATTCATGTCGTCTTTTCCTTGGCGACGGCCAGGGGGGCCGGGTCGAGGGTGCCGTCGGCGTCGTCGATCAGCACCGGATTGGCGCGGGTGCGTCGGTACTCGCGTACCACGTGTCCGTAGGTCCACACCTGCACGATCACGTGCGAGGTGATCTTCCACAGATCGCGTACCAGCCGGAAGTGGCTCTTGCGGAACGTGCCCGGGGTCTGGCTGGCGTAGCGGGTCTCGATCGGCACCGCCACCACCCGCGCGCCGGCCTGGCGGGCGGCCGAGATCAGCAGTTGCGCCTCGAACACGAAGCCCTCGCCGGGCACGTCGGGCAGGGTGTAGACCGACTTCGGGTACAGGCGCTGGCCGCTCTGGCTGTCGACCAGGCGGAAGCCGCAGCCCCAGGCGATGCCCCAGTCGCCGAAATCGTTGCCGATGCGGCGGATCGGCGGCTGGCTGGCGCGCTTGCGCAGGCGCGCGCCGACGATCACGCAGCCGGGATGGCGGTTGGCCGCGGCCAGCAGCCGCGGGAAATCGGCGGCGCTGTGCTGGCCGTCGCCGTCCATGGTCATCACCGCGCGCGCGCCCTGGCGCTGCGCCTCGGCGAAGCCGCTGCGCAGCGCCGCGCCCTTGCCGCGGCGTTGCGGGTGGCGCAGCAGGGTCACCGGCAGGTCGGCGATGCAGTCGCTGGTGCCGTCGTCGGAGCCGTCGTCGACCACGATCACCCGCGGGCAGTGCGCCAGCGCGTCGCCGACCACCTCGCGGATGCGCAGCCGTTCGTTGAGGGCCGGAATCAGGATCGCGGCGTCGGCGGCGGTCAGCGGCGTGCGGCTCATGCGCGCAACTCCACCTGCAGGCAGCGGCCGCCGCCGGCGTCGAGCACGCAGCCGCTGCCGCCCAGCGCCAGCGCGTCGAACAGCGGCAGCATCGGCGCCATCGCGTTGCCGGCGGCGTGGCGCGTCAGCGGGCCCTCGCCGGCCGCGGCGGTGCCGTCGCGCAACTGCACCTGCAGTTGCGGCTTGCCGTCGCGTGCGCCGGCGCTCAGCACCAGCGCACCGCCGAGCAGCCCTTCGCTGCGCGCGATGCGGCCCAGTGCGCCCACCGAGCGGCTGTCGTAGCCGACCAGCAGTACTGCGTCCTCGCCCGCGGCCAGCTGCGACAGCGCTTCCAGCAGGCCCTGCGCGAAGCTGCCCGAGTGCGCGCTGATCGCGGTCGCCGCGGCGGTGGCGCCGGCGCCGATGGTCCAGTAGCCGGCGGCGGCGTTGTGCACCGAGTTGTGGAACTTGGTCGGCGACACCGACAGCGGGTCGCTGGCCAGGGTGGTGCACATGTAGTCGGTGATCGCCAGGTCGCCGTGGGTGGAGGTGAACACCGACGGCAGCGTGGCCGGGTCGCGGCCGGCGTCCTGGCAGGCGGCCAGCGCCGCATCCAGCGACACCGCCACCGTGTCCGGCGCGCGCCGGCGCTCGTTCGGCGCCAGCAACTGCGGCGACGGCCGGCCGGGCGTCTCCAGCGGCGCGCCTTCGCCGCGGGCGAACGCCTGTGCGAGCGTCCACGACGGCAGCCCCGGCGCCCAGAACCCGATGCCTTCGATCGTCGCGTGCAGCATCGGCGTGCTCATGCGCGGCCGAACAGCAGCGAGCAGTTGTTGCCGCCGAAGCCGAAGGAGTTGTTCATGGCGTAGCGGACCTGTGCATGGGCAGTGGCGAAGCGGATCTGCGGGCCGCAGGCGGGGTCGGGCAGTTCGCTGTTGAGGGTGCCGGGCAGCAGGCCGTCGCGCAGCGCCAACAGGGCGAACACCGACTCGACGATGCCGGCGGCGCCGAGGGTGTGTCCGGTCCAGGCCTTGGTCGAACTGGCGTGCAGGGTGGGCGGGAACAGCGCCGCCACCGCGGCGGCCTCGACGCTGTCGTTGGCCGGGGTCGCGGTGCCGTGCAGGTTCAGATACCCGACCTCGGCCGGATCCACGCCGGCGCGCTGCAGCGCACCGCGCATCGCCAGGCCGGCGCCCAGCCCTTGCGGATGCGGCGCCGACATGTGGTGCGCGTCGCTGGATTCGCCATAGCCGCACAGCAGCGCCTGCGCCGGCGGCGCGTCGGCGGCATCGGCGCGTTCCAGCAGCGCGTAGCCGCCGGCCTCGCCCAGCGACAGCCCGACCCGGCGCACGTCGAACGGCCGGCACGGTTCCGGCGATACCACCTGCAGCGAGTTGAAGCCGAACAGCACGCTGCCGCACAGCGTGTCCACGCCGCCGACCAGGGCCGCATCGACCACGCCGGCGGCGATCAGCCGCGCCGCCTGGGCGAACACCTTGGCGCTGGACGAGCAGGCGGTGGCGACGGTGATGCAGGGGCCGCGCAGGCCGGTGGCGGCGCGCACGAAGTCGCCGAGCGAATGCGGGGTGTGCACGATCGGTCGGTCCAGGTCGGCGGGCAGACGCGGGCCGTCCGCGTCATGCTCGAGCCGGGTGTAGGCCTCCTCGCTGGCGCCGATGCTGGAGGTGGAGGTGCCCATCACCACCGCCACCCGCTCGGCGCCATGCCGCTGCGCCGCGGCGGCCACGGCGGCGGCCATGCCGTCCTGCTGCAGCGCCAGCCAGGCCAGGCGGTTGTTGCGGCATTCCCAGACGGCCAGGGCGTCCGGCAGTGCGGCGGTTTCCAGGGCATCTACCCGGCCGATCCAGCATTCCAGCGGTTGCGGGCCGAAATCGTTGCGACGCAGGCCGCTGCGGCCCTCGCGCAGCGCCGCGGCCTGGGCCTGCAGCCCGCTGCCGAGCGCGTTGGTCGCGGTGTAGGCGCGGATGGCCACCGGGGCCATCCGGGGCGACGAGGACGCTTCGGTCACGCGGTCTTCCATACAAGGACAATCACCGCAGTATATCGACGCATTCGGTGATGCCGTGAACCGCCAACGAGGCGAACGTGAATGGCGCGCCTGCCCTGGATCCGTTCAGCGCAGGGCCGGCGTGCGCTTTCGCCGCTGGCGCATTTCCTCCACAATCGCTTGCCTTTCCACGCCAGGCGCACGCCACGGGCATGCAAGCCTACGTCTACAAAAGCCAACGCAAGCCGGACACCTATCTGTATCTCGCCGCCCGCGACGACTTCGGCCGTCTGCCGCCGGCGCTGCTGGCGTCGCTGCAGCCGCTGGCGTTCGTGCTCGAAGTGGCGCTGACCGCCGAACGCAAACTGGCCCGTGCCGATCCGGCCGCGGTGCGCGCCAACCTCGCCGGCTGCGGCTTCCATCTGCAATTGCCGCCGTCCCTGCCCGGCACCACCGATCGACACGATGACTGACTCCTTTCTCCGCGCGCGTGCGCCGATGCTCGCCGCCGCGCTCGGCGCGGTGCTGGCGCTGGCCGCCGGATTCGGCCCGCTGGCCGCCGCGCTGGGCGCCTGGCTGGCGCAGCCGGCGTTCGCCCTGGCGCTGTCCTGGCAGCGCGGCAGCCGGCCGCGTCCGCGCGCGGCGCGCGAGCTGGTCGGCGCCGCGGCGCCGCTGCTGGTGCTGTGGGCCGGCGGCATGGCGCTGGTCGCGGTGTTGGTGGCCTGGCCGCTGGCGGCCCTGCACGACAGCGGCAGCCTGGCCGCGGCGCTGGCGCTGAGCGTGGCCGCCAGTGCGGCCTTGCTCGGGCTGTGGCGGACCTGGCCGCTGTGGCACGGCAGCGATGCCGAGGGCGGCCCGCTGGGCGCACGCTGGCACGCGCTGGCGCAGCAGGACGTGCAGGCCTGGCGTGGGCTGGCGGTGGCCGCGCTGGTGCTGGTGCTGGCCGGGCTCGGCGTGGTGCTGGCCTGGCCGGGGCTGCTCGCCGACGCCGCGCGCTGGCCGCTGGCGCTGGCCTATGCGCTGCTGTCGCCGCTGCTGCACGCCGGCCTGCAACGGGTGGCGCCGCCGCAGACGCTGACCCCGCCGGTGTCCTCGGCCGACCTGTTCGCCGAACTGAGCGCCAACACCGCGCCGCGTGCCGACGAGCCGCCGCCGGCGCAGGACGAACTGCATGCGGCGCTGTATGACGCCGCCCGCGGCGGCCGCGTCGATCGCGCGCTGCAGTTGCTGCAGGCCGGCGCCGATCCGCACGCGCTGCCCGCCCCCGAGTGGCGCGACCAGCGCAGCCTGCCGGTGCTGGCCGCGGTATTGCCGGACCTGCGCCTGCTGCGCGAACTGATCGTGCGCGGGGTCGACGTCAATCGCCCGCACCTGGGCATGACCCCGCTGCTGGCCGCCACCCGCGACAGCTGGCATGGCCGCCCGGAGGCGGTGATGACCCTGCTCGCCAACGGCGCCGACCCGCGCGCCAGCGATGGCGACGGCAACACCCCGCTGCATCACGCCGCGCGCAGTTCCGACCCGGGCGTGGCCGCGCTGCTGCGCGACGCCGCCGCCGAACTGGACGCGGCCAACCGCGACGGCCTGACTCCGCTGGCGGTGGCCTGCCAGGTCGGCAACTGGCGCATGGCCAAGTTCCTGCTCGAGCGCGGCGCCAAGCCGGAGCCAGCCGAGGCCAGCCCGGTGCTGCTGGCCGCCGCCGGCACCGAGGAAGACGATCCGGCCGGCGTGCAGTTGCTGCTCAAGCACAAGGCGCGGGTCGACGCGCGCGATCGCCAGCGCCGCAGCGCGCTGCACGAGGCGGCGCAGGCCGGCCACGTGGAGATCGTGCAGGCCCTGCTCGGCGCCGGCGCCAACCTGGAAGCGCGCGACGCGCTGGGCCGCACGCCGTGGCTGGAAGCCGCCCGCCACGGCCGCGTGGCGGTGCTGGAACGGCTGCTGCCGCACAAGCCGGATCTGACCGCGGTCGACGGCGACGGCCGCAATGCGATCCTGCTGGCCTGCACCGCCGACCACGTCGCCCCCGGCCTGATCCGGCGCCTGCTCGAACTGGGCGTGGCGCCGGCGCAGCCGGACCAGAGCGGCCGCCGCGCCGTCGACCTGGCCGCCGAGGCCGGGCGCTGGGCGATCGTGTCCGCGCTGGACCCGGACTATCCGCTGCCGGCCGCAGTCAGCGACGGCCAGGGCGAGAGCGGCCCGGCCGGCCTGCCTGACCGGCCGCCGCTGGAACTGCTGCGCGAGGGCCTGCAACTGGGCCAGCCGCGCGAGGGCCTGGCCGCGCTGGCGCGGCTGTGTGCGCCCGAGGAACTGGGCGCGCTGCTGCACGATGCGCCGCTGGCGCTGAACGCGCAGGCGGTGGACTGGCTGCTGGCGCACGGCGCCGCGCCGGAAGTGCTCGATGCCTGCGGCGATACCCCGATGTTCGCGCTGCTCTCGCGCGGCGTGGAGGCGGTGCCCAGCCTGCAGGCGATGCTCCGCCACGGCGTGTCGCCGGCCGGCCGCGGCGGCCTGACCCGCCTGCTCGCCGCCTGCGCCCAGCACGATCACGCCTCGCGCGCGCTGGAACAGTTCGCGCTGGAACTGCTCGAGCGCGGTGCCGATCCGTTCGCGCCGTCGCCGGCCGGCGATCCGCCGCTGTCGCTGGCGGTGCGGCTGGGCTGGCTGCGCCTGCAACTGCAGTTGCTCGAGCGCGGCGCCGACCGCGAGGCACGCGACAGCCACGGCATGACCGCGCTGCACCTGGCCGCCGCGCTGGGCCGCGAGGCCTCGCTGAAACTGCTGATCCTGCAGGGCGCCTCGCCGGACGCGCGCGCCGCCGACGGCCAGACCCCGCTCGGCGTGGCCCTGGCCAGCGGCCGCCGCGACCTGGCCGACTGGCTGGACTGGCGCACCTGGCCGCTGCCGCGGCGTCCGCTGCGCGAGGCCGACGTGCCGGCCGCGGCGATGGTCGGCGATGCCGAGGCGATCCGCCGCCTGATCGATCTGGGCCTGCCGGTGGATGCGGTGGATGCGCAGGGCTGCACCGCGCTGCTGCGCGCCGCCGGTGGCGGCCATGCCGCGGCGGTGAAGCTGCTGCTGGCGCGCGGCGCCGATCTGCAGCACGCCGCGGCCAGCGGCGCCACGCCGCTGTCGGCGGCGGTGAGCATGCGCCAGACCGAGATCGTCGCCGCCCTGCTGCAGGCCGGTGCGCAGATCGAACACCGCCTGCCCGGCGGGGTCACCGTGCTGATGCTGGCCTGCGCGCTGGGCCTGCCGGACATCGCCGCGCGGCTGCTGGCCGCCGGTGCCGACGTGCATGCCGGCGACGCGCAGCAACTGGCGCCGCTGCACTGCGCGGCGCTGTACGGCTTCACCGCGCGCGACAAGACCCGCTTGCTGGCGTTGCTGGACACCTTGCTGCTTGCCGGCGCCGAGGCCGACCGCGGTTCCGCCGGCGGGGTCACGCCGCTGCTGCTGTTGCTGGGCGCGCGCGCCGAACCGGGCACGGCCTGCGAGGAGCCGGTGGTGCTGGCCGGCGTCGAGCGCCTGCTCGACGAGGACGTCAGCCTGGAGGTGCAGGATCCGCGCGGCTTCGGCCCGCTGCACCTGGCCGCGCTGCACGGCCTGCCGCTGCTGGTGCAGCGCCTGCTGCGCGCCGGCGCCGATCCGGAACTGCGCGATACCTTGAACCGCACCCCGCGCGAGATCGCGGTGATGCGCGGTTTCGTCGACGTCGCCGGGCAGTTCCAGCCGGCGCTGCCGGGCGTGTCCTCGATGGCCCGGTTCCTGCGCGAAAGCCGCTAGCGCTTTTCCTTCTCCCACCGGGAGAAGGTGGCCCGGAGGGCCGGATGAGGGCAGGGCGCAGCCTCGCGCCGCCCATCGCCCCGCGCCTCGTGCCGTCCCCTTACTCAGACCCCTCTCCCGATGGGAGAGGGGCTTGCCGCATCGCGGCGCACCGCAGCGCCCAAAAAAATGCCCGCCGGAAGGCGGGCGAACTGCGTCATGGTAGGCACATCGCTGCTTTCGGAATCGCGGCGGCAGGGTCTTCTCCCGCGGACGTGGCGCGGCGGCGAACGGCGCCGCCGCGCGGTCGCGTTACTGCCTTGCGACCACGGTCAGGCCGCTGTAGCTGCCGCTCAGGCGCACGTAGTAGGTCGTGGCGCTGGACGGGGTGAGGCGCACCGTCTGGGTGGTGGTGCCGGCACGGGTGGAGCGCGCGTCGTAGCTGCTGCTGGTCGGCACCTTGCCCGCCGACACGTACATCGCCACGTTGCCGTTGCCGCCGAAGGTCATGAAGCTGACCGCGGTGCCGGCGGCGGCCTGGAAGCTGTACAGCGCGTCGCCGCCCTGGCTGCCGAGGCCGCGCATCTCCACCTTGTTGACCAGGGTCTTGGTCGGCGGCACGCAGGTGCTGTCCGACGGATTGCACGGCGGGGTGGTGGCCATCTGCAGCAGCATGTCCACGTCCAGGATGCCGGCGCCGATCGGCGTGCTGGTGGGGATCGCCACCGGGAACGGCCGTGCGCTGGCGCGCAGCAGGTCGCGCATGCCGGTCCAGCTGAACGGGGTGGTGGCCACGCTCTGCACCAGCGCCACCGCCGCGGCCACGTGCGGGGAGGCCATCGAGGTGCCGGCCATGCCGCCGATCTGCCAGTCGCTGGTCGGGCTCTGCGAGCCGCCGTTGATCACCTGGAAGATGTAGCCGCCCGGGTTGCCGTCGATGTCGCCGCCGCCGCCCGGCGCGGCGATGTCCACGCGGGTGCCGTAGTTGGAATAGCTCGCGCGGCCGCCGTTGATGCGCGAGGCGCCGACGCTGATCACGCCGTTGCAGGAGGACATGGTGTAGGTGGCGGCGTTGGCGTTGGAGTTGCCGGCGGCGACCACGATGATCGTGCCCTTGGCGTTGATCTGGTCGATCGCGTCCTGGTAGATCTGCGGGCAGGTATCCGGGGAACTGCTGCCCAGGCTCATGTTGATCACCTCGGCCGGGTTCGGGTTGGTCGGCAGGCCGGCGACCGGCAGGCCCGCGGCCCACAGCATGCCGTCGGTGATGTCGCTGCCGAAGCCGCCGCAGGAGCCGAGCACGCGCACCGGCAGGATCTTCGCGTCGTAGGCCAGGCCGGCGGTGGCCAGGTTGTTGTTGGTGACCTGGGCGATGGTGCCGGAGACATGGCTGCCGTGCCACGAGCTCGGCTCCGGGGCGTTGCCGGAGCCGCCGAGGGCGTTGCAGTAGTCGGCCTCGACCCAGTCGCCCAGGTCGTAGCCGCCGGCCACGCGGCCGTCGGTGTCGCGGCGCGAGACGCGGTGGTCGGTGATCATGTCGTAGCCGGGCAGCACGTTGGCGGCCAGGTCCGGATTGTTCTGCACCACGCCGGTGTCGACCACCGCCACCACCACGCCCTTGCCGGTGGAGCGGGTCCAGCCCCGCTCGGCGTTCACCCCGCCGACCGGGTCGTGGAAATTCCACTGCAACTGGGCGTAGGCCGGATCGTTGGGGGTGGTGGAGGCGGCGGCCGCGACGGCGGTCGGCAGGCGCACGCTGGCCTCGTCCAGACGCCGGTACAGGCGGTCGACCTGCACCGACACCACCGACGGGTCGGCCTTCAGTTCGTTGATGAAGGCGGTGCGCTCGCTGTCGCTGAGGTGGCGCGAGGTCTGCACCACGTGCCAGCCCGGCACCGCCATGTCGCGCAGCACCTTGGCGCTGACGGCGCTGCGCACGGTCAGGCCGTCGCTGGCGATCTGCGCGCGCTGCATGCCGCTGCGTGCCACCGCGCTGCTGAGGGTGGTGGCGAGCAGGCTGCGCGCCTGGGTGCCGCCGTCGCGGGTCTTGACGATGAAGCGCTGGCCCAGGTCGTTGGGGTTGGCCGATTGCGGCACCGGGCCCTGCACGCGGCCCAGGCCGATGGTGGGAGTGGCCGCCTGCGCGCCAGCGGCGAACAGGACGGCGGCGAGGGCAGCGGCGAGCGTGTTGGAAGACATCATCTGCAGATCCTGGAAAAAAGAGGAAGAGGAAGAAACACCGCGGCGCGCGTGGCGCCGCGCGACATCACAGGTCCACGCCCACGCCGATGCCGGCCGAGGACTCGCCGTTGCTGAAGGCGCCGCCCAGGCTGAACGAGGCACGCGCGCCGAGCTTGCGGGCGTAGCCGATCGACAGCGCCTGCTGCCCGCCCTGGAAGCCGGCGCCGACCGACACGCGCCCGCGCGGGCTCTGCGTGCCGGCGGCGTTGACTGCCATGTTGAGCATCGCCGCGCTCATCGCGCCGAGCTTGTCCATGCGCCGATCCATGCCGTCGAGGCGGTGTTCGGTGTCGGTGCGCAACTGGTTGAAGCTGTCGTCCAGCGCGGTGATGCGGGTGTTGGTGTAGGCGTTGGCGCTGCTCAGGGTGGCGCTGTCGCCGGCGCGCATCTGCGCCACGTTGGCCGCATCGGTACCGGCGCTGCCGGCGGCGACGTTGGCGATCTGCCGCTCGTTGCCGGCGCTGCCCACCGAGACCGTGTTGGCGCGGTCGGCGACCGAACCCTGGCCCAGCGCCACCGCGTTGGTGGCAGTGGCCGAGGCACCCTGGCCGAGCGCGGTGGCCGAGGCGGCCGAGGCACTGGCGCTCTCGCCGAGCGCCACCGCATTGGTCGCTACTGCGGCAACGCGGGCGTTGGCGCCGACCGCGGTGCTGCCGTCGGCATTGACCGTGGCGTTGGCGCCGATGGCGGTGTCGTTGGGGCCGTAGGCCAGCGCCTGCGCGCCCATCGCCAGGCCGTTGTTGCCGTTGGCGGTGGCCCCGGAACCCACGGCCACGGCATTGGTGCCGGCGCCGGTGCTGGGTGCCGTGGCCGCGCCATCGCCGCCGCCGATGCTGACCCCGCCGGAGCCGCCGATCGCGTCGAGGCGGTTGCCGAAGCCGGTCAGCGCGGTGTCCAGCGCACCCATCGCCGAGCCCAGGTCGGTGTAGTGGCTGCCCTGCACCAGGTAATTGCCGCCGATCAGGTTGCCGTTGGCATCGACCACGCTGCCGGCGCCGAAGGCGGCGGCGACGTTGCGCAACTGCGCCAGGTTGACCGCATCGGTGTCCATGGTGCCGGCGGCCAGGTTGGTCAGCTGGCGCTCGGCGCCCACCGCACCGATGGACACGGTGTTGTCGCGTTCGGCGACCGAGCCGGCGCCCAGCGCCACGCTGTTGTTGGTGATGGTCTGCTTGTCGTCGACGAACTGCGAATTGCCGACCCGCGCGCCGGCACCGATCGCGATCGAGTGGTCGCCGAACACATCGGCGTTGGTGCCCACGGCGATGCTGTCGTAGAACAGCACCGGGGTGTCGAGGAAGAAGTTGCCGTTCCACACCATGCCCCCGCCCAGGGCCAGGCTGCGGGTGCCGCCGGCCCAGGAGCCGTTGCCGAGCGCGGTGGCGCCGACACCGCCAGCGAAGGCGGCCGGGCCGACCGCCGTGCCGTCGTCGCTCTGCGCGAACGCGCTGGCGCCGACCGCCACGCTGTGGGTGCCCCAGGCGCGTGCGCCGTTGCCGAAGGCGCTCGCCCACTCGGCGGTGGCCGTGCTCTGCGCGCCCACCGCCACGGCCGCGTATTGGTTGGCCACCGCGGTGGTGCCCACGGCGACGCTGCGGTTGGCGCTGGCTTCGGACAGGGCGCCGACCGCGGTCGAACTGTAGGCGGTGGCCAGCGCGCCGCCACCCAGCGCGGTGGACAGCGGGCCGGTGGCCTGGGTGGCCTGCAACTGGGTGCCTTCGGCGCCGAAGCCCGGATTCATCTCCTCGCCCACGTCGACGATGCCGCCGACGGCGACGCTGGAGCGGTCGCTGGCGATCGCGCCGGCGCCGGCGGCCACGTTGTACTTGCCGCTGGCCTGGGCGCCGGCGCCCAGCGCGGTGGCGGCCACGCCGGTGGCGGAGGTCTGCTGCAGGATCGTCACGCCGTTGGAGACGTTCGAGAAATCCAAGTCGAGCATGCCGCCGATGGCGGTGGTGGAAATCTCGGTGGCCAGGCTGTTGTGGCCCACCGCCAGCGCGTGGTTGGCGTAGCCCACCGCGCCGCCGCCCAGCGCCATGGCGCCGGTGCCCACCGCCGAGGCGGCCTCGCCGGCGGCCAGCGCTTCGTCGCCGTCGGCCTCGGCACCGGCGTTGCTGTCGGCGCTGCCGGTGGCCTTGAAGTAGACGCTGGGGTCGTAGGTGGCCGCGGCCGGGGTCGCGCTGGCGTCGCTGGTCGTGGCGTCGGTGCCGGCGGCGGCGGGTTGGGCGCTGGCGGCCGTCGCGGTGGTGGTGGGCGTCTGCGCCATCGCCGTCGAGGTCAGGCACAGCGCACAGGCCAGGGCCAGGGTGCTGTACGCGCGGGGCATCGGATGACGGGCGGCGGTGCCGCGCAGGGAAGAGCATGCGTTCATGGCGATCTCGGGCTGGAAAACGGCAGGGCAGAAAGTGACGTCGGCGGCGCGTGTGCGCCTCCGCATCGATCAGGAGTGGTCTGGGAGCCGCGCCGTCGTCCCCGGGCGCGTTCCGTCATGCGAACTTAGGCCCGCCGTCACCGGCTTGTCACCTGCAAGTTCTCGCATGATCATCATCGGATTCTCACTGAACGGGAATGGAGCACGGCGGCATGGCGAAGGCGTTCTGGAACTGGCTGGGCCGCGCGCCGCTGCTGGACGAGGTGGACCGGCGCAACGCGCGGGTGATCCAGTTGCTGCTGCTGTTCCTGGCGGTGACCATTCCCGCCACGCTGGTGATCGCGCTGGTGCTGGCGTGGCCGCAGCTGCGCGGGCAACCGGTGCAGCCCGGGCTGGTGATCTCGTTGAGCATGAGCCTGTTGATCGGGGTGTGCGCGGCGATCGGGTTCGTGCGCGTGCGCCATGGCGCCTTGCGCGGCGGCGTGCGGTTGCTGCTGGGAGCGATGCTCGGCTCGCTGCTGGTCAATGCCGCCATCCACGGCTTCCAGCGGCAGTTGCCGGACCAGTTGGCGCAGATGCTGGTGCTGATCCTGGCCGGGCTGGTGCTGGGGCGCCGCGCGCTGTGGGTCACCTTCGTCGCCTTGCTGCTGATGCTCGGCGTCGGCGTGGGTCGCGATGCGCTGGCCGAACTGGCCGGCGCGCCGGCGCAGGCGCTGTTCAACGTGCTACCGGTGCTCTTCAGCTATCTGCTGGTGGCGCTGCTGCTGGACCGCACCACCGAGGCGCTGCGCGAGAGCTTGCGCGAATCAAACGCGCGCGGCCAGCGCCTGCAGCAGGAGATGCAGGAACGCGAACGCGCGCAGACCCAGCTGATCCATGCGCAGAAGCGCGAGATCACCGAGCGCATGGCCAGCGGCCTGGCCCACGATTTCAACAACATCCTGGCGGTGATGTCCGGCTTCGCCGCCGCGCGCCACGACGACGATCTGGACGGCGACGCGCAACGCATCGCGCACCTGGAGGACAGCCTGGCGGCGGTGGAGGAATCGGCCGAGCGCGGCATGACCATCGTGCGCCGGCTGCTGCGCTTCAGCCGCCGCGACGCCGAGCATGTCGAGCGCTTCGACGCGGCGGCGGCGGTGGACGCGCTGCAGCCGATGCTGCGGCAGTTGCTGGAAGCGCGGATCGTGCTGCGTTGCGCGGTCCCGGCGACACCGGCGCCGATCCGCTTCGAGCGCAGCCAGTTCGACCTGATGCTGCTGAACCTGGCCTCCAACAGCCGCGACGCGATCGCCGACCGCGGCCATTTCGACATCGCCGTCTCCAGTGAGGACGAGGGCACCGTCATCGAGGTCGCCGACGACGGCCACGGCATGCCGGCCGAGGTGGCCGCGCAGGTGTTCGAGCCGTTCTACAGCACCAAGCCCGCCGACAGCGGCACCGGCCTGGGCCTGGCGGTGGTGCGCGATCTGGTGGTGCGCGCCGGTGGCCGGATCCAGGTGCACAGTACGGTGGGCGTGGGCACGCGCTTCCGCATCGTGCTGCCGCACGCCGACGCGGTGCTGGCCTCGGTGCCGGCATAGGTCTGGTCAGCTGCGCCTGCCCGCGTCACGCGGCGCGCGATGGCGAGTGGCGGATCAGCCGGCAGGATCGAGGATGTAGCCCTTGCCGTGCACCGCGGCCAGCGGCAGCGGTTCGCCGCAGCGGCGCTGCACCTTGCTGCGCAGGCGGTGCACCATCGAATCCAGGCGGTGCGCGTCGAAGTCGTAGACGCGGTCGGTGAGGGCGGCGATCAGCGCCTCGCGCGCCACCAGCAGGCCCGGTTGCTCGAGCAGGCGCAGGCACAGGCGGCGTTCGCTGCCGGTCAGCGCGGCGGCGGCGCCGGACGGCGACAGCAGGCACCAGCCGTCTTCGCTCATCTGCCAGCGCCCGCGCGCCGGCGCCGCCGGCGGACGCCCGCTCACGCGCCGCGCCAGGCTGTGCAGGGTCGCGGCCAGCAGGTCGATCTCCACCGGTTTGGACAGGTAGGCGTCGGCGCCACCGGTCAGGCCGCGGATGCGGTCCTCGGTCTGGCCCAGGCTGGTCAGCATGACGATGCCGAGGTCTGGATACTGCTGCCGCAGCGCGCCGGCCAGGGTGAAGCCATCGGTATCGGGCAGGCCGACATCCAGCACCACGATCTCGGCGCCTTCGCGCTGCACCCGCTGCTGCAGTTCGGCGCCGGTGCCGCAGCCGTCGGCGGCGAAACCGAAGCGGCGCAGGCCCGGGACCAGGATGCGATCGCGCAGTATCGGATCGTCCTCCAGGACCAGAGTGCGCAGGGCGGCGGCAGCGGGATCGGAAGTCATGCGCAGCCGCAGTGTAGCCGCAGCCGCGCGCTTGCGCGCGCCTGAACGGCGTGCCGCGGCGATTACGCGACGCAAACACCGGCGCTGGCAGACTCGCCGCTCCTCCGTCCCGGCGCCGACGATGGCCTCGCGAATCGAAGACTACGCCATGCTCGGCAACTGCCGCAGCGCGGCCCTGGTGGACCGTTGCGGCTCGATCGACTGGCTGTGTCTGCCGCGCTTCGATTCCGATGCCCTGTTCGCCGCCCTGCTCGGCGAGCCCGACCACGGCCGCTGGGCGATCGCGCCGCAGGGCGCCTACACCAGCAGCCGCGCCTACCGCGACGGCAGCCTGGTGCTGGAGACCCGGTTCGAGACCGACACCGGCGCAGTGGCGCTGCTCGACTTCATGGTCGCCAGCCACGACGAGGTGATGCACAACCACGTGGTGCGGATCGTGCGCGGCCTGCACGGCACGGTGCCGCTGCGCATGCAGCTGCAGTTGCGCTTCAACTACGGCCGCACCATTCCCTGGGTCTCGCAGATCGACGGTGGCCTGCAGGCGGTGGCCGGGCCGGACCAGATCGCCGTGCGCAGCCCGCAGGCCATGCACGGCCACGGCTTCGCCACCGAGGCCGAGTTCGTGCTGGAGGCCGGCGAAAGCACCTGGTTCGTGCTCAGCCACGGCGCCTCGCACCTGGAGCTGCCGCCGCTGCTGGAGCCGGAACAGGCGCTGGCGCAGACCGAGGCGTTCTGGCACGGCTGGTCGCACCGCTGCCTGCATGCCGGCCCGTGGACCGAGGCGGTGCGGCGCTCGCTGGTGGTGTTGAAGGGCCTGAGCTATCTGCCCACCGGCGCCATCGTCGCAGCGCCGACCACCTCGCTGCCCGAACGCCTGGGCGGCGAACGCAACTGGGACTACCGCTTCTGCTGGCTGCGCGATGCGGTGTTCACCCTCACCGCATTGCGCGCGGCCGGCTACTTCGACGAGGCCGCCGCCTTCCACGGCTGGCTGCAGCGCACCGTGGCCGGCTCGCCGGACCAGTTGCAGGCGCTGTACGGCATCGGCGGCGAGCGGCGCATGTCCGAATGGACGGTGGACTGGCTGCCCGGCTACGAAGGCGCCTCGCCGGTGCGCGTGGGCAATGCCGCGGTCGGCCAGTTCCAGCTCGACGTCTATGGCGAGGTGATCGCCGCATTCCACCGCGGCCACCACGAGGGCATGGCCACGGCCGTGCATGGCCGCTCGCTGGCGCGGCAGTTGCTGGAGGTCCTGGAACAGCGCTGGCGCGAGCCGGACGAGGGCATCTGGGAAATCCGCGACAAGCGCCAGCACTTCGTGCATTCCAAGGTGATGGCGTGGCTGGCGTTCGACTGCGGCGCGCGCGACGGCGTCACCGATGCCGATGCCACGCAACGCGCGCACTGGCGCGCGCTGGCCGACGAGATCCATGCGCAGGTGCTGGCGCAGGGCGTGCACCGCGACGGCTACTTCGTGCAGAGCTACGGCAGCGAGCGGCTGGACGCGGCGACCCTGCTGATCCCGCTGGTCGGCTTCCTGCCGCCGGACGATCCGCGCGTGGCCGCGACCGCCGACGCCATCGCCGCACGCCTGAGCATCGACGGCCTGGTCGAGCGCTACCGCGCCGACGACGCCAGCGGCGACGGCTTGCCGGCCGGCGAGGGCACCTTCATCGCCTGCAGCTTCTGGCTGGTGGAGAACTACGCGCTGCTCGGCCACCGCGAGCAGGCGCGCGCGCTGTTCGAGCGCCTGCTTGCGCTGTGCAACGACGTCGGCCTGCTGGCCGAGGAGTACGACCCGCGCAGCGGCCGCATGCTCGGCAATTTCCCGCAGGGCTATTCGCACGTGGCGCTGGTCCACGCGGCGCTGCGCCTGCATGGCTTGATCGGCGAACAGGACACCCATCCATGAGCGATGCCTCCCAGACCACCCCTCCCTGCCTGATCGTGGTGTTCGGCGCCCGTGGCGACCTGACCCGCCGCCTGGTGCTGCCGGCGCTGTACAACCTGCGCCACAGCGGCGCGTTGCCAGAGGAGTTCGCGGTGATCGGCGTGGACCACGGCGCGGTCAGCGAAGTGGCATGGCGGCGCATGCTCGGCGATGCGATGCGCGGGCTGATGGCCGACCGCGACGCCGAGTTCAAGGCCGATGGCCTGGACGAGGAGGTGTGGGGCTGGCTGCGCTCGCGCCTGCATTACCTGCGCGGCGACTTCAACGACGCAGCCACCTATCGCAGCCTGGGCGCGCTGCTGGAGAAGATCGGCGCGCAGTACCGCACCGGCGGCAACGTGCTGTTCTACCTGGCCACCGCGGCGCGCTTCTTCGCGCCGGTGATCGAGCAACTGGGCGCGGCCGGGCTGGTCAGGCAGAGCGCCAGCGGCGGCTGGCGCCGGGTGATCGTGGAGAAGCCGTTCGGCCACGACCTGCAGAGCGCGCGCGAGCTCAACGCCATTGTCGGCCGCGTGCTCGACGAGGATCAGGTGTTCCGCATCGACCATTTCCTGGGCAAGGAAACGGTGCAGAACATCCTCGCCTTCCGCTTCGCCAACGGCCTGTTCGAACCGGTGTGGAACCGCGACCGCATCGACCACGTGCAGATCACCGCGGCCGAGACCATCGGCGTGGAGGGCCGCGGCGGGTTCTACGACCCTACCGGTTGCCTGCGCGACATGGTGCCCAATCACCTGTTCCAGTTGCTGGCGATGATCGCGATGGAGCCGCCGGCCGCGTTCACCCCGGCGGCGATGCTGCGCCGGCGCGCCGAGGTGATCGAGGCGGTGCGGCCGCTGAGCCCGGCCGACGTGGTGCGCGGGCAGTACGCGGCCGGCGCGATCGGCCGCAACGCCGTGCCCGGCTACCGCGAGGAGGACACGGTGCCGTCGGACTCCAACACCGAGACCTACGTGGCGATGAAGCTGCAGGTCGACACCTGGCGCTGGGCCGGCGTGCCGTTCTACCTGCGCACCGGCAAGCGCCTGCGCGAGCGCACCACCGAGATCGCGATCCGCTTCAAGCCGGCGCCGCTGGCGCCGCTGCGCAGCGCCGAGATCGGCGGCTACGGCCCGGACTGGCTGGTGCTGCACATCCAGCCCGACGAGGGCATCTCGCTGCAGTTCGACGTCAAGCGCCCGGGCGCGCGGGTCAGCCTGGCACCGGTGCGCATGGATTTCCGCTACCGCGACTGGTTCCCCAAGGAATACACGGTGGGCTACGAACGCCTGCTGCAGGACTGCATGCATGGCGAGGCGGGACTGTTCCAGGACGCGACCATGGTCGAGGCGGCCTGGACCATCGTGCAGCCGATCCTCGACGCCTGGCAGACCTCGGCCGACGAAACCCCGCAGTACCCGGCCGGCAGCGCCGGCCCGGCCGCAGCCGATGCGCTGCTGGCGCTCAACGGCGGCCATACCTGGCGCACCCTGACCGCGGGGCGCCGCCCGCCACCGCGGCGCCCGCCCGAAGCCACCGCCACGACCGAGACCCGGCCGGTGACGCCGGCGCCGAAGCGCAGCGGGGCCAAGGCGGGCGATGCCTCGGCGTCCGCGAAGCCAGGCAAGTCGACCAAGCGCGAGACTGCCTCGGCGCCGACGAAGACGCCAGCGGCCAGGAAGGTCGCCAAGAAGGCTGCGAAGGAAGTCGCGAAGAAAACCGTCAAGCGCGCGCCCAGCGGCACCGCGAAGCGTCCCGCGCGCAAGCGCTGAAGCCGATGCCCCGGGCGCTGGCATGAGCGCCAGTGTTCGGGGAAATGCCTCCATGTCAGGGAGGAGCGGCACAGCCACGGCGGCGGGATCCTGAAGTCGGGGCTGAAGCCCCTCCCACAATGGAAGGATTGGCGGCGCGCGGACACAGCGCCCTTGCCGAGCATTGGCCATGGCGAGTCGGCATGCCGTGGGAGTCCACCGCCCCTGTTGTCGCAGCCAGCAAAGGCGCCACCGCCGCGGACGCTGTCGACCGCCATTGTGGGAGGGGCTTCAGCCCCGACGCGACCACGCTCGACTGCACGCGCACCACGCGGCAGTGGGCATGTACCTCGGCGACTCGTCGGCATCTCCATCGCAATCCGTCGCGCGTGACAACGGCGTACCCATCGTGACCGCGGTTGTCGGCAGCGACGAGCGCATGTACGCAGCGCATGCCTGGGACACCGTTGGCCGCGGGGCCAAGCCACCAGCATCAACTGCGCTGCTGTCCCGCGCCTGTCGCGCCCGTCGCATCCGCCGGCCCGGCCGTCGGATCGTTGACGTCGGCCTCGAACAGCTTGGTCAGGTCGGCGCGCGCCGCGCGGGCGGTCTGCACCACCGCGGCCTCGTCGTCGTAGACCAGGTGCTGGGCGCGCAGCAGTTGCGAGTCGTGTTCGCGGAAACGGGCGATGCGGTCGCGCGCGGTGGCCGCGTCCAGGCCCAGGCCGAGCAGCACCTGTTCGCTCAGTTCCAGGCTGGAAGCGAACACCTCGCGGAACGGTTCGGCACCCAGGTCCATCAGTCGCCAGGCGTGCTGGCGGTTGCGCGCGCGCGCCAGCACCTTGGCAGTGGGGTAGAGCCGGCGGATCAGCCGCGTGGTCTTGATGTTGGTCTCCGGATCGTCCATCGCCACTACGAAGAGGCGGATGCCGTCGCTGCCGGCCGCGCGCAGCAGGTCCGGGCGGCTGGGGTCGCCGTAGTAGAGCTGGTTGCCGAAGCGACGCAGGTCCTCCACCGTGTCCGGATTGTGTTCCAGCGCCACGAACGGGATGCGTTGCGCGGTCAGCAGGCGCGCCACGATCTGGCCGAAGCGGCCCATGCCGGCGATCAGCACCTGCGCGCGCTGCGCATCCACGGTGTCGTACTGCGCGGCCGGCGGTGGTGGCTGTTTGCCCTTGCCGGCCTCGTTGCCGCCGAGCAGGCGCTGCATGCCGATCAGCAGCAGCGGCGTCAGCGCCATCGACACGCCGACCACCGCGACCAGGCGGTCGTGGGTGGCGTCGTCGAGCAGGCGCACGCGCTGCGCCTCGGTGAACACCACGAAGGCGAACTCGCCGCCCAACCACAACAGGCTGCCCAGCAGCAGCGCGCTGCGCCAGGGCAGGCGCAGCACGCGGCCGATGCCGGCCAGCAGCGCGAACTTGACCAGCAGCAGCGTGGCCACCGCACCGGCGATCAGCCACGGCTCGGCGACGATGCGGTCCAGGTCGATGCCCATGCCCACGGCGATGAAGAACACGCCCAGCAGCAGGCCCTGGAACGGCTCGATCTGCGCTTCGAGTTCGTGGCGGAATTCCGAATCGGCCAGCAGCACGCCGGCCAGGAACGCGCCCAGGCTCGGGCTGAGCCCGGCCTTCTGCAGGAACCAGGCGTTGCCCAGCACCACCAGCAGCGCGCTGGCGGTGAACACCTCGGGCATACGCGTGCGCGCCACGGTGCGGAACAGGTGGCGCAGCGCGAAGCGCCCGCACAGCACCACCAGGGCCAGCGCGCCCAGCGCCTGGCCCACTTCGGTCCAGGTCAGGGTGTCGTTCTTGGCCCCGCCGAGCAGCGGCACCGCGGCCAGCAGCGGGATCGCGATCAGGTCCTGGAACAGCAGGATGGCGAAGCCGAGCCGGCCGTAGTCGCTGTTGAGCGCCTTGCGCTCGGCCAGCAGCTGCAGGCCCACCGCGGTGGAGGACAGCGCCAGCGCCAGGCCGATCACCAGCGCGCTCTTCCAGTTCATGCCCATGCACAGCGCCAGCGCGCCCAGCGGCAACGCGGTCAGCGCGACCTGGGCCGACCCGGCGCCGAACACCGCATGCCGCATCACCTTCAATCGCGCCGGCGACAGCTCCAGGCCGATCAGGAACAGCAGCATCACCACGCCGATCTCGGCGGCGTTGAGGATGCGCTCGGTGTCCTGCACGAAGCCCAGCCCGTCCGGCCCCAGCACCACGCCCGCGGCCAGGTAGGCCAGCACCGCGCCCAGGCCCAGCCGCTTGAACACCGGCACCGCGATCACCGCGGCCAGCAGCAGCACCAGCGCCAGTTCCAGGCCGCCGCTATGCACGAGTCGTCTCCATCGCCGCATTATGCGGCCGCCAATGCGACCGTCTGCTGACCCGGGCTGTGGGGGCGGGTGTTCGCCGGGCTTGGTGAATCCGAGAGGTGGGGACGGATGGGCGGTGCTGCTGGACTTGCTGTCGAGGAGGGGGGCGCCGCCTGGTCAGCGCGCTGTGCTTATGGCCTGTGGCGTGGCGTCGTGCTTGAAGGGGACATCGAGCAAGCACAAGCGCACACGCGTAGGAGCGGCTTCAGCCGCGACCGTGCCTTACCGGTAACGCCTCGTCGCGGCTGAAGCCGCTCCTACGAGACGGTGGGATGCGCGGCAAAAACAGGTCGTTCGAGATGTCCTGAGTAGAGCGCGAGCGGCCATTGGGGTCGTTTTGAATCCAGCAACACACGCGAGCCGTGGACACCGGACAGCCGACCGAAGCCCCTGTGGGAGGGGCTTCAGCCCCGACGCACGGAGGCCGGAATCGCGACAGTGCGCCCAATCGCCGGACCCGCGCTACCGTCGGCCGCGAGACCCGGATCATCCCCGCGCCGCGGCCAGCCGTGTACCGTTAGCGCATTCGCTCGCCTCTGCCGCCGCCATGAGCACCTATCACCTGCAGTCCGTGTTCCGCCCCGCCTCGGTCGCCATCGTCGGCGGCAGCCCGCGCGAGCGTTCGGCCGGGCGGGCGGTGGTGCGCAGCCTGCGCGCGGCCGGGTTTCCGGGGCAGATCGGCTGGGTCAGCCCGCGCTACCGCGAGATCGACGGCGTGCCCACGGTGCGCCGGCTCACCGACCTGCCGTGGGTGCCGGACCTGGTGGTGATCACCGCGCCGGCGCGGATGGTGCCGCGCATCGTGTCGATCGCCGCGCGGCGCGGCGTGGCCGCGGCGATCATCCTCACCGCCGGGCTCGGCAGCGGGCCGGGCTCGGCCGCGGCGCGGGTGGAGAGCGCCGCACGCGCCAAGGGCCTGCGCATCCTCGGCCCGCACTGCCTGGGCGTGATCGCCCCGCATGCGCGGCTCAATGCCAGCATCGCCGCGCACTGCCCACAGCCGGGCGACCTGGCGCTGATCTCCGAATCCAGCGCCATCGCCGCGGCGCTGGTGGAATGGGGCGTGGCGCGCGCGGTCGGCTTCTCGGCGGTGGTCTCGCTGGGCGACGCGCTGGACGTGGACTTCGCCGACCTGCTCGACTACTTCGCCACCGACTACCGCACCCGCGCGATCCTGCTCTACGTCGAACACATCCGCGACGCGCGCAAGTTCATGTCCGCCGCCCGCGCCGCCGCGCGCGCCAAACCGGTGGTGGTGGTGAAGTCGGGCCGGCAGCTGCGCATCGACCCCAATGCCGACACCCACGTGCAGGCGCTGGCCAGTTCCGATGCGGTGTACGGCGCCGCGTTCGCCCGCGCCGGCCTGCTGCGGGTGCGCGCGCTGGACGAACTGTTCGCCGCCGCGGAGACGCTGGGCCGGCTCAGCACCTTCCCCGGCCGGCGCCTGGCCATCCTCAGCAATGGCGGCGGCGTCGGCCACCTGGCGGTGGACACGCTGGCCGATCTCGGCGGCACCCTGGCCACGCTGTCGGCGCCCACCCAACAGCGGTTGGAACAGGCATTGCCGCAGGAATGGTCGCACCGCAATCCGGTGGACATCGTGGTGGACGCCGACGGCGAGCGCTATGCCGCCGCCGCCGGCGCGCTGCTGGAGGATCCGGAGAACGATGCGGTGCTGGTGGTCAACGTGCCCACCGCGTTCACCTCCTCCGCCGAGGCAGCGCAGGCGCTGACCCGCATCCTTGGCCAGCGCCCGCGCCACCACCGCGACAAGCCGGTGTTCGCGGTGTGGCTGGGCAACGACGAGAGCGCCACCGCCACGCTCAACGCCGCGCGCATCCCCACCTACGCCACCGAGGCCGATGCGGTGCGCGGCTTCATGCACCTGGTGCGCTACCGCGAGGCGCAGGCGGCGCTGATGGAAACCCCACCGAGCCTGCCCGACGATTTCGCCTTCGACGCCGCCGCCGCGCGTGGCATCGTCGACGCCGCGCTGGCCGCCGGGCAGACCTGGCTGGACCCGCTGGCGACCACGCGGCTGCTGGCCGCCTACGGCATCCCCACTGCGCCGGTGGCACACGCCGCCGATGCCGAGGCCGCGGCGCAGGTGGCCGCGCCGATGCTCGCGCAAGGCTCGGCGGTGGCGGTGAAGATCCATTCGGCCGACATCCCGCACAAGTCCGACGTGGATGGCGTGCGCCTCAACCTGGTCAGCGTGGAGGCGGTACGCGATGCGGCCGAGGGCATCCTCGCCCGCGCGCGCGCCGCGCGTCCGGATGCGCGCATCGACGGCGTGCTGGTGCAGCCCTCGCTGCTGCGGCCGAAGGCGCGGGAGTTGATCGCCGGCATCGCCGACGATCCCACCTTCGGCCCGGTGATCGTGTTCGGCCGCGGCGGCACCGCGGTGGAGGTGATCGACGACAAGGCGCTGGCGCTGCCGCCGCTGGACCTGCGCCTGGCCCACGAGCTGATCGGCCGCACCCGCGTCAGCCGCATCCTCAAGGCCTACCGCGACGTGCCGGCCGCCGACGAGCGCGCGGTGGCGATGGTGCTGGTCAAGCTGGCGCAACTGGCCGCCGACCTGCCGGAGATCCGCGAACTGGACATCAACCCGCTGCTGGCCGACCGCGACGGGGTGATCGCGGTCGACGCGCGGGTGGCGGTGGCGCCGTCGCGGCGCCTGCACAAGGGCCGCGGCCATCCGCGCTTTGCGATCTTTCCGTATCCCAAGGAGTGGGAGCGGCGCATCGTGCTCAACGACGGCAGCGCCGCGCTGGTGCGCCCAGTGCGGCCGGAGGACGACGCGCTGTTCCGCAGCTTCTTCGCCCGCGTCACCGACGAGGACCTGCGCCTGCGCTTCTTCCAGGCGGTCAAGCATTTCAGCCACGAGTTCATCGCGCGCCTGACCCAGCTGGACTACGCGCGCTCGATCGCGCTGGTGGCGATCGAACCGCGCAGCGGCGACATGCTCGGCGCGGTGCGCCTGCACGCCGACGCCGACTACGACCGCGGCGAATACGGTATCCTGATCCGCTCCGACCTCAAGGGCCACGGCATCGGCTGGCAACTGATGCGGATCATGATCGAGTACGCCGGCTGGCTCGGCCTCAAGGTGGTCGAAGGCCAGGTGCTGCGCGAGAACCGCACCATGCTGGCGATGTGCCAGCAACTCGGCTTCAAGGCCACGCCGGATCCGGACGACGCCACGCTGATGGACGTGGTGTTGCCGGTGGCGCAGCACTGAGACGGCACCGCGATGTCGACGTTCTCGCCGAGCCTGTTGCAACCGCGTCACGCGATCCTCTCGGGTCGGCCGGAGGACGCCTCGCTGGAAATCCTGCTGCGTCCGTTCCTGCATGATGGCGAGATCGTGGACACCGCGATCCGCCTGGACGGCATGGCGCTGCCGTCGCTCAGGCTCGGCGCGCTGGCCGGCCAGCACTTCGACTTCCCGAGCAACCCGCAGGACGGCTACATCGACGGCTCGCTTTACCTGGCCGGCGCGCACCATGCGGTCGACATCGACACGCTGACCTTCCATCTTTCGCGCGACGGGCAACTGACGCTCGTGGCCAAGGGCGTGTATGCGTTCGATGTCGAAGGCCTGGACGACCTGGGCACGGTCCCTTTACCCTGGCCGCGCGGCTCAGCACGTGCGCGCTGTGAGCGCGGCTGCACGCCGCGGCGCAGTGGCCTTTTGGCATCGCCGCACGTTGCATGAGGCGCTTCACCACCGCACACGTCGACCTGCCCGCGACACTCGACCCTCGGGAGTTCTTCATGTCGTTCAAGCCAGAGCGCTACACCTCGGTCTCGCCGTATCTCATTGTCGATGGCGCGCAGCGGACCATCGCGTTCCTGGTCGCGGTGTTCGACGCCGAACCCTTGCGGCAGATTCCCGGCGAGGGTGGCCTGCTCGCCCACGGCGAGGTGCGCATCGACGACACCGTGGTGATGTTCTGCGATGCGGTCGAGGGCTGGCCGGCGGTGCCGGCGCATGTGCATGTCTACGTGCGCGATGTGGATGCGACCTACCAGCGTGCGCTGGCTGCCGGTGCCACGGCGGTGCAGGCGCCGGTGCAGAAGGACGATCCGGACCGGCGTGGCGGCTTCCGCGACCCAGGCGGCACGACCTGGTGGGTCGGCCAGCAGATCGGCTGAGGGAGCGCAGGCGGCAGCACGTCTGACGCCGCTCATCCCTGCGCCTTGCGCCGCACTCGGCACAGGCCGTGCCCGCCGGCGCCGTCGGACGGCACGCGGCAGGCACGGCGTTGCGGTGCTTACTCCAGTTCCTGGTTGCTCACCCCACGCTCGACCGGGTACACGGTCGGCGGTGGCGTGGTGGAGCGCATCAGCTTCAGCGAGGTCTTGCTCTGCTCACAGAGGTTGCCGCCGCTGACGAACACGCCGTCCTGGGTGCACTTCCAGTCGTAGAAGTTGGCGATGCCGCCGGCCAGCTGCAGGCTGTAGTCGGTGCTCTTGGCCGCCGCGTCGAACGGTTGCCCGGCGGGGATATTCTGGAACCAGCGCATCCATTCCTTGGAGCCGACCGGCGGCACCTTGTCCGGCGCCTGGAAGGTCGGGTTCATCGGCGAGAGCTGCGGCGATTCGGCGGTCATGTGACAGCTCATGCAGGAGCTGATCGGGTTGTCCACCGGGCCGTTGAGGCGGCCGTTCCAGCCCAGGTGGGTCGGCGGCAGTTCTTTCACGTTGGCGTTGATCGCCGACTGCAGGATGCGCGGATTGATCCGGGTCTGGGTCGGCTGCTTGTTGGTGTAGTCGTCGCCGGTGTTCTGCGGATCGTTGCCGAACATCACGCCCACCGGCACCAGGTTCTGCCAGCCGGGCTTGCCGCTGACCGCACCGTTGTACTGGAAGGTGCCGAAGATCCAGCCGGTGCCGGGGACGCGGCTGTCGCGCACGGCGAAATCCATCTGGATCAGCGCCACCTGCTTGAACGCGCGGTCGGCGGACTTGAAGCTGTTGGTGACCCAGGCGTTCCACAGCACCGGGTTCTGCAGGAACGGCACCTGGCTCAGGTCCACGTCGGCGAACAGCGCCTTGCACACCACGGTGCCGTCGCGGAAGGTGTTGGGCTTGGTGGTGAAGCTCGGATCCGGGTTCTGCGGATCCTTCCACACCTGGCCGAAGGTGTAGGCGCCGACATCGTTGTAGATGCCGACCGCGAAGGTCTGGCCGGTGGTGAGCTGGGTCGGCGCCAGTTGCTTGACCTGGATCTGCGCTTCCTTGGTCAGCCCATGCACGCCTTCGCGTCCGAGCGGGCCGTAGTGCTGCCAGGGCGCGTGGTACCAGCGCCGCACCTTGTTGTTCTGCACGTACCAGTCGCTTTCGACGTTGCCTTCCAGGCAGTAGGCCTTCACGGCATCGGCGTAGCCGCGCCAGGCTTCGAAGTTGTTGCTCAGCGGCTTGGGCAGCTTCTGGAAGAACGCCGGCAACGGGCCGCTGGGCGGTTGCTGCGGATAGTCCTGACTGAGCTGGAACAGCGGCCCCTTGTACGTAGAGGGCGGCGCGTAGCCGAAATCCGGAAAGCGCCCGGCGGAGGCGGCGCCGCTGGCGAGGGTCAGCGCGACGGCGATGGCGAGTATGCGCGGGTGGGACGGGTGCATGGTGGACCTCCGGTCGAGTGCGTCGGTGCGTGCGGGCGATGCCGCGTCCTGTGTCCGGACATCCCCTGGGCCCCGGACCGGCCGCACGCCCGCGCTGCTGCGCGGCCGCGATGAAAGAACACCGCCGTGCCATGGCCACGCCGCAGGCATGCACGGACGCTTCCGCCTGCGCGCGCAGACGAAGCGAGAGACGCTTTTGGAAATGCACCGCCCATCGCCACCGCGCGGATGCGGCGACGCTGCTGTGGAAGCGGCAGTCCTGTTGAAACGGCCTAGCGGACCGAAGACCTGTCCATGTCGCTCTCCTGATCCCGTGTGGAAGGCAACTGCGTTGAACGACCCCGATGCGTCGAGCGTGGGGGAAACGCGCGGGCCCGGCAGGGCAGCATCGGGGGACGAATGCTGCGGAGGCGGCGCCGTGCGGCGGCCGCGATGCCGGGTTGCGCGTCGATCGCTGGTCCCGGGTGGCCGCGGACCTCGGCGTTGCTCGACGCTTCGGACTCTAGCGAGCGCCGCGCAGCCGGTGGTAGACAGTTGCGCGCGCCGGCGTCGCGATGGCAGACGGCGGTGGGCCTTCACGTCGATCGCGCGCGCAGCGGGTGGCCCGCCGGCACGCTGGCCGCCGCCGTGGCATGCTGCGTGCGGGGTCGCGCCTGGCGGGAACGGGCAGGCGCGGTGGGGACGGTGGACGCACCGGGCACGGCGGCGTCCACTGCGGCGATGCACTTTCTTGCGGTGACGCCATGCGCACGCACGGGACCTTGATTCAGTGGAACGAGGAGCGCGGCTGCGGCCTGGTGCGCCTGGCGCATCGCGAGACCGAAGCCGAGGTGCAACGCGCGGCGTTTCCCGCCGACGGGGTGCCGCCACGGGTGGGCGAGCTGATCTCCTTCGACCTGGAGCAAGATCCGCAGGGACGGCCGCACGCGATGCGGGTGATGCGGCCCGGGCGTGCACCGGTATCGGCCGCGCAGGCGGCGACCGCACCGCGTAGGCGTCGCGGCCGCTGGCTCGGCGTGCCGGCGCTGCTGGTGGTGCTCGCGGTCGCCGGCTATGCCGTGCTGCGCTTGGTGGCGCCGCCGCCGGTAGCTCCTGCGGCGCCGGTCGCGCCGGTGGCCACGGCGCCCGCATCGCCGGCGCCGGCCTTCCAGTGCGACGGCCGCACGCATTGCGCGCAGATGACCTCGTGCGACGAAGCGGTGTACTTCCTGCAGCACTGCCCGGGCGTGGAGATGGATGGCAACCACGATGGCGTGCCGTGCGAACGGCAGTGGTGCCGGCGCGCGCGCTGAGCCGCGGTCGGCGCGTGCGCGGCGCAGGGTCTTGACCTGACCGTGATCGGGACTCGGCTACGGTCGCGCATTGCCTGCAGGTGACGCATGACCGAGCCACGCCTCTCTCCCACCAAGACCCGCGCGTTGTCGCTGGGCCTGTTCGTCTTCGTCGCGGTGTTCGCCGCCATCGTCTGGTCGCTGTTGCGGCCGTACGGCTCGGTGTACTTCTTCCCGGTGCATTTCCTGGTCGGGCTGGGCCTGCCGTTCCTGTTCTACGCGCTGGGCGCCAAACGCGCCGCGTTCCTCGCCGGCCTGGGGCTGACCGCGATCGTCCTGGTGCTGTTCAACCTGTGGGGCGATCAGGTCGGTGGGATCGGTCCGCGCGTGTTCGACTGGGCGCATGCCGTGGCCGGGATCCTGGGCATGCTGCTGGCCTATGGCGTGTTTCGCCTGTCCACGCGCGTGCGCCAGCGCCACGCCCGCTGAGCCGGCGTCATTCCGCGTCGTCGCTGCGGGTGAACGGCGCCAGCCGCAGTTTCACCCGGTGCTCCACGCCGGCCGGGCACTGCCCCGGCGCCGGCCCGCGGAAGTAGCTGCGCTGCCAGCCTTCGCGGCTGGCGTCGGAATCGGGCTGCTCCAGATCGTGCAGGAACTGGCCGCGGCTGCGCATCCATGCCTGGTGTTCGCGTTCCAGTTCCGGCGTCTGCGACAGCGGCTGCCAGCGCGGCTCGGTCTCGGCCAGCACCCGCCGCTGCACCGGGAAGAAGTGGCAGAACGGCTCGCCCGCCTCGAAGCGCACGCGGCCGGGTCGGGTGAACTGCCAGTTCATGGTGAAGGTGTAGGGGCTCCAGTCGGTCTCGATCAGCCCGGTGAGCCCGGCGATGCCGTCCTTAGGCCGGTTCACCGGCGCGGTGACGTACAGGTCCACGCCGGCCTCGGTGCGGAACAGGCACGGCACATGGAAGGTGAGCACGCCGTAGCCGAAGTGGCTGACCGCCGGCGCGTGCGTGCCCGGCGCCGGCTGCACGCGCAGGTCGTCCAGCGCATTGCCGCCGTTCCACTCGGCCTCGAACGCGGTCTGGCACAACAGTTCCCAGCCGTGCGCGTTGGCGATGTCCAGCGGTAGGCAGCGGTAGGCATAGCGCTCGGAGGTGCGGTCCATCCACGGCCGCTCGCGCGGCGCCGGACGCACGTCCAGGGTGTGGCCGTCGAGAACGTGGGCGGTGAGTTTCATGGCGCGGGCAGGAGGATGGACCAGCCCCGAGTGTGACGCCTCGCTGCGGTCTTGGCGACCGCGCGAGGCGCAGCGCTCACGCCGCTTCGAAATCCAGCAGCGCCACGCCGTCGCCGACCAGCTCGCCCTCGCGCACGCGAAAGCCCTGCACGGTGCCGTCGGCCGGTGCCTGCAGGGTGTGCTCCATCTTCATCGCCTCCAGTACCAGCAGCGGCGTGCCCCGGGTCACCTGGGTGCCGGGCGCGACCAGCAGGGCGACGATGCGTCCCGGCATCGGCGCGGTCAGCCCGCCGCTTTCCACCGCCGGTTGGTCGGCCTCGGCCACCGGGTCGTGGCGTTCGAACAGATAGCCATGGCCGTCGACGAACAGGTGCAACTGCGCACCGGCGAACACTGCATCGGCCTGCACCCGCTGCGTGCCGAGGAAGGCGGACAGGCGCCCATCGCGCAACTGGCCGCTCGCCTCAAGCGGCTCCTGCGCCTGCGCCGCATGGATCCGCCAGCCGCCAGCATGCGCGGTCAGATGTAGCGTGCGCTGGGTGTCGCCATGTTGCAGCGTCAGTGCATGCGGGGCTGGCGCGCCTAGCCGCCAGCCGTCGCGCAGGTCCCACGGCGAATGCGGATCGGCCGCGTGCGCGGTGGGCGCCGACGCGTGCAGTTGCCAGGCCAGCGCGGCCAGGCTCCACAGCGCGTCGCTGGTCGGGGCCGGGGTGTCGAACAGCGCCGCGTGCTCGCGCTCGATCAGCGCCGTGTCCAGGTCCGCCTGCGCGAACGCGCTGGTGCCGACCAGGCGCTGCAGGAACGCGGCATTGGTCGACACGCCGACCACCTGGCACGCGGCCAGCGCCGCCTGCATGCGCCGCAGCGCACGCTCGCGGGTCACGTCCCAGACGATCAGCTTGGCGATCATCGGATCGTAATGCGGGCCGATCACATCGTCCTGTTCGACGCCGGCATCGACACGCGTATGCGCGTCGGCGGCGGGCAGGCGCAGGTGCTGCAGCGTGCCGATCGACGGCAGGAACCCGCGCGCCGGGTCTTCGGCGTACAGTCGCGCTTCCAGCGCATGGCCGTGGATCGCCAGTTCGTGCTGGCGCTGCGGCAGCGGCTGGCCGGCGGCCACGCGCAGTTGCCACTCCACCAGATCGGTGCCGGTGATGCACTCGGTGACCGGGTGTTCCACCTGCAGGCGGGTATTCATTTCCATGAAGTAGAACGCGCCATCGGGCGCGACGATGAATTCCACCGTGCCGGCGCCGACGTAGCCCACCGCGCGCGCGGCTTCCACCGCGGCCTGGCCCATCGCCGCACGCCGTTCCGCGTCCATGCCCGGTGCGGGCGCTTCCTCCAGCACCTTCTGGTGGCGGCGCTGCACAGAGCAGTCGCGTTCGAACAGGTAGACCAGTTCGCCGTGGCTGTCGCCGAATACCTGGATCTCGATGTGCCGCGGCCGCAGCACGTACTTCTCCACCAGCACGTGCGCATTGCCGAACGCGGCCTGCGCCTCGCGCTGGCAGGCGGCGAGCGCGGCGGCGAACTCTTCGTCGCCATCGACCCGGCGCATGCCCTTGCCGCCGCCGCCGGCGCTGGCCTTGATCAGCACCGGGTAGCCGATGGCCGCGGCCTGCGCGCGCAGGAATCCCGGGTCTTGCTGCTCGCCGTGATAGCCGGGCGTCAGCGGCACCCCGGCCGCCTGCATCAGCGCCTTGGCCGCGCTCTTGTCGCCCATGGCGCGGATCGCCGTCGGCGGCGGCCCGATGAACACCAGCCCGCGCGCGGCGCAGGCCTCGGCGAACTCCGCGTTCTCGGACAGGAAGCCGTATCCGGGATGGATGGCCTGCGCGCCGCTACGTTGCGCGGCGTCGAGGATGCGCTCGCCGCGCAGGTAGCTCTCGCGCGCCGGCGCGGCGCCGATGTGCACGGCTTCGTCTGCCAGGCGCACGTGGCGCGCGTCGCGATCGGCATCGGAGTACACGGCCACGGTGGCGATGCCGAGCTTGCGGCAGGTGGCGATCACCCGGCAGGCGATCTCGCCGCGATTGGCGATGAGGATCTTGTCAAAGGTCGGCAGGTCGGGGGTGGCCATGGTCGGGTGCCTGGAGAAGGTTAGAGGTGTTGCGCTTGCGGTGTGCAGACGTGCGTTAAGCGCGTGCTGCGAGGGTCGCGGTTTCGGTTGCTAGCGTTGTAGCCGCGGTCGCTTGGCTTGGCTTGGCTTCGCTGTGGCTGTGGCTGTGGCTTTGGCTGTTGTCCTTGCTTTTGACTTACCGGGTTCCCTTCCGAAGCGGCGGCCATCGCGGGGAAACACCCGAAGGGCGGCGTACATGGATGTACGCCGTCCGCGGCAGGGGCAGGATGCCCCTTCCGCGGATCCCCGTGATGGACGCGGACCCGGAGCGCGCAGCGCGGAGGGCGCGAAGGCAGGGCGCGCTTGACCAGCCTTCGGCTGTGGTAAAGCGCTTCTTTTGGTTACCTTTTCTTTGCGCGAGCAAAGAAAAGTAACTCGCCCGCAAGGGCGAAAGCTCTTGCTGTTGCTTGATGTTTGCGTATCAGGCGAGAAGGTCTGTAGGAGCGGCTTTAGCCGCGACCCACATGATGTGTAATGCCTGTCGCGGCTAAAGCCGCTCCTACGATTCAGCGGCCACCGCCATAGCAGCAAGTGCAAGAGCAAAGCTTTCGCCTGGCGGCGAGTCACTTTTCTTTGCTTGTGCAAAGAAAAGTAACCAAAAGAAAGCACACCCCGCAGCGCGCCCTCCGCGCTACGCGCTCCGGGTCCGCAGCCACGACGGGGATTCGCGGAAGGGGCATCCTGCCCCTGCCGCGAACGGCGCACATCCATGTGCGCCGCCCTTCGGGTTTTTCCCCGCCGCGGCTGCCGCGCCGAGGGGACCCGGTAAGTCAAAGGCAGAGCAAGAGCAAATGCAGGAGCAAGAGAAGCAGCAAAAGCAGGAGCAAAAGCAGGAGCAAAGGCGGACGCCGTCGCAGCGAGCGCGTCCGCGGAGCCGGTCGTGGACTCCACCGCCGGGCACACTAGCGCCGGCATCGCCAGCGACCACCTGCGTGACCACCGCCGATCCCCGCGCGAACGCGCCTGAAACAACGAGCGCATGCGCCCCCTCACATCCGGAACACCCCGAACCGGCTCGGCTCCGCCGGCGCGTTCAACGCCGCCGACAAGCCCAGCCCCAATACCCGCCGTGTCTGCGCCGGATCGATCACCCCGTCGTCCCACAGTCGCGCACTGGCGTAGTACGGATGGCCCTGCCGCTCGAACTGCTCGCGGATCGGCGCCTTGAACGCCACTTCCTCCGCGTCCGACCACTGCCCGCCCTTGGCCGCGATGCCGTCGCGGCGCACCGTCGCCAGCACGCTGGCCGCCTGCTCGCCGCCCATCACCCCGATGCGTGCGTTCGGCCACATCCACAGGAAATTCGGTGAATACGCGCGGCCGCACATGCCGTAGTTGCCGGCGCCGAACGAACCGCCGATCACCACCGTGAACTTGGGCACCTTGGCGCAGGCCACCGCCATCACCAGCTTGGCGCCGTCCTTGGCGATGCCGCCGTGCTCGTACTTGCGGCCGACCATGAAGCCGGTGATGTTCTGCAGGAACACCAGCGGGATGCCGCGCTGCGCGCACAGTTCGATGAAGTGCGCGCCCTTCAGCGCCGACTCCGAGAACAGGATGCCGTTGTTGGCGACGATGCCCACCGGATAGCCATGGATGTGCGCGAAGCCGGTGACCAACGTGGTGCCGTAGCGCGCCTTGAATTCGTCCAGGCGCGAGCCGTCCACCACCCGCGCGATCACCTCGCGCACGTCGAACGGCTTGCGCGGGTCGGCCTGGATCACCCCATACAGCTCCTCGGCCGGATACAGCGGCGGCTCCGGCGTGCGCAGCGCCAGGGCGGGGGCCGGCTTGCGCCAGTTGAGTTGGGCGACGATCGCGCGCACCCGCGCCAGCGCCTGCAGGTCGTTGTCGGCGAAGTGGTCGGCCACGCCGGAGATGCGCGTGTGCACGTCGGCACCGCCGAGGTCCTCGGCGCTGACGTCCTCGCCGGTGGCGGCCTTCACCAGTGGCGGGCCGCCGAGGAAGATGGTGCCCTGTTCGCGCACGATCACCGTCTCGTCGCTCATCGCCGGCACGTAGGCGCCGCCGGCGGTGCACGAGCCCATCACGCAGGCGATCTGGGCGATGCCCTGCGCCGACAGGTTGGCCTGGTTGTAGAAGATCCGGCCGAAGTGGTCGCGGTCGGGAAACACCTCGTCCTGCAGCGGCAAAAACGCGCCGCCGGAATCGACCAGGTAGATGCACGGCAGCCGGTTCTGCTGGGCGATCTCCTGCGCGCGCAGGTGTTTCTTCACCGTCATCGGGTAATAGGTGCCGCCCTTGACCGTGGCGTCGTTGGCGACGATCACGCATTCCACGCCGGAGACGCGGCCGATGCCGGCGACCACGGCGGCGCACGGCACCTCGTCGTCGTACAGGCCCAGTGCGGCCAGTGGCGCGATCTCCAGGAACGCGCTGCCCGGGTCGAGCAGGGCGTCGATGCGCTCGCGCACCAGCAGCTTGCCGCGCGCCTGGTGCTTGGCGCGGGCGGCCTCGCTGCCGCCCAGGGCGATGCGCGCCTGGGTGGCGTGCAGGTCGTCGACCACCGCGCGCAGCGCGGCGGCATTGGCGGCGAAGGCGTCGCTGCCGGGTTGCAACTGGGTCTGGATCGCGCTCATGGCAGAACCGTTGGAAAGGAGAAGAGGCGTGGTGCGGTGTAGGAGCGGCTTCAGCCGCGATGGGCGTTCATGGGAAGGCCCGCCACCCGCTCAGCATCACTTGGTCCGCTCGAACAACTCGCGGCCGATCAGCATGCGACGGATCTCCGAGGTGCCGGCGCCGATCTCGTAGAGCTTGGCGTCGCGCCACAGGCGCCCGGTCGGATAGTCGTTGATGTAGCCGTTGCCGCCCAACACCTGGATCGCTTGGCCGGTCAGCCAGGTCGCCTTCTCGGCGGCGTAGAGGATCGCGCCGGCGGCGTCCTGGCGGGTGGTGCGGCCGGCGTCGCAGGCGCGCGCCACCGCGTACACGTAGGCGCGGCAGGCGTTGAGACCCACGTACATGTCGGCCAGCTTGCCCTGCATCAGCTGGAAGCTGCCGATCGGTTCGCCGAACTGGCGGCGCTCGTGCACGTAGGGCAGCACCACGTCCAGCGCCGCCGCCATCAGCCCCAGCGGGCCGCCGGACAGCACCACGCGCTCGTAGTCCAGGCCGGACATCAGCACGCGCACGCCGCCGCCGACCTCGCCCAGCACGTTCTCCGCCGGCACTTCGCAATCCTGGAACACCAGTTCGCAGGTGTTGGAGCCGCGCATGCCGAGCTTGTCCAGCTTCTGTGCGGTGCTGAAGCCGGGCATGCCCTTCTCGACCACGAACGCGGTGATGCCGCGCGCGCCGCCGCTGGGGTCGGTCTTGGCGTAGACCACCAGCACGTCGGCGTCGGGGCCGTTGGTGATCCACATCTTGTTGCCGTTGAGCACGTAGCGGTCGCCGCGCGCCTCGGCGCGCAGCTTCATCGACACCACGTCCGAGCCGGCACCGGGCTCGCTCATCGCCAGCGCGCCGACGTGCTCGCCGCTGCACAGCTTCGGCAGGTAGCGCGCCTTCTGCGCCGGGCTGGCGTTCTTGCGCAACTGGTTCACGCACAGGTTCGAATGCGCGCCGTAGGACAGGCCGATCGCACCGCAGGCGCGCGAGATCTCCTCCATCGCCACCACGTGCGCCAGGTAGCCCATCGCGCTGCCGCCGTACTCCTCCTCCACGGTGAGGCCGAGCAGGCCCTGTTCGCCGAGCTTGCGCCACAGCGGCGCGGGGAAGGCGTTGTCGCGGTCGGCCTGCTCGGCCAGCGGCGCGATCTCGCGCGCGGCAAAGGCGGCGACGCTGTCGCGCAGCAGGTCGACCTCCTCGCCCAACTCGAAATTCAACGACGGCATCAGCATGGCGGCAACTCCGGGAATGGCGGGTGGCCGGCGGCGCCTAGAATCGGACCCGCGCCGGGCAAGAGCGCCCAGCGTAGCCGGGAACGGCAAAGAAGTGAACAGAAATTCATTAATTGAACTTAGAATCACGCCATGGCCTACAAACGCTCCGCCCTGATGGAAGAACGCCTCGCCGGCAACCGCCAGCGGATCCTGCTGGCGGCGCGCCGGCTGATCGCCGCCGACGGCTTCCGTGGTGCCCCGGTCACTGCCGTGGCGGCGGAGGCCGGGGTGTCCACCGGGCTGATCTACCGGCATTTCCCGTCCAAGGCCGAGCTGTTCGTGGAGGTGCTGACCGCCGCCGTGGAGCACGAGCTGACCATCCTGCGCGCCATCGCCGCCGCACCGGCGCCGGCCGCGCAGCGCCTGCGCGACGCCATCGCCTCGTTCGTGCGCCGCGCCCTGGCCGGCCCCGGGCTGGCCTACGCCTTCATCGCCGAACCGGTGGAACCGGAGGTGGACGCCGAGCGCATACGCTGCCGGCGCCTGCTCGGCGACGTGTTCAAGGGCATCCTGGCCGAGGGCGTGGCCGCGGGCGAGTTCCCCGCGCAGGATCTCGATGCGGCGGCCGCGTGTCTGGTCGGCGCCTACACCGAGGCCCTGGTCGGCCCGACCGCGCCCAGCCGCGACGGCCCGCGCGACAGCGAGCGCCTGGTCGAGGCGGTGTGCGGGTTCTGCCTGCGTGCGGTGGGCAGCGCCTGAGCGCAACGGCCGCGCCGCCTGCGCCGAACTGCTGCGATGCAGCACGCATCGCCTGCGATTCCGGGCCATCCTGGCGTGCCGCGCGGCGCAAACGCTGGCTATACTCGGTCGCGTAGCGGTGGTCCGGATTACCACGTGCCAAAGGGGTGTGATGTGCGGAATTACGACCTCGAATTTCTCAAGCGCTTCTCGATGGTGATCGGCCTGCTGGTGCTGATCACCCTCGGCCTGATCGTGTTCGCGCATCACCTGCAGCGGGCCATCCCGCCGGAGGTGTCGCCGGTGGCGCAAAAGCGCACCGAGGAACGCCTCGCCCCGGTCGGTGCGGTCTATGCCGGCAGCACCGGCGCCGCGGCGCAGGCCGCCGCGCAGGCGGCGGCGCTGGCCAAGGCCTCGGCGCAGGCGGCCTACGGCGGCACCACCGACGGCAAGACCATCTTCAACAACCTGTGCACCGCCTGCCACACCAACGGCGTGGGCAAGGCGCCGACGCTGGACCACGCGCACTGGGACAAGCGCATCGCGCAGGGCAAGGAAACGCTCTACAAGCACGCCATCGAGGGCTATACCGGCCCCGACGGCGGCATCATGCCGCCCAAGGGCGGCAATCCCGGGCTGACCGAGGAGCAGATCCACGCCACCGTGGACTGGATGCTGGCCAACCTGAAGTAACCTTGCGCCTCCCGCACGCCCTTGCGCCGCCTTCGGGCGGCGCAGTCGTTTCCGCGCCCGTCGCGTGCCGGCGCCAAACAAGGAGAGTGATCGCATGCGCATGCCGCCGCCATCGTTGTTGTCGTTGCTGCTGCTGGTCGCAGCCCCCGCCGCGCAGGCGCTGACGCCGCCGACGCTGCTGCCGATCGGACAGTTGCGTCCGGGGCCGCAGGCGCAGGGCGTGGTGTTCGAGGGCGTGGTCACCGCGCGCGTGGAGGCAGGCGGCAGCGGCTACCTGGTGCAGGACGCCGGCGACGACGATCCGTTGACCGCCGACGCCCTACTGGTGCGTGGCGATGCCGAGCGCAGCCTGGCCCCGGGCGACCGCGTGCGGGTGTGGGGCGAACTGGCCCCGCAGGCCGCCGCGTCGGCCAAGGCCGGCACGGCCTTCGTCGGGCGCAGCGTGCTGGAGCAGGGGCACACCGTGCTGGCGCGCGCGCAACCGTTGCCGCTGCAGGTGCTCGACGCGGCGCCGGCGGACTGGTCGGCACTGGCCGGCATGCGCGTGCGCATCGCCGCGCCGCTGACCGTGGTCGACAACGACATGCTGGGCAAGACCGGCGAACTCGGCGTGGCCTTCGGCGGGCGCCTGTGGCAGCCCAGCGAGGTGGCCGCGCCGGGCAGCGCCGAGCAGGCGGCGGTCATTGCCGACAATGCGCGGCGCGGCCTGCGGCTGGGCTCGCTTGCCGCGCCGCCGCCATCAACATCGGCAACGGCAACGGCAACGGCAACGGCAACGGCAAAACTTCCGGACTATCTGGGCAGCGCCACTGCACCGCCACGCGCGGGCAGCACGCTCCAGGGCGTGGAGGGCATCGTCGGCGGCGTAATCGAAGGTGCCGCGCGGCTGTATCCGACCGCCGCGCTGCAGCTGACGCCGCCGCCGGAACCGGCGCCGCCGCAGGTCGCCGGCAGCCTGCGCATCGCCGCGTTCAACCTGGAGAACTTCTTCAACGGCGACGGCCGCGGCGGCGGGTTCCCGACCCTACGCGGCGCACGCACGCCGGCCGAATTCCAGGCGCAGCTGCGCAAGCTGGTGGCGACGATCCGCCCGCTGCAGGCCGATGTCGCCGCGTTGATGGAACTGGAGAACGACGGCTACGGCCCGACCTCGGCGATCGCTAGCCTGGTCGACGCGCTCAATGCCGGCGGCGGCGACTGGCGCTTCGTCGACGCCGGGCGCGGCCCCGGCGACAACCCGATCCGGGTCGGCCTGATCTACCGCGCCTCGCGGGTCAGCCCGGTGGGCAAGCCGGCGATGCTGGAAGGCGGCCCGTTCGCCGAGCACAGCCGTGTGCCGCTGGCGCAGGCGTTCCGCCGCGGCAGTGATGCGCCGTTCGTGGTGGTGGCCAACCACTTCAAGTCCAAGGGTGGCTGCAGCGAGGCCAGCGGCGCCGACGCCGACCGCGGCGATGGCCAGGGCTGCTGGAACGCGACCCGCACCGAGTCGGCGCGCCGCGTGGATGCGTGGCTGCGCAGCGATCCCACCGGCAGCGGCAGCACGGCCAACGTGCTGCTCGGCGATTTCAACGCCTATGCGATGGAAGATCCGCTGCGCCTGCTGCGCGACGCGGGCTGGCGCGATGCGTTGCAGGAGGCGCATGTCGCGCAGCCCTACAGCTTCGTCTATCGCGGCCTCAGTGGCCGGCTGGACCACGCCTTGCTGAGTCCGGCGCTGGCAGCGCGGTTGCGCGGCGCCGCCGAATGGCACGTCAACGCCGACCTGCCCGACAGCGACGGCTACCGCGAGCGCGATCTGCCGGGCCCGTGGCGCAGTTCGGACCACGATCCGTTGTTGTTGGGGTTCGATCTGTAGGCTGGGAATGGGGAAATGGGAATGGGGAATCGGAAAAGCCGATTGTCGGCGCTCATTCTCTAGCCTGATACACGGGGCGTACTTGCGTGGCTCATGTCATGTGTGAAGTGCACGGGTCGCTCGTGAGCAGGTGTGCTGCGTTCAAGGCCGGTCGCGCTGCGCATGCGGCCTCATGCTTTGCTGTCATCCCATGAAAGTTGCTCCTGCCTATTGTGCGCTGCCTGCGCGGTTTTCCCTGGTGCGTACTGAAGGTGTATGCGTTGTGGTTTCGCCCGATAGGACAAGTAGCAGCGACCGCAGCAATAGCCTTTGCTGTTGTTGTTGCTCTGGCTTTTGACTTACCGGGTTCCCTTCCGCAGCGGCGGATGGACCGGGGAAACACCCGAAGGGCGGCGCACATGGATGTGCGCCGTTCGCGGCAGGGGCAGGATGCCCCTTCCGCGAATCCCCGGTGCATCCGCGGACCCGGAGCGCGTTAGCGCGGAGGGCGCAAGGCAGGGCGCGCTTTCTTTTGGTTACCTTTTCTTTGCGCGAGCAAAGAAAAGTAACTCGCCCGTTAGGGCGAAAGCCTTTGCTGTTGCTTCAATCTTGAGTGTCGGACAAGAAGAACTGTAGGAGCGGCTTCAGCCGCGACCTCCACGGTAAAGCCTGCTCGCGGCTGAAGCCGCTCCTACAGAAAAACGTTGAAGCAGGAGCAAAGCTTTCGCCTGGCGGCGAGTTACTTTTCTTTGCTTGTGCAAAGAAAAGTAACCAAAAGAAAGCACACCCTGCCTCGCGCCCTCCGCGCTAGCGCGCTCCGGGTCCGCGTCCATCCCGGGGATCCGCGGAAGGGGCATCCTGCCCCTGCCGCGGACGGCGCACATCCATGTGCGCCGCCCCTTCGGGGTTTTTCCCCGCGATGGCCGCCGCTTCGGAAGGGAACCCGGTCAATCAAAAACCAGAGCAACAGCAAAAGCCAACAGCGACAGCAGAAGCAACAGCCAAAGCAACAGCGAACGCCACACAGCACCGCGATCCTGATTGCCGCCTCGAACGACAGCGCGCTACGCAGCGGGTCCCACCCTCAATGCCCGCAACGCCGCCGGTGCCGGCGCCAGTTCCACAGGTGCGCACTGGCCATGGCCAGGCTGCCGCTGACCGTCATCGCGGTTTCGCTGGCCTCTTCGGGAATGCCGAAAGCACCGGCCAGCAGACCGAGCAGACCCAGCGCCGCCAGCGTCCACAGCGGCCAGGGCAGCGCATCACGCTGGTGCCCGCGCCACAGCGCTAACCCCGCCAACGGCGCGGCGATCGCCACGAACACCACGTGCACCCACTCGGCCTCGGCCCAGACGCCGAACAGCGGCAACGCCGCGGCCAGCAACGGCAAGGCCAGGCAGTGCAGCAGGCACAGCCCGGACAACAGCATCGCCGAGGCGTCGAAGAAGGATTGCGGCAAGGATTTCATGGGCGATCACTCCAATGCATCAAGTGTTATATAGTAACATTTCCAGCCCGCCACGCCTCCGCGCCGATGCTCGCCATGTCCACGTCCGCCGTTTCCGATTCCCGCCTCCCCGTCACCGTCCTGTCAGGCTTCCTTGGCGCCGGCAAGACCACCCTGCTCAACCGCGTGCTGCACAACCGCGATGGCCGCCGCGTGGCGGTGATCGTCAACGACATGAGCGAGGTCAACATCGACGCGGCGCTGATCCGCGACGGCGGGGCCGCGCTCAGCCGCACCGAAGAGACCCTGGTCGAGTTCAGCAACGGCTGCATCTGCTGCACCCTGCGCGACGACCTGCGCCAGGAAGTGCAGCGCCTGGCCGAGAGCGGGCGCTACGACTACCTGTTGATCGAATCCACCGGCATCTCCGAGCCGATGCCGGTGGCCGCGACCTTCGCCGTGCGCGATGCCGACGGCCGCGGCCTGGCCGATGTCGCGCGCCTGGACACCATGCTCACCGTGGTCGACGGGGTGAGCTTCCTGCGCGATTTCGGCTCGGCCGAGCGCCTGGCCGACCGTGGCCTGCAGGCCGGGGACGACGACGACCGCGGGCTGGTCAACCTGCTGGTGGAGCAGATCGAGTTCGCCGACGTGATCGTCATCAGCAAGGCCGACCTGGCCGATGCGGGCACCCTCGACCGCACCCGCGCGGTGCTGCGCGCGCTCAACCGCGATGCGCGCATCGTTGAAGCCAGCCGCGGCGACGTGCCGCTGGAGCTGGTGCTGGACACCGGTCGCTTCGATTTCGTGCGCGCGCAGCTGGCGCCGGGCTGGATGCAGGCGCTGCGCGGCGAGCACGCGCCGGAGACCGAGCAGTTCGGCATCGAAAGCTTCGTCTATCGCGCGCGCCGGCCGTTCCATCCGCTGCGCTTCGCGCGGCTGGCGCAGCGCGGGCTGCGCGACGTGATCCGCAGCAAGGGCTTCTTCTGGCTGGCCAGCCGCATGGACTGGGTCGGCGAGCTGTCCATCGTCGGTGCGGCCACCCAGACCCAGGCCGCCGGCTTCTGGTATGCGGCGCGCGAGCGCGTGGATCGCGGGCTGCTGGACACGCCGCTGGCGCTGCCGCCGTCGCCGCTGCCGTACACCGAGCTGGGCTGGCAGCGGCAGCAGACCGCGTGCTGGAACGCGCCGCCGCCGCAGGCCGAGGAGGTCGGCGATGCGCGCGAGTACGCGGCGCTGCGGGCGATGTGGCATCCGCTGTGGGGCGACCGCCGTCAGGAACTGGCGGTGATCGGCGTCGGCCTGGACACGGCGCGGGTGCGCGCCGAACTCGATGCCTGCCTGCTCGACGACACCGAACTGCAGCAGGGGCCGGTGGCGTGGCAGGGGCTGGAGGATCCGTTCCCGGTGTGGAGGCGTTGAGGGGCCGGGAGTGGGGAATCGGGATTGGGGAATCTTGAGAGCGGGGTGCGGGTGCTGATGGTTAGCTGCCTGCGCCTATCGCGATCAGGATGATCGCCGGCACCGCCAGCAGCAGGCCCAGGCGGTTCCAGCGGGTGGTGCGTTCGCCGAACACGGCCACGCCGAGCAGGGTGCCCAGGCCGATCACGCCCAGGTTCATCGCTGCGAACACGCTGGCCGGGCTGTCCGGCAGGGCCTGGTGCGCGCGCACATAAAACAGGATGTTGCCGAAGTTGAGCGCGCCCAGCAGCAGGCCGGCGCCGAGGTTGCGCCAGGCCAGTGGCGCGGTGCCGCGCAGGTGGCGCCACAGCTGCACGCCCAGCAGCAGCACGAAGGCCAGCGCGAAGGCCACCAGCAGCGAAGCGGCGAACGGCGTGCCGGCCTGGGCGATGCGCTTGAGCAGCACGTCGATCGCGGCGAAGCCGACCCACACCAGCAGCAGCCATGGCGCGGTGCGTGCGGCGCTGCGCGGCGCCGTGTCCGGCCACTGCACGATGCCGGCGATCGCCAGCAGGCCCAGCGCCAGGCCGGCCAGCTTGGCGCCGTTGGCGCGTTCCCCGAACCAGAGGAAGGCCGCCGCCAGCGACAGCAGCAGCGACAGCCGTTGCGCCGCGTCGGTGCGCACGATGCCGGCGCTGGCCACCGCGCGGCCCAGCACCAGGAAGATGCCCGGCAGCAGCACGCCCAGGGCCAGCAGCGCTGCCCACGGCGTCTGCGCGTTCTCCAGCGCGGACAGCGGCGGGTGCAGCAGGGCGGCGCACAGCAACAGCGCCGCCAGGTAGTTCCAGGTCACCGCCTGGGCCAGGTCGATGCGCCGTTGCGGCGCCAGCTTCAGCAGCGCCGAGACCAGCACGCTGCACACCACACTCAGCAGGACGAACGCCACGCACAGGATCCGGATCGGGAGGAAAAGGAACGCTGCGTGCACCGCATCGGCATGTGGCCGCGACCCAGCCCCGGTATTATGACCGCATGACCTCTCCCGCTTTCCCCACCGCTTCCGGCGCGCTGACGCTGCAAGGCCCCGCCGGCCCGATCGAGGCCGCGGTCGATCTACCCGACGCCGACGTCGCCGCGCTGCCGGTCACCGCCATCGTCTGCCATCCGCTGTCCACCGAGGGCGGCAGCATGCACAACAAGGTGGTGACGATGGTCGCGCGCGCGCTGCGCGAACTGGGCGTGCGCGTGGTGCGCTTCAACTTCCGCAGCGTCGGCGCCTCCGCCGGCAGCTTCGACCACGGCGACGGCGAGCAGCAGGACCTGGCCGCGGTGGCCGCCTGGGTGCGCGATCAGCGTCCGCACGACGCGCTGTGGCTGGCCGGTTTCAGCTTCGGCGCCTACGTCTCGCTGCGCGCCAGCGCCGCGCTGCAGCCGCAGGTGCTGATCTCGATCGCGCCGCCGGCCGGGCGTTGGGATTTTTCCGACATGGCGCCGCCGCCGCAGTGGCTGGTGATCCAGGGCGAGGCCGACGAGATCGTCGACCCGCAGGCCGTGTACGACTGGCTGGACACGTTGGATGCGCAACCGCAACTGGTGCGCATGCCCGACACCAGCCACTTCTTCCATCGCAAGCTGATCGACCTGCGCGGCGCGTTGCAGCACGCGGTCAAGGCCTGGCTGCCGGCGGCGCAGGCGTGAGCGCGGCGGCATTGCCGTCGCAGCGCTACGCCGAGGGCGTGGCGCGCGGCGACTGGCGCGACGATCCGGCCCAGCATGCGGCGCTGGCCGAACTGGACCGCATCCACGTCGCGATCGTGGACGGCGACCAGGAGGGCTGGCTGGACCGTCTGTCGGCGTTCTGGAAGAAGCCCGAGCCGGTGCGCGGCCTGTACTTCTGGGGCGGGGTCGGCCGCGGCAAGACCTTCCTGGTCGATCTGTTCTACGACGGCCTGCCGATCGCGCGGAAGTACCGCACGCATTTCCATCGCTTCATGCGCGGCGTGCACGAGCGCCTGCGCGAACACGCCGGGCAGAGCGATCCGCTGGCGAAGATCGCGCAGGAGTGGCGCAGCCGGCTGCGCGTGCTGGTGCTGGACGAGTTCTTCGTCACCGACATCGGCGATGCGATGCTGCTGTCGCGCCTGCTCGAGCGCCTGTTCGCCGAGGGCGTGACCCTGGTCACCACCTCCAACACCGCGCCGCAGAACCTGTACCTCAACGGCCTGCAGCGCGAGAGCTTCCTGCCGGCGATCGGCTTGCTGCAGACCTATTGCGTGGAGCTGTACGCCGAAGGCACCGAGGACTACCGCATGCGCGCGCTGACCCGCTCGCCGGTGTACCGCGCGCCGCTGGCCGAGGACAGCGATGCCTGGCTGGGCGAGCGTTGGGGCGCGCTGACCGGCAATGCCGAGGCGCGCCGCGGCAACATCGAACTGGAAGGGCGCAAGATCCCGGTGCGCGCGCGCGGCAAGAGCATCGTCTGGTTCGATTTCGTCGCCTTGTGCGAAGGCCCGCGCGGTCCCAGCGACTACATCGAGATCGCGCACGAGTTCACCACCGTGCTGCTCGGCGGCATCCCGCACTTCGACCGCATGAACGAGGATGCGGCGCGGCGCTTCGTCAACCTGATCGACGAGCTGTACGACCGCCACGTCAACCTGGTCTGCACCGCGCAGGATCCGCCGCCGCTGCTGTACACCGGCGAGCGCCTGGCCGGTGCGTTCGAGCGCACCGCCTCGCGCCTGATCGAAATGCAGAGCGCCGAGTACCTGGCGGCGGCGCACCGGGTCTGAGCGCGGTCGCGACGTCCGCGGCGCAGGCTCAGCGCACCGCGCCGGGCGCACACAGCCCGGCGACGAAGCGCGGCATCAGGCCTGCGCCGGCGATCTCTTCCAGATAGGCGGCCGCCGGACAACTGGCGCCGCCTGCGCTGTGCGCGCAGCGCGCCGGCCCGGACGCGCCGTCCTGCGGCAGCTGTCGATCCATGGCCTGGCGCTGCGCCGCCGGCAATCCATCGCGAAAGGTCTCCTCGGCATCGAGCAGATCGGCTGGGGTGAGCCGGTCGGTCGGCACGCCCGGGCACTGGCGACGGGTTTCGCGGGCCAGCGCGTCGGCGCCGGCACCGATCAGCACCGGGCCGTCGGGCAGGGTGTTGGGCACGGCCTTGGGCACGATGGGGGCAGCGCCGAGCGCGGCCAGCAGCAGGAACGATGCGCGCATGCGGAAGCTCCTCGAGTTGCGCGCAGCGTAGTCCTGTGCCGCTGGCAGCACGAGGGGGAGGGCGGCGCCCGCTTCAGCGAGGAGTCGGCGGAGCATAAATATCGCTTGCTATTAAATAGCATGCTATGTAATGTAGTGCCCATGGACCGTACCTCTGCCCCCGACGCCACCGCCCTGCTGAAGCTGGATACCCAGCTGTGCTTCGCGCTGTATTCGGCCAACCTGGCCATGCACAAGCTCTACCGCGGGCTGCTGCGCGACCTCGGCCTGACCTATCCGCAGTACCTGGTGATGCTGGTGCTGTGGGAGCAGGACCAGCGCAGCGTGTCGGAGATCGGCGAGAAGCTGTTCCTGGATTCGGCCACGCTGACCCCGTTGCTCAAGCGCCTGGAGGCGATCGGCCTGCTGACCCGCCGCCGCGCCGCCGATGACGAGCGCCGCGTGCTGATCGCGTTGACCGCCGACGGCCAGGCGCTGCGCACGCGCGCGCAGGCGGTGCCGGAAGGCGTGCTGTGCGCGGTCGCCTGCAACCTGCAGCAACTGACCCGGCTCAAGCACGACCTGGAAGAGGTCCGCGGCAAGTTGCAGGCCGCCGCCTGAGCGGTTCCCGACCCGATCGCAGTCCCTCTAACCCGCCCCTCTACCCCATGGCGCCGCGGCGCCGCCCTCCAAGGAGAACCACCATGGCTTCACCGACCACCATCGCCTACACCGCCACCGCCACCGCCACCGGGGGCCGCGACGGCCGCGCCGCCACTCCGGACAAGGCGCTGGACGTCAAGCTGTCGACCCCGCGCGAACTGGGCGGCGCCGGCGGCGACGGCACCAACCCCGAGCAGCTGTTCGCGGCCGGCTATTCGGCCTGCTTCATCGGCGCGCTGAAGTTCGTCGCCGGCCAGGAGAAGGTGAAGCTGCCGGCCGAGCCGAGCATCGAAGGCCATGTCGGCATCGGCCAGATCCCGGGCGGCTTCGGCATCGCCGTGGAACTGCGCATCGCCGTGCCGGGCCTGGAGCGTGCGACGCTGGAATCGCTGGTGGAGAAGGCCCACCAGGTGTGCCCGTATTCCAATGCCACCCGCGGCAACATCGACGTCAAGCTGGTCGTGCTCGACTGAGCCAGCCGGAGGTCCGGGCCGGCACCTGCGCCGGTCCATGACGACACGCGAACGGGCGGCCACTGGCCGCCCGTTCGCGTTGCGGGCGCCTGCGCGTGCTGCCGTGCACATTGAGGCCGTCCTGTGGCGATGCAATAGTGTGCGCTTCGTCAAATCGAGCGCGCCATGCTCAGTTCCGCCTACAACGCCGAGACCGTCGCCGCCTTCATCCAGGGCGCGCGCCGTCTGCTGGTGCTGACCGGTGCCGGCATGTCCGCCGAGAGCGGGGTGCCGACCTTCCGTGGCCAGGACGACAGCCTGTGGTCGCGCTTCGATCCCGAGCAACTGGCCACCGAGGACGCCTGGCGTGCCGACCCGGCCCTGGTCTGGGGCTGGTACCGCTGGCGCATGGCGATCGTGGCGCAGGCCCAGCCGCACGCCGGACACCTGGCGCTGGCGCGCCTGCCCGAGGTCCGCCACACCACCCTGGTGACCCAGAACGTGGACGACCTGCACCAGCGCGCCGGCAGCGAGGTCGCCGCGCATGTGCACGGCCGCCTGTCGGCGCTGCGCTGCAGCGACTGCGGCCAGCCCTGGCGCGGCCTGCTGCCGCCGATCGATGTGCACACCCCCAGCCAGCGCCTGGCGCCGCCGGTGTGCGCGGCCTGCGGCGGCACGGTGCGCCCGGGCGTGGTGTGGTTCGGCGAAGCGTTGCCGGCGGCGGAGTGGGCGCGCGCGCAGACCGCGGCCGACACCGCCGACCTGGTGCTGGTGATCGGCAGTTCCGGCCTGGTCTATCCGGCGGCCAGCCTGCCGCTGCAGGCCAAGGAGCGCGGCGCCTGCGTGGTCGAGATCAATCCCGAACCCAGTGCGTTGTCGGCCCGTGCGGATCTGCACTGGCGCGACAGCGCCGCGGTGGCGCTGCCGTTGCTGCTGCAGCAGTGCATGGTGGCCTGAGCGCGTTGCCGGCCGCGGGAGCTGCGCGCGGCGCTCAGCGCAGCGTGTGCAGGAATGCGTCCACCGCCGCGGTGTAGGCCGAGGGCAGGCCCAGGTCGCGGTTGATCTCGGCATGGCTGGCGTCCTGCGGCAGTACCTCGACGCGGATGCCGCGGCCGTTGGCCTTGGCGGCCAGGTGGCGTGCCTGCGCGCAGGCATCGGCACGGCGGCTGGAGCACACCGCCAGCAGCGGCGGCGCGCTGGCGCCCATGACGTGGTACGGCGAGGCGGCGATCCAGTCGCTGCGCACGCTGCCGAAGGCGCGGTCGTACAGCGGCAGATGCCGTTGCTGCATCACCTGCTCCACGTCCATCGCCGCACTGTCCAGCGCCACCGCGCCCAGCGGTCGGCGCGCCCCGGCCTGGGCCAGCAGGTCCGGCGACAGGTCCAGCAGGCTCACCAGGTGCGCGCCGGCCGAGTGGCCCATCAGCACCAGCCGCGCCGGATCGGCGCCCCACTGCGGCGCCAGTTGCTGGATCCGCGCGACCGCGCGCGCCACGTCTTCTGCCTGCTCAAGCGGCGTCGCCTGCGGCAGCAGGCGGTAGTTCACCGACACCAGCACGTGGCCCTGCGGCAGCCAGTGCGCGACCTTGTTGGCGGCCACGCCGGGGTTGTCCTTGTCGCCGTCGGCCCAGCCGCCGCCGTGCACCATCACCAGCAGTGGCGCCTGGCGCGCGCCGGCCGGCAGGTACACGTCCATGCGCTGGGCCGGGTCTGGGCCGTAGGCGACGTCGCGCAGCACCTGCGCGCCGGCGGGCAGTGGCGCACGCGCGGTGTCGGCGCGGTCGCCCTGCAGACGCTGCAGCAGGCGTGCGCGCAGGCGTCCGTCCTGGGCGTGGGCAGGCATGGCGGTCAGCGCCGGAAGCAGCAGCGCCAGGGCGAGCAGGCAATGGGTGGGCGACGGGCGGGACAGGCGCATGGGCGGATCACTCCTTGAAGGACGGCGAGGGAGGTCGTGGCGCGGCCGGCCGCTGCAGGCGCCGGCGCGCGCCGGTTCAGGCCGGGCGCAGGTGCAGGGTGGCGCACAGGCCGTGTGGGGCGATGGGCTGCAGCAGCAACGCGCCGCGATGCTGGCGCGCGACGCGCTCGACGATCGCCAGGCCCAGTCCGCTGCCGCCATGGCCGCCGTGCACGAACGGCTGCAACGCGCGCGCCGCCAGCGCCGGGTCCAGGCCGGGGCCGTGGTCGCGCACCTCGATGCGCCAGCCATCGCCGCCGTCCCTGTGCAGGCGCAGCTGGAACGGCGCGGCGCCGTGCCGCTCGGCGTTGCCGACGAGGTTGCCGAGCGCGCGCTGCAGCGCCAGCGGCCGTCCGTGCAGCGGCGCCTGCGCGGGCAGGACGGCCTCCCAGCCGGGCTGCGCCGCGCCCAGCGCCTGCCGGCAGAGGTCGGCCAGGTCCAGGGCCACGGCGGGTTCGTCGCGGCCGTCGCGGGCGTAGGCGATGAACTGCGCCAGGATCGCGTCGATCTCGCCGATGTCGCGCTCCATGCCCTCGCGCAGTTCCGGCTCCACCTGCGGCAGCAGCGCCAGCGCGTACTGCAGCCGGGTCAGCGGGGTGCGCAGGTCGTGGGAGATGCCGGCCAGCAGCAGCGCGCGCTCGGCCGCGGCCTGGCGCACGTCGGCGCTGGCCGCGGTGAGCGCCTGCGCCAGCGCGGTGACTTCGCGCGGGCCGCCGGTGGCGATCGGTCCGGCCTGTTCGCCGCGCACCAGGTGCGGCGCGGCCTGCGCCAGTTGCCGCAGCGGCCGCACCAGGCGCCGCGCGACCAGCGCAGCGGCGAGCCAGACCAGCAGCGTGCAGCCGGCCAGCATCGCCACGGAAAATCGCCGCAGGCCGTGCCCGCGCGGCTGGCTGGAGAACGCGATCCACAGCGGCGTGGGCGTGGCCAACTGCAGCCACAGGGTGCCGTCGGCGTCGCGCCGCAACCCGCGCCCGGGGCCGAGCTGGTCGGCCGCGCGGCGCTGCACGGCGTCGACCAGCGGGCCGGCGGCATTGGCGGTGGGCGGCGTGGTGCGCACTCGCAGCCCGGCCTCGCGCAACGCCGGCGCCAGCGCCGCGGCGGCCGGCGAGCGCTGCAGCGCCTCGGCGACATTGGCGAAGCCGTGCAGCACGCGCAGTTGTTGCTGCGCTGCCGGCCGCAGCGCCAGTTCGCGGCCGAGCAGCAGCGCCAGCAGCCCGGCGCCGGCCAGCACCAGCGCGATCACCAGCGCTAGTTGCCCGAACAGGCTGCGCGGCCAGTCGGCGACGCGGGAAACCGGCGCGCTCACGCCTGCGGCTCCGGCGGCACGTACACATAGCCCACGCCCCACACCGTCTGGATCAGCCGCGGCGTGCGCACGTCGTCTTCCAGCAGCTTGCGCAGCCGCGCGACGATCACGTCGATGCTGCGGCCCAGCGGCTCGTGCTCGCGGCCGTGCGCCAGGCTGGACAGGCGGTCGCGGCTCAGCGGCTGCTGCGGGTGCCGCAGCAGCACCGACAGCACCGCGAACTCGGCGGTGGTCAGCTTCAGCGGTTCGCCATCGCGGCGCAGCTCGCGCCGTCCCAGGTGCAGGCGGAAGCGGCCGAAGCCGATCTCGCCGCCGTCCGGCTGCGGCGCGCCGGCGCCGCCCGGGCGGGTACGGCGCAGCACCGCGCGGATCCGCGCCAGCAGCTCGCGCGGGTTGACCGGCTTGGGCAGGTAGTCGTCGGCGCCGATCTCCAGGCCGACGATGCGGTCGATCTCGTCGCCCTTGGCGGTCAGCATCACGATCGGGGTGTGGTCGCCCTGGCCGCGCAGGCGCCGGCAGATCTCCAGGCCGTTCTCGCCGGGCAGCATCAGGTCCAGCACCACCAGATCGTAGTGGCCGCGCGCCAGCGCCTGCTGCAGCTGCATGCCGTCGGCCACCGCCTTGACCGCGAAGCCCTGGCTCTCCAGGTAGCGGCACAGCAGGGCGCGCAGGCGGTCGTCGTCGTCGACCAGCAGCAGGCGGGGAGCGGGCGCGGCATCGTGCATGGACGCCACTATCGGCTGCGCCGCGGCCTGGCGGCAACGGCGATGGCGGCGCAACTGTAAGCGGATGTTGCCGCCGCGGCCTGCGGCAACATCCGCTGGCCGATGCGGCGCCCCGCGCGCCGGCGCCGTGACTACGGTGACGCTTGGCAGCACGTCGCTGCCGCCACCGGAGAACGCCATGTCGCTGTCCCCTCGCACCACCACCTTGCTGCTGGCGCTGGCCGCCGGCGTCCTGGCCGCGCCCCTCGCCCAGGCACGCGAGCACACCCGCACGCGTGCCGCCGGCGGCGTCGATGGCGCTCGTCACGCGGCGGTGCAGGCCAGCGCCAGCGGCGCCCACGGCAGCGTGCAGCGCGCCCGCCAATGGCAGGCCGACGGCCAGGGCAACGCCAGCGCCAGCAGCGCCGCCACCCGCACGACGGCCGCCGGCGGCAGCGCCACGCGTCAGGGCAGCGCCGACCGCAACGCCGACGGCAGCGCCAGCCGCCAGGGCAGTGCCAGCGTGCAGGGCGCCGACGGCGCCACTGCCAGCAGCAGCGGCAGCCTGGCCCGCGCCGCCGACGGCACCCTCAGCGGCAGCCGCCAGAGCAGCGTCGCGGGCGCACAGGGCAGCTACCAGGGCAGCACCAGCGTGCAGGACGGCAGTGTCGTCCACACCAGCACCTGCACCGACGCCAGCGGCGCGGTGGTGCCGTGCCGGCCCTAGGGCAGGCGGCGGTGTCGGGGGCCGGCCGGGGGCGCCAACGCCCCTGGCCGCGGCCGGCTTCACGGCCCCGTCACGGCCGCGAACGGCCGTCGCGGCGGGACCGGAATCGGCCGTCGGCGGCAAACCGTTGCCAGGCTTAGGTTTTCGTCATTCCACCCATATTTAGCGTTGACGTCGCCGACCGACCCCACTATCTTGGGGTGGTCGGTTCCGGCGGCCACAAGCCGCGGGATCAAAAGGGAAGCCGGTGCGGCGTGCCAACGCCAACTCCGGCGCTGCCCCGCAGCGGTAATTGGGAACGAACCCGTCATCCGCACTGAGGCGCCCGCCTTGGGAAGCGACGGGCTAGGAACCGGCCACGGCCGTTGCCCATCAGCCCGAAGACCTGCCGACAGCCGCGCGAAGCACACCGCGCGGCGCCGACCGCGCGCTCTCCGGGGGGAGAGGGTCGGTGCAGCGATGACCGCCCGCAGGCCCGGTGCCTGCGCCGTTTGCAGTCTTCGCGACACCGCCCGCCCGCCTGCGAACCCGGTCGGACCGCTGCCTGCGAGGGTCGGGCGGCCGCGTGCACCACGCTTGGAGACCTTCATGAGCCAGACCCACAGCCTGCCGGCCACCGCGTCCGTCGACGCCGCCGTCGACCCCACGACCGCTGCCGCCACTGCCCAGCCGGAGCCGACGGCCAGCAGCGAGCCGAGCAACGACCAGCGCGCCGTGACCTGGATCGTCAAGGACGGCGGCAACCGCCGCATGGCCTTCGATCGCTCGCGCCTGCAGCGCACCCTGGACCGGATCCACGCCGAGTTCCCGCAGTTGGACGTGAGCGACTACGAGCGCAAGGCCTTCGCCTTCATCGAGAAGAAGGAAAGCCTGTCGGCCGACGACATGGTCGACTACCTGATCCGCGAGGCCGAGTCGCGCGTGGACATCGCCACGCCGGAGTGGGAGTACTTCGCCGCGCGCCTGTACCTGGACCGCCTGTACAAGCGCGCCAGCAAGAACCGTTTCTACGATGCCGGCGAGAAGTACGGCTCCTACGTCGGCCTGCAGGAAAGCCTGGCCGACCGCGGCGTGTACTCGATCGACATCCTCAAGAACTACTCCAAGGACGAACTGGCCGAAGCCGGCCGCATGATCGATCCGGAGCGCGACAAGCTGTTCGCCTACAACGGCCTGTACCTGCTGGCCACGCGTTACCTGGCCACCGACAACTCGCGCAAGGTCTACGAGCTGCCGCAGGAGCGCTGGCTGACCATCGCCCTGTACCTGATGCAGGACGAGAAGCCGCGCGAGCGCCGCATGCAGCTGGTCGGCGAGGCCTACTGGGCGCTGTCCAACCTGTACATGACCGTGGCCACGCCGACCCTGGCCAACGCCGGCAAGATCGGCGGGCAGCTGTCGAGCTGCTTCATCGACACCGTCGACGACAGCCTGCAGGGCATCTACGACTCCAACACCGACGTGGCGCGCGTGTCCAAGCACGGCGGCGGCGTCGGCGCCTACCTGGGCTATGTGCGTTCGTCCGGTTCGGCGATCCGCGGGGTGAAGAACTCCAGCGGCGGCGTGGTGCCGTGGATCAAGCAGCTCAACAACACCGCCGTGTCGGTGGACCAGCTCGGCCAGCGCAAGGGCGCCATCGCCGTGTACCTGGACATCTGGCACCGCGACATCGAGGCGTTCCTGGACCTGCGCCTGAACAACGGCGACCAGCGCCTGCGCGCGCACGACGTGTTCACCGCGGTGTGCGTGCCGGACATCTTCATGGAAGCGGTGGAGCGCCGCGGCGAGTGGTACCTGTTCGACCCGCACGAGGTGAAGGAGGTCAAGGGCTGGTACCTGCAGGACTTCTTCGACGAGAAGCGCGGCGAAGGCAGCTTCCGCGCCCGCTACGAGGAAGTGGTGGCCGACGAGCGCATCGGCCGCAAGGTGGTCAAGGCCATCGACATGTTCAAGCGGATCATGGTCAGCCAGCTGGAGACCGGCAACCCGTTCATGTTCTATCGCGACGAAGTCAATCGCATGAACCCGAACAAGCACCAGGGCATGGTGTATTCCAGCAACCTGTGCACCGAGATCCTGCAGAACATGAGCCCGACGCGGGTCATCCAGGAGATGATCAGCGGCGACCAGATCGTCACCACCAAGCAGGCCGGCGACTTCGTCGTGTGCAACCTGTCCTCGGTGAACCTGGGCCGCGCGGTCACCGCGCAGCCGGACCTGCTGTCGCCGGACATCCTGGAGCGGCTGATCCGCGTCCAGGTGCGCATGCTCGACAACGTCATCGACCTCAACGAGCTGCCGGTGCCGCAGGCCACCATCACCAACCAGAAGTACCGCGCGATCGGCCTGGGCACCTTCGGCTGGCACCACCTGCTGGCGCAGAAGGGCATCGACTGGAATTCGCCGGACGCCGAGGCCTACAGCGATTCGCTGTACGAGCGCATCAACTACCTGACCATCCAGGCGAGCCTGGCGCTGGCCAAGGAGAAGGGCGCGTACAAGGTGTTCAAGGGCAGCGACTGGCAGAACGGCGAGTACTTCACCAAGCGCGGCTACGACAGCGCCGAGTGGCAGGAACTGGCCGCGCAGGTGAGCGTGCACGGCGTGCGCAACGCCTGGATGGTGGCGGTGGCGCCGAACATGAGCACCGCGCAGATCGCCGGCTCCACCGCCTCGATCGACCCGATCTACAGCGCGTTCTACTACGAAGAGAAGAAGGACTTCCGTCGTCCGGTGGTGGCGCCGGGGCTGACCGTGGACACCTACCCGTACTACGAGAAGGGCGCCTACAAGGTCGACCAGTTCGCCAGCGTGCGCCAGAACGCGCGCCGCCAGCGCCACGTCGACCAGTCGATCAGCTTCAACTTCTACGTGCCCAGCGGCATCCGCGCCAGCACCCTGCTGGACCTGCACATGACCGCATGGAAGGAAGGCCTGAAGACCACCTACTACGTGCGTTCCAACGACATCGACATCAGCGAGTGCGAGTGGTGCTCGAGCTGATCGCCGGCGTCTGACGCCCACGCCGCGCGGCAGGCCTGTCCTGCCGCGCGCGTTCCGCATTCCGCGCCGCCCGCCGGCGCCGTTCACCCGACTACCGAAGCACATCCATGGCCATCGCGCTCGACCGCATCAAGATCCTCGAACCGCTGCACCCCAACCGCTCCACCGGCATCATCAACGGCACCACCAGCGGCATCCTCAACTGGAACGACATCCCGTACCCGTCCTTCTACCGGGCGTACAAGGAGCTGTCGACCAACTTCTGGATCCCCGACGAAGTGGACATGAAGGGCGATGCCAAGCAATACGGGGAACTGTCGGCGCGCGAGAAGAACGCCTACGACTCGATCATCGGCCTGCTGGCCACACTGGATTCGCCGCAGACGCGCTTCATCTACAACGTCGCCGAATACATCACCGACCCGGCCGCGCACGCCAACGCCGCGATCATCGGCCAGCAGGAAGTGATCCACAACGAGAGCTACTCGTACGTGCTGGCGTCGATCGCCGGCCTGGCCGACCAGAACCGCGTGTTCGAGATCGCGCGCACGCATCCGACCATCATCGCGCGCAACCAGCCGATCATGCAGGCCTACGACGACTTCATGCGCGAGAAGACCGCAGAGACCCTGCTGCGCTCGCTGATCCAGTCCTCGATCCTGGAAGGCATCAACTTCTATTCCGGCTTCGCGTATTTCTACAACCTGGTGCGGCAGAACCGCATGACCGGTACCGGCAAGATCATCAGCTTCATCAACCGCGACGAGCTGGCCCACACCAAGTTCATCAGCGAGCTGATCCGCGCCATCATCGGCGAGAACGCCGAGCTGCAGACCAATGAGCTGACCGACTACGTACACCAGGCCTTCGAACACGCGATCCGCCTGGAGACCGAGTGGTCCTCGGAAGTGCTGGACGGCATCGAGGGCATCGACGTGGACGAGATGATCCAGTACGTGAAGTACCGCGCCAACAAGATGTCCGGCATGCTCGGCATCGAGAAGCTGTACAGCGGCGCCAGCGACAACGTGATGCCGTGGATCAAGGCCTACGCCGACAACTTCACCGAGACCAAGACCGACTTCTTCGAGATGCGCAACGCCAGCTACAAGAAAACCAACTCGGACAACGGCTTCGACGATCTGTGAAGAGCCGGGATTGGGGATTCGGGATTGGGGATTGGCAAAAGCGAACCCCGCCCTGACGAATCCCGAATCCCCACTCCCGAATCCCCGCCTCATGCACATCCTGCTCGCCTACGCTTCGCTCAGCGGCAATACCCGCGACGTCGCCCGCCGCGTGCATGCGCAGTGCGAGGCGGCGGGGCACGCGGTCACCTGGATCCATACCGATCTGCAGACGCTGCAGGGCGCGCTCGGCGATGCCGCGCGCGCGGCGGACTTCAATCTGCATCTGCTCGGCAGTTGGAGCGACAACGCCGGGCGCACGCCGGCGGAGATGAAGCGCTATATCGCCGAGTTGGTCGAGGCGACAGGCAAGACGATCGAAGTGGCAGCGTTCGGTACCGGCGAGACGCAGTGGGGGCTGGAGTACTACTGCGGTGCGGTCAAGCGCATCGCGCGGTTCTTCGACAGCGCCTATCCATTGCTGGAGATCGAGCAGATGCCGCACGGCGACCGCGACAACGCGGCGATCGACGCCTGGTGCGCGCAGGTGCTGGCGTTGCGCGCGACGCGGGCCCTGCAGCCGGATGCAGCGAATGCGGTGGCGGTATCGCAGGACGTGGTCGGCACGGCCGGAGCCGAGGCCGTCCAGGCCGCAGCGCCGTTGCCTGCCGGCAGCGGCTGATCCTTTTTTCTTTTTCCGCCCCGGGCGCCGACCATCGCCGCGCCGGGCGTCACGTTCCAGACGAGGTCCGTTCCATGCTCACCACCATCACCGTTTCCAGCGCCGAACAGTTCGCCGATGCGCTTGCCGCGCACCCGCGCGTGCTGGCCGATTTCAACAAGGACAACTGCCCGGGCTGCCGCATGCTCGACAAGTCGCTGGAGCGTTTCGCCGAGAGCGACACGGCGCAGGGCGTGACCCTGCTCAAGGTGAAGATGGAAGACGTGGGCGAGGAGTTCTTCCGTGCCCAGGGCCTGCGGCAGACGCCGACGCTGATGCTGTTCCGCCAGGGCGAGGAAGTGGCGCGGGTGCCCGGCTTCGTGCCGCCGGCCAAGATCGACGAAGCGGTGCGCACGCACTTGGGCTGAGCGCGCCGCGTTCCTCGCACCTCGTATCTCGTAGGAGCGGCTTCAGCCGCGACGGGCTTTCCCATAACGTCTGTCGCGGCTAAAGCCGCTCCTACGGTTCTTCTTGTCCGACACGAAAGCTTGGAAGCAACAGCAAAGGCTTTCGCCCTTGCGGGCGAGTCACTTTTCTTTGCTTGTGCAAAGAAAAGTAACCAAAAGAAAGCACACCCTGCCTACGCGCCCTCCGCGCTACGCGCTCCGGGTCCGCGTCCACCACGGGGATCCGCGGAAGGGGCATCCTGCCCCTGCCGCGGACGGCGTACATCCATGTACGCCGCCCTTCGGGTGTTTCCCCGCGCTGGCCGCCGCTTCGGAAGGGAACCCGGTAAGTCAAAAGCTAAAGCAACAGCAACAGCAAAAGCAAAAGCCCGAGCAACTGCCGCTGCAGCGCATGTCCGCGTCATTGTAGCGCCCGCCAGCGAATGCGCTGCGCGTGGCGTGCAGATCGTGGGCGGCAAGCGTACAGGGGTTGGTGTAGCGTGATGCGGCGGCGTGTTCCTCGTAACCCGGTGAACCCAGCGTAGGAGCGGCTTCAGCCGCGACAGGTTTTACCGTGGAAACCTCTATCGCGCTTGATGGCCCAAGGCGATGCGTAACGCCTCTCGCCGGGGCTTGCGATAAGTCGGCTGGGTGCACTGTGGGAGGGACTTCAGTCCCGACGCGTTGAGGTTGGGTACCTGGCAGCGTCATTCGTCGCGGCTGCACGGCAGTTGATTCCTGCATGCATACAGAGCGCAGCCATGCACTGCCGCCCTTACCCACGCCTGCCCGCCGCATGTCCCTGCGCCAACTGCCACAGATGGCGCACGATCGGCATTGCTTGCGCGGTGGCCGGCAGCGCGGCCAGGGCCAGCCGCGCCATCGGCACGCGGCCATCGATGTCCAGGTAGCGCACGCCGGGCAACTGCACCTGCGCGGTCGAGGCGGGAACCACTGACACGCCCAGTTCCGCAGCCACCAGGTTGACGATGGAGGACATCTGCGGCGCTTCCTGTTCGATCTTCAGCTCGAAGCCGGCTTGCCGGCAGGCGTCGAGGATCTCGTCGTAGAGGCTGGTGCCGAAGCTGCGCGGGAACAGGATGAAGGGTTCGCCGGCCAGCGCCGATAGCGGCGCGCGCTTGCGCTTGGCCAGGCGATGCGCGGCCGGCACCGCGATCTTCATCGGTTCGTCGGGCAGCTTGAGCAACTGCAGTTCCGAGGGCGTGGCCACGCTGTAGCGGATGAAGGCCGCATCCAGCCGTCCCTGCAGCAGCGCAGCGAGCAGGCCGGCGGTGTTGGTCTCTTCCAGCGCCAGCGTCACCGCCGGCCAGCCGCGGCGGAAGCCGCGCACCAGGGTCGGCACGATCGGGTTGAACGCGGCCGAGGCGGTGAAGCCGAGCCGCAGCACGCCGCTTTCGCCGCGTGCGGCGCGGCGTGCGGCATCGCCGGCGCGTTCCAGGTCGGCGAGCACGCGCCGGGCTTCGGTGCGGAAGGCGCGGCCGGCATCGGTGAGCTCGGCGCCGCGCGGTGTGCGCACGAACAGCGGCGTGCCCAGTTCCTCCTCCAGTGCGCGGATCTGCTGGCTCAGCGGCGGTTGCTGGATGCCCAGTTGCGCCGCGGCGCGGGTGAAGTGCCCGGCCTCGGCCACGGCCAGGAAATAGCGCAGGTAGCGCAGTTCCATGTCATATCCAACACATATGGAGAACGGGCCGATCATATATTGGACGCCGGGGTCGGTCAGGCGAATACTGGCCTTCCGTTTCCCGCCGCGACCCATCCCGTGAACGCCTCCAGCCAATGCCCGCCGGCGCACGCCGTGGACGATGCGCCGCTGCTGCGCATCCGCCTGGCGCTGTTCCTGGCCGGCTTCGCCACCTTCTCGCTGCTGTACAGCGTGCAGCCGCTGCTGCCCGAATTCGCCCGCGAGTTCGGGCTCAGCGCGGCGGCCAGCTCGCTGCCGCTGTCGCTGGCCACCGGCGGCCTGGCGATCGCGATCTTCTGCGCCGGCGCGGTGTCGGAGACGCTGGGCCGGCGTGGGCTGATGTTCGTGTCGATCGCGTTGGCGGCGCTGCTCAACCTGCTCGCGGCCTACCTGCCGCACTGGGGCGCGCTGGTGGCGGTGCGCGCGCTGTCCGGCATCGCCCTGGGCGGCGTGCCGGCGGTGGCGATGGTGTACCTGGCCGAGGAACTGCCGGCGAGCCGGCTTGGCGCGGCCACCGGGCTGTACGTGGCCGGCAATGCCTTCGGCGGCATGGTCGGCCGCATCGGCATGAGCGTGCTCACCGATCACTTCGACTGGCGCACCGCGCTGGCCACGCTGAGTACGGTGGACCTGCTGGCCGCGATCGGCTTCGTGTGGCTGCTGCCGCCATCGCGGCACTTCGTGCGCCGCCAGGGCGTGAACCTGCGCTTTCACCTGCGCGCCTGGGGCGGGCATCTGCGCGATCGCCATCTGCCGTGGCTGTTCGCGATCCCGTTCCTGGCGATGGGCGTGTTCGTCAGCGTCTACAACTACGCCGGCTTCCGCCTGGGCGGTCCGGAGTTCGGCCTGAGCCAGAGCCAGCTCGGCCTGATCTTCAGCGCCTACGTGTTCGGCATCGTGTCGTCCTCGGTCGCCGGCGCCGCCTCCGATCGCTTCGGCCGCGGCCCGGTGGTGCTGGCCGGCATCGCCACCGCGGCGCTGGGCGTGGCGCTGACCCTGGCGCATGCGCTGGTGCCAGTCATCGCCGGCATCGTGCTGCTGACCATCGGCTTCTTCGTCGCGCACTCGGCGGCCAGCGCCTGGGTCGGGCGCCTGGGCGGGGAGTTCAAGGGCCATGCCGCCTCGCTGTACCTGCTGGCCTATTACGCCGGCGCCAGCGTGATCGGCTCGCTCAGCGGCGCGGCCTGGCAGCACGGTGGCTGGAACGCGCTGGTCGCGTGCTGCCTGGTGTTGCTGGGTATCGGCCTGGTCGCCGCACAGGTGCTGCGCCGCGGTGCCGACGACAGCCGCCCCTATGGCCGCTTCGGGCCGCATCCGCCGCGCGGCGAGTGAGCCGCGCCGCCTTCATCCAGCGAGGATTTCGCGATGCAGATCGACCATCTCGACCATCTGGTCCTCACCGTCGCCGACATCGACGCCACCTGCGCGTTCTATGCGCAGGTGTTGGGCATGCGCGTGGTCACCTTCGGCGAAGGTCGCAAGGCGCTGGCGTTCGGCCAGCAGAAGATCAACCTGCATCGGCATGGCCACGAGTTCGACCCGAAGGCGCGGGCGCCCACGCCTGGCTCGGCCGACCTATGCTTGCTCACTGCCACGCCGCTGACGCAGGTGGTCGAGGAACTGCGTGCTGCCGCCGTGCCGATCGAGCAGGGGCCGGTGCAACGCACCGGCGCCTGCGGGCCGATCCTGTCGCTGTACTTCCGCGATCCGGACGGCAACCTGATCGAGGTCGCCAATCCGGTGTGATGGGAGCCGCGTTGGCATTGGACGTGTGCTGTTCGCGCGCTGCCTGACCCGCTCTTGCCGCCATCTCGCCGCCCTGCCGGGTGCTATCCCCACGTGCGGGCAATGCCAGGCCTTGTGCTACCGGCCCGCACGCACTACATACAGCGGGACGGCCGCCTCCGTTGCGCGCGCCTTCATACCGACGGGAGCCGCCACGATGTCGCAGTTGCTGCAGGATCACCCCGCGTCCGCACAGCCAGCGGCGTCCGCGCTGGAGGCGTTCGTCGACCGCCACCGGCGCCTGTTCGTGCTGACCGGGGCCGGTTGCAGCACCGACTCCGGCATTCCCGACTACCGCGATGCCGCCGGCGACTGGAAGCGTGCGCAGCCGGTGACCTACCAGGCCTTCATGGGCGAGCTGGCGACGCGGCAGCGCTACTGGGCGCGCAGCCTGCTCGGCTGGCCGCGCTTCGGCCATGCGCGGCCCAATGCCACCCACGCCGCGCTGGCGCAGCTGGAAGCGCGCGGCCAGGTCGAACTGCTGCTGACCCAGAACGTGGACGGCCTGCACCAGGCCGCCGGCAGCCGCGCCACCATCGACCTGCACGGGCGTCTGGACGTGGTGCGCTGCATGGGCTGCGAGCGGCGCATGCCGCGCGAGGCGTTCCAGCAGCACCTGCTGCAGCACAACCCGCAGTGGGCGACGCTGCAGGCCGCGCCGGCGCCGGACGGCGATGCCGACCTGGAGGGCGAGGATTTCGCCAGCTTCGTGGTGCCCGCCTGCACGCACTGCGGCGGCGTGCTGAAGCCGGATGTGGTGTTCTTCGGCGAGAACGTGCCGCGCGAGCGCGTGGCCAGTGCCTTCGCGCATCTGCAGCGCGCCGACGCGGTACTGGTGGTGGGCTCGTCGCTGATGGTCTATTCCGGCTTCCGCTTCGTGCAGACCGCGGCCAAGGCCGGCCTGCCCATCGCCGCGGTCAACCTGGGCCGCACCCGCGGTGACGATCTGCTGAGCCTGAAAGTGGAGCAATCGTGCGCGCAGGCGCTGGCCTTCCTGCTGCCGGCAGCGGCGCGCGTTCCGAATCCCGGCACGAACTGATCCACCGGCAGTGGTTGATCGCGCTGTACGGCAGGAGTGCAATGGCCGCTTCCCGCGCCGCGCGCGGCGTTTCCATGGATTCGCATCGTGAGCCAGTTGTTCTCGCCCCTGGCACTGGGGCCGTTGTCGTTGTCCAACCGCATCGTGATCGCGCCGATGTGCCAGTACTCGGCCGAGGACGGCCGTGCCAGCGACTGGCATGTGCAGCATCTGGGCCAACTGGCGCAGTCCGGCGCCGGCCTGCTGATTCTGGAGGCGACGGCGGTGGAGCCGCGCGGGCGCATCAGCTACGCCGACCTGGGCCTGTGGGACGATGCCACTGAGGCGGCGCTGGACACGGTGTTGCGCGCGGTACGGCGCTGGTCGCCGATGCCGCTGGGCATCCAGCTCGCGCACGCGGGGCGCAAAGCGTCCACGCGCAAGCCCTGGGATGGCGGCGGCGCGATCGCGCCCGACCAGCCGAACGGCTGGCAGACCGTGGCGCCGTCGGCGCAGGCGTTCGACCAGGATGGCGTGCCGCCGCAGGCGCTGGACCTGGCCGGCATCGACGCCATCGTCGAGGCGTTCGTGGCGTCGGCGCGGCGTGCCGAGCGCCTCGGCTTCGAGCTGATCGAACTGCATGCCGCACACGGCTACCTGCTGCACCAGTTCCTGTCGCCGCTGAGCAATCAGCGCGCCGATGCCTACGGTGGCAGCCTGGAGAACCGCATGCGCCTGCTGCTGCGCGTGCATGCGGCGGTGCGCGCCGCGGTGGCGCCGAGCATCGCAGTGGGCGTGCGCATCTCCGCCACCGACTGGGTCGAGGGCGGCTGGGACCTGGCGCAGAGCGAGGCGCTGGCGCAGGCATTGCAGGCGCAGGGCTGCGATTACCTGCATGTGTCCAGCGGTGGGCTGGACCGGCGCCAGCGCATTCCGGTGGCGCCCGGCTACCAGGTGCCGCTGGCCGAGGCACTGCACCGCGCGCTGCGCATGCCGGTGATCGCGGTGGGCCTGATCACCGAGCCGCAGCAGGCCGAGGCGATTCTCGCCGAGGACCGCGCCGACGCCATCGCGCTGGCCCGCGGCATCCTCTACGATCCGCGCTGGCCCTGGCACGCGGCCGCCGCGCTGGGCGCGCGGTTGCGGCCATCGCCGCAATACCTGCGCTGCGAGCCGCACGCGGCGCGCGGCGTGTTCGACGCCTGACCGACGCGCCGCACGGTTGGCGGCCTCCACTTTGATTCCTTCAGGGAGCATGCAATGACGACGATTGGATTTCTCGGCCTGGGCACGATGGGCCAGCCGATCGCGCTCAACCTGCTGCGTGCCGGCCATGCGTTGACGGTCTGGAACCGCAGCCCCGCGGCGGCACAGCCCCTGCTCGAGGCCGGCGCGCAGCTGGCCGCGCAACCGGCCGACACGGTGCGCGGGCCGGTACTGTTCTCGATGCTGGCCGACGACACCGCGGTGGCGCGAGACCCTGCTCGATCGCGGCGCGCTGGACGCGCTCACTGCCGGCAGCGTGCACGTCAACATGGCCACCATCTCGGTGGCATTGGCGCGCGAACTGCACGCGCTGCATGCCGAGCGCGGCGTCGCCTACCTGGCGATGCCGGTGCTGGGGCGGGTGGAGGTGGCCGCGGCCGGCCAGCTCAACCTGCTGGCCGCCGGTGATGCCGCGGCGCTGGCGCGGGTGCAGCCGTTGCTCGATGTCATCGGACGCAAGACCTGGTATTTCGGCGCTGCGCCGGAACAGGCCAATGCGGTCAAGCTCGCCGCGAACCTGTGCCTGGCCAGCGCCATCGGCACCATGGCCGAAGCATCGGCGCTGGTGCGTGGGCACGGCGTGGAAGCGGCCGATTTCCTCGACATGCTCACCAGCACCGTGTTCGCCGCACCGGCCTACCAGACCTACGGCGGCATGATCGCCGAGCAGCGCTATAGCCCGGCCGGCTTCAAGGCCACGCTGGGCCTGAAGGACGTGCGCCTGGCGCTGAACGCCGGCGAGACCCGGCACGTGCCGATGCCGCTGGCGGGGGTGCTGCGCGATGCCTTCATCGAAGCGATCGCGCACGGCGACGGCGAGCTGGACTGGGCGGCGCTGGCCAAGGTCGCCGCGCGCCGCGCCGGCCAGGCCTGAGCGACGCGGCACGATCTTCAGCGGACTTTGGCGGCGCATGCGGCACACTGCGTGCCCGCTTGAGCCTGGCGCGCGCTTGCCGCTAAGGTGAGGCGATTTGCTGGCGCATCACAGGAGGATGCCATGAGCCCGAATTCGTCCGATCCCGGCGACAGAGCGCCGATCCAGCCGCCGCGCGCGGTCGTACGCGAGGCCGTGCCCGGGCCCGATCATCCGGACCATCCGGACCACCTGCTGTACGCGCAGATCCGCGAGGGCGTGCACGCGCTGGACGCGGCCTGCGGCCGCGCGCCGGATGCGATCAGCGAGCGCATGGTCGCGCGGCTGCTGCCGCTGGCCAAGGAATACGGCTTCGACCAGGTCGACCACGTGGTGCTCAGCCGCGAGATCGGCGAGGTGGAGGATGGCGAGAACGTGTTCCTGGTGCGCGGCGACCTGGACGATCCGGCGCACCTGCGCGCGCACATCACCACGCACGAAGCGGTCGGCATGTCGGTAGAGGATTCGCTGGCGCGCCTGGAGAAGGTCAACCGCCGTTTGGCGCTGCGCTTGCGCCCGGAGTGAGCGCAGGCGAGTGAGCAATGTCCCAAGTGTGACGTCAGCCGCGACCTGATTTTAGTGCGAGCACGGCCGAGCCCCTCTCCCCCGGGAGAGGGGTTGGGGTGAGGGTCCGGGCGCGCAGCGCATGCGGTGTGTTTCGACTGCACGAGGCTTCGCCCGAACCCTCATCCGCCCCTTCGGGGCACCTTCTCCCGAGGGGAGAAGGGAGCAATAAGCCCCTCTCCCTCCGGGAGAGGGGTTGGGGTGAGGGTACGGGCGCGCAGCGCACGCGGTGTGTTTCGACTGCACGAGGCTCCGTCCGTACCCTCATCCGCCCCTTCGGGGCACCTTCTCCCGAAGGGAGAAGGGAGCAATAAGCCCCTCTCCCTCCGGGAGAGGGGTTGGGGTGAGGGTACGGGTCCCCTATCATCCGCAAATGCGCCACGATTACATCCTGACCCTGTCCTGCCCGGACCGTACCGGCATCGTCTTCCGCGTCAGCGGCCTGCTGTTCGAGCACGGCTGCAACATCCTCGACGCGCAGCAGTTCGGCGACGAGGAAAGCGGCCGCTTCTTCCTGCGCGTGCACTTCGACGTGCCGGCCGACGGCGTCGTCGCCGCGGTGAAGCTGCAATTGGAGCCGCTGGCCGCCGACTACGCGATGGACTGGCAACTGCACGACGCGCGCCGCCGTGCGCGCCTGCTGGTGCTGGTCAGCAAACAGGGCCACTGCCTCAACGACCTGCTGTTCCGCGCGCACAGTCGGCAGTTGCGGGTGGATATCGCCGCGGTGGCCTCCAACCACCCCGATTTCGCCGCGCTCGCCGGCTCCTACGGCGTGCCGTTCCATCACCTGCCGGTGAGCGCCGCCAATCGCGACGAACAGGAAGCGCAGTTGCTGGCGCTGGTCGAACGCGAACGCATCGACCTGGTGGTGCTGGCCCGCTACATGCAGATCCTGTCGCCGACCCTGTGCGCGGCCCTGGCCGGGCGTGCGATCAACATCCACCACAGCTTCCTGCCCAGCTTCAAGGGCGCGCAGCCGTATCACCAGGCGCACGCGCGCGGGGTCAAGATCATCGGCGCCACCGCGCACTACGTCACCGGCGACCTGGACGAAGGCCCGATCATCGAGCAGGACGTGGCCCGCGTGGACCACGCCATGACCCCGCGCGAGCTGGTGCGCCTGGGCAGCGACACCGAGTCGCAGGTGCTGGCCCGCGCCGTGCGCCGCCACGTCGAACATCGCATCCTGCTCAACGGACATCGGACGGTCGTGTTTCGGTGAGGCGGGGAGTGGGGATTCGGGATTGGGGATTCGTCAAAGCGGCCCGCGTCACACCACGACGGTGATCAGCCAGGCCGCTTTTGCGAATCCCCAATCCCGAATCCCCAATCACGGCTCAAACCGATAACCAGCCCCATACACCGAGCGCACCCAGTCCTCGACGCCGGCGTCGGCGAGTTTGCGGCGCAGGTTCTTGACGTGGCTGTCGACGGTGCGGTCGGTGACGATGCGGTGGTCGAGGTAGAGCCGGTCCATCAGTTGCTCGCGCGAGTACACGCGTCCCGGCGCGGCGGCGAGGGTGCGCAGCAGGCGGAACTCGACCTGGGTCAGGTCCAGGTCGCGGCCGTGCACGCTGGCGCGGCACGCGTCCTCGTCGATCCGCAGGCCCGGCGCCGGCGCGCCGTTGGGATCGTGGCGATGGCGGCGCAGCACCGCCTGCACCCGCGCCACCACCTCACGCGGGCTGAACGGCTTGCAGATGTAGTCGTCGGCGCCGATCTCCAGCCCCAGCAGGCGGTCGATCTCCTCCACCCGCGCGGTGACCATGATCACCGGCACCGCGCTTTCCCTGCGCAGGTCGCGGCAGATCTCCAGCCCATCGCGGTTGGGCAGCATCAGGTCCAGCAGCACCAGGTCCGGCTGCTGCGCGCGGAAGGCGCCCAGTACCTGCGCGCCATCGGCGATCCAGTCGTGCGAATAGCCGGCCGCGTGCAGGTATTCGCGCAGCACTGCGGCCAGACGCGGTTCGTCCTCGACGATCAGCACGTGTCCGATCGGATCCAGGCTGCTCATGCCGCGAGCGCCGGTAGACGCACCACCACGCGCAATCCGCCGAGTGTAGAAGGCTCGGCGTCGATCGCACCACCATGGGCCTCGGCGATGTTGCGGCAGATCGCCAGGCCCAGGCCGCTGCCGCCGCTGGCGCGGTTGCGCGAGGCCTCGGCGCGATAGAAGCGTTCGAACAGACGCGCCCGCTTGTCCGCTTCCACGCCTGGTGCGCTGTCCTCCACCACCAGCTCCAGCATCGCGTCGCGGCGCGTGCAGCGCACCTGCACCGTGCCGCCGGCATCGGTGTAGCGCAGGGTGTTCTCCAGCAGGTTGCCGAGCAGTTGCTGCAGGCGGCGTTCGTCGCCGTCCACCAGCAGCGGGCCGGCCTGGATCTGCTCCTGCACATGGAGCTGCGCGGCGGCGAAGCGCGCGCGCATGCCGTCAAGCACGGTAGCCAGGATCACCGCCAGGTCGACCGGCGCGCGTCGGTAGGCGAGCGCGCCGACGTCGGTCAGCGACACGTCGTACAGGTCTTCGATCAGCTTGCCGAGCTGGCCGACCTGCTGGTGCAGCGAGCCCAGCGAGTGCTGCGTCATCGGCCGGATGCCGTCCTGCAGCGCTTCCAGTTCCGCACGCAGTACCGCCAGCGGCGTGCGCAGCTCGTGCGAGATATCGGCCATGAAGTCGCGACGCGCGCGCTCGTTGTGCTCCAGCGCCTGCGCCAGCAGATTGAAGTCGCGCGCCAACTGGCCGAGTTCGTCGCGCGCGTCGGCGTCGATGCGGGTGGCGTAGTCGCCCGCGGCCAGACGATGGGTGGCGCCGGTGAGGCCGCGCAAGCGCCGCAACAGGGCGCGCGACAGCAGCCAACCGAGCAGCGCGGCGACCACCAGCGAGGCGCTGCCGATCGTCCACCATGCGCGCTGCTGCGCCGCGTAGAACCGCGCGTCTGCCGCCGCCAGCGCTTTCTGGAACGGCAGCATCGCCATCCAGCCGACGGTTCGGCCGTCGACCACCACCGGGCGCAGGATGTCGTCGCGCCCGACATCCGGATTGCCGATCAGCGACTTGAAGTCCTGGTCGAGCAGCGCGAAGCGAAACACCGCGCCGGTCTGGTCGGAAATCGGCGGCGCCCTGCGCGGCGGGCCGGGGCCGCGCTCCGGGCGCATCAGCACGAACCAGACTTCGGGATTGTCGCGCACGAAATCCCAGCTGCCGTGCCGCGCGTATTCGGCTCTGACCCGCGGCAAGGCCTCCTGCATGCGCTCCACGCCCTGTTCGTTGAGGTAATCCAGGAACTGGCGCTTGACGAAGGCCTGCACGGCCAGGCCGTTGATCAACAGCACCGTCACGCAGGCGGCGAGGATGGCGAGGAACAGCTTGGCGGTGAGGCCCAGTTTCATCGGAGGGGCGACGCGCGGCGCGGAAACGGCAATTGCTGCGTATTAGCCGCGCCATGGCAGTGGAAATCAAGCGAATCCGCGCCATCGCCGGCAATCTCCAAATTTGCTGCACATTTGCGCACTAGCGTGGCCAGCTTCGGAAATCCCGTGAGTTCGCCGCATGCCGTCCGTCGCCTGTCGTCTTCCCATCGCGTCCTCGCGCTGGCTGCTGCCCGTCGCCATCGCCACGGTCATGGCCGCGTGTTCGTCCAAGCCGCCGCCGCAGATGCCGCAGACGCAGGTCGGCGTGCAGACAGTGACGGTGCAACGCCTCGCTGTGGATCAGACCCTGTCCGGCCGCACCGTGGCCTACATGGCCTCGGACGTGCGCCCGCAGGTCGGCGGCATCCTGCGCAAGCGCCTGTTCGCCGAAGGCCAGGACGTGCACGCGGGGCAGGTGCTGTACGAGATCGATCCGGCCAGCTACCAGGCTGCGTACGACACCGCCAAGGGCGACCTGGCACAGGCCGAGGCGGCGGTCCTGTCGGCCAGGCCCAAGGCGCAGCGCTACCAGACCCTGGTCGGGTTGGATGCGGTCAGCAAGCAGGACGGCGACGATGCGCTGGCCACGTTGCGCTCGAACGAGGCGGCGGTGGTCGCGGCCAAGGCCGCACTGCAGACCGCGCGCATCAATCTCGACTACACCCGCATCACCGCGCCGATCTCCGGACGCATCGGCACCTCCAGCTACACGCCGGGCGCGCTGGTCAGCGCCGGCCAGAGCGAGGTGCTGGCCACCATCAACCAGCTCGACCCGATGTATGTGGACGTGACCCAGTCCAGCGCGCAGCTGCTGCAGTTGCGCCGCCAACTCGACGCCGGCCAGCTCAAGGCGGTGGACGGCAAGACCGAGGTGAAGCTGCAACTGGAGGACGGCAGCACCTATGCGCACAGTGGCACGCTGGAGGTGGTGGATGCCGCAGTCGATACCGCCACCGGCACGGTCAAGCTGCGTGCGGTGGTGCCCAATCCCGACCATCTGCTGCTGCCCGGCATGTACGTCAAGGCGGTGTTGCCGATGGCGGTGGACGAGCAGGCCATCCTGGTGCCGCAGCAGGCGGTCAGCCGCAACAGCAAGGGCGAGGCAGTGGCGATGGTGGTCGGCAGCGACCACAAGGTCGCCCAGCGCGTGCTGCGCACCGGCGATGCGATCGGCGACAAGTGGGTGGTACGCGACGGCCTGAAGGCCGGCGACCGGGTCATCGTGCAGGGCCTGCAGAAGGTGTCGGTCGGTGCCGAGGTCAAGGCGGTGGAGGTGACCGCGGCCGCGATGGCCGGCAATGCCGCCGGCATCGCCCCGGCGACCAAGCAAGGCACCGCCGCCGCGGCGCCGAAGGCCGACTGAGGAACCGCCATGGCCCGCTTCTTCATCGACCGTCCCATCTTCGCCTGGGTCATCGCGATCGTGATCACCCTGGCCGGCGCGCTCTCGATCCTGTCGCTGCCGCTGGAGCAGTATCCGAACATCGCGCCACCGTCGATCAATGTCAGCGCCACCTATACCGGCGCGTCGGCGGAAACCGTGCAGAACTCGGTGACGCAGATCCTCGAGCAGCAGATGACCGGGCTGGACCACCTGCTGTACATGACCTCCAGCAGCAGCTCCGCCGGCAGCGCCTCGATCACCCTGACCTTCGAGTCCGGCACCGACCCGGACACCGCCCAGGTGCAGGTGCAGAACAAGGTCTCGCAAGGCGAGGCGATGCTGCCGGAGGCGGTGCAGAGCAATGGCGTGACCGTCACCAAGTCCATGGGCAGCAGCATGTTCATGGTGCTGGCCTTCACCTCCGAAGACGGCAGCATGGACAGCACCGATATCGGCGACTACATGGTGTCCACGCTGCAGGACCCGATCAGCCGGCTCGATGGCGTCGGCGGGGTCAACGTGTTCGGCTCCGAGTATTCGATGCGGATCTGGCTGGATCCGGAAAAGCTGCGCACCTATGCGCTGATGCCCTCGGACGTGAGCAGCGCGATCTCGGCGCAGAACGCCGACGTCTCCTCCGGCGCGCTGGGGGCATTGCCGGCGGTGCAGGGCCAGCAGCTCAACGCCACGGTCACCTCCCGCAGCAAGCTCAAGACCCCGGCGCAGTTCGAGACGATCGTGCTGAAGTCGCAGACCGGCGGCGCCACTGTGTACCTGCGCGACGTGGCGCGGGTCGAGCTGGGGTCCAAGTCCTACGCGTCCAGTTCCAAGTACAACGGCAAGGCCGCCTCCGGCATGGGCCTGGAACTGGCGACCGGGGCCAATGCGCTGGATGCGGCCAAGGCGGTGCAAGCCAAGCTCGAACAGCTCAAGCCGTACTTCCCTGCCGGACTGAAGTACGAGATCGCCTACGACACCACGCCGTTCGTGCGCATCTCCATCGAAGAGGTGGTCAAGACCCTGCTCGAGGCGATCGTGCTGGTGGTGCTGGTGATGTACCTGTTCCTGCAGAACTGGCGCGCCACGCTGGTGCCGGTGATCGCGGTGCCGGTGGTGCTGCTGGGCACCTTCGGCGTGCTGGCATTGCTCGGCTATTCGATCAACACGCTGACCATGTTCGCGATGGTGCTGGCGATCGGCCTGCTGGTCGACGATGCGATCGTGGTGGTGGAGAACGTCGAGCGCCTGATGAGCGAGGACGGCATGTCGCCGCGGCAGGCGACCTACACCTCGATGGGGCAGATCTCCGGCGCGCTGGTCGGTATCGCCCTGGTGCTGACCGCGGTGTTCCTGCCGATGGCGTTCTTCGGCGGCGCCACCGGCGAGATCTACCGCCAGTTCTCGGTGACCATCGCCGCGGCGATGCTGCTGTCGCTGTTGGTGGCGCTGACCCTGAGTCCGGCGCTGTGCGCCAGCCTGCTCAAGCCGATCGAGCGCGGCGGGCAGGTGTCGCGCAAGGGCGTGCTGGGGCGCTTCTTCGGCTGGTTCAACGCCCGCTTCGACCGCGGCGCCGATGGCTACGGCCGCGGCGTGGGCAAGCTGATCGGCCACCGTAAGCTCGGCGGTTTGGCCTATCTGGTGCTGCTGGGGGCGATGGCGCTGCTGTTCTGGCGCCTGCCCAGTTCGTTCCTGCCCGACGAGGACCAGGGCATGTTGATGGTGATGTTCACCACGCCGGCCGGCGCCACCCAGCAACGTACCCAGCAGTCCATCGACCAGGCATCGGACTTCATCCTCAAGCAGCCGGAGGTGGCCGGGATGATGACCATCACCGGTTTCAGCTTCGCCGGCAGCAGCCAGAATTCGGGCATGGGCTTCATCAAGCTCAAGGATTGGGCCGAGCGCGATGCCTCGGCGCAGGAGATCGCCAACCGCATCACCGGCGCGATGATGGGCACGCTGCCGGATGCGCAGGTGTTCGCGCTGTCGCCGCCGGCGATCAACGGCCTGGGCACCACCTCCGGCTTCACCCTGGAACTGCAGGACGTGGCCGGCAAGGGCCACGACGCGCTGGTCGCCGCGCGCCAGCAGCTGCTGCATCTGGCCAACGCCGACAAGAACCTGAGCGCCGTGCGTTTCAACGGGCTGGAAGACGCGCCCACGTACCGCGTGCAGATCGACGACGCCAAGGCCGGCGCGCTGGGTCTGAGCGCTGCGGACATCAACGCCACGCTGGCCACGGTGATGGGCGGCAGCTACGTCAACGATTTCCTCAACAACAATCGGGTCAAGCGCGTCTACGTGCAGGGCGAGCCGGCTGCCCGCATGCTGCCCGCCGACATCGGCCGCTGGTACGTGCGCAACAGCAGCGCGGAGATGGTGCCGTTCTCGGCGTTCTCCAGCAGCCAGTGGGCGTATGCGCCGCAGGTGCTGAGCCGCTTCAACGGCGTCGAGTCGATGGAGATCACCGGCAGCGCCGCCAGCGGCATCAGTTCTGGCGAGGCGATGAACGGCGTCGCCGCGCTGGTCGGCAAGATCGGCAAGGACGTGGGCTACGCCTGGTCGGGCATGTCCTACCAGGAGCAGGCGGCCGGTGCGCAGACCTGGATGCTCTACGCGGTATCGCTGGTGTTCGTGTTCCTGTGCCTGGCCGCGCTGTACGAGAGTTGGTCGATCCCGATCTCGGTGATGCTGGCGGTGCCGGTGGGCATCGTCGGCGCGCTGCTGGCGACGTGGCTGCGCGGGCTGTCCAACGACATCTACTTCCAGGTGGGCCTGCTGGCGACGATGGGCCTGGCCGCCAAGAACGGCATCCTGATCGTGGAGTTCGCCAAGGAACTGGAAGAGAAGGGCCAGCCGCTGATCGACGCCACCCTGCATGCCGCGCGCCTGCGCCTGCGCCCGATCCTGATGACCTCGCTGGCGTTCCTGCTCGGCGTACTGCCGATGGTGGTCAGCAGCGGTGCCGGCTCCGGCGGCCGCCACGCGCTGGGCACGGGCGTGCTCGGCGGAACGCTGGTGTCGACCGCACTCGGCATCTTCTTCGTGCCGTTGTTCTACGTGATCGTGCGCAGCCTGTTCCCCGGCAAGCGCGCCGAATCGGAACCGCTGCACACCGAGGAGGCAACGCCGTGATCCGTTCGTTCCTGCGCCGTGGCGCGCTTGCGGTGGCCTGCGCCGGTGTCCTCGCCGGCTGCGCGAGCCTGGCGCCGAGCTATGCCCGTCCCGACGCACCGGTGCCGGCCACCTTTGCCGACAGCGGCAGCGGCGCCGTTGGCGACGGCGCCAACGTGGCGATCCTGGACTGGCGCCAGGTGTTCCTCGATCCGCGCCTGCAGCAGGTGATCGCGCAGGCGCTGGACAACAACCGCGACCTGCGCGTGGCCGTGCTCAACATCGACAAGGCGCGCGCGCAATACCGCATCCAAAGCGCCGACCTGTTCCCGTCGGTAAGTGTGAGCGGCAGCCAGAGCGCTGCGCGCAGCAGCGCGTCCACCAACGCCAGCGGACACGCCGAGGTGGCACGTACCTACACGGCCGACGTCGCCGTCAGCAGTTGGGAGTTGGACCTGTTCGGACGCATCCGCAGCCTCAAGGACGAAGCCCTAGAAACCTACCTGGCCACCGCGCAGACCCAGCGCAGTACCCGCTTGAGCCTGGTCGCCGAGGTCGCCGCGGATTGGTTGGCCGTGGCCGCCGACCAGCAACGCCTGGCGCTGGCGCAGCAGACCCTGGACAGCCAGCGGCGGACGCTGGCGCTGACCGAGGCGCGGCATCGCGAAGGCATCGCCTCCGGGCTGGACCTGGCCCAAGTGCAGACCAGCGTGGAGAGCGCACGTGCCGACGTGGCCAGCTACACCACGCAACTGGCCACGGCGCGCAACGCCCTGGACCTGGTGGTCGGCGCGTCGGTGGCGGCCGATGCCCTGCCGCAGGCCGGCGCGCTGGAGGACGGCGTGGCGCTGGCGCCACTGCCGGCGCCGCTGGAATCGCGCGTGCTGTTGCAGCGGCCGGATGTTCTGTACGCCGAGCACGCGCTGAAGTCGGCCAACGCCGACATCGGCGCGGCACGCGCGGCGTTCTTCCCGACCATCTCGCTGACCGCCTCGACCGGGCGCAGCAGCAGCGCGCTGTCCAGCCTGTTCGACGCCGGCAGCCGCACCTGGTCGTTCGTGCCCAGCATCAGCGTGCCAATCTTCCGTGCCGGCGCGCTCAAGGCCGAACTGGACGTGGCCCGCATCACTCGTGACGCCAACGTCGCCACCTACGAGAAGGCGATCCAGAGCGCCTTCAGCGAAGTGGCCGACGCACTGGCCACGCGCGCGCAGCTGGACGAACGCATGGACGCACAACGCGCCTTGGTCGCGGCCACCCAGCGCAGCGATGACCTGGCCGAGGCCCGCTATCGCAATGGCGTGGACAGCTATCTGGACGCACTGGATTCGCAGCGCTCGCTCTACGCCGCGCAGCAGGACCTGATCACGTTACGCCTGACCGAGGCGAGCAACCGCGTGACCCTATACAAGGTGCTTGGCGGCGGCGCCGATGCGCAGAGCGGCGAGTCTGTGGCGGATGCGGCGCGTTAGCGTATTCCCCGCACGATCGTCGGAGCGGCCTCAGCCGCGACAGGCGTCACCGACAACGCCCGTCGCGGCTGAAGCCGCTCCTACAACCACCGCATGCCGAGCGAATTGCACCAGCCGCGGCTTCGGCACTGGGGAGAGATCGGCGCTGCACAGGCTGACATGCCCGGGCAGCGCTTCACCAATCCCCAATCCCGATTCCCTGATCCCGGCCCCTCAACGCGCCGCGTTGGCGTTCATCGTCGCGTTGCGGCCGGCGTCCAGGTACTGCGCCGGGTCGCGCATGCCGGTGGTGTGGCATTCGCCGGTGGTGTGACCGCGGTTGACGCCGCCGGGTAGCTGGCCGTTGACCTGCTCCACGGTGCCGTCCTCCGGGTCGCTCAGCACCAGGTCCGAGGCCGCATTGCAGTAGTCGTTGGTGTACCAGTTGGTCTTGGCGAAGGAGGTGGTGTAGTAGTTCACCAGTGCCCGCGCCGAGTTGGGGATGCCGGCCAGCCAGGCCTTGGCACCGTCGTAGGTCAGGTCGTTGTTGGTACCGCAGCCCACGCCGAACCACGAACCCACCGTGGCCAGGATGCCGGCCAGGTTGGTGCCCTGGTAGGGCGTGCCCACCGACTGCATCACCCGCCCGCCGCTGGCGTTGTCCAGGCCGCTCCAGTAGTAGACGTACAGGTGCAGCGCCGCCATGCCGCCCTGGCTGTGCGCCACGGTTCCGAACGAGTTCCACTGGCTGCCGAACTGCGCCAGGCGCTGCGCGAACTGGTCGTTGCTGCGGTTCTGGTTGACGTCCAGGAACGCGGAGGCATTGGTGAACTGCGCCACCGGCCACACCCCGCCCGAGCAATAGCCGTGCACCAGCACCAGGCGCTTGCCGGTGGCCTGCGCCTGCATGTCGGTGGCGGCGGTGCTCAGCTGCGCCGGGCGCTCGCCCATGCGCATGCTCTCGTCGATCGTGCCGGTGCTGCGTGCCACGCTGCTGCGACGCAGTGCCGGCAGGGTCAGCGGCAGCGTCGCGCGCGTGGCCAGCGGCACGAAGTTGTCCGGATCCTCCACGCGCAGGTTGCGCAGGGTGAACGGCGCACGCGCGCCGGCGCGGACGATCCAGCGTTCGTCCACGCTCAGCGGCAGGCGTCCGTCCTGCGGCGCCAGCATGCCGCCGAGCCAGGCCACCGGCACCGCGCTGCCGTCGCGGCCGGTGCCCCACAGTTCGCCGAGCACGCGGTAGTGCGCCGGCGCCTGGCCGCCGCCGATCCGCACCGGGATCGGCAGGGTCAGCCGGGTGCCGGGCTGTGCGCTGGCGGCGACGGCATCGGCATTGATGCGCAAGGTGGTGTCCAGCACCGGCAGCACGTGCTCGCTGGTGCGTACGAAGGCCTGGCCGCCGGCGTCGTGACCATGCACCACCACCTGCGCGATGTAGGTGCCGGTGGCCGTCGCCGGAAAGTCGCCGGCATACACGCCATCGCCCGCGGCGCCGTCGCCGTGGCGGCCGTCGTCGGCCATCGGCCATTGGCTGACGGAGCCGTCCGGCGCGATCACGCGCAGCTGTGCGGTGTCGATGCGGCCGCTGCCGGCGCTGCGCGCCAGCGACACGCCGCCCTGCGCATCGATGCCGCCGAGCAGGGCGGTCAGGCCGATACGCTGGCCGCGCTGCAGTTGCGCGCGGTCGCTGGGATAGGACGCCAGTTGCGTGCGCGGGTCGCCTTCCATCAGCACATAGCCGCGCTGCACCGTATTGCTGCCATCGGCCTGCAGGGTCAGGGTCCAGTCGCCGTTGGCGGCGCTGTCCACGTGGTACTCGCGAGCCGGCAGCGCGGCGCCGCCGGCGCCCAGTTGGGTGGCCTTGGCGCTGGGCGCGAGCATCGGCGTGGCGGCGGCCGTGCCCATGCGTGCGCTGGCCGTGGCCGGTGCGCTCAGGCGCGGTTGCCAGTCGTGTTCGCCGGACAGCACCACGAAGCGCAGCTTGCCGTTCTCCACCGGCAGGGTGGTCTGCCATTGCGCCGGGCCGCCGCTGCGCGCGGCGGAGAATTCCACCGGCAGCAACGCGCTCTTGGACAGGATCGCCGCTTCCGCCGGGGCGGGTGCGCGCATCTGCGCGAACTCCTCGGGCGGGCCGGCCAGTTGTTTGGGAATCAGTTCGGCCGCGTGCAGTGCGGCGGCGGGGACAACGAGACACAGGACGCAGACGGCGGACAGGTTCGACAGCTTCGGCATGACGCGCTCTCCCTGGCGGTGCTGAGAAGCAGACGTGCATGCCGGAGCCGCGACGCATTGCGCCGCCGGCAGCACGTCGGCGAGGACGCAGCGCCCCCTCGCCACGCGTTCGCCTGTGGTTATAGCCAGCGCACATTGCCGGACAAAGACGCAATGCAGCAATGCACGCCGAACTGGGATGCCGGACATGCTGCAGCCATCGCGATGCCCGGCGCACCTGGCGCCGGGCATCGCCAGGTCACGCCGCCTGCGCGTGCTGGCTGCGCAACTGCTGCGCCGCCGCCACCATCGCCTGCAGCGCGTTGCGGGTTTCCGCCCAGCCGCGGGTCTTCAGCCCGCAATCCGGATTGACCCACAGTTGCTGCGGATCCAGCACCGCGCGCGCCTTCTCCAGCAGCTCCACCATCTCCTGCGTGCTCGGCACGCGTGGCGAGTGGATGTCGTACACGCCCGGCCCGATCGCGTTCGGGTAGCGGAAGCGCACGAAGGCATCCAGCAGTTCCATGCGCGAGCGCGATGTCTCGATCGAGATCACGTCCGCGTCCATCGCCGCCACCGCCTCGATGATGTCGTTGAACTCCGAGTAGCACATGTGAGTATGGATCTGCGTGGCATCGCGCACGCCGGCCGCGGCGATGCGGAAGCACTGCACCGCCCAGTCCAGGTACGCCTGCCAGTCGGCACGCCGCAGCGGCAGGCCTTCGCGGATCGCCGGCTCGTCGATCTGGATCACGCCGATGCCGGCCGCCTCCAGGTCGCGCACCTCGTCGCGCAGCGCCAGCGCGATCTGCCGGCAGGTCTGCGCGCGCTCCTGGTCGTCGCGCACGAACGACCACTGCAGCACTGTCACCGGCCCGGTCAGCATGCCCTTCATCGGCCGCTCGGTCAGCGACTGCGCGTACTGGGTCCAGCGCAGCGTCATCGGCGCCGGGCGCTGCACGTCGCCGTAGATGATCGGCGGCTTGACGCAACGCGAGCCGTAGCTCTGCACCCAGCCGTGGCGGGTGAAGGCGAAGCCGTCGAGCTGCTCGCCGAAGTACTCGACCATGTCGTTGCGCTCGAACTCGCCGTGCACCAGCACGTCCAGTCCCAGCTGCTCCTGCGCACGCACGCAGCGTTCGGTCTCGGCCGCCAGGAACGCGTCGTACGCGGCATCGTCGAGCTTGCCGGCCTTGTGCTGCGCGCGCGCCTGCCGCACCTGCTCGGTCTGCGGGAACGAGCCGATCGTGGTGGTCGGATACAGCGGCAGCCGCAGCGCCGCCTGCTGTGCCTGGCGGCGCTGCGCGTACGGCGACTGCCGGCGGCCGGCGTCGTCGGTCAGCGCGTCCACCCGCCGCGCCACCTCAGCGCGGTGCACGCGGGTGGAGGCGCGACGGCTGGCCAGCGCATCGCGCGCCGCGTCCAGCGCGGCCTGCGCCTGCGGCTGGTCGTCCAGCGCATCGGCCAGGGTGCGCAGTTCCTGCAGCTTCTGCCTGGCGAAGGCCAGCCAGCCGACCAGTTCGCGGTCCAGCCTGGTCTCCTGCTGCAGATCCACCGGCACGTGCAGCAGCGAGCACGAGGGCGCCAGCCACAGCCGCTCGCGGCCGACATGGCCGGCGGCGTAGCGGGCCAGGGTCAGCGCGTTGTCCAGCGGCGTACGCCACACGTTGCGGCCGTTGACCAGGCCAGCGGAGAGCACGCGCCCGGCCGGCAGCGCCTGCAGCACCGCGTCCAGTTGTGCCACGCCACGCACCAGATCCACGTGGATGCCGTCCACCGGCAACGCCATCGCCAGGTCGAGGTTGTCGCCCAACTCGCCGAAGTAGCTGGTCAGCAGCAGCTTCGGCCGCGGCGCCTGCGCAAGGACATCATAGGCGCGGCGATAGGCGGCGCGTGCGGCCTCGTCCAGGTCCAGCACCAGCGCCGGTTCGTCGAGCTGCACCCAGCCGGCGCCGGCCGCGTGCAGGCGTTGCAGCAGTTCGGCGTACACCGGCAGCAGGCTGTCCAGCAGCGCCCAGCGGTCGCTGCCGTCCACGGTCTTGGACAGCGCCAGGAAGGTCACCGGCCCGATCAGCACCGGCCGGGTCTGGATGCCCTGCGCCTTGGCTTCCAGGAACTCCACCACCGGCTTGTCGCCGCGCAGGCGGAAGTGCTGGCGCCGCGCCAGCTCCGGCACCAGGTAGTGGTAGTTGGTGTCGAACCACTTGGTCATTTCCAGCGCATGCAGGTCCAGGCCGTGTTCCTGGGTGCCGCGCGCCATCGCGAAGTAGCCAGCCAGCGGATCGGCATCGGCCAGCGCGCGGTAGCGTTGCGGGATCGCATCGAACAGGAACGCGGTGTCGAGCATCGCGTCGTACAGGCTGAAGTCGTTGCTGGGCGGCACGTCCACCCCGGCCTCGCGTTGCAGTTGCCAGTGGCGCAGGCGCAGCTCGCGTGCGGTGTCCTGCAGTTGCGCGCCGTCGATGTCGCGGCGCCAGTAGCGTTCCAGCGCCTGCTTGAGCTCGCGCCGCGCACCGATGCGCGGGAAGCCCAGGTTGGTCACGATCGTCATGTTGCGTTTCCTCATTGCGTTCAAGGGCATTGAGGAACGAAGGAACCGCGCGCCGCGCGCCCCGTTCGCACGGACCGCCCGCCACGCCAGCGACCTTCGCCCCCGCGGGCGAACCGGTACCGCGCGGGCAGGCGGACGGCGCGGCGCGGCGCAAGGCCGGGTCGCGGTCCGGCCGCCTCCCCGCGGAGGCGCCAGGTCGAATCGGAGGACGCACGGTCCTCCGGCCGGGGCCGGTATTCGGGCTGATGGACACGCGCACCACGTTGGCTGCGCACCTACTGTCCGTCGCTTCCCAGGCCGGCATGCGCCGGCCCAGTGCCATTGACGGAGGTCGTTTCCATTCACCGCTGCGGGGCAGCTCCGGAATGGGCAGGCGCTTGCGGCGCCGGCCGTCACCGGATTCCCGTTTAAATTCATCCCTTCATCCGAATGAAGCGATGAATACCTTCGGCGAGCGCACGATAGGCCGGATGCGGCGGGCGGTCAAGGGCCAGGTGTGTTTTGCGGGCTCGGCCCGGCAGCGTTTGTCGCGAACGTGTAAGCTATTGATCCCTAAGCCAATGACCTGGCGCTGCGGCAGACGGCCGGTGGCGCCCGTCCGCCGTGCCGATGATGCTTCCGCTCCCCGCCGCCGATCTCCCCGCGCGCTACGCCGCCTCGCTGCGGCTGTCCGTGGCGCCGATGATGGACTGGACCGACCGCCATTGCCGGGTCTTCCACCGGCTGCTGGCGCCGTCGGCGCGGCTGTACACCGAGATGGTGCACGCCAATGCGGTGGTGCTGGGCGATCGCGCGCGGTTGCTGGATTTCGATGCGGCCGAGCATCCGCTGGCGCTGCAGCTCGGCGGCAGCGAGCCGGCGCTGCTGGCGCAGGCGGCGCGGATCGGCCAGGACTGGGGCTACGACGAGATCAACCTCAATTGCGGCTGTCCGTCCGACCGGGTGCAGGCCGGGCGCTTCGGTGCCTGCCTGATGCGCGAGCCGGCGCTGGTCGCCGACTGCGTGGCAGCGATGGTCGCGGCGGTGGACATCCCGGTGACGGTGAAGTGCCGGCTGGGCGTGGATCAGGACGACGACTACGCGGTGTTCCTGGCCTTCGTCGACCAGGTCGCCGCGGCCGGCTGCGGGCTGTTCGTGGTGCATGCGCGCAACGCCTGGCTGCAGGGCCTGTCGCCGAAGGAGAACCGCGAAGTGCCGCCGCTGCGCTACGACTGGGCGTACCGGCTCAAGCGCGAGCGGCCGCAACTGCAGGTGGTGCTCAACGGTGGCCTGGCTGCGGTGGAGACGGCGCAGGCGCAATTGCAGGCGGTGGACGGGGTGATGCTGGGCCGCGCCGCCTACCACGACCCCTACGTCCTGCACCGGCTGGACGCGGCCCTGACCGGCGCCGCGCTGCGCCCGCGCGCGGAACTGCTACGCGCGCTGCGTCCCTACGTCGAGGCACGCCTGGCCGAAGGTCTGGCGCTCAAGCACATCACCCGGCACCTGCTCGGGCTGTTCCACGGCCAGCCCGGCGGGCGTGCCTTCCGCCAGGTGCTCAGCGAAGGGGCGCACCGCCCCGGGGCCGATTGGGCACTGCTGGAGCGGGCGCTGGCGGTCACCGACGGGGCGGCGCGCGCGGCGGCCTGAGCCGATCCAGGGAGCGTCTTCGGACCGTAGCTGCTGCGTGGCGGCGGGCCGTCATCGCCTCCGCGCGGAGGCATCCGACGACATGGCGGCCTGCTCGGTGGTGGACCCGGATCCCACTTTCCCTCTGCTCGTTCAGGGAGTCTGTTCAGGGTCCGCCGACTAGTCTCTGCCTGCAGGGAGACGCCCTGAAGTACCTGGCGAGGGCCTCTCCAGAGCGCTGGCGCGGCCCTTGCATCGGTCTTCGGCAGGTTCATTTGACTGAATGTCGCCCGTGGCGCCCGGAAAAGTTCAGACCGGATTCACCCCGAAAAATCAAGAATTTGCCTCGATTTCTCGAGGTCGCCATCGTTCCCGCGAGGTGTCGCGCTTCACAAGTTTTGAACGTTTCCGATCAGTCCGTTAGGATGCCCGTCGTGACTTCTTCCGCTTCCCGCCACTACCGCTTCGCCGCTGTGTTCGCGCTCGCGCTGGCGTCGGTCGCGGCTGGCCATGGCCGTGCGCAGCAGCCGCCCATGCCGGGGGTGATGGCGCCGCCGGAGCGCGATGCGGGGCGCAACCGGGACTATGGCGGCAGCTCGCTGTCCGACGCGGTGCGTCGGGTGCAGCGCTCCACCGGCGGGCAGATCCTCGGCGCCGAGCGCGTGCCGTTCGATGGCCGCGACATCAACCGCGTCAAGTACATGGACGGCCGTGGGCGGGTACGCTACATGGACGATCCGCAACCTGGCCGTGCGGTACCGCCGCGGGCGCCGCGGTCGGGCGAGCCTCCCGAGCCACCACGCGACGATCACCCGTGAGTCCGGATAGTTCGGTTCAGGTTCCACACACCGCCCCGGCCAACGGCCACCTGTAAGTTACTAGGGAGAGTTATGCGTATCCTTCTGGTCGAAGACGAAGCTCCGCTGCGAGAGACCCTGGCCGCTCGCCTGAAGCGCGAAGGCTTTGCGGTGGATGCGGCGCAGGACGGCGAGGAAGGCCTGTACATGGGCCGCGAAGTGCCCTTCGACGTGGGCATCATCGATCTCGGCCTGCCGAAGATGTCGGGCATGGAGCTGATCAAGGCGCTGCGCGACGAAGGCAAGAAGTTCCCGGTGCTGATCCTCACCGCGCGTTCCAGCTGGCAGGACAAGGTGGAAGGCCTCAAGCAGGGTGCCGACGACTACCTGGTCAAGCCGTTCCACGTCGAAGAGCTGCTGGCGCGCGTCAATGCGCTGCTGCGCCGCGCCGCCGGCTGGAGCAAGCCCACGCTGGAATGCGGCCCGGTCGCGCTGGACCTGGCGGCGCAGACCGTCAGCGTCAGCGGCAGCAACGTCGACCTGACCAGCTACGAGTACAAGGTGCTCGAGTACCTGATGATGCATGCCGGCGAACTGGTCTCCAAGGCCGACCTGACCGAGCACATCTACCAGCAGGATTTCGACCGCGACTCCAACGTGCTGGAAGTCTTCATCGGCCGCCTGCGCAAGAAGCTGGACCCGGACGGCGAGTTGAAGCCGATCGAGACCGTGCGCGGCCGCGGCTACCGGTTCGCGATTCCGCGCACCGAAGGCTGATCGCAGGCGCCGGCGAGCACACCGAGGAAGCGACCGCGTGGCGGCACGACCCAGGTGGTACAAGCGCTGGCGCCCGCGTTCGCTGCAGGCGCGCCAGCTGCTCGCCGCCAGCCTCAGCCTGCTGGCGTTCCTGGCCGCGGCAGGTTATGCGCTGGACCAGGCGTTCGCCGACACCGCGCTGAGCAACCTGCGCGAGCGCCTGAAGAGCTACGCCACCGCCTACGCCAACAACATCGACGTAGCCCGCGACGGCTCGCTGTACATCAACAACGACAAGCCGCCGCCGGACCCGCATTTCGACCGGCCCGGCAGCGGCCTGTACGCGCAAATCGTGATGCCCAACGAGCGCTGGATCTCGATGTCCAGCGAGGGCCCGCTGCCGCCGCGCGGCGGCATGCTCGAACCGCGCCAGGAAACCTTCGACGGGCCCTGGCCGATGACCCAGATCGACGGCAGCGAGGGCGAGGTCTACCGCTACGGCATCGGCCTGGCCTACGTGCGCCGCGACAAGGAAACCCCGGTCACCATCTACATCATGGAGGACACCCGCGCGCTGGGTGCGCAGCTGCGCGTGTTCCGCGGCCGGGTGTGGTTCAACCTCGGCGGCGCCGGCCTGATCCTGCTGGTGTTGCAGGCCTTCATCCTGCAATGGAGCCTGCGCCCGCTGCGCCGGGTGATCAACGAACTGACCAAGGTGCAGCGCGGCGAAGCGATGCGCATGGGCGATCGCCACCCGCGCGAACTGGAGCCGCTGACCGACAGCATCAACGCCTTCATCGAGAGCGAGCGCGAGAACCTAGACCGCCAGCGCAACACCCTGGCCGACCTGGCGCACAGCCTGAAGACCCCGCTGGCGGTGCTGCGCACCCAGCTCGACAGCGGCGCGCAGGGGCCGGAGCTGCGCGAAGAACTGGACGTGCAGTTGCGGCGCATGAACAACCTGGTGTCCTACCAACTCGCGCGCGCCGCTTCCAGCGGCCACAAGCTGTTCGCCGCACCGTTGCCGATCGAGCCCAACGCCGAGGAGATCGTGCGCGGCCTGGAGAAGGTCTACGCGGCCAAGGGCGTGCTGTGCGAGTTCGACATCGAGCCGAGCGCGCGCTTCCATGGCGAGCCCGGCGACCTGCAGGAGCTGCTCGGCAACCTGTTGGAGAACGCGTTCAAGTGGGCGCGCCGGCGGGTGCTGCTGAGCGTGCGCCCGGAGCCGGCCGCCGGTAGCCGCCGCGCCGGCCTGATCATCGCCGTGGAGGACGACGGCCCCGGCATCGCCCCGGAGGAAGTGGCGCACATCCTGCAGCGCGGCGTGCGCGGCGACGAGCGCGTGCATGGCCACGGCATCGGCCTGGCGATCGTGCAGGACCTGGTCAAGGGCTACCGCGGCGAACTGCAGGTGAGCCGCTCCGAGGAACTGGGCGGGGCGCGTTTCCTCGTCACTCTGCCGCCGGGGCTGTAGGCGCAGGAACAGGTCCGGCCAGCTGAGACCCGTATCCCACGGTGTTACAGGCCCGACATCCGGTCGACCCACGCGGCAGCGCTGCACCGCAGCAGCAGGTGAATCCCGTGCAAATGACCGGGAGGTTTCCGACAGTGGCTTAACGCGACCGGCGCCCAGCTGGCGATACTGCGCCGGTCTTCACGCCGCTTTTCGTCCAGGAGCCCCGCATGCCCGTACCCCGGCATCGTCCTGCAGCAACGCGTCTGCGCGTGCGCGGCCGGCGTGTGTTGCGCCACACCCAGCGCCTGCTGCTGTCGGCGCTGCTGGTGCTGTTCACCGTCGGTGCCATTGCCGCCACCGACAAGGTGATCAAGCGCGACGACGCGCGCTGGCTGCAGTCGATGACCATCGGCCTGGACAGCGCCAGCGTGGCCCAGTTCGAGCACGACGGCCGCAAGCGCTTCCTGCGCGAGCAACTGCAGGCCGATGCCGGAGACGCCGCGCTGCCGGCGCCGGTGCGCGCGCAACTGGACGGCTACGCGGCATTGCACACGCCGGTGCAGGAACTGCTCAAGCAGCAGGCCGCCGCGCAGCAGGCGATCAAGGCGATGCCCGACGGCGATGCCAAGGTCGCGGCGAAGAAGGCTGCGCAGCAGCGCGGCGATCTGCTGTTGAACCAGGCTCGGCAGGCGCAGCTGTTGCGTGCGATCTACGCGCCGGACCAACTGCGCGAGCAGATGGTGTGGTTCTGGCTCAATCATTTCAGCGTGTTCGCCGACAAGGGCCGCCTGCACTGGACCGTGGCCGACTACGCCGACAACGCGATCCGTCCGCATGCCCTGGGCAAGTTCTCCGACCTGGTGATGGCGACGCTGGAGAGTCCGGCGATGCTGGAGTACCTGGACAACGCGCAGAACGCCAAGGGCAAGGTCAACGAGAACTACGCGCGCGAGTTGATGGAGTTGCATACCCTCGGCGTCGATGCCGGCTACACGCAGAAGGACGTGCAGCAACTGGCGCTGATCCTGACCGGCGTCGGCATCGCGCCGGTCGACCGCGACGGTCCGCCGAAGCTGCCGCCGGCGCTGCAGGCGCAGTATGTGCGCCGCGGCGCGTTCGAATTCAATCCGGCGCGGCACGAACCCGGCGACAAGACCTTGCTCGGCCAGCGCATTGCCGGCGGCGGCTTCGACGAGGTCGAGCGCGCGGTGCAACTGATCGTGCGCCAGCCGGCATGCGCGCACTTCATCTCGCGGCAGTTGGCCGAGTACTTCGTCGCCGACGATCCGCCGCCGGCGCTGGTGGAGAAGATGGCGCGCACCTTCCAGCGCAGCGATGGCGATATCGCCGCGGTGCTGCAGGTGATGTTCACCGCGCCGGAGATGGCCGCCGGCGCGCCGCACAAGTTCAAGGACCCCTATCGGTTCCTGGTCTCGGCGCTGCGCCTGGCCTACGACGGCCAGACCATCGTCAATCCGCAGCCGCTGCTGGGTTGGTTGAACCAGATGGGCGAGCCGAGTTTCGGACGGATCACGCCCGATGGCTGGTCGCTGCAGTCCAGTGCCTGGAACAGCTCCGGGCAGATGGCGCAGCGCTTCGAGATCGCGCGCGCGATCGGCAACGGCAACACCCAGCTGTTCACCGTCGACGGACAGCAGCGCGGTGGTTTCCCGCAACTGAGCACCCCGCTGTACTACCACGCGATCGAGCCGCAACTGAGCGATGCCACGCGCCAGGCGCTGGCGCAGGCGCGCTCGCAGCAGGAGTGGAACGGCTACCTGCTGGCGTCCCCCGACTTCAATTACCGCTGACTGCGGCCTTCGCCGCCCGGAGTTCCGTCATGCACCGTCGCCGCTTCCTGCTCGCGTCCGCCGCCGCTGCGGCCAGCCTGCCGTTCGCCGGGCGCCTGTTCGCCGCACCGGCGCCGTCGCCGCGCCTGTTGGTGGTGTTCCTGCGCGGCGGCTACGACTGCAACAACCTGCTGGTGCCGTACGCCAGCGATTTCTACTACGCCTCGCGGCCGAGCCTGGCGATCGCCAGGCCGGATCCGGCCAATCCCAACAGCGCCATTGCGCTGGATAGCCAGTGGGGCCTGAACCCGCGGCTGCGCGACACGCTGATGCCGTTGTGGAACGACAAGCAGCTGGCGTTCGTGCCCTTCGCCGGCACCGACGACCTGTCGCGCAGCCACTTCGAGACCCAGGACAGCATCGAGGCCGGACAGCCGGCCGGGCAGCGCAGCGACTACCGCACCGGCTTCCTGGCGCGGCTGTCGCAGGTAGCCACCGGCACGCCGTCGATCGCCTTCACCGATTCGCTGCCGCTGAGCTTCCAGGGCGGCGGCGACATTCCCAATCTCTCGCTCAAGCGCAATCCGACCCCGGCCTTCGACCAGCGTCAGGCCGACATCCTCGCCGGCATGTACCACGGCACGCAGCTGGCCAGCGCCGCGCACGATGGCCTGGCCCTGCGCCAGCAGGTCTCGCAGGCCTTGCGCGACGAGATGCAGCAGGCCAACCGCGGCGCCGCCAGCGCGCGCACCTTCGCCGACGAGACCCGCCGCATCGCCACGCTGATGCGCGAGCGCTACCGGCTCGGCTTCGTCGATGTCGGCGGCTGGGACACCCATGTCAACCAGGGCAGCACCGACGGCGCGTTGGCCAACAACCTGGCCAACCTGTCCGAGGGGCTGTCGGCCTATGCCGAGGCGCTGGGGCCGGAGTGGCGCAATACGGTGGTGGTGGTGCTGTCCGAGTTCGGCCGCACCTTCCGCGAGAATGGCGACAAGGGCACCGATCACGGCCACGGCACCACGTACTGGGTGCTGGGCGGCGGGGTCAACGGCGGACGCATCGCCGGCGAGCAGGTGGCGGTGAGCAAGGACAAGCTGTTCCAGGACCGCGACTACCCGGTGCTGACCAACTACCGCGACATGTTCGCCGGCCTGCTCGGCCGCATGTGGGGCCTGTCGCCGACGCAACTGCAGAAGGTGTTTCCGCAGGCGCATGCGCGGGATCTGAAGTTGGTGTGAGGCGTTCTTCGCGACCAAGGGATTCGAAAATGTCCTGTAGGAGCGGCTTCAGCCGCGACGGGTGCACTGTGGGAGGGACTTCAGTCCCGACGCGTTATGCGCTCGACTCCCCGTAACGCATGCTTTGTCACGTTCAGCACAGCGACGTCTTGACGCGATGCCTCAAGGCGCGATGGCCGCTCAGTCCACAGCGAATGGCGACGGCCCATAGAACCGCGCCAGATGCGCCGCCACTTCCGGCATCTCGCGTTGCAGCCGCTCTGGCGCGGAAAAGTGATATTCGCTGACCACCGCGAAGAACTCTTCCGGCGCTTCGGTGGCGTAGGCGTCGATCTCGCTGGCGCGGCCGCGGTCCACGCGCGCGCAGAAGGCGTCGTAGCTGCGCTGGAAATCGTCGGCCCATTGCCGCTGCCAGGCGCGCGGCAGCAGCGGCGTGCCGTCCAGGACGCCGTCGAGCACGTCGAGCTTGTGCGCCATCTCGTGCACCGCCACGCAGTAGCCGGCACGCGGATCGTCCAGGTCGGCCTGCACGTCGGCCCAGGACAGGATCAACGGGCCGCTGTCCCAGGATTCGCCGATCAGTTCGTCTTCCCACTCGTGCAGGACGCCCGCCGCATCGACATGGCTGCGCTGCACGCGGAATGCGTCCGGGTAGACCAGCAGCTGCGACCAGCCGCGCATGCCGTCGACGCCGTACTCCAGCAGCGGCAGGCAGCACAATGCGGCAAGCAGGCCGCACTGGCGGGCGTCCAGCTGCAGACCGCCCAGCGGCGAGATGGTCTTGCGGTGCAGGAATTCGCTGGCCAGCGCCCGCAGGCGCTGTTCGCGCGGCGCATCCAGGGCGGCAACCCAGGCGCAGTCGCGGCGCACGGCCTGCCAGGTGGCGTCATCGATGGCAGCAGGCTTGGACCACAGCCCGCGCAGCCAGCGTGGGATCAGCGGAACATCCCCGGCAGGAAGCTGTGCCACTTCGGCATGCGCATGCGCGGCACCAGGTCGCTGTCGCTGCCGCCGCCCGTGGTGGTCGAGGCCGGCTTGGTGGAGGACGGCGCATGCAGCGTCGCGGGTGGGCGCGTCGGGGTGTTGTCGGCATCGGCCGCGTCGCCGTAGGTGCAGTCGGTGTGCGGCTTCTCCGCCAGCACATTCGACGCGTGGGCGGCAGCGAGGGGCAGCAGCAACAGGAGCAGGCAGGGCAGGGAACGGCGCATCGTCGGCATCCAGGGCGAGCGGCGGTGAATCCCGATTCTAACGCGGTTTTCACCCGCTGCAGGGCGCCGGCCCTGGGCGCCCGGGGGGCGTTGCCGCATACTTTTCGGTTTACGAGGTCGCGCAACGGCGCGCCCGGGGGCGAAACGAGGCGATGGAACCGGCGTTGGACGAGCGCGAACTGTTGGCCAGGCTCAGCAAGGGCCCCCTGTCCGGCGATGCCCTGGCGCGCGCCTGCGGGCTGACCCGGGCGGCGGTGTGGAAGCGCATTCAGGCGCTGCGCGCGGCCGGGGTGGAGATCGAGGGCCGGGCCGGCGAGGGCTATGGGCTGGCGCGGCCGCTGGAACTGCTCGACGCCGCAGCGATCCGGGCTGGGCTGACTGCGCCGGCGCGCACCGAACTGGCCGGCCTGGAGATCGCCTGGAGCCTGGTCTCCAGCAACACGACGCTGCTGCAGCGGCCGGCGCCGGCGCAGGGCAGCGCGGTGCTGCTGGCCGAGCGCCAGACCGGCGGGCGCGGCCGCCGTGGCCGGGTCTGGGCCTCGCCGCTGGCCGCGCATCTGTACCTGTCGGTGGCGCGCAGCTTCCAGGGCGGGCTGGGCCGACTGGGCGGCCTGAGCCTGGCGGCCGGCGTGGCCGTGGCCGAAGCCCTGCGTTCGGCCGGATTCGCCACGGTCGGGCTGAAGTGGCCGAACGACCTGCTGGCCGACGGGCGCAAGCTGGGCGGCCTGCTGGTGGAAGGCGGCGGCGAGTTCGCCGGGCCGGCGCGGGCAGTGATCGGCCTGGGCTTGAACGTGGCGATGCCGGCGGCCACTGCCGCGGACATCGACCAGCCCTGGACCGACCTGACCCGGCTCGCCGGTGGCACCGTGTCGCGCAATGCGATCGCCGCGACGGTGCTGTCGCAGTTGCTGCCGGCGCTGGCGTTGTTCGACGCCGAAGGCCTGGCGCCGTTCCTGCCGCGCTACGCCGCGCTGGATCTGCTGGCCGGACGTGCGGTGCGCATCGACGATGGCGGCCAGGTGCGCGAAGGCGTGGCGCTGGGGCTGGCCGAGGATGGCGCGCTGCGCGTGGCCTTCGCCGACGGCGAGCTGCCGGTGCATGCGGGCGATGTCAGCGTGAGGGCGGCATGAGCGACTGGCTGTTCGACCTGGGCAACTCGCGCTTCAAGTTCGCCGCGCTGCAGAGCGGTCAGGCGGGCACGGTGCAGGCCTGGCCGCATGGGGCCGAAGCCATGGACGCGGCGGCGGTGGCGGCCCTGCCGCAGGGCGACATCGCCTATGTCGCCAGCGTCGCCGCGCCGGCCCTGACCGCAACCGTGCTGGAGACACTGCGCAGTCGCTTCGCGCAGGTGCAGGTGGCGCGGACCGAGGCCGTCTGCGCCGGGGTCCGCATCGCCTATGCGCGGCCGCAGGCGTTCGGCGTGGACCGGTTCCTGGCCCTGCTCGCCGCGCATGGCGGCGGCGACGTGCTGGTGGTGGGGGTGGGCACGGCGCTGACGGTGGACCTGCTCGATCGCGACGGTCTGCATCACGGCGGCCGCATCGCGCCCTCGCCCACGGTGATGCGCCAGGCCCTGCAGCAGAAGGCAGCGCAGTTGCCGGCCGAGGGCGGCGATTACCACGAGTTCGCCGCCGACACCGCCGACGCCCTGGCCTCCGGCTGCGACGGCGCCGCGGTCGCGCTGATCGAACGCAGCCTGCAGCAGGGCGAGGCCGTGCTGGGGCGACGGCCGCGGCTGTTGCTGCATGGCGGCGGCGTGCCACCGCTGTTGCATGCGTTGCCGCCAGCCGAGCAGCGCCCGGCGCTGGTCCTGGACGGGCTGGCGTTGTGGGCGCAGGCGCATGCAGCGGCCGGTGCCGCCTGAGCAGGCCAGCGCTGGCGGCCGCGATGCAGTGCGGCGTGGCGGCGGCGGAGGTTGCGCCGAGGCAGCCATCTGCCACCCGGACCTCACTGTCTCTCCCAAGCTGCATCGCACGCTCTAGAATCCGGCCATGCTCGTTCGCGCCCTGCTCGTCGTCCTGACCATCCTCAACCTCGGCGTCGCAGTGTGGTGGGCGATGCAGCCGCCGACCCCGCCGTCGGTGCCGATGCCGGCCGTGCCTGCCGGGGTGGCGACGCTGCAACTGGTCAACGAGACGCCGGCACCGGCCGCTGCGCCCACTCCGCCGGCCGTCGCGCCTGTCGCCGCGCCAGCCGATGCGCAGAACGCTGTGCAGGCCGACACCGCCGTCGCCGCGGATGGGGCCGGATCGGTTCCGGCGCAGGCTGACGCACCGGCGGCTCCCACGACCGCCGCACAGGCCGCCGCACCCACGCCGCCCGCGGCCGCCCCTACGCCCGCTCCGACCCAGAGCGAGGTCGAGCCTGCGGCGAAGTCCACCGCCGACGCAGCGGTGTGCCTGAGCGTGGGGCCGTACCCGGATCGCGATGCCGCCCAGGCGGCCGTCGCCGCGCTGGCCCCGGGCGCGCCGCGTCCGCGCCTGCGCGAGGCGGCCGACAGCGATGCCACCAGCTTCCGCGTGATCCTGCCGACGATCGGCGGCGAGGACGGCCTCAGGCAGGCCACCGAGCGCATCGTCGCTGCCGGCATCCGCGACTATTACCCGTTGCGCCAGGGCGAGACCGGTAATGCCATCGCCCTGGGCCAGTACCGCAGCCGCGAAGGCGCCGAGCGCCGCCGCGCGGAACTGGCCCGTGCCGGCTTCAACGCCGACCTGATCCCCAGCGGCGGCAACGGCCAGTCGCGCTGGTGGCTGGACCTGCGCGCCGACTCCGCGGCGCAGGCCGCGGCCTTGCGCCGCCAACTCGGCGCCGCGCGCCAGCGCAGCGTGGACTGCGCCGCGCTGCGCTAGAATGCCGCGCCTGCCGGTGTTCGGCGCCGCGCCGTCGGACGTGCCGCGGCCCGCGCCAGCAGGTAGACTGCCCCGGCCCCGCTCATGGGCGTCTTTCGTCTTGCCGCTTTAGCTCAGTCGGTAGAGCAACTGTCTTGTAAACAGTAGGTCATCCGTTCGATTCGGATAAGCGGCACCATCCCTCTTCTCTCTGCATCGCGGAGATCCGCGGCGGGTCATCAATCCGCTGGAACAGCGGCTTTTGCCCTCCGTTGCGTGTCCTCCCGAACATTTCTCCGAGCAGCGAGCGATCCCGCGCTGTGTAGACGCTGCGGTGGATGGCATGGACGCGCGGCGCGACCACACTGCAACTGCCCGCCACCAAACGCGTCTGCAGCGCTGTGCAGTCGCGCTGTGTCCTACTGCTGCGAAACCGCGGCGCTTTGCGACATCAGCATGGTCTGCGCGCGCATGGAAAGCGGACAACCCTGCTGCTTCAACATCGCGATGGCCTCCCTTGTCCGCCGCAGCAGGCCGGTATTGGCGATGAAGGTCGTCTTCGCGCCGTGGAATTCCAGCACGATGTTCTCGGTTCCCCACGCTGTTCGATAGTCCACGTTGGCGATCTCGCGGTACGGGCAGGTGCGCGTACGCAGAGCCCGATATTCCACGTGGTCCGCATGCAGGATCAGCCTGGGGTTGAGGCTGTTGTGCGCCCACGCGAACCAGGGAAGGAACGTCAACCCGGCGAATGCGGCTTCCAGGGTCACGATCAAGGGCTTTTCCAAGGCGATCTCCAGAAACGGCGGAGCAGCTTAGTCAGGCACTGCCATCGACGTCCAACCGCACGCCTCCGCCTGCTGCGCCGCGGCGGGTCGTGCCATGCCGGTCCCGCTAGACTGGGCCACTTTTTTGGCTGGAGCGTATGCGCATGAAGTCGTCTTTTCTGCCGGTGTCCCTGATCGGCGTTCCCACCGATATCGGGGCCGGCCATCGCGGTGCGCGGATGGGGCCGGAGGCGCTGCGCATCGCCGGCCTGCACGAGGCGCTGGCCAATCGCGGCGTGGAAGTGCGCGACGTCGGCAACATCGATGGTCCGCGCAATCCGTGGCAGGCGCCGGTCGACGGTTACCGCCATCTGGATGAGGTGGTGGCCTGGAACCGCGCGCTGATGGAGGCCAGCTATGCGGAACTGCGCGATGGCCGCATGCCGATCGTGCTTGGCGGCGATCATTGCCTGGGCATCGGCTCGATCACCGCGGTGGCGCGGCATTGCCGCGAGCAGGGCCGTAAGCTGCGCGTGCTGTGGCTGGACGCGCATTCGGACTTCAACACCAGCGAGGTCACCCCGTCGGGCAATGTGCACGGCATGCCGGTGGCTTGCCTGTGCGGGCTTGGCCCGCAGGCGCTCATCGAACTCGGCGGCAGTGCGCCGGCGCTGCGGCCGGAGCAGGTGCGGCAGATCGGCATCCGCTCGGTCGATCCCGAGGAGAAGCGGCTGATCAAGCAGCACCGCGTCGACGTGTACGACATGCGCTACATCGACGAGATGGGCATGAAACGGACCATGGAGGCGGCGCTGGACGGGCTCGACGCCGACACCCACCTGCACGTCAGTTTCGACGTGGATTTCCTCGACCCCAGCATCGCCCCGGGCGTCGGCACCACCGTGCCGGGCGGCCCCAACTATCGCGAGGCGCAGCTGGTGATGGAAATGATCGCCGACAGCGGGCGCATGGCCTCGCTGGACATCGTGGAACTGAATCCGGTGCTGGACCACCGCAACCTGACCGCGGAACTGGCGGTGGACCTGGTGGAGAGCCTGTTCGGCAAATCGACGCTGATGCGCGACTGAGCGGTGCGGCCTCAGCCTGAATGGGTCGCCGGTTCATTCACGTGAAATCCACAGTCGTGACGGCAGATTCACCGCCAGACGGTAGCGCGGCGACGCCTATCGCCGCCCACCCCGACCACCTGCGATTGCCGAGGACGACACGATGAAGCGACTGACCACCCTGTTGATGCTGACCCTGTTCTGCGCTGGCGTGCTGACCGGCTGCAACACCGTCGCCGGCGCCGGCAAGGACATGCAGAAGGCGGGCGAGAAGGTGGAAGACAAGGCGCAGGATTGCAGCGCTGGCAAGTGCTGAGTTTCGCGCGGCCTGCGTGCCGCGTCCCATGACCAAGTAAAGGAGTGAAACCTATGAAGCGTACGTTTGCGTGGATGCTGCTGGCGATGTTCTCGGTGGGCCTGCTGTCCGGCTGCAACACCGTTGCCGGTGCCGGCAAGGACGTGCAGAAGGCGGGCGAGAAGGTCGAAGACGCCGCCAAGAACTGAGCCTCGTCTCAGCTGCAAAAACGGGTCGGCTTGCCGGCCCGTTTTTTTTTGCGCGGTTGCCTGCGATGCACAACGGTTCACGATGCTCATGCATCGCTGACGCTGCATTGATCGATCCGCGACACAGGCTGCGCGATGCTGCGCGGGCGGCGTAAGGCGCCGCTTACACATCACGAGAGATGCCATGAACAAAGACATCATTGCCGGCAAGTGGACCCAGCTCAAGGGCAAGATCAAGGCGCAGTGGGGCGACTTGACCGACGACGATTTCGACGTCGCCGAGGGCAATACCCAGTATCTGGCCGGCAAGCTGCAGGAGCGCTACGGCTGGGCGCGCGATCGCGCCGAAAAGGAAGTGCATGCCTTCCGCGACAGCCTGGGCAAGGAATACCACGACTGAGGCGCACATCGCCGCAGCGTCGTCGACACGGGCCGCATCGCGGCCCGTGTCTTTTTGTGTCCCTGCCGATCAGCGCGCCGGCGGATCCGGTACGTAGTCGCCAGGAAACGCATCCGGCGCGATCGCCACGCGCGGCGGTGGCAGGGCGCGCGGCAGCACGCCGCGTGCGATCAGCCGCGCGCGGCTGTCGTAGCGCAACGTGGTCCGCTGCATCGGCACGTCGCTGGCGCGCTGGAACTCGGTGACGCGCGAGGGCGACCATTCGCGTGCGCCGTGGCCGGTGCCCAGACGTTGTTGCACGCGTTCGGCGGCGTTGCCCTCGCGTGCATACGCCCGTGCGTCGGCCGACGGCGCCGCCGCGAGCGGTGCGTCGGCACTGGGTTGCGGGAGGTCGGCGGCCGCTGCCGGTGCAGGCGTTGCGCTTGCGCGCGCTGGCGTCTCGGCTGCCCGCTTTGCGTCGATGTCCGCGTCGCGCACGGCATCATCGGGCCATGCGCGCGCTTCGTCGAACACCGCCATCCCGATCACGCCGACATTGCGCGGGCGTCCGGTGCGTGCCGCATAGCTGTCCTGCAGGTCGGTGAACACGAACTGCGCCACGTCCTCGGACGATTTGCGCCAACCGGCGATCTCGGTTTGTTGCCATGGCGCCAGCACATAGCCGCGCTGGTCGCTGGCCGCGGTCTGGCCACTGACCGCATTGACCCCGTCCACCGACAGCACCACCAGCACCCGCGCGCCGGTCAGGTTGGTCAGGCGCAGCGCGTAGCGGTGGCCGGGCGTGGCGGCGATCCAGCGCTCGCCGCGCCAGGCATGCGCGGGCAGCGGCGCGTCGCCGGCATCGCGATCGACCACCTGCAACTGCACCGCCGGCGCCGAGGCAGGTGGCGCGGGCCAGGGACGGAAGCCGCACAGCCCGCCGATGCACAGCACGGCGAAGGCGAGCACGGCGAGGGAACGACGGGGCAGGGACGGAGCAAGAGCATGCATCGCGGCGACTCCAGGCTGGGGACGCCGGATTGAACGCCCCACGCGCCGGAACGGGGTTGTCGCGCAGCGGGTAAACTCGCCGGGTTTTCTCCGGACCGTCCATTTCGCATGAGCACCCGCGTTCTCACCGGCATCACCACCTCCGGCACGCCGCACCTGGGCAACTACGTCGGCGCCATCCGCCCCGCGCTGCAGGCCAGCCGGCGTCCCGGCATCGAGAGTTTCTTCTTCCTGGCCGACCTGCACAGCCTGATCAAGGCGCAGGACCCGGCGCGGACCCAGCGCTCGACCCTGGAGATCGCGGCGACCTGGCTGGCCGCAGGCCTGGATCCGGCGCAGGTGTGGTTCTACCGTCAGTCGGACGTGCCGGAGACCAACGAGCTGACCTGGTTCCTGACCTGCGTCGCCGGCAAGGGCATCCTCAACCGCGCGCACGCCTACAAGGCGGCGGTGGACAAGAACCGCGCCGACGGCGAGGACGACGATGCCGGGGTCACCGCCGGCTTGTTCATGTATCCGGTGCTGATGGCCGCCGACATCCTGCTGTTCAAGGCGCAGCAGGTGCCGGTGGGCCGCGACCAGATCCAGCACATCGAGATGGCGCGCGATTTCGCGCAGCGCTTCAACCACGTCTACGGCCGCGAGCACTTCGTGCTGCCCGACGCGCTGATCGACGAGCAGGTGGCGACGCTGCCCGGGCTGGACGGGCGCAAGATGAGCAAGAGCTACGACAACACCATTCCGCTGTTCGCCCCGCGCGAGGAGCTGAAGAAGCGGGTGTTCGCCATCGTCACCGATTCGCGCGCGCCCGGCGAGCCGAAGGACACCGAGGGCTCGGCGCTGTTCCAGTTGTACCAGGCCTTCGCCAGCGCCGAGGAGACCGCCGCGTTCGCGCAGGCATTCGCCGCCGGCATCGGCTGGGGCGAGGCCAAGCAGCAGCTGTTCGAGCGCATCGATGCCGAGATCGCACCGATGCGCGTGCGCTACGAGGCGCTGATGGCGCGCCCGCAGGACATCGAGGCGATTCTGCGCGACAACGCGCAGCGTCTGCGCGAGCGCTATGCGATCCCGTTCCTCGCCGAGCTGCGGCATGCGGTGGGCTTGCGCGACCTGTCGGCGCAGGCCGGCGGCGCCACCGCAGCGACGACCGCCAAGCAGGCGCTGCCGAGCTTCAAGCAGTACCGCGAGGCCGACGGCCAGTTCTACTTCAAGCTGCTCGATGGCGAGGGCGTGCTGCTGTTGCAGAGCGGCGGTTTCGCCTCGCCGCGCGATGCCGGGCAGACCATCGCCGCGCTCAAGCAGGCCGCGCAGGCGGACGCGCTGCAGGCCGCGCCGGTGACGCTGGAGGCGCCGGCCGAGACGGTGCTGGCGGCGCTGGCGCGCTTGCGCGAGGCGGGTTGAGCACAAGCGGCGGTTCGTCGTAGGAGCGGCTTCAGCCGCGACAAGCATTCCCAGGAAGGCCTGTCGCGCCAGAAGCCGCGCCGACAGACAAATGACGCGTTCTGTTGCGACATCCGAAGCGCGTGTGTTTGCTGGTCGCATGCAGTCGGGACTGAAGTCCCTCCCACACTGGGCGCTCGCGATCGTCTGGGTGGTTCTGTCGTCCATCCTCCGTCCGGCCCTTGCCGGCAGCACTGGCAGCGTCCTCCATACCGCCTAGAATGGAGCCTCGCCCGCCACGCCTTTGCGCCATGCCACGCGATCCCAGCATCCATCTCGTCGATACCGGCTTCCAGCGCGCGCAGTTCGATGCCGCCTACCTGATCGTGGAGAACGGGCGCGGCGCCTTCGTCGACTGCGGCACCAGCCATGCCGTGCCGGTGCTGCTGGACGCGCTGGCGCACGCGGGCCTGGCGCCGGGCGACGTGGACTGGCTGATCCTCACCCACGTGCACCTGGACCACGCCGGTGGTGCCGGTGCGCTGCTGCAGCACTTGCCGAACGCGCGCCTGCTGGTGCATCCGCGCGGCGCGCCGCACATGATCGATCCGACGCGGCTGATCGCCGGCGCCACTGCGGTGTATGGCGAGGCGGAGATGGCGCGCAGCTACGGCACCATCGTGCCGGTGCCGGCGGAGCGCGTGGTCGTGGCCGAGGACGGCCATCGCCTGTCGCTGGCCGGGCGCGAGTTGCTGTGCATCGACACGCCGGGGCACGCCCGCCATCACCTGTGCGTGTGGGACGCACGCAGCCGCAGCTGGTTCAGTGGCGATACCTTCGGCCTGTCCTACCGCGAACTGGATAGCGCGCGCGGGGCGTTCGCGATCCCGACCTCGTCGCCGGTGCAATTCGAACCGGAGGCCATGCAGGCCTCGATCCAGCGCATGCTCGGCTACGCGCCACAGACGCTGTATATCACCCATTACGGTCCGGTGGAGGGGGCCGAGGCGCTGGCGGCGGAACTGCTGGAACAGTTGGAGGCGATGGTGGCGATCGCGCGTGGCTGCGATGGCCGCTCCGACCGGCATCGTTGCCTGGTCGCCGCACTGACCGCGCTGTATCTGGAGCGGGCGCGGCTGCATGGCTGCCCGTTGGACGATGCCAGCGTGGAGCGCGTGCTGCACATGGACATCGAGCTCAATGCGCAGGGGCTGGCCTGCTGGCTGGAGCGTCCCGCGCGCTGAACGCCGCCTCGCGTCGCGCACGCGAACGCCACGCAGCGCTGTCTCGGCGCGACGCCATTCTCTACACTGTGCGGCCCGCTTGTTGCCAGGTCGTGACCGTGAACCCGATGCGCATGTTGCTGCTGTCCGCTTCCCTGTTCATGGGAGGTGCGGCACAAGCGGCCAACGATGCGCTGGCCGGCGACGCCGGAAGCGACGCCGATGCGCTGGAGCGGCATGCGTTGCCGGCGGCGTGCGATTCTTCGGAGGGTTGCGGTCCGGCGCTGCCGGGCTGAGCGGTTGGCAGGAAGACGATGCCGGAGCTGCGGCACGACGTGCCGCCACCCCAAGTCGGTTGCGCAGGATTGGCGCCTGTTGGCGATGGCCGGTACGCACGGTTGCGATGGTGTCGCGGCGCAAAGGCATCGCCGAGCGCGCTGAAAGGTCATTCCCGTAGGAGCGGCTTCAGCCGCGACGGGCATTACCGGTAAGGCCTGTCGCGGCTGAAGCCGCTCCTACGTGGGGACGACCGGTGTCCCGCGAGGCCGTGACGGGAAGCGCCGTTCACCGGTCAGACGTAGGTAGTTACTGCGAGGCGGCCACTGCTCAGGCGGTGGTATCGATCAGCCCGCCGACGATGCCTTGATTGAGCAGATCGCCGGTCACCGTGCCGCTGAGGTCGGGGTTGGACTGCAGCAGCGACGACAGCTGCGGCGTCAGGCCCTGACTGCTGAAGACGCCAGAGGCGTTGTACAGGCCGGGGGTCGACGGCGGCGCGGTGATGGTGCCGAGCAGGCCCTGGTCGTAGGTCTGCGTGGCCTGGTCGAGCGTGGGATACGGCGAGGTGGCCGTCGAGGTCGACGTGCCGGTGCCGGTCGTCGACGTCGAAGGATCGGTGCTGGAACCGGAGGTGCCGCTGGTCGAGGCCGCATCGGTGGGGCCGGCGCTGACGATGCTGTTGAACAGCCCGGCGGCGTTGTAGGTCAGGCCCGTGTCCGCCGCGGTGCTCGCGGCAAGTCCGCCGAGGCTGAAGATCACTGAGGCGTCGCCGGACAACTCCACGGCCTGTTGCACCGCGGCCGGATCGTTGCTGGACACGATGGGGTTGCCGGCCTGGGCCGAATCGCCCGAGGTGCCCGTTGCAGAGAAGCCATAGGGCGAGGTGCCGTACGGATTGACGGTGCCGAGCGGCGACAGTGCGGTAGCGATGGCCATGGCGATGCTCGGCGAGCGGGTGTGTACGCGTACAGATACGCCCGCGCGGCTGAACCGTCTATTAGGTATTTCGCGGCGCGGCGGAGCGCGGCAGCAGGTGCCGACCGTGCTGTCATCGGCGTCCTTTCATCGGTGAAGACATCAGGACCAGAACTGCTTTACGCAGCACATTCGCTACGCGAGGCCGATCCCGTTTCCTCGGCTGCAGCGCGGCGCGGCATGGCTGCGTACAGGAGCGGCCGCCGACGCGCCTCGGCGTGCCCATGCTGGCCTGCAACACGGGCTTGGTAGTGCTGGTGGAGCGCAAGCGCCGCTCCTGGTGGCGCCGATGCCACAGTGGATGCGCGTTCGGCGCCCGGCGCGGACACCGCGCCAGCCGCGATGAATCACGACCTCGCCTCGCCGACGCGACCTGCGGTAGCCGGGCGCCCTCAGCGTGAGGCGCGGCGCGGCGTGGATTTGCAGGGATACCGTTTGGCCAAGGACTGCACGACCAGATCGCTGGCGCGCTCGTCCAGGCGCGCGTCGGGCAGCGTGCTGAGATCGGCGACCAGTGCCTGGACATCCGGTGGGCCGGACTGGCCGGCCGGTCGGCACCATCGCGCGCCCTCGCTGCCGGCCGCGATGCCGAGCATGTACGCGGCCGCCGTGCGCGAGGACACCATGACCCGCAGTTCCTGCGGTTGCTGCGGACCCAGGTCGGCGGCCAGTGAGCCGTCCAGCGGGGCTTCCAGCAACTGATGTCCGTTCAATTCCCAGGGTCCGGCAGGCGGGCGTGCCGCGCTGTTGCTGCTGAGCGCCGCCAGCAAGGGCAGCGCGAGCCAGGTGCGGTGTGATGCCATCCACGACTCCTTTCTCGACGAGTGGTCCGCACGCCGCGGCGGCGCGACACGCGCGGGTGAAGCGGCTTGCGCGCGGAGCAGGTGCTCTAGAATAGCGCCCCCGCTGTCTCTGGCGCCGTCCGATGTCGTCTGCTCCTGTCGCTGCCGCGCCTGCGCGCGGCGGCTTCGTCGTTCTCGCCCTGTTCCTGGTCTACGTCGTCTGGGGCTCGACCTATCTGGCGATCCGCTTCGCCCTGGAAGGCGGCGCGCCGCCGCTGAGCGTGGTCTCCGGCACCCGCTTCGTGATCGCCGGCAGCGTGCTGTACGCGGTGCTGCGCTGGCGCGGCGTGGCCGCGCCCACGCGCGCGCAGTGGCGGCCGCTGGCCATGCTCGGTGCGCTGATGCTGGTTTGCGGCAATGGCCTGGTGGTGCTGGCCGAGCGTCAGGTGTCCTCGGGGCTGGCGGCGGTGGCGGTGGCCTCGGTGCCGCTGTGGATGGCGCTGTTCGGCACGCTGCGCGGCCACCATGCCAGCCGTGGCGAATGGCTGGGCATCGTGGTCGGCTTCGCCGGGGTGGTGTGGCTCAACGCCGGCAGCAGCCTCAATGCCAGCCCGCTGGGGCTGGTGCTGCTGTTGATCGCGCCGGTCGGCTGGGCGTTCGGCTCGGTGTGGTCGCGCGGGCGCGACCTGCCGATGCCGTTCATGGCCGCCGCCGGGCAGATGCTGTGCGGCGGGGTGATGCTGGTGGCGATCGGCCTGCTCAGCGGCGAGCGCCTGCACACCCTGCCGAGCGCGCAGGGCATGCTGGCGGTGGCCTACCTGTGCGTGTTCGGCTCGATCGTCGCCTTCACTGCCTACGTGTGGCTGCTGCAGAACGTGCGCCCGGCGCTGGCCGGCAGCTATGCCTACGTCAATCCGGTGATCGCGGTGGCGCTGGGCAGTTGGCTCGGCAGCGAACGCTTCAGCGCCAGCGATTTCGGCGCGATGGCGGTGATCCTGGCCGGCGTGGTGGTGATCACCGTGGCGAGAACCCGGCGATGATCGCGGCCGCCGAGCAGGAGGCCCGGCGCGGCCTGTGGATCACCGCGGCGACCTTCGCGCTGTGGGGCGTGGTGCCGGTGTACTGGCACCTGCTGCAGGCGGTGCCGTCGCCGCACATCATCGCCCACCGCATCGTCTGGAGCACGCTGCTGGTGGTGGCCTGGCTGGTGTACAGCGCGCGCCTGCAGTGGTGGCGGCGCATCGCCGCGCAGCCGCGCGCGCTGGCCACGCTGGCGCTGAGCAGCGTGGCGATCGCCTTCAACTGGGGCCTGTACATCTGGGCGGTCAATGCCGGTCACGTGATCGAGACCAGCCTGGGCTATTTCATCAATCCGCTGGTCAACGTGCTGCTCGGCGTGCTGGTGCTGCGCGAGCGGCTGCGTCCGCTGCAATGGCTGGCAGTGGCCTGCGCCGCGCTCGGCGTGGCCTGGCTGACGGTCGACGCGGGAACGCTGCCGTGGATCGCGCTGGGCCTGGCCGGCTCGTTCGGGCTGTACGGCCTGTTGCGCAAGCTGGTGCAGGTGGATGCGGTGGCCGGGCTGGGCGTGGAAAGCCTGTACCTGTTCCTGCCGGCGCTGGGCTTCGTGCTGTGGGGCGAGGCCGGCCACGGCGGCGGCTTCGTCGGCGGCTGGGGCTGGCGCGACGACCTGCTGCTGGCATTCGGTGGCGTGGTGACCGCGGTGCCGCTGATCGGCTTCGCCTACGGCGTGCGGCGCATCCCGCTGTCGCTGGTCGGGCTGCTGCAATACATCGCGCCGAGCCTGCAACTGCTGCTGGGCGTGTGGTTCTTCCGCGAGCCGTTCGACGCGGGCAAGGCGATCGGCTTTGCTGCTATCTGGATCGGGTTGCTGTTGTTCGCCGGTGAGAGTCTGTGGCGGTCGGGCGTGTGGCGGCGAGCGGGGATTGGGGATTAGGGATTCGGGATTGGTAAACGCCGCAGCGCACCCGCCGTTACGAATTCCCAATCCCGACTCCCCGCTTTCCACAGCCGAATGGCTGGTCATCCCGGCTCAGCCGCGGCTACCACTCGCAGCCGGCCCACCCGTCAACTGCAGCTCGGGGTCCGCACGCGGTGGCAGCGGCTGCGGGCAGCGGCCGCCGTGGCTCGGCGACTGCAGGTCGGCGAACCAGTCCTCCACGGTCGGCGCCAGCAGGTCCAGCCGCATCGGCAGGCTCAGGTGATTCTCGCCGGGCATCTCCAGGTAGTGCGCGCGTGGCGCATCCAGCGCCAGCAGGCGGCCGTGCGCCACCGGGATGTGCTGGTCGGCGCTGCCATGCAGCAACAGCACGCAGGCCGGTGCGGCGCGCGCGGCGGCGGTGACGTCGACCTGGTCCAGGTTCAGCGCCAGGCGCTGGTTGGCGTTGGCGATCACCGCATCCAGGTTCTGCCCGCCGTAGCGCCAGCGCGCCAGGTCCATCGCCGCGCTGGCCATCCAGCCGCGCGGGCGGCTGGCGAGCATGTGCGGGATCATGTCGCGGATGCCGCGGCCGGCGTTGGCGAACGATTCCATCGCGACCACGCCGTCGACCTGGTCGCCGAGCTTCTGCGCGGCGAACAGCGCGGTGGCCGCGCCGTAGGACACGCCGAACAGGTACACCGGGCCCTGCACCTCGCCGCTGGCGCGCAGGGCGCGGATCACCGCAACCACGTCGTCGGACTCGCGGGTGCCGTAGCCGGCCGGGCCGCCGCCGGAGCGGCCGTGGTTGCGCAGGTCGATGCTGATGCTGCGGTAGCCGGCCTGGGCCAGGTCCAGCGACCACGGCAGCAGCGAGTCGCCGTCCATCATCCAGCCGTGCAGCAGCAACACGGTGCCGCGCGGGGCCATGTGCGTGGCCGGCGCCGGGGTGCCCACGTCCATGGCAAAGTCGGCGTGCTCGTGGCCGCTGGCGTCGCGGCCGGCGTGCTCGTAGCGGTAGCGCATGTGGTAGTCGCCCGGGTCGATGGCACGCCAGAAGATCGGGATGCCGCCGGGCACCACCACGTGGCCGCTGCGATTGGGCAGGGTCGCCAGCAGGCTCTGGATGCGCTCCTCGTCCATCAGCGGCGACACGCCGCCCGGCGCGACCAGGCGGTCGCTCAGCGAGGTGGAGGAGCAGGCGCTCAGCCACAGGCTGGCGCAGAGGACGAGCAGCAGGCGCAGGCGCGAGGACATGGACGTGGCGGCGTGGAACCAAATGGCCGCGCAGGCTAGCGCCTCGGCGGCCGCCGTTCTACCGCGTTTCGATGACGAAACGATGACGCGTCAGCGGCCATTGGGCCGGGCCGGGACAGGGGTCCCGGCCCGGCGCGTTCAGCCCTGGCGCTATAGCGCGCGCAGGGCGGTGGTGATCGGCAGGCGCGCGGCGCGCAGCGCCGGGAACAGGCCGCCGACCAGGCCGATGCCCAGCGCCCACTTCAGCCCGGTCCACAGCAGCGGCGGGGACACCTTGAACTGGAACACCACCTGGCTGAAGTTGCTGCCCAGCGTGGAGACGCTGTAGCCGTTGAAGATCGCCCAGGCGATCAGCCCGCCCAGCACCCCGCCGAGCAGCGCCAGCAGCATGGTCTCCAGCATCACCGCCACCACCACCGGCAGCCCGCGGAAGCCCAGCGCACGCATGGTGGCGATCTCGCGGGCGCGGGTGGCGACCGCCGCGTACATAGTGTTGAGCGCGCCGAACACCGCACCGATCGCCATGATGGTGCCGATGAAGGTGCCCAGGACCTCCAGCACCTTGCTGAGGTTGCCGCCTTGCTTGCGGTAGTACTCGCGGGTGGTGAACACGTCCAGCTTCAGCCGCGGGTCGGCGTCCATCGCCGCCTTGAACTGGCGGAAGCCGTCCTGGCCCTGCGTCCGCACGCTGATCGACTGGTAGGCGCTGCGGTTGTAGGTGGTGGCCAGGGTCTGGGTGTCGGTCCACAGTTCCGAGTCGTGCGCATCGCCGCTGGCGAACACGCCGACCACGGTCCAGGCCTGGTTGCCCAGGGTCAGGGTCTGGCCGAGCTGCAGGCCGCGGAACTGCGACTGCGCGCCCTTGCCGACCACGATCTCGCGCAAGCCCGGCTTGAAGCGACGGCCCTGCAGGAGCTTGACCTTGTCGTGCACCGCCCAGCCCTGCTCGCCGACGCCGCGGAACTGCGCGTTGACGTCACTGCCGTCGGACTTGGACTGCAGGTTCACCACCTGCGACAGTTCCGGCGAGACCAGCGGGCGGTTGTCGGCGCCGCGTGCCACACCGGCCAGGCTGGCGATCAGCGGCACCTGGTCGCGGGTGATGACCGAGTTGGTCTCGGCCTGCGAGCCGCCGCGCAGCACGATGGCGGTGGTGTCGTCGCCGGTGCTGTCCAGGGTCGCCTGGAAGCCCTGGCCCATCGCCAGCATCGCCACCAGCACGCCGACCACACCGGCGATGCCGACCACGATCACCGAACTGGCGCCCCAGCGTTGCGGCAGGCTGGCGATGCCGATGCGCGCGGCGGCGAGCGACAGCCGGCCGCTGCGGGTGACCAGCAGCAGCACGGCGAGCACCGCCACCAGCGCCAGGACCATGAACCAGGGCAGGGCGATCCAGATTCCCAGGCACAGCGCCAGCGCCGCGATCGCCAGGACATTCCATAACCATTGCATCTTCATTGCGTTGTTCCTCGGGTCTGCGTCGCCGTCCGTGGCATCGCTGTGCTGGAGAGAGAGGGCGGGCTCAGCGTCCGGCCAGGGCGTCGACGATCTTCAGCCGCTGCGCGCGCAGCGCCGGCAGCAGGCCGACCACCACGCCGATGACCAGCATCAGCGCCGCGCCGATCAGCCAGGTCTGCAGCGGCACCGCGTGCACCGGCAGGGCGCCGCGGCTGGCACTGGCCAGCACCGGGATCGCCGCCGCCGCCAGCGCCATGCCGAGCAGGCCGCCGAGCACGATCAGCAATACCGACTCCACGATCACCAGCGTCAGCACCGTGCGGTCCTGGAAGCCCAGGGTCTTGAGCGTGGCCAGTTCCGGGATGCGCTCGCGCACCGCCTGCGCCATGGTGTTGCCGGTCAGCAGCACCAGGGTGAAGAACACCGCGCCCATGATCGAGGTGACGATCAGGCCGATGTCGGCGAACTGCTTGACGAAGGCCTGCTGGAACGCCGACTCGGTCTGCGACTTGGTCTCGTGGTCGGAGTTGGCCGACAGCGCATCGATCGCCTGCGCCACGCGCGAGGCGTGCTCGGGGTTGTCCAGCCGCACCGTGTACCAACTGACCTTGCCCTTGATGTAGTCGTTGCTCTCGTCGAAGTACTTCCAGTTCATCATCAACTGGTTCTCGGCCTGCACGTTGGCGCGGTCCTTGGCCTTGAAGATCGCCTTCAGCTCCAGCGGCCAGTCGTTGCTGCCGCCGCGCGGGAAGATGGTGGCCTGCAGCGGGATCACGTCGCCGACCTTCCAGCCGTTCTTCTTCGCCAGCGCCTCGCCCACCGCCGCGCCGGTACGGGTGTCGCGGAAGGCCTTGAGTTGCTCCGGCGGCACCACGTATTCGCTGTACACGTCGAAGAAGTTCGGCGCGACCGAGAAGTTGGGGAAGAAGTCCTTGGGATCCTTATAGATGCCGCCGAACCACATCGCATAGGTCACGTCGCGCACGCCCGGCACGCTGCGGATCTGCGACTCCAGGCGCACCGGCAGCGACTGGGTGATCGACAGCCGCGAGGCCACCACCAGGCGGTTGACCCCTTCCACCGAGCCGCCGGCGGTGAACGCCACACGCACCGAGTCGAGCAGGCCGAACAGCAGGAAGGCGACGATCACCGAGAACAGGGTCAACAACGTCCGCGTCTTGCTGCGGAACAGTTGCGCCCAGATCAACGAGAAATACTTCATGGCATCGCCTCGCTCAGTGCGCGGCCGGCGCGTCGGCCAGCTCGCCCTTGTCCAGGTGCACGGTGTGGGTGGCGTACTCGGCGGCCTTGGGGTCGTGGGTGACCATGACGATGGTCTTGCCGTGGCTGCGGTTGAGTTCCTGCAGCAGGCCCAGCACGTCCTCGGCCGAGCGCCGGTCGAGGTCGCCGGTGGGTTCGTCGCAGATCAGGAAGGTGGGATCGGAGACGATGGCGCGGGCGATGGCCACGCGCTGCTGCTGGCCGCCGGACAGTTCGCTGGGCTTGTGGTTGCGGCGTTCGGCCAGGCCGACCAGGGTCAACGCGATCTCGGCATTGCGCTTGCGCTGGGCGGCGCCGAGCGAGGTCAGCAGCAGCGGCAGTTCGACGTTCTTCTGCGCGGTGAGCATCGGCATCAGGTTGTAGAACTGGAACACGAAGCCAACGTGGTGGCTGCGCCAGGTGGCGAGCTGGCCGCCGCTCATGCGGTCGATGCGCTGCCCTTCGATCTCGATCTCGCCGCCGCTGGGCGAATCCAGCCCGCCGATCAGGTTGAGCAGGGTGGTCTTGCCGGAGCCGGACGGGCCCATCAGGGCGACGAAGTCGCCGCGGGCGATATCCAGGTCGATGCCGTGCAGGACCTGGACTTTCTCGGGGCCGCGCTGGTAGGTCTTGGTGACGTTGCGCAGGGTGACGAGGGTGGACATGGTGGTGTTCCTGGCGGTGGACGAGGTGGAGGCGATGCGGTCGCCGATAGCGGCGGGATGGTTTTGCAGTTGTTGCTGTTGCTGTTGTTTTCGCTGTTGCCGTTGTTCTTGCTTTTGCCTTGCCGGGTTCCCTTCCGAAGCGGCGGCCAGCGCGGGGAAAAACCCCGAAGGGGCGGCGTACATGGATGTACGCCGTCCGCGGCAGGGGCAGGATGCCCCTTCCGCGGATCCCCGGGCTGGACGCGGACCCGGAGCGCGTTAGCGCGGAGGGCGCGTAGGCAGGGTGTGCTTTCTTTTGGTTACTTTTCTTTGCACAAGCAAAGAAAAGTAACTCGCCGCAAGGCGAAAGCTTTGCTCTTGCACTTGCTGCTACGGTGACGACCGCTGGATTGTAGGAGCGGCTTCAGCCGCGACAGCCATGACCAATTACGTTTGTCGCGGCTAATGCCGCTCCTACAGATCTTCTCGTTTGACGCTCAAGATTGAAGCAACAGCAAAGGCTTTCGCCCTAACGGGCGAGTTACTTTTCTTTGCTCGCGCAAAGAAAAGGTAACCAAAAGAAAGCGCGCCCTGCCTTGCGCCCTCCGCGCTGCGCGCTCCGGGTCCGCGGATGCACCGGGGATTCGCGGAAGGGGCATCCTGCCCCTGCCGCGAACGGCGCACATCCATGTGCGCCGCCCTTCGGGTGTTTCCCCGGTCCATCCGCCGCTGCGGAAGGGAACCCGGTAGAGCAAAAATCAAAAGCAACAGCTACAAAGCAACAGCAGGAGCGTCACTCGGGGAAGGAATGCAACAGCAACTGCATAAACTTGAGCTAGAGCGGTGTGGCTGCGGTGGGGCGCCGTTGGAAAGTGACAACTTCAGGTGCAACCTCGGGTGCTGACGCAGTGCGCAGCACACGATCGCGTGCTACTGCGCAGCGGCCTCCGCGGTCTTCACCTGCATGCCCGCATGCAAGGCCTCCGGCGGATCCAGTACCACCGTGTCGCCCGCGGCCAGGCCGGACAGCACCTGGCGGTCGTCGCCCAGGGCGATGCCGGTCTTCAGCGCGCGCTGCTCGACCGTGTTGTCGTCCTTCACCGCGAACGCCACGTCCTGGCCGGCGCGCTTGACGATCGCCGCGCCCGGCACCCGCACGCCCTGCGGCGTGTGCTGCGCCTGCGGCTGCGGTGCCTCCAGGAAGCTGACCCGCACGCCCATCTCCGGCACGATCCGCGCGTCCTTCTGCTTCAGCGCCACGCGCACCTTCACCGTCGCCTTGCCGCGGTCGGCGGAGGGAATGATCGCGATCACCTCGGCCGGGATCTTCCAGTCCGGATACGCGTTGAGCGTGGCCTCCACCGGCATGCCCGGCTTGACCCGGCCGATGTAGGACTCGCCCACCTCGACCTCGATCTCCAGTGAATCCATGTCGACGATGGTGCCGATGCCGGTGCGGGTGAAGCCGCCGCCGGCCGACAGCGGCGAGACGATCTCGCCCGGCTGCGCCGCCTTGGCGGTGACCACGCCGGAGAACGGCGCACGCACGATGGTGTTGTCGACGTTGAGATCGGAGATCGACAACTGGTTGCCGGCCACCGCCACGTTGCGCTGCGCGTTCTGCAACTGCGCGCGCAGGGCGTCGCGTTGCGCCACCGCCTGCTCGTACTGCGACCGCGAGACCAGTTGCTGGCCGGCCAGGGTCTGCAGCCGCTGCGCGTCGGCATCGGCCTGGCGCACCTGCGCCTGCATGTTGGCGACCAGGCTGCGTGCCGCGTCCAGTTGCGAGGCCGACAGCACCCGCTGCGCATTGGCGTCGATCGGGTCCAGCGTCGCCATCACCTGGCCTGCCTCCACGCGCATGCCTTCCTCGATGCGCACCTCGCGGACCTTGCCGGTGATCTTGGCCGACACCGTGGCCATGCGCCGCGCCACCACGTAGCCGCTGGCGTCCAGCACCGAGGCGCTGCTGCTGCCGGGGGCGATCGCCACTACCGCCGCGGTACGCACCTCCAGCGGCTTGCTGCGGCCGAACAGCCACCAGCCGCCGGCGCCTAGGGCGAGCAGCACCACCAGCAGCACCAATGCGATCCACAGTCCGCGTCGCGACGGCGGCTCGCTCGGCGGCGCCTTGCGGTCGATACGGAGTTCCTTGAGCAGGTCGGAGGAAGTACTCATCGTGTCCTTGAACGAAACGGTCGGCGCGCTGCAGTGTGCGAGCCACCGGCCGCCGTGGGCATGGCCGGAAGTCACTTTCTGCGGTGCGCTGCAACGGGAAGAAACGCCGCCCCTCGGCGTGGATCGCAGCATGCGGCAATCGTGCCGGGGCTGCCAGTGACAGATGTCATCCGATGCAGTTGACGCGCCGCACTGGGACGCGTCGCCGCCACGGCGCAGCCTAGGCACTCCCTGCCACCACTGGAATTGTCCATGCCTGACCATGATGCGTTGCCGCTGGCGCAGCTCAGCGGTGTCCACAAGCGCTATGGGGCGCTGGTTGCGCTCGACGGCGTCGACCTGCAGTTGCACCGCGGCCAGTTGCTGGCGCTGCTGGGCGCCAACGGTGCCGGCAAGAGCACCGCGGTGAGCCTGCTGCTCGGGCTGCAGACGCCCGACGTCGGCAGCGTGCGCCTGTGCGGGCAGGATCCGCGGGCGCTGACCGCGCGCCGCCAGGCCGGGGCGATGCTGCAGACCGCCGGGCTGCCGGAGACGCTGCGTGTGGGCGAACTGCTGCTGCAGGCGCGCGGCTACTACCCGCAGCCGCGCAGCGTCGCCGACTGCGTGGCGCTGGCCGGGCTGGACGGGTTGATGGCACGACGCTACGGTCAATTGTCCGGCGGTCAGCAGCGGCGCGTGCAGTTCGCGATGGCGATCTGCGGGCGGCCGCAGGTGCTGTTCCTGGACGAGCCCAGCACCGGCCTGGACATCGAGGCGCGGCAGGGCCTGTGGCGGGCGATCCGCGAACTGGTCGCCGACGGCTGCGCGGTGCTGCTGACCACGCACTATCTGGAAGAGGCCGAGGCGCTGGCCGACCGGGTGGCGGTGCTGCAGCGCGGCACGCTGATCGCCGAGGGCAGCGTCGCCGAACTGCGTGCGCGCTTCGAACAATGCACCATCCGCTGCCGCAGCACGCTGCCGGCGGCGCAGGTGGCGCTGTGGCCGCAGGTGCGCCACGCCGAGAGCCGCGACGGTGTGCTGGAGGTGGTCGCCGAGCCGGCCGAGCCGGTGGTGGCGCGGCTGCTCGCCAGCGATCCGGCGCTGACGGCGCTGGAAGTCCGCCGCGCCGGCTTGGCCGACGCCTTTCTCGCCATCACCCGTGCGGAGGCCGCATGAACCCGATCGATCTTTCCGTTGTCCCGCCGGCGGCCGCCTGGTCGTTGCGCGACCAGGGCGCGCTGTTGTTGCGCGAGATCCGCTACGAGGTGCTGCGCTGGCTGCGCACGCCGTCGTTCGCCTTGCCGACGCTGCTGTTCCCGCCGCTGTTCTACCTGCTGTTCGGCGTGCTGCTCAATCACGGGCGCCACGACGCGGCGGTGTACCTGATGGCCAGCTACAGCGTGTTCGGGGTGATGGCGCCGGCGCTGTTCGGGTTCGGCGTGGGCCTGGCCCTGGACCGCGAGCGCGGCCTGCTGGCGCTGAAGCGGGCGATGCCGGTGCCGCCGATGGCGCTGCTGCTGGCACGGACCGCGCTGGCGATGGCGTTCGCGCTGGCGATCGGGGTGCTGCTGCAGGCGCTGGCCGCCGTGCTCGGCGGGGTGATGCTGACGCCGGGCCAGCGGCTCTGGCTGCTGCTGGTCGACGTGCTGGGCACGCTGCCGTTCTGCGCGATCGGGCTGGCGCTGGGCGCCTATGCCGGCGGCAGCGGTGCGCCGGCGCTGGTCAACCTGATCTACCTGCCGATGGCGTTCTTGTCCGGGCTGTGGATCCCGCTGCAACTGCTGCCGGCATGGCTGACCACGCTGGCGCCGCTGTGGCCGTCCTATCACCTGGGCCAGTTGGCGCTGCGCGTGGTCGGCCAGGCCGATGGCCGCGGCAGTGTCGGCCATGTCGCCGCGCTGCTGGCGGTGACGGTGGTGTTCTACGCACTGGCGCAGCGGCGCCTGCGCCGCGGCTGATGGCACGCCGCGCCGATCCCGGCGTCGCCGCGCGGTTCCGCGCGCCGGCGCCTTCGCTAAGCTATGCGCCGCGGCGGCCGTGCCGCCCTGGGAGCCCGACGTGATCGCCTTGCTGCACGCCTCGCCCGACTCGCTGATCGCCCGACGCATCGGCTGGAGCTCGGCCAAGCCCAGCACCCACTGGTTCGTGTGGCTGTCGCTGGTGTGGTCGATCTGGCTGTTCGTCACTCCGCTGTACGAGCCGTACTACTTCCGCAACTGGTTCCCGCCGACGCTGGCCAGCTATCTGATGTTCCTGGCCTTGTACTACGTGGCCTATTACCGCCACCGGCGCTACCTGCCCTGGTGCGTGGCCGGCATGGCGGCGCTGGCGTTCGTCGTGCTGCCGTACAACCCCGGCGCACAGTGCTACATCATCTATGCCTGCGCCTTCCTGGCGTTCTGCTTCGAGCCGAAGCGGGCGGTGGTGGCGATGCTGCTGGTGCTGGCTTCGTTCGCATTGGCCTGGACGATGCGCGGTTGGTCGCCGCTGTACATGGTCAGCGCGGTGGTGGTCGGCCTGTCGGTGGGGCTGATGAACATCAGTTTCGAGCGCCGCGCGCGCGGCGAGGCGCGCTTGCGCCTGAGCCACGAGGAAGTACGGCGCCTGGCGGCGGTGGCCGAGCGCGAGCGCATCGGCCGCGACCTGCACGACCTGCTCGGCCACACCCTGTCGCTGGTGGCCCTGAAGTCGGACCTGGCCACCCGCCTGCTCGCCCACGACGCCGCCGCGGCGCAGCGCGAGATGGAGGAAGTGGGCCAGGTCGCACGCGAGGCGCTGAGCCAGGTGCGGCGCGCGGTCAGCGGCATCCGCGCCGCGCAGCTGGCGGCGGAGATCGCCGCCGCCAAGCTGCTGCTGGAATCGTCGGGGGTGAGCTTCCGCTATCAGGTCGAGGCCTTGCCGCCATGCCCGCAGCTGGAGACGGTGTTCGCGCTGGTGCTGCGCGAGGCCGCCACCAACATCCAGCGCCATGCGCGTGCCAGCCACGCGCAGTTGCGGCTGTGGTGCGAGCGCGGCCAGGCCCTGCTGGAACTGCGCGACGACGGGCGCGGCGGCGCGCTGCAGCCGGGCACCGGGCTGAGCAGCATGCGCGAGCGGCTGGAGGCGGTGGGCGGCAGCCTGCGCATCGCCTCCGAGCGCGGCCTGGGCACCTGCCTGGTCGCCGCCGCGCCGTTGCCGCGGATCGAGGCGACCGTGGTGCCGGAGCCCGCAGCGGCACCGCGGGTGCCCGCGCCGGCGAACCAGGACGCCGCACTGGGCTGAGCGCCGGCCCGGCCCGGGCACTACAATGGGCCGACAAGGACCGGGGGGTGCCGTGATTCGTTTAGTGCTGGCGGAGGACCAGGCGATGGTGCGCGGTGCGCTGGGCGCACTGCTGGGCCTGGAAGCGGATCTGGACGTGGTCGCCAGCGCGGCCGACGGCGAGGCCGCGTGGCGCGCGCTGCAGGCGCATTCCCCCGACCTGCTGGTCACCGATATCGAGATGCCCGGCCTCAGCGGGCTGGAGCTGGCCCAGCGCATCCAGCGGCAGCAACTGCCGGTGCGCGTCATCATCGTCACCACCTTCGCCCGTCCCGGCTTCCTGCGGCGCGCGCTGGATGCCGGGGTCGGCGGCTACCTGCTCAAGGATGCGCCGCCGCAGCGGCTGATCGAGGCGATCCGCCAGGTGCACCGCGGCGGCCGCGCGATCGACCCGGAACTGGCGCTGGAAGCGTGGTCCGAAGCCGACCCGCTCAACGACCGCGAGCGCCAGGTGCTGCGCCTGGCCGGCGAGGGCGCCTCGGCCGGCGACATCGCCACGCAGCTGGGGCTGTCGTCGGGCACGGTGCGCAATTACCTGTCCGAGGCGATCGGCAAGCTCGGGGTCGGCAACCGCATCGAGGCGGCGCGGCTGGCGCGGCAGAAGGGCTGGCTGTGACGCGCCGCGCCAGGTGGCCTGAAATTTGCATGGCTCCCTGCGCTTGACTGCGCAGCGCAGTTGGTGGCGCGCGCGGCCTTCCTCCCTTCCCCTCGTCGACGCCATGCCCTCCACCACGATCAACCGCTATGGCGTGCCGCTGGCCCTGCTGCTGCTGTTGGGCATCAGCGGCGGCGTGCTGGTGGGCAGCGAGCGCTTCCTCGACGATGCCGCCGAGGTGCAACGCAGCCACCAGGTGATTGCCGGCATCAACGGCCTGCAGCTCAACCTCGCCGACTGCGATGCCTCCCTGCGCGGCTTCCTGCTGCTGGGCAGCCGCGAGCATCTGGCCGATTTCCGCGGCTGCCAGCAGACGCTGCCGGCGCGGCTGGAGCAACTGGCCGCGCTGGTACGGCACGACCCCGCCCAGCAGCAGCGCCTGCGCCTGGTCCAGGCGCAGGTGCAGACGCGCATGCGCGACAGCGCGCGGGCCGTGGCCCGTTTCGAGCGCGGCGGCGGCCCGGGCATGCTCAGGCCGGACCCGGAGCGCGCGCGCCAGGGCCGCGTGCTGGCGCAGGCGATCCGGCGCAACACCGACAGCATGGTGCGCAGCGAGCGCGCGGCGCTGGCGAGCAGCGCCCGCTCCACCGCCGCCAACGCCGACCTGCTGCGCCGGCTGGCGGTGGTCGGCATTCCCGCCGTCTGTGCGATGACGCTGTGCCTGTACCTGCTGCTGCGCCGCGAGATCGGCCGGCGCAGCCAGGCCGAGTTGCGTGGCCACCATGCCAATGCGCTGCTGGTGGGCACCGTGCAGCAGATGCAGCGCACCGAACAGGATCTGCGTACGCTCAACCGCTGCAGCCGCGGGCTGCAGAGTTGCGTGCAGCAGGACGAGGCGGTGGAGGTCGCGCGGCAGGCGCTGGAACGCCTGCTCGGCGACGCCGGCTGCAGCGTGTACTGCACCGATGCGGCAGGCGAGCAGGCCGTCTGCGTGGCGCATTGGGGCGAAGAGGCGCTGTGCATGCCGGCGCTGTCGCTGAGCGGCTGCGAAGGCCTGCGCAGCCGCGCCACCCAGATCCAGCGGCCCGGCGCGGCGCCGGCCTGCGCCCACGCTGCGGGCGCGGCGCGGCATGGCACCTGCGTGCCGATGCTGGTGCAGGGCGAGCCGCTGGGGCTGATCCATCTGTCCAGCCGCGATCCGACCCTGCTCGAGCGCCTGCCGCTGGTCGAGGTGGTGGCCGAACAGCTGGCGATGGCGCTGCACAACCTGCAGTTGCGCCAGCGCCTGCGCACGCAGTCGATCCGCGATCCGTTGACCGGGCTGTACAACCGCCGCTACCTGGAAGAATCGCTGGTGCGCGAACTGGCGCGCTGCGAGCGGCGCGAGCAGCCGCTGGCGCTGATGATGCTGGACCTGGACCACTTCAAGGCGCTCAACGACCGCCTCGGCCACGCCGGCGGCGATGCGTTGCTGGCGGCGTTCGGCCAGTTGCTGGCCGGGCTGGTGCGGCCGGAGGACATCGCCTGCCGCTACGGCGGCGAGGAGTTCACGGTGATCCTGCCCGGTGCCGCCGCCGACGTGGCGCAGCGCCGTGCCGAGCAGATCCGCGCCGCGGTGGCGGCGCTGCAGGTGCAGCACCAGGGCCAGGCGCTGCCGCCAGTGACCGTGTCGATCGGCGTGGCCGCCTATCCGGACCACGGCCGCAGCACCGAAGAACTGCTGCGCTGCGCCGATGCGGCGCTGTACCGCGGCAAGCGCGGCGGCCGTAACCGCGTCGCCGCCGCTGACGCCGTGCCGCTGCGCATCGTCGAGGCCTGAGGCGCCTGTCTCCCTCCCAGGCATGCCGCGTCGCGGCATGCGTGCGGCGTGGACTGCCGGTTCAGAACGACCAGCTGAAGCTCAGCGTGCCGTTGCGCGGTTCGCCCCAGGCGCCGTAACCGTAGATCTGCGCGTAGTAGCGCTTGTCCAGCAGGTTGTTGAGATTGAGCTGCACCGAGAACGCCGGCGACAGGCGGTAGCGCGCGAAGGCGCTGACCAGCGCGTAGCCGCTCTGCGCGAAGCGGCCGTAGGTGGCATCGACGTAGTAGATGCGGTTCTGCCAGTTGACGCCGCCGCCGACGGTCAGTTCGCTCAGGCTGCGCGGGGTGTAGCTGCTGTAGAGCTTGAGCGTGGTCTGCGGCAGCTGGCTGTTGATGTCCGCGCCGGCCGCATCCTTGGCGACGTAGCGGGAGGCGCCGAAGGTGGCGTTCCAGCCCGGCGCAAGCTCACCGTTCAATTCGAACTCCACGCCGCGGCTGACCGTGCCCTGCGCGGCGACATAGGCGGTCTCGGTGGTGCCCTGCACGAACCCGCTGGTGGCCTGGGCGACGTTGTCCTGGTCGATGCGGAACACCGACAGCGCGGCGTTGAGGCGGTCGTCGAACCAGGCGCCCTTGACCCCAACCTCGTAGCTCTTGCCGATCACCGGGTCCAGGTAGGCGCCGCTGGCGGTGCGCGCGGTCTGCGGCTGGAAGATGTCGGTGTAGCTGGCGTAGACCGACCAGACGTCGTCGAGTGTGTACACCAGGCCGGCGTAGGGCGTGGTCTTCTCCTGGTGCAGCACGTAGCCCACCCCGCTCTCGCTGCTGTCCACCTTCCAGTCGGTGTAGCGCGCGCCCAGGATCAGCTTCAGCGGATCGGCCAGCGACAGCCGCGCTGCCGCATAGCCGGCCTTCTGGGTGACGGTGCCGCGGCTGAACTCGCTGAGCGGCGACCACGCCGGTTCCGGATAGGCGCCGGTCCAGCCGAGATAGCTGGGCAGCGGCCCGGGGAAGTCGAAGGCGCCGGTGTTCACGTAGCGGCGGCGGTTGTAGCTGAAGCCGGCCATCAGGTCGTGTTCGCGCCCGCCGAGTTGGAACGGGCCTTCGGCGTAGGCGTCCAGGCCGTCGACCTTGCGCCCGGTGATGTAGTAACCCGAGTACGGCACCACGCCGGCGCCGGTCTGCCGGTCGAAGCCATAGATCGTGTAGTACGGATAGAACAGCTTGTCGGTGACGTCGGTCTGGTCGTGGGTGGCGTTGAGCCTGAGCTGCCAGCCGTTGCCGAAGGCGTGCTGCAGGGTGGCGAAGGCGCGCTTGCTGGTGGTGTCCCAGAACGTCCAGTCCGCCGCCGGGTTGAACCAGCGCGGGTAGTCGGTGCGGCTGCCGTCGGCGTACCACAGCGGGAAACCGCCCCAGGTGACGCCGTCGGACTGCTTGTTCTGGTAGTCGTAGCCCACGCTCAGTTGCGTGTCCGGGGTCAGGTCGGCATCGATCACCGCATAGCCCAGCGACTTGCGCTGGCTGTAGCGCTGCACGTACGAATCGGTGTCCAGGTAGCTGCCGATCACCCGCGCGCGCACCGTGCCGCTGGCGTTGAGCGGGGTGGTGACGTCGACCGTGGAGCGGGTGCGGCCCCAACTGCCGGCGCTGACCGTGACGCTGCCGGTCAGTTCGGCGCTGTCGGCGTGCTTGCGGATCAGGTTGACCGAGGCCGAGGGGTTGCCGGCGCCGGTGAGCAGGCCGGTGGCGCCGCGCACCACCTCGACGCGGTCGTACAGGGCCAGGTCCAGCGCCGAATCGCCGTAGCTCCAGTTCTGCACCATCGTGGTGGGGATGCCGTCGAACTGGTAGTTGTCGATGTAGAAGCCGCGCGCGTAGAACTCGAAGCGCTCGCTGTCCGAGCGCGTGCTGGACACGCCGGTGGTGTTCTGCAGCACGTCGATGATGTCGTCCAGACCCTGATCCTCGATGCGCTGGTGGCTGATGATGCTCACCGACTGCGGGATCTCCCGCGGCGCCAGTTCGAAGCGGGTGCCGGCGCTGGTCTTGCGCACGCTGTAGCCCTCGGCGCGCTCGCCCTTGACGCTGATCTTGTCGAGGGTGGTGACATCGCGCTCGGCATCGTCCGCGCCGTCGGCGGCGGACGCGGCCGGTGTCGCGGCGAACGCCGGCGCGGCGGCCAGCAGGCAGGCCACGGCCAGCGCCGAACGGCGCGGAAAACGGCGGGTGGGGGCAACACGGGACATCGCGGACTCCAAGGCAGCAGGCAGGGCCATCGCCGGCGCGGATGCGGCGCCGGACGACGATCGAGGGTGAGCTGGCTTGGCGCGCGGACTCGCAGGCCGGCGTGGCGGGCTGCGGAACAACGGCGCTGGCTGGCGCGGCCGCGGCGCCGGATTCCCAGGGGAACGACCGGTGCGCGGGAAGAACAGGGCGGACGAGCGCGCCCGTCCGCCGACAAGTGTAACGGCGGCCCGCGGCTGGGGCCATGTCGGGGGCGGCACAAACGCGTCGCGTCGCCCGGGAGTCATGCCGCACCGCACTGGCCGATCGACGTGCGCGTGAGGGCACTAGCGTGCGCGGCGCGGGACGCACGCGCTGCGTCCCGCGTGTCGCGTGGACTAAGCCTTGTCGCGTGGCGCTGCAGGCGTCGCCGCGCCGCGCGCCATGCTCGAGAACACGCCATCGCGGCGTACCCAGGCATGGAACAGCGCCGCGCACAGATGCATCATCACCGTGGCGAACAACAGGTAGGCCAGCCAACCGTGCGCGCTGCGCAGCCAGGCGTACAGCGCCGGGCTGTGCGGGGCGATCGGCGGCAACTGCACGCCCGGCCACAGCACGATCGGGTAGCCGCCGGCCGAGAGCATCGACCAGCCCAGCAGCGGCATCGCCAGCATCAGCGCGTACAGCAGCCAGTGCGAGGCGTGCGCGGCGGCCTTTTGCCAGCGCGGCAGGTCGGCCGGCAGCGGCGGCGGCCGGTGCCGCAGGCGGTTGCCCAGGCGCACCAGCACCAGCAGCCCGATGGCGATGCCGAGCGGGCGGTGCAGGTTCAGCAGCCAGGGCCGCTGCGACACCGAGGCGACCATGCCCACGCCGACGAACAGCATGGTCAGGATCATCGCCGCCATCAGCCAGTGCAGCACGCGCGCGAGCAGGTTGAAGTGCGCGGGGCGGTCGTCGCGGTTCATTGCGCACCTCCGTGCGGGCGGCCGGTGGCGTCGGGCGCCTGGCCGTGGGCGATCTCGCGCTCGCGGCGGTTGAAGGACTGCGAATACACCGCCGAGCGCGCGGCCAGGATCGGATCGTCGGAGCCGGCGATGCCGTGCGGCAGGATCAGCGGATCGTAGTTGAGGTCGCGGCACGGCCCGGTGGCCTGCGGTTCGGCGTGGTCCAGCACCAGGGTGCCGGCGACCACCTGCTGGCGATCCTGCGGCCACGGTTGCGAGGGGTCGTCGACCGGGTCGCCGGGCGCGGCCACGGTCAGCACCAGATCCCAGCGCAGCGGGCCGCGCGCCAGCCGCGCCTGCAGGTCTTCGCTGAGGAAGTCGGCATCGGCCTTGGCGCGTTGCTCGGCCGACAGCGGCGCGAACGGGGTCTGCGGGCGCATCGACCAGCGCACCGCATGCGTGCTGCCGTCGGCGGCGGTGAAGCGGAACGCGTTGACGCCGTTGTACTGGGTGTTGGCCCAGCTGTCCGACCACGGTGCGGTCTTGGCCCACTCCTGGAACTTCTTCGCCTCCGGGTAACGCTGCAGGAACGCCGCCATCTTCGCCGGATCCGGCTTGCCGGTGGCCGGGTCCGGGCGCGCGGCCAGGGTCTGCGCCATGAAGCCTTCGGGGCTGGCGACCACGAAGAACGGGAAGCTGTTCATCGCCGTGCGCCATTCCTGGCCGTCGTCGCTGCGCAACTGCAGGGCCATGCTGCGCACGCGGGCGGCGCCGTCGGCGCCGTGCGGGTCGCCGCCGCCGATCGACAGGCGGCCGAGCACCGGCACCGAGGATTGCGCGAACACCCGCGCCGAGGACAGCGCGCTGCCCTGGCCATTGCCCTCGAAATGGCCGCTGACGCACACGCCCTTGCTGTGCGCGCGGCGGAACCCCGGATGCGGCGGGCCGCCGGCTTCGATGGCGTCGGTCATGCGCTGCGCGGTCAGCCGCTGCGGGCCGCCAAGCCAGCCGGCGCTCCAGGCGAAGGCGGCGGCGAGCGCCGCGGCGATCGCGGCGATGCCGGCCAGCGCCAGCCAGGGCCGCCGCGGCGGCGGCGTGAGATCGGGACGGGACATGGGGCGGCTCCTGTGGCGGCGGCGAGGGAGGGCGCGCTCGGGCGCGTGGCAGGCGCTAGCAGACACGCTCGGGCATGAACGCGCGGTCGTGGCGGCGCCCCAGCCCGGACGCCGGCCGCGTACCACTGCGGCGGCACGACCACGGCGGCGTCATCGGCGCTGCGCATAGAATCGCCGCTTCTTGAGGGCGGGGAGTCGGCGATGGCGGGTACGATCGGCTGGGTCGTGTTGGGGCTGGCGTTCCTGGCGCTGGGCGGGGACTCGATCGTGAAGGCGGCCTCCGGCCTGGCGCAGCGCTTTGGTGCCTCGCCGTTCGTGGCCGGCTTGCTGCTGGTGGCCTTCGGCACCTCGCTGCCGGAACTGGCGGTCAACGCGCGCGCCTACGCCGCCGGCGCGCAAGACCTGGCGCTGGGCAATGCGGTCGGCAGCAATCTGGCCAATCTCGGCCTGACCCTGGGGCTTGCCGCGCTGGCGGCGCCGCTGCTGCTGCGCACGCGCCTGCTGCCGCCGCTATTGATCCTGCTGACCCTGGCCACGCTGGCGCTGATCGGCTTCGGCCTGGATGGCGCGATCTCGCGCACCGAAGGCGTGGCGCTATTGCTGGCCTTCGTCGGCGTGGTCGCCTTCCTGCTGCTGCGCGCGCGGCACGAGCCGGCCGCACGCCAGCTCGGCGTGTCCGGCTACGCGGTGACCCGCACTGGGCTGGTACTGAACCTGCTGCGCCTGCTGATCGCCCTCGTGCTGTTGAACGCCGGCGCCAACCTGGTGGTGGAGCACGCGCCGCGGCTGGGCGCGGCCTGGGGCCTGTCGCCGTTGCTGGTCGGCTTGCTGCCGGTGGCGATCGGCACTGCACTGCCGGAAGCGGCCGCCGCAGTGGCCGCCGCGCGCCGTGGCCAGGGCGACATGGTGGTCGGCCACGTGCTGGGATCGAGCCTGTTCAACCTGCTGGTGGTGATCGGCGGCATGGCGGCGCTGCGGCCGCTGCCGTTGCCGGCCTCGTTCGTGCGCCTGGAACTGCCGGCGGCGATCGCGCTGGCGGTGGTGCTGTACCCGATGCTGCGCGGCGACATGCGCCTGAGCCGCGGCGAGGGCGCGGTGCTGCTGGTGGCGTTCCTGGCGTGGGTGGGACTGGAGCTGGCGTTGCTGGCTTGAGGGCCGGGAGTGGGGAGTCGGGATTGGGGATTGGAAAAAGCGGCTGGTCCCACGGTACGCACCGGCCTCGCTCGTAGGAGCGGCTTCAGCCGCGACGGGCGTTCCCTGTAAAGCCTGTCGCGGCTGAAGCCGCTCCTACGCAGACCTGCGCGCTCAGCGCTCCTCCGGCTGCTCCGGCGGCGGCAGCCCTTCCTGCTCGGCGTGGTCGCTGCCCGGCACCTGCGGGCGCTGTTCCAGCATCAGCGACAGCGCCGCCTTGGCCATCATGTGCGCGCTGATCGGCGCGGTGATGAACAGGAACGCGGTGATCAGCAGTTCGCGCGGCTGCGGGTCCTGGCCCAGGAACAGGTGGTAGCCGACCGAGGCCAGCAGCACGCAGCCCACGCCCAGGGTGCTGGCCTTGGTCGGGGCGTGCAGGCGCTTGAAGAAGTCCGACAGCTTCACCAGGCCCAGCGCGCCGACCAGGATGAAGAAGCAGCCGACGATCAGCAGCAGCGACAGCCCCACCTGCAGCACGCCGATCATTCGACGATGTCCCGGCGCAGCACGTACTTGCTCAGCACCACGGTGCTGCCGAAGCCGAGCATGGCGATGATCAGCGCCGCCTCGAAGTACACCGGCGAATCCAGGTACATGCCGAACAGCATCAGTTCGGCGATCGCGGTCACCGACAGCGTGTCCAGCGCCAGGATGCGATCGGGCACGGTCGGCCCGCGCAGCAGCCGCCACAGCGCCAGCAGCATCGCCAGCGCCACCACGTGCATGCACACGACGATCGTGGTCTCGATGAACATGTGGCTGGTCATGGGAAGATCTCCATCAACGGCGCCTCGTAGCGCGTCTTGATCTGCCGGATCACGGTCTCGGCATCGTCTAGGTGCAGCACGTGCACCAGCAGGTACTTGCGGTCGTCCGACAGCGCCGCCGACACCGTGCCCGGGGTCAGGGTGATCATGCTGGTCAGCGCGGCGATGCCGTGGATGTTGGCGATGTCCAGCGGCACCCAGATGAAGCCGGGGTGGATGCGCTTCTCCGGGCCGAGCACCTGCAGCGCCACCACCACGTTGGAGCGCACGATGTCCCATGCCGCCACGCACAGCATCTTCGGCACCGGGCGCAGCGAGCCGATGCGCGCGAACTCACGGTCCAGGCGCGCGGCGAACAGCGGCACCGCCACGCCCAGCACCGCGCCCAGCAGCACCTGGCCGAGACTGAAACTGTCGCTCATCAGCAGCCAGAACGCGGTGACGGTCAGGCTCAGCGGCCAGGACGGGAACAGGCGGCGCGACCAGGGACGGGCGGACATGTCAGGGCTCCCGCAGGGCCGGCGCGGTGCCGCGCAACTGGGTGGTGTAGTCGGCCGGGCGCAGCAGTTGCGCGGCGGCGGCCTCGCTGTAGCGCAGCAGCGGCCCGGCGGCCACGGTCATCGCCACGCCGTAGCCGAGCAGCAGCACGGTGGCGGCGGTTTCCAGCGGCCGTGCCGGCGCCTTGCGCGGCGCCGGGCGCGGCAACTCCACGGTGCCGTGCTCGGCCGTGTCCTGGTCGCCGGGCACGCGCCAGAACAGGCGCACGCCGCCGCGGGTCAGGCCCATGATCACCATCAGGCTGCTGAGCAGCACCGCGGCCCACACCGGTGCGGTCAACCCGGCCGGCGTCGCGCTGAGGATCGCCACCTTGGCCAGGAAGCCGGACAGCGGCGGCAGCCCGGCCACCGAGATCGCCGCGATCAGGAACAGCACGCCGGGCACGGTCTTGCCCGGCAACGGCGCGATGATCTCCTTGCGATCGCTGGCGCCGCCGCGGCGACGCCGGATCAGGTCGGCGATCATGAACAGCGCCGCGGCGACGAAGCTGCTATGCGCCAGGTAATACAGCCCGGCGCCGAGCGTGCCCGGTGCGTCGAGCGCGAAGGCCACGAACAGCGTCGCCGCCGACACGATCACCAGGTAGCCGATCAGCACCCGCAGGCGCACCGCCGCCAGCACCCCCAGCGCGGCCAGCAGCAGCGTGGCCAGGCCCAGCCACAGCAGCCAGTCGCGGCCGTAGCCGTCCAGCGCCTGTGCCTGGCTGCCGAGGATCAGCGTGCCCACCCGCAGCACCGCGTACAGGCCGACCTTGGTCATGATCACGAACAGCGCCGCCACCGCCGCCGGCGCGCGCGCATACGTTTCCGGCAGCCACAGGTACAGCGGCAGCAGCGCGGCCTTGGCGCAGAACACCAGCAGCAACAGGCCGAACGCGGCCTTGATCAGCGCCACGTTCTGCGGCGGCGCTTGCGCCACGCGCTGCGACAGCTCAGCCATGTTCAGCGAACCGAGCAGCGCGTACAGCAGGCCCAGCGCGATCAGGAACACGGTGGAGGAGGTGACGTTGAACACCACGTAGTGGAAGCCCACGCGCAGGCGCAGGCCGCGCCCGCCGCTGAGCAGCAGGCCGTAGGAGGCGATCAGCATCACCTCGAAGAACACGAACAGGTTGAACACGTCGCCGGTCAGGAACGCGCCGTTGAGGCCGACCAGCTGGAACTGGAACAGCGCATGGAAGTGCGGCGCGCGCCGGTCCCAGCCGGCGCAGGCGTGCAGCAGGCAGGCGCCGGCGAGCAGGGTGGTGGTCGCCAGCATCCATGCCGACAGGCGGTCGGCCATCAGCACGATGCCCAGCCGCGACGGCCAGTCGCCGAGCAGGTAGGCGTGGACCTGGCCGTCGCTCACCTGCACGCACAGCGCCAGCACCGCCGCGGCCAGCGCCGTCATCGCGGTCCAGGCCACCGCACGGCGGATCTTGCGGCCGTAGCGGCGGTGCTCGGCGAACAGCGACAGCGCCGCGCCGAGCAAGGGGATCAGGATCGGCAGGATCAACAGATGGGTCATGGCGCCTCGCCTTCGCCGTCGCCCGGGTCCGGGCGCGCATCGACGTGGTCGCTGTGGTTGTCGCCGCGGCTGCGCATCGCCAGCACGATGCTCACCGCGGTCATCGCGAAGGCGATCACGATCGCGGTCAGCACCAGCGCCTGCGGCAGCGGATCGGCGTGCTCGGCCAGGGTCGGGGCGATGCCGTCGCGCAGCACTGGCGCCTTGCCCTGCACCAGCCGGCCGCCGGCGAAGATCAGCAGGTTGGTGGCGTAGGACAGCACGGTCATGCCCAGGATCACGTCGAAGCTGCGCGCGCGCAGCAGCAGGTACACGCCGACTGCGGTCAGCACGCCGATCGCGCTCGCCAGTGCCAGCTCCATCAGGGCATCTCCCCGGTGATGGCCGACCGCCGCGTCGGATCGATCTGCCCGCGCTGCGAATCGCGGGTGCGCGAGGGCTTGATCGTGCCCATCATCGACAGCGTCAGCATGGTGCCGCCGAACACCACCAGGTACACGCCGGTATCGAAGACCAGCGCACTGGCCAGCGGGACCGTGCCGATCAGCGGCACTTGCAGATCCAGGTGGCCACTGGTGAGGAACGGCACGCCGAACAGCATCGAGGCCATGCCGCCGAACGTGGCCAGCAGCAGGCCCAGGCCGATGCAGCGGATGTAGTCGAAGCCGAAGCGCGACTCCACCGAGGCCGCGCCCTGGATCACGTACTGCATCAGCAGCGGCACCGCCAGCACCAGCCCGGCGATGAAGCCGCCGCCGGGTGCGTTGTGGCCGCGCAGGAACAGGAAGATCGACACGGTCAGGGTCAACGGGAACATCAGCTGCGCCAGGTCGGCCGGCACCGGCAGCTTGATCGGCGGCCCCGGCATCACCTTCTCCGGCGCCATCCGCGCGCGCCGCAGCAGCGCGTGCACCACCAGCGCGGCGATGCCGAACACGGTGATCTCGCCGAAGGTATCGAAGCCGCGGAAGTCCACCAGGATCACGTTGACCACGTTGCGGCCGTAGGCTTCGGGCAGCGCGCGCTGCAGCAGCTCGCCGGCCATGGTCGTCGCCGGCCGGGTCATCACCGAATACGCCAGCAGCGCCATGCCGCCGCCGGCGACGATCGCCAGGGCCGCATCGCGCCAGCGCCGCCAGCGCCGCGGCTCCGGCGGCGAGGCCTTGGGTAGGTAGTTCATGCCCAGCAGCATCAGCACCAGGGTCACCATCTCCACCAGCAACTGGGTCAGCGCCAGGTCCGGCGCCGACAGGAATACGAACACCAGGCTCACGCCCAGCCCGCTGCCGCCCAGCACCAGCACCGCCAGCAGCCGCTGCCGGTACAGGAACAGCGTGGACAGCGCGCAACTGAGGATCAGCAGCCACAGCCCCCAACCCAGCAACGGCATGCCCTGCGGCGCCGGCCACTGCTGCCACAGCGGCGGCGCCCGCAGCAGCGGCGCGGCCACGACGACCACCGCGGCCAGCACCAGCCAGCGCAGGCTGCGCTGCAGGCGGCCGTTGGCGAGCAGGCGGGTAAAACGCGTGGACACGCCGAACAGGGTCTGCACGTGCCAGTGGAACACGCGCTTGCCCAGCGAACGACTGACCTCGGTGTACAGCGCGGTCAGCCGACGCAGGCCGAAATACAGCACGACGCCGCCGACGACGCCAGCAATGCTCATCGCCAGCGGCGCGTTCCAGCCGTGCCACACCGCCAGGCTGTAGTCGGGCAGGGCGTCGCCGAGGATCGCGCCGGCGGCGGCGCGCAGCACCGGCGCCACGGTCAGCGCCGGCACGATGCCGACCGCCACGCACACCAGCACCAGGATCTCCACCGGAATCTTCATCCAGCGCGGCGGCTCGTGCGGCATCGTCTGCAGATCGCGCGGGCCCGTGCCAAAGAACGTTTCATAGACGAAGCGCAGGCTGTAGGCCACGCCGAACACGCCGGCCAGCAGCGCCGAGGTGGCGGTGAACACCCGCATCGCCGCCGGGCCGTCGGCGCCCAGCGCTTCGGCGAAGAACATCTCCTTGGACAGGAAGCCGTTGAGCAGCGGGATGCCGGCCATCGACAGCGAGGCGGTGATCGCCAGCGCGCTGGTGAGCGGCATCCAGCGGCGCAGGTTGCCGAGCCGGCGCATGTCGCGGGTGTGGGTCTCGTGGTCGATGATGCCGGCGGCCATGAACAGCGAGGCCTTGAACACCGCATGGTTGAGGATGTGGAACACGCCGGCCACCACCGCCATCGGCGTGGACAGCCCGAACAGCATGGTGATCAGGCCCAGGTGCGAGATCGTCGAATACGCCAGCAGACCCTTGAGATCGTGCTGGAAGATCGCGAACCAGGCGCCGGTGAGCAGGGTGACCGCGCCGATGCCGCTGACCGTGTAGAAGAACAGGTCGCTGCCGGCCAGTGCCGGATGCAGCCGCGCCAGCAGGAACACGCCGGCCTTCACCATCGTCGCCGAATGCAGATAGGCCGACACCGGGGTGGGCGCGGCCATCGCGTGCGGCAGCCAGAAGTGGAACGGGAACTGCGCGCTCTTGGTGAAGATGCCGAGCAGGATCAGCCCCAGCGCCCACGGATACAGTGCGCTGGCGCGGATCGCATCGCCGGCGGCGAGCACCGCGTCGAGCTGGTAGCTGCCGACGATGCGCCCGAGCAGCAGCACGCCGCCCAGCAACGCCAGGCCGCCGCCGCCGGTGATCACCAGCGCCATGCGCGCGCCGTCGCGCGCATCCTGCCGGTGCGACCAGAAGCCGATCAGCAGGAACGAGCTGATGCTGGTCAGTTCCCAGAACACCATCAGCAGCAACAGGTTGCCGGCGATCACCATGCCCAGCATCGCGCCCATGAACAGCAGCAGGCAGGCATAGAAGCGCGCCGCGTTCTCGCGTGCGCTCAGGTAGTAGTGCGCGTACATCACCACCAGCGCGCCGATCGCCAGCACCAGGCCGGCGAACATCCAGGCCAGCCCGTCCAGGCGCAGCGAGAACTGCAGGCCGATCTGCGGCAGCCAGGCGTGGTCGGCACGGACGATGCCGCCCTCGAGCACGGTGGGCGTCAGCGCGCCCAGCACCGCCAATCCCGCCAACGGCGCCAGCGCCGCGGCCCAGGCCAGGGTGGCGCGCGAGCGGTGGCGCAGGGCCACCACGGCCACCGCCATCAGGAACGGCAAGGCCAGCAGGATGTCGAGGGCGGGGATCATGCAGGGAATACGAGATTCGCGAGCAGGAGCCCGAGTGTAACAGGCGCATCACGGCGGTGGCCGGCGCGGGAACGGAAGGCGTGCACGGTCATGCCGTCAGCGTAGCCGCGGGCGGGTGAGGCGCTTGCGAGCATGCGTGGCGTGGACGATGTTGGATGTCGGCGCTGCGCGTTATCGGTTGGCGTGCGGTGCGGGCAGCGCCTCGTGTGGACACGTTCGGCGGCAGAGGCGCGTGCGACCTTGATGCGGATGAGGGTGCGAGAGGTGCGGGAGAGTTCGCCTATGAGCGTGGCGATCGCCGGCGCTGTGCAGGCCTGTGCTGCCCATCGCCTGCCAAGCGCTACCAGCCGTCGGCATGCCGTGCGGTGCAACGATCGCACGCCGCTCCGGCCGCAAATGGCGGCGCACGCACTATCCTGTGCCGATGACCGATTCGCTTGCTTCTGCATCCGTTTCCCCTCCGTCCGTGGCGTCGCCGCGCATCGCGCTGGTGTTCGGTGGCAGCGGCCAGATCGGCGAGCGCCTGCTGCACCGCTTGCTGGCCGACGGCTGGGACGTGCATGCCTACTCACGGCAGGCGCGCACGGCGCAACCCGGCCTGCACTGGCATGCCGGCGAACTGAGCGCGCTGCAGGCGCCGCCGGTGGCGGCGGAGGTGGTGTTCAGTTGCGGGCCGTTGGACGCTTTCGCCGACTGGTACCGGCGCGCGCCGGTCGCCGCCGCGCGCGTGGTCGCCTTCGGCTCCACCAGCCTGGAGGTCAAGCGCGACTCGCTGGATGCCGCCGAACGCGATGTCGCCCGGCGCCTGCGCGAGGCCGAAGCGATCGTGTTCTCAGTCGCCGCCGAGCGCGGCGCGGCGGCGACGGTGTTGCGCCCGACCCTGGTCTACGGCGCTGGCCGCGACCGCACCCTCAGCGCGATCGCGGCGCTGGCGCGGCGCACCGGCTGGTTCGTGCTGCCGCGCAGCGCCAGTGGCCTGCGCCAGCCGGTGCATGTGCAGGACCTGGCCGACGCGGCGCTGGCGGTGCTGGCGCATCCGGCCACGCACGGACGCAGCTACGCGCTCGGGGGTGGCGAGACGCTCAGCTACCGCGAAATGGTGCGGCGGGTCCTGATCGCGTTGCGGCCGCCGGCGCGGCTGCTGACCCTGCCGCACGCACTGTTCGCGTCGGCGCTGGCGCTGGCCCATGCCTGCGGCCGCCTGCAGGGCATGAACCGCGCCGCGCTGCAGCGCATGCGCGAGGACCTGGCGTTCGACCTGCAACCGGCGCGGCAGGATTTCGGCTACGCGCCGCGCGCCTTCGCCCCGGATGCGGCGATGTTGGGCCTGGAGACCGCAGAGACGGCGAAGCAGGGCTGATGTCGTGTTGCGCGCACGGCCAAGCCTGCTGCGGGCCGCGTGCAGCGACCGTGAGGTGTGCGGAAAGAAGGCGCGGTAGGGGCTTCAGCCGCGCTCAGTAGCGCCAGTGCATGCGCCGGTACAGCTTGGCCAGCACCCAGGCCGGGCCGATCAGCAGATAGGTCAGGTCGGTAAGGAAACTCGGCCGGTGCCCTTCCAGCGCGTGGCCGATGAACTGCGCGATCCAGGCCACCACAAACACGCCGATCGCCAGCCACAGCAGCCCCTGCAGGCCCAGGTGCGCCTCCAGCAGCCGGCACAGGCAGCCGCAGAAGAAGAACGCCGCCAGCATGCCGTAGCCCAGCGGGCGCGACAGGCGGTTGTAGTACATCCACGCCGCGAACATGCCCAACGCCGCCCACAGCCCGCTCTGGAACCAGGTGCCGCCGACCGGGATGCACCACAGCAGGGCCACCACCGACCACAGGATCGCCGGCACCGCGACCACGTGGATGCGCTGGTTGGCGGCATTGCGGTGATCGTCGGAATAGCTGGCGAAATAGCGGTCGATCGGGCGCGCGTAGGCGGTGGTATCCATCTTCCCTCCCAGGAACCGGCTCAGCATAGCGCCATCGCTGGCGCGATGCGGAGACACCACGCGGCGTGTCGGGCTTCTAAACCTTCGGGAAGCATCCCGTAGGAGCGGCTTCAGCCGCGACAGGCCTCACCGGGACGCCTCGCCGCGGGTGAAGCCGCTCCTACAGGCGCACCTTGCATCCGCTCGATCGAGCCAAATGCAAGGCATGAGAAACGCTTTTTGCGTCTCGACGACCGGCGTCAGACACCACGTGACCAATCGCCGCACGCAAGCGGCGGCGTCGCCGACCAGGGGCGATCGCGCTGTCGGCACGATCGCCCCGCCACGGCTTGGCGGCTCAGGCGCGCGCCATGCTCCTGTTCGTCTCCTGCTGCTGCTCGCGCTGCACCGTTTCCTGCTGCTGCGCGGACTGGCGCGCCAGCTGTGCGCTGGTCTGCTCCAGCGGCGGTGCCGGCTGCTGCAGGTCCACCACCGCACGGAAGCCCGGCGTGGTCCCGGCGACGAAGGCCTTGTCGTTGGTCACATTGACCTCCTTCAGCTTGTCGGGACTGTCGATCCCGGCCTGCTTGGCCTGCAGGGTCAGGTTGGCCACTGCCTCGTTCGAGAGCTTGGCGTGCGGCGGGTTGGCCTTCTCGGCACCGCGATCGGCCTCCGTGCGCATCTTGTCGTACAGCGGCGTATCCGGATGCCCCGGCTCGCCCAGCTGCGGACCTTTCGCCGGCTTGGCCTGGGCCTGCTCGGCAGCCGCCAGTCCGGCACGGGTGTCGCGGCCGACGATGCCGTCCTGGGTGAGGCCGCGTTGTTTCTGGAAGGCAAGAACCGCCTCGCGGGTATGCTCGCCGAAGCGTCCGTCCTCGGCCAACGCCTTGCCTTGCGCATCGCGCACGCCGATACGGTTGAGCTGACGCTGCAGCGCTTCGACTTCATTGCCGCGTTCGCCCTGCTTGAGCAGGCCATCGGCCATGGCCGCACTCTTGGCGCCGTGTGCTTCTGAGGGTGTGGCGGATGCCTGCCGCGCAGGAACTTCGCCATTGCCATGCAGTGGAGCGCGAACCTGGAATTCCGGCTTCGGGGTTAGCGCGCCCACGATGCGGGTGCTGCCTCCATCCCAGTAGCCACCTGGGCGAATCGTGACCTCCGCCGGCCCGGTACTGCCCTGCGAGCCGATGAACTGAATGTTTCCTGCCTTGTCATATCCCTTGAAGATGCCGATGTGTTGCCCGTTTGGCGACGAAAACAGCAGCAGATCGCCCTGGTGCAACGAGCCATTGGGTTTGCGTGCCTCCGCTGCCGAGGTGACATCGAAATGCTCACGCGCATAAGGCGTGACCTGTGAGCCATTGAAGAGCTTGGCGGTGGTAAATCCTGCGGCATTCTCGCCCGGCACGTCGTAGCCGGCGTTCTTGAGGCCGCGCCATACGAAGGCGGAACAATCCACGCCAAGGCGACCGTCGCCATCACCATCGCGCTCAAGGCGGCTGCTGTCGCGCCCCGGCCTGGGGTGGTCCGGACGACCGTACTCGTAGCGTCGGCCCTCGTTGAAGAAGTGCTGGTACGCCTCGTTGTAGACCGCCGCGCTAGGTCTATCGGATGTCGCGGGGACAGGACTCGATGCAGTGGGCGTAGCTGGGGACGTCGCTTGCGCCACGGTCTGTGCCGTGGTCTGAGCGGGTGTTTGGACCGTGACCTCGCCCGCTCGCCAACCCTCAAAGCGCCTGATGCCGTCGGCCAGCGCTTCGCGCTCGCGCTCGCTCATCTGCGCAACCGTTTTATTACGCAGGTCCACGCCTTGGCGGTCGCCCTCCGCGAAAATGGTGGCGGCCTGTTCGCGATGATGCGTGGTGCCACTGTAATCGGCCTTCGAGTAGCGCGGCAGCATCTGTTCGACCGTGTCGTTGCCGAAGCGTCGCTCCAGCAGCTGGATCTTGGCGGCGCGACCTGCTTCGTAGCTTTCGAAAACCGCATTACCCCACTGGTCGAGACCAACGACACCACGATAACGGTCCTGTGCCGACTGCAACGCCTCTTCGCGCGTACGCGGGTTGTTGACTGTTTTGTCCGCACTGCCAGCGAACTCGAACTTGAGGTTGCCAGGATTGTTGTTGCGCCACGACACCGATCCGCCTGATCGGCTGACGGTACTTCCATCGTCCATCTCTACCGTGCGCGTGGTGCCGACGCTGCTGACGAGTCGAGTGATTTTGGGGTCCGACATACATTGCTCTCCTTGCGATTGGACAAGCGCGAGGCTTGTGGAAGCAGTTGCTACATTCCGTCTGAAAACACGTCCAGCGCGCTGGCGCTGACCCAGCCTTGCGCGCAGTTACCTGCATAGTGGCCCGGCGCAGCGGCATGGCAGGCGGCGCCGTTTGCGGGGGAGGTCCACTTGATTGGACGATCCCCATACTGCTTGCATAGTGCATTGCCCTTGCACTTCGCCACGCTTTCCGCAGGAACCGCGACGACGTAGTAGTACATTGGGTTTTGGCCGGCGCGGGCGATGCCCTGGACGCAGACGAGCTGGCCTTGCGAGAGGGTGGCCCGCGGTGTGGCATGGCTGCCCGTCGTTGGTACGGCATTCAGTGCTGGCGCGCCCTTGGTGTCTGCAACGCCTGCGAAGAATCCATGCTCGCCGCAGTCTGCCGTCAATTCGACGTCGTAGTAGTCGCCCGCGTCGAGATTGCCGGCCGTACAGTTGCGTACCGTCTTGCTGTCTTCGCACTGGACACCACTGGACTGCACCAGTTGCTGTACTGCGTCGCTTGGCGTGGCTTCTACAGTTGCGGGCGTGGCGTGAGCCGCTTGCTTGGCCGGCGCAGGGTCGCTCGCGGACACAGCGGCAGGGGCGGCAGACTGGCCGTTGCTGCATGCGCTCAGCGCGAGCAGCATCAACGAAATAGCAGGCCACACAACGCGGTTGCCGGAGTGGCGGAAAGGACGGGACAAGCGCATCTTTACCTCACATGCGAGCAGGGTTGCGGAAATGTAGCGTGGGCGAGATACAGCATAGTGAAGGAGGTTGAGGCTGAGTGGGACTTGCGCGGAGCTGTTGGAAAGCGGCAGTTAAAGTACTTGATCGTCCACGCGAACCAGCGTCCAGCACGGCTTCTGCGCGAACTGGTAGACCTGCTGGTCGCCGGTATCGGGAGTGCGCACCAGGACCTGCCGGCCCTCGGCGTTCTGCGTCACCACTACCTCGCGCCCGCCCTTGCGGGCCGCCTCCAGGTTCGGGATCACCGGCCATTCGACCTCGGCCAGCGGCACGTTGCGGGTCACCGGCGCCGGTTCCGGCTGCGCGTCCGGGTCGATGTGGATCATCGTCAACGGATTCGCGGTGGCCTTTTCCTGGACCGCGATGTCGGCGCTGAAGCGCTTGAGGAAGGCATCGAAATCGGCGTCCTGGCAACGCGGGGCTTCTGCGGCGGGCGCAGCCTGCGCGGGTGCGGCCGTCGCCGTGGCGACCGTGGAGCCAGCCGGTTGCGCCTTGCACGCGACCAGGGCCGCGGCCAGTGCCAGGGGCGTCAGAATGGGGCGTGCGATAGCCAACGGATCCTCCTGATCGGGTCGGGCGGGCAATCGCCCTGCGGGCGGGTGAGTTTAGTTCACCAGGATCATCATGTCGTGAAGCCGGGGCAGGGTATTGCCGCCATTGCTACAACTCACAATGCAAGGGCGGAAAGTAGCCCGAGCAACCCGCTATTAAACACCAGCACATCGCGACGGATCACAGCCCGTTCGCGAGGAACATCCATGCCAGTCTGCTCGTGAAGCGGAAGCGATTACCTCACTGACCGCAAGGCGGCCGCCTTCCGCGACCACCCTCACGCGCCGGCTCACCCGGCGCACGACCTCACTCAGTCGACCGAAATCCCCGCCAACCGCTGCAGCGCCTCGGCGTACTTGGCGCGGGTGCGGTCGATCACGTCCTGCGGCAGGCGCGGGCCGGGAGCGGTCTTGCCCCAGTCCAGCGTCTCCAGGTAGTCGCGCACGAACTGCTTGTCGTAGCTCGGCGGGCTGGTCCCGACTTCGTACTGGTCGGCCGGCCAGTAGCGCGAGGAGTCCGGGGTCAGCATCTCGTCCATGATGTACAGGCGGCCGTCGGCGTCGGTGCCGAACTCGAACTTGGTGTCGGCCAGCAGGATGCCGCGCTCGGCGGCGAAGTCGGCGGCGAAGCGGTAGATGCGCAGGGTGGCGTCGCGCACGCGCTCGGCCAGTTCCGCGCCCACGGTCTTGACCATGGCGTCGAAGTCGATGTTCTCGTCGTGGTCGCCGACGGCGGCCTTGGTCGACGGGGTGAAGATCGGTTCGGCCAGCTTCTCGGCCTGGCGCAGCCCGTCGGGCAGTTCGATGCCGCTGACCTTGCCGGTGCGCTGGTAGTCCTTCCAGCCGCTGCCGATCAGGTAGCCGCGGGCGATCGCCTCCACCGGCACCGGCTTGAGCTTGCGGGTCACCACGGCGCGCCTGGCGTACAGCGCGGTGTCCACGCCCTCGGGCAGCACCGCAGCCACGTCGATGCCGGTGAGGTGGTTGGGCATCAGGTGCTCGGTCTTCTTGAACCAGAAGTTGGAGACCTGGCACAGCATCTCGCCCTTGCCGGGAATCGGGTCCGGCAGCACCACGTCGAAGGCCGACAGGCGGTCGGTGGCGACCATCAGCAGGTAGTCGCCGGGCGGGGCGTCGGCCGGCAGGCGCTCGCGGGGGATGTCGAACACGTCGCGGACTTTGCCGCGGTGGCGCAAGGGCAGGCCAGGCAGATCGGATTGCAACAGCGTGGTGGACACAGGCACTCCTACGGACTTCGCAATGGCGACCGTCCCGGGACCCGGCGGGCCCGCGGCGGACGGCGGGCCGCGTAGTGTACGGCCGGAACGCCCCGCTGTGCCGTAAAATGGCCGGCCCTGACGCCGCGCCCGCCCTCGCCCCATGCCCTGGTACGGAAAACTGCTCGGCGCCATCGCCGGGGCCCTGCTGCTGCGGCCCACGCCGGTGCTGGGCGCCCTGATCGGGCTGCTGATCGGGCATGCCTTCGACGCCGACTGGTTCAAGCTGTCCCAGCGCGAGGATCCGTACCGCGAGCTGGGCCTGACCCGCGACGCCACCGACGCCGAGATCGAACTGGCCTATCGCCGGCTGATGTCCCAGTACCACCCCGACAAGGTCGCCAGCGCCAGCCCCGAGTTGCGCGCCCGCGCCGAGAAGAAGGCCAGCCAGCTCAACACCGCCTACGACCGTATCCGCACCCTGCGCAAGCGCTGAGATCCCGCCATGTCCGACTGCATCATCTCCCCGTCCATCCTGTCCGCCGATTTCGCCCGCCTCGGCGAGGAAGTGGATGCCGTGCTGCGCGCCGGCGCCGACTGGATCCATTTCGACGTGATGGACAACCATTACGTGCCGAACCTGACCATCGGCCCGATGGTCTGCCAGGCGCTGCGCAAGCACGGCGTCACCGCGCCGATCGACGTGCACCTGATGGTGGAGCCGGTGGACCGGCTGATCCCGGATTTCGCCGAGGCCGGCGCCAGCATCATCAGCTTCCACCCCGAGGCCAGCCGCCACGTGCACCGCAGCATCCAGCTGATCAAGTCGCACGGCTGCAAGGCCGGCCTGGTGCTCAACCCGGCCACGCCGGTGGACATCCTCGACTGGGTGCTGGACGACCTGGACCTGGTGCTGGTGATGTCGGTCAACCCGGGTTTCGGCGGCCAGGCCTTCATTCCCTCGGCGCTGGACAAGCTGCGCGCGATCCGTGCGCGCATCGACGCCAGCGGCAAGCCGATCCGGCTGGAGATCGACGGCGGGGTCAAGCCGGACAACATCGCCGCGATCGCCGCCGCCGGCGCCGACACCTTCGTTGCAGGCTCGGCCATCTTCAATGCGCCGGATTACGCCGAGGCGATCACGCAGATGCGCGCCGCGGTGGCGGGGCGCTGAGATGGCGGTGCTGCATATCCGCCCGGCGGTGGCCGACGATGCGGCGCTGATCCTGCGCCTGATCCGCGACCTGGCGCGCTACGAGCGCGCCGAGGACGCGGTGCAGACCGACGAGGCCGGCCTGCGCGCGACCCTGTTCGGCGGCGATGCCCGCGCGCAGGCGCTGATCTGCGAGGCCGACGGCCAGCCGATCGGCTACGCGGTGTACTTCTACAACTACTCCACCTGGCTCGGCCGCAACGGCCTGTACCTGGAAGACCTGTACGTGGACCCGGCGCACCGCGGCGTCGGTGCCGGCAAGGCGCTGCTGCAGCATCTGGCGCGGCAGGCGGTGGCCGAGGGCTGCGGCCGCTTCGAATGGTCGGTGCTGGACTGGAACCAGCCGGCGATCGACTTCTACGAAGCGGTCGGCGCCCGCGCGCAGGACGAGTGGACCGTGTACCGGCTGCAGGGCGAGGCGCTGGCCCGGTTCGCCGCCGGCTGAGCGGCACAGGGCAGCCAAAAGAAAAGAACCGCACCGTCGCCGGTGCGGCCCCTGGGAGATAAATCGGAGGCTGATCCTGCCTCCATCCGTCTTCCTTGCTATGGCCTTCCATGTTCCGGACGCTCGGTGACGTGCGTATGACAACGCACCCGCCTGGATTCACGCATCGCGCATGCCGCGCCTACTAGCCTGGGCGCCTCACCCCGGGATGGTTCGCATGGCTGCAGCGCATTGGCGTCTGATCCTCAACGGCAAGTCGGCCGGCGACGAGGCATTGCGCGAGGCGGTCATGGCCATGCGCGCGCGCGACGTGGCGCTGCAGGTGCGGGTCACCTGGGAGCAGGGCGATGCCGAACGCTACGTGGCCGAGGCGGTGGCCGATGGTGCCGCCTGCATCGTCGCCGCCGGCGGCGACGGCACCCTGAGCGAGGTCGCCAGCGCGCTGGCGCATCGTCAGGAACCGGCCGCGGCGTTGCCGGCCCTGGGTCTGGTGGCGCTGGGCACGGCCAACGATTTCGCCACGGCCACCGGTCTCCCGCTGCCGCCGCTGGAGGCGCTGGAGTTGATCGCCCGCACCACGGCGCAGCCGATCGACCTGCTGCGCATCGAGGCAGAGCACGGCCCGCACTGGTGCGCCAATGTCGCCAGCGGCGGCTTCGGCACCCAGGTCACGGTGGAGACCGACGAAGGCCTGAAGAAGATGCTGGGCGGGCTGGCCTACTTGGTCACCGGCATGAGCCGGCTGGGCCGGATCGATCCGATCCGGGCCCGCTTCGAAGGGCCGGAGTTTGCCTGGGAAGGCGATTTCATCGCGCTCGGCCTGGGTAACGGCCGCCAAGCCGGCGGTGGTCAGGTGCTGTGCCCGGAGGCGCTGCTCGACGACGGCCTGCTCGACCTGACCCTGGTGCCCGAGCTGACCGGCGAGGTCGCCGCGACCCTCGGCACCTTGGTCACGTCCGGCAAGCAGGCCGCGCTTGAGCGGGTGGCGGTGCGTGCGCGCCTGCCATGGCTGCGGATCGAGGCGGCGCAGCCGCTGACCCTGAACCTGGACGGCGAGCCGGAAACCTCGCGCCACTTCCGCATCGACTGCGTGCCCGGGCGCCTGCGCATGCACCTGCCGCCGGACTCGCCGCTGCTGCAGGCGCGCGGGCGCTAGCCGGCCCGCAGCGCACGTCATCCATCTGCGCTCGTGTTGCTAGCGTATTGCTCTCGTAGGAGCGGCTTCAGCCGCGACGGGCATTCCCGGTAACGCCCGTCGCGGCTGAAGCCGCTCCTACGACAGGCGGCGTGGCGAGGATCGGTTCGATCGTGGACGCGCTTGCGCTGACCAGATCGCGCACCTCAGACTCCGCACGGCGCACCAAGGCGAGTGCGCCCCGTGTGGGAGGGACTTCAGTCCCGACGCGACGCCCTCACCGACCACCTCCGCACCGCACTCGATCGGTCGCGTCTGCAACCGTTGCCAGTCGCCGCAGTTGCGGTAAAGTAGCCGCCGTGTCCAGTCTGACGACCCCGCGTTCCTTCACTTCCGCTCGCCGTGCGTGGCGATGGTGGCCTGCAGCCGTCGTCCGCCCTGTCACCGAGTCCCGGAAGGAAAGCCGTCTTGATTACCCGCGAGCAGTTCCAGCGCTACGCCGCTGAAGGTCACACCCGCATCCCCGTCGTCCGCGAAGTGTTGTCCGACCTGGACACGCCGCTGTCGGTCTATCTCAAGCTCGCCGACGCCCCGCACACCTATCTGTTCGAATCGGTCGAAGGCGGCGAACGCTTCGGGCGCTACTCGATCATCGGCCTGCCGGTGCGCCGCGTGTACACCTTCCGCGGGCACACCCTGGACGTGCGCGACCATGGCGAGCTGATCGAGCGCCGCGAGGTCGCCGATCCCTTCGCCGAGGTCGAGGCGCTGCGCGCCCAGCATGTCGTGCCCAAGCTGGCGGGCGTGCCCGGCTTCACCGGAGGCCTGGTCGGCTGGTTCGGCTTCGAATGCATCGGCTACATCGAGCCGCGCCTGGCCGGCGCCGTCGCCCGCGACGAGCTGGACACCCCGGACATCCTGCTGATGCTGTCCGAGGAAGTGGCGGTCTTCGACAACCTCAAGGGCCGCCTGTACCTGATCGTGCACGCCGACCCGGCCGAGTCCGACGCCTGGGAGCGCGCGCAGGCGCGCCTGGATGCGCTCACCACCACGCTGCGCCAGCCCGGCGCCGGCTACCCCGCGCCGCTGGCGCGCGATGTGCTGGACGAGAGCGACTTCGTCTCCGGTTTCACCCGCGAGGGCTTCATCGCCGCGGTAGAGAAATCCAAGGATTACATCCGCGCCGGCGACATCTTCCAGGTGGTGCTGAGCCAGCGCCTGAGCGTGCCGTTCGCCGCGCGCCCGGTGGACGTGTACCGCGCGCTGCGCGCGCTGAACCCGTCGCCGTACATGTATTTCCTCGATGTCGGCGACACCCAGGTGGTCGGCTCCTCGCCGGAGATCCTGGTGCGGCTGGAGAACGGCCAGGTCACCGTGCGCCCGATCGCCGGCACCCGCCCGCGCGGCAAGACCCCGGAAGAGGACCAGGCGCTGGAGGCGGAGCTGCTCGCCGATCCGAAGGAGCGCGCCGAACACCTGATGCTGATCGACCTAGGCCGCAACGATGCCGGCCGCGTCTCGCAGGCCGGCAGCGTCGCCGTCGGCGAGCGCTTCGTGATCGAACGCTACAGCCATGTCATGCACATCGTCAGCGAAGTCACCGGCACCCTGCTGCCCGGCCTGAGCTATGCCGACGTGCTGCGCGCCACCTTCCCCGCCGGCACCGTCAGCGGCGCGCCGAAGATCCGCGCGCTGGAAGTCATCCGCGAGCTGGAGCCGATCAAGCGCAACGTCTACGCCGGCAGCATCGGCTACCTCGGCTGGCACGGCGACGCCGATACCGCCATCGCCATCCGCACCGCCGTAATCAAGCACGGCCGCCTGCACGTGCAGGCCGGCGCCGGCATCGTCTACGACTCCGACCCGCAGACCGAATGGGACGAGACCATGAACAAGGGCCGCGCGCTGTTCCGCGCGGTCGCCGAAGCGGCGAAGGGGCTGTGAGCGCCGCCGCGCCGCGGATCGGCTTCCGCAACGACTACAGCGAAGGCGCGCATCCGCGCCTGCTCGCCGCCCTGGCCACCGCCAGCGCCGAGCAGAATGCCGGCTACGGCCTGGACCGGCACAGCGCGCGCGCCGCCGAACTGATCCGTGCCGAGATCGGCTGCGCCGACGCTGACGTGCACCTTCTGGTCGGCGGCACCCAGACCAACCTCACCGCCATCGCCGCGTTCCTGCGTCCGCACCAAGCGGTGATCGCTGCGGCCTGCGGCCACATCGCCACCCACGAGACCGGCGCGATCGAGGCCACCGGGCACAAGGTGCTCACCGTGGATGCGGCCGACGGCCGGCTTACGCCGGAGCGGATCGCGCCGCTGCTGGCCGAGCACGGTAACGAGCACCTGGTGCAGCCGCGGTTGGTCTACGTGTCCAACACCACCGAAGTCGGCACGATTTACCGCAAGCACGAACTGCAGGCCTTGCGCGCGTTCTGCGACGCGCACGGCCTGCTGCTGTTCCTGGACGGCGCACGCATCGGCAGCGCGCTCACTGCCGAGGGCAACGACCTGCGCATGGCCGACATCGCCGCGCTCACCGATGCGTTCTACATCGGCGGCACCAAGAACGGCGCGCTGCTCGGCGAGGCGTTGGTGATCCTCAACCAGGGGTTGAAGGCGGATTTCCGCTACCTGCTCAAGCAACGCGGCGCGCTGCTGGCCAAGGGCATGATGCTGGGCACGCAGTTCGCCGCGCTGTTCGAGGACGGGCTGTTCTACCAGTTAGCCGCGCACGCCAATCGCATGGCCGTACGGCTGCGCGACGGGCTGGCCGCCGCTGGCGCGCAGTTCGCCTCGGACTCGCCGACCAACCAACTGTTCGTGATCCTGCCCACCGCCGCGGTCGAGACGCTGGCGCAGCGCTACGACTTCGAGCGCTGGCAACTGCTCGGCGACGGCCGCTGGGTGATCCGCTTCGTCACTTCGTGGGCCACGCAGGATGCGGCGGTCGATGCGCTGATCGCGGATTTCGCCGCGCTGCTCCACTCCGGCACGCAGCGTGCGGCCGGCTGACCTTCCGCCAAGGAGAGGAAGATGAAAATCCGTACGCTTGTTGCCTGGGCCATTGCCGCAGCGCTGGCCTTGCCGGCCGTCGCAAGCGCGCAGGTCAACAGTCTGCCGTCGCAGCCACATCTGTTGGTCAAAGGCGAGGCTGAGCGCGAGGTGGTGCCGGATCGCTTCGGGGTCAAGATCACGCTGAGCGCAGTGGATGCCGATCCAGATGCGGCGCGCAAGCGTGTGCAGACCAATGCGGCAAACGTGCTGCTTGCGTTCAAGCAACAGCACGCGCTCGCTGACAGCGTGCAGGCGACGACGCTGTCGATCGAGCCAGAGCAGCGCTACGAAGACGACAAGCAAATCTTCAGCGGGACCCGCGTGCAGCGAACCTTGTCTGCTGATTTCGGAACGCTGGACGACGTGCGTGGCTTGCTTGGCAAGCTCAGGACCAGCGAAGAACTGCAAGTGTCCGGCATCGCACCGCACTATAGCGGCGAAGTCGCGCTGCGTGCCGAACTCAAGCGTCAGGCTGCCGAACAGACCCGCGCGTCGGCGCAAGCGCTGGCAAACGCCTATGGCGTTCGCCTGGGCGGCCTGTACACCATTTCGGAAGTGGCGCCGGACTTCGCTTATGGCATCCAGGCTGGCCATTGGCCATCGGGATCGCGTCGCCAAGGTCTAGTCAGCGGGAACTACCGGCCTACGCCACTCCCGATGCCTCCACCCGCCGCCGAATCCCTCGAAGCCGGCAGCCTCACCCTTTCCGAAAACGTCTATGCGGTCTTCCTGATCGCGCAATGAGTCCTTCGCTATGCGGTGTGCGGCGGACACCGACGCAGTGCGCCGGCTGATCCGTCCGGCGCGCGCGATGGCACCCATGTATGAGCCCGTCGCTCACCGCCCCACGTCGCGCGCCGCGCGGTCGATGAAATCGGCGACCGCCTGCGGGTGCGACACCAGCGACAGGTGGCTCGACGCCAGATGCTGGACCTGGGCACCGATGTCGTGCGCCAGTTGCCGCTGCACCGTCGGCGGCAGGGCGTGATCCTTGTCGGTGACCAGATACCAACTGGGCTTGCTGCGCCATGCCGCATGCGACACCCTGTCGGCGAAGGCGCGCGCGGCGATGGGCTGCTGCGTGGCAGCGAGCACACGCACCTTGTCTATCGGCACATCGCCCGCCATGACGGTTCGAAAGGCGGCTGGCGCGTCGAGCCACAGCCATCCGTCCGCATCGGGCGTCAGGCCGTCCATGGGTGCGTGCAGCCGGGTCAGCAGCTCGGCGACCGATTCGTTGCTGTCGGGCACGAGGGCGGACAGATAGACCAGGCCGCGGACGTTGTCGGCATTGCCGGCTTCGGTGATGACCGCGCCTGCCCAGGAGTGCCCGACGAGCAGAACAGGTCCGCGCTGCCGCGCCAGCACGCGGCGGGTTGCGGCGACGTCGTCGGCCAGCGAGGTCAGCGGGTTCTGCACGGCCGTCACGTGGTAGCCCTTGCGCTGCAGTCGCCGTACGACCTCCGCCCAGCTCGATCCGTCGACGAATGCGCCGTGCACCAGCACGATGTTCGGCACGGCACCGCGGAGCGTCTCGGCCCGGCTTGATCGCGGAAACACACTGGCAGCGAGCATGCCGGCGACCGCAAGGCCCGCAAGAAGCTTGGTGGGGAACGCCATGAGAATTCCTTTGCCGTGTGCTCAGGCGGGCTGGGCGCTGACCACGGCGGCGGCGCTTGCCCAGCGTGCCGCCAGTGCGTCGGCGCGGATCGACGGCTCGAAACCTTGTACCGACACCGCGACCAGCCCATGGGTCACGAACGGATCCTCCGCCATCATGGCGTCGAGTTCGACGCGGCTCGTGCATGACGCCAGCACGATCCCGCCGGATTTGTCCGCATTCGGTCCCGCCGCCAGGATGCGGCCTGCCTGGATATGGTTCGCCAGCCATCGGCGGTGAGCATCGAGATGCGCCTGGATGTACTCGGGCGGGCGGAGGTAGGACAACGCGACGATGTAGATCATCTGGATTCCTCGGAAAGTGCGGGTGATCAGTGCAGGGCGATCTGGCGCGCAACATCGGCCGCGGCACTGCGGGCGGCGGACATGGCCTGCGTGGCCAGCACATCGCCCTTCGAAAGGGGTTCGGCGCGAACGACATGCACATCGGTGATGCCCAGGAAGCCCAGCGTGGCCTTGAGATACGGCTCCTGGAAGTCCAGTGGCGCGAGGGGGCCGCTCGTGTAGACGCCGCCGCGCGTGGTCACGATCACCACGCGCTTGCCAGTGGCCAGTCCTATCGGACCGTCGGGCGTGTAGCGGAAGGTCCGGCCGGGCTGCACGATCCGGTCGATCCACGCCTTCAACTGCGTGGCGACCGAGAAGTTGTACATCGGTGCGCCGACGACCACGACGTCGCTGGCCAGGAATTCGGTGACCAGCGCTTCGGATCGCGCGTGCTCGGCGGCCACGCTTGCCGTGTCCGCCGGTGCGGTCAAGGGGCGAAATCCGGCCGCGACGGGGCCATCGAGATGCGGAATCGCTTCGGCGACGAGGTCGCGGTAGCGGATCTGTGCCGCTGGCACGTGCGCCAGCAGCTCTGCGACAACCAATGCCGTCAGCGCTCGGGACGCCGACGCATCGCCGAGGATGCTCGAATCGAGGTGGAGGATGTGCATGGTGCTCTGTCCGCTGTTGGGTGAGTGGAGCTGCGCGTGGGTCGCGCCGGCTCGACGATGCGGAGGATGGCCGCCCGGTCGCTGGGCGTCCAAGACGGAATATGGGAAAGTTGAGACCCAAAAGGACACACCCAAATGCTCGACCTGCGCCAGCTTCGGTATTTCGTTGCGGTGGCCGAAACCGAGAACGTCGGTCGTGCGGCCGAGCAGTTGTACATCTCGCAGTCGCCGCTGAGCCGGCAGATCAAGCAACTGGAGGAGCAGTTGGGCGTGCTGTTGTTCGAACGCAGCAAGCAGCGCATCCGGCTCACCCAGGAGGGGCGCGATCTGCTCGGCGAGGTGCGGACGCTGATCGCCAACGCCAATCGGGTCGAGACCTTCGCGCGGCGCCTCGGTGCGGGCAGCGCCGGGCGCCTGGCGATCGGCTACGTGGAGGGCGCGATGTATGCGAACGTGGTCAGCCCGAGCGTGCGCGCGTTCCGGATCGCCAGCCCGTCGGTGCTGCTGTCGCTGCAGGGATTGGGGACCGCGGTGCAGTTCGATTACCTGCGCCGGCACATGCTCGACGTGGGGCTCGCCTACAGGATGCCGGAACGCGATACCGGCCTGAGCAGCGCCCTGGTGCTGGATGAGCCGTTGACGCTGGCAATCCCGAAGGGGCATCCGTTGTGTCGTTCGCGCAGCATCACCCCGGCGCAGCTCGACGGGCAGACCTGGATCGCGGTGACGCGCCAGCCGGTGGACACGATTCGCCCGGCATTGCTCGCCGCCTGCCAGGATGCCGGTTTCACGCCGGACATCGCCTACGAGACCTCCGATCCACTGGCCTCGCTGTATCTGGTGAGTGCCGGCCTCGGTGTGGCGCTGGTCCAGTCCGCGTTGAAGGAGCGCGCGCCGGCCGGCATCGTGTTCCGCGATCTGCCTTGGCTGAGACTGCGGGTGAAGCTGTATCTGGTCTGGCGCAGCGACGATGCGCGTCCGATCGTCGCCACCTTCCGCGAGGCGGTCGCCACCTTTGCCGGGCACGCGCTCGACGCTTGAGTGCAGCACCCGCCACGGCGGAAGCCCGACCGGTCCGCAGTGCTGTCGCCGAGCGCGGTAATGTGCCGTGGGCGCGCGGTCTAACAGCGGGGTTTACCTGGTCCGCTGTCTGCGGCGACACGACAGCCGCGGCGCGCAATCGACACTGTCGAACATGGGCATTACACTCGGGACCGGCCTGTCGCCGCTGCCTGCAGCGGTGGCCGGACCCTCCATCGATCAAGTGGCCGAGTGCATGACCCGCAACATCCCGTCCAACGTGGTGCATTGGTGGCGCTTCTCCTAGAAGCGGCGCACCCCTGCGGTCCATGACTGCACGATCGCCGCCCTGACCGGTGGCGGCTTCCCTCGGCTCCCGGCATGGCGGCTCCCAACGAAGGAGAGTTGTCTTGTCCCCCACCAGATCCACGCCTCCCATGCCTGCCGCGCGTCACGGCGCCTGTCCGGGTTCCCGCGTCTGCGGAGCCGGCGCCTCCCTCCACGGATCGGCGGCATCCATGCGTGAGGACCGAACCGCTCCTGGTGCTGTCGTTGCGGGTGCTGCGCGGCAACGATGGCGGGCGCGAACGATGCTGCGGTTGCGCCGCACCCAGCCATCGCGCGTCAATACTGCACGCGGATCGGCTTTCTCTCTCTCCAAGACATGCAATGAAAAATCAATAGGTTAAGTCGATGACCGTCTTGATGCTGGATAACTACGACAGCTTTACCTACAACCTCGTGCAGTACCTGCAGGCGCTCGGTGCCGAGGTCAAGGTGGTGCGCAACGATGCGCTCAGCGTGGACGAGATCGAGCGCCTGGCGCCCGAGCGCATCGTCATCTCGCCGGGGCCGTGCACGCCGAACGAGGCCGGGGTGTCGCTGCAACTGATCGAGCGGCTGGGCCAGCGCACGCCGATCCTGGGCGTGTGCCTGGGCCACCAGAGTATCGGCCAGGTCTACGGCGGGCAGGTGGTGCGCGCCGGCACCATCATGCACGGCAAGACCTCGCGCATCCGCCACGAGGGCCGCGGCGTGTTCACCGGCCTGCCGGACCGCTACGAGGCCACCCGCTACCACTCGCTGGTGGTGGAGAAGACCACGCTGCCCGACTGCCTGGAAGTGACGGCCTGGACCGAACACGACGACGGCACGGTGGAGGAGATCATGGGCCTGCGCCATCGCCAGTTCCCGGTCGAGGGCGTGCAGTTCCATCCCGAGTCCATCCTCACCGAGCATGGCCACGCCTTGCTGAAGAACTTCCTGGAGCGCTGAGCGCGCCGCGCCGGCGTCGCCCGCCTTCCGTCACTGCCGGACCCTGCCGATGCACGATCGCACCGACGCCTTCCATTTCTACGAACCGGCCAACGGCCACGGCTTGCCGCACGACCCGTTCAACGCCATCGTCGGGCCGCGGCCGATCGGCTGGATCGGTTCGCGCGGCGCCGATGGCGTCGCCAATCTGGCGCCCTACAGCTTCTTCAACGCCTTCAACTACGTCCCGCCGATCGTCGGCTTCGCCAGCATTGGCTGGAAGGACAGCGTGCGCAACATCGAGGCCACGGGCGAGTTCACCTGGAACCTGGCCACGCGGCCGCTGGCCGAGGCGATGAACGCCAGTTCCGCCGCGGTGGCGCCGGAGGTGGACGAGTTCGCGCTGGCCGGCCTGACCGTCGCGCCCTCGCGCCTGATCGGTGCGCCGCGGGTGGCCGCCAGCCCGGTCAGCTTCGAATGCCGGCTCAGCCAGTTGCTGCCGCTGCAGAGCGCACGCGGCGAGCCGATCCAGACCTGGCTGGTGCTGGGCGAGGTGGTCGGCGTGCACATCGCCGAGCACGCCCTGCAGGACGGCATCTACGACCCGGCCGCGGTCGCCACCCTGCTGCGCGCCGGCGGCCCGGCCGACTACTTCGAGGTGCTGGCGCAAGGGCGCCTGCGCATGCCGCGGCCGACGCCTCCGCGCTGACCCGCGCCGCCTTTCCTCATTCGCCTAACCGCAGACCCGTCTTCGCCATGACCATCACCCCCCAGCAAGCCCTGCAACGCACCATCGAGCACCGCGAGATCTTCCACGACGAGATGGTCGGGCTGATGCGGCAGATCATGCGCGGGGAGGTCTCGCCGATGATGACCGCGGCCATCCTCACCGGCTTGCGCGTCAAGAAGGAAACGGTCGGCGAGATCGCCGGCGCGGCGCTGGTGATGCGCGAGTTCTCGCGCACCGTGCCGGTCGCCGACCGCACCCACATGGTCGACATCGTCGGCACCGGCGGCGACGGCTCGCACACCTTCAACATCTCCACCTGCGCAATGTTCGTCGCCGCCGCGGCCGGCGCCAAGGTCGCCAAGCACGGCAACCGCAGCGTCTCCTCCAAGTCCGGCAGCGCCGACGCGCTGGAGGCACTGGGCGCGGCGATCGAACTGCAGCCCGAACAAGTGGCGCAGGCGCTGGAGGCCACCGGCATCGGCTTCATGTTCGCACCGGTGCACCACCCGGCGATGAAGGTGGTGGCGCCGGTGCGGCGCGAGATGGGCGTGCGCACCATCTTCAACATCCTCGGTCCGCTGACCAATCCGGCCGGTGCGCCGAACATCCTGATGGGCGTGTTCCACCCCGACCTGGTCGGCATCCAGGCGCGCGTGCTGCAGGAGCTGGGCGCCGAGCGCGCGCTGGTGGTGTGGGGTCGCGACGACATGGACGAGCTCTCGCTCGGCGCCGGCACCCTGGTCGGCGAACTGCGCGACGGCCAGGTCCGCGAGTACGAAGTACACCCGGAGGACTTCGGCATCGCCATGTCGGCCAGCCGCAACCTCAAGGTCGCCGACGCCGCCGAATCGATGGCGATGCTGCGCGCCGTGCTCGACAACGTGCCCGGCCCGGCGCTGGACATCGTCGCCTTCAACGCGGGCGCGGCGCTGTACGTGGCCGGCCTGGCCGCCGACATCGGTGCCGGCATCGCCCTGGCGCGTGCGGCCATCGCCGACGGCCGCGCGCGGGCGAAGCTGGAGGCCTACGTGGCCTGCACCCGCGGCCTGGCCGGGCTGGACTGAACCGCCTTTGCCAGCGCCCGATCCCGGTTCTCACCCCCGACACCCTGCATCGCCGATAATCCGGCCATCCCCCAGGATTCCCACCGCATGAGCAGCGACATTCTCCGCACCATCCTCGCGCGCAAGGCCGACGAGATCGCCGAGCGCAGCGCGCGCGTGCCGCTGGCCGAGCTGGTCGCCCGTGCCGAGGCCATGCCGCCCACCCGCGGCTTCGCCCGCGCGCTGCAGGCGGCCATCGCCAACGGCGACCCGGCGGTGATCGCCGAGGTCAAGAAGGCCAGCCCGTCCAAGGGCGTGATCCGCCCGGACTTCCACCCGGCCGACATCGCGGTCAGCTACGAGTTCGGCGGCGCCGCCTGCCTGTCGGTGCTGACCGACGAGGATTTCTTCCAGGGCCACGACCGCTATCTGCAGCAGGCACGCGACGCCTGCACCCTGCCGGTGCTGCGCAAGGACTTCACCATCGATCCGTACCAAGTCTACGAGGCGCGCACGCTCGGCGCCGACTGCATCCTGCTGATCGTGGCCGCGCTGGACGACCTGCAGCTGGCCGAGCTGTCGTCGCTGGCCCTGCAACTGGGCATGGACGTGCTGGTGGAAGTGCACGACATCGACGAGCTGGAACGCGCGCTGCAGGTGCCGGCGCCGCTGATCGGCATCAACAACCGCAACCTGCGCACCTTCGAGGTGTCGCTGCAGACCACCCTGTCGATGCAGAACGCGGTGCCGCGCGACCGCCTGCTGGTCACCGAAAGCGGCATCCTCGGCCCGGACGACGTGGCGCTCATGCGCGGCGCCGGCGTGCACGCGTTCCTGGTCGGCGAGGCGTTCATGCGCGCCGAGGAGCCGGGCGAGGCGCTGCGCCAGCTGTTCTTCGCGGCATGAGTGCGCAGGACCCGAGCTCGTATCCGCTGCCGCGTGCCGATGCGCCGCTGGTGGTGTTCGATTTCGACCACACCCTGTACGACGGCGACTCCGGCAGCCACCTGTTCGCCTGGCTGATCAAGCGCAATCCGCTGCGCCTGACCGCCGCGGTGCTGGCCACGCCGCTGTTAGGGCCGCTGGTGGCGATGCTGCCGACCCGCCGCACCGGTATCTCCGGCTATGTCTGGATCGCCAGCTTCGGCCTGCGCCGCGCGCGCGAGTTCAACCGCATCATCGACCAGTACGTGCTGCAGCATCAGGCGCAGATCCGCCAGCGGCTGCTGCCGCAGGCGCTGGAGGTGTTCGCTCGGCACCGCGCCGCCGGCGATCGCGTGGTGGTCGCCACCGGCGCGCCGCCGGAACTGGCGCGCGCCATCCTCGGCTTCGTCGCGCACCAGGACGTGCCGGTGGTCGGCAGCCTGATCGGCCCGCGCCTGGGTGCGGTCACCGCCACCCGCCACTGCCACAACGAGGAAAAGATGCGCATGCTGCGCGAACTGGGTTACGGCGAGATCGCCATGGCCTATTCCGACAGCACCGCCGATCTGCCGCTGCTGCAGGCCGCGGCCGCGCCGGTGGTGGTCAATCCCAAGCACGGCGCGGTGGCGGTGTTCCGCCGGCTGCTGCCGTCTGGCACGCCAATTCTCAACTGGGGCTGCCGCGACCGCGCTGGCGACGCCGCCGGTTCCCGCTAGGGCGCGCCGCGGCAGGAAGGCCGGCGATCAGCCGCCGGCCCCGCGGTAGGCGCTGTCGCTGCCCACCAAGGCGTGGTGCAGCGGCGCGACCCACTGGCCGCGGTCGATGTCGTAGGCGCCGAAGCTGCCCTCGAACTCCCAATACGCCCAGGCGAAATGGCGTTTCTCGGCGGCGTTGACCACCGCCACCGTCCAGGCCAGCCGATCGGCCGGCGGCGCCTGCTCGTAGGCACCGAACTCGCCCAGCAGTACCTGCCGATGGTGCGCCTTGGCCCAGGCCGCGATGCGGTCGAATTCGCCGTACAGCTTGGTCCGGTCGGCCGCACTGCCCCAGCTCACGCCGGTGTGGTCGCGGATGTCCGCCGGGGCCCACGGCGCGCCCTGGTGGGTGAAGCGGAACGGGTTGTAGTAGTGCACGGTGACCAGCAGGTGCGCATCGTCATCGGGCAGGCGCAGGCTGTCGAGCGCGGTGAAGGAATTGCTGCTGGCCGGGCCCACCACCACCGTGCGGGTCGGGTTGTCGCGGCGGATGATCGGCAACGCATCGCGCAGCAGATCGTTCCACACCGCGCTGGTCATCTGGCCGTTGGGCTCGTTGAGGATCTCGAACAGCACCGACGGCGGCGCGTGGCGGTAGCGCGGGGCGATCTGACTCCAGAACGCCAGCAGTTTGGTCCGGCACACCGCCGCGTCGGCCGCGCAGGGGTGGAAGTCGTGTTCGTCCAGGATCACGTTCAGGCCCGCGGCGGTGGCCTGGTCGACCACCGTGTCCAGCGTCTTCAGCCAGCTCGGGTCGAGCCGGTTGTCCGCGTCCATGTGCGCGAACGCCTGCAGGTTGACCCGCACCGTGCGGAAGCCGCCGTCGCGGATCGTGCGGTACAGCGGCGGGCGGAAGCGCGCCTTCGCCGGGTCGTTCCACAGCGGGTCGTAGCCGAGGATGTTGACCCCGCGCCCGAGCTGGGCGAAGGCGTCGTCGGCCCGTGCGCGCGGCGCCGGCAGCGCCAGACACAACAAGGCCAGGAGCAATGGGATGGCACGCATGGCGGTCTCGCGGGGCAGGGGAGTGGCGAGACGCGCGGCCATCGGCGGCGGCATCCCGGCCGCGATCATCGCGCGGTCCACCCATGAAAAAGCGAACGCGGCCTGACCGCAGATCAGCTCAACAGAGAAGGTGCCTCAGGCGCCACGAACGCCGCCGTTACGAATCCCCAATCCCCAATCCCGACTCCCCACCTTCAGCCCAGCCAGCGATACAGCGCCCCACCCACCTGATACAGGCTGATGCCCAGCACCAGCAGGCCCACCGCCACCAGCACCCAGCGCTCGCGCACGCGCTTGACCAGCAACGCCGCCAGCGGCGCGGCGAGCATGCCGCCGACCAGCAGGCCGAGCACGATGTCCAGGTGCTGCACGCCCATGGTCAGCAGGAAGGTCAGCGAGATCGACAGCGTCACCAGGAACTCGGCGGCGTTGACCGTGCCGATGGTGGTGCGCGCCTGGCCGCCGTGGGCGAGCAGGGTCGAGGTCGCCACCGGTCCCCAGCCGCCACCGCCGCTGGCATCCAGCAGGCCGGCGACGAAGCCCAGCAGCGGCACCCGCTGCACCTCGCGGCGCGGCAGCGCACGGCCAGCCGCGCGCAGCAGGATCAGCACCGCCAGGGCGAGCAGGTACAGATAGACGAAGGGGCGGATCAGCTCGCCCGGCAGTTGCGTCAGCACGTAGGCGCCGGCGATGCCGCCGGCCATGCCCGGCAGCGCCAGGCGCAGGAACAGCCGCTTGTCCACATTGCCCAGGGCCAGGTGTGACAGCCCCGAGGCGCCGGTGGTGAAGACCTCGGCGCTGTGCACGCTGGCACTGACCACGGCCGGCGGCAGGCCCAGGCTCAGCAGGACCGACGAGGAGACCAGACCGAAGGCCATGCCCAGCGCGCCGTCCACCAGTTGCGCGGCCAGGCCGACCAGCACGAACCAGTAGAACGTCTCGCTCAGCAGCATCGCGCCGGGCCTATCGCCCCATGGCGGTCAGCGCGCGCCGTACAGCACCACGGTCTTGCCGCGGGCATGCAGGATGCCGTCGACCTGCAGCTTCTTCAGCACCCGGCCGGCCATCTCGCGCGAGCAGCCGACCAGCCGCGCCAGTTCCTGCCGCGACACGCGCAACTGCATGCCCTGTGGATGGCTCATCGCCTCCGGCTCCTGGGCCAGGTCGTGCAGGGTGCGCACGATGCGGTCGGTGACGTCCAGGAACGCCAGGCGGCTGGCCTTGCGCGAGGTGTCCAGCAGGCGCTTGGACAGCTGCACGCCGATCGCGTACAGCACCCGCGGCGCATCGGACGACAGCGAGCCCAGGAACAGCTGATGCAGGCGCTCGTAGCTGATCTCGGCCAGTTCGCAGGGCGTGCGGGTGCGCAGGATCACCTCGCGCTGGTCGGACTCGATGAACAGGCCCATCTCGCCGACGAACTCGCCGCTGCCGAAATAGCCCAGCACCAACTCGCGGTCGTCATCTTCCTCGGCGATGATGCTGACCGAGCCGCTGACGACGTAGTACAGGGTGCCGGCCGGGTCGCCAGGCCTGAACACATCCGTCCGCGCCGGATAGCGGCGACGGTGGCTGTGGGCCAGGAAGCGGTCGATGGTGGCGGTGTCCAACGTCAGAGGACTTGGAGCGATGCGCACAGGTGCTGCAGTGGATGTGTTTCCGGGGCTCATGGCGGCTTCGCTACGGCGTAATTCCCGAAGCTTAACGGGACGCGTTCGCGGCGGCAAACAAGAGACGGGCGCCACGTTTCGCAGCGGAGCCATTTGGCTCATAATTGAGTGTCTTTCCCCACCCACTTCCAGAGGATCCACGCCGTGGTCAAGCCGTTGCCTCGCCTGAGGCTGCAAGGTTTCAACAACCTCACCAAGGCGTTGAGCTTCAACATCTACGACGTCTGCTACGCGATCTCCGAAGAGGAGCGCCAGCGCTACATCGAGTACATCGACGAGCAGTACGACGCCGACCGCCTGACCCAGATCCTCACCGATGTGGCCGAAATCATCGGCGCCAACATCCTCAACATCGCGCGCCAGGACTACGATCCGCAGGGCGCCTCGGTGACGATCCTGATCTCCGAAGAGCCGGTCATCGACAAGAAGGCCGCCGGCAAGGAGATCATTTCCGATGCCGTGGTCGCGCACATGGACAAGAGCCACATCACCGTCCATACCTACCCGGAAACCCACCCGCAGCACGGTATCGCCACGTTCCGCGCCGACATCGACGTCGCCACCTGCGGCGTCATTTCGCCGCTGAAGGCCCTCAATTACCTGATCGAGAGCCTGGAATCGGACATCGTGATCATGGATTACCGCGTGCGCGGCTTCACTCGCGACGTGAAGGGTAAGAAGCACTACATCGACCACAAGATCAACTCGATCCAGAACTTCCTGGCCAAGAACGTCAAGTCGCGCTACGAGATGTTCGACGTCAACGTCTATCAGGAGAACATCTTCCACACCAAGATGCACCTGAAGGACTTCGACCTGGACCAGTACCTGTTCGAGGAGAAGGCCAAGAACCTCTCGTTCAAGGAGCGCATGCGCATCGAAGCGCTGCTCAAGCGCGAGATCGAGGAGCTGTTCCACGGGCGCAACCTGTCCGAGTAGGCAGCCTCCACACCGGCGGGACGACCCGCCCGCAGCCTGCGCTGCGACCCCTGCCGACGGCGGCCCGATGTGCAGACATCGGGCCGTTTTCGTTTTCATTTGTCTACGGAGAAAGACAATGCCCTGGATCTACCTGTTGCTGGCCGGCCTGTTCGAGATCGGCTTCGCCCTCGGCCTCAAGTACAGCGAAGGCTTCACCCGGCTGTGGCCATCCCTGGGAACCATGGCCGGTGCCGCCCTCAGCCTGTGGCTGCTGACCCAGGCGCTCAAGCACATCCCGCTGGGCACCGCCTATGCGATCTGGACCGGCATCGGGGCGCTGGGCACGGCCGTGCTCGGCGTGGTCCTGTTCGGCGACAGCGCCTCGCCGGCGCGGCTGGCCTGCATCGGTTTGATCGTGGTCGGGGTGATCGGCCTGAAACTGGTCGCGCACTGAGCGGCGCGCGCAGGAACTCAGGCGGCGGCGATGCGGCGTCGGGTCAGCACCCGGCCGATCAGCAGCCGGTGCGCCACCACCGCCAGCAGGGCGGCGATCGACAGCGCGATCATCGCGCGGGTGAACACGCTGCCGAGGTTGCCGGCATGCTGCAACTGGTCCAGGCGCCCGAAGCGCGCGGGGTCGGCGTTGGCGTAGGCGATCTCGACGGTGGCGCCGTCCAGCAGCAGCGGCGCGGCCTCGGCGCCGCTGGCCTCGAAGGCGCCGCTGTGCAGGCGGCCCTTGCTCTCGAACACATAGTGGAAGCGGTAGCGCACCAGCGGCTCGGTCTGCACGCCGAAGGCGCCATCGGCGATCACCGGCACGGTCGCCACCGAATGGTCGCGCAGGATCGCGCTGGCCTGGCGGTAATCGCCGAGCAGGTGGTGCAACAGGGTGCCGCCGCCGAGCGCGAACAGGGTTGCGAACAGCAGGCGCGACAACCAGCGGGTGCGGGGCGATGGCAGATGGAGCGTGGATGCGGGCATGGCAGTCGGCAGGCGGAGCGCACGCGGGCGCGGCTCGGCACGGGTACATCGGTGGCTGCGGCACATGGCGGTGCTGCGGCCGGAACGGCGTGCGCCGACGTGGAATCAGTCAGCGTTCGTTCACTTTACCCCCATTGGGCCGGCAATGCCAGCCGGCGCATCGCCGGTCCGACCGGCGGGCGGCTACAGCCGATAGGCGACGGCCTTCATCAGCCGCGAGGCGGCGGCCATCACCGTGGGGATCGGCGGCGGCAGGCGCCGTGCGCCGGCCTGTTCGGCATGCTCGGCGTGGCGGGCCTCGTCGGCCTTCATCACCTTCAGCACGTCGCGGCTGCGCAGGTCGGCCGGCGGCAGGGTCTGCAGGTGTTCGTCCAGGTGCGCCTCGACCTGGCGCTCGGTCTCGACCACGAAGCCCAGGTTCCAGCCGTCGCCACGCAGGCCGGCCAGGGTGCCGATCGCGTAGCTGCCGGCGTACCACAGCGGATTGAACAGGCTGGGGCGGCTGTCCAGTTCGCGCAGCCGCGCCGCGCACCAGGCCAGGTGGTCGGTCTCTTCCTGCGCCGCCTCCAGCAGGTGCGCACGGGTGGCCGGATCGCGCGCGACCGCGGCCTGGCCGAAATACAGGCCCTGGGCGCAGACCTCGCCGACGTGGTTGATGCGCATCAGGCCGGCGGCATGGCGGCGCTCGTCCGGCGCCAGCACCACATCGGCGGTGGCCGCGGCCGGGTAGGGGCGCTGCGCCGGCGGGTCGCCGAATACCGTCTCCAGCGCGCGCTGGGCCTCGACCAGGGCGCGATCGAGCGGGGAATGCTGGCGGCTGGTCGTCATATGGGCAAGCCCGGAAGCGGTGGGGATCCCGATTTTCGCCGCCGACCGGCTCACTGCCAAGCGCGCCGCTGCCCGATCTCCGCCGGTCATGGGTGGACTTGCGCCGGCCGGCTGGGCCACGTAGAATTTCGCCTCTTGCGTTTTTGCAATTCACAACGCGTGGCAAAGTTCCGGCCGTTCGCTGCAGGAATCCGCCCGACCAACCGAGTCTGATCATGAGCACCTTCACTGCTAAGTCCGAGACCGTCCAGCGCGACTGGTATCTCGTCGACGCCGCCGGCAAAACGCTGGGCCGGCTTTCCACCGAACTGGCCCGCCGCCTGCGCGGCAAGCACAAGCCGGTCTACACCCCGCACGTCGATACCGGCGATTACCTGGTGGTGATCAACGCCGAGAAGATCGTCGTCACCGGCAACAAGCTCAAGGACAAGAAGTATCACCGCTTCACCGGCTACATCGGCAACCTGAAGACCGAGAGCCTGGAGCAGGCGCTGGAGCGCCACCCGGAGCGCGTGATCGAAATCGCGGTCAAGGGCATGCTGCCCAAGGGCCCGCTGGGCCGCGCGATGTACCGCAAGCTCAAGGTCTATTCCGGTGCGGAGCATCCGCACGCCGCTCAGCAGCCGCAGGTTCTGGATATCTAATCATGGCGATTTCGCAAAACTACGGCACTGGCCGCCGCAAGTCCTCCACCGCCCGCGTGTTCCTGCGCAAGGGCACCGGCAACATCTCCGTCAACGGCCGTCCGCTGGACGAGTTCTTTGGCCGCGAGACCGCGCGCATGATCGTGCGCCAGCCGCTGGAGCTGACCAAGAACACCGAAAGCTTCGACATCCTGGTCACCGCCACCGGCGGCGGCACCACCGGCCAGGCCGGTGCGATCCGCCTGGGCATCGCCCGCGCGCTGGTCGAGTACGACGAAACCCTGAAGACCGAGCTGCGCAAGGCCGGCTTCATGACCCGCGACGCCCGCGAAGTCGAGCGTAAGAAGGTCGGTCTGCACAAGGCCCGTCGCGCCACCCAGTTCTCCAAGCGCTGATCCATCGCGCCTGGCGTGGGCTCCTTCGGGAGCCTGCTGGGGACGACGCAAAAGCCCGGCTTCGGCCGGGCTTTTGTCTTTCTGGCCTGGTGCTGCGGCGTCTGGCTTCGCTGGAGGGGAGTGGGTGGTCGGATTGGCGGCCTTGGATGGTGGTTGTCTGATCGCGGTGCCCGGGCTGGCTTGGTGGGCGTTCGCTGCAGCAGCGTCGCCACTTCAGGCGAGTGCGCAACCGGGAGTGAGTAGCTGATCTCGGCATTCGCTATGCGAAGGCTCAGTCCGAAATGCGTCGGGTGAAAAGCCCCCTTGGAGTCCAAGGGGGCGCGCCGACAGGCGCGGGGATGTGGGGGCGGAAGGCCGGGGCCCGCACCTTGCGCAGCAAGGTGTGGGGCGCAGGCGCTTTGCGCCTGCGCGAACCCGCAGCCAAACACACAAAAAAGGCCGATCTTTCGATCGGCCTTTTTTGTGTGTTTGGCTGCCCCGGATGGATTCGAACCACCGAATGCCTGAGTCAGAGTCAGGTGCCTTACCGCTTGGCGACGGGGCAATGTGGACTGCAAGTATCGCACGCCTTGGGCGTACACACCATGGTGGCTATGGGTGGACTCGAACCACCGACCCCAGCATTATGAGTGCTGTGCTCTAACCGGCTGAGCTACATAGCCCTGGTGAACCGCCAATTCTTATGGAGAAGCGGGCGGCTGTCAACGGGTTTCTGCGCTGCTTGTGGCCCGGCCGCAGCCATGGCAGAGTCGGAGCCAGTAGATTTTTCAGGAGTCCGCATCGTGATCGATCCGGACGGCTATCGACCGAACGTAGGCATCGTGCTGATGCGGCCGGATGGTCAGGTGTTCTGGGCACGCCGCGTGCGCCGGGACGGCTGGCAGTTCCCGCAAGGCGGCATGAACACCGACGAGACCCCGGTGGAGGCCATGTACCGCGAGTTGCGCGAAGAAACCGGGCTGTTGCCCGAGCATGTGGAAGTGCTCGGCGCCACCCCCGGTTGGCTGCGCTATCGCCTGCCCAGCCGGGCCATCCGCCGCAACGAGCGCCAGGTCTGCATCGGCCAGAAGCAGGTATGGTTCCTGCTGCGGATGCAGTGCGACGAGAGCCAGCTGAATCTGGAACTGACCGAGACGCCGGAGTTCGACCACTGGCGCTGGGTCGATTTCTGGTACCCGGTGGAGCACGTCGTGTTGTTCAAGCGCGGGGTCTACGCGCGGGCGCTGCGCCATCTGGCGCCGCTGGCGCAGACCATCGCCGGCGCCGGCATCCGCGCCATGCCGACCCTGGCCCAGGAGGCCTGGTTGCCGGGCAATACCGCCGGCCACGAGCGCCCGCGCAAGCGTCCGCGCAAGCGCGGCGGGCCTTGGGCAGCGCGTATTAATAACGATTAACGGGCGGAATTGACAACCATTCTCACTTTGGTTTGAATGGGTGCCAGGCGCAGTCCGCGCCGTCCGCCGCCAAGCCCGCCGTGTACGTCTGCATCTGCAATGGGGTCACCGATCGCCAGATCCGCGAAGCCGCCGACGCCGGCTGCCGCAGCGTGTCCGAACTGACCATGCGCACGGGCTGCGGCGCCACCTGCGGCTCCTGCCTGGACATGGCCGGCGAGCTGCTCGAGCGCGCGCTGAGCCGCGAACTGCCCTTGCCGGTGCTGGGCGGCCTGGCCCGCGCCGCCTGAGTGCGGCTGCCGCGCTGCGGCGCGGGATGATCACGATTCGCGTTCCTTCACGTCGCGGCGCGATTCGCTAGAGTCTGCGCTTTCCGGATTTACGCGAGCGACAGCATGAAGGGCGACAGCAAAGTCATCGAGTTCCTCAACAAGGTCCTCTACAACGAGCTGACCGCGATCAACCAGTACTTCCTGCACGCCAAGATGCTGAAGAACTGGGGCCTGAAGGAATTGGCCGAGCACGAGTACAAGGAATCCATCGACGAGATGAAGCACGCCGACAAGCTGGCGGACCGCATCCTGTTCCTCGAGGGGCTTCCCAACTTCCAGGCGCTGGGCAAGCTGCGCATCGGCGAGAACCCCAAGGAAATCCTCGAGTGCGACCTGGCGCTGGAGCAGGACGGCACGGTCACGCTGCGCGAGGGCATCGCCTACGCCGAATCGATCCAGGACTACGTCAGCCGCCAGCTCCTGGCCGACATCCTGGAATCGGAAGAAGAGCACATCGACTGGCTGGAAACCCAGCTCGACCTGATCGATCGCATCGGCGAGCCGAACTATCTGCTGACCAAGCTCGACGACTGAATCGTCGGCGCAGGTTGCCGCGGCGTTGGCCTGGGGCTCCGCCGCGATCGAGCGTGTTCGCTGCTGCACGCAGGGACTGCGTCGGCCCCGGCGTACACGAGCGGGAACGGCTTCAGCCGCGATGCGGTGTCGGTGAAGCGTCGCGGCTGAAGCCGCTCCTACACGAATCGAACAAGCGGCTGAATCGCGCTGCCTCAGTTATGTGCGATCACAGACCCCGATCGTGCGAGGAGGGACAGGTCAGGAAGGCGCATCGCGACGCCCATGTCAGCGCCGCGTCGCTCTTGCTGTAGGAGCGGCTTCAGCCGCGACGCGTGGCATCAGAAGCCGCGGCGGATCCGGAAAGCGACAAGCGCCGTTCGCTACGCGGGCAACCTGCATGCGTCAGGTCGGGCGATTCGCTCCACCTGGCCGTCATCCTCTGCGGGCGTGGACGGCGAAACGCATTGAGCGTCCTCAGATCTCCGCACGCCTCAGGGCGCGGCGCTGTCCTCGACGGCATCGCGGACGCTGGCGCGGTAACCGCTCAGCGCCAGGCGCGCGCGCGCGAACTCCGCGATCACCAGGGCGACCGCGACCACCGGGCGCTCCAGCGTGCCGGTGCGTACGCCCGATTCGATGCGCAGCGCCGCCGCCGACAGCGCGAGCGCGCCGAGGTTGGCGGCCGAGGATTTCAGCGTGTGCGCGGCTTCGCGCAGCACGTCGCTCTGCGCCGTCGCCGCGGCCTGCTCCAGGCGCTGGATCAGCAGCGGCGCATCGGCCAGGAACAGCTCGACGATCTGGGTCACGCTGGCGGCACCGATGACGTCGCGCAGTTCGTCCAGCACCGCGATGTCCAGCACTGGCGCCGGCACTGCCGATGGTGGTTGCAGATCGTCGGCCTCTGGCGAGGCGAGCGGCGGCGTCGACGCCGCGGTGGCGACGCGCGACGCCAGGTCCTGTTCCGGCGCAGGCGCGGCCGGGGGAGCTTCGCGCATGTCGTGATCGAGCGATGGCATTGGGGCGGTCGACGGGGTAGTGGGGCTGGATGCCGTAGCAGGCGTGGCCGCCGCGGCGTCGGCCATGGGCATGTCGGCGTGGCGGGTGTCCTGCGGTTCGACGCGCATCGCGCTGGCGAGCGCCTCCGTGGCCGCTCCATTCGCGATGGCGGCCGTTGCCGGGGCTGCGTCCGCCTCGGGCGCGAACGCCGCGCTGGCCGGCAAGGCCGCCGGTTGCAGCGGCAGCCAGCGCTGCAGGCAGGTCTCGAGCCGCGCACGGTCGATCGGCTTAGACAGGTAGTCGTCCATGCCGGCATCGAGGCAGCGCTGTCTGTCGCCGGCCATCGCGTTGGCGGTCATCGCCACGATCGGCAGGCGTGGGCGCGCCATCTCGGCCTCGCGCTGGCGCCATTGGCCGGTGGCGGCGTAGCCGTCCAGCACCGGCATCTGGCAGTCCATCAGCACCAGGTCGTACGGCTGCTGCGCCAACTGCGCCAGTGCGGCGGCGCCGTCCTCGACGCTGTCGGCGTGGTGGCCCAGCGATTCCAGCAGGCGCCGCGCCACCATCAGGTTGACCGGATTGTCCTCGACCAGTAGCAGCCGGTAGCCGCTGCGCGGCGGCGGGGCGTCGGCGATCGCGCTCGCCGCGTCCGCGGCGGGAGGGGACGTTGCGCTGTCCGCGGCGTCCTGCGCGAAGGCGTCGTGGTAGAACGTATCCGCGGCGTCGTCGCTGGCGCCCACCGTCTCGTTGGCCAGGTGCGGCGTCGCCGGCGCCAGTGCCAGCATGCTGCGCAGATCGATGTCGGCGGCCTGCCGCGACAGCAGGGCGCCGTGCGCGCGGATCTCCTCGGGAATGTCGGCCTCGCCGTACAGCCAGATCAGCCGCGTGGTCTGCGGTGCCGGCAGCCGCGCCACCGCGCGCTGCAGGGCGCGTGCGCTCTGCCGCAGGCCGTCCAGGTCGCCGATCACCAGGTCGTAGGCCGCGCGCGCGCCGCTGCCGTTGCCGTTGCCGCGCAGCCGCTCCAGCGCCTCCTGGGTCGAATCGACCTTGCTGACCTGCACGCCCCAGTTCGGCAGCAGCACGCTCAGGCGCTGCTGCAGGCGCTGGTCGGCGCCGACCAGCAACGCATGCAGTCGCGGCAGGCCGCCCGGGTGCTGCGCCAGGTCGCCGATCACCTTCAGCAACGGGATCTCGAACCAGAACGTGGCGCCCTGGCCCTGCCGCGAGGTCACGCCGATGCGCCCGCCCATCAGTTCGACGATGCGCTTGCAGATGGTCAGGCCCAGGCCGGTGCCGCCGTACAGGCGCGTGGTGGAAGCGTCGGCCTGGGTGAAGGCCTGGAACAGGTGCTCCTGGCGTTCGGCGCTGATGCCGATGCCGGTGTCGCGCACCTCGAAGCGCAGCAGGTGCTGCGCCGGGGTCTCGCCGAGCCGGCGCACGCCCAGGTCGATGCCGCCGCGCGCGGTGAACTTGACCGCGTTGCCGAGCAGGTTGCTCAGCACCTGGCGCAGGCGCACCGGATCGCCGCGCACCGGCAGGCGCACCGCCGGGTTCAGCTGCAGCGTCATGCGCAGGCCCTTGGCCTCGGCCGCGCGCTGCATCAGCTCCAGCACGCCGTCGAGCAGCTCGCGCAGGTTGAAGGTGGTGATCTCCAGCTCCAGCCGGTTCGCTTCCAGCTTGGAGTAATCCAGGATGTCGTCGACGATGCGCAGCAGTTGCAGCGAGGAGGTGCTGGCCGCGCGCAGCATCTCGCGCTGGTCCAGGCCGAGCGGGCCGCGCCCGATCAGCTCCAGCATCGGGATGATGCCGTTGAGCGGGGTGCGGATCTCGTGGCTCATCGTCGCCAGGAACTCGCCCTTGGCCAGCACCGCCGCCTCGGCGGCCTGCTTGGCCTGCAGCAGTTCCTGTTCCAGCCGCTCGCGCGCATGCACGTCGTGCTGCAGGGCGTTGCGTTCGGACTCGGCCAGCGCGGCACGCGCCAGCGCCGCATCCAGGCGTTCGATCTGCTGGCGCGCGCGGCAGCCGGCGAGGGTGGCCAGGGCCGCGGCGGCGGCCATGCAGACCGGCGCCAGCCAGTGCCACGGCGCCGGCAAGGGCAGTGCCAGCGGCGGCAGCGCCAGCAGGGTGCCGGCGACGGCGAGCACCGCGGCGAAGGCCGCCGGCCGTGGGACGGGCCGACGTCGACGGACGGACATGGCTAGAGCACCGCGTTCTGGAAGTCGAAGTTCAACTGGTCGCCGACCGACTGCACCAGGTTGCCCTGGATGAAGTCGACCCCGCCCATCCACATCGCCGCCGCGGCCTGCGCCTGCTCGATCTGCTGGCCGATGATCAGCAGGCCGGCGCGGTGCGCCAGATCGATGGTGGCGCGCAACTGGTCGCGCAACTCGGGATCGGCATGCGCGCCGGCGAAGCGCGCCGACAGGCGCAGATAGCCCAGCGGCAGGTGCGCGAGCAGCGCCTCGGCCTCCGCGCCCGGTTCGAACTGGCTGACGCAGAACTGCACGCCCAGCGGCATCAGCCGCGCGCAGAACTGCTGCAGCGTGGCGGTGTGGACCAGGGCGTCGTCCAGGCGCAGGTCGATCACCAGCGAGGTGCCGGTGACGCCGCGGCGGCCGATGGTGTCGATCAGCCATTCGGCGAAGGCGGTACGCGCCAGCGTACGCGAGGACTGCGAGACGAACAGGCGCAGCGGCGGCGTGGCGTGCTGGTACAGGTGCAGCAGGCCAAGCGCGTGATCGAGCACCTGCTGGTCGAGGTCGGCGATGCGGCCGCCGGCCTCGGCGGCCGGCAGCACCTGGCCGGCCGAGAGCAGGCTGCCGTCGCGCTGGCGCAGGCGCAGCAGCACCTGGTACTGGGCGATGTCGCCGCCGGCGACGGCGACGATCGGCTGGTAGGCCGGTTCCAGCTGTCCTTCCAGCATGGCGATGCGCTGCAGGTCCTCGTCCGCGCGCGGCGGCACGTAGGCGGCGATGCCCTGCGGCTGCAGCCGCGCCTGCAGCGCGGTGCGCTCGACCGCCTCCAGCGCGCTGCCGGCGTCCTCGAAGCCATGGCCGAAGTCGGCGTAGCCGATTGCGCAGCGCAGGTGCAGCGCCTCGTCCTCGCGCAGCGGGAAGGCGTGGCCGGACAGCGCGTCGCGCAGGCGCTGCGCGCACTGCAACTGCGCGTCGGCATCGGCGTCGTCGGCCAGCAGCAGGAAGCTGTTGTCGTTGAGCCGCGCCAGCGGCTGCGGGGCGGTGACGCCGGCCAGGCGGCGCCCGGCCTGCACCATCAGCCGCTCGAACGCGGCGTAGCCGTAGCGTTCGCGCAGGCCGAGCGCGCTGGCGATCTCGATGAAGTACAGGCTGCCGGGGCGGTGGGCGCGCAACGTCGTGTCCAGCAACTGCAGCACATGCGCGCGGGTCGGCAGGCCGGTCTCGGGATTGTTCAGCGGCGCCGCCTCGGCGTGGCCGTGCTGGGCCTGCTGGCGGGCGCGGCGGATGCGGTTGGACACCGCGGCGATCAGGTGCCGCGGCCGGATCGGCTTGGTCAGGAAATCGTCGGCGCCGCTGTCGAGCACTTCGTATTCCAGCTCCGGATCCGCGTCGCCGGACAGGAACACGATCGGCAGCAGCTGGTGCTGCGGCTGTTGGCGGATCAGGGCGGTCAGGCGCATGCCGTCCAGGCCCGGCATGTGCAGGTCCATCAGGATCAGGTCCGGCCGATAGTCGGCGATGGCCTGCTGCACGCCTTCGGCCTGCATCTGCACCTGCGCGTGCATGCCGGCCCCGTGCAGCACGCTCTGCGCGAACAGCGCCTGCGCGCGGTCGTCCTCGACGATCAACACGCGGTACGGCGCGGCGGCTGCAGCCTGTGCGGTGGAATCGGCGGTGGCGTCGGCGACCACGAAGGCGGCCGCGTTGGCGTCGGCCGCGCCGTCGTCGTGCTCATTGCCGGCCGGCGGCGTGGCGTCGGCGGTCGCGTCGGTGGACGCAGGATCGGCGATGCCGGCCGCAGAGGCGACATCGGCGGGCGTGGCGCGCGCTGCATCGCCGACCCAGCGGCGCCAGTAGTGCGGCGGCGGCGTTTCGGCGCGGACGTGACGCGCGCGGGCGTCCTCGCGAGGGGAAAGCGGAGCGGTGTCGTTGGCGGGCATCGCGTCTGGTTCCTGGGGCGCGTCCAATTATGCGATGAAGTTCACGATGGCAGGACGCCCGTGTGCGTGGCGTTGCCGGTTGCAGGGGCGGGCGAGGCCAGCAGGCGGCGCATGCCCCGCCACAGCAGGCGCCAGATCCACCACACCAGCAGCGCGCCGAGCACGCTCGCCGCCAGCACCACCGCCAGCGCCAGCCACGGGTGCGCCAGGGCCAGGGCCAGCGCGGCGATCACCACCGAATCCTCGGCCAGCGAGGCGATCCAGTTGCTGGCCGGTTCCGGGGAGGTGTTGAGCAGGGCGCGAGTGCCGGCCTTGAGCGCATGGCTGGTCAGCGCCACGCCCGCGCCGGTGGCCAGCGCGCCGGCGCCGAGTTGGCCGTCGGGCGAGAGCGTGGCCGCGGCCAGGAAGGCACCGGCCGGAATCCGGGTCAGGGTCTGCAGCAGGTCCCAGACCGAGTCCACGCCGGGGATCTTGTCGGCGAAGAATTCCGCCAGCGCCAGCGCGCCGGAGGTGCCCAGCACCCACCACGACTGCGTCGCCTGCAGCGCCGGCGGCAGCTCCAGCCAGCCGAGCAGGCCGGCCAGGCCGATGCCGAACACGGTCAGGTACACCCGGATGCCGGCCAGCCAGGCCAGCAGGATGCCGATTACGAAGAGATGGGCGTCGGTCATGGCAGGCGCTCCTGCAAAGCACGGGTGTCGGCCACTATCGGCCATGCCTGCCGCGAAGGCCAGCCCGCGGGGCGGGGCGTGGGATGCGGTGCAGTCCGGCGCTGCTCAGGAGGGTGGCTTACACTAGGGCGTTCCAGCAGGCCGACCCGCGAGGATCGACGCCGGCGCCGCCTCGGTGGCGTGGCAGTGCGCATGAACCGACCCGTTCCCCGTTTCCAGATCGTGCCCAATGGCGCCGCGCCCCGCCGCGGCCGCGGGCTGTGGCTGCTGCTGGCCGCGCTGTGGCTGCTGTCGCTGGCGCTGACCTGGTGGCTGGCCAGCCGCCAGGCCGCGCCGCGGCTGAGTGCGGTCAGCGCGCAGTTGCGCGAGGCCGAACGCAACCTGCAGGCGCAGCAGCGGCAGATCGAGACGCTCAACCAGCGCCAGGCCACCCTGGCCCGCTCCGACCAGATCAGCCGCGCCGCCAACAACGAGGTGCAGAGTTCGCTGGCCGAGCGCGACGAGGAGATCGCCGGGCTGCGCGCGGACGTGGCGTTCTACGAGCGCCTGGTCGGCGCGACCAGCCAGCGCAAGGGCCTGAGCGTGCATTCGGTGGAGTTCTCCGCCGAGGCCGGCGGCACCTGGCGCTACAACGTGGTGCTGACCCAGAACCTCAACCGCGGCGCGATCAGCCAGGGCCAGCTGCGGCTGACCGTGGAAGGCGTGCGCGGCGGCAAGCTGACCAGCGTGGGCTGGGACGAACTGCACCAGAAGACAGGTGTGCCCGGGCAGGACTACTCGTTCCGCTACTTCCAGCAACTGGACGGCAGCGTGATCCTGCCCAAGGGCTTCACTCCGCAACGGGTGCGGGTGGTGCTGAGCGGCGGGGGGGCGCCGGTCAGCCAGACCTTCGATTGGACATTGGCCGGTAACGGCAAAGGGGAATAATCAGCCTATGTTTGGGAACAAGAACAGCCGCAGCAGCGGCCAGACCGTGGTCGACACGCTGATCGGCGCGCAGGTGGTGATCCGCGGCGACCTGGTGTTCAGCGGCGGGCTCTACGTGGAAGGGCGCATCCTCGGCAAGGTCATCGCCGAAGACGGCGCGCCGGCCACGCTGACCCTGTCCGAGCACGGCAGCATCGAGGGCGAGGTGCGCGCGCCGGTGGTCATCATCAACGGCCAGCTGATCGGCGACGTGCATGCCGCCGAGCGCGTGGAACTGGCGTCCAAGGCGCGGGTCCAGGGCAACGTGCACTACCAGGTGGTGGAGATGAACGCTGGCGCGCAGCTGACCGGGCGCCTGATCCACGCCGGCAGCCTGGCGGCGCTGGCGCCGCCGGAAGCGCACCGCGAGGCCGCCGGCGACGCCGAGCCGCCGCGCGCGCTGACCGCCGAGGCTTGATTCGGGCGCCGGCCGTCCCCATCCTGCCGCCATGAGCACTCTCGTTTCCCTGCCGGGCGCCGCGCCCACGCCCGACTACCAGTCGCTGGATCGGCCGTTGAACTTCACCGCGGCCGCCGCGGCCAAGGTGCGCGAGCTGATCCGCGAGGAAGGCAACGATGCGCTGGCGCTGCGCGTGTACATCCAGGGCGGCGGCTGTTCCGGCTTCCAGTACGGGTTCGAGTTCGACGAGAACCGCGCCGAGGACGACCTGGCGGTGCAGACCGACCAGGTCACCCTGCTGGTCGACCCGCTCAGCCTGCAGTACCTGATGGGCGCGGAAGTGGACTACAGCGAGGGCCTGCACGGCGCGCAGTTCGTGATCCGCAATCCCAACGCCAAGACCACCTGCGGGTGCGGCAGCAGCTTCAGCGTGTAGACACGCTGCGGCTTGCGGGACGCACGGTTTGCCTGCACCCTGCGGCGCATGTCCGATCCGACGCCTGACTCCTTCGCCTTCGCCGGTCCTGCGATCGACCGTGCCGATGCCGTGCGCAACGACGCGGCCGCGCTGCGCCAGGCCTGGGACCAGGCGCGGGTGCTGGTGCTGGAGGCCGATGGCCATGCGCATGCCGAGGCCGACGGGCGCCCGCTGATCGCCAGCGGCGCCGCGCTGGGCGCCGTGGTGGAGCAGGCGCTGTTCCTCGGTCTAGACCACGGCCAGGCCTGGTTTGCGCTGGCCACCGACGCGGTGCCGCAGTTGGCGTCGCCGCCGCAGCGCATCGATCTGCGCCGCGCCGCCGCCGAGTGGCCGGCGCGGGAGGCCGGACTGTTCGCCTACGCCCGCGCAATGCTGCATTGGCAGTCGCGGACGCGCTTCTGCGGCGTCTGCGGCGGCGCCATCGCCTTGCAGCGCGGCGGCTTCCTCGGCGTCTGCACCCAGTGCGCCAGCGAACATTACCCACGGGTGGATCCGGCGGTGATCGTCGCGGTCAGCGACGGTCGGCGGCTGCTGCTGGGGCGCCAGGCGAGCTGGCCGGCGCGGCGCTATTCGGTGATCGCCGGCTTCGTCGAGCCGGGCGAATCGCTGGAGCAGACGGTGGCGCGCGAGGTGGCCGAAGAGACCCAGGTGCGGGTGCGGCCCGGCAGTTGCCGCTACTTCGGCGCGCAGCCGTGGCCGTTCCCGGGCGCGCTGATGCTCGGCTTTACCGCGCAGGCAGAGGCGGACATGCCGCAGGTGGATGGCGAGCTGGAAGACGCGCGCTGGTTCGAGCGCGAGGAAGTCGGCGCTGCGCTGGCGCGCCTGGCCGCGCACGGCGACAGCGCCGACGATGGCCACGGCCTGCGCCTGCCGCCGCGCATCTCCATCGCCCGCGCGCTGATCGAGGACTGGTACCGGCGCGGCGTGCCGGCCTGACCGCGCCGGCGCGCTGCGCGCATCCGTTTCAGAATGGTCCCGGAGGACCTGCATGTTCACGACCCTCGTCGCTGTGATCGTCGCCCTGGTGCTGGGCCATGTCGCCCCCGGCATGGTGGCCTCGTTGCGCCGCTTCGACGCCTTCGGCGACTGGCTGAGCTGGCTGGACACGCATGCCGGCGAAGGCAGCGCCTGGCGCGGCCGCTACGGCATCGCGCTGGCGCTGCTGCCGCCGCTGCTGCTGGTCGGCCTGCTGCAGTGGTTGCTGACCGCGCCGCACCTGGGCCTGCTGACCCTGCTGTTCGGGATCGCGGTGCTGGCCTTCAGCTGGGGGCCGCGCGACCTGGACACCGACGTGGAGGCGATCATCGACGCCGACGATGCCGCGGCGCGGCAGTTGGCGGTGGCGCAACTGCAGGCCGATGGCGGGCCACTGCGCGCCGATCCGGCCGGGTTGGTCGAGGCGGTGGCGGTCAGCGCGCTGCGGCGCTGGTTCGCGGTGCTGTTCTGGTTCCTGCTGCTGGGGCCGTTCGGCGCGCTGGGCTACCGCTTGCTGGCGCTGGCCGCGGTCGGTCCGTACGCGTCACGGCTGCCGCCGTCCACTGCCGCCGGCGCGCGGGCGCTGCTGACGGCGCTGGAATGGCCGGTGGCGCACCTGATGACCTTCTCGCTTGCCCTGGTCGGCAATTTCGAGGCGGTGTTCGGCGCCTGGCGCGCCGCCGGCAGCAAGCGCTGGCAGTTGGACATCGGCTTCCTCGGGCCGGTGGCCTGCGCCAGCGTGCGCGGCGAACTCGATGCCGAGGCGCACGACTACAGCGATGCGGGCATGGTGGTGCCGGCGCTGCGGCGCCTGCCCGAACTGCGCGATGCGATGAGCCAGGTCTGGCGGGTGCTGCTGCTGTGGCTGGTGCTGCTGGCGCTGCTGGTGATCGCCGGCTGGGTCAGCTGAGGCCGCTCTCGACCTCAGGGCACCTCTGACAACCTGTTTCGCCACGCATGAGGTTGTCGCGTAGGAGCGGCTTCAGCCGCGACGGATTTGTCGGGAACGCCTGTCGCGGCTGAAGCCGCTCCTACGGGACGCGTGCCGACGTGATGAGATGTACCCATCAACTGGGCTGGGAGGTGCGAGCCTGCTATCGGACACGACGAGGCGGATGCGGCAGGCCGGCTAGTGCGGTGCCAGCAGGGTGAACGGGAACCACGGCAGATTGCGTGCGATCCAGTAGCCCGGCAGCGCGATCAGCCAGAAGTTCGGCCGCGACACCACGCCGACCACCGGCGCGAACCAGGCCGCGCGCCAGCCGGCCTTCCAGGCGATCAGGCCCGGCAGCAGGGCCAGGCCCAGCATCGCGCCGGGATTCATCGCGAACGCCCCGACCGGGTCCAGGTGCACCAGCGCATGCAGGGCGCGGGTCATGCCGCAGCCCGGACAGTAGTAGCCGGTGAGCGCATGGAACATGCACGGCGCGAACGGATTGTTCGCGGCATTGGGATCGAAGCGGTACAGCAGCGTGGCGCCGCCGGCCGCGAACGCGGCGGCGGCGCCCAGGCACGCCCGTTGTTGCCAGGCGCGCATGCCGATCAGCTCGCGTGCTGCATCTGCTGAATGTACTGCATGTAGCTCTGCATGCCGCCGGTGGCGACCATGACCCCATTGATCAGCACGCCGATGATGGCCAGCACGGTGGTCACCCAGCACCAGGTCTTGGCGGTGTTGGAGGCGCGACGCGCGCCCTCCAGGTCGCCCTGGTTGAGCAGGCCGTTGACCTTGCTGGAGAACACGATGGCGACGATGCCGGTGATCAACGACGGGCAGCAAAAGCAGAAGCCAAGCACCGTCGAGATGATCGCCCAGGCCAGATGGTTGGGGACCGGGCCGGGAGCGGGCGGAGGCGGGGGCGTGACGGGGCTGACGGTGCTCATGTGGATCTCCTCGAGGGATGGTGCACCGCAGCCGCTGAGTCTAGACGAGCCGCTGCGGTGCGGGCATGGCGCGCCGTCAGTGCGGCGCGAGCAGGGTGAAGGGGTACCAGGGCAGATTGCGCAGCAGCGCATAGCCGAGCAGCACCCACAGCCACAGGCGTGGGTCGGCGAGGATCTTCAGCAGCGGCGCCAGTGGGCGCAGGCGCAGGCCGGCGGCGTTGAGCGCCATGATCGCCAGCAGCGGCAGCGCCACCACCAGCAACGGATTGCTGGCCCAGGCGTGGCTCAGGTCGAAATGCACCAGCGCATGCAGGCAGCGGGTGCTGCCGCAGCCCGGGCAGTACAGGCCGGTGAGGGCGCGGAACGGGCAACCCGGCAGCGGATTGCCGGGGACATTCGGATCGACCCGGCGCAGCACGACGGTGGCGACCGCTGCGGCGCCGCTCAGTGCGGCCAGCGGCAGCCAGCGTGGCAGGGACTGCAGGCGCTGAAGGGACATGGCAGGCGGACGATCGCGTGGTCGGCCGCCGTCGCAGGCGACGGCGGCCGCAGTCCTCAGGACATGGACGACTGCTGCATCATGCCCAGGCCGCCCAGGGCGAAGAGGAAGATCATGTACAGCACGATCAGCACCACCGAGGTGATCGCCGAGTAGATCGCCCACTTCTTGGCCTTGTCCGCCGACTCGCGCGCACCGTTCACATCGCCCGCGGCGAGCTTGGTGTTGACCTGCGCGGCATAGACGATGGACACGATGCCCAGCGGCAGGCAGCAGAACAGCGTGGTCAGGATCGCCCAGACGAGGTTGTTGGATACTTGCGGTGCGGTGGTATTCATCCGTGTTGCTCCGATGGTTGGGTGGTGAAACGGGAAACGCTTGGCGCTAGTGGTTGGTCAGGCTGCCGAGGAAGGCCAGGCCGCCGAACAGCAGGAACCACAGCGCCATCAGGATCGGCAGCGCGAACGCGGACCACAGCGCCCACAGGCCGGCCTTGCGCGAGGCCTCGCGGGCGCCGGCGATGTCGCCGGCGGCGCGGCGGCCATCCACCTGCGAGGCGTAGACGATGGAGACGATGCCCAGCGGCAGGCAGCAGAACAGCGTGGACAGGATCGCCCAGACGAGATTGTTGGGTACATACACGCCCGTCGCGTTGGGCGCTGGTGGTGGTGCGACGTGGTTCACTTTCCGCGCGGTCCTTCGTGATGGACGCCACCGCTTGTGGCATCTCCCCTGCGGCTAATTTACCCCAAGCGCGCGCCTGCGGCACCTGCGCCGCACTCAGGCGGCATCGCCGCGCAGGCGCCGCACGTCGGCTTCCAGGCTCTCGGCGCTGGCTTGCGCGCCGGGAACCGGTGCATCGGCGATCACCTCGACATGCGCGCGGAAGCGCCGCGGCACGCGCATGCGCCGCAATCGCGAGTCGCGCTTGCTCCACATGCTGGTCCACATGTTGCGCAAGGCCATCGGCACCACCGGCACCGCGCGCCGCGCCAGGATCTTCTCCACGCCGGACTTGAACGCGGCGATCTCGCCGTCCTTGGTCAGCGCGCCCTCGGGGAAGATGCACACCAGTTCGCCCTCGGCCAGCGCGGCGTCGATGGCGTCGAACGCGCGCTGCATCAGCTCGGGATCCTCGCGTGCGCCGGCGATCGGGATCGCCTTGGCGGTGCGGAAGATCCAGCGCATCACCGGAATGTTGAAGATGCGGTAGTACATGACGAAGCGCACCGGTCGCGGGATCGCCGCGGCCAGCACCAGTGCGTCCATGTAGCTGACGTGGTTGCACACGATCAGCGCCGCGCCCTCCTCGGGCACATGCCGCTCGATGCCGTGCAGGCGCAGCCGGTACAGGGTGCGCACCATCACCCAGCTGAGGAAGCGCATCAGGAATTCGGGGACGATGCTGAAGATCCAGATCGCGACCACCGCGTTGGCGATGGCCAGCGCCAGGAACACCTGCGGGATGCTCAGCCCGGGCAGCGGGATGCGCGTGCCGAACAGGTGCAGCTCCTGCATCTGCAGGACGATGCCGATCATCGCCGCCAGCACGATGAACAGCGAGTTCTGGATGTTGAGGCCGGCGATGACGCGCGACAGCTCCGCCTTCGGCGTGCGGCTCTGGATCAGCGCGAACAGCGGCACCACGAACAGGCCGGTGCATAGGCCGATGCCGACCAGGTCGAGCATGATCCGCCAGCTGCCGGCCTGGTGGACGAACTGGCCGATGCCCAGGCCGGTCTGCAGCGCGGCGCCGGGCCGGGCGAAGTACAGGTCGAGCATGAAGGCGCTGATGCCGAACGCGCCCAGCGGCACCAGGCCGATTTCCACGGTGCGCCCGGACAGCTTCTCGCACAGCAGCGAGCCGGTGCCGGTGCCGATGGAGAACAGCGCCAGGGCGAAGATGTACAGGTCCTGCGCGCCGCCCAGGTTGAGTTCGGCGTAGGTCGGCAACTGCGCGGTGAGCACGGTGCCGACGAACCAGAACCAGGACACGCCGAGCACCGCGTTGCGCACCGCCAGCTGGCGCCGGGTCAGGCGCATGATCGCCAGCGATTCCGGCAGCGGGTTCCAGTTGATCTTCAACTCGGGCGCGCCGGCGTCGACCTTGGGGATGCAGCGCGCCATCAGGTTGCCGGTGACCGCCAGCGCCACCACCGCGGTGGCCGCGGCCACCGGCCCGTGGCTGCCGGCGATCTGGAAGATCAGCCCGCCCAGGATCATGCCGCACAGGATCGAGATCGAGGTGCCCATCTCGACCAGGCCGTTGCCGCCGGTCAGTTCCTCCGGCTTGAGCACCGACGGCAGGATCGAATACTTCACCGGGCCGAACAGGGTCGACTGCAGGCCGGTGCAGAACAGCGCCACCAGCAGCACCGCCATGTTCTCGGTCAGGAAGCCGACCGCGGCCAGCGACATGATGCCGATCTCCATCGTGGTGGTGATGACCACCAGCCGCGATTTCTCCAGTTTCTCGGCGATCTGCCCGGCCAGTGAGGAGAACAGGAAGTACGGCAGGATGAACAGTGCCGGCGCCAGGTTGGTGTACAGCGTGCGCTGCTCCGGGGTCACGCCCAAATAGAACAGTAGGCCGATGATCGCCTGCCGGTACACGTTGTCGTTGAACGCGCCCAGCGACTGGACCACGAAGAACGGCAGAAAGCGGCGTTGCCGCAGCAGGGCGAACTGGCTGTGGGCGGACATGCAGGCTCCTTTGCGAACGCGCGCAGCCTAGCAGGTTCGCCGCGCGCGCAGGCGCGGTGCGCGGCGGCCCGCTCCGGCGCTGCCGGCCGCCGCCTGGATGGCGTCGCGCCGCGCGTGCAGCAGGGCGATGAAGGCGCGTGCGGCCGGGGTCGGGTCCGGCCGCCATACGGCGTAGGTGAGGAAACGGAAGCGCTCGCGCAGCGCCACCGTGGCCACGCCGTGCATGCCGGCGGCCATGGTCTGCGGCACCACCGCCAGGCCCAGGTCCTCGGCCACCAGTTGCCGCTGCAGGTCGGCGTGGGTGACCTCGTACTGCAGGCGCTGGCGCAGGCCGGCGGCGGCGAAGGCGCGGTCGATGATGCCGCGTACGCCGGCGCCGGGGGTCAGCCCGGCCATCGGTGCGTCCTCCAGTTCGCGCAGCGACACCTCGCGACGCGCGGCGAAGCGGTTGCCGGGCGCGGCGATCAGCGCCAGCGGCTCCTCGTGCAGCAGCAGGTGCTGCGGCGGCAGCGCCACGTGCGGGCCGACCCCGACCAGGGCCACGTCGAGCCGGCCTTCGCCCAGGTCCAGCAGCAGCGCATCGCTCATGCCGGTGCGCAGGTGCACGTCCACCGCGCTGTGCGCCTCGCGGAACTGGCGCAGCACCGCAGGCACCTGCACTGCGTTCAACGAGGAGATCTGCCCGATCTGCAGGCGGCCGCGCACCGTGCCCAGGGTCTGCGCCATTTCCTCGTGCAGGCGCTCGGCGGCGCGCAGGGTGGCGCGGGCGTTGTGCAGGAACACCTCGCCGGCGGCGGTGGCGCGCACCTGCCGCGCACCGCGCTCGAACAGCCGCGCGCCCAGCGCCTGCTCGATCTTGGCGATCTGGTGACTCAGCGCCGATTGCACGGTGTGGCAGCGGCGTGCGGCGGCGGTGAAGCTGCCTTCCTCGGCGACGGCGACGGCGAATTCGAGCTGGCGCAGGGTCAGCATGATGGCGCCCCGCGTGCGTCGCGCCGATGTGGCAGCCGATCGGCACTGCTGCCGCAGGCGTGCGTCGCCCGTGGTCGCGGCGCGCGCCTCATGCCGGGCGTCCCAGCCGCCTGCGCCATTGCTGGCGCAGCCACAGGCGGATGTTGTAGCGACGCTTGCGGCTCATGAACGGGTAACGCAGGGTCATGCCGAGCAGGCCGCGCAGGGTGTCCAGCCGCGGCGCCTGCGCGGGCAGGGCGTCGCAGCGCACCGAGATGCGGTCGCAGCCGGCGTCGTGGGTGCGGTGGATGACGTCGGCGCGCATGATCAGCAGGTCGCCGACGGCGAGTTGCGGCACCACCTTGTGCGCTTCCAGGTCGAAGCCGATCTTCCAGCCGGGACTGGCGTCGTGCAGGTCCTCGATCGCATACCAGTCGCCGATGGCGATGGCCTCGCCGGGAAAGCGCAGCCGAAACCAGTCCAGCGTGTCGGCCTCCACGCAGCGGAAGCGCAGCGCGCCGCGGCCCTGGATGCGCTGGTGCAGGTGCGGATCCAGGCGCGCGACCACGTCGTCGGCGACGATCGCCACATTGGCCAGGCCGGCGTCGGGCTTGAACACCGGCATGTAGCAGATCAGGTAGTTGCGGTGGTCGCCATGCAGGAAATAGCTGAAGTGGTCCAGGTGCCAGTTGAGCGCGCCGCCCGGCGCGGTCTTCGGGTCGCGGTGCTGGTCGAACGGCAGGCGCAGGCTCGGCGCGGCGTGGCTCTCGCGGATGCGGATGGCGCAGTAGCCGAAGCGGTCGACGGCGATCGCCAGGCCCATGGCCGCGGCCACCGGCGGCACGGTGGCGGCGATGCGCGCCTGGATCCGCTGCATGTCCGCCGCCGGCAGGTCGCCGATCACGCCATCGTGGAACTTCTCGGCGCCTTCCAGGAAGCGCAGCAGGCCGTCGGGAATGTCGCCGTCGCCCAGGAAGCCGCGGACCACGGCGTAGCCGTGCCGGTGCAGCGCCTCGGCGATGTCGGTGCTGGGCATGGGCGGGTTCCTCGGAAGCTGCGGTGCCGCGGGCCGCACCCACGCTATCTCAAAAACAGATGGCAGTGGTGAAAAAAATGCGTTTGAACGATCGCTGCCGCCGCCACAGACTGCGCCCCTCTCTTCGATCCGGTTCCCTTCCATGGACACGACCTCGCATCCGCCGATACGCCGCGGCCTGGTGTTGCTGATGGCCACCGCCACCGGCCTGGCGGTGGCCAGCAACTACTACGCGCAGCCGCTGCTGGAGGTACTGGCGCAGACCTTCGCCATCGACGTGCGCCATGCCGGCGCGGTGGTCACCACCGCGCAGCTGGCCTATGCCGCCGGCCTGCTGTTCCTGGTGCCGCTGGGTGACCGCTTCGAGCGCCGCAGCCTGATCGTCGGGCTGTATGCGCTCAGCGCGGTCGGCCTGCTGGTCAGCGCGATGGCGCACAGCTTCGCGCTGCTGCTGCTGGGCACGCTGATCACCGGCCTGAGTTCGGTGGCGGCGCAGATCCTGGTGCCGTTCGCCGCGACCCTGGCCGCGCCGCACGAGCGCGGCCGGGTGATCGGGACGGTGATGAGCGGGTTGTTGCTGGGCATCCTGCTGGCGCGCACGGTGTCCGGCCTGCTGGCCGGGATCGGCGGCTGGCACACCGTGTACTGGGTGGCGGCGGCGCTGATCCTGCTGGTGTCGGGCCTCCTGTGGCGCGGCCTGCCGCGGCATCCGGGCAATCCGCAGCTGTCCTATCCGCACCTGATCGGCTCGGTGCTGGCGCTGCTGCGCGACGAGCCGGTGCTGCGCGCGCGCTCGGTGCTGGGTGGGCTGATCTTTGCCGGTTTCAGCATGTTCTGGACTACGCTGGCGTTCCTGCTGTCCGGCCCGGACTACCGCTACGGCACCGCGACCATCGGCCTGTTCGGGTTGATCGGCGCGGCCGGCGCGTTCGCCGCCAACCTGTCCGGCAAGCTGTCCGACCGCGGTGCCGGCCATCTGGTCGGCTGGGGCGGCCTGATCATGCTGTTGCTGTCGTGGCTGCTGCTGCTCGGCGCGCCGCACTCGCTGTGGCTGCTGATCGCCGGGGTGGTGCTGCTGGACGTGGCGGTGCAGGGCGTGCACATCGGCAACCAGAGCGTGATCTACCAACTGGATCCGGCCGCGCGCAACCGCATCACCTCGGCTTACGTCACCTGCTACTTCATCGGCGGTGCGATCGGGTCCAGCCTCGGCACCGCGGCCTATGCCTACGCCGGCTGGCGCGGGGTGGCGATCGGTGGCGCGGGGCTGGCGGTGGCGGCGCTGCTGTGGATGGGCCTCAGCGTGCGGCCGGGGCGGCAAGCGTCGGCGCCGGCGGCACCGGTGCGGCACTGACCGCCTGCGCGGCGGCGCGCAGCTTGGGCAGCAGGCGCAGGGTCAGCGCGAGCTGGTTGCGCACCAGCCGGCGCTTGGCCTCGTCGATGCCGTCCTCGCGCTCCAGCGCCTCGGCCAGGGCGATCTCGGCGGGTTCGTCGGCGGGCGGTAGCGCCTGTCGCGCGGCCAGTGCGTCGGCCAACGCGCCCAGCGCCTGCGGCAGGTAGTCGCCGGCGCGGGCGATGTCCGGATCGGTCTCGCCAGCCAGCGCGGCGCGGTGCGCGCCCAGCGCCGACAGGTAGCCGAGCAGGGTGTTGGACAGGGCCAGGAAGCGGAAGCCGGCATCCAGGTTGCGGCGGTAGCGGCCGGGTTCGCGCAGCATGTTCGACAGCGCCACCGACAGCGCGGCGTCGGCGTTGTGCATGTCGCGGCGGGCGATGCGGTAGGGCAGGTCGTCGCGCATGCCGCTGCGGTACTGCTCCAGTACCTGCGCCAGATAGCGCGCGCTGCTGGACAGCACCGTCGCCAGCACCTGGTGGAGGCGCCGGCCCTGCCAGTCCGGCAGGATCAGGAACGAGGCGGCGGCGGCGATCGCGCAGCCGATCAGGGTGTCGAGCAGGCGCGGCCAGATCAGCATGAAGCCGTCGCCGATCAGGTTGAAGCAGAACAGCGCCATCACCGTGATCGCCGCGGTGGCGAGCATGTAGCGGTCGGTGCGGGTGACGAAGAACACCAGGGTGCCGAGCAGGGCGAACAGCAGCTGCAGTTCGGTGCCCGGGAACAACTGCATCAACGCCCAGGCCGCGCCCAGGCCGATCAGGGTGCCGGCCATGCGCTGGACCAGGCGCAGGCGGGTGGCGCCGTAGTTGGGGCGGCACACGAAGGCGGTGGTCAGCAGGATCCAGTAGCCGTTGCTGGCGTGGATCGACTGCATGACCACATAGCCCAGCACCAGTGCGATGGCCATGCGCAGGCCGTGCCGGAACAGCACCGAGCCGGGGGTGAGTTGCTGGCCGAGGCGCCGCAGCATCTCGCGCAGGGTGTGCGGCGAGGAGTCGCGCAGGCGGGTATCGAGGGTGTCGCTGGTGGTATCCGATTGCGCGGCCTCGGCCAGGCGCCGCTCGATGCTGTGCAGGTTGGTCACCAGCAGTTCCAACGAGCCGAGCAGGCGCGCCTGCCGCGGATCGGCGCGGGCGTGCAGGAAATCCAGCGACTGGCGCAGGTCGGTGGTGGCCTGCTGGGTCTGTTCGCCGTAGTCGAACGGCTGCCGCAGCCGGATCGCCTCGCCCAGCGCCGCGCAGGCCTTGCCCTGCAGGGCAAGCAGGCGCTGGCAGCGGTACAGCACGTCGCTGTGGAAGAACGCGTCGGTCAGCGCCTCGTACGGGTAGTGCGAGGAACTGGCGCGCTCGTGGAAGTCCTGCGCCATGTAGTACAGGCGGAAGTACAGGCCCGACTGCACGCCGGGCCGGCCGGAGCGGCCGAAGCGGCTGATGATCGCGGTCTTGGCCGCGTTCAGCGCCGCCACCACCCGCGCGTTCTGTTCGGCCAGCGCCAGCCGCCGCGCGTGCAGGTCGCTCTGCCGCACCGGCTCGAACAGGGCCGCCTTGCACCGCAGGTAGCGGCCCAGTTCCAGGTACAGCCGCGACAGCCGCTCGCGTACCGGCCGGTTGGCGAACAGCACCGTCCACAGTACCGACAGCACGCCGTACCAACTGGCGCCGAGCAACAGCAGCGCCACGCCGTGCCAGGCGTCGCCGCCGACATGGCCGTTCTGGTTGCCGTGATCCAGGCCGATCATCGCGTAGATCGCCAGCGCCACCGTGGCCTGGGCGATCGAGGCGTAGCGTTCGCCGAGCGCGCCGAGCAGGGTCAGGGCGAAGGTGGACAGCGCCAGCCCGGCGGCGAACGGCCACGGATACGGGAACAGCAGCACCACCGCGGCGGCGGCGGCGGCGAAGCACAGCAGCGACAGCAACACCGACTTGATCCGGCCCAGCCAGTTGTCGTCGGTCTCGGCGATGGCGCTGGCGATGGTGCCCAGGAAGATCGCCGGCACCGCCTCCAGTTGCTGCAGATGCCAGCACACGCCCATCGCCACCGCCAGCGCGATGAACACGCGCAGCCCGTAGCTGGCCTTTTCGTGGGCCCACAGGCGGCTCAGGCGGGTTTCGATCGAGGGGGTCGGCACCGCGACACGATAGCGCACCATCGCTGTATGCGATCCCCTCTGAGAGGTAGGCTCAGACCGCGAGTTGCCGCAGGCGTGCGTCCAGCAGCGCCGGGAAGCGCTTGTACCAGGTCTGGTTGAGCGGCGAGGGATGCGGCAGCGGGTACAGCGTCACGCGGCGGGTGCGGCGGCCGTCCTCGCTGCGCAGTTCCACCTCGGTCCGCGCCTGGAAGCGGTCCTCGCGCGCCCAGAACGCCTCCAGCGCCGCGCGCACCTCGCGCGGCTGGTCGATGCCGAACCACAGGAAGGCCTCGCGGCCGAGGGTGAGGATGGCATCGCCGCGCCACTGCTCGAGCAGCAGGCGCCGCATCAGCGGATGGAAGCGCCGCTTCACCGGCATCGACCACGCCTTGTTGCCCACCGGCTTGTACGGCACGGTGTTGAGCCAGAAGGCGACGCGGCCGGCCTTGAGCCCGGCGGCGAAGTCGGGCATCTCCTCGCCGTGGTGCAGGTGCCGGTACAGCGCCTTGCGCACCAGTTGGCCGCCGCTGCCGACGAAGGGTTGGCCGTGTTCCACCTCGCTGCGGCCCGGGTCGCGACCGAGGATGCACACCTTCGCATCGCGGCGGCCCAGGCCGATGATGGGATCGAGCGGATCCTTGCCGCAGGCGGCATAGGCCGCGGTGTCGATGCCGTCGGTCTGCGCGGCGAGCGCGCGGAAGCGGGTGCGGAGGGTGGGGGAGAGGGCCATGGGGTGTGCGCGAACCAGCGGAAACTCAGGCTAGCGCGGGGGGGATGGAGATTGCGTGGGCGCATTCGCAGGAGCGGCTTCAGCCGCGACCGGCGTTCCCGGTCATGCCCCTGTCGCGGCTCAAGCCGCTCCTACAGGGAGCGGGTCGGGTGTCCTTGTGGGAGGGACTTCAGTCCCGACGCCGGATGGTGTCAGTCGGCTTTGGGCTTCACTCGTCGCGGCTGAAGCCGCTCCCACATTGGGCCATGTGCTGCAGCGCTGCCGTGCGCGCTTACGCCCCCTGCTCGCGCGCGATCGCGCGCCAGCCGATGTCGTGGCGGTGGAATTCGCTGGCCCAGTGGATCTGCGCCACGCCGGCGTAGGCATGGCGCTGCGCTTCGGCCACGCTCTCGCCCAGCGCCGCCACGCACAGCACGCGGCCGCCGGCGCTGAGCACGCGGCCCTGCGCATCCAGCGTGGTGCCGGCATGGAACACCTTGGCGTTGGCCGGGACCGCGTCCAGGCCGGTGATCGGCTCGCCGGTGACCGGGGTCTCCGGATACGGCGCGGCAGCCAGCACCACGCCCAGCGACGGGCGCGGATCCCACTGCGCCTGCGTCGCGTGCAGGCGTTCGTCGAGCGCGGCGTCGAGCAGGTCGAGCAGGTCCGACTGCAGGCGCAGCATCACCGGCTGCGTTTCCGGGTCGCCGAAACGCACGTTGAACTCGATCACCTTGGGTGCGCCGCTGGCGTCGATCATCAGCCCGGCATAGAGGAAGCCGGTGAACGGCACGCCGTCGGCGCGCATGCCGCGCACGGTCGGTTCCACCACTTCGCGCATCACGCGTGCGTGCACCTCGGGCGTCACCACCGGCGCCGGCGAGTACGCACCCATGCCACCGGTATTGGGGCCGGTGTCGCCGTCGCCGACGCGCTTGTGGTCCTGACTGGTCGCCATCGGCAGCGCGGTGTGGCCGTCGACCATGGAGATGAAGCTGGCTTCCTCGCCGTCGAGGAATTCCTCGATCACCACGCGCGCACCGGCGTCGCCGAAGGCGTTGCCGGAGAGCATGTCGCACACCGCGGCCTCGGCCTCCTCCAGCGACATCGCCACGATCACGCCCTTGCCGGCGGCCAGGCCGTCGGCCTTGATCACGATCGGCGCGCCCTTGTCGCGGACATAGGCCAGCGCCGCCTCGACCTCGGTATGCACGGCGTAGAACGCGGTGGGAATGCCGTGGCGCTGCAGGAAGTCCTTGGCGTAGGCCTTGCTGCCTTCCAACTGCGCGGCGGCGGCGCTGGGGCCGAAGATGCGCAGCCCGGCGGCGCGGAAGCGGTCGACCACGCCCAGCACCAGCGGCACTTCCGGGCCGACCACGGTCAGCGCCACGCCTTCGTCCCGGGCCAGCGCCAGCAGGCCGTCGAGGTCGTTCACCTTGACCGGTACGTTGCGGCACTTGGCCTCGCCGGCGGTGCCCGCATTGCCGGGCGCCACCAGCACTTCGTCGACACGGGGGGACTGGGCCAGCTTCCAGGCCAAGGCGTGTTCGCGGCCGCCGGAGCCGATGACGAGCAGTTTCATCGCGGAATTCCAGATTGCAGGGGAAAGGGGAACGGCTGCACCGGGCGCGCGTGCCTCATGCACAGCCTTCGCGTTGCAGCGCTTCGGGGAAATGGTAGGTCCAGGTCTTCGTGTCCAGCACGAAGCGGTGTTCGCGCCGTACCTGACGCTGGCCACAATCCACGCCGGTTTCCTCGATCAGCAGCGGCCACACGCGGGCGGCAGGGTCGCGGTCGTCGAAGCGCAGGGCGAAGTCGATGTTGAACTGGCCGGCCTTGCAGTCCGCCGCCGCATCGGCCTCCTCGCAGTCGGCGGCCCCGCCATTGTCGATGTGGCTGCGCACGCTGCCGGCGTCGACCAGTCCCTTGGGGTCGGGCAGGATCAGCGTCTGCGATTGCAGCGCGTAGCCTTGGCCGAACCAGCCGTCCTCGACGCGGAACCCGTAGAAATCGCTGCCGGCGCGGACGATGTCGACCTCGCCCGGCTGGCCGTTGCTGCCGTAGGTGCCGCCGGTGCGCTCGGCGGCGACGGCGAAGCCCTGGCCCTCGGGACGCAGCACGTAGAAGTCGATGGTGCCAGGCTCCGGATGGCCGGCATCGCGCAGCGCGCCGCACACCGCCAGCAACTGCTGCCAGCCGTCGCCGGTGACCACCGGCTGTTCGGCGCAGACCTGCCAGTCCACCGCATGGCGCGCGCCATCCTGGGTCCACTGCCCAGGCCAGTGCCCGGCGAGCATGGCGGCGCTGCCGTAGCGTTGCTGCAGGAACGCCTGCAGCCGCGCGGTGCGGCTGACGTGGGACGGCGCTGCGGCGCTGGCGGACGCAGGTGCCGCGCTGGGGGCGGGCGTCGCGGCCGGCTTGCAGCCGCCGAGCACAAGCACGCCTGCCAGGGCCAGCACGGCGAGCGGACGGGGCGCGACAGCCGACATGCGCAGCGCTCCGGGACTCAGTGCCGGAAGTGGCGCACGCCGGTGAACACCATGGCGATGCCGTGCTCGTCGGCCGCGGCGATGACCTCGGCGTCGCGCATCGAACCGCCCGGCTGGATCACTGCCTTGATGCCGGCCGCGGCGGCGGCGTCGATGCCGTCGCGGAACGGGAAGAACGCATCGGAGGCCATCACCGAGCCTTCCACGGCCAGGCCGGCGTCGGTGGCCTTGATCCCGGCGATGCGCGCCGAGTACACCCGGCTCATCTGCCCGGCGCCGACGCCGATGGTGCGATGGTCCTTGGCGTAGACGATGGCATTGGACTTGACGTACTTGGCTACCTTCCACGCGAACAGCAGGTCGTCGAACTGCACCTCGGTCGGCGCCAGCCGGGTCACCACCTTCAACGCGTCGCGCGGCACCACGTGCGCGTCGCTGGTCTGCAGCAGGATGCCGGAGCCGACGCGCTTGCTGTCGATGCCGTAGGCACCGTCGCCGGCGGGGATGCGCAGCACGCGCACGTTGGCCTTCTTCTTGGCGTACTCCAGCGCGGCGTCGTCGTAGTCGGGGGCGATCAGCACCTCGACGAACTGGCGGTCCAGGATCGCCTGCGTGGTGGCCGCATCCAGGCGCCGGTTGAAGGCGATGATGCCGCCGAAGGCGCTGGTCGGGTCGGTGGCGTAGGCCAGTTCGTAGGCGTCGCCGCAGCCGGCGCCGACCGCCACGCCGCAGGGATTGGCGTGCTTGACGATGACGCAGGCCGGCGCGTCGAACTGGCGCACGCATTCCCAGGCCGCATCGCTGTCGGCGATGTTGTTGTAGGACAGTTCCTTGCCCTGCAGCTGGGTGAAGGTGGCCAGGGTGCCGGGCGTGGGCTGCAGGTCGCGGTAGAACGCGGCCTGCTGGTGCGGGTTCTCGCCGTAGCGCAGTTCCATCACCTTGACGAAGCTGGAGTTCATCTGCGCCGGGAACGGGCTGCGCGTGGGCACGGCGGCGTCGCTGGCGGTGACCGCGGACAGGTAGTTGCTGATCGCCGCGTCGTACTGGGCGACGCGGTTGAACGCGGCCACCGACAGGGCGAAGCGCTTGGCCGCCGACAGCCGGCCGTCGTTGGCCTCCAGCTCGGCCAGCAGCTCGGCGTACTGCGCCGGGTCGGTGGCCACGGCCACGCGGGCGAAGTTCTTGGCCGCCGAGCGCAGCATCGCCGGGCCGCCGATGTCGATGTTCTCCACCGCGTCGGCGAGCGTGCAGTCGGCCTTGGCGGTGACCGCCTCGAACGGATACAGGTTGAGCACCAGCAGGTCGATCGCGGCGATGCCGTGCTCGGCCATCACCGCATCGTCGGTGCCGGCGCGGCCGAGCAGGCCGCCGTGCACCAGCGGGTGCAGGGTCTTGACCCGGCCGTCCATCATTTCCGGGAAGCCGGTCAGTTCGGACACGTCCTTCACCGCCAGCCCGGCCTCGCGCAGCGCCTTGGCGGTGCCGCCGGTGGACAGCAGCTCGACGTTGCGCGCGGCCAGCGCGCGGGCCAGGTCGATCAGGCCGGTCTTGTCGGAAACGGACAGCAGCGCCCGGCGCACGGGCAGGAAATCGGAGGACATGGGGCAGGGCGGGGGCAGCGGAACGGGCCGCCATTGTAGGCGCTGAGGCCCGCCGACGCCCGGCCGGCGCGCGCGCCCGGTACGCCGATCGTGCCTGCGAAGGCCCATTTCAGGCGATGGCGACGAGGGCGGCGTGCCCCATGCGCAGCTTCGCTGCCCTGCTGCAGGCGGCGCGACATGGCGCCCTGCAGCGTGTCGACGACGCCCACCGCGGTTGTCGCCTCACGCGCGTCGCCTGCCGTGGGCGAGCGGGTGGCAGGGCTGGCTGCGCGCGCCATCGCGCGCGCAGCCGCGGCGATGCATTAGGCTGTCGCCGCCCCGCCCTCGCCGTCAGGACCACGCGCGTGTCGATCTATGCCCTCAAAGGACGTTTCCAGGATCTGCTGCGGCCGGGCGTGCGCGTGCTGTACAGGCGCGGCGTCACCGCCAACCAGGTGACCGTGGCCGCGGCGCTGCTGTCGTTGCTGGTCGCCGCGGTGGTCTACGCGCAAGGCGCCACGCAGCCGCTGTGGTACGCGCTGCTTCCCGTCTGGATGCTGCTGCGGATGGCCTTGAACGCGGTGGACGGCATGCTGGCGCGCGAGTTCGGCCAGCAGTCGCGGCTGGGCGCCTACCTCAACGAACTGAGCGACGTGGTCGCCGATACGGCGCTGTACCTGAGCCTGCTCGGCGTGCCCGGTGTTGGCGCCGGCTGGCTGTGGCTGATGGCGCTGACCGCCGCGTTGACCGAATATGCGGGCGTGCTCGGGCTGATGGTCGGCGCCAGCCGCCGCTACGATGGGCCGATGGGCAAGAGCGACCGCGCCTTCGTCGTCGGCGTGCTGGGGGTGGTGCTGGCCGGCGGCTGGATCGGGGCGGCGACGGTGAACGGCGTCGCCTTGGCGGTGGCGCTATTGTGCGTGGCGACCGTGGTGCGTCGGGTCGCCGCCGGATTGCGCGAGGCGGCCACGCGCGCGTGAGTAGGGGCGGCCGGCGTGGCCGCGGGGCACAGGGATTCACGGCAGACAGGACATCGGCAACGGATGCGGCAGGTCAACGAAAGCGAATTCGCCAGTTTCGACGGCACACGGCTGTTCTACCGGCACTGGCCGGCCACCGCGCCGGCGGCGCCGCCGCGGGCGGTGCTGCTGCTGCACCGCGGCCACGAACATTCCGGGCGGGTCATGCACCTGGCCGAGGAACTGGGCCTGGACGACTGCGCGGTGTTCGCCTGGGATGCGCGCGGCAACGGCCGCTCGCCCGGCGCACGCGGCGATGCCCCCGGCTTCCCGGCGCTGGTGCGCGACCTGGACCGCTTCGTCGCGCACATCGGCGAGGTCCACGGCATCGCCGTGCAGGACATCGTGGTGATCGCACAGAGCGTGGGGGCGGTGGTCGCCAGCACCTGGGTGCACGACTACGCGCCGCCGCTGCGCGCGCTGGTGCTGGCCTCGCCGGCGTTCAAGGTCAAGCTGTACGTGCCGTTCGCGCGGCCCGGGCTGGCCCTGATGCAGACGCTGCGCGGCAACTTCTTCGTCAACAGCTACGTCAAGCCGCAGTGGCTGACCCACGACCCGGCGCGGGTCGAGAGCTACCGCACCGATCCGCTGATCACCCGGCCGATCTCGGTGCGCGTGTTGCTGGGGCTGTACGCGGCGGCCGACCGCGTGGTCGGCGATGCGCAGGCGATCACCGTGCCGGTGCAGTTGCTGGTGTCCGGCAGCGATTTCGTGGTGCACCGCGGGCCGCAGGACCGCTTCTACGAGCGCCTGTCCTCGCCGGTGAAGGAGCGCCACCTGCTGCCCGGTTTCTTCCACGACACCCTGGGCGAGCGCGACCGCGCACCGGCGCTGGCGCAGATCCGCCGCTTCGTGCGCGAGCGCTTCGCCGAGGTGCCGGCGCTGCCCAGCCTGCGCCAGGCGCACCGCCGCGGGCCGACCTTCGAGGAAGCCGAGCGCCTGGCCTGGCCGCCGCAGCGCTACAGCCTGCAGGACCTGCGCTGGCGCGGCGTGCGCGCCGGCCTGCGCCTGGGCGGGCAGCTCTCCGAAGGCATTGCCCTCGGCCTGCAGACCGGCTTCGATTCCGGCAGCACGCTGGACTACATCTACCGCGACCAGGCGGCCGGGCGCGGCCCGCTGGGGCGGATGATCGACCGCAACTACCTGGATGCGATCGGCTGGCGCGGCATCCGCGTGCGCCGCCAGCACCTGCACGAACTGCTGGGCCTGGCGATGCAGCGGTTGCGCGCAGCGGGCCTGCCGGTGCGCGCGCTGGACATCGCCGCCGGCCACGGCCGCTACGTGCTCGAAGCGCTGGCCGGCGGCAACCAGCGCGCCGATGCGATCCTGCTGCGCGATTTCAGCCCCTTGAACGTGGAGCAGGGCCGCGCGCTGATTGCCGCACTCGGCGCCACCGATATCGCCCGCTTCGAGCAGGGCGACGCCTTCGACCGCGACGCGTTAGCGGCGCTGCAGCCGCGGCCGACGCTGGCGGTGGTGTCGGGTCTGTACGAGCTGTTCCCGGACAACGACCAGGTGCTGCGTTCGCTGCAGGGCGTGGCCGCGGCGGTGGAGCCGGGCGGCTACCTGGCCTACACCGGCCAACCCTGGCATCCGCAGCTGGAGTTCATCGCCCGCGCGCTGACCAGCCACCGCGGCGGTGCAGCTTGGGTGATGCGCCGCCGCACCCAGCAGGAGATGGACGAACTGGTGCGCGCGGCCGGCTTCCGCAAGCTCGAACAGCGCATCGACGACTGGGGCATCTTCACCGTGTCGCTGGCGCAGCGGATCGCGCCATGAGCGCGGCGGCCGCACGGCCGTGGCGGCGAGCGCTGGCGTGGCTGGCGTTGCTGGGGCCGTTCTTCTTCCTCAGCTATGGCCTGGCCAACACGCTGGCCGCGCGACGCGCCGGCGTGCCGTCGCTGCCGTTCGCCTGGGAAACCCACATCCCGTTCTGGCCGTGGACCATCGTGCCGTACTGGTCGATCGACCTGTTCTACGTCGCTTCGTTCTTCGTCTGCCGCACGCGCGCCGAACTGGACACGCATGCGCGGCGCCTGCTCACCGCGCAACTGCTGGCGGTGGCTTGCTTCCTGCTGTGGCCGCTACGCTTTGGCTTCGAGCGGCCGCCGACCGAGGGCGTGTTCAGCTGGCTGTTCGCGGTGCTGCTCGGCTTCGACAAGCCGTTCAACCAGGCGCCGTCGCTGCACATCGTGCTGCTGGTGGTGCTGTGGGTGCGCTATGCGCAGCACCTGCACGGGCTGGCGCGGTGGGCCCTGCACGGCTGGTTCGCGCTGATCGGGTTATCGGTGCTGACCACCTACCAGCATCACTTCCTCGACGTGCCCACCGGCCTGGCCGCGGGCTGGCTCTGCGTGTGGCTGTGGCCGGAGCGCATCGCCGCGCCGTGGCGGGCCGCGGCGCCGGCGCGCGATCCGCGGCGCTGGCGCCTGGCTGCGCTGTACCTGCTCGGCAGCGCGGCCTGCGCGGCTGCCGCGCGCGCGCTCGGTGGCGCCGGCTGGTGGCTGCTGTGGCCGGCGCTGTCGCTGCTGCTGGTCGCGCTCAGTTATGCGCTGCTCGGCCCGCTGGGCCTGCAGAAACGTGACGATGGCCGCCTGAGCCTGGCCGCCCGCTGGCTGTATGCGCCGTACCTGGCCGCTGCCTGGCTCAACTCGCGCGCCTGGACCTGGCGCGATCCGGCGCCGCGCGCGATCGTCGACGGCGTCTGGCTCGGGCGCCTACCCGGCCATGGCGAGCGCGCACGCTTCGCCGTGGTGGTCGACGTCAGTGCGGAACTGTCGTTGCGCGAGGCGCAGGCGCACGATCGCGTGGTGCCGATGCTGGACCTGGTGGCGCCGCCGGCGGCGGCCTTGCGCATGGCCGCCGACGCGATCGAAGCGGCGCGCGCGCGCGGCCACGTCCTGGCCTGCTGCGCGCTGGGCTATTCGCGCAGCGCGGCAGCAGTGGCCACCTGGCTGCTGCGCAGCGGCCGCGCTGCCAGCGTGGACGAGGCGCTGGCGCTGGTGCGAGCGCACGCGCCGCGGATCGTGCTGGGACCGGCGCAGCGTGCCGCCATCGCCGCCGCCTGCACCGCGCCACCGGCGCCGCTGCAGGCGCGGGAGGTGCCGGCATGAACACGCCGCTGGAACTGCGCACGATGGCGGCGGTGTTGCGCCAAGCGGCGCCACTGGATCGGCTGTCGCTGCTGCTGCTCGCGGTCAGCGTGCTGTTGGCGGCGTGGTATGCCGGCACCGGTGCCGTCCTCGCCGTGTGCTGCTGCGGCGTCGCCGCCTTGGCCGGCCTGCTGCAGCGCTACTGGGCGGCGCGGGTCGGCCTGGACGTGGCGTTGCTTGAGGCAGTGCTGGCCGACCCGGACCTGCAGCGCGCCGGCGCCGACCTGGACACGGCGCTGCAGCGGCTGGGCCTGTTGCGCACGCTGCCGCCGCCGCGCGACTGGCTGGCGCGCTGGCAGGGCATGCGTCGCCTGTTGCGGCGGCAGCTGCTGTGTTTCGCCCTGCAGGTTCTGTCACTGCTGCTAGCGCTGTGCACGGCGCCAGCGGGCTGGGACGCACTGCGATGACGCGAACGCCGACGCCACTGCTGCCGGCCAGCGTCGATCCGGATCACGCGGCGCTGTGGCAGCGCCTGCAGGCCGACGGTTTCGGCGAGGGCGACGCGGCGTTGCCGGCGTTCGAGCGTCGCGTCGCCGACGAGGCCGGCGTCTCGCTGGCGCTGGCCGCGCATCTGGTCGAGGAATATCGGCGCTTCTGCTTCCTGGCCTGCGTCGCCGGCGAGGAGATCACGCCGAGTCCCCTGGTCGACCAGGCCTGGCATGCACACCTCACCGACACCCGCGAGTACTGGCAGCGGTTCTGTCCACAGGTGCTGCGCCGCACCCTGCACCACCAGCCCGGGCGCGGCGACCCGGCCGACGCTGCGCGCTTCCAGGCCCAGTACGCGGCCACCCTGGCGCAGTACCGGCACTACTTCGGCGAGCCGCCGGCGGCGTGCTGGCCAGCGCCGGCCGGCACGCGGCCATCCGCGCCGGCCCGGTACCAGGTCAACACGCGCCGCAGCGCGCCGGCGCGTGCCGGCGTCGCCCTGTGGGGCTGGCTGCTGGGCGTGGCCCTGCTGTTCGCGGTGCTCTGGCAACGCCACGGACCGATGTCGCCGCTGCACTGGCCCGGTCCGCCGTTCCTGCTGCTGTTCCTGGCCGGCATCGGCCTGGCCTGGAGCCTGGGCGCGCGCCTGCGCCTGGCCGTGCGCGGACTGCGCCGCGCCGCCCTCGACACGCCGCTCGACGCCACCGAACTGGCCTATCTGGCCGGCGGCAGCGAACGCGTCGCCGACCAGCAACTGGCCCTGCTGCTGGCGGCCGGCGCGGTGCGCCTGCAGGCGGAGCCGCACGTGCGCCGCCAGGCGCGGCTGCAGCACACCACGGTCGCGGTACCACCGGCGCTGCAGCGCGCGCTCGCGATCGTGCGCGCGCACCCGCAGCTGCAGCAGGCGCTGGCTGCGCTGCAGCGCGACGCCGCGCCGCTGCGCCGGGTGCTGGTCGCCAAGGGGCTGTGGCTGGGCCACGGGCAGGCGCTGTGCGCCCGCCTGCTCGGCGCCGCGCCGTTGCTGGCGCTGTGGACCCTGGGCGTGATGAAGTTGCGGATCGGCCTGCAGTTGCAGCGTCCGATCGGCTTCCTGGTGGCGGCGATGGTGGTAGTCGGCGTCGTTGCGCTCGGCTTCCTGCTCACGCCGCCGCGGCGCAGCGTCGCCGGCGATGCCTTGCTGGCCGACCGCGAGGCGGCCTGGCGCGATGGCGTCGCCGCGCCCTCGCTGGCGCCCGGTTCGCACCTGGCGCTGCCGCTGGCCCTGGCCGGTACCAGCGTGCTGATGACCACGCCCTGGGCCGACTATCACGCCTTGCGTGCGCCCGCAGCCAACGGCCGCGGCGGCAGCTGTTCGACCAGCAACTGCGGTGGCGACGGTGGCAGCAGCGACGGCGGCAGCAGTTGCGGCGGCGGTGGCTGCGGCGGGTGTGGAGGCGGCGACTGATGGCCGGTTCGACCTGGCAGGCGCGGCGCGCGCAATGGCGTGTGCGGCTGGCGCTGGCGCTACGCGCGCGCGGGGCCACGCCCAACGGCGTGTCCTGGAGCGGACTGGCGTGCGCGGTGCTGGCGGCGCTGATGTTCGCCCTGGCCTGGCGCGAGCCGCCGGCCAACGCCGCCGCGCTGCTGGTGCTGGCGGCGCTGGCGCTGCAGGCGCGGCTGCTGTGCAACCGCCTGGACGGCTTGATGGCGCAGCAGGCGCAGATGATCGGCCGTGCCGGCGCGGTGTACAACGAGGCGCCGGACCGGCTGTCGGACGTGGCGGTGTGCCTGGGCGTGGGCTATGGCCTGCAGCATGTGCTGGGCATCGGCGCGGAACTGGGCTGGGCCGCCGCCCTGCTGTGCGTGGGCACCGCCTATGTGCGAATGCTCGGTCTGGCCTGCGCAGTGCGCGAACCGCTGCAGGGGCCGATGGCGCGCGTGCAGCGCATGCATTGGCTGTCGCTGGCCGCGTTGCTGGCGGCGGCCGCGCTGCTGCTGCAACACGTGGTACTAGCCCGCACGATCCTAGCCGTGGCGCTGGCGCTGCTGATCGCCGCCGCCGCCCTGACTATCGTGATCCGCGTGCGCGCCATCGTGCGCGAACTGGAGTGGAAATGATCGAACGCCTGATCGCCCGCGGCTGCAGTGCCGCGATCCGCCTGCTCACCGGCGCACGTGCGCTGTGGCGCGGCTGCATGCCGTCCAGCGAACGCCGCGTGTATTACGGCAACCACGCCAGCCACGGCGATTTCGTGCTGATCTGGTCGTCGCTGCCAGCGCCGCTGCGGCGCGAGGTGCGGCCGGTGGCGGCGGCCGATTACTGGCAGCGCGATGCGTTGCGCCGCTACCTGATCCACGCGGTGTTCAACGGCGTGCTGATCGAGCGCGATCCGCAGCAGCGCACGCGCGACCCGATCGACTGCCTGTGCGAGGCGGTCGACGCTGGCGGCTCGTTGATCCTGTTTCCGGAAGGCACGCGCAACACCGAGGACGGCCTGCTGCCGTTCAAGAGCGGGCTCTATCACCTGGCGCGGCAGCGTCCGGAACTGGAGTTCGTGCCGGTGTGGATCGACAACCTCAAGCGGGTGATGCCCAAGGGCAAGTGGTTGCCGTTGCCGTTGCTGTGCACCACCACCTTCGGCGAACCGCTGCGACTGGGCGCCGGCGAGGACAAGCAGGCCTTCCTCGATCGCGCGCGTGCGGCCTTGCTGGCCTTGGCGCCGGAGCAGGCGGAGGCGGCCCGATGAATCCGATCGCGCTGAGCGAACACCTGCAGCAATCCTCGCTGCGGCAACAGACGGTGTGGCTGTTTCTTGGCATCGCCACGGTGCTGGTGGTGGCCACGCTGATCGCCGAGACCCTGCGCTGGCGCGCACGCGGACGGCCCAGCGCGGTGCTGGACAACCTGGTGGCGCGGATCCGCGCGTGGTGGGTGATGGCCGGGGTGGTGGCGCTGGCGTTCGCCTTCGGCCGGCTCGGCGTGATCGTGCTGTTCGCGCTGGTGTCGCTGTTCGCGCTGCGCGAGTTCATCACCCTCACCCCGACTCGGCGCGGCGACTACTACGCGCTGCTGGCCGCGTTCTACGTGGTGCTGCCGTGGCAGTACTGGCTGGTGTGGAGCGACTGGTACGGCCTGTACACGCTGCTGATCCCGGTCTACGCGTTCCTGGTGCTGCCGATCCTGGCGACCATCGGCGGCGACACCACGCGCTACCTGGAACGTACCGCCAAGGTGCAATGGGGGCTGATGATCTGCGTGTTCTGCATCTCGCATGTGCCGGCGCTGCTGAACCTGCGCATCCCCGGCTACGAGGACCGCAACCTGCTGCTGTTCGCGTTCCTGGTGATCGTGGTGCAGTCCTCGGACGTGCTGCAGTACGTGTGGGGCAAGCTGCTGGGCCGGCACCTGATTGCGCCGAAGCTGTCGCCGTCCAAGACCGTGGAAGGCTTCGTCGGCGGCATCCTCTCGGCCAGCCTGCTCGGCGCGGCGCTGTGGTGGATCACCCCGTTCTCGCCGCTGCAGGCATTCGCGCTGGCGCTGGTGGCGAATCTGATGGGCTTCTTCGGCGGCCTGGTGATGTCGGCGATCAAGCGCGACCGCGGCATCAAGGACTGGGGCCACATGATCGAAGGCCACGGCGGCGTGCTCGACCGATTGGACTCGGTGTGTTTTGCGGCGCCGGTGTTCTTCCACCTGATCCGCTATGGATGGGTGTGAGGGGCGGGGAGTGGGGATGGTGGGATTGGGGATTGGTTGGAGCGCCGCGGGCTGCGCGTGTGCGTCTATGCGAGCGTAGGAGTCAACTGTCATGCACCTGCGATGGCAGGAGGAGCGTACGGGGCCTGATCGCGCGCGATGGCGTTGAGCCAGCGCAGGAACTTGTGCATGCAGGCGACGATGGCGACCTTGGCCGGTTTGCCGGCTGCGCGCAGACGTGCGTAGGTGTTGGCCAAGGGGGATTTGGCGCGGATGCTGGCCCAGGTGGCCATGTACAGCACGCGCCGCACGTCGGCACGTCCGCCTTTGATGCGGCGCTGGCCTTTCCAGCAACCGCTGTCGTGATTGAACGGGGCCAGCCCGACCAGGGCAGCGAGCTTGCGTGGCGGCAGCGTGCCCAGCTCTGGCAGCCGCGCGGCCAGAACCGCGCGCAGGATCGTCCCGAGCCCAGGCACCTTGGGTAGGCTCGAGCAGGTCTTGCCCTGCTGCTCGATCTCCTGCATCAACGTCTGGATCTGCTGGTTCAGCAGGGCGATCACCTCTCGGCAGCGGTGTTGCGCCTTGGCGCTGGTAATGTGTTCCAAGCGCCGCCGATGGGCATCGCGCTGGCCCACCAGGGTGGCACGCAGGTCCAGCAGTTCGCGAAGAGACTGCTGGTGCTCGGGCACCACGGGCGTGGGGGTGGTCGGGATGTGCTGGGCGGCGATGGCCAGCAGGCGCGCGTCCAGGGCATCGGTCTTGGCATGCAGGCCCAAGGCCTGGGCGAGCTTGCGCGGACGATCGGCGGGCATCCGCACCACGGGCAGATCGGCCTGCCGCAACACTTGCAGCACGGCACGTTCGTAGCCACCGCTGGCTTCCAGCACGATCCGCTCGCAGTCCATCCCAGCCAGACGTTGGGCCAGCGCACGCTGCCCCTGTGGGGTATTGGGCTGGGTCCAGGCCTGCTCGTCCTGCAGGACATGAATGACCAACTCGGCCTTGGATACATCGATCCCGACATGGCGCCGCATAGACGTTCTCCGCAGTAGACTCATGGACGAGAGCGCTCCTGCCGATGCCCATGCTTGTGGAGTTCGAGCTCGTCACTCGGGCAACTGTTCGGGCTTGTCAGGCAGGAGAACCGGAGTGCGGCGGCGCTGACTCCTACTCGTGCTTGCTGGCACTGCGGCTAAACGGCCTGCCGCACTCCGCTCTCACCTACAACGATAGACCCTTATTTGACACAAGCGGCTTCAGCCGCGATGCTTTACCGAGAGCGCGTAACGGCTGATCGCGCAAGAGGACAGCAGGGCTTCCGCACCCGCATCTTCAGACGATGTCGCGTCGGGGCTGAAGCCTTCCCACAGTAGCGAGGTGCGCGGTTCGGCGTTCGGTGTTTTCTTCGCCGCGGTAGTGCGTTCGGTTGCCTGGGTGGGTTTCAGGCGTCGCGGCTGAAGCCGCTCCTACGAGGGCGATGTGCAGGCGCTACACGCTGCGTATCGGATTGCTTGACAGTGAAATCATGCAGGACAGCGCGCTGGATTCCCGATTCCCGGCCTTTCACCAGCCGCAGGCTGGTCATCCCGAATCCCCAATCCCGAATCCCCGCCTCACTCACGCCAACCCATATTCCTTGAGCTTCTTGCGCAAGGTGGCGCGGTGGATGCCCAGCAGCGCGGCGGCGCGGCTCTGGTTGCCTTCGCAATGGTTGAGCACTTCCACGAACAACGGGATCTCCATCTCGCGCAGCACGATCTCGTACACGTCGTCGGCATCGCAGCCGTCGAGGTCGCGCAGGTAGCGGCGGACCGATTGCGCCACGTGTTCGCGCAGCGGCGGCTTCGGCGCCCCGCGACTGGAGTCAGGACGAGTGGTGGCGGCGTTCAAGTTCGACGGATCCCCGGATGACAGCGGCACCGGACGGCAGGAGGGCCGGCGCGGGGGGACGAGTCTAGCGCGTGGCCTGCGCCGCTGCCATGGCGCAGTGCCCGAACGCAGCGTTCTCAGTGGAAGTCGAAACTGAATGCCGCAGTCTCGGCCGCCGGTTCGCGCACCTGGAAGGCGATTTGCGCGCTCTGTCCCGGTGCCAGCGTGACGCTGTCCGGACGCGCGCGGCCCAGGTATTCCTGCGGGCGCAGCACGCGGCTGCCGATGGTGCGGCCGTCGGCGTCGGCCAGCGACAACTGCAGCAGCGGCCAGGCCTGCGCCCAGCGCGCGTCGTTGCGGAAGGTCGCCTGTACCTGCAGGGTGCCGGCATGGCCGGGCAGCGGCCGCACCTCGCGGCTGAGCATGGTGAAGGCGGCCGGCTCGCGCCAGGCCGGCACCCTGCAGCGCAGGATTTGGCAGACCCCGGCCACCCAAGGCCGCCAGCGCGGGTCGGCGCCCAGGCGCTGGCGATCGGCGATCAGGATCTGCAGCGCCAGCAGCAGGCCCAGCCCGGCCAGCGCGATCCACTGCCACGGCGCGGCGCGCAGCACCGGGCGCCGTGCGCGTGGGCCGTGCAGGAAGCTCGGGGCGGCGGGGGATGCCGCCGCGGTGGGGGCGGTCGCGCGTGCTGGGGGTGTGGCTGGCGTCGGCCCCGGTGTCGGGTCCGACGCCGCCAGCGGCGCGTCCAGGTCATGTGTCTCGCTGGGCGCGCGGGCTGCCTCGGTCCCGGCTTCGCCCTCGGTCTCGACCGATGTTGCGTTCGCAAACGTTGGCGAGACGCTCGGCGCCGTGGGGTGCGCTGTGGTGTCGGTCGGCGGCACCGCGCCCGCCGACGCCGCCTCGTCCGCCGCTGCCGCAACCGGGGTCTCGTCCGGCGTGGCGGACGGATCGGGTTGGCGCAGCAAGGTGGCGAGGCTCGGGCGGGGCGGAGTGCGATCGGGCATGCGCGCGGACGACGACGGCGAGACCCTTATTCAAGCATGTTCAGCACGCGCCGGCGGGATCTGCAGCGCGCTGGCGGCTGGGCTGCGGCCTTGCAGGCGTCAGACAGGCGCGCCGATCGGCGCCGCGCGAGCAGGGCGCAGCACCGGGACTCGGCCGAAAACCTGAATTCGATTCCCGATTCCCGATTCCCGATTCCCCATTCCCGGCGCGGGCAACCCGCCGCGGCGCGCTCAGCGCGACCTGCGGGGGTCGAGCAGGTCGAGCAGGCCGGCGCGCTGGCGCGGGCTCAGGCCTTCAAAGCGCTCCAGCAGGCGCAGTTGCTGGTCGGTGAACTGGTACTGGCTGGGCAGTTCGCCGATGGCGGCGGCATCGGCCGTCATCGGTTCGCCGAACACGCGCTCGCCGCGGCCGGTGGCCAGGTACTCGAAATGCAGCCCGCTGCGGCGGGCCAGGGCGATCAGGTGCTCCAGCGCCGGCGCCGTGCCTTCGGCCATTTCCCACTGCGCCACGGCGCTGCGGGTCACGCCCAGGTCCAGCGCCAGGGCCTCCTGAGTGAGGCCGGTGAGCTTGCGCGCTTCGCGCACCCGTTCGTACAGCTTGCTGTTCACACGCACCTCCGCAGGGGAGGCGAGATATAGCCGCGGCGGCCGCTGCGGTTGGTTCGTGGCGCTGTCCAGTGAGCGAATGTTAGCGATACTGTCTTCGTTTCATTGGGCCGGCCGGCCCGGGCGCGGGCCATGCCTGGCGCGGGAATGCCGCGCTTCGGCGCCGCTGCGCGCGTTCGCGCCCCGATTCAGTCGCGACGCACGCCGTCGATGCGCATCCAGTCGCCGTCCTGCTCGGTGCGCAGCTGGGTGAACCACGGCGCATAACGCTGCAGTAGTTCCTGCTCCTGGCCATGCAGGATGCCGGACAGGGCGATGCGACCGCCCGGCGCCACGCGCGCGGCCAGGGTCGGTGCCAGCGCGTCCAGCGCCGAGGCCAGGATGTTGGCTACCACCACCGGATAGGTCGCGGCCGGCTCGTCGGCCGGCAGGTACACCGCCAGGCGCTCGCCCACGTCGTTGCGTTCGGCATTGTCGTGGCTGGCCAGCAGTGCCTGCGGGTCGTTGTCCACGCCCACCGCGGCGGCGGCGCCCAGCTTCAGCGCGGCCAGCGCCAGGATCCCCGAGCCGCAGCCGAAATCCAGCACGCGCGCCTGCGCCAGCACGCCGTCGGCGGCCAGCGCGTCCAGCCAGCGCAGGCACAGCGCGGTGGTTGGGTGGGTGCCGGAGCCGAACGCCAGGCCCGGGTCCAGGCGCACCACCGCGGCGTCGGCGTCGCGGGCGTCCTCGGGCAGGTCGTGGTTCCACGGCACGATGAAGGTGCGCGCGCCGAAGCGCATCGGCTGGAACTGGTCCAGCCAGGCCCGTTCCCAGTCCTGGTCGTCGACCTTGCGGAAGGTGACCTGAGCCCAGTCCAGCCCGGGGTCGAACGCCTCCAGCGCGGCCAGCAGCACCAGCGCGTCCTGGTCCTCGGGGAACAGCGCGCTCAGCACCAGCGTGCCCCACAGCGGGGTCTCGCCCACGCCCGGTTCCAGGATCGCGCGTTCGTTGCTGGTGTCGGCGTCGGCATCGAGCAGGGTCACCGCCAGCGCGCCGACATCCTCCAGCGCGGTCTCATAGCGGGGCTGGGTGGCATCGGTGCAGCGCAGGGTCAGTTCGAGGAACGGCATCGGTCGGTGGGTCAAGAAGGAGAAGCGCGCATCTTAGACGGGCGGCGGGCTTAGCGCTGAAGCCCGACTTGCGGCGGAGCGGGGTACGGCACGCATTTCGGCCGGTTGCGAACCACGTCCAGCCGGCGCCGTTCTGAACGCGACACGCGACGGCGGTACGCGGCGTCTCGCTGGCCGCGCCGGGCCGAAAAGGGCTCAGCAATGCGTCTGGACGCTGCCGGGCCAGCACCGGCACTGCGATCTGCACCGCGCCGCCCGTGGTGTCGTGCCGTTCGTCCGTGCCGCCGGTCCGCACGTCCATGCGCTGGGATCGCGGCATGCATTTGGCGCATGCCGCCGCCGTGGCCTGGGGTAGACTGCCGGCTCGCAGCGGCGGGGCGACAGGGGGTCCGGCTGCGTTTCTGCCCGTTGTCCGGCTCTTTCGCGCATGCCCGTCGTGTCCCGTCCAACCTGGCTGTTGCTGGCGCCCGCCGCGCTGTTGCTGGGCGTGGTGGCCTATCGCGCGCTGTCGCTGCCGACGGCACCGGCGGCGGCGCCCGCGCCGGCGAGCGTGGTGGCGGCCGACGCCTACCCCGCGTCCGTCGCGCCGGCCACGGCGTCGCGGCAGGCGTCGACGCCTGCGCGCCTGCGTGAGGAGAACGGGGGCGAGCGCAGTGCCGACCTCTACCGCGCCGCGCAGCAGCTGTCGATCGCCGCCGCGCACGGCGACCCCGAGGCGTCCTGGCGGCTGAGCCGCATCTACGACTATTGCGCCGGCTATGCGATGGACCCGATCGGCTACGGCGCCGACACCCGCGCCATCGCCGATGCGCGCCTGCCGACCTCGGCGCAGATGGTGCAGGCCCGTGCCCGCGTCGGCCGCCGCTGTGCCGGCTTCGCGCCCGACGATGGCCTGACCCGCCAGGCCATCGTGGCCCAGCGCGTGCAGGCCGCGCGTGGCGGCAACCTGGCTGCCGAAGCGGCGTTGCTGGCGCTGGGCCAGCCGCTGCATGCCGGCGCCGAGTACAAGCGCGACCTGGTCGCACGGGTGCGCGCCTCCGGCGATCCCGATGCCTACGTGGCGCTGGCGCCGGCGATGGGCCTGGCCGCCAGCGGCGACGACAGCCTGGGCGGCAGCGTGGCCGGCACCCAGTTTTCCGAACTGGCCTGGCAGTTGGCCGCCTGCAGGCTGGGATTGGATTGCGGCCCGGACAGCGAGCTGATGACCCGCTATTGCGCCAACGGCGGGATCTGCTCGCGCGACCCCACCCAGGACTTCAGCAGTTTTGTTTACGACGCCGCGGTGCCGCGGCAAGGCACGGACACGATGAACGACATGGTCAATCGACTGGTGGACAGCACGGGAGCAGGCTCATGAATTACCGGCGATGGCTGCACGGCGCCAAGTTCTGGTTCTGGGTCCTGGCCTTCGTCGCCTACTCGGCGGCGGCGGCGGGCCTGCTGCTGATCGACACCGCCGAGCAGCGCTACCGCGGCCTGTCCAAGGTCGAGCTGACCACCGCGCACTCCGCGCCGGACGTGCGCCGTGCCGGCGCCGCGCAGGTGGCGGCGATCTACCGCGCCAACAGCGGCATGCCCTTTTCCACCCTGGCCCCGGGCAGCACCTTCCAGATCGTCTGGCCGGACGGCTCCACCGAGACGGTGATGATCGTCAGCCCGACCTCGAGCCTGGGCGTGGAGCCGGTGGCGGGGACGCAGGCGAAGTAGCCGGGATTCGGGATTGGGGATGGGGGGATTCGCAAAAGCGGATCCAGATCCGAATCTTTCGGGTGTGTCTGGGCGCATCTGCGACCCTAGGCCCGGCAAGACCATGGGCCCATCGAAGCCGCAACCGTTGCGCTCGCCGGCATCGATCCGAAGCCGGCTTTAGCGAATCCCGAATCCCGAATCCCGAATCCCGCCGTTCCTACAACGCAATCGACTTGTTCTTGCGCTCGGCCAGGCGCTTTTCCAGGTAGTGGATGTTCTGGCCGCCGGCCTGGAAGCCCTTGTCGCGCATGATCCGCTGTTGCAGCGGGATGTTGGTCTTGATGCCGTCCACCACCATCTCGCTCAGCGCCACGCGCATGCGCGCGATCGCGGTCTCGCGGTCGGGGCCGTGCACGATCAGCTTGCCGATCATCGAGTCGTAGTTCGGCGGCACCTTGTAGCCGCTGTAGATGTGCGTGTCCACGCGCACGCCGGGGCCGCCGGGCGGATGGAAGCCGGTGATCAGGCCCGGGTTGGGCATGAAGGTTTCCGGGTCCTCGGCGTTGATGCGGCACTCGATCGCATGGCCGCGCAGGACGATGTCCTTCTGCTTGATGCTGAGCTTGTGCCCGGCGGCGATGCGCAGCTGCTCGCACACCAGGTCGATGCCGGTGATGCGCTCGGTGACCGGGTGCTCCACCTGGATGCGCGTGTTCATTTCGATGAAGTAGAAGCGCCCGTTCTCGAACAGGAACTCGAAGGTGCCGGCGCCGCGGTAGCCGATGCGGATGCAGGCGTCCACGCAGACCTTGCCGATCTCGTTGCGCAGTTCCTCGGTGATGCCCGGCGCCGGCGCTTCCTCCACCACCTTCTGGTGGCGGCGCTGCATCGAGCAGTCGCGCTCGCCCAGGTGGATGGCGCCGCCCTGGCCGTCGGCCAGCACCTGGATCTCCACGTGGCGCGGATTTTCCAGGAACTTCTCCATGTACACCTGGTCGTTGCTGAAGGCGGCCTTGGCCTCGGACTTGGTGGTCTCGATGGCGGCCTTCAGCGCGGCCTCCGAATGCACCACGCGCATGCCGCGGCCGCCGCCGCCGCCGGCCGCCTTGATGATCACGGGGTAGCCAATCTCGCGGGCGATCTTGGTGTTGGCGACGATGTCCTCGCCCAGCGGGCCGCCGGAGCCGGGCACGCACGGCACGCCGGCGGCCTTCATCGCGCGGATCGCCTCGACCTTGTCGCCCATCAGGCGGATGGTGTCGGCCTTGGGCCCGATGAAGATGAAGCCGGACTGCTCCACGCGCTCGGCGAAGTCGGCGTTCTCCGACAGGAAGCCGTAGCCGGGGTGGATGGCCTGGGCGTCGGTGACCTCGGCCGCGGCGATCAACGCCGGGATGTTGAGGTAGCTCTCCGACGAGGGTGCCGGGCCGATGCACACCGACTCGTCGGCCATGGCCACGTGCTTGAGGTTGCGGTCCACGGTGGAATGCACCGCGACCGTGCGGATGCCGAGCGTATGGCACGCGCGCAGGATGCGCAGCGCGATTTCGCCGCGATTGGCGATGACGACTTTATCGAGCATGGGAAGGCCGGGAATTGGGAATGGAGAATCGGGAATGGAGGACGGCGTGCATCGTCAATCTCCGCGCTTGCTCAGAACATTCATCAATGCGGTCAGTTTGGCGAAGATCGTATCGATCAATCCGTCGAGTGCCGCGATGTCGGAGGTGTAGTCGAGCCGGCGCGCGATCTGCAGGTGCGTGCTGGCCTCGGACAGCGAGCCACGTGCGATCGACAGAAAACGCAGGTATTCGGGAGTGGAGCGGCGTGCCGCGCCTTCGGCGATGTTGGCGGGAATGCTGACCGCTGCGCGGCGCAGCTGCGCCGTCAGCCCGAAACGTTCCGTCGCCGGAAACGTTTCGGAGAGGCGGTAGATCATTTCCACCAGATCCATGGAGTCGCGCCAGACGTCGAGCCGCTCGTGCGGTCGCTTTGACGATTCCCCATTCTCCACTCCCGATTCCCGGCGTCTCAGCCAATCACAAACAACGGCTGATCGAACTCCACCGGCTGGCCGCTTTCGCCCAGGATCGCGACGATGGTGCCGGAGACGTCGGCTTCGATCGGGTTGAACATCTTCATCGCCTCGATGATCGCCAGGGTCTCGCCGGCCTTGACCGCCTGGCCGACGCTGACGAAGGCTGGCTTGTCCGGGGCCGGCGAGGTGTAGAAGGTGCCGACCATCGGTGCGCGCAGCACGTGGCCCTCGGGCAGGGCGTTGCCGGGCTTGGCGCTGCCGCCGGTGGAGGCTTCGGTGGGCGAGCTCATCGGCATCGGCGCGGCGGCGGCCGGCGCGGCCGCGGGGGCGGCGGCCACGTACTGCGGCGCGCTGGCGGTCATGCCCTTGGGGGTGCGCGCCAGGCGCACGCTTTCCTCGCCTTCCTTGATCTCGATCTCGGCGAGATTCGATTCTTCCAGCAGGTCGATCAGTTTCTTGATTTTGCGGAGATCCATAACGGCCTCGTGAGGTGACTTTTGAAAAAGACCGGGCGCGCGGCCCGGGGACTCAGACGGGGATATGCGGTGCCGGTCGGGCGTGGGCGCGGCTCATGCGGCCGCTCCCAGCCGGGTCAGCGCCGCGTCCATCGCATAGCGGTAGCTGTCGGCGCCGAAGCCGCAGACCACGCCGACCGCGTGGTCGCTGAAGTAGCTGTGGTGGCGGAACGGCTCGCGGCTGTGCGGGTTGGACAGGTGGATCTCGATGAACGGGATCGCCACCGCCGCCAGCGCGTCGCGCAGCGCCACCGAGGTATGGGTGAACGCGGCCGGGTTGATCAGGATGAAGGCGGTGCCGTCGCCGCGCGCGGCCTGCACCCGGTCCACCAGCACGTGCTCGGCGTTGGACTGCAGGCTCTCCAGCGCGTGACCGGCGGCGCTGGCCTGGGCCAGCAGCGCGGCATCGATCTGCGCCAGGGTGGCATGGCCGTACACGCCCGGCTCGCGGGTGCCGAGCAGGTTGAGGTTGGGGCCATGCAGCAGCAGCAGTCGCGCCATCGGGAACAAAGCAGCGGAAAAGGCGGCAGTCTGCGCGAAGCCGGCATTGCTGTCCAGTTCGGCGAAGTTGCGGGTGTTTTAAACAAATGTTTGATTTTTCGCCGGTCTGCGTCGCGTCAGCGCAGGCATGGCGTGCGGGCAACGGGCCGCGCCACTGCCTGCGGTTATGTCGCATCTTGCGCGGACCATGCAAGTGTCGCTGCAGCATGGGACGGCCACATTGCAGCGCCATCGCCGCCGCGCGTCGACGCGCCGGTGGAAGTGGTATATACCATTTCAAAATCACTGAAATACCAGTCGAGGGTAGGCGCATGCGAAGCGAGCGTATTGGCCGTTGCGGCCTTGGCCGCCACATCCTGGCGTTCGCGCTGCTGGCCGGGGCGATCGCGCCCGCGCTGGCGGCGCCGGCCACCCTGCCGGCGGTGTACCCGACGCCGACCGCGCTGCGCCTGCTCGGGCCGGAACTGCCGCTGGGGCCGTCGGTGGTGCTGGTGCAGGCCGGCAAGGCCGACCCGGCCACCGACGCGCTGGTGCGCGCGGTGTTGCGCGAGGCCGGGGTTTCCCGCATCCGCCGCGCCAGCACGCTGCCGCACGACCCGCAGGCGGTGTCGGTGGTGCTCGGCACCGTCGACGCGGCGCCGGTGCGCGAAGCGCTGGCCGCCGTCGACCTGGACGTGCCGGAGCGCGCGGAAGGCTATGCGCTGGGCAGCACCGCCAGCGGCGGCGGCGCGCGGATCGTGCTGGCCGGCCGCGACGACGCCGGCCTGTACCACGCGGCGCAGACCTTCCGGCAACTGGTCGCGCACGGACGCGTCGCCTCGGTGGCGGTGACCGACGCGCCGGCGATGCCGGTCCGCGGCACGATCGAGGGTTTTTACGGCAAGCCCTGGAGCATGGCCGAACGCGCCGCGCACCTGGCGTTCCTGGCGCGGTTCAAGGCCAACACCTACATCTACAGTCCCAAGGACGACGCCTTCGCGCGTGACCGCTGGCGCGCGCCGTACCCGGCGGCCACGCTGGCGGCGCTGGGCAAGCTGGCCGCGGTCGCCAACCGCGAGCACATCAACTTCGTCTACGCGCTCTCGCCGGGGCCGTCGATCTGCTACAGCGATGCGGCCGACCTGCAGGCGATCCGGCGCAAGTTCGCCGCGCTGCGCACGCGCGGCGTGCGCAGCTTCTACATCGCCTTCGACGACATCGAATACACCAAGTGGAACTGCCCCGGCGACGCCGCCGCGTTCGGCGCGGCCGGCGAGCAGGCCGCGGCGACTGCGCAGGCGCAACTGCTCAACGCGGTGCAGGCGGACATCGCCGCGGCCGGCCACGGCGCGCTGATCATGGTGCCGACCGAGTACTACAACGTCACCGAATCGCCGTACAAGGCGACCCTGCGCAAGGCGCTGGATCCGCGCGTGGTGGTGCAGTGGACCGGCACCGATGTGGTCCCGGCGTCGATCTCGGTGAGCGATGCGAAGAACGCGACCAAGGCGTTCGGGCGCAAGACCCTGCTGTGGGACAACTATCCGGTCAACGACTTCGCCGAGACCGCCGGGCGCCTGCTGCTGGCGCCGTACGACCGCCGCCAGGCCGGGCTGTCGGCGGAGCTGAGCGGCATCGTGTCCAACCCGATGAACCAGGAAGTGGCCAGCCGGCCGGCGGTGGCCGGGCTGCTCGCCTTCGCCTGGAACGACCGCGGCTACGACGCACAGCGCACCTGGCGCGCGGCCGCGCGCGATCTGGCCGGCGGCGATGCGCAGGTGGCCGACGCGCTGCTGACCTTCTTCGACACCCAGCACCTGGCGCCGACCTTCGGCCATCTGCCCTGGCAGCCGCAGGCGCCGCGGCTCAAGGCGTTGATCGATGCGACCCGCGATGCGCTGGCCGATGGCGATCCGGCCGCCCGCAGCGCGGCGCTGGCCGCGCTGGGCCGCGCGGCCGACGACCTGGCCGCGGCACCTCAGCGTATCCGTGCCGGTACCACCACCGGCGCGTTCGTGGCCGAGGCGGCGCCGTGGCTGGATGCGACCGGGCTATGGGGCCGCGCGCTGCGCCTGAGCGTGGACGGGCTGAACCAGGTGCTGGCCGGCGATCCGGCGGCCGAGCAGGCCTTCGCTGCGGCCAGGCAGCTCGCCGCCCAAGCGGCGGCGGTTCCATCCATTCCCGGCGCGACCCGCTTCGGCGGCCCGGTCAAGGTCGCCGACGGTGTGCTGGATACCTTCATCGCCGATGCACCCGGTCTGGTGGAACGCCCGCCGGCGCGCTAGCGGGCTGCGGTCCGTTCCGGTTCGGCGCGTCGGCGGCGCGGACCTGCTCATGGGCATCGCCCATGTGCTGATGCCCGATCGCCATGCCGCACAGCGCACGCATTAACCGGCGATTTACACCCGCGCGGCGGATCCCGGGCACAAAGGACGCCCCGAGCGGCCAAGGTGCGTGCCATGCGAATTGCGATCATCGGCGCAGGATTCTGCGGCAACGTGCTGGCCGCGGCGCTGGCCCGCCAGGGCACCGCCAGCCGCATCACCCTGGTCGGCATGGCCGACACCTTCGGCCGCGGCGTCGCCTATGGCGCGGCGCGGCCGGAGCACCTGTTGAACGTGCGCGCCAAGGACCTGGGCGTGGATCCGCAGGATCCCGGCGGCTTTGCCGCGGCGCTGCACCTGGATGCGGCGCAGGGCATGGCGTTCCTGCCACGGCTGCAGTACGGCCAGTACCTGGAGCGGCACCTGGCGGCCGCCCTGGCCGACTCGGCCACCGAGGTGGTGCCGCTGGCGCAGGAGGCGGTGGCATTGGAGCGCGATCCGCGCGGCTTCCGCGTGTTCCTGGCCAATGGCGAGGATTTCGTCAGCGACGTGGTGGTGCTGGCGATCGGCGCACTGCCGCCGGCGGCGCTGCCGGGCGTGGGCCCGCGCCTGGCGGTGCACCGGCGCTACATCGGCTGGCCATGGCAGGACGGCGTGCTCGACACGGTGCCGCCGCAGGCGCGGCTGCTGCTGGTCGGCACCGGCCTGACCATGGCCGACGTGGCCCTGACCCTGCGCCGGCGCGGCCACCGTGGCGCGATCACCGCCCTGTCGCGGCGCGGCCTGGCGCCGCAGGCGCACCTGCCGCAGCCGGGCGCGCCGGTGAGCCTGCCGCCGAGCGTGGTGCAGGCGCTGCGCGGCCACGACCTGCGTGGCCTGGTGCGCAGCCTGCGGCAACTGACCACGGTGGTGGAGGACTGGCGCTGCGTGGTGGATGCGCTGCGTCCGCATCTGCAGCCGTTCTGGAGCGGGCTGGCGCCGGCGGCGCGCGCGCGTTTCCTGCGCCACTTGCGGCCGTACTGGGAGGTGGCGCGGCACCGCCTGGCCCCGGCCGCAGCCACCGCGCTGGCGCAGATGCAGCAGCAGGGGCAGCTGCGGATCCGCGCCGGGCGCCTGCTGCGCGCGCGCCTGGGCGAGGACGCAGTGGAGGCGGTGATCCGCGACCGCGCCGACCGCGGCGCGCGTACCGAGCAGTTCGACGTGCTGATCCGTGCCACCGGGCTGGATACCGACGTCGCCCGCACCAGCCATCCGCTGGTTGCGGCGCTGCGCGAGGCCGGCCTGCTGCAGGCCGATCCGCTGGGCCTGGGGGTGGTGGTCGATCCGCGGCTGCGGGTACGCGACGCCGGCGGCCAGCCGGTCGCCGGCCTGTACTGCCTGGGGCCGCTGCTGCGCGGCGGCCTGTGGGAAATCACCGCGGTGCCGGAACTGCGCACCGCCGCGCAGCGCCTGGCCGAGGAGCTGGCGACGCTGGCGCAGGTGCGGACCGCCGATGGTGGCGCCAGTGGCGATGCGCCGCAGCGGCTGGCGTTCTAGTGCCGGATCCGCATGCGTGCGCTGTCCGCACTGCCCGCGTAGGAGCGGCTTCAGCCGCGACCAAGCGTTACCGGTAAAGCCCGGTCGCGGCTGAAGCCGCTCCTACGCGAGTGCGTCCAGCGCTCTGCCGGCTACTGCGTCGGCTGCGCGCCGCCACCCACCCAGCCCTCGACCTCGCCCGGGGCGAACGGCCCGAGCTTCTGCCTGACGATGCGGCCGTCGGCGTCGATCAGCACGCTGTACGGCAGCAGGCCCTGGGTGTCGCCTAGGCGCACGCTGGCGTCGGCCGGGCCAGGCGTCTCCAGCGCGATCGGGTAGCCGATCGGCACCTGCTGCAGGAAGGCGCGCACGTCCTCGGCACGGTCCAGGGCGATGCCGAGCACCTGCAGGCCGTCGGCCGGCTGCGCGCGCGCCAGCCGGTCCAGTTCCGGCATCTCGCGCACGCACGGTTCGCACCAGCTCGCCCACACGTTGACCAGCAGCGGCCGGCCGCGGAACTGGGCCAGGGTCAGGTGGCCGCCGTCGAGCGTGGGCAGGCGCAGTGCCGGGGCCAGGTCGCCCGGGCGCGCCGCGGCGACCGACGTCGCCGCCGCATGGCCGCTGGCCGGGGCGGACGTTGCCGGGGCCAGCGCTGGCGTCCGCCGTTCCCACCAATGCGCCGCCGCCACGCCGAGCACCGCCGCCACCGCGGCGACCGCCAGCAGGCGCGCGCTGGCGGGGGTCATCGCGCCGCGCGCAGCAGGGCGTCCTCGACCACCGCCTGGCTCAGCACCGGCGGCAGCACCGTCGGCGGCGCGCCGGGGCCATAGACCACGTACAGCGGCACGCCCACCGCCTTGTGCTCGGCGAGGAAGGCGCTGATGCGCGGATCCTCGTTGGTCCAGTCGCCCTTCATGTACACCGCGTCCACCCGCTTGATGGTGTCGCGGAACGCGTCGCTGTCGAACACATTGCGCTCGTTGGCCTTGCAGGTGACGCACCAGTCGGCGGTCATGTTGACGAAGACCACGCGGTTGTCGGTGCGCAGGCGGTCGAGCATCTGCGGCGAATAGGCCACGGTGTTGCGCTCGACGCTGGCGCTGGGCGGCGGCAGCCGGGTCACGCCCCACGCCGGCAGCAGGGCGGCCAGCAGCAGCACGGCGGCCAGGCGCATGCCGGTCTTGTGGTCGCGCCAGCGCGCGCGCTCGAACCACCACAGGCCCAGCGCCAGCAGGGTGGCGCCGATCAGCAGCAGCGCCACCGCGTCCACGCCGCGCTGCTTGCCCAGCACCCACAGCAGCCAGATCGCGCTCAGGTACATCGGGAACGCCAGCACCTGCTTGAGCGTCTCCATCCACGCTCCCGGCTTGGGCAGGCGCCTGGCCAGCGACGGCACGAAGCCGATCAGCAGGAACGGCAGCGCCAGGCCCAGGCCCAGGGTCAGGAACACCAGCATCGCTGCCGCCGCCGGCGCGGTCAGCGCATAGCCCAGCGCCGGGCCCATGAACGGACCGATGCAGGCGCTGGACACCACGCAGGCCAGCACGCCGGTGAAGAAGTCGCCGACCGGGCCGCTGCGCGTGGACAGCGACTGGCCGACGCCACCGAGGTTGGCGCTGAGGGTGAACACGCCCGACAGGCTCAGCCCGACCACGAACATCAGGTACACCAGCACCGCGACGAAGCCCGGGCGCTGCAGCTGGAAGCCCCACAGCAGCCGCGCGGCCACGGCGATGCCGCCGATCACGGCGAAGGAGGCGAGCACGCCCAGCGTGTACCACAGCGCATGGCTGCGGGCGCGGCCGCGGCTCTCGCCGCTCTGCGCCAGGCCCAGCACCTTCAGCGACAGGATCGGCAGCACGCACGGCAGCAGGTTCAGCAGCAGGCCGCCGCCGAGCGCCAGCAGCAGGATCCACAGCAGGTTCTGCGTGGCCGGCGGCGGTGCGGCGCTGCGCGCGGCGTTGTGCGCGGAGGCGTCCGGCGTCGCCGGCAAGGCATCGGCATCGGTGGCCGCGGCCGCGTCGTTGGCGTCGGCCTGGCGGCTGTCCAGCGGCGTCACCAGCAGCGGGCTGACCTCGGCCTGGTCGGCCGGGGTGACGGTGCCCTTGGGCAGCGCCAGCTTCACCCGCCGGGTCATCGGCGGATAGCAGATGCCGTCGGTCTGGCAGCCCTGGAAGGTCGCCACCAGGGTCGCGGCGGCGGCATCGGCGCGCTGTCGCTGCAGCGGCACGGTGACCTCGGTCTGGTCGAAGTACACCACCACCTTGCCGAAGTGTTCGTCCTGGTGCGAGCTGCCCTGCGGCCAGCGCGGCATACCGGTGCGGATGCCGGGCGCGCCCTCCAGCGCCAGCGCGGTGCGGTCGCGATAGAGGTAGTAGCCGGGCGCCGGGGTGAAGCGCAGCAACAGCGTATTGCCGTCGTTGGCGATGGCTTCGAAATGGAACGCCTGGTCCGACGGCAGCGGCAGACCCTGCACCGCAGCGGCGCCGGGGCCGGGACCGAACAGCGGCTTGGCCCCGTTGCCCGCGCCCGGGCCGCTGCCCGGCAGCCCGCCCGTCGCCGCCGGCGGCGCGGCATCGGCGGTGGCGGTGGCAGTGGCAGTGGCAGCCGGCAGGGTCACTTCGAGCAGGCGCTTCTGCGGCGGGTAGCACACGCCGGCATCGGCGCAGCCCTGGTAGCGCACCTCGACCTGCACGCGGTCGGTGCCGGGGTCGGCGATGCCGCTCTGCACCGCGTTCAACGCGTCGCGGTAGGTCTCCACCTCGCCGAAGTACGGGTCGGTCTTCTTGTGGCCGGCCGGCAACTGCAGGGTCGGGTTGGGCCTGAAGCCGCCGATCACCTTCACCGCGATGCGGTGCCGGTACAGGTAGTAGCCCTTGGCGATGTCCCAGTGCAGCGCGATGCGGCCGCGTTCGGGCGCCTGCGCGCTGAGCGCGAAGGCCTGGTCCACCGGCAGCAAGTCCTTTTCGCTGATCGCCAGGGCGGGGAAGGCGGCCACGGCCAGCAGGCACAGGGCGGCGAGGCGGTGCAGCAGGGTCATCGGCTTACGGTTCCTCACGGGTTTCGGCATGCACCCATTGCAGGTAGGCCGGCAGGCCGCCGGTCACCTCGAGTTCGACCAGTTCGGGGACCTCGTAGGGGTGCAACGCGCACAGCCGCTGCCGCAGGGCGGGCAGGCGGTCGGCGGCGGTCTTGATCAGCAGCAGCACTTCCTCGCCCTGTTCCACCTCGCCTTGCCAGCGGTAGGTGGACTGCACGCCGGGCAGGCGGCTGACGCAGGCGGCCAGGCGCTCGTCGACCAGCGCCTGGGCGACCCGCGCGGCGCTGGCCGGGTCGGGGCAGGTGCTGAGCAGCAAGCGGAGGGCGGGCGCGGACATGCGGCCGACAGTATAGGGATGCCGGCCGCGCTTTGGCGGCGCCCGTGGGGAAAGCCGGCGCCGCTCGGAATCCCCAATCCCGAATCCCGAATCCCGCCCGCTGCAAATGCAGCGGGCGAGACAACGGCTCAGTTGACCAACTGGCAACTGGCGGGCTTGGCGGAAGTGAACAGCGACGAGGTCGCCCACTCCGGGTGGTCGATGAACGGGTTGCGGTTGCCCTGGAAGCTGTAGATCACCTCGTTGCGGGCGCGCTCGGCGTCGTCCGGCGGGTCCTGCTGGCTCCACGCGATCAGCGTCGACAGCAGGCCCATGTAGGCCGGCGAGGACGAGGTCTTGACGATCTTGCTGCGGTCGTCGGTCAGCTCCAGGTCCGGCTCGGACTGCCCGGTCTTGGCGTCGACCCCGCCTTCATAGCGGATCGCCATGTACATCACCGCACGCGCCATGTCGCCCTTGCGGTGGTCCCACACCTCGAAGGTGCCGCTGTTGCCGTCCGGGGTACGCACCCAGTTGGAGTTGCCCGGGTAGCGGCCGCTGCCGCCGCCGAAGCCGGCGTTGGCCTCGGTGGCGCGCTCGCCGCAGTTGCTGTCGCACTTGGCGTAGGGCTTGTTGCCGCGGTCGGCGTTCCAGGTGGCGTCGGTCAGGTACAGCATGTGGGTGTCGGTGTACGGCGCGTAGGGCAGGCCCTTGTTGCCGGTGGCGGTGCCGAAGCCCAGCGAGTTCGGCCAGCTGTGCTCGCGGTTGTACTTCAGGCCGCTGCCGCTGCCGGCGCGATCGGTGCCCTTGGCGTAGCTGCGGTTGCGGTAGGCGTCGAGGACGCGCTGGCTGTTGTTGGGATCCTCGTCGGCGATCTCCAGGATGGCCCAGGTATCGGTGCCGGAGCTGCTGCTGTACGGATAGACGGTGTGGCCCTTGATCGTCTCGTGCAGCGAGCAGCGCAGCTGGCTGGGGCTGGAGGTGTTGACGTGCGAATAGTAGGTGCCGGCGCCGCTGCCGCCGCCCGAGCCGCTGGCCACGGTGAAGGCGACGCTGCGATCCTGCGCCGGATGCGCGCCGTCGGCATCGCTCACGCGTGCGGCGACGATGCTCAGGGTGCAGCTCTCGCCGGCCTTCAGCGCGGTGTTGGTGGACAGCGCGAACTGGGTGCCGCTGCTGGGGTAGGTCAGCGCCACGCTGCCGGACTGCTGGCAGCTCAGGCCGAACGCGCCGCTGGCAAGGCTCACCGCCTCGCTGAAGGTCACCGCCAGGTCGCCGGCGGCGGGGAAGTCGGTGGCGCCCTGGGTCGGGGTGGTGGCGGTCACCGTCGGCGCGGCATTGCTGCCGCCGCCGCCAGCGAAGGTCTGGCCGTTGTTGCAGGCACCGAAGGTGCTGGTGGCGCTGTCGCTCCAGCTGAAATCGGCCGCGGCGCTGCCGTTGCCGCGCAGCTGCAGCGAGGTGCCGGCCGGGGTGCTGTTGCTCTCGCTGACCGGCAGGTTCTGGCTGGTCATGCCCGCGGCGGGGCCGCCGCCGCCGGTGATGGCGCCCTCGTAGCTGAGGAACTGCACCACTTGGCCGTTGCCGTCGACGAGCGCCAGGCCGTCGTTGGGCCCGTTCTGGATGCCGTTGCTGGCATAGCTGACGGTGGCGATGCGTACCTGCCCGCCGCAGCTGACCAGGTTGCCGGCCGGCACCGCGCTGTTGGCGTAGACGGTGGCCGAGCCGGGGTTGCTGCCGTTGTACAGGTAGACGCGGTAGCCGCTCAGGCTCTCCCCGGCGGTGGCGACGATCTCCACGCCTTCGCCGGTGTCGCCGGCGGCGGTGGCATCGTCGTAATGCAATTCGTTGATGAACACGGCGGCCTGGGCCGGCCCGGCAAGGGCGAGCAGGCAGGCCAGCGGCAGCGCAACGGCGGATGGCTTCATCGACAACTCCTTTTGGTGATGGATCCCCCCTGGGTCCGCCCAGCCTAGCCCGACTCTGTGACACTGTGACAGGATTCGGTCACTGCTTGGCATGCAACGCACGTCTTCGGCAAAAAATTTTTGCCCCTGGCCCTTGAAAGCCCCCGCCACGGCACTACATCAGGCGCATCCCGGCCTTACCGGGTTTTTTCGCGAGCGTTGCTGGCAGTCGTCATGTGCGAGTGCTAACATCGCCGGCCTTTCCTAGACCAATCAATCACTTAAGAGGTCTCACTCAATGAGCATCAAGCCGCTTCACGACCGCGTCGTAGTCAAGCCGATCGAAGCCGACGAAATCTCCGCCGGCGGCATCGTGATCCCGGATTCGGCCAAGGAAAAGTCCACCAAGGGTGAAGTCGTGGCCGTCGGCGCCGGCAAGCCGCTGGACAACGGCAGCGTACGCGCCCCGGCGCTGAAGGTCGGCGACAAGGTCATCTACGGCCAGTACGCCGGTTCCAGCTACAAGGCCGAAGGCGTCGAGTACAAGGTGCTGCGCGAAGACGACGTGCTGGCGATCGTCGGCTAACAGCGCCGCCGATCGCGGGAATCGGGAATGGTGAATCGGGAATCGGCAAGGCGCCTTCGTCGCCCGCGATTTCCATCCCGTCCCGACCGCCCGCTCTTGATCTGCCTATTCCCTGTTCTCCATTCCCTATTCCCGAGGTAACTCAACATGGCTGCCAAAGATATCCGTTTCGGTGAAGACGCCCGTTCGCGCATGGTGCGCGGCGTCAACATCCTCGCCAATGCCGTCAAGGCCACCCTGGGCCCGAAGGGCCGCAACGTCGTGCTCGAGAAGAGCTTCGGCGCCCCGACCATCACCAAGGACGGCGTCTCCGTCGCCAAGGAAATCGAACTGGCCGACAAGTTCGAGAACATGGGCGCGCAGATGGTGAAGGAAGTCGCGTCCAAGACCTCCGACAACGCCGGCGACGGCACCACCACCGCCACCGTGCTGGCGCAGGCGCTGATCCGCGAAGGTTCCAAGGCGGTCGCCGCCGGCATGAACCCGATGGACCTCAAGCGCGGCATCGACAAGGCCGTCGTGGCCGCCGTGGCCGAGCTGAAGAAGATCAGCAAGCCCACCGCCGACGACAAGGCCATCGCCCAGGTCGGCACCATCTCCGCCAACTCCGACGAGTCGATCGGCAACATCATCGCCGACGCGATGAAGAAGGTCGGCAAGGAAGGCGTGATCACGGTCGAGGAAGGCTCGGGCCTGGAGAACGAGCTGGACGTGGTCGAGGGCATGCAGTTCGACCGCGGCTACCTGTCGCCGTACTTCATCAACAACCAGCAGAGCCAGCAGGCCGACCTGGACGACCCGTTCGTGCTGCTGCACGACAAGAAGATCTCCAACGTGCGTGACCTGCTGCCGGTGCTGGAAGGCGTGGCCAAGGCCGGCAAGCCGCTGCTGATCGTCGCCGAGGAAGTGGAAGGCGAGGCGCTGGCGACCCTGGTGGTCAACACCATCCGTGGCATCGTCAAGGTCGTGGCGGTCAAGGCTCCGGGCTTCGGCGACCGTCGCAAGGCGATGCTGGAAGACATGGCCGTGCTGACCGGCGGCACCGTGATCTCCGAGGAAGTGGGCCTGGCGCTGGAGAAGGCGACCATCAAGGACCTGGGCCGCGCCAAGAAGGTGCAGGTCTCCAAGGAGAACACCACCATCATCGACGGCGCCGGCGACACCTCGGCGATCGAGTCGCGCATCAAGCAGATCAAGGCGCAGATCGAAGAGACTTCTTCGGACTACGACCGCGAGAAGCTGCAGGAGCGCGTGGCCAAGCTGGCCGGCGGCGTGGCGGTGATCAAGGTCGGTGCCTCCACCGAGATCGAGATGAAGGAAAAGAAGGCGCGCGTCGAAGACGCCCTGCACGCGACCCGTGCGGCGGTGGAAGAAGGCGTGGTCCCGGGCGGCGGCGTGGCGCTGGTGCGCGCGCTGAGCGCGATCGGCGAGCTGAAGGGCGCCAATGAAGATCAGACCCACGGCATCCAGATCGCGCTGCGCGCGATGGAAGCGCCGCTGCGCGAGATCGTCACCAACGCCGGCGAAGAGCCGTCCGTGATCCTCAACAAGGTCAAGGAAGGCAGCGGCAACTTCGGCTACAACGCCGCCAACGGCGAGTTCGGCGACATGGTCGAGTTCGGCATCCTGGATCCGACCAAGGTGACCCGTTCGGCGCTGCAGAACGCCGCCTCGATCGCCGGCCTGATGATCACCACCGAAGCGATGGTGGCCGAGGCCCCGAAGAAGGAAGAGCCGGCCGCTCCGGGCGGCATGGGCGGCGGCATGGGCGGCATGGGCGGCATGGATTTCTGATCCAGCCGGCCTCGGCCGACCCGTTCCACGCAGTCGAAAGGAGCCCCGCAGCGATGCGGGGCTCTTTTTTTGTGCCGGCGGCATGGCGGCCTGCCGCACCGCGTGACGGTCATCGTGGTGGAACCCCGATGCGCTATAAGCTGCGCTCGCCCAGCCTCTGCGAGCGGTCATGGTCGCCCCGGTCTGCCAACTCGATCCGCATCGGCTGGACCAGCACCGGCCGGCCTTGCAGCGCTTCCTGTTCCGCCGTACCGGCGACTGGTCGCTGGCCGAGGACCTGGTGCAGGAGACCCTCCTGCGCGTGGTCGTGTACGCGCGCGACCACGCGGTCACCGACCTGGCCGCGCTGGCCCGCGCGATCGCGCTGAACCTGCTCAACGACCACCTGCGCCGCCGCCAGCGCCAGCGTACCGAGCCGATCGACGACGAGGTGCCCAGCCCGGCGCCGGGCGTGGAGGAAGCGGCGATGCAGCGGCAACGCGTGGAGGCCTTTGCCCGCGCGCTGCAGGGCATGCCGCCGCTGCGCCGCGAGGTGTTCGTGCGCAGCCGCCTGCGCGGGCAGAGCTACCGCGAGATCGGCGAGGCGCTGGGGCTGAGCGAGGCGGCGGTGGAGAAGCACGTCAGCCGCGGCCTGCGCTGGCTGCAGGAAACGGTGGCGCGCGGCGACGCGGTGCCGCCACCTGCCACCACGCCGCGCCGACGTGGCCCGGAGGACGCGGCATGAGGCCGGACAGTAACACCGCCGACGACGCGGTGCAGGACGCCGCGGCCGACTGGGTGGCGCGCGCGCTGGCTACGACGGGCGGCGATCCGCCCGGGCTGGCAGCTTGGCTGGCTGCCGATCCGGCGCATCGCGCTGCCTTCGATGCGCTGTGGGTGCTGGCCCACGATGCGGCGCTGCTGGAGGCGCTGGCCGCCTACCACGTGCAGGCCGAGGCGCCAGCGCAGGCGACCGGGGTGGCTGCCGTTGCCGTCCACGAGTCGGCCGCGTCCGCCGTCGCCGGAGCCGTCGCGCCGACAAGCGGCGCACGACGTCCGCGCCGCGACTGGCGGTCGCTGGCGGCGGCGCTGGCCGCCGGCCTGGCGATGCTGGCCGTGCTGCTGTGGCCGCGGCTGCGCCCGGATCCGGCACCGATCGTGGCCACGACCGCGCCCGGACAGACCCAGGTGCTGCGCCTGGACGATGGCAGCGTGCTTACCCTCAACGGTGCCAGCCGGGTTCGGGTGCAACTACGCGCGCAGCGGCGCGAGGTGGCGCTGGAGCGCGGCGAAGTGTTCTTCGATGTCGCCCACGATCCGCAGCGCCCGTTCCAGGTGGATCTGGGCCCGGCGCGGGTACGGGTGCTGGGCACCGTCTTCAACCTGGCGCGCGATGGCGCCACCAGCGAACTGTCGGTGTATTCGGGGCGGGTGGAGATCGACAACGGCGCCGCGCACCAGGTGCTGGCGGCCGGCATGCGCATCGACACGGCCGGCACCGGCCTGGGCGCGCTGGCGCGCTTCGATCCGCAGGCCGGCGACTGGCGCGAGGGTTGGCTGCAGACTGCTGGCATTCCGCTGGCGCGGCTGATCGAGCGACTCAATCGGCGCTCGCCGCAGCCAATCGTGCTCGCCGATCCGGCGCTGGGTGCGCTGCAGGTGTCCGGACGCTTCCGCCTGGACCGGCCGGAGCAGACCCTCATGCACCTGGCGCAGCTGTATCCGCTGCAACTGCAGCGGCGCGCCGACGGCATCCGCGTGGAACGCGCCGCCGCGCCACAGTAGTCGCCGTCGCCGTCGCGGCGTTGCGTGCGCGGGCAGGCGCGACGTGCCGGGTCTGGCTGCCGTCGCCGGCAGTGTCAGGGCAACGCGATGGTGCACGCGACGGTGGAGTGGCCGGCGGGCGCCATCGCGCATCAGTGATCGCGCTGGAGCGAACGGCCGCGCGACGACGCGCGGCGCCTGTCCACGCGGCCGGTTCGCCGGCCAAGCGACCGTGAGGTGCTGCGACGCGTCACAAAAAATTCATGCAATCCCCTGTCGGGATCGGCGCGTTGCGGCGTCTTTGTCCTTTGCCACGCCACGTTGGCGACCCGACGACGACCTTGCTCATGCCGCCCCGCCGCTCCTTCCGTTGTGCCATCCGTTCTCCGCGCGCCACCGCGCTGGCCGCTGCCCTGGCCGCGCTGGTGGCGCTGCCCGCCATCGCACCGTCGGCCGCCGCCGCGACGCCGGCCGCCGCGACCCTGCCGCCCGGCGATCTCGGCGCCACCCTGGCCGCGTTCTCGCGCGCCACCGGCCTGCAGGTGATCGCCGATCCGGCGCTGTTGCGCGACAAGCGCAGCCCCGGCGGCAGCGTCGCCGGCGATCCACGGCAGGCGCTGAGCGGCCTGCTGCGAGGCACCGATCTGGGCTTCCGCCTGGACGGCGACACGGTGATCGTGCACGCGGCTGCAGTGCCCGCCACCAGCGCGACCGCCTCCCCGGCTGCCGCCGGTGCCATCGACCTGGACCGGATCGTGGTGACCGGCACCGCCACCCAGGGACCGAAATTCCTCGCCCCGTACGCGATTTCCACGGTCAGCGCAGAGACGATCGCCGGACAGGCGCCGCGCAGCATGGTCGACATGCTGCGCTCGGTGCCCGGTGTCACCGTGGAGAATTCCGGTGGCGAAGCCGGCGGCGAGAACGTGGTGATCCGCGGCCTGCCGTGGTCCGGCTTCCGCCTGCTCGACGTGCTCGAAGACGGCCTGCCGCTGTTCGAGTCCAACTATGAGCGCCAGTTGCAGATCGACGAGGTGTACCGGCTGGACCTGGGCACCCAGGATGCGGAGATCGTGCGCGGCGGCACCGCGCCGATCTACAGCAACAACGCCTCCGGCGGCGTGCTCAACTTCATCACCAACCACGGCACCGACACCGCCAAGGGCGCGGTCAAGCTGACCGGCGGGGCCAACGCGCTGGCGCGCATGGATGCCACCGCGTCCGGGCCGGTGCAGGGCAACGACAATCTGCTCTATGCCATCAGCGGCTTCTACCGGCAGAGCGACGGCCTGCGCGATCCGGGCTTCGGCAACGGCAACCAGGGTGGGCAGATCAAGGTCGGCGGCACCTACAAGTTCGATTTCGGCAAGTTCTTCGCCGACTTCAAATACCTCAACGACCGCGGCGTGTTCTACAGCGCGATCCCGCTGGCCGATCCGCGCAACGGCGATTCGCTGGCCGACCTGATCGACCCGTCCACCGGCACGCTCGTCAGCGACAGCTTCCGCAACGTGCGTATCCGCACGCTGGACGGCAACGGCGGCAACCGCGTGGAGACGCGCGACCTGGCCGATGGCGTGCATCCGGTCACCCGCACCCTGACCGTGGGCGGCGACACCGAGTTCGCCAACGGCTGGCGGCTCAGCGACAAGGCGCGCTACGTCGATGGCGACGTGGGCTTCAACGCGCTGTTCAACGGGTCTCCGGTGGACGCGGCCAGCGTGCTCAGCAGCCGCCTGGCCGCCGCGCGCGCCGCGTTCCCGGGCACCGCCTCGCTGCGCTACGTGCTGGCCGGCACCAACACCCCATTCGATCCGGCCTCCACCGCCGGCCTGACCATGATCAACACCTGGTCGAGCACGCAGACCCACTACAGCGACTTCGTCAACGACCTGCGCCTGGGACGGCTGTTCGAGATGTCCGGCGGCAGCAGCCACGACGTGTCGCTGGGCCTGAGCTTCAGCCACTTCACCTTGCGCCAGCAGCAGATCGGCAATGCGCTGCTGACCGACGTCAAGAGCAATCCCGACGCGCTCGACATCCAGGCCCTGAACGCGGCCGGGCAGGTGCTCGGCAACGTCACCGAGAACGGCTTCACCAGCTACGGCAGCGGCGACCTGATCGGCGACAGCCACGGGACCGCGACGGCGTTGTACGCGGCCGACACCTGGAAGCTCAACGATGCGCTGGAAGTGGATGCCGGCCTGCGCCGGGTGTGGCGCCGCGAAGAGGGCAACCGCGGCGTGATCGGCACCCAGACCATCGCCACGAGCGGTCCGCTGGCCGCGCGCACCGTCACCGGCCTGGTCGGCAGCGTGCCCTACAGCAAGGACATGGCCGGCACCTCGTGGACGCTGGGCGCCTCGTACAAGCTCGCCGACCCGGTCAATGTCTTCGCGCGCTATACCGAGAGCTTCAGTTTCCCGCGGCTGAGCGAGCAATGGGGCAACGTGGTCAACGGCGTCGGCGGGCGCATGCCCGACGGCAGCGCCACGCCGGTGACCCCGATCCGCCAGGCCGAGCTCGGCGTGAAGTACGCCACGCGGCCGCTGGAACTGGTGCTGATCGGCTTCTACAGCGATTTCAGGAAACTCAATTCGAGCACCTATGTCGCCAACGCCAACGGCCTGCTGGTCAACGTGCCGCTGCTGATCGACACGCGTACCAAGGGCGTGGAGTTCGAAGGCACGTGGCGGCCGCTGGGCGGGTTCGAGCTGACCGGCTCGGTGACCCTGCAGGATCCGCGCATCAGCGGTGCCGACACCTTCAGCGGCCTGTCCGGTGCCGCGCTGGTCGACAACGAGATTCCGCGCGTGCCCAAGTACAGCTGGTCGCTGCAACCGAGCTACCGCTTCCAGGTCGGCGGGGTGGATGCGCGCGCCTACGCCACCTGGTTCGGCATCGGCCGGCGCTTCCAGGACTTCACCAACGCCAGCGTGCTGCCGGCCTATCGCACCCTGGACCTGGGACTGCATCTGCAGCTCGACGCCAACCTCAGCGCGCAACTGCTGTGCACCAACGTCACCGATGCGCACGGTCTCACCGAAGGCAATGCGCGCGCGCCGGGCGTGTCCGGCGACCTGGTGCAGGCGGACGCGACCGTGGGCCGGCCGATCTTCGGCCGCAGCTACGTCGCCTCGCTGCAATGGGCGTGGTGACACGCGCCCTGAGTCGCACGTGGGTCGCCGCCAGCGCGCGGCGATGCCACGTGCGCATGTTTCGTTGATCGCCAGGATTCTTCGATGACGCTTCCGCATTTCACCCGCCGTCGCTTCCTCGGCGGCCTCGGCACGGCGCTCGCCGCCGGCATGCTGCCGCTCCCCGGCTGGGCGCAGCGCGCCGCCGCCACGCCTTCCGCCTCGGTCGATCGCATCCGCGAACCGCTCAGCGGCTGGATCCCGGGCATGCTCGACATCCACCACATCGGGACCGGCCGCGGCAACGCCACCCTGATCGTCTGCCCCGACGGCACCGCGATGATGATCGACGCCGGTGCCATCGACGGCCTGGACAAATACCTGATCGACGAGCTGCCCAACGCCAGCCGGCGTGCGGGCGAGTGGGTCGGCCGCTACGCGCGCCGGCATCTGGCGCAGGCGGGGCGACACGAACTCGACGAGTTCATCCTGACCCACTTCCACCGCGACCATATGGGCGAATGCCTGCCGGACACGCCGCTGGCGCCGGGTGGGCACTACGCCCTGACCGGCGTGACCGACGTGGCGCAACTATTGCCGATCCGCCGCTACCTGGACCGCGGCTACCCGGACTATGCGTTTCCGCAAGCGCTGGAGGATCCCAACCAGCGCAACTACCGCGCCTTCATCCAGCACGAGCGCGCCCGCGGCGCGCAGGTCGAGCGCTTCCGTGCCGGTGCCGCCGACCAACTGCGGCTGCGGCGCGACGCCGCGGCCTATCCCGGCTTCGCCATCCGCAACCTGGCGGTCAACGGTGAGGTGTGGACCGGCGATGGCGAGCGCACGCGCGCCCTGTTCCCGCCCGGTGCCGTGCCGACGGAGAACCAGTGCTCGGCGGCGCTGCGCCTGCACTACGGCGCGTTCACCTACTACAGCGGCGGCGACCTCTCCAACAGCATCAACTACTACGACGCAGACCCCTGGCGCGACGTGGAAACGCCGGTGGCGCAGGTGACCGGTGCGGTCGACGTGGCGGTGGCCAACCATCACGCCTATGCCGACGCGATGGGCCCGGCCTGCGTGCGCGCATTGCGCCCGCGTGCGTTCGTCATCCTCACCAACGACTCGGCGCATCCGTCGGTGTCGCCGCTGGAGAACATGCTCAGCGAACGCCTGTACCCGGGTCCGCGCGACATCTACGCCACCGCGATGAAGCCGGAGAATATCGTCGCCAACAAGCGCATCCGCGAGATGACCAGCACCAATGGCCACGTGGTGGTGCGGGTCGCGCCGGGTGGCGGGCAATACCGGATCGTGGTCACCGACAACAGCGACGAGTCGGATACGGTGCTGGCCGTGCATGGTCCGTATGCCAGCGGGCGCCACGCCACGCAGGGGTCATCGTCCGCTTGAGCGGGCCGCCGTGCCCCGCCGCGGCGATGCGGCACGATTCCGCGCGCGATGCGGCGAATCGCGCATAACCGACAAGCGTCTACGCGCGATGCGTGGCAGTGTGTTGACAGCGGGTGTCGGCGCCATGCAGGTTAGGACGCACGGGCGTCCAGGGGGATCTGCACGCCCGCATGTTCGTCTTCTTCTGTGCGTCGCGACCGGCGCAGGGTGGCGTGTGCCTGCGGCATGCGCGCACGGTCGTGGGCGCGGCGCAGCGAAGGGGACGCCGGACGTCGTGCGTGCACGGCGTCGCTTCCATCCGCTGCAGAGGACACCGCATGCCACGTCGCCCACTCACCACCCTCGCGTTCGGCATCGTGCTGGCGCTGTACGGCGCCAGCGAGGCGCGCGCGCAGGACGCCGATGCCGACACCGCCGCGCCCAAGGCCGCCGCCACCGACCTGGGCCAGGTCGTGGTCACCGGCTCGCGGATCAAGCGCTCGGAGGTGGAGGGCGCCGAACCGGTGCTGACGATCAGTGCGCAGCAGATCCAGCAGGAAGGCTTCCTCACCGTCTACGACGTGCTCAGCACGCTCAACCAGCAGGGCAGCGTCGAGGCCGACACCAAATACGGCTCGCACACGCCCAATGCCTCGCCGGTGAGCCTGCGTGATCTCGGTCCCGGGCGCACGCTGCTGCTGGTCAACGGCCACCGCGTCGCCGACTACCCGCAGCCCTACGCCGGCGAGAGCAACTTCGCCAACTACGCCAACATCCCCTCCGCGGCGGTGGAACGCATCGAAATCCTCACCGGCGGCGCGTCGGCCATCTACGGCTCGGACGCGGTCGCCGGCGTCATCAACGTGATCCTCAAGCAGGGCTACGAAGGCAACCAGGTGCGCCTGCGCGGCGGCACTGCCACCGCCGGCGGGCGCGACGTGGTCGACCTGTCCTGGGTCGGTGGCCGCAGCGGCGACAAGTGGAATCTGACCTACGCGCTGCAGTGGACCCGGCGCGATCCGCTCTCGGTCGGCGAGCGACCGAAGATGGACGACCAGGACGACGAGTCCTACAGCAACTGGACCGCGCAGGCGCGCAAGTACGGCTTCAATCCGTTCACCGGCCTGAGCCTGGTCGACGCCGGCAACAACACGCGCCTGGCGCCGCCCAGCGGCACCTGCGCACGCTTCGGCGGCCAGTTCATCGATGCGCAGCGGCTGAGCTACGACTACAACAGCGATACCGTGCGCAATCTCGGCGGTTATTGCGGCATGGCCCACGACTACGCCGACTGGCTGGCCGCCAGCGGCGGCGACAGCGGCTCGGCGTATCTGTACGGCACCTTCGACTTCGACAACGGCGTGCAGGCCTGGAGCACGCTGTCCACGACCAAGAGCCTGGGCTACTGGACCTACGACCCGCCCTACGTCTACCTCGGCCCGTTCCACGACACCGGCAGCGACCGCGACCTGTACGCGATCCGCCAGCTCACCCGCTTCGAATCCGGCGGCTGGAAGAACCTGGCCAACACCACCAAGGAACTGTCCTGGGACCTGAGCGCCGGCCTCAAGGGCCGCCTCGCCGATCGCTTCGACTGGGAAGTGGCGGTGGGCCGCGCGCGCTACACCGTGGACGAATACGTGCGCACCGTGGACACGCAGAAGGCCACCGCCTACTTCCTCGGCCCGCAACTGGGCAGCACCGCCGACGGCACGCCGATCTACGATCTCAACGAGGAACGCTGGTACCAGCCGCTGACCGGCGCGCAGTACAACGACCTGGCGGTGAAGGCGCACAACCGCGCCGATTCCTGGGTCAACCAGGCCAGCGCCAACATCACCGGCGAGTTGCTGCAGGGCTGGGCCGGGCCGATCAAGTTCGCCGCGGTCGGCGAAGTGGCCAAGCAGGGCTACCGGCTGTCGCCCGATCCCTGCGCCAACACCTGCTATCCGCTGGACGTGGTCGACTACGGCGGCGGCGAGCGCCTGCGCTACTCGGGAGGCATCGAGTTCGACGTGCCGCTGCTGTCCACGCTCAACGCCAGCCTGGCCGCGCGGCACGACCGCTACGGCGACTACCGCGCCTACGGCAGCGACCTCGGTGCGGCGATCGGCACCCAGCGCGACACCACCTGGAGCGCCGGCCTGGAGTGGCGGCCGCTGAGCACGCTGCTGCTGCGCGGCAGCGTCGCCACCAGCTTCCGCGCTCCTGACATGCACTACGTGCTCGGCGAGCCCAGCTCCACCCAGCAGACCGTGATCGACCAATACCGCTGCATCCAGAAGGGCTACTACCTCACCGGCGGCTGCAGCGCCGAGAACAGCGACGTGTTCTACCTGATGCAGGTCAACCGCCGCGGCACCCCGGACCTGGAATCGGAGCACGGTCGTTCGGTCACCGCCGGCTTCGTCTGGGACATCGCCGAGGGCCTGTCGCTGACCGCGGACTACTACAAGATCCGGTTGCAGGACATGATCAAGGATCTCAACCGCGACGAAGTGCTCAGCGCCGAAGCCGGCTGCCGCACCGGCCTGACCACTGCCGGCGGCGTGTGGGTCAATCCCGGCGGCGCCGAATACTGCGCCCGCATCCTCTCGCGCGTGTCGCGCGATGCCGACGGCCGCGTCACCGGCATCGAGCAGGGACCGATCAACATCGCGCAGATGCACGTGTCCGGCGTCGATGCCTCGCTGAAGTACCGGCTCAACACCGCGCGCTGGGGCAACTTCAGCTTCGCCCTGGATTACAACAACCTGATCGGCTACCACGAGCAGACCTACCGCACCGACGACGACAAGAACCTGCGCGACCAGAAGATCCGCAGCAAGCTGCGCGGCAGCGTGCACTGGGAGAACGGCGGACCGCTGGACCTGACCGTGTACGCCAAGCGCTTCGGGTCTACCCAGGCGGTGAACTGGGGTACCTGCACCCGCTTCGACGACGGCTACCAGCCCAGCCCTTCCGACGCCTGCCGCGTCACCGACAGCGGCAACCGCCATTTCGGCGAAAGCACCACGCGTTACTTCGGCCGCGTCGGCCCGGCGCTGTACTGGAATCTCACCGCCGGCTACCGCATCGCCCCGAAGATGAAGGTCAACCTGTACATCAACAACGTGCTCAACACCGTCGGCTACGACAACAAGGAGCGCTACTACGGCTACCAGTTCTACAACACCACCCTGTACGACGCGATCGGCCGCGAGGTGGCGATGGAATATGTGCTGGATTTCTGAGGGGCCGGGATTCGGGAGTGGGGATTCGGGATTGGTTTTGGTAGCGCTGAATTCGGCGCGGCGCTACGCAACATGCGACAGGAACGCGCTTTAGCCCCTCTCCCACCGGGAGAGGGGTTGGGGTGAGGGTCCGGAGCGCGCAGCGCCACGCAAGAACGCATAGGCGTGTGCTTGTGGAGATTGGATCGCTTGCTGCCGTACCCTCATCCGCCCCTTCGGGGCACCTTCCCCCGAAAAGGGGGCCATGGTCCCGGCGGGAGAAGGGAAGTGCACTAGCCCCTCTCCCTGCGGGAGAGAAGTTGGGGTGAGGGTCCGGAGCGGGCAGCGCCACGTAAGAACCTGCGCCTCAAAGGCTCCTACGCGATGACGGCGACATCATGGCCCTCCCGCCGCGTTGAACCGCTTTTCCGATTCCCCATTCCCGGTCCCCTTTCCCGGCTCCACAAGTTGCTGATGCAACTGTGGCGCTGCCGCAAACCCTGTGCTATCACTACGTCCCATGAACACGTCCTGCCGCAGCTTTTACTTTTGGTATTACGGTTTTCCGATGCCGCTGGCGGAGGAAGGATCGCGTTCATCCTGAAGGAAACTTCAGCCGCAATCCCGAAAGCCGCCAGCGAACCTGGCGGCTTTTTTCATGCCGCCGGATCTGGCCCCCACCCAGCCCCCCCGACGAGACACGCACATGGCCCCGCACACCGACGATCTGCGCATCCGCAAGATCGAACCGCTGACTCCGCCCTCCCAGCTGCAGGCGCTGCTGCCCTGCGACGAAGAAGCCTCACAGACCGTCACTGCCGCGCGCGCGGCGCTGCACGAGATCCTGCACGGCCGCGACGACCGCCTGGCGGTGGTGATCGGCCCCTGCTCGATCCACGACCCGGTCGCGGCGATGGAGTACGCGCAGCGCCTGCGTCCGCTGCGCGAGACCTACGGCGATGCGCTGGAGATCGTGATGCGGGTGTACTTCGAAAAGCCGCGCACCACGGTCGGCTGGAAGGGCCTGATCAACGATCCCAACCTCGACGGCAGCTTCGACATCAACAAGGGTCTGCGCCTGGCGCGCGGCCTGCTGCGCGACATCAACCGCCTGGGCCTGCCGGCCGGCGTGGAGTTCCTCGACATCATCTCGCCGCAGTACATCGCCGACCTGGTGGCCTGGGGCGCGATCGGCGCGCGCACCACCGAGAGCCAGGTGCACCGCGAGATGGCCTCGGGCCTGTCGTGCCCGGTGGGCTTCAAGAACGGCACCAGCGGCGACGTCAAGATCGCGGTGGATGCGGTCGGCGCGGCCTCGCATCCGCACCATTTCCTGGCGGTGACCAAGGACGGGCAGACCGCCGTGGCGGCCACCGCCGGCAACCCGGACTGCCACGTGATCCTGCGCGGCGGCACCCAGCCCAACTACGATGCCGACAGCGTCGCCGCGGCGGCGCAGGTGCTGGAGAAGGCCGGCCTGCCGGCGCGGCTGATGGTCGACGCCAGCCATGCCAACAGCGGCAAGAACCCGGACAACCAGCCCAAGGTGATCGAGGACATCGCGCGCCAGCTCGAGGCCGGGCAGTCCCGCATCGTCGGCGCGATGGTGGAGAGCCACCTGCGTGGTGGCCGCCAAGAGCTGGTCGCGGGCCAGCCGCTGGTCTACGGCCAGAGCATCACCGACGGCTGCATCGACTGGGACACCTCGTTGCAGGTGCTCGAGCGGCTGGCGCAGGCGGTGCGCGCGCGGCGCCAGGCGCGCGTGGCGCAGGCGGCCTGAGCTCGTGGTGGGAAAAACGCACGCAGCCTGACCGGCTGCGTGCGTTGGGGGGCGGGGGAGGCCCGGAAGAGGGGCCGGACGCGCCGCCGAATGCGAAGGGAGAGAGCTTCGGTATCGACGGCTGCGTGCCGGTGAAGACGTTATCCGCCCATTCGGTGACCACGGTATGCCGCTGTGTGGCAGCGGCTGGCAAGGTGTTGGCGGGGCGTTAAGACCTGTTGTCGCCGGTTCAGCGCGACGGCGTGGAAGTGGCGCGATGGGATGTACACGCTACGCATTGATGGGCCGGGGCATAGCGGCGATTGCCTGCCAGACGTATCAGGCCCTGCTAGGCGCCACGCTGTTCCAGCGCCATGCGGTGGGGTCAAACTGACCGAAGGCCGGCGACTGGCCGATGCCGCCAGCGCCGCGTCGGACGACATCGAGATGTGGCCAATAGGTGTTGCCCGAGGTCGCAAGCGCGCATGTGCGGACACCGCTGCTGGCGAAACCGGCCACCGTGTCGATAATGCCTGCATGGCCGCCGACTCGCCCTGGTTCCTGTACCTGCTCGAATGCCGCAACGGCAGCTACTACGCCGGCATCACCCCGGACCTGCAGGCGCGCTTCCAGGCGCACCTGCGCGGCGCCGGCGCCAAGTACACCCGCGCCAACCCGCCGGTACGGCTGCTGGCCAGTCGCGCCTACCCCGACCGTGCCGCCGCCTCGCGCGCCGAATACGCACTCAAGCGCTTGCCGCGCGGTCGCAAGCTGGCGTTCCTCGCCGTGCCCGACCCCGTATCTGGCGCCGACAACCTGCAAACGACAGCCGAATCCGCAGCGGTGTTGTAGGAGCGGCTTCAGCCGCGACAGGCGTGACCGGTAAAGCCCGTCGCGGCTGAAGCCGCTCCTACGACGATGCCGCAATTCGCGCGCATCTCGGATGCAAGAGGACTGCACTGTGGGAGGGACTTCAGTCCCGACGCGCTGTCCCGCAACTGCTCGTCGAGCCCCCAACGGGGCCACTGCCAGCCGTTGTAGGAGCGCTTTCAAGCGCGCCCCATGACAAGCCCGTCGCGGCTGAAGCCGCTCCTACGACGATGCCGCACATTCGCGTGGATTTCGGATGCAAGAGGACCGCACTGTGGGAGGGACTTCAGTCCCGACGCGACGAACCCGAACGACGCGACCACCGCCCCATGGGGCATGCCGCTGTACGCAGCAGACACACCCGATGCACACCCCGCCTCAGCGGCTGGGCCAATGCCATGCCGGCCGATCGAGCGCGCGCAGGCCGGCCACGTCGGTCTGGCCGTGCTCCTTGATCAGCAGGTGGTGCAGGCAATCGGGTTGCTGCTCCAGCGCCGCGATCAACCGGCTGGCATGCGAGACCACGATGATCTGTGCCTGCCGCGTGGCGCTGCCGATCAGCCGCGCCAGCGCCGGCAGCAGGTCCGGATGCAGGCTCGCTTCCGGTTCGTTGAGCACCAGCAGTTCCGGCGGGCGCGGGCTCAGCAGGGCGGCGATCCACAGCAGATAGCGCAAGGTGCCGTCGGACAGTTCGGCTGCCGACAGCGGCCGCAGCAGGCCATGCTGATGCATCGCCAGGTCGAAGCGCCCGGCATGCACCTCGATCGTCAACCGCGCGCCGGGGAAGGCATCGTCCACCGCCGCATGCAGGCCGTCGGCATCACCGATCTCCAGGATGGTCTGCAGGGCCGCGGCGAGGTCGGCGCCGTCGTTGCTCAGCACCGGCGTGTGCGTGCCGATCTGCGCCATGCGAGCCGGTGCCGCGGCATCGGTGCGGAAGTGGTCGTAGAAGCGCCAGCGGCGGATGTTCTCGCGGACCTCATGCATCTCCGGTGCAGCGCGCGGATCGGAGAACTGCGCCAGCACGCTGTCGAAACTGGCGATGCTGGCGCCGGCATCGGTCCAGCCGTCGTCCTGGGTCCGCAGGCACACCGCCGGTCCGTTGCGGTCCACCAGCAGGTTGGACTGGCGCAGCCACGGGCCGGCCCAGATGCATTCGCGCTTGATCTGCGGATCCAGCCCGAAGGCCGACGCCGACGGCATCGGCAGGCCCAGGTCGATGGCATAGCCGAATGCGTCGCTGGCGTAGCCCAATTTCAGGCCGACGGCCTGCTGCCGCACCGTGCCCTCGACCGGATGCTCGCCGCGCCGGACCGCGCGGCTCAGCGTCTCCGGGCCGGCCCACAACGCCGACGGCAAGCCGCCCTCGCGGGCCAGTGCGGCGATCACGCCGCCCTGGGCGGTGTCGGCGAGCAGGCGCAGCGCGCGGTAGACGTTGGACTTTCCGCTGCCGTTGGCGCCGGTGATCAGGGTCAGCCCCGCCAGCGGCAGCACCAGCTCGCGCAGGGAACGATAGGAGGAAACCGCCAGGGTGGTCAGCATCGGCGCAGCATACCCGCTGCCGGCGCCGCTCAGCCTCCCGCGTGCATCGTCCCAGTATCCAGCCAGCGCTGGTGCCAGGACAGCGCCTCGGGCAGCAGGTGCGGGGTGTGCTTGCCGTAGCTGGCGTGCAGGGCGCGGTCGACATAGTCCTGCAACTGCGCGCGGTAGCTCGGGTCCACGCAGTGCGCGAGCAACTGTTGCGCGCGCTGCCGCGGTGGCAGGCCGCGCAGGTCGGCCAGGCCGTGCTCGGTGACGATGATGGAGACGTCGTGCTCGGTGTGGTCGACGTGGCTGACCATCGGCACGATCGAGGAAATGCTGCCATTCTTCGCCGTGCTGGGGCTGAGGAAGATCGACAGGAAGCCGTTGCGGGCGAAGTCGCCAGAGCCGCCGATGCCGTTCATGATGCGGCTGCCCATCACGTGGGTGGAATTGACGTTGCCGTACAGGTCGGCCTCGATCATGCCGTTCATGCCGATGCAGCCCAGCCGCCGCACCAGTTCCGGATGGTTGGAGATCTCCTGCGTGCGCAGGATGATGCGCTCGCGGTAGAAGTCGATATTGCGCTTGAACTCCTCGTTGGCCTCCGGGCTCAACGCGAAGCCGGTGCACGAGGCGACCTTCAACACGCCGCTGCGCAGCAGGTCGAGCATGCCGTCCTGGATCACCTCGGTGAACGCGCTGAGGTCGCGGAAGCCGCTGCTGGCCAGGCCGGCCAGCACCGCGTTGGGAATGTTGCCCACGCCGGACTGCAACGGCAGCAGGTTCGGCGGCAGCCGGCCCTTGCCGACCTCGTGCTGGAAGAACGCGATCAGGTGCTCGGCGATGCGCTGGCTGGTGGCGTCGGCCGGGGTGAACGGGCTGTTGCGGTCGGGGCCATGGGTGCGCACCACCGCCACGATCTTGTCCGGGTCGCAGCGCAGCGATGGTTCGCCGATGCGGTCGTCGGCGTGCAGCAGCGGGATCGGCTTACGGTGTGGTGGCAACGCGGTGCCGTAGTACACGTCGTGCATGCCGTCGATGCCGGCCGGCTGCCAGTCGTTGACCTCGACGATCACCTTCTTCGCCAGATCCAGCCAGGTCTTGTTGTTGCCGACCGAGGTCGACGGAATCAGGCTGCCGTCCTCGCGGATGCCGGCCACTTCCACCACCGCGGTGTCGATCTGCCCGTAGAAGCCGAACCACACGTGCTGGGCGACGTGGCTGAGGTGGATGTCGATGTAGTCCAGCGTGCCGGCGTTGATGCGCTGGCGCGCGTCCGGGTCGGACTGGAACGGCATGCGCAGGGCGATGCCGTCGGCCTTGGCCAGCGCGCCGTCCAGTTCCGGCGCGGTGGAGGCGCCGGTCAGCAATTGGATCTTGAACGACTGGCCCTGCAGGTGCGCCGCCTCGATGCGCTGCGCCAGCGCCATCGGCACCGCCTTGGGATAGCCGGAGCCGGTGAAGCCGCTCATCGCCACCGTCTCGCCGGGCTGGATCAACGCCGCCGCGGCCTCGGCGCTGACGATCCGCTCGCGCAGGCGGGGATGGAGGATGCGTTCGGCGGACATGCGGCGACCAGGGCGTGGGAAGGGGATGGCAATTATCGCGGATCGGGCCGGGGCTCGCGCTGGGGCGCGTCCCCACTTTCTGCGCCTGTCGCGCGGCGGCGCATGCGGGCGCGACGGAGCGCAGCGATGAGGACGTACGCCATGGTGTGAGCGACGTGTGCGGCGCTTCGTGCGCCCGACCCTCACCCCAACCCCTCTCCCGGTGGGAGAGGGGCGCTTGGTTCTCGTTTTCCTGGTGGGCTCTGGCTTGCGACGGCAGGACGCAACGCGCATGCAGTCGGCGCAACACCGGGTGTCTGCCACCGTCGCTTTCACGCGCTCCACGCCGCGCCGCGGCGATAGTGCGGCGGTGCCGCCTTTCGCCCGCCCGCTGACCGCCGTCCACGCACGCTACCGGCGTCTGCCGCGCGGCTGGCGCCTGCTCCTGCGCGGCCTGCTGATCGCCTACCTGCTGTACTTGCTGGCCGGCAACGTGTTCCTCAACACGCCGCTGTTCGACCTAGCCACCAACCGTAAGCCGGAGAAGTTCCGCATGCACACCGGGCCGGCGATCACCGTATTGCCCGGCTTCATCACCGCCTGGAACGTGCGCATGCGCGGCCATGTGCAGCGCAATGTCTGGCAGGTGCGCGCCGACCGCGCCAGCGCGCGCATCGCGCTGCTGCCGCTGCTGCACCGCGAAGTGCGCCTGCCGTGGATGGAAGCGGTGAACGTGATCGGCGAGATGGACCGCGTCGAGGAGATGATCCCGCCACCGCCGCCCAGCGACCAGGGCTGGACGCTGCGCTTCGATGCGATCCACAGCGGCACGCTGCGCCGCGCACGCTTCGGTGATTTTGCGGTCGAGGGCAAGGGCCACGGTACCGTCGGCTTCCTCAAGCAGTTGCGTGGCGGCCCCTCGGAACTGTTCCGCTCGCAGATCGTGTTCGAGGACGCCAGCGTGCGCTACGGCAAGCGCCAGATCGCGGACCAGGCCACGCTGGACGCGCGCTTCTCGTTCCCGCGCCACTACCGCGCGCAGGCGCCGGGGTTGCGCAAGCTGGGCATCACCGACCTGGCGCTGCGCGTGCACGGGCGCAGCGTGGCCCTGCGCATCGACACCGCCGGCGACACCACCAAGCTGAGCACCGAACCCGGTCTGGGCCACGTGCAGGCCGATCTGCACCTGCTGCGCGGCGCGCTGCAGCCTGGCAGCACGCTCAACTGGCGGGTGCCGCTGCATGCCGGCGTCGGCGCCACCGATCGTGGCGTGCTGACGCTGCTGCTGGACGTGGAGGGCGAGGACATCCACGCGCGTGCGCGCCTGCCCGGCAAGGTCGATCCGCGCAGCATGCTCGATGCCGATCTGCACATCGCCGGGCGCCAGGTGCCGTTCGACGACCCGGCGGCGCTGCTGCCGCGCACCTCCGGCCGCGTGCAGGGACGCTGGCATTTCGAATCGTTGAACTGGATCAGCGACCTGCTGGTGCGCAAGCCGTGGTTCCAGCTCGACGGCGGCGGCGACGTCGCCGCCGATCTGCAGTTGCGGCAGGGCGCGCTGCAGCCGGGCAGCCGCCTCGACGTGCCCGACGTGCAGGCGGTGGCGGAGATCATGCGCGTGCGGCTGAGCGGCAAGGCGCAGGCGGCCGGGCGCATCGTCGGCACGGCCGACCAGCCGCGCACGCAACTGGACGTGCGCATGCGTCGCTTCGCGCTGGCGCCGCTGGACGAGCCCAAGGCCAGCTTCGTCGAAGGCGAGAACCTGCAACTGGACTTGCAGGGCGATGGCGCGCTGGCCACCCTGCGCGACTCGTTGCAGGCGCGGTTGCGCTTCGCCGACGCGCGCGTGCCGGATCTGCGCGCCTACAACCGCTACCTGCCGGCGGCGCAGGTGCGGGTGCTCGGCGGCGATGGCCGGCTCAGCGGCGACCTGCAGCTGGACGCGTCCGGCCAGGTCGGCCAGGGAACGTTGCGCGTACTCGGCCGCCAGGCGCGGCTGCAGACCGCGGGCCTGGAGCTGGCCGGCAATCTCGACCTGGACGCGCGGCTGCGGCGCGCCGAGCTGCAGGACAAGCGCTTTGATCTCAGCGGCAGCACGCTGCGCCTGCAGGGCGTGCGCTACGGCGCCCAGCCCAAACAGGGCGATTGGTGGGCGACGCTACGGATTCCGCAGGGCCGCATCGCTGCGGCGGCGCCGGTGCAGGCCGATGCGCAGGTACAGATGCAGATGCGCGACGCCGGCCCGGTGCTGGCGGTGTTCGCGCAGCACAGCGATGCGCCGGCGTGGTTGCTGAAGCTGGCCGACGCCGGGCAACTGCAGGCCAGCGGGCAGCTGCGCTGGCGCAAGGATGCACTGTGGCTGGATCGGGTCGCCGCCGAGAACGAACGGGTGGCCTTGCGCGCGCGTCTGCGCGTGGGCGATGCCGGCACGCAGGGCGATCTGTACGCGCGCTGGGGCGTGCTCGGCGTGGGCGTGGCTTTGCGCGGCGAACAACGGCAATGGCATCTGCTCGGCGCGCGCGAGTGGTACGACCGGCAACCGGCGTGGCTGCCGGAGGCACCGGCGCCGGCGGCATCGCCCTGACGCGACGACGAACGCGTCGTGCTCTTGTGTAGGCAAGGCTAGGCAATGCATCGCGGCGCTGGAAATGTGCAGGCACGCGCAGGGTGCACGTCCGCCCGCTTTTCCCATTCCCTATTCCCGTTTCCCCATTCCCCCAACGCCGCAGAATGTACCGCCCAGTATCGTTTTGCACTGCAGCGTGCAATGTCTCAAAAAAGCGCCCAAGATCGCCCTGCATCCCGACGTGGGGGAGGGAGCAAGGCCCGCTAGCAGTTCGCTGCCAGCGGGCTTTTTTATTGCCCGTTTCCGGGCCTGCCGCTGCGGGCGATGCGATGGCCTGGCGTGAGGTATCGATAACACGCTTCCGTGACAGCGACATTGCCGGGTCGCGTCCCGTGGATGCCTGCGCCGCAGCGCGCGCAGCCGGCGCTCGGGTCAGGTCGGCATCGCCTGCGACGTCGCGTGCGGCGACGGCGGCAGTTCGGGGCGGGTCGGGTCCACGGTCAGCGGCTCGTCGCTGCGCAGCAGCGCATGCGCCTCGGCTTCGCTGGCCACCGCCGGCGGCGAGCCGCGCAGCGGCAGGCCGGCGGTTTCGCGCACGAAGGCCATGGTCGCGATGCCCACCACCGCCGCCCCCATCAGGTAGTAGGCCGGCACCAGCGGATCGCCGGTGCGCTCGACCAGCCACGCGGTGACCAGCGGCGTGGTGCCGCCGAACAGCGATACCGACACGTTGAACGCGATCGACAGCGCGCTATAGCGCACCGGGGTGTAGAACAGCGCCGGCAAGGTCGACGGCATCGAGCTGGTGAAGCACACCAGCGCCACGCCCAGCAGCATCAGGCCGAGGAAGATCAGCCAGTCGTTGCCGGTGCCGACCAGCCGCAGGCACGGCACCGCCAGCACCAGCAGCGCGATGCAGGCGCCGATCACCATCGGCTTGCGGCCCAGGCGATCGCTGAACAACCCGCCGAGCACGTTGAGCGGCATCATCACCAGCATCACGATGATGATCAGCAGCAGGCCCTTGCTCTCGGCATAGCCCATGGTGACGCTGAGGTAGCTGGGCATGTAGGTCAGCAGCATGTAGTCGGTGACGTTGAACACCAGCACCAGACCCACGCACTTGAGCAACTGCGGCCAGTGGACGCGGAACAGTGCGCCCAGGCCCGGTGCATCGTGCTCGCGCTTTTCCGCCTCTTCGGCATAGGCCTGGAATGCCGGGGTTTCCTCCAGCTTCATGCGCATGTACAGGCCGAGCAGGCCCAGCGGGCCGGCGATCAGGAACGGCACGCGCCAGCCCCAGTCGTGCATCTGCGCATCGCTGAGCGTGAAGTGCAGTGCGGTCACCGTGGCGGCGCCGGCGATATAGCCGCCCAGCGTGCCGAACTCCAGCCAGCTGCTCATGAAGCCGCGGTTGCGATCGGTGGAGTACTCGGCGATGAAGGTCGCCGCGCCGCCGTATTCGCCGCCGGTGGAAAATCCCTGTACCAGCCGCGCCACCAGCAACAGGATCGGCGCCCAGATGCCGATGCGCTCGTAGGGGGGGATCAGCCCGATCGAGAACGTGCCCAGCGCCATCAGGATCATGGTCGCGGCCAGCACCTTCTGCCGGCCGTAGCGGTCGCCCAGCGGGCCGAACACCAGCCCGCCCAGCGGGCGCACCAGGAACGCCACGGTGAAGGTCGCGAACGTGGCGATCAGTTGCGCGGTCGGGTTGGTGCTGGGAAAGAACACGTGGCCCAGGGTCACGGCCAGGTAGCCGTACACGCCGAAGTCGAACCATTCCATCGCATTGCCCAGCGCCGCCGCGCCGACGGCCCGCTTGAGCATGGGTTTGTCGACGACGGTGACTTCTTCCACCTGCAGTTGGCGGCGGCGCTTGAACCATCCGAAATGGGCGTGGAACTCCGACATGTCTTCTCCTGTCCTGAAACGGTGAGGTCATGACCCCCGGCCTGCACGCGGCAGGCAAGCAAGACAGAACGACAGGGCGCCACAGGCGCCGCACTGGTCTGCGGGGGCGATCCCGGATGGCCGCGTCAACTCCACGGCGCTGCAGGATCGAAGGACGGAGCGGGCGGCGCAGGGCGCACAGGTGCTCCGTCGAGGTGGCCATGATACACCATCGTCGTGAAGGGGCTGGCGGCAAGGTCTGCGAAACGTTGCGAAAAGTGCCGAAAAGCTGCGTTCTGCGTGGATTTTGGGAGCCGTGCGGGTGACCTCCGTCAAAACGTGCGACGGTGGAACGACTTTGCGGCGCCGGATGCGCCGTCGGGTCGGGACTGAAGTCGCTCCCACAGTGCAGTGCGCCATGGTGCGTGATTGCCTCGACGCCGCGGTCCTGTCCGCGGTCGCCGCGGGATGCCATCATCGGCCGATGGCTTCTGCTCCCTTCGTGGTTCCCGACGTCCTGCAACCCACGCTCGAACGCAGCATGGCACGCCTGCGCCAGGCCGTGGCCGCGCAGCCGTGGCCGTCTCATCCCGGTTTCGAGGACGCGCTGGCGCGCGCGCTGCTGGCCAGCGATTTCCTGCTCGATACGCTGTGCCGGCAGCCGTCGCTGCTCGCGCACCTGGCGCAGCCGGACCCACCGCCGTTGCCGCTGCCGCAACTGGATCCGGCGCAGCCCGCCACATGGCCGGCGCAACTGCGTCGCTACCGCGCCGCGGCCTCGGCGCGGCTGGTGTGGCGCGACGTGCTGGGCCTGGACGAGGTCGATGCGACGCTGGCCGGCAGCACGCAGCTGGCCGAGGACTGCCTGGCGCTGGCGCTGCAGGCGCTGGAAGGCGAGTTCGCTGCGCGCCATGGCGTGGTGCGTGCTGCCGACGGCAGCGTGCAGCGGCTGGTGGTGTTCGGCCTGGGCAAGCTCGGCGGCGGCGAACTGAATTTCTCCTCCGACGTGGACCTGGTCTACGCCTACCCGCAGGGCGGCGAGTCCGACGGCACGCGCGCGCTGGCCGCCGAGGAATACTTCGCGCGGCTCGGCCAGCGCCTGGCGCGGCTGCTCGACGAGACCACCGCCGACGGCTTCGCGCATCGCGTGGACCTGCGCCTGCGCCCGTTCGGCACCGCCGGCCGGGTGGCGCTGTCGTTCGCCGGCATGGACCAGTACTTCCAGCGCGAAGGCCGCGACTGGGAGCGCTACGCCTGGCTCAAGGCGCGCGCGGTGGCTGGCGACATCGCCGCCGGCGAGGAATGGCTGCAGGCGCTGCGCCCGTTCGTGTACCGGCGCTATCTCGACTACACCGCGCTGGACGGCCTGCGCGAGATGAAGGCGGCGATCACCGCCGAAGTCGCGCGCCACGACCGCCTGGACGACATCAAGCGCGGCGCCGGCGGCATCCGCGAGATCGAGTTCCTGGTGCAGTCGCTGCAGTTGATCCGCGGCGGCCGCGAACCCGCACTGCGCGAACGCCGCCTGTTGCCGGCGCTGCACGCGCTGGTCGCCGCCGGCCAGGTCGCCGCCGAGGATGGCGCGGCGCTGGCGCAGGCGTATCGCTTCCTGCGCCAGGTGGAGAACCGCCTGCAGATGCTGCGCGACGCGCAGACCCACGCGCTGCCGGAGGATCCGCTGGACCGCGCACGCATCGCCTTCGGCCTCGGCTATCCCGACTGGACCGCGCTGCACGCGGCGCTGCAGGTGCAGCGCGATCGCGTCGCCGCCGAGTTCGCCGAACTGCTGGCGCCGCGCGAGCGCGCGCTGGCGCCCGATGCACTGGCCGACTACTGGCGCGGCCTGCCCGACGCCGGCCAGGCACAGGTGCTGCGCGCCGCCGGCTTCGCCGATGCCGACGGCGCCGACCAGGCCTTGCGCGGTTTCGTGCAGTCGCTGGGCGTGCGCACCTTGTCCGATGCCGCGCGTGCGCGCCTGGACCGGGTGCTGCCGGCGCTGCTGCATGCCGCGGCGCGCTCGGCGCAGGCCGATGCCGCCCTGCACCGCGTGCTCGGCCTGCTGCAGGCGATCCTGCGCCGGGCCAGCTATCTGGCCCTGCTCGACGAACAGCCCAGCGCACTGGCGCGGCTGGTCGACGTGCTGGCGCGCAGCGCGTTCCTGTCCGAACGGCTGGCTGCGCATCCGCTGCTGCTGGACGAACTGCTCGACAGCCGCGTCGACGGTCCGATGCCGGACCTGGCGGCGATGCAGCGGCTGTGCGATGCCGCGATCGCCACCGCTGGCGACGATCCGGAAGCGGCCTTGCGCGGCCTCAACGAAGCGCGCCAGGCGCTGAGTTTCCGCATCGCCCTGGCGACGCTGGACCGGCGCCAGCCCGCGCTCGACAGCGCGCGCCAGCTCGCGCAATTGGCCGAGGCGGTGGTCGTGACCGTGCTGCGCCTGGCGCGTGCCGATCTGGTCGCGGCGCATGGCGAGGTGCCCGGCGGCAGTTTCGCCATCGTCGGTTACGGCAGCCTCGGTGGTGTGGAACTGGGCATCGGCTCGGACCTGGACCTGGTGTTCCTGTACGACCATCCGCCGGGCGTCGAAGCGTCGGCCGGGCCGCGGCCGCTGGAGAGCGGGCGCTGGTTCGCGCGGCTGGCGCAGAAGGTGATCGCGTTGCTCGGCGCGGTCACCGGCGGCGGCCGCCTGTACGACATCGACGTGCGCCTGCGCCCGGACGGCGGCAAGGGCGCGCTGGTGTCGTCGCTGGCCAGCTACCGGGAGTACCAGCGCGAGCGCGCCTGGACCTGGGAGCACCAGGCGCTGGTGCGCGCCCGCGGCGTGGCCGGCGATGCGCCGCTGCTGCAGCAGTTCGAGCAGGTGCGCGCGCAGACCCTGGCACGCCCGCGCGAGCCCGCAGCGCTGCGCGAGGAAGTGCGCAAGATGCGTGCGCGCATGCGCGCCGAACTGGACCGCAGCGATGCCGCGCGTTTCGATCTCAAGCAGGGCGCCGGCGGCCTGGTCGACCTGGAATTCCTGGTGCAGGCCGGCGTGCTGCTCGGCGCCGCGCAGCAGCCGGCACTGGTGGCGCCGCGCGACACGCCGGCGCTGCTCGACGCGCTGGCGCACAGCGGCTGGCTGTCGCCTTCCATCGCCGAGCGCCTGCATGCCGCCCACGCCACGCTGGTGGAAGCGGGCCTGGCCTGCACGCTGGATCGGCGTCCGCGCCTGACCGCGCCCACCGCCGACATCGCCGCGGCGCGTGCGGCGATTCGGCAGGCGGCGGTCGCCCTGGACCTGGTGTTCGTCGATGGCCGTGCGGACGGCGACGCGGCGCACTCGCGCGGTCCTTGACGGCAGGCGCAGGCGCGCACGCGTGGTGTCGGTGGCGACATGCTTCTCCGGCAACGCCGCGTCTCGCCGAGTCGCGGCAGAAAGCGTGCCGTCGGCGCTGGCTGCAATCGACCGGAGGGAATGGGCATGCAGCCGTGCTGCAACCGCAAACACGCCGCCATGGCCGCGGCGATCGGCGCCGGCATGCCGTTCCGTGGTGGCGCGATTGCTACGCGCTGACGTACTGAGTCTGGAACCAGACCGCGTCGGGATCCGTGTCCACCACCTGGTCGGGATCCACCCCGAACAGCCCCTGGTAGGCGCGCTTCCACAGGCCGGTGCGGCCGGCGCACAGGTCGTGCCACAGCGCATGGAAGGTCACTGACTCGAACACCCGCACCACGTCCACGACCTGCTCGAGGTAGGACTGGAACAGGTAAACCCGCTCGCCGGCCACCAGGATGTTGAAGTTGTGGATCAACTGCGACGGATCGCCCAGCAGCACGATGTTGACGAAGTCGCCGTCGCCGAAGGTCGGCAGCGCCGCGTCCGCCAGGTACAGCCGGGTGCGCAGGGGCCGGTCACGACGCAGCAGCACCATCTCCAGCATCAGCGGGGCGAAGGTGTTGCAGGACCACTCCGGGCAGGACACCGTGGGCGTGGTCAGCGTGGCCAGCGCCGTACCGGCCGGCTGCAGTTGCGCCAAAGTGGCGTTGAGCGCGCTCAGCGCGAGGGCGGGAGTGACGTCGTGCGGCATGGGCGTGGTCTCGTCGCAGGCGCGGCGCACGGGAGGCGCGCCGCCGATCACCATTCAACGTTGGCCGCAGTCGTTTGTGAAGCCGGCGCCGCCCGCCTGTCCGCCGCTAGCGCGTCGGTGCCATCCGCCACAGCAGCGCGCGGAACGGCGCCAGCAGGCACACGCCGATGCCCAGCTTCACCGCCAGGTCGCCGGCGGCCCAGCTCAGCCACGGCAGCGCCGAGCCGGCGAAGGCGATCGACCAGAAGATCGTGGTGTCCAGTGTCGCGCTGCAGGTGGTGGCGACGATCGGCGCGCGCCACCAGCGGCCGCGGCGCAGCCGGTCGAACACGGTGATGTCCAGCAATTGCGCGGCGATGAAGGCCAGGCACGAGGCCGCGGCGATGCGCGGGGTGGCGATCCAGATCGACAGCAGCACCGCCAGCGCGAAACCGCACCAGGCCACCCACCGCGCCGCACGCGGGCCGAAGCGGCGGTTGATCAGGTTGCTGACCAGAAACGCCAGCGGATAGCTGAAGGCGCCCCAGGTCAGCCAGTCGTTGATCGGGAACTGCACCAGCACGTTCGACAGCAGCACCACCGCCCCCATCGCCAGCACGGACAGCAGCAGCGCGCGCGGGGTCAGCGCGGCGAAAGTGGGCGAGGGAGCGGCAACGAACGGCACGGCGGTCGGGGCAGGGGCGGCGGGCGCGCATTATCGCGGCCCGGACGCGCGATGACCAATGCCGGGCGTGTGGACGATCTCAACGCACACGTGCGTCGTAGGAGCGGCTTCAGCCGCGACAGGGCATTTCTCGACCTCGCGTGGTCGCGGCTGAAGCCGCTCCTACCGTGGGAAACCCCCACGATGGAACCGCTGTTGCGATTCCCCAATCCGGCTTCACCGCACCGGCACTGCCGGAGATTGCACTGTGGGAGGGACTTCAGTCCCGACCCGACGATGCCTCCGCTTCGCACGACGTGTCTCCAAGCTCCACGCGTCGCGGCTGAAGCCGTTCCTACAAATGGAACTCCGCGCTGGGAACCGCTGTTGCGATTCCCCATTCCCCATTCCCCATTCTCGGCTTCACCGCGACAGCGCCGTCCCATCCACCGCCGCGCGGCCCACGGCCGGGTCGTCGGTGAAGAAGCCATCGATGCCGGCGTCGAGCAGCGCGCGCATTTCGGTGATGCTGCCGGCCGCATTCACCGCAGCCGGGCCGCGCGCGTCCTGCAACTGCTTGGGCAGGAAGTAGTTCTCGGGCCGGAACGTGTACGGAATCACCTGCAGGCCCGCCGCATGCGCATCGGCAACGAACGACGTGGGCGCGGCCAGGGCGCCGTCGGCGCTCACCGGCACGATCGCGCGCAGGTTGGGGCTGACCAATTGCGCGTACTTGGCGATCGCGCGCAGGCCCTGCGCGCTGCCCATCTGCGCGTAGGTCGGGCCATTGCGCAACTGGTCGCCCGGGCGCTCCTTGGGATCGCCCAGCAACTGCACCAGGCGCACGTTCGGATGGGTGTCGCCGAGCTTGCCGTGCAGAGATTCCAGGTTGCCGATCTCAAACGACTGGATCACCACCGGCGCCTTGCGCGTGTAGGCATGCGCATCGAGGGTGGCCACCAGCTTGTCTTCCATCGCCAGGCCAAGCCCGCGGAAGTAGGTGCCGTGCTTGATCTCGGGAATCAGCCCGATCGGCCGCCCGCGCGTGGCCGACTCGGCCGCGGTGAAGTCGATGATCTCGTCCATGGTCGGCACCTGGAACTGCCCGTCGAAGGCGGTGCCGCGCAGTTGCGGCAGGCGCTCGCGCGCGCGCAGGGTCTTCAGCTCGGCCAGGGTGAAGTCTTCGGTGAACCAGCCTTCCACGCGCTGCCCGTCGATCTGCTTGACGGTCTTGCGCGCGGCGAACTCCGGATGCGCGGCCACGTCGGTGGTGCCGCCGATCTCGTTCTCGTGGCGCGCCACCAGCACGCCGTCCTTGGTCGAGACCAGGTCCGGCTCGATGAAGTCGGCGCCGTCGGCGATGGCCTTGGCGTAGGACGCCAGGGTGTGCTCGGGGCGCAGCGCGCTGGCGCCGCGGTGGCCGATCACCAGCGGCTTGTGCTCGCCCGGGGCGGCGGCCGGTGCGGCCGCCGCGGTGGTCGCCAACACGGCCATCGCGCATCCCAACAACCAGGAGGTGGATCGGATCATCGCATGCGTTCCGGTTCGGGGGCGGACGGACAGGATGGACGCGCTCAGAAGCGCGCGTCCAGGGTCAGGAACGCCTGCCGCGGCGCGCTGGCGTGGAAGGCCAGCGAGCGGCCGTTCGGGTCGCTGTTGCTGAAGGCGGTGAGGTTGGAGGCGTAGCGCTTGTCGGTGAGGTTGGTGACGTTCAACGACAGCTTCAGGTCCCGCAGGAACGACACCGCCCCGAAATCGTAGCCGGCGCCGGCATCGAAGGAGGTGTAGCCGCCGAAGCCCTGGTCGTTGGTGTAGGTGTAGTAGCGCTGGCCGGTGTACTTGCCGCGCAGGTTGGCGTTCCAGCCGTTCCAGGTCCAGCTGAGTTCGCTGGCGAACATGCGCTTGGGCGTGTCCACGGTGTACTTGCCGGCGGTGGGGATCACCGCGCCGTTCTGCACGTAGTTGTCGTCGTAGGTGGAGCGGTTGATCGAGGCCGAGTTGTACCACTGCAGGTGCGCGGTCGGCTTCCAGATGAAGGTCAGCTCGCCGCCGCGGCTGCTCACCGAGCCGACGTTGAAGAAGCGCGTGGTGCACGCCGGGGTGGTGCCCTGCTGGATGCTCGGGCACGGGTTGAGCGACAGCAGGCGGTTGTCGAAGGTCACGTCGTAGCCGACCAGCGAGGCCTCGAACTGGTCGCGCACCAGGCGGTAGCCGGCTTCGAAGGTCTTGGACTTCTCCGGCTGCAGCGCGCCGACGCTGGCGTCGAACGACGCCTGCGTCACCAGCAGCGGGCCGCCGGCGCCGCCGCCCTGGAACGCGGCGATGTTCTCGGCGTAGGAGGCGAACACTTCCTGGCCCTCGGCCAGGCGGTAGCTCAGGCCGGCCTGCGGCAGCAGCGCCTTGCTGGCCTTCAGCTCGCCGTTGGCCACCGGCGACTCCACCGCGATCCCCGGCGTCTCGCGCGCGGTCATGGTGGTGTGTGGGCTCTTGGCGCCGATGTCCAGGGTCAGGCGCTCGTCAAGCAGCTTGAAAGTGCCCTGCACATAGGCCTGCTTGGTGGTGATGACGTAGTCCTGCGAGAACAGCCGGCGGTTCGGGTTGCTCAGGAAGATGTCGTCGTCGATCGGGCCGTCGATCCAGTAGAAGTTGCGCTCCACGTGGTGCTTGTTGCGCTCGTACCACACGCCCGCTTCCAGGTGGTGCGGGCCGATGTCCCAGCCCAGCGAGGCGATGCCGCCGGTGCGGTTGATGGTGTAGTTGGTGCTGCGGATCGAGATCGGCAGCGCCTGCGGCGTGCCGGGGTAGGACGGCTGGCCCGGCGACCACCAGTGGCCCTGGCCTTCGTTCTCGTGGTGGTAGACCTGGGTGTGCACGCTCACCGCATCGGACGGCTGGAAGTCGCCGGCCAGGTAGTACAGGTCGTCGTTGCGCAGCGCGCGGCTCTGGTAGTAGGCGTCGTCGATGTTGTCCACGCCGCCGCTGTAGCCGCAGCGGCTGGGGTTGCGCGTGGCCGGCGCGCAATAGGCCGCGGCCAGCGCGCGCTGCCAGTCCGGCGCGTACAGGTTCCAGTCCCAGCCCAGGCCGCGGTGCAGGCCGCTCTTGGACAGGTAGGCGTAGTCGGCCTGCGAGGTGCGCGAGGTGTCGACGAACGCGGTGATCTTGCCGCCTTCGAACTGGTACACGCCCTTGCCGTTGAACTGCGCGGTGTGGGTCGGCGAGCCCGGCGGGGCCCACATGTCGGCGTCGGCGTAGATGCCGGACAGGTAGGCGGAGAAACCGTTGTGCTCGCCGGTATCCAGGCGCAGGTAGGTGCGGCGGTTGCTGTCCGAGCCCACGGTCTGCGCCAGGCGCACGCCGACCTCGGTGGACGGATCGTCGGAGTAGTACTGCACGGTGCCGCCGAGATTGCTGGTGGACGCGGTGCCGAGGCTGCCGATGCCCGAGGCCAGTTCCACGCCGCCGAAGTTCTCGGCGATCAGCGCGCGGCTGATGTTCAGGCCGTTGTAGTTGCCGTAGGCGTTGTCGCCCAGCGGCAGGCCGTCGAGGGTGTAGCCCAGGCGCACGCCGTTGAAGCCGCGCAGGCTGATCGTCTGCGATTCCTCATTGGCGCCGAAGGCGTCGTTGGACTGCACGTTGACGCCGGGAATGCGGTTGAGCAGCTTCTGGATGCTGGTGCCCGGCGGCAGCACCGCCACGTCCTGGGTGGTGATGCGCTGCACCTGGCGGGTTTCACCCTGGCCGATCACCGACACCGCATCGAGTTGCTGCACGTCGGCCGCGGCGCCATCGGCGGCGGGTTCTGCGGCGGTGGCGGCGAAGGGCGACAACAGGGCGGCGAGGATCGCCGTGCTCAGCAGGGAATGGAGAGGCATGCGCGGGAGAATTCGTAAAGGAAGTGCGCAGACGATGCGACAGCGACGTTGCAGGTTGGCGTCAGTGGCGTTGCGTTTGTCATGCAATGGCACGCTGGCGTGCGTCGACGAGCGCCACCGTGATTGGGAGCAATGATGGTGCGGCGACGACCGCGCGATCGGCTCCGTCATCGTGGCGGCCGCATGCAAGCGGGTCGACATCAAGTCGTTACACCGTGCCATCAAGTGCCACGAATCGCGGGTAGGGAACACATGTACGCGCATGTGTCGGCAACGCGCTGAAATGGCCTGTTTACAAAATAAAAAACGGCGCGCGCCGTCAAAGTTTTGTGGCGCAATCCTCCTCAATCATCACGCCTCGTCCAGGCCCGGTGGCATGCCGATGCGTGCAGACATGAGCAGGAAGCACAGTGCACCCGCATCGATCGGATCGCTGTCTTCGTGCCGCGCTGGGTCCTTGCATGGAGATGGCGGCGCGGGGGCTTCGCGCGCCGTACCCTCACCCCAACCCCTCTCCCGGTGGGAGAGGGGCTCAGGCTTCTCCCTTCTCCCCTCGGGAGAAGGTGCCCCGCAGGGGCGGATGAGGGTACGGGCGCAGCCTCGCAGCAGCGAACCACGCATGCACTTCGCGCGCCGCACCCTCGCCCCAACCCTTCTCCCGTGCAGAGAGGGGCCATCGATTTCCCACCGCGAGGCCGCCACGGCCTCGTCCCACTCGCTCTACCCCCGGAGAGACGCCCATGCTTGATCGCATCCGCCGTCGGCCGTTGCTGGCTGCCGTGTTGTCCGCTTCCCTGCTGTGCGCGCTCAGCACTGCCAGTGCCGCGCCCGACGCCTCCATCGCGGCGATGACCGCCACCCTGCGCAGCGCGCCGGTCACCTTCGACGTGCACCTGCCCTTGCGCGACCAGGCCGGATTGGACGCCCTGCTGGCCGACATCCAGGATCCGGTCTCGCCGCAGTACCACCACTGGCTGACGCCGGCCGAGTTCCAGCGCCGCTTCGCGCCGGCGCCGACGCAGATCGCGCAGGTGCGCGCCGCGTTGCAGGCCGCGCACATGAACGTCGTCGAGCAGGGCGCCACCCTGCATGTCAGCGCGAGCGCGGACAACGTCGAGCGGCTGTTCGCGGTGCCGTTGACCGCCGAGGTGCAGCAGGGGACCCAGGCCCGCCTCGCCGCGGCCGCGCCGTTGCAGTTGCCGGCCGCGCTGCGCGACACCGGGGCGACGGTGACCGGCCTGACCCGCGGCGCGCCGGCGATGCACGTCAACTGGCAGCGGTCGGCCGTCAAGAATCCATCCAACCGCTACGGCGCCGGCGGCACCACCTACTGGTACAACGACCTCAAGCAGGCCTACGGCTATCCGTCCTACCAGGCCACCACCGGCGCGGCGGGCGGGCAACGCCGGCTCGATGGCACCGGCAGCACGATCGCCATCCTGATCAGCAGCGACGTGCTGGACTCGGACATCAAGGCGATGTTCGACCACGAGAACTTCAGTCGCTACGCCGCCAACCATGCCGATCCGGCCCTGTACGCGCGCCACTACGTGGCCGGCGCCAAGCCGGGCCTGCAGGACGGCAACGACGCCGCGGGCGGCGAGGCCGCGCTCGACGTGCAGATGGCGCTCGGCGGCGCGCCCGGTGCGCACGTGCTGCTGTACGTGATCCCGGACCTGAGCGACGCCTCCGTGCTCGCCGGCTACCGGCAGATCGTCCAGGACAACCAGGCCGACGTGGTCAGCGCCTCGTTCGGCGTCTGCGAGCTGTACTACACCGCGGCCTACAACGGCGGCAAGGATTTCACCCCGCTGCTGCGTCCCTACGAAGCGGTGTTCAAGCAGGGCAATGCGCAGGGCATCACCTTCGTCGCCTCCAGCGGCGACAACGCCGGCCTGGGCTGCGCCGACACGCAGTACCTGGTCGACGGCAAGGACGGACATTTCATTCCCGGTGTCGAACACCCGGCGGCCAGCCCGAACGTGACCGCGGTCGGCGGCGGCAATCTGCTCACCGCCTACAAGAAGGGCAGCCTGGAGTCGGGCTACAAGAGCGAAAGCGCCTACGGCGATCCGCTGGAGACCGCCGACTACTACGGCATCGGCGCGAACCTGGCCGGCGGCTACTGGGGCGCCGGCGGTGGCGTCAGCACGCTGTTCCAGCGTCCGGCCTACCAGTTGCGTGCGCTCGGCGGCACGCGCACGTCCATGCGCGCGCTGCCGGACATCGGCATGCTGGTCGGCGGCTGCCCGGCGATCGCGACCCAGCCCTGCCGCGACGGCGATAGCTCGGTGGCCACCTACTTCAAGGGCAAACTCTCGGCGGTGATCGGCACCAGCGTCGCCGCGCCGGAGTTCGCCAGCGCGGTCGCGCTGCTGGTGGAGAAGCAGGGCCGCCAGGGCAATCTCAACGACTACCTGTACCGCCTGGCCGCCAATGGCCCGGAGGCGCTGCATCGCGGCATCCCCGGCTACAACGGCGTGGTCGACAACAACCAGCCGATCAAGGGCAAGTACAACTACACGGTCGGCGTGGGCACGCCGGTGGTGCGGCTGCTGATCGGTGCGCTGGATGCGGCGCCGGCGGGCGTGCCGCGCTCGCCGAGCAATCCCTGACATAGCGTGATGTGACGCGTTGGGCCCGGTTGCCGTGCCGGTGTCGTGGCAGCGACGCCGGCGCGGCGGCCGATCAGGCCAGCGCCAACCGGTCGCGGATCAGCGCGGCCATCCGCGCGGTTTCGCGCAGCGGTGCGATGCCGGCGGCGTACGCGTCGCCGGCATCCTGCGCCGGGAGCAGGCGTCCACGCGCCTGCAAAGCACGATGGAAATCCAGGGCGCGGCCGCGCGCCGTCTCCGGCATCAGCACCTGCACCGGCACGCGCGTGGCGCAGGCTTCCGACAGCAGATTCACCGAATCCGGCGTGCAGGCAAGACGCTCGGCCCAGCCGAGCAGGCCGGCGTAGGGATTGGCGCCATCGTCCGCACCGCACCACACCATGCCTGGCATGTCCGCGAACGTGCGGCGCAAGGCCGCGGCCACCGCGGGCGGCGTGCGCCGCGATGCGCTGGCGAGAATGCTGCCCCCGTGCAAGCGCAACTGCGCGGCGATGTCGGCGAAGGCGGCGTGTGCCTGCGCCTCGCTCCACGGTGCCAGCCCGGACGGGCCACCCACCAACAGACCGACACGCGGCGAGGGCAATGCGCCCAGCGCAGGAAACGTGGCGCGTCCTGCGGCCAGCCAGGCGTCGTCGATCGGATGCAGGCTGCCGAGCAGGGTCAGCACGTTGGCGCCGCGCAGGCGATCGTGCGCCGGCACCACCACCACGTCCCAATGCCGCGGATCCAGCCGCGGATCCAGGATCTGCACCACCTGGCTGCCGCGCGCACGTAGCAGCCGCGTCGCCAGCGCCGCCTGGCGGCCGCAGCCCACGGCCAGCGGCGGCGGTTGCCGCAACGCCTCGGCGAAGGCCGCGCCGTAAGCGCGGGTCGCGCCGGGCAGCCAGCGTGGCGCCAACCAGCGCCACGGCATGTGCGGCTGCAACACCTGCGCCTGGATCGGTGTCGCGGTCGGAAGCGCCAACGCGGCGGCCAGCGCCTCGGCCTGGCGGGCGTTGCCGGCGCGGCCATCGCTAATCGCCCAGGTCGCGTCCGATCGTTTCACGTTTGGTAGTAATCCGTTGCATCGCGGCCGGGTGTTGCGACAATCGCGCCACTCTACACTGGCCGCCTCGCATCGGGACGGCCCCACCGGCATCCTGGCGCTTCCCTCGATCAAGGAACTTCCTCCATGTCCGACGCCTTGCACGACGCCGCCCTCGACCAGTTGTTCCGTACCGCGCGCACCCAGAACGCGTTCCTGGACAAGCCAGTCGACGAAGCCACCCTGCGTGCCCTCTACGACCTGGTGAAGTGGGGCCCGACCGCGGCCAACGGCAGCCCGGCGCGTTTCGTCTTCGTCACCTCGCCGCAGGCCAAGGAAAAGCTCAAGCCGGCGCTGTCCGAGGGCAACCTGGCCAAGACCCTGGCCGCGCCGGTCACGGTGATCGTCGCCCACGACGAGGACTTCCACGAGAAGCTGCCGTACCTGTTCCCGCACACCGACGCCAAGAGCTGGTTCGACGGCCCGCGCGAAGGCCGCAGCGAAGGCGCGTTCCGCAACGGCTCGCTGCAGGGCGCCTACCTGATCCTGGCCGCGCGTGCGCTGGGCCTGGATGCCGGTCCCATGTCCGGCTTCGACAACGCCAAGGTCGATGCCGCGTTCTTCGCAGGCACTGCGATCAAATCCAACTTCCTGGTCAACCTCGGCTACGGCGACCCCAGCGGCCTGTTCCCGCGCCTGCCGCGGCTGAGTTTCGACGAGGCCGCGCGCATCGAGTGAGCGCGCGCGTTTCGCTTCCCTGTCCCACCGCAGGCCCGCGCCTGCCGCAGTTTCGTCCCATCACCCCTCCAAGGAGTTCCACCATGACCAAGACCCGCAAACTGCTGCTCCCGCTCGCCATGGCCCTGGCCGTCGTCGTTGCCCAGCCCGCCACCAGCGCCTTCGCCGCGCCGGCCGCCGCCGCTGCCGCCGCCAAGGGCGTCTCCGGCACCTACACCCTCGACCCGGCCCACACCGACGTGCTGGTGCAGTGGAGCCACTTCGGCTTCTCCAACCCGTCCGCGCACTTCGGCGATGTCGACGGCACCCTGGTCTACAACGCCCAGGACGTGAGCAAGTCCAGCGTCAACGTGACCCTGCCGCTGTCCGGCCTCAACAGCTTCACCGCCAAGTTCGACGAGCACCTGAAGAGCGGCGACTTCTTCGACGCCGCCAAGTTCCCGACCGCCACCTTCAAGAGCACCAAGGTGACCTCGGCCGGCGGCAACAAGCTGACCGTCGCCGGCGACCTGACCATCAAGGGCACGACCAAGCCGGTGGTGCTGGCGGTGACCCTCAACGGTGCCGGTCCGCACCCGATGAAGAAGGTGCCGGCGCTGGGCTTCGACGCCACCACCACGATCAAGCGCAGCGACTTCGGCCTGGGCGCCTACGTGCCGAACGTCAGCGACGAAGTGAAGATCCGCATCACCACCGAAGCGACCTTGAACGCGGCCAAGTAAGCCTGCGTGCCGTCGCGGCGACGGGGCTTCGTGCGCCGTCGTTCGCCGCAACGCAAACGCCCGCCATTCGGCGGGCGTTTGTGTTTTTCGGATCTCGCTGTGTGCCGTGCAATGGAACTGCGCGCGGCAACCTCACCAGGGCCGAATGGTGCACGTAGGAGCGGCTTCAGCCGCGATGGCCTGACCGCGATGCCCTGGGCGAAGCTACATGCGCCCGAAGTGCCAGCCGCGTCCTTACCCTCACCCCAACCCCTCTCCCGGTGGGAGAGGGGCTATTGCGTTCGTTTCGTCCGGACAGGGCCAGCAAAAAAGAGCGGCTGCCGTCGGCGCCGGCCATCCTGCGTAGGAGCGGCTTCAGCCGCGACCGCTTTGGCGGGAGCGCCTCGTCGCGGCTGAAAGCCGCTCCTACGCGTGTGCTTCCTGCCGTCATGAAACGCCCTTAGTCTTCGGCCGCGTCCCCGCCCGCCTTCCAATACCCCGTCGCGCGAATCCACTCCTTGGGCACGCCCAGGTGGCCTTCGACGAACTTGCGCATCATCCGCGCACGCGCCGATTCGCAGGCGATCCAGTAGAACGCATCGCCATCGGGCGGATCGAAGTCGCGCAGTGCGCCTTCCAGCAGCTGGCTGCTGCGCGGGTCCACGCCATTGCGCTCCAGCCAGGTGACGCGCAGCTCGGCGTCGCAATCCAGCGTCTGCCGGTCGGCGTAGCCCGGAATCTCGATCAGTGCGTCCACCTCCGCGTCGGCCGGCAGGGTTTCCAGCCAGCGGCCGATCGCCGGCAGCGCGGTCTCGTCGCCGATCAGCACGTAGGCGTCGAAATCGTCGGCGGCCACGAACGAGCCGCGCGGCCCGCCGACCACCAGCGCATCGCCCGGGTCGGCCTGCGCCGCCCAGCGGCAGGCGGGGCCATCGCCGTGCAGCACGAAGTCCAGGGTCAGTTCCTGCGCGTCTGCATCGTAGTGGCGTGGGGTGTAGTCGCGGGCGGGCGAGGGCAGCGCATCGGCCGGATACACCGGGCCGTGCTCGGTCATCGTCGGCAGCACGAACGCGCCTTCCGGATTGGGGAAGAACAGCTTGACGTGATCGTCCGGCCCGGCGCTGACGAAGCCGTCCAGCTCGGGGCCGCCGACGACGATGCGGCGCATGTGCGGGGTCAACGGTTGCGTGCGCAGCACCTGCAGATGACGCAGGCGCAGCGGGTGGCGCAGCAGGCGGTGTTCGTGGGTCGCCATGGGAATCCTCGAAACGTGGGGGAGGGGATTGGCGCGCGACGCGGGGCGAAACCTCACAAGCACCCGCGCGCTGGCTGGAAGGGAGTCAGGGAGTGCTGCCATCCATGCCATCGGCGGCGGCATGCAACAGCGCGGCGACGCGCTCGATCTCGTCCGGGTCCCAGCGCCCGTGTCGCGCCAGCAGGCCGTGCTTGATGCGATGCATCGCCTCGCGTACGGGTGCGGGCACGTTGGCGCGCACCAGCGCCCGCGCGCTGTGATGGGTGCGCTGCAGCGCCGCCTCCACCTGCGCGCGCTCGGCCTGCACGAAGGCCTTGCCGGCCGCGGTGATCGCATAGCGCTTGCGGGTCGCGTCGGCATCGGCCTGCACCAGGCCCTGCGCCTCCAGTTGCGCCAGGGTCGGGTAGACCGTGCCGGCGCTGGGCGTGTACAGGCCATGGAACAGCTCGGCGACCGCGCGAATCAGCTCGTAGCCGTGGCGCGGTTGGGTCTCGATCATCGCCAGCAGCAACAGCCGCAGGTCGCCGTGGCCGAGCGGGCGGGGGCCGCGTGCGCTGCGGCCGCGGCCGGCCCGGTCTTCCTCGAACAGGCGGTGCGCGGGGTGCGGGCCGGGGGTATGGGGTCGTGGCATTTCGATATGTCGAATCTGGTGGAGAAACGATATATCGAAGTTGGGTGGCCGGCAAGCGCCTGGCAGGGTGGGCGCTGGAGCGCTGGGGGATTGGTTCAGTCAGGACGCCAGAACGCGTTTGCGACGTGCGCGTGGGTTCGGTGCGGGTTGGAGTTCTGCGGGCGTGCGCTGCCCTAGGTTGCACCGGCCAGGGGTGGCCCGTGTGGGAATCAATTGCCATGCAGCTGCGACACGCGAAGCCGTACGCCGACTGACACCCTCCGTCGTCGGGACTGAAGTCCCTCCCACAAAGATGCTCAGCCCATTCCTGTGGGAGCGGTGTCAGCCGCGACGGGCTGTACCAGCAAATCCCGTCGCGGCTGAGGCCGCTTGTGTGGAAACTTGCAGCGAACTCGCCGGGTGCACTGTGGGAGGGACTTCAGTCCCGACGCGTTGCGCCATCAGAATGCACGCCACGTCGCGCATCGCGGCCGCATGCCAGTCGACGTGCGTCAAAAGAGCGCCTTGCAGCGCGCTCGCCGGGCGCACTGTGGGAGGGATTTCAGTCCCGACGCATTGCGCCATCGGAACGCACGCCGCGTCGCGCATCGCGGCCGAATGCCAGTCGACGTGCGTCAAAAGAGAGCCTTGCAGCGGGCTCGCCGGGCACACTGTGGGAGGGACTTCAGTCCCGACGCGTTGCGCCATCGGCAGGCGCGCCGCTTCGCGCATCGCGGCCGCATGCCAGTTGACGTGCGTCAAAAGAGGGTCTTGCAGCGCGCTTGCCGGGTGCACTGTGGGAGGGACTTCAGTCCCGACGCATTGCGCCATCGGCAAGCACCCGCCGCTGCATCTCGTCCAGGTACTCGTCCAGTTCCTGCACCGAGGTGAAGATCTCGTTCAACGGCACCGCCTTGACCACGTCGAACACCTTGCGGATCTGCGGTTGCGGGTTCACCACCAGCACCCGCCCGTCGCGCGCGGCCAGCACCTTGCGCGCCTTGAAGATCGAGCGGATGCCGGCACTGCTGATGTAGTCCAGGTGCGACAGGTCCAGCACCAACGTGGTGATCGTGGTGGCCAGCAGCGGCGCCAGCGCCTCGTCCAGGGCCTGGTAGGTGTGCGTGTCCAGCCGCCCGCTCAGGGTGAGGCGTTGGCGCTTGTCCTGCGCCGGGTCGATCTGCAGGCTCAACGTGGTCATGCGGGCGACTCCTGAAGAGGGGGATCGGCAGGTTGCAGCAACACGATGCGCACCACATTACGGCCGGCGTCGTGGCGGTAGTCCAGGCGATCGGCCAGTTGCTGCACCAGGTGCAGGCCGAGGCCGCCGATCGGGCGTTCGGCGATGTCCGCGTCCAGGTCCGGCACCGGCGCGTCGCGCGGGTCGAAGGCCGGGCCGCTGTCGTGGAACTCCAGCACCAGCGCATCGGGCTGCAGGTGCACGATCACGTCCACCGGCAGCGGCGCGCGACGCAGGTGGCCGTGTTCCAGGCTGTTGCAGGCCAGTTCCTCGACGATCAGCCGGGTGCGGCTGACCTGTTCGCCGCTCACGCCGTGGCGCCGCAGCGCCGCCTCCACGCTGTCGCTCAACTGCGCCAGTGCGTCGATTGCCGGTTCCATCTGCCATCGCAGCATCATCGCGTCGCCTCCCGTGCCGGATCCTGGCGCAGCCGGATCGCCAGGAGCGTAATGTCGTCGGACTGCGGTGCCGGTGCGGTGAACGCCTGCACGTCGGCCAGCACCGCGGCGCACTGCGCCTGCGCGTCGGCGCCGGGCTGCAGCGCCGCCAGCAGCCTGGCTTCGCCGTACGGCTGCTCCTGCGCATCCATCGCCTCGGTGATGCCGTCGGTGTAGCTGAGCAGGGTGGCGCCGGCGGCCAGGCGGCCATGGACCACCGGATAACGCGACTGCGGCTCCAGCCCCAGCGGCGGGCCGGATTCCAGCGGCAGCAGTTCCGCGTGGCCGTCCGCGCCGAGCAGCAGCGGCGGCTCGTGGCCGGCGCTGGACAGCCAGTAGTCGCCGCTGTGCACGTCGATCAGCCCGCACAGCACGGTGGCGAACATGCACGGTTCGTTGCCTTCCACCAGCCGCTGCGAGGCCGCGATCAGGATCGCGTCCGGGCGCGTGTGCCGGCGCGCGGCGATCTCCAGCACGGTCATCGCCCGCGCCATGAACAGCGCCGCCGGCACGCCCTTGTCGGACACGTCGCCGACCACGAACCACAGCAGCCCCGGCTCGGTCTCGAAGAACTGGTAGAAGTCGCCGCCGACCATCTCCGCCGGTTCCAGCAGCGCATGCGTCTCCAGGTGCTTGTGGGCGCTGTCGAAGGTGCGCCCCACCGGCAGCATCGCCTGCTGGATGTCGCGCGCGATCGACAGCTCGCTCTGCATGCGCTGCCGCGCCTGCGCCAGCGTGGCGATCTCGTCCAGCTGGCGCTTGATCGAGCCCCGCGCGCTGTCGAAGGCGCGCGCCATCACCCCCACTTCGTCCGCGCGCTCCACATGCCGCAGCGGATAGTCGAACGCGCCCTGGCTGAAGTGCAGCGCCGAGTCGGTCAGGTCCTCGATCGGCCGCACCAGCCGCACCGTGTAGCGATGCAGCAGCCACAGCCACAGCGCCAGCGCGGCGGCGCCGGCCAGCGCGCCCCACAGCACGATGCGGTCCAGCCCGGCCAGGATGTAGTCCTCCGACACGCTCAGCGCGAAGGTCCAGCCGGTGTCGCCCACCGCGGCGCTCTGGGTGAGGTAGCGGGTGCCGTCCGGCGCGGTGTGCTCGAACCGCACTGCGGTGTGGGTGTCGGCCGCCTGCGCCAGCGGCGACAGGTCCGGCCGCGCCCGCGCCACGTGCGCCTCCAGCGTGCGGCGGAAGCGCAATGCCGGGTCCGGATGCAGCACGAACAGCCCGTCCGGCGACAGCAGCATCGGCTGCAGCCCGCTGTTGGCAGGCAGTTCGGCGACGATGGCCTGCAGGCGCTGCAGCGGCACGTCCACGCTCACCATGCCGATCGCCGGCGCCTGCGGCCCGTCGCCGGGCAGGCGCAGCGGCAGGTTGTAGGTGGTGAGGTAGGCGCCGCCGCTGCCGGCGTCGCTGTACGGCTCCGACCACCACGGCGCCGGCGCGGTCAGCGTGCGCCGGTACCACGGCATGCTGTGCAGGTCGAAGCCCAGCGCCTCCGCCGACTGCTCCTGCACGCCGCCGGCGGTGCGCCGCAGGTGCCAGGCGAAGCCGCGGCCGTCGTCCTTCAGCGCGCCCGGCTCGATCACCAGCAGGGCCCCGGCGATGTCCGGGTCGCCCTGCAGCGTGGCCTGCAGCAGGGTGCGCAGGTTGAACGGCTGCCGGCCCAGTCCCGCCGCGGTGGCGGCCAGGGTGCGCCCGCTCACCTGCACCGAACCCAGCGTGGCGTCCAGGCTGCGCGCAGTCTGCTGGGTCAGCCCGGCCACCTCCTCGCGGGCGTTGCGCACCATCACCTCGCGCGCGCCCAGGTAGAACAGCAGGGCCAGGCCCTGCAGCAGCGCCACCTGCAGCAGGCTGCCCCACAGCAGCAGCCGGGTGCGCAGGCTGTGCCGCCAGGCGACCGCGGAGGCGTCCTGCGCTGACGAGGCAAGGGCGATGGCGGCGCTCCACGGGGGCCTGGAGCCCGATCATAAGCGCAGCCGCGGCCGCCCGGCACAGCGGCCGCGGCGGCTGTCCCGCGGGGTGTCCCGGGCCAATGTGACAGTCCGTTCCATACGCTGGCGTACGAGGTCCTGCGGGGCGGTTGCGCTACACTTGCAGGCTTCGAGAAAACACATGCCATCGCGCGCGTGCGTGCGACCTACGGGAGCGTTATGAACTGGTTGAACGAGGTGCTGCAGAACGATCCGAACCCCACTGAGACCCAGGAGTGGATCGAATCGCTCAAGGCCGTCATCGATGTCGCAGGCCCCGAGCGCGCGCATCAGCTGCTGGAGGACATGGTCGAGCTGACCCGTCGTTCCGGCGCCTACCTGCCGTTCTCGCCGACCACCGAGTACGTCAACACCATCGCCCCCGCCAACGAGGCCAAGAGCCCGGGCGATGCGGCCATCGAGTGGAAGATCCGCTCGATCATCCGCTGGAACGCCATGGCCACCGTGGTCCGCGCCAACCGCAAGCCGGGCGACCTGGGCGGCCACATCGCCTCCTTCGCCTCCAGCGCCACCCTGTACGACGTGGGCTTCAACCACTTCTGGCGCGCGCCCTCGGACAAGCACCCCGGCGACCTGCTGTACATCCAGGGCCACAGCTCCCCCGGCATCTACGCCCGCGCCTTCCTGGAAGGCCGCATCAGCGAAGACCAGCTCAACAACTTCCGCATGGAAGTGGACGGGCAGGGCATCTCCTCCTATCCGCACCCGTGGCTGATGCCGGACTTCTGGCAGACCCCCACCGTGTCGATGGGCCTGGGCCCGCTCAGCGCCATCTACCAGGCGCAGTTCATGAAGTACCTGGAGCACCGCGGCCTGATCGAGAAGTCCGACCGCAAGGTGTGGTGCTTCATCGGCGACGGCGAGAGCGACGAGCCCGAGACCCTGGGCGCCATCGCCCTGGCCGGCCGCGAAGGTCTGGACAACCTCATCTTCGTGGTCAACTGCAACCTGCAGCGCCTGGACGGCCCGGTGCGCGGCAACGGCAAGATCATCCAGGAGCTGGAAGGCGTGTTCCGCGGCGGCGGCTGGAACGTCATCAAGCTGCTGTGGGGCGGCTACTGGGACGCCCTGCTGGCCAAGGACACCAACGGCGTCCTCAAGAAGCTAATGATGGAAACCGTCGACGGCGAGTACCAGAACTGCAAGGCCTTCGGCGGCGCCTATACCCGCGCCAACTTCTTCGGCAAGTACCCGGAGACCGCGGCCATGGTCGCCGGCCTGTCCGACGACGACATCTGGCGCCTGAACCGCGGCGGCCACGACCCGCACAAGGTCTACGCCGCCTACCACCAGGCGGTGAACACCAAGGGCATGCCCACCGTGATCCTGGCCAAGACCGTCAAGGGCTACGGCATGGGTTCGGCCGGCGAAGCGCTGAACCCCACCCACCAGACCAAGAAGCTGGACGACGACGCCGTGCGCGCGTTCCGCGACCGCTTCAACATCCCGCTCAGCGACAAGCAACTGGCCGATGCCGAGCAGGTGCCGTTCTACCACCCCGGCCCGGACTCGCCGGAAGTGCAGTACCTGCAGGAGCGCCGCGCCTCCCTCGGCGGCTACCTGCCGCAGCGCCGCCGCAAGGCCGACCTGTCCATCCCGGCCCCGGGCCTGGACAAGTTCGAGCGCCTGCTCAAGGACAGCGGCGAGCGCACCTACTCCACCACCATGGCCTTCGTGCAGAGCCTCAACATCGCCCTGCGCGACAAGGAACTGGGCCCGCGCATCGTGCCGATCGTGGCCGACGAAGCGCGTACCTTCGGCATGGAAGGCATGTTCCGGCAGATCGGCATCTACGCCCCGTTCGGCCAGAAGTACAAGCCGGTGGACGCCGACCAGCTGATGTTCTACCGCGAAGACCAGTCCGGCCAGGTGCTGCAGCAGGGCATCAGCGAGCCGGGCGCGATCTCCTCGTGGATGGCTGCCGGCACCAGCTACTCGGTCAGCAACGTGCCGATGCTGCCGTTCTACATCTACTACTCCATGTTCGGCTTCCAGCGCGTGGGCGACATCGCCTGGCAGGCGGCGGACATGCGCACCCGCGGCTTCCTGCTCGGCGGCACCGCCGGCCGCACCACCCTCAACGGTGAAGGCCTGCAGCACGAAGACGGCTTCAGCCAGGTCATCGCCGGCTCCATCCCCAACGTGCGCAGCTACGACCCCACCTTCGGCTACGAAGTCACCGTGGTCATGCAGTACGGCATCCAGCGGATGATGCAGGAGCAGGTGGACGAGTACTACTACATCACCCTGATGAACGAGAACTACGCCCACCCGGAAATGCCGGCGGGCGCGGAAGACGGCATCATCAAGGGCATGTACCTGCTCAAGGACGCCGGCAAGCCCAAGAAGGGCGAACTGCGCGTGCAGCTGCTGGGCTCGGGCACCATCCTGCGCGAAGCCATCGCCGCGGCGGAACTGCTGGACAAGGACTTCGGCGTCACCGCCGACATCTGGTCCTGCCCCAGCTTCAACGAACTGCGCCGCGACGGCTTCGACGCCGAGCGCTGGAACCGCCTGCACCCGGAAGGCGAACAGCGCAAGCCGTTCGTCACCCAGCTGCTGGAAGGCCGCCAGGGCCCGGCCATCGCCGCCACCGACTACGTGCGCGCCTTCGCCGACCAGATCCGCGCCTTCGTGCCGATGCACTACACCGTGCTGGGCACCGATGGTTTCGGTCGTTCGGACACGCGTGCGAACCTGCGCCGGTTCTTTGAGGTCGATCGCTACTACATCGCGCATGCCGCCATTGCGGCGTTGGCGAAGGAGGGGAAGATGACGGGCAAGGATGTGGCTCGGGCGATCAAGCAGTACAAGATTGATCCTGAGAAGGCTAATCCGGTTGGGGTTTGATTGCGGCGCGCCCAGTAGCTAGAAAAGGCGGCCTTACGGCCGCCTTTTTTATGCATAAGAATCAAGCTGCGCCTGCGCGGTAACTCCCAAACTTCCCGTCAACTCTTCACCGGCGAAATGCCTGATCAGAAAATTTTGATTAGGCACGGCTTTTCTATTGAAAAATCTGGATGATGCAGTTAAAAGTAAGTGACCAAGTTTTTTCTGTAAGAAAGAGTGCGAAATTCGACCGAACAGCTTAAGAGATACGGAAGGGGAGGTTTAAATGGACGTAAATTCCGATATTTTTAAGAATGTAACTTCTGAAGATGCAGTCGAGCATCAGGAAATACAGCTGTTAGCTGAGATTGAAAATCAAATTGAGGAAACCTCAAGGATAGGCGGAAAGCCGGTCAGGGGCGCGCTACTAACTTGGCTTCGTTCAAAGGTGGACGATCCGAGCCGGGAAAACAGTATAGTCGAATTAATTTGTCTCCTTGAAAAGATTGGATCAAATAGGCAAGTGGTTCCGGTGTTGTTAAGATCGATTGATGGTGGACTGCTTCCGGAAATCGAAACAAATAATGAGCTCTCAAGAGCAGTTGCGAATATCTGTGAAAGATACTTTTCGGAGCTTATTGCGTTTTTACGGATTGATATAAAGGCTCAAAATTACAAAAAAGTTGAGAGACTTAAAGATGCTCACAGAGAAGTCTGTGAAATACTTGAGCCATTAAAACAGGGCGCCCCCAGCATTGTTGAACTGATGGCGGCTCGGAAGTCAATAATGGGTGCCCTTAATCATGGGATTTTGCAGAAATATGGCGAGCCTTACGAAATAAAGCAAATAAAGTCATCTGTTGAGAATTGCTTCCATAAATTAAAATGCGTCTTTGATTCGGGGGTGAATTTCCTTGAGGATGTGGATGCTGCTCGGAGTGCAATTAATGCGGCAAGTAAATTTAGCTCTGAGAACGGGACATTCCTCGCAAAATTTTATTTAAGCCCCCTGATTTCGAATTTCTCAATCGTGCTGGATGATTTCTTAAAAAAGAGCAAACAGCGTTTTGGCACCAAGGTTGAACCTAGATTCAATGGTGCGCTTAAGAAAAGATATCCTCTGCATGAGATTGAAAGAGAGCTTCAAATTTCAGTGCCGCTGAAAAATATGGGGCCTGGCCTTCTCACCTCTCTCAAGGTTACTACGTCACTAGAATCAGAAAGTGTACTATTAAATAATAAAATTATTATTATGGGAAATGTGCCGCCTGGCAATTTTTCCGTAATTCTAGACGTTTTGACTATCGAACCTGCAGCGCGACTTTCAGCTACCATACTTCTTGAATGGGGAGAGATAGGTGAGTCTGCGGTTAAATCTGAAATATTGGAATTCGATATTGAGGGGCAGCGTAGCGATATTGAATGGAGCGCATATGAGTACTGGAACCCTTATACTACCGAGCCCGTAGAGGGGGCAGATTTTATCGGAAGATTGGATAAGGTTAAATCTTTGGCGGCAAAGTTGCTAAGGATCCCAATGGAGTCGTTCTACATAACAGGTCAGAAGAGGGTGGGTAAAACATCTCTGGCGCATGCATGTATAGAATTTGCGAAGACTCATGCTCAGGGGGCGTATTATGAGCCATCCTTTAATCTATGGGGAAGCTTTGCCCATGAAGATCCAAAGAGTTCCTTGGAAAAGCTGGGTAAGAGTATTGAAGACCTATTGAAAGACTCAGTACCCGCTATACGTGAACTGCCTCCCCTAGATCTAAATGGCTCTCTCGCGGGATTAACCAGGCTATTTGACATGGCCTTCCGGTTGAATGAAAAGAAGCGCTTTGTTGTCGTTATTGATGAGTTTGATGAGATTCACCAAGAGCTCTACCTTTATGGGAATTTAGCGGAGACATTCTTCGCAAATCTAAGAGCTCTATCCCGCTGCAAGAACCTGTGCATAATATTGATAGGTGGTGAAAATATGCCCTATGTGATGGAAAGGCAGGGGCAGAAACTCAATAATTTTTCAAGAATCAGCTTGAACTATTATGATAGGGGGCGTGAGTGGTCGGACTTTCAGTCTCTAGTCCAGGATCCTTCATCAGATGTCGTTATCTGGCACGAAGACGCGATAGGGGAGGTGTTCAACTCAAGCAACGGGAATCCATATTTCGCAAAACTACTATGCTCTGCGGCGTTAGAGAACGCAATAATAGCGCGTGACGCAGACATTGGCCTAGATGAGGTTAGATTCGCAGGCGACTATAAGGTGCCGCTCCTAGGTTCGAATTCTTTTTCACATCTCTGGCAAGACGGTATTCCAAAGCCGATTTCCGAGCGTGAGCCTGAGTATCTCTTGAGATCGCGCACGCTAGTTGCACTTGCCAGATGTATAAACAAAGGCATGGAAACAAATCAGGCGAACATCTACGATTGTCGTGCAGCATCGCTATCCGAAGCAGAGTTGTCAGCTGTATTAAAAGATTTGGTAAGGAGAGAGGTTCTTAGTGAAACAAAGGGCACTTATGACATGGTCCTGCCGATGTTTAGGAAATGGTTGATAGATACTGGAGCTCATCAACTTGCAGCCGACTCATTAACTGCGGAGCTGGCGACTATATCGGTTATGGAAGAGCTTGCAGCCACCGTTAGATCTGATGAAATAGCGAATCTGGTGAGGAGCTGGCCGACGTACAGAGGTAAGCATATTGGTACCGACGACGTTCGAGCTTGGTTGCAACAAGTTGAAAGTCAAAAAGATCAAAGGCTTCTTTTCGAGCTTCTTAGAAACGTGCGTATAGTTAGTGAGAGCAGGGTTCGGGAAATGCTCAAGAGCTCGTTTAGTTTTTTGCAGCCCCTGCCTCCATTTGTTATAAGGCGAAAGTCAGATCGCAGAAAGAACGTCGTAGTTACTTATGTTGACGGCGAAGGTAAGAGCGGGGCAAGTTACGCTTCAATATTTGCCGAGGAAAATCTGATATCTTCCGATTGTATCTTTCCTCCTGGGGAATTTGACAGGAGATTTGCGAAACATTTGTTAACGGAGCAGGTTGATTGTGTGGTAATCATTGACGACTTCGTTGGGACCGGGAAGTCGATGCTGAAAAACTTGGGTGATTTTCTCGGAAAGAACGAGGCTTGCATTCCCGTTGATGTGCCAGTAAGAATAATTTCTCTCTTTGCGACCTCGGAAGGTCAAGGTCGAATATTGGGTGGCTTGCAAAAAATGTCTAGAGCTAATATAGATTTCCGCCCTTGCGAGGTAGTGGGTGAGGATCTATTTGCTTTTACAGAATCTAATGGTATATGGGGGAGTAAAGAGGAGAAGGAGCGAGCGTTCGCGCTTTGCAATGACCTTGGGAAAAGAATATATAAAAACAACTCGCTTGGATATGGTGGTGCTGGCATCCTGCTCGTTTTTCCGACTAACACGCCCAATAATAGCTTGCCGATTTTGCACACCGCTTCTAGGTCAGGAAATGCTGAATGGAAGCCCTTGTTTCCCAGGGTTACTCATTAATGGCGAGTAGAGAGGTGCAAGCTGAGGTTTCGTCTCTTGACTCTATAAAAGAGATGCGAAACGCACCTTGCACCCACCTAGCTAAGTTGATGGCAGGCGCTGAAAAGACGAAGGATTGATAGTGGCGGGTCTCACTGTAAAACTTGCTAGGGTATGTCTACGTTTTCATCCAGGGTGGATGTGGAAGCACGCCTGGGTGTCAACTCCATGTGCCCTGCTAAGTGCTGGACGCTTGCTTATCAATTGTCTCTGTTGCCATGTCTTCTTTGTTGAAGGCTAACGATTTTTGATATCGGCCGCAAATATTTGGTCATTGATGGGAGTCGTGACGCATGGATGAGGTAATTAAGCAACTACTGCAGGCGAGTGGTCTATCGCTAGCTGTCCCAATGATTGTTGTTGTATTTGGAAGCATTCTTGTAAAGGGCGGCTTTAGCTTGCATCGCTCGCGAAGCGCGGATAGGAAGGATTTTCTTGACACTTTCAAGGATATTGATGGGCGCAGCGACCTGTGGCTGTGCGTAAGCGTTCGCCATTTATTTGGAAAGTACCTACCGACGAACTTAATCCGCAGGTTGATGGTTGCTCCGAATCCTGGGAGAGCATTGCTTGATGTCTCGAACGGTTGGGATCTATTCACTTTCGACGTGGCGACATTGCAAGTACGTTGGCGTAATCCACGGCACGTCAAGGCTAGAGCTCGTAAGCGCAAGGTCTTGATACTCAATTTTGGATATTTCTTACTTGGTTGCCCGGGACTTCTCTTAGCTTATTGGATCGTGGCTGAAAAAATTGCGCAGCAGTTTGTTTTTGTCGCTTGGGTATACGTTGCACTTGCTACCATCGGCGCAAGCGCATGTCTGATCAGTGGCGATCAACTGAAAGGCGCTGGTCGGGCTGCGGAGTGGTTGGGCATTGGAGACGGGATGGCCTCTCGCAATGCTCGTAAAGTCAAAAAGAAACCAAAGTAAAAGTTCTACACGGGTCCTAGAGCTTGAAGCGATTTTTCCTGTGCCATTCTAGATAGGCTTGATGCGGTCGCAACTTCGAAATTTTTGGAAGAATAAGGCGATGCCCTTTGACGATTAGCCTATCGAGTTCACCGGGAACCCCGTGTGGCGAGACGAGGATTTCATAGTCTGGCGAAATCGAGATCAGGCCACGGTCGAATAACCAATGGGCAGTCCCTGTGAGCGCAATGCCGTTACGCACCGTATCTGGGCCGTTCGCTTCGACCGGGCAAATATGTGCTGCCTGTACCTCCGGCCTGCCGCCACCGTTTATGAGCCGCAATCCGGTAACCGAGCAGGTGTTCTCGTACGCATTCCTAACATGCCTACGAAATGTCACGTCCCGGAACACTCTGTTTGTTAGCCGCTGAACAATGCTTCTCTCCACGTAGAAGGGTGCTTCGCCCTCACTAATTCTGCTCACTGTCGAATCGATCTCGGCATCTTGAGGCTCCCACGCCTCGATAGTCGATGAGATGCCCAACCTGAGAATCGCATCGAACTCCTCGTGACTAATGCCGCGCACGGACCGTCCGAACGCTCCTTTGTTTGTTGACCCGTCTTCCTTCCTAAGAACGGATTCGTAGTAATAGCCATTCTGGGAAAACGGGACCGCGTGATCAAATTCGATGAACTCTCCTAGACGGGCGTAGAAGTGCCCTTGTCGCTTCTGATCTGGATCGACGGAGAGCACGCGTGCGCAAGCAAAGTAGGCGCTACGGCCGGCAGCCCTGTTCGAACCGGAAGTTCGTCTAGGTTCGTAGTAGATGATCAAATCGCCAATCGCCGCCTCGACTGCGCGAAGATAAGTTGAAGGAAAGTGGTAACGCTCCTCGATCCTGTCGTCGTACGCGGAGCTTTCGGAGGCAGTAAAAATAGCATGGGTCATAGTTATCTTAGCTCCGCACCAGGTCACCAACTTGGTGTGTGGAAATAGCAAATCAAAGCCACCCTCTGCATAGCTATTTTGGAGGTTGACAACCCTTCTGGTCCAGATGCAAGCTCCTGAGCAAGGAGCGTCGAAACTCCCCACAGAGCGGTACCCACCTCCGACAAACCGGTGGGTTTTTTGTGCCCGATGCTCGGGCGCAAGCCGACGCGATGCCTGCGTCGGGAGGGCGGCTAATACAACACCCCTTCGGGGAAATACGCCCGCCGGCTCTGTGCGGTTTCGAACCTCCCGACTTCCCGTCCGCCGTGCGTGGCGGCCGGACCCCTTCATGGAACGAGGAGGCAACGATGGCGCACGACCGTTTGGACGACGACGACATGCCCGGCTATTTCCTGCCGGAGGACAGCCAGTTCCGCCTGGCGAAGCTGCGCGATCACGCGCGCTTCCTGGTCCGGCTGGCGCAGCCGCGCACACAGGCCGAGGAGCGTGCCGCCGAACCCAAGGTGCGTATGAGCGAACTGGCGGTCTGCCTGGAACTGCTGGCCGAGCAAGTGAACCTGGTGCTGGACGCGCTGTCCTATCCCGCCCAGCGGACTGACACGACGCGCGGCGCCTGGCTCGATGCCACTGCTCAGGCAGCGCCGGACGCCGGCAGCGGCACGTTCCGCGTGACGCAGCAGCAAATCGACAGGCTCACTCAACTGGCCGAGGCCGTCTCTGCCAATGCCCGGATAATGGCGGCCGGCGATGCAGCCGAGCGTGCCGGCCAGACGCTGCCGGAAGTGGGCAGCACGCTCTGTGCCGCAGCCAACGACGTGCGTGAACTGCTGCTACAGATCGCACACCAGCCGTTGCCCGGACCACCGTCGAACCGCGTGCGCGAGGCGCGGGCAGTCTATGCGCTGGAATCCGAGGCGCCGCCTGCGGGAGGCGGGTGGCTACATTGATCCTGGCTACATTGGCGTGGAGTAACGGGGTCGGGTTGAATTACTGATGGGCGTGTTGGATTTGTGTGACCGACGAGCGGATCTGACGCCAGCGAAGCGTTGACTCTCAGACTCGATGTCATGTTCAAGGTGGCTGCGTAAAAGTGGACCTGCCCGCGCTCTTCCTGGTTCTGCGTCCTTGTAGCCCTTGCACCCTGGCCTGTTGCCTGCCTTGAAGCTGGGTTGGTGTGAACTGCGTCCGATTACAGGAATTTTCTAGGGAAGCTACATCAAGAAATTCCAGCGTCTGCCGCTAGACGTGGACGTTTGCGGAACCAGCGATCCAATGAGGGGAATACTTTGAAAGTAAGCAATCGGATTTTGTTGGCGCTGATCGCCAGTGCATGCGCGATGCCTGCCTTGGCACAGGAGCCCACGCCGCAAGTGGAGTCCGCCGGTGCGCGAATTCGCCTGTTTGGTCAGAATGGTGTTGGCATCGTGTTGTACAAGGATGCCGTATGTACTGCCCAATATGGCGAAAAGATCCGTGTATCCGGATCGCTTGGCAGTGCGTTCGGTTCCCTGTTCGGCTCGGTGAAGAACGAGGGGATTGGCATCCCGGAGACACAGAACACAAGGAACTTGCAGGACCGCAAGATGATCGGCTCCAAGCCGTTCTACAAAGAGCTGGCGCTGGAAGCAGGCAAGCCCGTTGTCGTCGAGGCTGGCGCCAGTTCGCCAGCACACTGGAGCCAGACGCCAGGATTCAATCTTGGACGGAGCTGCGGCGCCTTGCTGACATCGACCTTCGTTCCGCAGGCGGGTGCCGACTACGAGGTTGCGTTGAACCTCGATTTCCGTAATTCGGTCTGTGTACTGGCGGTCAATCGCGTGAACCCGGATGGACAAGTGACCCCGGTCGAGGTGGCGCCGGCATCCAAGGGGTGCGAGTAGAACTCGGGAGCGACCTTCCAGCAGTATCGGTGGCGCGTGCGGTAGCTGGAGCTGGGCGCGCCGGCAAAGACACATTAAGAGAGGCCAATCCCATGCGCGCGAGCCACCTCACGCTTCCCCGTCTCGGCCTGCTCTTGGCCGCATTCGCCATCTCGGCCAATGCCGTCGGCGCCGAGCCGTTCGTGACGCTGGGAAAGTCGCTGTCTGATGTTGCTCCGTGTTGGGTCGATGAGGCCAGCAAGACGGCGAATCCTCCGCAGTCCCCGGACGCCGTAGGGACTTCGGGTGTCATAGTCACCGCGGTGGTCGATGTCGCGCTCGCGCTCAAGGCGGCGGACACGACGGCGGTGCCCCCGCCGTCGGCCGGATCCGAACCGACGGAGCTTGCCGGACTGCAGGCGACCACCTCGCAGGTGCAGCGCTCTACACGCAATCGCAGCCTCGATCGGATCGCGCAGCAGACGGCGCTTAAATGGCGCTATGTCTGTCCGCCGAGCGTGCCGGAAGCGCAGCGTTGGGCGAGGGTCGAGATCGCGATGGAGGCGCCGGACGCAGGCCCGGATCCCGGCCAGCAGGCGCTACCGCGCTTTGCCATCAGCCATTTCCCGTTATGGGCGAAGGCGAGGCTCATGCAGCCCGGTCCCCACGCGGTGCAACGTGATGACCGTCTGATGCCACGCGGCAGCGTCGCCGAGATCGCGGCACGTTTGCAGGCCGATGACGCATTCAAAAAGGACGACGCCAGTCAGTCGTTCACGATGTACGCCACCTGGGACGAGCCGATGCAGACCGCCAGGATCTGGTGGCTGTTCGATGAGCATCATGGACGCGCCACCGCGGCCGTCCTGATCCTGGATGACTATCGAAACGAAACGCGTACCTACGCGGTGCGCTGCGAATCCTCCGCGGCGGTCTGTGCCACGTTCGATCAATGGCTGCAGCCGGTCGCTGAAACCTGGCTCCGCTGATGACCTGGGACGCCGAACTGATCCGAACTACAGGGCCGCGTTGAGGCGATCTGCGAAATGCCCGGTCGCATGCTCGCGTCGGTGGTCCGTCGCGACTGACGGTGCGCTAGAGCAATCCGTTTTCTCCCTCGCGCTCTGCCTGGAACTGTTGGCCGAACAGGTGGAGCTGGTGCTGGACGCGCTGTTCTATCCCGCCCAGCGGACCGACACCACGCACGGTACCTGGCCCGATGCCACTGACCAGGCAGCAACGGATGCCGGCAGCAGCACGTTCCGCGTGACGCAGCAACAGATCGACAGGCTCACTCAGCTGGCTGACACCGTCTTGGCCAATGCCCAGATGTTGGCGGCCGGCGATGCGGCCGAGCGTGCCGGCCAGACGCTGCCAGAAGTGGGCAACACGCTCTGCGCCGCAGCGAACGACGTGCGTGAACTGCTGCTGCAGATCGCACGCCAGCCGCTGCGCGAACCGCCGTCGAACCGCGTCCGCGAAGAGCGGGCGGTCTATGCGGTGGAACGAGTCGCGCCGCAGCTTGCGGGCGACCGGCTCCATTGAGCTCGACTTGGCTTCACTGAGGCGGGGGCGCCTCTGCAGGTGCGGCTCTGCATTCGCGTTAGTAGGATTGTCGCTATGCTGCGCCGGTCGGACCGACAAGGAGTCAAGATGAAAGCATGGCAAAGTATCCGAAAGGTTCGCATCGCGTATTTGCTGCCGCTGTGTGCGCTGCTTCTTGGATGCGCGTCTTCGGCTTTCGCACATCCCGCTGGAGTCCGTAAAGCGGGTCTGTATGAAAAGGCAGCATCTTCTGATGCTTGTCCATCGCAGAGTTTCGCTACCTTCCTTCAGCGCTATGCAGACGCGGAGGATGATCGTGTGCGCACGCGCTTCACTGAAGATCCGCTTGAGTATGAAGTCCCGACGCATACGGTGGAGGACGAAACCGTGCGCTCTCCGCCTACCCATGTCAGCCGGCAGAGCGGACCGTCACGTTTGAAGCTCTTCCCTTATCGCTATTTCAAGAATGCACAGGCTTTTGATCGCATTGATCCGCAAGACGATCAAACGCCGAGGCAGGAAACCGTGCCTTACCCGGTAGCCATCTCGGTAGAGCGAGACGATGGACGCAAGGTTGCCTTCGGCATGGAGTACGAGATGCAGACGTATCTTTTCAAGCGAAGCAAGGGGTGCTGGTTTCTAACACGCGCGATTGATCTCAGAGACTGAAGGAGAGCGAATCGTGAGTGAAAAAGGCGCCGCACTGCTGCGCATCGCGCGATCCAGCTCGGATGGGACGTGCAGCGATGTCCCAGGGTGCAAAAACCAGCGCTAGCGGTGGGAGGGAACTGCGGCGCCCTCCTTACATCTAGGTTCCTTCCCAGGCTGGAGCCGACGACGAGGTGGCACTGAGCCACGATTTCCTCAACTTCGTCGGCGTGCTTTCGGCGTGTCGCGTGAGCGCCCTGCTGGCAAGTAGCCCAATCGCGATGACCCTGGAAGCCAAGGGCGTCCATGAAGGCTTAGCGATTCGAAATCCTTGGGGGCGCATACGGCATGGCGCTGCTTCCGCTATGGACCCTCGCCTCGGCCTCCTCTTTTGATGTTGCCTTTGCGGCACAAACCGATGTTCGTTCTTGCCGCACGGACGATCGCCAGGTAGCGGTCCGCCAGCACTGGCGTCCACCCTTTCACGGCCGCGTCGTCGTCCTTGGCGGCGTCCTCCGCATAGGTGTCGAGTGTGGAAAGGCACTGCGAATACAAGCCGTTTTTGTACTGGGTGATGGCCAGATCGTTACGAATGGCGCCTTCGTCTTCCCATTCCAGCGTCGGCAGGCAACTCGGCACGACTGGCGACAAGGTGGCGAGCGCCGCCTTGTAGTCTTTCGCATCATAGAGACGCTGGAAGGTCGTCCGTGTGCGGTCCAGCGCGTCTCGGCCACAGCCCTCTTTGACCCGCAGGTAGGGGGCCTCGAAATCCCCGTTGTAGCCGCAGAACGTCTTGCACGCGGTGGGTGTGGCGGCCGCCACGTCAATGCCCTGCGGCGTACTGGCGAACTTCACTTGGCAGGTGGGTTGGCCCTGGTTCCCCTTGGCGACGCCGGTGTGTCCCTCTATCGCGCCATTCAGCTCGCACACGTCTTCCCCCGTGGTGCTTTCCAGGGAGAAGGTCAATGCTCCGTTCTGCTGCTTGATCAGCAGGCGACCCCATCCCTTGTCGGTGATGTACTCGCCAGGCGGAGGAGTGCTTTCGGACACAACTTGCGGCGCCGCCGGGGCAGGCTGTTCCTCGCGCGCTCCCGGCTTCGGGGCAGCGGCCGGTGGTTGTGCCGAACAGGCGGCTGTGGACAGCGTGGCGATCGCAGCGCAGACCAGCCAGGTCATCTTCAGCGGGAGTGTTTTCGCCATATCCTTTCGCCGCTCCTGTCTTCCCTGCGGCTCTTTAACGCGCGATGCGGCTATGCGTCAAGTCGGTGTGCCCCTGCGCGGGCTGGCCGGCGGGTGGATACCTGGCGGGAGGTCGGTGGAACGCAAGGAGACCGATTGCTATCTTCCCTGCCTACGAACCGCAGGCCATGTACAAGGGGTGACCGATGATGAAGCAGCACCGACGCGGGTGGCGCTTGTCGCTGGTCGCGCGAGTTGTGGCGATGGGGTTGATGACCTCGTGTGCGGGTTCCGCTTACGCAAGCAAGTCCACCACATTCTCCGGCGAGTGGGGTTACGCCAAGAGATGCGACCTGGGCCATTACGTGGGCCTGCATCTGCAGCAGCATGGCGATCGCGTCACCGGAGATTGGAGCGAGGGAACCAACGCGCACGGCCATGATGGGCAGTTGCAGGGGGAAGTACGCGGGGGCACGTTGTATATCCGCTATTGCAGCGAAGATGGAGGAAGCGGCTTCGCCGCATGCCCCGCGTTCTCAGGACCAGAAGATCGGTTCCGGCTACAAAATGGACTGCTTGTTCGTTATCAGAAGTACGGTTCCGGTTATCGGCGCGACGTTGCGCTTCATCCTAGTGTCGCAGGGAATGATGTGCCTTTCGATCAAGAATGCATGGATCAAGACGATGGGCTCGACCCGCCCTGACAGTTCCTTGCACCCGAAGCAATAAGCGTCCCTGAGCGCTAGCGCGAGAATGCAATTCGGCGCTTCTATGGCATAAACATTGAGGTGATTTCATGAAGAAATCGAAGCAAGCGCTTTGCATGGTCTTCATCGCCGCGACGTTGCAACTGACAGCATGCCAGCCCGAATCGGCTCAATCAGTGGCGTCCACCCAGGTGCTCCATCGCAAGGAGGCGCCTGCAGCGAGGACGACCGTGCCGCTGGTCAGGAAACTCAGTCCGCAACTCCTGTCTGATGCCATCACGCTCGATTTCGCTGTTCCGCCCCAGGAGGATGATCCCGAGCCGCCGATCTTCATCGGATTGCGGGTCGCTGCTGCAGATGGGGAGGCTGCAGCGGCCAAGGTCGATCGCCTACGCGATGCCGGCGTGACCGCTCAGTTGCACCTCTATCGATTGACAGAGACAGGCGAGCAGCCGGTGGTATTGCAGCGGAGCGAAGAAATAGGGCGTACCGAGTATCGAGTCGTGGCCTTGGGCCCCGATGGGCATGTGCCACGTATCTTCGCGACAGATGCGGACGTCACAACGATGGAAGCCGCGGGGTTGATTGCTCCGAATGTCACCTACCGCGAATTGGACATGGCTTTTATACGGGATACGCCGCCGGGCCGATACCGGGTGTCTGTCCGCTTCGAGGGTAACGTCGGTGCCTTGGAGGAAGCCGGATCGGAACTGTTGATCGCCTTCACGAGTAAGGCGAAATAGGAGCGTGCCTGACGATGGCCCATGGCAGGTCAGGCTTTGGCTGGTCGGAAGCGCAATTTCACAGATGACAGATCGACTAAGGCGGGGAAGAATGACGGAAGTGCGATGGTGGCTGATCGCGGCCTTCCTGTGTGGGGGCATGAATGTTTCTGCTGCCCGCGCCGTCGAAGTAGATCGGGGCGACCTACTTTGCAGCCAGGCCAGCGATTGGACTGATGGAGCGTCGGTGGAGGTAAAACAGATGACCCCGATGGTCGTGGAAAGTGATGCAGGCCGTACCTATCATTTCGATCTGCACAGAAGCGCCGGACTGCAGACGCTGGACGCTAGCTGCGGATGGGGGAGCTACGCAGAGTGCGTCTTCACTGCTCGCCGGTCGGATGGCACGACCTACCAGTTCTCGGGCCTCTCCAGCTTCGGCCTATGGAAATCCATGGATGGCTTTTACTTGCTGTACGGCATCGTGTCTCCCAAGGGAGAAGCGGATGCTCGCAAGCGCCGCATAGTGAAGTTGGATGATCCGCCGAGAGAGGTTTGCAACCAGATTGGTGACTATTCGAATCTCATGTAGGTCCATGAGCGGCCTATCTGCCCATACCCAAGCAGATGCCTCGTCTCCCACGATGCGCTAGCATCCCCCGCACACGACGGCGCGCGGCGCCGTCTCTTCAGGGGGACATCGATGAAACATTTCCTGCTGGCCGCCGCCGTGGCGGCCTTGCTGTGCGGCTGCACCGTGGTGTCGCCCGATCCGGGGCAGCAGGCGGTGCTGGTGGACAAGCCGCTGCTGTTCGGCAAGGGCGGCATCCGCCTGGACGACGTGCGCGATCCCGGCCGCACCTACACGTGGATGACGACGTCGGCGGTGTACGTGGACACCACGCCGCAGACGGTGCAGGTGGCCTTCGACGACTTCTCGTCCAGCGACAACATCCTGTTGGACTTCTCCACGCAGATCCAATACCGGATCACCGCGCCGGCGCGGCTGCTGTCCGGCTTCGGCCAGGACTGGTTCAAGAACAACGTCGCCAGCCAGTACGCGGCGATCGTGCGCGACCAGGTCAAGCGCTACGACATGACGCGGATGATGAGCGACCCGGACACGGCGCGGAAGATCGACGATTCGGTGACCGAGAACGTGCGTGCCCTGGTCAAGGAACAGGGCCTGCCGATCCAGATCCAGAACATCACCCTCGGCCGCGCCCGCCCCAATCCCGACGTGCTGCAGCAGATGAACCTGACCGCCGCGCAGCAGCAGCGGGTCAAGACGCTGGTGGAAGCCACCACCGCCGAGCGCCAGCGCGAGCAGGAGCAGGTGGCCAAGGCCGATGCGGACAACGCCTACCGCAACCGCATGGGCCTGACCCCGGAACAGTACCTGGCCAGCCAGATCGCCGAGATCAACGCCGAGGCCTGTGCCAAGGCGCAGGCCTGCTACATGGTGCCGTCGGGAACGTCGGTGATCGCCAAGTAGCGCGACGCGGTAAAGGCGGGCTGGGGTGGCCCGCCGTTCGCGCACATCGGTGGTGGCATGCGCGTCGCGAATGCGACGCGCCGGCGGCGGTTGTCGCGGTGCCGCGGGTCTGCCACTGTGACGGCTGAGTCCTGCGAGGAGATCCGCAGATGGAATCCATTCCGTCTCCCGTGTCGCAACGCCCGCCGGCGACCCGCCTGTTCGCCCTGCTGGCCCGCGAGGCGCGCACCGGGGTGATCTTCCGCCGCGGGCCGAGCAAGCAGGTGCAGCTGATCCACTGGGATCTGCGTGACGACAGCTTCGTGCACGGCCAGTGGTTCAAGGGCCGCATCTACGAGCGACGCTGCGATCTGTCGCCGTCGGGGCGGCTGCTGGTGTACTTCGCCTCCAAGCAGCGCGGCGACTTCGGCACCTGGACCGCGCTGTCGCGGCCGCCCTTCTTCACCGCACTGGCGCTGTGGCCGAAGGGTGACTGCTGGGGCGGCGGCGGGATGTTCGAGGACGAGCGGACCTTGTTGTTGAACCACCGGCCACGCGAGGGGCGGGATCCTTTTCCGATGCCGACCGGCTTCCAGTTGCCGCACCATCTGCAGGTGCGGCCGTTCGGCACGCATTCGGGCGGCGGCGAGGACGAGCCGATCGATGGCGTGTTGCGCGAACGCGATGGCTGGCAGTTGCGCGATGACGGCGAGGGCGAACGTGGCGGGCTGCGCAGCGGCGCATTGTTCCGCTTCAGCCGCCCGCGCGTGCGCGAGAAGCTCGGCGCCCATGGCCGCCGCCTGCAGTCGCTGCTGCATGCGGTCGGCCAGGAAAACCATGCCTGGTATGGCCTGGATCACCGGGTGCTGGACCGCGACGGCACCGTGCTGGTCGACCTGCCGGGCAGCGACTGGGCCGACTGGGATGGCGGTGACCTGGTGTTCGCGCGCGAGGGCAGGCTCTATCGCCTGCGCAAGAGCGACTTCCGCGAGGTGGCGCAGCGGGGTGAGCAGGCCTTCCAGTTGCTGCACGATTTCAGCGGTGCGCGCTTCGCGCCATTGGCGCCGACGGCGGACGCGTTGAAGTATTGAGTTTGCAGATCCGCTACGGCATCGGGACTCAGGTAATAGCGGTGCTGTTCGTGCCAGCTGTCGAGCGCCGCATCGCGAATGTGTGCGAATGCCGATTCCAGGCCATCGAGTTGCCGGCGCGGCCCTTCCTTCTTTGTGCGAGGTGGACTACCGTGCTTGCACTTGGGGGAATCGCATGCGCAATGCATTGGTCGTCGTCATCGCCTTGGCGTCCTTTTGTCTGTTTGCCGCCGACCGTACTCAAGCACCGGGCAGGCAGCAAAACTCCATCAAGATCGCTTCGGTCTCCATCCACTATACGTACATGGGGTGGGGCTACGTCGATGAAGTGTTCCACTTGGTTCCGGCGCGCAGCGGCATGGGATTCGTCATGCGCTGGACGAACAAGGATGGGGCGAGGCACGCCGAGCAGCGGGTCGCTACGGACAAGGTGATGGCGCTGTTCGCGGCGGCACGCGCGCCTCGCATCGACCGCGCGACCGGGCTGGACGTGTTGCAGCAGCGGGCGATGGCGCCAGCGACCATCGCCAGAATCCGCAACACGATGTTTGCTGCTCGGGATTGCTCACCTCTGCAGCAACGTCAGTGGCGCGCCGCACAAGCGACTGCCGGTAGCGTGAGGACAGAGCTCGAACAACTCTATCGCGAAACTATCCCATGGACAGACGATAGCCCGTCCATGACGGTCCGCATCGTGCCCGAACGTGGGGCGCCGCTGGAGTTCCATTCGCAGTCGCAGAAGCCGTTCATGCTGGCGTGGATCCACGGTATGCCTGGGGTCCGAAGAGATGGGGCGATAGATGGCCCCAAGGCGACTTGGTCGCTGCCGCTCAGCGATGCGCTTGTGGAGATCCTGCCGGCCCTGTCGCCTGCACGAAAGCGCTTGGCGCGCGAGCAGCTGGTGAGGGCGCTGGCTCGGAACCTGGAACGCCGCTCTCCTTTATCCTGCTCGCCATATCGTGGCGATGCGCACGCAGGTCGTTGAATCTTCGGTGCCTGGCTCTTGCCGGTGAGTCGGCCAGGCAGCGCGCGCGACTAGATGAAAGATGCTCCTTGGTGTGGTCTGTAGGCGGGCGTATAGACTGGCAGCTCCATACCGGGGACGTCCGATGAGAGTACTTCGCTGCCTGTTGCTGCCGGCCCTGCTGTGCATCACCGCACTCGCCCAGGCCCAGGACGACGACACGCGCCGCATCGCGGTGACCATCGACGACCTGCCGTGGCAGCGCATCGAGCAGACGCCGCCGGCGCAATTGCCGGCACTACATACGCAATTGATGACCTCGCTGCGGCAGGCGCAGGTGCCGATCGTCGGCTTCGTCAACGAGGACAAGCTGGAGCAGGACGGCCAGGTGCAGCCGCAACGCGTGGCGATGCTGCGCGATTGGCTGGACGCCGGCTATGCGCTGGGCAATCACACCTACGGCCACGTGAACCTGCACCAGGTCGGCGTGTCGGCATACGAGGATGCGATCGTGCGCGGCGAGCGCACGTTGCGGCCGTTGCTGGCCGAGCGTGGCCAGTCGTTGCAGTGGTTCCGTCATCCGTATCTGGCCACCGGCCGCAGCGTCGCTGACCGTGAGGCGGTCAACGGCTTCCTGGCCACGCATGGCTACCGCATTGCGCCGGTCACCGTGGACAGCGGCGAGTGGGTCTGGGCGTTCGCCTATGCGCATGTGCTGGACGAGCCGGCAGGCCCGGCGCGCGACGCCATGCTGCTGCGCCTGCGCAATGGCTACGTGCCGTACATGCTCAACAAGCTGGATTATTTCGAGCGCGAATCGCAGGCCCTGTTCGGCCGCCGCATCCCGCAGGTGTGGCTGATGCACGCCAACGCGCTCAACGCCGCTGCTTTCCCCGAGCTGGTCGCGGCCACGCGCCGCCGTGGCTACGCCTTCATCGGTCTGGAGGAGGCATTGCGCGATCCGGCCTACACCCACGCCGAGGGCTACACCGGCCCTGGCGGGATCAGCTGGCTGCACCGCTGGGCGATGGCCGAGGACAAGCCGAAGGATTTCTATGCCGGCGAACCCGTGGTGCCGCGCTGGGTGTTCGCGCTGGCTGGGGTGGATGCTGAGTAGCGCAGCGATCGCGGACTTGCCGGGCGATGTGGGCGTCCCTTCACTATCCACGCACGCATGGCCGGATCACGATGGCGCCTCTCCGCCCACCGTGACCCCCATGCCCTCGTCCAAGACGCCTCCGTGGAAGAAGCCGAATCCGCGCGGTCAGCGCAGCCAGCCGTTGTCGTCGGCGCAGAAGGAAGCCGCGAAGCAGCGCGCCGAGGAGAACGGCCGCCCGTATCCGAACCTGGTCGACAACATGTGGGCCGCGCGGCTGCCACGCGACGCCTCGTCCTCCAGCACCGCCAAGTCGAAGTAGGGCCGAATGGGTGGGGCGGGTCGCGCGCCTGAGCAGACCTAGCGCGCGGCCGGCCTTGTGTCGGGGCGATCCGTCGCTGGTGCCGATACCGGCTGCAAGGTGCGCAGCACCGTCTTGTCGATGCTGGCGGCCACGCCGACGCTGCGTCCGGCCAGATTGGCCACGCGATAGCGGGCCGCGACACCCAGCACTTGCGTCGCCTGCGCCAGCGACAGGCCGTAATCCTGCTGCAGCCAGCGCAGCAGGCCGGAGGTGGCCAGGCGCAGCGCGTCGTCGCTGGAACCGGCCTGGCCGAGCACGGCGATCTGCTCGGGGGATTCCACGCGCGGCATCGCGATCGGATGGCGCTTCACCAGCTCGACACGGAACTCGACGTCCAGCGAGGTTTCCAGTGCCCACTGGGTGGTTTCGCCGTCGCCCTGTACGGCATGGCCATCGCCCATGTACAGCAGCGCGCCGGGCTGCTGCACGGGCAGGTGCACCGTGCTGCCCGCTGCCACCGCGTTGAAGTCCATGTTGCCGCCGCCGACGCTGGTGTCGCCGGTGGAGAGCGCCGCGCTGCCGAACCCCGGCGCCACCGCCAGCCCGCCAAGCATCGGCTGCACCGGTACGGCAAAGGTGCGCATCGGGCCGTCGGCATCGAGTGGGCGGGCCGTCCCGGCGTCGCGATCCAGGTGCCAGCGCACATGCTTGCCGAGGCCGGCCGCCTGCGTCGCCATGTACGGGGTCTGCAGGCGGCCGACCAGGCCGTCGAGGCTGTCGGCGGTGTCGCGGTTGAGCCGCAGCGCGACCAGGTGCACGGCGAGCATGTCGCCCGGTTCGGCACCGACGACGAAGAACGGGCCGACCTGCGGATTGCCGTACAGGGCGCGGGTCTTGCCATCGGCATCCACGCCGCCGGAGTCCAGGGTCTGGGTGCGCACGCTGTCGCCCGGCCACAGCACCAGCGCCGGTGCCCGGTCGGCGCTGAAGGTGTTGGCGTAGTCGCGGGGCACGAAGACATGCGTCTGCGCCGCCGCGCTCGTGCGCGTCGGGACGCGCCACGCATCGAAGGCATGCGTGGCGCGCACGTCGGCGGCATTGGGATCGGGACGCGTGCTGCGGCCTTGCATGTGCGCGCCATCCACGCGTCCATCGAAGCGGGACAGACGGCCATCGGTGCCGGTGGTGGTGAAGGCGATCGCCTTGCCGTTGCGGGTGCCCTGGATGGGGTCGGCGTCAAGCCGTCCCTGCAGCCGGTTGCCGTGGGTTTCGAGCTCCAGCGTCTGGTACAGCCGGTTGCCCCACAGATCGGTCACCACGATCCACTGTTCGCCGGCCCAGGCCGGGGCGGCCGTCAGCACGGCCAAGCCCAATATGGCTGCCCATCGCGTGTTGCGTCCGCGCATCGGTGCTCTCCGTCCCGTTTGACTACAAATGTAGTCATGTCGCGCCAGGTCCGGACCTGTCGGAAGTCATGCGCGGGCTCTGCGCCGACGGCGCCTGGATGAATGCCGGCGCACTGACGCGCAGGCCGTGCCCTTGGCGCCACCCTGACCATGCCCATACCGTGCCGTGCCGGCACTGGGCCGGTCATCGCATCCAGGTACGGGTATGACTCCGCAAGAACAGCAGCTTCTCGAAGACTTCCTGGCGCGCCTGCGCAGCGCCGGCGGGGTGGCCAAAGATCCGCAGGCCGACGCGCTGATCCACGCGCGCCTGGCCGATCAACCCGATGCCGTGTATCTGCTGGTGCAGCGCACCTTGCTGCTGGAGCACGCGTTGGAAGCCGCCAAGGCGCAGATCGCGCAGTTGCAGCAGCAGGCCGCGCCGCCACCGCCGCCGGCCAGCTTCCTGGGCCAGGGCTTCAATGCGGCGCCGCCGCCGGTGCCCCCGGCGCCCGCCGCCACAGGCGTCGCGGGCGCCGGTGCGCCCGGCTGGCGCGAGCGCTGGTTCGGTGGCGGTGCCGCGGCCGCGGAGCCGACGCCGCCGCCGGCCGCCGCGCGTGGCCCCAGCTTCCTCAGCACCGCCGCCACCACGGCGGCCGGCGTGGCCGGCGGCATGTTCCTCTTCGAGGGCGTGGAAAGCCTGCTGGGTGGCCACCACGGCGGCGGTTTGTTCGGCGGCGGCGCGCCGCAGGAAACGGTGGTCGAGAACATCACCAACAACTACTACGACGACACGCCGCAGCAGGACATGGGCCAGGACTTCCAGGACGACGGCGACTTCGGTAACGATAACTGGGTCTAAGACGCACCAGCCTGCAGGGCGCGTCGTCATTTAGTTGCACACACCATCTAGCTGACAGACGCTTTTATTTGCGTTTCAAAGAGTTGACAGCACCGACGGCGAGCGCCAGACTGCGATCTGCGAAGCAGATCGCAGTCTGGCGCTCGCCGTCGGTAGCGCAAAAATCAATTCTTTATCTATTCAAGAATTGCGTTTGATTCGAGCCTGCAAGCCTGCTTTGGCCGCAGAAGCAACTGCTCTCAGTCGCTGACTGGCTTGACTATTAATTCATAAATCTATTCAATGTCGGCATGAGCGATGACCGGCTACGCGATCTTGTTGCCCTCTTGCGCAGCGAAAAGGTCGTGACGGCGGCCCGCATCGGCGATGTGCTGCAGATCAGTCAACCGACGGTATCGCGCCTGTTGGCCAGTGCTGGCGAGCAGGTGCTGCGGATCGGCAAAGCTCGGGCGACACGCTATGTGCTCACCCGGTCGCTGGGCCGGGCGGGCCATCGTTGGCCGTTGTTCCGCATCGATTCGCGCGGTCGTGCCGAAACGCTCGGTCATCTGCACGCCATGCACGGTGATGGCTACCTGTTCGTTCCACAGGTCACCTGCCCCGCGCTGATCCATGGCGACTTTGCCAGTGGACTGTTTCCAGGGCTGCCGTGGTTTCTGGACGACCAGCGTCCGCAGGGCTTCCTTGGTCGGGCCTTCGCGAGGCGCGTGGCTGAGGACATCGGTGCGCCGCAGGACTTGCAACGTTGGCAGCCTGACGATGTGGTGCTGGCTCTGTTGCGGCACGGCGACGATCAACCGGGCGATTTGGTGCTGGGCGAGTTTGCATTGCAGCGCGCACAGCAGGCTGCGCTGCAACCAGTGGATGTGATACCGCAGGCGGAGCGGCGTGGTCTGTATCCGCAGCATGCCGAGCAGGCGTTGCTGGGCGAGGCGGTGGGCTCGTCGGCAGGAGGCGAACAACCGAAATTCACCGCAATCCTGCACACGGAAGGCGGCTACACGGCGGTCATCGTCAAGTTCAGCGAGCGTGCCGGCACGCCGGCCGCGCAGCGTTGGAGCGACCTGCTGCGGTGTGAGCACCTGGCCAGCGACGTCCTGCGTGCGCACGGTATCGCCGCCGCCGAGAGCGAACTCCTCGAGAGCGACGGTCGCGTGTTCCTGCAATCGACGCGGTTCGACCGCACGCCTGTGCTGGGACGGCGCGGCTTCGTCTCGCTGGCCGCGGTGGATGCGGCCTACTTCGGCCATGGGCGCATCGACTGGTGGTCGTTCGCACCGCAGCTGCAGCGCGAAGGCTGGCTGAGCGACGCAGACGCGCAGCGCCTGCGTGTGTGCGGTTGGTTCGGCGCACTGATCGGCAACAACGACATGCATCTGGGCAACGCGGGCCTGATGCTGGGCGATGTCTTGCCGCTGGCCTTGGCGCCGATCTACGACATGTTGCCGATGGCGTTCCGTCCTGCGGCCAGCGGCGAGGTGGTGGAGCGCGCCTATGTGCTGCCGTTGCCGACACCGGACCAGCGCGACGACTGGCGCGCAGCGGCCGGCATGGCGGTGACGTTCTGGGAGCGCGTCATCGAGGACGCGCACATGTCCGCAGCATTTCACAGCATCGCGCGGGATGCGCTGGCGCAGTTGACCCGCGCCGTATCGCGGATCGGTTGAGCGCTTTCGCGCAGCGTTAAATCACCCGACACATCGCCCTCACGCGGGCCGGACATGCGACCGTGGAAGCTGCGGCGACTCCCCACCACGAGGTCTTGCCCCATGGCTGCAACCAGCGCACGTGTCCGCCTGCATGTCGAAGATACCGGCGGTGCCGGTCGCCCGGTGATCCTGATCCACGGCTGGCCGCTGTCGGCGGAGGCGTGGAAGGACCAGGTCGGGCCGCTGCAGCAGGCGGGCTACCGGGTCATCGCCTACGACCGCCGCGGCTTCGGCCGTTCCGAGAAGCCGGCCGACGGCTACGAATACGACACCCTGGCCGACGACCTGGCCGGCATCATCGAGGACAAGCAGCTGCGCGACGCGGTGCTGGTCGGGTTCTCGATGGGCGGCGGTGAGGTGGCGCGCTACGTCGCGCGGCATGGCACCGCGAAGCTCGCCGGCGTGGTGTTCGCTTCCGCGGTGCCGCCGTACATGCTCAAGACCGAGGACAACCCGGAAGGGCCGCTGAGCAAGGAGCAGGCGCAGGAAATGGAGCAGGGGCTGAAGGCCTCGCGCGAGACCTTCTTCGACGACTTCACCCGCGGCTTCTTCAGTGCCCACGGCACGCTGAAGGTGAGCGAGGCGCAGCGCCAGGAGGCGATCGCGCTGTGCCTGCAGAGCGACCAGACTGCGGCGCTCGGCTGCATGGAGGCATTCGGCACCACCGATTTCCGCGAGGATCTCAAGAAGGTCGACGTGCCGACCCTGGTGCTGCACGGCGATGCCGACGCGACCGTGCCGTACGAGGGCTCGGGCCAGCGCACCCATCGCGTCATCGCCGGCAGCGACGTGGTGCTGCTGAAGGATGCGCCGCATGGCTGCAACACCAGCCATGCCGAAGAGTTCAATCAGGCGCTGCTCGGGTTCCTGGCCAAGCTGGGCTGACCGCTGGCGCGTATCGTGGTGCCGACGCGCAAGGCGTGGCGCCGCGACGACGCAACTAGGCAGCAGGTAGAACCAACCCGCGGCAGCGCTCGGCTGCCGCGGGTCGATCCGACCGAATCAAACCATCGCGACGATCACTCGCCGACCAGCGTCGCCACACTCTGCGGGTCGACGTAGACCACGGTCTGGCCCGAGGCGACGCTGTACTTGCCGCCGTAGCCGACGTTGAGGCTGGACGAGGTGCTGTACTTGGTGAACGCGGTGGCGCTGCCGGCGGGCACGCGCACGGTGAGCTGCCGATGCTGGGTGCCGGTGTTGACCGCCACCAGAACCAGCTTGCCGCCCGGGGTCTTGTAGGCGCTGACCGCGACATCGCTATACGGCGCGGCGGTGGCGCCGATGCGTACAGACCCCGGACGCACGAAGCGCGCGTATTGCGACATCACATAACCGCGCTTGCTTACCGTGCCGTTCTCGGCGATCAGCCCGTAGCTGCGGCGGATGTACCACCAGATGTAACCGCTGTAGTTGGCGAGCATGCTGTTATGCAGTTCGCTGCCCACGCCGAGCGCGGACGGCCAGGCGTTGCCGTCGGTGTTGTCGGTGTAGTGTTCGGTCATCCACAGTTGCTTGCCCTTGCTGCGCGCCAGCGGATAGTCCTTGGGCTGCACGCCATACAAGTGGCCGCCGATGATCGACAGGTACTGGGCGGCGCTGCTGTTGAGCACCGGGTCGGTCAGCGCGGTGTTGAAGCCCAGCGACTCGGCGGCGAGCAGCTTGAACTTGCCGAACTTCGCGCCCTGCGCGCTGATGAAGTTGAGGAAGTCGGTGCCGTTCCAGTCGCCCGACTCGTAGTCCGGATGCCAGTCCGGCTCGTTCTGCAGCGACAGGGCGTAGATCGGCGCGCCCTTGCTGTCCATGTAGGCGGTGAAATCCAGCAGGTGCTTGGCGTAGGCATCGTAGTACTGCGACAACAGCTTGCCGCCGTTGTTGAGGTTGTTGTTGGACTTCATGTAGGCCGGCGCCGACCACGGCGTGGCCAGCAGCACCGCGCCGTGCGCGCGGGCCCGCACCGCCGAGGGCACCTGCTGGCTCCAGCCGGAGCTGGACGGATCGATGCGCATGCGCATGATCGACAGGCCGATCTGCCCGGTGTCGCTGCCGAACGCCAGGTCGACCTGGGCCGGGGTGAGGTCGGCGATCCAGCCGGCGCCGTTCATGCCGCCGAAGCCCTGGATGGTCTGGTGGACTTCGCTCGGGGTCACGGTGACGGTCTGTGCCAGGGCGGTGCCGGCCGAGAACAGCGTGGCGGCTGCGGCGAGCAAGGTGCCGAGCAAACGGGGGGTCTTCATGGCGTGTCCAGCAGTGGGGGAGGCGTGACGCTAGCCAGCGCAGATGACCATTTCAATGTCGCCATCGTCCAAAGCCGGCAAGTGAGACCGGCGGCGCACGCCAAGCGCAACCGGCTCCCCACTCCACATGGGCGAATGCAACGCGTTGCAGCGCGGTGCACCACCCGGCCGCGGCGTGAGGTACGGCGTGCGGATTGTGCGCAGTTGCGCGTGCAAACGCCGCAAGATGCACAAGTGCGCGCATGGCAAAACTGCGCACAATGCAGGCGCTGGCACAGCGCAGGGGGCGTGCCGGCGTTTCCTCTTGCGAAGGTCTTGCGCATGCCACTGTTCCGTGTTCCGCAACGCTGCGGCGTTGCCCTGTTCGCTGCGATGCTGTCGATCCTGCTCTGCCTGCCGATGCTGGCGCAGGCGCAGGCCACCCGTTATCGCGACGTCGCGCCGCTGTTGCTCGGCGTGGCCTGGTATCCGGAGCAGTGGCCGGAGGCGCAATGGGAGCACGATCTGGCGCTGATGCAGGCGGCGCACGTGCGCGTGGTGCGGATCGGCGAGTTCGCCTGGAGCCGGATGGAGCCGCGCGAGGGGCAGTACGACTTCGACTGGATGGATCGCGCCATCGCCGCGGCCGCGCGCCACGGCATGGTGGTGGTGCTGGGCACGCCGACCGCGGCGCCGCCGGCGTGGTTGACCCAGGCCTATCCGGACACCTTGCGGGTCAGCCAGGACGGCGTGCGCGACGAGCACGGCAATCGCCAGCAGTTCTCTTTCGCCAGCACCCGCTACCGGCGCTTCGCGCATGCCATCGCCGAGCAGATGGCGCAGCGCTACGGGCACAACCCGCACGTGGTCGGCTGGCAACTGGACAACGAGTACGCGCAGTCCTCGTTCGATCCAGAGGCCAAGGCGCAGTTCCACGCCTGGCTGCAGCGCAAGTACGGCAGCATCGACGCGCTCAACCAGCGCTGGGCCACCGCCTACTGGAGCCAGACCTACAACGACTTCGCGCAGATCCCGGTGCGCGAGGACGAGGAAAATCCGGCGCTGCTGCTGGAGTGGAAGCGCTTCGTCAGCGATACCTGGGCCGACTATTCGCGCAACCAGATCGATGCGATCCGCCCGCATGCCGATCCGCGCCAGTTCATCACCACCAACACCATGGGCTGGTTCGCCGGCTTCGACGCCTACACCGTGCACGGCGTGCTCGACATCGCCGCCTGGGACGACTACGTCGCCGGCGAGCGCTATGACTGGGTCGACAATGCGGCGCGCCACGATCTGACCCGCGGCTACAAGCAGCGCAACTACTGGGTGATGGAAACCCAGCCGGGCTTCGTCAACTGGCGCGCGACCAACGTGGCGCTGCGCAAGGGCCAGGTGCGGGCGATGGCGTGGCAGGCGGTGGCGCATGGCGCCGATGCGGTCTCGTACTGGCAGTGGCGCGCCGCGCCCAACGGCCAGGAGGAATACCACGGCACCCTGGTCGGCGCCGACGGTACGCCGGTGCCGGTGTATGCGGAGATCCAGCAGGTCGGTGCGGAGTTCGCCAAGGCCGGTCCGGCGTTGGCTGGCACCACGCCGCAGGCGCAGGTGGCGCTGATCAACGACTTCGACAGCCGCTGGGCGATCGGCTTCCAGAAGCACGCGGCCGACTTCGATCCGGTCGTGCAGATGAAGAGTTTCTACCGTCCGCTGCGGCAGCAGGCGCAGGTGGTCGACGTGGTCTCGGCGATGGCGCCGCTGGAGCGCTACAAGCTGGTGGTGGCACCGGCGCTGAACGTGCTGACCGAGGAACAGGCGCAGCGGCTGAAGGCCTATGTCGAACACGGCGGGCACCTGGTGCTGGGGCCGCGCAGCGGTATGAAGAACATCGACAATGGCCTGCATCCGCAGCGCCAGCCCGGTCCGCTGGCGGCGTTGCTCGGCGGACGCGTGGAGCAGTTCTATGCGCTGGACAAGCCGATCCCGCTGGTCGGCGCGGGCGCCGACGGCAGCGCCAAAATCTGGGCCGAACAGTTGCAGGCCACTGCCGCCGACACCACCGCGCCGCTGCGCTACGGCGCGGCAAACGGCTGGCTGGATGGCGCGCCGGCGCTGCTGACCCGGCGCGTCGGCAAGGGCCGCATCAGCTATGTTGGCGGCTGGTTCGACGACGCCACGCTGGATCGCCTCACCGGTGACTGGTTGCGCGACGCCGGGGTGCAGGCGCCACTGGCCGACGTGCCGGAAGATGTGGAAGTGGGGGTGCGCAGCGATGGCGCGCGTCGCATCGTGGTGCTGATCAACCACGGCGCCACCGCGCACACCGTGCGGCTGCCGGCGTCGATGCGCGCGCTGCTGGGTCCGGCGCCGAGCAACGACACGGTGCAGCTGGCGCCGGACGACGTGGCGGTGCTGGAACAGCGCCGCTGAGAACTGCCGCGGTGCGCTGCGGCGCACTGCCGGCCACGCGATGACGGATCGGTGCGATGGGTCTACCTGTGCCGCGCTCGCCGTGCCCGCGTCGCGCCTGTGCGCCACGCGCAAGGACACGCTCTACAATGCAACGGCCAGCGGGCGTCGCCGCCGCCATCGCGTCGCGGCCTCGTCCCCGTCACTGGAGTTGCGTGTGTCCTTGTCTTCTTCCCGTCCGTTGTCGCCGGTGGGCCGGCTGTTCGCCGCTGCCGCCGTGTTCGAAGGCCTGACCTGGGCTGGCCTGTTGCTCGGCATGCTGCTCAAGTACGGCACCCAGACCACCGAGCTGGGCGTGTGGCTGTTCGGCCGTCTGCATGGCGTGGCGTTCCTGCTGTACGTGGTCGCCAGCCTGCTCGCGGCGCTGCGGTTGCGCTGGCCGTGGTGGGCGTGGGCGTTGAGCCTGCTGGCGGCGCTGCCGCCGCTGGTCACGGTGCCGCTGGAACTGTGGTTTCGCCGGATCGGCCTGCTCGGCGCGCCAGGGCGGCGCACAGCTGCCTAGTGCTGCGCTTCGGCGCAGCACGTCGCGGTGTGCGCTGCGGCGCGTTGTGCCGGCGTTCTCCGGCATCGCTCTAGACTGCAGTGGCTAGCGCAGGCGAGGAGGCCATGGGCAAACGCAAACGACGACCGCCCCCACCAATGCCGACACCCACGCGCCTGCAGCGGTTGGTCGCGCGTCTGGAACGGCCGGTGTTGATGTTGATGGCGGCGGTCATGGTGGCGGCCGCCGCGATGAAGCTGTACCTGTTGGCCAAAGCGCTGCAGAGCGGCGTCTACATTGGCGTACCGAGAGCCGGGCCGAAGCGGATCTATCTGCTGGCGACCGATCCAGACCACTATTGGTTCTCGATCGCGTGGGACAGCATGCTCTGTCTCGTGTTGCTGGCGCTGGCCATCGCCACGGGCTGGGCGCTGATGGCGTTGCGCAAGCCGAAGTAGTGCGCTGCCATCGGCGTGTCGCGGCGATCACTTGGCCAGGCAGCGCTGCCACCGCTCGGCCACGCGCTGCGCGAACCAGGCGGTGGTGAGCTTGCGGGTGATCTTCGGACTTTCCAGGGCGATGCCCGGCAGCACCGCGCGTGGCAGTGGCTTGCCGGCATCGCGGTCGGCCAGCGCGAACACCTGGCGATACAGCGCGCTGTCGGCGAAATCCGCTTCGCCGCCGCGTTGCAGTTCGCGGCGGATGGTGCGCGCGTCCATGCCCAGTTGCGTGCTCAGGCTGCGTGCGGCGCGCTCGGTGGCGCCGGGCGTGTCGAGGTCGGCGCCTGGCGTCAGCAGATCGCCATCGAGGGCGAGCGAGATGCCGCTGGCACGCGCCAGCGCAGCCTGGAACGCGGCATTGCGACTGGCATACCAGCCGGCGTTGAAGTCGGCGAAGCGGTACAGCATCGCCGCTTCGTTCGGGTAGCCGAGCAGGTGGCGGGTGCCGAACCAGATGCCACCGCGGCGGCTGAACACCGCGTGGCGCACGCCGTCGCTCAGCGGATACGGATAGCCGTCGGTATGCGCCTGCGCGAAGGCGATGCTCACCTGCATCGGCCCGGCGGTGTGCACCGGGTTGAGGTCGCCGAACAGGCGCTGGCCCAGCGGCACGCTGCCGGCGATGTCCTCGAAGATGGTGCTGAGATCCTGTTCGGTGCGCGCAGCGGCCAGGCGCTCGGCATAGCTGCGCCCATCCGGCCCGCGCAGCTTGAGCGCCGCATCCACAGCGAACGCCGGCACATGCGCCGCCGCCGCGCGCCGCTGCAGTTCCGCCCGGGCGATCTTGCCCAGCCCCGGCACCGGCGGATTGGTCTGGTAGGTCGATTCCTGTTCGATGACCGCAAGGATCGCACAGATGTTCTCGGCATTGGTGCCCAGACTCTGCGAGGCCAGGGCCACGTAGACGTCGTCGGCCCAGCCGCGGCGATCGGGCACCGTCGCCGGGATGCGCCGGGCAATGTCGGCCTTGACCTCGCTGGGCGTGCGCTCGGGCACGCGCGGCGCCTGCGTGGCGCAGGCGCCGAGCAAGGCGGCGCTGCACACGGCGAGCAGGCGGACGAAGACGTCGGTGGACATCGGCGCGGCGGTTCCAACGGAGTGGCGGTCGCCTGCATCCTACAGGTGTGCTGTCGGCACCGCGCCTACGTCGTCGGCGTCGACGCTGTGCGGTTGGAGGTCGCCGCCGCTTGCGTGTCCGCGTCGAGCACATGGATGCCGAAGCCGCTGCGGCCTGGGGCGAGATCCTCCCGCAGCGTCAGTGCAGGGATCGCATAGTCGCCGCCATTTTGCTTGCGGAATGCGATCGGCGCGGTACTGAACAGCGTGTCCAGCCGTTCGCCCAGCGCCGCGCTGGTCTGTGCGAAACGCGCCGCATCCATGCGGCCACTGCGGTACACCACGAACGGCGGCAGCACATCGAAGCCCGGGTAATGCAGGATGCCGTGCTGGATCGGGAACAGCAGGTCGTCGATGGGGCCATTGATGCCGCGCGGCGCGTAGTGCGATTCCCAGCCGCCGGCGGTGACGATCAGCATCGCGCGCTTGCCGGCGAGCATGCCTTCGCCATAGCGATCGCCCCAGTGCGTGTCGGAGTGTTCGCCGACCCCGTAGGCGAAGCCGCAGGCATACACCCGGTCCACCCAGCCCTTGAGGATGGCCGGCATCGAGAACCACCACAGTGGGAACTGCAGCAGCACCGCGTCGGCCCAGCGCAGCTTGTTCTGTTCGGCGGCGATGTCCGCGCGCTGGCGGCCGCTGGCGAAGGCGCGCTGCGAGTCGCGCGAGGGATCGAAGCGTGCGTCCGCGGCGCCGTCCAGGCTGTCCTGCGCGTCGACCGTGGTCTTCCAGTCCATGGCGTACAGATCCGAGACCTGGACGTGGTGGCCGGCCTCCTGCAGGCGTTGCACCGCCACCTGTTTGAGGGCGCCGTTGAGCGAGGCGGGTTCGGGATGGGCGTAGACCAACAAGACGTTCATGCGGGTGCTCAATGAGGGAAGGTCTCCACGCTAGGCCGTCGTTCGCTATAGTGGAAATGAATTGCCTTAATGTCCGTTATTACGATGGCTGATCTGCGGCGCCTGGATCTCAACTTGCTGCTGACACTGGACACGTTGCTCGACACGCACAACGTGACCCGCGCCGCGGCGCGCCTGCATCTGTCGCAGCCCTCGGTCAGCGTGCACCTGGCCAAGCTGCGCGAGGCGCTGGGCGATCCCCTGCTGCTGCCTGGGCCGCGCGGCATGCGCCCCACCGCCCGCGCCGAAGCGCTGCGCGTCCCGTTGCGCGAGGCCTTGCAGGCGCTGCAGCAGGCAGTGGCACCGGACGCACCGTTCGATCCGGCGCGCGCGCAGACGTTGTGGCGGGTAGCGGCCAGCGACTACGGTGCGTCCACCGTGCTGCTGCCGGCGATCGCCGCCTTGCGCCGGGTGGCGCCGGGCACAACGTTGGCGGTGCTGCAGTTGGCGCCGCCGACGATCGCGCAGCAGGCCGAACAGGGCCAGATCGACCTGGCCCTGCACACCGTCGCCGACGCGCCGCCCGGCCTGCGCCGGCGCACGCTGTTCGCCGAACACTACGTGCTGGTCGGTCGGGCCGGCCATCCGCGGTTGCGACGTCGACCGAGCCTGGCGCAGTTCTGCGCGCTCGAACACGTCATCGTCTCGCCCGATGGCGGCGGCTTCAGCGGCGTCACCGATGCCGCGCTGCGCGCGTACGGCTTGCAGCGGCGTGTGGTGCTGTCGGTGCCGCACTTCCAGTTCGTGGTTGCCGCGCTCCAGCGCAGCGACCTGGTGGCGATGCTGCCCGAGCGCCTGGTGCGCGACCAGCCCGGCCTGCGGGTGTGCGCGCCGCCGCTGGAACTGCCCGGCTACGAGATGGCCATGCTCTGGCACGAGCGCGTGCACCGCGATCCGGCGCACCGCTGGTTGCGCGAGCACATTCTCGCGTCGATCTGACATCGCGTTGGACGCGCTGCCGCCTCAGCGGCGCGTGGCCAGCACCCCGTCCAACGCCAGTTGCGCGGCGAAGCCGGCCTTCTCCAGGCGTTTGGCCACCTCGCGCGGCACGTCGCGGCCGCTGGTGAGTTTGTTCGGTCTGCCGGTGTAGTGGAACAGCCTGCCGCCGCGGCGCAGCACCCGCGCGAGTTGGTCGTAGAAGGTTTGTGCGTAGAGTTCGCCGGCGATGCCGAAGCGCGGCGGGTCGTGCAGGATCGCATCCATCGACGCATCGGCGATTCCGCCGATGGCGGCGCCGACATCGCCATGCGTCAGCTGCAGACGGCCATCGCTGGCGGCCGGATCCGGCGACCACGGATTGAGCGTGCGCAGCCACAGCACGTCGGCGTTCTTTTCGAACGAATGCAGACGCGCCACGCCGGCTTCCAGCGCGCAGGCGGCGAAATAGCCGAGGCCGCCGCAGGTATCGAGCACCTGCTTGCCGCGCGGTTCCACCAGCGCCACCTTGCGCCGCGCGTCCTCGAACGGCGACAGCTGTGCGCTGGGCAACATCTTGATGCCGTCGATCTCGAACGTCGGCGCTCCCCACTCGGTCGGTACCAGCTTGATCAACGCACCGCCGAAGCGCGACACCGCGGCGAAGTCCTCGCCGTCCCAATAGTAGAGCGTGCGATCCTTGAGCTTGCCCGGATAGGGATAGTCGTGCCCCTGCCATTGCCAGCCTTCAGCGCCAAGCAGCGCCTGGCCGTGGCTGCGCTCCAGGTCGAGCGAACCGGACCAGGTGGCGGCGCCGGCATCGCGCGCGGCAAGCAATGCGGTGGCGAGCGGACGGGTGAGCAGGGGGCCGGAATAGCGGGTCACGGGGGATCTGCCGGCGGCAAGGGCGCGGCGCGGGGCTCGGATGCGGGAGCGCATCGTAACCGACGCGGCGCCGAGAGGGGGTGACTGCGACGGGCAAGCGCCGCATGTGACATTGCTACGTGCGAAACGTATCGGCAGGATTGCGGCACCGGACCAACGCGCTACTCCGGCAGAAGCGCTTTGCCCCCCGGTGCACATCCCATCGGGACCGAGTTGCCGATGGGATGTGCGAGCAGCGCGGCGGCTTCGTTCAATGCGCCATGCCACCGCGTGCCTGCGCAGGTTCCTGCTGCTGGGCCGGCTGCTGCAATGCTTGATCGCGCTGCTGATTCTGCGCATTCACCTGGCGGGTGCTTTCCTGCAGCGTCGGCACCTGGTCCAGATCGACACGCGCACGAAACCCTGGCGTGGTGCCGGCGACGAACGCAACCTTGTCCTGTACCGTGACCGTCTGCAGTTGCTGCGGGCCCTGGATGCCCTCGGCCTTGGCCGCTTGCAGGGTGTGCGCGACTTGCGCGTCGGTGGCGCCGGGCATGCGTTCGCGCAACGCGTTGAAGAACGGATGGTCGGCATGCGTGGCTTCGGAGACCAGCGGCGAACGCTTGGCCTCGGCCAGAGCTGCCCGTGTGTCGCGTCCGACGACGGCATCGTCATCCAGGCCATGCGCGCGCTGGAACTCTTTCAGGGCATGGCGCGTATTGCGTCCGAAGTCGCCGTCCGGCTTCAACGGCTTGCCGTCCGCGCCCCGGTAGCCCAGTTCAGCCAACTGTTCCTGCAGTGCCCGGGTTTGCTGGCTGCGCTCATCTCCACCCATGCTGGCCAGCTGCTGCAGCGAGACCTTGCCGCTCCGGATGTCGGCGACCAGCTCTGGCGTGATGGTCTGGGCCCATTGGTTCGCGGCCTGCACGCGTTCGTTGGCACCGTTGTCGCCGCCATTGATGATGCGGCCCGCTGCACGGGCGTTGTCGCGCAGGTTCTCCGGTACGCGATCCCGCCAATAGGCCACCGCGAGATTGGCCGCCGTCTGCGGTTCGGCCGCCAGGTCCGGGTTGTTGGCGAGATCGACATTGAAGCGCTGGCCGTAGCGCTCGTAGTTGTCGCGGCCGGTGTACTGCAGATAGCCGCGGCCATGAAACCGCCAGCCGTCGCCGGGTTCGGTATTGCCGAGATCGGCGCGGTTTTCGTACATCACGGTGGCAATGCGCTGCGGGTCGCGGCTGGCGACGGCGTCTTCCACCTGCTTGCGGGTGAAGCGGTCATCGGCCGAGGAGACCGCGGCGATCACGCTGTCGGCCGAGGTATAGCCCAGGTTCTCGTGCATGCGGCGAAAGTGGCCGGTCTCGACGGCGGCGTTTCCCATCAGGTTGGCCAGTTCCGTCGGCGAGGTGATGCCGGAATCGACCGCGGTCTTGAGCAGCAATGCCGAGCTTTCGTTGAAACGGGGCATGGTTCTCTCCTTGGAATCGGATTACTGGACGACGGCGCGGTGCTTGTCCATGGCGTCCTGCAGTTTTTCTGGGTCGATCTGCGAAATCGGGGTCCATGCGAAGTCCGCCGGATAACTGGCGGTTCCGCGGAAGACCTCCATCGCGCCGCTCTGCGGATTCTCTGCCGGCGCCGTGCTGCTCGCTTCCGCCAGATACCAGGCTTTCTTGGCCGAGTCGTACTTCAGCGTGTAGGTGACATTGCTGCGCGTCTGCTGGTTGACGTAGACGATTTCCTGCGTCTTCAGGCTCAGGTTGTCGTCCAGGCGCTTCGCGTTGCGCGCCACATCGTTGTAGAGGCAGTCGACCGCTTGCGGGCTACGGTCGGCCACGTTCCATGCCGCATTCGCCTGTTGCAGGACCAGCAGCTCACAGGTATTGCCTGACGCATCGGCATTGGCGTGGCGGACGATGGCCACGGCATCGGTCCCACCGTTGCCGGTCAGGTCGTGTTGTTTGAAGGCGAGGATCTGGTCTCCCGGCTTGAGCAAGGGTTGCAGGGACGCCTCCCCGGAAAGCGACGCCGCCGGCGAAGCGGGCGCCTTGTCGGTCGTTGGAGCAGGGGAGGGCGAGTCCGTGCCGCCGTTGGCGGCGTGGTCGGCCGGTGTGGTTTGCGCGGACGGCTGGCAGCCGATCAGGCTTGCCGCAAGGAGGAAAGGCAGACAACGTGGCAGTGATGGCATCGGGCGGTCTCTGGCTGCATGCAACGGACGCGTTGCGATCGGGTTCAAGGCAGCAGGGAGGCCGACGAGGCGGTCTTGGGTTCGCGTCTTCCTGACACGGAGGCAACTCCCGCTCCCTGGATGCAACCGCGGGGGCACCCTTGGTTGCGCTGAGGCTTATAGCAACGCATTGCTTAAGAATTTGTCGTGTCCTGGACGGTTCGCGCGGTCGCTGCTTCCGTTCCCCCCGCATAATGGGCGCCAGTTCCCGCGTGCCCGGTATGGGGGCGCCGTTCGATCGCAAGAGGCTCATGATGCTCAAGGGTGTGCTGCTCGGTTTCGCCTGTTACGCCGCCTATTCGATCAGCGACGCCTTCGTGAAGGGGCTGGAAGGCTCGCTGCCGGCCTACGAGGTGGTGTTCTTCGGCGCACTGCTGATGCTGTCTGCGCTGCCGTTCCTGAAGAAGCCGGGCGATCGCTGGCGCGAGGTGGTGGTGGCGCAGCGGCCCAGCATCTGGCTGCTGCGCGCGTTCACCGGCGCGGCCGGCAATCTGTCCGCGGTCACCGCGTTCACACTGCTGCCGATGGCCGAGGCGTTCGCGCTGATCTTCCTGATGCCGATCTTCGTCACCGTGCTGTCGGTGCTGCTGCTCAAGGAGGAGGTGCGCTGGCGGCGCTGGCTGGCGGTGATCGTCGGCTTCATCGGCGTGCTGGTGGTGCTGCGGCCGGGGTTCCGGCACCTGGGCCAGGGCCATGTCGCGGCGATCGTCTGCGGTCTGGTGGGGGCGGTGTCGGTGATCAGCCTGCGCATGGCCGGGCCCGGCGAGAAGCGCCTGACCCTGTACGGCGCCGGCGTGCTCGGCCCGCTGCTGATGGGCGGCCTGCTGATGCTGCCGACCTTCGTCTGGCCGACCTGGCAGCAGTGGATCCTGCTGGCCGGCTACGGCCTGCTCGCCGGCCTGGCCGCGATCTTCATGATGTACGCCTCGCGGTCGGCGCCGATCAGCGCGGTGGCGCCGACCCAGTACAGCCAGATGCTGTGGGCGATCGGGTTCGGCTACTGGCTGTTCCACGATCACCTGGACTGGCCGATGGCGGTAGGCATCGCGCTGATCCTGGGCGCCGGGCTGTTCACCCTGGTGCGCGAAGAGAAGGTCACGCGGTGGTGGCGGCGCACCAAATTGGTGTGAGCGCGGCCGCCTGAGCCGATCTCGGTCGCCACACCGGCGCCGATCAGGAAATCGCCGATACGGCCGCGCACGCAGCGCGGCGATGCTGCCGGCTCATGGACGAGGCAGGGCAGCGGCGCGTGGCCGCGACGGAGCGCAGCGGTCGCCGCGCCATCGGACTTTCCTTATCAAGATCGGAGAACGGCATGATCAACAATGCGATGGAACAATTGCGCGACGCCGCCACCCATGCGGGCGTGCGGGTGGTGGCAGGCGTGGTCGGCGCGGACGGTGCGGTCCACAACGGCGCGGGATATACGGTGGCGCACGTCAGCACCGGGCATTACCTGGTGAGCTTCCAGCCGCCGTTCCAGGCGCTGGACGGGGTCTCGGTGACCCAGATCTATCCGGGCGACGGCAGCACCTGCGACAACGCGGTGATCATCCGCCTGGATGCGGGCCAGGTGCTGCTGAAGACCGGCGACGGCGGCGGCAACCAGTCCGACCGCGACTTCAGCTTCGTGGCGATCGGGCAGGGCGGCGCGCTGGCCTGAGCGACGGCCCCCGCGGCGGGGCGGACGGCATGCGGCGCCGTCCGTGCCGACGCGGGCGCCACCCGGCGCACGCGCGGCTGGCGCGCACTGCCGCCATCTTCTATGTTTGCAGGCTAATCCCCCGCGATGGCCTGCGCCCATGACCGATCCGTCCGCCCAGCCCGACCACCTGCAGCGCAGCCTCTCCAACCGCCACCTGCAGCTGATCGCGATCGGCGGGGCGATCGGCACCGGCCTGTTCATGGGCTCGGGCAAGACCATCAGCCTGGCCGGGCCGTCGATCCTGTTCGTGTACCTGATCATTGGCGTGATGCTGTTCTTCGTGATGCGCGCGATGGGCGAGCTGCTGCTGTCGAACCTGGAGTACAAGTCGTTCATCGACTTCTCCACCGATCTGCTGGGGCCCTGGGCCGGGTTCTTCTGCGGCTGGACCTACTGGTTCTGCTGGATCATCACCGCCATCGCCGACGTGATCGCGATCGCCGCCTACGCGCAGTTCTGGTTCCCGACGCTGGCGCCCTGGATCCCGGCGATGCTGTGCGTGCTGTTGCTGCTGGGGCTGAACCTGGTGACGGTGAAGCTGTTCGGCGAGATGGAATTCTGGTTCGCGCTGATCAAGATCGTGGCCATCTGCGCGCTGATCCTCACCGGCGCGGGACTGGTCGCCTGGGGCTTCCAGTCGCCGTCCGGGCACGTGGCCTCGCTGGCCAACCTGTGGAACGACGGCGGCATGTTCCCGATGGGGCTGGGCGGGTTCTTCGCCGGCTTCCAGATCGCGGTGTTCGCCTTCGTCGGCATCGAACTGGTCGGCACCACCGCCGCCGAGACCGCCGACCCGCGCCGCAACCTGCCCAAGGCGATCAACTCGATCCCGGTGCGCATCCTGGTGTTCTACGTGCTGGCGCTGGTGGCGATCATGGCGGTGACGCCGTGGCGCGAGGTGGTGCCGGGCAAGAGCCCGTTCGTGGAGCTGTTCGTGCTGGCCGGCGTGCCGGCCGCGGCCAGCCTGATCAACTTCGTGGTGCTGACCTCGGCCACGTCCTCGGCCAACAGCGGCATCTTCTCCACCAGTCGCATGCTCTACGGCCTGGCCGAGGAGCGCCACGCGCCGCGTGGTTTCGCCCGGCTCTCGCGCGCGGCGGTGCCGGCGCGTGGACTGCTGTTCTCCTGCGCCTGCCTGCTCGGCGGCACCGTGCTGATGTACCTGATCCCGAACCTGGTCACCGCCTTCACCCTGGTCACTACCCTGGCCGCGGTGCTGTTCATGTTCGTCTGGTCGCTGATCCTGTGCGCCTACATCGCCTACCGGCGCAAGCGCCCGCAACTGCATGCGGCCTCCGCGTTCAAGATGCCTGGCGGGGTGGTCATGTGCTACGTGTGCCTGGCGTTCTTCGCCTTCGTGCTGGCGCTGCTGACCCTGCAGGCCGACACCCGCCAGGCGCTGTTCGCCAGCCCGGTGTGGTTCCTGCTGCTGGGCGTGGGCTACGCGTTGAAGCGCCGCAGTGCCTGAACCGGTGCGCGCGGCGGTCGTTGACGCTCCGCGCGCGCTGACGGATGCTCGCGGCCTTTCCTGCGCGAGCCCGTCCCGATGATCACCATCCACCGCCTCGGCGGCACTTCCGATACGCCGGTGTGCTGGGTGGACCTGTGCCGGCCGAGCGAGGCGGAGCTGGCCGAGGTCGACGAGAAGGTCGGTTTCGCGGTGCCGACGCGCGCGGCCATCGGCGAGATCGAGTTCAGCAGCCGGGTGCGGGTGGAAGGCGAGGTGCTGTTCCTCAACGTGCCGCGCTTCCAGGACGAGGACGGTCCGACCGCGCCGCTCGGGTTCGCGGTGTCGCCGCGGGTGCTGGTGACCCAGCGCGAGCAGCCGATGGCCTCGCTGGATGCGGTGGCCGCGCAGCTGCAGCACAGCCCCTGCCGCAGCAGCGACGACCTGCTGCTGCGCCTGCTCGACGAACTGGTCGGGCGCCTGGCCGACCGCCTGGAAGCGCTGGAGGCGCAGATCACCGAGACCACGCGCGCGGCGTTCGCCAAGCCGCATGCGCGGCACAAGTCGCGGCACCTGGAGCGGATGCTGCACGACGTCGGCGACATGGGCCGGCGCCTGGGCGGCATGCACAACGCCGGCCACGGCCTGCTGCGCGTGGCTACCTACCTGGACGATGCGGCGCCGGACTGGTTTGGCGAGGACGCGGCCAAGCGCATCGGCCTGCTGCACAAGGATCTGGCCACCCTGATCGAATTCGAGCAGCACCTGGACGACCGCATCGAGTTCCTGCTCGACAGCGTGCTGGGCATGATCAACGTCGACCAGAACAACGTGATGAAGGTGATGGCGGTGGCCTCGGTGGTCGGCATTCCGCCGACGGTGCTGGTCGGCATCTGGGGCATGAACTTCGCGCATATGCCCGAGCTGAAATGGCACGACGCCTACTACTGGGCGCTGGGCGTGATCGCGCTGAGCATGCTGCTGCCGCTGGCCTGGTTCCGCCGGCGCGGCTGGGTCTGACCAGCCGCGCGCGGCGCCGGCCGCGCAGGTCACGCGGCGAGGCTGTCGGCCTCGGCGGCGTCCTCCTCCCGGTCGCTTTCCTCGCCGCTGACGTGCTGCACCGCGGCGATGTCCCACGACACCGTGTCCGGATCGATCAGGGCGTGGATCGCCGCGCCCTGCAGTTCGCGCATCAGCCGCCGCGCCGACGCGGTGCCGTGCGCCACGCTGTCCCACAGCACCATGTCGACCACGCTGCCGTCGCGGCGGCGGGCGATGCGCCGCGAGCGGAAGCCGGGCTGGCGCTGCAGCCAGGCATCGACCTCGGCATTGGCGCGCAGGAAGGTGCGCCAGGTGCAGTCGAGCAGGCGGAAGGTGGCGATTTCCAGGGCTTCGGTATGGGGATGCATCGGTCTCTCCTGCGGTCTGCATCGCCCGCATGGCACGCTGGCAGCGACGCGACAGCGCGACGAGGGGCATGGGGAAGGGACAGGGCCGTACGGCCGGAACAGGCGGGCGGGGGCGGGCGTTCCGGGACGGCGCCGGTAGGGGAACCGGCCGAGACAGGATGCTGGCCTGCGCCGCCAGCGCGTTAGCGCGATCCAACGGAATTCTTGTACGATCCTGCAAGCCGCGTCGCGCCGTGGTCCGCGCCGGCGCAGCATCGTGCAAGCTTGCCTTCCTCCTTTCGCACGCTACGGCGCCTTTGCCGATGACCGCGCTCGCCCACCGCTACCAGGAAATGGCCGCCCTGGTTGCCCGATTGGCCACGCCCGATGGCGACCACGAGACCGCTATCGAGGGCTTCTTCTGTTCCTACCGCTCCGCGCCGTCGCCGAAGACGCACACCGCGCAGTGGCCTGTCTTCGCGCTGGTATTGCAGGGCGAGAAGTGCCTGACCCTGGGCAACGAGGAGTACCGCTACGGCGTCGGCACCTTTCTGCTGGTGACGCTGGATCTGCCGGTGGTCTCGCGCATCACCCAGGCCAGCCCGGAACAGCCGCTGCTGGGCGTGGGCATGTCGATCCGGCCGGACCGGCTGCGCGAACTGCTCGAGCGGATTCCGTTGCCGCCGCAGGTCGGCGCCGAACGCCCGCGCGGGGTGTCGGTCAACACCGCCTGCCCGGACCTGCTGGACGCGACGCTGCGCATGCTGCGGCTGCTGGAACGTCCGGCCGACATCGCGGCGATGGCGCCGCTGATCGAACAGGAGATCCTGTATCGCCTGCTGGTCGGACCATGCGGGCCGAACTTGCTGCGCATCGCCCAGGAGGACAGCCCCAGCAACCGCATCGCCAAGGCCATCGCCTGGTTGCGCCAGCACTACGCCGAGCCGCTGCGGATCGAGGATCTGGCGCGCCAGGTCAACATGAGCGTGTCCTCGCTGCATCACCATTTCAGCGCGGTCGCGGCGATGACGCCGTTGCAGTACCAGAAGCAGTTGCGCCTGCGCGAGGCGCGGCGGCTGATGGTGGTCGAACGCATGGACGTGGGCGCGGCCGGCTACCGCGTCGGCTACCAGAGCCCGTCGCAGTTCAGTCGCGAATACAGCCGGCTGTACGGGCGTTCGCCACGCAGCGACCTGGCCGAGCAGTTGGGCCTGGCCGGCTGAGCGTTACTGGTACTGCGCGGGCCGCCTTGCGCATCTGACGTGCGGCTGCTTGATCGACGACAGCGCATCTCGCATCACGTCGAAGCGCGTGTCGTAGGAGCGGCTTCAGCCGCGACGGGCTTTACCGGGAACGCTCCGTCGCGGCTGAAGCCGCTCCTACGGAGAAAGCTACATCCGGCGTGCGTGTCGTGGGAGCAGATGATGCGAGGGGCGCTGCAGACAGCGCGGCATTTTGCCTCTGTACCCGCGCAGGACCGCTGCGGTTCTGCACGGGCGGTAAGCACTACTGCAGTTGCTTGAGCCGCGCGACGATCTCCTGCGCGTGGCGCTCGATCAGGCCTTCGGAGGTGCCCCAGGCGGTGCTGTTGGTCGATTCCACATCGAACTGCGCGGCGGTCTTGCCGTTGGCATCGGCGACGCTGATGCGGCTCTTGACCTTGTCGCGCCCGGCCATGATGCCGGCCCAGAAACGCGCGCCATTGCTGCGCATGTAGTAGTGATCGATGACGATGGTCATCTTGCGCGCATTGGCCTGGCCCTGTGTGCCGTGCAGGTGCGCCGCGTCCAGTTGCGCGTCGAGCTGGCGGCGGAACATGGCCAGGCTCTCGGCATCGGTGTCGTCGTTGCCGGTGAGCTGGTACCAGTAGGTTTCGGCGGTGGTCGCCTTGTAGCTCTGGTGCACCACGCTGTTGGTCGCACAGCCGGTCGCCAGCAACATCACGCTCAGCAGCGCGAGCGTTTTCCATTGCAGTTTCATGCTCTCTCCTTGTTGGGTCCCCATGCCGGGGCGAACGCCGCCGGCCGCGGCAGCATAGCGGCTGGGCGCGGGCAGGCGGTAGGTTCAGGGAATTGGTTCCGGATCGCCCAGCCACGCCGCCACGATCCGTGCATAGGCGCCGCTGGCCTTGCTCAGGTGCAGCCACTGGTCGACGTAGGCCTTCCAGGCCATATCGTCGCGCGGCAGCAGGAACGCCTTCTCGCTGTACTGCAGCGGCCGCTGCGGCGCCACCGCGCACAGACCGGGCACCTGGCGCTGCTGGAAGCGCGCCTCGGAGGCGTCGGTGATCATGACGTCGGCGCGGCCCTCGCGCAGGTCGCGGAAGATGGCGGGGTTGTCGTCGGACAGGAGCAGTTGCGCATGCGGCAGTTCGCGGCGGGCGAACGCCTCGTTGGTGCCGCCGCGCGGTTCGATCACCCGCACCTCGGGGCGGTCGATCTGGGCGATGTCGCGGTAGCGCGCCTGGTCGGCGCAGCGCACCAGCGGGATCTTGCCGTCGACCTCCAGCACCGCGCTGAACCAAGCCTGGCGTTGCCGCGGCAGCGACACCGAGATGCCGCCGACGGCGATGTCGCAGCGGTCGGCGCGCAGGTCCGGCAGCAGCGTCGGCCAGCGCGTGGGCACCCATTGCAGCGTGACCTCCAGGCTGTCGGCCAGCGATTGCGCCAGGGCGATGTCGATGCCGTCGTAGCCGCCGTCGGCGCGCAGGCGGCTGTAGGGCGCGTAGTCGCCGGTGGTGCACACGCGCAGCGTGCCGCGTTGCAGGACGCTGTCCAGGTGCGAGGGCGCGGCGTGCGCGGGCAACGCCAGCGCAGCGCCGAGCAGGGCGGTGGCCAAGCGTCGGGTCATGCGGTTCTCCTGCGGCGGGGCGGGTGTCGGTGCCCGCTGTCTGTACGCCGGCTGTCGCGCCGGCCGGGCGCGTCACCTTAGCCGGTTTCCTCGTGCGCCGATGCAATCCCTGGCGCGACAAGGCCTTGCGTGTCCGCAGCGGCGGCAGATGGCGGCGTGTCGCGGCCCGCCGCGCGCGGCGGCACGCGCCGGCAACGGAACTCCCGGCACGCTGTACCGGTCCGTCCCCCCACACTCGCCCCAGCCGCCTGCCCATGGATCCTCGACCGTCGTGACCGCCCTCCCTGCGCAAGACCGTTGGCTGCAGCTGTGGGCGGCACTGGCGACCGCGATGATCCTGGCCTTGCTAGGGCGCCTGCTGTGGGGCGCGCCGTCGGCGCCGCCGCGCGCGGCGGCCGAGGATGCGCTGCGCCTGGTGTTCCTGCCGCGGCAACCGGCGCGCCGCGCGCCGGTCCCGCCGCCGGCGTCCACGCGTGCGCCCTCGACGGCCGCGCGCATGCCGGCCGAGGCGCGGCAACCGCGCGCCGCCGCCCCGCCGTCTTCGTCGACGCCGACCGCGCCCGCTGCAGCCGCGCCCACGACGGGCATGGCGGCGACGCTCTACACCGGCGATGGCCATCCGCGCCTGCCCGATGGGGTGGGGGTGGATCCGTTCGCGCAGGCGCAGGGCACGCCGCCTGGGACGCTCAATCCGCGCGATGTCGCCAAGTCCAAGCGCCTGCTCGAGCGACCCAATCCGATCGACTACCGGTCCACCCGCTTCGACAAGGACTGGGCCAGCGACGGCACCCTCGGCGACGTCGCCGTGCAGGGCATCAACCGCGCGATCAAGCAACTGTTGCCCAAGAGCACGCACCAGTCGGCGGTGGCGCGGCCGCCGCCGGACGTGCGCTTCAACCCGGCGCTGCACGAACGCCCCAGCGACCTCGGCAGCGAGGCCACCGGCGATGCCTACAAGGCCGCCCCGATCGCGTTCGAGAAGGCACCCGGACTGGACGGCGAAGCCAGCCGGCGGATTCGCCAGGCCCTGGCCGACCTGCAGCAGCGGCGCGGCGCCTGCCCGGCGGCGCAGCGCGAGCGCCTGCTGACGCCGGTGCGCGAGCACCTGGACGCGTTGCTGCACGTGGAAACCGCAATGGCCAAGGGCGCCGACCCGATCCGCGCGCAGCAACTGCTGCCGCGCGAAGCCGACAGCGCCTACGACCTGGCGCGGCGCGCGCTGTGGTACGCCGACCAGGAACTGGCGGCGTGTGCGCCGTAGGCGGTGATTCGAGCTTGGCAGCGTCGGGACTGAAGTCCCTCCCACAGTGCACCCAGCCGGCTTGCCGCGGATTGCTGTAGGAGCGGCTTCAGCCGCGATGGCGTTGCAGGGAAACCGTGGTCGCGGCTGAAGCCGCTCCTACGAGGGGGGGCGCTGTCGGACAGCGTGCCGAACGCCACCATCACTCGCCTCGACGCGCGCTGCGCGATGATGCGCGCCCGCCCCATCCGAGCGTGTCGCCGATGTCGCTTGCCCGTGCCGCGCTGTGCCTGCTGCTGTGCTGCGGTGTCGCCGCCGGCGCGTCCGCGCGCACGGTGTACCGCTGCGTGCGCGAGGGCACGGTCAGCCTGGCCACCGCACCGGAACCGGGCTCGCGCTGCACGCCGAAGGAACTGGACGATGCGGCGATCGCCACGCCCAACCTGTGGGGCAACCTGGGCGTGTTCAGCGGCACCCTGTACGAGCGCGAGCAGGATGGGCGGTTGGTCTACTCCACGCGCAACCTGCCGGGCTCGCGGCCCTACCTGCGCTTCACTGCGGTGACGCCGCTGGGAGAGAGTGCGCACGCCGGCCTGGGCAAGCTCGGGGCGCCGCAACTGCAGGCGCATGCCAAACAGTTCCGCGCCGCGGCGCGCGCCACCGGGGTGGACGAGCCGTGGCTGCGCGCGATCGCGCATGCCGAGAGCGGCTTCGACGCCGCCGCGGTGTCGCCCAAGGGCGCGCAGGGGGTGATGCAGCTGTTGCCGGAGGTGGCCAAGGAATACGGCGTGCGCGATCCGTTCGCGGCCGATCAGTCCATCGCCGGCGGCGCACGCTACATGCGCGCGCTGCTGCGTCGCTACGCTGGCGATCGGGTGCTGGCCGCGGCCGCCTACAACGCCGGCATCGGCACGGTGACGCGTTATGGCGGCGTGCCGCCGTACGCGGAGACCCGGGAGTACATCGACAAGGTGATGGCGCTGTACCAGCGCTATCGCACTGCGATGGGCATCGCCGTGGAGACGCCGGCGCAGTAGCGCGGCGGCTCAGCGCAGGCGTTCGATCAGGCGGGACAGCAGCCGGCCTGGCGTGAGCGCAATACGTCCGATCTGTGCGGCGTCGCGCTGGTCGAGCCGCGCCAGCAGCCGTGCGAAGGTCTCCACCTGCTGCTGCGCATACGCCGGGTCCAGGCGGGCGATGCCGCCCTCCGGCAGGACCTGGCACAGGTAGTCGGGGATCGGGCAGGTGGCCACGACCGGGATGCCGGCCTGGTACAGCGGCTGGCCCTCGCCGAGCATCGCCACCTCCAGGCGCGGCGACAGGGTCAGCGCGCGCAGCTTGCTGCGCCCGGCGCAGGCCTGCCGGTACAGCGCATCCAGTGCCGGCGTGGCCGTGTACACCAGGTCCCGTTCCAGCTTGCCGGTCGGCGCCGGCGCGCCGGCCGCCAGGTCGTCGCGCCATTCGGTGCAGCCGAGGTGTTCGATGGTGATGCCGGCCACCGCGCGCGCGTGGCTGCCGCGGCCGTCCCACAGCTGCGGGTGCCGTTGCAGCCAAGCCGAGGTCGCCTGGCGTCCGTGCACGCCGATCTGCGGCAACTGGAAATGGCCGGTGACCAGCACGAACACCAGGGTGCGGCGACGCGCCGCGCGCGGCAGCGCGGCGAAGGCGTGGGCCAGCGCCAGCACGCCGGCCGCGCCGTTCTCCTCGCAGGCGTTCGGCCCGTCGGTATGGGTGTTGACGATGAGCGTCTCGTCCTGCGCGCGGCCGGGCAGCACCGCATACAGCGTGTCGGTGGTGGTGCCCTGCAGCGTGGCGTGCAGGGTCAGCCGCGCCTGCCTGCGCTGCGCGGCCGCGGCACGCAACGCCTCGGCGTGGCGCGCACTCACCCACACAGCCGGAAGATCGCGGTACGGCGTGATGAACGGCAGCACCTGGCCGTGCAGTTGCGCCTCGGAAACGCCCTCGAACACGCAGATCACGGCGCGCACGCCGTGCCGGCGCGCCTTGTCCAGCGCCACCGCCTGCAGGCCGGTCAGCAGCGGGGTGGTGATGGGCGATGCGACGTCGGCGTCGCCGTCGGGCAGCCGCGCCTTGCGCTTGAACGCCAGCGTCAGCAAGGTCCGATCGAGGTCGCGACGGCGCAGGGCCACCACCGCGATCTTGCCGCGCGCCTTGCGGAACGAGCGCGGGCGGCCGTCGAACCAGACCAGTTCGCCGGCGAGGCCGTCGGGCGGGGTGACGCCGGAGTAGGGCAGGGGCGCGGCGACCGCGATCGCGCTGCCGTCGTCCAGGGTCAGCTGCGTGGCATGCGCCGTCCAGCGGCGCAGCGGCAGGTGGTCGCGCTGGACCTGCAGGCCCAGCGCCTGCAGTTCGGCGGCCAGGTAGTCGATCGCCGCGGCGTGCGCCGGGCTGCCGGTCAGGCGTGGGCCGAACCCGTTCAGGCGTTCGATCCAGTGCCACAGCTGCGCCTGCGACGGCAGGCCGCGCAGCACGGCAGCCTGTGCGGCCGCCTCCCGGTCGGCCACGTCGCCGACGTCGGCGGCGCCGGTCGCGGTCATCGCCCACGCTCCTGCCGGCCCTGCGCAGGCCGCCACGCCCCGTGGCGCGTTCGGCGCCAGGCGTTTGCCATGGCCGGGCGAGGTGTGGACCGCGGGCGACTCAGGGCAATGCCGGCTCCGGTTCCGGCTGCGTGCGCGGCTGCGGCGCGGTGGGCGCGGTTGCGGCCGGGGCGTTGTACAGATCCATCAGCAGCAAGGTGACGCCATTGGTCCAGCCGAAGCCGTCCTGCAACGCGTACTCGCCGCCGCCGCCGCCCTTGGCCTGCGCGTCCACGCCGTACTTCTCCACCAGCTTGTGCTGCTGCGCGAACAGCGCCTGCACCCGCGCCAGGAAACGGCTGCCGATGCGCTGCGCCAGCGTGTCCTGGCCGTAGCGGCGCAGGCCGTCCACGGCGATCCATTGCAGCGGCGCCCAGCCGTTGGGTTCGTCCCACTGCTGGCCGGTGTGCAGGCGCGTGGTCGCCACGCCGCCGGGGCGCAGCAACTGCGCCTGCACGGTGTCGGCAGTGCGCTTGGCCCGCGCCGGCGAGGCAACGCCGACGAACAGCGGGTACAGCGCCGCGGCGGTGACCTGTTCGCGAAGCCGGCGCTGCTGCCAGTCGTAGTCGGCGTAGTAGCCGGCATCGCTCCACAGGTGCTTGTCGATCGCGGTCTTGCGCGCGCTGGCCAGGGCGGCATAGTCGGTGTCGCAGCCGGGCGCGCCTGGGTTTTTGGCGCAGGCAAGGGCCAGGGTGGTCTCCAGGTGGTAGAGCAGGCTGTTGAGGTCGATCGGGACGATCGCGGTGGTGCGGATGCTGGCCAGGGTCTTGCGGTCGCCGAGCCAGCGGCTGGAATAGTCCCAGCCGCTCTCGGCGCCGGCGCGCAGGTCGCGGTAGACCTCGGCGGCGGGGCGGTCCTTGGCCTCGGCGGCGGTGCGCACGTCGTGCAGCCAGGCTTCCGGGCGCGGCGTGTCGCGGGCGTCCCAGTAGCGGTTGAGCAGGCTGCCGTCGGCCAGGCGCACCACGTGCGCATGCGCGCTGCCCGGGGCCAGGGTCTGCGCGCCTTCCATCCAGTACGCGTATTCCTTCTGCAACTGCGGCAGGTAGCGCGCGTAGGCGGCATCGCCTTCGACCTTGGCCTGCAACTGCACCATGTGCGAGAAGAACGGCGGCTGCGAGCGGCTCAGGTAGTAGGTGCGGTTGCCGTTGGGGATGTGCCCGTAGGTGTCGATCAGGTAGGCGAAGTTGTCCAGCATCTGCCGGCTGCGTTCGTGTTCGCCGCTCTCCACCAGGCCGAGCATGGTGAAGTAGGAATCCCAGTAGTAGACCTCGCGGAAGCGCCCGCCCGGCACCACGTAGGGGTGCGGCAGCGACAGCAGGCTGCTGTAGGGCGGCACGTCGACCTGGCGGCGCACCAGCAGCGGCCACAGCGCGTCGATGTGCTCGCGCAGGCCGGTGTCCTGGCGGATCGCCTCGGTCTGCACCGGGCCGGATTCCTCGAAGTTGGCGGCGACGAAACGGCGCAGGTCGAAACCGGGCTGCTGGCGCTGCGCCAGATAGTCGGCGTTGATCAGCGCCGGGTCGCGCAGCGGCAGCGCGTCGACGAAGTGCTTCTGGTCGTCGAACAGTTCCTGCTGCTGCACCGCCTGGAACAGTTCCGGGTAGGCCAGGTCGGGCGTCTGCGGCGGCGGTGCCGGGGCGGTCAGCGTGGTCGCCGGCGCGGCCTCCGCCATGGCGGTATCGGCGGTGCCGAGCAACAGGCCGAGCGACAGGCTCAGCAGCGGGGTGCAGCAGGGAGGAGCGGCATGGCTCATGTCGGGTCCAGAGCAGGATGCGTGCGGCATGGTAAACGACCGAAGCGGGGACGGGGCGCGCGGCCGGATCCGCAAGGCGCGGCTGCCGATCCTGCCCTGGCGGCCGCGCGCCGCCCGGCTCGCACCGGTGAGGGACCGCAACGCCTGGGGGGATGCAAGAACGGGGCCGCTGAGGCGGGGCGGGTGTCCGTCGCCCGGTCGGCGGCCGGGAGGCCTCTTCAGCCGGATGGGTGGCGCCGCCTGCCGGATCGGGGCGGCGGGTCGTCCAGCGCGCGGCCAGGGCCGGTGCGCGTGAGTACGCGGCCGCTGCGCCGATCAGGGCTACCAGCGCGCCACACGCGCCGGTCAGGGCGCTTGCGGCGGCTGGCGATCCTTCTCGGCGCTGAGCGCGGCCTCGGCGCGCAGGAACACCTGCCCGATCGGCTCGTCCGCCCGCGTGGCCTGGGCGTCGCCGACCAGCACGGTCAGCCCGAGCGCCTGTTGCCGCGCGGCGATCTCGCGCAGGCCGCGCAGTTTCTGCTCGGCATCGGCGCCGTGCAGCATGACGATGAACTCGGCGTGCTCGGTGGCGCGGTCCACCGTGTCGGCGCCGCCGTCGTGCACGTAGCTGGCCAGGGCGCGGTCGAGTTGCTGCAGGGTGGCGCCCAGCAGGCGTTCGCTCTGCCGCTCGGCGAGCGCGGCCAGTTCCTGCACTTCCAGGATCACCACCCGGTAGCGGCCGTCGGCGGGGGCGTCCGCGCTGGCGGCCGGATGCGCCTGCAGCAGCGCCTCGCGTTCGCGCTGCAGCGCGCGGCGGCGTTCGTCGAGCAGGCGCATGGCGGTGCGCGCCAGCGCGCGCAGACCGTCGCGCTGGGTCTCGGTGAGCTGGCGCGGCGCGGTGTCCAGCACGCAGACCGTGCCCAGCGCGACACCCTCTTCGGTGACCAGCGGCATGCCGGCGTAGAAGCGCGCGCCGGTGTCGCCGCGCACCATCTGCAGGTCGGCGAAGCGCGGGTCGTCGGCGAGGTCGGGCACTTCCAGCATGTGCTCGGGCTCACGGATGGCGTGGTCGCATACCGCCTGGCTGCGCTCGGTCTGCGGCAGCTCCAGGCCGATCCGTGCCTTGAACCATTGGCGGTCGCGGTCCAGCAGCGACAGCAGCGCGATCGGCGTGTCGCACAGCGCGGCGGCGATCTGCACGATGTCCTGGTATGCGGCCTCGGGCAGGCTGTCGACGATGCGGTAGCTGTCGAGGACACGCTGGCGCTGGGCTTCATCGGTCATGGGGCGGCGTCGGGTCTGGCGCGGATCGCGAGGCGCAGCACCATACCGCAGGGCGTGGCGAGGTCGCGTGGACAAGCGCGCAAGCGTGACGCGGCGCACGCCAGGCGGCCGACGGCCACGCGTTGGCGATCAGTCGGCGGCACCGACGCCGAGCGCGCGCAGCTGCGCCTGCAGCGTGGCGGCGTTGTCGAGGGCGTGGCCCAGCGCCGTGTTGTCGAAGATCACCCAGGCGTCGTGCGGGTGCGGCGTGGCGGCGACGACCCGCTCGGCCAGGCCGCGCAGCGTGGCGTCGGCGTAGTCGCTGTAATAGATGCGCGGTGCGCCGTGCCAGCGCCAGTAGGCCGGCACCGCCGCGCCGGCCGGCTGCGCGGCGCTGGCGTTGAGGACCGGGTCGGCGGCCACGCGCGCGATGCGGTGGCGCTGCCACAGCGCCTCGGCGCGTGCGCTGAACCAACTGGCGTGGCGCGGTTCGCAGGCGATGCCGCCCTGCCAGCGGCGCCGCAGCATCGCGAAGAACGTGGTGGCGATGCGCGCATCGAAGGCCAGGCTTGGCGGCAGTTGCACCAGCAGGCAGCCGAGCCTGTCGCCGAGGTGGCCGACCTCGCCGAGGAAGGTCTGCAGCAGTGGCGCGACGCGGTATAGGCGCGCGTCGTGGGTGATGGTGCGTGGCAGTTTGGCCGAGAAGCGGAACCCCGTCGGCACGCTGTCGGCCCAGCGCTGGTAGGTGCTGGCGCGGTGGGCGCGGTAGAACGTGGAGTTGATCTCGACCGCGTCGAAGCGGGTGGCATAGCGCGCCAACTGGCTGGCGCCGTCGCCGACCAGGGCGCGTTGCGTGCTGGCGATCGACCAGCCGGCGCAGCCGACGCGGATGCGGGGAGCGGCGACGCAGCGGGGAGAAGCGGTCGGCATCGGCGGTGGCAGGCCAGGACAGGCCTTGCGGATACCAAGCGTTGCGGCCAGGCGCCGTGAAGGACAGGCGCGGCGCGCCGCCTTGGCGACCCATCCGCGACCCACGCATGCGAGGGAAGATCGATGCCTGCAGGCTGCGCCGCAGCGCAACCTGCGCGTTCACTCACTGTCGTCGCATGTCGCATCGCGCGACGGCGATGCGTTGCGATGGCGCCGACGCCCCATGCTGGCGTCGGCGCGTGGCGCGTGGCGCATGGCGGGGCAGCCCCGCCATGCGTGTGCGGCGTTACTGCTTGGCCGCGGCCTTCGCCTTGACCGGCTGGCCGTCGCTGTCCAGCACCTGCACCTCGCCCAGCTTCAACGCACGCACCGGCGCTTCGATCTGCTTGAGGTCGCCGACGATGACCCAGGTCATCGCCTGCGGCGCCACGATCTCCTTGATCGCCGCTTCCGCCGCCGGCTGGTCGACCGCTTCCAGGCGCGTCTTCAGCGTCTGCACGTAGTCGTCCGGGCGGCCGTACTGGACGATGCCTTCCATCGCGCCGAGCACCGCACCGGTGGTCTCGAAGCTGCCCGGCAGGGCGCGCACGCGCTGTTCCTTGATCTTGGCGATCTCGTCGGCGGTCAGCGGCTTGTCGCCGACCACGGCCTTGGCTTCCTTGAGGATCTCGGCGGCCGATTCGGCGGTCTTGTCGGTCTGCACCGGGGCGAAGAACAGGAACGGGCGCTGGCCGATCGCGTCGATCATGAAGCTGTTGGCGCCGTAGGCCCAGCGCTTGTCCTCGCGCAGGTTCATGTTCAGGCGCGAGGTGAAGGTGCCGCCGAAGGCGCCGTTGGCCACGCCGATGGCGAGGTTGTTCGGGGCCTTGGTCGAGGGCGCCAGCAGGCCGGCCAGGATCAGCGACTGCGGGGCGTCGTCGCGGTTGATCAGGAACACGCGCGGCTTGGGCTGCGCGGCCACCTGCGGCAGGCGCTTGGTCGGGCGCTTGCCGGCCGGGGCCTGCCAGTCGCCGAAGGCGGCATCCAGCTGCGGGATGATCTTGTCCAGGGTGGTGTCGCCGGCGACCAGGATGCGCACGTTGTCCGGACGCAGCCAGTTGTTCTGGAACGCGCTCAGGTCGCCCGCGGTCAGGCTCTTGATCGCCGCCTCGGTGCCGGTGCCTGTGAGCGGCACGCCGTACGGATGGGTGGGGCCGTACAGCAGCGGCGGCAGAGTGCGCAGCGCCAGGCCCTGCGGCTGGGTCTTCTCCTGCGCGATCGAGGCCAGCCACTGGCCGCGGATGCGCTCGATGTCGTCGGCCTTGAACGCCGGGTTGCGCACGATGTCGGCGAACAGCGCCAGCGACGGCGCCAACTGGTCGTTGAGCGCGTTGAGCGAGGCATCGCAGCTGTCCAGTTCGCAGGACACGCTGGTCATCGCGCCCAGGCGCTGGCGGCGCTGCGCCACGTCCACCGAATCCAGGTTGCGGGTGCTCTCGTTCATCAGCGCCGCGGTGAAGTTGGCGGTGCCGAGCTTGCTGCCGCGGTCGGTCGCATAGCCTGCATCGAACAGCAGCTGGATCTGCGTGACCGGGATGGTGTGGCGCTCGGCCAGCACCACCTCGATGCCGTTCTTGAGCTTGCCGCGCTGCAGCTGCGGGAAGCTCAGGCTCGGGAACTGGGTGGTCTCCGGCACGCCGGCGGCGCGATCGACCTGGGTCTTGCCGACGCTGTAGTTGCCCTTGGCCGGCACCTTCGGCGCGGGCTTGCCCGGAGCCGCCGGCAGCGGCTTGACCGCCTTGTCCTCGGCCGCCGGATCGAAGCCCTCCGGCGCCGGCAGCACGGTCAGCAGGTAGTCGCCCTTGCCGAACCAGGTGTCGGCGGCCTTGCGCACGCTGGCGACGGTGGCGTCCTGCGCGCGCTGCAGGTCCTTCCTGTAGGCGCCCGGATCGTTGCGGTAGACCTGGCCCTCGGCCAGCACCGTGGCCTTGCCGCCGAAGCCGCCGACCTTCTCCAGGCCGCGCACGAAGCCGGCGCGGTAGCCCACCTGCGCACGCTGCAGTTCGTCGGCGGTGGGGCCTTCGGCCAGGAACTTCTGCAGTTCGTCGGCGATGGCGGCCTCGACCTTGGCCGGGTCCACGCCTTCCTTCACGTCGGCGGTGATCTGCAGCTGGCTGGCCAGCGCGAACGACTGCAGCCCGGCGGACACGTCGTCGGCCAGCTTGTCGCGGTAGACCAGGCGCTGGTACAGGCGGCTGGTCTTGCCGCCGCCGAGCACGGTGGTGGCCAGGTCCAGCAGCACCGCGTCGTCGGTGCCCAACTGCGGCGCCACCCAGGTGCGGTAGATGCGCGGCTGCGCGACGTGGTCGTGCTGCACGCCGCGGGTCTGCTTGGCCAGCGGGGTGATCCACGGCTGCTGGCGCGGCACCGGGCGGCCGGCGGGGATGTCGCCGAAGTACTGCTCGGCCTTGGCCTTGGCCTGCGCCACGGTGATGTCGCCGGCCAGCACCAGGGTGGTGTTGGCGGCGCCGTAGTTGTCGTGGAACCACTGCTTGACGTCGTCCAGCGAGGCCGCGTCGAGGTCGGCCATCGAGCCGATGGTGTCGTGCTGGTACGGGTGGTTGGCCGGGAAGATGTTGGCCAGGATGTTTTCGTCGACGCGGCCGTAGGGGCGGTTCTGGCCCTGGCGCTTCTCGTTCTGGACCACGCCGCGCTGGGTGTCCAGTTCCTTCTGGCCGATCGCGCCGAGCAGGTGGCCCATGCGGTCCGATTCCATCCACAGCGCGGTGTCCAGCGCGGTGGTCGGCACGGTCTCGAAGTAGTTGGTGCGGTCGAACCAGGTGGTGCCGTTCATGTCGGTGGCGCCGACCTTCTCGAACGGCTGGAAGTAGGTGCCCTTGTGGTTTTCCGAGCCGGAGAACATCAGGTGCTCGAACAGGTGCGCGAAGCCGGTCTTGCCGGCCGGCTCGTCGCCCGAACCGATGTGGTACCAGATGCTCACCGCCACCACCGGCGCCTTGTGGTCCTCGTGCACCACCACGGTCAGGCCGTTGGGCAGGGTGAAGCGGGTGTAGGCGATCTCCGGCGCGGTCGCCTGGCCCGGCGTGGCCGCGGCCAGGGCCGACGGCGCGGCGACCAGGGCGGCGCCGGTGCCGAGGGTGAGGATGCTGGAGATCAACAGCGACAAGGGTCGGAGCATGGGCCGGGCCTGAGTGTGGACAGTGCGCCAGCATAGAGGGCCGGCGGCGGCAGCGGGAACGTGACTGATGGCACAGCGCGGTGCGCTGGCGGCCGGCCGGCCGCGCGCCCGGCCATCCCCCGAGGGAGTGGCCGGGCGCGTTACGTCAGGCAAGCCGTAGAGCGCTCAGCGTGCGGCGCAGAAGCCGAACTCGGCGGTGGCGCCGGGGGCCAGGGTCTTGTTCCAGTCCACGCCACTGGCGCTGAGCGTGGTGCCCGACTGGGTCCAGGTGGCGTTCCACAGGTTGTTGACCGTGCCGCTGATCGACAGGGTGACGCTCCAGTCGCCGCTGCTGCCGCCGGTGTTGGTCACCTGCACGCGGTTGCAGTAGCCGGCGTTCCAGTCGCTGTCGACCAGCACCTTGGTGCTGAAGCTGCTGCCGGACGGCGGCGGCGTGGGCGTTCCGCCGCCGCCGTTGCCGCCACCACCACCACCGCCTCCACCTCCACCATTGCCACCGCCGTTACCACCGCCACCGCCCGTGCTGCTGCCGTCGCCGTCCCACAGCTTCTTCAGCAGGGTCACCTTGTCGGTGCGCACCGTGCTCCAGTCGTCGTTGAGGATGCCGCCGGTGTCGCCGCTGTTCGGGTTCCACGACCAGTAGAAGCCGCTGTGGATGCCCTTGCCGATCAGGTAGTCGACCAGCGCGTTCTGCCACTGCACGTCCAGCGGGTTGCCCTGGCCGTACTTGCCGCCGAACTCGCCCAGCAGCAGCGCGTGGCCGGCCTGGGCGAACTGGCCGAAGTGCTGCTCCCAGATCGCCGGCATGTTGGCCGGGAAGTTGGAGGCGCTGAAGTAAGGCTGCATGTAGACGTCCGGCCCGTACACGTGCGGGGCGAGCAGCAGGCGGTTGGCCGGAATGGCCAGCGCGGTGCAGGCCAGCGGTTCCAGGTTCTCGCCCCAGAAGTGCGCGGTGTCGCTGGAGCAGGTCGACGTGTTGGAAATGCCTTCGACCACGATCAGCCAGTTCGGCGCTGCCTTCAGCACCGCCGCCGCCGCGCGCTCGGCGGCCTTGTTCCAGTCGGTGGCGGCATTGCCGCTGCCCCAGGTAGCGGCGCCGTGCGGCTCGTTCTTCAGGTCCAGGCCGATCACCCCCGGCACCGACGCGTAGCGCTTGGCCACGAAGGTCAGGTCGTCCAGCCATTGCTGCTCGCTGTAGCTGCCGGTGTACCAGAGCTCGGAGATGGCGTTGCAGTCCGGCGTGTGATGGTCGAGCAGCACGTACATGCCGCGGCTGCTGAGTTCGTTGACCACCTTGTCCAGGATCTGCAGCGAGTTCAGCCCCTGCAGGTCCGGGTTGCGGCTGTAGTCGATGCTGCCGGGCGACACCGCCTGCAGCGTCTGCGGGCAGAACGGCAGGCGCACGGCGTTGAAGCCCAGGCCCTGCATCTGCGTGATCATGTCCTTCCAGTTGCGCGCCCACAGGCCGTGTACGGTGTGCTGCGAGGTCTCGAAACCGAACCAGTTGACGCCGCGCAGCTGCACGGCGTTGCCGGCGTCGTCCACCACCTTGCCCTGGTTGATGGCGTAGCTCCAGGCCGGGCTGCTGGCGGCCACGAGCGCCGCGGCCAGCAGGCAGCGGGTAATGCGGGAATGCAGGGACCTGTTCATTGCGATGCTCCGATGGCGGCCGGTGCGGAGCGCGCCGGCCAAAGGGGGGCGGATGCTCGGCGGCGATGATCGGCAGTGTCCGCCGCGGCGGCCGTGACTGCGGTTGCAGAAGAGGCGCTTGTCCACCGATTGCACATGGCCGGCCGATGCGCAGGCGCCTGGCCGCGGCCGGGCGGTGATGGGGAGCGCAGAAACGCCAACGGCAGCGTCGTGGGACGCTGCCGTCGGGGTGTTGCCCCGCGGGGTGCGCGGGGCGATGGCGCGGCCTTCAGCGGGCGGCGCAGAACCCGAACTCGGCGGTGGCGCCGGGGGCCAGGGTCTTGTTCCAGTCCACGCCGCTGGCGCTGAGCGTGGTGCCCGACTGCGTCCAGGTGGCGTTCCACAGGTTGTTGACGGTGCCGCTGATGGACAGGGTGACCGCCCAGTTGCCGGTGGCGCTGCCGCTGTTGGTCACCTGCACGCGTTCGCAGTAGCCGGCGTTCCAGTCGCTGTCGACGATGATCTTGGTGCTGAAGCTGGCGCTGCCCGGGGCCGGGGTCGGCGTGGGGGTCGGCGTCGGCTCCGGGGTGGGCGTCGGAGTCGGAGTCGGGGTCGGCGTGGTGCTGCTGGTGTCGCCCCACAGCCGCTTGAGCCCGGTCATCTTCTCAGTGCGCACGGTGGTCCAGTCGTCGTCGAGCACGCCGCCGGTGTCGCGGCTGTTCGGGTTCCAGGCCCAGTAGAAACCGCTGCGGATGTTCTTCTTGATCAGGTAGTCGATCAGCGCCTTCTGCAGGATCGGGTCCTGCGCCTGGTTGCGGCCTTCGTTACCGCCGAACTCGCCGATCATCATGGCGTAGCCGCGCTGGGTCAGTTGGCCGAACTGGCGCTCCCAGATCGCCGGCATGTTGGCCGGGAAGCTGCTGTCGCCGAAGTAGGGCTGCCAGTTCACGTCCGGGCCGTACACGTGCGGCGACAGCAGCAGGCGGTTGGCCGGCACGTTGAGCTTGGTGCAGGTCAGCGGTTCCAGGTTGCCGCCCCACCAGTAGCCGTAGCTGCTGGAGCAGGTCGGATTGTCGGTGATGCCCTCGACCACGATCAGCCACTTCGGCGTCACCTTCAGCACCGCTGCCGAGGCGCGCTCGACCGCCTTGTTCCAGTCGGTCTTGAGGTTGCCGGTGCCCCAGGTGTTGCGCCCGTTCGGCTCGTTCTTCAGGTCGATGCCGATCACGCCCGGCACCGACGCGTAGCGCTTGGCCACGAAGCTCAGGTCGCTGATCCACTGCTGCTCGCTATAGGAGTCGGTGTACCAGAGTTCGGAGATGCCCTGGCAATCGGGCGAGTGATGGTCCAGCAGCACGTACATGCCGCGGCTGCTGAATTCGTTGATCACCTTGTCCAGCACCTGCAACGAGTTCAGGCCCTGCAGGTCCGGGTTGCGGCCGTAGTCGATGCTGGTGGGGGCGACGCCGCGCAGGGTCTGCGGGCAGAACGGCAGGCGCACGGCGTTGAAGCCCAGGCCCTGCATCTGCGTGATCATGTCCTTCCAGTTGCGCGCCCACAGGCCGTGCACGGTGTGCGCACTGCCTTCGAAGCCGAACCAGTTGACGCCGCGCAACTGCACCGCGTTGCCGCGGTCGTCCACCACCGTGCCTTTGCTGACCGCGTAACTCCAGGCCGAACCGCTGGCGGCCAGCAGCGCGGCGGCCAGCGCGCAACGGGTGATGCGGGTGAAGGGGGACATCGCCATCTCTGCAGGTCTCCGGAAGCGGGCCGGCCCCGCAGTCGGAGCGGCCTAGTGAGGGTGGGGACAACGGACGCCATGCGCGGCTCGGGTGGAAGCCGCCATGCGCACGCGGATCGGCCTGGGCCACCGGATCGGCATGGCCCCGGGATGCGCGAGCGCGGCATTAGACCATGTTCAGGTTCGTATTTGAGCGGTTTATCACAATAAATTTTTGCGACAGCGCACGTACGGCGATCATTCGACACACCCCGGCCCGGGGCGGGCGCCGCTACACTCGACGCTCTTTGTGTCTGCCGAGGGGAACCCCGTGAAACAACCGATCGTGAGCCTGCTGGCCCTGGCGCTGTCCGGCGCCTGCCTGGCGGCACCGCCGCCCGCGCCGACCTTCGACACCAAGCGGTTGTCCGCCGACGTCAAGACCCTGGCCTCCGACGCCTACGAGGGCCGCGCCCCGGGCTCGGCGGGCGAGGAGAAGACCGTGGCCTACCTGAGCGCGCAGTTCCAGGCGGCCGGCCTGCAGCCCGGCGGCGACCTGCGCGACGGCAAGCGCCTGTGGACGCAGGCGGTGCCGCTGCGCCGCGCCGACATCGTCGGTACCCCGCGCCTGGCGATCGCCAGCGGCGACCAGCGCCAGGCCCTGACCCAGGGCCAGCAGATCGCCGTGCGCGCCGCGCTCGACGGCAGCAGCCAGGTCAGTCTGGACGGGGCGCCGCTGGTGTTCGTCGGCTATGGCGTCAAGGCGCCCGAACGCGGCTGGGACGACTTCAAGGGCGTGGACCTGAAGGGCAAGATCGCGGTGGTGCTGATCAACGACCCCGATTTCGAGACCGGCAAGGGCGCGTTCGACGGCAAGGGCATGACCTACTACGGCCGCTGGACCTACAAGTTCGAGGAAGGCGCGCGGCAGGGCGCGGCCGGCGTGCTGATCGTGCACGAGACCGCACCGGCCTCCTACGGCTGGGCCACCGTGGCCAACTCCAACACCAACAGCATGTTCGACGTGGTCCGCGACGATCCCAAGTCGGTGCACCCGGAACTGGAGGGCTGGATCCAGCGCGACCTGGCGGTGGACCTGTTCAAGCGCGCCGGGCTGGATTTCGATGCGCTGAAGAAGCAGGCGCAGTCGCGCGACTTCAAGCCGGTGGAGCTGAAGGGCGAGCGCCTGTACGCCGACTACGCGGTGAAGTCGGAGGTGATCACCTCGCACAACGTGGTCGCGCGCCTGCCCGGCAAGACCCGGCCGGACGAGACCCTCATCTACACCGCGCACTGGGATCACCTGGGCGTGGGCGCGCCCGACGCCAAGGGCGACCGCATCTTCAACGGCGCGCTGGACAACGCCAGCGGCGTCGCCGCGCTGCTGGAACTGGCCCGCGCCTTCGCCAAGGGCCCGGCGCCGCAGCGCTCGGTGGTGTTCATGTCGGTCACCGCCGAGGAGAAGGGCCTGCTCGGCTCGGAGTACTACGCCTCCAAGCCGCTGTATCCGCTGGCGCGCACGGTGGCGGTGATCAACATGGACGGCATGAGCCCGTTCGGCCCTTCGCGCGATTTCGGCATCTACGGTACCGCCAAGCTGGAACTGCTCGACGACCTCAAGCGCGTGGCCAAGGGCTGGGACCTGCGCTACACGCCCGATCCCAAGCCGGAAGCCGGCTACTTCTTCCGCTCCGACCACTTCTCCTTCGCCAAGCGCGGTGTGCCGGCGCTGTCCTTCGCCGCCGGCCAGGACTGGGTGGACGGCGGCGTCGCCGCCGGCAAGGCCGCCTCGGACGACTACACCGCCAAGCGCTACCACCAGCCCGGCGACGAATGGCAGCCGAACTGGACCTTCGCCGGCGCCGCGCGCGACATGCAGGTGCTGTACACCCTGGGCGAGGAACTGGCCAATTCGCCGCAGTGGCCGAACTGGAGCCGCGACTCTGAGTTCCGCGCCGCCCGCGACGCCAGCGCCGCGCAGCGCCAGGCGGCGCCCGCCAAGCAGTGAGCCACGACCCGTTGCCGCCTGCGTCGCAGGCGGCCCCGGAGGCACGCGCGGACGAGGTCGACCCGCTCGACGCGGAAGCGGGCAACGACCCGCTGCCGCGCTGGCTGGTCGGCGTCGGCGTGGTCATGACCTTCCTGTTCGTCGGCCCGCCGCTCGGGACCGTGGTGGTCGGGCTGCCGGTGGCGATCGCGATGACCTGGGGAGAGGGCAGCGTCAGCGCTCCGCTGCTGCTGCTCCTGCTGATGGCGATGTTTTCCTATGTCTTCGGCGCCTTGCCGGCGCTGTTGACCGGTCTGTTCGCCGCACGCGCCTGGCCGCGCCTGCGCGGCTGGCGTGCGCATCTGCGCATCGGCCTGATCGGCGCCGGCACCTCGGCGGTCTGCGTCGCCGCGGCGCTGGCCTTGTTCGACAGACGCGACGACCCGTCGCACCAGGGCGTCATCGCGGTGGGTCTGTGCGCCCTGGCCGGTTTCGTCGGCGCCGCGCTGCTGTCGCGCGCGCTGCAATTCCTGCGCGGCGGCTGAGCGCCGCCGCGGCTCAGCCGCCGCTGGCCTGCTGCAGCGACGGGGTGCGCCAGCCGGCGCGCACGCCCCAGAAGTAGAAGCCCAGCGCGACCACGCCGACCACCACCAGGTCCGGCCCGTAGGACAGGTAGCCGTGGCCGCCGAAGGTGGTGCTGCCGGCCCACGACAGCAGGGCGATGGTCGGCAGGTAGGCGATCAGCCAGCTGGCGCCGCGCAGGTGCCGGCGGAAATCCTTCCAGCCGTCGCGCTGCTGGTAGTAGGCGTACACCGGCAGGGCCACCAGCATCAGCAGGATGATCTCGCCGGTCAGCGGCCAGCGCGCCCAGTACAGCAGTTCGGTGGCCAGCACGAAGGCGGCGGCGGCCAGCACCGGCAGGCCGGCGATGCGCAGCGGGCGGTGCATCTCCGGCGCGTGCTTGCGCAGCGCCATGGCGCTGATCGGGCCGGTCAGGTAGGAAATGATGGTGGCCACCGAGATCACCGCCGCCAGCGTGCCCCAGCCGCGGAAGAAGAACAGGAACAGGTAGGACACCAGCAGGTTGAAGAACATCGCCGGGCGCGGCACGCCCCAGGTCGGATGCACCCGGCCGAGCACCTTGGGCATGGTGCCGTTGCGCTCCATGCCGTAGATCATCCGCGCGGTGGTGGCGGTGTAGGTGATGCCGGTGCCGCTGGGGCTGACGAAGGCGTCCACGTACAGCAGCATCGCCAGCCAGTGCAGGTTGACGATGATCGCCAGCTGCGCGAACGGCGAGCGGAAATCGATGCCGTGCCAGCCGGCCTTGGCCAGCAGGTCCGGCGGCACCGCGCCCAGGTAGGCGACCTGCAGCAGCACGTAGACCACCGTGGCCAGCGCGATCGAGCCGAGCACCGCGAACGGGATGCTGCGCCCGGGATTGCGCGCCTCGCCGGCCAGGTTCACCGGACTCTGGAAGCCGTTGAAGCTGAACACGATGCCGGCGGTGGCCACCGCGGTGAGCACCGCGGCGAAGTCGATGGTGTGGCTGCCGCCGTGCAGGCCGACGCTGAAGTTCTCGCTGTGGAAACCGCTGGCGATCAGCGCCACGCCGGTGAGCGCCGGCACCACCAGCTTGAACACGGTGATCAGGCTGTTGGAGCGGGCGAACAGCTTGACGCTCCAGAAGTTCAGCAGGAAATACACCAGCACCAGCACCGCGGCGATGCACAGCCCGGGCACCGACAGTTCGCCGGCGCCGCCGGGCTGCTGCACGTACAGATCCTGCGCCCACTGCCACGGCCAGGACGCCATGTACTGCACCGAGGCCTCGGCCTCCACCGGGATCACCGACACGATCGCGATCCAGTTGGCCCAGCCTGCGATGAAGCCGACCAGCGAGCCGTGCGAGTAGTGGCTGTAGCGGACCATGCCGCCGGACTCGGGGAACATCGCGCCCAGTTCGGCATAAGCCAGGGCGATGGTGGTGACGATCGCCGCGCCCAGCACCCAGGCCCAGATCGCACCGGGACCGGCCAGCCCGGCGGCACGCCAGGCGCCGAACAGCCAACCGGAGCCGATGATCGAGCCCAGGCCGGTCAGCATCAGGGCGAACGGGCCGACATCGCGGCGCAGAGCGGTTTGGGTCATGGCGGGTCCGGGCGGCGGTGGCTGCGGGAAGCCGGGGATGATCGCATAAAGCCGGGAATGGGGATTGGGGAATGGGGAATCGGAAAAGCGGCGTGTCGTTGGCTGAACGTTCCCGGTTTGCGCTCAACGATTCTCCATTCTCCATTCCCGATTCCCGCCTTACGCAAGCTTTACGCCCCACGCCCTCCATCGGCATGGAACGCTTACGCCGCTCAGGCACAGACTGCGCTCCGTCTTCCCCGATGGGTGTGTTCCATGTCGATTCTGCTGATCCAGGGCCCGCATCGCGATGCGTCGGCCATTGCCGCGGCGCAGTGTCTGGCCGCGTCCCACGCCGCGCAGGTGGTGCCGGTGGCCTGCGCCGATGCCGCGCAGATCGTGGCGCGGCTGCGGCAAGGCGCGTGCGACGACACCGAGCTGGTGCTGCTGGACTCCGGCGAGTTGCCTGCATCGGAGCTGGCCGACCACGGCGCGCAGCTGTGCGCGGCGCTGGAGGCGCTGGGCCACCCGTACATCGAGGTGCACGACGCCAGCGCGCAGGCGCTGGAACCGCTGCTGCAGCCGCGGCACGCGCCGTTGCTGACGGTGATCGCCAACGGTGCGCTCGCCGACAGCTATGCGATCGCGCTGGGCGTGGCGCAGCGCCGGCTCGGCGCGCGCGCGGCGCTGGCCAACTGAGGGCGCCGCCATGTCGATCCTGTTGCTCCGTGGTCCGGACTGCGTGGCCGGCCATCGCGGCCGCCCGGCGCGCATCGCCGCGCCGGTGATGCGGCAACTGCTCGCCCATGCCGGCCGCGCCGGCAAGACCCTGGCCGTGCGCGGCTGCGCCAGCGAGCGCGAACTGCTGCAGGCGCTGGCCCAGGCCGACCAGGCCGGGGTGGAGATGCTGCTGCTGGATCCGGGCGCGTGTTCGGACAGCGCCGTCACCGCCGACGCGGTGGCGCATCTGCGCCGGCCCTACGTGGAAGTGCACGACGATGCCAGCGATCGCCGCGAAGCCTGCCTGTGCGCGGCCTCGGGGCAGCGGCTAGGCCAGGTCGGCGGCTACTGCGCGCAGGGCTACGCGCTGGCGCTGTCGATCGCGCTCGAACACCTGGGCTGCAACGGTTACGAAGGCGATGTCCACGTCGGTACCTGAGCGCGCGCGCCACTACCTGGCCGACTACGAGGCCTACAGCTTCGGCCAGCGCGTGGCCTGGGGCACGCTGGCGCACACCTGGGCCGAGCCGGCGCCGCTGGATCCGGAGCGGCTGCTGGGCCGCCTGCGCGCGCAGGCGGCGCAACGCCACGGGGTGGACAGCAGCGAGATCCGCATCCGCAGCGTCAGCCGGCTGTAGGGCGCGCTGTCGCCTGGAATGGCGCCGCCGCCTTTGCGTGCGGCTGGGCTGCGGTTTCGTCCTGCCAAGGTCGGGCTCCATCCATGCCAGCGGCAGTTTCGTCGCACGCCGCTGGCGCTGCGCGACGCCGCGGCTATCCTCGCCGGAACTCCCCAATCCCCGGCCGCCATGCTCGCCAGCCTGTTCTTCCTCGTTCGCCTGTTGTGCGCCTGGGCCGGGGCGGTGATCGTGGCCGCCTTCGTCTGGGCCGGGTTATTCTACGGCATGAATTCCGGGCCGGGCTGGCTGTTCGGCCTGTTGGCGATGCTGTTGATGCTGTCGGCGCTGATCGCCGGCATCACTCATCTGCGCAAGGTCTGGCTGATCGCAGGACGCCTGGATTGGGGCACCCTGGCCAGCCGCCAGCGGCGCCAGATCGAGATCCCGCTGGACACCCGCGAGGCGTTCGCACTGCTGGATGCGGCCGTGCGCGAGCTGCCGCGGGTGGAGGAGGTGGAAAGCACGCTGGACAGTCTGCAGGTGCGCGCCAAGGTGCGCCGCATCGATCCCTACAACGGCCGCCCGCCGTCGCGCTGGAACCTGGCCGCGCGCTTCGCGGTCAAGCGCAATCAGGTGCTGGCGACGGTGACTCCGGGCACCGGCACCAGCAGCCTGACCCTGCTGCTGGAGCCGGATGCCAGCGCCTGGATCGACCTGTTCGCGGTCGACGAGGGCAGCAACTACGAGAACGCCGAAGCCTTGGGCCGCGCGCTGGCCCGGCGCGTGGCCGAGCTGCGCCGCGACGAGCAGGCCGCCGCCGCACAGGCCGCCACCGAGCAGGAACTGACCGTGGCGCGGCTGAACCTGCTGCACGCCCAGGTCGAGCCGCATTTCCTCTACAACACCCTGGCCAGTGCGCAGGTGCTGGCGCGCACCGATCCGCCGCGCGCCGACCTGATGCTGGGTTACTTGATCCAGTACCTGCGGCGTTCGCTGCCCAGTACCGAGGATGCGATGAGTTCGCTCGGCGACGAACTGGAACGGACCCAGGCCTACCTGGAGATCCTGCGCATCCGCATGGGCGCGCGCCTGCAACTGCAGGTGCAGGTGCCGGAGACGATGAAGACGCTGCCGCTGCCGTCGATGATGCTGCAGACGCTGGTGGAGAACGCGATCAAGCACGGCCTGGAACCCAAGCCCGGCGGCGGCACCATCTGGATCCTGGCGCGTGCGGTCGACGACCACGTCACCCTGACCGTGGCCGACGACGGCCTGGGCTTCAACACCCAGTCCAGCGGCACCGGCATCGGCCTGAAGAACCTGCGCGAACGGCTGCGCCTGACCTATGGCGGCGCGGCGAGCTTCGCCATCGTCTCCAACTTCCCCAGCGGCGTGGCCGCCACCATCACCCTGCCGTGGCCGGCGGGGACGACGCAGACACCGCCGCCAGCGCCGGCGCCGGCGGCGGTGCACACGGGAGCGCACCATGACTGACGCGATCGTTGCCGAGGACGAAACCCTGCTGCGCGACGCGCTGGTCGCGTTGCTGGGCGAGGTGTGGCCGCAGCTGCGCATCGTCGCCGAGTGCGAAGACGGTGCCAGCGCGCTGGAACGCCTGGCCGAACTGCGCCCGCAGGTGGCGTTCCTGGACATCCGCATGCCCGGGCTGAGCGGCATCGAGGTGGCGCGTGCGCTGGGCGAACTGAGCCCGCACACGCAGGTGGTGTTCGTCACCGCCTACGACCAGTACGCCATCGATGCGTTCGAGCACGGCGCGGTGGACTACCTGCTCAAGCCGATCGTGCGCGAGCGCCTGCAGGCCACGGTGCAGCGGCTGCAGGCGCGTGCGGCGCAGGGGCCGGATCCGGCGGTGCTCGATGCCTTGCTGCAGCGCCTGCAGCAACGCCCGGCCGCGCCGTCGGCACCGCCACCGCTGGCCTGGGTCACCGCCAGCAGCGGCCGCGAGACGCGGCTGATCCTGCTCGACGACGTGCTGTATTTCCAGGCCGACAGCAAGTACACCACGGTGCTCACCCGCGACGGTGAGGCGGTGCTGCGCACCTCGCTGCGCGAGTTGCTGGACGTGCTCGATCCGGCGGCGTTCCGGCAGATTCACCGCTCCACCATCGTCAACCTCAAGGCGGTGGCCTCGGTGGTGCGCGAGGACACCGGCAAGGGCCGGCTGAAGCTGCGCCACCGCGACGAGGTCCTGACCGTCAGCCAGCCGTACATGAGCCTGTTCCGCGGCATGTAGCCGCGCAGCCCCTTCGCTTCGCCCTGGAAAAGGAATCTCGGTCATGCGCCTGCTCTCCTTGCTGTGGTCGTGCCTGCTCGGCCTGTTCGGCTGCCAGGGACATGCCGATCTGGACCTGTCCACGGGCGCCCGCCGCGAGACGGTGGTGCAGGCCAGCGACCGCGGCGTGCCGCTGATCTTCAGCCGGACCACCTACCACGATGGCCTGGCCACGTTCCGTTGCCTCGACAGCCGCAGCGGGCGCTGCCACTACCAGGTCTATGCCGCCTGCACGGCACCGCAGGCGGCGCCCGGCAGCGAGCGCGCTGCATGCAGTCCGCGCGTGCTGCAGGCCTTCGATCTGGCGGTCGGCCAGCGCCGCGAGATCGCCGGGCTGCCACGCGACTTCCGCCAGTGCGTGGTGTCGGATGCTTCGGCGTCGGCCTGCGGACGGGAGTGAGGGACGTCAGGGAAGGAACGATCGATACGATCTTCCGACACGTCCAGCGATGTCACGATGGCCGCGGCTGTTGTGGGAGGGACTTCAGTCCCGACAGCGCGTGCAACGAAGCTGCCGGACGACGTCCCGCGTCGCGACTGAAGTCGCTCCCACAGGAAGCGTTGCCGCGCAGCTGTCGGACGTCCTGCGTTGCGGCTGAAGCCGCCGAGAGGCATTACCTGGAAGCTGTCGAATGACGTCGTGCGTCGCGGCTGAAAGCCGCTCCTACGCGATGCCTTGCTGCGGTCCGAGATTGGCACCGTAGGAGCGGCTTCAGCCGCGACCCGGATGCGAGGTCGACCAATGCATCGCGTCACCGCCTCCGCCCTTGCATCCGAATGGCGCAATCAGCCCGTCGCTGTTGTGGGAGGGACTTCAGTCCCGACGCATCGGCAACGGAACTGCCGGATGACGTCTCGTGTCGCGACTGAAGTCGCTCCCACAGGGTGTTCCCCGCGATCCGGCATCCGCGCTTTCAGCTACGGCGTCGCGTCGTGGCAGCGACGCCACCCACTCAGTAATCCACGCCCACCGAGAACAGCAACGTGCGTGGGTCGCCCAGGGCCACCGCGCGCTGCAGGCCGCCGGTGAAGTAGTCGCGGTCGAAAGCGTTCTTCAGGTTCAGCGCGTAGCGCCAATGGCCCTGGCGGTAGCCCAGGCCGGCGTCGAACACTAGGTAGCCGGGAATGCGGTGGCCGTAGGCGGTCTTCTCGCCCTCGGCGCGGGCGCCGCCGCTGACGCTCCAGCCGTCGGCCATGCCGTGAGCGGTGTACTGCAGCCACAGCGAGCCGCTGTGCCGCGGCACGTTGTACAGGCGGCTGCCGACCGTGCTGACGCGTTGCCCGCCGTCGTCGGTGACCACCGCATCGGTGTAGGCGTAGCCGCCGAACAGGCTCAGCCCATCGCCCAGGTCGGCGGCGGCGTTGAGCTCCAGGCCGCGGCTGCGCTGTTCGCCCACGGCGATGCTGTAGCCGTCGTTGAACGGATCGCTCTGCAGCACGTTGCGCCGGCGCAGGTCGTACAGCGCCATGCTCAGGCTGGTGCCGCTGCCCACTTCCATCTTGACGCCCAGTTCCACCTGGCGGCCGCGCTCGGGATCGAACTGTGCGCCCTGCGCGTCGACGCCGACGTTGGGATAGAACGAGGTGGCGACGCTGACATACGGGCGCAGCCCGCCACCGGCGTCGAACATCAGCGCTGCCGAGCCCGTGGTCGCGCTGTTGTCAGTACGGGTGTCGCTGCCGGCCAACCGGTCCTCGCTCTGGTTGCGGCTGCGATCGTGGCGCAGGCCAAGCAGCAAGTGCCAGTCCGGTGCGAACTGGATGCGGTCGCGCAGGTACAGGCCGCCCGAGGTCACCACGCTGAGGTTGTCGCGGGTGGGCCGGGCCGGGCAGACCACGACGCTGCCGTAGACCGGCGCGTACACGTCGAGGTTGCCGACGCGGCAGGTCGACTGCACGTTCCATTCCCAGGTCTTGAACGCGTCCAGGCCGGCGGTGACGGTGTGCTGCCAGGTGCCGGTGGCGAAGCCGCCCTGCAGGTAGGTGTCCTGCACCCAGGTGCGACCGTCGAACTGTTGCTGGGTGGCGGTGCGGCGCAGGGTGCGCAGGTTGCCGGCCAGGCCGTTGTTGGCGATCAGGAAGCCGTCCAGGCCGAAGCTCTGCCAGCGCGCGGCGTGGTGCAGGCTCCAGCCGTTGTCGAAGCGATGATCGAGCACGTAGCCGATCCGGCTCTGGTGGCTGTGGTACGGCCGCTGCCCGGGTTCGCCGGTGAACAGCGCGCGGTCGATTTTGCCGTTGCGGTTGGGTTCGGCGCTGCCTTCCCAGGGCAGGCCCTGCTGGCGGATGTAGTCGCGTTCCTGGTAGCTGGTCAGCAGCACGAAGTCGGTGCGCGGGCCCAGGTCCAGCGACAGCGACGGCGCGATCCAGCGGCTGCGGAAATACACGTGGTCGGTGGGGTCGTCGCTGTTCATCGCCAGCCCGTTGAGGCGCAGCGCCACCTTGCCGTCGGCCGACAGCGGCTGGTTGAGATCCACGCTGCCCTGGCGCAGGCCGTCGCTGCCCACGCCCAGGTCGATCCGCCGCATCGGCTCGGCGCCGGGGCGCTTGCTGATCAGGTTGACCAGGCCGCCGGGCAGCACCTGCCCGTACAGCAGCGAGGCCGGGCCCTTCAGCACTTCCACCTGCTGCACGCCGAACAACTGCTCGGCCACGCGGTTGCTGTCGGCGGTGCGCAGGCCATCGACGAACAGCGAATCGGAGGCGGTCTGGCCGCGGATGATCAGATCGTCCCAGCCGCGCCGGCCGTAGGTGTTGGCGACCACCCCGGAGACGTTGTGCAGGGCGTCGGACAGGCTCAGCGCCTGCTGGCTGTCCAGCAGCGCGCGCGGCACCACGGTGATCGAGAACGGCGTCTGCGCCAGCGGCGCATCGGACTTGTCGGCCTGCACTGGCCCCGTGGCGCGGAAACCGCTCTGCGCGTCGGCACGCACCTGCACCGCGGGAAGGGCGGTGGCCTGCGCGGCATCGGCGCCGCTGTCGGCGTCCGTGGCAGTGTCGGCACTGGCAGCATGCGCAGGCAGGGACAGCGCCATGCCCAGCAGGCAGGCGCAGGAGAGGGGGTGCAGTGTCATCGAGACCGTGGGGGCGAAAGTTCTAATCGAGAATGATTATATTTCGCGAGAGCGGCCTTGGGAATGCCCGCGGCCGCGGCACGGCGGAGTGCCCGCTGCGCGGCATGCCTGGATATCGGAGGCCGTACCAGCGCTGTGCCGGCCTTCAGCGCAGGCACCGCGCATCGCCACGCGCTGTCCACAAACGCAAAGCGACCGCCGGTGCGGTCGCTTTGCGGCGCGGTGACGCCGTTGAGGTGATGCCCGTCGCGCGGGCGCGCGGCGGCCTCAGCCGGCGACGCGGAACACGCCGGGCTGGCCGCCGGGCGGCGTGCCTTCGAACTGGATCAGCGAGGCGACCAGTTCGGCATGCAGGCGGATGCGGCCCATCTCGCGCATGATCCGGATGTCCTCGTGGCGCAGTTCGCGGTTGGCCACCACCTCGCGCTTGTAGGCGAGGATCTCCGGGTACTTGCGCGCCATGTTCAATGCGTCGGCCACGCACTCCACGGTATCGGCATCGGCCGACAGCGGTTCGCGGCTGTTGAACGCGGTGAGCCAGCGCTCGAAGCCGGCGGTGCGGTCGAACATGTTGGCGATGAACCAGATCACGAACAGGATCGCCACCCACGAGGTGACCACGATGACGATGCGCGAGAACGTCAGGTGGTAGTCGTGCTGCCACAACTGCGCGGTGATCACGCCGAGCAGGATCAGCGAGATCGCCTGCCAGCCGATGATCGAGGCCACCAGCCACTGCTGCTTGGCCTTGGCCAGCAACGCCACCTCTTCGCGGATCTGCGCCTCGCTCTTGTGCTGCCAGTGCGCGACCTGTTCGGGAAACGAGCGCTGGTGCAGCGCGTTGTCCTCGAGCAGCAATCCCAACCCCTTGAACAAAGCGATCATGACGGGCTCCTTGCAGATGCGGTGACGGACGCGGAACGTCGGCGGGCGATCTTGAGGCAGCTTCTTTCTAGCACAGCGGCCGCAAAGTGCATGCTGCGGTCGCACATGCGGCGCGGCCCGCGCACGCCATACGCCATCGCACGGCACTGGCGCCGCCTCCGCTACCATCGGTGCATGCCTTCGCTGCTGCGCACCCTTTCCGCTCCGGCCACCACCCAGATCCGCCGCTGGGTGCTGGGCGCCTTCCCGCGCGAACGCGATGCCATCGACTACGACCAGCCGCTCGGCGATGTGGGCCTGTTCGGTCCGGACAGCGTCACCTGGCGCATCCATGCCGAGTTTCCCGGGATGCTGGCCGGCGGGCTGTGTGCACTGCTGCTGCAGACCCTGCATCCGCTGGCGCTGGCCGGGGTGTACGACCACTCCAACTTCCGCGAGGACCTGGTCGGGCGCCTGCGCCGCACCACGCAGTTCGTCGCCGCCACCAGCTACGCGCCCACGGACGCGGCGCAGCGCCAGATCGCCCGCGTGCGTGCGATCCATGCGCGGGTGCGTGGCCACACGCCCGACGGGCGCGCCTACGCGGCCGACGATCCGGCGCTGCTGACCTGGGTGCACGTGACCGAGGCCTACGGCTTCCTGCAGGGCTACCGCCGCTATTGCCGCGCGGTGCCGACTGCGATCGCCGACCGCTACTACGACGAAGGCCGGCGCGTGGCCGAAGCGCTGGGCGCGCGCGCGGTTCCGGCCAGCGAGGCGGCGGTGCTGGCCTATTTCGAGCAGCAGCGGCCGCTGCTGCGGGTGGATGCGCGCTCGCGCGAGGTGCTGGCGGTGCTGTCCGGCCTGCGCCTGCCGGTGCCGGCGCCGGGGCTGTCGCGGGAACTGTTCCTGGGGGCCGGCGCGGCACTGCTGCCACCGTGGGCCAGCGCCCTGCTGCGGCAGGCACGGCTGCAGCGCACCGGCCCGGCGGTGCCGGCCTGGCTGCTGCAGCAGGTGGCGCCGCTGTTCCGGGTCGCACTGCACGACGGCATCGCCGCGCGCGCGTGTCGGCGGGTAGGGCTGCCGACGCAGGCACTGGCGCAGTGGCCGCAGTGCGCTGAATGATTTATCTGTGTCGCTGAACGCAGTATCGCGTCACGCACGGTCAAGATCGCCAGACCCAGGCCGCTGTAACCAGCACCTACGCCAGTCCTCCCTTTTCGATGCCGCCGAACCCGCTCGCCGACAGGAAGCGCGACCATCGCTTTCGGCACAGCCTGCGGCGCGTCACGCGCGCGCCGGTGCGGGCGATCGCGACCTGGGGGCTGGTGCTGGCGGTGCTGCTGGCGGCCGGCCTGGTGCTGGTGCTGGCGCAGGACCGCCATCACCGCCTGGCGGCGGCGCAGCGGCAGAGCCTGGCGTTGGCCACCGGCACCGACCGCCTGCTGCAGTTGCAACTGGACAATCTCGGCCAGGCGCTGCATGGCGAGGGCCTGGGCGCACAGGCGCTGCTGGCGGAGGCGCCGGCACGCGCCCCCGACCTGATCGACGCCTCGCTGCACGGCCTGCTGGCGCGGCATCCGGAGCTGCACGACGTGGCCTTGCTGGATGCGCAGGGCCAACGCCGCTTCGGCGGTGCCGGCGATCCGGACCTGCGCGCCTGGATGGCGCGCGCGCGCTGCGGCGGCCGGGTCTGCGTGAGTCCGCCGCTGCACCTGGCCGACGGCACGGCAGTGGTGCGTGTCGCCGTGCCCTGGGGGTCGGACGGCTGGGTGGATGCGCAATGGCGGGTGGCCGCGCTGCAGCGCATCGTGCAGGGCACCGACAGCGGGCGCGACGGCATCGTCGCGCTGACCGACGCGCAAGGCCTGCTGCTCGCCGCCAGCCGCCCGCTCGCCGCTGGCCAGTCGCGCCTGTCACAGGCGCTGGCGCAGCCGATGCCGCACGGCGGCGCGCTTGGCGTGCGTCGCGATGTCTTCGATGCCACGCCGCGGATCCTGGCGGTGAGTGGCGGCGGCGCGTATCCGTTGCTGGCCGTGGCCGGCGTGGGGTTGCGCGAGACGCTGTCCGGCTGGTGGTGGTTCGTTGCGGCGGCGGCGCTGGTGTACGTGCTGTACCTGCTTGGCCTGGCCTATCTGCTCGGCAGCCTGCGCCGCGCCGAGCGGCGCCAGCGCCACCTGCTGCAGCGGCTGCGTCGCGGCGACGAGGACCTGCGCCTGGCCCATGGCATGGGCGGCATCGGCACCTGGCGCATCGACATCGCGCAGCGCGTGCTGCGCCTGTCCGAGCCGACCGGGGCGATGTTCGGCCTGCAACGCATGCAGATGCCCATCGAGGCGTTCCTGGAGCGGCTCCACGTCGAGGATCGCGCGCGGGTGGAGCAGTTGTACGAGGACGCCGCGCAAGGGCGCGCGGACTACAACACCGTCTATCGCATGCACCTGCCCGACGGGCGCCTGCGCTGGCTGGCCGCGCGCGGCGCGCTGGTGCGCACCCGCACGGGCATGTGCATGACCGGCGCGGTGCAGGACGTCAGCGATCGCGTGGCGGCGCAGGCGCGCCTGCTCGATGCCGAGCGGCAGTTCCGCCTGGTGTTCGACCGCAATCCGCTGCCGTACTGGGTGTTCGCCGTCGACAGCCTGCGCTTTTTGGAAGTGAACCAGGCCGCGGTGCGCCAGTACGGCTACAGCCGCGAGGAATTCCTGGCGATGGACCTGCTTGGCCTGCGCCCGGCGGAGGACGCCGAGCGCTTGCTGCGGGACGTGCGCAAGCCGCGCGACGGCTTCGACGCGCCGAGTGTGTGGACCCACCGACGCAAGGACGGCAGCCTGTTGTCGGTGTGCATCCACAGCGTCGACCTGGAGTTCGGCGGCGTGCCGGCACGGCTGATTCTGGCCGAGGATGTCACCGAACGCCTGGCCCACGAGCGCGAACTGGCCTATCTCGCGCGCCACGACTTCGGTACCGGTCTGCTCAAGCCGCATGCGCTGGCCGAGGCGCTGCGCGCGCAGCGCGGCGGCTACGCCATCGCCTACGTCCAGGTGCGCGGCCTGGCCCTGATCGGCGACACCCTTGGCCGTGCCGCCGGCGATGCAGTCCGCAGCACGGTGGCCATGCGCATCCGCACGCTCGGCGAGCGCTTTGGCCTGAGTGCGCACCAGCCGGCGCAGGACTTCGTGCTGGCGATCCTGGACCCCCAGCTCCTGCCGCAGGCCTTGCAGGCGCTGCAGGAGGCGCTGCATACGCCGGTACAGGGCGGCGAGTTCGCCCAGCAACTGCAGGCCCACATCGGCGTGGCGCTGTGTCCGGACGATGCCGCCGATGCCGACGAGGCCATCGGCAGCGCCGCCCAGGCCGCGCATGCGGCGCAGGCCGAGGGCCGCAGCCTGGTGCGCTTCGACCGCGCCATGGCCGCGCGTACCGGCGAACGCCTGCGCCTGGCCGGCCGCCTGCAGCAGGCGATCGAGCGGCAGGAATTCGAGCTGCATTTCCAGCCGATCATGGACGCGGTCAGCGGCGCGCCGCGCGAACTGGAAGCGCTGATCCGCTGGCCGCAGGCCGATGGCGGCTTCATCGCGCCGGATGCGTTCATCCAGTTGTGCGAGGACACCGGGCTGATCCTGCCGCTGGGGCGCTGGGTGATGCACGCGGCGGCGCGCGCGCGCCGCGCACTGGCCGACCACGGATGGCCGAACCTGCCGGTGGCGGTGAACGTGTCGGCGCTGCAGTTCTTCGATGGCGATCTGGTCGCCGACCTGGTGCAGGCGTGCGCCGAGGCCGGGCTGGCCGCCGACGGCCTGCAGTTGGAACTGACCGAGAGCAGCCTGATGCGGCAGCCGCAGCAGGCCGGCGACGTGCTGCGGCAACTGCGTGCGCTGGGCGTGCGCGTGGCCCTGGACGATGTCGGCACCGGTTTCTCCAGCATGGCGTATCTGCGCGACCTGCCGCTGGACACGCTGAAGATCGACCGCAGCTTCGTCGCCGAGGTCGATCGCGATCCGCGCAATGCCTCGATCTGCCAGGCGCTGCTGACCCTGGGCCATTGCCTGGGGCTGGACGTGGTCGCCGAAGGCGTGGAAACCGAGGCGCAGCTGCGCTGGTTGCGCGCGCACGGCTGCGGCGGCGTGCAGGGCTATCTGCTCGGGCGTCCGGTCCCATTGGCGACGGTGCTGCAGCGGCTCGGCGCGGTCACAGCATGATCTCCACGTCGTGGCCGCTGCCCGGCGCCGGCAGCGGCTCGCCGTCCCAGTAGCGGCGCAGCGGTTCGCGCACCAGGTCCAGCGCGGTGGAGGCGCCGCGTGCGCCGGGATAGCGCTGCAGGTTGCGCGACTGCAGCGCGAGCATGCGCCGGTCCTGCTCGCCGACCCGGCGCAGCAGCGGCCACACCAGCAGGCGCACCGCCCACGCCGGCGCCCAGCGCCCTTCCACGTGCAGGCTGGCGAAGACCTCGGTGCTGCGCACGTCGAGCGGGGTGAAGTGCAGGCTGATCCGCACGCGGCCGCCGCGCGCGTAGCGGTACTCGATCTGCGCGCTGCCGGGGGCGGCGAAGTGCGCGCGTTCCAGCGTGCGCGGCGACTCGAACAAGCGGTACAGCCAGCCGCTCTGTGCCGCGGCGCCGCGGTAGTCCACGTGGAAGCCTTCTTCGGTGTGGCGCAGTTCGGCGCGCATCGCGGTGCGCGCGCCGCCGCGCCGCACCAGCCCCGGATGCAGCAGATGGGTGTGCAGCGGGTCGAGGAAATTCTCCAGCGCATCGACCACGTGTGCGTCCCAGCGGGTGCGCCACAGGAAGCGCCGCGCCGACGGCTGCAGCGCCTGCACCAGGTGCGATGGCGCGTTGGCGCCTTCGGGATCGGGGCGCAGCCAGATCAGACCGTCGTGCTCGCGTGCGGCGAAGGCGCGCACCCGCACGGCCGGCGGCGTCTGCCCGGGCGGCAGGCCGGGGATCTCGCGCAGCGCGCCGCTGCGGTCGAAGCGCCAGCCGTGATACGGGCAGGACAGCCCGTCGCCGGTAGCGCAGCCGGCCGACAACGGCGCGTGCCGGTGCGGGCAGCGGTCCTCCAGCGCGAGCAGGCGGCCGTCGGCGCAACGCGCGATCGCCGCATGCCGGTCCATCACCGTCACCGCCAGCGGCTGCCGCCGCAACGCCGCGGCGGGTGCGACCGCGAACCAGTGTCGGTACAGCGACGGATGCCAGGCGCTCATGCCGGCGGCGTGGCGCGCATGGCGTGCCGCGCGCCCGGGGCGCTCATGCGACGCTGGTGCCGGCGATGCGGTTGCGGCCGGCGCGCTTGGCCGCGTACAGCGCCTGGTCGGCGGCCAGCACCAGGGTCTGCCACGGCGCTTGCGCGCGCGGCGACAGGCAATAGCCGATGCTCACCGTGCACACCGGCGATGCCTCCGCTGCGGCGTCGATCTGCTGCTGTTCGATGCGCCGCCGCAGGCGCTCGGCGAGGTCGCGCACCTGCGCCTCGTCGCCATGCGGCATCAGCACCATGAACTCCTCGCCGCCGATGCGCGCGAGCAGGTTGGGGGTGTGGATGTGCTGCGCCAACGTCTGCGCGATGGCGACCAGCACCTGGTCGCCGATCGCATGGCCGAAGCGGTCGTTGATCGCCTTGAAATGGTCCACGTCGATCATCAGCACCGCGATCGAGGCCTGCCTGCGCGCGGCATCGTGGGTCGCCGCCTCGCCACGCTCCCACATCACCCGGCGGTTGGTCACCCCGGTCAGCGGATCCTGCGAGGCGTGCCGGCGCAGTTCCGCATTCATTTCGCGGGTCAGCATCCACAGGAAGCCGGGAGTGATGCTGGCGGTCAGCACGATGCGCGAGAGCAGGCCGAAGTTGGTGGTCGGGTCGTAGCCGGTATCGGCATCGGGATGCAGCGCCCACCAGGCGATCCGCAGTCCCACCATGCCCGCCCACAGGAAATGGCAGACGGCGGTGAAGCGCGCCGCCGAGCGCACCACGCTGTCGGCATAGCGCCACAGCGCAACGGCCGTTGCGGCGGTCAGCAGGCCGCGCACCATGCCGCCGAAGATCACCATGATCCGGTGATCGTGGTTGGCGTAGTACAGGCTGTAGAGTTCCAGCGCGCACAGCAGCGCGACCGGCAGCAGCAGCGTCCATTGCAGCAGCGGACGCCGCAGGTAGGCGTTCACCGCCACCAGCGTCAGCATGGTGGCCACGTCCAGGATGACGTTGCCGGTGTGGTTGACCCAGAAGTTGGTGACGTTCCAGGCCGGCGCCAGCAGGATGCCGAAGCCCAGGGCGAACACGCCGTAGCTCAGCGCCAGCAGCAACAGGCTGCGCGCGTGCCGTTCCTTGCGGCCGGTGACGTACAGGGCCAGGAACATCGCCGAGGACACTGCCGCGAGCAATGCGTTGACGATCAGCAAGGTGCCGGCATGGGCCAGATGCGCAATCCATTCCACAGATGTTCCGGGCCGCAGCGGCGATGGGGTGTTGCAGGTGCGGCGAAGTATAAGGCAGCGTGTGTGCCTGGAATTCGGCAAGACACGCCGAGTTCGTGCTGAAAACGGTTACGGAGTGCAAAACGCGGGGTGCGGACCCCAGTCACAGCCGATAGCGGCGCATCAACGGCACGCCGATGCGCCGGGTCAGCGTGCCGAGCGCGGCGATCGGCTGGCGTCGCCGCAACGGCAGGTGCCGCGCATCGACCGCGCTGTACTCGATGACCGGCACGCCGCCGCGCTGGCGCTTGAAGCTGGCTGCGCCGGCGCTCTGGTTGAGGCGCTGGCCGTACCGTCGCGCATGGTCGATGCCGCAGGCGGTGAGAGTGCGGTACAACGCCAGCCGCTGCGGCAGCTGCAGGTCGTAGCCGACGATCGGCGCGGTGACGGTGCCGCCGATACCGAACAGCCCGGTGATGCACACCAACTGCCCGGCGTCGTCGCGGAAGCCGTCGAAGCGCAGCAGCCCGGCGCGGTGCCAGGTGCGCAGGAAGCCGGCGTGGTAGGCCGGATTGCAGCGCGAATATTTTTCCAGATACAGCTGCGCATACAGCGCGGCGATGCGCGGGTAGTCGGCCTCGCCGATGGCGTCGTTGCCGCAGCGCTGCAGGTCGCGACGATCCACCAGCTTGAGATCGCGGGCCAGGTCGCGATGGCGCAGCAACTGCGGCCAGTCCTCGTACAGATAGACCTGGCGGCTGCCGATCAGGGTGAAGCCCTCGGCCTGCAGCGCGTGCAGCCACTGTGGCGTGTCCACCGCGTTGAGCGAGCGGAACCACAGCGCGTGGTCGGGCCAGCGCGTGCGCGCGGCGTCCAGCAGCGTGCGCAGCCCGGTCGGCGGCAGCGGCGGATACAGGTTGGTGGACAGCAGCCAGTTGTTGAGGGTGACTGCGCGGTCGATCCGTGCCCAGTCCAGCCAGGCGCCGATGCCGCCGCACAGCCCGCGCACCGGCGCTGCCAGCGTGCCCGGCAACAGCCGTGCGGCTTCCTCGGCGGCGTAGTCGGCGTAGGTGGTGCGCGGCGAGCAGACCCAGGCGTTGCCGGGGTGGCGTTCGCCGACCGTCACCGGCAGCGCCAGGTCGCCCGCCTGTAATACCTCGATGCGCGCATGTGCGTTGTCGGCCAACTGCTGCGCGTCGCCGCCGGCGTGCAGCGCGGCGAAGCGTTGCAGCTGCGCGGCGTAGTCGGCGGCTGCGGCGGCGACGTCGCCATGGCTCATGGCGGCGGCAGTGCCTCGCCGTCCCACTCGGTATCGCGGGTGGCGGCTTCGCGCACGCTGCAGCGTTGTGCCAGCGCCAGGCGCGCGTGGCTGCCCAGGTCGCACAGCGTGCCGACCAGCGGCCAGCGGTCGCCGCGCGGCGCCAGCACGTCCTCGGCGCGTGCGTAGTCGTGGCGCCACTGTCGCAGCCGGCCCTGGCCCAGCGCCGCCGGCAAGGCCGCGCCGAGCATCAGCATGCCCAGCATCGCTGCGCGGTCATCGGCCGGGCGCAACGGCGCCGGCGCCGCGCCCGCGTCGCCGCACAGCAAGGCCACCAGCGGATCGGTAGCGGCGAACAGGTGCAGGCCGCTGGTCGCACGCGGATTGCATTCGATCACGCTGCAGCGCCCTTCCGAGGACACCATCCAGTCGAAGGAGATCTGCCCGGTGAAGTGCAACGCCCGCACCAATTGCGCGGTGAAACGCTCGATCTGCGGATCCGGGGCCGTGTCGAAGTAATAGCTGGAACTGCGCCGCAGCCGATAGCGCGGGCGATACACCGCATGCGCCAGCAACACGCCGTCGCGCGCCAGCGCATACGAGCAACGTTCCTCGCCCGCACAGTAGCGCTGCGCGACCCAGTCGCCCTGCGTCGGCAGCGGCGCGGCATCGGCGGGTACGCCTTTCGGGTACAGCCGCACATGCACGCCGAAGCGCGAGAACTCCGGTTTGAGCACCAGCGGTTGGGAACCGGTCCATTCGCGCGCCTGCGCCAGGCTGCGCACGCGCGCGCTGGCGGGCACCTGCACATCGCTGCCGAGCCCGCGCGCCAGTTCCATGAAGTGGTACTTGCTGTGCAGCGTGCGCAACGTGTCGAAGTCGTGCAACGGCAGCTGCAACTGCGTCGGCAGCGCACTGCGATAGCGGGCCAGGTAGAACACTTCCTCGCAGGTCGGCACCAGCACGTCGATGCGCTGGCGCGCGAGCAGGGCGTTGAGATCGGCGAGCCAGGCGCGTGGCGCATCGCGTGCCGGTGCGATGCGGTGATGCCCGGCCACCGCGCGCGACCAGCCGGAGATCCGGCTGGCGACGCTGTCGGCCAGGTGCACCCGCCATCCCTGCGCGGCGAAACGGCGCGCCAGATCCAGGGCGACCGGCGCGCGCGCGCCGGTGATCAGCACGCCGGGTGCGTCAGCCATGCGTGTGCTCCGCCGATGTCGGCCGCCATTGCCGACAGTGCGAGGGCACCAGGCGCACCTGCGGCGCGGCCTGGCGTAGCGCATGCAGCCGCGCCAGCGTGTCGCGGTACACGCGATGCTCGCCGAGCAGATGGGTGACCAGCGCCGGCGGTGGCGTGCCGTCGGCGAGTGCGGCGCTGGACCAGGCCGCATCGGCGATCAGGAACACCGGGCCCTGTGCGTCCTCGAACCACAGCCCGTAATGGCCGGGCGCATGTCCGGGCAGCGGCACCAGCAGCACGCTGGCGTCGCCGAACAGATCGCGTGGCGTGCCGAAGTCGCGCAGTTCCGCGGGTACCGGTGCCGCGGGCAGCGCCTCGATCCAGCGCATGCGCGGACGCGCGCCGTGCAGCAGCGCCGGCAGGAAGCCTTCGCGCAGCGCGGCCAGCCTGCCGCGGCGCTGCAGATCGTCCCAGGCCTGCTGCGCGCAGGCCAGGCGCGCGTGCGGGAAATCGGCGACGCCGCCGACGTGGTCGCCATGGAAATGCGACAGCACGATCCAGCCGATGCGATCCGCATCCACGCCGTCGCGGGCGAGTTGTTCGCGCAGCGATTGCCCAGGCGCCAGCTGCACCGGGGTCAGCCAGCGGTACAGGCGCTCGGGAAAGCGCGCGGTGGCGTCGAAGAAGTGCGGCGAATAGCCGGTGTCGAACAACAGGTCGCCGTGCTGCGGATGCTGCAGCAATGCCGCCAGCGCCGGAAACGGACACGGCGCCAGCGGCGCGCCGCGGCGCGTGGCGCGCTCCGGATGCGTGCAGTGGCCGGCCTCGTACAGCCGCCACTGCAGCCTGGGCGCGCTCATGGCCGCCCCAGCGCGGCCAGCCCGGCCTCGGTCGACAGCACCGGCACGTAGCCGAGCTCGCGGCGCGCGCGGCCGATGTCCAGGGTCTGCGAATAGCCGAGCACGCCGATGCCGTAGCGGCTGAGCCGCGGCTCCGGCTGCCCGCGTCGGCGCAGCGCGATCTGCTCGCCGAGCGTGGCCAGCGCCAGCGCCGGCCCGCGCGGTACCGGCAGCAGCCGCACGCGCAGCCGCAGCACCGCGAACAGTTCGGTCAGTAGGTCGCGCACGGCGATCGGCACGCCGTTGCTGATGTTGTAGGCGCGGCCGTCGCCGATGTGTTCGGCGCGCAGCGCGGCCAGCGCCGCGGCCACCGCGTTCTCCACGCAGCACACGTCGATCATCGCGCGGCCGCCGTGGACCAGCGGGAACCAGCCGCGCTGCGCCACCGCCAGCAAGCGCGGCACGATCGCATTGTCGCCCTGGCCGAACACCGCGCGCGGGCGCAGCACCACCGCCGGCAGTCCGGCCGCTGCGGCGGCGCGCACCTTCTCCTCGGCTTCCCACTTGGTCTGCGGGTAGCCGCCGATCCAGCGTGCCGGCGGGGTGAACTCCTCACGCACCTGGTATTGGTCGGCGAAACGAAAGTAGATGCTCGGCGAACTGAAATGCACGAAGCGGCGCACACGCGCGGCCAGCGCGGCGGCGAGCAAGCGCTCGGTGGCGACCACGTTGGCCAGGCGGAAGGTTTCGGCGCTGGCCCACGGCGCCGACAGCGCCGCGCAGTGGATCACCGCATCGCAGCCGTGCAGCAACGGCGCCAGGTCGTCCCGGCACAGTTCGGTGGGCGAGACCTCGATGCGCGGATCGCCAGCGAAGGCCGCCAGTTTGGTGGTGTCGCGGCCGCTGGCACGCACCGGCACGCCGGCCTCGGCCAGGGCGCGGACGATGTAAGCACCGATGAAACCGGACGCGCCGGTGACCAGGACGCGGGCCATGTCAGTAGCGCAACACCGCGCCGCCGAACGCCAGTCCGGCGCCGGAGCCGACCAGGCCGATCAGGTCGCCGCGGACGATGCGGCCGCTGGCGATCGCCTGGTGCAGCGCGCCGGGAATCGACGCGGCCATCTGGTTGCCGCGCTGGCCGATCACCTCGATCAGCGCATCCGGCGCCAGCCCCAGCGCCACGCGCAGATGGCGCAGCGCCTTGGCGCTGGCCTGGTGCGGCACGATCCGCCGCAGCTGCGCCAGCTCGACCCCGGCCTGCGCCAGCAGCCGCTGCAGGAAACCGGGCAGCTTCGCCGCGGCCAGCCGGTAGGTGGCGCGCCCGTTCATTTCGAACTGCGAGCCGGCGCGCAATGCCTCGACGCCGTGATCCAGGCGCAGCCGGGTGCCGCAGGCGCGCACGCGGCAGTGATCGATGCCTTCGGAATAGGTTTCCAGGCGCGCGGTCAGCAACTGCGAACCGCTGGCGCCGTCGTCTGCGCCGAGCACCACCGCGGCGGCACCGTCGCCGAACAGCGGCGCGGTGTCCGCATCGTCCGGATTGAGGCCGACGCTGGCGATCTCGCTGGCGACGATCAGCACGCAGCGATAGCGGCCGGCGGCGATCGCGCAGGCGGCCAGGTCGAGTGCGGCGATGAAGCTCAGGCAGGTGGCGTTGATGTCGAAGGCCGGGATGCCGCTGCCCTGCAGACCCAGCCGCGCGTGCAGCAGCGCCGCGCTGCACGGGATCGCCTGTTCCATCAGGCTGCAGGCGCTGATCACGCAATCGATCTCGTGCGCCTGCATCTGCGCCGCGTCCAGTGCCGCACGTGCGGCGCGTTCGCCCATGAAGGTGGCCGGCTCGTCGGCGCCCGCATGGTGGCGCGTGGCGACCCCGGTATGCCGCAGGGTCCAGCCGGCGGGCTTGCCCCAGCGCCGGTCGAAGACCTCCGCCGGCACCTGCTGCGCGGGCAGATACTCGCCCGTGCCGAGGATGCGCAGCGCGATGGGCCTGCTGGTGTGGACGCTCATCCGTAAAGCTCGCACAAGGGGCGCGCAGCGTACTGCCAGCAGCTCGGCGCCGGCAACCGCCCTTGCGAAGATCGCGCCGCTGTCTGCGGCTGGCGACCTCAGACAATCCTCAATCGCGCAGCGACTTGGCGAAATACTTGGGCGCTTCGACAAAGCCTTCCCGCCGATAGAAGGCGTGCGCCCGTTCCCGCCGGCTGTGGCAGTGCACCTCCAGGCGGTCGCAGCCGCGCTGCCGCGCCAGCGCCTCGCCCTGTGCCAGCAAACGCTGTCCCACCCCGGCGTCGCGCGCACGATCGTCGACGCAGAAATAGCGGATGCGGCAGATGTCGCTGGCCAATGCCAACTGCGGCAGAAAGTGCAGCGACAACACACCCAGGACGTCGTCCCCTGCGGTGGCCACCAGCAAGGCCGCGTCCGGATGCGCCAGGAGCTGCGCCAGGCGGGTCTCGATGAAGTCTTCGGTACCGGCATAGTCCAGCGCCGCCATCAGCGCCACGATCGCCTGCCGGTCCGCCATTGCCGCGTTTGTGATGTCCAGGGTGCCGTTCTCGCGCATTTGCAGAGCGTAGGAAGTCGCCCGCGTCGGGCGCAACCGCTTTGCCTACCGGACGCAACTCGTGCGGAATGGGCGGTGCGCTAGCGCCCGCGGCGCTGCCCGTACCAGAAGCCCAGGCCGTCGCGCGAGCGCAGCATGCCGCGGCCGCGGCGCAGCAACTGCAGCAGCAGGCCCAGGTGCTCGCGCTTGCTGAAGCTGCGCAGCTTGCGGTCGGAGGTGTGCACCGGCTCGCGCAGGATCACGAAGCGGCCCTGCCGCGCCAGCGCGCGGCTCAGCGCCACGTCCTCGCCGGCGTAGTAGCGCTCGTCGAAGCCGCCGGCGGCGACGAAGGCGCTGCGCGTGCAGAACAGGAAGCAGCCGGGGGCGATGCCGGTGCAGCGGAACAGCCAGCCGAACAGCGTCTGCGCCAGGCGCTCGTGCCAGGCGATGTCGCCGAGCAGGCGCACCTGCGCACCGCCGCCGACCGCGCCGGTGCCCAGCGCGCGCAGCGCCGCGGCCAGCAGCGGCGTGTTGACCCGGGTGTCGGCATCGACGAACAGCAGGTGGCGGCCACGGCTGGCGGCGGCGCCGGCATTGCGCACGGCGGCGATGTGCCGCAACTCCACCTCCAGCACCTGCGCGCCGTGGCGGCGCGCGATTTCGGCGGTGGCGTCGCGGCAGGCATCGGCCACCACCAGGGTCTCGCAGTCCAGCCGCAGCGCCTGCGCGGCGACATGCAGCGACGCCAGCGTGTCGCCGATCAGGGCGGCTTCGTCGTGCGCGGGGACGATGAAGGAGATCACCCCCGCATCATGCGGGGCCGGCGCGGCGCGGGCAATCGACCCGCGCCGCGGCCGGGGGCGCGGTTCAGCCCTGCAGCGCGCCGCGCGAGGCGGCGGGGTAGCGATGGCCGGCGGCGGCATCGGCGGGGAAGATCGCCTCGATCTGCGCCAGCTCCTCGGCGCTCAGCTTCACCTGCAGCGCGCCCAGGTTCTCTTCCAGGTAGGCCAGGCGCTTGGTGCCCGGGATCGGCACCAGGTCCTCGCCCTGCGCCAGCACCCAGGCCAGCGCCAGTTGCCCCGGGGTCACGCCCTTGGCTTGCGCCAGTTCGCGCACGCGCTCCACCAGTTGCAGGTTGCGGGCGAAGTTCTCGCCCTGGAAGCGCGGCGAATGGCGCCGGTAGTCGTCGGCCTCGAAGTCCTCCGGCGAACGGATCGCCCCGGTCAGGAAGCCGCGGCCCAGCGGCGAGTACGGCACGAAGCCGATGCCCAGCTCGCGCACCGTCTCCAGCACGCCGTCGTGTTCCGGGTCACGCGACCACAGCGAGTACTCGCTCTGCAGCGCGGTGATCGGATGCACCGCGTGCGCGCGGCGGATGGTGGCGGCAGCCGCTTCGGACAGGCCCAGGAAGCGTACCTTGCCCTGTTCCACCAGCCGCGCCATCGCCCCGACCGTGTCCTCGATCGGCACGTTCGGATCCACACGGTGCTGGTAGTACAGGTCGATGTGGTCCACGCCGAGCCGGTGCAGGCTGGCCTCGCAAGCCGACTGCACGTACTCCGGACGGCCGTCGATGCCGCGCGCGGCCGGGTCGTTGGGGTCGAGCTTGATGCCGAACTTGGTCGCCAGCACGACCTGGTCGCGGCGCCCGGCCAGCGCCTTGCCGACCAGCACTTCGTTGGTGTGCGGGCCGTACATGTCGGCGGTGTCGATGAGGCTGACGCCGTGCTCGATCGCCGCATGGATGACCGCGATCGCGGCCGCGTCGTCGCTGCGGCCGCCGTAGAACGCGCTCATGCCCATGCAGCCGAGGCCGAGGGCGGAGACGCGGGGGCCGTTGCGGCCGAGGGTGCGGGTTTGCATGGAGGATGCTCCTGAGGGGGAGGGGAGGGAAAGCGTGGCCGCAGGGCGGTTCGCTCAGGGTGAGGACGGGCCCAGCGTGCCGCGGGCGACGGACAGGGCGTTGAGCGCGGTGGGGAAGCCGACGTAGGCGTACAACTGGTCGAGCACGGCGAAGATCTCCGCACGGCTGGCGCCTGCCGCCTGCGCGGCGCGCAGGTGCAGGCGCAATTGCGGTTCCGCGTGGCCGAGGCTGGCCAGCACCGCCACCGTGACCAGTTCGCGGGTCCGCAGATTCAGCGCGCTGTCGGCGCGGTAGATCTCGGCGAAGGCGATGGCGGCGCCGCGGCCGCTCAGCGCGGTGTCCGAGTCGTCGGCCAGGGCGCGGATCGCCGCGCCCTGCTGCGGGCCCATCAGCGCGGCGATCTGCGCGATGCCGGCTGCTTCGGCCTCGGCCAGGGTCGTGCTGCCGGGCAATGCGTGCGCTGTAGCGGTCATGGAACGGTCCTCGTGTGTGAAGGAAGTGGTCGCCGCGCTCAGCGCGGCTGGATGCGGGTGCCGCCACTCAGCAACGCCTGCGGGTTGGGCGAGGCCAGGAAGTCGTGCGGGAAGCCCAGTTCGATCGCGCTGGCTGCATCCAGCCGCTGCAGCGCCTCGGCGTCCAGGTGCAGGGTGAGTGCGCCCAGGTTGTCCTGCAGTTGCGTCACGCTGCGTGCGCCGACGATCGGCATCGCCCCGCGCGCCAGCAGCCAGGCCAGCGCCACCTGCGCCGGCGAGCGCTGCAGCTCGGCGGCCAGTGCCACCACCGCCTCGGCCACCGCCAGCGCGTGCTCGTTGAACGTGCGTTGCGAATGCGCGACCTCGGCGCGGCCCACGCCATCGACCTGCGCGCCGCCCGAGGCGGCCGCACGCACCCGCGCCAGATCGGCGGCGCCGTACTTGCCGGTCAGCACGCCCATCGCCAGCGGCGACCAGGCCAGCACCGACATGCCCAGCGCCTCGGCCATCGGCACCAGTTCGCGCTCGACCGTGCGCTGCGCCAGCGAGTACTCGATCTGCAGGGCGACGAACGGCGTCCAGCCGCGCAGGTCGGCCAGGGTCTGCATGCGCGCCACCTGCCAGGCCGGGGTGTCGGAGATGCCGGCGTAGAGGATCTTGCCGGCACGCACCAGATCGTCGAAGCCGCGCATCACCTCGTCGATGCCGGTGGTGCCGTCCCAGGCATGCAGGTACAGCAGGTCCAGGTAATCGGTGCCCAGCCGCGCCAGGCTGGCGTCGACCGAGCGCAGCAGCGCCTTGCGGTGGTTGCCGCCACCGTTGGGGTCGCCGGGGAAGGGGTTGAGCGCGAACTTGCTGGCGATCACCAGGCGGTCGCGGCGGCCGGCGACGAAGCGGCCGAGCAGCGTCTCGGCGCTGCCGTTGGTGTAGATGTTGGCGGTGTCGAGGAAGTTGCCGCCGGCATCGACGTACAGGTCGAACAGGCGGCGCGCCTCGGCTTCGTCCGCGCCCCAGCCCCAGTCGGCGCCGAAGGTCATGGTGCCCAGGCACAGCGGGCTGACGCGAAGGCCGGAACGGCCGAGCAGGCGGTAATGGTCGAGGGCCATCGCGGCGATCTCCAGGTGAGGGTGCGGGGCACTGTAGGCGCCGCGGTGCCCTGGATAAATCCTGGTAATCCGCATGGGCTTTGAAGCTGTGCTACACAATGACCGGCGCCTGCCGCGTCCGTCCTTCCCTTGCTGCCCGCCCGCCATGCACCGTCCCTCGCCGCTGTCCGCCGTCGTCGCCTTCGTCCGCGTTGCCCACCATGGCAGCTTCACCCGCGCCGCGGCGGAGCTGGGCGTCTCGCCCTCGGCGCTGTCGCAGACGCTGCGCGCGCTGGAGGCGCAACTGGGCGCACGCCTGCTCAACCGCACCACCCGCCGGGTCGGCCTGAGCGAGCACGGCGAGCGCTTCCTGCAGCGGGTGGCGCCGGGCCTGGCGCAGATCGATGCGGCCTTCGCCGACCTGGATTTCCTGCGCGACCGGCCGGCCGGCACGCTGCGCATCAACCTGCCGCTGGTGGCCGCCGAGCAACTGGTGTGCCCGCACCTGCCGGCGTTCCTGGCGCGCTATCCGGAAGTCAGCGTCGAGCTGTATTCGGACCGGACCCTGGCCGACATCGTCGCCGGCGGCTTCGACGCCGGCATCCGCCTGGGCGAGAGCCTGGCGCGCGACATGATCGCGGTGCCGCTGGGGCCGCCGCAGCGGCAGACGGTGGTGGCCGCGCCCGCGTATTTCGCCGCGCACGGAGTACCGCACACGCCGGCCGAACTGGCGGCGCACGACTGCATCCGCTGGCGGCGCACCGACGGCCGCCTGCAGGCCTGGGAGTTCACCCGCGACGGCCACGATTTCCTGGTCGAAGTCAACGGGCGGCTGGTGGTCAACGACACCGCGGTCGGCCTGGACGCCGCGCGCCGCGGTCTGGGCCTGGGCCAGGCGTTCGAGTGGCAGGTGGCCGCCGACGTCGCCGCCGGCCGCCTGCAGCGGGTACTGGACGACTGGCACGCGCCGTTCGCCGGCTGGCACATCTACTACCCGGCGCGCGAACACCTGCCGCCGAAGCTGCGCGTGTTCATCGATCATCTGCGTGCGGCGCATGCAGTGGGTGGCACGACGTAGCGATGGCGCTGGCCGAGGGCTGGCGGGTGAAGTGGGATAGAGGGAACAGGCGGTGGTGCCGCAGCCGTGAGTGCTGCGTCGAGAAGCGCCCGACCGACAAGGCCGGGCGCCGAAGGGCAGTGCGTTGCCCAAGCACCGCTGCGTCGCGATGCAGGGTGCCGCCCTGCGCGGGCGGCACCGAGGGGGCTCAGCCCTTGAGCTTGGCCGCGAACTCGGCCACGCGCTTGCCGAGCAGGCGCGCGGTCTCCAGGTCGCCGCTGCGCGGCGCCTCGTCCGGCGAGGCGTCGGACGGCGAGATCGCCAGCGCGCCGCCGGAGCCGGCGGTCCAGTTCACGTCGTTCGGGCCGTGCGCCTTGGTGTTGGACGGCAGCAGGCCGGTGCCGACCCAGATCTGGCCGTGCTGCTGGGCCAGGGTCCAGAAATATTCGATGGTGGCGAACTTGTCGCCGTTGACCGAGGCCGAGTTGGTGAAGCCGGCGGCGATCTTGTCCTTCCAGGCCTGCGAGAACCACGGCTTGGAGCTGGCGTCGGCGAACTTCTTGAACTGCCAGGCCGGGCCGCCCATGTAGGTCGGGCTGCCGTAGACGATGGCGTCGGCCTGGCCGATGGCCTCCCAGGCGCCGTCGGGCAGGTTGCCGTCCTGGTCGATGCGGTACAGCGTGGCCTCGCCGACGCTGGCGGCGCCGGCGTGCACGGCCTCGGCCTGCTTGACGGTGTGGCCGTAGCCGCTGAAGTAGACGATCGCGATCTTGCTCATAAGCGGACTCCTGAGGGTGAGGGGGAAAAGCGCGGGCATTGTGCGCATGCGCGGCCGCCGCGATCAGCGCCACCGGCGGGATGTTGTGTCCGGTCCGCGCGCCGCGGTTCAGCTCTCGGCCGGGGAGCGCATCGTGCGGTCGATGCCCACTTCGACCAGGTAGTCGATGAAGCTGCGCACCTTCGGCGCCAGGTGGCTGCGGCTGGCGTACACCGCGTAGACGCCGATCGGCCCGATCTCATGGTCGGGCAGCACCCGCACCAGGCGGCCGTCCTCCAGCGCCGCTTCGGCCATGAAGTCCGGTTGCACGGTGACGCCCATGCCGGCGATGGCCGCCTCGCGCAGCACGTCGCCGCAGTTGGCGCGCAGGGTGCCGGCCACCCGCACCTGGGTCGCGCCGTCGGGGCCGTGCAGGGTCAGGTCGTCCTGCACGTAGCTGTAACTGAGGAAGGCGTGGCCGGCGAGGTCGGCGGCCAGCTGCGGGGTGCCGGCACGCGCCAGGTAGTCCGGCGACGCGCACAGGAACGCCTGCACTTCGCCGAGCTTGCGCGCGATCAAGGTGGGCGCCACCTGGCGGGTGATGCGGATCGCCAGGTCGTAGCCTTCCTCGACGATGTCCACCAGGCGGTCGGACAGCGACAGATCGAGGGCGACCTGCGGATAGCGCGCGCTGTAGCCGGCCAGGCGCGGGCCCAGCCGGGCGACGCTGAAACTGAACGGTGCGTTGATCCGCAGCGTGCCGGAGGGCGTCAGCGCCTGCTCGCCGACCGCCGCCTCCATGTCGTCGAACTCGGCCAGCAGCAACTGGCAGCGCTGGTAATACGCCGCGCCGACACTGCTCGGGCTGACCCGGCGGGTGGTGCGGTTGAGCAGGCGCGAACCCAGGCGCTGTTCCAGCCACGCCACCTGGCGGGTGACGCTGGCGGTGGAAATGCCCAGCGCGTCGGCGGCGGCGTTGAAGCCGTTGCGGTCGACCACGGCGACAAAGACCCGCATCGCCTCCAGCGTGTCCATTGTTTCGGTTCCTGAAATGGATCGTCGGCGGCAGGGTAATTTATTCCCGCAGATGGCGGAAATACCCTGGTCGCCTGCACGAACGCCCGGCGTTGGCCGCGCGCGCCACCGTGCCGCCCCCCCACTGCGTGGAGACCTGCCATGGCGCGTTTGCCTTCCCTGTACATCTCGCACGGTTCGCCGATGACCGCGCTGCAGCCCGGCCTGGTCGGCACGCGGCTGGCCGAACTGGCGGCGACGCTGCCGCGACCGCGCGCCATCGTGCTGGCCTCGGCGCACTGGCTGGGCCGGCGGCCGCTGGTCGGCGCCGCGGCGCAGCCGCAGACCATCCACGACTTCGGCGGCTTCCCGCAGGCGCTGTACGCGATGCAGTACCCGGCGCCGGGTGCGCCGGCCGTGGCCCAGCAGGTCGCCGAGCTGTTGGCGCAGGCCGGGCTGGCGCCGGTGCTGGACGAGCGTCGCGGGCTGGACCACGGCGTGTGGGTGCCGCTGTCGCTGCTGTACCCGCAGGCCGACATCCCGGTGGTGCCGCTGTCGATCCAGCCGGAACTCGGGCCGGAGCACCACCTGGCGCTGGGCCGCGCACTGGCGCCGCTGCGCGAGGACGGCGTGCTGGTGATCGGCTCGGGCAGCATCACCCACAACCTGCACGACTTCGGCCGCTACGCCGAGGGCAAGGAAGTGCCCTACGTGCGTCCGTTCATCGAATGGACCGAGCAGGCGTTGCGCCGCGACGACGTGCCGGCGATGCTCGACTACCGCCGGCAGGCGCCGTTCGCCGAGCGCGCGCATCCCACCGACGAGCACTGGCTGCCGATCTACGTGGCGATGGGTGCGGCCGGCGCGGATGGGCTGGGCGCGCAGCGCATCGATGCGGGGATCGACGCCGGCCTGCTGGCGATGGACATCTACCGCTTCGACGGCGCCGCGGCGCGCGTGGCGGCCTGAACGCCGGGAGATCGACCTGAGCGATTCATCGCGGTGAAGGCCGCAGCGCATCCGCGTCTCACCGTTTGAGACGCGGACCCGGCATCGTCGGCCGGTGAATACCCTCGAAAAACTCGCCGTGCTCGCCGACGCGGCCAAGTACGACGCGTCCTGCGCCTCCAGCGGCGCCGACAAGCGCCATTCCCTGCGCAGCGGCGGCATCGGCAGCACCGAGGGCATGGGCATCTGCCATTCGTACACGCCCGACGGGCGCTGCGTGTCGTTGCTGAAGATCCTGCTGACCAACTTCTGCGTGTTCGACTGCGCGTACTGCGTCAACCGCGTGTCCAGCAACGTGCGCCGCGCGCGCTTCACCCCGGCCGAAGTGGTCAAGCTGACCCTGGATTTCTACAAGCGCAACTACATCGAAGGCCTGTTCCTCTCCAGCGGCATCATCCGCAACAGCGACTACACCATGGAGCAACTGGTGGAAGTGGCGCGGCAACTGCGCGAGGAGCACCGCTTCGCCGGCTACATCCATCTCAAGACCATTCCCGACGCGGCGCCGGAGCTGCTCGCCGCCGCCGGCCGTTACGCCGACCGGCTCAGCATCAACGTGGAACTGCCAACCGAGCGCGGCCTGGCGCAACTGGCGCCGGAGAAGAACGTCGGCGGCATCCGTGCGGCGATGGGCGAGCTGCGCTGGCGCATCGAGGAGAGCAAGGAGGCGCGCAAGGCCGAGGCGCGGGTGCGCGCCAAGCCGCCGCGTTTCGCCCCGGCCGGACAGAGCACGCAGATGATCGTCGGCGCCGACGGCGCGGACGATCGCGCGATCCTGCACACCAGCCACAATCTCTACGGCAACTATCGCCTGCGCCGGGTCTACTACTCCGCGTTCAGCCCGATTCCCGACGCCTCCAGCAAGCTGCCGCTGCAGGCGCCGCCGTTGCAGCGCGAGCACCGCCTGTACCAGGCCGACTGGCTGCTGCGGTTCTACGACTTCTCGGTGGAGGAGATTGCCCCGCCCACCACCAGCGGCATGCTCGATCTGGACGTGGACCCCAAGCTGGCGTGGGCGCTGCGCAACCCGGAGCGATTCCCGGTGGATCTCAATACCGCCGCGCGCGAACTGTTGTTGCGCGTGCCGGGGCTGGGCACCCGCAACGTCGAGCGCTTGCTGCTGGCGCGGCGGCATGCGCGGCTGCGGGTCGAGGATCTGGCGCGGCTGCGGGTGCCGCTGAAGAAGTTGCTGCCGTTCGTCAGTGTGCTGGACCACCATCCGCGGCAGCGGCTGGACGATCCGCAGCGGCTGCGTGCGCAACTGGCGCCGGCGCCGCGGCAGGGGGGCTTGTTTGATTGACGCGGTGGGGTGGGGTGTTGCCATGCCTGCTGCAACGGCAGCTGCAACAGCAACATCAAAGGCTTTCGCGCCTACGGGCGCGAGTGACTTTTGTCTTGGCAAAAGTCACCAAAACCGCTCCCGCCTGACACGAGCCGGTGCGATACGGCCGCACCGGTCCCCTGCGCTCCTCGCGGCGAGCGGCACGGCGCCCAAACTCGCTTCGCTCAAACAAGGGCGCCTCTTCGGCCGCTCGCCACTCCGGTGCTCGGCTCGCTTTAAGGCGGGAAGTTTTAAACGCAACATCACGAGCAACAGCAACAGCAACAGCAACAGCAACAGCAACAGCAACATCTGCACGCGCGGCGATGGTTGCGGATGCTGTGTTGGCGGTTGTGTTGCTGTGTTCTGCATTCGTTTTGGTGAGCTGATGCGTGGAGCGGGGCATGTTCCAGGCTGAGGTGGCGCCGCCGTGGAGCCTGGAGGCGTGGCGGGCGGTGGCGCGGGCGGCGTGGTGCGCGCAGGTGGCGCCGGAGACGCTGGCGTGGGACGGCGATGCGCAGGGCGGGCTGCTCGCCGGGACCGACGTCGCCACGCTGTCGGCGCAGGTGCCGCCGCCGCGGGTGTCGGCCGAGTTCCTGGCGCTGGCCGGTGCGGTGCTGTGCCATCGCGATCCACAGCGGCATGCGCTGCTGTACCGCCTGCTGTGGCGCATCGCCGGCGGCGAGCGCGCGCTGCTGCAGCGGGTCACCGATGCCGACGTGCACCGCGCCCAGCAATGGGCGCAGGCGGTGCGCCGCGACAGCCACAAGATGAAGGCGTTCGTGCGCTTCCGCGAGGTGCCGGGCGAGCAGGAGGCCTACATCGCCTGGTTCGAGCCGGAGCACCACATCGTCGATCGGGTGGCGCCGTTCTTCGCGCGGCGCTTCGCCGGGATGCGCTGGGCGATCCTCACTCCGTACCGCAGCGTGCGCTGGGACGGCGAGACGCTGCAGTTCGGCGCGGGCGCCCAGCGCGCCGATGCGCCGGCCGACGATGCGCAAGACACGCTGTGGCGCACCTACTACGCCAACATCTTCAATCCGGCGCGGCTCAACCCGACGATGATGCGCCAGGAGATGCCGCAGAAATACTGGAAGCACCTGTCGGAAGCGCAACTGCTGCCCACGCTGATCCGCGACGCCGGGCAGCGCGTGCGCGAGATGGCCGAGCGCGCGCCCGAGCCGGTGCGGCGGCGCATTCCCGCGCCGGCACCGGCGCCGGTGGTGGCCGCCGACGACAGCCTCGACGCGCTGCGCGCGGCGGCGCGCGACTGCCGCCGCTGTCCGCTGTGGCAGCCGGCGACCCAGACCGTGTTCGGCGAAGGTCCGCAGGATGCCGCGGTGATGGTGGTGGGCGAGCAGCCCGGCGACGAGGAGGACCTGAGCGGGCGTCCCTTCGTCGGCCCGGCCGGGCGCCTGTTCGATCGCGCGCTGCAGGAACTGGGCGTCGAACGTGCAGGCCTGTACGTCACCAACGCGGTCAAGCATTTTCGTTTCGAGCAGCGCGGCAAGGCGCGGCTGCACCGCAATCCCGAGCGCGCCCATGTCGAGGCCTGCCGGATGTGGCTGGCCGGCGAACTGGCGCGGGTGCGCCCGCGCATCGTGCTGTGCCTGGGCGCGACCGCGGCGCACGCGGTGCTGGGCAGCGGCTTCAAGCTGATGGCCCAGCGCGGGCAATGGCAGATGCTGGACGACGGCACCCGCGCGCTGGCCACCGTGCATCCGTCGTGGGTGCTGCGCCAGCGTGGCGGCGAGGCAGGCGAGGCCGCCTATCACGGCTTCGTGCGCGACTTGCGCGCATTGGCGGAGCAGGTGCCGATGCTGCACGCAGGCGGTGCTGGCGACTGAGGGTTCGTGCGCGTGGTCCGGTCGTTGTCGGCGTGGCGAGCGATCGCCGTTGGCTGAATGGGCGTGCAAAACGGGGACGGCCGTAGCCGCCCCCGCGATGCCAATGCACCCCCCGACGCGTGCTTACGGCATCAAAACCTTGTCCACCACATGGATCACGCCGTTGCTCTGCATCACGTCGGCGGTGGTGACATGCGCGGTATTGCCCTTGCTGTCAGTGAGGGTGACCTTGCCGCCGCGGGCCTTGGCGATCAGCGTTTCGCCCTGCACGGTGGTCAGCTTGGCACTGCCGCCGCCGGCCTTGATCTGCGCCAGCAATGCCGCCGCGTCGAGCTTGCCCGGGACCACGTGGTAGGTCAGTACCTGGGTCAGCTTTTCCTTGTTCTCCGGCTTGAGCAGGGTGTCCACCGTGCCGGCCGGCAGCGCGGCGAAGGCGGCATTGGTCGGCGCGAACACCGTGAACGGGCCGGCGCCCTTCAACGTGTCCACCAGACCGGCAGCCTTGACCGCGGCGACCAGGGTGGTGTGATCCTTGGAGTTGACCGCGTTGTCGATGATGTCCTTGGTGGCGTACATCGGCGCGCCGCCGACCATCGGATTCGGCTTGGCTTCGCTCATCGCGGCGTGGTCGTGCATCGCGGCCTGGCTGGGGGCGGCCATGGCGGGCAGGGAGACGAGGCCGGCGAGGGCCAGGGACAGCAAGTGGATCTTCATGGGCTTGCTCCTTGAAAGGGATGCCCGGCCAGTTGGCCGTGCACCTGTCTTTACGCGGCCTGCGCCGGCGCGGTTGCATCACGCCATCCAGATAATGATGAACAGGGGGGGCTGGCGGGTACCGTCGCTCGCATCCAGGGCGGCTCAGGCGAGCGCACTGTCGCGCTGTGGTACAGCCGCAAGGCCGGGCAGCGCTGCGGCGAATGGTCTACCCGAGTGCAGGTAGTGCGTCATTGTCGGCCTGCATCGATGAGATCACCGACACTGAGAAGGGATGTCCATATCCTCGAATTGGGCTGCCAGTGGCAGGACGCCAGCCTCAAACCTGGCGCCACGCAAGTCGCATTTCTTGAATTTCGCATCGGCAAAGATGCAGTTGATGAATGTGGATGCTCTGAATTCGACTCTGTCAAAGACAGCGCCGGTAAAATCGCAGTCCATGAATTTTACCCGGCGGCCGCCGTACTCCACTCCGCAAGATCCACCGGAAAACCTGGCTTTGACGAAATCGGTTTTTTCGCAGATCGCATCATCCATGTTGATCGCAAGCTTGCTTTTTGAAAAGTTGCAGTTTTTTATTTCCGATCTGCACAAAAGGGCTCCGTTCAAGCTGGCACTTTCGAAGCTGACATTCATGAAGAAACTATCGTTCGCACTTCCGGATATTTTCGAGTAAGACAGATCGGTGTTGCTGATTCTCGATTCGAAGAGATTTGCGGCTTTTAACTGCTCCAGGATGGCAGATGGGCCGATGCTGATGCCGGAAAGATCAGCGTCGCGAATGATCGGCCGTCCAGCCGCGATCGAATCGATGCTGTCGATGATGCTGGCCAGATATTCATGGTTTCGCCATTTGGCGGTTGTGTTTTTCATGGGTGGCCGCCTCGGCGATGAGTTGGCGGCATGATATCTGCCATGCCGTTATGGTTGAGCGCGGCTGCAGCTTCGGACGCGCCGCGACGTCCGCACCCTGAGTGGCTGTCGGGCTCAGGGTCCAGGATCGATGATCGGTGTGTCGGAAATGTTTGTCCTGTTGGTTGGCCGGGATCATCCCGGCAATGCCGTTCTCGGAACGCCGCTTTGCGCTGCCGGCACGCGCTGGAGGACCAAGGCACTTCGGCTCAGCGGCGTTGCAGCACGTAGCTGTTCTCGAAGCCGTGGGCGCAGCCGAGCACATGGAAGTCGCCGAAGTAGCCGGCGGCGCGCAGCAGGTCCACCGCGGGACCGACCTCCGGCGAGTATTCCCAGTCGCCGTAGTCGTCGAACACCACGAACCCGCCGGACACCACGCTTGGTCCGTACAGCAGGAAATCCAGCAGCACGTTGCGCCCGGTGTGGCCGCCGTCGATGTGCAACAGCGCCACCTTCGGCTCCATGGCGTAGAAATGTTCGGCGCAGAATTCGGAATAGCCGCGGATGAAGCGCGCATTGGGCAGCAACTGCTGCCGATAGTGGTTGAACTCCTCGAACTGGTTCGGCAGCGCGAACGGATCCATGCCGATCACCCGGCGCTGGCGGCCAGACACCTCGTTCATCAGCACCAGCGACTTGCCCTTCCACACCCCGATCTCCACCAGATCGCCCGGCACGCCCTCCAGCAGCAGGCACAGATAACCCAGCAGCCGCACGTGATCGTGGAAGGACAGCTCGCGCCGCTCCATCGCGTGCTCGGCCGGCAGGCCGACCTGGGCCTGCACGAAGTGCTCGCCGATCAGCTCCCAGATCCGCGGAATGCTGCCTTCCGCCGCGTGTTCGTCGATGAAGCGGTTGAGTTCCTGGATGGTGAGCATGCGGTCTCCGGCGGAAAGGCGCCGGTGTCCGCCACCGGCTCTGCCGCCGGATAGTAGCCTGGACGCCGCCCGCCCCACTGGACATCGCCGCCGCGGTGCGCTTTGCTTGCAGGCTCCCCCATTCATGGGCGGCGCCGCCGGCGTGGCGCCGCCGTCCGGACGAGCATGCATTCGATCGAAGTGGTCTTGGCGATGTTGCTGGCGGTGGTGGCCAGTGGCTACCTCGTGCGTGTCCTGCCGTTCTCGCTGCCGTTGCCGCTGGTGCAGATCGGCCTGGGCGCGATCATCGCCGGCGTGTTCAAGAAGGGCTATGCGCTGGAGCCGGAGCTGTTCTTCCTGCTGTTCCTGCCGCCGCTGCTGTTCCTGGACGGCTGGCGCATCCCCAAGCAGGGCCTGTTCCGCGACAAGGGCGTGATCCTGGAGCTGGCGCTGGGCCTGGTGGTGTTCACCGTCATCGGCGCCGGCTTCCTGATCCACTGGATGATCCCGACCATGCCGCTGGCGGTGGCGTTCGCGCTGGCCGCGGTGGTGTCGCCCACCGATCCGATCGCGGTGTCCTCGATCGCCGCACGCGCGCCGATCCCCAAGCGGCTGATGCACATCCTGGAAGGCGAGTCGCTGCTCAACGACGCCTCCGGCCTGGTCTGCTTCCAGTTCGCGGTGGCCGCGGCGATCACCGGCACGTTCTCGCTGGCCGACGCCTCGCTGACCTTCCTGTGGGTGGCGCTGGTTGGCGTGGCCGCCGGCATCGCGGTGGTGGTCGGCACCAGCCTGGCGCAGCGCTGGGTGTGGCGCCAGGTCGGCGAGGAGCCGGGCGCGGCGATCCTGGTCAACCTGTTGCTGCCGTTCGCCGCCTACCTGCTGGCCGAGGCGATCAACGCCTCCGGCATCCTCGCTGCGGTCGCCGCCGGCATCGCCATGAGCTACGTGGAGCTGAGCGGCCGCGCCCCGGGCAGCATGCGCGTACAGCGCTCGGCGGTGTGGGACATGGTGCAGTTCACCCTCAACGGCATCATGTTCGTGCTGCTCGGCGAGCAGTTGCCCGGCATCGTGCAGGGCGCCATGCACAACATGGACGAAGCCGGCCACCTGGACCCGTGGTGGCTGCCCGCCTATGCGCTGGCGATCTACGTCGGCCTGCTGTTGCTGCGCTTCCTGTGGGTGTGGCTGTCGCTGCGCTGGACCCTGCTCAAGGCGCGCCGTCGCGGCGAGGACCGGCAGAGCCCGCCGTGGCGGATCGTGGTGGCGACCTCGCTGGCCGGCGTGCGCGGCGCGATCACCCTGGCCGGCGTGCTGACCCTGCCGCTGGCCCTGCCCGGCGGCGCCGCGTTCCCGGCGCGCGACCTGGCGATCTTCCTGGCCAGCGCGGTGATCGTCACCTCGCTGCTGGTCGCCAGCATCGGTCTGCCGCGGTTGCTGCGCGGCCTGGAGTTGCCGGAAGAGCCGACCGATCGCCTGGAGGAAGACCTGGCCCGCCGCGAGTCTTCGCGCGCGGCGCTGGCGGCGGTGGAGAAGCTGCGCCAGCGCCTGGTGCAGGACAGCGAGCACGCCGACCTGTACAACGAGGCCGCCAACCGGGTCAGCGCGCTGTACCAGCGCCATCTCGACCACGGCGAGGCGATGGAGAGCGATCCGGAGGAGGCGCGGCGGCTGGATGCGGTGCTGCGCCAGCTGCGCCATGCCGGCCTGCAGGCCGAACGCCAGGAACTGTTCAAGCTGACCCGCCAGCGCAAGATCTCCGACGAGATCGCGCGCCGGCTGATCCGCAACCTGGATCTGCTGGAGGCGCGGCGCAAGAGTTGATGAGGGCCGGGATTGGGGAGTCGGGATTTGGGATTCGTGAAAGCGGGGACCTGGCGCCGTTTTGGGCTCGACGCGATGCCGCTTTCGGCGCGCGCCGGTCCACTGTTCTTCGCTTTCTGCCCGCCATGGGCGCACTCCGCCTGCGCCATTGGCGCTGCGTGGTCTGTTGCAAGCCGCGTGGCTAGCGCATCGCGCTAGGCGTCCTCGGCCAGCGGCGGCAGCCGTCGGGGAACCGGGGTCGATTTCACGATCGCGGTATTGGTTTCGGCGCGATCGGTGACTTTCGCCAGGATGCTGTCCAGGTGCGCGATGGTGCGCAGGTACAGCCGGCAGATGAAGCAGTCTTCGCCGGTCACCTTGTCGCACTCGACGAACTCCGGGATGCGCTGCAGCAGTTCCTCCACCAGGTGCAACTGCCCCGGCAGCGGTTTGACCCGCACGATCGCCTGCAAGGTGTAGCCAAGCGCGCGTGGGTCGAGTTCGACCGTGAACCCGGCGATCACGCCCTGCTGCTGCAGCCGGCGCACGCGGTCGGCGGTGGCGGGCGCCGACAGGCCGATCTGCCGGGCCAGTTCGCTGGTCGCCATGCGCGCGTCCTGCGCCAGGGCGGCCAGGATGGCGCGGTCGATCGCATCGAGCGTGGTAGCAATTGGGGCGGAAAGGCGATTTTGCATGATGACCTTTTTTTAAAAGGGAAGTGCTGCATCCTTCCTAAGTTTATGCATGTCTTCGAGCGGTTGTGGTTCCTACAATGACGACCATTCGCAGCATTGCAAGGAACCGGGATGGCGTCCAACGAAATTCGCCGGGGGGCGGCCGAGATGGTCGTGGCCATGCTCATGTCCGGCACGATCGGTTGGCTGGTGGTGTCGTCGGGGCAGTCGCCGTTCAACGTGGTGTTCTTCCGCTGCCTGTTCGGCGCCGCCACGTTGCTCATCGTCTGCGCAGCACTGGGCCTGTTGCGGCGCAAGGCGTTTTCGCCGCGGATGCTGGCGCTGATGTTGCTCGGCGGGGTGGCGATCGTGGCGAACTGGCTGCTGTTGTTCGCCGCCTATGGTCGCGCCTCGATCTCGATGGCCACTGCGGTCTACAACACGCAGCCGTTCATGCTGGTCGGGCTGGGCGCGCTCGTGTTCCGCGAGCGCATCAGCGCCTCGACCGTGGCGTGGCTGGCGGTGGCCTTCGTCGGGCTGGTGGGGGTGGTGCGCATCGCCCCGGCGGTGCTCGCAGTACCGGGGGAGTATCTGCAGGGCGTCGCCCTGGCGCTCGGCGCGGCGTTTCTGTACGCGGTGTCGTCGCTCGTGACCAAGCACCTGAAAGGCACGCCGCCGCACCTGCTCGCGCTGCTGCAACTGGGCATCGGCATCGTGTTGCTGGCGCCGTTCGTGCATTTCGACGCCTTGCCGGCCCGCCCCGGCCAGTGGCTGGATCTGGTCGTGCTCGGCGTGGTCAACACCGGGGTGATGTACGTGCTGCTGTACGGCGCCATCCAGAAACTGCCTACCGCGATGATCGGCGCGTTGTCGTTCATCTACCCGGTGGTGGCGATCGCGGTCGATCGCATCGCCTTCGGGCAATCGCTGGCGTGGACGCAGGTGCTCGGGGCGTTGCTGATCCTGCTGGCGGCGGCCGGGGTCAACTTCGGCTGGCGCGTGTGGCCGTGGCCGCGCGCGGCGCGGGCGCCTGCCAGCGGGCTCAAGACCGGCGAGCGCTAGTCCACGGCGCCACGGCGGCGTCGCTCGGCGGTTGCGGACCCTGGCTGGCGCACTGTCCCGCATCCGGGAGAGTGCTTCCGCCGGATCGGGATTTATCCATCACGATCGGGCTTCTACCCTGGGGGCCGTTTCCGCAGCCGCCGCGCGCCCAGGGAGTTCCCGTGTCGCCGATCATTTCCGTGCAACAGCTCACCAAGACCTACGCCGGGGGCTTCCAGGCGCTCAAGGGCATCGACCTGGAGATCCGCCGCGGCGAGATCTTCGCCCTGCTCGGCCCCAACGGCGCCGGCAAGACCACGCTGATCAGCATCATCTGCGGCCTGGTCACCCCCAGCAGCGGCCGGGTGCTGGCCGATGGCCACGACATCGTGCGCGACTACCGCGCCGCGCGCGCCAAGATCGGCCTGGTGCCGCAGGAGCTGGCCACCGATGCGTTCGAGACGGTGTGGGCGACGGTGCGCTTCAGCCGCGGCCTGTTCGGCAAGCCGCGCGACGACGCCCACCTGGAGCGGGTGCTGCGCGAACTGTCGCTGTGGGACAAGCGCGACAGCCGCATCTCCACCCTGTCCGGCGGGATGAAGCGGCGCGTGCTGATCGCCAAGGCGCTGGCCCACGAGCCATCCATCCTGTTCCTGGACGAACCCACCGCCGGCGTCGACGTGGAGTTGCGCCACGACATGTGGCAGATGGTGCGGCGCCTGCGCGAGCAGGGCACCACCATCATCCTGACCACCCACTACATCGAGGAGGCCGAGGACATGGCCGACCGCGTCGGCGTGGTCAATCGCGGCGAACTGGTGCTGGTGGAGGACAAGCGCACGCTGATGCGCAAGCTCGGCAAGAAGCAGCTGGCGCTGACCCTGCAGGCGCCGTTGACGAGGGTGCCGGCGGCGCTGGCGACGCAGCCGCTGGAGCTGTCCGCCGACGGCGCGACGCTGACCTACACCTACGACGCGCAGGCCGAGCAGACCGGCATCGGCGCGCTGCTGCGGCAACTGGAGGCGCAAGGCGTGGAGATCAAGGACCTGCAGTCCAGCGAGAGTTCGCTGGAGGAGATCTTCGTCAACCTGGTGCGGCCGGCGTCGGCCGCGGCGGAGGTGCGCGCATGAACCTGCACGCGATCGCCGCGATCTACCGCTTCGAGATGGCGCGCACCTTCCGCACGCTGACCCAGTCCATCGCCTCGCCGGTGCTGTCGACCTCGCTGTACTTCGTGGTGTTCGGCGCGGCGATCGGCTCGCGCATGGGCGACATCGACGGCATCCGCTACGGCGCCTACATCATCCCCGGGCTGGTGATGCTGTCGCTGCTCAGCGAAAGCATCTCCAACGCCTCCTTCGGCATCTACATGCCGCGCTGGGCCGGCACCATCTACGAGGTGCTGTCGGCGCCGGTGGCGTGGTGGGAGGTGGTGATCGGCTATGTCGGCGCGGCGGCGAGCAAGTCGGTGCTGCTGGGCCTGCTGATCCTGCTCACCGCGCGTGCCTTCGTGCCGTACGAGATCGCGCATCCGCTGTGGATGTTCGGTTTCCTGGTGCTGACCGCGCTGACCTTCAGCCTGTTCGGCTTCATCATCGGCGTGTGGGCCGACGGCTTCGAGAAGCTGCAGGTGATTCCGCTGATGGTGATCACGCCGCTGACCTTCCTCGGCGGCAGTTTCTACTCGATCAACATGCTGCCGCCGCTGTGGCAGAAGATCAGCCTGTTCAACCCGGTGGTGTACCTGATCAGCGGCTTCCGCTGGGCGTTCTACGGCAAGGCCGACGTGCACATCGCGACCAGCCTGGGCATGACCCTGGCGTTCCTGGCGCTGTGCCTGGGCGTGGTCTGGGCAATCTTCCGCAGCGGCTACCGGCTCAAGCCCTGAGCGCGGCCCAAGGGTCGCGCCGCGTGTGGCCGCGCGTCGCAACGTGCCGGCGGGCGTTGTGCCTGCCGGCGCTCGCGCTTACTTGGCGTCGAGCCAGAACGCCTCGACCGTGCCCTTGACCTTCATGGTCATCGGGTTGCCGCGGCGGTCGCGCGCCTTGCCGACCTGCACGCGGATCCAGCCTTCGCTGATCGAGTACTCCTCGACGTTGTCGCGCTCCACGCCGTTGAAACGGATGCCGACGCCGCGCGACAGCGTCTCGGCATCGTGGAACGGGCTCTGCGGGCTGACCGCCAGGCGGTCGGGGGGCGTGTCGGACATCGTGGTGGCTTCGCGTGACGGCGGACAGCGCCGTCTTCCGGGCTGCGAAGGATAAACGCCCGCGGCGCCGTTGCCGAGTTCCGCGCTTCCGTCGCCGCGCCGGGCGCGGCACACTGGCGCTCCCCCGTGCTGCCCGATGCGCCGCCATGCCCGACAACAGCGCCGACTACGACGATCCCGACGACCTGTTCGACGACGACGACGATCCGGACACCCAGCAGGGCCTGATCTGGAACCTGCTGCTGCTGATCAATCCCGGCGACGAGGAAAGCGCGCTGCGCCAGTTCGACGCCTACCGCGAGGCCGCCGGTGAGGCCGAGCGCGAGGACGCGGACTGGCTGTGGACGCTGAAGGACGCGATCGACTGGCGGGCGGGCTTCTACGTCGACGGCCACGACCGCGAGGCGCTGATCGGTGCGATCGACGAACTGGCCGCGCGCTGGAACCTGCGCATCGACTGGGGCGGGGACATCGACGATGCCGATTTCCTCGAGGACCACGACAGCGCCTCGCTGCTGGCGGTGGCCTACGACCGCCTGCGCGAGCACGGCTACAGCATCTGGTGCTGGGACGCCGGCAGCGAGATCCGCGCCGGCTGGATGGCGCTCAGCCGCGACGACCAGGACATGCAGCGCCTGGCCGCGATCCTGGGCATCGATCTGCGCCCGGGCAGCGATCCGTTCTAGGCAGACGTCAGCCGGCACGGAAGGTGTGCCGTAGGAGCGGCTTCAGCCGCGACAGGCGTTCCCGGGAACGCCTGTCGCGGCTGAAGCCGCTCCTACGAAACGCGTGGCGGCGAACGGGCCGCCCCGGTCACTGCGCCTCGCCCCGCGCCTGCGCACGCGCATTGCGGATCAGCGCTTTCAGCAGTTCGCGATCGCTGTGCCGCGAGACCGGCACCGCACCCAGGCGGATCGCTTCGTCGCGCAAGGCGGCGGGCACGTCGTAGTGCGCGCCGCTGAGCTTGTTCTGGAAGGCGCGGCGGGGGATGCCCAGTCGCGCCGCCATGGCGTGCAGTTCGTCCAGCGTGTCGGCGAGCAGGTGGCCCCAGCGCTGGCCGCGCCAGGGATGCACCGCATCGTCGATGTAGACCGCCACGCGCCAGGTCAGGCCGGCTTGTGCGTGCCGTCGGCATCCGCCGCGGGTTCCGCGGTGGCGCTGCCGTCGGCTTCGGTCGGCGCGGCATCGTCCGTCTCCGCCGCGGCGTCCGCGTCGGCCCCGTCCTCGTCCGCATCCTCCGCCGCGCCATCGCCCGCGGCGAACTCGGCAACCAGCGCGTCCAGGTACTCGGTCGGGGTCTGGCCGGCCTCGGCCGCCAGCGCGTCGATCATCTGCTGCAGCTGCACCGAGTAGTCCAGGGTGATGGTGTTGCCTTCCTGCTCCTGCAGGTTGGCCAGGTGCTTGAGCATCGCCAGCATCGGCACCGGATTGTCGGCATTGCCCATGGTCTGGCCGCCGACCGACAGCAACCACTGGCGACCCTGCAGGCCGATCGCAGCCAGCACGCGGCCGCTCTCGTTCTGCAGCACGGCGTGGTTGGCGATGGGCTGCTCGCGGCCCAGGCGGGCAAAGGGACGCGGCGACTGCTGCTTCTTGCGCTTGTCGCGCTTGGCTTTGGATTGCTTGGACACGGCGGTCTCGTTGGCGAAGTGGCGGCCATTGTAAGCGCCGCGCCGTGTGCGGTCCCGCCGGCGCCTGTCTGCCTGGCCGCCGGCGGCACAGCGAGCGCTGCTGCGATCAGCGTGCGCTGGTCGCCTCGGTGCCGCCGGCGCCGGCGGCAGCCGTCACCGGCGCCCCGCCGTTGATGCTGCGCAAGGCATCGCGCGCGGCGGCGGCGGCCGCCTCCGGCGAAGTGGTGCGCGGTTCGACGATCTGCACCGAGGCCTTGCCGGAGGCCGCGGCCGGGGCCGTCGGGGCAGCGCTGTTCGCGGCGGCAGGCGTCGCCGCGGGCGCACCCTTGCCGGCGGCCGGCGCGGCGGCCGCTTCGGTCGCTGCCGCGCTCAGGTCCGGCACCTTGGTGTCGGCGTCGGGCTGCACCGTGCCCAGGGCGACGCTGTGGTCGCCATCGGCGGTGGCGGCGTCCTCGGCATCCTTGGTCATCACCACGATGCTGATGCGGCGGTTGATCGGATTGTTCGGCACCTGCTTGTCGAACAGCACCGAGGAGGACAGCCCGACCACGCGCGAGACCTTGTCCTCGCCCATGCCGCCGGCGACCAGCTCGCGGCGCGCGGCATTGGCGCGGTCCGCGCTCAGTTCCCAGTTGCTGTAGCCGTTCTTGGCGCTGTACTGGGTGACGTCGGTGTGGCCGGTGATGCTGATGTGGTTGGGCACCTGATTGATGAAGCCGGACAGCTCGTGGAGGATGCCGCGGGTATAGGGCTTGAGCACCGCGCTGCCGAGGTCGAACATCGGCCGGTTCTCCTTGTCCACGATCTGGATGCGCAGGCCGTCCGGGGTCAGGTCCAGCAGCAGCTGGTCCTTGAACGGTTCCAGCGCCTGGCTCTTGTCGATGGCTTCCTTCAGCTCCTGCATCAGCGTTTCCAGGCGTTGCTTTTCCTTCTCGCGCTGCGTGGTCTTGCTGTCGTCGCCCTTCAGGCTCTTGCTGCCGAACGGATCCTTGTTGTTGCCGCGCTGCATCTCGCCGGCGCCGCCGAGCTTGATCATCGAGGTGCTGGCGCCGCCGGGGCCGGCCATGCCGGGACTCGGCGCCGGGCTCTTGCCGGCCAGCGGACTGGGATTGCGGAAGTATTCGGCGATCGCCGCGCGCTGTTCCTTGGTGGTGGCCGCCACCAGCCACAGCACCAGGAAGAACGCCATCATCGCGGTCACGAAGTCGGCATAGGCCACCTTCCACGCGCCGCCGTGGTGGCCGCCGCCCTGGACCTTCTTGACCCGGCGGATGACGACGGTGGATTTGGTCTCGGCCATGACCGCGTTACTTGATCGTCTTCAGATGCGATTCGAAGTCGGCGAAGCTCGGCCGTACGTCGGTCGGCAGGGTCTTGCGCGCGAATTCGAGGGCGATCTTCGGGTTGTAGCCGCGCAGGCAGGCCAGCAGCGCGGTCTTCACCGATTCGAAGATGCGGCTGTCCTGCTCGGCGCGCGCTTCCATCGCCGCCGACAGCGGCGCGACGAAGCCGTAGGCCAGCAGGATGCCGAGGAAGGTGCCGACCAGCGCCGCGCCGACGTGGTGGCCGATCTCCTCGATCGGGCCGCCGATCGAGCCCATGGTGATGACGATGCCCAGCACCGCGGCGACGATGCCGAAGCCGGGCAGGCCGTCGGAGACCTTGCTCAGCGCATGCGCCGGCGCCATCGCTTCGTGGTGGTGCTTCTCCAGTTCCAGTTCCAGCAGCGGTTCCAGTTCGTGCGGCTCGATGTTGCTGCCGATCATCAGGCGCAGGCAGTCGGTGATGAAGTCGAGCAGGTGATGGTCGGCCAGCACCTTGGGGTAGTTGCCGAAGATCGCGCTGTCGGCCGGCCGCTCGACATGGTCTTCTAGGGCCATGAAGCCGTCGCGGCGCGCCTTGTTCAGCAGTTCGTAGATCAGGGTCAGGGTGCTGCGGTAGTCGTCGGCCTTGTACTGCGGGCCCTTGAACACGCCCAGCACGCCGCCAATGGTGGCCTTGACGATCTTGCCCGGGGTGCTGACCAGGAACGCGCCCAGCGCTGCGCCACCGATGATCATCAGCTCGTACGGCTGCCACAGTGCGCCAAGTTTGCCGTGCGACAGCACGTAGCCGCCGACCACGCTGATGATGACGACGATGAAGCCAACGATGATGAGCATGGCGGAGCAGCCTGCGGGCCGGAACGGGGACGCTCTAGATGTCGGCCCGGCGCCGCCGTTCTGAAGGTGTGAACCGTGCCGGGTTTTTGGCGGCCCCGCGGCGGCCCGCCCGCTCAGCCGGTCATGCCGCTGTCATGCCGGACGCATTTGAGCGTCTCGCCCAGGCCTGCCAGGGTCAGCGTCGCCTGGTCCGGCTGCGCCTGCAGAAAGACATTGCCCAGCGCATCGGTGTAACGCGCGCCGGTGGCGGCACCGGCATCGGTGCGCTGCATGTCCAGGCGGGTGCCGCGCACCTGCAGCGCCAGGCGCTCGCGCGCCGGATCGGCGGCCGCCTGCACAAGTTCCTCGCCGCAGCGCCACTGCATGGGCAGGGCATCGGCCTGCAGGCCAGGTGCGCTGGCGGGCGACGGCGCGGCGGCGACGGGCGCGGCCTGTGCCGGCGGCGGGGTGGGGCTGCGCTGGCAGGCGCCCAGAGTGAGCGGCAGCAGCAAGAGGGGAAGCAACGAGCGACGCATACCGATGGTCTCCCTGTGGCGGCGCGGCTGCGCCGGGAATCAGGCCGGTTCGGTCTCGCCGCCGCCGCGGTGCAGCGGGTTGGGCAGCGCCTGGCCCTGTTCGGTGAACTGCAGCGAGACCGAATTCAGGCAGTGGCGCTCGCCGCTCGGCGGCGGGCCGTCCGGGAACACGTGGCCGAGATGGCTGTCGCAGCGGGCGCAGACGATCTCGGTGCGGATCATGCCGTGGCTGGTGTCGCGTAGTTCGCGCACGTGGTCGGGGTGGTAGGGCGCGAAGAAGCTCGGCCAGCCGGTGCCGGAATCGAACTTGGCGCTGGAGCGGAACAGCGGCAGCCCGCACAGCCGGCAGGTGTAGACGCCCTCCAGCTTGTTGTCCAGGAACACGCCGCAGAACGGCGCCTCGGTGCCGTGCTGCAGCAGCACCCGGCGTTCCTCCGCGTTCAGTCCGCCGATCAACTGCTCGCGCTCGGCAGCGGTGGGAGGCGTGAGGTCGAATCGGCTCATGGCGTGGCCCGTGGCGGAAGAGGGGAAAACAACATGAGGGCTGTACCGGGCGGATCAAGCGCACCGCGTGGCGTCGACGCGGCCGGATCGATGCGCTAGCGTGGAATGCTCTTGCCGGCCCATCGATGGAGCCACCGTGAACCGCTTGCTGCCCTGCGTTGCCATCGCCCTGCTCGTGCCGGCGCTTGCCGCCGCGCAGCATCTTCAGCCAGTCCCCGGCGCACCGGCCAGCGATCGCGACGCCAACACCCTGCGGTCCGCACCGGCGCCGGCGCCCTCGGTGGCCAGCCGCCTCGACGAGCGTCCGTCGGCATCGGCCTCCGCTCCCAAGGCGACGCCAGTCCCCTCCAACCTGGACGACCGGCCGCAGGGGCAGGCCAAGCGCAAGCGCGCGGCCAGCCAGGCGGTGCCGGCGGCCGCGGTTGCCGACCCGTCCGCACGCCGCCCGGTGCGCCTCTACGACCGCCGCGGCCAGCTGATCCCCGGCGCGATGCAGGTCGGGCCCAATCGCGCGCTGGATACGCGCACCGGCCGTTATTACACCACCGTGCCCAGCGGCGACGGGGTGCGCATCCAGGACTGAGGCGCCTGGGCGCGGGCGGCGAACGCGCGGCGAACGCCGCGTGGCCGCCATCCTCACAAATCGGTTCCTAGACTGGCGGACCGGCCGCGACTGCCGCGGCGCCATGTTTTCGCAGGAGAACCGATGAGCAAGCTTCCCGACAACACCCTGATCGTCGTCGCCGACCGCACCACTGCGCGCCTGTTCCGGGTCAACCTGGCCGGCGAGACCGCGCTGCTGGAGCAGACCGAAGTGCTGAACCCGACGCCCATCGAGGGCGTGGAGGACGGCGACCGGCCGATGACCATGGATGAGGCCGGGTTCGTGCGGCAGATCGCCGAGCGGCTGTACCAGGACGCGCTGCGCGGGCAGGTCGAGCACCTGATGCTGGTCGCCGATCCGCACACGCTGGGGCAGTTGCGGCCGCTGCTGCACAAGGAGGTCCAGAAGCGGGTGGTGGCCGAACTGGCAAAGAACCATGCCAATTCCTCGCGCGACGACCTGGAGAAGCTGCTGGTCTCCTGACCCGCACGCATCCGCGCGGAACGCTCAGTCGGCGATCGGCAGGCTGAGCGTTTCCTTCACTTCTTCCATGACGATGTAGCTCTTGGACTCGCGCACGTGCGGCAGGGTCAGCAGGGTGCTGCCCAGCAGCTTGCGGTAGGACGCCATCTCGCTGATGCGGGCCTTGAGCAGGTAGTCGAAGTCGCCCGAGACCAGGTGGCACTCGAGCACGTTGGGCAGCTTCAGCGCCGCACGGCGGAATTCCTCGAAGATGTCGCCGGATTTGTAGGCCAGGCTGATCTCCACGAACACCAGCAGGCTGGCCTTGAGGTAGTGCGGGTCCAGCCGCGCGTAGTAGCCGGTGATGGCGCCGTCGCGTTCCAGCCGGCGCACCCGCTCGGTGCAGGGCGTGGTCGACAGGCCGACCCGCTCGCCCAGTTCGGTGAAGGAAATGCGCCCTTCCTGCTGCAGGATGCGCAGGATCTTGCGGTCGATCTTGTCCAGTTCGCGGGGGCGTGCGGCCATGTGGGCGGGTCTCAGGGGTTTAGCCTGCAGGGCCGGCAGAAGTCAGGGGAAAATTCTGGGTTGCGCTGCCTATACTGCACCGAACTTCTGCCCTGGTGCCATCCAGCCAGGGAATTGATCCAAGCGGAGTAGGCGCATGCGGGTTCTGGTTCTCGGCAGCGGTGTGATCGGCACGACCACGGCGTGGTACCTGGCCCGCAGCGGCTGCGAGGTGACGGTGGTCGACCGCCAACCGGCGGCGGGGCTGGAGACCAGCTACGCCAATGCCGGGCAGGTCTCGCCCGGCTATGCATCGCCATGGGCGGCGCCGGGGGTGCCGCTGAAGGCGCTGAAGTGGCTGTTCCAGCGCCATGCGCCGCTGGCGATCACGCCCACGGCCGACCTGCAGCAGTACCTGTGGTTGGCGCAGATGCTGCGCAACTGCACGGCCGAGCGCTATGCGATCAACAAGGCGCGCATGGTGCGCCTGTCCGAATACAGCCGCGACTGCCTGGACCAGTTGCGCGCCGAGACCGGCATCGCCTACGAAGGCCGCCAGCTCGGGACCACCCAGCTGTTCCGTACCCAGCAGCAACTGGACGGCGCGGCCAAGGACATCGAGGTGCTGCGCGAGTACGGCGTGCCCTATGAACTGCTGGACCGCGCCGGCATCGCCCGGGTCGAGCCGGCCCTGGCCAGCGCGCCGGCCAGCCTGGTCGGCGCGCTGCGCCTGCCCAACGACCAGACCGGCGACTGCCGCCTGTTCACCCAGCGCCTGGCGGCGATGGCCGCCGCGGCCGGCGTGCAGTTCCGCCAGGGCGAGACCATCGAGGCGCTGCAGGCCGATGGCGACCGCATCGACGGCGTGCGCATCGGCGGCCGGGTGGAGCGCGCCGATCGCTACGTGGTCGCACTGGGCAGCTATTCGCCCGGCCTGCTGGCGCCGCTGGGCATCCGCCTGCCGGTGTACCCGCTGAAGGGTTATTCGCTGACCCTGCCGATCCGCGACGCGGCGCTGGCGCCCACCTCCACCATCCTCGACGAGAGCTTCAAGGTGGCGATCACCCGCTTCGACGCGCGCATCCGCGTCGGCGGCATGGCCGAACTGGCCGGCTTCGACCTGTCGCGGCCGGCGCGTCGCCGCGCCACCCTGGAAAAGGTGGTCAACGACCTGTACCCGCGTGGCGGCGACCTGGCCGCGGCCGAGTTCTGGACCGGGCTGCGCCCGGCCACCCCGGACGGCACGCCGGTGGTCGGCGCCACCGGCTACCGCAACCTGTTCCTCAACACCGGCCACGGCACGCTGGGCTGGACCATGGCCTGCGGCTCCGGTCGCTACCTGGCCGACCTGATGGTCTCGCGGCAGCCGCAGATCAGCGGCGAGGGCCTGGACATCTTCCGTTATTCCCGCGGTTCCGCCGCGTCCGTTGCCGAGGCCGTCGCGTGCGCCCAGCCCGTGCAGTGATCGATCTCGGCGCGCTGCGCCACAACTACCGCCTGGCCCGCCAACTGAGCGGTGGTAAGGCGCTGGCGGTGGTCAAGGCCGATGCCTATGGGCACGGCGCGGTGGCCTGCGCGCGCGCGCTGGACGGCGAGGCCGACGGCTTCGCGGTGGCCTGCATCGAGGAGGCGCTAGAACTGCGCCAGGCCGGCATCGCCGCGCCGATCCTGTTGCTGGAAGGCATCTTCGACGCCGATGAACTGCCGCTGGTCGCCGAACACCGGCTGTGGTGCGCGGTGGCCTCGCCCTGGCAGGTGGAGGCGATCGCCGCCTTCGCCGCGCCGCAGCCGCTGTGCCTGTGGCTGAAGCTGGACAGCGGCATGCACCGGCTGGGCCTGGCGCCGGACGAATTCCGTGCCGCGCATGCGCGGCTGAGCGCGCTGCCGCAGGTCGAGCGGCTGGTGCTGATGAGCCACTTCGCCCGTGCCGACGAACTGGACAGCGCGCGCACGCGCGAGCAGGCGGAGGTGTTCCGCCAGGCCACCGCCGGCCTGGCCGGCGAGACCAGCCTGTGCAACTCGCCGGCGCTGCTCGGCTGGCCGGAGTTGCGCAACGACTGGGGACGGCCGGGGCTGATGCTGTACGGCGCCGACCCGTTCGCCGCCGCGGCCACGCTGCCCGGCGAACTGCGCCCGGTCATGACCCTCCAGTCCAGGATCATCTCGGTGCGCGACATCGCGCCGGGCGAGCCGGTCGGCTACGGCGCGCGCTTCGTCGCGACGCGGCCGACCCGGGTCGGGGTGGTGGCGATCGGCTATGCCGACGGCTATCCGCAGTTCGCGCCCAACGGCACGCCGGTGCTGATCGACGGCGTGCCCGGCGCACTGATCGGACGCGTGTCGATGGACATGCTGACCGTGGACCTGACCGACCACCCGCAGGCCGGCCTCGGCAGCGAGGTGCGGCTGTGGGGCGAGCAGCCACGCATCGATGCGCTGGCCGGGCGCTGCAGTTCCAGCGCCTACCGTTTGCTGTGCGGCCTCAAGCGCGCGCCGCGCGTCTATCTCGACGCATGAGCCAATGGCTGACGGCGCCGGCGCGATGCCGACGCCGCGCGCGGGGCCTCAGCGCTCGGCGACCGTGCTGTCCTTGCGCAACTGCCGGCGCAGCCACTCGTCGAGCATGCGCTTTTCGTAGCGCAGCGGATCGGTGCTCAGGCCGACCGAGCTGTTGTACAGGTAGCTCGGGTCCATCAGTTTCGGCTGGCCCTGCGCCAGCACCTGGCCGTCGGCGCCGTACAGGGTGAAGTCGAAACTGATCCGCGGCGGGTACAGGTCGCGCATCACCCGTACGTCGTTCCAGTTGGGGCCGTGCCACGGCTCGAAGTCGCCCGCGCGCTTGATGTCGGTCAGCTTGATGTCCAGGCGCTGCCCGGGCTGCAGTTGCTTGGCCGCCTGCTTCTGCAGGTAGGCGGCCAGGTCCTGTACCCAGTCGCCGCGTTCGGCTTCCCAGCGGTTGCGGCTCTGCCGCAGTTCGCTGAAGGTGGCCGGGTCGGCCCAGCTCACCTGCACCGGGCCATCGCTGGCCAGGCTGCGCGGCGCCTGCGGGTCGGTGACGTTGCGGATCTCGGCGGAGGCGCCGCCTGCCCACAGGCAGGCAACAGCCAGCGCCGTCCAGGCATAGCGGATCTTCATGGCGGATCTCCAGGAGGCGTACGCGCAGTGTGTGCCTGTGCCGGCGCGGCCGCAATCGCGGCGAGCCGCGCGGCGGCGACCGTTGACCGCGGATTCATCCGCCCGGCATGACGGACGGCTCACATCGCCTCGCCGCCTGCTTCACGGCGCGCGCGGGAGCATGGCAGCCACTCGAGCACGACGGGGATCGCATGAAGACGCCGCTGTTCCACCAGGCCCACACCGGCAGCGATGTGCGCCTGCAATTCATCGACTGGGCCAAGCGACACGGGCACAGCCCGGCCAGCGGTGCGGCCGCGTTCGTCGAGCATCAGGCCAACCTGGACGAGGCGGCACGCCAGTTGCGGCTGAATCCGGGCGACGACGTGCGGCATCTGCTGCGGCGCTACCTGGTCTCGCTCGGCGAGGCGCAGGACGTGGCCGTGCAGTTCCCGCCCAGCTACCACTACCGCAGCCCGCAGGGGCAGAGCTTTCGCTACACGCTGACCCTGGTGCTGGCCGAGGACGGTGTGGAGTGGAAGGCGCGGGTCTGGACCGGCCTGGAGTACCTGGGCCTGATCGTCGGCCGTGGCGCCGGCCCACGCGCCAACTACACGCGACTGGCGCGGATGGCGGTGGAGCACGAACTGGCCAGCGACGCACCGCGTTTCACGCTCGGCTGAGCAATTCAGGAACCTTGGCATGTCCGTCGTCAGCGCCCCCGAGCGAATCGTCGTCCCAGAAGATTTCCGCCGACAATGCCGGCAGTTGGGGCCGGCGCGCGTGCAGCAATTGTTGGAGGCGTCGCCGCCGCCGTGGCGCGAAGAGGCCGAGCGCTGGCTGGAAGAGCAGGCCTTGCGCAATGCGCGCTTGACCCAGTGGATGGTGCTGGCCGGCATCGGTCTGTCGCTGCTGGGCATCGTGCTGGTGATCGCCTTCTATTGGTGACCGCTGGGCGACGGCCGGTCGGTGTGGCGGCTTGACGTCGGCGGAGTGGCTTAACAAGATGGGCGTTCCGCCTCGCCGTTCCTAGCGCGTCGTTGTTGCGCCGCGGATGCCGGGCACTGTCTTCATCCGTTGCCGTAGGCCGCTTCCAGAGCTACTCCGTCATGCATGCCAGTCCAGACTCCACCGCGTCTTCGTTCGTGCAGGCGACGGACCTGCAGTATCGCGAGATCTTCGACAAGATCGATTCCGGCTTCTGCGTCATCCAGATGCTGTTCGAGGGCGAGCGCGCGGTCGATTACGTGTTCCTGCAGGTCAATCCGGCCTTCGAGCGTGAGACCGGCCTGCGCGATGTGGTCGGGCGGCGCATGCGCGACATCTCGCCGACCCACGAGGAGCACTGGTTCCAGCGCTACGGCGCGGTCGCGTTGACAGGCCGTCCGGACAAGTTCGAGAACTTCGCCACCGCGCTGGATCGCTGGTGGGCGGTGGATTCGTTCCGCGTCGGCGCGCCGGAACTGCGCCAGGTCGCCGTGCAGTTCCTCGACATCACCGAGCGCAAGCGGATGGAGCGCGACCTGGCCGAGAGCGAGGCGCGCTTCAGCGCGCTGGCCGAGGGCCTGCCGATGCCGGTATGGGTGCTCGACGCCCAAGGCGAATTGCGCTTCACCAACACCGCCTATGCCGAGTTCTTCGGCATCGATCTACACGCCGACGGGGTGCGCCCGGGCTGGGGCGACGTGCTGCATCCGGAGGACGTGGGCGTGTTCGCCTACGAGCTGCGCAGCGCGCTGCACGACCAGCGCAACCTGCGCGCACTGGTGCGCGCGCGCCGCCACGATGGCGAGTGGCGCTGGCTGGAAATGACTGCAGTGCCGCGGTATGCCGCCGAGGGCCAGTTCATCGGCCTGGCCGGCAGCAGCCCGGATGTGACCGAACGCCGCGACATCGAACTGGCGCGCGAGCAACTGCTGGAATCCGAGCGCAGCGCGCGCAACGCCGCCGAGAGCATGGCGCGGCTGAAGGACGAATTCCTGGCGACGCTGTCGCACGAACTGCGCACGCCGCTGACCACCATCCTCGGCTGGAGCGACCTGCTGCTGCAGCGGCTGCCGCCGGGCGACCCGAGCAGCAAGGGCCTGTCGGTGATCGCCAGCAGCGCGCGCGCGCAGCAGCGGCTGATCTCGGACATGCTCGATCTCAGCAGCATGCTGCTGGGCAAGGTGCAACTGGAAGTGGAGGCGCTGGACCTGGCCGAGCAGGTGCGCGAGGCGATGCGTGCGCAGGAGCCGGTGGCCGAAGGCAAGGACCAGGCGCTGACCCTGCAGGCGCCCTCGCAGCCGTGCATGGTGCTGGGCGACGCCACGCGCTTGCAGCAGGTGTTCTGGAACCTGCTCTCCAACGCGATCAAGTTCACGCCCGCGCATGGGCGCATCGCCCTGGCGATCGAACTCGAGGACGATGGCGAGCACGTCAGCGTGGCCGTGCGCGATTCCGGCGACGGCATCCCGCCGGAATTCCTGCCGCATCTGTTCGGCCGCTTCCGCCAGGCCGACAGCACCACCACGCGCCTGCACGGCGGCCTCGGCCTGGGCCTGGCGATCGTGCAGCAATTGGTGGAGATGCACGGCGGCCAGATCAGCGCGGCCAGCGAAGGCCGCGGCCGCGGCTCGGTGTTCACCGTGCGCCTGCCGCTGCACCGCGACGCGCCGGGTTCGCGCCCGCTGCGCGAAGTGCGCGCGTTCGCGATGGCCGAGCAGGTGGTCGAGGCGTATTCGCTCAAGGGCGTGCGCCTGCTGGCGGTGGAGGACCAGCCGGACATGCTCGACTACCTGCGGCGCCTGCTCGAGGAGCAGGGCGCCGACGTGGTCGCGGTGGGCTCGGCCAGCGAGGCGCTGGAGGTGCTCGACGGCGGCGGCCATGCCGCGATCGACGTGATGGTCACCGACATCGGCATGCCTGGCATGGACGGCTACGGCCTGATCCGCACCGTGCGCGAGAACATGGGCCTGGGCGCGGACGACCTGCCGGCGGTGGCGGTGACCGCGCTGGCGCGTGCCGACGATCGCCAGCGCGCGCTGCAGGCCGGCTTCCAGGAGCACCTGGCCAAGCCTTACAGCGTGGCGCAGCTGGTGTCCGCGGTGCGCTTCGCGCGGCAACGCTAGGGAGCGTCCTCGATCGACGGACATGCCGCGCCCGCGCGAGCCAGCACGACATGTGCGGCAACCGAGCGGATGTCCCGGCCCTCTTGTCCGCTGGCTCACGCAAGCGGCGCTAGGCTGCAGCGGTCCCCACACGGAGTCCGCCGATGACCCAGTTTGCCGAGCGTATCCACACCGACCAGGCGCAGATCCAGGCGCTGGAAGCGTTGATCCTGCAACTGCCCGGGCAGGCGCATGTGCGCATCGAATTGCACGATGGCAGCGTGTGCTTCGGCACCGTGTCGGTGCGCCCCAGCATCCAGCAGTTCCGCGACGCCGAGGGCAACGAGGGCAGCAATGCGCAGGTGCGCATCGACGACCTCGACGACCCGGCCCGGCATCGCTATCTGTGGCTGGACCAGATCCGCAGCGTGCGCCAGCTTCCCCCACGGCCCTGGGATGTCGATCCGCGCGACGCCGCCTCTTGACGCATCTTTCACTTTTCGCGCGGCGTGGCTGGGCATCATCGGCGTTCCCCCGTGTTCCCGGATATCCAAGACGCATGGCCATGTCTTCGCCGATTCGTGCCCGTTGGGTGTTGTGTGCACTCACTGCCGCCCTGCTCGCCGCCTGCGGCGACACCGCCAAGCACGCCATTGAGGACGGCATGGGACCGGATCCGGTGCTGCCGGATCCGGTCAAGCGCATGATCCCCACGGTGAAGGTCGCCGAGGTCAAGCGCTGGGCCGATGGCGCCGCGCCGGTGCCGGCCCCGGACCTGGCGGTGCAGGCGTTCGCCCGCGACCTCGACCATCCGCGCTGGCTGTACGTGCTGCCCAATGGCGACGTGCTGGTCGCCGAAACCGCCGAGCCGCCCGCCCCGGAAAAGGAGAGTAGCGGCCTGCGCGACAAGATCCAGGGCGCGATGATGTCCAAGGCCGGCGCCAGCGTGCCCAGCGCCAACCGCATCACCCTGCTGCGCGATGCCGACGGCGACGGCGTCGCCGAGGTGCGCACGCAGTTCCTCAAGGGCCTGTATTCGCCGTTCGGCATGGCCCTGGTCGGCGACCGCCTGTACGTGGCCAATGCCGATGCGCTTGTCAGCTTCCCGTACAAGGATGGCGATACCCAGATCACCGCCGCGCCCAGCTTTGTCGCCAACCTGCCCGGCGGCATCAACCACCACTGGACCAAGAGCCTGCTGGCCAGCCGCGACGGCAAGAAGCTGTATGTGGGCGTCGGCTCCAACAGCAACGTCGCCGAGAACGGCATGGACCAGGAGCTCAACCGCGCCGCGATCCTGGAAGTGGACGCGGCCAGCGGCGCCACCCGCGTGTTCGCCAGCGGCCTGCGTAACCCGGTGGGCCTGGCCTGGCAGCCCGGCACCGACACGCTGTGGACCGTGGTCAACGAACGCGACGAACTCGGCAGCGACCTGGTGCCCGATTACCTGACCTCGGTGCGCGAGGGCGGCTTCTACGGCTGGCCGTACAGCTACTACGGGCAGCATGTGGACGAGCGGGTGCAGCCGCAGAACGCGGAGATGGTGGCCAGCGCGATCAAGCCCGACTATGCACTGGGCCCGCACACCGCCTCGCTCGGGCTGGCCTTCTACGAGGGCGCACTGCTGCCGCCGACCTACCGTGGCGGCGCCTTCATCGGCCAGCATGGCTCCTGGAACCGCAACCCGCCGTCCGGCTACAAGGTGATCTACGTCCCCTTCGTCAACGGCAAGCCCAGCGGCAAGCCGCTGGACGTGCTGACCGGCTTCCTCGACGCCGAAGGCCGCGCGCAGGGCCGCCCGGTCGGCGTGGCGGTGGACAAGCCCGGCGCGCTGCTGGTCGCCGACGATGTCGGCAACATCGTGTGGCGGGTGACGCCCAAGCCGGGCAAGTGACGGCAGGCGTTGTCGGTCGTAAGAGCGGCTTCAGTCGGAGAATTTTTGAATCCCGTCGCGGTTGAAGCCGCTCCTACCAAAGTCATGGTCACGCGGTGCGGCACAGGATCCACGTACTTCGCACCCCTCTGTGCTTGGAGGAGGATGCGGATGCACTCGTAGCACTCGTAGGAGCGGCTTCAGCCGCGACCTGGGCATTGCCGAGAACGCCTAGGTCGCGGCTGAAGCCGCTCCTACACCGCAAGTTCGGAAGGACGACGCCAACCGGCTGGCGTCAGTGCTCCACCGGCGCCGGCTCCACGCCGAACCGGCGGGCGTAGCCGCGTTCGTCGAACACGCGCTGCACTTCGCTGTCGCCCAGTTCCGGCGCCGCATAGACGGCGTAGACCACGCTGCCGTCGTCGCGTGCGCCGCGCTGGTGCAGGCGGTAGCGCGGGCGCCCGGTGCCGGTGTTCTCCGGGTAGTGCAACGGCGGCTGGCTGCCATCCAGATCCACTTCGCTGTTGTCGACGACGCCGCCGATGAACACTGCGCGCATGCTGCCTCTCCAGTCATTGGGTGCCTTGCAGCCTAGGCGCGGCGATGTTGCCGAAACATCAATGATGCGTTGGATTCGCGCAAAACCGGGCCCGCCGCCGGCTGCCGGTAGAATGCGCGTCCCTGTTCCGACGACCACGCCCGATGCCGGCCGCGCAAGACGCCCCCCTCGAGACCCTGTTCCTGCCCTTCGCCCAGGGCGTGCTGCGCTGGCCTGCCGGCAAGGTGCTGTTCCTGCGCGCCCGCGACGGCTGGGCGCTGCGCCAGCACGCGCAGCCGGCGCACCTGGTTTGCGAACAGGACTACCGACCCTTCGCCAGCGCGCTGCAGCAAGGCGGCTGGACCGTGCGCGCCGAGCAGGACGGCGATGCCGATGCCGGCGGCTACGCGCTGGTGCTGGTGCTGCCGCCGCGCCAGCGCGAGGAAGCGCGGGCGTTGCTGGCGCGCGCGGTGGCGCTGACCGCGCCGGGCGGCGTGGTGGTGGCCTGCCAGGCCAACAACGAGGGTGCGCGCTCCGGCGAGGACGACCTGCAGCAACTGGCCGGCCTCGGCGGCAAGCTGACCAAGCACCACTGCCGCGTGTACTGGACCGCGCCGCTGCAGGGCGGCCACGACGCCGCGCTGCAGCAGCGCTGGGCCAAGCTGGACGCGGTGCGGTCGATCCTGGATGGGCGCTTCCGCAGCCGCCCGGGCGTGTTCGCCTGGGACCGCATCGATCCGGCTTCGGCGCTGCTGGCCGAGCATCTGCCCGCCGACCTGCGCGGCCGCGCCGCCGATCTCGGCGCCGGCTACGGCTATCTGTCGGCCGAGCTGCTGGCGCGCTGCCCGCAACTGACCGCGCTGGATCTGTTCGAGGCCGACGCGCGCGCGCTGGCGCTGGCCCGCGCCAACCTGGCGCAGACGCCGGCCGGGACGACGCTGGGCTTCCACTGGCACGACGTGACCACCGGATTGCCCGGGCAGTACGACGTCATCGTCAGCAATCCCCCGTTCCATGCGCCGGGACGGATGGAGCGGCCGGACATCGGCCGGCGCTTCATCGCGGTGGCGGCGCTGGCGCTGGCGCCCGGCGGGCGGCTGTTCCTGGTCGCCAACCGGCATCTGCCCTACGAGGCGGTGCTCGACGCCAGCTTCGGCGAAACCGAGGTGCTCGCCACCCGCGACGGCTTCAAGCTGATCCATGCGGTGCGCAGCCGCGGCGGAGCGCGCCGATGAAACTGGTCAAGCACCTGGCCAATCTGGGCTACGGCAGCCGCAAGCAGGTGGCGCTGATGTTCCGCGAAGGCCGCATCACCGACGCCGACGGCGAGGTGCTGTACGCCGACGACCAGGTGCCGCACGCGGCGATCCGGGTCGACGGCGAAGCGCTGGATCCGCCGCCCGGGCTGATCCTGGCGCTGCACAAGCCGGTCGGCTACACCTGCTCGACCAAGGACCCGGGGCGCATCGTCTACGACCTGCTGCCGCCGCGCTTCCGCCTGCGCTCGCCGCTGCTGTCCACGGTCGGGCGGCTGGACCGCGACACCAGCGGCCTGTTGCTGATGACCGACGACGGCGCGCTGCTGCATCGCATCGTCTCGCCGAAGGCACGGCTGGCCAAGGTCTACGAGGCCACCCTGGCCGAGGACCTGCGCGGCGACGAAGCGGCGCAATTCGCCAGCGGCACGCTGCTGCTCGACGGCGAGACCACGCCGTTGCTGCCGGTGGAACTGGAGACGCTGGGGCCGCGGCAGGTGCGCGTGGCCCTGCACGAAGGCCGCTACCACCAGGTGCGGCGCATGTTCGCCGCCGTCGGCAACCACGTGGCGGCGCTGCACCGCAGCCGCATCGGCGGTTTCGGCCTGGGCGATCTGCCGTCGGGGCAGTGGCGGGTGCTGGAGGCGGCGGACGTGGCGGTGCTGTTCGAGGGCCGGGATTAGGGATTGGGGATTCGGGATTGGCAAAGGCGCGATGCTCCTCGCACCGCGGCGAATCCCGCTTTTACGAATCCCGAATCCCGAATGCCTAATCCCGGCCGTCAAGCGCCCGCTTCCAACCCTCAAGCCCCAGCTTCTCCAAGGTCTGCAGATTGCGCTCGACGATCACGTCCGCGTCCGGGAACGCTGCTACTGCGCGCTCCACGCTGTCCTCGCGCAGCAGGTGCAGGGTGGGGTAGGGCGCGCGGTTGGTGTAGTTGCCGATGTCGTCCGGCGCGGTGCCGGCGAACTGGTACTGCGGATGGAAACTGGCCACCTGCAGGATGCCCTGCAGGTCCAGCGCCTCGATCGCGGCGTCGGCGTTGTCGAGGAAGTCGTTGTAGTCGAGGAAGTCCTGCAGCACGTCCGGGTGCACGATCAGCGTGGTGTCGATCTGCTCGGCCGGGGTATCGCGCAGCAGCACCAGTTCTTCGGCCAGTTGTTCGAGCAGCGCCTCGGGGGTACTGGCGTCGCTGAGCACGTAGCGGATCTGCTGCTTGACGTGCACGGCCTTGGCGAAGGGGCATAGGTTCAGGCCGATCACCGCGCGTTCCAGCCAGTGGCGGGTGAGTGCGAGCGGATCGGGCGTGGCGGCGGAAGGCGTGGGGTCCATGGCGTCGGCGTGTGCGTAAGGAATCGCGTGCGCCCGAACAGGTGCGCGCGCGTGGCGCAAGTGTATGCCGGATGCGTGACACGCCCTAGGGCGCGTGCCAGCGGTTGTAGGAGATGTCCAGCCATGGCGGGTGTTCGGCGTACATGTCGCGGATCAGCTGCTTGGTCAGTTCCACCAGACCGGAGTCGTCGTTGCGGCGATAGCTCATGATGATCGGCGAGGTCGCGTGTTCGTCGTCGATCAGGCGGTAGCGCAGGTCGTTGCGCATGAACCGCGCCGAGGCCGGAACCAGGCAGATGCCGCTTTCGGCGGCGACCAGGCCCAACGCGGTCTGCAGTTCGCGTACTTCCTGCAGTTCGCTGGGGTGCACGCCATGGTCCTGCAGCAGGGACAGCACCTGATCGGCGAAGCTGGGGCGCGGGTGGTTGGGATACAGCAGCAGGCGCTGCCCGGCCAGCGCCGCCGGCGCCAGCGGCGTGTCCTGCGCAGCCAGCGGGTGGCCCATCGGGATCGCGGCCACCAGGCGTTCCTCGCGCAGCACCAGGCGCTCCACATGCTGGTCGCTGCTGCGCACGCGGCCGAAGCCCAGGTCGATGCGGCCCTCCTTGAGCGCTTCCACCTGCTGGCCGGACATCAGTTCGACCAGACGCACCTCCAGGTCGGGACGCGCCTGGCGCAGGCGTCGCACCACGGTGGGCAGGCCGCCGTACAGGGTGGAGGCGACGAAACCGATCGAGGCCACGCGGCGCTCGCTGCGGCCGAGCCGGCGCGCGGCCTCGGTCATCTGCTCGACCCGGCCCAGCACCTGCAGCGCTTCCTCGTAGAACAGCCGTCCGGCGTCGGTGAGACGCAGCGGGCGGCTCCGCCGCACCAGCAGCGGCACGCCCAGTTGCTGTTCGATCTGCTGGATCTGCCGGCTCAGCGGCGGTTGCGCGATATGCAGGATTTCTGCGGCACGGGTGAAGTTGCGTTCGCGGGCGACGGCCACGAAGTAGCGGAGTTGACGCAGATCCATAGACGCTCGCTGTGGCGGAAAGTTACATGACATTCAAAGTATGCTGTGCTGCAGCAAATCATGAACGTCTAGGTTTCCCGCCATACTATATCTTCAGGGTATGAAATGGTGCTGCATTCAGTCTTGGACGGCAGTGCCGTGCCGGGCCAAGAATCGGCGCCATGTCACCGCACCCCACCACCGCCACCGTCGAACGCGTCGAGACGCTGCTGCTCGACCTGCCCACGATCCGCCCGCATCGCCTGTCGATGGCGACGATGCGCGGGCAGACCCTGATGCTGGTGCGCCTGCATTGCAGCGACGGCGTGGTCGGGCTGGGCGAGGGCACCACGATCGCCGGTCTGGCCTACGGCGCGGAGAGCCCGGAAGGCATGCAGTTGACGATCGACCGCTACATCGCGCCGCTGCTGGTCGGGGCCGATGCCTGCGCGGTGCAGGCGCTGATGCAGCGGATCGGCGGCCTGGTCAAGGGCAACCATTTCGCCAAGTGCGCGATCGAGACCGCGCTGCTCGACGCCCACGGCCAGCGGCTCGGCCTGCCGGTGTCCGAGCTGCTGGGCGGGCGCCTGCGCGATCGCCTGCCGGTGGCGTGGACGCTGGCCTCCGGCGACACCGAACGCGACATCGCCGAGGCCGAACGCATGCTCGCCGAGCGCCGGCACAACGTGTTCAAGCTGAAGATCGGCACGCGCAGCGTCGCCGAGGACGTGGCCCACGTGGCGGCGATCAAGCGCGCGTTGGGGGCGCGCGGCGCGGTGCGGGTGGACGTCAACATGGCCTGGAGCGAGACCGAGGCGGTGCGCGCGCTGCCGGCGCTGGCCGACGCCGGCTGCGAACTGGTCGAACAGCCGGTGGCGTCGCTGGCGGCGATGCGGCGGCTGATGCGGCGCTTCCCGATCGCGCTGATGGCCGATGAGATGCTCAACGGCCCGGACAGCGCCTTCCAGGCCGCCCAGCAGGGCGCCGCCGACGTGTTCGCGGTGAAGATCGAACAATCCGGCGGCCTGTTCGCCGCGCAGAAGGTCGCCGCGATCGCCGATGCCGCCGGCATCGGCCTGTACGGCGGCACGATGCTGGAAGGGGCGATCGGCAGCATCGCCTCGGCCCATGTCTTCGCCACCTTCCCCCATCTGCAGTGGGGCACCGAACTGTTCGGGCCGCTGCTGCTGACCGAAGAGATCCTCGCCGAGCCGCTGCGCTACGAGGATTTCCATCTGCACGTACCGCGCGCGCCGGGCCTGGGCATCGCCCTGGACGAGGCGCGGGTGGATGCCTTCCGTCGCGACCGCCGCCGCGTGGCGGTGCCGGTCGCGCCCAGCCAGGAGCCATGACCATGCTGTTCCACGTGACCATGGAAGTGAACCTGCCCGGCGACATGCCGCCCGAGCGCGCCGAGCAACTCAAGGCGCAGGAAAAGGCGCGTTTCCAGGAACTGCAGCGCAGCGGCCAGTGGCGGCACATCTGGCGGGTGGTCGGGCAATACGCCAACGTCAGCATCTTCGACGTGGCCGACAACACCCAGTTGCACGCCCTGCTGCTGTCGCTGCCGCTGTTTCCCTACATGCGTATCGCCGTCACGCCGCTGTGCCGGCACCCGTCCTCGCTGTACGAGGACGATCGCTAGAACCGAAGCAACGACGCTTCCCTGGGGAGGGGAACGTCTCAAGGCAGCCAACGCCACCATGAGCAAAGAAGGGACCATACGATGAGCGTCAAGATTTTCGAGACTGCGAACGTGCAGGCATTTCTGCGGTCGGTCTGCGGTTTGGACCAGGCCGGCGGCGACGCACGGGCGAAGCAGATCATGCACCGGTTGTTGTCGGACCTGTTCAAGGCCATCGACGACCTGAACGTCACCCCCGACGAATACTGGACCGCCGTCGCCTGGCTCAACGACCTGGGTGCGGCCGGTCAGGCCGGGCTGATCTCGCCCGGGCTGGGCGTTGACCACTTCCTGGACCTGCGCCTGGACGCCATCGACGCCGAACTGGGCATCGACAATCCGACCCCGCGCACCATCGAAGGGCCGCTGTACGTGGCCGGTGCGCCGGTGGCGCACGGCTTCGCCCGGCTCGACGACGGCAGCGACGAAAACGGCCATACCCTGATCATGCACGGCACCGTGTACGCCGCCGACGGCCGCCCGCTGCCCGGCGCCACGGTGGAGGTGTGGCACTGCGACACGCGCGGTTTCTATTCGCACTTCGATCCCACCGGCAAGCAGGCGCCGTTCAACATGCGCCGCACCATCGTCGCCGACGACAACGGCCAGTACCGTTTCCAGAGCATCGTGCCCAAGGGCTACGGCGTGCCGCCGGGCAGCCCGACCGAACGCCTGCTGTTCGCGCTCGGCCGCCATGGCCAGCGTCCGGCGCACATCCACTTCTTCGTCGGCGCCGACGGCCACCGCAAGCTGACCACGCAGATCAACATCGCCGGCGACCCGCTGGTCAACGACGACTTCGCCTACGCCACCCGCGATGGCCTGGTGCCGGATCTGGTGGAACGCAGCGACGAGGCCAGCATCCAGGCCAACGGCCTGAGCGGCCCGTTTGCCGAGATCCAGTTCGATTTCCGCCTCACCGCACTGGTGGAAGGCGTGGACAACCAGGCCAATCCGCTGCGCCGCCGCGTCGCCGCCTAGTTTCCGCCGCGTCACGGGGCACGCTGCGCGTCGCCCCGTGCCGGTCACTGCCGCGGCCTGCGGTTGCCAACGCAGGCCGCCGCCATTCTCACAGGAGACACCCCCATGTCTGCCGTCATCGACCCTGCGGCCGCGCTCGACACCCTGCTCGCCAATGCCGTGCAGGACGATCCCGCCGCGGGACAGTTCCGCTGCCGTCGCGAGATCTTCACCAGCGCCGATCTGTTCGAACTGGAAATGAAGCATCTGTTCGAGGGCAACTGGATCTATCTGGCGCACGAGAGCCAGATCCCCGCGCCGAACGACTACTACAGCACCTACATCGGCCGTCAGCCGGTGGTGATCACCCGCGACAAGCACGGCGAACTGCACGCGGTCATCAACGCCTGCGCGCATCGCGGCGCGATGCTGTGCCGGCGCAAGCACGGCAACAAGGGCAGCTTCACCTGTCCGTTCCATGGCTGGACCTTCTCCAATACCGGCAAGCTGCTCAAGGTCAAGGACGAGAAGACCACCCAGTACCCGCCGCAGTTCGGCCAGGACGGCAGCCACGATCTCAAGCGCGTGCCGCGCTTCGAGAGCTACCGCGGCTTCCTGTTCGGCAGCCTGCGCGAGGACGTGGCGCCACTGCACGAGTTCCTGGGGCAGACCCGGATCATCATCGACCAGATCGTCGATCAGGCGCCGCAGGGGCTGGAAGTGCTGCGCGGCAACTCGTCCTATGTCTACGACGGCAACTGGAAGCTGCAGATGGAGAACGGCTGCGACGGCTACCACGTCAGCACCGTGCACTGGAATTACGCCGCCACCATGAGCCGGCGCAAGCAGGAAGGCACCCCGGCGGTCGATGCCGGCAGCTGGAGCAAGAGCGTCGCCGGCGTGTACGGCTTCGAGAACGGCCACATCCTGCTGTGGACCAAGACCATGAACCCGGAAGTGCGCCCGGTGTACGCGCAGCGCGAGGAACTGGCGCAGCGCCTGGGCGCCGACCGCGCCGCGTTCATCGTCGAGCAGACGCGCAACCTGTGTCTGTATCCGAACCTGTTCCTGATGGACCAGTTCTCCACGCAGATCCGCGTGGTCAGGCCGCTGGACGTGGACAAGACCGAGGTCAGCATCTTCTGCTTCGCGCCCAAGGGCGAAAGCGCGCGCGACCGTGCGCTGCGCATCCGCCAGTACGAGGATTTCTTCAACGTCTCGGGGATGGGCACCGCCGACGACCTGGAGGAGTTCCGCGCGTGCCAGGCCGGCTACGCCGCCGGCGCGGCGCCGTGGAACGATCTCAGCCGCGGCGCGCCGTTGTGGATCGACGGCCCCGACGAGAATGCGCGGCGGATGGGACTGGCGCCGCTGCTGTCGGGCGAGCGCAGCGAGGACGAAGGCCTGTTCGTGCGCCAGCACGCGTACTGGGCGGAGGCGATGCGCGAGGCGATCGCACGCGAACGCGAGGGTACGGCATGAGCACCGACTACCAGACCATCTGCGCCTTCCTGTACCGCGAGGCGCGCCTGCTCGACGACCGCCAGTGGGACGAGTGGCTGACCCTGTACGCCGAGGACGCGGTGTACTGGATGCCGGCCTGGGACGACGACGACCGCCTCACCGACGATCCGCAGTCGCAGATCTCGCTGATCTACTACGCCGATCGCTCCGGGCTGGAGGACCGCGTGTTCCGCATCAAGACCGAGCGCTCCGGCGCCTCCACGCCGGAGCCGCGCACCAGCCACAACCTGAGCAACATCGAGGTGCTGTCCGAGCACGGGCAGGACATCGAGGTGCGGCACAATTTCCACACGCTCAGCCATCGCTACAAGGTCACCGACCAATTCTTCGGCACGGTGACGCTGACCCTGCGCCGGCAGGACGACGCGCTGCGCATCGCGCGCAAGACCATCGTGCTGAAGAACGATTACATCCGCCAGGTCGTCGACGTCTACCACGTCTGATCGGCACGCACCTGCGAGCAACCGCCATGTCCTATCGCATCGCGCTGAATTTCGAAGACGGCATCACCCGCTTCATCGACTGCAACGACGGCGAGACGGTGCTCGACGCCGCCTTCCGCCAGCGCATCAACCTGCCGATGGATTGCGCCGACGGCGTGTGCGGCACCTGCAAGTGCCGCGCCGAACGTGGGCGCTACGATCTGGGCGAGGACTACATCGAGGACGCGCTCAGCGCCGATGAAGCCGCCGCCGGCATGGTCCTGACCTGCCAGATGCGGCCGCAGTCGGACTGCGCCGTGGCGGTGCCGGCGACCTCGCTCGCCTGCAAGACCGGGAGCGTGCACTTCCAGGCCACGGTGGCGGCGGTGGTCGCGCATGCCGACGCCGCGCTGGAACTGACCCTGGAGACGATCGGCCCGGCGCCGGCCTTCCTGCCCGGCCAGTACGTCAACATCGCCGTGCCCGGCAGCGGCCAGTTGCGCGCGTATTCCTTCAGTTCCGCGCCGGGTGCGTCCACGCTGACCTTCCTGATCCGGCGCGTCCCCGGCGGCCTGATGAGCGCCTACCTGGACGCGGCCACGCCGGGACAGGTCCTGGACCTCAACGGCCCGCTGGGCAGCTTCTACCTGCGCGAGATCACCCGGCCGCTGCTGTTGCTGGCCGGCGGCACCGGCCTGGCGCCGTTCCTGTCGATGCTGGCGCAATTGCAGGCCAGCGGCTGCGCGCATCCGGTGCATCTGATGTACGGCGTGACCCGCGGCGCCGACCTGGTGCTGCTGGAGCGCCTGCAGGCGCTGGCCGAGCAGGCCGACTGGTTCACGTTCGATACCTGCGTGGTCGATCCGGCGGCGGCGCATCCGCGCACCGGCTACGTCACCGAGCACCTGCCTGCGCACGCCCTGCACGGCGGCGACGTGGACGTGTACCTGTGCGGACCGCCGCCGATGGTCGAAGCGGTGCGCACGCATTTTTCCGGCATCGGGCTGGTTCCGGCCGCCTTCCGCTACGAGAAGTTCACCCCCAGCGCCGTGGCGCCGGTGCAGGAACGGGCCGCATGAGCGCGCGTTTCGCCGGCAAGGTGGTGGTGGTCACCGGCGCGGCGCAGGGCATCGGCCTGCGCGTGGCCGAGCGTGCCGCCGCCGAGGGCGCACGGCTGGTGCTGGTGGACCGCGCCGCCCATGTCGCCGAACTGTCCCAGGCACTGGCGCCGGCCGAAGTCGCCACGCTGGTGGCCGACCTGGAACACTACGAGGAGAACGCGCGGGCGATGCAGTTCGCGCAGGCGCAGATGGGCCGCATCGACGTGCTGGTGAACAACGTCGGCGGCACCATCTGGGCGCAGCCGTACCAGGAATACACCCCGGCGCAGATCGAGGCCGAGGTGCGGCGCTCGTTGTTCCCGGCGCTGTGGGGATGCCGCGCGGCGCTGCCGTACATGATCGCGCAGGGCGGTGGGGCGATCGTCAACGTCTCCTCCATCGCCACCCGCAGCATCCATCGCGTGCCGTACGGCGCGGCCAAGGGCGGGGTCAACGCGCTGACCGCGTGCCTGGCGTTCGAGCACGCCGCGCATGGCATCCGCGTCAACGCGGTCGCCCCGGGCGGTACCGAGGCGCCGCCGCGGCGGGTGCCGCGCAATGCCGATGCGCAGAGCGCGCAGGCGCAGGCCTGGTATCAGCAGATCGTCGCGCAGACCGTGGAATCGAGCCTGATGAAACGCTACGGCACGCTCGACGAGCAGGCCGCGGCGATCCTGTTCCTGGCCTCGGACGAGGCTTCCTACATCACCGGGACGGTGCTGCCGGTGGGCGGCGGCGACCAGGGATGATCCACCCGCCCGGCCCGCCGTGCGCGCGTCGCCGCGGCCTGTCGCCACGCACCGGCGGCGCCCACTGACCCCCGTGTCCTCACCTCTGTCCTTTCCTGGAGCGAACGCCATGCAGTCCCCTCTCTTCGACCCTTCGCGGCTGGCGCCGGACGTGCTGGCGGTGTTGCAAGGCATGGCCGCCAGCGGCGCGCCCCCGCTGGAGACCCTGCCGATCCCGCAGCTGCGCCAGGCCTACGGTCAGATCGGCGCGCTGCTCGGCGGCACGCCGTTGCCGGTGGCCGAGGTCCGTGCGCTGACCGCCACGGGGCCGGCCGGTCCGATCCCGCTGCGCCTGTATCGGCCGGTCAGCGCGCCGCAGGCCACCGCGGCCATCGTCTATCTGCACGGCGGCGGCTGGAGTGCCGGCGATCTGGACACCCACGATCCGGTCTGCCGGCGCCTGGCGCAGGCGGCCGCGTGCGCGGTGGTGGCGGTGGACTACCGGCTGGCGCCGGAACATCCGGCCCCGGCCGGCCCGCAGGACGTGGTCGCGGCGATCGCCTGGCTGGCGGCGCACGCCGGCGAGCTGGGCCTGGATGCCGGCCGCCTGGCCGTGGCCGGCGACAGCGCCGGCGGCAGTCTGGCGGCGGTGGCCTGTCAGCAGTTGCGCGGCAGTGCGGCGGCGCTGCGCGCGCAGGCGCTGTTCTATCCGAGTACGGATCTGTCGCCGGCATCGCAGGACTTTGCGGCGCGCCACGAGAACGCGCATGTGCCGCCGCTGACGCTGGCGGTGATGCAGGCGATGTCGGCGCCGTTCGTGGCCGAGTACGACCCCAGCGACAGCCGGCTGTCGCCGCTGCGCGCGGCCGATCTGCGCGGACTGCCACCGGCCTTGATCTACACCGCCGCCTGCGACGTGCTGCGCGACGACGGCCGCCACTACGCCGATGCCCTGCGCACGGCCGGGGTGGCGGTGGAGTACGTCGAACTGCCGGGCATGGTGCACGGCTTCGTCGAAATGGCCGGCGTGCTGCCGGCCGCCGTGCGCGCCATCGAACATGCCGCCGCCTTCCTGAGCGCGCGACTGGCATGACCGGCAACCCCGATTCCCAGGAGAACACCCGCATGAACGATACGCTTTTGCTGCAGCACGATTTTTGGCACGGAGCGCTTTTCACCGGTCAGTGGCAGGCCGCCACCGAGAGCGCGGAGGCGATCGCGCCGGCCAGCGGAGAGCAGCTCGGCCGCGTCGGCCTGGCTGGCCCGGCGCAGGTCGCGGTCTCGGCCGCCGCCGCTGCGCAGGCGCAACGCGGCTGGGCCGCGGCGCCGTATGCGCAACGCGCGCAGGTACTGCGCCAGGCCGCGCAACTGGCCGAGCGGTTCCAGCAGGAGATCGCCGATTGGCTGGTGCGCGAGAGCGGTTCCACCCAAGGCAAGGCCGGCTTCGAAGCGGCCCTGTGCGCCACCGCCCTGCACGAAGCGGCGGCGCTGCCGTCGCGCAGCGCCGGCGAGGTGCTGCCCTCCGCGGCGGGGCGCCTGAGTCTGGCGCGGCGCCGTCCGCTGGGCGTGGTCGGCGTCATCGCGCCGTTCAATTTCCCGCTGTACCTGGCCATGCGCGCGGTGGCGCCGGCGCTGGCGCTGGGCAACGCGGTGGTGCTCAAGCCCGATCCGCGCACCGCGATCTGCGGCGGCGCGGTCATCGCGCGGCTGTTCGAACTGGCCGGCCTGCCGGCCGGCGTGCTGCACGTGCTGCCCGGCGATGGCGGCGCCGGCGCCGCACTGACCGCCGATCCGCACGTGGCGATGATCCAGTTCACCGGTTCCACCGCGGCCGGGCGCAAGGTCGGCGAGGCGGCCAGCCGTCATCTGAAGAAGGTGTCGCTGGAACTGGGCGGCAAGAACTCGCTGATCGTGCTCGACGATGCCGACCTGGATCTGGCGATCGCCAACACCGCCTGGGGCGCGTATCTGCACCAGGGCCAGATCTGCATGTCCGCCGGCCGCGTGCTGGTGCAGCGCGCACTCTACCCGCAGTTCGTCGAGCGGCTGGCGGCCAAGGCCAGGAGCCTGAGCGTCGGCGACCCGGCCAGAGGCGAGGTCGCGCTCGGCCCGTTGATCGATGCGACCCAGCGCGATCACGCCGCGCGCCTGGTCGCGGCCGCGCGCGAGGCCGGTGCCACCGTCGCCGCCGGCGGCGGCTACCGCGACCTGTTCTTCGAGCCCACCGTGCTCAGCGACGTCACCCCCGACAACCCGGCCTTCCGCGAGGAGATCTTCGCTCCGGTGGCGGTGGTGGTGCCGTTCGACACCGATGCCGAGGCCGTCGCCCTGGCCAACGACACCGAGTACGGGCTGTCGATGGCGGTGCTGTCGGCCGACGTCGGCCGCGCAATGGCGCTGGGCGAGCAGTTGCGCACCGGCCTGCTGCACATCAACGACCAGACCGTCAACGACGAGGTGGTCAATCCGTTCGGCGGCGTCGGCGCCTCCGGCAACGGCAGCAGCATCGGCGGCCCGGCGAACCTGGAAGAGTTCACCCAGTGGCAGTGGTTGACCGTCAAGGGCGCAGCGCCCGCCTATCCGCTTTGAACCCCAGGAGACAGTGCGATGAACGCAGCAACCGATAAACGCGAGATCACCGTGGCGGTCGCGCACGCGCCGCAACAGCCCTTCACCATCGAGCAGGCGCGCATCCGCGCGCCGCAGGACGACGAGGTGCTGGTGCGGGTGGTGGCCACCGGCCTGTGCCACACCGACCTGATCGTGCGCGATCAGTACTACCCGGTGCCGCTGCCGGCGGTGCTCGGCCATGAGGGCGCCGGCGTGGTCGAAGCGCTGGGTCCCAACGTCAAGAGCCTGCAGGTCGGCGACCACGTGGTGCTCACCTATGGCGCCTGCGGCCACTGCAATCCCTGCGATGGCGGGCATGCCGCGTATTGCCAGGAGTTCTTCCCGCGCAACTTCGGCGGTGCCGACGCGCATGGCCATACCGCCATCGAGGATCTGCACGGGCAGCCGCTGCACGACCACTTCTTCGCCCAGTCCTCGTTCGCCACCTATGCGCTGGCGCGCGAGAACAATGCGATCAGGGTGTCGCGCGAGGCGCCGCTGGAACTGCTCGGCCCGCTGGGCTGCGGCATCCAGACCGGAGCCGGCGCGGTGATCAATGCGCTGAAGGTGCGTCCTGGCAGCAGCTTCGTGGCGATCGGCGCCGGTGCGGTCGGACTCAGCGCGGTGATGGCCGCGCACGTGGCCGGCGCCGCCTGCATCATCGCCGTGGACGTGGTGCCGTCGCGGCTGGCGCTGGCCAAGGAACTGGGCGCCACGCACGTGATCGACAACCGCGAAGGCGATCTGGTGGAAGCGGTGCGCGCGATCACCGGCGGCGGCGCCGACTTCGCGCTCGAATCCACCGGGCGTCCGCAGTTGCTGGAGGCGGGCATCGAAGCGTTGGCCAGCCTGGGCACGATCGGCGTGGTCGGCGCACCCAAGCTCGGCACCATGGCCGGTTTCGACGTCAACAACCTGCTGCTGGGCGGACGCAGCATCCGCGGCATCGTCGAGGGCGACAGCGTGCCGCAGGTGTTCATTCCGCAACTGGTGACGCTGTACCAGCAGGGCCGCTTCCCGTTCGACAAGCTGGTGAAGTTCTATCCGTTGAGCGACATCAACCAGGCCGCCGCCGACAGCAGCAGCGGCATCACCCTCAAGCCGATCCTGCGCATGGCCAGCTGAGCCTTGCGCTGGCGACGGCGCTGCCGTCGCGCGTGTCCCCGCAGCAGGCGTCGCGCCTGCCTCGGCACCGACGTCGCCACACGCTGCCGTGGGCGATGCCGGTGCCGTTTTTTTTGATCGCGCCCTCGCCGTGCGCGTTCGCCGGCATCCTGCCTGCCTCGGCCGAGACGCGGGAGGCCGGCGCGCGTGCCAGGCTGCGCCGCAGTGCAGCGCCCGAGCGGTGTCTGCGTTGCCCTCCTTGCGTTGCCGGACCGCACCGCCGCCCGATGAAGCCCGTGCCGTGTAGCGCCGCGCGCCGCTGCGCTGCGCGTGCCTGGCTGTCTGTGCGCTGCGGCGCGCGGGGTGTCCAGTGGCATGCAGACACTGGCATGCGCAAGCTCGCCGAGGCGGCGCAGAGCGCGTGTGCGTGCGCGTCCAGGCGTTGGCGTTTGCGCAAGCGATGCGGGCGTGCGCCTGCGACGACGCTGCCGCTGCGTCGGCATGCACGCCATCGAACGCGCATGTTGCATCGCGGAAGATCCAGTGCTAGCGCGCATCGCGCGATGAACATACCAGCAGGGTATGAAACGAGACTGACATGGTCTTGGACGCCTGGTGTGATGCGGGGCAGTGTCGGACGCATGGATGCATCGCCGAGGTCAGTCGTCTCCTGCTTCGATCGTCGCGAGCGTCCGTACCGGTCGCGCGCACGGTCTTGCGTTCGCGTCGTACCGCGTCGCCGTGTCGGCCGACGCGTGCACAAAGGATGAGTGCCGTTTCCAACATCCCGCGCTGCCGGTCGTCACGACGGCAGTGCGGACCCCGCGTGCCGCCGGTCGGCGGCCGCACCCACGCATCGGCTCGGAGGGAGGGCTCGATCATGCAGCAGTTCGCACATCCAATGCGCCGCAGGGCGCAACGACAGGGCACGCCACGCTGGACCACGCTGCTGTGGACCGTGGCGGCGGTTTCGGGTGGTGCCGCCGCCAACAACGGCGTCGCCTTGCCCGGCTACGGCGCGCAGACCCAGGGCCTGGCCGGCACCTCGATCGCGTTGCCGCTGGACGCGGCGGCGTCCGCCAACAACCCGGCCGGCATGGGCGCGGTCGGCGACCGCATGGACGCCGACCTCACCTTGATCGCGGCGCCGGTGCGCGCGCAGGTCGGCCCCAACCGCTACGGCGACGATGCGCTGGTTCCGGTGCCCACCGCCGGCTACAACCATCAACTCAACGACGACCTGAGCCTGGGGGTGTCGGTGTTCGGCCACGGCGTCGCGCTGGACTACGGCGCTCCGGTGTATGGCAGCCACAACACCCTGTCCAAGCTGCAGCAGGTGGTGTTTGCGCCGACCCTGGCCTGGCGCGTGGGCGAGCACCAGTACCTGGGCATCTCGCCGCGGCTGGCCTACCAGCGCTTGCACGTCGCCGGCCTGGAGGGGGTCGGCTTCCAGTCGGCCGGGGCCGATGCGGCCTACGGGTACGGTGTCGCCGTGGGCTGGTACGGCCAGCTCGCGCCGCGCCTGAGCGCCGGCGTCACCTGGTCCAGCCGCATCCGCTTCGGCCAGATGCAGCGCTACCGTGCGCTGCTGCCGGAAGGCCGTCTGAACATGCCGCAGCAGGCCGGTGTCGGTCTGGCCTGGCAGGCCAGCGATGCGCTGACCGTGGCGGCCGACTGGCTGTGGATCGACTGGGCCGGCGAGCGCTCCTACGGCAATCGCGTCGATGAGGGCGGCGCGTTCGGCGATCCGAACGGTCCGGGCTTCGGCTGGCGTAGCCAGCGCGTGTTCCGCCTGGGGGCCGACTACCGCCTCAACGATGCCTGGTCGCTGCGGGCCGGCTATTCCCGCGGCAGCCGCCTGATCCCCGACAGCCAGGCGCAGTTGGCCGTGCTGGCGCCGCTGGCGCAGTACAGCCACTACGCGCTTGGCGCGACCTGGCGGCTGTCGCCGCAGCTGTCGCTGACCGGCAGCGTCACCCACGCACCGGGCGGTTCGGTCGCCAGCGGCGGCGTGCAGGCCGGGACCCGCGACCTCACCTATCTCACTTTCGGCCTCGGCTGGACCTTCCGCTGAGCCACACGGAGACGACCCCATGCAAACCTATCTGTTGCTGCACGGTTCCTGGCACGACGGCCACGCCTGGGACGGCGTCGCCGCCCATCTGCGCGCGCACGGCGTGCAGGTGCACGCACCGACCATCGCCGGGCATGGCGTGGGCGCCGACAAGCGCGTCTCGCACGCCGACTGCGTGGCCTCGGTGGTGGACTACGTGCGCCGCCACGACCTGCGCGACCTGGTCGTGCTCGGCCACAGCTGGGGCGGCAGCATCGTGCAACGCCTGGCCGAGGAGGAGCCGGAGCGCTGCAAGCGGCTGATCTTCCACAACGCCTTCGTGCTGCGCGACGGCGAGGCGCTGTTCGACCTGTTGCCGCCGCATTACCAGGCGCTGTGGAAGAACGCGGTCGATGCCGACGGCGGCATCATGCTGCCGTTTCCGATCTGGCGCGACGGCTTCATCGGCGACGCCGATCTGGCGCAGGCGCAGCAGGCGTACGCGCAGTTGAGTCCGACCCCCGCGCGCAGCCATTTCGACGCGGTACCGCTCAAGCGTTTCCACGAGCTGCAGATCCCGCGCAGCTGGCTCTATGCCACCGACGATGTGGCATTGCCGCCGGGCGAGTACGGCTGGCATCCGCGGCTGAGCGCGCGCCTGGGCGGCTACCGTCTGGTCAGCCTGCCGGGCAGCCACGAAGTGTGTTTCAGCGCGCCTGCGCTGCTGGCCGAGAAAATCCTGCTGGCTGGCCGCGACTGACATTCCCCACCGGAGACTCCAGATGAATCCTGCATCCCCCCTGCGCATCGGCATCGTCGGCGGCGGCATCGCCGGCGTCGGTCTGGCCCTGGGCCTGTGCCGGCACCGCCATCTCGACGTGCAACTGTTCGAATCGGCGCCGGCCTTCGGCGAAATCGGCGCCGGCGTCTCGTTCGGCCCCAATGCGGTACGCGCGCTGGCCGGCCTGGGCATGGGCGAGCCCTATGCCGAACTCGCCGACCGCACCCCCGCCCCATGGCAGGACGTCTGGTTCGAATGGCGCCGCGGCGAGGACGCGCGGCTGCTGGGCCAGACCCTGGCGCCCGGCGTCGGCCAGTCGTCGGTGCACCGCGCCGACTTCCTCGATGCGTTGGCTACCCGCCTGCCGTTCGGGCTGGCCAGGTTCGGCAAACGCGCAGTCGACGTGGAGCAGGACGCCGACGTGGCGCGCGTGCGCTTCGCCGACGGCAGCCAGTACGAAGGCGACGTGCTGATCGCCGCCGACGGCATCAAGTCCGCCATGCGCGGCGAAGTGCTGCGTGCGCTCGGCCATGCACCGGCCGAACCGCGTTTCACCGGCACCTGCGCCTATCGCGGCCTGATCGACGCCGCGCGGCTGCGTGCCGCTTTCGCCGCCCGCGGCGTGGACGCGCACCTGGTCGACGTGCCGCAGATGTTGCTGGGCCTGGACGCGCACATCCTGACCTTCCCGGTGAAGCAGGGAAGGCTGATCAACGTGGTCGCCTTCGTCTCCGACCGCAGCGAGCCGGCGCCGCAATGGCGCGCTGGCCAGGCCTGGGTACGCGAGGCCAGCCGCCGCGAGATGCTGGAGGCGTTCGCGCACTGGGGCGAGGCGGCGCGTACGCTGCTGGAGTGCATCGACACGCCCACGCACTGGGCGCTGCACGATCTGGCCGAGCTGCCCGGCTATGTGCATGGGCGGCTGGCGCTGATCGGCGATGCCGCGCACGCGATGCTGCCGCACCAGGGCGCCGGCGCCGGGCAGGGCCTGGAGGATGCCTATCTGCTGGCGCAACTGCTGGCCACGCCTGGCCTGACGCGCGGCGATCTGCCGGCCCTGCTGCAGGTCTACGAGCGCCTGCGCCTGCCGCGCGCCTGCCGCGTGCAGCGCACCTCGCGCGAGGCCGGCGAGCTGTACGAACTGCGCGATCCGCAGGCCGGCGCCGACGATACGCGGCTGGCGCAGACGCTGGCGCAGCGCTTCGACTGGATCTGGACGCACGACCTGGAAGCCGAAGTGGCGCAGGGGCGGAGGATGCTGGCCGCGGGCGTCACCGCGGGTGCCTAGCAAGAAATTGCGGCGCTAGGCGTCCGCGTCCCGGCGCGGAGGCGGGAGTGCCGTTGCGTGGTGTCGTCTCGTTCCGATGCGGAGTGCGTCGCTTTCGCATGGCTGCAATGGCCGGGATGCGCTCGCGTGGTCATGCCGGCATGCCTGCTTGCGCAGGCCGGACGGCATGCGCAGGTCGCGACATGGGCGTATCGCCTGTCTGCCGTGCCGCCCTGCAAGGCGAGGCGATGCGCAGCCGTGTGCACTCACGCAGCGTGGCGACGATATCGCGCGGTCGACTGCAGAACGACCATCGCCACGCGGTGGTCGTCCTGCACCCTTGCACCGGCATGGCGATGACGCGCGAGGCGTTTGCGCGGCGGCTTCAGTCGCGGAAATTGTCGAACTGCAGCGGCAGCTCGAAATCGCTCTTCTTCAGCAGCGCGATCGCATCCTGCAGGTCGTCGCGCTTCTTGCCGCTGACCCGCAGCTTGTCGCCGTTGATCTGGGCTTCCACCTTGAGCTTGGCTTCCTTGAGCGTGGCCACGATCTTCTTGCCCAGCTTCTGCTCGATGCCCTGCTTGACCGTGATCTTCTGCCGCGCGCCGGCGAGGTTGGTCTCCACGTCGCCGAACTCCAGGCAACGCACGTCGATGCCGCGGGCCAGCAGGCGCGCGCGCAGGATGTCGGTCATCTGCTTGACCTGGAAATCGCTGGGCGCCGATTGCGTGATGACCTGGTCGTCGAGCGCGAACTTGGCGTCCACGCCCTTGAAGTCGAAGCGCGTCGACAGCTCGCGGTTGGCCTGATCGACGGCATTGGTCAGTTCGTGCTTGTCGACTTCGGACACGATATCGAAGGAAGGCATGGGCAAGTCCTCGGCAAAGATGCCTATCGTAAGACGTGCGGGCGAGGAGTGGGGCGCGGCAGGTGGGAAGTGGCAGCGCAGGTGTCGCAGGGGCTGGCACGTGCAGGGTGGGATGGATGTCGGTTCCGGCGCGTTGCGCAATGTCGTGCGTTGGTGGGCGCCGCGCGTCGCGACTGAAGTCGCTCCCACAAGAAGCGGCATCGGCCGGTGCGCCGGCTGGAGCCATGTGGGAGGGACTTCAGTGCCGACGCGATGCCCCCGCACCACGCACGTCGCCGATCGCGGCGATAATGCGCCGATGCCTACGTCCCGTTCCAATGCCGCCGCCGCTGCGTGGATGATCGCCGCGGTCGCGTTCTTTTCGCTGATGGATGCGTCGATGAAGCAGCTCAGCACGCACTATCCGGCGCTGCAGGTCGCGGCGCTGCGCGGCGGCGCCTCGCTGCCGTTCGTGCTGGTGTGGGTGCTGGCCAGCGCCGGGCCGCGCGCGATCTGGCCGGTGCGCTGGGGCTTGCACCTGCTGCGCGGCGTGCTCGGCATCGCCATGATCGGCTGCTTCGCCTGGGCCTTGCGCAGCCTGCCGCTGTCCACCGCCTACACCATCTACTTCGTCGCGCCGCTGTTGGTGGCCGCCCTGTCGGTGCCGCTGCTGGGCGAATACGTGGGCCCGCGGCGCTGGGCGGCGATCGGCGTCGGCCTGGTCGGCGTGCTGGTGGTGCTGCGCCCCGGCATGGACGGCTTCGTCTCGCTGCCGGGGGTGATGGTGCTGCTGGCGGCTATCGCGTACGCGGTGGCCTCGGTGCTGGTCAGCCTGCTGGCGCGCACCGACACCTCGCAGTCGCTGGTGGTGTGGTTCCTGCTGATCATGGCGCTGGGCGCCGGTGCGCTGGCGTTGCCGGAGTGGACCCCGCTGCGCCCGGCCGACGCCGGATGGATCGCCGGCATGGGCCTGGCCGGTGCGCTGGGCCAGGTGGCGCTGACCCAGGCGTTCCGCCGTGGCGACGCCTCGCTGGTCGCGCCGCTGGAGTACAGCGGCCTGTTGTGGGTGATCCCCTGGGACTGGCTGCTGTGGCGCAAGCTGCCCGATGCCTGGACCTGGGTGGGCGGGGCGATCATCGTCGCCAGCGGCCTGTACCTGCTGCATCGCGAGCGGGTCCGCGCGGTGGCGCATCCGCCGCCGCAGGCGCGGCCCTAGGCCCCGCGATGCGCGCCTACGTTAGAATCGAATGGAATAACGCACGCCATCCTGGCCTGCTAGGCTTTGCGCCCCCCGTCGCTGCCGGTTCCGCGCGTTGATCCAGTTCGAGCGCCTGCACAAGTCCTATTCCGTCGCCGGCCAGCCGGTCGCGGCGCTGCATCCGCTCGACCTGCGCATCGAGGCCGGCGAGGTGTTCGGCATCATCGGCCATTCCGGCGCCGGCAAGTCGACCCTGATCCGGCTGATCAACCGGCTCGAGGAACCCAGCGGCGGCCGCCTGATCATCGACGGCGAAGACGTCACCGCGCTGGACCGCGCCGGGCTGCGCACGCTGCGCCAGCGCGTGGGCATGATCTTCCAGCACTTCAACCTGCTGTCCTCGCGCACGGTCGCCGGCAACGTCGCCTTCCCGCTGGAACTGGCCGGCACGCCGCGCGCCGAGATCGACGCGCGCGTGGCCGAGCTGCTGGAGCGGGTCGGGCTGGCCGCGCATGCGGACAAGTACCCGGCACAGCTGTCGGGCGGGCAGAAGCAGCGCGTCGGCATCGCCCGCGCCCTGGCCACGCGCCCGCGGATCCTGCTGTGCGACGAGGCCACCAGTGCGCTGGATCCGCAGACCACCGCCTCGGTGCTGGCGCTGCTGGCGCAGATCAACCGCGAGCTGGGCCTGACCATCGTGCTGATCACCCACGAGATGGAAGTGATCCGCCGGGTCTGCGATCGCGTGGCGGTGCTCGATGCCGGGCACCTGGTCGAGAGCGGGCCGGTCACCGAGGTGTTCCTGCATCCGCAGCATCCGACCACCAAGCGCTTCGTCTCCGAAGCCGAGCACGTCGACGAGGGCGAGCTGTACCGCGATCTCGCCGCGGTGGACGGCCGCATCCTGCGCCTGACCTTCCTCGGCGCCGACACCTACGCGCCGCTGCTCGGGCGCATCGCCCGCGCCACCGCGGTGGACTACAACATCCTGTCCGGGCGCATCGACCGGATCAAGGACACCCCCTACGGCCAGCTGACCGTGGCCCTGGTCGGCGGCGACATGGATGCGGCGCAGGCCGAATTCGTCGCGGCCGGCGTGCATGTGCAGGAGCTGCGCCGATGAGTCCGTTCGCCACCGCCGCCACCGGGTTCTTCCGCAATCTCGATGCCGGCAAGTGGAGCGAGATCGGCCGCGCCACCGTCGATACGCTGCTGATGCTCGGCGGCTCGCTGCCGCTGACCCTGCTGATCGGCCTGCCGCTGGGCGTGCTGCTGTTCCTCACCGGCCCGCGCCAGACCCACCAGAAGCCGCTGCTGTACGGCGGCCTGGCGCTGGTCATCAACGTGCTGCGCTCGGTGCCCTTCATCATCCTGATGATCGCGATGATCCCGCTGACGCTGTGGGCGATGGGCACCTCGCTGGGCGTGCGCGGCGCGATCCTGCCGCTGGTGGTCGGCGCGGCGCCGTTCTACGCGCGGCTGGTGGAGACCGCGCTGCGCGAAGTGGACCGCGGCGTGGTCGAGGCCAGCCTGGCGATGGGTGCGACCACCTGGCAACTGGTGACGCGGGTGCTGCTGCCGGAAGCGCGGCCGGGTCTGATCGCCGGCGCCACGGTGACCACCATCGCCCTGATCGGCTTCACCGCGATGGGCGGCGCGATCGGCTCCGGCGGCCTCGGCGACCTGGCCTACCGCGACGGCTACCAGCGCTCGCACGCCGACGTGGCCCTGGTGACGGTGGTGATCCTGTTGCTGCTGGTGCAGGCGTTGCAGATGCTCGGCGACCGCCTGGTCGCGCACTACAGCCGGCGCTGATGTCCTGCGTACCGCGGTAGCAGCGGCTTCAGCCGCGACCACGACAGGTGAGCGGTCGCGGCTGAAGCCGCTCCTGCGCGCATGGATCGCCCCACCTGCACGGCCGTCTGCTAGCGTGCATGCATCGCGGCCGCGGGTCGCGCTCCTCCACTCCCCCCGTTTCCCCGGATACCTGCCATGACCCGATTCCCGTTCCGCCTCCTGCTCGCCAGCGCCGTGCTCGTGCTCGGCGGCTGCGGCAAGCCCGATGCCGGCGCCGCCAGCGACCACCTCAGCGTCGCCGCCACCGCCGTGCCGCACGCCGAGATCCTGGAGGTGGTCAAGCCGATGCTGGAGCAGCAGGGGCTGACCCTGGACGTGCGCGTGTTCAACGACTACGTGCAGCCCAACGACCAGGTGGTGCAGAAGCAGATCGACGTGAACTACTTCCAGACCGAGCCCTACCTGCAGGCCTACAACCGCGACCGCAAGAGCAACCTGGTCACCGTGGTCGGCGTGCACATCGAGCCGTTCGGTGCCTATTCGCGCCGCTACAAGTCGCTGGACGCGCTGCCGCAGGGCGCCGACGTGGTGATTCCCAACGATCCCAGCAACAACAGCCGCGCGCTGATCCTGCTGGACAAGGCCGGGGTCATCAAGCTCAAGGATCCGAGCAACGCGCTGTCCACCCAGCGCGACATCGTCGCCAATCCCAAGCAGTTGAAGTTCCGCGAGCTGGATTCGGCAATGCTGCCGCGGGTGCTGGACCAGGTCGACCTGGCGCTGATCAACACCAACTACGCGCTCGACGCCGGCCTCAACCCGACCCGCGACGCGCTGGCGATCGAGAGCAAGGACTCGCCGTACGTGAACTTCCTGGTTGCGCGTCCCGACAACAAGGACGATCCGCGCGTGCAGAAGCTGGCCAAGGCGCTGACCAGCCCGGAAGTGAAGGCCTTCATCCAGCGCAAGTACCAGGGCGCCGTACTGCCGGCGTTCTGATCGGCCTGCGCGCATGCCGCTGCTGCTGGCCATTCCGCTGGCGATCGTGATCGCGCTGGCGGTGACCGCGGTGCTGTTGCCGTTGTCGCTGCTGCAGCGCTTTCGGGTCGGTACTGCGCGGCGTCAGGCGCGTGGCTGGCTGGTCGCGGTGCAGCTGTGGTCGGCGCTGCTGTCCAGCGGCATGCTGCTCGTCTTTGCCGTGATCGCCGGGCACTGGTGGCCGGACGCCGCCATGTACGCACTGGCGGGCTGGGGCTGCGGCGTGCTGTTGGGTGCGCTCGGCATCGGCGTCACCCGCTTCGAACCGCTGCCCCATGGCCTGCACTACACGCCGAACCTGTGGTTGGTGCTGGGCCTGACCGCGCTGGTGGCGGTGCGCATCGGCGCCGGGCTGTGGCAGGGCTGGCGCAGCCTCGTCGATGGTGCGGCCTGGCCGACCCAGGGCTGGATGAGCCACGCCAGCCTGCTGGCCGCCGCCGCATTGCTGCTCGGTTATGCCTGCGCCTACGCCTGGTTGTTGCGGCGGCGCCTGCGTCGTTTCGACCGCTACCGCGGTTTCGATCGCTCGCCGCGCTGAAGGCCGCCGCGCCTGCGGGCCCGCGCGATGCCGTTTCCGCTGGTCGCGCTCCCAGTCCAGCGCACGCGCAAAAACAAACGGGCCCTTGCGGGCCCGTTTGCATCACGACTGGAGACGGAACGCTTAGAAGCGCGCGCCGACGCCGAAGCTGAACAGCCACGGATCCAGCTTCAGGTCTTCGCCGGTGCCTTCGCCGGCCACCTTCAGCTCCGGACGCGAGTGCATGTAGCGCGCGTCGGCACGGGCGAACCAGGTGGAGTTGATGTTCATGTCCACGCCGACGGTGCCGATGGCGCCCTTGGCGGTGTCCAGGCTGACGTGCTGGTCGGCGTTGAGGCCGGCGAGCTTCTCGTTGCTGAAGTTGGACTCGTAGTAACCGACGCCGACGAACGGACGGAACACGTTGTCCGCCTGGCCGAAGTGGTACTGGCCGCTCAGCGCGATCGGCTGCTGCTCGACGGTGCCGACCTTGCCGATGCCGTCGGCCTTGACGCGGTGGTTGAACTTGTCGGCAGCGCCCCACAGTTCGACCGCCCAGTTGTCGTCGATCAGCCAGCTGGCGCTGATGGTCGGCGCCGGGCCGCCATCGACGTCGAGGCCGGCCGCCGGCTTGGAGTGCGGGTCGAGCAGGGTCGCGCTGCCGACGACGGAGAAGTGCTTGCCGGACGCGGTATCGGCATCCTGTGCGAATGCGGCGGGCGCAAACGCAAGGGCGGACACGACAGCCAGGCTCAGGATCTGAATGGACCGCATGGGATATCTCCTCATCTTTTTTCTTGTGGGGCCACGGGAGTGGGCGCGCACACCGTATCGATGAGAAGATGAATCGTTGCCGACCCTCGCCGGACCAATGCAGACGACGTTCAGCCACATGCGCTCTGCGCTTGAAATAACGAGGTTTTAAGACTTTTGGCTGTTCATCCAGATGCGCGCGACGTGACGACGCAGCCGCTGCTGCAGGGGCTGCCCGCGCAGATACGCGACGATTGCCGGGTGCTGCTGCTCGGCTCCATGCCCGGTGCGGCATCGTTGCAGCAGGCGCGCTACTACGCGCACCCGCGCAACCGGTTCTGGCCGCTGATGGCGGCGTTGTGCGGTTTCGATCCGGCACTCGACACAGAAGCGCGCGTGCAGGCATTGCACGAAGCCGGCGTCGGCCTGTGGGATGTCATCGGCCAGTGCCGGCGCCGCGGCAGCCTGGATACGGCGATCGTGCGCGGCAGTGAAGTGCCCAATGCCTTGCCCGAGCGCATCGCGCAGTTGCCGCAATTGCGCGTCGTCGCCTGCAATGGCGCGGCAGCGGCGCAGGCGTTCGCGCGCTTCGTGCAGCCGCAGTTGCCGCCGCGCGATCCGCCGCTGGTGCTGTTGTCGTTGCCTTCGAGCAGCCCGGCCAATGCCGCCTTCGCCTGGCCACGTTTGCTGCAGGCGTGGGCGCCGTTGCAGCAGTGGCTGCGTGCGCCAACGGCCGGCGATTGAAAGGCCCTTTAATCCGGCAGGCGGCACATACGCGTAGGAGCGGCTTCAGCCGCGACGAGGCTCTCCCGATAACTTTGTCGCGGCTGAAGCCGCTCCTACGAGAGCGCGTTGCGTGGCGATAAGGCGACAACAGGTCGACGTTGCGCCGATCGATTAGCGCCGCGCGCGCAGGCGCAGCCACAGGGTCTGCAGCGCCAGCACGACGGCCAGCGACAGCGCTACCCATGCCGCGGTCTGCGCACCCGCCAGCGTGCTCTCAGCCTGCTTGACGTAGACCGCCGCCAGCGCCCACAGCGCCGCCGCCGCATAGGCGAGGTTGCCGCGCATCGCCCGGTTCACGCCCAGCAGCAGCGCCGCCGCCAGCGCGAACAGCACCAGGCTCCACGGCAGCATCCGCTCGGTCGAGAGCCAGCGATAGGCGACGATCACCTGCGCGGTGTTCAGGAACGCCGCCAGCGACAGCCAGCCGGCATGCAGCGACAGTGGCAGCCACGCCCACAGCGTCTGGCCGGGCTCGGCTGACGGATCGCGCGACAGCCGCAGCGCGGCCAACAGCGTCGCCGCCAGCGCGGTCCAGATCACCGCCAGCGCCAGCAGGAAGTGCTGTTGCGAGAACACCGGCATCCACGCAGCGGTCAGCGCGAAGCCCAGCGCCGCCGGTGCCCGCACCTGCGCCAGCGCGCTGCCGCGACGGCGTCGCCCGCTGTACTGCCACAGGCCGAAGGCCAGGTCGAGCAGGAAGATCACGCCCCAGATCGCGAAGGCATAGCCGGCGGCGACGATCAGGGTCGGGTAGCGGTCGGAAATGGCGCCATTGGTCGGGCCGAAGGCACCGCGTTGCCCGAACCAGGCGACCAGCGGCATCGCCAACGCCATCAACAGCACCAGGATCCGCATGCCCGCCCTCCGGAAATCTGCGCCGAGCCTAGCCGCGGCGCCGTGAAGGCGGCGCACCGGCGGCGGGCGCCGCGGGTGCGCAACATGCGCCGGCGTACTGTCCGCCGGCAGCGCCCGCGCCCGCTGGCGATCGGGCTTTTTTGCCCGGCAAAGGTTGGCGCTGCGGCTGCGGGCCGCCACAATAGGGGTTTCCCCCTCATCAGTTGCCGGAGTTCCCCGCATGGCCGAAATCAAGGAAGCACTTGTCCCCGATATCGGTGACTACAGCGACGTCCCGGTAATCGAAGTGCTGGTGGCCGTCGGCGACACGGTGAAGAAGGACCAGAGCCTGGTCACCCTGGAGTCGGACAAGGCGACGATGGAAGTGCCGTCGCCGTTCGCCGGCGTGGTCAAGGAGATCAAGGTCAAGGTCGGCGACAGCCTGTCCGAGGGCAAGGTGGTGGCGCTGATCGAAGTGGCCGAGGGCGGCGCCAGTGCCGCAGCCGCCGCGCCTGCGGCCGCCAAGGCCACGCCCGCGCCGGCCCAGCAGGCCGCCACCCCGACCGCCGCATCCCCGCAGAACGCGGTCAAGCCGGCCGCGGCCGCGCCCGCCGGCGTGGTCGAGGCGCGGGTGCCGGACATCGGCGACTACAGCGACGTGCCGGTGATCGAAGTGCTGGTCGCGGTCGGCGACACGGTCAAGAAGGACCAGGGCCTGGTCACCCTGGAGTCGGACAAGGCGACGATGGAAGTGCCCTCGTCGGTGGCCGGTGTGGTCAAGGAACTCAAGGTCAAGGTCGGCGACAGCCTGTCCGAGGGCAAGGTGGTGGCGCTGATCGAGGTGGCCGGCAGCGATGCCGACGCGCCGGCCGCATCCGCGGTCCAGCCCAGCGCCGAGACCGGCGGCGGCGTGGAGCCGGTGCCTGCCTCTTCCGCGCCGGACAAGCTGGCCCAGCGCGAGATCGCCCAGGTCCAGGCGACGGCGCCGGCCAAGGCCGCCGCGCCGTCCGCCACCCAGAGCAGCCCGCCGGTGGCGTTCGACGCCGACAGCGTGCTGCCGCAGAAGGTGCCCTACGCCAGCCCGGCGGTGCGCGTGTTCGCCCGCGAGCTCGGCGTGGACCTGTTCCAGGTCAGCGGCTCGGAGCAGGGCGGTCGCATCACCAAGGACGACGTGCAGCGCTACGTCAAGGCGGCGCTGTCCGGCGCCGCGCCGGTGGCCGCCGGTGCCGCGCCCGCCGCGGGCGGCAATGGCCTGAACCTGCTGCCGTGGCCGAAGGTGGACTTCGCCAAGTTCGGCGAGGTCGAGGTCAAACCGCTGTCGCGGATCAAGAAGATCTCCGGCGCCAACCTGGCGCGCAACTGGGCGATGATCCCGCACGTCACCCAGTTCGAGCAGGCCGACATCACCGACCTGGAAGCGCTGCGCGTGGCGCTGAACAAGGAAAACGAGAAGGCCGGCATCAAGCTGACCATGCTCGCCTTCCTGCTCAAGGCCAGCGCCGCGGCACTGAAGCAGTTCCCCGAGTTCAACGCCTCGCTGGATGCCAGCGGCGAGAACCTGACCCTGAAGAAGTACTTCCACATCGGCTTCGCCGCCGACACCCCGAACGGGCTGGTGGTGCCGGTGATCCGCGACGTGGACAAGAAGGGCGTGGTCGAGCTGGCGCGCGAGAGCGGCGAACTGGCCAAGAAGGCGCGCGACGGCAAGCTCGGCCCGGCCGACATGAGCGGTGGCTGCTTCTCGATCAGCTCGCTCGGCGGCATCGGCGGCACCGCCTTCACCCCGATCGTCAATGCGCCGGAAGTGGCGATCCTGGGCGTGTCCAAGTCGTCGATCCAGCCGGTCTGGAACGGCAAGGAATTCGCGCCCAAGCTGATGCTGCCGCTGTCGCTGAGCTACGACCACCGGGTCATCGACGGCGCCGCCGCCGCGCGCTTCACCACCTACCTGAGCCAGGTGCTGGCGGACATGCGCCGCGTGCTGCTGTAAGCCCTGTCGTCACGGCGCCGCCGCTGTCGCGGCGCCGGTTTTCCCCCACCTGCGCGCGCCGCCTGTTTGCGCGGTCGCGCCGACGAACTGCAAACGCCCCACGCTGAGGCGAAGGGCCACAGGAGAAGCTGCATGGCGGTCATTGAGGTCAAGGTCCCGGATATCGGCGACTACAGCGACGTTCCGGTCATCGAGGTGCTGGTCGCCGTCGGCGACACGGTGAAGAAGGACCAGGGCCTGGTGACGCTGGAGTCGGACAAGGCCACGCTGGAAGTGCCGTCCGCGGCCGCCGGCGTGATCAAGGAGCTGAAGGTCAAGCTCGGCGACACCCTGTCCGAGGGCGCGGTGATCGCGCTGCTGGAGACCGCCGATGGCGCCGCCGCCGGCGCGCCCGCCGCGGCCCCGGCCGACGTGCCGGCCAGCAAGCCGCCGGTGGCGCCGTCGCACCGCGCCCCGGCTGAGCCGCCGGCACCCAAGCCGGCGCTGGCCAGCGGCAAGCCCGCCGACATCGAATGCAAGATGGTGGTGCTCGGCGCCGGCCCCGGCGGCTACACCGCCGCATTCCGCGCCGCCGACCTGGGCCTGGACACGGTGCTGATCGAGCGCTACGCCAGCCTCGGCGGCGTCTGCCTCAACGTCGGCTGCATTCCGTCCAAGGCGCTGCTGCACGCGGCCGCGGTGATCGACGAGGTCGCCCATGCCGGCGACTTCGGCGTGGACTTCGGCAAGCCCAAGATCACCCTGGACAAGCTGCGCGAGTACAAGGAGAAGGTGGTCGGCAAGCTCACCGGCGGCCTGGCCAGCATGGCCAAGCAGCGCAAGGTGCGCACCGTCACCGGCGTGGCCTCGTTCGTGTCGCCGAACGAGCTGGAGATCGTCGGCGCCGACGGCAAGACCCAGTTGCTGCGCTTCGAGCACTGCATCGTCGCCGCCGGCTCGCAGGCGGTGAAGCTGCCGAACTTCCCGTGGGACGACAAGCGGGTGATGGACTCCACCGACGCGCTGGAACTGCAGGAGATCCCCAAGACCCTGCTGGTGGTCGGCGGCGGCATCATCGGCCTGGAAATGGCCACCGTGTACAGCGCGCTGGGCAGCAAGGTCACCGTGGTCGAGTTCATGGACCAGCTGATGCCGGGCGCCGACAAGGACCTGGTCAAGCCGCTGGCCGATCGCTTGAAGAAGCAGGGCGTGGAGGTCCACCTCAAGACCAAGGCGGCCGAGGTCAAGGCCGACAAGAAGGGCATCACCGTGTCCTTCGAGGCCGCCACCGCGGGCGAGACCCCGGCGCTGGCCGCCACCACCTACGACCGCGTGCTGGTCGCGGTGGGCCGCGCGCCCAACGGCAAGAAGATCGGCGCCGACAAGGCCGGCATCAACGTCACCGATCGCGGCTTCATTCCGGTCGACCGGCAGATGCGCACCAACGTGCCGCACATCTTCGCCATCGGCGACATCGTCGGTAACCCGATGCTGGCGCACAAGGCCACCCACGAGGGCAAGCTGGCCGCGGAAGTGGCTGCTGGCGAGAAGAAGGAGTGGGTGGCGCGGGTAATCCCGTCGGTGGCCTACACCAACCCGGAAATCGCCTGGGTCGGCGTCACCGAGACCGAGGCCAAGGCCAAGGGGCTGAAGGTCGGCGTGGCCAAGTTCCCGTGGGCGGCCAGTGGCCGCGCCATCGGCATCGGCCGCACCGAGGGCTTCACCAAGCTGATCTTCGACGAGGAGACGCACCGCATCATCGGCGGCGCGATCGTCGGCGTGCATGCCGGCGACCTGCTGGCCGAGATCGGCCTGGCGATCGAGATGGGCGCCGAGGCCGAGGACATCGGCCACACCATCCACGCGCATCCGACCCTGAGCGAGTCGGTCGGCATGAGCGCCGAGGTCTACGACGGCACCATCACCGACCTGTACATCCCCAAGAAGAAGTGACGCCGCTCCATGCGACCGTGCCGCCACGTGCGGTGCGGTCGCTGCGGTGATGAACTCGACGCATGGAGGTCGCCATGGGGCAGCCCAACCTGTGTCCCGAACTGCAGGCGCTGCTGCAGCGCGAACTGGCCAGCGGCAACCGCATCGCCGAGCCGCCGCAGCGGACCGACTGGCCGCATCCGGGCTCGGTGTTCGTGTCGCTGAAGCGCGACCTGCGCAGCGACGTGGCGTCGCTGCCGGCGACGGTGCAGCACGCGATCTGCACCGACCCGCACTACGGCTGGCACGATGAGTGCTACTGCACCATGCACCGGCACTTGCTGGTGGCCGGGGCGACCAAGCCGCCCTGAACCTGCCGCGTCGACGGCGTTGCATCCCTGCAGGAACGCGAAAGGCCCGCACATGGCAGGCCTTTCGCTTGCAACGCGCGCTTGCGGCGCGCGTGCGGCGTCGATCAGAACGCGAAGGTCACGCCCGCGACCGGGCCCTTGAACTCCTGCTTCAGGCCGACGCTGGCGTTGTCGCGCTTGCGGTCCACGTCCAGCTTGAACCAGTCGTAGCCGGCGAAGATGCCGAAGTTGCGGGTGAAGCGGTACTCGACGATGGCGTTGGCGCGGCTCAGGTCGCCGTCGTAGTCGCCGAAATCGCCCCACTTGGTGTTGAGGTACTGGCCCTGGATGTTGAACAGCCAGTGCTCGCTCGGGTGCGCGGTGAAGCGCAGGCCGACCACCGGCGCGGCGCCGTCCTCGCTCTCGTCCAGGAAGGTGCCGGTGTAGACCGGACCCAGATCGGCGTAGGCATTGGACTGCACCTTGGCCCACTCGGCACCGATCTGCAGGCCCATGCTGAACTGCGGGTTGTCGATCACCGAGTAGTCGTACACCAGGCTGGCGACCTGATACTTCAGTTCGCCCTTGACGAAGCTGCCCGACGGCACGGTCACGCCGCCCAGGCTGACGTCCTGGCCCAGTTCCTCGCGGCGATCCTTATCGAACTTGAAGTAGTCGAAGATCAGGCGCTGGCGGGTGCTGAGGCGGAACACGCCGTCCACGCGCGGCTCCCACTCCTTGCCGCCGAAGTTGAAGTCCTGCGAACCGGAAATGGCATTGCCGTTGATCACGGCGTTGCCGCGCAGGGTGTTGTCGTTGTCGACGTTCATCGCGCCGACGCGCAGGGTGAAGCGGTCATCGCCGTCTTCGGCGTGGGCGGGCAGGGCGTAAGCGGCGGCGAGCGCGCAGGGCAGCGCCAGGGCAAGCAGGTGTTTCATGGGGGACAAACTCCGTCGTCTTGGGATTTTTTTCGGATGAGGCGTCGATGGCAGTGCCAGCGCGTGCCGTCACTATCCTTAAATTTGCGTCCACCATTCGTGAAAGTATGGTGGCTCGAGCCGCCACGGCTGTCCCAAAACGCGCCACGAAAAAAGCCCCGGAAGGACCGGGGCTCGGTGGGACTGCGCTGTGGGCCGACGAGGATGGGCGCAGTCCATGTCCGATCGGACAGCGCGGCGGACAGAAAGTTCCCCCGCAAACACGTGCTGCAATGCCGCATTCGACGCCGGTGGCGGACGGCCACCGTGCTATCGTCTACGGGCGGACGGGGATCCGGACGCTGCCAGGACTCCTGGCGGTTGTCTCGCAAATTGTCCCATTGCTATAATTCCGCGGCTCGACGGACGCGAAGACGTCCTCAATCCACCACCAATTGCAGGATTTTCTGTGCTGAACTCCGTTGATGCGGGTCGGCGGCTGATGCTGCGCGCAGCGATTTACCCGCTGGTGGCGGTGGCCGTGGTGTCCCTGCTGTTCCTGCTGCTGGGACCGAAATACGCGATGGGCGCCGCCGCAACCGGGCTGGCGACCGTGGCAGGGGGATGGCTGGCCGCACGCACCGCGCTCAATGGCGGCGTGCAGGCGGCAGGCTCGGCGCTGGCGCGGTTGATCGTGGCCATGGTGCTGAAGTGGGTGTTGGTGTTCGCGGTGCTGGCGCTGGGCTTTGCCTGGTGGCGGTTGCCTCCTCTGGCCCTGTTGGCGGGTATCGCCGTTGGGCTGATGTTCCAGGTTCTGGCTCTGGCCAGGCGTTGATCGAATCAAGAAAAGGCTCAGGACTCATGGCGGGCGAGGCACTAACCCCTACCTCCTACATCCAGCACCACCTCAAGAACCTCACTTTCCAGGTGCAGGAAGGCGGGTTCTGGCAATTGCACGTCGACACCCTGGTGATGTCGCTGCTGATGGGCCTGCTGATGGTGTTCGGCTTCTGGCTGGCCACGCGCAAGGCCACCGCCGGCGTGCCCGGCAAGTGGCAGGCGTTCGTGGAGATCCTGCTGGAGTTCGTCGACCGCCAGGCCAAGGACACCTACCACGGCACCAGCAAGCTGGTGACCCCGATCGCGATCACCCTGTTCTTCTGGATCCTGATGATGAACCTCATCAAGATGATCCCGGCGGACTTCATCGCCAAGCCGCTGGAACTGCTTGGTGTGCATGCGTGGAAGCCGGTGCCGACCGCCGACGTCAATGCCACCCTGGGCATGTCGATCAGCGTGTTCTTCCTGATGCTGTTCTTCTCGCTGCGCTCCAAGGGCGTAGGCGGCATGACCAAGGAATTCCTCACCGCGCCGTTCGGCAAGTGGATGCTGCCGTTCAACCTGATCCTCAATATCGTCGAATGGTTGAGCAAGCCGGTGTCGCTGGCGATGCGACTGTTCGGCAACATGTTCGGCGGCGAGATCGTGTTCCTGCTGATCTGGGTGCTGGGCGGTGCCGGCATCCTCGGTGCGCTGGCCGGCGGCGCGTTCGGCTTCGGCTGGATGCTGTTCCACCTGCTGGTGATTCCGCTGCAGGCGTTCATTTTCATGATGCTGTCCATCGTGTACCTGAGCCTGGCGGAAGACAGCCACTGACGTTTCTGTTTCACGCGTTCTAAGCAACCCTTCGTTCGATTCACCATCCTCAAGCAACTTTGTTCCTGGAGAAAACCATGTACTTCGCCGTCCTGACCAACCTCGCCCAAGTCCAGAGCTCCACCGTCCTCGCCGTCGGCATCATGATCGGCCTGGCCGCGCTGGGCGCCGGCCTCGGTCTGGCCATCATGGCCGGCAAGTTCCTCGAATCGGCCGCGCGCCAGCCGGAACTGATCCCGGTCCTGCAGGTCCGCATGTTCATCACCGCCGGCCTGATCGACGCCGCGTTCATCATCAGCGTCGCGGTCGGCCTGCTGTTCGCGTTCGCCAACCCGATGATCGGCGAGTTCGTCGCGCGTCTGCCGCAGGGCGGTTGATCCCGTCGTACCGGCGTGCGGTCGCCACCGGCGGCCGCCGCTACGGATGAAGGTTCGGACGCGTCGCCGTGCTGGCGGCGCGTCCACCCCGTCACCATTGGCTGAGCGTACCCCATGAATATCGGTCTCACCCTCTTTGCCCAGGCGCTGGCGTTCGCCGGTCTGATCTGGATCGTCGCGACCAAGATCTGGCCGCCGCTGATGCAGGCCATCGAAGAGCGCCAACAGAAGATCGCCGAAGGCCTGGCCGCCGCCGATCGCAGTCAGAAGGATCTGGCGCAGGCGCAGGAAAAGGTCAACGAAGCGTTGAAGGACGCCCGCATCAAGGCCAACGAGATCATCGATCAGGCACATGCGCGCGCCAACCAGATCGTCGAGGCGGCCAAGCACGAGGCGATCGTCGAAGCCACCCGGCAGAAGGAACTGGCCCAGGCCGAGATCGACGCCGCGGCCAACCGCGCGCGCGAAGACCTGCGTCGCCAGGTGTCGCTGCTGGCGGTGAGCGGCGCCGAGAAGCTGCTCAAGCGCGAAATCGACGCCAACGCCCACAAGGCGCTGCTCGACGAGCTGGCGGCGGAGATCTGAGATGAGCCAGGCCCTCACACTGGCGCGTCCCTACGCTCGCGCCGCGTTCGCCGCGGCCAGCGACGCTGGCAAGCTCGCGCCCTGGTCGCAGGCGCTGGCGTTCTCCGCCCAGGTCGCGGCCGACCCGCGCGTGGCCGCGCTGCTGCACAACCCGCTGCTGCAGCGGGAGCAGGCGGTGTCGCTGCTGGCGCCGGACGCGGCGGACGAGCAGTACCAGCGCTTCCTGAGCCTGCTGGCCGAAGGCCAGCGGCTGCCGCTGCTGCCGGAGATCGCCGGGCTGTACGACCAGCTGCGCGCCGAGGCCGAGCGCGTGGTGCAGGCCAACGTGACCTCCGCGACGGCGCTGAGCGATGCCGAGGTGGCCTCGCTGAAGGTGGCGCTGAAGCAGCGCTTCGGCCGCGAGGTCGAGATCACCACGGCGGTGGACGCTTCGCTGATCGGCGGCGCGGTGATCGACGCCGGCGACGTGGTCATCGACGGTTCGTTGAAAGGCAAGCTGTCGCGTCTGCAATCCGCACTGGCCCACTAAGAAACGGGAATGGCGAATAGAGAGGAGAGAACCCGGCCCGGCGGCGACGCCACCCGCGATTCCCGATTCCCCATTCCCGATTCTCAAAGAAGCTAACCACACGTCGCCATCCGCCGCTGCGCGATGGACGATCCGAAGGAAACCAAGATGGCAACCACGCTCAACCCCTCCGAAATCAGCGAACTGATCAAGAACCGCATCGAGCAGGTCAAGCTGGCCGCGGAGTCGCGCAACGAAGGTACGGTCACCAGCGTGTCCGACGGCATCGTGCGCATCTTCGGCCTGGCCGACGTGATGCAGGGCGAAATGATCGAACTGCCGAACGACACCTACGCCCTGGCGCTGAACCTGGAGCGCGACTCGGTCGGCGCCGTGGTGCTCGGCGACTACGAGAATCTGCGCGAAGGCGACGTGGCCAAGACCACCGGCCGCATCCTGGAAGTGCCGGTGGGCAAGGAACTGCTGGGCCGCGTGGTCAACGCGCTGGGCGAGCCGATCGACGGCAAGGGCCCGCTGGGCACCAGCCAGACCGCGCCGGTGGAGCGCGTGGCGCCGGGCGTGCTGTGGCGCAAGTCGGTCGACCAGCCGGTGCAGACCGGCTACAAGTCGGTCGACGCGATGATTCCGATCGGTCGCGGCCAGCGCGAACTGATCATCGGCGACCGCCAGACCGGCAAGACCGCCATGGCCATCGACGCGGTCATCAACCAGAAGAGCACCGGCATCAAGTGCGTGTACGTGGCGATCGGGCAGAAGGCCTCGACCGTCGCCAACATCGTGCGCAAGCTGGAAGAGAACGGCGCGCTGGCGCACACCATCGTGGTCGCCGCGACCGCCTCCGAATCGGCGGCGATGCAGTACATCAGCGCCTACGCCGGCTGCACGATGGGCGAGTACTTCATGGACCGCGGCGAAGATGCGCTGATCGTGTACGACGATCTGTCCAAGCAGGCCGTGGCCTACCGCCAGATCTCGCTGCTGCTGAAGCGCCCGCCGGGCCGCGAAGCCTACCCGGGCGACGTGTTCTACCTGCACAGCCGCCTGCTGGAGCGCGCCGCGCGCGTGTCCGAGGAGTACGTGGAGCAGTTCACCAATGGCGAGGTCAAGGGCAAGACCGGTTCGCTGACCGCGCTGCCGATCATCGAGACCCAGGCCGGCGACGTCTCCGCGTTCGTGCCGACCAACGTCATCTCGATCACCGACGGCCAGATCTTCCTGGAAACCGACCTGTTCAACGCCGGCATCCGCCCGGCGGTGAACGCCGGCATCTCGGTCTCGCGCGTCGGCGGCGCTGCGCAGACCAAGATCATCAAGAAGCTCTCCGGCGGCATCCGCATCTCGCTGGCGCAGTACCGTGAGCTGGCGGCGTTCGCGCAGTTCGCCTCGGACCTGGACGAATCCACCCGCAAGCAGCTCGAGCGCGGCCAGCGCGTCACCGAGCTGATGAAGCAGAAGCAGTACCTGCCGATGTCCATCGCCAACCAGGCGCTGTCGATCTACGCGGTCAACGAGGGCTACCTCGACGACGTGCCGGTCAACAAGCTGCTGGCGTTCGAAGAGGGCCTGCACGCCCACTTCGCCAACACCCAGGGCGACCTGGTGGCCAAGGTCAACGACACCGGCGACTGGAACGGGGACATCGAGGCCGCGTTCAAGAAGGGCATCGGCGAGTTCAAGACCACGGGCAGCTGGTAAAGAGCCGGGATTCGGGATTGGGCATTCGGGATTCGTAAGAGCGGTGGTTCAGGGGGCGGTCGATCCCCGATCACCGTTCCGGATCTCCAGATTCAGGTATTGGGTGGTAGGTGAGGTGAGTTTGGGAGCTTCGGCGAATCCCCAATCTCCAATCCCGAATCCCACGAGCGGAGCGAGCGAGTAATGGCAGGCGGACGCGAAATCAAATCCAAGATCAAGAGCGTGCAGAACACCCGCAAGGTGACGCGCGCGCTCGAGATGGTCTCGGCCTCCAAGATCCGCAAGGCGCAGGATCGGATGAAGACCTCGCGTCCGTACGCGCAGGCGATGAAGCAGGTGATCGGGCATCTGGCGCAGGCCAGCACCGACTACACGCATCCGTTCCTGGTGCAGCGCGAGAACGTCAAGCGCGTCGGCTACATCGTGATCTCCTCCGATCGCGGCCTGGCCGGCGGTCTGAACAACAACCTGTTCCGCAAGATGCTGGGCGAAGTGCGCCAGTGGCAGGACCAGGGCGCGGGCGTGGACGTGGTCACCATCGGCCAGAAAGCCTCGGTGTTCTTCCGCCGGATCAAGGTGGACATGGTCGGCAGCGTCAGCCACCTCGGCGACCTGCCGCAGCTGGAGCAGTTGATCGGCGTGATCAAGGTGATGCTGGACGCGTTCACCGAAGGCAAGCTGGATCGCGTGTATCTGGTCTACAACCGCTTCGTCAACACGATGACGCAGAAGGCCAGCTTCGACCAGTTGCTGCCGCTGCCGGCGGCCGAGAGCCAGGTCGCGCACCACGACTGGGACTACCTGTACGAACCCGATGCCGCGAGCGTGCTCGAGCACGTGATGACGCGCTACATCGAGTCGCTGGTGTACCAGGCGGTGCTGGAGAACGTGGCGTCCGAGCATGCGGCGCGCATGGTCGCGATGAAGGCGGCCAGCGACAATGCCAGCAAGCTGATCAGCACCTTGCAGTTGGTCTACAACAAGGCGCGTCAGGCCGCGATCACCCAGGAAATTTCCGAAATCGTCGGCGGTGCGGCGGCGGTGTAAGTGCCGGGATTCGGGATTGGAGAGTCGGGAGTGGCAAGAGCAGCGCAGCGCGCTTTTGCGAATCCCGAATCGCGAATCCCCAATCACGAAATCCACGGGATGGCGCAGGCCATCCGGACAGAACTAAAGCTAACCGGAGCAGCAAAATGAGTCAGGGCAAGATCGTTCAGATCATCGGCGCGGTCGTCGACGTCGAATTCGCGCGTGCCGATGTGCCGAAGATTTACGACGCACTGAAGGTCGAAGGCACCGCCATCACGCTGGAAGTGCAGCAGCAGCTGGGCGACGGCGTCGTGCGCACCATCGCGCTCGGCTCCACCGACGGCCTCAAGCGCCACCTGGTCGCCACCAACACCGGCAAGGCGATCGCCGTGCCGGTCGGCACCGGCACCCTGGGCCGCATCATGAACGTGCTCGGCGAGCCGATCGACGAGCGCGGCCCGGTCCAGTCCGACGTGCAGTGGGAAATCCACCGCGAGGCGCCCGACTACGCCGACCAGTCCTCCAGCACCGAACTGCTGGAAACCGGCATCAAGGTCATCGACCTGATGTGCCCGTTCGCCAAGGGCGGCAAGGTCGGCCTGTTCGGCGGCGCCGGCGTCGGCAAGACCGTCAACATGCTGGAACTGATCAACAACATCGCGACCGAGCACTCGGGCCTGTCGGTGTTCGCCGGCGTGGGCGAGCGGACCCGCGAGGGCAACGACTTCTATCACGAGATGAGCGACGCCAACGTCATCGTCCAGGACGACCTGAGCAAGTCCAAGGTGGCGATGGTGTACGGCCAGATGAACGAGCCGCCGGGCAACCGTCTGCGCGTGGCGCTGACCGGCCTGACCATGGCCGAGTACTTCCGCGACGAGAAGGACGCCAACGGCAAGGGCCGCGACGTGCTGTTCTTCGTCGACAACATCTACCGCTACACCCTGGCCGGTACCGAAGTGTCGGCGCTGCTGGGCCGCATGCCGTCGGCGGTGGGCTACCAGCCGACCCTGGCCGAGGAAATGGGCGTGCTGCAGGAGCGCATCACCTCGACCAAGACCGGCTCGATCACCTCGATCCAGGCCGTGTACGTGCCCGCGGACGACCTGACCGACCCGTCGCCGGCGACCACCTTCGCCCACCTCGACGCCACCGTCGTGCTGTCGCGTAACATCGCCTCGCTGGGTATCTACCCGGCGGTGGATCCGCTCGACTCGACCAGCCGTCAGCTGGACCCGAACGTGATCGGCCACGAGCACTACGACACCGCCCGCCGCGTGCAGTCCACCTTGCAGAAGTACAAGGAACTGAAGGACATCATCGCGATCCTGGGCATGGACGAACTGTCCGAAGAGGACAAGCAGGCCGTGTCGCGCGCGCGCAAGATCGAGCGCTTCTTCAGCCAGCCGTTCCACGTGGCCGAAGTGTTCACCGGCTCGCCGGGCAAGTACGTGTCGCTGAAGGACACCATCCGCGGCTTCAAGGCCATCGTCGACGGCGAATACGACCACCTGCCGGAGCAGGCCTTCTACATGGTCGGCGGCATCGAGGAAGCGGTCGAGAAGGCCAAGAAGATGGCCGAGAAGGCGTAAGAGCCGGGATTCGGCATTCGGGATTAGGGATTCGCAAGGCGGCATCGAGGACGAGGGAGTGGGAGTGAGGACAAGGCGGCGCGACTGCTTTGCCCAATCCCCAATCCCCAATCCCCAATCCCGCCTCGCGCCAGCGAGGTAACCATGAGCACCATCCGTTGCGACATCGTCAGCGCCGAGCATGAGATCTACCACGGCGACGCCACCCTGGTGGTCGCGACCGGCGAACTGGGCGAGCTGGGCATCGCGCCCAAGCACGCGCCGTTGATCACCCGGCTCAAGCCCGGCAAGGTGGTGGTGACCACCGCGAGCGGCGAGCAGCTGGATTTCGCCATTTCCGGCGGCATCCTCGAGGTGCAGCCGCAGGTGGTGACGATCCTGGCCGACACCGCGATCCGCGCGCAGGACATCGACGAGGCGTCGGTGCGCAAGGCCAAGGAAGAAGCCGAGCGCCTGCTCGCCAACCGCGGCGAAGGCATGGACGTGGCCGAGGCACAGGCCAAGCTGGCCGAAGTCACCGCGCAGTTGCAGGCGCTGGAGCGCCTGCGCAAGAACCTCAAGCACTGAGGGTTCCCGCTACGCAGCCCAGCGGCTGCATGCGCGATGACGACGCCGGCTTCTGCCGGCGTTGTCGTGTCTGGGAAAGGCGGCGGGTGGACCGCACGGCGCGCGGTGGTCGCGGGCGCGCGGTGAAGTTGCCAGCGCGGAATGCGACGTCGCGCACGGCGCTGGCTTGCTGGTCGCTGACTCGGCGGTGTCGCCATGCGACAAGACGCGGGTGCGGTCATCGTGCGGTCGGTGGACTGCGGCAAGATGGCGGCCCGATCTGCGCTCCATCCCCCACCCGCAGACGGTTACCGGAGAACCGAGATGAGCCTGTCCGCTTCCGTTCCTCGTCCCTGTGCGCATGCCCTGACCGCCGTGCTGGCCGGCGCCATGTTGATGGGCTGCGCCTTGCCCGCGCGCAGCGCAACCCCGCTGGAACCGCTGCTGGATCGCATCGTCGAGCGCAATGCGATCGGCGACCAGGTCGCGCTGAGCAAGTGGGACAGCGGCAAGCCGGTGCTGGATGCCACGCGCGAGGCCGCGGTGCTGGCCAGCGTGCGCGAGCAGGCGCCGGCGCATGGCGTGGATGCCGACGATGCCGCGCGCTTCTTCGGCATGCAGATCGAATCCAACAAGCTGGTGCAGTACGAACTGCTGTCGCGCTGGCATCTGCGCGGCCGCGCGCCCGACAGCCCGCGCCCCGACCTGACCGCGCTGCGTGCGCGCCTGGACCAGTTGCAGGGCGAGATGCTGGATGCGTTGCAGGCCAGCGCCGCGGTGCGCCAGGCGCCGGATTGCCCGGCCACGACCGCGCGTGCGGCCGAGGCCTATGCGCTGCGCTGGCAGCTGGACCAGTTGCACCGCACCGCACTGGTGCGCAGCCTGGGCGATTTCTGCCACTGAGTCGTCAGCCGCCAGCGCCAGCGGCGCGCTGGCGGCGCCCGAAGCGGCACTGGAGCCGTTCTGGCGCTCTGCAGGCCCGAACCATACTGGCCGTCTACGCTGCGCTCGTCGCGACTGAAGTCGCTCCTACAGGGCTCGCTGCATCCCGCAGGTCTTGTGGGAGGGGCTTCAGCCCCGACGGCTGTCGAAGCCGATCGCTGCCCGGACTTCGCTGTTCGCGGCATGCAGTAGTAGGCGCACTCGTAGGAACGGCTTCAGCCGCGACAAGCTCTCCCGGTAACGCCCGGTCGCGGCTGAAGCCGCTCCTACGGTGCAACGCGTTCGTCGCGGAAAGGCTTGATGAGAGGCAATCGGAGATCGTTCCCATGAGCAGCTCGGGTGCATCTGGGGCGCCTTCCATGGGAGAGGGTTCCCACCCGACAGCCGTCGCCGCGGAGCGGAGGCTGATGGCACGCATCACCGACCTTCCAGGCCGTGCTCGCCAATGCTAGCGATACACCAATTGCCGGCCCAGGAAGAACGACACCACCGCCAGCATGCCTTCGACCAGCGGCTTGGCCAGCCAGGCCAGGCGCAGGCCCAGCCCGTGCGCGCACAACGCCACCAGCCAGGTGCTGAGCGCGGTGAGCACCAGCCACATGGCCATGAAGCGGCCGAAGCGCCGCCACCCTAGGCGCGCGTCGTCGCCGTTGGCGAAGGTGATGCGGCCGTTGAGCCAGAACCCGAGCAGGGCGCCGCAGACGCGCCCCAGCACGTTGCCCGGCACGGTGGGCATGCCGGCCGCGGTGGCGGCGACGAACACGCTCCAGTCGACCAGCAATTGCAGCAGGCCGATCAGCAGGAACTGGCTACCCTGGCGCAGGAGACCCATGAACATCCGCAGGAGAAGACGATCGCGCATGCTAGCGCCTGCGGCGCCGATGTGCAGCCCGCCGCGTGTGGCGCGATCGTGACGGCAGACGTGGCCGGCAGCCTCTAGAATTCGTCGTCCACCCGCACCGGAACCGCACCAATGAGCCTGCCCCTGCACGTTGTGATCCTCGCCGCCGGTGCGGGCAAGCGGATGAAGTCGGTCAAGCCCAAGGTGCTGCAGCCGATCGCCGGCCGGCCGATGCTGGCGCATGTGATCGAGACCGCGCGCCACCTGCAGCCCGATGCGATCCACATCGTCCATGGCCACGGCGGCGAGGCAGTGCTGGCGGCGTTCGCCGACCAGCCGGACCTGCTGTGGGCCGAGCAGGCGCAGCAGCTCGGTACCGGTCACGCGGTGCAGCAGGCGATGGCGGCCGTGCCCGACGCGGCCACGGTGCTGGTCCTGTACGGCGACGTGCCGCTGATCCGTGCCGAGACCCTGACCCGCCTGCTGCATGCGCCGGGACGCGTCGCGGTGCTGGTCGCCGAACCGGAGGATCCCACCGGCTACGGCCGCATCGTGCGCGATGCCGCCGGCAAGGTCGCAGCGATCGTCGAGCAGAAGGACGCCGACGACGAGCAGCGGCGCATCCGCACCATCAACACCGGCATCGTCACCGCCGAATCCACCGCGCTGAAGCGCTGGCTGGCGCAGCTGCGCAACGACAACGCACAGGGCGAGTACTACCTGACCGACGTGTTCGCCGCCGCCGCCGCCGAGTTCACCCCGGCCGAGATGGTGCTGGTGGCCGAGCCGCTCGAGGCCGAGGGTGCCAACGATCCGTGGCAGCTGGCGCAACTGGAACGCGCCTGGCAACTGCGTGCGGCGCGTGCGCTGTGCGAACAGGGTGTGCAACTGATCGACCCGAACCGCCTGGACCAGCGCGGCCGCGTGCGCGCCGGCCACGACGTGCGCATCGACGCCAACGTGATCCTGGAAGGCGAGGTGGAACTGGGCGACGGCGTCAGCATCGGCCCGTTCGTGCGGCTGAAGGACGTGGTGCTGGGGCCGGGGACCGAGGTGCGTGCGCATTGCGACCTGGAAGGCGTGGTCACCGAGGGCGCGGTGCAGATCGGCCCGTTCGCGCGCCTGCGCCCGGGCACGGTGCTGGCCGACGGCGTGCACATCGGCAACTTCGTCGAGACCAAGAAGGCAGTGCTCGGCGTCGGTAGCAAGGCCAATCATCTGACCTATCTGGGCGATGCCACCATCGGCAGCGGCGTCAACATCGGCGCCGGCGTCATCACCTGCAACTACGACGGGGTGAACAAGTCGCAGACGTCGATCGGCGATGGCGTGTTCGTCGGCTCCAACAGCGCGCTGGTGGCGCCGCTGGAGATCGGCGACGGTGCCACCATCGGTGCCGGCTCGGTGATCACCCGCAGCGCGCCGGCCGGCAAGCTGAGCGTGGCGCGGGTGCGCCAGGAAACCATCGAAGGCTGGAAGCGCCCAGGTAAGCGCGACTGAGGCATGGCCGGCCGCATTCGTCTGGCGCGCGCGCAGGAGTTGGCGCGGCTGCAGGAGATCGAGCGGCGTGCCGGCGCCCTGCTGCAGGGCCACGCGGCGCAGGCCGTGTTCGCAGCGCACGCGCTGGACGCGGAAGCGTTGCTTGCTGGACTGGTGCGCGAGCAGTTGTGGGTGGCGCTGGACGAGGACGGCCAGTGCGTGGGCTATCTGCTCGGCGGGCGCCTGGACGAGGGCTTTCACGTGCAACAGATGGATGTCGATCCGCGTTTCGGGCGCCGCGGCCATGGCCGCGCGCTGCTGCGGCATGCGCGCGCGGCCGCGATGGAGGCGGGCTTTCGGTGCATGCTGCTGACCACCTTGCGCGATGTGCCGTGGAATGCGCCGTTCTACGCCAGCGAAGGCTTCGTCGAGTTGCCGCCTGCGCAGTGGGGGCCGCAACTGCGCGCGACCTGGCAACAGGAAGCCGCGCTCGGCTTCCCGATGCATTTGCGGGTGGCGATGCGCTGCCCACTGCCGTCGCACTGAGCCTCGCGGCCGGCTCGCCGCTTCTCAGCTCGCCGCGACCGCTGCATTCCTAGGGAACCGGGTCCCCAATCCCGAATCCCCAACCGGCCCCAAAAAATCAGGCGCGCTCGCCCTGCGGCAACTGCACCGTCACGCACAGTCCGCCTTCGTCACGGTTGTGCAGCGACAGGCGGCCGCCGTGGGCTTCGACGATCTCGCGGGTCAGGGCCAGGCCCAGGCCGGTGCCGTTGCGCTTGGTCGAATAGAAGGGCATCAGCGCGTTGTGCAGCACCGCTTCGTTCATGCCGCTGCCGCGATCCAGCACCTCCAGGCGCAGCCAGTCCGGGCGGGTGGACACGCGCACGCGCACGCCGTCGACCGGCGTCTGCCCTTCCGGCAGGGACTCGTGGGCGTTCTTGACCAGGTTGAGCAGGGCCTGCTGCAGTTGCGCCGGATCGACCCGGCTGTGCAGGTCCGGCGACTCCAGTTCCAGCGCGAACGGGATGTGCTGCTGCAGCCCGGCCAGGAACTGCGCCCAGTGCACCGTCTGCAGTTGCGGCTGCGGCAGCTTGGCGAAGCGCGCGTAGCCGCGGATGAAGCCTTCCAGGTGCCGCGCGCGCTCCTCGATGGTGCCGAACACCTCTTCCAGCCGCTCCACCTTCTGCCGCCGCACCAGCTCGGCGCCGGAATGCGCCAGCGACGCGATCGGCGCCAGCGAGTTGTTGAGTTCGTGGCTGATGACGCGGATCACCTTCTTCCAGGTGTGCACTTCCTGGCGGCGCAGTTCGGCGGTGAGCAGGCGGATCAGCAGCAGTTCGTGCGGGCGGCCGTTGAGATGGAAGCGGCGCTGCGACAGGTGGTAGATCTGCTCCTCGTCCGGATCCTCGTCGCCGCCCTCGATGGCGAACAGGCTGTCGCCGCCGCGCGAGATCGCCTCGCGCAACGGCCCCGGCACGCCCAGCAGCAGGTCGTCCAGGCGCTGGCCTTCCAGCTTCCAGCCGCTGTGCAGCAGCTTGCGCGCGGCCAGGTTGGAGAACACCACGCGGCGCAGGCCGTCGCCGCCCTTGGCGATGAGCAGCATCGCCACCGGGGTGTTCTGCACCATGGTGTCGAGCATCAGTTCGCGCTGCGCCAGGCCCTGGCGCTGCTCGCGCAGGATCTCGCCCAGGTGCGCGTGCGCGGCGACCATCTCGCCCAGTTCGTCGTCGCCGCGCCAGTGCACGCCGAAGTTGTATTCGCCGTCGCGGTAGCTGCTGACGGTGCCGGCCAGGGCGCGGAACAGCGAGCGCATCGGCGCGGTGGCGCGGCGCAGGGTCCACCACATCAGCAGCAGCAGGGCCAGCGCCGAGGCCGTCACCACTTCCCAGCCGCGATCCATCCAGTAGGCCAGCAGCCACGGCAGGGCGGCGGCCAGCGCCAGCACCGGCAGCAGGCGCAGGAACAGCATGGCGGTGAAGGAGCGGCGCAGTTTCATTCGCGCGGGATGCCGTAGCGGTCCATGCGTCGGTACAGCGCCTGCCGGCTCATGCCCAGTTCGGCGGCGGCCTGGGCGATGACGCCGTGCGCACGGCCCAGTTCCGCCACGATGCGCTCGCGGTCGGGTTCGGCGGCGGTGGCCGTGCGCGGCGCGGCGGGCTTGGGCAGGTTGAGGTCGGCGGCCTCGATCTGCGCGCCGCCGGCCAGCAGTTCGGCGCGCTGCACCACGTTGCGCAGTTCGCGCACGTTGCCGGGCCAGGCGTGGCGCTGCAGCGCCTGGCAGGCGCCGGCCGACAGCGGCTTGTCGCCGGACAGGAAGTGCTCGGCCAGCGGCACGATGTCGCCGGGGCGCTCGGCCAGCGCCGGCAGCGACAGTTCCACCGCGTTGAGCCGGTAGTACAGGTCCTCGCGGAAAGTTCCGTCGCGGATCATGCCGATGAGGTCGGCGTTGGTGGCGCTGATCACCCGCACCTTGACCTGCCGCTCGCGGTTGGAGCCCAGCCGCTCGAAGCGGCCGGTCTCCAGTACGCGCAGCAGCTTCATCTGCCCGGCCAGCGACAGGTTGCCGATCTCGTCGAGGAACAGGGTGCCGCCGTCGGCGGCCTCGAACTTGCCTTCGCGCACCTTGTTGGCGCCGGTGTAGGCGCCGGCCTCGGCGCCGAACAGTTCGGCCTCGATCAGTTCGGCCGGGATCGCGCCGCAGTTCAGCGCCACGAACGGGCCGCGCCGCACCGAGGAGTTGGCCTGGATGATCTGCGCGATCTTCTCCTTGCCGCTGCCGTTGGGGCCGGTGATCAGCACCGGCAGTTCTGAACGCGCGACCTGGCAGGCCAGGGCGATCGCGCGCTCGCTGGCGGGGTCGGCGAACACCGCACCGCACAGGTCGTAGCGCTGCGCCAATTGCTGGCGATGGCGGCGCTCGCCGTCGCGGCGGCGTTCCAGTTCGCGTCGCGTCTCCGACAGCTCCAGCAGGTTGTTGACCGTGGTCAGCAGCTTGCGGTCGTCCCAGGGCTTGGCCAGGTAGTCGGCGGCGCCGGCCTTGACCAGTTCCACCGCGCTGCTGAGCTGGGTCCAGGCGGTCAGCAGGATCACCGGCAGGTCCGGATGGCGCGTGCGGATCGCCTCGAACAGGGCCACGCCTTCCTCGCCGGAGGTGGTGTCGGCGGTGAAGTTCATGTCCTGCAAAACCAGGTCGATGTCGCCTTCGCCCAGGCGCTGCAGGCCGGCCTGCGGACTGTCGGCGTAGACGGTGTCGATGTCGTGCAGGGAGAACAGCACTTCCAGCGCGGTGGCGACCGCGGGGTTGTCGTCGATGATCAGCAGGCAGGGCATCGTGCACCTTGGGCGCGGAACGGCGCGCCGGCGAAGAAAAACGGACCAGGCGGCATCATCGCAGTCTGCGTGGAGATTGTCGTGCCTGCGTGCATCGGCGCCTCAGACACTGCGCGTGGCCACCGCCGGCGGCACCGCGGCGGCGCGGCGCGCGGGCGCCAGGATCGCCAGCTGGCCGAGCAGCAGGAGCGCCGCAGCGACGGTCGGCAGGTAGCCCAGCGGCAGGCGTGGCAGGTCGTAGTGCTGCAACAGCGCTTGATTGAGCAGCAATGCCAGCACCATGCCCGCGGCGCTGCCGGCGCTCACGATCAGCAGGTTTTCGGTCTGGAAATGGCGCAGGATGTCGCCACGGGTCGCGCCGATGGCGCGGCGGATGCCGATCTGGCGCGTGCGTTGCTGCACCCAGAAACTGGCCAGCCCACCGATGCCCAGGGCGGTCACGAACAACAGGCCCGTGGTCGCCGCGAGCAGCAAGCCGATCATGGTGGCATCGCGCTGGAAGTAGCGCTGCCGCAGCTGGGCGTAGCTGCGGCGCCCTTCGGCCGGAATCAGCCGCAGCGGTCCTGCCTGTGCCAGCGCGTCGGCCGCCGCGGCCAGGATCCGTTCGCGGTCCTGCGGCGCGCTGCGCAACAGGTACTGCACCTGGTTGCCCACGGGCAGCTGCGGCGACAGCGCGGCCAGATGGTCGACCGCTGCGCCGCGCAGCGTCGTGCGCAGCAGGTCGTCGACGACGCCGACGACGACGGCGCCCTGGGCTCCGCCATACAGCGTTTTGCCGACCGCAGGTTGACTTGGCCACAGTTGCCGCGCCAGCGCGCGGGTGACGATCACCGCGCTCGGCGTAGCAGTGGAATATTCGTCGGCATGGAAGTCGCGGCCGGCGATCAGGTGCGCGCCCATGGCCTGCACGAAACCGGGCGAGCCGCTGTAGTACGTGGCCTGGATGCACCCTGTATCGTCCATCGACTGCCGCGCCATCGCGCGGTCCAGCGTCTGCCGGTCGGGGCAGTTGCCGTAGTCGTTGGCACCGCCGGACAGCGGCAGGCTGAAGCCGATCGCGGCGGCTGCGATGACACCGGGAATGCTGCGCAACGCCCGCAGATCGGATTGTTGCTGGGCCAGCGCATTGCCATCGCTCTGGACGCCGCGGACCGATATCAGCGCCAGTTCTTCCTCGGGCAAGCCGCTGGAGACCCGCAGACGTTCGATGCGCCCACCGATCAGGAACACGGCGTTGGCGACGAAGGCGCAGGTCAGGGCGACCTGCAGCGCCAGCAGCGCGGCGGTGAGGCGGTGATGCTGCAGGCTGGAGAGGATGGGGCGGATCGGCAGATTCATGTCAGGTCCTTGATCTGCAGGGCGGGGTCGATCCGGCTGGCCCGCCAGGCGGGCAGCAGGCCGGCCAACAGCGCGGCGATCACCGCCAGTGCCACGGTGGCGAGCAGCATCTGCAGGTCCATCCGCGCCAGCCTGGCGTAGTCGTCCGGGCGCTGGCGCACGCTCCACAGACCCAACTCGGCGATCGCGATGCCCACTGCGCCACCGAGTAGCCCGATCAGCGCGGCTTCGCTGCCGAACTGCAGGAACACGTGGCCGCGGCGGGCGCCGAGCGCGCGCCGTACGCCGATCTCGCCACCGCGGCGCAGGAATTTCGCCAGCAGCAAGGCGATCACGTTGACCAGGCAGATCCACAGAAAACCCAGTGCCAGCAGCGTCTGCAGGCGCACATCGTCGGGCACCATCCGCAGGTGGCGCAGCCAGTCCATCAACGCATACAGCCGCGCCCGCTCCGGCGGGCGCTGGAAGCGGCCGCTGGCGTGCTGTGTCGCGGCGTAGTCGTAGAGCAGGCGCTGGTAGGCGGCGACCTGCTGCGGCGTGTCCAGGCGCACCCAGAACTGCAGCCAACTGGTCGACGGATCCTTGCGTCGCGCCGCGTCGTCGCCGTTGAAGCTGCTCCAACTGCTGGTGTTGCTGTTGACGTCCAGCGCCAGTTCCATCGCGGTCGACAGCGGCAGGAAGAAATCGTCGCGCTGGCCGAAACCGCCCTTGCTGCCGGGGTCGGCGTAAAACAGCGGTTGCGGATCCCAATCGCCGGTCACGCCGATTACCTCGAAGCTGATGCGCTTTTCCCCGAGCGCCACCCGCTGGCCGATCGGATCGCGCGCACCGAACAGGGTGTCGGCCAGGGTGCGGCTCAGCACGATGACGCGGGCGTGGTTCTGGTCGTCCGCCGCGCTCCAGCCGTGGCCGCGCTGCAAGGGGATGCCGAACAGGGCGAAGAACCCGGCGCTGGCATAGCGGCCGCTCAGGTCGAGTGGTGCTTGCGCCGCGCGCGGCGGCCACAGCAAGACCTGCCCGCCGGCCATCGCCGCCTGCGGCGTGGCGGGTGCGGCCCGCAGCAGCGCCATGGCGTCGGGCCAGGTGAGGTTGTCGGCCGGATCGCCCCACTCCTGGTTGTCCGGGTAGCTCCTCGGCAACGGATCCAGATGCGGGGTGTAGAGCGCATCGCTCCTGTCCGGCAGCGGGTCGCGCGACATCACGTGCAGCACCGTCAGCATGGTCATGCTCGCGCCGATGCCCAGGCCGATCGCCAGCACCATCAGCGCGGTGGCGATCGGCGTGCGCCGCAGGCTGCGCCAGGCCAGCAGCAGATAATGGTTCAGCATCCTGCTTCTCCTCGTTTGGACGGTGACCGCGTTCGCTCAGGCACTGCGCGTGGCCACCGCCGGCGGCACCGCGGCGGCGCGGCGCGCGGGCAGCAGCACCGCGAGCTGGCCGAGCAGCCACAGCGCCAACGCGCCGACCGGCAGGTACCACAACGGCAGCCGCGGCAGCTCGTAGGCGCTCATCAGATACAGGTTGGCGGCGTAGGCCAGCAGCATGCCGAGGACGATGCCGGCGCTGGCGAGCAGGAAGTTCTCCAGCTGGAAATGCCGCAGGATCTGCGTGCAGGTGGCGCCGAGCGCGCGGCGGATGCCGATCTGCTTGGTGCGCTGCTGCACCCAGAAGCTGGTCAGGCCGACGATGCCCAGCGCGGTGACCAACAGCAGCAGGACGCACACGCCGACCAGGAGCCAGGCCATCGCCTGGTCGTCGCGGTAGTAGTCCGCGCGCGCTTGTTGCAGGGTCTTGCCGCCCTTCACCATCCGCCGTGGACCGTGTTGCGACAGCGTCGCCTTGGCTTGCCGCAACACGGACTCGCGCTGCGCCGGGTTGCGCACGCGCAACAGGTAGGTGCCGCGATCGTAGGGAACGTTCACCGGGAACAGCATCGTGTCCTCGTAGTGGCCGACGTTCCCTCCTTCGCGGGGTTGCACCAAGCGTTGCACCACGCCGACGACCCGGTGTTCGCCGTAGACGTAGATGGTGCGGCCCACGGCGTTCTGGCCGGGGAACAGGCGTTGCGCCAGCGACTGGCTGAGGATGACCGAGGGCGGGATGCGCTTGGTCACCGGATCGCGCAGTTGCGCGTCGTCGATGAACTCGTCGTCCGCGAAGCGGCGCCCTGCGACCAGATGCAGCCCCAGGGTATCGAGCAGCCGCGCGTCGCCAAAGTACTGCACCGCATGCAGGGTGCTGCGCTCCTGGTCCGGGCGCAGCGACACGCCGCTGTAGCCGAGCGAGTCGCCGAACAGCGCCTGGTTGATGATGCTGGCCTCGCGTACACCCGGAATGCGTCGCAGCGCGTCCAGGTCGGCGCGGGTCTGCGCCGCGCTGTTGCCGTCGCTGACCACGCTGCGGCTGCGCAGTTGCACCAGCTCCTGCTCGGCGACGCCGCTGGCCCGCTGCATGCGCTCGAGCCGCTGATCGATCAGGAACAGCGCGTTGCAGACCACGGCGCAACTGAAGGCGATCTCCAGCACGATCAGGCTGGCGGCGACGCGGTGCTTGCGCAGACTGGAGAGGATGGGATGGAGGGACACGGTGGGAGTTCCTGGCGGAGAGGGCGCGCGCGGCGCGTCATTGCGACTTGAGCTGCAGGGCGGTGGACACGCGCATTGCCTGCCAGGCCGGCAGCAGGCCGGCGAGCAGCGCGCTGCCCAGGCTCATCGCCAGGGCGAGCAGCAGCATGCGGCCATCCAGGTGCGCCAGCGCGGCGTAGTCGGCCGGCTGCTGCCGCACCAGCCAGGTGCCGATCCAGGCCAGCAGCAGGCCGCCGGCGCCGCCGGCCAGGCCGATCGCCGCCGCTTCGATCAGGTGCTGGGCGAAGATCGTCCGCCGCGAGGCGCCGAGCGCGCGGCGCACGCCGATCTCGCCGCTGTGGCGCAGGAACTTGGCCAGCATCAGCCCGGCGGTGTTGAGCAGGCAGATGCCCAGGAACGCCAGCGCCAGCCCCACCTGCAGGCGCACGTCGGAGGGCACGGCGTGGTTGCGGTCCAGCCAGCTCATCACGTCGCTGAGGCGGATGTCCGGCGGATGGCGGAAGCGGCCCGCGTCGCGCTGCTGCCGCGCATAGGCCTGCAGCGCGTCCAGGTAGGCGGCGCGCTTGGCGGGGCTGTCCAGTTCCACCCAGTACTGGATCCAGGCGCAGGGGGCGTTCGCACTGGTCCTGTTGCCGGCATGGTCGCCCCAGCAGGACATCGAACCGCTGACGTCCAGGTCCAGGTCGCGCGCGGTGGAGAACGGCACGAACACGTCTTCGCTGTCGCCATACTCGGTGTTGGTCAGGTCGTAGAAGCGCGGGTTCATGTCCCAGGCGTCGATCACCCCGACCACGCGCAGCACGGCATCGCCGAGCTGGAGCTGGCGGCCGACGCTGTTGGCGTCGCCGAACAGTTGGGTATTGAGCCGCCGCGAAATCACCGCGACGCGCGCGCGTCGGGCATCGTCGTCCGCGGTCCAGGCGTGGCCGTAGCGCATCGGCACCGCGAACATCGGAAAGAAGTCGGCGCTGGTGTAGCGCGCTTCGGCGCCGAACGGGGTCAGCTGCGGCTGCGCCGGTACCACCGTCACGCTGCCGGCCGACATCATCGCCTGGCGGTCGCCGCGCCTGTCGCGCAGCAGCGCCTCGGCATCGCGGCGGGTCAGTTGCTGTGGGTCGGTGTCGTTCGGATCGTAACGGTCGTCCGGTTCGACGTTGAGTTCGACGTTGAACAACTGCGCGCTCTTGCCGGGAATGGGATCGGCCGCCAGCACGTGGAACACGGTCAGCGTGGTCATCGACGCGCCGATGCCGACCGCGATCGCCAGCACCATCAGGGCGGTGAGCAGGCGGTTGCGACCGAAGCTGTGCAGCGCCAGTTTGCAGTAGTAGCCGAACATCGGGCGTCCTGAAGAAAAAAGGCCGGCCGGAGCCGGCCAAGGGGATGGGTCAGGTACTGCGGGTGGCGACGGCCGGCGGCACGTCGGCGGCGCGGCGCGCCGGCGCGAACACCGCCAGCTGGCCGAGTAGCCACAGCGCCACCGCGCCGATCGGCAGGTAGGCCAGCGGCAGCCGCGGCAGCTCGTATTTGCCCATCAGCCATTGATTGATCGCGTAGGCCAGCAGCATGCCTAGCACGATGCCGGTACTGGCCAGCAGGAAGTTCTCGGTCTGGAAGTAGCGCAGGATCTGCCCGCGGGTGGCGCCGAGCGCGCGGCGGATGCCGATCTGCTTGGTGCGCTGCTGCACCCAGAAGCTGGCCAGGCCGACGATGCCCAGCGCGGTGACGATCAGCAACGCGACGCAGACCGCGCCGAGCAGCCAGACCATCGCGCGATCGCCCTGGAAGTAGGCGTCGCGGATCTCGCTGTAGGTCTGCTGCTTGAGAACCAGTCGGCTGCTGTCGACCTTCATCAGCGCCGCGGTGGCCGCGTTCAGCACTTCCTGGCGCCGCGCCGGGTCGGTGACCCGCAGCACGTATAGCCCGTCGGTGTAGTTCAGGCGAAACGGCAGCAGCATCGCGTAGTCGATCTCGGCCAGGCCGCTGGCCGCGGTGGGCCGCGCCAGGGTCTCGACGATGCCGACCACGCGGGCGCCCACCGGCCCGGTGTACACGGTCTTGCCCAGCGCGTTCTGCCCCGGGAACATCTTCTCCGCGGTGGCGCGGTTGAGGATGATGGCGGTGCCTTTCTCCTGGATCCGCTTGTCGGTCTGCGCGGCTTCCAGATCCATGTACTCGTCGGGGGCGAAATCGCGCCCGGCCACCAGCTTCAGGCCCAGGGTCTTCAGCGTGCCTTCCTCGGCCATGTACTGCGCGGCATTGAGGGTGGGCCGCTCCTGGTCCGCGCTCAGCGACAGGCTGGTGTTCCAGGAGTAGTGCACGAACGGCACCTGGTTGAGCAGCGTGGCATTGCGTACGCCGGGCACCGCGCGCAACGCGGCCAGGTCTTCGCGGGTGCGCGCGGCGGCGTTGACCTGCTGGCCGATGCCGCCCAGCGAGATCGTCACCAGTTCCGACTCGGCGATGCCGCTGGGCCGGTGCAGGGTCTCGATGCGGTTGCCGATCAGGAACAGCGCATTGCAGACGATCGCGCAGGCCAGGGCGATCTCCAGCACGATCAGCGCGGCGGCGGTCTTGTGCCGGCGCAAGGTGGACAGGATGGGGCGGATATCCATGGCGATGACCTTGTGAGAGGGCGTGGAAGGCGCAGTGCGCGCAGGATCAGGACTTGAGCTGAAGGGCGGGCGCGACCTGGATCGCGCGCCACGACGGCAACAGGCCGGCGAGCAGGCTGGCGCCCACCGCCATCGCGAAGGTCAGCGCCAGCATGCTGGGATCCAGATGCGCCAGCTTGGCGTAGCTGGCCGGCTGCTGGCGCACGGCCCACAGGCCGAGCGTGGCCAGGCCGAGACCGGCCACGCCGCCGGCCAGGCCGATGGCGCCGGCTTCCACCAGGCACTGCGCGAAGATCGCCCCACGCGACGCGCCGAGCGCGCGGCGCACGCCGATCTCGCCGCTGCGGCGCAGGAACTTGGCCAGCAGCAGGCCGACGGTGTTGAGCAGGCACACCAGCAGGAAGCCCATCGCCAGCCACAGCTGCAGGCGCACGTCGCCGGGTACCACTTCGTTGTGGTCCAGCCACTGCATGACGTTGCGCAGGCGCACGTTGTTGGGGCGCTGGAAGCGGCCGGCGGCGCGCTGCTGGGCCGAATAGTTCTCCAGGTAGGCCTTGTAGTCGGCAGCCTGCGCCGGGTTCTCCAGTTCCACCCAGTACTGCACCCAGGCGCACGGCGCATTGAGCGCGGTCTGGTCGCCGTTGCTGTCGCCGAAGCAGTTCATGCTGCCGTTGCGGTCCATCTTCAGATCCATCGCCACCGAGAACGGCAGATAGGCCTGTTCGTCCGACCCATAGGTGTTGGTGACGTCGTAGAAGCGCGGCTTGACCTCCCAGGTGTCGAGCACGCCGACGATGCGGAAGGTGTTCTGGTCCATGCGCAGTTCGCGGCCGACGCTGTCGGCGCCGTCGAACAGCTTCTCGTTGAGCTTCCGGCTGATGACCACCACGCGGTCGTGGCGCTCGTCTTCGGTGCCGGTCCAGCCGTGGCCGTACTGGAACGGCGTGTCGAACATCGGGAAGAAGTCCGCCGACGTGAAGCGCACTTCCGACTTGAACGGCTTCAGACCGCTCTTGGTCGGTTCGATCGCGACGCTGCCGCCGGTCATCAGCGCCTGGCGCTTGGCGCGCTTCTCGCGCAGCAGCGCCTCGGCATCGAAGCGCGTGTTCTGCGAATCCGGTTCCTCGCCCGGCTGGAAACCGGCCTTGGGCTGCGCATCCACCTGCACGTAGAACAGGCGATCGCTCTTCTGGGGAATCGGGTCGCCGGAGAGCACGTAGAACACGGTCAGCGTGGTCATGCTGGCGCCGATGCCCAAGGCGATGGCCAGCACCATCAGTGCGGTGAGGACGGTGTTGCGGCGGAAGCTGCGCAAGGCGAGGCGGACGTAGTAGCCGAACATGGGAGCTCCGGGGTCAGGCGCTGCGGGTGGCGGTGGCGGGTGGGACGGCGGCGGCGCGCAGGGCCGGGCCGAGGACGGCGAGCTGGCCGAGCAGCCACACCGCGACGATGCCGGTGAGCACGGTGGGAGAGGACAGCCGCTCCAGTTCGAAGCGCTGCATCAGCCACTGGTTCATGACGTAGGCGAGCACGGCGCCGAGCAGGGCGCCGCCGCCGACGATCAGCAGGTTTTCCAACTGGAAGTAGCGCAGGATGTCGCCGCGGGTGGCGCCGAGCGCGCGGCGGATGCCGATCTGCCGGGTGCGCTGCTGCACCCAGAAACTGGCCAGCCCGCCGATGCCCAGCGCGGTGACCGTGAGCAGGATCAGGATGATCGCCAGCAGCATCCGCGCCACCGCGCTGTCGCTCTTGAAGTACTCGGTCCGCAGCTCCTGCATGGTGCTCACGCGCTGCTGCACATAGGTCGGGTTGGCGCGCTGCATCGCCGCGGCCGCGCGCGGCAGCGCCTGCGCCAGTTGCCCCGGCTTGCTGCGGATCACGTAGCCGCCGCCCCAGCCTTCGCTGCCGATGCGGATCTCGGTCAGCAGCGCATCGGCATCGTCGGCGTGGCCGGTGATCTCGCCGCGGACCGGCGCCATCACCCCGACGATGTCCAGGCGCACCGGCTGGTTGAAGGCGCTGGTGTAGAGCGTGCGCCCCAGCGGCGACGCGCCGGGGAACAGTTTGGCGGCCAGCGAGGGCGTGATCAGCGCCGGCAGGCGCCGCTCGATCTCCGGCGGCGCGCCGAACAAGTCCGAGGCGCCGGTGAGTTCCGCATCGCGCAGGTCGCGGCCGGCGACGATGCGGATGCCCAGCGTACGGTTCAGGCCCTGGCTGCCGAGGAACAGGCGGGCACGGGCGACCGGTTGCGTGGACTGCGGTTGCAGGAACAGTTGCGCCTGCGTCGGGCCCCACAGCGGCGGCGTGCCGAACGCCGCCGCTTCCACGCCGGGCACCGCCTGCAACAGGTCCAGGCTGCGGCCGACGCTGCTGATGCTGCCCGGCTCGCCGACCACGCTGATGCTCTGGATCAGGCCGATGTCCTGTTCCATCACCCCGGTCGGGGTCTGCACGCGCTGGTAGGTGCGGGCGATGATGAACACCAGGTTGCACAGCACCGCCAGGGTCAGGGCGATCTGCAGGGCCATCAGCACCACCGCGGCGCGATGGCTACCCAGTGCGGACAGGATGGGGCGTACCGGAGGCAACGGGGTCATAGCGATTTCACCTGCAGGGCGGGGGCGATGCGCGAGGCGCGCCAGGCCGGCCACAGGCCGGCGGCCAGCGCCGACAGCGTGGCCACGGCCAGGGCGATGCCCAGGATCGCGGGATCGGCATGTGCCTGCTGCGCGTAGGCCACCGGTTGCTGGCGCACCAGCCACAGGCCGATCCAGGTCAGCGGGATGCCGAGCAGGCCGCCCAGGCAGCCGATCAGCGCCGATTCGGCCAGGCATTGCGCGAACACCGCGCGGCGGCTGGCACCGAGCGCGCGGCGCACGCCGATCTCGCCGGCCTTGCGCATGAACTTGGCGACCAGCAGGCCGACCGCATTGAGCAGGCACACCAGCAGCACGCCGAAGGCGATCCAGGTCTGCATGCGCACCGTGGCCGGCACCACCCGCTTGTAGTCCAGCCAGTCGACCAGGCTGCGCAGGCGGGTGTTGGGCGCGCGTTCGAAGCGGCCGAGCTGGCGCTGCTGCGCGCTGTAGGCCTCCAGTGCCGCGCGGTAGCGCCGCACCTGCTCGGGCGTGTCCAGCCGCACCCAGTACTGCACCCAGGTGCATTGCGCGGCCTTGGGATCGTGCAGGCCGGCCTCGCCATCCTTGCCCCAGCACTGCATCGGCCCGTAGCCGTAGTCCTGCGGCAGGTCCAGCCAGGTCTCGAACGGCATGTACAGTTCCTCCGGCGGCGTGTACGCGCCGGAGTTGAGATCGTAGAAGCGCGGCTGCGCGTTCCAGGCGTCGATCACCCCGATCACCCGGAACGGGCGGGTGGCGATGGTCAGGGTCTTGCCGACGCTGTCCGCGCCGCCGAACAGCGCGTCGTTGAGCTTGCGGCTCAGCACCACCACCGGCGCGCGCTGGCTGTCGTCGCGCCGGCTCCAGCCGCTGCCGTACAGGAAGCGCATGCCGAACATGCCGAACAGGTCGGCCGTGGCGGCCCGCGTGGTGAGCATGCGCAGGGGGCTGTTGGGCACGGTCTGGCGCACCGGCAGCCAGTTCGCGCTGGTCATGGTCTGCGCCTGCGCCGCCTGCGCCCGGTACAGCGCGGTCGCGTCCTGCCAGGTCAGTTCGTCCGGCGGCTCGGGGTCGGCGCTGGGCAGGTTGCGCGGACGCGGATCCAGTTGCGGATGGAACAGCGTGGCGCTGCGCCCGGGCAGCGGGTCGCCGGAGAGCGTATGCAGCACGGTCAGCATGGTCATCGACGCGCCGATGCCCAGCGCCACGGCCAGCACCATCAGCGCGGTGAGGATGCGGTTGCGGCCGAAGCTGCGCAGCGCCAGGCGGAGGTAGTAAGCGAACATGCGGGCTCCGGGTCAGGCGCTGCGGGTGGCGGTGGCAGGCGGGACGGCGGCGGCGCGCAGGGCCGGGCCGAGCACGGCGAGCTGGCCCAGCGCGCACAGCAGCAGTGCGCCGACCGGCAGGTAGCTGGCCGGCAGCCGCTCCAGCTCGAACACCTGCATCAGCAGCACGTTGCCGCCGTAGGCCAGCAGCATGCCCAGCGCCACGCCGGCGCCGACCAGCAGCAGGTTCTCGGTCTGGAAGTAGCGCAGGATGTCGCGGCGGGTGGCGCCGAGCGCGCGGCGGATGCCGATCTGCTTGGTGCGCTGCTGCACCCAGAAGCTGGCCAGGCCGACGATGCCCAGCGCGGTCACCAGCAGCATCGCGACGATGATCGCGACCAGCAGCCCGGTCATCGCGCGGTCGCTCTGGAAATAGGTCTGGCGCAGCGCGTCCAGCGGTTGGCTGTTGGCGTTGTCCAGCACCGCCTCTGGCACCGCACGCGCCACCGCTGCGCGCGCCTGCGCCAACACCCGTGGCAGGTCGCGCGGATCGGCGCGCAGCACGTAGGTGCCGGACTGCTCCGCCTCGCGCACCGGGAGTACCACCGACCAGTCGCTGCCGATCACGCCATCCTCGCTGCGGCCGGGGTCGGGGCGCGCCAGGTGCGCCAGCGTGCCGATCACGCGGAAATGGCCGCCGGCCCAGAATTCCTTGCCCAACGGATCCTGGCCCGGCCACAGGTGTGTGGCCAGCGCTCGCGTGATCCACACGCCGGCCGCGGTCGGCATGCCGTTGACGAGCGGCTGGTAGTCCGCGTCGGCGAACGCGCGGCCGCTGTCCGGCTTCAGTTCCAGCGCGGCGACAGCGCCCGGGCTGAGCATGTAGAAGTGCGGCACGCCGCCGACCTGGGTGCAGTCCTGGTCCAGGCACAGCCCGTTGTTGAACGCCGGCGGCGCGAACGGCACGGTGTTGATGGCGCCGGCCGCGCGCACGCCGGGCGTGCGCCGCACCGCATCCAGCGCGCGCGCGTTGACATCGGCATCGTTGCAGCCGTCGCAGCCGGACAGCGTCACCAGGCCCAGCGCGGATTCGTCGATGCCGCTGCGCAGATGCACCAGGTCCAGGCGGTTGCCGATCAGGAAGAAGGCGTTGCACAGCACCGCACAGGCCAGCGCCACTTCCAGCGCGATCAGCGTGGCCGCAATGCGATGGCGCGACAGCGCGCTGAGGATGGGCGTGATCTGCATGGTCGCGGGCCCCGGTTACAGACTCTTGAGTTGCATGGCTGGCGCGATACGGCTGGCGCGCAGGGCGGGGAACAGGCCGGCCGCGAGGCTGCAGGCGATCGCCAGGGCGAAGGTGCCGGCGAACGTGGTCAGGTCCAGGTGCGCCAGGTCGGCGTAGGCGGTGGGCTGCTGGCGCACGCTCCATAGGCCGATCAGGGTCAGCAGCCAACCGCCGATGCCGCCGACCAGGCCGATCACGCTGGCCTCGGTCAGGCACTGCGCGAAGATCGCGCGACGCGAGGCGCCCAGCGCGCGGCGCACGCCGATCTCGCCGCCGCGGCGCAGGAACTTGGCCAGCAGCAGGCCGACGCTGTTGAACAGGCACAGGCCCAGGAACGCCAGCGCCAGCCAGCTCTGCAGGCGCACGTCGCCAGGGACCACACGGTTGTGGTCCAGCCATTGCGGCAGCGACAGCAGGCGGGCGGTGTCGGCGCGGCCGATGCGCCCGGCGGCATGCTGCTGCGCCGCGTAGTCGGCCAGCAGCCGGCGGTAGTCGGCGACCTTCGCTGGCGTGTCCAGTTGCACCCACAACTGCAGCCACACGCACGGGGCGCTGCGCAGGTCCATGTTCGCGTCGGGCTTGCCGAAGCAGGTCCACGGCTGGATGTGGCCGTCGTTGACCTCCAGGCTGCTGGACAACGGCATGAACACGTCCTGTGTCCGCCCATAGAAGCTGGCGGTATCGCCATGGGCGAAGCTGCCGCCGGCCAAGGTGTAGAACAGCGGCGACGGCCGCCACGGCGCCAGCACGCCGACGATGCGCACCGCGGTGCCGCGCACCAGCAGCGTGCGGCCGACGCTGTTGCGTCCGCCGAACAGCTTGGCGTTGAGGTCGGAGGAGATCACCGCCACCCGCGCCCGGTCCTCGTCCTCGCGTGCGCGCCAGCCGCTGCCGTAGGCGAACGGCACCTGGAACATCGGGAAGAAATCGGCCTGGGTCATCAGCAACTGGGTCATGAAGGCCGGTGCGGCGCTGTCCGGCGCACGCAGCTTGATCTCGCTCTCGGCGACCATGGCCTGGCGATCGGCGCGCCCGCGCTTCCACAGGTCCATGGCCGAGGGGTAGTCGAGCTTGTCGTACGGCTTCTGGTTGGCGCCGTTGCTGGGGCGCGGATCCAGTTGCGCGAAGAAGATCTGCTGGCTGCGCCCCGGCAAGGGGTCGCCGGAGAGCAACCGCATCACCGTCAGCGTGGTCATCGCCGCGCCGATGCCCACGGCGATGGACAGCACCATCAGCGCGGTGAGCACCGGGCTGCGGCGCAGGCTGCGCCACGCTTGCTGGAAGTAGTAGCCGAGCATGCCGGTCTCCGCGTCGTCGCCGTGCCGGTCAGCGCGTGGCCGCGGCGTCGCTGCCCCCGTGCACCAGCACCGGGTCGCGCTGCAGGTCGGTGGCCTGGCCGTCGACGATGTGCACGTTGCGCTGCGCGCGCGCGGCCAGTTCCGGATCGTGGGTGACCATGACGATGGTCGAGCCCTGCGCGTTGATCTCCTCCAGCAGTTCCATCACCCCGCGCGCCATCTGCGAGTCGAGGTTGCCGGTCGGTTCGTCGGCCAGCAGCAGGCGCGGGCTGCCGGCCAGGGCGCGGGCGATCGCCGCGCGCTGCTGCTGGCCGCCGGACAGTTCGGACGGATAGTGCTTCATGCGCGAGCCCAGCCCGACCCGGCTCAGCGCCTCCTCGATGCGCTGCTTGCGCTCGGCTGCGCCCATGCCGCGGTAGCGCAGCGGCACGTCGACGTTGTCGAACAGGTTTAGATCGGGAATCAGGTTGAAGCCCTGGAAGATGAAGCCGATCTTCTGGTTGCGCATGCGCGAGCGCGCATCGTCGTTGAGGTTGCTGACGTCCTGGCCGTCGAGCAGGTACTGGCCGCTGGTGAAGGTCTCCAGCAGGCCGGCGATGTTGAGGAAGGTGGTCTTGCCCGAACCCGACGGCCCGGTGACGGCGACGAACTCGCCCTCGCGGACATGCAGGTCCAGCGAGCGCAACGCATGCGTCTCGACCTGTTCGGTGCGGAAGACCTTGGAGACGGCGCGCATTTCGAGCATGGCATGAGTTCCTGTGGTGGTGGAGCGGGGATTGGGGATTGGAGATGTCGGGATTCGGAATCAGTGGCCAGGAAAGGAAAACGAGAGAGGCTTGCGAATCCCCAATCCCGATTCCCCAATCCCGGCTTCTAATGCACCGTGACCTGCGGCGCGTCGCCGAACAGATCGCTGCCGGAGACGACCACCCGGTCGCCCGGCTGCAGGCCCGAGCGCACTTCGACTTCGCCCAGGCTGGTGACGCCGAGTTCGACCGGGCGGCGTACCGCCGAGTCGCCGTCCATGACGTACGCATAGCGGCCGCCGGACTGTTCGACGAACGGGCCGCGCTCGAGCTTGAGCACGTTCTTGCGGGTATCCAGCAGCACCCGCGCACTCATGCGCTGGCTCTGGCGCAGGCCCGGCGGCTGCTTGTCGGTGAAGCGGATGCGCGCGTTGACCTCGCCGTTGACCACTTCCGGCGACACCGCCGAGATCGCCCCGGCGAACGGCTCGCCGGCACCGCTGGTCAACTGCGCCGGCATGCCGATCGCCAGGTCGCGGGCGAAGCTCTCCGGCACCTTGATCTCCAGTTCGAACTTGGACAGGTCGACCACGCTCAGCACCGGCGCGTTGGCGGCGACGTTGGTGTGCTGCGACACCTGCACCTGGCCGACCTGGCCGTCGAACGGCGAGCGCAGGGTCAGCAGGTCGACCTGGCGCTGCACCTCGGCCACCACCGCGCGCTGGCGCTCGGCGAGCAGGCGCTTGTTGCGCGCGTCCAGCGAGGCGCCCTGCGCCTGCAGGCCGGAATCCTTCTGCGCGTGGCTCATCGCGATGTCGGCCTTCTTCAGCGTGTCCTGCGCCTTGGCCAGTTCCACCTGCGGCACCGCGCCGCCTGCGTAGCCGCGCTGGTAGCGCTCCAGGTCGCGGCTGGCGGCCTGCCGCTCGATCTGCGCCTGGTCGATCAGCTTGCTGGCGTTGGCGCGGGCCAGGCTCGCGTCCAGGTCGGCGCGGCCGGCCTCCGCTTCCAGGCCGGCCAGGGTGGCCTCTTCCTGGGCCAGCTTGCTGCGCAGCTCCGGGCTGTCGATCTCGGCCAGTTCCTGGCCCTGCTTGACCACGTCGCCGGCGACCACCTTCAGGGTCACGGTGCCGCCGGAGATGGCGTACAGGGTGGGGCTGTTGGCGGCGATCAGGCGGCCGTCGGCGGAGATGTCGCGGACCAGGTCGCCGCGGGTCACCGTGGCGATGCGCACGCGCTGCGCGTCGAAAGAGCGGCTGCCGGCGATCCAGCCGCGCGCGGCGAAGGCGATGCCCAGCAGCACCAGCGCGGCGATCGCCCCGGGCCACAGCCAGCGGCGCCAGGCGGCGGAGCGGGGGCGGGCGAGAACCTGGTCCTGGGCGGAGGTGTCACGGATCATCGGACGGTCGCAGCGGTGAGGATGGGGACTCCATCGCACGATGCGTGCCAACTGCAAGTCGTTGAATTGTATGGCGGCGGCCGGCGCGGACAGGTGTCCGGGTGTCCGCGGACACGTTCGCGGACACCGTGTCCGGCAGCGGACAGCGGCAAGACATTCAGCGGACTTGGCTAGAATGGCGGACTTTTCGGGAAGGGCGTGGCTATGTGCGGTATCGTCGGTGCGATCGCGGATCGCGATGTGGTCCCGGTCCTGATCGAAGGGCTCAAGCGCCTGGAATACCGGGGTTACGACTCGGCCGGTATTGCCGCCATCGCCGACGGACAGGTGCGCCGCGTGCGCCGCACCGGCCGCGTGGCCGAGACCGAAAGCGCCGCGCAGGCCGAGGGACTGCACGCGCCGCTGGGCATCGGCCACACCCGCTGGGCCACGCACGGCGGCGTCACCGAGGCCAATGCGCACCCGCACGTCAGCCACGGCGACCTGGCCCTGGTCCACAACGGCATCATCGAGAACCACGAACAGCAGCGCGAGCGCCTGACCGCGCTCGGCTACGTGTTCGAATCGCAGACCGATACCGAGGTCATCGCCCACCTGATCCACCACTACATCGAGCAGGGCCGCGACCTGCTCGGCGCGCTGCAGGCGGCGGTGAAGGAACTGACCGGCGCCTATGCCGTGGCCGCGGTGAGCAAGTCGCGCCCGGACCTGCTGGTGTGCGCGCGCATGGGCTGCCCGCTGCTGATCGGTCTGGGCGAGGGTGAGAACTTCATCGCCTCCGACGTCTCGGCGGTGATCCAGGCCACGCGCCGGGTGATCTTCCTGGAAGAAGGCGATACCGCCGAACTGCGCCGCGACGGCGTGCAGGTGTACGACGCGCAGGACCAGCCGGTGCAGCGCGAGCCGCACGTCTCCGACGTGTCGCTGGCCTCGCTGGAGCTGGGGCCGTACCGCCACTTCATGCAGAAGGAGATCCACGAGCAGCCGCGCGCGCTGGCCGACACCCTGGAGGCGCTGTTCGACGCCGGCGGCTTCGACACCGCGCTGTTCGGCAGCAAGGCCGAGGCGCTGCTGGCCGACGTGGACGCCGTGCAGATCCTGGCCTGCGGCACCAGCTACTACGCCGGCCTGACCGCGCGCTACTGGATCGAAGGCATCGCCGGGTTGCCGTGCAGCGTGGAGATCGCCAGCGAGTACCGCTACCGCGATGCCTGCGCCAACCCGCGGCAGTTGATCGTGACCATCTCCCAGTCCGGCGAAACCCTGGACACGATGGAGGCGCTCAAGTACGCCAAGTCACTGGGCCATGCCAAGACCCTGTCGATCTGCAACGTGCCCGAGAGCGCGATCCCGCGCGCCAGCGCGATGGTGCTCTACACCCGCGCCGGCGCCGAGGTCGGCGTGGCTTCGACCAAGGCCTTCACCACCCAGCTGGCGGCCCTGTTCCAGCTCACCTGCGTGCTGGCCAAGCGCCGCGGGCGGCTGAGCGCCGAGCAGGAGGCCGAGTACCTGGAGCAGCTGCGCTACCTGCCCGGCAGCGTGCAGCACGTGCTCAACCTGGAACCGCAGATCGCGGTGTGGGCCGAGCGCTTCGCCGACAAGCACAACGCGCTGTTCCTGGGCCGCGGCCTGCATTACCCGATTGCCCTGGAAGGCGCGCTCAAGCTCAAGGAAATCACCTACATCCACGCCGAGGGCTACCCGGCCGGCGAACTCAAGCACGGCCCGCTGGCGCTGGTCGACGCCGACATGCCAGTGGTGGTGATCGCGCCCAACGACACCCTGCTGGAGAAGGTGAAGTCGAACATGCAGGAAGTGCGCGCGCGCGGCGGCGAACTGTTCGTGTTCGCCGACCAGGACAGCAACTTCAACGAATCCGAAGGCGTGCACGTGATCCGCACGCCGCGCCACGCCGGCGTGCTCAGCCCGGTGCTGCACACCGTGCCGGTGCAGTTGCTCGCCTACCACACCGCACTGGCGCGCGGCACCGACGTGGACAAGCCGCGCAACCTGGCCAAGTCGGTGACGGTGGAGTAAGCGCGCTCAGTCGCGTTCGGTGCGCGAGCGATGGGCAGGCTGAGCGCCGTGGCCATGTCCGCCGCGGCGCCGGGCTGCCGCTGAGCGCTAGGCGGCGATGCCGTTGAAGAAATCGACCAGGCTCTGCGGCGCGGTGTCGTCGAAGAACAGGGCGAGGTTGCGCTGCGATTCGCGGGCGAACGGCGCGCTGCGCGCGAACAGCTCGGCTTCGTACATGGCCAGCGCGGCGTCGATCGCGCCGGGATGCGCGGCGATGGCCTTGCCCAGCTCGGCGCCATCGTAGAGCGCGAGATTGGCGCCTTCGCCGGCGAACGGCGACATCAGGTGCGCCGCGTCGCCGAGCAGGGTCACGCCGGGGACGCGTTCCCAGCGATGCTCGACCGGCAAGGCATGGATCGGACGCAGCACCGGCGGCGTGTCGCTGGCGGTGATCAACGCGGTCAGCGCCGGCGCCCAGCCGGCGAACTCCGCGGCGATGCGCGCCATCGCGCTCGCCGGCACGGCCACGTCGACGCCGTCGAACCATGTCTCCGGCCTGACCAGCGCCACATAGGCCTGCAACATGCCGTCGGCATGGCGGTGCACGAGGATGCCCTTGCCCGGTGCGACCGCCATCAGCGTTCCGCCGCCGACCAGGTGCGCGCTGTCCGGATACCGGGTGTCGGCGTGCAACAGGCAGGTCTCGACGAAGGTGGTGCCGCTGTAGGCGGGCACCGCAGCGGACAGCAGGGGCCGTACCTTCGACCAGGCGCCGTCCGCACCCACCAGCAGGTCGGTGGTGACCGTGGCGCCATTGCCGAAGTGCAGCCGATGCCGCCCCTCGCCGAGCGGCGACACGCCGGCGAGCTTGTGGCCCCAGCGCACCGCACCGGCGGGAAGCGCATTGAGCAGCAGGCGGCGCAACTGCCCGCGATCCACCTCCGGCCGGCTGCCGGCGGCGATGTCCGGCCGCTCCACCAGCAGCGTCCCGTGCGCGTCGACGACGCGTTTCGCATCCGCGCCGGGCAACACCAGCGCGCGGAACTGCGCGTACAGCCCGGCGTCCTTGAGCGCCAGTTGGCCGTTGTACGCGTGGATGTCGAGCAGGCCGCCCTGCGGGCGCGCCTCGGCCGATGCCTCGGCTTCGTAGAGCGTCGCGGCGATGCCGTGGAGGTGCAGCACGCGGGCGAGCGCGAGCCCGCCCAGTCCGGCACCGATGATTGCGATGGGAGTGTGCATCCGGGACCTCAAGGGAGCAGTGCGTGCAGCGATGCGCGCGGCACGTGGCTATGGAACGTCGTTCCATCATCTTGGAATGACGTTCCATCCGTGTCAAGATCGGCCATGGCCAAGCCACGCCCCAGCCCGTCCCGCCGCGATGCCGCGTTGTCGCGCGAGCAGATCGTCGACGCGGCGATCGCCCTGCTCGATCGCGACGGCGAAGCCGGCCTGACCTTCCGCGCGCTGTCCGAACGGCTCGCCACCGGACCGGGCGCCCTGTACGGCCATATCGCCGACAAGCGCGATCTGCTGACCGCCGCCTGCGACGCCGTCATCGCGCGCAGCCTGTCGGCGCCACCGGCAGGCGCCACGCCGCAGGCCGCCATCCGCGCGCTGGCCCTGGCCATGTTCGACGCGATCGATGCGCATCCCTGGATCGGGTCGGCCCTGTGGCAGGCGCCGGGGCAGCTGCCGATCGTGCGCATCATCGAAGGCCTGGGCCAGCCGTTGCGTGCGCTCGGTGTGGCCGACACCGCGCAGTGGGCGGCGGTGTCCGCGCTGCTCAACTACATGCTCGGCGTGAGCGGGCAGAACGCGGCCAACACGCAGTTGGCGCTGACCCAGGGGCTTGTCCGCAGCGAGGCCCTGGACGCGATGGCGGGCATGTGGTCGCGGCTCGATCCGGCCGCGTATCCGTTCGTGCGCAGCATGGCCGCCGCGCTGCGCACGCACGACGACCGTCTGGATTTCGTCGCCGGGATCGACCTGATCCTCGCCGGCATCCTGGCGCAGGGCGCTGCGCCGACGACCTGCGACGTCCGCAAGCGCCGCAGGTCCTGAACGATCCGGGCACGAGCGCTGCGCGAGGTGGCACCTAGCGCGCAGGTGCGAGCGCCGCATGACGCCGCTGATCACCACGCGAACGCTGGCACTTGCGCGTGGACATTGCCAGCAGTGTGGCGCGGGTTATGCATAAGCTTCCTGCGAGGGTTCCCACCACGCAGGAGGACGCATGTACGAGTCTTTCAGACAGGGGGCGCCGGCCGAGCTGTGGCAGGCGCTGGTGCACGAGGCCGGGCAGCGCCTGGGCCGGCCGCTGGACGAATCGCGCGAGCACTATCTGGTGTTCGTGCTGCTGCGTTACCAGCGCGACGCGCAGTTGCTGGCGCGCATCCAGGCGCTGGCGTGGCTGCATGCGCAGGAGCAGGTGGGGCGTGCACGTGCCGACGCCTTGCGTGAGGTCGGCGACGGCTGCCTGCTGATCGCCGGGCTGTTCCCCGGCGTGGCGGCACGGCGCCGGGTCAGCGTGGACTACTTCATCGACCTGGGCCGCGGCGCCTACGCCGAAGTTGCCGAAACCCGCGACAGCGACGCCAGCCTGTTCGGGCAACTCGCGCGCAGCTATCGCGAGCTGGTCCGCACGCTGGGCGCGCTGCGTCCGCCACGGCACGAAGTGGAGGCATTGCAGGCGGCGCTGCACGCATGAGCGGTGAAGAGGCGCCTCGAACGCCCGTCGCCGTCGGTGCCTGATGCGCTGTGCCGGACCCCCGATGCCGCATCTCGTAGGAGCGGCTTCAGCCGCGGCGGGCGTTCCCGGGAAAGCCCGTCGCGGCTGAAGCCGCTCCTATGGACGCACGGCCGATTGCGGTGTCTGCCGTGCGTGCACCTGGCGCGAGACGCGCATCGCTCTGCTGGCGACGCCGCGTGTCGCTCCGGGGGCGCGTCCTTGCCGCCGGAGCGCGCGCCCGCAGCTCGACAGCAGAACCGTCAGAACCAGAACCGCAGGCCCGCGACCCAACGCGTCTCGCGCACCGCCTCGCCGTCGCCACGGCGCAGGTCGGCGGTGTCGCCGAAGTGGCGGACGTGGTCGACGCCGACGTACGGCGCGAACCGCCGCGTGACCTCATAACGCAGGCGCAGTCCGCCCTCCACGGTGGCAAGGCCGCTGCCGGTGCGATGCGCCGGATCGTCGCGCGCGGCCAGTTCCGCCTCCAGCCGTGGCTGCAGGATCAGCCGGTTGGTCAGCAGCACGTCGTATTCGCCTTCCAGGTGCAGGCTGGCATGGCCGCCTGCGCCGACGTACAGCATCGCCGAGACCTCAAACTTGTACGGCGCCATGCCCTGCACGCCGAACGCCGCCGAGGTCCGCGCGCGGCCGGGCGCGAACGCCTGCCTGCCGCCGATCAGCACGTCCCACCACGGCGAGATCGCGCGGCCGTAGGCCAGTTCCAGCGCGGACGCCGTGGTGCGGCCGCCCTCGCGTTCGCCGTCGCTGCGCAGCCACAGCCGGTCGATGTCGCCGCCGTACCAGCCGCGCGCTTCCCAGGCCTGGCCGCTGCCGTGGGCGTTGTCCCAGCCCTCCAGGCGATCGACCAGCAGGTAGCCGGTGCGCGCCGCGCCGTGCGCCATGCCGTGGTCGCGCAGCACCGGGAACGCCGCCGCCCGGTCGGCAGCGGTGATCGGCGGGATCGCCTCGCGCGGCAGCGACGTGTCGGCGCTCGCGGGACAGTGGCACGCTGTCGCTGTCGCTGTCGCTGTCGGTTCGGGCGCCGAGGGCGTCGCATGGTCCATGCGGTCGTGATGCACGCCGTCGTGTGCGGAGTGCGCATGCTCGACCTGCGACGCCGGCGCGGCCGCGTGGTCCATCGTGGCGTGGTCCATGTGCTCGTGCGACATGGCGTCGGCGTGTTCCGCCGTGGTCTGCGTGTCAGGCGCGGCGTGCATGGCCGGCGCGTGCGCGGCATGGCCCATGGCTGCGTGGTCCACGACACCGTCTATTGCCGCGTCGGGCTGCGGTGCCGTTGTCGCGTCCGCCATGGGCATGCTGGCAGCGGACGCCGGGCAGGCGCAGGGCGCGGCAGGGAGATCGGCGCCGCTGTCGGCCGCGTGGACATGCTGTGCCTGCGCCACGGCGTGCGCGAGCAGCAGCACCATGCCGGTCGCCTGGGCGAGCGGAGCGAGACGGAAGCAGCTCATGCGTCCACCCGCACTTCGCGCATCATGCCGCCGTCCATGTGGTACAGCAGGTGGCAGTGGTAGGCCCAGCGGCCTAGTGCATCGGCGCGCACGCGGTAGCTGCGGCGCGTGCCCGGCGGCATGTCCACGGTGTGCTTGCGCACCTGGAAGCGGCCGGCGGCGTCTTCCACGTCGCTCCACATGCCGTGCAGGTGGATCGGGTGCTGCATCATCGTGTCGTTGACCAGCACGATGCGCAGGCGCTCGCCGTAGTTCAGCCGCAGCGGCTCGGCGCTGGCGAAGGGAATGCCGTCGAACGACCAGGCGAACTTCTCCATGTTGCCGGTCAGGTGCAACTGGATCTCGCGCCCCGGCTCGCGTCCGTCCGGGTCCTCGAACAGGCTGTGCAGGTCGGCATAGGTCAGCACGCGGCGGCCGTTGTCGCGCAGGCCGATGCCGGGGTCGTCCAGCCGCGGCGCAGTGGCGGCGGACTGCATGTCCACCAGCGGATTGCCGCGTTCGCTGGCTGGATGCGCAGGCGCGGCGGCAGTGCTGGCAGCCGCGTGCGCGGCGTGGTTCATGCCCGGCATGCCGGGCATGTGCATGCTCGCGCCGCAGCCGCCTTCCATAACGTGCATGGCGGTGCCGGCGCCGTGGTCCAGGCCGGCGTGCCCGGCCATCGCATGGCCCATGTCCTGCATGCGCAGCAGTGGGCGCGGATCGTTTGCCGGCACCGGCGCCTGCAGGCCTTCGCGCACGGCCAGGGTGCCGCGCGCGTGGCCGGTGCGGCCCATGTCCTGCGCGAACACCGTGTAGGCGTCCTGGCCGCTCGGTTCGACCAGCACATCAAAGGTTTCGGCCGCGGCGATGCGGAACTCGTCCACGCTCACCGGATGCACGTACTGGCCGTCGGCGGCGACCACGGTCATCTTCAGCCCGGGGATGCGCACGTCGAAGTAGCTCATGCTGGAGGCGTTGATGAAGCGCAGCAGCACTTTCTCGCCGGGGCGGAACAGCCCGGTCCAGTTGCCGGCCGGGGTCATGCCGTTGAGCAGGTAGGTGTAGGTGTTGCCGTTGACGTCGGACAGGTCGCTCGGCGTCATGCGCATGCGCCCCCACATGCCGCGGTCGGCGAGGGTGGCGCGCAGCCCGTCCTCGCGCGCGTCGCGCAGGAAATCGCCGACGGTGCGCTGGTACAGGTTGTCGTAGGACGGCATGTGCTTCAGCCGCCGGAACAGCGCCGCCGGATCCAGGTCGGTCCAGTCCGATAGCAGCAGCACGTGTTCGCGGTCGTAGCGGTACGGCGGCGGCTCGCGCGGGTCGATGACGATGGCGCCGTACAGCCCGGCCTGCTCCTGGTGCAGCGAATGGCTGTGGTACCAGTAGGTGCCGGATTGGCGCAGGGCGAAGCGGTACTGGTAGGTCTCGCCCGGGTAGATGCCGTCGAAGCTCATGCCCGGCACGCCATCCATGTTGGCCGGCAGCAGCAGGCCGTGCCAGTGCACCGAGGTCTGGGTGTGGCCGGGCAGGCGATTGGCCACGCGGATGGTCACGGTATCGCCTTCGCGCCAGCGCAGCAGCGGCGCCGGCACGCTGCCGTTGACGGCGATGGCGGGGCGCGTGCGCCCGGTGAAGTTGACCTGTGTGCTGCCGATGCTCAGGTCCAGATCGGTGCCGTGCAGCACGTAGGGCGCGGCGCCGTTGCGCGCCAGTGCGCTGGCCTGGGCGTAGCGCAGCGGCAGCCCGGTGAGGCCGGCGGCGGCGCCCAGCGCCAGCCCGGTGACGAAGCGGCGCCGCGACGGCAGCGCCGGCAGGCCGGAAGAAGATGGTTTCATGTGCGATGTCCGTCAGCGGATGCGATGCGCCGCGCAGCGCCGATGGGCGCTGCAGGCACGGACGCGGCAGCGCCTGTGCGCTGCCGCCGGGAGACCGCCCAGCAGGCGGCCGCGCGCGCTCAGGCGCTGGGAGGGCGTTCCAGCCGCGGCAGGCCGGGCGCGCCGTGCGCGGCCTGGGGAGCGGCGGCAATCAGGGTGCGGGGCAAGCGTGGCAGCGCCAGCGGCATCGCCAACAAAGCCGGCAGCGGTTGCGCGTGCGGACATTGGCAGCCGGCCATGCCGCCGCAGCCGCCGTGCTTGCCGGCATGGTCGTGGCAGTGCGCGTCGTGGTCAGCCGGCGGCGGTGGAGGTGCGTCGTGACAGGGCATCGCCGCTTGCGCCGGTGCCGCGCTGGCGACGATGGCAGCCGCTTCGTACGTCGCGCTGCCGTGCGCCGGCATTCCGGGCATCGCCATGGCGGCCGCGGTGCCGTTGAGCAGCAGGCTCAGGCACAGCAGCAGGCGCAGCAGGACGGCGGAAGTCGGCACAGGCGGCAGCGTGACGTCGGGAATGGAAGAGGATACCGAAGCCGGCGTGCGCGGCAAGCGACCGCCATGCGGCAAGGCTTGACTCTGGACCCGAGTCCAGGGAGTAGGGTGTGCGCATGCGATCCGATCCCGCCACCGCCCGCTTCACCATCGGCGCGCTCGCCCGCCAGGCCGACGTCGCCATCGACACCGTGCGTTACTACGAACGTCAGGGCCTGCTGCCCCCCGCCCCGCGCCGTGCCTCCGGCTACCGCGAGTACGACGCCGCGGCAGTGCAGCGGGTGCGCTTCATCCGCCGCGCCAAGGAGCTGGGCTTCTCGCTGGAGGAGATCGGCGAGTTGCTGGCGTTGCAGGACGATCGCGTGCATGGCGTGGAGGGCATCAAGCAGCGCGCCAGCGCGCGCCTGCAGGCGCTGGATCGGCGCATCGCCGAACTGACCGAGATGCGCGACACCCTGGCGGCCCTGGTCGGGGAGTGCCCCGGCCACGGCGCGCCGGACACCTGCCCGATCCTGGGCGACATCCGCGGCGATGCCGCTGGCGAGCCGCCGCGATGAGCGCAGACCGGGCCACCGCGTCACTGACGCTGCCGGTGCAGGGCATGACCTGCGCCGCCTGCGCGGCGGGCGTGGAAAAAGCGCTCACGCGTCTGCCAGGCGTGGCGGCGCAGGCCAGCTACGCCGGCGCGCGCGTGCAGGTGGACTACGATCCGCAGCAGGTGGATCTGCCGACGCTGCTGCAGCGCATCCAGCACGCCGGCTACTCGGTGCCGACCCAGACTGTGACCCTGGAACTCAGCGGCCTGCACTGTGCGTCCTGCGTGGCGTCCATCGATGCGTTGCTGGCGAAGACCCCGGGTGTGCTCGCCGGCCACGCCAACCTGGCCTCGGCCAAGGCGCGGGTGGAGATCGTGCCTGGTGCGGTCGCGCCCGCGGACCTGGTCGCACGGATCGCCCGCGCCGGGTTCGGCGCGCGCGTCGCCGAGGCCATGGACCCGGCGCAGCTGGCCGAGCGCGAGCGCAGCGAGCGGCGCGCCTGGCGACGCGAGCTGGGCCTGTTCGCCGCGGCGGTGCTGCTCACCCTGCCGTTCTGGGGGCAGATGCTCGGCATGCTGGATGGCGACGCCCTGCGCGGCGCGCACGCCGAACCGCTGCCGCGCTGGCTGCAGTTGCTGCTGGCGACGCCGGTGCAGTGCTGGATCGGCGCGCGCTTCTACCGCGCCGGCTACCGCGCACTGCGCAACGGCAGCGCCAACATGGACGTGCTGGTCGCGCTGGGCACCGGCATGGCCTATCTGTACAGCGCCGTGGTCACCGTGGCCGGCCTGCACGGCCAGCACGTGTACTTCGAGGCCAGCACCAGCGTCATCACCCTGGTGCTGCTTGGGCGCCTGCTCGAGGCCCGCGCCAAGCGCCGCACCACCGCGGCGGTGCGCGCGCTGCTCGACCTGGCGCCGACCACTGCGCGGGTCGAGCGCGACGGCGCCATCGTGGAGGTGGACGTGGCGGAACTGGCGGTCGGCGACGTGTTCGTGGTCGCCGCCGGCGAGCGCGTGCCGGTGGACGGCGAGGTGCTCGAGGGTCATTCCAGCGTGGACGAAGCCATGCTCTCCGGCGAGGCCATGCCGGTGGCCAAGGCGCCGGGCAGCCGCCTGCATGCGGCCACGGTCAACCAGCTCGGCCTGCTGCGCGCGCGCGCCACCGGCGTTGGCGCGGACACCCTGCTGGCGCAGATCGTGCGCATGGTCGATGCCGCGCAAGGCTCGCGCGCGCCGATCCAGCGCCTGGTCGACCGTATCGCTGCGGTGTTCGTGCCGGCGGTGCTGGCCATCGCCGCAATCACCCTGGGGGCGACCTGGGCGCTGGGCGGCAGCTTCGCCGGGGCGCTGGTGCACGCGGTGGCGGTGCTGGTGATCGCCTGCCCGTGCGCGCTGGGCCTGGCCACGCCGACCGCGATCATGGTCGGCACCGGTGTCGGCGCGCGCGCCGGCATCCTGATCCGCGACGCCGAGGTGCTGGAACGCGCCCGTGCGCTGACCGCGCTGGTGGTCGACAAGACCGGCACGCTGACCCTGGGCCAGCCGCAGGTGACGGCGGTGCTGGTCGTCGACGCGGCCCAGACCGCGCCGCTGCTGCGCCTGGCCGCGGCGCTGGAAACCGGCTCGGCGCATCCGCTGGCGCGCGCCATCGTGCAGCGCGCCGCAGAGTTGGGCGTGCGCGCGGCCGTGCCGGCACCGTCGGCCGAGGCGGTGCAGACGCTGCCGGGGCAGGGCGTGCGCGGCCGCGTGGACGGGCGCGAGGTGGCGCTGGGCGCGCTGGCGTGGCTCGACGGCCTGGTCGCTGCGCCGGCCGACCCGGCGCTGCGCCGCCAGGCCGAGGCGGCACAGGCGCAGGGCCACAGCGTGGTCGGGGTGGCGGTGGATGGCGCGGTGAGCGGCTACATCGCCATCGCCGATCCGCTGCGCGAGGATGCCGCCGAGGCGGTGGCGTTGCTGCAGGCGCGCGGCATCGCGGTGACCATGCTCAGCGGCGACAACCGCCACGCGGCGCAGGCGGTGGCCGTGCGGCTCGGCATCCAGCAGGTGCAGGCCGAGGTGCTGCCGCAGGACAAGGCGGCGCACGTGCGCCGGCTGCAGGCCGTGCCGGGCGCACACGTGGGCATGGTCGGCGACGGCATCAACGACGCTCCGGCGCTGGCCGCGGCCGACGTCAGCTTCGCCATCGGCAGCGGCTCGGACATCGCCATCGAGGCGGCCGACGTGGTGCTGATGCACGGCGACCTGGCCGGCGTCGCCGCCGCCATCGACCTGTCCGCGGCGACGGTGCGCAAGATCCGCCAGAACCTGTTCTTCGCCTTCGTCTTCAACGGCCTGGGCATCCCGCTGGCCGCGTTCGGCCTGCTCAACCCGGTGATCGCCGGCGCGGCGATGGCACTGAGTTCGGTGTCGGTGCTGGGCAACGCGCTGCTGCTCAATCGCTGGCGTCCGCAATGAGCGCGGATGCGATTTCCTGACCCTGGAGCCTGACATGCACCATCTCGATCTCCTCGTCCACGGTATGAGCTGCGGCGGCTGCAGCGCACGGTTGCAGCGGGTGCTGGACGCCTGTCCGGGCGTGACCGCCAGCACGGTGGTGCTGGAAGGCGGGCGCGTCGGCATCGACTACGACCCGGCGCGCATCGACGTGGCCGCGCTGGAGCAGGCGATCGCCGACGCCGGCTTCAGCGTGGTCGCCGGCTGAGCGCCGCCCCGGCGCCGTGTCCTCCCGGGTGAACGCCGCCGTGGCGGCCGCTGCCGCGCATGGTCCGGGCGCACGGCCGGGCGTGTATCGTGGGCGCGGTTTCTCCGCTCCCGCATCGCCATGACCCATCGCGCTTGGGTGGCCGCCGCCATCCAGAAGATCGAAGCCGACTTCAACCGCTCGGCCGATACCCACCTGATCCCGCTGGACCTGCCCGGTTTCCCCGGCATCGACCTGTACTTCAAGGACGAGTCCAGCCATCCCACCGGCAGCCTCAAGCACCGCCTGGCGCGCTCGCTGTTCCTGTACGCGCTGGCCAACGGCTGGCTGCGCGAGGGGCGCCCGGTGATCGAGGCCTCCAGCGGCTCCACCGCGGTGTCCGAGGCGTATTTCGCGCGCCTGCTGGGGTTGCCGTTCATCGCGGTGATCCCGGCCACCACCTCGCCGGAGAAGATCGCCGCGATCGAGTTCCAGGGCGGGCGCTGCCACCTGGTCGGGCGCGCCTGCGACCTGCACGCCGATTCGGTGCAACTGGCGCGCGAGACCGGCGGCCACTTCATGGACCAGTTCCTGTACGCCGAGCGCGCCACCGACTGGCGCGCCAACAACAACATCGCCGAGTCGATCTTCCGGCAGATGCAGGAGGAGCCGCATCCGATCCCGGCGTGGATCGTGTGCAGCCCCGGCACCGGCGGCACCGCGGCCACGCTCGGCCGCTACGTGCGCTACCGGCGCCATCCCACCCGCATCCTGTGCGCCGATCCGGAAGTGTCGCTGTTCTTCGACGGCTACCGCGAGGCGCTGGCCGGGCGCGACTATGCCGGCCTGGAAAGCACCGGCGGCTCGCGCATCGAAGGCATCGGCCGGCCGCGGGTGGAGCCGAGTTTCATCCCCAGCTGTGTCGATGCGATGGTCAAGGTGCCCGACGCGCTGAGCCTGGCGGCGATGCGCTACGTCAGCGCGCGCCTGGGCCGGCGCGTGGGCGGCTCCACCGGCACCAACTTCGTCGGCGTGCTGCAGGCGGCCACGCGCATGCGCGAACACGGCCGCAGCGGCGCCATCGTCACCATCCTGTGCGACAGCGGCGAGCGCTACGTGCACAGCTACTACCGGCCGCAGTGGTACGCCGAGCAGGGCATCGACGTGGAGCAGGCCGATGCGCAGCTGGCCGCGGCGGTGGCCGGCGCCGGCCTGCCACCACTGCCTTGTGCCGCGCTGGACTGACCGCCATCTGTCGTTCATGGCCGGCTGCGCCGGTCCTTCCTCCGCTACCGAGAGTTCCGCGATGACCAATCCCCTGCTCGATTTTTCCGGCCTGCCGCGCTTCGATGCGATCCAGCCCGAACACATCGGCCCGGCGATCGACACGCTGCTGGCGCAGGCCGAGGCCGCCGTGGCCGCTGCCGAGACGGTGGCGCCGGTGCGCTGGGACAGCTTCGTAACGCCGCTGGACGATGCCACCGAGCGCCTGTGGCGGGCCTGGGGCCAGGTGGGCCATCTGCAGGCGGTGGTCAACACGCCGGCGCTGCGCGAGGCCTACAACGCCAACCTGCCCAAGGTGACGCGCTTCTCCAGCGCGCTGGGCCAGAACCTGGCGCTGTTCGCCCAGTACCGCACGCTGGCGCAATCGCCGGAGGCGGCCACGCTGACGCCGGCGAAGCGCAAGGTGCTGGACAACGCGCTGCGCGATTTCCGCCTGGGCGGCGCCGAACTGGGCGAGGCCGACAAGCAGCGCTTCGCCGCGATCCAGGAAGAGCTGTCGGCGCTGTCGGCCAAGTTCTCGCAGAACGTGCTCGACGCCACCGACGCGTGGTCGCTGCTGATCGACGACCCGGCGCGCCTGGCCGGCCTGCCCGAGGACAGCATCGCCGCTGCGCGTGCGGCGGCCGAACGCGACGGCCAGACGGGCTGGAAGCTGACCCTGCAGATGCCCTGCTACCTGCCGGTGCAGATGTACGCCGAAGACCGTGCGCTGCGCGAGACGCTGTACCGCGCCAACGCGATCCGCGCCTCGGAGTTCGGCGATGCGGCGCTGGACAACAGCGCGGCGATCGGCCGCATTCTCGCCCTGCGCGGCGAACTGGCGGCTCTGCTCGGTTTCGCCAGCTACGCCGAGTATTCGCTGGCGACGAAAATGGCGCAGGATCCGGCACAGGTGCTGGCGTTCCTGCACGACCTGGCCGCACGCGCCAAGCCCTACGCGCAGCGCGACCGCGCCGAGCTGGAAGCGTTCGCGCGCGAGCACCTGGGCCTGGACACGCTGGAAGCCTGGGATCTGGCCTACGTCAGCGAAAAACTCAAGCAGGCGCGCTACAGCTTCTCCGAGCAGGAGGTGAAGCGCTACTTCACCGAGCCCAAGGTGCTGGACGGCCTGTTCGGCCTGATCCACGACCTGTACGGCTTGCGCGTGGAGGCCGACAGCGCGCCGGTGTGGCATCCGGACGTGCGCTTCTTCCGCCTCAGCGATGCGCAGGGGCGCCTGGTCGGGCAGTTCTACCTGGATCTGTACGCACGCGAAGGCAAGCGCGGCGGCGCCTGGATGGACGACTGCCGCAACCGCCGCGAACGCACTGACGGCGTGCAGACCCCGCTGGTATACCTGGTGTGCAACTTCGGCCGCGGCAGCGACGGCAAGCCGGCCACCTTCACCCACAACGAGGTCACCACCCTGTTCCACGAGATGGGCCATGGCCTGCACCAATTGCTGACCCAGGTCGGCGAACTGGGCGTGGCCGGCATCAACGGCGTGGAATGGGACGCGGTGGAATTGCCCAGCCAGTTCATGGAGAACTTCTGCTGGGAATGGCCGCGCCTGCAGGCGATGACGGCGCACGTGGACAGTGGCGAGCCGCTGCCGCGCGCGCTGTTCGACAAGATGCTGGCGGCGAAGAACTACCAGAGCGGCATGTTCACCGTGCGCCAGCTCGAGTTCGCCCTGTTCGACATGCAACTGCACCACAGCTTCGATGCGCAGTCCGACAGCGTGCTGCAGTTGCTCGAGCGCGTGCGCGACGCCGTGGCGGTGAACCGGCCGCCGTCGTGGAACCGCTTCCCGCACCAGTTCAACCACATCTTCGCCGGCGGCTATGCGGCCGGCTATTACAGCTACAAGTGGGCCGAGGTGCTTAGCGCCGACGCGTATGCCGCATTCGAGGAAGCGCCTGACCAGTTGGCCACCACCGGCGCGCGCTTCCTGCGCGAAATCCTCTCGCGCGGCGGCAGCCGCCCGGCGCTGGAGAACTTCACCGCCTTCCGCGGTCGTGCGCCGGAGTTGGAAGCGCTGCTGCGGCACAGCGGCATGGCCGGATAAGCCGGGATTGGGGATTCGGGATTCGGGATTCGGGATGACCAGCCTGCGGCCATTGAGAGCCGGGATTCGAGATTTTCCTGCGCAGGCGTAGTGGTTGCGATTGCACTGTGGGAGGGGCTTCAGCCCCGACGGGCTTTCCCGGGAAAGCCCGTCGGGGCTGAAGCCCCTCTCACAAAAGCAGCTGCTTTTTATCGGCGCACTGGATCGCTTTGCAGCGGTTGTGCTCCGCGGACACGCTGCCGTCCCGATTCCAAATTCCCGGCTTTCAACAGCCGCAGTCTGGTCATCCCGAATCCCCAGTCCCCAGTCCCCAATCCCCAATCCCCAATCCCCAATCCCGAATCCCGAATCCCGAATCCCGGCTCCTCCGTGCTAGAACAGGCACAGCGACACAGCGATGTTCGCTGCCGCGACCGCGGCGCAGGAAACCGCCGCACTGCACAAGGAGGACCGCATGAAGCGAGCAGGGTGGTGGACGCCGCTGCTGTTGAGCATGGCCGCGCCGGCGCTGGCGCAGGACGGCAGTGGCACGGTGCGCATCGGCGCCAGCCTGCGCGCTGGCCCGGCACCGGAGTATCCGCGCGTGGCCACGCCGGTCACCGACGACGCGCTGCGGGTGCATGGCTGCACTCGCGACTGGGCCTGGTGCGATGTCAGTTGGCGCGAGAAACGCGGCTGGTTGCCGGCCGGCGCGATCGATTTCAGCGCACAGGAACAGGGCATCGCACCCGGCGTGCCCACCGTCGGCTTTGCGCTGGATCGCTATTGGGACACGCACTATCGCGGTCAGCCGTGGGCGCGTGAACGCGCGCGCTATCGACCGCTGGAAAGCGCAGCGGCCGCGGCCGGCCCGGCGCAGATTCCGGCCCCGTTGCAGCGCCAGTTGGCGCCGCAATGGCGGGCGCCGCCACCAATCGCGTCTGCCTCCGAGGCCGTGAGCGCCACGCCGGCATGGACGCCGCCGGGCGAGCGGATGTACCAGATCCCGCCGCCGGACGCGCTCAATCCCCGCTACAACAAGGAACTGTCGAAGGAACTGCAGCGGCAGGAAGACGACCGCCGCCAGCGCGAATCGCTGGGGCTGCAGCCGGTGCCGCCGCCTGCGTCTGCGCCCTCGGCATCGCCGAAGTGGCCGCCGTCGCCGGCGACGATCCAGTGGGTCGAGCGGCATCCGCCGAAGCCGACCTCGCCACCTCCACCGCCTCCGCCCTCAGCGCCACCGGCCAAGCCGGAAGCGCACAAGGACGACGACGCCGGGCGTCGCGACGTCAGGCAGCTGGAGCGCTGATGCGCGGCACGCTGCCGCTGCCGGCACCATGCAGGCATGGCCCGAATCAGGCCTTGGCGAACACCAGCGCAGCGTTGGTGCCGCCGAAGCCGAAGCTGTTGGACATCACCGTGCGCAAGTCCGCGTCGCGGCTTTCGCGCACGATCGGGAAGCCCTCGGCGCGCGGATCCAGCGTGTCGATATTGGCCGAGCCGGCGATGAAGCCGTCGCGCAGCATCAGCAGGCAGTAGATCGCCTCGTGCACGCTCGCCGCGCCCAGCGAATGCCCGGACAGCGCCTTGGTCGAAGACAGCGGCGGCACCGCATCGCCGAACACCGCGCGCACCGCATCCAGCTCGGTGACATCGCCCAGCGGCGTCGAGGTGCCGTGGGTGTTGAGATAGTCGATCGGCGCGTCCACGCCCTGCAGCGCCATGTGCATGCAGCGCACCGCGCCTTCGCCGGACGGTGCCACCATGTCGGCGCCATCGGAGGTCACGCCGTAGCCGACCAGTTCGGCGTGGATGCGCGCGCCGCGCGCCACCGCGTGCTCGTAGTCCTCCAGCACCAGCATGCCGCCGCCGCCGGCGATGACGAAGCCGTCGCGCGCGGCGTCGTAGGGCCGCGACGCCACCGCCGGCGTGTCGTTGAAGCCGGTGGACAGCGCGCCCATCGCGTCGAACATCAGGCTCATGGTCCAGTCGAGCTCTTCGCCGCCGCCGGCGAACATCACGTCCTGCTGGCCGTGGCGGATCAGGTCCGCCGCCGCGCCGATGCAGTGCGCCGAGGTCGCGCAGGCCGCCGACAGCGAGTAGCTCACGCCCTTGATCTTGAACGCGGTGGCCAGGCTGGCCGAGACCGCCGAACACATCGTGCGCGGCACCATGTACGGGCCGACCTTGCGCACGCCGCGGTTGCGCAGCAGGTCCGCCGCTTCCACCTGCCAGTGGCTGGAGCCGCCACCGGAGCCGGCGATCAGGCCGATGCGCGGATCGCTGATCGCCGCCTCGTCCAGGCCGGCATCGGCCAGCGCATCGCGCAGCGCCAGGTAGGCGTAGGCCGAGGCATCGCCCATGAAGCGCTTGAGCTTGCGGTCGATCGCCGCGTCCAGGTCCAGTTGCACATCGCCGCCGACCTGGCTGCGCAGGCCGGCGTCCACCGCCTGCGGGTTGTGGCGGATGCCGGACTGACCTTCGCGCAAAGCGCGCGCCACGCTGTCCAGATCGTTGCCCAGACACGACGTGATGCCCATTCCGGTAATGACCACGCGCCGCATCAGAACGCCTCCGTCGACGTGAACAGGCCCACGCGCATGTCCTTGGCGGTATAGATCTCGCGCCCGTCCACCGACATGCGGCCGTCGGCCACCGCCATCACCAGCTTGCGGTTGATCACCCGGCTGATGTCGATCTCGTACACCACCTGCTTGGCGGTGGGCAGCACCTGCCCGGTGAACTTCACCTCGCCCACGCCCAGCGCACGGCCACGGCCGGGCGCGCCCAGCCAGGTCAGGAAGAAGCCGGTCAGCTGCCACATCGCATCCAGGCCTAGGCAGCCGGGCATCACCGGATCGCCGATGAAATGGCAGCCGAAGAACCACAGGTCCGGGCGGATATCCAGCTCGGCGCGGATCACGCCCTTGCCGTGCGCGCCGCCGGTCTCGTCGATGGCGACGATGCGGTCGAACATCAGCATCGGATCGTTGGGCAGGCGCCCGGCGTCGGCGCCGAACAACTCGCCGCGTGCGCTGGCGAGCAATTGCTCGCGCGAATAGGAAGACAGACGACTCATGAGCGGAAGATTTCCAGGCGAGACAGTCGAGGCGCGCAAGAGTGCATGAGCCTTGCGCGTTCAATCAAACGTTTTATCCGTACGCACGCGTAGTGTCGGCAGCGGCGGTGGCGCGCGCACTGCGCCGGATCAAGGCGCGCATTCTCAGTCCGTGCGCAGTGCCGGGCTTATCATGCGCACACCGTTCGCAGGCGTAGGGTATGGGGTCGATGCGCAAGATCATTCACGTCGACATGGATGCGTTCTACGCGTCCGTGGAGCAGCGTGACGATCCGGCGCTGCGCGGCAAGCCGGTGGTGGTGGCCTGGCGCGGCATGCGCTCGGTGGTGTGCGCCGCCTCCTACGAGGCGCGCGTGTTCGGCGTGCGCTCGGCGATGCCGGCGCTGCGCGCCGAGCGGCTGTGCCCGGACGCGATCTTCGTGCCGCCGGATTTCGCCCGCTACAAGGCGGTGTCGCGGCAGGTGCGCGAGATATTCCAGCGCCACACCGACATGATCGAGCCGCTGTCGCTGGACGAGGCCTATCTGGACGTCACCGCGCCAAAGGGCGAATTGCGCACCGCCACCGAGATCGCCCAGACCATCCGCGCGCAGATCCGCGCCGAAACCGAACTGACCGCCTCGGCCGGGATCGCGCCGAACAAGTTCTTGGCCAAGATCGCCTCGGACTGGCGCAAGCCCGACGGCCAGTTCGTGATCCGCCCGCATCGCGTGGAGGCCTTCCTGACCCCGTTGCCGGTGAACAAGGTGCCCGGCGTGGGCAAGGTGATGGAGGCCAAGCTGGCGGAACTGGGCATCGCCACCGTGGGCGACCTGCGCGCGCGCAGCGAGGCCGAACTGGAAGCGCGCTTCGGCAGCTTCGGCCTGCGCCTGTATCAACGCGCGCGCGGCATCGACGAACGCCCGGTGGAGTCGGATCAGCCGGTGCAGTCGATCTCCTCCGAGGACACCTTCGCCGAAGACCTGGCGCTGGACGCGCTGGAGCCGGCGATCCGGCAACTGGCGGAGAAGACTTGGAACGCCACCCGCCGCACCGAACGCATCGCGCGCACGGTGGTGCTGAAGCTGAAGACCGCGCAGTTCCGCATCCTCACCCGCAGCTTCACCCCCGAGCAGCCGCCGGAGTCGCTGCAGACCTTGATCGACATCGCCCTGGCGCTGCGCGCGCGCGTGGACCTGCCGGCATCCACCCGCTACCGCCTGGTCGGCGTGGGCCTGTCCGGCTTTCACGAGCCCACACCCGCACAGGCGCAGGGGCGCTTGTTCGGTTGAGGTGATCACGCACGGCGGTTCTGCTTGGTACGTGGATTGAAACGGGTTGTCGCCGTCGTGGAGGATGCCAAGTTGGCAGCCGCATCCTCGCCGTGCGTGGATTGAACGCCAAGGGAGACGCGAGTGAACCGGGAACGTGGCCTTTGCCCATCCCGCGTCGGGACTGAAGTCCCTCCCACATGTGCGTGCAAGGATTGGAAACACGGACTTCATCGTCTGGCCATGCTGATCGGCCTTGCCGCGACCGCGTACCGCCCGTGCGCCACCTACAATGCACACTTCTTCCCCTGTCCTGGCACGACATGATGTTTCCGTATGCAGTGGTGGTGTTCGATCTCGACGGCACCCTGGTCGACAGCGGCGCCGACATCGCCGAGGCACTGAACCGCACCCTGGTCGACTTCGGCCTGCCGCGCGTGCCGGAGGCAACCGTGCTCGGCTGGATCGGCGAGGGCGTGCGCAAGCTGGTCGAGGCCGCCTGGCGGCATGCCGGCGACGCCACGCCGCTCGATACGGTGATGCCGACCTTCATGCGCCACTACGCCGAGTGCCTGTTGCGCAGTCCGCGGCTGTACCCCGGTGCGGCCGAAGCGCTGACGCAGTTGCACGCGGCTGGGGTGACGCTGGCGCTGTGCACCAACAAGCCGTCGGCGATGGTGCCGCCGCTGCTGCGCCATCTGGGCGTGGCCGACCGGTTTTCTGCCGTGCTCGGCGGCGACAGCCTGCCCGAGCGCAAGCCCAGCCCGGCGCCGTTGCTGCACCTGGCTCAGCAGTTCGCGCAGCCGCCGGCGCGCTGTCTGATGGTCGGCGATTCGGGGACCGACCTGCAGGCCGGGCACGCCGCCGGCATGCCGGTGGCGCTGGTGCGCTACGGCTATCCGCGCGACCTGGATCTGGCCACCGCCGATGTGGTGCTGCTGATGGATGATCTGCGTGAGCTGCTGCAGTTGCGCTGAGCGATGGCAGCGCAGCGCCGCGGTGCCACGCGAAGATCGGAATGTCGTTGTAGGAGCGGCTTCAGCCGCGATGGGCTTTCCCGATAAAGCCCATCGCGGCTGAAGCCGCTCCTACGAAAAAGACGCGTGTGATGTCTGAGCTGTCGCGTCGCGCCACGCCTTCCGGCGCAGCGCGACGCATGGCGTCAGCGCGCCGCCGGCGCGTAGCGCAGGGTCAGCGCGTATTCGCGGCCCGGCTGGTTGTACCAGTTCACCGTCTGGTAGTCGCGATCGAACACGTTGCTGGCCTTGGCCTGCAGCGTCCAGTCCGGGGTGAACGCGTACTCCGCGCGCAGGTCGACGGTGCCGTAGCCGGCCAGGCGCACGCGGTTGGCCGCGTCGTCGAAGCGGTGGCCGCTGCCGAACACGGTGACGCCGAGCTTGACCGGGCCGATGCCGCGGTCCACGTCCAGCCGCGCGGTGTTCTGCGCGCGGCGCGCCAGCCAGTTGTCGCGATTGTCGCCGTCGCTGCGGTTGCGCGGATCGGTGTGGCTCAGCTGCGCCGACAGCTCCCAGCCGGCCAGCAGCGCATAGCCGGTCAGTTCGGCGCCGCGGATGCGCGCCTCGTCCACGTTGACCGGCAGGAAGCTGATTGCGTCGTAGGAGATCAGGTCCTTGACCCGGGTCTCGTAGGCGTTGAAGGTCCAGTTCCAGCTGTCGGCGTACTGCGCAATGCCGAGGTTGCCGCTCTTGGAGCGCTCCGGCTTCAACGCCGGGTTGCCGGCGAACGGGTAGTACAGGTCGTTGAAGGTCGGCGCCTTGAAGCCGGTGCCGACGCTGGCGGTGAGCTTGAGGCCATGCGCCAGTGCCAGGCCCCAGCCGAGGCTGCCGGTGGTGTGCTCGCCGAACTGTTCGTTGTCGTCGCTGCGCACGCTGGCCTGCACCTGCTGCGCGCCGAAGCGGCCCTGGTACTCGGCGAACACCCCGGTGTTGTCGCGGCTGTCGACGTCGAAGGCGGTGGTGCTGGTGACGTGCTCGCGCTGCCAGTCGCTGCCGACGCTGAGCAGGTGGCCTTCGGCCAGGCTGATGTCGCCCTGCAGCGCGGCGGTGTCGCGGCGGCTGTCGAAGGTGCTGATGAAGCTGCGGGTGCGTGCGCCCGGCGCACGGTAGTAGCTGTCGGCGTCGTCGACGTTGCGGCCCAGTTGCGCGGCCAGGTGCAGGCGATCGGAGGGCGTCCAGTCGAGCTTGCCGCTGAACACCTGCTGGGTGTTGTCGGCCTCGTTGCCGGCGAACAGCGGATCGCCGTCGTATTCGTTGCGGCTGTCGATGTTCAGCGCCTGGCCTTCGACGCGCAGGGTGTCGGTCAGCGCGTAGCCGCCGCGCGCGCTCAGCGAGACGTTGCGGTAGCCGTCGCGGTCAGGCTGGTCGACGAAGCAGCCGGCGAACAGCGTGGCCGAGCCGTTGCAGGCATTGATGCCGTCGGTCTTCTGGTAGCCGCCCTGCACGGCCAGCCAGCCGCGCTCGCCGCGGTTGCTGAAGCCGGCGCCGGCCTCGCGCAGGCCATGGCTGCCGCCGCCCAGGCTCAGGTTCTGCTGGAAGCCCTGGCCGCCGCGGCGGGTGAAGATCTGGATGACGCCGCCGATCGCGTCGGAGCCGTACAGGCTCGAGCGCGGGCCGCGCACGATCTCGATGCGCTCGATCTGGCTCAGCGGCAGGTCCTGGAACGCAGCCAGGCCGGCGCTGGCCGAGCCGATGCGCACGCCGTCCACCAGCACCAGCACGTGGTCCGATTCGCTGCCGCGCAGGTTCAGCGTGGTCAGCTTGCCCAGGCCGCCCTGGTTGGAGACGCCGATGCCGGCGCGGCCCTGCAGCAGCTGCGCCAGCGACGTGGCCTGGCTGCGCTCGATCTCGGCGCGGTCGATGACCTGCGCCGGCACCACGCTGTCCTCCACGGAAATCTGGGTGCGGGTGGCGGTGACCAGGACCTGGTCGAGGTCGGTGGCGGCATCGGCGGCGTGGGCCAGCGCGGGCAGGGACAGGGCGGACGCGATCGCGACCGAAAGCGGGCGGGACGACATGGGTGGCAACTCCGGCGCGCGGCTGCGCGCTGTGACGGCAAGGGAGTCGCGAACGGAAGGTGCAAGCGGACGGCGCCGGACACGGCGCGGCACGCCGCGACGCCCTCCGCATCGCAACCAGTGAACTGCAAGGCCGGTCTCCGGGCTGGCGATCAGGGAGGCGGACCTCCCGGCTGCGACGCCTTCCCATGCCCAGGGCACAGTGGCGCAGGTCGTCAGCGCGGATCGCTTACCGTTGCGGGGGCAGCGCCGGCCTTGTCGCAAGACGCACCGGCTTCCCGTTTCAACCCGCTGGCCGGAGCCGGCGGGTCACCTTGAAGCGGCGCGATTGTACGCGATCGCCGCTGCCCGCGCGGCTCAGTCTGCGTGTGCGCCGTGGCCGTCGTCGTCGCCGTGATGGTCGCTCACCGGCGTGTCGTGCGGGTCCTGCGCGTAGGCGCCGTCGGCGTCATCGTTGCCGTGCGTGTCGTCGCGGTCGAAATGGGTGGTCGCCACCGGCCCGGCGACCGGCAGGCCGCGCTGCGCCGGCAGCGCCGCCGTTGCGGTTTCCAGCTCGCCCAGCAACTGCGCGCGCCGCGCCTCGGACAATTCCTGCCAGTGGCAGCCGCTGAGCGCGCCTTCCAGCGAATACAGCAGGTTGAGGCTGGGCTTGAAGCCGGCGCGCTTGACCTTGACGAAGGCGCCGACCGCACCGGCCGCCTCCAGGTCCTGCTGCGTGCGCACGCCGACCTGGCGCAGCCACGCCGCGCTCTTGGGGCCGATGTTGCGCAGCTTGGTGGTGCTCATCGCAGGCTGTCGACGAAGACCTGGGCGATCGCTTCCAGGCCGCGCTGATCGTCGGCGTCGAAGCGGGCCAGGTCGGGGCTGTCCAGGTCGAACACGCCGACCAGCGCGCTGTCGCGCAGCAGCGGCACCACCAGTTCCGAACGCGAGGCCGCATCGCAGGCGATATGCCCCGGGAACGCCTCCACGTCGTCGATGCGCTGGGTCTGGCCGCTGCTGGCGGCCGCGCCGCACACGCCCTTGTGCAGCGGAATGCGCACGCAGGCCGGCAGGCCCTGGAACGGCCCCACCACCAGTTCCTTGCCGTCGTAGAGGTAGAAACCCACCCAGTTCAGCCGCGGCAGCGCGTGATACACCAGCGCCGCCAGATTGGCGGCATTGGCGATGCGGTCGGGCTCCCCGGCGACCAGGGCGCGGGCCTGGTCGAGCAACTGGGCGTACTGTTCCGGCTTGCTGCCGGTGAGCGATGACGAGGCGAACATCGCGCGAGTCTAGCAGCGCGCTGCCTCCGCCGGCACCGCGGCGGCTGACGCGCGCGGCGGGCCCGGCTATCCTGCGCGCCGCCGCGCGTCCCGCCGGCCAACCGACAGGGTTTCGCTCGCATGGCTGTTCCCGCCTTCTACGTCACCGGCACCGATACCGGCATCGGCAAGACCATCGCCAGCACCGCGCTGCTGCATGCCTTGCGTGCGCGCGGCCAGCGCGCGGTGGGCATGAAGCCGGTGGCCAGCGGCTGCACCCGCGAGGCCGAGGGCTGGCGCAACGAGGATGCACTGGCCCTGCAGGAGGCCAGCACCCCACGCCCGCGCTATGACGATCTCAACCCGTACGCGCTGCCGTTGCCGCTGGCGCCGGAACTGGCCGCCGCCGATGCCGGCGTGCAGCTGGAGCTGGCGCCGATCGCGGCCGCGTTCGAACGTCTGCGCGCGCAGGCCGACGTGGTGGTGGTGGAAGGCGTCGGCGGCTGGGCGGCGCCGCTGTCGGCGACCCTGGACCAGGCCGATCTGGCGCGCGCGCTGCGGCTGCCGGTGGTGCTGGTGGTCGGCCTGCGCCTGGGCTGCCTCAACCACGCCCGGCTCAGTGCCGCGGCGATCGCCGCCGATGGCCTGCAGTGCATCGGCTGGATCGGCAACGAGATCGATCCGGCGATGGAGCGCATCGACGACAACATGGCGATGCTGCGCACGCGCCTGCCGATGCCGTGCTGGGGGCGCCTGCCGTACCGTCCGCAACCGCAGGCCGAGCAGTTGGCGGCGGAGTTGCAGCCGTGGGCGGGACTGTCGCCCGGCTGATTTACTGCGGGGGCGGATGTTGTGGGAGGGACTTCAGTCCCGACGCCTCACCGATGAAGCATCGGTGCGGCAGCTTTTTCCTCAAAGAAAGCCAGGAACGCCGAAACGCGCGAAATCGGCGAATCCCCAATCCCAACGCCCGAATCCCGCCCATAAAAAAGGCCCGGTAGAGGGAGGGATCTACCGGGCCTTGGGGTTGCACGGGGGGAGGGACCCATGCAGACCGAGGGTGCGTCGGGCGGCGGACCGCAGCGACGTCGAATCGGGTGTTACTTCGCGGCGGGCTTGGCCTTGGGCGCGGCCTGTTCGGTCGCCGCCTCGAACTGGTGCTTGGCGAGCTGGCCGATGGCCTCGGAGGTCTTCAGGCCCAGGCCGAACACTTCCTGGTTGGCCGTGGCCAGCCGCTCGAAGTTGTCGCGGGCGACCTGCAGGCCCTTCGGCCACAGCGCCTGCACGGTGCCCAGGTCGCGCGCCTCGGTCAGTTCGCCGAGGAAGCCGGTGGTGGCCGACACGTTCTTCTCGAAGGTCTTCAACTGCACGCCGAACACGCTCTCGGCGCTCTCCAGCGCCAGGCGGTTGGCACGCGCCGCGGCAGCGGCGAACTGCTGGGTGTAGCTGCTGAACTGGTCGTTGAATTGAGCGGACATCATGCAACTCCGTTGGAATGCCGACTGCTGTTGCAGTGCAACATACGCCCATTCTGCTGCGATGCAACAAAATTTTCTGAAGCCGCTCAGGATTCGTTCAAACTACCTTTCTGATCAATGGCTTGCCAAAATTCCACCAGCCCCGCGCTGGGCGCCTCCGCGCCTCCGGCGGGCGCCAACTGCGCGCGACGAGGAACAGGCGGGCCGTCACTGGAGGCTCTCGGTCGTCGCAGTGCCGCTCTTACGATTCCCGATTCCCCACTCTCCATTCCCGGCTTTCTTCAACCCGGCCCGCGATACCGGCACCCAGAAGTGCAGGTCTCGTGCACCACCACTTCGCTCAGCAGCGGCAGCGCCGGCTTGAGCCGGTCCCAGATCCACATCGCCAGGCGTTCGCTGGTCGGGTTGTCCAGGCCTTCGATGTCGTTGAGGTAGTGGTGGTCGAGCTGGTCGTAGAGCGGGCGGAACGCCGCCTTGATGTCGCCGAAATCCATGACCCAGCCGCTCTCGGCGCCGGGTTCGCCGCTGACGTGCAATTCGATGCGGAACGAGTGCCCGTGCAGGCGCGCGCACTTGTGGCCGGGCGGCACGTTGGGCAGGCGGTGCGCGGCTTCGAGGGTGAAAACTTTGAAGATATCCATGGGTGGCATTGTACGGTCAGGGGTGGAGCGGCATGGCGCGGTGCGGGGCGCGCGAAACGCACGACGTGGCGTGCTGCAGGGCTGGCGACAGGCGCGTGATGTCCGGGCAGAGCGGACAAAAAAGGCCGCCCCGAAGGGCGGCCTGGGTGCGTGCGAGGCGCTCGGCCGCCGATGGCTCAGCGCGGCGCGGCAGGGCGGTTGCCGCCGTTGCCTTGGCGGCGACCCTGGCCCTGACGGCGCGCGCCGTCGGCGTGGTTGCCGCCGGGCTTCTTGCTGCCGGCGTGCGCATGCGCCGGCGCATCGCCGTGCCCGCGGCGGGCATGGCTGCCGCGGCGCGGCGGGCGCTGGCCGCCCGGACGCTCGTCCGGCGGGTTGTTGTTGCCCCAGCGGATCGGCGTGACCGGTTCGAAACCGGGCACGTCGCGGATGTCCATGTCGCGCTTGAGCAGGCGTGCGATCGCGCGCAGCAGCTTGGCCTCGTCCTGCGCCACCAGCGACACCGCCTCGCCCTGCGCGCCGTTGCGGCCGGTGCGGCCGATGCGGTGCACGTAGTCCTCGGCGACCATCGGCAGGTCGTAGTTGATGACCTTGGGCAACTGGTCGATGTCGATGCCGCGCGCGGCGATGTCGGTGGCCACCAGCACGGTGATCCGGCCGGCCTTGAAGTCGCCGAGTGCGCGCAGGCGCTGGCCCTGGCTCTTGTTGCCGTGGATCGCCGCGGCCTTGATCCCGGACTTGTCCAGGAACGTGGTCAGCTTGTCGGCGCCGTGCTTGGTGCGGGCGAACACCAGGGTCTGCTTGCGCGAGTCGGCGGCCAGCAGGTGCAGCAGCAGTTCGCGCTTGCGCGCGCCGTCCACCGGGTGCACGCGGTGGGCGATGGTGTCGGCCACGGTGTTGCTCGGGGTCGCCTGGATTTCCTGCGGGTCGCGCATGAACTCGCGGGCCAGCTGCTTGATGCCTTCCTCGAAGGTGGCCGAGAACAGCAGGGTCTGGCGGTTCTGCCGCGGCAGCTTGGCGAGGATGCGCTTGATCGACGGCAGGAAGCCCATGTCGAGCATGCGGTCGGCCTCGTCCAGCACCAGGATCTCGATGCCGGACAGGTCCACGCTGCGGCGCTCGAGGTGGTCGAGCAGGCGGCCCGGGCAGGCGATCAGCAGGTCCACGCCACGGCGCAGCGCGTCGAGCTGGTTGCCCATGCCCACGCCGCCGTAGATGGTGGCGCTGGGGATGCGCAGGTACTTGCTGTAGCCGCGCAGGCTGTCGTGGACCTGGGTGGCCAGTTCGCGGGTCGGGGTCAGCACCAGGGCGCGCGGCTTGCGCGGGCCGGCGCCCACGGTCTGCGGCGAGGTGCCCAGGTGCTGCAGCAGCGGCAGGCCGAACGCGGCGGTCTTGCCGGTGCCGGTCTGCGCACCGGCCATCAGGTCATGGCCTTCCAGCGCGACGGGGATGGCCTGCGCCTGGATCGGGGTGGGGGTTTCGTAGCCCTGCTCGGCCAGCGCGCGCAGCAGGAAGGGCGCAAGGCCCAGGGATTCGAACGACATGAGAATGCTCCGGATAACGCGCCGACGCCGGGACGGACCCGGCGCGCAGGCGCAAGTAGGTGAGGCTCGGAGCGTTCCCGTGAACCGCGCTGCGAGAGGGTGGATCAACCCGCAGCGCGAGGCTGGGGTTCGTCGGCACCACGAAAGGCGTCGGGCGGGGCGGGCGAGTCGGATCGTTGCGATCCTGGCCTCGCCGGCGGTCCCTGAGGGAAACGGACGGCCGCATGCAGACCGGGGCAGTGTACCTGAATTGGCGCGCTGCACAAAATGCAGGTCCGTTTCAGTTGAAACCAAGCCGCCGTCTGGCCGTACAATCGCCGGCTCAGCCCCCAGCACTGGACGGACATGAAGCTAGGTTCCCTGAAGGAAGGCGGTCGCGACGGCACCCTGATCGTCGTGTCCCGCGATCTGACCCGCGCGGTGCGCGCCACCGGCATCGCGCCGACCCTGCAGCGCGCGCTGGAGGACTGGAGCAACCTCGCCCCGCGCCTGAACGCCCTGTCCGAGTCGCTCAACGACGGCAGCGCCGACGGCCAGTTCGACCTGGACATGGCGGCCCTGGCGGCACCGCTGCCGCGCGCCTACGAATTCCTCGATGGCAGCGCCTACCTGCCGCACGTCGAACGCGTGCGCCGCGCGCGCGGCGCCGAGGTGCCGGAGAGCTTCTACACCGACCCGCTGATGTACCAGGCGGTCAGCGCCGGCTTCTACGGCCCGCGCGATGCGGTCAAGGTGGTCAGCGAGGACTACGGCATCGACCTGGAGGCCGAGATCGTGGTGGTCACCGACGACGTGCCGATGGCGGTGACGCCGGCGCAGGCCGCCGCGCACATCCAGTTGATCGGCCTGGTCAACGACGTGTCGCTGCGCAACCTGATCCCGCCGGAACTGGCCAAGGGCTTCGGCTTCGTGCAGTCCAAGCCGCGTTCGGCGCTGTCGCCGGTGTTCGTCACTCCCGACGAACTGGGCGAGGCCTGGCAGGGCAACAAGGTGCACCTGCCGCTGCTGACCCACATCAACGGCACCTGGTTCGGCGCGCCGGAAGCCGGCGAGGACATGCAGTTCGATTTCGCGCAGCTGGTCGCGCACGCGGCCAAGACCCGCCCGCTGGCGGCCGGCGCGGTGGTCGGTTCGGGCACCATCGCCAACCAGGACACCGCGCGCGGCGCCTCCTGCTTCGCCGAGCAGCGCACCGTGGAAACCCTGCGCGACGGCAAGCCGAGCACGCCGTACATGTCCTTCGGCGACGTGGTGCGGATCGAAATGCTGGACCGTGACGGAGTGAGCATCTTCGGCGCGATCGAGCAGCGCATCGAGCAGGCGCCGCTGCCCTGACCCGGCCGGCGGCGGTGCCGGGGCGACCGGCGGCGCCGCAGCCCAGGTGTCCACCGGTATCGTTGTCGATTGCGCAGACGGAGGCGGGCATGGACGAGGCACTGCAGCTCTACACCTACTGGCGCTCCAGCGCCGCGTATCGGGTGCGCATCGGGCTGGAGTTGAAGGGGCTGGCGTACCAGTCGCTGCCGGTGCATCTGGTGCGCGACGGCGGCCAGCAGCACTCGCCGGAGTATGCGCGGCTGAACCCGCAGGAACTGGTGCCGACCCTGTGCCACGACGGCCAGCCGATCCGCCAGTCGCTGGCGATCCTGGAGTACCTGGACGAGCGCTGGCCGGAGCCGCCGCTGCTGCCGGACGCGCCGATCGACCGCGCCCGCGTGCGCGGCCTGGCGCAACTGATCGCCTGCGACATCCACCCGCTCAACAACCTGCGCGTGGCGCAGTTCTTCGAGAGCGCCTGGAACGTGCCACAGCCCGAGCGCGAGGAGTGGATGCGGCACTGGATGCAGGTCGGCTTCGACGCGCTGGAGCAATTGCTGGCCGAGTCGCCGGACACCGGCAGTTTCTGCCACGGCGAGCAGCCGGGCCTGGCCGATTGCTGCCTGGTGCCGCAGCTGTACAACGCGCGCCGCTTCGGCGTGGACCTGCAGGCCTATCCGACCCTGGAGCGGATCGAACGCGCCTGCCTGGCGCTGCCGGCCTTCGACGCGGCACGCCCGGAACACCAGCCCGACGCGCAGTGAATTTCACTGTGTCGTAGGAGCGGCTTCAGCCGCGACCGGTCTGTCGGCATGCGCGACAGATCGAAGCTGCCGCCATGCCTGCCGCCCCGCGGCGACCGCCACTGGACCCCCGGTTCGCCGTTGCCGCCGACGCTGCGGGACCAGCGCGACCAGGCGTCTGCGAACGCCCGGTCGCGGCTGAAGCCGCTCCTTGTATCTGGACATGAGGCCCCCGCGGCGTTATGTCTTCCGACTGATCATCGGAGCAGTGCGGGAAGCCCAGTCGCTCCTAAAGCCACGAGCTTGCATTGTAGATTGGCTCCCGCATTGCGCATGCTGGCCCATCGGTGTCCGTACGGTATCCAGAGTCCGCCGCTGGCGTGAACTCGCATCCACAAGGCAGGACCGGGCGCAGCGGTGATCGTGTTCACCCTACGATGGAGGAATTCCCCATGTCCCCAGTCGTCGGTATCGACGTCGCCAAACACAGTTTCGATCTGGCCATCGATCTGGCCAACGGCAAGTACCGCACCAAAGCCAAGCTTGCGAACGATCCCACGGGGTTCCAGACCCTACGCACGTGGCTGCAGACCCACGCGCAGGCGGACAGCTGGATCGTGATGGAAGCCACCGGCACCTACCACGAGGCGCTGGCCGAGTTCGTGCACGCCTTGGGCTACCGGGTGTGTGTCCTCAACCCGGCGCAGACGGCGCTGTATGCGCGCAGCCAGCTGACTCGGGTCAAGACCGACCGGAGCGACGCCAAGCTGATCGCCAGCTATGGCCTGCGCCATGCGTCGCAATTGCGGCCGTGGCAGCCCGATCCGCCGGCCCTCAAGCATCTCAAGGCGCTGGTGCGCCGCCGGGACGACCTGCTGCAGATGCTGCAGATGGAGCGCAATCGCCTGGATGTCGCCGCGCCGGTGGTGCGCGACTCGCTGCTGGAGATCATCAGCCAGCTCCAGGCGAGCATCGCCCAGATCGAACGGGCCATTGACGACCAAATCGACCAGGATCCGACCCTGCGCGGGCAGCGCGAGCTGCTGGTCAGCATCGACGGGATTGCCCACAGGAGCGCAGCGTTGTTGCTGGCGGAGCTTGGCAACGTGGAGCGCTTCTCTCACGCCTCGGCGGTGACTGCCTTTGCCGGGTTGAATCCACGGCTGCAGGAGTCGGGTAAGCGCCAGGGCCAGGTCTGCATCTCCCGCACCGGCTCCCCACGCCTGCGCGCCGGCCTGTTCCTGCCGGCCTTGGTCGCCATGACCCACAACCCGGTCGTGCGCGCGCTCAAACAACGCCTGCGCGAACGCGGCAAGGCCAACAAGCAGATCATCTGCGCCGCCATGCGCAAGCTGCTGCATATCGCCTACGGCGTGCTCAAATCCCGCACGCCCTTCCTCCCTCAAAAGGCCCTTGCCTGTTAGAGGGGAAGACGGTATCTACGAAGTCGCTCCCACACGCGCTTGCGGCGAACTCACTGGGTGCACTGTGGGAGGGACTTCAGTCCCGACGCGCAGATGCGTGGAAGTGGCGTTTGCCTCGGCAGGGGCACCCCCCGCGGCGACCGCCGCTGGATCCCCGGTCCGCCGTTGCCGCCGACGCTGCGGGACAGCGCGACGGGCGTCTGCGAACGCCCGGTCGCGGCTGAAGCCGCTCCTACGAGGTCGCTTCCACAGGCGCTTGCGGCGAACTCGCTGGGTGCACTGTGGGAGGGACTTCAGTCCCGACGCGCAGATGCGTGGAAGTGGCGTTTGCCCCGGCAAAGGCGGCCCCGCGGCAACCGCCGACGGACCCTCCGGTCCGCCGTTGCCGCCGTCGCTACGGGACCGGCGCGACCAGGCATCTGCGAACGCCCGGTCGCGGCTGAAGCCGCTCCTACGCGCCCATTCCTGCATAGGCGCCGCATTGCTTGCGGCGATGCGCTCAGACGAAGCCGTGGGTGATGCGCGGCGCGGCGCTGGGGCCGCTGTCGTAGTCGGCGTAGGGGTCGTGTTCGCCGCTGCCGCCTTCGGACAGGCGGAACTTCAGCGCCAGGCCGTCGCGCGAGTCGGCCGCGCGCAGCGCTTCCTCCTGCTCGATCTGGCCCTGCTTGACCATGCGGAACAGGCACTGGTCGAAGGTCTCCATGCCGTCTTCCAGCGACTCCTCCATCGCCTGCTTGATCTCGTGGACCTGGCCGCGCCGCAGCAGGTCGCGGATCATCGGGGTGTTCAGCAGCACTTCCGAGGCCGGCCGGCGGCGGCCGGTGTTGTCCTTGACCAGGCGCTGCGAGATCACCGCGCGCAGGTTCAGCGACAGGTTCATCAGCACGTTCTTGTGCGCGCTCTCGGGGAAGAAGTTGAGGATGCGCTCGATGGTCTGGTCGGCATTGTTGGAGTGCAGGGTGGCCAGGCACAGGTGCCCGGTCTCGGCGAAGGCGATGGCCGCCTCCATGGTCTCCGCGTCCAGGATCTCGCCGATCAGGATTACGTCCGGCGCCTCGCGCATCGCGTTCTTCAGCGCGTTGTGGAAGGCGTGGGTGTCCAGGCCCACCTCGCGCTGGTTGACGATGGACAGCTTGTGCTTGTGCAGGTATTCGATCGGGTCCTCGATGGTGAGGATGTGCCCGGTGGTGGTGCTGTTGCGGTAGTCGATCATCGACGCCAGCGAGGTGGACTTGCCCGAGCCGGTCGAGCCAACCACCAGGACCAGCCCGCGCGGGGTCATGATCACGTCCTTGAGCACCTGCGGCAGGTGCAGTTCCTCGATGCTGGGGATCTTGCTGCGGATCGCGCGGATCACCATGCCGACCTCGCCGCGCTGCTTGAACACGTTGACGCGGAAGCGCCCGGCGTCCTGCAGGGCGATGGCCATGTTCAATTCCAGCTCCCGCTCGAACTGCGGCACCTGGCCCTCGTCCATCAACGAGTAGGCGATCTTCTTGACCATGCCCGGCGGCAGGCCGGTGGCGCCGAGCGGGTACAGCTTGCCTTCGATCTTGATATAGACCGGTGCTCCTGTGGTCAGGAACATGTCCGAGGCGTTCTTTTCGGTCATCAGCTTCAGGAAATAGCCGATATCCATGCGCAATGGTTCCCCAACAATCCGCAATCGCCCGTTGCAAGCGCGCCACAGGCTTCCGACAATGGCCGTGATCGACGTCTCCGTCCACGGCCCCCCTAGATGAAAACTAGCTTCGCACACTTCCGTTGTCAGCAGTATGTGATGGCCTGCGCATTGGCGTTGTTCGCCGCGCCGGCCGCGTTCGCCCAGGTGGCCTCGCCGGAGTTGTTGGCCGCGCAGCAGGCGGTGCAGCGTGCGATCCAGGCCGATGCCGACCAGTACGCGCCGGACCTGCTGGCCAGCGCCCGCCAGGGCCTGGAGCAGGCGCAGCAGGCCGAACTCGACCGCCGCCAGCGCAAGACCGCGCCGCAGCTGGCGCTGCGCGTGGCCGCCGATGCCGACCTGGCGCGCGCGCGCAGCGAGGAGGCGGTGGCCAATGCGCAACTGAAGCAGCGCCAGGCCGAGGTGGCCCAGCTGCAACAGACCCTGGGCACCGGGGAGGGCCGTCCATGAGCCGCGCCCTGTATGGAATGCGCCGCCTGGCCCTGCTGGCGTTGCTGCTGGCGCCGCCGGGCGCGATGGCCGCCGACGACCCGGAACTGGCCGTGCTCAACCAGCGCCTGGTGGCGCTGCAGGCCGATCCGCTGAACGCCGATGTTGCCGCCTACGAACGCCTGCAGGCGCAGCAGGCGGTGGCCAACTTCGCCAACGCCAAGCGCAAGGAGCGCGACGAGGCGCGCTACCTGGCCGAGCGTCGGGTCGAGATCGCCGAGACCATGGCCCGCGCCGAAATCGCCCGGCGCCAGGTCGATCAGTTGGAAAAGACCCGCAGCGACCTGCTGATCGAGGCCAGCCGCCGCGAGGCCGCGCGGGCTCGTCAGGAAGCCGAGCGCCTGCGCGTGCAGGCGCAGATCCAGGCCGAGGAAGCCGAGAACCTGCGCCAGGCCGCCGAGGCCGAACAGGCGGCGCGCGCGGATGCCGATGCGGCCCTGGCCAGCGTGGCCGGACAGCAGACCGCCAAGCTCAGCGCCGCGCAGCAGAAGGCGGCCAAGCTGGCGCGCGAGGAGGCCGAACTGGTCGCCGGCACCAAGCTGCCGGCCTCGCGCTTCGAGACCCGCGGGGAGGTCTTCACCTTCTCCGGCGCGGCCTTCGGCGCCGGCAAGGCGGCGCTGTCGGGCGACGCCACGAACCAAGCCAAGGCCCTGTCGCAATACCTGCAGATCAGCAAGGGCAAGGTGCGGATCGAGGCCTACGACACCGACGCCGGCGTGGCCCAGAAGCGCGCCGATGCCTTGCGCGCGGCGCTGGTCAGCGGCGGCGTGCCCGCCAACCGGATGCAGGCGGTGGGCAAGAAGGGGGCGTCGACCAAGGCCCGTTCGGCCGAAGTTGTGATCGCGCCCTAAGTGCGTCGTGCCCTGCGCCCGGGCGTTTAACGGGGTTTTTCCCTGGGCCTGAGCGCCGAGCAACTGAATGCGGCAAAGCGGGCCTGCTTCTCTTGTCCGCGACGGTAGGGAAGCGTAGGGTCGGTAGTCCAGGCGGCACTCCCGCCGCCTGGTGCCAACGGAGGAGTTCGAGCCGATGACGCAGTGGCGCGCACCGCAATCCGACGTCGCAGGAACCGCGGTTCCAGGTGTTGTGGCGGTGCAGCCGGCGGCTCGCGCGCTTCCGCTCCCAGGCAACGCCCCGTGCCGCAGCGGCCGGGGCGTTCTTGTTTCCAGCTGAAGGAGGCTATTCCTATGTTCGAAGGGCAACCGCAGACCGAAATCGACGCGTTGATCAAGTCCGATCCGGAGTTCAAGCAGCTCTACCAGCGCCACAAGACCTTGGACAAGAAGTGCATGGACGCCGAGCTCGGCGTGCTGCCGATCGACGATGTCACCCTGGCGCAGATGAAGCGCGAAAAGCTCGCCGCCAAGGAAAAGCTGCTGCGCCTTTACGAGCAGAAGCCGCACTGACCGTATCATTTCCCCTTGTCGCGGGCGGTGGCTGGCCTCCTCGTCGGCTTGCCACCGTCCGCGTCATCCCCCTGTCGAAGGCCGCGATCGCGGCTTTTTTCGTCTGCGCCACGCGCATTCTCTGACTTTCCCTCCCCGAGCGCGGATAATGCCCGGTCCAGCCGCTGCCGCGGCGCGACGCATTCGGACCCGATGGCCATTCACTCCTCCGTACTCGACCTGATCGGCGACACCCCCATCGTCAAGGCCAGCAAGCTCGACACCGGTGTGTGCGAGCTGTACCTGAAGCTGGAAAGCGCCAATCCCGGCGGTTCGATCAAGGACCGCATCGGCCTGTCGATGATCGAGGCGGCCGAGCGCCGCGGCGACCTCAAGCCCGGTGCGGTGCTGGTCGAGGGCACCGCCGGCAACACCGGCATCGGCCTGGCCCTGGTCGCCCAGCAGAAGGGCTACAAGCTGATCCTGGTGGTCCCGGACAAGATGAGCCGGGAGAAGATCTTCAACCTCAAGGCGATGGGCGCCGAGGTGGTGCTGACCCGCTCCGACGTGGCCAAGGGCCACCCCGAGTACTACCAGGACCTGGCCGCGCGCATCGCTGCCGAGACCCCGGGGGCCTACTTCATCAACCAGTTCGGCAACCCCGACAACCCGGCCGCGCACGAGTTCGGCACCGGCCCGGAGATCCTGCGGCAGATGGACGGCCGGCTGGACGCGATCGTGTTCGGCTGCGGCAGCTCCGGCACCATGACCGGCCTGTCGCGCGCCTTCGCCGCCGCCTCGCCGCACACCGAACTGGTGCTGGCCGACCCGGTCGGCTCGATCCTGACCGAGTACATCGAGCAGGGCACGGTCAGCGAGAAGTCCGGCAGCTGGCTGGTGGAGGGCATCGGCGAGGACTTCCTGCCGGCGATCTCCGATTTCAGCCGGGTCAAGAAGGCCTATTCGATCAGCGATGCCGAGAGCTTCCACACCGCGCGCGAGCTGCTGGCCAAGGAGGGCATCCTCGGCGGTTCCTCCACCGGCACCCTGCTGGCGGCGGCACTGAAGTATTGCCGCGCGCAGACCGAACCCAAGCGGGTGCTGGTGTTCGTCTGCGATACCGGCAACAAGTACCTGTCGAAGATGTACAACGACTACTGGATGCTGGACAACGGCTTCCTGGAGCGCCCGCAGCACGGCGACCTGCGCGACCTGATCCTGCGCCCGTACAGCCAGCGCGACACCGTGGTGGTGGGCCCCAAGGACCTGCTGACCACCGCCTACCAGCGCATGAAGCTGTACGACGTGTCGCAGCTGCCGGTGATGGAAGGCGATCAACTGGTCGGGATCGTCGACGAAAGCGACGTCTTGTTGCATGTATATGGCGACGAAGCGCGGTTCCGCGACCCCGTGGCCACGGCGATGGTCAGCAAGCTCGACCGGCTCGACGTCAAATCGCCGATCGAGGCCCTGCTGCCGGTGTTCGACCGCGGCCAGGTCGCCATCGTGATGAACGAGGGCGCCTTCCTGGGCCTGATCACCCGGATCGACCTGCTCAACTACCTGCGCCGCCGGGTGCAGTAATCCCTGCGGTCGGCGCGGCCCCGCTGCATGGGGCCGTTCAGACCGCGCTGCTAGAATCACGCCCCTTTTCCGGTAACCCTTCATGACGGACAACACGTCGAACCCCCATGGCGACGGCCCCGCGCTGGCGCTGGCGACCCTGGCCATCCATGGCGGACAGCACCCGGACCCGTCCACCGGCGCGGTGATGCCGCCGATCTACGCGACCTCCACCTACGCCCAGTCCAGCCCCGGCGAGCACCAGGGCTTCGAGTACTCGCGCACTCACAACCCGACCCGCTTCGCCTACGAGCGCTGCGTGGCGGCCCTGGAAGGCGGCAGCCGCGGCTTCGCCTTCGCCTCCGGCATGGCCGCCACCGCCACGGTGATCGAGCTGCTGGACAGCGGCAGCCACGTGATCGCCATGGACGACCTGTACGGCGGCAGCTACCGGCTGTTCGAGCGGGTGCGCAAGCGCACCGCCGCGCTGGAGTTCGGTTTCGTCGACCTGACCGACCCGGCCGCGTTCGAGGCGGCGATCCGCCCGACCACGAAGATGGTGTGGATCGAGACCCCGACCAATCCGATGCTGAAGATCGTCGATATCGCGGCGATCGCCGCGATCGCGCGCAAGCACGGTCTGCTGGTGGTGGTCGACAACACCTTCGCCTCGCCGCTGCTGCAGCGGCCGCTGGCCCTGGGCGCGGACATCGTGGTGCATTCGGCGACCAAGTACCTCAACGGTCACTCGGACATGGTCGGCGGCATGGCCGTGGTCGGCGACAATGCCGAACTTGCCGAGCAACTGGCCTTCCTGCAGAACTCGGTGGGCGGCGTGCAGGGCCCGTTCGACAGCTTCCTGGCCCTGCGCGGCCTGAAGACCCTGCCACTGCGCATGCGCGCGCACTGCGACAACGCCCTGGCGCTGGCGCAGTGGCTGGAGACGCACCCGGCGGTGGAGAAGGTGATCTACCCGGGCCTGCCCTCGCACCCGCAGCACGAACTGGCCGGCCGGCAGATGGCCGGCTACGGCGGCATCGTCTCGATCGTGCTCAAGGGCGGCTTCGACGCGGCCAAGCGCTTCTGCGAGCGCACCCGCCTGTTCACCCTGGCCGAATCCCTGGGCGGCGTCGAAAGCCTGGTCAACCATCCTGCGGTCATGACCCATGCCTCGGTGCCGGTCGCGCGGCGCGACCAGCTCGGCATCAGCGATGCGCTGGTGCGGCTGAGCGTGGGGGTGGAGGATGTGGGGGATTTGCGCCATGACCTCGAGCAGGCGCTTGCGCCCGTGCGTCACACCTGACCTGTTCCACGAGGCGACTTCCTGATGAGCAATTCTCTTTCGCCGGCATCGGCGCTGCGCAGCTTCGCGCAGCACCGCAAGCTGATCTACCAGCTCGCCAAGCGCGAGGTGCTGGGCCGCTACCGCGGTTCCATCGCCGGCCTGGCCTGGTCGTTCTTCAATCCGCTGTTGATGCTGGCCGTCTACACCTTCGTCTTTTCCTACGTGTTCAATGCGCGCTGGGGCGGTTCCGTCGAAACGAACCGTGCCGAGTTCGCGATCATCCTGTTCGCCGGCATCATGGTGCATGGCTTCCTGTCCGAGTGCATCAGCCGTGCGCCGATGTTGGTGCTGGCCAATGCCAGCTACGTCAAGAAGGTGGTGTTCCCGCTGGAGATCCTGACCTGGTCGGCGGTCGCGTCGTCGCTGTTCCATATGGTCATCACCCTGGCGGTGTTGCTCATCGCGCAGTTCCTGCTGCTGCATCGGTTGCCGCTGACGGTGCTCTACTTCCCGCTGGTGGTCGCACCGTTGGTCATGGTCGCCTCGGGAGTGACCTGGTTCTTCGCCGCGCTGGGTGTGTACTACCGCGACATCGGCCAGATCACCGGCCTGCTGGCGACGGTGCTGCTGTTCATGAGTCCGGCGCTGTATCCGATCACCTCGCTGCCGGAAGGCATGCGCAAGTGGATCTATCTCAATCCGCTGACCTTCATCATCGAGCAGTCCCGGAACGTGCTGATGTGGGGGCTGCCGCCGGACTGGATGGGTTTGCTCAAGTACTCCATCGGCAGCCTCGTGGTCGCGTACGTGGGCTACTACTGGTTCCAACTGGTACGCCGCGGTTTCGCGGACGTCGTCTAATCGCTCGCTGAAGCATCCGCTTCGATTCAAAGGTCCATCATGTCGGAATTGGCGATTCGCGTCTCTGGCGCCTCCAAGTGCTATCAGGTCTACGACAAGCCGCACGATCGCATCAAGCAGGCGCTGTTCCCGCGGGTCGGGCGTTCGCTGGGCCTCGCCTCGCGCAAGTACTTCAAGGAGTTCTGGGCGTTGCAGGACGTGTCCTTCGAGGTGCGCCGCGGCGATACCGTGGGCATCATCGGCCGCAACGGTTCGGGCAAGTCGACCCTGTTGCAGATGATCTGCGGCACGCTGGCGCCGACCTCGGGCTCGATCCAGGTGAACGGGCGCGTGGCGGCGCTGCTGGAGCTGGGCGCGGGCTTCAATCCCGAGTTCACCGGGCGCGAGAACGTGTTCATGAGCGCGTCCATCCTGGGTTTGACCCATGCGGAAATCGAGGCGCGCCTGGACCGCATCCTGGCATTCGCCGATATCGGCGATTTCGTCGATCAGCCGGTCAAGGTCTATTCCAGCGGCATGTACGTGCGCCTGGCGTTCGCGGTGATCGCGCACGTGGACGCCGACATCATGGTGGTCGACGAGGCGCTGGCGGTCGGCGATGCGGTGTTCGTGCAGAAGTGCATGCGCTTCCTGCGTGCCTTCCGCGAGCGCGGCACGCTGCTGTTCGTCAGTCACGATACCGGCTCGGTCCTGAGCTTCTGCCAGTCGGCGGTGTGGCTGGACAAGGGGGTCATGCGCATGCACGCCTCGGCCCAGGAAACCACCCAGGCCTACATCGAGTATTGCGCGCAGGAAAGCTACGGCGACGAGGTGAAGCTGCAGGCGCTCGATCAGCGCGAGGGCAAGGCCATCGGGCCGCGTCCGGTGGCCAAGCCGGTGGAGGAGATCAAGCTCGAGCTGTTCGACAACATCGCCCACTCCGATGGCTGGCAGTCGGGCGCCGCCAGCATTGCGTCGGTGGCGCTCACCAACCTCGACGATCCCGGCCGGCCCTATTTCTTCGGTGGCGAGCATGTCGCGCTGCGCATCGTCGCCCAGGTGCATCGCGACATGAAGAGTCCCATCCTGGGCTTTTTCGTCAAGGACAGCCTGGGGCAATCCTTGTTCGGCGAGCACACCTTCACCCATGTGCAGCCGCCGCTGGACGTCGCCGCGGGCAATCAGCTGGAAGCCGAGTTCGTCTTCCACCTGCCATTGCTGCCGAACGGCGACTACTCCATGACCGTCTCGGTCGCCGAGGGCGATCCCCTGACCAACACGCAGCACCACTGGCTGCACGATGCGGTGATCCTCAAGGTGTCTTCCCCCACCCTGCGCTACGGACTGGTCGGCATTCCGTTCGAGCGGGTGCAGATGAAGATTGCGGAATCCCAATGAACGATACCTACCAAAGCAGGATCGCGCTGCTCAGTAGCGACGATCCGCGCATCAGCGTGGGACGCTTCACCTACGGCAATCCTGCGCTGAAGGTCTGGGCCGAGGACGAATCCATCGCCATCGGCGCGTTCTGCTCGATCGCCGACGAGGTGGTCATCTTCGGTGGCGGCGAGCACCGCAGCGACTGGGTGACGACGTTCCCCCTGCGGATCGCCTTTGGCGATCCGCTCGCCAAGCGCGACGGTCTTCCGGCCAGCAAGGGACCGACCCGCATCGGCAACGACGTCTGGCTGGGACACGGCGCGATGGTGATGTCCGGCGTCAGCATCGGCGATGGTGCCATCGTTGGCGCCGGTGCGGTGGTCGCCAAGGACGTTCCGCCTTACGCGATCGTCGCCGGCAATCCCGCCAAGGTCGTCAGGAAGCGCTTTTCCGAGGAGCAGATCGAAGCGCTTCTCGCCATCCGCTGGTGGGATTGGCCGATCGAAAAGATCCACGCTTGCCAACATCTGCTATGCAAGGACGATATCGGTGCCTTCATCGCGCAGTTCCAGTAGCGCGTCCGCATGACGCGCAGTGTGCATCTCCCTTCGGGAATGTCGTGTACGGAGCACAATCGTGATCAATTTTCCAATTAACAATACGATGTTCCTGCACCCGCAATGCACTCCGGAGAGTGCCTGGCTGGGGCATATTCCGTTCGCGGGATGGTTGGTCGAGGAAATGCGTCCGGGAATCCTGGTTGAGCTGGGAACGCATCGCGGTGCGTCCTATCTGGCGTTCTGTCAGGCGATTCAGGGCTGCGCGGTCCAGGCCAAGTGCTACGCCGTCGATACGTGGGAAGGCGACGAGCACGCGGGTGTCTACGGCGATGAAGTGTTCTTTACGTTGCTGGACTATCACCAGCGCAATTACGCCGATTTTTCGCGCTTGATGCGCATGCGCTTCGAGGAAGCCGTCGAGTATTTCGAAGACGGCAGCGTGGACCTTTTGCACATCGACGGGCTGCATACCTACGACGCGGTCCGCAACGATTTCGAGACCTGGGCGAGCAAGCTGTCCAAGCGCGCCGTGGTGCTGTTCCACGACATCAACGTCAGGGAGCGCGATTTCGGCGTGTGGCGCTACTGGGCGGAGATCCGCCAGCGCTATCCGTCGTTCGAATTCACCCACACCCATGGCCTGGGCGTGCTGCTGGTGGGCGAGGAGCAGCCCGAAGCGCTGCGCCAGCTATGTGCGTTCACCGAAGTGGATGGCGCGCCGGTGCTGGTGAATCGCATGTTCGAGCATGTGGGACAGCTGATCTCGACCAAGCTGGATATCGGGACCCTGGCGCGGGAGCAGGGCAGGCTGGCAGGGTTGTTGAACGAGAGCGAAGCAGCGAAGGGCGAGCTGTCCGCCGAGCTCGCGGGCGTGCGCGAAACGCACGCCGCCTTGCAGTCAAAGCTGGACGAACAGGCTGCCGCGTATCGCAGCGAAGTGGCGCACGGTGCCGAGCTGTCGGCGAAGGTGGCGGAAGTCCCGGTGCTGATGGGGCGCCTGCAGGAAGAACTGGTGCAGCTCACCGAGATGCTCGCGGCCAAGGAGGCGGACATCCATCGGATTCAGGCCGAGAAGCAGCAGCACGAGGTGGCGCTGGAACGGATGCGCGCCTCGTTCAGTTGGCGTTTGATGGCGCCGTTGCGGAGGGTGAAGCGAATGTTCACGGGTGCGCAATGATGTTAATATTGTGGTAATCGGTCCGCGCGCACGGATCTCAGTACCCGGAATTTTTGATGAAGCCATGGCGCGTCCTGCTCCTCGACACCAAGCGGAGTAATCCCAACCATTACATCTGCTTGGCCATCGCCAGGGCGCTCGAACAACATGGCGGTGTCGAGTGCATGGTCAAGGCCGACTACGGCTCGGCCATCGCGCAGGCGCAACGACACGGATGCAACCTGCTGCTAGCGTTCGATGGCGAGGAGCTGGACCGCTCGGTGGTCGAGCGCCTGGTGGATGTCTGCGGCCGCGCCGTCCTCTGGGTCACGGAGGATCCTTACGAGCGCAGCATCAACGTGAAGAATTCAGATCTGTTCGATCTGGTGTTCACGAACGATGCCGGCAGTGTCGCTGGCTACGGTGCCAAGGGGCGGCATCTGCCCTTCGCCGCGGACGAGCGCTTCCATTTCCATGCGGTGCCCGAGTCCGACGACGGTCACTATTTCTACGACCTGTTCTTTGCGGGCACGGCCTGGCCGAACCGGTCGGAGTTTCTCGCCAAGCTGCAGGCGGCGATTCCCGAGATTCGCCTGAAGTTGGCCTTGCCTGCCAACCCGTACATCCCCGCGCCCAAGCTGGGCATGGAACTCAGCGAGTACGACTGGCGCACGCCGAACACCGAGTTCGCGAAATTTTCCAATCGCAGCCGTTCGGTGCTGACCCTGCATCGTGCGTTCTCTTCTTCGGGCAACGATCCGGTTGCGCAGACGCCGGGGCCGCGTTTCTTCGAAGTGGCGTTGGCGGGCGGCTTCCAGTTGGTGGATACCTCCATCCCCGACATCCGGGTGGACGACTTCTTCACCGAAGGCAAGGAATACGTCGGGTTTTCGAGCGTGCAGGAGTGCATCCAGAAGCTGGAGCACTATCTGGCCTATCCGCAGGAACGCCTGGCGATCGCCCGCGCGGCGCAGCAGCGCGCCCGCACCGAGCACCTGTACGCCAATCGGGTGCAGACCCTGTTCGCGGAACTGGAGGCGTTGACCGTGGCGCCGGCGCCCTCGCTGCAGCCCGCGCCCAAGGCGCGCCGGCGCATCATGATGGTGTCGCACAATATTCTCGGCGTGGAGCCCTACGGCGGCGTGGAGGTCTACCAGGACTCCGTGCGCCAGGCGATCAAGGACGACTTCGAACTGTTCTTCTACGTTCCCGATCGCACGGTGACGCCGGTCGGCATGCGCTACGTGGTGTACAACGAAGCGATGCAGGTGGTCCAGAGCTTCGACTGCGCTTCGACGCTCGATGACTCGCTGCTGTCCTGCCCGGAACGCGAGCAGGTGTTCTCCAGGTTGCTGGAGAAGTTCCGGATCGATCTGGTGCATTTCCAGCATCTGATCGGCCATGTGCCATCGCTGGGCTTCATTCCGTCGGCGCTCGGAATTCCCGCGGTGTTGAGCCTGCATGACTACTACGTGGTCTGCTCGCGCTTCAACCTGCTGGACTACCGTGGGGTGTACTGCAACATCCCGGCGCTGCCGGCGGAGACCTGCGATGTGTGCTTGAACGCGGCGCAGGGCCTTGGAGCCGGCAGCCAGGCCAAGCGCAGGGCCTTTTTCGGCCGCATGTTGTTGGCGATGGACGCACTCCATGCCAATACCGAGGGCGTGGCAGCGCTGTTCAGGACGATGTATCCGTTGCTGGAGGGAAGCGAGAAGCTGCGGGTCATGGGCGTGCCGATGCCGCGTGGCGACGAGCGTGCGAAGGTGCCGCAGCACCCGCCGGAAATGCCGGACGCGCCGCTGCGGATCGCCATCGTCGGCAACTTCACCAAGAACAAGGGCGGCGACCAGTTGGTCCATGCCTTCAACCAGTTGCGGACGGACAATGTCGAATTCACGGTGATCGGGCGACTTTCCGAGCCGTACAGCGACATCTTCAATATCCTGAAGATCCCGAATCTGCGGGTGTATGGCGCGTACCGCCCGGGCAGCTTGCCGCAGATACTGGCTGGCTTCTCGATGTCGATGCACTTCTCCATCTGGCCCGAGACCTACTGCATCAGCCTGTCCGAGGCGTGGAGCGCGGGGTTGGTGCCGATCGTCTCGGACACGGGCGCGCTGGGCGAGCGAGTGGTCGATGGCGTCAACGGGTTCAAGCTGCCGATGGGAGAATCGGGCGCGATCGTCTCGCTGGTACGGAGGCTGATTGCCGACCGCGCGGAGGTCGAACGCGTGCGTGCGAACGTGCATGCCGGCCTCGGCGTCGGTCACCAGGAACATATGCAGTGGCTCAGCGGACTCTATCGCGGCCTGTTGGCACAGTTGCCGCCATGGCGCGCGCGTGACGCCGGGGCACCACCGCGTGGGCAAACGCTCAAGGAGATCGGTGTGTTGCTGATGGATCGGGAATGGACAATCCAGCCACGCGGCGCGACCGTCGTGGTGAACGATGTTGCGCAGTTGGTGCCGACGCCAGAGCCGGGAAGGGTGCGCCGGCTGTACCGGTATTTCAGGAAGAACGGCGCGGTGAACACGGCGCGCAGGCTTGCCTCCGAAGTCGTGCGCCGCCTCTCTGGAGCTGCGAAATGAGCATGCCCTCTCGCGTCCTGGTCTGCGGCGCCTCGCCGGACAATCAGAATCGCAACGTGGTGCTGCGCAGCTACGTGGCCGAAGGTTTCTGGCAGTTGCGCGGGATCGAATCGGTGGTGAACGTGCCGCTCGAGCACGCGGCGACCAAGGCGTGGTCGGCCAGGCCGGAGTTGGTGGTGTGCTTCGGTTCGTGCATGCCCGACGATGCCGATTACAGCGGCATCAAGCGCTACTGCGCGCAGACCGGCGCAACGCTGGTGTTCTGGCTGCACGACGACCCTTACGAGTTCGATTTCAGCTACAAGATCAAGGATGTTGCCGATCTTGTCTTCAGCAACGACAAGTGGTGCGCCGAGCACTACGACCACCCGCGCGCGTTCCACCTGCCGCTGGCAGCGAGCGAACGCGCGCACTGGCGTCCGATCTCGGCGACCAAGGACGTCAACATCTTTTTCTGCGGCGTGGCCTTCGGCAACCGGATCAAGTTGCTGCGCGATCTGGCAAAGCCGTTGCAGGAACACGCCGCGGTGGTGCTGGGCGACGGCTGGCCGGAGTCGGAGTTGCCGTTCTGCCGCAACCAGCGCCTGCCCAACAACGAACTCTCGGATCGGTATGCGCGCGCCTGGATCACGCTCAACATGGGGCGCGACTACCATTACGCCAACGACCGCTTCAAGCTGGACCCCTCCACGCCGGGCCCGCGCACGTTTGAAGCCGCGATGGCGGGCACGACCCAGTTGTTCTTCGTCGAGAGCCTGGAGATCGTCGATTACTATGCGCCCGGCACCGAGGTCCTGCTCTACAACTCCGTGCGCGAGTTCCGCGAGTGCATAGAGGCCATGGTGGGCGATCGTACCCGCTGCCTGGCGATCGCTGCGGCCGCCCAGCAGCGCACGCTGCGCGAACATACCTATCTGCACCGCGCGCAGACGATGCTGCAGCATGTGCAGGAGTGGCAGGCCGGCCGTTGACGGGGAGGCCGGGACTCGGCCGATGGCCGAGCCTCGGCAACGGGAAACGTGGTTCGCGTACGTGAGGAGTCGGTAACGTGGCAGTGGAGTTGTGGGGAAGCCTGGCGCTTTGCGTCGCGGTGGCGTTGTCGTTGCTCGGCGTGGGGGCAGGGTTGCTGTCGCTCAGCGAAGCTGGTCGACGGCTGCACGGCCTGGAGCTGCTGGCGTACTCCGTCGCTGTGGGCGTGGTCGGGCATGGCGCGCTTGGCGTCTTCGTCGTCTCGCTTCCCAGCGACAACCGGCTCAATGCCTGCATCGGGTTCGCGCTGCTGTACGCGCTTTCCTGCTGGCAGTGGTATCGCCACGGCGTGCTCGGCAAGTTGCTCGCCGGGCGTTGGCGGCTGACCGTTCTTGGTTTCGCCGCATGGATCGGCATGGCGTTGTCGTGCATGGCGATCGTGTCGATGCCGATCCGCTTTCCCGGCGAGTTGCCGGACGGGCCGTACGTGATCAAGAACCATCATCTGCACGTCAAGGTGCAGGTGATGATGGGGGCATTTCCGGCGGACAACTACCTGCCGTTCCTGTCCAGCGAGTTCCTGCTGCGGGACATCCAGTTCGCGTTCGAGCGGCCGCTCATGCCCGGGCAGGAGCTGTCCAACCGCCCCATTCTGATGTCGTTGGTGAACGTGCCGTTCCGAGCCGTGCTGGATCCACCGGCCAAGCAGGTCCACGCGCTGCCAAGGTTCAAGTACGTCGGCCAGGATTGGCCGGACGTCGGAAGCCTGGGCGACGACGATGCATTCCGGCAGTTCCTGGCGGTCGGCATCGTGTTGAACAGCACGTTGCTGCTCGGCGCGGCACTGCTGCTCATGCGGGCCGGACTGCGCGGCGCGTATGTGTTGGCCGGATTACTGCTGGTCGTCAGCAGCCCGTACTTCATCGCGCAGACCCTGTTCACCTGGCCGAAATCCCTGGGCGGCTTCTTCCTGATCCTCGGTGCCTACGCATTGCTGTCGCGCCGCTCCGCCTTCGCCGCCGGTGTGCTGGCGGGCATGGCGTACTGGTCCCATCCCTACGCGATCGTCTTTGCCGGATGCTTCGGGCTGTACATCCTGCTGCGCGACGGATTCAAGCCGCAGTGCGTGCGTAACGTGCTCGCCTACGGCGTGGCCCTGGTCGCCTGCGTACTGCCCTGGTGGCTGTGGACGCGATGGTACCTGCAGATTCCGTCGGACCTGGTGGCGCAGAACCTATTGAGTTCGGCGAGCCTGGGCGATCTGCTCTGGGTGCGTGTCGCCAACGCAGCGCGGACGTTCCTGCCGCTGTATCTGGGCACCTATCCGATGGTGCCCAATCAGCTCTTCCAGGACATGCTGATCTCGATCACCGGCGCCATGGGCGTGTTGCTGAGCGCACAGGCCTATGCAGGCGCATGGAGCTATGGCAGTCGCCGGCCCAAGGAACTCTTCGCCTTCGTGGTGTTGCCCAGCGCGCTGTTGGTGGGCGTATTCAGCGCGCCGGCGATTCCTGCGGTGCATGGCCTGCAGGCCATCGGCATCGTGCTGTGCGTGTTCGCGATGAAGTTCATGCAGGATCGCATGAGCAGGCGGATCGCATGGGCATGCGTCGTCCTTCAGCTGTTGATCAATCTTGGCCTGCTGTGGGCCAGGGCCGACGCGCTGTTGCCGTCGGCCTGAAGCGGAAATCGAGGAGAAGCGAAATGCGCGTGCGTCCCCTGCTGGCCATGGCCTCCGTCCTGTGGGTATTGGCCGGGTGCCGACAGTATCCCGCCAGCGAGTGCGAGAAGTACCTGGCGGCAGGCGATGTCTCCGTTCGCGTGCCGATGGACGACTCCTCCAATGCGGCGATTCCGTTGAACGATCGACAGGTGCTTGCCGGCACCTTCGCGCCTCCGGCCACCCTGCACGTCAAGCGGGCGGCGGTGCAGATCGGCAACAGCGGTGGTGCCGCCCAGGGCAGGATTGCCCTGAAGCTCTGTCAGGACGAGCGCTGCACGATCGGAAGAGCGGAGCTTGCCGGCTCCAAGGACAACGACTATCTGCCGGTCACGTTGGAATCCGAGTTCGCGCTGCAGCAAAGCGGTGGCGTGGTGCGCTACGAACTGGCACGCGAGTCCGGCGACGACAAGCTGGTCGTCTGGGTCTACCCCGCCCAGGGCAAGGAGTCGTTGACGATCAACGGCAATCCTGAAAGCAAGGTGCTCAATCTGATGCTGTATCAGCGTTGATTTGCTGCGCCATGGGCGCACCCGCACGGCGTGTGGTGCGCTCGGTGGTCACTGGCTTCGCTGCGATCAGGTGACATTGCACGGCCGCAGTCACAGCCACGGCCTCGCTCACTATTCCCGCTTCAAAGGCGCGCAGGCGCCGCGTGCTGCTTTGCTCTGTCTGCGCCGTCGACGCGCTGATCGCTGAAGCGTCAGCAGATGCGGCATTGCGCGCCGGACGCTGCAGCAGCGCCCGGCGCAGCGGTCAGGGGGTGCTCTCGATGTGGATGCACTTCCTGCAGCCGAGGTCGCGCTCGATCAACGGCGTGAACATGTGCATCGGCGGATTGAACTCATGGTCGAGTTCGCTCAGTGGGCGGTCCTTCACATAGCCCTGCGCCTTTTGCTGCGTCGCGGCTTCCTTGACCACGTTGGCCCACAGCACATCGGAGGACGTAAGCAAGTAAGGCCATATCTGCGGAATGGTGATGCGAATGAAGGCAGCCGTGCCGGCGGCCGACCCAAGCGACAGGATCAGCAGCGGCACCAGCATCGGTTTCCCCAGCTTGCGCGCAACCATGCCAACAAGTGCGCTGATCGGCAGGTAGGCGAAGAAGGTGGCGAAGATCAGATAGCGCGTGCCGAACAGGTAACCATCCAGGCTGTGCGGATCCAGGGTGCCCTTGGTCCGCAGCACGGGGAGCGCACTGAACAGTGCCAGCGCGAGGGCGGGGAAGCCGACCACGATGCTGGCCAGCATCAGGGACGGCCGCGATTGCGTGCGGCTACGCTGGGCCATGGCGATCGCGGCGGCGAGTAGTGCCGCGAGCAGGGCAAGACCATAGACGGCATCGACCGGGAACGCTTCCACGTCCGGCCAGCGGAAGCGCCCGCTGGCCCACAGCGACTGCAGTCCACCGTGCACCAGTCCCATGTACAGCGCACCGAACCGTTTCACCAGCGTCGACGGCGGTATCGCCAGTTCCTGTGTCGGCACGCCGCGGGTCATCATGACGCCATGCAGCGCCGTCAGCACGGCGAAGATGCAGATGGTGCGCCAGTGCCGGGGCGCGAGCCGTTGGCTCCACATCAGCACGCAGCAGCTGAGCAGGGTGGTGATGCTGACGACGAAGCCGACGCCGAGGAAATGCATCGAGGCATAGCTCCAGGCCATCGCCCAGAACAAGGCGCGCTCGTCCTGGAAGGCGCTGGCGCGGATCAGATAGCGCAGCCCTGTCGCCGCACACGCCATGCAGAGGAACTGTGCGGCCATGAACGGCCAGGTCACCATTTCCGCGATCGCCGGCTGCAGCAGGAACACCGCGGCGAGCAGATAGCCGGCGACCTGCGCAACGCCGCGACGATTGCCCAATGCCGCCAGCGTCGTGCGCGTGAGCGACGCCAGTGCGGTACCCAGCAGACCAAGCAGCAGCATCTGCCGCCAGAACCACAGATGCTCGTTGGTGCTGAACAGCCTAGCCTGCAGCAGTTCAGCGGCGAAATACAGCGGTGTGTAGTGCCCGCTGTAGGACGAATAGATGTGCGCGTCCAAAAAGTGGGCGAGATCGCCGCTGTAGGCCCAGGCGATGAACAGGCCGGATTCTGCCCTGAACGTCTGAATGTTCAGCCCGGACCAATGGTAGAAAGCTCCCAGGAAGAGCGTCAATGCCAGCCACGGAAGAAGAAACCTTCTGACGCATTGCGTGAGGCTGGGTGAGTGCGGTTGGGAGGCTGTGGGCATGTCGCCGTTGCTCGCGTCGTGGTAGCGCAGTGGTCGAAGTCATCCGCCGTGCGGCGGCGCAAGGCGGGAAGCGGATCAGTTCTTGAACGACAGGTACTTGTGGCCGAGGTAGCTGGTGACCACAGGCACGGCGACGCCGATCGCATGGGCGATCGTTTCGTCCAGATAGCGGATGCCGAGCCAGGGGAACACCCATTTCGCCAGCAACAGGCTGATCGCCAGGGTCTGCAGCAGGGCGACGGCGTTGACCACGACGAACCAGGCGATCTGCGTGCGCTGGGTGTTGGAGGTTTCCTTGAACGCCAGCTTGCGCATCAGGATGAAGGCCGTGGTCATGCCGACCAGATAGGCCAGGACGATCGCCGTCGCATACGGAAACCAGAGGCTGAAGAGGATGCGCGAGCCGAAGTTGGCGGCGGCAGCGATGCCGCCGGACAACAGGAAGAAGAAGAACCGCTTGCTGATCATGCGCTCGCTGCGACCTCGGCCAGGCGCCTGCCGACGTCGATGCTCTCGTTGATCGAGCGATCTTCCGGGTAGTAGTACGCCGTGTCCGCCATGTAGAAACCGCTCAGCGGCGTCTTCATCGGCGGCAGCATGTCCTGGAAGCCAGGCGGGCAGATGGTCTGCGCATATTCGTAGCGATGGCAATGGGTTGCGCGGATCCACTCCGGCTTGAAGTCCGGATTGATCATCGGCAGGTAGCTGATGACCTCGTCGATCAGTTGCTGGTTGCTCCACTGCCACTTCGGGTGGGTCTTGGGCATGTAGTAGGGCGCATACACGATGTGCTCGCCCGGACCCTTGCCGGGATTGAGGTTGCTGTACTCGATCAGGCCGGGGATGGCGATCCGCTCGTCGCTGATGTTCATCCAGAAGTTCTCGCTGACCGGCTTGGACAGCTTCAGGATCACGCAGGCGACCGGGATGTTCTCGATCGCGGCGACCTGGTCGGCGAAGGTCTTGGGCAGGCCGGGCACCATGCCGGGCACGTACTGGATCGGGGCCGTCGACACCACGCCGTCATAGGCATGATGGCCGTCGCGGGTGCGGATGCCGGTGACCTTGCCGTCGACCGAGGCGACTTCCTCGATCGGCTGCGACAGCAGGATGCGTCCGCCCAGGCGCGTCACTTCCGCCGCCATGCGTTCCAGCAGCACGGCCGAGCCGCCCTCCAGATAGCCCATGCTTTCGTTGAACAGATTGCGTCGCGACAGCGCCACGCGCTTGATGCGGGTACCGATCCATGACGCGGACAGGTCGTTCTGGTATTCGAAGAACTTCAGTGCGAACGCCTTTTCCCACATCACCTTGTAGGCCTTGGGGCCGATCCAGCGGGTGATCCAGTCGCGCGCGTTCTCCTTGTCCAGCGCGGTCCAGTCACTGATGCCCTTGGTGTGCATGACGTGCAGGGCGTAACGGATCTTGTCGACCAGCCCCAGGTGCGGGAAGCCGAGCAGCGCGAACGGCGTGCCCCACTTGTGCAGCTTGCCCTGGTAGTAATACCCCATCTTGGTGTCGGTCCAGTGCAGGCGGTCGGACAGCTTCAGGTCCTCGAGCAGCTTGAACAGCGGAAAGTCGGTCTTGCAGATGAAGTGGTAATAGCGCTCGATGCGCAGGCCGTCGAAGTCGAAGTCCGCGGACATGCCGCCGATGCGGTCGTCGCGCTCGTAGACGTCGACCTGGTGGCCCTTCTTCAGCAGTTCCATGGCAGCCATCAGGCCCATGGGGCCGCTGCCGACGATCGCGAATGTACTCATGGTTCTGGTCTCGTATGACGGGTCAGCGCTTGAGCACGATGTGGCTGTAGCGCGGGTCGGTATAGCTTTCGCGGATCGCGTCTTCGAACGGGGTCTGGCGCACGCCGAACACCGCTTCGGTATCGACGCCCTTGAAGTCGTCGCCGGCGCTCAGCGCCTTCAACTGGTCGGCGGTGAACGGCGGCTTGGAGCTGAAGAGCGAATATACGCGCAGCAGGAAGGCGAAGAAGCCGATCGGGATATGCACGATCAGGGTGTGCAGTTTCTTGACCCGCTTGATCGTCTTGATGATGTCGACGTAGTCCACGCGGGTGTCGCCGACGATGTCGTAGACATCGCCGTCGGGTTCGCGCTCGATGCACTTGGCGATGCAGCGGCAGAAGTCGCGTTCGTACAGCGGCTGGCGCATGAACCGGCCATCGCCCGGAATCGGGAACACCGGCGTCTTGGCCATGAAGCGCGACAGCCAGCCCAGATGCTTGGGATCGAACCAGCCGAACATCAGGGTCGGGCGCAGCACGCAGTGGCGCAGGCCGCTGGCGACCACCATCTCTTCCTGCGCGCGCTTGGTGTTGGTGTAGTCGTCCTTGGCCACCGAGTTCACCACCGAGGAGCTGATGTGCACCAGGTACGGCACCTTCGCCGCGCGGCAGGCATCGAGCACGTGTGCGGTCGCTGTCAGGTTGTTGCGGGTGAACAGGTCGGTGGTCTTGCCGGTGATCTGCGCGTGCAACTGGGCCACGCAGGCCGCGCCCTCGAATTCGCGCGCCCACTCGCCAGGCTCGGCCAGATCCGCCTCCACCACGCGCACGGCCGGATGCAGTTCGCGCAGGATCTGCAGGTTGTGTGCATGCTTGTCGATCGCCACCAACTGGGTGTAGCCCTGCTGCTCCAGTTCGACGATCAGGTTCTGGCCGACCAGGCCCGCGGCGCCGGTGATGACGATCTTGGCGTGTTTGTCGGTCATGTCAGAGCTTGATCCTGCGGAAGACGAATTCGGGAATGGATTTGATGACGAACATGATCGCCCACCAGAAACCGGGCAGGTAGGCGACCGCGCGGCGGCCGTCGACCGCGCGCAGGATGCCCTTGGCGATTTGGTCGGGCTTGGCCCACAGCGCACCCTTCTTGAAGGCGGCGGTCATCGGCGTATCGACGAAACCCGGCTTGATCGTGAGCACATTGATGCCTTCCGGGCGCAGGCGCTGGCCGAGGCCGCTCAGGTAGGCGCTGACCGCGGCCTTGGCGCTGCCGTACAGGTAATTGCTGGCGCGGCCGCGGTCGCCGGCCACCGAGGAGATCACGGCCAGCGTCGCACCCGCGCGCAGGCGCGGCACCAGCGCGGCGCACAGCGCGATGGTCGAGGTGCCGTTGGTGGCGAACTCGCGCATCGAAAGTTCGACCGAGGCGTCGCACGCGGCCTGGTCGGGCAGCGTGCCGTGGGCGATCAGTACCACGTCCACGCCACCCAGCGCGGCCCAGGCGGCATCGAAGGCCGCCGCATGGCCGGCGCTGTCGTTGACGTCGAGCACGCCGACGCTGGCCTTGCCGCCGCGCGCCGACAGGTCCGACGCGATCGCGTCCAGGCGCGCGGCCTGGCGGCCGAGCAGGTGGAGGGCCGCGCCGCGCGCAGCGTAGTGCCGGGCGGTGGCCTCGGCGATGGCCGAGGTGGCGCCGATGATGAGGACGCGTTGCATGTTCACTCCGTGACCCGGCGCCAGAAGCCGGAAGAAAAGCGGGGATCGAGATAGCGGCTGAAGTCCTGCCAGCGGGCGTAGGCGCGCTGGAACGAGGCGGCGGACATGCGCGCGTCCTTGGCAGGGTACAGAGCGCCGCCAGCGGCGTCGACAATCCGGTCCAGCCGCTCCAGCAGGCGCAGCACGTCGGCGCCATCGTTGGGGAAATCCAGCGCCAGGGTGGTGCCCGGACGCGGGAAGGACAGCATGCCGCGTGCAGGCACGTCGCCGAATTCCTTCAGCACCGCCAGGAAGGAGCCGCTGCCGCTGCGGGCGATTTCGGCCAGCAGCGCGTCCACGCCGTCGCGTGCGGTGGCTGGCGGCAACACGCACTGGTACTGCAGGAAGCCGCGCGGGCCGTACATGCGGTTCCAGTGGCGGATGCCGTCCAGCGGATAGAAGAACGGCAGCAGGTGACTCAGCCGGCGCTTGCTGCGCGCGGGCTGGCGCCAGTAGTACAGCGCGTTGAACGGCCGCAGCGACAGCTTGTTGACCAGCGAGACGGGCGGGGTCAGCGGCATCGCCAGGCCCTTGCCGGGCGAGGCCGGGCGTTCCTCGGGCAGGCCGGCGCAGTGATCGGCGCGGGTGAAATGGCCGCGGCCGCGGGCGCGGCCGCTGGCCAGGCAGTCGATCCAGGCGACGCTGTACTCGTGGCTGTCGGCCGAGGCCGCGGACAACGCAAAGAATTCGTCGAGCGAGCCGAAGCGGATGTTTTCCGTCTCCAGCGCCGGCCCCGGCACGCGGCGCAACTGGATCTCCGCCCAGGTGATCAGCCCGGTCAGGCCGAGTCCGCCGACCGTGGCCGCGAACCAGCCGTCGGCATCGGCGTCGGGCGTGCACAGGCGGCGGCTGCCGTCGCTGCGCAGCAGCTCGAAGGCGCGCACGTGGTGGCCGAAGTTGCCGGTGCGATGATGGTTCTTGCCGTGCACGTCGTTGGCGATGGCGCCGGCCACGGTGACGTAGCGGGTGCCTGGGGTCACCGGCAGGAACCAGCCCTGCGGCAGGACCAGGTCGATGATCTCGGCGAGCGTGACCCCGGCCTCGCAGCGCAGCAGGCCGGACGCCGGGTCGAAACCGATGAAGCGGTCCAGGCCGCGCGCGCACAGCAGGGTGCCGTCGGGATTGAGGCAACTGTCGCCGTAGCTGCGGCCGTTTCCGCGCGGCAGCGCGTTGCCGGCGAAGGCCGGCAGGGCCGCCGCCCGGTCGGCGATCGGCAGCAGCGTCTGCGTCGCGTGCGGATAGCGTCCCCAGGACTGCCCGGCATCGGCCATCAGATGGCGCTCAGCGCGAACAGCCCGCACAACACCACGACCACCTGGCTGACCCGGTCGGTGGCGGCGAACACGATCGGGTCGTCGTGCATGTCGCCGCGGTGCGCCACGATCCAGACCCGGCTGACCCAGTACAGCAGCACCGGGCAGATCAGCCAGAGTATTTGCGGGTGGCGATACAACGACATGCTCGCCGGGCTGTTGATGTACAGCGCCATCACCAGCACCGCGATGTAGCCGGCCGCCGCGCCCATCGACTGCAGCAGCACCAGGTCTTCCACCGAATAGGCGCGCCCGCTGGCCTTGGTCTTGCCGCTGCCCAGCATCGCGTGCAGTTCGGTGTAGCGCTTGAGCAGCGCCAGCGAGAGGAAGATGAACATCGAGAACGCCAACAGCCAGAACGACAGTTCCAGGTCGATGGCCACCGCGCCGCCGATGATGCGCACGGTATACAGCGCCGCCAGCAGCACTACGTCGATCATCACGATGCGCTTGAGCCGCAGCGAGTACGCCAGCGTCATCACGTAGTAGGCCAGCAATACCAGGGTGAAGTGCAGGTTGCAGGCCAGCGACAGCGCCAGTCCGGCCACGGTCAGCGCGGGTGCGGCGAACAGGCCCTGCAGCAGCGGCAGCCGGCCGGCGGCGAACGGCCGCTTGCGCTTGCGCGGATGCTGGCGGTCGGGCGTGAGGTCGAGCAGGTCGTTGAGCACGTAGACGCCGGAGGCGCACAGTCCGAACGCCACCATGGCGATCACCGACTGCAGCACCGATTCGCCCTCCAGGAAGCGGTGTGCGGTGAGTAGCGGCACGAACACCAGCAGGTTCTTCAGCCACTGGTGCAGGCGCAGCGCCTTGAGCCAGGCGCGGGCGCGCGGCGGCGCCGGCCAGTGCCCGCGCACGGTGGTGCGCTGCGCGGCGGCCGCGCGCAAGCCGTTGCCGTTGTTGACCACCCAGGCGCCGCCGGCCTTGTCCCACACGTGCAGGTCCACGCGGCCGTTGCCGGCATAGTCGAAATTGCCTTCGCCGAACCGCTGCACCAGCACCTCGGCCTTGTTGCGGCCGGACAGGTTGCGCTGGCCGTCGCTGGCGATGACCTCTTCGAACAGGCCCAGGTGTGCGGCGATCGGCGCGACCAGCAATTGGTCGGAGGCGGTGCACAGCACACGCGGGCGCTGCGTGGTCGTACGCAGCAGCTCCAGCACGTGCTCGTTGTAGGGCAGGGTCTCGGCCGGGAGGGTGACCCGGGCGGCCAGTTCGCGCTTCAGCGCGGCCTTGCCGCGCAGCAGCCACAGCGGCAGCAGGAACACGTACAGCGGGTTGCGCGCCAGCAGGGCCAGCAGGGACTCGTAGAGGATGTCCGAATTCAGCAGCGTGCCGTCCAGATCCACGCAAAGCGCGCGCCCTGAGACAGCCGGGCGGTCGGCGGGAGAACTGGGGGGGGAAGACATGCTGCGGCCTGGTGATGCATAGCGGGGCCGCATTATAACCAGCGGTTCAGGCAAGCTGGCGCCGCTGCAGGAATTCGGTGGCACCCATCGCCAGGGCGCCCACGGCGACCGCGTACCAGAGCGTGACCAGCCGCGCGGCCACCGCGACCGCGATCGCATCGGCGGTGGCGACACCCAGCCGGTCCAGCATCAGCACGATCGCCAGTTCTGTGGTGCCGACCCCACCCGGGACGAAGGACAGCGCGCCGATCAGCATCGCCAGCGGGTAGATGCCGAACGCGACCAGCGAGTCCAGGTCAAGGCCAAGGCCGCTGCACAGCCCGACGAAGACCGCCGAGGTCAGGCCCCAGGCGCCGGTGCCGGCGATCAGGCTGCGCAGCATCTGTGCCGTTCCGAGGCAGGCGCGCAGTTCCGTAGCGGCGAACACCGCAAATTGCGCGGCGCTCCGCAGCCAGCGACCGGGCAGTCGCCGGCCCACGCTGTCCAACCAGGCCAGCAGGGCCGGCCAGGCGGCGGCGCCGAACAGCAGGGCGACGAAGCCCAGCACCACCGCGGCGAGCGTGCCCAGCGTGGGGAAGACCGGTGCGGCCAGCAGCGACAGCGCCAGGATCACCAGCAGGTCGGAGGCGCGCTCGAACACGAACACCGCCAGCGTCCGTCCCGCCGGTACGCCCATGCGGGCGAAATAGCGGATGCGCAGCAATTCCCCGGCCTTGCCCGGGGTGGCGGTCAATGCGAAACCGGCCAGGTACGCGGCCCAGCCCAGCCAGAACGGCACGGCGTGGCCTTGCCTTTGCAGCAGCCAGCGCCAGCGCCAGAAGCGGAACAGGTAGCTGGCCGAGACCGGCAGCACCGCCACTGCCAGCAACGGCCAGATCGTGCCCAGCCGGGCGAACGTGCCGTTGCCGCGGTCCACCCACCACAGGGCGGCCAGGTAGCCGCCGCACAGCAGCACGACGAACAGCGCCAGATGATCCGCACGGTGGCGCGGCGCGGGCACGCCGTCGGCGCCGTGCGGCATCATCCCCGGGTCTCCGCGCGACTCAGCCCAGCGCCTTTTCCAGTTCCGGCAGCACCGTGAACAGGTCGCCGACCAGGCCGATGTCGGCGATCTCGAAGATCGGCGACTCCGCGTCCTTGTTGATTGCGACGATGGTGCCGGCGTCCTTGATGCCGGTCAGGTGCTGGATGGCGCCGGAAATGCCGACCGCCACGTACAGCTCCGGCGCGATGATCTTGCCGGTCTGGCCAACCTGCAGTTCGTTGGGCACGTAGCCGGCGTCGACCGCCGCGCGCGAGGCGCCAACCGCGGCGCCAAGCTTGTCGGCGAGCTGGTAGACGATCTGGAAGTTCTCCGCCGAGCCGACGCCACGGCCGCCGGAGACCACGCGCTTGGCGCTCTGCAGGTCGGGACGGTCGGACTTGCCCGCGGCCAGGCCGACGAAGCGGGTGTGGCTCGGCAGCGTCGCGTCGACGTTGGCCGCTTCCACCGCCGCGCTGCCGCCTTGCGCCGCTTCCGGCCACGAGGCGCTGCGCACGGTGGCGACCACGATCTGGTCGGCCGGGGCCTGCACGCTGATGATGGCGTTGCCGGCGTAGATCGGGCGCTTGAATGCATAGTCGCCGTCCACCGCCATCAGGTCGGAGATCTGGTTGACGCCGAGCAGGGCGGCCACCACCGGCATCAGGTCCTTGCCGAAGGTGGTGGAGGGGCCGAACACATGGGTGTAGCCCTTCGCCAGGGCGGCGATCTGCGGGCCCAGCACCTGCGCGATGGCGTGCTCGTTGGCGGGATTGGCGACGGTGAGGACACGGGCGACGCCGGCGATCTGCGCGGCCTGGGCGGCCACCGCGGCCGGATCGGCGGCCAGCACCACGATGTCGATGGCCTCAGGCGACAGCGCCTGCGCGGCGCTGACGCACTTGGCGGTGGCGGCGTTGAGCTGCCCGTTGAGATGTTCGGCGACGACGAGGATCTTGGCCATTACAGCAACCCCTTCTGCTTGAGTGCGGCCACCAGTTCGGCGGCATCCTTGACCATCACGCCGCGGCTGCGCTTGGCCGGCGGGGCGTAGTGGGTGGTGGTGAGGCTGTCGTTGGCCTCCACGCCCAGGTCGGCGAAGGCCAGCGTCTGCAGCGGCTTGCTCTTGGCCTTCATGATGTCCGGTAGCTTGATGAAGCGCGGCTCGTTCAGGCGCAGGTCGGTGGTGACCACCGCCGGCAGGTCCACTTCCAGGGTCTCCAGGCCGGCGTCGACCTCGCGGGTCACCGTGGCCTTGCCGTCGGCCACCACCAGCTTGCCGGCGAAGGTCGCCTGCGGACGGCCCCACAGCGTGGCCAGCATCTGCCCGGTCTGGTTGGCGTCGTCGTCGATCGCCTGCTTGCCCAGGATCACCAGGTCCGGCTGCTCCTGCTCGACCAGCTTGAGCAGGGTGCGCGCGGCGGTCAGCGGCTGGATCGCGGCGTCGGCGACCACGTGGATGGCGCGGTTGGCGCCCATCGCCAGACCATTGCGCAGGTGCGCGGCGGCGTCGGCCGGGGCGATGGTGGCGACCACCACCTCGCTGGCGATGCCGGCGTCGCGCAGGCGCAGCGCCTCTTCCAGGGCGATTTCGTCGAACGGATTGGCGGAGAGCTTGACGCCCTCGGTGACCACGCCGGAGCCGTCCGGCTTGACCTGGATGCGGACGTTGTAGTCCACCACGCGCTTGTAGGCGACGAGGATTTTCATCGTGTACGAGATCCTTCAGCAGTGCGGGAAGGCCCGGCCGCGGCGGCTGGCACGGGGCAGTCGGAGGATTCTAACCGGGCGCGAGGGACCATGCGAGGGCGTATGGTGGGCACCTTCGGCGGATGCGATCGCCGCCCGCGGCGACCACGACCGGTTCATATAAAGCGTATATCCTGTGTGGTTTGGACATTAGGCGCCGACGGCGCCCAATCAGGAGAGATACACAGTGGCGACTTGGCTCGTGACCGGCGGTGCCGGTTTCATCGGCGGCAATTTCGTGCTCGAGGCAGTGGCGCGCGGCGTACGCGTGATCAACCTGGACGCACTCACCTATGCCGGGAACCTGAACACGCTGGCGTCGCTGGAGGGCAACCCCGATCACGTGTTCGTGCACGGGGACATCGGCGACCGCGACCTGGTCAGCCGCCTGCTCGCCGAGCACCAGCCCGACGCGGTGGTCAATTTCGCCGCCGAAAGCCACGTGGACCGCTCGATCGATGGCCCCGGCGCCTTCATCCAGACCAATGTGGTCGGCACCCTCGGCTTGCTGGAGTCGGTGCGCGATCACTGGAAGGCGCTGCCGGACGGCCGCCGCGACGCGTTCCGCTTCCTGCACGTGTCCACCGACGAGGTCTACGGCACGCTCGGCGAGACCGGCAAGTTCAGCGAAACCACCCCGTATGCGCCCAATTCGCCGTATTCGGCGTCCAAGGCCGCGTCCGACCACCTGGTGCGCGCGTTCCACCACACCTACGGCCTGCCGGTGCTGACCACCAACTGCTCCAACAACTACGGCCCGTACCACTTCCCGGAAAAGCTCATTCCGCTGGTGATCGCCAAGGCGCTGGCCGGCGAGCCGCTGCCGGTGTACGGCGATGGCAAGCAGGTGCGCGACTGGCTGTTCGTCGGCGACCACTGCGAGGCGATCCGCACCGTGCTGGCCAAGGGCAAGGTGGGCGAGACCTACAACGTCGGCGGCAACTCGGAGAAGCAGAACATCGAGGTGGTGCAGGCGATCTGCGCGCTGCTGGACGCGCGGCGTCCGCGCGAGGACGGCAAGCCGCGCGCCAGCCAGATCACCTACGTCGCCGATCGGCCCGGCCACGACCGCCGCTACGCCATCGATGCGTCCAAGCTGAAGAACGAGCTGGGCTGGGAACCGCAATACACCTTCGAACAGGGCATCGCGCTCACCGTGGACTGGTACCTGAGCCACCAGGACTGGGTGCAGGGCGTGCTCGACGGCAGCTACCGGCTGGAACGGATCGGCACTGCGGCATAACCCGCGTCCCTCGCATGCGTCCGCACCTCCACGTGCGCACGTCCATAGGAAAGACCTCATGACACAACGCAAGGGCATCATCCTCGCTGGCGGCTCCGGCACGCGGCTGTACCCGATCACCAAGGGCGTCAGCAAGCAGCTGCTGCCGGTGTACGACAAGCCGATGATCTACTACCCGCTCAGCGTGCTGATGCTGGCCGGCATCCGCGAGGTGCTGATCATCAACACCCCGCACGAGCAGGCGCTGTTCCAGGCACTGCTGGGCGATGGCGCACAGTGGGGCATGGACATCCAGTACGCCGTGCAGCCGAGCCCGGACGGGTTGGCCCAGGCCTACCTGATCGGCCGCGACTTCGTCGCCGGCAAGCCGAGCTGCCTGGTGCTGGGCGACAACATCTTCCACGGCCATGGCCTGACCGAGACCCTGCGCCGCGCCGATGCGCGGGAACAGGGCGCCACCGTGTTCGGCTACTGGGTCAACGACCCCGAGCGCTACGGCGTGGCCGAGTTCGACGCCTCCGGCAAGGTCATCGACATCGAGGAGAAGCCGGCCAAGCCGCGCTCCAACTATGCGGTCACCGGCCTGTATTTCTACGATGGCCAGGCCAGCGATCATGCGGCGGAGCTGAAGCCCTCGCCGCGCGGTGAACTGGAGATCACCGATCTCAACCGCCGTTACCTGGAAGCGGGCCAGTTGCACCTGGAAGCGCTGGGCCGCGGTTACGCGTGGCTGGACACCGGCACCCACCAGTCGCTGCACGAGGCCTCCAATTTCATCGAGACCATCCAGTCGCGGCAGGGCCTGCAGGTGTGCTGCCCGGAAGAGATCGCCTTCGGGCAAGGATGGATCGACGCGGCGCAGCTGGAGACACTTGCCGCTCCGCTGCGCAAGAACGCCTATGGCACCTACCTGCATGAACTGGCTGTACGAGGATCCGTTCCGTGAAAGTGATTGAAACCAATCTGCCTGGCTGCGTGGTGATCGAGCCGGCGGTGTTCGGCGACGCGCGTGGCTATTTCTTCGAGACCTGGAACGCCGAGCGCTTCGGTGAGCATGGCTTGCCGACCAAGTTCGTGCAGAGCAATGTCTCCACCTCGGCCAAGGGCGTGCTGCGCGGCCTGCACTATCAGTGGCCACGGCCGCAGGGCAAGCTGGTCAGCGTGCTGGAAGGCGAGGTGTACGACGTCGCCGTCGACATCCGTCATGGCTCGCCGCACTTCGGCCGCTGGGCCGCGGTGGTGCTGAGCGCGGAGAACAAGAAGCAGTTCTGGATTCCGGAAGGTTTCGCGCACGGGTTTGCCGTGTTGTCGGAGCGCGCGGTGTTCAGCTATCTGTGCACCGACGTGTACGTCAAGGAAGCCGACGCTGGCGTGCGCTGGGACGATGCCGCGATCGGCGTGGACTGGCCGATCTCCGAGCCGGTGCTGTCGGCCAAGGACGCGGTCGCGCCGTTCCTGGCCGATATCCCGGTCGAGCGCCTGCCGGTCTACCAGCCATGAGCGTGCTGGTCTTCGGCGGCAACGGCCAGGTCGGGCAGGAACTGCTGCGCGCGCTGGCCGAGCAGGGGCCGGTGGTGGCGACCACGCGCAGCGGCCAGTTGCCCGACGGCAGCGCCTGCGAGCGCGCCGATTTCGACCAGCCGCAAACCCTGGGCGAACTGCTGGACCGGCTGCGGCCGACGGCGGTGGTCAACGCCGTGGCCTATACTGCGGTCGATCGTGCCGAACAGGACGCCGAAGCGGCGCACCGCGCCAATGCCGAATCGCCGGCGGCGATCGCCGCCTGGTGCGCGGCGCACGGCGTGCCGCTGGTGCATTACTCTACCGACTATGTGTTCGATGGCCAGGGCACGCAGCCTTATCCGGAGGACGCGCCGACCGCGCCGCTGGGTGTGTACGGCGCCACCAAGCTCGCTGGCGAAGAGGCGATCCGCGCCTCCGGGGCGCAGCACCTGATCTTCCGCACTGCCTGGGTCTACGCCGCGCACGGGCACAATTTCCTGCGCACCATGTTGCGGGTCGGCGCCGACCGCGACGAACTCAAGGTGGTCGCCGACCAAGTCGGCACGCCGACGCCGGCGGCGCTGATCGCCGATGTCACCGCGCGCGTGCTGGCACAGCGCGCGACGCTGCCGTCCGGCACCTGGCACCTGACCGCGGCCGGCGAGACCACCTGGCACGGCTTCGCCGAGGCGATCTTCGCCGAGGCGGTGGCGGCGGGTTTGTTGCCGCGCGCGCCACGCGTGCTGCCGATCACCACGGCGGAGTATCCGACCCCAGCCAAGCGCCCGGCGTATTCGCGCCTGGACGTGTCGCGCCTGCAGCGCGATTTCGCGCTGGAACTGCCACAGTGGCGCGATGGTCTGCGCCAGGTCATCGGCGAACTCGCCGCGGCAGCGCAGGCCGCCTGACCGCCGCACACGGTAAAACCACGCGGCCGAAAAACAAAGAGCCGGGCACTGCCCGGCTCTTTGCGTTTGCGGCGTGCGCCGAACTCAGGTGCGACCGTAGGTGTCCTCGAAGCGCACGATGTCGTCTTCGCCCAGGTAGCTGCCCGACTGCACTTCGATCAGCTCCAGCGGCAACTTGCCCGGGTTCTTCAAACGATGCGTCACGCCGAGCGGGATGTAGGTACTCTGGTTCTCGGTGAGCAGCAGCACCTCGTCGCCACGGGTGACCTCGGCGGTGCCGCTGACCACGATCCAGTGCTCGGCGCGGTGGTGATGCATCTGCAGGCTCAGCGTGGCGCCGGGCTTGACCGTGATGCGCTTGACCTGGAAGCGCTGGCCGTTGTCGATCGAGTCGTAGGCGCCCCACGGGCGGTACACCTTACGGTGCCAGGTGGCTTCGGAACGCCCGTCGGCCTTGATCCTGCCGACGATGTCCTTCACTTCCTGGATGCGTTCGCGATGGCCGACCAGTACCGCGTCGTCGGTCTCCACCACCACCACGTCCTGCAGGCCCACCATCGCGATCAGGCGCGAGCCATAGGCATAGGTGTTGCGGCAATCGATCTCGATCACGTCGCCGTGGTGGGCGTTGCCGTTGGCGTCCTGCGGCGACACGTCCAGTAGCGCCGACCATGAACCGACATCGCTCCACTTCGCGTCCAGCGGCACCACCACCGCGTCGGCGGTCTTTTCCATCACCGCGTAGTCGATGGAGTCGGAGGGACTGGCGGCGAAGGCCTCCTTGTCCAGACGGGTGAAGTCGGCATCGCGCTTGGCCGATTGCCAGGCCTTGGTGCAGGCATCGGCGATGGCGGGCTGGAACTTGCGCAGTTCCTCCAGGTAGCGCGAGGCGCGGAACAGGAACATGCCGCTGTTCCAGTAGTACTCGCCAGAGGCCAGGTAGCTTTTCGCGGTGGCCAGGTCGGGCTTTTCGACGAAGCGCTCGACCGCGTGCGCCCCGTCGCCGGCAGCGGCCTTGATGTAGCCGTAGCCGGTTTCCGGTGCGGTCGGCTTGATGCCGAACGTCACCAGCTTGCCTTGCTCGGCCGCGACGGCGGCCACGCGCACCGCGGCCTGGAAAGCGGCTTCGTCGCCGATCACGTGGTCGGAGGGCAGGACCAGCAACAGCGGATCTGCGCCGTCGCGCGAGGCCTCCAGCGCCGCCACGGCGATCGCCGGCGCGGTGTTGCGGCCCTTGGGTTCGAGCAGGATCGCATGCGGCTTCACGCCGATCTGCTGCAACTGCTCGGCCGCGACGAAGCGGTGCTCCTCGTTGGCGACCACGATCGGCGCGTGCGCGGCCACGGGTGCCGCGCGCTGCCAGGTGGCCTGCAGCATGCTCTGCTCGCCGACCAGCGGCAGGAACTGTTTCGGATACGACTCGCGCGACAGCGGCCACAGCCGCGTGCCGGAACCGCCGGACAGGATGATGGGAAGGACGTCGCTCATGGGCGGGGGAACTCCATAGTGCGTCTAGGGGAGGGTGGTGGGATCAGCCGCGCAGCAGCTCGGAGATCTCCTGGGTGCGCTGCTCCAGCAGCGCCGCATCGCCGCGGGTTTCCACGTTCAGGCGCAGCAGCGGTTCGGTGTTGGAACTGCGCAGGTTGAAACGCCAGTCGGCGAATTCGGCGCTGACACCATCGGTGTAGTCCAGCGTCGGTGCGTGCGAGGCGAAGTGCTCCATCACCCGCGCCACCGCGGCCTTGGCGTCGGCGACCTTGAAGTTGATCTCGCCGCTGCACGGGAACTTGCGCATGCGCGCCTCGACCAGGTCGGCCAGCGAGCGGCCGGACTGCGACACCAACTCGGCGATCAGCAGCCACGGGATCATGCCGGAGTCGGCGTAGGCGAATTCGCGGAAATAGTGGTGCGCGCTCATCTCGCCGCCGTACACCGCGTTCTCGCTGCGCATCTTCTCCTTGATGAAGGCATGGCCGCTCTTGCACAGCACCGGAATGCCGCCGGCCTCCTCGACCTGTTCGATCGTGTTCCAGGTCAGGCGCGGGTCGTGCACGACCTTTCCGCCCGGCTGCTTGGCCAGGATCGCCTGCGCCAGCAGGCCCACCAGGTAGTAGCCCTCGATGAAGCGGCCGTCGGCATCGAAGAAGAAGCAGCGGTCGAAGTCGCCGTCCCAGGCGATGCCGAAGTCGGCGCCGTGCTGCTTGACCGCGTTGGCGGTGGCGGCACGGTTCTCCGGCAGCAGCGGGTTGGGAATGCCGTTGGGGAAGTGCCCGTCCGGCTCGTGGAAGACGCGCACGAACTCGAACGGCAGGTGCGGCGCAAGCAGGTCGACGATGGCGCCGGCGCCGCCGTTGCCGGCGTTGACCACCAGCTTCAGCGGCTTGAGCGTGGCGCGGTCGACATAGCTCAACAGGTGTTCGATGTAAGCGCTCTTGTCCGGGCGGTGATGCTCGGCGGCGGTCGGCTCGGCGGCCGCCGCGGTGTCGGCGGCGACGGTGTCGCGGATCGCGAACAGGCCGGTATCGGAGCTAATCGGACGCGCATTCTCGCGCACCAGCTTCATGCCGTTGTAGTCCATCGGATTGTGGCTGGCGGTGACCATCACGCCGCCGGCGGCCTGCAGGTGGTCGGTCTGGAAATACACTTCCTCGGTGCCGCACAGGCCGATGTCGATGACCTCGCGGCCGCTGGCGCGCAGGCCGGCCGACAGCGCGTCCTGCAGCCCCTGGCTGGCCAGGCGCACGTCGTGGCCGACCACCACCGGGCCGCTGCCCAATTGCCCCGCCAGCGCCACGCCGATCCTGCGGGCCAAGTCCTCGTTCAGTTCGTCGGGAACGCGGCCGCGGATGTCGTAGGCCTTGAATGCGGGAAGCGACATGGAAGAGGGTCCTAGTTGGGGGAAACCCGAGTGTAACGTTACGGCGCTTAATCGGTCGTTGCGGCGGTGCGGCGGGGGTCGCAGTCCCCGAGCGGCTAAACTAGCTGTCTACATTCCAATGCGGAGCTGGCGAATGGGCGACACCTCTACCCCTGCGGGCGGGCGGCGCGGCAAGCTTTTCCCCGATGCGGCCACGGCGCTGGCCGATGTGGTGGCGGATGGACAGATCCTGGCGGTCGGCGGGTTCGGCCTGTGCGGCATTCCCGAGGCCTTGATCGCGGCCTTGCGCGACAGCGGCGTCAACGGCCTCACGGTGATCTCCAACAACGCCGGCGTCGATGGCTTCGGCCTGGGCCAGCTGCTGGCGACGCGACAGATCCGCAAGATGATTTCGTCCTACGTCGGCGAGAACAAGGAGTTCGAACGCCAGTACCTGGCCGGCGAACTGGAGCTGGAATTCAATCCGCAGGGCACCTTGGCCGAACGCTTGCGCGCCGGCGGTGCCGGCATCCCCGCGTTCTTCACCGCCACCGGCTACGGCACGGTGGTGGCCGAGGGCAAGGAGACCCGCGAGTTCGACGGCAAGCACTACGTGCTGGAGACCGCGTTGCGCGCCGACGTGGCCCTGGTCAAGGCGTGGAAGGCCGATGCCGCCGGCAACTTGGTGTTCCGCAAGACCGCGCGCAACTTCAACCCGGCCTGCGCGATGGCCGGCAAGCTCTGCATCGCCGAGGTCGAGCAGGTGGTGGAGACCGGCAGTCTGGATCCGGATCAGGTGCACCTGCCCGGCATCTACGTCGACCGCATCGTGCACAACCCGCACCCCGAAAAACGCATCGAACAGCGCACCCTGCGCCAGAAGGACGCCTGACATGGCCTGGACCCGCGACGACATGGCGCAGCGCGCCGCCCGCGAACTCACCGACGGCGCCTACGTGAACCTGGGCATCGGCCTGCCGACCCTGGTCGCCAACCACATTCCCGAGGGCGTGGATGTGTGGCTGCAGTCGGAGAACGGCCTGCTCGGCATCGGCCCGTTCCCGACCGAGGACGAGGTCGACGCCGACCTGATCAACGCCGGCAAGCAGACTGTCACCGCCCGCGCCGGCGCCAGCTACTTCGGCAGCCACGATTCCTTCGCGATGATCCGCGGTGGTCATATCGATCTGGCCATCCTCGGCGCGATGCAGGTCAGCGCGAAGGGCGACCTGGCCAACTGGATGGTGCCCGGCAAGATGGTCAAGGGCATGGGCGGGGCGATGGACCTGGTGGCCGGGGTCAAGCGCGTGGTCGTGCTGATGGAACACGTGGCCAAGGACGGCAGCCACAAGATCCTGCCGGCCTGCGACCTGCCGCTGACCGGCGTCGGCGTGGTCGACCGCATCATCACCGACCTGGCCGTGTTCGACGTCACCGACAGCGGCCTGGTCCTGGTCGAGACCGCCGAGGGCGTGGACGAGGCGGAACTGGCCGCCAAGACCGGCGTGCCGTTCCGACGCGGCTAAGCGCCGGAACAGCGCCGCTCAGGTGCTGCGCTGCGCGTAGGCGTAGTCGGCGGACACTGGCGGCGGTTGGCCGAGCAGGTCGGCGGCGGTGGCGACGCGATAGCCGACGCACTCGGCCAGCGGCGCGACCAGCCGCTCCACCGCATGCGCCAGGGTGGCGTCGAGTTGTCCTTGCTCGGGCTCGAATTCGGACGGGCACAGGCCGCTGTCCAGCAGCGGCCGCAGCGCCTGCAGGCGCGCCCAGAACATGCTGCCGGAGATGAACTGCGCCTGCGCCAGGCGCGCGTCGCTGTGCCCGGTGCGGCGCAGCAGATAGTCGGCGCCCGCGCGGTTGCCGCCCCAGAACTCGGCCAACGGCAGCAGATGGCCTTCGGGTGCGACCAGGCCGAGCGCAGGATCCTGGGCGAAGGCCTGCAGCACGCGCGCGGCGCGGTCGGCGCCCGCCAGGCGCTGCAGCAGTTCGCTGCGCCAGGCATCGCCGTTGGACAGATGGGTACTGCGCTTGGTGTGCAGTTTCAGCACCAAGTCCACGCCCTCGCGCAGCAGCCGCTCGGCCGCATGCAGGAACGGCAGGATGTCGCGGCCGCGGTTCTCCAGCACCATCAGCTCGAACGGGAACGCGCACGCGTGCAGGTGCGCGCGCACGGCATCGGCCTGCTCGGGCGAGGTGGTGACCAGCAGGCGCCATGGCAGGGCGCTCGCGGCGAGTTGCGCCAGCAGTTCCGGCAGCACCTGCGGATACCACGCGTGGATGATCGCGTGCGGTGTCGTGTCGCGCGCCGGCAGCGGTGCAAGCGCGCGACGGGTGGCGTCGAGATAGGCATGACCCAGTCGCGCATCCGGCTCCAGCACGGCGCCTTCGGCCCATTCGTTCCAGGCGTTGACGAACACCAGGCGCTGCTCGGCGCGGCGGCCCTGCAGCCGCGTGTGGATCGTGGTGCGCAGCCAGTCCTCGTAGCCGCGCGGCGAGGCATGCAGATAGACGCGGCCGGCACCGGGGCGGCGCGCTTCGTTGTCCCAGCCCGGGTTGACGCCCGGATACAGCAGGTAGTCGGGAAGCGGGCGCGCGGCGATCTCCGCGGCCAGGGCGCGCCAATCCAGCACGGCACCGCTGTAGTCGGGATTGAGCAGGTGCTGGTCGGCCGCCAGCGAACGCGGATTGCTCATGTTCGGCGGGAACTCGACCGCCGCGTCGAAACCGATGTCGCGCGGATCGGGCCGCTCGAAGCCCTGCACATAGGCCAGGTGCAGTTCGCCGATGCCGTGCGCGCGGCACCAGTCGCGCCAACGCGTGGCGGTGGCCTGCGGATCCGGCAGCAGGTGCGGACGGTACACCAGCAGCATCGGCCGGCCGTCCACGCGCAGGCAGCGCGGGTCGCGCAGGTAGTCGGCGACGTGCGCGATGAAGTCCAGGTCGTCCTGCGCGCTGTGCGCCTGCGCCATCAGCACGTCGTCGCCGCGGCCGTCCCAGCGCCGCGACCATTGTTCGTTGGCCCAGCACAGGCAGAACGGCAGCTCCAGCGTGGGATCGTCCAGCCACTGCCGCAGCGGCGTCTCCAGCAGGGTCTTGCCGCCGAACCAGTAGAAGTAGAAGCAGAACGCGCCGACGCCGTACTGCTTCGCCAGGGCGACCTGCTGGCGCATGCTCTGCGGATTGCGCAGGTCGTAGAAGCCCAGGTCCGCCGGCAGCCGCGGCTGCACGTGTCCCTCGAATTGCGGCAGCGCGCGGGTGACGTTGCGCCATTCGGTGAAACCGGTGCCCCACCAGGCATCGTTCTCCGGAATCGGATGGAACTGCGGCAGGTAGAACGCCACCACGGTGGCCGGCAGCGGCGCGGGCAACGGCGCCTGCTGCGAAGGCACGTAGCCGATCGCACGCTCGTCGGCGCGCGCGCGCGGCCGGCGTTCGCCGAACCCACCGCCCACCTGTCCGCGCGGCGGTGGCGGCACCAGGTCCGCATGGCGTTCCAGGAACCGCGCGCGCAGGCGGTCGCGTTGTGCCTGCGACAGCGGCAGAGCGCGGAAGCCGGCACGCAGCGTCAGGAACAGTGCGGTCTTCAGGCGCGCGGGCAGGCCTGGGCTCACAGGTTCTGGTAGTTCGGCCCGGAGCCGCCTTCCGGCGTCACCCAATCGATGATCGCGTAGGGATCCTTGATGTCGCAGGTCTTGCAGTGCACGCAGTTGGCGGCGTTGATCTGCAGGCGCTTGCCGGCCGCGTCGTCGACGATCTCGTACACCGCCGCCGGGCAGAAGCGCGTACAGGGATTGCCGTATTCCTCGGTGCAGCGGGTCACGCAGATCTGCGGGTCGCGCACGTGCAGGTGCACCGGCTGGTCCTCGTCGTGCTCGGTGGCGGCGAAGTACACACCCTGCAGGCGGTCGCGCGGGGCCAGCTCGCGCTGCACGTAGTCGCGCTTGGGCTGCTCGTGCTCGCCGAGCCGGTCCAGGCTCTTCCAGTCGGCGCCGACCTTCAGCGTCCACGGCGAGGCGCCCTTGACCAGGGTCTCCCAGGCGCCGTTGAGCAGGCCGAACCACAGGCCCTTCTTGAAGCCGGGCTTGATGTTGCGCACCTGGCGCAGTTCGGCCATCACCTCCGAACCGCGCAGGCGCGCGTCGAAGCCGGCCGGATCGAGCGCGGCGCCGGCGGCGAGGTGTTCGGCGGCGAGCATGCCGCTGCGGATCGCCTGGTGGGTGCCCTTGATCTTGGGCACGTTGAGCAGGCCGGCGGTGTCGCCGATCAGCAGCGCGCCGGGCATCTCCACCTTCGGCAGCGACTGCCAGCCGCCGCTGGCGATGGCGCGCGCGCCGGCCGAGAGGATGGTGCCGCCTTCCAGCAGCGACTTCATCATCGGGTGGTTCTTCCACTGCTGGAAGGCCTCCCACGGGCGGTATTCGGGATCGTGGTAGTCCAGGCCGCTGACGTAACCCAGCGCGACCTGGTTGTTCTCCAGGTGATACAGGAAGCTGCCGCCATAGGTCTTGCTGTCGGCTGGCCAACCCAGGGTGTGCACGATCTTGCCGGGGCTGACCCGGCCTTCGGGCAACTGCCACAGCTCCTTGATGCCGATCGAGAACGCCTGCGGATCGTGGCCGGCGTCGAGCGCGAAGCGCGCGATCAGGCGTTTGGTCAGGTGCCCGCGCGCGCCTTCGGCCAGCACCGTGACCTTGGCGCGGATGTCGATGCCGGCGGTGTAGCCGGGCTTGTGCGATCCGTCCTTGGCCACGCCCATGTCGCCGATGCGCACGCCCAGCACCGTGCCGTCCTCGGCGTGCAGGGTCTCGGCGGCGGCGAAGCCGGGGTAGATCTCCACGCCCAGCGCCTCGGCCTGCGGCGCCAGCCAGGCGCACATCGCACCGAGGCTGACGATGAAGTTGCCGTGGTTGCGCATGCCCGGCGGCACCATCGGGAACTTGTGCCCGCCGTCCTTGCTCAGGTACCAGAACTCGTCCTCGGCCGCGGGTACGCAGATCGGCGGCGGGTTGTCGCGCCAGCCCGGCAGCAGCGCGTCCAGCGGTGCCGGTTCGATCACCGCGCCGGACAGGATGTGCGCGCCGATGGTGCTGGCCTTCTCGATCACGCAGACCGAGATGTCGGGGTTGAGCTGCTTGAGCCGGATCGCGAACGCCAACCCGGCCGGGCCCGCGCCGACGGTGACGACGTCGTATTCCATGACGTCGCGCTCCACTGGCTCCGGCGCATTGGCGCCGCCCTCGGTTCCCGTCATCTGCTCCGCTCCCGTTGGCTCGTTCTGGCTGCCCGCATTTTCAGGGTTTGCGCGTGAAGGGGCAAATTCCGCACGCAGGCGTATGGTGGCCGCCGGCATGCTAGCGTGGCGCGATGGAACTGGACCTGCCCGGCGCCGATATGCGCTGGTATCCCGAGTGGCTGGACCCGGCCGCGGCCGCGGCGCTGTGCGCGCAGTTGCTGCATGAAGTGCCGTGGGAGGTGCACCGCATCCGCCTGTTCGGCAAGCTGGTGGATTCGCCTCGGCTGAGTTGCTGGATCGGCGACGCCGACGCCAGCTACCGTTATTCCGGCACCCGCTTTGCGCCGCATCCGTGGCCGGCGGCGCTGCTGCCGCTGCGTGCGCGGCTGGCGGCCGAGACCGGGGTGGCCTTCAACAGCGTGCTCGCCAACCGCTACCGCGACGGCCGCGACGCCATGGGCTGGCACAGCGACGACGAGCGCGAACTCGGCCCCAACCCGGTGATCGCCTCGTTGAGCCTGGGCGCCCCGAGGCGCTTCGTGCTGCGCCATCGTCAGCAGCCGGCACTGCGCCAGGCGCTGGAGCTGACCTCCGGCGGCTTGCTGCTGATGGCGGGCGACACCCAGCGCCTTTACCGACATGCCCTGCCGCGCACCGCCAAGCCGGTCGGCGAACGGATCAACCTGACGTTTCGCCGCATTGCGCTTGATCCCTTCTCCCTCCGGGAGAATGTGCCCCGAAGGGGCGGATGAGGGTGGGGTTGCGGGAGCTGTCTGGAGAGGACTCCGCGGCAGTCGCACCCTCACCCCCGGCCCCTCTCCCGATGGGAGAGGGAAGCGAAGCCTTGATCCCTTCTCCCTTCGGGAGAAGGTGCCCCGAAGGGGCGGATGAGGGTCCGAGTTGCCAGGGAGGTGTCTGGGGGAGATGGCTCCCTGGCGGTCGCACCCTCACCCCCCACCCCTCTCCCGGTGGGAGAGGGGAGCGAAGCCTTGATCCCTTCTCCCTCTGGGAGAAGGTCCCCGAAGGGGCGGATGAGGGTACGAGTTGTTAGGGAGGCATCGGGGGGAGATGGCTCCCTAGCGGTCGCACCCTCACCCCGGACCCCTCTCCCGCTGGGAGAGGGGAGCGACGCTTTGATCCCTTCTCCCTTTGGGAGAAGGTGCCCCGAAGGGGCGGATGAGGGTCGGGTTGCTAGGGAGCTGTCTGGAGAGGACTCCGTGGCCGCCGCACCCTCACCCCCGACCCCTCTCCCGAAGGGAGAGGGGAGCCGTTCAGCGCCGTGGCGGCTTCGGGCTGGCCGGCGGTGGCACGCTGGGCGCCAGCGCGGTGGCGGCGTCGGCCTGGCCCTGCTGCAGGGTCCAGCCGACCACGTCGTGGCCGAGTTGCGACATGGCCTGGCCGAAGGCGTCGACCACCTGCGATTCGGCGGTGCCGGCGGCGGGCTGGGTCACCAGGAAGGTGCGCGAGGCGACCACGCGCTGGTCGGCGCTGTACAGCAGCTTGGCGTTGAGTTCGATGGTGGCCGACGGCACCGTGCGCCCGGCGTAGTCCGATTCGAAACGGCGCAGGTCCAGCAGCAGCTTGTAGTCGGCGCGGATGCCGGTGCCGAGCCGGGCCACGCCCGGAATCCGCCCGGAATCCTCGAACGCGCGCAGCAGCATGTCCTCGAGCATGTCGGTGGCCGGCTGCGCCCAACTGACGCCGCCGTACACCTGCAGTTCGTCCGGCGTCGGCCGTACGGCGATGCGCGAACTGTCGACCACGCGCGCGGCGCTGGGCTTGGTCAGCGCCAGCTGCCAGCTCACCTGCGGCCAGGCCGGGTCGGCGGTCACCCGCACGTCCGGCGCGTAGATCGTCACCGGCGCCTTGCTGCCGCCGGGCAGCGAACAGCCGGCCAGCAGCAGGGCCGGCACGGCGAGCAGGAAGAGGGCGCGCATCGGCTTCATTTGGGTTTGAACTCCTTCGGGGCGTCGCGGCCGAGCAGGTAGCGCGCGGGGTTGTTGTCCAGGCGGTCGCTGACCCGGCGCAGGTCGCGGATCAGGCCGCGCAGTTCGGTCAGGGTCGGGCCGAGCTGGCCGAGGCCGTCGTTGGCGAAGCTGTTGATCGCCGAGCGGTTCTCGCCAAGGATCTTGTCGGCATTGCCGGCGGCCGAATCCAGCTTGCTCAGCGTGTCCTCCAGCTTGTCCAGGATCGGCGGCAGCTGCTGCACCAGATTCTGGTCCAGACGCTGGATGGTGCCGTTGGTGGTCTTGAGCGTGGTGTCGAGGTTGCGCGCGGCATCGCGCGCGCTGACGATCAGCGACTGCATGCCCTGGTCGCGGTCGGCCAGGCCGCCGCTGATGGTTTCCAGGTTGTGCAGGGTGGTGGTGATGCTGGCGACGTTGCGGTCGCTGAGCACCTCGTCCAGGCGCTCGACGATGCGGTTGGCGGTGTCGGTGATGTTCTGCAGCGCCGAGGGCGTGGTCTGGATGATCGGCGCATCGCTGTTGTCGATCGAGGTCAGCGCCGGCGCTTCCGGGGTGCCGCCGGAGAGCTGGATGATCGACGGGCCGGTCAGGCTGGTGATGCCCAGCTTGGCGCGGGTGTCGCTCTTGATCGGCGTGGTCGAGTTGACCCGGATCCGCGCCACCACCTGGCGCGGATCGTTCGGCGCCAGGGTCAGCTCGGTGATCGAGCCCACCGCGATGCCGTTGTACTGCACCGGGCTGCCGACCGACAGGCCGGTCACCGCCTCGCGGAACACCACGCGGTACTCCTGCCAAGTGCGGTCGGAGGAATACTTGGCGGCCCAGAGTCCGAACAGCAGCAGCGCGATCCCCACCACGATGGTGAAGGCGCCGATCAGCACGTAATTGGCTTTGGTTTCCATGGGCTCAGGGGGTCTCGGTCCAGGCGGTCTTGGCATCGCGCGCGGCGCGTGCGCGCGGGCCGTGGAAATACTCTTGGATCCACGGATGGTCCACTTGCTCGATCTCGGCCAGCGGCGCGTTGGCGATGACCTTGCGGTCGGCCAGCACCGCCACGCGGTCGCAGATAGCGTACAAGGTGTCCAGATCGTGGGTGATGAGGAACACGGTCAGGCCCAGCGCTTCCTGCAGGGTGCGGATCAGCCGGTCGAAGGCGGCCGCGCCGATCGGGTCCAGGCCGGCGGTGGGTTCGTCCAGAAACAACAGGGGTGGATCCAGCGCCAGTGCGCGCGCCAGCCCGGCGCGCTTGCGCATGCCGCCGGACAGTTGCGAGGGCAGCTTGTTCAATGCATCGGCGGGCAGGCCGGCCAGCTTCACCTTCAGCAGCGCCAGCTCGTAATGCCAACTGTCGGGCAGTTCGCCGAAATGCTCCTTCAGCGGCACCTGCACGTTCTCGCCGACGGTCAGCGAGGAAAACAGCGCGCCGTCCTGGAACAGCACGCCGGTATTGCGCTCCACATGCAGGCGATCGGCACGGCGGCCGGAGTCGGTATCCACGCCGAGCACCTGGATCTTGCCGGCATCGGGCTCGCGCAGGCCGAGGATGGTGCGCATCAGCACCGACTTGCCGGTGCCCGAGCCGCCGACCACGCCGAGGATCTCGCCACGGCGCACATCCAGGTCCAGGTCCTCGTGCACGGTCTGGCTGCCGAAGCGATTGACCAAGCCGCGGACGGAGATGGCGAGTTCTTGCTCGGGATTCGGGAGTGGGGATTCGGGATTGGTCAACGCAACCGCTCCCGTCCCGGCGCGTAGTGCCCGGCTTCAACCAATCCCCAATCTCCAATCTCCAATCCCGGCTCCATCACCACCCCATGTTCATGAACCACAGCGCGGCGATCGCGTCGATGATGATCACCAGCGAGATCGTCTGCACCACGCTGGAGGTGGTGCGCTCGCCGACGGACTGGGCGGTGCCTTCCACGCGCAGTCCCTCCAGGCAGCCGATCAGGCCGATCACGATGGCGAAGATCGGCGCCTTGGACAGGCCGACCAGCATGTGCCGGATCTGGATGGTGTCGTGCATGCGCGCCAGGTACATCTGCGGCGGGATGCCCAGGTCGAAGGCGCCGACGGTGACGCCGCCGGCCAGGCCGGCGATCATCGCCACGAAGGTCAGCAGCGGCAGCATCAGCAGCAGCGCCACCAGCCGCGGAATCACCAGCAGGTCCATCGGGTCCAGGCCCAGGGTCTGGATCGCATCGACCTCCTCGCGCGCCTTCATCGCGCCGATCTGCGCGGTGAAGGCGCTGGCGGTGCGCCCGGCCAGCACGATCGCGGTCAGCAGCACCGCGAACTCGCGCAGGAAGGCGATGCTGACCAGCTCCACCACGTAGATCTCGGCGCCGAAGTCGCGCAGGATCGTGGAGCCGAGGAAGGCGATCACCGCGCCGACCAGATACGACAGCAGCGCCACCAGCGGCACCGCGTCCAGGCCGACCTGCTCCATGTGGTGCACGGTGGCGGTCAGGCGGAACCGGCGCGGCGCGTGCAGCAGCCGCAGCAGCTTGACCAGGGTCTCGCCGAGGAAGCCGACCAGGGCGACGATTTCCTTGCCGTTGCGGTGTACCGCGTAGCCCAGGCGTTCCAGCGCCGCGGCGAAACCATAGTCGCGCTTGCGCTTGGGGCGGTCGTCGGCCACGTCCTCGATGGTCGAGACCAGCGCGCGGTGATCCTGGCGGAAATCCAGCGCCTCGTGGGCGATGCCGTTGCGGGTGGCGTAGCGCATCAGCTGCAGCACCCCGGCCGAATCCAGCTGGCCGATGCCGCTGGCGTCGATGCCGGTGGTGCCGGCCGGCATGCCGCGCAGCACTTCCGAGGAGGCCAGGGCGGTGGCCAGGGTCCAACTGCCGGTCAGCCGCACCCGCGAGGGGTCTCGGTCGTCCTGGCTGAGTTTGGGCGGTTGCGGTTCGATCATGGGGGCGTCCGGTGCGCGAGCATACCTGTTTCGCCCGTGTTGCAGATGTGGTGATCGCGGCGGGGTGGCCGGGCGCGGCGTTCGCGCCATACTAGCCGACATGCCCGCCGCTCCCACCGTCAGTCCCTCCGCCAACGCGACCTACGCGCAGCGCATCGCCTTCGTCTCCGATATCGCCGGGCGACTGCACACCTACGGCACCACCGCGCAGCGGCTGGAGGCGGCGGTGGTGGCGCTGTCGCAGCAACTGGACCTGGACTGCGAACCCTGGTCCAACCCGACCGGGCTGATCCTGAGCTTCAGCGACCCGACCAAGGCGATCGGATCCAGCGACATCACCCGCGTGGTGCGTCTGGCGCCGGGCGACAACGACCTGCACAAGCTCAGCGTCGCCGACCGCATCGCCGACGACGTGGCCAGCGGGCGCATGAGCGTGGCCCAGGGCCACACCGCGCTGCGCCAACTGGACCAGCCGCCGGGACGGCGCTGGATGGCGATGCAGGTGCTCGGCTTCGGCCTGGCCGCGGCCGGCGTGGCCGGGCTGTGGCGCTTGCCGTGGCTGGACATCGCCACCGCCAGCGCCATCGGCCTGCTGATCGGCGTGCTCACCCAGCTCACCGACAAACGCCCGGCGACCAAGGAGGCCAACGATGCGCTGGCGGCGCTGCTGGCCGGTTTCGTCGCGACCCTGGTGGCCAGTTTCGTGGCGCCGCTGAATCTCAATACGGTGATCATCGCCTCGCTGGTGGTGCTGCTGCCGGGTATGGCGCTGACCAATGCGGTCAACGAACTGACCAGCCAGCACTGGGTCTCGGGCACGGCGCGCTTCGCCGGCGCGGTGACCACCATCCTCAAGCTGACCGTCGGCGCGGTGATCGCGGTGACGCTGGCGCAACTGCTCGGCCTGGAGCCGATGGTGCAGGCGTCGCGTCCGCAGCACGGCTGGGTGGAGTGGGCGTCGCTGCTGGTGGCCGCCTACGCGTTCGCGCTGCTGTTCAAGGCCAGCGGCCGCGATTATCCGTTCGTGATGGCCGCCTCGGTGGCTGGTTATGCGATCGCGCGCTTCGCCGGCGACGCCTGGGGCAGCCCGGTCGGCATCTTCCTGTCGGCGATGGTGCTGACCGCGGCCGGCAATCTGTTCGGGCGCATCGTGCAGCGGCCGGGCGCGCTGGTCCGGCTGCCGGGCATCATCATGCTGGTGCCCGGTAGCGCCAGCCTGCGCGGGCTGCTGACGATGGTCCAGCAGCAGGACGTGATCGGCGGGCAATCGGCGCTGTTGACGGTGACCAATATCGTGATGGCGCTGGTCGCCGGCCTGTTGTTCGGCAATCTGTTGGTACCGGCGCGCAAGAATCTTTGAATACTGAAAAGAAAAACGCCGGCATGCGCCGGCGTTTTTTGTTACTGTCGTCGCGGCGAATCACGCCTTCGGCGCGGCGCTCTTGCTGGCCTTCTTGGCGACGCGCTTGGTGGCCTTCTTGGCGGTTTTCTTGGCCGGCGCGGCGGATTTGGCAGCGCCGCCGGCGATCAGGAAATCCTCGACCTTCTTGCCCTTTGCGACCAAGTCGGCCAGCCAGCGCGGCTGCTTGCCGCGGCCGGTCCAAGTTTCGGCGGCATTGGCGGGATTGCGGTATTTCGGCGGAACCTTGCCCAGTTTGCGGCCCGGCTTCGGACCCGGCTTGCCGGCCTTGCGGCCGCGCGCGGCGGGGGCGCCGCCGAAGACTTCCTCGATGCTGTAGCCGTGGCTCTTGGCCAGGCGCGCCAGCTGGGTGCGGACCTTGGCGATGGGGGTGCGCTTGGCGACGATGGACTGCTGCTTCTTGGCGGTCTTGATGAGGGCGCCCAACTGCTTGGCCGACAGGCCACTGAGATCGATGGTCATCTTTACTCCGGAAAATGGGTGGTGGCTTCCGCCATTCCCTGGCCAGCGCAGGATCATAATGATGCTTTATCGGATTGACAAATATCCGGCTTATTCGCTGCGAGTATTTCCAGTCGCAATGCCGCTGGAATATGTCCTTATGGATCCATGTCCAGTGTATTCAATTGCGAACGTGCCGCTCCGGTTTCCCCTATATGGCGTGACGGCGGCGTAAAGAAAAAGGGCCGGGATATCCTCCCGGCCCTTTGTCACGCCTGCAGGCGTGCCAGCAAGGCGCTTCGATCCAGGTGCTCGGCATCGCCGCCGCTGCGCGCGCGATATTCGAAGGTGCCGGCAGCCAGTCCCCGCTCCGAGACCACCACCCGGTGCGGCACGCCGATCAGTTCGATATCGGCGAACATCGCGCCGGGGCGCAGGCCGCGGTCGTCCAGCACCGCGTCCAGCCCGGCCTGCTGCAGCTCGGCCAGCAGTGCCTCGCCGGCGGCGTCCACCGACGCATCTCGCTTGGGATTGATCACGCACACCGCCACCGTCCACGGCGCCATCGGCTGCGGCCAGCGGATGCCGGCATCGTCGTGGTTCTGCTCGATCGCCGCGGCGACGATGCGGGAAATGCCGATGCCGTAGCAGCCCATCGCCAGCGTCACCGTCTTGCCGTTCTCGTCCACCACAGTGGCATCCAACGCCTGCGCATACTGGCGGCCGAGCTGGAATACATGGCCGACCTCGATGCCGCGGGCCAGGCGAATCTCGCCGCCGTCGTGGGCGCGCTCGCCCTCGACCACGTTGCGCAGGTCGGCGACGGCGTCCGGTTCCGGCAGGTCGCGGCCCCAGTTGACCCCGGCCAGATGGAAGCCGCGTTCGTTGGCGCCGACCACGAAGTCGGCCAGCGCCGCCACGTCGCGGTCGGCGACCACGCGGATCGGCTGGCGCGGACCCAGCGGGCCGAGGAAGCCGGGCTCGCTGCCCAGATGCGCAAGGATCTCGGCCTCGTTGGCCATGCGATAGCCGGCCAGGCCGGCGACCTTGCCCAGCTTGATCTCGTTGACCGTGTGGTCGCCGCGCACCAGCGCCAGCACGAAGGTCTCGCCGGCCATCACCGCCACCGACTTGACCGTGCGCTGCAGCGGGATGCCGAGCAGCTCGGCCACCGCCTCGCAGGTCTTCTGGGTGGGCGTGGCGACCTTGCGCAGTTCCTCGCTCGCTGCGGCGCGCGGTGCCGGGGCCGCGGCGATCGCGGCCTCGACGTTGGCCGCGTAGTCCGAACCGGTTGAGAACGCCAGCGAATCCTCGCCGGAGGCGGCCAGCACGTGGAACTCCTGCGAGGCGTCGCCGCCGATGTCGCCCGAATCGGCCTGCACCGCACGGAACTGCAGTCCCAGGCGGGTGAAGATGCGGGTGTAGGCCGCCTTCATGTTCTCGTATTCGCGCGCCAGGTCCTCGTCGCTGATGTGGAACGAGTAGGCGTCCTTCATCAGGAATTCGCGCGCGCGCATCACCCCGAAGCGCGGACGGATCTCGTCGCGGAACTTGGTCTGGATCTGGTAGAAGTTGACCGGCAACTGCTTGTAGCTGCTCAGCTCCTGCCGCGCGAAATCGGCGGCGGCCTCTTCGGCGGTCGGGCTGTAGCAGTAGTCCTGTTCCTTGCGGTCCTGCATGCGCAGCATCAGCCCGCCGAACTTGCTCCAGCGCCCGGTGGCGTCCCACAGCTCGCGCGGCTGGATGGTCGGGAACAGCACTTCCACCGCGCCGGCGCGGTTCATTTCCTCGCGCACCACCGCTTCCACCTTGCGCAGCACGCGCAGGCCTAGCGGCGACCAGGTGTACAGGCCGGAGGCGAGCTTGCGGATCATGCCCGCGCGCAGCATCAGCTGGTGGCTGACCAGTTCGGCGTCGGCCGGGGTTTCCTTGGTGGTGTGCAGGTGGAACTGGGAAAGGCGCATCGAGGGGCTTCGCAGACGGCGGGTCGCCCATTTTGCCAGTCATTGCCGGCGCTGCGGGCATCGCCCGCGGCTGGCGGCGCGCGTTCGGGGCGCGGCCGGCTTACTTGGCGGGCGCGGCCACCGGGCTGCAGTAGGCCTTGATCGCGGCCTCGGCCAGGGCCTTCTGCGCGGCGCGCTGGGATTCGTCCAGCTCCCCGTCCGGCTTGCCGTCGCCATCGCTGTCGGTGGTGATCTTGCCGGGCTTGTTGAGGATGTCCAGGTTCTTGCGCGCGGTCAGGCACTGGCCGTTCTCGGCCGGTGCGGCCGCGGGCGTCTCGGCCGGGGCGTCGCCGCGGGTGTCGACCTTGCGGACCTGGTACTTGCCGCCGGTCGGCGGGGTCTCGGCATAGTGGGTGACGCCCTGGGCGTCCTTCCATTGGTACAGGGTGGTGGCGCCGAGCATGCCGCTGACGGCGAGCAGGGACAGGCAGCAAAACCGGGGCAGGGCGCGCATCTCGGTCTCCAGGGCGCGGCGGGAGCGCCGATTGCAGCACCCGCCGACGGGCCTGGCAAGTCGATTAGACTGGCGGGATGGACCCATCCCGACCGCCCCCCCGTTCGCGCACCATCTACCTGCTGCCGAACCTGTTCACCACCGCCGGCCTGTTCTCCGGTTTCTACGCCATCATCGCCGCCGCCAACGGCCAGTTCGTGCACGCCAGCGTGGCGGTGTTCGTGGCCGCGGTGATGGACGGGCTGGACGGGCGCGTGGCGCGGCTGACCGGCACCAGCAGCGAATTCGGCGTGCAGTACGACTCGCTGGCCGACCTGGTCAGCTTCGGCATGGCGCCGGCGCTGGTGATGTACCACTGGTCGCTGTCGGCGCTGAAGTTCGACGGCGGCATGCTCGGCCGGGTCGGCTGGTCGGCGGCGTTCCTGTACGCGGCCTGCGCCGCGCTGCGCCTGGCCCGCTTCAATACCCAGGTCGGCACGGTCGACAAGCGCTGGTTCGTGGGCCTGGCCAGTCCGGCCGCGGCCGGGCTGATGATGGCCTTCGTGTGGTCCTTCGCCGACGGCTCGCTGGGCTGGGACGGCGAACAGCTGCGCTACGTGGCGCTGGGCCTGACCGTGACCGCGGCACTGCTGATGGTCAGCCGCATCCGCTTCTGGAGCTTCAAGGGCAGCGGCGAGAAGGGCCCGCGAACCGACCGGGTGCCGTTCCTGATGCTGGTGCTGGCGCCGATCGTGCTGGCGGTGCTGGTGATCGACCTGGCGCGGGCGCTGCTGGCGATCGGCGTGCTGTACGCGCTGTCCGGGCCGTGCCTGTGGCTGTGGCGGCGCTGGCGCAAGGTGCCGGACGCGGCATGAGCGAGCAGGCGTCCATGCATGCGCCGCTGTGGTCGGCCGAGCAGGTCGGCTGGCTGCAGGCGCTCGGCCACACCGTGTACGTGGATGCCGCGGCCGTGGTCGAGCCTGAGCCCGTCCCGTCGCCGGCGACCGAGCCGGCGCCGCCGGTGCAGCGCGCGCCATCGGCATCGGCGCCGCCGCGTGGCGGCCATGCCGCCGACATGCCGGCTGGCGACGCACCGGAGCGGCGGCGGGCATCCGCGCCCCCGGCACCGGCGGTGCAGCCGGACGCGCCGCGTGCGGCGCCTGCGGCCGGGGCGCGCCGGGTCGGCCTGCGCCTGCCAGACCGCCTGCAGATCGCCTTGCTGCGCGCTTCCGGCCTCAATCCCAACGATCCGGCCACGCAGGCGCTGATGGCGACCTGGCCGCTGGACGAACTGCGCGGCAATGCCGCGGCCAAGCGCGCGCTGTGGCCGCAGCTGCGCGCGCTGCGCAAGCGGGCGCCGCGATGAGCGCGCTCGGCTCGGCGTCGGCGCCGCCGGCCACGCTGCGCGCCCTGCGTGAGGCCGATCTGGACGCGGTGATGGAGATCGAGCGCCGCGCCTATCCGTTCCCCTGGACCCGCGGCATCTTCCGCGACTGCCTGCAGGCCGGTTACCCGGGTTGGGTGCTGGTGGAGGAGGGCACGATCGTCGGCTACGGGGTGATCAGCGTCGCCGCCGACGAGGCGCATATCCTCAACGTCTGCGTGGCGCCGGAGCGGCAATCGCGCGGCTACGGCCGGCTGCTGCTGCGCGCGCTGATCAAGTACGGCGTCGATCTCGGCGCGCGCCGGGTGTTCCTGGAAGTGCGCCCGTCCAATCCCAACGCGATCGCCCTTTACCACAGCGAAGGCTTCAACGAGATCGGCCGGCGCCCGCGCTACTACCCGGCCGCGAACGGCCGCGAGGACGCACTGGTGATGGCGATCGAACTGTTCTTCGACGGCATGTCCTGAGGCGCGTTCGCGCGCCGCGCGCCGCCGCTTCGCCTGGGTGGCGGATTGCGTGCATGCCGCGCGCCGCGGCCTGCTTGTGTCCGGCGTCTGCCTTGCCGCTGCCGGGATGCCGAACTGCGCACCCGGTGCGGCACACCTCCGCCTAAGCGGGTCACGCCGCTTTGCCGGCAGCGTTGCCGCGACGAGCGCGCTCTCCGGCGGCGAGCACGCACGCTTGGTCCGCGTCCGCCACGCACGTTTTTGCGCGGTCCTGGCGCGGTTGCAGGCTGCTTGGCAATGTCGCGCTGCTGTCGGTGGGACAGCGTTGTTGTCCCGCAGCGTGGGCGCCACGGCGCGTTGCCGCCGGCGGCCGATTTGTGCGACGCATCTCACACATCCTGCTGCTGGATCGTGGGTGTCTACAGCGGCACTTTACAGCCGCCGCGCTCTGCCTACAGTGCGCGCCTCTTCGGCGCCTGCCTCCCACGAAGGCATGACCCGCAGTTGTCCGAAGGGACAGCGACCGCGCAGGCGTCGCCGTGCATTCCGCCGTGGCGGAGCACGCGCGCCTGCGTCCAAACCACGCATGCTCACGAGGTTTCCAGGATGACCACGCAGTCCCGCATCGCTCCATCGCCGCGCTCGCCGCTGCGCACGTTCGGCCTGGCCCTGTGCCTGGCCGGCATCGCCGGCGCCGCCCATGCCGACGCCAGCCTGGAGGTCGCGACCACCGGCTGGGCCACGCAGAACGGCGGCACCAAGGGCGGTTCCAAGGCCGCCGCGGCCGACATCTACAGCGTCAGCACCGCGGCGCAACTGAAGGCCGCGCTGAAGGCCAGCGCCGGCAGCAACGGCCGCATCATCAAGATCAATGGCATCATCGACATCAGCGAGGGCACGCCGTACAGCACCACCGCCGACATGAAGAGCCGCGCACGCCTGGACGTCCCGACCAAGACCACGCTGATCGGCGTCGGCAGCAACGCCGAGATCCGCGAGGGCTATTTCTACGTCAAGGCCAACGACGTGATCGTGCGCAACATCACCATCGAGAATCCGTGGGATCCGCAACCGGTGTGGGATCCGGACGACGGCAGCGCCGGCAACTGGAATTCCGAATACGACGGCATGACCATCGAGGGCGCCAGCAACGTGTGGGTGGACCATGTGACCTTCACCGACGGCCGCCGCACCGACGACCAGAACGGCACCGCCAACGGCCGGCCCAAGCAGCACCACGACGGCGCGCTGGACATCAAGAAGGGCGCCAACTACGTCACCGTGTCCTACTCGGCGTTCAAGTCGCACGAGAAGAACAACCTGATCGGCTCCAGCGACAGCGCCTCCAGCACCGACAGCGGCAAGCTCAAGGTGACCATCCACAACACCCTGTTCGAGAACATCTCCGCGCGCGCGCCGCGGGTGCGCTTCGGCCAGGTGCACCTGTACAACAACTACCACGTCGGCAGCACCAGCAACGCGGTGTATCCGTTCTCCTACGCGCACGGCGTCGGCAAGGAGTCGAAGATCTTCTCCGAGAACAACGTCTTCGACATCAGCGGCGTGAGCAGCTGCGACAAGATCGCGGCCGACTACGGCGGCAGCGTCTATCGCGATTTCGGCTCGCTGCTCAACGGCAAGGCGCTGACCTGCTCGTGGAACAACAACATCGGCTGGACCCCGCCGTACACCTATTCGCTGCTGCCGGCGAACAAGGTGGCAGCCGACGTCAAGGCCAAGGCCGGCGCCGGCAAGCTGTAAGGGCATCTGTGCGCTGCCGCCCGGAGGTCGGGCGGCGGCGTGGTGGTGCGGCGATGGGGCGTCAGTCGCGATGCCAAGCCGAGATGACGTTGGGATGGTCCGAGGCCGTCCGCATCGCTGCCGATGCCCGGCCGTGGCATGGCGCTGCTGTGTTGTAGGAGCGGCTTCAGCCGCGACCCGTTAGGGACAGAGGTCGCGGCTGAAGCCGCTCCTACAACCTGTGTTGCGTTACAGCTTGGCGCGCTGCGCGCGCAGGCCGTCGAGTTGCGCACTCCAGTCGGCCAGGCGCTGGCGTTCCTGCTCGATCACCGCGGGCGGCACCTTGTCGGTGAACTTGCCCAGCTTGGCCTCGCTCTTGTCCTTCTCCGCGGCGACGCGGGCGATCTCCTTGTCCAGGCGCAGGCGTTCGGCATCCAGGTCGACCAGGCCTTCCAGCGGCACCAGCAGCGTCAGTTCGCCGACGATCGCGGTGGCCGCGGCCGGCGACGGCGCGCCGTCGTCCAGCCACTGGATGGACTCCAGCTTGAGCAGGAAGCGCAACTGCGCCGCGAAGCGTTCCACCCGCGCACGGTCCTGTGCCTGGCCACCCTGCAGCAGCAGCGGCACCTGCCGCGACGGTGCCACCTGCAGTTCACTGCGCACGCGGCGCAGCGCCGACACCATCGCCTTCAGCCATTCCACGTCGGCCGCGGCGCCGGCGTAGGCGGCCACGTCCATCGCCGCGGCCTCCGGGTATGGCTGCAGCGAGATGGTCGGCGCGGCGATGCCCAGGCGCGGCGCCACCTGCTGCCACAGTTCCTCGGTGAGGAACGGGGTCAGCGGGTGCAGCAGGCGCAGCAGGGTTTCCAGCACGTGCAGCAGGGTGTGGCGGGTGCTGTCGGCGGCGGCCGCATCGTCGCCGCTCAGCGCCGGCTTGGCCAGTTCCAGGAACCAGTCGCAGAACTCGTTCCAGGCGAATTCGTACAGGCACTGCGCCAGCAGGTCGAAGCGGTACGCGGCAAACTGCGCCTGCGCCTCGGCAGTCACCGCCTGCAACCGCAGCAGGATCCACTTCTCGGCATCGGTGACTGGTGCAAGCTGTTGCGATTCCCGAATCCCGACTTCCGACTCCCCGCCCGGCGTGTTCATCAACACGAAGCGGCTGGCATTCCACAGCTTGTTGCAGAAGTTCTTGTAGCCCTCGGCGCGGCCCAGGTCGAACTTGATCTCGCGGCCGTGGCCGGCCAGCGCGGCGATGGTGAAGCGCAGCGCGTCGGCGCCGTGGGCGATGATGCCGTTCGGGAATTCCTTGCGGGTGGCCTTCTCGATCTTGGGGGCGTCCTGCGGCTTCATCAGTCCGGTGGTGCGCTTGGCGACCAGGGCCTCGATGTCGATGCCGTCGATGATGTCCAGCGGATCGAGCACGTTGCCCTTGGACTTGGACATCTTCTGGCCTTGCCCGTCGCGGATCAGGCCGGTGATGTAGACGTCGCGGAACGGCACCTTGCCGGTGAAGCTGTCGGTGGCCATGATCATGCGCGCCACCCAGAAGAAGATGATGTCGAAGCCGGTGACCAGCACGCTCGACGGCAGGTAGCGGTCGAAGCCGCGCTCGGCCATCGCCTGCGGATCCGGCCAGCCCATGGTCGAGAACGGCCATAGTTGCGAGGAGAACCAGGTTTCCAGCACGTCGCTGTCCTGTTGCAGGGCGACGTCGGCGCCAAGGCCGGCCTTAGCGCGCGCGTCGGCCTCGTCGCGGCCGACGTAGTACTTGCCCGTGTCGTCGAACCAGGCCGGAATGCGATGGCCCCACCACAGCTGGCGGCTGATGCACCAATCCTGGATGTTCTCCATCCAGTGGCGGTAGGTGTTGATCCAGTTCGGCGGCACGAACTGGATCTGCCCGGACTCGACCAGCTCCAGGCCACGCTTGGCCAGCGCGTCCATCTTCACGAACCACTGGTCGGTGAGGTACGGCTCGATCACCTGGCCGGTGCGGTCGCCGCGCGGCACCTGCAGCTTGTGCGGCTTGGTCTCGACCAGGATGCCCTGTTCCTCGAGGTCGGCCAGCACTGCCTTGCGCGCATCGAAGCGGTCCAGGCCGCGGTATTTGGCTGGAATACGTTCGGGGCTGAAGAGGTCATCGGGGACGAGCGCGCCGCTATCGGAAGGGTCGTTTTTCGATAGCTCGGCGCTGATTTCCGCATGGCTCTCTGGTGCACCGATGATCTTTGCGTCCTTGGTCAGGATGTTGATCATCGGCAACCCATGCCGCACGCCGACCTGATAGTCGTTGAAGTCGTGCGCCGGGGTGACCTTGACCACGCCGGTGCCGAACGCGCGATCGACGTAGTCGTCGCCGATCACCGGCACGCGGCGGCCGGTCAGCGGCAGCGTCACCGTCTTGCCGATCAGGTGCGCGTAACGCGCATCCTCCGGGTGCACCATCACCGCGGTATCGCCGAGCAGGGTCTCCGGGCGGGTGGTGGCGACTACCAGGTAGTCGCGGGTCTCGCGCAGGGTTTCGTTGCCGTCGGCGTCGTGCTCGACGTGTTCGTAGCTGGCGCCGTCGTCCAATGTGTAGGCGATCGACCACAGGAAGCCGTCTTCCTCGACGTTCTCCACTTCCAGGTCGGAGATCGCGGTCTTCAGCACCGGGTCCCAGTTGACCAGGCGCTGGCCGCGGTAGATCAGGCCCTGTTCGTGCCAGCGCACGAAGGCCTCGATCACCGCCGCCGACGGCTGCGGATCCATGGTGAAGGTGCTGCGCGACCAGTCGGCCGAGGTGCCGAGGCGGCGCATCTGCCGCTCGATGGTGTCGCCGGAATGCTGCTTCCACTCCCAGACCTTGGCGATGAAACCGTCGCGGCCCAGCGAATCGCGGGTCTCGCCCTTGCCCTCCAAGGTCAGGTTGCGCGACACCACCATCTCGGTGGCGATGCCGGCGTGGTCGCTGCCGACCTGCCACAGCGTGTCGAAGCCGCGCATGCGGTGGTAACGCACCAACGCATCCATCAGCGTCTGCTGGAAGGCGTGGCCCATGTGCAGCGTGCCGGTCACGTTCGGCGGCGGCAGCAGCACGGTGTATGGCGTGCCTTTCCCGGACGGCACGAAGTAGCCGGACGCTTCCCATTGCGCGTACAGGCGCGATTCGAAGGAGGTGGGATCGTAGCTGGAGGCGAGGGTGGTCATGGGGAAGCCGGGATTGGGGATTCGTAATTCGGGATTCGTTGCCGTGCGGTGCCGATGAGGGAGCGGGGCAGGAACTCATCCCGAATCCCCAATCCCCAATCCCGGCCCCTCACATGTCGTGCTTGTTGACCGCGTAGCCCTGGGCCTTGTACTGCTTCCAGCGCTCGCGCAGCGGGTCGCGCGCGGACGGGTCGGCCGGCACGACTTCCAGGACGCGGTCGCAGGCGCCCAGGTAGGGCGCATCGCGCAGGTTGATCACCAGCGGCCGCTGCGGCGCGTCGACGCCGGGCGGGACGATCAGCACCTGGGCCTCTTCTTCGTCGGCATCGGCGTCGGCGATCTGGTGCGGGATGTAGGCGTCGGCATCGAACGCCCACAACAACTCGTCCAGTTCCTCGGCCTGGGCCATGTCGCGCGCCAGCACCAGCGTCCACAGATTGGCGTCGTTGGCCTTGCGCGCCAGTTCGCACACCAGCCGCAGCGGTTCGTTGAGGAACCGCGGCTTGGCGATCAGATAGAAGTCGGCGCGCATCAGAGCGGGGATTCGTTATTGGGGATTGGGGATTGGCAACGGCGGACCATGGTCGCCTGCTGGAGCATGGGGCACGCGAAGGAAACGCGGAGGCGCCTTTCACGAATCCCCAATCCCGACTCCCTAATCACGCCGCGCCGCCTGCGGCGCGGTCGAGCAACCACTGCGACAACAAGCCTACCGGGCGGCCGGTGGCCATGCCGCGCTTGCCTTCGTCGCTGGCCACGCCGGCGATGTCCAGGTGCGCCCAGCGCTGGCCTTCGGTGAAGCGCGACAGGAAGCAGCCGGCGGTGATCGCGCCGGCCCAGCGGCCGCCGATGTTGTAGACGTCGGCGAAGCTGGAATCCAGCAGGCCCTGGTACTCGTCCCACAGCGGCAGGCGCCAGGCGCGGTCGAACACGTGCTCGCCGGCGGCCAGCAGTTCTGCGGCCAGGTCGTCGTGCTTGCTCATCAGGCCGGCGGTCTGGTGGCCGAGGGCGACCATGCAGGCGCCGGTGAGGGTGGCCACGTCGATCAGCGCCGCCGGCTTGAAGCGCTCGGCGTAGGTCAGCGCATCGCACAGGATCAGGCGGCCCTCGGCGTCGGTGTTGCCGACCTCGATGGTCTTGCCGGACATGCTGGTGATCACGTCCGACGGGCGGTAGGCGTTGCCGTCGATCGCGTTCTCCACCGCCGGCACCACCACCACCAGGTTCAGCGGCAGGCGCGCGGTCGCGGCGGCGACGAAGGTGCCGATGACGTTGGCGCCACCGCACATGTCGTACTTCATCTCCTCGATGCCGCCCTGGGTCTTCAGGTTGACGCCGCCGGTATCGAAGGTGATGCCCTTGCCGACCAGCACGTAGGGCTGAGCGTCGCCGCCACCGTTCCACTTCAGCACCAGCAGCCGCGGGCGGTTGGCCGAGCCGCGCGCCACCGCCAGCAGCGAGCCCATGCCCAGTTCCTGCATCTGCGTCTCGTCGAGGATCTCGGCCTCGGCGCCGTCCACGCCCTGGGCGAAGGCGGCGGCGGTCTCGGCCAGGTAGGCCGGGGTGCACAGGTTCGGCGGCAGGTTGCCCAGTTCGCGGGCGAATTTCACGCCGGCGGCGATCGCCTGGCCCTGGGCCAGCGCGGTGGCGTCGTCGCCGTGCACGGCCATACGCGCGAGGCCGCTGTCGTCGGGCTTCTTCTTGCCGAGGGTGGCGGTGTAGCGGTAGCAGGCGTGGTCGCTGGCGATCACCGCCTGGCGGATCGCCCAGGCGCGGTCGCGGCCCTTGACCTCCAGTTCGCTCAGGGTCAGCAGGGCGCTGGCCACAGGCCCGCTCTTGAGCGCACGCGCGGCGTCGCCGACCGCCTTCAGGTATTGCGGCACGCCGAACTTGGCGGCGTCGCCCAGGCCCACGGCCAGCACCCGCGGCGCGCTCACGCCCGGCAGGTCGTGGAGCAGGGCGGTGGCGCCGGTCTTGCCGCTGACGTCGCCGCGCTCGGCCAGGGCGGTCAGGCGTCCGCCGCTGGCCGTGTCCAGGGCCTGGGCGGCCGGGGACAGGCGCTTGTCGGCGAACACGCCGACGACGATGCAATCGAACGCCGCGGTGGCCGGGGCGTCGTGGTTCAGGGTGAATTCCAGGGCCATTGATCAGATTCCGTTGGCAAATCCGTACAATCGCGGACTCTTTACCCCCAGTCGGATAGGCTGGGTCCGCCGCGAACGAATCCGAGAGTTTAAATCAACCCACCCCCATGCCGAAGCTCGATCGATACCTGCTGCGCGATTTCGTCCAGAGCTTCTCGGCCACCCTGATCGTGCTGCTGGTGGTCAGCGTCGGTGGTGTGCTGGTGGACATCCTGGGCAACATCGCCGATGGCCGCATCCCGGCCAAGTTGTTGTTTTCCCAGCTGGGCCTGCAGTTCGTGGTGTACCTGCCGCTGATCCTGCCGCTGGCGCTGATGCTGGGCCTGCTGCTGGCGCTGGCGCGGCTGTACCGCGACTCGGAAATGGCGGTGATCACCGCCATCGGCGTGGGTCCGCGGCGCCTGCTGCGGCCGATCCTGATGCTGGTGATCCCGGTGGTGACCCTGGTCGGCTTGTGCTCGCTGTGGCTGGGCCCCTGGGCCGACCGTACCTCCGACCGGCTGATCGACGAGGCCAACCACAGCCTGCTGATGGCCGGGTTGGAGGCGGGGCGCTTCACCCCGCTGTCCAATGGCGGCATCGTCTACATCAGCACCCTGTCCGGGGACGGCACCAAGCTCAGCAAGGTGTTCATGCAGCGGCAGAAGGACGGCCGCCTCGACGTGGTCACCGCGCAGCGCGGCGCCATGTTCTTCGAGGGCAAGGCCGACCGCTACCTGCGCCTGGAAGACGGCTACCGGGTCGAGGGCCCGCTGGCCGGCGACGGGCTGGACTACCGGATGATGCGTTTCGTCAGCAACGACGTGGCGCTGCCCGACCGCAACGCCGCGCGCAAGGATGACGATCCGGAGCTGCTGCCCACCGCCAAGCTGATCGGCGATCCGCGCCCGCAGGCCAATGCGCAGTTGCATGCGCGCTTGGCGCCGCCGCTGCTGGCGCTGGCCTTCGCCCTGCTGACCCTGCCGCTGTCGCGCAGTTCGCCGCGGCAGCAGCGCTATGGCCGGATCATGCTGGCTTTCCTGGCCTACCTGGTCGGCACCAACCTGATGTTCCTGGGCACCCAGTGGCTGAGCACCGAGAAGCTGCCGCGCGCGCTCGGCCTGTGGTGGCTGACCCTGCCGCTGCTGGCGCTGTCGGTGTGGATGTACCTGCGCGATGGCCGGCTGTCGCGGCCGCGGAGGCAGCCGGCATGAGGCTGCGTCCGAACCTGCACGATGTGTACGTGGGCCGCGCCGTGCTCGGCACGGTGCTGCTGACCTGGGCGGTGCTGCTGGGCCTGGACGTGATCATGGCCCTGTCCAACGAGTTCAAGACGATCGGCACCGGCAGCTACAGCCTGGGCCATGCGGCCGCGTTCGTGGCCTACACGGTGCCGCGCCGCGCCTACACCCTGTTCCCGACCGGCGCGGTGATCGGCGTGCTGATGGGCCTGGGCCAGCTCGCCGCCACCTCCGAGCTGACCGCGCTGCGCGCGCTGGGCCTGTCGCGGCGCCGGCTCAGCCTGGCCGCAGCCTCAACCATGGCGGTGCTGACCGTGGTCATGGTGGTCAACGGCGAGACCCTGGCGCCGTGGGCGCAGAACCAGGCGGACGCGATCAAGGCCAACGCCAAGTACAACGGCGACATGAGCATGGCCCGCTATTCCGGGCTGTGGGCGCGCGAGGGCAACACCTTCCTCAACGCGCAGGCCGGCGAAGAGCACCTAGAAGACGACGGCGGCACCTGGCTGGAACTGCGCGACGTGCGCCTGTACACGCTCGACGACAGCGGCCGGCTGGCGTCGCTGACCCACGCCGCCATCGCCGAGCACCGTCGCAGCAGTTGGACCCTCAAGCAGGCCTACCGCGACAACTTCGCCGAACGCTCGGTGCAACGCGAGAAGTTCGACAGCCTGCCATGGCAATCGCAGTTGGATGCGAAGGCGCTGGCTTCGGGCCTGGCCAAGCCGCGCAACCTGTCGGCGCGCGACCTGCACACCAGCATCGAATACCGCCGCCGCAATGGCCTGGATGCGCGCGACTACGAGGACCAGTACTGGAGCCGCTGGTTCTACCCGCTGAACGTGCTGGCGCTGTGCTTCGCCGCGATCCCGTTCGCGTTCGGCGCGCTGCGCAGCGGCGGCATGGGCAAACGCCTGTTCCTGGGCATCCTGTTCGCGCTGGTGTTCTGGCTGCTGCAACTGTTCTTCGGACGTATGGCCGGCGCCCTGAAGTTCGACTACCGCATCGCCTACGCCTTGCCGCCGCTGGTGATGCTGACCGTGTCCTGGTTGCTGTTCCGCAAACGCAGCAGCTAGCGCATGTCGCAGACGCGGCTCCGGGCGCTGTCGGGCCTGGCGTTCCGCGGTCGTTCGGGGGACGCAGCGGCGCCCGGCCGCCGCGTCGGGCACGCTTTACCCCGCCTGCCCGATGCGGCAATAATCGTGCGCGTTCTGCAGGGGTGGCATTGCCTTTGTGCCCCATCATTGGCGGTCTTTCGAGCGGCGTTGTCGCCGGCTTGACGAAGGCTGGAATCGTTGTAATTGCCATCTGGAAGGGTTTTCGATGCATCCCACTGCAATGAGTAATGGCCAGCGTTTTTTCGACGCGTACTCCGAGCCATTCAAAAGCCAATCGAGCGTCAAGGTCGTCGAGATCGGATCCAGGAATTTCAACGGCACCCTGCGCCAGGTCACGCCGGAGCAGTTCGAGTACATCGGTGTGGATTTTGCGAGCGGCGACGGCGTCGATGTCGTGCTGGATTCGCCGTATGCGCTCCCGTTCGACGATGCGTCCATCGACATGGTGGTGTCGAGCAGTTGCCTCGAACATTCGGAAATGTTCTGGGTGGTGTTCCTGGAGATCCTGCGGGTGCTGAAGCCGGGCGGGCTGTGTTACTTGAATACGCCCTCCAATGGCGACTTCCATCGCTACCCCGTCGACTGCTGGCGCTTCTATCCGGACGCCGGCCAGGCGCTGGTCACCTGGGCGAAGTGGAACAAGATCGATGCGGTGCTGCTCGAGTCCTATGTCAGCAACCAGCACCTGGATCAATGGAACGACTGCGTGACCGTGTTCCTGAAGGATGCGCAGCACCTCGAGCGCTACCCGACCCGGATCCTCGACACCTTCCAGGATTTCCGCAATGGCACCAAGCACGGTGTCGACGGATTTCTGAACCTCAGCGACTCGCCCGAGGACAGGGTCAGGCTGGCGGTCATCGAGCGCGTCGTGACCGGGCAAACCAAGGTCTAGGGGTTGCGTGGCCGCGTCGCTGCGTTGGCGGCGGCGCGACGTGCCGTGCTCTCACCTTCGCGCGCGATGGCGCGCGCCCATGTGCTGCAGTCAGGGCCTGGCTTTGGGCTGGCGGATCAGACGGGTACCGCTGGCGCGGTCGTGCCATGTCAGCCGTTCCCGATCAAAAAGCGCCCACCAGAACCCCAACCCGCCCAGCAATAACGACACGGTACCGACCAGATAGCGCCGCCACAGCGCGCCCCAACTCGGCGTGCTGCCATCGGCACCGTGCAGGCGCAGGCGCCACGGACGCATGCCCAGGGTCTGGCCGCCGCGGCGCCAGCTCAGCGTCGCGTACAGGCCGGCCACCACCCAGCAACACAGCCACAGCAGCCACTGCAGGGCGCTGAACGGGGCGATGTTCTCGCGTGGCGCATGGCCTTCCAGCGTGTAGCCGAGGGTGAACAGCGCCGAGACCACGAACCACAGCGCCAGCACCGGCCAGGCGTCGTAGAACAGCGCCAGCAGCCGCCACAGCAGCAGCGCGCGCGGGCGGGGGACGGGATCGGGAGGCGAGGCGCTCATCGGCACAGCTTAGAGCCAGTGGCGCGCTTTGCGGTGGACTGCGTGTCGTGCGGCTCGCGCATGCGCAGCCCTGCGCGCGTCCCGCCCACATCGACCTTGCGCCCCCCGGCGAAGCCGCTAGGCTTTCCCGAATCCCGAATCCCGAATCCCGAATCCCCCAAATGCCCTCCCTGCATTCCCCCGCCGAGCGCCGCCAGCAGACGCAACGGCTCGCGCCGCTGCGCGAGGCCGATGCGCTGGCGATCCAGCAGTTCCTGGATGCGGCCTGGGCCGAGCAGGGATTGGCGCGGCAGAGCCTGGACAGCTATCGCCGCGACCTGGAGGGGTTCGCGCGCTGGCGCGACGGTGCGGGCGGTGGCCTGGCCGGGGCCGATCGGCAGGCGCTGTTCGACTACCTGGCCTGGCGCACCGGACTGGGCTATTCGCCGCGCAGCAATGCGCGCTGGCTGTCGTCGTTGCGCGCGTTCTTCGCCCTGCGTGTGCGCCGCGGCGAGCGCAGCGACGATCCGACCGCGCTGCTGGAGCCGCCGCGGCTGCCGCGTTCGCTGCCCAAGGCGCTGGCCGAAAGCCAGATCGATGCGCTGCTGGCGGCGCCGGACGCGACCGCGCCGGCCGGCCTGCGCGATCGCGCCATGCTCGAGCTGATGTACGCCGCCGGGCTGCGCGTCAGCGAGCTGGTGAACCTGCCGGCCAACGCGGTGAACCTGCGCCAGGGCGTGCTGCGGGTCACCGGCAAGGGCAGCAAGGAGCGGCTGGTGCCGCTGGGCGAGGAATCGCAGCACTGGCTGCAGCGCTACCTGGACGGTGCGCGGCCGGCCCTGGCGGCCGGGCAGGCGGTGCCGGCCAGCGATGGTGTGGTGCCGCTGTTCATCGACGCCGCGCGCCGCGCGCTGACCCGCCAGCAGTTCTGGGTGTTGGTGAAGCGCTATGCAGCGGTGGCCGGGATCGATCCGGCGCGGATCAGTCCGCACGGCCTGCGCCACAGCTTCGCCACGCATCTGCTCAACCGCGGTGCAGACCTGCGCGCGCTGCAGATGCTGCTCGGCCACAGTTCGCTGTCCACTACCCAGATCTATACCCTGGTCGCGCGCGAGCACCTGCAGAGCCTGCACCGCAAGCATCATCCGCGCGGTTGAAGGTCCCTGCAATCCGCCACGTGGGCTGCGCGCGATCGTGCAGGAGCGGCTTCAGCCGCGATGGTGTTTTCGGGGAATGCCGTCGCGGCCGACGCCGCTCCTGCGGGTGATTTGGAGCGTTCATGAAGGTGGCCGCGTTGCGCGACGCCGCTCAGCCTGTCTACATGGACCGCGCTGGGGGGTGTGCGACAATCCGGCCATTCGCAGCCCTCATGGATCGCCAATGCTCCGTTTTGCTCTTTGCGCGCTGCTGGGCGCGGCTTCGCTCTCCGCCTGCGCACAGTCCACCACGCCGCCGGCCGGTGCCGCCGCGTCGTCCAAGGCCGCACCCGCCGTCAGCGGCGCACCGGGCGAGCAGCGCGTGCGGTCGGCGCTGCTGCAGCTCGATCCCAACTTCAAGCCCGACTACATCGGCGCCGCGCCGTTCCCCGGTTTCCGCGAAGTGGTGGTGGGCGGCCAGGTGCTGTACGTCTCCGACGACGGCCGCTACCTGTTCCAGGCGCAGCCGTTCGACATCCAGGAAAAGCAGTTCGCCTCCAGCGAGGGCCTGCTGAGCTACCGCCGCAAGCTGCTGGAATCGGCGCCGCGTGCCGACCGCATCGTGTTCGCCCCGGCCAATCCCAAGTACACCATCAGCGTGTTCACCGACATCGAATGCGGCTACTGCCGCAAGCTGCACAGCGAGATCGGCGAGCTCAACAAGCAGGGCATCGCCGTGGAGTACCTGGCGTTCCCGCGCATGGGCCTGGGCAGCCAGGACTACAAGGACATGGTCGCGGTGTGGTGCGCGGCCGACAAGAAGAAGGCCCTGACCGACGCCAAGGCCAATGGCAAGGTGCCGAGCGCGGCCAACTGCAAGAACCCGGTGACCATGCAGTACAACCTGGGCCAGCGCCTGGGCGTGAACGGCACCCCGGCGATCTTCGCCCCGGACGGCACCCAGATCGGCGGCTACCTGCCCCCGGCCAAGATGCGCGAAGCGCTCGATAAGCGCGCGGCGGAAGCGACGAAGGCTGGCGGAAGCCGTTAAGGGCCGCGCGCCGGGATTCGGCATTCGGGATTGGGGATTCGCTGGAGCGCTGCTTCGGCGAATCTCCTTGCGCAGACGCCCCGCTTGCGGATGCGGGCTGCTGATTTAGACGTCTACTGCGAGCAGGACGCCGTCAGCGCGTCCGATGGCGAGGACGCCAGCCGGGACGCGGCGACCGCCGCGCTCGACCCCGCAACCCCGCCACGTGTCCATCGTCAAGGCGTTACCGGGAGCACACCCGTGCACGGAGCGCCGCCTTTACCAATCCCAAATCCCGAATCCCCAATCCCGGCTTACAATAGCCAGCCCGTTTCCTCACACGGTTCCCCGGACATGATCGTCCTCGAGGGCGCTCCCGCCCTTTCGCCGTTCCGTCGCGCTCGGCTCGAAACCCGCCTGCAGTCCCTCGTTCCCGGCGTGCGCATCGCCGGCGCCTGGCACGTCTACTTCATCGACGGCGAGAACGCCGGGTCGCTCGACCTGGTCGCGGCGCGGCGCATCCTGCAGGCGCAGGACGCGCCGGCGCCGGCCGACGCGGGCACCTGCTCGCGCTACGTGGTGCCGCGACTGGGCACGCGCTCGCCATGGTCGAGCAAGGCCACCGAACTGGTGCGCGGCGCCGGGCTGGCGATCCGCCGGGTCGAGCGCGGTACCCGCCTGGACCTGGCCGGCTGGCCGCAGGCGCCGGCCGACCAGGCCGCGCTGGCCAAGCTGCTGCACGATCCGATGACGCAGTCGCTGCTGGACGATGCCGCGCAGGCGCAGGCGCTGTTCCAGGCGCCGGCGCGCGGCGAGGTCGAGCGTATCCCGCTGGACCAGCTGGAAGCGGCCAATGCGCGCCTGGGCCTGGCCCTGGCCCAGGACGAGATCGACTACCTGCGCCAGCGCTTCGGCGAACTCGGCCGCGATCCGGCCGACGTGGAACTGATGATGTTCGCGCAGGCCAATTCCGAGCACTGCCGGCACAAGATCTTCAACGCCAGCTGGACCATCGACGGCAAGGAGCAGGACCGCTCGCTGTTCCGGATGATCAAGCACACCCACCAGCAGACCCCGCAGCACACGCTCAGCGCGTACAGCGACAATGCGGCGGTGGTGGAAGGGCACCCGGCCGCGCGCTACCGCCCGGATCCGACCAGCGGCGAGTACCGCAGCGAGGCGGTGACGCCGTCGGCGTTCTGCATCAAGGTCGAGACCCACAACCACCCGACCGCGATCGCGCCGTTCCCGGGCGCCTCCACCGGCGCCGGCGGCGAGATCCGCGACGAGGGCGCCACCGGCCGCGGCGGCAAGCCCAAGGCCGGCCTCACCGGCTTCAGCGTCTCGCACCTGCGCATTCCCAGCCTGCCGCAGCCCTGGGAGGGCGCGCGTCCGCTCAACCCGCGCATGGCGCCGGCGCTGGAAATCATGCTGGACGGCCCGCTCGGCGGCGCCGCGTTCAACAACGAATTCGGCCGGCCCAACCTGCTCGGCTATTTCCGCAGCTTCGAGCTGCCGGAGACGCAGGACCTGACCCGCGCCTACGACAAGCCGATCATGCTGGCCGGCGGCCTGGGCGCGATCGACCGCGTGCAGGTGGAGAAGATCCCGCTGCAGCCTGGCGATGCGGTGATCGTGCTCGGCGGCCCGGCGATGCTGATCGGCCTGGGCGGCGGCGCGGCCAGTTCGGTGGCCTCCGGCGACAGCGCCGAGGACCTGGATTTCGCCAGCGTGCAGCGCGACAACCCGGAGATGGAGCGGCGCGTGCAGGAGGTCATCGACCGCTGCGTGGCGCTGGGCACGGACAACCCGATCCGCTGGTTCCACGACGTCGGCGCCGGCGGCCTGTCCAACGCCATTCCCGAACTGCTGCACGATTCCAGCGTCGGCGGCCTCATCGACCTGGACCGCGTGCCCAGCGACGACCCCTCGCTGTCGCCGATGCAGCTTTGGTGCAACGAATCGCAGGAGCGCTACGTGCTCGGCGTGCCGCAGGCGCGCCTGGCCGAATTCGCCGCGATCTGCGAGCGCGAGCGCTGCCCGTTCGCCGCTGTGGGTGTGGCGACCGCCGAGGAACGGCTCGTCGTGGGTTACGGGGTGCTCGGCGGTGGGAATGGAGAATCGGGAATCGGGAATGGTGAAAAGCCGGCCGACTCCGCTGTTGCCCATTCCCCATTCCCCACTCCCCATTCCCAGCACCCCATCGATCTGCCCATGGACGTGCTCTTCGGCAAGCCGCCGAAGATGCACCGCGACACCCGGCAGCCGCCGGCGCCGCGCTGGCCGGAGCTGGACACCGATGCGCTGGACCTGCGCGAGGCCGGGCTGCGCGTGCTGGCCCATCCGACGGTGGCGGCGAAGAGCTTCCTGGTCACCATCGGCGACCGCAGCGTCGGTGGCCTGACCGCGCGCGAGCAGATGATCGGTCCCTGGCAGTTGCCGCTGGCCGATTGCGCGATCACCCTGGCCGGCTTCGATACCCACGCCGGCGAGGCGATGGCGATCGGCGAGCGCACCCCGCTGGCCCTGCTCGACGCCGCCGCGGCCGCGCGCATGGCGGTGGGTGAAGCCATCACCAACCTGTGCGCGGCGCCGGTGCAGGCGCTGGACCAGGTCAAGCTGTCGGCGAACTGGATGGCCGCGGCCAACCACGACGGCGAGGACGCGCGCCTGTACGCCGCGGTCAAGGCGGTGGGCATGGAGCTGTGCCCGCAGCTGGACCTGAGCATCCCGGTGGGCAAGGACTCGCTGTCGATGCAGGCGCAGTGGGGTGTGGCCGGGATTCGGGATTCGGGATTGGGGATTGGGGAGAGCGCTTCTGCGAATCCCGAATTCCCACTCCCCACTCCCGGCGCGAGCGCCACGCACAAAAGCGTCTCGCCCGTCTCCCTCATCGTCTCCGCCTTCGCGCCCGTCGCCGATGCGCGGGCGCAGTTGACGCCGTTGCTGGCGCGCGAGGCCGAGAGCGAGTTGTGGCTGATCGGGCTGGGCGGCGGCAAGCAGCGCCTGGGCGGTTCGGTGCTGGCGCAGGTGCATGGCGACGGTGCGCTGCCGGCGTTCGGCGGCGCGGTGCCGGATTTGGACGATCCGCAGCGGCTGCGTGCGTTCTTCGAGCTGATCCGCGATGCGCGCGAGGCCGGCATGCTGCTGGCCTATCACGACCGCAGCGATGGCGGCGCGTTCGCCGCGCTGTGCGAGATGGCGTTCGCCTCGCGCCAGGGCCTGGACATCACCCTCGATGCCTGGGGCGACGATCCGTTCCGCAGCCTGTTCAACGAGGAATTGGGCGCGGTGGTGCAGGTCGCCAAGGAAGACCGCGCCGCGTTCGCCGACCTGGTCGAGCGCCATGCGCTGACCGAGTGCGCGCAGCGCATCGCCCGCCCCAGCACCGCCGCGGCGGTGCGCGTGGCCCTGGGCGGCAAGACCCTGGCCGAATGGCGTTGGGACGAGCTGTTCGATGCTTGGTGGTCGGTGACCCACGCCATGCAGACGCTGCGCGACAACCCCGACAGCGCCGCCGAAGAGCGCGCGCTGGCGCGCGATTTCGCCGCGCCCGGGCTGAAGCCGAAGCTGGCCTTCGACCCGGCCGAGGACATCGCCGCGCCGTTCGTCGCCAGCGGCCAGCGGCCGAAGGTGGCGATCCTGCGCGAGCAGGGCGTCAACGGCCAGATCGAGATGGCCAATGCGTTCGAGCGCGCCGGGTTCCGCGCCTTCGACGTGCACATGAGCGACCTCATCGCTGGCCGCGTCGACCTGGCCGACTTCGTGGGCCTGGCCGCCTGCGGCGGCTTCAGCTACGGCGACGTGCTCGGTGCCGGCCGCGGCTGGGCCACCTCGATCCTGGAGCGGCCGGCGCTGCGCGATGCCTTCGCCGCGTTCTTCGCGCGTCCGGATACCTTCGCCCTGGGCGTGTGCAACGGCTGCCAGATGCTCAGCCAGCTCAAGGACATCATTCCCGGTGCCGAGCACTGGCCGCGCTTCCTGCGCAACCGCAGCGAGCAGTTCGAGGCGCGCACCAGCCTGCTGGAAGTGGTGGAATCGCCGTCGATCTTCCTGCGCGGCATGGCCGGCTCGCGGATCCCGGTGGCGGTGGCGCACGGCGAAGGCCGCGCCGAGTTCGATACTGCCGTGGACCAGGCCGCCGCGCGGGTGGCGCTGCGCTTCGTCGACGGCCATGGCGCCGTCGCCACGCAGTACCCGCTGAACCCGAACGGCTCGCCCGACGGCATCACCGGCCTGACCAGCGACGACGGCCGGGTGACGATCCTGATGCCGCACCCGGAACGCACCCTGCGCTCGCTCAACCTCAGCTGGCATCCGGCCGAGTGGCCGGACGCATCGCCGTGGCTGCGCATGTTCCGCAACGCGCGGGTGTGGGTGGGCTGACGCGGCGTTGCCCCTGGCGCGCTCGCCGCGATGGCGACGCGCCTGCGCGACGGCGACGGCGTGGTGTCGCCCAGTCCGATCGAGCGTCGACGCGCCGGGTCGCGCGTCGCTGCGTCCCATGTGGGAGGGACTTCAGTCCCGACGCAGGACCGTGTCCGGCCGCGACAGACCGGCGGTTCGCCGGGCCACGCTGCGAAGTTTTCTGTGCGTCGAGATGGGTGTCTTCGGCAAATCCCGTCTTCGGACGATCTGACCGTGCCCGGTCGCGGCTGAAGCCGCTCCTTGTATCTGGACATGAGGCCCCCGCGGCGTTATGTCTTCCGACTGATCATCGGAGCAGTGCGGGAAGCCCAGTCGCTCCTAAAGCCACGAGCTTGCATTGTAGATTGGCTCCCGCATTGCGCATGCTGGCCCATCGGTGTCCGTACGGTATCCAGAGTCCGCCGCTGGCGTGAACTCGCATCCACAAGGCAGGACCGGGCGCAGCGGTGATCGTGTTCACCCTACGATGGAGGAATTCCCCATGTCCCCAGTCGTCGGTATCGACGTCGCCAAACACAGTTTCGATCTGGCCATCGATCTGGCCAACGGCAAGTACCGCACCAAAGCCAAGCTTGCGAACGATCCCACGGGGTTCCAGACCCTACGCACGTGGCTGCAGACCCACGCGCAGGCGGACAGCTGGATCGTGATGGAAGCCACCGGCACCTACCACGAGGCGCTGGCCGAGTTCGTGCACGCCTTGGGCTACCGGGTGTGTGTCCTCAACCCGGCGCAGACGGCGCTGTATGCGCGCAGCCAGCTGACTCGGGTCAAGACCGACCGGAGCGACGCCAAGCTGATCGCCAGCTATGGCCTGCGCCATGCGTCGCAATTGCGGCCGTGGCAGCCCGATCCGCCGGCCCTCAAGCATCTCAAGGCGCTGGTGCGCCGCCGGGACGACCTGCTGCAGATGCTGCAGATGGAGCGCAATCGCCTGGATGTCGCCGCGCCGGTGGTGCGCGACTCGCTGCTGGAGATCATCAGCCAGCTCCAGGCGAGCATCGCCCAGATCGAACGGGCCATTGACGACCAAATCGACCAGGATCCGACCCTGCGCGGGCAGCGCGAGCTGCTGGTCAGCATCGACGGGATTGCCCACAGGAGCGCAGCGTTGTTGCTGGCGGAGCTTGGCAACGTGGAGCGCTTCTCTCACGCCTCGGCGGTGACTGCCTTTGCCGGGTTGAATCCACGGCTGCAGGAGTCGGGTAAGCGCCAGGGCCAGGTCTGCATCTCCCGCACCGGCTCCCCACGCCTGCGCGCCGGCCTGTTCCTGCCGGCCTTGGTCGCCATGACCCACAACCCGGTCGTGCGCGCGCTCAAACAACGCCTGCGCGAACGCGGCAAGGCCAACAAGCAGATCATCTGCGCCGCCATGCGCAAGCTGCTGCATATCGCCTACGGCGTGCTCAAATCCCGCACGCCCTTCCTCCCTCAAAAGGCCCTTGCCTGTTAGAGGGGAAGACGGTATCTACGAAAACTGCAGGGTTTTGTCCCGCGCGCGCTGCCGTCAGGGCGGTCGCGTGCGTGTGCCTGCGCCACCGTCACGGTGAACAAGCCGGTGGCGTGCGCCCACCTGGCGCTCCGGGCTGCATGGTCGCACTGCGGCCGCATCCATTCCGCCGTCCGCCCCCGGGGTCGCGCCGCCGTGTGACCACGGGCGCCTGTTTCGCGCAATCGGCGCCATTCGCGTCCGTCTGGCGCGATCGCGTACCTCGACTGTGCAGCTCCTGGCGCACTTACCACACGTTTGCGTCAAGTCCTTGACGATAAACGAAATCGCCCCGACCGCCGTGTGTCAAGACTGGCAAGGTCCGTGCCGAAAAGTTGGCGCGAGTGGGTTGTTTTCATTGATATTTATCGAAAAATTAACGAAACGAGCCTGAATTCGCGGTCTGTGTCACGGCGTGTGTCGCGTTAAGTCAAAAACTTGACGTACTTGAAAGGCCGGGTTAACACTCGAGTCAGTTCCGCATTCCACCTCGGTTCATCTACAGCTCCGAGCAGCGACAGGCGTGAGCCTCTCGCGTCCCGGTTGGGACGTGCGGCACCTAAAAAACCGACAGGGGGTCGGCCGGCCGGAACGCCGGGCGAGGGTGGCTTTTTGACCAAAAACCAGCCGAATTGAGGAGCAGTCGTCGATGAATCGGATTTATCGCAAGGTCTGGAACAACGCGTTGGGGATGTGGGTGGTGGCATCGGAACTGGCCAGCGGCGATGCCCGCGGCGCGGTCGTCCGCGATCGCCGTGCCGCACGCGCACACGGCCTGGCCCTGGCCGGCGCGATCGCCCTGGCGCTGGGCGCCGGCGCCCTTCCCGGCAGCGCCCAGGCGCAGGCCGTGCAGATCGGCGACAACGCCAATGCCAGCGGCGACTACGCCACCGCGGTCGGTGCCGAGAGCAACGCCAGCGGCGCACAGAGCACCGCGACCGGCGCGGCCAGCAACGCCAGCGGCGACGGCAGCGTGGCCAGCGGCACCCTCAGCGACGCCAGCGGCGTGGAGGCCAGCGCGCTTGGCTACTACAGCACCGCCAGCGGCGATGGCGCGACCGCGCTCGGCGCCGAGAGCATCGCCTCCGGCGCCGCCAGCGCCGCGGTCGGCGTGGCCGCCGATGCGACGGGCGAGTACGCCACTGCGGTCGGCGGTTTCTCCAGCGCCAGCGGCTTCAACAGCACCGCGCTGGGCAACAGCGCGGTCGCGCAGGGCCGCAACAGCGTGGCGCTGGGCGCCGACGCGGTGGCCGACCGCGACGACAGCGTGTCGGTCGGCAAGACCGGCGGCGAACGCCAGATCACCAACGTGGCCGCCGGCACCGAGGCCACCGATGCGGTCAACGTGGCGCAGCTGGACGCGGTCAAGCAGACCGCCGACACCACCGCCAAGTACTTCCAGTCCAGCGGCAGCGACGCCAGCGATGCCGGCGCCTATGTCGAGGGCGCCAATGCGATCGCCGCCGGCGAAGGCGCCAACGCCATCGGCAACGGTGCCAGCGCGCTCGGCAGCGGCGCCACGACGGTGGGCGGCAACGCCACTGCAGTCGGCAGCAACGCCACCGCCGTCGGTGCGTCGGCGACCGCGGTCGGCGGTGCGCTGTCGATCGTCGACGACAACGGCGAGGTGCTGCTGGAAGGCACCACCACCGCGGCCGCGCAGGGCGCCAGCGCATTCGGCGCCGGTGCGCAGGCCAATGGCGCGTTCTCCACCGCGCTGGGCACCGCCGCGCGTGCCGACGGCACGCAGAGCACCGCCACCGGCTTCTCCGCCGCCGCGACCGGGCTGGCCGCGACCGCCACCGGTGGCTTCAGCCAGGCCGGCGGCGACTTCGCCTCCGCGTTCGGCTACGGCGCCAACGCCAGCGGCGGCGACGCCGTGGCGGTGGGCTTTTCCAGTCTCGCCAGCGGCGTGTCCAGCACCGCCGTCGGCGGCAGCGTGCTCGGCCTGTTCACCACCGAGGCGCAGGGCGAAGGCGGCAGCGCGTTCGGCGCCGGCGCCTGGGCCAATGGCGACTTCTCCACCTCGGTCGGCTGGCTGAGTTCGGCCGACGGCGCCTCCAGCGCCGCGTTCGGTGCTGCGTCCTGGGCGCAGGCCGACGATTCCACCGCGCTGGGCTACGGCGCCAAGGCCGCGGCCAGCGGCAGCGTCGCGCTCGGCCAGGGATCGGTCGCCGATCGCGCCGACACCGTCTCGGTCGGCAGCGCCGGCAAGGAGCGGCAGATCGCCAACGTCGCCGCCGGCACCGAGGGCACCGACGCGGTGAACCTCGACCAGCTCGACGCGGTCAAGCAGGTGGCCGACGGCACCGCGCGGCTGTTCGCCGGCAGCGGCGACGGCACTGCGCTGGCGCAGGGTCAGCAGGCCACCGCCGCCGGTGCCGACGCGCTGGCCGATGGCGACTACACCACCGCCATCGGTTCCACCAGCACCGCCGCCGGCCTCGGCGCCGCGGCGCTGGGCAGCGGCGCGGTCGCCAGCGGCGACCACGCCAGCGCGGTCGGTACCGATGCCACCGCGGTCGGCACCTCGGCCACGGCGATCGGCAGCACCGCGACGGTGTACGAGTACGACGAGAACGGCTTCATCGTCGGCAGCCGCGAACAGACCACCCAGGCGCTCGGCGTGGCCGCGACCGCGGTCGGCGGCGGCGCGCAGGCGCTGGATCCGCTGAGCACCGCGGTCGGCACCGGCACCTCGGCCAGCGGCGTGCAGAGCACCGCGCTGGGCTACCACGCGCAGACCTTCAAGGATGGCGCCACCGCGGTCGGCGGCCTGTCCGAAGTGGCCGGCGACCTGGGCACGGCGGTGGGCTATGCCTCGCGCGCGGCCGGCGATTACGCCACCGCGGCCGGCATCGGCGCGCGGGCGACCGCGACCAGCACCGTGGCGATGGGCATGAACTCGCTGGCCAGCGGGACCGACAGCGTGGCGATCGGTGGCGTCAGCACCGCCGCGGCGAGTGCCGGCAACAGCGTCGGCATCACCGCCGCCACCGGCGTCGGCAGCGTGGCGCTGGGGGCAGGCGCGGAGAGCCAGGGCGATTACGCGATCGCCATGGGCTACAACGCCAATGTGTTCCCGAACCTGGAGAACGGCACCGCCGACTCGGTGGCGATCGGCCACAGCGCCGGTTCGTTCGCGCCGCACACCGTCTCGCTCGGCGCCTATGCGCTGTCCGCGGGCGAGGGCGGGGTGGCGATCGGCCAGGCAGCCACCGCGTGGAACGCCAACAGCGTGGCGCTCGGCGCCGATGCGGTGACCTCCACGTTCCATGACAGCAGCACCGCGCTCGGTGCCAACAGTGCGGCCAATGGCGCCGACGCGACCGCGATCGGCTACGGCGCGCGGGTCAGCAGCTGGGTCGCGGATGCGCAGGATCGCTCGGCGTCCAGCGCGGTCGCGCTTGGCGCGTATTCCTACGCGAACCGCGACAACAGCGTCTCGGTCGGCGACGTGGGCAACGGCCTGACCCGGCAGATCACCAGCGTCGCCGCGGGTACCGAAGCCACCGACGCGGTCAACGTGGCGCAGCTGCAGGAGGCCGGCAAGTACCTGCAGGCCAGCGCCGGCAACAGCGATGCCGGCGCCTACGTCGAAGGCGACGACGCGCTCGCCGCCGGCGAGGCCGCCAATGCCATCGGCAACGGCAGCACCGCGCTCGGCGCCGGCGCCGATGCGCTCAACAGCGGGGCGACCGCGGTGGGCAGCGGCGCGGTCGCGGCCGGGCAGAACAGCGCCGCCTTCGGCACCAACGCGCAGGCCACCGGGCCGGCGGCGGTGGCGGTCGGCGGGGTGGCGGTGGACGCCAACGGCGATCCGCTGATCACCAAGAGCGGGGTGGCGGTGGACACCGGCGCCACCAGCGCCGGGGTGGGCGGTACCGCGCTGGGCGCCAGCGCCGATGCCAGCGGTTTCGCCGCCTCGGCGGTGGGCGTGGGCGCCTACGCCGGCGGCGCGCAGGCATCGGCGTTCGGTGCGGTGGCCAATGCCACCGGCGACTACGCCACGGCGGTCGGCACGCAGAGTGCGGCCACCGGCACCAGCAGCGTGGCGGTCGGCGGTCCGGCCGACCTGATCCCGGGCCTGGGCCTGTTCGTGCAGACCCAGGCCAGCGGTGCCAACGCGGCCGCGTTCGGCGCCGGCGCGATCGCCTCGGGCGACGACTCCACCGCCAACGGCAGCATGACCGAGGCCTCTGGCCTGCAGAGCACCGCGCTGGGCTACTTCGCCTACGCGCCGGGCGACTACGCCAGCGCGCTGGGCGCGCAGTCCTGGGCCAGCGGCGCCAACAGCACCGCGGTGGGTTACTACAGCACCGCGCTGGCCGCCGACAGCGTGGCGCTGGGTGCGAACTCGGTGGCGCGTCGGGCCAACACGGTCTCGGTCGGCGATGCCGGCAGCGAGCGGCAGATCGTCAATGTCGCCGCGGGCACGCAGTCCACCGATGCGGTCAACCTCGCGCAACTGGATGCGGTGCGCGCCACCGCCGAAGGCACCTCCAAGTTCTTCGCGCATGGCGGCGACGGCACGGTCGGCGCCTATGCCGACGGCGCCGGCGCGCTGGCCGCTGGCGATGCGGCCAATGCCTACGGCAGCGGTGCGGCGGCGTTCGGCAGCGGTGCCGCGGCGATGGGCGATGACGCGGTCGCGCTGGGCAACGGCAGCACGGCTGGCGGCACCGGCGGCACCGCCATCGGCGGCCGCGGCCAGGCCTACGACCAGTACAACCAGCCGATCGTCGATGCCGACGGCAAGCCGGTGCTGATCGGTGCCAATGCCGGCGAGAACGCCACCGCGCTCGGCGCGGGCGCGCAGGCCACCGGCAGCGTCGCCACCGCCACCGGCTACGGCGCGCAGGCCACCGGCGACCACAGCACCGCCGGCGGCTACAAGGCGCGCGCGACCGGCAACTACAGCCTGGCGCAGGGCGACAACGCCTGGGCCAGCGGCGAGGACGCCAGCGCGGTCGGCGCCTACGCCTGGGCCACGGCCGATGGCGCCTCGGCATTCGGCACCTCGGCCTGGGCCACCGGCGCCAACGCGTCGGCGTTCGGCACCGGGGCGTGGGCCAGCGGCAGCGGCGCCACCTCGATCGGCTTCAACAGCTGGGCGCCGGGCCTGAGCGCCACCGCGGTCGGCCGCGGCGCGTTCGGCTACGGCAACTACAGCGTGGCGCTGGGCTTCCAGGCGCTGGGCAACCAGGTCAACACCATCGCCATCGGCACCAACACCGTGGCCGATGCGGAAAGCGCGATCAGCATCGGCGCCGGCAGCGAGACGACGGCGTCCAATGCGGTGGCGCTGGGCGCCGGGGCGGTCGCCGACCGCGCCTACAGCGTGTCGGTGGGCAGTGCCGGGCAGGAGCGGCAGATCACCAACGTCGCCGCCGGCACCGAGGCCACGGATGCGGTCAACGTCGCCCAACTGGATGCGGTGAAGCAGGCCGCGGCAGCGACCAGCAAGTACTTCCAGGCCAGTGGCAGCGCCGACAGCGATGCCGGCGCCCTGGTCGACGGCGACAATGCGCTGGCCGCCGGCGAGGCCGCCAACGCTACCGCCGACGGTGCCACTGCGCTCGGTGGCGGCGCCAATGCGGTGGCCGCCGGGGCGACCGCGATCGGCTTCAACGCCGTCTCCAGCGGTGTCGATGCGGTCGCGCTGGGCAACGCCAGCCAGGCGTCGGGCGAGAGCAGCATCGCCATCGGCAGCAACGCCCAGGCCAGCGAGATCGGCGCCACCGCCAGCGGCGCCGGCGCGCAGGCCAGCGGCACCTATTCCACCGCCACCGGCAACGAAGCGGTGGCCTCGGACAACCAGGCCACGGCCACTGGCTTCCGCAGCGCTGCGTCGGGCATCGGCGCCACCGCCCTGGGCGGCTACAGCGAGGCCACGGGCTATCTGTCCTCGGCGCTGGGTTACGGCGCACTCGCCTCGGGCAGCTACGGCACCGCAGTCGGCGTGTCCTCCACCGCTTCCGGCAGCAGCAGCGTGGCGGTGGGCGAGTACAGCGTGGCCTCCGGCGAGGAGAGCGTGGCGGTCGGCGGTACCTCGTTCTTCGGCCTGATCCCGGCCGAAGCCTCGGGCGCCAACAGCGCCGCGTTCGGTGCCGGCGCCGGTGCCACCGCGGACTTCAGCAGCGCGCTCGGCAGCCTCAGCTACGCCAGCGCCGACAGCGCCAGTGCGTTCGGCTACGGCGCCTATGCATCCGGCGTCAACAGCGTGGCGCTGGGTGCGAACTCCGAGGCGGCGCGCGACAACACCGTCTCGGTGGGCAGCGCCGGCAAGGAGCGGCAGATCACCAGCGTCGCCGCCGGCACCGAGGCCACCGATGCGGTCAACGTGGCGCAACTGAACGAGGTGAAGCAGTCCGCCGATGCCACTGGCAAGCAGTTCAAGGCGAGCGGCGGCAGCGACCCGGCCGACGATGTCGGCAGCTACGTGGAAGGCACCTACGCCACCGCCGCCGGCGAGGCCAGCAACGCCTACGGCACCGGTGCCTCGGCGTTCGGCAGCGGCGCGCTGGCCGGCGCCCGCTACGCCACCGCGTCCGGCTATAACGCCACCGCCACCGGCGAATCCAGCACCGCGATCGGCGGCTCGCTGTATTACACCGACGCGTCCGGCAACGTGCTGCTTGACGGCACCACCACCGCCAGCGCCGCCGGCGCCACCGCGCTGGGCGCGGGCGCGCAGGCCAGCGGCACATTCAGCAGCGCCAGTGGCGCCGGCGCCATCGCCAGCGGCCTGCAGGCCACGGCCGACGGCTACAAGGCGACGGCCGGCAGCGACTACAGCACTGCGGTCGGTGCCTTCAGCGCCGCCAGCGGCACCCGGACCAGCGCGTTCGGTTACGGCGCGGCCGCGGCGGGCAACTACGCCTCGGCGCTGGGCTGGGGCAGCACCGCCTCCGGCGCCTACGCCGCGGCGCTGGGTTACAGCGCCCGCGCCACCGGCGAGGATGCGACCGCGCTCGGCGCCTCGGCCTGGGCCACCGCGGCGCAGACCACCTCGGTCGGCCAGTTCGCCTGGGCCACCGCACAGGGCGGCACCGCGATCGGCCAGAACGCCTTCGCCTATGGCGGCACCAATGCCACGGCGCTGGGCATCAACGCTTCGGCCAGCGGCGCCGGCAGCGTCGCCCTGGGCTCGGGCGCGCGCACCAGCGAAGCCAACGTGGTGTCGGTGGGTGGCGGCAACGGCGTCACTGCGCCGGCCACGCGCCGCATCACCAACGTCGGCGCGGCGGTCAACGCCACCGATGCGGTGAACAAGGCGCAGCTGGACGCGGTGGCCACCGCCGCCGGCGACACCAGTGCGCGCTTCCAGAGTTCCGGCACCGCGGTGGCCAGCGCCAGCGGCGTGGACAGCACCGCGGCCGGTGCCGGCGCCACCGCCAGCGGCCTGCGCAGTTCCGCGCTGGGCGTGGGTTCCGTCGCCGCTGGCGCCGGTGCCACCGCCACCGGTGCCGGCAGCTCGGCGACCGGTGCGCGCAGCACCGCGATCGGCCTGCAGACCAACGCGATCGGCGAGAACGGCGTGGCGATGGGCTACAACAGCTTCGTCCGCAACAGCGGCAGCAACGGCGTCGCGCTCGGCGCCAATGCCGGCGTATCCGCGGACAACGCAGTCGCGCTCGGTGCCGGCTCGCGGGTGTACGAGGCCGACACCGTGTCGCTGGGCAGCGGCAACGGCCGCGGCGGCCCGGCCACCCGGCGCATCGTCAACCTGACCGCCGGCAGCGTCGCCTCCGGTAGCACCGACGCGATCAACGGTGGCCAGCTGTACCAGTCGCTGAGCAACATGGCCACGTTCCTGGGCGGCGGCGCCGGACTCGGCGCGCAAGGCCTGTTCGTGGCGCCGACGTACGTGATCCAGGGCGCCAGCTACAACAACGTCGGCGCGGCGCTGGCGGCGCTGGACGGCAAGGTCAGCGAACTGGATGCGCGCACCGGTGGCAGCGCCACCGCGGCACGCAGCGCGCGCGTGGTCGGCACCAGTGCGGTGGCCGCGCAGGCCACCGAGGCGGCGCCGGCGACAGCAACCGAGACCGCGGCGACGGCCACGACCACGACCGCGTCGGTGTCCGGCAGCATCGGCACCGCCCAGGTCGGCGAAAGCACGGCGGTGGCCTCCAGCGCCACGGCGGTGGGGACCGCCGCGCGCGCCAACGACGTCACCGGCACCGCGATCGGCGGCAGCGCCTACGCGCATGGCGCCAACGACACCGCGATCGGCAGCAACGCCAAGGTCAATGCCGACGGCAGCACCGCGGTGGGCGCCAACAGCCACATCGCGGCGGTGGCGACCAACGCGGTGGCGATGGGCGAGGGCGCCAGCGTCAGCGCGGCCTCGGGCACCGCCCTCGGCCAGGGCGCCAGCGCCACCGCGCAGGGCGCGGTCGCCCTGGGGCAGGGGTCGGTGGCCGATCGTGCGCAGACGGTCTCGATCGGCAGCGCCGGCAACGAGCGCCAGCTCGCCAACGTCGCCGCCGGCACCCAGGCCACCGATGCGGTCAACAAGAGCCAGCTCGACAACGGCGTGGCTACGGCCAAGTCGTACACCGATGCGCGCTTCGGCACCATGGCCGACAGCTTCGAGGTGCTGCGCGGCGACGTCGATGCCCGGTTGCGCGACCAGGACCGCCGCATCGATCGCCAGGGCGCGATGAGCGCGGCCATGCTCAACATGGCCACCAGCGCCGCCGGTATCCGCACCCAGAACCGCGTCGGTGCCGGCATCGGCTTCCAGAACGGCGAGTCGGCGCTGTCGGTGGGCTACCAGCGCGCCTTTAGCGACCGCGCCACGGTGACCATCGGCGGTGCCTTCAGCAGTGACGACAGCTCGATTGGCATCGGTGCCGGTTTCGGCTGGTGATCCATCGCGGACGGCGGCAGCTGCCGCCGTCCGCTACGCAATGGCCTGAGGGGGCAGACCACAGGACCTTGGCTGGGCCGGCCAACGGATTCGGAAAAGGGAGTTTTACGGCCGCAACTGTCGCCTGATCCACGAAACTTTGAAGAGGACGTCAACGTGATCGACAAGCAAAACCTTCGTATCAATGCCATCGCCGCCGCCATGCTGGCGATGTCGCTGGGAGCCTCGAGCGCGATCGCGGCCGGCGCTTCGGCACCGCTGCCGGTCAAGGAACCGGGCACCTCCGCGCCGGCCGATGCGGTGACCTCCAACCGCATCCTGGTGCGCTACAACGCCGGCAGCGCCGCGGCCAGCGACCGCAGCGCCAAGCTATCGGCGGTGCAGTCGGCGGTGGGCCGCGCCAGCCTCGGCGGCGGCAACGGCATCTCGCGCGCGGCCGCGGCCAGCGTGCGCGCCGAGTACGTGCGCACCCTGGGCATCGGCGCGGACCTGATCCGCCTGACCGGCAAGCTGAGCAAGGCCGACCTGGACAAGGTGGTGGCCGAGATCGCCGCCGACCCGGCGGTGAAGTACGCGCAGGTCGACGCCAAGCTGCGCCCGGTCGAGGTGCTGCGGGCCAAGGCGCAGGTGCAGCCGCAGTTCGTGCCCAACGACCCGCTGTACGCGCAGTACCAGTGGCACTACAGCAACGCCAACGGCGGCATCAACGCGCCGGCCGCGTGGGACGTGTCCAAGGGCGACGGCGTGGTGGTGGCGGTGCTCGACACCGGCATCCTGCCGAACCACCCGGACGTGGCGGTGAACCTGCTGCAGGGCTACGACTTCATTTCCGACGCGGCGACCTCGCGGCGTGCGACCGACGACCGCGTGCCGGGCGCGCTGGACTACGGCGACTGGGTGGAGAACGACAACGAGTGCTACGCCGGCTCCGTCGCCGACGACAGTTCCTGGCACGGCAGCCACGTCGCCGGCACCGTCGCCGAGGCGACCAACAACGGCGTCGGCATGGCCGGCGTGGCGCCCAACGCCACCGTGCTGCCGGTGCGCGTGCTCGGCAAGTGCGGCGGCTACACCTCCGACATCGCCGACGCCATCATCTGGGCCTCGGGCGGCACCGTGTCCGGCGTGCCGGCCAACCAGAACCCGGCCGAGGTCATCAACATGAGCCTGGGCGGCGGCGGTGCCTGCGACAGCGTCACCCAGGACGCGATCAACGGCGCGGTCTCGCGCGGCACCACGGTGGTGGTGGCCGCCGGCAACAACACCGCCAATGCCGCCAACTTCAGCCCGGCCAGCTGCGACAACGTGATCGCGGTCGGTGCCACCCGCATCACCGGCGGCATCACCTACTACTCCAACTACGGCGCCAAGGTGGACCTGTCCGGTCCGGGCGGCGGCGGCAGCGTCGACGGCAACCCGGGCGGCTATGTCTGGCAGAACGGCTACACCGGCGCGACCACGCCGACCTCCGGCAACTACACCTACATGGGCATGGGCGGCACCTCGATGGCCTCGCCGCACGTGGCCGCGGTGGCGGCGCTGGTGCAGAGCGCGCTGATCGCCGCGGGCAAGGCGCCGCTGACCCCGGCTGCGCTGGAGACCTTGCTCAAGCAGACCGCGCGTCCGTTCCCGGTGTCGATCCCGTCCAGCACCCCGATCGGCACCGGCATCGTCGATGCCAAGGCCGCGCTGGACAAGGCGCTGGAAGAGCCGTGCGATCCGGCCACCGAGCAGTGCGCGCCGACGGCGACCGCGCTGACCAACAAGGTGGCGGTGGCGGGCCTGGCCGGTGCCGCCGGCAACGAGGCGCTGTACAGCTTCGAGGCCAAGGCCGGCGCGGTGCTGAGCTTCCTCACCTACGGCGGCAGCGGCAACGTGTCGATGTACGTGAGCTTCGGCAAGGAGCCGGGCACCGGCAATGCCGACGCCAAGTCGACCCGTCCGGGCAACAACGAGACGGTGCGCTTCACCGCGCCGCAGGCCGGCACCTACTACATCAAGCTGGTCGGCGAGAGCACCTACAGCGGCGTCAGCCTAGTCGCGCGCCAGTAAGCGCACGCGGCGCAGGGAGGCGCCATGGTGTCCCAGGAAACCCGGCTCCGGCCGGGTTTCCTGCGTCTGCAGCAGGCGCACAGGCCGCAGTCGCGGCTCCGGTGGCCGGCGCCTAACCGTCCACCATCGCCTGCCGGAATGTCAGGCCGATGACGGCGGCGCGTCCTGCCAGCGCCGACGTCCTGGCCGCCGGTAGACAGCGACGCCGGCGCGCGCCGGATTCGGCGTCGGGTCATGCCGAACTGCTAAAGTCGCACGGTCATCTGGGAGGGATCGCGTGAATGCGCTCGTGAAGGACACTGCCGTCGCCGTGGAGACGCCCGAAACCCGCATCATCGCGGCGTTGCTGGCCAAGGGCCGGCTCAAGGACGGCGACCTGGCGCGCGCGCGGCAACTGCAGCGCGAATCCGGCGGCGGACTGCTGGCGCTGCTGGCGCGCCTGGGCCTGGTCTCCGAGCGCGACCATGCCGAACTCAGCGCCGAGGTCCTGGGCCTGCCGCTGCTCGACGCCAAGCAGCTGCCGGCCACCGCGCCGGAGAGCCTGCCCGAGGCGCAACCGCTGTCGCTGCGCTTCCTCAAGCAATTTCATGTGTGCCCGCTGGGCGAACACGACGGCGTGCTGGAACTGTGGATGGCCGATCCGCACGACGCCTATGCCGCCGACGCGGTGCGCCTGGCCACCGGCCTGCAGGTGCTGCCGCGGGTCGGCCTGCGCTCGGAGATCGACGACCTGATCGAGCGCTGGTTCGGCCAGGGCCGCAGCGCGATGGGCGCGATCGTGGAAACCGCCGACGGCGACAGCGTCGCCGCCGACGACATCGAGCACCTGCGCGACCTGGCTTCCGAGGCGCCGGTGATCCGCCTGGTCAACCTGGTGATCCAGCGCGCGGTGGAACTGCGCGCCTCGGACATCCACATCGAACCGTTCGAGAGCCGGCTGAAGGTGCGCTACCGCGTCGACGGCGTGCTGATCGACGGTGAGAGCCCGCCGGCGAACCTGACCGCGGCAGTGATCAGCCGCGTCAAGATCATGGCCAAGCTCAACATCGCCGAGCGCCGCCTGCCGCAGGACGGCCGCATCATGCTGCGGGTGCAGGGCAAGGAGCTGGACCTGCGCGTGAGCACCGTGCCCACCGCGCACGGCGAGAGCGTGGTGATGCGTCTGCTCGACCGCGAGACCGTGGTGTTCGACTTCCACCGGCTCGGCTTCACCGACGCGTTCCTGCCGCAGTTCCGCAAGGTGCTGGAGCAGCCGCACGGCATCCTGCTGGTCACCGGCCCCACCGGCTCGGGCAAGACCACCACGCTGTACACCGCGCTGAGCCAGCTCAACACCGCCGACGTCAAGATCATCACCGTCGAGGATCCGGTCGAATACCAGATCGAAGGCATCAACCAGATCCAGGCCAAGCCGCAGATCGGCCTGGATTTCTCGCATGCGCTGCGCAGCATCGTGCGCCAGGACCCGGACATCATCATGATCGGCGAAATGCGCGACCTGGAGACGGCGCGCATCGCCATCCAGTCCGCGCTGACCGGTCACCTGGTGCTGTCCACGCTGCACACCAACAACGCTGCCGGCGGCATCACCCGCCTGCTCGACATGGGCGTGGAGGACTACCTGCTGACCTCCACCATCAACGGCATCCTCGCCCAGCGCCTGGTGCGGCGGCTGGAGCCGACCCATGCCGAGCGCTATGCGGCCTCGCCGGAGGAGATCGAGAAGTTCGAGCTGCGCCGGCTGCAGCCTGAAGGCGAGATCTTCCTGTACCGCCCGCGGCCCTCGGCGATCGCGCCGACCGGCTACGTGGGCCGCACCACCATCATGGAATTCCTGGTGATGAACGACGTGCTGCGCCGTGCGGTGATGCGCCACGCCGGCATGGGCGAGATCGAGCAACTGGCGCGCGAGGCCGGCATGCGCACCATGTACGAAGACGGCCTGGCCAAGGCGCTCAGCGGCCAGACCACGATCGAGGAAGTGCTGCGCGTGACGGAGGAAACCTGATGCGCGCGGCGTGCGCTCCGGCTGTGGAGGCGTGTCGCCTGGCCATGCGCGGGCTGCCCGTGTTCGGGAACGCACCGGCCGCGCGCGATGCGCTCTCCCATTCCCGATTCCCCATTCTCCAGTCCCAGCTCCAGCCCTGATGCCCCTGTACCGCTACAAGGCCCTGGACTCGCATGGCGAGATCCTGGAAGGGCAGATGGAAGCCGCCAGCGAGGCGGAGGTGGCGCTGCGCCTGCAGGAGCAGGGGCACATGCCGATGCAGGCCAGGCTGGCGGCCGAGGGCGGCGGCACCTCGCTGCGCGGGTTGTTCCGGCCCAAGCCGTTCGACGGCGCGGCGCTGGTGCAGTTCACCCAGCAGCTGGCGACCCTGCTCAGCGCCGGCCAGCCACTGGACCGCGCGCTGTCGATCCTGCTCGAACTGCCCGAGGACGAGCGTTCCAAGCGCACCGTCGGCGACATCCGCGACGCGGTGCGCGGCGGCGCGCCGCTGTCCACCGCGCTGGAGCGCCAGCACGGGCTGTTCTCGCGCCTGTACATCAACATGGTGCGCGCCGGCGAGGCCGGCGGCAGCCTGCACGACACCCTGCAGCGCCTGGCCGAGTACCTGGAGCGCAGCCGCGAACTGCGCGGGCGCGTGATCAACGCGCTGATCTACCCGGCGATTCTGGTCAGCGTGGTCGGCTGCGCGCTGCTGTTCCTGCTCGGCTACGTGGTGCCGCAGTTCGCGCAGATGTACGAGAGCCTGGACGTGGCCCTGCCGTGGTTCACCCAGGCGGTGCTGAGCGTGGGCCTGTTCGTGCGCGACTGGTGGATCGTGCTGCTGGTGGTGCCCGGGGTGACCATCCTGGCGGTGGACCGCAAGCGCCGCGACCCGGCGTTCCGCGCCAGCTTCGATGCCTGGCTGCTGCGGCAGCGTTTCGTCGGCGTGCTGATCGCCCGGCTGGAGACTGCGCGCCTGACCCGCACGCTCGGCACGCTGCTGCGCAACGGCGTGCCGCTGCTGGCGGCGCTGGGCATCTCCCGCAACGTGCTGTCGAACCTGGCGCTGACCGCCGACGTCGGCGCCGCCGCCGACGACGTCAAGAACGGCCACGGGCTGTCGGCATCGCTGTCCAAGGGCAAGCGCTTCCCGCGCCTGGCGCTGCAGATGATCCAGGTCGGCGAGGAATCGGGCGCGCTCGACATCATGCTGCTGAAGACCGCCGACACCTTCGAACAGGAGACCGCCCAGGCCATCGACCGCCTGCTGGCGGCGATGGTGCCGGCGATCACCCTGGTCCTGGCCTCGGTGGTCGGCCTGGTGATCATTTCCGTCCTTGTTCCGCTTTACGACCTTACCAATGCGATTGGGTGAGGTGCCACGCTTATGCGCCATGGCGCATGTGGCGCCGAACGCCCGGCCAGGGATGGCCGGGCCGGTGGTTCCGGCGCTCGTGATGTTGCGCCATGGATGGCGATGCAGGCTTCTGGCGCAGTGGACGAATGAATCGAAGGAGGCCATGCGCTTGCGAACCGCAGGTTCGCGCATGGCCGAACGCCCGGCCATGGATGGCCGGGCCGGTCTGTCCGGCGCCGGCGATGCGACGCCATGGACGGCAGCGGCCTTGCCTGGTGCGTCCGCGCGGTGCGCCATGGCGCATGTGGCGCCGAACGCCCGGCCCCGTCCGGGCCTCAGGCGACTGCCACGGAGTGTGACGCCGCGCGGTCCCGGCCGGGAACCTTCGGCCGCCGCCCCTGTCCCATTGCCAGCGGCGCCTTGCGCGCCGGCCGCGGCCGTGCGTGCGCGCGGCACGGATCCTCCGGCGGCAGGTGTGACGGCGTGCGTGACGCGCCGCTGTACCGCCGGCCGCCGCCGGCTGCCATCGTCACCGTGTTCGGCTACATAGGTCTTCCACCGCAAGGATCCATGCAATGCGCACTCTCCGCCGCTCCCTCACCCGTTCCCCGTCCGCCGCACGCCAGGCGGGCATGAGCCTGCTGGAAATCATCATCGTCATCGTGCTGATCGGCGCGGTGCTGACCCTGGTCGGCAGCCGCGTGCTCGGCGGCGCCGATCGCGGCAAGGCCAACCTGGCCAAGTCGCAGATCCAGACCCTGGCCGGCAAGGTCGACAACTACCAGCTCGATACCGGCAAGCTGCCGTCCAAGCTCGACGACCTGGTCACCGCGCCGGGCGGCGTCAGCGGCTGGCTCGGCCCGTATGCCAAGCCCGCCGAACTGAACGACCCCTGGGGCCACCCGATCGAGTACAAGGTGCCCGGCGACGGCCGTCCGTTCGACCTGATCAGCCTGGGCAAGGACGGCCAGCCCGGCGGCAGCAGTTACGACGCCGACATCAAGTACGAGTGATCCGGCGCCGTGATCCGGGCCCCTGCCGGCGCGCTGCGCTTCGGCGCGCCGGCGTGCGCGCCGGCCGCGCGTGCGCGCATGCGCGGCGTCTCGTTGCTGGAGATGCTGCTGGTGGTGGGCCTGATCGCGATCGCCGCGCTGCTGGCGGCCTCGGTGCTGACCGGCGGCATCGACGGCATGCGCCTGCGCTCGGCGGCCAAGGAGATCGCCTCGCAACTGCGCTACACCCGCACCCAGGCGATCGCCAGCGGCCAGCCGCAGCGGTTCCTGATCGATCCGCAGGCGCACCGCTGGCAGGCGCCCAACGGCCGCCACGGCGAGATCCCGCCGTCGCTGACGATCCGCTTCACCGGCGCGCGCCAGGCGCAGCGCCGCGAAGGGGAGGGCGCGATCCAGTTCTTCGAGGACGGCGCCTCCAGCGGCGGACGCATCGAGCTGCAGGCGCGTCAGGCGCGCTGGCGCATCGACGTGACCTGGCTGACCGGCGAAGTCACGGTCGGGCGTGCGCCGGAGCAGGCGGGTTCATGAACCGCCAGCGCGGCTACACCCTGATCGAGGTGATCGTGGCGTTCGCGCTGCTGGCGCTGGCGCTGACCCTGCTGCTCGGCTCGCTGTCCGGCGCCGCGCGCCAAGTGCAGCGCGCCGACCAAGTGAGCCGTGCCACGCTGTACGCGCAGTCGCTGCTGGCGGCGCAGGGCGTGGAGCAGCCGCTGCAGCCCGGGCGCAGCCAGGGCACCCTGGACCAGGGCCGCTACCGCTGGACCCTGGACGTGGCGCCCTACACGGATCCGCGGCGGCCGCCCGATGCCGCGGTGACGCCCGGCGCACCGACCCTGCTGCAACTGAGCCTGCAGGTGCGCTGGGGGGATGCGCCGGCGCAGGCGCTGCAGTGGAAGACCCTGCGCCTGGTCGCCCCGCAAGGCAACGGGGTGCCGCAATGAACGCACGCGCGCCGCACCGCGCCAGCGCGCGCGGCTTCACCCTGATCGAAGTGCTGCTGGCCACGGTGCTGCTGGTCGGCGGCCTGACCCTGGCCTTCGCCACGCTGCGCTCGGCGATGGCGATCAGCGGCCGCGGCGAGGCGATCGCCGGACGCAGCGAACGCATGCGCGCGGTCGAAGGCTTCCTGCGCCGGCGCCTGAGCGGCGCGCAGTCGCTGCCGCTGGATATCGACACGCACACGCTGCAGCCGGTGCGTTTCGTCGGCGAACCGCAGCGCATGCAGTTCGTGGCCGATCTGCCCGAGTACCTCGGCCGCGGCGGCCCCTACCTGCACGACCTGCGGGTCAGCGGCGAGGGCGACCATCGGCAACTGGCGATCGCGCTGGTGCAGGTGCAGGCCGGCAAGCAACTGGTCGAGACCCCGCCGCGCCCGCCCGAACCGCTGGCGCGCGACCTGCGCGAGGTGCGCTTCCGCTACCGCGGCCTGGATCCGGAGCGCGGCACCATCGGCCCCTGGCAGGAGCGCTGGGAGCGCACCGACACGCTGCCGCTGCTGGTCTCGATCGAACTGCGCAGCGGCGACGGCACGGCGTGGCCGCCGCTGGTGGTGGCGCTGCGCCAGGCCGGCGGCGCGGAGATGCGGCAATGAGCGCGGCGCATCGCCACCGCGGCGCCGCGCTGGTGCTGGTGCTGTGGCTGATCGCGCTGCTGACCGCGCTGATCGGCGCCTTCGCGCTGACCGCGCGCACCGAGAACCTGCAGGGCAAGGTGCTGGGCGATGGCGCCGAGGCGCAGGAGCGCGCCCGCGCCGGCCTGGAATACGCGCTGACCCGGCTCGCCGGCACCCCCACCCAGCCGGGCTGGCGTGCCGACGGCCGGCGCTACCGCTGGCAGTACGAAGGCGCCACGGTCGATCTGCGGGTCACCGACGAAAGCGGCAAGGTCGATCTGAACATGGCCGATGCGCCGCTGCTGGCGGCGCTGGTGCGCGCGGTCGGCGAGGATCCGCAGCGCGCCGAGCGCATCGCCGCGGCGATCGTGGACTGGCGCGACCCGGACAACCTGACCCAGCCCAACGGCGCCGAGGATCCGGACTACGCCGCGGCCGGCCTGCCCTACGGCGCCAAGGATGCGCCGTTCGAAAGCCTGGCCGAGTTGCAACTGGTACTGGGCATGGACCCGGAGCTGTACGCCAAGCTGCTGCCCAACCTGACCCTGTACGGCGGGGTGTCGCGGCCGACGCCGGACTTCGCGCCGGGGCCGGTGCTGACCGCGCTCGGCCTGGACGCGCAGCAGGTGCTGGCGCAGCGCGAACGCACCGACCAGACCCAGCTCGGCATGGTCGGCATGGGCGGGGGCGGCACCTACAGCATCGAAAGCCGGGCGCGGTTGGGCAATGGCCGCGAGGGCGTGTTGCGCGCGGTGGTGCGCCCAGGCTCGTCGGCGCTGCCGGGCTCCGCCTACACTGTGTTGCGTTGGGAAGAAGGAACGACGGTGCGATGACGGCGTGGCGCGACACGATGGACAAACTTGGCGTACGCATCGCCCCCGGTGCGGGCGGGCTGCTGGCCTGGTGGCAGCGCTCGCTGATGGCGTGGCTGCCGCCGCGCTGGCAACTTCAGCTGGGCTGGTCGCAGGCGCGGCTGCTGCTGTGGCGCGAGGGCGAGCAGCTGATGCTGGCGCGGCAGGTCGAGTCCGAGCTGGGCGCGCCGCTGGCGCTGCCGTGGCCGCTGCTGCCCGCCGAACTGGAGGCGCTGCTGGGGCCGCGCCTGGCGGCGTTGCCGCGGGTGTGGCTGCTGCCGGCCGAGGCGGCGCTGCAACGCCGGCTGCGGCTGCCGGCGGCGGCGGCCGAGCACCTGCGCGAGGTGGTGAAGTTCGAGATCGACCGGCAGACCCCGTTCCAGGCCGACCAGGTGATCTACGACGTGCGCGCCGACGGCCGCCGCGACGACGCCCAGCTCGATGCCGAACTGGTGGTGGCGCCGCGCCGCGTGCTGGACGACCTGCAGGCCAGCGCCGGTGCGCTGCGCCCGACCCTGGCCGGCATCGACGTCGCTGGTAGCGATGGCGCGCCGCTGGGGGTGAACCTGTTGCCGCAGGAACAGCGCCACCGCCGCGCCGACCCGATGCGGCGCTGGAACGCGATCCTCGCCGCCACTGCCCTGCTGGCGCTGTGCGCGGCCGGCTGGCAGTTGCTGGACAATCGCCGCGATGCGCTGGAGCACCTGCGCACGCAGGTGGACAGCGGCGCGCAGCGCGCACGCGCGGTGGCCGCGCAGCGCCAGCAATTGCTCGATCTGGTCGAAGGCGCCGCGTTCTTCGACCAGTTGCGCGCCGAGCGTCCGGCCTCGGTGGAGGTCTGGAACGAGCTGAGCAAGCGCCTGCCGGAGGGCACCTATCTGGAGAAGTTCTCGATCGAGGGCAACCAGTTGCAGTTGATCGGCCTCAGCAGCGAGGCCTCGTCGCTGGTCGGGCGCCTGGAAGGTTCGCCGCTGTGGCGTACGCCGTCGCTGACCGGCGTGCTGCAGGCCGATCCGGGCAGCCACCGCGACCGCTTCACCCTCACCGCCGAGCTGGCCGGCACCAAGCGCAAGGAGGCCGCCGATGCCGGTGCAGGTCGATAAGCGCGACCGCTGGCTGGCGCTGGGCCTGCTGCTGGCGGCACTGGCGCTGGGCTACCTGGTGCTGGTGCATCCGTGGTGGACCGTGCCGATGCGCGAGGTCGATGCGCAGATCCAGGAACTTCAGCAGCGCGAGCTGCGCGTGCGGATGCAGTTGCAGCAGGCGCCGCAGGTGGCGCAACGGCTGCAGCAGGCGCAGCGCGACCTGGCCACGCGCCCGGGCTTCCTGCGCGAGACCTCGGCCGAGCTGGCCTCGGCCGGCCTGGTGCAGCGCCTGGAAAGCGCGGTGGCCACGGCCAGTCCCGGCAACCGCAGTTGCGCGATCAGCAACCGCTCGCCGCTGGCCGCCGACAACCGCAGCGATCGCTTCACCCGCGTCGCGGTGCAGGTGCGTCTGCGCTGCGGCACGCCGGAACTGGCGGCCGTACTGCATGCGCTGGAGAGCGGTACGCCGGCGCTGTTCATCGACAACCTCAACGTGATGGCGCAGCGGTACCAGCTCTCGCCGGGCGAGAGCGGCAACGGCCTAGACGTGGCCTTCGAACTGGCCGGCTACCTGCGCCCGAACGCGATGCCGGCGCCGCCGGCGGCGTCCGCCGGTCCCGACCCGTCTGCCGCGACGGCACCCGCCGCCGCCACGCCGGTGATGAACGCCGGCGGGTCCGCCGGCGCCGGGCCGAGCGAGCCGGCGTCCATGCCGCCACCGCCGCCGCCGCCGGGCACGCCCGGCGCGACCAATCCGCCGGGTGCGCCCGGTGCCGCGAATGCCGCACCGGCGGACCTGCCGCAACAGGTGGAGGGCCGCCATGCGAATTGAAGCGATGGGCCTGCGCACCGTGTGGCTGGGCACGCTGGCGCTGTGGGGGCTGCTGGTCTGGGCGCTGGGCCTGGGCGGGCTCGGCGAGCGCGTGGCGCCGCTGCCCGACGATCCGTCGATGCTGCAGCGGCTGCCGGGCTTGCCCGCGGCCACCACGCAGCGTCTGGGCGATTTCTCGCAGTACGGCGAGATCGCCGCGCGGCCGATATTTGCCGAGGACCGCCGCCCGCATCCGTTCTTCCTCAGCGCCGACAACGGCCAGGCCGCCGCGCCCAACGTGCGCCTGACCGGCGTGCTGCTCACCGACCGCTTCAAGATGGCGACGCTGACCACCGAGCAGGGCGAATCGCTGCGCCTGAAGGAAGGCGGCGACGCCGTGCAGGGCTGGCGGCTGCTGTCGCTGTCGCCGCGGCAGGCCACGGTCAGCGGTTCCGGTGGCACCCAGACCCTGGAATTGAAGGTGTTCGACGGCAAGGGCGGGCAACCGCCGACCGTGCTCGGCCAGGCCGGACGCGCCGCTGCGCAGGGGCAGATGCCGCCGCCGGCGTCCGCGGCCAATGGCCAGTCCAACGCCAACGCGCCGCGACCGCAGACTCCCTCCGCGTCCAACCCGGTGCCGAACCAGGCGCCGACCCCGAGCGCGCCGCCGCCGTCCTCACCGGCCCCCTCGTCGGAGCAGTTGCAGGCCATCCGCGAGCGGATCGAAGCGCGGCGCCGGCAATTGCAGCAACAGCGCCAGAACAACCCCTCAGGTCAGAACCCTTGAAGAGTGATCGCATGACGCCGCGTCTGTTTTCCCTGTTCCTCGCCATCGGCCTGGTGGCCGGCTGTGCCACCACGCCTTCGCCGGACGTCCGCCGCGGCGCCGCGATCAATCCCCAGGTCGGCGCGGCCGGCAGCACCCAGACCGACGGCGAGGGCGGCCCGGCCGATCCCAATGCCTTGCCCGAGCGCGCCACCCCGGTGATCCGCCGCGGCAGCGGCACCATGATCAATTCCGCGGCCGCCGCGGCGCCGGCGCCGTCGCTGGGCAACGCCAGCAGCGGCAGCGCCACCTTCAACTTCGAAGGCGAATCGCTGCAGGCGGTGGTCAAGGCCATCCTCGGCGACATGCTCGGGCAGAACTACGTGATCGCGCCGGGCGTGCAGGGCACGGTGACCCTGGCCACGCCCAAGCCGGTGTCGCCGGCGCAGGCGCTGAACCTGCTGGAGATGGTGCTGGGCTGGAACAACGCGCGCATGGTCTACAGCGGCGGCCGCTACAACATCGTCCCCGCCGACCAGGCCCTGGCCGGCACGGTGGCGCCGAGCACCGCCTCGCCGGCCAACGCGCGCGGCTTCGAGGTGCGCGTGGTGCCGCTGAAGTACATCTCCGCCAGCGAGATGAAGAAGGTGCTGGAGCCCTACGCGCGGCCCAACGCCATCGTCGGCATCGATAGCTCGCGCAACGTCATCACCCTGGGCGGCACCCGCGCCGAGCTGGAGAACTACCTGCGCACCGTGCAGATCTTCGACGTCGACTGGCTGTCGGGCATGTCGGTGGGCGTGTTTCCGATCCAGTCGGGCAAGGCCGAGCAGGTCGCGGCCGACCTGGAGAAGGTGTTCGGCGAGAACAGCAAGACCCCCAGCGCCGGCATGTTCCGCTTCATGCCGCTGGAGAACGCCAACGCGGTGCTGGTGATCACCCCGCAGGCGCGCTACCTGGACCAGATCCAGGAGTGGCTGGACCGCATCGACAGCGCCGGCGGCGGCGCACGGCTGTTCTCCTACGAGCTCAAGTACATCAAGGCCAAGGATCTGGCCGACCGCCTGGCCGAAGTGTTCGGCGCCGGCGGCAACAACCGCGGCGACTCCAACGCCTCGCTGATGCCGGGCTCGCAGATGAGCCAGTTGAACGGCGGCGGCCTGGGCGGCTTCAACGGCAGCGACAGCAGCAGCCTGGGTGGCGGCAGCCTGGGCAGTAGCGGCAGCAGCAGCGACAGCCTGGGCAGCAGCAGTTCCTCCGGCAGCAGCAGCGGCGGTTTGGGGAGTGGCAGCCTGCAACTGTCGCCGCGCACGTCCGGCAACGGCAGCGTGACCCTGGAAGTGCAGGGCGACAAGGTCGGCGTGTCGGCGGTGGAGGAAACCAACACCCTGCTGGTGCGGTCGACCCCGCAGGCCTGGCGCTCGATCCGCGACGTGGTCGAGAAGCTCGACGTGATGCCGATGCAGGTGCATATCGAGGCGCAGGTTGCGGAGGTCAACCTGTCCGGTGATCTCAAGTACGGTGTCAACTGGTACTTCGAGCAGGCGGTGAATGCGGCGTCCGACGCCACCAATATCGGCATCGGCGGCGGCGCCAATCTGCCCAGCGCGGCGGGCCGCAAGATCTGGGGCGATATCGCCGGCAAGATCACCGGCAGCAGTGGCCTGGGCTGGACCTTCCTCGGCAAGAACGCTGCGGCCGTGATCACCGCGCTGGACGAGGTCACCGACGTCAAGCTGCTGCAGACGCCGTCGGTGTTCGTGCGCAACAACGCCGAGGCCACGCTCAATGTGGGTACGCGCATCCCCATCAATTCGGTGAGCGTCGACACCGGCCTGGGCACCGGCACCACCTACTCGTCGGTGAACTACATCGATACCGGCGTGATCCTGAAGGTGCGCCCGCGCGTGACCAAGGACGGCATGGTGTTCCTGGACATCGTGCAGGAAGTCAGTTCGCCTGGTGCGGCATCGACCAACTGCGGCACCAGCGCCGGCACCAGCACCGCCTGCAACGTGCCGATCAACACGCGCCGGGTCAAGACCGAGGCGGCGGTGCAGAGCGGCGACACCATCATGCTGGCCGGCCTGATCAACGACAGCACCTCCGATGGCAGCAACGGCGTGCCGTACCTGAGCAAGCTGCCGGTGGTCGGCGCGCTGTTCGGGCAGAAGACCCAGAATCGGGATCGCCAGGAAGTGATCGTGCTGATCACGCCGTCGATCGTGCGCAACCCGCAGGAAGCGCGCAATCTCACCGATGAGTACGGAGCGAAGTTCAAGGCCATGGAGCCGCTGCCGGCACGCGGCAAGAAGTAAGCGGGTGAGCCTGCCCATCGTGCTGCTGGCGGTCGGCGTCGACGACGTCGCGCTGGACGCCTGCCTGGGCGCGCTCGAAGCGAACACGCCGGCCGGCACCCGCGTGTGGCTGGCCGACGATGCGCAGGCCGGCCCGCGCGGCATGCGGGTGATCGAGGCCTGGCTGGCGCACACGCGCCTGCAGGCCGACTACACGCGGCGGCCGCGCATGCTCGGCGAGGTGGCGCATCTGGACGAGATGCTGCGCGCCTGCGGCGATGCCGACGTGGCGGTGCTGGCCGCCGACGCGCAGCCCGGGCCGGGCTGGCTGCTGCAGTTGAGCGCCTGCCTGGCGCGCGATGCGGCCATCGCCAGCGCCACGCCGTGGAGCAATGCCGGCGAAGCCTGCGCGTGGCCACGGCTGGGCGAGATCAACCCATTGCCCGAGGATCCCGAGCGCCTGGCGCGGGCCTGCGCGGCGCTGCCGCCGCTGCATCCGGAACTGCCGTCGGCGGTGTGCCATGCGGTGGTGCTGCGCGGGGTGGCGCGGCAACGCGCCGGTGGCCTGGACGCCAGCAGTTACGGCTCCTGGTATGCGGCGCTGACCGACCTGTCGCTGCGCATGGCCGGACTCGGCTGGCGCAACGTGCTGTGCGAGACCGCGCATGTCGCGTGCAGCGGCGAAGGCCGCGCCGCCGACGGCGACATGGACGCGCTGGCCACGCGCTGGCCGGCCTGGCACGCGCGCCTGGCCGGCTTCCTGATGCACGATCCGTTGCGCGCCTGCCGCGAGGAGTTGCAGCGCCTGTACGACACGCTGCCGCCACCGGATCCGCAGCGCGTGCTGTTCGATGCGTAGCCTGTCGCCGTCCGATCTGCGGCTTGCCCATCGCTGGACGCAAACCGGCCGCATCTCGCTGTGGCGTTATCTCGAGAACGAGCGCAACTTTCCCGGCTGGCATCTCAATGCAGACGCGGCCGGGTGCCAGTCGCTGTTGATGCTGCTTGACGCGTTGGCCACCGATGGCGACGGTTCGCGTGTCATCGCGATCACGGCGCCCACCAGGGCCGAGCTTGCCGTTCCAAACAATCGGCGCGGTCGCGCTGCGTGGGTCGCCCCGGAGAAGCTGCGGCTCACCTTCTCGACGATCGATGATCGGTGGTCGTTTCCAGCGGATCTGGCGCCGGCCGCACTCGAGATCGGTGCGGCCTGGCTTGCAGCCCTGCGAGACGGAATCGACGGCATTCCGAAGGGGCGGGGAGACCACTGCATCGGCAGGGGCGATCTTCGCCTGTGGTTCTGGTGGTGAGGCGGGAACGACTTGGCTGGCCATGCAAGCCATTCCCTGCAGCGCGCCTGCGCGGCGCTCTGCAGAGTCGGCTTCACTCCGGTGGCGCGTAGACATCCACCGACACTTCCAGCACGTCGTGGCGCCAGGATTCGATGTCGAATTCCACGGCGCGTCCGTCGGGATCGTAGCTGACGCGCTGCAGGCGGAAGCAGGGCGTGCCGGCGGTGGATTGCAGCAGCGCCGCCTGCTCGGCATCGAGCGTGGCCGGATACATCGACAGCCGGCTGCGCGCCTGTCGCAAGCCCAGGCGCTGGGTCAGCACCGCGCTGAGCGAGCCGGCCAGGTCGTGGTCGAGCAGGCGTGGTGCCCACGCGGCCAGGATCGCATTGGTCTCCAGCAACACTGCGCGGCGCCCGATCCAGCGGCGGCGGCGTAGCACGAACACGTCGGTTGCCGGATCGTCCAGGTGCAGATGACGGGCGAGCGCCGGGCCGGCCGGCTGACGCTGCGCGGCGAGCAGTTCGGTGCGCGGGGCGCCGCCCTGTGCGGCCACGTACTGCATGAAGCCGGCGATGCTGTTGGGATCGTGACGCACCCGCGGCGCGCTGATGAACCAGCCGCGACGGTTCTCGCGGTAGATGTGCCCATCCGATTCCAGTTGCTGCAGGGCCTCGCGCAAGGTGATGCGGGTGCAACCGAACAACGCGGCCAGTTCGCGCTCCACCGGCAGCCGCTGGTCGGCGCGCCATTCGCCGGCGGTGATGCGCGCCAGCAGCGCATCGGCGATGCGTTGAGCGAAGCCGGCGGCGGCGGCAGTGGGGAAGCTCATGTGGCGTTCTGGGCGTGGTGAAGCGTGGCTGACAAGACTACGCTGCCGGCAGGCATGCGGACGGTGGGTGTGTCTCCAATGTTCGCGTGGTTTCTTTGCGCCATCCGCGATGACCTGGCGGCGGCGCATGCTGTGCAGCTAGCCGGCAAAAATGGAGTGACGTATCAGGTGACGGATTGCGCGCGGCGCAGATCGGCCTGCCACAGGCGCAGGCCGTACACCGCCAGCACCACGAATCCTGCATATAGCGCGGCAGTGGGATACAACCCCTTGTACACGAACACGCCGACGTAGACACAGTCCAGCACGATCCACAGGCCCCAGTTGGCGATGCGCTTGCGCGCGGCCCACACGCTGGCGACCACGCTGAACGCCGACAGCGCCGCATCCAGCCACGGCAGCGCCGCATCGGTGTGACGGTGCATCCACCAGCCCAGCAGCGCCGCGCCGGCGGCGCCGGCCAGCAGGGAACGCACCCCTTCGGCCCACGGCAGCGGCCCGACCTGGACCTTGCCGTCGTCGCCCAGGCCGTTGCTCCAGCGCCACCAGCCGTAGCCCTGCAGCACCACGTACAGGCCCTGCAGCAGCATGTCCGAGTACAGCTTCCACTGATAGAACAGCCACGCGTAGAGCAGCACCGCCACCACGTTGACCGGCCAGCACCAGCGCACCCGCCGCGCGGTCAGCCATACACCCAACACGTTGACCAGCACGGCGAGCAATTCGAGGGGGGACATGGTGGGAGGCCGGGATTGGGGAGTGGGGATTCGGGATTGGGGGTGGTTCGCGAGCGCAGTGCATTGCGCGCGTGTTGTAGGAGCGGCTTCAGCCGCGACAGGCGTTACCGGGAAAGCCCGTCGCGGCTGAAGCCGCTCCTACGCTGGTCTTCGGTACAGCTGGCATTCGAGTCGTCTTGGATCAGTGCATCCGTATTGGGGATACTGAAAACGCATCGGATCTTGGGTGCTGTAGGAGCGGCTTCAGCCGCGACCCGTCAGCAATAGCGCGTTGCGGCTAAAACCGCTCCCACACAGGTGACGCTCCATTTCTCGCGCTCGGCTTTTACGAATCCCCAATCCCGAATCCCCAATCCCCGCCCCTCAAAACTCGAACTGCACCGCCAGCCGCGCTGTCCGCGGCGCGCCGAGGAACAGATAGTCGTCGCCTTCGTAGGCGCCGACGTCGCGCCAATAGCGCTTGTCGGTGAGGTTGTCCACGCTCAGTCGCAGCGTGGTCGGCACCGCGCCCAGGCGCGTGGCGTAGCGGGCGCCGAGGTTATAGACGCTGTAGCCGCCGACGGCGACCTGGCCGCCGCGGTCGGCGTACTTGGCGCCGCTGTACTGCGCGCCGCCCAGCAGCGCCAGGCCGCTGACGCCGGGCACGTCCCAGCTGGCCTGGGCGCTGGCACGCAAGCGCGGCACGTTCAGTGCCTGATGGCCTTCGTCGCCCGGCGTGCCGGTGTCCTCGGCGCGCGCGCGGATGCCGGCGACGCTGGCCTGCAGGTGCAGGCCGGCGCCGAGCGTGCCGGCGGCAGACAGTTCGATGCCGCGGTTGTGCAGGCGGCCCTGCTGCACGAACAGGAAGCTGCCGTCGGCCTGCGGCTGCGCGTACTGGTCCGCCTGGCGCATGTCGAACAGCGCCGCGCCCAGGGTCAGGCCGTCGCGCTCGTACTTCATGCCGGCCTCGCGCTGGTAGGCGCTGGTCGGCGCGAGGATGCTGTCGGCGTTGCTGGCGAACCACGGCGCGGTGCCGCCCGGCGCCAGGCCCTTGGCGAAGCTGGCATACAGCGACAGCGACGGCTGCAGCTTGAACAGCAATGCCGCCTGCGGCAGCAGCACCGAGCGGCGCGTGCGCCGGGTCAGCATGCCGTCGCGGTCCCAGGCGCGTTCGTCGTAGCGTACCTGGCGCGCGCCCAGCAGCAGTTGCCAGGCATCGCCGATGCCGATGCGGTCGCTGGCCAGCAGCGCGGTCTGCTCGCTGTCCAGGCGCCGGCGCTTGGGGCCGAGCGTGGCGTCAGCCGGCGCCAGCAGCGGCGGGTCGGCATCGATGTTGCCGCTGCCGATCATCTCGTTGATCGAGCCGTGCCGGTCGATGGTGCGATGCAGATAGTCGACGCCCACCTGGAACTGGTGCTGCAGCACGCCGGTGCTGGCGCTGCCGCTGGCGATCGCCTGCAGTTCGTCGTTGCGGCGGCTGTCGGCCGGGCTGCGGTAGTCGTAGATGTCGTAGTCGCCTTCGCGGCTGAAGTGGTTGGGCACCGCGTCGCCGGCGCAACTGGCCGCGCCGTAGCAGCCCCAGGCGAAGCTGGAGTAATCGTCGATCAGCGCGCGGCTGTGCGACGCGGCCACACGCAGAGTCCAGGCGTCGCTGAAGCGGTATTCGTAGCGCGCCTGCGCATTCAGCGCCTCGATGCCGACCGGCTTGGACCACGGCTGGTAGGCGAGCAGGCGATGCACCGACACCCCGCTCGGCAACTGCGTGCCGCCGAGCAACTGGTAGCCCGGCACCGAGCGCTGCTGGCGGTCCTGGTATTCCACGTCCAGTTGCAGGGTCGATTGCGGATCGATGTTCCAGTCCGCGGCCAGCGACAGGAAGTTGCGGTGGCCGTCGGCGTGATCCACATAGCTGCGCAGGGTCTCGTGCGCGGCGTTGACGCGCAGGCCGAACTGGCGTTCGCTGCCGAACCAGTCGCCCAGGTCCACCGCCGCGCCGCGGCTGCCGTCGTCGTCGCCGCTCAGCACCAGGCTGCGCACGTGCTGCGGGCGCTTGGTCTGGTAGTCGATCACGCCGGCCGGGGTGGTGATGCCGGACAGCACCCCGGACAGGCCCTTGAGCACCTGCACCTGCTCCTTGTTCTCCAGCGCCACGTTCTGCTCGCCGGCGATGGTCAGGCCGTTGATGCGGTAGCTGTTGGCCGCATCCAGCGAATAGCCGCGCACCAGGAAGTTCTCGTAGTAGCCGATCGGCGCGTAGCTGTCGCCGACCGCGGCGTCGGCGCGCAGGACCTCGCTGAGCACGCGCACCTGGCGGTCGGACAGCTGGTTGCGGTCGATGGTGGCGATCGCCATCGGCGTGTCCAGCAGCGGCGCATCGCCATAGCCGCTCAGGCTGCTGCGGTTGTGCGATTGCCGGCCCTGCACGTTGACCGCGTCCAGTTCGACCGGGGTCTGCGTGCTGGCGGATGCCGGCGCATCGTCGGCGGCCAGGGCCGGCAACGGCAGGGCGGTGGCCAGGGCCAGCGCGAGGGCGTGCGGAGCGGGGAAACGGCGGGTGGGAAGCATGCGGAACGACCTCGGGCAAACGAAACAAAAGTGGGAAGCGGCAGCGCCGCGCGGTGCGTGCGCGGCAGGCGTGACCGCGGACGTGTCGGGGTGGATGCGACGGTTCATGGCGCGGCCGCGGCACGCCGCTGCAGGTGTCGCAGCAGGCGCTGGCCTTCGTCATCGCCGAACCAGGCGGCGTGGCCGAGCAGGTAGCGGCGGTAGGCGATGTCGGCGTGCGCCTGCGAGCCGGTGATGCCGGCGAAGTACTCGATCTCGCTGAGCGCGAAATCGGCATGCACCAATGGCAGCAGCGCGGCTAGCAGGCGCAGGTGCGCCGCGTCCAGCGGCAGCAGGGTGGAATAGCCGTGCAGCAGCGCATCGAGCTGGTCGAGGTCGGCGACGGCGGTGCCGCCGTCGTCCAGTTGCAGCCACGGGATCAGGTTGCGCTCGATCGCGGTGGCCAGGTCGAACAGGGCGAAGCTGCGATCGGCAAGACCGAAATCGAACACCGCGCTGACCGTGCTGGCGGCGCCGTGGCCGCGCCACAGCAGGTTCGAGGCGTGCCAGTCGCCATGCGTCCACAGCGCCGGCGGCGGCGTCTGCAGCAGCGGCCAGGCCTGTGCGTGCCAGGGCAACAGGAGCGCGCGCAGGTCGTCTTGCCAGTCGTGCCGCTGCAGCCACGTCGCCAGCGCCGGGCGCCGCGCCAGATCCTGCTGCAGCGCCTGCACCGGCTGCGGCTGGGCGAACAGGCGCAGGTTGGCGACCAGCACCGTGGTGCTGCGCGGAGGCGCGGTGTAGTCGGCGGCGGCGCGGTGCAACGCCGCCAGCGCGTGGCCGGCGGCGGCGGCATGGGCGGTGTCGGCGAACGGCGTCCACGACATCGCCTCGCGGTAGCGGTCTTCGCCCGCGCCGGCGCGCATCACCTCGTAGGTCCAGTGGCCGCGCCGCACCGCGCTGGCGCCGTCGCGGTCGCGCAGCACCTCCGGCACCGGCACGCCCTGCGCGCGCAGGTGGGCGATGAAGGCGTGCTCCTCGCCCAACGCGTGCAGATCGCGCACGCGGCGGTGGTGGCGCTTGACGAACAGCGTGCCGACGCCGGTCTCGACCTCCGCCGCCGCCGAGAACGGGCGCGGACTATGCCAGCGCAGTCCGCGCAGGTGACCGGGCAGGGCGTACTGCTGCAGCAGCGCCTCCACCTCGCCGTCGGACAGCGGCGGCCAGTCGGCGGCCACGGTCTGCGTGCCCATGCCGTGCATCTGGTGGCGGGCGCTCATGCGCATGCCTCGCAGCGCAGGCGCGACCCGGCGCGCCGGACCCGCCGCCGCACGCCAGCCCCGGCATGCGCGGCGGCACTGCCATTGCGAGTGGTTGGTCTAGACCAGGGGCGGGGAGGCCTGGGGCAGGGCCCGGTCGCGCGATCGGGAGCGGAGAAGCGGGCGCCGCCGGCATCTCGGCATGCGCGCGGGCTCGGGCGGCGCGCGCGGTCTGCGGGGTGGGGCGGCAGCCTGGGACAGGAAACAACGCTGACCGGCATCTGCACTGGGCGAAGGAAAGGACACGGATCGCTCCGTCTCCCGCACGTGCGGGCCGCAAACGGCCGCGCAGCGCACGGGGCGCAGAGTATGCGCGGCAATCGCCGCCGCCGCCATGCCCGCCGCGCGCGTGGTGGGCAGCGCATGCGGGATAATCGGCCGATGAGCGAACAGCAGATAGCCGTGGTGGTGGTGACCTACGAGAGCGGCAGCACCATCGACGCCTGTCTGCAGCGGCTGCGCGCGGCGGCCGGGGTGGCACAGATTCGGGTGGTCGACAACGCCTCGCGCGACGACACGCTGGCGCTGGTGCAGCGGCATGCGCTGGACGATGCGCGGGTGCGCTTCATCGCCAATCCCGACAATCCCGGTTTCGCCACCGCCTGCAACCAGGGCGCCGCGGCCAGCGATGCGCCGTGGCTGGCCTTCGTCAATCCCGACCTGATGGTCGAGCCCGACACCCTGGCGCAGTTGCGCGCGCAGGCCGCCGCGCTCGGCGAGGCGCTGCTGGGCGTGGAGCAGGTCGACGAACACGGCCGCGCCGACGCCGCGGTGCGCCGCCGTGACCCGGACTTCGCGGCGATGCTGCGGCATCCGCTGGCCGGCTCGCGGCTGGCGCTGGCGGCCGACCCGGCGCAGCCGCTGCAGCCGGTGCCGGCGCTGTCCGGCGCGCTGATGCTGCTGCCGCGCGCGCTGTTCGTGCGTATCGGCGGCTGGGACGCCGGCTACCGGCTGCATGCCGAGGATCTGGACCTGTGCCGCCGGGTCCGCCAGGCCGGCGCCACCGTGGCGGTGCTGAACACTCTGCGCGTGCTGCACGTACGCGGCGTCTCCAGCCGCAAGCGGCCGTGGTTCGTCGAGTGGCACAAGCACCGCGGGCTGTGGCGCTACTTCCGCAAGTTCGAGGCGCCCAGCCGGGCGTGGCCGGTGCGGGCGGCGGTCTGGGCGGTGATCTGGCTGCACGCCTGGGTCACCTTCGCCCGGCTGTGCTGGCGTCGCCCAGGCTGAACGAAATCGGCGCGCGCCGCGCGCGCGTGCGGCATGGCAGCATAAATTCGCTATATTGGGAAGTGCGTCACTTAACAAATGACGTGTTCCGCCGATTTCCTCCTGGACCGCGCCTGCTTTCCGGTTCGGGGGACCCCCACCAGGAACTCAACCATGCATGATTTCGACGGCGTGCGTCCGCGCACCCACGCGCGTGCCTGCGCGTCTGCTGTGCCCATGCCCGGTGCCCGCCGCGCCACGCCCGCGCGCCGCGCGCGGCTGACGCTGGCGCTGCTCGCGCTGGCGGCCGGCCCCTGCTGGGCCAGCGCCTGGGTCGACGAGGCCGGCCACGGGCTGGTGATCCTCAAGGCCAGCCACACCGATGGCGGCGCGGTGTTCAACAGCCACGGCCAGTCCGGCAACTTCCCGGATGCCGGGCGCAGCCGCCAGGACCAGCTCAATCTCTACGGCGAATACGGGCTGAGCGCGGACCTGACCCTGGTCGGCAACTTCTATTTCAGCAAGGTCGGCTACCGCAACGACAGCGGCTACGGCGACCGCCGCAGCAGCGGCTGGTCCGACCAGGAAATCGGCCTGCGCTACCGGCTCGACCCGGACGGCCGCGACGGCCCCTGGCAGGGCGCGCTGCAGGTGCTGGCGCTGGTGCCCGCGTATGCGCGCCAGCGCGATGGCGAGCGGCCGGCACTGGGCCAGGGCGACTACGGCGCCGAGTTGCGCTACAGCGTGGGCCGCGGCTACCGCCTGGGCGAGCACGACGGCTATGTCGACCTGGGCACGGCGGTGCGCCTGCGCGGCGGCGACGCCTCCGACGAGGCGCGGCTGGACGTGTCCAGCGGCGTGGCGCTGGCGCCGCGCTGGATGCTGATCGGCGAGTTCAACGTGATCCAGAGCCTGGGCAACGGCAAGGGGCCGAACCGGATCTACGCGCCCGGCGACAACACGCCGATCCGCGGCAACAACTTCGATTTCAGCAAGCTGCAGGCCTCGGTGCTGTACACGCTGCCCGGCGGCACGCAGTTGCAGCTCGGCTACCAGCAGCCGGTGGCCGGGCGCAACACCGGCGGCGCGGGCGGTCCGTTCGTGGCCGCCTGGTGGCGGTTCTAGCCGTGTCCGGCGAACACGAGAGCGTCGCCGCCGAGGCGAGCGTCCCCGGCCGGCTCGGGCGGCTGCCGACCGAGGGCGGCCTGCAGGCGCCGATCGGCGAGGCGTTGGTCGCCGCCGGGGTGATCGATCCGCCGCAGCTGCAGAACGCGCTGTCGCTGCAGGCGCGCTGGCGCTCGCGGCTGGGCGACGTGGTGCTGGCCCAGCGCGGGGTTGCGCCCCTGCGCTTCTACACGGTGCTGGCGGAGCATTTCGGGCTGCACTTCGTCAATCTGCTCAAGCAGCCGATCGACCCGGCGCTGTTCCAGCCGGAGCGGCTGGCCGACTACGCGCAGCGCCTGGTGCTGCCGTGGCGCGAGGAGGACGGCCACCTGGTGCTGGCGGTGGCCGATCCCGGCCCGGAGACCTTCTCTTGGGCGCGCGCCACCTACGGCGAGCAGGTGCGTTTCGTCGGCACCTCCAAGTTCGACATCGTGTGGAGCCTGCAGCAGCACGCCGACGCGCAGCTCACCCACGATGCGTTGAACCTGCTGGCCGAACATGCGCCGGAGCATTCGGCGCGGCAGGTGATCACCCGCGCGCAGTCGGTGTTCCTGGTGGCGCTCACGGTGGTGCTGGCCGCGGCCCTGGCGCTGTGGCCGCTGGTCACCCTGATCGCGCTCAACACGCTGATCGCGGTGGCGTTCCTGGCCACCTTCGGGCTGAAGCTGGTGCTGGCCTGGCGCGGTGCGCGGCGCCGCATCGACATCAAGGTCAGCGACGAGGAAGTGGCCGCGCTCGGCGACGAGGACCTGCCGGTCTACACGGTGCTGGTGCCGATGTACAAGGAGCCGGACGTGCTGCCGATCCTGGCCAACGCGCTGCGCCGGCTCGACTACCCGACCTCCAAGCTGGACGTGAAGCTGGTGCTGGAGGCCGACGACACCGAGACCATCGAGGCGGCCAAGGCGCTGGGCCTGGAGGCGTTCTTCGAGATCATCCGGGTGCCGCCGTCGCAACCCAAGACCAAGCCCAAGGCCTGCAACTACGCGCTGCGCTTCGCCCGCGGGCAGATGCTCACCATCTACGACGCCGAGGACAAGCCGGAGCCGGACCAGCTCAAGCGCGTGGTCGCCGCGTTCCGCAAGTCGCCGGCCGACGTGGCCTGCATCCAGGCGCGGCTGAACTACTACAACGCCGACGAGAACTGGCTCACGCGCATGTTCACGCTCGAATACACGTTGTGGTTCGACTTCTACCTGCCGGCGCTTGAGACCCTGCGCATCCCGATTCCGCTCGGCGGCACCTCCAACCACTTCCGCCTGGACATCCTGCGCAAGGTCCACGCCTGGGACCCGTACAACGTCACCGAGGACGCCGACCTGGGCGTGCGCCTGACCCAGCAGGGCTACCGGGTCAGCGTGGTCAACTCGACCACGTTCGAGGAAGCCAACGTCAGCATCCCCAACTGGATCCGGCAGCGTTCGCGCTGGCTCAAGGGCTACATGCAGACCTGGCTGGTGCACATGCGCGACCCGGTGCAGCTGTACCGCTCCACCGGCGTGCGCGGGTTCTGGGGCTTCCAGCTGTTCGTCGGCGGCACCTTCTTCACCGCGCTGGCCGCGCCGCTGATGTGGCTGAGCTACGGGCTGTGGCTGGCGGTGGGCTCGAAGTTCTTCGACCCGTTCTTCCCGCCGGCGCTGCTGTACCTGAGCCTGCTCAACCTGCTGCTCGGCAACGGCTTCCTGATCTACATGACCCTGGTGGCGGCGTTCAAACGCGACTACTTCCGCCTGGCGCCCTACGCGCTGACCGTGCCGCTGTACTGGCTGCTGCAGTCCATCGCCGCCTACAAGGGCCTGTGGCAGCTCATCCGCAACCCGTTCTACTGGGAAAAGACCACCCATGGCATCAGCAAGCACATGGCCGAAGAGCGCCGCGCCGCGCTCGACGACTGACGCGCCGCCGCGCGCGCGCGGCACCGCGGTGTTCGTGTTCACCGCGGTGCTGCTGGCGCTGCTGTGCCACCGGCTGCTCGCGCACGGCTACATGAGCGACGACGCGATGGCGCAGTACGCCAAGCTGCTGCTGTTGCGCGACGCGGCCGGTTTCCGCATCGAGTACCTGGGCTTCCTGTACGCGCAGGCCTCGCTGTACCTGGGCGTGCTGATCGGCGGCCTGCCGGGCCTGTCCACGCCGTTGCTGCCGTACCTGGTCGACGTGCTGGCCGGGGCGGCGCTGGTGACCCTGCTGTGGCGCGACATCGCCGCCGGGCTGGGCCGCGGCTGGGCCTGGGCGCTGAGTGCGGGTGTGGTGATCCAGCCGTTCTTCCTGTGGCCTACGCTGTCCGGCAACAACCAGGGCCTGGGCCTGCTGGTGTTCTACGTGGCCGCGCGCGCGCTGCGCCATTTCCGCGACGATCCGGAAGCCTTCGCCTACCTGCGCCTGGCCGCGAGCCTGTGCCTGCTGTTCTTCGTCGACGAACGCGCCTGCTTCCTGGCGCTGGCGCTGGCGCCGTGGCTGTTCCTGATCGCGCCGCCGCGGCTGATGCGGCAGGCGCCGCTGGCCTTCTACCTGGTGTGCTACCTGCCGTTCCTGTTCGCGGTGGGGGCATGGATGTACCTCAACTACATGTTCTTCGGCGATCCGCTGCTGTTCGTGCGCGACGCCACCTCTGCTTTCCGCGGTATCTCTGCGCAGGCGGCGCTGCAGCCGTGGCTGCAGCAGGCCGCGGCGCGGCCGTGGTGGCCGCCGCTGTGGCTGCTGCTGGCAGGTATCGTCAGCGCGCCGCTGTTGCTGTTGCTGCGCCACACCCGCGACGGCGATACCTGGCGCAGCGTGCTCGCCGCCATCGCCACCGTGCTCGGTGCCGGCACGCTGGCCACCTGGGCGCACTTCAGCGCGCAGCCGCTGGACTTCCTGGCCCTGCTGCTGGTGCCGGCCGCGCTGGTGCTGGGCGACCTGCGCCGCAACGCGCGCTGGCTGGGCCTGGCGCTGCTGCTGGCCGGCGCGGTGTCCAGCGGCTGGGTGATCGCGCGTACCGCCACCTCCACCACCCGCGACTGGATCGCCGCGCTGCAGGCGCCGGCGCCGCCGCGGCATGCCGACGCCGCGCAGTTGGGCACGTGGCTGGCCGAGGCGCGGCTGCCGACCCTGCTCGACGACCGCGCCAGCTATCCGGTGATCGTCGCCCGTGGCGACGCCAGGCAACTGATCCTGCCGTTCGACCCGCGCTTCAAGCAGGCGCTGGTCGATCCGCGGCAGATGCCGGCGCAGGTGGTGGTGAGCGACCCGGCCAGCCAGGCCGGCGCGCTGGACAGCCTCAACCGGCGCTTCCCGCAGCTATGGCAGCAGGGCCTGCCGGGCTACAGTCTGGTCTACCACCAGGGCATCTACCGGGTATGGCGCCGATTGCCGTGAGACTGCTGGCCGCACTGCTGTTGGCGCTGAGCGCCGGCGGCTGCAGTGCGGCGCCGGCGCCGCCGTGGATGGGCGCCAACGTCAAGGTGTCGCCGCAGGCGCCCTGGGGTAGCGCGGCGGCGCAGCAGTCGCTGCGGCAACTGGCCGAGGCCGGCGCTTCGCGCGCGCTGTTGGTCGCCTTCGTCTGGCAGGCGTCGCCGCAGTCTTCGGCCCCGGTGCTGGGCAGCGACAGCAGCCCGGTGCTAGTCCGCGCCGGATTGCGGCAGATGCGCGCCGCCGGCCTGCAGCCGGTGCTGAAGGTGCATCTGTGGATTCCCGGACACTGGGCCGGCGAGGCCGCGCCGGCCGATCGCGATGCCTGGTTCGCGGCCTATCGGCGCGCGCTGCTGCAACTGGCCCAGGTCGCCGCCAAGGAACGCGCCAGCGCGCTGATCGTCGGCACCGAACTGCGCCAGCTGCAGGATGCGCCGCAGTGGCCGGCGCTGCTGGCGGCGGTGCGCCAGGTCTATCGTGGCCCGATCGGCTACGTCGCCGACGGCCTGGAGCAGGCCGAGCGCTTCGGTTACTGGGACCGCTTCGATTTCGTCGGCACCAGCCTGTATCCGGCGCTGGCCGCCGCGCCGGAGCAACGGCGCGCGCAGATGCGCGCGGCGGCCGCGCGGGTACAGGCGCTGGGCGAGCGCAGCGGCCGCCCGGTGTGGGTGGCCGAGCTGGGCCTGCGCTCGGCGCACGGCAGCCTGGCGGCGCCGTGGGAAAGCCCGGAGCAACGCACGGCCGAGGTCGACACCGCGTTGCAGGCGCAGGTGCTGCGCGAGTGGCGCGACGTACTCGACGCGCAGCCGCGCATCGCCGGCATCGCGCTGTGGTGCTGGTACACCGATCCGGACGCCGGCGGCGCGCGCGACAGCGATTTCACCGTGCAGCACAAGCCGGCGCAGGCGGTGCTGAAGCGGTGAGGGTCAGGGATCAGGGGCGCGCTTCGCCCTTGGCAGGAGTCAACTGTCATGCAACCACGACGAACGGAGTAGGCGGACGATCTGACCTCGGAAGCCGTCGTGACTGATCCCACAAAAGGGCGGCGAGAGTCCCTCCCACATCACGTCCGGACACCGATCAGCGCGAGTCCTTTTGGGAGTCGCAGTCGCTTGGCTTTGGCTGTTGCCCTTGCTTTTGACTTACCGGGTTCCCTTCCGAAGCGGCGGCCGTGCCGGGGAAAAACCCCGAAGGGGCGGCGCACATGGATGTGCGCCGTTCGCGGCAGGGGCAGGATGCCCCTTCCGCGAATCCCCGGCATGGACGCGGACCCAGAGCGCGTTAGCGCGGAGGGCGCGAGGCAGGATGTGCTTGACCAGCCTTCGGCTGTGGTGAAGCGCTTCTTTTGGTTACTTTTCTTTGCACAAGCAAAGAAAAGTAACTCGCCGCAAGGCGAAAGCTTTGCTCTTGCACTCGCTGTCACCATGGCTGAATTGTGCGGCATCAGCCGCGGCCGCACCTTATCGGAACGCCCGGTCGCGGCTGACGCTCCCACAGAAAAGCACGAAGACGGAGCCTGCAACGCACTGAGCGCATAATCGGCGGATGATCATCGACTCGCTGCTGGACACCGACCTCTACAAGTTCACCATGATGCAGGCGGTGCTGCATCAGCATCCCGGCGCGCAGGTGGAATACCGCTTCAAGTGCCGCACCCCGGGCATCGACCTGGCGCAGTACCTGCCGCAGATCTCCGAAGAGATCGACGCGCTGTGTGCGCTGCGCTTCCGCGAGGACGAGCTGGACTACCTGCGCGCGATGCGCTTCATCAAGCCGGATTTCGTCGATTTCCTGGCGCTGTTCCACCTGGACCGCAAGTACCTGCAGTTGCAGGCCTCGACCAGCGTGCCCGGCGAGATCGAGCTGCGCATCCGCGGGCCGTGGCTGCACACCATCCTGTTCGAGGTGCCGCTGCTGGCGATCGTCAACGAGGTGTGGTTCCGCAACGCCGGCGGTGCCGACCATGCCGAAGGTCTGCGCCGCCTGCAGGCCAAGATCGCGTTGCTGCGCGACACTCCGGGCTACGACAACTGCGCCATCGCCGACTACGGCACCCGCCGCCGCTATTCGCGCGCCTGGCACGGCGAATTGCTGCCGGTACTGCAGCAGACCCTGGGCAAGCAGTTCGTCGGCACCAGCAACGTGTACTTCGCCCGCCGCTATGGCCTGACCCCGCTGGGCACGATGGCGCACGAGTACCTGCAGGCGTTCCAGGCGCTGGGGCCGCGGCTGCGCGATTCGCAGGCGGCGGCGCTGGAATCGTGGGCGCGCGAGTACCGCGGCGATCTCGGCATCGCGCTGTCGGACGTGGTCGGCCTGGACGCGTTCCTGCGCGATTTCGATCTGTACTTCTGCAAGCTGTTCGACGGCATGCGCCACGATTCCGGCGATCCGTTCGAGTGGGGCGAGCGGATCCTGGCGCACCTGCAGCGGCACCGGGTGGATCCGCGCAGCAAGATCCTGGTGTTCAGCGACGGCCTGGACATCGACAAGGTGATGCGGCTGTACGCGCATTTCCGCGACCGCTGCATGCTGGCGTTCGGCGTCGGCACGCACCTGACCAACGACCTGGGCCTGGTGCCGCTGCAGATCGTGATCAAGATGGTCCGCTGCAACGGCCAGCCGGTGGCCAAGCTCAGCGACTCGCCCGGCAAGACGCTGTGCGACGACCCCGCCTATCTGGCCTACCTGCGGCAGGTGTTCCAGGTGCCGGCCGAGGAGCAGCCCTGAGCCGGGAATGGCCGGCCTGTGCGCGCCGACCGCTGGCGGCCGGGCAGCGGTCGCATTTCGGTATGCGAGGGCTTTGCTGTGAAGAAAGAGTGAGATACACTGCATTGCAAAGTGAGAACTGTGTCGCAATAGTGACGGCCGCCAGCGGCCGGTCCGAGGCGCCACAGCCGCTACGCCGTTGTCGTTCCGTCCCTGGCCAGAGACTTCCTCGATGAGCGTTCACGCGTTGCAGACCCATTACCGCACCCACGCCTGTTCGCGGCAGTGGCGCGGTTTTCTGCGCGCGCTGGCCGAGGAATTCGCCGCCGAACTGGGCGCCGAGGACCTGGCCCTGCTGATGGCGCGCATCGGCCGCCGTTTCGCGGTCGAGCACCCGGTGGGCGCCTGCAACACCCTGCAGGAACTGGAGGACGCTGCCAACCGCGTCTGGGACCGGCTGGAATGGGGCTACGCGCGTTTCGAGGAGCACGCCGACCGCGTCGAGTTGCTGCACGCCGGTTCGCCGCTGCACATCGGCCTGGCCGGGCAGGCCAGCGGCGCCGACGGCTTCCTGGAAGGGGTGTATCAGGCATGGTTCGTGCAGGTAGGGATGTCGTCCGGCCTGGGCGTGCGTGCGTTGTCGTCCGGGAACGAAGACCTGCGGCGTTTCGTGCTGGCCAGGGCCGGCTGAACTCGGCGGTAGCAACCGATTATTTTCAGATCGTCATGAGGGGCGTCATGTCCAAGAAGTCCAAGCAGACGGGTGCCGAAACCGGCGACGACGTCTCCAGCCTGTTCGCCAAGCTCGGCAGCAGCGGTGCCACCGCGTACCAGGATTTCTCCGCCGACCGGCTCAGCGCCGCCGAACCGGCCGCCGCGCCGCCAGCGGCGCCTGCCGCACCGGTACCCGCCGCGCCGGCGCCGGTGTTGTCGGTGGTACGCGCCGCGATCGAGCCCAGGCCGGCCGTACCGGTGCCTGCCGCGCCGTTGCCGATGGCGCCTGCCGCAGCGGCGGCGGCTGCGCCGGCTGCCGGCACGGCCGCCGCGACCGGCACGCCGTTGCAGCAGCTGTTCCAGCGCTTGCTCGAGGTCGGCCGCGAGGCCACAGTGCCGGCGCCGGGCGGACCGCTCAAGCGCTTCTTGAATCGTTGATGTCACGCGGCGCCTGCGGGCGCCGCACCTGTTTGCCGTCGCCGCGCGGTGGGGAAGACCGCGCGCCGACCTCCTCCCCTTGTTAGGAATCGCCGATGAGCGCTGCCTCCGCGTCGCGTGCCGCGCGCCCGCTGCATGTCCTGGCCAATTGGTCGCTGTGGCTGCTGGGCGCCGTGTTGCTGGTCTTCGTCGTCGCCATCCCGATGGATGTGCCGCAGCAACTGCTGTTCTCGCTGGTGGTCTTCGCCGCGGCCATGCTGCTGCGGCGCAGCGGCAGCCGTTTGGCGATCCTGGTGATGATGGCGCTGTCGCTGGCGGTGTCCTCGCGCTACATCTGGTGGCGCCTGACCCAGACCGTGGGCATGAGCAGCCCGATCGACCTGAGCCTGGGCCTGGGCCTGCTGCTGGCCGAACTGTACGCGTTTGTGATCCTGGCGCTGGGCTACTTCCAGGTGCTGTGGCCGCTCAACCGGCGGCCGCTGCCGCTGCCGGCCGACCAGGGGCAATGGCCCAGCGTCGATCTGTTCATTCCCACCTACAACGAACCGCTGTCGGTGGTGCGCTCGACCATTCTCGCCGCCAGCGTGATGGACTGGCCGGCCGACAAGCTCAACATCTACCTGCTCGACGACGGCCGCCGCGAGGAGTTCCGCGCGTTCTGCGCGCAGGTCGGCATCCACTACGTCACCCGCACCAACAACTTCCACGCCAAGGCCGGCAACATCAACGCTGCGCTGAAGAAGTCCAGCGGCGAGTACGTGGCGATCTTCGACTGCGACCACATCCCCACGCGCTCGTTCCTGCAGGTGGCGATGGGCTGGTTCCTGCGCGACGCCAAGCTGGCGGTGGTGCAGATGCCGCACTACTTCTTCTCGGCCGATCCGTTCGAGCGCAATCTCGGCAACCACGGCAAGGTGCCCAACGAGGGCGAGCTGTTCTACGGCCTGCTGCAGGACGGCAACGACCAGTGGGACGCCACCTTCTTCTGCGGCTCGTGCACGGTGATCAAGCGCAAGCCGCTGGAGGAAGTGGGCGGGGTGGCGGTGGAGACCGTGACCGAGGATGCGCACACCGCACTGAAGCTGCACCGTCGCGGCTACCGCAGCGCCTACATCGCGGTGCCGCAGGCCGCCGGCCTGGCCACCGAGAGCCTGTCCGGCCATGTCGCCCAGCGCATCCGCTGGGCGCGCGGCATGGCGCAGATCGCGCGGCTGGACAACCCGCTGCTGGGCAAGGGCCTGCGCCTGTCGCAGCGGCTGTGCTACGCCAACGCGATGCTGCACTTCTTCTACGGGCTGCCGCGCATCGTCTACCTCACCGCGCCGCTGGCCTTCCTGTTCTTCGGCGCGCACGTGATCCACGCCTCGGCGCTGATGATCCTGGCCTACGCGCTGCCGCACATCCTGCAGGCCAACCTGACCAACCTGCGCACCCAGGGCAAGTTCCGCCACCTGCTGTGGAACGAGGTCTACGAGACCACCCTGGCCTGGTACATCCTGCGCCCGACGCTGGTGGCGCTGTTCAATCCCAAGCTCGGCAAGTTCAACGTCACCCCCAAGGGCGGCCTGGTGCCGCGCAGCTACTTCGATGGGCAGATCGCCAAACCCTATCTGTTCCTGCTGGTGCTCAACCTGGCCGGCCTGGCCGCCGGCGTGATGCGCCTGCTCAGCGTGCAGGCCGGCGGCGAGGCGCAGACGATCTGGTTCAACCTGGCCTGGACCGCGTACAACGTGCTGTTGCTCGGCGCCACCATCGCCACCGCCAGCGAGATGCGTCAGGTGCGCCGTTCGCACCGCGTGCCGCTGGACATCCCGGCCACGCTGCACCTGGCCGATGGCCGCGAACTGGATTGCCGCACGGTCAATTTCTCCACCGGCGGCATGGCGCTGCGCCTGCTCTCGCCGGTGCCGGTGGAGCCGGACTTGCCGGTGGAGATCGCGCTGCCGCAGCGCGGCAGTTCCAAGCGCCTGCCGGCGATGGTGCGCCACGACCGCGACGGCGAAATCAGCATCCAGTTCCGACCGATGTCGATCGAGCAGGAGCGCTGGCTGGTGGCCTGCACCTTCGCCCGCGCCGACATCTGGGTGTCGCAGTGGGGCCGCCACGACCGCGACCGCTTCTGGGTGTCGCTGGGGCGCGTGTTCGCGGCCAGCATGCGCGGCTTCAAGCGCCTCGGCCAGCACGTTGCCAGCAGTGCGCGCAGCGGCTGGCGCGGCCGCACCGCCGGCGAGGAGGCTGCGCCGTGAGTCGTCGTTGCGTTGTGTCGCGTTCCTTCCTCTCTCTCATTTCCTTCCGGTTGCCGTCGATGCGTCTACCCGCCCTGGCTGCGTGCTGTCTCACGGTCCTCTCCGGCCTCGCCCTGGCCCAGGAGCCGACCCTTCCCGCCACCGCGCCGGCGCCCGCCGCCGCCGCGACCGCCACGCCGCAGCCGGCGCCAGCCGAACGCGAGCGCTCGGCCACGCTCAAGCAGCTCGGCGTGGACTACGAGATGACCCTGCGCGGCATCCAGGGCAGCGCCGGCATCGCCTTCAGCACCCGCACCGACGAAGTGGTGCAGGCGGCGAACCTGCATCTGGTCTACAGCTATTCGCCCGCGCTGCTGCCGGACCTGTCGCACCTGAAAGTCAGCGTCAACGGCGTCACCGTGGCGACCCTGCCGGTCAGCCGCGAGAACGCCGGCAGGCTGCAGCAGAGCGACGTGCCGATCGATCCGCGCCTGATCAGCGACTACAACCGGCTCAACCTGCAACTGATCGGCCACTACACCCGCGACTGCGAGGATCCGGACCACACCAGCCTGTGGGCCAACATCGATCCGGCCACGCGGCTGTCGCTGACCGCCACGCCGCTGGTGCTGCGCAACGACCTGGCGCTGCTGCCGGTGCCGTTCTACGACAAGCGCGACACGCGCCGGCTGGAACTGCCGTTCGTGTTCCCGCAGCGCCCGGACCTGGCCACGCTGCGCAGCGCCGGCATCGTCGCCTCCTGGTTCGGCGCGCAGGCCGGCTACCGCGGCGCCGCGTTCGGCGTGACCATCGGCGACGTGCCGGCCACCGGCAATGCGGTGCTGTTCGCCACCGCCGCGACCCTGCCGGCGGAACTGGCGACGACCCAGGCCGGCCTGAGCGAGATCGCCGGTCCGACCCTGGCGATGATCGCCAACCCGCGCGATGCCACCGGCAAGCTGCTGCTGGTGCTGGGCCGCGACGACAACGACCTGCAGCAGGCCGCTACCGCGCTGAGCCTGGGCACGCCGTTCAATGGCCCGGTGGCGCGCATCGGCGAACTCAAGCAGGCGCAGCCGCGCAAGCCCTACGACGCGCCGAACTGGATCTCCAGCGATCGGCCGGTGCACTTCGGCGACCTGGTGGCGCAGACTTCGCAACTGAACGTCAGCGGCTACCACCCCGACCTGATCCGGGTCGGCCTGCAGCTGCCGCCGGACCTGTTCGTGTGGCAGCGCGACGGCATCCCGGTCAACCTGCGCTACCGCTACACGGTGCCGGAGACGCAGAACAAGTCCGCGCTCAACGTCAGCATCAACGATGCCTTCGTCACCACGCTGCCGCTGACCGGTCACGCCTATGCCGAGTCGCTGCCGCTGCGCTGGTGGCACGAACTCTCGCCCAAGGGCGCGATGCCGGTGGAGCAGAAACTGCTGCTGCCGACCGGGCCGTTCTCGGCCAACAGCCAGCTGCGCTTCCATTTCTTCTTCGACCGCCCGCAGGCGCAGGCGTGCAAGAACACCTTCCCCGACGTGTCCGGCGCGATCGATGCCGATTCCAGTGTGGACCTGCGCTCGTTCCATCACTACATGGCGATGCCGAACCTGGCCGCGTTCGGCAATGCCGGCTTCCCGTTCACGCGCCTGGCCGATCTGTCCGAGTCCACCGTGGTGGTGCCGGACGAGATCGGCGACCAGGACATGGCCAACCTGCTGACCCTGCTCGGCCGGCTCGGCGCGTCCACCGGCTACCCGGCGCTGCGGGTGACCCTGATCCATGCCGCCGAGGTCGACCAGCACGCCGACAGCGACCTGCTGGTGTTCGGCAGCCTGCGTTCGCAGCCGCTGTTCCAGCGTTGGAGCGCGGCGCTGCCGATCGGCGACGGCGCCAGCGGCCGGCGCTTCTCGATGAGCGACTGGGTGCTCGACAAGCTGCCCGGGTTCCTCTCGTTCGACGCGCGCCGCACCGATCTGCCGACCACCGCCGAGGTCGCGGTGAAGCCGGCGCCCGGCGATGTGGTGCTGATGGGCTTCCAGTCGCCGCTGAAGGCCGGACGCAGCGTGGTCGCGCTGCTGGCCGAGGATCCGGCCAGCGTCGAGGACTTCTTCGACGCCTGGCTGGAGCCGGCCACGCTGAAGGACTTCCAGGGCAGCGTGGTGCTGCTGCAGAGGGGCAAGGTGCGCAGCCTGGCCGGCGACCAGACCTACTACGTCGGCCACCTGCCGCTGCCGACCTGGGCGCGCTGGTACTTCTCGCAGCATCCGCTGCTGCTCGGCCTGGCGGTGGTGGTGCTGAGCGTGCTGCTGGCGCTGGCCGCGCGCGTGGTGCTGCGCCGGCATTCGGCGGCGCGGTTGCAGGAAGGACAGTGAACGCACACCCCGGCCAACGCCGGCGCTTGCTCGGCGGCCTGCTCGCCGCCGGTGCGGCGACGCTGCTGCCGCCGGCGCGCGCTGCGCTGGCGGTGGCGCCGGCCTGCGCGCCGTGGCGCGAGTGGAGCGCCTTCGTCGCCAAGCACCTCGATGCCAGCGGGCGGGTGATCGATTTCCAGCACGCCGACCAGCGCAGCACCTCCGAAGGCCAGTCCTATGCGCTGTTCTTCGCGCTGGTGGCCAACGACCAGGTGCTGTTCGAGCGCGTGCTCGGCTGGACCCGGCACAACCTGTGCGGCGGCCGCCCGCAGCAGGTGCTGCCGGCCTGGCTGTGGGGCCGCGCCAGCGACGGCAGCTGGCGCGTGCTCGACGGCAACAGCGCCAGCGACGCCGACCTGTGGATCGCCTACGTGCTGCTCGAGGCCGGGCGCCTGTGGCAGCGGCCCGGCTACACCCAGGCCGGCCTGCAGATGCTGGCGCTGGTGCGGCGCGCCGAGCTGGCCGAGCTGCCCGGGTTCGGCAGCATGCTGTTGCCGGCGGCCAAGGGCTTCGTCCAGCCGCAGCGCTGGACGCTCAATCCCAGCTACCTGCCGCTGCAGTTGCTGCGGCGCTTCGCCGCGGTCGATCCGAAAGGGCCGTGGGCCGGCCTGGCCACGCGCAGCGCGCGGATGCTGCGCGACAGTGCGCCGGTCGGGTTCGCACCGGACTGGATCGCCTGGGACGGTCGCACGTTCGGCGTCGATCCGGACAAGGGCGCGATCGGCAGCTACGACGCGATCCGCGTGTACCTGTGGGCCGGCATGCTCGATGCCGCCGATCCGCTGCGCAAGGCGCTGCTCGACGATCTGTCCGGCCCGCTGCAGCAACTGCGCGCACAGGGCCGCCTCGACGAGAAGATCGACACCCGCCAGGGCGTCGGCAATGGCCAGGCGCCGCCCGGTTTCGCCGCGGCGCTGCTGCCGTACCTGAGCGCGCTGCGCGAACCGGCGCTGCTCAAGGCCCAGGCGCAACGCATTCCCGCGCCCGGCGACACCGCCGCGGCCCGGCTTCCCTACTACGACCGGGTGCTGATCCTGTTCGGACGCGCCTGGCTCGACAACCGCTACCGCTTTTCCGCAGACGGCGCGCTGCAGCCCGCCTGGAGAACCCAATGCTCCGCATGAACCTCAAGCCCCTGTACCTGGCCGGCATGATCGACCTGTGCCTGCTCGCCGGCAGCGCGCAGGCGCAGAACGCCGGCGCCACCCAGCAACTGGTCAGCCAGGGCAACTACTGGCACGACCAGGGCCGCGACGATCTCGCCGCCGACGCCTGGCGCAAGTTGCTGCAGGTCGATCCGAACCAGCCCGACGCGCTGCTGGGCCTGGCCCAGATCGACCTGGCGCAGGGCCGCCAGACCGATGCGCGCAAGCGCCTGGCACAGCTGCAGAAGGCGCATCCGCAGGCGCCGCAGACCCAGCGCCTGGCGATGTCGATCGGCGGCATCGGCGACAACGCCGACCTGCGCAACGCACGCCGCGCCGCCGCCGCCGGCCGCTACGTGGACGCGGTGCGCGCCTACCAGGCACTGTTCGACGGCAAGGGCCCACCGGACTCGCTGGCGCTGGAGTACTACCAGGCGCTGGCCGGCACCCCGCAAGGCTGGGACGGCGCCCGCGACGGCCTGCGCCGCCTGGCCGCCGCGCAGCCGGACAACACCGCCGCGGCGCTGGCGCTGGCGCAGGTGCTGACCTACCGCGAACCGTCGCGGCGCGAGGGCATCGCCCAGCTCGCCACGCTGAGCAAGCGCACCGACGTCGCCGGCCCGGCCCGCGCCGCCTGGCGCCAGGCCCTGCTGTGGCTCAACGCCGGCCTCGCCGATGCGCCGCTGTACCAGGCGTTCCTGGCCGCCAATCCGAACGATGCCGAGGTCGCCAAGAAGGCCGCGCAACTGCAGGAACGCCGCGCGCAAGGCGTTGGCGACCCAGCCGGCGAACAGCTGGGCGAGGGCTTCAAGGCGCTCAACGCCGGCAACCTGGCGCTGGCCGAGCAGCGTTTCGCGCAGGTGCTGCGCGCGCGTCCGCGCGATGCCGAGGCGCTCGGCGGGCTGGGCTCGGTGCGGCTGCGCCAGCAGCGTTTCGGCGAAGCGCAGGAACTGCTGCGCCCGGCCGCGGCCGCCAACGGCAAGTGGCGCAGCGCGCTGGACAGCGCGCGCTACTGGCTGCAGTTGCAGCAGGCGCAGGCCGCACGCACCCGCGGCGACACCGACGCCGCGCTGCGCCTGGTCCAGCAGGCGGTCAAGCTCAAGCCCGAGGAAGCCGCCGGCTACGCCCTGCTGGGCGATCTGCAGTCGGCCAGCGATGCTGCCGCTGCCGAGAAGAGCTACCGCGAGGCGCTGCGCCTGCACGCCGACGATGCCGGCGCGCTGCAGGGCTTGATCGCCCTGTACAGCCGCCAGGGCCGCGCCAACGAGGCCAGTGCCTTGTTCGCCAGGCTCAGCCCGGCGCAGCGCCAGCAGGCCGGTGGCGAGTCGGCATTGAAAGCCAACCTGCAGCGCGCCCGTGCGCAGCAGGCGCTGGAGGCCGGCGACACCGTCACCGCGCAGAGCGAGCTGGAGAAGGCGATGGTCGACAACCCGGGCGACCCGTGGGTGCGGCTGGACCTGGCGCGGCTGTACCAGCAGGCGGGGCGTCCGGACCAGGCGCGCAGCGTCATGGACGGCCTGCTCGCGGTGCACGGCGACATGCCCGAGGCGCTGTACGCCAATGCGCTGCTGGCGCAGGAACGCGGCGACTGGGCCGGCGCCTATGCCAGCCTGGAGCGCATCCCGGCCAGTGCGCGCACCGCCGAGATGAGCGCGCTGCGCAACACCGCCTGGGTGGAACAGCAGGCGGCCCAGGCGCGCCTGCTGCAACAGCAGGGCCGCGGCGGCGAAGCGCAGTTGCTGCTCGGCCGCACCGAGGCCGCGCTGGGCGAGGCGCTGGAGCAGCCGGCGCTGCTGGCGGCGATGGCCGGTGCCTATGCCGACATCGGCAGCAACCAGCGTGCGCTGACCCTGGCGCAGCGTCTGGTCGCGCAGAACCCCTCCACTGAAGCGCGCCTGCAGTACGCCGGCGTGCTGCTGCGCGCGCACCAGGACGCCGAGCTGGCCGCCACCCTGCGTCAGTTGCGCGACAGCGAGATGAGCGCCGAACAGCAGCGCCGCTACCAGGCGCTGCGCAGCGGCTACGTGCTGCGCCAGGTCGATGCGCTGCGCGAACTCGGCAACCTCGAAGCCGCCTACGACGCGCTGGCGCCGCTGCTGGCGCAGCAGAACCAGGATCCGCAGGCGGTGGCCGCGCTGGCGCGGCTGTACGCCGCCGCCGGAGACCAGCGCCAGGCGCTGGTGCTGTACCAGCAGCAACTGCAGCAGTCGCCCAACGACCTGGACACGCTGATCGCCGCGGCCAACACCGCCGCCGCGCTGCGCGACCTGCACAGTGCCGAGGACTACCTGCAGCGCGCGCTGGCGCAGGCGCCGGATTCGCCGCAGGTGCTTGCCGCTGCCGGGCGCGTGTACCGCAGCGCCGGCAAGAACCGCAAGGCCGAGAGCTATTTCCGCGCAGCGCTGGCGGCGCAGGCGCGCCAATCCGGCCAGTACGACAACGGCCTGCCGGCCGCCAACGGCCCGGCGTCCTACGCCGCGGCCGGGCGCCCGCTCAACCCGTTCGCCGGCATGAACGGACGCATGCCGCGCAGCGCCGCGGTGGTGTCCGACAGCCTCGGCGGCGGCGCGCCGGCCCCGGCCTACGCGGCGTCCGCGCTGCCGACATCCGCGCCGGCGATGAGCGCCGGCGACGACCTGCCGCCGCCGGCCAGCGCCAGCGCCGCGGGCTTGGCCCTGGCCGCGTTGCCGGTGCCGGGCCAGCGCGCCACCACCGCCCGCACCGCGCCGCGCGCGCTGCCCGACGAGGACGGGCTGCTGGCCGCCGCGCCGCGCGCGTCCCTGCGCCAGCCGGCCGCACCGGCCACCGCCGCCGGCGGCTCCAGCGTGCTCGACGAACTGCGCGAGGTGCAGGCGGAGAACAGCGACAGCCTCGCCACCGGCGCCAGCTACCGCGCCCGCGACGGCGAGGCCGGCCTGGGCCGGCTGCGCGATCTGGAAGTGCCGCTGCACGGCGAATTCGCGGTGGGCGAGGGCAAGCTGCAGGTCGACGTCACCCCGACCCTGCTCGACGCCGGCACGCTCGGCACCGACTACGCCACCGCCAGCCGCTTCGGCGCCGGCCCCGCCGCGGCGATGGGCGATGCCCTGGCCGCCGACCGCACGCCGATCGACAGCCTGGTCGGCAGCGACCTGTACCAACTGCTGCTCACCGAGGGCAACAGCAACGCCACCCGCAACGCGCTGCGCACCTACGCGGTCAACAGCGGGCTGTACAACAAGCTGTTCAACGACACCGACCCGGCGCTGACCAACGCGCAGCGCGAGGCGGCAGCCCTGCAGGCGCTGTACGCCGAACCGCTGTCGGCGTTCCTGCTCGGCAACACCGCCGCCGACACCGCGATCGGCACGCTGGCCGGCGCCATCCTCGGCGATGCCTCGCGCAGCGCCGACCTCAGCACCGCCGACATCGCCCGCTTCCGCAACCTCGCCGCCAACCCCACTGCCGCGGCGCTGACGCCGGCCGGCTTCAGTCAGGCGCTGTACACCATGGCCGCCAACGGCAACGGCGCGCGGCGCATGGACCAGGACGCGCGCGGCGTCGGCATGGCGGTGACCTACAAGAACGGCGGCTTCAGCGCCGATCTCGGCAGCACGCCGGTCGGCTTCCCCGAGCGCCGCATCGTCGGCGGCGTCGGCTATCGCGGCCAGGCCGGCGACAACCTCACCTATTCGGGCGAGGTGTTCCGCCGCGCGGTCAGCGACAGCCTGCTGTCCTTCGGCGGCGTCGACGACGGCCGCACCGGGCTCGGCTGGGGTGGCGTGACCAGCAACGGCCTGCGCCTGTCGGCCACCCTCGACAACGGCCTGCTCGGCGGCTACGCCAGCGCCAGCGCCGACCGCCTGGTCGGCCGCAACGTCGCCAGCAACGACCACCGCCAGGTCGACCTGGGCGTGTACGTGCACGCGCTGGACACCGAGAACCAGTCGCTGACCGCCGGCCTCAACCTGACCGCGATGCAGTACGACAAGAACCTGGGCGGCTACACCTACGGCCAGGGCGGCTACTTCAGCCCGCAGGACTACGTGGATCTGGGCTTCCCGGTGCACTGGAGCGGGCGCACGGCCGGACGCACGGTCAACTGGAGCGTGGACGCCAGCGTCGGCGTGCAGCATTTCCGCAGCGACGACAGCCCGTACTTCCCGACCAGCGCGCAGATGCAGCAGGCCGCCTACGACGCTGCCTCGCTGGCCGCGCTGCTGGGGCTGACCGACCGCTACGTCGCGCCGGTCTACGCCGGGCAAAGCAAGACCGGCATGTCCTACAACATCGCCGGCGCGGCCGAATGGCAGATCGCCCCACAACTGTTCCTGGGCGGCCGCCTGCTGCTGAACAACGCCCGCGACTACACCCAGTTCAGCACCAACCTCTACGTGCGCTTCGTGCTCGACCGGCTCGGCGCCGGCCTCGGCCGCCGCCCGCAGGTGCTGGCCTCGCCGTACGTGCCGGAGTAGGGCGCAGCAAGCGCGCTGCTCCCGTCGTAGGAGCGGCTTCAGCCGCGACAGGCGTTCCCATGAAACCTGTCGCGGCTGAAGCCGCTCCTACGACGTTGTGTCGGCGCTTTGCTGAAATGCAGATATCGCACCGCTGCAGACAGTCGCTGGGGCACGGTACATCGCCGCCCCGCTGCACGCGCCGCCGCCACGGCGGATAATCGCGGCCATCCCCGCACAGGATTCCGCCATGATCCGCGACATCATCCGCATGGGCGATCCGCGTCTGCTGCGCCAGGCGCCGCCGGTCACCGACTTCGACAGCGCGCAATTGCACGCGCTGGTGGCCGACATGTTCGAGACCATGGATGCCGCGCGCGGTGTCGGCCTGGCCGCGCCGCAGATCGCGGTGGACCTGCAGTTGATGGTATTCGGCTTCGAGCGCAGCGCGCGCTATCCGGACGCGCCGCCGGTGCCGCGCACCGCGCTGGCCAACGTGGAGATCGAGCCGCTGTCCGACGACCTGGAGGACGGCTGGGAAGGCTGCCTGTCCATTCCCGGGCTGCGTGCGGTGATTCCGCGCTACCGGCACATCCGCTACCGCGGCGTGCTGCCCGACGGCACCCCGCTGCAACGCGACGCCGAAGGTTTCCACGCCCGGGTGGTGCAGCACGAGCACGACCACCTGATCGGTCGGCTATATCCCTCGCGCATCCGCGACTTCGACAAGTTCGGCTTCGAGGACGTGCTGTCCTACGACTTGTAGGGCCGGCATCGAGATCGCGCTGTGTGTTTTCGTAGATACCGTCTTCCCCTCTAACAGGCAAGGGCCTTTTGAGGGAGGAAGGGCGTGCGGGATTTGAGCACGCCGTAGGCGATATGCAGCAGCTTGCGCATGGCGGCGCAGATGATCTGCTTGTTGGCCTTGCCGCGTTCGCGCAGGCGTTGTTTGAGCGCGCGCACGACCGGGTTGTGGGTCATGGCGACCAAGGCCGGCAGGAACAGGCCGGCGCGCAGGCGTGGGGAGCCGGTGCGGGAGATGCAGACCTGGCCCTGGCGCTTACCCGACTCCTGCAGCCGTGGATTCAACCCGGCAAAGGCAGTCACCGCCGAGGCGTGAGAGAAGCGCTCCACGTTGCCAAGCTCCGCCAGCAACAACGCTGCGCTCCTGTGGGCAATCCCGTCGATGCTGACCAGCAGCTCGCGCTGCCCGCGCAGGGTCGGATCCTGGTCGATTTGGTCGTCAATGGCCCGTTCGATCTGGGCGATGCTCGCCTGGAGCTGGCTGATGATCTCCAGCAGCGAGTCGCGCACCACCGGCGCGGCGACATCCAGGCGATTGCGCTCCATCTGCAGCATCTGCAGCAGGTCGTCCCGGCGGCGCACCAGCGCCTTGAGATGCTTGAGGGCCGGCGGATCGGGCTGCCACGGCCGCAATTGCGACGCATGGCGCAGGCCATAGCTGGCGATCAGCTTGGCGTCGCTCCGGTCGGTCTTGACCCGAGTCAGCTGGCTGCGCGCATACAGCGCCGTCTGCGCCGGGTTGAGGACACACACCCGGTAGCCCAAGGCGTGCACGAACTCGGCCAGCGCCTCGTGGTAGGTGCCGGTGGCTTCCATCACGATCCAGCTGTCCGCCTGCGCGTGGGTCTGCAGCCACGTGCGTAGGGTCTGGAACCCCGTGGGATCGTTCGCAAGCTTGGCTTTGGTGCGGTACTTGCCGTTGGCCAGATCGATGGCCAGATCGAAACTGTGTTTGGCGACGTCGATACCGACGACTGGGGACATGGGGAATTCCTCCATCGTAGGGTGAACACGATCACCGCTGCGCCCGGTCCTGCCTTGTGGATGCGAGTTCACGCCAGCGGCGGACTCTGGATACCGTACGGACACCGATGGGCCAGCATGCGCAATGCGGGAGCCAATCTACAATGCAAGCTCGTGGCTTTAGGAGCGACTGGGCTTCCCGCACTGCTCCGATGATCAGTCGGAAGACATAACGCCGCGGGGGCCTCATGTCCAGATACAAGGAGCGGCTTCAGCCGCGACCGGGCGTTCCCGGTCACGCCTGGTCGCGGCTGAAGCCGCTCCTAGGACAGCGCCGATCACAGGCGCTGCCCAAAACGCGCACGGCCCGCGCGAAGCGGGCCGTGGCGGGTGCTGCGAGAAACGCGCTGCGGCTTACTTCAGCGCCTTGAAACGCAGGCGCTTGGGGCCGGCGTCGTCGCCCATGCGGCGCTTCTTGTCTTCCTCGTACTCGCGGTAGTTGCCCTGGAAGAACTCCACGTGCGAGTCGCCCTCGAAGGCGAGGATGTGGGTGGCGATGCGGTCCAGGAACCAGCGATCGTGCGAGATCACGAAGGTGTTGCCCGGGAACTCCAGCAGCGCGTCTTCCAGCGCGCGCAGGGTTTCGATGTCCAGGTCGTTGGACGGTTCGTCGAGCAGCAGCACGTTGCCGCCCTGCAGCAGGGTCTTGGCCATGTGCAGGCGGCCGCGCTCGCCGCCGGACAGCGAGCCGACCATCTTCTGCTGGTCCTGGCCCTTGAAGTTGAAGCGGCCGATGTAGGCGCGCGACTGGATCTCCACGCCGTTGATGTTGAGGATGTCCAGGCCGCCGGAAATCTCCTGGAACACGTTGTGGTTGCCTTCCAGCTTGTCGCGGCTCTGGTCCACGTACGACAGCTGCACGGTCGGGCCGACCACGATCTCGCCCGAATCCGGCTTCTCCTGCCCGGTGATCATCTTGAACAGGGTCGACTTGCCGGCGCCGTTGGGGCCGATGATGCCGACGATGGCGCCCGGCGGGATGATCATCGACAGGTTGTCGATCAGCAGGCGGTCGCCGAACTTCTTGGAGACGTTCTTGAACTCCATCACCGAGTTGCCCAGGCGCTCGCCCGGCGGGATGAAGATTTCGTTGGTCTCGTTGCGCTTCTGGTAATCGACCGACTGCAGTTCGTCCAGGCGCGCCAGACGTGCCTTGCCCTTGGAGCGGCCGCCCTTGGCGTTCTGCCGGGCCCACTCCAGTTCCTTCTGGATCGCCTTCTGCCGCGCCTTTTCCTGGTTCTCTTCCTGCTTCAGGCGCTCGTCCTTCTGCATCAGCCATTCGGTGTAGTTGCCCTTCCACGGAATGCCGCGGCCGCGGTCCAGTTCCAGGATCCACTCGGCGGCGTTGTCGAGGAAGTAGCGATCGTGGGTGACCGCGACCACGGTGCCGGTGTAGCGCGCCAGGAACTGCTCCAGCCACTCCACCGACTCGGCGTCGAGGTGGTTGGTCGGTTCGTCGAGCAGCAGCATGTCCGGCTTCTGCAGCAGCAGCCGGCACAGCGCCACGCGGCGCTTCTCGCCGCCGGACAGGTTGGCGATCTTGGCGTCCCACGGCGGCAGCCGCAGCGCGTCGGCGGCCACGTCGAGCTGGTTCTCCAGGGTGTGCGCGTCGCCAGCGGCCAGGATCGCCTCCAGGCGCTCCTGTTCCTTGGCCAGCGCGTCGAAATCGGCGCCTTCCTCGGCATAGGCGGCGTACACCGCTTCCAGCGCGGCCTGCGCCTGCAGCACTTCGCCCACGCCTTCCTCGACCGACTCGCGCACGGTCTTGTTCGGATCCAGTTCCGGCTCCTGCGCCAGGTAGCCGACCTTGGTGCCGGGCTGCGGACGCGCCTCGCCTTCGAAATCGGTGTCCACGCCGGCCATGATCTTCAGCACGGTGGACTTGCCGGCGCCGTTGAGGCCGAGCAGGCCGATCTTGGCGCCGGGAAAGAAGGACAGCGAGATGTCCTTGATGATCTGGCGCTTGGGCGGCACGGTCTTACTGACCCGGTTCATGGTGTAGATGTATTGCGACATGGCAGCTCCAAAGGCGCAGGGCGCCCGCCGGCCGGCAGCCGGAGGGCGTCGAAAGGGATGACGGATTATAGCCGGACGGCCGCCGGCAATCGTTGCCGCGGTTGCGCCAGCACACGCGCTGGCGGTGCTGCGCGGGCTATTCGGCGATCGGCGGCAGTGCCGCGGTCGACGCCGTCGACGATGCGCCGGCGTGGCGCTGCCGGCGCAGGTAGAACAGCGCGCAGAGCACCAGCAGCAGCATCGCCAGCCACTCGCTGTGAAGCGCTGCCTGCATCGCGGCCAGGCTGCCGCCGCCGTGGGCGTGCGCGTAGATCGCGCCCAGTGCCGCCGGCCCCAGGCCCATGGCCGCCTGCAGGATGGTGGAGAGCATGGCGCTGCCGGCGCCGGCATGCGCGGTGGGCACCTGCGACAGGCCGATGCGGTAGAAGCTGGCCACGATCCAGGCCTGGCCGGCGCCGATCAGCGCCGTCGCCGGCGCCAGGTTGCCCGCGCCCGGATGCGGCCACACCGCGTGCAGCGTCCAGCCCAGCGCCAGCAGGCCCAGCATCTGCACCACGCAGCCCAGCAACAGCGTCGGCAGCGGGCCGCAGCGCGTCGCCACGCGGGCGCTGACCAGCGCGGAGGCGAAGTAGGCGGCCCCCAGCACGATGAAGGCATTGCCCGACTGCAGCGGCGACAGCCCGGCGCCGGTCTGCAGGGTCAGCGCCAGCACGAACATGAAGCCGCTCCAGCAGGTGAAGAACACCCCGCCCACCAGCAGCGCGAAGCGCACGCTGGGCAGCCGCAGCAGGGCCGGCGGCAGCAGCGGCGTGCGCCCGCGGCGTTCCTGCCACAGTTCGACCCGGGCCAGCGCCACCAGCAGCGGCAGGCACGCGGCCAGCACCGCCAGGCACGCCGGCGGCCAGTGCAGGGAAGGGCCCAGCGCCAACGGCAGCAGCAGGCAGGCCAGGAACAGCCCCAGCAGCCCAGCGCCGGCCAGGTCGGGCGGCATCCGCCGTGCCGCGCGGGTCTCCGGCACCGCGCGCAGGCAGGCCAGTGCCAGCAAGCAGAACGGCAGGTTGATCAGGAACACGCTGCGCCAGCCGGAGCCGCCGATGTTGGCGCTGACCAGCGATCCGCCCAGCACCTGGCCGATGACGAAGGCGATGCCGCCCAGCGAGCCGTACAGCGCCAGCGCCCGGGCATGTGCCTTGCCGTGCAGGCTGACGTGGATGGTGGCGAGGATCTGCGGCACCGCCAGCGCCGCCCCCAGGCCCTGCAGGATGCGGCCGGCCAACAGCGCCGCCACCGAGCCGGCGACCCCGCACAGCAAGGAGGCCAGGCCGAACAGCAGCACGCCCGCGCCGAACACGCGGCGCCGGCCGAGGTTGTCGCCGAGCCGGCCGCCCGCCGCCAGGCCCACCGCGAAGGCGACGCCGTAGACGGCCACGATCAGTTCCAGTTGGGTCGCCGACGCATGCAGCGTGTGCGCGATCGAGCCGAGCGCGACGTTGAGGATGGAGAAGTCGATCAGCGGCAGCATCTGCCCGATCAGCAGGATGCCCAGGCCGCGGTGGCTCAGGGTGGGGGCACTGGCGGACATGGCGGAAGCGGGAGAGGTGGGCGTGGTCATGGCGCGCAGTATGGGGAGTCGATAAACTGGTACAAGGACTCATTTATCCTGGTACTGGCAGTGCCTCCCTGACGGTCCCGAGCGGCGTCTCAGGCGCGGCCGGACGCGGCGGCGCGGCGTGCGCCGGGTCCTGGCGCCGTATCGATCGGTGCCGGCAGACAACGACGCGGAGAAGACGATGCAACTGGACCTCGCGCATTCCACCCCCACGCCGCAGCGGGCGGCCGCAGCGGCCGCGTCCGGCCCGGCCCTGGCCGGCGAGCGTGCCCGCGCGCTGGGCGCGTTCCTGCGCGCGCGTCGCGAGAGCCTGGACCCGGCGCGCCTGGCGCTGCCGCGCGGCGGCAGGCGCCGCACCCCGGGCCTGCGCCGCGAGGAGGTGGCCTTGCTCGCCGATGTCGGCGTCACTTGGTACACCTGGCTGGAACAGGGGCGCCCGGTCCGCGCCTCGGCGCGTGTGCTGACCGCCATCGCCCGCGCCCTGCAGTGCTCGGAGGTGGAAACCGCGCACGTGCTGGCGCTGGCGGGGGTGGGCGAGACCGCGGCCCTGGCGCCGCCGCCGTGCGAACGCCTGACCGGCACCGCGCGCATGCTGCTCGATCAGCTCGGGCCGTGGCCGGCGATGCTGCAGACGCCGCGCTTCGACATCCTCGGCGCCAACCCGGCCTTCGAGCGGCTGATGGGCGTGACCCTGGCCGGCCTGGCGGATGCCGATCGCAACTGCGTCTATCAGGCCTTCACCAATCCGCGCTGGCGCCACGCGCTGCTCGATCGCCAGGACGTGCTGCAGCACATGGTGGCGATGTTGCGCGCGGCGATGGCCGAGCACCTGGGCGAGCCGGAATGGGAGGCCTTGCTGGCGCGCTACCGTGCCGCCTCGGCGGAGTTCGATGCGCTGTGGCGGCAGCGGCGCGAGGTGCGCGGGGTGGAAAATCAGCTCAAGCGCTTCCGCCATCCGCAGGAAGGCGAGCTGCGCCTGCAGCAGGTCAACTGGTGGTCGGCGCCGCGCAACGGCAACCGCCTGGTGGTCTATTTGCCAGCCGATGACACAGCGCAGGCCGCGTTGTTGCGCCTGCACGCGCAGGCCGCAAGTACCCATGGATGAACGCTTTCTTAGCCCGATCGGCAAAGCTGAATACGTAACCGATTCCAGCAGGAGGCGGTTCAGACGGCAAGGCTCTAAATGCAATCGCCACACCACGTGACGGAGCTGCCATGAACATGAAACGCCTTGCCACAATTGCCCTCTCGTCCGCGCTGGCGCTGGGTTTCATGGCGCCATCCGCGTTCGCCTGGGGTCCGGGAGGCCCGGGCCCGGGCTGGGGTCCTCCGGGACCGCCGCCCCCGCCCCCGGGACCGGGCCCGCGCGACCATGGCTGGTACGACCGCGGATACCGCGACGCCGATCGCGATCGCGACTGGCGCGACCGCGAGCGCGATCGCCGCGATGCCCGTCGCGCCTACGATCGCGGCTACCGCGACGGTTATCGCAATGGCCCCGACGTCGTCTACTACCGTCCGGGCCCGCCGCGCTGGGCGCGCGGCCAGCGCTACTACGGCCCGAACTACGTGGTCTACGACTACGACCGCTACCAGGTCCGGCGCCCGCCGTACGGCTACCGCTGGGTGCGCGACGACACCGGCAACCTGCTGCTGGTCGCCGTCGCCACCGGCATCATCGCCGACCTGGTGCTCAGCGGCCGCTGATCCCCGCCGCAGCACTGCCGAACGGCCTCCTTCGGGAGGCCGTTCGCGTTTTGGTTCGCCCTCGGGCGCGCGCGGGGCTTAAACTAGTCGTCTGCCTTCTGTCCATGCCCCCGGAGACCCGATGTTCCCGCGCGACGCCCGCATCGAAACCTACGATCCCGAACTGGCCCGCGCCATCGCCGCCGAAGCCGGCCGCCAGGAAGACCATGTCGAGCTGATCGCCAGCGAGAACTACTGCAGCCCGCGCGTCATGGAAGCGCAGGGCAGCCAGCTGACCAACAAGTACGCCGAAGGCTATCCGGGCAAGCGCTACTACGGCGGCTGCGAATTCGTCGACGTCGCCGAGCAACTGGCCATCGACCGGGTCAAGCAGCTGTTCGGTGCCGACTACGCCAACGTGCAGCCGCACAGCGGCTCGCAGGCCAACCAGGCGGTGTACTTCGCGCTGCTGCAGCCGGGCGACACCATCCTCGGCATGTCGCTGGCGCACGGCGGCCACCTGACCCACGGCGCCAAGGTCAATGCCTCCGGCAAGCTGTTCAACGCCGTGCAGTACGGCGTCAACGACCAGGGCCTGATCGACTACGACGAGGTCGAGCGCCTGGCCCTGGAACACAAGCCGAAGATGGTGGTGGCGGGCTTCTCCGCGTACTCGCAGGTCATCGACTGGGCGCGCTTCCGCGCCATCGCCGACAAGGTCGGCGCGTACTTCTTCGTGGACATGGCGCACGTGGCCGGCCTGGTCGCCGCTGGCGTCTATCCGACCCCGCTGCCGCACGCGCACGTGGTCACCTCCACCACCCACAAGACCCTGCGCGGCCCGCGCGGCGGCATCATCGTCGCCAGTGCCGCCGGCGCCGGCGACAAGCTCGAGGACCTGTCCAAGAAGCTGCAATCGATCGTGTTCCCCGGCATCCAGGGCGGCCCGCTGATGCACGTGATCGCGGCCAAGGCGGTGGCGTTCAAGGAAGCGCTGGAGCCGGAGTTCGCCAGCTACCAGCAGCAGGTGGTGAAGAATGCGCAGGCCATGGCCAAGACCCTGATCGCGCGCGGCTACAAGATCGTCTCCGGCGGCACCGAAAACCACCTGATGCTGGTCGACATGATCGGCCGCGACGTCTCCGGCAAGGACGCGGAAGCGGCGCTGGGCAAGGCCCACATCACCGTCAACAAGAACTCGGTGCCCAACGACCCGCGCTCGCCGTTCGTGACCTCGGGCCTGCGCCTGGGCACCCCGGCGATCACCACCCGCGGCTACCTGGAGCAGGACTGCGTCGACCTGGCCAACTGGATCGCCGACGTGCTCGACGCCCCGGCCGACGACACCGTGCTGGCGCGCGTGCGCGACGCGGTGACCGCGCAGTGCCGCAAGTATCCGGTGTATGGCTGAGAAGCCGGGATTGGGGATTGGAGATTCGGGATTGGGCGTAAGCTCGGCTCCTGAGGTTTCTGCTTTTTCCAATCCCCAATCCCCAATCCCCAATCCCAGCCCCTGATGCACTGCCCCTTCTGCCAGCACACCGATACCCGGGTAATCGATTCGCGCGTGTCCGAGGATGGCGCGACGATCCGCCGGCGTCGCGAGTGCGAGGCCTGCGGCGAGCGCTTCAGTACGCTGGAGACGATCGAGCTCAAGCTGCCGACGGTGATCAAGAGCGACGGCGGTCGCGAGGCGTTCGATGCGCGCAAGCTGCGCACCAGCTTCGATCGCGCGCTGCAGAAGCGACCGGTGGCCGAGGAACAGATCGAGGCGGCGGTGCGTGCGGTGGTGCATCAGTTGCGCATGTCCGGCGAGCGCGAACTGCCCTCGATCCGGGTCGGCGAGTACGTCATGGCCGAGCTGCGCAAGCTCGATCATGTCGGCTATGTGCGCTTCGCCTCGGTGTACCGCAGCTTCCAGGACGTGGCCGATTTCCGCGAGGAGATCGAGAAGCTCGAGCGCGAATTGCCGGTGGGCAGCGAGCAGTTGCCGCTGCTGGACCTGGTGCGCGCGGCCAAGCCGGGCGACAAGACCGGCAAGCGCTGAGCGCATGCGCATCGTCTGTCTGGCCGAGGCCGCGCAGCACATCCCGACGCTAGCGCAGGAGCATCTGCAGGCCTTCGGTCCGCTGCTGCCGGAATGGAACGTGGTCGAGGCCGAGGCCGACCTGCGCAGCCACCGCGACGACAAGCGCATTCCCACCAGTTGGATCGCGCTCGCGGGTGACGACTGGCTGGGCTCGGTGAGCCTGCTGCAGAACGACGATGCGCGCATCCGCCAGTTCTCGCCGTGGCTGGCCACGCTGTACGTGCGGCCGCAGACGCGCGGCGCCGGCGTCGGCGCCGCCTTGGTCGCGCATTGCGTGCAGGCCGCCGCGGGCTTCGGCGTGCAGTGGCTGTACCTGTATTGCGAGCCGGTGCTGGTGCCGTTCTACGAGCGCCTGGGCTGGCAGCGCCATGCCGACCTGCCGCTGGGGCCGTTGCACGTGGTGGTGATGCGTATCGACGCTGGCGGCGCTGCCGCATGAGCGCTCCGCAGGCGCCCGGCTTTTCCGCCGACGACCATCGCTGGATGGCGCAGGCCCTGCGCCTGGCCGAGCGCGGCGCCTACACCACGCGGCCCAATCCGATGGTCGGTTGCGTGATCGTGCGCGACGGCGCGGTGGTCGGCGAGGGCTTCCACCAGCGCGCCGGCGGGCCGCACGCGGAGGTGTTCGCGCTGCGCGCCGCCGGCGAACGCGCCTGCGGCGCCACCGCCTACGTGACCCTGGAGCCGTGCGCGCACTACGGCCGCACCCCGCCGTGCGCGCTGGCGCTGATCGAGGCTGGCGTAGCGCGGGTGGTGGCGGCGATGGCCGACCCGTTCCCGCAGGTCAACGGCGGCGGCTTCGCACTGCTGCGCGAAGCCGGTATCGCGGTGCAATCCGGGTTGATGCAAGCGCAGGCGCGTGCGCTCAACCGTGGCTTCCTGTCGCGGGTGGAGCGTGGCCGGCCGTGGCTGCGGATCAAGCTCGGTGCCAGCCTGGACGGACGCACCGCCCTGGCCAGCGGCGAATCGAAATGGATCACCGGCGCGGCGGCGCGCCAGGACGTGCAGCATTGGCGCGCCCGCGCCGGCGCCATCCTCACCGGCGCCGGCACCGTGCTGGCCGACGACCCGGCGCTGACCGTGCGCCTGGATGCGGCGACCGAGGTGGTACCGCCGCTGCGCGTGGTGCTGGACGCGCAACTGCGCAGCCTGGCCCAGACCAAGGTCCGCGACGGCAGTGCGCCGACCCTGTACCTGCATGCACCGGACTGCGTGCCGCCGACGCTGGATCACGCGACATTCGCCGCCGTGCCGCTGCACGACGGGCGCTGCGATCTGCATGCGGCGCTGCGCCTGCTCGGCGAACGCGGCATCAACGAGGTGCAGGTCGAGGCCGGGGCGACACTGAGCGGCGCACTGCTGCGTGCCGGCCTGGTCGATGAACTGCTGGTGTACATGGCGCCGCTGCTGCTTGGCGATAGCGCTCGCCCGCTGCTGGCCGGGCTCGGCATCGAGGCCATGGCGCAGCAGGTGCCGCTGCAGCTGCAGGACGTGCGTCAGGTCGGCGACGACCTGCGCCTGTTGCTGCGGCCTGCGGCCGTGGATGCCTGACAAGGACGGTGGCGGCCACGGCGGCCTACCGTTCCATACGATCGACGGCGCTGCATTGCCAATAGTCGAACGCAAAAAAGAAAGGTCCCGCTCGGGACCTTTCTTGATGGAGCTGTTTTGCGATCAGAAGCTTGCGCGAACGCCCAGCCAGCCCTGGTTGCTCTGCTCGACGAACCGGAACTCGGTCACCAGACCCCAAGTCCGGGTGACGTTGACCTGGCCGCCAAGCACACCGACGAACTTGCCCTCTTTCATCGCGTTGCCGTCGAAGTAGCCGCCCTTGATCCAGGCTTCGGTGCGTGCCGACGGCTTGCCGCGAACGCCGGCAGTGACCTGTCCGATGTTGGCATGGTCCTTGGTCGTATAGCGGTCGCCGAGGAAATTCGATTTGAGTTCGAGCTGGCTGCGCTGGAACGCCGCATCGGCGACGAAGTCCAGCTTTTCGGTGAATTCCATGTGGTAGCCGATGCCGATCTCCGAATCGCTGGCGATGTACTTTTCGGTCAAGTCGTGGCTGCCGTCGTCGAAGATCGAGTAGTACCGGGTGTCGGTAACGCGGGTGTAGCCGCCGAACACGAAAACCTGGGGCGCAATGGCGACGGAGCCGCGCACATAGGCGCCATCGAGGGCGTCCGATTTCGGGTCAAGGCGCGAGTAGCCGGTTTCGACATAGGTGTAGCTCAGGCCCTCGGCCGACGCAGCAAAGGGTGCGGCCGCCAACAGGGCAGCCAGGATCAGGGTGTTGCGCATGGGTGGTGCTCTCCGAATGAATGACAGTGTCGGTGCCCCGTTGCAGGGCGGACACGGGCGACGTCGCTGTCGCCTTGCGCATCTTAACAAATATTTCACATTGCTGTCTTGGGGGCAGGCATGCCGCGCGATGCAGTGTCCTGTCCCGATCGACAGTGCGGGTCGGACCCGCCCGACCACGCCTGCTAAAATGCCCGGGCCGGTTCGCCGGCGACCACAAACGTCTTCAGGGCGGGGTGCGATTCCCCACCGGCGGTAGGTGCGTTCGCGCACGAGCCCGCGAGCGCTTCCCGGCGCAGGCGCGATGCGCCGGCTCGGGAAGGTCAGCAGATCCGGTGCGATGCCGGGGCCGACGGTATAGTCCGGATGAAAGAAGACGGCTTTCGCGCAGCCTCGCGGCTGTGCGCGTGCCTGTTTGCCTTGTGGCGTTTTTCGCTCACCCCATTGCGAGAAACGTAGCTATGTTCACCGGAATCATCGAAGGCGTCGGCCACCTCGCCGCACGCCAGCCGCAGGGCGGCGATCTGCGCTTCACCTTCGCCACCGGCAGCCTGCCGTTCGCCGACGTGCGCCTGGGCGAAAGCATCGCGGTCAATGGCGTGTGCCTGACCGTGATCGCCTTCGACGCGGCGGCGTTCCAGGCCGACGCCTCCACCGAAACCCTGGCGCTGACCACGCTCGGCCGCCTGGCCGAGGGCGCGGCGCTGAACCTGGAGCGGGCGATGCGCCCCAGCGACCGCCTCGGCGGGCACCTGGTCAGCGGCCACGTCGACGGCCTCGGTGAGGTGCTGTCGATCCACGACGACGCGCGCGCGCAGCGCTGGCGCTTCGCTGCGCCGGCGTCGCTGCTGCGCTACATCGCCAAAAAGGGCTCGATCTGCGTGGACGGGGTCAGCCTCACCGTCAATGAAGTGGATGCGCAAGGCTTCGAGGTCGCGCTGATTCCGCACACCGTGGCGCACACCGCGTTCGCGCACACCGCTGTCGGTGCGGCGGTGAACCTGGAGATCGACCTGGTCGCGCGCTACGTCGAACGCCTGCTGCAGGGCCGCCAGGACTGATTCTGCCCGCGTCCAGCCTTCCGCCTATTCGCCACGCTGCGCCGCCGCCTGCGGCGCGCGCGGCATCCTCCGTCTTTCCTCGAGTTTCCGCATGTCGCCTTCCGTTACCCCGAGCCTGAATTTCGCCTCCGTCCCCGAGCTGCTGGAAGAACTCCGCGCCGGCCGCATGGTGGTCATCGTCGACGACGAGGACCGCGAGAACGAGGGCGACCTGATCATGGCCGCCGAGCTGGTCAAGCCCTCGGACATCAACTTCATGGTCACCCACGCGCGCGGCCTGGTGTGCCTGTCGCTGACCCGCGAGCGCTGCGCGCAGCTGGGCCTGGCGCCGATGGTCCAGCGCAATACCGCGCAGTTCCATACCAACTTCACCGTCAGCATCGAGGCCGCCGAGGGCGTGACCACCGGCATCTCCGCCTACGACCGCGCCCACACCGTGCGCACCGCGGTCAAGCCCGATGCCAAGCCGCACGACCTCAGCCAGCCCGGCCACATCTTCCCGTTGATCGCCCAGCCCGGCGGCGTGCTGACCCGCGCCGGCCACACCGAGGCCGCCAGCGACCTGCCGATGCTGGCGGGGTTGGAGCCGGCCGGTGTGCTGGTGGAAGTGCTCAACCCCGACGGCAGCATGGCCCGGCGTCCGCAACTGGAGGAGTTCGCGCGCACCCATGGCCTGAAGATGGGCTCGATCGCCGACCTGATCGCCTACCGCCTGGCCACCGAGCACACCGTCGAACGCATCGACGAGCGGCCGATCGACACCGAGTTCGGCGGCTTCACCCTGGTCACCTACCGCGACCGCATCGCCCACGACCTGCATTTCGCCCTGGTCCGCGGCACCCCGGACGCCGAGACGCCGACCCTGGTGCGGGTGCAGGTGGAGAATCCGCTGGCCGACCTGCTGCACTGGCGCCGCGACGACTTCGGCGTGGCCGCCAGCGACGCCTTGCGCGCGATCGCCGCCGCCGAGCGCGGGGTGATGGTGGTGCTGTCGGCGCCGCGCGACAGCGAGGCGCTGCTGGCACGGCTGCGCGCCCAGCCGGAAGCGGCGCACGGCAAGGACGTGGGCCAGTGGCGGCGCAACGGCGCCGGCAGCCAGATCCTGGCCGACCTGGGCCTGGGCAAGCTGCGCGTGCTTGGCACCCCGCGCCGGCAGGTCGGGTTGGCGGGGTTCGGGCTAGAGGTGGTGGAGCATGTAGAGCCGGGAATCGGGAATCGGGATTGGGGAATCGGTAAAAGCTGATCCCGCGCGATTCCTGCCGTTGGCGGTGGTTCGGCCTTCTGCACGGTGCCCCGGGAGCGCTTCCTCGGGGCGCGGGCCCACCGCCTGCTAAACTCTCCCACCCCCTCAAGCTGCCACCGCCATGTCCCACTACGAAGGCGACCTCCGCACTCCCGAGTCGGCGCGTTTCGCGATCATCGCCAGCCGCTGGAACGCCCGCATCACCGACGTGCTGGTCGCCGGCGCGCGGCAGAGCCTGGCCGGCAACGGCATCGCCGAGGACGCGGTGGACGTGATCCGCGTGCCGGGTGCGTGGGAACTGCCGCTGGTCGCCGCGCGCCTGGCCTCGGCCGGCAAGCATGCCGCGATCATCGCGCTGGGCTGCGTGATCCGTGGCGATACCCGTCACTACGAACACGTCGCCGACGGCTGCGCCGAGGGCCTGCTGCGGGTCTCGCTGGACTTCCGCATCCCGGTGCTCAACGGCGTGCTCGCGGTGGAGCAGGTCGAGGATGCCGAGGCGCGTGCCGGCGGCAGCCACGGCAACAAGGGCGAGGAAGCGGCGCTGGGCGCGCTGGAGATGGTCAACCTGCTGGAGCTGCTGCCGTGAACAAACCCGCTGGCCACAAGCACCACCCGCGCCGCGACGGCGTCGATCCGGTCCTGCGTTCGCGTGCGCGCCGGCGTGCGCTGCAGGCGATCTACGCCTGGCAGATCTCCGGCGGCAACGCCCAGCACGTGATCGCCCAGTTCGCGCACGAGCAGGCGCACGAGATCGCCGACCTGGTGTACTTCGAGAACCTGGTCGAAGGGGTGCTCAAGCACCGCGCCGAACTGGACGAAGCACTGGTCGGCTACCTGGACCGCACGGTCGAGGAAGTGGATGCGATCGAACGCGCGGTGCTGCGCCTGGCCGCCTACGAACTGCTGTACCGCATGGACGTGCCGTACCGCGTGGTGATCAACGAAGCGATCGAGACCGCCAAGCGCTTCGGCTCCGAACACGGCCACACCTACGTCAACGGCGTCCTCGACCGCGCCGCGCTGCAGTGGCGCGCGGTGGAGTCGGGGGGCTGAGGGCTGGGAATGGGGAAACGGGAATGGGGAATGGCAAAAGCAACTGCCGTCCCCTCCAAGATCGCCGGCGCGCCGGTTGTTGCTCCTGCTTTTCCCATTCCCCATTCCCGTTTCCCCATTCCCAGCCCCCAATGCCCGAATTCGATCTGATCGAGCGCCTGCGCGCACGCAGCCGGGCGCGTGACGACCTGCCGCTGGGCATCGGCGACGATGCGGCGTTGCTGCTGCCGCCGGCGGGGGAGTTGCTGGCGATCACCACCGATACGCTCAATGCCGGGGTGCATTTCCCGGCCGAGACCGCGGCCGCCGACATCGGCTGGAAGACGCTGGCGGTGAATCTGTCCGACCTGGCGGCGATGGGCGCGCAGCCGCGCTGGTGCACGCTGTCGCTGTCGCTGCCGCAGGTCGACATGGCCTGGGTCGATGCGTTCGCCGAGGGTTTCTTCGCCCTGGCCGACGCGCACGGCATCGGCCTGGCCGGCGGCGACACCACGCGCGGGCCGCTGGCCTTGTCGGTCACCGCGATCGGCAGCGTGCCGGCGACGGCGGCGCTGCGCCGCGACGCCGCGCAGGTCGGCGACGCGGTCTGGGTGACCGGCCAGCCGGGCGAGGCCGCCGCGGCGCTGGCGCTGTGGCAGGCGGGGCGGCTGGACGTGACCGCGCCGGCCGCCGATCCGCTGCACGAACGCCTGCGCCAGCGCCTGCTGCGGCCGACGCCGCGGGTGCAGGCCGGCTTGCGCCTGCGCGGCTTGGCGCGGGCCTGCGTGGACGTCTCCGACGGCCTGCTGGCCGACCTGGAGCACATCTGTGCGCGCAGCGGCGTCGGCGCCGAACTGGACCTGGCCGCGCTGCCGGCGGTCGCCGCCCCGGCCGACGCGGACCCTGCGCAGGTGCACGCCTGGCAACTGGGCGGCGGCGACGACTACGAACTGTGCTTCACCGCCGCCCCGACGCAGCGCGCGGCGATCGCGCAGGCGCTTCAGGCGGTCGGGGTGACGGCGACGCCGATCGGGCGCATCGTCGCCGGCCGTGGCATCGTGGTGCGCGATGCCGGTGGCCGGCCCTGGCAGCCGCCGCGACGCGGATATGAGCATTTCGTCAAGTAGTGGGTTGCGTCGTGATGGGAGGAACCGTCGCGAGTATCGGCGCGGCGCGCGTACGTCGCTGTCTCTGAGCTGTTCAAGGCCGTGCGCCGATGAGCGCGCAGCGGTCGATCTTGTCGATCGTCCAAGTTGATCGATTCGCAGACGTGCGATCTCAGGACTGTCGCCGATGCGTTTTGCGGCTGACCACGTCTGATGTCTGCTTCGAGCCCAGCGTGGTTGGCTCTGGGCTTATGGAGACAGCCGGCTCTGGCAGTGCCCGGTCACTGCCAAGGCTGCTGATAGAGAGGGGGAGGTGTTCGAGTTGCCGCCCCGTTTGGGGCTTTGCCCCAATGGCTCCTGCGCTCGCAGTCACTGCATTGGCAGGCCCATCCGCGCACGCGGATCGCGGGCGCAATTGCATGAGTAGCAATCAGTGCTGAGTGGCGTGGTGCTTAGTAAAAACGCTGACGAAAAGAGATTCCGTGGCGCGGGTCGGCGCCACGGAATCCGGTGACGCTAGGGTGTGCAAATGTACTGGTGCTGCAACTCGCCCCCCTGGACGTTGAAGGCATCGTAGATTTTGGTTTTTGCGACAAATGTCGTCGGCTGCTTTATTCCCGAAGGGCAGGCGAACTCGAGTTCGACGGTTTTATCTGCTGGCGATCTCGCGAATTGGAAATGCTTCGCTTTGCATTTTCCAACAGGGCAGCTGATAAAGGTCGTGTCGATGTGAAGCCATGTATCGAAGTCACCGGAATAAGTCAGCTTTGGATAGACATCTCGCGATGGTGCAGAGGTGGGTTGTTCAATGCTGACGAGGGTAAAGGGTGAGCAATCCACCGAGCGAAGCCTCAGCCCCTTTTCGACTCCGCGCAGCGCGGCTTGCGCGAAATTCTGGTCCTTCAATGCCGCGGCGTCCTGCGTGTTGGTGTGGTAACCCAGTCCAATAATGATGGCAGGCATGGTGGCCTTGCGATTCTCGAGTTTGTCCAGTTCGGTCACGCTATGGGCGATCTTGAAATTTTCGTAGCCGGGTACGGAATGGATCTGCTCTCGCAGATAGCACAGGACGCTGTTTCCGAGCTTTTGAGCGAATGGGCTGCCGGATTGCACGATGACCTCTGCCCCGGTCTTGCCTGTCTCGCCGCTGTTGGTATGAATGGAGATCAGGTGGGTGGCGTTCACCAGGTTGGCGTAGAGAGGCCTGGAAGCCAGGTCTTCGTCTTGCTCGCGCAGGTCGAGCCTCGTTGTATCGTCGGTTCCATTCGGAAAGATATTCCACAACGTGGGGCCGTTGTCGGGATAAAGTTTCTGCATGTAATATCTGCTTGCAAGTCTCCATCCCGCGACATTGCTGGTGGGGTCGATGAAGAAATCGCGGAGATTCCTGGTCTGCTTGATGCTTTTCACGGCCGTGTTCTTGGTATAAATCTGGTTTTGCAGATAGTCCGAGAACTTTGCCGTGTAGTCGTCTTCAAGGATTCCATTGGAGGGGCTTTGCTGTGTGACCCATTGGTTGGATCCATGGTTGAAGTAGTAGCCGCTTCCCGGATTGAGGACGACCGGCGGAGGTGTCGGAAGGGTCGACGTGTCGGAACGGTCTGTTTGTATAGGGAAGTCCGCAGGGAATAGCGTATTGATGCTGGAGCCGTCGAAGCGAAGCGAGACTGTCGAGATGTCGATGATCCCATCGACAAGATCGTGTCCGTACTGGCTTACCCTGTTGTAGGTGTCACTAAAGCCTTCGCGCCATTTGGTCATGCCTTTCGGTATGAAGCCTCGGCCAAGGTCCACGATCACGGTTCTGGAGGCGGTGTCGTATGAAACACGCACCACGATCGTCTTGTCTTGCCCTGGATATCTTTCTTGCTTGTCCACGAAGGCCTGCATCGCTGCCTGCAGTTGCGGCTGCAGATCAGTCCAAGCTGTTGCAGTTACCGCAGCCGGTGCTTCACTCGATTTGGCAGGCGCAATACCTGAAGAAAATGTCAATGCTGCGACAGTCGTTGCAAAGTGCATCCACTTCATTTGTAGCTCCATATGTTGATTCCACCCCCTGCCGAGCGATCATATCAGTCGATGTGGTCTGCTTCGAAGGTGTTATTGGTTTTGCGAGAAAGTCCCTTTCTTCGAGCACACACATCTGTGCCAAAGCAGTGGAGGATTGGGTCAGCGGCGACGCGACGCCTGGTAGCGTGTTCGATCCGTCATTTGGCTTGCTTGACGCTACAGGCGGCTGCCGCTAATTGGGCAAAGTGCCTGGCACAAAGAATCGCGAAGTCGGAAGGCGCGCTTCTGTCGCGCTTGTATCCTGAAGCCAGTGCTGTGCTGCTGCTTGCGAACGGTCGTTCAATATGAGGCGGTTTGCCTGTGGAGATGCGCTTGACCGCGATAAGTGTATGGCTGCAGTGCGGAGCTATAGAAGGCTCGCTGCAGCCTGCGTATGCACGAGCGCCGGGGTACCGCCGGACGTCCTGAATGGTTCTGGTGCATGACTCAGGTCAGGTCATGTGCAGCCGTACACTCCGGCCTAAACGTGGACGGAACTGTGTCGCCTTCCATACCGTGCCGCACTGCGGCGTGAATATCGCCCGTACCAGGTGGTACGGTCCGCCTGCCCGGCCCCACGTCGAGCGCTTGTCACCGTTCTGGCATTACCGTTCCGGCAGCCGGCCATCCCGGTCCGGCGCCGCTTGGGAGGCAGTCCATGCGCATGTCCGTGTCACGTCGCATCGCCCTTGGCGCGATGTTGCTGGTGTTCTCCGCCGCCGCGGCTGCGGCCGGCTTCACCAAGCAGTACCAGAGCATTTCCAGTTTCGATGGCACCAAGCTCGGCGCGCTCGTCCTGGTGCCGCAAGGGCAGGGGCCAGGGCCGTTCCCGCTGGTGGTGATGCCGGCCAGCTGGTCGTTGCCGAACCTCGAATACGTGGGCCGCGCCAGCGAACTGGCCAACGACGGCTACGTGGTGGTGAGCTATACCTCGCGCGGCTTCTGGGATTCGCAGGGCCTGATCGACATCGCCGGCGCACCGACGGTGGAGGACGTCAGCGCGGTGATCGACTGGGCGCTGGCCAACACCCCGGCCGACGCCAAGGCGATCGGCGTGTCGGGCATCTCCTACGGCGCCGGCACCAGCCTGCTCGCCGCCGCGCGCGACCCGCGGATCAAGGCGGTGGCCGCGCTCAGCGGCTGGGCCGACCTGCAGGCCTCGCTGTACGCCAACAGCACGGTCAGCCAGCAGGGCGTGGGTCTGCTGGTCGCCGCCGGGGTCGCCACCGGTCGGCCCGGTCCGGACCTGGCGCGGATCACCGCGCACGTGGCGGTGGGCGACTACGACGGCGCGGTGCAGGGCTTCCTGCCCAAGGCGGCCGAGCGCGGGGTGATCAACGAGGTGCAGGCGCTCAACCGCAACGGCCCAGCGGTGCTGATGGCCAACGCATTCAACGACGGCCTGTTCCCGCCGAACCAGTACATCGACCTGTACAACCGGTTGAGCGTGCCCAAGCACCTGATGTTCAGCCAGGGCGACCACGCCACCGCCGAACTGCCGGGCGCGCTGGGCCTGCCGAACCAGGTGTATACCGAGGCCACGCGCTGGTTCGATCGCTATCTGAAGGGCCGCGACAACGGCGTTGACCGCGAAGCGCCGGTGCAGCTGTCGACCGTCGGCGGCACCTGGCTCAGCTATGCCGATTGGAACAGCGTGCAGGCCGGCGCCACCCGCTACGGCCTGACCGGCCCCAGCGGCCTGTTGCTGCCGACCGGGTCGCTGACCAGCGGCAATAGCAGCGGCTGGAACTACCGCATCGCCACCGACGTGCCGACGCTGGCCGATTCCGGCGTGGTGATGGTCAGTGGTCTGCTGCAGGGCCTCGGCCAGCCGGTGACCACCTCGATTCCGCTGGTCAGCCGGGTGGGCGCCGCGGTGTGGAGCGGTCCGGTGTTGTCCAGCGACAAGCGCCTGGCCGGCGCGCCGTCGTTGCGGCTGACGGTGACCCCGAGCCAATCCAACGTGTCGCTGTTCGCCTATCTCTACAGCATGGACAGCGCGGGGTCGGCGCAGTTGCTGAGCCATGTGCCGTACACCCTGCGCAATGCGACGCCGGGCACGCCGGTGACCCTCGACCTGGCGCTGCAGGCGGCCGCGGCCGAGATCCCGGCTGGTCGTCGCCTGGTGCTGGTGGTGGATACCACCGATCCGCGCTACACCTCGGCCAGCCGCTTCGGCGGCACCGTGAGCTTCAGCTCGCCGGCGGCGACGCCGTCGTTCTTGAGTGTGCCGTTGCACTGAGGCAGTTGGCGTTTCCCTTCTCCCCTGGGAGAAGGTGCCCCGCAGGGGCGGATGAGGGTGCGGGCGCAGCCTCGCATAGGCAGATCAGCGTGGCGCTTCGCTCGCCGGACCCTCACCCCTACCCCTCTCCCGGTGGGAGAGGGGCTTTGGCCTCTCCTTCTCCCACTGGGAGAAGGTGCCCCGCAGGGGCGGATGAGGGTGCGGGCGCAGCCTCGCATGGCCAGATCGGCGTGGCGCTTCGCTCGCCGGACCCTCACCCCAACCCCTCTCCCGGTGGGAGAGGGGCTTAGTTTCTCCCTTCTCCCCGTGGGAGAAGGTGCCCCGCAGGGGTGGATGAGGGTACGGGCGAAGCCTCGCAGTGATAGGTCGCCGCGCGCGCTTCGCGCGCCGTACCCTCACCCCAACCCCTCTCCCGGTGGGAGAGGGGCTTAGCCTCTCCCTTCTCCCGTTGGGAGAAGGTGCCCCGCAGGGGCGGATGAGGGTACGGCACCACGGCATCGCCACACAGCGCGCACGCCACGCCAAGCACACGAATTTACGCAGCTTTTATTCGAACCGGCGTGCGCTTTGCAACGAAGATATTCGGCGATTCCTATACTTTCCGCGCTGACGACAGGGGTGTTTGCGAGGAATCGATGGCTGCAATCTTGAGCGTGTCGCTGCCCGCAACGGTCGTGTACGGACGCGGTGTATCGCATCCGGCGACGGCGCAACACTCGGGCCTCCGGACCAGGCGACGCGACACGCCGCGTGCAGCGCGACGCCACCATGGTTGCCGCAGCGCGTTGCAGCATCCGCCCCCACACAGTCGCGCGCGTTCGCTGCACGCGCATTGATCCGCTGACGCCGCCACCGCGGCGCTGCATTTTAACTCTCTTCCCGCGATACGCCACCAGGCGCATCGCCTGCGATAGCGCGTGCGCGTGACGCGTCGCGCTGTCGTTGCTTCCCTCCACCCAAAGAAGGACGGCTCCTCGCGAGCCGAGAACCCGATGTCCATGAAGCTCCACCCCCTGTTCCTGTCCCTGGCTGCGCTGTGTGCTGGCCCCGCCGCTGCCGCTGGTCTGGCGGCGCCGGTTTCCGAGGCGCTGCCGGCAGCGGCGCAGGACGTCGCCACGTCACCGCTGGCGCGCAGTGCCGATTGCGCCAATGGCTTCTTCTCGCGCCTGGCCTCGGCCTATCGCGAGGATGCGCAGCCGGCCGATCCCGATGCGCCGACGCCGGCGCGCCGCGGGCTGTCGGCGCCGTTCTCCTCGCCGCCGTTCCCGTCGGCCGAATGGCAGCTTGGCGCGGTCGACTACCCGGTCGGGGTGCCCAACGAGAATGCGCAGTATCCGGTGGAGAAGGCGCTGGCGTGCACGCGCGTGGGGCAGTGGATGCAGCGCAACCGCATCGAGCTGTACGGCTGGATCAATCCCTCGCTCAACGCCAGCACGTCCTCGCGCAGCAACTATCCGCTGTCCTATTCCACGCGGCCCAACCGCGGCGAATTCAACCAGGCGCTGATCCGCCTGCAGCGCGTGCCGGACACGGTGCAGACCGATCATGTCGACTGGGGATTCCACCTCGACGACCTGTACGGCTACGACTACCACTACACCACGATGAAGGGCGTCACCAGCGACCAGCTGCTGCACCACCCGCAGCCCAACAGCGCGCTCAACGGCAAGATCTACGGCAACGATCCGATGATCGCGCACGTGGATCTGTACCTGCCGTCGGTGGCCCAGGGCATGCTGGTCACGGTCGGTCGCTACCTCTCGCTGCCGGACATCGAGGCGCAGTTCTCGCCGAACAACTACCTGCTGACCCATTCGATCCTGTACACGGTCGATGCCTATACCAACATGGGCATCCTCACCACCACCAAGCTCAACGATCAGTGGACGCTGCAGCTCGGCGTGCACGGCGGCGACGATTCGGCGATCTGGGACGCGACCAGCCGCCTGAGTGCGCAGGCCTGCCTGCGCTGGGTGTCCAAGAGCAACGACGACATGCTGTATCCGTGCGTGGAGTCGTACAACAACGCCGCGCAGACCTACAACAATCTGCAGGAGTTCGTGCTGACCTGGGGCCACCGCTTCTCGCCGAAGGTGCACATGCTCACCGAGGCCTACCACATCTACGTGCGCGACCAGGCGCTGGCCACCGATCCGTCGCAGTCGCACGCGCCGACCGGCCGCCCCGGTTACGCGCTGGGCGAGGCGCCGGACTTCCCGCTGGGGCGCAGCAGCGCCGACGCCATCGTCAACTACGTCAACATCCAGCTCGGCGCCTCGGACATGCTGGCGATCCGCAACGAGTTCGTGAACGACCACGACGGCCAGCGCACCGGTTTCGCCACGCGCTACTCCAGCCACACCATCGGCCTGACCCACTGGGTGTCGCAGGACCTGGAGATCCGCCCCGAGCTGCGCTACGAGCACGCCTACGATTTCCCCGCCTACGACGGCGGACATCGCAACCATCAGGCAACGGCGCTGATCGACGCGATCCTGCATTACTGAGGACGGCACGCGCGCTGCCGGCGTCGGCAGCGGCGATGCATCTGCGACGTGCGGCGCGATCGCGAACGCCGCACGGTTTTACGCAGAATTTATGCGCGCCGCGCGGCTTCGCCACGGAGAGTTTATGGCGGCGGCTTCGATAATGCCGGCCTGGGCCAGAAGGCCTGTCCGACCCGGTGTCCGTCGCTGTGTTGCGCTTCCCTTCTGCCGCCGTGCGCGTCGCGCGCGGCGGCCTTCCCATGCGATTGCGGCCTGCCATGCGGCGGGCCGTCCCCTTGTTTCGGAGTTGAGACCATGAGCGGTTGGCTTTCGTTCGTTTGCGGCGTGGCGGTGATCGTCGCGGCCGGTTACCTGCTGTACGTGATCCTGCGCCCCGAAGATTTCTGAGCCGAGTGCCACTTCCATGATCGATACATTGCTTGTCTATGCGCTCGCGCTGCTGCTGGGATGGCCGCTGGGCCTGTACCTGGCCAAGGTGATGCGCGGGGCGCCGATGCGCGGCGACGCGCTGTTCGGCTGGATCGAACGCCCGCTTTACCGCCTGCTCGGCACCGATCCGGCGCGCGGCATGCACTGGCGCGCCTATGCCGGTGCGTTCCTGGCCAGCAACTTGGTGCTGGGCGTGCTGGTGTTCGTGCTGTTCGTGACCCAGGCCTGGCTGCCGTTCAATCCCGATGCGGTGCCGAATATGCGCTGGGACGTGGCCTTGCACACCATGATCTCGTTCCTGACCAACACCGATCAGCAGCACTACTCCGGACAGGCGCAGCTGTCGTACCTGTCGCAGGCGGTGGGCGTGGTCGGCCTGCAGTTCATCACTCCGATGATGGGCCTGGCGCTGGTGGCGGCGACGCTGCGCGGCCTGTTCGGTGGGCGAACGGTCGCACGCTCGGCCGATGCCCTATCGGCATCGGCCGCGACCGTGAGCGCCCGGCCAGGGATGACCGGGCCGGACGATCCGGAGCCGATGGCGTCGCGCCAGGGACGGCCGCCTGCTGCAGCTAGCGTGGGATTGCAGCATCAGGCGATGCGCGAGGACGACATCGATCTCGGCAACTACTGGGCCGACGTGATCCGTCCGACCCTGCGCTTCCTGCTGCCGCTGTGCCTGCTGTGGACGCTGCTGCTGACCCAGCAGGGCGTGCCCTCGACCCTGGCCGCCGGTCCGGTCGCCACGCCGCTGGACGCCAGTGCCGGGCAGCAGACGCAGAAGATCCCGCTCGGCCCGGTCGCGGCGATGGTGGCGATCAAGCAGCTCGGCACCAACGGCGGCGGCTGGTACGGCCCCAACAGCGCGATGGCGCTGGAGAATCCCACGCCGTTCTCCAATCTGCTGGAGGTACTGGGCATCATCCTGATCCCGGTGGCGGTGGCGTTCATGGTCGGCCCGTTCACCGGGCGCCGCAAGTTCACCGCGCTGGTGTTCGGCAGCATGCTGGTGATGTCGCTGGCGTCCACCGCGCTGTCGATGTGGGCCGAAGGCAATCCCGCCAGCACCGCCAGCGCCGCACTGATGGAAGGCAAGGAAGTGCGCCTGGGCGTGGACAGCTCGGCGGCGTGGTCGTCGCTGACCACGCAGACCTCCAACGGCTCGGTCAACGCCATGCACGATTCGCTGGCGCCGCTGACCGGCGGCGTGGCCATGGTCAACATGCTGATCAACGCGATCTGGGGCGGCATCGGCTGCGGCCTGCAGCAGTTCCTGGTGTATCTGCTGCTGAGCGTGTTCCTGGCCGGCCTGATGACCGGGCGCACCCCGGAGTTGTTCGGACGCAAGATCGAGGCGCCGGAAGTGCGCCTGCTGGCGCTGCTGATCCTGTTGCAGCCGCTGGTGCTGCTCGGCTTCACCGCGGTGACCCTGGCGCTGCCGGCCTCGATGTCGGCGACCTCCAATCCCGGCTTCCACGGCATCAGCCAGGTGTTCTACGAGTACACCTCGGCGTTCGCCAACAACGGCTCCGGTTTCGAGGGGCTGGGCGACGGCATTCCGTGGTGGAACCTGAGCTGTGCCGCGGTGCTGCTGCTGGGCCGCTATCCGGCGCTGATCGTGCCGCTGATCGTGGCCGCGCAACTGGCGCGCAAGCGGGTGGCGCCGGAAACCGGCGGCAGCCTGCAGGTGGAAACCCCGACCTTCGCGCTGACCCTGATCGCGGTCATCGTGATCCTGACTGTTCTGCAATTCACGCCGGCCCTGGTGTTGGGACCGATCGCCGATCACCTGACCCTGGCTGCGCACTGAGACGACGACGATGAGCACCCCGCACCAATCTTCTTCCATGGCCTCCGCACCGGCGCGCCGGCCCGGGCTGTTCGACGCCGCCGCGCTGCGTGCGGCGCTGCGCGACAGCGTGCTGAAGCTGTCGCCAAGGCACCTGCTCGGCAGCCCGGTGATGGCCGTGGTCTTCGCCGGCACCCTGCTGTCGGCACTGATCACCGTGGCCGGCCAGGGCCCGGCCGGCTTCGGCTGGGCGGTGACCGCGATCCTGCTGGTCACCGTGCTGTTCGGCAATTTCGCCGAGGCGGTGGCCGAGGCGCGCGGCCGCGGCCAGGCCGCCTCGTTGCGGCGCGCACGCAAGGACCTGGTGGCGCGCCGGGTCGCCAGCGTGCGCCTGGACGGCGAGACCAGCGTGCCCGCCGCCGAACTGCGTCCGGGCGACCTGGTGGTGGTCTCGGCCGGCGAACTGATCCCCGCCGACGGCGAGATCGTGCACGGCCTGGCCACCATCAACGAGGCCGCGGTCACCGGCGAATCGGCACCGGTGCTGCGCGAGGCCGGCACCGACCGCTCCGGTGTCATCGGCGGCACCAAGGTGCTGTCCGACGAGATCCTGGTGAAGGTCACCGCCGAGCCGGGCCACAGCTTCCTGGATCGCATGATCGCGCTGGTGGAAGGCGCCAACCGGCAGAAGACGCCGAACGAGATTGCGCTGACCATGCTGCTGGCGGCGATGACGCTGACCTTCCTGATCGTGGTCGCCTCGCTGCCGGCGATCGCCGCCTTCGTCGGCGTCAAGGTGGATCCGCTGCTGCTGATCGCGCTGCTGGTGTGCCTGATCCCGACCACCATCGGCGGCCTGCTGCCGGCGATCGGCATCGCCGGCATGAACCGCGCGCTGTCGGCCAACGTGCTGGCCAAGTCCGGCAAGGCGGTGGAAGTGGCCGGTGACGTCGACGTGCTGCTGCTGGACAAGACCGGCACCATTACCCACGGCGATCGCCAGGCCACCGCGTTCCATGCGGTCAGCGGCGTGGACGTGGCGCAGCTGCGCGAGGCGGCGATGCTGTCGTCGCTGGCCGACCCGACCCCCGAAGGCAAGTCGATCGTGCGCCTGGCGCGCGAGCAGGGCCTGCCGCCGGCCGATCCGGCAGGCGCCGAGTTCATCGCCTTCACCGCGCAGACCCGCATGTCCGGTGTCGATCTGCCGGCCAACGGCATGCAGCCGCCGCGGGCGATCCGCAAGGGCGCCGCCGATGCGCTGATCCGCCACGTGACCGCGCTGGGCGGGCAGGTGCCGGCGGAACTGAAGAGCCGGGTCGAGCAGGTCGCGCGCAGCGGCGCCACGCCGCTGGTGGTGGCCGAGGGCCGACACGTGCTGGGCGTGGCCGAGCTCTCGGACGTGGTCAAGCACGGCGTGCGCGAGAAGTTCGCGCGGCTGCGTGCGATGGGCGTCAAGACGGTGATGATCACCGGCGACAACCCGTTGACCGCTGCGGCCATCGCCGCCGAGGCCGGCGTCGACGACTACATCGCCGAGGCCACGCCCGAGGACAAGCTGGCGCGCATCCGCCAGGAGCAGGCTGGCGGACGCCTGGTGGCGATGGTCGGCGACGGCACCAACGACGCGCCGGCGCTGGCCCAGGCCGACGTCGGCCTGGCGATGAACTCCGGCACCCAGGCGGCCAAGGAGGCCGGCAACATGGTCGATCTGGATTCGGATCCGGCCAAGCTGCTGGCGGTGGTGGAAGTGGGCAAGCAGCAGCTGATCACCCGCGGCGCGCTGACCACCTTCTCGCTGGCCAACGATGTGTCCAAGTACTTCGCGATCCTGCCGGCGCTGTTCGCCGCCTCGATCCCGCAGATGGCCGCGCTGAACGTGATGCGCCTGTCCAGCCCGACCAACGCGGTACTGGCGGCGTTGATCTTCAACGCGCTGGTGATCCCGGCGCTGATCCCGCTGGCGCTGCGCGGCGTGCGCTTCACCCCGTCCTCGGCGACCTCGCTGCTGCGCCGGAACATGCTGATCTACGGCGTGGGCGGCGTGCTGCTGCCGTTCGTCGGGATCAAGGCCATCGACCTGCTGCTGGTGGCGCTGGGCTGACCCCGGCGCCGATCTCTACGCTCTTTCGGAATTGCCTCCATGACCGTGTCCTCCGTTTCCCCCCGCGAACCGATGCGCTGGCGCGCGGTGCTGGTGCTGCCGCTGCTGGTGCTCGGTTCCGCCGCGCTGTACTCGTTGTTGGCCACCGTGCTGGCCGGCGCGCTGTTCCCCGAGCAGGCCAACGGCAGCCTGCGCACCAAGGACGGCCGCGTGGTCGGCTCGGCGCTGGTGGCGCAGCCGTTCGCCGCTGCCGGCTACTTCCAGCCGCGGCCGTCCGGTGCCAAGTACGACCCGATGTCGGCCGCCGGCAGCAACCAGGCGCGCAGCAACCCCGACCTGCGCAAGCGCCTGGATGACACCCGCCAGGCGGTGGCCGCACGCGAGGGCATCGACCCTTCGCAGGTGCCGGACGATCTGGTCACCCAGTCCGGCAGCGGCATGGACCCGGACATCAGCGTGGACGCGGCGCACATCCAAGTGGCGCGCGTGGCCGCCGCGCGCGGCCTGCCGCCGCAGACCGTCGCCGCCCTGGTCGCCGCCCAAACCCAGCCGCGCCAGTTCGGTGTGCTGGGCGCGCCGCGGGTGAACGTGCTGGCGCTGAATTTGGCCTTGGACGCGGCCGGGAATGGGGAAACGGGAATCGGGAATGGGCAAAAGCAGGAGCAACAGCGGTAAATCGCGCAGCCATGTAGGCTTTGCGCTCTGCGATTCCCCATTCCCAATTCCCCATTCCCAGCACCAAATGCCCGACCCCCGCACCCAACAGGCCGACGCCCTGATCGGCGAACTGCAGCGCGAGCGCGGCGGGCGCCTGACCGTGTTCCTCGGCGCGGCGCCGGGGGTGGGCAAGACCTACGCGATGCTGTCGCGCGCGCGGCAGTTGCAGCAGCAGGGCAGCAAGCTGGTGGTCGGCGTGGTCGAGACCCACGGCCGCGCCGAGACCGCGGCGTTGCTGGAAGGCCTCACCGTGCAGCCGCGGCGGCGCCTGGAGTACCGCGGCCGGACCCTGGACGAGATGGACCTGGATGCGTTGCTGGCGCTGCGCCCGCCGCTGGTGCTGGTGGACGAACTGGCCCATCGCAACGCGCCCGGCAGCCGCCACGAGCGGCGCTGGCAGGACGTGCAGGAACTGCTCGACGCCGGCATCGACGTCTACAGCACGGTCAACATCCAGCACCTGGAAAGCCTCAACGACGTGGTCCACCGCATCACCGGCGTGCGCGTCAGCGAGACCGTGCCCGATGCGATCTTCGACCGCCTGCGCGACATCGTGCTGGTCGACCTGCCGCCGCGCGAGCTGATCGAGCGCCTGCAGCAGGGCAAGGTCTACCTGCCCGAGCAGGCCGGGCAGGCGCTGCAGGCATTCTTCTCGCCGTCGAACCTGGCCGCGCTGCGCGAGCTGGCGATGCAGACCGCGGCCGACCGCGTCGACAACGATCTGCGCGACGTGCAGGCCGCGCAGGGCCGCACCAGCGTCGCCCTGCGGCGCACGGTGATGGTGGCGATCGACGGGCGCGGCCAGTCCGACTACCTGGTGCGGGTGGCGCGGCGCCTGGCCGAGCGCCGCGGCGCGCCGTGGACCGTGGTCACCGTGCAGACCCAGGCGCAGCCGGATGCCGACTGGCAACTGGAGATCGACCGCGCCTTCGCGCTGGCGCGCCGGCTCGGCGGCGAGGCCGCGCTGCTGCACGGCGCCAACGTCGCCGACGCCTTGCTCGACCACGCCGCGCGCAGCGGCGTGTCCACCCTGGTGCTGGGCCGCACCCGCGAGCGCCCGCTGGCGCGCATGATCAACCGCACCCTGACCCAGCAACTGCTGCAACGCGGCGCGCACTACGAACTGGTGATCATCAGTTCGCCGGAAGCGCGCGCGCGGGCGCGGCGGCGCTGGCGCAGCCCGGCGCACTGGCTGTCGCGCGACGACCTGCTGTTCGCCACGGTGGCCTCGGCGCTGGCGGTGGTGGTCGCCTGGATCGCCGAAAGTTGGGTCGGCATCGACGACCTGTCGATGGTGTTCATCGTCGCAGTGGTGATGGTCGCGTCGAAGACGCGGATGACCGCGGCAGTGCTGGCGGCGCTGCTGAGCTTCTTCAGCTACAACTTCTTCTTTATCGAACCGCGCTTCACCTTCCAGATCGGCGCGCGCCAGGGCGTGGTCACGGTGCTGCTGTTCCTGGTCGCGGCGCTGGTCGCCGGGCGCCTGGCCTCGCGCCTGCGCATGCAGGTGCTGGCGCTGCGCGCGGTCAACGCACAGACCACCGCACTGCAGCGGCTGGGCCGCGAACTCACCAGTGCCGCCGACCTGGGGCAGGTGCTGGAGGCCGGCCGCCGCGCGCTCGCCGGCACCCTCGACGCCGAGGCCTGGCTACGTCTGCAACCGCTGGAGCGCGCGCACGCCGAGGCCGACGACTACGCGCCGTCGATGGCCGCGGTGGACCGCAGCGCCGCCGATTGGGCGCAGCGCCACGGTCAGGCCACCGGGCGCTTCACCGACACCCTGGCCGGCGCGAGCTGGTGGTTCCTGCCGGTGCGCCACGAGCGCGGCACCATCGGCGTGGTCGGCCTGCGCTTCGGCGCCGGCGTGCAGCGCCCGGGCCTGGAGCAGCAGCGCCTGGCCGAGGCGATGGTCGAGGACATCGGCCAGGCGGCGCTGCGCACGCGCCTGGTCGCCGACCTGGAAAGCGCGCGTGTCAGCGGCGAGACCGAGCGGCTGCGCTCGGCCCTGCTGTCCTCGGTCTCGCACGACCTGCGCTCGCCGCTGGCGGCGATGATCGGCGCGGCCAGCAGCCTGTCCAGCTACGGCAAGGCGATGGACGCGGAGGACCGCCGCAGCCTGCTCGAGACGATCCAACTGGAAGGCGAGCGCTTGGACCGCTACATCCAGAACCTGCTGGACATGACCCGGCTCGGCCACACCGGGCTGACCTTGAACCGCGACTGGATCGGCGTGGACGAACTGATCGGCTCGGCCGCGCGGCGCCTGCAGCGCTACCAGCCGCAGGTGCGGCTGGACATCGCCCTGGCCGCGGAGCTGCCGACGCTGTGGGTGCACCCGGCGCTGGTCGAGCAGGCGATCTTCAACGTGCTGGAGAACGCGGCCAAGTTCTCCCCGGCGGACGCGGCGATCCGCGTGGCCGCCGGCATGGTCGAGGGCCGCCTGCGCATCGACATCAGCGACCGCGGACCGGGCATTCCCGAGGACGAGCGCGCGCGCATCTTCGACATGTTCTACAGCGTCGAGCGCGGCGACCGCGGCCGCCACGGCACCGGCCTGGGCCTGACCATCTGCCAGGGCATGATCGGCGCGCACGGCGGCAGCGTCGAGGCGCTGCCGGGCCCCGATGGCCGCGGCACCACGATCCGCATTACCCTGCCGCTCATCGAACCCGCCGCGCCGCCGTCCCGCCCCGATGCCGACTGAGTCCCACGCCGATCCGATTCCGCCGCCGCGCGTGCTGGTCATCGACGACGAGCCGCAGATCCGCCGGTTCCTCGACATCAGCCTGCGCGCGCAGGGCTACCGCGTGCTGCAGGCCGACACCGGCGCCGGCGGCCTGGCGCAACTGGCCGCGCACGGCGCCGAACTGGTGGTGCTGGACATCGGCCTGCCCGACCAGGACGGGCACAGCGTGCTGCGCGAACTGCGGCAATGGTCGTCGGTGCCGGTGATCATGCTGACCGTGCGGGCCGGCGAGGACGAGAAGGTGCAGGCGCTGGACGCCGGCGCCAACGACTACGTGACCAAGCCATTCGGCGTGCAGGAACTGATGGCACGCATCCGCGTGCTGCTGCGCATGCAGCCCGTCGCTGGCGAGGCCGAGCCGGTGTTCGACGACGGCCACCTGCACATCCACCTGGGCCTGCGCGAAGTGCGCCTTGAAGGCGAGGCATTGCCGCTCAGCCGCAAGGAGTACGCGCTGCTCGCGCTGCTGCTGCGGCACAGCGGCCGCGTGGTGACGCAGCCGCAACTGCTGCGCGAACTGTGGGGACCCACCCACCAGGACGACACCCACTACCTGCGCATCCTGGTCGGCAAGTTGCGGCAGAAGCTCGGCGACAGCGCGGTGGCCCCGCGCTACATCGCCACCGAGCCGGGCGTGGGGCTGCGCTTCATCGGCGTGCAGTGCCCGTCCGCGTGATGTGTCGTGGCGCCCTTCCCGGCTGTCCGTAGGAGCGGCTTCAGCCGCGACCTTGGGCTTCCCGGTAACGCCCGGTCGCGGCTGAAGCCGCTCCTACGGCGGCAACGCATGCTCTGGGAGCTGGTGGAACGCGATAAACGGAAGAACAGATGAGCTTGTGCTCCCCTCCCATCGTGATCAACCCGGATTGCTTCCTGCAAACGGAGCGTGGCCGTGTGTGGACGCCGGAACGCAACCAAGCCGGCCTGGCGGCAAAGCCACGATGCCCTGACGACGATCCTCGACGGTCCGTGTGAACCCGCCGGAACCTGGACGGTCGTCATCGTGTGCGGCCTGCAGGGCGCGGGAAAGACCACATGGATTGCGCGGCAACCGGCGCGGCCTTGTACCGTCTATTTCGACGCAGCCTTGCCGGGTGCTCGACACCGGGCGCCGATCGTCGCCATCGCGAAGGCGGCCGGTGCCAGGATCGAGATCGTCTGGATCAAGGTCGCGTTGCACGTTGCGCTCGCGCGGAACCTGCAGCGTGCCGCGGACGAACAGGTTCCGGAGGCGGCGATCCGCTCGGTGCACAACCTGTTCGAAGCGCCGACACTCGCCGAAGGCGCCGATCACGTCCGCGTCATTGCCCTCGCCGATTAGTCACCGGGAGGCACCGCCGCGTCTGTCCCGCAGTCCGTGCCGATCCCGGAATGGTTATTGGGCAGGGCGCGTATACCGGCTCGGCGCCAATGAACTGCATCGCCGCGCCTGCCATGACGCGTGAGGTAGTGCGCAGCTACCATTTCACCTTGGCCCATCCCTGCAGGTTCAGATCGTCGTGCACACCATGTCCGAGCTTGCAGCCGACCCTTCGCACCATCGGCATTTCGCCATCCGCCTGATCCGCCTTGGCGGGCGGCGGATGGGAGGTTCTTTGCTCATCGGGGCACTGGGCGCGGCGGCAGGCCCAGGGCTGGCCGCCGACCCGGTCCGCGCGACACTCGAGCTGCAACCGGTGGTCTCGGAGCACGCTGCCGAGATGCGCGTCGTCGAGCATCTTCCCGCAGACATGCTGCCGAGCGGACAGACGCTCACGCTTGCGTTCGCGACGATGGCGCCGGCCTATCGGCGTACCGCCGATACGGTCCAGTCACTCGTCGCCCAAGACGATCTTGGCCTGCTGCCGTTGGTCGGCCCTGCGCGCGAGGACAACGATGATCTGTGGCGTGCAGGCCGCGCGACGCACGGGGACGTCGTGGTGCGTTATGTGGTGCCTGCAGCGCCGCACGACGTGCCCCATAGTGGGCCGATCACCTATCTGCAAAACAGCGGTGGCGGTTTGTCCGGTGCGTTCGAGAGCTTCCTGCTCGCTCCCCGGGTGGACGCCCCGATCGATATCGCGGTGCGCTGGCGCCTGCCGGCGGGCCAACACGCGGTGAGCAATCAGCAGATCGGCGACTTCACGCGTCGGACCACCTTCTCCGAGCTTGCCGGCACCTTGTTCGTGGCGGGGCCGTTGCGTTACGCACCGCAGCGGCTTTCCGATCGCACCCTGGTGGTGGCGGGACTTGGACGTCCGGCCGAGGACGTCGTCCGGGCCCGGCAGTGGTTCGCCAAGGTCTTCCCGGTGATGCGCGACGCCTTCCAAGGCGACCCGCGCCTCGGCTACCGCATCATGTTCTTCTCGCACGATCGGCAGTCCTTCGACAGCGGTACGTCGCGCAGCGGTGGATTCCTCTATTTCCTGCCGGTCGACGCGCGGCTCGACGACCAGAAAAACCATTCCATCATCGCCCACGAGATGGTGCATTCGTTGGTGGCCGGCTATCTGCCGGATACCGATGGCCCCGGGGATTGGTACAACGAGGGGATCGCCGACTATGCGGCCCTGGTCGTGCCGAACGCCGCAGGGTTGTATACCCCACGCGAGTATCTCGACCTGGTCAATGCGGAGGCGGCTTTCTATTATCTCAACCCGCTGCGGCAGACCCCCAATGCGGAGATCGCCGAAAGCAAGTGGTCGAAGAGCAACGCCTGGTCGCTGGGGTATACGCGCGGCGCGCTGTATTTCGCCAACCTCGAGGCAGGCTTGCGCGCGCATGGCGCAAAGCTGACCGTCATCGATCTTGTGGGCAAGATGAATGCATTGGGCGAGGACCATTCCCTCGGGCCTGACGATTGGGAACGTGTGCTGCAGCAATCGGCCGGGCCGTGGGCGCTGGCGGAGTGGCGCGCGATGCTGGCGGGGCAGCTGCTGCAGCCTGCGGCGGGCGCGTTCGGTCCCTGCCTGGTGGCGCGCTCGATCGTGGCGGGCCATTACGCGCTGGGCTTCAGTACGAACACCATGGGCAAGGGCGATCGCGTCGCGCATGTGGTGCCGGGGTCTGGTGCGTTCAACGCCGGCCTGCGTGATGGCGACATCCTGCGCGAAGCCTTCGTGGAGCACGGGCTCAACGAACGCTACGACAGCCAGGCGACGGTCAAGGTGACGCGCGACGGCAAGGCGCTGGATATCACCTATTCGCCGCGCGAGGGCAAGGAACTGGCCTACCGCTGGTTTCCGCGGTCCGGCAACCCCGATCGCCCCTGCGACTGAGCGCCTGGACGCTGCGATCTCTCATCCCGGCGGCAACACCTTCCCCGGATTGAGGATTCCATCCGGATCCAGTGCCCGCTTGATCGCGCGCATCGCGTCCAGCGTGGCCGCGTCGAAGGCCTGGTCCATGTAGTCGCGCTTGGCCACGCCGATGCCGTGTTCGCCCGACAGCGTGCCTTCCAGCGACAGCACCAGTGCGAACAGTCGCGGCAGCGCCGCCTGCGCGCGCGCGCTTTCGGCGGCGTCGTCCGGCGCGTACATGATGTTGACGTGCAGGTTGCCGTTGCCGGCATGGCCGAAGGCCACGATCGGCAGGTCGAACTCGGCGGCCAGCGCTTCCACGCCGGCCACCAGGTCGGGGATGCGCGACACAGGCACCACCACGTCTTCGTTGATCTTGCCCGGGCGGATCGTGCGCAACGCCGGCGACAGCGCGCGGCGTGCGGCCCACAGGCGGTCGCGTGCGCTGCCGTCGGCGGCCACGTCCAGCGTCAGCAGGCCGTCGCCCTCGGCCGCCGCGCCCAGCGCCTGCAGCGCGTAGGGCAGGGTGTCGTGGTCGCCGTCGGCCTCGATCAGCAGCATTGCGCCGGCCTCGGGTACGTCGCTGCCATTGCGGCGCAGCAGCGCGATCGCGCTGCGATCCATGAACTCGAGCATGGTCGGCGTGCTCGGCTGCGCCATCAGCCGCGACACCGCGGCGGCGGCGGCGGCGGCGTCGCGGTACAGCGCGCGCAGCCCGGCCTGCGCCAGCGGCCGCGGCGACAGCTTCAGCGTCGCTTCCACGATCAGCGCCAGCGTGCCTTCGCTGCCGACCAGCAGGTGGGTCAGGTCGTAGCCGGTGGCGTCCTTGGTGTAGGCGCCGCCGCAACGGATCAGCTCGCCCGTGCCGGTCACCGCGACCAGGCCGAGCACATTGTCGCGGGTCGCGCCGTACTTCACCGCGCGCGGCCCACCGGCATTGGTCGACAGGTTGCCGCCGACGCTGCAGATCTCCGCGCTGGACGGATCCGGCGGCCAGAACAGCCCGTGCGGCGCCAAGGCCTGCTGCAGGTCGCCGTTGAGCACGCCGGGTTCGACCACCGCGCAGCGGTCCGCCGGGCGCAGTTGCAGGATGCGGTTCATGCGCGCGAACGACAGCACCACGCCGCCGGCGAACGGCACCGCGGCGCCGGCGGTGCCGGTGCCGGCGCCGCGCGCCACCAGCGGCACGCGGTGCGCGCGGCAGGCGCGCACGATCGCCTGCACCTGCTCGCGGGTCTGCGGCAGCGCCACCGCATCGGCCAGCGCCCAGCGCCGCGAATCGTCCTCGCCGTAGCTGCGGCGGCTGTCGGGGTCGGTGCGCCAGCCCTCGGCGCCGAGCAGGGCGGAAAGGGTGTCGGTGAGCGCGGCGGGCAAGGCGGTGGTCATGGCGAAGGCGGCGACGACGAAGTGGAGGGCGAGGGCGGCTGCAACAGTTTCCAGGTGAACACCGCCAGCGCCAGCGGCAGCCACACCCAGCGTAGTTCGGACCACAGCGTGGCCATGCCGCGCGCGCTGAAGAAGCCGTTGGCGAACGGCGAGACCCGGATCGGCCGCCACGGCGCGAACCAGCGCTGCTCGCTCCACGGCCAGGCCAGGGCCACGCCGAGGCCGCCGGAGGTCATCGCATCGAGCAGCGGATGCGAGGCAGTGCAGACGAACAGCCACGCGGCCGCTTGCAGCGCACCGGCGCGCAAGGGTCGGTGCAGCAGCGCACCGAATACGCCCAGTACCGCGGCGAACAGCAGCGAGTGGCTGGCGCCGCGATGGCCGAAGGCGTCGGCGTAGGGGATGTGCAGGGCGAAGCCGAGCACGTCGGCGTCGGGCAGCATCGCCGCGACGATGCCGGCGCCGAGCAGGCGCGTGGAGATGCGCCCACGATCGGCGGCGGCCCACAGCGCCAGCGGCACCGCGGCGTGGGTGAAGATGCTGGGCACCTCAGCAATCCTCGGCGCGGAACGCATCGCGCAGCCAGGTCAGCCGCGGCGGATCGCCGTCGGCCTCGACTACGTCGAAGCGGCACGGCCAGTTGGCATACTGCGGATGCGCGGCCAGGAACAGTTGCGCCGCCAGCAGCAGGCGGCGGCGCTTGCGCAGGTCGACCGAGGCCGCGCCGCCGCCGAACGCGGTGCTGCGCCGGTAGCGCACTTCGACGAAGACCAGGCTCTGCGCCTGCTGCATCACCAGATCCAGCTCGCCGCCACGGAAGGCGACGTTGGCGGCGATCAAGCGCAGGCCGGCGCGCTCCAGTTCGGCGCGCGCCGCCGCTTCCACCGCGTTACCGCGTCGGCGCCGCTCAGTTTCCATCGGGCAGCGGGGTCGGGCGCCCGCCGCTGAAGGTGGACCAGGCCGGGGTGCGCACGATGTTGCCGAAGCCGTCCAGGTGCAGCACGCCGGTGGCGCCGCGCAGGCCGCTGTCCTTGCCGGTCGCCAGCTTCTCCAGGTAGGCGGTGATCTGCCAGGCGTCGTAGCCGAACGCGAACAGGCGCCCGGCCGGGCCGCGCGCGGTCGGCAGCATGTCGGCCACGCTGGTCGCCGCCGGCAGGCCGCCGACGCCGCGCACGTTCCACAGTTCGCTCGGGTAGACGATGCCGTCCAGCACCAGGTCGTCCTCCGGCTTGCCGGTGCCCAGCACCAGCTGCGAAGTCGCCACCCGGGTCTTGCCGGCGAAACCGGCCAACGCCAGCTGCGGCGCCAGCGCGCGGGCGGTGTTGCCCTTGACCGCCAGCAGCACCGAGTCGGCGGCACCGGCGTTGCGCAGTTGCGCGGCGATGTCGCCGGGCGTTTCGGCCACGCTGATGCTGCCGGCGACCTTGCCGCCGCGCTCGCTGAAGCGGTCGCGAAACGCGGCCACCGCGCGGCGGCCGTTGTCGTCGTTGCTGCCGATCACCAGGGTGTTGTGGCGCTCGTGCGCCAGCAGGTACTCGGCGGCGGCGATGCCGTCGTCTTCCGGCGCCAGCGAGAAGCCGGCGCTGCCGCCGGGCGGGGCGTGGGTGCCGCGGTTCAGCGCCAGCACCGGCACGGGCAGCGCGTCGCGTGCGAACAGCGCGGTGACCTCGTCGCGACCGAGCGGGCCGACCACGAAGTCGGCGCCGCCGTCGACCGCCTTCTGGTAGGCGGCCAGCGCCCCGGCCGGGGTGCCGGTGGTGTCGATGAAGTCGATCGCAGGACGCCGCCGAGTCTCGCCGTAGTAGCCGGCGAGCAGGCCGTCGCGGACCGGCGCGGCCGCGGTGGCCAGGCTGCCGCTCAACGGCAGCAGCACCGCCAGCTTGGCCGGCGGGCGATAGCCGTCGCGCTCGGCCGGCGGCCGCTTGCTGGTGTCGAAGCCCCACTGCTCGCCGCGGTCGAACGGGCGCGGCAGCGCCAGACCACGGCTCAGCAGCGCGCGGCCGACGAAGTTGTACAGCGGATCGCCAGCCGGCAGCGCGGCGGCGCGCGCCTGCAGGGTGGCGTCGTTGAGCGTGGCCAACTGGCGCACGATGGCGCGCTGGTTGTCGCTGCGCGCCTGGCCGCTGAGGCCGTTGTCGGCGCGGGCGCGCTCGTCCAGCGCCGCGGTGGCGTCGCCGGTCCCTTCCAGCGCCTGTGCACGGGCCAGGTGCCAGCGCGCACGCAGGTTCTGCGGCACGTCCCGCGGATCGCTGCCCAGCGCCTGCAGCGCCTTGGCCGGCTGGCGGTCGGCCAGGGCCAGCTCGGCCTCCACCAATGCCACCCGCACCTTGCTCAGTGGCGGCAACTGCCGCGGCTGCACCTGCGCCAGCAGGCTGCGCGCACGGGCGGCGTCGCCGGCCTCGTACCAGGCGAAGGCGGCGTCGCCCAGCAACTGGTTGCGGGCGCTGCCGGTGGCGCTGGCGGCCTGCGCCTCGAGCTGCTGCGCCGCGTCCTTCGGCTTGCCCTGGTCCAGCAGCGCCAGCGCGGCCGATTGGGCCGGCGAGGCGCTCGGCGTCACGCTGGTGGTGGCGCAGCCGGCGATCAGCAGCGCCAGCAGCGACAGGGCGGAAATCCTTGCGAATCGCTTGTTCATTTCTGGTCCATTCGGCTGGGCACGCCGGGCGCGCCGGGGAAAACCGCTACGATTCTACCCTTGACCATGGAAAGCCCGTAGATGAGCGCCCAGCCCGGAACCCTGCACGTCGTCGCCACGCCGATCGGCAACCTCGCCGACCTGACGCCGCGCGCCCAGGAGACGTTGCGCTCGGTGGCGGCGATCTGCGCCGAGGACACCCGCCGCAGCGGCCAGTTGCTGGCCCACTTCGGCATCGAGCGGCCGCTGCTGGCGCTGCACGAACACAACGAGGAGGCGCTGTCCCAGCGCATCGTCGCGCGCCTGCTGGAGGGCCAGTCGCTGGCCCTGGTCAGCGACGCCGGCACCCCGCTGGTCAGCGACCCCGGCTATCGCCTGGTGCGCGCGGCGCGCGCGGCCGGGGTGCGGGTCAGCCCGGTCCCGGGCGCCTGCGCGGCGATCGCCGCGCTCAGCGTGGCTGGCCTGCCCAGCGACCGCTTCGCCTTCGAGGGCTTCCTGCCGGCCAAGGCCTCGGCACGCCGCGAGCGCCTGGTCCGGTTGGCCAGCGAACCGCGCACCCTGGTGTTCTACGAAGCCTCGCACCGCATCGCCGAGTCCCTGGCCGACTGCCGCGCCGCCTTTGGCGACGCCCGCCCGGCGGTGCTGGCGCGCGAACTGACCAAATTGTTCGAGACCGTGCTCGACGGCACCCTGGCCGACCTGCATGCCCGGGTCGAGGCCGACGACAACCAGCGCAAGGGCGAGTTCGTGCTGATGGTGCAGGGCGCCGGCGACGACGCCGACGCGCAGCTGGCCGAAGGCCGCCGCGTCTACGCCAAGCTCAGCGAACACCTGCCGCCGTCCACCGCCGCCAAGCTTGCCGCCGAGCTGACCGGTGCGTCGCGCAAGGCCTTGTACGGCGGTTGAGGCGTGCGTTTGTTGTCCGGCTTCACCGGGCGTTTGCGCGCAATTGGGAATTTATTCCTACAGCCATGCGACAATGCCCGCGGCGGAGCCGGCCAGACAGTCGCGTCATCCCAGCGCATTTCGGTGCGGCGGGATGCCGAGGAAAGTCCGGGCTCCATAGGGCAAGGTGCCAGGTAACGCCTGGGCGGCGCGAGCCGACGGACTAGTGCAACAGAAAGATACCGCCTACGTCTGCGCAAGCAGGCCGGTAAGGGTGAAATGGTGCGGTAAGAGCGCACCGCGAGTCCGGTAACGGACCGGCACGGCAAACCCCACCTGGAGCAAGACCAAATAGGGACCTCATGGCGCGGCCCGCGTCGGGTCCGGGTAGGTTGCTTGAGCGTACCGGTGACGGTGCGCCTAGAAGAATGACTGTCCACGACAGAACCCGGCTTATCGGCCGGCTCCGCCACTTTTTCTTTTCCAGACGCGCTGCGCCGCTCGCTCGACTGTCCCGCTCGCCTGTCAGGTGCTGACGCCGGCGGCGTCATGGATCCCGGCTGGTCGCCGTCTCCATGTTGCTTCCCTCCGCCGTCGCCGTGTTTCCCTTATGGGAGGGACTTCAGTCCCGACTGCAGCCACTCGACGGGCCAGCGCTGTTCCACCACGCCACCGCCGGCAGGATCGATGCCTGAGCGCAGGCGTCACTGCTTCCCGGCGTCCGCCTCCACGTCCCGGTTCTCCAGCCGCGTCTCCCCCAGGAACACCCCATCGGGACCAAACCGGCGCTCATGGATCCAGCCGTGCCCGGCGGCATCCACCGCGACGATGGTGCTGGCGCGGGTGCCGTACTCGCTGCCACGGATGAAGGCCGGCGACAGCCGCCGTTCCAGGTCCGGGCCGACGCCGGTGTCGGGCAGGTCGGCCGGATCGGCCAGGGTCTCGTCGGCCAGCGCCCGCCACAGCGGCGCCAGGTCGTCGTCGCCGGCGGCGATCCAGGCGGTCACGGCCGCGCGCAGGCGCCGGGTCTTGGGCCAGGGCGCGTCCAGCGCACCGTTGGACATGCCGTGCACGCCGGGCGCCAGGGCGCTGCGGCCGGGCGGGTGATTGCCGACGTAGGCGGCGCCGGCGGCATCGGCCAGCAGCAGGTTGAACGGCGGGTAGGCGTCGGCGCGCGCCGCCAGCGCGTCGGCGAAGCCGGCGGCCGGCTGTTCGCCGGTCAGGTAATCGGCGATCAGGGCGCCGCGCGAGGCGCCGGACATCAACGCCAGCGGGTCGCGCACGTTGGTGACCACGGCGCAGCGGCCGGTGGTGTCCAGTCCCACCCAGGTGCCGCCGGAGCGCAGGTCGCGCCCGGCCAGCAGGCGCTGCGCCGGGGCCGGCCAGCGCTGCAGCGGCGCGGTCGGGCGGGCGTGGAATTCGTCGCGGTTGCCGACCAGCAGCAAGCGCCATCGCGGGTGCGCAGCGTGCGCGAGAACGACCAGACACATGCCCGGCAGTGTGCGCGCTTGCGCAACGCGAGGCGAGCCCAGGCGCAATGTCGACGGCCGGTGACGACCGCCTTAACACCCCCTACACAGGCCTGAATTTCCGTTCAATCTCAAAATTTGAGACGAAACAGTAACTTGTGGATAAGCCTTGAACAAGTCTCTAAAGATCGTTGCAAACCATTGATCCCGCTAGCGATTTGCCGCTCGCAAAGTTGTTGACAACCCGTTGCGCGCTGCTAAGGTGGGCACTTGAGGGGAAACCGGGTTTTTTGTGGTTTTTCGTGGTTCAATGACCGCCCAGGCGGATTCGGAAAGGTGCAGGCGTCGTGTTTCAGGGCGAGACCGCAATCACTGTGGACGACAAGGGGCGTATGGCGGTTCCCACCGCGTACCGCGACCTCGTCGCGCGCGTGAGCGGCAATCGGCTGGTGCTGACCTACAACCCGTTCGAGGCCGGCTGCCTGTGGCTGTATGCGGAGAAGGAGTGGGAGCGGGTCCGTGACGACGTCATGGCCAAGCCCAACACCCAGCGCGTGGTGCGGGTCCTGCAGCAGAAGCTGGTGGGTTCGTCGGCGGCGCTGGAGCTGGACGCCAACGCCCGCATCACCATTCCGCCGAGCCATCGCGCCGCGGTGGGCATTGAAAAGCGCGCCGTGCTGTTGGGCATGGGCGACAAGTTCGAACTGTGGAGCGAGCAGGCTCATCGCGCACTGATCCAGCAGACGTTGTCTGACGAGGATCTGGGCGATGGATTGCTCGATCTGAAGTTGTGAGTCGGGGTGTCCGGATGCGCGGACAGGCGCAGGCCGGTCACCTCCCGGTGTCGCAACCATCGGCGGCGCATGTGCCGGTGTTGTTCGCGCAGGTCCTGGACGGGCTGCAGGTGATCGAAAACGGAATCTATCTGGATGGCACGTTCGGGCGTGGCGGACACGCGCGCGGGGTGCTGCACAAACTCGGCCCAGGAGGCCGGCTGCTGGTGATGGACAAGGACCCCGAGGCGATCGCCGAAGCCGAACAAGCGTTCGGCGCCGACGCGCGCGTGTCCATCCATCGCGGCAGCTTCGCCGAACTGGGCCAGTGGGACGCCGCCACCGCCCTGGACGGGGTGCTGTTCGACCTGGGCGTGTCCTCGCCGCAGCTGGACGTGGCCGCACGTGGCTTCTCCTTCGGCAAGGACGGCCCGCTGGACATGCGCATGGACCCGGATGCCGGCGAGAGCGCGGCGCAGTGGCTAGCGCGCGCCGAGGAGCGCGAGATCGCCGACGTGCTGTGGACCTACGGCGAAGAGCGGCAGAGCCGGCGCATCGCCCGCGCCATCGTCGCCCGCCGCGAGAAGCAGCCGCTGACCCGCACCGCCGAACTGGCCGACCTGATCGCCAGCGTGATGCCGCGCGGCGACAGCAAGACCCATCCGGCCACGCGCAGCTTCCAGGCCATCCGCATCCACATCAACCGCGAACTGGCCGATCTGGAAACCGGCCTGGACGCGGCGCTGGCCCGGCTCAAGCCCGGCGGCCGCCTGGCGGTGATCAGCTTCCACTCGCTGGAAGACCGCATCGTCAAGCAGTTCATGCAGCGCCACGCCAAGGCCCCGCCGAGCAACCGCCGCCTGCCGGAGGCCACGACCTTCGTGCCGACCCTGCGCCTGCACGGTGGCGCGATCAAGGCCGACGCCGACGAACTGGCGGTCAACCCGCGCGCGCGCAGCGCGGTGCTGCGGGTGGCTGAGAAGCTGGGATTGGGGATTCGGGATTCGGGATTGGAAGAGCGCGCCCGACGAATCCCGAATCCCGAATCCCCAATCCCGGCGTCTCCGCAAGGAGACGCCCAATGAGCCGGCTGCTGCTGCTCGTGCTGCTCGCCTGCACCATCGCCTCGGCGATCGGGGTGGTGTACATGCGCCACCGCCATCGCCAGTTGTTCGTGGAGCTGTCGCGGCTGGAGCACAACCGCGATGAGCTGAACATCGAGTTCGGCCGGCTGCAGCTGGAGCAGGCGACCTGGGCCGAGAGCAATCGCGTCGACCAGGTCGCGCGCGAGCGGCTGGGAATGAAGTTCCCCGAGACCGGCGACATCGTGGTGGTGCGCCCGTGAACAAGACCGGCCGCAACCGCCCCCGCAGCAACTTCAACCTGCGCGGCCGCCTGGCGCTGGTCGGCGCGGCGCTGGGCCTGTGTTCGGTGACGCTGATCGGCCGTGCGGCCTACGTGCAGCTGATCAACAGCGACTTCTACCAGCGCCAGGGCGAAGCGCGCTACCTGCGCGAACTGCCGATCGCCACCTCGCGCGGCATGATCACCGACCGCAATGGCGAGCCGCTGGCGGTGTCCACGCCGGTGGAGTCGATCTGGGTCAATCCGCAGGAGCTGCTGCGCAGCCCCGACCGCATCCCGCAGCTGGCGCAGGCGCTGGAGCTGCCGGTCGACGAACTCACCGCCAAGCTGTCGCAGAAGGCGGACAAGGAGTTCATGTACCTCAAGCGCCGGATCAATCCGGACAAAGCGCATGCGGTGGTCGCGCTGGGCATCCCCGGCGTGTTCTCGCAGCGCGAATTCCGCCGCTTCTACCCGCAGGGCGAAGCGATGGCGCACGTGCTGGGCTTCACCAATATCGACGACCGCGGCCAGGAAGGGTTGGAGCTGGCGTTTGATTCCTGGCTGCGCGGCAAGCCGGGCGCCAAGCGGGTGATCCGCGACCGCAAGGGCGCGATCGTCGAGAGCATCGACCTGGTCAAGCCGGCGCAGCCGGGCAAGGACCTGACCCTGAGCATCGACCGCCGCATCCAGTTCCTGGCCTACAAGGAACTGCGCAACGCGCTGGTCGAGAACAAGGCCGCCGGCGGCTCGATCGTGATCATGGACGTGGCCACCGGCGAGATCCTGGCCATGGTCAACCTGCCGACCTACAACCCCAATGCGGTCAACGGGGTCAACCCGGACGTGCGCCGCAACCGCGCGGTCACCGACCTGGTCGAGCCGGGCTCGACGATGAAGCCGCTGACCATCTCCACCGCGCTCAAGGCCGGGGTGGTGACCAAGGACACGCTGATCGACACCAACCCCGGCTACATGTCGGTGGGCCGCTTCACCATCAAGGACGTGCCGCGCAACAACGGCGTGCTGACCGTGACCGGGGTGATCACCCGCAGCTCCAACATCGGCGCGGCCAAGATCGCGGCCAAGCTGCCGGACCAGACCTTCTACGACCAGGTCCACAGCTACGGCTACGGCAGCTCCCCGCACAGCGGCTTTCCCGGCGAATCGGCCGGCGTGTTCCCGTCGCCGGCGCGCTGGAGCGGTTCGTCCAAGACCACCATGTCCTACGGCTACGGCCTGTCGGTGACGCCGCTGCAGATCGCCCGCGCCTATTGCGCGCTGGGCAACGGCGGGCGCCTGGTGACCCCGACCTTCGTCAAGGGCCAGCACGAGGACAGCAAGCAGGTGCTGGACCCGGCGATCTCCAAGGAAGTGGTGGCGATGATGGAGACGGTGGTCACCCAGGGCGGCGCCAAGGGCGCGGCGATCCTGGGCTACCACGTCGCCGGCAAGACCGGCACCGCGCGCAAGGCCGGCCCCGGCGGCTACGAGCGCGGCCACTACAACGCGCTGTTCGCGGGCCTGGTGCCGGCGAGCAACCCGCGCTTCGCCACGGTCATCGTCATCAACGACCCGCAGGGCGCCAAGTACTACGGCGGCCTGGTCTCGGCGCCGGTGTTCCACAACGTGATGGAAGGCGCGCTGCGCCTGATGGACGTGCCGCCGGACGACATCCAGTCGTGGCTGGCCGCGCAGGCCGCCGGCAAGAGCGGCCATGCGCCGCCGGCGGCGCCGGTGGAACCGGATCCGGCCACCGTGCCCGACGCCGCCGCCGAGGTCGATGCCGCGCTGCCCAGCGCGCGCGCGGTGGCGCCGCCAGCGCCGGCCGCGTTGCCGGCGCCGCTGCAGGAGACCCGCCAGTGACCCGCGCGATGTCGCTGTCGCAACTGCTGCCGGGCGTGGCGCTGGCGCACGACGTGCAGGTGTCCGGGCTGGTCATGGACAGCCGCGCGGTGCGCCCGGGCGATGCCTTCGTGGCGATCGCCGGCTTCGGCGCGCACGGCCTGGGCTTCGTCGAGCAGGCGCGTGCCAACGGCGCGGTCGCGGTGCTGTACGACCCGCCGGCGCCGGCCGAACTGCCGGCGCCGGCCGACGCGATCGCAGTCCCCGGCCTGCGCGCGCGCATGGGCGCGATGGCCGACCAGTTCCACGGCCATCCGTCGCAGACCATGACCATGGTCGGGGTCACCGGCACCAACGGCAAGACCTCCACCGTGCAGTTGCTGACGCAGGCCTGGCACCTGCTGGGCACGCGCAGCGGCAGCATCGGCACGCTCGGCGCCGGCCTGTACGGGCAGGTGCAGCCGACCGGCTTCACCACGCCGTTGGTGCTGCCGCTGCACGCGCTGCTGGCGCAGTTGCGCGACGCTGGCGCACAGGCGGTGGCGATGGAAGTCAGTTCGCACGCGCTCGACCAGGGCCGCGTGGATGCGGTGCATTTCGACGTGGCGGTGTTCACCAATCTCACCCGCGACCATCTCGACTATCACGGCGACATGGCCAGTTACGGCGCGGCCAAGGCGCGCCTGTTCGCCACGCCGGGGCTGAAGTCGGCGGTAGTCAACCTGGACGATGCGTTCGGCCGCGAGCTGCTGGGCACGCTGGATCCGGCGCTGCGTCGCATCGCGGTCAGCTCGCGCGGCCAGGACGGCGCCGAGGTGCGCGCCGAGGCGCTGCGCCTGGACGCGCGCGGCATCGGCTTCACCCTGGCGATCGGCGAGGAGCGGCATCCGCTGCAGTCGCCGTTGCTGGGCCGTTTCAACGTCGACAACCTGCTGGCCGTGGCCGGCGCGCTGCATGCGCTGGACGTGGCGCCGGTGCGCATCGCCGCCACCCTGGCGCAACTGCAGCCGATCCGCGGGCGCATGAACCGCCTCGGCGGCGATGGCGCGCAGCCGCTGGTGGTGGTCGATTACGCACACACCCCCGACGCGCTGGAGCAGGCGCTGCAGAGCCTGCGCGCGCACGCGCAGGGCCGCATCACCTGCGTGTTCGGCTGTGGCGGCGAGCGCGACACCGGCAAGCGCCCGCAGATGGCGGCGATCGCGCAGCGCCTGGCCGAGCGCGTGGTGGTCACCGACGACAACCCGCGTGGTGAGGACGGCGATGCCATCGTCGCCGACATCCTGGCCGGCTTCGACGGCATGCAGGCGGTGCAGGTGCAGCGCGACCGCGCGCAGGCCATCGCCATGGCGGTCGCCGACGCCGGCGCCGAGGACATCGTGCTGATCGCCGGCAAGGGCCACGAGCCGTACCAGGAGATCGCCGGCGTGCGCCATGCGTTCGACGACACCGAAGTCGCCGCGCACGCCCTGCGCGCGCATGCGACGGAGGCGGCCCGATGAAGCGTCTGCCGTTGTCGATGATCGCGCACTGGGCCGGCGCCGAACTGCATGGCGACGACGTGGCGATCGACGCGATCAGCCACGACACCCGCAGCCTGGCTGCCGGCAGCCTGTACGTGGCGCTGCGCGGCGAGCGTTTCGACGGCCACGCCTTCGTCGCCGACGCCGCTGCGCGTGGTGCCAGCGCGCTGCTGGTGGAGCGCGTGCAGCCGCAGATCGAACTGCCGCAGATCGTCGTCGCCGACACCCAACTGGCGCTAGCGCGGATCGCCGCTGGCATGCAGCGTGGCCGCGCCACCCGCGTGGCCGCGATCACCGGCAGCAACGGCAAGACCAGCGTCAAGGCGCTGCTGCTGGCGATCCTGCAGCATGCCTGCCGCATCGACGGCGGCAGCGTCTACGCCAACCCCGGCAACCGCAACAACGAGATCGGCCTGCCGCTGGCGGTGATCGAGGCGCCGGACGACGCCGACTACGCGATCTACGAAATGGGCGCCGGCAAGCCGGGCGACATCGCCTATCTCACCGACATTGCGCCGCCGCAGGTGTCGCTGGTCAACAACATCGCCGCTGCGCACCTGGAGCGCTTGGGCAGCCTGCTGGGCGTGGCGCAGACCAAGGGCGCGATCTACACCGCGCTGCAGGCCGACGGCACCGCGGTGATCAATGCCGACGACGCCTTCGGTCTGTGGTTCGAGCAGCGCCTGCCGACCGGCGAGGCGCGGCCGCAGGTGCTGCGCTTCGGCCTGCAGCCGGGCGCCGAGGTCGGTGCCGCGCAGATCCGCATGGCCGCCGACCGCACCCAGTTCGTGCTGACCACGCCGCGCGGTGACGTCGAGGCGACGCTGCCGCTGCCGGGCCGGCACAACCTGCAGAACGCCCTGGCCGCCGCCGCGCTGGCGCTGGCGCTGGATGTGGCCCCGGCGCGCATCGCCGCCGGCCTGGCGCAGGTGCAGCCGGTTCCCGGCCGGCAGATCACCCACACGCTGCCCGACGGCGCGGTGCTGATCGACGACAGCTACAACGCCAACCCCGGCTCGCTGGCCGCGGCGATCGATGCCCTGGCCGCGGCCGGCGGCGAGCGCTGGCTGGTGCTCGGCGACATGCGCGAACTCGGCGCCGACGCCGCAGCCCTGCACGCCAGCGGCGGGCGCCGCGCGCGCGACGCCGGGCTGACCCGGCTGTACGCGCTCGGCCCGCTCAGCGCCCACGCCGCGCAGGCCTTCGGCGAGAACGGCCGGGTGTTCGACAGCCATGCGGCGCTGATCGAGGCGCTGCAGCGCGACTTGGCGGCGGTGGCCGGGAATCGGGAATCGGGAACCGGGAATCGGCAAGAGCAGGATCAAGAGCAGGAATTCAAGCACATGCATGAGAACACCGGCGCGCCGTCGCATGGCGCGCTCCAGCCGGCCCCGGCCACGCTCCTCGTCAAGGGCTCGCGCGGCAGCGCCATGGACACCGTGGTTCGCGCGCTGCTGAACCAGGCACAGGAGGCGCCGCATGCTGCTTGAACTCGCCCGCTGGCTGCAGCAGCTCGAAAGCATGTTCGGGCTGTTCGGCTATCTGACCTTCCGCGGCATCCTCGCGGCGCTGACCTCGCTGTTCCTGTCGCTGTGGCTGGGCCCGGCGGTGATCCGCAAGCTGGCGCAGTTCAAGGGCGGCCAGCCGATCCGCCAGGACGGCCCGCAGACCCACTTCTCCAAGGCCGGCACCCCGACCATGGGCGGCTCGCTGATCCTGCTCACCGTGCTGCTGTCGGTGCTGCTGTGGGGCGACCTGCGCAACCGCTACGTGTGGCTGGTGCTGGCGGTGATGCTGGCGTTCGGCGTGATCGGCTGGTACGACGACTGGATCAAGATTGTGCGCCGCGACCCGAACGGGCTGAAGTCGCGCTGGAAGTACCTGCTGCAGTCGATCTTCGGCCTGGCCGCCGGCCTGTTCCTGTACTACACCGCCGACGTGCCGGCGGCGATCACCTTCTACATTCCGATGTTCAAGTCGATCGCGCTGCCGCTGGCCGGGATCAGCTTCGTCGCCATCGCCTATTTCTGGATCGTCGGCTTCTCCAACGCGGTCAACCTGACCGACGGCCTGGACGGCCTGGCGATCATGCCGACCGTGCTGGTGGCCTGCGCGCTGGGCGTGTTCGCCTATGCGTCGGGCAACGCGGTGTTCTCCGCCTACCTGAAGATTCCCACGATTCCCGGCGCCGGCGAACTGATCATCATCTGCGCGGCGATCGCCGGTGCGGGCCTGGGCTTCCTGTGGTTCAACACCTATCCGGCGATGGTGTTCATGGGCGACATCGGCGCGCTGGCGCTGGGCGCGGTGCTCGGCACCATCGCGGTGATCGTGCGCCAGGAACTGGTGCTGGTGATCATGGGCGGCGTGTTCGTCATCGAGACCCTGTCGGTGATGATCCAGGTCGCCTCGTTCAAGCTCACCGGCAAGCGCGTGTTCCGCATGGCGCCGATCCACCACCACTTCGAGCTGAAGGGCTGGCCGGAGCCGCGGGTGATCGTGCGCTTCTGGATCATTTCGGTGGTGCTGGTGCTGGTCGGCCTGGCCACGTTGAAGGTGCGCTGATGAACGACGCTGCCCGCCAAGCGACCCGCCTGGAGGCCATCGGTGGCCGCTACGACCCGTGGCTGCTCGGCGCCGCGGTGGCGCTGGCGTCGCTGGGCGTGGTGATGGTCGGCTCCAGCTCGATCGAACTGACCACCAGCCCGTTCTACTACCTGAGCCGCCACCTGCTGTTCCTGGCCGGCGGCATCGGCCTGGCGTTCTGGGCGATGCGCACCGAGCTGAAGAACATCGAGCAGTACAACCAGTTGCTGCTGCTGGCCTGCTTCGGCCTGCTGCTGGTGGTGTTCGTGCCCGGCCTGGGCAGCACCGTCAACGGCGCGCGGCGCTGGATCAACCTGGGCATCTCGCGCTTCCAGACCGTGGAAGCGGTGAAGGTGCTGTACATCGTGTGGCTGTCCAGCTACCTGGTGCGCTTCCGCGACGAGGTCAACGCGACCTGGCCGGCGATGCTCAAGCCGCTGGGCGTGGCGGTGGCGCTGGTCGGCCTGCTGCTGCTGCAGCCGGACTTCGGCTCCTCCACGCTGCTGCTGGCGATCACCGCTGGCATGCTGGTGCTTGGCGGGGTGAACCTGCCGCGCATGTCGATGCCGATCGTGATCGGCCTGCCGGTGTTCGCCTTCATCGCGATCCTCGAGCCGTACCGCCTGCGCCGCATCACTTCGTTCCTGGATCCGTGGGCCGACCAGCTCGGCTCCGGCTACCAGTTGTCCAACGCGTTGATGGCGGTGGGCCGCGGCGAACTGTTCGGGGTCGGTCTGGGCGGTTCGGTGCAGAAGCTCAACTACCTGCCGGAAGCGCACACCGACTTCATCTTCTCGGTCATCGCCGAGGAACTGGGCTTCGTCGGCGTGTGCCTGATCATCTCGCTGTACGCGCTGCTGGTCGGCCGCGCGTTCTGGCTGGGCATGCGCTGCGTGGAGATGAAGCGCCACTTCTCCGGCTACATCGCCTTCGGCATCGGCCTGTGGATCAGCCTGCAGAGCTTCGTCTCGGTCGGCGTCAACCTGGGCATCCTGCCGACCAAGGGCCTGACCCTGCCGCTGATCTCCGCCGGCGGCTCCAGCGTGCTGATGACCTGCGCGGCGATGGGCCTGCTGCTGCGCGTGTCCTACGAGCTCAACCGCGCCGAGCGCCAGGTGGCGCTGGTGCGCAGCGATGCGGCGATGCCGGTCAAGCAGACCGTGGACAACGCCGAGGACCTGCAGGCCGCACGCGAGGCCAGCGCCAGCGCGGTCGCCGCGGCGATCCAGGGCACCCCGGGGCGCGGCACCAGCCGCATGCAGCCGCGGGTCGAACCCACCTTCGGGAGGCTCGGATGAGCGCGGTGCAGGGCGATCGTCCGGTGATGATCCTCGCCGGCGGCACCGGCGGGCACATCTTCCCCGCGCTGGCCGTGGCCAAGGTGCTGCGCGCGCGCGGCGTGCCGGTGGTGTGGCTGGGCGCGGCCGGGCGCATGGAAACGCGGCTGGTGCCGGAGCACGGCATCGAGCTGGATACGATCGAGATCGGCGGGCTGCGCGGCAAGGGCGCGCTGGCCCTGTTCGGCGCGCCGGTGCGGGTGATGCGCGCGGTGCGCGCCGCCGGCTTCGTGCTGCGCCGGCGGGCGCCGCGGGCGGTGATCAGCTTCGGTGGCTTCGCCGCCGGCCCCGGCGGTCTGGCCGCGCGGCTGCTCAAGCTGCCGCTGCTGGTGCACGAGCAGAACCGCGCGCCGGGCCTGACCAACAAGGTGCTGGCGCGGGTCGCGCGGCGCGTGCTGACCGGCTTCCCCGGCAGCTTCGCCACGCGCGAGGAAGCGGTGGGCAATCCGGTGCGCGCCGAGATCGCCGCACTGGCGCCGCCGGCGCAGCGCCTGGCTGCGCGCCATGGCGCGCCGCGGCTGCTGGTGCTGGGCGGCAGCCAGGGCGCGCGCGTGCTCAACCAGGCGCTGCCGCAGGCGCTGGCCGCGCTCGGCGTGGCCGTCGAGGTGCGCCACCAGTGCGGCGAAGCGCTGCGCGAGGAAGCCGCGCGCGCCTACGCCGACGCCGGCGTCGCCGCCAGCGTCGAAGCCTTCATCGGCGACATGGCCGCCGCCTACGCCTGGGCCGACCTGGTGGTGTGCCGCGCCGGCGCCTCGACCCTGGCCGAACTGTGCGCGGTCGGCATCGGCAGCGTGCTGGTGCCGTTCGCCGCCGCCGTCGACGACCACCAGACCCGCAACGCCGAATACCTGGTCGAGCGCGGCGCCGCCGTGCTGCTGAAGCAGGACGACGCGCTCGCCGGCCACCTGCAGCGCGTGCTGCGCGACCTGCTGGCGCAGCCGGCGCAGCGCCTGGCCATGGCCGAGGCCGCGCGCCAACTGGCCAAGCCGGATGCGGCCGAGCGGATTGCGGACATCGTTATGGAAGAAGCCGGGAATGGAGAACCGGGAATGGGGAATGGGTACAAGCACAATCAAGGGCAGAATCACGCAGTGACACACGCAGACACGAACACGCGGCAGGCGCGGATCGCCGCCAGCGCTTCGCTTTTCCCGAATCCCGAATCCCGATTCCCGAATCCCGCCTCCGCAGGAGGCCAGCAATGATTCGCCGCCTCCACGACACCGGCGATCTGGTCCGCGCGTTCCCGCGCGTGCACTTCGTCGGCATCGGCGGTACCGGCATGAGCGGCATCGCCGAGGTCATGCTGACGCTGGGCTATGAGGTCTCCGGCTCGGACAACGCCGACAACGCGGCGACCCGGCGCCTGGTCAAGCTCGGCGCACGGGTGATGCGCGGGCACTCGGCGGCCAACGTGCTCGGCACCGACTGCGTGGTGGTGTCCAGCGCGATCCGCGAGGACAACCCGGAACTGATGGAAGCGCGCAGCCAGCGCATTCCGATCATGCCGCGCGCGGCGATGCTCGCCGAACTGATGCGCTTCCGCCGCGGCATCGCGGTGGCCGGTACCCATGGCAAGACCACCACCACCAGCCTGGCCGCGGCGGTGCTCAGCGAAGGCGGGCTGGACCCGACCTTCGTGATCGGCGGGCAACTGCTCGCCGCCGGCGCCAACGCCAAGCTCGGCGGCGGCCAGTGGCTGGTGGCCGAGGCCGACGAGAGCGACGGCAGCTTCCTGCGCCTGAACCCGCTGATCTCGGTCATCACCAACATCGATGCCGATCACCTGGAGAACTACGGCAACGACTTCGCCCGGGTCCAGGCCGCATTCGCCGAGTTCCTGCAGCGCCTGCCGTTCTACGGCCTGGCGGTGCTGTGCATCGACGATCCGGAAGTGGCCGCGCTGGCAGCGAAGACGCCGCGCCACGTGATGAGCTACGGCCTCAGCGAGAACGCCGACGTGCGCGCCGAGGACGTGGTCCAGGATGGCCCGCGCATGCGCTTCACCCTGCGCCTGCCCGAAGGCAGCAGCATCCCGGTGACCCTGGCGCTGCCGGGCCGGCACAACGTGCTCAACGCGCTGGCCGCCGCCGCCATCGGCTGGCAGCTCGGCGTGGCGCCGGAAGCGATCGCCAGCGCGCTGCAGAGCTTCGCCGGCATCGGCCGCCGCTTCAACGATCTGGGCGAAGTGACCACCGCCGGCGGCGCGCGCGTGCGCGTGGTCGACGACTACGGCCACCACCCGCGCGAGCTGGCCGCGGTGTTCGCCGCCGCCCGCGGCGGCTGGCCGGACAAGCGCCTGGTGGTCGCGTTCCAGCCGCATCGCTACAGCCGCACCCGCGACCAGTTCGACGCGTTCGCCGCGGTGCTGTCGGAAGTGGACGCGCTGGTGCTCAGCGAGGTCTACCCGGCCGGCGAGGCGCCGATCCCGGGCGCAGACGCGCGCTCGCTGGCGCGTGCGATCCGCGCGCGCGGCCGCAGCGAGCCGGTGGTGGTCGGCCAGGTCGGCGAACTCGACGGTGTGCTGCCGGACGTGCTGCAGGACGGCGATCTGCTGCTGATGATGGGTGCGGGCGACATCGGCTACGTCGCCCAGCACATCGCCCAGCACGGCTTCGCCGGCGGAGCGGACGCATGAGCGCGCAGACCTTGCCGCCGCCGCGCGTCACCGACCCGGCCGCGTTCGGTCGTGTCGCCGTGTTGCTCGGCGGCAGTTCCAGCGAACGCGAGGTGTCGCTGAACTCCGGCGCCAACGTGCTCGAGGCGCTGCGCAGTCGCGGCGTCGACGCGCAGCCGGTGGATGGCATTCCCGCCTTGTTCGAGCGCATCCGCGCCGGCGAGGTTGATCGCGTGTTCAACATCCTGCACGGCGGCGACGGCGAGAACGGCGTGCTGCAGGGCCTGCTGCGTGCGTTGCAGGTGCCGTTCACCGGCCCCGACGTGCTCGGCAGCGCGCTGACCCTGGACAAGATCCGCACCAAGCAGGTGTGGATCGCCGCCGGCCTGCCGACCCCGGGCTTCGCCCGCATCGACGCCCAGGCCGACCTGGCCGCGGCCGCCGCCGCGCTGGGCTACCCGCTGTTCGTCAAGCCGGCCTGCGAAGGCTCCAGCGTCGGCGTGTTCCGCGTGCTGTCCGAGGCCGACCTGGCGCCGGTGCGCGCCTTCGCCGCCGACTACCGCGGCGAACTGCTGATGGAGCAGATGGTGCAGGGCGAGGAATACACCGTCGGCATCCTCGGCGACATCGCCCTGCCGTCGATCCGCATCGTCCCCGCCGGCGACTGGTACGACTACCACGCCAAGTACATCGCCGAGGATACCCAGTACCTGTGCCCGGGCATGCAAGGCGAGGACGAGACCGAGATCCGCCAGCTCGCGCTGCAGGCCTTCGCCGCCGCCGGCTGCAGCGGCTGGGGTCGCGTGGACGTGATGCGCGACCGCGTGCGCGGCCTGCAACTGATCGAGGTCAACACCGCCCCGGGCATGACCAGCCACTCGCTGGTGCCCAAGGCCGCCGCGCAACTGGGCGTGGATTTCGCCGGCCTGTGCTGGCGCATCCTGGAGCAGACGTTGTGAAGCCGGGATTAGGGATTCGGGATTGGGGATTCGCAGGAGCGGCGCTGCGCGCTGCCGGCGCGGTCTGCTGCGCGCGTTGCGCCAATCCCCAATCCCCAATCCCCAAGCCCGCGCACCGAAAGGTGCGCCAATGAACGCCTCCCTGCGCATCCTCGCCTGGCTGCTGGCGCTGGCCCTGGTCGCGCTGCCGATCGTGGCCGTGCTCAACGGTTGGGTCGGCGCCGAGCGCTGGCCGCTGAGCCGGTTGCAGGTGAGCGGCGACTTCAAGCGCGTGTCCGCCGAGCAGTTGCGCCAGGTGGTGCTGCCGTATGCGCGGCGCGGCTTCTTCGCGGTGCGCCTGCAGGATGCGCAGGACGCGATCGAGCGCCTGCCGTGGGTCGAGAGCGCGCGCGTGCGCAAGCGCTGGCCGGACGTGCTGGAAGTGCGTGTCGTCGAGCACCGCCCGTTCGCGCGCTGGGGCGAAGACCGCATGCTGTCCGAGCAGGGCCGCATCTTCGCCCTGCCCAACGAACTGCGCGACGTGGCCCTGCCGCACCTGGCCGGCCCCGACGCCAAGGCCGCCGACGTGGTCGCGCTGTACAGCGCCTCGCGCGCGCTGTTCGCCCCGGTCGGCCTGCCGGTGCAGGGCGTGGCCCTGGACGCGCGCGGCAGCTGGTCGCTGGCGCTGGGCAACGGCGTGCAGGTGGTGGTCGGCCGCGACGACGCGCGCGCCCGCCTGGAGCGCTTCGCGCGGGTGCTGCCGCAATTGCTGCAGCCAGGCCAGCCGCCGCTGGCGCGCGCCGATCTGCGCTACACCAACGGATTCACCGTGGCATGGGTACCCGAGAGCAAAGAGCCGAGTAAGGAGCCGGGCAAGGAGAAGAAGCCCGCGGCGCCGGCCCAGCCCGCGCGGCACGCGGCACTGGCCGACCCTCCATCCCATCGCGAGAGCCCGCTCTTCTCCCTTCCCCATTCCCGATTCTCTATTCCCGGCTCCAAGACATGAACCGCAAAGGCGACAAATCCCTCATCGTTGGACTGGACATCGGCACCTCCAAGGTCGTCGCGCTGGTCGGCGAATACTCGCCCGGCAACCCGATCGAGGTGATCGGCATCGGTTCGCATGAGTCGCGCGGGCTCAAGCGCGGCGTGGTCGTGGACATCGAATCCACCGTGCAATCGATCCAGCGCGCGATCGAGGAAGCCGAGCTGATGGCCGGCTGCGAGATCCGCTCGGTGTACGCGTCGATCTCCGGCAACCACGTGCAGTGCAAGAACTCGCCGGGCATCGTCCCGATCCGCGACGGCGAGGTGACCTGGAACGACCTGGACCGCGTGCTGGAAGCGGCCAAGGCGGTGGCGATCCCGGCCGACCAGCGCATCCTCCATGCGATCCCGCGCGAGTACGTGCTGGACGATTCGCAGGAAGGCATCCGCAACCCGGTCGGCATGACCGGCGTGCGCCTGGAGGTGCACGCGCACCTGGTGGTGTGCGCGCAGTCGGCCGCGGCCAACATCAGCAAGTGCGTGCAGCGCTGCGGCCTGCAGGTGGACGACCTGATCCTGTCCTCGCTGGCGTCCTCGGTGGCGGTGCTGACCGCCGACGAGCGCGAACTGGGCGTGGTGCTGGTGGACATGGGCGCCGGCACCACCGACCTGGCGGTGTTCGTGCAGGGCGCGATCTGCCACACCGCCTCGCTGCCGATCGCCGGCGACCACGTCACCAACGACATCGCGCACATGCTGCGCACGCCGACCCCGGAAGCCGAGCAGATCAAGGTGCGCTACGCCTGCGCGCTGGCGCAGCTGGCCACCGCGGAAGAAAGCATCCAGGTGCCCAGCGTCGGCGACCGTCCGCCGCGGCGCATGCCGCGCCATTCGCTGGCGCAGGCGGTGCAGGGCCGCTACGAGGAGATCTTCGAGATGGTGCAGGCGGAACTGCGCCGCTCCGGCTTCGAGGAACTGGTGCGCGCCGGCATGGTGCTGACCGGCGGCGCCTCGAAGATGGAAGGCGTGGTCGAACTGGCCGAGGAAATGGTGCAGATGCCGGTGCGCGTGGGCATTCCCCAGCACGTCACCGGCCTGGGCGAAGTGGTCGGCAACCCGGTCCACGCCACCGGCGTGGGCCTGCTGCTGATGGGCAGCCAGATCGAACACCCGCGCCGCCCGTCGCTGCCGACCGGTCGCGCCGGCAGCTTGTTCAAGAAATTGAAGAACTGGTATCGCGGTGAGTTTTGATGAGGCCGGGATTCGGGATTCGGGATTGGAGATTCGGGATTGGTGGGAGCAACAGCGGTAGGCAGAGAGAGTGGAGAGCGGTAGGTAGGCAGGCGATAGGTTTTTTTGCAGTGATTCCGCTGCGGAGAGGGTGACGGACCGGAGAGTCGCTTTTGCGAATCCCCAATCCCGAATCCCCAATCCCGGCATCCAAACAACAACACTCGCCGGACGGAGAGGCAGGAAAAAAGGATCGGAGTACTTCCGAATCCCCAATCCCCAATCCCGAATCCCGGCTCAAAGAGGAAACGGACATGGCGCATTTCGAACTGATTGAAAAGATGGCACCCAATGCAGTGATCAAGGTGGTCGGCGTGGGCGGCGGCGGCGGCAACGCGGTCGCGCACATGGTCAGCAGCAGCGTGGACGGCGTGGAGTTCATCACCGCCAACACCGACTCGCAGGCGATCAAGAACTGCGGCGCCAAGCTGCAGCTGCAGCTCGGCACCAACGTCACCAAGGGCCTGGGCGCGGGCGCGAACCCGGAAGTCGGCCGCCAGGCCGCGCTGGAAGACCGCGAGCGCATCATGGACGCGCTGCAGGGCGCGGACATGGTGTTCATCACTGCCGGCATGGGCGGCGGCACCGGCACCGGCGCCGCGCCGGTGGTGGCGCAGCTGGCCAAGGAAATGGGCATCCTGACCGTGGCCGTGGTCACCAAGCCGTTCCCGTTCGAAGGCCGCCGCCGCATGCAGGTGGCGCTGAAGGGCATCGAGGAACTGAGCCAGCACTGCGACTCGCTGATCACCATTCCGAATGAAAAGCTGATCACCGTGCTCGGCCGCAACGCCACCATGATCCAGGCGTTCCGCGCCGCCAACGACGTGCTGCAGGGCGCGGTGCAGGGCATCGCCGACCTGATCGTGCGTCCGGGCCTGATCAACGTCGACTTCGCCGACGTGCGCACCGTGATGTCGGAAATGGGCCTGGCGATGATGGGCACCGGCTCGGCCCGCGGCGACGACCGCGCGCAGGCCGCCGCCGAAGCGGCGATCCAGAACCCGCTGCTGGACGACGTCAACCTGGCCGGCGCCAACGGCATCCTGGTCAACATCACCGCCGGCCCGGACTTCACCATGGCCGAGTTCGACGAGATCGGCCGTACCATCGAAGGCTTCTCCTCCGAGGACGCCACCGTGGTGGTCGGCACCGTGCTGGATCCGGACATGCAGGACGAAGTGCGCGTGACCGTGGTCGCCACCGGCCTGAACCGTGCGGTGTCGCGCCAGTCGCAGCGTCCGGAGCAGCGTGCGCCGATCAAGCTGGTGCGCAACGCCACCACCGGCCAGCCGGAGTTCGGCGACTTCGAGCACGGCGGCGATGCCGTGTCCAAGGCGGTCGGCGGTGCGATGGGCCTGGGCTTGCGCCGTCCGAGCGGCGACGGCATGGGCGCGGCGCCGTCCGCACCGGCGCCGGCCGCAGCCGACCTGCCGAGCGACTACCTGGATATTCCGGCGTTCCTGCGCCGCCAGGCTGACTGATGCCGTCCCTGGCGCAGTCGTCCGGCTTGCGGATGGGCCTGCCCGGCCATCCATGGCCGGGCGCGGGGCCGCTCGCGAAGCAGTGCTTCGCAAGCAAGCGGCCCGCCCTGCGCCGCCAGGCCGACTGAGGTCTGCGTCATCGGCCGGCGCGCGCGCCGGCCCGCAACACCGCCGTCCGGGAGCGCCTCCCTGGCCGGCGCGCCGTGTCCCTTGCTGCCGGGTCCCCGCGACCCGGCAGGTTTTTGCGACCGCGACGCCGGCACGGGCCAGTGTTGCAAGCATGGGATGCTGTGACCGCTTTGTTAAAATTTAGCTAAACGCGTGATATTCTCGTTGTCTGTTCAGTTCCCGTGCGAACAGACGTTCCCAGACTGTCTGCCATGACCCAGCAACGCACCCTCAAGAACACGATCCGCGCCACTGGCGTGGGCCTGCACAGCGGCGACAAGGTCTACATGACCCTGCGCCCCGCACCGGCCGACCACGGCATCGTGTTCCGACGCGTGGACCTGGATCCGGCGGTGGACGTGCCTGCCGATGCCGAGCTGGTCACCGAGACCACGCTGTGCACCGGCCTGAGCCGCGGCCAGGCCAAGATCCAGACGGTGGAGCACCTGATGTCGGCGATGGCCGGCCTCGGCGTGGACAACGCCATCGTCGAACTGTCCTCGGCCGAACTGCCGATCATGGACGGCTCGGCCGGTCCGTTCGTGTTCCTGCTGCAGTCGGCGGGCATCGTCGAGCAGGACAAGGCCAAGCGCTTCATCCGCATCAAGCGCGAGGTCGAAGTGCGCGACGGCGACAAGATCGCCCGTTTCGTGCCCTACGACGGCGGCTACAAGCTCGGCTTCACCATCCAGTTCGACCACCCGATGATCCCGGCCAAGCAGTCGCGCCAGGAGATCGAGTTCTCGACGATGGCCTACATCAAGGAAATCTCCCGCGCGCGCACCTTCGGCTTCATGCGCGACCTGGAGTACATGCGCGAGCGCAATCTCGGCCTGGGCGGTTCGATGGACAACGCCATCGTGCTCGACGAGTTCCGCGTGCTCAACGACGACGGCCTGCGCTACGCCGACGAGTTCGTGCGCCACAAGATCCTCGATGCGATCGGCGACCTGTACCTGGCCGGCGGTGCCATCCTCGGCGCCTACGAGGGCTACAAGTCCGGCCACGCACTGAACAACAAGCTGGTCCGCGCCCTGCTCGCCGAGCAGGCGGCGTGGGAATGGGTCAGCTTCGAATCCGCCGCGCAGCAGGCGCCGGTGGCCTACGGGGCGGCGGCTTACGCCTGAACCCGTTCAACCCGGTGACGGCCGGGTGGGTATCACGGAATCGGCAATCGGCTGTTCCTTCTTCTCCCCTTAACGCCGATTTAACGAATCGGTAACGACCTGACGCCCGACGCCCGCTAGGATGCGTCGGTCGCGGCGTGCGTGTCTACGTACGTCGACGGCCACGGTCGGAGCCCGTGGTCGCATCAGGCGTCGCGGAGACGACGTCCTGCAGGGAAGCCAGGGCCTCGCGCAACCCCTTGTGCGTGGCCGCAGAAACCGGAGCTGGCGTGCTTCTTGCCTGCTGCATTGGGGAATGCGCGGGTGCAGTCGCAGTCTTGACGGTCACTTTGGTGGCTTTCAGCCCGAGGGAACGGGCCGCAGCAAGGATGTCGGCCTCGGCCAGCCTGACCCGGGCGTGCCAGACCGGAGACTCAACGAGAAAAACGAGCTGTTCGCCGTTCACATTGGCCAACCGACACCGGGAGGCCAGGTTCGGCGGCAGATGGGGGCGTAACTGCCGGTCCAGCGCGTCGAGCCACAGGGCACGGCGCAACGGGTCGCCCGCCTTGTCCGCCAGTGCGGCGTCCAGCGCCGGCTGCGGCGTGGCGGTATGGCCTTCGCCGGACTTTCGCTTAGACATGAAAACTCATATGACGTTCAAGAAGATCGTAATCCGTTCCAGTGAAAAGGGGGTCAAGACGTTGCCGTGGCGATTGCGCGATTTCGCCGATCGCCGCCCCCTCGCCGCGCTCGGTTCCGTGCTCGGCCTCGGCATGGTACTCGGCATCGGCGTCAGCGCTGCAGCCGGGTGGGGTGGGTCGGCGCAACTGCGCGCCAAGCTCGAGCGGCAGGACCAGGAATTGGCGCAGGTGCGCCGCGACGCGCAGACCCAGGTCAACGCCCTGGCGGCGCGGCTGGGCGAACTGCAGGCGCAGGCGACCCGGCTCAACGCACTCGGCGATCGCCTGACCCGCATGGGCAAGCTGCAGGACGGCGAGTTCGATTTCGACCAGCCGGTCGGCGTCGGTGGCGGCGACGACGAACCCAGCCACGACATGCCCGCGCAGCAGCTCGGCAAGGAACTGGACGGGCTGCAGCAGCAGTTCGCCACCTCCGGCCAGCAGTTGTCGGTGCTGGAATCGCTGCTGTTCGACCACCAGTTGGACCAGAACGCGGTGCCCTCGCGGATGCCGATCCGCAACAGCTACATCACCTCGGCCTTCGGCGGCCGCGCCGATCCGTTCGGCCGCGGCACCGGCAACCACAAGGGCATCGACTTCCACGCCAACGTCGGCGACCCGGTGCTGGCGGTGGCCGACGGCGTGGTCAGCTACGCCGGCGTGCGCGGCGGCTACGGCAACGTGGTCGAGGTCGACCACGGCAATGGCTATGTCACCCGCTATGCGCACAATTCGCGGTTGTCGGTGAAGGTCGGCGACCTGGTGCGGGTCGGCCAGGAAGTGGCCAAGGCCGGCTCCACCGGCCGTTCCACCGGCGCCCACGTGCACTTCGAGGTGTGGAAGGACGGGGTGGTGGTGAATCCGGCCAAGTTCCTCGGCGATGGCGCCATTCCGGTGGGCCGCCGCGGCCGCGGCTGAGCCGCGCGGGGCCTGGCGTGCCGGCGCTTGAATCGCCGGGCGCCGCCCCAAGCTACAATGTGCTTTGCCATCGACAGGGCGCCTCGCGCCCTGTTTCGTTTGCGGCCCGTCGATTCCATGGGGGATCGGGCCGTCGAGGCGTTCCTTTCCAACCGGTTCCTTCAATGATCAACAGTCTGCTTACTCGCGTTTTCGGTAGCCGCAACGAGCGCCAACTGCGCCAGCTCCACCGTATCGTCGCCAAGATCAATGCGCTGGAGCCGGAGATGGAGCAGCTCTCCGACGAGCAGCTGCAGGCCAAGACCCCGGAACTGCGCGGGCGCATCGCCGGCGGCGAGACCCTGGACAAGGTGCTGCCGGAAGCGTTCGCGGTGTGCCGCGAGGCCAGCCGCCGCGTGCTGGGCATGCGCCACTACGACGTGCAGTTGATCGGCGGCATGGTCCTGCACCTGGGCAAGATCGCGGAAATGCGCACCGGCGAGGGCAAGACCCTCGTCGCGACGCTGCCGGTGTACCTCAACGCGCTGGAAGACAAGGGCGTGCACGTGGTCACCGTCAACGACTACCTGGCGCGCCGCGACGCCGCGCAGATGGGCAAGCTGTACAACTGGCTGGGCCTGAGCGTGGGCGTGGTGTACCCGGGCATGCCGCACAGCGACAAGCATGCCGCCTACGCCGCCGACATCACCTACGGCACCAACAATGAATTCGGCTTCGACTACCTGCGCGACAACATGGCGCTGTCCAAGGCCGACCGCTTCCAGCGCGGGCTCAACTACGCCATCGTCGACGAGGTCGACTCGATCCTGATCGACGAAGCGCGCACCCCGCTGATCATCTCCGGCCCGGCCGACGAGTCGCCGGAGCTGTACATCCGCGTCAACCGCATCGTGCCGCAGTTGGTCAAGCAGGAGTCGGAAGAGGGCGAGGGCGACTTCTGGGTCGACGAGAAGGGCAAGCAGGTGCACCTGTCCGAGGCGGGCATGGAGCACGCCGAAGAATTGCTGCGCGCCGCCGGCATCCTCACCGACGAGGAAGACCGCCTGTACGGCGCGCAGAACCTGAGCGTGGTCCACCACCTCAACGCGGCGCTGCGCGCGCACGCGATCTACCAGCGCGACGTCGACTACATCGTGCGCGACGGCGAGGTGGTGATCGTCGACGAGTTCACCGGCCGCACCCTGCCGGGCCGGCGCTGGTCCGACGGCCTGCACCAGGCGGTGGAGGCGAAGGAAGGCGTGCCGGTGCAGCGCGAGAACCAGACGCTGGCCAGCATCACCTTCCAGAACCTGTTCCGCATGTACAAGAAGCTGTCCGGCATGACCGGTACGGCCGATACCGAAGCCTACGAATTCCAGAGCATCTACGGCCTGGAAGTGGTGGTGATCCCGACCAACCGCCCGACCATCCGCAAGGACTGGCCGGACCAGGTGTTCCTCAACCGCCAGGGTAAGTTCAACGCGGTGCTGGCCGACATCGAGGACTGCGCCAAGCGCGGTCAGCCGGTGCTGGTCGGTACCACCTCGATCGAAACCTCGGAGATGCTGTCCGAGCACCTGCGCAAGGCGGGCGTGAAGCACGAAGTGCTCAACGCCAAGCAGCACGAGCGCGAAGCGCAGATCGTCGCCAACGCCGGCCAGCCGGGCGCGGTGACCATCGCCACCAACATGGCCGGCCGCGGTACCGACATCGTGCTCGGCGGCTCGCTGGAAGCCGAACTGCACGCGCTGGGCGAGGAACTGGATGACGCGACGCGCGCGCGCCTGAAGGCGGCCTGGCAGGAGCGCCACGACGCGGTCAAGGCTGCCGGTGGCCTACACATCATCGGCACCGAGCGCCACGAGTCGCGGCGTATCGACAACCAGCTGCGCGGCCGTTCCGGCCGTCAGGGCGACCCGGGTTCCTCTCGGTTCTACCTGTCGCTGGAAGACAACCTGATGCGCATCTTCGCCTCGGACTGGGTGCAGAAGGCGATGCGCATGATGGGCATGAAGGAAGACGACGTCATCGAGGACAAGCTGGTCAGCCGGCAGATCGAGAAGGCGCAGCGCAAGGTCGAGGCGCACAACTTCGACATCCGCAAGAACCTGCTGGACTTCGACGACGTCAACAACGACCAGCGCAAGGTGATCTACGCCCAGCGCGACGAGCTGCTGGACGCCGAGTCGGTGAAGGAGAACGTCGACGGCATCCGCGACGACGTGATCTACGACATCGTCTCGCGCTTCGTGCCGCCGAACTCGGTGGACGACCAGTGGGACCTGCCGGGCCTGGAAGCCACGCTGGCCAGCGAGCTGGGCCTGTCGCTGTCGGTCGCCGACCTGGTCAAGCGCCACGAGGAACTGGACGCGGACGGCATCGTCGAGAAGGTGCGCGAGGAAGTGGACCGCCATTTCCGCGAGAAGGAATCGGCGATCGGCAGCGAGACCATGCGTGCGCTGGAGAAGCACGTGATGCTCACCGTGCTCGACCAGAGCTGGAAGGAGCACCTGGCGCGCATGGACTACCTGCGCCAGGGCATCCACCTGCGCGGCTACGCGCAGAAGCAGCCCAAGCAGGAATACAAGAAGGAAGCCTTCGAGCTGTTCTCGGAGATGCTGGAGCACGCTAAGCGCGAAGTGGTGACCCTGCTGGCGCGGGTACGCATCCGCAGCGAGGAGGAAGTGGCGGCGCTGGAGGCGCAGGAGCGCCAGCAGATGGAGGCGCAGCTGCGCCAGGCGCAGTTCCAGCACCAGGACGCCGGCGGTTACGGCGCCGACGAGGAAGCCGAGCAGGTGCAGCGCGGCGAAGCGGGAGCGCCGACCGTGGCGCAGGTGACCCGCGAAGCGCCGAAGGTCGGCCGCAACGATCCGTGCCCCTGCGGCAGCGGCAAGAAGTACAAGCACTGCCACGGCCAGCTGAGCTGAGCCTGCCGTTGCGCGGACCGCTGCGCAATCGCGCGGCGGCCCCGCATGCGGCGCCGCACGCTGTGGGTGCCGGTGCGCCGGCCATCACGCCCCCACGCCGCTGGTCCACGCCCTGCGGTGAAGGAGCGGGCGACGGATGCAGGTGTCGGATCGATCGCGCGTTTGCGAATCGCCCCGCCTTGCGCGGGGCATTCTTTTTTTGGGAAGGGCTTGGGGCGATGCGCTTGCCGACGTGGCGTATCGTGCGCGCGGCGCGTAGGGTGGCCGATGTCGCCATTGCCTCTGCAGGCCTGCCGTGGAGCTTTCGCCCAGTCTGGAACTCAAGGTCTTCGTGCCGGCGCAGGATCTCGCGCTGTCGGCGCAGTTCTATGCGGACATGGGCTTCGCGTCCGAGCCGCTCGGCGACGGCCTGATCTGCTTCCGCCATGGCGACCGTTGCGCGTTCCTGCTGCAGGATTTCTACCACGCGGGCCTGGCGCACAACCTCGTGCTGCACCTGTGGGTGGAGGATGCCGATGCGTGGTGGCGGCGGCTGCATGCGGCCGACCTGGCTGGCCGCTACGGCGCGAGCATGGGCGAGCCCGAGGACCGGCCCTGGGGCATGCGCGATTTCACCTTGCACGATCCCGGCGGCGTGCTGTGGCGGATCGGCCACGGTCTGGCGGCCTGACCGGTGCGCGCTGGATGGGCGGCGCCGACGCGATGCAGGCGGCCGCGCAGGGGCAGCGGTAGATGCCCGCAGCGTGGCGGGCCAGCCTGCGCATGATCTTGCCTTGGCGTGGCAGCCCGGCCAGCAGCGCACGCCGACGCGCAGCGCGCGGTTTCCGGATTGCATTGGCGCCGCTTGCATGGCCGATCGTCGCCGATGTGAACCCGGTTGATTGCGCTGGCGCTGCCGGAAACGGCAAGCTTGCGCCATGTCCGAACCGCTCAGATCCATTCATGTCGTCGCCGGCGTCATCACCGATGCGCGCGGTCGTATCCTGCTGACCCGCCGTACCGAGGGCCGCGACCTGGCCGGCTTGTGGGAGTTCCCTGGCGGCAAGCGCGAGCCCGGCGAGACCTCGGAGCAGGCGCTGGTGCGCGAGCTGCAGGAGGAACTGGGCATCGATGCGGTGGTCGGCGAGTGGCTGATGGAAGTGCCGCAGCGCTATCCGGACAAGCGCCTGCGCCTGGAAGTGCGCCAGGTGGCGGCGTGGAAGGGCACGCCGCGCGGCCGCGAGGGCCAGGCACTGACCTGGGTGAGCGCCGACAAGCTGGGCCGCTACGCGATGCCGCCAGCCGACCAGCCGGTGGTGGCGATGCTGCGCCAGCCCGCCTGTTACCTGGTGACGCCGGAGCCGGCTGAGCCGGGTCCCTGGTTGGCGGCGCTGCAGCGCGCGCTGGACGCTGGCGTGCGCCGCGTGCAGTTGCGCGCGCGAGGCCTGCCGGCCGAGCAGTGGCTGCCGCTGGCGCGGGCCGCGGCGACGCTGTGTACGGCGCGTGGCGCACAGGTGCTGGTCAACCGCGACGTGGCGCTGGCGCAGGAGCTGGGCGTGGGCGTGCACCTGGGCGCGGAGCAGTTGTCGGAGTGGCAGGCGCGTCCGTTGCCGGCTGGGCAGCCTGTGGCGGCGTCCTGCCACAGCCTCGAAGAATTGCAGGCGGCGCAGCGTATCGGTTGCGACTTCGCGGTGGTCGGGCCGCTGGCGGCCACCGCCAGCCATCCCGGCGCCGCCCCGCTGGGCTGGGAGGCGTTCGAACGCCTGCGCGAGCAGGTCGCCCTGCCGATCTACCCGATCGGCGGCCTGCTGCCGAGCCAGGTGGCCGAAGCGCGCCGCCACGGCGGCCAGGGCATCGCCGCAATCCGCGGGCTATGGCCGCTGGCGGCCGATGTGGCGTGAGTGCCGCCAAACCGCATGCCCAATCGTAGGAGCGGCTTCAGCCGCGACCGTGCAGCCACCGAGACGGCCCGATCGCGGCTGAAGCCGCTCCTACAGATAATGCGGTGCGCACACAGGGAGCCGCTGTCGCGATTCCCGAATCCCCATTCCCGAATCCCGGCTCCATCGCGTCGCGGCTGAAGCCGCTCCTACAGATGACGCGCTGCGCGCGCAGGGAGCCGCGGTTGCGATTCCCCAATCCCCATTCCCCAATCCCGGCCCTTCAGAAACTGATCCAGAAGCAGTCGTACTGCCGGCGCAGGTCCAGTACGGTGGAGGCGGGGGTGATGCTGCCGGCGAGAGTCTGCTGCAGGCGCAGGCCGGTCGGATGCGGGCGCGATGGCGCCTCGCCACCGTCGGCATCCCTCGCGGCCGACGTGGCCGTTGTCGCGGATGCGGCTGTCGACGACGTGCTGGCTGCGGGATCGGTGATCGCGCTGGTGTCCGGCAACACCGGCACGATCGCGACCAGGGGGCGGCGCACGATCGCCTCCAGCCGGTCGAAGATGCGTTGCGCGCCGTCGTCGGAAACGCCATTCCACCAGTACAGCGCCGATAGCCGATTGACGTCGCGGGCGTCCACGGCGCTGCGGATCTGCTGGACCAGCACACTCAGCCGGCGCACGCACTGCGGCGGCGTCAGGCCGCGGGCATCGCTGCCGACGTTGCCGGGCGCCACCGGTGGCGGCAAGCGGTCGATCGCGCCGACGTCTTCGCAGCGGCGATCGCTGAACACGGTGGTGCCGTCGGGCCCGGTGCAACGGTTGACCCGTTGCGCCATCGCGGGCGTGGCGAAGACGCACAGGCACAACAGCAGCAGGATCGGCGGAAGGGCGCGCATCGGCGCAGGGTAGCCGCAGCCGGCGTGATCGCGGAGCGAATGCGTGGTCACGCCGGGATTGGTGATTCGGGATTGGGGATTGGCAACAGCGGCGCGCGGCCCCGCTTTGGCGAATCCCTAATCCCCAATCCCCAATCCCGAGCGGCCGCACAGCAGCCGCGACACTCAGCCGACGGCTGAGGGCAGCCGTGCCAGGACGCTGGTGGTCGGCTTGGCCAGGTTGAGCGTATAGAAATGCAGGGCCGGCGCGCCGCCGTCGATCAGGCGCTGGCATAGCGCGGCGACCACGTCGGCGCCGAACTCGCGGATGGCGTCGGCATCGTCGCCGTAGGCCTGCATGCGCTTGCCGATCCAGCGCGGGATTTCCGCGCCGCACTGCTCGGAAAAGCGCCGCAGCTGGCTGAAGTTGGAGATCGGCATGATGCCCGGCACGATTGGGATCTGTACGCCGAGCTTGCGCACCGCGTCGACGAAGTGGAAGTAGGCGTCGGCGTTGTAGAAATACTGGGTGATGGCGGCATCGGCGCCGGCGTCGACCTTGGCCTTGAAGTGGCGCAGGTCGCTGAGCGCGTCGTGGGCCTGCGGGTGCGTCTCCGGATAGGCGCCCACTTCCAGGTGGAAGGCGTCGCCGTGCTCGGCGCGGATGAAGGCGATCAGGTCGGCGGCATAGCGCAGGTCGCCGGGGTGGCCCATGCCGGAGGGCAGGTCGCCGCGCAGCGCGACCAGGCGCCGGCAGCCGATGGCACGGTACAGCTTGAGCAGTTCGCGGATCTCCTCGCGGCTGCCACCCACGCAGGACAGGTGCGGCGCGGCCTCGAAGCGGTGATGCTGCTTGAGGTGGCGCACGGTCTCGGAGGTGTAGCTGAGGGTCGAGCCGCCAGCGCCGAAGGTGCAGGACACGTACTCGGGCGCGTAGGCCTTCAGCCGCGCGGCGGTGCGGTCGAGCTGCGCGCGCTGTTCGTCGGTCTTGGGCGGATAGAACTCGAAGCTGATGGCGGTCATGGGCGCAACGCAGCGGGCGGTGCGGTCAGTATATCTCTTCATCCGGATGGATGTGCAAGAAAAGACCGGGCCGCCGGAACGGGACGGCCGGCGCCGCGCCGAAGCCGCGGGACCACGCGGGCCAGGTCGGCACGACGCCGACGCGCCCACCTGGGCGCGCCGGCTGGATGCGGACGCTCAGCGCTTCCACATCCGCGCCTGCCGCGGCGGCAGGCTGAAGGTGTAGTTGCCGCTGGAAATGCGCACCACGCTGCCCGAGCCCAGCGCATCGGTGTAGTCGACGTTCCAGCGCAGCACGCTGCCGTTCATCGGCACCGCGGCGGTGACGGTGGTGCCGCACTTGTTGATGCCGACAATGCCCAGGTCGCCGCGGCGGAACAGCAGGTAGCAGTCGCCGTGCGCCAACACCTGCATGTCGCGGCCCTGCGCGGCGTTGTGGAAGCCGACCATGCGCTTGAGGTCGTCGCGCTGGTAGGCGTTGACCCAGCGGTTGTCGCCGCTCTCGTTGTTGTCCGAGTACACCATCGGCACGCCGCCGTCGCGGCCGAGCAGGTAGGCGTAGGCCAGGGTTTCGTCGACCGGGTCCATGATCGCGTAGCGGAAGCCGGCGTTGTTGGGGATGTCGTGGGTGATGGCGAAGGTCACTGCGCGCGCGCCCGGCAGCGCCTGGCCGTAGGCGCCCGGATCGACCAGCAGGTCCATGCTGCCGCCGTAGGCGAAGGCATTGCGCACCGAGTTGAACAGCGGGAAGTCGTAGGCCGCGTGCGGGGTGGCCTGCAGATACGGCGCCAGGAACTGGTCGTAGTCGGAGTTGCCGCTGCCGCCACCGGTGATCACTTCGCCGAACACCAGCACGCCGGAGCGGACCTGTGCATCGAGCACCTTGTTCAGATGGTCGAAGGTCATGTGCTTGGCGGCGTCGATGCGGAAACCGGTGACGCCCAGCTCCTTCAAGGCCAGCAGGTAGTTGCGCTGCTGTTGTACCACCCAGTCGTTGCCGACCAGATCCGGCAGGCCGGGATCGTTGCCGCCGCCGCAGATGCGGTAGGTGCGTACCTGGTAAGGGTCGTTGTAGTTGGTGATGCACTGCGCCGGTCCGAAATCGCTGGCGCTGAGGAAATTCTGCGAGAGGTCGCCGAACAACCGCAGCGCGGCATAGCGCTGCGGATTGGCGGCGTACTGGCCCAGCACCGCGCTGCCCGGGTAGTTCAGGTCCGAGCGCGTGGCCGCTTCGTTGGCCATGTGGTTGAGCACCACGTCGGCATAGGTCTCCACGCCCGCGGCCTTCAGCGCCTGCACCATGCTGGCGAAGGCGTCGGTGTCGCCGAGCGGGTTGTCGATCAGGCGCATGTCCTGCGGCTGGTAGCGCGCCCACCAGGCGTCGCCCTGCGAGCGGTAGGCCGGCGCCACCAGTACCTTGCGGTAGCCGGCGGCGGCGATCTGCGCGGCACGCGCTTCCACGGTCGCGTAGGGCCAGTTGAAGGCATGCAGAATGACGTCGGCCTGGGCGCTGGCGGTGGCCAGGAGCAGCAGCAGGCCGACCAGCAGGCTGCGCCAGCGGTGCAGGCGCAGCAGACGATTTGCAGCGGATGGGACGCGCATCGTTCGATCTCCTCGTTGCGTGGGCGCAGGCGGGGGCCTGCAGGACAGGGGCATGACCTCGCCGCGGGGCTGGCGTGCGGCGGGAGGATGCTAAGCGCGCATCGCGGCGCAACATGCGCGCGCTACATACGTATTCATGGCGACAGCGCGCGAAAGCGGGATCGGCATCCGCTTCCGCAACGAGGTACCGCTAGCGCGGTGTTCGTGGCACATAGCGCATCGCGGCCCCTGCGCTTTGCTACAGTCGCCGCCCTCACCTGTCGACGCGGAGCCGCATCATGACCAGCGCAGCCTTCTATCCGATCGGAACCCCCGGCGTGCCCTGGGGCGCCGCCGAGAAGGCGGCGTGGCTGGCCGGGCAACCGCGCCGGCGCAGCTATCAGGACGAGGTGGTGGCGGCCATCGAGCGCTTGCGTGGGCCGTGGGAGCTGGTCGAATACGGTGAACTGGCCTACGCCCAGGAGCGCTATCCGCTGCTGGCGCTGCGCAGCCGCGATTGGAACGCGGCGCTGCCGTGCATGCTGGTCACCGGCGGCGTGCATGGCTACGAGACCAGCGGCGTGCACGGCGCGCTGCAGTTCGCGCAGCAGCATGCCGGGGACTACGCCGGCCGCGCCAACGTGCTGGTGGCGCCGTGCGTGAGCCCCTGGGCGTACGAGCGCATCCATCGCTGGAACGCCGATGCGCTGGATCCCAACCGTTCGTTCCGCGCCGACAGTCCGGCACAGGAATCGGCGGCGTTGCTGCGCCTGGTCGCGCCGTTGCGCGAGCACGTTCGCATGCACATCGATCTGCACGAGACCACCGACAGCGACGAGTCCGAATTCCGTCCGGCGCTGGCCGCGCGCGATGGCGTCGACTACGCGCCGGGCGGCATTCCCGATGGCTTCTACCTGGTCGGCGACAGCGAGAATCCGCAGCCGGCCTTCCAGCAGGCAGTCCTGGCCGCGGTGGCACAGGTCACCCATATCGCGCCGGCCGACGCCGCGGGCGAACTGATCGGCACGCCGCTGGCGGCACCGGGGGTCATCAACTATCCGGTGAAGCGGCTGGGCCTGTGCGCGGGCATCACCGACGCGCGCTATACCACCACCACCGAGGTGTATCCGGACAGCGCCAGCGCGACGCCGGAGCAGTGCAACGCCGCGCAGGTGGCGGCGGTGCGCGCGGCGATCGACTACGCGTTGGCGCATCCGTCGTCGCAATGTGATGCATGACCGTGTAGGAGCGGCTTCAGCCGCGTTGCCTTACCGGTAACGCCCATCGCGGCTGAAGCCGCTCCTACGTCGGGCTTCCGCACGCTCGGATGCGCCGGCCGCGGTGGGCACCGACCCTGCCGCGCGCTACGCTTGTCCGTCCTCGTTCGCCATGCATGCCATGTCCATCGTCCTCACGCCGTTCGCCCGCACCCGCCTGTTCCCGCGCGACGGACGTCGCAATGCGATCCAGGACTGCACGCCGGAGCAGTTCGAGCAGCATCTCAACGCCAACGCGCCGCTGCAGGTGCTCGACGGCTACGCGCCGTTCTGCAAGCTGCACGTGCACCGCAATTGGACCTCGACGCGCTGCCTGACCGTGCCGATCACCGACGCCAACCGGCGCCTGCTGCGTTCCGGCTACGAGGCGCGCAGCCGCGAGGAGCTCCCTGTGCTGGTGCGCTGGTTCGAAGGCGTCGAGCCGCCGGTGGCCGCCTACCTGCTGCCGATCCTCTACAGCCGCGAACAGCTCGCCCACGAGGGCGCGCCGATCGAGGCCGACTGGGGCGTGGTCGGTTGCCTGTACACCGCCGAGCCGCAGGAAATCCCGATGGCGCCGATCACCATGCTGCGCAATGCGCTGGGCGTGGAGGAGGGCGGCTCCGGCGTGCCGCTGGATCGCGACGCCTACCGGCGCAGCGTGGCGTTCTGGGAGCACAACGCCAACTGGCGGCCGTAAGCGCTACGCGCCGTTTGCGCCCAGCGAACTGGGCGCGCGCAAGCATCGATGAGCCCGCGACGATGATGCATGCATCGCCGGTCACAACGCAGGCGCGAGTGCCTATGGCTGCTCCATGCGCGCTTACGTCTCTGTTGCTGCGTGTGTACGTTGCCGAAGCCGGCAACGCCGTGCTGCATCAGTGTGCATGCCTGTTCATTGGCGCACGCGCGTAAACAGCGCGCTATTGACCACTTTCACGGCGAAGCCATGTCCGTTCATCCGGCTCTCGCGGGAAGACCATCAAGTTTGCGCACGACGGGACGATAGCGAGAAGGTGGGCCGCACGCAGCAGCGCCGGGAAGCGATTTCCGGCGGCGCGTCGTGGCCGGTGGGGAAGGCGTCCCGGGCAGCAGGTCATCGGCAACGGACACGCGCGCTCGCGCCGTGCGCCGCGGTGGGCTGTGCCGCGCGGCGCGTTCCCCGCGACCGCATTCCCTCCCCCCGCCAAGGAAGTTGTCATGTCCACTCCGTCGCCGCATCGCCGTCGCGGCAGCGTCGCCAAACGCCTGATGCTGGGTACCGGCCTGCTCGCGCTGGCCTGTTTCGGCCTGACCGCGATGATCATCTACTGGCGCAGCAGCGATGCGTTGCTGTCGACCTCGCGCACCAGCATCGAGAACCTGGCGCAACTGGAAGCGCAGCGCGTGTCGCGCGAGATCGGCGTGGCCTTCGACGCCAGCGAGGCGCTGGCCAACAGCTTCCGCGTACAGCATGGCGCCGGCGGCCTGTCGCGGGCCACCGCCACCGCGGTGCTGCGCAGCCAGCTCGATGCACATCCGCAGTGGCTGGGCATCAGCACCATGTGGGAGCCGGACGCGTTCGACGGCAACGACAAGGGCTTCGTCGGTGCCGAGGGCCACGACGCCACCGGCCGCTACATGACCTGGTGGTCGCGGCAGAACGGCCAACTGGTGCGCGAGGCGCTGCGCGACTACGAGAAGCCGGGCGACGGCGACTGGTACCTGCTGGCGCGCAACACGCACAAGCCGGTGGTGATCGAGCCGTACTACTACCCGGTGGCCGGCAAGGACACACTGATGACCACGCTGGCCACGCCGATCCTGGAGAACGGGCGTTTCCTGGGCGTGGTCACCGTCGACTTCACCCTCGATACCCTGCAGCAGCGCATCGCCGCGCTGCGGCCGATGGGCGAGGGCCATGCCAGCCTGTTGTCGCCGTTGGGCATGGTGATGGCCAGCCGCGATCCGCAGCAGGTCGGCAAGACCCGCAACGACGCCTGGTCCAAGGACATGCTGGCGCGCGTGGCCAAGGGGCATGTGGTGTTCGACCATCATCGTGCGGATGGCGAGGATGCGTTGAATGTGTTCGTGCCGCTGAAGATCGGCGATGCGCCGCAGGCGTTCGCGCTGGGCATCTCGGTGCCGTATGCGCTGGTGATGGCCAAGGCGCGTGCGCTGCTGTGGACCATCGCCGCGGTCGGCCTGCTCTCGGCGCTGTTGCTGAGCGGCGCGCTGTACCTGCTGCTGCGCCGGCAGGTGCTCGACCCGCTGGCCGAGGCGGTGCGGGTGTCCTCCGCGGTCGCCGCCGGACGCCTGGACAGCCAGGTCCGGCACCGTCGCGACGACGAACTGGGCCAGTTGCTGGAGGCGATGGGCAGCATGCAGACGCAGCTGCAGGCGGTGATGCAGGCGCAGGCGGAGATGGCGCAGCGCCACGACGCCGGCGAGATGAGCTACCGGATGGACGCCGCGCGCTTCCCCGGCGAGTACGGCCGGATGGTCCATGGCACCAATGCGCTGGTCGCCGCGCACGTGGACGTGCAGCGACGCCTGGTCGAGGTGATGTCGCAGTACGCGATCGGCAACATGCAGGTGGACATGGAGGCGCTGCCGGGCGAGAAGGCGGCGATCACCGAGGCGATGCGCACTACCAAGCGCAGCCTGCAGGCGATCAACCAGGCCATCACCGAACTGGCGCAGGCCGCGGCCTCCGGCGATTTCTCCCGGCGCGGCGACGCCGAGCGCTTCCAGTACGAATTCCGCGGCATGGTGGTCGGGCTGAACCGGCTGATGGAGCTGACCGAGGGCAACCTCTCGGCCTTGTCGGCGCTGTTGCGCGCGGTAGCCCGGGGCGACCTCACCGCGCGGATGCATGGCGAGTTCCATGGCGTGTTCGCGCAGATGCGCGACGACGCCAATGCCACCGTGGAGCAGTTGACCGGTATCGTCGGCCGCATCCAGCACGCCACCACCGCGATCAACACCGCCGCCAGCGAGATCGCTGCCGGCAACGACGACCTGTCGCGCCGCACCGAGCAGCAGGCGGCCAACCTGGAAGAGACCGCCGCGTCGATGGAGGAGCTGACCTCCACGGTGAAGCAAAACGCCGCGCATGCGCATCAGGCCAATCGGCTGGCGCAGGACACCGCGAGCGTGGCCTCGCGCGGCGGCGCGGTGGTCGAGCAGGTGGTGGAGACCATGTCCGGCATCGCCGAAGCGTCGAAGAAGATGGCCGAGATCATCGGCGTCATCGACGGCATCGCCTTTCAGACCAACATCCTGGCGCTCAATGCCGCGGTGGAGGCGGCGCGTGCCGGCGAGCAGGGCCGCGGTTTCGCGGTGGTGGCGAGCGAGGTGCGCGCGCTGGCCCAGCGCTCGGCGACCGCGGCGCACGAGATCAAGGGCCTGATCGACGCCTCGGTCGGCAAGATCGACGATGGCACCGAGCTGGTCAACGGCGCCGGCGACACCATGCGCGAGGTGGTGGCCAGCGTGCGCCAGGTCACCGACATCATGAGCGAGATTGCCGCCGCCTCGCAGGAACAGAGCGCCGGCATCGAACAGGTGGGCAAGACCATCGTGCAGATGGACGAGGTGACCCAGCAGAACGCCGCGCTGGTCGAGGAAGCCACGGCGGCGGCGCGGGCGATGGAGGATCAGGCCGGGGAACTGCAGCGCGCGGTGGCGCTGTTCAAGCTTGCCGCGCCCGCATCGGGCCGCCTGGCCGCGCCGGGCCGGACGCGGCTGGAGGTGGTGTCGTGAGGGCCATGCGCAGCGCCGCGCTGCTGCTGGCGCTGGGCGTCGCCGTACCGGCCTGGGCCGGCACCGCCAGCGCCAACCTGGCCGCGACCTCGAACTACGTCTCGCGCGGATTCGAGCAGAGCTGGGGCCGGCCGGTGTTGCAGGGCGGGCTGGACGTGGCCGCGGACAGCGGCTGGTATGCCGGCACCTGGGCGTCGGGGGTGAGCCCGTACTTCATCGAAGGCGGGCACGTGGAGTGGGACGTGTACGCCGGCTACGCGGCCAGTCGCGGCGACTGGGGCTGGCGTGCCGGCGTCTACCACTATGCCTATCCCGGTGCACGCATGAGCGCCAGCGGCACGCGCTACGACTACGGCGAGGCCATCGTCGCCGGGCATTGGCGCACGTTGGAACTGTCCTACGCCAGCACCTGGACGCGCGACTACTTCGGCTACAACAGCGCCACGCTGGGTGTCGGCCAGGGCCGGCACTCGCGCGGCTCCGGCTATCTAGCCCTGGACGCCACGCTGCCGCTGGCATCGGACTGGCAGGCCAGCGTGCATGCGGGCCACCAGCACGTGCGCAACTTCGCCGACTACGGCTGGACCGATGCGCGTCTCGGTGTGAGCCGCACCTGGCGCGGCACCGAATTCGGTTTGAGCTACGCACGGGCCTGGAACAGCGCCGGCGTCTATCGTCGCTACACCACCGGCGTGGCGGACGGCGAAGGCCGGGTGCATGTCTCCAACCCGATCGACGGCGCCTGGTCGTTCACCATCAAGCGCAGTTTTTCGCTGTAGCCGGACGCGCGCTCAGCCATCGGCTGGCGGCGCGAACGCCTCCACGGCGAGCCGGTCCAGGTAGTCGCGCAGGCGTTGTTCGCGTTGCGCCGGGTCGCTGGGCAGCGGACGCGCCTGGGCGCTGCTGCTGCGCGCATGTACGCGTGGATACGGCTGCGCCGGCACCGGCACGTCGAGGAAGGCGCACAGCGGTTCCCAGCCCGTCTGCGTGTCGGTGTCGAGGACCAGCAGGCGATGCGCCGGCACGTTGGCGATCACTTCCTGGTTCCAGCGCTGGAAATAGTCGGTCATGAAGCCGCGATCGTCGATGCGCGTGGCGAAGTCGCGGCGCAGGAACTGGCTCAGGCGCTGGCCGTCGGGGCCGAACAGCGCCGGCACGCGGCGGTCGCTGGCGAAGATGGTGTTGCGTACCGAATCGAACCAGGCATCGGCATCGCGCACGGTCAGGATCACCTTGGCCTGCGGATAGCGTGCGACCAGTTCGCGCCAGAAGCAGCAGCCGGGATAATCGACGGTGGCGGTGTAGCCTGCGAACAGCGTGTCCCAGTCCGCCTGTCCGTCGAGCGCCGCATCCCATCGCGGCAAGGCCTGGCGCAGGTTCGCAGCCAGTTCCATGGCGTGGTAGCAACGGCCCAGGCCCAGATGCTCCAGCGCCAGCTTCAGCGACAGGGTGCCGGTGCGGCCGAGGCCGGCGCCGATGATGCGCAGGCTCATGGCGTCGCCCCGGCGCCCTGCGCCAGCCACTGCGCCGCCTCGCGGCCCAGTTCCGCCTGCGCACGCGCCACGTAGTCGGCAGCGACGGCCGCCGGCAACAGCGCGCGCCAGCGGCCACTGCGCCCCTGGTTGAAGAAGGCCTTGCCGCCTTCGCGCCACAGCCCGGCGCCCTGCGGCACGTAGCGCGCGGCGTGCTGGCGCATGTAGTCGAACTGGCAGTGCGCCAGGATCGTGTCCCAGGTGGCGTCACGTATCGGGATCTCGAGAAACGCGGCGATGCGTCGCACCTGCGCGGGCAGATCCACCAGCAGATCGGCGTAGTGCACCAGCAGCACGTTCGGCTGCGCGCGCTGCTGCCACCAGCTGCGCACGCCTTCCCAGAACGGCCAGAACGGCGCGCCGTCGTGGGCCAGCCAATGCGCCACGTAGGCGTCCACCGGCAGGCTCGGCGGCGGTACCACGCGCATCTTGCCCGGTTCGGCCGCGCCGGCATCCAGGCGCGCCTGCGCATCCTGGCTGACCGCACACTGGTGGTCGTACAGGCTCAGCGCGATGTCGCGGCCATCGCGGCCGATGTACAGGTACTTGGCGCGGTCGCTGATCACCAGCGCATCGGCCGGCAGATGGGTCTTGATGAAACGCCGGTGGGTCTGCGCCTGCAGCAGCGCGAGCTTACTGGCGCGGTCCGGGTACACGCCGTCCAACCACGGCGAGATCGCCGACACGTCGACGTCGGCCGCCCCTTCGAACAGCAGTTGCGCCACGATCTGCTGCAGCCAGGTGGTGCCGGCCTTGGCGTAGCTGGCGATGACGATGTCGCCGTCGCGGAACTCCAGTTCGTTCCAGGCGGCGGAATCGAAGAAGCGGTTGGGATATTCCCGGGTCTTGGCGAAGGCGGCGAGGTCAGCCATGCGGGGCGTCCGGGGCAAGAGGGTGGGGTGATGTCGTGTCATGCGACCGACGGCCATGGGTAGTGATGCGTGGCCGCAGCGCGATGCGGACGTCGAGTGGGCGCAGCACCAGCGCCGGGAACGGCCGCGGCTGCGCATCCGCCGCCAGGTGCAGCGTGCGCTCGCGCAACAGGCCCGCCACGACCACGGTCATCTGCACCAGCGCGAGTTGGGTGCCGATGCAGCTGCGCGGGCCGCCGCCGAACGGAAAGTAGGTGTAGCGCGCTGGCGTGTGCGCGGCATCCAGCCAGCGCGTCGGCAGGAAGCGCTCCGGCGCGGCGAAGTGGCGCGGATCGCGCTGCACCACCCACTGGCTGACGATCAACTGCGTGCCGCGCGGCACCGCGAATCCCTCCAGCGTGGTGTCGCGTTGCGCGATGCGCGCGGTCATCCATGCCGGCGGATACAGGCGCATGGCTTCCTTCACACAGGCGCGGGTCAGTGACAGGTGTTCGACAAGAGTGTCGTCGCCTGCCGTGGTGGACGCGTTGCCGATGTCGGGCAATACATCGGCTTCCTCCGCCACCGCCTGCGCGATCGACGGATGTTGCGCCAGCAGCAACAGCGTCCAGGTCAGGCCAGCCGCCATCGGTTCCAGTGCCGACATCAGCATCGCCGCCGTCTCATCGCGGCACCAGTCGCCCTGACCCTGTGGATCGTCGCGCCGCAGCAGGTCCAGCACCGAGGCGTCCACGCCTGGCGGAGACGGCGATGCCAGGATCTGCGTCAGTGCGCTGTCCAGTGCGCTACGCGCGGCACGCAGACGGCGCTTGCCGGCACTCGGCCACCAGGCCGGCGCTGCGGATGGCGTGCGTGTCTGCTGCAGGATCGCGTCGACCATCGGCAGCATCTGCAGCAGCGCGGGTGCGTGCACCGCATCGCCGAGCAGGAAGCCGGCGCCCAGTTCCGCACAGAGCGCCGTCATCGTCAGGCGCAGGTCCTGCGCATGCGCGTTGTCGTCGCCCGATTGCAGCAGCGCCTGCGTGGCCGCGAGTGCCTGTCCGGCATAGTCGCGGACCAGCCCGGCGCGGAATGCGGGCTGCAATGCCTGGCGCTTGTGTCGCCAGGCCTCGCCCTCGCTGTTCATCACCGAGGCCGGGAATGCAGCACGCCGCGCGCGTGGGTCTGGATCGGATTTGGCATAGAGGCTGCCGTCGTCGCCCAGCACGGTCGCGATGGCTGCCGGCGACGCCAGCAGGTAGGTGCGCTCGGCGATCCGCGCCACGTCGCCATGTTCGCGTGCGCAGCGCTGCAGGAAGTCGAGGGGATCGTGCGCGAAGGCCTGCCGGTTGCCGAACGCCCAATGCCCACGCGGACCGGGCGGACACCGTTGCGTCTGTGTCACGCACTCACCTGCACGAAGAAGCATGAAGGCACGGTGCACCGCGATGCGGAAGGCGACATGGGACCGATGGCGAACGCATGCGTGGCCATGCAATGCGCCGAGTGCCGAAGAGAGGGGGGACGGATCGCCCCCTCTCGCACGCGAATGCCACGCAACGGTGGCGGGAAGTCAGTAGGTGTAGATGTAGCCGAGCCTGTTGCCACCGAGGCTCTGTACCCAACGCGACAGCGAATCAAAAAGGCGCTTCATGGCGATACTCCTGATTGAACGGGGGACTCTGTTGCGATCGTCGCGCCTGCCGCCTGTGGCAGGCGCGCAGAAAGCTTCCTCGCTCGACTACGGCGACGCAAGCGAAAGACTGAAGCGCCGCCAACTGCAATATTCTTGTCATTTTTCGCCGAGCACCTTGCGTCCCAAGCGATCGGATCGCGTCGCCGCGTTTGCCGTCGGCGTCGCTGCCGTGCGTGCGCCATTGCGTCGCGATCGCTGCGTGCTATCGTCGCGCCAATTCGGCAACGAGTGGCTGCGGATGCCCGTGACCCACGAGTACGATCGCCTGGCCGCGATCTACGATCGCATCTACGATCGCTGGCCTGCCGCCGCTACGCAGCAGTGCGTCGACGTGCTGGCCGAACTGGCCGCGGGCCGTGCGGCGCTGGAACTGGGCATCGGAACCGGCCGCATCGGCTTGCCGCTTGCGCACCGCGATGTGCCGGTCACCGGTATCGACAATTCCCCGGCGATGCTTGAGGTTTTGCGTGCCAAACCCGGTAGCGACCGCCTGCAGTTGGTCTGCGCCGATTTTGCCGACATGCCGGTGTCCGGGCCGTTCGGCCTGATCTATGCGGTGGGTGCGTTCGGCTATCTGCTGAGCCAGGCCGAGCAACTGCGGTGCGTGGTCAATGCGGCGCGCTGCCTGGCGCCCGACGGGCGCTTGCTGATCCAGAGCGCGGTGCCGGGCGCAGAGGTGTTCGAAGGCGGCGGCAAGGTCAGCCAGGTGCTGGACGTGCCGGACACCGACGGCGACGGCGCCGCAGTGATGCTGGTGTGCTCGCAGCCGGATCCGCTGCAGCAGCGCATCGACCAGCGCGTGGTGGTACTGGGCGAATCCGGCACGCGCATCTTCAGCGAGCGCCGCCGCTACGTGTGGCCATCGGAACTGGATCTGATGGCGCAGATCGCCGGCCTGCGCCTGGAGGCGCGCTGGAGCGACTGGGCACGCACGCCGTACCACGCGCGCAGCCGCATCCAGATTTCGGTGTATGCACCGACCAGTGAGCGCACGGCCTGAGAGATTCGCGCCGTCGTAAGCGCTGGACAGCGATGTCCGGTCTGCGAGTGGCGACGTCGTAAGCCGCTGAACCTTGTCGCATTCGGCGCCTGCGGCCATGCCGTTGCCGGACTAGGCTATCCCGTTGCTGTCTAGGCGAACCGCGCCTGCAGCCGCGCGCATCGTGTCTGGTCTGGTCGACGCCCGTGCTACGACCCGGCACGGGTGCTTGGCTTCGCGATCGCCAGTTACGGCGGGAAACACCCAGCATGCCATCCTCGGTTGCGAAGTGCTGCGCTAGCCCGCGCCATGGGAGGCAGTGACAGCAAATCAGGCAAGCACCGCATGGACCAGGTCGGCGTGGGCACCGGCCCCGGTTTCATGCATCGCGTGCATAGCCTGCCTCGCGTTGTGCGCGGATCGCCAGGACAAAGACGGTATCCAGCGCCACCACGTATCGGTAGAGGGCAATATATCCCTGAGCGCCTTGGCCAATCACCAGTTCACGCAGATCATGGCGCGTCAGCCGGCCGATCAGCGGATTGTTCGTCAGCACGTTCGATGCGCTGACGATCTCGCTCAGACGCTCTTGGATATGCTCGGCTTCGTGTTGTTCCAGATGGCCGATGATGCGCCGTAGATCCTCGTTGACAGAGGGCAGGAACTCGACGTGCGCCATGCTATTTCGCGAACTTGCGGGGGGCGGGAGGAGGAGTGTGCTTGCCCTCACTGCGTTCCATCAGATAGCGACGCATCTCGTCCCAGGGAATGCTCTCGCCGGTTTCGAGAAATTCGCCCCAACGGCGCTCGGCCTCTGCATGGAAGTCGACGCGCCGCTCGGCCAACTCGGCCTTCTCGGCAATGGCTTCCAGGATGAAGTTGTGCGAGGTGGTGCCGGCCGCTTCCGCGGCCTTGGCGACGCGGGCCTTGAGCGCGTCCGGCAGGCGGATGGTGGTGGTGCTCATTGGGGAGCTCCAGGCGATTGGTGTGGAATCAATGTAGCACAGGTGTGGTACAGATGGCCTTGCTGGACAGGCGCGTCGGCCGACTGGTCGGAAAAGGTCGCTTGCAGCAGGGAGTGCGCAAGGTGGCGATGTCTGCGGTTTTCGCTCCGTACGATTTCCAGCTCTCTTCTCCCCCCACGCGCTTGCGGCGCCGATCAAACAAAAAACGGGCGCCTCGCGGCGCCCGTTCTGGTCTGCCTGGCGATGTCCTGCCGATGGCTCAGTAGCGGTAGTGCTCCGGCTTGAACGGGCCGTCGACCGGCACGCCGAGGTAGGCGGCCTGTGCGTCGGTGAGCTTGGTCAGCTTCACGCCGATCTTTTCCAGGTGCAGGCGCGCCACTTCCTCGTCCAGCTTCTTCGGCAGGCGGTACACCTGTTTCTCGTAGCTGTCCTTGTTCTGCCACAGGTCGATCTGCGCCAGGGTCTGGTTGGCGAAGCTGTTGGACATCACGAAGCTGGGGTGGCCGGTGGCGCAGCCCAGGTTGACCAGGCGGCCTTCGGCCAGCAGGAAGATCGCGTTGCCGTTGGGCAGCACGAACTTGTCCACCTGCGGCTTGATGTTGATCTTCTGCACGCCCGGCAGCTTGTACAGCGCCTCGACCTGGATCTCGTTGTCGAAGTGGCCGATGTTGCAGACGATGGCCTGGTCCTTCATCTGCGTCAGGTGCTCGATGCGGATGATGTCCTTGTTGCCGGTGGTGGTGACGTAGATGTCGGCCTGGCCGAGGGTGTCCTCGACGGTGTTGACCTCGAAGCCTTCCATCGCCGCCTGCAGCGCGCAGATCGGGTCGATCTCGGTGACGATGACGCGGGCACCGTAGGCGCGCAGGCTGTGCGCCGAGCCCTTGCCGACGTCGCCGTAGCCGCACACCACCGCGACCTTGCCGGCCAGCATCACGTCCATCGCGCGCTTGAGGCCGTCGGCCAGCGATTCGCGGCAGCCGTACAGGTTGTCGAACTTGCTCTTGGTCACCGAGTCGTTGACGTTGATCGCCGGGATCAGCAGGGTGCCGGCTTCGGCCAGCTGGTACAGGCGGTGCACGCCGGTGGTGGTCTCTTCGGAGACGCCCTTCCAGTCCTTGACCACGCGGGTCCAGTAGCCCGGGCGCTCCACCGCCACGCGCTTGAGCAGGTTCTTGATCACCTGCTCCTCGTGCGAAGAGGACGGCTCGTCCACCCACTTGGCGCCGTTCTCCAGTTCGTAGCCCTTGTGGATCAGCAGGGTCACGTCGCCGCCGTCGTCCACCACCAGCTCAGGGCCGGTCTGGGTGCCGTCGGGCAGGGTGAAGGTCAGCGCGTCGAGGGTGCAGTCCCAGTATTCCTCCAGGGTCTCGCCCTTCCAGGCGAACACGGGGGTGCCGGTGGCGGCGATCGCCGCGGCGGCGTGGTCCTGGGTGGAGAAGATGTTGCACGAGGCCCAGCGCACGTCGGCGCCGATGTCCTTCAGGGTCTCGATCAGCACCGCGGTCTGGATGGTCATGTGCAGTGAGCCGGTGACGCGCACGCCGGCCAGCGGCTTGGCGGTGGCGTACTGGCGGCGGATCGACATCAGGCCCGGCATCTCGTGCTCGGCGATGTCCAATTCCTTGCGGCCCCAGTCGGCCAGGCTGATGTCGGCGACCTTGTAGTCGCCCTCGGTGGAAAAGCTCTTGAGTGCAGCGTTCATCGATAAAGCTCCGGTCAATGGCGAGAAACTCGCGAAGTCCGGGCGCCGTTGTCGCTCAAGCCTCGCGCCGAGCCTGGCCGGGTCTGGAGACGGGGAATCCGGTCTCGATCCGGTCGCAGCGCCCCTCGGCGCAAGGGGTAACCGATTATAGCGGCTGCCACGTGCGGCGCTTGAACACGCGCCCGTGCCCAACCATCGACAGGGGGCGGGCGGCGCCGGCCCTGCTACCGTCGTCGGTTCGATCGATGGAAGGAGAGGGGAGAGATGAACCAGATCACAGTGCGTGGGCGCCGCCGCGTGGCCGGCCCGGTCTGCGGCCTGCTGTGCGCGGCCCTGGCGGCGGCCGGCAGCGCCGCGGCGGAGGCCACCCCGGCACCTGCGTCCGCCGCCGCGTCCGCCGATGCCGCCGACAGCGGCTATCAGGTGCCGTCGGCGCCGCTGCAGGCCATCGTCGATGCGCCGCGGCCGCCGCAACTGTCGCTGAGCCCGCGGCGCGATCTGGCGGCGATGCTGCAGTTGCCCGCATTGCCCGGCATCGCTCAGGTCGCGCAGCCGGAACTCAAGCTCGCCGGGTTGCGCATCCATCCGCGCACCCGTTCGCAGAGCCGCTTCGCTTTCGGCGACAAGCTGTGGCTGCTGCGCATCGCCGACGGCAGCGAACTGCGCATCGAGGGCCTGCCGTCGCCGCTGTCGATCGCCGGCATGGCGTGGGCGCCGGACCAGCGGCATCTGGCCTTCAACCGCGTCGATGCGCGCAGCGGCGCCAACGAGCTGTGGGTGGTGGACATCGCCGCGCTGCGGGCGCGGCGGGTCGCCGAGCGGCTCAACACCGTGTCCGGCGAGGGCTATGCGTGGATGCCGGACAGCCGTCAGTTGCTGGTGTTGCTGCAGCCGCCGGAGCAGGGCGCCGCGCCGCCCACCGATGCGGTGCCGACCGGGCCGGCGGTGCAGCAGACCGCCGGTGGCGGCGCCACCGCCTTGCGCACCTACCAGGACCTGCTGAAGAACGAGGCCGACGCGCGCCAGTTCGACTACCAGTTGCGCGCGCAGCCGGCGCTGGTCGATGTGGACGGGCACCAGCAGCGTATCGCCTCCCCGGACCTGTACCTGTCGCTGGCGCCGTCGCCGGACGGCCGCTATCTGCTGGCGCAGCGCCTGCAGCGGCCGTTCTCCTACCTGGTGCCGGCCAGCGGCTTCCCGCGCACCATCGAGGTGCTGGACCGCGCCGGCAAGCCGGTGCACACGGTGGCGCAACTGCCGCTGGTGGAAGGCCTGCCGACCGGTAACGATGCGGTGCGCACCGGCGTGCGCGACATCGACTGGCGCAGCGACGCCCCGGCCACCCTGGTCTGGGCCGAGGCCCAGGACGGTGGCGATCCGGCGCGCGAGGCGGCGGTGCGCGACGCGGTGCTGATGCAGGCGGCGCCGTTTACCGCGCCGCCGGTGACGCTGGCGCGCCTGCAGTCGCGCTTCGCCGGTATTTTCTGGGGCCGCGGCGACCTGGCGCTGATCGACGAGTTCTGGTGGAAGACGCGGCAGACCAGGCAATGGCGCGTGGCACCGGACAACCCCGCGCAGGCGCCGCAGCTGCTGGTGCAGCGGTCGCAGGAAGACCGCTACGCCGATCCGGGCACGCCGGTGACGGAGCGCGATGCGGCCGGCAACCCGCGCCTGTTGATCGCCGCCGACGGCCACAGCCTGTTCCTGCGCGGCGAAGGCGCCTCGCCGCAGGGCGACCGGCCGTTCCTGGATCGCTACGATCTGGACACGCGGCACAGCACCCGTCTGTTCCAGTCGCAGGCGCCGTACTACGCGGTGCCGCAGGCCTTGCTCGACGACAGCGGCCAGCGCCTGCTGATCACCCGCGAGACGCCGCAGGAGCCGCGCAACTTCTATCGGCTCGACCGTGCGGACGCGGAGCCGGTGGCGCTGACCCGCTTCCCGCATCCCACGCCGCAGCTGCGCGATGTGCACAAGGAGCAGATCCGCTACCGGCGCAAGGACGGCGTGGAACTGACCGCGACCCTGCTGCTGCCGCCAGGCTACGACGCCAAGCGCGACGGCCCGCTGCCGATGCTGATGTGGGCCTACCCGGGCGAGTTCAAATCCGCCGACGCCGCCAGCCAGGTCACCGACTCGCCGTACCGCTTCAACGCGATCGGCTACTGGGGGCCGCAGGCGTTCCTGGCGCTGGGCTATGCGGTGCTCAACGACCCGTCGATGCCGATCGTCGGCGAGGGCGCGCGCGAACCCAACGACACCTATGTCGAGCAACTGGTCGCCGATGCGCAGGCGGCGGTGGACGAGGTGGTGCGGCGCGGCGTCGCCGATCGCGATCGCATCGCCATCGGCGGGCATTCCTACGGCGCCTTCATGACCGCCAACCTGCTCGCGCACACGCGCCTGTTCAAGGCCGGCATCGCCCGCAGCGGCGCCTACAACCGCTCGCTGACCCCGTTCGGCTTCCAGTCCGAAGAGCGCACCTACTGGCAGGCGCAGCCGGTCTACCAGGCGATGTCGCCGTTCAACTACGCCGACCGGATCAAGGATCCGCTGCTGCTGATCCACGGCGCCGAGGACAACAACTCCGGCACCTTCCCGATCCAGAGCGAGCGCATGTACGCGGCGATCAAGGGCAACGGCGGCACCGCGCGGCTGGTGATGCTGCCCAACGAGGCGCATGCCTACCGCGCACGCGAATCGGTGCTGCAGATGCTGGCCGAGAGCGAGCGCTGGCTGCGCACCTATTTGGGGCCGGCGCCTACGCCTGCCGCGGCCGGAGCCGCGTCGCACTGAGCCGCGCCTGTGCCACGGCCGCACGCGTGCGCGGCCGTGGCACAGCACACCGTGGGACCGCGCAAATGGTTCGCTTTGAAACCGTCGCCACGGGCGACGGGAGCGCGCGCCCTTTTCGGTTAGGCTTGCGGCGCCCCCACTGCCGAGCCATGCGTTTCCCGATGAACGAGTCCCGCAGCAGCATCGCCTTCGCCACGCCCGACCTTCCCTTACGCGACGACGTGCGCCGGCTCGGCGCCCTGGTGGGCGACCTGCTCGCCGAACAGGTCTCGGCGCAGTTCCTCGACGAGATCGAACGCATCCGCACCACCGCGATCGCACGCCGCGAGCGCGCCGCGCCGCTGTCTTCGCTGAGCGAGCAACTCGCCGGCCGCGCGCCGCGCGATGCCGAAGCGCTGGTGCGCGCCTTCAGTACCTATTTCCAGGTGGTCAACATCGCCGAGCGCGTGCACCGCATCCGCCGCCGCCGCGACTACCAGCGCAGCAGCGCCGACACGCCGCAGCCGGACGGCCTGCTCGACGCCTTGCGCCGGCTCAAGGCGCAGGGCGTCGGCATCGAGGAACTGCGCGACTGGCTGCCGCGCATCGACGTCGAGCCGGTGTTCACCGCGCACCCGACCGAGGCGGTGCGGCGCGCGCTGCTGGAGAAGGAACAGCTGATGGTGGCCAGCCTGGTCGACAACCTCGACGGCCTGCGCACCCCGGGCGAGCGCGCCACCGACGCGGCGCGCTTCCGCATGGCGCTGACCGCCTCGTGGCAGACCGCCGATTCCTCGCCGGTGCGCCCCACCGTGGAGGACGAGCGCGAGCACGTCGGCTTCTACCTGACCCAGGTGCTGTACCGGGTGATCCCGGTGATGTACGAGACCCTGGAGCACGCCATCGAGCAGACCTACGGGCAGGCGCTGCCCCTGCCGCGGCTGCTGCGCTTCGGCACCTGGGTCGGCGGCGACATGGACGGCAACCCCAATGTCGATGCCGCCACCATCACCGCCACCCTCGACGCGCAGCGGCGCGCGGTGCTGGAGCGCTATCTGAAGGAGCTGTGGCAGCTGGCCAGCCTGCTCAGCCAGTCGACCACCCTGGTCGCGGTGAGCGCACCGCTGCTGGAGCAACTGGAGCGTTACCGGCAACTGTTGCCGGAGGCGGCGGCGCGCTCGCGGCCGCGCCATGGCGACATGCCCTACCGCCTGCTCAACGACCTGATGCGCGCGCGCCTGCAGGCCACCCTGGACGACGCGCCCGGCGCCTATGTCGCGCCGACCGAACTGGAAAGCGACCTGCAGTTGATCCTGGACAGCCTGCAGGCCAACAAGGGCCTGCACGCCGGCTGGTTCGCGGTGCGGCGCCTGCTGTGGCGGGTGCGCAGCTTCGGTTTCCACCTGGCGCGGCTGGACGTGCGCCAGGAGTCCAGCGTGCACGCGCGCGCGGTCGCCGCCGCGCTGGACACGCAGGACTGGGACACGCGTGCCGTGGAGGAGCGCGCAGGCCTGCTCGGTCCCTACGCCAGCGGCGAGCAGACCCTGCCGGCGGCCGACGACGACGGCAACGCGCGGCTGGACGCGGTGTTCGCCGCGCTCGCCGATGCGCGCGCGCGGCACGGCGCCGACGCGCTGGGCAGCTACATCATCTCGATGGCGCACGACCGCGCCGACGTGCTGACCGTGCTGGCGCTGGCGCGCCGCGGCGGCCTGGTCGATGCCGAAGGTGCGGTGCCGCTGGACATCGTGCCGCTGTTCGAGACCGTGGACGACCTGCGCGGCGGCACCGCGACCCTGCGCGACCTGCTGGCCGATCCGGTCTACCGCCGCCACCTGGCCGCGCGCGACGACGTGCAGATGGTGATGCTCGGCTATTCGGACAGCGGCAAGGACGGCGGCATCGCCGCCTCGCGCTGGGGCCTGCAGCGCGCGCAGGTGGAACTGCTGGAGGCGGCGGCCGAGCTGGGCATCCGCCTGACCTTCTTCCACGGCCGCGGCGGCTCGATCGTGCGCGGCGGTGGCAAGACCACGCGCGCGCTGGAAGCGGCGCCGCGCGGCAGCGTCGACGGGCGCCTGCGCGTGACCGAGCAGGGCGAGGTGATCCACCGCAAGTACGGCATCCGCGCGTTGGCGCTGCGCTCGCTGGAGCAGATGACTGGCGCCGTGCTGCTGTCGAGCCTGCGCCCGCGCGCGGCCGACGCGCGCGAGGCCGGCTGGCGGCCGGTGATGGACCTGGTCGCCGAGCACAGCAGCCAGGCGTACCGCGGCTTCGTCGGCGATGCCGAGTTCATGCGCTATTTCCGCCTGGCCACGCCGATCGACGTGATCGAGCGCATGACCCTGGGCTCGCGGCCGTCGCGCCGGCTGGGCCAGGATGCGGCGCTGTCCAACCTGCGGGCGATTCCCTGGGTATTCGCCTGGAGCCAGGCGCGCGCGGTGATCCCGGGCTGGTACGGGGTGGGCAGCGGCCTGCAGGCGGCGGTGGATGCCGGCCACGAGGATGCGCTGCGCGCGATGGCCGCGGACTGGCCGTTCTTCCGCACCTTCCTCGACGACATCGCCATGGTGCTGTCCAAGGGCGACCTCAACATCGCCGAGATGTTCTCGCGCCTGTCCGGGCCGCTGCACGCGCGCTTCTTTCCGCGCATCCGCGACGAACTGGCGCTGACCAAGGGCTGGGTGAAGGCGCTGACCGGGCAGGCCTCGCTGCTGCAGCACGACCCGCGCCTGGCGTTGTCGATCCGCCTGCGCAATCCCTACATCGACCCGATCAGCGTGCTGCAGGTGGACCTGCTGCAGCGCTGGCGCGCCACCGACGGCGAGGACGAGGAGCTGCTGCGTGCCTTGGTGGCCTGCGTCAATGGCGTCGCCCAGGGCGTGCAGAACACCGGTTGAGGCCGATGCCACAAGGCGCCGCCGGTCGCTGCCGGCGGCCGCCCGTCGCCACCCGCTTGCGGGCGGACAAAATTGTCCGATAATGCCGCGCATGGAGATGCGAGCCGATACCGCCCACCGCCGCCGCCTGTTGCTGGACGCCGCCGACGAGGTGTTCTGTGAGCACGGCGTGCTGGCGCCGCTGGAGCTGGTGGTGGAGCGCGCCGGCCTCGGCCGCGCCACCCTGTACCGTCATTTCGCCGACCGCACCGAACTGATGGCGGCGCTGCTGGAACGCGGCCTGGACGGCCTGGAGGGCTGCGCGCGCGAAATCGGCACGCGGCCGGACGGGCTGTTCCTGCTGATGTACGACGTCGCCGAACACATCGCGATGTCGGCGCCGCTGGCCGACTATTGGCGGTCGCTGCCGCGCGAGCATCCGATGATGGACGCGGCGCATACGCGGGCGATGGCGATCCTGCTGCCGTTCCTGCAGCGTGCGATCGCCGCCGGCCTGTGCCGTGCGGACCTGGGCGAGGAGGATCTGGCCCTGGCGATGGACATGCTCGGCGCCTGCCAGCGCGGCAGCGACGAGGCCGAACGCAAGGCGCTGGCGCAACGCGGTTGCCGCCTGCTGTGCCACGCCCTGGCCACGCCCGCGGCGGCGGCGGACTTGTGAGCGCCGACAGCGCCACGCGCCGACGCGCCTGGCCGTGGCGGCTGGCGCGCGCCGTGGCGATGCTGGCGGTGCTGGCCGCCAGTCTGTGGGGCGCGCTGTTCCTGGCCTATCTGCCGCACACCGGCGCCGTGGTGCGCTACGGCTCGGCGCTGCTGTGGGCCGCGCTGGGCGCCGCTGCGCTGTGGGGCCTTCGCCATCCGCGCGAGTACCGCGTGCTGCCGCTGCTGTTCGCGCTGGGCTGTGCGGGCATGGCGGTGGGCTGGTCGGCGCTGCAGCCGCAGCAGAACCGCGACTGGGCCGACGATGTCGCGCAGTTGCTGGAGCCGCAGGTGGATGGGCACGTGGTGACCCTGCACAACGTGCGCAACTTCGCCTGGCGCAGCGACCACGACTACACCCCGCGCTGGGAGACGCGCCGCTACGACCTGGAGCGGCTGGCCTCGGCGGACCTGGCGCTGTCGTACTGGATGGGGCCGGCGATCGCCCACACCCTGGTTTCGTTCGGCTTCGACGACGGCCGCCGCGTGGTGTTCTCGCTGGAGATTCGCAAGGAGCGCGACGAGGCGTTCTCGGCGCTGGCCGGGTTCTTCCGCAATTTCGAGCAGGTGATGGTGGCCGCCGACGAGCGCGACATCCTGGCGGTGCGCAGCAACGTGCGCGGCGAGGACGTGTACCTGTACCGGCTCAACCTCTCGCGCGCACAACTGCGCCAACTGTTCCTCGGCTACGTGGCGCGGGCGCAGCAACTGCAGCGCACGCCGCGGTTCTACAACACCGCCACCAGCAACTGCACCACCATCGTGTTCGAGCTGGCGCGCAAGCTCGATCCCGCACTGCCGCTCGACATCCGCCTGCTGCTGTCCGGCTACCTGCCGTCCTACGTCTACGTGCAGCACGGCTTCGTGCCCGGCTACAGCCTGGCCACGCTGCGCGCGCGCGGCCGCATCGGCGAACGCGCCCGCGCGGCCGGCGCCGGCGCCGATTTTTCCGCGCGCATCCGCGCCGGCATTCCCGGCGACGACCCCGCGTCCAGGCCATGACCCTGCGCGCACGTCTTGCGCGGTGCACGGGCGCCGCGCTGCTGGCTGCCGCGTCGCTGCTCGGCAGCGGCTGCGCGATGGTCAGCGTGCAGTCGCGCAGCGCCGCCGACTACATCGCCACCCAGCGCGGCGATGTGCTCAGCACCGGCAGGCTCAGCGATGCCAGCCTGGAGACGCTGCGCGTCCTCGCGCTCGATCCCAAGACCTGCGAGGCGGACGTTCCTGCCTGCGCCACGCAACTGCGCGCCTTGCAGGGGCTGGACCAGGAGCGGCGGCTGGCGACCCTGTCGGAGCTGTGGGTGCATGTGGCCAATGCGCGCACGCCGCGGCAGGCGAGGGCGCTGGACGATGCGACGCTGCAGGCGTGGCTGGAGGCGGCGCGCTACGCCTACGCCTATCTGTTCTACACCCCGCGCCCGGCCAGCGCGCGCGCCTTCGAGGATCGGCAGACCCAGGTGCGCGACTACTACAACTACGCCGTGCAGCAGGCGGTCGGCGAACTGTTCCTGCGCTGGCGCGCCGGCAGCGCCAGCGGTGAGCTGCACGACGACGACGCGCTGCGCACGGCCGGCTGGCAGGTGCGCGCGGACATGGGCAGCTTCCGCCTGCCCGGCGGGGTGGCGCGGCCGGACGCGATGCTGCCGGCGTCGACGCTGCGCTTCGATGGCCTGCGCAGCACCTACCGGCGCGACGGCTTCGGCGCCGAACTGGTCGCGGAGATCGCGCCGGCCAAGGTCGGCGACCCGACCGCGGCGGCCGCCGCCAAGGGCGCGCCGGACCCGCACGCGCCAGCGTTCAGCGAAATGCCGTATGCGCCGACCACGGTGCTGCTGCGCTTCGACGGCGACAGCCTGGCGCAGGTACTCGACACCCGCAGCGTGGTGGTCGCGCCCTACGATCCGTACCGCGACGGCGAGGTCGAGGTACACGGCCAGCGCCTGCCGCTGGCGGCCAACTTTACCGCCGCCTACGGCCTGTGGCTGGCCCGCGCCGGCTTCGCCCGGCAGTCGCTGCGCTCGATGCTCGGCCGTGGAGATGGCATCGACCAGCCGCATCTGTACCTGATGCAGCCGTACGATCCGGACCGACGCATCATCCTGATGCTGCACGGCCTGGCCAGCAGTCCGGAGGCCTGGGTCAACGTCGCCAACGAACTGATGGGCGACGAGCAACTGCGCCGGCACTACCAGATCTGGCAGGTCTACTACCCGACCAACATGCCGATCGCCTGGAACCGTGCGCAGATCGCCACGCTGCTGCAGCAGACCCTGCGCCATTTCGATCCGCCCGGGCAGGCGCCGGCCTCGCAGCACATGGTCCTGATCGGCCACAGCATGGGCGGGGTGATCGGGCGCCTGCTGGTCAGCGATTCCGGCGACACGCTGTGGAACGACCTGATCGGCGCACGCACCGGCCGGCGCCCGCTGGACCCGCAGGCGCTGGCGCAGTTGCAGCCGCTGCTGCGCTTCGCGCCATTGCCGGAGGTGGACCGCGCCATCTTCATCGCCGCGCCGCAACGCGGCACCGCCTTCGCCGAAGGGCGGCTCGGGCGCCTGGCCGGGCGCCTGGTGCGCCTGCCGGTGACGCTGCTCGATCGCCTGAACACCTTGCTGCAGGGGATCGACGGCCCCGATGGCGCGCCGGTGCGCGTGCCCAACAGCATCGACAACCTGCGCGACACCGATCCGTTCGTGCGCGCGGCGGCGGATCTGCCGATCGCGCCGGCGGTGCGCTACCACACCATCATCGCTCGCCGCGATCCGGCGGTGCCGCTGGTCGCCTCCGACGATGGGCTGGTGCCGTACCGCAGTGCGCACCTGCCGGGCGCAGTGTCCGAACTGGTGATCACCTCGGGCCACAGCGTGCAGGAGACGCCGCAGGCGATCCTGGAGATCCGCCGCATCCTGCATGCGCAATTGCAGATGGACGCCACCGCGACGCGGTGACGATGCCCGCGACGGGCGGTTGCACGCGCCGTCGTCGCGCGCGCCGAGGGCATCGCGTTGCCGCCGTGCACGCCCGGAGAGGCGCGATGCAGCGCCAACGATCGCTTCGCGGCGCATCGGGCGGGAACACCTAACCCATCGCCTTCTCCGCAGTGCCATACCCGCATCGCAGCGTCGACGCATCGCTGCGGTTGTGCCGAATTACGCAGGAAACGCGTCGAATTGTCCGTCGATGGTTGCCGATGACATCGTTGTCACGAAATTGCAGCCACCAACCCGAACAATGCGCGCCGCCGTGAACACGATCACGGCCTCTCTCCCCTCCATGCCCGGCCTGCGGCGCGTTCCGTTGGCCGCGCCTACGTTTGGATTTTTCATGTCGCACTCGATCCATCTTCAAAAACGCCTGTCACTGGCGATCGCCGCAGCGTTGCTCGGTGTCGCGCCGATGGCCTTGGCCCAGGCGCAGGATGCGCAGGAGACGCAGACCGCCGCGTCCGACGCCAGCGCCAAGACCCTGGACAAGATCACCGTCGCCGTCACCCGCTACAACGCCGCGGACATGCAGATGGCGGCGACCAACACGGCCAACGTGCTGTCGGCCGAGGACCTGAAGTACACCGCCGTGCACAACATCGCCGAGGCGCTGGGCCTGCTGCCGGGCGTCAACGTGGTCAACACCGGGCAGTCGTACTTCGGCGGCGTCGACGGCGCCGCGCGCGGCGAGGGCATGTTCGCCTCGGTGCGCGGCCTCAACGCCGAGTACAACGTCAACCTGATCAACGGCGTCAACGTCGCCCAGGGCCTGCCCTACAGCCGCAGCGTGCAGCTGAGCCTGCTGCCGCCGTCGGGCCTGCAGACCATCGTGTTGAACAAGACCTCCACCGCGGCGATGGACGGCGACGCGATCGGCGGCACCATCGACTACCGCACCCCCAGCGGCTTCGACTACAGCGAGGCGATGGGCGGCAGCGTCACCGCCAGCGGGCGCATGGAAAGCCGTGCGCGCGACTACGGCGACAACGGCCTGGGCAAGGGCGCGGCCGGCGAATTCCACGCCAAGTTCGGCGCCGACAACCAGTTCGGCATCTACACCAGCGCGTACTACGACGAACGCCACTACGTGAACAGCGAAGTGGCCAACGCCGCCGCCTCGCGTGGCGACTGGAACAAGCGCTACTTCTCGCGCACCGACGCCAGCGGCCAGCCGGCGCCCGGCTACGATCCGCAGGACCTGCTGATGGCCACCGGCGCCAACATCGGCTATTCCGCCGGCGACACCACGCGCTACGGCGGCAACGTGTCCTTCGACTGGCACGTCGACCCGAGCCTGCAGCTGTACGCGCGCGCCACCTATGCCTACGCCAAGACCGAGCAGAACACCGGCTACACCCAGCTGGTGCCGGCCAACGTGAGCCTGGCGCAGATCGGCACCACCGGCGTATACCAGCCGCAGATCAACCGCGTGGCGGTGCGCTACTGGTACGAGACCAATCCGGAAGTGGCGGACCTGGCCACCTTCCAGTTCGGCGCCGACAAGCAACTGGGCAACTGGACGCTGTCGCCGAACCTGTTCTACAGCTACGGCGACAACGATCGCCCGGACCACGTGGAGATTTCCGCACGCGTGGACCAGTACGCCTCCACCCAGTTCCCGTACGGCGGCGCCAGCACCTTCTCCGGCTACGACAGCGAAGGCTTCCCCAAGCCGCTGCTGACCCCGGCGCTGCAGGCCAAGGCCAGCGACATCGGCAGCCTGTATGCGCGCCGCTACGGCCAGTTGACCAAGTCCTACAGCGGCCAGACCAAGGGCGGCGCCAAGTTCGACGTGCGCTACGACTTCGACCAGGGCGCGCTGAGCAACCTCCAGTTCGGCGTGAAGTACGTCGACAGCTCGCGCGACTTCACATCGCGCGACTGGACCAACAGCAAGTTCACCGATGGCACCCTGCTGCGCGACACCGGCCTGGTGGTCGGCCAGTACGACTCGGTGTATCCGGGCAAGTACGCGTGGCCGACGGTCAAGCTCAGCAACGGCGGGCTGAAGGCGATGATCGCCCAGCACCTGACCGCGGCCAGCTTCGACACCTGCGGCAGCCTGGCGATCAACAACCAGAACTGCGCGACCATGCGTGGCGACGAGGCGGTGACCGCGGCGTATGCGATGGCCACCTTCCGCAGCGGCGACCTGGAGGTGATCCCGGGCGTGCGCTTCGAGCACACCAGCATCCGCAACACCTTCTGGACCATGCCCGAAGACGCCAAGGGCAACGAACTGCCCGGTTTCTTCAGCAGCAACCACACCAGCTACGACGTGCCGCTGCCGAGCGTGTTCCTGAACTACCGCCCGGGCGACGGCAGTGCGGTGTACCGCGCCTCGGTGTGGACCAGCTACACCCGGCCGGCGCTGGTGCAGCTCGGCGGTGGCGCCAACTACGACGTCTCCAGCGACGGCACCACGGTCATCACCGAGGGCAATCCGGACCTGAAGCCGATCAAGTCGCTCAACGTGGACCTGTCCGGCGAGTGGGACAACGGCCATGGCGGCCACGCGATGCTGGCCGGCTACTACAAGCGCCTGACCGACTACATCTACGAGAGCGGCTCGGATCCGGCCAACGCCGGCACCAGCACCGGCGCCGGCAACGTGCGCTATGTGCGTCCGCAGAACGGCGGCGATGGCAAGGTGCTCGGCTTCGAGGCCGCGGTGCGGCAGACCCTGCAGGGCATGCCGGCACCGCTGGACGGCTTCGGCATCGGCGCCAACGTCACCCGCCAGACCACCCGCGTCGACCTGGGCATGGACGGCTTCCACGACGAGCGCATCCAGAACGCGCCGGACCTGATGGCCAACGCCGAGCTGTTCTACGAGAAGGGCCCGCTGTCGGTGAACCTGGCCTACCACTACTCCGGCGAATACGTCTCGGTGTACGACTACTACAACCGTGGCGCGACCTGGGACGACCTGTGGGTCAAGCCGATCACGCGCGTGGACCTGCACGTGGGCTACACCTTCAACGAGCATCTGCGCGCCGACCTGTCGGTGGCCAACCTCACCAACCGCCTGAGCTACTGGGCGCACGTGGGCCACAACAGCACCGCGATCTCCGACATCGTCGATGCCGGCCGCACCGCGCTGCTGAACGTGAAGTACACGTTCTGAAGCGGGCGCTTGCGCACGCTGGACGTCGCCACCCGTCGCACGGCCCTGTGCCGCGCGGCGGGTGGCGCGTTGTCGGCATCTCCGCGATGTTCGTCTGGCTGGCGCTGACGATCCTGCCGGGAATGGCCATGGCGGCAGAGGCGCCGGTGACGGCGCCGATCGATGGCCTGCGCCTGGACCAGGTGCAATTGCTCGGCTCGCACAACAGCTATCGGCCGGTGCCGACCGCGCAGGTGCGCCAGCGCCTGCAGGCGCACGACGCCGCCGAATGGCCGGCACTGGCCTATGGCCATCCTTCGCTGCAGGCCCAGCTCGCGCTGGGGCTGCGGCAACTCGAACTCGACGTGGCCGCCGATCCGCACGGCGGCCTGTACGCCGCGCCGTATGCACGGGCGGATGTGGCGACCCAGGCCCGCATGCACGCGCCCGGCGCCAAGGTGCTGCACCAGCCGGGCCTGGACTACGCCAGCCATTGCCTGCGCTTCCGCGACTGCCTGGCGATCCTTGCCGCCTGGTCGCGCGCGCACCCGCGGCACACGCCGCTGGTGGTGCTGGTCAATGCGGTGGATTTCGATCCGGTGCCGGGCCTGTGGCCGCACCGCTCCGCCTTCGACGCCAACGACCTGGACTCACTGGACCGCGACATCGCCGAGGTCGTCGGGCGTCCGCGCCTGATCGTGCCCGACGACGTGCGCGGCGCCGCGCCGAGCTTGCGCGAGGCGGTGCTGGCGCATGCCTGGCCACGCGTGGCGCAGGCGCGCGGCCGCATGCTGTTCGTGCTCGATGGCAATCCGCGGCACGAGGCGCTGTATCGCCAGGCGCATCCGTCGCTGCGCGGACGCATGATGTTCGGCTGGTACGCGCCGGACCAGCAGGAAGCCGCGGTGCTGTCGATCGAGGATCCGCTGGCCGAGGCGCCGAAGATCCGCGCCCTGGTCGCGCAGGGCTTCGTGGTGCGCACCCGCGCCGATACCGACGGCCGCGAGGCGCGCGCGCACGACCGCCGCCGCGCACAGGCGGCAGTGGAGGCCGGCGCGCAATGGATCAGCACCGATTACTACGCCGGCGCGCCGGATCCGCAGCGCCTCGGCTATTGGCTCGGCATCGCCACGGGCCTGCGCTGCGACCGGGTCACGGCCGCGTGCGGCACGAGCGCACCGTGAGACTTTCCATGTTGGGGACGATGATGAAAACAGGTACGCGTTGGATGCTGTGGGTCGTGCTGCTGGTGGCGGCATTGGGCGCGCAGGCGCGGCCGGCGCCCAAGGCCGCGCCCGCACTGCAGGTGGAAAAGGTGTGGATGCTGTTCCGCCACGGCGTGCGCGCGCCGCTGCCGGGCGAGGCCGCGGCCGCCGCGCTGGCGCCGCAGCCCTGGCCGGTGTGGGACACGCCGCCGAGCCTGCTCACCGCGCATGGCCGCACGGCGGTGGAGCGGAGTGGCGACTACACCCGGCAATGGCTGCTGCGCGATGGCGTGCTGCCGGCGCAGGGCTGCCCTGCGGACGGCACGGTCAGCATTTACGCCAACACCGACCAGCGCACCATCGTCAGTGCGCAGTTGCTCGCCGACACGCTGGCGCCCGGCTGCCATCTGCAGGCCGGCCATCAGCCCGAAGGCAGCGACGACCCGCTGTTCCGCCCGGTGGAAGCCGGCGCGGTGGAGTTCGATGCCGCCGCCGCGGTGGCCTCGATCCAGCGCCAGACCGGCGGCCCGGGCGCGGTGCTGGCGCCGTATGCGCGCGAACTGCGCACCATGCAGGAGATCCTCGGCTGCGCCGAGCGCTGCGACTTCGTGCACATGCCCTCGTCGCTGACCGCGGGCGCGAACGGGCGCAGCCTGGCCCTGCACGGGCCGCTGGACCTGACCTCGGGCACGGCCGAGGTGTTCATCCTGCAGTACGCCGAAGGCATGCCGCTGGACCAGGTCGGCTGGGGCCGCGCGACGCCGGCGCGCATCGCCGCGGTGTCGCGACTGCACGCCTTGCTGTTCGAGATCTACGCACGGCCGCAGTACATGGCCGCGCGCGCGGGCGCGCCGCTGGCGCATCGGCTGCTGGACACGCTGGGCGCGGACGACGCGCCGCGGCTGAGCGTGCTGGTCGCCAGCGACACCCACATCGCCGCGCTCAGCGGCCTGCTTGACCTGCACTTCCATCTGCCCGGCTTCGGCCGCGACGACGCGCCCCCGGGCGGCGCGCTGGTGGTGGAGCAGGTGCGCGATGCATCCAACGGTGAGCGTTACGTGCGCGTGCGCTACCAGGCGCAGTCGCTGGATCAACTGCGCGCACTGACCCCATTGAGCCTGCGCCACCCGCCGCTGCTGCAGACGCTGCAGATCCCTGGGTGCAGCGACGCCACGACCGGGCTGTGTCCGCTGCCGAAGTTCGAGTCGCTGCTGCAGGCGGCGCTGCAGCGGCGCGGCTGAGGCGGTTCTTCGCGCGTCTGCTCGTCCGCTCAGCGTAGGAGTGGCTTCAGCCGCGACAGGCGTTCCCCGGAATGCCAGTCGCGGCTGAAGCCGCTCCTACGGCGGACGGTGCGCTGACGCGTGGATGGATGACGCGTTGCCGGCATCGCGATGCCGTGCCCTTTGCGTGCAGGCGACAACGATCTGCCGCTGATCCTGTAGGAGCGGCTTCAGCCGCGACGGGGCTGCGTCGTGACGCCCAGCCACGGCGGCGGTGGCGCCTACGACGGCGCATCCCGCGACAGGGCCTGCGTCGACGGCTCAGCACCACCCACCACCCAAACGCAGAACGGGCCGCAATGCGGCCCGTTCTTTCTTGCAAGCGCGGCAGGCCGGCTTACTTCAGCTTGGCGTCCGCGCGCAGCGCCTCGGCGCGGTCGGTCTTCTCCCACGAGAACGCGGTGGCCTGGTGCTGGGCGCCGGTGCCGTCGGTGTAGGTGAAGGCCTTCGGGGTGCGGCCGAAATGGCCGTACGAGGCGGTCTGCTGGTACATCGGGTGGATCAGGTCGAGCATCTGGATGATGCCGAACGGACGCAGGTCGAAATGCTTGCGGATCAGCTTCTCGATCTTGTCGTCGGCGATCTTGCCGGTGCCGAAGGTGGTGACCGAGATTGAGGTCGGCTCGGCCACGCCGATGGCGTAGGAGACCTGCACTTCGCAGCGGTCGGCCAAGCCGGCGGCGACGACGTTCTTGGCGACGTAGCGCGCGGCGTAGGCGGCCGAACGGTCGACCTTGGACGGATCCTTGCCGGAGAACGCGCCGCCGCCGTGGCGCGCCCAGCCGCCGTAGGTGTCGACGATGATCTTGCGCCCGGTCAGGCCGCAGTCGCCCACCGGCCCGCCGATCACGAACTTGCCGGTCGGGTTGATGTGGAACTTGGTGCCCTTGTGCAGCCACTTGGCCGGCAGCACCGGCTTGAGGATCTCCTCGCGCACGGCTTCGACCAGGTGCTTCTGCTTGATGTCCGGATCGTGCTGGGTGGACAGCACCACTGCGTCGATCGCGGTCGCCACGCCGTCTTCGTAGCGCAGAGTGACCTGGCTCTTGGCGTCCGGGCGCAGCCACGCCAGCGGCGAGTTCTTCTTCTTGCGCACCTTGGCCTGCTGTTCGACCAGGCGGTGCGACAGGTGGATGGCGGCCGGCATGAAGCTGTCGGTCTCGCGGGTGGCGTAGCCGAACATCAGGCCCTGGTCGCCAGCGCCCTGTTCTTCCGGCTTCTTGCGGTCCACGCCCTGGTTGATGTCCGGCGACTGCTTGCCGATCAGGTTGAGCACGCCGCAGGTCTCGCCGTCGAAACCGACGTCGGAGCTGTTGTAGCCGATGTCCAGGATCACCTTGCGGGTCAGCGCTTCCAGATCGATCCAGGCGCTGGTGGTGATCTCGCCGGCGACGATCGCCACGCCGGTCTTGACCAGCGTTTCGCAGGCCACGCGCGCGCGCTTGTCCTGGGTCAGGATCGCGTCGAGCACCGCATCGGAGATCTGATCGGCGATCTTGTCCGGGTGGCCTTCGGAGACCGACTCGGAGGTGAAGAGATAGCTGGACATCGCGGCTATATCCTTGTATTCGGATGAAAAGATGGAGGCGAATGATACACGGGCGCCGGGCGGCGTGCATGATGCCCGGGGCGGACGTTGCCCAAGGTTAACCGGTTGGCGCGCCACGGTGCGTCCGTCACCTTGCCGTAGCCAGATTGCAAGATCGGTGTCGCCGCCGCGGCCGAAGCTGTGCGCAGTCAGCAAGGGGGCTTGCCGTGCTCGCACTCGAACGCCGTCTTCAGGACCGCTACCCACATTGGTTTGCCGGACGCCGCTCGCGGCTGGTCCGGCCGTTGCTGCGTAGTCTGCAGAAATGGTCGGGACTGGACGCGCTGGACGCGTTCCTGGAGGCCAACCGCGACCTGCGCGGGTTCGCCCTGGTCCAGGCCGGACTGGATTTCCTGCAGGCCCGCTACGTGGTCGCACCGACCGCCGCCGAATGCATTCCGGCGCGCGGGCGTCTGCTGATCGTCGCCAACCATCCTTCCGGCGCGCTGGATGCGCTGGCCCTGCTGGACTGCGTGGGCCAGGTGCGGCGCGACGTGAAGATCGTCGCCAACGATTTCCTGTGGGCGCTGGAAGGCCTGCGCGACCTGCTGCTGCCGGTGCGCATCCTCGGCGGCGCGCCGTCGCCGGCCAGCGTGCGGGCGATCGAGCAGGCGCTGGCCCAGGAGCAATGTGTGATCGTGTTCCCGGCCGGCGAGGTCTCGCGGCTGGGCTGGGGCGGCGTCGCCGACGGGCGCTGGCGCCGCGGCTTCCTGCGCTTTGCCCTGCGTACCGCCGCGCCGGTGCTGCCGGTGCGTATCCATGCGCGCAACTCGGCGCTGTTCTATGGCGCCTCGGCACTGTTCAAGCCAGCCGGGACCGCGCTGCTGGCGCGGGAGATGTTCGCTCGTCGCGAGCGCCGCATCGCGCTCAGCCTGGGCCGCGCCCGCGCGCTGCCGCAGGACCTGCCCGAAGCCGATCTGATGCGGCGCCTGCGCAGCGAGCTGTATGCGCTCGGCCGCAGCGGTGGACAGGCCGCGCCGAGCGAGGAAGCGCTGGTCGCCGCCGAGGACCCGGCACAACTGGCGGTGGAAGTGGCCGGGCTGCGCAGCCTCGGCCATACCCTGGATGGCAAGCAGATCCGCGTCGGCCGGCTGCGTGCCGGCTCGGCGCTGCTGCGTGAGATCGGCCGCCTGCGCGAACTGACCTTCCGTGCGGTGGGCGAGGGCACCGGCCGGCGTCTGGATCTGGACGACTACGACACCTGGTACGAACACATCGTGCTGTGGGACGGGGCCGCCACGCGCGTGGTCGGCGCGTATCGGGTCGCCCGCGGCGCGCCGGTGCTGGCCGAACGCGGCCTGGCTGGCTTCTACACCGCCGAACTGTTCCGCTACGGCGAGGGCATGCTGCCGCGCATCGCCGCGGGCATGGAACTGGGCCGCAGCTTCGTGGTGCCGGACTACTGGGGCAGCCGCAGCATCGATTACCTGTGGCAAGGCATCGGCGCCTATCTACAGGACCATCCGCAGGTGCGCTACCTGTTCGGCGCGGTGTCGATCAGCGCCGCGCTGCCGTACGAGGCGCGCGAGCAGATCGTGGCCTACTACGCGCGCTACTACGGCGACGCCAGCGGCGAAGCCGCCTCGGCGCGGCCGTTCCCGTATCCGGAAGCGCCGCCGGCATTCGACGAACTCGACGCCGACACCGCCTTCAAGGTGCTCAAGGGCAACCTCGACGCGCTGGGCGCGGCGGTGCCGATGCTCTACAAGCAGTACACCGATCTGTGCGAGCCCGGCGGTGCGCGCTTCCTCGCCTTCGGCGTGGACCCGGCGTTCAACGACGCCGTCGACGGCCTGATCGAGCTGGATCTGCAGCGCATCCGCAGCAAGAAGCGCGCGCGCTACCTCGAACGTCCCCGCAACGAAGCAGAGGTGGTGGCATGAGTCCGCTCAACAGCCTGGCGCCGCGCCGCGCGGTGTTCGTCTCCGATGTGCATCTGGGCGCGCCGCATTGCCATGCGCGCGAACTGGCCGACTTCCTCGGCGGCCTGCACTGCGACCAGCTGTACCTGGTCGGCGACATCGTCGACTTCTGGTGGATGGCGCAGCGCCGCGCGGTGTGGGGCGCCGCGCACCAGCGCGTGGTCGATGCGCTGCACGCGCTGGCCCGCGGCGGCACCGAACTGATCTACGTCCCCGGCAACCACGACCGCCCGATCCGCCGCTTCTGCGGACTCGCACTGCCGGCGATGCAGGTGCGCCGGCGCGCGGTGCACGCCACCGCCGACGGACGCCGCCTGCTGGTGGTGCACGGCGACGACTACGACAGCGTGACCCAGTTCGGTGGCCTGCAGGAGAAGTTCGGCGACTGGCTGTACTACCGCATCCTCACCGGCAATCAACTGACCAACCGCGTGCGCCGCCGCCTGGGCATGCGCTACTGGTCGCTGGCCGACTACCTGAAGCGGCAGAGCAGCGCCGCCGAGCGCTACATCGAGCGCTTCGTCGCCGCCGGCCTGGACGACGCGCGCCGTCGCGGCCTGGATGGGGTGATCTGCGGCCACGTGCACCGCGCCGGGCTGTTCGAACGCGACGGCCTGGTCTACGCCAACGACGGCGATTGGGTCGAAAACCTCACTGCGCTCGCCGAGGAGGCCGACGGCACGCTGCGCCTGCTCTCGCACCGCGGCGAGGTGCTGCGCGAACTGCCGCCGCGCCTGCGGCTGGTGCAGGAGAAGGCCTGGCCGCGCGCGGCCTGAAGCTGCCGGCCCGTCCGGGATGGCCCCGCATTTCCCAGGCAAGTGCGCCTGGGAATGTCCTCCACGTCCGGTGTTGTAGAGACCCGCGCCGCGCACACGACCGCATCGGTGTCGCTCACGTCGTGGACGGAAGCGTAGAACCGAGCGTGACGCGCATTCCACGGTGATCGAACGGCTCGCGCGTCGCCGCCGCGTCCGCTTGCCCGGCCTTCGTCGCATCGGGTCTACTGCATTGCGTCGGAGCGGCACGCCCGGGCAGGTGTCGATGCTCGAGCTTGGTCGCCGCACCGCGCGATATCGCTGCGGTGCAACGATGCCGTGGTTCGGTCAGCGGTTCTGGAGTCGTGGAGAACGTGAAACCAGGGAAGGCATGGTGTGGCTGGTCGCTGCGATCCGCATGGACCTGGTTGCGCCCGGGATGGTCTGCGTGTTCCGGCCATCTGCTGCATGCGTGCGCTGCTGCGGCATGCGCTCGGCAGCGGGTACGCCCTGGCGTCGTCTGTTTGGGCCTGCTGCTTGCGACGAGTGCAACAGCCATCGCGCAGAACACGGTCTACGGCTGCACGGATGCCGAAGCCCCCCGCACACTTCCGGATGCGATGCTGTGCGTGCAGCAGGCCGGTCTGTCGACCTCGCACGCAGCCGGCGACACGCGCGTGGGCGCGCTGTTCGCACGGGCCAAGGAGCAGCTCGACGGCGGCCGTTTCGATGCCGCCGAGCAGGCGCTGGACTGCGCCGAAGCCAACATCGGCGATGCCAGCGATGCGCGATCGCGCTACGAGCTCACCCGCCGCCGCGGCATTCTCGATTTCCGCCGCGAGCGCCTGCCGCAGGCGCTGGCGCGCTTCGAGTGCGCGGCCGCGCTGTCCCGCTCGCTGCACGACCGTGCCGGCGAGGCGCGCGACCTGAACAATGTCGGTGCGGCGCTGCGCCGGCTCGGCGATTTCCGCGGCGCCCTGCGCAACCTGACGCTGAGCCTGGATCTGCAACGCGCGCGCGGCGCGGCGTCGGCCTCGGTGCTCACCAATATCGCCGACGTGTATCGCGAGCTGCGCGAGCCCGTCACCGCCATGCGCTACTACCGCGACGCACTGGCCGCCAACCGCGCACAGGGCGACGCCATCGAGGCCGCACATGTGCAGGAAACCATGGCCGAGCTGGCGCTCGACAGTGGCGACACGGCGCAGGCGCTGGCCTGGTTGCAGGAGGCCCTGGCCGTGTACCGCGCGCAGGGCCGCCGGGTGTACGAACTGCGCGTGCACGATGGCCTGATCCGCGCGGCACTGGCGCTTGGCGACGTGGCGCAGGCGCAGCGCTGGAGTTCCAGTGCGCTGGCGCTGGCCGAGGCATGGGCGCTGCCGTTGCCGTCTGCATTGCAACTGCAACTGGCGCGGACGTCGCGGCTCGAAGGCAATACCGCGGCCGCCGTGGCCCGCCTGCGCGCGGCACTGGCGGCGGCCGCCGGCGGCGATCCGGTGCGGGTACCGTTGCTGGAGGAACTGGCGCGGCTGCAGGAAGGCAGTGGCGATACGGTGGCGGCCATCGCCACGCTGCGGCGCGCGAACGCGGAAGCCGCCGCGCTGGTGCGCGCGCAGCACGATCGCCAACTGGATTGGTTGCGGGTCCGTTTCGATACCGCCGAAAAGCAGCGCACCATCGATGCCCTGCAGAGCGAAAACCGCCTGCGCCAGGTCCAACTGCGTCAACGCACGCTGTTGCTGTGGCTGGCGCTGGTGTCCGGCGTCGCCGCCGTGCTCGGCGTGTGGCTGTGGTTGCAGCGTCGCCGGCAGCGTGAGCGCGTGTTGCAGGCCGCGCAGCAGGTCCGCCACGAGGAGCAGCTCGCGCGCTATCGGCGCGAGGCCGATGCGCTGGCCGAGGATCGCAGCCTGCTGCAGACCTTGCTCGACAGTCGCGAGGATGCGTTGTGCCTGCTTGATGCCGAAGGCCAGGTGCTGGCCACCAATCGTGCCGGCCGCCTGTTGCTTGGCGGCGCGGACGCCGCCGAACCAGTCGGGCAGGCGGTGTTCGCCTGCGTTGCCGAGAGCGACCGCCCGGCCTTGCAGGCTGCCCTTGAGCGGATGGAGGACAGCGCCGCGCAGCGCCTTGAGGTCGTGGCGCGACACGGCGTGCCGCTCGCCGCCACTCTCGCGCCCTGGCAGGGCGGCGATGGCCTGGTCGTGCTCGCCCTGCAGGAGCGCGACAGTAGCGCGGCGTCGGACACCGCGCAGGCCAAGCACGCGCAAGAGTCGGCCGCCGCGCCTGCGTTGCGCGACGCGTTTCGGCGCGCGCTGGTCGACTTGATGCTGGCGGTCATCGACACCTGGGAGCGCGCCACGGCGACCGGCCGGCTGGAGTTGGCCGAGCGCAGCCGGATCTGGCGCGTCAACATCGACGACGGCCGCCTGCGTGCGCGGGCGATGGAGCGCTACCTGACGGTCTCCAAGCTGCCGCGCAACCCGCGCTGGCGCGACGTGCTGCGCTCGGCCTATTTCGTGCTCGCACACTGCGAGGGTCTGTCGGCAGAGGCGCGCGCCGCCTTGCAGTCGCGGATCGACACGGTGCTTGCCTACACCCGCCGGGACGCGCTCGGCTGAGCAAGCCCGGCACTTCTGCTGTCGGCGATCGTCGGCTGCGCTAATCGGCGCGCGCGCCTGCATGGTGCGTCAGCGCCCGCGCTTGGCCGGGCAGACCACGCACGCGCCCTTCAGGCCGTGTTCCATGCGGTAGCTGCTGTGGTGGTCGCGGGCCAGGAAGGTCGTCGGGCCGAGCACGATGGGCTTGGCCGATCGCGACGGCGCCACCACCTCGCAATAGGCGGCGACGGTGTTCAGCGTGTTCGTGTACGGCTCGTGGCTGTCGACCACCCCGCACTTGTCCATCGTCTGCCGCAATTGCTCGCCGTCGAAATCGAACTTCACCACCACCTCCGGCTCTTGGTCCTGCTCCAGGCACCAGTCCGGCGGCAGGGTGTCGTGGCCGTGGGCGGCCAGGGGCAGGGCAAGCAGCACCGCGACGAGGGCGGCATGAAAGAGGGAACAGTGGGTGGACATCGGAACCTCGCAACGCGCAGAGAAGAGACCTGCAGCCTACGAATGGCGGCGGTGCGGATTCCAGCGCATCCGCGGGTATAGATCGGGAATAAATCCACCTAAGGCGTTGATTTTTCGGCCGTGGCATCCGTGGTGCAGGCGCGAGGCGCGCCACTGTGCAGTCGCTCCGCCTGGCACGGCGTCGCCAATCCGACCCGGTTCGTTCCGTGGGCGGCCCGGCTTCGCCCTCGTGCCGCGCCGACGCGCTGCCTAGCCTGGAATCGCCGGATCGCAGCGTCTGCCGATGCGGCGGTGGCCATCCCCCGGGGGCGATCCACGCACCCCAGCCATCTCCAGTCACTTCCATATAGCGAGAGAACGCTCATGAAGAAGAAGTTCCTTGTCGCAACCGCTCTGCTGGTGGGCAGTGTCGTCGGCGCGCCTGCGCTGGCGGCCGAAAACCCGGTCGACCAGGCCGGCATCCAGCACAACATGTACCTGGGCTGCCTGATGGACCTGAATGCCACGGCCGAAGACGCGCTGACCCTGCTGGTCAAGAAGTGCGGCTATGCCCCCGGCGTGCCGCTGGAACGCTTCGTCGCCACGCAGCAGCCCATCATCGACGCGATCGACCCGACCCGGCCGATGACCGAGAACCTGCCCGGGCTGCGTCAGCAGCTCAGTGCCTACGAATACTCGTTCATCGTGCGCATGGACCAGATCGTGCAGAACGCCGAGGATCTGGATTCGGCAGCGCTGCAGTTCGAGGAACTGGAGCGGGAAGCCATCGCGCGGCTCGATCCCAAGTCGAAGAATGGCGCGCTGATCCTGGGCGGGATGAGCGTGGCCAGGCACTCCACCCAGTACTGGTCCAAGCATGCGGCCGAGAGCGGCGATGGTGTCACGGCGAAAGGACGTTTCTGGAAATGGTTGGCTGTCATCGCAGTGGATGTCCTTGGCTATTTTGCTTCCAATGAGAATGTCGGCACGTCGGCCTCGGCCTCCAACCAGGCCCATGGTGCGATCTTCGGTACGACGACTCCGACTCCCAATCCGCAACCGTGAGCCGATCCATCTGCTCGCCAGTCTTTGGGAACCCCGACCTGAGCGGGCACGTAGAAGGGGAAGGCGCCCGGTGGGCGTCTTCCCGTATGCCGCATCGCGCTGACTGCCGGTGCGCCAGTGGTTGCCTTGCCGGGGCCTTGCGCAGGAACGCCCGGACACCTGGCCACCTGCTACCCCTCCATTTCACGAGGATGTCCATGAACAAAAGACTTTTTGCAATGACCGCCGTCCTTCTGGCCGGCAGTGCCTTCGGTGCCTCCCCCGCGCTGGCGGCCGAGAACCCGGTCGACCAGGCTGGCATCCAGCACAACATGTACCTGGGCTGCCTGATGGAGACCAACGCCTCGCCCGCAGATGCCCTTGCCGTGTTGGTGGAAAAGTGCGGCTATAACCCCGGCATGCCGTTGGAGCGCTTCATCGCCACGCGGCAGCCCATGGTGGACGCGATCGACCCGACCCGACCGATGACCGAGAACCTGGCTGGACTGCGCCAGCAGCTTAGCGCCTACGAATTCTCGTTCATCGTGCGCATGGACCAGATCGTGCAGAACGCCCAGGACCTGGACGCGGCGGCGGTGCAATTCGAGGAATTGGAACGGGAAGGCATCGCGTGGCTCGATCCCAAGTCGAAGAACGGCGCGCTGGTCCTGGGCGGGCTGAGCGTGGTCAGACACTCCGCGCGCTACTGGTCCAAATTTGCGGCCGACACCACATCGAGACAGGCTGCGCCTCCGCACACGGGCTGGGCGATCGTCGCAGCGAGTGATGCGGTGGGCTACTTTCTCTTTGGTGACAGCGAAATGGCGTCAGGCATGTCGTTTCTGGCCTTTGGCATCCTCCTTTCTGAAGGATATTTCCCACTCTACGCATCCCAAGAGTCTTCTCCATGATCCTGCTTCAGGCAACGCAGATGAAATAGGCAGATGCGTCCCCCATCGGGGGCGCCTTTCTGCATCGGGCACACCCGGAAGGCGGACATCTCGTGTGCGGGCGCAGCACTGCACCGTGCTTCTGCAGACCGTTGAGCCAAGGCGGCCTGCTTGTCGCCAGCAACCTCGCTTCCCATGGGAGGCCTCTCCACACTCCCGGTGCGGCGTGCTGGCAGCCGCCCAACCGGATGTCAGGAGCGAGCCGGCTCTATGTGATTCGCAGCGTGCCGGCCGGTATGTGCAACCGGGCGCGGCAGTGCTGCGGCCGCCCTGCATCGCTGTGCCCCATCCCCGCATCGCTGCTAGCATCGGCCGATGGATTCCCTTACCCAGATCGTCCTCGGCGGCGCCATTGCCGCCGCCATCGCGCCGGCTACGCATCGGCGCGCGGCTCTGCTTGCGGGTGCCGCGCTTGGCACCGTGCCCGATCTCGATTCGCTGATCCTGTTGCCGCTGACCCGCGATCCCGTCACGTTGATGACGGTGCATCGCAGCGTCAGCCATTCGCTGTTCGTGCTGCCGCTGCTGGGCTGGCTGATCTGGTGGCTGTTCCGGCGCTTCGGCCATGGACGGGTCGCCGAAGCGCCACGGCGCTGGTTCTGGGCGATCCAGCTGGCGCTGATCACCCATCCGCTGCTGGATGCGTTCACCGTCTACGGCACGCAGCTGTGGTGGCCGCTGCGGCCGCCGCCGACGATGTGGTCGAGCGTGTTCATCATCGATCCCGCCTACACGCTGTGGCTGCTGCTGGCCTGCGCCATCGCCTGGTTCGCCCGCGCGCGCCGCGTGGGGCAGCAGGCGTTGCTGGTCGGTTTGCTGTTGAGCAGCGCCTATTTGGGCTGGTCGCTGCTGGCCAAGCACCTGGTCGATCGCGAGGCCGACCGCGCGCTGGCGGCGATCGGCTTGGCGCAGGCGCCGCGCTTCTCGGTACCGATGCCGTTCAACACATTGCTGTGGCGGGTGGTGGCGATGACGCCGAGCGGCTACGTGATCGGCGAGCGCTCGCTGGTCGCCGATCGCGGGCCGATGCGCTTCCAGGGCTATCCTTCCAACACCCAGGCGCTGGCGCAGGTGCGCGAGCTGCCGGTGGTGCAGCGATTGAGCTGGTTCAACCGCGGCTTCATGCGCGCGCAGGTCAAGGACGGCGAACTGGTGCTCAGCGACCTGCGCATGGGCCTGGAGCCAGACTACAACTTCAACTTCGCGGTGGCGCGCCAGCAGGGCAATGGCTGGCAGGCGATTCCGCCGCGACAGCTGCAGGCGGCGTACCGGGCGCCGGCGGCACGTGGGCAGATTCGGGCAGCGCTGGCGCGGATGTGGCAACGGATCTGGGTCGAACCGGCGTCGCCCGTGCCGGTCGGTGCGCAGGTGCCGACAGCGGCGCGTTGAGCACGGCACACAATCGACCGAGGCATGGCGCGCCCTCATTGGGGAACGAATCGGCGCAAGCATTAATTCTTCGATCATGGAGCGCCCGCTGCAAGCCAGGGCCGCGTCTCCGCACTGCAGCGGTGATGCCCAGTTCGCCAATTCGACCCGGTTCGTTCCCGTCGCGACCCGATTTTGCCCTCGTGCGTCGCCGCAGACCCGCCTAGCCTGAAACCGTCGCATCGCGTCGTGTGCCGATGCGGCGGTGGTCGCCTCGCAGGTGTCCTCCTCAAGAACTTCTGGAGGCCTAGGCCATCCTCTTCCCATCTATTGCATGAGAATGTTCATGAACAAAACGCTTTTTGGCGCGGCTGCCGCGCTCCTGATCGGCAGTGCTTTTGGCGCCGCCCCCGCGCTAGCGGCCGAGAACCCGATGGACCAGGCGGGCATCAAGCACAACATGTACCTCGGCTGCCTGATGGATACCAAGGTCTCGCCCGACGAGGACCTCGCTGTCCTGGTCGAGAAGTGCGGCTACGATCCCGGCATGCCGCTGGAGCGCTTCATCGCCACGCGCAAGCCCATGATCGATGCGATCGATCCGACCCGGCCGATGACCGAGAGCCTGACCGGGCTACGCCAGGAACTCAGTGCCTACGAGTTCTCGTTCATCGTGCGCATGGACCAGATCGTGCAGAACGCCGGGAGCCTGGACGCGGCGGCGGTGCAATTCGAGGAATTGGAACGGGAAGGCATCGCACGGCTCGATCCCAAGTCGAAGAACGGCGCGCTGGTGCTGGGCGGGCTGAGCGTGCTCAGACACTCCGCGCGCTACTGGTCCAAATTCGCGGCCGGCACCACGGCGAAATACGCTGCGTCTCCGGACCCGAACCAGGGCTGGTTGTGGGTCTCAGGGTGCGATGCAGTCGGTTACTTTCTGTTTCGTGACGGCGAGTTGGGTGCTGCCACCTCGCGCGCAGCGTTTCATGTACTTGCTTCACAGGGATATTTCCCGCTCTACGCCTACCAATAGTGCCTCCCCTAAGCTGCTTCAGGGAGTGCAGATGAAGAAAGGCGTTCCCAATGGGGACGCCTTTTCATCAAAAAGAGAATGCGGGCCATGTTGCCACTATTCGGGTGTACAGGCGCCGCGTTGATCCGGACTTCTGCAGGAGACTGAGCCAAGCCGACCCGCATCGCCAGCAAACGCGGCTTCGCCCGGCAACGTCGCGATCGCCGCTCGATACACAGGCTTCACCAGCACCGCCGTCGACGCCGCTCAATACACCGTCGCGTGCGCTTGCACGAACGAATAGAAGAACACCGCGTCCGGGTCGCTCTGTACTTGCGCCATTTCCCGGCGCATGCCGGCCACGGTCTCCGCATCCACCGCGCCGGCCTGCAGCAGGCGTTCGGCAGCCGACAGCAGCAGTTCTTCCCAGAACCCGATCATGGTCTTGCGCCGCGCCGGTTCGCGGTTGTCCAGGTGCAGGGTCTTGATCTGCGTGCTGACGTCGCGATAGCCGCCGGCCAGCAGCAGGTTGCCGAGCTTGGCGCCGACGAACGGGTCGCCGCCATGGTCGTACTGGAAGTCGTTGAACGCCATCCAGTAGCGCCATACGTTCGGCGAGTACGGATGCAGCAGGAACGAGGCGTTCATCACCTCGGTCACGTACACCGGCGAGCCCGGCGCCAGCACGCGCCGCACTTCGCTGAGCACCCGCGCCGGCGACGGTACGTGCTCCAGCACCCAGCACAGGAACGCCGCATCGAAGCTGCGCGGCTGGAACGGCAGGTCGCCGGCATCGGCCTGCTGCAGGGTATAGCGGTCTTGGCACCAGGGCATGCGCTGCAGGTTCTCGCGTGCGGCCTGCAACTGCGCCTCGCTCAGGTCGATGCCGGTGACGTGCAGTTCCGGGAAGCGCCGCAGCAGCACTTCGGTCTGCGCGCCGACGCCGCTGCCCACTTCGAGCAGGCGCCGCGCGCCGGTGTAGTCGATCTGGTTGAACAGGGTGGCTTCCAGCAAGCGCGCCTGTTTCAGCAGGCGCGCCTGCTCGGTGTCGGAATAGCCGTGCAGGTAGGTCGGGGTGTCGGGAGACGAGCGCATGGCGGTGCTCCAGGGAGAAAACGTCAGGCGGCGGCGGACAAGGCCGGTGGCACGCCGGCGATCAGCGCATCGAAGTACTCGGCGGTCAGCGCCAGTTGCGCCTGCGCGCTCTCGGCACGGTTGACCACGGCGCGGAACGCGGCGTTCTCGGGCCGATCCTTGGCGTACCAGCCCAGGTGCTTGCGCGCGATGCGCACGCCTTGCGTCTCGCCGTAGAAATCGTGAAGGGCCTGCAGGTGGCCGAGCAGGGTGTCGCGCACGAACGCCAGCGACGGCGCCGGCAGGAGTTCGCCGGTGGCCAGATAGTGCGCGATCTCGCCGAAGATCCACGGCCGGCCCTGCGCCGCGCGCCCCACCATCACCGCATCGGCGCCGGTCGCGGCCAGCACCTGCGCCGCTTTCTGCGGGGAGTCGATGTCGCCGTTGGCGATCACCGGGATGCGCAGCATCGCCTTGATCTGGGCGATGGTGGCGTATTCGGCCTGGCCGCTGTAGTGCTGGTCGCGGGTGCGCCCATGCACCGCCAGCACGGCGATGCCGCAGTCCTCGGCGATGCGCGCGATGACCGGGCCGTTGCGGTGGTCGCAATCCCAGCCGGTGCGGATCTTCAGCGTCACCGGCACCGGCGAGGCCTTCACCACCGCAGTGAGAATGCGCGCCACCAGCGCCTCGTCGCGCATCAGCGCCGAGCCGGCCCAGGCGTTGCAGACCTTCTTGGCCGGGCAGCCCATGTTGATGTCGATCAGTTGCGCGCCATGGTCGGCGTTGTAGCGCGCGGCCTCGGCCAGTTGCTGCGGTTCGGTGCCGGCGATCTGCACGCTGACCGGGTCCGGCTCGCCGGCATGGTCCATGCGCTGCAGCGACTTGCGGGTCTGCCAGAAGCGCGGATCGGAAATGGTCATTTCCGACACCGCCAGCCCGGCGCCCAGGCGCTTGCACAGCAGCCGGAACGGCTTGTCGGTGACCCCGGCCATCGGTGCCAGGATCACCTTCGGTTCGATCGTGTAGGGGCCGATGCGCATGCGCGTAGTGTAGCGGGGCGTATGCGCTGGCGGGCTGGGCGGCGCCGCGCGGCCGTCAGCGCATCAGCTGGTACAGCTCGAAGCCGTTGTCCTTGCCGTCCAGGATCAGCAGCAGTTCGTTCGGGCCCAGCGCGACCAGGCGGCCGACGCTGTTGCCATGCGTGCCGTCAGAGACATGACCGGGCGCGTACGCCGCTTCCGGCTCGTCGTTGACCGTGCTGGCGCCGAGGAAGGCCAGTTCGCGGCTGCCGGCGGACAGCGGGTACAGCGTGCCGCTGCGCCGCTGCGAGCCGCTGGTCTTGCTCAGGTGATAGCCGCAGGGATCGCGGCGGATCTCGGCCTTGAAGTAGGGATAGGCGTAGGCGAAGTGCGGATCGACCTGGATCGAGCGCACCTTCCAGCGGCCTTCCAATGTGCCGGGCGCCTGCGGCGTCTGCGCGCGCTGCAGCAGGGTCCGCGCCAGCGCCGCGCCCTGTTCCTGCTCGGCATCGTCGTAATGCGCCGCGATCACCTGCTGCAGCCGTTCGGCGGAGATGGTCACCGCGGCGCGGTCGGCATCGGCGGCCAGACTGTTCCAGTCGCAGCGCGGTGCCGCGGCGACGGACAGCGGGAGCAGCAGCGCACACAGCGCGGCGAACTGGGTGACGGAACGGCGGGGCATCGGCAACTCCTTGGCGGATGCGTGGCCGGCGCAGCGCCGGCGCTGGTTTGTGACGGCAGGCAACGGCGACGGCCGGCACCGTCGCGCCGATCGCTCAGCCGGCCTCGGGCGTCAGCCGCGGCATCGACGCCGCCGCGCCTTCGGCCTCGGTGGAGCGCGCCGCATAGTGGTTGGCGAAGCGCACGTGGGTGGCGAACGCGGCGTTCGGCGACTGCGCCAGCGACGCCACCAGGGCGCCGTTGAAGGCGTCGCCGGCGCCGGTGGTGTCCACGGTGTGCGCGGCTTCGGCGCCGATCCGGTAGTAGGGCTGGGTGTCGCCGAGCAGGCGCTCCTCGGGGTGCGAGATGAACGCGCCCACCGCGCCCAGCGTCACCACCACGGTGCCGCCGGGCAGCAGCTTGCGGCACAGCGCGTGCAGGCTGCCGCCATCGGTGGCGGCGACGTCGTCGGCGTCCACGCGCACGCCGACATGGCGCGCCAGCAGGGCGGCGAACTCGGTTTCGTTGGGAGTCAGCACGTCGGCCAGCTTGAGCAGGCCGATGCTGGTCTGCGCATTGGCCGGGGCGGCGTTGAGCACGGTGGTCAGGCCGGCCTCGCGGGCGAGGGCGAGGGTGCCCTCGATGGTCTCGATCGGCGATTCCAGCTGCGCCAGCAGCACCCGCGCCGAGCCCAGCAGCGGGCGCTGCGCCTGCACGAAGTCCAGGCTCAGCGCCGCGTTGGCGCCGGCACCGATGACGATAGTGTTGCGGCCATGGCCGTCGACATAGATGCCGCCGGTGCCGGTCGGCTCGCTGCTGGCCTCGGCGACCAGGGTGATGCCGTCCTGCGCGGCCAGACCGCGTGCCATCGCGCCGCCGGCATCGTCGCCGAGCGCGCAGACGAAGCTGGTGCGCGCGCCGGCACGCGCCGCCGCCACCGCCTGGTTGAAGCCCTTGCCGCCGGGGCCGGTGCTGTAGCGGCCGGCGATGGTCGCCCCCGGTGCGGGCAGATTCTCGCAACGCCACACATGGTCGACATTGAACGAACCGACGACGATGACCGAACTCATAGGCATGTACTGCTTCTCGACTGGAACTGAAAAAGGAAAAACGGTGGAGCGGATGTTGCGGCCGGATCAGGCGAAGTGCGACAGCACCCCGGCGATGGTCGCGGTCATGAAGGTGGCGATCGAGCCGCCCAGCACCGCACGCAGGCCGAAGCGGGCCAGGTCGTGGCGGCGCTCCGGGGCCAGGCCGCCGATGCCGCCGATCTGGATCGCGATCGAGCTGAAGTTGGCGAAGCCGCACAGCGCATAGGTGGCGACCAGCCGGCCCTCCGCGCTCAGGCTCACGCCCGGCACCTGGCCCTGGACGATACGCGACAGCTCGGTATACGCGACGAACTCGTTGATGACCACCTTCTGGCCGATCAGCGAACCGACCGTGGTCGCATCCGGCCACGGCGTGCCGATCACCCAGGCCACCGGCGCCAGCACGTAGCCGAAGATGGTGGACAGGTTGGTCGGGCGGCCGATGACGCCGGCCAGGCCGGTGACGTCGCCGATCCAGGTCAGCGGCGCGTTGACCAGCGCGATCAGCGCGATGAACGCCAGCAGCATCGCGCCGATGTTCAGCGCCAGGCGCAGGCCGTCGCCGGCACCGGCGGCAGCGGCGTCGATCACGTTGCTGGTGGTCTTCTCCACTTCCATCTTGACCGTGCCGCGGGTCAGCGGCGTGCCGGTTTCCGGGATCAGCAGCTTGGCCACCACCAGCGTCGCCGGCGCGGCCATGATGCTGGCCGCCAGCAGATGCTTGGCGTAGAACGCCTGCTGCGCCGGGTCGCCGCCGCCGAGCATGCCCACGTAGGCCGCCAGCACGCCGCCGGCGATGTGCGCCATGCCGCCGATCATCATCGTCAGCAGTTCGGACTCGGTCATGCGCGGGATGTACGGGCGCACCGTCAGCGGCGCCTCGGTCTGGCCGATGAACACGCTGGCGCAGACGCTGGTGGTCTCGGCGCCGGACACGCGCATCACCTTGGTGATCGCCCAGGCCATCACCCGCACCACCGCCTGCATCACCCCCAGGTGGTACAGCACGCCCATCAGCGCGGAGAAGAAGATGATGGTCGGCAGCACCTGGAAGGCGAAGATGAAGCCGTAGGTCTTGGTGTCGAGCAGGCTGCCGAAGATGAAGCTGGAGCCTTCGTTGACGAAGCTCAGCACCTTCACGAACACCTGGCCGAGCCAGTCGAACACTTCGCGGCCGCCGGGGACCAGCAGCACCAGCGAGGCGAAGCCGATCTGCAGGACCAGGCCGGTCGCGACCAGCTTCCAGTCCACCGCGCGGCGGTTGTTGGAGAACAGCCAGGTGATCCCGATCAACACCGCCAACCCGAACAGGCCGAAGCCGATCCTTCCCAATCCCTCGACCATCTGCGTCCCCGGTCCCCGACCAAAGACGGGAAGCCTAGTGCAGGGGGTGACGGCCGGCAAGGCGAGCGGTGTTCAGATGGGGGATTGGGGATTTGGGATTGGGGATTCGCAAGAGCGGGGTGCCCTGCTGCTGGCAGGGCGGTGTCGGGCGCGGCCGCTACACTGTGCGGCCGCCCCCGGCTGTGCCGCGGGTTTGTTCAGGAGGAGTTGCCATGCATTACCGTCGCCTCGGTGCCACCGGGCTGCAACTGTCGGCGCTGTCGTTCGGCGCCTGGATCAACTTCGGCGGGCAGACCGGCCGCGACGAAGCGCGCAACCTGATCGCCGCCGCCTGGGACCACGGCATCAACTTCTTCGACAACGCCGAGGTCTATGCGCATGGCCGCGCCGAGCAGGTAATGGGCGACGTGATCGCCGACCTGCGGCTGCCGCGCGACGGGTTCTGCGTGTCCAGCAAGGTTTACTTCGGCGCGGTCGAGTCGCCGCGCCCGACCCAGCGCGGGCTCTCGCGCAAGCACGTCACCGACGCCTGCCATGCCGCGCTCAAGCGGCTGCGGGTGGAGTATCTGGATCTGTACTACTGCCACCGCCCCGATCCGGACACGCCGGTGGAGGAAACCGTGCGCGCGATGGACGCGCTGATCCGCCAGGGCAAGGTGCTGTACTGGGGCACCTCCGAGTGGCCGGCCGAGCGCATCCGCGAGGCGGCGCAGGTGGCGCGCGCGCTGGGCCTGCACGGGCCGTCGATGGAACAGCCGCAATACAACCTGCTGCACCGCGAGCGCGTCGAGCAGGAATACGCGCCGCTGTACGCCGAACTCGGCCTGGGCACCACCATCTGGTCGCCGCTGGCCTCGGGCCTGCTCACCGGCAAGTACAACGACGGCATCGATCCGGCCTCGCGGCTGGGCCAGGAGCGCAATGCCTGGCTGCAGCAGGAGGTGATCGGGCCGCCGGCGCAGCGCCGCATCGAGCGCGCGCGTGCCTTCACCGCGCTGGCCGCGGCCGAGGGCGTGGCGCCGGCGTCGCTGGCGATCGCCTGGTGCCTGCGCAATCCGCACGTGTCCACGGTGATCCTCGGCGCCAGCCGGGTCGCGCAGTTGCTGGAGAACCTGGCCGCGCTGGAATTGGCCGCGCGCGACGACGCGGCATGGTGGGAGCGGGTCGAAGCCGCCGTGCGCTGACGATGTGTGCGTGCGCCGCCGCGATGCAGCGGCGGCGCGCCAGCGAGCGGCGAGGGCGTTGCGATTTTCGGAATCTTTCGCGGGCGCAGTTTCGATCAGGACTGCGAATCGAATCGGGCGAGAATGGGTCTTGATTAAGTATTGAGAATCATTATCATCTCGATGCACCCCGTGGATGGAGTTCGACCATGACCGCTCAACCCGTGCTGTTGCGTCACCCCGAGACCCTGAGCCTGCGCGAGCGCACCGTGCCGCGCGCCGTGCCGGCCGAAGAAACCATCAGCAGCCAGGCGCTGCTCAAGGGCCGCCGCGAAGTGCTGATCCAGCACGGCGACCGCGTCTATCGCCTGCGCCACACCAGCAACGACAAGCTGATCCTGACCAAGTAACGCCGTCCGGCCGCCGCGCGCGGCCGGCCTTTCCGCTCGACCTGCCGCCACCTGGCCGACGCCCCTGCGCGTCGGCCGCGGCCGCCTCGCAGTCGCGATCCTTCTCTCCCCCTCGGCCAGGCGCGGATCCCGCGCCGTGCCGGTCGAGGGTCTTCCGCGACCACCGATGCTCCCCATGTTCCGTACCGCCCCGCTCACCGGCGCGCTGTGGCTGGCCCTGGCCGCCGGCGCGCATGCCGCTCCTGTCTCTTCCTCCAACGCCGACGCCGACGCCAGTGCGGCGTCCGCCGTCCGCGATTTCGACCGCCTGCAGGTCACCGCCACGCGTACCCAGCGCGCCATCGTCGACGTACCTGGCAGCGTCGATGTGATCGACCGCGAACAGATGGACCGCGCCCTGGTCCACGACCTGAAGGATCTGCTGCGCTACACGCCCGGCGTGTCCGCCACCGGCAACAGCGGCCGCTTCAGCGGCATCTCCGGCATCCGCATCCGTGGCCTGGATGGCAACCGAGTGCTGATCCAGACCGACGGCATCCCGGTCTCGGACACCTTCAGCTTCGGCAGCTACCTCAACGCCAACCGCAATTTCGTCGACATGGACACGCTCAAGCGCGTGGAGATCGTGCGCGGCCCGGCCAGCGCGCTGTACGGTTCGGATGCGCTTGGCGGCGTGGTCGCCTACGTCACCAAGGATCCGGCCGACTATCTGGCGCCGGGCAAGGACAGCTACGTCGGCCTGAAGTTCGGCTACGAGAGCGAGTGGAAGGGCCTGTTCGCTGGTGCGCTGGTCGCCTTCGGCGGGGACCGCTGGAGCGCCATGGCCGCGCTCAGCCATCGCCAGGGCCAGGAAAGCGAGACCCAGGGCGACAACCGCAGCATCGGCGCCGCCCGCACCGCGCCCAATCCGCTCAGCAGCGATGGCCGCAGCCTGCTCAGCAAGCTGGTCTACGCGCCCAGCGCCAACCAGCGCTTCAAGCTGACCGTCGAAGGCAACGAGGACTATTCGCGCATCGATGCGCTGAGCAACGTCACCGCCAGCATCCTGTCGCAGCGCGGGCGCGACCATCAGACCCGCGCCCGCGTGTCGCTGGGGCACGAGGTGGACCAGCTCGACACGTGGCTTGCCGACGACCTGCAGTGGCAGCTGTACCGCCAGGACAGCCAGAGCCTGCAACGCACCGACGAGCGCCGCAGCAACGCCACCCTGCGGCACATGGAGCACGACTTCGACCAGCGCCTGTACGGACTGCAGGCCAATCTGCACAAGCGGGTGGAGCAGGGCCGCGTCGTGCACGACATCAGCTACGGCATCGACCTGTCGCACACCGACACCCACGAGAAGCGCGACGGCCACACGCTGAACCTGCGCACCGGCGCGATCAGCAAGACCGTGGGCATGGAAACCTTCCCGGTTCGCGACTTCCCGATCACCGAGACGCTCAAGGCCGGCGCCTACCTGCAGGACGAGATTGCGCTGGCCGACGGCCGCGTCAGCCTGATCCCGGCGCTGCGCGCCGACTACTACCGGCTGTCGCCGCAGGTGGATGCGATCTTCGCCACCGACAATCCCGGCGTGGCGGCGAAGAAGATCAGCGACCGCAACGTCTCGCCCAAGCTCGGCGCGATCTGGCGCCTGGACGACGCCTGGTCGCTGTACGCCAACTACGCGCACGGCTTCCGCGCGCCGCCCTACAACGACGTCAATATCGGCTTCACCAACCTGCTGATCGGCTACACCGCGATCGCCAATCCCGACCTGAAGCCGGAGACCAGCCGCGGCGCCGAACTGGGCGTGCGCTACGCCGGTCCGGCCGTCTACGCCGGCCTGAGCGCCTACCGCAACGCCTATCGCGACTTCATCGAGTCCTACCGCTTCGTCGGCTTCAACGCCGACGGCCTGATGCTGTATCAATCGCGCAACGTCGACCGGGTGACCATCCGCGGCGTCGAGGCCAAGGCCGGCATCGACTTTGGCGCACTCGACGCGCGCTGGACCGGCTGGTCGCTGCAGGCCAGCGCGGCCTATGCGCGCGGCGACAACCGCACCGACGGCACCCCGCTCAATTCGGTGGATCCGCTGCGTGGCGTGCTCGGCCTGGGCTACGACCGCAGCACCTGGGGCACGCAACTGGTCGCCACCGCGGTGGCGAAGAAACGCCGGCCGGAGCTGCCGACCTATTACACCCCGGCCGGATACGCGACGCTGGACTTGCTCGCGCACTGGCACTTCACCGAAGGCGCGCGGCTCGACGTCGGCGTGTTCAACCTGGCCGACCGCCGCTACATCGACTGGAACATGCTGCCTGGCGCGACCCTGGCCAGCAGCAGCGTGCTCGACCGCTATACCGGCGCCGGGCGCAACGTCTCGGTCAGTTTGGCGCTGGACTGGTAGCGGCGCGTGCGCACGGTGTCGCCAGCGCGGACGGAGCAGGAGCGGATGGCCGCGTTTGCGCCGCTGCCGCGTCCGGCGCAACTGGCCTCGCTGGGCACCGTGCTGTGCCTGTACCGCGCCCGCACCGGCGCCGAGCTGATCGGCTGGCGCCACGCCCGCAGCGTGGCCGCGCACCTGGACGTGGACAGCGACGGCGTGCTGGAGAGCCTGCGCTTCTACGACCGCCAGCAGCAGTGCTGCTGGCGCCTGTACCTGCTGCCGGACAGCGATTTCGTCGCCTGGGACATGCTGCTGTCGGCGTTGCCCGCGGCACAGGACGCCGCCGACGGCAGTGTTGCCGAGCGACTGTGGCGGCGCGTGGCCGGTCGCCTGCGCGGCGATGGATGGCATGCACGGGCGCTGCGTCTGCACGCGGCCGATGGCGTGCTGGCGGCCAGTGTGGCCGGCGTGTCGCCGCTCGGCGCCAGCATCGCCAGGCGCATCGCGCGCCTGGAGGCGGCCGAGGGCGACGTGCTGGTCGACGACTGCTGTTGCGCCCGCGCCGGTCGCACTGCGCCGCGTCCCGATCCCGAGCGGCCGTGGCCGCTGCTGCGATTGTGAGTGGCCGATCGCGCTTCCCCGTTTCCCATCAACAACAACCACACCTCTCGATGATGAAAGCTCCGCCTCTGTTCTGCGCCCTGCTGCTTGCCGGCAGTCTTCCCGTCCACGCCGCGGAGGCCGATCCGGCCCGCGACCGCGCCAGCATCCTGGCGATGCAGGGCGAGTACACCGTGGCGTTCGCCTTCGACGAGACGGTGCTGCTGCAACCCGGCTACACGCGCGCCGCGCCAATGCGCAGCGGCGGCGACGAAGTGGTGATCGTGGTCGAGGACAGCCCGCGCAAGGTCGTGCTGCAGCACCTGCTGGTGGAGCCCAAGAGCGGCCACGTGACCAAGCACTGGCGCCAGGACTGGATCTACGAGGCGCCGCAGCGTTTCGAGTTCAGCGCCGACCAGACCTGGCAGGTGCGCCCGCTCGACGCCGCGGCCACCCGCGGCGCCTGGACCCAGTGCGTGTACGAGGTCAGCGACGCGCCGCGCTACTGCGGCACCGGGCGCTGGGACTACGCCGATGGCCATCCGACCTGGACCAGCGACCTGAGCTGGCGCCCGTTGCCGCGCCGCGAGTACACCAAGCGCAGCGACTACAACGCACTGGCGGTGATCAACCGGCACACGTTGACCCCGGCCGGCTGGACCCACGAACAGTTCAACACCAAGGTGCTGCGCAAGCCCGACGGCAGCCAGCAGGCCATCGCCCGCGAGTTCGGCTTCAACGACTACGTCAAGACCACGACCGTCGATTTCGCCCCGGCCTACGCCTATTGGAAGGCCACCCAGGGCTACTGGGCCAGGGTGCGCGCGCGCTGGGACGGCCTGCTCGGCAAGGCGCCGGGCGTGCAGCTGAAGACCAAGGTCGACGGCATGGCGATCATCGTGCCGCTGTTCGGCCAGGCCGAGGCGGTGCAACAGGGCAAGCCGGTCAGCGATGCGCAACTCGATGCGGTGTTCGCGCAATGGACGGCGCCGGCACCGGCCGCGCGCTGAGGCCAGCGCCGGCGCCACAGCCAGGGTGGGGAAGGCGGCCGGGATGGCGCCTTCCCCTTTTTTGCGTTTCACCGATACGCGGGCGCTCGTGCCCGGCGGCGACCCGTTGTGGAGAGACGCCCGAGTCGCTCAGCGCTGCATGCCCCAGCGGCGCACGGTGAGCCGTTCCAGCACGCGGAAGCCGGCGCCTTCCACCACCAGGCCGAGCAGGATCACCATCGCCAGACCGGCGAAGACGCGGTCGGTGTAGAGCTCGTTGCGATTCTGGAAGATGTACCAACCGAGGCCGCCCTGGCCGGAGGTGGCGCCGAACACCAGTTCGGCGGCGATCAGCGTGCGCCAGGCGAAGGCCCAGGCGATCTTCAGGCCCGACAGGATCGCCGGCAGCGCGGCCGGCACCAGGATCGCGGCCACGTAGCGCAGGCCGTGCAGCCCATAGTTGCGCGCGGCCATGCGCAGCGTCTCCGGCACGCCCTGGAAACCGGCGTAGGTGTTCAGCGCCAGCGGCCACAGCACCGCGTGCACCAGCACGAACACCAGGCTGCCGTTGCCCAGGCCGAACCACAGCAGGGCCAGCGGCAACAGCGCGATCGCCGGCAACGGATTGAACATTGCGGTCAGCGTGCTCAGCAGGTCACGTCCGATCCGGGTCGAGACCGCCAGCGCGGTCAGGCCGAAGGCCAATGCCACGCCGAGCGCATAACCCTGCGCGAGCATGCGCAGCGAGGCGCCGACACGGCCCAGCAATTCGCCCGTCCATATCCCGTCGACGAAGGCACGCGCGGTCTGCAGGAAGCTCGGCAGCAACAGGTCGTCGTCGAGCCAGCGCGCCGCCGCTTCCCACAGTGCCGCCAGCGCGACCAGCACCAGCGCCTGGCGCAGCCAGTCCGGGACCTGCCGCCGCCGCGCCACGGCCGCCGGCACGGCGGCGGTGTAGGGCACGACCGGGTTTTCGTACTCGGCGCGGATCGGCGGCCGCAATGGTGCGGCGGCGCTCATGGTGCGGCCTCGCGCACGCCGGCGCGTCGGAGCAGCGGCGCCACGTTGCTGGTGGCCGTCGCCATTCCCTCGGTGTCGTCGCCGACGTCGGTGGTGCCCGGCGCATCGAACAGCAGCCGGTGGATGCGCTGTGCGGCGTGCTGGAACGCCGGGCTGCCGACGCTGCCGGGCCCGAAGCCGTGGCTGTTGAGTTCGGCGCGGACCTGGCCCGGATGCGCCGACAGCAGCACGATGCGGCTGCCGACCAGCAAGGCCTCCTCGATCGAGTGGGTCACGAACATCAGGGTGAAGCGGGCCTCGTCCCACAGTTCCAGCACCTCCTCCTGCATGCGCTGGCGGGTCAGCGCGTCGAGCGCGGCGAACGGCTCGTCCATCAGCAGCACGCGCGGCTGCATCGCCAGCGCCCGCGCGATCGCCACGCGCTGCTTCATGCCGCCGGACAAGGTGTGCGGATAGGCATCGGCGAACGCGGACAAGCCGACCTTGTGCAGGAAATGATCCGCGCGCTCGCCCGCTTCGCGCCGCCCCAGCTTGCGTGCCGCACGCAGGCCGAAGGCGACGTTCTGACGCACCGTCTTCCACGGCGCCAACTGGTCGAATTCCTGGAACACCACCACCCGGTCCGGTCCCGGCGCGCGCAGCACCTGCCCATCCAGGCGGATCTGTCCTTCGCTCGGCGTGACGAAGCCGGCGATGGCCTTGAGCAGGGTCGACTTGCCGCAGCCCGACGGGCCGAGCAGCACCATGCGGTCGGCAGCGTACACATCGAAGCTGACCTGATGCGTGGCGCGGACCACGCGCGATCCGCTGGCGTAGTCCAGGCTGACCCGCTCGAGCTGCAGCAACGGCGCCGGCGTCAAGGCGAAGCGGTTCATCTCAGCTGCCTCCGGCGACTTGCGCGCTGTCGAAGAAATAGTCCTTGACCGAGGTCGGCGCCTGCTTGATCGCGCCGATCCGGGACAGGAACTGGCCGAGCTTGAGCGTGTTCTGCGGCGCGGTCTTGAGCTGCACCTTCGGGTCCTTGAGGATGCGCAGCACCAGCGCGCGATCGATCTTGCCGCCATTGCGGCGCACGAACAGGTCCGCCGCCTGTTCCGGCTGGCGTTGCACGAAGACCGCCGCCTCGGCCAGCGCGGCGACGAAGGCCTGGTAGGTCTTGGGATTGTCGCGGCGAAATTTCTCGGTGGCGTACAGCACCGTGGCCGAGGTCGGGCCGCCTTCGATCGCGTACGAGTCGAGCACGATGTGCGCCTTCGGGTTGCGCGCCAGTTCCTGTTCCTGGAACGGCGGGCTGGCGAAGTGCGCGGTGATCTCGGTGCCGCCGCGGATGATCGCTACGGCCGCGTCGGGATGCGGCAAGGCCACCTGCTGCGCGTCCAGCTGGTTGTAGGCGCGCTCGCCCCAGCGCTGCGCCGAGGCGTGCTGCAGCAGCCGCGACTGCACCGACACGCCGACCGCCGGCACCGCGATGCGGTCGCGCGGGCCGAAGTCGTCCAGGGTCTTGATCCGCGGATCGTTGCTGATCAGGTAGTACGGGAAGTTGCCCAGCGAGGCCACGCCGCGCACGTTCTGGCGGCCGCGCGTGCGGTCCCATAGGGTGAACAGCGGGCCGACGCCGGCGCCGGCCACGTCGATCGACCCGGACAGCAGCGCATCGTTGGCGGCCGCGCCGCCGGACAACTGCACGGTCTCCACCGCGATGTCGATGCCGGCGGCCTTGCCGTGCTTCTCGATCAGCTTCTGCTCCTGCGCCACGTCCAGCAGCAGGTAGACGATGCCGTACTGCTTGGCGATACGCAGCCGGCCTTCGGCCTGCGCAGGCTGGACGTGCAGCAGCGCGACGGCGAGCAGTGCGGCGGCGAACCAGCGCAGTCGCCGCGGCGCGGCGGCGGGCGGCGCGATGGCCGGGAGAGCGGGCAAATCGGAAGCGGTCATGCGTCGTTCCAGTGGGGGAGGGGACTACGCGGTCGGAAAGCGGCGGATGCGCGCGTGCAGGGGCGTGGCTCAGAACGGCACGTCGCCCTCGATGGTGGTGCGGTGCAGGCGCCGGCGCAGGTGGTCCGGGGTGCCGCCGGCCAGGTGGGTGACCGAGCGGTTGTCCCAGAACACCATGTCGTGCGGCTGCCATCGGTGCCGATAGACCAGCGCATCGGCGCTGCTGTGCGCGAACAGCGCCTGCAGCAGCGCATCGCTTTCGTCCTGCGGCAGGCCAACGACGCGGGTGGTGAAGTGCTCGCTGACGAACAGCGCGCGGCGCCCGGTCTCCGGATGGGTGCGCACGATCGGATGGCGCACCGGCGGCACTTCGTCGATCTGCGCCTGGGTCAGCGGCGGCCGCCACGGATTGCGCTTGCGCAGGTCCTCGTACTTGGCCAGGTAGCTGTGCTCGGCCAGGCGTCCGTCGACCGCGCGTTGCAGCTCAAGCGGCAGCGTGTCCCAGGCCAGGTGCTGGTTGGCGAACAAGGTGTCGCCGCCCTCGGCCGGCAACTCCTGCGCCAGCAGCATCGAGCCCAGGCTCGGGGTCGGCTTGTACGACAGGTCCGAATGCCAGTAGTGGCCGGCATCGCCCAGCCCGATCGGCTGGCCATGCTCCTTGATGTTCGACACCACCAGCACTTCCGGGTGATCGCGCAGCTGGAACTGGCGCAGCACATGGATCTGCAGCGGGCCGAAGCGGCGGCTGAAGGCCACCTGTTGCGCCGGGGTGATGCGCTGGTCGCGGAACACCAGCACGTGGTAGTGCAGGTGGGCGCGATGCAGCAGCGCGAACGTGCTGGCGTCCAGCGGCTGGGTCAGGTCCAGCCCCAGCACCTGCGCGCCCAGCGGCGCGGCGAACGGTTCGATGCGGACCGTCGGCGCGGCGGCGGCCGGCCGTGTTGCGATGGATGCGCGTGGCATGCGGCGGCCTCGTCTGCGAAGGATGCGACGCCGCGGCTCCGGCATGCGGCGTGCACACCCACTCTAGGCCGCGTCCGGCGCGCGCCGAAGCAACGATTCGGATGGTGCTTATACGCAACCGGCATATGTGTGGTGCCGGGATTGGGGATTGGGGATTCGGGATTCGCAGTGGTCTGTGGATCCCCGGAGCCGTTGCGCGCCGCCGATGGTTTCAAGCATGCGTGGGCGATGCCCGCGTCTTGCAGCGGCCCGGTGTGCCGGGCCGCCGTGTGCTCAGTTCTCGCGCAAGGCCAGCGCCGGCGGCGTGCGCAGGATGCGGCGGGTGCCGGACCAGCCGGCGAGCAGGCTCAGCGCCACGCCGCCGAGGCCGCCGAGCAGCAGCGCCGACCACGGTGGCGACAGCGCGAGGTCGAAGGCCTGCCTGGCCACCACCACACCGATGATCGCCGCCGCCCCGACCGCAAGGATCGCCGCGAGCAGGCCGAGCGCGCCGAACTCCACCAGCACCGCACCGCGCAACTGCCCACGGCGTGCGCCCAGCGTGCGCAGCACCGCGCTGTCGTAGCGGCGCTCGCCGGCAGTGGCCTGCAGGGCAGCCAGCAACACCAGCGCGCCGGCCAGCAGGCTGAAGCCCATCACCAGTTGCACGGCCTGGGCGACGCGGTCGATGACCTCGCGCACCCGCTGCAGGATCGCGTCGATGTCCAGCAGCGACACGTTCGGATAGGCACGGCTGAGCCCGCTCAGTTGCGCGGCCGAGGCGCGCGGCAGGTGGAAGGCGGAGATCAGGTTATACGGCGCATCCTGCACCGCGCCGGCGTTGAGCAGCAGGAAGAAATTGACCCGGAACGAATCCCAGTCGGCCTTGCGCAGGCTGGTCACGGTGAAGCTGCGCTGCTGGTCGCCGAGCAGCAGGGTGATGCGGTCGCCGAGCTTGAGCCCGTAGCGCTGCGCCCAGCCTTCCTCCACCGAGGCCTCGGCGGCGGTGCTGTCGGCGGCCCAGAAGCGGCCGGACAGCAGTCGGTTGGCCGCGGGGAACTCGTGCCGCCAGGAGAAGTTGATCGGCCGGTCGCTGCCGTCGCCATCGTCCTCCGGACCCTGCTCGCGGCGCTGCGGCGGCTTGCCGTTGATCGCCACCAGCTTGCCGGTGCTGAACGGTTCCACCGCCGCGTCGGCGACGCCGAGCGTGCGCAGGGTGCCCAGCACCTGCTCGGCCTGGTCGGGCTGGATGTTCATCAGGAAGTAGTTGGGCGTATCCGCCGGCAGCCGGTCGCGCCATTGCCCCAGCAGGCCGGGGCCGATCACCGCCAGCAACAGCAGGGCGCACAGCGACAGCGACAATCCCACCAGTTGCACCACGCTCAGCGCGCGGCGCCGGGTCAGCGCCGCCAGGCCCAGCTTCCACGGCCCGCGCAGGCGTCCCTGCAGCCGCCGCAGCACCGCCAGCAGCACGCCGCCGACCGCCGCGGCCAGCGCCGCCAGCAGGGTCAGGCCGCCCAGCACCCAGGCCGCCAGCACGCCGTCGCCGGTGGCGTACACCGCCAGCACCACGGTGGCGACCAGCGCGGCGGCGTAGACCAGCAGTGAGGTCGGCGGCAGCGCGGCGAAGCTGCGGTTGAGCACGCGCATCGGCGGCACGTCGCGCAGGCGCAGCAGCGGCGGCAGGCCGAAGCCGAGCAGCAGCAACAGGCCGATGCCTGCGCCGGCCAGCGCCGGCGTCGCCTGCGGCAGCGGCAGGCGGTTGGGAATCAGGCTGCCCAGCGCTTCGACCAGGCCGACCTGGGCCAGCATGCCCAGGCCCACGCCGAGCGCGCAGGCGGGGATCGCCAGCAGCAGCAACTGCAGGGCCAGCGCGCCGAGGATGTCGCGCTGGCGCGCGCCCAGGCAGCGCAGCACGGCCACGTTGTCGATGCGGCGCAACGCGAAACGGTTGGCGGCCAGTGCGGTGGCGACGCCGGCCAGCAGCACCGCCAGCAACGCGGCCAGCGCCAGGAACCGTCCGGCGCGGTCGAAGGCGCCGCGCACGCCGCGCTGGGTGTCCTCGATGCCGACCAGGCGGAACGCCTTGGCACGCGGCGCCAACCATGCGCGCAGGGCGGCGATCTCGCCGGGCGCGCCGGCGAACATCAACCGATAGGAGGCACGGCTGCCAGGGCCGAGCAGGCCGGCGGCATCGACGTCGGCGCGGTTGACCAGCAGCGGCGGCGACAACTGCATCAGTTCGCCAGAGGCATCCGGTTCGGCGCGCAGCACCCGGGTCACGCGCAGCGTGCCGGCGCCGAACTCCAGCGCGTCGCCGAGCTTCAGCCCCAGCGCCTCGAGCAGACGCGGATCGGCATAGGCCTCGCCGCGTGGCGGCGGCCCGGCGCGTTCGCTGCCGGCACCGACGGTGTCGCGCGCGACCAGCAACTCGCCGCGCAGCGGATAACCCGCGCTCACCGCCTTGATGTTGGCCATCTGGCTGGCGTCGCCATGGAACAGCACGCTGGGGAAACTGACCATGCGCGTGCTGCGCAGCCCGCGCCGCTGCGCCTCCTCGGCGAAGGCGGCGGGGATGTCCTGGCGCCCGCTGACGCCGAGGTCGCCGCCGATCACCTCGGCGGCGCTGCCGGTCAGCGCCAGGGTCACCCGGTCGACCAGGGTGCCGACCGCGGTCATCACCGCCACGCCCAGCACCAGCGCGGCGAACACGGTCAGCAGATCGCCGGCGAACAGTTCGCGGCGCAGTGCGCGCGCGGCGTGGCGCAGCACGTTCATGCGGCATCCGCCGCGTCGGCGGCGCGCAGGCGGCCGCCGTCGAGGCGGTAGCGGTGCTCGCAGCGCTGCGCCAGGCGCATGTCGTGGGTGACCAGCACCAGGGTGGTGTCGCTGCCGGCGTTGAGCGCGAACAGCAGGTCGCTGATCTGCTGCCCGGTGGCCTGGTCGAGGCTGCCGGTGGGCTCGTCGGCGAAGAGGATGCGCGGCCGCGCCACGAACGCGCGCGCCAAGGCCACGCGCTGCTGCTCGCCGCCGGACAGTTGCCGCGGGTAGTGCCGCGCCCGCGCGCTCAGCCCCACCGCCTCCAGCACCTCGCGCACCCGCGCCGGATCCTCGCGTCCGGCCAGTTCCAGCGGCAGGGCGATGTTCTCGGCCGCGGTCAGCGACGGCAGCAGGTGGAAACTCTGGAACACGAAGCCGACCTCGCGCGCACGCAGCGCAGCGCGCGCTTCCTCGTCCAGCGCATTGAGCGACTGCCCGGCCAGCACGATCTCGCCGCGCGTCGGCAGGTCGAGGCCGGCCAGCAAGCCGAGCAGGGTGGTCTTGCCGGAGCCGGAGGCACCGACGATGGCGACGCTGTCGCCTTCACCGATGGTCAATCCGACCTTGTCGAGAATGTGGACCGTACCCTCCGGTCCGCTGACGGATTTGCCGACATCGCGCACGTCGATGGCGATGCCGGCGCGAAGCGTGGGGGCCTGACTGTCGATGAGGGAATCTCCGATGCGTGGTGATGAGACGAGAAGCAAGCCGGCCTGGACGCGCCGCGCCTGGCTGCTGCTGGCATGGTGGGTGCTGCTGCCCGTCATCGCCTGTGCCAAAGGTGCGACGGGTCCGGTGCTGGTGCTCGGCGACAGCCTCAGCGCCGCGCACAACATTCCGGTGCAATCCGGCTGGGTGGCCTTGCTGGACAAGCGCCTGCAGCAACAGATGCGGACGCCGCCGGCGGTGGTCAATGCCAGCATCAGCGGCGAGACCTCCTCTGGCGCGCTGACCCGCCTGCCGGCGCTGCTGCAGAAGCACCGGCCGTCGGTGGTGGTGATCGAACTGGGCGGCAACGACGCGTTGCGCGGGCTGAGCCCGGCCGAACTGCGCGGCAACCTGGAGAAGATGATCGTGCTCAGCCGTGACGCGGGTGCGAAGGTGTTGTTGCTGGGCATCGACGTGCCGCCGAACTACGGCCCGGGCTACCGCCAGCGCCTGCGCGCGGTCTACGCGGACCTGGCGAAGCAGTACCAGACCGGCCTGTTGCCATTCCTGCTGGAGGGCGTGGCGCTGAACCCGGCGCTGATGCAGGGCGACGGTCTGCACCCCACCGCCGCAGCCCAGCCCAAGGTGCTGGACAACGTTTGGCCGCAGCTCAAGCCATTGATCGCTCGATAGTTTTTTACCGGCTCAGGCAGATGAAGCGACCTTCACGCCGCCACCACCGCACATCCGGCATGTTTCACAAAGCTGAAGACTGAGGAAGCGTTATGCGTCAGACCAAGGAAACATCCGGGCTCGTGCTGGTCGTGGAAGACAACCGCAATATTTCCGAGATGATCGGCGAGTATCTGGAGGGCCGCGGATTCGAAGTGGATTACGCCTGCGATGGCCTGGACGGCTATCGCCTGGCGGCGGAGAACAGCTACGACGTGGTGGTGCTGGACCTGATGCTGCCGCGTCTGGACGGCATCGAAGTGTGTCGCCGCCTGCGCAACGACGCGCGCAAGTCCACTCCGGTGCTGATGCTGACTGCGCGCGACACGCTCGACGACAAGCTCACCGGCCTGGGCTTCGGTGCCGACGACTACCTGACCAAGCCGTTCGCGATCCAGGAACTGGAAGCGCGCCTGCGTGCGCTGATCCGCCGCGAGCGCCGCCAGGTCGGCTCGGAAGTGCTGAAGGTGGCCGACCTGGTGCTGGACCCGGTGAGCATGCGCGCCACCCGCGCCGGCACCGAGCTGCAGCTCTCGCCGATCGGCCTGCGCCTGCTGACCATCCTGATGCGCGAATCGCCGCGCGTGGTCACCCGCCAGGAAATCGAGCGCGAGATCTGGGGCAACGGCCTGCCGGATTCGGACACCCTGCGCAGCCATCTGTACAACCTGCGCAAGATCATCGACAAGCCGTTCGACCGCCCGCTGCTGCACACCGTGCAGAGCGCCGGTTACCGCATCGCCGACATCGCCCAGCCGATGAGCTGAGGCGGCTCCGCTCGTGGACAGCGTGACGGCCCCGTTGCACGGGGCCGTTTGCACGAAAGGATCACGATCGGCCTTCCTATAATCGCGGCAACGATCACGGATGCCGTATGCCGCACGGGTTGCCGCGCAAACTTCGCCTCGCCCTGATCGCCCGCATCGTGTTTGCGGGCTGCGTGGTCACGCTTGCCAGTTATCTGGTGGTGGCGATCGTGCAGCACTCGCTGGTCGGCTCGATCCTGAAGCAGGAAGCGCGCTATTACTGGCGCGTGCATGCGCAGCAGCCGCAGCAGCTTCCGCCCAACACCCACAGCCTGCGCGGCTACCTGGTGGCGCCCGGCCAATCCGATGCCGCCGTGCCCGTCGACCTGCGGGGGCTGGCGCCCGGCCTGCACGAGGACCGCCCTGGCGGGGAGATCGTGCTGGTCGACCAGAACCCGTCCGGTCGCCTGTACCTGGTATTCCTGCGCGCGCCGGCGCAGCGGCTGGCGTTCTGGTTCGGCGTGGTGCCGACCCTGCTGACCCTGATCGCGGTGATCGTGGTGGCCTGGTTGACGTGGCGAGTGTCGCGACGCTTGCTGTCGCCGATGAACTGGCTGGCGCGGCGGGTCTCGCGCTGGGATCCGCGGCACCCGGCCGCCGCCGATCTGGCCCCGGAAAACCTGCCGGCCGACGTGCAGGGCGAGGCGCGGCAGTTGGCCGCCGCGTTGCATGCGCTGGCCCAGCGCGTCACCGACCATGTCGCCCGCGAACGCAACTTCACCCGCGATGCCAGCCACGAACTGCGCACCCCGCTGACGGTGATCCGCGTCGCCACCGACATCGCGATGACCGAGCAGGAACTGCCGCCGCGCCTGAACCGCAGCCTGCAGCGGATCCAGCGTGCCGGCCGCGACATGGAAGCGGTGATCGACGCGTTCCTGATCCTGGCGCGGGAAGCGGACGTGGTGCCGCAGAGCGAGACCATCGATGTCGCCGAGCTGGTGGAATACGAGGCCGAAAACGCCCGTGAGTTGCTGGCGGACAAGCCGGTGACCCTGAGCGTGCGCGTGCTGGCCCCGGCCACACTGCACGCGCCGCCACGGGTGCTGCACGTGGTGGTCAGCAACCTGCTGCGCAACGCCTGCAGCTACACCGATGCCGGACGCGTGGAGGTCGAGGTCGAGGCCGACCGCATCCGCATCCGCGACACCGGCATCGGCATGTCCGAGGAAGCGCTGCGGCACGCCTTCGAGCCGTTCTTCCGCGCCGAGCCGGAACGTCCGCAGGGCACCGGGCTGGGCCTGTCGATTGTGCGCCGGCTGTGCGACCGCTTTGGCTGGCAGGTGGCCCTGGAGAACGCCGAGGGCGGGGGCATTCTCGCGACGGTGCGGTTCCCACCGTCGCCCTGAGCGCCCGCGCGCCGTGGCGCGGGCGTCCGGGTATCTCAGTCTTGCAGGTAAGGACGCAGGGTGTCGCGCCACAGCGCGTAGCCGGCCGCGTTCATGTGCAGCTTGTCCGGGCCGAACAGCTCGGCGCGCGGTTGTCCGTCCGCGCCCAGCATCGGCGTGTACACGTCGACGAACTGGATCTGCTTCAGGCCGGCCGCGGCCGTGCGGATCAGCGCGTTGGCCTCGGCCATCTTCGGCATCAGCGCCGCGCGCGACGGGCTGGGCTTGATCGACAGGTAGACGATGCGGGTCTTGGGCAGGTCGCGGCGCACGCGGGTCACGAAGGCCACGAAGTCGTCGCGCACCTGCTGCGGGCTGCGGCCGCTGTTGAGATCGTTGTCGCCGGCGTAGAACACGATCAGGCGCGGCTTGTACGGCACCACGATGCGGTCGGCGTACCAGGTGCTGTCGCGGATCTCCGAGCCGCCGAAACCGCGGTTCAGCGTCTGCACGCCGGGGAAATCGGTGGCCAGCGAGGTCCAGAAGCGGATCGAGGAACTGCCGACGAACAGCACGCCGCCGGGTTTGACCGGATGCGCGGCATCGTCCTTGGCGAAACGCGCCATGTCCTCTTCCCAGGCGGCATTGGAGACCTGCTCGGGCACGCTGGGCGGCGGGGGCGGGGTGAGCGCCAGCGCCGGCGACAGGCTCAGCAGGGACAGACTGAACAGACTCAGGGCGAGCAGCGGTGCGCGCAGCGGCGAACGGGGCATGACGCCTCCTCGAAGCAAGGGGATCGCCGATGGTGCCGCAGGCGCGACATGCAGGCAAATCCGCGGCGATGCCGGCGCCGCCGCGGGGCTTGTGGCAAAATTGCGGCCTATCCCGCTGCGCCCTTGCCCATGACCGATTCCTTCCGGCCGTCGTCGTCGCGCCCCCGTTGCACGGGGCGGGGCTGAGCCGTGGCCGACCAATTCGGGCACCTGCCGCGCGGGCCGCGCCGCATGCTGATGGCGGCGCGCTGGTCCTGGCAGGGCTTGCGCGCCGCCTGGCTGCACGAATCCTCCTTCCGCCTGGAGGTGTGCCTGTTCCTGATCCTGGCGCCGTTGGCGCTGTGGCTGGGGCAGGGGCCGGTGCAGCAGGTGCTCATGATCGGCTCGCTGCTGCTGGTGCTGGCCGTGGAACTGCTCAATTCGGCGATCGAGGCGGTGATCGAGCGCTATGGTCCCGAGCATCACGAGCTGGCCGGCCGCGCCAAGGACATGGGCTCGGCCGCGGTGTTCGTGATGCTGGCCAACGTGGTGCTGTGCTGGGGCCTGATCCTGCTGCCGCGCCTGCTGTGATCGCCGCCCGTTTCTTCTTCCGTTAAAGGACCCGACACCATGGCCCTCGAATTTCTCGCCGATCCCAACACCTGGCTGACGCTGTTGACGCTGAGTGCGTTGGAGATCGTGCTGGGCATCGACAACCTGGTGTTCATCTCCATCGCCGTGGGCAAGCTGCCGGAAGCGCAACGCCCAGCCGCGCGCAAGTTCGGCATCGCGGTGGCCTGCCTGACCCGTATCGCGCTGCTGGTGTCGCTGGCGTTCCTGGCGCGCATGCAGGGCGAACTGTTCAGCGTCGCCGGCATGGGCATCTCGATCCGCGACCTGGTCCTGATCGTCGGCGGCCTGTTCCTGCTGGTGAAGGGCACCATGGAGATCCGCGAGCTGATCACCGGCGGCGAGGACGAAGATCCCACCACCAGCAAGGCCTCGGGCGTGTTCTGGATGGTGATCGCGCAGATCGCGGTGATCGACATCGTGTTCTCGCTGGATTCGGTGATTACCGCGGTGGGCATGGCCCAGCACATCCCGGTGATGATCGCCGCGGTGCTGCTGGCGGTGGCGGTGATGCTGCTGGCGGCCAACCCGCTGGGCCGCTTCATCGACGCCAACCCGACGGTGAAGATGCTGGCGCTGGCTTTCATCCTGATGATCGGCGTGGTGCTGATCCTGGATGGCCTGGACGTGCACGTGCCCAAGCCCTACATCTACGCGGCGATGGGCTTCTCGGTGCTGGTGGAGTGGCTGAACCTGCTGATGCGCCGGCGCGCCGCCGCGCACCAGGTGCCCGGCGCCGGCAAGTGGTGAGCCACCGCTGAGGTCGGCTGCGTTTTCACCGGCGGCGTGGCAAGCTGCGCGCAGTCATCTGCCGGAGTCCTCGCATGCGCCTGTTGTCCCGCTCCCTGTTCCTGGCCGCGCTGGCGGTATTGCTGTCCGGCTGCGGCTACAACGCGATCCAGCAGAAGGACCAGGCGGTCAAGGCCGGCTGGTCGGAAGTGCTGAACCAGTACAAGCGCCGTGCCGACCTGGTGCCGAACCTGGTCAACACGGTCAAGGGCTATGCCGACCAGGAGCGGCAGGTGCTCACCGACGTGACCAACGCCCGCGCCCGCGTCGGCCAGGTGCAGGTCAACGCCGACGACGCCGCCTCGCTGCAGCAGTTCCAGCAGGCACAGGGCCAGCTGTCCAGCGCGCTGTCGCGGCTGCTGGTGGTCAGCGAGAACTATCCCAACCTGAAATCCGACCAGGCCTTCCGCGACCTGCAGGCGCAGCTGGAAGGCACCGAAAACCGCATCACCGTGGCACGCGGCCGCTACATCCAGGCGGTGCAGGACTACAACACCTACATCCTGTCCTTCCCGCAGGTGCTCACCGCCAAGATGTTCGGCTACAAGGAGAAGCCCAACTTCTCGGTGGAGAACGAGGCGCAGATCTCCGAGGCGCCGGCGGTGAACTTCGGCGGCCAGCCGGCGTCCGCGCCGCAGCAGCCGCAGCAGCCGCAGCAGCCGGCACCGGCGCAGTAAGCGTCGCTGCAGGCCGGCCCGACCGTGCGTTTCACCTCCGCGGCTGAGCGCGCCGCCGCAGCGACGGCGTCGTGCGGTGGCACCCGCGCTGCGGCCGGCCGTCGGCACGTCTGCGTCTGGCTGGTGCTGCTGCTGGCGCTGTTGCCGTGGCTGGCTTGGGCGCAGACCGAGGCGCCGATCCCGCCGCTGGATGCGCCGGTGGTGGACACCACCGGCACGCTGACACCGAACCAGCGCCTGGAGCTGGACCGGCAGGCGGTGCAGCTGCAGCAGCGCAAAGGCAGCCAGTTGCAGGTGCTGGTGGTGCCCAGCACCGCCCCGGAGAGCATCGAGCAATACACCCAGCGCGTGTTCGACCAGTGGAAGCTCGGCCGCAAGGGCGTGGACGACGGCGTGCTGCTGGTGGTGGCCAAGGACGACCGACGCGTGCGCATCCAGCCCGGCTACGGCCTGGAGGGCGCGATTCCCGACGCCACCGCCAACCGCATCATCCAGGAGTACCTGGTGCCGCGCTTCCGCGCCGGCGACTACAGCGGCGGCATTGCCGAAGCGACCGCGATGCTGGTCAAGCTGATCGACGGCGAGGCGTTGCCGGCGCCGGTGAGTGCGCACGCTTCCACCTCGCGCGGCGGCGGCCTGGGATTCGGATTCTTCGCCGGCCTGTTCGCGGCGCTGGTCGCGCAGGTGCTGTTCGCGCAGCTGTCGCGTCCTGTGCGCGGTGTGCTGAGCGGCGTGGTCGGCGGCGGCGTCGGCCTGCTGCTGAGCCTGTCGCTGTTCGTCGGTGCGCTGACCGGCGCGATCGGCCTGCTGCTGGGCCTGTTCGTCGGCATCGCGCCTGGCCGCTCGGCTGGCGGTGGCGGTTGGGGCGGCTGGGGTGGCGGCGGCTTCGGCGGTGGCTGGGGCGGCGGTGGCGGTAGTTGGGGTGGCGGCGGAGGCGGCTTCGGCGGAGGCGGCTGGGGCGGTGGGGGCGGCAGTTCCGGAGGCGGCGGCGCCTCGGGGAGCTGGTGATGCGCTTGCTTCGGCACCTGTTCGCGCCGTCCGCGCAGCGCCTGTTTCCCGCGGCCAGCCTGGAACGCATCGGCGCGGCGATCGCCGAGGGCGAGCGCCTGCACAGCGGGCAGGTGATGTTCGCGGTGGAATCGGGGCTGGCACCGGCGCAGGTGCTGCGCGGCATGGCCCCGCAGCTGCGCGCCGAGCATGCGTTCGCGCAGTTGCGCACCTGGGATACCGAGGCCAACAACGGCGTGCTGATCTATCTGCTGCTGGCCGACCACCACATCGAGATCGTCGCCGACCGCGGCCTGCGCGGACGGGTGGACGCGGCGCAGTGGCGCCAGGTCTGCGCGCTGATCGAGCGCGACATGCGCGCCGGCCAGCCCGAGCAGGCGGTGATCGCCGGCGTCGGCGCAGTCTCCGCGTTGCTGGCCGCGCACTTCCCGGCGCAGCCGGGCCAGCAGGGCGAGAACGAATTGCCGAATCTGCCGCGGGTGCTGGATTGAGCGCGCCTGGAGTTCGGGCGTGTCCTGCCGGTAGATGACACGCGGCGTTTTGGCGCCGATGTGGTGGATTTCAGGGGCTTGGCTTCCGCAAGCATGCAGGGGGAATCAGAATGCGCTGTCCACCTGCTGCCGATCCGAGCCATTTACTTGGCTGGGATTTTTGCACCGACCTTCGCCACCGACGGATCCTCCCGTAGGAGCGGCTTCAGCCGCGACGGGCGTTCCCCGGTAAAGCCTCGTCGCGGCTGAAGCCGCTCCTACGGGAATGCGCACAGCATCCGGCTGCACATCGGTCATGCGCAGAGTCGGCGGTGGAGTCAGTGGCAGACGCGTGCGCCTGCCGGCAGATGAAGCGCCACCCCGCTGTGCCATCCGCAGGCGCGGCAAGGAGCGGAGTCGGTGGCAGACGCGTGCGCCTGCCAGCAGATGAAGCGCTACCCCGCTGTGCCGTCCGCAATCGCGGCAAGGAGCGGAGTCGGTGGCAGACGCGTGCGCCTGCCAGCAGATGAAGCGCCACCCCGCTGTGCCATCCGCAATCGCGGCAAGGAGCGGAGTCGGTGGCAGAATAGGCGCTCTTTGCCCCCCGGCCGACGCTTGCGCATGACCTATCTCCACCAGATCGACCCCATCGCCTTCTCGCTCGGGCCGGTGAAGGTGCATTGGTACGGGCTGATGTACTTGGCCGGCTTTATCTCGGCCTGGTGGCTGGGCCGCCGCCGCATCCGTGCCGGGCGCTTGCCCGGGGTGAACGAGGACGGTTTCTCCGACCTGTTGTTCTACGCGATGCTGGGCGTGGTGCTGGGCGGGCGCATCGGCTACATGCTGTTCTACGCGCTGTCCGATTTCCTGGCCGATCCGCTGCTGATCTTCAAGGTGTGGGACGGCGGCATGAGCTTCCACGGCGGCCTGCTGGGCGTGCTGGCGGCCTGCCTGTGGTGGACGCGCAAGGCGCGCCTGCATTTCTTCGACACCGTCGACTTCATCGCCCCGCTGGTGCCGCTGGGCCTGGGCTTCGGTCGCATCGGCAATTTCGTCGGCGGCGAGTTGTGGGGCAAGTTGACCCACGCCGGCTGGGGCGTCATCTTCCCGCACGCACCGGTGCAGGACGGGGTGGCCAACGCGCCAGCGCTGGAGAGCTTGATGAGCAGCGCGCAATTGCAGCAGCAGTACGCCGCCGGCATGCTCGATCGCTATGCCCGCCATCCGTCGCAGCTGTACGAAGCGGCACTGGAAGGCCTGGTGATGTTCGTGGTGCTGTGGACGTTCTCGATGAAGCCGCGCGCGCGCTATGCGGTGTCCGGCCTGTTCGCGTTGTTGTACGGCGTGTTCCGCTTCGCCGTGGAGTTCGTGCGAGTGCCGGATGCGCAGCTCGGCTACCTGGCGTTCCATTGGCTGACGCGCGGCCAGCAACTGAGCATTCCGCTGATCCTGTTGGGCGTGTTCCTGCTGTGGCGCTCGCGCAGCGCGCCTGTGCTGCAGCCGGTGCCGCCGCCGGAGGTGACCAAGTGAAGCAATACCTGGACTTGCTGCAGCACGTGCTGGAGCGCGGCGCGGAGAAAGCCGACCGCACCGGCACTGGCACGCGCAGCGTGTTCGGCTGGCAGATGCGTTTCGATCTCAACGACGGCTTCCCGCTGGTCACCACCAAGAAGCTGCACCTGCGCTCGATCGTGCACGAGTTGCTGTGGTTCCTGAAGGGCGAGACCAACATCGCCTATCTCAAGGACAACAAGGTCAGCATCTGGGACGAGTGGGCCGATGCGCAGGGCGAACTCGGCCCGGTGTACGGCAAGCAGTGGCGGCGCTGGACCGGCGCCGATGGCCGCGAGATCGACCAGATGCAGTGGCTGGTGGACGAGATCAAGCGCAATCCGGATTCGCGGCGGCTGGTGATCAGCGCCTGGAACGTGGCCGAGTTGCCGCAGATGGCGCTGATGCCGTGCCACAGTCTGTTCCAGTTCTACGTGGTCGACGGCAAGCTCAGTTGCCAACTGTACCAGCGCAGCGGCGACATCTTCCTCGGCGTGCCGTTCAACATCGCCAGCTACGCGCTGCTGACCCACATGGTGGCGCAGGCGACCGGCCTGGGTGTGGGCGATTTCGTGCATACGCTGGGCGATGCGCACCTGTACTCTAACCACTTCGCGCAGGCGCGCGAGCAACTGGCGCGCACGCCGAGGCCGTTGCCGCGCCTCCGGCTGAATCCGGCGGTGACCGATCTGTTCGCCTTCACCTACGACGACATCGCCATCGAGGGCTACGACCCGCATCCGGCGATCAAGGCGCCGGTGGCGGTGTGAGTGGCGGGGAGTGGGGAATGGAGAATGGGGAATCGGAAAAGGTGGCAGTGGCGGCGGGGACGGGTTTGGAGCGGTCTACGCGCCCCTCGCTGCAGTTGAGCCTGATCGCGGCGCTGGACCGGGCCAATGCGATCGGCCGCGACAACGATCTGCCGTGGCGCCTGCCGGACGATCTCAAGCGGTTCAAGGCGCTGACCCTGGGCAAGCCGGTGCTGATGGGGCGCAAGACTGCGCAGTCGCTGGGGCGCGCGTTGCCCGGGCGCTTGAACCTGGTGATGACCCGTTCGGGGCAGGTGCCGTTCGCGGACATGCAGCCGGTGGCGTCGCTGCAGGCGGCGATCGACGCGGCGCGCGAAGCCGGCGCCACGGAACTGGCGGTGATCGGCGGCGGCGACATCTTCGCCCTGGCCCTGCCGTTGGCCGAGGCGCTGTATCTGACCCATGTCGACACCGTGGTCGACGGTGCCGATGCGCATTTCCCCGCGTTCGATCCGGCGCAGTGGGACGTGGTGGCGCGGCAGGCGCATCCGGCGGATGCGCGGCATGCGCTGGCTTTCGAGTTTGTGGATTACCGGCGCCGATCTGGCGCTGTGTAGGCGCCGCCAGGCTTTCGTAGGAGCGGCTTCAGCCGCGACGGGCATTCCCGGGAACGCCTGTCGCGGCTGAAGCCGCTCCTACGAGATCGCGATGGCTCGCGTGAAACTCACTCCTGCTCGGGCGCAGATGCAGCCGGCGCCGGTTGTCCACGGTTCGGCGCGCTGCGCCGCCGCGGCGTGCCACCGCGCGCCGCTGGTGGCGGTCCCTGCACCGGACGGCCCGGAACCTGCACCACCTGCAGGTCCTCGCTGTCCAGGCGCAGGGCGGTGAGCTTGCCGCCCCAGACCGCGCCAGTGTCGATCGCGTGCACGCCCTGGGTGATGGTCAGGCCCAGCGTCGACCAGTGCCCGCAGACGATCTTCAGGTCGCGCTCGACCCGTCCCGGCACTTCGAACCACGGGTACAGGCCCTGCGCCTGGGTGCCGGGCGTGCCCTTTTCCTCGATCGCGATGCGCCCGCGCGGCGTGCAGTAACGGGCGCGGGTGAACAGGTTGATGATCGCGCGCGAGCGGTCGTAGCCGGTCAGGCCCGGCGACCAGGCGGGGCGGTCGCCGTACATGTTGCGGAACAGCTTGCGGTAGCCGTTGCCATGCAGTTGCTGCTCGACCTCGCGCGCGTGCTTCTCGGCCAGCGCGGTGGTCCACTTCGGCGCCAGGCCGGCGTGGATCATCATCCAGCCGAGCTGGCGGTCGGCGTGCAGCAGCTTCTGCATGCGCAGCCAGGTCAGCAGTTCGTCGCGGTCCTCGGCCAGCACGATGCGTTGCAGGTCCGGGTTGACCTTGCGCTGCTCGTCCGGGCTGCGCTCGCCGATCGCCAGCAGCGACAGGTCGTGGTTGCCCAGTACCACCACGCTGTGTTCGCGCAGCGAGTGCACCAGGCGCAGGGTCTCCAGCGACTGCCCGCCGCGGTTGACCAGGTCGCCGCAGAACCACAGCCGGTCCACCGCCGGATCGAAGCGGATCTTCTCCAGCAGTTGCTGGGTGATGTCGTAGCAACCCTGCAGGTCGCCGATCGCCCAGACCGCCATCAGTGCAGGGTCCGTGGGACGGACAGCACGAACGGGGCGATCGCGGCGATGAAGTGGGTGCCGTCGTCGGCCTCCATGTCGTAGTGGCCGCGCATCGTGCCGTGTTCGGTCTCCAGCACCAGCCCGGAGGTGTAGCGGAAATCCTCGCCCGGGCGCAGCCGCGGTTGTTCGCCGACCACGCCGTCGCCGTCCACGCGTTCGATGCGGCCGTTGCCGTCGGTGATCTCCCAGTGCCGGGCGATCAGCCGCGCGGCGACGCGGCCGCGGTTGTGGATGCGGATCGTGTAGGCGAACGTGTAGCGTCCGTCCTCCGGCGCCGATTGGTCGTCGAGGAATCGGGGCGACACTTCGACCTCGATCCGATAGGGGGCGTCATCGTTCATCCCCACAGTTTAGAGCGTGTTTTGCCGTTTGAGGCGAGATGCGTCAACGGTTGTCACTGCCAGGCGGCTGACGCGTGGCAGTGGCCCTGGCTGCCGCCTGCGCGAGCCGCCCGTGCGGGCCTGTTGTTGCCGCGGGCAGTGTGCAGGAGGGCCGTCGTTCGCGGTGGCGGTCTGTGTTGTGCGGCTTGCCACGCTGCGGTGTCGAGGCGGTGCCGTCATCACCATGTCTACGGTGCAGGTCGGCGACGCCTGCGCCGGCATGCAAGGAGCGGAGCAACGCGCGCGCGGAGGTTCGCACCACGCATGCATGCGTGCGCCGCGCGGACGTCCGCTCAGGCTTGCGCGATGTTGGCCAGGCGCACGAAGTCGGCGACCTCGAGTTGCTCGGCGCGCGCGTCCGGGCGCACGCCCGCGGCCTCGAACTGGGCGGCATCGCAGACGCCGTTCAAGGCGTTGCGCAGGGTCTTGCGGCGCTGCCCGAACGCGGCGCGGACCACGTCGGCGAAGCGCGTCCGATCGGCGATGCCCACGGTCTGCGGCGGCCGCGGCACCAGCCGCACCACCGCCGAATCCACCTTTGGCGGCGGCCGGAACGCACCCGGCGGCACCACGAACAGCGAGGTCACCTCGCAATACGCCTGCAGCATCACGCTGAGCCGGCCGTAGACCTTGCTGCCCGGGTCGGCGGCCATACGGTCGACCACTTCCTTCTGCAGCATGAAGTGCATGTCGGCGATCGCCGCGGCGTGGTCCAGTGCATGGAACAGGATCGGCGAGGAAATGTTGTAGGGCAGGTTGCCGACCAGGCGGATACGCGCGCCCTCGGCCAGGGCGGCGAAATCCACCGACAGTACGTCGCGGTTGAGGATGGTCAGTTCGCCGACGCCGGCCGCCGCCGCGGTCAGTGGCGCGATCAGGTCGCGGTCGAATTCGATCACGGTCAGCTGGCCATGCCGGCGCAGTAGCGGGAAGGTGATCGCACCCTGGCCGGGACCGATCTCCACCAGGCGATCGCCCGGCTTGGGATCGACCGCGCGGACGATGCTGTCGATGTAGTGGCGGTCGTTGAGGAAGTGCTGGCCGAGGGATTTCTTGGCCGGGGCGCCGAAGCCGGAGGAGGAGGTCATGGCGGGCATTTTATCGGCATGCGCCGGGTGGCGCGCGCCTGCGGCGACGTAGGAGCGGCTTCAGCCGCGACCGGCATGACCGGGAGCCTGGTTGCGACAGAGCGCCGAACGCGCTCGGCCCGGCAGCTAGGACTGCGCGCGGCGCGCGGCCAGTTGCGCGCACAGCGCAGTGGCGGCGAACAGGCTGGACGGGTCGGCCACGCCGCGGCCGGCCAGCTCCAGCGCGGTGCCGTGGTCGACCGCCACGCGCGGGTAGGGCAGGCCCAGGGTCAGGTTCACCGCCTGCTCGAAGCCGCTGTACTTGAGCACCGGCAGGCCCTGGTCGTGATACATCGCCAGCACCGCGTCCACGCTCGCCAGCTTCTGCGGCAGGAACGCGGTATCGGCCGGCAGCGGGCCGAGCAGGTGCATGCCCTCCGCGCGCAAGGCATCCAGCACCGGCTGCATCACCTGGATCTCCTCCAGGCCCAGGTGGCCGTCCTCGCCGGCATGCGGGTTCAGCCCCAGCACCGCGATGGTCGGCGTGGCGATGCCGAACTCATGGCGCAAGGCGGCCTCGGTGATGCGCAGGCTGCGTTCCAGCAGGGCCGGCGTGAGCGCATCGGCGACGGCGCGCAGCGGCAGATGGGTGGTGACCAGGGCCACGCGCACGATGGCGTTGGCCAGCATCATCACCACCTCGCGGCCAGCGTGCTGGGCCAGTAGTTCGGTGGTGCCGGTGTAGGCGATGCCGCCGGCGTTGATCGCAGCCTTGTGCACCGGGCCAGTGACCATGCCGGCCAGTTCGCCGCGCAGGCAGGCATCGGCGGCCTGGGTCAGGGCGGCGATCACCGCCGCGGCATTGGCCGGTTCGGTCGCGCCAAAGCGGCTGGGCACGGCATTGGCGACCGTGCGCAGGCGCAGGTCGCCAGGGGCGAGGGCGGGGCTGGATTCGGGGAGCAGCTGCAGTGGCAGCGCCAGCGCCGCCGCGGCGGCGCGCAAGGTGTCGGGATCGGCGAAGGCCAGGAGCTGGCAGTCGTGGCGCGGCTGTTGCGCCAGCCGCACGCACAGCTCCGGGCCGATCCCGCCCGGCTCGCCCGGCACCAGCGCGAGCGAGGGGCGCATGGGTCAGGGCTTGGCGGCGGGCGCCGGCGCGGGCGTGGCCGTCGGCGCGGTGGCGGCGTCGGTGTTGCCCACGCGCAGGTCGACGTAGGCTTCGCCGCGCATTTCCTGCAGGAAGCGGTTGTATTCCTCTTCCAGCTTGCGGCGGCCGATGGTCTCGCGGACCTGGGCGCGCTGGGTATCGCTGGTCACGTCGGTCTGACGCTCGCCGACGCGCTGCACGATGTGCCAGCCGGCCTCGGTGCGGAACGGCTGCGACACTTGGCCGTCCTGCAGGCTCGCCACGTGCTGGCCGAAGTCCGGGCCGAACGCGTCGGCCGGGAACCAGCCCAGGTCGCCGCCCTGGCTGCGGCTGTTGGTGTCTTCCGACGCTTCCTTGGCCACGGCCTGGAAATCGGCGCCGCCGGCGATACGCGCACGCAGGGTCTCGATCTTGGCCTTGGCGGCTGCATCGGGCTGTGCATCGTTGACCCGGATCAGGATGTGGCGGGCGTGGTACTCGGTGACGGTCTTCTTTTCCGGATTGGCCGAGGCGTCGCGCACCTCGACCAGCTTCAGCAGCTGGAAGCCGCTGGGGCCGCGCAGCGGGCCGACCACCTGGCCCGGCTTCATGTCGCGGATGAGCTGCGCGAACGCATTGGGGATTTCGTCCAGGCTGCGCCAGCCCAGGTCGCCGCCTTCCAGCGCATTGGGGCTGTCGGAGTAGCGCACCGCCGCGGCGTTGAAGTCGATCTCGCCCTTGTCGATCAGGTTCTTGACCCCGTCGATCTTGCCCTGGGCGGTCTTGATCTGCTCGGCGGTGGCGCCTTCCGGCAGGCCGACCAGGATGTGCGCCAGGTGGTACTGCGCGCCGGTGGTGGCCTGCTGCGCCAGCGCTGCGTCGACTTCGGCCTCGCTGACGTTGATGCGGCTCTGCGCGAAGCTCTGGCGCAGGCGCTGCACGGTGATTTCGTCGCGCACCGAGTTGCGGAAATCGGTATAGGACATGCCGTCGGCGGCCAGCTTCTTGCGCAGGCCGTCCACGTCGGTGCCGTTCTGCTGGGCAATGCTGGCGATGGCGCGGTTCAGTTCGTCGTCGCCGACGCGGATGCCGGTGCTGTTGGCTCGCGCGACCTGCAGCTTGACCAGGACCAGGCGTTCCAGCACCTGCCGCTGCAGCACGTTATCCGGCGGCAGCTGCGCCTCGCGGCCGGCATACTGCGCCTTCACGTTGCGCACGGCACGATCCAGTTCGCTCTGCAGCACGACATCCTCGTCGACCACCGCGGCGATGCGGTCCAGCGGTTGGGTTTGTTGCGCGGCGGCCGGAGCGGACACGCCGGCGACCGCCATCAGGGCGGCGAGAAATACAGAAAGGGTCTTGGTCATGGAATCTGGTTCGGATCGTAAGCGTCCGGATCGGTCGTGGTGTTGCTGGGCGGGACCAAGTACAGGTCGTCGCGGTTGTAGCCGAGAATAGCACGGCGCAGAACGCGGTCCGTGTCCTGGCCCAGGGACGACAGGCCCTTGAGCACGAACTCGACCTGGAACGCGGTATCCAGCGCGCCGGTGCGGTTGCGCACGTAGCGCCGCGCCAGCGCCCGCACCGCCAAGCAGCAGCTGTCCCATTGCACGCCGAGGATGCTTTCCAGCGGCTTCTTGTCCATCAGCGAGTAGTAATGCCGGCCCACCACGCTCCAGGTCGGGTTGATCGGGTACAGGAACGACACATCCGCCTGCTCCAGCAGGTCGCGGCGATAGCGGTAGGCGATGTTGACGATGCCGTCGCCCGGCATCAGATAGCGCGCGCGGAAGCTGGCCAGGTCCTTGCGCCGGTACTTGGGATCCCACTGGTAGGTGGCGCCCAGGTTCCAGCGGTCGTTGATCATGTAGTTCGCATCGGCCACCCAGGCCGACTTGCCCTGCTCGATGGTGGTGTCGCTGTTGGGCAGGCTGACCCGCGAATCGCTGAAATACAGGATCTGGCCGAGGCTGACCGACAGCTTTTCCTTGCCGTCGTCCTGGCGCAGCAGGCGCGAGCTCAACGCCATGGTCAGCTGGTTGGCGTCGTTCTGACGGTCGGCGCCGGTGTAGCGCGAATCGCGGAACAACTGGCCCCAACTGAAGGTGAACTCGCGGGTATCGAAGATCGGCAGGTCGTTCTGGTCGCGGTACGGGGTGTACAGGTAGAACAGCCGCGGTTCCAGGGTCTGCAGATAGTTGGTGTTGCCGATCTTGGTATCGCGGTCGAAGTACACGCCCGCATCGACGGTGGCGATCGGCAGGCTGCGCGAGGGCGTGGTATCGCCGCCCAGCGTGGCCGCCAGATCCTTGTCGAGTTGATAGGCGGTGTAGCGCCAGGCCAGCGTGGGCTTGAGGAACCAGGCGGCGCCGGCCAGCGGCATCGAGATGTAGGGCTTGAGGTCCAGACGGCTGCCGCCGGGGCGCGGCGTGACCACGCCGGTGCGCTCGTACAGCGCGTCCTTGGCATGGATGTCGTCGTGCACGAACCGCACCGCCTCGCTGTACAGGCCGGCTTCGAAATAGTTGCCGAACGACTGGTCCCAGTTGAAGAAGGCGCGCGGCTGGCGGTTGTACGGCAGCGCGTCCTCGGTCAGGGTGTAGTCGGTCAGCTGCCAGCGGTCGGCCATCACGCCCGCGGTCCAGGTGTCGCCGGTGCCGTAGACGCCGATCTGGCTCTGAATGTTGGACACCGCATTGCCGAGCAGGCGGTTGGAGAAATCTTCCGTGTAGCGCTCGTCGCTGACCCAGGCCAGCGAGGCGCGCGCCTGCCACTGCGAATTGATGTTGTGGTAGCCCTGGTAGCCGAACCGGCCGCGATCCTTGTCGCGCAGCTTGTCGTCGGGCAGGTAGGCGGCCTGCAGTTCGCCCTTGCCGCCATCGTAGAGATAGCGGAATTCGCTGCCCAGCATCAGGCCGCGGCGGGCCATGAAGCGCGGATACAGGGTGGCGTCGTAGTTCGGTGCCAGATTCAGGTAGTACGGCTGGGTGTAGTCGAAGCCGTTGCGGCTGGACATGCCGATCGCCGGGAACAGGAAGCCGCTGCTGCGGCGATCGTCGATCGGGAACTTGAACCAGGGCGCGTACAGGATCGGGACGTTGTAGACCTTGAGGATCGCGTTGCGCGCGGTGCCGAAGCCCTCGTCGTTGTCGACGTCGATTTCCGGCGCATGCAGTTCCCACACCCGCTGCGAGGGGTCGCAGGTGGTGTAGGTGGAGCGGTGCATCTGCCCCAGCGCGCCCTGCAGGTCGACCGAGTCGGCCTTGCCGTTGCCGCGGCGCGCCAGCAGCTGGTAGCGGATGTTGGTGATCTTGTGGGTATCGGTGTCCTGATTGCCCTCGGCGCGGTCGGCGATCATGCGGATCGACGAATCCTGGTAGCGCACGTGGCCCTCGGCGATGTAGTTGCCGGTCTCGGTGTCCACCCGCAGGCTGTCGGTGCCCATGAACTGGTCGCCGCGCTTGAGCGCGACGTTGCCGGTGTAGTTGGGGATGGTGGTGGTGCCCGACAGCTGGTCGCCTTCGATATTGGTCGGCTGCTGGTCGCGGTTCTGCGCGAGCTTGGGATCCGGCTGCTGCGCGTCGTCGAACTTGGGCAGCACGTCCGGAGTCGGGCACAGGCCCCAGTTCGGCGGCTTTTCAGCCGCCACTGCCGGCAGGCACAGGGCGATACTGAACGGAAGAGGGAGCAGGCGAAGGGTTCGGCGCACGCGCGTCAGGTATCGGGCGAAAACGGTCGCTAGCTTGCCCCATCCTGTGCATAGGGGCAATGAAGGCGTCCCCGGGGCGGGGGACGGGGTTCATCGGGCCGGCGGGACGCTCAGCGCAGCGCGTCGACGTGGGCGACGCTGCCCTCGCGCAGGGCCTGCAGGTCGTAGCCGCCTTCCAGCAGGGACACCACCCGGCCGCGCGCGTGCCGCTGGGCCACCGCGCGCAGTTCGGCGGTGATCCAGGCGAAGTCCTCGGTGTCCAGCATCAGGTCGGCCAGCGGATCGCGCATGTGCGCGTCGAAGCCGGCCGAGATCAGCAGCAGCTGCGGCTTGAACGCGTCCAGCAGCGGCAGCATCTGGTCGGCCCAGGTGTTGCGGAAGCGGAAGCCGCCGCTGCCCGGCGGCAGCAGCGCGTTGTGCAGGTTGCCGACGCCGCGGTCGTGGACCCCGCCGGTGTGCGGGAACAGCCCGGACTGGTGGGTGCTGAGGTACTGCACGCGGGGCTCGCGCTCGAAGATCGCCTGGGTGCCGTTGCCGTGATGCACGTCGAAATCGACGATGGCGATCCGCTCCAGGCCGTGCGTGTCGCGGGCGTGCGCGGCGGCCACGGCGACGTTGTTGAACAGGCAGAAGCCCATCGCGGTGTCGGCGGTGGCGTGGTGGCCGGGCGGGCGCACCGCACAGAACGCGGTGTCGCTGACGCCGTGCATGACCGCGTCCACCGCGGCCACGCCGGCGCCGGCGGCACGCAGCGCGGCGGCGCGCGAGCCGGGCGAGAGGACCGTGTCCACGTCGAGCATCTGCGGGCCGTCGAGGTCGGCCAGGACGCGGTCGATCAGGTCGCGCTCATGCACCCGGGCCAGGTCGCCGAGCTTGGCCAGCGGCGCCTCGCGCCATTCCAGCGCAGGAAACGCCTCGCGCAGCGCGCTGGTCACCGCCTCCAGGCGCTGCGGACGTTCCGGGTGTTCCGGTCCGGGCGCGTGGCCAAGGCAGGCAGGATGGGTGTAGATCAGCATGCGCGGCCGCGGCCCGGGCGTCGCTCAGGCCTGGCGCCGGTCGTGGCGCCACAGCACTTCGCCGTGGCCGTCGGCCCGCGCCAGCACCCGCGCCAGCACGAACAGCAGGTCGGACAGGCGGTTGAGGTAGCGCACCGCTTCCGGGCGCACCGCGTCCTGCCGCGACAGCGCCACCGTCTCGCGCTCGGCGCGGCGCACGATGGTGCGGGCCAGGTGGCAGCGCGCCGCCGCCTCGCCGCCGGCGGGCAGGATGAAGTCCTGCAGTGGCGGCAGGGTGTCGTTGTAGCGGTCCAGGTGCCGTTCCAGCGCGTCGATGTCGGCGGCATGGATCGCGGCGTGGCCGGGGATGCACAGCTCCCCGCCGAGGTCGAACAACTGGTGCTGGATCGCGGTCAGCAACTGCCGCACGTCCTCGGCCAGCGCGCAGGCCAGGACCACGCCGATCGCCGAGTTGGCCTCGTCCACGGTGCCGTAGGCGGCGACCCGCGCCGAGTCCTTGCCGACCCGGTTGCCGTCGCCCAGGCCGGTGCTGCCGTCGTCGCCGGTGCGGGTGTAGATCTTGGAGAGGCGGTTGCCCATCCCGGTCAGTGACCGACCGGCTGGCCGCGCTGGCCCAGCCGCGCCAGTTGCTCGACGCCGACCTGGACCGCGGCGGCCAGCGCCACGTACAGGCTGGCGCTGCCCAGGTAGGGCAGCAGCCAGTCGCTGTAGTTCTGCCACCAGCCGGCCAGGGTCGGGTTCGGTACGCTGCGGCTGACCCAATAGAAGCTGCCCTGCGCCAGCAGGTGGCACAACGCCACCGCCACCAGCAGGCTGCCGGCGGCCAGGCCCAGGGCCCGCCAGTCGGCGCCGCGGTAGCGCTGCGCCAGCCAGGCGCCGCCGGCCCACAGCACGAAGTAGGCCGGGATCAGGCACCAGTAGGCCGGCGACACGCAGTAGTGCTGCCAGAAATCCAGGCCCTGGCTGCGGATGACCAGGTAGTCGACCAGCACCGCCAGCGCCATCAGCAGCGGGAACGCCCAGCGGGTCCAGCTGCGCAGGTAGAAACCGCCGACGAAGAACACCGCCCACGAGGCGTCCGGGATCGCCCCGAAGTGGTTGATGCGGGTCGCGGCCAGCAGCGCGGTCAACAGCAGCAGGGCGGGAAGGCGGTGGGCGGAAGGCGTCATGACGGCGGGCACCGGGGCACGTAAGACCCCGGATTCTACTGGAAGCGCGGCGCGCGCGAGCGCCGCGCGCCGCTCCCGCCACGGTGCGCAAGCTGGGCGGTGGCGCTCACCGGCCAGACGGGTGCCGGTCGTATCATGGCCGGATGAGCAAACGACATGACGTAGTGATCGTCGGCGGCGGCCTGGTCGGCGCCAGCCTGGCCATCGCCCTGGACCGGCTGGGTGTGGACGTGGGGCTGGTCGAGGCCGCGCCGCCGGGCGCGTTGCCGCCGGTATTCGACCAGCGCAACCTCAGCTTCGCCGCCGCCACGGTCAACGCGCTGAGCGCGCTCGGGGTGATGCAGCGGCTGCGCGCGCCGACCGGCCCGATCCGCCGCATCCACGTCAGCCGCGCCGGCGATTTCGGCCGGGTGCGGCTGGAGGCGGCCGACTACGGGCGCGAGGCCTTCGGTCAGGTGGTGGTCGCGCGCGACTTCGGCGAGGCGCTGGAGGCCAGCCTGGCGGCGACCACGCGGCTGACCCGCTATCGCCCGGCGCAGTTCGTGGCGCTGGAGGCCGGCACCGAGGAGGGCGAGCGCCGCCTGCGCATCGCCCGCGACGGCAGCGAGCAGGTCCTGCACACGCGGCTGCTGGTCGGTGCCGACGGCAGCGCCAGCGCGGTGCGCGAAGCGCTGGGCATCGCCGCGGCGCGCCATGATTTCCAGCAGACCCTGTTCGTGGCGCGGGTGCGCGGCAGCCGCCAGCCCGACGGCACCGCCTACGAGCGCTTCCGCGACGACGGCCCGACCGCCTTGTTGCCGCGCGGCGACCGCCATTACGGCGCGATCCACGCGGTCGCCGCCGAGGACGCCGATGCGGTGGCGGCGCTGGACGAAGGCGCCTGGCTGCAGCGGCTGCAGGACGCGCTGGGCTGGCGCGTCGGCCGCCTGCTCGGCAGTGGCGAGCGCAGCGCCTATCCGATCGTGCAGGTGCTGGCCGAGCGGCTGACCGACGCGCGCGCGGTGCTGCTGGGCAATGCCGCGCAGACCTTGCACCCGCTGGGCGCGCAGGGCTTCAACCTGGGCTTGCGCGATGCGCTGACCCTGGCAGAACTGATAGAGCGCGACGGCACCGACCCGGGCGCGCCGGCGCTGCTGCAGCAGTACGCGCAGCGCCGCGAGCAGGATCGCCAGCGCACGGTGGCGTTCTCCGGCGGGCTGGCGCGGCTGACCGCCAACCCGGCCACGCTGCTGCGCCCGCTGCGCAGCCTGGGCCTGCTGGCGGCGGCGCAGGCCGCGCCGTTGCAGTCGTTCCTGGTCGGTGGCGCGATGGGCTTCCGCGGCGATGTGCCGCAGCTGTGCCGGGAGACGCGCGCATGAGCCGGCGCGGTGTGCTGGATGTGGTGGTGGTGGGCGGCGGCGTGGTCGGTGCCGCATGCGCGCTGGCCCTGGCCGGCGAAGGCCTGGCGGTGGCGCTGGTCGAGGGCCGCGAACCGCCACGCTGGTCGGCGGACACGCCGGACCTGCGGGTCTACGCCTTCGCCCCGGACAACGCGGCGCTGCTGCAGGGCCTGGGCGTGTGGCCGCAGGTCGTCGCCAGCCGCGCCAGCGCGTACCGGCGCATGCGCGTGTGGGATGCCGGCGGCGGTGGCGAACTGGCCTTCGACGCCGACACCCTGGGCCGCGACCAACTCGGCTGGATCGTCGAACACAGCCTGCTGGTCGAACAACTGTGGGCGGCGCTGCCGGCCGCCGGCGTGCAGGTGCACTGCCCGGCGCGAGTGGAGGCGCTGGAGCCCTCGACCGAACGCGCGCGCCTGCGCCTGGACGACGGCAGTCGCCTGGATGCGCGCCTGGCGATCGCCGCCGACGGTGCCGATTCCACCCTGCGCGGGCTGGCCGGGCTGGACGCGCCGGCGCACGACTACGGCCAGCGCGGCGTGGTCGCCTTCGTACAGACCGAACAACCGCACCAGGACACCGCCTGGCAGCGGTTCCTGCCGGGCGGGCCTCTGGCGTTCCTGCCGTTCGCCGACGGCCGCAGCTCGATCGTGTGGACCTTGCCCGAGGCCGAGGCGGCGCGGGTGCTGGCGCTGGACGATGCGGCCTTCGGCGCCGAACTGACCCAGGCCTTCGGCGCCCGCCTGGGCGCGGTGCGCGCGCTGTCGCCGCGGCTGGCGTTCCCGCTGCGCCGGCAACTGGTGGAGGCCTACCAGCGCGGCCGCCTGCTGGTGCTGGGCGATGCCGCGCACGTGGTGCATCCGCTGGCCGGGCAGGGCGTCAACCTGGGCCTGCGCGACGTCGCCGCGCTGGCGACGCTGGTGCGGCAGGCGCAGGCGCAGCGGGTCGATTGGGCGGCGCCGCAGCGGCTGGCGCGTTGGGCGCGTGGTCGCCGCAGCGACAACACCGTGGCCGCCTACGGCTTCGATGCGATCAACCGGCTGTTCTCCAACGACGAGCTGCACCTGACCCTGCTGCGCGGCCCGCTGCTGGGCCTGGCCGGCAAGCTGCCCTTGTTGATGCACGGTTTCTGGAAGCGCGCTTCCGGCGTGTGACCGCACGCTCCGGCCGGACGCGGCGGCCGCAGATTCGACCACCCGCGCCGAGCGGCGCCCGTACCCTCATCCGCCCCTTCGGGGCACCTTCTCCCGGAGGGAGAAGGAAGAGCCAGCGTCGGCTGGTTTGCTTGAGCCCCTCTCCCCTCGGGAGAGGGGTTGGGGTGAGGGTAGGGCGCGAAGCGCAGCACGCAGGCCGCGTTCCTGCCATGGAGCACGATGATGCAAGACGCGACCCGGACGCAGGCCGTGGATCTGCTGATTTCCCACAGCCAGGTGCAGTTGCGCGCGCGTGGCTTCGACGAGGCCGCCTGCCGCTGGGGGCCGCGCAATCTGGAGCAGGGCGCGATCCTGCATCGCGACTACGTGGTGTTCGATCCGTTGCCCGAGGACGCGTTCGGCGCGCAGGTGCACCTGGTGCTGGCCGCGGCGTTCGCGCCCGATCCGCGTGCGCAGCGGCGCATGCAGGTGCCGTTCCGGGTGGGTCCGGATACGAGGGTGCAGGTGGCGTCCGCCGCCGAGGCCTTCGATGTGACGCTGGTTCTGCAGCCTGGCGACTACGCGCTGTACTACGAAGTCTGCGAAGGCGACGGCGAGGTGTATTACCGGCTCACCCTGGTGCCGGCGACGCAGCCGGTGGCGGCGCGTTATCTGCTGAATGATCCCTGGGGCGGAACGCAGGATGCGCCGCTTTAGGAAGGAATGCTGTAACGCTCAGCGGCGCGGTGGGCGAGGCGAGATGGAGGGCGTGTTGGATGACGCGCGCGGCGTGGCGATCGATGCGGCGGCGGCAACTGCACTGAAGCGAGCGCATGACGCTCCGGCCGGCGCGTGACGGGTGTCTGCGGTATTGCTGCTTCGGAAAACAATCGCGCCGCATGCGGCGGGGAGGCCGCAGGCGGCGCGTGTGGTGGGAAGGACGCGAATCGGTCGACGCGCAAGTCGCGTCACGTCGACATCCAGCCTTCCAGGTCGGCCTTGCTCAGGCGGCCGTGGTGATGCACGTCGACGGCATCGAATTCGGCGTACAGCGTCGGGTCGGCCTTGGCTTCGGCGCGGCTGATGTAGCCGTCATGGTTGCGGTCGAGCTTGGCGAAATCGATGTGGTAGTCGCCGACGATCGAGTTCGGTTCGACCGAGGTGACATTGATGATCTGGCCGTTCTGGTGCAGGGTCACTTCGTCCGGCGCCGACTGCGCCATGGCCAGCGCCGGCGCGGCAAGCAGCGCGAACGCCAACGGGACGAGACGAGGAACGATGCGGTTCATGGCACGACTCCTGTTGCTGGGAAGGAGTCAAGAACATAGGCCTGGCCGAATTAATCGACGCTAAAAAAATCGGCCGTTCGCATCTGCGTGCCGGCGCTGTTTAGCAAGTGTTTCCAATGCGCGCTGCAACGCGGATCACGCCGCCACGGCGTCCGCCATGGCGGGCTGGACGCACCTCGGCGCGGCGACAGCGCACTTCGCATGATCTGCCTCCGCCACACGCAAGCCGGATGCAGCTTGCCTGCAGGAGCGGCTTCAGCCGCGACGGGGCGTTACCGGTAAACCCGTCGCGGCTGAAGCCGCTCCTGCAGAACGCGTCCTGGCGTGATGCGAGACGCCCTACAGCCAGCCGGCCAGCTGCGCGCGGCTGAGGCGGCCGCTGTGGGTGGTGTCGAGCGCGTCGAACTCGTCGGCCAGCGACGGATTGGCCTGCGCTTCGCTGCGGCTGATGTAGCCGTCGTGGTCGGTGTCCAGCGCCTCGAAGTCGATGCGGTAGCTGCCGGCGACGCGGTCCGGCTGGATGCTGCGCACGGTCACCTGCGCTTCGCCCGGCGTCGCCGGCAGCTGCACCTGGTGGGTGACCACGCCGTTGCTGAGCGGCTGCGCGCGCACGTTGACCGGCGCATCGCGCAGCGGTTCGGTGGTGGCGCTGGAGGCACTGTTGAGATTCTGCGCCGCGGCCGGCGCGGCGCAGGCGCACAGGCAGCAGAGCAGGACGAGGCAACGGCAGGAACTGGACACGACGAAACTCCGGTATGGCGATGGATGGCGGCCCCGGCTCAGCCGGGGATGAACGGAAACGCGAGCTTCAACAAACCCTTCAGCCCGCCCTCGGCGGTGCTGGCGACGGCCTTGGCGCCGAGGCTGTTGAGCGCGCGACGCACGTCCTCCCAGCGTAGCTTGCTCACGTCCTTCTTCAACAGGTCGGCGACCTCTTCGGCGGTGGGCGCCAGCTTCTGCAGTTCCTGTGTCACCTTCTCCGGCTCCGGCTGCAGATAGCCCCAGCGCTCGGCGATCTTCAGCAGCGTGTCGAAGCGCACCGCCATCACGTCGCGGTTGCGCTCGTACACGGGCATGGCGCCGACGTCGACGATGGCCTGTTCGAAGCGCTGCTGGTCGTCGGGGTGTTCGATGCGGATCGCCAGGAAGCCGTCCTTCTTGCTGCGCTCGCTGACGTGCTTGGCCCCGGCGCGCAGGTTGTCCTCGGTGAGCACGGTGGCGACGATGCGCTGCAGCGCCGCCTCGTTGTCCTCGGGCACCAGCGCGCGCCAGCGCGCATAGCCGTCGCGGCGCAGGCCCTTGACCTTGGCCGGGGTCACCCGCAGGCGCATCGCCACCGCGTTGTTGGAATCGCTGCGCGAGATCGCGCCGTCGCGTTCCAGCAACACGAAGATCAGCAGTTCCAGGTCGCGCTTGGTCAGCGACTGGAAGCCTTGCAACAGGGTCAGGCGCAGGAATTCGTCGGCGAAGCCGGCCGGGTTGTTCAGTTCGATCGGCTGCATGTGCGCGGCCCTCCAGTCAGTGCAGCCAGGATGCCAGGCAGCCATTGCGCGGGCTGAGACACCGCTGCGATACGCATCCCATCAACGTCCGTGCTCGCGCCCGGGGCGCTCGCTGCGGAAGGTTTCGATCGCGCCGCGGTCCTGCAGGGTCACGTCGACATCGCGGCCGTCGGCGCCGCCGAAGGCCAGGTTGGTAGGCTTGCGGCCCTTGGTCGCGACCTCGTGCAGCAGCGTGCCGTCGGGCGCCAGCACGATCACCTTGCCGGCGTCGTAGCGGGCCACGTACAGGTTGCCGTCGACGTCGCAGCGCATGCCGTCCAGGCCGGCGTCGGCGAAGCTGGCGAACAGCCGCTTGTTCGACACGCTGCCGTCGGCGGCGCGGTCGTAGACCCAGATTCGCCGCTGCACGCTCTCGTTGACGTACAGGCGCTTGCCGTCGGGGCTGACCTCGATGCCGTTGGTGGTGCCCATGCCGGTTTCGATCAGGTGCGCGCTGCGGTCGCGGTCGATGCGCCACAGCTGGCCGCCGTCGTGCTTCCAGTCCGGGTCGCTGGCGTACAGGGTGCCGTCGGGCGCCATCGCGATGTCGTTGGGCTGGAACGCGCCCGGCAGCGTGGCGTAGACCTCGATGCGCTTGCTGCGCAGGGCGATGCGCAGGATGCGGTGCTGGCCGTAGTCGGCCACGTACATGCGCCCGCGGCGGTCGAAGCGGATGCCGTTGCCGATGCTGCCCTCAGGAAGATCGACGAACAGAGTGGCCCGCCCGCGGCCGTCGGCATCGCGCTGGACCCGGCCGATGCTGCCGTCGTGGGCGAAGTTGACCACGTACAGCGCACCATCGGGACCCGTCGCAGGGCCTTCGATCTTGTCGGTGAACACGCCATCGCCGACCAGGTCGCGGGCCTGGAACAGGGGGTCCTGCGCCCCGGCCGGGGCAGCCAGCAGCAGGGCGAGGGCGGCAAGCAGTGGGCGGCAGCGCATCGGGTGTCCGGACGGCGGGGGAGGCGGCAGTGTGCCAGAGGCCCCGGCGCATCGCGCGATAGCGCTCACAGTGCCGATGCCGCACGAGCGGTTAGGGTGGAGCATCCTTCCGGTCGGAGTTGCGCATGGATCCGTCCTCGCCGAATCGCCGCCGCCTGTTGCTGGCCGGCCTCTCCGCCACCGCCGCCGGCATGCTCGGAGCGTCCACGTGGGCGGCCACGCCGGCGCGTCGCCGCAAGCCGCTGGGCGTGGCCCTGGTCGGGCTCGGCGAGTACGCCAGCAGCCGCCTGGCTCCGGGGCTCACCCTGACCAGGCACTGCCGCCTGGCCGGCATCGTCACCGGCTCGCCGCAGAAGATCCCGCAGTGGCAGGCGCGCTACCGCATCCCGGATCGCAACGTCTACAGCTACGACGAGTTGGAGCGCATCGCCGACAACCCGGACATCGACGTGGTCTACGTGGTCACGCCCACCCATCTGCATGCGCCGCTGAGCATCCGCGCCGCCGCCGCCGGCAAGCACGTTTGGTGCGAGAAGCCGATGGCGCTGCACGCCGCGCAGGCGCAGGCGATGATCGAGGCCTGCGCGCGCAACAAGGTGCGGTTGAGCATCGGTTACCGCATGCAGCACGAGCCCAACACCCGGCGCCTCATCGCCCTGGCCGGCGAACGCCCGTTCGGGGCGATGCGCAGCGTGCGCGCCGAGGCGGGCTATGCCGGCTATGGCGACACCGACCCGGCGCAGCGGCCGTGGCGGCTGCGCGCGCAGTATGGCGGCGGCGCGATGTACGACATGGGCGTGTATCCGCTCAATGCGGCGCGCTACACGACCGGCGCCGAGCCGCTGGCGGTCAGCGCACGGCGATCCACCGATCGGCCGGCGCTGTTCGACGAGGTCGACGAGCACATGCACTTCACCCTGGAGTTCCCGCACGAGGTGACCGCCAGCTGCGCGGCCAGCTTCGGCCGCACCATGAACCTGCTGCGCGCCGAGTGCGCGAATGGCTGGTACGAACTGGCGCCGTTCCAGGCCTACGACGGCGTGCGCGGCCGGGCCAGCGATGGCCGCCTGTTCGACGCGCGGGTGCACCACCAGCAGGCGCTGCAGATGGACGAGGACGCGCTGGCGATCCTGCAGGGTACGCCGCTGCGGGTGCCTGGCGAGGAAGGCTTGCGCGACATGCGCATCGTCGATGCCATCCAGCGCTCGGCGCGGGAAGACGGGGCGCGGATCGTGTTGTAGCGGTGGGCGGAGCCAATGCGCTCTTCGTAGGAGCGGCTTTAGCCGCGATAGGCGTTCCCGGGACAGCCCGTCGCGGCTGAAGCCGCTCCTACGAAAAAACGGGATGGAGGCTTGCCGCCGCTCAGCGCGGCATCGCCAGCACCGTGATCTCTTCGCGGTCGTGGTACAGCTGCTTGGCACGCAACTGCAGCGGACGCTCGGCGCGCTCGGCGAACAGGTCCAGGCACAGCCGGGTCTCATCCCAGCGCTTCTTCATCGGCAGCTTGAGGTTGAAGATCGCGTGCCGGCACCAGCCTTCGCGGAACCAGGTGGCCATGCGCTCGGCGACGCGGCGCGGTTGCTCGACCATGTCGCAGACCATCCAGTCCAGCGGCTGCGGCGGTTTCCAGTGGAAGCCGTCGGCGCGCAGGTGGTCGACCAGGCCGCTGTCGAGCACATGCTGGCGCAGCGGGCCGTTGTCCACGCTGGTCACGTGCAGGTGCTGGCGGGTCAGCACCCAGGTCCAGCCGCCGGGGGCGGCGCCGAGGTCGGCCGCGCGCATGCCCGGACGCAGCAGCGTCTCGCGCTCGTGCGGGGTCAGCAGCGCCAGCAGCGCTTCCTCCAGCTTCAGCGCCGAACGCGAGGGCGCCTCCGGCAGCAGCTTGAGGCGCGGGATGCCCAGCGGCCACGGCGCGCTGTCCTCGCTGTCGGCCACCGCCAGCAGGGCGTGGGTGCCGGTCACGAAGCACACGTGCAGGCGCGGCAGCCGCGGCTGCGGCTTGTCGCTGAGCAGGCTGGCCTTGCGCAGCGCCGGGCGCAGCGCGTTGCCGAAGCTGCGTGCCAGGCCCGACAGCGGCTTGCCGGCGTCCGAGTCCGGATGTTCGACCCACAGGTCGCCGAAGCGCGGCTGTCCGGCCAGCGCCTGCAGGATCGGCGCGATGCGGTCGCTGGCCGGCAACTCGCGCAGGTCGGCCAGCAACTGCAGCTTCTGCCGGGCGAAGATCAGCCCGCGCCAGGGCAACGCCTGCGCCGGCACCGCGGTGTCGCTGAGCAGCAGCGCATAGCCGCTGTTGCGCTCGGTGCGGGCGTAGGCGGCCAGCCCGGCCTCCCCGGCGCGGGCGTTGAGCTCGGCCGCCAGTTCGGGTTCGAAGCCGGGCCGGCAGTAGCACAGCAGGCCATGGACCAGCGGGCCGTTCTCGGAGGACATGGGCAAGCCTTCGCCGGCGGCGTCAGTAGCGGGGGCTGTCGAGTTCGCCGTAGCGGCGCAGCACCGCGCAGGCGGCGTCGCGGTGCAGGCCGCGCACCACCTCGATGCCGCGGCGCTGCAGTTCGCCCACCCAGTCCGCCGGCAGCGGGCCTTCGTCGAACGGGGTGAGCGCCATCACGTCCTCGGCGCTGGCGCCGATCAGCAGGCGGTCGATGCCGGCCCAGATGGTGGCGCCGTAGCACTGGCAGCACGGCTGCGAGGAGGTGGCCAGGGTCACCGGCGACAGCACCGCGTTCAGCCGCGGCGTCTGCAGGCGCTGCTGGGCCAGCATGTAGGCCATGTTCTCGGCATGCGCCAGCGACGTGGTCTGCGGTACCACGCGATTCACGCCGACGGCGACGATGCGGTGGTCCGGGCCGAACACCGCCGCGCCGAATGGGCCGCCGCTGCCGGCGTCCACGTTCAGCCGCGACAGTTCCACCGCCAGCGCGACCTTGTCGGTGTCACTGGCGTAGACGGCCTGCGGATCGACCGCGTCGTGGATCCAGGCGGGCAGGGTGAGGTGGACTTGCGCGTAGAGCATCAGCGGACGGGTTCGGCAGGCTGGGGGGCGCGCAGTGTATCGGCTTGCGCGGGGCGCGCGCTGCATTGCCCAGACACGCAGGAGCAGCCGGCGATGGCGCGCGAGCCGCACACGCTCATGCGCCCGCTGGCCTGGCACTGCGCCATCACGCCCTGCGGATCGGTGGGGCTGTCGCGGTTGACGCAGGCCGGCATCGCGCCGCAGCAGTTGCCGACGTTCTTGACGGTGCAGTCGGCATCGGTGCGGCAACTGCTGTCGACCTTGATCGGCAAGCCCGGTGCGGATGCCGCTTGCGCCGGCGCCGGCGCCGGCACCGCCGGCTTGGCGGTTTCGCTGCGCGCGCAGGCGCTGGACAGCAGCATGCCGGCGAGCAGGCACAGGAAACACAGCAACGACGCGAAATGGCGGGACATGGCGACCTTCCGTGCGGTGGAGTGCGGCCATGGTAGCAACCCCCCGCGCCGCCGCCGGGTCAGCGGCGCACGACCGTCAACGTGTCCGCGTTCTCCTGCGCGATCCGCAACGCCGTGCCGTCCAGCGCCTGGTGCAGCGCCTGGCGGATGCTGACCTGTCCCTTCACCGCGTTGACCGGCAAGGACGCGAGGCCTGGATCGCGGTACACGACCATGCAGCCGGTGGCGTGGGCCAGTTGCTGCGACACCTCATCGAAGCGCCCGGCCGGCAGGTCGTAGGCATGGTCGGGGACGGCGTCGCACTTGCCGGTTGCCGCCGATGCGCTGGCGGTGACGGCCGAGTCCGGTGTCGCGGGGGACGGTGCGGTGGAAGCGTTGCTGCAGCCGGTGAGTGCGAAGACCAGCGCGAGGACGGGGCAGCAACGGCGCAGGACGGTGTGCATGGCGCGATTCCCGTGGGAGGACCTGCGCAAGTCTAGGCAGCGCCGCTTAACCGGGCTTGGCTTCGCGCACGGCGGGTTGCGGCCGCGCATGCACCAGGGTGCACCACAGCACGCCGCCGAGCAGGCAGGCGATCGCCAGCAGTTCCAGCGCGGTCGGCCAGCGCTGCTCCCACAGGAAGCCGTACAGCAGCGCGAACACGGTCTCGAACACGATCATCTGCCCGACCAGGGTCAGCGGCAGCAGCCGGCTGGCGTGGTTCCAGCAGGCGTTGCCGATGACAGAGGCGAACAGCGCCAGCACCAGCGCCATGCCCCAGAAGCGCATCCACTCGGCGCCGGCGTGTGGCGTGCCGGCCAGCGCGAACGCCGGCAGCGCCAGGCCCAGGGCCAGCGCGCCGGTGACCACGCCGGTCAGCAGCGACCAGTCGCGGCCGGACAGGTCCGGGCGCCGCCGCAGCCAGCGCGCGTTCTTGATCGAGTAGGCGGTCCAGCACGCCAGCGCACCGACCGCACAGGCCAGTCCCGCCGCACGCAGGCCGAGGCTGGCCGGAATGTGCGGCCGCGCGACGGCCAGGGTCTGCACCGCGACCAGCGCCACCCCGAGCACGCACAGCGCGCAGGGCGCGGCGAGCCGGCGCAGGCGGACTGCGCCGGCCGCGCGCGAACCGATCACGGTGACCGCCGCCGGCAGCAGGCCGATGATCAGCGCGGTGGCGGCGCCGCCGGCCCACTGCACCGCGCTGCCCAGCAGCACGTAGTAGACGATGTTGCCGAGCAGGCTCAGGCGCAGCAGCGCCCACCATTCGGCCGCGCCCAGCGGCGCGGTGGCGGCGCGCCAGCGCGGCAGCAGCAGCGCGGCGGCGATGGCGCCATAGGCCAGGTAGCGCGAGATGGCCAATTGCAGCGGCGAAAAGGCGCTCAGCAGTTGCGGCGCCAGGAACACCAGGCCCCACAGCGCGCCCGCGACCATGCCGCTGCCGACCCCTGCCCATAGACGTTCGCGCATGCGGTTCGTTTCCGTATCGGCCGTGTCAGCCGTGACGGCTCAGCATGCCGGCGCCGGCAGCGGCCGGCTTGTCCCAGACTCCTGTCCAGGCGCCGGGCGATGACGGCGGCGGTAGGCGGCCGGGGTCTGGCCGGTGCTGCGCTTGAGCGCGCGGGTCAGCGCGCTCTGGTCGGCATAGCCGCTGTCCTGGGCCAGGTCGGCGATCGGCCGGTTGCCATGCGCCAGCTGTCGGCGCACCCAGTCCAGCCGCCGTGCCGTCACCCAGTCCTGCGGCGTGCGTCCGAACGCCGCGCGGAACAGCGCGTGCAGGCGACTCGGACTCAGGTGCGCCACCTGCGCCATGCGCCGCACCGGCCAGTCTTGGCCGGGCGCGGCCTCGATGCGTCGGCACAGCGCCTGCAGCCGCTGCCAGCCGCGCGGCGCAGTGCCCGCCTGCAGCCAGGCCAGCACGGCGGCGCCGGCATCGGCATGGGCGATCGCGAGGTGTGGATGCGGTGCCTGGGCGGCGAGCAGATCCTGCAGGGGAGGGGGCAGGTCGAGGAATGGCTGGCGCCGCAGGCGCTCCAGCGCAGCGTCGCCGAAGGCACCGGCGGCGCAATCGACGACCAGGAAGCGGTTGGCGTCCAGCGCGCACTGCGCATGCCGGGTCTGCGGCGCGACCACCGCGGCGCGGAAGCGATCCAGATAGCCGCCGCGGCCGTCCACTTCCAGTTCCATCGCGCCATGCAACGGCAGCACCAACTGCACGTGGTCGTGCTGATGGGCGGCGCCGTCGCGGCCGTAGCTGCGCAGGCTCAGGGATGGGGCGGGTGACATGCCCGTTACGCTAGCGCGCGGATGGTGGTGGGGGAAGGGCGGGGATTGGGGATTCGCAACAGCCCGATGGTGCGCTGTCGTCGTCGGAGCGGCTTCAGCCGCGACCCTGGGCTCCTGGTAAGGCCCGTCGCGGCTGAAGCCGCTCCTACGGACGCTTCGAGCGTTTCATCGCGGTGTACCAGCGATGCTGCGGTGCGGAGACCAGGCGCCGATATCGGCCGGCGCTGGCCCATGCGGGGCGCTGCGCGTGCGGCCGCGAGGACCGCACGCGCACTGCGTCAGGCGCCGCCCTGGCCGCCGCTCCAGGTGTCGCGCAGAGTCACGCTGCGGTTGAACACCGGCGCATCGGCGCGATGGTCGTAGCGGTCGGCGACGAAATAGCCGGTGCGCTCGAACTGGAACGCCTGCTCCGGCACGGCCTTGGCGGCGGCGGGTTCGACGTAGCCGCGCACGCTGCGCTTGGAGTCGGGATTGAGGTAATCGCGGTAGGTCTTGCCGTCGGATTCGTCGTCGGGCTTCTCCACCGAGAACAGGCGGTCGTACAGGCGGATCTCCGCTTCCACCGCGTGCGCGGCGCTGACCCAGTGGATGGTGCCCTTGACCTTGCGGTTGGCGCCTTCCATGCCCGGGCGCGATTCCGGGTCGAGCCAGCCGCGCAGTTCCACGATCTCGCCGGCGTCGTTCTTGATCACTTCGTCGACGCGGGCGATGCCGGCACCGCGTAGGCGCACTTCGCCGCCCGGCACCAGCCGCTTCCAGCCCTTGGGCGGGACTTCGGCGAAGTCCTCGCGCTCGATCCACAGTTCGCGCGAGAACGGCACCTCGCGCGTGCCGAAGCCCTCGTCCTTGGGATGATTGGAGAAGGTCAACGTCTCGCTGTGCCCTTCCGGCAGGTTGCTCAGCACCAGCCTCAGCGGCTCGATCACCGCCATGCGCCGCGCCGCGTGCGCGTCCAGGTCTTCGCGCAGGCAGCCTTCCAGCACCGAGAAGTCGATCACCGAGTTCTGCTTGCTGATGCCGACGCGGTCGACCAGCAGGCGCAGCGCGGCCGGCGTGTAGCCGCGGCGGCGCAGGCCCTGCAGGGTGTACATGCGCGGGTCGTCCCAGCCGTCCACCAGGCCCTCGGCGACGAGCTGGGTCAGCTTGCGCTTGCTCATCACCGTGTAGTTGATGTTGAGCCGCGAGAACTCGATCTGCCGCGGCTTGGCCGCCTCGCGCGGCAGGCCCTTGTCCAGCAGCGGCTGCAGCAGTTCCGGGTGGCCGGCCAGGTCGACCTTGTCCACGCACCAGTCGTACAGCGGGCGGTGGTCCTCGAACTCCAGCGTGCACAGCGAGTGGGTGATGCCTTCCACCGCATCGCCCAGCGAATGCGCGAAGTCGTACATCGGGTAGATCGGCCAGGCGTTGCCGGTGTTCTGGTGCTCGACGTGCTTGATCCGGTACAGCGCCGGGTCGCGCAGGTTGATGTTGCCGCTGCTCATGTCGATCTTGGCGCGCAGGGTGCGCGCGCCGTCCGGGAACTCGCCGGCGCGCATGCGCCGGAACAGGTCCAGGTTCTCCTCGACGCTGCGGGTGCGGTACGGCGAGTCGCGGCCCGGCTCGGTGAGGGTGCCGCGGTATTCGCGCACCTGCTCGGCGGAGAGGTCGCAGACGAAGGCGTGGCCGTCGCGGATCAGTTTCTCGGCGGCCAGGTAGTACACCTCGAAATAGTCCGAGGCGTGGCGCAGCTCGGCCCAGTCGAAGCCCAGCCAGCGCACGTCGTCCTGGATCGCGGCGACGAATTCGGGATCTTCCTTGGCCGGGTTGGTGTCGTCGAAGCGCAGGTTGCAGCGCCCGCCGAACTCGGCGGCGATGCCGAAGTCCAGGCAGATCGCCTTGGCGTGGCCGATGTGCAGGTAGCCGTTGGGCTCGGGCGGGAAGCGGGTGCGGATGGCCGTGTGCTTGCCGCTGGCCAGGTCCTCGCGGACGATCTGGCGGATGAAGTCTTTCTTCTCGGCCGGGGCGGAGGCGTCGGTGGCGGGGGTGTCGGACATGCGCGTCAGCGAATAAGTAAAGCGCAAGTTTAGCCGAGCTGGCCGGCGGCCGCCCCGGCGCGTAGGCTGCGGCTTGGCCCAGCTGCGAGATCCCGCCATGTCCTTGTTGTCCTGCTCCGTCGTCGGCGATCGGCTCCAGCCCACGCGGCCGCAGCGCGCCCGCAGCGCCCACCCCGCCGACGTTGGCGGACGCCGCTGAGGGCGCGACCATGCAGATCGCCTACCGCGCCCAGCACCTGATCGATGCGCACCTGGCCAAGCACGCGCTGGAGGACGCCGGCATCACCGCCTTCGTGTTCGGCGAGGCCCTGCTCGGTGGCGCCGGCGAGCTGCCGTTCGGCGTGGTCCAGGTCTGCGTGGCCGACGAACTGCTTGAAAAGGCCCAGGAAGTGCTGATGACGCTGGGCCTGGGCGGGCAGGTGACGCGGGCGATGTAGGTTGGGGGCGGGGATTGGGGAGTCGGGATTGGGGATTGGCAAAAGCGGGGTGCCGCCGTTGCGAATCCCTAATCCCTAATCCCCAATCCCGGCCGTCGACCAGCCCGGGGGCACGGCATCGGCCACGGCCAGCGCACGCAGGCGCTTGAACAGCACCACGGTCTCGGCCACGTTCCAGACCCGCAGGGCCACTTCGAAGGTGTCCAGCGGCTTGGTCAGGAAATCCTTGGCGCCCAGGCCGAGGGCGCGGTGGCGGGCGCTGCGGCTGGGGTCGGCGGTGAGCACGATCACCGGCAGGAAGCTGGACGGGCCGGCCAGGCGCGCCAGCTGTTCCAGGATCGCGTAGCCGTCCAGCTCCGGCATCATCAGGTCGAGCAGGATCAGGTCCGGTGCGAACGCGGCGACCAGGCCCAGCACCCGCTGCGGGTCGGTGGTCGCCACCACCTGGCGAAAGCCTTCGCGCTGCAGCAGTTCTTCCAGCAGGCGCACGTTGGCCGGTTCGTCGTCGACGATCAGGATGCGCGCGGCGAGGACATCGTTGCGGGTCATGCGAGGTGTCGGTCCAGAACGGAGAAGAAGTCGGCCACGTCCAGCGGCTTGGTCAGGTAGGCGCGCACGGGATCGCCCTGCACGCGGGCCAGCGTGGTCGCGGTGGCATCGGCGCTGACCACCACCACCGGGATCGCCGCGGTGTGCGGCTGCGCGCGCAGCGCCTGCAGCAGGTCCTCGCCGTTGCCGTCGCTCAGATGCAGGTCGAGCAGGATCAGGTCGGGCGTGGCGTGCTGCAGATGCGCGTGCGCCTGCGCCAGGCTGGCGGCCTCGTACAGGCGCCAGTGCGGTCGGCGTTCGACCAGGGTACGGATCAGCGCCTGGTTGGAGGGGTTGTCCTCCACGCTCAGCAACTGGCGCTGTCCCCCGCCCGCCGTCGTCGTCGCCACCGCCAGGTCCGGCTGCGCCGCGGCCTGCGGCCGGTCCAGCGGCAGCGCGATCATGAACTGCGATCCGTCCGGGCCGCTGTCCACGGCGATGCGCCCGCCCATCGCCTCGGTCAGGCGCTTGCTCAGCGCCAGGCCCAGGCCGGTGCCCTCGATCGCCGAGCGCTCGGCGCCGAGCCGCTCGAACGGCGTGAACAAGCGTTCCACCTGCGCCGGCGTCAGGCCGTGGCCCTGGTCGTGCACGGTCAGCGCCAGGGACTGGCCTTCGGGCACCGCGCTTACCCATACCGCGCCACCGGGGCGATTGAACTTGATCGCGTTGGACAGCAGGTTGATCAGCACCTGGCGTAGCCGCTGCGGGTCGGCGCGCACGGTCCACTCCGGCGGCAGTTGCGGTGGCCGCAGCACGATGCCGCGCGCCCGCGCCTCCGGCGCGACCAGCCCCAGCGCCTCTTCCAGCGCGGTGCGCACCGGCACCGGGCGCGGGCTCAGGTCGAGCTGATCGGCCTCGATGCGGGCGATGTCCAGCAGTTCGGTGATCAGCCCCAGCAGATGCCGGCCGGCGCCGAGGATGTGCTGCAGGTGATCGCGCTGCGCCGCGCCCGGCAGGTCCATCTCCAGCACCTGCGCGTAGCCGAGGATGGCGTTGAGCGGGGTGCGCAGTTCGTGGCTGCTGCGCGAGAGGAATTCGGTCTTGGCGCGGTTGGCGCTCTCGGCCTCGCGGCGCGCCGACTGCGCTTCCTCGGCGCGCGCGGCGAGCAGGGTGCTGGCCTGCTGCAGGCGTTGCGCGACCTGGCCCAGTTCGTCGCCGGCCGGTGGCTGTGGCGCCAGCGGCCGGCCGTCGCCGAGGCGGTCGGCATTGGCCGAGAGCTGGCGCAGGCGCCGCGACAGCGACGAGGCGAACCAGGCCACCGCGAGCACCGCGCCGAGCCCGCCCAGCATCGCCGCGCACAGGGTGATCAGCAGGTTGCGCTGGCGCAGCGCCTGCGCCTTGGCGGTACGCACCTGCAACTGCGCGGTCTCGTAGTTGCGCAGCTCGCGCAGTTCCGCGCGCAGGATGTCGAGGGTGACCTTGCCTTCGCGCAGCTGGCGGATCTCTTCCTCGCGGCTCAGGTCCGGCGCGAGCAGCCGCCGCCAGCCCTGCATCTTCTCCTCGAACAGCGGCTGGATGCGGGCGAAGCGCTGCGCCTGGCGCGGGTCGGTGATGCGCTGCGACAGGCGCTGCACCACGGTCTTCAGCCGCGGCTCGGCATCGCGGTACGGGGTCAGGAACGCGTCCTGGCGCACCAGCCGGTAGCCGCGCACGCCGGCGGCGGTCTCGGCCAGCAGCGCATGCGCCTCGTGCAGGTCGCTGAGCAACTGCAGGGTGCGGCGCACGTCGTTCTCGGCGGCGATGTTCTGCCGCTCCACGCTGTAGATCGCCACCAGCGCCGCCACCAGCAGCAACAGCGGCAGCGCCACCAGCGCCAGGCTCTTGCGGGTCAGCGGCCAGTCGTTCCAGCGGCGCGCCAGCGCCTTCACAGCGCCACCCCGGCCTGCACCGCGACCACCGCGGCCTGGGTGCGGTCGGCCACCTGCAGCTTGTGCAGGATGCGCTCGACGTGGACCTTGGCGGTGCCGGCGCTGATGCCGAGTTCGGCGCCGAGCGCGGCATTGGTGAGGCCGCGCGAGAGTAGCGCCAGCACCTGCCGCTCGCGCGCGCTGAGCACGGCCAGGCGGTCGGCCTGCGCCGGTTTGCGTCGCCGCGGCGCACGCGGCGGTTCGGCCGCCAGCGGTGCCAGCAGCGCGGCGATCGCGGACAGGGCCTGCACGTCTTCCGGCGCTGGCACGGTGCGGGCGTCCCAGCCCAGGCACAGCGTGCCCAGCGGCACGCCCAGCGCGGCGATCGGCAGGCACAGTTCGCCGGCCTCGTTGGCGGCATCGCCGCGCAGGCGCCACGCATGCGCTGGCGCCTCGACGGCGACGCTGGCGCCCGGCGGCAACGCATCGCCCTGGCTGGCCAGCACCAGGCAGCGGGCGCCCCGCACCGCCAGCACCGCGGCGTGCGGGGCCGCCACCAGGGCGCTGGCCGGCACCAGCGCGTGCGCGGCGGCCTGGGCGGCATCGCCGGACTCGCGCAGCGCCACTGCGGCGGCGGCCACCGCCTGCCAGCGTGCCGCGTCGGCAGCGTCGCGGCGTAGTGCCTCACGCCACTGGCCTGCATTGGAGGGAGGGTGCACGGGCGCGTCTCCGGTATGCCGAACGGCATATTCGAGGATATGCCGCCCAGCGGATGTTGCGCAAGCCGCGGTTGCCAATACTCGCTTCGCCCCGAGACGGCATCCCCTCAGCACACGGAGACTTCCCATGCGTCGCATCCTGTTCGCCCTGGCACTGGGCCTGACCACCACCACCACCGCGCTGGCCGCGCCGGCGATGCACTACGACGGCCAGCCGGCGACGCCGGCCAGCAGCGCCGAGCGCGAGATCGCCGGCCTGTTCGACCGCTGGAACGCGGCGCTGGCCACCGGCAATCCGCAGCGCGTGGCCGACCTGTACGCCCGCGACGGCGTGCTGCTGCCCACGGTGTCCAACCAGGTCCGCGCCAGCCGCGCCGAGATCGAGGACTACTTCAGCCACTTCCTCGCCGCCAAGCCGCGCGGCGCCATCAACTACCGCCAGGTGCGGCTGCTCGACGACGACAGCGCGGTCGACGCCGGCGTCTACACCTTCACCCTGAACAATCCCGACGGCAGCACCCGCCAGGTGCAGGCGCGCTACACCTTCGTCTACGAAAAGCGCGACGGGCGCTGGCTGATCATCAACCACCACAGCTCGGCGATGCCGGAGCCGGTCGCCGCCGCGACGGCCAGCACCGCAACGAAGTGAACGTCGCGCCCGCCGCCGCCGCGGTGGCCGGCGCACTTGAAAGCGGACTCCGGCAGCGCCATCCACAAAGACATCGACGTCGCTGCCAGGAGTCCATGCCATGTTGGGAATCGGTGCCTTCAAGCAGCGCCTGCCGCGTCCGGGCGAGAGCTTGCCGGGACGCGCGCAGCCGCTGCCGCTGCACAACCGCCACTTCGTCAACGGCCATCCGTTGCGCGACGCCTTCGCCGGCCTGGAGCAGGTGCAGTTCGGCCTGGGCTGCTTCTGGGGCGCCGAACGCAAGTTCTGGTCGCTGCCGGGCGTGTTCAGCACCGCGGTCGGCTACGCCGGCGGCGAGACGCCCAATGCCACCTATCGCGAGGTCTGCTCGGGCCAGACCGGCCACACCGAGGCGGTGCTGGTGGCGTTCGACCCGCAGACCGTGCGCTTCGAGCAGTTGCTGCAGACCTTCTGGGAAAGCCACGACCCGACCCAGGGCATGCGCCAGGGCAACGACACCGGCACCCAGTACCGCTCGGCGATCTACTGCACCACCCAGGCCCAGTACGAGGCCGCGCTGGCCAGCCGCGATGCCTACCAGCAGCGCCTGGACGCCGCCGGCTACGGTCCCATCACCACCGAGATCCGCTTCCCGGCGCCGCCGTTCTACTACGCCGAGGACGAGCACCAGCAGTATCTGGCCAAAAACCCGGGCGGCTACTGTGGCCTGGGCGGGACCGGGGTGAGTTGTTCGATCGGGCTGGAGGCCTGAGCGAGCGCATCCGCGGATGGTGTGCGCAGGCTGCTGTCGCCATCGGGGGTCACGGCGACCGCGGGTGACGTCTTGGCGCGAGCCCGTTACTTCGCGGCATGCGGATCGCGCGTGCTCGTGGCGGCCGGCCGCAGCCGCGCCGCATAACCGGACAGTTGCAGCGCCTTGCGTGGCGACAGCTCGGCCTTGAGCCGTTCGATCGCCGCGTCGCCGTCACGGCTGCGGCCGAGCGCGTAGTCGGTCCGCGCCAGTTCCAGCGTCGCGCGCTGGCGCACCGTCAGGTTGCCGAAGGGATCGAAGAAGGAATCCACGCGTGTGCGGTCCTGCACGCCGGTCCAGCCGAACCCCAGTTCGACCGGCGTGTCCTCGGCGAGCCGTGCGTAGCGCCGCCGCGCCTCGGCCGGTGCAATGCGGCCGCTCAGCAGTGCCAGGCGCGTCTGCAACAGCGCCGTTTCGGCGGCTGGCGCGTCGACCGCGTAGGCATCCAGGACGCGGCCCATCCACGCCCAATCGACGTTGCCGGTGTCGGCCTGGGTGCCGAGCAGGTTGAAGGCGAGGATCGCGGCGCGCTGCGTCGCGGTGGTGGCGCGCTCGACCGCGTCCGCCGCCGGGCGCCCCAGCGTCGGGGGCTTGACCAAAGCGATCGCCGGATCGTGCGCGAGGATCGCTTCCAGGTCCGGCTTGTGGAAATAGCCGACCACGACCAGCACGGTCTTGCCCGGGTGCGCCAGTGCTGCGGCGCGGATGCGCTGGGCTTGCAGGAAGGTGCGGTACAGGTAAAGGCGTCGCGGCAGGTCCTGGTCGGCCCGCGGCGCCGGCGTCTGCGCCCACTTCTGCACCGCGGCCACGTTCTCGGCCGCATCCGCCGCGAAGAAATCGCGCTGCAGGGCGGCCTCGTCGGGGAACGACAGGAAGCCCTGGAAACCCTGCTCGCGGCGCAGTTCCAGCGGGGTGTCCAGGTCCACGCCGAAGCCGAGCCTGGCGTCCTCCACCGGCGGCATCCAGTCGATCGGACAGAGGGCGACTGGATGCGCCGCGGCGTACGGCAGGATCACGCCCTGTACCTCGTAGGTGTACTCGTAATAGTCGCCGCGCGCCGCCTGCTCCGGCGGACGCTCCAGGCAGATCGCATCCGGCGCGAGGTGCTCCAGGAACGCGGCGAGCACGCCCGGCTGGTCGCGCTCGGAGACCAGTTGCGCGGCGTGCTCCACGCCCAGGATCGCGACCCGGGTCGGTGCCGGCGTGGCGGCCATGCCGGTGGCGCTGGCGGCAGCCAGCGTCAGCGAAAACAACCAACGCGCCACCCATCTGCGCATGCGCTCTCTCCTGTCCAGGCCGTGGAAGCACCCTGCCGGCGCGCTGGTGTGCGTGAGCGCCGTTACGTCACGTCCGCCACGGATCGACCGCGGCGCCGCGCTCAGCCGCCAATGGCGGACTGCAGGGTGTGGCGACAAGTGTAGTCATTCTGCGCCACCGCCGTCTGCATGACAGGTGGCACTGGTCGCGCTAGACGAACTCGGCCGCGAACATCTGCCGCATCTGCGCGATCTGCTCCTCGCGTTCGGGATGCAGCAAACGCAGGCATTCCTCGGCGAAGCTGACCGGGCTGGTGCCCGGTGCGGTGATCAGGCCGCCGGCGCTGACAACACGGCGTTCCTGGTAGTGCGCGCTGCCGGCATAGACGCCGGCGTGCTCCCGCAGGAAGGCTTCGGAGTTGCTGGTATGCGGGCGGCTATCGAGCAGGCCGGCGTAGGCCAGCGCCAGGGTCGCGCCGCAGATCGCCGCGACGCCGCGGCCGGCCTCCAGGCGCTGCTGCAGCAACGCGCTCAGGCCCGGAATCTCGCCGGCCTGCCAGCGGTCGCTGCCGGGCAGCAGCCACAGGTCGGCGTCCAGCGGCGCCAGGTCCGACAGCGCGTGGGTGGGGTGCAGGTCGAGTCCGCCGATCGAGGTGATGGGCTTGCCGTCGATGCTGGCGATCTGGATCGTGTCGCCGAACCAGGCCCGCGCCGCCGGCAGGATGGTGCCGATTTCCCAGTCCGCCACGCCGTCCACCATCACCACTGCGATCGTTGCCATTGCCTTGCCTCTGCACTCGGGCGCGCAGCATAGCCCGGGAAAAGTTGCGGCCGCGCCAACGCGGCGTCGAAGTGCCGCAGGTGATGTGCGCTGCTCCTAGTCTGTTTTCGGCGTTCGCGGGGACGTGCACCTTCGCGCTCGCGCAGTGCAACCGCGTGCAGACGTCATCGAATCGATCGGGAGATGGCAGAGAAACGGGACTCGCTTTTCCCAATTCCCCATTCCCGTTTCCCTATTCCCGGCACCCCAAGCGCAGCATCACCGCGCTTGGGGTGCAGGCAACACTCAGCCGACCAGCTTGTGCCGGATCGTGTCGCGCAGGGTCTGCAGGTCCTTGGCGAAGGTGTCGATACCGCCGGCCAGCTTCTCGGTGGCCATCGGATCGGCGGCCAGGTCGGCGGCGAAGCGCTTGGCGTCGATCGGCTCGATCTTGGCGCCGTCGGCCTGGCCGGGCGAGAGCTTGCGCGGCAGCGGGCCGTGGTCGGCGTCGAGCTTCTCCAGCAGGTCCGGCGAGATGGTCAGGCGGTCGCAGCCGGCCAGCGCCTCGATCTGCGCGGTGGAACGGAACGAGGCGCCCATGACCACGGTCGCCGAACCGCGGCGCTTGAACTCGTCGTACACGCCGCGCACGAATTGCACGCCCGGGTCTTCGTCGATGGTCGCCGGGGTCTGGCCCTTGGCCACGTACCAGTCGAGGATGCGGCCGACGAAGGGCGAGATCAGGAACACGCCGGCCTCGGCGCAGGCCAGGGCCTGAGTGCGGTTGAAGATCAGGGTCAGGTTGCAGTCGATGCCGTCCTTCTGCAGCTGCCGCGCCGCCTCGATGCCTTCCCAGGTCGCGGCGACCTTGATCAGGATGCGGTCCTTGGGGATGCCGCGCTCGGCATACATGGCGATGAACTTGTGTGCCTTGGCGATGGTGGCGTCGGTGTCGTGGGCCAGGTCGGCGTCCACTTCGGTGGACACGCGGCCGGGCACCAGCGCGCTGAGCTTGGCGCCGACGCCGATGGTCAGGCGGTCGGCGATCTCGTCGACCAGGGCGGCGTGGTCGCCGTCCTGGCCGCGCGCCCAGGCCAGCGCCTCGTCGATCAGGTCGGCATAGACCGGCAGGTCCAGCGCCTTCTTCACCAGGGTCGGGTTGGTGGTGCAGTCCACCGGCTTGAGCCGCTTGATCGCGTCGTAGTCGCCGGTATCGGCCACGACCACGGACAACTCGCGCAACTGGGCGAGCTTGGAGGGGGCGGAAGAGGTCATCGGTATCTCTCGGGAACGAGTGGGAACAAGGATAGGGCCGCGCACGTTAACGCGCTGCGCGCGCATTGTCGTCGTCGGCGCGCTGCACCGCGGTCACGCGCAGGCGCAGCGGGCGTCCGCCAGGCGCCTGCCAGTCGATCGACTGGCCCACGGCCAGGCCGAGCAGGGCGCTGCCGACCGGGGCCAGCACCGAGATGCGCGCATGCGCGGCATCGGCTTCGTGCGGATAGACCAGGGTCAGGTGGTGGCGTTCACCGTGCAGTTCGTCTTCGCACTCCACACGGGAATGCATGGCGACGATGCCGGGAGGAAGTTGCTCCGGCGCCACGACGGTGGCGCGGTCGAGTTCTGCGCCCAGCGCGAGCGCGGCCGGGTGTTGGTGCAAGGCAGGGGAATCGAGCAGGGCTTCCAGGCGCGCGAAATCGCGGCTGGAGACGATCAACGAGGGCGGCAGGCCGCTGTGGTGTTGCGAGGTCATGGACAGGCTCCGGTTGGATGGCACAACGCACGGGGGCGGCACCGTGCCGCCCCCTGTTGCCATTGTGCAAGCAAGCAGGCGCCGATGCGACGCTGCGGCCGGGTCTGCCCCGCTCAGGCCACCTGCCGCGGCGCCTGGTTCGGCAGTGGCGCCTGTGCCGGCAGGGTGAACAGGTCTTCGGGCAGCGCGCCGAACAGGTGCGCCAGTTGCTGCAGGAACGCGCCCATCGCCGAACTGCGCCGCCACAGCATGGCGATGCGCCGGCTCGGTCCGCCGTCGTGCGCGAACGGCAGCAGGCGCAGGTTCGGCGGATTGGCCACCGGCGGCTGCACCGCCAGCAGCGGCAGCAGGGTCACGCCGACGTTGGCGGCGACCATCTGCCGCAGCGTCTCCAGGCTGGTGGCCTGGAACTCGGCCTTCTCCAACGCGCCGGACAGGTGGCACACGTCCAGCGCCTGGTCGCGCAAGCAATGCCCATCCTCGAGCAGCAGCAGGCGTTGCGCGTGCAGTTCCTCCAGGGTCAGCGGGGTCGGCCGCCGCGCCAGCGGATGCTGCTCGGGCACCGCCAGCACGAACGGTTCCTCGAACAGGAATTCGGCGTGCAACTGCTCGTCGTGCAGCGGCAGCGCCAGCAGCGCCGCGTCCAGCCGGCCTTCGCGCAGGCGGGTCAGCAGCACATCGCTCTTCTCTTCGATCAGCAGCAGTTCCAGCTGCGGGAAGCGCTCGCGGATGCGCGGGATCACGTGCGGCAGCAGGTACGGACCCAGCGTGGGGAAGATGCCCAGGCGCACCGTGCCGGCTTCCGGATCCTGGCTGCGCCGCGCCGCCTCCTTCATCTGCTCGATCTCGGCGACGATGCCGCGCGCGCGGCTGGCGGCCTCGCGCCCGGCCGGGGTCAGCATGACCTTGCGCGGGGCGCGTTCGACCAGCGGCACGCCCAGTTCGTCCTCGAGCTTCTTGATCTGCGTGGACAGCGTCGGCTGGCTGACGAAGCAGGCCGCGGCGGCGCGCCCGAAATGCTTGTGATCGGCCAGCGCCACCAGGTATTTCAGATCACGCAGGTTCATCGACGGGGTCCTCGGGACGCAGCGGCGGGAGGTGTCGCAGGGTCACAGCATAGAGCGTCTGGCGCAGATGGCGGCGAGACAGATGGGTGCGCGCGGCGCAGGCCGCGTGCCGTGGTCCCGCGCCGGCAGTGCGGCGCGGGACCGGGGCGGATCAGGCCGCTTCGGCGACGCTGCCGCTGGCGACCGGTGCGCTGTGGCGGATCAGGTGGTCGAAGGCGCTCAGCGCGGCCTTGGAGCCTTCGCCCATGGCGATGATGATCTGCTTGTACGGCACCGTGGTCGCATCGCCGGCGGCGAACACGCCCGGCAGCGAGGTCTGGCCGCGGTCGTCGACCACGATCTCGCCGCGCGGCGACAGCGCCACCGTGCCCTGCAGCCATTCGGTGTTCGGCAGCAGCCCGATCTGCACGAAGATGCCTTCCAGCGCCACGCGATGCACATCGCCGCCGACGCGGTCCTTGTAGACCAGGCCGGTGACCTTCTGGCCGTCGCCCAGCACCTCGGTGCTCTGCGCGTTGACCAGGATGTCGACGTTGCCCAGGCTGCGCAGCTTGCGCTGCAGGACTTCGTCGGCGCGCAGCTTGCTGTCGAACTCGACCAGGGTGACGTGGCTGACGATGCCGGCCAGGTCGATCGCCGCTTCCACGCCGGAGTTGCCGCCGCCGATCACCGCCACGCGCTTGCCCTTGAACAGCGGGCCGTCGCAGTGCGGACAGTAGGCCACGCCCTTGTTGCGGTACTGGTCTTCGCCGGGCACGTTCATCTGCCGCCAGCGCGCGCCGGTGGACAGGATCACCGTGCGGCTCTTCAGCGAGGCGCCGTTGGCCAGCCTGACCTCGACCAGGCCGTCGGAACCGGCCGGCAGCAGCTGTTCGGCGCGCTGCAGGTTCATGATGTCCACGTCGTACTGGCGCACGTGCTGTTCCAGCGCCGCGGCCATCTTCGGGCCTTCGGTCTCCTGCACGGAGATGAAGTTCTCGATCGCCATGGTGTCCAGCACCTGGCCGCCGAAGCGCTCGGCCGCCACACCGGTGCGGATGCCCTTGCGCGCGGCGTAGATCGCCGCGGCCGCGCCGGCCGGGCCGCCGCCGACCACCAGCACGTCGAACGGCGCCTTGGCCGCGATCGCCGCCGCATCGCGCTTGGCCGCGCCGGTGTCGAGCCGGGCCACGATCTGCTCCAGGGTCATGCGGCCCTGGTCGAACACTTCGCCGTTGAGGTAGACGGTGGGCACCGACATGATCTGCCGCGCCTCGACCTCGTCCTGGAACAGCGCACCGTCGATCGCCACGTGCTGGATGTTCGGGTTCAGCACCGCGGCCAGGTTCAGCGCCTGCACCACATCCGGGCAGTTCTGGCAGGACAGCGAGAAATAGGTTTCGAAACGGTACTCGCCGGGCAGGTTGCGCACCTGCTCGATCAGCTCGGCGGTGGCCTTGGACGGGTGGCCGCCGACCTGCAGCAGCGCCAGCACCAGCGAGGTGAACTCGTGGCCCATCGGCAGGCCGGCGAAGCGCAGGTGGATGTCGTGGCCGGGGCTGTTCAGCGCGAACGACGGGGTGCGCTCGCCGCTGTCGCGGTGCACGTCCAGGGTGATCTTGTCCGACAGCAGCACCAGATCCTCGAGCAGGTCGAGCATCTCGCGCGACTTGGCGCCATCGTCCACCGACGCGGTGATGTGGATGGGCCGGACGACCCGCTCCAGGTAAGCCTTCAACTGGGTTTTCAGATCGGCATCCAACATGGCGGACTCCTGACGTTGGGCAAAGCGAGGAGGAAGCGAGCTGCCGGAGCAGCGCGCTGCGAAGAGGGAGGAGGGATGAACCGCAGCCGGCGCCGGCGCGCGATGCCGGCTGCGGTTCACCCCCACCCCCGCCGCGAGGCGGAGATGGGAGCGCGGGCGGCTTAGATCTTGCCGACCAGGTCCAGCGACGGCTTCAGGGTCTTCTCGCCTTCCTTCCACTTGGCCGGGCACACCTCGCCCGGGTGCGACGCGACGAACTGCGCGGCCTTGAGCTTGCGCAGGGTCTCGGTGACGTCGCGGGCGATGGCGTTGTCGTGGATCTCGAGGGTCTTGATCACGCCTTCCGGGTTGATCACGAAGGTGCCGCGCAGGGCCAGGCCTTCTTCCTCGATGTGCACGCCGAAGGCGCGGGTCAGCTGGTGGGTCGGGTCGCCGACCAGCGGGAACTGGGCCTTACCCACCGCCGGCGAGGTCTCGTGCCACACCTTGTGCGAGAAATGGGTGTCGGTGGTGACGATGTAGACCTCGGCGCCGATCTTCTGGAACTCGGCGTAATGCTCGGCGGCGTCTTCCACTTCGGTGGGGCAGTTGAAGGTGAAGGCAGCCGGCATGAAGATCAGCACCGACCACTTGCCCTTCAGGTCCGCGTCGGTGACTTCGATGAATTCGCCGTTGCGGTAGGCGTTGGCCTTGAACGGCTGGACCTGGGTGTTGATCAAAGACGACATGGAGTTTCCTCGTGGTTGCGATAGGGGTCGGGGGATGGAACGAGGCTCATGATAGGGGGCGCCGATAGATCCCTCAAATCGATTGATGGAATTGAATAGATAGGTTTCCTCTATCGATTTCCAAGCCTGGCTCTTTGCTGCACTGCCGCGCGATGGCGCCAGCCGCCCATGGCGCGTAGGCGTGGTGTCCTTCTACCACGTTGGCTTTTCCAGGCTCGCTGCGTCATCGTGACAGCGATGAATGCGCCTACCCCCGAGTCCCTGCTGCGCGCGGCCTGCACCCAGGTCGAGCGCGGCGATGCCGAAGCCCTGCTGTTGCATGCCCTGCAACGCGACCGCGCCTGGATGTTCGCGCACGCCCGCGAGCCGCTGCCCGGCGATGTGGTCGCCGGGTTCCAGGCCCTGCTGGCGCGGCGTGCGCAGGGCGAGCCGGTGGCCTACCTGACCGGCCGGCGCGGCTTCTGGACCCTGGACCTGGCGGTCGGGCCGGCCACGCTGATCCCGCGCGCGGACACCGAGCGGCTGGTGGAACTGGCGCTGGAGCGGCTGGATGGTGCGCCGGGCCGGCGTGTCGCCGACCTCGGCACCGGCAGCGGTGCCATCGCCCTGGCCTTGGCCAGCGAGCGCCCGCAGGCGCAGGTGACGGCCACCGACCTCAGTGCAGCCGCGCTGGCGGTCGCGCAGGCCAATGCGCACGCGCACGGCCTGGGCAACGTCGCCTTCGTCCACGGTGCCTGGCTGGCGCCGCTGGCCGGCCAGCGCTTCGACCTGATCGCCAGCAACCCGCCGTACATCGCCGATGGCGATCCGCACCTGCAGCAGGGCGACCTGCGCTACGAACCGGCCAGCGCGCTGGCATCCGGCGCGGACGGGCTGGACGATCTGCGCCGGATCGTCGCCGCTGCGCCGGCGCATCTGCTGCCCGGCGGCTGGCTGCTGCTGGAACACGGCTGGGACCAGGGCGCGGCGGTGCGCGCGCTGCTGGACGCGGCCGGCTTCGCGGAGGTGGCGACCCGGCAGGACCTGGAAGCGCGCGACCGGGTCACGCTGGGGCAGTGGCCGACCAGTTGAGCGACAGGGTCTGTGGGGCGCGCGACCGTTGCCGATGGCGGGCACGCGATGCGCGCCGTGCAGGGAAGCGCCCCCCGCGCTGCGCCGAGCGGTCGTGTCGACTCGCCCCAGGCGCCAAGGGAGCGCGGTGCATTCGTCTGCGAGTCCAGGCCATGCGCTGGGTAGAATCGGGAGTTTCCCTGCAGGAGGCGCCATGCGCACGCTGTATCCCGAGATCGAGCCGTTCGACAGCGGCATGTTGCCGGTGGACGCACGGCATACCCTGTCCTACGAACAGTGCGGCAATCCGCACGGCAAGCCGGTGGTGCTGCTGCATGGCGGTCCGGGCGGCGGCTGCAACGCCAAGATGCGCCGCTTCCACGACCCGGCAAAGTACCGCATCGTGCTGTTCGACCAGCGCGGCTCCGGCCGCTCCACGCCGCACGCCGACCTGGTCGACAACACCACCTGGGACCTGGTCGCCGACATCGAGCGGCTGCGCACGCACCTGGGCATCGACCGCTGGCAGGTGTTCGGCGGCAGCTGGGGCTCGACCCTGGCGCTGGCCTACGCGCAGACCCATCCGGACCGCGTCACCGAACTGGTGCTGCGCGGCATCTTCATGCTGCGTCGCTGGGAACTGGAGTGGTTCTACCAGGAAGGCGCCAGCCGCCTGTTCCCGGATGCGTGGGAACACTATGTCGCCGCGATCCCGCCGGTGGAGCGCGCGGACCTGATCTCGGCCTTCCACCGGCGCCTGACCAGCGACGACGAGGCCACCCGCCTGGCAGCGGCCAAGGCCTGGAGCGTGTGGGAGGGTGCCACCAGCTTCCTGCACGTGGATGCCGATTTCGTCGACAGCCACGAAGACCCGCACTTCGCGCTGGCGTTCGCGCGCATCGAGAACCACTACTTCGTCAACGGCGGCTTCTTCGAGGTCGAGGACCAGTTGCTGCGCGACGCGCACCGCATCGCCGACATCCCGGGCGTGATCGTGCACGGTCGCTACGACGTGGTCTGCCCGCTGGCCAATGCCTGGGACCTGGCCAAGGTTTGGCCAAAGGCCACGCTGCAGATCACGCCGGCGTCCGGCCATTCTGCGTTCGAGGCCGAGAACGTCGACGCGCTGGTGCGCGCCACCGACGGCTTCGCCTGAGTCCGCGCGCGGCGCCGTTCGCGGTGCGCCGGTCTGCGGCTCAGCAGGCCAGCGCGTTGCCGGGTTCGCAACCGGCAGCCGCGGTGGCACTGGCCGGTGCAGGCAGCGGGTCGAGCTGCGCCTGCGTGGTCTCCTCGGTCCAGACCACGAACGATTCCAGCACGTTGTCGCCGAAGGTGGTGCTGATCGCCACGTCGGCGGCGTCGCGGCCGCGCGCGATCAGCACGCGGCCGATGCGCGGCAGGTTGTGGCGCGCGTCGAAGGTGTACCAGTGCCCGTCGAGGAAGGCCTCGAACCAGCCGGAGAAATCCATCGGCGCGTCCGATGCTGGGACGCCGATGTCGCCGAGATAGCCGGTGCAATAGCGCGCCGGGATGTTCATGCAGCGGCACAGCGCGATGGCCGCATGCGCGAAATCGCGGCACACCCCGCGCCCTTCCTGCAGCGCCTGCGCGGCGCTCTTGGTGGCGCAGGCGTGGGCGTAGCCGAAGGCGATGCGCGCATGCACGTAGTCGCAGATCGCCTGCACCCGCGCCCAGCCGGGCGGCGTGCCACCGAACAGTTCCCAGGCCATGCCGCTGAGCAGGTCGGTCTCGCAGTAGCGGCTGCCGAGCAGATACACCAGGGTGTCGTCGGGCAACGCCTCCACCGGGGTCTGCGCCGCGTCGTAGCGGTACTGGTCCGGTAGTCCGCTGTCGCGCACCACCGCATCGGCCCGCAGGGTCAGCGTGCCGGCGGGCGCCTGCAGGCGCGTGCAGCGGTTGCCGAAGCCGTCGCGATAGGTGTGTAGCGGCACTGCCGGCACGCTGTGCAGGGCGGTGGCGGCGACGATGTCGTCGTGGCGGCTGTCGTGGATGTCCAGCATTGCCAGCATCGGCGTCGCTTGCGCGAACCGGTAGCGAATCTCGTAGCCGAGGCGGATGAGCATGGGGTGTCCGGTGCGGGGCGGGTTGCCGGCGCGGACCGGTCCAACCCCAGCGTGCGCAGGCCGCGCTCAGCTTGGCGTGAAGGCGGGCGCTCGCCGCTTCAGCATGCTGAGCGGAGGAGGGGGCTCAGTGCATGTCGAACCGACGCATTGGCGACGGGTGGGTGGCGAAACCGCGGCGCGACGTGCGCGCTAAGCCAAGTGCCGGCGCACTGGGAGCGCCTTGCGGCGGCGCTGCCGGTTGCGGACTGCGTGGGCGCGGTGGTCGCTCGTCTTCGACGGAGGGACGCGGCAGAAGCCACATCGCTCACGGCGCTCCTTGCCGACCCTCTTGTACTCAGCCCAGCGCCAGCAACTGCGGCTGCAGCGCGCTGAAGATCCGCGCCAGCCGCTGCGCCCAGGCCTGCTGGCCGGCGGCGTCTGCGATCAGGTCCTGGCGGATCTCCAGTTCCACGTGCGGCAGGCCGCGGCCTTCGCCATGCACGGGGACCGCGTAGTCGCTGCTGTCGCTGACCGCGTACGGCGCGTTGTCGCCGACCAGCAGGTCGTCTTCCTCGCGCAGCGCCTGCAGCAGCGCGTGGGCGAAGCGGGTGTCGCGGTGGTAGAGCACGCCGGCATGCCAGGGCCGCGGCACGCCGTCCATCACCGGGGTGAAGCTGTGCATCATCACCAGCAGGGTGGGGCGCGCGGCGGCGCGGCGTGCGTCCAGTTCGGCGGCGATGCGCGCGTGGTAGGGCGCATGCACGGCGTCGATGCGCTGCTGCCGCTGCGCCGCCGTCAGTGCGGCATTGCCCGGCACCACGGTGTGGTCGCTGACCGGCGGAATCAGCGTCGGCGAGGCCAGCGGGCGATTGCAGTCGATCAGCAGTCGCGAATAGGTCTGTTCGATCGCCCAGGCGTCGAGCAGCGCGGACAGCGCGCGGGTGGTGCCGGCGATGCCGATGTCCCAGCCGATGTGCCGGTCCAGGTCCGCCTGCGCCAGGCCGAGACCGTGCAGTGCGCGCGGCACCGCCTGGCCGGCGTGGTCGGCCAGCAGCACGAACGGCGAGACGCCGTGTGCGCGGTGGAGGGTTAACACCGCCGGGTCGCCGGCGCCCAGCAGCGGCGGCAGATCGGAACGGGGCGCCTCAGCCACGCGGCGTCCCGTCGAGCTCGTGTTCGATCATCCACAGGCCGGCCCACAGCTTCGCGTCCAGTGCGTAGCCTTCGCCCATCTTCTGCACCAGCCACGCGGCGGCACGGGCGCGCGGTACCGAATGCACGGTGATGTCCTCGCTGGCGTCGCCGCCGCCGTTGCCGACCTTGCGCAGGCCGGTGGCACGCACGAAGGCGATCTTCTCGTTGCTGGCGCCGGCCGAGGTCGGGCCGATCAGCAGCACTTCGGCGTGGTCGGCGGTCCAGCCGGTCTCCTCCTCCAGTTCGCGCACCGCCGACACTTCGATCGATTCGCCGGCATCGATGTCGCCGACCAGCCCGGCCGGCATCTCGATGGTGCGCGCCTGCAGCGGCACGCGGAACTGTTCGACGAACAGCACTTCGTCGTCCGGCGTGACCGCCACGATGATCGCGGCCAGGCCACCGGCATGCACCCGTTCGGAATACTCCCAGGTGCCGCGCACGACCATGCGCTGGTACTTGCCTTCGTAGACGACGCGGGGCGGGGAATCGTGGCGGGGCATGGGCAGCTCGCAAGATGGCGGAGGAAGAAGGCGCGGTCGCGCGCGGCGCGGTCCGGCGATGCGGTGCAGTGTAGAGCGTGTGCTGTGTTTTTTTGATGCGTGCCCTGCGGCCAGCGGTGGGCGGGCGCGACGCGGGGCCGGCGCTCAGCCGGCCACGAACTCCAGGCCTGCGGCCTGCAGCAGCCGGCGCCGGGTCAGCGGCCCGAAGCGTAGCGCCTCGCACAGGCCGTGCAGCATGTCGGCATCGGCCGCGCCGCGGGCGAAATCCGCGGTGGCGGTGTGCAGCGGCGCGTCCAGGGCGATGGTGGTCAGCTGCCGCCACAGCAGCGCGTGTTCGCGTTGCTCGCGCAGGCGCACGGCCATCTGCGCGGCGCCGCGCAGGCGCAGGAATGCCACTTCGTCGACCCGTGCCAGCAGCGTGTCCAGGTCGCCGAAATGCGCCAGCAGGATCGCCGCCGACTTGGCGCCGATGCCGGTGACGCCGGGGATGTTGTCGATCGCATCGCCGGTCAGCGCCAGGTAGTCGGCGATCTGGTGCGCATGCACGCCGTGGCGCGCCTTGACCCCGGCCGCGCCCCAGCGCTGGCCGCGGCCGTAGTCCCACTGTTCGTCGAACTCCAGCAACAACTGCGACAGGTCCTTGTCGGCGGAGACGATCACGCCGTGGAAGCCGTTGCCGCGGGCGCTGTGCAGGGCGCTGCCGATCAGGTCGTCGGCCTCGTAGTCGTGGTGCGCCAATACGCCCAGGCCCAGGGCCGCGCACAGCGCCTTGCAGTGCGCGAACTGGCGGCGCAGCGCGTCCGGTGCCGGCGCGCGATTGGCCTTGTAGGCGGTGTACAGCCGATGCCGGAAGCAGCTGTCCAGCGCTTCGTCGAAGGCGATCACGATGTGCTGCGGGCGCTCGCGCTCGAGCAGGTCGAGCAGGAAGCGGGCGAAGCCGTGCACCGCATTGGTCGGCCAGCCCTGCGCGTCCTGGAACTCGTCGGGAATCGAATGCCAGGCGCGGAACACGTACAGGCTGGCGTCGACCAGGTACAGCGGCCGCGACACGGGCAGGCCTGCGTTCACGGCGTCCAGTCGCTGAGCAGCGCGCGTGGGTCCGGCCGCTCGCGCTCCGGGACGTCGAGGCGGGCGGTGCCGATGTGGATGAAGCCGGCGACATGCTCGTGCTCGGCCAGGCCCAGTCGCGCGGTCACCGTTTCGTCATATGCCATCCAGCCGGTCAGCCACTGCGCGCCGAAGCCGTAGGCCTGCGCCGCCTGCAGCAGCGCGAAGCACACCGATCCGGCGGTCATCCACTGTTCGATCTCCGGCACCTTGTGCCCGCGCTGCAGGCGCGCGATGACCGCGATCACCAGCGGCGCGTGGGCGAAGCGTTCGCGGTCCTTTTCCACCGCCGCCGGCGCCGCGCCGGGATCGCGCTGCAGGGTACGCGCGGCGAGGATGTCGCCCAATGCCTGACGCGCCGGGCCGGCGATGCGCAGGAAGCGGAACGGCACCAGCTTTCCGTGATCGGGGACACGCACTGCCGACTGCAGCATCGCCAGCAGCGTCTCCGCGTCCGGTCCCGGCTCGCTCAACTGCTTGGATGGCACCGAACGGCGCGCATCCAGCGCTTGCAGCGAATGAATTGTGCGCATAGTCTCGATTCCGTGGGGCGAGCGCGGAATTATAGTCGGGCGCTCGCAGGCGGCAGCGGATGCCGCGGTTACACGGACAATCACGTTGCGTTGCTGATCTGCCGCTAGCTTCCGAATTGACGTCGGTCTCACTGCCGCCTGCGTATCACACTGCCATGACCCTTGCTGAATACGCTGAAGAGTTGTCGCCCAGCCGCAACGCGGATCTGCTCGAGCAGGTCCGTGACGTGGTGTCGGTTCCGCTCGCGGGCGCGTTCGGCGAGGTGCTGGACGTGCTCGCCGAGGCGCTGTTCCGCATGGCCGAGCGCGCCGGGCCGGCGCAGAACGACTACTTCGAGGCGATCCAGCTGTTGCGCCAGCAGCGCGAGCCGATCGCCGCGCGGTTCCGCGCGCATCTGGCCCAGGCCTGGCAGGCAGTGGAAGCCGGCCGTCCGCTGTCGGTGGAGCGCAGCCTGGCGCGCGAGCGCGGCGACCTCAGCCTGGTCTCGGAGCAGGAACTGGACGTGCGCCTGGCGGTGCGCAACCTGGCCGGCGCGATCCAGCACCGCTGGCGGCCGGAGCTGATGCGGCTGAACCGGTTCCTCGGCTTCATCGCCGGCGGCCAGCGCATCGATGCCGACAACAACCCGTTCGGCCCCGAGCACGTGGGCGCAGCGGTGTACGCGGCGCTGCACGGGCTGGTGCTGGCGCCGCAGGTGCAACTGGCGATCGTCAAGATCTGCGAACAGGAACTGCAGGAGCGCGTCGGCGAGCTGTATGCGCAACTGGAGCAGCGCCTGAACGAGGTTGCGCGCGCGCGCGCGCTGCCCAGCGGGCGTCCGCGCCGCCGTGCCATCCCGCGCCTGGGCGCGAGCGAGGACGAGGCGGCGCCGGACTGGATCAGCCGCTTCTTCGAGAACTGGGACACCGCCGCGCCGCTGTCGGCGGCGCAGCGCCGTGCCGCGCGCGTGCTGGACGCGCACGCGCGCAACGAGCAGGAAGTACTGCCGCCGGCGTTGCGCGCGCTGCTGCACGAGGCGCAGCCGGAGGCGGGCCCGGGCGACGGCCGGCGCTGCCTGTCGCCGCGCGAGGTGCTGTCGGTGCTGTCGCTGCTGCAGACCATGCCGTTGGCCGGATTCGCCGCGGTCTGCGAACACGGCGGTCCGCTGGCGCAGGGCCTGCGCCGGCAGATCGCCGGGGTCGGCGCCTCGCTCGGCCTGGACCCGGCCAGCACCTGCCTGGACCCGGCCGATGCCGACACCCTGGATCTGGTCGGCCTGCTGTTCGACGTGATGCTCGAGGAATGCGTGCTGCAGCCGGCGCAGCGCGAGCTGCTGGGGCAGATGCTGGTGCCGATGGCCAAGGTGGCGCTGATCGACGGCCGCCTGTTCGTGCGCGACGGGCACCCGGCGCGGCGCCTGCTCAACCTGCTGGCCGACGCCTGCGACGGCAATGCCGGCAGCACCGGCCCGGAGCAGGCGCTGCTGGCGCAGGCGCAGGCGGCGGTGGAGCGGGTGGTGCGCGATTTCGACGAGCACCTGGCGGTGTTCCTGGCGCTAGAGGCCGAATTCGGCAGCGCCTACGAACAGTACCGGCGCCGGGTGGAGATCGCCGAGCGCCGCGCGGCCGAACTGCAGCGGGCCGAGGAGCGCCGTGAGGTCGCCCGGCAGCGCGCCACGCAGGCCCTGCACGAGCTGCTGCAGCAGGCCGGCGACGACCTGGCCCTGCCGCTGCCCATCGAGGCGTTCCTGCGCCAGTCCTGGTGCCAGTACGTGCAGCAGTCGGCCTTGCGCGACGACGGCCAGGGCAGCGCGCTCGCCGCGGCGCTGGCGCTGGGCGATGCGGTGCTGGCGCAGTGCCGCCAGGCCCAGTCCGGCGTGGCACCGGCGGAAGGGTGGCTGCAGCTGCAGCATGCCGAGCTGACCCGGCTGTGGACCAGCGTCGGCCTGGACGCCGCGGCGGCCGAAGCCGCCTGGCAGGCCCTGCACACGGCGCTGGACGACCTGGCACACGCGCGGCCGCTGCAGGCCGCGCCGCCCGCGACGGGCGTGGACGTGCCCGAACCGCCCGCCGCCGAGACCGTGCCGGCCCTGCCGGAACCGGCCCAGGCCACCGATTTCGACCACATCACCGCCGATTACTTCCGCAACCTGCCGTTGGGGACCTGGCTGGACTTCGTCGACCGCGAGGGCCGCGTGCAACCCGGCAAGCTGACCTGGGTGAGTCCGATCTCGGCGCGCCTGCTGTTCGTCAACCGTCGTGGCGGGCGGCTGTGCGTCGCCTCGGCCGAGGCGCTGGCGGTGATGGCGCGGCTGGACCGGCTGCGCCTGCATCGCGACGACGATGCCTTCTACAGTGCCATGCAGGGCGTGGTCGACCGCCTGGAACGGGTGGCGGTCGCGGCCTGAGCGGTTGCGCATTCAGGCCGCGCTGCACACGCGGTTACGCTGCCGACCGCTACGATTCTGCTCGGGGTCACGTTCTGGAGCGAGAAATGCGTAGCCCGTCACGGTCGATATTCAGCTACCTTGCCTACCATGCAGGAGCGGAAACAGGGGCCGCGTCTGTTTGTCCTCCACCATTCCTCCATCTGGCGCCGTCCATGGCGCGGAGCCGTCGCGCATGAGTTTCAGCCCCAGCCCGCACGCACACCCGGCGCGTGACCCGCGCCTGTTGACGCAGGCGCGCGAGGGCATGCTGCCGGTGCTGGGCCAGGCGTTCGCCGAGGCGCTGGCGCACTTCGACGACGTGCTGTTCGACCGCGCCGAGAGCGCGGGTGCGTCGCAGCTGCTGTTCCTGGACGGGATGCGCGAGTTACGGCGCCGCCGCGACGAGATCGCCGCGCGCTTCCGCGCGCAACTGCATACCGCCTGGGAGGCGCTGGAGGCCGGCGCGCCGTTGTCGGCCGAAGTCGCCCTGGCCGGCTATGGGCAGGGCCTGAGCCTGATCTCCGAACACGAACTGGAATCGCGGCTGGCGGTGCGCAACCTGGCCAGCGTGCTGCTGCGCGAGTGGAAGCCGGTGCTGACCCGCATCGACCGGCGCCTGGGTTGGATCGCCGGCGGCCTGGAACTGGATGCGGACACCAACCCGATCGGCCCCGAACACATCGGCGTGGCCGTGCATGCCGCCTTCTCCACCAGCGACCTGGCCCCGGAAGTGCGGCTGGTGCTGATCAAGCTGTGCGAGCGCGACTTCACCGCCGGGGTCGGCAAGCTCTACCAGGACCTGGACGACAGCCTCGCCCAGGCCGGGGTGATGCCGGAGATCTCGCGGCCACGGACGCCGCCGCCGCGCCGCGCGCCGCCGCCGGAGCAGCGCCCGCCGCGCGACACCGGCGCTGCGGCCGATGCCGGCATCGGCGCCGAGCTGGGCGAGGACGAGGAACACTACGCGCCGGCCTGGGCCAATCGCTTCGTCAACCGGTGGGCCGAGCGCCGCGGCAGCCTACAGGCCGGCGAGCGCTACGAGGACCCCGAGGCGCGCCTGCCCGGCGGCAGCCAGGGCGTGTTGCTGGAGGCGCTGCACGAACTGCTGCAGCAGACCCGCAACGCGCGCGAGAGCGCCACCTCCGCGGCGACCGCGGCGGTCGGCCAGCAACGCCCGCTGAGCCAGCGCGAGATGATGTCGGTGCTGTCGCTGCTGCAGGCCACGCCCAGCGCCACCCTGCGCGCGGCGATCGGCGACGACAGCGAGTCATTGGCGCAGCGGCTCAAGAGCGAGGTGCTGTCCAACGCCACCCAGTTCGGCGTGGACCCGGCGCATGCACGGCTGGATCCGGTCGACGAGGATGCGATCGACCTGGTCGGCATGCTGTTCGACGTGATGCTCGACGAGCGCGACCTGGAAGGCCGCTCGCGCGAACTGATCGGCCGGCTGGTGGTGCCGTTCGTCAAGGTCGCGCTGCTGGACCGGCGCATGTTCGTGCAGAAGACCCATCCGGCGCGGCGCCTGCTCAACTCGCTGGCCGAGGCCTGCGAGGGCAACACCGGCGAGAGCCAGGCCGAGCGCGTGCTGATGGGCAAGGTCGAGGAGATCATCGACCGGCTGGTGGCCGAGTTCAACGAGAACCTGGCGATCTTCCTGACCCTGGAAGAGGAATTCCGCGATTTCCTGGTGCAGCACCGCCGCCGCATCGAGATCGCCGAGCGCCGCGCCGCCGAGACCCAGCGCGGCCAGGAGAAGCTGGAACTGGCGCGGCAGCGCGCCGAGGCCGAACTGCAGCTGCGCCTGCAGGGCCGGCAGTTGCCGCAGGCGCTGCAGGATTTCCTGCGCCAGCCGTGGCAGCACCACCTGACCATGGCGATGCTGCGCGAAGGCGAGGGCGGCCCCGGCGTGCGCGATGCGCTGGCGCTGGCCGACGGCCTGCTCGAGGAAGCCGCCGAGGCGCAGCGGCACATCGTCGGCAAGCCCTGGCTGCAGGCCTGGCAGGGCGCGCTGCAGCGGGTCTTCGCCAGCGTCGGCCTGCATGCCGAGGCGGCCACGGCGGCGATCGATGCGCTGCACGACACGCTGCAGGCGGTGGCCGAACTGCGTCCGGAACTGGAGCGGCCGCTGCCGGAACTGCCGCAGGTGGCGCTGCCGCAACCGCCGGTGCAGGAGGCGCAACCGGTGGAGGTGGCGCCGCCGCAGACCATGGACGATTTCGACAACGCCGATGCCGACCGCTTCCGCGCGATGCCGATCGGGACTTGGCTGGATTTCGTCGACCGCGACGGCAAGATGCAGGCCGGCAAGCTGTCGTGGGTGAGCCCGATCTCGTCGCGCCTGCTGTTCGTCAACCGGCGCGGCGTGCGCTTCTGCGTGGCCTCGCCGGAAGAACTGGCGGTGATGGTGCGGCTGGGCCGGCTGCGCGCGCATGTGGACGACGGCGCCTTCGACAGCGCCATGCAGGGCGTCATCGATCGGCTGGATCCGCACAGCCCGACCTTGCACTGAGGCGCGCTGGCGCCGCCCGCCTGCGCTGCGACGGCGTGGCGCCGCTTCTCTCCTAGGCGTGGCGGTGGCAGCGCAAGCGCGTCATCGGCGGCCAGTGGCGGTCGCTGACGCGCACCAGACGCCGCGTGCTAGCGCCGCCGCGCCAGGATGGTCGACCGCATGCAACTGCGAACTCAATACAGCGGCGTGCCCGCCTTGTACGCGGCCACGAACGACTGCCAATCCAACTGCACCTGCGCGGCGTAGTCGAACGCGAACTGGCGCAGTTCCGATTTCAGCCCGCTCTTGCTGGTGGCCGCCTGGTCGATCTGCTTGTCGATGCTGTAGGGCACCACGTTCGGGTCGTAGTCCTGGTCGGCCAGGGCGTGCGCCGAGGCCAGGGCCTGGCCGAGGTAGGTGGCGGCGGTGGCGAGCTTGCTGGCGCTGTCCAGCGCGGTCGGGTCCAGGTCCTGCTGGAACGGCGACTTCTCGTGCACGTAGAACGGGGTGCCGTTGACGCTGGCGTAGCCGATCAGCACGTCGGCGTCGATGGTCTGCGCCTTGGCGGTGCGCGCCACCCGCGCGCCCTCGTTGTTGTCGTAGGTGGAGGCCGGCATCTGCGACGGCGCGGCCACCGCGACCACGCTGGCCGCTTCCTGCTTCCATTCCAGGATCACGTCGTCGCTGGTCGACGTGCTCGGGCCTTCGATCAGCACGTACAGGCGCAGGCGGCCGAGGCTGCCGGTGCCCGAACCCAGCTTCTGGCGCACGTCCTTGATGGTGTAGTAGCTGGCGGCATAGCGCTTGGACGCGGCGATCGAGCCGATGTAGCCGTTCATCGCCGCGGCCACCGCCGAGGCGGTGCCGGCGTCCACCGCGACCAGGTTGTCCAGGTCCTGGAACTGGCGTTTGCCGCCGCTGACCACCGTGTACTTGGACAGCAGGCTGCTGCGGCTCTTGCCGTCGGCGCTGTCGATGATCTTGGCCACCGCGCCACTGGTGTTGCGCTTGCTCAGCTGGAAGCTCGCTTCGGCGTCGCTGCCGCGGAAGTCGGCGATCTTGTCCAGGTAGGCGCCGACCATGGTGTCGATGGCGTCGCCGATGTCGCTGTCGGACAGGCCGTTGTCGCGGCCGGCCAGGACCATGCTCGCGGCGAGCCGGCGCAGGTCCCACACGTACTGGCCGAGGTGGCCTTCGTCGAAGTCGGCGACCTTGAACACCGCCTTGCCGCTGCTGTCGCGCGCCGCATCGAAGTTGCCGAGGTGGGTGTCGCCGCCGAGCCAGGTGTAGCCGGTCTGTGGCGAGGTCCACAGCGATTCCGGCAGGGTCGTCATGTCCTGGTAGAAAATGTGGTCGGTGCCGCGGTAGAAGGCGTAGGCGCTGGTGGCCATGGTCGCCATCTTGGTGTCCAGCTCGGCGCGCTGCGCGGCGTAGGGATGGTTGTAGTCGTGGATCTGCTGCACCACCCAGGCGTCGCGCTTGCTCGCCGCCGTCGCGCCCCCGGCGCATGCGGCAAGGGTCAGGCCGATCAGCAGCAACTGCGGCAGGCGGGTGGACATCGCGGGTCTCCGGGGCGGACGAGGGAAGCGGCAGTCGAGCACGCCCGCATTGCACGCAGATGAACCGCCCATCGCTCCTAGAAGTAGCGCAGCCAGGCCTGGTCGCGGCGCCGCGCCTTGAGCCGCGCGAACGCGGCGGTGGGCCAGTACAGGGCCAGCCCCAGCGCCGCGGCGATCGCCCACAGCGCGGCCACGCTGTCCACGCCGAAGACGGCGCCGTGGTTGGCGCCCCACAGCGCCAGCGCAGCCAGGTAGGCGAGTTTGAGCACGTACAGATGCAGCAGGTAGAAGAACATCGGCGCCGCGCCGATCGCCGCCAATGGCGCCAGCCTGCGCGCCACGGCGGGGTGTTCGTACAGGCGCAGCAACAGCAGGCCCACGCCCAGGGTCAGCAGCAGGAACTGCAGCGAAGGCGGGTACTTGGTGACGTTGAAGAAGCTCATCGCGGTATGCGCGAGGTCGTCCTGCGCCTGCCAGGGCGCATCGCCGTAGCCGTTGTGCCAGCGCAGCAGGTGGAAGCCGGCCAGCGCGCCCAGTCCCCAGGCCAGCAGGCGCTGCTGGCGTTGCGCCGGGTCGGTGGCGGCGCCGTACCAGGGGCCGGCGGCGTAGCCGAGCGCGATCACCCCGATCCACGGCAGCACCGGATACGAGGTGCGCAGGCGCAGATCGCCCAGTTCCAGCCAGCGCCGATCGTGCAGCACCGCCCAGGCGGCCGCGAGCGGGCCGTCGCCCTGCACCTGCACGGCGTCCAGTAGGTGATGGCCGGCAACCAGCGCCGCGCCCAGCACCGCCAGCGCCGGCCGCGGCAGCCACAGCAGCGCGGCCAGCGCGAGCATGCTCAGGCCGATCGCCCAGATCACCTGCAGGTACAGCGCCTGTGGCGGGAAGGCGCCGCTCCAGGCCAGGTTGACCAGGGTCAGTTCCAGCACGATCAGGAACAGGCCGCGCTTGAGCAGGAAACGGGCGGCCGCCGCGCGCCCGTCGGCCTGCCTGGACGCCGACAGCCACGCCGACAGGCCGGTCAGGAACACGAACACCGGCGCGCACAGGTGGGCCAGGGTGCGCGCGACGAACAGCGCCGGCGCCGTGTCTTCCACCTGCATCGGGTCACCGACCGGGTGGTGCAGGTAGAAGGTCTCGCGCACGTGGTCGAGCAGCATCAGCAGCATCACCGTGCCCCGCAGCAGGTCGATCGAGGCCAGGCGTGTGTGGGCCGTGGCAACGGCGGGCAGGACGAAGGATGCGGGCGCGGCGGAAACGGAAGCAGCGGGTGGCATGCGTGACGGCGAGTGTCGAATATTGAAACAATATAACACTTGCGCGTCGGGCGCCGTCGCGACCCTGATGGTCACGCGGGGCGATGGCCGGTCGTGCCGGCGGCGCGCGCCAGACGGGGCGAGGGCGCGATCCTTGGCGGACGCGGGTATCTGTCCGCGGATCGCGTCGTCAGGCCGCCGCGCCTGCACCGGCGCGGCGGCGCAAGGCTCAGTCCTCGCCGATGTCCTCGTTCCACACGTCCGGGTGCGCGGCGATGAAGCCGCCGAGCAGGTCGATGCATTCCTGGCTGTGCAGGTCGATGACCTCCACGCCGCTCTCGCGCAGCCAGTCGATGCCGCCCTGGAAGGTCACCGATTCGCCGACCACTACCGTGCCGATGTTGAACTGCCGCACCAGGCCGCTGCAGTACCAGCACGGCGCCAGGGTGGTGACCATGATGGTGTCCTTGTAGCGGCGCTGGCGGCCGGCCTTGCGGAAGGCGTCGGTCTCGCCGTGCACGGACGGGTCGCCCTCCTGCACGCGGCGGTTGTGGCCGCAGCCGAGCAGGCGGCCGTCGCGGTGGTACAGGGCGGCGCCGATCGGGATGCCGCCCTCGGCCAGGCCCTGGCGGGCTTCGGCGATGGCGGTGTCGAGCAGGGCGCGGTAGTCGGGCGTGGTCAGCATGGCAGGGCCGGGGGAAGGGAGTGGCCGGCAGTCTGGCCCAGGCGGCCGGCGGCTGTCATCCCGGGCGGCGCTTCACCGGCACGCGGCGGCCGGCAGTGCAATAATCCCGGCATGAGCGAATCCCCCTACAAGACCGGTACCACCCATTTCGGCTTCCGCGACGTCGCCGCCAAGGACAAGCAGAAGCTGGTCGGCGAGGTCTTCACCTCGGTCGCCGGCAACTACGACCTGATGAACGACCTGATGAGCATGGGCATCCATCGGGTCTGGAAGCGCTATTTCGTCGCCACCGCGCAGGTCAAGCCGGGCGACCGCGTGCTCGACCTGGCCGGCGGCACCGGCGACATCGCCGCGCTGCTGAAGGAGCGGGTCGGCGCCGACGGCGAGATCGTGCTGGGCGACATCAACGCCGGCATGCTCTCGGTGGGCCGCGACCGCCTCACCAACCGTGGCCTGGTCGCGGGCCTGGACTACGTGCAGTGCAACGCCGAGGCGCTGCCGTTCCCGGACCAGAGCTTCGACCTGGTGACCATCGCCTTCGGTCTGCGCAACGTCACCGACAAGGACGCGGCGCTGCGCGAGATGTACCGCGTGCTCAAGGTCGGCGGCCAGGCGCGGGTGCTGGAGTTCTCCGAAGTCACCGCCGACTGGTTCAAGCCGCTGTACGACTTCCATTCGTTCAAGGTGCTGCCGCGCCTGGGCAAGCTGTTCGCCAGGGACGCCGACAGCTACCAGTACCTGGCCGAGAGCATCCGCAAGCATCCGCCGCAGGACGCGCTGAAGGGGATGATGGAAGAGGCCGGTTTCGCCCGCAGCCACTACAAGAATCTCACCGGTGGGATCGTGGCGATCCATTCGGGCTATAGGATTTAGAGCCGGGATTGGGGATTCGGGATTGGGGATTCGCAAAGGCGGGCGATCGGGTACTGCCTGATCGCGGCGCTGTGTCGTCCTTGTGGGAGGGACTTCAGTCCCGACGCGCGGTCCGGCAGTGTGCGCTGCACTGCTGTTGCGAATCCCCACTCCCGAATCCCCAATCCCGGCCTTCCGGTAGACTGCGAGTTTTCCTCGAACCGGTTACTGCCATGCGTTCCCCGTTCCTGTTGTTGTCCCTGGCCGCGATGGTCGCGTCCGGGTGTTCCCGTGAAGCACCTGCGCCCGATGCGGCCGCACCTGCCGCCAAGCCGGCGCCCGCCGCGGCCAAGCCGGCCGACCGCAGTCACGACGAGACCTCCTACGCCGAGCCGTCCAAGGTCGTGATCAAGGATCTGGCGCTGGATCTGAAGCTGGATTTCGACAGCAAGCAGATCGGCGGCACCGCCACCTACACGCTGGACTGGAAGGACAAGAGCGCCAAGCAACTGGTGCTGGATACGCGCGACCTGACCATCGAGAAGGTGCAATCCGACGACGGCAAGGGGCAGGAGGCGCCGCTGCAGTACGCGCTGGCGCCGGCCGACAAGATCTACGGCAGCAAGCTGACCATCGAGGCGCCGACCCAGCCGCAGAAGATCAGCATCACCTACCACACCGCACCGACCGCCTCGGGCCTGCAGTGGCTGGAGCCGTCGATGACCGAGGGCAAGAAGCTGCCCTTCATGTTCAGCCAGTCGCAGGCCATCCACGCGCGTTCGTGGGTGCCGCTGCAAGACACGCCGAGCGTGCGGTTCACCTACAGCGCGCACGTGGTCTCGCGTCCGGACGTGATGGTGCTGATGAGCGCCGACAACGATCCCAAGGCGGTGCGCAACGGCGACTACCGCTTCAAGATGCCGCAGCCGATCCCGTCCTACCTGCTGGCCATCGCCGCCGGCGACCTGGTGTTCAAGCCGATCTCCGCGCGCTCGGGCGTGTGGGCCGAGCCGGCGATGGTCGACAAGGCGGCCAAGGAGTTCGAGGACACCGAGAAGATGATCGTGGCCGCGGAGACGCTGTACGGCCCGTACCGCTGGGGCCGCTACGACATGCTGGTGCTGCCGCCGTCGTTCCCGTTCGGCGGCATGGAAAATCCGCGCCTGACCTTCGCCACCCCGACGGTGATCGTCGGCGACAAGTCGCTGGTGTCGCTGATCGCGCACGAGCTGGCGCATAGCTGGTCCGGCAATCTGGTGACCAACGCCAGCTGGAAGGACATCTGGCTCAACGAAGGCTTCACCACCTACGTGCAGGCGCGCATCACCGAGGCGCTGTACGGCCCCGAAGCGGCGGAGATGGAGCGCGAGATCGACCAGACCGATCTGCTGGCCGAACTGAAGGGCATGAGCCCGGCCGACCAGGCGCTGGCGCTGCCGGCGCTGACCGAGCGCGATCCGGACGAGGCGCTGAGCCAGGTCGCCTATGTCAAGGGCGCATGGTTCCTGCAGTTCCTGGAGCAGCGCTTCGGTCGCGACACCTTCGATCCGTTCCTGCGCGGTTGGTTCGACGACCACGCGTTCCAGAGCGCCAACACCGACCAGTTCGTCGAGTACCTGAAGACCCACCTGCTGTCGAAGAAGCCGAACGCGGTGACCGCGCAGGAGCTGCATGCGTGGCTGGACGAGCCGGGCATTCCGGCGTTCGCGCAGAAGGCGCGTTCGCGCAACTTCGCCATGGTCGACACCGCCCGCATCGCCTGGAGCGGCAGCGGCACGCTACCGGGCAAGCAGGTGACCGATGCGTGGAGCACCCAGGAATGGACGCGCTTCCTCAGCGGCCTGGGCGACAAGCTCACCCCGGCGCAGCTCAAGCAGCTCGACGACGCCTACCACTTCACCGGCACCGCCAACGGCGAGATCGCCATGCGCTGGTATCCGCTGGCGATCCGCAGCGGCTACCTGGACGCGCGCCCGGCCGCCGGCGAGTTCATCGCCCGCGTCGGTCGCCGCAAGCTGATCCTGCCGATCTACGCCGAACTGGTGAAGACGCCGGACGGCCTGGCCTTCGCCGAGGAGGTGTTCGCCAAGGCCAAGCCCGGCTACCACCCGATCACCACGGTGTCGGTGCAGGAGATGCTGGACAAGGCCAAGGCCGGCAACACCGCGCACTGACGCGCGTCTGCTGCTGAAGACCGCGCACACGGCGCCGGGAGCAATCCCGGCGCCGTGTGCGTTTGCGAGGCCTGCATGATGCGGCGGGCGCGCCATGCGAAAGCGGCGATCGCTGCAGCAGTTCGCTGCGCGCACGTTGCGCCAGATGCGCATGCGCGGCATCGCTTGCGCGTCCTGCACGACGCGCGTCTGCCCAGTGCGGCGTTAACGAATTCCACACATGTCGCTGCTCGCGCGCAGCGACCCGTTGCCACGCATTCGCGATATCCTCGGCAGTCCCGATGGTCTCCGGTCCATGCGCGCATGACCCCGTTCGCCACCGCCTCCCTGGTCTCCGCTGCAAACGCCATTGCCACGGCAGGACAGTGCCGATGCCGATGCGAGCGGAATCGCCTGCGCGTGTCGAGGTGCGGCTGAGATGAGCGACGCGCATCCACTGTCCGGTTCCCTGCTGGCCGCGCTGCCCGATGCGCGCGCTGGCGAAATCTTCACCGAACTGCTGCGGCGCTCCGGTTGCCGCGTCGAGCGAATCGTCTCGCACGGGCAGACCACGCCGCAGGACACGCCCTATGTGCAGGCGCATGACGAATGGGTGCTGCTGTTGCGCGGCAGCGCGCGGGTGGCGCTGTGCGAGCGCGAGGTCGCGCTGGTGCCGGGCGATCATCTGTTCATCCCGGCCGATACGCCGCATTGGGTGACCTTCACCGATCCCGGGCAGCCGACCGTGTGGCTGGCCATCCATCTCGGCGAAGCCGACGTGGTGGTGTGAGCGCATGATCCGTCTCCGCCTTCCGGTGTCGCCATGCTGGTGCTGACGATGGTCTGGCTGCTGCTGGCCGGCGTCCTGTTGCTGGTGGTGGCGCTGGTCGGCGTGCTGCTGGTGCTGCGCGATCCGTTCCTGCTGGTGCGCCTGGAGAGCCTGCGCCAGCGCCGTGGCAGCGGGCTGCAGCGGCGCCAGGCGCAGGTCGCCGGACACAGCTGGACCTATCTGGTGCGCGCCGCGGCCGATCCCGCCGCGCCGACCCTGCTGCTGGTGCACGGCTTCACCGGCAGCAAGGAGAACTGGCTGCCGCTGGCGCGCGCGCTGGGCACGCGCTATCACCTGGTGATCCCGGATCTGCCCGGCTGGGCCGAGAGCCAGCGCATCGCCGGGCAGGACTACGGTTTCGTCGCGCAGGCCGAGCGCGTGGCCGCGTTCGCGCTGCAGTGCGCACGCCGTGCGGGCAGCGAATGCGTGCTGCTGGGGCATTCGATGGGCGGCGGCATCGCCGCGCTGGCCGCGGCGCGCCATCCCACCGTGTTCGACCGCGTCGGCCTGTTCAACGCTGCCGGCGTGCGCTTCGCCGACAACGTCTTCGGCCAGGCGGTGCTGGACGGGCACAATCCGTTCGCGGTGCACGATGCCGCGTCGCTGCAGCGCTACATCGACACCGTGTTCCTGCTCGAGCGCGCCAAGCCGCACATCCCGCGCTGGGCGGTGCCGGCGGTGGTGGCCTGGCGCCGCCGCGAGGCCGCGTTCGAGCAGCAGGTACTGGCGCGCATCGGCCGCGGCGAGGAAGCGTTTCTGCCGTTCGAGGAGGCCGCGCGCATTCGCCAGCCGGCGCTGCTGCTGAACTGCGTGCAGGACGCGGTGATCGACGCCAGCGCGCTGGCGCTGTACGCGCAACGCCTGCCGCAGGCGATCCAGGTGCTGCTGGACGGCAGCGGCCACATGTCCATCGTCGAAAAGCCCGCCGAGGTCGCGCAGGCCATCGACGCCCTGATCCAACGAGGAACCCCACGATGAAACGCATCCTGCTCGGCGCGCTGTGCGCCGTTGCCCTGGCCGCTTGCGGCGATCACGAGGCCGAGCGCAAGGCGCAGGCTGCGGCCGAAGCGCAGGCCAAGGCGCAGGCGGCCGACGATCTGGCCAAGCAGTACGACGCCGCGGTGAAGTCCGGCAACTGGGATCTGGCGCGGATCCATGGTGCGGCGCTGCTGCAGCAGTATCCCGGGTCGGACGCGGCCGAACGCATCCAGCCCGGCTATGCCGAGGTCAAGGCTAAGGGTGAGGCGGCGCGCGAGCTGCGGCGCATGCAGGCGGCCTGGCAGTACTCGCAGGTGCCGGCCGGCAAGGGCGTGCAGCGCTCGGCGATGCTGTACAGCCGCGACAAGGTCGACGTGGACGGCAGCGGGCCCAAGCCGGTGCAACTGGTGTTCCGCGACCACCCGGAATGGAAGCGCAGCGCCTATCTGGTGCTGCAGTCCGGCGATTTCCGCTGCGCCGGCGGCTGCAAGGTGGAACTGAAGGCCGACGACGCGCCGCCGCACGCGGCCGCAGCCTGGCGGCCCAAGACCGACGAAGCCATCGCCATGTTCATCAGCGACGACAAGGCGCTGTGGAAGCTGGCGCGCAAGACCACGGTGCTGCAGATCACCTTCCCGGTGAAGGCCGGGGGCACCCGCACCGCGGTGTTCGAGACCGGCGGCCTGGACGGCGCGCAGATGCCGGGTTGGGATTGAGCACCATGCATGCCGCCACGCCGCCGCCAGCCGAAGCCCTGCGCCAGGTCCGTCACTGGGTGTTCGACATGGACGGCACGCTGACCCGCGCCGTGCACGATTTCGCGCTGATCCGCCGCGAACTGCAGATTCCGCCGCAGGCCGACATCCTGCAGCACCTGGCGGCGTTGCCGGACGCGCAGCGCGCCAGCAAGCACGCCTGGCTGCTGGAGCACGAGCGGCTGCTGGCCCAGGAGGCCACCGCGGCCAACGGCGCGCCGGCGCTGCTGCGCACCCTGCGTGCGGCCGATTGTCGGCTGGCGGTGCTGACCCGCAACGCGCGCGAGCTGGCGCAACTGACCCTGGAGGAGATCGAGGTCGACGATCTGTTCGAGGAGGTGACCATCCTCGGTCGCGACGAGGCGCCGCCCAAGCCGCATCCCGGCGGCCTGCTGCAATTGGCCGAGCACTGGGGCGTGGCCCCGCAGGCGCTGGCGATGGTCGGCGATCACGCCTACGACCTGCAGTGCGGGCGCCACGCCGGTGCGACGACCGTGCTGTTGCATCCGGACAACCCCTGGCCGGCGCTGGCCGATCTGCACTTCGCCGATTGCGCCGCGCTGCTGGCGTGGTGGCAGGACGGCGCCGGGCCGCAGCCGCACTGACCGTGCGCCGCGGCGGCTGACGGCTGCCGCGGTCTCACTTCCCCTGCCGTGCCTCCACGCACGGGCCTGGATGGCGCAGGGTGTGCCACCGAGGCGTGTGCTCACACTGCGCTACGGGCGATGCAACGGCGTGGCACAAAGTGTCACGTTCTCGAGACGTTTGCGGACGCCTGGATGGACACCTTCAGGGCGGCGCATGGCGTCGTGATCCGCACGTCAAGGGATGTTGCATCGCAGCGCTGCGATGGCATGGACGTTGCTCGCATACACCCACGCTTCAGGTTCCGTGGCACACGCCGACCCAGGTGCAGCTGTCGCGGCTCTTCAACGAGGGGAGTAGAACGATGCACAGTCATTCACGTCGTACCCAGGCTTGTACGTTGCTCGCGCTGGCCACTGCGCTGGCATTGGCGGGTTGCAAGAAGCAGGAAGAGGCCCCGGCACCAGCCGCACCGGCCGCCGCCGCACAACAACCGCCGGCCGCTGCGCCGGCCGCGGTTGCCGACACCGACAGCGAGTTCGCCACCAATGCCGCCAACCCCGACAACTGGGGTGGCATCGGTCGCGACTTCGGCCTGAACCGGCACAGCCCGCTGGCCGAGATCAATCGCGACAACGTCAAGAACCTGAAGATGTCGTGGGAGATGAAGACCGACGCCACCCGCGGCCACGAAGGCCAGCCGCTGGTGATCGGCAGCACCATGTACATGGTCAGCGCCTATCCGAACAACGTGTTCGCGATCGACCTGTCGCAGGAAGACAACGGCAAGGTGCTGTGGAAGTACACCCCGCAGCAGGACGAGCGCGCGGTGGCGGTGGCCTGCTGCGACACGGTCAACCGCGGCGCGTCCTACGCCGACGGCAAACTGGTGTTCGGCAGCCTCAGCGGCGACGTGATCGCCCTCGATGCCAAGACCGGCAAGGAAGTGTGGAAGCAGAAGCTCGCCTATCCCGAGAAGGGCGAGACCATCACCATGGCTCCGATCATCGCCGACGGCAAGGTCGTGGCCGGCATCAGCGGCAACGAGTTCGGCGTGCGCGGGCGTGTCGCCGCGTACGCGTTGGCCGACGGCAAGCAGGCCTGGTCCTGCGAGGCCACCGGCACCGACAAGGAGATCTGCCTCGGCCCGGACTTCAACAAGGCCAATCCGCAGCACGGCCAGCTCGGCGACCTCGGCCAGAAGACCTATCCCGACGAAGGCTGGAAGCGCGGCGGCGGTGCGGCGTGGGGCTGGTACAGCTACGACCCGAAACTCAAGCTGCTCTACTACGGCACCGGCAATCCCGGCCTGTGGAGCCCGTCGTACCGCTGCGGCAAGACCACGCAGAAGGAATGCGACACCGGCGAGTACGACAACAAGTGGTCGATGACCCTGTTCGCGCGCAAGATCGACACCGGCGAGGCGGTGTGGGGCTACCAGAAGACCCCGTTCGACCAGTGGGACTACGACGGCATCAACGAGCCGATCCTGGTCGACCTGACCATCGACGGCAAGCAGGTGCCCTCGGTGGTGCAGTTCGACCGCAACGGCTTTGCCTACGTGCTCGACCGCCGCGACGGCACCCTGCTGCGCGCCAACAAGTTCGTGCCGGCCAACTGGGCCGAGCGCATCGACATGAAGACCGGGCGTCCGGTCAAGGTCGCGGCGCACTCGCCGCTGGAGCGCGGCCGCAAGGTCGAGGCGTTCCCGTCGGCGATGGGCGGCAAGGACCAGCAGCCGTGCTCGGTGGATCCGGCCAACTCGGCGGTGTTCTTCTGCGGCACCAACAACTGGCACATGGAACTCGACCCGCAGGAGCGCGGCAACACCATGATGGGCCTGCCGTACGTGTTCGCCAACGTGCTGATGAAGCCGAACGAGCCCGGCGCGCTGGGCATCGTCAAGGCGTTCGATGTGGTCGAAGGCAAGTCCAAGTGGGAGATCAAGGAGAAGTTCCCGGTGTGGAGCGGCACCCTGGTCACCGACGGCGGGCTGGTGTTCTACGGCACGCTGGACGGCTGGTTCCGCGCGGTGGACAAGGACACCGGCAAGAAGCTGTGGGAGACCAAGCTGCCCTCGGGCATCATCGGCAACCCGATCGCCTACAAGGCCAACGGCCACCAGTACGTGGCGGTGTTCTCGGGCATCGGCGGCTGGATCGGCCTGCCGGTCGCCGCCGGCCTGGATCCGGGCGATCCGTACGGCGCATTGGGTGCCGCAGGCCTGGCCTTCAGCAATGGCTTCGACAAGATTCCGTTGGGCGGCATGGTGCACACCTTCCGCATCGACGGCGCCGGCAAGACCGTCACGCCTACCACGACCGCCACCGCGGCCGCGGGCGGCGGCAGCGCGGCAGTTGCCGCCAAGACGGTGCGATGAGCCGGCGGCGCCGCGTCCAGGGTGCGAGCGGGGGCCGCATGGCGCCCGTCTCGCGGCGCCTGCCTGCGGGCGCGCGCGCCGTGTTGCTGTTGTGCAGCCTCGGACTCGTCGCCGCAGGCTGCACGCGCGAGCCGTCGTCCGCGACGGCTCGCGCTCCTGCTGCCCCGCCCGCCGCTGCGGCGCCGGCCTCCGCCGCGCCCGCCACGACGCTGCCGGCCGATGCGCCGGTGCTGCGGGTCTGCGCCGATCCCGGCAACATGCCGTTGTCCGATCGCGCAGGCGAGGGCTTCCAGAACAAGATCGCCCAGGTGGTGGCCGCGGAGATGGGCCGGCGCCTGGAGTACGAGTGGCGCAGCTACTACCAACGCGGCCTGGCGCGCAGCACGATCAACGCCGGGCGCTGCGACGTGCTGATGGACATGAACAGCGATTTCGAAATGGGCCTGCCCACGCGCCCGCTGTATCGCTCCACCTATGTGCTGGTCACGCGCAAGGGCCTGGATTTGCGCCCGGCGTCGCTGGACGATCCGGCGCTGAAAAAACTCAAGGTCGGCGTGTTCCAGAGTTCGCCGGCGCGGCAGGCGCTGTTCGATCATGGCGTGCAGGGCGAGGTGCAATACCTGTTCTACGACTCGGCCAGCGCGCCGCAGGAACATCCCGGCAAGCTCGCCGAGCAGGTCGCCGCGGGCAAGCTCGATGCCGCCGAATCCTGGGGCCCGGTGGCCGGCTACTACGCCGCGCGCGGCGGCCTCGGCGTGGTGCCGCTGAACGTCATCGACAACGAGGTGCTGGAGTATTCGATGGCGTGGGCGGTGTCGCGCAAGAACGCGGACCTGCGCGATGCGCTGAACGCGGCGATGCAGCGCAGTGCCGGCAAGATCGATGCGATCCTGCGCGAGTATCACGTGCCGCTGGTGGCCTGCGCCGATTGCATCGTTGCCGGCGACCTGCGCTCGCACGGTCCCTACGCGCCACCCGCCGACCAGGACGACACGCCGAGCGCGCAGGCCTCCTCGGACATGCTGGCGCAACTGCAGCTGCGCATCTCCGGTGGCGCCGATCCCAATGAGGAACTGGCACACGCGCTGGACGCCGGCGATGGGGTGCGCGTGGCCTGGCTGCTGCGCCATGGCGCCAGCGCCGACACGCCCAACCAGCTCGGCGAGCCGCCGTTGCAGCAGGCGATCCGCAACCAGGCGCCGCTGCTGGTCGGCGAACTGCTGGCTGCCGGCGCCAAGGTCGAAAACCGCGACAGCAATGGCTGGACGCCATTGATGAAGGCGGCCTGGTCCAACGATGGCAAGAGTGTCGCGCAGTTGCTGGCGCATCGTGCCAAGGTCGAGGCGGTGTCCGCCGACGGCTGGACGCCGCTGGACCTGGCCATCTCCTACGCCGATGCCGACGTGGTGCAGGCGCTGCTCGACGCCGGCGCCAGCGTGCGCCACGCCAATCCGGCCGGCTTCACCCCGGTGATGTTCGCGGTGGCGCGCAACGAGCCGAAGATCCTCGACCTGCTGCTCAAGCGCGGCGCCGAGCCCGACCGCGCGAACCGCGCCGGCGTCACTCCCTTGATGCTTGCTGCCGCCGCCGGTCGCGAGGACAGCGCCCGGCGTCTGCTCGCCGCCGGCGCCAGCGCCGATGCGCGCGACGCCGACGGCAAGACGCCCGCGGCGCTGGCCCAGCAACGCGGCAATGCCGAACTCGCCCACCTGTTGACGGAGGCCCAGCACCGACGCACGCAATGACCGCTTCCTGTCGTCCCGCACATGCCGCCCGCGCGGCCTGCTCTTCCCATCGTGCACTCCGCAAAGGTGTTGTCCCCATGCGTCCTGCTTCCGTCCGCCGTCGCGCCGTCTCCGTGCTGCTGTCCATGTCCCTGTTCGCCGCGTTCCTGTTGCTGGCCGCCTGCGGCAAGCAGGAGACGCCGCCTGCGCCCGCGGCCGCGCCGGCCCCAGCCGCGCCTGCCGCAGCGCCTGCGCCTGCACCGGCCGCGCCTGCCGCGCCCGCTGCCGCGGCGCCTGCACCTGCACCCGCTGCGGCGGTCACGCCGATTCCGAAGGGGCCGCCGGTCAAGGTCACCCCGGAGCTGGTCGCCGAAGGCAAGGCGATCTTCAACTCCGCCGGCTGCACCGCTTGCCACGGCGGCACCGGTGGCGGCGGCATGTGCCCACCGCTGACCAACGACATCTGGGTCTACGGCAGCGACGACGACACCTTGCGCGCGCTGATCACCGAAGGCACCGCCGGCATGGCCGCGCACGGCAAGACCCGCATCGGCCACGAGAAGGTGGTCGGGCAGATGCCGCCGTTCGGACCGGTGCTCAAGCCAGGCGATACCGAGAAGCTGCTGGCCTTCATCCATTCCATCAACAAGACCGCGGGCGCCCCGCAATGAGGAATGCGTTGCGACTGGCCGCTGTCGTCGCGCTGTCGCTGTGCGCCGCGGCCTGCCAGCGTGCCCCTGCGCCAGCCGCAGGGGCCGACGCCGCGAAGGCTGCGCCGGCACCGACGGCCACTGCCGCGGCGCTGGCCTACGTACCGAACCAGCGCAGCGGCACCATCTCGGTGATCGACACCGGCAGCGACCGCGTGGTGCGGACGCTGTCGGCGCAGGGGCAGCTGGGCAAGCGCCTGCAGCAGGTGGTGCCGGGTCCGCCCGGGCATCTGTACGTCATCGACGCGCAGGGCCATCGCCTGCTGGACCTGGATACCGTGCAGGACCGCGTGCTGCGCAGCGTCGACATCGGCGAGAACGCCGAAGGCGTGGCCGCGTCGCCGGATGGCCGCCAGCTGGCGGTGTGCGTGGAAGGGCAGAACCAGGTGATGCTGATCGACCCGGCCGGCTTCACCATCGGCGCGCACATCGCCACCCGCGGGCAGGCGCCGGAACACTGCGTGTACACCCCGGACGGCGCGCTGCTGCTGACCAGCAACGAGGGCTCCAACGACCTGGACGTGATCGACCTGAAGGCCGGCACGTCCATCGGCGTGATCGCCACCAGCGGGCATCCGCGCGGCATGGCGTTCGCGCCGAACGGCAAGACGGCGTACGTGGCGCAGGAAGCGGCCAACGTGGTCGACGTGATCGATCTGGCGGCGCGCAAGCGCGTGGCCAGCATCCCGGCCGGGCAACGCACCGCCGGCATCGCCATCGCCCGCGACGGCAGCCGCGTGTATGCCTCCAACGGTGCAGGCACGGTCAGCGTGATCGACCCGGCCGCGCGCCGGGTGCTGGCGGAGATCCCGGTCGGGCAACGGCCGTGGAATCCGGCGCTGAGTCCTGACGGCAAGAAGCTGTACGTGGCCAATGGCCGTTCCAACAGCGTCAGTGTCATCGACACGGCGGCAATGAAGGAGATCAAGCAGATCGCGGTGGGCGAGATGCCATGGGGTGTGGTCGTGGCGCAGTGAGGTGAGGCGAGCGGCGCTCTCGGGCGCCGCGACGGGAGGCGGGGAGAGCCGGAATGAAGACGCGAGCCGCGGTCGCCTGGGCGGCGAACCAGCCGCTGGCCATCGAGGAAGTGGATCTGCAGCCGCCCAAGGCCGGCGAGGTGCTGGTGCGCATGGTCGCCAGCGGCATCTGCCATGGCGACGACATCGCCTTGTCCGGCATCGATGCCGAGGCGGCGTTTCCGGTTATTCTGGGCCAGGAAGGCGCCGGCGTGGTCGAGGAAGTCGGTGTCGGCGTCACCAGCGTGCGCCCGGGCGATCACGTGATCCCGCTGTACATGCCCGAATGCGGCGTGTGCAAGTACTGCCGTTCCAACCGCACCAACCTGTGCCAGGCGATCCGCAGCAGCCAGGACCGCGGGCTGATGCCCGACGGCAGCAGCCGCTTCTCTCTGCACGGGCGCCCGCTGCTGCACTACATGGGCACCAGCACCTTCGCCGAATACACCGTGTTGCCGGAGATCGCGGTGGCCAGAATCCATCCGGCCGCGCCGCTGGACAAGGCCTGCCTGCTCGGCTGCACGGTCACCACCGGCATCGGCGCGGTGCTCAATACCGCGCGGGTGCGTCCGGGCGAGAGCGTGGCCGTGTTCGGGCTGGGCGGCATCGGCCTGTCGGTGGTGCAGGGCGCAGTGATGGCGCGCGCCGAACGCATCATCGTGGTCGACATCAACCGCGACAAGTTCCCGCTGGCGCGCGCGCTGGGCGCCACCGATTGCCTGGACCCGAAGGATTTCGGTGCGCCGGTGCAGCAGGTCATCGTCGATCTCACCGACGGCGGCGCCGACCACAGCTTCGCCTGCGTCGGCGACGTGCGCGCGATGCGCGCGGCGCTGGAGTGCTGCCACAAGGGCTGGGGCGAAAGCATCATCCTCGGCGTGGCACCGAGCGCGCAGGAGATCAGCACGCGGCCGCTGCAACTGGTCACCGGCCGCGCCTGGCGCGGCAGCGCCTTCGGCGGGGTCAAGGGCCGCAGCGAACTGCCGGCCTATGCCGAGCGCTACCTGGCCGGGGAGATCCGCATCGACGAACTGATCAGCGAAACCCTGCCGCTGGACCACATCAATCGCGGTTTCGAAGCAATGCGCGCCGGCCGCGGCATCAAATCGATCGTTCTCTACTGAGCCTCAAGGAACCCGCATGCCCCATACCCCAGGATCCAGCACCCCGTCGGCGAGTCTGCTCGCCCTGGCCGTCGCCACTGCCATCGGCGTGCTCGCCGCACCGGCGCGCGCGCAGACCACGGTCAACGCCGACGATGCGCAGATCACCGCGCTGGACCGGGTCGAGGTCACCGCCACGCCCATTCCCGGCACGCTGATCGATGCCGACCTGCTGCCGTACACGGTGCAGACCGCCAATGCCGACGACATCGCGCGCAGCCAGGCCGGCAACCTCACCGACTTCCTGCTGCGCGAGATGAACGGCGTGGACACCAACGAGGTGCAGGGCAGTCCGTTCCAGACCGATCTGACCTTCCGCGGCTTCCGCGCCTCGGCGCTGCCCGGCGCCTCGCAGGGCGTGTCCGTGTACCTGGACGGCGTGCGCATGAACGAGCCGTTCGCCGACATCGTCAGCTGGGACATGATGCCGGAGGCGGCGATCCGCAGCGTCGCGCTGATGCCGGGCTCCAACCCGCTGTTCGGTCCCAACACGCTGGGCGGCGCGCTGGCCTTCACCACCCAGTCCGGCCTGACCGCGCCGGGCCTGCGCGCCGACCTGTCGGTGGGCAGCGGCGCGCGCAAGCGCCTGGATGCGTCCTACGGCTACGCCGGGCGCGACGGCCTGCATGCCTTCGTCGCGGTCACCGGCTTCGACGAGAACGGCTGGCGCGACGCCTCCGCCGGCCGCCTGGGCACCGTGTTCGGCAAGTTCGGGCGCCAGGGCGACAGCACCGACTGGGACGTGTCGCTGCTGCACGGGCGCAGCCGCCTGGTCGGCAATGGCCTGCTGCCGAGCTACCGCTACACCGACGAGGACATCGAGCCGGGGCTGTACGAAGCCGACCGCGCCGCGGTCTACACCTCGCCGGACCTGACCCGCAACCGCAACACCCTGCTGACCGGGCAGTTCGACCATCGCTTCGACGAGCGCACCGCGCTGCATCTGCTGGCCTACTACCGGCAGGGGCGCCGCGACACCGTCAACGGCGACATCAACGACGACTACGAGGAATTCGTCGACGACTGCGCCGACGGCTACGCCGCCGACGGCACGCCGCTGGATGCCGGCTGCACGGTCTCGCGCGCCGATGCCGACGCCCTGCACAGCGGCGTGCTCAACACCACGCAGATGCGCCAGCACGCCGAGGGCGTGGCGCTGAACCTCAGCCGCCAGGCCGGCGCGCACGCGCTGAGCATCGGCGCCACCTACGACCGCAGCCGGGTGCGCTATCGGCAGTACGAGCAGGAGGCGTTCGTGCAGGACGATCGCTCGGTGGTCGCCGATCCGGACGAGGACCGGGAGTTCTTCTCCGGCGTCGACGGCCGCAGCAGTACCCTGGGCCTGTTCGCCGCCGATACCTGGGAGCTGAGCGAGGGCACGCATGTCAGCGCTGCGCTGCGCTGGAACCGCGTCGCCGTTGCCAACACCCTGTCCACCGCCGACGACGGCGTGCTGCCGCGCGAGCGCTTCGTGTTCGCCAAGGCCAATCCGTCGCTGGGCATCACCCAGCGCCTGGGCGGCGGCTTCACCGCGTTCGCCTCGGCCTCGCAGAACAGCCGCGCGCCGACCGCGATCGAACTCGGCTGCGCCGACCCGGAGCAACCGTGCCGGCTGCCGACCGGGCTGCAGGCCGATCCGCGCCTGGAGCAGATCGTCTCGCGCACCTACGAGCTCGGCCTGCGCTGGAATCCGTCGCCGGCGCAGACGCTGAACGCGTCGCTGTATCGCGCCGACAACCGCGACGACATCCTGTTCCTGCGCGCACCCAATTCCCAGCAGGGCTACTTCGACAACGTCGACCGCACCCGCTACCAGGGCGCCGATCTCAGCTACCGCGGCAGCCACGGCGCGCTGCGCTGGTTCGCCGGCTACAGCTATCTGGACGCCACCTACCGCAGCGCCGGCGAACTGCTCTCGGGCGAACGCACCGTGACGCTGCGCCCGGGCACGCGCATCGCCGGCTTGTCGCGCAACACGCTGAAGCTGGGCGTGGAATGGCAGGCGCTGGCGCAGCTGGCACTGGGCGCGGATCTGCGTGCGGTGTCGCGGCGCGTGGCCAGCGGCAACGAGGACGGCCTGGTCGAGGATCCGGAGGAAGGCGAGGCGCCAGCGCGCCACGACCTGTCCACCGGCGGCTACGCCTTGCTTGACCTGCACGGCACCTGGGAACTCGCCGAGGGCCTATCGTTGTACCTGCGGGTCAACAACGTGTTCGACCGCCGCTACGAGACGTATGCGGCCATCGCCGAAGATCTGTTTCCGGGCGGAGCCCTGGCGCGCCCGCAGGACGCCGCGGTCGAGGACGGCCCCTCGCGCTTCGTCGCACCTGGCGCACCGCGGCAGTACCAGATCGGCCTGCGCTGGCGGTTCTAGCGGCGGTCGTGCAGTGCTGATCGGCTTCGCACGATCCGTCTGGTGCATGCGGCCGGAAGCCGACTCCGGCGACTGTCGCGGCTGAAGCCGCTCCTGCGGAGGTAGCGTGCCGCCACCGGCGCAGCGATTCCTGTAGGAGCGGCTTCAGCCGCGACGTCGAAGCCGGGCATCCTCCAGCCGCCTTAGCGGTTGGAGTGCGAATACCCGGCAGCACCCACGCATCTACCGAACGGCAAGTCGCGATCGGCCAGGCTTCATTCGCGACACGCAGCAACCCCATCGAATCGCGATGTCACCTCGACTCACACCGTCGCCAACCCATGCTTGCGCAGCTTGCGATACAAGGTATTGCGGCTGATGCCCAGCGCATCGGCGGTGCGGCTGACGTTCCAGCGGTGGCGCTCGAGCTGCTGCTGCAGCACGCTGCGCTCGGCGCTGTCCAGGGCGACGCGGCCGGGCACGCCGTCGCCGGCATGCGCATCGTCGCCGAGCAGGCACGGGCCGCTGTCGGCGTCGACGATCTCCTGCGGCAGGTTGGGGATGCGGATGACGCCGTCGGCGCACAGCACCGCGGCGGTGCGCAGCACGTTGCGCAGCTGCCGCAGGTTGCCGGGCCAGGCATAGCTGAGCAGCTTGTGCAGGGCGTCCTCGCTGATGCGCACCGGTTGTTCGCCGCTCTCCTCGCGCAGCAGTGTGCGGATCAGTTCGGCCTTGTCGCTGCGCTCGCGCAGCGGCGGCAGGTGCAGCACCACGCCGTTGAGGCGGTAGTACAGGTCCTCGCGGAAGCCGCCGCTGCCGACCATCTGCGCCAGGTCGCGGTGGCTGGCGCTGATCACGTGCAGTTCCAGCGGCACCGCGCGGTCGCTGCCCAGCGGGGTCACGCTCTGTTCCTCCAGCACGCGCAGCAGGCGCGTCTGCAGCGGCAGCGGCATGTCGCCGATCTCGTCCAGGAACAGGGTGCCGCCGCTGGCCTGCAGCAGCTTGCCGTGACGCCCCTCGCGGGCGGCATCGGTGAAGGCGCCACGCGCATAGCCGAACAGCTCGCTCTCGATCAGCGCTTCCGGGATCGCCGCGCAGTTCACCGCCACGAACGGCCGGTCGGCCCAGGGCGAGCTGCGGTGCACCGCCTTGGCGAATTCTTCCTTGCCGGTGCCGGTGGCGCCGCACAGCAGGATCGACACGCGGTGCTTGGCCAGCTTCAGCGCGTTGTCCAGGTTGTGCAGCATACGGGGATCGGAGCCGACATGGTCGTTGGCGCGCGTGGCCTGGTCATCCGCGCCGCCGGCGCGGGCACGGCTGGCGGGGGGACGTGCGCGTGGCGGCTGCGCCAGGGCGAAGAAGCGGCGGCCGTGGCAGGCGCAGCGGATCGACCACAATGTGCTGGCGTCGTTGCGCGCGCGCTGCTCCAGCGTGTCGAAATCCAGCTGCATCACCTGGGCGATGTCGCGCCCGACCAGCGGGGAGCGGTCGGGCTTGCCGAGCTGTTCCAGCGTCGCCTCGTTGACCGCGAGCACGCGGCCGTCGCCGCCCACCGCGATCAGCGCTTCGTGCAGCAGCCCGGCGAATTCCGGGCGGCTGTGGAAGCGCAGGATCCAGGCATGTCGGTACTGTTCCAGGAAGTACGCGCGGGCGATCTGCGCCGCCGACATGCGCACCAGCGCGCCGGTATGGCATTGCACCAGCTTGGTGTCGCGCGCGTCGGGCGTGGAAGCGTCCAGCACCGCCAGCAGGCGGCCTTGCGGATCCAGGATCGGCGCGCCGCTGCATGACAACGGCAGGTGCCGCTCCAGGTAGTGTTCGCCGCGGTGCACGCTCAGCGCGCTGCCCTCCACCGCGCAGGTGCCGATGCCGTTGGTGCCCTGATAGCGCTCGGCCCAGCTGGCGCCGCAGAACAGCCCGGTCTCGCGGAACGCGCGTAACAGCGCCGGATCCTGCACGCTGTGCAGCACCGTGGCCTCGGTGTCGGCGAACACCACCGCGTAGCTGCCGCCGGCGATCTGTTCGTAGAGATTTTCCATCTCCACCTTGGCGATGCGCAGCAGCGCCTCCAGTCGTTGCTGGCGCTCGCGCAGCTCGCCGTCGTCGTGGACCATCGGCGAGGGATGGGTGTCCGGGTCCAGGCCGTACTCGTCGAGGCAGCGCCGCCACGAGCGTGCCAGCACCGGCGGCAGGGACTCGATCTGGCGGAAATGGCGCATGCGCGCCAGCGGCGCACAGTCGGCCTCGGCGGCGGATGCTGCGACGGCCTTGGCTTGCGCGAGGCTGGCGACAGTCGACTCGGACATGGGCGCGCTCTCGTCCCCCCCAGGGGCCCTTGCGCAAGTGACGCACAAACCGGACCGGCGCTCAACCCGCAGTGCAGCAAAGGCGGGGATTGGGGAGTCGGGATTGGAGATTGGCAAAAGCGGCTTGGCTGGGGTGGCTTCTTTTTTCCGCTCAGGCCAAACGAAAAAACCGCGCGATCGCGCGGTTCTTCGTGGACTCAGGGCACCAGGGCCAGCTTTTACGAATCCCCAATCCCGACTCCCAAATCCCAGCTCTACAAGGCGTACCCGAACTGCTGCTTGAACTGGTCGTTGAATTCGTCGAAGTCGAAGCGCTGGTTCTGGGTGCCCGGGTGCTCGACCTTCAGCGCGCCCATCAGGTTGCCCATGCGCCCGATGGTCAGCCAGTCGCAGCCGCGCTGGATGCCGAAGATCAGGCCGGCGCGGAAGGCGTCGCCGCAGCCGGTGGGGTCGACCACCCGGCGCTCGTGCGCCGGCGGGATGTCGTAGGTCTTCTCGGGAGTGTGCACCAGCGCGCCCTTCGGGCCCTGGGTGGTGATGTAGGCCTGCACGCGCGAGACGATGTCCTTCTCGTCCCAGCCGGTGCGCTCCTGCAGCAGGTTGGACTCGTAGTCGTTGACCACCACGTAGTCGGCCTGCTCGATGAACTGGCGCAGTTCCGGGCCGTTGAACAGCGGCATGGCTTGGCCGGGGTCGAAGATGAACGGCACGCCGCCGGCGCTGAACTCCTCGGCGTTCTGGATCATGCCCTCGCGCCCGTCCGGGCCGACCAGGCCCAGGGTCACGCCCGGCACGTCCTTCACGTGGTTCTCGTAGCTGCGCATCATCGCCCCGGGATGGAAGGCGGTGATCTGGTTGTTGTCGTGGTCGGTGGTGATGAACGCCTGCGGGGTGAACAGCTCCTCGATCACCTTGACCCGCGACAGGTCGATGCCCAGCGCCTGGAAATGCTCGCGGTACGGGCCGAAGTCCTGGCCCACCGTGCCCATCGGGATCGGGTGGCCGCCCAGCAGGTGCAGGTTGTAGGCGATGTTGCCGGCGCAGCCGCCGAACTCGCGGCGCATCCGCGGCACCAGGAACGACACGTTCAGGATGTGCACCTTGTCCGGCAGGATGTGGTTCTTGAACTGGTCCGGGAACACCATGATGGTGTCGTAAGCGAGAGAACCACAGATCAGTGCAGACATCGGGCAGGCCTTGGCGGAGGAATGAGCCCGCATTCAGGCGGGCGAGGGGCGGGGTCGCCGCGGCGCAAAGGGTAACGGCTGCGGCCCGGCAGGGCCAGAACCACGATCCGTCGCGGTCCCGCCGATACCACGCAACGCGTGGTTTTAGCGAGAATTTTCCTTGCCCGCACCCAGGCGGGTTGCTAGGCTAGCGGACTTCGTTTTCTGCCCATTTTTTCGCCATTCTGGCGACGGCGCGCGCCCCAGGACCCAATCCCCCGATGTTCAAGAAACTCCGCGGCATGTTCTCCAACGACCTGTCCATCGATCTGGGCACGGCCAACACCCTCATCTACGTGCGTGGCCAGGGCATCGTGCTGAACGAACCGTCGGTGGTGGCAGTGCGCCAGGACCGGGCGATCGGCGGCACCCGCTCGGTGGCCGCGGTCGGCGCCGAGGCCAAGCAGATGCTCGGCCGTACGCCGGGCCACATCACCACCATCCGCCCGATGAAGGACGGCGTCATCGCCGACTTCACCTACACCGAGGCGATGCTGAAGCACTTCATCAAGAAGGTGCACAAGTCGCGCTTCCTGCGTCCCAGCCCGCGCGTGCTGGTGTGCGTGCCGGCCGGCTCCACCCAGGTCGAGCGCCGCGCGATCAAGGAATCGGCCGAGGAGGCCGGCGCCCGCGACGTGTACCTGATCGAGGAACCGATGGCCGCGGCGATCGGCGCCGGCATGCCGGTCACCGAGGCGCGCGGCTCGATGGTCATCGACATCGGCGGCGGCACCACCGAAGTGGCGGTCATTTCGCTGAACGGCATCGTCTATTCGCAGTCGGTGCGCATCGGCGGCGACCGCTTCGACGAGTCGATCACCAACTACGTGCGCCGCAACCACGGCATGCTGATCGGCGAGGCCACCGCCGAGCGGATCAAGCTGGAAATCGGCTGCGCTTACCCGCAGGCGGTGGTGCAGGAGATGGAGATCTCCGGCCGCAACCTCGCCGAGGGCGTGCCGAAGATGATCAAGATCAACTCCAACGAAGTGCTGGAGGCGCTGCACGAGCCGCTGTCGGGCATCGTCTCGGCGGTCAAGCTGGCGCTGGAGCAGACCCCGCCGGAACTGTGCGCCGACGTCGCCGAGCGCGGCATCGTGCTGACCGGCGGCGGCGCGCTGCTGCGCGACCTGGACCGGCTGATCTCCGAGGAAACCGGCCTGCACGTGCAGGTCGCCGACGATCCGCTGACCTGCGTGGCCCGCGGCGGCGGCCGTGCGCTGGAGCTGGTGGACATGCACGGCAACGAGTTCTTCGCGCCGGAGTGATGGTGAGGCTGGGAATCGGGAATGGCGAATGGGGAATCCAATGCCCCATCCGCACCGATGCCCCAGTGCCCGCGTTCACCGCCGTATCCGCGCCCCGGCCCGATCGAGCCGGGAGCGCGCCGTTGTTGTTCGATTCCCCATTCCCGATTCCCCATTCCCGGCTTTAGCCCGTGCCTCCTTACGCCGGTCCTCCCGTCACCGCCCGCCCCGGCGAATCCGCCAGCACGCCGCGCCTGCTGGTCTACCTGGCGCTGGCGCTGGTGCTGATCGTGCTCGACGCGCAGGCCGACTGGCTGGCCCGCCTGCGCAGCCAGGCCACGGTGCTGGTGCAGCCGATCTGGGCGCTGGCCGGCCTGCCCGGGCGGCTGGGCACCCAGGTGCAGGAGAACGCGGCCAGCCACGCGCAACTGGTCAAGGAAAACCGCGCGCTGCGCAACGAGCTGCTGATCGCCAAGGCGCGCCTGACCCGGCTGCAGACCGCGGCGCTGGACAACGCGCAGCTGCGCGAACTGCTGGGCGTGGCAGAACGCCGCGGCCTGGACGTGCAACTCGCGCCGATCCTGGACATCGACCTGGACCCGACCCGGCAGCGGCTGGTGCTCGACGCCGGCAGCCGCGACGGCGTGCACGTCGGCCAGGCGGTGATCGACGCCGGCGGCCTGATGGGCCAGGTGATCGCGGTGACCCCGCTGCACTCCACCGTGCTGCTGCTGACCGACCCCGACCACGCGGTGCCGGTGACGGTGGCGCGCAACGGCGTGCGCCTGATCGTCTACGGCCGCGGCGGCAGCCTGGAACTGCGCGACATCCCGCTCAGCGCCGGCGTCGAAGTGGGCGACGAGATCGTCACCTCCGGCCTGGGCGGCCGCTTCCCGGCCGGCTTCCCGGTCGGCACCATCTCCGCCCTGCGCCCGGACGACACCCACGCCTTCCTGGTCGGCGAACTGAAGCCGGCAGCGAAGCTGGACCGGGGGCGGGATGTGTTGTTGCTGAAGAGCCGGGAGTGGGGAATCGGGAATCGGGAATTGGCGAAGCCGGCGTCCGCGGCAGCGGAAGGGGCCTCGCACGTGGCTGGAGCAGCACAAAGCGGTGGCGGCAAGCCAGCGCAGGGCGTGACTCAAGCCCCCGCAACCACAGCCGCCGCCCCGACATCGCCAAACGCGCACCCGTCCGGCAACGCGACCACGCCGCCGCCGACCAAGCCGGCACGCGCGACCTCCGATTCCCGACTCCCCATTCCCGATTCCCGCCCGGCTCCAAAGGAGACGGGCCAATGAGCCGCCTGCGCAGCAAAGGCTGGGTGCTTCCGGTCAGCGTGATCGTGGCGCTGTTGCTGGGGCTGATGCCGTTGCCGCTGGTGGTGCAGCCGCTGCGGCCGTACTGGCTGGCGCTGGTGGTGGCGTACTGGGTGATCGAGACCCCGGACAAGGTCGGGCTGGGCTTCGCCTTCGCGGTCGGCGTGCTCGCCGATCTGCTGTACGGCGGGGTGCTGGGCGAGCAGGCGCTGCGCCTGGTGATCCTGAGCTTCATCCTGCAGCGCTTCCGCGCGCGCATCCGCTTCTTCCCGATGTCGCAGCAGGCGCTGGCGATCGGCGGTTTGTTGGTCAACGACCGCATCGTCGCCGCGGCGGTGCACCTGGCCGTCGGCGAGCCGACGCTGCCGTGGAACTACTGGTGGGCGCCGCTGCTGGGCATGGCGCTGTGGCCGCCGCTGTTCGTGCTGCTGGACGCGCTGCGGCTGGGCCGGCGGAGCAAGTAGCATGGCCCTGCATCCGCGCCGCGCGCAGAAGAATCCGCACGCCGAGGCCGAGCAGTTCCGGCGCCGCGCGGCGCTGGGCTTCCTCGGCGTGCTGGTGGCATTGCTGGGCCTGGGCGGCTGGTACTTCAAGCTGCAGGTGCTGGACCACGATGTCTACGCCACCCGCTCCGACGCCAACCGTATCAAGCCGCGGCCGGTGGTGCCCGGGCGCGGCATGATCTACGACCGTAACGGCCGCCTGCTGGCCGAGAACGTGCCCGCGTTCCGGCTCGACGTGACCCCGGACAAGGTCGCCGACATGGACGCGCTGCTGGCCGAGCTGGGCAAGGTCATCGCGCTGTCGCCGGAAGACATCGAGCGTTTCCAGGCCGCGCGCAAGGCCAGCCGCAGCTTCCGTCCGATCACCCTGAAGCTGCGTGTCAGCGAGGAGGAGCGGGCGCGCTTCGCGGTGGACCGCTGGCGCTTCCCGGGCGTGGAGCTGGAGCCCTACCTGACCCGGCACTACCCCTACGGCGACCTGTTCGCGCACATCATCGGCTACGTCGGCCGCATCGACGAGAAGGACCTGGAGGCGCTGGGCGAGGGCAACGCCGCGCTGACCCACATCGGCAAGTCCGGGCTGGAGCGCTATTACGAAGAGGAACTGCGTGGCAAGGTCGGCTACGAGCAGGTCGAGACCAACGTGCAGGGCCGCGCGATCCGCACCGTCGGCCGGGTGCCGGCGCAATCCGGCGCCGACCTGCGCCTGTCCATCGACGCCGATCTGCAGCGCGCCATGGTCGCCGCCTTCGGGGACTACCAGGGCTCGGCGATCGCCATCGATCCGCGCACCGGCGAGATCCTGGCCATGGTCAGCCTGCCATCCTACGACCCCAACCTGTTCGTCAACGGCATCTCCCACGCCGATTTCCAGGCGCTCAACAGCGACCCGTCGCGGCCGCAGTTCAACCGCCTGGTGCTGGGCGGCGTGGCGCCCGGCTCCACCATCAAGCCGTTCATGGGCCTGGCCGGCCTGGACAGTGGCACCCGCCGCCCGGAGGACAAGATCCTCTCCACCGGCATGTTCTACCTGCCCGGGGTCAGCCGCGGCTGGGGCGACTCGCACCGCGGCGGCCACGGCTGGACCGACCTGCGCAAGTCGATCGCGCAGTCGGTGAACACCTACTACTACAAGCTGGCCATCGACATGGGCATCACCAAGGTCGACCAGTACATGACCCGCTACGGCTTCGGCGTGCCCACCGGCATCGACCTGGTCGGCGAGACCGGCGGCATCGTGCCGTCGCCGGCCTACAAGGCCAAGAGCCGCAAGGAAGCCTGGTACCCCGGCGACACGGTCAACATCGCCATCGGCCAGGGCGACTGGAAGGTGACGCCGCTGCAACTGGTGCGCGGGGTTGCCGGCATCGCCGACGGGCAATTGCGCACGCCGCACCTGGTGATGGCCACGCGCCAGGCCTTCGACCAGCCGTGGGCGCCGGTGCAGCCGGAGCCGAGCAAGCCGATCAGCGACAACCCCAGCAACCTGCAGGCGGTGCGCGAGGGCATGATGGACACCATGCGCCCGGGCGGCAGCGGCTATGCCATCACCGTCGGTGCGCCGTACCAGATGGCCGGCAAGACCGGCACCGCGCAGGTGGTCAGCCGCAAGGGGCTGGCCGCGGTCGATCCGCGCAGCCTGCCGATGCACCTGCGTCACCGCTCGCTGTTCGAGGGCTTCGCGCCCGCCGAGCGGCCGACCATCGCCCTGGCGATCGCGGTGGAAGGCGGCGGCTACGGCGCCAGTACCGCCGCGCCGATCGCGCGCAAGATCTTCGATGCCTGGCTGCTCGGCCGGCTGCCGCCCGGCGTCGAGCCGCTGGACAGCCTGCGCGGCGCCACCGCCTTCGGCAGCCACCTGTACTACGCCGAGGATCCGGGCTCGCGCGCCGCCGCCGATGCGGTCGCCCTGGCCGCCGGCGAACGCCCGGTGCTGATCGGCCAGGCCGAGGTGGATGCGGCGGTGGTGCCGCTGCAGTCCGCGGCGCCGGCGATCCCCGACGAGATTCCGGACGAGCGATGAAGGATTTCCTGCGCTGGCTGGTCGACATCGGCGGCCGCTTCACCCGCACCCTGGACTGGCCGCTGTGCCTGGCGCTGGGCGCGCTGATGGCGATGGGGCTGGCGGTGCTCAAGAGCGCCGGCGGCATGCACCTCGTCATGGCGCAGGGCGCGCGCTTCGCCATCGGCGCGGCGGCGATGTGGAGCCTGTCGCGGGTGTCGGCGCTGCGCCTGCGCGCCTGGACCCCGCTGATCTATGCGCTGTCGATGCTGCCGCTGCTGGCGGTGTTCGTGCTGGGCACCGGCAAGTACGGGCGGCAGTGGCTGGACCTGAAGGTGTTCTACCTGCAGCCGGCCGAACTGCTGAAGATCAGCATGCCGATGATGGTGGCCTGGTACCTGCATCGCATGCCGCTGCCGCCGCGCATCCCCACGGTGCTGGTCAGCGCGGTCATCATCGGCATTCCCACCGCCTTGATCATGCTGCAGCCGGACTTCGGCACCGGCGTGCTGATCGCCGCCAGCGGCGGCTTCGTGCTGCTGCTGGCCGGCCTGCCGTGGTGGTGGGTGGGCATCGCCGTCGGCGGCGTCGCCGCGGCCGCGCCGGTGGCGTGGCTGTGGCTGCTGCGGCCCTACCAGAAGGACCGCATCATGATGTTCCTCAACCCGGAGAACGACGCGCTCGGCGCCGGCTGGAACATCATCCAGTCCAAGATCGCGATCGGCTCCGGCGGCCTGCACGGCAAGGGCTGGGGCCTGGGCTCGCAGTCGCACCTGAACTTCATTCCCGAGCAGACCACCGACTTCGCCTTCTCAGTGCTCAGCGAGGAGTTCGGCTGGATCGGCGTGGCCACCGTGCTGACCCTGTACCTGATCGTGATCGGGCGTTGCCTGTGGATCGCCTCGCAGGCGCGCGACACCTTCTCGCGGCTGCTGGCCGGCGCCACCGGCCTGGCGTTCTTCGTCTACGTGCTGGTCAACGGCGGCATGATCTCCGGGCTGCTGCCGGTGGTCGGCGTGCCGATGCCGCTGATGAGCTACGGCGGCACCTCGGCGGTGTCGCTGCTGGCCGGACTGGGCCTGGTGATGGCGGTGAAGGCGCACCGTCCGGTGCACGGTTACTGAGCGAGCCGCACGGCCGCTGCCGCGCGCTGGCTTAACCGCTCCCTTGCAGGCAGATGACTGCAGGATGGCAGCGCGTGTCACGCGTGCCACAATTCGCGTCGATGCCACGTGACGCGCGCCGCTCCCCCCGGCCCGCACGCGCGCAGGAACGTTCCGGGTAGGCAGGTGCGACCCCGCGCATCCATCCCAGCCCACCGTCGTCGAGGAGCCACGCGCAGCACGTCCGCCGACCCGGGCTCAGGCCTGCGCGTCCGCGTGCGTTCGCCGCAACGCCGTTTCCTCGCGTCCCGTGGTTGTCCCGATGTCCGGCACTGCCGGGCTGGATGCGTCTTGATGAAATTCCTGCGTGTATTGCTGTTGACGAGCGTGGTGTTGGGCCTGAGCGGCTACGCACTGCTGCGCTATTACTTTCCGCCGGGTGCGCTGCATGCCCGCGGCTACGGTCGTGCGACCCTGGTGCATCCGCAGGGCACGCCGCAGGGCCTGGTGATCCTGCTCGCCAGCGGCAGCCCGGCGCAGCGGCAGGCCGCCGCGCAGCGCATCGCCGCCAGCGGCGCGCTGGTCGCGGTGGTCGACGGCCAGCGTTATCTCAAGCACCTGCGTCGTGGCGGCCACGGCTGCGACAAGGCTTGGCACGACGCCGAGCAGTTGAGCCGGCGGCTGCAGCGGCAGTTGCATGGCGACAGCTACTACCTGCCGGTGCTGGCCGGCACCGGTACCGCCGCGACCCTCGCCGAGCGCATCGTCGGGGCGGCGCCGACCGCGACCCTGGGCGGCGCCATCGGCGTGGCGCCGGCACCCACCGAGGTCTGCGCCGGCACCGCCGCCGCTACTCCGGCGCAGGGCTTCGTCGACACCGTGGCGGCGCCGGCCGATGGCGGCGTGGATGCCGCGCTGGCGGCGCGCGTCGCCGTGCACCTGCACGCGCGCGGCCGCGGCGGTGCGCTGGACGACCTGCCGCTGACCGAACTGCCGTCGAACATCCCGGGCGCGCCGCTGGCCATCGTGCTGTCCGGCGACGGCGGCTGGCGCGACATCGACAAGGGCATGGCCGAGGCCCTGCAGCGCCGCGGCATCGCAGTGGTCGGCTGGGACAGTCTGCGCTACTTCTGGCGGGCCAAGCCGCCGGCGCGGGCCAGCGCCGACCTGAGCCGGGTCATCGCCTATTACCAGCAGCGCTGGCGTCCGCAGAAGATCCTGCTGGTCGGCTATTCCTTCGGCGCCACCACGCTGCCGTTCATGGTCAACCGGCTGCCGCCGGCGCAGCGCGAGCAGGTCGGCCTGGTGGCCCTGCTGGGCCTGGAGCACAAGGCCGATTTCCAGATCCGCGTGCGCGGCTGGTTCAATCTCGGCGACGCCGACGATGCCTTGCCGGTACAGCCGGAAGTGGCGCGCATCGCCCCGGCGCAGTTGCTGTGCGTGTACGGCGACAAGGAAACCGATACGCTCTGCCCGCAATTGCGTGCGCGCGGCGCGGAGGTGGTGGTGTTGCACGGCGGTCACCATTTCGACCAACACCCGGCGGGGCTGGCGACGATCGTCGACGACCGCTGGCAGCAACTGTCCGCCGACGCGCGCCTGCCCGTGGCCGAATTGCGCGCGCCGCGTCCTGCCGCGGCCACGGCATCGCCCGCCGCCGCGCTGCCGCCGTCGCACGCCGCGCTGCGGCAATGAGCCTGCGCATGCGCGTTGCGCTGGTCTGCGGCGGCCTGCTCGCGGCCGTGGCGTTCGCCAGCGCCGCTGCGACCGGCGATGCCCGCCGTGTCGTCGAACCGCAGCTGCCGCCGGTGTGTACGACCCTGGATGCGACCCTGCAGGCGCAGCAACGCCGCTTCGCCGACGCGCAGGAGCGCCGCCCGCCGGACACCGCACGCATCCAGGCCGCGCTCGACCGCTGCGCCGACGGCGCGCACGGCGCGGTGCTGCTGCGCGCCGGCAGCGGTACCGCCTTCCTCAGCGGGCCGTTGACGATCCGCAACAACACCACGCTGGTCATCGACAGCGGCGTGACCCTGTTCGCCTCGCGCCAGCCGGCCGACTACCAGGTCTCTGGCCGCAGCGCCTGCGGCCAGGCCGCGGATCGCAGTGGCAGCTGCCGCGCGCTGATCACCCTGCACGGGCGCGCCCTGGGGGTGATGGGCGTGCGCGACGCCGCCGGCCACCAGGGCAGCATCGACGGCCGCGGCGACCTGCCGATGCTCGGCGGCAGCGACAGCTGGTGGCAGTTCGCGCGCAGCGCCAAGGCCGCCGGCCTGACCCAGAACGCGCCCGACCTGATCCGTGCGCAGGACGTCGCCGATCTGCAGCTCTACCACCTCAACCTGATCGATGCGCCGTACTTCCACTTCTTCGTGCACGGCGGCGACGGCGTCACCGTGTGGGGCGTGCGGGTCAGGGCACCGGCCAACAGCCCCAACACCGATGGCCTGGATCTGGACAGCGTGCGCAATGCGACCCTGGCCGACAACGACGTGATGGCCGGCGACGACGGCATCGCGATCAAGACCAGCGCCGCGCGTTCGGCCGACATCACCGTGCGCGATTCGCGTTTCTACGGCACCCACGGCATCTCCATCGGCAGCGAGGTGATGTACGGCGTCGACAACGTGCGGGTGGACGGCAACCGCCTGGTCGGCCACGACGCCGACGGCATCGTCGCCACCGACAACAACGGCTTGCGCATCAAGACCGGCCCGACCAAGGGCGGCCCGGTGCGCGATGTGCTCTACCGCAACACCTGCCTGTTCGGCGTGGCCAGGCCGCTGGTGATCACGCCGCGCTACGGCCACGACCACGGCGGAAGTCGCAGCGGCAGCGTGCCGACCTTCGTCGGAATCGTGGTCGACGGACTGCGCGCGCAGGACACGCCTGCCGGCAAGGGCAGCACCGTGCAGGGCGACAGCGCCGCGACACCGCTGGACCTGGTGCTCGCGCACGTGGAGGCCGACGTCGTTGCCCTGCATGCCGGCAACGCGCGCATCGGCGTGGACCAGTCCAACCTGCAGTTGAGCCAGGACAGTAGCGCCGCCTCCACCTATGCGACCACGCTGGCCGGTTCGGTCCCCGCCTGCGCCAGCGCGCCGGTGTTCCCGGCGCTTTAGCCCGCGCACAACGCCGGTGGCCACTCGGCGCGCGCCCGCGTGGCGCGAAGCCGTCGGTGCCTGCCTCCTGCCGTTGCGACGGTGTGCGCCGGCACGCACTGCAATCGCCTTGTCATATCGCAGGCGTCCCGCCACCTTGCTGCGGTGACCGCGCGCGCGTTCGTTTTGCCCGTGACCCTGCAGCGCGCTTGATCCGGATCAATGCCCGCGCGTCGGCCGACGCGCACAGTGCACGCGTCCTCCAAGCGAGCCGCGATCATGGCGTTCACTGTTGCAGTGCTGAAGGAAGAACAGGCCGAGGAGCGCCGCGTGGCGATGGTGCCCGCGGTGCTGCCGAAGCTGGCCAGGCTGGGCGCGCAACTGCGCCTGCAGGCCGGTGCCGGCAGTGGCTCGCGACTGCCGGATGCGGCCTATGCCGGCGCCACCGTGCTCGACGATGCGGATGAGATAGTGGCGGGTGCGGATCTGCTGCTGGCCGTGCAGGCGCCATCGCTGCGTACGGTGGCGGCGCTGCGCCCTGGCAGCATGCTGATCGCGATGCTGTACCCAGCCAAGCTGCCCGGCCTGCTGGAGCTGCTGTGCGAACGCCGCATCACCGCCTTTGCGATGGAGACGGTGCCGCGTATCAGCCGCGCGCAGGCGTTGGATGTGCTGTCCAGCCAGGCCGCGCTGGCCGGCTATTACGCGCCGCTGCTCGGTGCCGTGCACCTGCCGCGCATCCTGCCGATGATGACCACCGCGGTCGGTTCGCTGCGCGCCGCGCGCGTGTTGGTGATGGGCCTGGGCGTGGCCGGCCTGCAGGCACTGGCCACCGCGCACCGGCTAGGCGCGATCACCGAAGGCTACGACGTGCGTCCGGAGACCCGCGAGCAGGCGCAGTCGGTCGGCGCGCGCTTCGTCGACACCGGCATCGACGCGCGCGGCGAGGGCGGCTATGCGCGCGAACTCAGCGCCGAGGAGCGGGCCAAGGCTGCGGCGGTACTGACCCAGCACATCCAGCAGGCCGACCTGATCGTCACCACCGCCAACGTGCCCGGGCGCACCGCGCCGATCCTGATCGACCGCGAGCAGATCGCCGGCATGAAGCCCGGCGCGGTGATCGTGGATCTTGCCGCCGACAGCGGCGGCAACTGCGAGGGCAGCGTGCCTGGGCAGACCGTGGACGTCGGACCGGTCACCCTCGTCGCCCCGCGCAACGTGCCCTCGGCGCTGGCCCAGCATGCCAGCGAACTGTACGCCAAGAACCTGCTAGGTCTGCTCGACCTGCTGGTGCGCGACGGCGCATTGGCGCCTGACTTCGACGATGCGGTCGTTGCCGGCACCGCACTTACCCACGACGGCCGCCTCTGCCACCCACTGGTGCCGGCCGTCGCGCCCGTTCCCACCAAGGAGTCCTGAGTCATGTCCCTTGATCTGTCGATGAGCTGGCTGATCGCGTTGTACGTGTTCATGCTGGCCGCGTTCACCGGCTACGAAGTGATCGGCAAGGTGCCGTCGATCCTGCACACGCCGCTGATGTCCGGTTCCAACTTCGTCCACGGCATCGTCGTGGTCGGTGCGATGCACGCGCTGTTCAATGCCGACACCGTCGCCGGCCAGGCGATCGGTTTCATCGGTGTGTTGCTGGGCGCCGGCAATGCCGCCGGCGGCTACGTGGTCACCGACCGCATGCTGGCGATGTTCAAGCCCAGCGCCGCGCCGGCCGCGAAGGAGTAGCGCCATGCTCTCGCTCCTGGTGGAACTGAGCGGATTCGCCGCCGCATTGCTGTTCGTCCTCGGCCTCAAGCGCATGTCCTCGCCGGTGACCGCGCTGCGCGGCATCGTCCTGGCCGGGATCGGCATGCTGGTCGCGGTGGCCGCCGCCTTCGGCTATCTCGCCGACCTGCAGCCCGCGGCGCGTCCGCATGCGCTGACCAATCTGGCCCTGGCGCTGCTGGCGCTGCTGCTGGGCGGTGCCTGGGCCTGGCGCAGCGGCCGCCGTGTCGCGGTGACCGCGATGCCGCAGATGGTGGCGCTGTACAACGGCATGGGCGGCGGCGCAGCCGCGGCGGTGGCCGGGGTCGCGCTGACCGCGCGGCAGCCGCAGCAGGGCGGCCTGCATCTGGGGGTGACCGTGCTCGGTGCGCTGATCGGCGCGATCTCGCTGTCCGGCTCGGTGATCGCCTGGGCCAAGCTCGATGGCCGCATCAACACCGCATGGCGGTTCAAGGGGCAGAGCGCGTTCAATGCTGTGGTGTTCCTGGCCGCGCTGGTGCTCGGCGCGCTGGTGGTCACCGCTACGGGCGGCGCCTGGGCGGCGCCAGCGTTCTTCATTGCCGCGCTGGGCTTCGGCGTGCTGATGACGCTGCCGATCGGCGGCGCCGACATGCCGGTGGTGATCTCGCTGTACAACGCGTTCACCGGCCTGGCGGTGGGCCTGGAAGGCTTCGCCCTGCAGAACCCGGCGCTGATGATCGCCGGCATGGTGGTCGGCTCGGCCGGCACCCTGCTGACCGTGCTGATGGCCAAGGCGATGAACCGCTCGCTGGGCAATGTGTTGTTCAGCAATTTCGGCGACGGCGCCGCGGTCGCGCAGGGCGACGTGCAGGGCCGCATGACCGCGGTCGAGCCGGGCGATGCGGCAACGTCGATGCGCTACGCCTCCAGCGTGATCATCGTGCCGGGTTACGGCCTGGCCGTGGCGCAGGCGCAAGGGCGGCTGTACGAACTGGTGAAGCTGCTTCAGGCCGCCGGCGTCGACGTGAAGTTCGCCATCCATCCGGTCGCCGGGCGCATGCCCGGGCACATGAACGTGCTGCTGGCCGAAGCCGGCGTGCCCTACGACCTGATCTACGACATGGAGGACATCAACGACAGCTTCGCCAGCACCGACGTGGCGCTGGTGATCGGCGCCAACGACGTGGTCAATCCGGCGGCGCGCACCGACAAGGCCTCGCCGATCTACGGCATGCCGATCCTCAACGCGGACCAGGCGCATCAGGTCTACGTGATCAAGCGCGGCCAGGGCAAGGGCTACGCCGGCGTGGAAAACCTGCTGTTCTACGGCGACAACTGCGACATGGTCTACGGCGACGCCGCGGCGGTGCTCAACCGCATGGTGCAGGCGGTGAAGGAGCTGGCCGCCTGACCCAACCGCTTCCCGCGCCGGCGCGAGGCGTCCGGCGCTTTCGACCTTCCACGAGGACACCACCATGACCTATGCGACCCGCAATCCCTATACCGGCGAATTGCTCGCCACCTTCCCCGAGGCCACCGATGCGCAGGTGCTGGCCGCGATCGATGCCGCCGACGCCGCGTTCCAGCAATGGAAGCAGACCTCGTTCGCCGAGCGCGCCAGGGTGATGCATGCCGCAGCGCGGCTGCTGCGCGCCAACACCCGCGACTACGCGCGCCTGCTGACGCTGGAGATGGGCAAGCTGATCGGCGAGGCCGAAGCCGAGGTGCGGCTGTCGGCGGACATCTTCGAGTACTACGCGGTCAATGCCGAGCGCTTGCTGGCGCCGGAGCATCTGCCGGTGGCCGATCCGGCCGAGGGCAGGGCGATGGTGGTGCACGAGCCGCTGGGCGTGTTGCTGGCGATCGAGCCGTGGAATTTCCCGTACTACCAGATCGCGCGGATCATCGCCCCGCAACTGTCGGCCGGCAACACCGTGCTGCTCAAGCACGCCTCCAATGTGCCGCAGTGCGCGGCCAAGTTCGAGGCGCTGATGGCCGAAGCCGGGTTGCCCGCCGGGGCCTTCGCCAATCTCTACGCGACCCGCGGCCAGGTGGAGACCATCCTCAACGATCCGCGCGTGCACGGCGTGGCGCTCACCGGGTCGGAAGGCGCCGGCGCCATCGTCGCGGCCCAGGCGGCCAAGGCACTGAAGAAGTCGACCATGGAACTGGGCGGTGCCGACGCCTTCGTGGTGCTGGACGATGCGCCGCTGGAGAAGACGGTGAAGTGGGCGGTGTTCGGCCGCCACTGGAACGGCGGGCAGGTCTGCGTGTCGTCCAAGCGCATGATCGTGGTGCAGGAGGTGTACGAGGAATTCCTGCAGCGCTACCGCGCCGGCGTGGCGGCGTTGCGTGCCGGCGATCCGATGGATCCGGCCACCACCCTGGCGCCGCTGTCTTCGCAAGGCGCCGCCGACGAGCTGAAGCGGCAGATCGCCGAGGCGGTCAGGCATGGCGCCACCGCGACCGAGGTCGGGCCGCCGGTGCCGGTGCATGGCGCGTTCGTGCAGCCGACCCTCCTTACCGACGTCGCCCCGGACAACCCGGCCTACCACCAGGAATTCTTCGGCCCGGTGTCGATGCTGTTTCGCGCCAGGGACGAGGACGACGCGGTGCGTATCGCCAACGATTCGCCGTTCGGCCTCGGCGGTTCGGTGTTCACTGGCGACGAGGCGCGCGGCGTGGCGGTGGCCAGGCGCATCTCCACCGGCATGGTGTTCGTCAACCACCCGACCATGGTCAAGGCAGACTTGCCGTTCGGCGGCGTGCGCCGCTCCGGCTACGGGCGCGAACTGATCGGGCTGGGAATCAAGGAATTCGTCAATCACAAGCTGATCGACGTGGTCGACATCGACGCGCCGTTCTGAGTGGGCGCCATGCGTCAGGCTAGGCCGTCGGGGGCAACCCCGGCGGCTTTTTTGTGCCGTCGCCACGTCGGGGCCGGGGCGTGCGCCCCGGTGCACGCCGGCAGGTCATGCTGCAGGCGCACTTGACCTGAGGCAAAGTTCTTTTGTTTCATGGCGTTATTGGTAGAAATTCATCTTGAATCTGTTAGTCTGCCGGCATGATCCGACGCTCGCTGATTTGCCTGCTCACGCTTGGCCTGGTCGCATGCGCGACCCAGCCCAAGGCGCCGCCGTCGCCGCCGCAGGCCAGCGCGCCGCCGCCGGCCCCACGCCCGGCACCGCCGGTCGAAGCCGCACCCGAGGCGGTGCAGGCGCCGCCGGTGGACCTGACCCCGGTGCCGTTCGAGGTCGCCCGCGCCAACTTCGTGCGCGACACCGCGGCCAAGTACGGCATCGATCCGGCGCAGATCGAGGCGACCCTGGCGCAGGCGCAGTTCAAGGATGCGATCGTCGCGGCGATGTCGCGCCCGGCCGAGCGGGTCAAGCCGTGGAGCGAATACCGGCCGATGTTCATCAGCCAGGCGCGCATCGACGGCGGTCGCGCGTTCCTGGCCACGCACCGCGACGAATTGCAGCGGGTGCAGGCGCGCACCGGCGTGCCGGCCGAGACCATCGTGGCGATCATTGGCGTGGAGACCAGCTACGGCAAGAACGCCGGCTCCTACCGCGTGCTGGACGCGCTATACACCCTGGCGTTCCGCTACCCGCGCAGCGGCGACCCGGCCAAGCTCGAGCGCGAGGTGCGCCGCGAGCTGTTCTTCCGCGATGAGCTCGGCCAGTTGTTCGCGCTGGCCCGCGAGGAGAACCTGGACATCACCGGCCTGATCGGCAGCTATGCCGGCGCGATGGGCCTGGGCCAGTTCATGCCCTCCAGCTACCGCCAGTTCGCGGTCGACGGCGATGGCGACGGCAAGCGCAACCTGTTCACCGACTACGACGACGCGTTCTCGTCGATCGCCAATTACTTCGTGAAGAAGGGCGGCTGGGTGCGCGACGGACTGGTCGCGGTGCCGGCGACGCTGCGTCCGGGGGCGGAGGAATTCAATCCGACCGACTGGACGCCGACCTACACCCTGGCCGACCTGGCCGCGCGCGGCTACACGCCGACCGCGCCGGTGCCGGCGACGGCGGGCACCGCCACGCCGATCAGCCTCGACGGCAGCGCCGGCAAGCAGTACTGGCTGGGCTTCCAGAACTACTACGCGATCACCCGCTACAACAATTCCAAGATGTACGCGATGGCCGTCTATCAACTGTCCCAGGCCATCGCCGGCAAGGAGTTACCACCGGCATGAACCCGAACGCGCTGCTCCGGATCGCTCCCGTCGTCGCTGTGCTGGCGCTGGCCGCCTGCAGCAGCGCCCCGAAGAAGACCGCCGGCGGCGCCGGACCCGGCATCCGGGTCGAGGGCAAGGGCCCGGCGCATGTCGCCACCGGCTGCCCCTCGACCTCGCCCTACGCGCCGGCCAAGGAAGACCCGTCCAAACGCGGCAACTACACCGCCGGCGGTCTGTACGCGCCCGGCGTGCGCGACAGCACCCCGGACTACGTGCCCAACGTCGCCTGCATTCCCGAGCCGCTGGTCACCGACGAACCGCGCTCGGCGATCGGCAACCGCTCCCCTTACATGGTGCTGGGCCGCGAGTACGTGGTCATCGACGATCCGCACAGCTACGTCGAGCGCGGCACCGCCTCGTACTACGGCAGCAAGTTCCACGGCCGGCTGACCTCCAACCGCGAGGTCTACGACATGTACGCGTTCACCGCCGCGCACAAGACCCTGCCGCTGCCCAGCTTCGCCCTGGTCACCAACCTGGACAACGGCGAATCGGTGGTGGTGCGGATCAACGATCGCGGCCCGTTCCACGACGACCGGCTGATCGACCTGAGCTACGCGGCGGCAGTCAAGCTCGGCATCACCGGCAAGGGCACCGGCCGCGTGGAAGTGCGCGGCCTGACCCCGGCCGACAACGGCGACCTGCTGGCACGGCGCACTCCCGGCCGGCGCCCGGCGACGCTGCTGGCCAGCGCGTCCACTGCGGCCGCCACGCGCGATCCCGCGGCGGTGCGGCGCGCGGCGGACATGGACAATCTGGTCAAGGCCCTGCCGGCGACGTCGGCCGGAACGGCCGTCGGCACGGTGGCCGCCGCCACGACCGCGCCGGCGCGCGCCGTGCCGGTGGCTGCGGTGGCCGCGCCTACCGCCGCCGCGGCGACCGCCACGGCCGCGGCGCTGCCGGAAGGCGAGCGTTGGCGCTATCGTGTCCAGGACGCGCCGGGCCGGGTCGGCGATGCGGACCGCTTCGACGCGTGGATGAAGTCGCGTGGCGTGCGCGTGGCCACCGGCAAGCCGACCACGCCGGCGCCCAGCGTGGCCGCGGCGAGCACCCCGGCGCGCGGATCCCGCGGCACTGCAGCCGCCACGCCCACGGCCGCCCCTGCGCCGAGTGTCGCCGTGACCACGTTGACGCCGGCGACTCCTTCTAGAGCGGTCGCCAGCGCCGAGCCGCGGTCCGACGCCGACAGCGCGCGCGGTCCGCTCGGCATCCTGCTGCAGGTGGCCAGCTTCGCCAGTCGCGAGAACGCCAACCGCGCGCTGTCGCAGTTGGCCTCGGCCGGCATCGTCGGCGCTAGCATCAGCGACATCGTCTCCGGCGGCCGCACCCTGTGGCGGCTGCGGGTGGCGGCCGAGGACCATGGCCGCGCCGCGGAACTGGCCACGCGCATCGCCGGCCTCGGCTTCGGCCGGCCGCAGATCGTCAAGGATTGAGGTAGCTCGCCCACCGCGGCGGGCTTTCGGCGCGCCGATGGCTTAACGCCGGTTTGCGCGCGTATCCCGGCCGCGCCTGCCCGGGCGCCGGCTCGGCCTACAATGTCGCGTTTTCCATCGGCCTTCGGGCCCGCCAGGAGTCGTTTTAGATGAAATTCCGCTTCGCCGTCGCTGCCGTGGCCACGTTCGCCGTCGGCCTGGTTTCCGCGCAGACGCCCGGTCCGGTTCCCGCGCCGCCGGCCGCCGCTGCCGCCGCTCCGGCCACCGTGGCGATCCCGCCCGCGCCCAAGCCGGCCGTGTCCAAGTCCTGGGTGCTGATGGATTACGCCACCGGCCAGGTGCTGGCTGGCGAAAACGAGCACGAACGCGTGGCTCCGGCCAGCATCACCAAGGTGATGACCTCGTACGTGATCGCGGCCGAACTGAAGCTGGGCAAGATCACCCGCGACGACCAGGTCATGCTCAGCGAGCGCGCCTGGCGCGAGGGCGGCGCCGGCACCGACGGCAGCTACAGCGGCTTCCCGGTCAACAAGACCGCGCGCCTGGAAGACATGGAAAAGGGCATGGCGATCCAGTCCGGCAACGACGCGGCGATCGCGCTGGCCGAACATACCGCCGGCAGCGAGGAAGCCTTCGCCTCGCTGATGAACGAGTATGCGAAGAAGATCGGCATGACCGGCTCGCACTTCGTCAACGCCCATGGCCTGTCGGCCGACGGCCACTACACCACCGCCTACGATCTGGCGCTGCTGGGCCGGGCGATGGTGCGCGACTATCCGGAAACCTACGCGTACAACAAGATCAAGGAATTCCGCGTCGGCGACATCACCCAGCCGAACCGCAACCTGCTGCTGTGGCGCGACCCGAGCGTGGACGGCATCAAGACCGGCCACACCTCCGAAGCCGGCTACTGCCTGCTCAGCTCGGCCAAGCGCGGCGACCAGCGCCTGATCGCGGTGGTGATGGGTGACAGTTCCGAGAAGCAGCGTGCCGAGGACAGCCTGGCACTGCTGAACTGGGGCTTCCGCTTCTTCGAGACGCACAGCCTGTACGAGCCGGGCAAGCAGGTCGCGCAGCAGCGCGTGTGGAAGGGCACCGAGAAGCAGGTGCTGCTGGGCGTGGCGCAGCCGCTGCTGGTCAGCGTGCCGCGCGGCCGCTACAACGAATTGAAGCCGGCGATCGAAGTGCCCAAGACCCTGGAGGCCCCGATCAAGCAGGGCCAGCAGATCGGCACGGTCAAGGTGAGCCTGGACGGCAAGGTGGTGGCGCAGGCCCCGCTGGTGGCGCTGAAGGCGGTCGACGAGGCCGGCTTCTTCAAGCGCCTGTGGGACAGCTTCTGGATGTGGTGGGAATCGGAATGAGTGTTTGAAAAAAGCCGGCTGACGCCGGCTTTTTTCTTGGGGATTCGGCAGTGGGGATTCGGGATTGGTGGCGACAGCGCGTGCGTGCTGCCTCTCGCTCTTCGTAGGAGCGGCTTCAGCCGCGACGCCTTACCGATAAAGCGTCGCGGCTGAAGCCGCTCCTACGGCACCGCGCGCTCGCGAATACCTTCGAATCCCGACTCCCAAATCCCAAATCCCAAATCCCGGCGGCTAAAGCCGCCTGCTGACCGTAAAACTCCCGAACACCGGCGTCTGCCGCTGCAGGTCGAACTCGCGGGTGCGCCAGTAGCGGGCGAGGGCGAACTTCCATTTGCCGCGCATCACCGCCAGGCCGATGCCGGCGTCGCCGACGAAGGGGCGCTTCTTCACGCTGTGGCTGTCGCGGAAGGTGTTGCCGTCCAGGGTGATGTCGCGCAGTACCCAGCGTCCATCGGTGGTCACGAACAGGTGCGCCGACCAGCCGCTGCCGACGCTGTCGGCCGGCGGGGCGACGTTCTCGCCGGCGGGGCGCAGCGGCGAACTCCCGAAATCGTCGGGCAGCTTCCAGCCCAGGCGCAGTTCCATGCCTGCATTGGCGTGGGTATCCAGCGTGCCGAGCGCGCCGCCCCAGTGGCTGATCGCGTCCCAGCCCCAGTCGTCGCGGCTGCCGTCGCCGGACCAGCGGCGTAGGCGTTCGTGCAGCACGCGGAACACCGGCTCGTCGTGCAACTGGTTGTCCCAGCCCTGGAACTTGGCGTCGCCCAGCAGGTCGTGCACCGCATCCTGCACCTGCTTGCCCTGCGCCGACGGGCCGACCAGGCCCAGGGTGAGTTGCGTGGTGCGCAGGCGCTCGTCGTTGCGCGCGTTGTAGCCGATGTTCATCAGCAACAGGCCGGCGTAGGGACGGTCGTCCTCGATCAGGTCGCGGCGGGTCTTGTCGGTGGGGGTGAACAACGCCTGGCCGATCGCGAAGGTCATGTTGCGCTGGGTGAAATCGCTGTTCGGCTGCAGCCAGGTCAGGGCGCGGTTCGCCGCCCGCGCCAGCCGCGGCAGGCAGGGGTCGTCGGTGTAGTCGCGCAGGTTCGGCGAGACGATGATCAGGCCGAACCCATTAGTATAGCCCTGGTCCTGGCCGGCGCCACCGAACAGGTCGTTGTCGACGCGGACGTTGATGGTCGGCGCGGTCGCTTCCAGGGTGTCGTGTGGACATTGCGTGGTGGCGGCGACCGGGGCCGAGGCGAAGGCCAGGGCGATGGCCAGCGGAACAAGCGGGCGGGGTGACGGCATGGGCGGCGTCTCTGGTCGGAAAAGGCGTGAGCGGCGATGTCCGCCTGCAGGCAGTCGATGCCGGCGACATCCCGGACCATGAACGCAGCCCGTGCAGTGAAGGATAGGCAAAAGTGCCGTAGCGGACAAATTCGTCCGTTTGGGTTTGTCTGTCCCATTCGCCCTCTTGTCGTGTGAAGGCGATGGTGCGCAATGACCCGCGCAGGTAGGCGCATGCCGAGGCAGCGTGGCCGCTCCCCATCCGTGCCTGGCATGCCGCTGGCAGGCCCGGGCCGTTGCCGTCCACCCCTGCGCGGCCTTGGGTTTGCCCGGCGCCGGCACGATAATGCGGGCATGGACATCACTTCCGACAACCCCGATCACGGTTTCCAGTTCCCCGGCGTGTTCGAACTCAGCGCCATGGGCACCGCCAACACCGGCCTGGAGGCCGAACTGCCGCGCCTGCTGGTCGCCGCCGGCGTGGAGGTGATGGAGGAGCGCATCAGCTGGAAGCATTCGTCCAATGGCAAGTATGTGTCGGTGCGCATCGCCTTCCGTGCGGTGGACCGCGCCCAGTACGACGCCGCGCACCAGGCGCTGCGCGAGCACCCGGAAGTGAAGTGGACGCTGTAGCCGGGGACGCGCCAGTGGCGCCGGCGCTCGCGCTGCCGCCGTGCCGGGTGCGCCAGCTCGGCCGCCAGCCCTACGAGCCGGTGTGGCGGGCGATGCAGCGCTTCACCGATGCGCGCGACGAGGCGACCTCCGACGAACTGTGGGTGGTCGAACACGAGCCGGTGTTCACCCTCGGCCAGGCCGGCAAGCCGGAACACGTGCTGGCGCCTGGCGACATCCCGGTGCTGCAGGTCGATCGCGGCGGCCAGGTCACCTACCACGGCCCCGGCCAGTTGGTGGTGTACCCGCTGCTGGACCTGCGCCGGCTGCACATCGGCGTGCGCGACTACGTGTGCCGGATCGAGCAGGCGATTATCGACACCCTCGACGAATGGAACATCCTCGGCGAGCGCCGCGAAGGCGCGCCGGGCGTCTATGTCGGCGGCGCCAAGGTCGCCGCGCTCGGCATCCGCGTGCGCCGCGGCTGCACGTTCCACGGCCTGTCGTTCAACGTGGCGATGGACCTGGAGCCGTTCCACCGGATCAATCCCTGCGGCTACCAGGGCCTGCAGGTGACCGCGGTGCTAGACTTGGGCGGTCCCTCCGGCATGCAGGCGGTCACCCCGGTCCTGCTGGCCCAACTGGCGCGCCAGTTCGGGCTGACCCTGCAGTCGCTCGACGCCTTGCCCGATCTTTCGCTCACGCACGCGGCCTGACCGCCTGCCCGCCGACCACGCCATGACCCAGCCCAGCGCACGCTCCATTCCCTTGCAGGTCCTTTCCGGCGACAGCGCGCCCGCGCCGCTGCAGACCGGCGTCAAGCAGTTGGGCGGCGACAAGATCGCGCGCTCGCCGGTGCAGTTCGCCGACGCGCCGGTGCTGCGCAAACCCTCGTGGATCCGCGTGCGCATCCCCTCCGGCAATGCGGTGCAGACCCTCAAGGCCAAGCTGCGCGAGAACCGCCTGGTCACCGTCTGCGAAGAGGCCAGCTGCCCGAACATCCACGAGTGCTTCGGCCACGGCACCGCCACCTTCATGATCCTCGGCGAGGTCTGCACCCGGCGCTGCTCGTTCTGCGATGTCGCGCACGGCCGGCCCAAGCCGCCGGATGCGGGCGAGCCGGCCAGCCTGGCGCAGACCGTGGCCGACATGGGCCTGAAGTACGTGGTGGTGACCAGCGTCGACCGCGACGACCTGCGCGACGGCGGCGCCCAGCACTTCGCCGACTGCATCGGCGCCATCCGCGTCGCCGCGCCGAACACCCGCATCGAGATCCTGACCCCGGACTTCCGCGGCAAGGGCCGCATGGACCGCGCGCTGGAAATCCTGGCGACCAATCCGCCGGACGTGTTCAACCACAACATCGAGACCGTGCCGGACCTGTACCCGAACGTGCGCCCCGGCGCCGACTACCAGTGGTCGCTGACCCTGCTGAAGAAGTTCAAGGCGCAGCATCCGGCGATCGCCACCAAGTCCGGCATCATGCTCGGCCTGGGCGAGACCCTGGAGCAGGTGCAGGCGACCCTGCGCGACCTGCGCGCGCACGATGTGGACATGGTCACCATCGGCCAGTACCTGCAGCCGACTGCCCATCACCACCCGGTGATGCGCTACTGGACGCCGGACGAATACAAGGCGCTGGAGGAGTACGGTAACGCGCTGGGCTTCAGCCACGTCGCCTCCGGGCCGATGGTGCGTTCGTCCTATCACGCCGATCGCCAGGCGGCCGGCGCCGGCGTCGCCGCCTGAATCGCGTCTTCCTGAGCCGCGTCGTCGATCGCGCCTGTGCGCGGCGTCGACGCGCGTTCGTCGCCGCAGGACGACCGTCCGCGCGGCTCGCACCGGCAGCGTTCACACTTCTGCGCAGGCGCGCCGCTAGTCTGCTTCATGAACAGGTGACACGGCCTGCAACTTGCGTCACTGTCGTGTTGTCTCACGCGATGTGCTGCCCCCCTGACGGCCTGGTGCCGAGAGTCCCCAGATGAAATTCAAAGCTTCCGCCTTCCTGCTGGCGTTTGCGCTGACCGCACCGCTGGCGCTGTTCGCCCGTACCGATGCGCCCGCCCTGCCGGCCGCTGCCACCGCCGACCAGGCCACCACCGCCAAGCTGGTGTACGGCCTGCTCTCCGACAGCCGCTACGCCTACCGGCCGCGCGCCCTCGACGAGGCGACCTCCAAGGAGGTCTTCAAGAAGTATCTGGAGACCCTGGACGGCAGCAAGCAGTTCTTCACCCAGGCCGACATCGACAAGTTCGCCGCCTTCCAGAACAACCTCGGCGCCAACATTTCCTCGGGCCAGTTGGAACCGGCGTTCCAGATCTTCGCCGTGTACCGGCAACGTGTGGACGAGCGCATCGCCTACGCGCGCAAGCTGCTCAAGCAGGACTTCAACTTCGACGGCGACGAGAAGTTCGAGTACGACCGCAAGAACGCGCCGTGGGCCAAGGACGACCAGGAACTGGATGCGCTGTGGCGCAAGTCGGTGATGAACGACTGGCTGCGGCTCAAGCTCGCCGGCAAGAAGCCGGAGGACATCCGCAAGACGCTCGATAAGCGCTACGCCAACCTCGACGACTCGGTGAAGGAACTGAAGAGCGAGGACGTGTTCCAGTTCTTCATGAACGCCTACACCAACACGGTCGACCCGCACACCGACTACTTCACCCCGCGCACCGCCGAGAACTTCAACCAGCAGATGTCGCTGTCGCTGGAAGGCATCGGCGCGCAGCTGCAGAAGCAGGACGACCTGGTGGTGATCCGCGAGGTGATTCCGGGCGGTCCCGCCGCGCTGGACGGCACGCTCAAGCCGGGCGACCGCATCGTCGGCGTCGGCCAGGGCAAGAGCGGTCCGGTCGAGGACGTGATCGGCTGGCGCATCGACGACGTGGTCGCCAAGATCCGCGGCGACAAGGACACCCAGGTGCGTCTGGAGTACATCCCCGCCGAAGCCGGCGTGGACGGCAAGCATCGCCAGGTGCTGCTGACCCGGCAGAAGGTGCGCCTGGCCGAGCAGGCCGCCAAGGGCGAGACCATCGAGCTGCCGGCGAAGGACGGTGAACCGGCGCGGCGCATCGGCGTGATCAAGCTGCCGGCGTTCTACCAGGACTTCGAAGGCCGCCGCCGCAACGCCAAGGACTATGCCTCGGCGACCCGCGACGTGGCCAAGCTGCTGGCCGGGTTCAAGACCGACAAGGTCGACGGCGTGGTGCTGGACCTGCGCAACAACGGCGGCGGTTCGCTGGACGAAGCGATCGAGTTGACCGGCCTGTTCATCGAGCAGGGCCCGGTGGTGCAGGTGCGCGAATCCGGCGGCCGCGTCACCGTCAACAGCGACCAGAACCCGGCCGTGGCCTGGGACGGCCCGCTGGCGGTGCTGATCAACCGTGGCTCGGCCTCGGCGTCGGAGATCTTCGCCGGTGCCATCCAGGATTACGGCCGCGGCCTGATCATCGGCGAGACCAGCTTCGGCAAGGGCACGGTGCAGAACATCGTCGACCTGGACCGCTGGCCGGCCAACGAGACCGACCGCTTCGGCCAGGTCAAGCTGACCATCGCCCAGTTCTTCCGCGTCAGCGGCAGCAGCACCCAGCACAAGGGCGTGGTGCCGGACATCGCCTTCCCGGCCAGCGTCGATGCCACCGAGTTCGGCGAGAGCACCTACGACAACGCGCTGCCGTGGAGCCGCATCGCCGCGGTGCCGCACACCCAGTACGGCAATTTCGCGCCGCTGCTGCCCAAGCTGGAGGCGCTGCACACCACGCGCATCGCCAACGACAAGGAATTCCAGTGGTGGGAAGAGGACGTGCGCCAGTTCCGCGACGAAGCGGCGAAGAAGTACGTGGTGCTCAACGAGGCCGAGCGCCGCGCCGAGCGCGAGAAGCAGGACGCGCAGCGCAAGCAGCGCCAGGAGATCCGCAAGCAGCTCGGCCTGCCGCTGGATCCGCTGGCCGACGACAGCAGCGACGACGGCCTGACCGGCAACGAGCGCGACATCGTCAAGGACGCCGCGCGCGAGAAGCTGGTCGACAAGCGTCCGGACCCGCTGCTGCGCGAGTCGGCCTCGATCCTGAGCGATGCGGTCAACCTGCTGGAGAAGGACCGCCCGCTATCGGTGCAGGTGCTGCCGCAGTCCACCGGCCCGGGGCGCTGGGCCGACTGAGCCCGCACGCCGCCTTCGTCCGAACACGAACGCGCCATCGCCCAGCGGTGGCGCGTTTTTTGTTGCAGGTCGGGTTTTGCAGGTAGCCGACATGCGTCATCGCCCTGCGCTGGTCGATCGGTCCGCTGCGTCGATGCGTGAGGAGGAACTGGCGAGTTGCGTGGGCCGGCAGTCCATCTCCTGGATCGGTACGCACCGCGGACGCGGCGTTGGGTCCGCCGCGTCCTTGCCGTGTGGCGTCGTAGGAGCGGCTTCAGCCGCGACCCAGCATTCCCGAGAAGGCCCCATCGCGGCTGAAGCCGCTCCTACCGCTGCGCGATACAGCGGCGCAACCACGTCTTCAGCCCAGCGCCTGCCACACCTGGTGCACGCCCAATCCCAGCAAGGTCAGGAAGAACACGCGGCGGAACGTGTTGGCGGAGATGCGCTGGCGCAGCCGTGCGCCCAGCCACATGCCGATGGCGGTGGGCAGCAGCGCCAGCAGCGATGGACCCAGTGCGTGCGAGGGGAAGGCGCCGTGCGCGACCAGGGCCGCGGCCAGCGCAAGTGTCGCCGCGGCGAAGCAACTGCCCAGGGCGCGCATCAGCGTGTCCCGCGGCAGCTCCAGCGCCACCAGGTAGGGCAGCACCGGCAACACGAACACGCCGGTCGCGCCGGTCAGCAATCCGGTCGCCAGGCCCACGGGCGGCCCCGCCCAGCGCGCCTGCGAGGGCGACAGGCGCCCTTGCCACTTGCTTAGGCCGATCGCGGCGTACAGCGCCAGCAATGCGCCCAGGCCGGCGCGCGCCAGCCGCGGGTCGGCGCCGGCGAGGATGCCGGCGCTGCACCAGGTGCCGGCGACGATGCAGGCCAGCAGCGGCCACAGCCGCCGCAGTAGCGCGCCCGTGCCTGCGCCCCAGGCCTGTTGCAGGTTGGTCAGCAGCGATGGCAATGCCAGCAGCGCCGCCGCCTCGGTCGGCGTCAGCCACAGCCCGAGCAGGCCCATCGCCACCGTCGGCAGGCCCATGCCGGCCACGCCTTTGACGCCGCCGGCCAGCAGGAAGACCAGGGCGATCGGCAGCAGGTGCGGGGCGAGCGTGTCCATGACGTCGAGCATCGGCGTGCCGAGGCGGCCGGACAATGCGCAAATGCTTCAGGCAGACTTCGGCAACGACGAAGGCGGGAGCGCCGATGCATCTGGATTTCACCGATCTGCGGCTGTTCCTGGCGGTGGCCGAAGCCGGCAGCATCACCGCCGGCGCCGACCGCGCAGCATTGTCGCTGGCCGCCGCCAGTGCACGCATCCGCGCGCTGGAGACGCAGCTCGGCGTCGCGTTGTTCGACCGCGGCCCGCGCGGCGTCGGCCTCACCGCGGCCGGCACCGCGCTGCTGCGGCACGCGCGGCAGTTGCTGCGCCAGGCCGAGGCGATGCGCAGCGAACTGGGCGAATACGCTGGCGGCCATCAGGCGAGTGTGCGCCTGCTGGCCAATACCGCGGCGCTGTCGGAGTGGTTGCCGGAGGTGCTGGCCGAGTTCCTGGTGGCGCATCCGCGCATCGATCTGGCGCTGCGCGAGCAAGGCAGCGTCGCCGCGGCCGACGCACTGCGCGAGCAACGCGCCGACCTGGCGGTGATCGCCGATCACGCCGATCTGCAGGGCTTGCAGGCCCACCCATTCCGGCAGGACCGGCTGGTGCTGGTGGCCGCGGCCACGCACCCGCTGGCACAGGCGTCGCAGCTGCGGTTCGCACAGGTGTGGCAGGCGCAGTTGCTCGGCCTGGCCGAGGACAGCGCGTTGCAGCAGCATCTGCGGACCCAGGCCGCGCGTGCCGGTGGCCAGTTGCGTCTGCGCGCACAGGTGCACGGCATCGAGCCGCTGTGCCGGATGCTGGCACGCGGCGCCGGCGTGGCGATCCTGCCGCAGGCGGCATTGGAGCGGGTCAGCGTGCGCGCGCAACTGGTCGCGGTGCCGCTGCACGAGCCGTGGGCGTTGCGCCAGTTGTCGATCGTGTGGCGACCGACACCGGCGCCATCGTCGCCGGTGCAGCAGGTGTTGGACTGGTTGTGCGCGCATGCCGTGCCGACGGCCTGAGGATCCGTCGGCTGGCGTACGACGGACGCCTCTGACGATGCGCTTGCGCAATGGTGCAGCGAGGCATCGTTAACTGGCAGGCGCGGGCCTTGTTACGCTGTCCGGGATCGCTTGCGACGGCTGTTCCCCGGTGACGCGCGTCGCGGCTGAAGCCGCTCCTACGACGAGCGGCACTTCGTTAGCTAACCGTCTGCCTCACCAGGCATGACGTCGCCTGGTAGGAGCGGCTTCAGCCGCGACAGGCTTTACCGCTGGCGCCTCGTCGCGGCTGATACCGAACAGATAGGAACCGCTTCCGTTCGCGGGCCTGCGGTTCATGCCGCAGGCCCACGCGCCTCACTGCGGCCAGGCGAAGGTGGCGATCACCGGGAAATGGTCCGATGGCCAGTGGCCTTCCGGCCGCGCGTCGAGTGTGGCGTAGTCGGTTGCTTTGAGCCCGCGCGAGAGGATCCAGTCGATGCGCCGGTCCGGGTGGCCGGTGAAATCGTGGAAGGTCGCTTCCGGGCCCCGCGGCTGCGCCACCTGCGTGCGCGCATCGGCCAGGCTGGCGGTGAGGGTGCGGTAGGTCGGCGAGTCCGGCACGGTGTTGAAGTCGCCGGTCAGCACCACCGGCACGTCCGCCGGCAGCGCCTTCAGCCGCGACACGATCAGCGCCGCGCCCTTGGCGCGCGCGGCTTCGTCCTCGTCGCGATAGGGCAGATGGGTGTCGAACAGGTAGAAGCGGCGGCCATCGCCGATGCGCTCGAACAGCCCCCAGTTGACCATGCGCGGCAGCGGGTGGCCCCAGCTGATGCTGCCCATCACCTCCGGCGTGTCCGACAGCCAGAAGTGTCCCGAGTCCACCAGCTTCAGCCTGCGGCTGTCGTAGAACACGCCCATGCGTTCGCCGTCGTCCTTGCCGTCGCGGCTGGGACCGAACCAGCGGTACTCCGGCAATTGCGCGGCCAGGTAGTCGGCCTGGCGCTCGACCAGTTCCTGGGTGCCGAACACATCCGGATGCTGCGCGCGGATCAGCGAGGCCATCGCGCTGCGGCGCACGTCCCAGCGCTTGTCGCCGTCGGTGTCGACCGGCACGCGCACATTGAAGCTCATCACCTTGAGCGGGGCCGGCGCGGCGGGCATTGCGGGCGTGCGCGCCTGCGCCGGCGCGATGCACGCGCCCAGCACCAGCAGCAGAGGAAGCGCGAGCTTGCGCGCGGACGACAGCGACAGCGACATGGCAGATCTCGACAGGAGCGGAGCACGCGATGGTGGCACGGCGGTGGTGTCGGTGACCACCGCGTGGCGCGCCTGCCGAGCGGCGATCAGTTGAACGCCGACAGCGCCTGGGTGAGTTTGCCGTTGTTGTCGACCGCGCCCATCGTGTAGCCCTGCCAGCCCGGATACGCGTCGGGTTCCCAATAGAACACGCCCAGCCCGCGGCTGCCGAGCGCGCGGGTCTTGCTGAGCAGATCGGCCAGCATCGCGCGGGTGGTGGCGGCCTGCTGCCAGTCCATGCCGACCTCGCTGACGATCACGTCCGACCCGTAGCGCGCCACCATGTCCTGCATGTTGCTGGCGATCTGGGTGTTGGCGCTCTGCCAGGCATTGGGGGACGGGTAGTGCGACATGCCGACCACGTCCCACTTGCCGCCGGCCGACTTGAGGCTGTCGAAGAACCAGCGGAAGGTCGCGTTGTCGTAGCCATTGGCCAGGTGCACGATCACCTTGGCGTTGGGGTAGACCGACTTGCTGGCGTTGTAGCCGCTGTTGATCAGCTGCGCGAGGTTGCCGAAGTTGGGCGTCTTGCCGTCCGGCCACAGCATGCCGCTGTTGATCTCGTTGCCCACCTGCACCCAGTTCACGTCGATGCCGTTGGACTTGAGGTAGGACAGGATGCCGTTGGTGTGCGAGTACACGTCCTTCACCAGGGTGGCGAAGTCGTGGTTGCTCCAGGCCGCCGGCTTGGTCTGCTTGCCGGGATCGGCCCAGCTGTCGCTGTAGTGGAAGTCGATCATGATGCGCATGCCCTGCGCCTTCGCGCGCTTGGCCATGTTCAGCGTGTCGGCGCCGTCGTTCCAGCCGCCTTGCGGATTGACCCACACGCGCAGCCGGATCGCGTTGACGCCGGTGCCCTTGAGCAGCGAGAAGAAATCGGTGGTGGCGCCGGAGGCGTTGCGGAACACGCGCCCGCTGCTCTCCTGCTGGTCGATCCAACTGACATCGGCACCCTTGGCGAAGGTCTGCGCCATGGCCGGCGCACACAGACAGGCGAGCAACAACACCAGCAGCCAGGCGGACACGCGCTTGCTCGATCGGTTCATGCGATTCTCGCAGTGATGGGAGGAGGGAAGAAGGGGCGTCGCGCGGACCGCGAACGACGGCCGGCGCGACGTGCCGGGCGGTCCCCGTGGCCGCGGCGCGCACGAGGCTAGCGCGATCGCTGTGGCGACGCGCGCTGCACTGCAGCGTCGCCGGCGCGGCGTCCGCGCGCGCTGTCTGGATGGCCGATGAATCTGCGCGGTGCGTCACTTGACGCGATGCGGCATCGGCGTAGCATTTCCCCCACGCCAAGGGACAGACCCGCGGCGATCCACCCAACCGTGAGGGATGCTCATGGAGTTCGACTATCTGGTGTTCATCGGGCGCTTCGAGCCCTTCCACAACGGCCACGCCGCCGTTGCCCGCCACGCCCTGGCGCGTGGACAGAAACTCATCTTCCTGATCGGCTCGGCCGAGACTCCCCGCACCATCCGCAATCCCTGGACCGTTGCCGAGCGCAGCGTGATGATCCAGGCCGCACTGGAAGGTGCCGGCGAGCGCTTGATCCTGCGTCCGCTGCGCGATCACCTGTACAACGAAAGCCAGTGGATCGCCGCGGTGCAGTCCACGGTGGCCGAGGCGGTGCGCAGCGACGGCGGCAGCGCCGAGGCGCGGATCGGCCTGATCGGCATGGACAAGGACGCCAGCAGCTATTACCTGCGCGAGTTCCCGCAGTGGCCGCTGGTCGACGTGCAGCACACCGAGACGCTGTCGGCGACCGAGCTGCGCCGTTACCTGTTCGAGGCCGGCAGCATCGATTTCCACGGCGCGCTGCTGATGCTGCGCGGCAACGTGCCGGCGCCGGTGTTCGACATGCTCGAGGCGTTCCGCAAGAACTCGCCGTCGTATGCCGAACTGCTCGCCGAGTACCAGTTCATCGAGCAGTACCGCGCCGCCTGGAAGGAGGCGCCGTATCCGCCGACCTTCGTCACCGCCGATGCGGTGGTGGTGCATTCCGGGCACGTGCTGCTGGTGCGCCGCCGCGCGGCGCCGGGCAAGGGCCTGTGGGCGCTGCCGGGCGGTTTCGTCGGCCAGCACGAGAGCATCCTCGATGCGTGCCTGCGCGAGCTGCGCGAGGAGACCCGGCTGAAGATCCCGGTGCCGGTGCTCAAGGGCTCGCTGAAGAACCGCCACGTCTTCGACCACCCCGAACGCAGCCTGCGCGGGCGCACCATCACCCATGCCTTCCACTTCGAGTTCGTGTTCGGCGAACTGCCCGAGGTGCGCGGCGGGGACGACGCCGACAAGGCGCGCTGGGTGCCGGTCAGCGAAGTGCTGGGCATGGGCCCGAAACTGTTCGAAGACCACCTGCACCTGCTCGAATTCTTCCTGGGCCGCGGCTGACGCGGCCTTCCCGGTCGGCGGACAGACCGCCGGCTTTCCCAGACGCGAAGGAGCTTCCGTCATGCAATGCCTGAACAACCTGCTGCTCAACACCGACAGCTACAAGGCCAGCCACTGGCTGCAGTACCCGCCCGGCACCGACGCCACGTTCTTCTATGTGGAATCGCGCGGCGGCGTCTACGACCGCACCGTGTTCTTCGGCCTGCAGTCGATCCTGAAGGAGGCGCTGGGCCGCCCCGTCACCCATGCCGACATCGACGAGGCGCGCGACCTGTTCGCCGCGCACGGCGAGCCGTTCAACGAGGCCGGCTGGCGCGACATCGTCGACCGCCTCGGCGGCCAGTTGCCGATCCGCATCCGCGCCGTGCCCGAGGGCAGCGTGGTGCCGACCCACAACGCGCTGATGACCATCGAGTCCACCGACGCGCAGGCCTACTGGGTGCCGTCGTACCTGGAGACGCTGCTGCTGCGCATCTGGTATCCGGTGACCGTGGCCACGGTGAGCTGGCATGCCAAGCAGACCATCCGCCAGTTCCTGGAGCGCACCAGCGACGATCCGGACGGGCAGTTGCCGTTCAAGCTGCACGACTTCGGCGCGCGCGGCGTGTCCAGCCTGGAATCGGCGGCGATCGGTGGCGCGGCGCACCTGGTCAACTTCCTCGGCACCGACACCGTGTCCGGGCTGTTGCTGGCGCGCGCGCACTACCACGAGCCGATGGCCGGCTATTCGATCCCCGCCGCCGAGCACAGCACCATCACCAGTTGGGGCCGCGAGCGCGAGGTCGATGCGTACCGCAACATGCTCAAGCAGTTCGGCAAGCCCGGCGGCGTGGTCGCGGTGGTGTCGGACAGCTACGACATCTTCCACGCGATCCGTGAGCACTGGGGCACCACGCTGCGCGAGGAGGTGATCGCCTCCGGCGCCACCGTGGTGATCCGCCCGGACTCCGGCGATCCGGTGGCGGTGGTGCACCAGTGCCTGGAACTGCTCGACGAGGCCTTCGGCCACAGCGTCAACGGCAAGGGCTACAAGGTGCTCAACCACGTGCGGGTGATCCAGGGCGACGGGGTCAACCCGACCAGCATCCGCGCGATCCTGGAGCGCATCACCAGCGCCGGCTACGCCACCGACAACCTGGCCTTCGGCATGGGCGGCGCGTTGCTGCAGCGGCTCGACCGCGATACGCAGAAGTTCGCGTTGAAGTGTTCGGCCGCGCGCGTCGACGGCCGCTGGATCGACGTCTACAAGGATCCGGTCACCGACAAGGGCAAGCTCAGCAAGCGCGGGCGCATGCGCCTGCTGCGGCACCGCGAGTACGGCAGCTACCGCACCGAGCCGGTGGCGCCAGACGCGGTGTCGGCCGAAGCGGTCGCCGGCCCGGCCGGCTACGACGATGCGATGGTCACCGTGTGGGAGAACGGCCGCCTGCTGCACGACTGGAGCTTCGCCGAGGTGCGCGAGCGCGCGAACGCCGCGCGCCTGTAGGAGGCGGCCATGCACGCCTCCCTGCCGAGCGCGCCGCCGTTGAGCGGCGGCTCGCCGCTGTTCGCCGCGCTGCGCGCCAGCACCCCGCACCTGGAATGGCGGGTGCCGGCCGCCGCCGATGCGTCGCGCTGGCGCCAGCAGCGCATCGGCGCACGCGACTACCGCGTCGCGCAGCCAGTGACCTTCACTCCTTACGCATCGGTGCGGCCGTGTTCGGCACGCTGCCGCTTCTGCTCGGAAACCCTGCGGCCACAGGCCGGCGGCACCGCCGCGGCCAGCCTGCGGCCGCCGCCGGACTACTTCGCGCAACTGCATCAGGCGTTGGCGCAACTGCGCGGACTGCCGCTGTCGCACTCGCTGTCGGGGCTGGAGATGACCGACGACGAAGCCTGGTTCGTGGAGCTGCTGCAGACCCTGGGTGCGGCCGAGCGCGAGGGCCTGCTGGTCGAGCAGCGGGTGCTGTACAGCAATGGCGCCGGTTTCGCCCGCGGCCATGGCGACGCGCTGCTGCAGGCCTTGCAGCGCTTCGACCTGTCGTGGATCGAACTGTCGCGGCACCATCCGCAGCAGGCGTGCAACGACGCGATCATGCGTTTCCGCGACGGCGAAGCGATTGCCGACGCGGGCGTCTTCGTCGCCACCGCGCAGCGCATCGCCGAAGCGCTGCCATTGCGCATGGTGTGCATCCTGCAGCACGGCGGCATCGCCGATGCCGACGGCGTCGCCGCCTACCTGGACTGGGCGCGCGCCTGCGGGGCGCGCACGGTGATCTTCCGCGAGTTCTCCCGGCTCGGCGACGGCTACCGCGACGGCGGCACCGCGCGCTATCTGACGCAGGCACGGGTCGCGGTGGAGCAGGTGCTCGGCGCCTGCATGGCCGCGCCGTGGTGGCGCACGCTGCAGCCGCTGCAGATCACCGAGGGCTACTACTTCTGGAACCTGCGCCTGGCCACCGCCGACGGCATGGAGGTGGTATTCGAGACCTCCGACTATGGCGCGATGCACGCGCGCCACGACAGCGGCGACATCTACAAGCTGGTGTTCTTCGCCGACGGCCGGCTGTGCGCGGGCTGGCAGCCGGACCGCGATCTGCTGTGGCGGGCGCCGCATGGATAGCCGCAGCTGGTGGACGCCGTCGTCGGATCCGCCGCAACATCGGCTGCCGGAGGACCTGCGCCAGCGCGATCCGCTGGGCGCGCGCGACTGCGGCTGGGTCGGGCAGATGCGGCCGTTCGTGCGCCACTTCAGCGCGCCCGGCGCGCGTGTGCTGGATCCGTTCTGCGGCTTCGGCAGCACGCTGCTCGCGGCCGAACTGGAAGGCCGCCACGGCATCGGCCTGGAGATCGACGCGGCACGTGCGCGCTTGGCGCGCGAACGGCTGCAGCGGCTGGGCCTGCACGCCGAGGTGCTGGACGGCGGCTTGCCGCACTGCGCGCCATCCGCACCGGTGGACCTGTGCCTGACCAACGTCCCGTACTTCGGCTGTGCCTGGCCCGCCGAGGCAGGGGCCGGTCAGCTCTACGCCAGCGCCGACTATGCAAGCTACCTGCACGGCCTGCGCGCGGTGTTCCATGGCGTGCGCCGCCACCTGCGCGAGGACGGCTTCTGCATCGCAATGGTGGAGAACGTCCAACTCGGCGAGGTCACCGTGCCGCAGGCCTGGGACCTGGCCCGGATCCTCGGCAGCCTGTTCGCGCCCTGTCCCGAGCGCGTGCTGTGCTACCCGCGCGAAACGGCGCAGCCGCTGGCGCCCGGCGACACCCGCAACGATCGCAGCCACGAGTACGCGCTGATCTTCCAGCACCGGCGCCAGCGCATCGACTTGGCGGGCACGGCGCAACTGCTGGCGGCCCTGCGCGCCGACGGTTTCGCCTTCGCGTTGTACGGCAGCTATCCGCGCTGGCTGGCCGATCCGGCGGCGGCACCGCGTCTGCCCGGCGACGTCGACCTGCTGTTGCCGCGCGACCTGGACGGCCTGCTGCGGCTGCTCGACTGGCTGCGCGCGCGTGGCTTCCTGCTGAGCCTGTGGGGCGAGCCGCTGGCGGCGCCGCCGACCCTGCAACTGCTCGACGCCCATCATTACCTGCGCGCCGAACGCCGGGCCGGCGACGGCGGCCTGCTGCGCGTGGACCTGGCGCTGGAACCCGCCGCCGCCTGACCCGGCGGCGGCCCGGCCGCGCATCTCGCTAACCGCGGGATGAGCGGCCGCGGCGGCGTCAAGGCCGCGCCGACGCGCTTGCGGCTATCCTTTGCCGCGGTTCCCTCTCTCCGGTCAACGGCCTATGTCCGCTACCCCCAAGGTTCTCGCCATTCCCGCGCTCGCGCTGATCGCGATCGGCCTGAGCGGCTGCTTCGCGCGCAAGCAGGACGGCCTGGTGAAAGAGACCTTCAACTCCGACAACACGTATTCGCGCAACTATCCGGTGCAGCCGGCGCAGGCCTGCGAATCGGCGCGCCGCGCGCTGCTGAGCCAGGGCTACGTGGTGTCCAAGGCCACCGCCGATGCGGTGGAAGGCACCAAGAACTTCCAGCCCAGCGACGAGTTGCACGAGCAACTGGAACTGCGCGTGTCCTGCGTGGCGCACGGGCAGGACGAATCCTGGGTGTTCGTGAGTGCCTTGCAGGACCGCTATGCGCTGAAGAAGAGCCCGACCTCGGCCAGCGTCGGTGTCGGCGTGCTGGGCTCGGTGTCGCTGCCGATCGGCAGCAGCGACGACTCGATGGTGCGGGTCGCCAGCAGCACCGTGCAGGACGGCGACTTCTACAAGCGCTTCTTCCAGTTGATGAGCGAGTACCTGCCCAAGAGCAAGCCGGCACCGGAGCCGCCTGCGCATCCGCCGGCGCCGGCGGCGATGGCGGCACCGACACCGACACCGGCAGCCCCTGCCGCGGCCGCGTCGACCGAGCCGTCACCGCCGCCCGCCGCAGTGCCCGCGCCGCCGCCGGCACCCGCGGCGGCCACGGCAGCGCAGCCGCCGGTCACGACGGCGCCGGCAAGCAACGAACCCGGCGGCGCCGACTGATTCAGGCGCTGCTGCACAAGCTGAATGCGGCCGATTTCGCTTCACGAACCATTCGCGAAGTCGGTGAGAAGGTGGCGCCCGTCGAGAGCGCGGTGCTAGTGCATCGGCTCCGCCACCCAGGAGCAATCAGCATGAACACTCTCAAATCCGCCTTGTGTCTTTCCGTGCTCGCCATCGCCACGGCCGCCGCGCCGCTCGCCGAGGCGCAGCGCCATTACGGCCCCGAGGACAATGGCCGCCGCTTCAGCGACGGCACCCGCGTGCACTGCAAGAAGGTCGCGGTGCGCAAGAACAGCACCGACCCGGACCGCATCGGCGGCACCCTGGCGGGCGCGGCGATCGGCGGCCTGCTCGGCAACCAGATCGGCAAGGGCGACGGCCGCAAGCTGGCCACGGTCGGCGGCGCGGTCGCCGGTGGCGCCACCGGCCGTTACATCCAGGGCCAGCGTCAGCAGGCCAATGGCAATCGCGTGGTCGAGACCGTCTGCAAGCGCTACTGAGTCGCGCGGCTGCGCCGTGTCGGTCGGCGTCCGGCGCCGACCTGACGACCTGACGACGTGATAAAGCACGCCCCGGCGGAGGCCTCCGCCGGGGCGTTTTCTTTGGGATGTCGGTTGCGACGTCGCGCGATGCGCCGCCGCCGTAGCTCAACCGGCGAGCAGGTCGCGCAGCGCCGTCTCCAGCTGCGGATAACGGAACACGTAGCCCTCGCGCTGTGCGCGTGTGGGCAGCACGCGCTGGCTGCCCAGCAGCAGTTCCGCCATCTCGCCGAAGCCCAGGCGCAGCGCCGCCGCCGGCATCGGCAGCAGCGCCGGACGATGCAGGGTGGCGGCGAGTTGCTGCGCGAACGCAGCATTGGTCACCGGCGCTGGCGCGGTGGCATCGTAGGCGCCTTCGCCACCATGCTGCAGCAGCCACAGCAGCAGCCCGACCTGATCGTCGCGGTGGATCCAGCTCATCCACTGGCGGCCATCGCCCATGCGTCCGCCCATGCCGAAGCGGAACGGCAGCAGCATCCGCGCCAGCGCGCCGCCGTCGCGGCCCAGCACCACGCCGGTGCGGACCAGGCTGGTGCGCACGCCCAGGTCCTGCGCGCGCAACGCTTCGGCTTCCCAGTCGCGGCACAGCTCGGCGGAAAAGTCGTCGCCGGGCGTGCTGGTTTCGTCCAGGACCTCGTCGCCGCGATCGCCGTAGTAGCCGATCGCCGAGCCGGAGATCAGGCAACCCGGGCGCCGCGCAGCGTCGAGTCCGCTCATCCAGTCGAGCAGGGCGCGGGTGGTGCCGATGCGCGAGGTGCGGAAGCGGCGTTTGCGGGTGGCGCTCCAGCGGCCCTCGGTCAGCGGTTCGCCGGCGAGGTTGATCACCGCATCGGCCGGTGCGGCGCGCCGCAGGTCGTCCAGTGCCTGCACCGCCGGCAACAGCCGCGCCGCGCGCGCCGGGTCGCGGGTGAGCACGCTGACCTTGTGCCCGGCGTCGAGCAGGGCAGCGCACAACGCGCGGCCGATGAATCCGGTGCCTCCGGTAACGAGCACGTGCATGCAGGGGATCGCTTGCGGCAAGGGAGCCGCAGTGTAGGTGCGCCGGGCATGGCGGAAGAGTGAATACCGGGCCGCCGGCGCGGCGGCGATGGGTTTCGCGACGCCTGCACGGGCGCGGCGGCACGCTGCGCGGGCGCCGCCGCCACGTGGCCAACGGAAGCTCTTGTTCGCGATGCCCGCTCCATGATCCGACCACCCCGATTCGCGCGCATGCCGCGTCCGCGCCGCGGCGTGGGTCTGCTGCTGGCTGCGCTGCTCGCCAGTGCCGCGGCCACCGCCGCGCCGGCGCCGGCCGACCAGGCCAGCGCGGCCTGCCTGGCCGCGCTGCTGGAGCAGTTGGGCTGGCGCATCGGCAGCACCGCCGCAGCGCAGCCGCAGATCGCGGCCGGCGCACCCTGCGAACGCGGTTCGCTGGCCGAGGCGCAGGCGCACGGCGATCTGCAGGCGGCCTTGCCCACCGGCTGGAACGACGCGCAGCGGCAGCAGGCATTGCGCGCCTTGCTGGACGCGCCGGCGACGCAGTGCGGCTATTTCCTGCAACTGGGCGCGGCCACCACGCGCGCGGTCGCGCGGCTGCAGGACAACCCGGGCTATCGCTTCTCGGCGCTGCAACTGGGCTGGATCGGCTTCGGCCTGCGCGGCGCGCACGCGCAGGGCTGGGAGCGCTTCCGCAGTTTCGGCCGCGGCTATCGGCCGGCAGGCGGCAATGCGCAGGCGATCGAGGCGTTCTACAGCGGCCACGTGCGCTCGGAATGCGGCGTCGGCCGGCAGATCGCGCAACTCGCGACGCAGCGCGAACTGTATGGCGATGCCGCGTTCGATCGTGCGTTCAGCGCCGACGAGCTGTCGATCGGCACTTTCCTGGCCCTGCACGAGACCGACAGCATCCTGCTCGGCGCGCATGCCGGCGAGTTCTTCGCCGACGGCAAGGCGGCCAGGACCGCGCAGCGCGGCCGTGCGGCCTTCCTCGGTGCGCCCGGCTACATCGTGCACGTGTTCGAGCGCCGTTACCTGGACGACATCAACAACCAGGCGGAGAACTTCGTGGTCGCCGCGGTCAGTGCCGAGGCCGCCACGGCGTTACGCGCGCACGGCGGTTTCGCGTACTACGACGAGCAGAACCGGCGCATCTGGGAACTGGCGCAGGCGCTGCGCGGTCCGGGGCGGGAGCGCTTCGAGCGCTTGCTTTACGCGCGCGACCCGGCGCTGCGCGCGCGCCTGGATCCGGCGCAGCAGGCGGTGCTCGCGCAACTCGACGCCTTGCTCGACGATCCGTTCTACCGGGGCTTTCAGGTCTACGTGCATCCGAAGGGCGTCAAGCCGATCGGTTATCACGTGGTGCGGCTGCTGGATCGCAATCCGCGCACCCCGTTCGCGGTCGAACTGACCCTGCACAACCTGCACACCACCCTGTACCGGCGCTGGCGCGATCTGCAATTGCGCGACTGCGCACAGGCGGCGCGTGCCGATGCACCGGCGCCTTAGCTGAGCGTCACGTCGGCGCCGCCGCTTCGTGAGACCCTAACCCTCCTTTTTTCGAACCGGGAACGACGCATGGAACTGGGACTTGTAGGCTTGGGCCGGATGGGCGCCAACATGGCCGAGCGGCTGGTGCGCGGCGGGCATCGCGTGGTCGGTTTCGACCTGGGCGAGGCCGCGCGCAGTGCGGCGCAGCAGCGCGGGGTGGAAGCGGTCGACAGCATGGCCGCGCTGATCGCGGCGTTGCCGGCGCCGCGCGCGGTGTGGCTGATGGTGCCTGCCGGCAAGGTCGTCGACGACACCCTGGCGGCGCTGCTGCCGCTGCTGGGCGAGGGCGACGTGGTGATCGACGGCGGCAATTCCTACTACAAGGATTCGATGCGCCGTGCCGGCGAACTCGCCGCGCACGGCATCGCCTATGTCGACTGCGGCACCAGCGGCGGCGTGTGGGGGCTGCGCGAGGGCTACAGCCTGATGATCGGCGGCGACACCGCCGCGGTGCAGCGCCTGCACGATGTGTTCGCGACCCTGGCGCCGGCCGCCGATGCCGGTTGGGGACACGTCGGCCCCAGCGGTGCCGGCCACTTCACCAAGATGGTCCACAACGGCATCGAGTACGGAATGATGCAGGCCTATGCCGAAGGCTTCGCGCTGATGGGGCGCAAGCAGGAGTTCGCGCTGGACCTGCACCAGGTGGCCGAGGTCTGGCGCCAGGGCAGCGTGGTGCGTTCCTGGCTGCTGGACCTGTGCGCCGATGCGCTGGGCGAGAATCCGACCCTGGCCGGCATCGCGCCGTTCGTCCAGGATTCCGGCGAAGGCCGCTGGACCGTGGCCGAGGCGATCGACCTGGACGTGCCTGCTCCTGTGATCACGCTGTCGCTGCTGGAGCGGCTGCGCTCGCGCGACGACGATTCGTTCGCCGACAAGTTGCTGGCGGCGATGCGCAACCAGTTCGGCGGCCATGCGATCAAGCACGAGGGCGGCGCCGCACCCGCGCCGGGCGGCACGCGTCCGGCCTGAGCCGCGGCGCTCAGTCCAGCGTCACGCTGCAGCCGGAGGCGGCGCTGTGCACGCCCGCCTCCAGCAGGCGCATTACTGCCAGCGCCTGCGCCGCATGCACCGGCGCAGGTGCACGCCCGGCCAGCGCCTCGCGAAACGCCGCGTAGCAGTCGCGGTAATCGCCGCGGTGCGCCGGCAGCGTCTGCACCGCGTGCGTGCCGTCGGCGCCGACCAGGCGCAACTGGCCGGGCAGGGGATCCTCGCCCCAGCCGGGCGCGCCCGGCGCGACTCCGGCGCGCAACTGCGCTTCCTGCGTGTCCAGTCCATGCTTGAGATAGCTGCCGGCGGTGCCGTGGAGCGCGAAGCGCAGGCCGTTTGCGGCGACCAGCGAACCGGCATGCAGCACCACCCGCAGCCGCGGATAGCGCAGCACCGCGTGCACGTAATCCACCGTCTGCGCGCCGGGACGCTGCAGCGCCAGGTCGGCCTGCAGTGCCTGGGGCGGGCCGAACAGCTGCAGCGCCTGGTCGAGCAGGTGCGGCCCCAGGTCGAACCATAGCCCCGAGCCGGGGAGCGCGTGCTCGCGCCAGCGGTCGACCACCTGCGGACGATGGCGGTCGAAGTGGGAATGGAACTCGGCGATCTCGCCGAGCGTGCCGGCCTCCAGCAAGGCACGCACGCCAAGGAAGTCGCCGTCCCAGCGCCGGTTCTGGAACACGCTGACGATGCGGCCGACGCGTTGCGCCTCGTCGAGCACCTGCTGCGCCTCGGCCACGTCCAGGGTGAACGGCTTGTCCACCAGCACGTGCTTGCCCTGGGCCAGGGCGGCCAGCGCCAACGGCGCGTGGGTCTGGTTGGGCGTGGCGATCACCACCGCATCGATCCGCGGATCGGCGAAGGCCTGCGCCGCATCGGCGACCACGTGCGCCTGTGGCCAGGCCGCAGTCACCGCCTCGGCCTGGCGCGAGACCACGGTGTGCAGGTGCAGGCCGGGCGTGTGTGCGATCAGCGGCGCATGGAAGGTGCGGCCGACGTAGCCGAAGCCGAGCAGGGCGAGATTGAAGTCGGACATGGGCGCGGGCGGAAGCGACGGGCATCCAGTATCGCCCGGCTGCTGGTACGCATTGCGCATTCACGCTGCGGCGATTCCGTGGTCACGCTGCCTGTACGACGGCGTGGTGGAGACTGCGCGCACATTCAGCGGAGGAAGACACGATGAAGACGATCAATGCACGCACCCTGCTCGGCGCCACCCTGATGGCCGGTTTCGCGTTCGGCGCCGGCCAGGCGTTCGCCGCCGGTCAGGCCACCGGCGCCAAGGACCACGGCACCATGGGCCAGCAGGACACCATGCAGCACGACACCACCGCCCACGACGCCAGCCGCCACGATTCCAAGGAGCCGGTCACCGACACCTGGATCACTACCAAGGTGAAGGCCGATCTGCTGGCCACCAAGAACGTGTCGGGCACCGAGATCAAGGTCGATACCGTCAATGGCACGGTCAAGCTCTCGGGCGCGGTCGCGACCAAGGCGGAGAAGGACAAGGCCGTGGCGGTCGCCAAGAAGATCGACGGGGTCAAGAAGGTCGATGCGACCGACCTGAAGGTCAGCGCCGCCGCCAAGAAGTAAGCATTGCGCTCCGCGGCCGCGGGTGGGGATGCGACGAGGCGCCCCACCCGCGACAGCCGGCCTGCGACGCACCCTGCGGGGTGCGTTTTTTTTGGGAGCTCGAAATTGGAGACGCGCATCGCATTTCGCGTCGCTTTGACACCGGTTCAGACATCATCCCTTCATGTTCGTCAACGGATCACGCGCGATGTTGGAGACCCAAGCCCACCCAGCCGCGAGCCCTGCGGCCGCGGCGGCCGAAGCGCTCGGCGCCGCGCTGTCGAGCCGTGGCGCCCAGCCGTCGCTGTTGCTGCCGGCCGTGCGCAGGCTCGAGGCGCAATTGAGCATGCTGCTGACCACCTTTCATGACGACGCCGGCTTCTGGCCCGCGTTCTCCGTGCTGATGCAGGAGCTGGATCAGGGCCTGAGCCTGTCCGAGCGCCGGCGCCTGCACAGCCACGCCGATTTCCTGCTGGTGCGCGCCGGCATGCCGGCCTGGACCCTGGTCGGCGCCAATGCCGGTTCCGCCCCGCCCCCGGCGCGCCGGCCCTGAGCGCGGTGTGTGCGTGGGATTCGTGCGGGCGGCCCCATGCCGCCCGTTTCGTCGTGCGCGTGCACTGGGATAGAGTCATTGCCGCTGCCGCGATCGGGGTGTCGCGTTTCCGCTGAATAATTCATCTGCTGCCGGGGAAGATGGGCGACAATGCGCGCCCGCGATGGCCGCAGCCGTTCCTTCTTTTCACGCATCCGCTATGCAGACCATCGCCAAACACGATGCTTGGGACCGCTGGCGCCTGCCGCTGCTGGCCTTGGCCGTCGTCCTGATCGTCATCCTGCCCTCGCTGCTGCTGCGGCAGATGAATGCCAGCACCCTGCGCGCGGCCGACTGGGTGGCGCACAGCCAGGAAGTGACCGCCACCCTGAACGGGATGGAGGCGGACCTGCGCGACATGGAATCGGCGGCGATGGCGATGTCGCATGGCGTGCAGTCGCCGATCCTGACCGCGCGCATGCAGCAGTCGCGCAAGTCGCTGCAGCCGACGCTTGCGCACCTGGCCGAGCTGACCCGCGACAATCCGGACCAGCAGATCCGCGTCGGTCGTCTGCAGAGCACGCTGGAACGGCGCGGCCTGATCGCCGAGCGGATCGCGCAGACCCGCGATCCGGAGCGGATCCGCGCCCTGATCCAGGACATGACCGCCGACAACCCGGTGCGTGGCCTGATCAACGAACTGCAACGGCGCGAGGACGACCTGCTGGTCGAGCGCACCGCCGACGCCGATGAGCGACGCATGCTGGCCTCCGCTGTCAGTTGGACCTCGCTCGTGGTGCAGTTGCTGCTGCTGGGCCTGGTGATCTGGCTGCTGCAACGGCAGATCGGCCGGCGCCTGGACGCCGAGCGCGACATGTTGCGCGCCAACGGTCGCGCCGCGGCGGTGCTGCAGACCGTGCGCGAGCCGATCGTGCTGCTCGACAACGGGCAGCGCATGCTGATGCACAACACCGCCTTCGCCGAACTGTACGGCATGGACCTGGCCGATCCGCCGAGGATGCTGACCGATGTCGGCGACGGCGTCTGGCAGGATCCGATCATCGCCCAGCGCCTGGCCGACGTGCTGCTGCGCGGACGCGAATTGTGGGATTTCGAGCACGAACAACTTGGCGCGGACGGCGTACCAAGGACCATGCTGCTGAATGCGCGGCGCATGCCGCTGCCGGACAGCGAGGATGAAGTGGTCTTGATGACGGTCAGCGACATCACCCTGCAAAAGAGCGCCCAGCAGCGCATCCAGGAGCTGAACCGGCAACTGGAGGGCAAGGTCGAGCAGGTGTCGGAGGTCAACCGCGAACTGGAGGCGTTCAGCTACTCGGTCTCGCACGATCTGCGCGCGCCGCTGCGCCACGTGGCCGGCTTCGCCGACAAGCTGGTGCGGCACCTGGGCGATGGTGCCGACGAGAAGAGCCGGCACTACCTGGAGGTGATCGGCACCTCGGCGCGGCGCATGGCCTCGCTGATCGACGACCTGCTGGTGTACTCGCGCCTGGGTCGCAGTGCGCTGCGCCTGCAGGCGGTGGACATGCAGTCGCTGGTGGCGGAGACGCGTTCGGTGCTCGACGCCAACTACCAGTCCGACCATGGCGACAGCGGGCATCGCATCGAATGGAGCATCGCGCCGTTGCCGATCCTGGTCGCCGACGAAAACATGATGCGCCAGCTGTGGCTGAACCTGCTCGGCAATGCGGTCAAGTACAGCGCCAAGCGCGAGGTCGCGCAGATCGAGGTCGGCTACCAGGTGCAGCCGGACGGCAGCCATCACTTCAGCGTGCGCGACAATGGCGCAGGCTTCGACATGACCTACGCGGCCAAGCTGTTCGGCGTATTCCAGCGCCTGCACAAGGCCAGCGAGTATTCCGGTACCGGCATCGGCCTGGCCAGCGTGCGCCGCGTGCTGGCCCGCCATGGCGGCCACATCTGGGCCGAGTCCGCCCCCGACCAGGGCGCCACCTTCCATTTCGTCTTGCCCCCGGCGCCCGAAGCGTCCTCTACCGAGTTCATTGCATGACCGCCATCCGCACCATCCTGCTTGCCGAAGACAGCCCCGCCGATGCCGAAATGGCGGTGGATGCGTTGCGCGACGCGCGTCTGGCCAATCCCATCGTGCACGTCGAGGACGGCGTGGAGGCGATGGACTACCTGCTGCGCCGCGGCGCCTATGCCGACCGCGAGGAAGGCCTGCCGGCGGTGCTGCTGCTGGACATCAAGATGCCGCGCATGGACGGCCTGGAAGTGCTCAAGCTGGTGCGCAGCGAGGAATCGCTCAAGCGCCTGCCGGTGGTGATCCTGTCGTCCTCGCGCGAGGAAAGCGACCTGGCCCGCAGCTGGGACCTGGGCGTGAACGCGTATGTGGTCAAGCCGGTGGACGTGGACCAGTTCTTCACCGCGGTGAAGACCCTGGGCACCTTCTGGGCGCTGATCAACCAGGCGCCGGACAAAGAGTAAGCGCGCATGCCCACCACCGGCCCCAGGCTTGGCCCGATCCGGATCCTCATGGTCGAGGATTCGCCGGAGGATGCCGAGCTGCTGTCCGACCAGTTGCTGGACGCCGGCCTGGAGGCGACCTTCCGCCGCGTGGAAAGCGAGCCGACCCTGCGCGAGGCGCTGGGCGAGTTCGCCCCGGACATCGTGCTGTCGGACCTGAGCATGCCCGGGTTCTCCGGGCACGAGGCGTTGCGGGTGGTGCGCGAGGACGGCAACGCGGTGCCCTTCATCTTCGTCTCCGGCACCATCGGCGAGGAGACCGCGGTGGAGGCGCTGCGCGACGGCGCCAACGACTACATCATCAAGCACAACCCGACCCGCCTGCCGTCGGCGGTGGCGCGGGCGATCCGCGAGGCCCGCACCGAACGCGAGCGGCAGCGGGTGGAGCGCGAACTGATGCGCGCGCAGCGGCTGGAGAGCCTGGCCCTGCTCGCCGCCGGCCTCAGCCACGACCTGCGCAACATCCTGCAGCCGCTGCTGATCGTGCCGGAACTGATCGTCGGTCGCAGCGACGATCCGCAACTGCGGCACCTGGCCGACGTCATCGCCGAGTGCGGCCGGCGCGGCCACGAAATGGCCGAGTCGATGCTCTCGTTCGTGCGCGGCTCGCGCACGCCGAGCGAGCGGGTGCGCATCGCCGAACTGTTCCAGGCGGTGCAGATGCTGCTCAAGAGCAGCCTCCCGGAGCGGGTGACGCTGCAGGCGGACGTGGCCGATCCGGCGCTGTCGATCGAAGCCAACTACACCGAACTGCAGCAGTGCCTGCTCAACCTCGGCCTCAACGCGATCCAGGCCATGCCCGATGGCGGCCAGCTGAGCTTCTCGGCGGCGCCGGCGATCGGCGCCGACGGCAGCGAGCAGGTGCGCATCCTGGTCCGCGACAGCGGCATGGGCATGGACGCGGCGACCCAGGCGCGGCTGTTCAGCCCCTTCTTCACCACCAAGCCGGACGGTACCGGCCTGGGCCTGATCTCGTGCAAGCGCATCGTCGAAAGCTACGGCGGCCGGATCGGCGTGGACAGCACGCCGGGCCAGGGCACCTGTTTCGAAATGCTGATTCCGCTGCGCACGCCGGCGCCATCGACCGAGCCCGAGCTGTCGTTGCCGATGGGCAAGGGCCAGCGCGTGCTGCTGGTCGACGGCGAGGCCACGCGCCTGTCGCTGCTCGGCAATGCGCTGTCCAGCCAGGGCTATCGCCCGCAACTGGCCTCGGACGGCGCCGCGGCGTTGCGCGACGTCGAGGAGCACGGCCTGCCGGAGCTGGTGATCGTCGACAGCGACATCATCCTGCTCTCGGCGGTGCACCTGCTGCTGGCGCTGCAGGACTTGGGCTACCAGGGGCCGGCGATCGTCCTCGAGGACATCGGCACCACCCTGGAGCGCGACCACTTCCCCGCCGACATCGCCGTGCACGTCCTGCGCAAGCCGCTGGAAATGCAGCGCGTGTTCCGGGCTGTGGCGCATGCCCTCGAAAGTGGCTGAGTCAGGGGCCGGGATTAGGGATTGGGGATTGGGGATTCGTTGTGAAGCGGGGATTCGGGAGTCGGGATTAGGGATTCGTTGGAGGCAACAGCAACGGCCGTCTCCGCTTCGCGCGCGAAGCGCAGCGATGCTCTAAGCGCGCGGTGTCAGTTCCCAGAAACCCGCTTTTGCGAATCCCGAATCCCGATTCCCCAATCCCAGCTTCTCACTGCTGCGCCGACTGGTCTTCCGGGTCGCGGCGGGCGGGGGAGCGGCGGGGAGGCAGGGGCGGCAGGGCGTCGCGGGCTTCGGTGTCGTGGCCGGCGGCCAGGGCCGGTTCCCAGGGGAAGCGCGGCAGGGTGCGCACGGCGTTCTCCAGCTTGCGCGACCAGGTGTCGTGGATCTCGGCGTACAGCGGGGTGTCGGCTTCCAGGCGCATGCGCTCGGTCACGCGCAGGTCGTTGCGGCGGATCAGCGCCAGGTCGATCGGCATGCCCACCGACAGGTTGGAGCGGATGGTCGAGTCCAGCGACACCAGGGCGGTGCGCGCGGCATCTTCCAGTTGCATCTCCGAACGGATGATGCGGTCCAGGATCGGCTTGCCGTACTTGGATTCGCCGATCTGCAGGTAGGGCGTCTCCGGCGAGGTGGCGATGGCGTTGCCGAGCGGGTAGATCATGTACAGCCCGGGCCGTTCGCCGGCGATCTGCCCGCCCAGGATCAGCGTCGACTGCACGTTGACGCCGCTTTGCTGGGATTGCTCGGAGAGCTTGATCTGGCTGGAGGCCAGCACCTCGCCGACGTACTCGGCCACCTCGAACAGGTGGCGGAAGCTGCGCAGGCTGCGCGGCGCCTCCGGATCCTCGGCGTCGCGCTGCAGGCGTGAAATGGTCAGCTGGGTGGTCGCCAGGTTGCCGGCCGACATCAGTGCGAACACCGCCTGGCCCGGATACTCGAACACGTGCAGCTTGCGGTGCACGCGGACGTCGTCCAGCGAGGCGTTGGTGCGGGTGTCAGCGGCGAAGACCAGGCCTTCGTCCACTTCGATGCCGACGCAATATGTCATGGCGATGCCGAAACCGGGTGCATCTGGATTCTATGCGGGCTGGCGCGGGCTGGCTAGCCGTTGACGCTCGGCGCCGCGGCATGCGCGAATAGTGCATGACCACCGTGCTTCTGAGCCTGGGCAGCAATCTGCGCCCGCATCACCACCTGGCCGCGGCGATCGCGGCGCTGCGCCGGCAGTTCGGCGCGATCGCGGTGTCGCCGACCTATCGCACCGCGGCGGTCGGCTTCGACGGGCCGGCGTTCCTGAACAACGCGGTGGCGCTGCAGACCGACTGGGAGCTGGCGCCGCTGGACGACTGGCTGCATGCGCTGGAGGACGCGCATGGCCGCGACCGCAGCGGCCCGCGCTTCAGCGACCGCACCCTGGACATCGACGTGGTGTTCTACGGCGACCGCATCGTCGAAGGCCCCGGCCACCTGCGCATCCCGCGGCCCGAGCTGCGCCACGCCTTCGTGCTCAAGCCGCTGGCCGACATCGCTGCCGATTTCGTCGATCCGGTCAGCGGCCAGACCCTGGGCGCGCTATGGCAGGCGCATGCGGAGCATGGGAAGGCGTTCGAGGTGGTCGAGTTGGATGAGTAGCCGGGATTAGGGATTGGGGATTCGGGATTCGCAAAAGCGGATTCCAGCGGTCCGATAGCGTCCGCTTGAACGTCGTTGCGCTTACCCGATGAGGTCTCGCTGTTGCTGCTGCCTGAAGCGAATCCCCAATCCCTGCATCCCGAATCCCTGCTTCACAGCGAATCCCCAATCCCGAATCCCCAATCCCGGCCTCACATCAACCCACGCCCGCCATCCACCCGCACGGTCTGCCCGGTGACGAAGCTGGCGTCGTCGAGCAGCCAGCGCACCGTGTCGGCGATTTCCTCGACCTGGCCGGTGCGCGCCAGCGGGGTGCGTGCCAGCAGCGCTTGTTGTGCGGCGGCGTCCTTGCCGGCGTCGGGCCACAGGATCGCGCCGGGGGCGATGGCGTTGACGCGCACCTGCGGCGCCAGTTCCAGCGCCAGCGAGCGGGTCAGCATCGCCAGGGCGGCCTTGGCCGCGCTGTACAGCGGATGCGCGCGCAGCGGCGTTTCCGCGTGTATGTCGGTCATGTTGACGATCGCGCCGCCGTGCTGACGCAGCTGCGCGGCGGCGGCCTGCGCCAGGAACAGCGGCGCGCGTGCGTTGACCGCGAACAGGTCGTCCCATTGCGCCGGTGTGGCCTCGTGCAGCGGCGTGGGATAGAAGTTGGAGGCATTGTTGACCAGCGCGTCGAGCCGGCCGAAGCGGTCCACGCACTGCGTCACCAGGTCGGGTAGCTGTGCGATGTCGCGCAGGTCGGCCTGCAGGGTCAATGTGCTGCCGGCGCGCAGGGATTCCAGTTCCTGTGCCAGCGCCTGCAGTTCGGCCTGCGAGGTGTGCGCATGCAAGGCGACGTCATAGCCGGTTGCGTGCAGGCGCCGGGCGATGCCGGCGCCGATGCGCCGCGCGCTGCCGGTGATCAGGGCGACTTTGGTCTGGGTCATGTACGGGTTCCATGCTCGGCTATGCTGTGCATTGTCCACGCAATCGCGCAGCGCATGCCCACCGACCTTCCTTTGCCCGATGCCACCGCGCTGGCCCACAGCGATCGCCTGGCCGCGCATATGCGCGCCGAGATCGCCGCCGCTGGCGGGGCCATTCCGTTCTCGCGCTTCATGGAGCTGGCGCTGTACGCGCCCGGCCTGGGCTACTACAGCGCCGGCAGCAGCAAGTTCGGCGAAGAGGGCGATTTCGTCACGGCGCCGGAGCTGGGGCCCTTGTTTGCCGCCACCGTGTCCAATGCGTTGGCGCCGGTGCTGCAGCAACTCGGGCCGCAGGCGCGCATGCTGGAAGTGGGCGGCGGCAGCGGCGCGTTCGCCGAGGTCATGCTCAAGCGCCTGCTGGCGCTGGATGCGCTGCCCGAGCGCTATGCGATCCTGGAGCCCAGCGCCGATTTGCGCGAACGCCAGCGCGAGCGCCTGGCGCGCACGCTGATCCCGCCGGTGTTCGACCTGGTGGAATGGCTGGACCGGCCGTTCGACGACGACTGGAACGGCGTGCTGTTCGCCAACGAGGTGATCGACGCGTTGCCGACGCCGCGCTTCGCGCTGCGCGACGGCGAGGTGTTCGAGGAGACGGTGATGCTGGACGGCGAGGGCCGCTTTCGCCGCGGCGAACAGCCGGCCGATCCGCTGCTAGCGGCGGCGGTGCGCCACCTCGAGCGTTATCTGCAGACGCCGTTCGCCGACGGCTACCGCTCCGAACTGCTGCCGCAGTTGCCGTACTGGATCCAGGCGGTGGCCGGCGGCCTGCGCAGCGGCGCCATGCTGTTCGTGGACTACGGTTATCCGCGCCGCGAGTTCTATCTGCCCGAGCGCGACGATGGCACCTTGCGCGCGTTCTACCGGCACCGCACGCATGCCGATCCGTACCGCTGGCCGGGCCTGCAGGACCTGACCGCCTCGGTGGACTTCACCGCGCTGGCCGAGGCCGGCACCGGGGCCGGCTTCGACCTGGCCGGCTACTGCAATCAGGCCAGCTTCCTGCTCGGCAACGGCCTGGACGCGCTGCTGGCCGAGGCCGAGGCACGCAGCGACGAGGCCGCGCGGCTGCGCCTGCGCCAGCAGGTGAAGCGACTGACCCTGCCCAGCGAGATGGGCGAGCGTTTCCAGGTGATGGGCTTCGAGCGCGACGTGTCGCTGGCGCCGGCGTTCCTGTCCGGCGACCTGACCTGGCGGCTGTGATGGCGGCAGTGCGCGACTTCCGCTGGCCCTGGCTGTGGCTGGGGCTGTGGTGGCTGGGCATCGTGGTGCTGATCTACGTGTGCATGATGCCGCATCCGCCGCAATTGTCGGACCTGCCCGACAGCGACAAGGCCGAGCACTTCATCGCCTACCTGCTGCTGGCCGCCGCGGCCGTGCAGGTCTATGCCGGGCCGCGCGCCTGGACCTGGGCCGCGCTGGGCCTGCTGGCGCTGGGCGTGGGTATCGAATTCGCGCAGGGCGCCTGGACCACCACGCGCTCGGCCGATCCGCTGGATGCCCTGGCCGACGCCTTGGGCGTGGCGGCCGGCATGGCCACCGCGGCCACGCCGTGGCGCGATCTGCTGTGGCGGCTGGAGCGCGGCAGCCTGCACCGTCGTTGAGCGCGGCGGCGGCGCGGTCTACGCCATCGGCCAAACGCCGGATTTCCCGGCCGCGCGCAAGGCGCGGCAGGTGCGCCGCGTCCTAGAGTGCCGGCGCCGGGTACCCCGCCCGGTCGCCGCGCGGCGGCTCCGCGCGCCTGTGCAGGAGAACACGCATGCAAGCACGACAGTCCACCCGTGCCGCGCGCGGCGCCGGCCTGTGCGCCGCGCTGTGCCTGGCGATCAGCGCCGCGCCCGCAAGCGCCGCCTGGAACGATCTCTGCAATGGCACCGCCACCTACACCAGCTCCGGCTATTCCGGCGGCGCCTTGCTGCTGGATCCCATCGACCCGACCGCCACGATCACCGCGTTGAACCCCAATCAGCTCAACTATGGCGGAATCCAGGCGGCGCTGGCCGGCGCCTATCTGCAGGTGCAGGGGCCGCGCGGCACGGTCACCGTGTACGTGACCGACCTGTATCCGGACGGTGCCGACTGCGGGCTGGACCTGTCGCCCAATGCCTTCGCCGCGATCGGCGACACCAGCGCCGGGCGCATCCCGATCCGCTGGCAGGTGGTGGCCGCGCCGGTCACCGGCAACGTGGTGTACCGGATCAAGGAGGGCAGCTCGCAGTACTGGGCGGCGATCCAGGTGCGCAACCACCGCTATCCGGTGGTGAAGTTCGAATACAAGAAGAACGGCGACTGGGTCAGCCTGCCCAAGACCGCGTACAACCACTTCGTCGGCGAGCAGATGGGCGCGCAACTGCTGGAGATCCGCCTGACCGATATTCGCGGCCAGGTGGTCACCGACACCCTCGGCGCGCTGCCCAGCCAGGGCGACAAGGGCGTGTACTTCGCCGACGGGCACGTGCAGTTCCCGCGTTGACTGGCGCTCGTTCATGCGCCGGCGGTTGCGCGCCGGCGCTGCTTCCACTTGCGCGCGTGCCTGCGCCGCGGAGGTGACGCCGCAGCGCAGGCGCAGGCGCGTGCTCAGAACTTGAAGTGCAACGTCGCCATGTAGCGGCGGCCGTTGTGGTAGCGCCCAGCCGGGTGGTCCTTGTCGCCCAGGTACTGCAGGTACTCCTCGTCCAGCAGGTTCTGCGCGTCCAGTTGCAGCGACCACTGCGCATTGATGGCGTAGCCCACGCTCGCGCCCAGGTCGGTGTAGTCGTCGACGCTGGCCGGCGCGGCGCCGGCGACGTAGCCGCCGGCCAGGTAGCTGTCGCGCCAGTTCAGGCTGATCCGCGCGTTCCACGGCCCCTTCTCGTAGTACGGGCTGAAGGCGATGCTGTTGCGCGACTGGTAGGGCAGCGGGTTGCCGCTGTTGTTCTCGCCGCTGGCGTAGGTGTAGTTGGCCGACAGGCCGAAGCCGCTGTCGCCGAACGGCTGCTGGTAGGCGAGGGTGAAGCCCTTGACCTTGCCGGTGCCGGCGTTGCGCGGGCGCTGGATGCTGTAGTCGCAGTAGCCGTCGGCAGTGCAGCCGTTGCTGCCGAGCATCTGCGCCCAGGTCTGCGGCGAGGTGTCGCGGATCGCGTTGTACTGGCGCTCGATGGTGGCCGAGGTGTCGATGTAGTTGTCGATCTTCTTGTAGAAGACCGACCACGCCACCACTGCCTGCGGCGCGAAGTAGTACTCGGCCGAGAGGTTGAAGTTCCACGATTCGTACGGCGACAGCTCGGCGTTGCCGCCGCTGCCGGTGAGCGTGGTGTCGTTGAGGAAGGTGTTGTTGACCATCTGGTTGTACGGCGCCCAGGCGATCACCTTGCCGGCGCCGAAGCGGAACACCCAGTCGTTGTCGGTGTCGTAGGCCAGGTTCAGCGACGGCAGCAGGAAGTGCTCGGTCTTGGTGCGGGTCTGCCACTTGCTGTCCAGGTCCTGCAGCGTCGGCGTGCCGCTGTAGACGAAGCCACTGCCTTCGGTCTTGGAATCCACGTAGCGCAGGCCGAGGTTGCCGCGCAGGCCGGCATTGGAGAAGTTCAGCTGCACGTAGGCGGCGTTGTTGGTCTGCTGCAGCGCCCAGGTGTTGTTGAGGTAGCTGGACGGATCCGGGTTGGCGTAGTCGACCGGGCTGTTGCGGATCCAGTCGATCACGTTGCCGCGCCCGGCCTGCACGTGCTGGCCGTGGTCGGGATAGAACCCGCGGATGTCGGTCAGGCCGATGGTGCCGATGTCGGCCAGCGTGCCGGGGGTGACGCCGCCGTAGACGTTGAGCGCGAAGTCCTCGTCGTGCTTGCCCTGGCGCACGCCGACCAGCAACTGGTTGAACACGCCGTCGAACTGCAGCTCCAGGTCGAGCTGGCCATAGCGGTCCTTGCTCTGGGTGGAGAACACGCCGTTGTTGCCGATCCAGCCGCCGGCCGAGCCCCAGTTGGCCGGGTTGCGCGCGGCGGTGGGATCGTCGAAGCGGATGCCGCGGTCCAGATCCCAGCGGAAGCCGCCGTTGTAGAACGGTTCGATGAAGTATTGCGCCAGGTCGTCGTTGTCGGACTTGCTCTGGCCGAGCTGGCCGCGCAGGGTCCAGCGTTCGCCGCGATAGGCGCCACGCAAATCCAGGCCCTTGGTGGTCACCTGCGACTGGCGCACGTTGTTGTCGTAGATCACCGTGCCGCCGCCCGCGTTGGCGTTGGCGCTGGAATGGCCGCTGCGGACCACGCCGTTGCGCACGTCGCCCAGCGCGTCGACCGCGGCGACGGTGCCCGGATTCCATGTCAGGAAGCTGTACATCGACTGGTTGTAGTTGTCGAAGTCTTCCTTGATGTACAGGCCGCTGAGGTTGAACTCCAGCGCATCGCTGGGCTTGAGCTGCAGGTTGAGCACCGCGCTGTCGCGCTTGCGGTCCTGCTGGAACCAGGCGGCGTTGATCGAGTTGGGCACGTCCGCATCGGCAGGCACGCCGCTGGCGTTGGCGAAGGTGCCGGCCTTGGCGTAGCCGAACACCTCCAGGCCCTGGCGGTCCACGCGTTCCTCGTAGTGCTGCGCGGACACCGCGATGCCGAAGGTCTCCTGCGGATTCTTCCAGCTGTACAGCAGCGACGCGTTCGGCTTGCCCTCGCTGGCCTGTTGGCTGTAGCTGTAGCCGACCGAGCCGGCGATCTCGTTGGCCTTCAGGTCCAGCGGCTGGCGGGTGTGCATCAGCACGGTGCCGCCGAGGCTGCCCTCGGTCAGCCGCGCTTCGGAGGATTTGACGATCTCCGCGCGGCCCAGGATCTGCGGCGACAGCAGGGTGTAGTCGAAGCCGCGGTTGGGCTGCTCGCCATACAGCCAGATCGCCTGCGCCACCGGGTGGCCGTCCAGAAACGACAGGTTGAGGCTGGGATCGGTGCCGTCGATGCTGACCCGCTCGCCCTGGCCGAAGCGGCGGTCGATGGTGACGCCGGGAATCTGCGCGAACGCCTCGGCGACGTTGGTGCTGGGGAACTTGCCGATGTCCTCGGCGGTGATCGCCTCGGACACGGTGACGTTGTTGCGCTTGGTGTCCAGCGACTTTTCCAGGCTGGCGCGGATGCCGACCACCTGGACCGCGTCCAGATCGGTGGCGGCGGAATCGGCCTGCTGCGCCTGCGCGGCGAAGGTGAGGACGCTGGCGGCGATGGCCGCGGACAAGACGGAATGGCGATATTGCATGATGTCTCTCCCTCATCATTCAATGGATCAACGCGATTGCGCGGACGGTGCGCCGCGCGCCGGGGTGCCTGTTGCCTTACTGCCTGTGCTGCGGATGCGGGCTGGAGTGCCGGGTGTTGCGAAACGCGAAGGCCGTCGCGTGTTGCGCGGGACGGCGGGTGCTGCCGGTGCGGGGCGCACGCGCATGCGTGGCCGGTCTTGGTGCGGGCAGGGTGGTAGGGCGGTCCCCGGAGACGGCGATCAGCGAGGCCGCCCATCGCGGTCGATCGAAATGGGCTGCGAGAGCGGTGCGGCGCAGCAACAGCCGCAGTGGACTGGGCGCGGCATGCGCGCTCGGCAACGGCTGTGCTTGGTCATGCCACGAAGTGCCGCGTGCGACACGCGACGCGTGCGAACGGATCATTGCGATCACATGCCTCCCTTGGCCCCGCTTTCGCGCCGCAATGCGCGGCTACACCCCCGTGTGCGCCGATTCTTACGAGCCCATGACAACGATGTCAAGTCTCGCCACGAAAATTTGTCTGGTTCTGGTTTTGCCGCTCAATATCGGCAGTGGATCCCGGAAAGGATGCGCTGCTGAAATAAAAATCATTGTTTATCAATTGCTTGTGCGGGCGCTCAGCGCGGCTTATCACCTTGCGCAAATGAGAATGCACTGCGCTTATGCGGCAACGCACAAAATTGGTCTCGTTGTCACAATTGGTGCGGCATAGGTATCGTGACAACGATGCGTGAACAACGCCTCGCGAGAAATGTTTTCCCCGCGCATGAAATTGATTTTTAAGGTGTTTATTCGGTTAAGCGCGCGAGTCCAAGGGTCATTCTTCGATTTCGTGCGGTGTGGCGTTGACACAATCTTTCTAAGACCATAAGAATCGAAGCGCCTGGAATTGGTCCTTGCCAATTCGGGTCAGATCCGTCAAGCCGCACCATGCAGTCGCCCGTTCCGGGGAAGGGACGGGGACGCGCCTCCCGCAACACAGGGCGCAGGAAACAGCCAGAACGTTCCATCGACTCCGTCCGCACGGACGGCCTCGCCCTGCGCGTCGCGTCGGGCGCGATGGAGGGTGCTGCCTGCCGATCGCCGCCCTGGATGTCAGACGTCGTCGTGCCGATCGCCATCAACCAGGATAGCCCAATGCCACATGTCGCCCGCTCCCGTTCGCATTGTTGTCCCCTGTCCGTCCTCGCCAGCGCCATCGCGCTCGGCCTGTTCAGTGCCGCTGTGCAGGCGCAGCAAGCGCCCGCGTCCGATTCGATTTCCCAGCTCGACACGGTGACCGTCACCAGTTCCTACCAGAAGAGCCTGATCACCGCGCTGGACAACAAGCGCGAGGATGCGCGCATGACCGACGGCATCTCGTCGGAGGACATCGGCAAGTTCCCGGCCGAAAACATCGCCGAGGCGATCCAGCGCATTCCCGGCGTGCAGATCTCCACCATCAACGGGCGCGGCTCGACCATCAGCATCCGCGGCCTGGGCCCGCAATACTCGGCCACCACGATCAACGGCCAGACCATCAAGAGCGCCGATTTCACCGATGGCTTCCGCTACGACATCATCCAGCCGGAGGTGGCCGCGGCGATCGAGGTGATCAAGTCGCCGTCGGCGGACATGGATGCCGGCGGCCTGTCCGGCACGGTCAACATCGAAACGACCAAGCCGCTGGACTACAAAGAGCGCAAGCTGATCTTCTCGGCGAAGGAGCAGTACGCCGAATTCGCCGGTGGCGCGCCGACGCCCAAGGGCGTGCTGACCTACATCGACCAGTTCCATCTGGCCGACGGCGGCGAACTGGGCGTGTTCGTCAACGCCGGCTACCAGAAGCTCCGCGACCGTGCCGACTACCTGTGGATCGACCGCTGGTACACCCAGGACACCGGCGACGGCACCCTCTACATCCCGCGCCGTCCGCGCTATCGCTCGATCGAGCGCGAGACCGACCGCAAGATGTTCACCGCCGGGCTGCAGTGGAAACCCAACGACCGCCTGGAGATGAACCTGACCGCGCTGTATTCGCAGGACAAGACCGACAACGACATGAATCAGTTGGTCTACTCCTTCGACCGCAACTACCTGACCGTGCTGCAGACCGAAGGCCTGACCGCGACCAAGGTGTCGGCGTCCAACTACTGGCTGGAGAACAACCGCCAGCTCGAGCGCCACGACCTGAGCTCGCAACTGCTGACCTGGGACGCGCGCTGGAAGGGCGACGCGTGGACCTTCAGCGGCGTGGCCAACTACACCGAAGGCAAGACCGACGAGGACGAGCGTGCGGTGATCCTCGGCCGCAAGCCGAGCGCGACCCTGTTCGACATGTCCAATCCCGGCGCGATCTCGCTGACCACCGATGCCGACGCCACCGACGCCAGCGCCTGGAACAAGGCCAACCTGGTCCGCGACGAATACCCCAACGGTGCGATCAATGCGCTGCGCAACAAGGAATGGTCGCTGCAGTTCGATGCCGAGCGCTACGTCGGCAACGGCTTCCTGGACGCGGTCAAGGTCGGCACCAAGTTCCGCCGCGAGACCTTCGACCGCAACGTCTGGCGTCGCGACTTCCTGTACCTGATCAACTCCGGCGCGGTGTCCGGCTACGGCATGTTCCCGGAATTGTCGGCGGCCAGCTCCAACGTCAGCAACTTCCTCGACGGCGACCTGGCCTCGCAGAGCGACTGGGTGGCGCCGGACGTGTACGCCTACGCCAGGGCCCTGGCGGCCTCCGGCATCACCGTGCCGGTGCTGTTCGCGCCGCAGGCCAGCTACCATATCCGCAACGATATCTTCTCCGCCTACGCGCTGGCCAAGATCGACACCGACGTCGGCAGCATGCGCCTGCGCGGCAACGTCGGTGTGCGCTACGAGGGCACCAAGCGCACCACCGACACCTACCTGACCACCGCCTCGCAGTACAGCGAGGACGCCAACGAGGTGGTCGGCACCGCGCGCGCGCCGTACGACTACCACAACTGGCTGCCGAGCCTGAACCTGGTGCTGGACATGCGCGAGGACCTGCTGCTGCGCTTCGCCGCCGGCAAGGTACTGGTGCGGCCGATCCTGGACAGCAACACCGCCATCGCCACCACCATCTCCTCCGGCAGCAACACCGGCGGCACCACCACCTACGACGTGGCGCTGGGCCAGACCGACCTGAAGGCGCTGACCGCCGACCAGGCCGACCTCAGCCTGGAGTGGTACTACGGGCAGGGCGGCGGGCTGACCCTGGCCGGCTTCTGGAAGAACGTCAAGAACGGCACCTTCAACAGCATCGTCTGTCCGGCCACGTTCAACGGCACGGCGCTGTCCACCAATGGCGCCGGCGACTGCGTGGACGGCAGCGGCAACATCTACGAGATCACCGCCACCCGCAACGATCCGAGCAAGGTCAAGATCAAGGGCTACGAACTGGGCTGGACCCAATCCTTCGATGCCTGGCTGCCGATCCAGGGCTTCGGCCTGACCGCCAACTTCACCCGGGTGATCCCGCAGCGCGACACCGACTTCAAGATCCGCAACCTGTCGGAGAAGACCTGGAACGCCACCGGCTACTGGGAGAACGCGATGTTCTCCGCGCGCCTGTCGCTGAACCATCGCAGCGAGTACGAGCAGGACAGCAGCGACAGCTTCTTCGCCCGCGAAGGCCACACCATGAAGGCGCGCACCCAGGTCGATGCGGTGCTCGGCTACCAGGCCACCGACACACTCAGCTTCCAGCTCGGCGTGCTCAACCTGACCAACAAGAAGGAAGAAGCGTACAAGGACATCAGCAGCCGCTGGCAGATGACCGGGGTCACCGGCCGCAGCTTCTACGTGTCGATGCAGTGGGACATCCTGTGAGGGCGGCGCAGGCGCCTGCGGGCTAGCGCGACCCCGACCCGGCGCCGCGGTGGCGCCGGGCGGTCGATCCGATGAGGACAAGCGCATGCAACGAAGAACCTTCCTGGCCGGTAGCGCCGGCGCCGGCCTGCTGCTGGCGCTGCCGCGCGGGAGCCGGGCCGGCACGGCGGCGTCTGCCGGGCTCGCCAGCAGGGGCACGGCCGCGGTGGCGGCCGTGCCTGCGGTGACCCTGGCGGCCGATCCCGGCCTGTTCTGCCTGGACGAGGGCTGGCATTTCCACGAGGGCGACATCCCGTTTCCGCCGATCACCGGGCAGGACGCCAGCTACGACAACGCCAAGGCCGGCAAGGCCTGGGGCGCGGCCGCCGGCGATTTCGACGACAGCCAGTGGCGGCAATTGCGGCTGCCGCACGATTTCGCCATCGAGCAACCGATCGAGGCCAGCGCCAACGTGGCGCAGGGCTATCGTCGTCGCGGCATCGCCTGGTACCGGCGCAGCCTGCGCCTGGACGAGGCGCAGCGCGGCAAGGCGCTGGAACTGCGTCTGGACGGCATCGCCAGCCGCGCCACGGTGTGGGTCAACGGCTTGCTGATGGCGCGCAGTTGGAGCGGCTACGACGGCATCGCGATCGATATGACCGCCATCGCCCGCTATGGCCAGGATCTGAACACCATCGCGGTGCGCGTGGACGCCGACGCGATGGACGGGTGGTGGTACGAAGGCGCCGGGATCTACCGGCATACCTGGCTGGCGGTGCGCGACGCGCTGCACATCGTCGGCGACGGCGTGCACGCGGTGCCGCGCGCCGAGGCCGACGATCGCTGGACGCTGCCGGTGACGGTCACCGTCGCCAATGTCGGCGAACAGGTCGATGCGACGCTGCTGGAGGCGACGCTGTACGACGCGCAGGGCGCGGTGGTGGCGCAGGGCAGCGCCGCGCTGCAGGCCGGCGCGCTGGCGCAGGTGCAGGCCCAGGTCGTGTTGCAGGTACACCAGCCGCAGCGTTGGGACGTGGTCGCGCCGCATCTCTACCGGCTCGCGGCGGTGCTGCGCAGCGCGGGCCGCGAGCGCGACCGCCGCGAGTGCGCGATCGGCTTCCGCACGCTGCGCTTCGATGCGCAGCAGGGCTTCTTCCTCAACGAGCGGCCGCTCAAGATCAAGGGCGCCTGCCTGCACCAGGACCATGCCGGGGTCGGCGTGGCGGTGCCGGACAGCCTGTTGGAGTTCCGCATCCGCCGGCTCAAGGCGCTGGGCTGCAACGCGATCCGTCTGCACCACGCGGTGGCGAGCGAACTGCTCGACGTGTGCGATCGCCTGGGCATGCTGGTGATGGCCGAGAACCGCGTGTTCAATCCGGCGCCCGACTACGCGGCGCAACTACGCTGGCTGGTGCGCCGCGACCGCAACCGCGCCTGCGTGTTCCTGTGGTCGGTGTTCAACGAGGAGCCGATGCAAGGCACCGTCGCCGGCTACGAAATGGTGCGCCGCGCGGTGGCGCTGGTGCGCACGCTCGACGACAGCCGTCCGGTGACCGCGGCGATGAACGACGGCATGCTGACCGAACGCAATGCGTCCCATGCGGTGGACGTGGTCGGCTTCAACTACCGCCAGTTCAACTACGACCGGGTGCATGCGGCGATGCCGCACACGCCGCTGCTGTCCAGCGAGGACACCAGCGCCTTCCAGACCCGCGGCGCCTGGTTCACCGACATGGACGCGCACGTCATCGCCGAGGACGACTCGATGGCCGCGCCCTGGGGCAACACCCATCGCGCGTCCTGGAAGCTGATCGACGAGCGGCCCTACCTGGCCGGCGGCTTCGTCTGGACCGGCTTCGACTATCGCGGCGAGCCGACGCCGTTCGAATGGCCATCGGTGTCCTCGTTCTTCGGCATCATGGACCTGTGCGGCTTCCCCAAGGGTGCCTACTGGCTGCGCCAGGCGCAGTGGATCGACGAGGCGCCGGTGCTGCAGCTGCTGCCGCACTGGAACTGGCCGGGCCGCGAGGGCACCCCGATCAAGGTGATGGCGTTCTGCAACGCGCAGCAGGTGGAGCTGTGGCTCAACGGCCGCTCGCAAGGGCGGCAGGCGGTGGACCGGATCGCGATGAACACCTGGCAGGTCGTGTATGCGCCCGGCGTGCTGGAAGCGGTGGCGTACCGCGACGGGCGCGAGGTCGCGCGGCAGCGGGTGCAGACGGTCGGCGCGCCGGTCGCGCTGCGGCTGAGCCCGGATCGCACGCGCATGCGCGGCGACGGCCGCGACGCGCAACCGATCACCCTGGAGGCGGTGGACGCGCAGGGCCGCCATGTGCCGTTCGCCGATGCGCAGATCGCGCTGCAGGTCGAAGGCGGGCGCCTGCTCGGCGTCGGCAACGGCGACCCGAACCGGCATGCGCCCGACAACGTGCCGCAGGTGCAGCTGTTCAACGGCCTGGCGCAGGCCATCGTCGAGGCCGGCAGCGGCCGCCGCAGTCTGCGCATCGAGGCGCGCGCGCCCGGCCTGCGTGCGGCGCAGGCCAGCATCGCACTGGAGCCGGCGTCGCCGCCGCTGTCGTTGCCGCCGGCCGCCACGGCGATGGTGGTGAGCGGCTGGCGGCGCACCCTGCCGTTCGCCGCGCCGCCGGATCCGGCGCTGCCGCGTGCGGCCAACGACAACAACAGTTGGAGTTTCTGCCAGCCAGGCAACCTGGAGATGCGCGCCGAGCGCGACGGCTACGTGCTGTACCGGACCGCGTTCACGCCCTGGGCCGGCATCCAGCAGCGCGGCGGCCGCTTGCGGCTCGGCCGCGCGACCGGCGCGGTGCAGGTGTATCTGGATCGGCAGCGGGTCGTCAGTGTGGCGGCGGGGCAGCCGGTGTCTCTGCGGCTGTCGCCGGCGGCCGGCGAACGGGTCCTGGCGGTGGTGATGCAGGTGAAGGCCGGAGCGCCATTCGGCTTCGACGATGTCGCGACAGTGGAGTATTGAGCCAATGAACCATGCTTTCCGCCAGATCTTCCCGCGCGGCCAGGCCGGACTGCGCCGTGTCCGGGCGATATCGCTGTGCGCGCATGCCGTGCTGGTACTGCTGGCCTGTGCGCTGCTGGCGCCGGGTGCATTCGCGTCGCCCGCGCAAGACACGCAGGGCGGCACCGCACGCGAGGTGCTGCTGCGCACGCTCGGCCCGCGCGCCGCCAAGCTGCAGCTGCAACGGCAGCCGCGCGGCCGCGGCAACGACTGGTACCAGGTCGCCGCCGAGGCCGGCACGCTGCGCGTGTCCGGGTCCTCGGAGGTGGCGCTGGCGCATGGCGCGTACAGCTACCTGCAGTCGATCGGTGCGGCGTCGGTGAGCTGGGAGGGCAGCCGCGTGGCGCTGCCGCCGTCCTACTCGGACGTCCAGGGGCAGCGTGTGGTCACCCCGTTCGCGCACCGCGCCTACCTCAACGTCTGCACCTACGGCTACACCACGCCGTGGTGGGACTGGCCGCGCTGGGAGCGCGAGATCGACTGGATGGCGCTGCACGGCATCGACATGCCGCTGGCGATGGAAGGCCAGGAGTACGTGTGGCAGGCGCTGTGGCGCGAGTTCGGCGTCGCCGATGCGGACCTGGCGCAGTACTTCTCCGGCCCGGCGTTCGCGCCATGGCAACGCATGGGCAACATCGAAGGCTACGACGCGCCGCTGCCGCAGCAGTGGATCGAGGACAAGCACGCACTGCAGTTGCGCATCCTGCAGCGCATGCGCGCGCTGGGCATGAAACCGGTGTTGCCGGCCTTCGCCGGCTACGTGCCGAAGGCGTTCGCGCAGGCGCATCCGCAGGCGCGCATCTACCGCATGCGCGCCTGGGAGGGCTTCCACGAGACCTATTGGCTGGATCCGGCCGATCCGCTGTTCGCGCAGATCGCGCAGCGCTTCATCCAGCTCTACGACCGCACCTACGGCAAGGGCACCTACTACCTGGCCGATGCGTTCAACGAGATGTTGCCGCCGATCGCCGCCGACGGCAGCGACGCGCGCCTGGCCAGTTACGGCGACAGCACCGCCAACACCGCCAAGGCCAAGCCGCCCGAGGTGCCGCCGGCGCAGCGCGACAAGCGCCTGGCCGCGTACGGCCGCGCGCTGTACGCCTCGATCCACCGCGCCAACCCGGATGCGGTGTGGGTGATGCAGGGCTGGCTGTTCGGCGCGGACCGCCACTTCTGGACGCCGCAGGCGATCGCCGCGTTCCTGCGCGAGGTGCCCAACGACAAGTTACTGGTGCTGGATATCGGCAACGACCGCTACCCCGGCACCTGGAAACTGTCCGACGCGTTCGACGGCAAGCAGTGGATCTACGGCTACGTGCACAACTACGGCGGCAGCAATCCGGTGTACGGCGACCTGGCGTTCTACCGCGAGGACCTGCGCACGCTGCTCGCCGACAAGGACAAGCAGCAACTGGTCGGCTTCGGCGCCTTCCCGGAAGGGCTGCACACCACCTCGGTGGTCTACGAGTACATGTACGCATTGGCCTGGGGCGCGCAGCAGCGCCCGTTGCAGGACTGGCTCGACGACTACACCCGCGCCCGCTACGGACACACCTCGCCGGCCTTGCGCGCGGCCTGGGACGACCTGCAGGCGTCGGTGCTGTCGACCCGCTACTGGACGCCGCGCTGGTGGCGCAGCCGCGCCGGCGCCTACCTGTTGTTCAAGCGGCCGACGCTGGACATCGGCGAGTTCGAGGGCGCGCCCGGCGATCCGCCACGATTGCGCCGCGCGCTGCAGCAACTGCTGGCGCTGGCGCCGGAATACGCCGACGCGCCGTTGTACCGCTACGACCTGGTCGATTTCGCCCGCCACTACGCCACCGGCCGCGTGGACGTGCAGTTGCAGCAGGCGGTGGCCGCCTACCGGCGCGGCGATGTCGCGGCCGGCGACGCGGCGGCCGCGCGCGTGCGCGAGGCGGTGACGCAGCTCGACAACCTGGTCGGCGGCCAGCAGGACACCCTGTCGAGCTGGCTCGACGCCGCCGCCGGCTATGCGAAGACTCCGCAGGACGCGGCCTACTACCGGCGCGACGCCAAGGCGCAGGTCAGCGTGTGGGGCGGCGAGGGCAATCTGGGCGATTACGCGTCCAAGGCCTGGCAGGGCATGTATGCGGACTATTACCTGCCGCGCTGGACGCTGGCACTGCAGATGCTGCGCGAGGCGGCGGTCGCCGGCGGCAGCGTGGACGAGGCGCAACTGCAGCAGCGGCTGCGCGCCTGGGAACGGGACTGGGTGGCGCGCGACACGGCCTACGTGCGGCAGGCGCCGGCCGATCCGGTCGCGGCGGTGCGCACGCTGCTGCACCAGGTGGATGCGCCATGAGCGTCGCGTCCGTCCGCCTTCCCGCCGCGGCGCCGCCGCGCGAACGCTTCCTGTCGCTGGACGTGTTCCGCGGCCTGACCATCTTCCTGATGATCCTGGTCAACACGCCGGGTGCCGGCGCCGATGCGTTCGTGCAACTGCGGCATACGCCGTGGTTCGGCTTCACCGCCGCGGACCTGGTGTTCCCGTCGTTCCTGTTCGCGGTCGGCAACGCGATGAGCTTCGCGCTGGACCGCGGCCAGCCGCTCGGCGCGTTCCTGCGCCGGGTCGGCAAGCGTAGCGCGCTGATCTTCCTGCTCGGCTTCTTGATGTACTGGTTCCCGTTCGTGCACCAGGGCGCCGACGGCCACTGGAGCCTCACTGCGATCGACCAGACCCGCGTGCCGGGCGTGCTGCAGCGCATCGCGCTGTGCTACGCGCTGGCGGCGCTGCTGTGCCGCTGGCTGTCGCCGCGCGGCCTGCTGGGCATGTGCGTCGCGCTGCTGCTCGGCTACTGGGGCGCGCTGTACCTGTGGGGCCAGCCGGGCGCAGAGCTGAGCAAGCTCGGCAATGCCGGCACGCGCCTGGACCTGTGGCTGCTGGATCCGGCGCAGCTGTATCGCAAGGACGGCGGGTTCGATCCAGAGGGCCTGCTCGGCACGTTGCCGGCCACGGTCAACGTCATCGCCGGCTACCTGACCGGGTTGTACGTGCGCCGGGTCGGCAAGCAGGCGCGCACGGTGCGCTGGCTGCTGCTGGCCGGAATCGCGCTGGCGTTGCTGGCCCTGGCCTGGCAGCCCTGGTTCCCGCTGGCCAAGAAACTGTGGACCGGCTCGTTCGTGCTGCTGACCGTGGGCCTGGACCTGTGGTTGCTGGGCGCGCTGCTGTGGGCGATCGAGGTGCGCGGCTGGCAGGCCGGCAGCGGCTTCTTCACCGTGCTCGGGCGCAATCCGCTGGCGATCTACCTGTTCTCCGAGCTGTTCGTGGTCTGCCTGCGGCTGGTCCCGGCCGGCGCCAGCGGCATGGACCTGTACCAGTGGCTGGGCGTGGAGGTGTTCCAGCGGCTGCTGCCCGGCCCGTGGGGCAGCCTGGCCTGCGCGTTGGCCTATACGTTGCTGTGCTGGCTGGTGGGCTGGTGGATGGATCGCAGGAGGCTGTACCTGCGGCTGTGACCCAACGTGCACGGACCGCAAATTGGTACTATATTGGACATAACGAATTCATGCGGACTGGAGAGCGCGCCATGACCAAGCCCAAGCCGCAGGCCGATCCACGCCTGCATGCGCTGGCCGTGGATCCGGACGCGCCGACGCCGCTGTACCTGCAACTGGCCAGCAAGCTGGTGGAGGCGATCAAGGGCGGGCAGTGGAAGCCGGGCGAGGCGCTGCCGGCCGAACGGCAACTGTGCGAATACCTGCAGGTGTCGCGGGTGACCCTGCGCCAGGCCGTGGACGCGCTGGTCGAGCAGGGCCTGGTGTCGCGCCGCCAGGGCGCCGGGACCTTCGTCACCTCGCACATCCAGCACCAGCTCAGCGGCCTGGCCAGCTTCAGCGAAACCCTGCGCATGAAGGGGCTGGAGCCTGGCACGCGCTGGCTGGAGCGGCGCACGCGTCCGGCGCACGGGGAGGAGATCCTGCGCCTGGGCCTGTCGCCGGACACGGTGGTTGCGGCGCTGACCCGCCTGCGCAGCGCCGACGGCCGGGTGATGGCTTACGAGAAGGCGGTGCTGCCGCAACACGTGGTGCCCGATCCGCACGCCATCGCCGATTCGCTCTACAGCTACCTGGACGAGCGCGGTACCCCGGTGGTGCGGGCGCTGCAGTACTTCCGCGCCATCAACCTGCCGGCGCGGCTGGCCGGCCATCTCGGCATGAAGGAAGGCGAGGCGATCCTGCACGTGGTGCGGGTCGGCTACACCCGCGACGGCAGCGCGATCGAACTGACCGACACCTACTGCCACAACGACTACTACGACTTCGTCGCCGAACTGCGACGCTGATCGCCGACCCCCGCGCCCTCCCGGAGCACGCCCGCCCATGACCACCGCACGGCCCGCCAGTCCCTACGCTTCCATCGCCATCGTCGGCCTGTTGTTCTTCATCATGGGCTTCTTTACCTGGATCAACGGGCCGTTGATCCTGTTCGCCAAGGTCGCCTTCAATGTCAGCGACACGTTCGCGTTCCTCATTCCGAGCGCGTTCTACATTTCCTACTTCTGCCTGGCATTGCCTTCGTCGTTCATCCTGAAGCTGACCGGGATGAAGAAGGGCCTGGCCCTGAGCCTGCTGATCCTGGCGATCGGCGCGGCCATCTTCGGCCAGTTCACCAACGCCCGTTCCTACGTGGGCGCGGTGAGCGGCATCTTCATCATCGGCGGCGGCCTGGCCCTGCTGCAGACTGCGGTCAATCCGTACATCAGCATCCTCGGGCCGATCGACGGCGCCGCGCGCCGTATCGCGCTCATGGGCATCTGCAACAAGGTGGCGGGCGCGCTGGCCACGTATGGACTGGCGAAGGTGGTCCTGCACGGCATGGAGGATTTTTCGACCCAGATCGAACAGGTGCTGCCGGCGCAGAAGGAACTGCTGCTGCAGGAATTCGCCGGCCGCATCCACGGCCCCTACATGGCGATCGCCGGCGTGCTTGCCGTGCTTTCCGTGGCCATCCTGTTTTCGCCCCTGCCCGAGATCAGCGCCGAGAAGGCGAACGCGTCGGCCGCCGACGAGCGCAGCCGCGACAGCATCTTCGCGTTCCCGCACGTGTGGCTGGGCGCGTTGTGCATCTTCGTGTACGTCGGCGCCGAGGTGATGGCGGGCGATGCGATCGGCATCTACGGCAACAGCCTCGGCCTCTCGCTGGACTACGCGAAGTATTTCACCATCGGCACCCTGGCCTGCATGCTGGCGGGCTACCTGGTCGGCCTGGTGCTGATTCCGAAGTACATCTCGCAGGAGAAGTACCTGTCCATTTCGGCATGCCTCGGCATCGTCTTTTCGCTGTGCGCGATGTTGACCGGCGGTTATGTCTCGGTGGCGTTCGTGGCGGCGCTCGGATTCGCCAATGCCATCATGTGGCCGGCCATCTTCCCGCTGGCCATCAAGGGGCTGGGAAAGTTCACCGAGAAGGGCGCGGCGCTGTTGATCATGGGCATCGTGGGCGGCGCCGCGGTGCCGCAGCTGTTCGCCCATCTGAAGGAGTCGTTCGATTTCCAGGTGGTCTTCGCCGGCTTGATGATCGCCTGCTACCTGTACATCTTGTTCTTCGCGCTGCGCGGTCACCGCGTCGGCCAGGGCGCGCGGTGAGCTGACGCGCTTTTCTCCAACCCGGCAAACTCATTCCAATGCGCAGACCCACCATCAAAGACGTCGCCGAACGGGCGCGGGTGTCGCTGAAGACCGTCTCGCGGGTCATCAACAACGAACCGTCGGTGATGCAGGCCACGCGCTCGCGCGTGCTGCATGCCATCGCCGAGCTGGACTACGAGCCGGATCCGTCGGCGCGCAACCTGCGCAGCGGCACGCCGTTCGTGATCGGGCTGGTGTACGACAACCCCAACCCGTACCACATCATCGGCGTGCAGAACGGCGTGCTCGCCGCCTGCCGCGAGACCGGCTTCGGCCTGCAGATCCATCCCTGCGATTCCACCGCGCCGATGCTCGCCGAGGAACTGGCCGAGTGGACCCAGCGCTCGCGCCTGGCCGGGCTGGTGCTGACCGCGCCGATGTCCGAGCGCGCCGACCTGGTCGCGGCGCTGGCCGCGCGCGGGATCAAGACCGTGCGCATCATCGCCGCCACCGAGGATCCGCAGGATGGCCCCTGCGTCTACGTCGACGACCGCGATGCCGCCTACGAGATCACCGAGCACCTGATCCAGCTCGGCCACCAGCGCATCGGCTTCCTGTGGGGCGGCACCTCGCATCGCTCCAGCGGCGAGCGCTATGCCGGCTACGAGGCGGCGCTGAAGGACTACGGCATCACCCTGGACAAGCATCTGGTGATCCCCGGCGACTACACCTTCGACGATGGCTTCCGCGGCGCGCGTCGCCTGTTGGCGCTGCGCGAGCCGCCGACCGCGATCTTCGGCTCCAACGACGAGATCGCCGCCGGCGTGCTGGCCGCGGCCAAGTCGGCGGGCATGAACGTGCCCTACGACCTGTCCATCGCCGGCTTCGAGGACAGCCCGTTCTCGCGCCAGTCGTGGCCGCCGCTGACCACCGCCAAGCAGGCCACCGAGGACATCGCCCGCCACGCCGCGCGGCTGCTGATCAGCCAGCTGCGCAGCGATGCCTACGAAGACCATCCGGCGCCGGTGCACAACCAAGGCTTCGTGCCGCAACTGGTCGTGCGTGGCTCGACCGCGCCCATGCAGCCGCATTCCCGTCGTTCCTCCTCCCCTGACCCCACATGACCCTGCCCATGGCGCTTCCCTCCGAAACCGACACCCTGATGTTCCGCGAAGCCGCGGAAGCCGCCGCGGTCATCGCCGCGCAGTTCGAACGCAACCACGCCACCGTGAGCGCGCTCGCCGCGTCGTTGCGTGCCACGCCGCCGCCGTTCGTGGTGACCTGCGCGCGCGGCAGTTCCGACCACGCCGCCACCTACGCCAAGTACCTGTTCGAGACCCAGCTCGGCGTGGTCACCGCCTCGGCCTCGCCGTCGGTGGGGTCGGTGTACGAAGCGCCGCTGCAGTTGCGCGGCGCGCTGTACCTGGTGATCTCGCAGTCGGGCAAGAGCCCGGACCTGCTGCGCAACGCGCAGGCGGCCAAGGACGCCGGCGCACGCGTGGTGGCCCTGGTCAACGTCGAGGATTCGCCGTTGGCGCAGTTGGCCGACACGGTGATCCCGCTCGGCGCCGGCCCGGAGAAGAGCGTGGCCGCGACCAAGAGCTATCTGGCCTCGCTGGCGGCGATCCTGCAGCTCGGCGCGCACTGGAAGAACGACCCGGCGCTGCTGGGCGCACTGCAGGAACTGCCGCAGGCGCTGCGCGCGGCCTGGCAGGCCGACTGGCGCTCGCTGACCGAGGGCCTGGTCGAGGCGCACAACCTGTTCGTGCTCGACCGCGGCCTGGGCCTGGCGGCGGCGCAGGAAGCGGCGCTGAAGTTCAAGGAGACCTGCGGCCTGCATGCCGAGGCCTACAGCTCGGCGGAAGTGAAGCACGGGCCGATGGCCCTGGTCGGCCCGGGCTTCCCGGTGCTGGCGTTCGACCAGCCGGACGAAGCCGGCGAGGGCACCCGGCGCCTGGCCGAGGAGTTCCGCGGCCGCGGCGCGCAGGTATGGCTGGCCAGCGCCGGCGGCGATCTGCCGCTGGTCGCCGCGCCGCACCCGGCGTGTGCGCCGTTGCTGGCGATCCAGAGCTTCTACCGTGCGATCAACGCCCTGGCGCTGCGCCGTGGCTACAACCCGGACCTGCCGCCGCATCTGAACAAAGTGACGGAGACCGTCTGATGACCACGGTGGCGCTGCGCAATGCGCGCGTGCTCGGCGAGGACGGGTTTCTCGACGGCGTCAGCGTGCTGCTGGAGGGCGGGCGCATCCTCGCCCTGCTCGACGACGCCGATCCGCGCGTGGCGGCAGCGCCGGTGCAACACGACCTGGGCGGCGGCAGCCTGCTGCCGGGCTTCATTGACCTGCAGGTCAACGGCGGCGGCGGCGTGCTGTTCAACAACCGCACCGACGTCGAGGCGCTGCGCCGCATCGGCCAGGGCCATCGCCGCTACGGCACCACCGGCTACCTGCCGACACTGATCAGCGACGACGTGGAGGTGATGCGCGCGGCGATCGCCGCCACGCGCCAGGCCATCGCCGAAGGCGTGCCGGGCGTGCTCGGCATCCATCTGGAAGGCCCGTACCTGGCGCCGGCGCGCAAGGGCACCCACAACGCCGACAAGTTCCGCGTGCCCGACGCCGACGAACTGGCCATGGCCACCTCGCTGGACAACGGCGTCACCCTGATCACCCTGGCACCGGAGCGCGTGCCGGCGGCCAGCATCCGTACCCTGGCCGCGGCTGGGGCGCGCGTGTTCGCCGGCCACACCGCCGCCAGCTACGAAGAGACCCGCGCCGGGCTGGACGCCGGCATCTGCGGCTTCACCCATCTGTACAACGCCATGACCCCGTTGCAGGGGCGCGATCCCGGCGTGGTCGGCGCGGCGCTGGAAGATCGCAACGCCTGGTGCGGCGTGATCGTCGACGGCGTGCACGTGCATCCGGCCAGCCTGCGCGTCGCGCTGGCGGCCAAGCCGCGCGGCACCGTGTTCCTGGTCACCGACGCGATGCCGATGGTCGGCGCCGACAGCCCCGCGTTCGACCTGTACGGCGAAACCATCACCGCCATCGACGGCGTGGTGCGCAATGCCGCCGGCGCCCTGGCCGGCTCGGCGCTGGACATGGCCAGTGCGGTGCGCAACAGCGTGCAGTGGCTGGACGTGCCGCTGGAAGAAGCCGCGCGCATGGCCTCGCTGTACCCGGCGCAGTGCGTGGGCCTGGACCACCGCTACGGCCACATCGCGCCGGGCTATCAGGCCGACCTGGTGCTGCTGGACGACACGTTGCAGGTCCGGCATACCTGGATCGCGGGTATGATGGAGTAGGCGGCGGTACTGCGGCTGTTTAGCCAGGCTGCTGAAACCCGCGCGTGCTGCCATGCGTTGTGTACAGTGTGCGTCGCTGACAACGCAGGCGGCAATGCATGGAACCGAACCGCTATCTCGAAGAGCCGATGGACGCGGCCTGTCTCTTCACCGGGGCGCCGGTGTCAGGCGCCGGCGAGCATGTAATTCCCCGATGGCTTGCTCGGCGCCATCAAAGTGCGGGCCGGGTGTTGCTCGGCGGTGCCGGGAGCTTTGCCCGGCTCTGCGATTTCAAGGCGCCCGCCGATCCACAGGCCAATGCTGAGTTCGGCCGGCTTGAACAACGACTGTCGGAAGACTGGTCCAAGGTCGCGGACGACGAAGCGCATCTGTGGTTGATGAAGCTGTCGGCTGGAATGATGCTGCTGCATCGGCGCTTTGCCAAAAATGCCCGGCATCCTGCCGCACCTGCGTGGTTCAACGAACATGTCGCCGGCGTGTTTCTGAAGGAGTTTCGTGCCGGTTTCGCCGCCTGGAAGAACGGTGCCTACGTCAGGGATGGAAGCCTTGTCCGGTTACCGTGGGACAGCGGTCGGCTCATGGTCGCGCATTTGTTTGGGGCCAGCGAAAAAGACACGTCCGCGGAGCATGGGCGCCCCATGTACCTGTTCGTCCCTTATGGCCTGATGACGGTCGGGCAGCCTGGGGTCGGTATGCTGGTCGCTACCTTCTTCGAGCCCTCGCGAGATATTGAAACGTACCTGGCTGCCGCCAGTACCGTTCCCGTCACTGTCTCCGATCTGGCGTGTCGCGCGGATTTGTCCCGCGCGTTCGCCACGGCCGTGCTTGAGCCGCTACTCGCAAAGATGAGCGGTACGGCTGTCGATGGGAGTGAGGTGCTCGCGCTTGCCTCCAATGGTCTGCAGGTCGAGTTCGCGGATCCGGCCGCGATCGATTCGGGATTCAGGGAGCTGCGGGCGCGCGAACTTTGACTGTTCCAGTAGGAAACTAGCGTCCGCGCTCTGCAGACATCGTTGCCGCCCGCCGCGCCGCAGCGATCGCCGCGATCCGCGCCTTGGCCAGTGCCTCGCCGATCTGCGGGCCGCTCAGGCCCTGTGCGGCCAGGTCGCGCGCGTTCACCGCCAGCGCCGCCGCATGCAGGCGCTGCAGGGTGCGGCCCTGCGGATAGTCGGCGTCCTCGCTGCCGAGGCGGCCGCGCTTGTCGGCCTCGCACACCGTTGCCAGCTCCGCGATGCGCTCGGGCTTGCGGAAGCCGTCGCAGCGCTGCAGCAGTTCGTGCACGGTGCGGTCGCGCAACTCGGCCAGGCGATGCACGTTCAGATGCTCGCGGCAGGCGATCTCGGCCAGTTGCCGATGCTCCTGCGGCAGCTTGAGGCGGTCGCACAGTGCGCGCAGCGGCGCCAGGCCGCGTTGTTCGTGCATCAGGTGGCGCGGCCATTCCTCCGGCGGCGTCAGTGCCTTGCCCAGGTCGTGGGTCAGCGCGGCGAAGCCGATCAGCGCGTCGCCCGGCGCCAGCCGCGCGGCCATGTCGCTGACCAGTTCCTGGTGGCGGCCGGTGTCGACCTCGGGGTGGTACTCGGCGCGTTGCGGCACCCCGTACAGCGCATCCAGCTCCGGCAACACCCAGCGCAGCGCATCGGCCTCGCGCAGCGTGCGCAGGAACGCCGAGGGCTGCGCCGAGGCCAGGCTGCGCCGCAGTTCCTGCCAGACGCGTTCGGGCACCAGCGTTTCCAGTTCGCCGCCGGCGGCCATCGCGCGCATCAGGTCCATGGTCTCGGCCGCGACGACGAATCCCAGGGGCGCCAGCCGCGCCATGAACCGCGCCGCGCGCAGCACCCGCAGCGGATCCTCGGCGAAGGCCGGGCCGACATGGCGCAGCACCCGCTGCTTGAGATCGCGTGCGCCGCCATACGGATCGACCAGACGCCCATCGGCCTCGTCGCGGGCGATGGCGTTGATGGTGAAGTCGCGCCGCTGCAGATCCTCGTCCAGCGTCACCGACGGATCGGCCTGCACCACGAAGCCGTGGTAACCGCGCCCGGCCTTGCGCTCGGTGCGCGCCAGCGCGTATTCCTCGCCGCTGCGCGGATGCAGGAACACCGGGAAATCGCGCCCGACCTGCTTGTAGCCCAGCTCCAGCATCTGCTGCGGGGTGGCGCCGACCACCACCCAGTCGCGGTCGCCGGGCGGTTGACCGAGCAAGGCGTCGCGGACGGCGCCGCCGACGAGGTAGATGTTCATTGGGGGCTGGGAATGGGGATTAGAGAATGGGGAATGGTAGACGCAGATTCCCTTCGCCTGATGTCGCGCTGGCGTGTCGACCCAATGTTCGGCGCGGTTGCGCGCGGTGCGCCGGTGCGATTCCCCATTCCCTATTCCCCACTCCCGGCGGCCGCACCAGCGGCCGCGCACACGAACTTCTTCCGCGGCGCGTCCAGCTTGCCGAGCATGCGCTCGGTGACCGGCAGGGCGTCGCCGTTGAGGCGCCAGTCGTAGATCACGCTGAAGGCGAGGATGCGCGCCACGTACTCGCGGGTTTCCTTGTAGCTGACCGTCTCGATCCAGAAGTCGGCATCGTGGCCCGGGCGCTGGCTCTGCCAGCGCGCGGCCGGGCCGGGGCCGGCGTTGTAGGCGGCGATGGTCAGGTAGGGCAGGCCGTAGGTGTTGAGCAACTGGCGCAGGTAGGCCGTGCCGATGGCGATGTTGGTGTCCGGGTCGTACAGGCTGGCGGCGCCGCCGTAGCCGGCCAGGCCGAGGCTGCGGGCGACGCTGGCGCCGGTGGCCGGCACCACCTGCATCAGGCCCATCGCGTTGGCCGGGGAGCGCGCGTTCGGGTTGAACACGCTTTCGGCGCGGATCTCGGCGGCAACCCAGGCCGGGTCGATCGCGTTCTTGCCGGCTTCGCGGCGGATGGTGTCGGCGTGGTGCAGCGGGAAGCGCAGCGTGTACAGGCGCTGTTCCTCCGGGCGCTTGCCGAGCCCGAACACCGCGCGGTCGAACCAGCCGTTGGCGCTGGCCACTTCCACCGCCAGGCGCCGCTGGGTGTCGTCGAAGCGGCTCAGCGCATCGTTCCACTCGGCCACGGCCCAGCCGGCGCGGTCGATCTTGAACAGCTCCAGTGCGCGGATCAGCGCCGGATCGCGCGCCACCGTCGCCTGCGCCTGCGCGCTGTCGTTCGGTTCCCACGGGCACAGCGCGTAGGGCTGCTTGAGCCGGTCGGCGGCCAGGAAGCCGTGGAAGGTGGCGGAGCTGGCGGCCGCGCGGTACAGCCGCTGCGCCTCGCCGGCATTGCCGGTCTTCTCCGCCAGCCGCGCCTCGAAGTACTGCCAGCGCGAATCGTTGCGCTGCGCCGGCGGCATCTTGCGGATCGCGGCCAATGCCGCCGGCCAGTCGCCGCGCGCCATCGCCTCGCGCGCGCGCCACTCGTGCAGGCGTTCGTCGTAGGCGGACTCGGGCACGGCGTTGAGCCGGCGCGCCGAATCCGGCCCGTACGAGGCCACCGTCCACAGCGCGATCTGGTACAGCACCGCGCCGCGCTGCGCCTCGCTCAACTGCAGCGCCTGGGCGAATTGCGGCAGTTGCCGCTCGGCCGCGTCCGGGTCGATCTTGGCCAGCTTCTGCAGCCCGTCCACCGCCACCTTGCGGCTGCGCTCGGTCTTGGGCCAGTTCAGCGCACGCGTGTGCACCGCGTCCAGGAACGCCGCGTAGTCGTTGGCCAGGGCCAGGTCGGCCGCGGGCAGGCCGCGTGCGGCGGCGCGCATCACCGCTGGCTGCTGTGCGTCCGCGGCCGCTTCCACGCGCGCCCAGCGCAGCGCATCGGTCATGCCGCCGCGCGCCTGCAGCACCGCGAACACCGGATCGCAGGCGTCGGGCAGCGACTTGCCGGCGTTGCGCCACAGCGCTTGCGCTTCGTCCGTCCATTGCGCGTCGGCGCGGCCGGTGGCCTGGCGCGCATTGAGCTGGGCGCAGCGCAGGCCGAGGTTCTCGGTGGGTTTCCAGTTCGCCAGCAGCGCCGGCCAGTCCTCGCGCCGCGCCAGCGCCGGCAGCCACAGCGCGCGGAAACTCTCGGCCACCGGCTGCCCCGCGTAGCGCTTGAGGAAGTCCTGCGCCTGCGCATCGGACACCTTGTCGATGGTGCGGCGCAGGTTGGCGTACTCCAGCCAGCCGTACAGCGGATGCTGCTTGAAGGCGGCCGCGCGGACCGGATCGAAGCGGCCCTGTTCGGCATCGTCGATCGCCGAGCGGATCGCCGGGCGTTGCGCATCCAGGGACTGGGCGAGGGCGGAAACGGGGCCGCACAACGCGGCGGCGAACAGCAGAAGGGACGTGCGCAGGATCATGCGCGGGACTATACCGAACGCCGATGAATCGCCGTTTCAACGACGGGTAGAGCCACGGCAGGTCGTGTCAGTGCGATGCCCTGGAGCGTTGCAGATCGGTATTCGCGCGCCGGCCTGCGTTTTGTGCTCCGGCACGGGCGGTGAGGTGCGGGTGCAGCTTCGTACGCCGGAACTCCGCGAGTCGCTTCGCGCCGTACCCTCACCCCAACCCCTCTCCCGGTGGGAGAGGGGCTTTGGCTTCCCCCTTCTCCCATCGGGAGAAGGTGCCCCGCAGGGGCGGATGAGGGTGCGGGCGAAGCCTCTGATCGCCAGATCGCGCGGGCGCTTCGCGCTCCGTACCCTCACCCCAACCCCTCTCCCAAGGGGAGAGGGGCTTCGGTGCGTCGCCAGTTGACGGCGTCTCTCACCCCTCGTGTCTACCAGATCGACCAGTCGTCGCGATGGCCCGCGCTTTGCCGGCCGGACGCTTGCAGCCCGTTTACGATTTGTTTACAAAGAATTCCACGCCGTCGCGGTGCAGGGGGTCGCAGCGGCCGACCCACATCCTTTCTGGAGAGAGAGACGGATGAATTTCCTGCACCGCCATCCTTTGGTCTTCGCGGTATCCCTGGTCCTGCTCGGCGGCGTCCCCGCCATCGCCGGCGCCCAGCAACAGACGCCCCCGGCCGCTCCCGGCACTGCCACCACGCTGGACAGCGTGCAGGTCACCGGCACCCGCATCCGCCGCGCCGAAGTCGAAGGCCAGGTGCCGGTGCAGACCCTGAGCCGCGCCGACATCGAACGCACCGGCCTGACCTCCATCGGCGACGTGCTGCAGGAACTCACCGCCTCCGGTTCGGCCTTGAACGCCAAGTTCAATTCCTCCGGCAATTTCGGCTTCCCGCCGGACGGCAGCGGCGTCGGCGCCGGTTCGGCGCAGGTCGATCTGCGCCATCTCGGCGCCAAGCGCGTGCTGGTGCTGGTCGACGGCATGCGCTGGGTCAACGAGTCCTCGGCCTCGGGCGTGGGCGCGGCCACCGATCTCAACACCATCCCGCTGGCCATCGTCGAACGCGTCGAGGTGCTGGAGGACGGCGCGTCCTCGCTGTACGGCTCTGATGCCATCGCCGGCGTGGTCAACATCATCACCCGGCGCAATTTCGAAGGCGGCCAGGTCACGCTGAACTACGGCGAGTACGACAAGGGCGACGGTGCCAGCAAGGGCGTGGACCTGGCCTGGGGCCACAGCACCGAGCGCACCAGCCTGTTCCTCGGCGCCAGCTACACCAAGCAGGATCCGATCTACGCGCGCGACCGTGCGCAGTCGCTGTATCCGATTCCCGGCACCGGCCTGACCTTCGGCAGCTCGGCCACACCGGACGGGCGCTTCATCTTCGTCGACCCCAACACCGGCGCCGAGCAGAACCTGACGCCCAACAGCGGCGTGGGCACGCCGCGCTACGACGGCACCGGCGGCTGCACCCGCAGCGACGACTACCACTGCTTCACCACCGCCGACCGCTACAACTTCGCCGCGTCCAACCTGCTGCTGACGCCGTCCGAGCGCAAGGGTGTGTTTGGCCAGTTCCGCTTCTTCTTCAACGACGACGTGCAGTGGTACCTGAAGCTGCTCGGCAACCGCCGCGAATCGACCAACCAGGCCGCGCCGGAGCCGATCTTCCTTGGCCCCGACGCTGGCACCGGCAATCCGCTGGCCGACAACATCGTCATCTCCGCCGCCAACCCGTACAACCCGTTCGGCTTCGCGCTGGATTCGGGCAGCAACCTGATCATGATCGGGCGCCGTCCGGTGGAAGGCGGGTCGCGTGTGTTCGAGCAGCGCGTGGACACCCAGTACGTCGGCACCGGCTTCATCGGCAGCTTCGAGGGCGCCGACCGCACCTGGTTCTGGGACGTCAACGGCGCCTACAGCAAGAACAAGGCCGAGCAGACCAACTACGGCAGCTACAACATCTACAACATCAACCTGGCGCTAGGCGATCCGGCGGCGTGCGCGGCGGTGGCCGGTTGCGTGCCGCTGAACATCTTCGGCGGCGCCGGCAGCATCACCCCGGACATGCTGCGCTGGATCCAGCCGGTGGTGCACGACCGCAGCCAGAACGAGCTGACCCAGTTCACCGCCAACCTCAGCAGCGACCTGTTCCGGCTGCCGGCCGGTGCGGTGTCCTTCGCCACCGGCGTGGAGTACCGCAAGTACGAGGGCTTCTACCGCCCCGATCCGCTGACGGTGATCGGCCACTACAACGGCGTGCCGTCGCTGCCGACGCAGGGCAGCTACGACGTCAAGGAGGCCTACCTCGAACTGAGCGTGCCGATCTTCGCCGACTCGCCGCTGGGCGACAAACTGGACCTGAGCCTGGCCGGGCGCTATTCCGACTACTCCACCTTCGGCGGCAAGTTCACCCCGAAGTACGGACTGCGCTGGCAGGTGGCGCCGGACTTCGTGCTGCGCGCCAGCTACGCCGAAGGCTTCCGCGCGCCCAGCATCGGCGAACTGTACGGCTCGGCCGCGCGCGCCGACCTGACCCTGTCCGACCCGTGCTCGATCGGCCTGGGCGGTACCGCGCCGCGCGGCAGCGCCAGCAACTGTGCCGCGCTCGGCGTGCCGACCGGCTACCAGCAGGCCAACTCGCAGATCTCGGTGACCACCGGCGGCAACCGCGCGCTGGAGCCGGAGAAGGCGCGCAGCTTCAGCGCCGGCTTCGTGTGGAGCCCGTGGTTCGCCAGCAACGTGCCGTGGTCGGACCGCTTCGATGTGGAGGTGACCTTCTACCGCCACGACATCGACGGCGCGATCCAGGCGATCAACGCGCAGACCCAGCTCGACCTGTGCGTGGACACGCTGTCGCCCACCTACTGCGACGGCATCACCCGCGCCTCCACCGGCGGCATCAACGGCTTCAATAACCGGCTCACCAACCTCGGCTCGATCAAGACCGACGGCTGGGACGTGGACCTGTTCTGGAACTCGCCGGAGACCGCCGCCGGCCGCTTCAAGATCGGCTGGCAGAACACCTTCGTCACCCGCTATGTCGCCACCGGCGCGGCCGGCCAGGTGCAGCCGCAGCGCCCGGGCGTGGAAGTGGTGGACAGCTCGATTCCCGAGTGGACCAGCAACCTGAGCCTGGACTGGTCGCGCGGCCGCTGGAACGCGTCGTGGACGCTGCGGCACATCTCCGAGCTGACCGAGCAATGCGGCGATGCGGTCGCGTTCCCGGTGTGCAGCAATCCGGTCGCCGGCACCAACACGCTGGACGCGATCACCTACCACGACCTGCAGGTGGGCTACCGCTTCGACTGGCTCAAGGGCCTGACCCTCAGCGGCGGCGTCAACAACGTCTTCGACAAGGACCCGCCGATCTGCCTGTCGTGCTCGCTCAACGGCTACGACGCCTCCACCTACGGCATTCCCGGTGGACGTTACCTGTATGTGCGTGCGGATCTGAAGTTCTAGTCGCTGCCTACGCCTGACACACTTCGGGAGCGTGTGCACGCTCCCGAAGGGCGTATCGATGCGAGCTGTAGGAGCGGCTTCAGCCGCGACGACGCGCTAAAAGAATCGACGTGCTGTCTCAGCGCAACAAGTGCTGCGGCACGTCGATCTCGGTGGCCACCGCCAGGTGGTCGGAGAACGCCGCAGGCACCGCACGCTGTTCGTTGCAGCGCAGGCCGTCACTGACCAGGATGTGGTCGATGGCGCGCTGCGGGCGCCAACTGGGGAAGGTCGGCACCACGCAGCCCGGCGGTTGCAGCCGGGTGCGTTTGTAGAGCAACTGCATTTCCGGGCGGTCGGCGACGCAGTTGAAGTCGCCCATCAGCACCGCGTTGGGATGATCGGACAGCAACTCGGCGATGAAGGCCAACTGCGCCGCGCGCGAATTGGCGCCCAGCGACAGGTGCGCCACCGCCACCGCCAGGCCGTCGGCGCCGTTGCCGAACTTGGCCAGCAGCACGCCGCGCCCGCCGAGCCGGCCGGGCAGGGCGTGGTCCTGCACTTCCACCGGCTCCAGCCGGCTGAGCAGGCCGTTGGCGCTGGACGCCACGCCGCCCACGCGGCGGTTCGGCTGGTGGCTCCAGTAGTTGAAGCCGGCGCGCTCGGCCAGGTAGTGGGTCTGGTTGGTGAAACCCGAGCGCAGGCTGCCGGGGTCGGCCTCCTGCAGGCCGACGATGTCGTGGTCGCTGGCCAGTTGCGCGATCGCGTCCAGGCTGCTGCGCTTGCGCCCGGCCGGTAGCGCATGCGACCAGCTGCGGGTCACGTAGTCGCTGTAGCGGCGTGTGCTGGAACCGGCCTGGATGTTGGCGGTCAGCACGCGCAGGGTGCGGGTGGCGGGAGCGGTCACGGCGGTGCGGCCCGGGGCGGACGGCTTACTTGGCCATCGCCGCGCGCTCGCGCGCGATCAGGTGATCGGCCACGCGCAGCATGTCGTCGTAGCTCTTGCCCTTGACCAGGTACTTGCCGTTGATGATCAGCGACGGCGTGCCGGTGATGCCGCTGCGCGTGGCGAACTGCTTGGCGCGGTTGGTCTTGGTGGCCACCGCGAAGCTGCCCATGGTGTCGGCGAACTGCTTCGGGTCCACGCCGTACTTGGCGTAGAAGTTGGCGATGTCCTGCACCGAGTCGCGGCCGCGCTCGCCCTTCAGGGTCTCGTCGACGTGGATCGCCTTGTACAGCGCCTCGTGGGTCTTCTCCTGCACGCCCAGCGCCTCGGCGGCGTAGAACGCGCGGGCGTAGTCGTCCCAGGTGCCGCCGAACATCGCCGGCACATAGACGAAGCGCACGTCCGACGGCAGGCCAGCCTTCCACGGGCCGATCAGCGGCTGGAAGCGCGCGCAGGCCGGGCAGACGTAGCCGAAGATCTCGGCCACCTCGATCTTGCCGTTGGTCGGCTGGAACGGCTGGCCGCCCGCGATGTCGACGTAGTCGGTGCCGGCGACCGGCTCCGGGCCGTTCGGGGTCTTGGCGGCGACCGGCTTGGCCGCGGCGGCGCTGTCGCTGTCGCCGTCGGTGGCGGCGGGCTGCGCGGCGGCATCGGCGGTGGTGGCCGCAGGCGCGGCCGGGGTCTCGGCGGGCGCGGCGGCGTCAGTGCCAGCGGCGGGCGCAGCCGGGGCCGCGGCGGTGCCGGAAGCAGGGGCGACGGTGTCGGCAGTGCCGTCCTGGGCCTTGCATGCCACCAGGATCGGCAGCAGGGCCATCAGGGTCAGGGCGAAGCGGGTCTTCATCGGCGACATCTCCAGCAGGATGGGGGAAAAACGCCGGACGCGCCGCAAGCGCGGTCCGGCCACCCCGTCATGATGCCATGGCGCGGATGAAGCGCCGTGCGCCGATTACTTGCCGGCGCGCTCGCGGGCGATCAGCGCATCGGCGATGCGCAGCATGTCCTCGAAGTTCTTGCCCTTGACCAGGTACTTGCCGTTGACGATCAGCGCCGGAGTGCCGGCGATGTCGGCGCGCACGGCGAAATCGCGCGCGGCCTTCACCTGCGCGGCGACCTGCGGGCTCTGGTAGGCGGCGATGAAGGCCTGCGGCTTGACCCCGAAGCCGGCGTAGAACGTGGCCAGTTCCTCCGGCGCCACGTTCTGCACCGGCACGCTGCGCTTGTCGTGGATGGCCTCGAACATGGCACGGTGGCTGCGGCTCTGCACGCCCAGTTGCTGCGCGGCGTAGAAGGCGCTGGCGAAGCTGTCCCAGTAGCCGCCGAACGCCGCCGGCACCAGGGTCAGGCGCACGTCCTTGGCCTGCTTGCCGGCCCATTCCTCCAGCAGCGGCTCGAAGTGCGCGCAATGCGGGCAGGTATAGCCGAACACTTCCACCACCTCGATCTTGCCGGCCAGCGGCGCGAACGGCTTGGGGTCGGCGATCAGGGTGTAGTCCTCGCCTTCCACCACAGTGGCGGACTTGGGTTGCGCGCAGGCGCTCAACGGCAGCAGGGCGAGCAGGCACAACAGCAGGCGGGGCAGACGATTCATGCGATCTCCAATGGCAAAAAACGAACGCCGGTCGTCGGGACCGGCGCGAAGGGGAAACGGGCCGGCGCCGCCGCGGCGGCGCGCGGTCAGGATTGTTGCGCGGGCGCCGGCTGCTGTGGCGTTGCCGCGGCCGGTGCGGCCTGTGCGGCGGCCGCGTCGTCGGCGCGGTCGTGCAGGCCCTGCAGGTAGCTGCCCAGCGCCTTGATCTCCTGGTTGGTCAGCGGCTTGGCCACCTGCGCCATGATCTTGAACATCGTCGGATCGCGTTCCTGGGTGGTGCCGGCCTGGTACTCCTGCAGGCGCCGCGCCACGTAGTCGGCGTGCTGGCCGCCCAGATGCGGGTAGGCGGGGCCAGGGTTGCCGGCGCCGGCCGGGCCGTGGCAGGCCATGCACGCGGGGATGCCGCGGGTCGCATCGCCGCCGCGATACAGCTGCTGGCCGACCTCGTAGAACTTCATGCCGGCGTACGGGCCGTCGGCGATCACTGCGTCGTCGGCGATGCCGGCGCCGGCCTTCTGCGTGGCGAAGTAGGCGCCGATGTCGCGCATGTCCTGCGTGCTCAACGGCTGCACGAACGGCACCATCGCCGCGACCGCGCCGCTGGTGCGCTCGCCATGCGCGATCAGCGCCATCTGCCGCGCGCTGTAGCGCTCCATCTGGCCGGCGATGCGCGGATACATGGCGATGGCGGGATTGCCGTCCGCACCGTGGCAGGCGGCGCAGGCCGCGGCCTTGGCCTGGCCGGCCTTGGGATCGCCCCAGGCGGCCTTGCCGACGTCGCTCTCCAGCGGCGTGGTGCGCACCGGGGCGTGGTCTGGAATGGGAACCACCGAGGTCTGCGCGAACGCGACCGCGGCGGCGACGGAAACCGCTAGACCGGCAAAGGCAAGAACGCGAGCGTGGCGCATTGCTGAAGCTCCGTATGACCCGACCCCGCGGCTGCCGGGCCGGCGACCGCACTCGCGCGATTATCGGCATGCCGCGGCCCGGCGGTCAACGAAGCCCGCCAGGGGCCGCGGACGTGCGATCCTAGGCGGATGTCGCTGATCCTCGAACGTGCCCAGTATCTGTTGTCCGCCCACAATGCCCGTCAGTTGCCGGACGACGGCGGCTGGGAGGTGGCCTTCGCCGGCCGCTCCAACGCCGGCAAGTCCAGCGCGCTGAACGCGCTGACCCGGCAGAACGCCCTGGCCCGTGTCTCCAAGACGCCAGGCCGTACGCAGCAACTGGTGTTCTTCCAGGTCCAGCCCGAGCGCTACCTGGTGGACCTGCCCGGCTACGGCTACGCCAAGGTGCCGCAGGAACTGCAGGCGCACTGGCAGAAGTTCATCGACACCTATTTCCGCACGCGCGAGGCCCTGCGCGGGCTGGTGGTGGTGATGGACATCCGCCATCCGCTCAAGGACTACGACCGGCAGATGCTCGGGTATGCGGTGCAGCGCGGCCTGCCGGCGCATGCGTTGCTGACCAAGGCCGACAAGCTCGGCCGCGGCCAGCAGGCGCAGGTGCTGCAGCAGGTACGCAAGGAGCTGGCCAGCGCGTTCGGCGACACCGTCAGCGTGCAGGCCTTCTCCGGCGAGAGCCGCCAGGGCGTGGACGAGTTGCGTGGCATCGTCGGTGGCTGGCTGGGGTTGGAGACGGAGCCGACTGTCGCGGAGTGAGTGGGGTGGTGTCGGATTCGGCCTCTTGCGCTTGAACGCTGCGAGACGCTTTCGCGCCGGACCCTCACCCCAACCCCTCTCCCGGAGGGAGAGGGGCTAGCCGTTCCCTTCTCCCCTTGGGAGAAGGTGCCCCGAAGGGGCGGATGAGGGTACGGGCGAAGCCTCGTGCACTCGAACTCTGCGAGACGCTTCGCGCCGGACCCTCACCCCAACCCCTCTCCCGAGGGGAGAGGGGCTAGCAGCTGTTCTTTCTTCCAAGAAAGAACAGCCTCAAGGCGCCGCCGACAACGGCGAAAACTCCGCCGGCACCCAGGCGAACGCTTCACCCTCGCGGCGCACGTGGCCCAGGCCCGGGAACGGCAGGTGCGCGCCGGCCACCCACCAGCCGTGGTCCGCGGCCTGCGCCAGCATGCGCTTGCGTGCGGCGATCGCTGCGGCGCGGTCGCTGTCGGCCTCGTACGAGGCCTGCGGTTGCGCGAACTGCACCGCGTGGTAGTGCACCAGGTCGCCCCACACCAGCAATTGCTGCCCCGCACCACCGTCGAAGCGGTACGACACGTGTCCGGGCGTGTGCCCGTGGGTGTCCAGCGCCACCGCACCGCCCGGCAACGCGTCGCTGGGGTGGAAACGGCGCAGCCGCTGCGCCGCCTGGTACGGCGCCACCGCCGCGCGCGCCAGCGGGAAGGCGAAGCGCAACATCTGCGGCGCGCCGGCCTCGCTGGCCGGATCCAGCCAGTACGCGGCGTCAGCGGCGCTCAGCCACACCGTCGCCTTGGGATAGGCGGGCTGGCCCTGCGCATCGAGCAGGCCGCACAGGTGATCGGGATGGGCGTGGGTCAGCAGCACATCGTCGACCTGCTCGGGTGCGTAGCCGGCCGCGCGCAGGTTGGCCAGCACCTGGCCGAGTCCGGGGCCAAAACAAGTCGCGGTGCCGGTATCGACCAGGGTCAGGTGCGTGCCGTCCTGGATCAGGTAGGCGTTGACCGCGGTCTGCAGGCCCTTGTCGTTCTCCGGCACGTAGCGGTGGTCGAGCAGGCGCGCGATCGCCTCTGGCGGGATGTTCGCCAGTTGCGCGCGCGGCAGCGCCACGGTGCCGTCGAACAGGGCGGTGATGCGCAAGCGGCCGACCGCCTGGCGATAGACGCCGGGTACTTGCGCAACGGCGCTCTCCGGCGCGGCGGCATGGGCGATGGGCGGCAGCGTCAGCGCCGTGCTGGCGGTCAGGGCCAGCGCGCACAGCGCGCGCAACGGGAACACGGACATGGGATTTCCTGGCAATGCGGCAGGCGCCGCGGTACCAGAATGCTGCGCCGGTCCCGCTGCGCGATTCGCTCATTCCGCTGCGCGCGGCGCTCAACGCCGACGTGGCTCAATTGCCGATGCTGGCCGGATCCAGGCCGTAGCGTTGCTGGAAGCGTTGGCTGAAGCTGCGCACCGAGCGGTAGCCGGCGTGCGCGGCGACCGTCTTCAGCGGCCAGCGCGTGGTGTACAGCAGCTGCATCGCATGCGCCAGGCGCGCATCGGCAAGCAGCTCGCGCAAGGAGGTGCCTTCGCCGGCCAGGTGCCGGCGCAGGGTCGCACCGCTCAGTCCCAGGTGGTCTTCGATGTCGCGCGAACGCCAGCCGCGCTGCGGCTGTGCGGCGATCAGCTCGCGCACCTGCGCCGCCACGCTTGGCGCCGGCGGCAGCAGCAGGCCGCCGTGGCCTTGCCGGCACAGCGCCACCACCAGGGCCGCCAGCGCCAGCCGCGCCTCGGTGTAGCGGCCGTCCTGCAGTGCCTGCCGCCATTGCAGCAGGGTGCCGCCGAAGGTCTCGGCACGCAGGCGCGCCAGTTCCGCGCCGGCGGCGGGCAGCGGCTCGTTCCACAGCACGCGGGCGGCGCTCAGCGCTTCCTCGCACAGCGGCACCAGCACGCTCAGGTACAGGCCGCTGTGCGGATCCGGGATGTTGACCACATCGATGCGGCAGCGCCGCGTCACCAGGAACAGGTCGCCCGGCACGAAGTCCAGGGTCTGCGTGGCGGTGCGCACCTGCTTGCGGCCCTGCAGCAGGATCGCCAGCTGCGGCCGCGGGATCTCCACCGAGCGCGCGCCGTGTTCGCGGCGGGCGCTGATGCAGGCGTAGCCCTCCGCCTGGGTGCAGTCGGCCAGGCTGGAAAGACGCGCCAGCAGCAGGGCGTCGGGAGAGGTGGTGTCGGCCATGGCTGCGATGCTAACGCAGCGCGGCGCGCGCGCTCAGAGCAAAGCGCCAAGCTGCTACGTCGCAGCCGGTCTGACCACCACGACTGCGCTGGCGCCGGCCCCGCAAACTGCCGGTCTCGGCACGCCACAGGCCGCTTCCCCGCGGTCTGGCGACTGCGCAGTCGTTTTGTCAGCCACGCTTACCTGGGAGGTTGCATGAGCTCGATGGTGATCCCGTCGGGCCCGCTGACGTAGACAACGACGGTTCCCGAGCGTGGCCCTGCCTCGATCGGCCGCGGAGATCCTTTCAAGTGCCATCCCTGCGCCTGGATCCTGGCGACAGCCACGTCGATCTCCGTCACGGTGACGGCAAGATGGGCTGCGCCGATCGCGCCAGCGCTCGCGGGTGTCTTGCCCAACGTGCGAGCTGTCGAGTATTCCAGCAGTTCGATGGGAAAGCCGGCAGGCGAGACCACCAGCGCCATGCGGCAACGAGGATCGTCGACACCCGTCACCTCGCGCAGGAAATCGCCGCCCATTTCGCCTGTGCGGACAAGTTCGAAGCCCATGGCCTCAGTCCAGAACGCGATCGCCTCCTCCAGCGATGAAACGGAAAATCCCATGTGGTCGACGACGCAGGTGTCCGTGTTGATTTTCAGTCCTCCAGGTCAGGTTGCGTTTTGAGCGATGGGCGTGCGCTTGCCTTGCATTTCGGGGAAACGGGCGTCGGCCATGCCGGTGATGCTACCCATTACCGCGCATGCCCGCTCAGACATGCACGCCGAACACATGGCCGATCGCGCCGCTGGCGAGCATCGCCGCCGCGCCCCAGAACACCACGCGCACCGCGCCGCGCAGGCCCGAGGCGCCGCCGGCGCGCGCGGCCAGCGCGCCGGTCAGCGACAGGCCGACGAGGGTGGCCGCGCCGGTCACCCACAGTTGCCGTCCGTCCGGTGCCAGCCAGGCGGCCACGATCGGCAGCGCCGCGCCGCTGCAGAACGCCGCCGCCGATGCGGCGGCCGCCTGCAGCGGGCGCGCACGCAGGCTCTCGGTGATGCCGAGTTCGTCGCGCGCGTGCGCGCCCAGCGCATCGTGCGCGGTCAACTGCTCGGCAACCTGGCGGGCGAGGGCGGGATCGAGGCCGCGCTGGCGATAGATCGCGATCAGTTCCTCCAGTTCGCTCTGCGGATCCTCGTGCAGTTCGCGGCGTTCCAGCGCCAGGTCGGCGCGCTCGGTGTCGGCCTGCGATTGCACCGACACGTATTCGCCGGCGGCCATCGACATCGCGCCGGCGACCAGGCCGGCGATGCCGGTGGTCAATACCGTGGCCGCCGACGCGCCGCTGCTGGCGACGCCGACCACCAGGCCGGCCACGGACAGGATGCCGTCGTTGGCGCCGAGCACGGCCGCGCGCAGCCAGCCGGCGCGGTCGGTGCGATGGCGTTCGGAGTGGGTCGGGCGCATGCGTTGCCTGCCGCGGGCGGTGGGAGAGTCCGCAGCCTACCGAAGCCGGCGCCGCGGGCGCTTGCTGCGTCTCACTCTCGACGCGGCGGCGGCGCGGCCGTGGAATGCTGCAGTGCCGCCGGTAGCGATATGGGCCTCACCCCCGGCAGGCTATAGTGCGGGCCTTGCGATGGCCGGGCCCGGTCCCCACATCGCCTCACCCGCCGTGCGAGTCCTGCCCTTGTCGAGCCCCAGCCACGTTGCCGAGACGCCGATCACCGACCGCGCCGAACTGGTGCAGGTGCTCGCCTCTGGAGAGAAGCCCGAAGCGCAGTGGCGCATCGGCACCGAGCACGAGAAGTTCGGCTTCCGCCTGGACGACCTGCGGCCGCCGACCTTCGACGGCGAGCGCGGCATCGAGGCGCTGCTGCTGGGCCTGACCCGCTTCGGCTGGGAGCCGGTGCGCGAAGCCGGGCACACCATCGCCCTGCTGCGCGACGGCGCCTCGGTGACGCTGGAGCCGGCCGGCCAGTTGGAACTGTCCGGCGCGCCGCTGCCGACCATCCACGACACCTGCGTGGAAGTGGGCAGCCACCTCAACGAGGTCAAGCAGGTCGCCGACGAACTGGGCCTGGGCTTCCTCGGCATGGGCTTCCAGCCGAAGTGGCGCCGCGACGAGATGCCGTGGATGCCCAAGGGCCGCTACAAGATCATGAAACACTACATGCCCAAGGTCGGCGCGCTCGGCCTGGACATGATGACCCGCACCTGCACCGTGCAGGTCAACCTGGACTACGCCAGCGAAGCGGACATGGTGCGCAAGTTCCGCGTGTCGCTGGCGCTGCAGCCGATCGCCACCGCGCTGTTCGCCGATTCGCCGTTCGCCGACGGCACGCCCAACGGCTACCTCAGCTACCGCTCGCACATCTGGACCGATACCGACGCCGACCGCACCGGCATGCTCGACTTCGTGTTCGAGGACGGCTTCGGCTACGAGCGCTACGTCGACTACCTGCTCGACGTGCCGATGTACTTCTCCTACCGTAACGGCACCTACGTGGACGCCAGCGGACAGAGCTTCCGCGACTTCCTGCAGGGCAGGCTGCCTGCCTTGCCGGGCGCGTTGCCGACCTTGCGCGACTGGTCCGACCACATGACCACCGCGTTCCCGGAAGTGCGCCTGAAGAAGTACCTGGAAATGCGCGGCGCCGACGCTGGCCCGTGGGGCCGGCTGTGCGCGCTGTCGGCGTTCTGGGTCGGCCTGCTGTACGACGATGCCGCACTGGATGCGGCCTGGGACCTGGTCAAGGATTTCAGCCTGGTCGAACGCCACGCGTTGCGCGACGGCGTGCCGAAGCTGGCGCTGAAGCTGCCGTTCCGCAACGGCACCGTGCAGGACCTGGCCGCCGAGGCGGTGAAGATCGCCCTGGACGGCCTGCGCCGGCGTGCGCGCCTGAATCGCGACGGCCAGGACGAATCGCGCTTCCTCGAGCCGCTGGTGGAAATCCTGCACGCCGGCGAGACCGCGGCCGAGCGCAAGCTGGCGCTGTACCACGGCGCGTGGCAGGGCGACATCGACCACGTGTTCCGCGAGTTCGCGTACTGAGCGCAGCGCCGCGCGCCGCTGGGCCAGCACGACGATGACCGCGACCGTAGACATGGCGGGCCTGTTCCAGGACGAGCCGCCCACATGGGGCGGCCGTGGCGATCCGTATCTGTGGGAGGAGATGGCGTTGACCCTGACCGGCGTGCCGCTGCCGGCGACGTCCGCGCAGTGCGAGGCGCTGCTTGCCGACACCTTCGCGCGCCTGGTCGGCACGGCGCTGGACGACGCCTCTGTCGAGTCGGTGTTCGTGCCGCGCCTCAGCCATGGTGGCATGTCCTCCGGCCACGTCAGCCTGGTGTTCTGGCGGAAGACCGCCCTGCCGCTGTTGCTGGGGCGTCATGCCGCGGCGCTGGCGCAGCGACGTTGAGGCGATGCGCGTCGCCGCGGGCGACGCCGCCTGACGGTGCCGCTGAGTGCCGTCTTGCCTGTTGCGGCGTCATGCCGGCGCGCTGGCTGTACCAGCGCGGTGCCCGAGGCATGCGCATGGCGCGACGCGGTTAGAGCGTTCGGCGATCGGATGTGGCTGCAGGCGATGGCACGGGGAGCGGCCAGGCGGCACTATTGTCGACTCGTCTTCAGGGGGACGTATGCATCAGGCGCCACAGCGGTCCAATTTTGTCGCCATCCTGGCCTGGATCTTCATCGCACTCTCCGGTTTCGGCACGGTGATCGGCATCATGCAGGTCTTCGTTGTGTTCGCCGTGTTCGATCACGTGCAGTTCGCCGATGCGGTGCACAGGTTTCCGCCAGGAATGCCGCCGACGATCGCCTTCATTTTTTCCCACTTTCGGTGGTTTTTTCTTGGGACTACGCTGTTTTCAGCGTGGACCCTGGCGAGTTCGATCGGGCTTCTGCGGCGGTCGAATTGGGCGCGGTGGTGTTTCATCGCGGCCATGTCGCTGGTGATCGCATGGAACCTGGGAGGCGCGGTCGTGCAGGTGCAGATGATCGCGTTCATGCAGAAGCAGCTCGCTGTTGCGCAGATGCATGGCGCGCCGGACATGCAGCCGATGCTGTGGGCCATGTCCGCGATTGGTGTGGTCTTCGCGGCGGCCTTCGTCGCCTTGCATGGCTGGATCATCGCGCGCTTGCTGTCGCGATCCGTGACGGCCGAGTTTCGGCGACCCTCATCGACAGGTGCCGGCAGCCCCATGCCGCCGATCCGTTGAGCTGCATCTTGCGCGTTCCGCGAAGTCCCGTTGCATGTCGAGCTCCTTCGCATTGCGCACGCTTGGTCGCGTGCGTGCCGAGTCCGCGACCTGCATGAAGGCGGGCAGCGGTGTGGGGCGCCACCGCGGCGGCAGGGCCGGCGCCCTGAGCGTGTTGCTCGGCTGCATGGCATCCGCGCATGCGACCAGCCAATGCCCGGCTGACGTTGGCCCGAAGGATCCGCTCGTCGATCTGCTCGGGTGGGCCGTGATCGTCACCGGTGTGGTGTTGGGCGCCGGGTTGTGCGTGCACGTGGTGCGGCGCGCGCGCGGCCTGCGCCGCTGGCGACGCGTCGCGGTCGTCCTGGCCGGCGTCGTGGCGATGCTGCTGCTGTGGATCGGCGGCCTGGTCCTGGCGATTGCGTCGTTCTTCCTGCAGTGCTAACACTGCCGGTTCCGGCGCACGCGTGCCGGGTCCGCGGTCCGCGGAACCACGGACCGGCGCCACAGGGGGCATCCATGACCGATCCGTACAATTCCTCGCCGCCACGCGCGATGGCGGCCTCGCCGCTCAACGATGCGATGGTGACCACCGCGCTGGAGCTTCCCGGCTACCGCATCGTGCGCAATCTGGGCATCGTGCGCGGCATCACCGTGCGCTCGCGCTCCATCGTCGGCAACTTCCTGGGCGGGCTGCAGACCATCTTCGGCGGCAATATCACCATCTACACCCAACTGTGCGAGCAGGCGCGCCTGGAGACCTACCGCGACATGCTGCAGCACGCGCGGCAGATGGGCGGCAATGCCATCGTCGCGGTGCGCTACGACGCCACCGAGCTGATGGCTGGCCTGACCGAGGTGCTGTGCTATGGCACCGCCGTGATCGTCGATCCGAACCCGCACTGAGCCGGTCGGCGTGCGGCGGTACTGCTGCGGGGCGGCTCAGCCGCCGACCGCGTGGCAGGGCAGCCGCACGCTGACCCGCAGGCCGCCCTCGGGGCGGTTGTCCAGGGCGATCTGGCCGCCATGCGCCAGCACGATGCTGTGCGCCACCGACAGGCCCAGGCCGATGCCGCCGGTATCGCGGTTGCGCGAGTTCTCGCCGCGGAAGAATGGCAGGAACAGCTTTTCGCGCTGCGCCGGATCGATGCCGGGGCCGTCGTCGTCGATCCACAGCACGCACTCGCCGGCCTCGTGGCGCAGCTGCAGGCGCGCGCGCTTGCCGTACTTCAGCGCGTTCTCCACCAGGTTCATCACCATGCGCCGCAGCGACAGCGGGTCGCCGTCGAGGGTGATGGCGTCGCCGAGCAGCAGGACCACGTCGGCGCCGGTGTCGCTGGCGTCGTCGACCACGCTTTCCACCAGCAGGCGGAAATCCAGCGGCGAGCGCTTGCCGCGGCGGCTGTCGTTGTGGATGAAGTCCAGCGCCGCGGAGATCATCGCCTTCATCTCGTCGATGTCGGCCATGGTCTTCTCGCGCAGCGGCGACTGCAGGGTCTCCAGGCGGAACGCCAGCCGCGCCAGCGGCGTACGCAGGTCGTGGGCGATCGCCGCGACCATGTGCGTGCGCTCGTTGATCAGCCGGTTCAGGCGCGCCTGCATGGCGTTGAACGAATCGGCCGCCTGCACGATCTCGCTGGGGCCGCTGCGCCGCAGCGGTTGCGCGTCGGGGTTGCGGCCGAGCTGATCGGCCGCCTCGGCGAAGCGCCGGATCGGCGCCGACAGCGCCCGCGAGAACCACCAGGCCAGTGGCAGCATCGCCAGCATGCCGGCCAGGAACAGCATGACCACCTGGGTCTTGAATTCGTTGGAAAACCGCCGCGGCGGCGACATCACGCTGCGCCAGCGCCCGTCGGGCTGGCGCAGTGCGGCGGTGAAGCCATCCAGCAGCGGCACCGCCGGGGCGAAGCCGCGCTCGCGCCAGCCCGATGCATGCATGGCCCCGCCGAAGGCGCCATCGCGCGGTGGCTCGCCCGGGCCGGGCGGTGGCTCCATCGGCGGCGGTTCCTGTCCGTGCGGCGGCGGCATCGCCCCGTGCGAGGACGCATCGTCGGCGGCGACGGCGTGCGGCGGCGGCGGTGGGTGTTCGCCCAGGCGCAGGCGCAGGCGCTCCAGGCGGCCGTCGCTGTTGCGGTAGAAACGCACCTGGTCCGGCGGCACGTCCAGCCAGTGCGCCATCACCCGTTCGGCATTGCGGTCGCGTACCTGGTCGCGCGCCGGCAGCGGTGCATGCGCGGTGTCCTGCACCTTCAGGGTCTGGGTGCCGGCCGGCATGCGCGTGCTGAGCAGGGCGATCACCTCCGGCGGATGCACCGGCATCTCGTAGACCGGCGTGCGCAGCACCAGGGCGATGCCGATCAGCTGCGCGGTGAGCAGCGCCACCACCAGCAGCAGGAAGGCGCGGGCGAAGATCGGCACGCCGCGGCGGGCGCGCGTGGACGCACTCACAGGCGGGCGACGCTCGGCAGCAGCATGTAGCCCTCGTTGCGCACGGTGCGGATCAGTTCGGTCTGCACGCGTTCGTTGATCTTGCGGCGCAGGCGGCTGATCTGGCTGTCGATGGCCCGATCGTAGACCTCGGTGTCGCGGCCGCGCGCGTAGTCGAGCAACTGGTCGCGGCTGAGCACGCGCTGCGGATGCTCGACGAAGGTGCGCAGCAGCGCGAACTCGCCGTCGGAGAGGTTGATGAAGATGCCGGTGGGATCGCGCAGGTCGCGGCGGATCACGTCCAGCCGCCAGCCGGCGAACTCGTAGACGTTGCCGCGCGCTTCCGGCGGCAGCGTCGTGGCCTGGCTGCGCCGCAGCAGGGCGCGCACCCGCGCCAGCAGCTCGCGCGGATTGCATGGCTTGGCCAGGTAGTCGTCGGCGCCGACCTCCAGGCCGATGATGCGGTCGGTGTCGCTGCCCAGCGCGCTGAGCATGATCACCGCCGGCGCGCCGCGCTCGCTGGCGAGCTGGCGGGCGGCGCTGAGGCCATCTTCGCCGGGCATCATCACGTCCAGGATCACCAGGTCCGGCTGGCGCTCGGCCATCCGCAGGCGCATGTCCGCCACGGTCTCGGCGGTGTCCACCTGGTAGCCGTGGTCGCTCAGGAACTCGCTGATGAGTCGGCGCAGATCCGGATCGTCGTCGACGACCAGAATGAAGGATTTCATGTCCACGATCTTGAAGGGCCGCCACACGGGAGTCGCCCAGTCTAGACGTGGCCGCGGCTGCCTGGAACTGGGGGCGCCCAGGGACGAGGCCACCGCACCCGGGGCCCGCGCCTGAACGCATGGCCATCATAGGCAGCGCCGGCAGCGGGATCATGGCCGTCGCGTGTCCTGTGCCGACACGCGTTGCCATGCGTCGGCACCTGCGCTGGCGGGGCGTCTGTCACAGGCTGGGCCGGGGTTGCGGGATGCGCGGCCGTTTTCTTTTGCCGGCGGCCGGCATACTATCCCCCAGTATAGTTCTAGGGCCTCACCGCATGCCGCACACCCCGCACGAGAAGAAGCGCGTCCTCGCCCGCATCCGCCGCCTGCGCGGCCAGACCGAGGCGCTGGAACGTGCGCTGGAAGAGGGGACGGAGTGCGCTGCCGTGCTGCAGCAGATCGCCGCCATCCGCGGTGCGGTCAACGGCCTGATGTCGGAGGTGATGGAAGCCCACGTCCGCGAAGAATTCGGCCAGCCCGCCAGTTCCGACGCGCAGCGCGCCGCGCGCGTGCGCGAGATGGGCATGCTGGTCCGCTCCTATCTCAAGTGATCCGCACCCCACACCCATTTCCTCAGCCAGGAGAAAGCGCATGAAATCCCGAGCCGCCGTTGCATTCGAAGCCGGCCAGCCGCTGCAGATCGTGGAGATCGATGTCGAACCGCCGCGCCAGGGCGAGGTGCTGGTGCGCATCACCCACACCGGCGTGTGCCATACCGACGCGTTCACGCTGTCCGGCGACGACCCGGAAGGCATCTTCCCGGCGGTGCTCGGCCACGAGGGCGGCGGCATCGTCGAGGCGGTGGGCGAGGGCGTCACCAGCGTCAAGGTCGGCGACCACGTGATCCCGCTGTACACGGCCGAGTGTCGCAAGTGCAAGTTCTGCCTGTCCGGCAAGACCAACCTGTGCCAGGCGGTGCGCGCCACCCAGGGCAAGGGCCTGATGCCCGACGGCACCACCCGCTTCTCCTACAACGGCCAGCCGATCTACCACTACATGGGCTGCAGCACCTTCAGCGAGTACACGGTGGTGCCGGAGATCTCGCTGGCGGTGGTCAATCCCGAGGCGCCGCTGGAGAAGGTGTGCCTGCTCGGCTGCGGCGTCACCACCGGCATCGGTGCGGTGCACAACACGGCCAAGGTGAAGGAAGGCGACACCGTGGCGGTGTTCGGCCTGGGCGGCATCGGCCTGGCGGTGATCCAGGGCGCGGTGCAGGCCAAGGCCGGCCGCATCCTGGCCATCGACACCAATCCGGGCAAGTTCGAGCTGGCGCGCAGCATGGGCGCCACCGACTGCATCAACCCCAAGGATTACAGCAAGCCGATCCAGGAAGTCATCGTCGAGCTGACCGATGGCGGCGTGGACTTCAGTTTCGAATGCATCGGCAACGTGCACGTGATGCGCTCGGCGCTGGAGTGCTGCCACAAGGGCTGGGGCGAGAGCGTCATCATCGGCGTGGCCGGCGCCGGCCAGGAAATCAGCACGCGCCCGTTCCAGCTGGTCACCGGCCGCGTCTGGCGCGGCAGCGCCTTCGGCGGGGTCAAGGGCCGCACCCAGTTGCCGGGCATGGTGGAGCAGGCGATGCACGGCGCGATCGACCTCGATCCGTTCATCACCCACACCCTGCCGCTGGACGAGATCAACGAAGCCTTCCACCTGATGCACGAGGGCAAGTCGATCCGCACCGTCATCCACTTCTGACCGCAGGTCAGTCCGGCGCGCGGCCGTTTCCGCGCATTGCAGCGACGCAACGAACCCGGGAGGGGGCAAGATGAGTACTGTGACGATTCATCCGTCGGTGGATGCCGGCGTGCGTGCCGGCGCGGAGCATTTCCAGGGCGGCACCCTGGAATGCCACTGCGCCAGCGACAAGGTGGTGGTGGAAGTGGGGGCGCAGACCGCGCACAACCATGCGTGCGGCTGTACCAAGTGCTGGAAGCCGAAGGGCGCGACGTTCTCGGTGGTGGCGGTGGTGGCGCGCGACAAGGTCAAGGTGACCGCGCACGAGGAGAAGCTCAAGGTGGTGGACGAGAGCGCGACCATCCGCCGTCATGCCTGCACCGGCTGCGGCGTGCACATGTACGGCCGCATCGAGAACACCGAACATCCGTTCTACGGCCTGGATTTCGTGCACACGGAACTGTCGCCGCAGCAGGGCTGGTCGGCGCCGGGCTTCGCCGCGTTCGTGTCCTCGATCATCGAGAGCGGCACGCGTCCGGAGGCGATGGACGGGATACGCAATCGCCTGCGCGAACTGAAGCTGGAGCCGTACGACTGCCTGTCGCCGCCGCTGATGGACGCGATCTCCACCCACGTGGCGCGCAAGAACGGCGTGCTGCACTGAAGTCCGCTGCCGCGCGCGTCGCCGGTCGACGCGTCGCGGCATCTCCGCCTGCGGCCGCGCGCGGTCGCAGGCCCTCTTCCCGGAACTGCCCATGGAACGCATCGAACACCACGCCTGCTGCGGCGGCTGGCAGGACGTCTATCGCCACGATTCGGCCGTGCTCGGCTGCAGCATGCAGGTCGCCGTGTACCTGCCGCCGCAGGCCGAGCACAGCAAGCTGCCAGTGCTGTACTGGCTCAGCGGCCTCACCTGCACCGAGCAGAACTTCATCACCAAGGCCGGCGCGCAGCGCTACGCGGCCGAGCATGGCGTGATCCTGGTCGCGCCCGACACCAGCCCGCGGGGGGAGAACGTCGCCGATGCCGAGGGCTACGACCTGGGCAAGGGCGCCGGCTTCTACGTCAACGCCACCCAGGCGCCGTGGGCCGCGCACTACCGCATGTACGACTACGTGGTGCAGGAACTGCCGGCGCTGATCGAGGCGCAGTTCCCGCACAACGGCCGCCGCGCCATCAGCGGGCACTCGATGGGCGGCCACGGCGCCCTGGTGATCGCGCTCAAGAATCCCGGCCGCTACCGCAGCGTGTCGGCGTTCTCGCCGATCGTGGCGCCCACGCAGGTGCCGTGGGGCGAGAAGGCCTTCACCGCCTACCTGGGCGAGGACCGCGCGCAGTGGCAGGCGTACGACGCCAGCGTGCTGATCGGCAGCGCCAGCGAGCGCCTGCCGCTGCTGGTCGACCAGGGCGGCGGCGACGAGTTCCTCGACAAGCAGTTGCGCCCGCAGCTGCTGCAGGCCGCCGCCGACGCCGCCGGCTATCCGCTGACCCTGCGCGTGCAGCCCGGCTACGACCACAGCTACTACTTCATCGGCAGCTTCATCGGCGAGCACATCGTCTTCCACGCGCGCGCCCTGCAGGGCTGAGCGCGCTCCGCCGGCGGCCGCGCGCGACGCGTGCCGCCGGGCAGGGTGCCGCACACCGCGGCCAGGCCGCGGCAGGCACATGATGCATGCGGCACGCACCGGCCCTGCACATGACAGCGCCGTGACCATCACGGCGGCGGTGTGGCCGGTCTCGTAAACAAACGTGGGGGCGGCGGCAGCCAGCGTACGGTTGTGCGATCGCGTTCGCGCCTGCTGAGACGGGCGCTGGCTAGATTCCGCAGTGTTCGCCATTCCCACGTCACTGGATCGGAGCCGCGCCATGTCCTGCCGTCGCACCTTGCTGCTCCCCTGGCAGCGCTGGCGCAGCCCGCTCAGCGCGGTGGCGATGCTGGCCTGTACCGTGTTCGGTGCCTGCGTGGCGTTGGCGATCGGCGCGGCCACGCGATAGCGCAGCCAGTCCCGGCTGCCGGCGATCGTATCGACGCCGTTGCGCGGGACGCGCTGACGCGGTCGCGCCGTACTGCGGCGGCATCGCCTGGATCGGCAAGCGCTCGCATGCAATCCGCTGCATCGTCCCGCGGTGCCGGTAGGACAGCATGGTGCGCTGGACTGTCAGGCAGACGCTGGCAGTACGCGTTTCGCATCGGGGCAGCGGCATGGCGCCGGGCGTCGCGTTCAGCGCGGCAGCCGCGCCGCCAGCGTGCCCAGCCGCCGCATGGCGTGTTCCAGGGTCTCGCTCCACGGCTGGCCGCAGCTCAGTCGCAGGTGGTCGGCGTAGTCGCCGCGGCTGGAGAACAGATGCCCGGGCGAGGTGCCGATGCCGGCGGCGAGGGCGGCCTCGAACAAGGCCTGGCCGCTGCCGGCGTCGGCCAGTTGCAGCCACAGCGACAGGCCGCCGGCCGGGTCGCCGATGCGGGTGCCGGCCGGCCAGTGCCGCAGCACCGCCTCGCGCAGGCGCTGGCCGTTGTCGGCCAGGGTGCGGCGCAGCTTGCGCAGGTGCCGCTCCAGGTCGTGCCGCTGCAGGTAGTCGGCCAGGGCCAGTTGCGGCAGGCTGGCGCCGCCGATGGTGGAGAAGTACTTGGCGCGCACCAGCGCGTCGGTCCAGGCGCCGCCGAGCAGCCAGCCCACGCGCAGGCCGGGCGCCAGCACCTTGGAGAAGGCGCCGCAGGTGATCACGTTGCCGTGGGTGTCGAAATGGCGCAGCGGCCTTGGGCGCTGCCCCGACCAGTCGAGTTCGCCGTAGATGTCGTCCTCGATCACCACCGTGCCGTGGCGCGCGCAACTGTCCAGCAGGGCGCGCTTGGCCGCGTCCGGGGTGAGGCTGCCGAGCGGGTTGTTGAAGTTCGGCACCAGCACCGCGGCGCGCGCCGGCGTGCGCTGCAGCAGCGCATCCAGGCGCGCGGCGTCGATGCCCTGGCCGGGCCGGTTCGGGACTTCCAGCACCTTCAGCCGCAGCGCCGCCACCGCCTGCAGGATGCCGTGGTAGGTCGGGGTCTCGACCAGCACCACGTCGCCGGGCGCGGTGAGGGTGCGCAGCGCCAGGCTGATCGCTTCCATCGCGCCGGCGGTCACCACCACCTCGTCGGCGGCCACGGCGGTGGCGCAGTGTGCGTAACGCTGCGCGATCTGCCGGCGCAGCGCGGCGTGGCCCTGCGGCGGGGCGTAGTCGAGCGCAGCGCTGCGCTGGCGGCGCAACTGCCGCGCCAGCGCGCTGGCCAGGTGTGCGCCGGGCAGCAGCGCCGCCGCCGGTGTGGCGGTGTGCAGCGGCACCAAGTCCGAGCGCGCGAGCATGTCCAGCACGCCCTGCAGCGCCGGATTGGCGACCGCGCCCGGCGCGCGCCGTCGGGTAGTCGCGCCTGCCCCGGTCGGTTGCGGCGTGGCCGCGGCGCGCACGAAGTAGCCCGAGCGCGGGCGTGCCTGCACCCGGCCTTCGCGTTCCAGTTGCAGGCAGGCCTGCACCGCGGTGGCGGCGCTGATGCCGTGGCCGGCGGCCAGTTGCCGGATCGACGGCAGGCGCTCGCCGGCACGCAGCGTGCCCTGCGCGATCTGTTCGCGCAGCTGGCTGGCGAGGGCTTCGTACAGGCGCATGCGGCGGCCTCATCTGTATCGGTCGATTTGCAGCGTATCTGACTCTGTGCTGGTCGCCCACCCCGGCGCACACTGGCCGCGTCCTTCCCCATTCCCGAGGCCGCGCGTGCAACTGCCGCTGTTCATCGTCGATGCCTTCACCACGGTGCGGTTCCGCGGCAACCCGGCCGTGGTGGTGCCGCTGCAGGCGTGGTTGCCGGACGCGCTGATGCAGGCCATCGCCAGCGAGAACAATCTGTCGGAGACCGCGTTCTTCGTGCGCGAGGCCGATGGCGCGTTCGCGATCCGCTGGTTCTCGCCGCTGCGCGAAGTGGGGTTCTGCGGCCATGCCACCTTGGCCAGCGCTTTCGTCGTCGCCACCCAGGGCCTGGCGCCGCTGCCGTTGCGGTTCCGCGCCGCGGCGGTCGGCGAACTGGGGGTGGACCGCGAGGCCGACGGACGCTTCGTCCTGCGCTTTCCGAACCAGGCGCCGACCGCGTTGGCGACGGTGCCGGAGGCGCTCGCGCAGACCTTGTCGATCGCGCCGCAGACGGCCTACCGCAACGACCAGGCTTACATCGCCGTGTACGCGGACGAAGCCCAGGTGCGCGCGGTGGTGCCGGACCTGGCGCGGATGCTGGTGCTGGCGCCGCGCGATGTCGCGGTCACCGCGCCCGGCCGCGAGCACGATTTCGTCTCGCGTTATTTCTGGCCGGCCAACGGCGGCGCCGAGGATCCGGTGACCGGCTCGATCCACGCCGCGCTGGCGCCGCTGTGGGCGCAGCGCCTGGGCAAGCGCGACCTGCGTGCGTGGCAGGCGTCGGCGCGCGGCGGCGAGCTGGAGTGCCGGGTGACGCCGGACCACGTGCAGGTGCGTGGCGCGGCGGTGCAGTACCTGCACGGGAGCATCGCGCTATGAGCGCCGCCGTCGCGACATCCGCGGGCGCGTCCCGGCGGGCACTATGGCAGTTGCTGCTGGCCGAGGTGCTGATCGGTTCGGTCGGCGTGTTCGTGCACGAGAGCGGCCAGGACCCGGTGACCGCGGTGTTCTACCGCTGCCTGTTCGGCGCGCTGTTCCTGACCGTGTGCGGCCTGCTCGGCGGGCAGTTGCGCGGACTGTGGCGCGAGCGTGCGCTGTTGCGCGACGCGGCGCTCAGTGGCGTGTTGCTGGTGCTCAACTGGGTGGCGCTGTTCGCCGGCATGGCGCGCTCGTCGATCGGCGTGGCGACCATGGTCTACCACGTGTTCCCGTTCGTCATGCTGATCCTGGCGGCGGTGCTGCAGGGCGAGCGCAGCCGCCGCGCCGACCTGGGCTGGACGTTGCTGGCCTTCGTCGGCGTGGCCTGTTCGGCCGATCCGCTGCGGCTGTGGTCCAGCGCCGACCGTGGCTACCTGGGCGGGATCGCGCTGACCCTGCTGGGCGCGCTGCTGTGCGGCGCCTCGTTGCTGATGTCGCGGCGGATCAGCCGCGAGCGGCCGCTGGCGGTGGTGACGGTGCAGTGCTGGGTCGGTGCGGCGATGCTGGCCGGCTTCTCCAGCAGCGCCGCGCTGCATCCCGGGCGGCACTGGTTCTGGCTGGTCGGCCTGGGGGTGATCCACAGCGGCGTGGTGTACGTGCTGTTCTACAGCGCCTACCGGCACCTGCACGTGGCGGCGATCGCGGTGGTGGCCTTCGTCTACCCGCTGGTGACGCTGCTGCTGGACTACCTGCTGTACGGCCACCGGCTGGTGCCGGTGCAGTGGCTGGGCCTGGCGCTGATCGTGCTGGGCACGCTGGCGGTCAATCTGCGCTGGTCCTGGCCGCGCCGCGCGCTGGCCGCGTCGTAGCGCGACGCGGCTCTGCATGGGCGCGTCGGCCACCGCAGTGCGGTGGCCTGGGCGCGCGTTTCAGCGCACGTCGCGCAGTTCCCAGCCGCTGCCGGCCAGCAGGCGCAGGCGCTGCTTGAGGATGTCGCCGGGGATGCTGGTGGTGGCGGACAGGTCGATGCGCAGATCGTCCTGGCGGCCGGTCACCCGCGCTGCCGGATCGGTCACGCCCAGGGCCGGATCGACCTCGTCCGGCTCCGGCTGCAGCGCGCGCCAGCGCTCGAACCAGGCCGGGTCGCTCAGCGCGGCCTGAAGCTGTTCGGCGAAGGCGTCGGCGCCGTGCGCGGTGAAGCTCAGCGATGGCTGGCTGCCGCGGGCACGGGCGGGATCGGGCAGGCTGATCGAGTAGGTCACGGCCATGGGCATCTCTTGTGGGCGGTACGAAGCGGCGGAGCCTAGCAGAGCCGGCGCCGCGCCGCCGTCGACGCGGCTCGGACGAATCAGCCGAAGCGCAGCGCCTCGCCGGCGAAGCCCAGCACCAGCGCGCCCTTGCCCACGTTGACCATGCCGGTCAGGCTCATCACGCTTTCCTGCAGCTCTACGCCGTGGCTGTCGCAGGCCTGGCGCAGCGCCGCGTAGCCGGGCAGGGCGCGCAGTTCCGCCAGTTCGCCGCCGTAGCTCAGGCACAGCGTGGGCGTCATCAGCCCGGCGGCCACGCGCTTGGCGGCCAGGCCGAACAGCGTCTGCACGGCGTGGTCGAAGCCCTTGAGCTTGGCCACCGGCGCGGTCTCGCCGCGGTGGCAGTGCAGCACTGGTTTGATGTCCAGGGCCGAGCCGAGTGCGGCGCTGAGCAGGCCGACGCTGCGGTCGCCCTTGCTGCGCGCGCGGCTGCGCAGGTAGTACAGGTCGCGCGCGATCATGTAGCCGTGGGTGTGCTCGGCCAGCGTCTCCAGCCGCTCGCGGATGGCCTGCACGCTGGCGCCGTCGGCGCGCAAGCGCACCGCCTCGACGGCGACCACCGCCTGTGCGGCGAACAGGTTCTGGGTGTCGATCACCCGCAGCGCGAACGGCGAGGCGTGACCGGCGGCCTGGCGGATCGGCTTGTAGTCGCTGAGGATGGCGAAGCCGGCCTGCTGCGCGTGGTCGTGGATCGGGCTGCGGGTCTTGGCGATGGTCAGGCAGAACACGTGGTCGTAGTCGATGACCAGCCGGCCAAGGAACAGCTCGCGGATCTGCCCCACGCTGTACGGCACGGTCTCGGCCTCGGCGCCGTGCGCGCTGACCTGCGCGTGCAGGAATTCCAGGGTCGCCGCTTCGTCGCGCTGATCGGCCAGCACGGTGCCGCCGAGGCGCACGCTGATCGGCAAAACCACCAGCTCGTGTTGCGCGATGTAGTCCTGCGGCAGATCGCAGGCGGAATCTACGACGATGCCGATACGCATCCGCTGAAGCTCCAGTACGGGAAAATGGCGATGAACATGGCGGCCGCTCAGGCGCCCCGCTGCACGGCGGCCGGCAGCGTCGCCAGGCGCGCCATCTCGCCGCGCTGCAGCAACTGCGGGTCGGCCAGCACCGCCCGCATCAGCGGGTGCGCGTCGTTGCCCCACAGCAGGGTGTCGTCGATCTGCAGGGTCGGCACGCCGAACACGCCGGCCGCCAGCGCCTGCTCGGTGTTGGCGCGCAGCTGCGCCTTGACCTGCGCATCGGCGGTGGCCGCGGCCACGTCGGCGATACCCAGCGCCTGGCCGACCGGCGCCAGCGCCGCGGCGTCGTCGCCGGCGTGGCCGTCGCGCCACAGCCAGTCGAAGAGCGCATCGATGGCCTGCGGCGTGGTGCCGGTGGCGACGCACAGGCGCAGCGCGGTCAGCGGGTTGAACGGGTGCGCCGGCGGGAAACGCAGCGGCACGCCTTGCTGCTGCGCCTGCCACTGCACGAAGCGGTAGGTGAACTCGCGCTTGTGCGGCACCTCGGCCGGTCCGCGCGCCTGCAACTGCGCCAGCACCGCGCCGAACACGATCGGCACCGGCTGGATCCGGTCGAACTCCGGAAGCGTTTTCACCTGCTGCCAGTGCAGATAGGAAAACGGCGAGATGAAATCGAAGTACCAGCGCAATGTCATCGTGCTTCTCCGCAATGACCCATCAGCTTATCGCGGCGCTGCGCGCGCGGCGACCTGTCAGCGCATGCTGCAGTGCGGGACGTCGTTGCAGCCTGGTGCGGATGCGGACAGCACTGCGTAGACGATGCATTGGCGAAAATCTCGCCGGCGCGAGATACCTGTGAAGCGGCCCACGCCTGCGGCCTGGATCGCGGTAGCGCTATTGCGTTGGCGCATGGCGCGCGCGGGTCTTGTCATAGCTCGCGGCGCGCGCGCCTTGCTAGCGTCCGCCGCGGCAGCAGCTTCGCTGCCCCTGCACGCTCAGGAGAGACCGCCATGCACGCTTCCGCTCCCGTTTCCGCTGCCGCTTCGCCGCGCCTTCCCGCCACCGTCATCGCGCCGCGGCGCGGACGGACGCGCGTTTTACGCGCGCTGGTCGCCGCCGCCCTGCTCGCCGTCGTGCCGCTGGCGCTGGCCGGTCCCTACCAGGTGTACGGCAACCAGTACGCCTGGGTGAACAACTTCAACGATCCCAACAACGTCATCCAGGGCACGTTCCACAGCGGCAGCACGCCAAGCATGACCGTGACCTTCAATTTCCCCAACGCCAGCCTGTACGGCTATCCGGCGATCCTGCGCGGCTCGCACTACGGCTTCAATCCCACCGCCGACCGCACCTTCCCGCGGCAGGTCTCGGCGCTGCGGTCGTTGCCGGCGACCTTCGCGTACTCGTCCGGCGGCAGCAACCTGGCCGGCGATTTCGCCTACGACCTGTTCTTCCGCTGGGACAGCACGGTGTCCTCCAACGCGATTCCGCAGGCCGAGGTGATGATCTGGGGCGGCCACAACTCGTATCCGATCGGCACGCTCACCGCCAGCAACGTCATCAGCGCCGGCGGCTACACCTTCGATCTGTGGGAAGGCATGAACAGCGCCGCCGGCTACTACGTCTACACCTTCATTCCGCACAACACCGCGGGCCAGCCGACCCTGCCGAGCAACGGCAATCTCAACATCGACATCAAGCCGTTCCTGACCTGGCTGCACACGCACCGCGCGCAGGACGGGCGCTTCAGCAACGCGATGTACCTGCACGTGGTCGAGGCCGGTTTCGAGGTGGTGCGCGGCAACGGCTGGGCCTGGATCCAGGCCAATATCGGCGCCAACTGACGGCGCCGCACGGGCGCCGCCGTTCCTGCCTGGCTCAGCGCGGCGGCGCCTTGCACAGCGACGCGTTGTGCGTTGCGGGGCGCCGCTATCGCGGGACGGCATCGTCCGTGCGATGCCGTCCCGGCGTGCTCGACGCGGTTTAGTGCGTATACGCCTTCGGCAGCGCGCCGCTCTGCTGCATGTAGCGGTCGCGCAGCTCGGTCTGCCGCGAGCGCATCGGGATGGCGCGGCCACCCAGCCAGACCTGCTCGGCATAGTGCGCCACGTCCAGCGGGTCGCCTTCCCACAGCACCAGATCGGCGAGCTTGCCCGGGGCGATGCTGCCCAGGCGATCGCCGACGCCGAAGGCCTCGGCCGGGACCCGGGTCAGGCCGGCCAGGGCGGCGTCCCACGGCAGCCCGTGCGCGACCGCGTTGCCGGCCAGTTGCCGCTGCTTGCGCGCGTTGTGCGCGCCGTCGCCGCCCTGGGTGAAGCTCACCGCCACGCCGGCGGCGTTGAGGCGCGCGGCGTTCTCCAGGGTGGCGCCGATCTGGTCGAAGCTGGCCGGCAGGTCGTCCAGCGCGTTGACGAACACCGGCACCTGCGCCTTCGCCAGTTCCGGCGCCAGCTTCCAGGCCTCGTCGCCGCCGGCGATGGCGATGCGCACCTTCTCGCGCTGTGCCCAACGCAGCAGCTGGCGGATGTCGGCCGCGCGGTTCACCGTGACCACGATGCGGCCCTGGCCGGCGAGGTACCGCGCCAGCACCGCGCGTCCGGCTGGGGTCAGCAGCGCGTGCGGCGAGTCGGCGGGCATGCGCCCGCGCGCTTCGGCGACCAGTTGGTCGAGCAGCATCCACTGCGCCGCACGCGACTTGCCGCTCAGTTCCAGCGCATCGCTGCCCAGGTGCAGGTACAGCGCGCGCGGGCCGATCGGGTCGGCGCCGCCGTCCAGGCGCATCACCGCGCCCTGGCCGGCGACGAAGGCGCCGCCGGTGTTGGCGCCGAGCGCGGTGAAGCCGATGCCTTCCACCCGCGCGACCGGGATCAGCACCGATTCGGGGTTGTAGGCCAGGGTCACGTCGAACTCCGGACGCATCGGCTGGTCATGCGGCAGGGTCAGCGTGCTGTCCACGGTGGACGCCTCGCCGGAGACCTCCTCGATGCCGATCTCGGTGATGCCGCCGAACAGCGCCGGGGTCAGCGGCCGGCCCTTGGCCTCGACCACGGCGACGCCGGCCGGCGCGCTCAGGCCGGGGCCGACCGCGCGGATCACGCCGCTCTGGACCAGCACGTCGGCATTGGCGAGGGTGCCGCGGGCGCTGGCGGTGTGCACGGTGGCGCCGCGGATCAGCACGTCCTGGGCGAACCCGGGCGCGCTGCCCAGCAGCAGGCAGGCGGCCAGGGCCAGGCGTTGCGCCAGGCGATGGGACGAGAGCAGGGCGCGGCTCATCGGGCAGCCTCCTGGCCGAGCATGAAGTCGGAGGTCGGTTGCAGGCGGCGGTCGGCGCGGTCGTAGACCTGCGCGCCGTCGATGTAGACCTTGTCGGCCAGGGCGTAGGAGCTGAAGGGGTTGCCGTTCCACAGCACCACGTCGGCCATCTTGCCCGGCTCCAGCGAACCGGTCTGCCTGTCGATGCCCAGCGCCTTGGCCGGGTTGCTGGTCAGCCAGCGGATCGCGCGTTCGGGCGGGATGTCCATGCCGGCGCGGCGGCCGGCGGCCATCGCCTTGGCCGCTTCCTGGTTGAGCCGCTGGATGCCTTCCTCCGAATCCGAGTGCACGATCGCGCAGCCGTTGGCGGGGCGATCGACCAGGGCGATGTTCTCCTGGATGCCGTCGAAGGCCTCCATCTTGAAGCCCCACCAGTCGGCCCACAGCGCGCCGCAGACGTTCTCCTGGGCCAGGCGGTCGGCGATCTTGTAGGCCTCCACGCCATGGTGGAAGGCGGCGATCTTGAAGCCGAATTCCTTGGCCAGGTCGAGCATGGTGGTCATCTCGTCGGCGCGGTAGCAGTGGATGTGCACGCGGATGTCGCCGTTGATGGCGCCGGCCAGCGTGTCCAGCTTCAGGTCGCGCTTGCCGCCGCTGTCGCCGCTGCTGTCGTTGTCGCCGTTGCCGCGGCTCCACCAATGGCGCTTGGGCGGGCTCTTCTGCTTGGGCGCGTTCTTGCGCAGGTATTCGCTGGCGTCGATGAAGGCCGCGCGGTAGCCGGCGACGTTGCCCATGCGCGTGGATGGGCCGCCCTTCTCGCCGTAGACCCGCTTGGGGTTCTCGCCGCAGGCCATCTTCAGGCCCCAAGGTGCGCCCGGGAACTTCATCGCCTGGTAGGTGGTGGCCGGCACGTTCTTCAACGTGACACCGCGGCCGCCGACCAGGTTGGCCGAGCCGGGCAGCACCTGCAGCGCGGTGACGCCGCCGGCCAGCGCGGTGCCGAAGCCGGGATCCTGCGGCCAAATCGAATGCTCGGCCCACACGTTCGGGGTTACCGGCGCGGTCGCCTCGTTGCCGTCGCTGTGCGCGCTGACGCCCGGGCTGGGGTAGACGCCCAGGTGCGAGTGCACGTCGATGATGCCGGGCGTGACCCACTTGCCGTGGCCGTCGATGCGGGTGGCGTTGGCCGGCGCGGCCAACGCGCGGCCGACCGCCTGCACGCGGCCGTCCTGCAGCAGCACGTCGGCATCGTCCAGGCGCTCGCCGGTGCCGGTGAGCACGGTGGCGTGTTCGATCAGCACCGGCACCGACGGCAGCGCGCGGTAGGTGCTGGGATAGGGATCGTCGACGAAACGCGAGGCGGCCGCGGCAGGGCCGCACAACGCCACGCCCAGGCAGGCGAGCAACAGATGACGCATCGGATTTTCCCCGGAAGATGGACGCGGCCCTTGCGGCCGTGCCCGCACGCTAGCCCGAGCCGGCGCGCTTGCCAAGTGCGGGTGCGGCATCGGCGCGCCCGGCTGCACCGGATCGCGACGCCGACCCTGCTATCCAGGCCGATTGCCGCCCATGGAAACTGCGATGACCGACACCCCCGCGCGCACCGTCGTGGACTTCTGGCGCAGCGCCGGCCGCGAACGCTGGTTCGCCGCCAACGACTCCTTCGACGCCAATGTCCGCCAGCACCTGCTGGAGGCGCACCACGCCGCCGCGCGCGGCGAACGCGCCGACTGGCTGGCCGACGCCGAGGGCGCGCTGGCGCTGCTGCTGTTGCTCGACCAGGTGCCGCGCAACGTGTTCCGTGGCAGCGCGCACGCCTTCGCCACCGACGGCCTGGCCGGCCGCTACGCCGACCAGGCGCTGGCGGCCGGCTTCGACCAGCAGACCGATACGGAACTGCGGATGTTCTTCTACCTGCCTTACACGCACGCCGAGGACGCGGCGCGGCAGCGCCAGGCGGTGGAACTGTTCAGCGCGCTCGGCGATACCGAGTCGCTGCAGTGGGCGGTGGTGCACGAGGACGTGATCCAGCGCTTCGGCCGCTTCCCGCACCGCAATGCGGCGCTGGGGCGCACGACCACGGCGGAGGAGCAGGCGTTCCTGGATGCGGGCGGGTTTGCTGGGTGAGGTATGGGGGCTGCGCGATCACGGCGTCATGCCAGCGACGCCCCTGGCGCATCGGATGTCGCTGCAGTCGGAACTGAAGTCCCTCCCACAGGGATTGCCGGACTTCGCTGCTGCCGTCAGCAGGTGCGCAAGACGCCAAGCGGTGGTGTGCCCAGGGTAGGAGCGGCTTCAGCCGCGACCTGGCGTTCCCGGTAAAGCCAGGTCGCGGCTGAAGCCGCTCCTACGCGGTTGCGCGGTTGCGCGTTGTGGCGAACGCGGCGCGCGGGCACAAAAAAGGCGATCGTTCGATCGCCCTTTCGGCGCGTCCGCACTGGACGCAAACAACGAGGTGCGTGACTCAGTATTTCGGCACGCTGCCGTCGACCTGGTCGGTCCAGGCGTCGATGCCGCCGACCACGTTGTGCACCTTGGTGAAGCCCAGCGAACGGAAGTGCTCGGCCGCCTGCGCGCTGCGGCCGCCGCGGTGGCACAGGAAGGCCAGGGCGGTGTCCTTGGGCAGCGCTTCCAGTTGCGCGCGCTGCTCGCCGTCGAGGGTGCGGAACGGCACGTTGACCGCCGCCACCGCGCGCTCTTCCGGCGGGCGCACGTCCACCAGGAGCAGGCTGCCGGCGCGCACCTGGTCGTCGGCGTCGCGCGGGCTGAGGTCCTGCACCGGCTTGGGCGCATTGGGATTGTCGATGGCCAGGCCGCGGCCGCGGATGTCGTCCACCCAGTCGATGGTGATGCCGTCGGCGCGGCGCGCGCTGCCCAGGTCGAACTGCACGCGCAGGCCGTTGGACTCGGCGGCGATGGCGTTGGGATCGGTCGGCGCCAACTGGAAGTTCGGCTGGAACTGCGCGTCGATCGCCAGCGCCAGGCTCGCGCCCGGGGCGTCGGCCAACGCGCCGCGCAGCATCTCGGCGGCGGCATCGGTGATGGTGATCGACGGCGGGGTGCGATCCGGCGCGGCCACGCCGAGCAGTTCGCTCAGTTCGCCGCTGCCGGCCATCTGCAGAATGATGTCGCTGCCGCCGATCAGTTCGCCGTCCACGTACAGCTGCGGGATGGTCGGCCAGTCGCCGTAGACCTTGATGCCCTCGCGGATGTCCTGGTCGGCCAGCACGTTGACGTGGGCGAAGTCGACGCCGAGCTCGTTCAGCGCGCCCACCGCCTTGGCGGAGAAACCGCACTGCGGCATGCCCGGCTGGCCTTTCATGAACAGCACGACGCGGTTGGAGCTGAGCAGCGTTTCGATACGGGAGCGCAGGGCGGGGTCGAGGGACATGGCAGCAGTCGTCGCAGAGTCGGACCGGTCATTCTACGCCGCATGGCATCATGGGGCATGACAGTTCCGGAAACGCTGCATCGCATCCCGCGCCACCCGTACCGCTGGCTGCCCTGGGCGCTGGCCTCGCAGGCGCTGGTGGCGGCGCTGTGGTGGATGTACGGCTGGCAGGTCGGCCTGCCAGCGCTGCTGCTGTCGCACGCGGCGCTGGTGCTGCCGGTGTTCCTGCCGCGGGCGCGGCTGTACGCGCCGGTGCTGGACCACCTGCCCGGCAGTGCGCCGCGGGTGTGGCTGACCATCGACGACGGCCCGTCCGACGACACCGCGGCGATCCTGGACCTGCTCGACCGCCACCAGGCCAAGGCCACCTTCTTCCTGGTCGGCGCCCGCGCCGCCGCGCGCCCGCAGCTGGTGCGCGAGATCCTGCGCCGCGGCCACGGCATCGGCAACCACAGTCAGCATCACCCGCAGGCGTGGTTCTGGGCGCTGGGACCGCGGCGCATGGCCCAGGAAATCGGCCAGGCGCAGCAGACCCTGGCCGCGATCGCCGGCACTGCGCCGCGCTGGTACCGCTCGGTGGTGGGCATGACCAACCCTTTCGTCGCCGCACCGTTGCGCCGGCACGGCCTCACCCGGGTGGCCTGGAGCGCGCGCGGCTTCGATGGCGTGCGCTGCGATCCGGCCGTCACCGTTGCGCGCATCGCCCGCGATCTGCGTCCCGGCGCCATCGTGCTGCTGCACGAGGGCGCTGCGCACGGGCATAACCCGGCGATCGTGGAGGGGGTGTTGCAGGCGTTGCAGGCGCGTGGGTTGCAGGCGGTGCTGCCGGATTGACTAGGAGGTGCGTCGTCGTGCCGCGGCAGTGCGATGCACGCGGCACGCCGCGTGCCGATCGGTTCGCTCGGCGCCTGAATCAGCCCGGCCGCGTCATGCCGTAGGCCATCAGCGCCGCCATCGCGCCGAGGGTGAGCAGGCCACACAACAGGCCGAGAATGCCGTAATGCTTGCTTCGGCCACGCTGCAGGCAGTTGCCGATGCCCAGCGCGATGGCGCAGACCTGCGCGATGGCGGTGAACAGTGCCAGCAGGCCGAGTAGGCCGAGCAGCAGCGACATCGGCGCGTCCGGATCGGCGGTGAACGTCGGGACCACGAAGAAGGTACTGAGCAACAGCGTCGCCAGGGCCGCGAACGCGCTGATCAGGCTGGTCGCCAGGGACGCGATGCCCAGGCCGGAGCGTGGCCGTGGCGCGGGTGCGGTCATGCGCGGCAAACCGGGTGTGGGTCGGCGCAGCCGACGCGGCCGCTGCGTAAGCGACCTTCCTGCACCCGCCTCAACGCGGCTCCGCCACGATCAGCCAGTTGTTGAACGGCGTGTTGCCGTACAGCGGCGCGAAGCTGGCGCGCAGGCCGGCGGCGTCGAGCTGCGCCTGCAGGCTGTCGCGGGTGGGGTAGGCCTTGGGCAGTTCCTGCATCCAGCCGGCCAGGTGCGCCAGCACGTCGGTGATGCGGCTGGTGCGGCCGCGGCCGCTGGCATCGCCCAGGCCGCTGCGGATCACCAGCTTGGCGCCGGGCGTGAGCATGCGCGCGACGCTGCGGATCAGGTTGGACTGCATGTCGCGGTCCAGGTACTGCAGCACGTCCAGGATCGCGACGCTGCCGTGGTGCTCGGGCCAGGACTGGCCCAGGTCGACCACCGCGAAATGGGTGTCCTGCAGCCCGTTGCGCGCGGCGATGGCGCCGGCGCGGCGGATCTTGGCCGCGTCGATATCCACGCCGTGGTAGCGCTGGCGCTGGCCGTCGGCGCGCAGCGCGTGCGCGAGCAGGCCGAGCCCGCAGCCCAGGTCCAGCACCGGCGCGTCGGTGCCGCGCAGCGCGGCGAGCACGCCGGGATACAGTGGATCGGTGCGCAGCTTGGTGCGCGTGTAGTAGTAGTCGTAGCGGTTGCCCAGCGGATGCGTGGGCAGGAAGGCGCGGGCGATGGCCAGGGCCTGCGGGCGGGTCATGGGCTGGGTGGTGCTGGCGTCGCGCAATGTCGGTCCTTGGCAGCGGGCGTCGTACGCCGGCTAGGCTAACGCATCGCGTGACGCAGATGACAGCAGCGCGGTCCAGCGTGCATACATCGCCGCCGACGGATGCAGTCCGTCGGCGGCCAGCATCGCCGGATCGCCGCCGCCGTCGCGGCTGCAGGCGGTGATGTCGACGAAGCGCACCGCGCGCGCGGCGCAGCAGGCCTGCGCGGCGGCGTTGAAGGCGTCGATCTGCGCGGCGATGCGCGCCGGATCGTGCGCGGGCGGCTGCGCGAAGGCGGTCACGCCCCAGTCCGGGATCGACACCGCCAGCACCCGCTGCGGCCGCGCGTCGGCGAAACCGATCGCACGCTGCAGCAGCGCGTCGAACTGCGCGCGGTAGTCGTCGAGCGGGTAGCCGCGGTACTGGTTGTTGACGCCGATCAGCAGCGTCACCAGGTCGAACGGTCCCTGCGGCGCGGCCGCGTCGATGCCGGCGTCCAGTTCGTCGGTGGTCCAGCCGGTGGTGGCGACGATCTGCGGATCGGCCAGGGCGATGCCGTCGCGGCGCAGCGCCGCCGCCAGCTGCATCGGCCAGCGTCCGTCGGCATCCACGCCTTCGCCGATCGTGTAGGAATCGCCCAGCGCCAGGTAGCGCAGCGGTGTGTGCTCGGGCGTGGCGAAACTGCCTTTGCTCATCTATGCGGAACCGGCAGCTGCCAGATCACCGGAATACGCGATCCAGGAACGGCGCACGCTTTGCCATTCCCGATTCCCGATTCCCGATTCTCCAGTCCCCACTCACCGCCCCACAGCCGCCCGCGGCTTCAGCGGCACCACCTTGGTGGCGTCCTCGGCGCGGCGCGCCAGGACACGATCGATGCGCGCGAACACCTCGCGCATCGTCGCCGCCTCCGGCAGCAGGGTGACGCGGAAATGGTGCCGGTAGGGCACGTTGAAGCTGGAGCCGGGCACCACCAGCACGCCTTCCTGTTCCATCAGTTCCAGGGCGAAGGCGTGATCGTCGAAGCCACGCGCGGCGGCGCCGACCACGGCCGGGAACGCGTACAGCGCGCCGGCCGGCTGCACCAGCGACAGGTGCTCGCTGGCCGCGCAGGCCTCGATCACCGCGCGGCGGGTCTCGTACAGGCGGCCGCCGGGGGCGCACAGCGGCGAGATCGTGTCTGGGCCGTTGACCGCGGCATCGATGGCGAACTGGCCCGGCACGTTGGCGCACAGGCGCAGCGCGCCGAGCAGGTCCATGGCGTTGCGGAAATCGCCGACGCGCTCGGCGTCGCCCGACAGCAGCGCCCAGCCCACGCGCCAGCCGCAGGCGCGGTGTACCTTGCTCAGGCCGCCGAAGCTGATGCACGGATGCGCGCCGGCCAGCGGCGCCACCGACACGAACTCCGCGGCGTCGTACAGCACCTGGTCGTAGATCTCGTCGACCATCAGCAGCAGGTTGTGCTTGACCGCGATGGCGACGATCTTCTCCAGCAGCACGCGCGAGTAGCTGGCGCCGCTGGGGTTGTTCGGGTTGATCAGCACGATGGCGCGGGTGCGCGAGGACACCAGCGTCTCGATCTCCACCGGGTCGGGCTGGAAGCCGTTCTCCGGCGCGCAGCGGTAGTACACCGGGCGGCCGTCGTTGAGGATGGTGGCGGCAGACCACAGCGGGTAGTCGGGCGAGGGCACCAGCACTTCGTCGCCGGGGTTGAGCAGCGCGCGCAGCGACAGGTCGATCAGCTCGCTGACGCCGTTGCCGACGAAGATGCGGTCCGGGTGCGCGTCCGGATGCTGGCGCCGGGCGTAGGCCGCGGCGATCGCCTCGCGCGCCTCCGGCAGGCCCTGCTGGTGGGTGTAGGGATCGGTGCGGCCCATGTCGTCAGCGATCGCGCGCTGCAGGTGCTCGGGCGCACGGAAGCCGAACGCGCCGGGATTGCCGATGTTGAGCTTGATCAGCTTGCGCCCCTGGGCCTCCAGCTCGCGGGCTCGCCGTGCCAGTTCGCCGCGGATCTCGTAGCGGACTTCGGACAGGCGTTCGCGGATCGCGAGCGGCTTTATCGGCAGGGTGGGCATCGCATTGGCCGGTGGGGCGTGGGACCTGCATGGTAGCGGAAATGTGACACCGCGGCGGGGCAGGGGGCGCCGCAACGGCGGGCCGTCTACGGCGGCCGGCCTCCGCGCTCGGCGCTGCGATGGGCGCGGCGAGCGGCTGGTCCGTGTGCGTCAGCGGAGGCGTCACGCGGCGCGTGCCCAACTGCTGGCCGATCCGGGGAGGCCGCTCTGCGGCGCGCCGTGATCGCCGCAGCGGGACAGGGCAGCGACGCCAGGCATGGCCCCGCACGTCTCGCCGCGGCCGGACTGCGCTCACCTCCGGGCCCGGCGCACCCTCTAGAATCCGCGCATGACCACCTCTCCGATCGACTTCGACGCGTTGCGCCCTATCGGCTGGCCCTGGCCCGGAATGCCCGAGGAGCCGGCCTGGCGCGCGCTGTTCGAGGCGCATCCGCAGGCGCGGCCGGCGCGGGTGGTGGAGCAGCACCGCACCGGCTACGTGGTCGCCGACGCGGTGGACACCGGATTCAAGGTCGAATCGCTGCCGGACTGGCAGCGGCCGCGGTTTCCCAGCCATGAACGCGCCGCGGTCGGCGATTGGGTGTTGCTGGAAGAGACGCGCATCGTCGCGCTGCTGCCGCGGCGCACCGCGATCAAGCGCGGCGCCGCCGGCGAGCACTACCACCAGCAGGTGATCGCGGCCAATATCGACACGGTGTTCATCGTCTGCGGCCTGGACGCGGACTTCAACCCGCGGCGGATCGAGCGCTATCTGCTGCTGGTGGGCGGCGGCGGTGCGGCACCGGTGGTGGTGCTGACCAAGGCCGACCTCACCGAGTACGCCGACGACGCGCTGGCGGTGCTGGAGGAACTGGCGGCGCAGTCGATCCCGCTGCTCACGGTCAACGCGCGCGAGGCCGACAGCGTCGCCGCGCTGCGGCCGTGGCTGGGGCCGGGACAGACCGCGGTGCTGGTCGGCTCGTCCGGTGCCGGCAAGTCCACCCTCACCAACACCTTGCTCGGCGTGCAGAAGATGCGCACCGCAGCAGTACGCGCCACCGACTCGCGCGGCCGCCACACCACCACCCATCGCGCGCTGCTGCCGCTGCCGTCCGGCGCCTGCCTGATCGACACCCCGGGCATGCGCGAACTCAAGCCCACCGGCGAGGAAGACCTGGCCGAGGGCGCCTTCGCCGACATCGAGGCGCTGGCCGCGCAGTGCCGCTTCAACGATTGCGCGCACCTGGCCGAGCCGGGCTGCGCGGTGCAGGCGGCGATCGAGCGTGGCGAGATCGACGCCGCGCGCCTGGCCAACTACCTGAAGCTGCGCGAGGAAGTGGCCGGCGCCGCCGGCAAGCTGGCGCAGCGCCAGGCGCAGAACGCGGCCGCCGGCCGCAGCGGCAAGCCCGGCGGCGGCAAGCCGGGCGGCAAGCGCCCGCCGCCGCGCACCCTGCGCCGCTGACGCCGGCCGTGGCCAAGCGCGCGCTGCCGGCCGAGATCCGCCACCACGCCGCGCTCGATGCGCGGCTGGTCAAGGCGGTGCGCGGCATCCGTCTGCTGGCGCTGGCGAGTTGGCCGGTGGCGTTGCAGGCACCGTTCCTGAAGAGCGTGGCGCGCGGGCAGCCGCAACTGCCGCAGGTGGACTACCCCAGGCTGGATTTCGCCGACACCCGCCGCGAACTGGCGGCGATCGCCGAGGCCGCCGATCCCATGCATCCGCTCGGCGCCTACCTGCAGGCCTCGGTACACAGTTGGGATCTGGCCGCCGCCCTGCTGGAAGCGCTCGGCACGCCGGCGGTGGGCACGTACTCGGCGCAGTTGTTCGGCGTGCCGGACGACCCGATGCCCGGCCACGGCCCGACGACCCGCGAGGCGGCCGGCCATTTCATCCGCATCGCCCAGGAACTGGACCGCGAACTGTTCTCGGCCGAAGAACAGGTACCGGTGTCGGCCACCGCGCTGCGCCTTCTGCTGCAGCGCGACCTGGACGAGTTCTTCGGCGGGCGGGTGATCACGGTGGAACTGGATCCGGACCTGCTGGCCAAGGCCGCCGCCGGCGCGCAGCGCATCCGCCTGCGCTCCGGCGCGCACTTCAGCGATTACGACCGCGCGCAACTGTTCCATCACGAGGCGCTGGTGCATTCGCTGACCGCGCTCAACGGCCGGCAACAGGCGCAATTGCCGAGCCTGGCGCTGTCCTCGCCGCGCACCACCGCCACCCAGGAAGGCCTGGCGACCTTCGCCGAGCAGATCACCGGCAGCATCGACATCGAGCGAATGAAGCGGATCAGCCTGCGCATCGAGGCGATCGCGCTGGCCCGCGACGGCGCCGATTTCATCGAGGTGTTCCGCTACTTCGATGCGGCCGGGCAATCGCCTGCGGAGAGTTTCTCCTCGGCGCAGCGCGTGTTCCGCGGCGTGCCGACCACCGGGGGCGCCGCGTTCACCAAGGACACCGTGTACCTGCGCGGGCTGGTGTCGGTGCACACCTTCTTCCGCCAGGCGCTGCAGCGCGACCGGCTGCCGCTGTGCCGCTGGCTGTTCGCCGGCAAGATGGCGCTGGAGGACGTGGCCGCGTTCGCACCGCTGTTCGAGTCCGGCGTGCTGGCGCCGCCGCGCTGGTTGCCGACCTGGGTGGCGCGCGCCAGCGGCCTGGCCGGGATGCTGGCGTTCTCGCTGTTCGCCAACCGGATTCGCATTGATCAGGTGGAGTAGGGCGCTCCAGAAGGAAGGAGCTGCCGCTGCGAGAAGTGGACGGCATTCGCAGCGACCAGCCGCGGGGACGATCGGAAGCGTCGAATGCGGCTGCATTGTTCCTATGACTATCGCAACCTTCTATTGCGGGCTGTCGGCCGTTTTTTTTTGAAGAAACGAAAAGAAGTCCGAGGCATTTCTCTGGCAAGAAGGATGGTTCGCTCATGTCCATCTTGCTTGCAGAGAGAAGAATCAAGTACCTATGCTGGGTCGCGCATTTATCGCCAATAAGGAGGCTCGCGTGTCGATGACGGAAGGTAGGGGTGGGGACATGGGAGCGGCTGGCGTCATCGCGCAGCTGCGCAGGCAAAATCGAATTCTGAAGATTTTTTCGGCTGTGGCGCTCGCCCTTCCTTTGACGCTGATGCTGATGGGCGCCCGAGGCGCTGGCAGCAAGCAGGCATTTTCCGAAATCGATGTCAAGCGCATCAATATCGTCAACGAGGACGGGTCCAGGTCCATGGTGTTGGCCGCCCGCGGTTTGCTGCCCGATCCAGTGATGGGCGGGAAGGTCATGAAAACCGAGAGGAGCAACATGCCCGGAATGCTGTTCTATAACGGCGTGGGCGACGAGGTCGGCGGGCTCATCTATGACGGCAGTCTCGGTCAAGATGGAAAGCCCAGTGGCGGCGTGCATCTTTCGATGGATCGGTTCGGCGGAGATCAGCAAATCGCCCTGCATCACTACGAGGAGGGCGGCTTCATGGAAACCGGCCTTTCCGTATTCGATCGCGGACTCCCCAAGCAGTACGAAGGGCTGTATGAAAAGTATCTGGCGGCCCCGAACGGGCCGGAGAAGGATGCGCTGTTGAAGCAGTGGAAGGACGCGGGTGGTGAGCAGACGCAGAGACTCTTTGTCGGGCGTACTCGCGGAAAATCGTCTGCGGTGATTCTCGCGGACGATTCCGGAAATCCCAGGATCATCATGTCCGTCACGCCTGCTGGAAAGGCATCGTTGGATTTTATTGATGACAAGGGTGACGTCGTCCAGAGTCTCCCGGAAACCCCCGTCGTGAAGAAGTAGTGGCATGGTCGATACCGGCCATGGAGTTGCCGGAGTGGTCTGGTGTCTCGCTGGAGTAGCCGGGCGCGATGCCTGATCGCGTGCGTACGGGGTGGCGGCGCATCGGCATCCACGCCATCACTCGGTGGATTTGGGTAGCCGCGGATTCCAGTGCGCGCCGCCGTTCGGCCTGCAGTTTCATTTCACGTCGAACAGAGCGCGCACTGCATGCAGCCTGGCCCGGGGGACGCATGGACTGCCCCAGGACGCCGGTGACTTCGTCTGGTGTATGGAGGCCGCCTATGGTTCGCTGGCTGATCAACTGGTCGCTATCCGCTTCGAACAAGCTGGGCGACCCGGCGCAGCGGCTGGGCTGCCGCCGTAGTGACTGGCTTCGGCCGCCTTGCAGGATCGCGTGTGTGAGCTGAACCGCATTGCGCGATGCTCACCCGCCGCGAATGTGCGGCTGCCGATACTGCGGCGCCTGGCCTGTCCCCGCATGGCCGCTTCCCCTCACGAGGAGATCCGCATGAAGATCCTGATGGTGCTGACGTCGCACGACCGTCTCGGCGACACCGGCCACAAGACCGGCTTCTGGCTGGAAGAATTCGCCGCGCCGTACTACACGTTCAAGGATGCCGGCGCCGAGATCACCCTGGCCTCGCCCAAGGGCGGGCAGCCGCCGCTGGACCCGAAGAGCGATGCGCCGGATGCGCAGACCGAGGCCACCCATCGCTTCAAGGACGACCCGGCGGCGCAGCAGCAGTTGGCGAGCACGCAGACCTTGGCGTCGGTGCGCATGGAAGATTACGACGCGCTGTTCTACCCGGGCGGCCACGGCCCGCTGTGGGATCTGGCCGAAGACCGCGACTCCATCGCGCTGATCGAAGCGTTCGCGCGCGCCGGCAAGCCAATCGGCTTCGTCTGCCATGCACCGGGCGTGCTGCGCCGGGTGAACGCGGCCGATGGCGCGCCGTTGGTGAAAGGCCGCCGCGTCACCGGTTTCACCAACGGCGAGGAAGCCGCGGTGGGCCTGACCGACGTGGTGCCGTTCCTGGTCGAGGACGAACTGCAGCGGCTGGGCGGCAACTACAGCAAGGGCGCCGACTGGGGCGTGCACGTGGTCGAGGACGGTCGCTTGGTCACCGGGCAGAACCCGGCCTCGTCCGAGGCGGCGGCTGAGGCGTTGCTGGGATTGCTGCGCGGTAAGTGAGTACTCACCGATCGCGAGGATGGCGAGGCCAACTTGCCATCACGGCACAAGGGGTGCTTCGGTTCCTGGTGATGGCGCAGCGCTTGAAGGTCGCGTTGATAGCCCGCCTTGTAGTGCTCCACTAAACGCACCCTTGCTCCGTCATTCGTAGGAGTGGCTTCAGCCGCGACGGGCGTTCCCATTGATGCCGGTCGCGGCTGAAGCCGCTCCTACAACGCACACCTGTGCCGCCGGATGCCAGGCAGGCTTTACGTCTGTGGGAGGGACTTCAGTCCCGACTGCACGCACTCGCAAGCGCAGATGCAACGCAGCGGCGCTGATCGGCGCCGCTGCTGTTTTCGGCTCAGTTGCGCCGCCACCAGCGCAGGCCGTACGCGGGCAGGATGCCATCCCATTGCACCAGCGTTGCCGGATCGTTGCCGCCATCGGCGATGGCGTGCCAGTCGCCTGCTCCAAGCGCATCGGCGACCTCCACCGCAACCGGCTCCGCACTGAAGTTGTACACCGCCACGAACGCCTCGCCGCGCGCCAGCCCGAGCAGGGCGGGATTGCCCAGTGGCACCGCGCGCAACGGCTGGTCGGCGGCCAGCGCCGCGGTGGCGGCACGTGCGGCGATCAACCCGCGCAGGCGGGTGTAGACCTGGCCGGGCAGGCTGCCGGTGTCGTGGCGTTGCGCCGCGCGTGCCCAGTCCATGACCGGGCGGTGCAGCCAACGGCCTTCGTGCTGGCGTAGCGGGTCGTGGCGATAGTCCTCGTCGTTGCCCAGCGCCAGTTCGTCGCCCATGTACAACAGCGGGATGCCCGGCATCGCCAGCGCCACCGCGTACAGCAGCAGCAGGCGGCGCACGCCCAGTTCCAGCGCGTCGCTGTCGCTGGCGGCCAGCGCCGCGGCGATGCCAACCAGCGCAGCGCTCATGCCGTTGCTGCCGTGCACGCCATCGCCGCTGCTCTGGAAGGCTTCGCCGCGCGCGTAGCTGTCCGCTGTGCGGCCGGCGTAGAACTGGGCGGTGCGCGCCAGCGCAAACGGCGCCACGCCATCGCCACCGGCGGCTTCGCGCTGCAGCACGTTCCAGCCGATGTCGTCGTGGCAGCGCACGTAGCTGAGCCAGCCGCAGGCCGGCGGCAGCGCCGGCGTGTGCGCGATCGCGGCCTGCACGATGTCGCCGCGCTGCTCGGCCAGCGCCACCCAGCCGGCCGCCATCAGCGTGCTGTGGTAGGCCAGGTGACATTCGTGGCCGCGCGCGGCGCCCTCGCCGAAATACGGCGGCAACTGCGCCATCGGCACGATCGCCTCGGCCTTCAGCAGCACCGCCGGCGCCAGGATGTCGGTGAGTGCGCGCAGCGCCTGCAGGATGGTGTGCGCCTCCGGCTGGTTCATGCAGTCGGTGCCCGGGCGCTTCCACAGGTAGGCGGTGGAATCCAGGCGGAACACCTCCACGCCCAGATTGGCCAACTGCAGCAGCGCCAGCGCCATGTCGCCGAATACTGCCGGGTTGCTCCAGTCCAGATCCCATTGGTAGGGGTAGAACGTGGTCCACACCCAGGCGTCGGCTTCCTCCACCCAGGTGAAGTTGCCCGGCGCGGTGTGCGGGAACACCTGGCCCAGGGTGCGCTCGTAGGCGTCCGGCACGCTGCGGTCGGGGAAGTGGTGGTAGTAGTCCAGATGCCGCGCGTCGCCGCGCTTGGCCGCCAGCGCCCACGGGTGATCGTCGGCGGTGTGGTTGAGCACGAAGTCGGCGCACAGGCTGATGCCGGCCGCGCGCAGGCGTGCGGTCAGTGCCGCCAGGTCGGCGGTGTCGCCCAGCCGCGGCTCGACCTGGCCGTAGTCGCTGACCGCGAAGCCGCCATCGTTGTCGCCGGCGCGGGCGCGCAGGAACGGCAGCAGGTGCAGGTAGCGCACGCCCAGTTCCTGCAGGTAGGGCACGCGTTCGCCGACGCCATGCAAGGTGCCGGCGAAGCGGTCGACATAGGCGCTGTAGCCGAGCATCGCCGGGGTGGCGAACCAGTCGGGCGCGCGCTCGGCATCGAGCTGGCGCAGCGCCGACGGCCGCGCGTTGGCGGCGGTCGCCAGTTGCGTCAGCCACTGCGGCAACCACTGCGTGAAGGCCGGATGCGTGCCGTATAGCGCATGCAAAGGCGCCAACAGACGCTCGCCGTGGCGCTGCAGCCGCGGCAACAGTGTGGCGGCGACATCCGGATGCAGATGCGCCTGCCACAGGGTGTGGGCGAGCGCGGACAGTGCGGAAGGAGCGGGTGCGGTCATGGGGGGCTTGGCCGCGCCCCGAGCGGGGCGCGGATGTGCGGTCCTCGTCAGAAGTCGTAGCGCAGGCTGATGCTGGAGGTGCGGCCCGGGATCGAGCGCGCACGGATCACGCCGGAAGCCGCGTCGGCGATCGACGCTTCCTCCGCTTCGGTCAGGCCGAAGGTGTTGAACAGGTTGTTGACGTTGAGCGAGACGGTCAGCGCATCCGTGATGCGGTAGTCGCCGAACAGGTTGACCTGGGTGTAGCCGGGCATCTTCAGCTGGTTGCTGTCCTGGGTGTAGGCCGAACTGGTGCCGATCGCGTTGACGCCGACCTGGTAGCGCTCGCCGCGATAGCTCGGCGTCAGCTGCCACACGAAGCGCGCCTGCCGACGCGGCGTGTTGCCGGCGTTGGCCGGGGTGATCTGGTCCTTGTCGATGGTGGCGTCGGTCCAGGTCAGGCCGCCGTTGAGGTTGAAGCCACCCGCGCGGTACGCCGCTTCCAGTTCCAGGCCGTGCGCCTTGTAGGTGCGGTCGAAGAAGCGCTGGGTGGTGGCTTCGTAGTTCTGCTCCTGGGTGCGCGCGGCAAAGGCGGTGGCGAACAGGCTCAACCCGCCGCTGCGCCACTTCAGGCCGCCCTCGAGCTGCTTGACCACGTTCACCGCCTCGTTGGAGGACACCGAGCCGTCGTCACGGACCACGCCGAACAGCAGGCGGTCGGCGTTGGCGCGGGCGCCGCGGCTGTAGCGCGCGAAGGCGGCCAGGTCGTCGTTGAGCATGTAGTTGCCGCCGAACGAATACGACAGGTAGTTCCAGTCGTAGCGCACCGGCTTGGGGTTGGCGTAGTCGATGGTCGCCACGCGTTGCTCCGGCGCCTCGATCACGCCGTCGCCGTTCACGTCGACATTGCTGGCCAGCACGCCGCCGGCGGTGTTGCCGCGCGCGCGGCCCATGTCGTAGCGCAGGCTGCCGTCCAGGCTCAGCGGACCCTGGTCCCAGCTCAGCGCCAGGTACGGCGCATTGATGTCGTAGCGCACGTCGTAGTGACGGGTGACGTCCAGGCCCCAGTACGGCACGCCGTAGGCGTACAGGCCGTCCTGCGAGCGCAGGCTGCCGTCGGCGGCGACCACGTCCAGCAGCCGTGGACGGTGCCCCAGCGACTGCACGTAGGAGTTCCAGGTCCAGTCCACGTCGATGGTCTGCCGCGAGGTGTACCAGCCGGCCTTGAGGTTGAGATTGCCGCCGTCGCCGCTGCCGAAGTCGCGCGCCAGGCTGAAGTCGTTGACCGCGTTGCCCAGGTCGTTGAGGTGCACGTTGAACAGGTGCGTGCGCAGCGCCAGACCGGTGTAGGCCTGGCCGGCGTTCGGCCCGTCGACGTAGCGCAGGCCGGCACCGGCGCCCCCGATGCTCGCCGCCAGCGCGCTCGCATCGGCGACCTGCGCCGGGAACGGCGCGACGAAGCGGCCGGAGGTGTCGGCGATGCGGAACTTGTCGGTCAGGGTCCAGCCGCCGCCGATGTCGAACTGCGCCTCGGCGCCGAACGCGCGCGACAGCGGATGCATGCCGTCGCCCAGTTCCACGCGCGACGGCTTGTTGCCGCCATCGAGGGTGGCGCTGCTGCGGAAGTACGGGCTGTACAGCGTGTCGGTGCCGGGATCGAAACCGTCGATGCTGCCGAAGTGCGGCGAGCCGTCGCTGCCGCTGACCCGCGTGGGCACCGGCAGGTAGCCGGCGGCGCGGTCGTTGAGGTACTTGGCGTAGACGCGCACGTAGCCGTTGTCGAACAGCCGGGTCAGGTTGGCCTTGAGCTGGCCGCCCTTGTCGGTGGTGAAGCCGGCGTCGCGCACGCCGTCGCCGCGGCGGTAGAAACCGCCGACGTTGAACTGCCAGTGTTCGGCGAACGGTGCGCCGTAGTCGAAGTCCAGGCGGGTGTTGTCGTAGCCGCCCAGGCCGCGGGTGAGGCCGACGCTGCCGCCGGCGGTGTCGCCGGTCTTGCTGATGAAATTGATGATGCCGCCGGGCGAGTTGCTGGCGAAGGTGGACGCCGAGCCGCCGCGGATCGCCTCGATGCGCTCCAGGCTGTAGTCGGCGCGCAGGAAGATGTCGGCATTGCCGAAGGCGATGTCGCCGAACTCCAGCACCGGCAGGCCGTCTTCCTGCAATTGCAGGAACTTGGCGCCGCCGGAGGCGACCGGCAGGCCGCGCACGGCGATGTTGGCGTTGCCTTCGCCGCCGCTGGATTCGGAGCGGATGCCGGGAATGTTGCGGAAGATCTCGGCGGTGCTGCGCGGCGCCGACTGTTCGATCGCCTCGGCGCCGACGGTGCTGACCGAGACGCTGGACTTGAGCTTGCTCTTGGGCGTGGCGGTGCCGGTGACGAAGACCGAGTCCAGGCTGACCACGTCGCCCTGCGCCGCCGGGGCGTCGGCAGCGGCGGGCGTGGCCTGTTGCGCGAACGCGGCCGGTGCGGACAGCGCCGCGGCGACGGCCAGGGCCAGGGTCTGCAGGCGGATCGAAGGGTGGTGCATCGCTGTCTCTCCCGAAGCGAGTGGTGCAGTGGGTGGCGGCGCGCCGCTGCCGGAACGGGCAGGGCGCGGCGCGGTCGGTGGGTGCGGCGGCGTAGAGATACGGCCGTCCGCAATCGATTGCAATTTGCAGTGCAGCAAATCCACCTGTGGCGCTTCCGCCAACCTTATCGCTGAGAATTCGAGGCATTCTGCATGGTGCAGCGCAGCTTTACAAACGATTGCAGGCGCAGCGACACTCCGCTCCGCCGCTGCGGCACGCCTCCCGCGTGCCCGACCCGCCCAGGCCGATGCCGATGCTCATGCGTTCCGATCGTCCCCTGCTTCCGCTCTCGCGCGTGCTGGCGCTCAACGCCGGTTTCTTCGGCGTGCAGTACAGCTTCGGGCTGCAGCAGAGCAACATGAGCCCGATCTACAACTACCTGGGTGCCGACCACGCCAACCTGCCGTACCTGTGGCTGGCCGGCCCGATCACCGGGCTGGTGCTGCAACCGGTGGTCGGCGTGCTCAGCGACCGCACCGTCACCCGCTGGGGCCGGCGCATGCCGTACATGGTGGTGGGCGCGCTGGTGTGCAGCCTGTGCCTGCTGACCATGCCCTTCAGCGTGGCGCTGTGGATGGCGGTGGCGCTGCTGTGGATGCTGGATGCGGCCAACAACGTGGCGATGGAGCCGTACCGCGCGCTGGTCAGCGACGTGCTGGCGCCGCCGCAGCGGCCGCTGGGCTACCTGACCCAGAGCGCGTTCACCGGCCTCGGCCAGACCCTGGCCTATGTCACCCCGCCGTTGCTGGTGTGGCTGGGCATGAACCAGGACGCGGCCAACGCCCACCACATTCCCTACGTCACCATCGCCGCGTTCGCGATCGGTGCGGGGTTCTCCGCCGCCTCGATCCTGCTCACCGCGCGCAGCGTGCGCGAGCCGGTGCTGCCGGCGGCGGAACTGCAGCGCCTGCGCAGCGCTGCGGTCGGGCCGCTGGCGACGTTGCGCGAGATCGTCGACGCGGTGCGGCAGATGCCGCCGACGATGCGGCAGATGGCGCCGGTGATGCTGTTCCAGTGGTATGCGATGTTCTGCTACTGGCAGTACATCGTGCTGTCGCTGTCGACCACCCTGTTCGGCACCACCGCGGCCGATTCGCACGGCTTCCGCGAGGCCGGCCTGGTCAACGGGCAGATCGGCGGCTTCTACAACTTCGTCGCCTTCCTGGCCGCGTTCGCGATGGTGCCGGTGGCACGCCGCGTCGGCCCCAAGGCCACCCACGCCGCCTGCCTGGTCGCCGCCGGCATCGGCATGTGCGTGCTGCCGTCGATCCACGACCGCTGGCTGTTGCTGCTGCCGATGATCGGCATCGGCCTGGCCTGGGCCAGCATGATGGGCAATCCCTACCTGATGCTGGCCAACAGCATCCCGCCCGAACGCACCGGCGTGTACATGGGCCTGTTCAACCTGTTCATCGTGCTGCCGATGCTGATCCAGATCGTGACCCTGCCGCTGTACTACGACAGCCTGCTGCAGGGCGATCCGCGCAACGTCATTCGCCTGGCCGGCGTGTTGATGCTGGCGGCGGCGGTGGCGATGTTGTTGGTGAAGCGTCGGGAATGGGGAACCGGGAATGGGGAATCGGAAAAGCGCGGCGTCGTGCGCTGAAACTCTGCGTGCTGACCGATCTCCCCAACTCCCTACTCGAATGTAGAGCCCTAGGCCAGCTGATGGAGCGTCAGCGCGCGACCAACGCTTTTCCGATTCCCCATTCCCGACTCCCCATTCCCAGCCTTCAAGCCGACTCCCGCACCACCAGACTCACCGGCATCTCCACCGAGTCCACCGGCGTGCCGGCGATCAGGTTCAGTACGCCGTCCACCAGCAGGGTGGCGGCCTGGGCCAGGTCCTGGCGCACGGTGGTCAAGGGCGGCTGGCTGTAGGCGGCCAGGGGGATGTCGTCGAAGCCGACCAGGGCGATGTCCTGCGGCACGCGGTGGCCGGCCTCGATCAGGGCGCGGATCGCGCCCAGGGCGATCACGTCGGAGGCGGCGAACACCGCATCCGGCGGGTCGGTCTTCTTCAGCATCGCGCGGGTCAGGCGGTAGGCGTCCTCGCTGAGGAAGTGGCTGCGCGCGTGCAGCCGCGGGTCGAACGCCAGGCCGTGCACGTCGAGCATGCGCCGGTAGCCGGCGAAGCGCGGCGCCACCTCCGGCAACTGCTCGTCGCCGAGGAAGGCGATGCGCTGGCGGCCATGTTCGATCAGGTGCGCGGTGGCCAGTTCGCCGCCGCGCAGGTTGTCGCTACCCACGCTGGCATAGGCCTGGCCGTCGATGCGGCTGCCCCACACCAGCATCGGCAGGCCGCCGCGCGCGGCGGCGTCCAGCGAGGCGTGCTCGTGGCTCTGGCCGAGCATGATGACGCCGTCGGCGCGGCTGTTGCGCGCCAGGTCCTCGACCCAGTGGTCCTGGTGCTGGTCCAGCTTGGACAGCAGCATGCTGTAGCCGCGCGCGGTCAGCGCGTCGGCCAGCAGCGCCAGCATGGTCATCATGAACGGGTCCGACAGCGGCTGTTCGTGCGCGTGCATCAGCGGCACGGCCACGCAGACGATGTTGGAACGCCGCGAGCGCAGGCTGCGCGCCACCGGATCGACCCGGTAGCCGGCATCGCGGGCGAGTTGCTTGATGTAGGCGCGGGTGCGTTCGGCGACCACCGGATTGTCGGCCAGCGCGCGCGACACCGTGGATTCGGAGACGCCGGCCATGCGCGCGATGTCGGCCATCTGCAGGCGCGCGGTGGGCGCGCCGGATTCGGGTTTGTCGGACATGCGGAGCGGGCGCGACGGACGAAGCGGAACCGGCAGTGTATGCCAGGCGCGCGTCGCGGCGCTGCGCATGGCTATGGCGTGTCATCAATTCCCGAGCGGCCCTTCGGGTTGGGCCTGGCAGGCGCGGCATACTCGGGAATTGGTGACACGCCCTAAGCCATATGCAGGCCGCCGTTGACCGCGTAGTCGGCGCCGGTGACGTAGGCGGCCTCGTCCGAGGCCAGCCAGGCGCACAGCGCGGCCACTTCCTCGGGCTTGCCGAGCCGGCGCAGCGGCACCGAGCTGGCCAGGCGGTCGAGCACGTCCGGCGGGAAGCCGCTGATCGCCGCGCTGGCGATGTAGCCGGGCGACACCGTGTTGACGGTGACGCCGCGCGAGGCCACTTCCTGCGCCAGTGCGCGGCTGAAGCCCTGCATCGCCGCCTTGGCGGTGGCGTAGTTGATCTGCCCGATCTGGCCCTTCTGCGCGCTGACCGCGCCGATGTTGACGATGCGGCCCCAGCCGCGCGCGGTCATGCCGTCGACCACCTGCTTGGTGATGTTGAACAGCGCGTGCAGATTGCTGGCGATCACCGCCTGCCAGTCCTCGCGGCCCATCTGCCGGAACAGCATGTCGCGGCTGCCGCCGGCGTTGTTGACCAGCACGTCGATCTCGCCGACCTCGGCCTTGACCTTGGCGAACGCGGCCACCGTCGAATCCCAGTCGGTGGCATTGCCCTCGGAGGCGATGAAGTCGAAGCCGAGCTCGCGCTGCTCGCGCAGCCACGCCGACTTGCGCGGCGAGTCCGGCCCGCAGCCGGCAACCACGGTATGGCCGTTGCGCGCCAGTTTCTGGCAGATCGCGGTACCGATGCTGCCCATGCCGCTGGTGACGTAGGCGATTCTGAGGGTCACGTTGAACTCCTTCGGAGTTGGGAATCGGGATTGGGGAGTCGGGATTGGATGGGCGCGCGGGCAGTGGCTGTTACGAATGCCCAATGCCCAATCCCCAATCCCGGGCGGCGCTCACTTCGCCAAAGGAAACAGGCCGAACAACAACCCGCCGCCCATCAACACCAACGACACCAGCACCGCCCATTTCAGGGTGAAGCGCTGGTGGTCGGCGAAGTCGACCTTGGCCAGGCCGACCAGCAGGTAGGTGGACGGCACCAGCGGGCTGAGCAGGTGCACCGGTTGTCCGGCCAGCGAGGCGCGGGCCATTTCCACCGGGGTGATGCCGTAGTGGCTGGCGGCGTCGGACAGGATCGGCAGCACGCCGAAGTAGAAGGCGTCGTTGGACATGAAGAAGGTGAAGGGCATGCTGGCCAGCGCGGTGATCACCGCCAGGTAAGGCCCCCAGGCGTCGGGGATCACCGCCAGGAAGCTGCGCGACATCGCCTCGACCATGCCGGTGTTGGAGAGGATGCCGGTGAACACGCCGGCGGCGAAGATCAGCGACACCACCGACAGCACGTTGCCGGCATGGTTGACCAGGCGGCGGCGCTGCTCGGCCAGGTTCGGGTAGTTGATCAGCAGCGCCAGCGCGAAGCCGATCATGAATAGCACCGGCATCGGCAGCACGCCGATCACCAGCGCGGCCATCAGCGCCAGGGTCAGCACCAGGTTCACCCACAGCAGCCGCGGCCGCTTGATGTCCTCGGCGTCTTCCACGGTGGGCAGTGCTTCGCCGTCGTCGGCCACGCTGCCGTCCATCCAGGCATCGCCCGGCAGCGTCACCACGCCGAGGCGGCGTCGTTCCTTCATGCCCAGGTACCAGGCCAGCACCAGGATGCCGGCGATCGCCAGCGCCATCGCGGGCACCAGCGGCACGAACACGTCGGCCGGGTCCACGTGCAGGGCGGTGGCGGCGCGCGCGGTCGGGCCGCCCCACGGCGTCAGGTTCATCACCCCACCAGCGAGGATGGTCACGCAGGTCATGTTCAGTGCGTTCATGCCCAGCCGCCGGTACAGCGGCAGCATCGCCGAGACGGTGATCATATAGGTGGTGGAGCCGTCGCCATCGAGCGAGATCAGCAGCGCGAGCACCGCGGTGCCGACCACGATCTTCATCGGGTCGCCCTTGACCAGGCGCAGGATGCGCCGCACCAGCGGATCGAACAGGCCGGCGTCGATCATCACCCCGAAGTACAGGATCGCGAACATCAGCATGACGCCGGTGGGCGCGATCTTCTTGATCCCCTCCAGCATCATCTCGTTGATGCCGGTACCGAAGCCGCCGGCCAGCGCGAACGCGATCGGGACGATGATCAGCGCGACCAGCGGCGACAGCCGCTTGCTCATGATCAGGTACATGAAGGTAATGACCATTCCGAAACCGAGCGCGGTCAGCATGGAAGTTCCTCAGGGCAGTGCATGAAAGAAGATGGAACCCGCATCGGGGATCCGAAAAGAGGCCGACCAGACGTCACATCGCACGATCCCGCCGTTGCGAATCCCGAATCCCCATTCCCCAATCCCGGCACTCAGAAGTCATACTGGAAACGACCGGTAATCGCGCGGGTATGGTCGAGCGTGGTCCCGGCCAGGTGATCGCGGTTGCGGCTGTCGATCAGATTGAGCATCAGCCGCAGGTTCGGCTTGATGTACCAGTTGCCGGCCAGCGTCCACGACGCGGTGGAAGCGTCGAGCAGATCGGGCTGCCCATCGCGGTGCTGCTCGCCCCACATGCGGTCGTAGCGCAATGCCAGTTCGAAGGCGCCATATTTGTGGTTGACCTGCTTGATGCGGGTGAAGCGGCCGGTCTTGCCGTCGTAGCGGCGCGATTCGCCGGTGGCGAACCAGCTGACGAAGCCATAGGCCGCCATCACGTCGGCACGCTGCGCGCCGTCGTCGAACAATCCGCCGCTGAACTCGCCCTGCCACGACAACGGTCCGCGCACCTGCGCGTATTCCAGCGACCACTTGTCCACGTCGGTATCGCGGCCGTCGGCGAAGCGCGCCAGGGTGACGCGGCTGTCGTCGGACAGATGCCCGGCCGGGCGCGGGCGGATGCTCAGCGCGGGCGCACCGCCGGCGCCGGGATGGTCGTAGTGCTCGTGCGCCAGCGACAGGCCCAGGTGCAGCACGTCGCCGTCGCGCGCGCCTGGCGCCCACGTGCCGCGGCCGCCGAACGCGTGGCCGCGGGTGTTGGAGACGTCGATGCTCTGCAGGCTGTAGACGCTGGCGGCCCAGGTGTAGTCGGTGCCCGCGGCCTGCCACGACACCGCCTTGCGGTACAGCGGCGCCAGCGTGCTGGCCGCGCCGCTGCGCTCCAGGAACTGGCCGAAGTTGGAGCCGGTGCGGTCGTCGAGGGTGAAGTACTGCTTGAACTGGCCCACGGTGAGGGTGCCGGCATCGAATTTACGGGTGATGTAGACGTCCTTGGCCTCGATGCCCTTGCCGTTGAAGTCGTCCTGCAGCCCGGCGAAATCGCCCTCGACCTTGTAGCCGAAGCCGAAGAACTTGCCGGACACGTCCAGCCACAGCCGGCGGATCTCGGTGTCGTCGGGATTGGGCGTGCCGCGATTGTCGTTGTCGAAGTGGGCGAAATCCCAGTGCAGGCGGCCACCGAGTTCGGCGGTCACCGGGCCGTCGTCGTCGCTGGCGGCGCGCGCCGATCCGGCCAGGCACAGCAACGCGCAGGCGCTGCCCAATGTCAGAGTCTTCAGTTCCACGTCCCCTCCCAGGTGCGTGTCGCAGCGATTGGATCGGCCCGCCAGCAACGGCCGCGGACCGGCATGGACGCAGCCTAGTCGGGCGTAGCTGTCAACGACCTGTCGGTGGGGCCGGGATTGGGGATTGGGGATTCGGGATTGGCAACAGCGCATTGCGACTGTCTGCTTTGCCACAAGCGCGTTAGCATCCGGCGTGCGCGGAGCCGCTTTTGCGAATCCCCAATCCCCAATCCCGAATCCCGACACATGCGCCTCCTCCTGGTAGAAGACAACGCCGATCTCGCCGATGCGATCGTGCGGCGCATGCGCCGCAGTGGGCATGCGGTGGACTGGCAGCGCGATGGCTTGAGTGCGGCCGGGGTGCTGCGCTACCAGCGTTTCGATCTGGTGGTGCTGGACATCGGCCTGCCGGGGCTGGACGGGCTGCGCGTGCTGGCCGGGCTGCGCGAGCGCGGCGATACCACGCCGGTGCTGATGCTGACCGCGCGCGACGGCATCGAGGATCGGGTGCAGGCGCTGGACGTGGGCGCCGACGATTACCTCGGCAAGCCGTTCGATTTCCGCGAGTTCGAGGCGCGCTGCCGGGTGCTGCTGCGGCGCAACCGCGGCCAGGCCAGCGAGGTGGTGCAACTCGGCGGTTTCGCCTTCGACAACGCCGCGCACAGCGTCAGCCTGGACGGCACGCCGATCGAGTTGCCCAACCGCGAGTACCGCTTGCTGGAGATCCTGATCGGCCGGCTCGGCCAGGTCGTCGGCAAGGACGAGATCGGCAACGGCCTGTTCGGGTTCGACGACGAGGCCGGGCCGAACGCGATCGAGCTGTACGTCGGGCGCCTGCGCAAGAAGCTGGCCGCCGCGCCGTTGCGCATCGTCACCGTGCGCGGCGTCGGCTACAAGCTGGAGGCGGCGGCGACGCCGCCGGATCCGGCGGCAGCGGACAGCGATGGCTGAGGCCGCGTCGCCGGCGCCGTCGATCCGGCGCACGCTGTTGCGCTACCTGGGTGCGTTGTCGCTGCTCGGCGCGGTGGCGCTGTTCTTCGTGGCGCGCGACTACGGCCAGCGTGCCGCCAACCGTTCCTACGACCACCTGCTCGTGTCCTCGGCGCTGTCCATCGTCGATTCGGTGGCGCTGGCCGGCGGCCAGTGGCAGGTGGACCTGCCGTACGCGGCGCTGGACCTGCTGGCGATGGCGCCGGAGGACCGGGTGTTCTACCGCGTGTTCGATGCGCGCGGGCGCACCATCACCGGCTACGACGATCTGCCGGCGGCGCCGTCGCTGCCGCGCGCCAGCGCGCCACCGCGCTTGTTCGATGCGGTCTACAGCGGCGAGCCGGTGCGCTTTGCGGTGGTGTCGCGGCGGGTATCCTCGGCGGCGGCGCAGGACCAGGTGTGGGTGCAGGTGGGCCAGACCCGGCGCGCGCGCGAGGCGCTGGCGCAGGACGTGGTGCTGCACGCGCTGGTGGCGATCGCGCTGTTGTCGCTGCTGGCCCTGGCGCTGGTGTGGCTGGGCGTGTCGCGCGCCTTGCGGCCGTTGCGCACGCTGGAGCGCGAGCTGTCGCGGCGCGAACCGTCGGAACTCAAGCCGGTGGCCGCGACTGCGCCGCAGGAGATGCAGCAGATGGTGACGGCGTTGAACCGCTTCATGGCGCGCCTGGCCGGCAGCAACGAAACCCTGCGTGCGTTCATGGCCGAGGCCGCGCACCAGATGCGCACGCCGCTGGCGGCGCTGCGCGCGCAGGCGCAACTGGCGCTGGACGAGGACGACCCGCAGGAGATGCGCCGCAGCCTGGAGGCGATCGAGCGCAACGCCACGCACATGAGCCGCCTGCTCAACCAGTTGCTCAGCGATGCCAGCGTGATCCACCGCTCCAACCTGCAGCGCTACGCCAGCGTCGACCTGGCCGAGGTGCTGCACCAGGCGCTGCACGAAGCGGTGCCGCAGGCCGCGCCGCGGCCGCGCTTGCAACTGGCCGTCGCCAGCGAGCCGGCATTGGTGCGCGGCGACGCGCTGCTGTTGCGCGAGGCGATCAAGAATCTGATCGACAACGCCTGCAAGTACGGCGGCGACGGTGCGCTGCAGGTGGCGCTGACCTGCAGCGCGCGCGACTGCGTGGTGACCGTGGCCGACCACGGCCCGGGCATCGCCGCGGCCGAGGCCGAGCGCGTGTTCGAGCGCTTCGTGCGCGGCGAGGGCGCGGCCGCCGGCGGCGCCGGGCTCGGCCTGGCGATCGTCAAGCGCGTGGTCGAAGCGCATGGTGGGCGCATCGATCTGTCCAACCGCGTGGGCGGCGGCCTGATCGCCAGCCTGCATCTGCCGAGGTTGCATCCATGAGCCTGTCCATGCTGCTGCGCCGTCTGCCGCTGCTGCTGACCATGCTGCTCGCCAATGCCGCGCTGGCCGCGCCCGGCGAGGTGCGCCGCTTCCCGGCGCAGGGCGCGGCCACCGCGCACCTGTGCATCCAGGGCTCGACCGACATCGAGGTGTTCGCCGCGGTGATCGGCGACTACCAACGCCTGCATCCGCACACCGAGGTGGTGTATCAGGACGTGATCGCCGGCGATATCTACCGACGTTACCTGCATCCGGGCCCGGGCCCGCGCTGCGCCGATCTGCTGATCAGCGCCAGCATGGACCTGCAGACCAAGCTGGTGAACGACGGCCACGCGCTGGCGCACCGCTCGCCGCAGACCGAGGCGCTGCCGGCGTGGGCGCAATGGCGGCACGAAGTGTTCGGCATCAGCTACGAGCCGGTCGCGATCGTCTACAACACCGCGCGGTTGCCGGCCGCGCAGGTGCCGCGGACCCGCCGCCGGCTGCTGGAACTGCTGCGCGCGCCCGCATCGCCGCTGCGCGGGCGCATCGGCACCTACGACGTCGAACGCAGCGGCGTGGGCTATCTGTTCGCGACCCAGGACAGCCAGCTCGGCAGCATGGCCGGGGCGCTGCTGGCGGCGATGGGCGACAACCACGTGGTGCTGGAAGAACGCACCGGCGTGCTGCTGGACAAGGTCGCGCGCGGCGAGCTGTTGCTGGCCTACAACGTGCTGGGTTCGTACGCGCAGGCGCGCATCGACGCCGGCGCGCCGCTGGCGATCGTGCAGCCGGAGGACTACACCCTGGTCGCGCTGCGCACCGCGGTGATCCCGCGCGACAGTCCACATGCGGCGGAGGCGCGTCGTTTCCTGGATTACCTGCTGTCGCCGCGCGGACAGCAGGTGCTGTCGCGCGAGGCGCGGCTGCAGCCGATCCTGCCGCAGCCAGGCGGGGTCGCGCAGGGCGGGCCGGCGGCGGCCGCGGCGTTCCGCCCGATCGCGCTGGGCCCGGGCCTGCTGGTGTACCTGGATGCGCTGAAGCGGCGGCAGTTCCTGGACGCCTGGCGCAGCAGCATGCAGCAGGCGCCGCCGCGCTGAGCCGCGGCGCCGGTGCTCAGCGCGCGAAGCGCGGCTGGCGCCCGGGCGAGCACAGCACGCGCACGCTGTCGCCCAGCTCTTCCGGCGCGCCGCCGGCCAGCAGCGCGTGCAGGCGCGGCCGGTCCGGGGCCGCGCCCGGCGCCAGCCCCACCCAGGCGTCCTTGCCGGCGCCCTTGGCGGCGTAGAGGCAGCGGTCGGCCAGGCCCACGCTCTGTTCCCAGTCGCCCAGCGCCGGCCACGCGGCGACGAACGGCCACGGTGCGAAACCGATCGAACAGGTCAGCGTCAGTTCGCGCTCGGCCAGGGCGAAGCCCTGCGTCGCCATCGCCGCGCGCAGGCGTTCGGCCAGGGCGCTGGCGGCGTCCTCGCGCGGCAGGCGCGTGACCAGCAGGAACTCCTCGCCGCCCCAGCGCACCAGCAGGTCGCGCTCGCCGCACAGCCCGCGCAGGCGGTCGGCGCAGTGCACCAGCGCCGCGTCGCCGGCCTGGTGGCCATAGTCGTCGTTGATGCGCTTGAAGTTGTCCACGTCGATCATGAAGAAATACAGCGCATCGGCGCTGCTGCCGTCGTCCAGCGCCGCCAGCAGGACCGGGCATTCGCGCGCCAGCCAATCCTGCAGCTCGCGGCGGTTGGCGACCTGGGTCAGCGGATCCAGGCGCGTGGCCGCCTGCAGGCGCGCGTTGCTCTGCAGCAGTTGCTGGTTGGCGCGTTCGAGCTGGCGGGTGCGCTCGGCCACGGTGAGGTTCAACAGTTCCACCATGTCGCGCTCGCGGTTGACCGTGCGTCGCACGCGATGCAAGACCAGCCCGAGCAGCGCCAGCGCCAGCAGCACGTAGCCGGCGTAGGCCAGCGGATGCCGCCACGGCGGCGGCAGTACCTCGATCTGCAGTCGCCGCGCGGCGCCGAACTGGCCGTCGCGCCCGGCCGCTTCCACCACCAGCGTATAGCGGTCCGGCGGCAGGTGGCTGACCGAGAAATCGCTGTGCGCGGTCTGCGGGTACACCCAGCCCTTCTGCAGGCCGTCGACGCGGTAGCGCAGGCGCGCGGTGCCGGGCGCGGCGAAGTCGATCGCGGTCATGCCGATGGTGAACACGTTGTCGCGGTGGTCCAGGGCGATGCGTTGCGCGTAGACCACGTCGCTCTCGGTCTGGTTCTCGCCGCCGTCGCGGTCCTCGCCGGCATTGAGGATGCGCAGGTCGGTGAGCACCGCGCGCGCCTGCGGGCTGCGCAGCGGCAGGCGCGTGGGATCGACCACGTCCACGCCCTGGGTGCCGCCGAAGTACAGCAGCCCGTGCGCGTCGCGATAGCCGCGGCCGCTGTTGTACTCCTGGTTCTGCAGGCCGTCGCGGCGGCCCAGGCTCTGCACGATGCGGGTGCGCGGGTCGAGCACGCTCAGGCCGTTGTTGGTGCTCAGCCACAGCCGCCCCTGCGGATCCGGCAGGATGGTGTAGATGACGTTGCTGCTGAGCCCCTCGCGGTCGCTGTAGCGCAGCGCCACGTCGCGCTTGAGGTCGATGCGGTACAGCCCGCCGGAGAAGGTGCCCACCCACAGCACGCCGTCGTGTTCGTACAGCGACCACACCGAGGGATAGAGGGTGCTACCGCGCGGGCGGTAGGGCTCGGCGGGACGGCCGCTGCGCATGCGCCACACGCCGCAGTCGTTGCAGCCGATCCACAGCGTGTCCTCGCTGTCGCGGTAGATCCGGGTCAGGGTATGTCCGTTCAGCGGCGCCCAGCGCGGATCGTTGCGCACCTGGCCGCCGACCACGCGGCTCAGGCCGCGGCGGGTGGCCACCCACAGCGTGTCGCCTTCCAGCAGCAGATCGTTGATGTGCTCGTCGGCCAGGCCGCCCAGGCGTCGCAGCGCGCCGCTGCGGTCCAGGCGCCACAGGCCCTGGCGGGTGCCCAGCCACCAGCCGTCGCGATCGGCGGCGATGCTGCGGATCGCCTGGCTGGCCAGCCCCGGCACCAGCTGCCAGGCGGCGCGGCTGTTGTCGCGGGTCAGCAGGCCCTGGTCGGTGCCGATCAGCATGCGCTCGCCGTCGCGCCAGATGCTGCGCACGCTGCTGCTGGGCCAGGCGTGGGTGTCGCTGACGCGCTCCTCGTCGTTGCGGATCACCGCCGACAATGGCCGCACCCGGTACAGCCCGGCGGTGTAGGTGCCGATCCACCAGGTGCCGTCGGGGGCCTGGTAGAAGCGGATGATGGCGCTGTTCGGTGGCAGGTCGAAGCTGAGCCGCTGCGGCACATGGCGCACGCTGTCCAGTTGCGTCACCGTGGCGTTGGTGGTGCCGACCAGCACGCGGCCGTCGTGCAGCCGGATCAGCGCGCTGAGGTCGCTGTCGCGGGTGAACAACTGCGCCGGTGTCCAGTGCGCCAGCACCGCACCGCGCGGATCGAGCTGGAACAGCCCGCCGCGCGCCGAGGCCAGCCACAGGCCTTCCGGCCCGGACTGCAGTCCCACGCATTCGTCGATCCCGCGCGGCGCCGGCAGCTCCTCGCGTGCGTCGCGGCTCAGCCGCCACAGCCGGCATTGCCGGTCCAGCGCCACCGGCTGCGTACCGTCCGGCATCCAGGTCAGACCCACCACCGGCGCATCGCCGCCCAGCGGCCGTGCCCGTTGCAGGTCGGCCTCGACCCGGTCCAGGCCGCGTTCGGTGCCCAGCCACGCGCCGCCCTGCGGATCGATCAGGATCTGGGTGATGCGGTTGTGCGACAGGCCCTGCTTGGTGTCGAGACGGTGGTGCTGCCAGGTCGCCAGTTCGATCACTTCCAGGCCGGCGTCGTTGGTGCCCAGCCACAGGCGGGTGCCGCGCGGCTCGAAGCCGAGGCTGTCGATGCTGCTGCTGAGCAGGCTCTGCCGGCTGTCGCTGCCGAGTTCGCGCCGGTAGGCGCGGAACAGATGCCCGTCGAAGCGGTTCAGGCCTTCCTGCGTGCCGACCCACAGGAAGCCCTGGTCGTCGCTCTGCAAGGCGTTGATCGACAGTTGCGACAGGCCCTCGTCCAGGCCGAAGTGCTCCAGGCTGCTGGGCAGGGCGTCGTCGTCGGCCGTCACGGCCGCGGAGGCAGCCGGCGCGAGCGCCAGGCACAGGGTGAGCCAGGACGCGGCCAGCGGCAGGCGGCCCAGCAGGTTGGAGAGGGAGACGATCACGCCGTGTTATCGGCCACTGTGGTGTCGGTCTTGAATGTGCGGCAGTCGGCGCCTGCCGCTGCCACTGGCGGTCAGCATGCCGGGCAATTGTCCGGCGCGGCGCGTGCAAGGCTGTGCCGCGTGGCGCGCGCTGCCGACAAGATCCGGCAGGCCGGCCATGGCGCGCAACTCTCCGGTGGAGCGGCCGCACGCTCGGCATCCCTCCACGCTACACGTACACTGCATGTCCTGCGCGCCGTCCGCGCCCACCCGACGCCTCGCGGCGTCATGCCAGCCGCCTCACGCCCATGGATGCCCCGACGATCCTGGTCGCCGACGACCACCCGCTGTTCCGCGCTGCCGTGCTGCACGCGCTGCGCCAGGCCTTGCCGCGCGCCCTGGTGGTGGAAGCGGCCAGTGCCGCCACCCTGGACGCTGCGCTGGCCGCGCAGGCCGATGCCGACCTGATCCTGCTGGACCTGGCCATGCCTGGCGCGCGCGGCTTCTCGGCCCTGCTGCACGTGCGCGGCGAGCGCCCGGACGTGCCGGTGGTGGTGATCTCCTCCAACGATCACCCGCGGGTCATCCGTCGTGCGCAGCAATTCGGCGCGGCCGGCTTCATCCCCAAGTCCTCGCCGGCCGAGACCATCGGCATCGCGGTGGCGGCGGTGCTCGACGGCGGCACCTGGTTCCCGCCGCTGACCGCGGCACGGTCGGAGGCAGACGCGCAGCTGGCCGCGCGCCTGGCGCAACTGACCCCGCAGCAATTCCGGGTGCTGCTGTGCCTGGCCGACGGCCTGCTCAACAAGCAGATCGCCTACGAACTGGGCCTGGCCGAGAACACCGTCAAGGTCCACGTGACCGCGATCCTGAAGAAGCTCGAGTGCCACAGCCGCACCCAGGCCGCGGTGCTGGTGAAGGCGCTGGAGCCGGAAGGCGAGGCCTGAACCGAATCGCCGCGGGGGGCGTTTTCCGCGGCGCCCGGATACGCGATGCTATGCGCCGATGCCCGCGCCCCCCGCGGGCGGAGCCCACCTGACCATGCCCACCACGACCCTCCGCAACGAGCAGACCGCCCACTATCCGTTCCTGCAGGAGATGCTGGACGACGACTACTTCCCCCCGTCGCTGGTCGGCAAGGGACAGAAGATCCTGCTGCGGTTGTGCGAGGCGATCGAGGCGCAGGCACCGGCGGACCTGCCGGCGCTATACCGGCTGACCCATGCCGCCACCGAGGAATTCAACAAGCTAGCGCTGGAGTTCGAGGCCCACGACAGCGAGATCGAGACCGCCGCAAGCGAGAACATCGGCGTGGATTTCCTGCACATCGCCAAGGCCTACGGTTTCGAAGACGCCGACGTCGAGGAACTGATCGCGCCGCGCGAGTGGTAGAGGCCTCGCTGCGCGCCCGGACCCTCACCCCAACCCCTCTCCCGGGGGAGAGGGGCCAGCGCCTCCCTTCTCCCGCCGGGAGAAGGTGCCCCGCAGGGGCGGATGAGGGTACGGCGGCTAGAATTCTTTCGCCGCCAGCGCAGCGGTGGGATTGGCGCGTCAACTGCGGATGAGGTCGTGCGCGGCGCGGCGCGCCCCGTACCCTCACCCCAACCCCTCTCCCGGGGGGAGAGGGGCTAGCGCTTTCCTTCTCCCGCCGGGAGAAGGTGCCCCGCAGGGGCGGATGAGGGTACGGCAGCCAAAGATCCACACTCCCCAAGCCTGATAAACCGCTCACACGCCTCACCCACGCCGCAGCAGCATCTGCGTCATCAGCGCGCGCAGGGCTGGCGCGCGGACCGGCTTGGCCAGGAAGCCCCAGCCGCGCTCCTGCGCCAGGGTGCGCAGCGCCGGATCGGCCTCGGCGGTGACCAGGATCGCGCGCGGCTCGGCCTGCCAGCGCGTGCACAACTGCGCGAACAGGGTCGGGCCGTCGCATTCGCCCATGCGCACGTCCAGCAGCACCAGTTCCGGTGCCTGCGCCGGCTGTGCCGCGGCCAACGCCTGCTCCGGGCCGGCGGCCAGTTCCACCTGGCAGGCCCAGCGCGTCAGCAAGGTGCGGCTGGCCTCGCAGACCCGCGGGTCGTCGTCGATGCACCAGACCCGGCAGCCGTGCAGGATCGGGTCGTCGCCGTTGTCGCTGGCCATCGCCGCCGGCGCCTGGCGTTGCGCGGCCGCGGCATCGCCCAGCGGCACGGTCACCGAGAACACGCTGCCGCGGCCCAACTGCGAGCGCAGGCCGATGCGATGGCCGAGCAGGCGGCCGATGCGCTCCACGATCGCCAGGCCGAGGCCGGCGCCGCGGTCGTTGGCGACGCCGTCGCCGAGTCGGCGGAACTCCTCGAAGATCTCCTGTTGCAGCGCGTCGGGAATGCCCGGTCCCTGGTCGTGGACCTCGATGCGCAACTGCGTGCCGTCGCGCCGGCAACCCAGCAGCACGCGCCCGCGTGGCGTATAGCGCACCGCGTTGGACAGGAAGTTCTGCAGGATGCGCCGCAGCAGGGTCGCATCGCTGCGCACGGTGGCGCGGGTCGGCACGTAGTCCAGGCGCAGGCCGCGGCCTTCGGCGACGATGCCGAACTCGCGCGCCAGGGTCTGCAGCAGCGGGTCCAGCGCCAGGTCCTGCACCTGCGTCTTCAGCGTGCCCGCTTCCAGTCGCGAGATGTCCAGCAGGCTGTTGAGGATCGCATCCTGCGCCGCCAGCGCGTTGTCGACGTGGTCGGCGATCTGCCGCGCATCGGCGTCGTGCAGCTTGCCGCGCAGTGCCGAGACGAACATGCGCGCGGCGTTGAGCGGCTGCAGCAGGTCGTGCACCGCCGAGGCCACGAAGCGGGTCTTGTAGCGGTTGGCGTTCTCGGCCTCGCGCTTGGCCTCGGCCAGGTCGTGGGTGCGTTCGGCGACGCGGTGCTCCAGCGCGTCGGCCAGCGAGCGCAGTTCGCGTGCGGCGTTCTTGTAGCTGGTGATGTCGGCGTAGCTGGTCACGAAGCCGCCGTCGGGCAGCGGATTGCCGCGGATCTCCAGCACCGTGCCGTCGTCCTTCTCGCTCTCGCGCATGTGCGGGCGGCCGCTGCGCAGATGGTCCAGGCGGCGCTGGATCGCCGCTTCCACGGGGCCGGGGCCGAGCAGGCCGCGGCGCGCGTTGTAGCGGAACACGTCCTCGATCGGGCGGCCGACCCGGATCAGCTCCGGCGGAAAGCGGAAGATCTCCAGATAGCGCGAATTCCACGCCACCAGGCGCAGTTGCGCGTCGATGATCACCACGCCCTGCGGCAGGTGCTCCAGGCTGCGGCTGAGGCCGGTGTCGGCCTGCTGCGCGGCCTGCACGATGCCATCCTGGGCGGTGCGCAGTTCCTGCGCGTGCTGCTGCAACAGCGCTTCCAGTTCGCGCCGGCTGCGTTGGCGCAGCCGCGCCAGGCGCTGGCGCTGCTGGAACAGCAGGCCCAGAAACGACAGCGCCAGCCAGATGCCGGCCGCGGCCAGCGCGGCGGCGCGGCCGGCGGCGCGGCTGCCGCCGACGTCGTGCAGCAGGTGCAGGCGCCAGCCGCTCTCCGGCAGCGCCATGCTCTGCCACAGCAGCGGCGCCGGCTGCGCCGGCATGTCGATGCGCATCACTTGGCCGCCATCGTCCAGCGTCTCCAAGACCCGCCGTCGCGCCGGCAGCAGGGTCTGCTGCGCGTACTGGCGGGTCGCCAGCAGTTCGTCGCGCTCGCGCGCGCTGAGCGGCTGCAACTGGCGGTAACGCCACACGTCGCGGCTGGACAGGAACACCACGCCATGCCCATCGCTGACCAGCACTACGTCGGGGACGCGCAGCCATTCGTGCTCCAGCGCGGCCAGTTCGATCTTGATCACGATCACCCCGAGCGGGCGTCCATGCGCGTCGAGGATCGCCTGCGAGAGGAAGTAGCCGGGCACGCCAGTGGTCATGCCGATGCCGTAGAAACGGCCCTTGCCTTGCGCCAGGGCCTGTTTCACGTAGGGGCGGAAGCTGTAGTCGGCGCCGACGTTGCTGCTGGCCAGGCGCCAGTTGCTGGCGGCCAGGGCCACGCCGTTGGCATCGATCAGGGTCAGGGTCGAGGAGCGGGTGACGTCGTTGGCGCGTTCCAGCTTCAGGTTCAACTGCTGCTGCGTGGCCGCGTCCAGCGGATGGGTGAGGGCGTCGCGCAGTTCCGGGTCCAGCGCCAGCACCTGCGGCAGGGTGCGGTAGCGGTCGATGCGCTGCTGCAGGGTCTGCGCATACAGCTCCAGCTGTTGGCGCAACTGCACGCTCTCTGCGCGCAGCGCGCGCTGTTCGGCGACGTGTTGCGCCGACAGCATCGCCAGCACCATGCCGCCGACGATGACGACCAGCAGCAGGATCAGGCGACGATGGCGCAGGAGCGAGGGCATGCGGAAGAACGCGACGGCCGGGACCGCATCAGCTTAGAGGGTGCGCTGGCGTTTGCGGTGCGCGGTGGCGATGGCCGGTGCCGTGGATCGCCAAGCGAGAGCGAAGGACCCAGGCAGATTGGCCGCCGATCGCGTCAGTGGATGTCGGCGACCCCGTCTCGCGGATCTGCAACGGGCACGTCGTGGGTGGACAGGGCACATCACCCAGTCGTCGTCGGTATCGCCGAGCGCCATGCCAGCAGTTCGCTGCGCAGCGCCTTCGCGCGGCGCAGCGGGCCGCAGTCCGGCCGATCGCGTCGGATCGGCCGGACTGCGTCGGCTCAGAACTGGACCTGGGCGCGCAGGTCCAGCGAGTTCGGCTTGACGCGCACGCCGGCGCGCTCGGCATCGGCACGCACGTAGTTCACCTGGAACTTGAAGTGGCTGGTCAGGTACCAGTTGGCGCCCAGGGTCCAGTCGTGCTGGCGGCCGCCGAGCACCGTGCCGTCGTCCAGGTCCAGGCGGCTGTAGCGCGCCAGCAGTTCGACCGCGCCGTAGGCGTTGGCCGGCTTGATGTTGCCGACGTTGCCGGCACTGTAGGGCCGCGATTCGCCGGTCAGCACGTAGCTGGCGAACACGTACTGGCCGTTGGCGGTGTAGTCGGGACGGCCGTTGTCGCGGGTCACGTCGGCGCGCAGCGCCTCGCCCTGCATCGAGAACGGACCCTTGATCCAGATCGCCTCCAGGCCGGTACGGCGCACCTGGTCGACGTCGACCAGCGTGCCCGAATCGATCAGGCGCACGTCGGTCAGGCCGGCTTCCGGACGCGCACGGAAGCGCGCGCGCGGGCTGAAGCTCACGTCCAGGCCGTTGTGGTAGCCGCGCGGATTCTCCTGCGAGTACGCCAGGCCCAGGTGCAGCACGTCGCCGTCGGCCTTGAACGGGGTCCACACGCCGCGTACCGCCTGGGTGGTGCCGGGATTGTCGCCCTGCAGATCCTTGCCGCCGTAGGCGCCGGCCTGCAGCAGGTACTGCGGACGCTCGAAGGTCCACTCCACGCCGGTCCGGCGGCCCTGGTAGATCGCCTGCACCGGCAGCGCCACTTCCATGAAGCTGTCCGCACGCGAGCTGGTCACGCCTTCCAGACCCACCGGCACCTTGATGTAGCCCAGGCGCACCTTGCCGTAGTCGGCGCCGAACAGGGCCTTGGTCTCGAAGCGGAAGAACACGTCTAGCCACAGCTTGGACTGGAAGTCGAAGTACACCATCGCGTCGTACACGCCCTTCTTCTTCAGCGTGGCGCCGAACTCCTTGCGCCGGAACGTATTGTCGTCCTCCAGGCGGCCGTCGTCGTTGGAGAAGTTGTTCCAGTCGTAGGCGTAGTTGCCGGTCACGGCCAGTTCGGTGCCGTCGTTGAAGGCGACCTTGGTCGGCCAGTCGTCGAAGCCGTTGGCGGCGAAGGCGGGAGCGGCGGCGGTCAGGCCCAGCGCGGCGAAGAGAAGAGTGTGGCGCATGATGGAGTCGTCTCGGTAAGGAATGAAGGCACGGCAGTCCCCGGCCGGGCAGGTGGTGCGATGACGCGGGCAGTGCGGCGGCGGGCCGCACGCGAACGGCGACGCCGCCGCGATGCGGACACAGTGCCGGACGTGATGCCCCCTGCATGCAATAGCGGACGCGCCCGGCCGTTCTTTACGGCGATGTTGCAGTCCTGCGGCGACGTCTACCCCTGAAGACGTGCGCTGCGATGGCGACGGCGCCGCCGTCGGCCGCGAGGGGCGGCGTCTGCGTGCGGCGTAGCGTTAGCCCTTCCGTGAGCCTACCGCGCCACTGTAACCGCGTCGACACGGCGCGGCGCCGGGCCTAGTACCAATAGGTTATCTGCTTAGACGCTGGCGACGCGTACAAAGGCAGCATTCCGCGACCCGCGTCGGGTGGGCGGACCGTCCCGGAGCGCTTTCGATGCACATCTCAACTTCCCCGGCCACGCCTGCGCCGCGGCCTGTGCCGTTCTACCGGCACACCTACGTCCAGGTGCTGGTGGCCATCGTCATCGGTGCCGTCCTCGGCCATCTGGAACCGCAGTTCGCCACCCAGCTCAAGCCGCTGGCCGATGCCTTCATCAAGCTGGTGAAGATGATCATCGCGCCGGTGATCTTCCTGACCATCGTCACCGGCATCGCCGGCATGACCCACCTGAAGACGGTCGGCCGGGTGTTCGGCAAGGCGATGGTGTACTTCCTGTTCTTCTCCACCCTCGCGCTGGTGGTGGGCATGATCGTCGCGCACGTGGTGCAGCCCGGCGCGGGCATGAACGTCAACCTGGCCACGCTGGACCAGAGCAAGGTCGCCAGCTACGTGCAGAAGTCGCACGACCTGACCCTGGTCGGCTTCCTGATGGACATCATCCCCACGTCGCTGATCGGCGCGTTCACTGGCGACCAGGTGGTCAATGGCAAGCTGGTCGGTCCCAATGTGCTGCAGGTGCTGTTCGTCGCCGTGCTGTTCGGCGTGTCGCTGGCCCTGATCGGCGAGCGCGGCAAGCCGGTGGTCAACCTGCTGGAGGCGCTGATCGCGCCGGTGTTCAAGCTGGTGCACATCCTGATGAAGACCGCGCCGATCGGCGCGCTGGGCGCGATCGCCTACACCATCGGCGAACACGGCCTGCACTCGTTGGTGCAGCTGGCCTGGCTGGTCGGTTCGTTTTACGTCACCTCGCTGCTGTTCGTGGTGGTGATCCTCGGTGCCGTGGCGTATCTGTGCGGTTTCTCGATCTTCAAGCTGATCCGCTACCTGAAGGCCGAATTGTTGCTGGTGCTGGGCACGTCCTCGTCCGAATCGGCGCTGCCGTCGCTGATGGAGAAGATGGAGCGCGCCGGCTGCGAGAAGTCGGTGGTCGGCCTGGTGGTACCCACCGGCTATTCCTTCAATCTCGACGGCACCAACATCTACATGACCCTGGCGGCGCTGTTCATCGCCCAGGCCACCAATACCGAACTCACCCTCGGCCACCAGATCACGCTGCTGCTGGTGGCGATGCTCAGCTCCAAGGGCGCGGCCGGCGTGACCGGCGCCGGCTTCATCACCCTGGCGGCGACGCTGGCGGTGGTGCCGGAAGTGCCGGTGGCCGGCATGGCGTTGATCCTGGGCGTGGACCGCTTCATGAGCGAGTGCCGCTCGCTGACCAACTTCATGGGCAATGCGGTGGCCACCGTGGTGGTCTCGCGCTGGGAGAACGCACTGGATCGCGACCGCCTACGCCTGGCCCTGGACGGCGAGGCCGTGCCGTTGCCCGCGATGGCGGCCGAACCGCTCGCCACGCGCTGATCCGCTGCACCGCACGACGCGCCGGCCTTGCCGGCGCGTCGCGTTTTTCCCGGCACTCAAGGCCCTGGCGACAGCCGCCAGACAGGACCACTCCTGCTGCTGGGGGTAGAATTCCGGGCCTCCGCGCCTTTCGACAAAAGAAGCCCTCGATGTCAAACGACGATTTCAAACAGGCCGCCCTCGACTATCACCGCCAACAGCCGGCGGGCAAGATCAAGGTCTCCGCGACCAAGCCCATGCTGACCCAGCGCGACCTGTCCCTGGCCTATTCGCCGGGCGTGGCCTTCGCCTGCGAGGCCATTGTCGCCGATCCGCAGCAGGCCAGCGAACTGACCGCGCGCGGCAACCTGGTGGCGGTGATCAGCAACGGCACCGCGGTGCTGGGCCTCGGCAACATCGGCCCGCTGGCGTCCAAGCCGGTGATGGAAGGCAAGGGTGTGCTGTTCCAGAAGTTCGCCGGCATCGACGTGTTCGACATCGAGATCAACGAGAACGACCCGGACAAGCTGGTCGACATCATCGCCAGCCTCGAGCCGACCTTCGGCGGCATCAACCTGGAAGACATCAAGGCGCCGGAGTGCTTCATCGTCGAGCGCAAGCTGCGCGAGCGCATGAACATCCCGGTGTTCCACGACGACCAGCACGGCACCGCGATCATCGTCGGCGCGGCCGTGCTCAACGCGCTGGTGGTCACCGGCAAGAAGATCGAAGAGGTCAAGCTGGCCACCACCGGCATGGGCGCGGCCGGCATCTCCTGCGTCAACATGCTGGTCTCGCTGGGCCTGAAGCCGGAGAACATCCTGGCGCTGGACCGCGACGGCGTGATCCACACCGGCCGTACCGACCTGGATCCGGACAAGGCGCGCTACGCGCGCGACACCGACAAGCGCACGCTGGCCGAGATCGTCGAGGGCGCGGACATCTTCCTCGGCCTGTCGGCCGCGGGCATCCTCAAGCCGGAGATGGTGGCGACGATGGCGCCGCAGCCGGTGATCTTCGCCCTTGCCAATCCCAATCCGGAGATCACCCCGGAAGCGGCCAAGGCAGTGCGCCCGGACGCGATCATCGGCACCGGCCGTTCGGACTACCCGAACCAGATCAACAACGTGTTGTGCTTCCCCTACCTGTTCCGCGGCGCCATCGATGTCGGCGCCACCGGCATCAACGAGGAGATGAAGGTCGCCTGCGTCAAGGCGATCGCCGCGATGGCACGGCGCGAGGCCTCGGACCTGGGCGCGGCCTACGGCGGCGAGACGCCGAGCTTCGGCCCCGACTACCTGATCCCGCGGCCGCTGGATCCGCGCCTGCTGGTCGAGTTGTCCTCGGCGGTGGCGCAGGCGGCGATGGACTCGGGCGTGGCCACGCGGCCGATCGCCGACATGGACGCCTACCGCGACAAGCTCAGCCAGTTCGTCTACCGCACCAGCCTGATGATGAAGCCGGTGTACGACCGCGCCCGGGCCGACAAGCAGCGCGTGGTCTATGCCGAAGGCGAAGAGGAAGTGGTGCTGCGCGCGGTGCAGAGCGTGATCGACGAGGGCCTGGCGTTCCCGATCCTGATCGGCCGCCCGGACGTGATCGAGGCGCGCATCCAGCGCCTGGGCCTGCGCATCACCGCGGGCGTGGATTTCGAGATCACCAATATCCATGACGATCCGCGCTTCAACGACTACTGGCAGTACTACCACGCGCTGACCGAGCGCCGCGGCGTCACCGTCACCGCGGCCAAGGAACTGATGCGCTCGCGGCCGACGCTGATCGCCGCGGTGATGGTCGCGCGCGGCGAAGCCGATGCGCTGCTCACCGGCGTGGTCGGCCGCTTCCACAAGAAGCTCGGTTACGCGCGCAGCGTGATTCCGCTGGAGCCGCGGGTCAGCTCGACCTCGGCGATGACCGGCGTGATCAACCAGCAGGGCGCGTTCTTCTTCGTCGACACCCACGTGCAGGAAGACCCGAGCGTGGAACAGATCGTCGAGGCCACGCTGCAGGCCGCCTATCGCCTGAAGCTGTTCGGCATCGAGCCGAACATCGCGCTGCTGTCGCATTCCAACTTCGGCAGCCACGATTCGCGCGACGCGCTGAAGATGCGCCAGGTGCGCGAGGCGCTGCTCAAGCGCAAGCCGGAACTCAACATCGACGGCGAGATGCAGGGCGATACCGCGTGGGACGAGGCGCTGCGCAAGCAGATCATGCCCAACAGCACGCTGAAGGGCCGCGCCAACCTGTTCGTGCTGCCCAACCTGGAAGCGGCCAACATCGCCTACAACCTGGTGCGCGTGTTCACCGACGGCGTGGCAATCGGCCCGATCCTGATGGGCATCTCCAAGCCGGTGCACATCCTCACCACCAGCGCCACCTCGCGCCGGGTGATGAACATGACCGCGATCGCCGCGGTCGATGCGCAGATCCGCAAGCAACGCGACGCGGAGAAGACTGGCTGAGTTAGCCGAAGTACGTTGCCCGATACGGACGGCCCTTGTCTCGCATGGAATCCCCCAGGAGATAGATGAGGGCGGTCATAGTCAATCGTTTGACAGTCTCACTGATTCAAGCAAAATGCCTGCTGCGCCTGCTCTAATGGAATGTGGGCGCAACTTTTGGCACTAGATCGGTGGGCAAAAAATGGATGATGGCGAAGTCGCAACCCGTATCCGTTCGGCTCGTAAGGCTCTGGGTCTATCGCAGAGTGAGCTAGCCAGTAAACTGGGTGTCCACAGATCTACCATTGCTTATTGGGAGCGGGGAGATGGTGTTGCGCCCAGTCTCAGCAGCTTGCGCATCCTTAGCCAAGAACTGAAAGTTGCTTTTGACTGGCTTGCACTTGGTAGTGCTGTAGGGGAAATGCGTGTTGCGCCAAGGTCGCGTCGTGATCTTGAGTCGCATCTTTTAATTCTCTCTCGACATGTCCCCATTTCTTTTCTAGCGACAGTAATCGCACTACTTGAGAGCGCTAGCTCTTATCTGGAGTAGCACTAAGAGTGCTCGCTGCTTGAGTGTGTCCCTGCTATTGCTGATAAGTAGTAATGTTAGCTGTGGTTATGGCCATTAGTGCATATGTATGACGGTTTTCTATGTTGGATCCATACTAATCTGGCCTGAGAATTTCCCGGCTCAGCCGGGAAAGGAATAGATTTTTGGTATATGCGAGGGGGGGCTATCCGGAGACTCCAAAACGTGAGTCGCCACGTTCTCAGGGATGGAGAAACCAAAATGGATGAATTGAAGGCCTAAGTCATACCGGATGAGGCGTCTGTATAAGACGCTACATGTTGGTCTGAGATAGAATTTTAGAGAATATTTCAAGGATTGAGCAAGCAGAAAGGGGCAAGTCACGCTCCAGTAGCCAAGTTGAGTTGCTGATGTTTTTGAAGGCCCCGGCATGCCGGCGGAGCCTTACTACACACGGTAGCCCTTGGTTGCCATCTTGTTTGGCTTACTATTGTTTAATATTTAAAACATTGTATTGCGCAAATGTATGAAAATTTGCGCAATAGGCATTGCTGTAGCTGCTTAATAGTGACTAAATTGAGCCTCCAACGCGCCTCTAGGAGTGCACGTACGCAGACATATTTCTGAGTTGAAGATATTGCTGGCGCCGATAAGCGGATTTCTAACAATAAATCATTGGGGTTCTATGAAAGGTCCGGTAGTTTCTACGTGTTTTGGGGCGGTTTTGCTTTTTTCGTCTATCGCTAATGCGCAAGTTGTTGCTCAAAGTTGTGAGGGGTGCAACGAGAAGCAATTAATTCAACTCGTTGCCAATTGTAGTGCTGGCAGTACTTATGTGGCAGATTTTTCCAGCAATAAACTTTATAATGCTTGTTCGTATCTTGATGTTAATGATACTAAGCCTGTGACCCGAACGCGCCGAGTTCAATATAATGCGGTTGGTCAAGACTATCAGGGTATTTTCAACAAGTACTATCAGGTCTACATTAATAATAACCGGACGCTTGGTTACACCGCTTACCTTCACGGCATCACGCCTACGGCGTCTGTCCAAGAGTCTTTGCTAAGTCGCTATATCTCCTTTCTTCTGGATTCGATGGTTTCGGTGGCGAAAGCGCAAGGTTCTTCCAGTGACAATGGCTATACCAACGCTTATGACACGGTGGTATCTGTTCAGGCGAACCAGAACGTTATTAATCAATTGGCGAGCCAAGCTTTCAGTGCGCCTTCTCTGTCTGAAGCCAATCCTGGATTTGGCCCGGGCCTTGTTGGGGCGATAGCTGAATTGGAAAATTCCTTTAACTCAAGTCTTATAAATTTCAGCAATTTCAATGCAACGTATATTGTTGAATTTCCGGACGGAAGTCAGCGCACTTATCGTGTCGATTTCCAGGCCCATAGTTACGCTGCTGTACCGGGGACGGCTCGTGATTCCCACGGTAATCTAATTCCGGAAAATAAAGCGATGGTTAGCAACGGAAGCTCCGTCGCAAGCTATAATTTTACCGGTGATCCTGGTTATGATCGCACAAATTTTATTCATTTGGCTCAAGGTTTTGGAGCCCAGGGCGATTTTAGTCAGGCAATGAACTGGGCTGGTGCCGAATGCTTTTGGGATGGCACAACGCTCAGGTGTTCGGAGAGTAGATAGTGACAGGGCTAAATAATTTCTGGGTTTTTATTCTCTGGGTTCTGCCTTTGTCTTATGTCTGCTTTTCGCGAAGATCTGCGGGGCGTACCAAATTCATCTGGATAGTTCTCGTTTTCTTTTTTTCATATTTTGCTTTGGTGGCTTATATCTTATCAAGACCCGGTAGCAAGGGTCGGTTATGAAATTCTAATGGCCACCCAACAATTTGGGCTGGCCATTTTTTTGTTAAGTGCTGTATGTCCTCTCTTTATGTCACAAAATCTATTTGGCGATAGGTCTGATGCGTTATGTCGGTTGCTGCCAGCTTGTTTTCTCTAAGCCGTTTCGCAATTCGGCTGTCGCAATGCGGTAGAGGCAAGTCGTAGAGAATCAAAAGGTGTTGGTGAGCGATCAAGTGATTGGTGACTTGCTGTGTTGTAATTCTATCAATGGCCCGGTTGTATTGGTTGCGGTTTCTACGCTGTACGTGGTTTCTGATTGAATCCATCCAGCAATGAGTTGCTCCCCTGTGATTTTTACAATCTTCGTCCTTGGGTATATGTCTGTCCGAGGCGGAGCCTTTATCGTTGGCAAATTGCCCAGACGACTTCCATAAATGTTTAGCTGTTAAGGGGCGTTATTGCCAGTCCTGGCTTGACGGTAGGCAACTTCGTCCGGCGGCTAGCGCAGCTATTGGCGAAGGTCGGGTCTTTGATTGCCATGCAGCCTAGATCATTGTTTTCCTGGAAATTGGATTCTGATCCATATTCGCTGGATGTAACTCATTTGTAGCTTTAGGCCACAGATTGCCCTCTCCTAACTTCCTCAAAGTGGCAGCTCAATATAGATATAGCCACGGCGGCGGACAGGGCAACGGGAGAGAAGGGTGGGACGATTTGCCGTACGCTTCCGCATTGCAGGCGAATCGCACCTGCCGCGCACGCAGCCGCCTGCGCTGGTTGCGCGCAATGGTATGGGGCGAGAGGAGAACAGCAGCGGCGCCACGATCCGCGCGGCTGCTGGGCCGGCGGGCGAGGGAGACGCTAGGGGAGGGACCGAAAGGTCGAGACTGAAAACGCTTTCATTCGTGGGCGACACAGAATGTCGCAGTGCCATTCGCATCGCTGCGCGCGCGGCCGGCACGAAGGCCGCGCGAGGGAAGGCCAGGCACGAAGGGCGGCGCCGGCGGCGCCGCGCCTCGTTCAGGCCATGCGCTTGCCCACCGGCAGCGGCAGGCTGTCGCCGTCCGTCTGGTTCAGCTTGGAGGGCTTGCCGGTCAGCAGCACATATGCGTCGACGCCGGTAAGTTCGGCGATCTTCAGCAAATGCCGGGCATTGGGGACCGAGCGGTTGTTCTCCCAATGACCCAGCGTGCTATGCGCCACGCCCAACAAGGCGGCAAGCTCGCGCAGTGTGAAACCGGCATTTCGCCGCGCCTGCATCAAACGCACACCTATATCCACGAGACACCTCAAAGCGGCATGTCGGCGCCGCGTGATGCCAGCATAGTGGTGCGTTGGTTCCGTATCAAGCGAAGCGGAAAGGCGCGTGAAAGGACGGCCGGCGATCGCTGCCACCGCGGCCTCCGGGACCCGCGCCTGGCCCGGGATGGACTGCTAGAATCGCCTGTCCCTTTTCGCCGTGTCCCCACCGCCATGAGCCATACCGCCACCGCGCCCGCCAACGCCCAGACGCGCTACGAGGTGCGCCGCGCCGACCTGCCGCTGAGCTGCCCGACGCCGGAGATGGCGCTGTGGAACTCGCATCCGCGGGTTTACCTGCCGATCGAGGACGAGCCGGGCCTGGAAGCCAAGTGCCCGTACTGCGGCGCGGTCTTCGTGCTGGTCGACTGACCCGGATTCGATGCACCGCCTGACCGTGGTGCAGTTGCTGCCGGCGCTGGAGTCCGGCGGCGTCGAGCGGTCCACGCTGGAAATCGCCCAGGCCCTGGTCGACGCCGGGCATCGCGCCGTGGTCGTGTCGGCCGGTGGCCGCCTGCTCCCGGCGTTGGCCGCCACCGGCGCCGAGCACATCGCCCTGGACATCGGCCGCAAGTCCCTGCTGACCCTGCGCCATGTGCCGGCGCTGCGGCGCCTGTTCGCGCGCGAGCGCGCGGACATCGTGCACGCGCGCTCGCGGCTGCCTGCCTGGCTGGGCTGGCGCGCGCTGCAGGGCATGCCGGCGGCGCAGCGCCCGCGCCTGGTCACCACCGTGCATGGGCTCAACTCGCCCAGCCGCTACAGCGCGGTGATGACCCGCGGCGAGCGGGTCATCTGCGTGTCCGAGACCGTACGCGCCTACGTGCTGCAGCACTATCCACAGACCGATCCGGCGCGCCTGCGGGTGGTGCCGCGCGGCATCGATCCGGTGCAGTTCCCGCGCCGTCCCTGGCCGGACGCGCAGGCGCGGGCCTGGGCCGCTGGCCAGGCGCCGGCGCTGGCCGGCAATGGGCCGCTGCTGTTGCTGCCGGGGCGCGGCACCCGCCTGAAGGGCCACGCCGACGCCCTGCGCCTGCTGGCGGCGCTGCGCGGCGAGGGCAGCGACGCGCGGCTGTGGCTGCCCGGCGCGCGCGAGCCCGGGCGCGACGCGTATGTGCGCGAGCTGGAGGCCGAGGCGGCATCGCTCGGCGTCGCCGACGCGGTGGCGTTCACGCCGCCGACCGCCCGCATCGCCGAGGCCTATGCCGCCAGCGACCTGGTGCTGCAACTCTCGCGCAAGCCCGAGGCGTTCGGCCGCACCGTGGTCGAAGCGCTGGCGGTCGGGCGGCCGGTCCTGGGCTGGGCGCATGGCGGGGTCGGCGAACTGCTGGCGCAACTGCAGCCCGCCGGCGCCGTGGCGACGTTCGACGCCACGGCCCTGCAGGGCGCCGCGCGCGCGCTGCTGGCGCAACCACCGGCGCCGCCGGCCACGCTTCCCTATACGCTGCAGGCGATGCAGCGCAGCACCCTGGCGATCTATGACGAACTCCGGCCCTGACGGTTCCCTGTCCGCTTCTGCCCTGCCCGAGGTCCGCGAACGCTGGGCGCCGGTGTGGGTGCTGGTGTTCGTCGCGCTGTGGCCGGCGCCCGGCCTGGCCGCCGGCGTGCTGGCGCTGGGCGCCCTGGTCACCCTGGCGCGGCTGCTGCACAGCCGCTTCCGCGGCGGCGCGCGCCTGCTCAGCGGTCCGGCCTGGGCGCTGACCACGCTGCTGTTCCTCACCTACTGGCTGCCGCAGCCGCTGTCGGCGTTCGGCGCGGTGGACGTGGCGCTGGCCCTGCGCGAATCGGCGGTGGACCTGCGCTTCCTGCCGTTCCTGTGGCTGGTGGCGATGGCGGTGGCGACGCCGCGTGGGCGCCGCATCACCTTCAACGGCCTGGCGGCGATCGCGGCGATCTGGACCGTGGACGCGCTGGCGCAGGCACTGTGCGGCACCAGCCCGCTGTTCTGGTCGATGGACCAGCTGAAGTGGGCGATCAGCCACCACGGCCTGTGCACGCCGCAGGAGATCGCCCTGGCCGATCGCCTCAGCGGCGTGTTCGGCCCGTGCAATCTGAAGTTCGGCCAGGTGCTGGCCAGCGTCTCGCCGTTCCTGCTGTGGGTGGCCGCGCGCCGCGGCGGCGCCTGGGGCTGGCTGCTTGCGGCGGGCGCGGTGGGCGTGGTGCTGGTGCTGGCCGGGTCGCGCGCGTCGTGGGTCACCTACGCGCTGCTGCTGGTGCTGTCGGGCTGGCGCCTGCTTGGCGCGCGCAAGCTGCTGGCGCTGGGCGTGGCCGCGCTGCTGGGCGCCGGGGTGCTGGGCGTGGTGTCGCCGCAGGTGCACGACCGCTTCGAGCGCACCGCGCGCGCGCTCAGCGGGCATCCGGCCGACCTCAACGCCGCCCTGACCGGGCGCGCGCAGATCTGGACCGCGGCCTGGTGCATGATCCGCCAGCACCCGATCAATGGCGTCGGCGTGCGCGGCTTCCGCGAGGCCTACGTCGGGTGCGATCCAGACCCGAGCCATGCCGGGGAATGGGGACGCGAACCGGCCTTCCATGCCCACCAGATCGTGCTCGAGGTGCTCGCCGAGACCGGCGTGATCGGCCTGCTGCTGTGGCTGGCCGGTGCCGCGCAGGCGTGGCGCGCGTGGCGCTACGCGTCGGCGCAGGCGCGCGAACGCGCGCGGCCGGCCATGCAGGCGCTGCTGATCACGGTGTTCCCGTTCAACACCCACCTGGCCTTCTATTCGTCGTTCTGGGGCGCGCTGACCATGCTGCTGATCGGCCTGTACGCCGGCGCCCTGCTGGCGAACGACCCCGAACCGGGCGAACGCACCGACGCCGCGACGCCGGAGTGAGTGTTCAGCCGCGCTCGTAGAAGTCGCTGCGGCCGCCGGGCTGGCGCTTGAAGCGGCGGTGGATCCACAGATACTGCGCCGGCGCCTCGCGCACCATCGCCTCGATGGCGGCGTTGACCCGCGCGGTGTCGGCGACCATGTCTTCCGACGGAAAGTCTTCCAGCGGCGGGGCGATGCGCAGGATGTAGTCGGCGCCTTCGCGGCGGTGGAAGTACGGCACCACCGCGCAACCGGTCAGTCGCGCCAGCTGGTGGGTGGCGGTGATGGTCGCCGCGGGCATGCCGAAGAACGGCACGAACACCGTGTCCTTGCCGCGCATGTCCTGGTCCGGCGCGTACCACAGGAAACCGCCGCGCTTGAGGTGGCGCACGCTGCCGCGCAGGTCCTCGTTGGCGAACATGGCGGTGGCGTAGCGCAGGCGGCCGCGCTTGACCGCCCATTCGAACACCGGATTGCGGTGGCGCCGGTACATGCCGGCCAGCGGCACGTGATCGCACAGCAGGCGGCCGCAGATCTCCAGGGTCATGAAGTGGCCCGACACCAGCAGCACGCCGCGGCCTTGCGCCTGCAGCGCCTGCAGGTGTTCCAGGCCCTCGATGCGGGTGCGCCGGCGAATCGCGCCGATGCCGCCCCACCAGGCGCGGGCGAATTCGAACACGCCCACGCCCAGCGCGTCGAAGCTGTCGCGCAGCAGGCGCGCGCGCCAGGCCTCGCTCTGCTCCGGGAAGCACAGTGTCAGGTTCACCTCGGCGGCATGGCGGCGGGTGCCGGCCAGGCGCAGCGCCAGCCAGCCGATGCCGCGGCCCAGGGCGCGCTGCAGCAGCCACGGCAGGCGTGCGGCGATCACCGCCAGGCCGAGCAGCAGCCAGGTGGGCCAGTGGCGGGGCGAGCGTGGCGGCGGTGCGGCCTGGGTCGCGGACGCGGGCGGAGTGGGAGCGGCAGACATGCGCCAAGTTTAGCCGGGCACGCGTACGGCCGCGTCGGCGCGCACGGCTGGGGGCATGGCGATCGTCTGCCGCCGTCCCGACGCAACCGGCTATGCTGTCCGGATGCGCAACGATTTCATCGAGCGGCTGCTGCGCGGCCTGTACTCGGCCGTGCTCTATCTGCTGCTGCCGGTCACCGTCTATCACCTGGTCTGGCGCGGCTTCCGCGTGCGCCAGTACTTCCAGCGCTGGGACGAGCGTTACGCCTCGTACTCGCAGGCGCGCGGACGCCCGCGGGTGTGGCTGCACGCGGTCTCGGTGGGCGAGGTCAACGTCGCCGCGCCGGTGGTCAACGCGCTGCGTGCGCAGCGTCCGGACATCCGCTGGGTGATCACCACCATCACCCCGACCGGCTCGGAGCGGGTACGCGCGCTGTGGGGCGACGCGCTGGACCATGTGTACCTGCCCTACGACGTGCCCGGCAGCGTCGGCCGCTTCCTGCAGCATTTCCGCCCGAGCCTGGCGCTGATCCTGGAAACCGAACTGTGGCCGAACATGCTGTTCGGCTGCCGCGACCGCGGCATTCCGGTGTACGTGCTCAACGCGCGGCTGTCGGCGCGTTCGCTGCGCGGCTACCGGGTGCTGCGACCGCTGATCGGGCGTGCGCTGCGCACCGTCACCTGTGTGGCGGCGCAGTCGCAGGAGGACGCCGAGCGCTTCGTCGCGCTGGGCGCGCGCGCCGAGCAGGTGCGCGCCCTGGGCAACCTGAAGTTCGACATCGCCGCGCCCGCGCACCTGCCGGAGGTCGTTGCCGCGTTCCGCGAGCGTGTGCCGGCGGCGCGCCCGGTGTGGATCGCCGCCAGCACCCACGACGGCGAGGAAGCGGCGGTGATCGAGATGCACCGGCAACTGCGCCGGCAGTGGCCGGACCTGCTGCTGCTGTGGGCGCCGCGGCATCCGGAACGCTTCGCCAAGGTCGAGGCGCTGGCGCGCGACCAGGGCTGGCGCGTGGCCACGCGCCGCCAGCAGCAATGGCCGGGTGCCGACGATGCGGTGTTCGTGATCGACACGCTGGGCGAGTTGATGGGCTTCTACGCCTGCGCGCAGGTCGCCTTCGTCGGCGGCAGCCTGCAGCCGATCGGCGGCCACAACCTGCTGGAGCCGGCGGCGGTCGGCACGCCGTCGGTCACCGGCCCGCACCTGCACAACTTCTCCGAAATCTCGCGGCGCATGCGCGAGGCCGGTGCGGTGGCCATCTGCGAGGATGCCGGCGCCGTGTGCGCGGCGCTGCAGTCCCTGCTGGGCGATGCCGAGGCGCGCAAGCAGATGGCCGAGGCCGGCTGCGCGCTGGTCGCCAACGGCCGCGGTGCGCTGCAACGGACCCTGCAACTGATCGCGCCGCATCTGCCGCCGTTGGCAGGCGAGGCGAGTGCGGAGGACTGACGTGCGTGGCGCCGGGATGCGTGCGTCATTCGGCGTTCCCGGTAAAGCGCGTCGCGGCTGAAGCCGCTCCTACGGTGACTGCGCCAGCTTCCTTTTCCGTATCCCAGAAAGACCCGTGTGGGAGCGGCTTCAGCCGCGACGCATGACACTCTCCGTTCGCCTATTCCGCCCCTTCCATCGCGCAGCGCGTCGGGACTGAAGTCCCTCCCACAGTGGGCTGCTGTCACGGTCAGAACGACTTTCGCTTTGGCAGATGGCGGGCGACGCTGCACGGCGCGTGTCGCATGGCGAGTGCGTACTCGTAGGAGTCAACTGTCATGCACCTGCGATGACAGGAGGAGCGTACGGGGCCTGATCGCGCGCGATGGCATTGAGCCAGCGCAAGAACTTGTGCATGCAGGCGACGATGGCGACCTTGGCCGGCTTGCCCGCTGCGCGCAGACGTGCGTAGGTGTTGGCCAAGGGGGATTTGGCGCGGATGCTGGCCCAGGTGGCCATGTACAGCACGCGCCGCACGTCGGCACGTCCGCCTTTGATGCGGCGCTGGCCTTTCCAGCAACCGCTGTCGTGATTGAACGGGGCCAGCCCGATCAGGGCAGCGAGCTTGCGTGGCGGCAGCGTGCCCAGCTCTGGCAGCCGCGCGGCCAGAACCGCGCGCAGGATCGTGCCGAGCCCAGGCACCTTGGGTAGGCTCGAGCAGGTCTTGCCCTGCTGCTCGATCTCCTGCATCAACGTCTGGATCTGCTGGTTCAGCAGGGCGATCACCTCTCGGCAGCGGTGTTGCGCCTTGGCGCTGGTAATGTGTTCCAAGCGCCGCCGATGGGCATCGCGCTGGCCCACCAGCGTGGCACGCAGGTCCAGCAGTTCGCGAAGAGACTGCTGGTGCCCGGGCACCACGGGCGTGGGGGTGGTCGGGATGTGCTGGGCGGCGATGGCCAGCAGGCGCGCGTCCAGGGCATCGGTCTTGGCATGCAGGCCCAAGGCCTGGGCGAGCTTGCGCGGACGATCGGCGGGCATCCGCACCACGGGCAGATCGGCCTGCCGCAACACTTGCAGCACGGCACGTTCGTACCCACCGCTGGCTTCCAGCACGATCCGCTCGCAGTCCATCCCAGCCAGACGTTGGGCCAGCGCACGCTGCCCCTGTGGCGTATTGGGCTGGGTCCAGGCCTGCTCGTCCGGCAGGGCATGAATGACCAGTTCGGCCTTGGATACATCGATCCCGACATGGCGTCGCATAGACGTTCTCCGCAGTAGACTCATGGACGAGAGCGCTCCTGCCGATGCCCATGCTTGTGGAGTTCGAGCTCGTCACTCGGGCAACTGTTCGGGCTTGTCAGGCAGGAGAACCGGAGTGCGGCGGCGCTGACTCCTACTCGTGCTTGCTGGCACTGCGGCTAAACGGCCTGCCGCACTCCGCTCTCACCTACAACGATAGACCCTTATTTGACACAAGCGGCTTCAGCCGCGACCGGCAAGCGGGAACAGGGCGCTGACGCACCGCCGCCTGCGACTTCCCCAAAACAAAACGGCGGACCCGAAGGCCCGCCGTTTCGATGCGCGCGCGAACGCGCTTACTGCGTGCTGGTGGAGTTGAGCTTGGATTCGGCGCTCTGAGTCAGCAGCGCGTTGATCGACTGCACCTCGGCCACGTCCAGCGAGCCGAGCGCCTGGCTCAGCAGCAGGCGGTTCTGCAGGAAGTTATAGCGCGCCTGCGCGTAGGCCAGCTGCGCCTGGTACAGGGTGCGCTGGTTCTGCACGACGTCCAGCACGGTGCGGGTACCCACTTCCAGGCCGACCTGCGAGGCGTCGAACGCGGCCTGCGCCGAGACCACCGCCAGGCGCCGCGCCTCGATCTCGCTGATCCCGGCCACCACCGTCTGGTAGGCGTTGCGGGTGTTGCGGTCGAGCGCACGCTTCTGCAGTTCGTAGGTGTCCTGGGCGATGTCGCGCTGCGCCAGCGCCTGGCGCACCGCCGACTGGGTGGCGCCGCCGGCGAAGATCGGGATGCTCAGGGTGACGCCGATGGTGTTGCTGTCGGCGCGCGGCGAATTGCTGCCGGAGACGCCGTCGCCCCAGGTCGCATCGCGGCCGGCGCTGGCCGACAGGTTCAGCGTCGGCAGGTGCCCGGCGCGCGCGGCCGAGACGCTGGCCTCGGCGGCCTGCACCTGGTACTGGTAGGAACGCAGCGACGGATTCTTGTCCAGCGCCGAGGCGATCAGGCTGTCGATGTCGCCGCCGGTGGCCGGCAGCTGCGGACGGAAATCCTCCGGCAGGCCGCGCAGGTCGCGCACCGGCTGGCCGGTGATCTCGGTCAGCGCCTGGTACAGGTCCTGCAGCGAGTTGCGCGCGGTGATCGTGTCGGCGCGGGCCTGGTCGTACTCGGCGCGGGCTTCGTGCACGTCGGTGATCGGCGCCAGGCCCACTTCCAGACGCTTGTCGGCATAGTCGAACTGCTTCTTGGCAGCGGCTTCGTTGGTCTCGGCGGCGACCAGCGACTCGATCGCCACCAGCACGTTGAAGTAGGCCGCCGAGGTGCGCACGATCAGGTCGTCGTTGGCCGAATCCAGGGTGTAGTCGGCGGCCAGGCTGCGCGCCTTCTGCGCGCGCAGGTTGGAGAACTGCGCGAAGTTGACCAGGGTCTGCTGGCCCTGCACGGCGTAGCTGCGGCTCTTGCTGGTGCCGGACAGCTCGCCGGTGCCGCGCTCGATCTCGCTATGGCTGCGCTGCAGCGATGCGCTGCCGTTGAGCTGCGGCAGCAGCGCGGCGCGCGCCTGCACCTCGCCCTCCTTGTCGTACAGCCGGGTCGATTCCGCGGAGGCCAACTGCGGGTCGCTGTTGCGGGCCATTTCGTAGACTTGCAGCAGGTCCGTGGCGTTGGCGGCCAGCGGAAACAGCGCGGCGGCCAGCGCCAGGACGAGGGATCGGCGGATCATTGCGGCTTCCTTGATGGATCAGAATGTGAACTGGGGGACTGGCGCTGCGCCTCGCAGGTAGTACGCCAGGTCGGTTTCGAACAGCGATTCCGTGCGCGGCGCGCCGGCTTCGGCATGCACCAGCACCGCTTCCATGACCGGCGCGCGGCCGCGGATCGCGAACAGGCGCCCGCCGGGACGCAGCCAGGCCAGGAACTGCGCCGGGATCTCGGTGACCGCGGCGGTGACGCAGACCACGTCGAAGCGGCGTTCGCTGTTCCAGGCGAAGGCGTCGGCGGTCTCGATGCGGACGTTGCTGCCCAGGCCGGCGGCGTCCAGGTTGGCGCGCGCGGCGGCGGCCAGGGCCGGCTCGATCTCCAGGCTGACCACTTCGCGGCCGAGCTCGCCCAGGCAGGCGCTGACGAAGCCGCTGCCGGTACCGATCTCGAGCACGTCCTCGCCCGGCTGCAGGTCCAGGGCCTGCAGCATGCGGCCTTCGATGACCGGCTTCATCATGAACTGGCCGTGGCCCAGCGGAATTTCCAGGTCGGCGTAGGCCACGGCGCGGTGGGCCGGCGGCACGAAGGTCTCGCGCGGCAGCCGCGACAGCACGTCGAGCACGCGCAGGTCCAGCACGTCCCAGGGACGGACCTGCTGTTCCACCATCTTTTCGCGGGCTTGGGAGTAGTCGATCGTCATTTCGGGCATCCAACGCGGAGGGCCGGGCATTTTAGCCGGCACGGAGGCCGGGCGTATGCCGCAGCATCGCCGCCGGACGGCCCGGCGCGCAGTGCCGGAAGTCATCGGCGCCGGGGAACGGCCGGGCGGCCGGGCTAGCGCACCGCATAGGCACGCAGGAAGAAGTCGATGCTGGCCTCGACATGGGCGCGGACCCGCTCCTGGCTGGCGTCGCGGCACAAACCGCACATCATCAGCGAGTGCAGCTCGCCCTTGACCAGGCAGAAGAACTGCGAAGCGGCCAGGTCCAGGTCGGCGATGTCCAGTTCGCCGGCGGCGACGTGGGCCTGCAGCAACCTGGCCAGGTCCTGCTGGGTGCGCTTGGGGCCGGCATTCCAGAACATCTCGCGGACGTGGTCGTCGCCGGTGCCGGGGGTCAGCATCATGCGGTGGGTGGCCATCGCCGCCTCGCTGCTGATCATGGCGAAGAAGGCCTGGCCGATGTCCAGCAACTGGGTGCGCAGGGGGCCCTTGAGCGCGTGCCCGAACAGGTCGTCCGGCAGCAGCGCCTGGCATTGCGCGCGCACCGCCTCGGCGAACAGCGTCTCCTTGTCGCCGTAGTGGCTGTAGACGGTGAGCTTGGAGACGCCGGCGCGGGCGGCGATGCCGTCCATGCTGACCCCGCCGAAGCCCAGTTCGGTGAACATCTCCCGCGCCGCTTCCAGGATCGCGGCGCGTTTGCCCATGTCCTTGGGGCGGCCGGGCCCGGCGGGGCGGGGAGAGGGTTTGGCGGCGGCGGGCGATTTGCTGACCATGGTGGCAATACTAGACCAGTCGGTTCGATATTTATACTAGACCCGTTGGTTCATTATTGTGACGCTGCGTTTGGCCGGCGTCGTGGTCGGGGAGGGCAGGCAGCGAACGGCCTGGCGGGGCGCAGCGGCGTCGGCATCCAATGCTTTGCTTATGCGCGGCTTACATTTGCCTAACATCGGGCTCATGGTCGCCTAATCGGCGGCCCCGACGATGCCGCCATGGCCATCGTCCCCCTCTCCGCCGCTTCCGGTTTCCGCTTCGCCGATCCCGTGCTGGTGGATGCCCTGCATCCCGACCGCGCGCAGGTCGAAGCCTTCATCGCCCGTGTCTACCGCGAGCGCTACGGCGCGGTCCTGCGCGGTTTCCTTCCGCACCTGCTCGCCTACCACGGCGCCGATGGTCGCCTGCAGGCCGCGCTGGGCCTGCGCTGCGCCAGCGAGGGTCCGCTGTTCGTCGAGCAGTACCTGGCGCAGCCGGCCGAGCTGGCGATCGCCGAGCGGATGCCGCGGCGGGTGGTGCGCAGCGAACTGGTGGAGGTGGGCAATTTCGCCGCCGAGCACGCCGGCGATGCGCGGGCGATGATCCGCGCACTGACCTGCACCCTGCATGGCGCGGGTCTGCGCTGGGTGCTGTTCGTGGCGACCCGGCAATTGCGCAACGCTTTCGACCGCCTGCACCTGGCGACCGTGGAGCTGGGCGAGGCGCGCGGCCAGGACCTGCGCGACGACCCCAGCGACTGGGGCGACTACTACGCGGCGCAGCCGCGGCTGATGTTCGGCGATATCGCCGCCGGGCACGCCTTCCTGCAGCGCGAGGCGGAACCACGCCACGGCGTGCTGCCGACGTTCCGCGCCTGCCTGGCGGGGGCGCCGTGAGCGCGCCCGGCGTCGCCGACCTGCTGGCCGGCTTGCGCGGCGACGACGCGCGGGTGCTTTACGCCGATGAGGCGCTGCCCGAGCGCGATCTGCTCGAGCGCGCCCGGCGCCTGGCCGATGCGCTGCAGGGGCATGGGTTGCATTGCGTCGCCAGCCGCCTGGACAACGGCCCCGAGTGGCTGCTGCTGGACCTGGCGATCCGCCTGGGTGGCGGCGTGCACGTGCCGCTGCCGACCTTCTTCAGCCCGGCGCAGGTGCAGTACGCCCTGGCCAGCAGCGGTGCGCAGGGGCTGATCGCGGCGCCGGGTCCGGCGCTGGCCGGTCTCGACGGCGAGGCGCTGCGCCTGCCGGAGCAGGGCCTGGCGGGCCGGCGCCTGGCGCAGGCGCCGGTGGCCCTGCCTGCGGGCACCGGCTGCATCACCTACACCTCCGGCACCACCGGCCAGCCCAAGGGGGTGTGCCTGAGTGCCGAGGCGCTGCTGCAGGTGGCCGGCTCGCTGGCCGACGCGGCCTCGGCGCTGGCGCCGCGCCGGCACCTGTGCCTGATGCCGCTGTCGACGCTGCTGGAAAACGTCGGCGGCCTGTACGCGCCACTGCTGTCCGGCGCGCAGATCGCGCTGCCGTCGCTGGCCGAGATCGGCTACAGCGGCGCTGCCGGCCTGGACATTCCGTCCCTGATCGCCTGCCTGCACCGCTACCAGCCGCACAGCGTGATCCTGGTGCCGCAGTTGCTGCTGGGGCTGGTCATGGCCGCCGAGCGCGGCGTGCCGCTGCCCGCCTCGTTGCGCTACCTGGCGGTCGGCGGTGGCCGCGTCGGCCCGGGCCTGCTGCGCCGTGCGGCGGCGCTGCAGTTGCCGGTGTTCGAAGGCTATGGCCTGACCGAATGCGCCTCGGTGGTGGCCTTGAACCGGCCCGAGGCGCAGCGCCTGGGCAGCGTCGGGCGGCCGCTGCCGCATGCGCGGGTGCAGATGGTCGATGGCGAACTGCAGGTCGACGGCGTGCGTTGCCTGGGCTACCTGGGCGCCCCCGGCCCGGCGCCGGGGCCGATCGCCACCGGCGACCTGGGCCATGTCGACGCCGATGGCTTCGTGCACATCACCGGCCGCCGCAAGCATGTGTTCATCACCGCGTTCGGCCGCAACGTCTCGCCGGAGTGGGTGGAAAGCGAGTTGCTGCAGCATCCGCTGATCGCGCAGGCGGTGGTGTGCGGCGAGGCGCGCGCGCACAACCTGGCGGTGCTGTGGCCGCGCCGCGCCGGCGAAGACGACGCCGCGCTGCAAGGGGCGCTGGCCGAGGTCAATGCCGGCCTGCCCGATTACGCCCGCGTCGCCGGCTTCGTGCGCGCCGCCGCGCCGTTCAGCGCCGCCGACGGCCTGCTCACCGGCAACGGCCGTCCGCGCCGCGACGCCATCCTGCAGCGCTACGCCGACGCCGTGGCGCAGCGCTACGCCGAACTCGAACCCGATCCCGCCCCAGGAGCCTTCCAATGAGTTTCCATGCCCGGCTGCTCGCCGAGACCCAGGCCGAACGCGCCGACCTGATCGCCATTCCGATCATCCAGACCGCCCTGGCCGGGCAGATCGCCCGCGCCGACTACGTCGCCTTCCTGGGCCAGGCCTATCATCACGTCCGCCACACCGTGCCGTTGCTGATGGCCTGCGGCGCGCGCCTGCCGGCGCGGCTGGAGTGGCTGCGCAGCGCGGTGGCCGAGTACATCGAGGAAGAACTGGGCCACCAGGAGTGGATCCTCGACGACCTGGCCGCCTGCGGTGCCGACCGTGCCGCGGCTGCGGCGTCGATGCCGTCGGCGGCGACCGAGCTGATGGTGGCCTACGCCTACGACACCATCGCCCGCGGTAATCCGGTGGGCTTCTTCGGCATGGTGCTGGTGCTGGAAGGCACCAGCGTGGCGCTGGCCACGCGCGCGGCCGAGAGCATCGAGACCTCGCTGGGCCTGCCGCGCAACGCCTTCAGCTACCTGCGCTCGCACGGCGACCTGGATATCGAGCATGCCGGCTTCTTCGAAGGCCTGATGGACCGCCTCGACGACGCCGACGACCAGCGTGCCGTGGTGCACGCGGCCAAGCGCTTCTACGGCCTGTACGGCGACATCTTCCGCAGCCTGCGCGTACAGCCGGCGCTGCCCATGGCGGAGGCCGCATGATGGATCTCAACGGACGCAGCGTGATTCTCACTGGCGCCAGCGGCGGCATCGGCGCCGCCCTGTGCGACGAACTGGTGGCCGCCGGCGCTTGCGTGCTGGCGGTCGGCCGCGACCCGGTGCGGCTGGCGCAGGTCGCCGGCCGGCATCCGCAGGGGCGGGTGCTGCCGCTGCCGCTGGACCTGTCCACGCCGGCCGGGCGCGCGCAGTTGCTCGGCGCCGCCGGGGCCTTGCCGATCCGTCCGTCGCTGCTGCTGATCGCGCATGCGCAGAGCGGTTTCGGCCTGTTCGCCGAGCAGTCCGAGCAGGATCTGCGGCAACTGCTGGACACCAACCTGATGGCGCCGATGTTGCTGGTGCGCGCGCTGCTGCCGTTGCTGCAGGCGCAGCCGCAGGCCACGGTGGTGGCGGTCGGCTCGACCTTCGGCAGCCTGGGGTTCCCCGGCTTCGCCGGATACAGCGCCAGCAAGTTCGGCCTGCGCGGCCTGTTCGAGGCGCTGGCGCGCGAGTACGCCGACAGCCATGTGCGTTTCCAGTATCTGGCGCCGCGTGCCACCCGCACCGCGTTCAATACCGCGCAGGTGGATGCGATGAACCAGGAGCTGAAGGTCGGCGCGGATACGCCCGAGCGGGTGGCGCGCGCGCTGCGCCAGGCGATCGAACGCGGCGATCGGCGCCTGCAGATCGGCTGGCCGGAAAAGCTCTTCGCCCGCCTCAACGGCGCCTTGCCGGGGCTGGTGGACCGCAGTTTGAAAGCGCAGTTGCCCGTGGTGCGCCGGCATGCCGCGCGCGCTCCTTCCCGATTTGGAGATGCCCGATGAACGTCCGTCTGCGTGCGCTGTCGTTGTTGCTTGCGCTGTCGCCGCTGGGGGCGGCCGCTGCCGCGCCACTGAACCCGGCGGTGGCCGCGGTGCGCGACCAGTGGGCGCAGGTTACCTACCAGACGCCGAAGCCGCAGCGCCTGCAGGCCTACGCCCGCCTCGCCACGCAGGCGGGCGTGGCCCGGCAGGCGTCGCCGCGCGATCCGGCGGCACTGATCTGGGAGGGCATCGTGCTGTCCAGCGAGGCCAATGAACGTGGCGGACTCGGCGCGCTCGCCCTGGTCAAGCGCGCCCGCAGCGATTTCGAGCAGGCGCTGGCGCTGGACCCGGCCGCCTTGAACGGCGCCGGCTGCACCAGCCTGGGCGCGCTGTACTACCAGGTGCCCGGCTGGCCGGTCGGCTTCGGCGACGACGCCAAGGCGCGGACCTTGTTGCAGCAGGGCCTGCAGTACGATCCGGACGGCATCGACGCCAACTACTTCTACGGCGATTTCCTGCGCGCGCAGAAGGACTGGAGCGGCGCTGCCGCGGCCTTGCGCAAGGCCCTGGCGGCACCGCCGCGGCCCGGGCGCGAGGTGGCCGACCACGGCCGCCGCCAGCAGATCCAGGCGGTACTGCACGAGGTCGAAACGCATCTTGCCAGCCGCTGAGCGGCCGCCCACACTGCGGCCATGCGCATCCTGCTGGTGGAAGACGATCTGTCGCTGGGAGAAGGCATCCGCACCGCGTTGCGCCGCGCCGCCTATTCGGTGGACTGGGTGCAGGACGGTGCCGCTGCACTGGCCGCGATCGGCGATGGCGAGATCGACCTGGTGCTGCTGGACCTGGGGCTGCCGCGGATGGACGGGCTGGAGGTGATCCGGCGCACCCGCCAGCTCGGCGCCGACGTGCCGATCCTGGTGCTCAGCGCGCGCGAACGGCCGGCCGATCGCGCGCTGGGCCTGGACGTGGGCGCCGACGACTACCTGGGCAAGCCCTTCGACACCACCGAACTGCTGGCGCGCACGCGTGCGCTGCTGCGGCGCAGCGCCGGCCGCGCCACGCCGCAGCTGGAGATCGGTGCGCTGCACCTGGACCCGGAGCGCCTGGCGGTGCGCTGGCGCGGCCGTGCGCTGGACCTGACCCGACGCGAGTTCGCCCTGCTGTGGCTGTTGGCCGAGCGCCATGGCCGTGCCATCGCCCGCGATTCGATCCAGCAGCGGCTGTACGGCTGGGACGAGGACGTGGCCAGTAACGCGGTGGACGTGCACGTGCACCAGTTGCGGCGCAAGCTCGATCCGGCGCTGATCCGCACCGTGCGCGGGGTCGGCTACGCGCTCGACACCCAGGCCGCGACGGCCGCGCCATGAGCTCGATGCGGCGACGCTTGCTGGGCGGCCTGCTCGGCGTGGTGGTGCCGGTGTTCGCGCTGACCGCGCTGCTGAGCTACCGCGCCGGCCTGCAGGAGGCTGGCGAGATGTTCGACGCCAAGCTGGTGCAGTCCTCGCGGGTGCTGCTGAGCCTGGTCGACGAGCCGCTGGACGATCTGTCGCGGCTGGGGCCGGCCGGCGATGCCATCGTGATCCACGGCTGGCATGGCCAGGCGCAGGGCGTGGGCGAGGCGCTGGCGTTCCGTACCGGGCACGCCTACGAAAGCAAGCTGGCGTTCCAGGTGCGCGACGGCAACGGCCATCTGCTGCTGCGCTCGGACAGCGGGCCGACCCGGCAACTGGCGCCACTGCGCGCCGGCTTCGCCGACGTGACCCTGGATGGCGACCGCTGGCGCACCTTCAGCCTGCGCTCGCCGGGCGGGCGCTGGTTCCAGACCGGCGAGCAGGCCGATATCCGCGAGGAACTGGCCGAGGACATCGCGCTGGGCACGGCCTTGCCGCTGCTGCTGGCGCTGCCGGTGCTGGTGGTGCTGGTGTGGCTGCTGGTGAACTGGGCCAGCGGCGCGTTGAGCCGGGTGTCGCAAGAGATCGGCGAGCGCGACCCGCAGCGGCTGGAGCCGCTGCCGCTGCAGGGCGTGCCGCGCGAGATCCTCGGCCTGGTCGCCGCGGTCAACGGGCTGATGCGGCGCCTGCAGACCGCGCTGGAGCGCGAACGCCGCTTCATCGCCGACGCCGCGCACGAACTGCGCACCCCGATCGCCGCGCTGAAGGTGCACGCCGACAACCTGCGGCACGCCCGCGATGCCGACGAGCGCGCCGACTCGCAGCGGCACCTGGACGCCAGCGTGCGCCGGGTGGAGCGGCTGGTCGCGCAATTGCTGACCCTGAGCCGGGTCGAGCCGGGGGCTGCCGCCGCGACGCTGGCGCCGCTGGCGCTGGACGCGCTGGTGGCGCTGCAGGTGGAGGAGGCGCACGACCTGGCCGCGCGCCGCGGCCAGCACCTGCACCTGCGCCGCAACGACCCGGCGCGGCTGCCGGCCAACGAGGCTGCGCTGTCGGCGCTGGTGCGCAACCTGATCGACAACGCGTTGCGCTACGCGCCGCCGCAGGGCCAGGTCGAGGTGGCGCTGTGCGCCGGGCGCGACGGGGTCTGCTTCAGCGTCGAGGATTCCGGCCCCGGCATCCCGGCCGAGGCGCGCGAGCGGGTGTTCGCGCGCTTCCACCGCGAACTGGGCAGCGGCGTGGAGGGCAGCGGCCTGGGCCTGGCGATCGTGCGCGAGGTGGTGAGCGCGCACGGCGGCGAGGTGACCCTGGACACCTCCCCGACCCTGGGCGGCCTGCGCGTCTGCGTGACCCTGCCGCTGCCGCCGTGAATCCAGCCGGGGCGTCAGGAACACCCTGACATCGGCGCCGAACAGGCGGTGATAGATTAGCCATCTGCCCACAGGGGGTACCCGCGCGCCGTTACCGGTGTGATTCGGAAAGGATGGAACAGGGGGATCGGCGTCACGATATTCGCGACGGCGCGCACGCGCTGTGTCGCCGCCTGGGCGTGGGTCTGTGCCTGTTGCTGGCGTTGTGCTGCGCCAGTGTCGTCGCGCGCGCCGAACCGGCCGCGCCGCTGACCGAGCGCGCGGTGCTCGAGCGCCCGGTGATCGCGCGCTGGACCATGCAAGAAGGGCTGCCGCACAACCTCGTGCACGCGCTGGCGCAGGACCGCGACGGCATGATCTGGGTCGGCACCTGGGAAGGCGTGGCGCGTTTCGACGGCCGCGCCTTCACCGTCTTCGATCGGCAGAACACGCCGGGCATGGAGCTGTCGGGGGTGTTCGCGCTGCTCGCCGACGCCGACGGCGGCATGCTGGTCGGCACCGCCTACGACGGCGTGTTCCGCTACGCCGCCGGGCGCTGGGAGCATCTGGGCGATGCGCGCGCGCAACGGCTGCGGGTCACCGCCATGCTGCGCGATGCCGATGGCGGACTGTGGGTGGGCAGCGAGGACGGCCTGTTCCGGATCGAGGCCGACGGCCGCCTGGTCGATGCCGGCGCCGCCGCGGGGTTGGGCAGGACCCGTATCGCCGCGCTGCTGCGCTACCGCGATGCGGTGCTGGTGGGCACGCCGCAAGGGCTGTTCCGGCTGACCGCGCATGGCACGCGCGCGCAGCGCTGGGGCGCGGCGGCGATGCGCACGGCGTCGATCCGGCGCCTGGCCCCCGACCGCCACGGCGGCCTGCTGGCGGCCAGCGACGAGGGCGTGTTCTGGCTCGGCGCCGATGACAGCCTGCAATGGCTGCGGCGCGGCCAGCGCGTCGATGCCGCGCTGCAGGACCGCGACGGCCAGCTGTGGATGAGCCTGTCCAGCGGACAACTGCTGCGGCGCGCCGGCAACGGCGCCAGCGACGAAGTGCTGTCGATTTCCGGCGTGGTCAGCCCGGCGCTGATCGAGGATCACGAAGGCCTCATCTGGGCCGGCAGTACCGACGGCCTGTTTCGCGTCGCCAAGGGCGACGCCGGCGGCCTGACCCGCCAGGACGGGCTGGGCAGCGACTACGTGCGCGTGGTCCAGCAGAACGCCGATGGCGCGATCTGGATCGGCCATGCCGCGGGCCTCGACCGCTGGCAGGGCGGCCGCATCCGTGGGGTGCGATTGAGCGAGCGCGCAGGCCGCGATCCGTCGGTGCTGGCGCTGGCCGCCGCGCGTGACGGCGGCATGTGGGTGGGCACCTACGACCAGGGCGTGCTGCTGCTGTCGGCCGACGGCACCATCCGGCAGCGCCTGGGCGTGGCCGCGGGCGTGCCGCGGAGCATGGTGCGCGCGCTGCTGGCCGACGCCGACGGCGGCCTGTGGATCGGCGGCAACGAGGGGCTGCTGTACCGCAAGGGCGATCGCACGCGCGCCTACGGCAGCGCCGACGGCTTGCCGGGGCGGCAGGTGCAGGCGCTGTACCGCGACCGCGCCGGCGTGCTGTGGATCGGCACCAGCCAGGGCATCGCCACGCTCGCCGCGGACGGCACGCTGCGGGCGCGGCCGAGCGGCCACGGCTTCCCGGCGCAGAACGCCTTCGACTTCCTCGAAGATGCCGATGGCACGATGTGGGTCGCCAGCGACCGCGGGCTGCTGCGGCTACGCGGCGGGCAGTGGCGCATCTACGACCACAGCGTCGGCCTGCCGCGCGACAAGCTGTTCCGGTTGCTCGACGACGGCAACGGCAACCTGTGGGCCAACAGCAATCGTGGGGTGCTGCGCATCGCGCGTGCGCGTCTGGCGGAACTGGACGCCGGCCAGCGCAGCACCCTGGCGGTGGATGTGGTCGATCGCAGCGACGGCATGCCCAGCGTGCAGGGCAACGGCAGCACCGCGCCGGCCGGTTGGCGCAGCCGCGATGGGGTGTTGCTGATCCCGACCTCGGCCGGCCTGGCGCTGATCGATCCGGCGCTGCCGAGCCGGCGCGACGTACGGGCGCCGCCGCTGGTGATCTCCCACGTGCAGGTGGATGGCGTGGCGCAGCCGCTGCGGGGCGAGTACCGCCTGCACGGCGGCGTCGCCCGGCTCGCGGTCGGCTATGCCGGGCTGAGCTTCCGCTCGCCGGACAAGGTGCGCTACCGCTACCGCCTGCAGGGGTTCGACCGCCAGTGGGTCGATGCCGGCAGCAGCGAGGAGGCCGTCTACACCAACCTGCCGTCGGGCAGCTATCGCCTGGACGTGCAGGCGATGACCAGCCCGCTGGACTGGTCGCGCAGCGACCGCATCGGCAGCGCCTCGCTGCAGTTGCAGTTGGTGCCGCCGTTCTGGGAGCGCTGGCCGTTCGTGGTGCTGGTGGCCCTGTGCGCGACCGGCCTGATCCTGTGGTGGTACCGCGGCCGCAGCCATCGCTACCGGCGCCGCCAGCGTCGCCTCAACACCATCATCGCCGAGCGTACCCACGAGCTGAAGGCCAAGAACCTGGCCTTGAAGCTGGCCAATCTCGAACGCGAGGATCTGGTGCGCAAGCTCGCCTACCAGGCCGGCCACGATGCCCTGACCGGCCTGCCCAACCGGCGCACCGGCGATCCCTACCTCAACGCGGCGCTGGAGCGGGCGCTGAGCACGCGCACGCCCCTGTGCGTGGCGCTGCTGGACATCGACCATTTCAAGAAGATCAACGACGCGTACGGCCACGAGATCGGCGACGAGGTGCTGCGCCGGGTCGGCGAGGCGCTGCGCGCCAGCCTCGGCGAGCAGGCGTTCGCTGCGCGCCACGGCGGCGAGGAATTCCTGCTGGTGCTGCCCGGCCTGGACCAGGAACCGGCGCGTGCGCGCCTGGACGCGTTGCGCGTGCGCATCGCCGACCTGGTGCTGTACGACGACGACGGGCGCGCGGTGCGCTTCACCGCCAGCATCGGCTTCGCCTGCGTGTCGCCGACCCTGCGCACGCGCCGCGACCTGCTGGTGAAGGCCGACAAGCTCCTGTACCAGGCCAAGCGCGAAGGCCGCGATCGGGTGGTGGGCTAGGGCGCTGTCGCCACACGGACGCAGCGCGACGGTTGCGCGGCGACGCAGGTTGCGTGGGCAGGGCGCGCAGGCGCCAGGCAGGCGCCGCGAAGCGCGTGGGGTATTCCAGTGGGGCGTTCCGCACCCGCCGCATCGTCGCGGCGGGCGGGAGGCGGCTGGCGCCAGCGCGCCGGCGCGGATCAGCCTTGCAGGCGCTGCAACACCGCCTGCGTGGCCGCCTCGGTGGAGATGCCCTGGCCGGGCGCGGCGAGATCGGCGGTGAACGCCTGCGCCTCGAGCGCGGCATCCACCGCCTGCTCGATCGCCACCGCTTCGGCATCCAGGCCCAGCGAATGGCGCAGCAGCAGCGCCGCGCTGAGGATGGTCGCGTACGGATTGGCGATGCCCTTGCCGGCGATGTCCGGCGCCGAACCGTGGATCGGCTCGTACAGGCCGATGCGGCCGTCGCCCAGCGAGGCCGACGGCAGCAGCCCCAGCGAACCGGCCAGCATCGAGGCTTCGTCGGTGAGGATGTCGCCGAACATGTTCTCGGTGACGATCACGTCGTATTCGCGCGGCTTGGCCAGCAGGTGCATGGCCATCGAATCGACCAGTTGGTGTTCCAGGCGCACGTCCGGGAATTCCTCGCGGCCGATCCGCGCGGCGACGTCGCGCCACAGCCGCGAGGTTTCCAGCACGTTGGCCTTGTCCACCGAGACCACGTGGTTGCGGCGCTGCCGGGCCAGGCGGAACGCGCTGCGCAGCACCCGTTCGATCTCCGCGACGGTATAGCGGCACAGGTCGCTGGCGTCGCTGGCGCTGCGGGTCTTGTCGCCGAAGTAGATGCCGCCGGTCAGTTCGCGCACCACCACGATGTCCACGCCCTGCAACAGGTGCGGCTTGATCGGCGAGGCGTCCAGCGCCGCCTTGTGCGGTTTGACCGGGCGCAGGTTGGCGAACAGGCCCAGGCCGCGGCGGATCGCCAGCAGGCCCTGCTCCGGGCGCACCTTGGCGTTGGGGTCGGACCACTTCGGTCCGCCGACCGCACCCAGCAGCACCGCGTCGGCGCCCTGGCAGGCGGTCAGCGTGGCCGCCGGCAGCGGCTCGCCGTGGCGGTCGATGGCGATGCCGCCGATGTCGTGTTCGTGGAACTGGAAGTCGTGGCCGTGGCGCGCGGCGACGGCGCGCAGCACCGCGACCGCGGCGGCGGCGACTTCCGGACCGATGCCGTCGCCGGGCAGGACGACGATGTCAGCGTGCATGGGTGGCCTCGTAGCGTTCGATGTCGGGTTGGCGCAGTAGTAGGTAGCCCATCTCGTCCACGCCTTCGAGCAGGCAGGTCTGCGAGAACGCGTCGAGCGGGAAGCTGTAGACGCGGCCGTCGGGCGTGCGCAGCTCGCGCGCGGCCACGTCCACGGTCAGTTCGTCGTCCGGGCGCTGCATCAGCGTCTGCACGTCGTCCTCGGCCAGCACGATCGGCAGCAGGCCGTTCTTGAGGCTGTTGTTGCGGAAGATGTCGGCGATCTCGCTGCTGACGATGGCGCGCAGGCCCAGGTCGGTCAGCGCCCACGGCGCATGCTCGCGCGAGGAGCCGCAGCCGAAGTTGCGCCCGGCCAGCAGGATCTGGCGGCCGGCGTTGTGCGCCTGGTTGAAGGCGAACTCCGGGTTCGGCGTGCCGTCGGCCTGCCAGCGCCAGTCGTTGAAGGCATGGCGGCCGAGGCCGGCGCGCTCGGTGGTGGACAGGAACCGCGCCGGGATGATCTGGTCGGTGTCGATGTTGGTCTGGCGCAGCACCACGCTGCGCGAGGTGAGGGTGGCGAAGCCGGCCATCACGGGGTCTCCTGGGAAGCGACGGAGTCGGGGGCGGGCGCTGCGGCGTCGGCCACGGGCGGTGGCAGCGCCGCGGGCGGCACGTGCGGCGGCAGCAGCGGCTGGTGGCGGTGCGCGAAGGCGCGGGTGGTGGTGGCGACGAAGGTCAGCGTGGCCGCGAACGCGGCGATGTGCGACGCCATCACGCGACCTCCGCGAACAGCGCGCGCGGATCGCTGACCTTGCCGTTCACCGCCGCCCAGGCCGCGGTCAGTGGCGAGGCCAGCAGAGTGCGCGAGCCCGGGCCCTGACGGCCCTCGAAATTGCGGTTGCTGGTGCTCACCGCCAGCTGTCCCGGCGCCACCAGGTCGCCGTTCATGGCGATGCACATCGAGCAGCCGGACTCGCGCCATTCCGCACCGGCCGCGCGCACCACCTCGTGGATGCCCTCGGCCTCGGCCTGGCGCTTGACGATCTCCGAACCCGGCACCACCAGCATGCGCACGTGCGGCGCCACCTTGCGGCCGCGCAGCACCTGCGCCACGGCGCGCATGTCGCTGAGCCGGCCGTTGGTGCAGGAACCGACGAACACCACGTCCACCGGCGTGCCGATCAGCGCGTGCCCGGCTTCCAGGTGCATGTAGTGCAGGCCCTTCTGCGCCGCCGGATCCTGTGCGGCCGGGATCGGCACGTCCACCGCGATCGCGGTGCCGGGGTGGGTGCCCCAGGTCAGGGTCGGGCGGATGTCGCGCGCATCGATGTGCACCTCGGCGTCGAAGCGCGCGCCGGGATCGCTGCGCAACTGCGACCAGCGCTGCACGGCGGCGTCGAAGTCGGCGCCCTTGGGGCCGCGCGGAGTGTTGGCGACCCAGTCGAAGGTGACCTGGTCCGGCGCGACCATGCCGGCGCGCGCGCCGGCCTCGATCGACATGTTGCACAGGGTCATGCGCTGCTCCATGTCCATCGCTTCGATGGTGGAGCCGCGGTATTCCAGCACGTGGCCGGTGCCGCCGTTGACCCCGATCACGCCGATGATGTGCAGGATCACGTCCTTGGCGCCGACGCCCGGCGCCAGCGGCCCGTCGACGGTGATCGCCATGGTCCTGGCCTTGCGCTGCAGCAGGCACTGCGTGGCCAGCACGTGGCCGACCTCGCTGGTGCCGATGCCGAACGCCAGCGCGCCGAACGCGCCGTGCGTGGAGGTGTGGCTGTCGCCGCAGACGATGGTCATGCCGGGCTGGGTGAAGCCCTGCTCCGGCGCGATCACGTGGACGATGCCGCGGTTGTCCGAGCCCATGTCGAACAGCTCGATGCCGTAGTCGGCGCAGTTGCGCGCGAGCATGTCCACCTGCGCCTCGGAGGCCGGGGTGTAGTACGGCAGCTTGCCGTCGGCGCCACGCGGCAGGGTCGGCGTGGAATGGTCCATCGTCGCCTTGGTGCGGTCGGGCCGGCGCGGCGCCAGGCCGCGCGTCTTGAGCTCGGTGAACGCCTGCGGCGAGGTCACCTCGTGGATCAGGTGCAGATCAATGTACAGCACCGCCGGGGCGGCGGCGCTTTCGGGGACGACGACGTGCGCGTCCCACAGCTTGTCGTACAGGGTGCGGGGAGTGGCGGACATTGCGGAACTACCTGGCAGGAAAGCTGGGCGGAGAGGGCGAGCGAAGGCGAGCGTGCACGAGGACGATGACCGCGGCGTGGCCGCTCAGGCCATCGCGTCGGCGGCGGCCGGCGCCGCCTGGCGCTGGCGCAGCACGCGGTTGGCCACGTCCAGCCAGGCCAGCGCGCTGGCCTCGATGATGTCGCGGCTGGTGCCGGTGCCGTCGTACTCGACCTCGCCGTGGCGCACGCTGAGGTTGGCCTCGCCGCGCGCGTCGGCGCCGATGCCGACGCTGTGCACCTGGTAGCTGTCCAGCACCAGCTGCACGCCGGTGGCGGCCGACAGCGCGGCGAACAGCGCGTCCACCGGGCCGTCGCCCTCGGCGCGCTCGCTGACCCGCTGGCCGTCCGGGTCGGACAGCTCGACCTGCGCGCTGGCGCGCTGGCCGCGGTCGCTGACCGTCATCGACGACAGCCGGTAGCCCTGGCTCTCCGGTGCGTCCTGCATCATCGCCTGCAGGTCGGCGTCGTTGACCACGCGCTGCTGTTCGCACAGCGCCTTGAACGCATCGAAGGCGATGTTCAGTTCGGCCTCGTCCAGCACGTAGCCCAGCGCACGCAGGCGCTGCTCGACCGCGGCGCGGCCGCTGTGGCGGCCCAGCACCATCTGCGAGGACTCCCAGCCCACGTCTTCCGGGCGCATGATCTCGTAGGTGCCGCGGTGGCGCAGCATGCCGTGCTGGTGGATGCCCGACTCGTGGGCGAAGGCGTTGCCGCCGACGATCGCCTTGTTGCGCTGGACCGGCATGCCGACCAGGCGCTGCAGCAGCTGCGAGGTGGCGACGATGCGCGGCGTGTTGATCGCGGTATCCAGCTCGTAGAACGCGTTGCGCACCTTCAGCGCCATCGCGATCTCTTCCAGCGCGCAGTTGCCGGCGCGCTCGCCGATGCCGTTGATGGTGCATTCCACCTGCCGCGCGCCGCCTTCCACCGCGGCCAGCGAGTTGGCCACGGCCAGGCCCAGGTCGTTGTGGCAGTGGGTGCTGAACACCACGCGGTCGGCGCCGGGCACGTTGGCGATGATCCGCGCGAACATGCCGCGGATCTCTTCCGGGGTGGTGAAGCCGACGGTGTCGGGCAGGTTGATGGTGGTGGCGCCGGCGGCGATCGCCACGCTGGCGACCTCGGCCAGGAAATCCTCCTCGGTGCGGGTGGCGTCCTCGGCCGAGAATTCCACGTCGTCCACGTACTGGCGCGCCAGCGATACGTGCTTGCGCACCGACTCCAGCACCTGCTCGCGGGTCATGCGCAGCTTGTGCTCGCGGTGCAGCGGGCTGGTCGACAGGAACACGTGCAGGCGCGGATTGGCTGCCGCTTCCAGTGCCCGTGCCGAGGTCTCGATGTCGGCGGCCAGGCAGCGCGACAGCACCGCCAGGGTCGGCGTGCGCAGCTCGCGGCCGATCAGCGCCATCGCCTCGCGGTCGGACTGCGAGCTGGCCGGGAAGCCGGTCTCGATGATGTCCACGCCCAGCTCGGCCAGGGCGCGCGCCATCACCAGCTTCTGCGGCGGGGTCATGCTGCAGCCGGGGGATTGCTCGCCGTCGCGCAGGGTGGTGTCGAAAATGCGGATGCGGGGGGTCTGGGAAGAAACGGAAGTGTTCACCAGATGGGTTCCTCTACGGCGGCGGTGGCTTGCGGATGGGGATGCGGGGACGGCGCGATGCGGGCAGGAGCGGGTGGGGCGGGACGTTGGCTGCGAAGTCGCTCGGCGCTGCGGCGGCGCGGCTTGCGCGGCGGGCGCGGGCGCACCTCCGACAGCAGCGTCGCCAGCACGCCGGCGTCGATGTTGCCACCGGACACCACCGCGCACTTGCGCTTGCCGGCGACGCGGCGCCCGGCCGCCAGGGCCAGCGCGCCGGCGCCCTCGGCGATGACGTGCTCCTCCAGCGCCAGGCGGACCAGCGTTTCGCGCAGTTCCGCCTCGCGCACGATCACCACATCGTCGAGCAGGCTGGCGCACAGCCGGCGGGTGATGAACCCGGGGATTTTAACCTTGACGCCGTCGGCCAGGGTGGGCACCGGATCCACGGCGCGGACGTCGCCGCGGATCGCCCGCGCCATCGAGTCCACGCCTTCGACCTGGGCGCCGACCACGCGCACGCCCTGCGAGCGCAGCGCCAGGGCCACGCCGGAGGCCAGGCCGCCGCCGCCGATCGGCACGATCACCACGTCCGGGGCATGCGCGGCCAGTTCGATGCCGACGGTGCCCTGGCCGGCGATCACGTCCGGGTCGTCGAAGGCGGACAGGAAGCGGTAGCCGTTCTGCTCGGCCAGCTCGCGGGCGAAGGCGAAGGCCTCGTCGTAGCTGTTGCCGTGCTGGCGCACCGTGGCGCCCCAGTGCGCGACGCCGGCAATCTTGGTCTGCGGTGCGCCGTGCGGCATCACCGTGATCGCCTGCACGCCCAGCCGGTGCGCGGCCCAGGCCACGCCCTGCGCGTGGTTGCCGGCGGAGGCGCAGATCACTGCGCGCTCGTCGCCGCGCTCCAGCCCGGCCAGCAGCGCATTGAGCGCGCCGCGGACCTTGTAGGAACCGGTGCGCTGCAGGTTTTCCAGTTTCAGCCAGACGCCGAAGCGCTCGGCGTAATGCACCGGCGTCGGCGACAGGTAGCGGCGCAACCGCGCCTGCGCGGCCAGCACGTCGGCCACGCTGACGGCGACGTGGCCTACATCCGGCTCCTGCGCAGGGCGACCGGCGTCAGACATGGTGGAGCCGGGAGTGGGGATTCGGGATTGGGGATTCGCAGCGGGAATCCCGGGCGCGGGCGCGAAGAAGCGACCTCCGTTGAAGAAGATGCCTCCGCATGGCAGCGCGGCGCTGGCGCGGCAGGACCGCCATGCACGCCGGGACGTTGGGATGCGTGCCCAATCCCGACTCCCGACTCCCGAATCCCGGCGCCATCACGCTACGCCGTCCAGCGCGGTCACGCGCACCGATTCGCAGTCGTAGACCTTCTCCATCTGCAGGCGCAGGGTCTCGCCGGGACGGTTGCCGTCCACCACCAGTTGCAGGTGCCAGCGGCCGGCGTCCTCGGCCACCGGCGCGCCGCTGATCGAGATCGGCGCGAAGCCGCGGCGTTCGGCCATGCCGATCGCGCGCAGCAGGGCGCCGTCGATCGGTTTCAGCACCAGGTCAAGCTGGTAACGCATGTGTCGTCTCCTGGCGCTGGGTCGCGGGATTGCTTTCCAGCATGGTGCTGTTGGCGGTGTTCGGCGGCACCAGCGGCCACACGTTGGCGCGTGCGTCGATGGCCACGTGCAGCAGCGCCGGGCCCGGCTGCGCCAGCAGCTCGGCCAGCGCGTCGTCCACCTGCCCGCGCGCGGTGATGCGCTTGGCCGGGATGCCGAACACCTGCGCCAGCGCGGCGAAATCCGGGTTGTCGGACAGGTCGATCTCGCTGTAGCGCTCGGCGAAGAACAGTTCCTGCCACTGCCGCACCATGCCCAGCGAACTGTTGTCCAGCAGCACGATCTTCACCGGCAGCTTGCAGCGGGCGATGGTGACCAGCTCCTGCACGTTCATCATGAAACTGCCGTCGCCGCTGACCAGCACCACGGTGCGGTCGGGGCAGGCGAACTGCGCGCCCATCGCCGCCGGCAGGCCGAAGCCCATGGTGCCCAGCGCGCCGCTGGTCAGGTGATTGCGCGGGTGGTTGAAGCGGCAGTGCTGGGCGACCCACATCTGGTGCTGGCCGACGTCGCAGGCGATCACGGTGTCGGCCGGGGCCAGTTCGCTCAGCCTCTTCAGCAGGCCGGGCGCGTAGATGTCCTGCCCGGGTGCGTCGTAGCGCGCGCCGAACTTCTCGCGGTGGGCGACGCAGCGTGCGTGCCACGGCTCGCAGGTGCTGGTGGCCGCGGCCAGCGCGCGCAGCGATTGCGCCACGTCGCCGGGCACGGCGATATCGGCCTGGCGCAGCTTGGAGATCTCGCAGGCGTCGGCGTCCAGGTGGATGACCCGGGCGAACGGCGCGAACTCGGCCAGCTTGCCGGTGGCGCGGTCGTCGAAGCGCGCGCCGACCACGATCAGTAGGTCCGACTCCTGCACCGCCATGTTGGCGGCGCGGGTGCCGTGCATGCCGAGCATGCCCAGGTAATGCGGGTGCGCGTGCGGCAATGCGCCCAGGCCGCGCAGGGTCAGCACGGTGGGGATGCGGGTGGCCTCGACGAACTGGCGGAACGCGTCCACCGCATCGCCCAGGGCGATGCCGCCGCCGCCGTAGATCACCGGCTTCTCGGCGCCGGCGATCGCCGCCAGCGCCTCGGCCAGCACCGCGTCCTGCGGCGCCGGCGGGGTCGGCACCGCCGCCGGCACGTGCGCCGGCAGATGCGCGGCATCGGCCAGCTGCACGTCCTTGGGCAGGTCGATCAGCACCGGCCCCGGCCGCCCCTCGCGGGCGATGCGGAACGCGTCGCGCAGCACCTGCGGCAGGTCGTCCACGTGCCGCACCAGGAAGCTGTGCTTGACGATCGGCAGGGTCAGCCCGAACACGTCCAGTTCCTGGAACGCGTCGGTGCCCAGCAGCGGCGTGGCGACCTGCCCGGTCAGGCAGATCATCGGCACCGAGTCGAGCATCGCATCGGCGATGCCGGTGACCAGGTTGGACGCGCCCGGGCCGGACGTGGCGACGCACACGCCGACCCGTCCGCTGGCGCGGGCGTAGCCGTTGGCGGCCAGCGCCGCGCCCTGTTCGTGGCGGACCAGGATGTGCTTGAGCTGGCTGTCTACCAGCGCGTCGTAGAACGGCATGATGGTGCCGCCCGGATAGCCGAACAGCGTGTCCACGCCTTCGGCTTCCAGGGCCTGCGTCAGCCAGCGCGCGCCGTTGCGGGGCGTGCCGTGAGCGGAGGAGTTCATACGGTGGCGACCTTTCGGTGGAAGCGGGTGGGGGAGCCGCGGGTTACGCGGCCTTGGTGCCGCCGGCGGCCGGCGCGGCAGCGGCGTCGCCGTTGAGCCACACCATCTTGGCGCGCAGCTGCTTGCCGACCGTTTCGATCGGGTGGTCCAGGTCGGCCTGCTTGAACTTCTTGTAGTTCGGCAGGCCGGCGTCGTACTCGGCCACCCAGTTCTTGGTGAAGGTGCCGTTCTGGATGTCGGTCAGCACGTCGCGCATGCGCTCCTTGGTGGCCGCGTCGATCACCCGCGGGCCGCTGACGTAGTCGCCGTACTGCGCGGTCTCGGAGACGAACTCGAGCATGCGGGTGATGCCGCCTTCGTAGAACAGGTCGACGATCAGCTTCAGTTCGTGCAGCACTTCGTAATAGGCGATTTCCGGCTGGTAGCCGGCTTCCACCAGTACTTCGAAGCCGGCCTGCACCAGCGACGAGGCGCCGCCGCACAGCACCGCCTGCTCGCCGAACAGGTCGGTCTCGGTCTCTTCCTTGAAGGTCGTCTTGATCAGGTTGGCGCGCGCGCCGCCCAGGCCGGCGGCGTATTCCAGCGCGAACTGCTCGGCCTTGCCGCTCTTGTCCTGGTACACCGCCCAGATGCACGGCACGCCGCGGCCGATCTCGTACTCGCGGCGCACCAGCGCGCCCGGGCCCTTCGGCGCGACCAGCACCACGTCCAGGTCGGCGCGCGGCTTGATCATGTCGAAGTGCACGTTCAGGCCATGCGCGAACAGCAGGCAGGCGCCCTGCTTCATGTTCGGCGCCAGCACCTCTTCGTACAGCTTCTTCTGCACCATGTCCGGGGTCAGCACCGCGACCAGGTCGGCGTCCTTCACCGCCTCGGCGGGGCTCTTCACCACGAAGCCGTCGGCCTGCGCCTTGGCTTCGGTCGGGCCGCCGGCACGCAGGCCGATGGTGACGTCGAAGCCGGACTCGCGCAGGTTCAGCGCGTGCGCGCGGCCCTGGCTGCCGTAACCGACGATGGCGATCTTGGTGGTGGGCTGGGCGGAACTGGTCATGGGGCGGATGTCCTTGAACGGTGTTGGAGTGGAGAGGGGTCTTGCATTCGTGGTCACTGAAACGAAAAACCCCGCGCCGTTGCCGGTGCGGGGTCTGATCGAATCCTGGCTGCTTGTCGCTTACACGCCGGTTCGTCCCGCACTTGTGGGCGAGGTAATAAGCACGAGTACGAGGAGCGACGCGGCAGCGTCCGCGCGCAATGCGGCGGGCTGGTGGGTCGGCTTCGGGCGGGTGTGGCGCTGCAACATGCAGCGAGATAAACATGGGCTTTGCGCGACTGTCAACTGTGTCGCGGGCCCTTCTGCACGAATGTGCCGAAAGCCGCGCCAGCACTGCATGGTTACGCATGAAACGGAGGCGGCGCGGGCGGCGAATGGCGCCGACTGCGCGGAAATGCGGCGATTGCCAAGGGCGCGATGTGCACGCGTGCGCGGCGCCGCCCGCCGCACTCGGGTACGGTGGGCGTCCCTGTTTCCGGAGAGCCGCGCATGTCCGTCTCGCTTCCTTCCCTGGCGCGCCTGGCGCTGGCCCTGGCGCTGGCCACCTCGGTGCCGGCGCAGGCCGCCGACCGCATCACCGGCCAGCCGTTCGCGACCCGCTCGGAAGTGATCGCCCCGCACGCCATGGCCGCCACCTCGCAGCCGCTGGCCACACAGATCGCGCTGGAGACCATGCGTGAGGGCGGCTCGGCGGTCGATGCGGCGATCGCCGCCAACGCCGCGCTGGGGCTGATGGAGCCGACCGGCAACGGCGTCGGCGGCGACCTGTTCGCCATCGTCTGGGATCCGAAGACGCAGAAGCTGTACGGCTACAACGGCTCCGGCCGCTCGCCGAAGGCACTGACCCTGGCCGAGTTCCAGCGCCGCGGGCTGAAGGAAATCCCGGCCACCGGCCCGCTGCCGGTGTCGGTGCCCGGCGCGGTCGACGGCTGGTTCGCGCTGCACGAGCGCTTCGGGCGCAGGACGATGGCGCAGAACCTGGCGCCGGCGATCCGCTACGCCCGCGACGGCCATCCGGTGGCCGAGACCATCGCCTACTACTGGAACCTTTCGGTACCGCGGCTGTCGCAATACCCCGGCTTCAAGGAGCAGTTCACCGTCGACGGCCGCGCCCCGCGCAAGGGCGAGCTGTGGAAGAACCCGAACCTGGCCAACACCCTGCAGCAGATCGCCGACGGCGGCCGCGACGCGTTCTACAAGGGGCCGATCGCGCGCACCATCGATGCCTACTTCAAGGCCAATGGCGGTTTCCTGCGCTACGAGGACCTGGCCAGCCACCACGGCGAATGGGTCGAGCCGGTGTCCACCAACTACCGCGGCTACGATGTGTGGGAGCTGCCGCCCAACAGCCAGGGCATCGCCGCGCTGCAGATGCTCAACATCCTGGAAGGCTACGACTTCTCCAGGATTCCGTTCGGCTCGGCCGAGCACGTGCACCTGTTCACCGAGGCCAAGAAGCTGGCCTTCGCCGACCGCGCGCGCTTCTATGCCGACCCTGCGTTCCAGCCGGCGCCGCTGGCGCGGCTGATCTCCAAGGACTATGCCGCGCAGCGGCGCGCGCTGATCTCGATGGACCGCGCGCTGAAGGAGGTGCAGCCGGGCACGCCGAAGCAACTGGAGGAGGGCGACACCATCTACCTGACCGTCGCCGATGCCGACGGCATGATGGTGTCGCTGATCCAGTCCAACTACCGCGGCATGGGCAGCGGCATGGCGCCGCCGGGGCTGGGCTTCATCCTGCAGGATCGCGGCGAGATGTTCGTGCTGCAGAAGGACCATCCCAACGGCTACGCGCCGGGCAAGCGTCCGTTCCAGACCATCATCCCCGCGTTCGTGACCAAGAACGGCAAGCCGTGGCTGAGCTTCGGCGTGATGGGCGGCGCGATGCAGCCGCAGGGCCACGTGCAGATCCTGATGAACCTGATCGACTTCCACATGAACCTGCAGGAGGCCGGCGACGCGCCGCGGATCCAGCACGACGGCTCCACCGAGCCGACCGGGCAGGCCACCGCGATGCGCGACGGTGGCGAGCTGAACCTGGAGACCGGCTTTTCCTACGAGACGATCCGCGCGCTGATGCGCAAGGGCCACCGGGTGATCTTCGCCGACGGCCCGTATGGCGGCTACCAGGCGATCGCGCGCGACCCGGACAGCGGCGTGTACTACGGCGCCTCGGAGAGCCGCAAGGACGGGCAGGCCGCCGGTTATTGAGGAAACGCCGCAACTGGGCCCGGGACGCGGGGCCCGCAAAAGCGAGGGCGGCAGACACGACGCGATCCGGCCGCTACGTCCGGTTCGCGGCGCCAGGCGGCGATCGTGCGCCGCGCGGCCGCCGCCTCGGCGTGATGCCGCGGCGGGCGTCCTGGCCGACCGACCCATGATGGCGATCCCGTTTGCGCGTGCGACGGCTGCAACGCCAGGTGGGCGACCCGATACCATGGCCGCAGCACTGAGGAAGACGCCGATGGCCTTGTTCTCACGCAGTCCCGATGCCGACGCCGCGCCCGTTGCCGGTTTGCCGGATGCCCCGATCGCGCTGTTGCGGCTGGAGCCCGACGGTCGGGTGAGTGCCGCCAACCGTGCCGCCCTGGACCTGCTGGGCGTCCCGGCCGAAACGCTGCTCGGCGCCGCCAGCGAGGCGGTCTGGGGCTTGCCGCTGTCCGCCCTGGTCGACAGCGAAGGCAGTTGGCAGGCGCCGGGGGGCGATCCCGCGCGCCGCGTGCGCTACCAGCGCGACCGCGATCGTGGCGGCCAGGGCTGGCTGCTGTCGCTGCCGCATCCGGAAACCGCGGCACTGTTGCGCGACGTCGCGCTGCTCGGCGAGGGCCAGCCGCAGGGGGCGACCAGCCCGGCGCTGCAGGCGCTGGCGCAGCGGATCCAGGAGGGGGCGGTGGCGCAGGCGCTGCTGGATCGGGTCGGCGAGCGGCTGACCGGCTGCGATCTGGATCTGGGGCTGCAGACGCCGCTGTCGGCGCAGGAGACCGAGGCGATGCCGGGGCGGCGCCTGTCGGCCGGCTTCGGCAACCTGGCCGAGGCGATCCGCCAGGCGGTGGCGTTGTCGCTGCAGATCGCCGCCGACGTGCCGCACGTGGTCGCCGAGAACGACGAACTGGCGCGGCAGTCCCAGACCCAGCTGGATGCGCTGCAGACGGTGCTGGGCACCACCCGGCAGTTGCTGCAGAGCCTGCAGGAGACGGACCGCGATCTGCGCGCGGTGATCGCGGTGGCGGCCAGCGCCGACGACAGCGCCCGCCAGGGCGTGGAGGCGGCGCACAGCCTCGGCCAGGCGATGCAGGAGCTGGCGCGGCGTTCGGCGCGCGCCAACCAGGTCATCGAGGTGATCGATGCGGTCGCGTTCCAGACCAATATCCTCTCGATCAACGCCAGCATCGAAGCGGTGCATGCCGGTCCGGCCGGGCGCGGGTTCGCGGTGGTTGCCACCGAGATCCGGCAACTGGCCGACCGCGCCGCCACCGCGGCGCGCGACGTGCGCAGCATCATCGGCGAGACCGGTGCGGCGCTGCAGGACAGCGCCGCCTCGGCGCAGCGCACCGAACAGGTGCTGGGTGGCATCGGCGAGTTGCTCGGCCGCGCCAGTACGGCGATGGAGGCAGTGGCCGGCCGCATCGCCACGCAGAGCGGGGAGATCGGCGGCATCGGCCGCGCCGTGGAGCACGTGGTCGGGCTCAGTCGCAGCAATCTGCAGCACGCCGCGCAGGTGCTCCAGCGCAGCGCCGACCTGGCCGCCGGCAGCGAGACCCTGCACGATTGCGTGAACCTGTTCCGGCTGCCCGCCGATCCGATGCGGCAGCCACGGCATGCGCGCGTGCGCGATCTGGCCCAGGCGGCCGCGGTCAGCGTCGGCCTGGCCCTGGAGGCCGCACTGGCGCGCGGGCGGATCGGCGAGGATGCGCTGTTCTCCACCGAATACGTGCCGATCCCCGGCATCGACCCGCCCAAGTACCGCACCGCGTTCGATGCGTTGTGCGACGAGCTGTTGCCGCCGCTGCAGGAGCCGTTGCTGGCCGCGCATCCATGGATCGTGTTCGCGATCTGCGCCAACGTCGACGGCTATGTGCCGACCCACAATCTGCGCTTCAGCCAGCCGCTCAGCGGCGACCGCGCGCGCGACCTGGTCGGCAACCGCACCAAGCGCATCTTCGCCGACCGGGTCGGCCGCAACGTCGGCCGCCACACCGCGCCCTATCTGCTGCAGGTGTACCGGCGCGATACCGGGCAGATCCTGTTCGACCTGTCGGTGCCGGTGCATGTGCGCGGACGCCACTGGGGCGGCCTGCGTGTGGCCTACATGCTGGAATGAGCCATCGCCCGCGCGTCGGCAAAAAAATACCGCCAGCGGTGCCGGCGGCAATAGGAGAGAGAGCGTGGATTCTTGTCCGTCCAGCCTAGGCCGGCCGCGTGGTCGCGGTTTGTCGCTGGCGGCAATCTGCGTGGCGGCGCTGGCACATTGGCGCCGCGGCTGTGCTGGCGTTCAGCCCGCGCCGGTTGGCGGCCGGCGGCGGAAACGGGTCTAATAGCCGCAGAAGCGGGGGTACCGCGGCGCAGGCCGCGGTTGAGACAGTCCCTTCGAACCTGATCCGGCTGATACCGGCGTAGGGAAGCTTCGCAAGTCCGCTGTCGGCGCGTGCGCGTCCGTGGCGGGCCCGCGCCGCCGCTTCGTCCGAGATGCGAGTCCGCTCGCACCCGTCCCGCGTTCCCCCGCGGGTCACCCAACCAGGACGAACGCCGATGAACGCCGTACCCAACCCGCTGCAGCAGCAGACCGACACCTTGTCCGCGGCGGTGACCCGCCCGATCCCCGGTTCGCGCAAGATCTTCGTGCAGGGCTCGCGCGCCGACCTGCAGGTGCCGATGCGCGAGATCGCGCTGACCCGCACGCCCACCGTGTTCGGCGGCGAGGAGAACGCCCCCATCACCGTCTACGACACCTCCGGGCCCTACACCGACCCGCAGGCGCGGATCGATCTCGGCGCCGGCCTGGCGCCGCTGCGCGCGGCCTGGATCGCCGAGCGCGGCGACAGCGTGGCGCTGGCCGGGCTCAGTTCGCAGTTCGGCCGCGCGCGCGAGGACGATGCGCGCCTGCAGGCGGTGCGCTTCCCCGCACGGCGCCTGCCGCGGCGCGCCCGCGATGGCGCCAACGTCACCCAGATGCATTACGCGCGGCGCGGCATCGTCACCCCGGAAATGGAATTCGTGGCGATCCGCGAGAACCAGCGCCTGCAGGACCTGCACGATGCGCAACTGCGAATGCAGCATCACGGCGAGGCGTTCGGCGCCGCGATCCCACAGCAGATCACGCCCGAGTTCGTGCGCGACGAGATCGCCCGCGGCCGCGCCATCCTGCCGTGCAACATCAACCATCCGGAAAGCGAGCCGATGATCATCGGCCGCAACTTCCTGACCAAGATCAACGCCAACATCGGCAACAGCGCGGTCAGTTCCGGCATCGCCGAGGAAGTGGAGAAACTGGTGTGGGCGATCCGCTGGGGCGGGGACACGGTGATGGACCTGTCCACCGGCAAGCACATCCACGAGACCCGCGAATGGATCGTGCGCAATTCGCCGGTACCGATCGGCACCGTGCCGATCTACCAGGCGCTGGAGAAGGTGGACGGCCGCGCCGAGGAACTGACCTGGGAGATCTTTCGCGACATCCTGATCGAGCAGGCCGAACAAGGCGTGGACTACTTCACCATCCATGCCGGCGTGCTGCTGCGCTACGTGCCGCTGACCGCAAAACGCGTCACCGGCATCGTCTCGCGCGGCGGCTCGATCCTGGCCAAGTGGTGCCTGGCGCATCATCGCGAGAACTTCCTCTACACCCACTTCGAAGAGATCTGCGAGATCATGAAGGCCTACGACGTGGCCTTCTCGCTCGGCGACGGGCTGCGCCCGGGCTGCATCGCCGACGCCAACGACGCCGCCCAGTTCGGCGAACTGGAGACGCTGGGCGAGTTGACCAAGATCGCCTGGAAGCACGACGTGCAGACCATGATCGAAGGCCCCGGCCACGTGCCGATGCAGTTGATCAAGCAGAACATGGACAAGCAGCTGCGTGAGTGCGGCGAGGCGCCGTTCTACACGCTGGGGCCGCTGACCACCGACATCGCCCCGGGTTACGACCACATCACCTCGGCGATCGGCGCGGCGATGATCGGCTGGTTCGGTACCGCGATGCTGTGCTACGTCACGCCGAAGGAGCATCTGGGCCTGCCCAACCGCGCCGACGTGCGCGACGGCATCATGGCCTACAAGATCGCCGCGCACGCCGCGGACCTGGCCAAGGGCCATCCGGGCGCGCAGGTGCGCGACAACGCCTTGTCCAAGGCGCGCTTCGAGTTCCGCTGGGACGATCAGTTCCATCTCGGCCTGGATCCGGAGAGGGCGCGCGAGTTCCACGACGAGACCTTGCCCAAGGACGCGCACAAGCTGGCGCACTTCTGTTCGATGTGCGGGCCGCACTTCTGCTCGATGAAGATCACCCAGGACGTGCGCGACTACGCCGCCGAACACGGGGTCGACGCGGAGACCGCGCTGCAGGCCGGCATGGCGGAAAAATCGGCGCAGTTCCTAGAGGCCGGCGCGCAGGTGTACCGCGCCGAGTGACCTGTGGCGGTCGGCACGTGTCCGCACGCGCCGGCCGGCATCTTCGGTCGTGACGACGGCGCCATGCACACGCCCGTCTATCATGCGCGCTGGTCGCCACAGGGAATGTCCCATGCTGCGCTATGCGTTCGCGCTGCGTCGCCATCCGTCCGCGCTGCTGCTTGGCGTGCAGTTGCTGGGCGTGCTGCTGTATCCCTGGATGGAGGACACGGCCGCCGGGCGCGCGCTGTTCGGTGCGTTCGGCATCGTGGTGCTGTCGCTGGCGCTCTGGGTGGTCAACCGCGGACCCACGGCGCTGTGGATCGCCTGTTGCCTGGCGCTGCCGTCGGTGGCGCTGTCGATCGCCGCGGCCCTGCTCGGCAATCCGGCGATGACCGCGTGGGCGCAATTGCTGGAAAGCCTGTTGTACTTCTATACCGCCGGCAGCCTGATCGCCTACATGCTGCAGGACCATGTGGTCACCCGCGACGAACTGTATGCCGCAGGTGCCACCTTCACCTTGCTGGCCTGGGCCTTCGCGTTCGTCTTCGCGGTGTGCCAGCAATGGTGGCCGGGCAGCTTCACCGCGGCCGTGGACGCGTCCTCGCCACGGAGCTGGATGGAGTTGCTGTACTTGAGCTTCAGCGTGCTCTCCGGCGTGGGCCTGAGCGACGTGGTGCCGGTGCAACCGTTCGCGCGGGCGCTGGTGATGCTCGAGCAGTTCGCAGGGGTGATGTACATCGCCCTGGTGGTATCGCGGCTGATTGGGCTGAGCGTCACGCGCAAGTTGTGAAGCGCTCAATGTGGTGAACTAGGCCATTCCCTTTGCGCGAGGCCTTTGCGGCTGGCGCGCTGCGATGCGTCGGTGTACATCCGATCCTGGCCAAGACCGGCCACCGCTTGGTGGCTCCGATGCAGTTTTGATGCGGGCTGTTGCTGGCTGGTGCTGGTCGTGTGGTGGTGGTCCGCGCGCGGCCCGGTGGCGCCTGTCGATAGCGCCGAACAGGAGTGTGTGCTGGACGACCCTCAAGCGCGTGTATTGGCGATCACCGCCCTGTCCGTGTTCAAGTTGGAGCAGGCACTGTCTCCGAACGGCACGCAAGTCGCGTATGTCGCACGCATTGACGGCAGCGATCGCACGCCGTTGCTGGTGCCGCCGCGCGGCGCGGCCGCCGGCAGTACCGCGCGGTGCTCGCTGGGCGTCCGTGCCCGCGGCGAGTCCGACCGCCTGCCCGATGGCGCATGCATCGCCTTCGCCCGGCTCGGCATGAACCGGCAATACGGGTGATGCTGGTGCAGTCCGAAGAACGCACGCCTGCAAGCGAGGTCACGCTTCGACGAGAGTGCATCGTTCATTTTTAGGCTGGTGTGCCGATGGTATTCGCTAGCAGGAACCGGCGCGTGGCAGGGTGGCGTCATGTGTTGGATCTGGGCAGCGAAAGCTGAACAACCTTGGACTATGCGGTCGTCGTTGGCGATTTCGATTATGCGCCGCGCCATCCCGGCAGTGGCGCAGCCGACGCGCTGTGCAGGAGCTACGCAGGGCGCATCTACCGCGCTGTTGAACGTCTGACGGTGCATGGAGCCTTCGGTCGGCGCACGCGGCAGCAGGCCGCGCGCGCCACGGTCGGGCTCAGGCCGAAGTCAGCCCCATCAGGTTTTCGGCGTGTTCGCGCCAGGTCGGCAGCTTGCTCAGCATGCCGGTCTTGGACAGGTACTCCTCGTCCACCTCCGAGCCGCTGGCCAGGGCCATCGCCACGTGTACCGCGCCGGTGACCCAGAAGCTGCGGGTGCTGGAGCGCTGCGGCTGGCGATGGAAGGCCACCGCCTCGATGATCGGCATCGGCAGGCCCCACAGGCCGAGCAGGTAGGCACCGGCCTCGGCGTGACCCGGCCGGGCGTCGTCGGCATCGACGGGCGGCTCGCGCTCGTCGCGCACGCCCGGCAGCAACAGGCCGATGTCGGCCAGCAGCGCCGCGGTCGAGCCCAGCTCGACGCTGGACGCCGGCAGCATCTTCGCGGCCAGCTTGGACGCCAGCAGCGAGCGCTGCTGCAGCGCGTTGCGCTCGGCGTTGGACAGCGCCTGCACTGAGAACACTTCGCTGGCCAGGACCAGGTCGCGCAGGGTGGCGGTGCCCAGCCGGGTGACGGCGGTGCGCAGGTCGGAAATGGTGCGGCCGTTGGAGAAGAACGCCGAATTGCACAGCTGCAGCACCTTGGCCGCAATCGCCGGGTCGGCCGAGACCAGCTTGGCCAGGTCGGCGGCGTTGCTGCCTTCGTCCTGCTCCAGCGCGTGCATCAGGCTCAGGTACAGATGCGGGGGCGAGGGCAGCTTCTCGATGCGGCCGATGCTGGAGCGCAGGCGCGGGTTGCCCAGCAGTTCCTGCAGTTCTTCCAGGCTGGTGACCGCCTCCAGCAGCATCTCCGGCGACAGCGGCAGCGGCAGGAACCGATGCGCCACGCCGATGATCCGCGCCGGCGGCGCGCGGTTGCTCTGTTCGGCCTCGATCAGCGCGATGCGGATGGTTTCCGGGCTCAGCGTGCGGATCTGGCCGAGCAGGGTGGCAGTGGTCAGGTCCGGCAGCGTCGGCGCGGCGATCACCGCATCCAGGCGCACGGTGGCTGCCGCGGCGATCGCGGCATTGCCGTCGGCGACGCTCTGGACCTGCCAATCGTCGCCCAGATCGCGAATGTATTCAGTGACTTCGGACGGAAGGCTGGCTTCGTCGCCGACGAACAGGATGCGCAAGAGACTGTCCCCCAAGAAGAGCCGGATCGCGGACGGACCGGGCTCGGTGATGCCATGACGCAATGTACCGCAAACCCCGGAGCGCGGCGCCCCGGCAACGGCAAAACGTGAAACGGGTCAGCCACGGCGGGGCAGCCGCCCCGCCACGGCCGCGCGGCTCAGGCGCCGGCTTCGTAACGGGTCACGGACTCGCGCAGGATGCGCTTGGCTTCCTCGGCGTTGCCCCAGCCGTCGAGCTTGACCCACTTGCCCTTCTCCAGGTCCTTGTAGTGCTCGAAGAAGTGGCCGATGCGCTCCATCCAGTGGCCGGACACCTGGGTGATGTCCTCAATGTGCGCGTAGCCCTGGAACACCTTGGCCACCGGCACCGCCAGGATCTTCTCGTCGCTGCCGGCCTCGTCGCTCATCTTCAGCACGCCGACCGGGCGGCAGCGCACCACGCAGCCCGGCACCAGCGGCAGCGGCAGCACCACCAGCACGTCGGCCGGGTCGCCGTCGCCGCACAGGGTGTTGGGCACGTAGCCGTAGTTGCAGGGGTAACGCATCGGGGTGGAGAGGATGCGGTCGACGAAGATGGCGCCGCTGGCCTTGTCCACTTCGTACTTGACCGGCTCGGAATCCTTGGGGATTTCGATGACGACGTTGATTTCTTCCGGCAGGTTCTTGCCGGAGGTGACCAGTTCCAGACCCATGCGCTAGCTCCAGTGGAGTGGCTTCTAAAGAGGCAGGCATTCTAGTCGGTTGGCTGTTGCAATGCAGCGCACGGCGAATCGGAGGATTCCTACAGCGGTTTCGGACTCCATACCGGCCCGCATGGGGCGCATTCCGATGGTGCGGGTCCTCGGGGGCGGCGACCCTGTGGTCACTGTCCCCCATCAAGGAGCAAGACGATGAACGGAATCCGGCGATCGATATGGCCGCTACTGGCGGTGCTGATCCTGGCCTGCGGCGCTGCGCAGGCGCAGCAGGCGGCGCCTGCGTATGTGGATGCGATGGACTACCCAGCGCCCGGCGAAGGCTGGGAGGCGTTCGCCGACCTGGAGCGACGGCTGGCATACGACTTCGACCAGTTGTGCGGCGACACCTTCTGCGAAGGCGACTACAGCGACTACCGGCCGCTGCGCTATCGCTGCTCGGTGCGCCAGCGCGACGGTGTGATCGGCGAGTGCCTCTGGAGCTTCGCCGCCAGCGAGGCCAGCGTCGACCCGGACACCGGCCAGGTGGTGGTCGATGCGCGGCTGTGGCACTGCCGCACGCCGTTGCAACCGCAGACCCGGTTGCACGCGCTGTACGCGGCGCTGACGGGCGAACGGCCGCTGTTCGCGCCGCTGCCGCACAGCGAGCGCAGCATCAACGACGGCCTGATCGACTGCCTGTAGCCACGACGCGCATGCGCAGCGGGCGCAGGCATGTCGCCGGCGCCCGCTGTCCCTGCAGCTACAGCAGCGGCACCAGCAGCAGCGCCACGATGTTGATGATCTTGATCAGCGGATTGATCGCCGGCCCGGCCGTGTCCTTGTACGGATCGCCGACGGTGTCGCCGGTCACCGCGGCCTTGTGCGCCTCGCTGCCCTTGCCGCCGAAATGGCCGTCCTCGATGTACTTTTTGGCGTTGTCCCAGGCGCCGCCGCCGGTGGTCATCGAGATCGCCACGAACAGGCCGGTGACGATGGTGCCGATCAGCAGGCCGCCGAGCGCGCGTGGGCCCAGCAGCAGGCCGACCACGATCGGCACCGCCACCGGCAGTAGCGACGGCACGATCATTTCGCGGATCGCCGAGCGGGTCAGCATGTCCACCGCGCGGTCGTATTGCGGCTTGCCGGTGCCCTGCATGATGCCGGCGATCTCGCGGAACTGCCGCCGCACTTCCTCCACCACGGCGCCGGCGGCGCGGCCCACCGCTTCCATCGCCATCGCGCCGAACAGGTAGGGGATCAGGCCGCCGATCAGCAGGCCGATGATCACCGTGTGGTCGGACAGGTCGAAGGCGAAGGTCTCGGTGGGATGCGCGGCGCGCAGGTTGTGGGTGTAGTCGGCGAACAGCACCAGCGCCGCCAGGGCCGCCGAGCCGATCGCATAGCCCTTGGTCACCGCCTTGGTGGTGTTGCCGACCGCATCCAGCGGGTCGGTGACCGCGCGCACCTCCGGCGGCAGTTCCGCCATCTCGGCGATGCCGCCGGCGTTGTCGGTGATCGGGCCGTAGGCGTCCAGCGCCACGATCATGCCGGCCATCGACAGCATCGCGGTGGCGGCGATGGCGATGCCGTACAGACCCGACAGCGCGAACGCGCCCCAGATCGCCGCGCACACCGCGATCACCGGCAGCGCAGTGGATTTCATCGAGATGCCGAGCCCGGCGATGATGTTGGTGCCGTGGCCGGTGGTCGAGGCCTGCGCCACATGCTGCACCGGCTTGTACTGTGTGCCGGTGTAGTACTCGGTGATCCACACGATCAGCCCGGTCAGCGCCAGGCCGATCAGCGCGCAGCCGTAGAGCTTGCCGGCACCGGCGGCGGTGTCGCCCATCAGTTGCTGGGTCACCGGCCAGAACGCCAGCGCCGCCAGCACCGCCGAGACCACCACGCCCTTGTACAGCGCGCCCATGATCGAGCCGCCGGGGCGCACGCGCACGAAGAAGGTACCGACGATCGAGGCGACGATCGACACTCCGCCCAGCACCAGCGGATACAGCACCGCGTTGCGCCCGGCCTCGGCGGCCATCAGCCCGCCCAGCAGCATCGTCGCGATCACCGTGACCGCGTAGGTCTCGAACAGGTCGGCGGCCATGCCGGCGCAGTCGCCGACGTTGTCGCCGACGTTGTCGGCGATCACCGCCGGGTTGCGCGGGTCGTCCTCGGGAATGCCGGCCTCGACCTTGCCGACCAGGTCCGCGCCGACGTCGGCGCCCTTGGTGAAGATGCCGCCGCCCAGGCGCGCGAAGATCGAGATCAGCGAACTGCCGAAGGCCAAGCCGACCAGCGCATGCAGGCTATCGCCGACGCTGTGGCCCAGCCACTGCAGCAGGCCGTAGTAGCCGGCCACGCCGATCAGGCCCAGCCCCACCACCAGCATGCCGGTGATCGCGCCGCCGCGGAACGCCACCGCCATGGCTGGCGCCAGCCCGCGCCGCGCCGCCTCGGCGGTGCGCACGTTGGCCCGCACCGACAGGTTCATGCCGATGTAGCCGGCGACCCCGGACAGCACCGCGCCGATCGCAAAGCCCCCGGCGGTGTACCAACTCAGGAACACGCCGACCAGCACCAGCAGCACCGCGCCGGCGATGGCGATGGTCAGGTATTGGCGGTTGAGGTAGGCGCGGGCGCCTTCCTGGATCGCATCGGCGATCTGCCGCATGCGTTCGTTGCCGGCGGGTTGCGCCAGGATCCAGCGCGTGGAGACGATGCCGTAGAGCACCGCCAGGGCCGCGCACGCCAGTGCCACGGTGACCGCATATCGTTCCAGCATGACCCCTCCCAAGGATGTGGATGGCGCCCAAGCGCTGGACATACCGAGGGATCACACCGTAGGAGCTGAAGCATGCAACGACTCCGCGGCCACAACGCGCGCCGCTGGTGCGTATCGCAATGTCATCTGGCCTGGACGTGGGCGAGTATGCGCCTGGCTCGGTGACGCCGCCAGCGACCCGGCAGGGCATCGCAGTTTTGGCGTCCGGTTCAGTCTGCGCATGGCAGCGTGGCGCATCGCTTCCCAGGATGCCCTCCGATGCACACGACGCTTTCCCCAAGGCTGCGCGCACGCGCTTCGATCCTGGCCATCGCCCTGTGCGCGCTGGCGCCGTTGGCCGCGGCGGCTGCCGATCCGACCCCCGAATTGCAGCGCCCGGCCAGCGCGCCGCAGGCGGTCGGGGTGGTGCACACCATTCGCCAGATCCCCGAGGCCTGCGTGCGCTTCGAGGGCGAATACACCGGCGATGCGGCGCAGCCCTACCGGTTCTCCGCGGTGCGCAGCAGCCCCACCTGCCAGCCGCGCGCCAGGCTGGTCGAGTTCGACCAGGCCAAGCCCGGCGAGGCCACCGGCTGGAAGTTCAACGACCTGATCCGCGTGCCCAGCGCGGCCTGTCCCTCGCAGCAGGCGGTGGTGCGGGTGTGGCGCAAGCCGGTCGCGCTGAACACCGAGCGCGATGGCCAGGGCCAGTCGCGGATCTATCTGGAGGAGGCCAAGCAGCAGGCGGCCGCCGGCAAGGTCGCGCAGGTGCCGCAGTTCACCGCGCAGATGACCGTGGAGGGCAAGGCCTGCCGCTGAGTGTGCGGCTTGGATGACAGCCTCGCCCGTGTCGCCTGCCGCGCGGCACGGGCCGCAGGTTTGCATGACGGTGGCGGACCTGTCGTGTCACGCGCACACATGGCACATGCGCGCCATCGGCGCCTGCGTAAACCGGTGCCCTGGGACATGCGCGCGGCTGTCTCGCGCTACTTGACTGTCGCCGACCCATCGCCTGCGGCGTGCGCGACAGGCGACGCCATATCAGGCGCAGATGTGCTGGTATGCCGCCGTCGCCATTCGTCGGCGACATCGCCCATGGTCTTGGCGACGCCATTGCGGATCCATGCCATGAACGCGCGATCGAAGGTGAAGCCGTCGCCGCATGCCGCAACGAGAAAACGACGCACGTTCTGCGTGTTGCGGTAGCCTCCATCCACCGGCGTCGCGCGCGTGATCGTGTCGCTGTGCCAATCGAAGTGCATGTGGTTGGACGCGCTGGTCGTATCTTCGTGCGTGTCGCGCATCCTGGTTGTCCCGTCTTCTCGGAAGCTCCGGACACTCCGGCATCGGCGCCGGAGGCGCCGGCGCTGTGCACCCTCTTGTCGTGTCCCTCGAGCGTCACGCGCAGCGCCTGCGGACGCCGGCGCGCATGGCGCCATGCCGCGCGCGACGGCATGCGCCGAGATGACGCCATGACGATCCTGCGCCGCGCTGTCAGCCCTCCCAGGCCGGCAGCTTCTTCTTCACCGCCACGTTCTTCAACGCCACGTACTTGGGCAGGCCATCCGTGCCGTAGGGCAGCGGCGCCTCGCCGCGGATCAGCGGCTGCAGGTAACGGCGCGCCTTCTCGGTGATGCCGAAGCCGTCCTTGCGCAGGAAGCCGGCGGGCATCTTCTTCTCGTGGTTGGCGACCTTGGCCAGTGGCGCCGCCTCGATCTTCCAGCGGTAGGGCGCATCGCTGCTGCGCACGATCGCCGGCATCACCGCGTTCATGCCCTTCAGCGCGAACTGCACCGCGGCCTTGCCGACGGCCTGCGCCTGCTCCCAATCGGTACGCGAGGCGAGGTGGCGGGCCGAACGCTGCAGGTAGTCGGGCAGGGTCCAATGCACCTTGTAGCCGAGTTCGGCCTTGACCTTGCCGGCCAGGTAGGACGCCACGCCGCCGAGCTGGCTGTGCCCGAACGCATCGGTGCCGCCGCCGGCATCGGCGACGAAGCGCCCGTCGGCGGTCTGGATGCCCTCGCTGGCCACGACCACGCACCAGCCAACCTTGTCCACCACCTTGCGCACCTGCGCCAGGAAGGCGGCTTCGTCGTAGGCACGCTCGGGGAACAGGATGATCTGCGGCGCGTCGTCCGGCGATTGCGCGGCCAGCCCGGCGGCGGCGGCCAGCCAGCCGGCATGGCGGCCCATGGCTTCGTAGACAAATACCTTGGTCGAGGTCTCGGCCATCGCCGCCACGTCCAGCGCCGCCTCGCGCACCGACACCGCGGTGTACTTGGCCGCCGAGCCGAAGCCCGGGCAGGTGTCGGTGACCGCCAGGTCGTTGTCGATGGTCTTGGGCACGCCGATGCAGTGCAGCGGGTAGCCGAATGCCTGCGCCAGCTGCGACACCTTCCACGCGGTGTCGGCCGAATCGTTGCCGCCGTTGTAGAGGAAGTAGCGCACGTCGTGCGCCTGCAGCACCTGCAGCAGGCGCTCGTACTTGGCGCGGTCGGCCTCCAGCGACTTGAGCTTGTAGCGGCACGAGCCGAACGCGCCGCCGGGGGTGTGGGCCAGCGCGGCGATGGCCGCCGTCGACTCCTTGGAGGTGTCGATCAGGTCCTCGCGCAGCGCGCCGAGGATGCCGTTGCGCGCGGCCAGCACCTTGACCTTGCGCGCCCGCGCTTCGCCGATGACGGCGGCGGCGCTGGCGTTGATGACGGCGGTGACGCCGCCGGACTGGGCGTACAGCAGGGTGCCTTGGGCCATGGTCGGGGTTCGCTCCTGGGGTGGGGACATTGCCGGGACATTGCCCGGATGCGGTAAGCTGGGGATCTAGCGGTGCAGCGCAGGCGTGGCCCCCGAGTCTAACGCCGCCGGCCGCGCACGGTACTTTCCTCGAGGAGTCAGGTTGATGCGATTGGTTCTGTTGGGACCGCCCGGATCGGGCAAGGGCACGCAGGCGGCCCGCCTGAAGGACAAGCTGCAGATCCCGCACATTTCCACCGGCGATCTGCTGCGCGCCGAAGTCGCCGCCGGCACCCCGCTGGGTGTGCAGGCCAAGGAAGTGATGGCGCGTGGCGACCTGGTCTCCGACGACATCCTGCTGGGCATGCTCGAATCGCGCCTTGGCCGCGACGACGTCGCCAACGGTTTCATCCTGGACGGTTACCCGCGCAACCTGGCGCAGGCCTCGGCGCTGGACGACCTGCTGGCCAAGATCGGCCAGCCGCTGGACGCGGTGGTGCAGCTGGACGTGGCCAACGAGCTGCTGGTCGAGCGCATCGCCGGCCGCGCCAAGGCCGAAGGCCGCGAGGACGACAACCCCGAGTCGGTGCGCAAGCGCCTGCAGGTCTACACCGATTCGACCGCGCCGGTGATCGGCTTCTACGACAAGCGCGGCACGCTGGCGCGGGTCGATGGCGTCGGCTCGCTGGACGAGGTGCTCGCCCGCATCCTGGCGGCGATCGGCCGCTGAGGCAGCCCGGCACGCCGGCGCCCGCAGCGGGCGCCGGTCGTGCAGATGGCGCGGGATCCCGGACAGTTGCGCGTCTCCCAGTCACGACGCGCAGCACCCGTAGGAGCGGCTTCAGCCGCGACGGGCTTTACCGGAAATGCGCATCGCGTCTGAAGCCGCTCCTACGACGATAAGGACATGTCCCGCGGCGCCGCGGCGCAGCGAGTGACCGGCCGTGGGCGCGCATGCCGCTCGCCATGGGGCCGGGGTCGATAAAAAAAGTGCCAGCGAACGGGCTTGCTCAGGGCCCCACGACATGAGCTCCCTTGGGGATGGTCTCTTGGGGAGTAGAACCACAGGGTGTCGAGGCTGGCCCGTTCATTCTCGGCGTCGGCTCCCGACTTGCCTATCGGGGACTTTCCTCAGCGGATGTGGGGGATTCCCTACTTGACGGCATCGCGCCTCGATTGCCCCGGATCGGCCCCGCGGCCCGCCTGCTGCGGCCAACGGCCGCGCCTGCGCCGGTTTGCGTGCGTCGGGGGATCGGCGACAATCGGGCCATGAGCAAGATCCATATTCTCGGCATCGCCGGTACGTTCATGGGCGGTGTCGCCGCGCTGGCGCGCGAACTCGGCCATGCGGTCGAGGGCAGCGACCAGGCGATCTACCCGCCGATGTCCACGCAGCTGGAACACCTGGGCATCGCGCTGAAGCAGGGCTACCTGCCCGAGCACATCGCCGCGGATTGCGATCAGGTGATCGTCGGCAACGCGCTGTCGCGCGGCAACGCGGCGGTGGAGGCGGTGCTCGACGCCGGGCGCGCCTACACCTCCGGCGCGCAATGGCTGAGCGAGCAGGTGCTGCCGGGGCGCGACACCCTGGCGGTGGCCGGCACCCACGGCAAGACCACCACCACCAGCATCCTGACCTGGCTGCTGCAGGCGGCCGGGCGCGAGCCGGGCTTTCTGATCGGCGGCGTGGCCGAGGATTTCGGCGTGTCCGCGCGGCTGGGGCGTGCGGCTGCCGCACCCGCAGCCGGCGCTGCGCGCCAGCTTCTCCCGGAGGGAGAAGGACGTCAGGGGCCGGCCCTGGCGGGCCGGCCGCTGTTTGTGGTCGAGGCCGACGAGTACGACACCGCGTTCTTCGACAAGCGCAGCAAGTTCGTGCATTACCGGCCGCTGGTGGCGATCCTCAACAACCTCGAGTACGACCACGCCGACATCTTCCCTGACGTCGCCGCGATCCAGCGCCAGTTCCACCACTTGGTGCGGACGGTGCCGCACCGCGGCCGGCTGATCGTCAACGGCGAGGACGCGCACCTGCGCGAGGTGCTGGCGATGGGCTGCTGGACCCCGGTGGAACGCTTCGGCTTCGATCCGGCCTTCGAGTGGAGCGCACGCCTGCTCGCCGCCGACGGCAGCCGTTTCGCGGTGCTGCATCAGGGCCGCGAACTGGGCGAGGTGGACTGGCCGCTGCTCGGCCGCCACAACGTGATGAACGCGCTGGCCGCGCTGGCCGCCGCCCATGCGGTGGGCGTGGCGCCGGCGCAGGTGATGCCGGCGCTGGCGCGCTTCCGCAGCGTCAAGCGGCGCCTGGAAGTGCTCGGCCAGGCGCAGGGCATCACCGTGTATGACGACTTCGCCCATCATCCCACCGCCATCCGCACCACCCTGGAGGGCCTGCGCGCCAAGGTCGGCGCGGCGCGCATCGTGGTGGCGATGGAGCCGCGCAGCAATTCGATGCGGCTGGGCGCGCATGCTGAGGCGCTGGCGCCGTCTTTGGAGGCCGCCGACGCGGTGGTGTTCCTGCAGCGGCCGGAGCTGGTCTGGGATGCGGGCAAGGTGATCGCCGCGGTGCGCGGCGAGGCCTGCGCGGCGGCCGACGTGGACGGCTTGCTGGCCGCGCTGCAGGCGCAGGCGCGCGCCGGCGACCATGTGGTGTTCATGTCCAACGGCGGCTTCGACGGCGCGCCGCGCCGCTTCCTGGCCGCGCTGCAATGAGCGCTGCCGGGCACGGCGGAGCCGGCGCATGAGCGGGCAGCGGACCACGCTGCCGCTGTTCCCGCTGCACGCGGTGCTGCTGCCCGGCGCCTCGATCAAGCTGCGGGTGTTCGAGCGCCGCTACCTGGACCTGGTCCGCGAATGCGGGCGCACCGACAGCGGCTTCGGCGTATGCCTGATCCTGGACGGCAGCGAGACCGGTGCCCCGGCGGTGCCGGCGGCGTTCGGCACCGAAGCGCGCATCGTCGATTTCGATGTCGGCGCCGATGGCGTGCTGGTGCTGAGCCTGCGCGGCGCGCGGCGCTTCCACGTGCTGCGCAGCCGGGTCCGCGACAACGGCCTGGTGGTCGGCGACGTGGAATGGCGCGAGGCCGATGGCGACGACGAACTGCGCCCGCAGCACGCGCTGTTGGCGACGGTACTCGACAGCATTCTCGATCAGGCCGCCGCGGTGTATCCGCTGGCCGGTCCGCGCCAGCTCGACCAGGCCGCCTGGGTCGGCTGGCGCATGGCCGAACTGCTGCCGCTGGACGAACGCCAGCGCCTGTCGCTGCTGCAGGAAGACGACCCGCACGCGCGGCTGGATCAGTTGCTGGCCTGGATTCCTTGAGCGAGGCAGGCGAGGGCGGCCGCGCCGTCCTGGTCGGCATGCGGAACACGGCGGCCGGCATCGGCGCGGCCGAGTGCCCCCAGCAACCACGATCGCCGCGCGCTGCACTCGCGCGGCGGCCAGGGCTCCGACCCGCGCCCTGCATATGGCATTCAGCGCGCCGCTAGCAGGCGCAGGCCACGCTTGGCAGCGATCGGCGGCCGCGCCCGGCTGCCGGCAACGGCATCCCGCCCTGGCGGCCTGACGTCCTGTCCACGCACGATCGAGGACTTCGTATGAAGCGTTCCTTCCTGCTGTTGTTGCTGTCCGCTGGCGGCTGTCTGAGCCTGCCGGCCATCGCCGCCGAGCCGGCGGCCAAGGCCCCTGGCGCTGCGGGCCAGGCCGATTGCGCGCGCGGCTCCATCGCCCTGGTCACCGGCAATGCCGATCAGGTGTCGCCGACGACCTGCCTGACGCCGTCGATGAAGCCGTTCGCGCTGCAGCGCGGGCAACTGTTCGCCATCACCCTCACCGAGAACGGCTCGACCGGTAGCGCCTGGGCCTTGCGCAGCCTGCCCGCGCCGCTGTCGCTGCTCGACATCGAGCATGCACCGGGCACGGCCTGCGCCACGGGCCGCATGGGCTGCCCCAGCACCGTCACCTACACCTTCAAGGCCACCGATCACGGTGGCGGCACGATCGATCTCATCTACTCCCGGCACTGGGAAGATCGCGCCACCGACTCGCGTTCGATCCTGGTCGAGGTGAAGTAGCCGCCACCACTGCCTGCAGTCGCAGGCAGGACGGCGCTGCGCCGGCGCGCCGCCGCCACTCAGGGCGACGGCGGCGCCTCGCCGTCGCTGCGCACCAGCAACACCGGGATCTGGCTGCGACGGTGCATGTCCTTGCGCGTGGGCAGCGCGTGCAACGCCTCGGTCACGGCGTTGAGCGCCGGATCGGCACCGCGCAGCGGTCGCCACAGCCCGATCAGATTGAAGTGACGCTCGTAGCGCAGGCTCTGCGCGCTGCCCAGCCACAGCGGCACGTTGCCCGGCTGCAGGCGCGCCGGCGCCGGCCACAGGCGCAGCGCGTACAGCTCGTCCGGATTCGGACCGGGGCGCAGCATCAGCAGCGACTCGACGCGCGTGTCCAGCGTCGCCGGCAGCACCGGCACCTGCGCCGGCGTGGCCTTGTAGTCGAGCAACTGCAGCGCCTGTTGCCAGCCGGCCTGCGGCTGCACGCGCCAGCCGGCCGCTTCGAGCTGGCGCTGCAGCGGCGCCAGCGATCCGGCCACCTGGATGTCCAGCGGCCAGCGCTGGTCGTCGTCGAACTCGTTGCGCCGCGATGGCAATTGCCGCCAGTCGTGCTGCCACCAGGCCGCATCCGCCAGCTGCGTCACCTGCGGCGGCGGCGGTTCGAACTTGGCCAGCTTGCGTTCCAGCTGGCGCGGCGCGTACCACAGCGCGGCGATCGCGAAGCCGCCATAGAACAGCCAGGCCAGCGGCTTCATCCAGAACCCGCGGTTGAAGCGGCGGCGGTAGGCGATGCCCAGCACCAGCAGCCAGAAGATGCCGAACAGCATGCCGCCGACCACGTCGCTGAGCCAGTGCGCGCCCAGGTACAGGCGGGCGAAGCCGATCAGGGTCACCACCGCGCCGGACAGCAGATACGGCCACACCCGCGAGCGCCCCGGCAGTTCGCGCGCGATCAGCACCGCGAAGAAACCGAAACTGATCGTGGCCATGGTCACCGCCACCGACGGAAAGCCGAAACCGCTGCTGGCCGCAGGCGGCCGCACCACGTGCACCGTGGTGCCGAGCAGCTTGGTCAGGGCCAGGCCGAACGCCAGTGCCGCCAGCCAGTGCGCCGCGGCCATCCAGCGCCGGCGCCAGGCCAGGTACAGCAGGCCCAATGCGGTCGGCGGCAGCAGCACCTGCCAGTCGCCCAGCGAGGCCAGCGCGGTCATCGGGTAGTCGGCCAGCGGGTTGCGCAAGGCCAGCATCAGGTCGTGCACCGCCAGGTCCAGGCGCAGCGGCTCGCCGTGCGCCACCACCACCATCAGCAGCGCGAACCAGCCCCAGCCCAGCGCCAGCAGCATCACCGCCAGCATCGCCAGCGGCACCGACTCGCGCCGCTGCGGATCGAACACCGCGATCGAATAGCGGCCCAGCACCGGATGCCGGCGCGACCAGTCCAGGCCGCGCGCCAGCAGTGCGTCCATGTGCCCGGCCGACCAGCGGTAGCCATACAGCACGATCGCCCACACCAGGCCCAGCGCCAGCGCCAGCAGGCCCACCACCAGGAACAGGCGCCCGGCGACCGCGGCCACCGCGTCGTAGGCCTGGCCCAACAGCCAGCCCGGCCCGAGGAACAGCAGTGCCCAGGTCACCGCGGCCACGCTGCTGGGCAGCAGGTAGCGCCGCAGCGGCATCTTCATCATGCCCGCCACCGCCGGCACGAACGGCCGGATGGCGCCGACGTAGCGCGCCACCAGGATGCTCTTGAAAGCGTTGCGACGGAACATCGCCTCGCCGCGGTCGAGCAGCTGCGGGTAGCGCTTGAACGGCCAGTAGTTGCGCAACTGATGGCCCCAGCGGTAGCCGACCCAGTAGCTGACCGCATCGCCGATCAGTGCGCCGAGCGCGGCGCTGATCACCGCATACGGGCCGGAGATCTGGCCCAGGCCGATCAGCACGCCGATCGCGAACAGCAGCGGCAGCGCCGGCACCAGCGTGCCGAGGATGATGACCGCATCGCAGAACGCGATGGCGAAGATGACCGCGCCGGCCAGGATGGGGTGTGCTGCGATCCACTCCAGCGTGGCATCGGTCCATGAGGCATTCATCGGGCAAGTATAGAGGGAGCGTGATGACGGTCCGTTAGCGCTGGCGATGCCGAGTCGGGCGAGCGCCCTTGCAGCACCGGGCTGCCCGGCGCCTGGTTTGGTGCGGGCGCATTGTGGGCGCGATCCCAGACTGCGCCGGTCCAATCCGCGCCGAGGAGCGCGGGGCCGTGCGTGGATCCGCCGCAGTCCAGCGCGACGCGCCGATCCAGCGGTGCGGCCTGCCGTCGGGTGGAGCGCGACGCGCAGCTGACCAGCGCCGGAGCAGGCGCCTGCCTGGCGGGGGCGGTGTGTGCGGACCGGCCAAACCGCGTCGCACGCTCTACACTGGCCGGATGCCTGCCCCCGCTCCCCGCACCGTCCAGATCCTCAAGGCCGACAGCTTCGGCCGCATCCTGCTGCTGGGCGAGGGCGACGCGCGTTTCGTCCGCCGCGACCTCACTGCCTCGCCGTGGTGGCTGCGGCTGCCGGCGTGGTGGCTGGCGCGGCGCGAGGCGCTCGCCCTGCGGCAACTGGACGGCATGGCGGCAACGCCGCAATTGCGCGGCTGGGACGGCACCTTCCTGGACCGCAGTTACCTGGACGGCGCGGCGATGTACCAGCGGCCGCCGCGCGGCGACCTGGCGTATTTCCGCGCCGCGCGGCGCCTGCTGCAGCAGGTGCATCGGCGCGGCGTGGCGCACAACGACCTGGCCAAGGAAGCGAACTGGCTGGTGCTGGCAGACGGCAGCCCGGCACTGATCGACTTCCAGCTCGCCGTGCGCGGCGCGCCGCGCTCGCGCTGGATGCGCCTGCTGGCGCGCGAGGATTTGCGCCACTTGCTCAAGCACAAGCGCATGTACTGCGCGCACGCGCTCACTCCGATCGAGCGGCGCCTGCTCAAGCGCCATTCCTGGGTGCGCGAACTGTGGTTCGCCAGCGGTAAGCCGGTCTATCGCTTCGTCACCCGGCGCCTGCTCAAGTGGGAAGACAACGAGGGGCAGGGGCCGAAGCCCTGAAAGGCCGGGAGTGGGGAATGGAGAATGGGGAATGGAAAAGCGGACCGCGCGCGCCTCTGGTCTGGCGGGCACGCGACGAGAAGGCGCTAAGCTTTTCCCATTCCCGATTCCCCATTCTCCATTCCCACTCCAATGACCCTCAAAGGTAAAACCCTCTTAATCACCGGCGCTTCGCGCGGTATCGGGCTGGCGATCGCGCTGCGGGCGGCGCGCGACGGCGCCAATGTGGCGATCGCGGCGAAGTCGGCGGTGCCCAATCCCAAGCTGCCCGGCACCATCCATAGCGCCGCGGCGGCGGTGGAGGCGGCCGGTGGACGTGCGCTGGCACTGAAATGCGACATCCGCGAAGAGGCGCAGGTGCGTGCGGCGGTGGCGGCGACGGTGGAGGCGTTCGGCGGCATCGACATCCTGGTCAACAACGCCAGCGCGATCTGGCTGCGCGGGACGCTGGAGACGCCGATGAAGCGCTTCGACCTGATGCAGCAGGTCAATGCGCGCGGCAGCTTCCTGTGCGCGCAGGCCTGCCTGCCGCATCTGCTGCGCAGCGCCAACCCGCACATCCTGACCCTGGCGCCGCCCCCATCGCTGGATCCCAAGTGGTGGGCGCCGCATACCGGCTACACCCTGGCGAAGATGGGCATGAGCTTCGTCACCCTGGGCCTGGCCGGCGAGTTCGGCCCGCAGGGCGTTGCCGTCAATGCGCTGTGGCCGCGCACGTTGATCGCCACCGAGGCGCTGAACATGATCCCTGGCGTCGAGGCCGGCAACGGCCGCCGCCCGGAGATCATGGCCGACGCCGCGCATGCCGTGCTGACCCGGCCGGCGGCCGGTTTCTACGGCCAGTTCCTGATCGACGACGCGGTGCTGGCCGAGGCGGGCGTGCACGACCTGTCCGGCTACGCGCTGGATCCGTCGCAGCCGCTGCTGCCGGATCTGTTCCTGGACTGAGGCCCCGAGGCGCCGGCGCACAGGAAGCGACGCGGCGCCGAGTTTTGGGCAACAGGATGCCGCGACCGCAGCGCACGGCGTGCGGGCGGCGGCGCGCTGCACAAACGCTCTGTTCCATCCGAGCGCGGCCGGTGCCGCAACGACCCGGCGCGGCTATGCTGCCGGGGTCTTGATGCCACCGCCGCCCATGCCCGCTCCAGTCGCCGTCGCCCTGCCGCGCCTTCCCGAGTCCCGCCACGCCATCCATGCCGATCTCAGCGACAACGAGCGGCACATGCTCGACCGCCTGCGTTTGGCCGGCACCGCCACCCGCGCCGATCTCAGCCGCAGCACCGGGCTGACCGTGCAGTCGGCGGTGCGCCTGGTCGATGCGCTGGCCGAGCGCGGCCTGGTCGCGATCGGCGCCTCGCTGGCGCATGCCGGCCGCGGCAAGCCGGGCGCGGGCATCGCGCTCAATCCCGGTTACGGCCATACCGTCGGCTACGCGATCGCCACCGATGCGCTGTCGCTGGCGCTGCTGGATTTCAGCGGGCAGATCCGCGCCACCGCCGAACACGCGCTGCGCTCGACCGAGCCGGCCGCGCTGCTGGCGCAATTGCGCGAGGCCGACGCGGCGCTGACCGCGGCCGCTGGCGCCGGGCTCGGCCCGCGCCTCGGCGCGGGGGTGGCGATGACCGGCTTCTTCGTCGAAGACGGCGTGCACATGAATCCGCCCGAGCCGCTGCGCGCGCTGGGCGAGCTGTCGATCGGCGACTGGTTGGCCGAGGCGCTGGGCCTGCCGGTGTGGGTGGACAACGACGGCACGGTGGCGGCGGCGGGCGAGAGCCTGCTCGGCATCGGCCGCCAGTACCGCGATTTCGCCTATCTGCACTTCAACTACGGCCTGGGCGGCGGCGTGGTGATCGACGGCACCTGCCTGCGCGGCGCGCACGGGAACGCCGGCGAGTTCGCCGGCATGCTGCCGCAGCAGGGGCTGGAGCGCGGCACGCTGGAGCTGTTGCGGCAGTTGCTGGCCGAGGACGGCATCGCGCTGCCCGACATCCGCGCGCTGCTGGCCGCCTACGACCCGGCGTGGCCGGCGATCGAGCGCTGGATCGCGCGGGTGGCGCCGGGCCTGTCGCTGATCGTCTCGGCGATCGTGGCGATCTTCGATCCGCAGGCGGTGGTGTTCGGTGGGCGCATGCCGCGCGAACTGGCCACGCGGCTGATTCCGCACGTGCGCATCGACAACCAGCCGCGGCGCGGCCAGGCGCGGCCGTTGCCGCGGCTGCTGCCGGCCGCCGCCACCGCCGACGCCAGCGCTGTGGGTGCGGCGGCGCTGCCGCTGAAAGCCTGCTATTTCCGCTGAACCCATTCCCCACGGCGTCTCCATGCCTGCACGCCGCCGGCGCTACCCTATGTGCCGTTTCCGCGCGCCATCGCGGTACGGCGCGCCCCATTCCCCACCCTCGGAGCTGTCACGATGAAATACCTGCACGCCATGATCCGCGTCCACGACCTGGAGAAGACCAGCAAGTTCTTCACCGAAGGCCTGGGCCTGCACGAAACCCGCCGCATCGAGAACGAGGCCGGCAAGTTCACCTTGGTGTACTTCGGCGCGCCGGAGAACCCGGAGGCCGAGGTCGAGCTGACCTACAACTGGGGCTCGGACGAGGACTACGGCAGCGCCCGCAACTTCGGCCACCTGGCCTTCGAAGTCGACGACATCTACGCGCTCTGCGCGCACCTGCAGTCGCTCGGCGTGACCATCAACCGGCCGCCGCGCGACGGGCGCATGGCCTTCGTGCGCACGCCCGACCTGATCTCGATCGAACTGCTGCAGAAGGGCGATGCGCTGGCCCCGGCCGAGCCGTGGGCATCGATGCCCAATACCGGCGTGTGGTGAGGGCTCAGGGCGCGGTCTCGGGCAACGCCTGGCCGCAGCCCCGGCAATAGCCGGCGTTGCGGTCGTGGCCGTGCAGGCCGCAGCGTGCGCAGGTGCGTCGATCCGGCGCGCGAAGGCGGTCGGCGTCGCGCAGGCTGTTGGCCAGTTCGGCGGTGTAGATGCCGGTGGGTACGGCGATGATGCTGTAGCCGATCAGGATCAGCACCGAGGTGATGGCGCGGCCCAGCGGAGTGAGCGGGGCGATGTCGCCGAAGCCGACCGTGGCCATCGTCACCACCGCCCAGTACATCGCGGTGGGGATGCTGGTGAAGCCGTTGGCCGGGCCTTCGACCACATACATCAACGCGCCGAAGATCACCACCAGGGTGATCACCGTGAACAGGAACACGAACACCTTGCGCCGGCTGCGCCACAACGCATCGACCAGCAGGCTGCTTTCCTCGACGTAGCGGGTCAGCTTGAGGATGCGGAACAGCCGCAGCACCCGCAGTACACGCACCACCAGCAGCGTCTGCGCGCCGGGCAGCAGAAACGAGATGTAGGTGGGCAGGATCGACAACAGGTCGATCACGCCCCAGAAGCTCAGCGCGTAGCGCAGCGGCCGCTGCACCGTGGCCAGACGCAAGGCGTACTCGGCGGTGAACAGCACGGTGAAGCCCCACTCCAGCACGTACAGGGCGCCGGCGTGACGGCTGTGCAGCGCCGGCACGCTGTCGACCAGGATCACCGCGACGCTGGCCACGATCGCCGCCACCAGCAACAGGTCGAAGTTGCGCGACGGCGTGGTGTCGTGCCGATAGATGATGTCGAACCAGCGGCGCCGCCAGCCGTGCTCGGTCGCCGGGGCGAGCGGGGAATCGAGGAAAAATCGCATGCGCCCATGCTACCCGAGCGGCAGTGCTGCCCAGCGTGCGCTGCCGCAGCGGACGGTGTGCCGGCCCATGGTGCCAGGCGCCCGCCGGCGACCCCGGGCACGCGCTGCCGGTGGTCTCTATAATCGGCGCTTTCCCCGCAGGACTGCCTCGATGACCGCTTCTTCCGCCGCGGAGCTGATCGCCCTCGGTCAACGCTACAGCCTGCCGATCTACCGCCCGCGCCAGCTGGTGCTGGAGCGCGGCCAGGGCGCCCGGGTCTGGGACAGCGAGGGACGCGACTACATCGACCTGTCGGCCGGCATCGCCGTGTGCGGGCTCGGCCACAACGATCCGGACCTGCAGGCGGCGCTGCTCGAGCAGGCCGGCAAGCTGTGGCACACCAGCAACGTGTTCTACAGCGAGCCGCCGCTGCGGCTGATCGAGGAACTGGTGGTGGCCTCGCGCTTCGCGGAGAAGGCCTACCTGTGCAATTCCGGCGCCGAGGCCAACGAGGCGGCGATCAAGCTGGTGCGCAAGTGGGCCACCGCCCAGGGCCGTCCGCCGCAGCGGCGGGTGATCGTCACCTTCCGCGGCAGCTTCCATGGCCGCACCCTGGCCGCGGTGACCGCCACCGCGCAGCCCAAGTACCAGGAAGGCTACGAGCCGCTGCCCGGCGGCTTCCGCTACGTCGACTTCAACGACATCGTGCAGCTGGAAACGGCGATGGCCGCCGGCGACGTGGCCGCGGTGATGCTGGAGCCGGTGCAGGGCGAGGGCGGGGTGATGCCGGCGGCGCCGGGCTTCCTGGCGCAGGTGCGGGCGCTGTGCGACCACCACGGCGCGCTGCTGGTGCTGGACGAGATCCAGTGCGGCATGGGCCGCACCGGCACCCTGTTCGCGCACTGGCAGGACCAGGTCGTCCCCGACATCGTGACCCTGGCCAAGGCGCTGGGCGGCGGCTTCCCGATCGGCGCGCTGCTGGCCGGGCCGAAGGTGGCCGAGACTATGCAGTTCGGTGCGCACGGCACCACCTTCGGCGGCAACCCGCTGGCCGCGGCGGTGGCACGGGTGGCGCTGCGCAAGCTGGCCTCGACGGCGATCGCCGCCAACGTGTCGCGGCAGTCGGCCGCGCTGTGCAAGGGCCTGGTGGCGCTCGACGAGGAATTCAGGCTGTTCTCGCAGGTGCGCGGACGCGGGCTGATGCTCGGTGCGGTGTTGAACCCGGCGCATGCCGGGCAGGCCGGGACGATCCTCGACCACGCCGCCGCACACGGGGTGCTGACCTTGCAGGCCGGGCCGGACGTGTTGCGCTTCGTGCCTGCGTTGAACATCACCGACCAGGAGCTGGCCGAGGGCCTGCAGCGGTTGCGCACGGCGCTGCGGGAGTACGTCGGCACGCGTTGACAGTTACCCCGACAGGTAGGCATCGCGCCAGCGGACGCGTCACGTGCAGGCAAGCGCCTGTGGGAGGGACTTCAGTCCCGACGCGATGACCGGTGACCGCCGCAATGCGGGTGGCGATGGCCTCTAGGGCCCGCGAGGCCATCGCATCGCGCGTCGCGGCTGAAGCCGCTCCCACAGGTGGGCATCGCGCCAGCGGTCACGTGACGTGCAGGCAAGCGCCTGTGGGAGGGACTTCAGTCCCGACGCGATGACCGGTGGCTGCCGCATACGGGGGCGATGGCCTCTGGGGCCCGCGAGGCCATCGCATCGCGCGTCGCGGCTGGAGCCGCTTTACTCCATCCTTGTCGCTGCGGCAGGGCGCGTCTGCCGCGTGCGTAGGCGTGATGCCTACGCCAGGCCGTGCCGTGCCAGGGCGCGGCGCACCGCACGCGCGCCGCTGGCGGTTTCCGCGCGCATGCCGATGGCACGGGCGCCGCGCACGTTGACGAACAGGTCGTCGAGAAACAGGGCGTGCCGCGGGGCGACGCCGAAGTGGTCGAGCGCACGCCGATAGACCTCGGCCTGCGGCTTGCGCCCGCCCAGCGTGCCGCTGCACAGCACGCGGCCCTGCAGTAACGGGAACAGCGTCGGCACGATCTGCGCGATCGCCTGGGCCATCAGCGCGCCGTTGTTGGTCAGCACGCCGATGTCGACGCGGTCGGCCAGTGCCAGCACCTGCGCGACCACTCCGGCATCGGCGCGGCTGGCGGCCACCCGTGCGGCGATCCATGCAGTCGCATCCACCTGGGCGCCGAGGCCTGCGCTCAGCCGCTGCAGATAGGCGTCGGTATCCAGTTCGCCGCCGTCGTAGGCGGTTTCCAGTCCGGAGCCGAACAGGGCCTCGCGGACCTGCGCGGCCTCGCAGCGGCAGTGCGCGGCCAGCGCGGCGATGCGCACGGTGCGCGTGTAGTTGGCCAGCACGCCGTCGAAGTCGAGCAGCAGCAGCGCCGGCCGCGCGCGGATCATTGCGGACACGAGAGGTCCTGTGTGGGTCGCGCTTGGTGTAGCGCAGGAGCCGCGCCGATCAAACCGGGTTTCGAGGGCACCGCCGTGCGCCACGATGCGTGCCGATGATGCAATGCGCCATCGCTTGTCGTTGACAAGCCGTTGCGCGCGAGCGGACAGTCGGGGCGCGCCGCACGCGCGATCTGCCGTGGCGCTATGCCATCTCTCTTGCCGAGGAATCCGCCTTGAACACCAAGTTTCCATCCCTCCTGCTTGTGCTCGCCGGCCTCGCGCTCGCGCCGGCGGCCTGGGCCAAGACCTGCGCGGTGACCATCACCGGCACCGACCAGATGTCCTTCGACCAGACCCAGATCAAGGTCGCGGCCGATTGCACCGAGGTGGCGGTGACGCTCAAGCACAGCGGCAAGCTCGCCGCTGCGGTGATGGGCCACAACTGGGTGCTGACCAAGACCGCGGATTTCCAGGCGGTGGCCAATGCCGGCACCAGTTCCAGCCTGGCCGACAACTATCTGCCCAAGAACGATCCGCGGATCATCGCCCACACCAAGGTGATCGGCGCGGGGCAGTCGGACACGGTCAAGTTCTCCACCGCCAAGCTGAGCAAGGGCGGCGACTACACGTTCTTCTGTTCGTTCCCGGGTCACTGGGCGGTGATGAAGGGCAAGTTCGTGTTCGGCTGATCCCGCGCAGCATGGCGCGCTGCCGTGACGCCATGGTCGCTGTCTTGGCATCTCAGCCGGCAGCGACCACGGCGAACGCCTCGCGCGCCGCGGCCAGCGTAGTCTCCAGCACGGCATCGTCGTGGGCGCTGGACACGAAACCGGCCTCGTACGCCGAGGGCGCCAGGAACACACCGCGATCGAGCATGGCGTGGAAGAAACGGTTGAACGCGGCGGTGTCGCAGGCGGTGGCCTGCGCATAGGTCTCCACCTTCTCGGTGGTGAAGAACAGCCCGAACATCGCCCCGACCTGGTTGGTGGTGACCGCCACGCCGGCCGCCGCCGCAGCGGCTTCCAGGCCGGCGCACAGCTGCGCGGTGGTCGCGTCCAGGCGCTGGTGGAAGCCCGGCGCCTGGATCAGCTCCAGCATCGCCAGCCCCGCGGCCATCGCCACCGGATTGCCGCTGAGCGTGCCGGCCTGATAGATCGGCCCGGACGGCGCCACCTGCCGCATCAGCTCGGCGCGCCCGCCATAGGCGCCCACCGGCATGCCGCCGCCGATGATCTTGCCGAAGGTGGTCAGGTCCGGGGTCACCCCGTAGTGCGCCTGCGCGCCGCCCAGGGCGACGCGGAAGCCGGTCATCACCTCGTCGAAGATCAGCAGCGCGCCGTGCCGGGTGCACAGGTCGCGCAGGTGCTGCAGATAGCCCGGGCGCGGCGGGATGCAGTTGGCGTTGCCGACCACGGGCTCGATGATGACCGCGGCGATCTCATGGCCGATCTCCTCGAACAGCGCAGTGGCGCCCTCGGCGTCGTTGTAGGCCAGGGTGGCGGTGAGTTCGCTCAGGCCTGCCGGTACGCCCGGCGAGGTCGGCACGCCCAGGGTCAGCATGCCGCTGCCGGCCTTGACCAGGAACGAGTCGCCGTGGCCGTGGTAGCAGCCTTCGAACTTGACGATGCGGTTGCGCCCGGTGGCACCGCGCGCCAGCCGCACTGCCGACAGCGTGGCCTCGGTGCCGGAGTTGACCATGCGCACCATCTCGCAGGACGGCACCAGCCGGGTGATGGTCTGCGCCATCGTCACCTCGGCCGGGCAGGGCGCGCCGAACGACAGCCCATCGCCGATCGCGCGCTGCACCGCCTCGCGCACCGCCGGGTGGTTGTGCCCGGCGATCATCGGCCCCCACGAGCCGACGTAGTCGATGTAGCGGTTGCCGTCGACGTCGTACAGGTACGGCCCATCGGCGCGCTGCACGAAGAACGGCTCGCCGCCCACCGACTTGAAGGCGCGCACCGGCGAATTGACGCCGCCGGGAATCAGCGATTGCGCTTGGGCGAACAGGGCGTGCGAGCGGGAATGGGTCATGAGCGGAAATCCTTGGCGATGCTGGCCGGGCCGACCGGCCGGGCGCGGAGCGAGGCCGTCTATTGTCGCGGCTGCCGCCGATGTGCGCCATGTCGTCGATCTTGCCGCAGCCGGCGCTGCGCTGTGGATTTGCTTCAAGCCCCTCTCCCACCGGGAGGAGGTTGGGGTGAGGGTCCGGCGCGAAGCGACGCGGGATGTTCGGGTGCATGAGGCTTCGCTCGTACCCTCATCCGCCCCTTAGGGGCACCTTCTCCCGGTGGGAGAAGGGAAGGCGCTGGCCCCTCTCCCCTCGGGAGAGGGGTTGGGGTGAGGGTCCGGCGCGCAGCGACGCGCGATGTTTGGGTGTGCGAGGCTTCGCCCGTACCCTCATCCGCCCCTGCGGGGCACCTTCTCCCGATGGGAGAAGGGAGCGGCTAGCCCCCTCTCCCCTCGGGAGAGGGGTTGGGGTGAGGGTCCGGCGCGTAGCGACTCGTGACGCCTCCCCGCCCCTCAGTCGAAACAAGCGCAGTACGCAGCCAGCGCCGCGCATGGATCGGGCGCATCGAACACGCCGCTGATCACCGCCAGCAGGTCGGCGCCGGCCGCGACCAGTGGGCGTGCGTTGTCCGGGGTGAGGCCGCCGATCGCCACGCGCGGCAGGCCCAGCGCTGCAGCCTCGTGCAACAGTCCGGGTGTGGCGCGGCGCGTGGTGACCTTGCTGCGGGTGGGGAAGAACGCGCCGAAGGCGACGTAGCTGGCGCCGGCCGCCGCGGCGCTGCGGGCCAGGGCCAGGTCGTCGTAACAGGAGGCGCCGATCAGCGCCTGCGGTCCGAGCATGGCGCGCGCGGCAGCGAGGTCGCCGTCGTCCTCGCCCAGATGCACGCCGGCGGCGCCCACGGCCTGCGCCAGGGCGACGTCGTCGTTGACGATCAGCGGCACGCCGGCCTGGGCGCACAGCGTCTGCAGCGCCGCGGCCTGGTCGCGCCGCTGCGCCGCGTCGGCGCGCTTGTTGCGGTACTGCAGCCAGGTCACGCCCTGGTCCAGCAGCGGCGCCACCCGCGCCAGCAGACGCGCGCCGTCGGCGTCGTCGGGAGTGATCAGGTACACGCCGCGCGGCGCCGGGGATGCGTTCATGGCCAAGCCTTCCGATGCGTCGACGGCGATGGGACAATGCCGTTCCGTCCGACTGTGACCTGCGATTATCCAATGAGCGACGCCACCGCCACCACTTATCGCACCTGGATGTGCGTCGTCTGCGGGTTCATCTACAACGAGGCCGACGGCCTGCCGGAAGAAGGCATCGCCCCCGGCACCCGCTGGGACGACGTGCCCGACACCTGGACCTGCCCGGACTGCGGCGTGACCAAGGACGATTTCGAGATGGTGGAGATGGAGTGAGGGCTGGGATTGGGGAGTCGGGATTGGGGATTCGCAAGAGCGGCTGCGGCTTGACCTGACGTGTCGCTGAGCAACACTGCTTTCTCTTGAGGGCTTCCGGGCTGAAGCCGCTCAGGAGATCTTGCGCATCGCGGCTAGTCGCCCTTGCGAATCCCCAATCCCCAATCCCCAATCCCGAATCCCCGCCGTCAATGCATCCGCTGCGCGCGCGCGCTCAGTTCCACCAGGCGCTCGCGGATCGGCAGGGCGTCGGAGGCCTCGGGGTTCAGTTGCAGATAGCGGCCCAGGTCGCGGCGCGCGCCGGGCACGTAATCCATCTGCAGGTAGGCCATGCCGCGGTCGCGCAGGGCCTCCGGCTGGTCCGGCATCAGCTTGAGGACGCGGTCGGCGCTGCGTGCGGCGCGGTCCCACTCGTCGCGTTCGGCATACAGGCCGTGCAGGTTGCGCAGGACCCGGGCGAGGATCGCGCGGTGCGGCGCCGGGTCCAGGATCTGCAGCAGGGCGCGATCGTCCGGGCTTTCGCCGCCCATGTGCGGCCGCGCGCGCTCGCGCAGTTCCTCCACCGCCAGCGGGCGACCGCCGTTGAACGGGTCCATCACCAGCAGGCCGTCGTCCACCGGCAGGCGCACCAGGAAATGCCCGGGGAAGGACACGCCGTCGAGCGGGATGTCCAGGCGCCGCGCCACTTCCATCTGCACCAGCGCCAGCGAGATCGGGTTGCCCAGGCGCCGCTCGAACACCTGGTTCATGTAGCTGTTGCGCGGGTCGTAATACTCGTCGTGGTTGCCGGTATAGCCCAGCTCTTCGAACAGGTGGCGATTGATCGCCGCCATCTTCAGCGGCCACTGCTCGATCGTCGCCACCTCGTGCCGCAGGTGGTCGGCGTGGCTCTGCGCCAGGGTGTCGTAATGGGCGGCATCCAGCTCCGGATACTCGTCGCGGGCGATCAGCAGTGCGGTCGCCAGCAGCGGCAGGGCATCGTCATCCAGAGCGGCCAGGGTATTCCAGCTCGGCAATGTCAATGGGGCGGCCATGGCCCAAGACTGGCGGCAAAGCCGGGCCCGATCAAGTCCGGCGGTTCCCGACAGCGGTGTCGGGTTCAGCGCCGTGGTCGCGGGGCCTTTTCCCGACCCCGCCGGCATCGTTGACGGGTCAGTGGCCCTGCGGAATTCCCGGGCCGAAACGCAGTTCGGTGCCGTCCTGCAGCTTCAACTGTTCGGCCTGGCCGGCGTTGAGTTCGAGCACATAGCGCGCCGGCGCGTTGCTCGGGTAGGGCGGGCAGGCGTCGCCGGCCGAGCACGGCGGCACGTCGCGCTGCTGCGCCACCAGCTTGCGCTGGTTGTCGAAGTACAGGATGTCCAGCGGGATCTTGGTGTTCTTCATCCAGTACGCCTGCGGTTCCTCGCGGTCGTGGATGAACAGCATGCCGTGGTCCGCCTCCATCTGGTCGCGGAACATCAGCCCGCGCGCGCGCGTCGCATCGTTCTGCGCCAGTTCCACGTCGTAGCGATGTCCGCCCAATTCCACCCAATGGTCGCCACCGGCGCTGGCGCAACCGCTGAGGGCAAGCAGGAGAAGGACGCCAAGCGCGCGGAAAAGGGACATGGGCGGGGCCAGGGCAAGAGGAGGACAGCGCGCACCTTGTTGCATGGTGCGTGTGGCGTCAAGAGCGGGGATTGGGGATTCGGGATTGGGGATTCGCAAAGGCAAGGATCTCGGCTTTCACGAATCCCCAATCCCGAATCCCCAATCCCGCACGCGCGCCAGCGCGCGTCAAAAGACGCGCGGCGGCTCGCCACCGACGATCACCACGTCGGCCGGGCGGCGGGCGAACAGGCCGACGCAGACCACGCCCGGGATCTGGTTCAGTTCGCGCTCCAGCGCCACCGGGTCGATGATCGACAGGTGGTGCACGTCCAGCACCACGTTGCCGTTGTCGGTGACCACGCCGTCACGCCACACCGGCTGGCCGCCGGTGCGCGCCAGGATCTCGCGGGCGACCAGGCTGCGCGCCATCGGGATCACCTCGATCGGCAGCGGGAACTTGCCCAGGGTCTGCACCTGCTTGCTCGGGTCGACGATGCAGATGAAGCGCTCGCTGGCCTCGGCGATGATCTTCTCGCGGGTCAGCGCGGCGCCGCCGCCCTTGATCAGGTACTTGTTTGGATCGCACTCGTCGGCGCCGTCCACGTACAGCGACAGGTTGCCGGTGTGGTTCAGGTCCAGCACCTCGATGCCGTGCTGGCGCAGGCGCGCGGTGCTCTGCTCGGAACTGGACACCGCACCCTTGATGCGGTGGCTGATGCGGCCGAGCGCGTCGATGAAATAGGCGACGGTGGAGCCGGTGCCGACGCCGACGATCATCCCGTCCTGGACGTAGTCGATGGCTTTCTCGGCGGCAAGGCGTTTGGCTTCTGACATTTGAGGGGCTCGGGAGTGGGGATTCGGGATTGGGGATTCGTTGAAGCGGCAGACGGGTGGGAACGGAGACAAATCCCAATCCCCACTCCCGAATCCCGGCTACTCGAGCGAAAGCAGCAACTTCCACTGCGCGGCGCTGACCGGGAACACCGACAGGCGGTTGCCGCGGGCGACCAGCGGGAAGCCCTCGCCCAGCGTGTCGGCGTGCTGCTTGATCTCGTCCAGGGCGATGGTGCGCGCAAGTTTGCGCTCGAACGCCACGTCTACCAGGTACCAGCGCGGCTGCTCCGGGGTGGCCTTGGGGTCGTGGTAGTCGGAGGACGGGTCGAACTGGGTGGCGTCGGGATAGGCCTGGCTGGCTACGCGCGCCACGCCGACGATGCCCGGCACCTTGCAGTTGGAGTGGTAGAACAGGATGCCGTCGCCGACCTTCATGCCGTCGCGCATGAAGTTGCGCGCCTGGTAGTTGCGCACGCCGTTCCAGGGTTCGGTGCCGACCCGCTGCAGGTCGTCGATCGAGAAGGCGTCCGGTTCGGACTTCATCAGCCAATAGCGGGTGCGTGCGGTCATGCGGGCAGATCGGGCGCGGTCGACAGAGTGAGGGATTCGGTGCAGACCGCGTCCAGCGCCACGTCCCAGGCCGCCAGCGGCAAGGCCGCGACCTGTTGCGCGTCGAAGGCGGCCCCGACCAGCCAGGGCGGCGGGGCCTGCCGCTGGCGGAAAGCGAAGCTGCGATCATACCAGCCGCCTCCCATGCCCAGGCGGCCGCCGGCGGTGTCGAAGCCGACCAGCGGCGTCACCACCAGCGCCATCTGCGCCGGCGCCAGGGTCGTGGCCGGGTCGACGTCGGGCTCGGGGATGCCATAGCGGTTGGCGCGCAGCGGCTGCCCGGGGCGCCACGGCGCAAAGCGCAGGGTGTCGCCGCTGAGCACCGGCAGGCAGTACTGCACCGCCTCCGGCAGCGACAGTTGCCAGCGGTGCAGGGCGATCTCCCCGTCCATCGCCCAGTAGCCGCCGACATGGCCGTGCTGCGGCGCGAACGGCAGGTCCAGCAGTCGCTGCGCCAAGGCGTCGGCGGCGGCCAGGCGCACGGGCGCGGTGAGCGCGCGGCGGCGCGCGCGCAGGTCCTGGCGCAGGGAGTCGCGGTCGTCGGCGGTCATCGGGTAGGCGTGGCGAGGGAGGGCGCTATTGTCGGTGCCGGCGCGTGCACTGACCAGGGCGCCGCCGCGCCGATCACGCGTAGAGCGCCACCGTCTGCCGGCCCCACAGCACCAGCCGCCCGGCGCTGTCCCAGATCTGCATGTCCTGCAGCGAGTAGCCGTCCTCGGCATGCAGGCTGGCCGAGCGCAGCAGGAACCAATCGCCGGCGCTGGCCGGCTGCGGGAAGTCCAGGGTCCAGGTCATCGAGCTGACCGGTGCGGGTGCGGTGAAGCAGGTCATCGCGGCTGGCGGCAGGCAGTCGCCCAGTGCCACCAGGGCCACGCCCGGGTCCACGCCGGCGGCGTCGCGATGGCGCGCCCAGACCAGCAACTCCGGCGTGGCGGCGCCGGAGATCGGCAGCGCGCCGCCGGCCAGGCGCATGTCGAAGTTGGCCACGAAAGCCGGCGTCACCTCGCTGTCGGCGATCGGCGTCGCGTCATCGGGACCGACCACCGCCGGCCGTGCCGGCAGGAAGTCGTGGGCGATGCGGCTGGGCCGCGGCTGTGCGAACAGCAAGGCCGCACGCAGCGCGACCTGCCCGTCTGCCAGACAATCGACGCCCACGGAGGTGGCGGACTTGCCCTGGCGCAACACCTGCGCATCGAAGCGCAAGCGGCCGTCGGCCGGGCCGACGAAGCCGATGTGCGCCGACTTCAGCGGCGGCAACGCGAACGGTGCGGTGCGCAGCGCGGCCTGCAGCGCCAGCGCCGCGGACAGGCCGCCGAAGGCGGTGCGGCCTTGTCGCCAGCTGGCGGGGACATCGCATCCCGCGGCGGGGTCGAAGCGGTCGAGGATCTGGGCGAGCGTCGGCAATCCGGGATCTCCGTGGTGGGGTCACCAGTATCCCGGGTTTCGGTCGGCGCGAGAACGCGTCGCACATGCGCTGCAGCGGCGACGACGACGACGTGGACACGCAGGTTGCGGACGCACAAAAAGGAAACGGCGCCTTGCGGCGCCGCTTCCTAGAAGAATTGCATTCTCCGCCGTGACGATGCGTGCGAAACGACCTTGAACCCGGGGTTCAAGTGGGATGGCTGGAGAATCATCGGGCTTCCCGCTACGAGGCGGACCTGCACTCCCGATTCCGTCGCCACCCCGTGGTCGTCATTAAGGGACAAGGCGAATGTTTGCACACGCTGTCGTTCACAGCAGAGAACGCAAGTGGAGTATAGCGCCGTCGTCGCGCTTGGCTAGTCCGTTCGTCGGTGCTTCGGTGCGTTGCAATTCACGTTGATGATCGCTGCGCCACGAGCGGATCAGCGCGTCGTATCGACCACGCTGTCCAGACGCCGATTGAGATCGGCGAGTGTGCGCGCCATCTCGCGCTCGCGCTGCGCCTGTTCGTCGCGCAGTTGCTGCAGTTCGTGCGCCAGGTTCAATGCCGCCAGGACGGCGACGCGATCCACCGCGGCCATGCGGTTGCTGCCGCGCACTTCGCGCATCTTCGCATCCAGCAGGCGCGCGGCGGCGAGCAGGCCGTCGCGCTCCTCGGCCTCGACGCCGACGGTGTATTCGCGGTCGAGGATGCGGACGCTGACCGGCTCGCTCACGTGTGCTGCTCCAGGGACTTCAAGCGGGCGATCATCGCTTCCACGCGCGAACGCGCCTGTTCGTTCTTGGTCAGCAACTGCGAGCGCTCGCCGATCAGGTGTTCCTGCTGCTGGCGCAGGCTGCGGTTCTCGTCGGACAGGCGCTGGCAGCGCTCGACCAGCGTTTCCACGCGTGCGGCAAGGGCGCGAAGCTCGGCGAGGGCGTCAAGGCTGTCCATGGCGCTCACGATAGGCATGCGCCCAAGGGGCGGTCAAGACGCCGCGCGGCGGCGCCATGGCCGGCGCTCAGGCAGGCAGCCGCAGCGGTTGCTGCAACAGGCGCAGGCAGGCGTCCGGTTCCAGCGCCGGCGCCACCAGGTGGCCCTGGATCTCGTCGCAGCCGTGGGCGCGCAGGAACGCCAGTTGCCCGGCGTCCTCGACCCCCTCGGCCACCACCTTCAGCGCCAGCGAGTGGCCCATCGCGATGATGGTGCTGGTGATCGCCTCGTCGTCCGGGTCGCGGGTGAGATCGCCGATGAATTCCTGGTCGATCTTCAGGGTGTTGATCGGCAGCCGCTTCAGATACGCCAGCGACGAATAGCCGGTGCCGAAATCGTCGATGGCCAGGGTCAGCCCCAGCTCGCGGCAGGCGCGCAGCAGCGCGGCGTTCTTGCCGACCTGCGACATCACCACGCTCTCGGTCAGTTCCAGTTCGATGTTGGCCGCCGGCACGCCGGTTTCGGCGAGGATCCCGGCCATCAGTTCCGGCAGGTTGCCGCGCTCGAGCTGGATCGCCGAGACGTTCACCGACATGCACAGATCGGTCAGCCCCATCCGCCGCCAGTCGCGCAACGCGCTGCAGGCCTGGCGCAGCACCCACTCGCCGATCTCCAGGATCAACCCGGTCTCCTCGGCCAGCGGGATGAACTGGCTGGGCGAGACCGGGCCGAAATCGGCGCTGTGCCAGCGCAGCAGCGCTTCCACGCCCACCACCCGCTGCGTGCGCAGCGAGTAGCGCGGCTGGTAGACCAGCTTCAGTTCCTGGTCCAGCGGGATCTTGCGCAGCGTGCTGGCCAGGGTGGCGCGGTGGCGGGTGGCCTCGTCCATGCGCGCCGAGTACACCTGGGCGTTGCGGCGCCCGGCGGCCTTGGCCTGGTACATCGCGGTGTCGGCGTGCTTGAGCAGTTCGCTCGGCAGCAGCGCGTGCTGCGGGAACAGGGAGATGCCGATGGAGGTGGACACCGCGACCTCGCGGCGTTCGTCCAGCCGCAGCGGCGCCTCGAACGCGGCCAGCACGCGGGCGGCCACCGCCTCGGCCTCGCCCTGGCTGACGATGTCCTCGACCACCACGGTGAATTCGTCGCCGGCCAGGCGCGCCACCGTGTGCTGCGGCCCCACCGCCTGCTGCAGGCGTTCGGCGACCGCGCGCAGCACGCGGTCGCCGACGGCGTGGCCGAGCGAGTCGTTGATGTCCTTGAAGCGGTCCAGGTCCAGGAACAGCACCGCGACCGAGCCGGCCTGGCGCCGCGCCCGCACGATCGCCCGCGCCAGGCGCTCGGACAGCAGGGCGCGATTGGGCAGGCTGGTCAGCGTGTCGTAGTTGGCCAGGTATCGCAGTTCCTGCTCGGCGCGCTTCTGTTCGGTGATGTCTTCCAGCACCACCACCTGGAAGCTCTGGCGGCCGTCGGCGTCGACCACGGTGTTGCGGCGCAGGTGGCAGAGGATCTCCTGGCCGTCCTTGCGCCGCTTCCAGGCCTCGCCACGCCAGTGCCGGCCGTGGTCGGCCGCCGGCGCGGCCGGCGTTTCCGGGGTGTGGTCGATCAGCGCCATCGGCTGGCCCAGCACCTCGCGCTCGCTGTAGCCGGTGATGCGGGTGAAGGCCGGATTGACCGAGATGAAGCGGCGGTCCTCGTCGAGCACGGCGACCGCTTCGCCCATGCTGCGCAGCACTTCGGCGGCGATGCGCCGTTCCAGGTCGGCCTGGCGGTGCGAGGTGATGTCGCGGGCGGTGCCGGCGAGCCGGCGCGGTGCGCCGCTGGCGTCGTAGTCGACCACGCGGCCGCGCACCCGCGCCCAGTGCCAGATCCCATCGCCGGTCAGGTCCACCCGGTACTCGGCGGTGTAGATCGCGGTGAGGCCTTGCAGGTGTTCCTGCAGCACCTGCCGCGCCTGCGCCATGTCGTCGGGATGGATGCGCAGCGGCTCGTTCTCGCGGATCACCAGGCCGATGTCCTGCGCGTGCGGCGTGGCCTCGTCGGCGCGCATCAGCCGCAGCGTGCGCGCTTGCAGGTCGTAATCCCAGAAGTGTTCGCCCGAGGCCCACAGCGCCAGCTTCAGGTGCTGGTCGCGCTGCTGCAGCTGCGCATGCCGTTGCAACTGCTCGCGCAGGCGCCGACGCGAGCGCAGCGCGAACAGCGCCGCCAGCCCGCCGGCGGCCAGCGCCGCGAGCGCCACCAGCGGCCACGCGGCCAGCAGGGTCTGGCCGAACAAGGCCAGGCCGGTCCTTTCCGCAGCTCCTGCAGCGACGTGCTCCAATGGCATGGCGGAAAGTGACTTCTGTCAAAGAACGGGTGGTGGAGTGTAGGCGCGTGCCGGAAGCCACCACAAGCGGCGGCGCACACGCGATTGCTACACTGCGCAGTCCCGATTCCGCTGCAGGCCGCCACAGGCCCGTGGCCAGCGCCCGACAGGCTTCGCTCCATGACCGAACTTCCCACTGCCGACCAGATCGCCGATGCCAGCCGGACGCTTGGCCTGGCTGCGTCGGCGGCCGAACTGCACGGCGCCCTGTGCGGCTGGCTGGCCGGCGGCGGCGCCGAGTTGCCGGCCTGGCCGGCCGCGGTGCTGGCCGACGCCAGCATCGCCGCGCCGCGCAGCGGCGACGCGCTGGACCGCCTGCGCGAGGCCACCGCTGCGCAACTGAACGACCGCGATTTCGGTTTCGACCTGGTGCTGGCCGATGCCGGCGCGTCGCTGCCCGAGCGCGCCGACGCGCTGTTCGACTGGTGCCGCGGTTTCCTCGGCGGCTTCGGCCTGGCCGCGGGCGCCGCACCGCCGCTGTCCGAGGAAGGGCAGGAGGCGCTGCAGGACCTGGCGCGCCTGGCCCAGGCCAGCGCCGACGATTTCGACAGCGGCGACGAGGACGAGGACGCGCTGGCCGAGATCGAGGAGTTCGTGCGCGTGGCGGTGCTGCTGCTGCACAGCGACTGCGTGCTCGGCCCGCGCCACCGGCAGCGCCTGAACTGATGAAGCGGCTCACCGGGATTTCCTCCGGCGAGTACGCGCGCCGCCGTCGGCAACTGATGGACATGGCCGGCGAGCAGGCCATTCTGGTGCTGCCCAGCGCGCCGGAGCGGGTGCGCAGCCACGACACCCATTACCCGTACCGGCAGGATTCGGACTTCTGGTACCTGTGCGGCTTTCCCGAGCCGGACGCGGTGCTGGTGCTGGTGCCCGGGCGCCGCCACGGCGAGGCCCTGCTGTTCTGCCGCGAACGCGACCCCGAACGCGAAGCCTGGGACGGTCCGCGGGCGGGCCAGGAAGGCGCGGTCGAACGCTACGGCATGGACGATGCCTATCCGATCGACGACCTCGACGAGATCCTGCCCGGGCTGCTGGAAGGCCGTTCGCGGGTGTACTACCACTTCGGCCGCGACGTCGATTTCGACCTGAAGCTGATCGGCTGGGTCAAGCGCGTGCGCGAGCAGGTGCGGCACGGCGCGCAGCCGCCGCACGAATTCCTGGAGCTTGGGCATCTGCTGCACGAACAGCGCCTGTTCAAGTCGCGCGACGAGATCGCGCTGATGCAGGTCGCCGCGGACCTGAGCGTGGCCGGGCACCGCGCCGCGATGCGGCTGGCCAAGCCGGGCGTGCACGAATACCAGGTGCAGGCCGAGATCGAGCGCGAATTCCGCGCCGGCGACGCCTGGCCGGCCTACGGCAGCATCGTCGGCAGCGGCCACAACGCCTGCGTGCTGCACTACCGTGCCAACACCGCGCGCCTGCGCGACGGCGATCTGGTGCTGGTCGATGCCGGTGCCGAGTACCGCGGTTATGCCGCCGACATCACCCGCACCTTCCCCGCCAATGGCCGCTTCAGCGCCGAACAGCGCGCGCTGCACGACCTGGTCGGCGCCGCGCACGCCGCCGCGCTGGCGCAGGCGCGCCCGGGCGTGGCCTACGAGGCCGGACACCTGGCCGCGGTGCAGACCCTGACCGAAGGCCTGCTGCGGCTGGGCCTGCTCAAGGGCAGCGTCGAGCAGAACCTGGCCAGCGGCGATTACCGGCGCTTCTATCGGCACAAGACCGGGCACTGGCTGGGCCTGGACGTGCACGATGTCGGCGACTACCGGCTGGCCGGCGAATCGCGCCTGCTCGAGCCGGGCATGGTGTTCACCATCGAACCCGGCCTGTACGTGTCGCCGGACGACAAGGACGTGGACCCGAAGTGGCGCGGCATCGGCATCCGCACCGAGGACGACGTGCTGATCACCGACGACAGCCACCGCGTGCTCACCGATGCCCTGGCGCGCAGCGCCGAGGAGATCGAGGGGTTGATGGCTGGGGAGCCGGGATTGGGGATTCGGGATTCGGGATGAGGTAACCGCGGCGGCCAGAGCGCGGACCTATCATCCTGGACGCAGAGCGGGCCGGATCCCTGGCGTTTCTTGCCGGCGTGGCGCCGCCCGCTTTAGCCAATCCCCAATCCCGAATCCCCAATCCCGCGGCGGCGGCTCAGGCCGCCGCAGCGAACACCGGACGCGTCAGGTTCTCGGGCGCGTCTTCGGTGCACACCACTTCGTCCTCGATGCGGATGCCGCCGTAGGGCTTGAACTGCGCCACCCGCGCCCAGTCGACGCTATCGCCGTGGCCGGCCTGCTTGAGGTCGTCGAGCAGCATGTCGATGAAGTACAGGCCCGGCTCGATCGTCACCACCATGCCCGGCTCCAGGGTGCGGGTCATGCGCAGGTAGGGGTGGCCGTCGGGGCGTTCGATGCGGCCACCGCGGTCGCTGGCGGCGAAGCCGGCGACGTCGTGCACCTGCAGGCCGATCGGATGACCCAGGCCGTGCGGGAAGAACGCGGCGCTGACGCCGGTGGCCACCGCGGTTTCCGGCGACACCTTCAGCACCCCGGCATCCCGGAGCACGCCCATCAGCGCCAGATGCGCATCCAGGTGCAGTTGCCGGTAGTCGACGCCGGCGCGCACGTGCTGACCCATGCGCTGCTGCGCGGCGTCCACCGCGTCGATCAGCGCCTGGAAGTCGCTGCCGCGATCGGCGGCGTAGGTGCGGGTGATGTCGCTGGCATAGCCGTGCGCGGAGGCGCCGGCGTCGATCAGGAAGCTGCGCAGCGGCGTCGGCGCCTGCCGCTGCAGTTCGGTGTAGTGCAGCACGGCGCCGTGTTCGTTCAAGGCCACGATGTTGCCGTACGGCAGTTCGTTCGCGTCCTGGCCGACCGCGGCGCAGTAGGCCATGTGGATCTCGAACTCGCTGCGGCCGTCGCGGAACGCGGCCTCGGCGGCGCGATGGCCGCGCACTGCCGCCTGCTGCGCCTGGCGCATCAGCGCCAGCTCGTAGGGCGTCTTGTAGGCGCGGTGGTATTCCAGGTAGTGCAGCACCTCCGCCGGGTTGTTCGGCACGTAGGCGCCCAGCGCGCTCTGCGGCTCGCCGAGGATCGCGCTGCGCGCGGCATCCGGCAGCAGCGCCAGCGCCTCGTCCGGGGTGCGGATCAGGTGGATGTCGCAGTGCTCCACCCACCAGCCACTGGGCGCGTCCGGCACCACGTGCCAGTAGTCGCGCGGCTGGTGGAAGATCACCTGCGGGCGGCACCCGGGCGTGTACACCAGCCAGCTGTTCGGCACCCGCGTCAGCGGCAGCCAGGCCTTGAACTGCGGGTTCACCGCGAACGGATAGTCGCGATCGTCGAACACCTGGTAGTGCAGGGTGCCGCTGGGGACCACCAGATGGTCGAAGCCACCGCGCGCCAGCGCCTCGTCGGCGCGTCGGGTCAGCGTGCGCAGGTGGTCGGGATACAGGGCGCTTGGGTCGTGCTGGGGCATGGCGGCGGACTCGTTCGGCGATGCGGAAACAGGGGCGCCAGTGTGCCGGAAACGTTGCGGGCGTGCGGACGTGGGGGGGGGGCGGCGTGCGCATGGCGTACGTTGCCGAAGCTGCGTCAGCGACGCGTGGCGTTGTCGATCCGCCGGATCTTCTTTGCGTCGAAGCGCGAACCGGACTTGGATGGCCGTCGTAGGAGCGGCTTCAGCCGCGAACGAGGCGTTCCCTGGGAGGCCGGTCGCGGCTGAAGCCGCTCCTACAAGATTGGCGGCCCTAGCCGCCGGGGGCTGCGTTGATCCACTGCCGCAGCAGGTCGCGATGCGCGGGGGAAATGGTCAGGAAACGGAAGCCGGCCCAGGCCTGGCCCGGTGCGTGCGAGGGTTCGCTCCACAGCAGATGCGCGCCGACATCGATCTGCACTTCGCGGTCGGCCTGCGGCATCGCGAAGCGCAGTTGGTACAGCGCATCCTCGTGCAGCGGCGCCGAGGCCAGCAGCAGCATGCCGTGTTCGGAGACGTTGCCGAGGCGGCCGACCACGGCGTCTTCCATCAGGTCCAGCACCGGCACCATGTCCGGGACCTGGCGGCGCGGCGAACGGCGGGCGTCGCTGCTCATGCACCCTCCATGGCGTCGTCGGCGGCGGGGACGCCGGCCAGGGTCCGCAACGCGCGCACCGCGGCCTGCCAGGCGCGGTCGATCAGGCGTGCGCGGTCTTCGCTGACGATGCGGGCCTGGCCTTGCGCCAGCAGCCGCGCCAATCCGTCGAGCGTGTGTTCGGCGGTCTTCTGTCCGCGCTGGTTGACGAACAGCGCGCGTTCGGTGATCGGGCTGTACCAGGACAGGCGCTGCCGTTTCAGGTCGCCTTGCTGGTTGACCACGAATTCGAACCAGGTGCCGAACGGCAGCGTGCGCAGCCGCGCATACGCGGCCTGTTCGGCCTCGTTGCGCGGCGGCAGCGAGGGGCGCTCGCCGTCCTCGCCCTGCTCGCCCAGCCGGGTGCGTGCCTTCAGCCGGACGCTGAGTTCGGTGCGCGAGGTGGTGGCGTCGGCGCCGCCGGGCGTGGACAGGCGGCGGGCGATGGCCTCGGCCTCCTGCTGGTGGTAGCCCACCTGCAGCAACGCCTGGCCCACGCGCTCGGCCAGGCCGGCGTCGGAGGCGCCCTCGCTGCGGCAGGTGACCTCGGCGATGCGCTCGGCCAGGCCGATGCGTTCGCGCCAGGTCTCCGAATCCTCGCCCTGGCGCAGCAGGGTCAGCACCAGCACGTCGGACCAGGCCTGCTGCAACAGGGTCTGCACGAAACCGGGCGGTTGCCGGACGTTGCACAGCGCTTCCAGCGTGGCGGTGGCGGTCTGCTTGGCCAGTTCCAGCCGTTCCTTGCCGCGCGCGGCCTCCACGTGCCGGCGCTCGGCGATCTCGGCCTTGTGCGCCAGGCTGCGCTGCTGCGCCTGGATGTCCTGGTGGGCCTGTTCGAAGACGGTCTCGTCGCCTTCGTATTCCTCGACCACGCGGTCCACGGCCTGGTTGAGCTTGAGCAGCAGGGTCGGATCGCTGTCGTCTTCGCCCAGCCAGGTCGCGCCCGATTCGGCGACGGCGTTGAGCAGCTCCCGCGCCGGGTGGCGGCTGCGCGCGAAGAACGCCGGGTCCTGCAGCGCGGCGCGCACCAGTGGCACCTGCAGGCGTTCCAGCAGCGCCGCGGCCGGCGCATCGGGGCGCACCTCGCGCTCGATCTCGCCGTACAGCAGGCCGAGCAGGTCGAAGGTGTCGGCCTGTTGCGCCGCCAGGGTCGCCTGCGCGCCGTGGCTGGCGCGCAGCGCCTGCAGCAGAGCGGTCTGCACGTCGCGCAGGTGGCGGCGTCCGCGCAGCCCGCCCAGGGTGCTGTGGGCCGGCGGTTGCGCCTGCAGTTCGCCCAGGGCCTGCAGCAGGCTGGCGGTCGGGACCGGGGTCGCACCGGTGGCGCTCGCCGGCCGCGCCGGGAGCGTGGCGGCACCGGCGGTCGCGGGCGCCGCCGCGGCGGGCGTGGCCTTGGCGCGCGCTGCGGTCAGCAACTGGCGCAGGGTGGCCAGGTCGGGGCCGCTGGCGGCCGGGTCCGCGGCCGCCGCTGTTGCACCCGCTGGCGGCAGCGGGGCCGTGGCGGCAGGCCCCGGCGGCATGCCCATGGCGGGTGCGGCCTGGACGGGGGCAGCGCCGCCGCCGCGGGGGGCGCTGTCGGCAGGCCCCGGCGCGGTGCCCGCGGCCATGCGCGCGGTGCGGCGCGCGCCCGGCTCCACGTTGGTGCTGCGCGCCACGTAGGGCAGGTAGATCAGGCCCGGGAGTACCCCGGCGTGGGTCAGCAGCACATTGGCCCGTTCCACGATCTCGCCATAGCGCGCCAGCGCCTGGCGTTCGAAGGCGCGGTACAGCGACAACTGCGTGTCCAGCCCCAGGCCCAGCGTTTCGCCGGCAGCGCGCAGCAGCCGGCACAGCGCGTGCGGCCCCAGCGGCAACTGCTCGATCTCGAAGGCAGGCCGTGCCGCCAGCACGCCGAAGCGCTGGCCGAGCAACTGCAGCGGGATGTTGCAGCGGGTCGCCTCGCGGCGGGCGATCTCGTGCAGCACGATGTCGCGGTCGATATCCACGTCGGCGACCAGGGTCAGCATCTGCGCCGCCGCGACCGGCCTGGCCGTGCGCGGCGTGGCGGCCGCGGCGGCCGGGCTGCGGATGCCGGCCAGCCCGGCTTCCAGGTGCGCCTGGTAGTGCGGCGCAAAGTGCCCGCGCTGCGCGCGCAGGCGCTGCGCTTCCTGGAACAGGTCCTGCTGCACCTGGCCGTTGCGGGCGCGCCCGGCCTGCTCGAGCAGGTCCTGCTCCAGTTCGTCCAGGGTCGCCTGCAGCGGCATGTCCAGGGCCTGCCACAGCAGGCTGTTCAGGGCCTGCAGGATGTCGCGCACGCGCGCCGGCAGGGCGGCGCTGGCAAGCGTCGCCGTCGGGGCCTGAAGGGTCGCAGACACGGGCATCCTGTGATCGCCGTTGTATTTTTCTGCGCGGTATGTAGCACGATCCGCCGCCGCAACCAAGGCGGACGACGCGGCTCAGGGCAGGAACAGGGCGATGACGTCGTTGGTGAAACGCCGCCCCAGCTCGGTCGGGACGGCGTGCCCGGCGTCCACCCGCAGCCAGTCGCGGGCCTGCGCGGTGGCCAGGGCCGGGGCGATCGCCTGCAGCGGCAGGCCGGTGCGGGCGCTGAAGTCGCGCAGCGCGAAGCCGTCGTTGAGGCGCAGGGCGTTGAGCATGTACTCGAACGGGCGCCGCTCCGGCGCGATCCACTCGTCGCCGCCGATCGCCGCCGGCGTCCCCGCCGCGTCCAGGAACGCCTGCGGATGCTTGTGCTTCCAGCGCCGCAGGATGTTCTGCTCGGCGCCGGAGCTGATCTTGCCGTGGGCGCCGGCACCGATGCCGAGATAGTCGCCGAAGGTCCAGTAGTTGAGGTTGTGCGCGCAGCGGTAGCCGGCGCGCGCGTAGGCGCTGACCTCGTACTGCGCGTAGCCGGCCTCGGCCAGCAGCGCCTGGCAGCGCTCTTGCATGTCCCAGGCGTCGTCGTCCTCGGGGATGCCCTGCGGCGGCCGCGCGGCGAACACGGTGTTCGGCTCCAGGGTGAGCTGGTAGTGGCTGAGGTGGGTAGGCTGCAGCGCCAGCGCCTGCGCGATGTCGCGCTCGGCCTCGGCCAGGGTCTGCTGCGGCAGCGCGTACATCAGGTCTAGGTTGAAATTGGCGTAGCCGGCGTCCTGCGCCAGCTTCACCGCGCGCTCGGCCTCAGCGCCGTCGTGGATGCGGCCCAGCCGCTGCAGGGCTGCGTCGTCGAAGCTCTGGATGCCGAAGCTGAGGCGATTCACCCCGGCCGCCAGGTAACGGTCGAAGCGGCCGTGCTCGGCGGTGCCGGGATTGGTCTCCAGCGTGATCTCCAGGCCTGGCGCGAAGCGCAGCCGGGCGCTGGCGGCCTGCAGGAAGCGGTCGATCGCCTCGGGCGGGAACAGGCTGGGCGTGCCGCCGCCGAAGAACACGCTGTTGACCACCCGCCCCCAGACCAGCGGCAGGTCCTGGTCCAGGTCGCGAATCAATGCATCCACGTAGGCGTCGAACGGCAGCGCGCCCTTGGCCGCGTGCGAGTTGAAGTCGCAGTACGGGCATTTGCGCACGCACCACGGCAGGTGCACGTAGAGCGACAGCGGTGGCGGCACCAGCGCCGGGGTGTCGGCGTGCGCGGACGGGTCCGGGCAGGCGGCGCCGGGCGGATGCTGGCAATGGTCGTGGGCGTGCGGCATGGCGACAGGAAAGCGGAGTGCGGTCGGCGAGTGGGGCGGGGTGGCTCAGGGGCCGCAGGCGCGGTGCAGTGCAGGCTGCGCGCACCTCGGGGCCTGTATCGGCCCGGCGCCTGCGCGCGGCGCGGTCACCCGGCCGGCTGCGCCGCCAGCAGCGCGGCCAGGCGCTGCTTGAGCTGCTGCAGGGCGAGGGCGCGGTGGCTGATGCGGTTCTTCAGCGCCAGCGGCATCTCGGCCGCGGTCTGGCCGTGCTCCGGGTCCAGGAATACCGGATCGTAGCCATGTCCGCCAGTACCGGCACGGGCCTGCGCGATGCGGCCGCGCCAGCGCCCTTCCACCAGCAGCGGTTGCGGATCCTCGGCATGCCGCAGCAGCACCAGCACGCAGTAGAAGTGCGCGCCGCGCTGCGCGTCGGGGACATCGCGCAGGGCGTCCAGCAGCTTGTCGATATTGGCCTGCGCATTGCCGTGCTCGCCGGCGTAGCGCGCCGAATACAGGCCCGGCGCGCCGTGCAGCGCATCCACGCAGATGCCGGAGTCGTCGGCCAGCGCCGGCAGGCCGGTGACGCGGGCGGCGTGGCGCGCCTTGAGCAGCGCGTTCTCCACGAAGGTCAGGCCGGTTTCGTCGGCATCGCTGACGCCGAGAGTGGATTGCGCGATCAGTTCGACCCCGACGTCGTCGAGCAGGGCATGCAGTTCTTCGAGTTTGCCGGCGTTGCTGCTGGCCAGGACCAGTTTCATGCGGTGGGCTCCAGCAGATCCCAGGTGTTGCCGTACAGATCGCGGAACACCGCGACCGTGGCGTAGGGTTCGTGACGCGGGGCTTCCAGGAATTCCACGCCAGCGGCGCGCATCGCCGCATGGTCGCGCTGGAAGTCGTCGGTGTGCAGGAAGAAGCCGACGCGGCCGCCGGTCTGATTGCCGATGCGGCTGCGCTGCGCGTCGTCGCTGGCGCGCGCCAGCAGCAGCGCCGCGCCGCGCGCATCGCCAGGCCCGACCACGACCCAGCGCTTGTGGCCCTGGTCCACGTCTTCCAGCAACTGGAATCCCAGCTTGCCGGTGTACCAGGCGATGGCCTCGTCGTAGTCGGCCACCACCAGGGTGACCAGGGCCAGACGCCGCGTCATTGCGCCAGGGCCGCGCGCTGCGCCGCCAGCAACTCGCCGATGCCGCGCTCGGCCAGGCCGAGCAGCGCGTCCAGTTCGTCGCGGCGGAAGGCATGGCCCTCGGCGGTGCCCTGCAGCTCGATGAAGCCGCCGCCGTCGTTCATCACCACGTTCATGTCGGTATCGCAGTCGCTGTCCTCGGCATAGTCCAGGTCCAGCACCGGCACGCCGCGGTACACGCCCACCGAGACCGCCGCGACCGCGCCCAGCACCACCGGCTTCTTCAGGTCGCCGCGCTTCTGCAGCCAGTTCACCGCATCTACAAGCGCCACGTAGGCGCCGGTAATGGCCGCGGTGCGGGTGCCGCCGTCGGCCTGCAGCACGTCGCAGTCCAGGGTGATGGTGCGCTCGCCCAGCGCGGTACGGTCGACACAGGCGCGCAGCGCGCGGCCGATCAGGCGCTGGATCTCCAGCGTGCGTCCGCCCTGCTTGCCGCGTGCGGCTTCGCGATCGGAGCGCGAGTGGGTGGCGCGCGGCAGCATACCGTATTCGGCGGTGACCCAGCCTTCGCCCTTGCCGCGCAAGAAGCCCGGCACGCGGTTCTCGACGCTGGCGTTGCACAGCACGCGGGTGTCGCCGAAGCTGACCAGGACCGAGCCTTCGGCATGGCGGGTGAAGGCGCGTTCGATGCGGACCGGGCGCAACTGATCGGCCGTGCGGCCGCTGGGACGGGAGAAGGACATGCAGGATTCCGGGAAGGGCGGGGCCGTGCGCGGCATGTGACCGCGTTCGGCAAGGCAGGAAAGGGCGCTAGGTTAACATCCGCCCCTTGCCCGCATTGGAACACCGCATGATCCGCAGCATGACCGCCTACGCCGGCGCCGAGCGCATCACTCCCTGGGGCACGCTGGGGTGCGAGCTGCGCTCGGTGAACCACCGTTTCCTGGAAGTAGGCGTGCGCCTGCCGGAGGAACTGCGCGCGCTGGAGCCGCAACTGCGCGAACGCGTCGCCGCGCGGATCAGCCGCGGCAAGCTCGACCTGATGCTGCGCCTGCGCGCGCCGGATGCGGCGCAGACGTTGGCGGTGAACGAGGCGCTGGTCGAACAGTTGGGCGTGCTCGCGCAGCGGCTGGGCGTGCGTTTCCCGCAGATGCAGGTGCAGTTCGTCGACCTGCTGCAACTGCCCGGCGTGCTGCAGGGGCAGGCCGCCGATCCGGCGGCGCTGCAGGCGCAGGCGCTGGAACTGCTGGATGAGGTGCTGGCCGAGTTCGTCGCCGCGCGCGAGCGCGAGGGCGGCAAGCTGGCCGCGGCCATCGTCGAGCGGGTCGATGCGGTGGAACGCATCGCCGGCGAGGTGCGCACGCTGATCCCGGCCATCCGCGACGGCCAGCGCGCCAAGCTGGCGGCACGCCTGGCCGACCTGCCGCATCCGGTCGACCCCGGCCGCGCCGAACAGGAACTGGTGCTGTGGCTGCAGAAGCTGGACGTGGACGAGGAACTGGACCGGCTCGGCAGCCACATCAAGGAACTGCGCCGGGTGCTGCGTCAGCCGGAACCGGCGGGCCGGCGCCTGGATTTCCTGCTGCAGGAGTTCAACCGCGAGGCCAATACGCTGGGCTCGAAGTCGGTGGACAGCCGCACCTCCAACGCCGCGGTGGAACTGAAGGTGCTGATCGACCAGATCCGCGAGCAGGTGCAGAACCTGGAATAGCCGGGATGGCGGGAGTCGAGATTGGGGATTGGGAAGGCGGATTCCGGGTGCCGGGCGGGTCACGTCCATACCGGGTAGCATATCGACCCCGTGGGTATCGGCCCGCGGCCCCGTTCGCGAATCCCGACTCCCCAATCCCGAATCCCTGACCCTATGCGCGGCACTCTCTACATCGTGGCGGCCCCCTCCGGCGCCGGCAAGAGCAGCATCGTCAACGCGACCCTGGCGCGCGACCCGCAGATCGCGCTGTCGATCTCGTTCACCTCGCGCGCGCCGCGGCCGGGCGAACGCCACGCCGAGCACTACCATTTCGTCTCCGCCGACGAGTTCCAGCGGATGATCGATGCCGGCGACTTCTTCGAGTACGCCCGCGTGCACGGCGACTGGAAAGGCACCGCGCGGCAGTCGGTCGAGCCGCAGCTGGCCGCCGGCCACGACGTGCTGCTGGAGATCGACTGGCAGGGCGCGCGTCAGGTCCGGGCCAAGGTGCCGGACGCGGTCAGCGTGTTCATCCTGCCGCCGTCGCGCGAGGCGCTGGAGCAGCGCATGCGCAAGCGCGGCCAGGACAGCGAGGCGGTGATCGCGCAGCGGCTGGCCGCCGCGCGCGAGGAGATGTCGCACTACGCCGACTTCGACTACGTGATCGTCAACGAGCACTTCGACACCGCGGTGGACGAGATGTGCGCGATCTTCGTCGCCAGCCGCCTGCGCCGGCTGCCGCAGCAGCAGCGCCACGCCGGGCTGATCGCCACTCTCCTGCGGGAACAGCCAACTGGCTGATTCCAAAGGGAACTGAATGGGGTGGGGTTGATCTTGGGCGGTTGCCGCCCTACAATCCCCGCCCTTTCCCTCATTCGAACGCGTGGCCGCCGCCGGCCCGCCGGGAGCCCGCATGGCCCGCATCACCGTAGAAGATTGCCTGGAAGTCGTTAATAACCGTTTCGAACTGGTCATGATGGCGTCCAAGCGCGCCCGCCAGCTCGCCAACGGCGTGCAGGCCACCCTCGACAACACCGAGTCGGCCGACAAGCCGACCGTGCTGGCGCTGCGCGAGATCGCCGCGCGCAAGATCGACAACGCGCTGATCGACGAGGTCGAGAAGGCCGAGCGCGAGCGCGCCGAGCGCGAAGCCCTGGAATGGGCCGCGGCCGAAGTGGTGGCCGACGAGGACATGTCCAAGAACGACGACTGATCGCGTCCCGCGTCGCGATCGTCCTGCGAACAGCCCGCATCCGCGGGCTGTTTCGTTTTGCGGGTTTGCCGTCCACGCGCCGCTGGCATAGTCTTTCCGCATGAACCCAGGCCCTTCTGCCCAGGTCGCCCACGCCGCGCCGTCGTCGGCCGACGAGGCGGTCCCCGACTACGTCCTGCAGCTCGAACGCAGCGCCAGCTATCTGCCGCCCGAGCAGATCCCGCTGCTGCGGCGCGCGTGGGAGGTCGGTGCGGCTGCGCACGCGGGGCAGACCCGCAAGTCCGGCGAGCCCTACATCACCCACCCGGTGGCGGTGGCCGGCGTGCTGGCCGAGCTCGGCCTGGACGTGGAGGCGCTGATCGCGGCGATCCTGCACGACACCATCGAGGACACCCCGCTGACCCGCGCCGAACTGGCCGCCGAGTTCGGCGAGGCGGTGGCCGAACTGGTCGACGGCGTCACCAAGCTGGACAAGCTCAAGTTCCGCGACCGTCAGGAAGCGGCCGCCGAGAGCTTCCGCAAGATGCTGCTGGCGATGTCGCGCGACCTGCGCGTGATCATGATCAAGCTCGCCGACCGCCTGCACAACATGCGCACGCTGGGCGCGCAGAGCGCCGAGGCGCGCAGCCGCATCGCCCGCGAGACCCTGGAGATCTACGCGCCGATCGCCCAGCGCCTGGGCATGAGCCTGATGAAGTCCGAGCTGCAGAACCTCGGCTTTCGCGCCCTGCATCCGTGGCGCCACGCGATCATCGAAAAGCACATTCGCAGCCAGCCGGTGGTGCGCCGCGAATCGATGGCGCAGGTGGAAGTGCAGTTGTCGCAGCGTCTGGCCAAGGAAGGACTGGAGCACCGGCTGGTGAGCCGGATCAAGACGCCGTGGAGCATCTACAACAAGATGCGCGACGAGAACAAATCCTTCGACCAGGTGATGGACGTGTTCGGCTTCCGCCTGGTGGTGCGCGGCGTGCCCGACTGCTACCACGCGCTGGGCGCGGTGCACGCCACCTTCAAGCCGCTGGATGCGCGCTTCCGCGATTTCATCGCCATACCCAAGGCCAACGGCTACCAGTCGCTGCACACGGTGCTGTTCGGGCCCTACGGCTCGCCGATCGAAGTGCAGATCCGCACCGAGGAAATGGACCTCATCGCCGAGCGCGGCGTCGCCGCGCACTGGACCTACAAGTTCGGCGGCGACTCGCCCAACAGCGCGCAGAGCCGCGCGCATGCGTGGATCGTCGAGCTGATCGAATCGCAGCGCGCCGCCGGCTCGTCGCTGGAGTTCCTGGACAACGTCAAGGTCGACCTGTTTCCGGACGAGGTCTACCTGTTCACGCCCAAGGGCAAGATCCTGGCGCTGCCGCGCAACTCCACGGCGTTGGACTTCGCCTATGCGGTGCACACCGACGTCGGCAACCGCGCGGTGGCCTCGCGCGTGGACAAGAAGCTGGTGCCGCTGCGCACCAAGCTGGTCAGCGGACAGACGGTGGAAGTGATCACCGCGCGCTCGGCCACGCCCAAGCCGCAGTGGCTGGAGTTCGTGGTCAGCAGCAAGGCGCGCACCGCGATCCGCCACCAGCTCAAGCAGCTCGAGCACGAGGACGCGGTGCAGCTCGGCCACCGCATGCTCGACCGCGCGCTGGAGGCGATGGACAGTTCGCTGGAACGGCTGCCCAAGGGGCGCCTGGATTCGTTCCTCAGCGAGCACCGCTACCCCCGCCTGGAGGCGCTGCTGGCCGACGTGGCGCTGGGCAACTGGATGCCCAACCAGGCCGCGCAGGCGCTGATGGCGTATGCCGAACTGCGCGGCGGCGGCCATTCCAAGCATTCGCAGGAAAAGATCCTGATCAACGGCACCGAGCGCGGCGTGGTCAGCTTCGCCAACTGTTGTCAGCCGATTCCCGGCGACGAGATCATGGGCTACCACACCGCCGGCAAGGGCATCGTGGTGCATCGCCTGGACTGTCCGAACCTGGCCGAACTGCGCAAGTCGCCCGAGCGCTGGGTACCGATCGGCTGGGATACCAGCGTCATCGGCGACTACGACACCGCGCTGGTGGTGGACGTGGAGAACCGCACCGGCGTGCTGGCGCAACTGGCCGCGGCAATCGCGCAGAGCCAGTCCAACATCGAGCGCGTCGACTACCTGGACCGCGACTTCAACGCCGCGGTGCTGCGCTTCAACATCCAGGTCCGCGACCGTAACCACCTGGCCGAGGTGATGCGCCGGCTGCGGCGCTTGAATGCGGTGCAGAGCGTGCGCCGCCAGTAGGTGGTGCCGGGATTGGGGATTCGGGATTGGGGATTCGGAGCGGGTCGGGTCCTGGCGTCGTAGGAGCGGCTTCAGCCGCGACGCCTTACCGATAGAGCGTCGCGGCTAAAGCCGCTTCTACGAAAGCGTGCGTGCGGATTGTGTGGCATGCCTTGCCGGCATGCTGTTCCGATTCCCGATTCCCGATTCCCGATTCCCGATTCCCGATTCCCGATTCCCGATTCCCGATTCCCCAATCCCCAATCCCCAATCCCCAATCCCCAATCCCCAATCCCCAACCGCGCACGCCAGCTAAACTAGGCGGACATTCTTCCAACGGAGTCGCCATGTCCCGCCAGATCATCCATACCGACCGTGCACCGGCCGCGATCGGTCCGTATTCGCAGGCCGTGCGCGCCGGCAACACCGTGTACTTCTCCGGGCAGATCCCGCTGGATCCGGCCACCGGCGAGATCGTCGCCGGCGACATCGCCGCGCAGGCGCGCCGCGCCTTCGACAACCTGCAGGCGGTGGCCGAGGCGGCCGGCGGGTCGCTGGACCGCATCGTGCGCCTGGGGCTGTACCTCACCGACTTGGCGCAGTTCGCGCAGGTCAATGCGGTGATGCAGGACTACTTCCAGGCGCCGTTCCCCGCGCGTTCCACCATCGAAGTCTCGGCGCTGCCCAAGGGCGCGGGATTCGAAGTGGACGCGGTGATGGTGCTGGACTGATCCCCCGCCGTGCCGCGCGTGCAGGTTCCGGCGCCGGCGCTGTCGGCGGCAGGCGAGGCGCCGCTGACCACGCTGCCCGGCGTCGGTCCCAAACTGGCGGAGAAATTCGCCGCGCGCGGCCTGTCCACCCTGCAGGATCTGTGGCTGCACCTGCCGCTGCGCTATGAGGACCGCACCCGGCTGACCACGGTCGCGGCGTTGCAGCCGGGCGTGCCGGCGCAGGTCGAGGGGCGGGTGCAGGCGGTGGACCGCGGCTTCCGCTACCGGCCGATGCTGCGCGTGGCGGTGGCCGACGATTCGCGCTGCACCCTGGTGCTGCGCTTCTTCCAGTTCCGCGCCGCGCAGGCGGCGCAGTTCGCGGTCGGCGCGCGCTTGCGCGCCTTCGGCACGCCCAAGCCAGGCCAGCACGGGCTGGAGTTCGTGCATCCCAGCTATCAGATCCTCGGCGAGGACGACGACGCGGCGCTGGGCGATCGCCTGGATCCGGTGTACCCGGCGGTGGAAGGCGTCGGCCCGGCGACCGTGCGCCGGCTGATCGGCCAGGCGCTGGACCGGCTGCCCGAGGAAGCAGCGCTGGAACTGCTGCCGGCGGCGCTGCTGGCCGAACTCGGCCTGCCGTCGCTGCGCAGCGCGCTGCTGGTCGCGCACCGGCCGCCGCCGCAGGCCGACCTGGCCGCGCTCGCCGCCGGTCTGCATCCGGCGCAGCAGCGCCTGGCGCTGGAGGAACTGCTCGCGCATCACCTGAGCCTGCGGCGCCAGCGCATCGCCATGCAGTGCCAGCCGGCGCCATCGCTGCGCGGCCGCGGGCTGCTGGCCAAGCGCCTGCAGCAGTCGCTGCCGTTCCAACTGACCGGGGCGCAGCAGCGCGTGTTCGCGCAGATCCGTGCCGACCTGGAGCGGCCGGCGCCGATGCTGCGGCTGGTGCAGGGCGACGTCGGCAGCGGCAAGACCGTGGTCGCTGCCCTGGCGGCGATGCTGGCGGTGGACAAGCGCAAGCAGGCGGCGCTGGCGGCACCCACCGAACTGCTCGCCGAACAGCATCTGGCCAACCTGCGCGGCTGGCTGGAGCCGCTGGGCGTGCGCGTGGCCTGGCTGGCCGGCAAGGTCACCGGCAAGGCGCGCAGCGCGACCCTGGCGCAGATCGCCTCCGGCGAGGCGCAGGTGGTGGTCGGCACGCACGCACTGATGCAGGAGGCGGTGCGCTTCCACGACCTGGCCCTGGCCATCGTCGACGAGCAGCATCGCTTCGGGGTGCACCAGCGGCTGGCGCTGCGCGACAAGGGCGCTTCCGGCGCGGGCGTGCCGCACCAACTGGTGATGACCGCCACGCCGATCCCGCGCACGCTGGCGATGGCCGCCTATGCCGACCTGGACGTTTCCTCGATCGACGAACTGCCGCCGGGACGCACCCCGGTGCAAACCATCGTGCTCAATGCCGAGCGCCGTCCGGAACTGGTGCAGCGCATCCGCGTGGCCTGCGCCGAGGGCCGCCAGGCCTATTGGGTCTGCACCCTGATCGAAGAGGCCGAGGACAACGAGAAGTCCGCGCAGGGCGGCGGCGCCGGCAACCGGCTCGAGGCCAGCGCTGCGCAGGCCACCTTCGAGGCGCTGTCGGCGCAGTTGCCGGAACTGCGCGTGGGCCTGGTGCACGGCCGTATGAAGCCGGCGGAGAAACAGGCGGCGATGCGCGCGTTCAAGCAGGGCGAGATCGACCTGCTGGTCGCCACCACCGTCATCGAGGTCGGCGTGGACGTGCCCAATGCCTCGCTGATGATCATCGAGAACGCCGAGCGCCTGGGTCTGGCGCAGTTGCACCAGCTGCGCGGGCGGGTCGGGCGCGGCGCGGCGGCGTCGAGCTGCGTGCTGATGTACCAGGCGCCGCTGTCGGCGATGGCGCGGCAGCGCCTGGAAACCATGCGCCAGACCAACGACGGCTTCGTCATCGCCGAGAAGGACCTGGAACTGCGCGGCCCCGGCGAACTGCTCGGCACCCGGCAGACCGGCCTGGCCGCGTTCCGCGTGGCCGACCTGGCCCGCGACGCCGGCCTGCTGCCGCGCGTGCACGCCCTGGCCGACCGGCTGCTCGACGAGGCGCCGGTGCTGGCCGACCGCATCGTCGCGCGCTGGGTTGGCGGCGCGGTGCGGTTCGCCGGGGCGTGATGGGGCGGGGATTCGGCATTTGGGATTTGGGATTCGCAAAAGCGGCATCGCCGCGTCTTCCTCGTAGGAGCGGCTTTAGCCGCGACCGAGCGTTACCGGGAAAGCCCGGTCGCGGCTGAAGCCGCTTCCTGCAACAGCAGGCGGACCGGCCGCTTCTAACGAATCCCCAATCCCGAATCCCCAATCCCGTCTTCTTCCCATGCCTGCCCGGCAGTGCCAGACTCGGCGGCCGAATGGACGAGCGAAACGACGCATGAGCGACAAGATTCCCCTGTTGATCGATACCGACCCTGGCGTGGACGACGCGCTGGCGCTGTTGATGGCGTTCGCCGATCCGCGTCACGAGGTGGTCGGGCTGACCATCGCCGCCGGCAACGTCGGGCTGCGCCACACCGTGCGCAACGCGCTGAAGCTGTGCGAAGTGGCCGGGCGCGAGGATGTGCCGGTGTTCGCCGGCTGCGCCGATCCGCTGCTGCACCCGTCGGTGGACGCCGGACACGTGCATGGCCAGGACGGCTTCGGCGACGTCGACCTGCCGCCGGCCGCGCGTGGCGCCGAGGCCGAGCACGCCGCGCTGGCGATCCTGCGCCTGTCGCACCAGTACGCCGGGCGCCTGCTGCTGGTCGCGCTGGGGCCGCTGACCAACATCGCGCTGGCGCTGAAGCTGGACCCGACCCTGCCGCAGCGCATCGGCCGCTTCCTGGTGATGGGCGGGGCGATCACCTGCCACGGCAACATCACTCCGGCCGCCGAGTTCAACATCGCCTTCGACCCGGAGGCGGCACACATCGTGTTCAAGGCGTTCCCGCACATTGAGGTCGCCGACTGGGAGGCGACCGTGGCGCACGGCCTGCCGCACCGCGAGGTCGAGCAGTGGCTGGCGGTGGATGCGCCCAAGGCGCGCTTCTACGAACTGATCTCGCGCAAGACCCGGCTGTGGTCGGAAGACGCGCGCGGCGAGCACTGGTATGCCGCCGACGCACTGGCGATGGCCTGGGCGCTGCAGCCCGAGGGCGCCCAGGAGGTGCAGTCGCGGCCGATGCAGATCGAACTGTCCGGGGTGCACACCCGCGGCGCCACCCTGGTCGACTGGAACCGCCAGCTGGGCCTGCCGGACAATGCGACCATGCTCATCCGCTACGACCACGCCCGCTTCCTGGACCTGGCCCGCGCGGCGGTCGGCGCCGGCTGAGCCTGCCGATCCCGCCCAGATTCGGGCGGGATCTGGCGGGGCAGGGCGCCGCCAGCGATGTCACCGCAGCAGTCGCTACGTAAACGTTGCGTGGAGGGCGGCAGGGCTGTTATAGTTTCCCTCTTGTCCAGCAGCCACCTACGGTGCGAGCCCATGAAGGCCGACATCCATCCCCAGTACCGCGACGTCGTGTTCCACGATGTCACCTCCGATTTCAAGATCCTGACCCGTTCGACCATGTCCTCGAAAGAGACGGTCAAGTGGGAGGACGGCGAAGAGTATCCGCTGATCAAGGTCGAAATTTCCTCGGCTTCGCACCCGTTCTACACGGGCAAGCACAAGGTCATCGACACCAGCGGCCGCATCGACAAGTTCCAGAAGCGCTACGCGCGCTGATCGGAACCGTCGAACGGATGTAAAGCGACGGCCGCCTGCGCGGCCGTTTTGCTATCCGCCACATCCTGTCTTCCCGGCGTTGACGCGCCGGTGTCATCCTCCCGTGAAAGTGCGGCGAGGATGCAACGCTGTGTCGCTTTCCTGCCGCCATCGTGCAGCATGAGGGGTGAGCGACGACGCAAATGCTGCTGTGCGATAATGGCGCGATCCGTGGCGATTGCCGTGGACTTCCTTCACGCGTCTGTTCGCAACGTAATCGGACAGGCGCCTTCCATCGAGGAGCGCACACTGTGTCCGATCTTGATCAGGTCACGTTGAACGCCGGCGACAAGTCGGTCGTTCTTCCGGTACTCAAGCCCACCCTGGGCAACGATTGCGTCGACATCTCCAAGTTGACCAAGGAGACCGGTCTCTTCACCTACGACTCGGGCTTCACCGCGACCGCCAGCTGCAAGTCGGCGATCACCTACATCGACGGCGACAACGGCGTGCTGCTGTACCGCGGCTACCCGATCGAGCAGCTGGCCGAGAAGTCCAACTTCCTCGAAGTGGCCTACCTGCTGATGAACGGCGAGCTGCCCACCGCCGACGAATTCAAGAAGTTCGACCACGAAGTGACGCATCACACGATGATGCACGAGTCGCTGAAGAACTTCCTCGGCGGTTTCCGCCACGATGCGCACCCGATGGCGATGCTGGCCGGTAGCGTGGCCTCGCTGTCGGCGTTCTACCACGACACCCTCGATCTCAACGATCCGGAGCAGCGCCGCCTGGCCGCGATCCGTCTGATTGCCAAGGTGCCGACCATCGCCGCCGCCGCCTACCGCTACTCCATCGGCTGGCCGATCCGCTACCCGCGCAACAACCTCGGCTACGTCGAGCGCTTCCTGCACATGATGTTCGAGGTGCCGAGCGAGCAGCTGCAGATGAACCCGGTCGTGGCCAAGGCCCTGGACCTGCTGTTCATCCTGCACGCCGACCACGAGCAGAACGCCTCGACCTCGACCGTGCGTCTGGTCGGTTCCACCGGCGCCAACCCGTACGCCTCGGTCGCCGCCGGCATCACCGCGCTGTGGGGTCCGGCACATGGCGGCGCCAACGAAGCCGTGCTGAAGATGCTGGAAGAGATCGGTACCGCCGACAACGTCGAGAGCGCCGTGGCCAAGGCCAAGGACAAGAACTCGAGCTTCCGCCTGATGGGCTTCGGCCACCGCGTGTACAAGAACTTCGACCCGCGCGCGAAGATCATCCGCGAGATGACCCACAAGGTGCTGGGCGAGCTGGGCGTCAACGACCCGCTGCTGGAAGTGGCGCTGAAGCTGGAAGAGGCCGCGCTGAAGGACGACTACTTCGTGCAGCGCAAGCTGTACCCGAACGTCGACTTCTACTCGGGCATCATCTACAAGGCGCTGAACATTCCGGTGGAGATGTTCACCGTCATGTTCGCCATCGCCCGTACCGCCGGCTGGGTCTCGCACTGGCTGGAGCAGCAGGTCGACCCGGAAATGAAGATCGGCCGTCCGCGCCAGATCTACACCGGCTACGACAAGCGCGACTACACCAGCGCCGACAAGCGCTGATCGATCGCCTCGTCGCTGTCAGGAACGCCCCGCTCCGCGGGGCGTTTTTGTTTGCGCGGTCGAAGCGGGGAAGGGCTGGCGTCCGCCTCGCCTCGCCGCGCGCGCATGCGCCATGGCACGGCGCCCGCCGCAGCCAATGCGTGGCGTGCTGCTGCGCTCAGCCGTACTGGTAGTCGGCGATGTCCTGCTCGGTCAGCAGTTGCCGCAGTTGCGGCATCGAAGCGCGGCGCATCGGCTTCTCGTCCACCTGCGACAGCGGCGCCTGGCGCAGCGCGTCGTAGGGCAGCACGGTCAGGTCGAAGGTCAGCTCCTCGGCGGTGAACAGCCACACCGGGAAGTCCTCGCTGCGCTCGCGGTCCAGGCGCAGCCGGCGGCTGCGCAACTCGGCCGGGATGCGGTGCTCTTCGAGGAAGCGCGCCACCGCCTCGGCATCGTCGCTGTGCAGGTGCAACTGCACCGGACTGTTGGCGTCGGCGGTGCCGTCGTGCACCGGTCCGGCCAGGCGCGGCGCGAACGCGTGCAGGAAGTCCATCGCGCGCAGCGCCGCCTCGCGCCGCCGGCGCAGTTCGCCGGCATGGTCGGGGCCGGCGAACAGCCGCTGGTATTCGCGCAGGGCGTCCTCGATCTCGCTGTTGCGCGGCAGCGAGGCATCGTCGTGGATGCCCAGCCGGTCGGCGGCCTTGAGCTTGGCCTGGTGGAAGTCGCGGATGCCGCCTTCGGCCATCAGGCGGGCGGCTTCGTGCGCCAGCCGGCGGCGGCGTTCGTGCGTGCGGGTCCGGGCATGTTGCCGAGCGTGGTGCATGGAGCGCCTCCCCTCAAAGCCTGCCCCGACTGTACCGCAGCCTTGCGAAATTCGGGTGTAGCCGGCGCCGCTGCCTGAGGCGGCGTCCGCCGGGCGAGGCGCGCTCGGCGGCAACTGCCCCGGCCAGCGCCGGGGCGGGGCAGCGCGACGCGATCAGAAGATGTCGAAAGCCGCGTCGTCGGTCTTCTGGTCCTGCAGGCTTTCGTCGAACTGCTGGATGCGGTCCATGTCCTCGGTCTTGACCCACTCGGTGGCGCCGTTGAGGCTGACCTGGACCATGCCGCCAGGCGGGTCGTTGCGGGCGATCGGCTGGTCCTTCAGCGCGACCCGCATGTAGTCAATCCAGATCGGCAGCGCCGCCTTGCCGCCGTACTCGCGGTAACCCAGCGAACGGTAGTCGTCGCGGCCGACCCAGACGGTGGTCACGTACGGGCCGCCGAAGCCGGAGAACCAGGCGTCGCGGTGGTCGTTGGTGGAGCCGGTCTTGCCGCCGACGTCCTCGCGGCCGAGCACCTTGGCCGGGGTGCCGGTGCCGCGCTGGACCACGTCGCGCATCATCGACACCAACTGATAGGCGGTGCGCTCGTCGATGGCGCGCGGCGCCACCTTGGCCTCGGGGTCGGTCGGCTTCTCCGCTGCAGCCGCCGTGGCCGCGGTCTCTGCCGGCTTGGCCGCCGGCGGCGGCGTGGCCGCGCCGAAGTTGAAGCCATCCACCACCTGGCTGACCGGCGCGGCATTGCCGCCGACGCTGCCGCAGCTGCGGCAGGCGGTCAGCGGATGCTCCTGGAACAGCACCTTGCCGTCGCGGTCGGTGACCTTGTCGATGATCCAGGTGTTGACCAGCGAGCCGCCGTTGGCGAACACGGTATAGCCGCGCGCCACCGACAGCGGGGTCAGCGAGGCGGTGCCCAGCGACATCGACAGGTTCGGCGGCAGCTCGGCTTCCTGAAAGCCGAACTGGCTGATGTACTTGCGCGCGAAGTCCACGCCGATGGCGTCCAGCAGGCGCACCGAGACCAGGTTGCGCGACTGCACCAGCGCTTCGCGCAGGCGCATCGGGCCACGGAAGCCGCCGCCGTCGTTCTGCGGCGACCAGGTCTTGCCGCGGCGGTCGCGGAACACCACCGGCGCGTCGAGCACGATCGACGCCGGGTTGAAGCCCTTCTCGAATGAGGCCGCGTACAGGAACGGCTTGAAGCTGGAGCCGGGCTGGCGGCGCGCCTGGGTGGCGCGGTTGAACTTGTTGCCGGCGTAGCTGAAGCCGCCGACCATGGCACGCAGCGCGCCGTTGTTGGCGTCCAGCGAGACCAGGGCGGCCTGGCCGCGCGGGATCTGGGTGATCTCCCACTCGCCCGGCTTGTCGCCGGCCTGGATGCGCACCAGGTCGCCACGCTTGAGCAGGGTGGCCGGGCTGCGCCCGGTCCAGCGGCTGGCGGCCACCGGCAGCACCAGTTCGGTCTTGTTGGCGAGCACCACGGTGGCGCTGCCGTCGCTGCCGGTGCTGGCGACGATGCTCGGCAGCATCCCGCCCTGCACGTAGACGCCGCTCAGGTGGCTGGCCAGCGCCGCCGCATCGGCATTGGCGGGGACGTCGAAGTGCTTCTCGACGCCATGCCAGCCATGGCGACGATCGTAGACGACCAGGCCCTCGCGCACCGCATGGTTGGCCGCGGTCTGCAGGGTCGAATCGATGCTGGTGTAGACGTGGTAGCCCTTGTCCAGCACGTCGCCGCCGAAGCGCGCGATCATCTCCTGGCGCACCAGTTCGGCCACGTAGGGCGCCTCGACCTCGACCGGGCGTTCGTGCGGGGCGGCGTGCATCGGCACCGCCTTGGCCGCCTCCGCCTCGGCCGGGGTGATGAAGCCCAGTGCGGCCATGCGGCTGAGCACGTAGTTGTCGCGGCGCTGCTTGGCGCGCTCGGGGTTGCTGATCGGGTTGCCGCTGGAGGGGAACTTGGGGATGCCGGCCAGCGAGGCCATCTCGTCCAGGCTCAGCTCGTTGAGCTTCTTGCCGTAGTAGTACTCGGCGGCGGCGGCGATGCCGTAGGCGCGGTTGCCGAAGAAGCTCTTGTTCAGATACAGCTCGAAGATCTCGTCCTTGGTCAGCTCGGCCTCGATCTTGCGCGCCAGCAGGATCTCCGCCAGCTTGCGCGTGTAGCTGTATTCCGAGCTCAGGAAGAACTGACGGGCGACCTGCTGGGTGATGGTGGAGCCGCCCGGCACGCGCTTGTCGTTGGTGGTGGCCAGCAGCCACACCGCGCGGGCGATGCCCTTGTAGTCGACCCCGCCATGCTCGTAGAAGCGGGCGTCCTCGGTGGCCAGGAAGGCCTGCTTCAGCCGCTCCGGCACGTCCTTCATGGTGATGGGGTAGCGCCGGGTCTCGCCGAACAGCGCCATCAGCTTGCCGTCGCTGGAGTAGACGTACATGGGCTCCTGCAGTTCGACCTTGCGCAGGGTCTGCACGTCCGGGAGCTTGGAGGAGACGACGTAGTACAGCCCGCCTGCCACGGCGGCGCCGACCAGGCCGAGGAGGACGAACAAGACCAGCGCCCAGCGCAGCCAACGACGAAAACGGGGCATCGCGAGAGATTCCGATTGCAGATTTCTTGGGCGCAGAGTATAGAGTACGCCGGGGAACGGCTGGGGCCGGTTCCGGGGATGCGACGGGTTTGCTGCCGCAGGTCATGCCGTGACACGGATCGCGGTATGCAACCGGGCGGTTGCCAATTGCAAAAAATTTGTTATTAATGCGCTGGCGCAACATTGGCGTCCAAGTGCCCGCCGGCAGGGGAAAATCCGTGGGGCTTATCCCAAAGAGTCAGCAGCCGCTGATCGGCATCGACATCAGCTCGACCGCGGTCAAGCTGCTGCAGCTTTCGCGTAACGGCAACCGGTTCCGCGTCGAGCATTACGCCGTCGAACCCTTGCCGCCCAACGCCGTGGTCGAAAAGAACATCGTCGAGGTCGAGGCGGTGGGCGAGGCGATCCGCCGCGCCGTGACCCGGTCGGGCACCCGTGCCAAGCATGCCGCGGCTGCCGTGGCCGGTTCGGCGGTGATCACCAAGGTGATCCCGATGCCGGCCGAACTGGACGAGAACGAGCTGGAAGCCCAGGTCGAGCTGGAGGCGGTGAATTACATCCCGTACCCGATCGACGAAGTGAACCTGGATTTCGAGGTGCTGGGCGTCATCCCCAACAATCCCGAGATGGTGCAGGTGCTGCTGGCGGCCTCGCGCTCGGAGAACGTGGAACTGCGCCAGTCGGCCCTGGAACTGGGCGGCCTGGTGGCCAAGGTGATGGACGTGGAGGCCTTCGCGGTCGAGAACGCCTTCGCGCTGGTGGCCAGCGAGCTGCCGGTGGCCGCCGACGGCATCGTCGCCCTGGTCGACATCGGCGCCACCATGACCACGCTCAATGTCCTGCGCGGCGGGCGCAGCCTGTACAGCCGCGAACAGGTGTTCGGCGGCAAGCAGCTGACCGACGAAGTGATGCGCCGCTATGGCCTGACCTACGAGGAAGCCGGCATGGCCAAGCGCCAGGGCGGGCTGCCGGAGAGCTACGAGGTCGAGGTGCTGGAACCGTTCAAGGAAGCCACGGTGCAGCAGATCAGCCGCCTGCTGCAGTTCTTCTACGCCGGCAGCGAATTCAACCGGGTCGACCACATCGTCCTGGCCGGCGGCTGCGCGGCCCTGGCCGGGCTGCCGGAGATGGTGGAGGAGCAACTGGGCGTGGCCACGGTGGTCGCCAACCCGTTGGCGCAGATGACCCTGGGGCCGAAGGTGCAGGCGCATGCGCTGGCCCAGGACGCGCCGGCGCTGATGATCGCCACCGGCCTGGCGCTGAGGAGCTTCGACTGATGGCGAAGATCAATCTGCTGCCCTGGCGGGCGGAACGGCGCAAGCAGCGCGAACGCGAGTTCTACTCGATGCTTGGCCTGGCCGCGTTCGCCGGGGTGCTGCTGGCGGGGCTGATCTGGTTCTACTACGACCTGCAGATCAGCGGCCAGAACGAGCGCAACGCGTATCTGCAGACCGAGATCGAGAAGGTCCAGGCGCAGAACAAGGAAATCGACACCCTCGACGAGAAGAAGCGCCGGCTGCTGGCGCGCAAGCAGGTCATCGAGGAACTGCAAGCCAAGCGCTCGCAGATGGTGCACCTGTTCGACTCGCTGGTGCGGACCATTCCCGACGGCGTGGTGCTGACCTCGGTGAAGCAGGAGGGCGACATGCTGACCCTGGAAGGCCGCTCGCAGTCCAATGCGCGGGTCAGTACCTACATGCGCAATCTCGAAGGCTCGGGCTGGATGACCAATCCGGAGCTGACGGTGATCGAGGCCAAGGCCCAGGAGAAGGAAGCCAAGGGCCCGATCGTCGACACCAAGGCGCTGCCGTACGTGTTCACGCTGCGGGTCAAGCTGCCGGTGCCCGGCGAGAGCACCGATCCGGCGGCCGACGCGACGGCACCCGGCGGTGCGGCGACGCCGGCCGCAGCACCTGCCGGCGGCGCGCCAGGCACGCCGGCGCAGGCACCGGCAGCCCCCGCACCTGCCACGGGTAGCGCCGCCGCACCGGCGCCGGCCACCGCGCCGGCTCCCGCCGCCAAGCCAGTGCAACAGGGACCGGCGTCATGAGCAAGAAATTCAACATCAAAGAGCTGGATTTCAACAATCTCGGCAATTGGCCGCAGCAGGCCAAGATCGTGTTTTGCGTGCTGGTGACCCTGTTCATCCTGGCCATTTCCTGGTTCCTGCTGATCAGCAGCAAGAGCGACGAGTTGCAGACGCTGGAGCAGAAGGAAACCGAGCTGCGCGCCTCCTTCGAGAAGGAGCAGAGCCGTGCGGTGAACCTGCAGCCGCTGAAGCAGCAACTGGTGCAGATGGAGCAGGTGCTGCAGCAGATGCTGCGGCAGCTGCCCAGCAAGACCGAGATGCCCGACCTGATCATCGACATCTCGCAGACCGCGCTGTCCAGCGGCCTGACCAACGAGTTGTTCCAGCCGGGTCCGGAGTCGCCGAAGGAGTTCTACGCGGAGAAGCCGATCGCCCTGCGCATGGTCGGCAGCTACCACCAGTTCGGCGCCTTCGTCAGCGGTGTGGCCTCGCTACCGCGGGTGGTGATCCTGACCATGCACGACATCAACCTGAAACCACGCGACAAGAGCAACGGCATCACCGCGCGCGGCGAGCTGGAACTGTCCGGCACGGTCAAGACCTATCGCTATCTGGACGACAAGGAAATGGCCGACCAGGAACAGGCTGCGGCGGCCGCCAAGAAGGCCGGCAAGCAAGGCGGTGGCGCATGAGCCGGCAGCAACGCATGGTCAGGATTCTCGCCGCGGCCGCGCTGGCGCTGGTGCTTGGCGCCTGCGGTCGCACCATTCCCAGCACGCCGGGCGATGCGCCGAACCTGGAGAACTGGGTGAAGGAAGTGCGCGCACGACCGGCGCAGCCGCTGGAGCCGTTGCCGGTGATGCAGCAGTTCGAGACCTTCGAATATGCGGCGCAGGGCCTGCGCGATCCGTTCAGCGATGCCTGGGCGAACCCCGATGGCAGCAGCGGCCTGCGCCCGGATCCGAACCGCCGCAAGGAGCCGCTGGAACAGTTCCCGCTGGACAGCCTCAACATGGTCGGCACGCTGGGCAGCGGTGCCGGCCAGGTGGCGCTGGTGATGGCGCCGGACAAGGTGACCTACCGCGTGCGTCCGGGCGTGTACATGGGGCAGAGCGATGGCCGCGTGACCGGGGTGCACGAGGATCGCATCGATTTGATTGAACTGGTGCCGGATGGCGCCGGCGGCTGGCTGGAACGTCCCGCCTCCGTCGCGCTGGACGATCAATGATTGATTATGGGGATAGCACGATGACTTTTTCCAAAGCCCTGAGCCTGCGCCCCATCCGGCGCCACGCGACGATGCGGCTATGCGCCTTGGGGTTGGCGGCGATGCTCGGGAACGCGGTCGTCGCCATTGCGGCAACGCCTGCCGCGCCTGCTGCCGCACCTGCCGCGCCCGCGGCGGCGCCGGCCAAGCTCACGGTGTCGAAGATCGACTTCAAGCGCGGCGACGGCGGCGCGGGGCGGCTGATCCTTTCGTTCAACGGCAGCGGCGCCAGCCCGGACCTGCGCACCCAGGGCAACAACGTCGTGGTCGACGTCGGTAATGCCGTGCTGCCGCCGGAACTGCAGCGTCCGCTCAACGTCACCGACTTCGCGACCCCGGTGCAGCGCATCGATGCCAAGCCCTATGCCGGCGGTGCCGAGCTGGTGCTGAACACCAATGGCGGCTTCGAATCCCTGGCCTATCAGTCCGGGAACGAGTATGTGGTCGAGATCACCCCGCGCGCCGCCGCGCCGGCGGTGGGCGCGGTCACCGCCACCACGGTGAGCCAGGCCGCCGCGCAGGTCGCTGCCCGCGGCTACAGCGGCAAGCCGGTGACCTTCAACTTCCAGGACGTGCCGGTGCGCACGGTGCTGCAGTTGATTGCCGAGGAGTCCAATCTCAACATCGTCGCCTCCGACACCGTCCAGGGCAGCGTCACTCTGCGCCTGGTCAACGTGCCGTGGGACCAGGCGCTGGATATCGTGCTGCGCGCCAAGGGCCTGGACAAGCGCCGCGACGGCAAGGTGATCTGGGTCGCGCCGCAGCAGGAACTGGCCAAGTTCGAGCAGGACAAGGAAGACGCGCGCATCGCGATCGAGAACCGCGAGGACCTGATCACCGACTACGTGCAGATCAACTATCACAGCGCCACCGCGATCTTCAAGGCGCTGACCGAGGCCAAGGGCATAGGCGGTGGCAGCAGTGGTGGTGGCGGAAGTGGTGGTGGCAGCGGCAACAGCCAGAACGACAACGGCTTCCTGTCGCCGCGCGGGCGCATCGTCGCCGACGAGCGCACCAACACGCTGATGATCAGCGACATCCCGAAGAAGGTCGCGCAGATGCGCGAGCTGATCAACGTGATCGACCGCCCGGTCGACCAGGTGCTGATCGAAGGCCGCATCGTCATTGCGACCGATACTTTCGCGCGTGACTTGGGCGCTAAATTTGGTATTGGTGGCACCCACACCTACAGTGGAGGAAATGTCGCGACGATCGGTAGCACCGCTACCGGCGGGAATACGTCGGCCACGCGCGGGCTCAATGTCGATCTGAGCGGGAAAACCTTCACTACGCCTGCCACGTTGCCAAGCCTCGCGTACACACTGCTTGGCGCCAACTTCAATCTGGATCTCGAGCTGTCTGCCTTGCAGGAAGAAGGGCGCGGCGAAGTGATTTCCAATCCTCGCATCGTGACGTCCAACCAGCGCGAGGCGGTGATCCGCCAAGGCAAGGAAATCGGTTACGTCACCATCACCGGCGGTACCGCCGGTACTGCCGCTACCCCGAATGTGCAATTCAAGGAAGTGCTGCTGGAACTCAAGGTGACGCCGACCATTACCGACGACAACCGCATCTTCTTGAACATGAACGTGAAGAAGGATGAGGTCGACAGCTACGTGACGCTCAGCGGTTACGGTACGGTGCCCATCATCAATCGTCGCGAAATCAATACCGCGGTGCTGGTGGACGATGGACAGACCGTGGTGATCGGTGGGGTCTACGAGTTCAACGATCGCAGCAGCATCTCCAAGGTGCCGTTCCTGGGCGATGTGCCGTTCCTGGGCAACCTGTTCAAGAAGCGCGGCCGTAGCAAGGACAAGGCCGAACTGTTGATCTTCGTGACACCGAAGGTGATGCGCGTGGCCAAGCGCGCCGGCTGATCGGCGGACAAGGCGGGATCCTCCGACGGGAGAGGCGCAAGCCTCTCCCGTCGGCGTTTATGCTGCGTGGATGAGGAAATCCTGAATTCGGCGCACGCGGCGTCGGCCGCGCGCGGAACCATTTTCACCGGTGATCGGTCAGACTGCGCAAATGAACACGTCCTCCTCACCCCTCGATTCCCCGCCGGCCGCGCCCGAGCAGCAGCGCCTGCACGCCGCGTTCGTCGCCCTGCGCGACGGCCTGTCCCAGACCATCGTCGGCCAGTCGGCGCTGGTGGAACGCCTGCTGATCGCGCTGCTCGCCGACGGCCATCTGCTGGTCGAAGGCGCGCCCGGCCTGGCCAAGACCACGGCGATCCGCGCCCTGGCCTCACGCCTGGAAGCGGACTTCGCCCGCGTGCAGTTCACGCCCGACCTGCTCCCGGCCGACCTTACCGGCACCGAGGTGTGGCGTCCGCAGGAAAGCCGCTTCGAGTTCCTGCCCGGGCCGATCTTCCATCCGATCCTGCTCGCCGACGAGATCAACCGCGCACCGGCCAAGGTGCAATCGGCGCTGCTCGAAGCGATGGGCGAGCGCCAGGTCACCGTCGGCCGGCATACCTACGCGCTGCCGAAGCTGTTCCTGGTGATGGCGACGCAGAATCCGATCGAGCAGGAAGGCACCTTTCCGCTGCCGGAGGCGCAGTTGGACCGCTTCCTGATGCATGTGCGGATCGGCTATCCGGAGGCGGCCGCAGAAGCGGAGATCCTGCGCCTGGCGCGCGAGCGCGCTCGCGAGACATTGGAGGCGGGCGAGGCACCGCCGCCGCGCATGCCGCTGGAAGACGTGTTCGCGGCGCGCCGCGCGGTGCTGGCGTTGCACATGGCGCCGCCGCTGGAGCGCTATCTGATCGAACTGGTGCTGGCCTCGCGCGATGCCAGCGGCTACGACGCCGCATTGGCACGCCGTATTGCCTGGGGGGCAAGCCCGCGCGGCTCGATCGCGCTGGAGCGTTGCGCCCGCGCCCGGGCGTGGCTGGCCGGACGCGACTTCGTCACGCCCGACGACGTGCGCGCGGTCGCCGCCGATGTGCTGCGCCATCGCGTGCTGCCCAGCTACGAAGCCACCGCCGAAGGCTGGGACGGCGATCGCTTGGTCGCCGCCCTGCTGGACAAGGTGCCGCCGCCGTGAGCGGGCGCCGCCAAGCACGGCTGCTGTCCGCCGCCCGCCTGCGCGCGGAGTAACGACGATGGCACCGCAGCCGACCGCGCCGGGCATGCCGCACGCCGCCGCGCCGGCCGAGGCGGGGATCCGCCCCAGCCTGGCCGAGCTGGTGGCCCTGCGCGCTGCGGTCGCGCGCATTCCACCGCCGCGCCGCGGCCGTCATGGCCTCAGTGGGGCCGCCCCGTCGCCGATGCGCGGGCGCGGCATGGAGTACGCCGAATCGCGCGAGTACGTGGTGGGCGATGACGTGCGGCACATCGATTGGCGGCTGACTGCGCGCAGCGGCCGCACCCACACCAAATTGTTCCAGGCCGAGCGCGAACGGCTCAGCCTGATCGTCGCCGATACCGCGCCGTCGCTGTACTTCGGCACCCGCATCCGCTTCAAGTCGGTGCAGGCCGCACGTGCCGGCGCGGTGGCGGCGTGGGCGGCGCAGCGCCAGGGCGATCGGCTGGCCGCCTTGCGCGGCAGCCGCAGCGAAGCGCCGGTGCCGCCCGCGTCCGGACCGCGCGGCGTGCTGCGTGTGCTCGATGCGCTGGCACGCTGGTACGCACAGCCGCCGCAGGAAGACGCGGGCCTGGGCATGGCGCTGGATCACGCGGCCAAGCTGCTGCGACCGGGATCGCGCCTGACCGTGCTGGCCGATCCTGCCAGCGCACAGGCGGTGCCCGCCGCGCGCTGGGCCGCGTTGGCGCTGCACAACGAAGTGGAGCTGCTGCTGCTCGCCGACCCGCTGGAAGTGCAGCCGCCGCGCGCGGCCCTGCCGTTTTGGGCGAGCGGCCGCCGCGTGGAAGTCGATCTGCTGGCGAGCGCCGCGCAACAGCGCTGGCGCGCGCAGTTCGTGCAGCCGCTGGAAACCCTGGCCGCGGAACTGCCGGGCCGCGGCGTGCAGGTGCGGGTGCTGCTGAGCGACGCGCCCAGCGAGTCGTGGTTGCTGCCGGTGCAGCGGGGCGCGACGCCATGAGCCCGCAGCAACTTCCCCTGCGCGATGTGCACCTGCCGCCGGCACCGGCCTGGTGGCCGCCCGCACCGGGCTGGTGGATGCTGGCGGCCGTGTTGCTGCTGGCGATCGGCGCGGCGCTGTTCGTGTGGTTGCGTCGGCGCCAGCGCGTGCAGCGCTGGCAGCGCCAGTTCGACGCGGCAACGCGTACGGGCGAACCGCCGGCGCAGGTGGCCGCGGTCTCGGAGCTGCTGCGGCGCGCGGCGCAACGCCGCGATCCGGCCGCTGCGGCGCTGCAGGGCGAAGAGTGGTTGCGGTTCCTGGATGGCGGCGACAAACACCAGGCGTTCTCCGCCGGCCCCGGCCGCGTGTTGCTCGACGGTGGCTATCGTCCCAGCCTCGACCCGGCACAGGTGCAGGCATTGCTGCCGCTGGCGCGGCGCCGGTTCCTGGCGTTGATGGCGGCGACGCGGCGCGGAGGACGGCGATGAGCCTGTTGCCGTCGTCGTGGCAGAGCCTCAGCGACCTGCTGGCCGGTTTCGCCTGGCCCTGGATGTGGCTGGCGATGCCGCTGCCGTTGCTGGCCAACCTGCTGCTGCCGGCGCGGCGCGGCAATGCGCCGGCCTTGCGCGTGCCCTATGGCGAACGCCTGCAGGCCGTGGCCGCCGCGCCGGCGCGCGGCGGATTGTGGCGTGCCAGCGTGTGGCTGGCATGGCTGGCCTGGTTCTGCCTGTGCGCAGCGGCGGCGCGTCCGCTGCAACTGGGCGAACCCATCATGCCGCCGCAGCAGGCACGCCAGTTGATGCTGGCGGTGGATCTGTCCGGCAGCATGAGCGAGCCGGACATGACCCTGGGCGGACGTGTGGTCGATCGCCTCACCGCGGCCAAGGCGGTGCTGGCCGACTTCCTCGACCGCCGCGACGGCGACCGCATCGGCCTGCTGGTGTTCGGCCAGCAGGCCTATGCGCTGACCCCGTTGACCGCCGATCTGGCCACGGTGCGCGACCAGTTGCGCGACAGCGTGGTCGGCCTGGCCGGGCGCGAGACCGCGTTGGGTGATGCGATCGCGCTGGCGGTCAAGCGCCTGCGCGAGCAGAAGCAGGGCGAGCGCGTGCTGATCGTGCTCACCGACGGCGTCAACACCGCCGGCGTGCTCGACCCGCTGAAGGCCGCGGAACTGGCCAAGGCCGAACACGTGCGCGTGTACACCATCGCCTTCGGTGGCGATGGCGGCATGTCCCTGTTCGGCCTGCCCATCCCCGGCAGCGGCGGCGACGACCAGGTCGACGAGGACACGCTGCGCAAGATCGCGCAGGACACCGGCGGGCGCTTCTTCCGCGCCCGCGACACCGCCGAGCTGGCGTCGATCTACGCCGAACTGGACCGGCTCGAGCCGGTGCGTTCGGCCGGTCCGGCGGTGCGGCCGCGGATCGAACGCTACGCCTGGCCGTTGGCCGCGGCGCTGGTCCTGGCATTGCTGTCCTTCATCTGGCCCTGGAGGCGGCAATGACCCGCGTGGCGGAGTTCCTCCAGGCCCTGCACCTGCTGCGCCCGGAGTGGTTGTGGGCGCTGCTGTTGCTGCCGCTGCTGGCGTGGAGCTGGTGGCGGCGGCGTCGGCGCCGGGACATCTGGCGGCGCACGGTGGACCCGCATCTGCTGCCGCACCTGCTGGCGCGCGGCGATGCCAAGGGCAGCGCCGGCCTGTTGCTGGGCGCGCTGGGGTATGCGCTGGCCGTGTTGGCGCTGGCCGGGCCGAGCTGGCGGCAGGAACAGCAGCCGCTGTGGCAGGCGCGTACGCCGTTGGTGATCGCGCTGGATCTGTCCGCGCAGATCGACGCGCGCGACCTGCCGCCGTCGCGGCTGCTGCAGGCACGGGCCAAGCTGGCGCGGCTGCTGCACGAGCGCGCCGGTGGCGAAGTGGCGCTGGTGGCCTACGCTGGCGAGCCGTACACGGTGGCGCCGCTGACCGACGATGCGGCGAACGTGGGTCTGTTCCTGGATGCGCTGTCGCCGCAGGTGATGCCGGTGGCGGGGCAGCGCACCGACCTGGCGATCGACTGGGCGGCGCAGTTGCTGCGCCAGGCCGGCTTCTCCCGCGGCGACATCCTGGTGCTCAGTGACCAGGCCGACGCGCAGGCGCAACAGGCGGCGGCGCGTGCGGCCGGGCAGGGCTATCACGTGTCCGCGCTGGGATTGGGGACCGCGCAGGGCGCCGCCTACCGCGACGACCAGGGCCGGCTCGCGCACGCGCAACTGGATGCGGGCGCGTTGCGCGCGCTGGCGGCGGCCGGCGCCGGTCGCTACGCCGGGCTGACGCCCGACGATACGGATTTGCGCGCGCTTGGCGTGCTGCGGCCGCAGGAAGAGGATGCGACGGCCGCCGACGAAAGCCATGGCCGGGTCTGGCTGGACCAGGGCTACTGGTTGTTGCCGCCGCTGATGCTGCTGGCATTGCTGGCGTTCCGCCGTCGCGGTGGCGCCGCGGTGCTGCTGCTGGTGTTGGTGCCGCTGGCGGCGCCGCTCCCGGTGCATGCGCAGGCACCGGCGCCGCCACAGGCACAGATGCCGCCACCCGGTCCTGTCGCAGGCGGATTGTGGGAACGTGCCGACCAGGTCCGCCAGCAACGGCTGGACGCGGGCGTGCAGGCCTATCGCAAGGGCGATTTCGCCGCCGCGCAGCAGCAGTTCGAAGGCATCGACAGCGACGCCGGCTGGTACAACCTCGGCAATGCGCTGGCGCGCCAGGGCCGCTACGACGAGGCGATCGACGCCTACGACAAGGCGCTGAAGCTGCATCCGCAGATGGCCGATGCGATCGCCAACCGCGCGGCGGTGGAGGCGGCGCGCAAGCGCCAGTCGTCGCAGAACTCCAAATCCGGCCAGCAGGGCAAGGACGGCCAGCAGCAGAAGGGCGGGCAGTCGCAGAACGGTCAGCAACAGAGCGGCCAGCAGCAAAACGGCCAGCAGCAGTCGGGTCAACAGCAGAACGGTGCGCAGAAGGACCAGCAGCAGAAGGACGGGCAGCAACAGAACGGCCAGCAACAGAACGGCCAGCAGCGGGACGGCCAGCAGGGACGCAATGGCGCCAAGGACGCGCAGCAGGCGCCGCCGAAGCCCGGCGATGCGCAGGCGCAACAACAGGCCGATGCGGCGCAACGCCAGCAGATGCAGCAGGCGATGGCGCAGCAGGGCGGTGCCGACAAGCAGGCCGCCGAACGCGCCGCTGCCGCCGCCAACGAGACGCCGCAGCAGCGCGAGCAGCGCCAGGCGGTGGAGGCATGGTTGCGGCGGGTGCCGGACGATCCGGGCAATCTGCTGCGCGCCAAATTCAGGCTGGAACACGAACGCAGGCAGCGGGAACAAGAACCATGATCCACTTCAGGCGACTCGGCCAGGGGACACGGCTGTGCGCGGTGCTGATGGTAGCGGCCGCGCTGCTGCTGGCGTTGCCGGCGGGCGCGGCCACGCGCGCGTGGCTGGACCGCGACAACGTCGGCGCCGGCGAGGGCGTGACCCTCAACATCGAGACCGACCAGGCCGCGGCCACACCGGACTACACACCGTTGCGCGCGGATTTCGCGCTCAGCAACGAGGTCAAGAGCCGGCAGATGCAGATCGTCAATGGCGCGGTCTCGGCGAAGTCCTTGTTCGGCGTGATGCTGACACCGCGCAGCACCGGCACTCTGGAGATCCCGTCGCTGCAGGTCGGCAACGAGCGCACGGCGCCATTGCGGCTGGAAGTCGCCGCGGCCAGTGCCGCGGTGCCGGCCAGCACCAATGCCGATGTGCCGGCGCAGGTGGCCAATGCCGATGTGTTCGTGCAGACCGTCGTCGACGATGCAAAGCCTTACGTGCAGCAGAGCGTGGGCGTGGTGGTGCGGTTGTATCTCGGCGTGCCGCTGAGTTCGGGCGAGCTCGACCTGGACGCGCCGGCCGGCGCGTCGCTGCAGCGCGTCGGCGACGACATCCAGAACCGTCGCCAGATCGACGGACGCATGTATACGGTGATCGAGCGGCACTACCTGCTGGTCCCCGAACGCAGCGGCGCGCTGCTGTTGCCGGGGGCGCGTTTCAACGGCCGCGGCCCCACCGGCTTCTTCGACGACTACTTCGGCCGCGGCGGCGAACTCAATGCGCGCGGCACTGCGCAGACCCTGCAGGTACGCGCGCAGCCGGCCAATGCGCCGCAGCCCTGGCTGCCGCTGCACGAACTGCGCCTGCGCTACACCGCGACGCCGCAACGCGCCAAGGCCGGCGAGGCCGCCGACATCGTGGTCGAGGCCACCGCACGCGGCGCGACGCAGGCGCAGTTCCCCGAACTGCCCACGCCCAGCGTCGATGGCGCGCAGGTGTTCGCGGAGCCGCCGCAGGTACAGGAACGCTTCGTCGACGGCGGCCCGCAGGTGACCGTCACCCGCCGTTACTCGATCGTGCCGCAGGCAGCGGGCCCGCTGCTGGTGCGTGGCCTGCGCATGCCCTGGTGGGACGTCGGCGCCGGCGCCGCGCGCGAGGCCAGCCTGCCGGACCTGACCCTGCAGGTGCAGCCCGGACAGGGCGTGCCCGCGCCGGCCCCGGCTCCGGTCAGCCCGGCGGCGCCGACGCTGAGCGTGGTTCCTGCCGACACTGCGGTGACGCCGACGCACACACTGCAGGGACGGCTTGCCTCCTTGCCGCTGTGGATGGGATTGGCCGTGGGCTTCGCGGTGCTGTGGCTGCTGACCCTGGTCTGGGCCTGGCGCCGCGCGCGCCGCTCGCGCGCCGTCGCGGCACTACCGGCCACGACGGGCAACGCGGTGCCAAGCGCGACATCGACGCCTGCGCTTGCACGCGCCGCACTGCCGGAACTGCGCAAGGCGCTGGACAGCGGCGGGCTGGACGAGGTGGCGGCGATCCTGTGCGCGCAGGCCGGTGTCGCCGACCTGGATACCGTGGTGCAGCGTCTGGACGATCCGGCGCAGCGCGACGCCGTCCTGCGCATGCAGCACGCGCGCTGGGGCGGTGGTGGCGATGTGGCCGGCGCGCGTGCTGCGTTGCGTACGGCGTTCGCGTCCGGTCCACGCTGGCGCGTCGCAACGCGCGGCGCGGCCGCAGACGATCTGCCGCCGCTGTATCCGAGGCGCAACGCCTGAGTCGGCGGGGCTCGCCAGCCTGCTGTCCGATGACGGGATGGCGCGCGGTGCGGCTCGCCAGCCTCGGCAAGCCTGCGACCTGACATCACGTTGTCGGCGCCCCTTGGCCAGCCGAGGCGCTCGCAGCGCAGCCTATGTCAGCATGTGTTGGTCGATGTCTGCTCATGGTTTGTTAAGCTGAGTGCTTCTCCTCGCAAGGCGCACTCATGACCGACACCCCCGTGAAGGCCGAAACCGGCATGCCGTTGCACTGGAAAATGGCGATCGGCTTCGTCCTCGGGCTGGTGCTGGGCCTGGCGGTGCACATGAGCGTGGGCGGCGATGCGGCCTGGGTGCAGGCGCTGACCAAGTACCTCACCACGCCGTTCTCCAAGCTGTTCCTCAGCCTGATCTTCATGCTGATCGTGCCGCTGCTGTTCTCGGCGCTGGTGATGGGCATTTCGGAGATGGGCGACATCCGCGCGCTCGGGCGCATCGGCTGGAAGACGCTGGGCTACACGGTGGTGCTGTCGGGTGTGGCGGTGCTGCTGGGCCTGGTGCTGGTCAACGTGCTCAAGCCCGGCATCGGCGTGGATCGCGAACTGGCGCAGCAGTTGCTGCAGCAGAACGTGGAGCGCACCGCGCAGATCGTCGACCAGAGCAAGCACCAGCCGCACGGCATGGACATGCTGCTGTCGATCGTGCCCGACAACGTGGTCGCAGCCGCCTCCAGCAATGGCGCGATCCTGTCGCTGATGTTCTTCGCGGTGATGTTCGGCGTGGGCATGGTGCTCAGCGAAGACGCCAAGGTGGCGACGCTGCGCCGCGGCATCGAGGGCGTGTTCGAGATCTCGATGACCCTGATCGGGTTGGTGATCCGCCTGGCGCCGTATGCAGTGGCCTGCTTCATGTTCAACCTGGCGGCGCTGTTCGGCTTCGAGCTGCTGGTGCGGCTGGGCGCCTACGTGGGCGTGGTGGTGCTGGCGCTGGGCCTGCACATGGTGGTGAGTTACGGCGTGGCGGTGCGCCTGGCCGGGCGCTCGCCGCTGTGGTTCTTCCGCGCCACTCGCGAGGCGACGGTGATGGCGTTTTCCACCGCGTCCAGCAACGCCACCCTGCCGACCGCGCTGCGCGTGGCCGACCAAATGGGGCTGCCGCACAAGGTGTCGCGGTTCGTGCTCACCGTCGGCGCCACCGCCAACCAGAACGGCACTGCGCTGTTCGAGGGCGTGACGGTGATCTTCCTGGCCCAGTTCTTCGGCGTGGAGCTGAGCATCGCGCAGCAGTGCATGGTGATGCTGGTGTGCATCCTCGGCGGCATCGGCACCGCGGGCGTGCCGTCCGGCTCGCTGCCGGTGGTGGCGCTGATCTGCGCGATGGTCGGGGTGGACCCGGTCGGCATCGGCATGATCCTGGGCGTCAACCATTTCCTGGACATGTGCCGCACCGCGCTGAACGTGACCGGCGACTTGGCCCTGACCACGATGGTGGCCAAGGGCGAGGATGGCCGGGATTAGGGAGTCGGGATTGGGGATTGGTAAAGGCGGCAGCGTCGCCGCCTGACCGGCGGCGCGTGAGAGCGGCCTCAGCCGCGATGGGCCTCCCGGTGAACGCCTGTCGCGGCTGAAGCCGCTCCTACGTCATCTCGGGCGTCCAGCCGGTGACGCTACCAATCCCCAATCCCCAATCCCCAATCCCCGCCTGTGGGACAATAGTGGGCCCGACGCCACGCGCCCGCTTCCGACAGATCCCTCATGACGACGCCTACCCGCCGCGAACTCGCCAACGCGATCCGTTTCCTTGCCGCCGATGCGGTCGAGGCCGCCAATTCCGGCCATCCCGGCATGCCGATGGGCATGGCCGACATCGCCGAAGTGCTGTGGAACGATTTCCTCAGCCACAACCCGAACAATCCGCACTGGTTCAACCGCGACCGCTTCGTGCTGTCCAACGGCCACGGCTCGATGCTGCAGTACGCGCTGCTGCACCTGTCCGGCTACGACCTGCCGATCGAGGAGCTCAAGCGCTTCCGCCAACTGCACAGCAAGACCGCCGGCCACCCCGAGCGCAGCGAGACCCCCGGGGTGGAGACCACCACCGGTCCGCTGGGCCAGGGCTTTGCCAACGCGGTCGGTTTCGCGCTGGCCGAGAAGCTGCTGGCGCAGCGCTACAACCGCCCCGAGCACCAGATCGTCGACCACCGCACCTGGGTGTTCATGGGCGACGGCTGCATGATGGAGGGCGTGTCCCACGAAGCCGCCTCGCTGGCCGGCACCTGGGGCCTGGGCAAGCTGGTGGCGTTCTGGGACAACAACCATATCTCCATCGACGGCAATACCGCCGGCTGGTTCAGCGACAACACCCCGGCCCGGTTCGAGGCCTATCACTGGCACGTGATCCGCGATGTCGACGGCCAGGATGCCGATGCGGTCAAGGCCGCGATCGAGGCGGCGATCGCCGAGAGCGAGAAGCCGACCCTGATCTGCTGCCGCACCACCATCGGCTTCGGTGCGCCGACCAAGGCCGGCAAGGAATCCTCGCACGGCGCCGCGCTGGGCAAGGAAGAGCTGGAGGGCGCGCGCAAGGCGCTGAACTGGCCGTATGCGCCGTTCGAGATCCCGCAGGCGATCTACGACGGCTGGCGCGCCGGTGGTGCCGGCACGCTGCGCCAGGCCGAGTGGGAGCAGGCCTTCGACAAGTACGCCAAGCAGTACCCGGCCGAAGCCGCGGAACTGACCCGCCGCTCGCACGGCGAGCTGCCGGAGGACTTCCTCGCCCAGGCCGACGCCTATATCGCCAAGCAGGCCGCCGAAGGCCAGACCATCGCCTCGCGCAAGGCCTCGCAGATGGCGATCGAGGCGTTCGCGCCGCTGCTGCCGGAACTGGTCGGAGGTTCGGCCGACCTGGCGCATTCCAACCTGACCCTGTGGAAGGCCAGCAAGTCGGTGGCCAGCGACGACCCGAACGCCAACTACGTGTACTACGGCGTGCGCGAGTTCGGCATGACCGCCATCGCCAACGGCCTGGCGCTGCACGGCGGTTTCATTCCGTTCGACGCCACCTTCCTGGTGTTCAGCGACTACGCGCGCAACGGCGTGCGCATGAGCGCGCTGATCCCGGCGCATGCGATCCACGTCTATACCCACGACTCGATCGGCCTGGGCGAGGACGGCCCGACTCACCAGCCGGTGGAGCATCTGGCGTCGCTGCGCTACATCCCCAACAACGACGTGTGGCGCCCCTGCGACGCGGTGGAGTCGGCGGTGAGCTGGAAGGCCGCGATCACCCGCAAGGACGGCCCGAGCTGCCTGGTGTTCAGCCGCCAGAACCTGCCGCACCAGCCGCGCAGCGCCGAGCAGATCAAGCTGATCGAGCGCGGCGGTTACGTGCTGGCCGATGCCGAAGGCGGCACGCCCGACGTGATCCTGATCGGCACCGGCTCGGAAGTGGGCCTGGCGGTGGAAGCCAAGCAGGCGCTGGATGCCGCGGGCCTGAAGACCCGCGTGGTGTCGATGCCGTGCACCGACGTGTTCGATCGCCAGGACGCCGCCTACCGCGAGTCGGTGCTGCCGGCGGCGGTGCGCAAGCGCGTGGCGGTGGAAGCGGGCGTCACCGCGTTCTGGCGGGCCTACGTGGGCCTGGACGGCGCCGTGGTCGGCATCGACAGCTTCGGCGCCTCGGCGCCGGCGAACGTGCTGTACAAGCACTTCCAGATCACCGCCGAGCACGTGGTGGCGGCGGCAAAGGCGCTGTAAGCCGAGAGCCACGGTGGTGACGAAAAAGGCCGGCGCATGCCGGCCTTTTTCTTGCCTGTGCGAATGTATCGCATGGAGAGAAACTGGATCTTGTAGGAGTCAACTGTCATGCACCTGCGATGACAGGAGGAGCGTACGGGGCCTGATCGCGCGCGATGGCATTGAGCCAGCGCAAGAACTTGTGCATGCAGGCGACGATGGCGACCTTGGCCGGCTTGCCCGCTGCGCGCAGACGTGCGTAGGTGTTGGCCAAGGGGGATTTGGCGCGGATGCTGGCCCAGGTGGCCATGTACAGCACGCGCCGCACGTCGGCACGTCCGCCTTTGATGCGGCGCTGGCCTTTCCAGCAACCGCTGTCGTGATTGAACGGGGCCAGCCCGATCAGGGCAGCGAGCTTGCGTGGCGGCAGCGTGCCCAGCTCTGGCAGCCGCGCGGCCAGAACCGCGCGCAGGATCGTGCCGAGCCCAGGCACCTTGGGTAGGCTCGAGCAGGTCTTGCCCTGCTGCTCGATCTCCTGCATCAACGTCTGGATCTGCTGGTTCAGCAGGGCGATCACCTCTCGGCAGCGGTGTTGCGCCTTGGCGCTGGTAATGTGTTCCAAGCGCCGCCGATGGGCATCGCGCTGGCCCACCAGCGTGGCACGCAGGTCCAGCAGTTCGCGAAGAGACTGCTGGTGCCCGGGCACCACGGGCGTGGGGGTGGTCGGGATGTGCTGGGCGGCGATGGCCAGCAGGCGCGCGTCCAGGGCATCGGTCTTGGCATGCAGGCCCAAGGCCTGGGCGAGCTTGCGCGGACGATCGGCGGGCATCCGCACCACGGGCAGATCGGCCTGCCGCAACACTTGCAGCACGGCACGTTCGTACCCACCGCTGGCTTCCAGCACGATCCGCTCGCAGTCCATCCCAGCCAGACGTTGGGCCAGCGCACGCTGCCCCTGTGGCGTATTGGGCTGGGTCCAGGCCTGCTCGTCCGGCAGGGCATGAATGACCAGTTCGGCCTTGGATACATCGATCCCGACATGGCGTCGCATAGACGTTCTCCGCAGTAGACTCATGGACGAGAGCGCTCCTGCCGATGCCCATGCTTGTGGAGTTCGAGCTCGTCACTCGGGCAACTGTTCGGGCTTGTCAGGCAGGAGAACCGGAGTGCGGCGGCGCTGACTCCTACTCGTGCTTGCTGGCACTGCGGCTAAACGGCCTGCCGCACTCCGCTCTCACCTACAACGATAGACCCTTATTTGACACAAGCGGCTTCAGCCGCGACCGCAGTTCTATGTAACGCCCGTCGCGGCTGATCCCCTAAAAGGGACAAGAGCCGCTCCTACGACCACGCAATCGGCGCAATGCGCGTCGGCGATGCGGTCAACCGCGCTTGCGCGGCTTGCTGCGCGGCGTCGAAGGCTTGCCGGCAGCGCTGCCGGATTTCTGCGGCGTCGCCAGTGCGCCAGTCTCCTGCAGTTGCTGCAACCAGGACAGTGCGTCGACGTAGGACAGGAAGTGCTGCAGGTAGCCGGGCGAAAGAGTGCGCATCAACGCCAATGCGCGATGCACCAGCACGCCGGAGTTGAGCGGGCCGGCGTCGGCGGGAGCCGGTTGCAGCGACTGCCGCAATTGGCTGCGGCTGCGCAATTCTGTCCACAGCCGGCGTGCGTCTTCGACCGCGGGCAACTGTGGTGCGGCGAGGCGCGCTGCGGCGCTTGCTGCCGGCGCGTGCGACGGCGCAGCGGCGTCTGCGTCGATTGCGTCGGTCGCCTTGGACGTCTCGGTGTCGGCATCCTCATGGGCGCCGACGTCGGTGTCCTGGCCGCTGCAGGCAGTGGCCGCCGCAGTCGCAGGCCGGTACTGCGCCAGCAAGGCGCCGAGCGGGCCTGGGTGATGCGCTCGCATCGCGGCATCAGCGGCATTCTGCGGCGCCATGGCCCATGTCGCGGCGTAAGCGTCGAGCAACGCGGACAGCTTCTGCTCCAGCAGTTCCCGCGCCTTGCCCTGCTGCGCCTCGGTGCGGCGCGCCAGCGCTTCGAGGAAACGGAAGCGCAGCGGGTCGAGCCGCTCGGCATGCTGTGCACGCAAGGCGGCGAGGCGGTCGGCAGCCGGGATCCGATCAGGGTGCATGCGGTGTCGCGGCACGCTTGCGCATGCGCGGCAGCGGTGCCATTTCCACGCGGCGGTTGCTGGCGCGTCCGGCCTCGTCCACGTTCGGCGCCACTGGCTGCTGCGCGCCGAAGGCGGCGGCGAAGACCGCATCGGCGGGGACGCCTGCCTCGATCAGGGCACGGGTCACGGTCAACGCGCGTTCGGCCGACAGTTCCCAGTTGTCGGCGAACTGGCGATTGCTCTCGCGCACCTGGCGATCATCGGTGAAGCCGCTGACCATCAGGATCTCGTCGCGCGCCTTGAGGTAGCCGGCCAGCGGCGCGGCCAGGCTCTTCAGCAGGTCGCGGCCCTCCGGCTGCAACTGATCGGAGTTCAGTGCGAACAGCACGTTGCCGCGGATGCCGATGCGGCCGTCGACCAAGGTCACCCGGCCGGCTGCCAGCGGTGCCGCCAGCGCCTGTTCCAGGGTCTTGCGCTGCTGCGCTTCGAGCTGGCGCTGGCGCATCTCCGCCTCCAGCTTGTTCGACAGCTGCAGTTGCACGCCGATCACGCCGATCAGGATCAGCACGAAGGCGCCGAGCAGTACCGACATCAGGTCGCCGAACACCGCCCAGACCGGGGCGCCGTTGTCGGCGTCCAGTTCCAGTTCGTCGCTCATGCTGCGTCGGCCTGGTCGGGCGCCTGGCGCGCGGCGAGCTGGCGCAATTCCTCGGTGATCTGCTGCTGCGAGAGCATGCTCAGGTCGATCACCTCACGCGCCTGCGCCACGTAGTAGGCCAGTTGCTCGTCGCTGCGCGCCAGCGACTTGTCCAGGGCCTGCTCGATGCCCTGCAGGCGTTCCAGCAAGGCCATGTTCGATTCGCCGAAGGCCTGTACCGCGCCGGAGAACGCATCGCCCAGGCTGGCCACTTCGGTGGCGCCGGCGACGACCTGCGCGGCGGCGTCGCCGAGCTTGCCGGTCTCGGCCTCGATCCGGTCGGTGAAGCGGCTGCCGACGCGCTCCAGCAGGTCGGCCGAGGTCGCCACCAACGCGTCCACCGCGCTGCGCTGTTCGGTGGACGCGTGGTTGACCGCCTCCAGCAGGGTCTGCAGCGTGGCCAGCAGACGGTTGCGCTCGTCGAGCATGGCGGTGTCGCGGACCATGCTGTCGGAGAGTTTCTGGCGCAGTTCCGCGACCACGTCGGCCGCGGCCTTCGGCGCTTCCGAGGCGACCTGCACCAGCCGCTCGATCTCGGCAATGGTGTCGCGCGCCTGCGCCTGGCTCTGTTCGGACATCGCCGCCGCGGTTTCCTGCAGGGTGCTGCAGATCTCCTGCTGGCGCTGCGCGATGCGCTCGCCATGCTGTTCCCACTGCCCGCCGAGGGTCGCGGCCATGCTGGCGAAGCTGTCGGTCCAGGCACGCAGGCGCGCCTGGTCGCGCGCTGCCAGCGCCTCCTGCAGGTCGGCGTGCGCCTGCCGCAGCGTCTCGGCCAGCGCGGCGGCGCGTTGCTCCAGGCTGGCAGCGGCAGCGTCCAGTGCCTGCGCGTTGTGCGTGGCCAACGTCGCGCTGATCTCGCGCTGCTGCGCCAGCGCCGCGCTCCAGGCCTGTTGCGCGGCCTCGACGGTGGCATCCAGGCGGGTGACCACCGTCTCCAGCGCCTGCGCATGGCGCGTGGCGAGCGTGTCGTTGACCTCGCGCTGCTGCGTCAGCGCCGCGCCCCAGGCTTGTTGTGCGGCTTCGGCAGTGGCGTCCAGGCGCGTCGCCACGGTGTCCAGTGCCTGCGCATGACGCGCGGCGAGCGCGTCGTTGACCTCGCGCTGCTGCGCCAGCGCTGCGCTCCAGGCTTGCTGTGCGGCTTCGGCGGTGGCATCCAGCCGGCTCGTCACCGTGTCCAGTGCCTGCGCATGGCGCGCGGCGAGGCTGTCATTGACCTCGCGTTGTTGCGTCAGGGCTTCGTTCCAGGCCTGCCTGGCGCCGTCGCTGGCGCCCTGCAGGCGTGCCGCGGTCGCCTCCACCAGCGTGGTGGCACGTTGCTCCAGGCCGTCGCCGGCGCGTTGCAACGCGCTGCCGAGTTCCTGCAGCAGCGCGCCGTTGACGCGTTGCTGCTCGGCCAGCGCGCTGTCCCAGCGCTGCGTGGCCTGTTCGGCGGCCTGGGCGAAGCCTTTGGCCAGGCCGTCCAGTTGCCGCTGCACCGCCTGGCCGACGCTGTCCTGCAGCGCGGCGGTTTCGCGTGCCACGCCGTCGAGGGTGCGTTGCACCACCGGCTCCAGCGCATCGCCGAACGCACGCGCATGCGCGGCCACGCCGGCCTGCAGGGCGTGTTCGACCGCGCCGGCCAGGCGCGTGTAGGCGGCCTCGGTGCGGCTGTGGAAGGCGTCCTGGCTGCTGGCCAGGCGTTCGCCGCTGACCGCGCTGTGCTGTTCCAACGCCGCCATCATCGTCTGCATGCGCTCGATCAGGCCGGGCATCAGCGTGGCCTGCGCCTGCAGCAGCTTGAACGCCTCGTTGCGCTGGTAGGCCAGCGAATGCGTGCGCAGCGCGGTGGCCGCATGCAGATCCAGGTGCTGCACCGCCTGCAGGCGCTCGCGCCGGCACAGCGCGGCGAGCAGGCCGAGCATCGCCGAGGCGGCCACGCCGGCGATGGAGGTGCCGAAGGCGAAGCCCAGGCCCTTCAGCGGCGCCGCCAGCGAGGCGCGGATGGCATTCAGATCGGTGGCGCTGTCCAGCGCCAGGCCGGTGCCGCGCAGCGTCGCCATCATGCCCAGGAAGGTGCCGAGCATGCCCAGCAGCACCAGCAGGCCGACCAGGTACGGGGTCAGCGCCGGCACCGGCAGGGCCGCGCGCTCGCCTTCGATGCGCAGGCGCACCGCGTTGCGCAGGCTCGGATGCAGCCGTTGCAGCCAGCCGCCCAGGTCGTCGCGCGCGGACTCGGCCTCGCTCAGCGCGGTCTGCAACGTCGCTGTGGCCTGACGGTAGCGGTACAACTCGGCGATGCCGGCCAGGTAGCACAGGCCGATCAGCGCGGCGAAGCTGGCGCCCAGCGGGTTGGAGCCGAGATAGCCGACGCCGATCCAGCAAACCACGGCGAGGCCGGCAAGGAACAGGACGGAATGGAGCAGGGTCTTGGGCATGAGGGTCGAATCAACGGCTGCGAAGCGCGGCGAGCAGCGCTTCGATGGGATGGAAGCGGACGTCCAGTTCGGCGCGCAACACGCTGTGCAGGTCCTGGCGGAACAGGTCCAGCCAGGCCGTGTCGGCAGGCGCCGGCGGAACGTCGGTGAGGGAAGGATCGGGGGCGGGCGCAGCGGCGGCGCGCAGGCGCTGGAAATGCAATTCCAGCAGGTTCGGCACCGTCGCCAGCAGGGTCTGCTCGCGTGGGCTGAGGGTCAGTTCCATCACCGCATCGACCTCGGCCAGCCGCGCCATCTCCGGCGAGAGCGGGACCAGCGCATCGCGCAGCAGGCCGCGCAGGCGCCCGGTGGCGGTGAGCATCGCGCGCTGCAGCGCCAGGTAGCGCTGGCGGAATGGCGCGTAGTCGATCGGTGCGTCGGGATCGTGCTGGCGCTTGCCCACGGGCTTGCCGGTTTCCTTGGCGATGTCCAGGGCGATGCTCTCTTCCAGCGCGGCGCGCACGCGGCCGCATTCGGCCTCCAGCGCCGACGGTTCCGGCGCCTCGGGGGCGTCCTCGGCAGGCTCGGGCAGTTTGCCGTCCAGCGCCCGCGACACCGCCACTGCGCGGTTCCAGTCGATCCATTGGCCGAGCCGGTCGGCCAGCGCGGGGCTGGACGCGGGCATCGGCGCATCGCTCAGGCGCGCCAGCAGGCGAATGAAGGCCGGGCCCGGGACGGGCGCCCGCGGAAGGGCTTTCGCCATGTGAGGGGTCAAAAACCCGCAATTTTACACGCGAATGACATCCCCCGCCGGTACCCGCCCCTGAAGGGCGGAAACCCTTGCGTGGCGGGCGCCGCCCGGTGTCGGCGGCGTGCGGGTGGATCGATGGCGCAGAGGCCCCGGGGGGGCGGGATGACGCTGGAACGGTGCGCAGGATCGATCACTGCCCCCAGCGTTCGCCTAGCGCCAGTGGCGCGTCGATGGGGGCGATGCGTCGCAAGGCCTCCGACGCGGCGCGCCGGAGGCACAGGGGGCGTCAGTAGGTGTAGCTCAGCGTCAGCATGTACACGCGCCCGGTTTCCAGGTAGGCGCCGTCGGCACCGGGGTCGTAGGCCATGTAGCGGGTGGACTTGCCCTGGGTCTCGTAAAACGTGGCCGAATTCAGCAGGTTCTTGGCGGCGATGCCGACGTCGATGCCGTGCGGCAGGTGGTAGGTGGCGGTGAAGTCCAGCGACTTGACCGGCTGCAGGTAGTAGTTGAGCCGGTCGCTGGTCAGGCCGAGCAATTGCAGGCCGGTGTAGTTGTAGCTCAGGTCGGCACGCAGGCGGCTGTCGTCGTAGAACAGGTCCAGGTTGTAGATGCGCTCGGGCGCACGCGGCAGCCAGGTCTTTTCGGGCTGGTCGGCGCGCTTGCTGTCGGCGGAACTGTGCTGCAGGGTCAGGTTTGCGGCGATACCGAAGTTGCCCCAGAACCCAGGCAAATCCTGCAGGCGCTTGCTGCCGGCCAGTTCCACGCCGTACAGCGTCGCGGTGCCGCCGTTCTGCGGCATGGTCACCGGCACGCCGTCCTCGAAGGTGGTACCGGTCGGCACCAGGCCACCCAGCGTGTTGTCGTTGCTGGTCGCCGACTGCGAGGTGTAGATGAAGCCGGTGATGCGCTTGTAGTAGGTCGAAGCGCTGAGCACGCCGCCATTGCGGTCGTAGAACTCCGCGGACAGGTCCGCGTTGTCGGCCTTGCTCGGCTGCAGGTCGGGATTGGGTTTGGAGATGCCGATGACCTTCTGGGTGGGGTCGACGGTGTACACCGTCTCGCCGGAGATCAGCCCGAACGCCGGACGGCTGAAGCTGCGCCGCAGCGAGGCGCGGTAGACGGTCAGCTCGTCCGGGCGATAGTTGAGGCTGATGCCCGGCAACACCTCGCCGTAGCTGCGGCCGCTGCCGACGAAGCGGCCATTGATGCCGTCGCCGTTCGATTGCCACGCGTCGGCGGAATAACGAGTCAGTTCGTAGCGTACGCCGGGCAGGATGGTCACCGCGCCGACATGCAGCGTGGCCATCGCGTAGCCGGCGTAGATCGCCTCGGTGCTGGAGGTGGTGTTGGCGTTGTAGTCGTTGGCGGTATAGATGCCCGCGCCATTGGGATCGTTGACGTACTTGTAGGGCACCGCCTGCGCGCGCACCCAGTCGCGGTCGAGGATCTTGAACGGGCCGGCGTAGTGGCCATCGAACGCCGCGTAGGTGAGGCGGCCGGGCAGCGCGCTCAGCGGCGGGCCGCCGGCGTTGGGGAACACGTAGTTGCTGCCGCCGAAGTAGGGGCCGTTGTAGACGAAGTTGCCGTCCTTGTGGAAGAACGGATGATCGTAGGAACCGCGGTCGGCGTGGTCGAGCGACAGGCCGGTCTTGACCTCGTCGAGCACGTCGCCGTCCACGCGGTAGCTGATGTCGGCATGGGCGCTGGCGCGGTTGTCGTGGCTGCCGGCATCGTGGCCCTGGGTTTTCCAGAACAGCGCCGAATCCAGGCTGTAGAAGAAGTTCTTCAGGGCCGGCGAACTGGGTTCGATGCTGGGATAGGTGGGATCGCTCAGGTCGAACGCGAAGCTGCCCGGGGTGAAGCCGTACAGGCTCGCGGCGACGTAGTCCGGGCGGCTGCGCGTGCCGCGGCCGAACGAGCCGCCGTAGTCGAAGCGCAGGCGATCCAGCGTGGTCTGTCCGCCCAGCTGCAGCGTGGCCAGGGTTTCCTTGATGTCGTGGGTGTTGAAGTAGCCGCCACGCACCGCGGTCGGCTGATTGTTGACGGTTTCCAGGCGTGCGCTGGACTGGTCCTGCTGGCCGGTGACGTTGTAGCTGCCGTAGATGGCACGGGCGAAGAGGGAGGTGTGGTCGCCCTGCCAGTCGAAGGCGAGATTGCCGCCGTAGCGCTCGATCTGGCTGGTGTAGACGCTGTACTTGTAGCGCGCGCTGAGCAGCGGGCCGACATCGCGCAGGTCCACCGCCTTGGCCTGCGCCGGGTCCGCCGGGAAGTACGCGCTGTTGGGCGCCGGCGCCTGCGCCATGTTGTTGTTCTTGCCGTAGTAGGCCGAGGCATAGACGCCGAACGCGTGGTCGTCGCCGAACTTCCAGGCCAGCTCCTGTTGCAGCGTGCCGCCGGTGTGCTTGCCGCCGAGGTCGGAAGCGAGCGCGTTGAACTGGCCCTGCGCGGTGGTCTTGCCGTAGAAGTCGCCATCGAAGTCGAACGCGCTGGGCGTGCGCATGTCGATCGCGCCGCCGATCGCGTCGCCCGGCAGGTCCGGGGTCGGCGACTTGGAGACCTTGACCGACTGGATGCCGAACGGCGCCAGCATGTTCAGCGAGATCGCACGCGTGGACGAATCGGTCTCGGGCATGCCGAAGCCGTTGAGGCGGTAGCTGTTGTAGCTGGCGTCCAGGCCGCGGATGCTGACGTAGGCGTTCTCGCCAGTGGTGGCCTGGCCCAGGTGCATGTCGCTGTAGGCCGACAGCCCGGGCAGGTGCGCGACCACGTCGGCGATGCCGGCGGAGGGAATCGCGTCGATCTGCTGCTTGCTCATCACGCTGTTGACGCCGTTGGACAGGCGCTGTTCGTCCAATGAACCCGGCACGGTGGCTTGGGCGGCCTGCACGTTGACCGAGTCCAGGGTGGTGGTGCGCGCGCTGGCGTCAGCGGGGTCGTTGGCGTCGTTGGCGTCGCTGGCGTGGGCGGCCGGCGAGAGCGCAAGCGCGAGGGCGATGGCACAGCACAAGGGGCGGGGGCGATGGAACGGGAGCATGGGGGTGGCTCGTTGGGGGAAACAGCGGTTGCGATCCGAGGTCCAGGCGCGCCGATGCCGGCGCGCGGATCGCCAAGGCCTTCCATTGCGTGCGTCCAGGGGGTGCCGCGACCCGGCGCGGCCGCGGGCGATCAGTGGCGCAGGTCGACGCCTTGGCAGTCGGCGTGCGGACGTTGCGGATTGCAGCGGGCGACGGCGTCGCCGGGAAAGCGCACCACGTAGCCGGAGGCGGCCGGTTCGTGATCGGGGAAGTCGGTGCTGAGCAGTTGCGCGCCGCTGGCGAACATGGCGTCGCGCCGCGCGGTGTCGTTGCCCTTGGCTTCCTTCAGGTCGGCATCGGTGCGGGTGCGCACCAGGTAGCCGGCCTTCACCAAGCGCGCGATGTCCCCGGCGCTGCCGTCGTTGCGCTCGACGAAGGCGGCATCGTCGGTGCCGGGGTCGGCGTTGGTGAAGCACACGCGGCCGCGCAAGGACGGATGGCCGGCCAGGTAGGCCGGGCCGACCGAACGCTGGTCGAGCAGGAACACCACCTTGCCGCGCGCCGCGGAGAGTGCAGGCCAGCCCTGCGCGAGCACGGCGGCATTGAGCGTCGGCGCAGTGCCGCGCACCTGGTCGGGGCTGATGTAGTCGTTGGCGGCGAACACCGAGCGCAGTTCGGCATCCAGTGCATCCAACGCCTTGCCGTCGAACGGTTCCGGCTGCACCGTGGGAAACGGCGCCGGCACGGTCGATTGCTTGGTTTCCAGCAGGATGAAGATCGGCAGATGCCCAGGATGCTGTTGCGACCACGCCCGCACCTCGCGCAGGCAGGCCAGCAGCGGTTGGCAGGTGCTGCGTTGGTCGAGGTCCTGGATGTGCATGACCTTGAAGCCCGGTCGCTGCATCACCCCCGGCGCGGCGATCGGCGGTGCCGGCGGCAGCCCGGCCTTGGCGAGCTGGTCGATCATCGCCGGGTGCGCGTAGCGCCCGCCCTTGGCGTCGGCGTAGATGTCCAGTTCGATCTGGCGCACGCCGTCGTCCAGTTGCTGCGTCAGCGGCGGGTGCCGGTAATCCAGCACCGCGAACGTCGCCGGGTCCAGGCGTTTCCATAGTGCTGCTTCGCTGGGGGAGAAGCCGGCGTGGTAGCTGTTGTGGCTGCCGATGTACTGCAGGTCGTTGAGTCTGGGGTCGGCGAACAGCGCCGACGGCAGCAGCGCCAGCATCGCCAGCAGCACGCGCAGCGTGGTGCGATGGGAGAGCGACGACGACATCGGGGCAGAACGGTGAGAAGGCATCGCGGCCACGTTTGGTAACGATATCCCGACAGCATCGCCAGCGGAGTTGACGTGTTTCCTGCCAGCGTGTTGCCGAATCGTGTCATCGCCATCGATGTGCGGCGATCGTGCGACACGTCGTCTTCGCGCGCGACCGGGGTCACTTTCTCGCACGCGGTCGTGATCGGCGCGCGCTGCGCGTTGCCGCGTCAGTCGCGGCGGTGAGTCACTGCGGCGTGCGCGTGCGATGCAGGGCGAACGCCAGCAACATCGCTTCCAGGCGTTCGCCGACATTGCGCGGTGCGTCCAGCCCCATGCGTTGCATGCAGGCGGCATCCGCTGCGGGACGCGCCAGCACCGCGCTGGCTACCGTCTTGAGTTTGGCGCCGGTACTGGCGGTGTGTCGCTGCAGCCAGGCCAGGGCGCGCAGCAGGCGCTGCTCGACCTCGGTGAAATCGCTGCCCAGCGGGTAATCGGGCAGGGTGCCGTCGCGGCGGAACGGCGCCAGTGCGTCGCGCACCCGCGCGGCGTGGTTGCGCTGCCAGTGCGCCGGCGCGGCGAAGCCGGTGGCCAGCTTGCCGTTGGTCTTCGCCGTCTCCAGCAACGCAGGTTGGGCCTGCACGTCGGCGATCCCGACCATCGCCGCGATGCAGTCTTCGTCGGTCAGGCCGCGCAGGTCGGCGATGCCGTACTCGTTGACGTAGAGGTCGCGTAGGTGCCGCGGAATGGTGGTGTGGCCGTAGTTCCAGCGCACGTTGGACTGCGCTGCGTCGCCGTCGCTGCGCACGGCACGGAACATCAGCACGCTGCGCGCGTCGTCCAGCGCGTGCGCCATGGACACGAAGTTGTACTGGCCGCCGACGCCGGAGACCACGCGGCCGTCGTCCAGCGCATCGGACACCGCCGCGCCGAGCGCAGTGGCCATCATGCACGAGTTGAAGAAACGCGCTTCGCGCCGCTGCACCCGGCGCAGCGTCTCGCCGCCATAGAGCTGGTTGATCTCGCTGATGCGGCGCATGCCGATCGCCGAGCGCGCCTGCGGGTCCATGTCGCGCAGCCAGGCGTAGAACTCCGGCGAACCCAGGTAGAACGCGCCCTGCAGGTACTCGCCCTCGCGCTCCAGGCGCTGCAGGTCCTGCGCATCGGCGCTGCCGTCGGCCACACGCTGCAGCAGCGGCGCGTCGTCGAGCACCTTGCGCCGGATCACCCCGCACTGGACCAGTTGCCGAAAGCCTTCGTTGAGCATCTCGCTGCAGCCGAACAGGCCGACCGCGAACGGCTCCAGGCCGCCGCATTCGCGCACCGCCGGATGCCGCTCCAGTTCCGGATCCAGCGCCGCCAGCACCTGCCGGTAGCGCGCGTTGTCGGTATGCCGCAGCACCAGCGCATGGCATAGCGCATCGGCCAGGGTGCCGATGCCGATCTGCAGGGTGCCGCCGTCGCGCACCAGGGTGCTGGCGTACAGGCCGATGGCGTAATCGGCATCGGCGACCGGCTGCCGCGGCAGCCCGAACAGGCGCGGATACGGCCCCGGCGGCGTCACCACCACGTCGAAGAAGCTCGGCTCCACCGCCGCGCAGCCGCCGATCCACGGCAACTGCGGATCGACTTCGGCCACCAGCAGCGGCCGCGTCAGCCCGCGCCGCTGCACCGCCGCCAGGGTGTCCTGGGTGATGTCGTTGTTGCACGAGAACGACAGCCGGGTGCCGTCGGGTTCGCGCGCCACCTTCTGCACGATCAGGTTCGGCGCGCGCTGCGCCACCGCGTCGGCGGCATGGGTGTAGTTGAGGCTGGTGTAGCTGCGCTGGGCCTGGGTCGAGCGCAGCAGCGCGCCGGACTGCATGTAGAACTCCTCGACCTGGATGTGCGCCGGCAGCGCATCGCGCTGCATCGCCTGCACATAGCGCAGGCGCGGGAAGTCCTCGCCGAAATGGCGCTGCACGAACGGCCGCGCGAAACGGCCCTGCATTCCGCCACCGGGCGCCGGCGGATTGAGCGATAGCGCGGTGTAGATCTGCAGCGGCCGCGTCGGATCGTGTTCGATGCGCTCGTACAGCGCATTGAGCAGGCGATGCGGTTTGCCCAGGCCCAGCGGAGCGCCCACGCGCAGCGGGCCGGCGATGCGCTGCAGGATCAGGTCGGCAGCGGCGTCGAGGTCGTCGAGGTGATCGGTCATCGGCATAGCTTAGAGGGGTACGGCCCTTCCATGCACGGATGCTGCCGCTTTGGCCCGCCTGGCGCGCATGCGTGGATCGCCGGCCTGCGACCGAAGCCATCGGCCGTTTCCCGTTCTGCAGCCAGCCACCTAGATCTACAGCATCTCCGGCTTGAACAGGCGCCGCCGCGAGATCTCCGCGCCCGACAGCATGAAGCGGCCGTCGCCCCGGTAGTGCAGGGTGCGCGGCCGCTTGGGCGAGGCGGCGACGTGCGCCTTGACCACCTCCCATACGAACAGGCCGTGTTTGCCGATCTGGCTGCCGTCGTGCAGGCGGCATTCGAAGCTGGCGTAGCACTCGGCGATCAGCGGCGCCGCCACGTGCGTGGCGGGCACCGCGGTGAGGCCGAAGTGCGCGAACTTGTCCAGGTCCGCACCACTGGTATTGCCGATGCCGACCACGGTGTCGACCAGGTCGGCGGTGGGCAGGTTGATCACGCATTGCTTGCTGCGCCGGATCAGCGCGAAGCTGTGGTTGGCGCTGGAAATGCAGCAGGCCAGCAGCGAGGGCGAGAACTCCAGCACCATGTGCCAGCCCAGGGTCATCACGTCGCGCTGCTGCTTCCACGCCGAACTGACCAGCACCACCGGGCCCGGCTCGAGGAAGCGGCGCACGTCCTGGGTGGGGAAGTCGAGCTTGCGGTAGCGGCGCATGCGCAGTCTGCCGTGGTGGGGCCTTCAGTCTCGCCGGCTCCGGTGAACGCGATGTCGGCGTCAGTCCAGCCGATGCACCGCATCGGCGATGCGCGCCACTTCCTCGGCCTGGTGGCTGACGTAGAGCATCGGCAGGCGCACTTCGTCGCGCACCCGCTGCAGGTAGGGGATCAGTTCGCTGCGGCGGTCCGCATCCAGCGCCGACAGCGGTTCGTCGAACAGCAGCAGCGACGGCTGCGACAGCAGCGCGCGGCCGATCGCCACGCGCTGCGCTTCGCCGCCGGAGAGCGTGTCGGGGCGCCGCTCCAGCAGCGCGCCGATGCCGAGCAGCTCGACCACCGCGTCCAGTGCGAAGCGCGCCGGCTGGCCACGGCCATGGCGGCCGTAGCCGAGGTTGCGGCGCACGTCCATGTGCGGGAACAGGCGCGCGTCCTGGAACACGTAGCCGATGCCGCGGCGATGCGCCGGCAGGTCGATGCCGGCCGCGCTGTCGTACAGCACCCGGCCATCGATGGCGATGCGCCCGCTGCGCGGCGGCAGCACGCCGGCGATGGCGTTGAGCAGGCTGGTCTTGCCCGCACCGGACGGACCGACCAGCGCGACCACGCGCGCCTGTTCCTCGATGCGCACGTGGCGGGCGAAACGGCCGCGCTGCAGGTGCAGGTCGATGCTCAGCATCGGTGCAGGCTCCGAGTGCTTGCGCGGCTCATGCATCCGCCTCCGCGCCGCGCTGGCGCCGGACCAGCCACTCGGAGGCCAGCAAGGCGCCCAGCGAGATCGCCAGCGCCACCGCCGCCAGCCGCCAGATGCCGGCCTCGGCGCCGGGCACCTGCAGCAGGCTGTAGATCGCCGAGGCCAGCGTCTGGGTCTGTCCGGGGATGTTGGAAACGAAGGTGATGGTGGCGCCGAACTCGCCCAGCGCCTTGGCGAAGCCGAGCACACCGCCGGCGACCACGCCCGGCCACGCCAGCGGCAGGGTGATGGTGAAGAACACCCGCCATGGGCCGGCGCCCAGCGTGGCGGCCGCCGCTTCCAGGCGACGGTCGGTGGACTCCAGGGCCAGGCGGATCGCCCGCACCATCAGCGGGAAGCCCATCACCGCGCTGGCCAGCGCCGCGCCGGTCCAGCGGAACGCGAACTGCACGCCGAGATGCTCGAACAGCCAGCCGCCGATCGGCCCCTGCAGGCCGAACAGCTGCAGCAGCGCGTAGCCGGTGACGATCGGCGGCATCACCAGCGGCAGGTGCAGCAGCGCGTCCAGCAACGATTTGCCGAAGAAGCGGCGCCGCGCCAGCAGCCAGCCGCAGGCCACCGCGAACGGCAGGCTGGCCAGCGCCGCGACCAGCGCGACCTTGACGCTCAGCGCGATCGCGGTCAGTTCCTGCGCGGTGAAGTCGAACAATGCCAGGCCTCAGCGGGTGAGCGAGAAGCCATGGCGACGGAAGATCGCCTGTGCCGGTGGTGTGCGCAGCCAGCGCACGAACTCGGCGGCGGCCTTGGCGTGCGCACTCGCCCGCAGCGGCGCCACCGGATACACGATCGGCGCGTGGCTGTCGGCGGGGAAGGTCGCCACCACCCGCACCTTCGGTTCGGCCTGGGCGTCGGACCCATAGACGATGCCCAGCGGTGTCTCGCCGCGCGCCACCAGCATCAGCGCGCTGCGCACGCTCTCGCTTTCGGCCAGGCGCGGCTGCACCGCGTCCCACTGACCCAGCGCCTGCAGTGCGGCGCGCGCGTACTTGCCGGCCGGCACGCTGGCGGTCTGGCCGACCGCCAGGCGCCCCTGCGCGCCGAGCGCGGCGAGCAGCGCGCCGTGTTTGCGCAGGTCGACCTGCGCCGTGCTGGCGGCCGGCGCCACCAGCACCAGGGTGTTGCCGAGCAGGTCGCGGCGCATCGCCGGATCGATCAGCTTGCGCTGCTGCAGGTAGTCCATCCATTCCTGGTCGGCGGACACGAACACGTCCGCCGGCGCGCCTTGTTCCACCTGGCGGGCCAGCGTGGAGCTGGCGGCGTAGGACACCTGTACGGGGGTGCCGCTGGCGCGCTGGTAGGCGCTGGCGGCCTCGTCCAGCGATTCCTTGAGGCTGGCGGCGGCAAACACGGTCAGCGGCGTCTGCGCCGAGACCGGCGCGATCGCGGTGGCGACGATCAAGGTGCACAGGCACAGCAGGCGGCGCAGCGGTCGGGTCATGGGTCACTCCAGCGGGGGCGGGGAAGGCGATGCGGCAGTGCGCGGCGGCGCGCGCGACCGCAGTCGCGCAGCGCTGTCGCAGATCAGCATCCTAGCGCGCCGGCGGCGCGCTGCCTGCTCACGCCGGCGGCGGCGCCAGGTCGTCGGTGCGGCCGGCCTGGATGTTGGCGCGCACCGACGGCTGCATCAGCCGCGGCTCGGCCAGCGTCGCATCGCGCGCCTGGCGCAGGGCCACGAAGGCCGCTTCGTCGATGCCATCGCGCACATGGATGTTGCTGCGGCGTTGTTCGCCGATGCTGGTCTGGCAGGCCACCGCGCGGCCGCCTGCGCCGTAGTCGTGGCACACGAACACGCGCGTCGCCTCCGGCAGCGCGTATAGCCGCTGGATCGACCGGTACAGCGTGGCCGCGTCGCCGCCGGGGAAGTCGCAGCGCGCGGTGCCGCTGTCGGGCATGAACAGCGAATCGCCCGGAAACAGCGCATCGCCGATCAGGTAGGCGACGCTGTCGCCGGTGTGGCCTGGCACGGCGATCACCTGTGCCTGCACACTGCCGATCGCGAAACGCTCGCCATCGGCGAACAGGTGATCGAAGCCGCAGCGCGCCTGCGCGTCCGCGTCCAGGCCGAACTGCGGCGCGAAACGGGCGCGTACCTCGCGGATGCCGTCGCCGATCGCCAGCGTCGCCTGTGGCCAGCGTCGCTTGAACCATTGCGCGGCGGAGACATGATCGGCGTGGGCGTGGGTCTCGAGGATCCAGCGCAGGTGCAGCCCGCGCGCGTCCAGGCACGACGCAAGCGCCTGCGCCGGCGCGTCGTCCAGTGCGCCGGTCTGCGGGTCGTAGCCCACCACCGGGTCGATCACCGCGGCGTCGTGGCCATCCTCGACCACGTAGCTCCAGGTGCCGGAACCAGCATGGTGGAAGGCGTGGACGTGCGGATGCTGGCTCATCGATCGCTCCGGGTGGCGGCAGGTGGCGCGGCGCTGCAGTAGATGCCGTGCAACACCTCGAGGATGCGCTGCACCGGGCCGGGCACCAGCGAATAATAGATGGTCTGACCCTCGCGGCGGGTCTGCACCAGTCCATCCTCGCGCAGCAGCGCCAGGTGTTGCGACAGCGCCGACTGGCTCAGCTCCACGCGCGCGTTGAGCTCGCCGACCGATTGCTCGCGGTCCACCAGCAGGCACAGCAGCAGCAGCCGCTTCTCGTTGCCGAGCGCCTTCAGCAGGCGCGCCGCCTCGCTGGCGTGCGCGCGCATCGCGGCAGGGTCCAGGGCGGTTGCGGCGCGGCGCGGCATGGGCTCAGAAATCGACCGGGCCACCGGCCGCGGTCCAGCCCAGGAAGCCGCCGGTCAGCGAGCGCACCGCGGTGTAGCCCAGGTGCTGCAGGCTCAGCGCCGCCAGGGTGGAGCGGCCGCCGCTGGCGCAGTACAGCAGGATCGGCTGGTCGCGTCGGGCCAGTGCCGGATCGGCATCGAGGCGGAATTCGAGGATGCCGCGCGGGATGTTGATCGCGTTGGGCAGGTGGCCCATGGCGAACTCGCCGGGTTCGCGCACGTCGATGATCCATTCGCCGGGCAGTGGCGTGGCGGCGGCATCGGTGTGGACAGGGGTTTCGTGGATCTGCGCGCGTGCGCGGTCGACCAGGGCTTGGGCGGAGGAGGCGGGCATTGGGGGTGCTCGGCGGGAAAGTGCGGCCATCATATCAGTTGACTCTAATATAAGAAAATTCTAATTTATCTCGCGGCCAGCCTCGGGCGGCCGCGCCCGGCCTGCCGCGGCGGAATACCCACCGACGGCGCGGATGCGCCCTTTCTTCTGGAGTTCGAGCATGCGTGTGCTTCGTTGGCCGATCCGGGGTGTCTGGCGTGCCGGACGGCGGCGCAGGACGCTTGCGCCTGCCGCTGCGCTGGCCCGCGGCAGCGGCCGTGCGACCCTGGCGGGCGCATTCGCGGCGCTGGCGGTGCTGGCGTTCGCAGGCTGTCGGCATGACGCCGCCACGGTCGCGCCGCCGCCGTTGCCGGCGCTGGCGACCGCGCCGGCGGAGCCCGCGGCGCTGGCGGTGCGCTCCTGGGACGGCGTCGTGGCTCCGGTGGAGTACGCCGATCTGAGCGCGCAGACCGGCGGGCGCGTGCGCAGCGTCGCGGTGGACGTGGGCGACCGGGTCGCCGCCGGCCAGGTGCTGCTGCAACTCAGCGCAGTGGAACAGCGCGCCGGCGTGGCCGGTGCGCAGGCGCAAGTGCGTGCCGCGACGGCCAGCGCCGACGAGGCCGAGGCCAGCTATCGCCGCTATGCGTCCCTGGCCGGGGCGCAATACGTGTCGCGCGCGCAACTGGACCAGGCCCGCGCCACCCGCGATGCGGCCAATGCCGCACGCGCTGCCGCCGCCGCGCAACTGGCGCAGGCGCAGCAGCCGGCCGACTACACCGTGGTGCGCGCGCCGTTCGCGGGTGTCATCAGCGCGCGCCAGGTGCAGCCGGGCGAGGCGGTGGCGGCCGGGCAGGCCTTGCTGTCGCTGTACGTGCCCGGCGCGCAGCGCATCGAGGTGCAGGTACCGCAGTCCGATGCCGACGCCATCCGTGCCGCGCCGCGCGCGCAGGTGCGGCTGGACGATGGGCGCATCCTGCAGATTCCGCAGGTGACGGTGTTCCCCACCGCCGATCCGCGCAGCCACAGCGTGACGGTGCGGGTACCGTTGCCGGCGCTGCAGCCGGCTCCGGCGCCCGGCACCACGGCCAAGGTCGGTTTTCCGCTGGCTGCCGGCGATGCCGCGGAGGCGGCGCCGTTGCGCATTCCACTGTCGGCGCTGTTGCAGCGGGGCGAACTCAGCGCGGCCTATGTGCTGGCCGACGGCCGGCTCAGCCTGCGGCAGCTGCGGATCGGGCAGCGCGATGCGCAGCGGGTGGAAGTGCTGGCCGGGCTGCGCGCAGGCGAGCGGGTGGCGCGCGATCCGGTCGCTGCGGGACAGGCGCTGGCCGCGCAGCGGCGCGCGCTGGTGGAGCGTTGAGATGGCCACCGGTTTCGGGATGTCCGGCCGCCTGGCGGCATTCTTTCAGGCCAAGCCGCTGACGCCGGTACTGGCCCTGCTCGGCCTGTTGCTCGGCCTGGCGGTGGTGGCGATCACACCGCGCGAGGAAGAGCCGCAGATCGACGTGACCATGGCCAACGTGTTCGTGTCGCTGCCGGGCGCCGATGCGCGCGAGGTCGAACAGCTGTTGAGCACGCCGCTGGAACAGAAGCTCGACGAGATCGAGGGCATCAAGCACGTGTACTCGGTGAGCCGCCCCGGGCAGGCGGTGTTGACCGTCGAATTCCAGGTCGGGGTGCCGCGGCAGACCGCGCTGGTGCGCCTGTACAACCAGGTGTATTCCAATCTGGACGTGCTGCCCACGCAGATGGGCGCCAGCGCGCCGCTGGTCAAGCCCAAGGGCATCGACGACGTGCCGGTGATGAGCGTGACCCTGTGGAGCGACGATCCGCAGCGCAGCGCCGCCGACCTGGGCGCGATCGCGCGCACCCTGGAGACCGACCTCAAGCGCCTGCCGGGCACGCGCGACATCTACAGCATCGGCGCGCCGCCGCGGGTGGTCACGGTGACGCTGGATCCGGCGCGGCTGGCCGCCTACGACCTCACCGTGGCCGACCTCGGCCAGGCGCTGCAGGGGGCGAACGTGGTGCGCCCGCTCGGCGACCGCATCGGCGGCGGCCGTGCGGTGCCGCTCAGTGCCGGGCGGTTCCTGGCCGATGCCGATGCCGTGCGCGAGCTGGTGATCGGCGTGCACGACGGCCGGCCGCTGCAGTTGCGCGATGTGGCACAGATCCAGGCCGGTGCCGACCTGCCCACGGCCTACGTGTGGTACGGCACGCCACCCACGCGCGGCGGCCCGGCGCAGGGGCGCGCGCCGGCGGTGACCCTGGCCATCGCCAAGAAGCCGGGCAGCGACGCCTCGGCGCTCACCCGCGCGGTGAGCGCGCGTCTGCAGGCCTTGCGCGGCGAACTGCTGCCGCAGGGCGTGCATGCCGAGGTCACCCGCGACTACGGCGCCAGCGCGGCGGCCAAGGCCGCCAAGCTGATCCACAAGCTGGTGTTCGCCACCGCCTCGGTGGTGCTGCTGGTGCTGTTTGCGCTGGGCTGGCGCGAGGCCATCGTGGTCGGCAGCGCGGTGGTACTGACCCTGGCGCTGACGCTGTTCGCCTCGTGGGCGATGGGCTTCACCCTCAATCGCGTGTCGCTGTTCGCGCTGATCTTCTCCATCGGCATCCTGGTCGACGACGCCATCGTGGTGGTGGAGAACATCCACCGCCATCTGCGCGGCGGCGGCAAGACCTTGCGCGAGGCGATTCCGCCGGCGGTGGACGAGGTCGGCGGCCCGACCATCCTCGCCACCTTCACCGTGATCGCGGCGCTGATGCCGATGGCCTTCGTCAGCGGCCTGATGGGGCCGTACATGCGGCCGATTCCGATCAACGCCTCGGTCGGCATGCTGCTGTCGCTGGCGATCGCGCTGGTAATGACGCCCTGGCTGGCGTTGAAGCTGTTGAAGCGGCATGTGCCGGCGCATGCCGCGCAGGCAGGGGCGGAGCGCGACGCTCCGCCGCGCCTGCAGCGCCTGTTCGGGCGCTTGCTGCACCCGTTCCTGGATCCGGGCCGCGGCGCGCGCCGGCGCGGCTGGCTGTTCGCCGGCATCGCGGCACTGCTGCTGGCTGCGGTGGGCCTGGTCGGGCTGCAATGGGTGGTGCTGAAGATGCTGCCGTTCGACGACAAGTCCGAACTGCAGATCGTGGTCGACCTGCCCGAAGGCAGTACCGTGCAGGAGACCGATGCGTTGCTGGTGGAGTTGGCCGGCGTGCTCGACCGCACGCCCGAGGTGCACGACTACCAGGGCTATGCCGGTACTTCGGCGCCGGTCAACTTCAATGGCCTGGTCCGGCAGTACTTCCTGCGCAGCGGCAACAACGTCGGCGACCTGCAGGTGAACCTGGTCGACAAACACCAGCGCACGCGCCACAGCCATGCCATCGCCCGCGCGCTGCGGCCGCCGCTGGCGGCGATCGCACGCCGGCATGGCGCGTCGCTGAAGGTGGTGGAGGTGCCGCCGGGGCCGCCGGTGCTGTCACCGTTGGTGGCCGAGGTGTACGGGCCGGACTATCCGCGCAGCCGCCAGCTCGCCCTGGCGCTGGAGCGACGCTTCCTGCGCACGCCGAACGTGGTCGATGTCGACACCAGCGTGGAGAGTGCGGCCACCCGCGAAACGCTGGTGGTCGACCGCGTGCGCGCCGCGCGCCTGGGCGTGAGCCAGGCTTCCATCGCCGATGCCCTGGCCACGGCGGTGCAGGGTCTGGACGTCACCTGGCTGCACGATGGCACGTCCAAGGTGGCACAGCCGGTGCGGCTGCGCCTGCCGGGCGCAGCGCAGGCCGCCAGCGCACGCCTGCTGGCGCTGCGCGTGCGCGGCGGCGATGGGCAACTGGTGCCGCTGTCGGAACTGGTCGCGGTGCAACGCCTGCCCTGGGACGACAGCATCGCGCACAAGGACCTGCGGCCGGTGGTGTACGTCACCGGCGACGAAGCCGGGCGCCTGGACAGCCCGCTGTACGGCATGTTCGACCTGGTCGGGCAACTGCGCAGCCACCGGCTCGATGGGCAGGCGCTGCAGCAGCATTTCATCGCACCGCCGACCGACACCGCCGACTTCGCAGTGAAATGGGACGGCGAATGGCAGATCACCTACGAGACCTTCCGCGACATGGGCATCGCCTACGCGGTGGGCCTGTTGCTGATCTATCTGCTGGTGGTGGCGCAGTTCCGCAGCTATCTGCTGCCGCTGGTGATCATGGCGCCGATTCCGCTGACGGTGATCGGAGTGATGCCGGGCCATGCCCTGCTCGGCGCGCAATTCACCGCGACCAGCATGATCGGCATGATCGCCCTGGCCGGCATCATCGTGCGCAATTCGATCCTGCTGGTGGACTTCATCCGTCATGCCCTGGCGCAGGGGCGCAGCGCCGAACAGGCGGTGATCGAGGCCTGTGCGGTGCGCGCACCGCCGATCGTGCTGACCGGCCTGGCGGCGATGCTGGGTGCGCTGTTCATCCTCGACGATCCGATCTTCAATGGCCTGGCGGTGGCGCTGTTGTTCGGCATCCTGGTCAGCACGGCGCTGACCCTGCTGGTCATCCCGTTGCTGTACTACCCGCTGGCACGGCGCGAAGCGGCTGCGTGAGCACGACGCTGCGTCCACACGCCGTTACCGGTGCCGGCGTAGAGTCGAAATCCCTTTCTGCGAAGTGGAGTTTCCACCATGCCCATCGGCGATCCGATCCGCGTCACCCTGGAGCAGGACACGGACTTCGCGTTCCGCATTCGCTTCGACGAAACCGCGCTGGAGCCCTGGCTGAGCGACGAAACCGCGCCGCTGGGGCAGGAGCGCGGCCCCAATCCCACGCGCATCCTGCTGGCCGGCATCGCCAATTGCCTGGCCGCCAGCCTGCTGTTCGCGATGCGCAAGTACAAGAACGATCCGGCCGGCGTTGTCGCGCACATCACCGCCACGCCGATGCGCAATCCGGAGGGGTTCTGGCGCATTCCGCAGGCCTCGGTGGAACTGCAACTGCCCGGCGCCAACCAGGACTATGCGCAGCTGGAGCGGATCCTGGCCCAGTTCGAGCAGTTCTGCGTGGTCACCCAGAGCGTGCGCCAGGGCATCGACGTGCAGGTCACGGTCAAGGATGCGCAAGGCACCGTGCTGCTCGGCGACAAGAGCATCGAGGCCGGCGCATGACCACGCCGCTGCATGTCGCCTGCCCGCACTGCGCCGCGCTCAACCGGGTGCCGGAGGCGAAACTGGCGGACGCGCCGCAATGCGGGCGCTGCCATCGCGGCTTGTTCGACGCCACACCGGTCACGCTGACCGCCGAGACGTTTGCCGCGCACGCCGAGCGCAGCGAGCTGCCGTTGCTGGTGGATGTGTGGGCGCCGTGGTGCGGTCCGTGCCGGACCATGGCCCCGCACTTCGCCGCCGCGGCCGCGCACCTCGAGCCGCGGCTGCGCCTGGGCAAGCTCGACAGCGACGCGCAGCCGGCGCTGGCCGGGCGCTTCGGCATTCGCAGCATCCCGACGCTGATCCTGCTGCGCCAGGGCCGCGAACTCGGCCGACACAGCGGCGCCATCGGCACCGCCGAGATCGTGCGCTGGACGCGCGCGCAGTTGAATTCTGCGTAACGCTCTCGTAGCAGCGGCTTCAGCCGCGATGGGCTTGCCCAGGAAAGCCCATCGCGGCCGAAACCGCTCCTGCGCTCTGCGCCGAGCTTACTTGCCCAGCGCCGCGTTCAAGGTTGCCGCCAGGTCGGCACCGGCCTGGCGCAACTGCGCCTCGGCGACCGGGCGCCAGGTCGTCACGTAATCGGCCGGCAGCGTGGCGCCGGGCGGATAGAAGCCCGGACGCATCATGATCTTGCAGGAGGCCTCGGCCCACGCCGCGGCCGGCGGTGGCAGTGCGCTGCCTGCCGGCGAGGGCACAGGCAACGGCTGCTTTTCCAGTTCGGCCAGGTACGCCTGTTCATCCAGCCCGCGGCTGCGCAGCAGGCCGCTGTCCCACAGCGAGTGCAGATTGCTGCCCTTGCCCTCGAACTGGATCTGCACGGTGTTGGCGCCCTTGTCGCGGGCGTAGCCGGCATGCAGCGGCTGCTGCACGTCGCCGGCGAAATGCACGACGAACTTCAGCGCCTGCGCACGCGCGGCCTGCGGCTGGCTGCGGTCGGCGAGGATCGCGGCCTGGCGGCGCAGCGCCTCGACCGCGCAGTTGCCGTCCGGGCAGTCGCGGGTCTGCTCGTAGTGGCAGTCGTTCTCGGCCAGGTTGACGTAATGCCAGCGCGCGCTGCGTTTGCCCAGGTCGGGATCGTGTTCGCGGAGCTGGTCGGCCCAGTTGGCGACGCCGGCCAGGGTCGGGTCGGGTTCGCCCTGCAGCAGGGTGCGGACCTGCGCGCGGGCTTGCGGGGTGAGCTGGGTGTCGGCGAGATCGGCGACCAGGCGGTGGCCCAGCGGGCCCCAGGCGAAGGCGGCGGACGGCGCAGCGGCGAGGGCTGCGGCGAGCGCGGTGCAAACGAAGGGAGAGATTTTCATGCGCCGATTCTAGCCGGCGCCGACGACGCGGCCATGACGCGCGTCAGGTCTGTTGCGTTGCCGCTCAGCACGGCGGACGCCGGTACCAGACGGCGTCGCCGACCGCGCCGAGCCGCGTCCGAGGACACGACCCGGCCGCAGGCTCAGAAATACATCAGATACGCGACGCCGTAGGTGACCGGATCGAGCTTGGCCTTGCCGAGCGTGCTGCCGTCCACCTCCACGTCGCTGCGCATGCCGGTCCAGCGCGCATCCACGCGGATCGCGCTGCGTTCGCCGACCGCGAAATCCACGCCGGCATGCAGCGCCGGACCAATGCTGTCCTTGAACTTCACGTCGTTGGACGCGAACGCGCCCTTGCCGTCGCTGCCGAGGAAGGCGGTGTAGTTGAGGCCGGCGCCGACGAACGGGGAGATGTCGCCGTTGCCGTTGAAGTGGTACTGCAGCGAGATGGTCGGCGACAGCATCCAGGCGCTGCCGATATCGCCGCCGCGGTCCACGCCGATCTTCTGCTGACCGACCAGGCCCTGCATCTCCAGGCCCAGATTGCCGCGGAAAAAGTATTCGTAGGTGAACGACACGGCCGGCGCGACGTCGGCGTCGAAGCGCTGATCGCTGCCGCGCAGCGTGCCGTTGGACGACCCCGGCACCATGCCGTGCAGGCCGTAGCTGGTGGTGAAATGGCCGGCCGATTGCGCCGCGGCGGGCAGGGCAATGCTGGCGAGGGCGGCGACGGCGAGGCGACGGAACAGGCGTGGCGGCATGGGGGACCCCGGTGGACGACGAGTGGGCGGATGCGAACCCCGTGTCGGCCCAGCGGGCGCCGATCCACATCCGTGTGGCGCGTAGTCTGCCAGAGAAGCGCCGCGGACGCGCTGCGCGCCGGGGCTGCCGCTTGCGGCATGCCGCGTCGGCCTGGGCCGCCGCGCGCGATGGCGCCGCTGCGACGCGCGGCGCCGACCGTGTGGCCACCGGCGCCGCAGTTGGCAGCGGCGCCGGCGCCCGTTTCAGAACTTCATCACGTAGGCCAGGCCGTACGCCAGCGGATCGATGTGCGCGGTGCCCAGGTCGCTGCCGTTGACCTTGACCTTGCTGTCGATGTCGATCCAGCGCAGGTCCACGCGCAGCGCCGACTTCTCGGTGAGTGCGAAATCCACGCCGGCGTGCGCGGCCAGGCCCCAGGAGTCGTCCAGCTTGAGCTTGCTGCCGGCGAGCGCGCCGGTGGTCTTCTCGCTGAAGAAGGTGGTGTAGTTGATGCCGGCGCCAACGAACGGCGAGACCTTGCCGGCGCTGTTGAAGTGGTACTGCAGCGACACCACCGGCGGCAGGTGCTTGGTGCTGCCGACCTTGCCCACGCCCTTGACGCTGATGTCGTGCTCGAACGGCAGCGCGGCCAGCACTTCCACGCCCAGGTCCTGGTGCACGAAGTACTCGAAGGTCACCGTCGGGCGGATGTTGCTGTCGATGCGCAGCGGCAGGGTGCCGCCGGCCAGCGTGCCGTTGTCGGACTTCGGATTGACCTGGTGGGCGCCGATGCCGACGGTCCAGTCGCCTTGCGACTGCGCCAGCGCCGGCAGGGCGCACAGGGTCAGGGCGGCGGCCAGGCCGGTGAGCAGGAGGGGGGAGGTGGTGCGCATGGTGGAGTCTCGGTTGGGTGTGGGCGCAGTGTCCGGCGCGCGGCCATACGCCGCCTTGATCCTGATCAAACCGGCGTATCCGGCGTGGCGCGGCCGGCCTGCTAGAATGCGGTTCCCCTTCCATCCGCCGCGCCAGGCGCGGCCGCAGGAGCTACTGAAATGGCAATCAAGGTCGGCATCAACGGTTTCGGTCGCATCGGGCGCAACGTGCTGCGCTCGGCGGTGCAGAATTTCGGCAGCGACATCGAGATCGTCGCCATCAACGACCTGCTCGAGCCGGATTATCTGGCCTACATGCTGCAGTACGACTCCGTGCACGGCCGCTTCCAGGCGGAGGTGTCGGTCGAGGGCAATCATCTGCTGGTCAACGGCAAGAAGATCCGCCTGACCCAGGAACGCGATCCGGCGGCGCTGAAGTGGGGCGAGGTCGGCGTGGACGTGGTGATCGAGTCCACCGGCCTGTTCCTGACCAAGGAAACCGCGCAGAAGCACCTGGACGCCGGCGCCAAGAAGGTGATCCTGTCGGCGCCGTCGAAGGACGACACGCCGATGTTCGTGTACGGCGTCAACGACAGCACCTACGCCGGCCAGGCCATCGTCTCCAACGCCAGCTGCACCACCAACTGCCTGGCGCCGCTGGCCAAGGTGATCAACGACAAGTGGGGCATCAAGCGCGGCCTGATGACCACCGTGCACGCGGCCACCGCCACGCAGAAGACCGTGGACGGCCCGAGCAACAAGGATTGGCGCGGTGGCCGCGGCATCCTGGAGAACATCATTCCGTCCAGCACCGGCGCGGCCAAGGCGGTCGGCGTGGTGATCCCGGAGTTGAACAAGAAGCTCACCGGCATGAGCTTCCGCGTGCCGACCTCGGACGTGTCGGTGGTCGACCTGACCGTGGAACTGGAGAAGCCGGCCACCTACGCCGAGATCTGTGCCGAGGTGAAGGCGCAGAGCGAAGGCGCGCTGAAGGGCATCCTCGGCTACACCGAGGACAAGGTGGTCGCCACCGATTTCCGCGGCGACGCGCGCACCTCCATCTTCGACGCCGATGCCGGCATCGCCCTGGACGGCACCTTCGTCAAGCTGGTGTCCTGGTACGACAACGAGTGGGGCTACTCCAACAAGTGCCTGGAAATGGTCAAGGTGGTGGCGAAGTAAGCTGCCGCGCGTCGTCCGCCGGTGGCGGGCGGCGCGGTCTTGTGCGGCAGCGACCGCTGCAGTCCGCCGCCGTTGGCACGCTGCACACGCCATCGCGAACGCATGCAAACAAAAAAGGAGCGCTTCGGCGCTCCTTTTTTGTGGCTGTGCTGCGAGGGACTTGCCCGCCGCGACGTCGGCGTGGATGCAACGGGATGGAAGTGGCGCGATCCGCGCCGCCGCCATCCGCTCGCCGTTACAGCGCGTCCTTGGAGACGTTGCTTTCGCTCTGCTTGTAATCGGTGACGACGCCATTGGCGTCGAATTCCACTTCCAGGTCGTAGGATTTGACGTTGCGCGCGCCGACGCCGTGATCCTGGGCTTCGTTGACCGCCTGACCGGTGTAGTAACCGGGCAGCATGCGCTTCAGTACGGTGGTTGCCGTCCCGCGGATCTTTTCGCCGTGCGACTCGCCCGGCCGGTAGGTCCACGACTTTTCATAACCGCCTTCCTTTCCGGATGTCCTGTAAACGTGCTTGGGCTCGCCATAGATCGCGCGCACCTGCTCCTTGGTGGTCTTGCCGATGACGATGTTCTTCTTCACCGCATCGGGGGTGTAGAGCTCCGGATTGTCGACCTTTTCGGCCAGGGCGGGAGCGGCGAAGGACGCGGCCAGCATGGCCGAGATCAGCAGGGTGCGAAAGGGTTTCATGGTCATGTCCGTTTACCTGGGAAGTGGCGTCTGCAATCCAGAGGGCACCGGTCGCGTCGAGACGCGTCGGTACGGCTTCAGCGCGGCGCAACGAGCTTAGGCATGGCCAAATGACGTCGTCAATACAGCGCGCAGCGGCATTCAGGCAACGACGACGCTCCTGTCGGCAGGGCCGATGGCGGGATCGCGACCGCCATGCGGCATGCCGCTGCGCACGCAGCGGGTCGACGGGGCAGGTGTTGCCCCGTGATCCGCTGCCGCTTTTTGGGCATGGCGCCAGTGCGGCGTGGGCGCGCTACAGGGCCTGCAGGATCAGCGAGTGCCAGCCGGTGCGGTAGGTTTCGTAGCCGGGCGAGGCGGCATGCCCGATGCAGTGCGGCCGGCCGTCCAGGTCGATCAGCACGGCGCCGCGGGGCTGCTTGAACAAGGCGTCGCGGCCGTCGAAGTCGATCCGGTCCTGCAGCATGCGCCCGGCCGAGTCGGCCAGCACCTGGCCCTGCGCGTCGACGATGCAGACCCGGCTGCGGCCCCATTCGGATTCGGACAGCGGCGTGCGCTGCACGATCGTCTGCGCCAGCGCGTCCCAGCGGAACACGATGCCCAGCACGCCCAGCACGCGGCCATCGATGCGGCCGCCCTCGCGGACCGTGCACGCGTACACCAGGACCCGCTCGCCATCGGCCAGCGCACTGGCGTGCACGCCCTGGAAGCTGAAGTCCTCGCCGCTGCGGGTGCGCATGGCCTGCTCGAACCACGGTTGCGTGGAGACGTCGCTGCCGACCGAGGCGAACTGCCGCGGCCGCCCGTTGGCGCGGATGCGGCCATCGCTGCCGGCCAGGATCAAATCGAAGTAGACCGTGTACGAATCCAGGATCTGGCCCATGCGCCGCGACGCGTAGGCCAGCGCCTCGGCGTCGCTGTCGGTGCGCGCTGCCGCCACCACCGCGGCGTCGGTGGCCCACCAGCGCACGTCGCAACTACGCTCGTAGAGGTTGCGGTCGATCAGGTCGATGTTGCTCAGGGCCAGTTCGCTGAGCCGCGTGCGGCGCACGTCGTCCTGCAGCCGGCTCAGCGTCTGCCGCATCTCCGCGCTGGTGCGCGCGGCGACCTTGTCCAGGTCCTGGGTGGCCTCGGCCACGCGCCGCGACAGCCCGTCCATTTCCTGCGCGATGACGCTGAAGCCGCGTCCGGCGGCACCGATGCGCGCCGATTCGATGCGCGCGTTCATCGAGATCATGTGGGTGGTGCGGTTGATCGCGTCGATGCCCTGCAAGGAGCGGCGCAGTTGGCCGAGCAATTGGTCGGAGAGGCCGACGACGGCGCGGATATGGTCATCGATCCCCGTTTCGGCGGGGTGAGCGGGTAGGTTCATTCATGCTGCCGGTGGGGTGGGAGGGAACAGCAGACGGACGACGCGGTAAGGGGTGTAGCGGCCGTCCATTCATCGACTTGAGGGCGGTGTGAAGACCGTTCGTCGGAACGCCGAGGCTTGCCCTGCCTGGGCTGCGGCCTCGCCTGTTGGCCGATGCCGGTACCGAACTCGTCTACCATCTGCGCCAGGTCCGGCGCCGCCGGACACCTGGTGCGCGTCACAGGCGCCGCGCCACCGCCGTGGAGATGCGAGTCGAATGGAGATGTTGGTCGTGCTGGTGGTGTTGGCGGTGCTGGCGATGCCGGTGCTGTTGATCGTGGCCCTGGTCGGGCAGTCGCGCCTGCGCCAGCGGCTTGCCGCGCTGGAGGCGCAGGTCGCGCGGATGGCGGCCGCCCCGGTGGCGCCTGCGACGGCCTGGGCCGGTCCTGCGGCCGCGGACGGGGACACGGAATCCGCCGTCGATGCCGAGACGCAGGCCGAGGATGCGCCGAACGAAGTGTCGTCCGAGCCCGCACGTCCGCCCCTTGTCGTGGAGGAGGCTAGCGCGCCGCCGCCACTGCCGCCGCCCTTGCCGACGCCGCAGCACACCAACGATTTCGCGACGCTGGCCGCCGCGGTCGAGCGCGCCGAGCAACAACAGGCGCAAGCGCAAGCGCAAGCGCAGGCGCGCGCCAGCGCCGCGGCCGCGATCGCCGCCCCGCACCGGCCTGACCCGATCGAGCGGTTGGTGAGCGGGGTCAAGCGCTGGTTCACCGAGGGCAACGTGCCGGTGAAGATCGGCATGCTGGTGCTGCTGGCCGGCGTCGCCGCGCTGCTCAAGTACGCCGGCGACCAGGGTTGGCTGCGCATGCCGATCGAGCTGCGCTACGCCGGCATCGCCGCCGCGTCGCTGGCGGGCCTGGCGTTCGGCTGGCGCCAGCGCACGCGCAAGCGCAGCTTCGCGCTGGCCCTGCAGGGCGGGGCGATCGGCGTGTTGCTGCTGACCGTGTTCGCCGCGTTCAAGCTGTCCGGGCTGATCCCGGCCGGGGCGGCGCTGGCGCTGAGCATCGCCCTGGTCGCGGGCATGTGCGTGCTGGCGGTGGCGCAGGAATCGCGCACCCTGGCGGTGCTGGGCACGCTGGCCGGCTTCCTCGCGCCGCTGTGGCTGTCCACCGGCAGCGGCAACCATGTGGCGCTGTTCTCCTACTACGCGCTGCTCAACGCGGCGGTGTTCGCGATCGCCTGGTACCGGCCGTGGCGGGTGCTGAACCTGCTCGGGTTCGGCTTTACCTTCGGCATCGGCACGCTGTGGGGCGTGCTGCAGTACCGGCCGGAGAAGTTCGTCAGCACCGAGCCGTTCCTGCTGCTGTTCTTCGCCTTCTACCTGCTGATCCCGATCCTGTACGCGCGGCGGCAGCAGGCCGCGCGCAGCGCGCTGGTCGACGGCAGCCTGCTGTTCGGCACGCCGCTGATCGCGTTCTCGCTGCAGGCCGGCCTGTTGCGTGGCGAGCGCCTGCCGCTGGCCTTGTGCGCGTTGGCTCTGGCGGCGCTCTATGCGCTGCTGGCCGCGGCGCTGATCCGGCGCGCGCGCTTCGCCCTGCTGGGGCAGGCGTATGCGGTGCTGGCGGTGGGCTTCGCCACGTTGGCGGTGCCGCTGGCGCTGTCGGCGCGGGCCACCGCGAGCGTGTTCGCGCTGGAGGGGGCGGCGCTGGTGTGGCTGGGCCTGCGCCAGCGGCGCTGGCTGCCGCAGCTCAGCGGCGCCGGATTACAGATGGCGGCCGCGTTGGGCTTCACCCTGGGCCTGGATGCGGCGGTGCAGGACAGCCAGGCCGTGGCCAATGCCACCTGCATGAGCGCGCTGCTGCTGGCCCTGGCCGGCTTCGCCAGCGCCTGGTGCTATCGCCGCGCGCGCGCCGCCATGCCGGCGCTGGGCTACTACCTGTGGGGGCTGGCTTGGTGGTGCGGGATCGGCGTCGCCGAGATCCTGCGCTTCGCCGCCGCCGACGCGCGGCCGGACGTGTTGCTGGCCTGGGCGGCGGTCAGCGGCTGGCTCGCGGCCGAAGCGCAGCGGCGCTGGCCGGCGCCGGCGCTGGCCGCGACCACGCTGGGCGGCCTGGCGCTGGCGTTGCCGCTGGCGGCCTGGCAGGCCGATGCGCACGGGCAGCCGTTCGCCGGACATGGCGCCTGGGCCTGGGCGCTGTTCGCGGTGCTCGGCGTGCGCAGCCTGCTGTGCCTGCGCGACAGCGGGGGCGGCGTGGCGCGCGCGGCGCAGTTCGTGTGGTGGTTGGTGTGGCCCACCGTGGTCGGGCTGCTGTGCACCTGGATCGCGCTGCACAGCGACCTCGCCGCCGGCTGGCGCTGGATGCTGTTGCTGGCGCCCTGGTTGCTGGCGACGGCGCTGTCGCTGTGGCGCTGGAACTGGCTGGCGGCGCCGCTGGGCACGGCCTTCGCGCCGTGCCGCAGCGCGCTGCAGAGCACCTACTTCGGGCTGCTCACGGTGGCCTGGCTGTACAGCCTGGGCCTGACCGGCAGCAGCGCGCCGTTGCCCTGGGTGCCGTTGCTCAATCCGCTGGAACTGAGCCAGTTGGCGCTGCTGGTCCTGGGCGTACGCTGGACCCGCAGCCCCGAACTGCCGGCCCTGCTGCGCCCGTGGCGCACCCATCTGCTGGCCACTGCCGGCTTCCTGTGGATCACCAGCGTCACCTTGCATGCGGTGCACTATTGGGCGGCGGTGCCGTGGCCTGGCGTGCTCGGCGATGGCGTGGCGCAGACCAGCCTGACCGTGGTCTGGAGCGTGCTGGGCGTGCTCGGCTGGGTGCTGGGCTCGCGCCGCGGCCAGCGCGGCCTGTGGCTGGCCGGCGCGGTGTTGATGGCGGTGGTGCTGGGCAAGCTGTTGCTGGTGGATCGCGGCAATCTCGGCAACGTCGCCGGCATCGCCTCGTTCATCGCGTACGGGCTGTTGTGTACGGTGGTCGGCTATCTGGCGCCGGCACCGCCGCGCGCCGCCGAACCGGCCGAGGAGGCCATCCCATGATCCGACGTGCGCTGTTTCCGTTGTTGCTGGCCGGGTTGCCGCTGTGCGCGTTCGCCGCCAGCCAGCGCGACGACTACGCCCAGCAGTGGCCGCTGACCCTGCAGGACGCCGATGCCGGCGCCTATCGCGTGCAACTCGACGATGCGGTCTACCGCAGCGCGCAGCGTGCCTCGCTGGGCGATGTGGAGGTGTTCAATGCCGCGGGCGATCCGCTGCCGTCCGCGCTGTTCGCCGCCGAGCAGGCCGAGACCGCGCCGCGCCGGCAGCCATTGCCGTGGTTTCCGTTGCCGGCCGCGCGCGACGGGCGCGCAGCGGACCTGGAACTGATCGCTGAGCGTGACCGCGACGGCAGCGTGCGCCGCATCCAGACCCGCGTGGCGGGCGGCGCCAGCGACGCAGCGGCTGCCGGCTGGCTGGTCGATGCCAGCGCACTGCACGCGCCACTGCGCGCGCTGTCGCTGCAATGGGCCGCCGCCGCGCAGCCGCAGCAGGCCCGCTACCGCGTCGAGGGCAGCGACGATCTGCGCGACTGGGAGGTGGTGGTGGACGAGGCGACCCTGGTCGACCTCAGCAATCAGGGGCACCGCCTGCAGCAGCTGCGCATCCCCATCGGCCGCGAAGTGCGCTATCTGCGCCTGCTGCCGTTGGCCGGTGCCGGCGCGCCGCCGTTGACCGGGGTGGAGGCCGAACTGGCGCCGGCACCGGTCGCCGCCGATTGGCATTGGCAGCAACTGGACGCGGCGAGCAGCGATCCTGCGCAGCACAGCTATGCGTTCGTGTCGCCCGGGCGCTATCCGGTGACGCGCATCGATATCGCCTTGCCCGGCAACAACGCGATCGAATGGCGCGTGCAGAGCCGCGACAGCGCCGAGGCGCCTTGGCAGGATCGCGCCGGTCCGTGGCTGGCCTACCAGGTCGGTGGCGGCAGTCGTTCGCCGCCGCAGGCGCTGACCGCGCCGGTGCGCGACCGCTACTGGCGGCTGCTGGCGGCGCAGGATCCGGGCCGGCAGCGGCCGGCGCTGCGCCTGGGCTACCAGCCGGAAACGCTGGTGTTCCTGGCGCAGGGCGCGCCGCCCTATGCGCTGGCCGCCGGCAGTGCGCGCACCCAGCGTGCGCCGGCGCCGCTGGCCGCCGCATTGCAGGCCCTGCATACCCAGCGCGGGCCGCAATGGACGCCGGCCACCGCCAGCCTCGGCGCGGCGCAACCCTTGGCGGGAGCCGCGGCGCTGCAGGCACCGTCACCGCCGCGCGACTGGAAGACCTGGCTGCTGTGGGCGCTGCTGATCGGCGGCGCGCTGCTGGTGCTCGGTTTCGCGCTGAGCCTGCTGCGCAAACCCGCCGCCGCCGACGGCGCGGGCTGACCCGCAGGACGGCGATCGCGCGCACGCTGCGCCGTGCGCGCGTCAATGCACCGATTTGCCGCTGTGCGGCCGACGCCGGACAATGGGGGTTTCGCCGCTGCGGCGATCGGCCGGCGCTCCTGCACCCGACGTTACGATGCCGACGCCGACACTGCACCGATGGCGCGGTTTTCCCTTTGCAACCCCACGAAAGCGAGCACTTACATGTCCATCCTGCGAATGACCGATCTCGACCTGTCCGGCAAGCGCGTGCTGATCCGGCAAGACCTGAATGTGCCGATCGACAATGGCCTGATCACCTCCGAGCAGCGCATCCTGGCCTCGGTGCCGACGCTCAAGCACGCGCTGGAACAGGGCGCGGCGGTGATGGTGACCTCGCACCTGGGCCGGCCCAAGGAAGGCGTGTGGACCCAGGAGGACTCGCTGGAGCCGGTGGCGATCCGCCTGGCCGCGCTGCTCGGCGTGGACGTGCCGCTGATCCGCGACTGGGTCGATGGCGTGGAGGTGCAGCCGGGGCAGATCGTGCTGCTGGAGAACTGCCGCATGAACGTCGGCGAGGGCAAGGACGACGAGGCGCTGGCGAAGAAGTACGCGGCGCTGTGCGACGTGTTCGTGATGGACGCCTTCGGCACCGCGCACCGCGCGCAGGCCTCCACCCATGGCGTGATCAAGTTCGCGCCGGTCGCCGCCGGCGGCCCGCTGCTGATGGCGGAGCTGGACGCGCTGGCCAAGGCGCTGGAACAGCCGGCCAAGCCGCTGCTGGCGATCGTCGCCGGCAGCAAGGTCTCGACCAAGCTGGAGCTGCTGTCCAACCTGGTGGACAAGGTCGATCAGCTGATCGTCGGCGGCGGCATCGCCAACACTTTCATCGCCGCCGCCGGGCACGCGGTGGGCAAGTCGCTGTGCGAACCGGACCTGCTGGACACCGCGCGCAAGATCGTCGCCGACGCCAACGCGCGCGGCGCGGCGATCCCGCTGCCCAGCGACGTGGTGGTGGCAAAGCAGTTCATGCCCGACGCCGAGGCCACGGTGAAGGCGGTCACCGACGTCGCCGACGACGACCTGATCCTGGACATCGGCCCGCAGACCGCCGCGCACTACGCCGAGCTGATCGCCAAGGCCGGCACCGTGGTCTGGAACGGCCCGGTCGGCGTGTTCGAGTTCGACGCCTTCGGCAAGGGCACCGAGACCCTGGCGCGGGCGATCGCCGCCTCGTCGGCGTTCTCCATCGCCGGCGGTGGCGACACCCTGGCCGCGGTCGACAAGTACGGCATCGCCGAGCAGGTCAGCTACATCTCCACCGGCGGCGGCGCATTCCTGGAGTTCCTGGAAGGCAAGACCCTGCCGGCGGTGGCCGCGCTGCAGGCGCGCGGCGCGTGAGCGCCGCCGACGTCCTGTTCTTCGACCTAGACGGCACCCTGGTCGATTCGGAGGCCGGCATCGTCGGCAGCCTGCGCCATGCCTTCGCCGAACTGGGCCAGCCGCTGCCGACCCCGGCGCAGTTGCGCGCCTGGATCGGCCCGCCGCTGCGCGACAGCTTCCAGCAGCACTTCGGCGGCGATGCGGCACTGGTGGAGCAGGCCTTGACGCTGTACCGCAGCCGCTACGACAGCCACGGCTGGCGCGAGCACACGGTGTTCCCGGACATCGGCGCGGCGGTGGAGACGATCGCCGCGGCCGGCCACCGCCTGGCGGTGGTGACCTCGAAGAACGAGCGCTTCGCGCGGCGCATCGTCGAGCAGTTGCCGTTCGGCGCTCGCTTCGAGGAGATCGTCGGCGCCAGCGACGACGGCGCGCGCCGGGCCAAGCCGGACCTGATCGCCGAGGCGCTGCGGCGGCTCGCGGTCGTGCCGGCGCAATGCCGCATGATCGGCGACCGGCGCATGGACATCGACGGTGCGCGCCACCACGGCATGCGCAGCATCGGCGTGCTGTGGGGCTTCGGCGATGCCGAGGAACTGCGCCAGGCCGGCGCCGATGTGCTGGCGCAGACGCCGACGCAGCTGCCGGCGCTGGTTGCGGCCTGAGTCGCCTGAATGGGCACGTGCGCCGGTGCGTCCGGCGCACATGGCCTTGGCCACGCACGGCGCGTGGCCTGATGTCATCTCATCTGTGGCGCCCGCGGGCCGGCGCTGGTTGGCGCGACATGACCACATACTGTCCCGCATTGTCCGCTTCCTATGCCGGGCCGCGCGTGCGTCTATGCCGAAATGCCATGCTGTGTGAGGGGCGCGTGTGCTAGCTTTGAGCGCTTTTTCCAAGGATGCCATCATGATCGAACGTCAGCGCCGCACCAAGATTCTCGCCACCCTCGGTCCTGCCACCGACCCGCCGGGCGTGCTCGAGGATCTGTTCCGCGCCGGCGTCAACGTGGTGCGGTTGAACTTCAGCCACGGCGATCCGTCGGGCCAGGCCAAGCGCGCCGCCGAAGTGCGCGCCGCCGCGGCCCGCGTCGGTGCCGAGATCGGCATCCTCGCCGACCTGCCGGGCCCGAAGATCCGCATCGAGCGCTTCGCCCAGGGCAAGGTCTCGCTCAAGCTCGGCGACCGCTTCGACCTGATCGCCGACCCCAATGCCGCGCCGGGCGACGCCAGCCAGGTCGGCGTCAGCTACCTGGGCCTGCCGCAGGACGTGGCCCCGGGCGACGTGCTGCTGCTGGACGACGGCCTGATGCAGTTGAAGGTCGTCGAAGTGCAGGGCGAGCGCATCGTCACCAGCGTGCTCAACGACGGCGTGCTGTCCGATCGCAAGGGGCTCAACAAGCAGGGCGGCGGCCTGTCGCTGGGCGCGCTGACCGAGCGTGACAAGGAACTGATCGGCATCGTCGCCAAGATCGGCGTCGACTTCATCGCGGTGTCGTTCTGCCGCAACGCCGAGGACATGAACGAGGCGCGGCGCATCGCCCGCGCGCACGGCTGCGACGCGGCGCTGGTGTCCAAGATCGAGCGCACCGAGGCGATCGAGAACCTCAGCGAGATCGTCGAGGCCTCGGACGTGGTGATGGTCGCGCGCGGCGACCTGGGCGTGGAGATCGGCGACGCCGAGCTGCCGGGCCTGCAGAAGAAGATCATCAAGGAATCGCTGGCGCAGAACAAAGTGGTGATCACCGCCACGCAGATGCTGCAGTCGATGGTGGAGAGCCCGATCCCGACCCGCGCCGAAGTGCTGGACGTGGCCAATTCGGTGATCGACGGCACCGACGCGGTGATGCTGTCGGCCGAGAGCGCCGCCGGCGCCTATCCGATCCGCGCGGTCGAGGCGATGGCGCGCATCTGCCTGGGCGCCGAGCGCCAGTTCGAGACCGAGACCGACTTCGGCATGGCCCCGCGCAACCTCGAGCGCGCCGACCAGGCCATCGCCATGGCCACGATGTTCCTGTCCCAGCACGTGGGCGTGCGCGCGATCGTGGCGATGACCGAATCCGGCGGCACCCCGCGCTACCTGTCGCGTTTCCGCGCCAAGGCGCCGATCTTCGCGGTGACCCGCCACGACGGCGCGCGCCGGCACATGGCGATGATGCGCGACGTGTTCCCGATCAACTTCGACAGCCGCGGCCTGACCCCGCGCGAGGCCGCGCGCGGCGCGATCCGCGTGCTGGTCGAGGCCGGCCTGCTGGCGCCGGGCGACCGCGTGGTGTTCACCAGCGGCGAGCACATGGAAACCCACGGCGCGACCAACACCCTGCGCCTGCTCGAGGTCGGCCCGGACGGCCGCGCCAGCGGCCTGGGCGAGCTCTGAAGGACGCGGCGCGGCGGTTTCGGCCGCCGCGCCGTCGGCAACACCTGTTCGATCGCGCATGGAACGGCGCGGCGCCCCCGTTCCCTGATCGTGCGACACCCCCATGACGTCCCCAAGCGCGCACGCCGAACTCGGGCTGGACCTGCCCGAACGCCCCGGCACGCATTGCCTTGAACACCTGATCCAGGCCTCGGCCACGCGCGAGCTGGTGGTCACCGAAGACATCCGCGACCGCCGCGGCATTCTGCTGGTCGCCAAGGGCCAGCGCATCAACGCCGGGCTGCGCGAGCGCCTGATCGCGCGGCGCCTGCTGCGTCCGCTCGAATCCTCGCTGGCGTTCTGCGAGGAGCTGCGCCCGAGCGAAGTGCAACTGGCCGCGCAGCGCGAACTGGACGAACACCCGCACCTGCGCCAGTTGCTGGGCGACCAGGTGTCGCCGGTGCTGGCCACGCTGGCCCGCGCCCGCACGCTGGGCGCGCCCGGCACCTTGCTGACCACCCTCGGCCAGACCCGGCCGGCTGCGTTCTCGCACGCGGTGCGGGTGGCGATGCTGGTGGCCTGGCTGGCGGCGCTGCTGTCGCGCTCGGACGCGGCCATGCGCGAGGCCGCTGAGGTCGGCCTGCTGCACGATCTCGGCGAGATGTACGTGGATCCGGCGGTGCTGGAATTGCCGGAGGCGCAGCAGGATTTCGCGCAGTGGCGCATGCATTGCGTGCATCCGGTGATCAGCGCCGCGCTGCTCGGCGAATCCGGCGTGTATTCGGCGCAGCAGGCCGCCGCCGCGCGCGAGCATCATGAGCGCATCGATGGTTCCGGCTACCCGGTCGGTGCGTCGGTACTCTCGCCCCTGGGCCGATTGATCTCCTGCGCCGAAGCGCTGGATGGCTTGTTCGAGCGCGAGCGGGGCCATGCGCAGGCGCTGGCGCGGATGCGCATCGCGCTGCGCGTGGTGCCCGGACAGTTCCCGCGCGAGGTGGTCGACCTGCTGAGCGAGCGCCTGCGCGACTGCGCGCCGGAGCCGGCGTCGACGCACGATCCGCAGCATCTGCGCGAAGGGGTGGCGGCCTTGCTCGACGGCCTGGAGCGGGCGCGCGACGAAGCCCTGCGCCTGCAGCGCGGCGGCGACCTGCGCGAGGACGAACGCGCGGCCCTGCAGCATCTGCTGCTGTTGATCGTCGGCTACATCATGGCCATCCACGACTCCGGCGCCGGCAAGATGGTCGAGCAACTGCCGTGGCTGATCGCCGCGCCGGAGGCGGCCGAGGAAGTCGATCGCGTCTGTTGCGAACTGCGCTGGCAGTTGCCGGGGTTGCGCCGCCATGCCGCGTTGCTGGCGCACCGCCGCGCGCGCAGCGCCGAGGACTGGCAGCCGTTGCTCGATGCGCTCGACATCGCGTTGCCGGCCGCGCAGGACGCGCCCGCGCAGGCGCCGTCCGCGGACGCAGCACCGCTCAAGACAGCGCAAGGCGATGCGCATGTGCAGTGCGACGCGATGACGGATGCGCTTGCCTGAAGTGCCGGGAACCTGCGCGGTCTACGCCTGTAACCGCTTGCAATGCCGGCGGTAACGGAATGCATGCAGGCCGGCCCGGTATACTGGGGGTTCCCCCGTTGCAGCCATCAGGAACCGTATGAGCATCGAACAGCTTGCCGAAACCGCACAGGCAATGGTCGCCCCGGGCAAGGGCATCATCGCGATCGACGAATCCACCAGCACCATCGCCAAGCGCTTCGCCGGCGTGGGCATCGAGAATGTCGAAGAGAACCGCCGTGCCTACCGCGAGCTGCTGCTGACCACGCCGAAGCTGAGCGACCACATTTCCGGCGCGATCCTGTACGACGAGACCATCCGCCAGAAGACCAAGGATGGCGTGCCGTTCGCCAAGTACATGGCCGAGCACGGCATCATCCCCGGCATCAAGGTCGACAAGGGCACGCATCCGCTGGCCGGCATGCCGGGCGAACTGATCACCGAAGGCCTGGACGGCCTGCGCGCGCGCCTGGAGGAGTACTACAAGCTCGGCGCACGCTTCGCCAAGTGGCGTGCGGTCATCACCATCGGCGAGGACATCCCGTCCGGCGTGTGCATCGAGACCAACGCGCATGCGCTGGCCCGCTATGCCGCGCTGTGCCAGGAGCAGGGCCTGGTGCCGATGGTCGAGCCGGAAGTGCTGATGGACGGCGACCACGACATCGAGACCTGCTACGAAGTGACCGAAGCCACCCTGCGTTCGCTGTTCGGCGCGCTGTACGAGCAGAACGTGGTCTTGGAAGGCACCATCCTCAAGGCCTCGATGGTCATCGCCGGCAAGGACTGCGACGAGCAGGCCAGCGTCGAGGAAGTGGCCGAGTCCACCGTGATGTGCCTCAAGAGCACCGTGCCGGCGATCCTGCCGGGCATCGTGTTCCTGTCCGGCGGCCAGACCGACGAGCAGTCCACCGCGCACCTCAACGCGATGAACCAGCTCGGCAACCTGCCGTGGCCGCTGAGCTTCTCCTACGGCCGCGCCATGCAGCAGGCCGCGCTGAAGCTGTGGGCGCAGGACATGAAGGGCAATTTCGCCAAGGCGCAGCAGGTGGTGTACGAGCGCGCCAAGGAAAACGGCCTGGCCGCGCTGGGCAAGTGGCAGGGCTGAGTGCCCTGACACCGCTTACGAAGAACGCCGGCATTGCCGGCGTTTTTCGTTTTGGGGTCCATCGTCTTGCGGATGCCCGCATAGGCATTGCCGCATCGCGGATGCAGTCTCCGGGGGGCGCATAAAACATAGGCCACGCGCCGCGCAGCATTGTGCTCAGGGTGCCAACGCCGCCGGCGCGTGGAAGCGATAGCCACTGTTGCGCAAGGTCTTCACCGGCAGCGGGCGCCCACTGATCTCCTCCACGCGGCGCCGCAAGCGGTACATCTGCGTGTCCAGCCGGCGCCGGTCGTACTCGAGGAAGTTCACCCCCAGCGCGTCGGCGATCTCGCGGTGGCCCACGCTCTCGCCGGCATGGCGCATCAGGCACGCCAGCACCAGCAGATCCTGGCGCGACAGCGGCACCGGCGGTGCGTTGGGCACGTTCAGGCGGGCGGCGGCCAATTCCAGCACCCAGCGCGCCGCCGGTGGCGGCAGCGCCAGGCGGCGGCCGAGCGCGGCCAGGGTCGCGGCCAGCTCGTCCAGGTCGATGCCCTTGCCCAGATAGTGATCCGCGCCGAACTCCAGCCCGGCGATGCGATCGCTGGCGGTATTGCGCGCGCTGAACACCACGATGCCCAGCCGATGACCGGCGCGGCGCAGCTCGCGGATCAACTCCAGGCCGCTGCCATCGGGAAGGCCCACGTCGATGACGGCCATGGTGTGGCGCGCCGGATCGAATCGTTGCCGGAAGCCGGCGATGCTGTCCACGCAGACGGCGATATAGCCCAGATCCTGCAGGAACTCGCCGAGTTCCTCGCACAGCACCGGCTCGTCCTCGAGCAGGATCACTTCGGACATGGAGTCGCGTCCTCGCGCAGGGCGGTTTGCTGTAACGTCATCGGCTGGCAACGGTGCGGTATGGCGAATGATGGCGCAATGGTGGCGCTGGCTGGTGAGCGCATGGCTCGTGGCGGCAATGGGCGTGTGCGTGGCCGCCGAGCCGGCGCCATCCCCGGCCGCGGCGCTGCCGCTGAGTTCCGCGCACCACGATGCGAGCGGATACTTGCAGCGCCTGGACGATCCGCACGGCCGACTCGACGCCACGCAGGCCGCCGCTGCGGGCGGCTGGACGCGGCTGCCCGCCGGCCTCAACGCGGGATTCGCCGACGGTGCCGTGTGGCTGCGTCTGCCTGTTCATGTCGAAAGTGTACCGCCGGGCGGTTGGATGCTGCGATTGAGCAATGCCTTGCTCGATGACGTGCAGGCCTATGTGCGTCCCACCGGTGGCGCCTGGCAGGCGCTCGGGGAGAGCGGCGAGCGCCTGCCGCGACGCGAATGGCCGGTGGATTACCGCAGCCCGGTCTTCCAGTTTGCGCCAACGCATGCGGGCGATTACGAGGTGCTGCTGCGGTTGCGCAGCAAGAACGCGATGGTCACCCGTCTGGACGTGTGGCAACGGCTGCCGTTCGACAACCAGTCGCGGCGCGAAGGACTGCAGTTCGGCCTGTATTTCGGCTTCTACCTGCTGCTGCTATGCCTGCACGTGCTGTTCTGGCTCGCCACGCGCGCGCGCATGAGTGGCCTGTTCGTGGCCTACCTTGGCGGCTGCGTGCTCAACGAGGCATTGTCGATCGGCCTGGTACAGCAGGTCACCGGCATGCCGATGGCGTGGAGCGACACGCTGCTGGGCATCAGCATCGCCTGCAGCCTGCCGGTGGGATTCCAGGTCGCCTGCCGGCAACTGAACCTGCGCGCCTTTCATCCGCAACTGGTGCGCTGGGGCACGCGCGCGCTGTGGTCGGTCGCGCTTGCCGGCGCGGTGGCCGTGCTCGCCGGCCACTACGCCTGGGGCATGCAACCGGTGCAGGCGCTGGGCCTGCTGGAGATCCTGCTGCTGGCGGGGCTGGGGCTGCACCTGCTGTGGCGCCGCTATCGGCCGGCGCGGTTCTTCGTGCTCGCGTTCTTTCCGTTCTACCTCGGGGTGATGCTGGGGTTCCTGCGCAACCTCGGCTTCGTCCCGGTCAATGCCTGGACCCAGTACGCCACCACGTTCGGCACCATGCTGCACATGACGCTGCTGAGCGTGGCCCTCATCGGCCGTTACGAGCGGCAGCGCCGGCTGCGCGAACGGCGGCACGCCGATGCCGCGGTGAAGCTGGCGCGCAGGCACGGCCAGGCGCTGGAGCACGAAGTGACGCTGCGCACCGCCGAGTTGCGCAACGAGATCAACCGGCGGCAGGCGCTGGAGGACGACTTGCGCGCCTTGCTGCAGACCGAACGCCAGGTCGCGCAGGACCAACGCGATTTCGTCGCGATGGTGTCGCACGAGTTCCGCACGCCCCTGGCGGTGATCATGACGTCGGCGCAGCAGCTGGCGCGCAAGCTGGATGCGCCGCCGGAACGCAACCGCGCGCGGTGCGGCAACATCCGCGATGCCGCGCAACGGCTGCTGGCGCTGGTGGACGAGTATCTCGCCGACGACCGCATGGGCGAGGCGGCATCGGAACTGCGGCTGCGGCCGTGTGCGCTGCGCACGCTGCTGGAGGAGTTGTGCCGGGATTTTCCGCCGCAGCGCGTGGTCTGCGAGATCCTCACCGACGACGACGGCCTGCTCACCGATGCCGGGCTGTTGCGCGTGGCATTGCGCAATCTGATCGCCAATGCCGACCGCCATTGCCCAGAGGACATGGCCATCCGCGTGCGCGTGCGCAGCACTGGCGAAGGCCTGCGGCTGGAGGTCGCCAACCCCGGCCAAGGCATTGCGCCCGCCGAACAGGCGCGGCTGTTCCAGAAGTACTACCGCGGCGAGAACGCGCAGGATGCGCCGGGCGCGGGGCTCGGCCTGTATCTGGTCCGGCGGATCGCGGAGCGGCTTGGCGGCTCGGTGCAGCTGGCCACGCAGGCGCCGGACGAATCGGTCTGCTTCGTGTTGCTGCTGCCGCGTCGGCCGGATGGACAGCGCGCGTTGCCGCGGTTGCCGCCGCCAAGCGATGGCTGATCTATGCGCACGCGCGTCTCTCGATGCGCGGCCTGCGCCCGCAGCAAAAACGACCGGGCGCGGCTGCGCCCGGTCTCACGATCGTAGAGCGCCTGGCGCGGCCGCCTTGGCCGGCGAGGAAGGCAGCGCGGTGACCTGACGACACCGCCGCGCGGTGCCGTCAGGTGGTTCCCGGTTACTGCCGGATGATGCAGCTGTCCGCGGAGGCGTCCGACGCGCCCGGGCTGCAGGCGACGGCCGGGGCGCGAATGCCGCCGTCGACGATCAGGATCGAGTCGGTGGCGGCCGTCACCGTACCGCTGCTGCCGGTGCGTGCCGCGGCGGCCAGCTCCCGCGCCGTTTCGTCGGCCTGTTGCGGACTCGCCTCGGGCGTGCTGCCTGCATCGCTGGTCACGGTGGCGGCGGCGACCGAGGTATTGATCGCCTGCACGGTCGTGGTGGGCAACTGGATGCCGCTACCGCCGCCATCGCCGCTGCCGGCGACCACGTTCAACAGACCATCGACATAGGTGATGGCGTAGTTGGACAGCCCTGCACCGGTGGCGCCGGAGGCGGTGATGGCGTAGTTACCGACCGCCGCGCCGCTGCCGGCGCCGTCGCTATTCAGGGCGACGCCGGAAACGGTGTCGCTGTTGAGCAGGCCGGAGACGCGGTAGCCGGTCAGGGTGGCGGTACTGCCGACGGTCTTGCTGGCGTCGCTGGCGACGATGCGTAGGTTGGCCGGATCAACGCGCAGGCTGCCATCGACGTAGCTGATGACGTAGTTGGACAGCCCTGCGCCGCTGGCGCCGGAGGCGGTGATGGCGTAGTTGCCCACCGCGGCACCGGCGCCGGCGCCCGCACTGCCCAGCGCTACGCCGGAGACGGTGTCGCCGTTGCGCAGACCGGCGACGCTGTAGCCGCTGAGGGTGGCGGTGCCGCCGTAGGTCTTGCTGGCGTCGCTGGCGACGATGCGCAGGGTGGCCGGATCGACGCGCAGGCTGCCATCGACGTAGGTGATGACGTAGTTGGACAGCCCTGCGCCGCTGGCGCCGGACGCGGTGATGGCGTAGTTGCCCACTGCGGCACCGGCGCCGGCGCCCGCACTGCCCAGAGCCACGCCGGAGACGGTGTCGCCGTTGAGCAGACCGGCGACGCTGTAGCCGCTGAGGGTGGCGGTGCCGCCGTAGGTCTTGCTGGCGTCGCTGGCGACGATGCGCAGCGTGGCCGGATCGACGCGCAGGCTGCCGTCGACATAGGTGATGACGTAGTTGGACAGCCCTGCGCCGGTGGCGCCGGAGGCGGTGATGGCGTAGTTGCCCACCGCGGCGCCGCTGCCCGCGCCCGCGCTGCTCAGCGCGACGCCGGACACCGTGTCGTTGCCGAACAGGCCCGCGACGTTGTAGCCGCTGAGGTTGGCGGTGCCGCCGTAGGTCTTGGAGCCGGAGGTCGCCGTCACCGTCAGCGTCGCCGGGGTGATGGCGATGCCGCCGGAGACCACGTAGCCGATGTCGTAGCCCTGCTGCGAGGACGCCAGGCCACCGATCTGCAGCGTGCCGTTGCCGGTGGTGTAGCTGCCGACGCCATTGCCGGCGGTCGCGTAGCGCAGCGACGATCCGAACAGCAGGCTGGGGTCGAAGGCGCCGCCGACCGTGTAGGACGCGAGCGTACCGCTGACGCCGTTGCCGTCGTAGGTCTTGTCGAGGCCGGAGACGCTGCTGCTGATCGTCAGCGGGGTCAGGAAGCTGCGCAGCAGCGGCGTGCCCATGTGTTCGTACAGGCGCCAGGTCAGGCCGGTACCGCCGCGATCGTCGATCGCCCAGCCGGCATCGGTGAAGGTGGAGAGCGTGTTCAGCGCGCTCCACGACCTGCCGCCGCTGATCGCGTCGATGGTGCCGACGCTGTTGCCTGCCGTGTTCAGACCCACGTTCCGCGGATTGCCGCCCATGTCGGTGGCGAAGAAGCTGGCGACGATGCTGCCGTTGGAATTGGAGCCGACCAGGCCGCCGACCGCGCCAGTGCCGGAAACGTTGCCGGTGGCGTAGGAGTTGCGCACGGTGTTGTTGTAGTTGACGCCGACCAGTCCGCCGACATACGCCGTGCCGGTGGCATCGCCGCTGGCGTAGGTGTTGGCGATGGTGCCGTTGTCGTTGTAGCCGGCCAGCCCGGCGACATACATGCTGCCGGATACGTTGCCGGTGGCGTAGGCATTGCCGATGGCGCCGCCGTCGTTGTAGCCGATCAGCCCGCCGAGGTAGTTGGTCCCGGACACGGCGCCGGTGGCGTAGGACGCGCTCACGCTGCCGGTGTCGCTGTAGCCGACCAGTCCGCCGACGAAGCTGCCGCCGGAGACGGTGCCGGTGGCATGGGTCGACGCGAGGCTGCCGTGGTCCAGGGTCCCCACCAGGCCGCCGATCTCGGACGAGGTGCCGATCACCCCGCCGGTCGCATAGGCCGTGTCGATCGCGGCGGAACTGCGTCCGACCAGGCCGCCGATGCTCTGGGTTCCCGATACGTTGCCGCTGGCATACGCGTTCTGGATGCTGCCGGCGCCGGCCATGCCGACCAGGCCGCCAGCGCTCGAGGTGGTCGCGGTGACATTGCCGGTGGCGTGGACGTTCTGCAGGGTGCTCTGGATAGCGTTGCCGATCAGTCCGCCGACGTTGTTGCCGGTGGTGGTGCTGGTGCTGCTGACGTTGCCGGTGGCGAAGGCGTTGGTATAGCTGCCCTGGTAGTCGTTGCCGACCAGGCCGCCGACGCTGCTGCCGCCGGACACCGTGCTCGACGAGGACGAGGCGCTGATCGTGCCGTTGGCATTGCTGCCGATCAGCCCGCCGACATAGTTGCCGCTGTAGGGGCCGCCGCTGCCGACCACGCTGCCGCTGGTCTGCACGCCGGCGATCGTCCCGGCGTTGTTGTAGCCGGCCAGGCCGCCGATGAAGTTGCCGGTGCCGCTCATGCTGCCGTTGACGCGGATGCCGCTGAGGGTGCCGGCATTGAAGCCGGCGATGCCGCCCACGTATGCGGTACCGGTGACAGTGGCGCCGGTCAGGGCGAGATTGCCGATCTGGCTGGCGGCGCCGGTATTGCCGAACAGGCCGACGTAGGACGCGCCGCTGCGGGCGATGGTGAGCCCGGAGATCGTGCGGTTCGCGCCGTTGAGGCTGCCGGTGAAGGCGTTGTTGCTGTCGCCGACCGGGCTGAAGCCGGCGCTGCTCCACATGCCGCTGGCGTTGCTGCCGGCGGTCTGGCTGGCATCGATGTCGGCGGACAGGCTGTAGTTGGCCGCCATGTTGTACGCCATCAGCTGCAACTGGTGCGCGTTGCCGATGATGGTGCTGTACTCGCTGGCCAGGAACGGGCGCGTCTGCCCTTCGATCATGATCCAGGCCGGGTTGCCGTTGCCGTCGCTGGCGACATAGACATTGCTGGTGCCGGCGAGCAGCGCCCAGGTGCCGAGATTGCCGTACGTGGCGTGGTTGTAGCGGTTGCCGCTGCCGAAGCTGGTCAGGTTGGTGGCGCTGCCGCCGCCGCCGCTGCTGATGGCATTGGCCTGGCCGGTACTGCCGACGTCCCACGACGCATTGCTGACGCTGCCCGCATTGGAGCCGATCAACCCACCGACATTGTTGGTGCCGCTGACCGCGCCAGTGGCGTAGCTGTTGCTGACGCTGGCGGAGGTGACGGCCGCGCCCCCCGGATTGTTGACGCCCACCAGTCCGCCGACCGAGGTCGGCGCGGTGACGCTGCCGGTGGCGTAGGTATTGGCGATGGTGCTCTGGTAGTTCATGCCGACCAGCCCGCCGACCATGGAACTGGTACCGATGACGCTGCCGCTGGCATAGCTGTTCTTGATCGTGCCGGCGTTCTGGTTGGTTCCGGCCAGCCCGCCGACATAGCTGGTGCCGCTCACGTTGCTGGTGGAGTACGTGTTGGTGAGGCTGCCGCCGTCGTTGTAGCCGACCAGGCCGCCGGTGTTGGAGGAACTGCCGAGCACGCTGCCTGTGCTGTGGCTGTTGCGGATCGTGCCGCTGACGTTGTTGCCCACCAAGCCGCCGACCGCGCTTTGGCCGTTGACGCTGCCGGCGAACGCGCTGCCGTCGATCAAGCCCAGGTTGTAGCCGGTCACTCCGCCAACGCCGCCCGAGGTTCCGGTCACGCTGCCGTCGACGGTGACGTTCTTGATCGCGCCCTGGCCGTAGCCGACCAGGCCGCCGACGTAATAGCCGCCGGAGATGGACACATTGCCCAGGTGCAGGTCGCGGATGACGCTGTTGCTGCTGGTGGTGCCGAACAGGCCGACGTAGCCGCTGGCGCCGGAGATGGTCAGGTTGTTGATGCTGTGGCCCAGGCCGGCCAGCTTGCTTTGGAAGGAGGAGACCAGGGCGCTGCTGCGGGTGACGCCGCTCAGGTCGATGTCCTGGGCCAGTGCGTAGGAGCCAGGGGTGCTGAAATAGGTGGCCGCGTCGGCCAGCGAGTGGATCAGCCGGTACGCCTGTCCGTTGATGCTCAGGCTGGCATGCGCGCCTCCGAGCGAGACGGGGGTGTTGACGTAGTAGTCGCCCGTGCCGCCGACGGTGCCGTTGTCGGTGTAGCCGCCGTAGTTCAGGACCAGGCCGGCCGTGTCGCCGGTCGCGGTGACGGCCGCATTGAGGTGGATGCTGTGGTACGCGTCCAGGGTCAGCGTGGAGTTGCCGCTCCAGCCGATCGCCGCATTGACGTTGATGTCGCCGCTGCCGTTGCTCACGTTGCCCGGACCGCTGGCGTTGGTGATGGAGGCGATCAGGCTGACGTTGGTGCCGCCGTTCAACGCGCCGCTGATGGTGCTGGCGGCCGCGCTGTCCACGGTCAGGTCTTCCGGGTCGACCAGCCAGGTGCCGGCGCTGCCGGGGCCGGCGCCCTTGGCGCCGACGGCGATGCCGGAAAAATCGACGGTGTGGCCGCTGGTTTCGAGCAGGCCGCCGTTGCCGCTGCCGGCGGCGTCGGCATGCAGCGCACCGTGCACCGCGGTGTGGCCGTCGGACCAGACCACGATCGAGCCGCCGTTGCCCTGGCCGGTCGCGCTGGCGTCGAGCGTCGCGCCGCTGGCGACGGTGGCCGCGCTGGCGTGTTGCAACTGTTCGCCGCCCTGGTAGCCGCCGCCGATGCGGATGCTGCCGCCGGCCGCGCTGCCGCGGGCATCGATGCGGCCAGCGACGTTCACCGCGCCATCGGACAGCAGTTGCACGCTACCGCCCTGCGTACCGGAGACATCGATGCGGCCGCTGCTGGCCACGTCGCCGCCGCTGCCGATCAGGCGCACGCTGCCGCCGGAGGTGTCGATGCCGGTGGCTTCGAGCGTGCCGGTATTGTTGACCAGCAACTGCGACAACCCGGTGCTGCCGGCCTGCAGCAGGATCTGCCCGCCATTGGCGCGCAGGGTGCCGCTGTTCTCCACCGTTGCCGCGGCGCCGTCCACCGACTGGCTGGCGGCCGCGACCACCTGCATGCCGATCGCGCCGGCCGCGTCCATGGTCACCTTGACCTGGTCAGCGGACAGCAGGCGGATGGCGCCGCCGTCGGCGGTGATGCTGCCGCGGTTGTCGACATGGTTGCCGACCAGGTTCACCGAGCCGCCGTTGCCGGCGTTGATGCTGCCCTGGTTGACCACGCTGGCAGCGCCATGGTCGCCGCGTGCGAGCAGGTAGCCGTGCGCGTCGTCGCCGGCCAGGCCCAGCGAACTGGCGACCAGGCCGCCGACGTTCACCTGCGCGTGGTTGCCGAACAGGATGCCGGCGGAGTTGATCAGGAACACGTTGCCGTTGGCGCGCAGGCTGCCGTCGATGACGCTGGCGCCGCGGCTGGCGTCGATCAGGTTGAGCGCCACCGCCGAGCTGGACGGCTGCACGAACACCACGCTGGCGTCCTTGCCGACGTTGAAGCTGTTCCAGTTCAGCACCGCCTTGGCGGCGTTCTGGTCGATCTGCAGCGTGCCGCCGTTCTGCGACACGGTGGCGCCGGTGGCGCTGGACAGCGACGGCACGCCGCTGGCGTAGGCCGGTGCAGCCAGTGCACAGGCCAGGGCGAAGGGCAGCAGCGGCGCGGCCAGGCGCGCCACGCCGGAGCCGGTCGCGCCGACGTGGCCGGCGGCGACTTCGGAAGCGACCTGGAGCACGCCGAGGTGGCGATTGAAGACGAGGCGGTAGATGCGGTTCATTGGGATCCCCAGGTCAGAAGGTCAGGCCGAAGCGGGCCCAGTAGCGCACATCCTTGCCGTCGCCCGGCTTGGTGGTGCCGGTGGGCTTGGCCGCGGCCACATCGAACGAGAGCCCGTACCAGTCGGGCAGCCGGAAGCTGAGGCCGACGCCGGCTCCCTCGAAGGTGGTGACGCTGTCGTACACCGCGCGGTTGGCGCCGTTCGGGTAGACCCGGCCGTAGTCGTAGAACACGCTGGCGGTCAGCAGCTGGCCCCAGGCGCGGCCGCCGAACGGCGAGGCGGCGCTGGCGAAGCCCGGTGCGTCCACCTGGTACTCCAGGCCGGAATCGAAGCCGCGGTCGCCGAGCGCGGCGCCGAGCGGGAAGGCGCGCACGCTGGTCGGTCCGCCCAGCGAGAACTGTTCCAGCGGGGTCAGGGTGTCGTCGCTGTACTGGCCGTTGACGCGCAGCTGCAGCCGCTGCGTGGCGGTCAGCCCCTGCAGCCGGGTGTAGCTCAGGCGCGCGACGGTGAAGTGGCGGTCGTGGCGGGCGTACAGGTAGTCGGTCTGCGGCGAATCGTCGTCGAGCGCGCCGCGCACGCTGAGCTGCAGCAGGTCGATGGCGTGGAGCCGGCGGTCGTCGTGGCGCACGCTGGTGCCGAGTTCGGCCACGTCGAATTTCTGCTTGGACAACAGCACGCCCAGGCCCTGCAGGCGCGAGCTTTCCTTGACCAGGTGCAGCCAGCTCTGCACGCGCCAGGCATCGGAATTGACGAACTTCCAGTCCAGGCCCAGCGCGCTCTGCTGGGTCGGGCCCTGGATGTCGAGCGCGGCGAACGCGCCGTTTTCGAGGTTGACCACGCTGCGCGTGTACGACGCGCTGGCGCTGAGGCCGTCGACGCCGGCGATCGGCACCTGGTAGGCGAGGCTGCCCTGCCAGGTATTGGCCGGATCCAGCGCATAGGCGTAGCTGGCGGACAGGTGGTCGCCCAGGCCCAGCGGGTTGTTCCAGTCCACACCCACCTGGGCGCGGTAGCGGCCGATGCTCGGGGTGCCGTAGTTGCTGGCGCCGACGCTGACCTGCAGCGGCCGCTCCTCGCGCGCCTGGATCACCACGTCGGTCTCGCCGGGGTTGGCGCCGGGCTTGAGCACGGAGGTGGCGGAAACGCCGGGCAGGTCGCGGGCATACAGCAGCGCCGACTGCAGATCCTGCTGACGCAGGATCTGGCCCTGCAGGGCCAGGGCAGGGCTGGCGATCAGGCGGTCGTCGTAGCGGCGCGCGCCCTCGACGGTGATCTTGCCGACCCGGCCCTCGACCACGCGGATCTCGACCACCTGGTCCGGCCCCAGGGTCTGCACCGGCAGATACGCGCGGGCGACCAGGAAGCCGGCGTCGCGATAGGCCTGGGTCAGCGTGTCGGCGATCTGCTGCAGCTGCGCGAAGCTGAGCCGGGCCGGCAGCGTGCCGCCGCCGAGCGCGCGCAGGCGGGCGTCGGCCAGGGCCTGCAGGCGCGCCGGGTCGATCCGCTCGCGCGGATGCGCGCCGACCCCGGTCACCCGGATCGCCTGCACTGCGATCGGCGCCGCCGCGTCGGTGGTGGTGCCGGCGGCCGCGGCGGCCTCCTGGGCAAGTGCCGTCGCGCAGGTCAGGGTCAAGGCCAGGCCGGCGGCCCACGGGAGCGCAAACAGCGCATTCGCCAGCGTGCTTGGGCGCGGGCGGCAGGAGATCGTCATGATGTTAAGGCGGCGTTAGGATTGAGGCTCGCGCACTGTAGCCTTCCCGCCGCAGACCAATCTGAGCAAATCTGAGCGCGCAATCACTCTTTGCGGCGTCCCCCGACACGGTGTCGGGGAAACACCGACACCCCGCGACGCCCCGCAACGTCAATCAGTGAGCAGATGCCTGGAATCCGAGGCAGCCTACGCCCGTCGCAGGCCAGGTGCCCATGTCTGGCGCGGTGCTGCCAGCGAACGGGCGCTCAGGCGGCGGTGGCGCACTGCGCGTCGCGCAGCGCCTGCCGATACGCCTTGGCGGTGGCGTCGTTGTAGGCCACCAGGATGATCCGCTTCGGCACCGCGTGCGCGCGCTGCCAGGCGTCGGTTTCGGCGACCGCAATGCGCGCGGCCTGGTGCAGCGGGTAGCCGTAGACGCCGCAGCTGATCGCCGGGAACGCCACCGAGTGCAGGCCCATCTGTTCGGCCAGGCGCAGGGTGCGCCAGTAGCAGTTGGCGAGCAGGGCCGGTTCGTTGTGGGCGCCGTCGCGCCACACTGGCCCGACGGTATGCAGCACATGCAGCGCCTTGAGCCGATGGCCCGCGGTGGCGCGCACCTCGCCGACCGGGCAGCGCACGCCCGGCTTGAGTTCGGGCAGGCGCCGGCATTCTTCCAGCAGGTCCGGGCCGGCGGCACGGTGGATGGCGCCGTCCACACCGCCGCCGCCGAGCAGGGACTCATTGGCGGCGTTGACGATCGCGTCCACGTCGAGCTGGGTGATGTCGCCTTGCCAGATTTCGATCTTCATGCGCCGATCTTTAGGGGAGCCGAATGATGGATGCGTGAGGGTGTTTCCACCGCCGCCGCGCGTTGCCACGGCCGCTTAACCGGCCAGCGGCAAGACTGACGCGCCTCCATCTCAGCACCTGCGACATGAACCCGAACCCGCCGCCGCCACAGGTCGCCGAGGCCCTCGCCCAGGGCCAGATCATCAAGGCGATCAAGCTGCTGCGCGCGCACAGCGGCATGGACCTGCGCAGCGCGAAGGAGCAGGTCGATGCCTGGCTGCTGGCCGGTGCGGCGCGCTCGGTGACGGAGTTGCTCGACCGCCACGCGTCCGCTGCCGCGGCAGGCGCGATACCGGCAACGTCGGCCCCGGCGCAAACGCCGACCGAGGAACGGCGCCTGCCACCGGCGGCGGAACTGGCGCTGCGTCGCGGCGAGCGGCGCAAGGCCGCCAAGCTGGTGTTCGAGCAGTATCCGGACATGTCGCTGCGCGAGGCGCTGGAGATGGTGCAGCGGCATCTGCGCTCGGCGCCGACGCTGGGTGCCGCCTCGACCGTGGCCGCCGGCGACCGCGGCGGGGCCTGGCGTTGGGTGCTGCTGGCGCTGCTGCTGGCCGCGGCGGCGGCCTGGTGGCTGACACGCTGAGGCGTGCCGGCCCGGCCGGTGGCTACAGCCAGCGCGCGACCTGCGCGCAGTAGCGCGCATAGGCGCTGCCGAAGCGCTCGCGCAGGCGCGCTTCCTCGTAGGGGATCACCACCCACTGCAAGGCCAGCAACGGCAAGGGCAGCAACAGCGCCGACCACGGCCAGCCGATCTGCACGCTCAAGCCGAGGTAGCTCAGGGTCAGGCTGACGTACATCGGGTTGCGGGTCAGCCGGTAGGGGCCGTGGCAGACCAGGTGCGAGGGCGCGCGCTCGGGCAGCAGGGTGGTGCGGTCGCGCGCGAACAGCACGAAGCACCAGCACGCCAGCAGCAGGCCGGCGAGCGCGACCACGCCGCCGCCCAGTTGCAGCCAGGCCAGCGCGGCGCCCTGCGGCAGCGGGAGTGGTAGCGCGTGCTGCAGGCTGGCGCCGAGCAGCAGCGCCAGCAGGAAGTGCGCCGGAGAGGTCGTGCGGACCAGCAACGGCACGCGCGCCTGTGCGCGCGCAGGCGCTTGCTCGGTTCGGTCGGTTCGTTCGTGCATGCGGTCCTTCCCTGGTTCGGTTGCGGCCACGCAAGTTTACGCGGCTGCCCCCGGCGGACGCGCGCGAGCGCGTCACGAATGGCACGGGCGCGACCCGGCAGCGCCTCGTCGTGCGTGGCAGTGCGCGCAAACCGGATTACCCTAGCGCCCGCGCGGCACGTCGCCGGCGCTCGCGTTTCGACGTGTCGCGTCGTTCCACGTCGATCGCGCCCGATGCGCCGGTCGTTTCCCGTTTCCCGTTCCGCCACCCACTGTCCCGCCTCATGCCAATCGCTTCCGCCAGCACCGCCACCATCCCGCGTCGCCGGGTCATCCTCGAGGACGACATCGACGGCTTCACCCCTGCGCAGCTGCTGTTGCTGCAATCGCCGGAGGTCGAGGTGCTCGGCATCTCGGTGGTCAGCGGCAACATCTGGCGCGACGAGGCGCTGGCGCATACGCGCCGGTTGCTGGAAATCGCCGGGCGCGGCGAGGTGCCGGTGCTGCCCGGCCCGGTGTTCCCGCTGCTCAACAGCGAACTGGCCACCGAGCGCTGGGAGGCGCTGTACGGCAAGTTGCTGTGGAAGGGCGCGTGGACCCGGCAATGGGTCGAGCACGACACCGTGCAGAGCGCACCGCGCTACCACGCCCACGACGTGGTCCCGGACCTGCCGCTGGGCAATCCCACGGTGGTGCAGGCGGCCAGCGAGCCGGCGGCGCTGTTCATGATCCGCAAGGTGCGTGAGTTCCCCGGCGAGGTCAGCATCGTCGCCACCGGGCCGTTGACCAACCTGGCCCTCGCGCAGCGGCTGGATCCGGAGTTCGCCTCGCTGGCCAAGGAACTGGTCTACATGGGCGGCAGCCTCAATCCGCGACAGCGCCGCGACAGCGTGTCGGCGGCGCAGTTCGCGCGCGAGTTCGTCAATTCGCCGCGGCGCGAGTTCAACATCCGCTGGGATCCGGAGGCGGCCAGCATCGTGATGCGTTCGCCCTGGCGGCGCATGGTGATGGTGCCGGTGGATCCGTCCACCGCTACCGAACTGACCCCGCAGCTGCTGGCGCGGATGAGCGCGGCCGACACGCCGATCGGCCATGCGCTGCGCCGGCGCGAACCCGGCTTCCCGATGTGGGACGAACTGGCCACCGCGGTGTGGCTGCGTCCGGAACTGGCCACGGTCAGCGAGACCCTGTACGTGGACACCAACACCGAGTTCGGCGCCGGCTACGGCGACATCCTGTCGTGGGCGCCGGGCTACCAGCCGGGCCTGGGCGAACAGGCGCAGCAGGTGGTGCGCGAGGTCGACGTGGACGCGATCGAGCAGTTGCTGGTGGAGCGCCTGACCGCGCCGCAGCCGCCGGCGCTGGGCGCGCCGCTGCCGGCGTAGGGCGGGCCATCGGCCCACGGCCGGTCGGGCGCTGCGCTGCGCTGCGTGACGCTGGCGCCGTCCGCGCCAGGCCGAAGGGTGACGGACGCGTCGCTGGAGGACATGCCCGCTGCTCGGGCGGGTTGCGCGAACTGCGCGTTGCAGGCGACGCTGGCGATCGACAGCGTGCACCGTTCCCCCTCCATCGAGACGAGCTCATGCAGATCCCAGCGACCTGGCAGGCCGGTATCCAGCGCAACGCCGAGCTGCTGCGCGGCTACGCGGACCTGCTGCAGGACTTCGCGGCGCCGCCGCCACCGCCAGCGCCGCAGGAGGGCGGGGTCGTCGCGCCGCTGGTGGCGGCCACGCGCGCCGACGGCAGCGCCGCACGGCGACACGCGCAGCAGGCGCTGGCGCAGATCGACCGCGGCAATCCGCAGTTGTGCGCGGTGACGCGGCCGCTGCCGGCGCGCGCCGAGGCCGATGCGGCGCGCGTGCAGGCGGCATTGGCCGGTGGCGGCGACGGCGGTGCGCTGGCCGGGGTGCCGTTCGTGGTCAAGGACCTGTTCGATGTCGCCGGCCTGGCGACCACCGCCGGCGCCGCGCTGCGCGCCGACGCTGAGCCGGCCACGTGCGATGCGGCGGTGCTGCGGCGCCTGACCGAGGCCGGCGCAGTGCTGGTCGGCACCGCCAACATGGACGAGTTCGCCTACGGCTTCGCCACGGTCAACGCGCACTACGGCACCACCGCCAATCCGCACGATCCGCAGCGCCTGGCCGGCGGTTCCTCCGGCGGCTCGGCGGCGGCGGTGGCGGCGCGCTGGGTGCCGTTCGCGCTGGGCTCGGACACCAACGGCTCGATCCGTGTGCCGGCGGCGCTGTGCGGCATCTACGGCCTGCGCCCGAGCCATGGCAGCCTGGCGATGGACGGCGTGTTCCCGTTCGTCGAGGCCTTCGACGTGGTCGGGCCGTTCGCGACCACGGTCGCCGACCTGCGCGTGGTGTACGAGGCCATGCGCGGGCAGCGGCTGCCGTCGCCGGATCCCGCGGGCTTGCGCGTGGCGCGCCTGGACGGCTGGTTCCGACGCAATCTCGATCCGGAACTGGACGCCGGCCTGGCCGCGCTGCACGCCGCGTTGGGCGGCAACGCCTGGCGCGAACTGCCGCAGGCCGAACGCGCCCGCGCGGCGGCGTTCGTGATGACCGCGGCCGAGGGCGGCTATCGCCATCGCCAGGCGCTGGCCGCGCATGGCGACCGCTTCGATCCGGCCACGCGCGATCGCCTGCTCGCCGGGCTGCAACTGCCGGCCGCGGCCATCGCCGATGCGCAGCGGTTCGGCGCCTGGTTCGCCGAGGCGATGCAGCGCCTGTGGGACGAGGTCGACGTGCTGCTGGCGCCGGCCACGCCGTGCGCGGCGCCGCGCATCGACCAGGAGACGATTCAGATCGACGGGGCGGCGGTGTCGGCGCGCGCCAATCTCGGCGTGTTCACCCAGCCGCTGGGCCTGGCGCGTTGCCCGGTGCTGGCCGCACCGCTGTACCGCCCGGGGCAGTTGCCGCTGGGCGTGCAACTGATCGCTGCGCCAGGGCGCGAGGACCGCCTGTTCGCGCTCGCTGCGCAACTGGAACGCGCCGGCCTGATCGGCGCGACCCCGCCGTCGCTGGAGCCGCGCTGATGCTGCACACCCTGCGGTCGCGGCGCGGCATGGTGGTCGCCCCGCATCATCTCGCCGCGCAGGCCGGGCGCGACGTGCTGCGCGACGGCGGCAGCGCGGTGGAGGCGGCGGTGGCGACCGCGGCCTGCCTGGCGGTGGTCTATCCGCACATGACCGGCATCGGCGGCGACGGCTTCTGGCTGATCGCCGAACCGGACGGCCGCGTGCATGCGATCGACGCCTGCGGCCGTGCCGCGCAGGGCGCCACGCTGCAGCACTATGCCGGGCAGGCGGCGATTCCATGGCGCGGTCCGGGCGCGGCCAACACCGTCGCCGGCACCGTGTCCGGCTGGGCGCTGGCCTTGCGCCAGAGCGAGGCGCGGCTGCCACTGGCGCGCCTGCTCGACGACGCCATCCAGCATGCCGCGGCCGGCGTGCCGGTCACCCTGGGCGGCAGTGCCGTCGCCGCGGCCAAGGGCGCCGAACTGCGCGCCCAGCCCGGCGCCTACGCGGCGATCTTCGAGGCCGCCGGGCGGCCGCTGCGCGAGGGCGAACTGCTGCGCCAGCCGCAACTGGCCGCCACCCTGCAGCGCCTGGCCGCGGCCGGCCTGGACGATTTCTACCGCGGCGCGCTCGCCGCCGACCTCGCCGCCGACCTGCAGGCGCTGGGCAGCCCGCTGCGCGCCGCCGATCTGGCCGCGCACCAGGCCGAGGCCAGCGTGCCGCTGTCGGTGGCGGTCGCCGGCGCGCGCCTGTACAACCACGCGCCGCCGACCCAGGGCCTGGCCTCGCTGCTGATCCTGGCGCTGTTCGACCGCCTGGCCGTGGACCGGGCCGATGGCTACGCGCACCTGCACGGCCTGGTCGAAGCGACCAAGCAGGCGTTCCTGATCCGCGATGCGCACGTCGGCGACCCGGCCTGGATGACCCTGGACGCGCAGGCGCTGCTCGACGATGCCGGCGCGCTCGACGCGATGGCCGCGCGCATCGATCCTGCGCGCGCGCTGCCGTGGCCGCAGCCGTCGCAGGCCGGCGACACCGTCTGGTTCGGTGCGATCGACGGCGCCGGCCGTGCGGTCAGCTGCATCCAGTCCACCTATTTCGAATTCGGTTCCGGGCTGGTGCTGCCGCGCAGCGGCATCGTCTGGCAGAACCGCGGCTGCAGCTTCCGTCTTGCGGCCGACGGCTGGAACGCGCTGGCGCCCGGGCGCAAACCCTTCCATACGCTCAATCCGGCGCTTGCACGCTTCGACGACGGCCGGCTGATGGCCTACGGCACCATGGGCGGCGAAGGCCAGCCGCAGACCCAGGCGGCACTGTTCAGCCGCTACGCCCGGTTCGGCGTGCCGCTGCAGCAGGCGGTCAGCGCGCCACGGTGGCTGCTCGGCCGCACCTGGGGCGAGGACAGCACCACGCTGAAACTGGAGGACCGCTTCGACCCCGCCGTGGTGCAGGCCTTGCGCGCGGCCGGGCACGCGGTCGAACTGCTGCCGCCGTTCACCGCGGTGATGGGTCACGCCGGCGCGCTGGTGCGCGAGGCCGACGGCACCTTGAGTGGTGCCAGCGACCCGCGCAGCGATGGGGCGGTGGCAGGGTGGTAGGCGCGTTGCCTGCTGCCGATGCCGGCACGCACGCCGGCCGCGACGCCCTGTTGCGTGCCAGGGCGCTGGTGCATGCGGCGATGACCGATCCGCAGGGCGGGACCGCGGCGTTGATGCAGGCCGAGTCGCTGCTGCTGGCCGCGCTGGCGGCGGCGCCGGACGATGCCGCACTGCTCACCGGCCTGGGGGCGCTGCAGTGCGACCTGGGGCGCTACGCCGATGCGGTCGACGCGTTGCAGCGCGCCGTGCGGCTGCAGTCGGACGACCGCCACACCTATTTCAATCTCGGCGTGGCGCTGCTCAACAGCGGCGACGGCGCGCAGGCGATGCAGCGGTTCGGGCAGGCAGCCACACTGGTGGGATTGGCGGCGACCTGGGAGGCCTATTTCGATCCGCAGGCGCAATGAGGCGCGGCGCGCGCCATGCCATCCACGTCTGCGGTGCAACGCCGCGCACGCCACGCCGGCGGCAGCGCTTCCGTACCATGGCCCTGGCGCGCCGCTCTCGCCGCATCCGCGCAGTGTGTTGGGTACCCAGGGACTTCGAGCCGCCATGCTGACCTTTTCCCGCTTCACCCGTTATTTCATGGAAGTGGCGCACTGGCGCAGCATCCGCCGCGCCTCCGAGGCGCTGCACGTGTCGGCGTCGGCGATCGACCGGCAGATCCTCAAGGCCGAGCAGGAACTGGGCGTGCAGTTGTTCGAACGCTTGCCGGGCGGCCTGCGCCTGACCAGCGCCGGCGAATTGCTGCTGGTGGACATGCGGCGCTGGGAGAAGAGCTACCAGCGCACGCTGGAACTGTTCGACGAACTGAAGGGGCTACGCCGCGGCCACGTCGAGATCGCGATGATCGACGCCTTGAGCGAGGGCATCGTGGTCGATGCCCTGGCGCACCTGATCGACGCGCACCCGGGCCTGACCTTCAACCTGCAGACCGAGGACAACCAGAAGGTGGCCGACAAGGTGGTCGCGGCGGAAGTGGATGTCGGGCTGTTGCTGGATCCGGTCAGCGGCATCGACCTGGAGGTAGTCGCCTTCGCCGAGATCCCGCTGGGCCTGTGCATGCCAGTGGGGCATCCGCTCAGCGGCAGGGCGAGCCTGCAGTTGAACGACCTGCTCGGCGAGCATCGCCTGCTGCTGCCGGCGGCGCCGCTGATCGTCAACGAACACGCCAAGGCGGTGTATCAGCGCCAGCACATCGACACGCGCCGCTGCATTCGCTGCAACGACGTGCGCACGCTGCGCGCGCTGGTGCGCCAGGGCGTCGGCGTGGGCCTGCTGTCGCAATTGGACGTGCTCGCCGACCTGGCCGACGGGCGGCTGGCGTTCGTGCCCTTGCGCGAGGGCCTGGCCAGGCCGATGACGCTGGCGCTGTGCGTAGCGCCGCAGCGACAACTGTCCAGGGCGGCGCAGGCCATGCTCAAGGTGTTGGCGCCGCGGGTGGAAGCGATCCTGGAGCCGCGCACGGGCGCGTAGCGCCTAGCCCCTCTCCCATCGGGGCGACAGGGTGCGTCTTGCGCGTCACTGACGCGCGCACCCTGGGTGCACGAGGCTGCGCCCGTACCCTCATCCGCCCCTTCGGGGCACCTTCTCCCGATGGGAGAAGGGAAGCGCCTAGCCCCTCTCCCACCGGGAGAGGGGTTGGGGTGAGGGTCCGGAGCGAAAGCGACTCGTGGAGCCGGGTGCACGAGGCTGCCGCCCGTACCCTCATCCGCCCCTTCGGGGCACCTTTTCCCGGGGGAGAAGGAAGAGCGAGTCCCTCTCCCACCGGGAGAGGGGTTGGGGTGAGGGTCCGGCGCGAAAGCGACTCGTGGAGCCCGGGTGCACGAGGCTGCCGCCCGTACCCTCATCCGCCCCTGCGGGGCACCTTCTCCCCGGGGGGAGAAGGGAGGCGCCTAGCCCCTCTCCCACCGGGAGAGGGGTTGGGGTGAGGGTCCGGCCCAGCGGTGCCGGCAATGAGGCGCCGCGGTGGCATCTGCACCCGTTGCATTTTTTGCAATGCATCCACGCGAAAACGGCGTTTGCCTGCATTTGTAACGCTTCGTATAGTCCCTACGAACGCTGCGAATCGTCATTTTTAACTCGCCAATCCATTGAATTTAAATGGATTTCTGGCGGTTGGTGCCCGCCAGCGCTCGCTTCTTTCTTCCTTCGTGACCGTGCCATGTTCGCCAGCCACGTCCCTCCCGCCGCCACGGCGCCTGCACCGGCCACGGCCTTGACGCCGCCGATGGCCAGCGCGGGCCTGCGCGCGGTCGCGCGCTGCGACGCGCTCGGCGTGGCGCCCTACAGCGACACCGCGCATGGCCTGTTCCGCGGCTGGCTGAGTCCGGCCCATCGCGCCGCTGTGGCGGCGGTGGCGGGGTGGATGGCCGAGGCCGGCCTGCACACCCGCATCGACCCGGCCGGTAATCTGCTCGGTCGCTACGAAGGCGTCGTCGCGCAGGCGCCGGCGCTGCTGATCGGCAGCCACCTGGACAGCGTGCGCGACGCCGGCCGCTACGATGGCCCGCTCGGGATCATGCTCGGCATCGAATGCGTGGCGGCGCTGCACGCGCAGGGCCGGCGGCTGCCGTTTGCCATCGAGGTGATCGCCTTCGGCGACGAGGAAGGCTCGCGCTTCCCGGCATCGATGCTGAGCAGCCGCGCGGTGGCCGGCACGCTGGATCCGGCGGCCCTGCAGGTGCACGACGGCGACGGCATCGCCCTGGCCGAGGCGCTGGCCGCCTGGGGCCTGGACATCGCGCTGCTGCCGCGTGCGGCGCGCGCGCCGCAGGAGGTGCTGGCGTATCTGGAAGCGCATATCGAACAAGGGCCAGTGCTGGAGGCCGAGGGGCTGGCGCTGGGGGCGGTCAGCGGTATCGCTGCGCAGCGCCGTTACCGCGCACTGCTGCTGGGCCGCGCCGGCCACGCCGGCACCACGCGGATGGACCTGCGTGCCGATGCGCTGGCCGCCGCCGCCGAGTGCGTGCTGGCGGTGGAGCAGGTGGCGCGCAGCGGCCCGGCGGACCTGGTGGCCACGGTCGGGCGCCTGCAGGCGGCGCCGGGCGCGGTCAACGTGGTGCCGGGGCGGGTCGAGTTCTCGATCGACGTGCGCGCCGGCACCGATGCCGTTCGCGATGCCGCGGCCGAGGCGATCGCGCAGCGCCTGCATGCGATCGCCGCCGCGCGCGGCGTGCAGTTGGAGTTGCAGTGCGTACAGGACCTGCCGGCCAGTCCCTGCGCGCCGCGCCTGGTCGCAGCGCTGGAAACTGCCATCGCCGCGCAGGGCATCGCGCCGCGGCGGCTGGTGTCCGGTGCCGGCCACGACGCGATGGTGATGGCCGCGCTGTGCCCGACCGCGATGCTGTTCCTGCGCTGCGCCGGCGGCGTCAGCCACCACCCTGCCGAACGCGTGGATCCCGCCGACGCCGACCTGGCGGTGGCGGCGATGCTGCACTTCCTCGATTCCCTGGGAGACACCCTTGTCCGTTGAGCCGCTGCCCGCCGACCTGTTCGGCGAGATCGATCCGCCGCAACGCCTGCTGATGGGGCCGGGCCCGGTCAATGCGCATCCGCGCGTGCTGCGTGCGATGTCCGCGGACCTGCTCGGCCAGTTCGATCCGGAAATGACCGGCTACATGAACCAGGTGATGGCCCTGTACCGGCCGCTGTTCGGCACCGAGAACCACTGGACCTTCCTGGTCGACGGCACCGCGCGCGCCGGCATCGAGGCGGCGCTGGTGTCGCTGGTGGCGCCGGGCGAGCGCGTGCTGGTGCTGAACTTCGGCCGCTTCGGCCTGCTGCTGGGCGAGATCCTCGGCCGCATCGGCGCGGTGGTCGAGAACGTGGAGGCGCCGTGGGGCGAGGTGGTGCCGATGACGGCGGTGGCCGACGCGATCGAACGCTTCGCGCCGAAGTTGGTCGCCTGCGTGCACGGCGACACTTCGACCACGATGGCGCAGCCGCTGGACGGCCTTGGCGCGCTGTGCCGTGCCGCCGGCGCGCTGTCCTACGTCGATGCCACCGCGACCATCGGCGGCATGCCGATCGCCAGCGACGCCTGGGGCGTGGACGTGGTCACCGGCGGTCTGCAGAAGTGCCTGGGCGGGCCGTCCGGCTCGGCGCCGATCACCGTCTCCGCACAAGCAGCCGAGGCGATCTTCGCGCGCCGCCACGTCGAGCGCGGCATCGTCCGCGATGACATCGCCAACGGCCGCGGCGTGCGCATCGGCTCGAACTACTTCGACCTGGCGATGGTGATGGACTACTGGTCCGACAAGCGCCTGAACCACCATACCGAGGCCACCAGCATGCTGTACGCGGCGCGCGAATGCGCGCGCGTGGCGCTGCAGGAAGGCCTGCCGGCGCGCTTCGCGCGGCACGCGGCGGCCGGCCGCGCGGTGGCCGCCGGCGTGCGCGCGCTGGGGCTGCAGGTGTTCGGCGACGACCGCCACCGCATGGCCAACGTCACCGGCGTGGTGATTCCCCCTGGCATCGACGGCGAGGCGGTGCGGCGGCGCCTGCGCGAGGATTTCGAGATCGAGATCGGCACCGCGTTCGGGCCGTTGCAGGGCAAGCTGTGGCGGATCGGCGCGATGGGCTACAACGCGATGAAGCACAAGGTGCTGATCACCCTGGGCGCGCTGGAGGCGGTGCTGCGCGCCGAAGGCCATGCTGGCGCGTCCGGCGCCGCGGTGGACGCGGCGCTGGCCGCCTGGCACGCCGACGGAGCGCCGCGATGAACGCGGCGCGCGACCTGGTCGGCTATGGCGCGCAGCCGCCGGATCCGCAGTGGCCGGGTGGCGCGCGGGTGGCGCTGCAGTTCGTGCTCAATTACGAGGAGGGCGCCGAGAACTGCGTGCTCAACGGCGATGCCGGCTCGGAAGCGTTCCTGTCAGAGATGGTCGGTGCGCACAGCCACGCGGGCGCACGCGCGATGGCCATGGAGAGCCTGTACGAATACGGCAGTCGCGCCGGCTTCTGGCGGCTGCAGCGGCTGTTCGCCGCGCGCGGCGTACCGGTGACCGTGTTCGGCGTGGCGCAGGCGCTGGCGGCCAATCCCGCGGCGGTGCAGGCGATGCGCGAGGCCGACTGGGAGATCGCCAGCCACGGCCTGCGCTGGATCGACTACCAGCAGGTGCCGGAGGCGACCGAGCGCGCGCACATCGCCGCGGCGATCGCCTTGCACACGCAGGTGACCGGTGCGCGCCCGCTGGGCTGGTACCAAGGGCGCACCAGCCCCAACACGGCGCGGCTGGTGGCCGAGGAAGGCGGCTTCGTCTACGACGCCGACAGCTACGCCGACGACCTGCCGTACTACGACCGCCGCCACGGCCGCGCGCAACTGGTGGTGCCGTACACGCTGGACGCCAACGACATGAAGTTCGTCGCCTACAACGGCTTCGCCGACGGCGAACCGTTCTTCCGCTACCTGCGCGACGGCTTCGAACAGTTGTGCACCGAGGGCGGGCGGATGATGTCGGTCGGCCTGCACGGGCGCATCGCCGGGCGCCCGGCGCGCGCCCTGGCGCTGGCCCGCTTCCTGGATCACGTGCTTGCCAGCGGCCAGGCCTGGATCGCGCGGCGCATCGACATCGCCCGCCACTGGCAGCGGGTGCATCCGGCATGATCCTCAACGCGCCAGAGGTGCTGGCCGAAGTGCAGGCGGCGTTCGCCGCCTACGAGCGCGCGTTGATGGACGACGACGTCGCCGCGCTGGACCGGCTGTTCCACGATGCGCCGACCACGGTGCGCTACGGCGTCGGCGAGGCCTTGTACGGCGCCGACGCCATCCGTGCGTTCCGGCGCGGCCGCGGCGGCTCGCCGCAACGGCGGCTGCTGCGCGTGCAGATCGTCGCTTACGGGCGCGACTTCGCCACCGCCGATGCCGAGTTCCAGCGCCACGGCAGCCCGCGCCGCGGCCGCCAGAGCCAGAGCTGGGTGCGCTTCGCCGACGGCTGGAAGGTGGTGTCGGCGCATGTGTCGCTGCAGGGGGACCACGCATGAGCGACGTCGACTGGAATGCGTTGCCCGAGGCCGCGTTCGTCGCGCGCCTGCATGCGCTGTTCGAGCATTCGCCGTGGGTGGTGCAGCGCGCCGCGGCGCGGCGCCCGTTCGCCGACCTGCATGCCGGCCTGCTGCAGGTGCTGCACGCGGCCAGCGCCGAGGAGCAACTGGCGCTGATCCGCGCGCATCCGGAACTGGCCGGCAAGGCCGCGATCGACGGCGATCTGACCGCCGCCTCGGCTGCCGAGCAGGCGCAGGCCGGGCTGGATCGCCTCAGCGCCGAGGAGTTCGCCCGCTTCCACGCGCTCAATGCCGCCTACCGCGCGCGTTTCGATTTTCCGTTCGTGGTCTGCGTGCGGCTGACCGACAAGGCCGGCATTCTCGCCGCGATGCAGGCGCGGCTGGCGAACACGCGCGAGGCCGAGATCGCCACCGCCCTCGACGAGATCGGCAAGATCGCGCGGCTGCGCCTGGAGGCGCTGTCGTGAGCGCCGCAGCAGGCGGGCTGCAGGCGCTGTCGGCGCAGGTCGCGCGCGAACTGCAGTGGCTCGGCCACGGCGGGCCCGACTGGACCCGCGCGCAGCAGCACGACGGCGAGCATGTCTACGACGTGGTCGTGGTCGGCGGCGGCCAGAGCGGGCTGGGTGCGGCCTTCGGCCTGCTGCGCGAGCGCATCTCCAACCTGCTGGTGATCGACGAGAACCCGGCCGGCCAGGAAGGGCCATGGGTCACCTACGCGCGCATGGTCACCCTGCGCACGCCCAAGGAGCTGAGCGCGCTGGACTTCGGCATGCCGTCGCTGACCTTCCGCGCCTACTGGGAAGCCCGGCATGGCGTCGCGGCCTGGGACGCGCTGGGCAAGATTCCGCGCGCGGACTGGATGGACTATCTGCGCTGGTACCGCGAGGTGCTTGGCCTGCCGGTGCGTAACCAGGCGCGGCTGCTGCGCATCGAGCCGCTGCCGACCCGGCGCCTGCACCGCCTGCACCTGGACGGCGGCGACACGTTGCTGGCGCGCAAGGTGGTGCTGGCCACCGGCATCCAGGGTGGTGGGCAATGGCACGTGCCGTCGCTGGTGGCCGGCAAGCTGGCCCGCGCGCGTTACGCGCACACCTCCGAGGCGATCGACTACGCGGCGCTGGCCGGGCGCCGCATCGGCATCCTCGGCGGTGGCGCCTCGGCTTTCGACAACGCCCAGCACGCGCTGGCCGCCGGCGTCGGCGAGGTGCACGTGTTCGTGCGCCGCAACGCGCTGCCGCGGGTCAATCCGATCCGGCACATGGAACGCAGCGGCATCATTCCGCGCTTTGCCGCACTGCCCGATGCCGACAAGTACGCGATGATGGCCAGCTTCTTCCGCCGCAATCAGCCGCCGACCAACGACACCTTCGAACGCGCCGCGGCCTGGCCCAATTTCCACCTGCACCTGGGCAGCCCGTGGCAGGACGTGGCCGAGACCGCCGACGGCGTGCTGGTCACCACGCCGCACGGGCGCCTGCCGTTCGACTTCGTGGTGCTGTCCACCGGCCTGGTCACCGACCCGGCGCTGCGCCCGGAACTGGCGGCGGTGGCCGACGGCATCGCGCGTTGGCGCGACCGTTACCGCCCGCCGCCGGGACAGGAACTGCCGCTGCTGGATGCGCATCCCTACCTGGGCCCCGGCTTCGAGTTGCTGCCGCGCACCCCGGCGCACGCGGCGGCGCTGCACGGCCTGTTCGCGTTCAACTATTCGGCGCTGCTGAGCCTGGGCCTGTCGGCAGCGGCGCTGTCCGGGCTGAAGCACGCGTTGCCGCGGCTGGTGAAGGCGGTCGCCGACCAACTGTTCCTGGACGAGCGCGAGGCGATGCTTGCCGCGTACATGGACTACGCCGAACCCGAATTCGTCGGCCAATGGCCGATGCCGCACCTGGAGGAAGCTGTCGGATGAGTAGCCTGTCGACCCATGTGCTGGACCTGAGTCGCGGGCTGCCCGCCGCCGGCGTGGCGCTGCGCCTGTTCGCCGGCGAGACGTTGCTGCATGCGGACGTCACCGATGCCGACGGGCGCTGTCCGGCGCTGCGCGCGCTGACTCTGGCAGCGGGACGTTATCGGCTGGAATTTGCCGTGGCCGACTACTTCCGCAGCGGCGGCGTCGCCTTGCCCGAACCGCCGTTCCTGGACGTGGTGCCGATCGCGTTTGGCCTGGCCGAGGCTGGGCATTGCCACGTGCCGCTGCTGGTCTCGCCATTCGGCTACTCCACCTACCGGGGCAGCTGAGATGGACACGGTGCGCTTCCTGCTCGACGGACAGGTGATGGAACTGGACGCGGCGGACCCGACCGCCAGCGTGCTCGACCTGTTGCGCTACCGGCTTGGCCGCACAGGCAGCAAGGAAGGCTGCGCCGAAGGCGATTGCGGCGCGTGCACGGTTCTGGTCGGCGAACTGGCCGCTGGCGAGGGTGCCGAGGGCGACGAGCAGGTGCGCTGGCGTGCGCTCAATGCCTGCATCCTGTTCGTGCCGATGCTCGACGGCAAGGCGCTGCTGACGGTGGAAAGCCTGGCCGTCGGTGGCGCGCTGCATGCCGTGCAGCAGGAACTGGTGCAGCGTCATGGCTCGCAGTGCGGCTTCTGCACGCCCGGCTTCGTGATGTCGCTGTACGCGCGCAGCATCGGCGCGCTCGGCACCGGCCAGGCGGCCCTGGCCGACGTGCTCGCCGGCAACCTGTGCCGCTGCACCGGTTATGGACCGATCCTGGACGCCGGCGCGGCGGTGCCGCCGGCGCCGCGCGACGATGCGCCCACCCTGGCCGGCCTGCGCGCGCTGCGCCGCACCGCCGCGCTGGCCCAGCCCCATGCCGACGCCGCCACCGGGCGCGCGCGCCGTGCCACCGCGCCGCGCAGCGCCGACGCGCTTGCCGCCTTGCTGCTGCAGCGGCCCGAGGCGCGCCTGGTCGCCGGCGCGACCGATGTCGGCCTGTGGGTGACCAAGCAGCAGCGTGTGCTCGACGACGTGGTGTTCATCGGCGACATCCCCGAGTTGCGCCTGCTGCAGGACACCGCGGACGGGCTGCGCATCGGCGCCTGCGTGCGCTACAGCGAGGCGCAGGCCGCGCTGGCGGCGTTGCACCCGGCGCTGGGCGAGCTGTTGCGGCGCATCGGCGGGACCCAGGTACGCAATGCCGGCACCATCGGCGGCAACATCGCCAACGGCTCGCCGATCGGCGACATGCCGCCGGCGCTGATCGCGCTCGGCGCCAGCCTGACCCTGCGCCGCGGCGACGTGCGGCGCACGCTGCCGCTGGAGGACTTCTTCCTGGCCTACGGCCGCCAGGCCCTGCAGCCGGGCGAGTTCGTCGAACACGTGGACGTGCCGCGGCCGCCCGCGGACCTGCTGTACCGCGTCGACAAACTGAGCAAGCGCTTCGACAGCGACATCTCCGCGGTCTGCGGCGCGTTCGCGCTGCGCATCGGCGATGGCACGGTGCGCCAGGCGCGCATCGCCTTCGGCGGCATGGCCGGCACGCCGCAACGCGCGCGCGGCGCCGAGCAGGCCCTGCTCGGGCAGCCGTGGAGCGCGGCCACGATCGAGGCCGCCGCCGCGGCGCTGGCGCAGGACTTCCGCCCGCTCAGCGATGTGCGCGGCTCGGCCGGGTACCGCCTGGCGGTCGCGGCGAACCTGCTGCGGCGGGTGTGGATCGGGCACGCGCATCCGCACGAGCCGCTGTCGGTGCTGGAGCTGGCCGATGGCTGACGGTCCGAACTCCGCCTCCGCCGCATCCTCGCAGGTGCACCGCGCGCTGCGCCATGACAGCGCGCCGGCGCATGTCAGCGGCCAGGCGCGCTACATCGACGACCTGCCCGAGCCACCCGGCCTGCTGCACCTTGCGTTCGGCCTGAGCGAACATCCGCATGCACGCGTGCTGCGCCTGGACCTGGCGCCGGTGCGCGCGGCACCCGGCGTGGTGGCGGTGTTCGCCGCCGCCGATATTCCCGGCGAGAACAATGTCGCCCCGGTCGCGCACGACGATCCGCTGTTCGCCGGCGACACGGTGCTCTATCACGGCCAGCCGTTGTTCGTGGTGGCCGCCGACAGCCATGCCGCGGCGCGGCGCGCGGCGCGCCTGGCGCGGGTCGAGTACGCGCCGTTGCCGGCGCTGCTGACCATCGCCGAGGCGCGCGCCGCTGGCGCGGTGCTGGAGCCGGCGCAGCGCATGGCACGCGGCGGCGATGTCGATGCCGCCCTGGCGGCGGCGCCGCGCCGCTGCAGCGGTGCGCTGGAGATCGGCGGGCAGGAGCATTTCTACCTGGAAGGACAGATCGCCGTGGCCCTGCCCGGCGAGCAGGGCCAGGTGCACGTGCTGTCCTCGACCCAGCATCCGAGCGAGGTGCAGCACCTGATCGCGGCGCTGCTCGGCCTGGACAGCGCCGACGTGACCGTGGAAGTGCGGCGCATGGGCGGTGCGTTCGGCGGCAAGGAGACCCAGGCGGCGGCGCCGGCGGCGGCCTGCGCACTGGTCGCCGCGCTGACCGGCCGCCCGGCCAAGCTGCGCTACGACCGCGACGACGACATGCGCATCACCGGCAAGCGCCACGACTTCCAGGTCGACTACCAGGTCGGCTTCGACGACGACGGCCGCATCCTGGCGCTGCGCCTGGAGCTGGCCTCGCGCTGCGGCGCCACCACCGACCTGTCGCTGGCGATCAACGACCGCGCGATGTTCCATGCCGACAACTGCTATTGGCTGCCGGTGGTGGAGATCGTCTCGCACCGCTTGCGCACGCACACCGTGTCCAACACCGCGTTCCGCGGCTTCGGCGGACCGCAGGGCATGCTGGCGATCGAACGCGTGCTGGACGCTGTGGCTGCCGCGCTGGGCCGCGATGCGCTGGCGGTGCGCCAGGCCAACCTGTACGCGGCGCCGCACCGCAACGTCACCCCGTACGGCATGGCCGTGCAGGACAACGTCGCGCCGGCGCTGATCGAGGAACTGGCCGCGCGCGCCGACTATCCCGCGCGGCAGGCGGCGGTGGCGGCGTTCAACGCGCGCCACCGGGTGCTGAAGAAGGGCCTGGCGCTGACCCCGGTGAAATTCGGCATCAGCTTCACCACCACCCATCTCAACCAGGCCGGCGCACTGGTGCTGGTCTATGCCGACGGCTCGGTGCAGCTCAACCACGGCGGCACCGAGATGGGTCAGGGGCTGATGATCAAGGTCGCGCAGATCGTCGCCGACGTGTTCGGCATCGACACCGCGCGCGTGCGCATCACCGCCACGCGCACCGACAAGGTGCCCAACACCTCGGCCACCGCAGCGTCCTCGGGCACCGACCTCAACGGCATGGCGGCCTACAACGCGGCCAGCGAGATCCGCGCGCGCCTGGCCGTGCTGGCCGCCGAGCGCGGCGGCGTGACGCCGGCGCAGGTGCGCTTCGCCGACGGCAAGGTCGTGGCCGGCAGCGTCGAACTGGACTTCGGCGCGCTGTGCCGGCAGGCGCACATGGCGCGCATCTCGCTGGCGGCCAGCGGCTACTACGCCACGCCGAAGATCCACTACGACCGCGCCAGCCACCGCGGCCGCCCGTTCTACTACTTCGCCTACGGCGCGGCACTGAGCGAAGTGGTGATCGACACCCTGACCGGCGAACACAAGGTGCTGGCAGTGGACGTGCTGCACGACGTCGGCCGCTCGCTGAACCCGGCGATCGACCTGGGCCAGATCGAGGGCGGCTTCGTCCAGGGCATGGGCTGGCTGACCACCGAGGAACTGGTCTACGACGCGCACGGCCGGCTGCTGACCCACGCACCGTCCACCTACAAGATTCCCACCGCGGGGGATCGCCCGGCGCGCATGCGCATCGACCTGTGGGACGGCGGACGCAACGACGAGCCGACCATCCACCGTTCCAAGGCGGTCGGCGAGCCACCGTTGATGCTGGCGATCTCGGTGTTCTCGGCGCTGACCCAGGCGGTGGCCGCGGCGGCGCCAGGCAGCGGCGTGCCCGCATTGGACGCGCCGGCCACCCCGGAACGCATCCTGGCCGCGATCGCGGCACGGCGTGCCGATGCGCGCTGACTGGAGCCTGCACGCCGAAGCGGCGCTGGCGCGCGGCGCGACCGCGCTGATCACGGTGCTGGCCACGGCCGGCTCGACCCCGCGCGAGGCCGGTACGCGCATGCTGGTGAGCGCCGACGGCAGCATCGGCACCATCGGCGGCGGCGTGCTCGAGTGGCGCGCCTGTGCGCTGGCGCGCGACCTGCTGGCGCAGCCGCCGGGCAGCTGGCAGGTGCAGGACTACACGCTGGGCGCGGCGGCGCCGGCGCGCGCGGCGGCCTGCGGCGGCCAGTGCGCGGACTGCGCAGCGCAAGCGCGGGCCGACAATCTGCTCGGGCAGTGCTGCGGCGGGCGCGTGCGCCTGTTGCTGGAGCGGCTGGATCCGGCGCGCAGCGACTGGCTGCGGCAGGCGACGCTGGGGCGCACGCTGTCGACCCGGCTGCAGGTGGACGGCATCGCGCACGCCATCGACGACGCGCCGCCGCAGTCGCTGTCGCTGCGTGCGCCGGCGCCCGCGGCCGGGGCGCTGTTGCAGCAGGCGATCGGCCCACCGCGCACGCCGCTGCTCTTGTTCGGCGCAGGCCATGTCGGCATCGCCATCGCGCGTGCGCTGCGCGAGCTGCCGTTCGCCCTGGACTGGGCCGATCCGCGCGCGGACCTGGCTGCCGCTGCCGATGGTGCCGCGCATCTGGATGAAGCCGCATTGCTCGCGCGTGCCCGCAACGCGCCGACCGACGCGATGCTGCTGATCCTGACCCACGACCATGCCCTGGACTACCGGCTCACCGCCGCGGCGCTGGCCGGCCGTGCCGGCTTCGTCGGCCTGATCGGCTCGGCGTCCAAGCGCGCGCGGTTCCTGTCGCGGCTGCGCCACGACGGCCTGGGCGCGGCCGCGCAGACGCGGCTGACCTGTCCGATCGGCCTGCCCGGGATCGACGGCAAGGCGCCGGCGGTGATCGCGATCGCGGTCGCCGCGCAATTGCTGCAGTGCGTGTCGGCGCTGGACGCGCAGCGTCGTCCGCCCGTGGGGGACGCCGCGTCGCTTCCATTGCAGTCCGCGCTCGCTGCGCGATGACGGCGCAATCGAGCGAAGCGGTGCGCTTTCGGATGGCGCAGTGCGTCGGGACTGAAGTCCCTCCCACAATGCACGCGGCGAGCGCGCCGCACGCCACCCCGTAGGAGCGGCTTCAGCCGCGACGAGCGAAGCGGTGCACTTTCGGATGGCGTAGTGCGTCGGGACTGAAGTCCCTCCCACAATGTCCCAGCCAGCTTGTCGCAAGCCTCCGTCAATGCACCCGGCGAGCGCGCCGCACGCCACCCCGTAGGAGCGGCTTCAGCCGCGACGAATCAAGCGGTGCGCGTTCCTATGGCGCACTGCGTCGTGACCGAAGTCGACCCTGCCGTGCCTCTGGCTGACATGCCGCAACGGCATGGCGACGCGGCGGCATCCCCGCGTCGCCACGACGCTTACGGCAGGCCGGCCAGCCAGTCGTCGTCGCTGCCTTCGTTGATGTCGGCGAACAGCGGCGTGGAGAAGTAGCGCTCGCCGGTGTCCGGCAGCATCGCCAGGATCACTGCGCCGGGCGCCGCGGTCTCGGCCACGCGTAGCGCCGTGGCCACCGTGCCGCCGCCGGAAATGCCGGTGAAGATGCCTTCCTCGGCGGCAAGGCGGCGCGACACCGTGATGGCGTCGGTGTCCTCCACGCTCAGCACCTCGTCGTAGACCTCGCGGTTGAGCACCTCGGGCACGAAGTCCGGGGTCCAGCCCTGGATCTTGTGCGGCTTCCACTCCTGGCCCTGCAGCAGGGCGGCGCCGGCCGGCTCGGTGGCGGTGATGTGCACGTCCGGGCGGGCCAGCCGCAGCACTTCGCCGACGCCGGTGAGGGTGCCGCCGGTGCCCCAGCCGCTGACGAAATGGTCGAGCCGGCGGCCGGCGAAATCGCGCAGGATCTCCGCGGCGGTGGTGCTGCGGTGATAGGCGGGATTGGCCGGGTTGGCGAACTGCCGGGCCAGGAACCAGCCGTGCTGCTTTGCCAGTTCCTCGGCCTTGCGCACCATGCCGCTGCCGCGCTCGGCGGCCGGTGTCAGGATCACCTTGGCGCCGTAGGCGCGCATCAGCTTGCGGCGCTCGATCGAGAAGGTCTCCACCATCGTCGCCACGAACTTGTAGCCGCGCGCGGCGGCCACCATCGCCAGGGCCACGCCGGTGTTGCCGGAGGTCGCCTCGACGATGGTGTCGCCGGGCTTGAGCAGGCCGCGCGCTTCGGCATCGAGCACGATCGCCAGCGCCAGGCGGTCCTTGACCGAACCGCCGGGGTTGAACGCCTCGACCTTGACGTATAGCTCCACGTGCGCCGGCGCCAGGCGTTGCAGCTTGACGATCGGGGTGTGGCCGATGGTGTCGAGGATGTTGTCGTAGATGGCCATGCGTGGGGTCTCCGGAAAGTGCGGGTCAGGCGGCGTGGGCCAGGGTAGGCACGGCCGGCGTCGGGGAAGGTGAGGGCACTGTGCCCAGCGGCGCGGCGCCGAACCAGTGCAGGGTGTCGGCCAGCGCGGCCACTTCGCCCAGGATCAGCAGCGCCGGTGCGCGCACCGCATGCGCGCGGGCAGTGTCGGGCAGGTCGGCGAGGGTGCCGCGCACCACCCGCTGCTCGGCGCGCGAGCCGTTCTCCACCAGCGCGAACGGCGTGCTGGCGGCGCGGCCGGCGGCGAGCAGGCGCGTGCGCACCGTGTCCAGGCCGGCCACGCCCATATACACCGCCAGGGTCTGCCGCTCCTGCGCCAGCGCGGCCCAGTCCAGGGTGTCCAGCGAAGCCTTGCAGTGCGCGGTGACCAGGCGCAGCGACTGCGCATGGTCGCGATGGGTCAGCGGGATGCCGGCGTAGGCGGCGCAGGCCAGCGCAGCGGTGATGCCGGGCACCACCGCGTAGGGCACGCCATGCGCGCGCAGGTATTCCAGTTCCTCGCCGCCGCGACCGAACACGAACGGGTCGCCGCCCTTCAGTCGCACCACCCGGCGTCCGCGCCGCGCGTGTTCCAGCAGCAGCGCGTGGATCTGCTCCTGGGCGACGCTGTGGCCGTCGGCCGACTTGCCGACGGCGATGCGTTGGGTACCCGCCGGTATCAGCTGCAGGATCGCGGCGCTGACCAGGCGGTCGTGCAGGACCACGTCGGCCTGGCGCAGGGCATGCAGCGCGTTGCCGGTGAGCAGGCCGGGATCGCCGGGACCGGCGCCGACCAGGGTCACGCTGCCTGGGCGCAGCGGCAGCGCCTGGTGCGCGGCGGTTTCGGCGGCATCTGCGGCATCTGCGGCGGACGCCGGCGTGGCCGGTACGGCTTGCGCCAGCACCCGCCGGGCCGCGGCGGCCTGCAGCGCCTGCCGGTTGCGCGCCGGATCCTCGCTGGCGGCGATCACGAACCACACGCTCTCCAGCCAGGTGTTGTCGAAGGCGCCGCGTAGCCAGGTCAGCCGGCCCTGCGCGGACAGCGCCTGCAATGCCGGGGTCAGGGTCGGCGCGGCCACCCGTGGCAGGGCGCCGGCGCCCAGCAGCGCCTGTACCTGGCGTTCGGCGGCCGTACCGCCGCCGATCACCAGCACGGCCCGGTCGTGCAGGTCCGGATACAGGGCAATCGGGGCAGGGCTCACAGGATGGCTCGCAACGCGGGGCAGGCGGGAGCGACGACCGTAGCGCCGGCTCATAGCCCCAGGAAATGACTTCATGCCCAACGCAGATAGCTTTCGGTTATAAGGTGAAAGGCCGAATTCCACTACAGTCGAGCGTCCCGCCAGGCGGCGCCTCGCCCTCGTCCCGATGACGCTGACCCAACTCCGCTACCTCGTCGCCATTGCCGATGCCGATCTGAACATCACCCTGGCGGCGGCGCGCGTGCACGCCACCCAGCCGGGGCTGTCCAAGCAGCTCAAGCAACTGGAGGACGAACTGGGCTTCCTGCTGTTCGTGCGCAAGGGCCGCAGCCTGGAGACGGTGACCCCGGCCGGGCGCGAGGTGATCGAACGCGCCCGTGCGGTGCTGGCCGAAGCCAACAACATCCGCACCTACGCGGCCAACCAGCGCCGCGAGAGCCAGGGCCAGCTGACCCTCACCACCACCCACACCCAGGCGCGCTTCGTGCTGCCGCCGGCGGTGGCGCAGATCAAGCAGGCCTATCCGCAGGTCAGCGTGCACCTGCAGCAGGCGGCCGAGAGCGCGGCGCTGGATCTGCTCAGCCAGGGCGATGCCGACATCGCCATCGTCAGCACCGCCGGCACCGCCCCGGCCGCCGGCATCGCCGTCCCGCTGTACCGCTGGCGGCGGCTGGTGCTGGTGCCGCGCGGGCATGCGCTGGACGTACCCAAGCGGGTGCCGGACATGGCCGCGCTGGCGGCGCAGCCGTTGATCAGCTACGAATCCTCCACGCGTGCCGGCTCCTCGCTGCAGCGCGCCTTCGGCCGCCTCGGGCTGGAGCCGCGGATCGCGCTGACCGCGCTCGACGCGGACCTGATCAAGACCTATGTGCGCACCGGGCTGGGCGTCGGCCTGCTGGCGGAAATGGCGGTGAGTGCCAACGACACGGACCTGCGCGCGTGGCCGGCGCCGCCGGAGATTCCCGAGTGCATCGCCTGGGCAGTGCTGCCGCGCGATCGCGTGCTGCGCGACTACGCGCTGGAGCTGGTGCACGTGCTAGCGCCGCAGATCGACACCCGCGACCTGCGCCGGGTGATGGAAGGCAACCAGCAGCCGGACTGGCCGGCGCCGCCGAGCTGGGAAGATCTGACCCAGACCATTACCAGTTGAAGCCGGGAATGGGGAATCGGGATTGGGGAATGGCGACAGCGGTGCCCCGTGCTCGATGCGTCGATTGGCTTATGCAGATTTCCGGGCAAAAGAAGTAAGGGCAACGGCGTCGCGGCCTGCACTGGAATGAAGACCCCGCACCGGCGTGATTGCCTGCCGTGCGCGTTGCCGCAGCGCGAGTCGCCGCCTATCATGCGGCCCCTTCTGCCACCCGGCAGACCGCGACCCTGGGCGTGCCGGCGCCTGCCGGCACCACGCCGCCGCTGTGCGGCCGCCGCCCAGGGCGCGTCGACTTTCCCAACGCAAGGACGCCCGATGCATCCTGTTCTTCAGCACAACCTGTTCTTCGTCAAGGAACAGGTCGGCATGTTCAAGGCCGCCAACAACTACGACGTGTTCGATCCGCACAGCAACCGCAAGCTGCTGGAATGCCGCGAGCCGAACCTGGGCCTGTTCACCAAGATCTTCCGGTTCTCCGACTACAAGCGCATGACCCCGTTCCAGGTGGAAGTGCGGACTCCCGAAGGGCAGAAGGTGCTGACGGTGAAGCGCGGCTTCTCGTTGTTCCTGTCCAAGGTCGAGGTGCTGGACGAGCACGATCGGCTGGTCGGTTCCTTCAGCCAGAAGTTCTTCTCCATCGGCGGCAAGTTCGATGTGCTCGATGCCCAGGGCGCGCCGGTGTGCACGCTGCGCGGCAAGTGGACCAGTTGGGATTTCCGCTTCGTGCAGGGCGAGCGCGAACTGGCGCAGGTGTCCAAGAAGTGGGCCGGGCTCGGCAAGGAGCTGTTCACCAGCGCCGACAACTACATGCTGTCGATCGCCGACAGCGTGCCGGCCGAGGATTCGCGGCGGATCCTGATCATGGCGGCGGTGTTGTGTATCGATATGGTGTTGAAGGAGTGACTTTGACGCCGGGAATGGGGAATCGGGAGTGGGGAATCGCAAAAGCTGGATTCCCGCGGCTGCTGCACCCTGGCCCCTCGCACTGAGTGTGAGAGCCCCTTGTGGGAGGGACTTCAGTCCCGACTGCAGGCTGCCGGAAGACCTTGGTCGCTCACTGGTCCCTGCCGAGCCTTGGCTGCTCAACGCTGCGCGGCTGCGCTTGACATCTTCCTTCTCCCTTCGGGAGAAGGTGCCCCGAAGGGGCGGATGAGGGGACGGGCGCCAGCACAAGTGCACCTGCGCCAGCGCAGCTCAGTTGTCAGGCGTCCGCGGCCGCCGGCAGCAGCACGGTGAAGCGGCTGCCGTGGCCGGGCTGGCTGCGCACTTCCACGGTGCAGCCCAGGGTCTCGGCGGCGCGGCGGACGATCCACAGGCCCAGGCCGAGGCCGTCGCTGCGCGGGTCGGCCTGTTGGAAGGCCTGGAACATCGTGCGCAGGCCGGCTTCGTCCATGCCGATGCCGCGGTCGATGATTTCCACCGCCACGCGATCGCCACGGCGCCGGCAGCCGATCAGCACCTTGCCTTGCGCGGTGTACTTGACCGCGTTGCCCAGCAGGTTGCCCAGCAAGGTGGACAACAGGGCAGCGCTGCTGCGCACGCGCAGCGAGGTCGGCACGCTGCGCAGCTGTACGCCCTTGGCCGCGGCCTGCGGCTGCCAGGTGGCCAGGATCGGCGCCAGCACGTCGGCCAGCGCCAGGTCGTGCAGGGCCGGCAGGCGCAGCTCGCCGGCGGCGGCGTTGGTGGCGAGCTGGTCCAGACCCACGGCGACCTGGTTCAGGGCCGCGCGTGCGGTCTCCAGCGAACCATCCTGCGCGGCGTCGTGCTGGCGCTGCAGCTTGCTCAGCGCGTAGGACGCGGTGCGCAGCGGGGTCTTCAGATCGTGGCCGGCGATGGCCATCAGGCGGCTGCGGTAGTGGTTGGACTCCTGCGCCAGGTGTAGCGCCTTGCGCAGTTCCAGTTGGCCCATGGCCTGCCGCGCCAGCGCGCGCAGCGCTTCGATCTGCTCGTAGCTGAGCTGGCGCGGGCGCCGGTCCAGCACGCACACCGTGCCCAGGGCCAGGCCGTCGGAGGTCTTCAGCAGCGCGCCGGCGTAGAAGTGCAGGCGCATCTCGCCGGTCACCAGCGGATTGCAGGCGAAGCGCGGGTCCTCGCGGGTGTCCGGCACCAGCAGCAAGTCGTCCTCGAGCAGGGCGTGCGCGCACAGCGAGGTCGCCAGCGGGGTCTCGCGCGTGCCCAGCCCGATTTCGCTCTTGAACCACTGCCGCTCGCTGTCGATCAGGTTGACCACCGCGATCGGCGCCTGGCAGATCAGCGCCGCCAGCCGGGTGATGTCGTCGAACGCCGGCTCGCGTGGGGTGTCCAGGATCGCGTAGCTGTGCAACGCGTCCAGGCGCAGCGCCTCGTTGCGTGGCTTGACCGCGCAGTAGACCGGGTCGGCGGCGGGTTCGACGGTGGACATGCGGCGCGGCTCGGTCAGGAAGACGCGCAGTCTAGGGTACCTGTCACGGTTTGTGCCGACGCGGCGTTCACATGGCGCTCGCATGGGGTGCACCTGCGCTTAGCCAATCGGCGGGCGCCGGCGGCGTGGCCCGGTCAGCCCATCCAGCGGCCCTGCGCGTCGACCAGCGGCGTGCCGTCTTCCTTGGCGAAGGCGCCGCGCTGCGGCGTCGGCAGGATCTCCAGCACCGTCTCCGACGGCCGGCACAGGCGCGTGCCCAGTGGGCTGACCACGATCGGCCGGTTGAGCAGGATCGGGTGCTGCAGCATGGCCTCCAGCAGCGCGTCATCGTCCAGCGTCGGGTCGTCCAGCCCCAGTTCGGCGTAGGGCGTGCCCTTCTGCCGGATCAGCTCCCGCAGCGGCAGCCCGCTGGCCGTCGCCAGCGCCTGCAGGGTGGCGCGGTCGGGCGGGGTCTTCAGGTATTCGATCACGGTCGGCTCGACGCCGCTGTTGCGGATCAGCCCGAGCACATTGCGCGAGGTGCCGCAGGCGGGGTTGTGGTAAATCGTGATCGTGGGCATGGGGCGGCTCGCTGAGTGGGACGGAACAAGGGTGGCCATTGCGGATCCTCCACGCGGCCGCGGCCGATGGTGCCGCAATCGCGGCGGCATGCAAGGGCAGCGATCGTCGCGGGGTGGGAGCGGCCGGTCTGTCTTCGATCTGCGGAGACGGCATGGTGCGGCCGGGCAACGGATGGACCACACCTTGCCGAGCGCCTGGCAGCCGGCAAGACGACAACGCTGCGGCCATGGTCGCACCGACGCAGCGGCCGCGATGGCGGCCTGCGGCCTGCCGACCGAGGACGCGGCCGGTCCTGCACCATGCGTCACTTCGCCGCACACGGTGTCGCACGCGTTTCAATGGCCGGCGCACCCTCTAGAATGCGCCGATGGTCCGTCTCCGCCAGTTGCCGTCGTGTTGGGCCGCGCTCGCCGGGCTGGCGCTCGGCCTGTTGCTGCTGGCGCCGCCGATCAGCCAGTGGCGCCAGGCACGGACCGAAGCGGCCGCACAGCAGGACCAGGCGCTGTGCACCAGCGGCGGCCTGCGCCTGGCGGCGCTGGCGGGAGCCGTCTCGGCGGCGCATGGCGGCCACCACGACGATGCCGGCCTGGCGCACGCGTCGGCCTGCGATTACTGCCTGCTCGCCGCGCGTCTGTTGCCGTGGGTGGCGCTGTTGCTGGCGCTGCTGCCCTGGTGCTGCCCGCCGGCGCCGAGGGCGGCGCTGCGCCGCCGTGTCGTCACGGCCATCGCACGCCGCGCACACCCGCCACGCGGGCCACCGCTGTTCTCCTGATCCACGGGTTGCCGTTTCCGTGCCGCGGCATCGCTGCGGCATGTCCTCGTGCCGATGGAGTTTCGCCATGTTCCGCTTTTCTTCCATGCCGCCCGTGGCGGCATGCTGCTGCGTGTATCTCGCAGCGGCCATGCCTGCCCTGGCCGCCGATGCGCCGCCAGGCGCCGGCGATTCCGTGCTGACCCTGGGCAAGGTCCAGGCCACTTCGCCGCTCGCCGCCGGTTCCAGCGCGCGCAGCGTGTTCAGTTCCGTCGACATCCTCGGCGGCGACCTGCTGCAGGACCAGCACGTCGACTACAGCTGGGAACTGCTGATGCGCGCGCCCGGCGTGCAGGTGACCCAGTTCAAGATGGGCACCGACGCCGGGCGCTTTTCCTTCCGCGGCTTCAACGGCGAGGGCCGGGTCAATGCGGTCAAGCTGCTGATCGACGGCGTGCCCAGCAACGACAATGCCGGCGCCATGCCGTATCTGGATGCGGTGTTTCCGCTGGACATCGCCGCGATCGAGATCGTGCGCGGCACCAACGACCCACGCTACGGCCTGAACGCGATCGCCGGCAGCGTCGACGTGCTGACCCGCAGCGGCGGCAACGACGGCCGCGCCAGCGTCACCGTCGGCAGCTTCGGCACCCGCGAGGTGCAGGTGACGCAGGGCATCGAGCGCGGGGCCTGGAGCCAGAACTATTTCGCCGCCTGGCGCGACAGCGATGGCTACCGCGACCACGCCGACGCGCGCAAGCATGCGTTCTCCGGCAAGTGGTTCTACACCGATCCGGACGGGCGCTGGCGTGCCGGACTCAGCGCGCGCGACTACCGCAACACGGCGCTGGAGGCGGGGTATCTGGACTACGCGACCGCGCAGCGTGCGCCGCGCAGTTCCCCCGACTACGCGCGCGACGACCGCAGCCAGCGCCACACCACGCAGGTGTCGCTGCATCTGGACGCACGCCTGGCCGAGACCGTGCAGGGCAGCGCCAAGGCGTACTGGAACCGCTACGACAATCAGCGCTGGGTGCGCTTCACCGCGGCCGGTGCGCAGCAGGAGCGCGACACCGACGAGCGCCAGCGCGGCGTGCTGGCCAAGCTCAGCTGGCGCCCGGCGCTGGCCCGTGCTGACGCCTTCGCGCTGGAGGGCGGGGTCGATGCGCAGTGGCAGGACAACATCTCGCAACGCTATCGCACGGTGGCGCGCGTGCGCACCGCGCCGCTGCGCGACTGGGATTTCGATCTGCACACCGAAGGCGCCTACGTGCAGGCGGTGCTGCGCCCGACCGCGCGCCTGCAGCTGGTGCCGGGCTACCGGGTGGATCGGGTCGGCGGGCAGTTCCGCGACCTCGCCAGCGGTGCGCGCTATCCGAGCTACGCCTACGGCACGATTCGTCAACCCAAGTTGAGCGCGGTGTACGCGCTCACTGGGCAGGCCAGCCTGTACGCCAACATCGGCCGCACCTTCCAGATCGGCAGCGGCAACGGCGCCTACCGCACCCAGGCGCGCAACCTGGCGCCGTCCTACAACGACGGCTGGGAGAGCGGCCTCAAGTTCGCCGGCGCGCAGCAGCGCTGGGACGCACGCGTGGCCTACTGGGAGCAGCGCGCCTCCGACGAAGTGGCCACCATCCTCGGCGTGAACGGCAGCGTCGGCACCGGCGAGGTCGGCAACGTCGGCAAGACCTTGCGCCGCGGCTGGGATGCGCAACTGAACCTGCGTCCGGACGAGCGCTGGACGCTGTGGCTGGCCTATTCCCGGCAACGCGCGCTGATCGTCACGCCCGACCCGAGTGCGCCTGACACCCGTGGCAAGGAGATCGAGAACGTGCCGCATTACCTTGCGACGGCGGGGATCGACTGGCAGGCCACGCCACGGCTGACGCTGTCGGCCTGGGGCAATGCGCAGGGCGACTACTACGTGGAGCGCAGCAACACCCTGGGCCGCTACGGTGGCTACGCGCTGGCCAATCTCGGCGCGACCTGGCGCTGGCGCGCGCAGCGCGAGGTCTCGCTGCAACTGAAGAACCTGACCGATCGGCACTACGTCTACGCCTGGTACGACAGCGGGTCGTCCGGCTACTCGCCTGGCGATGGCCGCGCGCTGTACGCCACGCTGAGTTGGGGCTGGTGATGGCGACGCACTCTCCCGCGTCCGCTGTGGCGCCGGCACGCTTCTACCGCGCCGTGTGGCGCTGGCATTTCTATGCCGGCCTGCTGGTGCTGCCGCTGCTGGTCTGGCTGGCGTTGACGGGCGCGGCCTTCGTCTATCAGCAGCCGATCGACGGCTACTTCCACCGCGCGCTGAAGACCGTGCCGGTGCCCGACCACGCGCAGACACTGGCACCGCAGCGGCTGCTGGACGCGGCGCTGGCCGCGCAACCGGGCCAGGCGCTGCGCTACACCACGCCGCCGCGGCGCGATGCCGCGGCGGAAGTGACCATCGCCACCGCCGATGGCCGTCACGAGGTCGTGTACGTCGATCCGTACCGGGTGCGGGTGCTGGGGCAGTTGCCCGAACACGGCACCGTGGCCTGGACCATCCGCCGCCTGCACAGCCTCGACTACGTCGGCTGGTTCGCCAACGCGCTGATCGAGGTGGCGGCCGGCTGGGCGATCCTGCTGGTGCTGACCGGCGTGTACCTGTGGTGGCCGCGCGGGCGCCGCGGCGGGGTGACCACGGTGCGCGGACGGCCACCGCAGCGCGTGTTCTGGCGCGACCTGCACGCGCTCACCGGCAGTGTGGTCGGCGTGGCGCTGCTGTTCCTGGCGCTGACCGGGATGCCGTGGTCGTGGTTCTGGGGCGCGCAGGTCAATCGCCTGGCCAATGGCCACCACTACGGCTACCCGTCCGGGCTGCGCGTGGACCTGCCGATGTCCACGCAGCGGCTGAGCGACAGCGAGGTGCCGGCGTGGTCGCTGCGGCAGGCGCGCCTGCCGCAGTCGTCGCCGCCGTCCGTGGATCCGCATGCGGCGCATGGCGCGCATGATGGCCACGTAGACCACGTAGACCACGGCGACCACGACGGCATGGCCGGCATGGCGGATGCCGCTCCGGTGGCCGGCGCGATCGGCCTGGATGCGGCGGTGGCGCGGTTCCAGGCGCGCGGCATCGCGCCGGGCTACAGCGTCGCGCTGCCGCGCGGCGTGCGCGGTGTCTATACCGCGTCGGTGTATCCGCCGGACCTGGCGCAGCAGCGGGTGATCCACCTGGATCAGTACAGCGGCCAGGTGCTGCTGGACATGCGCTATGCCGATTACGGGCCGCTGGCCAAGGCGCTGGAGTGGGGCATCAACGTGCACCTCGGTCAGGAGTACGGGGTGCTCAACCAACTCGTGTTGATCGGCGCGTGCCTGGGCATCGTGCTGCTGTGCGTGAGCGCCGCGGTGATGTGGTGGAAGCGGCGCCCGCAGGGTGGGCTTGGGGTGCCGCCGCTGCCGGCGGACCGGCGCACGCTGCACGGCGTGGTCGCGTTGCTGGTGCTGGGCGGGCTGCTGTTCCCGCTGGTCGGAGTGTCGTTGCTGCTGATGTTGGCGCTGGACTGGGCGCTGGTGCTGCGGCGCGAGCCGGTGGTGGGGGCTTAGCGGGCGAGGTCGGAAGCTAAGGTGATTCCGTTGCGACAAGCGACGCCATCGGCGCATCCGATGTTGTGCAGTCGGGACTGAAGTCCCTCCCACAAGGGGCGGGTCAGCATTCAGCGCTGCTTTCACCCGCACAGGAGACAGAGATTGTGCGCTGTAGGAGCGGCTTCAGTCGCGACCGGGCGTTCCCATGGAATACCAGGTCGCGGCTGAAGCCGCTCCTACGGAAAAGACGCGGTGTGGTCGGTAAGGTCTGCCGCGGCTGACGGCGCGGCTACAGAAAGGCCGAACGCGTGCTGGCGCGCCTCACAGATCCTCGTGGATCCCGCACTCGCGCTTGAGGCCGAAGAAGCGGGTGTCTTCCTCGCGCATGCCCGGTTCCCAGCGGCGGGTGGTGTGGAAGTCGCCGATGGAGACGTAGCCCTGTTCCCACAGCGGGTGATAGGGCAGGTCGTGCTGCTGCATGTATTGCCACAGGTCGCGATCGCTCCAGTCGGCGATCGGGTTGATCTTGTAGCGTTCGCCGCGCTTCTGCACGAACGGGGTCTGCGCGCGGCTGTCGGACTGGCTGCGGCGCAGGCCGGTGAACCAGGTGCCGACCTTCAGCTCGTCCAGGGCGCGGCGCATCGGCTCGACCTTGCGCAGGTTGTTGTACTGCTCGATGCCGACCATGCCCTGTTCCCACAGGCGGCCGTGGCGCGCTTCCATCCAGGCGCGGCTGACCAGCGGGCGGTAGATCTTGAGGTTGAGCTTGAGCCGCTCGGTCAGCGCGTCGGCGAAACGGTAGGTCTCGGCGAACAGGTAGCCGGTGTCGATCAGGATCACCGGGATGTCCGGACGCTGCCGGGTCAGCAGGTGCAAGGTGGCCGCCGATTGCGCGCCGAAGCTGGACGACAGCGCCGCTTCGGCCGGGCCGTGCTGCAACGCCCAGGCCACGCGCTCCGGCGCGGACAGCGTCGCCAGCAGCGCATTGGCGGCATCGAGATCCAGGGCCGGCACCGGTGCGTTGGCGGAGGCGTCTTGGGAGGCGGCGGGCAGAGCGCTCATGCGTGCAGTTCCGACGGAATCAGGTGACGGTGGGTGGGATAGGCGGGCAGGGCGACCACGCCGCTGCGGTGCAGGAAGTCGCCGAAGCGCTCGCCCGCGTCCCGCTCGCTGGCATAGCGCGCGAACAGCGGTTCCAGCGCGGCGAGGATCTCCGGCTCGGCGATGTTCTCGCGGTACAGGGTGTTGAGGCGCTGGCCGCGGTGGTCGCCGCCGAGCATCAGGTTGTAGCGGCCCGGCGCCTTGCCGACCAGGGCGATCTCGGCCAGGTACGGACGCGAGCAGCCGTTCGGGCAACCGGAGATGCGCAGCAGGATCGGCGCGTCCTCCAGGCCGTGGCGGGCCAGCAGCGGCTGCAACTGCGCGGCGAAGGCCGGCAGGTAGCGTTCGGCCTCGGCCATCGCCAGGCCGCAGGTGGGCAGCGCCACGCAGGCCATGGCCGCGCGCGCCAGCGCGGTGGGCGCGCGGTTGCCGGCGTCCAGCGCATGCGCGCGCACCAGCGCGTCGATCGCCTCGCGCTGCGCGGCGGGGATGCCGGCGATGACCAGATTCTGGTTCGAGGTCATGCGGAAGTGCGCGCCGTCGCCGGCATCGCGCAGCTGCGCGGCGATCGCGCGCAGGCCGCTGAGGTGCTGCGCGCCGTCGGCATGGTCGGCGATGCGCCCGGCCGGCAGCGACAGGGTCAGATGCCAGCGGCCGTCCTCGCCGGCCTGCCAGCCCTCGCGATCGCCGTTGTGCTCGAAGGCGAAGTCGCGCGTGGCCTGCAGGCGCACGCCGGCGCGGCGCTCGATCTCCGCCAGCACCGTGTCCAGGCCGTGGTCGTCGATGGTGTACTTGAAGCGTGCGCGCTTGCGCACCGTGCGGTTGCCCAGGTCGCGCTGGGTGGTCACCACCGCGGTGGCGACGTCGAGCAACTGCGCGCGGTCGATGAAGCCGACCACGTTGGCCACGCGCGGGTAGGTCTCGGCATCGCCATGGCTGGCACCCATGCCGCCGCCGAGGCTGACGTTGTAGCCGACCAACGTGCCATCAGCGTCGAGCACGCCGATGAAGCCGAGGTCGTTGGCGAACACGTCGACGTCGTTGATCGGCGGCAGCGCGAAGCCGATCTTGAACTTGCGCGGCAGGTAGGCATTGCCGTAGATCGGCTCGTCCTCCTGGCCGCTGCCGGCGACCTGCTCCTCGTCCAGCCAGATCTCGTAGTAGGCGCGGGTGTTGGGCAGCAGGTGTTCGGACACGCGCGCGGCGTCGGCGTAGAGCGTGGCGTGCGCCTGCGAGGCCAGCGGATTGGCGGCGACCTGCACGTTGCGGTTGACGTCGCCGCAGGCGGCCAGGGTATCGATCAGCGCGGCGTTGATCGCCTGCATGGTCGCCTTCAGTTCGCGCTTGATCACCCCATGGAACTGGAACGCCTGGCGCGTGGTGATGCGCAGCGAGTGGTTGCCGTAGGTGGTGGCGATGGCGTCGAGCTTGAGCCACTGCGCCGGATCCACCACCCCGCCCGGGGTACGCGTGCGGATCATGAACTGGTAGGCCGGCTCCAGCTTCTGCCGGCGCCGCTCCTCGCGCAGGTCGCGGTCGTCCTGCTGGTAGCTGCCGTGGTACTTGATCAGGGTCTGATCGTCCTCGCGCAGCGCCCCGGTGACCGGATCGGCCAGGCTCTGCAGCAGCGACCCGCGCAAGCGCTGGCTGTGGTGCTTGATGTCTTCGACGGAGTGGGACATTGAGGGGCCGGGATTGGGGATTCGGGATTGGTGAAGCGAGCAGACGTGTGCTGAAGGATCAGGACCTTCGACAGTTCTCAGTGCAGGGAGAGCGGCTCTTGCGAATCCCCAATCCCGAATCCCCAATCCCCGACTCAATAGACATCACGCGCATACCGCCCCTCCTGCTGCAGTTGGCTGAGGTAGGCGGCGGCGTCCTCGGGGCTGCGGGCGCCGTGTTCGGCGACGATGTCCAGCAGGGTGGCGTGCACGTCCTTGCCCATGGCGATGGCGCCGCACACGTACAGGTGCGCGCCGTTCTGCAGCCAGTCGTAGACCGCGCGGCCGTGTTCGCGCAGGCGCTGCTGTACGTACACCTTGGCCGGGGCGGCATTGCCGCGCAGCGGCTGCACGTCGCGCGAGAACGCCAGGTCCAGCCGGTGCAGTTCGCCGCTGCGCAGCGCCTGCTGCCATTCGGCCTGGTAGAGGAAGTCGCGGTTGAAGTGGCGGGCGCCGAAGAACAGCCAGTTGCGGCCGCTGGCGCCGCTTTCGGCGCGCTCCTGCACGAAGCCGCGGAACGGCGCCACGCCGGTGCCGGGGCCGATCATCAGGATGTCGCGGCTGCCGTCTGCCGGCACCCGGAAGCGTTCGTTGGGCTCGATGTAGATCGGGGCGCTGTCGCCTTCGGCCAGGGCGGCCAGATAGCCGCTGGCGGCGCCGCCGTGCGCATGGCCGTGCGCGTCGTAGGCCAGCACGTCGACGGTGAGGTGGGCTTCGTCGCCGACCCGCTTGCGGCTGGAGGCGATCGAGTACAGGCGCGGGACCATCGGCCGCAGCGCCTGCAGCAGCGCGGCGTGGTCCCAATCCGCCGGCCAGCGACGCAGCACGTCGATCACTTGGTGATCGGCGAGCAACGCCGCCAGGCCGGCGGTCTGGGTGGGGGCGAGCAGCTCGGCCAGCGCGTTGGCGCCGGCGCGTTCGGCCACTGCGGCGAGCAACGGGCGCGAGGCCCGGGTCAGTTCGCGATGGCTGGCGAGCCACGCGTGCAGGGGCAGTGTCTGCCCATCGACAGTGAATGCGACGTCGCCGTCCAGGCGCGTCGCGGCCAGGACCGCCTCGACCAGTGCGGGCGGATTGCGATGGCGCACGCCCAGGGCGTCGCCGGGTTCGTAGTGCAGGCCGCTGCCGGCCAGCGACAGTTCCAGGTGGCGCACGTCCTTGTCGGCCTGGCCATGCGCGGCGTAGCGCGGTCCCTTGAAGTCGCGGCCGCTGATCGGCTGGTTCGCCAGGACCTCGGCGGCGAACGGTTGCGTGCGGCTCCAGGTCGCGGCGGCGGCGCCGCGCAGCGGCGTCACCGTGGCCGACGGCGTCGCGGGCGTGCGGCCCAGGATGTCGCGCGCCTGCGCCAGCGCCTGCGCGCGCCACGGTGCCGCCACCGTCTCGATCTCCAGGTCGGCCTCGCCCAGCGGCAGCAGCCGCTGCGCGCCGAGTTCGGCCAGGCGCGCGTCCAGGCGCCGGGCGATGCCGCAGAAATCGGCGTAGCTGGAATCGCCCAGGCCGAGCACGGCGTACTGCAGCTGCGGCAGCTTCGGCGCGCGCCGGCCCTGCAGGAACTCGACGAAGCCGATCGCATCGTCCGGCGGGTCGCCCTCGCCCTGGGTGCTGATGACCACGTACAGCAGGCGTTCGTTGCCCAGCTCGCGGGTGGGATAGGCGTCGGCGCGCAGCAGGCGTACCGCCAGCCCGGCCGCTTCGGCCTCGGCGGCCACCTGTTCGGCAGCGCGGCGTGCGTTGCCGGTCTGGCTGCCGTAGACGATGCTCAGCTGCGGCGCGGGCGTGGGCGCCGCGGCGGCGCCGGCGACCACGGCCAGCGCCGGGGTCGCCGGCCCCTGCGCCTGGGCCAGGCCGGCGGCGTAGCCGGATAGCCACCACAGGCCGGCCGCGTCCAGGCCCTCCACGGTCCGCGCCAACAGCGCCTTGCGCTCCTCGGGCAAGGGGCTGGGTGGCAGCGCGGGCGAGGCGGCGGTCATGGCCGGTCCGGAGATGAGGAAGGGATGACCGATGTTAGGGATTCGTTGCGCGCGACAGAAAGGAACAGGGGTTATCGGCTCATGCCCGTGGCTTATTTCTGCTCCCCGTAGACGCCGCGCACACTGCCGCCCCGATCGTCACGCCCGCTGTTACGCTTCGGGTCCGTCCCTCCACTGCCTGCCGCCGCCGTCTCGATGAGTGCGTTTTCCCTGTCCCACCTCGACCGCCTCGAGGCCGAGAGCATCCACATCCTGCGCGAGGTCGCTGCCGAGTTCCGCAACCCGGTGCTGCTGTATTCGGTCGGCAAGGACAGTTCGGTGCTGCTGCATCTGCTGCTCAAGGCGTTCGCGCCGGCGCCGCCGCCGATCCCGCTGCTGCACGTGGACACGCGCTGGAAGTTCCGCGAGATGATCGCCTTCCGCGACCGCCGCGCCGCCGAGACCGGGGTGGAGCTGCGCGTGCACATCAATCCCGACGGCGTCGCCCAGGACGTCGGCCCGTTCAGCCACGGCGCCAGCGTGCACACCGACGTGATGAAGACCCAGGCGCTGAAGCAGGCGCTGGACCTGTGGAAGTTCGACGCCGCCATCGGCGGCGCGCGCCGCGACGAAGAGAAGGCGCGGGCCAAGGAGCGGGTGTTCTCGTTCCGCAACGCGCACCACCGCTGGGATCCCAAGCAGCAGCGTCCGGAGCTGTGGAATCTGTACAACCCGCGGATCCATCCTGGCGAGAGCGTGCGCGTGTTCCCGCTGTCCAACTGGACCGAACTGGACATCTGGCTGTACATCTACCGCGAGGCGATTCCGGTGGTGCCGCTGTACTTCGCCGCCGAGCGTCCGGTGGTGGAGCGCGACGGCGCGCTGATCATGGTCGACGACGCACGCCTGCCGCTGCGTCCCGGCGAAACCCCGCAGCTGCGGCGCGTGCGCTTCCGCACCCTCGGCTGCTACCCGCTGACCGGCGCGATCGAGTCGCAGGCCGACACCCTGGAGAAGATCATCGCCGAGATGCTGCAGGCCACCACCTCCGAACGCCAGGGCCGGATCATCGACCAGGACCCGGGCGCCTCGATGGAGCAGAAGAAGGTGGAGGGGTATTTCTGATGAGCCGGGATTCGGGATTGGGGATTGGGGATTCGCAAGAGCGGAGTTCGGCGGCGGATGCGGTGTCGGGAGGGAGCGCTGTGACGAATCCCCAATCCCCAATCCCCAATCCCATAGGCGGCGACGCCGTCGCCGCCTACCTGCAGCAACACGAACACAAGCCGTTGCTGCGCTTCATCACCTGCGGCAGCGTCGACGATGGCAAGAGCACCTTGATCGGGCGCTTGCTGTACGACAGCAAGCGGCTGTTCGACGACCAGCTGGCGGCGCTCGGTGCCGACAGCAAGCGCCACGGCACCCGCGGCGGGGCGATCGACTATGCGTTGCTGCTGGACGGCCTGGCCGCCGAGCGCGAGCAGGGCATCACCATCGACGTGGCCTACCGCTACTTCGACACCGACCGGCGCAAGTTCATCGTCGCCGACTGCCCCGGGCATGCGCAGTACACCCGCAACATGGCCACTGGCGCGTCCACCGCCGACGTGGCGGTGGTGCTGGTCGACGCCGCCAAGGGCGTGCTGACCCAGACCCGCCGGCACAGCTACATCGTCGCGCTGCTGGGCATCCGCCACGTGGTGCTGGCGGTCAACAAGATGGATCTGGTCGATTTCGCGCAGGAGACGTTCGAGACCATCGCCGCCGAGTACCGCGCGCTCGCCGCGCAACTGGGCATCGCCGACGTGCAGTGCATTCCGCTGTCGGCGCTGGAGGGCGACAACCTGTCGCAGCGCTCGGCGCGCACGCCCTGGTACGCCGGCCCGGCGCTGCTCGAACACCTGGAAGGCGTGCAACTGGACGCGCGCAGCGGCGACAGCGGCCTGCGCCTGCCGGTGCAGTGGGTCAACCGCCCGCATGCGCAGTTCCGCGGCTTCGCCGGCACCGTGGCGGCGGGCGCGGTGCAGCCCGGCGATGCGGTGGTGGTGTTGCCGTCGGCGCGGCGCGCGCAGGTCGCGCAGGTGCTGGTCGGCGCCGAGCCGGTGCCGCGTGCGGTGGCCGGGCAGGCAGTGACGCTGACCCTGACCGAGGAGATCGACGTCAGCCGCGGCGACGTGATCGCCGCCGCTGGCGATCCGCCGGAGGTGGCCGACCAGTTCGCCGCGCATGTGCTGTGGATGGACGATGCCGCGCTGCTGCCCGGCCGCCCGTACTGGCTGAAGATCGGCGCGCGCACCGTGGCCGCCAGCGTCACCGAGATCAAGCACCGCATCGACGTCAATACGCAGGAGCGCTTGGCGGCCAAGCGGCTGGAGCTCAACGAGGTCGGCTATTGCAACCTGGCGCTGGACCAGCCGATCGCCTTCGCCCCGTACGCGCAGGACCGCACGCTCGGCGGCTTCATCCTGATCGACCGCCACAGCAACGCCACCGTCGCCGCCGGCACCCTGGATTTCGCGCTGCGCCGCGCCGGCAATGTGCACTGGCAGCACCTGGACGTGGACAGGGTCGCGCGCGCGCGGATCAAGGGCCAGACGCCGAAGGTGCTGTGGTTCACCGGCCTGTCCGGCGCCGGCAAGTCGACCATCGCCAACCTGGTCGACAAGCGCCTGCATGCGCTGGGCTACCACACCTTCATCCTCGACGGCGACAACGTCCGCCATGGCCTCAACCGCGACCTGGGCTTCACCGACGAGGACCGCGTGGAGAACATCCGCCGCGTCGCCGAAGTGGCCAGGCTGATGACCGATGCCGGCCTGATCGTGCTGGTCAGCTTCATCTCGCCGTTCCGCGCCGAGCGGCAACTGGCGCGCGAGCGCTTCGGCGAGGGCGAATTCCTCGAGGTGTTCGTCGACGTGCCGTTGCCGGTGGCCGAGGCGCGCGACGTCAAGGGCCTGTACGCCAAGGCGCGTGCCGGCCTGATTCCCAACTTCACCGGCATCGATTCGCCGTACGAGGCGCCGGAGCGCCCGGAACTGCACCTGCACGCCGACGGCGACAACGTCGAAGCGCTGGCCGCGCAGGTGCTGGCGGCGCTGGGGCTGCAGGACTGATGTTGGTGCGCGGCGCCGATCACGTCGCCGTGCCCCTATAACGCACCTTTGTAGGAGCGGCTTCAGCCGCGACCTGGGCAATCAGCCGTGCCTGTCGCGGCTGAAGCCGCTCCTATAGATCTTCTGGCCTGACGCGCAAACCTGATGCAACAGCAAAGGCTTTCGCCCTGTCGGGCGAGTTACTTTTCTTTGCTCGCGCAAAGAAAAGGTAACCAAAAGAAGCGCTTTACCACAGCCGAAGGCTGGTCAAGCGCGCCCTGCCTTGCGCCCTCCGTGCTTTGCGCTCCGGGTCCGCGCCCATCACGGGGATCCGCGGAAGGGGCATCCTGCCCCTGCCGCGGACGGCGTATATCCATGTACGCCGCCCTTCGGGTGTTTCCCCGCGCTGGCCGCCACTTCGGAAGGGAACCCGGCAAGTCAAAAGCCGAAGCAACGGCGATAGCAGAGCGAATGCGCTGCATTTGGTGACCACGTCGCCCGTTGATCGTGGTGGTACACAAAAAAGCTGGTTTCCGCAGCAGCCGCAGGCGCCGTTGCGCGTGGCGGGCCGACTTCTACCGGGCACCCTGAGATACGTTGGCTGAGTGCACTGTGGGAGGGACTTCAGTCCCGACGCCTTTCAAGGTTGGGGCACAGCAGGAATCGTTCGTCGCGGCTGCATGCCAGTTGATTCCTAAGACGAACTGCTCCCGCCGCGCTAGCGCCTGTGTTGCCACCCTGACCTTCATCACGTGACAGCCGCCGCCGCGCGTGCTTAAGTCGTCGCCCTCCTCATCGGCGAAGGCCTCTCCATGCCCGTTCTGTCCCGTCGCGTGCTGTTTTCCGTCCTCGCGCTGTGCTGCGGCGCGGCCTGCGCGCAGGCGCCCGACGCGGTGCCGAGCGGGCGCCTGCCGGAGTGGGCGGTGCCCGAGCACTACGCCCTGGACCTGAAGATCGATCCGGAGCGCACCAGCTTCGACGGCACCGCCACCGTCCGCGTGCGCCTGGAGCGCGCGTCCGACCATCTGTGGCTGCACGGCAAGGAGTTGCGGGTGAGCAAGGCCACGCTGCGCACCGCCGATGGTGCGTCGTTCCCGGTGCGCTACACCCAAGCCGACGCGCAGGCCGGCGTGGCCCGCATCGCCTTCGGGCGAACGCTGCAGCCGCAGGAACTGACCCTGACCATCGTCTACAGCGCGCCGTTCAACCAGCAGTTGCAGGGCCTCTACCAAGTCAAGGCGCAGGGGCATGCCTATGCCTTGACGCAGATGGAGCCGATCAGCGCGCGCTACGCCTTCCCCGGCTTCGACGAGCCGGCGCTGAAGACGCCGTTCGCGCTGCGCCTGACCGTGCCCGAGGGCGAGCAGGCGCTGGCCAATACCCGCGCCGTGTCCACCGAGCCGGCCGGCAAGGGCTGGAAGACCGCGCGCTTCGCCGAGACCGTGCCGCTGCCGACCTACCTGGTGGCCTACGCGGTCGGGCCATGGGACGTGGTCGACGGGCCGGCGCTGCCGGCCACGCCGCAGCGCCCGCAGGCCATCCCGCTGCGCGGCGTGGCCGCACAGGGGCAGGGGCCGCGCATTCAGCGCGCGCTGCAGCAGACGCCGGAGATCATCGCCGCGCTGGAGGACTATTACGACTTCGGCTATCCGTTCGACAAGCTGGACCTGGTGGCCGCGCCGGATTTCTCCGCCGGTGCGATGGAGAATCCCGGCTTCGTCACCTTCCGCGACTGGCTGTTGCTGCTGGACGACGATTCGCCGCGGCACAATGTCGAGGGCTCGTTCAACGTCACCGCGCACGAGTTGGCGCACCAGTGGACCGGCGATACGGTGACCATGGCCTGGTGGGACGACCTGTGGCTCAACGAGGCCTTCGCCACCTGGATGCAGCAGAAGATCACCATGCGCCTGCGTCCGCAGTACCGCGCCGACCTGGACCGCATCAGTGCCGCGCAGGACGCAATGGACAACGACAGCCTGGTCAGCGCGCGCAAGATCCGCCAGCCGATCACCGGCAACGGCGACATCGAGACCGCCTTCGACAGCATCACCTACCGCAAGGGCGCCGCGGTGCTGGGCATGTTCGAGCAGTTCGTCGGCGAGGACACCTTCCGCAGCGGCATGCGCGCCTACATCCGTGCGCACCGTTTCGGCAACGCCACCGCCGACGACCTGGTCGATGCGATCGCCGCCGCGGCCGGCAAGGACGAGGAGTTCAAGGCCGCGTTCCGCAGCTTCCTCGACCAGCCTGGCGTGCCCTATCTGCAAGCGCAGCTGCAGCGCGAGGCTGGCGGCGCGGTGCTGCAATTGCACCAGCAGCGCTTCCTGCCGCTGGGCTCGCGCGGCAACGCCGCACAGACGTGGGGCGTGCCGGTGTGCGTCAAGTACGGCACGCGCCAGGGCGTGCGCCGTGCCTGCCAGATGCTGTCTTCCAGCGACGGCCGCTTCACGCTCGCCGGCGCCGATGCGAACAGTTGGGTGATGCCCAACGCCGGCGGCACCGGCTACTACCGCTTCGCCCTGCCCAAGCCGCAGCTGACCGCGCTCGGCCGCCATCTCGATGCGCTCGACGATGCCGAGAAGCTGGCCTATGCCGACGCCATCGACAGCGCGTTCCGCACCGGCGAGGCCGACACCGCGAACGTGATCGCGGCCATGCAGCAGCTGGCGCCGGCCAAGGCCACGGCCGTGGCCACCGCGTTGAACGACCGCATCGGCTGGATCTGGCGGGTGCTGGCGAGCGACGACGCACAGCGCGCCAGGCTGCGCCAGGCGACCGAGGCCGCGTTCGGCGCACGCCTGCAGGCGCTGGGTTATCAGCGCCGTGCCGGCGACAGCGACGACGACGTGGCGCTGCGCTCGCACCTGGCCGACCTGCTCGGCGTGACCATGGGCGTGCCGGCGGTGCGGCAGGCGCTGCTGGCCCAGGGCGATGCGGTGCTGGCCGGCAAGGGCGGCGCGCTGGACTTCGCCGCCGCCAACCCGGACCTGCTCGGCACGGCACTGACCGTGGCGGTGCAGACGCGTGGCGCGCCGGCCGTGGACGCGTTGATCGCCGCCCTGCGCGGCCATGGCGAACCGGCCCAGCGCAACGCGATGATCGAGGCGCTCGGCGCCGTGCGCGACCCGCAGCAGGTGCAGAAGGTGCGCGATTTCGCGTTGACCGATGCGATCAAGGTCGGCGAGATGAACAGCCTGCTGATGGGCGCGCATGCCGAGCCGGCCACGCATGCCTCGATGTGGACCTGGTACACCGCCAATTTCGATCGCATCGTGGCACGCTCCGGGTCCTTCGACGGCGGTCGCCTGCCGGCGCTGGCCGCCAGCGGTGGCTGCGACGCCGCCGAAGCGGACCGGCTGGAGGCGTTCTTCACCCCGCGCCTGAGGGCGCTCAGCGGCGCCGACCGCGGCCTGGCGCAGACCGCCGAAACCATTCGCCTGTGCAGTGCGCTGCAGGCGCGGCAGCGTGCCGCGTTCCCGCCGCGCTGATCGCAGTTGCCAGGCCCCTGCGCCGCCCGCATGCGATGCGGTATGCACTCCCGCGGCAGGCGCAGGGATGGCGGATCCGGTGGCGGACGACGCTGCCGGGCAACGTTCAGGGGAAACGCATGGATCCGAAGCTGCATGACGTGCTGGCCAGAACCAATGTGGCCGAACTGGTCCAACCGGCGTGCGCCGAACAGGTGACGCATCAGCCGGTGCAACCGGAGCCAGCGCCGCCACCGCCGCCCAGGTACGCCACCTCCGATCCGTTCCAGTACCACCTGGCCAGCACCGAGATCGTCGGCAAGTTGGCCGAGGGGCGCACGTCGCCGGCGCTGCGCTTTTTCGGCTGGCTGGTGTTCGGACTGCCGATGGCCACGTTCGGATTGCTGATGCTGCACGCGATCTGGTATGACGCCTCGGCGCATGCCCTGTATGTGCCGCACACCCTGGGGCAGGCGGTGCGCATGCTGCTGGGGACTGCATCGGCGCTCGCCTTCGTGGTGGCCTATCCGTACTTCACCCGGCGTCGTACCGCCAAGGAGTGAGTGAGCGCCGCAGGCCGCGCCACGCGTGCGCTGCGTCTCATCGCGCAGCGCCTCGGCGGGCCGGCAAGGGTCGTCGGTCATGCCCGAACTGTCTCAACGCCGGTCACGCCGGGCCGTTAGACTGGGCCGAACTCCACGCGTCCGGGATTCCCATGCCGCACCGACCACGCGCCGGCGTCCGCCTGGTGTATCTCCTGTTGTCGTCGATCACGCTTGTCGGGTGCGGCAAGCCCGCGGCGCCGGCCAAGGCCAATGCCGCGGTTCCGGTGACGCTGCAGACGGTGCAGCTGCGCGACTGGAACGACAGCCTGTCCTCGCTGGGCACGGTCAAGGCGCGCGAGTCGGTGACGCTGACCGCCAAGGTCAGCGAGATCGTCGAGCGCGTGCACTTCGAGAGCGGCCAGGAAGTGGCGGCCGGCGCGCCGCTGGTGACGCTGCGCGGACAGGGCCAGCAAGCGGCGCTGCGCGAGGCCGAGGCCACCTACACCGAGGCCGAGCAACTGTACCGGCGGCAGAGCGAGCTGGTCGGCCGGCAACTGGTGTCGCGCGCGCAACTGGACACGCAACGCGCCCTGCGCGACGCCGCGCAGGCGCGGGTGCTGCAGATGCGTGCGGAGATCGGCGACCGCAGCGTGCGCGCGCCGTTCGCCGGCGTGCTCGGCCTGCGCCAGGTCAGCCCCGGCGCGCTGCTGACGCCGGACGCGACCATCGCCACGCTCGACGACGTGGCCCAGGTCTACGTGGATTTCCAGGTGCCTGAGGCGGCGCTGTCGACGGTGAAGCCTGGCGACGTGGTCGGCGGCCGCAGTGTGGCCTACCCAGGGCGCGCCTTCGAAGGCAAGGTCGCCACGGTGGATGCGCGCGTGGACAGCGCCACCCGTGCGGTCACCGTGCGCGCCGCGTTCGACAACGCCGACCGCGCGCTGCGCCCGGGCATGCTGATGGATGTGCGCCTGTACCGACCCGCGCGGCAGGCGCTGGTGATCCCGGAGATCGCGGTGGTGCAGGTGGGACGCGATGCGTTCGTGTACCGGGTCGGTGCCGATGCCACCGTGGCCCGTGCCGACGTGCGCACCGGCACGCGCCGCGACGGCCTGGTCGAGATCGTGGAGGGCCTGCAGCCTGGCCAGCGCATCGTGGTCGAGGGCACCGGCAAGCTACGCCCGGGCGTGGCCGTGGTCGATGCCGCCGCCGGCGTCGATGGCGGTGGCGCGCGCAGCGGCAGCGCCGCGGCGGACCTGGCGCGATGAAGCTGTCCGACGTCTCCATCACCCGGCCGGTGTTCGCCGCGGTGATGAGCCTGTTGCTGGTGGTGCTGGGGGTGATGGCGTACAGCCGGCTGACCCTGCGCGAGCTGCCGGCGATCGATCCGCCGATCGTGTCGGTGGATGTGCGCTATCCCGGCGCCTCGGCGGCGGTGGTGGAAAGCCGCATCACCCAGGTGCTGGAAGACGCGCTGGCCGGCATCGAAGGCATCGAGACGATCCAGGCGCGCAGTTCCAACGGCGTGGCCGACATCAGCCTGGAGTTCCGCGCCACCCGCGACATCGAGGCCGCCGCCAACGACGTGCGCGACGCGGTCAGCCGCGTGCTCGACCGCCTGCCCGACGAGGCCGACGCGCCGGAGATCGCCAAGGTCGAGTCCGATGCCGACGCCATCCTGTGGCTCAACATGAGCTCCAGCACGATGGACGCGCTGCAACTGTCCGATTACGCCGAGCGCTACGTGGTGGACCGCCTGTCCAGCATCGACGGCGTGGCGCAGGTGATGCTGGGCGGGCGGCAGCGCTACGCGATGCGGATCTGGCTGGACCGCGACCAGTTGGCCGCGCGTGAGCTCACCGTGGCCGACGTCGAGAACGCCCTGGCCCGCGAGAACGTGGAACTGCCGGCCGGCCGCCTGGAATCGGCCGATCGCGACTTCACCCTGCGCGTGGAGCGCAACTACCGCACTCCCGCGGACTTCGCCGCGATCCCGCTGGGCAAGGGCCGCGACGGCTACGTGGTGCGGCTGGGCGACGTGGCCAAGGTGGAACTGGCCTCGGCCGAGCGCCGCGCCTACTTCCGCAGCAACGGCGTGCCCAACGTCGGCCTGGGCATCGTCAAGACCTCCACCGCCAATAGCCTGGACGTGGCCCGCGCCGCGCGCGCGGCGGCGCAGCAGATCCAGCAGACCCTGCCCAAGGGCACGCAGATCTTCGTGGCCTTCGATTCCACCGTGTTCATCGATGCTTCGGTGGAGCGCGTCTACCACACCCTGATCGAGGCGGTGGTGCTGGTGCTGGTGGTGATCTGGCTGTTCCTGGGCAGCGTGCGCGCGGCGCTGATTCCGGCGGTGACGGTACCGGTGTGCCTGGTGGCGGCGTTCATCGCGCTGTATGCGTTCGGCTTCTCGATCAACCTGCTGACCCTGCTCGCCTTGGTGCTGTGCATCGGCCTGGTGGTGGACGATGCGATCGTGGTGGTGGAGAACATCCAGCGCCGCGTCGATCTGGGCGAACCGGCGCTGGTGGCGGCGCGGCGCGGCACCGCGCAGGTCGCCTTCGCGGTCATCGCCACCACCGCGGTGCTGGTGGCGGTGTTCCTGCCGGTCGGCTTCCTCGAAGGCAACACCGGGCGCCTGTTCCGCGAACTGGCGGTGGCGCTGGCCGCGGCGGTGGCGATTTCCGCCTTCGTCGCGCTGACCCTGACCCCGATGATGTCGTCCAAGCTGCTCAAGGCGCACGCGCGCGAGCAACCCAACCGCGTGCATGGCTGGGTCGAGGCGCGGCTGCAGGGGCTGAGCGCGCGCTACCGGCGCGTGCTCGAGCGCCACGTCGGCCGCGCCTGGCTGTTCGGCGCGCTGATGCTGGCCGCGCTGGCGGCCAGCGCGCTGCTGGCGCGGGTGATTCCCTCGGAACTGGCACCGGCCGAGGACCGCGGCTCGTTCCAGGTGATGATCGATGCGCCGGAAGGCGCCGGCTTCGACTACACCGTGGGGCAGATGCACCAGGTCGAGGCCATCCTCGACCGCCACCGCGGCGACGGCCAGCCGATCGCGCGCGCCAATCCGCGCGTGCCCGGCAGTTTCGGCGCCAGCGAGGAGATGCACACCGGCCGGGTCAGCGTGTTCCTGCGCGACTGGAGCCAGCGCGACGTGGCCACCGCCGACGTCGCCGCCCAGTTGCAGGACGAACTGCGCGCGCTGCCTGGCGTGCGCGCGCGCACCCAGGTCGGCGGCGGCCTGGTCAACAGCCGCGGGCAGCCGTTCCAGATCGTGCTCGGCGGCCCCGACTACGCCGAGATCGCGCAATGGCGCGACCGCCTGCTCGCGCGCATCGCCGACAATCCCGGCCTGGTCGGCGCCGATTCGGACTACAAGGAAACCCGACCGCAGATGCGCGTGGAGATCGACCGCCAGCGTGCGGCCGACCTCGGCGTGCCGGTGACCGAGATCGGCCGCGCGCTGGAGACGCTGATGGGCTCGCGCCAGGTCACCACCTTCGTCGACAACGGCGAGGAGTACGACGTGATGCTGCAGGCCAGCCGCGACGGCCGCGCCGACCCCGACGATCTGGCAGCGATCCGGGTGCGCGCCGACAACGGCCAGCTGATCCCGCTGTCGAACCTGGTGACCCTGCGCGAAGTCGCCGAGCCGGGCAACCTGCATCGCTTCAATCGCCTGCGCGCAATCACCATCAACGCCGGCCTGGCCCCGGGCTATCCGCTCGGCGAGGCGATCGCCTGGGCGCAGCAGGTGGCGCGCGAGGAACTGCCCGACTACGCGCAGCTCGACTGGAAGGGCGAATCGCGCGAGTACCAGAAGGCCGGCGGTGCGGTGCTGCTGACCTTCGCCCTGGCGCTGCTGATCGTGTACCTGGTGCTGGCAGCGCAGTTCGAGAGCTTCATCCACCCGCTGGTGATCATGCTGACCGTGCCGCTGGGCGTGTTCGGCGCGCTGATTGGCCTGGCGATCAGCGGCGGCACCCTCAACCTGTTCAGCCAGATCGGCATCGTCATGCTGGTCGGGCTGGCGGCCAAGAACGGCATCCTGATCGTCGAGTTCGCCAACCAGTTGCGCGATGCCGGGCGCAGCGTGCGCGAGGCCATCGTCGAAGCGGCGGCGGTGCGTCTGCGCCCGATCCTGATGACCTCGCTGGCCACCGTGGTCGGCGCCATCCCCCTGGTGGTCGCCGGCGGCCCCGGGTCGGCCAGCCGCGCCACCATCGGCATCGTGGTGATCTTCGGCGTGTCGGTATCCACGCTGCTGTCGCTGTTCGTGGTGCCGGCGTTCTACGCGCTGCTGGCGCCGTACACGCGCTCACCGGACGCAGTGCAGCAGCGCCTGCAGGAACTGGAAGCGCAGACGCCCTCGGTCGGCGGCCACGCCTGAGCGGGATCGCTCGGACCGGCTTGCTTCAGGCCGGATCGACCCGCGACGACGCCAGCGGCCGCGGCGCGCAGCGCGGCTGCTGCAGCAGGTGCACGAACTGCGCGGCGATCACCGCGCCGCCGAAATGGCGTTGCACGAAGTCGCGCCCGGCCTGGCCCATGCGCTGGCGCCGTTCGCTGTCGCACAGACGCAGGATCGCGTCGCGCCAGCTAGCGATGTCCCCGGGCGTGAGCAGTTCGCCGCTGACGCCGGGGTCCAGCGTCTCGGCGGTACCGCCGACGTGGCTGGCCAGGACCGGCACGCCGCTGGCCTGCGCTTCCACCGAGACCCGGCCGAAGGTTTCCGGCGCCAGCGACGGAAACGCCAGCATCGACATCGCGTTGTAGTACGGGGTGGTGTCGTTGACCCAGCCGACGAAGCGGTGGCGTTCGCCGTGCGGCTGCGCCGCGGCCTGCGCCTGCAGTTGCGGCGCGTCCGGGCCGTCGCCCAGCCACAGGCAGTGCAGGCGCGGTTCCTGCGCCATCGCCGCTCCTGCGGCTTCCAGCAATGGGAAAATGCCCTTGCCGGCATGCATGCGTCCGCTGTAGCCGAGCACGATCGCATCCTCGGGCAAGCCCTGCGCGGCGCGGATGGCACGGCCACGTTCCGGATCCGGGCGCAGCCGCTCCATGGTCACCGGGTTGTACAGCACCTGCACCAGCGCCTCGGGCACGCCGCGCTCCAGGTAGGCCTGGCGCGCGTAGTGCGACACCGCGAAGAAGCGCGCGGCAAGGCGTGGTATCGCATAGCCGGACAGCGCGCTCATCGCCGGGGTGCGGTGGCGGAACAGCGCCACGCGGATGCCCAGGCCGCGTCCGGCCAACAGCAGCGGCCAGTATTCCTTGCCGAAGTTGCCGACCAGCCAGTCCGGCCGGCTGCGCCGCGCCACCCGCAGCAGTGGTCCATAGCCATCGGGGTCCAGCACGTTGCGGAAATGCCCGACGTGCACGGTGATGCCGCTGCGGCGCAACTCGTCGGCGATCAGGCCGCCTTCGCAGGCGATGACCTCGACCTGGTGGCCGACGCCGGCCAGCGCCTGCGCCAGCGCCACGAAATGGGTGGCCGCGCCGGTGTTTTCGGGATTGGTGCCGACGAACAGGAATTTCATCCGCGCCGGTCCTCGTAGGCGGTGAAGGCGCGCAGCGCGAACTGCGGCAGCAGGTGGTGGCGCGCGACCTGGATGCGCGGGTAGCGCATCGGGTCCGAGCCGGCCGGGGCGCGGCCGCGGCGGGTGCTGGTGGCGGCGGTGTAGCCGGCCTCGCGCACCACGTCGGCGACGCGGTCGTCGACATCGCCGTAGGGGTAGCAGAACTGCGGCACCGCCTCGCCGAGCAGGTCCTCCAGTTCGCGCTTGCAGCCGCCGATCTCCTCGCGCAGGGCGGCATCGCTGCAGCCGGTCAGGTGCGGGTGCGAGCGGGTGTGCGCGCCGACCTCCATGCCGCCGGCGCGCCACTGGCGCAGCTCGGCAAGGTTCATCAGCGGCTTTTCGATGCCCAGCTTCTGCGCATCCCACACGTTGTGGCGGCCGATGCAGCCGCTGACCATGTACACGGTGGCGGTGAAGCCCAGCCGCTGCAGCACCGGCAGCGCCGCGTGCAGATTGTCCAGGTAGCCGTCGTCCAGGGTGACCACCGCGACCTTGCCCTGGCGCTCGCCGCGCAGGTAGGGCATGGCGTCGGACATGGACACGCCGCGGTAGCCCAGCCGCTGCAGCAGGCGCATCTGCCGGGCGAAGCGGCCCGGGCTGACGTACAGGCTGCGGTACACCTGCAGATGCCGCGGCGCCTCGGCCACGTTGTGGTACATGAAGATCGGAATGCGGGCCGTGGCGGCGGTGTCGGAGGGCATCGGGAACGGCTCTTGGGACGGAAGGGCGAGGTGCGGCGCGGGAGTCTAGCGGCGCTGGCTTTCGCTGGTCTGTCGGGGAAAACCCTCAGCCGTAGACGATCGCGCGCCCCGGCGGACGGACCGGCCGGCGGCTATGCTGGGTGTCCCGTTGCCGCAGGAGCTACCGATGTCCGCCGTTGCCGACCGTTGGCCAGAGCCGGATGTGCAGTGGGACGGCATCGTGCTGCGTCGCTGGCGCGCCAGCGATCTGGACGCGCTGCTACGCCACGCCAACGATGCCCAGGTGGCGCGCGGGCTGAGCCGGCGCTTTCCGCACCCCTACACGCGGGCCGACGGCGAGGCCTTTCTGGGCGGGCGGGTGATCGACCTGAACGATCCGCTGCATCCGGTGCTGGCGATCGAGATCGGCGGCGAGGCCTGCGGCGGCATCGGCCTGCATGCCGCGGCGCAGCCGGCGCCTGGCCTGGCCGAGCTCGGCTACTGGCTCGGCAGTGCGCATTGGGGCCAGGGGCGGATGACCCGCATCGTCGCCGCCTACCTGGACTGGGCGGTGCCGACGCTAGGCCTGTATCGGATCGAGGCGTTGACGCTGCCGGACAATCACGGCTCGGCGCGGGTACTGCAGAAGAACGGTTTCGCCGAGATCGGCGTGCGCCCCGAGGTGTCGGTGCGCGACGGGCAACGGCGCGCGCTGCGGCTGTTCGCGCGCATCTGGCCCGGCGCCTGAGCCGCGTCGCCGCCGCCGTCGGACGGCGACGCGGGGCTCAGACGATCATGCGGCGTCAGTAGGAAATGGTCGCCGAGGTGGCGGTGGTGTCCACGGCGTAGTCGCACTGCACGTCCAGGCCAGAGCTGTCGCTGTACGACACCCACGCCGGCGATGCGACCCGCTGCATGCGGTAGTCGTACACGCCGATCGCGTCGAAGGTGATGCGGCGGTCGGGCGGATACTGATCGCAGCTGTCCACCGCATACACTTCCAGCGCGCCGCCCACCACCAGGTGCGTCCGGGAATTGATGTCGTAGGTGGTACTGAGCCGCACGCTCTGGCCGGTGGTGACGTTGCGCGTATCGACGTTCCAGTTGGCGCAGGGGCTGCCGTTGTTGCAGGTGGCATAGGTGTCGCCGACGATCCGGTCGCCGGCCTTGGCCGGGATGAAATCGCTGTACCAGACCATGCCGTCCTGGCAGCAATTCCAACTGCTCAGATCCCAGGTATTGCTGTCGCCACGGTAGCCCAGCACCGGTTGCAGGATGGTCGGATCGTCGCTCTGCATGCCGGGGAAGAAATACACCGTCTGCTGCGCCACGTTGGTCGGGTTCTGCGGCACCGTCCAACTGGCCACGATGCGGCCCATCTTGTTGCCGGTCACGTCGATGGCCGACTGCACCCAGTCGTGGGTGATCGGCGGCGGCACCGCGCGGCGCGCGCTGGAGGCCGCCAGTGCGGCGTTGCCGCGGACTTGCCTGCCATCCAGGCCGCGTCCGTCAGGCCGTACCCGGATGCCGCTGGGCGTGAAGTTGTCCTGGGTGCAGGCCTGCGCCTGTTCGCGCACGCCGTTGGCGCGCTGCAGGCCGCCGTCGCCGAGCACGCGCTCGTTGCGATGCACCTGGCGCACGCAGGCCGGCGCGAAGTAGCCGAAGGGCGTCTGGATGTAGTCGTCGGGAACCTCGGCGGGTTTGTGTGCGGCGCGCAGGGCGCCGGCCCGGGCCAGGCGTGCATCGGGCGCGGCGGTCTGCGCCAGCGCGCTGGCGCTGAGGCCTAACAGCGCAAGCATCAGCAGCAATGCGCTGCAGGCACGGTGGCGTGCGGTCCAGGAAGAAGTGCGGAAATCGGAGTGCATGGGAGTTCGCCTTGTCGTGAGAATGCGGAATGCGTTCTCGGGAGGCCATCCGGTGCAGCGGCGCGGCGCGTTGTGGCGCCGACGGTCGCGGCGTGCCTCCCGTCTGCGAAGCGAGTGGGACGGGGTGTGGCTGTTTTCGATAGAGACCTGCGTGGTGGCCGAAGGAGCGGCGACGATGGACCCAATGTGCAGTGCGCGCTTGTCGGATTTCCGCATGTCTCCACGCGAATCCCGCATGGTGCGGGCGAGGGTGAACTGCTTCTCGGTCGTCGCCGCGATCTGGTTTGCGCTTCGTGTCGCGCGATGTAGACAAGTGCCGGCGCCGCGCTGGACCACGCCGGGGCAGCCGGCGGCGCGCGGATGAGCGAAAATGTCCGCAGCCCGCCGTTCCCGACGCGCGGCCCGCGCTTTTTTTCAGGAGATTGCCATGCGTCATGCCCTTCGTTCCCGCTGCGCCACGGGCGTGCGCCGATGACCTCGCCCTGGGGCAACCGCCCGCGCGGTGGAAATCCCCCCTCTCCCCCCGCGAGAGGGGCCGGGGGTGAGGGTGCGCCGGCCAGTACCCGCAACGAACTGCGCCTCTACGGCCTCAACGCAGTGCGCGCGGTGTACGCGCGGCGGCCGGAGGCGATCCGCAAGCTGTACCTGAGCGAGGCGCGGATCCCGGCGCTGCAGCCGCTGCTGAAGTGGTGCGTGGCCAATCGGGTCGGCTACCGCGTGGTGGACGAGGCCGACCTGCACAAGCTCGCCGCCAGCAGCCACCACGAGGGTGTGGTCGCCGACGTGCTGCGCGTCGCGCCGCTGGCCTTGGCCGACTGGCTGCAGACGCTGGCGCCGGGACCGGTGGTGGCGCTGTGGCTGGACGGCGTGGGCAATCCGCACAACTTCGGCGCGATCCTGCGCTCGGCGGCGCATTTCGGCGTGGGCGCGATCCTGTTGCCGGAGCAGGCCGCACTGGCGCTGTCCGGTGCGGCCGCGCGCGTGGCCGAGGGCGGCGCCGAGGCGGTGCCGCTGGTGCGGCTTCCGCCGTCGGCGCAGGCAGTGGCGCAGTTGCGGGGCGCGGGCTTCGCCCTGGCGGCGACGCTGGTGGCCGGCGGCGACGATCTGTTCGCCGGCGCCTTGCCGCCACGCCTGGTCTACGTCATGGGCGCCGAGAGCGACGGCATGGATCGCGACTTCGCGCAGGCCTGCGACCTGCGCCTGTCGATCCCGGGCAGTGGCGCGGTGGAAAGCCTCAATGTCGCCGCCGCCACCGCGGTGTTGCTGGGCACCTGGCGCAGCCGGCATCCGCACCAACACGCTGCGCGCTGAACACCGCGGCCGGCGTCAGGGGCCGGCTGCATTTGGCTACGAAATAGTGTGCGCGTCTGCCGGTTTCGGGTTTGCGGGGCGCCTGTCCGCGGCGTAGCGTGCAGGCGCGCCTCGTCGATGCGATCGCGCCCCGCGCGATGCGTGCCAGCGAGACCGCGCAGTTCCCCCTCCCGAAAGGGCCATCGTCACTCCTGCGGAGATGTCGCTATGAAGCTGCTGTTCTCCATCAAGCACCTGCTGTCGTCGAAGAAGCCGCTGAAGTCGTACGCCTGGTACATCTGGTACTGAGCGCCCTGTGCGTTGCCGCGCGCTGTCGCGTGCGGCCGGTGCCCGGCGGCGGCGACGCTGCGCCGGGCGCCGTTCCTTCAGGAGACTCGCGATGTCCGCCACCCTGGTCGATCGCCACGCGCGCGCCACGGTCTTCGCGCCGCGGCTGCAGGACTTGTTGCGCACGCATGTGGGGCAGGAGGCGTTCCGCCTGGATGCCGACACGGTCGGCGTCGCCGGGCCGACGTTGACCGACCGCCTGCTCGCGGCCCGGCCCGCGACCGAACACGAACGCCCGACCTTCAAACCGTTGCACGGCCGCTCGATCGCGCGCAGCGAAGCGGCCAAGCTGATGCAGGCGATCGGCCGCGACGTACGCGAGGCGCTGAAGCGCCCGGTCCCCGCGACGCTCGACCTGTCTGGCCCCTGGCCGCATGTGGGCCATGTCTATCTGCGCGACCTGCTGCTCGGCGGCGATCCGTGGCGGCTGCGCCTGCTGATGGACCGCACCCTGGAACTGACGCCGCGCCTGACCTGGGCGGTGATCGCCGCCGGCGCGCTTGCACCGCTGGCGCCGCGCGCGGACGCCTCGGCACTGGCCACGCTGCTGTCCGCGGCCGGCAACTACCGCGAACGTCGCGATGCGATGGGGCTGTACCGGCGCACCGCCGCGCCGGTGTGCTTCACCATTTCCACGCTGGTCGCCAACGCGCTGTGGCTGGGCTCGCCGTTCGACCCGCATGTTTCCAATCGCAACATCCTCTACGAAACCCTGCGCCTGCTGCCGCCGTCCTGGAACATCCTGCGCAACGCCTCGCCCGAGTACGGCGCGCTGGATCCGCGCATCGGCGCCGGCGACGACGTGCTGGTCCTGCCCTTGCTCAGCCATCGCGATCCGGCGCTGTGGGAGGAACCGGAGGCGTTCCGGCCCGAGCGCTGGGACGGTCTGGACCCGGATGCGCTGCCTGGCTACCTGCCGTTCGGCCATGCCTCCGAGCGCTGCTGGGGACGGCACATGGTGATGCCGCTGGCGGAACGGTTGCTGGACCTGCTGCGCACCCAGGGGCTGGTCGCCGACCCGCGGCAACGCCGCGCCGACGTGCCGTTGACCGGCCTGCTGGGCGTCGCCCAGGTCGACGTGGTCCGGCACGCGCGCGCCTGAGCGGCAGCGCACGCCGCACGCGACGCCTTAACGATCAGCCCGCTGCAGGCGGCGCGGTGGAGGCGCGGGTGACCAGGGTGTAGTCCAGCACCTGGTGGGTGCCGCGGCTGGGCAGGGCGTCGCGGCGCTGGCGGATCTCGCCGAGCAGCAGCGTCACCGCCGCCCCGCCCATCGCCGTGACCGGCTGGTGGATGGTGGTCAGCTCCGGCCAGATCGTCGTTGCCACCGGGGTGTCGTCGAAGCCGGCGATCGACAGATCCTCGGGTACGCGCAGGCGCAGGCCGTGGGCGATCGCCAGCGCCGCCGCGGCCATGTCGTCGTTGCTGCACAGGATCGCGCTGGGGCGCGGCGCGGCCTGCAGCAGCGCGGTGGCCGCGAGCAGGCCGGAGCGGTAGGTGAACAGGCCTTCGGCCACGCGTTCCGGCGCCACCGTCAGCCCGGCCCGCGCCATGGTGTCGAAGAACCCGCGGCTGCGCAGCGCGCTGGGGGTATGGCCGGGATCGCCGCTGACGAAGCCGATGTCGCGGTGGCCCAGATCGAGCAGGTGCTGGGTGAGCGCGCATGCGGCCGCGTAGTCGTCGATGCGCACCGAGCTGACCCCGGGCAGCGGCGCGCCGGTGGCCACCGCCACCAGCGGGATGCCGCGCGCTTCCAACTCGGCGATGGTCTGCCGCGCATCGCACAGCGGCGGCGGCAGGATCAGGCCATCGGCGCCGGCATCGAGCAGGCGCTCGGTGGCGGCGCGCTGGCTGTCGCTGTCCTCGCTCTTCTCCACCAGCACCTGGCAGCCTTCCAGGCTGCTGCGTTCGAGCACGCCGAGCATGAACTGGTTGAGATAGGCCGCGCTGGGGTTGCTGTACAGCACGCCGATGCGGGCCAGTCCTGCGGTGCGCAGCGAACGGCCGGCGAGGTTGGGGCGGTAGCCGAGCGCCTGGATCGACGCCTCGACGCGCTCGCGCATGGTCGCGCTCACGCGCGGGTGGCGGTTGATCACGCGCGAAGCGGTCATCGGCGACACGCCCGCATGGCGGGCCACATCCAGCAACGTCACCGCTGAGCCCGCGCGACGTTGCCGTATGCCCATCAAAGGTCCTGGCGCAGCTGCGGAAGGGAAGCCCCTGCGCGCGTCCTGCGCAGGTCCGGTGCACTTTACTCCCTGGGCGGTTCCACTGTCTTGGCCTGGCTGCCGAACCCGCCGTCGGCCTGCGCCGCCAGATACGCGAACACCGCATACGCGGCCACGTTCTGCGCCAGCGCCTTCGGGTCGATCTTGTCCAGGGTGTCGTCGGCGGTGTGATGCAGATCGAAGTAATCGCTGCCGTCCTGCGCCAGCCACGCCCAGGCGCCGCCCTTGGCCGCCAGCGGGCCGACATCCGGGCCGGGGCCGCCGGTGTCCGGCGCGTAGGCGATGCCGAGCGGCGCCAGCACCTCGGCGATCTGCCGGGTCGCCTCGCGCGAGCCGGCGGCGTCGCCGGAGCCGGTGTTGAAGGCGTAGATGCGGCCGGCGCCGAAGTCGCTCTCGGCGGCGATCTGGTGCCGCGCCACGTCCTTGGCATGCGCCTGCGCGTAGGCCTTGCCGCCGTACAGACCCTGCTCCTCGTTGGCGAAGGCGACCACCCGGATGCTGCGCTTGGGCGCCTGCTTGAGCTGGCCGATCAGATGCCCGGCGGCCATGCTGATCGCCACGCCGGCGCCGTCGTCGATCGCGCCGGTGCCCAGGTCCCACGAATCCAGGTGACCGCCGATCAGCACCACCTCGTTGGGCAGCGTGCGCCCGGTGATCTGCCCGATCACGTTGTAGGAGGTGGCGGTGCCGTCCCAGCCGCAGTCCAGCGCCAGGCGCAGGCGCACCGGGCCGCGCGCGAGCAGGCGCGCCAGCTGGTTGGCATCGGGCACCGACAGCGCCGCCGACGGCACCGGGGTCAGTCCGTCGTCGAAGCGGGTGATGCCGGTATGCGGCACGCGGTGCGAATCGGTGCCGGCCGAGCGCATCACGAAGCCGATGGCGCCCTTGCGGATCGCTTCGGACGGCCCCTTGCTGCGCACCGCGCCGCCATTGCCGTAGTCCTTGCCGTCGCGGGTGCGCAGCATCTGGTAGTCGACGAAGGCGATCTTGCCGCGCAGCGCATCGGCCGGCGCCGCCTGCAACGCGGCCAAGTCGGCGAAGCGCACCACCTCGGCCTCGACCGTGCCGCCGGGGCTGCCGCCCAGCGCGGTGACGGTCAGCGGTTGCGCGTGCGCGCCGAGCACCTGCGCGTGTTCGCTGCGCCGCTCCCACTTCGGGAACGTCACCGGCTCGGTCCACACCTTGTCGAAGCCCAGCGCCTTGAATTTCGCCGTGGCCCAGGCCACCGCGCGTGCATCGGCCTCGCTGCCGGCCAGGCGCGGGCCGATCTCGGTGGTCAGCGATTCGACCACCTTCCAGCCGGTGTCGTCGGCCAGCGCGCGTTCGCGCAGGGTCGCTGCATCGCGCAGCGCCGCCTCTGGAATGCGCGTGGCCTCGGCCGCGTTGGCGGTGGAGGACAGGCTCAGGACGGAAGCGATGAGGACAGCGAGACGGCGCATGGAGAACTCCGCGAACACAGGAACGGGGAGCTTAACAGTGCCTCGCCGCCGTGCACGGCGCGGCCTCCATGGAAGAGGCCGCGCGCACCGTCGCGCTTACTCCGCGCGCGGCTCGTGCTTGAGCGAATCGCGGATCTCGCGCAGCAGCAGCACTTCCTCGGTCGGCGCCTTCGGTGCCGGCGGCTCCTTGCGCGCGATGCGGTTGATCGCCTTGACCAGCATGAAGATGGCGAAGGCCACGATCACGAACTGGATGATGGTGTTGAGGAAATCGCCGATGCCGATCACCACCGCCGGCACCGGCTTGCCCGCCGCGTCCACCGTGGCCGCCTTCAGCGTCCACGCCCAGCGCGAGAAGTCCACGCCGCCGACGAGCAGTCCGATCGGCGGCATGATGATCTTCTCCACCAGCGCGGTGACGATTTTGCCGAACGCGGCGCCGAGCACCACGCCGACCGCCAGGTCCAGCACGTTGCCGCGCATGGCGAATTCCTTGAATTCGCGGATCATGCTCATCGGAACTCCTCTCTTGTCTGTGCGGGCCTGTCGCCGCGGCGCTAGCCTAGCGCAGCGATTGTGGTCGTCGGATCACAGGCCTGCGTCCGCCGCGCGACCGCACGCGTGTCCTCGGCCGACGAACTCAGCCGACGATGCGCCCATGCCGCTCGGCCACGTTCTCCAGGCGCGCGCTGAAGCGGTCGCCCGGACGCAGCGCGGCCACGCCGGCCGGCGTGCCCATGAACACCAGGTCGCCGGCGCGCAACGCGAACAGCTTGGACAGCTCGTGCAGGATCTCCGGCACGTTCCAGATCATCTGCTCCAGCAGCGACTGCTGGCGCACCTCGCCGTTGACTTCCAGCGACAGGTTCAGCGCCTCCAGCGCACCGACCTCGCCGGCCGGGATCAACTCGCTGATCGGCGCGGACGCGTCGAAGCCCTTGGCGATGTCCCACGGCAGGCCCTTGGCCTTGGCCGCGGCCTGCAGGTCGCGTCGGGTCAGGTCCAGGCCCACGCCGTAGGCCAGGATCAGCGCCTCGGCGCCTTCCACCGGCAGCACGCCGGCCGGCGCATCCTGGCCCAGCGCCACCACCAGTTCCACCTCGTGGTGCAGGTCCTGGGTCGCGGACGGGTAGGGAATGGCCTCGTCGCCGATCACCAGCGCATCGGCCGGTTTCATGAAGAAGGTCGGCTGGCCGCGCTCGGCCTTGGAGGCCGGCGCACTGGCGCCCATCTCCCGCGCATGGTCGGCGAAGTTGCGGCCCACGCAGTAGATGCGATGCACCGGAAACAGGCCCTGCCCACGCACGGGAACGCGAGGAGCCTCGGCAGCAGCGAACAGGTCTTTCATGAGCGTGCATCCAACGAGAAGGGGATGCCGCAGTCTACCGCGATGGGTTCAACCCAAATCCAACAGGCACGCGGAATCCGCTTTCGCGAATCCCCAATCCCGATTCCCCAATCCCCGCCTTACAACGGCAAGGCCGGCTTGCGCACCACCCGGTACTCGCCATCCACGACATGCCGGCGCGCGGTGGCCGGGCGCTTGCCGCGCTGGCTCAGCAGCTTCATGGCGATGCCGCCCAGGATCATCGCCGCGCCCACGAACACGCTGACAAACACCAGCCCGGCCAGGATCGCCAGGCCGAGCAGGCCCACGGCCACCTTCACCAGCGGATGGCGCGGCTTGCGCGGCGCGAAGACGTGCCGGAATTGGTCGAAATTGAAGAGGCGAGCGCGCATGGCAGAACTCTGTTTCAGTTTGAACCGAAGGCGCGCAGTATCGGCGCTGTTTTATGTGACGGAGTGAAAACTTCGTTAAGCGAAAAATTAACACTTTGCGTTCAACCGCTTGCATGTCCTCGTGAAGTGAAGTCGCGCGCCGGCGCGGGCTACGCGCGTCCGTGCCAGAATTGCGGCCCCATCGCTGTGCGTACCCGTGAGCCATGACCGAATCTTCCGCCGTGCTGGCGTCGCTGCACGCCCTCGTTTCCGGCGAACTGGCCGAGGCCGAGGCGCTGATCGGCGGCGAATCCGAGTCGCTGCTGCTGTACCGCGAGGGCGACAGCGTGCGCGCGTGGTTGAACGTGTGCCCACATGCCGGGCGCCGCCTGGACTGGGCGCCGGGCCAGTTCCTCAAGAGCCGCGAGGGCCATGTGGTGTGCGCCGCGCATGGCGCCGCGTTCGAACTGCAGGGCGGCGAGTGCGTGTCCGGCCCCTGCCGCGGCCAGGGCCTGCACGCGGTGCCGGTGGGCGTGCGCGACGGGCAGGTGGTGCTGGTTTAGCGCGCAGCGCAGGTGCTTGCGACGAGCCGCGCTACAGCGCGTGCCACCAGCCCATCGACATCAGGTTGACCATCAGCACCACCACCAGGGTGTAGACCAGCGACAGCGGGCCGCCGACGCGCCACAGTTCGCGCGGCTGGTAGTTGGCCGGGCCGGTGATCATCGAGATCACCGGATTGGACGCGGTCATCAGGTTGTTGGAGGCCGACAGCGCCACGATCAGCGCGAACGCGGTGGGATTGCCGCCGGCCGCCAGCGCCAGGTTGACCGCGATCGGCACCATCACGATGGTCGCGCCGACGTGGCTGATCACCAGCGAGAACGCGGTGGTCAGCAGGCCCAGCGCGATCTCCAGCGCCCACACCGGCATGCCCTCGGGCAGCCGCGCGATGGTGTGGCCGGCGACCCAGGCCGCCGCGCCGCTGCTGTCCATCGCCCAGCCCAGCGGGATCAGCCCGGCCATCAGGAACACGGTCTTCCAGTTGATCGCCGCGTAGGCCTCGTCCATGCGCAGCACGCCGGTCAGCAGCATGCCGGCCACGCCGGTCATCAGGGTCAGCGCCACCGGCAGCCTGGAGGTCAGCGCGATCAGGATGGTCAGCGCGAAGATCGTCATCGCGATCTTGAACTTGTGCGGGCGGTGCTCGCCCTTGGGGTAGTCGGTGACCACCACGAAATCGCGGCTTTCCGAGGCCTGGGCCAGGTCCTGCCAGATGCTGTGGAACACCAGCATGTCGCCGGCGCGCAGCGGCACCTTGCGCACGTCCTCGCGGATCACCTGCTTGTCGCGGTTGATCGCCAGCAGGCTGATCCCGGCCTGCTTGCGCAGGCGCAGCTCGGCCGCGCTCTTGCCGATGAAGCGCGAGGTCGGCGGGATCACCGCCTCGGAGATGCCGGCGCGGCTGGGGTTGAACAGGTCGCCGAGGTTGCGCAGGCGCGAGGACAGGCGCAGGAACTGGTTCTGCGCGAAATCGGCGACCTGCTGGCGCGCGCCCATCACCCCGAGCACGCTGCCGACCCAGATGCGCATGTCCGCCGGTGGCGCCAGGCGGGTGTCGTTGCCGGTCTTCAGCGCCAGCAGCAGCGGCGCGTTGTGCACGGTCTCGGCCTCGCCCAGGGTCATGCCGACCAGCGGGCTGTCGGCGCTGACGATCAGCTCGAACACGTCGCCTTCGATGCCGTAGGTGCGGGCGAAATAGCTCTCGGTGCGCGCCGGGGTGACGCCGTCGTTGATCAGCCGCTCCTCTTCGGCCAGCGCCTTGTCGCCGCGCACGCGGAAATAGATCAGCGACGCCGCCAGCAGCGCCACGCCGATCGGCAGCGGCGCGAACATGCGCAGCGGCTCGATGGTGGCCATGCCCGAGGGCAGGTTGTTGTTGGCCGACTGCAGCAGGTCGTTGAGCAGGATCAGCGGCGAGTTGCCGACCATGGTCAGCGCACCGCCCATCACGATGGCCGCGGCGATCGGCAGCAGCAGCCGCTGCAGGGTCAGCCCGGTGCGCCCGGCCAGGCGCGAGGCCACCGGCAGGTACAGCGCCATCACCGAGGGGTTCTGCATGAACGAGGAATTGAGCCCGGCGATGGCGGTGGTCAGCAGCATCAGCCGTTCCTCGACCCCGCGCGCCCGGCGCAGCAGCCAGGACGCCAGCCGGTTCAGCGCGCCGGTGCGCTCCAGCCCGGCGCCGAGGATGGTGGTGGCGATGATGCTCATCACCGCGTTACCGGAGAAGCCGCTGAACAGCTCCTCCGGCGCGATCAGCCCGGTCACCCCGAGCACCACCAGCACCACCAGCGCCACCACGTCGGCGCGGATCCGCTCGAACACGAACATCGCCATGGTGAAGCCGACCAGCCCGAGCACGAGCTTCATATCGGTGGTCAGCGTCAGCGCGGTATCCATTGGGGGCCGGGATTGGGGATTCGGGATTGGGGATTAGCCGACGGCGTCTAGCGGAGCCGTCCGCGGCGGTGGCGCATGGCGGACGCATCCCGTCCGGATGGTGGCAGATTGGTTGTCCAATCCCTAATCCCCACTCCCCAATCCCGGCTTGTCATACAACAAATCCCACACCCCATGCCCCAGATTCTGGCCGCGGGTCTCGAAGTGGGTCTGCGGGCGCCAGTCCGGGCGCGGGACGTGGCCGCGCGGGCCGGCGCGGTTGACCAGGCCGGGGGTGGCGTCGAGCACGTCCCACATCTGTTCGGCGTAGTCGGCCCAGTCGGTGGCGCAGTGCAGGCGGCCGCCGGCGCGCAGCTTGCGCACCAGCAGCGCGGCGAACGCCGGCTGCAGCAGGCGCCGCTTGTTGTGACGCTTCTTGTGCCAGGGGTCGGGGAAGTAGATGCGCACCTCGTCCAGGCTGCCGTCGGCGATCTCGTGCTGCAGCACCTCCACCGCATCGTGGTGGTACAGGCGCACGTGGTCGGCGCCGTCCTCGGCCAGGGCGTTGAGCAGGCGGCCGACGCCCGGCGCATGCACCTCGATGCCGATGTAGTCGCGGCTGGGGTCGTGCTGCGCGGCGTGGCGCAAGGCCGCGCCGTTGCCGAAGCCGATCTCCAGCACCTTGGGCGCGCTGCGGCCGAAGGTGGCGTCCAGGTCGCGCGGCTGGCCGCGGTAGTCCAGGCCGAAGCGCGGCCACAGCGCGTCGAACGCGCGCTGCTGGGCCGGGGTGAAGCGGCCCTGGCGCAGCACGAAGCTGCGCACCTGGCGATGGCCTTCCTCGACGGTGAAGGGTTTCGGCGGGGTCTTGGCGCCGGCGCTGGAGAACGGATCGGTCATGCCTGCGGCCTCACCCGATCAGCCCGTCGACCGGCGAGGAGGCGCTGGCGTAGCGCTTGCGCGGGATGCGCCCGGCCAGGAACGCCTCGCGGCCGGCCTCCACCGCCTTGCGCATGGCGCCGGCCATCAGCACGGGGTTGCGCGCGCCGGCGATGGCGGTATTCATCAGCACGCCGTCGCAGCCCAGTTCCATCGCGATCGCCGCGTCCGAGGCGGTGCCGACGCCGGCGTCGACGATGATCGGCACCTTGGCGTTGTCGATGATCTCCAGCAGGTTGTAGCGGTTCTGGATGCCCAGGCCGGAGCCGATCGGCGCGGCCAGCGGCATCACCGCCACACAACCGATCTCTTCCAGGCGCTTGGCCAGGATCGGGTCGTCGCTGGTATAGACCATCACCTCGAAGCCATCGGCCACCAGGATTTCCGCGGCCTTGAGGGTCTGCACCACGTCCGGGAACAGGGTGCGCTGGTCGCCCAGCACTTCCAGCTTGGTCAGGTTGTGGCCGTCGAGCAGTTCGCGCGCCAGCCGGCAGGTGCGCACCGCGTCCTCGGCGGTGTAGCAGCCGGCGGTGTTGGGCAGGATGGTGTACTGCTCCGGCGGCAGCACGTCGAGCAGGTTGGGCTCGCCCGGGTTCTGGCCGATGTTGCTGCGGCGGATCGCCACGGTGACGATCTGCGCGGCGGCGGCCTCGGTGGCCAGACGGGTCTGTTCCAGATCGGCGAACTTGCCGGTGCCGGTGAGCAGGCGCGAACGGTAGGGTTTGCCGGCGATCACCAGCGCATCGTGGGGGGCGGGAGCGTTCATCGGCGGATTATCGCCCATCGCACCGGCCCTGCCGAGTCCGCGCCGCGGCGCGCAGCCGCCCGATTCAGCCCCCGCCGAGCGCGTGCACGATCTCGACCCGGTCGCCGGCGTGCAGTTCGTGCGTGGCGTGCGCGCCGCGCGGCACGATCTCGCCGTTGACCTCGACCGCGACCCGACGCTGCCCCAACCCTTCGGCCTGCAGCAGCGCGGCCACCGTGGTGGCCGGCGCCAGCGTGCATTGTCTGCCGTTCAATTCGATGTTCATGCCATCATTGTGCAATGCGTGCCATTGGCGCGCGAGTCGTGTCATTTGCGGCAGTGCAACGTGAGCGTGTCCGGCAGAGGTGGAATGATGTCGGCCATGCGGCAACGTATGGTGCGGCCGCACCCCAGTTTCGCTCCACTTCGTGTTCCATTTTTGCCCGGGAGGGCTTCCATGACGTCGTCTATCCGTCCGCTCCGCTCGCTGCTCGCCGCCGCGATCGTGCTCGCCGCCGCGCCTGCGTTCGCGCAGTCCACCACATACAGCCGCACCGTGTTCTTCGGCGACAGCCTGACCGACGCCGGCTACTACCGTCCGCTGCTGCCGGCCTCGGTGCGTGCGGTGACCGGCCAGTTCACCACCAACCCGGATTTCGTGTGGGCGCAGTACGTGGCCGAGTACTACGGCACCAACGCTGCCGCCAACGGCAATGGCCAGATCGGCGACGACTATGCCGCCGGCAATGCCCGCGTCGGCGTGGCCAACCCGAGCGCGCTGGGCGTGGCGCCGTCGCTGGCGACGCAGGCCAGCAACTACCTGGCCGCCAACGGCGGCAAGGCCGATCCGAATGCGCTGTATTCGGTGTGGGGCGGTGCCAACGACCTGTTCGCCATCGCCGGCGGAGCGCCGGTGCAGACCACCATCGGCAACGCCGTGACCGCCGAAGTCGGCATCGTCGCCAGCCTGCAGAACGCCGGCGCGCGCTACGTCATGGTCAACAACCTGCCCGACGTCGGCATCACCCCGCGCTTCCGCGCCGGCGGCGCCGCGGCGATGGCGCAGGGCACCGCCCTGGCCACCGCGTACAACACCGCCCTGTTCTCCGGCCTCAAGAGCGCCGGGCTGCGGGTGATCCCGGTCGACACCTTCCACCTGCTGCAGGAAGTGGTGGCCAACCCGGGCACCTACGGCTTCACCAACGTCACCGGCACCGCCTGCCAGCCGCAGATCACCGCGCAGTCGCTGACCTGCAACCCAACCAGCTACGTCAGCGCCGATGCCGCCGATACCTATGTGTTCGCCGATGGCGTGCACCCGACCGGCCGCACCCACGAACTGCTGGCGCAGTACGCGCTGTCGATCCTGGAAGGCCCGCGCACCCAGCAGATCCTGACCCACTCGGCGCAGATGGTCGGCCGCTCGCGCGCCGACCAGGTTGCCTGGCACGTCGACGGCCGCCCGGAAGCGGATGGCGTGCGCTGGTGGGGCAACCTGCGCGGCGACATGCAGCGCTACCAGCACGGCGACCTGTACGACGGTCTGGCCCCGGCCGGCCTGTTCGGCGTGGACTGGTCGCGTGGCGAGTGGGTGTTCGGCGGCTTCGGCGGCTTCGGTCGCACCGATGCCGACTTCGGCAACCGCGGCGGCGACTACACCCAGGACGACAGCACCCTCGGCGGCTTCGCCGGCTGGTACGGCGAGCATGCCTGGGTCAACGCCCAGGTCAGCTACACCTGGCTGAGCTACGACGTCACCCGCAAGGTCAACCTCGGCCCGGCCACCATCGAGCACAAGGGCTCGCCGGACGGCAGCAACCTGACCGCGGCGCTGCAGGGCGGTTACGAGTTCGGCGAAAGCAGCTTCAGGCACGGCCCGGTGGCCGCGGCGATCTGGCAGAAGGTCAAGCTCGACGGCTACGCCGAGAGCAACCCGAACTCCAGCGCGCTGGGCTACAGCGACCGCGACGTCGAGTCGATGGTCGGCCGCATCGGCTGGAAGGCCAGCATCGACGCCGGCATGGTGAAGCCGTACCTGCAGGCCACCTACGACCACGAGTTCAAGAAGAACCAGGAAGCCACCGCGTACCTGCAGACCATGTCCGACCTGGGCGAGTACGCGGTGCCGGGCATCAACTTCGACCGCAACTACGCCTCGGTGGTGCTGGGCGCGCGGACCAAGATGTGGGGCCTGGAGAGCAACGTCGGCATCGCCGCCACCACCGGCCAGTCGCGTGCGCACGACACCTCGCTGTTCGTGAACTTCGGCGGCAGCTTCTAAGCAACGCCGAGTTCGCCGCCTTGCCCGGCTGCGCGCCAGGCAGGGTAGGGCGAGCGACGTACCGTGCAAGGGCAGCCATGCCTGTTGTGGGAGGGGCTTCAGCCCCGACGGTTCGAAGTTCGAGCCGCCGGGACTGAAGCCCCTTTCGCATTTGCCGTGCCATCATCGCCGGCCGCTTAGGGAACACGGCGCGCTGCAGCCGCATCGCCCCGATTTCTTGCGCAACCCCCGGCCCAGCGCATAGACTGCACCGGCAACGCGGGCGTAGCTCAATGGTAGAGCTGTAGCTTCCCAAGCTACTGACGTGGGTTCGATTCCCATCGCCCGCTCCAGATCGTGTGCTGCTTGCATCCAGTCATCTGGACAGGGACATGAGAACAAAAGGGGATTGAGCGCCCTCTGTCCCAGCGCCGCTGTGGGAAGCTGCGACCCACGCGGGCGAGGCCATACTCGATGCCATCGTTTACGGATACGCGCGGCACCGAACTGTTGTTGGCGGCGAGCGGGTTTCATGACCCATCCATTTCGGCCGCAACCAGGTGCTGGATCACGACATTCTAAAATGTCGCCGCCAGGCGAACCGGGCGGTGCGTTGCTGTTCGGCGTCCGCCATGTTGGCACCTCTTCGCTCTGCATAGCCGGGCCGGTCTGTTCATTCACAACGTTGGACCGAACGGCTGCCGTGCCGGTCGTGCTAAGAGGCCGGCGATGCGATTGTTTGCAGTCCGACCGTGCAGATGAAAGCAGGCGGTCTTGCTGGCCTCGTGGTTACCCGGCATCAGCGATCCGCTGCGGTAGTGCGTGCCAGAGCCAGAGCAGAATAGGTCAAGCCAGCGCGGCGATCAGCTTCGGAACCTCGTCGGCCGGCACAGGCCGGGAGATGTGATAACCCTGGCTGTAGGTGCAGCCGAGATCCGTCAGGATTTGCAGCTGTGCCGCATGTTCCACGCCCTCGGCCACGCAGGCGATGCCGAGATTGTCGCAGAGCGAAACGATGCCGGAGACGATATTGCGGCTTGCCACGTTCTCGCACAGGTCGGTGATGAAGCGCCTGTCGATTTTCACCTTGTCCAGCGGGAGCTGGTGCAGGTGGCTCATGCTGGAAAAGCCGGTGCCGAAATCGTCGAGTGCGATCTCGATGCCGGACCGCCGCGCAAGATCCAACTGACGCCGCGATCCTGCGAAATCGGAGAGGATGGCGGTTTCCGTGATCTCGAAGATCAGGCGGCTTGGCGAGATCGAAGACCCCCCAATCAGGCAGAGAATCTCCTCCATGAAAGCGCGGTCCGCCACATCTGTGGCCGAGATGTTGATGGAGACCTTCATCTCCTGCGGCCAGTGCTGCATGTTGACCAACGTGCACGCCAGGATCTGTTTGGTCACGGTCTGAATGAGTCCAAGCTTCTCCGCCAGTCTGATGAAGATGTCGGGCGGCACAGCGCCCAGTTGCGGGTCGGTCCAGCGGCAGAGGCATTCGAAGGCGATGATGTCGCCTGTGGCGGAGCGGGTGATCGGTTGGTAGACGGGAAACAGCCGGCCCAGCGAAATGGCGTGCCGCAGGGCCTGCTCCAAAGACGCTTCCGAGGCGCGAAGCCGTTCCAGATCCTCATTGAAAACGGTGCATCTGCTGCTTCCCTCGCCATCGCCGTGGCGAAGGGCGTATTCGGCAAGCTCGAAGACCGTCTCGACATCACGGGAATTTTGGGGATAACAGGCAAAGCCCACCGAACAGCCGATGGTCGCGCGGATATCCCTGGCTGCAACGGGCTGTTCGAATGCAGCCTTGAGACGTGTGCCGATCTGCAGCAGCGCCTTCGGGACGATCGGATCGAAGATCAGGACGGCAAATTCATCGCCTCCGATGCGGCAGACGGTGGAATTGGCCGGAACCGCACTTTCGATCCGCTTGACCGCCTCCTTCAACACGATATCGCCGATCTGATGACCGTGATGCTCGTTGATCGAGCGGAAGCCGTCTATGTCGATGATGCCGATCGCCAGGGAGGTACTGTCCGTCGCGCCATTGGCGGTACGCAAGCGGCACTGCTGGATGAAATACCGCCTGTTGGGCAGCCCGGTCAGCTCATCGACGCTGGCCAGCCGGATGTTTTCGGCCGCGAGGAACTCGGCCTCGACCCGCGTCGCGATCAGCTTCTTGAAATCGTGCTGGTAGCTGAACATCGAGACGACCATCGTGCAGGCCATGATCAGCGCCAGGAATCCCGCCGCCGTCGCGCCGGGCAGGCCCAATTCGACGAACATCCAGGTGCATGGGAGCGTCGTCAGGCAGATGACGATCAGCGACATCACGCGGATGTGCATGGTGCAGACGAAACAGCAGATGCCTACGCCGAAGATGCTGAATGCCAGATACAGCCGCATGCCCTGATCTGACGCGAGGTAGATCAGGATGTCGTTGACGATGCTGATGAAGCCGCCGACAACGCAGATCATCATGCTGTACATCATCCGGCGCATGGCCCCATCGCGGTCGATCTCGTCTTCCCCGTGCCTGACCCACCAGATTGCGGTGACCAGGGCGATCAGGCAGATGCCGATTTCGATCGCTCCTGACGCTGAGACCGGGTCCAGATCGTCCAGCATGAAGAACTCGATCAAGCTCGATCCGACCAGGCAAGCCAGCAGCATCGGCATTTTCGCGGCAAAAGAGCGGTATTGCGCGATGCGGAAGTGATGGTCTTGCGCAGACGTCATGGAGGCACCCGAGTGCCAGTCTAGGAAAGACATTTTAGCCGTGCGCTACGCTGGTCAATGGCGACGCATGCACCTTTGCGTGATATCCCGATCGTGCCTGCTTGGGAGACGTTGCATTCGGCATCGGGAGGACGGCGCGTGCGAGATGGGCAGATTTCATGGGGCGGTGAGCGTCCTCTTGCAGCACAGGGCGATGCGGTGTGAAGGAGTATGCGATCTTGCGATGCTCCTGATGGAGCGTCCAATCGAACGGCGGCTTTTGCTGCGGTCGGCCTGGCTCCGATATGCGCGCTTGATGATGGTGCTCGATCCGCGCCCATCGCGCGTCCGGCAGTGTTCATTTGCTCATAGATCGGCCGCCTTCGCCCAATCTTGAATCGGTAGCAGGATATCTGCGCGCACGGCACTGCCGACGGCAGCCATTGCCTGGCCGGCGCGGCGTGGGTGACGCAAGCACTTCCGGGCATCCATCTCCTTGTTCAAATAGCTCGGCGGTTCCGCGCGGCGACGAGTGCCTGTCAAACCCGCTTCATCCGCGGCGTCTACGCTGAGCGGTCAGTGAGCGCAAGCTCGTCGCCGGTCTCTCCCCGTGGTCGATCACAGCCGTCGCCGTTTTCTCGCCCGCACGTCCGTGGCCCTCGGGGCCGGTGCGGCCATGCCGCTGCTGCCGGGCGTCATCCGCAGCGCGTTGGCGGTGCCGCCGGCGCGGGTCACCGGCACGCTGCAGGACGTGCAGCACGTGGTGATCCTGATGCAGGAGAACCGCTCCTTCGATCATTACTTCGGCTGCCTGCGCGGCGTACGCGGTTATGGCGATCCGCGGCCGCTGCGGTTGCCCGGCGGCAAGCCGGTCTGGTACCAGCCCGAGCGCAAGGGCGGCGATCGCTATGTGCTGCCGTTCCGGCTCAACAGCCAGACCAGCAGCGCGCAGTGGATGAAGGATCTCAACCACGACTGGAAGGGCTCGCACGAGACATGGAAGCATCATGACGCCTGGATCGCGCAGAAGAGCGCGATGAGCATGGGCCACTTCCAGCGCGAGGATCTGCCGTTCTACTACGCGCTGGCCGACGCCTTCACCCTCTGCGATGGCTACCACGCCTCGCTGTTCGGCCCGACCAATCCCAACCGCATGTACATGTTCACCGGCACCAGCGGCCTGAGCGTCGGCAACGATGGCGAGCAGGCGGTGAACAACCGCGACGACGGCAACTGGACCGCGGACATGGCGCGAGACAATCCGCGCTTTCCCGGCTACACCTGGAGCACCTATTCCGAGCGCCTGCAGGCCGCCGGCATCAGTTGGCAGGTGTATCAGGAGTTCGACAACTACGGCGACAACAGCCATCCGTACTTCGCCAACTTTCGCAAGCTGGACCGCGCCTCGCCGTTGTACCGCCGCGGCCGTGCGATCGTGCCCGGTTCCACCGCCGACAACGCCAAGGCCTCGCGGGGCGAGCACCTGGTCGCGGCGTTCGCACGCGACGTGCGCGCTGGCACGCTGCCGCAGGTGTCGTGGATCGTCGCGCCATACCTGCTCAGCGAGCATCCCGAGGCCACGCCGGCCTACGGCGAATCCTTGAGCGCGCGCTTGCTGGACGTGCTGGCGGCCTCGCCGGAGGTCTGGTCGAAGACCGTGTTCCTGATCAACTACGACGAGAACGACGGCTTCTTCGACCACGTGCCGCCGGCGTTGCCGGCGATCCGGCCGGAACTGGGCGCCAGCAACGTGGACCTGCATGGCGAGGACTATCACGGCGTGCCGGTCGGCCTGGGGCCGCGGGTGCCGATGCTGGTGGTATCGCCGTGGAGCCGCGGTGGCTGGGTGAACTCGCAGGTGTTCGACCACACTTCGGTACTGCGCTTCCTCGAACGCCGTTTCGGCGTGATGGAGCCGAACATCAATCCCTGGCGCCGCGCCGTCGCCGGCGATCTGACCTCCACGCTGGATTTCGTCGGCCACGATCCGGCGCCGGTGGCGTTGCCGGACACCCGCGACTACATCGCCCGCATCGACGCCACCGCGACGCTACCGCCGCCGCAGCGTCCCGCGCAGCAGGCGCTGCCGATGCAGGAACCCGGCCAACGCCCGGCGCGCGCGTTGCCTTACGACTTCGACGTGCGGCTGCAGGTGCAGGCGGATGCGCGGGTGCTGTGCATGCGCAACCGCGGCGACGCTGGCGTGGCGCTCAATGCCTACGCCGACGATGGCATGGCCGGGCCGTGGTTCTACACGCTCGCCGCCGGCAGCGAGCTGCAGGATGCGCGCGCGTGGCGCGGCGATGCCGCCGATACCGGCTACGCGTTGCGCGTGCACGGGCCCAATGGGTTCCTGCGCGAGTTCCATGGCGACGGGATCGGCGATGCCGGGCTGCAGGCGGAGGCCGACTACGATGCCGCTGCGCAGTGCCTGCTGCTGACGCTCGGCAATGCCGGCATGCAGCCGTGCACGCTGCGCGTGCGCGACGGGTATCGCGGCGATGGCGCTGAGCAGACGCTCACGCTGGCCGCCGGCGATCGCACCGTGCTGCGTCTGCCGTTGCAGGCGCAGCACCACTGGTACGACCTGGCCATCGACAGCGCCGCGTTTCCGCAATGGCGGCGGCGCCTGGCCGGGCATATCGAAACCGGCCGTCCGAGCATGAGCGACCCGGCGATCGGCCGCGCGGTCGACGCGTAGCACGCGCGGCGTTCCAGCACGGGCGCGCGATTTCTAGCTGTATCCGGTCGCGGCTGAAGCCGCTCCTACGGGCCATGCGGCTGTCGTAGGAGCGGCTTCAGCCGCGACGGCTCCGAACGCATGCGATCCGCAACGCCGGTCCATCCTGCTTGACCGCCTATCGCACGACACATGGTTGCCTGGCCCCAAAACGCAAACGCCGCCGCTGCATGAGCAGCGGCGGCGCGTGATGCCTTCCCTGGCAGTGTCGCGTCGGCTCAGAACTTGCCGCTGAAGGTGACGAAGAACTGGCGCGGCGCGCCGGCCATCAGCGTCTGGTTGTAGCCGTTGGGGTCGGAGACGACATAGCCGTTGGTGCCGACGGTGGCGAAGTAGCGCTTGTCGAACAGGTTGGTGACGTTCGCGCTCAGGCCCAGGTTCTGGAACATGCCGACCTGGCCGAAGTCGTAGCCGGCGCTCAGGTCGAAGCGCCAGTAGCTGGGTACCGACGAATCGTTGAGGTAGCTGATGTAGCGGCGGCCGGTGTACTTGCCGTCCAGCGAGGCGTGCCAGCCGGCGTTCTCGTAGGCCAGGCTGCTGGAGAACATCCACTCGGGGATGCCGACCACGCGCTTGCCGGAGGTCGCTACCACGCCGCCGTTGAGGTAGTCGTCCTGGTAGGTCGAGTCGTCGTAGGACAGCGAGTTCAGCCAGCGCAGCTGTTCGATCGGACGCCAGATCACCGCCAGGTCGGCACCCTGGCTACGCACCGAACCGACGTTGTTGAGCGTGGCCGAGCAGGTCTGGATCGCGCTGCACGGCGAGGTCACCAGCAGGCGGTCGTCGAAGGTGGTGTGGTACAGCGCCAGCGACGCTTCCACGCCGGCGCCGCGCACGCGGTAACCCAGTTCGTAGGTCTGCGCGGTCTCCGGCTCCAGCGAGCCCTTGATCGCGTTGAACGCGGTCTGCGATTCCTGGAACGGGGTGAAGCCGAAGCCGGCCATGTTCTTGTTGTAGGAGGCGTAGACCTCCTGGTGCTCGTCGATCTTGAAGTTCACGCCCACCTGCGGCAGCAAGTCCGAGTCGGCCTTGATCTCGCCGGCGGCGTTGGACGCGGACGGCACCTGCGACTGCGCGGTGGTGTCGACGATCAGCTTCTTGGCGCCGAAGTTCAGGGTCAGACGCTCGTCCATCAGGCGCAGCGTGTCCTGCGCGTAGACCATGGTGGTGTCGGTGTCGTAGTGCTGGGCGAAGCCGCGCGCGAACAGGGTGCCGTTCTTGTTGAAGTAGTACAGATCGGTGAACGGGCCATCGAGCCGGAAGTAGTTGCGCTCCTGCACGGTCTTGGCGTTCTGGTACCAGCCGCCGACCTCGATCTCGTTGCCGGCCACGGTGAAGTTCAGCGAGCCGGTGACGCCATGGCGGTTGAGGCGGTAGTCGGTGGTGCGCATCGACAGCGGCACGCTGGCCGAGGACGCGACGTACGGCGTGGTCCACTGCCCTTCGCCGTTGTTGTCGTGGTAGTAGCCGGTCAGGTTCAGCGTGGCGCTGCCGCCGAGGTTGAACGTGCCGCTGAGCGCGGCCAGGTTGTCGCGGCGCAGGCCGGCGCCGGAGTAGTAGGACGCGTCGGCCTTGTCGTAGTCGGCCGGCAGGCCGTTGAGGCTGGCCGGGTAGCTGCCCTTGCCGTTGAGCGCGTTGGCGATCTGCACCGCGCTGTTCCAGTCCGGCATCAGGTAGTCCCAATCCCAGCCGAGGACCCGCTGCGAGGTCAGCGACAGGTCCATGATGTCGTATTCCTTGCGGTGCGAGCTGTCCAGGTACAGGCTGACCCGGTTGCCGTCGCCCCACTGGTACAGCGCCTTGGCATTGGCCTGGTTGTACTCGTTGTTGCCGTAGCCCTTCCACTTGTCCATTTCGCCGTGCACCAGCGAGGTGTACAGCGAGAAGCCGTGGATGTCGCCGGTGTCGCCGCGCAGGTAGGTGCGGCGGGTGCTGTCCGAGCCGAGGGTCTGGCTGAAGCGGAAGCCGGCGTCGGCATCCGGATCGGCCGAGTAGTAGCGCACGGTGCCGCCGAGGTTGCTGCTCGACGGCGTGCCCAGGCCGCCGGCGCCCTGCGCCAGTTCCACCGAGGCCACGTTCTCGGAAATGATCGCGCGGGTCACCTGCAGGCCGTCGGTGACGCCGTAGCTCATGTTGCCCAGCGGCACGCCGTCCAGGGTGAAGCCGAGGCGGCTCTGGTCGAAGCCGTGCAGGCTGATCGCGGTGGACCATTCGTAGGCGCCGAACGGGTCGGCCGACTGGAACTGCACGCCGGGCAGCTTGTCCAGGACCTTCAGCGCGCTGGTGCCGGGGGCGGCGATTCCGATGTCCTCACGGGTGATGCGCTGCACCTGGCGGGTGGTGCCGCTGGACACGACGGTGATCGCGTCGAGCATGGTGGCATCGTTGCCGCTCGCACTGGCCGCCGCATCGGCGGTTGCGGTGGCGGCGGCCGGCGCGGTCTCGGCCAGCGCGGCGAAGGCCGGCAGGGCGGACACGACGGCGAGCACCAGCGCGTGCGGGCGCAAGGATCTGGAAGTGGGGGTCATCGAAAGTCACCAATCATGAGGGGGAGACGTTCCGGTCCTGCCGCGCGGAGCGCGGGCAGCCGGCACCGGGCCGGTACGCGGCCCGCCCGCCACGATGCAACGGTTTTGTGAACGTTTCGGGGCGGTCCGATGTCGGCTGTGGGACAGCGCGCGGAACGTGGGTGATGGCGATCACCGCCGATACCGGCCTGCCGCGCGGGCGACGGCGGCGGCGACGCGCGGCATCGCAGTGCCGGTGGCGCGACGTATGATGCCGGGCCTGCCACCGCCGCCGCCTTCGATGAAGCTCGCCATCCTGTCCCGCAACACCAAGCTGTACTCGACGCGGCGCCTGGTCGAGGCCGGCCGCGAACGCGGGCATACCGTGCGCGTGCTGGACCCGCTGCGCTGCTACATGCGCATCGCCGCCGGCGCCTTCACCATGCATTACAAGGGCAAGCCGATCACCGGCTACGACGCCGTGATCCCGCGCATCGGCAACTCGGTGACCCGCTACGGCACCGCGGTGCTGCGGCAACTGGAGATGATGGGCGTCTGCACCCCCAACCCGTCCGACGCGATCCTGCGCGCGCGCGACAAGCTGCGTGCGCACCAGCTATTGGCGGCCAAGGGCATCGACATGCCGATGACCGTGTTCGGCGACAACCCGGACGACACCGGCGATCTGCTGTCCATGCTCGGCCCGCCGCCGCACGTGGTGAAGTTGAACGAGGGCACCCAGGGCACCGGGGTGATCCTGACCGAGAAGGCCAGCGCCTCGCGCGGCGTGGTCGAGGCGCTGCGCGGGCTGTACGCCAATTTCCTGGTACAGGAATTCATCGGCGAGGCCGAGGGCGCCGACCTGCGCTGCTTCGTGGTCGGCAACCAGGTGGTGGCGGCGATGCGCCGCACCGCGCCGGAGGGCGACTTCCGCTCCAACCTGCATCTGGGCGGCACCGCCGAGAAGACCGCGGCCAGCCGTGGCGAGCAGGAGGTGGCGGTACGCTCGGCCAAGGCGCTGGGCCTGGGCGTGGCCGGCGTCGACCTGATCCGCTCGCGACGCGGCCCGCTGGTCCTGGAGGTCAATTCCACGCCGGGCCTGGAAGGGATCGAGACGGTCTGCGGGCTGGATATCGCGGGCAAGGTCATCGAACACCTCGAAGTCTGCCTGAAGCGAAAGAAATCAGTGGCTTAGCCGACTCTGTGGCCACGGGTTCTGGCTTAACACCGGTTTAATTCCGCCCTGCGTAAGCTTCATCGGACCGCAGCTCTGCCCTCCTCAGCAGGAACGGTAATCGGGATAGAAAACTTTCGGCCCAGGCAGCCCTGCTGCCTGGGTCTTTTTGTTGGCGATCGCTTACCGCGCCGCGCCCCGCGTGCTGCTTGCCGCGGCGTTTGGGCGGGGGCTACATTGCCGGCTGGGTCCAGTCTGCAAGGGGAAGGGGATGAAACGCTCGATGGCCTTGGTGCTGGGCATGCTCCTGGCGAGCGCGGCGGTGGCGGCGCCCAAACGTGAGGCGCCCATGAACGTGAAGAAAGTGTTCGCACAGCAACTCAGTACAATTCGGCAGCGATCCGGCTCGAGTGAACGTGTTCAAGAAGTCCGCGGCTGTGGCTTGACGCAGACTTCGCCGAGCACGATTGGCAGAGGCTATGTCGTTTGTGATCTCTGTAGGTCGCGAGCGTAATGGTTGGAACTAGAACTGATGGCGGCGATGCGCTGTCCAAGGCAGCGATCGTCAGATGGGTTGCAAGGGCGAAACATTGCTCGATCCACCATTGAAATGCATTGCAAGGACCATGGCGGCGTGCCGCCGCGGACGACCGGGAGGCGCGGCATCGGTGCGGCGCTCCACTGACACGTAGTACGACTGACGGGGTAAATGTTGGTGCGAATTCTAGTGATCGAAGACAACAGCGACATCGCTGCCAATCTGGGCGACTACCTCGAGGATCGCGGCCACACCGTCGATTTCGCCGCCGACGGCGTCACTGGCCTGCACCTGGCGGTGGTGCACGAGTTCGATGCGATCGTGCTCGATCTCAACCTGCCGGGCATGGACGGCATCGAGGTGTGTCGCAAGTTGCGCAACGAAGCGCGCAAGCAGACCCCGGTGCTGATGCTCACCGCGCGCGATTCGCTGGACAACAAGCTCGCCGGCTTCGATTCCGGCGCCGACGACTACCTGATCAAGCCGTTCGCGCTGCAGGAAGTGGAAGTGCGGCTCAACGCGCTGTCGCGCCGCGGCAAGGGCGTGCACACCCGGGTGCTGGAGACCGGCGACCTGGAATACAACCTGGACACGCTGGAGGTGCGCCGCCAGGGCAAGCTGCTGCAGCTCAATCCCACCGCGCTGAAGATCCTGCAGGCGCTGATGGAAGCCGCCCCGGCGGTGGTGACCCGGCAGGAACTGGAGACCCGCGTGTGGGGCGAGGAATTGCCCGACTCCGATTCCCTGCGCGTGCACATCCACGGCCTGCGCGCGGTGGTGGACAAGCCGTTCGACGTGCCGATGATCCAGACCCGCCACGGCATCGGCTACCGCATCGCCGCGCCCGATGCCTGAAACGCCGGCGTTGCCGCGGGTCGTGCGGCGGCGCGGGCGCTACCGCCGCCGCCTCCGCAGCCGCATCATCCTCTCGTTCGTGCTGTTGGGCTTCGGCCTGACCGCGCTGTTCGCGTTCGCCACCAACTGGGCGCGCGCGCGCGTGGAGAACCAGCTGGTCGAGGTGGTGCTGAACCGCAACATCGACGAATACTCGCACCGGTTCTTCTCCGATCCGTCGAAGAATCCGGATCTGCCGGTGCAGCAGATGGTCGGGCGGGTGGTGAAGAGCGACCGCTTTGAAGCGCTGCGACGTGAGCAGCCGGAGTGGTACAACTTCTCTGACGGCATCCACAACGTGTCCGGTCGCGACGAAACCGGCAAACCGTTCTCCTACAAGGTGGCGGTGCGCAAGACCCCGAATGTCTGGTTCTTCCTCGCCTACGACATGACCCAGACCATGCAGGGCGAGGTGCAGCTCAAGCGCACCCTGATCCTGTCTGTGCTGGTGTTCAGCGCGTTGTCGCTGGTGATCGGCTGGTGGTCGGCGTCGCGGGTGATGCGGCCGGTGTCGGACCTGGCGGCACGCTTGCGCGCCTATCGCGGCAGCAGCGATCCCAAGCCGCTGGCGCCGCACTTTCCCGACGATGAGGTCGGCCAGCTGGCCGAGGCGCTGGACGACTACTCGGCGCGCCTGACGGAAGTGGTGCAGCGCGACCGCGAGTTCAATGCCGACGTCAGCCACGAGTTGCGCACGCCGCTGGCGGTGATCCGTGGCGCCACCGAGCTGCTGCTGACCCGGCCCAATCTCGACGACAAGGTGCTGCAGCGCCTGCAGCGCATCCAGCGTGCCGAACAGCAGTGCAGCGACCTGATCGGATCGCTGCTGCTGCTGTCGCGCAACGAGCGCGGGCAGGGCCACAGCAACGTCGCCAAGGTCGCCGAGCAGTTGATCGAGTCGCATCGCGCGCAGCTGGGCGGCAAGCCCCTGCAGTTGCTGCTGGAAGGCGAGCGCAACCTCACCATCGATGCGCCGGAAGCGGCGCTGTCGGTGGCGCTGGGCAATCTGATCGGCAACGCGGTCAAGTACACCCAGGAAGGGCAGGTCGTGGTGCGCGTCCTGAGCGATGCGGTGCAGGTGATCGATTCCGGCCCCGGCCTGAGCGAGGAGGATGCGGCCAAGCTGTTCCAGCGCGGCTATCGCGGCACCCATGCCGGCCATTCGCAGGGCGGCGGTATCGGCCTGTCGATCGTCAGCCGTCTGTGCGATCTGTACGGCTGGCAGGTCAACGTGCGCCCGGGCGCCACCAAGGGCGTCGTGGCGACGCTGTGGTTCAAGCCGGCCTGAGGCTAGCGACGAAATGTCGACCGTCGTAGGAGCGGCTTCAGCCGCGACCCAGCCTCATCGTGAGAGCCTGGTCGCGGTTGAAACTGCTCCTACGAGGACGCCTTGGCCGCCGCCAACGCACGGTACTCCCGGTCCAGTCTCTCCACCGCTTCCTGCAGTGCCGTCGTGGCACAGTCGTTGACCACCACGTCGTCGGCAATGGCCAAGCGTGCGGCGCGGGTGGCCTGCGCCGCCAGCATGCGCTGCGCCAGGTCGGCGGTGATGCCATCGCGCTGCATCAGGCGGGCGTGCTGCATTGCCTCGGGTGCGTCGATCACCAGGATCCGGTCGAGCCAGGGATAGGCGGTGCGTGCGCCGACCTCGGTGAGCAGGGGAATGGCCGCGATTGCGTACGGTCCTGCGGCTTTTCGGCACTTTTGCTGCAGCAACTGGCGGATGGCGGGATGGGTGATCGCTTCCAGGTCGCGGCGTGCCGTCGCGTCCTCGAAGATGCGCTGACGCAAGGCGGCACGATCGAGCTGCCCATCGTCCTGCAGGATCTGCGGCCCGAACCGCGCCACGATCTGCGCCAGCGCCGGATGCCCGGGGGCGACCACCGCACGTGCGGCGAGGTCGGCATCGGCGACGACGATGCCCCTGGCCTCGAAGCGGCGACTCAGTTCGCTCTTGCCGGAGGCCACGCCTCCGGTCAGGCCGACGACGAAATCAGTCAAGCCGCGGGCTCCGTCAGCGTAGTCCCGACCAGCGCATGTAGGTCTCGACGATCTCCGTGCCCCAGAAGAAGGTGATCCAGCCGGCAATCGCCAGATAGGGGCCGAACGGGATCGGCGTGGCGCGGTCTCGGCCCTTGGCCGCCAGCCACAACGAACCCAGGATCGCGCCGACCAGCGAGGAGATCAGGATGGTCGGCAGGATGCCCTTCAGGCCGCACCAGGCGCCGATCGCAGCCAGTAGCTTGAAATCGCCATGGCCCATGCCTTCCTTGCCGGTGATCTGCTTGAACAGCCACCACACCGACCACAGCGAGAAATAGCCGACCGCCGCGCCGAGCAGGGCCGGTTTGGCCGGCATGTACAGGTTGTCCATGCTGCCGATCAAGCCCAGCCACATCAGTGGCAGGGTCAACTGGTCCGGCAGCAGGCGGGTACGCAGGTCGATGCCGGACAGCGCCACCAGGAAGCAGCTGAACACGATCGCGCCGAAGCCCTGCCAGCCGAAGCCGAAGCGCCACACGCTCGCGACCACCAGCAGGCTGGTGAGCAGTTCCACCAGCGGGTACTGCGGCGAGATCGGTGCATGGCAGTAGCGGCACTTGCCGCGCAGCGCCAGCCAACTGAACAGCGGAATGTTCTCGAACCAAGCCAGCTTGTGCTTGCAGTGCGGGCAGTGCGACGGCTCCACCACGATGCCGGGCGGCGGCGGATCGTAAATGTCCGGCAGCTCCAGGATCTCGCGCGAATCGCGCTTCCACTGCCACTCCATGCGCTTGGGCATGCGCAGGATCACCACATTGAGGAAGCTGCCCACCAGCAAGCCAAGCCCGGCCGCGGCCGGAAAGCCGAGGCCGGGATGTTGATCGAGAAATGCCATTAATGCTTATCCAACGACGGAGGCCAGCTTGAAGATCGGCAGGTACATGCCGATGACCATGCCGCCGACGATGGTGCCGATGAACACCATGATCAACGGTTCCAGCAAGCTGCTCAATGCATCGACTGCGTTGTTCACTTCCTGCTCGAAATATTCGGCCACCTTGAACAGCATGGCATCCAGTGCGCCGGCCTCTTCGCCGATCGCCGTCATCTGGATCACCATGTGCGGGAACAGATTGGTCTGCTTCATCGCCATGTTGACCGGGTAGCCCACCGCTACGTCGTCGCGCATGCGCAGCACCGACTTTTCGTAGACGCTGTTGCCGGTGGCGCCGGCGACGATGTCCAGCGCCTCCACCAGCGGTACACCGGCGCGGAATGTGACCGCCAGGGTGCGCGAGAACCGCGCCACCGAACTGTTGTGCATGATCTGGCCGATGATCGGCACCTTCAGGATCAGCCGGTCCATGCCGTGTTGCATGGCTGGCGACCGCTTGTAGGCGAAGGTGAAGCCGACGATAGATCCGACCAGCGCAACCAGCAACAACCACCAGTAGGCCACCATGAAGCGCGAGGCTGCCACGATCATCTGGGTGAAGGCTGGGAGTTCCGCACCGAAGCCCTTGAACACGTCTTCGAACTGCGGAACCACGAAGACCAGCAGGATCGAGCTGACGATCAAGGCGACGGCCATGACCATGGCCGGGTAGAACAGGGCCTTCTTGATCTTGCCCTTCAGTGCTTCGATGTTTTCCTTGTAGGTCGCGACCGTCTCCAACACGGTCTCGAGCACACCTGCACCTTCGCCAGCCTTGACCAGATTACGGTACAACTCGTCGAACTGCACCGGGTGCTTGCTGATGGCTTCGTATAGCGACGAGCCGCCCTCGATATCGGTACGGATCTGGTCGACCATTTTTTTCATGCGCGGGTTCTTGTGCCCACTGGCGATGATTTCCAGTGAACCCACGATGGGGACGCCCGATTTCATCATCGTCGCCATCTGGCGGCTGAAGAAAGCGATGTCCTTCGTACCGATCTTGCTGCCGCTCGCCCCGAACAACGGTTTCGGCTTGGGTTTGACCACCGAGGGCGTGATGCCTTGCCGGCGTAATTCGGCGCGCAGCAAGTTGGCGCTCTTGGCGACCTGTTCCCCCTTCATTTTGACGCCGCGCTTATCCGTACCCTCCCAGACGAAGGGCACCTGCTGACTGGTGCTGCGTGCGACCGGCTCTTTCTTGACTGCGCTGCGCGTTGCGGACATCAGGTTGTCTCCCCGTCCGGCCATCCCCGGGCGGACATATCCAGCATGGTATCGGTTTCCTGGACGTCTGGCATCCGCAGCGGCCATCATCAACCGGATCGCGCCCCGGAGGTGACGCAGCACGTCACTTTCTGTCCTGTATGGGCGGATGGTCCATCCTGTCGCAAATTCCTGATTTGCCTGCAACTTGGACCTGCGGCTGAGGCATGATGCACTTCGGTAGGGGATTGGACGTGCGCGCGAAGTTGGCACGCAGTCTGCTTCACTTACCCCACGTGGCGCTCCGCCGCGGCGCTCGGGGAGTAGGATCCGCGGGCGAGTGCCCATCACTCACATTCCATCTCTAGGGGTTTGTTATGAAGAAGCAGCAGGGCTTTACCCTGATCGAACTGATGATCGTGATCGCGATCATCGCCATCCTGGCGGCCATCGCGCTGCCGATGTACCGTGACTACGTCGCGAAGTCGCAGCTTGCCGCCGCGCTCGCCGAAGTGAGCCCGGCCAAGACTATGCTGGAATCCAAGCTGCAGGAAGACAGCAACTACGCTCCTACTTCCGCAGCAGACGTCGGTTTGCAGAACTCTTCGCCGCGCTGCGGTGGTTTCACCGCGACTTCCAGTACTCTTGCTTGCACTGGCATTAAGGGCAACGACATCGTCGCCAACGCGACCTTGACGCTGACCCGCTCCGCTACCGGTGTCTGGACCTGTGCGATCACTGGCGGTGCGGTGCTTGCCAAGCACAAGCCGAGCAACTGCACCTAAGAGATTGCTCGCGGTTTCAAAAAGAAAAGGCCCTATCGGGCCTTTTCTTTTTTGCCCCCCTCGGCTGGGGGGCGGCGGTATAGTGGCGGTCAGGTCGGATTGAAGTCGGTCTCGGCTTTGACCACGATCGTTTCAGCCGCGCTGACGAAGTTCGAACGGCCTGTCTGAATATTCGATTTGAAATTTCCGAGCAGGTATTCATGAACGCAATGACGAGCAACCTAGTCGGCATCACCGGTATCGCCCGTCGCCTCGTCCAGGACGGGGCGCTGGAGGAAGCCGCGGCGCGGACCGCCATGGCCCAGGCGGCCGAGGCGAAGGTGCCGCTGCCGCAGTGGTTTTCCGAGAAGAAGCTGGTCACTGCCGCACAGCTGGCCGCCGCGAATGCGGTTGAGTTCGGCATGCCGTTGATGGATGTCTCGGTTTTCGACGCCAGCCAGAACGCGATGAAGCTGGTCAGCGAGGAGCTGCTGCAGAAGTATCAGGTGCTGCCCTTGTTCAAGCGCGGCACCCGCCTGTTCGTCGGCATCAGCAACCCCACCCAGACCCGGGCGCTGGACGACATCAAGTTCCACACCAATCTGACGGTGGAGCCGATCCTGGTCGACGAGGACCAGATCCGCCGGACCCTGGAGCAGTGGCAGGCCAGCAACGATTCCCTCGGCAGCGCGCTGGGCGACGACGAGGGCATGGACAACCTCGATGTCGGCGGCGGCGACGAGGACATGGGCGGCGGTGGCGACACCGGTATCGACGCCAAGGGCGAGGACACCCCGGTCGTCAAGTTCGTGAACAAGGTGCTGGTCGATGCGATCCGCCGTGGCGCGTCCGACATCCACTTCGAGCCCTACGAGGACGACTATCGGGTGCGCCTGCGCATCGACGGTCTGCTCAAGAGCGTGGCCAAGGCCCCGGTCAAGCTGAACCAGCGCATCGCCGCGCGCCTGAAGGTGATGGCGCAGCTGGACATCGCCGAGAAGCGGGTCCCGCAGGACGGCCGCATCAAGCTCAACCTGTCCAAGAACAAGCAGATCGACTTCCGTGTCAGTACGCTGCCGACGCTGTTCGGCGAGAAGATCGTGCTGCGTATCCTCGATGGCAGCGCGGCCAAGCTGGGCATCGACAAGCTCGGCTACGAGCCGGAGCAGCAGAAGCTGTTCCTGGACGCGATCCACAAGCCGTATGGCATGGTCCTGGTCACCGGCCCTACCGGCTCGGGCAAGACGGTGTCGCTGTACACCGCGCTGGGCATCCTCAACGACGATACCCGCAACATCTCCACCGCCGAGGATCCGGTCGAAATCCGCCTGCCCGGGGTCAACCAGGTGCAGCAGAACAACAAGCGCGGCATGACCTTCGCCGCGGCGCTGCGCTCGTTCCTGCGCCAGGATCCGGACATCATCATGGTCGGCGAAATCCGCGACCTGGAGACCGCCGAAATCGCGATCAAGGCCGCGCAGACCGGCCACATGGTGCTGTCCACCCTGCACACCAACGACGCGCCGCAGACCATCGCGCGCCTGATGAACATGGGCATCGCGCCCTACAACATCACCAGTTCGGTGACCCTGGTCATCGCCCAGCGCCTGGCGCGGCGCCTGTGCAACAACTGCAAGCGTCCGGTCCAGCTGCCGGAGAAGGCCTTGCTGGCCGAAGGCTTCACCGAGGCGGAGATCGCCGCCGGCGTCCAGCTATACGAGGCGGTCGGCTGCGACGAGTGCACCGAGGGCTACAAGGGCCGCACCGGCATCTACCAGGTGATGCCGATGAACGACGAGATCGCGGCGATCGTGCTGCAGGGCGGCAACGCCATGGACATCGCCAGCGCCGCGCAGAAGATCGGGGTCAAGGACCTGCGCCAGTCGGCCCTGCTGAAGGCCCGCAACGGCATCACCAGTCTGGCCGAGATCAATCGGGTGACGAAGGATTGATGGGAGCGGGGATTGGGGAGTCGGGATTGGGGATTGGCAACAGCAGAGCAGCGGCTTGCGTCACCATACCTGCCTAGCCGCCTCACCTGCTTGAGATCCGACGGCGCGGAATCCGCTCTTTGCTCTTGCGAATCCCCAATCCCGACTCCCTAATCCCGGCCCTCCTACTCCATCCCCAGCTTCTTCAGCTTGTAGCGCAACGCCCGAAAGGTGATGCCCAGTTGCGCGGCGGTGCGGGTCTTGTTCCAGCGGTTCTCTTCCAGCGCCTTCTGGATCGCGGCGCGTTCGAGTTGTTCGATGTAGGACGGCAGGGCGGAGGAGCTGGGGTCGATGTCGACCACGCCGCGCGGCAGCGCCGGGGCGGCCTCGGCGGCGCTGCGGGCGTGATTGCCGGGTTGCGGCAGGCGCAGGTCGGTGGCGCTGATCTGGTCGTCCTCGGCCATCGCCAGGGCGCGTTCGAGGATGTTTTCCAGTTCGCGCACGTTGCCGGGGAAGGCGTAGCTGCTCAGCGCGTCCAGCGCCGAGGGCGACAGCAGCGGGGTGGGGCGGCCGTGGCTCTTGGCCAGCCGCGCCAGGATCGCCGCGGCCAGTTGCGGCAGGTCGCCGCCGCGCTCGCGCAGCGGCGGCACGCGCAGTTCGATCACGTTGATGCGGTAGTACAGGTCGTGGCGGAAGCGGCCCTCGGCGACGAGGTCGGCCAGGTCCTTGTGCGTGGCCGAGAGGATCCGCACGTCCACCGGCACCTCGCTGGCGGCGCCGACCGGGCGCACCGATTTCTCCTGGATCGCGCGCAGCAGCTTGACCTGCATCGGCAGCGGCAGTTCGGCGACCTCGTCGAGAAACAACGTACCGCCGTGCGCGGCCTGGAACAGGCCGGCCTGGTCGGCGTGGGCGCCGGTGAAGCTGCCCTTCTTGTGCCCGAAGAACTCGCTTTCCATCAGTTCGGCGGGGATCGCGCCGCAGTTCACCGGCACGAACGGGCCGGCCGCGCGGGCGCCCTGTTCGTGGATGGTGCGCGCGACCAGCTCCTTGCCCACGCCGGACTCGCCGAGGATGTAGACCGGCGCCTGGTTGCGCGCGACCTTGGCGATGGTGCTGCGCAGCGCGTCCATCGCCGCCGAGGCGCCCAGCAGGCGGCTGGCCTGTTCCGGGGCCGGCGGCGGCGGTGCGGCGCGGCTCTCGTTGTTGAGTTCCAGCGCATGCTTGACCAGCCCGCGCAGCACCTGGATGTCCACCGGCTTGCTGACGAAGTCGAAGGCGCCGGCCTTCAGCGCCTCCACCGCCAGGTCCATGCTGCCGAAGGCGGTGATCATCGCCACCGGCGTGCGCGGGTAGTGCTTGGCGATCTCGCTGACCAGTTCGATGCCGTTGCCGTCGGGCAGGCGCATGTCGGTGATGCACAGGTCGTAGGGATTGCTCGCCAGCAGTTCGCGCGCTTCGGCGAGGTTGGCGGCGGTGCTGATGCGCAGCCCCATCCGGCCCAGGGTCAGGACCAGCAACTCGCGGATGTCGCGCTCGTCGTCGACGACCAGGGCGCTTCGGGTTTCGTTCATGTGCAGGGAAGATAGCGTAGGAACCGGGGCATGCGCCAATTTACCGGCGCCGGCCGCGCGCTGGCGGAGCGATTCTCACCTGTCAGCCGCTGAGCATGGCGTGTGGGCCGGGCAGGGCGACGCGGAAACAGGCGCCGCCGGCCGGTACCGGCACGTATTCCAGACGCGCCTGATTCGCCCGGCACAGCTCGCGGGCGATGTACAGGCCCAGCCCGGTGCCGTGCTCGGAGGTGGTGAAGAACGGCCGGAACAGCTGTGCCGCCACTGCCTCGGGAATGCCGGGGCCGCGGTCCATCACGTCGACGATGGCGTTGCGTTCCTGCAGCGCCACGCGCAGGCGCACCCGCGCCGGCTCCTCCATCACCCGCCCGTACTTGAGCGCGTTGTGCACCAGGGCGCTGAGGATCTGGTGCAGGTGCTTGGGATCGACCAGCGCGTGCACCGGCTGCGGGGCGAGGATCGCTTCGAGGCTGTCGGTCTCGATCGACAGGGTTTGCCGGTACTCCAGGACGAAGCGGCGCACGAACGCGCCCAGGTCCAGGTTTTCCGGATTGGAGCGTTCGCGCCGGGCCAGGCCGAGCACGCTCTCGACGATGCCGTTGGTGCGCTGGCACTGCTGGTGGATGATCTGCAGCAGGCGGCGGTCGGCATCGCCGATCGCCGGCGATTCCTCCAGCAACTGCGAGGCATAGTTGATCGCGGCCAGCGGGTTGCGGATCTCGTGGGCCAGGCTGGCCGAGAAGCGGCCCAGCGCCGACAGCGTCAGCGACTCGGCGCGCCGCGACACCACCGTGGCGTCGTCCAGGAACACCAGGGTCAGGTCGCCCTCGGCCAGCAGCCGGGCGAAACGCGGCTGCACCTCCGGCTGGTCCGGCGACAGCTGCAGCGGGCTTTCGTCCTGGTTCCAGCCGTTGCGCCAGCGCTGCAGGCGCCGGGCCAGTTCCGGTGCGGCGCTGAGCAGGTCGAGCCGGCCGCTTTCGCTGTTGCCGTCGGTGTCGCCGAGCAGGGCCGATGCGGCCTCGTTGGCCAGCGTCACCCGGTTCTGCGCGTCCACCACCAGTACCCCGGTGCGCATGCGGCGGATGATCAGTTCGTTGATTTCGTAGAGATTGGCCACCTCGGCGCCGCGGCGTTCGGCCAGGCTCTGGCTGGCGCGCGCACGCTGGCCGAGGCGGTTGCAGATGTAGGCCACCGCCAGATAGCTGGTGGCGAACATCGCCAGTTCGGCCAGGCTGCGGGTGTTGTCGGCGCCGTCCAGGACGCTCCAGATGTATTCGGCCAGCGTCGCCGCCGAGGCGGTCAGGGCGACGGCGAGGCCGCCGCGCAGGCGCAGCAGCATCGCCGCGGCGGCGACGTTGAACAGCAGCATCATCGCGATGCCGGCGCTGGCCGCGGGCAGGGCGTGCGCGGCCAGGGTCGCGGCGACGATGTCGGCGATGGCGCTGAAGCCGACGATCGGCGCCAGGTGCGCCTCGTTGCGGCCCCACACCAGCAGCGCCAGCGCCACCGCCAGGTAGGCGGTGGACAGGGTGGTGGCCAGTTGCGGGTAGCGCGGCTCGCCGACCAGGATGCCGAGCGGGCTGAATACCAGGGCGGCGATCAGTCCGGCCACCAGCACACGGTACAGCGCGAAGAAGTACAGCTCGCGGCGCGGGATGGACTCGATGCGATCGATGAGCGAGGCGCTGGTGGGCAAGCCGGACTCCGGGCGGGCAGCGGACGGCGCGAGTATAGGGGCGGTGCCGTCTGCGCGGATGGCGGCCTGGTCGGGCCGTCGCCGCCGGGGGCGGTGCCCGGTCGTGGCAAGAGGAGGGACGGGCGAGTGCGGCAGGGCGGGGACGGCCCGGTGCCTGCTCCAGTCGATGCTGCCGCCGCGGACCTCCCAGGCGTCTTCGCCGACCCAGGGCGCCGGCGCTTTTGCGCCGCCGCCCTGGGTCGGCGACAATAGGCGTCCCGTCCGTACCGCTCCCGGCCGCCACTCAGGGCCCGGATCGCTGCGGGACGGCCGTTCCTTTTCCCACGGTGACGCATGAATTTCCACGAATATCAGGCAAAACAACTGCTTGCCGAGTACGGCATCCCGGTCCCGGCCGGCAAGGTCGCGGCGACTCCGGAAGAAGCGGTTGAAGCCGCCAAGTCGCTGGGCGCTGGCCCCTGGATGGTCAAGGCGCAGATCCACGCAGGTGGCCGCGGCAAGGCCGGCGGCGTCAAGTTCTGCAAGACCACCGACGACGTGAAGGCCGTTGCCGAGAAGCTGCTCGGCACCAAGATGGCCACCTACCAGACCGCCGGCGTCGAGCTGCCGATCAACCTGGTGCTGGTGACCACCGCCGGCGAGATCGTCAAGGAGCTGTACCTGTCGGTGCTGGTCGACCGCGGCACCCGCACCATCAGCTACATCGCCTCCTCCGAGGGCGGCATGGAGATCGAACAGGTCGCCGCCGAGACCCCGGACAAGATCCACACGCTCAACGTCGACTTCGTCGAGGGCGTGCAGGGTTACCACGGTCGCGACATCGGCTTCAAGATGGGCCTGACCGCCAAGCAGGCCGGCCAGTTCGCCAGCATCATGGTCAACCTGTACCGCATCTTCAACGAGAAGGACCTGGCCCTGGTGGAGATCAATCCGCTGGCCATCCTGGACGACGGCAACCTCTACGCGCTGGACGGCAAGTTCAACAGCGACGACAACGCCAACTTCCGCCACAAGGAACTGGTCGCCATGCGCGACAAGTCCCAGGAAGACGAGACCGAAGTGACCGCTTCGGAGCTGGACATCAACTACGTCACCATGGACGGCAACATCGGCTGCATGGTCAATGGCGCCGGTCTGGCCATGGCCACGATGGACGTGATCAAGCTCAACGGCGGCGAGCCGGCGAACTTCCTGGACGTGGGCGGCGGCGCCAACAAGCAGCGCGTGATCGAGGCGTTCAAGCTGATCCTGTCCTCGGACAAGGTCGAGGGCATCTTCGTCAACATCTTCGGCGGCATCGTCCGCTGCGACATGATCGCCGAGGGCATCATCGCGGCGGTCAAGGAAGTGGGCGTCAAGGTGCCGGTCGTGGTGCGCCTGGAAGGCACCAACGTGGAAGAGGGCAAGCAGCTGCTGCGCGACAGCGGCATGGCCATCATCCCGGCCGACAACATCAACGACGGCGCCAAGAAGGTCGTTGAAGCTGTCAAGAACGCCGCCTGATCCACGCCACCAAGGAACTCCAATGTCTGTTTTGATCAACAAGAACACCAAGGTGATCGTGCAGGGCTTCACCGGCCAGCAGGGCACCTTCCACGCCACCCAGATGATCGAGTACGGCACCCAGGTCGTCGGCGGTGTCACGCCGGGCAAGGGCGGCACCACCCACATCGACCTGCCGGTGTTCAACACCGTGGCCGATGCCGTGCAGAGCACCGGCGCCGACGCCTCGGTGATCTACGTGCCGCCGCCGTTCGCGGCCGACGCGATCCTGGAAGCGGCTGCGGCCGGCATCAAGGTCATCGTCTGCATCACCGAAGGCATCCCGGTGCTGGACATGCTGCGCGTCAAGAACGTGCTGACCCGCTCGCATCCGGACACCGTGCTGATCGGGCCGAACTGCCCCGGCGTGATCACCCCGGGCGAGTGCAAGATCGGCATCATGCCGGGCCACATCCACAAGCCGGGCAAGATCGGCATCGTGTCGCGTTCGGGCACGCTGACCTATGAAGCGGTCAAGCAGACCACCGAAGTCGGCCTGGGCCAGTCCACCTGCATCGGCATCGGCGGCGACCCGATCAACGGCCTGAACTTCGTCGACTGCCTCAAGCTGTTCAACGAGGATCCGCAGACCGAAGGCATCATCATGGTCGGCGAAATCGGCGGCGACGCCGAGGAAGCCGGTGCCGAGTACATCGCCAAGCACGTCAAGAAGCCGGTGGTCGGCTTCATCGCCGGTGCCTCGGCCCCGGCCGGTAAGCGCATGGGCCACGCCGGTGCGATCGCCTCGGGCGGCAAGGGCACGGCCGAAGGCAAGTTCGCGGCGATGGAAGCCGCTGGCGTCAAGACCGTCCGCTCGCCGGGCGACCTGGGCGCGGCGATCGCCTCGCTGGTGAAGTAAGGCGTCAGCGCCGCGGCAGCGACCCGCCTTCGGGTTGTCGCTGTCGCCGCCGCTGTCCGGAAAGGCCTCGCGCAAGCGGGGCCTTTTTCGTTTCGGTTGGCCGGTGTACGGCATCGTTGCGGCGTGCCTGGTGTGGCGGGCCGGGTGCGGACGGCCACGCGCTGCAGCCGACCACCCCCTGCGCAATCAAGCGTTTGCGCCATCCCTGCGGTCACCATTCGTCCCTGCCGACCTGCCATTGGTCCCCAGGCCTGGGGTTGCCGTCCCTGCTGCGCTGACAGGGCCCGGCACGACTCCGACACTGGCGCCACTTTCTTCGGCAGCGACAGGAGCGGATGCGTGATCAGGCGATGGCGGGCAGCGGTATGCGGGGCGGGCATGGCGATGGGTATCGGTGGCATCTGCGCGGCGGCGCCAGGCGACTGGGCCAGTTATGCCGGCGCGCCCGGCGGCGGGCAGTATTCGCCGCTGACCCAGATCACCCCGGACAACATCGGCCGGCTGCGCATCGCCTGGGCGTTCCGCACCGGCGAACTCGGCGCGGGCCTGCCCGATCCGGAACGGCGCCGCTTCGAGGCCAATCCGCTGGTGCTGGGCGGGCGCATGTACCTCACCACCGGGACCGGCATCGCCTTCGCCCTGGATGCGACCAGCGGCCGCGCACTGTGGTCGTTCGATGCCAAGGTCGCGCGCAACAAGCACTACAGCGACCCGGCCTCGCGCGGTGTGAGTTTCTGGCGCGATACCCAGGCGACGGCGGGCGCGTGCCGCGAGCGCATCGTGTACGGCACCCTGGATGCGCGGCTGATCGCGCTGGATGCCGCCGACGGCAAACCCTGCGCCGGGTTCGGCAAGGACGGCACGATCGACCTGCATGCCGGCATCGACGTGCACGACAACGCCAGCGATGCCTGGGCCAACTATGCGGTGACCTCGCCACCAGTGGTGGCCGGCGACGTGCTGGTGGTCGGCAGCTCGATCGGCGACAACCGCGGGCATGCGCTGGAGCAGGGCGTGGTGCGTGGCTACGACGCGCGCAGCGGCCGCGAGCTGTGGCGCTGGGATCCGGTGCCGCGCGATCCGGCCAAGGCGGCTGCGGCCGGCTGGCAGCCGGAGCAGGCGGCCACGGTCGGCGGCGGCAATGCCTGGGCGCCGCTGTCGGTGGATCCGGCGCTGGGTCTGGTCTACGTACCGACCGGCTCGGCCAGCCCCGACTACTACGGCGGCGAGCGCCTGGGCGACAACCGCGACGCCGACTCGCTGGTGGCGCTGGACCTGCACAGCGGCCGCCGGGTGTGGGCGCAGCAACTGGTGCACCACGACCTGTGGGACTATGACCTGGCCTCGCAGCCGGTGCTGACCACGGTGCACACCGCGCAGGGGCCGCGCGCGGCCGTGTTGCAGGCGACCAAGACCGGCTTCCTGTTCGCCTTCGATCGTCGCGACGGCACGCCGCTGTTCCCGATCAGCGAGGTGCCGGTGCCGGCGTCCGACGTGCCGGGCGAGCGCACCTCGCCGACCCAGCCGATGCCCGAGCCGGGGTTGCGGCTGGCACGGCATACGCCGCTGACCGCTGCCGATGCCTGGGGGGCGACGCCGAGCGCGCGCCGCGAATGCGCCGCGCTGATCGCCGGGCTGCGCTCGGAAGGCCTGTTCACCCCGCCCAGCGTGCGCGGCACGATCGCGCTGCCGGGCTGGGCCGGCGGCGTGAACTGGGGCGGCATCGCGGTGGATCCGCAACGGCAGTTGGCCATCCTGCCGGTGTCGGACCTGCCGATGCAGGTGGCGCTGATCCCGCGCGAGCAGTTCAGCAAGGCCGAGCACGCGCGCCATCCGGACCAGCAGTTCAACGACATGGAAGGCACGCCGTACTACATGCGTCGCGGCATGCTGAGCTCCTCCGGCGGCATTCCCTGCGTCAAGCCGCCGTGGGGGCGCCTGGTGGCGGTGGATCTGCGCACGCGCAAGATCGCCTGGGAACGCCCGCTCGGCACCCTGGAAGAGAAGCTGCCGTGGCTGCCGCTGGACGTAGGCACGCCGCTGCTCGGCGGCGCGGTGACCACGGCCAGTGGTCTGACCTTCATTGCCGCGGCCGCCGACGCACGCCTGCGCGCGCTAGACAGCGCCACCGGCAAGACCCTGTGGGAGGCAAAGCTGCCAGCCGGCGGCCAGGCCACGCCCTCGGTCTATGCGGTGGGCGGCAAGCAATACGTGGTGATCGCGGCCGGCGGGCGCGAGGGCATGGGCACGATGGGCGACTACGTGGTCGCCTATACGCTCGACGGCGAAGGCAAGGACGTGGTGTTCCAGCATGGCGTCGGCGTGCGCATGGCGGTGCTGGGCCTCGCCGCGCTGAGTTTGTGCGTGGGAATGGTGATGCTGGTGCGGCGTTGGCGCCGGCGGCGGCGTGCGCGGGCTGGTGCTGGCGTCCGCTGAAGCACATGGCGGTGGCGGGTCAGCGCTTCGGAGCGATGCAGTCGGGACTGAAGTCCTTCCCACAGTGACGCCTCGGCACGTGCTGTCCCTGGCGTGAGCGCGGCTTCGGCGACGACGCGCGGTGCGTGCGCCAGCGATGTCTATGGTCGTGCATGTTGCTCGATCGTGGGAGCGACTTCAGTCGCGACGCGGGTGACTGGCCAATCGGCTTTCTCGGGCGCACGCAGCGGAGGGAGCGTCCTGCGGCATCGCTGCGGCTGTCGCCATGTGCGCATCCAAGATGCGGCTTGCCCGGGCCGCACGCCGCATTCCAGCGTGGCGGCATGCGCATCATCGGCCGCAACCCGGCACAGCGCTACACTGCGCATGGCGCCGCGCGATGCAACGGCGCCGCGGCAGGTGCGATGCGCTCGCGTGGCGCCTGACGGTCTTCCATCCGTTCCTGCAAGGTTGCCTATGTCCGCCTCCCTCCGCCTCGCCATGGCCCAATTCGATTTCCCGGTCGGCGCCGTGGCCCAGAACACCGACCGCATCATCGCCTTGATCGAGGAGGCGCGCGACGAGTACGGCGCCGACGTGGTGCTGTTCCCGGAGCTGGCGGTCAGCGGCTATCCGCCGGAGGACCTGCTGCTGCGGCCGGGCTTCCTGGCCGACTGCGAGCGCGCGGTGCAGCGCATCGCCGAGCAGGTGCGCGGCATCGTCGCGGTGGTCGGCTGGCCGCAGAGCGCCGGCAGCGTGGTCTACAACGCCGCCAGCGTGCTGCGCGGCGGCCGCATCGAACGCACCTACCGCAAGCGCGAACTGCCCAACTACGCGGTGTTCGACGAGCGCCGCTATTTCGACGTGGACCCGGACGGCGAGAACTGCGTGTTCGAGGTCAAGGGCACACCGGTCGGCCTGGTGATCTGCGAGGACCTGTGGTTCCCGGAGCCACTGGCGGCGACCGTGCGGGCGGGCGCGGAACTGGTGCTGGTGCCCAATGCTTCGCCCTACGAACGCGGCAAGCATGCGCAGCGCGACGCGCTGCTGGCCGAGCGCAGCCGCGAGAGCGGCGCGGCGCTGGCCTATCTCAACGTGGTCGGCGGCCAGGACGCGCTGGTGTTCGACGGCGCCTCGGTGGTGGCCGACGGCGACGGCACCGTGCATCCGGCGGCGGCGGCCTTCACCGACCAATGGCTGGTGGTGGAGTACGACACCGCCGCGCGCCGCTTCGCGCCGCTGCGCTGGACCGACGACGGCGACGAGAGCATGGATGCTCTGGCCTGGCGCGCGGTGGTGCGCGGGCTGCAGGACTACTGCGCCAAGAACCGCTTTTCCAAGGTGTGGTTGGGCCTGTCCGGCGGCATCGATTCGGCGCTGGTGCTGGCGATGGCAGTGGACGCGCTGGGCGCTGACAACGTCACCGCGGTGCGCCTGCCGTCGCGCTACACCGCCGACCTGTCCAACGACCTGGCCGCGGACCAGTGCCGCGTCCTCGGCGTGAAGCTGGAGACGGTGGCGATCGAGCCGGCGTTCGAGGGCTTGTTGAGCGCGCTCGGCCCGCTGTTCGCCGGCACCGAGGCCGACGTCACCGAGGAGAACCTGCAGTCGCGCAGCCGCGGCGTGATCCTGATGGCGCTGGCCAACAAGTTCGGCGGCCTGCTGCTGACCACCGGCAACAAGAGCGAGTACGCGGTGGGCTACGCCACCATCTACGGCGACATGTGCGGCGGCTATGCGCCGCTGAAGGACCTGTACAAGACCGAGGTGTTCGGCCTGGCGAAGTGGCGCAACACGGTCGGCGGCACGCCGGTGATCCCGCCGGCGGTGATCGCGCGGCCGCCCTCGGCGGAACTGCGCGCCAACCAGACCGACCAGGACTCGCTGCCGCCATACGACGTGCTCGACGGCATCTTGTACCGCTATGTCGACCAGGAAGAATCGCGCGACGAGATCGTCGCCGCCGGCTATGCCGCCGAGGTGGTCGACCGGGTGGTGCGGCTGGTGCGCATCAGCGAATGGAAGCGCCACCAGGCCGCGCCGGGCCCGAAGGTGTCGCGCCGCGCCTTTGGACGCGAGCGACGCTATCCGATCAGCAACGGGTACCAGGCCTGACGCGGTCGTCGACCTGGCATCTGTCTCATCTGTAGGAGCGGCTTCAGCCGCGACGGACCTTGCTGGTAAAGCGCGTCGCGGCTGAAGCCTCTCCTACGAGAAATGTTACGAGGTGGGTTGTTGACAGCAAGCTACGGCATCGCGCGCTGTAGTTGCTTTTGCGAATCCCCAATCCCAAATCCCCAATCCCCGCCCTTCAGACCGTCTGCAACAACCGCAGCCCGAACGCGTCGTCCTGCGCATTCCAGCCATGGCTGACGCGCAGGCCGGCTTCGGCGGCCATCGCTGCGAAGCTCTGGTCGGTGTACTTGTGGCTGTATTCGACCTGCATCGCTTCGCCTCCGGCGAAATCGAAGCGGCGCCCGGCCACGGTCACCTGCTGCGCGCACTGGCTGACCAGGAAGGTCTCGATCCGCTCGCGCGCCTCCGAGTACACCGCATGATGGCGAAACTGCGCCAGATCGAAATCGCTGCCGATCTCGCGGTTGAGCCGGCGCAGCAGGTTCAGGGTGAATTCGGCGGTGACCCCGGCGGCGTCGTTGTAGGCGGCCTCCAGCAGCGCCGTGTCCTTGACCAGATCGATGCCGATCAGCGCGCAGCCGTCCGCGCCCATGGTCTGGCGCATCGAGCGCAGCAGGGCGATGCCGTCCTCGCGAGTGAAGTTGCCCAGGGTCGAGCCGGGGAAGAACACCAGGGTGCGGCGCGCGCCGCGCTGCGGCGCCGGCAGCGCCACCGGCGTGGTGAAGTCGGCGCACACCGGCAGCATCTGGATGTGCGGGAAGCGCTCGGCCAGCCGCGCGGTGCTGGACATCAGCATGTCGCGGGAAATTTCGATGGGGGTGTAGGCCACCGGCATGCGCAGGCCATCCAGCAGCAATTGGGTCTTGCGGCCGCTGCCGCTGCCCAGTTCCACCACGTGCGCGCCGGTGCCCACCGCCTGCGCGATCGACGGCATCCGCGCTTCCAGCAGGTCCAGCTCGGTGCGGGTCAGGTAGTACTCGGGCTGGCGGGTGATCGCCTCGAACAGGCGCGAGCCCTCGGCGTCGTAGAAATACTTGGACGGCAACTGCTTGGGGCTGCACGACAGGCCAGCGATCGCATCGGCGGTGATGTCGTCCGGCTGCGGATGCAGGTCGGTCAGGGCGGCTTCGGTGAGGGCACGGGCGGTTGCGGCATTCATGCGGGATCCTTGGCCAGGCGCACGCCGGCGAACTGCCACCGCGCATCGGAGGGGAAGAAATTGCGGTAGCTGGCGCGGATGTGATCGTGCGGCGTGGCACAACTGCCGCCGCGCAACACCCACTGCGCGTTCATGAACTTGCCGTTGTATTCGCCCAGGGTGCCCGACCACGGACGGAAGCCGGGATAGGGCAGGTAGGCACTGCCGGTCCATTCCCAGACATCGCCGAACAGCTGCTGCAGACCGGTGTCTGTCGGCGCCGCCGATCGCGGGTGCAGCGCGTCGGTCTCGACGAAGTTGCCGGCGATGGCGACGCCGGCGGCCGCCTGTTCCCACTCCGCCTCGGTCGGCAGGCGTGCGCCGGCCCAGCGCGCGAACGCATCGGCCTCAAACAGGCTGAGATGGCACACCGGTGCGTGCGGATCGCGCTCGCGCCAGCCGCCGAGGGTGAATTCGCGCGCGCCGTCGGCATGCCAGTACAGCGGGCGCTGCCAGTCCTTAGCACAACGCTTGGCCCAGCCGTCGCTGAGCCACAGCCCGACCGTGCGGTAGCCGCCATCGGCGATGAACTCGGCGTATTCGGCATTGCTCACCGGGCGGCTGGCCAGCGCATGCGCCGGCACCAGTACGCGATGCCGCGGCGATTCGTTGTCGTAGGCGAAGTCGGCATGCGCCGGCCACGGCGCGGCACCGATCTCGCTGATCTGTTCGTCGCGCTGCAGCCAGCGCAGCGGGGACGCCGGTGCGTGCTGCGTCGCCAGGTCGGCGCGATAGGCCGGGCCCAGTGGATTGCGCCAGAACGCGTGCTTGATGTCGGTGAGCAGCAACTCCTGGTGCTGCTGCTCGTGCTGCAGGCCCAGCTCCAGGATCTGCAGCGTCTGCGGCTCCAGCGTGCCGGCCTGCAACTGCGCCAGCACGCGGCTTTCGATCTCCGCGCGGTAATCCAGCACCTGCGCCAGCGATGGCCGCGACAGCAGGCCGCGATGCGGCCGCGCATGCGCCGGACCGATGCTCTGGTAGTAGCTGTTGAACAGGTAGTCCCACTGCGGGTCGCGGGCACGGTATGCCGGATCGGCGCCGAGCACGAAACGCTCGAAGAACCAGGTGGTATGCGCCAGATGCCATTTGGCCGGGCTGGCGTCGTCCATGCTCTGCACCATCGCGTCTTCTTCGCTCAATGGTGCGGCGAGATGACGGCTGCGGGCGCGCACGCGGCGCAGGCGCTCGGCCAGCGTCGCGGGGGACGCGATGGGCGAGGGCGGTGACGCCGGAGAGATCGCTTGCATCGATGCAGTCTTAGCGCTGGGGCGTGAACGGACCGTCACGCGTCGCGGTCCGTGGCGTTACCCTAGGCAGATGTCTACGATCGCCTCGCCCCATGCTGCCGGTCCGGCTTGCGCCGGCGAACTGGTCGACCTAGATGCCGCGGCGGATGCGTTCGCCTTGCCGGCCGGAGTGCGCTACCTCGACACCGCCAGCAAGGGGCCGCGCCTGCACCGTGCGCTGGCCGCCGGACAGGCGGCGTTGGCCGAGTCGATCGCGCCGTGGACGCTTTCCTTCGATGCCTGGCGCGCGCAGATCGAAGACCTGCGTGCGCTGGCGGCAGACACCGTGTTCGCGGGCGACAGCGAAGGCCTGGCGATGGTGCCGTCGGCGGCCTACGGCTTGGCCATCGCGGCGCAGCAGGTGCCGCTGGCGCCCGGCGATGCGGTGCTGCTGCTCGATGGCCAGTTTCCGTCCAACCTGCTGGCGTGGCAGCAACGCTGCGCCGAGAGCGGCGCACACCTCGCGGTGGTGCGGCGGGCACCCGCGCAGGACTGGACCGACGCGGTGCTGGCCACGCTCGACGCGCAGCCGCGCGTGCGTGTGGCGACATTGCCGAATGCGTATTGGCGCGACGGCGGTCTGCTGGATCTGGATCGGATCGCGCCGCGCGTGCATGCGGCCGGCGCGATGCTGGTGCTGGACCTGAGCCAGAGCCTGGGCGTGCTGCCGGTCCGGCTGGACGCCTGGCGGCCGGATTTCGTGGTCTCGGTCGGGCACAAATGGCTGCTCGGGCCGATGGGGCTGGCATGGCTGTGGGCCTCGCCGCACTGGCGCGCGCACGGCGTCCCGTTCGAGCAGCACTGGCAGGCGCGCGATCCAGGCGCGGATTGGCAATTCCCGGCCGAGGCGCCGCCATCTTACCGCAGCGGCGCGCGCCGCTTCGATGCCGGCGGCGTAGCCGATCCGCTGCGGCTGGCGATGGCCAGCGCGGCGCTGCAGCAGGTGCAGCAATGGCAGCCGGCACGCATCGCGCAGCGACTCGGCGCGCTTGGCGCGGCGTTCGATGCGGAACTGCAGACGCTGGGCGCAGGCGACTGGATCGCGTCGGGGCACGCGCCGCATCTGTACGCGCTGCGTCCGCCGGCCTCGACGATGCCGGTGTTGCTGCCATGGCTGCAGCACGCGCAGGTCATCTGCACCCATCGGCATAGCGCGCTGCGCATCGCGCCGTACCTGCAACTGACGCCGGAGGCGATGCGCGGGCTGGCGCGCGAGATGGTGGCGGTGGTGCGTGCCTGAAGCACGCGTGTGCGAGCGTCGTCTGTCGGCGGCCGACGACCGATCCGGATCGTCGATCGAGTTGAGATGCATGCCTTCGTTCGTCGCGGCTGAAGCCGCTCCTACGACAGACGCGGCACGCATGCCGTAGAAGCGGCTTCAGCCGCGACCTCCATGTCGGTGTGATGCGTGTTGTGCTGCCGACGGGCCGGCACACACTCAACTCTCCAGGTGCGGCGCCCGCTTTACCGCCGCGCCGCCAGGCGCAACCCACGCGGCGTCAGCACGCGCTCCAGCAGCTCGAACAGGCCTTGTACCAGCAACGCCAGCAGCGCGGCCGGCACCGCGCCTTCCAGGATCAGGCCGAGATCGTCCAGGCGGATGCCGGTGAGGATCGGCTGGCCGTAGCCGCCGGCGCCGATCAGCGCGCCCAGGGTCGCGGTGCCGACATTGATCACCGCCGCGGTCTTGATGCCGGCGAGGATGGTGCGCAGCGCCAGCGGCAGTTCGATCCGCCACAGTCGGGTGCCCGGCGGCAGGCCCAGCGCGGCGGCGGTCTCGCGCAGTTCGCGCGCAATGCCGGTGATGCCGGCGTGCGTGTTGCGCACGATCGGCAGCAGGCTGTACAGGAACAGCGCGGCGATCGCCGGTTTGGCGCCGATGCCGAACAGCGGGATCATGAACACGAACACCGCCAGCGACGGCAGCGTCTGCAGCACGCCGGTCAGGGCCAGCACCGCCTGGCCGAGCCGTGGCCGATGCGCGGCCAGGATGCCCAGCGGCAGCGCCACCAGCAGGGCCAGGCCCAGCGACAGCCCGACCAGCGCCAGGTGCTCGCGGGTGCGTTGCAGCAGCCTTGGCAGGCGGCCGTCTTCGGCCGGCGCGGCGATGCCCAGCCAATGCGCGGCGATGGCGCTCTCGGCGCGCTTGTCGAGCTTGGCCTCGGCGTTGAGCCGCTGCATGGTCGCCGCGTCGATGCGTCCGCCCAGTCCCTGCAGCGCCTGCACGAAGCGCGGCGCGCGCTGCGCCAGGTCGGCGCGGTACAGGAACACCGCGGCGTAGCGCGGGAAGTAATGCCTGTCGTCCTGCAGCACCAGCAGGTCGTGCGCGGGGATCTCGGCGTCGGTGCTGTACAGGTCGGTGAGGTCGATCGCGCCGCTGTCCAGCGCGCGGTAGGCGAGGTCGTGGTCCAGGCCGGTGGGCACCTGCGGCAGGCCGTAGGCATCGCGCACGCCGGGCCAGCCGTCGGCGCGCGAGACGAATTCGTTGCTCAGTCCGAACTTCAGCGCCGGATGCGCGGCGAGGTCGGACAGGCGCACGATGCCCAGCGCCTGCGCGCGCTGCCGGCGCATGCCGAACGCATAGGTGTTGTCGAAACCCAGCGGTGCGCTCATCGCCAGGCCGCGTTGCGCCAGCGCCTGCCGCAGCGCGGCGTCGTCGGCACCGGGCATCTGCAGCAGTTCGGCGGCCAGGGTGCCGGTGTACTCGGCATAGGCGTCGATCGAGCCTTGCTCTAGCGCGCGCCACAGGATGCGGGTGCCGCCGAGCTGGCGCCGGTGCTCGACCTCCACCCCGGCCTGGCGCCCGGCGCCGGCGGCGATCTCGCCCAGCACCACCGCTTCGGTGAAGTTCTTCGAGCCGACCACCACCTTGGCGTCGGCGGCAGCGGCGGGCAGTCCCAGCAGGTTGGCCAGGCCGCCCAAGGCGACCAACGCGATCGCGCGCCAGCGCACGCCGGGCGACGTCACCGCGCATCCTCCAGGGTGCGCTGCGCCTGCAGGAACTGGCCGACGAACGGATCGGCCGGCGCCTCCAGCAACTGGCGCGCGCTGCCTTCCTGCAGCACGCGGCCGCCACGCATCAGCACCAGGGTGTCGCCCAGGTAGGCGGCTTCGGCGACGTCGTGGGTCACCAGCACCACGGTCTTGCCGAGCAGCGCGAACAGCTCGCGCATCTGCGTCTGCAGTTCGTGGCGCACGATCGGGTCGAGTGCGCCCAGCGGTTCGTCCAGCAGCAATACCGGCGGGTCCAGCAACAGCGCGCGGATCAGCCCCACGCGTTGGCGCTGGCCGCCGGACAGCTCGGCCGGGTAGCGGGCCAGCAGCGCTTCCGGCAGCCGGCACAACTCGGCCAGCTCGTGCAGGCGCGCGGCGATGCGCGGCCGCGTCCAGCCCAGTGTGCGCGCCAGCAAGGCGGCGTTGTCGCGTGCGGTCAGGTGCGGGAACAGCCCGCCTTCCTGGATCACGTAGCCGATGCGCCGGCGCTGCGCCAGCAGGGTGGCGCGGCGCAGCGGTTCGCCCTGGAAGCGCACCTCGCCGCCATCCGGCCATTCCAGCCCCAACAGCAGGCGCAGCACGCTGGACTTGCCGGCGCCGCTGGGGCCGATCAAGGCGGTGGTGCGGCCGGTGGCGATGCAGAGATCGACCCGGTCCAGCGCCAGCATGTCGCCATAGCGGCGGGTGACCCGATGCAGTTCGAACATCGCCGCAGCATAGCCGCAGGCGGCGACCACGCCGCGCGAAGACGCGGCCGGCTCAGCGCACGGCGTCGGTCAGCAGGTCCAGCGTCGGTTTCGGCCGGCTCAGGTCGTACATCAGGCCGAAATGCGCTTCCGCGCCCTGCTGGTCAGGCTGGTCGAGCAGTTCGTAGAGATTGATCTCGGCGACCACGTCGGCGTAGTCGCTGCGCAGGGTCTGCAGCAGCTCCGCCACGCTGTCGTAGCAGGCGCCGTCGCCGGGATGGCCGCCATCGGTGTTGCCGGTGTAGATCTCGGCGCAGTTGAGCTCGTTGACGTAGACCTTGGTGCCGTATTTCTGCGCGGCGGCGCGCAGTTGTCCGAGATACAGGTCCATCCAGTAGCCGCGCTCGCCGTGGAAGGCGTAGTAGTGGAAGCTGATCCGGTCGAAGTCGAAGCCGGCGGCCTTGGCCTGGTCCAGGAACCACAGCGAGCCGTTGCGGTCGCCCGGGCAGCGCGCGGTGGCCGAATGATCGTCGCTGTTGCAGGCGGTGATGTTGATGGTGAACTGCAGGCCGGCGCCCAGTTCGTCGGAGGCCTGCTTCATGCCGCGGTACATCTTGGTCATCGCCGCGATCCGCGCCGGCGCGGCGGCACGGTCCAGGTCCTGCTCGTTGCCGATCTCCCAGACCTTGATGTCGTTGGCATAGCGGCGCGCCAGTGCGTAGCCGATCTCGCGCGACATCGGGTACACCATCGGCCGCAGCGCGATGTTGTACTGGCGCGAGAGCTGCACCAGCCGGTCGAGCACGGTGAAGTTGCGCGGGTCCACGTCGAACCGGTAGCTGCGCAGGTTGCGCTGATCGAGCAGGCGGAACACCGCCTCGCTCTGGCTGAGCGGGTAGGCCTGGCGGCCGTCGTGGCCATTGACCCCGTACACGATGGCCGGTGTCGCGGCGGCCGGGAGGGCGGCGGCGGCGAGGACGGCGGCGAACAACCACAGCAGCGGGCGCAGGATGGGCATGGGCATGGTCCCAGCGGATCGGCACGGAGGAGGTGTGCGGGCAGCCTAGCAAGCCTGCGCAGTGGCCTGGCCGACAATCGTCCGGATTGGGGCATGCGTCGCAGTCCGCAGCGCCAGGCTGGCCCGGCGTCGTTGCGCTGCTGCGCGGCGTTCGTGGCGTGTACCGGTTCGGATCTGCTCGCCTTGCAGGGAGGCCGCAGCGATCGCCCTCCAGAACGCGACAGGGGCCTTGCGGCCCCTGTCGGTGTGCATCGTGCCGGCGCGGTGGATCAGCGCTGCATCTGCGAATTCGACTGTCCGGTGGCGGCGGACTTCTCGCCGGCGAACGGGTTGAGCTTGCGGATCATCCACGGGTACTTCGGCCAGTTGCCGGTCAGCCACGGATGCTGCGGATCGTTGAGTTCGAGCACGCGACGCGCGTCGGCGGCCAGGGTCTTGTTGCCCAGGTGGGTGTAGGCATCGGCCAGCACCGCCACCGCGTCGTTCTGGTAGGCGCTCTGCGGGTAGGTCTCGAGCAGGTAGGTGGCGCGCGAGGCGGCCGACACCCAGGCGTCGCGGCGCAGGTAGTACAGCGCGTTGTCCAGCTCGTGCTGGGCGAACACGTTGCGCAGGGCGATCATGCGCGCGCGCGCGTCGGCGGCGTAGCGGCTGTTCGGGTAGCGCTCGGCGACGGTGTTGAAATCGGCGTAGGCCTGCTGCGGGGTGGACAGGTCGCGGCGGCTGGGATCCAGCGACCACACCCGGCGCAGGAACACCGTGTCGCGGTTGGAGTTGGACAGCCCACGCAGGTAGTACATGTAGGCGATGTTGCGCTGGGTCGGGTAGGTACGGATGAAGCGGTCGATGGTCGACACAGCGTCGTCGTGCTTGCCGGCCTTGTACTGGGCGTAGGCGCTCTCGATCATCGCCTGCTCGGTGTAGTTGCCGTACGGGTACTGCGCGATCAGCCGCTTGAAGCTGCTCTCGGCGCCGGCCCAGTTGCCGGTCTCCATCTGCCCGTGCGCCTTCTGGTAGAGCTGCTCCACCGGCATGCCTTCTTCGGGGTTCTTCTTTTGACGGTGGCAACCCGTCGCCACGACCAGCGTGACCAGCAGCAGGGCGATGAAACGGACGTGCGCGGACAGCGGGACGGAGCGTCGGATCATGGGTTCGGGCGCGGCAGGGCAGGAATACGAAGGGGCGATGATAGCCTAGTGGCCTGTCCTGCGACTGACTACGGCCGCCGCGACCCTCCTTTTCCGACCCAAGCCGTGCCCCTGCCATGCCCCATACCCCCCCGGATCTGCCCGAGGACGCCGTCAGCGACGGCCCGCGCCAGGCGCGCGTCCCCGATCACGCCGCCGGCCGCCGCTTCGATGCGGTGCTGGCCGAACTGTTCCCCGAATACTCGCGCTCGCGCCTGGCCGAATGGATCAAATCCGGCGACGCTCTGCTCGACGGCGCCCCGGCACGGCCGCGCGATGCGTTGCGCGGCGGCGAGATCGCCAGCCTGCACGCGGTGCTGGACACCCAGACCCACGCCCTGCCCGAGGACATCCCGCTGGAGGTGCTGTACGAGGACGACCAGGTCATCGTGCTGAACAAGCCGGCCGGGCTGGTGGTGCACCCGGGCGCCGGCAACCCCAGCGGCACCCTGGTCAACGCCTTGCTGTACCGCGACCCGGGGCTGTCGGCGCTGCCGCGCGCCGGCATCGTGCACCGCCTGGACAAGGACACCAGCGGCGCCATGGTGGTGGCGCGGACCCTGCAGGCGCATACCTCGCTGGTGGCGCAGCTGTCGGCGCGCGACGTGCACCGGCAGTACCTGGCGGTGGTGGTCGGGGCCCTGGTCTCCGGCGGCACCGCCAACGCGCCGATCGACCGCCACCCGCGCGACCGCCTGCGCATGGCGGTGCGCGAGGACGGGCGCGACGCGGTCACCCACTACCGGCTGCGCGAACGCTTCCGCGCCCACACGGCCCTGGAATGCCGCCTGGAGACCGGCCGCACCCACCAGATCCGCGTGCACATGGCGTACCTCAAGCACCCCATCGTCGGCGACCCGCTGTACGGCGGCCCGCTGAAGCTGCCCAAAGGTGCCAGCGAGGAACTGATCGCCGAACTACGCGGCTTCAAGCGCCAGGCGCTGCATGCCGAGACCCTGGAGTTCAAGCACCCGCTGAGCGGCGAGCCGGTCCGCGCCACCGCGGCGGTGCCCGCCGATCTGCAGCAACTGATGGCCGTCCTGCGTGCGGATGCGCAGGCGGCCGCCGAGCGGGCGCGGCGCTGAACATGGCCGCGGCGCCGCTCTCCCGCGCTATGGCGCGCGGCTCCCACCTGGGACCTGCCCTGGGACGCCAGACTGCCGGCATGGCGCCCGGTGTCGGCCGCGGGCGTTGCCGATGAGCGACGTCGCCTTGCAGGCCGACTGGCCAGCCCCGCCCCGCGTCCATGCCCTGACCACGCTGCGCCATGGCGCCGGCGCCTCGTTGCCTCCATTCGACCGCTTCAACTTGGGCAACCGCAGCGCCGCCGACGGCGACGACCCGGCCACGGTGCAGCGCAACCGCGATGAGTTGGCCGCGCGCCTGGCGCTGCCGACGCCGCCGCATTGGCTGCGGCAGGTGCACGGCGTGCAGGTGCTGCGTTTCGACGCGCCGCCCCGCGGGACCGGCATCGACGCCGAGCCGACCGCCGATGCCGCGGTCACCGCCGAGCCGGGGGTGGTGCTGGCGATCCTGACTGCCGACTGCCTGCCGGTGGTGTTCGCCGCCCGCGACGGCAGCGAGGTCGGCGCCGCGCATGCCGGCTGGCAGGGGCTGGCCGGCGGCATGCTCGAGGCCACCATCGCCGCGCTGCGCACGGCGCCAGCGCAATTGCAGGCCTGGCTGGGACCGGCGGCCGGACCGCAGCACTACGAGATCGGCGTCGAGGTGCGCGAGGCGTTCATGCGCCACGATCCGGCCGCCGCGGCCGCGTTCGTCGCCACCCGGCCCGGTCATTGGTTGGTGGATCTGTACGCGCTGGCGCGGCAACGCCTGGTCGCGGCCGGCCTGGCGCCGGAGCAGATCCATGGCGGCGGCCTGTGCACCATCGCCGATGCGCAGCGCTTCTACTCCTATCGGCGCGACCGCCGCAGCGGACGCATGGCGACCCTGGCGTGGATCGCGCCCTGACACCGCCGCTGTTCGCGCAGGTGCTGGGGCTGGCGTTCGCGCAATTGCCGCCGGTACTGCGCGAACTGCACACGCCCTCGTCGCAGTCGCGCTATGTCGGCCAGGCGATGGTGCAGCGCGGTCGCCATCCGCTGTTGCCGCTGTGCGCGTGGCTGGTGCGGCTGCCGCGCACCGGGCCGGCGACGCCGGTGGAAGTGGTGTTCCGCGCCGATGCCCGCGGCGAGCGCTGGGAGCGCCGGTTCGGCACGCATGCCATGCCGTCCCGGCTATGGCTGCACCGCGGCCGGCTGCGCGAGCGCCTGGGCGCGGTGGTATTCGAATTCGCCTTGCGGGTCGACGGTGCCGGCATCGAATGGCGTGCGGCACGGGCCTGGGCCTTCGGCGTGCTGCCGCTGCCGCGACGTTGGCTGGCCGGCGTGCACTGCCGCGAAGACCAGCGCGACGGCCGCTATGCGTTCGTGATTGCGGTGACGCTGCCGTGGATCGGCCCGTTCATCCGCTACGAGGGCTGGCTTGCGCCGGCCTGAGCCGCCACCGGGTGCGGCGCCCGCGGCGTCGGAGGACGCGGCCATCGTCGTGTTCGACGGGGTATGTGCGCTGTGCAGCCGCTGGGTACGGTTCCTGCTGCGCTTCGATCGCCGCGGCCGCTACCGCTTCGCAGCGATGCAGTCGCCGCGCGGCAGCGCGCTGTTGCGCGAGCACGGCCTGGATCCGGCCGATCCGCTGTCGTTCCTGCTGCTGACACGGCGCGGTCCATTGACCGATTCGGACGCGGCGATCGCGGTGATCGCCGGGCTTGGCGGGGTGTGGCGCAGCATCGCGCTGCTGCGCCTGCTGCCGCGGCGCTGGCGCGATGCCGGCTACCGCGTGCTGGCGCGCAACCGCCATCGCTGGTTCGGCACCACTGCAGAGTGTTTCCTGCCGGAGCCGCAGCAGCGCGCGCGCTTTCTGGACTGAGCGCCTCGCGCGGGCCGGCTCAGCCGGCGCCGCGCGCGAACGGCACCACTTTGCCGTCGCTGCCACCGGCGCGGCCGCTGTCGATCCGGAACACCGCAACCGCCGCAGCCAGCCCGCCGGCCTGTTCCTCCATGCTGCGTGCGGCGGCAGTGGCTTCCTCGACCAGGGCGGCGTTGCGCTGGGTCACCTCGTCCAGTTGCGCCACGGTGCGGTTGACCTGTTCGATGCCGCTGGACTGCTCGCCGCTGGCGGCGCTGATCTCGCCGATCAGGCCGGTGACCCGCTGCACCGAACCGACGATCTCGTGCATGGTGGCGCCGGCGCGGTTGACCAGTTCGGCGCCTTCGCCGACGGTGCGTGTGGAGGCCTCGATCAACTCCTTGATCTCCTTGGCCGCATCGGCCGAGCGCTGCGCCAGCGAGCGCACTTCCGAGGCGACCACGGCGAAGCCGCGGCCCTGTTCGCCGGCGCGAGCGGCTTCGACCGCCGCGTTGAGCGCCAGGATGTTGGTCTGGAAGGCGATGCCGTCGATCACCCCGATGATCTCGCCGATGCGCTGCGAAGACGTGCTGATCGCGCGCATCGTCGCCACCACCTCGTCCATCACCTTGCCGCCGGAACGGGCGACCTCGCCGGTGTTCTGCACCAGGCCGTTGGCCTGCTGCGCGTTGTCGGCGTTCTGCTTCACCGCCGAGGTCAACTCTTCCATCGAGCTGGCGGTTTCCTCCAGGCTCGCGGCCTGCTGCTCGGTGCGGTCGGACAGGTCGGTGTTGCCCGCGGCGATCTCCGAGGCGGCGCGGCGGATCGTTTCGGCCGAGTCCTGGATGCCGACGATGATCTCGGTGAGCTTGGCAACGGTGCGGTTGGTGTCCTCGCGCAACCGCGCGAACACGCCCTGCGCCTGGCCGTCGACGCGGTGGGTGAGGTCGCCTTCGGCCAGTGCCGCCAGCGCCCCGGCCAGTTGCGCCAGGTTGCTCTCCACTCCATCGGCGATGCGGTTGACGCCCTCGGCCAGCGACTTGAGGACGCCGTCCATCGCCGCGGTCTCGATGCGCTGGCTGAAATCGCCGTGCGCGGCGGCTTCGATCACCGTGGCCAGCGCTTGTTCTGCGTTGACCTGCGCGGTCACTTCCTCCCATTGCGCGATGGTGCCCAGGCGGCGGCCGTCGGCGCCGTCGATCGGGCTGTACACGAAATCGATCTGGCGGCCGAAGAACGGCGCGCGCACGCGCTTGGAGCCGGTCAGTGCGCGCATGCGGTCGATCGCCGCCTGGCTGTCCGGATAGATGTCGCCGATGCTGCCGCCGACGAACTGCTCGGCGCGGAATTCCGGACGGAAGCGCTGCACGTCCGGTTCGATGGTCTTCAACATCTGCAGCAGCTTGCGGTTGGCGAAATGCACGCGGCCATCGTCGTCGGCGATGCGCACCATGGTGTCCAGGTCGTCCAGCGCCTGGATCACGAAGCGGCCATGCTGCAGCTCTGCCTCGGTCTGCGCCTGGCGCGCGGCCAGCGCCTGTTGTGCGTTCTGCAGTGCGCGCAGCAGGGCGACTTCGGACGCGTCGCCGGCCAGTTCCACCCGTTGCGCGAAGCGGCCTTCGCCCAGCGCCTGCAGCGCCTGCGTGGCCTGCTCCAGGGCGCGCGGTGCGCTGCGCCTGCCGAACCAAGCCAGCGCCGCGGCTACCGCCACGGCGATCAGCAGGGCCGGCAGCAAGCGCGGCAGCGCCGATCCGGTTGCACCGACCGTGCGGCCGACGTGCAGCGCATAGCCGGCCAGCGCCAGCAGGAGCAGCACATGGAAAAGGGCAAGCAGCGCCGAACGGGAGCGCAGCCACGAGGCTGTGGTGGAGCGGGGAACGGCGGATGGCGAGGGCATGGTCTGCACCGGCTGGGAAACAACGGGCATCGCCGCGAGGGCGAGGCGGTCGCGCGGGGGCTTATCCAGTATCGGCGCATCACCACGCTGGCTTGATCGCCTGCACCTGCCGTTCGTCGGAAACTTTACGTGGCCTGAACGTCCATGGGCGTCTGCATGGGGTGTTCTGGCGTGCTGCATCGCAGCAGGGTGAGCGGCGGAGGCGCCTGTGGCGGGCGCTTGGATATTCCGCCGCCCGCTGCAGGGTCGCTCAACGCCGCTGTCGGCCACCCGCCATGGCCGCAGGCGGCCCGGTGGCGGGTGGCGCGCGGTGGGCGGTTACTTCGCCGGCGCCGCGTCCGGCAAGGTCCAGGCGATCACGCTGTCGCCGGCCTTGGTGTCCATGCGGTCGTGGCCGCCGATCGCAGCGACGATGTACTGCTTGCCGCCGACGGTGTAGCTCAGCGGCGCGGCCTGCGGGCCGGCCGGCACGCGCACTTCCCACAGCAGCTTGCCGGTCTGGGTGTCGTAGCCGCGCAGGAAGTTGTCCAGCGCCGCACCAATGAAGGTCACGCCGCCGGCGGTGGCCAGCGAACCGCTGTTGTTGGGCGTACCCAGTTCGAACTTCATCTTCGACGGGATGCCCATCGGGCCCTGGTCGTAGCCGGTGCCCAGCGGACGCCGCCAGATCACCTGCTGGGTGCGCAGGTCCACGCCGGAGATGTAGCCCCACGGCGGCGCCACGCACGGCGTGTTGAGCGGCGACATCCACGGTTCCTTGCGCGCGCCGTAGGGCAGTCCTTCCTGGGCCATGTAGCCGGGCGTCCTGCTCTTGCCGTTGAACACCGACACCACCCCCAGCGACTGCATTTCCTGCCGCGGGTACACGTGTTCGGTGTAGGGCAGGCGATTGCTGTTCATCACCATGATGCCGCGCTGCAGGTCCACCGATACGCCGCCCCAGTTGATGCCGCCGTGGTTGCCGGTGAAGGCCAGCGAGCCGCCCAGGCTGGGCGGGGTGAACATGCCTTCGTAGCGCAGCCGCTTGAACTGGATGCGGCACACCAACTGGTCGAACGGGGTGATGCCCCAGGCGTCGGATTCGACCAGGGTCTCGTACTCGTGGCTGGGCGCGCCGACGGTGTTGGGCATGCCCGGGGACACCGGTTGGGTCCTGGCGGTCCAGTCGCCGTGGTCGGTGCCCTGCGGCACCGGCTTCTGCTCCACCGGCATGATCGGTGCGCCGGTTTCGCGGTCGAGCACGAACACCTGGCCGGACTTGGTGGCCTGGATCACCGCCGGGCGGGTGCCGCCGCCGGGCACCGGGAAATCCACCAGGTTCGGCTGCGGGCCGATGTCGTAGTCCCACAGGTCGTGATTGACCGTGCGGAAATGCCAGCGTTCCTTGCCGGTGGCCGCATCCAGCGCGACCAGCGAGGCGGTGTACTCCTCTTCCTGCGGCGTGCGCTGCTTGCCGAAGAAGTCGCCGGAGGCGTTGCCGGTGGGCAGGTAGACCAGGCCCAACTGGTCGTCGGCCGCCATCAGCGACCACACGTTCGGGGTGGAGCGGGTGTAGGTCTGGCCGGCCCGCGGCGTCGCGTTGATCGCCGGATTGCCCAGATCCCAGGCCCAGCGCAGTTGCCCGCTGACCGCGTCGAAGGCGCGCACCACGCCGGACGGCGCGTCGCGCTCCTGGCCGTCGCGGACCTGGCCGGTGGGCTGGATCACCACGCCGCGCATCACCACCGGCGGCGAGGTCGGGCCGACGTAGCCGGGCTTGGTGTTGCCGGTGTCCTTGTTGAGGTCGACATAGCCGTGCGTGCCGAAGCTCTCGCACAGCTTGCCGGTGAGGGCGTCGAGCGCGCCCAGGCGGCCGTCCACCATCGGCCAGAAGATGCGCTTGGCGCATTCGGCAACCGGCGTGGTCGCCTCGAAGTAGGACACACCGCGGCAGGTGGTGGCGGCGACGCCGGCCATGGCCTTCGGATCGGTGTGCGGATCGAAGCGCCAGCGCTCCTTGCCGGTGGTGGCCTCCACCGCGATCACCTTCTGCGTGGGCGTGCAGATGTAGACCAGGTCGCCAACCTTGAGCGGGGTGTTCTGGAACGCGTAGCCGAGCTTGGAGCCGGCCGGCTTGAGGTCGCCGGTATGGAATTCCCAGGCGATCTTCAGGTCCTTGACGTTGTCCGGGGTGATCTGCGCACCCGGGCTGTAGTGGTTGGACAGGTTGGAGCCGGCGTACGCGGTCCAGTTACTGGCGTCGTGGTTGCCGGCGACGTTGCCGTCGGGGCTGTCCACCGTGGCGCGGCTGAAGGCGGCCTGCGGGCGCTGCGCGGCCAGGCTGGGGTCGGCCAGTTCCACCGTGCGCGGGAACAGCAGCGGCACGAACACCAGCGCCGCGCCGAGCACCGGCAGCACGCCGGCGACCAGCAGGTAGCCGATGCCGGAGACGGGCGCCAAACGCCAACGTGCGACCTTCCAGAACGGCAACAGCAGCAGGCCGAGCACCGAGATCATCGCCAGGCGCGGGATCAGTGCCCAGCCGTCCAGGCCGACCTCGGCCAGCGCCCAGGCGATGGTCGCGGCCAGGGTGACGCCGAACAGCCACAGGCCGGTGCGACGGCCGAGCGCGAGCAGCCCGCCGGACACAGCCAGCGCCACGCCGGCGAGCAGGTAGTACCAGGAGCCGCCGACGGCGACGAGTTGCCCGCCCATGACGGCGAGCGCGACGCCGATCGCGGCGATGAGGACGGCATAGCCGGCGAACAGCCAGCGGCCGGCATTCGGTGGGGAAGAAACGGTCATGAGCGAAACATCCGACGAGGATCCCTGCGCGTGGCGCGAACGGCGGCGGTGCAGGCGGATCGGGGGGGGGGGAGAGGCGGGAGCGGGGCCGCAAGCGCGGCGTGCATCGCGAAGCAGCGACCGCGCTGCGGTGGTCTGGCAAAGCAGAAGAACCGGCGCGGCGCGTGACGGCTATTTTAGGCGACGCAGGTGGTCCGGCCGTGACGGAACACGGAACACTGCGTCATGCGGCGCCATCGCTGGCGCCGCATGGCGTGCAAGGTCGGATCGCGCGGCGCGCAGGCGATGCGCGCCGCGTCACGTCGCGCGACGCGCGCGCTGCCGCTAGCGCACGCTCTCCAGCGCCTGCAGATAGCGCTGGCGCCACGCATTGATGTCGTGCTTGCGCAGGTGATCCATCATCGCCTGCCAGCGTTCGATGCGCTTGGGCTTGGGCAGCGACGCGCCGGTGGCGATGGCATCGGCCACGCCGTCCAGGTCGTGCGGATTGACCAGCAGCGCTTCCTTCAGTTCGTCGGCGGCGCCGGCCAGCAGCGACAGCACCAGCACGCCGGGATTCTCCGGGTCCTGCGCGGCCACGTATTCCTTGGCCACCAGGTTCATGCCGTCGCGCAACGGCGTCACCAGGCCGACCTGCGCGGCGCGGTAGAAACCGGTGAGCGTGGCGTGGGTGAAGTTGCGGTTGACGTAGCGCAGCGGGGTCCAGTCCGGCTCGGCATGGCCGCCGTTGATGTGTCCGGCGATCTGCTCGAGCTGGTTGCGCAGTTGCTTGTACTCGGTGACATCGCCGCGCGAGACCGGCGCGATCTGCAGATAGGTAAGGCTGCCGCGCTGGTCCGCATGCCGTTCCAGGTAGCGTTCGAAGCCGAGGAAGCGTTCCGGCAGGCCCTTGGAGTAGTCCAGGCGGTCCACGCCGATCGCCAGTTGGCGATCGCGCAGGCTGCTGCGCAGATCGCGCACCGCCGGCTTGGACATCGCCGCGCGCGCCTGCTGCGCGATCAGTTCGGTGTCGATGCCGATCGGGAACATGGCCGCGCGGAACCGGCGCCCGCCCGGCGCTTCCAGCACGCCGTCCTTGATCACCTTGCCGCCGCCGAACAGGCGCACATAGGCCTGGAAGCGGTCGACGTCGCGGCGGGTCTGGAAGCCGATCAGGTCGTAGGCGTAGAAGCCGGAGAACAGCCGCGCGTGGTCCGGCAGCGCCTGGATCAGGTCGGCCGAGGGGAACGGCACGTGCAGGAAGAAGCCGATGCGGCAGCCGATGCCACGCTCGCGCAGCAGCGAGGCCAGCGGAATCAGGTGATAGTCGTGGATCCACACCGTGTCGTCCTCGCGCAGCATCGGCGCGAGCTTGTCGGCGAACATGGCGTTGACCCGGCGGTAGCCTTCGCGGGTGGCGCGGTCGTAGTCGACCAGGTCCAGGCGGAAGTGCAGCAGCGGCCACAGCGTGCGATTGGCGAAGCCGTTGTAGTACGCGTCCAGGTCGGCGCGATTCAGGTCCATGGTGACGAAGCGGATGTCGCCCTGGGTCTGTTCGTGCATCGCGCCGCTGTCGCCGCGCACGGTCTTGCCGCTCCAGCCGAACCAGACGCCGCCGCGCTCCTTCAGCGCCGCCAGCAGGCCCACCGCCAGGCCGCCGGCGCGGTTCTCGCCGGGCAAGGCCACACGGTTGGATACCACTACCAATCTGCTCATGATGCCTCCTGCCAACTGCGCGACAAGCGCATGGCGGCGATGATCAGGCCGACATGCGAATAGGTCTGCGGGAAATTGCCCCAGGCTTCGCCGTTGTCGAAGGCCAGATCCTCCGACAGCAGGCCCAGGTGATTGCGCCGGGCGAGGATGCGCTCGAACAGCTCGCGCGCCTCCTCCTTGCGGCCGATCGCGGCCAGCGCGTCGATGTACCAGAACGTGCAGATGGTGAAGCTGGTCTCCGGTTCGCCGAAATCGTCCGGCGCCACGTAGCGGTACAGCGCATCGCCATGCTTGAGATCGCGGCCGATCGCCTCGACGGTGGCGATGAAACGCGGATCGTCCGGGGCGATGAACCCGATGTCGGCCAGCAACAGCAGCGAGGCGTCCAGCCGGTGGCCGTTGAAGGTGTCGGTGAAGTGCCCCAACTCGGCGCTCCAGGCCTCGGCCAGCACGCGTGCGTGGATGCGGTCGGCACGCTCGCGCCAGTACAGCACGCGGTCTTCCAGACCCAGCCGCGTGGCGATCTTGGCCAGCCGGTCGCAGGCGGCCCAGCACATCGCGCTGGTGTAGGTGTGCACTTCGGCGCGGCCGCGGAACTCCCACAGGCCGGCGTCGGGCACGTCGTGCAGTTCGAACGCGCGCTCGCCCAGTGGTTCCAGGCGCAGGAAGGTGTGGGTGTCGCCGGGGTCCTTCAGGCGCAGATCGAAGAACAACTGGGTGGAGGCGAGCACCACGCTGCCGTACACGTCGTGCTGCTTCTGGATCCAGGCCAGGTTGCCGCGCCGCACCGGGCCCATGCCGCGGTAGCCGGCCAGCGACTCGACCTCGTGTTCCTCCAGCGCCGCCTCGAAGCCGATGCCGTACAGCGGCTGCAGGCTGCCGTCGGTGGTGGCGATGTTGAAGATGTAGCCGAGGAACTGCTCCATGGTGCGGGTGGCGCCGAGCCGGTTCAGCGCGCGCACCACGAAGGCGGCGTCGCGCAGCCAGCAGTAGCGGTAATCCCAGTTGCGCGGGGTGTCCGGCGCCTCCGGAATGGAGGTGGTCATCGCCGCGATGATCGCGCCGCTGTCCTCGTACTGGCACAGCTTCAGGGTGATCGCGCTGCGGATCACCGCCTCCTGCCAGTCCAGCGGCACCGACAGATAGCGCACCCACTCGCGCCAGTATTCCTCGGTGCGTTCCTGCGCTTCCTGGATGTAGCCGGTCAGCGAACGGGTCAGCGACTCGTCCACGCCCAGCATCAGGTTGACCGGGTGGTTGAGCACGAACGGCAGTTCTTCGCGGATGAAGCGCACCGGCACGTCGGTGGTCAGGCGCAGGGTGAAATCCGGCAGCAGCCAGCGCACGTGGTTGCTGCCCCAGGTGCTTTCCGGCTGTCGCGCGCCCCAGTCGGCCAGCGGCCGCGCACGCACGCGGATGCGCGGGTTGCCGGCCAGCGGCCGTACCTGGCGGATGATGCTCACCGGCCGGTAGAAGCGGCCGTGGTTGCGCCAGCGCGGCGCGAAGTCGATCACCTCCACCGCGCCGCCGTGGGCGTCGCGCAACACCGTGCGCAGGATCGCGGTGTTGGCCAGGTAGTGCTGGTCGCTGTCGACGAAGTCTTCCAGCTCGATGCTGAAATCGCCGCCGGGATGCGCCCGCGGGGACAGCAGCGCGCAGAACGCCGGGTCGCCGTCGAAGGCCGGCAGGCAGCTCCACACGACGCTGGCCCGTTTGTCGATCAGGGCGCCGAAGCTGCCGTTGCCGATGACGCCGAGGTCGAGATTGGGGGAACTCATGGAGCGGACGAGTCCTTGTGCGGAAGCAGTAGGGAAAGCGGCCACGGGACGCAGGCGGGCGGGGGCGGCGGCGGCCTCATCCGGCGTTATCGCGCAGCCAGGCGTGTACGCCGCGTGGATCGGGCAGCGCATAGGTGGCGACACTGTCGGCGCGGGTGCCGACCAGCACGCTCCAGCCACCGGCCTGGTTGGCCGCGGCGAAGCCGAATTCGTCGGTGAGATCGTCGCCGACGAACACCGGGCGGCGCCCGCGGAACGGCGGTTGCTGCAGCAGCGTGGTCAGCGCCACGCCCTTGTCGCTGCCTTCGGGCACGAACTCGACCACGTGGTCGCCGGGCTGCAGGCGGTAGCCGGGCAGCTCGCCGATCTGTTCGCTGGCGAACGCCAGGACTGCCTCCGCGGCGCTCGGCGCGGCCCGCCAGTGCAGGGCCATGCTGGCGCCCTTGTCTTCGACCAGCACGCCCGGATGCGCCTGGCGCAGATGCGCGGCGCGCGCATGCAGTGCATGAAGAAAGTCGGAGGTCTCGGCGGGCATCGCCGCATGCGCGTCGGCGTCGCTGCGCAGCTCGTGGCCGTGCAGCCCGGCGGCGGGCAGCCGCAGTGGCGCGAACAAGGCGTCCAGCTGCGTCAGCGGACGTCCGCTGACCAGCGCCACCGCGCCACCCAGGCGCTGATGCAGGCGGCCGATCGCCTCACGCACCTCGGGCAGCAACTGCACCTGGTCGGGACGTTCGGCAAAGGCGATGAGGGTGCCGTCCACGTCCAGGAACAATGCGCAGGCATCGTCCAGACGCGGCGGCGGCGGTCGGAGGGGGAGCGCGTCTGCCATTCCCCCATGATGAACGGGATGGCGTTAGCGTCAGGTGGATTGGGGGCCGGGAATCGGGAATGGGGAAACGGGAATGGGAAGAGCAAAAGCGGTGCCTGCGCGCGCTGCTGTTGCTTTTACCCATTCCCGATTCCCGTCTCCCCATTCCCCACACCTTCGTCAGAAAGTGTCTGGGCCGGGAATCGGGAATGGGGAAACGGGAATGGGAAGAGCAAAGGCGGGCCTGCGCGCGCTGCTGTTGCTTTTACCCACTCCCGATACCCGTCTCCCCATTCCCCACACCTTCGTCAGAAGGTGTCTGGGCCGGGAAACGGGAATGGGGAAACGGGAATGGGAGGAGCAAAGGCGGGCCTGCGCGCGCTGCTGTTGCTTTTACCCATTCCCGATTCCCGTTTCCCCATTCCCTACACCTTCGTCAGAAGGTGTCTGGGCCGGGAAACGGGAATGGGGAAACGGGAATGGGAGGAGCAAAGGCGGGCCTGCGCGCGCTGCTGTTGCTTTTACCCATTCCCGATTCCCGTTTCCCCATTCCCTACACCTTCGTCAGAAGGTGTACCGCACCCGCCCATAGTAGTAAGCGCCATTGCTGCCGATCGGCGACAGCACGTCGTAGGGCAGGTTGCCGAAGTAGGCGATGTCCGGCTTGGAGCGGTCGGCGTAGGCGTCGGTGAGGTTCTGGCCGCCTACCGCCACGCTCCACTGCGGGGTGAGGTGGTATTCGACCTCGACGTCGAGTTGCCACTTGGCGCTGTAGGTCTGCTCCGGGGCGAAGCCGCCGCCGAAGTCGAACACGCGGGTGGCGCTGCCGTAGCGGGTGACACGGGTCTGCAGCGACCAGCGCGCGTCGCTCCAGTTCGCCGCCAGCTGCGCGCGGGTACGCGGGGTCGCCTCGGTCAGGGTGTTGCGCTCCTCCACGCCGAACAGCACGTAGTCCGGATTCAGCGCCAGCAGCTGCGCCGGCGTGGCCACCACGTTCTCCAGCTCGGTCTTGGCGTAGCTCCAGGTGCCGGTCAGCTGCAGTTGGCCCTGGCCCAGCGCCTGCCGCCAGTTGCTGACCAGTTCGGCGCCGCGGGTACGGGTGTCGGCGGCGTTGACGAAGAAGCTGGCGCTCTGCAGGCCGGTGATGCCGAAGCGCTGCGCGACGAAGTCGGTCAGGGCGTCGCCGTCGATGCTTTCCGACAGCGCGATGCGCTTGTCGATGTCGATCTGGAACAGGTCCAGCGACAGGTCGAAGTGGCTGCCCACGCGGCTGGTGAAGCCCAGGCTGTAGTTGCGCGACTTCTCCGGCTGCAGCGTGCGCGCGCCCAGCGCCTGCGCGATCGGGTTGTCGACCGAGAGCAGGCGGCCCTGCAGCAGCTGGCCGTTGGCGTTGTAGCCGGTGGAACTGGCCTCGTAGCCGATCTGGCTCAGCGACGGCGCGCGGAAGTTGTTGGAGATCGCGCCGCGCAGGGCGAACGCCGGGACGAACTCGTAGCGCGCGGCCAGCTTGCCGGTCAGTTCGCCGCCGAAGTCCTGGTAGTGCTCGTAGCGCGCGGCCAGGTCGGTGGAGAGCTTGTCGCCGAACTGGCTGGACACGCTGGCGTAGAGGCTGGCGACGTTGCGCGACAGGTCGGCCGCGTCCTGCGGGGTCAGGCCGCCGCCGGCCTGGGCGCCGGTGGGCCGGTCGGTGTAGGGGCCGGCGGCGTAGCTGGCCGGGTCGCCCGGACGGGTGCGGTAGTGCTCGCGGCGCAGTTCCACGCCGGTGCCTACGGTGTGGGTGGCGCCGGCGGCGTCGAAGCTGCGGCTCAGGTCGAGGTTGGCCACGCCTTGCTCGAACGCGTAGTCGCCGGTCTTGAAGCGGGTCGGGCTGCCCGGGCCCAGCGAGGCGTTGAGCGAGTGCTTGAGCCGGTAGGTGAAGTCGTTGCGGCCGTAGTCGAGGCTGGCGTCGTAGGCCCATTCGCCCCATTGCCCGCGCGCGCCGACCACCGCCTGCAGGTCGCGGTTCTCGCCCAGCGACACCGGGCGGTAGCCCTGCGGATACACCTGGGTCCAGTTGGCGGCGCCGTCGGGGTAGCGGAAGTAGTTGTCGCCCTGGGTGTCGCGCTGGTTGTAGGTGCCGAAGGCGTAGACCTCGCTGCCCTGGCCGAACGGCAGCTTGCCGTTGAGCCAGGCGTTGAGATCCTTGCTGGCGCCGTCGCCGAGCGCGTAGTTGCGCTTGCCGGCCAGGGCCAGGTTGGCCGGGGTCTGTTCCTCGAACGAGGGGATCTGGTCGAAGCCGGCGCGGTTGGTGGCCTCGTGGTTCTTCAGTTCCAGGCCGACCTTGAAGAAGCCGCCGTCCTCGCCCAGGCGCGTGCCGACCTTGCCGCTGGCATAGCCGGTCTGGCCGTCGGTGAGGGTACGGTGGATCGGCTTGACGTCGGTGTGGTTGGCGCCATAGCTGGCCTCCAGCGCGCCGCTGTCCGGGTCGTCGTCCAGGATCACGTTGATCACCCCGGCCACCGCGTCGGAGCCGTACTGCGCGCCGGCGCCGTCGCGCAGCACCTCGATGCGCTTGATCGCGCTGATCGGGATCGCGTTGAAGTCCACCGGCGTGGTGCCCTTGCCGATCTTGCTGTCGGTGTTGACCAGCGCCGAGGTGTGGCGGCGCTTGCCGTTGACCAGCACCAGCACCTGGTCGGGCGAGAGCCCGCGCAGCTGCGCGGCGCGCACGTGGTCGGCGCCGCCGGAGTTGGACTGGCGCGGGAAGTTGAAGGAGGGCAGCAGCGCCTGCAGCGCGCTGCCGAGTTCGCCGTTGACCACGCCGGCCTTGCGGATGTCCTCGGCGCTGAGCACGTCCACCGGGGCGGTGGATTCGAGCACGGTGCGGCCGCTGGCGCGGGTGCCGGTGACGATCACCGTATCGAGGTTGGTCGCGGTGGCCGGGGTGGCGTCCTGGGCGAAGGCGGGGGCCGCCAGGGCCAGGGCGATGGCCAGGCTCAGCGGCCTGACGAACGGGGACGACATGGGGGTTCTCTCCTGAAACGATGACCATCGAGACCGGCCGCGCCGGCCATGGCGGCGACTGGGGTCGGCAAAGGTTGCTGCATCCATCCGGATGAAGCGATATATTAGCCCGACGTTAAGGCGATGTGCGAGCCGTGTGTTCGGTGCGCTCGGGCATGAGCTCATGCCCGGCGGTTATCCGGCCCGGTCCGCACCTGGCCTACGATCGTGTGTTGCCTGCCCCTTCCGACCGAGACCTTGCCGATGCTGCTGCGTGCCCCGTTGATCGCCGTCCTCCTGGCCCTGAGCGCCTGCGCCAGCGTCGCTCCGTCTGCGCCCACCGCGCCGAGCAAGGTCAGCGCGACCATGCAGGGCGATGCGGCGCGGCCGGCGCAGGCCAGCGGCTGGGTGCGCAGCGAGCTGTACTTCGGTGTGGGCGAGGAGAGCGGCCCGGCCGACCGTCCGCAGGCCGAGCCGATCAGCGAGGCGCGCTGGCGCGCGTTCCTGGACAAGGAAGTGACGCCGCGCTTTCCCGACGGCCTGACCGTGTTCGATGCCTACGGCCAGTGGCTGTTCCGCGGCGCCAAGGAGCCGAACCGGCTCAACACCAAGGTGCTGGTGATCCTGCACGAGGACACCCCGCAGCGCCGCGCCGACATCGAGGCGATCCGGCTGGCGTGGAAGCAGGCCACCGGGCACCAGTCGGTGCTGTGGGCGCGGCAGGCGGTGGAGGTGTCGTTTTGACGGCCGGGATTCGGGAGTGGGGATTCGGGATTCGCAAAGGCGGGGTGCTGCGGTGACGGTGGGGGCGTTCGTGATCCGGCCGGGGAAGTTGGACGATCCGGCGGTGCGCGGGTTGCTGGAGTACCACGTGCAGCAGATGCATGCGCAGTCGCCGCCGGGCAGCGTGTATGCGCTGGATCTGTCGGGTCTGCGGCAGCCGCAGGTGCGGGTGTGGAGCGTGTGGCGCGACGATGCGCTGGCCGCGGTCGGCGCGTTGCGGACGCTGGACGATGGCGGTGGCGAGCTGAAGTCGATGCGCACGCATCCGGCGTTCCTGCGCCAGGGCGCGGCCGCGGCGCTGCTCGACCACCTGGTCGCGCTCGCCCGTGCCGAAGGCCTGCCACGGCTGAGCCTGGAGACCGGCAGCGGCGCGGCATTCGAGCCGGCGCTGGCGTTGTATCGCCGGCGCGGCTTCCGCAACGGGCCGGCGTTCGGCGACTACGTGCCCAGCGCGTTCAACCAGTTCCTGCATCTGCCGCTGTCGCCGTAGCGGCGCGCCGCCGCCGGAAAACGGCATCCTGCGCGTGCACCGATCCCTCGGTGCCGCTTCCCCTTACCATCCCTCGACTCCCCACGCCGCCACTGCCCGCATGTCCAGTCCTGCTCCCGTTTCGCCGCGCCTGCGCTGGTTCGTCGCCGGCGACCTCAACGGCTTCTTCGGCCTGGTGGTCGACAACCTGTCGATCCTCGGCTTCATCACCCTGGCGCTGGTCGGCCTGTTCCAGTTCCCCGCCGAGGTCATCTACACCCGGATGATTCCCGGCACCGCCTTCGGCGTGCTGGTTGGCAACCTGCTCTACACCTGGATGGCGCGGCGGCTGGCCGCGCGCAGCGGGCGCAGCGACGTCACCGCGATGCCGCTGGGCCTGGACGCGCCGACCAGCATCGGCATGGCGCTGCTGGTGCTCGGCCCGGCGTTCGTGCGCTACAAGCAGCAGGGCCTGGACCCGCAGGCCGCGGCGCTGGCCACCTGGCACCTGGGCATGGCGTCGCTGGTGGTGATGGGCGCGCTGAAGACCGTGCTGTCGTTCTTCGGCGACGCGGTGACCCGCGCCTTGCCCCGCGCCGCGCTGCTCGGCTCCATCGCCGGCATCGCCATCGTGCTGATGGGCTTCCTGCCGCTGCTGGAGACGCTGCGCACGCCGCTGGTCGGGCTGGTGGTGCTGGGCCTGCTGCTGTACGTGCTGATCGCCAAGGGGCGGTTGCCGTGGCGCCTGCCGGGGGTGCCGCTGGCGCTGGCGTTGGGTACCGGCCTGTACTACTGGGCCAACGCGGCCGGCCTCGGCATTCCCGGCCACCAGGCGCCGCAATGGAGCGCGCCGCAGTTGGTGTTGCCGTGGCCGAGCCTGGGGTTCGTCGCCGGCCTGGCCGACACGGTGCCGCTGCTGCCGCTGTTGCTGCCGTTCGGCCTGCTGATGGTGGTCGGCGGCATCAACGTCAGCGAGAGTGCGCGTGCCGCCGGCGACGACTACCGCACCCGCGACATCCTGCTGGTCGAGGCCGGCGCGACCCTGATCGCCGGCGTCTGCGGCGGCGTCGCCCAGACCACGCCCTACATCGGCCAGCCGGCCTACAAGCACATGGGCGCGCGCAGCGGCTACACCTTGCTCACCGGCCTGTTCATCGGCCTGGGCGGCATGTTCGGGCTGGTCGCCGGCCTGGTGCAGTGGCTGCCGATGGCGGTGCTGGCGCCGATCATCGTCTACGTCGCCATCGACATCACCACCCAGGCCTTCCAGGCCACGCCCAAGCGCCACGCCGGGGCGATGGTGTTGGGCTTCCTGCCGTCGGTGGCCTACCTGCTGGCGATCAAGGCGCCCGGCTGGATCGCCCCGGAGCAACTGGCCAAACTCACCACCACCCTCGACGGCCACGGCCTGCCCGAGCTGGCGGTGATCCTGACCCTGGGCAACGGCTTCATCATCACCGCGATGCTGTGGATCGCCGCAGTGGCGGCGATGGTGGACGGCCGCCTGCGCCGTGCCGCCGTGTTCCTGCTGGTGGCGGCCGGGCTGACCCTGTTCGGGCTGATCCACTCGGTGGACCCGCGCGGCGGCCTGTACCTGCCGTGGACGCTGAGCGGCGTGCCCAAGCTGATCGCCTGGCAGTTCGTCGGCGGCTACCTGGTGCTGGCCGCCTTGCTCGGCCTGCTGTCGTTGCAGAAGCCGCGCGCGGTGCTGGTGGACTGACGGCGGCGCGACAAGCGGTGCCGGAATCGCAACGATGCACGAGAGGAGGATGGCATGAATGCTTGCCCTGGCCTGCGCATGCGTGTGCTGGCACTGCTGCTGGCACTGGGCTGGATGCCCGAGGCCGGCGCGGTGTCGTTCGACTGCAGCAAGGCAACCACGGCGGTGGAGCGACTGTTGTGCACCGACAAGCGATTGGACGCCACGGAGGAATGGCTGGCCCTGCGCTATGCGGCGCTGCGCGACGTGGTCCCCGCGGCGCAGCGGCCTGGCGTGCGCAACACGCAGCGCGACTGGCTGGCGCAGCGCCAGAGCTGCCTGGCCGAGACCGATCCGGGGGCCTGCCTGAAACAGCGGATGGAGGCGCGGGTACGCGCGCTGGACGCCGAGTTCGCGCCGCAGGCGGCGCGCTTCGACCGCATCGTCGCCAGCATTCCCACCACGCCGGCCGCGGCGGCGGCGCAGCTGCGCGCCTACGATGGCGGTCTGGCCTCGGCCTGGCTGGTGTACCTGCATCGCTTCGTGCCGGCGGCCGGGGTGGCGGCGGCCGAAGCGCGTGCCCGGTTCGCGTCCGCTAGCACCGCGCTGCGGCAGCAGGACGGGGTGTCCGCCGGGCTGCTCGACACGTCCGAGCCGAGCAGCCGACAGGCCGGGGAAGCGCGCGACCTGACCCTGTTGCGGCTGTGGATCGAACGCAGCGGCTATACGCCGGATGCGGCCACGCAGCCGAATCCGCGTCCCTACGTGCATTGTTTCGTGTTCGCCGCGCAGGGCGAGGCCGCCTACGACGCCATGGGCCCGCTGTATGGCTCCAGCCGCGATCTTTCCGCACCGATCTGCCGGCCGTTGCCCGGCCTGTTCGATCAACCCGCATGGATGCGCTTGCAGCAGGCATTCGGCAGCCTGGTGGATCGCGTGTCCGACGACGCGGGCACCATGCGCTACGCGGATTTCGCCGCATGGCGGGTGCTGTCGCTGCAGGCCACGGTGTCGCCGCTGCTATTGCTGAAACAACCCAAGGGCGCCGAGCCGCCCGGCGATCCGGCCGCCGCCATCGCCGCGTGGCACGACGCGAGCGTGTGGCCGCAGGCCGATCGCAAGGCGGCACTGGCGGCCTTGCAGCCGGCGCGCGCTGCCGCGGCGCAATGGATGATCGCGCACAAGGCGATGCCGGCGGCGCAGGCCGACCGCGTCGCGGCGGCGCTGGTCGCAGCCTGGGTCGGTGCGCGCATCGCCTTTGCCGAAGGCCCGCAGGGGTAATGGTCGCGTACGCGGCGCTGGTGGGGCGCTGGCGCCTCGCGCAAGCCGTGCATCCAGGCTGAACGCCAGCCGTCGCACGCTGGAACTGGTGCGCATCGCGACGGTCACACCTCCATTGTCCGATGGAGATGTGCATCCCATGCAGTCGCGTCCTTCGTTCTGGCCGTGGATCCTGGTCGCCGTGCTGGTGGCCGCCGCTGCGGCATGGTTGTTCCGCGACAACATCGCAGCGTTATGGCCGGCCGCCGCGCCGGCGCCTGCCGCAGTCGCACCGGCACCCGCCGCGGCTCCACCTGTCGCGCCGACCGCGCCCGCGCCGGCGGCAACACCTCCGCCGATCCAGCACCCGATCGATGCCGCGGCCGCTGCCGATGCGGCGATTCCGGCGCTGGCCGCCAGCGACGACGCAGCCTGGTCGGCACTGAGCGCGCTGGCCGGCGGCGACGCACCGCTGGCGCTGCTGCTGCGCGACCACCTGATCCAGCGTCTGGTGACCATGGTCGACAACCTGACCCAGCGCCGCGTCACTGCCCGCTCCCTGGCGCTCAAGCAGGTGCCGGGCGACCTGCAGGTGAGCACCGATGCCAGCGGCGCCAGCGTCATCGCCGACGCAAATGCGCAGCGCTATGCGCCCTACGTGGAGGCGTTCACCCGCGCCGATCCGGGCACGGCGGTGGCGACCTACCGGCGCTTCTATCCGCTGTTCCAGCAGGCCTACGTGGAGCTGGGCTATCCGCAGGGCTACTTCAACGATCGGCTGGTGCAGGTGATCGACCACCTGTTGCAGACCCCGACACCAACCGCGCCGCTCGCGGTGGAGATGGATCCGGTGCGCGGCAAGTACCGCTTCGTGGATCCGGCGCTGGAATCGCTGTCGATCGGCCAGAAGGCGCTGCTGCGCATGGGCCCGACCCAGGCCGCTGCGGTGAAGGCGCAATTGCGTGCGGTGCGCGTGGAATTGACGCGGACCTGAGCCGGACGCGAGGCGCGTGCCGCGTCATGCGGTCGCGGGCTTTTGTTCTCGCAGGAGCGGCTTCAGCCGCGACGGGCCTTACCGGGAAATGCCCATCGCGGCTGAAGCCGCTCCTACAACCGCGATGCCGTCATCTGCCAGCCCGCCGGGTGACAGCGGTCTTCCGGTAAATGACAAGGCCGTCGGCCCACTCACCCATCCAGCTCCGGGTAATGCCGGAAGATGCCGTTCTCGTTGAACGGCAGGCGCCGTGGCGAGGCCAGGTAGGCGGCGATGCCCGGGCGCTCGCACACGCGCTGCTGCAGCGCGCGCAGCCGCGGCAGCTTCGGCGACAGTTTCTTCATCGCCTGCGGAAACGCGTAGTCCAGTCCGCTCATCAGCTGGAACAGCGACAGATCCACATAGGAATGCTCGCGCAGGACGTGGCGCCCGCCGCCCTGGTCCAGCACCTGTTCGAAATAGCCCAGGAACTTCGGCAACCGCTGCTTGCGCAGGTCTTCGGCGCGGCGCTGTGCCTCGGCCTTCTGGTCCTCGTAGTACAACCCGCTGGCGATGGGATGGTGGCTGTCGTGAACCTCGGCGACCAGGTCGGCGATGGTCAACTGCAACTGCAGCGCCTGCAGCCGCCGCGAGTCGCTGTCCGGCACCAGGCCCAGCGGCGGGCCGAGGTAGTGCAGGATGTTGGCGACCTGGGCGATCACCAGCCGGCCGGCCTTGAGGAACGGCGGTGCGAACGGCCGCGCGCCGGCATGGGCGCCGTCGAGGAAGGGCTGCATCGCCGCATCGCTCTGCTCGCGGGCCACGTCGCGGTAGCCGGCGCCGGCATCCTCCAGCGCCAGCCGCACGAACTCGCCGCGGCCCTGGATGCCGGTCCAGTAGTAGAGCTCGTAGTGCATGGCAGGTCCTGCGCGTGGGGACGAAGCGCCGAGGGTAGCGCCCTTGCGGTAGTGGCGTGTGACTGGCAGGTACCAAAGTGCGGCCAACGGCACACCGCGTCGCGGTGCTCCTGCGTAGCGTATACAGACGCCGCCGACGGCCTTGAAACAGAAGCGGACAGCCGCATTTTGCTGGCATGCCGGCACGGCCGGCCCTTTCTTTCAGAGGACTTCCCGATGCGGATGGACAAGCTCACCTCGCGCTTCCAGCAGGCCCTGGCCGATGCGCAGTCGCTGGCCGTGGGCCGCGATCACACCATCATCGAACCGGTGCACGTGTTCGTGGCGCTGCTCGACCAGGCCGGTGGCAGCACCCGGCCGTTGCTGGCGCAGGCCGGCGTCAACGTGCCGGTGCTGCGCGAGCGCCTGGGCGAGGCGCTGGACAAGCTGCCCAAGGTCAGCGGCCAGCCCGGCAACGTGTCGATGGGCAACGACCTCAGCCGCCTGCTCAACCAGACCGACAAGCTGGCGCAGCAGCACAACGACCAGTTCATCGCCAGCGAGTGGTTCGTGCTGGCCGCGGCCGACGACGGCGGCCCGTTGGGCCTGGCGCTGCGCGCGGCCGGCGCCGACAAGAAGAAGCTCGAAGCCGCCATCGACAAGCTGCGCGGCGGCGAGACCGTACAGTCGGAGAACGCCGAGGAACAGCGCCAGGCGCTGGAGAAGTACACCATCGACCTCACCGCGCGCGCCGAGAGCGGCAAGCTCGATCCGGTGATCGGCCGCGACGAGGAAATTCGCCGCACCGTGCAGGTGCTGCAGCGGCGTACCAAGAACAACCCGGTGCTGATCGGCGAGCCCGGCGTCGGCAAGACCGCCATCGTCGAGGGCCTGGCCCAGCGCATCGTCAACGGCGAAGTGCCCGAAGGCCTGCGCGGCAAGCGCGTGCTGTCGCTGGACATGGGCGCGCTGATCGCCGGTGCCAAGTTCCGCGGCGAGTTCGAGGAGCGGCTCAAGGGCGTGCTCAACGACCTGGCCAAGAACGAAGGCCAGATCATCCTGTTCATCGACGAACTGCACACCATGGTCGGTGCCGGCAAGGCCGATGGCGCCATGGACGCGGGCAACATGCTCAAGCCGGCGCTGGCGCGCGGCGAGTTGCACTGCATCGGCGCCACCACCCTGGACGAGTACCGCAAGTACATCGAGAAGGACGCGGCGCTGGAGCGGCGCTTCCAGAAGGTGTTCGTCGGCGAACCGACGGTGGAGGACACCATCGCCATCCTGCGCGGACTCAAAGAGCGCTATGCGGTGCACCATGGCGTGGAGATCACCGACCCGGCGATCGTCGCCGCGGCCACGCTGTCCAACCGCTACATCACCGACCGCCAGTTGCCGGACAAGGCCATCGACCTGATGGACGAGGCAGCCAGCCGTATCCGCATGGAGATCGACTCCAAGCCGGAGGAACTCGATCGCCTGGAACGGCGCCTGATCCAGCTCAAGATCCAGCGCGAGATGCTGAAGAAGGAGAAGGACGAGGCCTCGCGGCAGCGCCTGGCCGACCTGGAGAGCGACATCGACAAGCTCGAGCGCGAGTTCTCCGACCTGGACGAGGTGTGGAAGTCGGAGAAGGCGGCGCTGCAGGGTGCGACCAAGATCAAGGAGCAGATCGAGCAGGCCCGCGTGGAACTGGAGGCCGCGCAGCGGCGCCAGGACTACGCCAAGATGAGCGAGATCCAGTACGGCCTGCTGCCGAACCTGGAGAAGCAGCTGGCCGCGGCCAACGAGGCCGAGCAGCACGACTTCAAGCTGGTGCAGGACCGCGTCACCGCCGAGGAGATCGCCGAGGTGGTGTCGCGCTGGACCGGTATCCCGGTCAACAAGATGCTCGAGGGCGAGCGCGACAAGCTGCTGCGCATGGAGGACGAACTGCACCAGCGCGTGGTCGGCCAGGAAGAGGCGATCAAGGTGGTGTCCGACGCGGTGCGCCGCTCGCGCGCCGGCCTGTCCGATCCGAACCGGCCCAGCGGCTCGTTCCTGTTCCTGGGCCCCACCGGCGTCGGCAAGACCGAGCTGTGCAAGGCGCTGGCCGAGTTCCTGTTCGACAGCAGCGACGCGATGATCCGCATCGACATGAGCGAGTTCATGGAGAAGCACTCGGTGGCGCGGCTGATCGGCGCGCCTCCGGGCTATGTCGGCTATGAGGAAGGCGGCTACCTGACCGAGGCGGTGCGGCGTCGGCCGTATTCGCTGATCCTGCTCGACGAGGTCGAGAAGGCGCACAGCGACGTGTTCAACATCCTGCTGCAGGTGCTCGACGACGGTCGCCTCACCGATGGCCAGGGCCGCACCGTGGACTTCCGCAACACCGTCATCGTGATGACCTCCAACCTCGGTTCGCACCAAATCCAGGAGCTGAGCGGCGACGGCAGCGCCGAGGCCTATACGCAGATGAAGGCGGCGGTGATGGGCGTGGTGCAGGCGCACTTCCGCCCGGAGTTCATCAACCGCCTGGACGACATCGTGGTGTTCCATCCGCTGGACAAGGCGCAGATCAAGTCGATCGCGCGCATCCAGCTGCACGGCCTGGAGAAGCGCCTGGCCGAGCGCGGGCTGAAGATCGAACTGAGCGACCGCGCGCTGGAGCTGCTGGGCAACGTCGGTTTCGACCCGGTGTACGGTGCGCGCCCGCTGAAGCGCGCGATCCAGGCGCAACTGGAGAACCCGCTGGCGCAGCAGATCCTGTCCGGCCAGTTCCTCAGCGGCGACACCATCAAGGTCGAGGCCGAGGGCGGCAAGCTGGTGTTCGAGAAGGCGTGATGGATTCCGTCGCGCAGGCGCCGCAGGCGCGCACCGCCGCGTCTGCGGCGCGCGCTGTCGATCGACATGGACGGCGTGCTGCGGCTGTGGCCCGCTGACGACGCCGAACTCGAGCGCGCGCACGGCGTTATGTGGACGCAGAAACCTTGCGTGCCTGGCTGCTCGCACAGGGCGCGCTCGGCGACGACTGAGTCCGGCAGGCCCCCACGCTGCCGGCCATAGCGCTGACAACTCAACGGCATGGCCTCATAACCGCAGGTTTGCATCTGCGGTTGCGCGCGGCGCTATCGTCTGCGCTCCCTCGTTGCCGAGATGCGCGCATGTCCGACCCGAACTGGAAGCTGGAAACCATCGCCGTGCACGGCGGTTATCGCCCCGATCCGACCACCCGCGCGGTAGCGGTGCCGATCTACCAGACCGTGGCCTATGCCTTCGACGATACCCAGCACGGCGCCGACCTGTTCGACCTGAAAGTGCAGGGCAACATCTACAGCCGCATCATGAACCCCACCACCGACGTGCTGGAGCAGCGCATCGCCGCGCTGGAAGGCGGCATCGGTGCGCTGGCGGTGGCCTCCGGGCAGGCGGCGGTGACCTACGCCATCCAGACCATCGCCGAGGCCGGCGACAACATCGTCTCCTCCAGCGCGCTGTACGGCGGCACCTACAACCTGTTCGCGCATACGCTGCCGCTGTCCGGCATCCAGACCCGCTTCGCCGACTACCGCGATCCGGGCGCCTTCGCCGGGCTGATCGACGAGCGCACCAAGGCTATCTTCGTCGAGTCGATCGGCAACCCGCGCGGCAACGTCACCGACCTGGAAGCGGTGGCCGCCATCGCCCACGCCCATGGCGTGCCGCTGATCGTCGACAACACCGTGCCCACGCCGTACCTGCTGCGGCCGTTCGAGTTCGGCGCCGACATCGTGGTGCATTCGCTGACCAAGTACCTGGGCGGCCATGGCACCAGCCTGGGCGGTGCGATCGTCGATTCCGGGCGCTTCCCGTGGGCGGCGCACGCACAGCGCTTCCGCCGCCTCAACGAGCCGGACGTGAGCTACCACGGCGTGGTCTACACCGACGCGCTGGGCGAGGCCGCCTACATCGGCCGTGCGCGGGTGGTGCCGCTGCGCAACACTGGCGCGGCGCTGTCGCCGTTCAACGCCTTCCAGATCCTGCAGGGCATCGAGACGCTGCCGCTGCGCATGGACCGGATCAATCAGAACGCGCTGGCACTGGCGCGGCACCTGCAGGGCGAGGCCAAGGTGGAGTGGGTCAATTACGCTGGCCTGCCGGACCATCCCGAGCACGCGTTGGCGCAGAAGTACCTGCGCGGGCACGGCTCCGGCGTGCTGACCTTCGGCCTGCGCGGCGGCCGCGCCGCCGGCGCGCGCTTCCTCGACGCGCTGCAGTTGTTCACCCGCCTGGTCAACATCGGCGACGCCAAGTCGCTGGCCACGCATCCGGCGTCCACCACGCATCGCCAGCTCTCGCCCGAGGAGCTGCAGCGCAGCGGCGTCAGCGAGGACACGGTGCGGCTGTCGGTGGGCATCGAACACATCGACGATCTGCTCGCCGACCTGCAGCAGGCGCTGGCGCAGGCCTGAGCGCGCGGCAGCATCGCCGCGATGGAGGCTTCTGCAGCACTGCTTGTGGGGCTTTAGGGCACTGAAGTGCCCTGTAGGAGCGGCTTCAGCCCGACGGGGGCGTTCCCGGCAGCCCATCGCGGCTGAAGCCGCTCCTACCGGGCAACTAGACTCCGGCTCGCTGGGCCGGAGGCAGCTGACGAGAGGCGCCTTTCAATCGGACACACGCCAATCGGCGAAGATCTCCAGCAGGAAATCGACGAACGCGCGCACCTTGCGTTCCTGGGTGGCGCGACGCGGATAGAGCGCGGTGATCTCCAGATCCGGCCAGCGTTGCCAGTCTGGCAGCAGGCGCACCAGTTGGCCCTGGTCCAGTCGCGCCTGCACCAGCGGCTGGGAGAGCAGGGCGATGCCGGCCCCTTGCGCCACCTGGCGGATCACCGTGGTCGATTCGTTCGAAATCAGCAGCGGCCGCAGGGTCAGCTCGATCGATTCGCCGGTGCCGTGCCGCAACGCCCAGACCACGAGCGGGGCATCCACGCCGACCGCGAGCACCGCGTGGCCGAGCAGGTCCTTGGGATGCGCAGGCGTACCGGCACGGGCCAGATAATCGGGACTGCTCACCAGGATGGCGCGCGAGGCGCCCAACGGCCGCGCAACGTAGCTGGAGTGGGGCGGTGGCCCGACGTGGACGGTAACGTCCAGGCCATGGCTGAGCAGGTCCAGCGGCTGATCGTCGTAGGTCAGCGCCAGTTGCACGCCTGGATGGCGCTGGCGGAATCGCGCCAGCTGCGGTTCCAGCACCAGCAGGCCCAGCGCATAGGGAGCCAGCACACGCAGGGTGCCGCGCGCCTGCGCGCGCAGGTCGCGCGCGTCCTGCACGGCATCCTGCAGGGTCTGCTCGGCCTCCACGCACCGGGCATAGAAGGCGCGCCCGGCCTCGGACACCGCCAGCCGACGGGTGCTGCGATGGAGCAGTTGCACGCCCAATGCCTGTTCCAGTGCCTTGATGCGACGGCTGACGCTGGTCAGCGGCACGCGCGCCTGGCGGGCGGCGGCGGTGAGGCTGCCGTGTTCGACCACGCGCAGGAACAGCCGTACGTTGTCGAAGTCCACGCGGGCGGCGCGCGCGCTTTCTTCCGTTTCTGGCAAGAGTCTATCCATCTCTGGCCGCATTATGCTGAAAACCGTCTGGCCCTACGATGAGGGCCATGCGCCTGCACAGCTTCGACGCGATGTCGATGGTCCGTCTCCGTCCTTCTCCCGAGGTGTGGTTTGCGCTGCGGACCACGGCCGCCGCGCTGCTGGCGCTGGCCATCGCGCTGCTCTGTTCGATGGAGGACCCCAAGTGGGCGGCGATGACGGTCTTCATCGTGGCCCAGGCCGACCGCGGCATGAGCGTGGTCAAGGCGCGCAACCGCATCGTGGGGACACTGGTGGGGGCGAGCATGGCCGTGGTGTTGATGGGCCTGTTCGGCCAGGCGCCGCCGTTGTTCATGATCGCGCTGGCGCTGTGGCTGGGTGCCTGCACCGGCATGGCCAGCGTGGTCTCGGCCTTCCGCAGCTATGGCGTGGTGCTGGCCGGCTACACGGCGGTGATCGTGGGCATGTCTTCCACCGCCCATCCGCAGCAGGTGTTCGACATCGCCGTGGCGCGCGCGACCGAGATCCTGCTCGGCATTGCGGTCGAAGGCGCGATGGCGTCGATCTTCTCGCCGGCGTCGCCGCGCCCGGCACTGGAGGCGCGGCTGGAGGCGTATCTGCGCCAGGGCAGTGCGCTGGCTGCGCGGCTGCTGCGCGGCGAGGCGACCGGCACGCAGATCCACGGCTTCTTCGCCAGCGCCTTGGCGCTCAACGACGCGGTCGACTATGCCGCCGCGCGCTCGCGCGAGATCGCGCGGCTGGGCGGGCGCCTGCGTCACATCAGTTACCTGATGCTGGCGCAACTGTTGGCGGCGCAATCGTGCCGGGTCGGCCTGGATGGACGCGCGCCTTCGCGCGCGCTGCGCGGCGTGCACGACCTGTTGGTCCAGCGTGCCGAGGGCCGCTCGCCCGGCGAGGAAGCATTGGCCGCCACGCTGGGGCGGCTCGATCGGCGCCATCGCCGCCTGCGCCGGCTGTGCATGCAGCGGCGCGACGCCTTCGACCGCGCCTTCGCGCTGGAACACGCGCGTACCATCGTGCGCGACTTGCAGGCCAGCCAGCAGGAACAGACGGCGTTCGAACAGGGCCAGCCGTCGCGCCGTCGCTTCGCCACGCGCCGCCATCGGGACCTGTACGAAGCGGCGTACAACGGAGTGCGCGCCTTCCTGGCGATGGGGGCGGCGTCGCTGTTCTGGGTCTACAGCGGCTGGAGCGCCGGTGCCGGCATGGTGACCATCGTCGGCGTGGTGTGCGCGCTGTATGCGACCCGGCCCGATCCGGTGTCCGGGAGCATCGGCTTCCTCAAGGGCGCCGGGTTGGCGGCGCTGGCCGCCTTCGTGTGCATCGTCTGGCTGCTGCCGTGGGTGGAGGATTTCGCCGGGCTGGCGGCGGTGCTGGCGCCGTTCCTGATCCTGGCTGGGCTGGCGATGCGACGGCCGTCGACGGCCGCGCTGGGCGCCAGCGGCTCGATCTTCTTCCTCGATCTGGTGGGGCCGCTCAACGGCACCACGACCGGCGTGGTGCAACTGTTCAATGGCGCGCTGACGCTGTTGCTGGGCATCGGCATCGGCGTGCTGATGTTCACCGTGCTGCTGCCCAGTGGGGCCGAGCGCTACCTGCGCCGGCTGCGGCGTTCGGTCGATGCCGATCTCGCGGCGATCGCGCTGCATCCGCGGCGCATGCAACGACGCGCATGGTTCGGCCTGATGGCCGATCGCATGCGCGCGCGCCTGGGCCTGGCCGCCGCGCTGCCGGAGGCGACGCTGCAGCGCGACCTGGCCGCCTTGCTCGGCGCGCTGGGCATGGGCAGCGACGCGCTCGATCTGGCGCGGACCGATGACGCGCCAGGGCCACGGGTGCGTGCGGTGCTGCGCCGGCTCGCGCGCGGCGACCTGCCGGGCGTGGCCCAGCAGGCCATGCGCGCGGCGCGCCACCATGCGGTTCTGGCGGGCGACCGTCTCGACGCGCAGGCCCAGGCGCACTGGCGCACGGCGATGGTGCTGTGGGACATGGCGCTTTGCGCGCGCGAGTACCTCCAGGCCGGCTCTGAGGACAGCGTGCAAGCGCAGGTGCCGCTGACGCCGTCGGTGACGCTGCCGTCCTGATCGGCGCGCGATTCGACCGGTCAGCCGGGCCGTGCCGGCAGGCTGTAACCGGCGTCGCGTCGGTCAGACCTGCGCGAATCCGCCGTCCACGAACACCTCGCTGCCGGTCATGAAGCTGCTTTCGTCCGAGGCCAGGAACAGCGCCGTCGCCGCGACTTCTTCCGCGCGCCCGATGCGGCCCAGCGGCACCTGCGCCGTCATGCCCGCGACGATCGCGTCCTGCTGGCCGGTGCCGGACAGCACCGCGTCCAGCCCCGGCGTTGCGATCGGCCCGGGCGAGAGCACGTTGACGCGGATGCCGGTGCCTTTCAGGTCCAGCGCCCAACTGCGCGCGAAGTTGCGCAGGGCCGCCTTGGTCGCGCTGTAGACGCTGAATGCCGCGGTGCCCATGCTGCCGGTGGTGGAGCCGGTGAGGATCACCGAGCCGCCGGCGCGCATCAGCGGCAGCGCCTTTTGCACGGTGAACAGCGTGCCTTTGACGTTGACGCCGAAGGTGCGATCGAAGGACTCCTCGGTGATCGAGCCCAGCGGCTGGAAGTCGCCCAGCCCGGCGTTGGCGAACAGCACATCGATGCGGCCCTTTTCGGCCTGGACCTGGGCGAAGACGCGGTCCAGATCGTCCAGCCTGGAAATGTCGCCCGGGATGGCGATGGCGTCGGCACCGATCAGGCGCAACGCCTTGTCCAGTTCCTCCTGCCGACGTCCGACGATGACGACCTGCGCACCTTCGGCGGCGAAGCGGATCGCGCTCGCCAGGCCGATGCCGCTGTTGCCGCCGGTCACCACTGCAATCTTGCCGTCGAGCCTGCTCATGCTGCGCTCCAGGGAATGGGGAGGCGGCACTGTAGAACCGAGCTATTCTTTTGAATAGTATGCACCATTTGGTAAGTACCTTCGGAGCGAGCGGACCATGGCGAATCCCACTTTCAGCTGCGGTCTCGAGGCCGCGCTGTCCGTGCTTGGCGGCAAGTGGAAGCCGCTGATCCTCTACAACCTGGCGAAGCACGTGCACCGCTACGGCGAGTTGCGGCGCGCCATCGGCGGGGTGACCGACAAGGTGCTGATCCAGCAGCTCAAGGAACTGGAACGCGATCAGGTCGTGGCGCGCATCGACTTCCAGGAGATTCCGCCCAGGGTCGAGTACGCGCTGACGCCCTTCGGGCAGTCCCTCGCGGCGGCGCTGGCAGGGCTGTGCGAGTGGGGCACGCAGCACATGCAGGAGATCGAGCGCATCAGTGTGCGCCGCGCGGCGTCCGTCGCCGACGCCGCGCGGCGTGCCGCCGAGGTCGACCACGGCTAGCGGTCGCCCGTCGCACAAGCTGGCCCGGCCCTGCCATGCCGCACGCACGTCGTTGTGCAGCGCCGCGGGACCGGTGCGCTGGGCCTGTCGCCCCGGTGCCGACGTCGTTCCCCACGCAACGCGGCGCGTGTCCCGATTCCCGCGCCGGGGGGGCCGACGCGCGCCGCGGTGCCGCGGGCGGCGGCGTCGGCCAGCCACACATGCAGCGCTTGCGTGCAGCGCCGCGCGATGCGGTGTTGACTGCCGTGGCCACGGCAGCGTGTGGACGGCCGCGGCGGCTAACGGAAGAACTGGCTCGGCGGCTGCCCGAACTGGCGCTTGAACATGGCAGTGAACGCGCTGGGGCTGTCGTAGCCCAATTCCACGGCCACGTCGATGATGCGGTCGCCGGCGGCCAGCCGCTCCAGCCCGCGCAGCAGGCGCAGTTGCTGGCGCCACTGGCCGAAGCGCATCCGCAGCTCACGCTGGCACAGGCGCTGGATGGTCTTGACGTCCACGCCCAGCGTCGCGGCCCAGGCGTGCAGGGTGGTGGGGTCGGCCGGGTCGGCATCGAGCGCGGCGCCGATGCGCAGCAGGCGCGGATCGCGCGGCTGCGGCAGGTACAGCGGCAGCGCCGGCAGCGCGTGCAGTTCGTCCAGGATCAGCCGCATCAGCCGCCCGTCGCGCGAGTCGGCGGCGTGGTCCCAGGGGATCTCCGCGGCGCTGCGGATCAGCGCTTCCAGCAGCGGCTCCACCGCCATCACCGCCGGCGTGTCAGGCATGCCGGCGATCGCGGCGGGGCGGATGTACAGGCTGCGCATGTGCAAGCTGCCGATCCAGCGCACGCTGTGCTCGGTGCCGGCGGGGATCCACAGCGCGCGCGTGCTCGGGACCACCCAGTGGCCCTGGCCCGAACGCACCACCATCAGTCCGGACACTGCGTAGATCAACTGGTGACGCGCATGGCGGTGCGGGGCGATGGCGCTGTCGGGTGCGTAGTCGACGGCCTTGCACACCACGTCGGCGGGCGCGTCGTCCGCGTTGCGCGTGGAGCGCGGCACCAATGCGCCCTTTTTGCGATGGTTGCTGGGCATGTCGCGCAAGAAGGTCGAGACAGGGAAGCCTACCATGCACGCACTCCCGGCAATGCCCGTCCCGCCATGTCCACTTTGCGTCCTGCCGCGCCCGTCGTTTCCTCCCCCGCCGCTCCCGCCGCCCCCCGCAAGGTCGCGTCCGGCGTCCTGGCCGCGATCACCTCCTCGCACCTGATCAACGACATGATGCAGTCGCTGATCCTGGCGCTGTACCCGGTGCTCAAGGGCCAGTTCCAACTCAGCTTCGCCCAGGTCGGCCTGATCACCCTCACGTACCAGATCACCGCCTCGCTGTTCCAGCCGCTGATCGGGCTGCGCACCGATCGCCGGCCGGCGCCGTACTCGCTGCCGCTGGGCATGAGTTCCACGTTGTGCGGCCTGTTGCTGCTGGCCTATGCGCCCAGCTTCGCCATGGTGCTGCTGGCAGCGGCGCTGGTCGGGATCGGCTCGGCGATCTTCCATCCCGAATCCTCGCGCATCGCGCGGCTGGCCTCGGGCGGCCGCCATGGCCTGGCGCAATCGGTGTTCCAGGTCGGCGGCAATACCGGCACCGCGCTGGGGCCGCTGATCGCCGCGGCGGTGATCGTGCCCAACGGCCGCCACAGCGTGGCCTGGTTCGGCGGCGCGGCGTTGCTCGGCATCGCCCTGCTGTCCTACGTCGGGCGCTGGTACGCGCTGCACCTGCAGGCCGCGCGCGCGGCGCCGCGGCCGGTCGCCGCGGTACCGGCACTGCCGCGGGCCATGGTGGTGCGCATCGTCGGCATCCTGCTGCTGCTGATCTTCTCCAAATATTTCTACATCGCCGGGCTCAGCAGCTACTACACGTTCTACCTGATCCAGCGCTTCGGCGTCTCGGTGCAGAGCGCGCAGTTGCACCTGTTCGCGTTCCTGCTGGCCTCGGCGCTGGGCACGCTGATCGGCGGCCCGGTCGGCGACCGCATCGGCCGCAAGCCGGTGATCTGGGTGTCGATCCTGGGCGTGGCGCCGTTCGCGCTGGCGCTGCCGCACGTGGGCCTGCATGCGGCCACCGCGTTGACCGTGCTGATCGGCTTCGTGCTGTCCTCGGCGTTCTCGGCGATCCTGGTCTACGCGCAGGAGATGATGCCCGGGCGCATCGGCACCATCTCCGGGCTGTTCTTCGGTTTCGCCTTCGGCATGGGCGGCCTGGGCGCGGCGGTGCTGGGCCTGCTCGCCGACCACCACGGCATCGTCTTCGTGTACCAGGTGATGTCGTTCCTGCCGCTGCTGGGCATCGTCGCCGCACTGCTGCCGAGCCGGCGGCCGACGGCCTGACGATCGCGCAAGATCGGAACCGCGCGGCGCCTGCCGCTACGGCACACTGAGGTCGACCTCACGGAGATCGGCCATGCCTTCGACACGGACTTCCTCGCAGCAGCGCGGCATCGAACGGGCGCTGGCATTGCTGCAGCAGCGCTTGCAGGCCGGCGACGCGCTGCCCGACCTCGCCGAACTGGCGGCAGTGGCGCACCAGTCGCCGTTCCATTTCCATCGCGTCTACCGCGCCATGACCGGCGAGACCGTCGGCAGCAGCGTGCAGCGCTTGCGGCTGGTGCGCGCCTTGCATTTCCTGGCCGGTCCCAGGACGGTCGGCGAGATCGCGCTGGCGGTGGGCTACGAGACGCCGCAGGCGTTCGCGCGTGGTGTGCGCAGCCTGCTCGGGCTCAGTCCGAGCGGGCTGCGCGCAGATCCCGCGGCGCTGGCGGCAAGTATCCAGGCGCTGCTGCAGCCGCCGGTGCCGGCGCAGGATGCGGCGCCGTTGCAGGTGACGGTACAGACCCTGACACCATTCGAGGTGGTGGTGTTGCGCCGGCGCGGCGCCTTCGACGCGCTCGATGCCGGCTTCGGTCGCCTGTTCGCCTGGGCGCAGCGCGCCGGCGTGGCCGAGCGCCTGCAGACGCTGGCCGGGATTCCGCTCAGCGACCACCGCGATGTGCCTGCCGCTGCGCATGTGTTCGAGTGCGCGATGGGATTCGATGCGGTGGTGGCGCCGACGCGACCGTTCGTGCGGCGCACGCTCGGCGGCGGCGACTACGCGGTGCTGCGCCAGGTCGGCGCGTACGCGGGCCTGGAATCGGCGCTGGACCGGGTGTTGCGCGACTGGCTGCCGCACAGCGGCCATGCGCTGCGCGAGGCGCCGGTGCATCACATCTATCTGGACGACCCGGAAGCAGTGGACGAGGCCGACCTGCGTGCGGACCTGTGCGTGCCGGTCCGCCGCCTGCGCGGCTGAAGGCACACCCGCAACGGCCTGCATGGGGGGCGGTGCCGGGGCGACAGCGCGGCGACGTGGACAGCTTGGCGAAAGCCAGCGGCCGCATGCTGTCGCGCCGGCCGTCGTGCCCCCATCGCCGTCTCCGCATGCCTGTCATCGCCCTGGTCTCGTCCGTTGCCCACGCCTGGTCCACGCTGGTCGACCTGGTCGCCAGCCATGCGGTGGTGCCGCTGCTGGCGGCGCTGCACCTGACCGGGCTCAGCGACGATCCGCACGACATCGCCGCCTCGCTGCTGGTGGCCGCGCTGCAACTGTCCATCATCGGTGTGCTGTTCCGGCCGCTGGAGAGCCTGTGGCCGGCCGAGCGCTGGGACCATCGGCGGCTGGCGCGGATCGACTTCCACTACACCTGGTTGATGCTGATCGGGGTGTTCCCGCTGTTCTCGTTCCTGATCCTGACCCCGGTGGTGAACGCGCTGGGCGGCGCCGACCCCAACGCCGCGGCGGCGCCGGAGACCGGCCTGCGCCATCTGTGGCCGTGGCTGGACCAGCATCCGCTGGTGCTGTTCGCGCTGTACTACCTGGCCTACGACTTCACCTACTACTGGATGCACCGGGTGCAGCACTGGATGCCGTGGTGGTGGGCGATGCACAGCATGCACCACAGCCAGCGCCAGCTCAGCTGCTGGGCCAACGACCGCAGCAACTATCTGGACGGCATGCTGCAGTCGTTCGTGCTGGCGGCGGTGGGCATCGCCTTCGGCATCGAGGCCGACGAGTTCGCCTGGCTGATGCTGCTCGGCGAGCTGGTGCAGAACCTGTCGCATGCCAACACCCGTTTCGGCTTCGGCCCGGTGCTCGACAAGATCCTGGTCGATCCGCCGTTCCATCGCCTGCACCACATGCGCGTGGACCCGGAGCGGCCGGGCCTGCACAACTGCAACTTCGGCCAGGTGTTCGCGTTCTGGGACGTGCTGTTCGGCACCGCGCTATACGGCGAGCCGGTGCGGCCGACCGGGGTGGGCGACCCGATGGTGGACCGCGACAACGAGCTGGGCCTGGTGGCGCTGCAGGTGGAAGGACTCAAGCGCTTCTGGGGCGCGGTGCGGCGGCGTTCCGGATGGACGCCGGGCGAGGTCGCGTTCGGCGAGGACTATGCGCCGATCCCGGTGGATCATGCTGGTTTGCCACTGCATGTCGAGCCGCCTGCGGCTGCGGCTTCTACGCCGGCGTCGAATGGTTGAAGGGCCGGGATTGGGGAGTCGGGATTGGGGATTCGTAAGAGCGGTGGCGGTTGGCAATGCGGTTGTTACCGGTCTCGCTGGCTGTCGTACCCTCACCCCAGCCCCTCTCCCGAGGGGAGAGGGGCTTAGCTTTTTCCTTCTCCCCTCGGGAGAAGGTGCCCCGAAGGGGCGGATGAGGGTACGGGCGCAGCCTCGTGCACCCAAACATCGCGAGACGCTTCGCGCCGGACCCTCACCCCAACCCCTCTCCCGGGGGGAGAGGGGCTTACTGGGCTCACTGCTTTTTGAGACAACCGCTCATGAAGGTCTTGCGGGCGTCGCCCTGCAGTTTCTGCGTCGCGGCTTGCGCGTTGCAGTCCTTCATGCGTTGCTGCGAGGCGTTGCCGGCCGCCGGCGCGGTGCCGCCGCTGAGGCAGGCCTTCTGCGCGCTCTTGTACTCGTCGCCTTTCTTGCCCTTGTTCTGGGCCGAACACTTGGCCATCAGGGTCTGTTGTGCGGTCGGTGGCTTGGTCGCGGCGGTGGCCAGCAGCGGGGCGGCGGTGAAGCTCAGCAGCAAACAGGTGGCGGCGAAGCGAGCGGAACGGGTCATGGCGGCAGCTCCGGATGGTGTGCCGGCAGGGTGCGCCGGCACGGGCGAGCGGATCATGACGCGGCGGTGGCCGGGTCGGCAATGCGGCGCTGCGGCACGGCGTCGGCGGCCTGCGCCGGGCCTTCAAGGAACAGCATCTGCGGTGGTGGATGCATCAGGAACTGCTGGTGCGAGATGTTCCAGGCGTAGGCGCCGGCCAGCGGGAACGCCAGGCAGTCGCCCGGTGCCAGCGCGGCGACCGGCTGGTCGCGTGCCAGCACGTCCTTGGGCGTGCACAACTGGCCGACCAGTGTCACCCGCGCATCGCGCAGCACCGGTGGCTGCGTGCCGCGCAGCACCAGGAACGGATGGTCGTGGCCTTGCGCGGCCGGCGTGCGGAAATGATGGGTGCCGCCGCGGCTGATGGCGAACTGCGCGCCATGGCTGCGCTTGATGTCCAGCACCTCCATCAGGTACCAGCCGCAGGCGGCGCTGACGTAGCGGCCCGGCTCCAGACGCAGGCGCAGGCCTTCGCCATGCGTGCGCAGCAGCGTCGGCAGGCCCGCGCAGAACGCGGCCCAGTCGAACGAGGCCGCCGGATCGGCGTAGTCCACGCCGAAGCCGCCACCGGCATTCACCGTCAGCGGCCCAAGCGCGTAGGCCTGGCGCCAGCCCTGCACGGTCTGCAGGTAGTGCGCGATCAGGCGCAATTGCAGGTGCGCATCGCGCTGGTGCGACAGCAGGTGGAAGTGGAAGCCATCCAGGCGCAGTCCGCGCGCGCAACGCAGCACCTGCATGGCCGCGTCCAGGTCGTCCACGTCCAGGCCGAACGGCGAGGGCCGCCCGCCCATCACCAGGCGCGTGTCCTGCATGCCCGGCACCACGATGTTCAGGCGCAGGAACACCGACAGCGGCCGCTCCCTCGATGCGGCGATGCGCGCCAGCCGCTGCAGCTCGCCCAGGCTTTCCACATGCACGCTGCAGTCGGGGAGGCTGGCGGCCAGCTGCAGTTCGCTGTCGAGCTTGCCGGGGCCACCGAACAGCAGCCGGCGGCTCGGCTGATGCGTGTGCAGCCATTGCAGTTCGCCGCCGGAGGCCGCTTCGAAGCCGTCCACCCACGGCGCCAGCGTGCGCAGTACCGGCGGTTCGGCATTGGCCTTGGCCGCATAGAACAGCTCGCACTCGGCAGGCAGGTGTGCGCGCAGCATCGCCGCATGCGCCTGCAGCGCCGCCAGGTCGTAGACATACGCGCAGACCGGGCCGTCGGCCTGCGCGCGCAATTGCGCCAGCGCCGCGTGCAGGGGGGCGGGATCGATGCGCAGGCTCATGCCGCCGCCTGCTGCAGCGCGGCGCTGCCGATCGGGTTGGGCAGGAAGCTGTAGTCGGCATGGCGGTCGGCACGCTGCAGCAGGCGCAGGCGCAGGTTGTTCTTGGCCGGCAGTGGCGCGCCGTCGAGCAGGGCCTGCAGTGCCGGTTGCGTGCCGTGTCGCTGCTGCCATGCGCGCGCGATGTCGCCGACGATCTGCCACAGCTGGCGTTCGCGGCGGTCGTGGCCGTCGGCGAGGTGGAAGATCGCTTCGGCCAGGTTGTTGACCAGTGCGCAGTAGGCGATGCGGTTCCAGCCGCGTTCGGCGCTGTAGTACAGCGACTGCCGTGCGGTCTCGGACATGCCGGGCAGGCGCGCGGCCGGCCAGCGCGAAGGCAGCAGCTTTGTGCCTTCGAGGTCGCGGATCCACACCTGCGTCGGCAGGCCGTCTTCGCAACCGATCACGGTGTTCTGCAGGTGCGGCTCCAGCACGATGCCGTAGCCGAACCAGGCGCTCCACACACCGTCCAGCAGTAACTGTGCGTAAGCGCGGAACCAGGCTGCGGTGGCCGCCTCCAGGCTGCTGCCGCTGCGTTGCGCCAGCGCCTGCAGCGCGGCGGTGCAGGCCGGCTCGCCGCGCGCGTCGTTGGTGAACAGCGCACCGGCCACCTGCGGGCGATAGCGCGCCCGCTGCGCCGCGGGGATCGCCTGCCGGTACAGCACGCCGAAGCTCTCGCCGAGTTCGCGGCAGGCCTGCGCATCGGCCTCCAGCGCGGAGAAGTCCAGGTCGGTGGCGGCCGGCTCCAGCAGCACGTGGAAGCCGGGCACGCGCTGCGCCAGCGCCTGCCAGTCCGGCGCCAGCAGGCGGGTCAGCGCCACTGCGCTTTCCAGTTCGTACCAGGCGTTCTTGCGCACGCAGTTGGTCAGGCGCACGTGCACCGACAGCTTGAGGAAATGATCGAGGTCGGCGTGATACAGCGTGCGCACCGACGAGGTCGGGCGCAGCGCCAGGCCGCGTTCGCCCAGCGGTTCGATCCAGCCGCGCGCCTGCGCCTGGCGCAGCAGCGGATGTGCCAGCACGCGCTCGGCTTCCCACGGGTGGCACGGATACAGGTCGGCGCCGCCGCCAGCCTGCGCCAGCGTCGCGCGCACGTCATGGCCTTGCGCACGGTACAGGCGCGGGTCGATGCGGAACCAGAACAGCGGGAAGGCGCTGCGCGCTTCCGGCGCGCACGCCAGCACCTGGTCCAGCGGCACGCCCTCGCGGCTCTTGGGCGTGGGATGGAAGGCGTGGCCCCACAGCATCGATTGCTCGGCATCGATCAGCGCCTCGCCGGTGGGCTGGGCGGCGTCGGCCTGGCGCAGCAGTTGCGCGGTGATGGCGACGCTGTTGGCGCTCTGCGCCAGCAGTTCCAGGTTGGGCGCGTGCTCGCCTTCGCTGAGTTCCTGCAGCAGCAGGCGCACCAGCGCCTCAGCGTCCAGGCAGTGCCACGGACGGCCGTCGGCCTTCAGGTAGGGCGCCGAGGCGAAGCGGCAGCGGCCCAGGCGGTCTGCATGCGCCAGGCGCACGCACAGCGTCGCGCCCGAGGGCAGTTGCAGGCGTAGCCAGCGTTCGCCGGCGGCGGCCACGCCGGGACGGTCCAGGCCGCGGTAGTCGAAGTCGGCCTGGCCGCGACCGAGCGCGACTTCGCGCAGGTAGCAGTTGAGCCAGCAGGTGATCGCCTGCGCTTGCGCCAGGCTGTCGTGCCACGGGTCATGCATCGGCAACGGGGACATGGACGGTTCTCCGAACGGACGTGAGCATCAGGGCCGGCAGCAGCGCCAGCAGGGCGGCCGCTGCGGCGGCGAGGAACGGCACGGCCAGACCATGGCCTTGCACCAGGGCGCCGGCGAGGGCGCCGCCGGCGACGCCGGCGTACTTGCCGGCAGCATCGAAGCGGCCGAATAGCTGGCCAGCGCCGCGCCCGCCGGCGATCTCGGCTAGGCTGCGGTTGAGGCCGCGCAGGGCCATCCACATGCTCAGGCCGAACAGCAGCCGCGCGGCGATCAGCCAGCCCGGCGCGGGCGGCGCCATCTGCAGCAGGCAGGCCAGGGCGAACAGCGCCAGACCCGCCGGCAGCGGCGATGCGCGGTGGTCGCGGCCGCGCCAGCACGGCATCAGCACCAGGTAGACCAGGTGCGGCAGGCTGTACAGCAGGCCGGCGACCGCGCTGCTGCCGATGCCGTGCGCCTGCGCATACGGCAGGAAGTACGGGAAGGTCACCACCATCGCGAAGCAGAACAGGAACTGCGTGGTCCACAGCGCCCAGCGCTGGCGGCGCTGCGCGGCATCGGTGTGCGGCAGGGAAGGCGTGGACGTGGTTGTCGCCGGCGCGCGTGGCGGATCGTCCGGCAAGCGCCAGCTCAGCGCGAAGGCGAGCAGCGGCAGCAGCGCCAGGTAGCGGTACAGCGACTGCGCCGGGCCCAGCGTGGTGGCCAGGCCGAGCAGGGCGGGGGCGGTGACCATCGCCAGCCGCGCCGAGAACTGGGTCCAGTCCAGCGCCCGCGCCAGCGAGCCGTGCTGCGCCTGGCTGCTGAGATAAGCGTTGGTCGCGGCCAGCGAGCCGCCGCACGCGCCCTGCACGACCAGGCCGGCGACCAGCCAGCCGAGGTTCGGCGCGAAGCCAGCCATGACGAAGCCCAGCGCCAGGCCGAGCTGCGCGCGCAGCAGCGAGCGCTTGCGTCCGTAGCGATCCGCCAGCCGGCCCCAGGCGCTGGCGGTGAGCGCGGTGCACAGCGTCGGCAGCACGTAGAGCACGCCGCTCCAGCCGATCGCCGCACCGGGCGCCAGCTGCTGCAGCACCTGCGGCAGGAACAGCGGCATGCCCAGCGCGGTGAAGGCCGCCAGGTAGTGCGCGGCCAGCACCGGGCCGAGGATGCGCTTCATCGTGCCGTCCCGGCTGCGGCCGCGCGCGTAGCCAGCGTATCTTCGCGCAGCAGGTTGGGCGCGCTGTCGCCGTAGAACTTGTTGATGTCCGCCGCGCCGGTGATCTGCTTGCCGAGCAGGCTGCCGGCGCTGAGCAGGTACTTCACCGGCAGCGTGGGCGCGTCCAGCAGCGCCTGCGCCGGCGCGGTGTCGATGCCTTCTTCGCGCAAGCTACGCAGGGTGCCGTGCAGGCGCGCGCGCAGCAGCGCGTACAGGGCCGTGCGCAGCCCTGGCTGCCATTCCGCCAGCCCTTCCAGCACCGCCTGCAGGTCCAGCTGCAGGATGATGGTGCAGAACATCCGCGCCAACGCGGCGTCGTCCTGCACCGGGATGCGTGTGTCGCGCGGCGTGCCCAACGCGGCCAGCGCCGGCCGTTGCGTGTGCAGCCGCGACAGCAGCACCCGCGCCGCATCGTTGTCCTTCATCAGCAGCCGCGGCGCGCGGCCGGCGGCGTAGATCAACACGCTGTTCTGCTGGTTCGCCTCCAGCGCGATGCCGTAGCGCAGCCACAGCCGCAGGTGTACCTCGCACATCAGTGCCAGGTAGCTGTCCCACCAGGCGGTGAGGTCGCCGCCATGGAAGCGCTCGGCCAAGTGCATAGCCAATGGGCGGCCATCGGGCAGCAGCGCGCACAGGCCGGCCACGGGGACCAGGGTCGCGTCCGGCATCGCCGGATAGCGGCGCAGTAGGTAGGACAGGTGCCGGGTCTCGCCGACATGGCCGGCATGCGCCTCGTCCACGTGCAGGTAGCGTTCGCCCAGGGACGGATCGTGCGCGGCGAGGTCGCGCAGCACGCGCTCGAACCATTGCCCGTCGTACAGCGTGGACGGCTTGATCAGGCGCAGGTTGAGTGCGCCCAGTGTGCGCATCGGCACCGGCAGCTTCAGATGATGATCGGGAAACGCCAGCGGAATCACCGTGCGCAACGACAGCGAGGGCCGCACCTGCAGCCACGGCTGCGGCGCGGCGATGGCGCCCGCCGGCAGGGCAAAGCCGTCCTCGCCCAGGCGTTCGAAGATCAGCGGATGCAGCGGCCAGGCGACATGGTCGGCGTCCAGCGCCGGGTCCAGGCCGAGCATGCTCGGGCGCGGCCAGAACGCCGGCGGCGGTGTGGTCTGGGTGACCTGCGCGGCCGGCAGCGCCAGCCAGCGCAGCGCGAAGCTGGGGCCGAACTCCGGCGCGTAGCGCGGCAGGTCGGCGTCGTCCAGGCCGAGCTTGGCACGCGCGCTGGGATAGAACGGATGGTCGCGGTGGCTGGCCAGTTGTTCGCAGCGGTAGGCGCGTTCGTGCGCGTCGGCGGCGTCCAGCGCGGTGGCCAGCAGCGGACGTTGCTGCGCATAGGCCTGCCGCGCCAGCGCACGCTGGCGCACCGCGCACTCGGCTTCTTCGACATAGGCGCGATGCAACGCCTGCGTCTCCGCATCGAGCCCGGCGCCGAGCCGCGCCAGCCATTGCGCCGCGCCGGATTCGCAGGCGCTGTGCTGCCCGGTGTGCAGCACCCAGTCGTCGCTGCAGGCGCTCACCGTCTGCAGGTAGCCGGCGCGGCGCAGCGGCAGCCACAGTTCGCCGTCGGGCAGGTGCGCGATGCGCCACCAGATGGCGTCCGCGGGCAGCGGTGCCTGCGCCCAGGCGGCGAGCACCGCCGGCGGCGGGGTGGCGGCAGCGCCGCGGCTGACGATGCCGCGCAGGTCTTCGCGCAGGCAGGCATCGATGACGCGCAGGTCGATGTAGCGGCGGTCGGCGTCCTGGCTCATGCGGCCGCTCCGATGCTGCTGTCGGTGCGCCAGTGCAGCGACGCCTCGGTGCTGGCCAGCGCCTGCTGCAGGTCCGCCTCGGTGTCGGCGAGCACGTCCAGCACGCCCAGGTAATCCTTGTTGGAATGGCTCAGGCGGATGGCGTCGCCGGGTTGCCGCAGGCGCCGGTAGCGCGCTTCCCAGTGCGCGTCGCTGCTGGCGTGGTCGGCACTGGCCACGGCCAGTGTGCCGTCGTGCTCGGCCACGTAGTAGCGCACCAGGGCGTGCGCGCGGCGCGCCTGCAGCGTAGGCAGTGGCCGACCCAGGTGCAGGCCGAGGACGCTGTCGAACCAGTGCCCGCCGAACAGGCGGTCGAGCAGGAATTCGCGGCCGTCGCCGATGCTGCGATAGTTGATCTCCACCAGCACCGGGCCGTCGGCGGTGAGGATGAACTCGCTGTGGCACACGCCGAAGCCGATGCCGAACGCCTGCAGTTGCGCCAGCGCCTGCTGCACGACCGCGGTGTCGGTGGCACCGCGCCAGCGCGCCTCGCACTCGACGAAATGTGGCGGCTCCGAGAGCTGCACGTCGAAGCCGCCGATCGGCTGCAGGTGGTGCCCGTCGCCGAGCGTTTCCAGGGTGAACAGCGGGCCGTCCAGCACGCTTTCCAGCAGCACGCTGCGCTGTGGGTGGCGCTGCCAGAAATCATCGAGGTAGGTCTGCAGCGCCGCTGTGTCGGCGCAGTGGCGCACGTCCATGCTCGCCACGCCTTCGCGCGGCTTGGCGATCAGCGGCCACGGCGCCTGCGCCGGCGGTTGCGTGCCCGGCGCCAGGCTGCAGAACCAGGGCGCCGGCAGGCCGAGCGCGCGCAGCCGCTGGCGCATCGCCGCCTTGTTCTTGGCCGCGTAGCAGACCTGCCAGTCCTTGCCGGGCACGCCGAGCGCGGCGGCGACCACGGCGGCGCTGGTCTGCAGGTGATCGCTGTTGCTGAACACTGCGCGCGGCGGCTGCGGCAGGCTGCCGAGCAGGTCGAGCACGCCCAGCGGATTGAACACGTCGCACTCCAGCACCTGCACCGGTGCGGCCGGCGGATGGCGGCGGAAGTGCTCGAGGTGGGCGTGGCGGTGGTCGGTCAGCAGCAGCACCGGCACGCCCAGGCGCTGCGCGGCGGGGAGGAAGCCATCGGTCACCGCCGGGTGGCAGACGTGGCTGAGGATCAGCAGGGGAGCGTCGTGCGGGGTCATGTGCGGGTCTCGTCGGGCGCAGGCGCATGCACGCCGCCGGCGCGGCCGCGCGGAGGCGGACACGGGAGGCATGCGCCGCGGCTGCGGCAGGGTCGCGTGGTTGCCTGGCGCATCGCATCGGGCGCGCGCTGGGTGGGAAAGGACGCGGCTGCGTCCGTTGCACTGGTCCGCGTCTCCCGCGGGCGGCGGCGCGCCGTGGTGGCGCGCGGTGGTGCGGCGTCCGGCGTCGTCGTCCGACGCCGGGATGGATCAGAACGTGTACTCGAGGCCGACGGTGACGCTGCGGCCCGGCGCCGGCTGCCGGCCCCAGGGGCTGGTGTCGATGCCGCGGTACCAGTACTTGCGATCGAACAGGTTGTTGACCGCCAGCGACGCGCTGAGCTTGCCGCTGGCACCTTCGCTGAGCACCTGGCTCAGCTGCGCGTTCCACACCCAGTAGGAAGGCAGTTCGCCGACCGATGCGATCGCGTTCTCCTGCACGGTGTTGGCCGCATCGCTGAAGGCGCGGCTGAAGTAATAGCTGGAAACGGCGACGGTGGTATGACCGGAGTCGGGCCGGTACGACGCACCGAGGGTGAGCTGGTTGCGCGAGGTGTAGGGCACGCGATTGCCGTCGTACACGCCCGATTCCTGCCGCGCGTCCAGGTAGGCGTAGCCGGCGTTGAGGGTCAGCGCGCGCAGTTGCGTCGGGCTCCACTGCACTTCCACTTCGGCGCCCTGGTGGCGGGTCTTGCCGAGGTTGCGATAGGTGCGCGTGGTGTTGTCGAGCTGGATCTGCTGGTCGAAGTCGATCAGGTAGCCGCCGAACTGCACACGAGTGCGTTCGTTGGGCTGGTAGCGCGCGCCGGCCTCGTAGTTCCAGGCCAGTTCGGCGTCGAGGTTGTCGCCGAAGATGATCTGGGTGACCTGCGGCGCGCGCAGCGAGCGCTGCCCGTCGGCGTACAGGTACCACTGTGGAGTGGCCTGGAATCCCAGGGTCAGGCCGGGCAGCACGTCGTCGGTCTTGTTGCGCGTGCGCACGCCGCTGGCCAGGTTGTAGTAGCGCGAATCGACCTGTTCGTAGCGCAGGCCGGGGGTGACGGTGACGCGGCCGTCGGCCAGGGAAATCGCGTCGCTCACGTAGGCCGCCGCGCCACGGTCCTTGAAGCGCCAGTCGCGCACCAGGGTGTACAGGCCATCGCTGAGGCGGGTGTTGCCGACCAGGAAGTCGATGTCCTCGTTGATCGCGCGCGCGCCCAGCGTCCACTGCTGGCGCACCGCGCCGTCGCCCATCGTCCAGCTCAGCCGCGGCTCGCTGCCATAGACGCGGAAATCGCGTGGCGCGCTCTGCCGCAGTTGCGGCGGCAGGTCGGGGCGCCAGGTCTCGCTGGCCGCCGAGCGCATGCCGACGATGAAGTTGCGGCTGCTGCGCGCGCTGAAATTGCTCCAGTCCAGGCGCAGGTCCTGGAACGGCCCTACATCGCCGAAGTCCTGCTCGTAGACCAGCGAGGCGCGGGTGGTGCGGCCGGTGAATTCGTCCAGCGGCCGCGTCGACTGGCGCGGATCGCGCAGGTAGTCGGCGACGGACAAGGCGCCGGCCATGTCCATGTCGGCGACGTAGCGCTGCACGCTGGCCTTGAGCAGCTTGTCCGGCGCCAGCCACCATTCCGCGCGCAGGCGCAGGTTCTTGATGTCGGTGGCGCTGTGTTCGCGCCAGTAGTCGCCCTTGGTCCAGTTGGCGTCCAGTTGCACGCCGAACGTGTCGCTGGCGTAGCCGCCGGTGCTGATCGCGGTGTCGCCCAGGTAATGCCCGGCGCCGCCGGCGGTGACCTTTTGGCCCAGCGTCGTGGTCCAGGTGGTGGGGATGTCCGGGCTGATCAGGTTGATCACGCCGCCGACGTTGTTGGGGCCGTACTGCACCGCCGCGCCGCCGCGCACGATGTCGATGCGGTCGATCTGGTTCAGGCCGACCGGGAACAGCGACAGGCTGGTCTGCCCGTACGGCGCCAGCGCCAGCGGAATGCCGTCCTCCAGCACCTGCACGCGGCCGCTGCGGCTCTCGTACAGGCCGCGCAGCATGATCTGCGGCAGCGCGCCGGTGCCGGTCTCGTCGAACACCTTGATGCCCGGCACCTTCTGCAGCGCGTCGTCCAGCGAGCGGTTGGCGCCGGTGCGCAGCTGCGCGTTGTCGATCACCTGGCGGCTGCCGGCGTAGTGCTGCACGTCCTCGACGGTGGAGCGGCCGAGCAGGCTGCCCTGCACCTGCACCGCGTCGAGCTGGCGGATCCGCGCCTGCGCGTCGGCGTCGGGCGGGGTGTCCTCGGCGCGCACGCTGGTGGGAGCGAGCATGGCGGCGGCGAGGGCGACGGCCAGCAGCGAAGGGGAAAGCGAAGCGATCAAGACGACGACTCCAACAGGAACGAAACGGTCAGGGGCTGCGCAGGTCGGCCGCGCGCTGGCGCAATGCGGCCTGCAGCAGCGCGCGGTCCTCGCCGGCGAACAGCCACTGCAGATCCGCCTGCGCCAGCCAGTGCGCGCGTTGCGCAGCGTCGCGCGGATTGGGGCAGAACGGGACGCCGGCGGCGCGACAGGCCGCGTCGATCGCCAGCAACTGCTCCCAGACCTGCGGGTGGGTGGGCTGCGGGCCAACGCCCAGGTCCAGCGCCAGGTCCAATGCGCCTTCCATTACCAGCGACACGCCGGGGACCTGCAGGATCTGCGGCAGCGCGCGCACGCCGGCGGCGCTTTCGATCATCGGGATCACGCGCAGGCGCTCACGGCTGCGGGCGATGTAGTCGGCCAGGGCCACGCTGCCGAAGCCGGTGACGCGGCCACCGGTGATGCCGCGGCGGCCGTGCGGCGGGAAGTGCGCGGCGGCAACCGCGCGCTCGGCCTGCTCGGCGCTGTCCAGCCCGGCCAGCACCACGCCGCGGGCGCCGGCGTCGAGCACCCGGCCGATCAGCTTGGCGTCGACCTCGGGCACCCGCACCCAGGCTTCGCAGCCGCCCAGCTCGCAGGCGCGGATGGCGTGTTCCAGCTCGGCCGGCGAGCGCAGCACGTGTTCCAGATCCAGCACCGCGAAGTCGTAGCCGACATGCCCGAACATCTCGCACAGCAGGGCACTGGGCACGGAGTTGAGCAACCCGATCTTGCAGGCCATGGGGGAGGGCGAGCGGAACTGGGGAAGGGAGCGCAATCCTGCCGCAAACGAGAATGCTTATCAAGAAGATTCGCTGCAAGGCTTCACGGCTGCTGTAGACGCTTTCTGTGCGCTACCGCGCTTTTCGCTGCGACTCACTCGCCGAAGAGGAGCCGCTTTTGCGAATCCCCAATCCCTAATCCCCAATCCCTGCAGTCAAGGCCTCAGCGCGCGGCGGCGCGCATCCCCCGGTACGGCGGCGTCGCCATCACCATTTCCGCCAGCGAATAGGCCAGTTCGCGCTCGGCCATCACCGTGCCGTCGGCGCCGTGGTCGAGCAGGTGCTTGACCTCGGCATCGCTGTGCGCCCGCGCCAGCAGGGTCAACGCCGGATTCAGCGCACGCAGCTTGGCCAGGGCCTCGCCGGCCTCCAGCGGCTGCGGGATCGCCAGGATCGCGATCTTGGCCTTCTCCGGATGCGCCTCGGCCAGCACGCGGTCGGCGGCGGCACTGCCGCGGATGCCGGGGATGCCGTCGGCGTGGGCGCGTTCGACATGGTCGCGGTTGTCGTCGATCACCAGCACCGGCACGCCGCGCTCGCGCAGCACCGCCGCCAGCGCGCTGCCGACCCGGCCATAGCCGATCACGATGGCGTGGTCGACCAGATCCAGCGACGGACCCGGCGGCAGCTCCGGTTCCACCGTCACCGGCGCCTCCACCGCCTGGCGCGCCTGCCAGCGGTCCAGCCAGCTGAACAGCAACGGGTTGGCGATGATCGACAGCAGCGCGCCGGCCAGGATCAGGTCGCGGCCGGTCTCGGGCAGGATCGCCAGGCTCACGCCGAGGCCGGCGAGGATGAAGGAGAACTCGCCGATCTGCGCCAGGCTGGTGGAGATGGTGAGGGCGATGCCGGTGGGGTGGCCGAACGCCCGCACGATCACGAACGCGGCCAGCGACTTGCCGACGGTGATGGTCAGGAAGGTGGCCAGCACCTGCCAGGGATGCTCGACCAGGATGTGCGGGTCGAACAGCATGCCCACCGAGACGAAGAACAGCACCGCGAAGGCGTCGCGCAGCGGCAGCGAGTCGTTGGCGGCCTTGTGGCTGAGCTCGGACTCCTTCAGCAGCATGCCGGCGAAGAACGCGCCCAGCGCGAACGACACGCCGAACAGGGTGGCCGAGCCGAACGCCACGCCCAGCGCGATCGCCAGCACCGACAGGGTGAACAGTTCGCGCGAGCCGGTCGCGGCGACCTTCTCCAGCGCCCACGGGATGGCGCGGCGGCCGACCACCAGCATCACCGCCACGAACGCGGCCATCTTCAGCAGGGTGACGCCGAGCGCGCCGAGGATCGCCCCGGTGTCGGCGCCCTTGCCGCCAAGCGCGTCGGCCAGCGCCGGCAGCAGCACCAGCGCCAGCACCATCACCAGGTCCTCCACGATCAGCCAGCCGACCGCGATGCGCCCGCGCTGGGTTTCCAGCAGGCGCCGTTCCTCCATCGCCCGCAGCAGCACCACGGTGCTGGCCACCGACAGCGCCAGGCCGAACACCAGGCCGTGCAGGGTCGGCCAGCCCATGCTCAAGGCCAGCCCCCAGCCGAGCAGGGTGGCGACCGCGATCTGCGCCAGCGCGCCGGGGATCGCGATCCACTTCACTTCCATCAGGTCTTCGAGCGAGAAGTGCAGCCCCACCCCGAACATCAGCAGCATCACCCCCAGTTCCGACAACTGGGTGGCCAGGGCCTGGTCGGCGACGAAGCCCGGCGTGAACGGCCCCACGCAGATGCCCGCCACCAGGTAGCCGACCAGCGGCGAGAGCTTGAGGCGATGGGCGAGCGTGCCGAGGACGAAGGCGAGCGCGAGCCCGACCGCGATGATGTCGATGAGACTGGTGTCGTGATGCATTCAGGATCGCAGAACAAGGAAGCCTGGAGTGTCGCCGATCGGGGCTTTTGTCGGCAAATCGGTGTGGCTGGCAGCGTGGACACGGCGCTCGGCTCGGCGCTGCCAGAATCCACCCCAGGCGCGTCTGGCGGGAGCGGCGGAACCCGGCCGCGCCGGCCTGGGGGACCGGCGTGGCGGGCGACGATCATCGCGCAATCGGCCACGTCGGCGGTGCCGCGACACGGTCCGGAATGTCGCTCCCCGACAGCACGAATGGGATGGAGGTCGCAGCGAACCGGTCCCGCACGCAACTCCCTGTCGGGAAAGACATTACAGCGCATGGTGGACGTTATCTGTCTACTGTTTCGGCCCATTCCGTGGTGTATGTTTGCGCCCATTGGTGTCCTGCCGGGACAGGGGCATGGCTAGACTGAAGACTTTCGCTAAAGGAATCCTCCTGAGCGCCTTGTACTGCGCGGCTTATCTGGCCGTGTGGCACTGCTCTCTGGATCAGTGGTTCCTGCCGATCGGACTGCGCACGGCAGCACTGCTGTTTCTCCCGTATCGGCTCTGGCCCTACGTGTTCCTGGGAGATGCGGCGGCGCTGTTGAGCATGCGCGTGCCGATGATCGAGGAGGGCGGCGCAAATCCGGTATGGGTGTACGGCAGTTCGTTCCTGCTGATGCCCGCGTTCGCGCTGCTTCCCTGGATGGTCCGGCGCAATCTTCCGGATTTCCGGGTCGAGCAGAGCTGGCTTCCGCTGATCTGCCTGTGCGCGGCGTTGTGGGCGGTGCTCGTCAACAAGGGCGTCAACTGGCTGCTGGGTGGGCCCGCGGCCTACATCAATCTGGAAAACACGCTGAAGTTCTGGATCGGTTTCTATCTGGGTATCGTTATGTTCGTCTTCCCCGCGCTGCTGTGGGTCAGGCGAGCAGAGGGCGATGCGGCTGCGCGAAGGACGGTTCTGCACAGCGCAGGCGTCGCCGCGCTGCTGATGGGCGTCCTGTTCGGTGTCGCGATGCAGGTGGAGGGCGTCCTGCGCCAGTTCCTCCTGGTTCTCATGATTGCGCCGGCCGTCTGGCTGACCTTCAAGCATGCCTGGCGAGGCGCCGCGATCGGCGTGGTGATGGCCAACTTCGCGGTGGCCATGTCCATGCCGAAGACCAATTATGCCGGTGCCTACGACGCGGACTCATTGCAGGTGCAATTGTTGGTCGCCTTTGCGGTGACCGCACTCGCTTCCCTCGGCGCCAAGTTGTCCGTTGCCTTCGATCAAGTGCAACGCTTCGGCTTTGCCGAAAGGGAGGCGCTGCAGGTCGCCCAAGCCAGCTACATGTCGGCCGAACGCACCCTGCGCAACCGGGTGATCGAGTACACCGACATCCACGTGCATATCAACAAGCTGCGCCGCGATATCGCCACCACGCTGAAGGAGCACGGCCACTACGCCGCGGCGATGGAAATGAACCGCACCGGGGTGATCCAGGCGCAATTGCTGGACGATTACGTCGCCGCACTGTATCCGCTGGATATCGAAACCCACGGCCTGTACGGCGCGCTGAATTCCATCGCCTTCGCCAATGCCTGCGAGACCGAGGTCGAGGCGCGCCTGCACGGCGATACGCGGCGGCTGTCGATTGGCCTGCAACTGGCGGCGTACCGGTGCGTCCTCAACGCCATGGAAATCCTGCCCAACGCGGGCCGGCACATCATCACGGCGCGGGTCTGGTCGGCGCGCGGCAAGCGCGGCGTGGTGGTGACGCTGGAAGCCGATACGACCATGCCGGGCAGCGGCCGCAAGCAGCACAGCGCCGACGAGATGGACTGGGAGCTGGCGAGCCGGTTGAAGGCTCATGACGGCACCTGCCGGCGCCGTCATGAGCGAAAGATCAGTTTCCTGATCTCAGAGCCCCTGCAAAAGCCGGTTACTTCTTGATGGTCACGGTCCAGACGTCGCCGTTGGCGCTGCTGGCCAGCTGCACGGTGAAGTAGCGCGCATCGTAGACCACGGTGCCGCGGCTGCTGTCGAAGGTGTCGACGGTGCTCACCCGATCCACGTCCTGACCCATCGGCGTCACCCAGGCGGTGTCGCCGACACGACCGATCGCGCCGCGCACCTGGCCGGTGGCGTCGTTGATCTGCAGGTAGGTCACGCCATTACGCTCGAACTGGTAGATGCGTGCAGACGAATTGGTGGACAGGTTGGTCGCCGCCGGGGCGCTTTCGCCCAGGCCGCGGATGGCGATCGGCGTGCCGACACCACCGCCCGGACAGCAACTCTGCGCCGAGGCATTGAACGCCAGCGCAGAGCAAAGCGCGATGCCCGAGAGCGTCGCGAATTTGGAAGTTTTCCACATAATCAGATCCTTCCCCATAAGGGATTTTTTGCCTGCCGTTCAGGCGATTCCACATTACGCGAATCGCAACAGGCCACTGTTGACAAATAATCAATCGATTCATACTTGTGATGCGTATCACGCTTATCTATGTGGAATGATTTCCACAAAATGCGCCGCATCGGCTTGCTCAGGTATGGCCCCAGGTCGCGCGACTTCGCGTCGACCCTCCGGCAATGCCGGGACGTCGGGCGTGGACTGCACTGCAGTTTCCATGCCATTTATTGCAGGCACACCATCGCGACACAGTGGCAGCGTTTTTCACTGCGCGACATTGCGCCGATAGCGCACGGACGTGGAGTGTCGAATGCTCTGTCTATCGGGCGCGAGTTGCAGCGCGAGTAAATCTATTGCGCTTATGCGGCAGCCCAACGCGCTTGGATTGCGCGACGAGTGCTTGACGCGTCTGCATCGCTGCCGATGGCACTGGGATGGCGCCTCGCGGCGGCCGTGTGCGGAGAGCGGGCGACTGCCGCAGTGCGCTGCGGTGCCCTGCGACATCGACAAGGCCGGCACGCGCAGGCCTTGTCGACACCCCGTCGCTGCTGCGCGGGCACGCATCCGATTCCTGCAGCGTCGTGATGCTGCGCGTCATCGATACGGACGGCGGCGAGGTGCGGTATCGAGACTGCCGGTAGAGAATGCGGCGGCGGTGCCAGTGACACCGCCACCGCACACGCATCACCAGCTGTAGTTGACGTTGGCGTAGGCAAACGCGCCATTGAAGCCGAACGGCGAGGACGTGCTGTACGGCAGGTAGGTGCGGGTGCCGGCACCGGCGCGTGAGCGGTCGGGGTACTCGTTGAGCACGTTGTCGCCGCCGATAGTGACGCGCCACCGACCCAGCGTGTAGGCGGCCGACAGATCCAGCGTCCACTTGGCCGCATAGGTCTGATCGGCGGCGGGCGTGGTGCCGAAGTCGGTGAATTCGCCCCAGCGCGTGGCGGTGGCGGTGAAGGCCCAGGCGCCGGGCGACCACACGCTGCTCAGGAAGAACTTGTCGCGCGGCGAACCGCGGGTGATGCGGCCGATCTCGGCACGGCCGATGCGCACCGCGGTCGGGTCGATCGCTTCCAGCACCGCAGGATTGCCGGCGATCTTCTCGATGTCGGTCTTGTTGTAGTTGTAGCCGGCGGTGAGATCGAGGCTGCTGGCTGGCAGCGCGATCTTGTAGGTGCCGATCGCGTCCACGCCCTGGGTCTTGGTGTCGATGGCGTTGGTAAAGTAGCGGCCGCCGCCGATGCCGGCGTAGCCGTTGCCCTGCAGGTAGTTGCGTACCGCCGTGGAGGTGAGATTCTCCGAGAGCACGATGCGGTCGTCGATGTCGATGCGATAGGCGTCGAGGGTGATGTACAGCGCGTCCACCGGCTGCAGCACCAGGCCCAGGCCGTAGTTCTTGGATTTTTCGGCCTTCAGCGGTTCGGCGCCGAGCGCGATCGCCGCCGGGTTGTCGGTGCGGAAGGTGCCGATCTCGAACGGCGTGGCGGCGATTCTGCCGTCGGGCTGGGCGACGTTGATGAAGTTGGTGGCGACCGACTGGAAATACTGCTGCTGCAGCGAGGGCGCACGGAAGCCGGTGGAGACGGTGGCGCGCAACGCGACCTTCGGGCTGAAGGCATAGCGCAGCGACAGCTTGCCGGTGGCGGTGTCGCCGAAGTCGCTGTAGTTCTCGTAGCGTCCGGCCAGGCCGGCGGAGAACTTGTCGGTGATGTCGCCTTCCAGGTCCAGATAGGCCGAGTAGCTGTTGCGGTCGTAGTGGCCGGAGTCGCTGGGCTTGAAGCCGGCGAACACCTGCGCGCCCGGCAGCAGGGTGCCGTTGGCCGAGGGAATGCCGCCGTTGACGTAGGACGCCGGCTCGCCCGGCGATTCGTTGAACTTCTCGCCGCGCCACTCGGCGCCGAAGGCCAGGGTGAGCGGGTAGGCCAGGCCGACCTCCAGCGATTTGCTGAAGTCGGCGTTGAGCACGTTCTGGGTGACCTGCAGCGCGCCGGCGTAGAACTCGGTGGGGCTGGCCAGGCCCAGGCTGTTGTTGAGGCTGTGGCGCACGTCGAAGCTCAGGTCGTTGCGGCCGTAGTTGTAGCTGAGGTCGATGGCCAGGCCGCCGGCGGTGCTGGACTTGACCCCGCCGACCCAGGACACGTCCTTGCTGACGTTGTAGATCTGCGGCAGGAAGCCGTCCGGGTAGATCTCCGGACGGTTGCGGTTGTCGCCGGACCAGCGGAAGTAGCCGTTGGACAGCACTTCGCGGCGGCTGAGCATCGCGTAGGAATAGAAGGTGATGTAGTCGGCCGGGCTGTACTGGCCGTTGTAGGAGAACGCGCCCTGGTCCACGTCGGGGTCGCCGTAGCGCTGTTGCACCTGGCCCTGGTAGGGCGTGGCGCGGTCGGTCTGGTCCTGGTGGCCGGCCTGTGCGGCGAAATGCACGCTGCCGGTCTCGGCGAAGGTGAGCCCGGCATCGCCGGAGAGTTGGTACTGCTCGCCGTCGCCGGCGCTGTACTTGCCGTAGCGCCCGGCCAGGCTGCCGCCGCTGCCGCTGCCCTTGAGCACGATATTGATGACGCCGGCGATGGCGTCGGAGCCGTATTGCGCCGAGGCGCCATCGCGCAGCACTTCGATGCGTTCGACCGCGGCGATCGGAATGGTGTTGAGATCGGCCGGCGACGAGCCGCGGCCCTGCGCACCGTTGAGGTTGACCAGGGCGGTGGTGTGGTAGCGCTTGCCGTTGACCAGCACCAGCACCTGGTCCGGCGAGAGCCCGCGCAACTGCGCCGGGCGCACCGCATCGGACCCGTCGGTGATCGCCGGGCGTGGGAAGTTCAGCGAGGGCACCGCGCGCGACAGCGCGGTGGCCAGTTCGGTGGTGCCGGTGGACTGCAAGGTTTCCGGCGAGATGATGTCGATCGGCGACGCCGATTCGGCCACGGTGCGGTCGGCCACGCGCGTGCCGGTGACGATGACGGTGTCCAGGGTTTGCGCGTTGCCGGCGTTCTGCGCATGGACGGAAACGGCGGACGTCGCCAGGCACAGGGCGACGGCGTGGGCGAGCGGAGTGAGCGTGCGCGTCATGAGGGAGGCGGCTCCAGTAGTGGGGGAAGGCGTCGCTGCATGCGCGCTCCCCTGTCCCCTGGCGGATGCAGCGACGCTCCCTAGGGATTACCGGCGGATGTCAGGAGTGTCAATGTTCCGTTAAGCGCAAGGCGGAGGTTGCAGTTGCAACCACCGCTGCAGGCGTTGCGGCAGCGCGCATCCCCGGATTTTCCGGCCTCGTAGACAAAATGCCGACGATGCGCGCGGACGTGGTGCACGTGGCCGTGCCTGCGCGTGGCCGCTGCGGCGTTTTCGCAGCGCGAAGTGCAAGATGCTGGCTGCGCGGCACGGGGGCACAGCACGGTGTCGGGCGCGTCGCGGGTGCACGAGCGCAGCATGACGCGAGCATGCATATAGCTTCTGTGGGAGCGGCTTCAGCCGCGACGAGTGAAGCCCAACGCCACCTGGCACCTTCATGCGTCGGGACTGAAGTCCCTCCCACAAGGACGCCCGATCCATGCGCCTTAGGAGCGGCTTCAGCCGCGACGCGCCACCGGTAAAGCGTCGCGGCTGAAGCCGCTCCTACAAAAAAGTCTAGATCCGCGAAAACGTCGCAGGCTGGTGAAGTTCGAATCCCGAATCCCGAATCTCGATTCCCCAATCCCCAATCCCCAATCCCCAATCCCCGCCCCAAAAAAACAACGGCCCGGGAAACCCGGGCCGTCGTCGTGCTCGGCGCAGGCGCAATCAGCGCGCCTGGTCTCGCGATCACCAGCGGTAATTGATCCGCCCGTACACGTAGGCGCCGTTGAAACCGTACGGCGAGTAGTTGCTGTACGGCAGCATGCCGTAGGTGGAGTTGATCAGGTTGGCGGTCTTGTCCGGGTACTGGTCGAACACGTTGTCCGCGCCCAGCGTCAGCGTCCAGTTGGTGCTCGGCTTGAAGCTGGCCGAGGCGTCGACCACCCAGTCCGCGCCGTAGGTCTGGTCGCGCGCGGCGGTGGCCGAATTGCGCACGGTGAACTCGCCGTAGCGGGTCGCGGCCAGGCTCAGGTCCCACTTCGGCAGCTTCCAGGTGCCGCTGAGGATCAGCTTGTCCTTCGGATAGCTGTCTTCCAGACGGCCGATCTCGTCGCGGCCCAGGGTGGTCTGGGTCGAGCCGATGGCGGCCAGCGCCTGCGGCTGGGTGACGGCATGGGTGATGTCGGTCTTGCTGTAGCCGTAGCTGGCGGTGAGGTCCAGCGTGCTGGCCGCGAACGGGATGCTGTAGGTGCCGACCACGTCGACGCCGCGGGTGCGGGTGTCGGCGGCGTTGCTGAAGTAGCGCACGCTGGTGACGTTGCTGTAGCCGAGCTGGCGCAGCTTGGCCAGCACCGCCGCGTCGTTGAGGTTGGACGAGAGCAGGATGCGGTCGTCGATCTCGATCTGGTAGGCGTCCACGGTCAGGTACAGGCGCTCGACCGGCTGCAGCACCAGGCCCAGGCTGTAGGACAGCGAGGTCTCGGCCTTCAGCGGCGCGGCGCCCAGCGCCTGGGCCACCGCGCTGTTCACCGGGAAGGTGCCGGATTCGAAGAAGCTGCCGTTGATGTAGCTGCTGGTCACCGCCTGGTACTGCTGCTGCGCCAGCGACGGCGCACGGAAGCCGCTGGCGACGGTGCCGCGCAGCGCGACCTTGTCGGTGAACGCGTAGCGCGCCGACAGCTTGCCGGAGGTTTTGCTGCCGAAATCCGAGTAGTCCTCGTAGCGGCCGGTGAGGCCGGCGGAGAACTTGTCGGTGAGGTCGGCTTCCAGGCCCGCGTACACCGCGTAGTTGTGGCGGTCCGAATGCACCGCGTTGAGCGGCGCGAAACCGGCGAAGCCCTGCGCGCCGCCGGTGGTGCCGGTATAGGAAGCCAGCTCGCCCGGCGACTGGTTCCACTTCTCCTGGCGGTACTCGGCACCGAAGGACAGCGTCACCGGATAGGCCAGGCCCCACTCCAGCGGCTGGGTGAAGTCGGCGTTGACCGCGTTCTGGGTGTACTCCAGCGCGCCGTCGTAGAAGCGACGCGGGCTGTCGACGCCGAGGCTGTAGTTGATGCTGTTGGCGGTGTGGAAGTCGACCTTGTTGTAGCCGTAGTTGTAGCTGATGTCCCAGGCGAAGCCGCCGGCGGTGCTGCCCTTCAGGCCGGCGACCAGCGAGCGGTCCTTGGAGTACTGCTCGATCTGCGGCACGTAGCCGTCCGGGTAGACCTGCGCCAGCAGCGCGGTCTGGCCGTTGTGGTTGGGCGAGCGGTAGAACGCGAACGAGGTGATGTCGCGGTTGCTGGCGATCGCGGTGGCGTAACCGGTGAGGTTGTCGCTGAAGCGGAACTCGCCGTTGGCCGAGACCGCGGTGGCGTCGACCTTGGGGTCGCCGTAGACGAAGGTGGTCTGGCCGATGCCGGGGTAGTTGCCGGTGTTCGGCGCGGTGCCCTGGTAGGGGCCGGCGCGGTTGGTGGCGTCCTGCTGGCTGATCTGCCCGGCCACGTGCAGGCTGCCGCGGCCATCGCCGAAGCCGACTCCGGCGTCGCCGGAGAGCTGCGACTTGGCGCCGTCGCCGGCCGAGTACTTGCCGTGCTCCACGGCCAGGCTGCCGCCTTCGCCGGCGCCCTTGAGCACGATGTTGACCACGCCGGCGATGGCGTCGGAGCCGTACTGCGCCGAGGCGCCGTCGCGCAGCACTTCCACCCGCTCGATCGCGGCGATCGGGATCGCGTTGAGATCCACCGCCGAGGAACCGCGGCCGATGGTGCCGTTGACGTTGATCATCGCCGAGGTGTGGCGGCGCTTGCCGTTGACCAGCACCAGCACCTGGTCGGGCGAGAGCCCGCGCAACTGCGCCGGGCGGATGCCGCTGGTGCCGTCGGTCAATGCCGGGCGCGGGAAATTCAGCGAGGGCAGCGCGCGCGACAGCGCGGTGGCCAGTTCCGAGGTGCCGGTGGCCTGCAGCGCCTCGGGGGTGATGATGTCGATCGGCGATTGCGACTCGGCGACGGTGCGGTCGCTGACGCGGGTGCCGGTGACGATGACCGTGTCCAGCGTGCTGGGCGTGCTGGGTGCGTCGGACGCGGTCTGGGCGAAGGAGGGGGCGGCGAGGGCGGCGAGCACGGCGCTCGCCAGCAGCGACAACGGACGGTTCATGAAAACTCCAGCAGGTGCCGAAATGGCAGGCGGGGCGCGGCGGCTGGCATGGCCAAGCAGGCCGCGTCCCAGGGGCGGCTTATTATTTTTTAACATGCGTGCTGCGTCGCAGGATGCAAGCGCATGTTCTTATTCTTTTACGTTCTAAGCCGCCCGCGCCGTTGCGTGGCCGCGCCCCTGCGGCCACGCCACGGTCCCTGGCCTTCTCAGAAGCGGTAGCTCACCCGCCCGTACCAGTAGCGCCCGTTGAAGCCGAACGGCGACAGCGGCGAGTACTGCAGGCCGTTGGGGCGGTCGTCGTAGATGTTGTTGAGCGCGGTCCGGGTCGGGTACTGGTTGGTGACGTTGTCGACGCCGACAGTGAAGGTGAGGTCGCGCCAGGCGTAGCTGGTGGACAGGTTGAGCAGCCAGCGCGCCGCGAACGCCTGGTCCTGGCTGCCGTCGGCCTCGTCGCCGCGGCGGGTGATGGCGCCGTAGCGGGTCGCGTCGCCGTGCAGGGTCCAGCCGGCCAGGGTCCAGTCGCCGCTGAGCACGTACTTGGTGCGCGGCGTGGCGTCGGTCAGCAGGCCCTGGCTGGCGCGGCCGAAGTTCGGATCGGAGATCTCCAGGATCTCGATCTTGTTGTAGTTGGCGCTGAAGCTGAGGTTGAGCGTGCCGGCGCGGTCGAGGTCGAGCAGGTAGTTGCTCACCCAGTCCACGCCGCGGGTGCGGGTGGTGGCGCCGTTGACGAAGAACTGCGCGGCGCTGACCTGGCCGATCGGCACGGCCAACGAGATCTGGTCCGAATACAGGATCTGGTCCCAGATGCGGATCTGGTACAGGTCGAGGGTGGAATTGAAGCCGCCGCCGGGCTGCCAGACCGCGCCGATGCTGTAGTTGGTGGATTTCTCCGGCGCCAGCGGCTTGGCGCCGAGCGCGATCGCCACCGGGTCGGAGGTGCGGTAGGTGCCGATCTGGCTGAGGACGCCGCCCACCGGCAGGGTCACCACCGAGGCGTAGTTCTGTTGCGCCAGCGAGGGCGCGCGGAAGCCGTTGGAGATCGTGCCGCGCACGGCGAAGGCGTCGTTGAGCTGGTAGCGCGCCGACAGCTTGCCCGAGCGGGTGGTGCCGGCATCGCTGTAGTCCTCGTAGCGTGCGGCCACGCCGCCGGACAGGCGCTCGCTCAGGTCCGCTTCCAGGTCCGCGTACACCGCCTTGCTGTGGCGCTGGAATTGCCCGGCCACCGAGGGCGACAGGCCGGGAAACACCTGCGAGCCGCCCGGGTAGGGCGCGCCGGTCTCGGGGTTGATGGCGTTCGGATCGAAATAGATCGAGGTGGGCGAGCCGGCCACCACGGCATACTTGTCCTGCCGGTACTCGGCGCCGAAGGCGAGGTTGACCGGATAGGCCAGGCCCCAGTCCAGGGACTTGCTGAAGTCGGCGTTGAGCGCGTTCTGCTCGTTGCGGAAGCCGCCGGCGTTGAAGCGGGTCGGCGAGGCGCCGGTGCTCCAGTACAGGTTGGTGTTGATGGTGTTGCGCAGGTCGAAGGTGACGTCGTTCTTGCCGTAGTCGGCGGAGACGTCCCAGGTCCAGCCGTTGTCGGTGCTGCCCTTGACGCCGAGCACCGCGGCGCGGTCGTTGGACGGGTTGTAGATCTGCGGCAGGAAGCCGTTGGGGTAGACCGCCTGCACGTTGCGGTCGCTGTTGTCCCAGGCGCGGTAGTAGCCGTTGGACAGCACCTCGCGGCGGCTGAAGTTGGCGTAGCCGTACAGGTCGACGTGCGGGGTGAGCGCGTAGCCGAAATTGACCAGCCCCTGATAGGTCTTCAGCGCCGGGTCGCCGTAGCGCTCGTAGGGAACGCCGCTGGGGTTGGCGGCCCCGGCCAGGGTGGTGGCCTTGTCGGTGTTCTCTGCGCGGTTGGTATTCATCGCGTTGAGGTAGTTCCACGACACCCGCACCCAGCCCGGCGCCTCGCCGCCCGGCGCGCCGCCGAAGGCCAGGCCGTAGGAGCCGTCGATCCCGTTCTGCGCGCCGTCGCCCTTGTCCATGATGCCGCCGCTGACGGAAACGCTGTTGCTGCCGGCCTTGGCGCCGTGCTTGAGCACGATGTTGATGACCCCAGCGATGGCGTCGGAGCCGTATTGCGCCGACGCGCCGTCGCGCAGCACCTCGATGCGCGCGATCGCCGACATCGGAATCGAGTTGAGGTCGGCCGGCGCCGAGCCGCGCCCGACCGAGGGGTTGTAGTTGACCAGCGAGGTGGTGTGGTAGCGCTTGCCGTCCAGCAGCACCAGCACCGCGTCCGGCGACAGGCCGCGCAGGGTCGCCGGGCGCAGTGCGTCGTTGCCGTCGTTGATCGCCGGGCGCGGGAAGTTCAGCGACGGCAGCAGCTTGCCCAGCGCGCTGGCGAGGTCGCTGGCGCCGGTGGCCTGCAGCGCCTCGGGCGCGATGATGTCGATCGGCGATTGCGATTCGGCCACCGTGCGGTCGGCGATGCGGGTGCCGGTGACGATGACGTTGTCCAGCGTGGTCGGTGCCTGCTGGGACTGGGCGAGGCTGTTGGCGGAGGCGAGCGCGAGCAGGACGGCACTGACGAGGGGGAGGCGGCGTTGCGTCATCGGGCGGAGACTCCAGTGGCTGGTGGGAGTGGCGTGGGTCTGGCGATTTCCGTTGGGACGGGCGAATGCTGCAGTGCAGCGGGTGCCATCGGATTGAAATCCGTTTTTCACGCCGGCGCGTATACAAATCCGGACCTGGGTCCGGTTTTTGCGGTGCCCAGGGGGGAGCCCCGGACCGCGCCACGTCGCCGCCCCGGGTGGGCCGGGGCGGGCGAAGCGGCTACACTTCCGCCTCGCTAGCCGAGTGCCCTGCCTTGATTTCCCTACGTAATTTCGCCTTGCGCCGCGGCGAGCGGCTGTTGCTGTCCAATGTCGACCTCACCCTGCATGCCGGCTACCGGGTGGGCGTGGTCGGCCGCAACGGGGCCGGCAAGTCCAGCCTGTTCGCGGCGGTGAAGGGCGAACTGGAGGCCGACAAGGGCGACGTCGACCTGCCCGGCAAGGTGCGCATCGCCAGCGTCGCCCAGGAAACCCCGTCGCTGCCGGATCCGGCGCTGAGCTTCGTGCTCGGCGGCGACACCGCGGTGGCCGCGGTGCTGGCCGAAGAGGCCGAGGCGACCGCGCGCGAGGACTGGGAGGCGGTGGCCGCCGCGCACACCAAGATGGCCGAGATGGGCGCCTACGACGCCGATGCGCGTGCCGGCAAGCTGCTGCACGGCCTCGGCTTCCCGGCCGAGACCCATCACCGCGCGGTGTCCTCGTTCTCCGGCGGCTGGCGCGTGCGCCTGAACCTCGCGCGCGCGCTGATGATGCCCAGCGACCTGCTGCTGCTCGACGAACCGACCAACCACCTCGACCTGGACGCGGTGTACTGGCTGGAGCAGTGGCTGCTGAAGTATCCGGGCACGCTGCTGCTGATCTCGCACGACCGCGAGTTCCTCGACAACGTCGCCACCCACACCCTGCATCTGCACAACGGCGGCGCCAAGCTGTACACCGGCGGCTACACCGATTTCGAGCGCCAGCGCGCCGAGCAGCTGCGCCAGCAGCAGATCGCGCACGAGAAGGAACAGGCCGAGCGCGCCCACCTGCAGAGCTTCATCGACCGCTTCAAGGCCAAGGCGTCCAAGGCGGCGCAGGCGCAGAGCCGGATGAAGCGCCTGGAGAAGCTGGCCGGCACCGAGGCGGTGCGCGCCGAACGCGAGTTCCGCATCGAACTGGCGCCGCCGGCCAAGCTGCCGTTCTCGCTGATCCGCCTCAACCACGCCGAGGCCGGTTACGGCGCCGACGCGGTGATCCTGCACAACGTCGGTTTCGGCCTGGAGGCTGGCCAGCGTATCGGCCTGCTCGGCCCCAACGGCGCCGGCAAGACCACCCTGGTCAAGACCCTGGTCGGCGAACTGCCGCCGATCGCCGGCGAGCGCATGGCGCATCCGGACCTGCGCATCGGCTACTTCGCCCAGCACACGGTGGAGTCGCTGCACGAAGGGCAGTCGCCGATGGACCACATGCGCGAGATCGACAAGGACGCCAGCAACCAGGCGTTCCGCGATTTCCTCGGCAAGTGGAATTTCCCCGGCGACCGCGCGTTCGAGCCGGTCGACGGCTTCTCCGGCGGCGAGCGCGCGCGCCTGGCGCTGGCGCTGATCGCCTGGCAGCAACCCAACGTACTGCTGCTCGACGAACCGACCAACCACCTCGACCTGGAGATGCGCGAGGCGCTGGCCGAGGCGTTGAGCGATTTCGAGGGTGCGATCGTGATGGTCTCGCACGACCGCCACCTGATCGGCCTGGTCTGCGACACCTTCTGGCGCGTGGCCGACGGCGTGGTGGAGCCGTTCGACGGCGACCTCGACGCCTATGCCGCGTGGCTGCGCACCCGCCCGGCCGCGCAGGGCACCAAGCATAAACTGGCCGAAGCCGCGCCGACCCCGTCGCCGCCGGTCAAGCCGCTGCCGGCGAAGAAGCCGCCGAACCCGCACAAGCTGGCCGCCGCCGAGAAGCGCGTGGGCGAGCTGGAAGCGGCACTGGCCGAGCTCGATCGCCAGCTCGCCGATCCCAAGCACTACGCCGATGCGGAGAAGATGGCGGTGCTGGGCCGCGAGCGCGAGGCCGCCGCGCGCGAGCTGGCGCAGGCCGAGCAGGCGTGGATGGAGTTGATCGACGGCTGAGGCGCGCCGTGGGCCTGCCTTGCTGGCAGGTAGACCGACGCCGCGGTGGAAGGCGGCGTAGCGTGCCTGCCGGCGACTTTGCGCCGGCCCTGCCGCGCGTGGCACGCTCCTGCTCTGGCCGGTGCAGGACAGCGGGAGGAGCAGCATGACGATCAGCGGCAACATCACGCTGCAGGACTATCTGATCGCCCAGCGCCTGCATCAACGGCGCGCAGTGCGGCGCGTGCTGCTGGCGATGGCGGCGTTGCTGCTGGGCGGATTGATGCTGTTCGCCTTCGCCCGGCATGGCTCGGGCATGGCCATGCTCGGCGTCGTGCTGGCCGCCGCCGGTGGCGGTGGCTTGATCGGCCAGACCATCCAGTCGGCATGGACGATGCCGCGCAAGGTCCGCCGCCTGTATGCGCAACAGGCGGCATTGCGGCATCGCCTTACCCTCCGCTGGGACGCGGCCGGCCTGGAGATCACCTGGGCGGACGGGCGCGTGCAGCGTCCCTGGGGCGACTACGTGCGCTATCGCGAGAATCCGCAGGTGCTGATGCTGTACCAGAACGACATCCTGTTCGACCTGGTGCCGACGTCCTGGTTCACCGATGCCGCGCAGCGCGACGCGTTCCGGCACCTGGTGGCGGCGCAGGTGGGCACCGACGGCGGCAAGCGCGCCGTGTAGCGGGCGCCGCCGGCAGGGCGTGCGCTGGAGACGTGAGATATGGATGTCCGGGCTGTTTCTGTTCCCGCGAATGCGGCTCGGCGATGGTGTCGCCGCCAAGGCACGGATGATTCCCGCCGAGCCAGCAATTCCTTCTCCCTGCGGGAGAAGGTGCCCCGAAGGGGCGGATGAGGGTGCGGGCGCCTGCGGAGTCGCAGCAGCCGGCCGTGCGTGCCGGCGTACCCTCACCCCAACCCCTCTCCCGGTGGGAGAGGGGCTTCAATCGCTTCTCGACGCGGCTCAGGCCGCGGCGCTGGCCACGACCAGCAGGCCGCCGGCGATCGCCGCCCAGTCCAGCGGCGTGCGCGAGCGCAGGCCCTGCAGCGAGGGGCGGGCGGTCGGCGTCGGTCGCAGGCCGGCCTTCAGCGCCATCAGCGCCAGACCGGCGGCGCTGAGCGCCCAATGCCATTCGCTGGCGCCGCTGCGCAGAAAGTAGGCGAGGTGCAGCACACACAGGCAGGCCAGCGCGGCCGCGAGCACGACGTCACGCGAGACCAGTCCCGGACGGGCGGTCAAGGCAATACGGTTCATCAGCAAGTTTCCCCCAGAAACTGTGGGCGCCTTCCCCAGGCGCACATTGCGACTGCGACCGGGATCATAGTTCGCCCCAAACCGGTCGCCAAGCGGCACTGCACAAAATCTTCACGCGGGTATCGTTACCAGCTTCGCGCGCTAGTTTGGCGATGCAGTTCACACCGGCAGAGTGCCCGACAAGCCGTGCATCCAGGCACTTGCCTGCGCCGCCGCCATCCCGGTTCACTCGGCCGACGCCGCCTGCTCGGCCAGCAACCACGTGCGCAGGCGCCGGGCGGCGTCGTTTTCCACGCGCGAGCGCAGCCGGGTCAGCCAATAGCGGCCCAGGTCGATGCGGGTGCTGAACGGACAGACCAGGCGCCCGGCATCCAGGTCCTGGGCGAACAGGCGCAGCGGCAGCAGGGCCACGCCGTGGCCGGCTGCGGCGATGCTGGCCAGGGTCAGCGAGGCATCGCAGATCGGGCCGCCGGCCTGCACCTCGGGCGCGCCGGCGGCCTGCAGCCAGCGCGGCCATTCGTCCAGTCGATAGGAGCGCAGCAGCGCGGTCCTGGCAAGGTCTGCGGGCGTGCGCAGCAGCGGCGCCAGCGCCGGCGCGCACACTGGTGCGAACGGGGCGTCCAGGATCGGTGTGGCGTGCTGCCCCTGCCAGTCGCCGTCGCCGAACCGGATCGCCAGGTCCAGGCCTTCGCCAGCCAGGTCGACCCGGTTGTTGTGGGTGTACACGCGCAATTCGATATCCGGGTGCGCGGCGTGGAAGGCGTCCAGCCGCGGCAGCAGCCAGCCCACCGCGAAGGTGCCGACCACGCCCACGCTCAGCGTCTCGCGGTAGCGGCCGCCGGCGAAGCGCTGCAGCGTCCCGGCGATGCGGTCGAAGGCCTCGGTCAGCACCGGATGCAGGCGCAGGCCCTCGTCGGTCAGGGCGACGCCGCGCGGCAGTCGCTGGAACAGCACCACGCCCAGGCGCGCCTCCAGATGCTTGATCTGGTGGCTCAGCGCGGCCTGGGTCACGCACAACTCGGCCGCGGCACGGGTCAGGTTCTGGTGCCGCGCCGCGGCCTCGAAGGCGCGCAGGGCGTTCAGCGGCAGGTGCGGACGGATCATCGCCAGGTATCAATTCGCCTCATGGGTGCGATTGAATAACCTCGCTGGTGGGGGTGGGTCAATGTGGCCATCATCCTGGCTCCCGACGGAGGTGGACGATGCTGACGAGACGACGGTTCCTGCAGGGCGTGGGCATGGGCGCGAGCCTGCTGGCGGTGGCCGCAGCACAGGCAAAAACCGCGCAACAGCCTGCGCAGACGCTGCAAAAGCGCTTGGCCGAGATCGAGCGTCGCAGCGGCGGCCGGCTCGGCGTGAGCCTGCTCGATGGCGGCGGCGCAACGCTGGGCGGACAGCGCCAGGACGAGCGCTTCCCGCTGTGCAGTACCTTCAAATTTCTATTGGCAGGGGCCGTACTGCAGCGGGTCGACCGCGGTGAGCTGTCCCTGGAGCGGCGCCTGCCGGTGCGCAAGGCGGATCTGCTGGCGAATGCGCCGGTGTCCGAGCGCCATGTCGGCGGCACCCTCAGCGTGGTCGAACTGTGCCGTGCGGCGATGATCTACAGCGACAACACCGCGGCCAACCTGCTGTTGCCGCTGGTCGGCGACCCGCCCGGGGTGAACCGCTTCCTGCGTGCGCTGGGCGATGCGCAGACCCAACTGGACCGCAACGAGCCGGGCATGAACGACTTCGTCGCCGGCGATCCGCGCGACACCACCACGCCGGCGGCGATGGCCGCGACGATGCGTGCCTTGTTGCTCGGGGAGGTGCTGCAGGCGGTTTCGCGGCAGCGCCTGATCGACTGGATGCGCGACAACCGCACCGGCAACGACTGCTTGCGTGCCGGCCTGCCGGCGGGCTGGCGGATCGGCGACAAGACCGGCAGCAACGGCACCGATACCCGCAACGACATCGCCATCGTGTGGGCGCCGGGGCGGCCCACGCCGCTGCTGCTCACCGCCTATCTCAACGGCGCCACGGTCGACAGCGCCGCGCGCGATGCGGCGCTGAAAGCGGTGGCGCAGGCGGTGGTGGCGTCGCTGCCTGCGCAGGCACTGCGTACCGGCTAGGTGCGTTGCGCGCGCTGTATCGACTGCGCTCGCCGCAATCGTGCCGGATGCAGGTCGACCTCCTGTAGGCGTGGCTTCGGCCGCGACAGGCTTTATCGCGAAGGTCCGTCGTGGCTGATTCCACAAACGGGACAACAGCCATTCGTAGGAGACGCTGCTCGCGATCATCGGCGGCGCCATCGTGCCGATGCCGCGCGCGATCGCTTGCGTTGCACCCAACGGCCACAGCCGTCGCGGCCGTCCTGTGGTCCCTTCCATCTCCCATCCTGTTCGGAGCGTCCCATGCGTCGATTCGTGTGCTGTTCGTTGGCCATTGCCCTCGGTCTGTCTGCCCACGCCGCGCAGGCGCGGGTCTGGGAGCCCACGCCGGGCCACGTGCAGGTGCCGATCTGGCCCGGCGCGGTGCCGGATGCGTTGCCGCATCCGAAGCCGGAAACGGCTGGGCCCGGGGCCAGGATCGACAATGTCAGCCGGCCGACCATGACCGTGTACCCGGCGCAGGGCCACAACACCGGCGCCGCGGTGGTGGTATTTCCCGGCGGCGGCTACCAGATGCTGGCCATGGACCTGGAGGGCACGGACATTTGCGACTGGCTGATCTCGCGCGGCATCACCTGCGTCCTGCTGAAGTACCGCGTGCCGAACTCCGGGCCGACCTGGGTCGATGACCGGCGCTACTACCCCAAGGTACAGACCGCGCTGCAGGACGCGCAGCGCACGCTGGGCCTGGTGCGCCAGCGGGCCGCCACCTGGGGCGTGGACCCGCACAAGATCGGGGTGATGGGCTTTTCCGCCGGCGGCCACCTGGTCGCCGCGACCAGTACGCATTTCGCCCAGCGTACCTATCCGTTGGTGGATGCCGCCGACCGCGTGAGCTGCCGCCCGGATTTCGCCATCGCCGTGTATCCCGGCCATCTGTGGGTGCACGAGGACGAGGACGCCGACACCCGCGATTTCACCGATCTGGCCCTGCGTCCGGACATCCGCGTCGCCGCCGACACCCCGCCGACCTTCCTGCTGCAGGCTCAGGACGACTATGTCGACGGCGTCTCGCAGGTGCTGGCGTACTTCGTCGCGCTCAACCATGCCGACGTGCCGACGGAAATGCACATTTATGCCAAGGGCGGTCATGCCTTCGGCCTGCGCGCGAAGAACCTGCCGATTGCACAGTGGCCGCAGCTGGTGGAGACCTGGCTGCGGACGATCGGGGTGCTTGAGAGCCGGGATTAGGGATTCGGGATTCGTAACAGCCGGGATTGGGGATTGGGGATTCGGGATTGGCAAAAGCGTGTCGGCGCGCGGATTGCGCTTTCACGAATCCCCAATCCCAAATCCCGGACGTTGTCACGAATCCCCAATCCCGACTCCCCAATCCCGCCCGCCTCCGGCGGGCTCCTGATACAGCCGCGCCGGTCCGCCCATCGCCGGGTCGCTGATGCCGGGCTTGCCGGTTTCCATGCGGCCGGCCAGGCGCTGACGCGCGTTGTCCTGGACCAGCCACAGGTCGTACCAGCCGCCGCTTGGTTTGGCATTCCAGCGAATGCGCTGCTCGGCACCAGGCGCCAGCGTCACCCGTTGGCGCGGTTGTGCCTGGGCGTAGGCGGCCGGTTCAAGTGACACGCTGAGTGGCGCGGCACCCGGATTGCGCAGGACCAGGCACAGCGCCTGCGTGTCGGTCGGCTCCTGGACGATCTCGGCCTGCAGCAGCGGGGCGCTGAGGTCGCCACAGTAGTGGCGGTGGAAGCCGTTGGGGCCGAGCAGCCACAGGTCGTAGCTGCCGTCGTAGGTGGTCCAGGTGCCGTCCAGGGTCGTGCCGGCGCCGACCGTGTAGCGGCGCGGGAGTGCGGCCAGGTCGTAGCGGTCGTAGACGTGCAGCACTGTCGCGGCCCCGGTGTTGGTCATGCGTAATTGCACTTCGCCGCGCTCGAGCGCGTACTGCAACTGCACCGTTGGCCGATACGGCAGGGCGCGCGAACGGCGCACGCCGAAGGCCTGTCGTGGCGCCTGCAGTTGCGCCGGCAACGGCGGCAGCGCGTGGTCGCGCAATGCGGCGGCGCGTGCCGCTGCCTCGCGCACATCCGGCAGATCGGCGACGAACGGGCGGGTATCGGCCTGGCGGAAATCGAAGGCGTCGAGCAAGTCGCCGCAGACCGCGCGGCGCCAGGCGCTCACGCCGCTGGCGGCGACGCCGAAGCGGCGTTCCAGCAGGCGCAGCACCGAGGTGTGGTCGTAGACCTGCGAATCCACCCAGCCGCCGCGGCTCCATGGCGAGATCACGTACATCGGCACGCGCGGGCCGAGCCCGTAGGGACGGCCGTGCAGTTCCGGTGGATCCGCCTTGGCATCGCCCGGTGCCGGATGCAGGTGGTATTCGCCATCGGTGGCGACGCTGGAGGCGCCGGCCCAGCCGCCGGCCGCGGTCACGGCCGGATCGTGCGACGGCGAGGGCGAGGGCGGCGCCGGTGGCGGCACGTGGTCGAAGAAGCCGTCGTTCTCGTCGAACATCAGTAGCAGCGCGGTGCGCGCCCACACCTTGGGATCGGCGGTCAGCGCATCGAGCACGCGCGCGGTGTAGGCCGCGCCCTGCGCCGGGCTGGACGGATCCGGATGCTCGCTGCCGGCGGCGTCGGCGATGATGAAGCTCACCGACGGCAGCCGCGCGGCCAGCACGTCCTCGCGCAACTGGGCGAGGCTGCGGCTGCTGACGCCGCGCGCGCGCAGTTGCGGATCGTGCCCGGGCGCACCGCGCCAGGCCGCGCGGAACGGCGCGAAGCCGGCCAGCGGGTTGTCGGTGAAGTTGTCGGCCATGTCCTGGTAGATCTGCCAGGACACGCCGGCCTGCTGCAGCGCCTCGACATAGCTGGGCCAGCGATAGTCGTCCGGGTCGCCGCCCAGTTCCGGGAAGTTGTCGTGCGAGTTGGCGATGACTGGGCCGCCGGCGCGCGCATGCGGATCGTTCTGCCCGGTCCACAGGAACACGCGGTTGGGATTGGTGCCGGCCTGGATCGCGCAGTGGTAGGCATCGCAGAGGGTGAAGGCGTCGGCCAGGGCGAACTGGAACGGCAGGTCGTCGCGTTCGTAGTAGGCCAGTGCGTGGTCACGCTTGGCCGCCGGCCATTGGCCCATGCGGCCGTGGTCCCAGGCCTGCTGCGCGTTCGGCCAGGTGTGCGGGGTGCCCTGCACGCGCATGGTGGCGAAGTCGCGCGCGGTGCGCAGCGGGAACGGCGCGAGCTGGCGGCTGCCGTCGGCGCTGGGCTGCAGCCACACCGTGCGCGGTGCGGTGTCGGGCAGCGGCGGGGCGGGGATCGGGAAACGGTCGCCGAAGCCGCGCACGCCGGGCAGGCTGCCGAAGTAATGGTCGAAGGCGCGGTTCTCCTGCATCAGGATCACCACGTGCTGCAGGTCGTCCAGGGTGCCGCTGCGCACGTCCGGGGCGATCGCCGCGGCGCGGGCGATGCTCGGCGGCAGCAGGGCGGCGGCGCTGGCGGTGAGGCCGGCGCGGAGCAGCCGGCGGCGGGTCTGGTCGGTCATGGTGGTCCGGGGAAACGCAATACGGCGGCGGCCAGGAGTGGCCGCCGCCGCGAGACTGCCACGGCGCCGGTTACAGGTCGACCATGAAGGTCAGGCCGACGGTGCGCGGCGGCGCGATGAAGGCGCTGTCGCTGCCGTCCACGCCGTTGAGGTAGCGCTTGTCGGTGAGGTTGCTGATCACCAGGTCCAGCTTGGCCTGCTGCAGTTGCGGGCTCAATGCGCCCAGGGCGATGCCGAGGTTGGCGTCGAAGGTGGTCACCGCATCCAGCGCCGCGCTGTTGGCCGCGTCCAGGTAGCGTCGGCCCAGGTAGCGGCCGGACAGGCCGCCGTGCCAGCGCTGGCCCTGCCAGTCGGCCGACAGCACCAGGGTCTGGCGCGGCTGGCCGATCACCTGCGAGCCCGGTGCGATCTCCAGGGCCTGGTCGCGCGCGGCGTTGCCGCTGCCCAGGTAGGTGGCCTTGTTGTAGGTGTAGGCGCCATTGAGCCGCCAGCCGTTGTCCCAGGCGTAGCCCAGCGCCAGCTCCACGCCGCGCGCGTGCACGCCGCCGAAGTTCTCGTAGACGCCGTCGGTCTCGCCCAGGTAGTCGATGCCGGTGACGAAGTTGGCCGGCACGTAGACGATGCGGTTGTCGAAGCGGATGTCGTACAGGGTGATGCTGCCGGTCAGCGGCCAGCGGCTCATGCGCAGGCCCACCTCGATGTTGTCGGCGGTTTCCGGCTTGACCTTGCTCAGCACCAGCGGATCGGTCTCGCCGAGCACGCCGGAGGGGATCGCGGCGAAGTTCTGCGAGAAGCCGGCAAAGGCTTCCACGCCCTTGATCGGCGTGGTCCAGGTCAGGCCGGCGGAGAACAGCGGATCGGAGTGCGAATCCGATTCGATGTGCGCGGCGTCGCCGATGCGGCGGTCGCGGGTCTGGTCGACGAAGAACTGCTTGACGCCCACGCGCCAGGCGAAGTCGCCATAGCGCATCACGTCCTCGACGTAGTACATCTGCTCGTCGGTGCGGTAGTCGTCCTTGAACTGCACCCAGTACGGCACGTGGTCGAAGGCGATGTTGGTGCCGACGTTGAGCAGGCGGTGCCAGTCGCGGGTGACGCTGCGGTCGTAGCGTTCCAGCCACAGCCCGCCGCGCACGGTGTTGTGCAGCCCGCCGAAATCCTGCGCCCATTCCACGTCGGCGGTGACGCCGCCACGCTGGTTGTCGTAGTGGCTGTGGCGGTAGGACTGCACCGGCAGCGAGCCGGCCGGGTAGCAGGCCGGGTTGGACTCGGCCGGCAGCGTCGCGGTGTCGGCGCAGCCGGGCAGCATGCTCGCCGCCGCGCCGCTCGGGGTGACGAAGTAGAGCTTGTCCAGCGCGCTGCCGCCGTACACGGTATGGCCACCGGTGTATTCGGATTCGGGCTGGCCGGCGCCATCGTTGGTGACGTCGACCAGATACGGCGGAATCCAGTCGCCACGGCCCTTCATGCGGTGCGCGTAGCCGGTCAGGGTGGCCTTGAAGCCGTTGCCGCCGTCGAACAGACCGCGCAGGTAGCCGAAGGTGTTCTTGCGCAGCGCGCGCGAGCCGGAGCGATAGTTCTGGTCGTAGTAGGGGATGCCGGTGAGCGTGCCGGTGAGCAGGTCGTGGTCCGGATCGGTGGCGAACTGCGCCGGGGTGACGCTGCTGTATTCGGATTCGTTGGCGTCGTCGTAGGACAGGTAGCCGCTGAGCGTCCACGCGCCGAGGTCGCTGACGAACTTGCCTGCAAGATGATCGCGGGTGGTGTGGCCGCTGCCGTCGATCCAGTCGTCGTTGCTGGCGTGCGAGCCGCTGACCCAGGCGCGGGTGCCGCCGAGGTCGCCGCTGTCGTAGCGCGCGTAGTACTTGCGCGCCTGGTTGTCGCCGATGCCGAAGGCCAGGCGGACGCGCTGCTGGTCCAGCGGCTCGCTGGTGAGGAAGTTGAGGGTGCCGCCCAGCGCTTCGTTGGAGCGCGAGGCGATGTCGGCGGTGCCCTGGCTGACCTCCACGGTCTCCAGGTCCAGGGTGTCGATGAAGCGGTTGGCCTTGGAGCCGCCGCCGTAGGCCGAGCCGCCGTTGGGCACGCCGTCGATGGTGGTGCCGATCTGCTGGTCGTCGCGGTTGGTGACGAAGCCGCGCATGCTGATCTGCGTGCCCCAGTCGGAGGAGCCGAACGCATCGGCCTCGGTGGCGATCACGCCAGGCAGTTCGTTGAGCGCGTCGTTGACGCTGCTCATCGCGAACTGGCGGTCCAGCGCTTCCTTGCTGACGTTGATCTTGGCGTAGGTGGTGGCCTGGCCGAGCACCTGCACCTGGTCGAGGGTGGAAACCTGGTCGCTGCTGTCGGCAGGCGCGGCGGTCTCTGCTGCGTCGGTGGCCTCGGCGGCGTGGGCGCAGGCGAGGCTGGCGGCGAGCGCCAGCGCCAGCGCCAGCAGGGTCGGAGAAGTGGTGCGGAAATACGCCGAAACGGTCATCGGTTGCGCAGTTGCGTGAGGGGCGCTCATGGTCGTACCGGGCGGTTTCGTGCGTGTGACCGGGATCTTGCGAATCCGTGCACCATGCGCAAATCGGCATGAATCGCGTGCGGGGCGGCACCCGGCGCCACGCGCAATGGCAACGGATGGCTGGCGGTTGCGGCGGGGCCACTGCGTGTGTGCGGCTGTTCGGCACGGCGTTGGAGTGCGCTGCGTGTGCGCCGTTGGACGGTGCGTGTCGGGCACGGATGCCCGCGGGCGACGCGCATTCGCCACAGCGAGGACGTGGACGTGTCCTTCGCGGGGCGCACGCAGGCGCCGCGCGGTGGCGCGACCGCAGCCGGCGCTCGGTCGTGATGGCGCAGCACACGGCCGACCCGGCATCATCGCCGCTGCCGCCGCTGGCGGGTCCCCACCGGAATCTCCTGCCCGATGAGCCACGAACTGATCTACCTGCTGCTGATCTTCGCCCTGCTGGTGATCCCGCGCGCGCTGCAACGCTTCAAGATGCCGGCGCCGCTGACCTGTCTGCTGTTCGGCATCATCGCGATGCTGGCGATGGGGCCGCGTGCGCACGATCCGGTGGTGACCTTGCTGGCGACGCTCGGCATCTCCTCGCTGTTCCTGTTCGCCGGCCTGGAGGTGGACCCGAAGGCGTTGCGCCGCGGCTTGTGGCCGCTGCTGCTGCACCTGGTGGTGCGTGGCGCCACCCTGTTCGGCGTCGGCTGGCTGGCCTGGCGCTATGCCGCGCTGCCGTGGCAGGCGGCCGGGTTGCTGGCGCTGGCCCTGCTGACCCCGTCCACCGGCTTCATCATCGAGTCGCTGGGGCGACTGGGGCTGGACGAGGAAGAACGCTTCTGGGTCACCAGCAAGGCCATCGCCGGCGAACTGCTGGCGCTGGCGGCGCTGTTCGTGATCCTGCAGGCCGGCGATCCCTGGCAGATGGGCCTGTCCAGCCTGGCGCTGGTGGCGATGCTGGTCGGCCTGCCGCTGCTATTCGTGGCCCTGGGGCGCTGGGTGGCGCCGCAGGCGCCGGGGTCGGAGTTCTCGCTGCTGGTGATGGTCGGCCTGATCGCCGCCTACATCACCTATTCGCTGGGCGTGTACTACCTGGTCGGTGCGTTCATCGCCGGGCTGGTGGCGCGGCTGCTGCGCCAGCGCATGCCGCTGCTGGCCTCCGACGAGAACCTGCAGGCGGTGCGCCTGTTCGCCTCGTTCTTCGTGCCGTTCTACTTCTTCAATGCCGGCACCAAGGTGCCGAGCGGGGCGCTGAGCCTGCAGGCGCTGGGCCTGGGCCTGGCCCTGACCGCCTGCGTGCTGCCGCTGCGCATCGGCATCCTCTGGCTGCAACGGCGGGTGCTGTTCGGCGAGGGCGCGCGCAGCAGCCTGCGGGTGTCGCTGGCGCTGTCGCCGACGCTGATCTTCACCCTGGTGCTGGCCGGGATCCTGCGCGACCGCTTCGCCATCGCCGATGCGCTGTTCGGCGCCCTGCTGCTGTACGCGGCGCTGACCACGCTGCTGCCGGCGCTGCTGCTGCGCATGCCGTTCGACGTCAGCCCGCTGGAGACGGCGCCGGCAGATCCTGCGTCGGCGCAGGTGCCGACGCCACCGGATGAGACGGTCGCCGAGGCGCCGCTGGTGGACGCACCGACGCCGTCGGCGGGCGCGCCGGAGACCGCGCCGCGCCCCCAGCCCGGGCCGGCGTGAGCGAGAGCGCTTGAAAGCCGGCGTGCGGCCCCCATACTGGCCGCCTCCGTTGCTCTCGCGTTTTTGCCGCCATGCCGATCTACGCTTTCCAATGTGCCGCATGCGGTCACAGCTTCGACCGCCTGCAGAAACTGTCCGATCCCGATCCGGAGACCTGTCCGGCCTGTTCCGCCCCGGCGGTCAAGCGCCAGCTCACCGCGCCGGCGTTTCGCCTGTCCGGCAGCGGCTGGTACGAGACCGACTTCAAGAAGGACGGCGACAAGAAGCGCAACCTCGCCGAGTCGGGCAGCACGGGTGGCAGCGGGGACAGCAAGCCCGCCGCTGCGCCAGCTGCCGATGCACCGGCCAAGCCGGCCGCCGCCGCCACGCCGGCGCCGGCGCCCGCCGCGGCCAAGCCTGCGGCGACCTGAGTTCCGGCCTGGCCAAGTCGCGCCAGGCACGCGCTCCTCGTAGGAGCGGCTTCAGCCGCGACCGGGCATCACCCGGTCGCGGTAATCCAAAAAGGGCACGAGCCGTCCTCAAAATCGACGTCTCACGCCGAGCATCGGGCCGCCCGACATCGCGCGCGGCCCGCATTCGGCTGGCTCAGCGCGCCCCGAAGCGCGCCCGGCAGCCGCCGTTGACCCACACCGTATTGCCTTCGTAGCCCCAGCTGCGGCCTTCGGCGCAGGTGGTACCGGACAGTTGCTCGATCAGTACTGGGCGGCCCTGGCGGCGGTCCCAGGCGCAGGTGCGTAGGCGCTTGTCGTCGCTGCTGCAGGTCACCGTGTAGCCGTTGTCCAGCGGCGGCCGGCCCGGTCCCCAGCCGCCACCGCCGCGGCCCTCGGCGAACTCGCCGCGGCAGCCGTCGTCGACCCACACCGCGCCATCGCGCGAGCCCCAGGTGCGGCCCTCGATGCAGCGGGTGTCCGACAACTGCCGCACCAGCATGGCGTTGCGCCAGCCGGTCGGGCAGATGCGCTGGCGCTGGTCCTGGCTTTCGCAGCGCACGGTGCCGGCCACGCCGCCACCGCCGCCGCCCCAGTTGCCGCCCGGAGCGCCGCGGCCTTCGACGAAGCGACCACGGCAGCCCTGGTCCACCCACACCACGCCGGGCGCCGAGCCCCAGGTGCGGCCTTCGATGCAGGGCGAATCGGACAGGGTGCCGACCAGTCGCGCAGGCCCGCGGAACGGCGTTGCGCATTGCTGGCGGCGGCGGTCGTTGCTGGAGCAGGCGACGGTGCGGCCGTCGAATCCCGGTTCCTGCCGCCAGCCGCCGCCGCTGCCGCGCAGCGAGGTGGCGATGTCCTGCTGGATGTTGCCGAAACTCCAGCCGCGGTCGATCTGGTCCAGATAGAACTCGAGCTGGTCGTCGGGGATCTGCCGGCCGCGCGACTGGTCGGCGTATTCGCGCTCGATCACCCGGACCCGGCCGGGGACCGACAGTTGCCGCAGGTCCTGCGGCGCATAGGCGCGGGCGCTCTGGGCCGCGGCCGGGGCGCTGGCCAGGGCCAGCGCGGCGATCACCAGCCAGGTGCCAAGGGGCTTCAACATGGGTTCTCTCCTCCCCGTGAATGGTGCGCGGACTATAGCCGCAGGCCAACTTAAGCCAGGATGAGTCATGCGCGATTTGCCCGGGCCGACGCGCCGCCGCAGAATACCGGGCTTGCCGGCGCCTTCTGCGCCGGCCGCCCCCTGTTTGGAGCTAGCGATGCGTACCCACTTCTGCGGCCTGGTCGACGAGACCCTGATCGGCCAAACCGTCACCCTGGCCGGCTGGACCGACGTGGCCCGCAACCTCGGCGGCGTGTGCTTCATCGACCTGCGCGACCACGAAGGCATCGTGCAGGTGATGGTGGAGCCGGAGAACGCGGAGGTATTCAAGGTCGCCGCCAGCCTCGGCTACGAGGACGTGCTGCAGGTCGAGGGCGTGGTGCGCGCGCGGCATGCGGTCAACGACAAGCTGCGCAGCGGCAAGGTCGAGGTGATCGCCACTGCCATCACCGTGCTCAACAAGGCCGCGCCGCTGCCGTTCCACGCGCACGAGAACCCGGGCGAGGAAACCCGCCTGAAGTACCGGTATCTGGACCTGCGCCGCCCGGAGATGCAGCGCATGCAGCGCACCCGCATCAAGCTGGTGCAGGCGCTGCGCCGCTACCTGGACGAGCGCGGCTTCCAGGACATCGAGACCCCGATCCTGACCAAGGCCACCCCGGAAGGCGCGCGCGACTTCCTGGTGCCGGCGCGCATGCACCCGGGCGAGTTCTACGCGCTGCCGCAGTCGCCGCAGCTGTTCAAGCAGATCCTGATGGTGGCCGGCTTCGACCGCTACTACCAGATCGCGCGCTGCTTCCGCGACGAGGCGCTGCGCGCCGACCGCCAGCTCGAGTTCACCCAGCTCGACATGGAGTTCGCCTTCGTGCGCGAGCGCGACGTGCAGGACTTCGTCGAGGCGATGGTCCGCGCCATCTTCAAGGAAGTGGTCGACGTCGAACTGGCTGCCGAATTCCCGCGCATGACCTGGGCCGAGGCCATGCGCCGCTACGGTTCGGACAAGCCGGATCTGCGCATCGCGCTGGAACTGACCGACGTCGCCGAGCTGGTCAAGGACAGCGACTTCGCGGTGTTCAGTGCGGCGGCCGCCGACCCCGACGGCCGCGTCGCCGCGCTGCGCATCCCCGGCGGCGCCAGCCTCTCGCGCAAGCAGATCGACGAATACGCCGCGCACGCCGCCAAGTACGGCGCCAAGGGCCTGGCCTACGTCAAGATCGCCGACAGCGGCGAGATCAGCTCGCCGATCCAGAAGTTCTTCGGCGAGGCCGCCTTCTCCGCGTTGCTCGCCCATGTCGGTGCCGGCAACGGCGACATCGTGTTCTTCGGCGCCGGCGCCTACGGCAAGGTCTCCGACTTCATGGGCGCGCTGCGCCTGAAGGCCGGCAAGGATTTCAATCTGGTCGCCGACGGCTGGCGTCCGTTGTGGGTCACCGATTTCCCGATGTTTGAGTGGGACGAGGAGGCGCAGCGCTACGTCGCCCTGCATCACCCGTTCACTGCGCCGGCCGTGGACGACATCGCCGAGTTGCGCACCCACGCCAAGACCGCGGTGTCGCGTGGCTACGACATGGTGCTCAACGGCAACGAGATCGGCGGTGGTTCGATCCGTATCCACCGCCCGGACATGCAGAGCGCGGTGTTCGAGCTGCTCGGCATCGGCGCCGAGGAAGCGCGCGCCAAGTTCGGCTTCCTGCTGGACGCGCTGAACTACGGCGCGCCGCCGCACGGCGGCATCGCCTTCGGCATCGATCGCATCGCCGCGCTGATGGCCGGCACCGAGTCGATCCGCGACGTGATCCCGTTCCCCAAGACCACCGGCGCGCAGGACCTGATGACCGACGCGCCGTCGCCGATCGCCGACGCGCAATTGGCCGAAGTGCACGTGCAGGTGCGCCCGCAGGCGCAGTGATCCCTTTCTTCCAACCGTAGCGCAGGCCGACACATGAGCGAGACCGCATTCAATCTGGAGTGGGAAACCCTCGGCAACGAGGGTGCAGTGGAGGCCATCGTCACCCAGCGCGCGCGCGTGTTCGGCGGCTGGCTGGTGCGTGCCGGCAGCGGTGCCAACGCGCCGCTGGCGTTCGTGCCGGATCCGGAGGGCCGTTGGGACGGAGAGGACTTCGGCGAGGACGACTACGAGTACGAGGAAGACGACGGGGAAGAAGAGGACGAGGACGAGGAAGAAGGCGACGACGAGGACGACGGCGAAGAGGCCGACGCCGACGCCGCGCACCCGGCGCGCTGAGCCGTGCTGATTCGTCGCGCCACGTCGGACGATGCCGCGGCGGTGACCCGCATCGCCACGGCCACCTTCTGCGAAACCTTCGGCCATCTTTACCCTGCGCAGGATCTGCAGGCCTTCCTCGACGAAGCCTATTCGATCGAGCGCGCGCAGGTGGTGCTGGCGCATCCGGACTACGCGATCTGGCTGGTCGAGCACGACGGCGCGGTGGTCGGGCACGCCGCCGCCGGCCCCTGCGGCCTGCCGCATGCCGAGGTGCGTCCCGGCGATGGCGAACTGAAGCGCCTGTACCTGCTGCGCGCCCACCAGAACGGCGGGTGGGGCGCGCGGCTGTTCGAGACCGCCCTGGCTTGGCTGGAGCGCGACGGCCTGCGCACGCTGTGGGTCGGCGTGTGGTCGGAAAACTTGGGCGCGCAGCGCTTCTACGCACGCTACGGCTTCGAGAAGGTCGGCACTTACGAGTTCCCGGTGGGGCAGGTGCGCGATCTCGAATTCATCCTGCGCCGGCCGCCGCGCGCGGGCTGACGACTGCCGCCGGACGTCGTCCGGGCATGCCGCGTCGACACAGCGGCAACGAGCGCGCGCTACAGTGCTGGCCTGTCCAGCTTGAGGAGAACGCGCCATGTTCCGACCGTGGATGGGAGTCGCCGCCGTGTTGCCGCTGCTGGCCGCGTGCGCGCCGCCGGCCAAGTTGCAGCCGGCCAGTGGCGGGCCGAGCGTGCAGGGCGATGGCCGCTGCAACGTCGAGGCCGTGGCCTGGGCGGTGGGCCAGGAGGCCACCCAGGCAACCATGAGCCGGGTGTGGAAGGAGAGCGGAGCCGGTGTGGTGCGGCCGATCGCGCCGGGCCAGGCGGTGACCAAGGACCTGCGTCTGGATCGGCTCAACGTGTTCCTGGATGGCAGCAACCACATCGTCCGCACCACCTGCGGTTGAGCCGCGCATGGCCGCCGCGCCGCAGGTGCTGTTGCTGCATGGCATCTGGAACGCGCGGCCGTGGCTGCTGCCGCTGGCGCTGCGCCTGCGCCGCGAGGGCTGGCGCATCGCCAGCTTCGGCTATTCGACCGCGTTCGGCGGTGCCGAGGCCGCGCTTCCACGGCTGCACACGCGCATCGAACGTATGGCCGACGCCGGTCCGGTGGCGTTGGTCGGGCATAGCCTCGGCGGCCTGATCGCCTTGCAGGCATTGCAGCAGGCGCCAACACTGCCGGTGACCCGGGTGGTGTGCCTGGGCAGCCCCTTGGCCGGCAGTGCCGCCGCGCGCGCCCTGGCACAACGGCGGCTCGGGCGGGCGCTGGGCCGCAGTGCGGCGCTGTTGCAGCGGGGCGTGGCGCGTTGGGACGGGGCGGCCGAGGTCGGCATGATCGCCGGCACTGTGGCCCGCGGCCTTGGCGCGCGCTTTGCCGCGCTCGGGCCGGCGTCCGACGGCAGCGTGGCGCTGGCCGAGACCCGCGTGCCTGGCCTGGGCGATCACTGCCAGGTCCGCGCCAGCCACAGCGGCCTGCTGTTCTCGGTGGAGGCCGCGCGGCAGACCGCCGCGTTCCTGCGCGACGGCCGCTTCGCCGCCTGAGCTGGCGTCTGCCAGAACCCAATGCGCTGCGGCGCCGGTCGCGCCGCACTGCGATCCATCGCGACCGCTTGGCGCCGGCGTAGGGCGATGCCGCCGCTTACGGCGTCACGAAGGTCTTCAACCAGTCCAGCGTGGGGTTGAGCGCCCAGGCGGCGGTGCCGCTGCGGTAGTTGCCGTCGACCAGCACGCCCGCGCACTGGGTGCCCGGATAGCCGCCGAAGCCCATGAAGCAGTGGTCGGCGTAGAGGTCCTGCACCTCGCGGTCCTTGACGACGTACCAGCCGCTGCCGTTGCTGCGGAAGCACGACTGCTGCCCGTCGCAGCGCAGGCCGGTGACCAGTTGCGCCTGCGTGCGGGCGATGTTCTCGGTGCCGCCGACGAACATGTCGCGCTCGCCGTTGATGATGCGCAGGCGATCGGACGGCAGCGAGTGGTTGCCGTCGGCGATGCACGACGCCAGGTTGTAGTAGGCGGTGTAGGTCGCGCCGGTGCCCTGGCCGAACGAGGCGGCCACCCGGGGATCGTAGTCGTGCGCCAGCACCGAGATGATCGAGCCCTGGCTGAGCCCGCCGGTCACCACGCCCTTGGAGCAGTCGGCCTTGTCGCGGGCGCAGAGCTGGGCGATGGCGCTGTTGAGATTCTGCGCATCGAAGATGGCCTTGGCGCGGTTGCCGATGACGCCGCAGCTGCCGAAGCTGGCGTTGTCGTACTCCACCGAGGCGGCCACGAAGCCCTTGGCCGCGGCGGCGTTCACCGCGGCCATCGCCCAATTGCTCTGGTAGTTCTCGCCGGTGCCGCCGATATGCACGTACACCGGGTACTTGCCGGCCGCGCGGGGCTCCTGGCCGCTGATCGCATAGGTGGTGACGCCGGCGCTGTAGCGCCCCCGGAAGGCATCGGTCTGGGCGCTGGCAAGGCCCGGGGCGGCGAGGGCGGCCAGGCCCAGGCAGCGCAGGGCCAGCGACAGGAACGGGTGGGCGAGGGACGTGCTGCAGGCCATGGGGGATCTCCTTCGATGCGATGGAACGCTGGCGCGACCGGCGCGTTCAGCCTCCCAGTGGGGCGCTACAGTCTTGGCGGCAGTCCGCGCGCCGGGGTAGACAGCCCGCCAAGACTTGACGGCCACCACGGGCCGGCGCGCACCCGGGCGGGAGGCGCCAGCGGAACGCGGCACGCATGCGCGACACGTGCCCCGGCCGGTCGTCGGCCCGCCTGGGCCGCGGGATGTGCGCTGCATCAGGTAAAATCCGCGCCTTGTCCTTACAACTGTCCGGAACGCCCCATGGGTAGAGGCCCCTCGATCGAAGCCCGCAAGAACGCATCCGATGCGAAGCGCGGCAAGATTTTCACCAAGATCATCCGCGAGATCGGCGTCGCCGCGCGCGCCGGCGGCGGCGATCCGTCCAACAACCCGCGGCTGCGCGTGGCGATGGACAAGGGGCTGGCCTCCAACATGTCCAAGGACGTGATCGAGCGCGCGATCAAGAAGGCCACCGGCGAACTGGAAGGCGTGGAGTACGAGGAAGTGCGCTACGAGGGCTACGCCCCGGGCGGCGTGGCGGTGATCGTCGACTGCCTGACCGACAATCGCGTGCGCACCGTGGCCGACGTGCGCCACGCCTTCAGCAAGTGCGGCGGCAACATGGGCACCGACGGCTCGGTGGCCTTCATGTTCAAGCGCCTGGGCGTGCTCAGCTTCGCCGCCGGCGCCGACGAGGAGAAGATCACCGAGGCGGCGATCGAGGCCGGCGCCGACGACATCGTGGTCTACCCCGAGGACGGCGCGATCGACGTGCTGACCGCACCGGAGGCGTTCCAGGCGGTCAAGGACGCCATGGACGCGGCCGGCCTGGCTGCCGACCACGCCGAAATCACCTTCCGTGCCGACAACGACATCGCCGTGGACGGCGACACCGCGGTGCAGGTGCGCAAGCTGCTGGACATGCTGGAAGACCTGGACGACGTGCAGAACGTCTATTCCAACGTCGACCAGGCCGCGCTGAGTGACGGGGGCTGACACCATGACCGCCGGGGCCCGGGGCCCAACACCCGGAACCCGGAAGAACGCCGTGCCGGCACCGGAGGCATCGCAGACGTCGATGGCTGCCACGGGCATCTCTGCCCGCGCGGGCGCTGCTTTCCCGATTCCCGATTCCCGAATCCCCAATCCCCGCTCCACCACCACGCGCATCCTCGGCATCGACCCCGGCTCGCAGCGCACCGGCGTGGGCATCATCGACGTGGACGCGGCCGGCCGTACCCGGCATGTGCACCATGCGCCGCTGGTGTTGCTGGGCGAGGGCGACTTCGCCCTGCGGCTCAAGCGCCTGCTGCACGGACTGGACGCGCTGATCGAGGAGTACCGGCCGCAGGAAGTGGCGATCGAGCGCGTGTTCATGGGCAAGAGCGCCGACGCGGCGCTGAAGCTCGGCCATGCCCGCGGCGCGGCGATCTGCGCGGCGGTGCTGCGCGAACTGCCGGTGCACGAGTACGCGGCCAAGGAGATCAAGCTCGCCGTGGTCGGCAAGGGCGCGGCAGAGAAGCAACAGGTGCAACACATGGTCGGTCTCATGCTGAGCCTGACCGGAAAACTTCAGGCCGACGCCGCCGACGCACTGGCCGTCGCCATCACCCATGCCCACGTGCGCGCCACCGCGCAGCGCCTGGGCGTCAGCACGCAGCAGGCGTGGAGTAGAAAATGACAAAGGCCGGGAATCGGGAGTCGGGAATCGGGAATCGGAACAGCAGAAGCGGTGAAGCGGGCACCCGCTTTGCCCATTCCCCCCTGCTTATTCCCAGTTTCCCGCGCCTCGCGGGTGCCGGGAATCGGGAGTCGGGAATCGGGAATCGGAACAGCAGAAGCGGCGAAGCGGGTACCCGCTTTGCCCATTCCCCATTCCCGTTTCCCTATTCCCGGCACCTCGCACGAGGCGCCCAATGATCGGCCGTCTGCGCGGGATCCTGGCCTACAAGCAGCCGCCGTGGCTGGTGATCGACGTGGGTGGGGTGGGGTATGAGCTGGAGGCGCCGATGAGCACCTTCTACGACCTGCCCGACGTCGGCCGCGACGTCATTCTGTTCACCCACTATGCGCAGAAGGAGGACAGCGTCTCGCTGTACGGCTTCCTGCGCGAGGGCGAGCGGCGTCTGTTCCGCGACGTGCAGCGGGTCAGCGGCATCGGCGCGAAGATCGCGCTGGCGGTGCTGTCCGGGGTCAGCGTGGACGAGTTCGCGCGGCTGATCACCGCCGCCGACGTCACCGCGCTGACCCGCATCCCCGGCATCGGCAAGAAGACCGCCGAGCGCATGGTGGTGGAGCTGCGCGACCGCGCGGCCGACTTCAGCGGCGGCGCGCCGATCACCGGGCAACTGGGCACCGACGCGGTGTCCGAGGCCACGGTGGCGCTGCAGCAGCTCGGCTACAAGCCGGCCGAGGCGGCGAAGATGGCGCGCGACGCCGCCGCCGACGGCGACGAGGTTGCCACGGTGATCCGCAAGGCCCTGCAGGCGGCGCTGCGCTGACCGCCCGGTCGGCCCGGCTTCCCCCCGCTCTTTCTTCACGTTCTGGCGCTACTCTTCCCACCATGTCCAGCTCCTCCAGTTCCGCCGCCCGCCCGGGCAGCCACGATCCGCACGCCAAGACGGGCTTTGGGGTGATGCTGACCGCCATCGGCGTGGTCTTCGGCGACATCGGCACCAGTCCGCTGTACACGCTCAAGGAAGCGTTCTCGCCGCACTACGGGTTGACCCCGGACCACGACACCGTGCTGGGCATCCTGTCGCTGGTGTTCTGGGCGCTGATGCTGGTGGTCACGGTCAAGTACGTCACGGTGATCATGCGCGCCGACAACGACGGCGAGGGCGGCATCATGGCGCTGACCGCGCTGGCGCAGCGGACCCTGCCGGGCGGCTCGCGCTCGATGTACGTGGTCGGCATCCTCGGCATCTTCGGCGCCTCGCTGTTCTTCGGCGACGGCGTCATTACCCCGGCCATCTCGGTCCTCTCGGCGGTGGAAGGCCTGGAGGTGGCCGCGCCCAAGCTGGAGCCGTTCGTGGTACCGATCACCCTGGTGGTGCTGGGGATGCTGTTCATGGCCCAGCGCTACGGCACCGAGCGGGTCGGCAAGGCGTTCGGGCCGATCACCCTGGTCTGGTTCGTCGCACTGGGCGCGATCGGCGTCTACAACATGGCGCGCGCGCCGGAAGTGCTGCATGCGCTGAACCCCTGGTGGGGCGTGCGCTTCTTCGCCGAACACAACTGGCACGCGGTGTTCGTGCTCGGCGCGGTGGTGCTGGCGGTGACCGGCGGCGAGGCGCTGTACGCGGACATGGGCCATTTCGGCGCCAAGGCGATCCGCCGCTCCTGGCAGTGCGTGGTGCTGCCGATGCTGACCCTGACCTACCTGGGGCAGGGCGCGCTGGTGCTGCGCGACCCGGCTGCGGTCAGCAACCCGTTCTACGAGGCGGTACCGGAGTGGGCGCTGTACCCGATGATCGTGCTGGCCACCGCGGCCACGGTGATCGCCTCGCAGGCGCTGATCACCGGCGCCTACTCGGTGGCCAGCCAGGCCATGCAATTGGGCTATATCCCGCGCATGCACATCCGCCACACCTCGCACTCCACCATCGGCCAGATCTACGTGCCGGCGGTGAACTGGTGCCTGCTGGCGCTGGTGGTGGTGGCGGTGATCGGGTTCGGCGACTCCACCTCGCTGGCCACCGCCTACGGCGTCTCGGTCACCGGCACCATGCTGATCACCACCGTGCTGATGGTGATCTACGCGCGCGCCAACCCGCGCGTGCCGGCGCCGCTGCTGTGGCTGTTCGCGCTGGTGTTCCTGGCGGTCGATTGCGCGTTCTTCTACGCCAACATCATCAAGTTCCTGGACGGCGCCTGGTTCCCGCTGCTGCTGGGCCTGATCCTGTTCACCCTGATGCGTACCTGGCGCCGCGGCCGCAAGCTGCTGCACGACGAGATCCGCAAGGACGGCATCAAGCTCGACACCTTCCTGCCCGGGCTGATGCTGGCGCCGCCGGTGCGCGTGCCAGGCACCGCAGTGTTCCTGACCGCCGATCCGATGGTGGTGCCGCACGCGCTGATGCACAACCTCAAGCACAACAAGGTGCTGCACGAGCGCAACGTGTTCCTGACCGTGGAAACCCTGCAGGTGCCGTACGCGGCGGCCGGGCAGCGGTTGAAGATCGACGCGATCGGCGACGAGTTCTACCGCGTCTACGTGCGCTTCGGCTTCATGGAGACCCCGGACGTGCCGCTGGCGCTGATGCGCTCCTGCGACCAGGGCGGGATCTACTTCGACCCCATGGACACCACCTATTTCGCCAGCCGCGAGACCATCGTGGCCAGCGCCAACCGCGGCATGCCGATCTGGCGCGACAAGCTGTTCGCGGTCATGCACCGCAACGCCGCCCCCGCCACCGGCTTCTTCCGCATCCCCGGCAACCGCCTGGTGGAACTGGGCGCGCAGGTGGAGATCTGAGGCCGCGACGGTGTCGCGGCCTTGGGAATGGGGAAGCGGGAATGGGGAATAGGGAAAGGCAACGGCAACGGCGTTCGGCCTGAAACCAGGCGGCGACCATCAAAGTAGGCGCCAGCCGTGCCGCCAACCGCTACTATTGTCCGCTCGATTCCCCATTCCCGATTCCCCAATCCCGGCTTTCCATGGACCGCATCATCGCCAGCAGCGCCACCCGCGAGGATGAGGTCGCCGAGGCCAGCATCCGCCCCAAGCGGCTGGACGACTACCTCGGCCAGCAGCCGGTGCGCGAGCAACTGTCGATCTACATCGAGGCGGCCAAGGCGCGCGGGGAGGCGATGGACCATGTGCTGATCTTCGGGCCGCCGGGCCTGGGCAAGACCACGCTCAGCCACGTCATCGCCAATGAGCTGGGGGTCAACCTGCGGGTCACCTCCGGCCCGGTGATCGAGAAGGCCGGCGACCTGGCCGCGCTGCTGACCAACCTGCAGCCGCACGACGTGCTGTTCATCGACGAGATCCACCGCCTGTCGCCGGTGGTCGAGGAAGTGCTGTACCCGGCGATGGAAGACTTCCAGATCGACATCATGATCGGCGAGGGCCCGGCCGCGCGCTCGATCAAGATCGACCTGCCGCCGTTCACCCTGATCGGCGCCACCACCCGCGCCGGCCTGCTGACCGCGCCCTTGCGCGACCGCTTCGGCATCGTCCAGCGCCTGGCCTTCTACACCCCGGACGAGCTGGCGCAGATCGTGCGCCGCTCCGCCAGCATCCTCGGCATCGCCTGCAACGCCGATGGCTGCGCCGAGATCGCACGCCGCGCGCGAGGCACCCCGCGCATCGCCAACCGCCTGCTGCGGCGGGTCCGCGACTTCGCCCAGGTCCGCGCCGGCGGGCAGATCGACCTGGCGGTGGCGCAGGCCGCCACGCAGATGCTCAAGGTCGACGCCGAAGGCTTCGACGAACTGGACCGGCGCATGCTGCGCACCATCATCGAGTACTTCGACGGCGGCCCGGTCGGCGTCGAGTCGCTGGCCGCCTCCCTGTCGGAGGAACGCGGCACCCTGGAGGACGTGATCGAGCCCTACCTGATCCAGCAGGGCTATCTGATCCGCACCGCCCGCGGGCGCATGGCGACCAACAAGGCCTATCTGCACTTGGGCTTGCAGCCCAACCGGGAATCGGGAATCGGGAATGGGGAATCGGGGGCGCTGTTCTAGGATGTTCTGGTTATCCAGCTACCGACAGGAGCGCCGCTCTTGACTGCCGATTCCCCATTCCCTGTTCCCGATTCCCGGCTATTCAGTTGGCCGACACGCGTCTACTGGGAAGATACCGACGCCGGTGGCGTGGTCTACCACGCGCGCTACGTGGCCTTCCTGGAGCGGGCGCGCACGGAGTGGTTGCGGGCACTGGGGTATGGTCAGGAGCGTCTGCGCCTGCAACACGATCTGGTGTTCGCGGTGCGCGCGATGCAGCTCGACTTCCTGCGCCCGGCACGCCTGGACGATTCCCTGCAGGTCGGCGTCGCGCTGTCGCACTGCAAGCGCGCCAGCCTGGTGTTCGCGCAGTCGATCCGCCGCGACGACGGGGAGCTGCTGTTGCGCGCGCAGGTGCGGGTGGCGGCGCTCAGCGCCGGCAGCTTCCGCCCGCGCGGCATGGACGACGCGCTGCACGATGCATTGAAAGTTCTTGAAATCACTGAAGCCGAATTACTGAGGAACGACGGATGATCGCATTGCTCCTGGCCCTGCAGGACACGGTGGTGGAGGCGCTGCCGCAGGACGTGACCCAGACCGCCACCCAGGCCGTCGCCAGCACCGCCGCCCACGGCGGCATCAACTACCTGGACCTGATGGTCAAGGCCAGCCTGCCGGTCAAGGTGATCGTGCTGCTGCTGCTGCTCGGCTCGCTGATCAGCTGGGTCATCATCTTCCGCAAGGGCAAGGTGTTCAAGAACGCCAACCGCGAGGCCGACGACTTCGAGAACCGCTTCTGGTCCGGCACCGACCTGAGCAAGCTCTACGCCGGCGCCACCGACCGTAACCGCGTGGTCGGCGGGCTGGAGGCGATCTTCGAGGCCGGGTTCCGCGAATTCACCCGTCTGCGCGACAAGCGCCGGCTCGATGCGCGCATCCAGCTGGAAGGCGCGCAGCGGGCGATGCGCGCCACCTATGCGCGCGAAGTGGACCGCCTGGAGCGCAACCTGGAACTGCTCGCCAACATCGGCTCCACCGCGCCCTACGTGGGCCTGGTCGGTACCGTGTTCGGCATCATGGTGACCATGCACGACATGATCAACAGCGGCCAGCAGGCGGGCATCGCCGCGGTCGCGCCGGGCATCTCCGAGGCGCTGTTCGCCACCGCCATCGGCCTGTTCGTGGCGATCCCGGCGGTGTGGGCCTACAACCGCTTCACCACCCGGGTCGAGCGCCTGGCCGTGCGCTTCGAGACCTTCTCCGAAGAGTTCAGCTCCATCCTGCAGCGCCAGGCCAGCGGCGACTGAGCGTCGCCCGCCTGCCCACGACTCCCAGGATTCCCGCATGACTGCCGCCATTTCCCGCCGCAAGCGCCGCAAGCTCAAGTCCGAGATCAACGTCGTGCCGTACATCGACGTGATGCTGGTGCTGCTGATCATCTTCATGGTCACCGCGCCCTTGCTCAGCCTGAGCGTGGACGTGGACCTGCCCGATTCCACCGCGCGCTCGGTGGAGAGCAAGAAGGATCCGGTGATCGTCACCGTCGATGCCGAAGGCCGCTACACCCTGACCCTGCAGGACGGCAAGCCGGAGAAGATCGCCGCGCCGGAACTGAAGGCCAAGATCCAGGCCTTCGTCGGCCAGAACAAGGACGTGCCGGTGTTCGTCGCCGCGCCCGGCAGCTCGAACTATCAATTGGTCATGGACACCATGGTCATGCTGCAGCAGGCCGGCGTGCCCAAGGTCGGCCTGATGAGTCAGCCCGGAAACAATGCACGCTGAAGCCGATTTCCGCCCGCCGCAGCCGCGCGGCGACGACAAGGGTCTGATCCTCGGGGTCGCCCTGGCGTTGCTGGTGCATGTGCTGATCGCGCTGCTGTTCTTCCTGGCCTGGTGGTGGTCGCCGGTACGCCAGGTCGAACCGGCCGCCGGTTCGCCGATGGTCGAGGCCTCGTTGGTGGTCTCGGCCGCCGACGTGCGCTCGGCGCAGAAGGCGGTGAAGGATGCGCCCAAGCCCTTGCCCGAGCCGCTGCCCGAACCGGTCAAGGACGTCGCCGAAGAAGACACGGTTCCGCCGCCGCAGCCGCTGCCCACGCCCAAGCCGCAGCAGGCGCCGACCCCGCAGCAGCAGAAGGCGCAGGACTTCGTCCCGGTGCCCGACAAGGTCGACCAGGACCGCGCCACCCGCACCGCGATCTCCCAGGAAAAGGAGAAGCAGGAGCAGGAGGCCAAGCGCCGCCAGGAACAGATCGACCTGACCGAGCAGAAGCGCCAGCAGGAGGCCGAGCAGAAGCAGCGCCTGGCCGCGCAGCAGGAAGAAGAGCGGCAGAAGAAGATCGCCGACATCCGCAAGCAGCGCGAGAAGCTGGAGCGCGAGGCGCAACTGGCCCAGCAGAAGCTGCAGCAGATCGCCGACTTGAACGCGAAGAAGGCATCCGCGGCCGCGGCCACCACGCCGCAGCAGGCGCCGGGCCAGAACGGCACCAATACCGACCTGCAGGCCAAGTACGCCGCGGCGATCCAGCAGGCCGTGCTGAGCCAGTGGGTGCGCCCGGACTCGGTGCCGCTGGGGCAGAAGTGCAAGATCTCGATCACGCAGATTCCCGGTGGTCAGGTCATGCAGGCCAAGGTCAGTCCTGACTGCCCCTACGACGAGGCCGGGCGCCGCTCGATCGAGGCCGCGGTACTGCGTGCCCAGCCGTTGCCCTACCGCGGCTTCGAGACCGTGTTCGCGCGCAATCTGACCTTCAATTTCACCGCCCAGGACCAATGAGCCCGGCGGGCACCGCCGCGTTCGCGCACGGCAGGCCATCCACCGGACAGGCGATGGGCGATAATGGAGAGCGTCCTGCCATCGGCTTCACATGGCGATGGTTCATGATTGCGAATACGTTCACCCGCGCATTGCTATCTCTTGCGCCTTTCCGATCCTGCTGAGCGACCCATGAAGAAACTGCCGCGCTGGCTTGCCGTTCTCACCGCCCTGTTGCTGCCTCTCGCCGCGTCCGCGCAGGACAAGGGCCTGGAAATCGACATCGTCGGCGGCAATGCCTCGGCGACCCCGATCACCGTCGTGCCGATGCCGTACCAGGGCTCGGCGACCCCGCCGAGCACCGATGTCGCCGCCGTGGTCCGCGCCGACCTGGATCGCTCCGGCCAGTTCCGCAACCTGCCCGAGTCGCAGATCGTCGAACGTCCGACCCGCGGCAGCGAGGTGCAGTTCGCCACCTGGCGTGCGCTGAAGCAGAGCTACCTGGTCGTCGGCCGGGTGATGGATGCGGGCGAAGGCGCCTACCGCGTCGAGTACGAGCTGTTCGACGTGGGCAAGGGCGAGCGCATGCTCGGCCTGGCCATGACCGCCCGCGCCAACGCCATGCGCGATGTCGCCCACCAGATGGCCGACGCCATCTACGAGAAGATCACCGGCGTGCGCGGCGCGTTCTGGACCCGCATCGCCTACGTCACCGCCAGCGGCAAGGGCGGGGCGATGCGCTATGCGCTGATGGTCGCCGACTCCGACGGCTACAACCCGCAGACCATCGTCCGTTCGGCCGAGCCGCTGCTGTCGCCGAACTGGAGCCCGGACGGCAAGAAGCTGGCCTACGTGAGCTTCGAGCGCGGCAACTCGTCGATCTACATCCAGGACATCGCCACCGGTGCGCGCCAGCTGGTCTCCAGCTTCCGCGGCATCAACGGCGCCCCGTCGTTCTCGCCGGACGGCAAGAAGCTGGCGCTGGCGCTGTCGCGCAGCGGCAACCCGGAGATCTACGTGATGGATCTGGGCAGCAAGCAGCTGACCCAGCTGACCAACCACTTCGGCATCGACACCGAGCCGACCTGGGCGCCGGACGGCAACAGCATCTACTTCACCTCCGACCGCAGCGGCCGCCCGCAGATCTACCAGGTGCCGGCCACCGGCGGCAGCGCCACCCGCATCACCTTCCAGGGCAACTACAACGCGACCCCGAGCGTGTCCTTCGACGGCAACAAGCTGGTCGTGGCCCAGGGCAGCGGCAACACCTACAAGATCGCGATGATGGACCGCAGCCTGGGCTCGCCGCGCTGGAGCACGCTGTCGACCGGCTCGCTGGACGAATCGCCGAGCTTCGCCCCCAACGCCAGCATGGTGCTGTATGCGGCGCGTGAAGGCGGCCGTGGCGTGCTGTACGCGGTCTCGGCCGATGCCCGCGTGCGGCAGCGTCTGGTGCTCGCCGATGGCGACGTGCGCGAGCCGTCCTGGTCGCCGTATCGCACCGCACGTTGACATGTAAGTTTGGTGTTAATATTTCGCTGTTGAACCCCTCATCGGCCCAGGAGCCACAAGGTATCCCCATGAACAAGACCACCCGCGTTCTGCTTGTTTCGCTGTTGTCCGTTGCAGCTCTGGCCGGCTGCGCCAAGAAGGTCAAGGAACAGCCCCAGACCGACACCACCGGCACCACCGGTACCACCGCCCCGACCGGCCCGTCGACCTCCGGTCTGTATGGCCCGGGCGACCTGGACACCGATTCCTGCCTGCGTCAGCGCGTGGTCTACTTCGACCTGGACAAGGACACCGTGAAGCCGGAGTTCCAGGCGATCATGGCCTGCCACGCCAAGTACCTGCGTGACCGTCCGTCCTCGCGCATCACCCTGCAGGGCAACACCGACGAGCGCGGTTCGCGCGAGTACAACATGGGCCTGGGCGAGCGTCGTGCCAACGCCGTGTCCTCGGCGCTGCAGGCCAACGGTGGCTCGGCTGCGCAGCTGACCGTCGTCAGCTACGGCGAAGAGCGTCCGGTCTGCACCGAGTCGAACGAGTCCTGCTGGTCGCAGAACCGTCGCGTCGAGATCGTCTACACGGCGCAGTAAGAAAAGATGCGTATCGGTGTCCTTACATCGATGATCGTCGCGGCGGCCCTCGTGGCCGCCGCGCCGGCTCATGCGCAGCGCGCAAGCCTGGCCGACCGCGTTTCCGCGCTCGAGCAGCAGGCCATGAATACCCAGGCCAACACCGACATGCTGAACCAGCTCAACCAGCTGCGGACCCAGATGCAGTCGATGGAGGCCACGATCGAACAACTGCAGCACAGCAACGACCAGCTCAAGCAGCAGATCAAGGACCAGTACCTGGACCTGGATGGCCGCGTGGGTCGGCTCGAGAATGGTGCAGGGGCAGGGGCGACGCCGTCGTTGCCGCCGGCCAATGGCGCCGCACCGGCTGCTGCGCCGGCCGCGCCCGCAGGCAAGCCGTCCGCCGTCGCCGAGCCGCCGCCGTCGGTGCACGGCGACGCCGGCACCCTGGCTGCCGCCGGCGACGAGCGTGCCGCCTACAACGTCGCCTTCGACGCCCTGAAGGCGGGCAAGTACGCCGACTCGGCGAACCTGTTCCAGAACTTCCTGCAGGCCTACCCGAACGGCGTGTATGCGCCGAACGCGCTGTACTGGCTCGGCGAAAGCTACTACGCCACCAAGAACTTCCAGTTGGCCGAGGCCCAGTTCCAGGACCTGATCGGCCGCTACCCGACCCACGACAAGGCGCCCGGTGCGCTGCTCAAGCTCGGTCTGTCCCAGTACGGCGAAGGCCGCGTCCAGGACGCCGAGCAGACCCTGCAACAGGTCGGCGCGAAGTATCCTGGCTCCGATGCCGCGCGGACCGCGCAGGACCGCCTGCAGTCGATCCGTCTCGGCCAGCAGCTGCGCTGAGCCCCTAACGCTGCCGCCGCCGTCGCGGGAGCACTCTTCTCCCGCCATGGCCGCCGTTCCCAGCGATATCGTCCAAAGCCCGCTGCCCCGCCTGAAGCTGACGGAGATCTTCCTGTCGCTGCAGGGCGAGGCCGAGAGCGCCGGCTGGCCGACCGTGTTCGTACGTCTCACCGGCTGCCCGCTGCGCTGCAGCTACTGCGACACCGCCTACGCCTTCCATGGCGGGCAGTGGTGGGACATCGACGCGATCCTCGACGAGGTGGCGCGCCACGGCGTGCGTCATGTGTGCGTCACCGGCGGCGAACCGCTGGCGCAGAAACGCTGCCTGCAGCTGCTGCGGCGCCTGTGCGACGCCGGCTACGACGTGTCGCTGGAGACCTCCGGCGCGCTGGACATCGCCGAAGTCGACCCGCGGGTGTCGCGGGTGCTCGATATCAAGACCCCGGCGTCGCAGGAAGCGCATCGCAACCGCTGGGAGAACCTGCCGCTGCTGACCGCGCGCGACCAGATCAAGTTCGTCCTGTGCGGCCGCGCCGACTACGAGTGGGCGCGCAGCGTGGTCGCCGAACACCGGCTGGAGACCCGCTGCACCGTCTGGTTCTCGCCGAGCAAGAGCGAATTGACCGCGCGCGACCTGGCCGACTGGATCGTCGCCGACCGCCTGCCGGTGCGGTTCCAGATGCAGTTGCACAAGCTGCTGTGGAACGACGAGCCTGGCCGTTGAGCGGCCGGGATTAGGAATTCGGGATTAGGGATTCGTAGGAGCGGCTGCAGCCGCGACGGATCTTGTCCGAACGTTCATTGCGGCTGAAGCCGCTCCTCCATGGTCAAATGGACCATGTGGATCCCATTCGCCCACGTGCGCCCGCTTTTGCGAATCCCCAAACCCCACTCCCGAATCCCCACCCTCATGAAAAACGCCGTCGTCCTTCTCTCAGGTGGCATGGACTCCGCCGTCGTCGTCGCGATCGCCCGTGCGCAGGGTTTCGCGGTGCATGCCCTGAGCGTGCGCTACGGTCAGCGCCACACCTCCGAACTGGACGCCGCCGCGCGTGTTGCTGCGGCGCTGGGCGCGGTGGCGCACAAGACCGTCAATGTCGACCTGCGCAGCATCGGCGGCTCCGCGCTGACCGACGACATCGAGGTGCCGGATGCCGGCGGCGAGGGCATTCCGGTCACCTACGTGCCGGCGCGCAACACCATCATGCTGTCGGTGGCGCTGGGCTGGGCCGAGGTGCTGGGCGCGGCCGACATCTTCTGCGGGGTCAACGCGGTGGACTATTCCGGCTATCCCGATTGCCGCCCCGAGTTCATCGACGCCTTCCAGACCCTGGCCAACCTGGCGACCAAGGCCGGGGTGGAGGGTGCCGGGCTGCGCGTGCACGCGCCGCTGCAGCACATGAGCAAGGCCGACATCGTGCGCGAAGGCGTGCGCCTGGGCGTGGACTTCGGCCTGACCGTGTCCTGCTACCGCGCCGACGACGCCGGCCGCGCCTGCGGCCACTGCGACGCCTGCCGCCTGCGCGCGGCCGGCTTCGCCGACGCCGGCGTCGCCGACCCGACCCGCTACGCCTGATTTCGCGAAACGCCCCGTGCTGGGGTAGACTACGCGCCCCGGTGCAACGCCGGGGTCTTGTTTTGGGCCGTTAGCTCAGTTGGTAGAGCAGAAGACTTTTAATCTTTTGGTCGATGGTTCGAATCCATCACGGCCCACCACGAGTCTCAAAGAGTTAGGCGTCGCCTTTGCTGGTTCTTTCGCCGGCTCCTGAAAGCTCTCCTGAAAACGACGGTTGCTGCATCCATGCTCGGCAGTGCGTGTTCGCAGCATTGCCGCATTGACTTCGTTTTGCGGCCGCTTGTGCCCTCGTCATCCGAATCCGTGGTGGCCTCGGTGCGTCGTGGCCGTGCGACGCAACGCGATGACCTGCGGCGACGATGCCTTTCTTGGCCGCGCATGGCGAAGCGCTCTCAGAGGCTGCCGAAGCTGCACGCATGTCCCTTCCCTGCATCTGAACACTCAGTTCAAGCTGCTATCATGAATTTTGTCTACAGGGGACTCGCTATGCGATCGAAGGCTTTTATTTTCACCGCCGTCCTGGCGCTTTTTTCCGTGTCCCTACACGCCGCCCAATCTGGCCGCTATATGGTCTCGCGCAAACCACTCACGATTGCCAGCATGCCGGACGACGACATGCGCCCAGAGATCGTCGGGACCGTCGTCGACGTCAGCGCCGGAAGCACCACCCTGAAAGGTGGCGCTCATGTCCCAGCGACCGGTGCCAAGGTCGGCGACCTGGCGCGCTTCGTCTGTGCGTCGATCGACTCGGGCAACCCGCCGGTCTCCACCGACTGCGAACTGGTCAGCTCCCAGGCACCAGACAAGAAGGCGCGCGACTACAACAACTTCTGGGACTGATCCGACTCCGCGGCGCGCGCCAACATCAGCACCTTCCGAGCCCCGGCCACGCGCCGGGGTTTTTGTTGCTCGCTTCATTCGCGTCGCGGGGGACAGCTAAAGCGCACACACCCGCGCCATCTCTGCCGTGTTGAAAGTCTGCGCCCGCTGAGGGGTGATCCGGAGTGGACGGTGCTGGCACGTGCTCGGCGTCTCGGATGTCGGCGTCGCTGCATCGGCGCAGTCGTACTGGGTCGGCGTTCAACGCTTCCGAGCGTTCATCCAAGGGGCTGCAGGAGCAACGCGAGGCACAACCCCAGCATGAACAGCGCGACCGCCGCATCCAGCAGCCGCCACGAGGAGGGTTTACGGAATACCGGCTGCAGCAACCGCGCGCCGTAGCCCAGGCTGCTGAACCAGGTCGCGCTGGCCAGGCAGGCGCCGAGTGCGAACGCCCAGCGCAGCTGTCCCGGGTAGCGCGTGGAGAGGCTGCCCAGCAGCACCATGGTGTCCAGGTAGACATGTGGATTGAGGAAGGTGAAGGCCAGGCAGGTCAGCAGGACGCGCTGCCAGCGCTGCGGATCCTGGCCTTGCGCCTGCAGGCCGCCAGTGCCGCGCCAGGCGCGTCGCGCCGCCAGCAGCGCGTAGGCGCCGAGGAAGGCCGCGCCGCCGAAACGCAATGCCTGCAGCACGCCCGGCCAGGCATCCACGACGGCACCGATGCCGGAGACGCCGAGGACGATCAGCGCGATATCGCTGGCGGCGCACACGGCCACGACCAGGCCGACATGCCGACGCTGCAGTCCCTGGCGCAGTACGAAGGCGTTCTGTGCGCCGATGGCGACGATCAGGCTGGCGCCGGCGGCGAGGCCGGCCAACAGTGCGTGCAGCAACATGGGGAGTGCCCGGTGGCGTGGGCAAGCATGCTGCACGTGCCAGCAGGATTAGCCAAACTCATTTTTCTGTAGGCTGTGAAGCGTTCCTAATCTGCCTTGCTGCCATGGATCTGCTTCATCCCCAACTGTCCGCCTTCGCCGCCGTGCTGGAAGAAGGCAGCTTCGAGGCCGCCGCGTGCCGCCTGGCGCTGACGCCGTCGGCGGTCTCGCAGCGGATCAAGGCGCTGGAAGACCGGCTCGGCCAGGTGCTGATCGTGCGCCAGTCTCCCTGCCGGCCGACGCCCGCCGGCGAGCGCCTGCTGCGCAGCGTGCGGCCGATGCAGGTGCTGGAGGCTGAGGCGGTGGCCGATCTGCTGCCGGCGCCTGCCAGCAGCGCAGCGGCCCGCAGCATCGCCATCGCCGTCAACGACGATTCGCTCCAGACCTGGTTCCTGGATGCGCTGGCGGCCCTGCACGATGCACACGGGTTCCTGTTCGACATCCACGTGGACGACCAGGACCACACGTTGGAGCTGCTGCGCAGTGGCGCGGTGCTCGGTGCCGTCACCTCCGTCGGCAAGGCCTTGCAGGGCTGCAATGTGCTGGCGCTGGGGGCGATGCGCTACCGCGCGATCGCCTCGCCGGTCTTTTTCGACCGCTACTTCGCCGATGGCCTGGATGCGGCAGCGCTGGCCCGCGCCCCGATGATCGTCTACAACCGCAAGGACGCGCTGCAGGCGCGCTTCGTGCGTCGCATCACCCGTGCGCGGTTGCACCCGCCGATCCACTACCTGCCGACCTCCATCGGTTTCGTCGAAGCCGCCGCGCGCGGCTTGGGCTGGTGTCTGGCGCCTGAGCAGATGCTGGTGGCCGCGCTGCGGCAGCAGCAGATCGTCGTCGTCGACCGGCAGCGCTGGCTCGACGTGCCGTTGTACTGGCAGCACGTGGCAGTCCGTTCCAGGACCCTGCAGCAGATCGGCCAGGCGTTGCGCAACGCGGCGGGGCAGATGCGCGCGCCGACATCGCTCGCCTGAGCGATTCTCGCGACGGTTGCTCGCTTCGGCGATGGACGTTCCGGACATGGCGCCGCTCGCGTGCCGCTGCGGGCTGGAACGTGGCGCCCGCCGCGCGCTACGGCGGCGTCGGCATGCCACAAGGCGCCGCGTCGATGCTTCTGCGATGCAGATGGACGATCTGCGGTAAACAAGGGATGGCGCAGGACAGCATCAGGTACGTGCCGTACTGAAGATCCCCGCCAGGCTTTCGCTGAGGATCAACTGCAGGTGCATGCGGTTGAGCTCCACGCCCGTGGTCATCATCATGTGCAGGCCGCCGCACATCGCGGCGACCGCATAGACGCGGGCCTGGAACTCTGCCTCGCCGCCGCTCCAGCCGTGGTCGCGCAGCATGCGTCGCAGCAGGTCGCCCAGGTTCTGCACCAGGGAGACGTTGAGCCGGCGCGCGTACTGCGCCAGTTCTGGATCGCGCGCGGCGGCCAGGTCCATCTCCAGGTCCAGGCGTCGCCGGCGCTGGTTGGCATCGGCCACCAGCCATTCTTCCAGCGCACCGGCGATGAAGGCGGTGGCGTCCTGGTGCGGCGGTGGCTGCAGTAGCCACATCGTGCGGATCGCGCGCTCGTAGTCGCGTTCCATCAGCGCCTGGACCAGGCCGCGCTTGTCGTCGAACTGTCGGCGCACCGCGCTGCAGGAGACGTCTGCGGTCCCGGCGATCAGTTCGAAGGTGGTGGCGCCGAGGCCGTTTTCGACGATGCAGCGCTCGGCCGCATCGAGGACGTCATCGTGCAGGCGCTGCTCGCGTTCGCGCGCGCTGTGCAGCCGGACTACGTTGGACATGGCGTGGGCTCGGGGGGAAGCGGTGCCACATGGAGGGGGATATCCGCCTGGCACCTGTCCGCGGCGCGCACGCTGTAGCGCGTGCCGCCGCCGCATGTACAGATGCCGGTGCAGCGCGATTGTAGACGCGATGCGTTGCTGCGGCGCGTGCCGCGGCACGTTGGTCGATCCCGTCGCCACGCGCGTGACGGCCGCCACTCTTGGATGGGGGCACAGGTGCACGCTTCGTGCTCGCAATGAGCACGACAGGTGTGACTGCATGATTGGGGGCGTCTGCGTACAGAGGAGTGCGGGCGGGGCTCTGGCGGTTTCACTGGTGCCGACACGGCATGCCGCACCGCGGATGCCGCAGCGACGGACGTGATCAGGGTCGATGCGGACTGTCCGAGAGTTCCAAGGCCGCTTGCGCACCCGCCTGAGAGACGGCGGGCGCTGGCAATCACTTCGGGAAGTGCGCGGTAGGAGCGGCTTCAGCCGCGATGAGGCGTTACCGGGAAAGCCCGTCGCGGCTGAAGCCGCTCCTACGAGGTACCGTGCATCGGTTCGACCTTGGCGGGAGCGGCACGTTGGCGCTGCCCTCGCGTCGCACCGTGTTTACCAGCCGAACGGCGGCGGGCCGTAGGCGCCGGGATAGTAGCCGCGGCCGAATGCCGGGCCGTCGCCGCGGCCGACGCTGATGCTGATGCCCATCTGCCGCGGCTTGCCGTCGTCGGTGTAGGAGGTCTTGCACATGTTCAGATTGGCGGCCTGGTAGTTGCTGTTGCCGCCATGCGTGGAATAGCCGATGCCGGTGGCGACGCTGCCGTGCACGTCGCCGTTGCAACGGTCCGCCTGTGCCTGCAGGGCCTCGGCGCGCGCCTGCGCGGCGGCGGCCTTCTGCGCCGAGGCGGAGGTGCCGCTGGTGTCGCCGTAGTAGGTGCCCGGCGGATCGGCCTTGGTGCCGGGATCGGCATAGGTGATCGGCTGCTGCGGCACGCTCAGGTCGAGCTTGCGCTTGGCGGCCTCGCTGTCGCTGGTGGCATCGGCGGTCTGGGCCAGGGCGGGGCCGGCGAGCAGGGTGCAGACGAGAAAAAGGAGGCTGCGGTTCATCGGGCATCCGCCAGGAGAGAGAGGGGCCGGGCGGGGTCGGTGAAATGGCCCGCCATGACGCTGACGCTATCAATACCACGTTGAACCCGGCCTGTCGGCGCCGGGAAATTTTCTTGCCGGCGCCGGCGATCTTTCGCGATGCGCCGGCAAGCGGCGCCTCGCACCTGTCGCCGCTAGCCTTGCTGCAGGACGATATCGATCAGTTGCTGGCCGTAGCGGGCCAGCTTGCTGCCGCCGATGCCGCCGACCCGCGCCAGTTCGTCCAGGCTGGTTGGGCGCTGCTCGGCGATGTTGCGCAAGGTGCTGTCGTGGAAGATCACGAAGGCCGGCACGTTCTGCTCCTTGGCCAGGCCGGCGCGCAGGTCGCGCAGCGCATTGAACAGGGGCAGGTCCTGCGCCTGCACCGGCACGCCGGTGCGCGGGCTGCCGCTGCGATCGCCGCGTTCGCGGCCACGGCTGGGCAGTTCGCGGCGCATCATGATCTTGCGTTCGCCCTTGAGCACCTGGCGGCTGGCGTCGGTGAGGCGCAGGCCGCCGTAGGCGTCGCTGTCCACTTCCAGCAGGCCGGTGGCGACCAGTTGCCGGAACACGCCGCGCCAGGCGCGCGCGTCCAGGTCCTTGCCGATGCCGTAGGTGCTGAGCTGGTCGTGGCCGAACTGCTTGATCTTCTCGCCCTCGTTGCCGCGCAGGATGTCGATCAGGTGGCCGACGCCGAAGCGCTGGCCGCTGCGGTACACGCAGCTCAGCGCCTTCTGCACTGCGACCGTGGCGTCCCAGGCGTCGGCCGGCTGCAGGCAGTTGTCGCAGTTGCCGCAGGGCTGCGGATAGGTCTCGCCGAAGCCGGCCAGCAGCACCTGGCGGCGGCACTGCATCGATTCGCAGTAGCCCAGCAACTGGTCGAGCTTGCGCCGTTCCACGCGCTTGCGTTCTTCGCCGGCCTCGCCCTGCTCGATCATCTGCTTGAGCAGCACCACGTCGCCCAGGCCGTAGCACAGCCAGGCCTCGGCGGCCTCGCCGTCGCGCCCGGCGCGGCCGGTCTCCTGGTAGTAGCCCTCCAGCGACTTGGGCAGGTCGGTGTGGGCGACGAAGCGCACGTCGGGCTTGTCGATGCCCATGCCGAAGGCGATGGTGGCGCACATCACGATGCCGTCCTCGCGCAGGAAGCGGCGCTGGTTGTCGGCGCGCACTTCGGCCGGCAGGCCGGCGTGGTAGGGCAGGGCGTTCAGGCCCTCGCGGGCCAGGAAGTCGGCGGTCTCCTCGACCTTGCGCCGCGACATGCAGTAGACGATGCCGGCGCTGCCGCGGTGCGCGCGCAGGAAGTCCAGCAGCTGGCGCCGCGCATTGTCCTTCTGCACCACGGTGTAGCGGATGTTGGGACGGTCGAAGGAACTGACGAAATGGCGGGCCTGCGCCAGGTCCAGGCGCTCGGCGATCTCGCGCTGGGTCGGCGGGTCGGCGGTGGCGGTGAGGGCGATGCGCGGGGTCTGCGGCCAGCGCTCGTGCAGCACGGTGAGCTGGCGATACTCCGGGCGGAAGTCGTGGCCCCACTGCGACACGCAGTGCGCCTCGTCGATGGCGAACAGGGCGATGCGGCTGCGCTCGATCAGCGACAGGAAGCGCGGGGTCAGCAGCCGTTCCGGGGCGACGTACAGCAGGTCCAGTTCGCCGGCCAGCAGGGCGCGCTCGACCCGCTGCGCGGTCTCGCCGTCCAGGGTGGAATTGAGGTATTCGGCGCGCACACCGAGCTGGCGCAGTGCCTCGACCTGGTCCTGCATCAGCGCGATCAGCGGCGAGATGACGATGCCGGTGCCGTCGCGCAGCAGCGAGGGGATCTGGTAGCACAGCGACTTGCCGCCGCCGGTGGGCATCAGCACCAGCGCGTCGTGGCCGGCGGCGACGTGTTCGACGATGTCCTGCTGCAGGCCGCGGAACTGGTCGTAGCCGAAGACGCGGCTGAGCAAGGCGTGGGCGGGGGAAGACATCTGTGTAGGATACCGCGCCGCGCAAGAGCGCTTGCCTTCCTGGCGTGCGCAAGCGCGTGTCAGGCGAACGCGGGCCTTTGCGTAGGAATCAACCGTCTAACTGCCGGGCTGAACGAAGCCAGGCCGGCCCGGCCTTGCAGGCGTCGGGACTGAAGTCCCTCCCACAATGCACCCAGCCAACGCATCGCATGTGCCGGTGTGAGCGGCGCTTGTCCTGTTTAGGGCCAGCCGCGACGGGCTTTTCGTCAATGCTGGCCGCGGTTGAATCAAGCCCTGCCTGCCGATGCAGGCAGGGCGGCAGCACTCACTGCAGCAGCGAGCGCAGCATCCAGGCGTACTTCTCGTGGGTCTGCAGGCGCTGGGTCAGCAGGTCCACCGATGGGTCGTCGCCGGCGTCGTCGGCGGTCTTGAGCACCTTGCGCGCGGTGCGGCACACCGCCTCGTTGCCGACCACCAGCTGGCGCACCATCTCGCGCCAGTCGGCGCTGTCGCCGAGGCCTTCCTCTTCCGGGATCGAGGTCAGCGCGGCGTATTCCTTGTACGAACCGGGGGCGTTGAAGCCCAAAGCGCGGATGCGCTCGGCGACATCGTCCAGCGCCGCCCACTGCTCGGTGTACTGGGTCTCGAACATCAGGTGCAGCGAGTTGAACATCGACCCGGTCACGTTCCAGTGGAAGTTGTGGGTCTTCAGGTACAGGGTGAAGGCGTCGGCCATGTAGTGCGACAGGCCGTCGGCGATCTTCTTGCGATCGCCGCCGCCGATCCCGATATCGATGTTGGGCGCGGACGGCGCCAGGCCGGCCAGCGGCTGGCCGGCGACGGCCTTGCTGGCGGCGTTCTTGGTCTTGCCGGGGGTCTTGTTCTTGGCCATGGGAATTCCTCTTTGGGGGTTACAGACGAGATGGCGTCACAATAGACAGACTAAAGCATGTGCTGTGATTCAACGTTCAATGGCATCCGATTGATGAACGCTATCGAAAAACCTACCGTGCCGGCACGCCTGCGCGAACGCCGCGCCGCGATCGACGGCGCGCTGACCCGCGACCGTGGCCGCCTGCTGGGCCTATGGTCGCGCTGGCAGGCCGCGCCCGGCAATGCCGCGCTGGAGACGGCGTTCGAACAGGCGCTGCAGGCGTCGCAGGCGCGTTGCGCCGCGCGCGCGGCGCAGCAGCCGGCGATCACGTTGGATCCGCAGCTGCCGATCGCGCGAGAGGCCGAGCGCATCGTTGCGCTGATCCGTGAGCACCAGGTGGTGGTGATCGCCGGCGAGACCGGCTCGGGCAAGACCACGCAGTTGCCGAAGCTGTGCCTGGCCGCCGGACGCGGCGCCGCCGGCATGATCGGCTGCACCCAGCCGCGGCGCATCGCCGCGCGCGCGGTGGCCAGCCGCGTGGCCGAGGAGCTGCGCACGCCGGTGGGCGAGACCGTGGGCTTCCAGGTGCGCTTCAACGACCGCGTCGGCGAGCAGACCCGCATCAAGTTCATGACCGACGGCATCCTGCTGGCCGAGATCGCCAGCGACCGCTGGCTGTCCAGCTACGACACGATCATCGTCGACGAGGCGCACGAGCGCAGCCTCAACATCGATTTCCTGCTGGGCTACCTGAAGCAGTTGCTGCGCAAGCGTCCTGACCTGAAGGTCATCGTGACCTCCGCAACGATCGACACCGCGCGCTTCGCCGCGCATTTCGACGATGCGCCGGTGATCAGCGTGGAAGGCCGCACCTATCCGGTGGAAGTGCGCTACCGGCCGCTGGAGGAGGCGGGCGGCGAGGAGGCCGACGCCGAGAGTGGTGACAACGCCGGCGACCGCACGGTCAACCAGGCGATCGTGGCGGCGATCGACGAAATCACCCGGCTGGATCCGCGCGGCGACGTGTTGGTGTTCCTGCCCGGCGAACGCGAGATCCGCGATGCGCACCATGCGCTGGAACGGCGCAAGTACCGCGAGACCGAGGTGCTGCCGCTGTACGCGCGGCTTTCCAATGCCGATCAGGATCGGGTGTTCAACCCCGGTCCGCGGCGGCGGCTGGTGCTGGCCACCAACGTCGCCGAAACCTCGCTGACGGTGCCGCGGATCCGCTACGTGGTCGATCCCGGCTATGCGCGGGTCAAGCGCTACAGCCCGCGGCAGAAGCTCGACCGCCTGCACATCGAGCCGATCTCGCAGGCCAGCGCCAACCAGCGCAAGGGCCGCTGCGGTCGCATCGCCGAGGGCATCTGCTACCGGCTGTACGCCGAGGCCGATTTCCAGGCGCGGCCGGAGTTCACCGATCCGGAGATCCGCCGCTCTAGCCTGGCCGGGGTGATCCTGCGCATGCTGCAGCTGGGGCTGGGGCGGATCGAGGATTTTCCGTTCCTGGAGCCGCCGGACGAGCGCGCGGTGGCCGATGGCTGGCAGCAGCTGGTGGAACTGGGCGCGGTCGGCGAGCCGGACCGGCATGGCCTGCGCAAGCTCACCGAGATCGGCCGCAAGATGGCGCGACTGCCGGTGGACGTGAAGCTGGCGCGCATGCTGGTGGCCGCGCAGCAGCACGGCTGCCTGCGGCCGATGCTGGTGATCGCCGCGTTCCTGGGCATCCAGGACCCGCGCGAGCGCCCGCCGGAGGCGCGCGAGGCCGCCGACAATGCGCATGCCAAGTTCGCCGATGCGCGTTCGGAGTTCGTCGGCATCCTGCGCCTGTGGGACGGCTACCGGCAGGCGCACGAGGACCTGACCCAGTCCAAGCTGCGCGATTGGTGCGGACGGCATTTTCTCGGCTTCCTGCGCATGCGCGAGTGGCGCGAACTGCACCGCCAGCTGCATCTGCTGTGCGCGGAGCTGGGCTGGACCGAGGAGCCGGCGGAAGCCTCCCTGCGACCCCTGCTGGCCGGCGCTTCCGCGCCCGCGCCGGCGCGCGATGCCGATACCGCGGCGCGCGCGACCCGTGGGCAGCTGCACCGCGCCGCACGCCTGGCTCGTGAAGGCCGCGGTACCGGCACGCCGGCCACGCCCGCACCGGTGGCCCAGGCCGCACCACCGGCGCCCGCCGAGGCAGGCGAGGCGCCGCGTGCCAGCGAACGCGAGCGTGCCGCCGCCTACCAGGCGCTGCACCGTGCCTTGCTGGCCGGGCTGCCGACCCAGGTCGGCCACCGCACCGAGAAGGGCGATTTCCTGGCGCCGCGGCAGCGCCGCTTCCTGCTGTTTCCCGGTTCGGTGCTTGCCCGCAAGCCGCCGCCGTGGGTGCTGCCGGCGACGCTGCTGGACACGCAGAAGGTGTGGGGCCTGACCAACGCGGCGATCGAGCCGGATTGGGTGATCGCCGAGTTGCCGCACCTGCTGGCGCGCAAGCATTTCGATCCGCACTGGTCGCGCGCGCAGGGGCAGGTGCTGGCCTCCGAGCAGATCAGCCTGTTCGGGCTGGTGCTGGCGCCGAAGAAGCCGGTGCACTACGGCCGCATCGATCCGCCCGGTGCGCACGAGCTGTTCGTGCGCCAGGGCCTGGTGCCGGGCGAGATCAACACCCGCGCCAGCTTCGTCGCCGACAACCAGAAGGTGCTGGCGCAGGCGCACGAGGAAGAGGCCAAGCTGCGCCGCGCCGGCATCGTCGCCGACGAGGACTGGCAGGCGCGCTGGTACCTGGACCGGATTCCCGGCGAGATCCATTCCGCCTCCGGCCTGGACGCCTGGTGGAAGGCGCTGGCGCCGGAACAGCGACGCGCGCTGCACTGGTCGCTGGCCGATCTGCTGCCGGGCGAAGGCAGCGCGGCCGAGCGCTATCCCACGTACTTCCCGCTGGGCGATGCGCGGCTGCCGCTGCACTACCGGTTCGAACCGGGCGCGGCCGACGACGGCGTGACCCTGGAGGTGCCGGTGCACCTGCTCAACGCGCTGGACCCGACGCGGCTGTCGTGGCTGGCGCCGGGCTTCGTCGCCGACAAGGCGGCGGCGCTGATCCGCAGCCTGCCCAAGGCGCTGCGCCGCAACTACGTGCCGGCACCGGACTTCGCCCGTGCGTTCTACGAGGCGTTCCCGCAGCCCAGTGCCGACGACATCCGCGGCGAGCTGGCGCGCTTCCTGCAGCGCGCCACCGGCGCGCCATTGAGCGCGCTGGAGTTCGACGAGGGCACGCTGGAGCCGCATCTGCGCATGAACCTGCGCCTGCGCGACGAGGCCGGCAAGGTGCTGGCCGAATCGCGCGACCTGGACGCGCTGCGCGCGCGCTTCGGCGAGCGTGCCGGGCAGGCCTTCGCCGCGCGGGCCGGCCGCGCCATGGCCGCGACAGGGCTGCGCGAATTCCCGGCCACGCCTATCCCGTTGCAGGTGCCGGGCGAAGCCAGCGTGCCGGCGTATCCGGCGCTGGTGGACGAGGGCGACAGCGCCGCGCTGCGCATCTTCGCCGACCGTGCGCAGGCCGAGGTCGCACATCCGCGCGGCGTGCGCCGGTTGCTGGAGATCGCCCTGGCCGACAAGGTCAAGCAGGCGCGCAAGCAGTTGCCGGTGTCGCCCAAGACCGGGCTGCTGTACGCGGCGATCGAGTCGCAGGAACGCCTGCGCGGCGACCTGGTGGAGGCGGCGTTGAACGCGCTGCTGGAGCAGGGGCTGGAGGCGATCCGCGACGCCGACAGCTTCGCCCAGCGCCGCGACGCCGCCGCCAAGCAGCTGTTCGGCGAGGCGATGGAGCGGCTGAAGCTGGCCGAGGCGATCATGGGCGCGGCGGCGGAGCTGAAGCCGCAACTGGAATCGCCGCTGATGGGCTGGGCCAGCGGCAACCTCGACGACCTGCGCGCGCAACTGGCGGCCTTGCTGCATCCGGGCTTCCTGCGCGAGACCCCGGGCACGGCCCTGGCGCAGTTCCCGCGCTATCTGCGCGCGATGATCTTGCGCGCCGAACGCGCCAAGCGCGATCCCGCCCGCGACCAGGCACGGATGCTGGAACTGAAGCCGTTCGTCGACGCGCTGGCCGACGCGGCCGTGGCCGGCCGCGGCGACACGCCGGAATGGCAGGCGCTGCGCTGGGACCTGGAAGAGCTGCGCGTGTCGCTGTTCGCCCAGGAACTGGGTGCCCGTGCCGGTATCTCGGCCAAGAAGCTGGCGCAGCGGGTGGCTCTGCTGCGGTGATTCGGGATTCGAGATTGGGGATTGGGGATTGGGGATTGGTGGCGGGATTCCCGTGCGGTTCCTGCTGCCCGTGGCCGAGGTGTTCGCGTTTGCAGCGTTCTGTGGAAGGGATTTCAGGGCAGGTCTCATCACCCGCGTTCGTCATACGCGTCATTGCATCTGTAGGAGCGGCTTCAGCCGCGACGGCGCTCCCGGCAAGGCCTCGTCGCGGCTGAAGCCGCTCCTACGCCTGCACCCCAGAGAATATTGGAGGTGCCCTGCATTCCCGATGCTCTGGCGGTAATGCGTCGGGGCCGAAGCCCCTCCCACAAAGGGCGATGCCCCGCGTGCAGTGGTCACGGCGACCGTTGTGGGAGGGGCTTCAGTCCCGACGCGTTGCCGCCAAAAGCGTCGGGACTGAAGTCCCTCCCACGAGAGAGTTGCGCCGTGTGGAGGGCAAGCGAGTTGCGCGGTAATGGCACGTCTTTGGGGGAGCCAAGCGCCGACGCAGCAGCATCTTGCCGGTGCGGGGTAGGAGCGGCTTCAGCCGCGACCTTTTTGCGCCAACGCGTCGCGGCTGAAGCCGCTCCTACGACATGCGAGCACGGCCCTCAACCTCTCAGGGGCCAGCAGTCCTGTGAATCCCCCAATCCCCAATCCCGGCCTCTCAGTCATCCACCCGCTCGCCCATCAGCTCGCGCTGGCGCTTGTCCAGTTCCTCGGCATAGCGCTTGCGCACGAAGCTTTCGCTCAGCACGCCCAGCACCTTGCCGTGCTCGTCGACCACCGCCAGTTCGTCGCTCTGGGTCAGGTCGAACTGGCGCATGGCGGTGACCACGTCGGTGTCGGCGGGCAGGGCCACGTCGCGGTTGCCGGCGTAGTCGACGATGGCCGCGTCGGCGTTGACGCCGTCGGCGTAGGCGGCGGCCAGGGTGACCAGGCCGGCGTAATGGCCGCTCTCGTCCTCCAGCACCACGCGCGTGCCCGAGCCGAGCGGGAAGCGGCGGCGGAATTCGGCCACGCTGGTGGTGGCGGCCAGCGGATGCACGTCCTTCTGCATCATCCGCCCGGCGCTGAGGTGCTTGACCCAGCCGACGTCGCGCGCGCTCTTGATGGTCTCGCCGCGCAGGTGCAGGCGCCAGGTCGAGAACGAGTAGCCGAAGATCTGCCGCACGATGGTGTTGGCCACCAGCACCGCCACCATCACCGCACTGGCCAGCACGAAGTCGTGGGTGCCTTCCAGCACCAGCATCGCCATCGTCATCGGCGCGCCGATCACCGCGGCGGCCATCGCCGCCATGCCGGCCAGCGACGCGGCGGTGCCGTCGACCAGGGCCATGCCGCTGCCGAGATTCAGCACGCCGGCGAACAGCCCGCCGACCAGCGAGCCCATGAACAGCGAGGCGAAGAACAGGCCGCCGCGAAAGCCGAAGCCCAGCGAGATGGCCGAGCCCAGGCACTTGAGCAGCAACAGGATGCCCAGCCAGCGCAGCGAGGTCGGGCTGGTCAGGTCCAGGTGCAGCGCGCCGTGCCCGGAGGACAGCACCTGCGGGGTGATCAGCGCCAGCGGGATCAGCAGCAGGCCGCCGGCGACCGGGCGTGCCCAGCGCGGCAGCGGGCTGCGGTTGATGGCCTGTTCGATCGCGCCGATCAGACGCATCACCGCCACCGCCAGCAGCGCGCAGAGCACGCCCAGCAGCGCGTACAGCACGTAGTCGCGCGCCTCCAGCGCCGAAGCCGCCGAGGCCGGCAGCAGGTACGGCTGCACCCCGGCCAACTGCGACACGAACACCGCGCCCAGCGAGGCCACCGCCACCGGTGCCAGCGCCGACGGCGAGTAGGCGCCGATCACGATCTCGAAGGCGTAGAACGCCCCGGCCAGCGGCGCGCCGAACGCGGCGGCGATGGCCGCGCCGGCGCCGGCGCCGACCAGGGTGCGGATGTCGGCGCGGCGCAGGCGCAGCACCCGGCCCAGGTGCGAGCCGCTGCCGGCGCCCATCTGCGTATACGCCGCCTCCAGGCCGACCGAGGCGCCGACGCCGTTGGAGAACAGGGTCTGCACGGAGACGATCAGGTTGTCGCGCATCGACATGCGCCCGCCGTACAGCGCGTTGGCTTCGACGGCGTCGACCAGTTGCCGCTTGCGCGCGCGTGCGGCCATGCCCAGCAGGCCGACCAGCAGCCCGCCCAGCGGCAGCACCAGCAACTGGTGCACGCTCAGTTCGGACATGGCGCTGAGCCGCTCGTCGGCCTCCAGGCCGTACAGCAGGGCCTGCGCGCCGTGCGCCAGGCTGCTCTGCAACAGGGTCAGCAGGCCGGCGATCACGCCGACCAGCAGGGCCAGGGCGATGAACCAGACATCGCTGGCGCGCAGGCGCCGGCGCAGCGCGTCGGCGAGGCTGTGCGAGGCGTCGGCCAGTCCCGGCCGCGGGCGCATGTTCACGACGCGCGACCCTATTTGACGCGGCGGACCTTGGCGCGGGTGTTGTAGGTGCCGACCTGCATGTACCAGACGCCCATGATGCCGGGGGTGATCTTCACCTTGGGTGCGGCGAGGTGCACGCCGGGCAGGCTCGCCGCTTCGGTCTGTTCCCACTCCTGGCCGTTGGCCAGCACGTAGTGGCGTCCCTTGGCGAAGCCGGAGAACTCGCCGATCAGGGTGCTCTCGATCGGCTCGGCGCTGCCGAAGTCGAAGAAGCCGCGGTTCTTGGTGATCACCTCGCGGCGGCCCTCTTCCTTGGCCTTTTCCAGCGCCACCGCGGTTTCCTTGGCGACCTTGCCCTGCAGCCAGTCGTTCAGCGCGGCCAGCTCCTGTGGCGAGAGCTTGTCCAGGCCGGCCGCCTTGAATTCCTGCGGCGACATCTGCGTCTGCAGATCGCCGGAGACGGTGCGCTGGGCGAGCGCCGGGGCGGCGGACACGGCGAGCGCCGCGCACAGGACCAGGGGAGCGAGACGCGCAAGGGACATGGCGGGAATCCGGGCAGTGGGTGCGCCGTAGTGTAGTCGCAAGCGGTGACCGCGCACGGGACGCCGGGTGGGCCCGAGACCGCGTCGGCGTCCGATTCAGTCGTCGGCGGAGGCGGGCATGGCGGTGGCGCGTGGCGGCCGCCGGTACACGAAGTCCGGGGCCGGCGCGGCGGCTTCGCGCTGTGCCAGCGCCTGCAGCGCCGCGTGCGCCGGGGCGCGTTCGCAGACCGGGTCCAGGGTCGCGGCATCGCCGCTCAGCGCCAGCGCCTGGCAGCGGCAGCCGCCCCAGTCGACCTCGCGTTTCGGGCAGCCCTGGCACACCTCGGGCATCCAGGCGCTGCCGCGGAAGCGCACGAAGGCCTCGCCGTCTTCCCAGATCGCCGCCAGCGGGCGCGTGCGCAGGTTCTCGAAGCGCATGTCCGGCAGGGTCTCGGCGGCATGGCAGGGCAGCACGTCGCCGCGCGGGGAGATGTTGACGAAGCGCTGGCCCCAGCCGCCCATGCAGGCCTTGGGCCGGTGCGCGTAGTAGTCGGGGGTGACGAAGTCGATGTGCAGCCGGTCCTGCAGGCGCAGTCGGGCGGCGTCCACCGCGGCCACGGTCGCGTCGATCTGCGCGCGGCTGGGCATCAGCGCGGCGCGATTGCGCAGGCCCCAGCCGTAGTATTGGGTGTGCGCCACTTCCAGACGTTCGGCGCCGAGCTCCAGCGCCAGGTCGATCATCGCCGGCACGCGTTCGGCATTGTGGCGGTGGATCACCGCATTGATCGTCAGCGGCAGGTCGAGCGCGCGCACCGCCGCGGCGAAGGCGCGCTTCTTGGCCAGGCTGTGGCGGTAGCCGGCGATGCGGTCGGCACCGGCGGCGTCGGCGTCCTGGACGCTCAACTGCACGTGTTCCAACCCGGCCGTGGCCAGGTCCGCCAACATCGGTGCGCCACCGGCCACGCCCGAGGTGATCAGGTTGCTGTACAGGCCCAGCGCGCGCGCATGCGCGACCAGCGCGGGCAGGTCCTTGCGCAGCATCGGTTCGCCGCCGGAGAAATGCGCCTGCAGCACGCCCATCGCCGCGGCCTGGTCCAGCGCCGAGCGCCAGCCGGCCGTGTCCAGTTCCTCGCGCAGGCCGGCCAGTGCGATGGGGTTGGAGCAATACGGGCAGGCCAGCGGGCAGCGATGGGTCAGCTCCAGCAGGATCGACAGCGGCGGCGGCACCGGGGCGTTCATGCGCGCAGCAGCCGCTTGGCGTGCAACTGCTGCGCCAGCTCGCACACGTCGCGTTCGACCTCGGCCGGGTCGGCCTCGAACTCGGCCGCCAGTTCCGCCGCGATCGCCGCCAGGCTGCGCGCGCCGTCGCAGCGCGAGACGATGGCGTGGGCGATCTCGTCCAGTTCGATCACCCGCTCCGGCGCCAGCAGCACCCATTGGTCGCGCGCGCGGTCGTGCTGCAGGCGCACGCCGGTGGCGAGCCGCGGTTGGCTGCTGGCGTCCAGCGCGCTCATGCCGCGGCCTGCGCCGCGTCCGGGACGAACGCGTCCGGCCAGGCCACGCCCGGTTGCACGTACGCGAAGTGCAGCGCATCCAGTTGCGACCACAGCACGCCGCACTTGAAGCGCAGCGCGTCCTGCACCAGTTGCTGCTTCTCCACGGTGTCGGCGTGGCGCTTGACGTAGTCCAGGGCGAAGTCCGAATCGCGCGGCGCTTCGTGCAGGCGATGCTCGAAATACGTCAGCGCCTCGCGCGAGACGAAGTCGTAGTGCTGCAGCATGCCGGCGACGCGGTGGCCGATGATGCCGGGCGCGAACAGTTCGGTCAGCGACGAGGCGATCGCTTCCAGCAGGCTCTTCTCGCGCACGAAGTGCAGGTAGGCCTGCACCGCGAAGCGGGTGCCGGGCAGCAGGCCGCGCCCGGACTGCACCAGGTCGCGATCCAGTCCCAGCGCGTCGGTCAGGTGCAGCCAGCGGGCGATGCCGCCTTCGCCCTCGGCGCTGCCGTCGTGGTCGACGATGCGCTGGCGCCAGATCCGGCGCAGCGCTGGGTCGTCCATCCGCGCCAGGATCGCCGCATCCTTGAGCGGGATGCAGCGTTGGTACTCGTAGCGGTTCAGCGCCCAGGCCTGGACCTGGCCGCGGTTCAGGCGGCCGCTGTGCAGCAGCGCGTGGAAGGGGTGCTGGTCGTGGTACAGCCGTGCGCCGATCCCGCGCAGCGCGGTTTCCAGTTGTTCCGGGCTCAGCAGTGCGCTCACGGGGTCGGTCTCGCAGGCGATGGGGCAGCAGGGGTCACAGCGCGATCTCCATGCCGTCGTGGGCCACGTCCCAGCCATGCGCGGCGACGGTGGCGCGCTCGGCGGAGCCGGCGTCGAGGATGGGGTTGGTGGTGTTGATGTGGATGAAGACCTTGCGGGCCACGCCCAGGTCGGCGAAGGCGCGCAGGGCGCCGGCCTCGCCGTCGATGCTCATGTGGCCCATGCGCTGGCCGGTCTTGGCGCTGATGCCCAACTGCACCAGCTCGTCGTCGCGCCACAGGGTGCCGTCGAAGAACGCCAGTTCGGCGCCGTGCAGGCGCTCGCGCAACGCGTCGGTCAGCGCTGCGCAGCCGGGGATGTAGTGCAGGCGGTGCGTGCCGTCGTCGATGGTCAGGCCCAGCGTCTCCTCGGCCGAGCCGGCCAGGTCGCCGCTGTGGCGGGATTCCATGAACAGCGGCACCTTGCCCGGCACCGCGAACGGCGTGACCTGCAGGCCGAGCAGCGACAGCGGTGTGTCCAGGGCGAACGGATGGCGGTGCACGTAGGCCGGGTGCAGCGCGTCGAACACCGGGTTCTGCGCCAGCAGGTCGAGCACGCGGCTGCTCGCGTACAGGTCGAAGCGCTGGCTTTCGCGCATCGACAGCAACCCGGCGATATGGTCGATCTCGCCGCTGGTCAGCAACACCGCCTCGATCGGCGAATGGCGCTGGTCGCGTTGCGGCCACAGCGCCGGCGTGGCCAGCACTTGCTGGCGAAAATCGGGTGACGCGTTGATCAGCAGCCAGCGCTGGCGGTCGACGCTGACCGCGATGCTGGCCTGGGTACGGCGTTGGGCACCCGGGTGTTGCTGCCACGCGCGTTGGCTCGCGGGCGTGTGGCAGTTCCACTGCGGATGCCCTCCGCCTGCCGCCGATCCCAAAACGATGAGGTGCATCCGGTCTCCGTTGATGGCGCCTGGCCGGTCGCGCTTCGGTCGCGGGAAGGGAGGAGTGCGCGGGTCAGAGCTCGCCGGAGGCGTAGCAGTTGATTTCCGCGCCGACGCAGATTTCGCGGATCACAGGCTTGTTCCACTTTTTCATGTGCGTTCCTCTTCGAGTCGGTCCAGGGACGACGGCAGCGGCGCATGCGGACAGCAGCGGGTTGCCGTCGCGTTCGAGCATAGGCGCGGGGATTTGGGCGGTTGTGAAATTCCGGTAAAACCGCCGCAAGTCGCAACCGGATCACAGTGACGCGGCGGTGCGTATCCGCCAAGCGCCTCCCGGCGCGTGGCCGGCGCAATTGTGAGAACGCGCACAAGCGCGTTAGTGTAGGCGGCACCGTTTCGTCGACTGCGTCCGTCCTTGAACCACACCGTCCACTCCGGCCTGGAGGCGTTGCTGCAGCGCCCGTCGGCCGCGACCCTGGCGCCCGCCCTGCGCGCGGCGCTGCTGCAGGCCTGGCAGGCACAGGCCGAGCCGCTGCCGCGGCTGCCGTGGCCGGTGCTGGCCGACACCCTGGACGCGCTGGCGCTGCTGTCGGCCGACGAGGCGGCGCTGCTGGCGGCGTTGCTGTTCGACCTGCCGGCCTTGCGCGCACAGTTGCCGCAGTTGCCGGTGGCGCCACCGGCACCGGCACGGGCGCAGGCGGTGGCCGGTCTGCTGGAGGCGCAGGACGCCGCCGACCCGGTGTGGGCGCTGCATGCCGGGCGTGAGGCCGGGCGCAACAGCGAAGGCCTGCGCCGGCTGCTGCTGTCGATCGTGCAGGATCTGCGGGTGGTGCCGATCCTGCTGGCGCGGCAACTGGCGCAGATGCGCGTGGCCGACAAGGCGCCGGAGGCGCAGCGCCGCGCGCTGGCGCAGTTGACCCGCGACATTCACGCGCCGCTGGCCAACCGCCTGGGCATCTGGCAGCTGAAATGGGAGCTGGAGGACCTGGCGTTCCGGCACCTGGAGCCGGACACCTACCGGCGCATCGCCCGCGAGGTCGACGAGAGCCGGGTGGCGCGCGAGCGCTACATCGAGGCGGTCAAGAAGATCCTGTCCAAGGCGCTGGCCGAGCAGGGCCTGCGCGCGGAGATCAGCGGGCGGCCCAAGCACATCTACAGCATCTGGCGGAAGATGCAGAAGAAGCGACTGGCCTTCGACCAGCTGTACGACCTGCGCGCGGTGCGGGTGATGGTCGACGACGTCGCCGCCTGCTATGCCGCGCTGGGCGTGGTGCATGCGCTGTGGGCGCCGGTGCCCAGCGAGTTCGACGACTACATCGCCCGGCCCAAGGCCAACGACTACCGCTCGCTGCACACCGCGGTGGTCGGCCCGGAAGGGCGCACGATCGAGGTGCAGATCCGCACCCACGACATGCATGCGCAGGCCGAGCTGGGCGTGGCCGCGCACTGGAAATACAAGGAAGGCGGCAAGGGCGCGGAGAAGGCCTTCGACCGCAAGATCACCTGGATGCGGCAACTGCTGGAACAGTCGCAGGACGGCGAGCAGGGCGGGCTGGCCGGGGCGCTGGACGCCGAGCTGGTCGAGGATCGGGTCTATGCGCTGACCCCGATGGGCGAGGTGATCGACCTGCCGCAGGGCGCCACGCCGCTGGATTTCGCCTACCACGTGCACACCATGGTCGGGCACCGCTGCCGCGGCGCCAAGGTCAACAACCGCATCGTGCCGCTGACCCACAAGCTGCGCAGCGGCGACCGGGTGGAGATCCTCACCGGCAAGGAGGCCGAGCCGCGCCGCGACTGGCTGCTGCCCGCCAACGGCTACCTGGCCAGCGGACGCTCGCGCGACAAGGTGCGCGCCTGGTTCCACAAGCTGGACCGCGCGCGCAACGTGCAGGCCGGCAAGGAACTGCTGGAGCGCGAGCTCAAGCGCCTGGGGCTGCAGCAGGCCGACCTGCTGCCGGCGGCGAAGAAGTTTCATGCCGACGGGGTGGAGGAGCTGTACATCCAGGTCGCGCTGGGCGATGTCGGCCCCAGCCAGGTCGGACGCGCGCTGCACGAGGCCGAGCGCGCCGCGGCGCAGCCGGCGGCGCCGGCCATGCCGCGGCCGACTGCGCGGCGCACCGGCCTGGGCAAGTCCAAGTTCACCGTGCAGGGCGTGGGCAATCTGCTGGTGCAACTGGCGCGCTGCTGCCAGCCGGTGGCCGGCGAGCCGATCGCCGGGTATCTCACCCGCACCCGCGGCGTCACCGTGCACCGCAGCGACTGCGCCGCGTTCGCGCGGCTGGCCGCCAGCCATCCGCAGCGGGTGCTGCCGGTGGAGTGGGGCCAGGCCGGCGGCGGCTACGAGGTCGACGTGCTGGTGCGCGCGGTGGACCGGCGTTGGCTGCTGAAGGACATCACCAACCTGATCGCCCAGGAAGAGGCGCATGTGCTGGAGATCAACAGTGAGAACGTGCGCGACAGCGGCCTGGCGCAACTGCGGCTGCGATTGAAAGTCGGCGATTACGGGCAACTGTCCACCTTGCTCGGTAAGCTCGATGCGCTGCCGGGCGTGCACGAGGCGCGGCGGCTGGGCTGAGGCGCGCCGGCGGCGGGTCGCCCGCCGTGGCGATGGCCGGTGTCATGCACAGCTGTTCGTCATCGGGCCGACGCTAAGCTTGCCCGGTGAGCATGCCGCCGGATCAGGTCAGGGACGAACCCACGCGCAGGCAGCGGCCGGTGCCGCTGTGGCGCGATCGGCGTGTCTGGCGCTGGGCGCTGGCGGTGCTGCTGGTGCTGGGGATGGCCGTGGTGGTGTTCCGCCGCCCGCTGGCCGACCTGATCTGGCCGGAGACGCGCATCCAGCAATTGCTCGACCAGGGCCATGCGGCACTGCGCGCGGGCAAGCTCAGCGCCACCGACGGCAGCGGCGCGCGCGAGCGCTTCGAAGCCGCGCTGGCGCTGGACAGCGACCGCATGCAGGCGCGCATCGGCTTGGCCGCGACCGGGCGTGCGGCACTGGGGCAGGCGCGTGCGGCGCTGGCCGCCGGGCGCTATCCGCAGGCGCGCGAGGCGCTGGCGCTGGCGCGCGCGCTGCAGGTGCCGCGCGCCGATGCCGACCGCATCGAGGCGGCACTGCGCGCGCGCGAGGCCGCGCACGCCGGCATCGATCAATTGCTGCAGCGGGCGGCGCAGGCGCGCCGCGACGGGCGTCTGGACGATGGCCCGGACGCGGCCCTGCCGCTGTATCAGCGCGTGCTGGAGTACGCGCCGGAACGCACCACGGCGCTGGAAGGCCGCGAGGATGCATTGTCGGAACTGCTGCAGCACGCACGCGGCGATCTGGCGCGCGGCAACCTGGCCGCCGCCGCGGCGCTGGTGGAGCGCGCGCGTGGCTATGACCCCGGCCATGTCGACCTACCCGAGACCCAGGCGGAACTGAACCGGGCGCTGGAGCGCCTGCAGCGCGAGGCCGAGCAGGCCCTGCGCCGCCAGCGCCTGGACGCGGCGGCACACGCGTTTGCGCAGTGGCACGCGGCGGTGCCGGATGCCCCCGGCGCCAGCGACGGCCTGGAGCGGGTGGCGGCGGCCTATGCGCTGCAGGCGAGCCGTGCCGCCGCCGATTTCCGTTTCGGCGAGGCCGAGCGCGCCTTGCGCAAGGGCCAGGCCCTGGCACCGGACAGCCGCGCGCTGGCCGACGCGAAGCAGGCGTTGCAGCGCGCCCGGCAAAGCCAGGCCACGCCGCCTTCGCGGATGTCGCCGGCCGAGCGCGAGCGGCGCCTGCAGCGTCTGCTGGCCGATCTGCAGGCCGCCGAGGCGCGCGGCGACTGGCTGACCCCGCCCGGCGCCAGCGCCTACGACACCTTGCTGGCGGCGCAGACCCTGGCGCCGCGCGATGCGCGGGTGCGCGCGGCTGAGCAGCGCGTGCTGGCGGCGCTGCGACGCTGTTTCGACGATGCCATGCGCGGCAATCGGGTGCTGGCGGCCAGCGCCTGCTACGACGCCTGGCGTGCATTGGCGCCGGGCGGCAACGGGCTGGCCACCGCCCGGCGGCGCCTGGCGCAGCGCTGGCTGGCGGTCGGCGACGAGCGCCTGAGCGGCGGCGATGCCGCCTTCGCACGGCAGGCGCTGCAGCGCGCCCGCGCGATCGACCCGGCCACCCCGGAACTGGCCGCTTTCGAGCGTCGCTTGCGTAGCCTCAGTCCTGGGCGTTAGTGCCTGCAGTACGGGTTAGGCTTTTCTGCTGGCTGAGGCTGCAATGCGTCGGGGCTGAAGCCCCTCCCACAGGTGCACTCGGACAGCTCATGTGTCGTGAACTTTTTACGGCGCGGGCGTTATCTGCTCAGCACGGCCCCAGGCAGTGGCGATGCTCGCAGTATCGTTGTGGGAGGGACTTCAGTCCCGACGCGATAGAAAACGGCGCGCTACCGCCGCTCAGGCCAGGAACGCCTCGCGCACCGTGGCGCGGGCGGCGTCCAGGGAGAAGTGGGTTTCGATGTTGCGCAGGCCGTTGTCGGCCAGCCGCTGCCACAGCGCCGGATCGGCGTACAGCTGCGCGATGGCGTCGGCGAACGCGGCGGGGTCGTCGGCGATCAGCACGTCCTCGCCGTCGCGCAGGTGCATGCCTTCCACCGCGCAGGCGGTGGCCACCACCGGTTGGCCATGGGCCATGCTGAGGTTGACCTTGCCCTTGACCCCCGCGCCGAAGCGCAGCGGCGCCACGGCGATGCGCATGCCGTCCATGTAGGCGGCGATCTCGGGGACGTGGCCGAGCAGCTCGACGCCGGCGGTGGCCTCGCCGAGGCGGCGGATGTCCTCCGGCATGTCCGCGCCGATGCAGTGGAAGCGCACCTCCGGCAGGCGCAGGCGCACCGCCGGGAACACCTCCTGCAGGAACCAGCGCACCGTGTCCACGTTGGGCGCATGGCGGAAGCCGCCGACGAACACCAGGTCGCGGCGCTGCACCCACGGCAGGCCGGGGCCGGCGACCTCGTGCAGGTTCGAGATCAGCGCCGTGCGCACCTGCGGCGCCTCGCGCTGCAACTGTTCGCGTTCGACCGCGCTGACCAGCACGGTCACGTCCACCTGTGCCATCACCTCCAGTTCGCGCGCGCGGGTGCGCTCGGCCTCGCGCAGCAGGCGCGCGTCGCCGGCGAGTTCGGCACCGCGGCGCTCGCGCAGGTAGTGCAGGTCCACGGTGTCGAACAGGCGCCGTGCCTGCGGCGCGAACCGGCGCAGCAGCGGCAGGCAGGCATGGGCGACGTGGTGGCGCACCAGCAGCACGCTGTGGAAGCGCGTGCCGTGCTGCTGCAGGAACCAGGTCAGGTTTTTCAGGTACGGCGCGTACCACACCTCCACGCCGAGCCGTTGCAGGGTCTCGCTATGGCGGCTGGCATAGCTGCGCTCGCTGGGCACGAACACCACGTGCGCACCTTCCTCGAGCAGCAGGCGGATCAGGTTGAGCTGGCGCAGCGAGGCGGAATCGCGGTCCGGCTGCGGCAGCGCTTCGTCCAGGATCAGTACCTGGCGCTGCCGGCGATGCAGCAGCGCTGGCGTCGGTACCTCGCCGGGAGCGAGGTGTTGCGGCAATACCTCGGCCCACTTGGCGGCGAAGACCGCACGATTGCGCACCTGGTAGGCCTTGATCCCGCTGCCGGTGTCGGTGCCGTTGCTGGTGCCCTCGTCGTGCACCACGCGGCTGGCCGGCTGCACCAGCGTGCGCAAGCCGGCGGCGCGTACCGCGAAAGCCAGGTCGGTGTCCTCGTAGTAGGCCGGCATGTAGCGCGTGTCGAAGCCGCCCAGCGCCAGGAAGCGCGCGCGTTCGATCGCCAGCGCCGCGCCGCTGCCGTAGTCGACGTCGCGCAGGTAGGCATAGCGCGGATCGTCGGGCGACTCGAAGCGGCCGTAGCTCCAGGCGCTGCCGTCGGCGAAGACCACGCCGCCGGCATCCTGCAGGCGGCCGTCGGGATACAGCAGTTGCGCGCTGACCAGGCCGGCCTGCGGCAGCTGCGCGAACGTGTCCAGCAACGCGTCCAGCCAGCCCGGCTGCGGCACCGTGTCGTTGTTGAGGAACACCAGGTAGCGGCCCTGCGCGCGCGCGGCGCCGTCGTTGCAGGTGGCGATGAAGCCGCCGTTGCGCTCGCGCACGTGGTAGTGCAGGCCGACCACCTGCGGCAGCCACTGCGCCGTGGCGTCGTTGCTGCCGTCGTCGATCACCAGGATTTCGCACGGTGCGGCCGGCGGATGCGCGGCCAGCGCGCGCAGGCAGGCGAGGGTATGCGCGACGTGGTTGTAGACCGGGATCACGATGCTGACCAGCGGCGCGGGACTGTTCGGCACCGCGAACGGCGCGAACGGCGCCGCTTCCACCGCGAACAGCGCGCGCTGCGGCGGCGGCAGCGGTTGCGCATGCACGCGCAACCGCTCCCAGGTGCTGCGCCAGCCGCGCGTGCGCAGGCTGGTCAGGCCGCGCCGGACCAGGCCGGCCAGGCGGTTCAGGGCGTAGCGCGCATTCGCCCACGACATCGACATCCGGTACCACTCCAACTTAAACGAAGAGGCCGTCGCGCCGCGCTGCCCGCTGGGCTGCGCTAGACTCGGCGGAATTTACATTCTCGCATTCCCGTGCCCCGACGCTACGACGATCACGACACCGACGATCAGGACGACGCCCTGGAAAGCCCCGCCGCCGTATGGCGCAGGCGCCTGCTCACCTGGGGCCTGGCCGCCGCCGCACTCGGCCTGGGCTTCCTGATTCCGTACACGGTCTATCTGAACAAGCAGGTCACCCAGCGTTTCGGCGAACTGCGCTGGCAGATTCCCACCCGCGTGTACGCGCGGCCGCTGGTGCTGGCGCCGGACACGGCGATGGATCCGCAGACGCTGAAGACCGAACTGGATGCGGCCAGCTACCGCGCCGACGTCGGCGCCGAACGGCCCGGCAGCTACCAGCAGGACGGCAGCCGCTTCACCATCGCTAGCCGCGGCTACGTCGACGTCGACGGGCGGGTCGCGCCGCGGCGCATCGAGGTGGGCCTGGCCGGCGGGCGCGTGGTGGCACTGCGCGATGCGCAGACGCGCAAGGCGCTCAAGGCCGCGCGGCTGGATCCGGCGCGCATCGCCACGCTGTACGGGCAGAAGCAGGAAGAGCGGCGCCTGGTGCGCGTGGACGAGGTGCCGGAACTGCTGGTCACCGGCTTGCAGGCGGTCGAGGACCGCGACTTCAATTCGCACCACGGCATCGACCTCAGCGGCATGGTCCGCGCGGCCTGGGTGATGGTGCGCTCGGGCGGCAAGAGCCGGCAGGGCGCCAGCACCCTGACCCAGCAGCTGGCGCGCAGCGGCCTGCTCGGCATCGGCAAGGAACAGACGGTCACCCGCAAGTTCAACGAGATCCTGTACGCGCTGATCATGGAGGCGCGCTACGACAAGCGCACCATCCTCGAGGCGTATCTGAACCAGGTGTACCTGGGCCAGCGCGGCAGCCAGGCGGTGCATGGTGTCGCGTCTGGTGCGGAGTTCTGGTTCGGCCGCGAACTCGATGCGCTGGCGCCGGAGCAGGTGGCGCTGCTGATCGGCCTGGTTAAGGGGCCGTCCTACTACGACCCGCGGCGCTACCCCGAGCGCGCGCTGGACCGGCGCAACTTCGTGCTGGGCAAGCTGCGCGAGAGCGAGCTGATCGACGAACCCACCTACCGCAAGGCGCTGGCCGCGCCGCTGGGCGTGCCGGCCGAACCCGGCCTGGTCGCGGCCAACCGCTTCCCCGCCTATGTTGACCTGGTGCGGCGCCAGCTGGCGCGCGATTACCCCGAAAGCGCGCTGCAGGGCGCCGGCCTGAGCGTGCTCACCGGCATGTCGCCGTCGGCGCAGGCGTACGCCGAGGGCGCGGTGACCCGCACCATTACCGCGCTGGAGACCAACAAGAAGCGCCCGCCGCTGCAGGCCGGGCTGGTGCTCACCGACACCCACAACGGTGAGGTGCTGGCGGTGGTCGGCAGCCGCGATGTGGCCCAGCCCGGCTTCAATCGCGCGATCGAGGCGCAGCGCCAGGTCGGATCGCTGCTCAAGCCGTTCGTGTACCTGCTGGCGCTGGCGCAGCCGGACCGTTTTTCGCTGGCCAGTTGGGTCGACGACACGCCGGTCACCGTGCAACTGGGCCGCGGTCGCACCTGGAGCCCGGGCAATTCCGATGGGCGCAGTCACGGCACGGTGCGCGTGGTCGATGCGCTGGCGCATTCCTACAACCAGGCCACGGTGCGCGTCGGCATGCAGGTCGGGCCGGAGCGGGTGGCGCAACTGGTGAAGGTGCTGGCCGGCATCGAGGCCGAGGTCAATCCCTCGCTGATCCTCGGCGCCACCGACCAGAGCCCGTACGCGATGGCGCAGCTGTACCAGTTCCTGGCCTCCGGTGGCGAGATCCAGCCGCTGCATGCGGTGCGCGGCGTGCTCGATCCGCAGGGCAAGCTGCTCAAGCGCTACGACAAGACCCCCGCGCCGGCGCAGGAGGGCGATTCCATCGCCGCCAACCTGGTCGGCATGGCGCTGCAGCAGGTGGTCAGCAACGGCACCGCGCGGCAGTTGCTCAGCGATGGCCTGGGCAAGTTGTCGCCGGCCGGCAAGACCGGCACCAGCAACGACGGCGTGGACAGCTGGTACGCCGGCTATACCGGCGATCACCTGGCGGTGATCTGGATCGGCAACGACCAGAACAAGCAGACCGGCCTGTACGGCGCTACCGGCGCGATGCGGGTGTGGTCGGGCATCTTCTCGCGGCTGCCGAGCGCGCCGCTGCAGGTGCAGGGCAAGGGCATCGACTGGCAGTGGATGGACCCGGTGGGGTACAACAGCACCGACCCGAGCTGCCCCGGCGCGCGCCAGTTCCCGTTCGTGGTCGGCTTCGTGCCGGCGTATGCCGCATGCACGCCGCCGCAGGCGCTGCCGGAGGAGGCCGCGCCCGCCGAGGGCGAACACCAGGGCGGCGGCTGGCGCAGCTGGTTCGGCCTGGACAAGAAGAAAGACCCGCCTGCCGACGCGGCCGCGCCGCCGCCGGCGCACTGATCCCCGGATTCCGGATACCGCTCATGACCCCACGTCTTCCCGCCATCGCCGCCCTCAGCCTGCTGCTCGCCTCCTGCGTCAGCGCACCGCCGCCGCCGCCCCCGGCTGCGCCGGTGGACACCACCACGCCGGCGCAGCGCCTCGCCGCGATCGACGCCAGCGGCGGTGCCGACGACACCGAACTGAGCGTGCAGCCGCTGCGCGATCCGGAAGTGGAGGACCTGCGCGAGAGTGCCAAGCGCAAGCGCAGCGCCGGCGACCTGGCCGGCGCCGCCGCGGCGCTGGACCAGGCGCTGAAGCTGGTGCCGGACGACCCGGCGCTGCTGCAGGACCGCGCCGAAGTGGCGCTGCTGCAGAAGGACGACGCCCAGGCCGAAGCCTTCGCCAAGCGCGCCATCGACCTCGGCTCGCAGACCGGCCCGCTGTGCCGCCGCCATTGGGCGACCATCGAACAGGCGCGCCTGGCCCGCGGGCAAAAGGAAAACGCCGCCTCGGCGCACGCCCAGATCGCCGGGTGCACGGTGCCGGGGATCAAGAGGTACTGAGGGCGGGGATTGGGGAGTCGGGATTGGGGATTGGCAAGAGCGCATTCCGCGCGTTGCAGGCTGAAGTCGCTGGTTGGCGTGTCCTGCGCCTGCTTGGCCGAGCGCACTGACCCGCGACGTGCACGCCTTGTGCTTTTACCAATCCCCAATCCCGACTCCCCAATCCCGGCACCACCCCAATGTCTTTAGCCCACGCAAGCACGGAAGCCCTCAGCGAAGGCGGGGCGCTTGCGCGTCAGCTCGATGCGTTCGTGCCGCGGCCGGCGCAGTTGCGGTTGACCGCGGCGATCGCCGAGGCGTTCGAGCAGCGCGACGTGCTGCTGGCCGAGGCCGGCACCGGCACCGGCAAGACCTATGCGTATCTGGTGCCGGCGCTGCTGTCGGGGCTGAAGACCATCGTCTCCACCGGCACCCGCGCGCTGCAGGACCAGCTCTACCACCGCGATCTGCCGCGGGTGCGCGCGGCGCTGGGCGTGGGCCTGAGCAGCGCGCTGCTGAAGGGGCGCGCCAACTACCTGTGCAAGTACCGGCTGCAGCAGGCCCGCGGCGAGCCGCGGTTCACCGCGCGCGAGCAGGTGGCGCAGTTCCAGCGCATCGTCGCCTGGAGCGGGCGCACCCGTTTCGGCGACATCGCCGAACTGGATGCGCTGGCCGACGACTCGCCACTGCTGCCGCTGGTCACCTCCACCGTGGACAACTGCCTGGGCACCGAATGCCCGTTCTGGGGCGAGTGCTTCGTGGTGCAGGCCCGGCAGCGCGCGCAGGCGGCCGACCTGGTGGTGGTCAATCACCATCTGCTGCTGGCCGACCTGGCGCTGAAGCAGGAAGGCTTCGGCGAGATCCTGCCCGGCGCGCAGGCCTTCGTGATCGACGAGGCGCACCAGTTGCCGGAGCTGGCGGCGAACTTCTTCGGCGAAGGCTTCGGCATGCGCCCGCTGCAGGAACTGGCGCGCGACTGCCTGGCCGAGAGCCGCAATGTCGCCGGCGCGCTGGCCAGCCTGCAGGCGCCGGCGCAGGCGCTGGAACAGACCCTGCGCGAACTGCGTGCGGCGATGGAAGGGCTGCCGGCGCGCGGCACGCAGTGGCGGCTGCTGGCCAAGCCGCAGGTGCGCGACGGTTTCGATGCGCTGCTGGCCGATCTGGCGCGGCTGCAGGAACCGCTGGCGGTGCTGCGCGAGGCTTCGCCAGGTTTCGACGCCTGCGCGGCGCGCGCGCGCGAACTGCGCACGCGGCTGGGCCGCTGGCTCGGCGAGGATGCGCCGATCCCGGATTTCGAAGCCGAGCCGGAAGCGGACGCGCCGAGCAACGACGTGCTGTGGTACGAGCTGACGCCGCGCGGCTTTCGCTGCCAGCGCACGCCGCTGGACGTATCCGGGCCGCTGCGCGCCCACCGCGAGGCCTCGCACGCGGCCTGGGTATTCACCTCGGCGACGCTGGCGGTGAAGGGCGAGTTCGAGCACATCGCCACCCGCCTGGGGCTGCGCGATCCGATGACCTTGCTGCAGCCCAGCCCGTTCGACTGGACGCGGCAGGCGCTGTGCTACCTGCCGGCGCTGCCCGATCCGGCGGCGCGCGGCTTCGGCACGGCGCTGATCGCGGCGCTGCAGCCGGTGCTGGAGGCCTCGCAGGGCCGCGCGTTCCTGCTGTTCGCCTCGCACCGCGCGCTGCGCGAGGCGGCCGAGGCGCTGCGCGACGGGCCCTGGCCGCTGTTCGTGCAGGGCGAGGCGCCGCGCGCGACCTTGCTCGAGCGCTTCCGCGCCTCCGGCAACGGCGTGCTGCTCGGCTCGGCCAGCTTTCGCGAGGGCGTGGACGTGGTCGGCGATGCGCTGAGCGTGGTGGTGATCGACAAGCTGCCGTTCGCCGCCCCCGACGATCCGGTGTTCGAGGCGCGCCTGGAGGCGATCCGCCGCGACGGCGGCAACCCGTTCCGCGACGAGCAGTTGCCGCAGGCGGTGATCGCGCTGAAGCAGGGCGTGGGCCGGCTGATCCGCAGCGAGCGCGACCGCGGCGTGCTGGTGCTGTGCGACCCGCGCCTGCTGAGCAAGTCCTACGGCCGCACCTTCCTGGAGTCGCTGCCACCGTTCGCCCGCACCCGCGACGTGGAGGATGTCCGACAGTTCTTCGCCGTCGAGGCCCCGGCGCTGGGCGATAATCCTGAGGCCGGCATGTCGCCACCCGACTAGCCGCCGCGCCGCTCCTGCTTTTGCGAATCCCCAATCCCGAATCCCCAATCCCGGCTCCCCAATGAATCTGCTCGCCTTCGAAACCTCCACCGAAGCCTGCTCCGTCGCCGTCATGGTCGGCGACCGCGTGCTGGAGCGCTTCGATCTGGCGCCGCGGCGGCATGCCGAACTGGCGCTGCCCTGGGCCGAGCAATTGCTCGCCGAGGCCGGCATCGGCCGCCGCCAGCTCGATGCGGTGGCCTTCAGCCGTGGCCCCGGCGCGTTCACCGGCGTACGCCTCGCGATCGCCGTGGCCCAGGGCATCGCCCTGGCCCTGGACCTGCCGGTGCTGCCGGTGTCCACGCTGCAGGTGCTGGCGCTGCGCGCGCCGGCCGATGCGCCGCGGGTGCTGGCGGCGATCGACGCGCGCATGGGCGAGGTCTACACCGCGGCCTACGCGCGCCAGGCCGATGGCGGCCTGCAGGCGCTGACTGCGGAGCAGGTGCTGAGTCCGGAGGCCTTTGCGTTGCCGGAGCCGGAGGCGGCATGGGCCGCGGTGGGCACCGGCTTGGCGGCGGTCGATGGCACCCTGCAGCGCCGTTTCGGCGCGCACTGGCGCAGCGCCGACGCGCAGGCGCTGCCGCATGCCGCCGACGTGCTGACCCTGGCCGCGGCCGCGTACGCGCGCGGCGAAGGCGTCGCGCCGGAGCGCGCCGAACCTGCCTATTTGCGCGACAACGTCGCCCTGACCCTGGCCGAACAGCAGGCGCAGCGGGCCGCACGATGAGCGTCGCGGTGACGCCCGGCGACCGCTTCCGCGGTTGTCTGCTCGGGTTGGCGGTAGGCGACGCGCTGGGGACGACGCTGGAATTCAAGGGGCCCGGCAGCTTCGCGCCGATCGACGACATGGTCGGCGGCGGCCCGTTCGAGCTGCAGCCGGGGCAGTGGACCGACGACACCTCGATGGCGCTGTGCCTGGCGCACAGCCTGCTGTACCGGCAGGGCTTCGACGCCGCCGACCAGATGAACCGCTACTGCAACTGGTACCAGCACGGTTACTTGAGCAGCACTGGCACGTGCTTCGACATCGGCAACACCGTGCGCGCGGCGCTGGAGCGCTACCTGCAGGGCGGGCCGGCGTTCAGCGGCAGCGACGATCCGCGCGCGGCCGGCAACGGCGCGCTGATGCGGCTGGCGCCGGTGGCGATGTTCTACGCGCAGCACCCTAACGAACTGGCCGCGCGTGCCGCCGACAGTTCGCGCACCACCCATGCCGCGGCCGAGGTGCTGGACGCCAGCCGGCTGTTCGCGTTCCAACTGCGTGCCGCCTTGCTGGGCGAGGACCGTGCGCAGGTGCTGCAGCCGACCGGTGCGCCGCCGATGCAGACCCCGGCCCTGTGTGCGCTGGTCGACCGCGACCATGCGGCGGTGCCGGCGGCGCAGATCCGCGGCACCGGTTACGTGGTCGATGCGCTGTCGGCGGCGTTGTGGTGTTTCGCGACCACCGACAATTTCGCCGATGCGGTGCTGCGCGCAGCCAATCTCGGCGACGACGCCGACACCACGGCCGCGATCTGCGGGCAGTTAGCCGGTGCTTTCTATGGCGTCGAAGGCATTCCCGCGGCCTGGCGCGCGCGGGTGCAGGATGCCGCGGAGATCGTGGCGCTGGCCGATCGGCTGTACGCCGCCAGCGGCGCCGGCTGAAGGCCGCCGCGGACGCCGGCCGTGCGTGGCCGGCGTCCTTGGGGTGCCGTGCAGCGGATCAGTAGTCGTAGCTGACGCTCAACCGCAGCGAGCGCGGCGCCTGGCGCAAGAGTGCCGCGCCGTACACCGGGTCCAGGTTCGAGTTACCCGGGCCTATCTCTGAATACGGATACTTCCATAGCGTGGCTTGGCCGTTGAAGACGTTGAACACGTCCAGGCTGAAAGCCAGTTTGCGGTCTGCATAGGACGGGCGCCACGTGACCCCGAGATCGAGCTGCTGCAGCCACGGCAGGCGCCCCTGGCTGCCGGGAGGCGCCGGCTGGCCCTGGTAGTAGTGGTAGGCGATGCCGTACAAGGTAGGGTCGCTGTGGTCTGGGCCGTAGGAACCCAGCGCACTGAACGGAGACCCGGAGATCAGCTTGAAGTTCGCCGACACCAGCCATGCGGGGTTGATCTGGTAGTAGCCGTAGAACTTGAACTGATGAGTGTGGTCGTTGCTCTGCGGGCCGTTGGTGTGCTCCATCAACTGCGCGAAGTCCCAGGCCTGGGTGGTGGACACCGCGGTCTGGCCGATGCCCGACAGCAACTGGCCCTCGGTGGTGCCGTAGCTGCGCGACCAGGTGTAGTCGAGGCGGCCGTACCAGCGCTGGTCGAACGGATGCTCCAGCGACAGGTTGAGCCCGTAGTAATTGCGCTTGAATTCCGGGAAGCCGAACTGCGCGTTGCTCAGCGGCACCTTGACGTAGTTGCCCGAGGTGTCGACCAAGGTGAAGGTGTTGGCCCGGCCCGGGTTGATCAGCCAGCAACTGACCGGGTTGCTGGCCAGGGTCACCGTATGCCCTTGCGCCGCTGCGGCAGCGAACACGGTATCGCTGTCGCAGTAGTCGTCCACGCCGCTGCGCAGGACGCGGTAGGTGCCCTTGGCGCCATAGACCCAGCTGTCGCCCCAGGCCTTGGTGAAGCCGAGGATGAACTCGTCCTGGAACGAGGGCTTGATGCCCTGCGTGGCGACGGTCTTGGGATCGGGCAGGATGCCGTAGTTGTTGTTGGCCGAGACCGCGCCGGAGATCTGGGTCAGGCCGGTGGGATAGCCGTTGGCGTCGATGCCGCCGTAGGTGTAGTAGGTGGAAGTGGCCAGGGTGGCACCGGCGGCGTTGAACGCCGGGTTCAGCGGCAGCGCCAGGTAGTAGCGGCCGGCGTTGCCGTAGACCTTGAAGCGCGCATCGCCGTCCACGTCCCAGCTGAAACCCAGCCGCGGCGCCCATTGCCCGCTGGTCTGCTTGATGTACGGCGCGCCGTCGCGGTTGTAGTTGGTGAACTGGTCCAGGCGCAGGCCGAGGTTGAGCAGCAACCGGTCGGTGACCTGCCAGTTGTCCTCCACGTACTGCGCACGCTGCGCCGAGCGCACCGAGGCCAGCGCGCTGTAGATGTACTTGCGCACGTAGTAGCCGTCCTGGCCATTGGGGTAGTTGCCGGTGGCCGGTACGAGGTCGGCATTGATCGGTACGTTGGGCTTGGCCTGGCCATAGATCCAGTAGTAGCCGTCGCCCGAGGCCACCGAACCGCGGTTGAGCGCGCGCGCGTTCTGGTTGTCGATGCCGATGGTGATGCTGTGCGCGCCGATGGCGTAGTTGAGATCCAGGCGCAGGTTGTCGGTGCGGTTGCCGCGCGCGGGATCGACCAGCAGCGAGGTGGTCTGCGCGTTGGTGATCGGGGTGCCGCCGGTGTAGGCCGGGTTCTGGAAGTTGGTGCTGGAAAGATAGGTCAGCGCGCCGTTGTAGCTGGGATTGCGGCTGTAGTCGTCGGTGCGTTGCTGGCCGTACAGCGCGCTGAAGGTCAGGCGGTCGGTGAGGTAGCCGGTGTACTTGGCGCTCCACAGGTCGCCGCCGGTCTTGGTGGTGTCGGCATCGCCGCGCAGGATGCCGATCTCGCGCCCGCTGTAAAGATAGTACTTACCGCGAGTGATGTAGCGGCTGGAGGCGCCGGTGATTTCCAGCAACTGGCTGTCGCTGATGTTCCAGTCGAGCTTGGCGTACCAGCTCGGCCGGCGGTACTGGTAGTCGTAATAGTAGTTGCCAGGGGTGGTTTCGCGGGTGCCGTAGAACCTGTCGCCGTCCTGGCGCTGCAATTCGTAGGCGCCGAAGAAGAACAGCTTGTCCTGGATCAGCGGGCCGCCCGCGTAGATGCTCTGGGTGCTGAGCGTGTAGCCGCTCTTGCTGTCCGGGCGGTACAGCGCGCCGTTGCCGGGCGCGTATACGTCCTTCTGCGAGGAGCGCAGCCCGTCCGGCTCCCAGGTCGCCTGGCCACCGAAATGCCATTCGTTGCTGCCGCGCTTGCCGACCGCGTTGATCACGCCGCCGTCGGAACGCCCGTACTTGGCGCTGTAGCCGCCGGTGTAGACCTCCAACTGGTCGATGCTGCCGTAGGGCAGGGTCAGTCCGCCCAGTCCGCGCAGCGGATCGGTGGTATTGAAGCCGTTGATGTAATAGGCGTTCTCCGCGGCCGAAGAGCCGCCGAAGCTGAGCAGCTGCGCGCCGGTCGGGCCGATGTAGGTACCGCTGCCGCTGTTGCCGGCCACGCCGGGCGCCAGTTGCGCGATCGCCTCGGCCGAGCGGCCCAGTGGCAGCCGTTGCAGCTGTTCGGCATTGATCACGGTGCGCGAGTCCACGCTGCTCACGTCGATCGCGGCGGCGGCGCGGTCGGCGCTGACCTGGACACCGGCCAGGCTGGTGGTGGCGGGGCTGAAGGAGACTTCGGTGACGCCGCCGACGGTGAGGCCGACGCCGTCGCGGCTGCCCAGCACGCTGCCGTCGGCGCCCTTGGCGATGATGGTGTAGGTACCCAGCGGCAACTGGCCGACGCTGTAGCGGCCGCGCGCGTCGACAGTGACCTCGCGGCTGAGGCCGCTGTCGCTGCGGACCAGGATGCGCTGGGCATCGGCCGGCGCCTGGCCGGCGACGGCACCGGTGGTGGACTGGGCCTGGGCCGGCGGCAGGGCGAGTGCGGCACTCAGTGCCAGGGCGAGCAGGGCGGGCCTGCGAAGAGAACGATGGTTGTGCATGTAGGGGGCGGCTCGGGTGGTGGTGGGGCGGGGGCACGCCGCGCCGACTCGAATCCGCCCGTCCTGGATGATGCGGTGTGCGCGGTAACGTTCCCCCGCTCCATTAACCTTAATGGGCCGCCATCACAGAAATGCCGCGTCGTCATGTCGGCGGCACCAATGGTTATGTCGTTCGCTGTCGGGCTTCATGGCGGCCGTACCCTCACCCCAACCCCTCTCCCGGTGGGAGAGGGGCTAGTGCGCTTCCTTCTCCCCTCGGGAGAAGGTGCCCCGCAGGGGCGGATGAGGGTCCGGGCGAAGCCTCGTACCCCACAAACATCGCGAGACGCTGCGCGCCGACCCTCACCCCAACCCCTCTCCCGGGGGGAGAGGGGCGATCTGCTCGCCGCTCAGCGATCGTCGACCAGGCTACCGCCGGGCAGGAACACCCAGGTGCGGGTCACCTGCAGGATATCGACGTTGTCGTCGGTGCGCGGCAGCGGCGGGAACGGCTGCGCCAGTTGCACGATCCGCAGCGCGGCGGCGTCGAGCATCGGCACGCCGCTGGAGCGCAGGATGCGGCTGCTTTCCAGGCTGCCGTCGCGGCGCACGCCGACGCTGATCACCACCTGGCCGCCGAGCCGGCGCCGCCGCGCTTCGTCGGGATAGTTGAGGTTGCCGACGCGCTCGGCGCGGTCGACCCAGGCGCGCAGGTAGTTGGCGTAGGCGTACTCGCGGGTGCTGGCGGAGACAAACTTGCGGTTGGGGCGCTTGGCGTACTGCTCCGAGCGCAGGTGCACTTCCGCGGCCAGCCGCGCCATCTCGGCATCGCGCTGTTCGCGCTGCGCGTCCACCGGCCGCTGCGGATCGTCGGTGCGCGGCTGGGTCTGCGCCACCGGCAGCGGTTGCTCGCCGCGCGCGCTGCTGACCACGCGCGGGGTCGGTTCCGGCGCGGCGGCCGCGGTCTGCGCGCGCAGCGCCTGCGGGGCCAGGCCGTCCTGGCGCTGCGGTACCACGCCCGGCTGGCTGTCGCGCGGGCGCTGGGGCTTGTCGTGGTCGCCGCCGCCCTGCTGGTTGGCCTGGGCCAGGAAGTCGGCCTGCTTCGGCGTCAGCGGCGTGCTGGTCTGGCTGAAGATCACGTCCAGGGTCGGCACCAGCGGTGCGTCGTCGTCGATCGCAAAGCCCACGCCGAGGATCAGCAGCCCGTGCACGATCAGCGACAGCACCAGGGTGGCGCTGAGCCGTTCGCGCTCGCCGATGCGCGGCGCGGGCGTCGCGGCGGCCGCGCTCATCGCGCCGGGTAGGCCTCGATGGCGTCGAACAGCAGCCCGGCGATGTTGAGCCCGAACTGCGCGTCCAGTTCGCGCACGCAGGTGGGGCTGGTGACATTGACCTCGGTGAGGTAGTCGCCGATCACGTCCAGGCCGACGAAGCGCATGCCGCGCCGCTTCATCTCCGGGCCGACCTGGGAAGCGATCCAGCGGTCGCGCTCGCTCAGCGGGCGGCCTTCGCCGCGGCCGCCGGCGGCCAGGTTGCCGCGGAACTCGTCGCCCTGCGGAATCCGCGCCAGGCAGTAGTCCACCGCCACCCCGTCGACCAGCAGGATGCGCTTGTCGCCGGCGCTGATGTCCGGGATGAAGCGCTGCGCCAGGGCCAGCTTGCGGCCGCCGTCGGTCAGCGTCTCCAGGATCACGTTGAGGTTGGGGTCGCCGGTGCCGCTGCGGAAGATCGAGCGCCCGCCCATGCCGTCCAGCGGCTTCAGCACCGCCTGGCCGTGTTCCAGCACGAAAGCCTTGAGCGTGGCGGCGTCGCGGCTGACCAGGGTCGGCGGGCAGCATTGCGGGAACAGCAGGGCGGCCAGCTTCTCGTTGAAGTCGCGCAGGCCCTGCGGGTCGTTGACCACCTGCGCGCCGGCGCGCTGGGCCACGCTGAGCACGTGGGTGTCGTACAGGAATTCCGAATCGAACGGCGGATCCTTGCGCATCAGCACCACCTGCCCGGGGCCGAAGGTCAGTTCGGCGAAGGCGTCCAGCTCGAACCAGCCGGCCTTGTCGTCGCGCACCCGCAGCGGCGCGGCCTGGGCCAGCGCGCGGCCGTCGCGCAGGGTCAGCCCGCCGGGGCGCACGTAGTGCAGGCGATGCCCGCGGCGCTGCGCTTCCAGCAGCATCGCGAAGGTCGTGTCTTTGGCGATCTTGATGCTGGCGATGGGATCCATCACCACGATGACATCGAACGGCATGGGGGCACCTGTGGGGCTGAGCGGAAGATGGTAGCGGGTCGGCGGGGGCGCCGCGCACCGGGCGTCCGGCGCGGTCGCACGGTGTCGCACGTGATCGGCCAAACTGTGACATAGTTTGTGCTGTTACGCGGTTCAACGCGGACCCGTCGCGGCGGCCTTGACAGTCGCAGCGGGTCTTGGGATACATGTCGTTTCGCAGCGAAGCCGGATCCGATGAAGCGTCGCGCGCTTGGGGGCAAGTGATGAGTGAAAACACGACTGCGGGTGGGGAACTCGCAGGCTTGCGGGTGATGGTGATCGACGATTCGAAAACAATCCGTCGTACCGCCGAAACGTTGCTGAAGCGCGAAGGGTGCGAAGTGGTGACGGCGACCGACGGCTTCGAGGCCCTGGCCAAGATCGCCGATCAGCAGCCGCAGATCATTTTCGTGGACATCATGATGCCGCGGCTGGACGGCTATCAGACCTGCGCGCTGATCAAGGGCAACCAGCTGTTCAAGGCCACGCCGGTGATCATGCTGTCCTCCAAGGACGGCCTGTTCGACAAGGCGCGCGGGCGCATCGTCGGGTCCGAGCAGTACCTCACCAAACCCTTTACACGCGAAGAGCTGCTGGGCGCGATCCGTACATACGTCAACGCCTGACCAGGGGGAAAGGCAGCATGGCCCGTATCTTGTTGATCGAGGACTCACCGACCGACCGGGCGGTGTTCACGCAATGGCTGGAAAAAGCCGGGCACCAGGTCCTGTCCACCGACAATGCGGAGGACGGGATCAAGCTGGTGCGCGAGCAGGCGCCGAGCCTGGTGCTGATGGACGTGGTGCTGCCGGGCATGAGCGGCTTCCAGGCCACCCGCGCGCTGTCGCGCGACGAGGCCACCCGCCACATCCCGGTGCTGATCATCAGCACCAAGAGCATGGAGACCGACAAGGTCTGGGGCATGCGCCAGGGCGCCACCGACTACATCGTCAAGCCGCCGCGCGAGGACGAGCTGATCGCCCGCATCAACCAGCTGGTGGGCTGACATGCGTTCGCCCTTCGACATTCTCGAGGCCTACGAGCGGCGCAGCCTGGCGCACGCCGTGCAGATGCCCGAACGCGCCTTCGACGACGACGTCTGGCGCGGCGTCGGCTACCGCGTCGGCACGCGCCACCTGGTCTCGGACTTCCGCGAAGTGGTGGAGATCGTGCGCATGCCGCCGGTCACCCCGGTGCCGGGCGCGCAGCCGTGGCTGCTGGGCGTGGGCAACCTGCGCGGCAACCTGTTCCCGGTGGTCGACCTGAAGCAATTCCTGGAAGGCGAGCGCACCGCGCTGCAGGAAGGCCAGCGCGTGCTGATCATGCGCCAGAGCGGCGGCGACGTGGCCCTGACCATCGACGAACTGTTCGGCCAGCGCAGCTTCACCGAGGCGCAGGCGGTGGAGCCGGGCGATCTGGCCCAGGGCCGCTACGCGCACTTCATCGACCGCGCCTTCCGCGGCGACGCCCAGGACTGGGGCGTGTTCTCGCTGTCGCTGCTGTCGCGCACTCCCGAATTCCGGCAAGCCGCCGCCTGAGCGCGCGCGCTGCCTCCGCATCGAAGACCGAGGTCGCATCATGAGTACTGCTCCGGACGCCCGCAAGGCCAGCAAGCTCGGCAGCGTGGGCACGAGTTTCTGGCTGGGCCTGCTGGCATTGTCGCTGGTCGTGTTCGGCGCCAACACCGGCGTGGCCACCTGGCAGGGCAACCGCCTGGCCGGCGCCAGCACCGGCGCGGCCGACCTGCAGGTGCTGTCGCAACAGCTGGCCAACCAGGCCCGCGACGCGGTGTCCGGCAACGCCGAGACCTTCAAGCAGTTCAAGCAGACCAAGGCGAAGGTGGAGAGCACCGTCGCCGAGCTCAACGCGCGCTATGCCAACGAGACCAACGTGTCCGGCCCCCTGCAGGCCCTCGACGCCACCTGGGCGCCGCTGGCCAAGAACGCGCAGCAGGTGGTGGACAGCGAACCGGCGGTGCTGGCGCTGGCCGGCAACGCCGACCGCTTCGTCGGCGGCGTGCCGCAGCTGCAGGCGCAGTTGAACGAGGTGGTGCGCGCGATGACCGTCGGCGGCGCCCCCGCCGCGCAGATCTACAACACCCTGCAGCAGGTGGTGGTGGCGGGCACGATGGCCCGCCGCGTCACCGAAATGCGTGCCGGCGGCCGCGGCGCGGCCAGCGCCGGCGACGCGCTGGCGCGCGACGCGGTGGTGTTCGGGCAGATGCTCGAGGGCCTGCGCAACGGCAACGAGGAACTGGGCATCGTCCCGGTGCGCAACGCCGCCGCGCTGGCCGCGCTGGAGCAGTCGCAGGCGCAGTGGGCGGAAATGAAGAAGGACCTGGACGCGCTGCAGGCCAGCTCGCGCAGCCTGTTCGCCGCCCAGTCCGCCGCCGCGGCGCTGACCGCCGGCTCGGGCAAGATGCTGGAGGACAGCAAGAGGCTGTTCGATGCGTTCTCCGCGTTCGGCTCCGCCCGCGACACCCGCCCGTTCCCGAACTTCTGGCTGGGCGTGGTGTCCGGCCTGCTGTCGCTGCTGTCGATCGTCGGTTTCGTCTGGACCACGGTGCGCAGCCGCAGCCGTGAGCAGGAAATCCGCCTGCAGACCCAGGTGGAATACAACAGCCGCAACCAGCAGGCGATCATGCGCCTGCTCGACGAAATCAGCTCGCTCGGCGAAGGCGACCTGACGGTCAAGGCATCGGTCACCGAGGACATGACCGGCGCGATCGCCGACGCGATCAACTACGCCGTCGACGAACTGCGCCACCTGGTGACCACCATCAACGACACCTCGGCCAAGGTCGCCGTGTCCACCGAGGAAACCCAGGCCACCGCGCGGCAACTGGCCGAGGCGGCCGGCCACCAGGCCGAGCAGATCGGTTCGGCCTCGGTGCGCATCAACGAAATCGCCGCCAGCATCGAGCAGGTCTCGCGCAACTCCACCGAATCGGCGGAAGTGGCGCAGCGCTCGGTGGTGATCGCGGCCGAGGGTGCCGGCGTGGTCCGCGAGACCATCCAGGGCATGGACCAGATCCGCGACCAGATCCAGGAGACCTCCAAGCGCATCAAGCGCCTGGGCGAGTCGACCCAGGAAATCGGCTCGATCGTGGAACTGATCAACGACATTTCCGAGCAGACCAACATCCTGGCGCTCAACGCCGCGGTGCAGGCCGCCTCGGCCGGCGAGGCCGGTCGCGGTTTCGCCCTGGTCGCCGACGAAGTGCAGCGCCTGGCCGAACGCACCTCCGGCGCCACCCGCCGCATCGAAGGCCTGGTGCAGACCATTCAGGCCGACACCAACGAAGCGGTCAGCTCGATGGAGCAGACCACCTCCGAAGTGGTGTCCGGCGCGCGCCTGGCCGAGGACGCCGGCACCGCGCTGACCGAAATCGAGCGCGTGTCCAACGCGCTCAACACCCTCATCAAGAACATCTCCATCGCCGCGCACCAGCAGTCGGCGGCGGCGATCGACATCACCCAGACGATGGACGTGATCCGGCAGATCACCGGACAGACCTCGCAAGGCGCGGGACAGACCGCCGAATCGATCGGCCGCCTGGCGCAACTGGCGGCGGACCTGCGGCGCTCGGTCGCCGACTTCAAGCTGCCGGCGTAAGCAGGCCGGAACCGGGTGGAAGGAAGCGCACATGACGTACCGTGAACAATTCCCGCACTCCGTCGCCGCGCTCGCGCGACACGGCGCGTGCCCGGCCGCGGGGACGCGGCGATGAGCGCGTTGCGCGATGCGATGAGCCATGCCGCGCTGGGCTGGGTCAAGCCGGAACTGGACGAGACCCTGCGCCAGGTCCGCGGCGAGATCGAAGCCTTCGTCGAGGAACCGGCCGACACCGGCCGCATGCGCTTCTGCGCCGGCTACCTGCACCAGGTGCAGGGCACCTTGCGCATGGTCGAGCTGTACGCGCCGGCGATGGTAGCCGAGGAACTGGAACTGCTGGCCACGGCGGTGCAGAACGGCCAGGCGGCCGACCGCGACGAGGCCTGCGCCACGCTGATGCGCGGCACCGTGCTGCTGCCGGACTACCTGGAGCGCCTGCAGGACGGCCACCGCGACATTCCGATCGTGCTGCTGCCCTTGCTCAACGAGATCCGCGCCGCGCGCGGCGAAGCCGGCCTCAGCGAGGGCGCGCTGTTCGCGCTGGCCCCGGACACCGCCGCTGCCACCGAAGCCGAACTGGACCATGCGCGCGGCAGTCTCGCCGGGCGCAACCGCGAACTGCTCGACACCGTCGGCACCGCGATCAAGGAGGAACTGCTGCGGGTCAAGGACGCGCTGGACCTGCACCTGCGCACCGGCGGCGACGTCGCCGCGCTGCAGACCCAGGTCGACGAGCTGGGCAGCGTCGCCGACACCCTGGGCGTGATGGGCCTGGGCGTGGCGCGCAGCGTGGTGGTGCAGCAGCGCGATGCGCTGCGCAGCATCGTCGACGGCGCGCGTGCGGCCGACGAAGGCCTGCTGCTGGATATCGCCGGCGCGCTGCTGTACGTGGACGCCTCGCTCGACGACCAAGTCGCCTACCTGGGCGCCGGCGGCGACGTGCACGACGATGCCAGCGCCGCCGAGGCGCGGCGCACGGTGGAAGTGCTGGCGCACGAGGCCATCGCCAACTTCGGCAGCGCCCGCGAGCACTTCGTCGCCTTCATCGAGACCAACTGGGACCACGCGCGCCTGGACGAAGTGCCGCGCCTGCTCGGCGAGGTCGCCGGTGCCCTGCGCATGCTGGAACTGCCGCAGCCGGCCGACTACCTGGAGGGCGTGCGCCGCTACGTCGCCACCGAACTGATCGGCAAGCGCCGCGTGCCCAGCGGCCGCCAGCTCGACACCCTGGCCGACGCGATGGCCAGCCTCGAGTACTACCTGGAAGCCTTGCGCGAGCGCCGCCCCGGGCGCGAGGAGATCCTCGACATCACCCGCAGCAGCCTGGAAGCGCTGCGTTACTGGCCGCTGCCCGACACCGCGCCGGCGGCGCCGGGCGTGTTGCCGAGCGCAAGCGACTCTGCCGAGTCGGCCGAGGCCGTGCCGCCGGTGGTTGCCGATCGCATGGCCGAACCTGCGTCGCCACCGTCCATCGCCCCGCCGGCCGTGCCGGCCTGGGATCTGGCGCCGGCCGAGACCGCGCCGGAGACGACGTCGCGCACGGAGGACACGCCGTCCGCACCGCAGGCGCCGCAGTGGAGCCTGGCGACGGACGAGCCCGACACCGCCGCCGAACACGCCTCCGCGCCCGCCGACGCTGGCCACGAGCACGAGCACGAGCACGAGCAGGAACGTGTCGCCCCATCGCAGGCGCTCAGCTTCGATCCGGTCGCGGCCGAACAGGACAGCTGGACCGGCACCGCCGAGCCGCTGCACATCAGCCTCGATTCCCTGGTGCTGGAACAGGACGCGCTGCGGCCGGAGACGCCTCCGACGTTCGCGCGGGACGACGATGCGGCAGCCGCGCCCGCCGCCGAGGTCACCGGCTTCGATCCGGTGGCCGCCGAGTACCACGACGAGGCGCAGGCCGATGGCCCGGCTGCGTTCGCCGAGCTTGGCGAACACGACGATCCCAACCTGATCATCGTCGACACGCCCGCCGCTGCAGAAGACACCGCCGCCGCCACGCCGCCGCTGGTCATCGAACTGGAAGACGCGCCGGCATTCGCCGACGCGCCGAACACGGCGGCCGACGAGGTACACACGCTCGACTGGCACGCCACCACCGCCGCGCATGACGAGGAAGCCGCGTCCGCGCTGCCGTGGGATGCGGATGCGCTGGCCGACGCGGGCGCCCACATCGCGCACGGCGAGCGCCTCGACGCGGCAGGAGAGGCTGAGCCTTTCGAGGACTCCGCTGCCGACGCCGAAGACGCCGCGCACGCGAGTCCGACCGAGACCGCGGAGGTTGCCGCCAGCGACGCCGAACACGAGACCGCGCCTCACGCTTCCCTCGATGACCAGGCGCATGTCGATGCCGACCTTGCCGCCATCGGCGAGGACACGCACATCGATGTTGTGGCCAACGCGCCATCGGCGCCGGAGCATGCCGCGCTGGAGTCCGAGGAACCTGCGACGCCCGAACCGGCGCCGGAACACGCGGCCACCGCTGCGCCGGTGTCGGATGCCGAAGCCGCGTTCCTCGCCGACCTGGAGGCTGCCGCCGCGCAGTTCGATGTCACCTCGGCCGCGCGCAGCGGCGAGCCCGCGGCCGCAACGCCCGCCAGCCCGGAGGCGAGCGCCGCGCCTGCCGCCGCGCCGCCCGCCGCCGAGGCCGGTTTCATCGACGGCGATGGCGAGATCGACGACGAGATCCGCGCCGTGTTCCTCGAGGAATTCGACGAGGAACTGGTCAATCTCGGCACGCTGCTGCCGGCCTGGCGCGCCGCGCCTGCCCATACCGAAAGCCTGCGGCCGATCCGCCGCGTGTTCCACACCTTGAAGGGCAGCGGCCGCCTGGTCGGCGCGCGCGTGCTGGGCGAGTTCAGCTGGAAGATCGAGAGCATGCTCAACCGCGTGCTCGACGGCTCGCGCCCGGCCAGTCCGGCGGTGGTGGCGATGGTCGAGCAGGCCTACGCGGTGCTGCCGCAACTCAATGCCGCGCTGCGCGGCAACGGCACGGTGCAGGCCGACCTGGACGCGATCCAGGCCGTGGCCGAGCGCATCGCCGCCGGCGAGGACGCGTTCTATTTCGCCACGCCGCAGGCGAGCGCCGCACCGCGCGCGGGGACGCCGGCGTCGGTGGACAGCGTGCTGCGCGAGATCCTCGAAGCCGAAGTCGCCACCCATCTGGAGACCGTGCACGCCTGGCTGCAGGACGCACCGCAGCCGGCGACCGAAGCGCTGCTGCGCGCGGTGCACACCATGAGCGGCGCGTTCGCGATGACCGACGTGCCGGAGATCACCGCGGTCACCGGCCCGGCCGAGAGCTACGTCAAGCGCGCCTTGGCGTCCGGCAGCGTTCCGACCGCTGAAGGCGTGCGTGCGCTCGAGGAGTCGGCGCGCGCCGTTGCCGACACCATCGCGGAACTGCAGGCGCCGTCGCCGGTGATCCCGCCGTTCACCGAGCTGTCGCAGCGCCTGCGCGCGCTGGTGGAGACCCTGCCGGAAGTGCAGTGGCCGCCGATCGCGCACGACGAGGACGACGAAGACCTGTCCGCGTCGGCACCGGCCGAGGCTGGCCTGGATGAGCAGGCCGTGCAGGCGGTGGAACTCACCGCGGCCGACGATCTGTCGGCGTTCCTCGGCGATGCCGCGCATCTGCACGAGACGCTGCCAGCGGACGAGGCGACTGGCCAGGCAGGCGAGGGCGACGTCGATCGGCAGGCCGCCGACGTCCACGCGGACGCGGCATCTGCGCCGTCTTCGGAAGAGGCCTTGGCGTCGGCGCAGGACGCGACCGCGGTCGAAGCGTTGGCCGCATCGCAGGATGCAAGCCATGTCGAGGAACAAGCGGCCTTGGCGCAGGACGGCCAGCTCGACGAGCTGACCGTGGATGCGCCGCTGAGCGCCGAGCAGCTGTCGGACGATCCGGCACCGGCTGCGTTGGAGACGGAGACGCATCAGGACGCAATCGGCGACGCGATCGCCGTCGATGCCGCGGCCGACACGACGGCGGACGCGCAGGACGTCCAGGCACCGTCGCACGAGAGCGAAGCGCACGATTCCGAGGATCGCCAGGTCGAGGGACACGCCGACGCGACGCAGGACGTGTCCGTCCATGCGCAGGATGTCCAGGCATCCGATCATGCGGCAGCCGACGGCGCTGCCGAAGGCCACGCGGCCGGCGCGCACGCGGACGACACCCAGGATGACGCCGAGCATGCGCACGATGCGCAGGCGCCAGATCACATGGCAGTCGACGGCGATGCCGCGGACCAGGCGACCGAAACGCCGGCCGACGATATCCACGATGCACATGCGCAGGAACCGCAGGCAGCGGATGACGAGGTCGCGCACGACGCCGCAGACGCGCCCGCCGACGATGCCTCTGAAGCGCACGAGCAACAGCTCAACGAGGACGCCCCTGCGATCGGCTTGCACCAGCAGCCGTTGGCGCCGTCGAGCGGCTGGCGCCACGACGGCGTGGCCTCGGCCAACGACGATACCGAGTCCGCCGCCGAGCACGGCGACGCGACACCGGATGCCGCAGCGCATCCGGAGGACGCAACGCACGAGGGCGATGCGGCGTCTCTCGCCACGGAAACGGTGGGCGAACACACCGACGCCGAAGCGGATGCGGAACACGTCGCGCCGACCGGTGGTGCGGGGGATGGCGCGCCGCACGACGCCGCCGCCGAAGCGGAGCACGCCGCACACGCGACGCCGTCCGACGGCGAAGCGGCGTCGGACGCACATCCATCCGACGAAGCGCACCACGCGCCCGAGGACGCCGTCGAGCAGAACGACACGGCCACGGCGGCCGATACCGACACGGCGTCCGTTGGCGATATCCACGAAGAACACCACCAGCACGCGCCGGAGGCCACCGCATCCGCGCCGGACGACACCGACACAGCGCAGGCCGCGGCCGATCCCGCGCGGACCGATCTGTCGGCCGTCGATCTCGGCCCGCTGGACTTCGCCGACCTCGATCGCGAACTGGTCGATATCTTCGTCGACGAAGGCAAGGACCTGCTCGACCACTGCGACCGCCTGATCGCCGAGTTGCGCGCCGCGCCGCAGGACCGCGAAGTGCTCGGCGGCCTGCAGCGCGATCTGCACACGCTCAAGGGCGGCGCGCGCATGGCCGGCATCAACGCCATCGGCGATCTCGGCCATGGCATCGAGTCCTTGCTGGAGGTGGTGGCCGCGCATCGCACCGAACTCGACCGCCAGGACGTGCAGTTGCTGGAGCGTGGCTTCGACCGCCTGCACCAGTTGCTGACCCTGACCGGCAACCACCGCGCGGTGGCGATGCCGCAGGACCTGATCGGCGCGTTCGACGCGCGCACACATGGGCAGGCACCTGCCGCCATCGGCGATGCCGACACCGCCGCCGCGGCGCCGGTCGCGGCGACCGAGGACACGCAGGCTGCCGCCGCCCTGGCGGCCGTGGCGGCGCCGTTGTCGGCACCGCTGCCGGTGGAGGGCACGCTCGACGAAGAGTCGACGATCGCCCGGCCGATGCAGGAACAGGTACGCGTGCGCGCCGACCTGCTCGACCGCCTGGTCAACCATGCCGGCGAAGTGGCGATCTACCGCTCGCGGCTGGAGCAGCAGCTGGGTGCGTTCCGCGGTGCGATGGCCGAACTGGACCGCACCAATGCGCGTCTGCGCGACCAGTTGCGGCGCCTGGACCTGGAAACCGAGGCGCAGATCGTCGCCCGCTACCAGCGCGAACAGGATCAGGCCGAGCAGAGCTTCGACCCGCTGGAACTGGACCGCTTCTCCACGCTGCAGCAGCTCAGCCGCGCGCTCAACGAGTCCGCGGCCGACCTCGGCGGCCTGCAGGGCGTGCTCGACGACCTGGCGCGGCAGTACGACGGCCTGCTGCAGCAGCAGTCGCGCGTCAGTTCCGAGTTGCAGGACGGGCTGATGCGCGCGCGCATGGTGCCGTTCGATGGCCTGGTGCCGCGGCTGCGGCGCGTGGTGCGCCAGGCCGCCAGCGAGACCGGCAAGCAGGTGCACCTGAGCCTGGAAGGCACCCACGGCGAACTCGACCGCAACGTGCTCGACCGCATGGTCGCGCCGCTGGAGCACATGCTGCGCAACTCGGTCGCGCACGGCCTGGAAACGCCCGAACAGCGCCGCGCCGCAGGCAAGGCGGAGGAGGGCAACATCGCCATCCGCCTGCGCCGCGAAGGCTCGGAAATCGTGCTGGAAGTGGCCGACGACGGCGCCGGGCTCGACCGCGAGGCGATCCGCCGCCGCGCCGAGCAGCGCGGGCTGGTCGCCGCCGACGCGGTGCTGTCCGACGACGAGCTGGATGCGCTGATCTTCGCGCCCGGGTTCAGCACCTACGACCAGGTCAGCCAGCTGGCCGGCCGCGGCGTCGGCATGGACGTGGTGCGCAACGAAGTGCGCCAGCTCGGCGGCTCGGTGGACATCCACTCGGTGCGCGGCCAGGGCGTCACCTTCACCCTGCGCCTGCCGCAGACCCTGGCGGTGACCCAGGCGGTGTTCGTGCAGATCGGCGACACCACCTTCGCGGTGCCGGTGGCCTCGGTCAGCGGCATCGGCCGCATCGGCCGCGAGCGCTTCGAGGCCGGCACCGGCGGCTACCGCTACAGCGGCGAGGAATACGCGCTGCACGACCTCGGTTCGCTGGTCGGGCAGGCGCCGGCGCGCGCCGAAGGCCAGGCGCAGGTGCCGCTGCTGCTGGTGCGCGCGGGCGATCTGCGTGCGGCGGTGGCGATCGACCAGGTGCTCGGCAACCGCGAAATCGTGGTCAAGCCGGTCGGCCTGCAGATCGCCTCGGTGCCTGGCATCTACGGCGCCACCATCACCGGCGACGGCCGCGTGGTGGTGATCCTCGACATCGCCCCGCTGGTGCGTCGCTTCCTGGCGCAGCCGCAGCGGCCGGTGGTGGAGGCCGCGCCGACCGAGCAGCGGCGCGTGCCGCTGGTGATGGTGGTCGACGACTCGCTGACCATGCGCAAGGTCACCGGCCGCGTGCTGGAACGGCACAACTTCGACGTGGTGTCCGCGCGCGACGGCGTCGAGGCGCTGGAGCGCCTGGAAGAGCGCGTGCCCGACCTGATGCTGCTGGACATCGAGATGCCGCGCATGGATGGCTACGAACTGGCGACGGCGATGCGCGCCGATCCGCGCTACGCCGCCGTGCCGATCGTGATGATCACCTCGCGCAGCGGCGAAAAGCACCGCCAGCGCGCCTTCGAACTGGGCGTGCAGCGCTATCTCGGCAAGCCTTACCAAGAGTTGGATCTGATGCGCAACGTCTACGACCTGCTGGGGATCGCCCGTGTTCGCGAATGACGGCGACGCCACCTCCACGCCGGTCGCGTTGCTGGCCCGTCCCGGCAAGGCGCGCGAGCGCCTGCGCGAAGCGCTGCACCTGGTCGGCGCGGCGATCGTGCTGGAGGACGACCCGGGTGCGATCGACGCACAGACGCTGTCCGACGCTGCGCCCACGGCGGTGCTGATCGCGCTGGAGCCGGCCATCGAGGACGCGCTGGAGCGGCTGGATACGGCGCTGGCGCTGCCCGGCGTCACCGTGATCTTCGACGAGGCCGAACTGGCCGCGCGCCGCGAAGGCTGGGAGGCGCAACGCTGGGCGCGGCACCTGGCGGCCAAGCTGCAAGGACACCAGGACGTGCTGCCTCCCGGCCGCGAGACCGAGACCGGCCTGCAGCCGGAGCCGGGCCTGCCGGCGACACCGGCGCAACTGCACGACGACGCGCCGATCGGCCTGCACGTCGACGAAGCCGCCGACTTCGCCGAGGCCGCGCCGGAAGACGGCATGTATGCCTGGCAGCCGCCGGCGGACGTCGCGCCCGGCTTCGAGGAGCTGCAGTTCGCACGCGCCGAAGCCGCCGCCAGCGAAGCGTCTGCGCAGCCGGCTGCGCCGCACGTCGATGCGACACCGGCTGCGCCCGCCGCCATACCCGCCGCGCTGCCGGCCAGTGCCTGGTCGCTGGTCGACGACGACGCGCCCTTGCTCGCCGCCGCGCCGCGCGCGCCGCAGCACATCCCGCAGTTCTCCACCGAGGGCCTGTCGCTGGTCGCGCTGGAGTCCGAAGAACCCGCGGCCACGAGCGGCGCCGGTGCAGGCGCCGCCGCGCGCGGTGCGGTGCTGGTGATGGCCGGCATCGGCGGCCCCGACGCGATCCGCCGCCTGCTCGCCGCGCTGCCGGAGAGTTTCCCGCTGCCGCTGCTGGTGCAGTTGCGCCTGGACGGCGGCCGCTACGGCAACCTGGTCAAGCAGATTGCGCGCGTGTCCGCGCTGCCGGTGCTGTTGGCCGAGGCCGGCGAGCCGGTCGTTCCCGGCAACGTCTACATCTTGCCCGACGACGTCGGCGTGCACGGCACCGCCGGCCTGCGCTTCGTCGCCCAGGACGCCGGCGCCTCCGTGGTCGCCGGCCTGCCGGCCGCGCACAGCGCGGTGCTGCTGCTCAGCGGCAGCGACCCACAACAGGTGGAGGCCGTGCTGGCGCTGGCCGCGCAGGGCGCCTGGGTGGCCGGGCAGTCTGGCGATGGCTGCTACGACCCCGCCGCCGGCGCGCACCTGATCCTGCAGGGTCATCCCGGCGGCGATCCGGCGCAACTGGCCCAGGCCTTGACCGCGCGGTGGAGCGGCTGAGCGAGGCGGCACACGCCATTCGCCGCTGCGCCCGCATCGCGCGTTTTTTCCGCTTTCAGGACGAAGTCACTCCATGAGCAGCTACGCCAGCAACGACGAAATCCGTGGTGTCCTCATCCTGGCCGGCAGCGAGCGCGTGCTGCTGCCCAACGCCACCATCGCCGAAGTGATGTCGCGCGTGCCGGTCGAACCGCTGCCCGACGCCCCGCACTGGCTGCTCGGCCAGATCGCCTGGTACGGCTGGAAAGTGCCGCTGGTCTCCTTCGCCCGCCTGACCGGCCTGGGCGCCGAGATCGTGGCCGCCAACAACAAGATCGTCGTGCTCAAGGCCCTCGGCGGCAACCCCGGCTTGCCGTACGTGGCGCTGCTCACCCAATCCTTCCCGCAACTGATCTCCGTCCCCCGCGACGGCCTGCTCGCCGACGCCTCCGAAGAAACCCTCCCGCCCGGCGTGCACATGCGCGTGCTGCTGGGCGAGCAGAGCGCCTTGCTGCCGGATCTGGAGGCGATCGAGGGGATGGTGGTGGAGCGGTTTGCTGTTGCGGGCGTGTAAGAAGATTCCGCTTTGCCTCGAAAAGCAGTCAAGTTTTGAAAGAAAAAAATTGAATGCTTAAATTTGGTGAAGTTAATATTTATTTATTTTATGCCAGGGTGCTTCATGTCGAGCTTTTTGGTTTTTATTGAGCGATTTCGTTGTCTCGAACGCAAGAACAGCTGGGTGGTGAAATTTGCTTTTTCCCTCTTTGCTGTATTTGCATTCAGCGGCATCGCAAAGGCTGATGGCCCTGATGCAAGCTGCGCCAGCAGAACGGATGACTGTTCATATGCTCGAGCGAGTGCGGTCACGGACGGTTGGGTGAAATATTATAGTGATCCGGACCGCTATCCGGCTAGCAACCAACCTTATGTTGTGGAAATTCCTGCGCCTCCCGGCGATGAATTCGCCTCGCAATGCGTGCGATGGAAAAATTACGGAGATAGTTGCTGGTGGATTTCTTATTACAGGGCTAGGACGTTTCCTCCATATCCTGGTGATGTTTGCACTAGTCCTGCGGCAAAGTGCACTCGCGCAATGGCTATGGCGTTTGCCAGAAGGGCAGTTGACTATCATCAACAGAGAATGCCTCAGGTAGGTGCGTACTTTAAGGAATACAAGGAGAATGGCGAAGTTGTAGGGTATTGCTCGCAATGGAGTAATCCAAGTGGGTGCTTTTATCTTGCCTTTTTTTCAAAAATTGATTCGGATTATGATCCTTTGTTGAATCAGGGGCCACCATCATGTCAATCCCCTAAAGTGAGCTGTGGTAACCCGATCAATGTGAGTACCGGAAATAAATATCAGGTGGAGACTGATTGGTTCGGAGGCAATCAGCCAGAGTTCGTGCGTTACTACAACAGTGACCGGGCCGGTTCGGCAAATAGCGACCTGGGCGCTTTCTGGACGCATACTTATAGCCGGAGCATTGAAACTTTCAATGAGGATGGTCTGTCCAAGGCTAGGGTTTATCGGCCTGACGGCAAAGTTGAAGAATTTTCTCTTTCTGCGGAGAAGTGGCTGCCTGTTCCGGGTGTTTTGAGTACGCTCGTTTCTAATGTCGATTCAGCCGGGAGCATAACTGGTTGGACATATGCGGCGTCGGTGAATGCTGATGTCGAGAAATACGACGAATTCGGTAGATTGGTCGAGATTTCCAAAAAAAGTGGCCGTCATTTGGCGGTTGATTACGCATTTCCAGGTGGCGATCAACTTGGAAAGAGGATATTGCAAGTTAGGTCTGACAATGGAAGGCAGCTTTCGTTTCAGTACGATACGCGTGGGTTGATCCTGAGCATCAGCGACGCATCCGGGGAATCTGCCCTTTACTCTTATGACAGTTCAAATTTTCTTGCGTCCGTTGCCAGATCTGAAGGTGTGATCGGCTACGAATACAATAATCCTGACTATACCGGCGGAGTCGATCTTCCAGGTGCATTGACTGGCATCTTTGACGCGTCTGGAGCCAGGTTTGCTACTTACTCCTACGATGGGGCGGGTAGGGCTGTTTCTACTCAGCACGCCGCTGGCGCCGATAAATTCTCTGTCCAATATGGAAGTGATGGGGTTGTATCGGTACAAACAGTGCTGGGCGCCTCGGAGAAAAGAAGTGTTGCCTCTCTAAATGGCGTGAAAAAAGTAACGTCTTTGACTGTGGATTGCACGGGCTGTTCACAGCGTAGTGAGACATATACGTACGATGATCTCGGTAACCTTGACAAGGTCTCGCGTGTTGGTGGAAATTTTATCGATTATGATTACGACTCCCGCGGAGTTTTGACTAACAAGACTGAAGGCTCGGCCACCACTGGCGAAGAATTGCGAACCTCGATCTACCAGATCGATGCCAATCTTGGTTTGCCGTTCACCTATCAACTCATGGAGCGCGGAAAGCTGCTTCTGACAAAAAATTGGACTTACAACGCACGCGGTCAAGTGATCACGGCGTCGGGCACTGATCCGACCACTGGTGCTACACGAACCTCTACTTCAAGCTATTGCGAACAGTCTGATATCGACGCGGGTGATTGCCCGTTGTTGGGGCTAGTGACCTCGGTTGATGGCGCGCGCACCGACGTCAGCGACACCACCAGCTTTACCTATTACCCCACCGACGACAGCACCTGCGCCAGCTCCCCGACCACCTGCCCACACCGCAAGGGCGACCTGTGGAAGGTGACCAATGCGCTCGGCCAGATCACCGAGTACCTGGCCTATGACGGCGCCGGTCGCGTGCTGTCGGTGAAAGACGCCAACGGCGTGGTCACCGACTACACGTACCACCCGCGCGGCTGGCTGACCGCCAGCAAGGTGCGGGGGTCCGACGACAGCAGCGAAAGCGATGACCGTATCACCGCGATCGACTACTGGCCGACCGGCCTGGTCAAGCAGGTGACCCAGCCCGATGGCGCGTTCACCCGCTTCACCTACGATGCGGCGCATCGGCTGACCGATATCGCCGACAACGCCGGCAATACCATTCACTACACCCTGGACAATGCCGGCAACCGCCTCAAGGAAGACACCAAAGACGCCTCGGGCACGCTCAAGCGCACGCTTTCTCGGATCTACAACCAGCTCGGCCAACTGGCCACCCAGGCCACCGCGCAGGGCGATCCGACCGACTTCGGCTACGACGGCAACGGCAACACCAAGACCGTCACCGACGCGCTCGGTCATGCCACCCAGAACGACTACGACCCGCTCAACCGCCTGGCGCGCACGCTGCAGGACGTGGGCGGCATCGCCGCCGAAACCAAGTTCAGCTACGACGCATTGGACAACCTGACCAAGGTCGCCGATCCCAAGGGGCTGGACACCACCTATGCGTACAACGGCCTGGGCGACCTGACCAAGCTCACCAGCCCGGACACCGGCAGCACGACCTATACCTACGACAGCGCCGGCAACCGCGCCACCCAGACCGATGCGCGCAACATCAAGACCAGCTACGGTTACGACGCGCTGAACCGGCTGACCCAGGTCACCTATCCGACCACCAGCCTCAACGTCAGCTACACCTACGACGTCAGCCAGAGCACCTGCGCCAGTGGCGAGACCTACGGCATCGGCCGCCTGACCCGGATGCAGGACGGCAGCGGCAACACCGACTACTGCTACGACCGCTTCGGCGATCTGGTGCGCAAGGTGCAGACCGCCAACGGCAAGGTGTTCGTGGTCCGCTATGCCTACACCAAGGCCGGGCAGCTGAGCCGGCTGACCTACCCGGATGGGGCGGTGGTGGACTACGTGCGCAACGCGCAGGGCCAGACGACTGAGGTCGGGGTGACCACACCCGGCGGCACCCGGCAGGTGCTGCTGAACCAGGCCACCTACTATCCGTTCGGCCCGGTGGCCGGCTGGACCTACGGCAACGGCCGTCCGATGCAGCGTGTGCTGGATCAGGACTACCGCCCGCTGGCGGTCAATGACACCCGCAGCGATGGCCTGGCGGTGGGCTTTGCCTTCGACCCGGTCGGCAACCTCAGTGCGCTGACCGCACCAGGCAACACCGCACCGGTCATCAAACTGGACTACGACCCGCTGGGCCGGCTGACCGCGTTCAAGGACGGCCCGACCGACACGGTGATCGACGGCTATACCTACGACGCCACCGGCAACCGCCTCAGTGCCAAGGTCAATACCACTACCCAGACCTACAGCTATCCGACCACCAGCCATCGCCTGAGCAGCGTGGCTGGTACGTCACGCAGCTACGATGCGGCTGGTAACACCACGGCCATCGGCGGTACGGCGCTGCAGTTTGTGTATGGCGCCAACGGCCGACTGACACAGGTCAAGCGCAGCGGCACCACCGTGGCGAACTACGCCTACAACGGCCGTGGCGAGCAGGTGCGGCGGGTGGGCAAGACCAATACCTACACGCTGTACGACGAGAGCGGCCACTGGCTGGGCGACTACGACAACAACGGTGCGGTCGTGCAGCAGGCGATCTGGCTGGACGACTTACCGGTCGGCGTGCTGGCCAAGACCACGCTGCGCTACGTGCAGCCGGACCACCTGGGTACGCCGCGCGCGGTGATCGACCCGGTCCGCGACGTGGCGATCTGGCGTTGGGATCTGAAGGGCGAAGCCTTTGGCGCCACCGCGCCGGATCAGGACCCGGACAAGGATGGCACCGCCTTCGTGTTCGACATGCGTTTCCCGGGGCAGCGCTATGACGCGCTGAGCGGACTCAACCAAAACTACTTCCGTGACTACGAGCCGGGCACGGGACGGTATGTGCAGAGTGATCCGATTGGGTTGGAGGCCGCAGTCAGTACGTATGCTTATGCATCTGGCGATCCAGGTAGTGCTATAGACCCTATGGGTCTACAGTCGTCGGCTATCTATGGATCAGGTGCTGCAGGTGCTGCAGGTGCTGCAGGTGCTTATGGCGGTGACTATGATGAAAGATTTGAAATAGGTCCCAAAGTTGATTTGGAAGGCGTCGATTCGATGTTTAAAATCGCTGCTTATTCCATAATTTTGACTAGCCCTCATACCTTGATTAGAGGTATGGTTATTTCAAATGTGATCCTCGTTAACTCTGTCAATTCTGATTGTGAGGCTAGTAAGGCTGATTGTTCTAAAGCGATGAAGTTGTTGGCTCAGGTCGACAGGTTGGCGCAGAAGCTGGGCAAGAAGCTCCCTCCGAAGAGAATGGAAGAGCTGCGGCGAAAAATAAATGACGGTACGATTACTAGTAACGATCTGCCGGGTGATATTCAACGTGAATTTCCGCCTGCGTTTCGCGGGAAAAGTTTGAATGAAATTCGCCGTATTTGTGGGGGGCGATGATGATTTCTGTGATAAATTTAGCGGGCAAGTCATTTGATGAATTGATGGGGCTTTTTTTTTGCGAAGTTATTGAGGATGATGATTTTTATGATGTTATTGCTGGTGAGTTAGCGAGGGATCATCGATGCGCATTAGAGGTCATGCTGCCATGCCTTTCTAATAAACGGCTGAGAGCAGGTATCTGTGGCTTGGGGATGGTATCTTCGATCGAGAGTCAGTCGACAATTAAGCAGTTCCTTAATCACGAGGATGATCTAATTGTTGCTGCTGCGATTGATGCGTTAAGGCGAATTAGTCCAGTTGAATGGCCAGTCATTTCTTTGCAGTCGCGGCATGCGTCGCCCTATGTTCGGGGGGCCGCTCTCCGCTATGCGAAGGCGGCACTAGGTAAGGAAGCATTACCGATTTTGATGTCGTTCCTGCATGACAAGGATTCGATTGTTAGAGAGGGCGCAATCGATGAAATGGATGGGATTATCTCGGTTGATGAAGCTCACTTGATAGAGCCTTATCTCGATGATTCAGATGCCAACGTAAGGCTTGCTGCTAAAGCATTGTTGGACTCTTTTCATTAGGTGGGTTGCCTGATGTGCATCGGATACAGCGTATCCAATTAAGCGGACGAAGCTTTCTTTAACGCCAAGAAGGCCATTCAATCCCCATCCCACTCTGCCGCATGATGTAAGGCTAGCGCGCACCGTCCCGCGCTTCTTCCCAACGCCGGAGCCTCCCATGCCGCAACGCCGCCACTTCCTGAAAACCGCCGCCTTCGGCGCCCTGGCCGCCGGGTTGGGCGGTGTGTTGCCGGGCGCGTGCGCCGCCGTGGCCAAGGCGCAAGCCAAGGCCGGCGTCGGCCCCCTGCCAAAGTGCGCGGCAAGGGTGATCTCGACTTGGGACTTCGGCGTCGCCGCGAACTAGGCGGCATGGCAGGTGCTGTCGCGCGGCGGCGAGGCGCTGGATGCGGTGGAGTCTGGGGTGTGCGTAAGCTTGGAATCCTCAATGTCGTTGTACTGTACCCAAAGGGGCTAGGATTATTTCGCATGGATAAGGATTCTGAACAATTACTGCTGGCGGACGCCAAGTGCCTTATTGAGCGTGGCGACTATGCTGGCGCTTATGAAAAGCTCGCTAAGCTCGAGGTAAAGGAGAGTCCAGAGGCTCTATTTTTATGTTCAACCTTTAGCTCCTCTGCTGATGAAAGCGATAATGATTTTGAAGTAAGAAGTCTAAAATTTTTGGCGAGGTCGGCAGAACTGGGCTTCGCTCCTGCCATGTATGCTTTTGCTGTGTGTTATGCCAATGGTGATTTGGTTGGTCAGTCCGATAGCCAGGCTGCATATTGGTATAAGGCGGCTGCCGAGAACGGTAGTGACTCTGCGAGGCTTCATTATGCAATTGCCCTCTTGGGTGGTGTCGGTGTGGCTAAGGATACTGCTGCTGGCTTGAGGTTAATGCAGGAGCTTCTAGATGCTGGAAATGTAGAGGCAGAAGGAATTTTTCCTGAAATTAGCGATCGTTTTCCTGGGTTGCTAATAAGAAGGAGCTTGGGTGGTGCGGCATCTCGGGAAATTCAGTGATTTTGGTGGGGTGGCGCCAGAGTGTTTTTTCTAGTTTCATGCTGAATATTTTGATGCGAATGGCTCGCGGGAATCCTTGTGCTGCGTATTGAATTTCGTGACGATTTTAGGGGTGAAGATGTGCTGATTATCACGGGGAAATCCGGTGATATGCAGGCGCTGAGTGAAGCCGTGGACGCATGGGGCGCATGTCCAGACGATACGCTTGTGTCCTCAATGGTGCCCGAATGTGAGGGGGTCAAGATTACGTTGCAGGCACACGACTCATCGTGCGCGTCAACAGCGAGCGATTCTCCTGCTGGGGTCATCTGGCGCATCGGCGAGGATGCTGCCCGTCAGCTTGCCGGCCTCATCGGCCAACTCTCCAGGCATCCACGGCCAGCGCATCTCTATCTTGATTTTGAGGGCTATGCGCGGACCATCATCGTTTCGATGGATGAGTACTGATCATCGGGCGCTACATTGAGCAATGGAAACCTTTTAGTTATGAATGTGGGTGTAGTAAATGAATGGCTCGTATGATTTGGAGGCTGCGCTTTCCGCTTTCAGGCAACTGGCAATGTTCGAGGATTGCGAGGTAAGCGGGCCTGAGAGTCCCGGGATGGATGGCGATACGCCGTTGCACATCGCGGCAATGGATGGTGATCTTAAGGTGGTAGAGCTTTTTATCCCGTTCGTAAAAAACATCGACATCAAAGGCGGTATTGGTTCTTCGCCTCTTCACTATGCTGTCAGATGGGGCCATCCTGAGGTTGCGAAGCTTCTTTTGAGGCATGGCGCCGATATCAACTTACAGGACGACTATGGGGACACGCCCTTGCGTCTGATGAAAGGCCAAGCCTGCTTCCACGCAATCCTGCAGGAGCGAGCGGGCCAAGCTACTCCCTGACACCAGCAGCCCATTCAATCCCATCCCGCTCTGCCGCATGATGTAAGGCCACGCGCCCCCTCACGCTCGCCCTCCCAACACCGGAGCCTCCCATGCCGCAACGCCGCCACTTCCTGAAAACCGCCGCCTTCGGCGCCCTGGCCGCCGGGTTGGGCGGTGTGCTTCCTGGCGCACACGCCGCCGTGGCCAAGGCGCAAGCCAAGGCCGGCGTCGGCCCCTTGCCACACGGCGCAGCACGGGTGATCTCCACCTGGGACTTCGGCGTCGCCGCGAACCAGGCGGCATGGCAGGTGCTGTCGCGCGGAGGCGCGGCGCTGGATGCGGTGGAGGCCGGGGTGCGGGTGCCGGAGGCGGATCCGGACAATCACACGGTGGGGTTGGGCGGCTATCCCGACCGCGATGGGCGGGTCACGCTGGATGCCTGCATCATGGATCACACCGGCGGCTGCGGGTCGGTCGCGGCGCTGGAGGACATCGTGCATGCGATCTCGGTGGCGCGGAGGGTGATGGAGAAGACGCCACATGTGATGCTGGTCGGCGATGGCGCGCTGCAGTTCGCGCTGGCGCAGGGGTTCGAGCGCACCAAGCTGCTCACCCCTGAGTCGGAACAGGCGTGGAAGGAGTGGCTGAAGACCTCCCACTACGCGCCCGAGGCCAATATCGAGAACCGTGCCTATCGCCGCGGCACGCTGCCCGGCGGCAAGGACAATCACGACACCATCGGCATGCTGGCGCTGGATGCGCACGGCAATCTGTCCGGGGCCTGCACCACCAGCGGCATGGCCTGGAAGATGCACGGGCGGGTCGGCGACAGTCCGATCATCGGTGCCGGTCTTTACGTCGACAACGAGGTGGGCGGGGCGACCTCCACCGGCGTCGGCGAGGAGGTGATCCGCAACGTCGGCAGTTTCGCGGTGGTGGAGATGATGCGGCAGGGCAAGAGTCCGGCCGAGGCCTGCCGCGAGGTGGTGATGCGCATCGTGCGACGCAAGCCGGAACTCACCCGCGATCTGCAGGTGGGGTTCCTGGCGATGAACAAGCGCGGCGAGGTCGGTGCGTTCGCGATCCAGCCCGGTTTCAGCTATGCGGTCTGCGATGCGCAGCGGCAGGATCTGCTGCTGCCCGGGCAGAGCCATTTCGCGGCGCCGGCGGCATGAGCGCGAGCGTGCCGATGGGCCTGGAAGTGGCGGCCGATGCGATCGGCTCGGCGCTGGCCGCGCAGGATGGCGGGGCGATGCGGGTGGAATTGTGCGGCGGCCTGGATGGCGGTGGGCTGACGCCGTCATTCGGCACGCTGGCGGCGGTGCGCGATCGGTTGCGCATCCCGCTGTATGTGTTGATCCGTCCGCGGGTCGGCGATTTCGTGTTCGACCTGGCGGAAGTGGAGGCGATGCGTCGCGACGTGGAGCAGTGCGTGCGCCTGGGCTGCGACGGCGTGGTGCTCGGCGCGCTGACCGCGGACGGCGAGGTGGACACGGCGACGATGCGCGAGCTGATCGCCGCGGCCGGGCCGCTCGGCGTCACCTTCCATCGCGCCTTCGATGTCAGTGCCGATCCCCGGCGCGCGTTGGAAGACGTGATCGCGCTGGGCTGCGAGCGGGTGCTGACCTCCGGTGCGCGCGAGACCGCGGAAGAGGGTGCCGACCTGATCGCCGAGCTGGTGCAGCAGGCCGGTGCGCGCCTGAGCGTGATGCCGGGATCTGGCGTCACCGAAGCCAACCTGGCGCAGCTGCGTGCGCGCACCGGGGCGCGCGAGTTCCATGGCTCGGCGCGTGGGCCGCTGGCGTCGCGGGCGACGTCGCCGCATCCGCATGTGCGCAGCCTCGGCGGCGACCGCATGCAGACCGATGTGGCGCGGGTGCGGCGGATGGTGGCCTTGCTGGCGGAGTAGGGCGTCGCCGATGCGTGGCGAGCATCGGATCGCAGCGGTGCGGCGGATGGTGACGAGATTCGCGTGTCGCGGCTGAAGCCGCTCCTACGCGGGGCGGCGGTTTGGGGGAGGCTCCACCGCGCAGACCACCGCTGATGGGTGGTGCGCGGCGCGCGACCGTAGCGCGGTCAACGTGACGCGCCCGCTGCGAGCTTGCTGGTCAAGCGCTTCGGATCCAGCACCACGTGCTTGATGCGCGTGCGCTTCCAGGTGTAGCTGATGTGCACCTGGCCGTCGCGGGTCTGGATCACCGCGGGATAGGAGAACTCGTCCTTGGGGCTGTCTTCCAGGGTCAGCACGCGGGTCCAGTGCTGACCGTCGTCGGACAGCGCAACGGCGAGCACGCCGCGGCCGTCCCACCAGTCCTTGCCGGCCTCGGTCGGGTTGTAGACCAGCAGCGAGCGGCCGTCGGCCAGCACCACGGCGTCGGTGCCGGAATTGGGATTGGCCAGGTCGAGCAGGGTCATCGGTTCCCAGGTGCGGCCGTTGTCGCGCGACCAGGTGCTGAACACGTGGTTCTGCTGGCTGCGGCCCACCGCCTGCAGGCGGCCGTCCTTGTGCAGCAGCACGCTGGGCTGGATCGCGCCGATCCTGGCCGGGTCGTTCATCGCCGGGCCGCGGGTCCAGTGCGCGCCGTTGTCGTCGGACCATTCCATGTGCGCCACCCAGCCGGCGTCTTCGCTGCTGCTGGGGCTGAGGATGCGGCCGTCGGGGAGCTGCACCGGCTTGTTCTTGATCGGGCCGAGGATGCCGTCGGGCAGGCGCTCGGGGGTGGACCAGTGGTTGCCGCCGTCGCTGGACGTGGTCTGCATGCCCCACCAGCGCTTCGGGTCCGGACCCACCTTGTAGAACAGCCGCAGCGGCCCTTGCGCAGGCTGGAACAGCACCGGATTCCAGGTCGGCAACGGCTTGCCCTGCGGCTGCGCGCCGTCGGCCACCCGCTGCGCCGGTTGCCAGCCGCGCGCGTCGCGACGCGCGACCCAGATGGCGACGTCGTCGGCACCCTCGTGGCGGCCGCCGAACCAGGCCGCGAGCAGGCCGTCGCGGGTTTCCACCAGGGTGGAGGCGTGGCACTGCGCGGTCGGCGCCTGCGCGTTGACGAATTCGCTGTAGACGATGGGCGAGGGCGGCACCTGCGGTGGGGCGACGGCGGCCGGACCAGCGATGGCGCGCACCGCGAACAGCGACAGCAACGGGAACAGCGAAGGCGACATCATGTGGTACGGTCCTGGCCTGCAAATGAGGATACCTATTTATCATCAATTAAATACCATGTGCTGACACCACCGGTAGCGCCGCCTGTCTGCCCGACCGACGATTGCGCGGAATCGCAATTCCGGACACTCCACTCTCTCCGCTCCGCCCGCTGGCCGCATTCGGCCTGACCGTGCTGGCCGCACCGCCGCTGCTCGCCGAGTCTTCGCCGACACCACGCTGTTCGAGTACGGCGACGTGCGCTGGGTCGGCAACGCGGCGGGGGTGATCGAGGGCGAGAACTGGAACACCATCGATCGCCACGGCGACCTGCGCTGGCGCTCGGTCGAGGTGGACACGCCGCTGCGCAGGCTGCAGTGGTTCTGGCACCCGAACAGCGATCAGACGCTGAAGAGCGTCGACGAGCCTGGTGCAGATCTGGGAAGACAGCGTCGGCCGCGGAGGCCAGCTGGCTGGGCGTCGTCCCGGACAAGCGCGGCCTGCTGCCTGAGGCCGATGAGAAGTGGCCGGAGGAATGGGCCAGGCGCTGGCGCGCTACGGCGCCGAGCGCAGGCGCAGGCGAGCGGCCATATGAAGATCGATCACTTCCCCGCGGTCACCGCCTCGCGCGTGCGCCTGAACATCCTGTCCAGCGTGGATGCGGCGCATATCCGCGCGTTCCAGTTGTTCAACGTGGGCGCTTCCGTGACGCCTTGATCCGCACGCCGCTGCCCACGGCGGCGCCCATCGCAGTTCACACGCCATCGGCTGCACCGTTCTTGACGGGAGCGGCCGATGGCGTTTCTGGCGTACGCAACATCGCCATCGGCAACCGGCAGCGGCGACGTAGCGGATGCCGCTGTCCGGGCGTGAAGGCTGCCGGCGCATTGACGGCGCAGCAGCGGTGCCCGTGCAGTGCGGGCGCTGTCATCTAACAGGAGCGTAAGCAAATGAACGGCGATGGGATGTTTTCGGCAGGCACCGCCTGCCAGGAGGGCGGCCGTTTCGGGACGGGCGAAGGCGATCCGCTTTGGGACGATGGCAATGGCTGGAGCGATGAACCCGTGGCCGACGGCAGCGGCCCATGCGTCATCACGCTGTTTCGGACGCAGACGACGCCGAGTGGCAACGGGGGTCTGCGGAATGAAGAAGGACTCACGATGGAAATGCTGTCGCCACGCCGGGGCGATAGCGACGCTGCGCTGCGCGGCGTACTGAACGACCCACGCCTGCTGGCGTTGATCTGGCTATCGCGGCTGCCCCGCGGCAGATGAGGTCGGCGGGTTGTATCCACTCCGTTCCATTCACGGGAGCATGACCATGGCTTACGAAGACGATTTCTACATCCGCGGCAACATCATCGGCTACACCGGCGCGCTGAACAATGCGCCGACTGTGTATTTCGCCAAGGTATTTTCCGACGCGCTGTTGGGGAAGAAGATGTTCGAGTTCGGGCGGATCACCCAGGATCATCCGCACCGCGACAATATCGGGCGCAACAAGGTCCGCTATGCGCGCGATTACGCCATCTACAATCTCCAGTCGGATAACCAGGAGTATGCGGCCGAGTTCTATCAGGGCGATATTCGCCACAGAAGCCGGAATCCGTTTATCCAGGTGCACGAAGGCGATCCGGCGATGGACGCATTGGCCGCCGCGATCGCCAGATTCCCGGATCGGAAGCCGAAATAGCGCCTCGGCGCGTTGAGCGAATGCGTCGGTGCCTGCTGGGATGTCACGTTTGTCGCATTCGCCAGGTCCGCGCTAGGCCGCGTATCGGCGGAGAGCTGGTCTTCGCCGCGCCCAACTCGGTTTCCCTTGTGCTGTTCATTGCGTGCCGTGTCGGCGCTCGCGAAGACCGCCAGGCATCGCGATCTGCCCGCTGCGCCACTGTGGCGGTGCGGAACCAGGGCTTCATCCATCGTGGAGTAACGCCATGTCTAACGGTGAGGTTGGATCGAGATTGCGTTCTGCATCGATCGGGCTGCGCAGGCGACTGCGGTGGCGGGCGCGCCTGCGCCAGGGTGTGTGCGTGACCCTGGCCTGCGTCGCGGTGGCCTTGGCGCCGTCGTGGGACGCACGCGCCGCGCCGCCGCAGTCGCAGGCGCGCCTGCACGCTCGGCTGGGCTGAGCGACCAGAAGGTGCTGGAGGCGCTGATCAAGCTGCTGCGCTGAGCCGCTCGCAAGACACGATTTGGGCCCGCTGTCCGTGAAGCGGGCCCATTTTTTTGCGCGACTGGCCCACATAACCGCAGCGCCGTCGCTTCAGCCGTATGCAGGCGTAGACAAAGCGCGTGCGCACGCCACACGCCGTGCGGCTGCGCGTACATCGCGCCCGCGGTTGTCACCCAGGGAACAGCTATTGCCGCCGACCGCCACAGAGACTCGTCGCACAACCGGATTTCGGAGCATGCGATGGAGATGGCAAAGGAAAAGGAAAAGGCAGGCGTGACCGCCAAGCGATTCGTGGAGGCCGACGAGATGTTCACCCGCGCCTGGCGCGCGACGCTGCCGGACCTGCGGCGGCGCGCGCTGCGGCTGGCCAACGGGCGTGCGGACGCGGCCGAGGATCTGCTGTCGGATACCGCGGTGAAGGCGCTGCTGTTCATGCGCCGCTCGCCGGAGGCGATGACCGACCCGCAGGGATTCCTGTTCGTGGTGCTGCGCCACGTGTTCCTGGACCTGGTGCGGCGGCGCCGCGGCGGCGGCGAACCGCTGGACCGCCCATCCGAGGCTAAGGAAGTGGACGCCGTGGCCGATCAAGCAATGACCGCCCTGCAACGCGCCGAGCTGGAGGAGCAGATGGAGCGCGTGGTGGCGGCGGTGGCGGCGCTGAGTCGGGAGCAGCGCCGCCTGTTCGCCTATCGCTTCGTCGAGGAACTGCCGTATCCGGCCATCGCCAACCTGTTGAGCATCAACCAGCCGCTGGCGCGCAAGCGCGTGGAACTGCTGCGCAAGCGGCTGCGGCTGGCGATGGTGGCCGAATGAGCGCGTCGGCTGCTGTTTCACAAGCCGCCCACGGCGGCGTTTTCCCTCCACGCCGGGCCGTCCAGGGCCGCGGCATCGCGGGCGCCGCGGCGGGGCGTGGCACCGGCCATCCCCGTCGCGGCGCCTCCCCGGCAGGCGACTCACCAAGGAACCAGGCTCATGGCAGACAACACGCTCGTCAATTCGCAGATCACCGACGCGGTCACCCAGACCAACGTCAAGGTGGTGGCCGAGGCGCCCGCCCAGGCGATCGCCTCGCTGTACCAGGTCTCCAGCCACTCCACCGGGCTGGCGTTGCAGAACGCGGTGCACAGCCAGCAGGCGCTGAACCAGGTCTCCAACGCCGTGGTGTCCAAGGCGGTGGCGCTGATCATGGCGATCGGCGAGAAGTGATGCAGCGCCGTGGCCCGCGCCGCGGCGGCTGAGGCGGGCACCGATCCATCCATCAGGAGAGTGGCATGTGGCCTTTCGCAAGCAAGAAACCCCCGGGATCCCCGACGGCCGCGGCGCCGGCCAGCGCGGCAACGGCGCCGGCATCGGCCGCGGCTGCGGCGCAGACGCCGGACGCGCCTGCGGCGGTACCGGCGACGACCGACGCATCGGCAGCGCCCTCGGCTGCGGTGCGTGACACGGCAGCACCCACTGCGACCGCGGCGAGCGACCCGTCCGCCACAGCGCCGGCGAGCGACAGCGCGCCGGCCGCTGCTGGCGCAGACGCCGCCGCGCCCAGCAGCACAGCCGAGTCCAGCGCCGACGCCGCACCAGCGGCAGGTGGCGATGGCGCCGCGCCGCCCACGGCATCGCCTGCGGCCGCGGTCTCGCCGCCGCCACCGCCACCACCAGCGCCGTCCATGTTGAGGACGCTCAATACGCACATGCTCGCGCAGGCCTCGGCGGCCAGCCCGGCCAGCGATGCGCTCAACAGCAAGATCGTGCAGGCCGTGCAGCTCAGCAATGCCGAGACCATGGCCTACGCGCCGTCGCAGATCGTGGTCGGCTCGAACATGCTGATCAGCCAGGCCTCGGGCCTGATCGCGCAATCGGCGGCGGTGTACTTCGACGGCGTCAGCAAGATGGCCTTGGCCAGCCAGGGCGTGCTGCTCAAGCAGATGACCGAGAACCTGGCCGAGAACAAGATGGAGCAGGCCGCCGAGGATGCGCTGGGCGTGCTGGCCACCGATGTGCTGGTCGGGGCCGCCGCAGCGGTGGCGGCCGCTGCCGGCGCGTTGGAGGCCGAGTCCGCCGGCTTCGCCATCGACAAGATCGACCAGAGCATCGCCAAGTACGCGGACCTGATGCGCGGCCGCAAGTCCGCGTCTACCTAGGGCGTTCGCACCACCGGTTTCACCACACGCACAGGGGAGCACCATGCAAGACAACCAAGCATCCGATTTCGCCACGCTGCGCCAGTTCGCCGAGAAATGGCTGGGCCGTCCACTGGTCGGCGCCGAGGAAGAGCAACTGCGGCGCTTCGCGTCGGAAACGTCCGCACCGCCGGCAGTGCCTGCCGCCGAAACAGTCGGCACTTCGCCGTCGCTGATCGATGCCGAGCGCCAGCGGGTGCAGGGCCTGATCCAGCAGATGATGCAGAAGATGCAGAACACCCGCGGCGACCTGAACGGCGCCACCGCAGCCAGCGAAGCGGCGGTGCTCAGGGCGGTCCAGTCGGCCAATTCGCTGGATCAGCTGCGGCCGGGCCAGTTGCGGCCGCCGCAGAGCGGCGAGGGCGGCAGCAATCAATTGGTGATGTCGCAGATCGCCGATCGCCTGGCCAATCTCGTGCAGGCCGAAGTGCGCGCGTGCTTCGAGCGTGAGTTCGGCAGCCTGGCCCAGCAGATGCAGGCGGTGGTGGAGGCGGCGCGTGCGCAGGGGCTCATCGCGGCCACGCCGGCCGCGCCGGCTGCGGAGCCGCACGCGCCATCGCCGCCGCCGGCTGGCTGAGCCGTTCCGCTGCACGGCGGCGCCTTCGCGTATTCCACGCGGAGGCGTGCGCCGTGTGCGCGTGTCTGCTGCGCACGAACGTAGGCATGGCGTGTGGCGCGTGTGGCAGGCGTCGGCTGCACCGTGCGGGCTTCGCCAGGCCCTGGCGCCACGTCCCGGCAGCGCACGCAGCTGCGCACCATCGGTGACGCAGTCGGTGTCAGGTCGCTCGGCCATCGTCCGTTCGACTGCGGTACGGGTGAATCGCACTGCACGGTGGCGGAGGCAGCAAGGTGGCCTGCACCGCAGTGATTGCAACACGCATCGGTCGAGGTCGCGGCGTATCGCGGTCGATGTTCCTGCGTCGCGCGCACATCGCGACGACGCCGGCGAGACAAACGCCGCACCGGGTTTCACAGGTTCTGCACTGTCCCGTTTTCAGAGATCGTACGGCGTGGGCCGTACCCCAACCAGGAGCGAACACATGGCATTTCCCACCGCGGTCAACGACCAGATCACCGATGCGGTCACCCAGTCCAACGTGAAGGTCATCGGCGAGGCGCCGGCCTTTGCGATGGCGTCGATCTACCAGAGCATGGCGCACTCGACCGGCATCCTGTTCGAGAACGCCGTCTCCGCGCAGCAGCAGCAGAACACCCTGGCGCAGGCTGCGGCCAACCAGGGCGTCATGCAGATCTACAGCCTCGACTCCACCGCCGCCGCCGGCGCCACCGAGAAGGTCGCGCAGACCGGCGTGTCCGACAACCTCACCAGCCTGCTGACCGTGCTCAACGCGTTCAAGCAGTCGTAAGCCACGCGCGCTAACGCCGCCGCGAGGCGGCGCTAGCCATGCAACTCCCTTCCTAACGAGGACCGTTCCATGGCCTATCCCACCGCAGTCAACAACCAGATCACCGACGCCGTCACCCAGTCCAACGTCAAGGTCATCGGCGAAGCGCCGGCCTTCGCGATGGGCTCGATCTACCAGAGCCTGGCGCACTCCAGCGGCATCCTGTACGAGAACGCGGTCGCCGCGCAGCAGCAGCAGAACACGCTGGCGCAGGCGGCGAACAACCAGGGCGTCATGCAGGTGTACAGCCTGGACACCACCGCGGCCGCGGGCGCGTCGGAGAAGATCGCCCAGACCGGCGTGTCGGACAACCTGACCAGCCTGCTGACCGTGCTGCAGGCGTTCCAGGGTTCTCCCTACAGCAAGGGCTAAGCCCGCAAGGCACGACGTCACGCGGCTGCGCGGCGCCGTCCGGCTGGACGCGTCGCTCCGGTCCCGACACGGGCCGGAGCGACGCCATCACCACGCGGCCATTGCCGCCCTTTGATGACCCACTGCACTCGAACGGCACGCGCCTTGGCTGCCTGCCGCGACAGGGTGCGTTCGAGGCCCTGGCGCCACGCCCCCTGCGCCCAGGGAAGGGGAACTATGGACCTTCCTGCAATCGCCGATTTGCAGCGCGCCGACCGCATCCTGCCGGCCGACGCCAGCGACGCCCCGCCCGCGGATGCGGCCGGTGCCCGCCATCGCCCGTTGCTGGAGCGCTCGGCCGTGTTCCAGGGCATGCCCGCGTCGGCGCTCGATTACCTGCTCGCGCACGCCAGCGAATGCGCCCTGGACGCGGGAAGCGTGCTGTTCTTCAAGCACGATCCCAGCAGTTTCATCGCGGTGGTGGTGCAGGGGCGCCTGTACAAGGTGCTGTACGGACCCGATGGGCAGGAGTTGATCGTCGGCACCATCGAGCCGGGCGGGCTGGTCGACGAGCAGGCCTTGCTGGAACAGCATGGGCGAAGCTTCACCGCCATCGCCTTCGGCCCGAGTTGCGTGCTGAAACTCGCGCGCCGCCATTTCGCCGCGCTGATGACGGTGCCGCTGTTCCAGCAGCGGATCGATGCGCTGCTGCGTCTGCGCCTGCGGCAGACCCTGGACAGCCTGGAAAGCATCTGCCTGCACCGCCTGGAAGTGCGCCTGGCGCGCTACGTGCTGCATCAACTCGAACTGCAGGCGCCGCATGCGGGCGGCGGCGACACGGTCGCGCTCCCGCCGAACCAGAGCATCCTGGCGGCGATGCTCAACGCCAGCCGCTCCAAACTCAATGCGCAACTGCAGCGCTGGGTCCGCAGCGGCCTGGTCAGCCGACGCCGCCACCTGTTGCGCGTCCACGACCTCGGCGCGCTGTATGCCAAGGCCAGCCTGCAGGGCGCGGCAGCGATGTCGGTGTCGGACGGCGAGGACACGCCGGCGCGTGCCGCCTGTCCGCCGTGGACCGATCGCCGCGCCGACTGAGGCCACCACTCAACCGATGGCGGGATCGAATGCCTGCCGCGCGTTCGCCGTACGCGACGCCTGAGATCGCAATGCGGTGCAGACCCGAGCGGCGTCGGGTGATGCGATACCAAAGGCACCGACACCAGTGCTCGACCCGTTCCAGGGAAGCGCTTACGCGACCATCAACTCGCCACTGTCTCGCGACCAACGCAGTCCGGTGCTGCGGCCGGTGCGCGCGACAGTTCGCTGCTGCGATACGCCTCGCCCCATTCGCGCAGGCTGATCAGCACCGGCGCGAGGGAGTGGCCCAGTGGCGTCAGCGCATATTCGACCTTGGGCGGCACCTGCGGATAGACGTGGCGCACGATGACGCCGTCCTCCTCGAGTTCGCGCAACTGCAGGGTCAGCATGCGCTGCGTGGCATTGGGAATCAGGCGCGTCAGTTCCATGAAGCGCTTCTTGCCGGAGAGCAGGTGGAACAGGATCACCGGCTTCCACACCCCGCCAATCACCGAAAGCGTGACTTCGACCGCGCAGCCGCTCTTGCCATCCAGACGTTTCAGACGCATGGTCGTTGTACCTACAAAATTGATAGTACCTGCGAAAATTGTACGTTCTTGCGATGCAGGAAGTGCGTCCCGACAATGCCTGCAACGGGGCTTCGCTGCAACCGATGCGGCGCTGCCTCTCGCCACTTTCCCCCAAGGATGTCGTGCCCATGAAAGCCATCACCCTGCGCCAGCCCGCTGGCCTCGAGAACCTCCGCCTCGTCGATCTGCCCGATCCCGGCCAGCCGGGCGCCGGCGAACTCCGCGTGCGCGTGCATGCCAGCTCGCTCAACTTCCACGACCTGGGCGTGGTGACCGGGCGCATGCCCAGCGCCGACGGCCGCATCCCGATGTCCGATGGCGCCGGCGTGGTCGAGGCGGTGGGCGAGGGCGTGGACGAGTTCGCCGTGGGCGACGCGGTCGTCTCGACCTTCTTCCCGACCTGGCTGGATGGCGGCCCGACCATCGCCGATTTCGCCACCGTGCCCGGCGATGGCGTCGACGGCTATGCACGCGAATACGTTGTTCGTCCTGCGCACTGGTTCACGCACGCCCCGCGCGGCTACAGCCACGCCGAAGCGGCAACGTTGACGACCGCGGGGCTCACCGCCTGGCGCGCACTGGTGGTGGACACGCACCTGAAGGCCGGCGACACCGTGCTGGTGCTCGGCACCGGCGGCGTGTCGATCTTCGCCCTGCAGTTCGCCAAGCACATGGGCGCCAGCGTGATCGCCACCTCGTCCTCCGACGAAAAGCTCGCACGTGCGCAGGCGTTGGGTGCCGATTTCACCATCAACTATCGCCGCGACACCGACTGGGCGGCCAAGGTGCTCGACTACACCAACGGCCGCGGCGTCGATGTGGTGATCGAAGTGGGCGGACCGGACACGCTGGGCCAGTCCATCCGCGCCTGCCGCATCGGCGGCCATATCGCCCTGATCGGCGTGCTGACCGGCATTGCCGGCCAGGTGCCGACCGTGGCGCTGATGCAACGCCACCAGACCCTGCAGGGCCTGATCGTCGGCAGCCGCAGCCATCAGCGCGACATGGTCCGCGCCCTCGACGTAACCGGCATCAAGCCGGTGGTCGACCAGACCTTCGCGCTGAAAGACATCGCCGATGCGTTTGCGCACCAGGCGGCGGGGAAGCATTTTGGGAAGCTGTGCTTGTCGATCTAGAACGTAGTTGCTTGGGCGGTCAGTCGTGGCTGCGAAACGGCCGGGGCTTGAACGAGGTGTTAGGACGAACCGTTCAGTCCCCTGCTTTGATTGTTGAAAGCTGCCGTTCTCTCGGGAGTGGTATCGCCACGGCAGGCACTATCGATGAAGAAATCAACTGTGCTTTGGCTTTTGCAGCGGCAATTTCACCAGAACTCAGTGCATCGAGAAGTGTGTCTCGTTTTGGGACGGCTGAAGATGACCCTAACTCTGCGGCAACGATCAGGTAGGCGAGTGACGTGACGTAATCGACACCGGTCCCACGGCCTTGAGCATATTGAACGCCAAGGTTATGGAAAGCGGCCGCATAGCCATGCTTTCCTGCGCGCTCATACCATTGTATCGCGGTTTTTGGGTCTGAACCAACGCCTTGGCCATGTGCGTACATGACCGCAATTAAGTACGCCGCTTGAGGGACATCCTTTTTTGCGGCAAGTAAAAGCCATCTGAAGGATTGAGGGTAATCTTGTTCGACTTCGATGCCATGGTGATAAATCAGCCCCAGCGTGTATTGCGCCGATGGGTCGCCAGCATCTGCGAGGGGCTTGAGTATCCCTAGAGCAGCTTTGTAGCTTCCACTGTCATAGGCGCGAATTCCATCCAGGAGGTCGCTTGCTATAGCTTGGATAGGGAATGCCAGAAGAAGCGCAAAGGTGAGAATTGCGCTATGGATTTGAGATTTCTTGATCATATAGGCTCGTATCCGAGTTCGGCCCAGCACCGGAGTGAGGCCGCGCCGCGACGCGGCGTCGGCTTGGAGGAAGTGTTAGCCGACTAACTCGCCGGTCGCGAGCGCCCGGCTTGCAAGCATCAAGCGCGCGTGATGGATCAGCTCAAGCGATGGCCTGGACGGATCATGGGAGCCCGCCATGCCAGCGATGTTCTTGCCGATCTGGACAGGGGTCATTATCAGGCCCCATGGGAAACCCCACCAGCCAAACACAGCGCTCGTCAAAGCGGCGAGCGCTTGCTGCTTCACTCCGCAGCGGCGGCACACGATGTGATTGGTACTGCGCCATTGGGTTAGATATACAGCGGACCAGATGCTGTGCGCCGCACGGATATCCACTGGCCCGGCGCCGGAACACTTGGGGCAGGAACCCTTGTGGATCTCGGACGCCAAGCTGTGCGCTGCTTCGCTCGGAACGTGCTTTGCCACCATGGCCACACGGCCTTGCGATGCACACTTTGCATTGCAAAAGCGCATGCCGGCGTGTTCCTGGCCGCCAAACAGGATTGTTGCGCGACACGTACCGCAAGTAGCCATAATTCCCCCTTGTTGGCTAAGGCTTGAATGAAGCCGCGTTGCAAAGCGACGTCGGTTTGAATGAATTGTTGGCCGTGAGCGGACGAACCGTTGGTGGATGATGCGACCGTGCTCCCCAGCACTGCCACCTGCGCCGAGTTTGCCACAGTTCGCAGAACGAAACTTGCGCCGGCATGCTCGGCGGCGGCATGGCATCCAAGCCCGGGCCAGGGAGCGCAGCGCTGGAAGGTTCTGGACGGCGGCCTGGCGGCCTATCCGATACCGGCAGCGGTGAGGACTGCAGGCCGGAGCCGATCCCGTGGGTGCCGAGAACGCTGCTCGGGGGGGGTAGGCTTCACGCGCAACGGGGCTTGGGCGTCACGGATGTCTGGTGACGGCAGCGCTTAGCGCCATCCTCAGTGTTCCTGCCGTTACGCGCTATATCTGGGGGTGGCGTGAAAAAGTACCTTCCCGTTTCTCTGGTCATTGTCGCCCTCATCGCAGGGCTGATGGTGCGTGGTGTTGTCGGAGGCGAGAAACGGGTTGGCGATCTCAGCGGTGATGAGGTGCCAATTCCCTCTGAAGTCCAACCCAGGGGAACGCCAAGCGACAGTGTCCATGTCGAATCCGGTGTCGCAAGATCGCGATCGGCGGAATATCTGTCCAGGTTTGAAGCAGTAAAGGATAAGGCGTTGCGTGGGGATGCAGCGGCTCAATTGGAGCTGTCCCGGATGTACGATCGCTGCTTCTCCGTCAGCATGTCTCGGCAGCAGTATCTCTCCAGCGTGGATGCCATGGCACTTCAGGCAGCCAAGGCTGCAGCCGCCATGAAGGCAACTGCCAGGCGCATTGCAGACGACTGCGCGTTGGTTGAAGGTGGTTCTCCCATTCCGCTTGATGCGCAAAAGGAATGGTTGAAGGCATCTGCGGCTTCAGGAAATCTGGCTGCAAAAATAAGATTTCATGTGAGATATGCGGGCGAGGCAAGGGAGAGTGTCGCGGATCTGGTGCAGGCGACGGTCGAGAGGCGAGATGCCGAAGCGATGTTCGAACTTGCGGATCTGCTGTCGACTCAGTCGTCCGACGCAGAACTGGGTCCGTTTGAGGCCCTCGCTGGGGATGAGACATCCGCATATGCCTGGGGAATCGTCGCGTGTCGGATGGGCGCGGAGTGTGGTGCTGGATCGGCGGTCATTGAAGGGGCTTGCTTGAATGGTGCCTGTGCCTCGAACTACGAGCAGTTGGTTCGCAATGACCTGTTGCCCAAGGGAGAGGGGGAGCGCTTGGATAGGAACATAGCGCGCATAGATTCTCTGCTTGGTCGGAAATGACCGCCCCATCCAAGTGATGGGATTCCGCCTTCGCAAAGCGGGGATGGCGGTATTGTGCGTACCTGGTGGTTGCGTAAGTTCCGCCACGGAGCCGCGCCGGCGCGGCCTGACGGGCTAGTCGCCCGCCACGAAGTAGACCATGCGCCAGCCCTGGTCCGTCTTGGAGAAGCCTGCGCGGTAGTCGATACCGGAGTGCGTCGGGCATTGAATCAGGTTCTTGTCGACATACCCGCATGCGTGCGCCGTGAGCCGGGCAAGCGTGCGCAACTCGGATGGCAATGTGCGCCAGCTCTGGATGGCCTGGTCGGCATCGCCGTCCCCACCGAAGCTCCAGACGAACTCCTGCACCATCAGCTCGCGAAGGGACTGCAGATCGCGGTGCGCCGCTGCCCGATGGACGGCGGCGATGGCCGCGCTCGCGTTCTTCGGGAGCTTGGGATGCGGCGTGCCGGCCTGAGCGCCGATCGGCGACAGCAGGGCGAAGCAGATGACGGCTTTCAGGATCGTCATGGGAGTCGCGCCGTGTGTCGTCATGGTTTCGCCAGTGCGGCGCCACACTTCCGGCATTCCGTGCGCGCCTGCCGATGGCCTTGTGGGGCGTTGAGCGCGGCACAGGCGTCGCAGAAGCGTATCAAGTGAATGGTCTGCCAGAGCCCGTATGCCATGAAGCAGACGGCAGCGGCGAGGAAAAGAGGCGGCGCGTCAGCCACCCAGAAGAAGACCAGCAGCATCACATCGGTGGCGATGCTGCCAACAATGAACACACGTCGCTTCAGCGGCGCATTCTTGTTGAAGGTGAAGAACGCCAGCGCCACAAGCCCGATCGCGGCCCAGAAGCCGAAGAGATAGGGATAGAGTTCGTTCAACTGTTGGGGCGTGAGGTGCATGGATGTCCTGTCCGGATGCAGATGTGCTGGTCGAAGTCTAGGGCCTGGCGACATCAGGCGCGCGACAGCCTGCAATGCCCTGGTGTCATCGCGTGGAGGCTGCTGGCCCGGGCGCGCAATCAGACCCCTGCATCGCGCTGTGGAAGTGTGGCACCGCAGGACGAGCAGAAGCGATCCGCGTGGTTCACGTGGTGGCCCGACGGGCACTTGGCGACGCTGAGCAGCCACGGCTTGCGGTGCACGGAATACAGCATCGAGAAGGCCATGCCATAGAAAAACATCCAGTGCCCGGAGAACCCGCGCAGCAGGGTGGGTGTCACGCCTGGCGCTTTCGGTTGGTTGCCCGTGAGGTGGGCGACGATCAAGAAGTTCACGACGGCGTAGGCGAACAGGCCGTAGGTGGCGTAGCGCATCCAGCGTGGAGATCCCGCCAGCGAGCGCTTCCAGCTATGACGGGATTTCAGGGTGTGGTTGAGCCGCAGGGAAAGCAGCACGGTCGGCAACCAGACGATGAAGACGCCGAAGTGCATGGCGAACACGGCCTCGCCGCCTGGCGGCACATACCCGGCAAGCGCCATCACGTGGACGATGAGGCTGAGGACGAAGCCGAGGGCGGCGAGCACCATCAGGGGAAGCAGGAGCGCGATCATGTGGTGGCTGCGATGTGAGTGTGGTGCTTTAGGGCGGCGGCCCTAGGACGGTCACGTGAATGGCCGGGCTGTCCACAAGTTTACAGAGGGAGGTCCAGCTTGAACCCTGCCGTCGCCGACCGGCCAGCGCGCAGACCATTGGCGCTTCGTGCTGGATGCGATCGACCCGGACGAGACAGCGGCCATCCGCCTCAACTTGCAGCGGCAACACGCGCTGGGCAACGACCGTTTTCGAGAGGCGATTGAACGCTAGCTTGGCCGTCGAGCTGGCGCTGCACGCATGGGCCGGCCATGGAAAGTCAGATCGAAGTAGAAGAGGGCAGGTGCACTCTGCCCCCGTTTTCCGTGGGCGACCGCCGTGTCAGTCCTTGCCTGCCACGCTCACCACCAGTTCGCCGTCGCGCACCTGCACGCGCAGCGTACTGCCGATGGTGAAGCCCAGTTCTTCCATCCAGCGGCCGCCCAGGCGCAGCGCGGGCGTGCGCTTGCCGTTGGCGGAGTGGCCGCAGCCGACGGTGCACTGCTGTGGCGGGCGTGGGCGGCGAGGCGGGCGCGAGGCGCGGGCAAGATCGGCGGCGTTGGCGGCAGCGACCTGTTCGGGCGTCAGCATGGGGATGGGCGACGACTCGACGATCGTCCACTGCGGGCAGTGGCGATGCTTGTGCGACTTGCGCTTGCAGGGAGCGGCGGGGCGGGGTGACGGTTGACGCATGGCACAGCCTCCTTGGCAGACAGGAACCCGCGCCGAACGGCGACGGGATGTCGGGAGGTTAGAAACCGCTCATAGACGGCGGGCTTATTTCCCCGAAGGGTGTTGTATTCGCCGCCCTCCCGACGCAGACAGCGCGTCGGAGTGTGCCTGCGAACAGGCACAAAAAACCCACCGGTTTGACGGAGGTGGGTGCCGCTATGAGAGGAGTTTCTACGCTCCTTAGAGGGGATGGTGCTACTGGTTTTTGGGGATGTCAACTGATATGGACTGTGGCGCGAAGATGCGCTTTGTAAGTGAATCTGATCCCGTATCGATCGTTAACTAGAGTGATCGAGGTCTAGTCTGAAACATCCTTTGCCCACGCTTGACTGGCTTCTTGGCAGGCGGCAACTTCTTAACCTTCACCTTGTCCTGATCTACGTCGATTTTGGCGAGCATGACTTCGCCAAATCCCCGCTCCAGAATGCGTGTGCATACGGTTTTGAGCACGACCTTGGCAAAGAAAGGCAGGTGCAACCCTGGTGCCTTCGATTGGCTTATCACGCCAAATACCACCCTGTAGGCGGCCACGTTACGTGGAACCTCATCCGAAAGATCCAACGCATGCGCCGGCTCCAGCTTCTCATTGGCCAGTTGCACAAAGGCTTTTTCTGATTTGAGCAGCTCCGCAGACACCAGCCCCTGGTTGAACAGATGTCCTAGCACACTGGAGCTGCCATAATGCTTGATATGCAAGAGCGTGTTGTTCCCATATACATCGCAAAATTCGACCTTGTCGTGCACTCCGCCAACATTTAGGAGCTTGCGATCCATCAAACACCACGCTCCATTGCTTTCAGCTACCAAGGCTTGGTTGTAAGCCCCCTCGTTATCATGATTGTAGACGGGCAGTGCGATGGGAAACTGGGCGATGTCCTTATAGAACTCTTCAATGCTGGTAGCAAAATCGTCATGGACCTCGAACCAGTTACCTGCCGAGAGCACATAGCATTTCCCGTCATACTCCAGTTCGCAGTGGATGCATCGGTAGATCTGCCAGTTCTCCAAAGGCCACTGCTCTTCATCCACCGCGAAGGCTTGATGGGCTCGCAGAAAATCAATGCTTGGCTCCTCGTTGGGGAATGCATGCACAAGACTAGGCAAGTTAAGATCCGAGGACATGCCCTCGTTCTTCTTACGGGTGAATTTGAATCCTGCAATGCGCCCCCAGTCCACTACATCGGGAATAGCGAGCCAGCAGCCATCCACCAGCCCACCTTGCTTCCAGGCAAGCCTGAGCTTGTCTACCAAGAGTCCATCCAACTCGACTGCGCGCTGCCCTTTGGATCTAAGCTGGCGGACCTGATCGACCCAAGGGAACTTTTCTTTATAGTCGGTAGAGGAATAAGCCCGGAAATAGCGGCGCAGCTGCTTTCTCAACTCTGGAACTTCCGCCTTGCAGGTGAAGTTAAGGGCATCTGACCCGGATAGACGGCGCCCAAGTTCAGGTACATCGGGATATCCCACGATGCCCCGGATTAGGTCCCGTTCAATGTCAATGCCAAACTCCAGTGCGGCAGAGGCCTGGCTGGTTTGAACACGGCTGTTCTGGTCATCGACGAAGGTGCGCTTATCTACGCTCCGAAGAGCATCTTGCTTTACAGAATTCAACGTAACGAGCAAGCCGAAGCGCTCTTCGAAGGCCTCAGGTTTAAGTAGGTGCCTTCCTTGTCCAAACGTTACGGCAAAAAGGCGTTTGTCTACCGGTACAATGAGCACCGCCGCCGATGACTGTACATGCCCGAGTTTTTTTCTATCGACAAAAGGTATAAAAAGGTGCGACCACTTCGGTTCTCGGGGTGCAGTGGGCTTAACGAAGAGGGTTCCGTAATGAGATTCACCATCGACCACCGGAATGCCGGCAACATCGGCGGCGATTGCGTCCTTGTCGTTTTTTATGTTCTCGCGTAACAAGTATGCCGTATAGTTGTTCATATCCTTCCTTTGGAAACTGCTTTCAACTAGGCGCAGATTGGAATGGTTGCCGATCCGGCGAACCATCGTTGGTCGAGCCATTCCTGCGTATAGGAGTCATATAGCGATTGCCCCAGTTGCCGAGTGCGCAAACTACTTTATGTCATCGACATGACTATCAGGGTCCATGACTATCGGGGTCAGGTTCACTTATCAGTCGATTTGGGTGCCTTGCGCGGGCAATATGCGGACCTGATGCGTAACCCCTTTCCTGCTGCCGCTGATGTCTCAGTTTGAGCTAGCCGCCTCTGTACTTAGCCGCTTCACGCCAGTTGCTAATGGCCTGACTTTCGGTGCGACCTTTTACTTCTACCTGACCGCCCATGTATTTGCCGACGGCAATCCAGACGGACTTTGTTTTTTGATGCACAGTGACAAGCTGCGGTTGATTCCACACTTGAACCGTATGCTCTCGTATCATGATGGGTCGCTCGTCTTATTTGCTCCAGTGGCCAAGGACCCATTCCCACTTGTAGGTCGAGTAGTCCCAGCGCCAGTGAGCACGAACCCACTTGTTCTTGCCCAGAGGCTTGAGCGTTTTCATGTTCTGTAGCCGATCGGGCGGCTTCGGGGGCTTGGGTGGATGGATCTTTTTAATTGCCATGCACACTCTCCTCTGGTCCAGCACCATTTGGCTACAAAGTAGCGTGTAAAACCTACGTGTGGCGAGCCAATACCGCTACCTCTCGAAGTAGCATGCATGCCAAATTCGATCTTTCGCCAGTCCCCAAGCCGCTTGATCCCCGTGTCTAACCCCACGGCCATTCCCAGTGCATCCCCGCACCAGACCGACGCTATCACTTGTTGACGACCGTCACAAGTTAAAGGCCGCTCGGCGTAACCGCCGGCGGCCTCAATTTGTAGACAAGTCGTTTGATCCCGCGCCATCCGGATTTACCGGAAGGCGCGCTTCGTGGAGAAGTCAGTTACTGGGCGTACTCCAAACCTGCCCCTTAACCCCGCGCACGCTGGCATCCGCCGAGCTATCCAGATCAAACACAATCACACTATTCCCGCCCTTCCGCTGCCAAGGCGCCGGAAAATACAACGCCCGCTGCGGCCCAATCTTCCAGTGCCTTCCCAAGTTGTGGCCATTGGCCCAGGCAAACCCTTTGCCGAAGGCACGCATGTCCAGGAAGGTATCGGCAGGCGTGCCGATCTTCACCGTGCCGCGGTGGAAAGCGGGGCCGTCGACCTTGGCGGTGGTCCAGCCGGTGAGCTTGCTCGGGTCGTCCATCGGCAGGGGGAAGGTCTGCCAGCCGGTGAGTTGCTTGCCGTCGAGCAGCACGGGGTCGACCAGGCCGGCGTGGCCGTCAGGGAGGTGGGCGCCGTAGTTGATGCGGCCGGTGTTCTCCACCAGCACGTCGAGGGTGTGGGGGCCGGCGGGGATGTCCACGTCCACGGCCACTTGCTGCAGGCGGCGCTCGGCGCTGCCGGCCAGTGTGCGGTCGACGTAGACGCGGGCGTAGTCGCGTACCTCGCCCAGGTACAGGCTGCCCTTGCGCGGGCCGGTGACGGTGGTGCGGTAGAGGATGTAGCCGTAGGCCTGGCCGTAGCGCTCCATCGGCTGCGGGGTGTCGGTGGTGGCGGCCGGGGCGGGCAGGTTGTCCCACAGCGAGGCGGATTCGCGTAGCGGCGTCGCGGGCAGTTCGGCGAAGCGGATCGGCGTGGGTAGCGCCGGCGGGGCGACGCCGGTGACGCGCTGGATGGCGTCGCGGAACAGGGTGAACTTGGGCGTGGGGCGGCCGGCTTCGTCGAGCACGGCGTCGTAGTCGTAGCTGGTGGTCTGCGGGGCGTAGTGGTCGCTGGGGTTCTTCTGGAAGTTGGCGCCATTCATGAAGCCGAAACTGGTGCCGCCGACGAACATGTAGAGGTTGGCGGAGTGGCCCTGGCGCAGGATCCATTCGAATTCGCTGGCCTGCTTGGTGGCATCGGTGGCCGCGTGCTTCTCGCCCCATTGGTCGAACCAGCCGGCCCAGTATTCGCCGACCATCTGCGGTTGCCCGGGGCGGAACTTGGCCAGGGTCTCGAAGGCGTTCTTGGCATCGCCGGGGGCGAAGTTCACCACGGCCAGGGTGTCGGGCAGGGTGCCGTTGGCGAGCACGTCGGGGCCGTCGGCGGTGAACAGCAGGGCCTTGTCGAAGCCGGCCTGGACGAACATGGCGCGGTTGCGGCGCATGTAGGCGTGGTCGTCGCCGTAGGAGCCGTATTCGTTTTCCACCTGCACGGCGACGATCGGGCCGCCGTTGCCGTTGAGCCGCGGCTTGACCTGGGCGGCGAGCGCGTCGAGGTAGGCCTGGCTGGCGGCGAGGAAGCGCGGGTCCTGGCTGCGTACGCGCATGCCGGGTTCGGCGAACAGCCACGCGGGGTAGCCGCCGGCTTCCCACTCGGCGCACACGTACGGGCCGGGGCGCAGGATCACGTTGAGACCTTGCGCGGCGGCTTCGTCGACGAAGGCGGCGATGTCGTTGTTGCCGCTGAAGTCGAACTGGCCCTGGTGCGGTTCCACCAGGTTCCAGAACACGTAGGTCTCCACCGTGTTCAGGCCCATCGCACGCGCTTTCTGCAGGCGGTCCTTCCAGTAGGCGCGCGGGATGCGCTGGAAGTGGATGGCGCCGGAAATGACCTGGTACGGCTTGCCGTCGCGGATGAAGTGATCGCCCTGGGTGGCGAAGGCGGGCCAGGCGGTGGTTGGAGTCGGCTGCGCGGCTGCCGGGAGCGACAGCAGGAGCGACAGGGCAAGGGCGGACAGGGAGCGGCGCAGCATGTGGGGTTTCTTCCGGTAGCGAGTTCGGGCTTTACCTGTAGGAGCGGCTTCAGCCGCGACCGGGCGTTCCGGGGAAGGCCCGGTCGCGGCTGAAGCCGCTCTTACGAGACGCGAGGATCAGCTAAACGATGGCGGCAGATCGTCCTTGCCCGCACCGAACGCGGTGTTGGGCTTGGGCCCCATCTCCAGTTCCAGCGTGCCGCCGGCGGCGAGGTCGGCGTGGCGCAGCCAGCTGCGGGTGTAGGGCTTGCCGTTCCAGCGGGCGCTCTGGATGTAGACGTTGGCCGGGCTGTTGCCGTGGGCGACGATGCGCAGGGTGCGGCCGTTGCCCACGTCCAGTTCGGCGCGCTTGAACAGCGGGCTGCCCAGCACGTAGTTGGCGCTGACCGGGTCCACCGCGTACAGGCCCAGCGCGCTGAGCACGAACCAGGCGCTCATCTGCCCGCAGTCCTCGTTGCCGGACAGGCCGTTGCGCGCGTCGTGGTACTGCTCGCGCAGCAGCCGGCGCACCATCGCCTGGGTCTTGTACGGCTGCCCGGCGTAGGCGTAGAGATAGGCGACGTGGTGGCTGGGTTCGTTGCCGTGCGCGTACTGGCCGACCATGCCGTCGATGTCCGGCGGCGCATCCGCCGGCAGTTCCGAGCTGGTGGTGAACAGTTCGTCGAGCTTGGCGACGAAGTGGTCGCGGCCGCCGAACAGGTCCATGTAGCCGTACAGGTTGTGCTGGTTGAGGAAGGTGGCCTGCCAGGCATTGGACTCGGTGAAGTCGCGCCACTGCGCGCTGTGGCCCATCGCGCGCGGATCGAACGGGGTGGCCCACTGGCCATCGCTCAGCCGCGGCTGCACAAAGCGGCTTTCGCGGTTGAACACGTTGCGGTACTGGCGCGAGCGTTCGCGCAGGTGCTTGGCATCGTCGTCGGCGCCGACCGCCTGCGCCAGGTGCGCCACCGCCCAGTCGTCGTAGGCGAACTCCAGTGTGCGGCTGACCGATTCGTCGACCTTGTCGCAGGGGATGTAGCCCATCGTCCGGTACAGCGCCAGGCCGTGCACGTCGTCGTCCATCGCGCGCTTGCGCCAGGCCGGGTAGGCGGCTTTCCAGTCGATGCCGGTGAAGCCCTTGGCGTGCGCCTCGGCCAGCACCACGGCGGAGTGGTAGCCGATCATGCAGTCGGTCTCCACGCCCTGCAGCGGCCAGATGGCGACGCCTTGCGGGGATTCGTGGGCGCCGCGCACCAGGCACTGCACCAGGTCGGGCACGCGCTCGGGCTGCACCAGGGTCAGCAAGGGATGCAGGGCGCGGTAGGTGTCCCACAGCGAGTAGGTGCTGTAGTTGTGGTAGCCGGTCGGTGCCTGGTGCACCTGCAGGTCCATGCCGCGGTAGCGGCCGTCGGTGTCGCTGAACAGGGTCGGCGCGATCAGGCTGTGGTACAGCGCGGTGTAGAAGATGCGGCGCTGCGCTTCGTCGTCGCTGTCGATGCGCACCCGCCCCAGTTCCTTCTCCCATTCGGCCACGGCGGCGGCGTGCACGCGGGCGAAGTCGAAGTCGGGCAGTTCCGCGTCGAGGTTGGCCAGGGCGTTCTCGGCGCTGACCGCGGAGATGCCGACCTTGACCAGCAGCGGCGCGTCGGCGGCATCGGGGTAGTGCAGGGCCAGTTTCAGGCGGTTGCCGTCGGCTCTGCGCGCGCTCGCGGCCAGCGGCTGGTCGTCGGCGTACAACTGCGCGCTGGCGAACGGCCGCGACAGGCGCATGGCGAAATAGATGTAGCGGCCCTTGGCCCACTGGTAGACGCGGCGGCCGCCGGTGACGGTCTGCGCATCGACCAGGCGCAGGCTGGCGTCTTCGACGCGGGCGGGAATCTCCGGCTTGTCCTGCATGCCGTGGCACAGGTCCAGCAGCAGATGTGCCGGCTTGCCCTTGGGGAAGTGGTAGCGGTGCAGGCCGGCGCGCGCGGTGGCGGTGAGTTCGGCATGCACGCCGCTGTCCTTCAGGCGCACGCGGTAATAGCCGGGCGAGGCGGCTTCGTCTGCGTGGTCGTAGCGCGAGCGGTAGCCGGCCTCGGGATGTTCGCGCGTGCCGGGCTGCAGCTTCACCGGGCCCGTGGCCGGCACCACCAGGAAATCGAGCATGTCGCCGATGCCGGTGCCGGACAGGTGGGTGTGCGAGAAGCCCATGATCGAGCCGTCGTCGGCGTGGTAGCCGGAGCAGGCGTCCCAGTCGGCGTTGTAGGTGTCCGGGCTCAGTTGCACCATGCCGAACGGCAGCGTGGCGCCGGGGAAGGTGTGGCCGTGGCCGCCGGTGCCGATGAACACGTCGACGTTGCGGGTGAGCTCGGCCTTGGCGCGCGCATCGGCCGGCAGCGCGTAGCTGCCGGCGCGTGCCTGCGCCAGGCGCGCGATGCCGCTGCTGCCGAACAGGGCCAGGGCGATGGCGCCCTGCAGGAAACCGCGTCGTGTGGCCATGGTGCTGTCCTCGGGGTGTGCGGCGGTGCGGTGGGGGTGTGTTTGCTGTTGTGGGAGGCACTTCCGTCCCGACGCGTTGTCGGTCAGGCCCGTCGGGACTGAAGTCCCTCCCACAGATGCAGTGATCGCGTCAGGCCTTCAGCAACTGCGGCTTGCGCTGATGCAGATCGATGATCAGCTCGCCGAACAAGGTGTTGGCCCAGGCGAACCAGTCGCGGGTGAAGGTGCTCGGGTTGTCCTTGTCGAAGGCTTCGTGCATGAAGCCGCTGTCGGCGTCGGTGGTCTTGAGCCACTGCAGGCACTGGCGGATCTGCGCGTCGTCGTCGCTGGCCAGGGCGTACTGCATCAGCGACATCGGCCAGATCGTGCCCAGGCCGCTGTGCGGGCTGCCCACGCCGTCGGCCGCGCGGCCGCGATAGAAGTAGGGGTTGCGCTCGCTCCAGGCCAGTTGCCGGGTGCGCAGGAACACGGGATCGCGGCGATCGCAGCAGCCCAGGTAGGCCAGGCTCAGCAGGCCGGGCGCGTTGGCGTCGTCGATGAACAACTGGTTGCCGTAGCCGTCCACCTCGTAGGCCCAGAACGGCTGGCCGTCGGCGTCGCGCATCTGCCCGAACTGACGAGTAGCGGTCTCGACCTGGTCGGCCAGGGCGCGGCACTCGCCGGCGAACGCGGCGTCGTGATGCAGCGCCTCGCTCATCGTCGCCAGTTGCCGCAGCGAGGTCACCGCGAACAGGTTGGCGGGGACGAACAGCGGGTACAGGCAGGCGTCGTCGGACGGGCGGAACATCGAGTGGATCATGCCGTTGGGCCGGGTCGGCTGCCCGTAGCCGTCCAGCACCAGGGTCTCGGTGGCCAGCGGCGAGGGCCGCTGGAAACTGTACGGGCCGCGGCCGTGCAGGCGCTGCTGTTCGCGGAAGGTGCGCACCACCACGTGCATGGCGGCGCGCCAGTCGTCGTCGAACGGCGCGGCATCGCCGCTGGCGCGCCAGTATTCGTGCGCCAGGCGGATCGGGTAGCACAGCGAATCCACTTCCCATTTGCGCTCGCCGACGCCGGGCTTCATCTCGGTGATGTCGGCCACCGACCACTTCAGGCGCTGGCTGGTGCCGTCGGGCAGGAAGGCGTTGGCGTAGGGATCCAGGCGGATGCAGGCGGCCTGGCGCTGGATCAGCCCATGGAACATGCGCCGCAGCGCCGGGTCGCGCTTGGCCAGCGGCACGTAGGGATGCACCTGCGCGGAGGAGTCGCGCAGCCACATCGCCTCGATATCGCCGGTGATGACGAAGGTGTCCGGCTTGCCGTTGCGGGTGCCGGTTTCGACGGTGGTGTCGAGGGTGTTGGGGTAGCAGTTCTCGAACAGCCAAGCCAGGCGCGGATCGGCGATGCCGGCCTTGACCGTGCGCAACTGGCGCTCGACCGCGGCGCTGACGAAGCGGCGCTTGCCCGGCGGCGGCCGCTTGCTGGGCAGCGCGGCGGACGCCGAGGCCGCGGCGGCGGCCGGCAGTGCCCCGCTCAGCAGCGCGGCGCCGGCGCTGGCGCCGAGGAAGTGGAGGATGTCGCGGCGGGTGGGCATGGCCTGGAACGCTCCGTGGAATCGACGAACACTCCCGGCGCGGGCTGGCACCGGGGAGGTGCCGGCCGCGGCCGGGAGGGCAGGTTGATGGTACCTATAACGGACCAATTTGCGACGACCTTACAACGTGTGGCGGTCCGATGCATCCTGCGACTGCACAACCGGCCCGCTCACGGATGGTGATGCGCGCCGTGCCAGTGCATCGGTCCCGAGCACACGCACTCGCCGTCGTCGTCGCCGTTGCCGGCATGCCCGAACAAGGCCTCCAGCAGCCGCCGCGACGGACTCCACTCGCCGATGGCCGGGTGGATCAGCATCGCCTTGCAGGCGTCCAGGTGGCTGCCGCTGAGCGCGGCGTCGATGGCGGCGTGCTCGTAGGCCTTGACCGTGCGCACCAGGCCCTGGATCGCCTCGGGCATGGGCCGCGCCGGCAGCGGGGTGATGCGGTCGCGCTCGATGGTGGAGGAGATCTCCACGATGTCGTCGTCGGCCAGTTCCGGCATGCAGCCCTGGTTGCGCACGTTGACCACGTGCCGCCCCGGCAGCGCGCCGGTCAGCGCGCTCATCACGTCCACGGCGATGCGGTGGTAGCCGGTGCTGGCGCGGAACGGGTCCGGCTGCGGCGCGAGGTCGTCGGCGAAGGCCGAGCCGGCTTCGGCCTCCAGCCGCATGTACGAGCCGGAGCGCTGCTGCAGGTAGGCGGCGTAGGTCTGCACCGCGCCGCTGCCGTCGCCGGCGTTGAGGCGGCTGCGCAGGTCGGCGATCAGGGTGTGGTTGAGCCGTTCGATCTCGCTGCCGCGGCTGGCGCCGCTGGCGCGCTGATTCTCCAGGGCGCGGCTGCGCTCGTAGTAGAAGTACAGGTATTCGGTGGGGATCAGCCGCAGCGTGCGCAGCATGTCGAAGTCGAACAGCGGCGCCAAGTACAGCTGGCGCAGGATCGCGTCGTCGGCCAGGATGCGGTCGAGCACGTCCTCGCCGCGCACGTGCACCGCGCGGATCCAGCCCAGGTGGTTGAGGCCGACGTACTCGCAGTCCACGTCCGCCGGCGGCTCGCCGAGCGCGCGGGCGATGTTGTGGAACAGCTCCACGGGCGTGTCGCAGATGCCGACCACGCGCGCGCGGGTGTGGCGGCTGATGGCCTGGGTGATCAGCCCGGCCGGGTTGGTGAAGCTGACCAGCCAGGCGTCGGGGCTGAGCCGCTCCACCATCCGCGCCTGCTCGATCGCCACCGGCACCGTGCGCAGTGCCTTGGCGACGCCGCCGGGGCCGGTGGTCTCCTGCCCGGCGTAGCCGTGGCGGATGATGGTGTGCTCGTCGGTGGCGCGCTGGCGGATGCCGCCGATGCGGATGCTGTTGAGCACGAAGTGCGCGCCGTCGATCGCCGCTTCCGCCGAACTGGCCGCGTTGACCTGCAGGTCGCCGCCGAACTCGGCGACCACGGCGCGGCCCAGCGCGACCATCAGCGCCAGCCGCTCCTGGTCCGGATCGTAGAGCACGATCTCGCGCGCGCCGAGCGCTTCGGCGGCATCGTTGACGCCGTACACCACCAGCGGCGCGCGCACGCCGCCGCCGCCGATCAGGGCGAGCTTACGGTTGGGAAAGGAACTGCTCATGGAGACTCCTGAGACGTGGGGGATCGGGAAGGCCGTCGAGCGCGCCGAGCGCGGTACAGCAGGCGGCGCCGCACAGGCAGCCGCGCTGCGCGCAGGCATCGAGGGAAAGGTGGTCCAGCAGCGCGTCGATGAAGCCGGCATCGAAGGCGTCGCCGGCGCCGGTGGTGTCCTGCACGGCGACCGTGGGCGCGGCGACCCGCCGCGCGCCGGCCGCATCCACCACGCAGGCGCCGGCGCCGCCGAGCTTGATCGTCACCTGCGCCAGCCCCAGCGCCTGCGCCCAGGCGGCGCAGGACGCGGCATCGTCGCCGACGCAACCGGCCAGCGCCGCCTCCTTCTGGTTGGGCAGGAAGTGATCGACCGTGCGGCAGGTGGCGTGGTTGTCCGGATCGGCCAGCCAGGCCGGGTTGAAGCCCACGTCCAGCGAGGTGCTGCAACCGGCCGCGCGCAACGCCGGCAGCAGCGTGCGCGCCAGCGCCGCCGGCAGCGGCAGGGCGAAGTGCACATGGCGCGCGGCGCACATCGCCTGCAGCACGGCCGCGCTGCCCAACAGCGGCTCCAGCGCGGCGTTGGCGCCGGGATAGGTGAAGAACGAACGGTCGTCGTGCAGCGACACGCTGGCGGTGACGCCGGTGCCGGCGGGATGGTCGACCAGGCCTTCTGTGCCGACGCCGAACGCGCCAAGGCGCTGCGCGAACCAGTCGCGGTCGCCGGCGCCGATCGCGCCGATCAGCGTGACCGTGCGTCCGAGCCGCGCCAGCCCGCAGGCGGTGTTGACGGTGCCGCCGCCGAGGTCGCGGTGGTAGTGCCGCGCCATCGCTTCCTCGCCCGGCCCGGGCCAGGCAGTGAAGCCGCTGAAGATGTGGTCGAGGTAGACCTCGCCGACCACCGCGACGTCGTGGGTTTTCATTGCTGGAAGGGCCATGCTGCCTCGCGTTTGGCCTGGATGAGATAGAGCGCGGTGCCCGCGCACAGCGCCAGCACTGCCGCCAGCAACCGCGGCAGCGGACTGGTGGCCAGCAGCGCCAGCCAGCCGCAGACGCTGATCAGCAGCGGCCACGGGTACAGCGGCATGGCGAAACGCGCGCGGCGCCGCGGTTGCCGCCGCAGCAGCACCACCGCCAGGCATTGCGCCAGGAACTGGAACAGGATCTGGATGATCATCAGCGTGGCGATCAGGTCGTCCAGCGACAGCGGGCAGGCCAGCGCCGAAGTGATGCCGACGAACAGCAGCGACACGGTAGGAAAACGCCCGCGCGGGTGCAGCCGCGCGAACACGCCGAAGAACTGGCCGGACGCGGCCGCGGCATACGGCACCCGCGAATACCCCAGCAGCACCACCAGCGCCGAGCCCCAACTGGCGAGCACGATCAGCGCCACCGCCACGGTGCTGCCCACCGGGCCATAGATGGCCTGCATGAAGTCGGCCACCACCGCCTTGGACTGCGCGGCCTGCCGCCACGGCAGCACGCCGAGCAGGGTCACGTTCAAGCCCAGGTACAGCACCGCCACGATCGGGATCGACCACAGCACCGCGCGCGGAATCGTGCGGCGCGGCTTGCGGATCTCGCCGCCGAGCATGCACACGTTGTTGTAGCCGCCGTAGTCGTACACCGCGATCAGCGCCACCGCGCCGAAGCCCAGCCAGAAGCCGTGCGGCGACGTCGGCCGCGCCTGCAGGAACTCGCGCGCCAGCGCCATGTCGAAATGCAGCGCGCCGCTGAGCACGATCCACACGCAGGCGGCGATCACCACCGCACTGACCAGCAGCGACAGCAGTTGCACCGAGCGTACCTGGCGGTACAGCAGCGCGGTGTTGAACAGGCACAGCGCCATGGCGATGCCGGTGAGCGCGGTGTGGCTCAGCCCGGGCATCAGGTAGGCCAGGTATTGCGCGCAGCCGACCGCGGCCGCGGCCACCGACAGCGGCGCGGTCAGCAGCGTCTGCCACAGGTACAGGAAGCCGAACAGGCGGCCGGCGCGGTCGCGGCCATAGGCCTCGCGCAGGTAGTGATACGGCCCGCCCGAGCGCGGGATCGCCGAGCCGAGTTCGGCCCACACCAGGCCATCGCACAGGCACAGCAGCGCGCCGACCACCCAGCCCAGCAGCACCGCCGGCCCGGCCAGCGCCGACAGCGCCAGCGGGATGGTGATGAACGGGCCGATCCCGATCATGTTGAGCAGGTTGGCCGACAGCGCACTCCAGAACCCCAGCGTGCGCGGCGGCGCGCCCTGGTCCGCGGTGGACGGGGAGGACGCGACGGGTGCGGCGAGCGACGTCATGTGCATGCGCGATCCTGTGGGGAGGGGAGGGATGCGACGGGCTGCGTGGCAGGCGTGGGGACGAGACCGTCGGCGCAACGCACCAGGCCCGGCTGCAGGCGGTGCAGATCGAGGATCAGCACCTGGTTGGCACCGGCGCGCAGCCAGGCGCCAGGGCAGTACAGGCATTGCTGCGGGCCGATGTCCCAATAGCGCCCAAGCAGGCGCCCGTTGACCCACAGATAGCCCTTGCGCCAGTCGCGCATGTCCAGGTGCACGTCGCCGGGCTGGTCGAGGGTGAATTCGGTGGCGAAAAACAGGCCCGGGCGCTGCGGCGGCGCCTGCAGCGGGCGCAGCGACGGTGTGGGGTCCGCGTCCAGCGCCAGCCCGCGCACCTCCCAGCCATGCAGCTCCTGCCCATCGAGCCGCACCGGGCCGAGCAGGCCCTTGCGATCGCCCAGCGCCGGGCCGAAGTTGATGTGGCCGAAGCTGTCGACCAGCACGTCCAGATCGCGCGTGTCCTGCGCTGCATCGGGCAGGCGCAGGTGCAGCGCGCTGCGCAGGCGCGGATGCCGCACCCGCGACACGTGGTCGAGTTCGCGCCCGTCCAGATGCACCACCGCGTAGTCGTGAACCTGTCCCAGGTGCAACGCCCGGCCCGCTGCGATCCGCCGCCGATACAGCACCAGGCCCTGGTCCTGGCCGAGCAGGCGCTGGTTGTCGATCGGGGTGTCGGTCTGCAGCGCGGGGCCGAGGTTGTCCCACAGCGCGGCCACGGGCTTGGCCTCGATCGCGTCGAAGTGTGCGCGGCGCGGTGCGGCGGGCACCGGTGGCGCGGGCGTGTCGGCCTGCGTGGCGATGATCTTGCGCAGCGCGAAGTACGCCGGTGTGGCACGGCCGGCTTCGTCGATCGGCGCGCCGTAGTCGTAGCTGGTCAACGCCGGCTGGAACTGCGAGCCGTCGTCCTCGGCATTGGCCCCGGCGCTGAGGCCGAAGTTGGTGCCGCCGTGCACCACGTACAGATTGAACGAATAGCCGGCGGCGGCGATACGGCGCAGCAGCGGCGCATAGTCGCGGCGCGCGAACTGCGGCTCGCCCCAATGCGTGAGCCAGCCCGGATAGCCCTCGGACACCCACACCGGCGCCTGCCCGGCGAAGGCGGTGGCCGCCTGCAGATCGTGCAGATCGGGACCATCGAGCCCCAGCGCAGCGCCGGGCAGCATCGCCTGGCGCCGACGCAGATCTTTGAGCCCTTCGGCCAGCGAGAACGGCCCGTCGACCCCATGGGACCGCCACAGCGCGGCCAGCGCCTGCAGATAGCCGACGTCGCTGCCGTGCATCGAGTATTCGTTCTCGATCTGCAGCATCAGCACCGGCCCACCGGCACTGGCCATCAACGGCGCGATGCGTGGCGCGATCGCCCCGATGTAGCGCTCCACTGCCGCCATGTAGCGCGCATCGTGGCGATCGCGCAGACGGATGTTCGCGTCGCGCAGCAGATACGGCGGCAACCCGCCCAGCGTCCACTCCGCGCACACGTACGGACCCGGGCGCAGATACACCCACAGCCCCTCCTGCTGGCACAGCCGGATGAACCCGACGAAATCGCGCTCGCCGCTGTCCAGATCGAACTGCCCCGGTGCCGTTTCCAGCGCATTCCACATCAGGTACAGCGCGATGGTGTTCAACCCCATCGCCTTGGCCATGCGAATCCGATGCAACCAATCCGCCTTCGCGATCCGCAGCGGATGCAGTTCCCCGCTGCGGATCTGCCATGGCTGCCCATCCAGCGTGAAGCGCCCCTGCGCGAAGCCGAACGCGTGCGTTCGCCCGTCTGGCACTGGTGCTGGTGTTGGAGCAGCCGCCCGCAACACCGGCACTGCCGCCAACCCCAACGGCGCCAGCAAACCGAACCGGCAGAACGCCCGGCGCTTCATTGCGGGCTCCAGCCGGAGCGTTGCTGTTGCTGTTGCTCTTCAGCTTTTGCTTTTCCCGGGTCCCCTCCGTAGCGGCGGAGCTGGCGGGTTAAACCCCCCGCAGGGGGGCGGCGCACAGGGACGTGCGCCGTTTTCGGCCGGGGCAGGATGCCCCGTCCGAAAATCCCGTCAGCGGAGCGGACCCGCGTAGCGGGCGCGAAGGCGGGGTGTGCTTTCTTTTGGTTACTTTTCTTTGCACAAGCAAAGAAAAGTGACTCGCCGCCAGGCGAAAGCTTTTGCTTTTGATGGCTAACCCAGGCGATACCGGTAAAGCCCGTCGGGACTGAAGTCCCTCCCACAAAAAGCGTTGTTCCAGCCGATTCGGGAAAGCCTGTCGCGGCTGAAGCCGCTCCTACAAGAGCGGCGGTGTGTGCCGCTAGTGTGAGCTGCTGAGATCGCATGATCCAAGCAGCGTCGGTCAAGCCCGTCGGGACTGAAGTTTCTCCCACAAGAGCCATAGTCCAGGCTTTGTCGGGAAAGCCTGTCGCGGCTGAAGCCGCTCCTACGACAACCGAAGCACGCGCTGCTTGAGTGGACTCCCGATGCAGCCTGATCCATGCCGCATCGGGAAAGCCCGTCGGGACTGAAGTCCCTCCCACAAAAAGCGTTGTTCCAGGCGAGTCCGGAAAGCCTGTCGCGGCTGAAGCCGCTCCTACGACAAGCGGGGCGCGCGCTGCGCGATCGGGCTGCCGATGCAGCCTGATCCAGGCCGCATCGGTAACGCCCGTCGGGACTGAAGTCCCTCCCACAAAAGGACTTGTCCACGCGGAGTCGGTAAGGTCCGCCGGGACCGAAGTCCCTCCCACACAAAGCGTGGCAACGCTCCGCGATGGCATCCCAGTGCGCACGCCGCGCGGCCTAGAACGCGTACTTGACGGTCAACAGCGTCATCATGCCGGCATCCACGATGTCCGACACCGCCAGATTGTGCCGGCCCACATGCCCCCAGTAACTGTATTCCTTGGTGAGATTGGAGATCGACAGATCCACATTCACCCCGTTGTCGAAACGATAGCCCGCATGCAGATCCACCCGCCGCGTCGGCCGCGCCCACAGGTCGTCCCACGGCGCGTTCTGGTGCAGGAAGTCGTAGTTCAGCAGGTACGAACTGCTGAAGTGATAGCTCAGGTTCACCGAGAACTTCGAGCGCTCGTAGAACAGCTCCAGATTGGCCATCGCATTCGGCGCCGACTGCATCTGCTCGTCTTCGAAGCCGACCATGCCCAGATCGGCGTGCGCATGCTGGCGCGTGGCGTTGGCGCTCACGCCCAGCCCGTCGAACGGCGCCGGCAGATCCTGGAAGCGCTGCCGCGCGCTGACTTCCACGCCGTAGACGCGGCCGTCGCCGCCGTTGGTCGGCATCTGGTAGAACACCGTGCCGCTGCCGCTGGTGCCCGAATTGGCCTGGCCGGAACCGGCGTCGTAGATGTAGTGATGCAGCCGCTTGTAGAAGCCGGCCACCGAGAAGAACCCACCGTGGTCGGTCGCCCACTCGCCGGACAGATCCAGGTTGGTCGAGGTGATCGCCTTCAGGTCCGGATTGCCCTGGGTGATGGTGGTGATGCCGTTGGAGATGTTGATCTGGCTGCCGCCGCCCAACTGCACGAACGCCGGCCGCGTATAGCTGGTCCACAGCGCCGCGCGGTAGGTGGTGGCGCTGTCCGGGCGCCAGGTCAGGAACACGCTCGGCAGCGGCTGGTCATAGTGCGTGCTGTTGGCGGCGAAGTAACCGACCTGCTGGTTGCCGTCGCTGTCGGTCGGCGTGGTCCAGAAGGTGTTGTGGATGCTGGTGTGCTCGAAGCGCACGCCCGGCACCACTTCCAGGCTGCCGAAGGAGAAGGTCGCCATCGCGTAGGCGGCGCTGACCGCCTCGGTGCCACGCATCGTGTTGCAGTTGTAGTTGTTGACGTAGAACGCGCTGCCGCAGGTGTCCAGGTCGTCGTCGGTGAGGTGGTTGGCGATGACCTGCGCCACCGCGCCTTCGCTGACCCGCGGCGTGGCCCAGTGGTACTTGCCGGGGAAGATCGCCGCATAGCCGCCGTTGAAGATGCCCAGGTCGCCCAGGGTGCTGGTGTCGGGCACCGGGCCGGTCCACCAGTCGCGGTTGCTGTAGTGGCGGCTGCTCTTGCTGTACTTCACGCCGAACTGCAGCGCGGTCAGCGCGCCGTCGGCGAAGTCGTAGCGCGCGTCGAACTTGGCGCCGCCCTTCTTCTGCCCGGAGTAGATCTTGGTCGACTCGCCGTAGCTGCTGGCGTACAGCGAGGGGATGTTGTTGACCTGCGCCAGCAGCGCCGGGGTCAGCTGCGGATAGGGGAAGGCGCCGCTGCCGTATTGCATCAGGCTGCTGCCGGAGTAGGCGAAGTTGGCCTGGCTGAACTTGTCCTCGCGCCCGTCGATCTCGATGTGGTCGGGGCGGTCGTTGTCGCCGAAGCTGTAGAACAGGTTCGGCGACAGCGTCCAGTTGCCGGCGGTCTTGCGTGCGCCCACCTGGAAGGTGGCCAGGTCGGCGATTTCCGGGTTGGTCTCGTACCAGAAACGTGCGGCGATGCGGTTGATGTTGGGCGAATACACGCCGGGCGTGGCGGTCGGCACGAAGCTGACGTCCTGCGGCAGCAACTGCACGAAGGTGGTGCCCTGGTCGGTCTTGGCGTAGGCGTAGGTGGCGCGCGCGTACAGCGACAGGGTCTCGTCCACGTTCCAGTCGAAGGCGGCATTGCCGCCGTAGCGGCGCTCCCAGCCGGCGACCACGCCGACGTTCATGCCGGTGCTGGTCAGGTTGTCCTGCGGCGCGTAGCCGGCGGCGTTGCTGCCGTCGGCGTTGGCTTGCAGGAATTTCCAGGAGCCGTCGTTGAGCGCGCTGGTGGCCGCGGCCACCTCGCTGTTGGTGGAGGTGCGGTAGTCGTAGTAGGCGCTGGCGTAGAAGCCGAACTGCTGCTCGTCGCCGAACTTGTGCTGGAACTCGCCGGCCAGGCCGCCGCCCAGGCCGTCGCCGCCGTAGTCGCGGGCGCGGCTCTCGACGCGGCCGCTGACGGTGACGCTGCCGCTGGTGGTGTCCTTGTAGTCGTAGGCGGTGGGCGTGCGGAAATCCAGGGTGCCGCCGATCGCGTCACCGTCCATGTCGGCGGTGGAGGTCTTGTTGGCGACGATGGTCTGCAGGCCCGAGGGCGGCAGCAGGCTCAACTGCACGCTGCGGCTGTACGGCATGCCCTGGGCGACGGTGACGCCGTCGATCAGGTTGACGTTGTATTCGGAGGGCAGGCCGCGCACCGAGGCGAACATGCCTTCGCCGCGCGCGGCGCCGTCGACGCCGCCGAAGTAGCCCGAGCCGCTGTAGGTGATGTTGATGCCGGCGATCAGGCCCAGCGCCTCGGCGACATTGTGCACGGCGGTGTGTTCGAGGTCGTTGGCCGAGAGCACGTCCACCGTGTTCGAGGAGTTCATCTTCAGCGTGCTGGCGTCGTAGCGGTTGGCCGCCACGCTGATCGTCTGCAACTGCTTGGCCTCGTCCAGCGCGATCGACACCGTGGCGGCGCCGCTGTCGGCGACCTGCACGGTGGTTTCCGGTGCGCTGAAGCCGGGGTAGTCCAGTTGCAGCGCGTACTGCCCGGCCGGCACGTCGGCGATGACGAAGCGGCCCTGCGCGTCGGTGACGGCGCTGAGTGCGGTACCGGCGATGGCGACCTTGGCGTGCGCGGCGGGCTTGCCGCTGCTGCGCTCCTTGAGTTCGCCCTGCACGGTGCCGGCCAGCGCAGGTGCGGTGGCGGCGAGGCCGGTGATGGCCAGAATGGCGGCGCACAGCGCCTTGCGCTTGCAATGGGGATGGGTTGCCACGTGACACCTCGCTGATCGTGATCGGTGCGGGCACGCGCCGAAGGCGACGCGCCGCTGCGTTCCTGGATGGCAGACACGATGGACGGAAGGCGCGCGCGCTCGAACCGCACGCCGGACGGCGTGCGAACAGGACAGAGCGAACGGCGACCGACGCGAGGCGTCTGCCGGCTGGGGCGGACCGTTAGATGGCGATCAGTGGCGTGGCGGCGAGTAGCCGGCGATGCACTTGGAGCGCGAACGCAGCGCGCTCAGCTTGTAGCGACGGGTCATGCGCAGCGGCCCCCGTGCGTGCCCGCGCGGAACGCGGACGACAGGCAGGGCGCCGGAACTCCGGCGAGGCATCGATCCTGGCTGCGACGACTGCATGACATGGCACATCACCCCTGGAACTGCCCTGGAAAACGCCGCAAGTGCTGCGGCGTTCGGCGCGTCTGGCATCGTCGGCGCGTGGCACCGACGTGTTATCGATACCGCTGTCCCGGAAGACTGTCAATAGGTCGTGAAAAATAAATTAGCTGGGCGCTGAAACGCAGGGAGTTGGAGCCCGGCGGTGGGAGCGCGCCGGGCCGTTACGCTGCACCGCCGCATGCGCTGGCGCATTTCGTAGACAGGGGCCGCGGGCGGCAGCCCCCGTCGCTCACTTCGGCAGGGCCATGCGTCCGCTGATCGAGAACGCGGCGTCCTCGCCGGGCGCACCGGTGCCGGGCTGGCCGCCGCCGACGAACAGGCGGTAGTCGCCAGCCTCGACCGCGCGCTGGCCGCTGCGGTCGACGTCGCTGAGCTGGCGCGCGTCCAGCGCGAAGGTCAGCGTGCGCGCCTCGCCCGGTTGCAGGTGCACGCGCTGGAAGCCGACCAGGCTGCGCAGCGGCGATTGCGCACGTTGCGGGTACTGCAGGTAGACCTGCACCACCTCGTCGCCGGCGCGCGCGCCGGTGTTGCGCACGGTGGTGCTCACCTGCAGCGGCTGGCCGGCCTGCAGCGTCGTTGCCGACAGCTGCGGGGCGTCGTAGGCGAACTGGGTGTAGCTCAGCCCGTAGCCGAACGGGAACAGCGGCTCGCCCTTGAAGTAGCGGTAGGTGCGGCCCTTCATGTCGTAGCTGACGTAGGGCGGCAGGTCCTTGGTCGAGCGGTAGAAGGTCACCGGCAGGCGGCCGCCGGGGTTGATGTCGCCGGCCAGCGCCTGGGCGATGGCGGTACCGCCGGACTGGCCCGGATACCACGCGGCGATGATCGCGTCGGCATGCTGCTTGGCCCAGTTCAACGCCACCGCGCTGCCGCTCATCAGCACCACGACCAACGGCTTGCCGCTGGCCTTGGCCCGTTCCAGCAACGCCTGCTGCGCCGCCGGCAGGGCCAGGTCGTTGCGGTCGCCGCCGTCGAAGCCGGGCACGTCGATGCGCAGTTCCTCGCCTTCCACGTCCGGCGACAGGCCGACGAAGGCCACCACCGCGTCGGCCTGCGCCACCGCGCGTTCGGCCTCGGCCAGCTGCAGCGCCGGCGGCGCCAGCCACTCCAGGCGCAGGCCCTGGTCCTGGCCGCGGTGTTCCAGCTCCAGGCGGATGCGGCGCGGTTGCGCGTCGTCGAAATGCAGCACCGCCTCGACGTTGCGGCCGTCGGCGTTGTGCATGCCGGCCGGCAGGTGCTTGTCCTCGGCGTTGCCGGCGATCACCAACTGGTCGTCGACGTACAGGCGCACCGGGTCGTGGCCGGTGCAGTCGAAGCAGCGCGCCACCCGCACCGCCAGGGTGTAGTCGCCAGGGCCGGGCGGCAGCAGTTCGCCGCTCCAGCGCACCGAGTAGCGGTCCTTGTCCACGCCCTTGGCCGGGGCCACGTGGTCCCAGTTGAAGCCGACCACGCGGTCCTGGCGCTGCACGCGCGGCGTGCCGGCCAGGTCCAGGTTGTCGAAGTACTCGCCGCGCAGCCCGGGCTTGCCGTCGCTGCGCAGCGCGGTCTCGGGGATCATGCCGGGCACGCCGGCGGCCAGCGGCGCGCCCTGCGCATAGGCGACCTGGGCGACTCCGAAGCGCGTGCGCAGGCCCTGCAACGGCGTCACCGGTTGCACCGAGGTGCCCTGGTAGTTGGCTTCCAGCGCGGCCAGCGCATCGGCGTTGGGGCCGAGCACCGCCAGGCGCAGGCCCGGGCGCAGCGGCAGGGTGGCGTTGGCGTTCTTCAGCAGCACCAGCGATTGCTGCGCGGCCTGCAGCGCCAGCGCGCGGTGCGCGGCGCTGTCGATGTCCTTGGCGCTCAGCCGCGCATACGGATCGTTGCGCCGCGGCTGCAGTTCGCCGAGCCGGTAGCGCGCGGCGAACAGGCGCACCAGCGAGCGGTCGAGCAAGGCTTCGTCGGCTTCGCCGCGGTCGAAGGCGATGCCGAGGTCGCGGTAGGCGGTGCCGCAGTTCAGATCGTGCCCGGCCTTGAGCGCGGCCGCAGACGAGCCGGCGTTGTCGGGGCGGTAGTAGTGGAACTGGGTCATGTCGTCGATCGCATCGCAATCGGACACGACGAAGCCCTTGAAGCCCCAGTCGCCGCGCACGCGGCCGTTGATCAGCCAGTCGGCGGCGCAGGCGGGTGTGCCGTGTAGCGAGTTATACGCGCACATCACCGAGCCGGCTTGGCCGTCGACGATGGCGGCGCGGAACGCCGGCGAGTAGGTCGCCTCGAAATCGTGCGGCGACACGTCCACGTCGAAACCGTGGCGGCCCGGTTCCGGCCCGCTGTGCACGGCCAGGTGCTTGGGCGTGGCGATGGTGCGCGGATGCGCCAAATCGTCGCCCTGCAGGCCGCGGATGAAGCCGACCGCGAGCCGCCCGGTGAGGTAGGGATCCTCGCCGTAGGTTTCCATGCCACGGCCCCAGCGCGGGTCGCGGAAGATATTGATGTTGGGCGACCAGATGGTCAGCCCGGCGTAGCGCGGGTGATCCTTGCCGGGGCCGCCGGCGAGGTTGAACTTGGCCCGCGCCTCGGTGGAGGTGACGGTGCCGACGTCGTGCAGTAGTTCGGTGTTCCAGGTCGCGGCCAGGCCGATCGCCTGTGGGAACACCGTGGCTTCGCCGTTGCGGGCGATGCCGTGCAGGCCCTCGCTCCACCATTCGTAGGCGGGCACGCCCAGGCGTGGGATCGCCGGCGCAGCGTTCATCGCCTGCGCGATCTTCTCGGCGCGGGTCATCTTCGCCACCAGCGCGGCGGCGCGGTCTTCCGCGTCGTCGGCATGGGCGAGCGGGGCGGCGAGCAGGCCGATCGCGCACAGCACCAGGTAGATGCGCCTTTGTGGGAGGGACTTTAGTCCCGACGCTTTACCGGTAACGCCCCGTCGGGACTGAAGTCCCTCCCACAAGGTGACGCCCGCCCGCGACATCGGCACGCCCATCACTTCGCCTCCGCCGGCTCGGCCGGCGCACCGGCCAGGGTCCCGCCCAGGTCGCGCACCTGCAGCGCCGCGCGCAACTGCTCCAGGGTGGCGCTGCTGTGCACGCGCACGGTCAGCGGCTCGCCCGGCAGCAGGTCGAAGGCGTTGTCGGACAGGGTCACGTCGAGGTCGCCGAAGCTCAGCCACACCTGCGCGGCGAGGGTGGTGCTGCTCAGGGTCAGCGCGTAGCCGTCGCCGTCGGCGCGCAGGTCGCTGCGGATGTCGGCCTGCGGCCACTGCAGGCGCTTGGCCGCGTCGAAGTACACCAGGGTGCGCGACAGCACGCGCTCGCCGTCGAGCAGCTCGAACACCGCCACGCTGCGGCGCGGATCGGCGCGGCGCAGCAACTGCGCATCGCTGAAGCTGCCCACGCGCACGCTGGACAGCGGCGCCAGGGTCACCGGCTTCTCGGTCTTGCTCAGCACCTTGCCGGACAGGTCCATCACCCGCATGCGCCAGCGCGCGGCCAGCGGCGTGGTGCGGTCGGAAACCAGCGACACCGTGGTCTGGCCCTTGTCGTCGCGCAGTGCGGCGATCAGTTCCGGCGCATAAAAGCGGCGCGCGTGGTACTGCAGCGCCTTCCAGCGGCCGAAGTAGTCCACGCTCGACCACGAGGCGCCGGGCCACACGTCGTTGAGCTGCCAGTACAGCGAGCCCATCGCCTGCGGCCGCGACGCGCGCAGGTGTTCGGCGGCCAGGGTGATGCCCTCGGCCTGCATGATCTGGCTCAGGTAGACGAAGCTGGCGAAGTCCTTGGGCTCGCCGAACGCACGGCGGATGTACAGCAGCAGGCGCTTGTTGCCGTTGCCCTTGTCGAACTTCTGGTGCGCGCGCATCACCGGCGATTCCGGCTTCAGGTCGCCGGGTTCGGCGAAGGCGCGGATGGTGCGCATCTCGGGGAACGACTGCAGGCCGTATTCGGACATGAAGCGAGGGGTCACGTTGAGGTACTCGGTGACCGGCAGCGCCGGGCCGCCCCAGACCTTCCAGTAGTGCATGTCGCCGTCGTCGGGCTGGTCGGCGGCGCCGTCGAAATCGGTGCCCGGCGAGGTCGCCCAGTACGGGGTGTCGCTGTCGTACTTCTGCACCGCCTCGCGCAGCACCGTGCCGAACAGCGTGGTCATGCCGCGGACGATGCGCTCGCGCTCTTCCGGGTCGATCGACTGCTTGAACTTGACCCGGTCGCCCCAGTTCTCCCAGCCGGTCTGCACTTCGTTGTTGCCGCACCAGATGACGATGCTGGGGTGATCGCCCAGGCGCCGCACCTGCTCCTCGGCCTCGGCGCGGGTGTTCTCGCGGAAGGCGACGTCGTAGGGCGGGATCGCGCCGCCGAACATGAAGTCCTGCCAGATCATGATGCCCAGGCGGTCGGCGTCCTCGTAGAAGCTGTCCGGCTGGTAGTGGCCGCCGCCCCACATGCGCAGCATGTTCATGTTGGCCTCGCGCGCGGACTGCAGGAAGCCGCGCATGCGCGCGGCGTCGACGCGGGTGGGGAAACTGTCGAACGGAATCAGGTTGGCGCCCTTGGCGAACACCGGGATGCCGTTGACCACCAGGGCGAAGCTCTTGCCCCACTGGTCCTTCTCGCGGCGTAGCTCGACGCTGCGCAGGCCGGTGACGCGCTGCGCCTCGAAGCGCTCGCCCGCGGCATCGCGCAGGTGCGCCTTGAACGTGTACAGATCCTGGCGGCCGTAGCCGGCCGGGAACCAGCGCTGCGGCTTGGCGATGCGCACCGGCACGGTCAGGGTGTTGGCACCCGGGTCGACGACCGCGCGCTGGCTGAACTGGCCCACGCGCTGGCCGTCGGGACCGAGCACGTCCAGGTCCAGCTGGACTTCGCCGCTGCGGCCGGCCTGCACCTGCACCTGCAGTTGCGCCAGCAACTGCGCCGCGTCGGCGTCGACGCGCTGCTGGGCGATGCGCAGGCCGTCCACGCGCAGGTCGTCCCAGGCTTCCAGGCGCACGCCCTGCCAGATGCCGGCGGTGACGATGCGCGGGCCCCAATCCCAGCCGAAGTTGTAAGGCGCCTTGCGCACGTAGGTGGAGCTGTGCCGCGCCTCCGGTTCGTCGCCGAACGCCGAGTCGTAGGCGCCGGGCAGCGCGTATGGCTGCTTGGCCAGCCACGGCTGGATCTTCTTGATCGGCGAGGCGATGCGCACTTCCAGCACGTTGTCGCCGCGCTTGAGCAGCGGTTTGGCGTCGACCCGCCACTGCCGGAACATGTTGTCGGCGGCGAGCAGCTTCTTGCCGTTGAGGTAGACCTCGGCGAAGGTGTCCAGCCCGTCGAACACCAGTTCCAGGTGCGGGCGCGCCAGCAGGGCCGCGTCGACCTGGAATCGGGTCTGGTACTGCCAGTCGCTCAGACCCGCCCACTGGATCTGCGCTTCGTTGTCGCGATAGAACGGATCGGGCACCACCCCGGCGGCGATCAGGTCGGTCTGCACCGTGCCCGGCACCTGCGCCGGCAGCCACTGCGCCGCCTTCGGATGCGCCTTGGCACTGGCATCGCCCGGCGCCAGCCGCACCTGCCAGCCCTGTTGCAGCGACAGCGTCGTCGGCGCCGCCGCCTGGCCCAGCGCCGGCAAGGCCAGCGCCAGCAGCAGCCCGAGGCGGGCAGGAAGGCGCGTGCGCGACGCGGAACGGGGGCGGCGGGGCGGCTGGGTCATGCGAGGGTCTCCGTGGTCAGTGCGCGGCGGCGGGGGGCGCCTGCGCTGCGGTGTCGATCAGATGGACGGCGCCGATGGCGTAGTACGGCCCGGCGATGGGCGCGGTGGAGCGTAGGCACAGGTCGTGCACGCCGGTCTGCTTGGGCAGCCGCGCTTCCAGCGCGAACTGGTCGCCCAGGGTCTTGCCGGCCGGCAGCGGCAGCCGCGCCAGCAACTTGCCCTTGCAGTCGCCCAGCCGCACTTCGAACTCGCCGCGCGGGCTGTGCGCCGGGTAGCGCTTGACCTTGGCCTGGTCGTGCGCCAGCCCGTAGTTGCGCGCCAGGCGGGCGGCGTCGATGCGGATGCGGTCGATGCCGTCCAGGCGCGCGTCGGCGTAGCGCCAGCAACTAGTGAACAGGTCGATGTTGAACACCGGCGTGTCCTGGTCGGCCAGGTCCGGCAGCAGCGGCACGCGCAGGCCCAGCTCGCCGCCTTCGCACGAGGCCAGGCCCTGGGTGTCGCGGCTGAGCAGGTTGGCGCGGTCGAGGATGCGGCTGCGCGGCGCGGCCAGCAGGCGGCCGTCGTCGGCGTAGGTGGCCGCGCGCACGGTCACCGGCAGGGTCACCGCGAACGGCGCGGTGTAGCGCGGCGAATCGGCCTTGGGCTCGCTGCCGTCGGTGGTGTAGCGGAAGCTGCCGAACTTGGCCTGGTTGCCCAGCACCACCGTGGCCTGGCCGCTGTCCAGCGCGGCGTTGTCGCCGCCCTGCACGGCGATGTCCGGGGCGAAGGCGCCGTCGCCGTAGGCGATGCCCTGCAGGCGGTAGCGGTCCAGCTGCGCCGGCATGCGCTGCAGGAAGCCGTTCCAGTCGCGCGCGGCCATCGGCGACCAGCCGGCCTCGGCCACCGCGCTCAGCCGCGGGAACAGCGCATGGTCGATATGCCAGGCGGAGGGGATGTACTCGCTCCACAGCGCTGCCTGCACGCCGAGCACGTGCTTGCTCTCCTCGGGGCTGAGTGCGGCCGGCACCGGGTCGAAGCCGTAGACCTTCTGCAGCGGCAGCGTCGCCAGGCGGCCGTTGGGCTCGTCGTTGCGCGCACTCTGCAGGTTGTCCAGGTACATCCAGCCGGCCGGTGCCAGCACCACGTCGTGGCCTTGCTTGGCGGCGGCGACCGCGCCGTCCACGCCCCGCCAGGACATCACCGAGGCACTCGCGGGCAGTCCGCCTTCCAGGATCTCGTCCCAGCCGATCAGGCGCCGCTGGTGCTGGGTCAGGTAGTCGGCCAGCTGCTGGTTGAACCAGCCCTGCAGCGCGTGCGCATCCTTGATGCCGAGCTTGCGCATCTGCGCGCGCACCGCCGGCGAGCGTTCCCACTGGTCCTTGACCGCTTCGTCGCCGCCGATGTGGATGTACGGCGAGGGGAACAACTGCAGCACTTCATCCAGCACGCCGCGGATGAAGGTCATGCTCTTGTCGTTGGTGTTGAACAGGTAGGGATTGACGCCCCAGTCCACCGACACCTTGGGCCGCTGCCGGGTCACCCCGACCAGCTCCGGATACGCCGCCACCGCCGCCTGCGCGTGCCCGGGCATGTCCAGTTCCGGCACGATGGTGATGTGGCGTTCGGCGGCGTAGGCCACCAGGTCGCGGATCTGGTCCTGGGTGTAGAAGCCGCCGTAGCGATCGGGCAGGCCGTGGGTGCCCGCGCCGGGCGGGGTGCGCCAGGCGCCGATCTCGGTGAGCTTGGGATAGCGCTTGATCTCGATGCGCCAGCCCTGATCGTCGGTCAGGTGCAGATGCAGCACGTTGAGCTTGTGCTGGGCCATCGCGTCGAGCAGGCGCTTGACCGTGTCCGGGCCATGGAAGTGCCGCGCCACGTCGAGCAGCACGCCGCGCCAGCCGAAGCGCGGCCAGTCGCGGATGTGCACCTGCGGCACGTCCACCTCGCCCTTGCCGGCGTCGGGGGTCATCAACTGCCAGGCGCTGATCGCGCCGTAGAACAGGCCGCGCTCCTCGCGCGCCTGGATCAGCATGGTGCGCGGGTCCACGTCCAGCGTGTAGCCCTCGGCCTGCGCGACCTCGGTATTGGGATTGAGCTGCAGGCGGATGCTGCCGTCGGCGGGGATGGTCTCCGCTCGCACCTCCAGCGACAGGCCGCGGGTCTTGCTCAGCAATTGCGACAGTTGCTGCGCCACGCGCTGCGCGCCGGCGTCGTCGAGAGGCACCGACAGCACGGCGCCGGTGCCGATGGTCAGGGTGCCGCCGTCGCGCTCGGCCTTGGCTGGCGCCGGGATCAGCGGCAGCGGCGTCTTGTCGTCGTCGTCATCGTGTTTCGGGGCCGGCGGCGGCGCTGCGGCAGGCTTGGCCGCGGGCGTCGGTGCCGGCGGCGGAGCGCGGTCGCAGCCGCCGAGCAGGCTGCCACAGGCGAGCAGGGACAACCCCAGCCAGGCGTTGCGGGAGGCCGCCGCGATGCGCGCGGCGGCGGGCATCGGGCGGTGCGGCAATCGGGGGTGTGCACCCACTGCAGTCATCGGTCTACCTCAAGCGATCGAGATGCATATCGTAGAGGCTGTGAGGTAGCCTGGGGTGAGCGCGGCGCGTTCGCTGCGCGCCGCGCGCCTCCTGTATCGCATCGCGATCGTGCGACCGCTCAGCGCGTCGCGGTCGGCAGTTCGTCCCAGACCTTGGGATCTTCGGCGCCCAGCACCCAGCAGCTGAAGCCTTCCAGGCCGTACTGCTTGGTCAGGTCGTAGCGGGCGCGGAAGCTGCGCGCATCCGGACGGAACACCCATTCGCGCATGTCGTCGCGATAGAAGTAGAACCACGATTCCTGCTCCACCGGGTCCCATTGCACGGTGGCGTTCTGCTCCACTGCCAGCGGGAACGACTCGTCGGCGTCGATGTAGTCGGCGGTGATGTTGGAGGCTTCGGTGCCGTCGGGCTTGACCGGATTGCCGGTGTACCAGCGGTAGCCGTAGGTGGCGATGCCCAGCGACAGCTTGTCCTTCGGCACCTGGGTCAGCGCGTAGTCCAGGTGCTTCTTCATCCACACCATGCCGTCCACCGGGCCGGGCGTGGTCCAGCGGGTGTGCTGGTCGTAGGTCATCAGGCTGATCAGGTCGGCCGAGGCGCTCAGCGCCTTGAGGTCGTAGGCGCCGCGCCAATACTCCCACATCCACTTGGCGAACGCGCCGCCTTCGGCATAGCCGGGCGCGTTCGGCACCACCGCCACCGACAGCTTGAAGCCGGCCTTGTGCAGCGCCTCGGCGGTCTGCTTGACCATCAGCGAGTAGGCGTCGCGGTCGGTCCAGGCGATGCTCTCGAAATCGAACTGGAAGCCGTAGTAGCCGTGCTTGCGGCCGTGGATCAGCAGCGCCTGGATCATGCGCTGCTTGGCGTCCTCGTCGTGCAGCAGCTTGTGGAAGCCTTCGCGCCCGGCGGTCATCGACAGGATCGGCATCACCCGCAGCTTGTGCTGCTTGGCGATCTCGTACAGATACAGGTTCGGGGTGCCGTTGACCAGGCCGCTCTGGTCCACGCCGTACCAGGTCGGCACCACCACGTCGATCTTGTCGACGTGCGCCAGGAACGAATTGGTCGATTTCTGCGTGTTCATCAGATAGAACAGCGCGGTCGGGTTCTTGGCCATGGCCGGCCCGCAGGCCAGGGCGAGGGCGAACAGCAGCCCTGCGAAACGCTTCATCATCGGGAGGGATCCGTTGGCGGAGTGGGGGAGGTCAGGTCGATGCGGAACACGTAGGCGTGATCGCCTGCCGGCTTGGCCGGCAAGCGCAGGTGCAGGCCGTCAGCGCGCTGCTCGAACGGCACCGGCTTGCCGTTGGCGAGCAGGGTGACGCCGCGCACGCCATCGGCCGGTTTCAGCGAGCGGATCAGCGCCTGGCCATCGGCCGGCCAGCCCAGCTCGATCGCATACAGCGCGCCGTGGCCGGTGGTGAAGCGGAAATCCTCGGGCGTGTACGGCTTGGTCTTGGTGTCCTGGAAGGTGCCGCCGACCACTTCGGTCGGGCCTTCGCCGTAGGTGCGCCACGGCGTGCTGTCGTAGATCGCCTCGCCGTTGGTCTTGAGCCACTTGCCGATCGACAGCAGGATCGCGCGTTCGGTGTCCGGGATCGAACCGTCGGCGCGCGGGCCGATGTTGAGCATCAGGTTGCCGTTCTTGCTGACCACGTCCACCAGCATGTGGATGATGAAGGTCGGGGTCTTGTAGGTGTCGTTCTCGACATAGCCCCACGAGGCGTTGCTGACCGAGGTGTCGGTCTGCCAGTGCGTGGGATGGATGCCGGTGAGCTGGCCACGCTCGATATCGAGCGTGCCGGCACCTTCGGGGAAGGCGCCGAGCTTGTAGTTCACCACCACGCCGCCCTTGGCCGCGCCGTGGTTGTAGTAGTACGAGAGCATGGTCGGCAGCGTGCCGCGGAAGGTCGGGTGCGCGATCCACCAGTCGAAATAGATCAGGTCCGGGTCGTAGCGGTCGATCAGTTCGGTGGTGCGCGCCAGCCAGTCGTCCAGCCAGGCCTGCGACACGGGGGTCCAGTCGTTGGTGACGTCGGCGTCGTCCTTGCCCGGCAGGCGCACCTGCGCCGGGCCGTACAGGCCGGCGTAGCGCGGGTCGTTGACGTCCGAGTCGAACTGGCGGCCGCCGTCGAAGAACCAGTCGTGCTCGGCGCGGTGCGAGGACAGGCCGAAATGCAGGCCCTGCGCGCGGATGGCCTTGGACAGCTCGCCGATCACGTCGCGCCTGGGACCCATCTTCACCGCGGTCCAGTCCGACAGCTGCGAGTCGTACATCGCGAAGCCGTCGTGGTGCTCGGCCACCGGCACCACGTAGCGGGCGCCGGCGTCGCGGAACAGCGCGGCCCAGGCCTGCGGATCGAACTTGGGCGCGGTGAACAGCGGGATCAGGTCCTTGTAGCCGAAGCGCGACTGCGGGCCGTAGGTCTCGCGGTGGTGCAGGTAATCCTTGCTGCCCTGCTGGTACATGTTGCGCGAATACCACTCGTTGCCGAAGGCCGGCACCGAGAACACGCCCCAATGGATGAAGATGCCGAACTTGGCGTTGTCGTACCAGGACGGCGAGCGGTATTGCTTGAGCGAGGTCCAGTCGGGTCGGAACGGACCGCCGCGCGCGCCGTCGTTGGCTTCGCGCACCAGCCGCGCGCGTTCGGGCGCGTACTTGGCGGTGGCCTGCAGCCACTGCTGGTCGATCTGTTCCGGACTGAGGGTGGTGGCGGTGGGCGCGGTCGGCGACGGCGCATCCGCGGCGCCGGCGGGCAGGGCCGTCAGCGCGAGCATGAGGGCCAGCGCGCTGGCCAGGGTCTGGCGTGCGGCTCCGGCGTGGCGGGATCGGTCCGCACGGGGGCGGGTCTCGGTCGTCATGGAACGGCACTCCTTTGTTGCAGGAAACGATGCCGGCGCCGCCGCGCCGGACACGAAAAAGCGCGCCACCGTGGAGGGACGGTGGCGCGCCGGTGCTACATCAGAACTTGAAGTTCAGCTGCGCCTGGTAGCCGCGGCCGTTCTTGTACATGCCGATCGGCGCGTACTTGACCTCGTTGTACCAGTAGTAGGTCGAGTCGAGCAGGTTGGTCGCGCTGAAGCTCACGCTCATCCAGTCGTTGACCTCGTACGAGGCGGTCAGGTCCAACTGCTTGTACTCGTCGGTGAACACCTGCGAGTTCAGGCGGCCGACCTGGGTGAAGTACTTGGAACGGTAGCTGTAGTTCAGGCGCACCATCCACGGGCCGTTTTCCCAGTAGGGGATCACGTTGTAGGTGTTCTTCGACAGGTACGGCAGGTTCAGGCCGGTGCTGGCGTCGGCGGTGGCGTAGGTGTAGTTCGCCTGCAGACCGAAGCCGTAGCCGAAGGCCTGCTGGTAGTTCAGCGAGGCGCCCTTGACCTTGGCGTCGGAAGCGTTGATCGGCGAGCTCACCGAGTACAGGCCGCTCACCCCGGACACCGCGTCGGTCAGCTGCTGCTGCGTGGTGGTGGTGACGATGTACGAGCTGATGTCGCGGTAGAACAGTTCCGCCGACAGCATGCTGGACGGCGCGAAGTACCACTCGGCGGCCAGATCGTAGTTGGTCGACTCGTAGGGCTTCAGGTCCGGGTTGCCGCCGCTGGCGGTCAGGTTGCCGTTGCTGCTGTTGATGGTGAACGAACCGGCCAGGTCGCCGTAGCGCGGACGTGCCATCACCTTGGCCACAGAGAAGCGCAGCACCTTGTCGGTGTCCAGATCGTAGGCCAGGTTGAAGCTCGGCAGCGGCTTGTAGTACTGCTTGGTCACCTGGGTCTGGTTGTAGGTGGCGCCGCCGTCATTGCTCTGCCAGTACAGCGACTTGTCCTTGGTGTCCACGTAGCGCACACCCAGGTTGCCGCGCCACGGGCCGGACTCGAAGTTCAACTGCGCGTACAGGTCGCTGGTGATTTCCTTGACGTCGAACGAGGAGCCGTAGTCGATCTTGTACGGACCCTGCGGCTGGCCGCGCAGGTAGCTGATCACCGAGTTGAGGTTGGCGGTCGACCAGTTGGTCAGGTCGCCGCTGGCGCCCAGGCCGTCGTACAGGCCGCTCGGGGTGGTGCCGGGGCTGAAGTCGGTCAGCGAGATCGCATCGGTGGTGTTGATGCGGTTGCCGCGGGCGTCGACGCCGTTGTCGTGGTTGATGTACTTGTAGCCGACCTGCAGCTTGTTCAGCGGACCCCAGTCCAGATCGCGCGCGGCATCGAACTGGAAGTACTTCTCCTTGTCCGTGCTCTTGGCGTAGTAGATGCCGCCGGCCTGCATCGCCGACGCATCGGTGGAGCCGGCGGCCAGGCCGGCCGGCGAACCGACCAGGCCCCAGTTGGCGGCGCTGCCATTGTCGTAGTTGACGTCGGTGTGGCTGCCGTCGTAACCGAAGTTGTAGCCGCCGTCCTTCAGCAGGAACTTCATCAGGTACTCGGGGTTCTTGCCGCCGGTGGCCTCGGTGGTGCCGGCCTGGGTGGTGAACACCCACTTGTCGCCATAGAAGTCGTGGCGCAGGTTCAGGCTCTTGGTGGTGACGGTGCTCTCGCGGTAGTTGGTGTCCAGCTGCGCATACGGCTGCTTGCCGTTGCCGGCGCCGTCGGTGACCGTGGCCTGGGTGATGTAGCCGTTCTGCACCGTGGCGCTGGTGATCTTGTCCTGGTCGCCGCAGCCCGGGCAGACGTAGCGCGATTCGCTGAAGTTGTTGTACTTGCCCTTGATGTAGATGCCGGTCAGGTTGAACTCGTTCTGATCGTTCGGCTTCCACTGCAGCGCGCCCTGCAGGCCGTTGCGCTCGCGGGTCTGCTGGAAGAAGGAACTGTTGATGCCCACCGGGATCTTGGCGGTCGCGACGTTACCACCGTCGCCGGAGATGTTGGCGGTCGGCGAGATGCCCGAGCCGGTGTTGTAGCCGAAGAACTCGATGCCGGCGCGCGACAGGTCCTGCTTGTCGTGGGTAGCGGAGATCAACGCACCGAAGGTCTCGTCGTCGTTCTTCCAGCTCCACAGCGCCGAGCCGCGCGGATTGCCTTCTTCCGAACGGTCGTTGTAGTTGTAGCCGATCGAGCCGCGGATGGTGTTCTTCGGCAGGTCCAGCGGCTTGCGGGTGTGCACGATCACGGTGCCGCCGATCGAGCCTTCGTCGATGCGCGCTTCCGGAGTCTTGTAGACCTCCATCAGGCCGATGATTTCCGGCGACAGCAGGGTGTAGTTGAAGGTGCGGCCGCTGGTGTCGGTCGGGTTGCCGCCCCAGTCGCCCGAGGCGATGGTCTGGCCATTGAGCAGCACGCGGTTCAGCGCCGGGTCGGTGCCGTTGATGCTGACCTTCTCGCCCTCGCCGAACTGGCGGTCCACGCTGATGCCCGGCAGGTGCGCCAGCGACTCGGCGGCGTTGGTGTCCGGGAACTTGCCGATGTCCTCGGCGCTGATCGCATCGACGATGGAGTTGGCCGAGCGCTTCACCGACTGGCTCTTCTCCAGCGAGGCGCGGTAGCCGGTGACGGTGATGGCATCCAGCTGCTGGACGTTCTTGGAATCCGCGCTGGCGGAAGCGGGCGCTTCCTGCGCTGCGGCGTTACCGGACAGGTACAGCGCGGCCATGATGCTGATGGCTAGGGTAGTGGTGCGGCTATTCATTGGCTAAACCTCTGGGTGAGTACTTGGGCATGAGGTGCCAACCGATGTTCCGGTGTGCTGGCCGCTGCCCGGCCTTGTGGATGGCGCCGCGCCTGGTGGCGCTGCGCGGATCGCATCTCGATGCGCGTCGTCCGGTCGCTGACGCGGAAGTTAGCCAACCGGCGGCATCGAGGGCGCCGGTCCTTCCTGTGTTCCTGCAGGTAACAACCAAGTCCAGCAATACAGCAGTGCGCCTTGTGGCCTGATCCGCACGCCGCTGCGTTCGGGCCCGGCTTGGGGCGTGGTCTCGTCGGTTCGGGGATGCCGGTCGCAGCGTCAGCGTGCGTCCTGCCACTTGGCGCGGGAGGAGCGGCAATGCGTCGCTGTGTCTGAATCCCCTGAACGTGGCATGTCTTGAAGTTGTAAAACTTGTGTGAGCCGAGTCTGTCGTAGCGCTGACAGCGTTGTCAACACCCGTTTCACACACTTTTGACGATTGCCGTCAAGCCTTGCCTGGGCATCTTTCCGGAGCCTTCCCCGGCCCGCCGGAGGCCTGCGCTAGGTGCTTGTCTACAAAAGAAAACATGGCCCAGGTTGGCGACGGCACGGGCGAGTTGGCCGGCAAGCCCCGGTGCGGCAGGCGCTGCCAGGGGGAGGCGCGAGCGAGAAAAATTTGTGCGCTGCGGCGAAATTTTGCGACGGATGTTCACCTGTGCAACCACCTCGTGCGGCCCGGCCTACGTCCCGCTCTGCGATCGGCTCGATGAGGTCAGGGTGGTGAAGCCAAAACGACAAACGGATGAAATTCATCTTGACAACGTTGTCAAGGTGGTCCGACACTCGATCGATCAATCTGCCGAATCGGCGTGCGCCTGCTCTGGCGCAACGGGAGAAGATGTGTCCGCAAGCAGTTCATCAGTGGCAGCGGCCGTGCCGCGCGCCGAGCCCTTCATTGCTGCCGATGTCGGCGGAACCCATGTCCGGATCGGCCTGGTCGCGCGCGCTGCCGATGTCGGCCCGGCGCTGTCGGTCGACGTGCTGGACTATCGCAAGTATCGCTGCGCCGACTATCCCGGCCTGGCCGAGATCATTGGCGAATTCCTTGAGCAGGTGCAGGGGCCGAAGCCGACCCGCGGGGTGATCGCCAGCGCCGGTTACGCGCTCGAGGATGGCCGCGTCATCACCACCAATCTGCCGTGGACGCTGTCGCCGCCGGAGATTCGCGAGCGTCTGGGTCTGAAGGCGCTGCATCTGGTCAACGATTTCGAAGCGGTGGCATATGCGGCCGCGTCGATGGACGCCAGCGAAGTGCTGCATCTGACCGGGCCGCGCAAGGCGCAGCGCGGGCCGGCGCTGGTGATCGGTCCCGGCACCGGCCTGGGTGCGGCGGTGTGGATTCCGACCCATGGCGGCGCGGTGGTGTTGGCGACCGAAGCCGGCCATGCCGCCTTGCCAGTCGGCAACGACCTGGAGCTGGCGCTGGCGCAGCGCCTGTTGCGCGACCGTCCGTATGTGCCGATGGAGCATTTCCTGTCCGGCCCGGGGCTGCTCAATCTCTATCGCGCGTTGTGCGACCTGCGCGGCGCCACGCCCGCGCTCGCCGCGCCGAGCGACATCACCGCGGCCGCGCTGGCCGGCAGCGATCCGCTGGCGCACGAGGCGCTGTCCGCCTTCTGCGGCCTGCTCGGCAGCGTGATTGGCGACATGGCGCTGTTGTACGGCGTGCAGGGCGGCGTCTATCTGGCCGGCGGCTTCCTGCCGCAGATCGGCGCGTTCCTGTCCGCCAGCAGTTTCGTCGAGCGCTACTTGAACAAAGGCGCGATGCGTCCGGCGCTGGAGCAGATCCCGGTGAAGCTGGTCGAGCACGGCCAGCTCGGGGTGATCGGCGCGGCGAACTGGTTCCTGCAGCAGCGCCACTGAGCGGCACGGCGCGGCGATGGCCGCGCCGATGGGCGGCGTCCTGCGACGCGGACGCCGCGCGCCTGGCGTGCCGAACGCGTCGATACATATATATGTCTATGCCATCAGCGCCTGCGTGGTGACGCCGCTGTCTGCAGCGTCATCGCGTGCGCGAGAGCTCACAGGTCGCCGTGATGCGCCTGCAGCGCCGCGATCGCGGCCAGGCCGGCGGTTTCGGTGCGCAGGATGCGCGGCCCCAGGCGCAGGCCGACGAAGCCGGCCGCCTCCAGCGTGGCGCGGTCGCGCGGCGACCAGCCGCCTTCCGGGCCGATCGCGATCGTCGCCGCATCGCCGCCGATGGCCAGCGAACGCAGGCGCTGTTCGCCCTGCGGATCGAGGATCAGCCGGCAGGGGTTGTCCGCCGCGGCGCCTGCCGCATCGGCCAGCGCCAGCGGCGCGCTCAGTTGCGGCACGCGCGCGCGACCGGACTGTTCGCAGGCCGCGATCACCACGCTGCGCCAATGCGCCACGCGTTTGTCCACCCGCGCCGCATCCAGCTTCACTTCGGTGCGCTCGGCCCACACCGGCACGATCGCGGCGACGCCGAGCTCGGTGGCCTTCTGCAGGATCAGGTCCATCTTCTCGCCGCGCGCCACGCCCTGCAGCAGGGTGATCGCCAGCGGCGATTCGTTGGCCGCTGGCCGCGCCGCACCGATGCGCACGCTGGCGTTGCGCTTGCCGGCCTGCAGCAGTTCGGCGTCGTAATCGCAGCCGTCGCCGTTGAACAGCACGCACGGGTCGCCTTCGCGCAGCCGCAGCACGCGCAGCAGGTGGTTGGCCACATCGTCCGGTAGCGCCACTTCGGCACCGGCATGCAGCGGCAGCTCCACGTGGCAGCGGGTCAGGCGCATGCCACGGCCTCGTCGATCGCCGCCAGCGTGGTCTCGGCCAGCAGCGCCAACTGCGCGGCGTCCACGCAGTACGGCGGCATCCAGTACAGCACGTCGCCCAGCGGACGCAGCACCACCCCGCGTTGCAGCGCGGCACGATAGGCATGCAGGCCGACGCGCGCGGACGCAGGGAAGGGTGTGCGCTTGTCGCCGTTGCGGGTCAATTCGAACGCGACCACCATGCCGGCCTGGCGCACGTCGGCCACGTGCGCATGCTCGGCGAACGGCGCCGACAGCGCGCGCATGGTTTCGGCGGTGCTGCGGTTGCGCGCGATCACGTCGTCCTCCTGCAGGATCCGCAGCGACGCCAGTGCCGCCGCGCAGGCCAGCGGGTTGCCGGTGTAGCTGTGCGAATGCAGGAAGGCGCGCTCGCGGCTGTCGTCGAGGAAGGCGTCGTACAGATGCTGGGTGGCCAGCACCGCCGACAGCGGCAGGAAGCCGCCGGTCAGGCCCTTGGACAGGCACAGCAGGTCCGGCATCACCCCGGCCTGTTCGCAGGCGAACAGCGTGCCGGTGCGGCCGAAGCCGGTGGCGATCTCGTCGGCGATCAGGAACGCGCCGTTGGCGTCGCACAGTTCGCGCGCCCGGCGCAGATAGGCCGGATCGTGCATGCGCATGCCGCCGGCGCATTGCAGGCGCGGCTCCAGGATCACCGCGCAGATCTCGCCGGGATGGCGGTCGAACAGGTCGGCCAGCGCATCGGCGGCGGCATCGGCACGTTCGCGCGCGCTTTGTCCCGGCGCGGCCTGGTAGGCGTCGGGCGAAGGTGCGAACAGCGCCTCGGCCAGCAGCGGCGCGTACACCCGTCGATACAGCGGAATGTCGCCGACCGCCAGCGCGCCGATGGTCTCGCCGTGGTAGCCGTTCTCCAGCGCGACGAAACGGGTGCGCCCGGGTTCGCCGCGGTTCTGGAAATAATGGAAGGCCATTTTCAGCGCCACTTCCACGCCGGCCGATCCGTTGTCGGCATAGAACACCTTGGCCAGCGGCGCGCGGCCGTCCTGGCGCGGCGCCAGCGCCAGCAACTGCTCGGCCAGCAGCACCGCCGGTTCGTGGCTGAAGCCGGCCAGCATCACCTGCTCCAGTTGCGTGGCCTGGGCGGCGATGGCCGCGGCGATGCGCGGTTCGCCGTGGCCGAACAGGTTGGTCCACCAACTGCTCACCGCATCCAGGTAGCGGCGGCCGCCGTGGTCGATCAGCCAGGCGCCTTCGCCGCGGGCGATCGGGACCAGGGGCAGGGTGTCGGGGTGCTCGCGCATCTGCGTGCACGGGTGCCAGAGCACGGCGAGGTCGCGCTGGCGCCACGCGTCGGCCATCTGTGCTGCGGTCAGGTCTGATAGCATTTCGCGCTCATGAACAGGTTCTTCGCTCCGCGCATTCTATCGACCGACGCCGCCCGGCGCCGCAGGGTGCCGGCGTGAACCGTCCGTTGCCGATCATCCACGCCGTGCGCGAGCGCAGCGAATCGGCCGCCGAGCGCCGGGTCGAGGAACTGGACCTGGAGTTCAGCAACGGCGAACGCCGCGTGTTCCACCGGCTCAAGGCCCCCGGCCACGGCGCGGTGGTGGTGGTGCCGATGCTGGATGCGCAGACCGTGCTGCTGGTGCGCGAATACGCCGCCGGCGTGCACCGCTACGAGCTGGGCCTGGTCAAGGGCCGCATCGATGCCGGCGAGACCCCGCTGCAGGCGGCCGATCGCGAACTCAAGGAAGAGGCCGGTTACGGTGCGCGGCAATTGCGCGTGCTGCGCGCGATGACCCTGGCGCCGACCTACATGAGCCACCAGTCGTGGCTGGTGCTGGCGCAAGATCTCTATCCCGAACGACTAGCCGGCGACGAGCCGGAGGAATTGGAAGTGGTGCCCTGGAAACTGGCTGAACTGGATCAACTGATGTTGCGTGAAGATTTTTCCGAGGGGCGTTCGCTGGCGGCGCTGTTCATCGCCCGCGAGTGGCTGGGTCGCGCCGAATGATCCGTCTCACCAGTGATTTGCGCGAAACCGTGATCGCCATCGCCATCGATGCCGCCGCGGCGATCATGTCCGTCTACGCCACCGGCTTCGAGGTGGAGCACAAGGCCGATACCAGTCCGTTGACCCAGGCCGACCTGGCGGCGCACCAGATCATCGTCGAAGGCCTGGAACGGCTGACCCCGGACCTGCCGGTGCTGTCCGAGGAATCGGCGCAGATTCCGTGGGAGGTGCGCGAGCACTGGACCACCTATTGGCTGGTCGACCCGCTCGACGGCACCCGCGAGTTCGTCAAGCGCAACGGCGAATTCAGCGTCAACATCGCGCTGATCCATCAGGGCGCGCCGGTGTTCGGCGTGGTCCAGGCGCCGGTGGACGGCCGCGTCTGGCACGCGGTGCGTGGCGAGCAGGCATACCGCCGCGAAGGCTTTCGCGATACCGCGTTGAACACCCGGCGGCCGGCCACCGCGCCGTTGCGGGTGGCGGCGAGCCGCTCGCACCGCGATGCGCGCACCGACGCGCTGCTGCAACGCATGGGCGAGATCGAGCTGGTCGCGCAGGGCTCCTCGCTGAAGTTCTGCCGCATCGCCGACGGCGACCTGGACGTCTACCCGCGCTTCGGCCCGACCTCCGAGTGGGACACCGCCGCCGGGCAGTGCGTGCTGCAGGCCGCCGGCGGCGCGCTGCTGGCCGCCGCGACCGGCAAACCGTTCCGCTACAACCGCCGCGAATCGCTGCTCAACGGCGACTTCGTGGCGCTGGGCGATCCGGCGCTGCCCTGGCGCGACTGGCTGGGCTGAGCCGCGCCGCGCGCGCGCGCCGCGCGGCGCGCGCTCTGCCACACTAGGCGGTGGCGGCAGCGGTGCCGTCGCACCGGAACCCGCCCGTGACCCCCACTCGCTACGATCTTCCCGCCCTGCTCGACATCATGGCGCGCCTGCGCGATCCCGCGCAGGGGTGTCCCTGGGACCTGGAGCAGGATTTCGCCAGCATCGCCGCGTACACGATCGAGGAGGCCTACGAAGTGGCCGATGCGATCGACCGCCAGGACCTGGCCGGGTTGAAGGACGAGCTCGGCGATCTGCTGCTGCAGGTGGTGTTCCATGCGCAGATGGCCCGCGAGCAGGGCGCGTTCGGCTTCGACGACGTGGTCGCGGCGATCTGCGACAAGATGGTGCGCCGCCATCCGCACGTGTTCGGCGACAGCCAGGTCGCCGATGCCGAGCAGCAGACGCTGAAGTGGGAAGAGATCAAGCGCGCCGAGCGTGCCGCCGCCGGCGAGCGCGATGCCTCGGCGCTGGCCGGCATCGCCCGCGGGCTGCCGGAATGGCAGCGCGCGCTGAAGCTGCAGTCGCGCGCGGCGCGGGTCGGCTTCGACTGGCCCGGCCCTGCGCCGGTGCTGGACAAGGTGCAGGAAGAGCTCGAGGAAGTGCGCGCGGAACTGGCGCATGGCGCCGCAGTCGATCCGGCACGCCTGCAGGACGAGATCGGCGACCTGCTGTTCGTCTGCGCCAACCTGGCGCGGCATGCCAAGGTCGATGTCGGTGCGGCGCTGCGCCACGCCAACCTCAAGTTCGAGCGTCGCTTCCGCGCGATGGAACGGCTGGCGCAGCAGGACGGCGGCGCGTTCGACGGCCTGTCGCTGGTGCAGCAGGAGGCGTACTGGCAGCGCGCCAAGGACGAAGAGCGCGCCGCAGCCGGATGAAGACCCTGCTGCTGTTCGTGCTGACCGCCGTCGCGGAAATCGTCGGCTGCTACCTGCCTTATCTGTGGCTGCGCGAACAGCGCAGCGCTTGGTTGCTGGTGCCCGCCGCGGGCAGCCTGGCGGCCTTCGTCTGGCTGCTGACCGTGCATCCCGCCGCGAGCGGCCGCGTCTATGCCGCCTACGGCGGCGTCTATGTCGCGGTCGCGTTGCTGTGGCTGTGGACGGTGCAGGGCATGCGCCCCACGCGCTGGGACCTGCTCGGCGCCGGCCTGTGCCTGGCCGGCATGGCGGTGATCATGTTCGCGCCGCGGCAGAGCTGATGCCGCTCCCACAGGCGCTTGCGGCGAACTCGGCAGGTGTACTGTGGGAGGGACTTCAGTCCCGACGCATTGCACCATCGGAGCCGCGCCACGTTGTGTGTTTTGGCCGCATGCCCCCTGCGTGTCGCGTCCGTGCGCAGCGCGCCATGCCCGCGCTCCCGGCGTATGCTGGACGCCTGCGTCGCCTCGGGAGGGCCATCGCATGCGCCGCTTCGCCAATTTCCGCGAGTTCTATCCGTTCTATCTGAGCGAGCACCGCCATCCGCTGTCGCGGCGGCTGCATTTCGTCGGCAGCCTCGGCGTGCTGGCGAGCCTGCTGCTGGCGCTGGGCACCGGCCAGCCGCGTTGGCTGTGGGCCGCGCCGGTCTGCGGCTACGGCTGCGCCTGGATCGGCCATCTCGTGTTCGAGAAGAACCGTCCCGCCACCTTCAAGCACCCGCTGTACTCGCTTGCCGGCGACTGGGTGATGTTCAAGGACATGCTGCTCGGACGCATCCGCTGGTAACCGGCACGTGCGTGTGCGCTGGCTATACTGCGGATTCGATTTCTTTCTGGTTAATGGAGCAACCTGATGCCGTCCACGTTCTTCTTCGCGGTGGTGCTGCTGGCCGCCGGCGTGATCATTCTGTTCAAGACTGTGCGCATGGTGCCGCAGGGATTCCAGTGGACGGTGGAGCGCTTCGGCCGCTACACCCACACCCTGTCGCCCGGCCTGCATTTCCTGATTCCAGTGGTGTACGGGGTAGGCCGCAAGGTCAACATGATGGAGCAGGTGCTGGACGTGCCCAGCCAGGACGTCATTACCAAGGACAACGCGGTGGTGCGCGTGGACGGTGTCGTGTTCTTCCAGGTCCTGGACGCCGCCAAGGCGGCGTACGAGGTGTCGAATCTGGAGATCGCCACCATCGCCTTGGTGCAGACCAACATCCGTACCGTGATCGGCTCGATGGACCTGGACGAGTCGCTGAGCCAACGCGAGACCATCAATGCGCAGCTGCTGAACGTGGTCGACCATGCCACCAATCCGTGGGGCATCAAGGTCACCCGCATCGAGATCCGCGACATCCAGCCGCCGCGCGACCTGGTCGATGCGATGGCCCGGCAGATGAAGGCCGAGCGCGAGAAGCGCGCGCAGATCCTCGAGGCGGAGGGCTCGCGACAGTCGGAGATCCTGCGCGCCGATGGCGAGAAGCAGGCCGCGGTGCTGGAGGCCGAAGGCCGCAAGGAGGCCGCGTTCCGCGACGCCGAGGCGCGCGAGCGCCTGGCCGAGGCCGAAGCGCGGGCGACGGCGATGGTGTCCAAGGCCATCGCCGAAGGCGACGTGCAGGCGATCAACTACTTCATTGCGCAGAAGTACGTGGAGGCGTTCAAGGAACTGGCCACGGCGCCGAACCAGAAGTTCGTGCTGATGCCGATGGAGTCCAGCGGCATCATCGGCTCGATCGCCGGCATCGCCGAACTGGCGCGCGAGGCGCTGAACAAGCAGGGCACGCCGCCGGCAGTGCCGCGCGTCCCGCCGCGCAGCGGAGTCTGAGCCATGCGCATCGAGGTGATGGCCTGGGGTGCCCTGACCTTGTTGCTGTTCGCGGCCGAAGCGCTGGCGCCGGGCGCCTTCATGCTGTGGATGGGCTTCGCTGCCGCGGTGGTCTTCCTGGCCGTGCTGGTGGTTCCGGGCATGCCATTGCTGTTGCAGGTCGGCGCGTTCGTGGTGTTGAGCTTCGTCTCGATCCAGGTGTACCGCACCTGGTTCCGCAACCGCGGCCGCGCCAGCGACCAGCCGCTGTTGAACCGTCGCGCCGAGCAACTGATCGGCCGCGTGGTGACGCTCGACCAGCCGATCCACGGCGGCCGCGGCCGCGCCAAGGTCGACGACGCCTTCTGGGTGGTCGGCGGCCCCGACCTGCCGGTCGGCAGCACGGTGCGCATCGTTGGCGTGGACGGGATGACGCTGCTGGTCCAGGCGGCTTGAAAGAGCCGGGATTGGGGATTGGGGATTGGTGTCGCGAGTGCGCAGCACCTCGACTTTCCCGATCTCCCCGCGTAGGAGCGGCTTCAGCCGCGACCTGGGACCGATGACGGGTCGCGGCTGAAGCCGCTCCTACGACACCGCGTGATCAAGCGGTGCCCTTCGGCTCAGGACGGCCGCTCCTGCGAATCCCCAATCCCGATTTCCTAATCCCGGCTCCTCAATCCCGACTCCCCAATCCCGGCCCCCAGCCAGCGATAATGGGGGACTTTTCTCACGGACCCGCGCCATGACCCAGAAGACCATCCTCAACGACAGCCACCGCGCCCTCGGCGCCAAGATGGTCGACTTCGGCGGCTGGGACATGCCGATCCACTACGGCTCGCAGATCGATGAGCACCACCAGGTGCGTCGCGACGCCGGCATGTTCGACGTCAGCCACATGACCGTGGTCGATCTGCACGGCGAGCAGGTCCGCGCGTTCCTGCGCCACCTGCTGGCCAATTCGGTGGACAAGCTGAAGGCGCCGGGCAAGGCGCTGTACACCTGCATGCTCAACCCGCAGGGTGGGGTGATCGACGATCTCATCGTCTATTACATGTCCGAGACCTTCTTCCGCCTGGTGGTCAACGCCGCCACCCGCGCCAAGGACCTGGCCTGGATCGGCGAGCAGGCGCAGGCCTTCGGCGTGCAGGTGCGCGAGCGCGACGACTTCGCGATGATCGCGGTGCAGGGACCGAACGCGCGCACCAAGGCGATCGGCCTGCTGCGCGAGGAAGACCGCGCCGCCGCCCAGAAGCTCGGCCGCTTCGCCGCGATCGAGGCGACCTCGATCGACGGCGTGCCGCTGTTCGTCGCGCGCACCGGCTACACCGGCGAGGACGGCTTCGAGATCGTGCTGCCGCAGCAGCAGGCGCCGGCGTTCTGGGAGGCGTTGATCGGCGCCGGAGTCAAGCCGGCCGGCCTGGGCGCGCGCGACACGCTGCGCCTGGAGGCGGGCATGAACCTGTATGGCCAGGACATGGACGACAGCGTCTCGCCCTACGAGGCCGCGCTGGCCTGGACCGTCACCCTCGACGAGGGCCGCGACTTCATCGGCCGCGCCGTGCTGGAAGCGCAGAAATCCGGCGGCGCGCCGCGGCAGATGATCGGCCTGGTCATGGACGAGAAGGGCGTGCTGCGCCACGGGCAGAAGGTGCTGACCGCGAACGGCGATGGCGAGATCCTGTCCGGTACCTTCTCGCCGACGCTGGGCAAGGCGATCGCCTTCGCGCGGGTGCCGGCCGGCGAACCGGGCGCGGTGCGCGTGGACATCCGCGGCAAGGAAGTGCCGGTGCGCGTGGTCAAGTTCCCGTTCGTGCGCGAAGGCCAGGTCCAGCCCGGCGTGCTCGGCTGAGTTCCATTCGCCGCGCGCGCGACTTCTTCCCCACGCGCGCGGTTCGCTACACTAGCCTCCCATCCTCGATACCGTCTTCTTCCGGAGCAGCCCCATGAGCGAGATCCCTGGCGACCTCAAATTCCTCAAGTCCCACGAGTGGGCCCGCGTCGAGGGCAACGGTCGCGTGACCATCGGCATCTCCGATCATGCCCAGGGCCTGCTCGGCGACCTGGTCTACGTCGAACTGCCGAACGTCGGCGATCACGTCGAGGCCGGCAACGGCGTGGCGGTGGTCGAGTCGGTCAAGGCCGCCTCCGACGTGTACAGCCCGCTCAGCGGCAAGGTGGTCGAGGTCAACACCGCGCTGAGCGACAAGCCGGAAACGATCAACGAAGATGCCTACGGCGAAGGCTGGATCCTGGTGCTGGAAGCGGACGACGCCGAGCAGTTGAACGAACTGCTCTCGCCGGACGAGTACGCCGAACTGCTCGAGGAAGACGGCCACTGAGCCGACCGCCCCGTCGCGACACCCGAACCGGCCGCCTCGTGCGGCCGGTTTCTTTTTGGGCGCCACGTAGCGGCCACCTTCGTCCGCATCGGCGTCGCGGTCCTCGGCATGGCCGTTGCGGCAACTCGTGTCGCGAGCGTCGTGGCACGCGTCGATGCGAAGACGGCGTGAGGTTGTCGTCGGGCTGCACCGCGAGCGCAGCGTGGTTGCCGTGCGTGGCGGTATCCGATGCGCCCGCACGCCGGGCGGCGCCGGTTTTCCGACGCGGCGCAGGCGCGGTGCGGAGTGGGGCGCGAGGAACAGGCAGCGGCGACGCGACGTGCGTCGCGCACGTCATCGCAGCGCGCCGGAGCGGTGCGTGCCGGCGCCAGCCGGCGACCTGTGCGATCCGTGTCGGTCGACGCACCCGCGCGAAGCTGTCGGTAGCGGCATGGCGTGGAGGTGGGCGAGGTGGTCGCCTGCGTTGTAGCGTGGCGACGACGTGAGTGCAGGTCGCGTCGCAGTGGCGCGATGCGGCTCGTCTCGGCGACGCCCAGCGCGATGCATCGCGTGCGTCGCGACCGGCGCACGACGCAAAAAAGTTTGCGCACTTTTGCGCATTTGCACTTGTGCGATGCCGGAACCGCACGCGGTCGCGAAACTTTTTTTCAGCTAGCGGACAGCCTGGCGTGTGCTCCCGCGATTGCTGCCGACGCGTCGTCGCTGCCCGTCCGCAACGCGATGGCCGCGTCGTGTCGTTACAGAAAACACGGAAATTTCCCTGCTTTTTTTGCGCGCGCCGTTTTCCTTGTGGTGCCGGCATCGGCGATCGGTGGCGTCGGCAAGGCGGCTGGCGCGGCATGCGGCGGTCGTGGAGTGCGCGCCAGCGAAAAAAAAATTGCGCGGAAGTGTTGACAGTAAAAAAAACCGTGATTAGGTTTCGCCCAGCAGACGTTGCTGCGCAAGCGAGTGAATCGGATCGACATCAAAACGCGAAGCACAACTTGGACATCCGCCAGGAACCCGAAGATGGTGGAGTTGGAGTCGCTTCCCTCCGAGAAATGCAACGTCTCCCCTGGCATCGCACCCGTATCGCTATCCGGTACGGGTGTTTCTGTATCCGATCCGGCCCGCAGCGCGCGCCGGCGGTTCCCGCAGGCGGAGCATCGCCGCGAGGTTGCTTTAACTGGGCATTTTCAATCCATAGTTCACTGACGAGGAGCCATCCCATGGCCACGAAAAAAGCTGCGAAAAAGCCGGCCGCTAAGAAGGCGGTCAAGAAGACTGCCGCCAAGAAGCCGGCAGCGAAGAAGGTTTCGGTAAAGAAGGCGGTCAAGAAGGTCGCCAAGAAGGTGGCCAAGAAGGTCGCCAAGGTGAAGAAGGCGGTCAAGAAGGCCGTTGCCAAGAAGGCAGTGAAGAAGACGGCGAAGAAGGCCGCCACCAAGAAGACCGCGAAGAAGGCCGTCGCCAAGAAGGCCGTAAAGAAGACCGCGAAGAAGGCTGCGACCAAGAAGACCGCTGCCAAGAAGACGGTGAAGAAGTCGGCTGCCAAGAAGCCGGCCGCGAAGAAGGCAACTGCGAAGAAGGCCACCGCCAAGAAGACCGTGGCGAAGAAGAAGCCGGCCGCTCGCAAGAAGAAGGCCGCTCCGGTCGCGCTGCCGGCCACGCCCGCGCCGCTGATCTGATCCATCCCGATCGCTGTTCCTAGACTCTCTCCCCGGTGCCCAGCGGGGAGGGAGTTTTTTATGTGCGGCATCCTGCCGCGCGCGAACGCAGCGCGCCTCTCTGCCTGACGATGCCGGTGGCGTTCGTCTTCTCGACCATCGAAGACTGCACTCTGCGCCCAGCGTGCCAGGCCGCGACGTGCACATCGTGCCGGTGCGTCTCGCCCCACTGACTCGCGGCCGCCCGCCGCGCTCGCCTGTTTCCAACCCACGTCGACTATCCTCTTTGCCCCGGCCGTCAGGCCGGCACCCAGGGATCTGCCTGTGTGTCTCGCATTGGAGCAGCTTGCATGGCGGGACCACCGCTCTGCGATCGGCTACCTGCGGCGATGGCTGCGCATCCATCCGGTCTTCCCGACTGCGTTTGTCGCCCTGCCGATCACGCGCGCAGCACGCCTTGCCCGACGATCCACAGCGCATCGCTGTTTCCGCGCATTGCGTGGGCCGTAGGGAATATCGGATCACCTGCTTGGCCCCGCTCAGGCCGAATGCCGCATGCGCCGTAGGAGCGGCTTCAGCCGCGACGGGCTTTACCCGGACCGCCCGTCGCGGCTGATCCCCGAAAAGGGGACAAGAGCCGCTCCTACAGGATGTGTCTTGCCCTGCGGGTGCGGCTGCGCGCCGCCCAGCGCTCTTGTGCGACAGCGCGTCGAATCGCCAGCATGCCGGCCCCGGCGTGCGGCGTGCGGTGATGTGGCGATGTGGCGTGACATGTCCACGGGGAGATCGTGGACGGCGGCGAGAGCGTGCGCTGCGTGCCTTGTGCGCGATCCATGGACGCGACGGTGAGCGCCATCAGCGGGCGCTCCGAGCGCGCGCTGCCGTCGGGGCGAGGTGGGCGCTGAATTTCCTTGTGGCGTCAACTCGGCCGTTGCGGCGGCACTCGGGCGAGGCAATCGCGTCGTCGCATCGCTACGCGGTCACAACCGCGACAAGGCTGCATCGCCGCGACGGGGTAGCGGGACCGCACACGCAACGCAAGTCAGCGCCGCAGACAGCAGAAAGGCGGCTTGCGCCGCCTTCTGCGAGGGTGCTGCTCGGAGACCGCGCTCAGTGCGGCGAGGCCACCGACTTGGACGAGGACGCGCCCTTCTTGTCCTTCGGGTCCGGACGTTCGGCCATCAGGTTGTCGCTGCCGAAGTCGGTGTCCACGTCCAGCCAGCGCTGCGCCGGCAGGCCGATGGCGCGGTCGAGCACGGTCGGCAGCAGGCCAGAGGGCAGGCCGCTTTCGCCGTTCCACAGGATCGCCACGGCGAAGTCGCGTTCCGGCACCAGCGCAATCAGGCCGCGGTAGCCCTGCACCGCGCCGGCGTGGAAGATCACCTGGTGGCCGGAGTAGTCGAACACGCGCCAGCCCAGCGCGTAGCTGGCCGAGTTGACGCGGGCGCGGCGCCAGCCCGAGCGCATCTCGCCCGGGGTGAGGATCAGCGGCGCGTGCAGGGTCGCCAGCAACGGCTCCGGCAGCACGTCCGGGCGATGCCCGGTCTGCGCGATCAGCCACTGCGCCATGTCGCTGATGCTGGCATTGACGCCGGCGGCGGGCGCCAGGCGGTAGTAGGTCGGCTTGGGCGTCAGCGAGACCCAGCCGTTGCGGCTGCGCACGTGCGGGCGCGCCCAGCGCGGGCTGGCCTGGATGCCGGCCAGGCCCATGCTGGCGTCGTTCATGCCCAGCGGCTTGAAGATGCGCCGTTCCACCGACTGCTCGTAGAAGCTGCCGGACGCGGCGAACACCACATCGCCGATCAGGCTGAAGGCGACGTTCTGGTAGGCGTAGCACTCGCCCGGCGCGCACTTCAGCGGCGCATAGGCCAGCTTGTGGCTGAGCGTGTAGTAGTCGAGGTTGGATTCGACGTCGCGGTCGTAGGCGTTGTAGGTCAGGCCGACGCGGTGGCTGAGCAGGTCGGCGACATTCAACTGGCGGGTGGCCACCGGATCGCTGAGCTGGAAGCCCGGCACGTAGTCGACGACCTTGCTGTCCCAGCGCAGGGTGCCGTCGGTGACCAGCAGGCCGGCCATGGTGCCGGCGAAGGCCTTGGACAGCGAGGCCAGGCGGAACACGGTGTGCGCATCGACCGGCTCGGGGCGGTTGACGTCGGTGACGCCGTAGCCGCGCGCGCTGAGCACCTGGCCGTTGTGCACGATGGCCATGGCCAGGCCCGGCACGCGCTCGCCGTAGGTCAGCTGTTCGGCGGCCGATTCCAGCGCGGCCACGTCGAAGTCCCTGGCCAGCGGCAGCACCTGGCTCTGGGTCAGCGAGGCGCGGTAGGGCAGCGGCTGGGTCGGCGAGGTGTAGCGCGTGGCTTCGGTGTGCAGCGGCGGCGGCAGCGGTTGTGCGGGCGCCGGCGTCTGTGCGGTGGAGGACATCGCAAAGGGCAACAATGCCCCGAGCAACCCGGTTGCCACCGGTCGAAGGAGCCGGTGCCTGCTGTTCTGTGTCATTGCGCCTGAGGCCTGTGAGGTGCTGCCGGCAACGATTCTAGCGCCGGATTTCTCGAATGCACAAACTGGGAGAAGATGAATAGGCATCGCCTTGATCCTGCTGGGGATTTCCCGCGTCGAGCGGGGGTGTGCAGGCCTGCCGGCGGAGCGGTGGCGGGGACTGCGGCGGATGCCCACGGACATGCAATCGCCGTGCCGCGCACGGCCCGCTCAGCCCCTCTCCCCCCGGGAGAGGGGTTGGGGTGAGGGTCGGTCGCCCAGCAGCGCATCGCCCCTTCGCGATACCCGGGCGCTCGCCCCCACCGCGCAGCGTCGCGCATCCCCGCAACCGCCGCCTCACCCCTCCCGCAGCACAGCCCGCCCACGGATCAGATCCGCAGCACGCTCGGCGATCATCATCGTCGGCCCGTTGGTATTGCCGCTGACCAGGCGCGGCATCACCGAAGCGTCGACCACGCGCAGGCCGTCGAGGCCGCGCAGGCGCAGTTGCGGGTCGACCACCGCCTGCGCGTCGCTGCCCATCCGGCAGGTGCCGATCGGGTGATAGATGGTTTCGGCCTTGGCGCGGATGAAGGCGATCAGCCCGGCCTCGTCCAGGTCCTCGCGTGCCGGCAGCAGCGGCGCGCCGCGCCATGCATCGAACGCCGGCTGCCGCAGGATGTGCCGCGCCAGTCGCGCGCATTCCACCAGCATGCGCAGGTCGAAGCCGTCGGGATCGCTGAGGTAGTTGGCCTGGATCCGCGCCGGCGTGCGCGGGTCGGCGTCGTTGAGCGCGATGCGGCCACGGCTGCGCGGCTGCAGGTGGCAGGCGTGCAGGGTGAAACCGTCGCCGGGCAGGCGATTGCGGCCGTGGTCGTCGAGCATGGCCGGTACGAAGTGCAACTGGATGTCGGCACGCGCGTCCGGTGCCAGCGGCGAGCGGATGAAGCCGCCGGCCTCGGCGATGTTGCTGCTGCCGGCGCCGCGGTGCCCGCGCAGGAAATAATCGAAGGCGATCTTGGCCTGGTTGCGGCGGTCGTAGCTGATGCCGGGGCGGGTGCGGTACAGCGTGCACACGTCCAGGTGATCCTGCAGGTTGGCGCCGACCTGCGGCTGGTCGAGCTGCACCGCGATGCCGTGGCGGCGCAGCGCATCGGCCGGGCCGATGCCCGAGAGCATCAGCAGCTGCGGCGAGTTCACCGCGCCGGCGCTGAGCAGCACCTCGCGCGCGGCGCGCGCCTTTACCTCGCGGCCGTCCTGCGCATAGGCGACGCCGACCACGCGTCCGCCCTCGATCAACAGGCGCAGCACCAGCGCGTCGGTGACCACCTGCAGGTTCTCCCGCGCGCGCGCCGGCGCCAGGTAGGCGACTGCGGCCGAACAGCGTGCACCGTCCTTCTGGGTGACCTGGTACAGCCCCACGCCTTGTTGCTGCGGGCCGTTGAAATCGGGGTTGTGCGGGAAGCCCGCTTCCTGCGCGGCCGCGACGAACACGTCCGAGAGCGGGTTGTGGTAGCGCAGGTCGGAGACGTGCAGCGGGCCGTCGCCGCCGTGCAGCGCATCGCCGCCGCGGCTGTTGCATTCGCTGCGGCGGAAGTAGGGCAGCACGCCGCGCCAGTCCCAGCCGTCGGCGCCATCGGCCGACCAATCGTCGTAGTCGGCGGGCACGCCGCGCACGTAGCACATCGCGTTGATCGAGCTGGAGCCGCCCAGCACCTTGCCGCGCGGCCACCATAGGCGGCGGTCGTTCAAGGCCGGCTCGGCCTCGGTCAGGTAGTTCCAGTTGATGCGGCGGTTGGTGGCCAGGCGCGCCAGGCCCGCGGGCATGTGGATGAAGGGATTGCGGTCGCGTGGCCCGGCCTCGATCAGCAGCACCTTGCAGTCGCGGTCCTCGCTCAGGCGGTTGGCGAGCACGCAGCCGGCCGAGCCTGCGCCGATGATGATGTAGTCGTACACCCGCGGTGTCCCCTGAGTTCCTGGCGCCGACGCTAGTCGCCGAGGATAGAGCATATGCTCGGCGCGGCCGCCGCCGGACACGAGGCGCGTATGGCGCGGGCTGCGGATCGCGCACGCGCTGGCGGTGTTGCGGTGCATCAGCTACCGTGCGCGTTTTCCGCCCCCCGAAAATCGCCATGTCCCGTTTTTGCGCCAGGGTCCGCCGCCAATGAGCGCCACCCCGCATGCCCCCGGCGCGCTGGCGCGGCTGCGCGGCGCCCTGCGCGATTCGCCGCCGCTGGCGTGGGCGTTCCTGTACTTCTTCTCGCTGCTCAGCGGCTACTACGTGCTGCGGCCGGTGCGCGAGGCGATGGGCGCCTCCGCCGACGTGGCCGCGGTGTTCCCGCCAGCGATGATCGCGTTCTTCGCGGCGCACGGCATGCCGCTGAAGGAGTTCGCGCTGCAGGTGCTGTTCACCTGCACCTTCCTGATCATGCTGTTGCTGCAGCCGATCTACGGCGCGCTGGTCAGCCGCTATCCGCGGCGGGTGTTCCTGCCGGTGGTGTACGGCTTCTTCATCGCCACGCTGTTGCTGTTCTACGTGCTGTTCGACAGCGGCGTGCCCGGGCGCGGCATGGCCTTCTTCCTGTGGATCTCGGTGTTCAACCTGTTCGCGGTGGCGGTGTTCTGGAGCTTCATGGCCGATGTCTTCAGCAATGCCGAAGCGCGCGCCTGCTACGGCTACATCGGCGCCGCCGGCACGCTCGGCGCGTTCCTGGGGCCGGTGATCGCCGGCAGCCTGGTCGAGCGCGTCGGCATCGCCAACCTGATGCTGGTGTCGGCCGGCTTCCTGGTGGTCAGCGTGGTGTGCCTGCTGCGCCTGCGGCTGTGGGCGGTCGCCCGCGAACGCGAGCGCGGCGTGGTCGGCGGCGAGGCGCCGATGGGCGGCGACGTGCTGGCCGGGCTGAAGCTGATCGCGCGCGAACCGCTGTTGCGCTGGCTGGCGCTGATGTCGGTGTTCGGCGTGGGCGTGGGCACCCTGCTGTACAACGAACAGGCGGCGATCGTGCGCCGCCTGTACACCGATGCGGCGGCCAGTACCGCCTTCTACGCCAACATCGACCTGGCGGTGAACGCGGTGACCCTGGTGATGCAGTTGCTGGTCACCCGCGCGCTGCTGTCGCGCTTCGGCATCGGACCGGCGCTGCTGATCCCCGGCTGCGCGATCCTGCTCGGCTATTCGGTGCTGGCGGTGTCGCCGCTGCCGATGCTGGTGGCCGTGGTGCAGGTGGTGACCCGCGCCGGCGAGTTCTCCCTGGCCAAGCCGGCGCGCGAGACCCTGTACACCCGGGTCGGCCGCGAATGGCGCTACAAGGCCGGCGCGGCGATCGATACGGTGATCTACCGTGGCAGCGACCTCAGCTTCGCCTGGCTGTACAAGCTGCTGTCGGGGTTCGGCTCGCAGGTGGTGTTCGTCGCGGGCCTGTTGGCCGCCTCCGGCATGACCCTGGGCGCGTGGCGGCTGCTGCGCGAGGCGGCCAAGCTGCCGCCGGAACGCACGCCGCCGCCGCGCTGAGCCGTCGCCGCGCGGCCGAGCACTGGCCGCCCATCGGGACGCTGGCTATGCTGGCGCCCTGTCTCCTGTGCCGGATAGCACGATGATCCTGTTGGCTTCGATCCTGGTCGGCGCGGTCGCGCTGCTGCACCTGTACATCCTGGTGCTGGAAATGGTCCTGTGGACGCGTCCGCTGGGCATGAAGGTGTTCCGCAACAGCCCGGAGAAGGCCCAGGCCACGCGCGTGCTGGCGGCCAACCAGGGGCTGTACAACGGCTTCCTCGCCGCCGGCCTGGCCTGGGGCCTGGTCGCGCAGCGGGTCGACGTGATGCTGTTCTTCCTCGGCTGCGTGGTCGTGGCCGGCCTGTATGGCGGCTGGAGCGTCAGCCGCCGCATCGTGTTCGTGCAGGCGCTGCCGGCGGCGCTGGCGATCGCGGCGGTGCTGCTGGCGTACTGACCGCGCCCGCGCTGCAGACACGCAGCGCGGCGATCAGGCGGTGCTCGGCGTGCGTGGCGACACCCACATGGCGATGCGCGCGACGCACACCACCTGCTCGCGCGTATCGCGGATCTCCACGCTGACCGGCAGGTCGTAGCCGCGCTCGGCGGCGACGATCGCCACGTCCGGCGTGGCCACCGCATGCATCGGACCCACCGCCTTGCTGCGGTATTCCACCTGCATGCCCTTGGGAATCCAGCGCATCGATGGCGGCAGGCTGGCGTCGACCATGAGACCGCCGGCCAGTTCCGCCAGGTTGCACAGGGCGATCGCATGCACGGTGCCGATGTGGTTGCTGACGCGCCGCCGGTGCGCGATGCGCGCCTCGCAACGGCCCGGTTCCAGGACGGTGATGCGCGGGGCGATGCTGGCGAAGTAGGGCGCCTTGAAACACACCGCGCGCGCGAACAGCCATGAGCCAGCCGGCCAGCGTTGCATGCGGCGATAGAGCGAAAGCAGGTGGCTCATGGCTGTCTCCTCAAACGCACGACGGCGGACCGAAGTCCGCCGTCGTGGGTGTCGCATGACCAGAAGGATCAGGCCGCTTCGCGCGAATGCCCGTCATCGGCCGCTGCAGCGGCGCGCTGGTAATAGCTCGCCGAACGCAGTTCGTCGGTATCGAAGTCGTCGACGCTGATCGTGTCCATGGTGATCTCGCGCAGCTCCTCCAGCTGACGGCGCTCGTCGGCCGACAGCACGCCTTGGCGCACCGCCTCGTCCAGCTGCGAGGCGAAGTCCAGCGCCTCGATGCCCTTGCTCTTGAGCGCCTTCAGGAACTTGCGCTCCACCGGCTCGGCGAGCACCGCCTTGGTCAGATAGCTGGCGATGCGGCCGCCGGGGTTGTTTTCGCACGGGGTCAGGAACACGCCCTGGCCCAGGCGATCACGGGCTTCGTTGGGGGTCATCAGCAGTGCGGCGACGCGATGGCCCAGGCGGTCGCCCGGCGCCTCGGCACGGCGGCCCCACGGGAAGATCAGTGCCCACATCAACCAGCCGACCGGACGGATCGGGAAGTTGCGCAGCGCCGCCGACAGCGCCAGCTCGATCTTGTGCACGCTGTCGTGGAAGGCCCAGGCCAGCAGCGGCTGATCGGTGGCCGGCGCGCCGTCGTCGTGGTAGCGCTTGAGCATCGCGCTGGTCATGTAGATGTGGCTCAGCACGTCGCCCAGGCGCCCGGACAGCGACTCCTTGAACTTCAGCTTGCCGCCGAGCATCAGCATCGACACGTCGGCCATCAGCGCTAGGTTCGCCGAGTAGCGATCCAGCTTGCGGAAGTAGCGGCGGGTGTAGGCATCGCCCGGCGCGGCGCCGATGCGTGCGGCGGTCAGGCCGAACCACAGCGAACGCACCGCGTTGGAGATGGCGAAGCCGATATGGCCGAACAGGTTGCGGTCGAACTCGTCGACGCCGGCCTTGTGGTCCGGATTGCCGGCGGCCTTCATCTCCTTCATCACCCACGGATGGCACAGGATCGCGCCCTGGCCGAAGATCAGCAGGCTGCGGGTCATGATGTTGGCGCCTTCCACGGTGATCGCGATCGGCGCGGCCTGCCAGCTGCGGCCGGCGAAGTTGCGCGGGCCGAGGATGATGCCCTTGCCGCCGACCACGTCCATCACGTCGCTGATGACCTCGCGGCTCATCGTGGTGCAGTGGTACTTGGCGATCGCCGACGGCACCGACGGCACGTCGCCACGGTCCACCGCCGCAGCGGTGGCCTGCGACAGCGCACTGATCGCATAGGCCTTGCCGCCGATGCGCGCTAGCGCCTCTTCCACGCCTTCGAAGCGGCCGACCGACAGGCCGAACTGCTTGCGGATGCGCGCATACGCGCCGGTGACGACCGCGCCGAACTTGGCGCCGCCGCTGGCGGTGGAGGGCAGGGTGATCGAACGGCCCACGGCCAGGCACTCGTTGAGCATGTTCCAGCCCTTGCCGACCATCTCCACGCCGCCGATCAGCTGGCTCAGCGGGATGAACACCTCGCGGCCATGGATCGGGCCGTTCTGGAACGGCGAGTTCAGCGGGAAGTGGCGGCGACCGATCTCGACCCCCGGGGTCTCGCGCGGCAACAGCGCCAGGGTGATGCCGATGTCCTTGGTGTCGCCGATCAGGCCGTCCGGGTCGTACATGCGGAACGCCAGGCCGACCAGGGTCGCCACCGGGGCCAGGGTGATGTAGCGCTTGTCGAAGGTCAGCTTGACGCCGAGCACGTTGGCGCCGTTCCACTCGCCCTTGCAGACGATGCCGTAGTCGGGGATCGAGGTGGCATCGGAGCCGGCGAACGGACCGGTCAGGCCGAAGCAGGGCACTTCCTGGCCCACCGCCAGGCGCGGCAGGTAGTAGTCCTTCTGCTCCTTGGAGCCGTAGTGCAGCAGCAGTTCGCCCGGGCCCAGCGAGTTGGGCACGCCGACGGTGGAGCTGACCACGCTCGACACCGAAGCGATCTTCTGGATCACCTTGTGGTGGGCCAGCGCGGAGAAGCCGAGGCCGCCGTATTCCTTCGGAATGATCATGCCGAAGAACTTGTTCTTCTTGATGAAGCTCCACAGTTCCGGCGGCAGGTCGGCGTGGACGTGGGTGATGTCCCAGTCGTTGGTCATCCGGCACAGTTCTTCCACCGGGCCATCGAGGAAGGCCTGCTCTTCGGCTGTCAGCTGCGGCTTGGGATAGTTCAGCAGCTTCTGCCAGTCCGGATCGCCGGTGAACAGTTCGCCTTCGAAGCCGACCGAGCCGGTTTCCAGGGCGATGCGCTCGGTCTGCGACAGCGGCGGCAGCACCTTGCGGAACACCTTCAGCATCGGCGCGGTGAGCAGCGGCTTGCGCACGAACGGCAACAGCAGCGGCACCGCGACCACCGCCAGCACAACGGCCGCGACGATGGTGGCGACGTGGTTGGCGCCGAGCAGCCAGCACGCGACCAGCAGCGTGGCGCTCAACGCGGCCCAGACGGCGAGCCGCATGCGGTGATAGGCGGCGAACGCGCCGGCCAGCAACAACACGAGGAAGGGGGCAATGATGCTCATGGGCGTGCTCCGGGGAGGTACTCGGTGACGGCGGACGATGCGCCGGCGCAGGCCGGTGGCAGGGCGTCCAGGTAGTGCAACACAGTGGCGGTAAATGCGGCGTTGTCGTCGCCGGCCAGCATATGCGTGGCCTCGGGCAGATGCGCGTGCTGCGCATGCGGCACCAGCGACAGGAATTCTGCGATGGTCTGCGGCGTGACCAGGTCGCTGCGGCCGCCGCTGATCAGCAGCAGCGGACACTGCACGTGCGCGGCGGCCTGCGCGATCGCGCCCTGGTGCTGGTCGCTGTCGCGCGCCAGCTCTTCGACCAGGCGCGGATCCCAGTGCCAGTACCAGCGGCCATCGGCGTGCTGGCGCAGGACGCTGCGCAAGGCCTCGGGCGACTTGCGCGCACGCTGCGGCAGATACGCGGCGATCGCGTCGCCGGCGTCGTCCAGGCTGGCGAAGCCCTGCGGGTGGGCGGTCATGAAGACGAGGATGCGCTCGACCCCGGCCGGCTGCCAGCGCGGGGTGATGTCCACCAGCACCATCGCGCGGAACAGGCCCGGCCAGCGCGACTCGGCGATCAGCCCGAACAGTCCGCCCATCGACGCGGCGACCAGCACCGGCGGTGGCGACATCTCGCCGGCGACCACGATCAGGTCGTCGGTGAACTGCTCGCCGCGATAGGGCAGGTCCGCCGGGTTGCGTGCGGAGTCGCCATGGCCGCGCGCGTCATAGGCGACGCTGCGGTAGCCGTGCGCCTGCAGCGCCGCGGCGGTTGCCGACCACGCGTGCCGGGTCTGGCCGAAGCCATGCGCGAACAGCACCGAGCCGGCCTCACCGGGACCGGTGACGGTCGCAGCCAGCGCCAGCTCGCCGGCACCCGAGAGGGTGGCCGGGACGGACTGCGCGACAGTGGCGGAAGCAGAAACCATACGAGATAGTATGGTCGCTCGAAGCGGCATGTCAATACGATGCAGTATGGGTGCGAAAAGCCAATGCTGTCGGGCGTTTGCGCTCACCGCGCGAAGGCCACATACTGCAACCGACGTCCCCGTATGGTTAAATCCACGGATGAATACCGCGCCCGCTCCTTCCTCCGACGACGGCGCCGCTTCCGGCGGTGGCCGCAACAACCGGCTCAGTGCCGAAGACTGGGCGCAGGCCGCCCTCGACCTGATCGCCGAACAGGGCGTGAGCGCGGTGGCGGTGGAGCCGCTGGCGCGGCGCCTGGGCGTCACCAAGGGCAGCTTCTATTGGCATTTCCCCTCGCGTGATGCGCTGCTGCAGGCTGCGCTGGAACGCTGGGAACTGGTCGAGCAGCAACAGGTGTTCGGCAGCCTGGAAGAAGTGCCGGATCCGCGCACGCGGCTGCGCGCGCTGTTTCAACTGGTCGCGCATGAGGTCAAGCCGCACGTCATCTACAGCGAGCTGCTGAAGGCGCTCGACCATCCCGCGGTGCGCCCGGTGATCGACCGGGTCTCGCAGCGGCGCATGGAGTACCTGATCGCCTCGTTCCGCCAGGCCGGGCTCAGTCGCACCGACGCCCAACATCGCGCACGCCTGGCCTATGCCGCCTACGTCGGCTTCCTGCAGCTGTCGTTGCAACTGCACCAGCCCAAGCAGGCGCGCGAGGACTTCGAGGCCTACGTCGAACACGTCATCGTGACCTTGATTCCCGGCTGATTCCTGCAGCATTTGCATTCGTATTGAATGCGACGCTAGCTGGCCGATTTGTTTGTATTGAAAAAGCTGGCTGCATAAGAAAACGGCCCCTTTCGGGGCCGTTTTTGTTGTCGCTACATCTGCTGTATCAGAACCGCTGGGTGTATTGCATGAACAGGTAACGGTCGTAGTCCAGCATCGGATCGATGGACGAGGAGCTGTTGTTGGTCAGCGAGTAGGTGATCGGCGGTTGCTTGTTCCACACGTTGCGAGCACCCACGGTGACCGCGCCGTTCCAAGGGGCCGACCAGGTCATCGAGACGTCCTGATAGGTGATGGCGCCCTTCTTGTTGGCGCCCACGCCACCGCCCCAGCCGGCGTTGGGCGTCTGGTAGTCGGGCTCGTTGCACTCTTCGGCGTACTGGCAGTAATCGCGGTAGCCGCCGTAGTAGCGCAGGTTCCAGCTGGCCGACAGGTCGCCCTTGACCCAGTTCACGCCGAGCGTGGCCCGAACGCGCGGGTAGTTCCAGTAGCCCGCGTAGTCGTTCCACGGGCTGCCGTTGTCGCTCTGCTGCCGGAACGCAACCAGGTAGTTGCTGTCCAGTCGCAGCGAGAACTGGCCGACCGCGAATTCCGGCAGGCGATAGTTCGCGACGAAGTTGTAGCCTTCGGTTTCCAGCGCACCCAGGTTGGTGTTGCCGCGGCTCAGGCTGACCACCTGGCCGGTGGCCGCATCGCGGGTGTAGTTACAGAACGAGGTGACGCCGTTGTAGCACTGGTTCAGCACATAGGTCGCGCTGACCGCGGTGATCACGTTGGAGATGCTGATCTTGTACCAGTCGAGCGAGAAGTCCAGGCCCTGCACCCAGTGCGGGCTGAAGACCAAGCCGACCGTGCGGGTCTTGCTGTACTCCGGCTGCAGCTCGGCGTTGCCCACGCCGGCCTGGAACGCGGTGTTGCTCTGCGTTTCGCGGGCGCTGACCGGCTGGCCGGCGTTGTCGGTCTGGCGGAAGTTCGTCGAGAGGCCTTCCGACGCGCAGCGCGCTGCCACGGCCGGCGTGGACAGCTGGCCAAAGCGTGCATCGCACGGATCGGTGAACGGATCGAAGGACTGCGAGCCGCCGCCGAAGGTGTCGTCCAGGGTCGGGGCGCGGAAGCCCTTGCCGTACGTGCCACGCACCAGCAGATCCTCGACCGGCTTCCAGGTCAGGCTGAACTTGCTGTTGGTGGTGTTGCCGAACCGGTCGTAGTCCGAGTAGCGGCTCGCCACGTCGAACGAGAGTTCCTTGGCGAACGGCACGTCCTTCAGGACCGGAATCATCAGTTCCAGGTACGCTTCGTTGGTCTTGTACTTGCCCGTGGTCGGCGCGGCGGCCAGGTCGGTGGTGTAACCGGCGCTGGAGAGCTGGTCCGGGTAGTCGTAGCCGCTGACTTCGCGGTGCTCGACACCTGCCGCGAACGCGAATTCGCCTGCCGAACCCGGCATGTCGAACAGGCCGCCGGTGATGTTGGCGAAGTACTGCTTGCTTACGCTCTGCTGGGTGGCCTGGCCCAGGGTGCTGATGTACTTCAACGCGTCGGCGGTGGACGCGGACGGGCCGCCGAGGATGTTGAACGGCGTGCACTGTCCGGCAGCCAGGTTGGTGCCCAGCGCGATCGGGTTGGCCGCGGTACCGCACTGGACCACGCCCTGTGCATTCAGGAAGGACGGCCCCAGGGCCTTCTGCAGCGCCAGCAAGTTGACGTTGCCGGTGCTGATCTGGGTGACGTCGTACTTGTTGTAGTTCATGCCGACGTCCCAGTTCCAGCCATGGGTGCCGACATTGAACGCGCCTTCCAGAGCGGCGTCGAAGTGGAAGCTCTTGACGTCGTTTTCCGACACGCGCGGAACTTCCGTGATGCGACGGAACCAGGAGGTGATGTCCTGGCCGACCGGGTTGTAGTAGCTCTGGCCGCTGATGGAGACCGGGAACGTGCGCTGCGAGGTCGCGCTCAGCGGATAGCCGCCGACCTGGCGCGTGGAATCGCGCTCGGAGTACATCGCCGTCGACTTGAAGGTGATGTTCTCGTTGAGATCGAAGCTGCCCGAGGTGAATACCGACTTGGTCTCATTGCCTTGCGCCAGCATCATCTGCTGGGTGACGTTGAAGCGATCGTCGGTGGTCAGGCCGTTGTGGTAGTTGGCGAGGTTGCGCGAATCGGCGCCAACGCCGTTGCCGTCCCACGAACCGGTGTGGTTGAGGACGTAGGTGCTGCCGTTGTAGTTGAAGCGGCCCCACGGGCCGGTGGCGCTCAGGCCGTCCAGCGGGTGGTTCGGCCCAAAGGTGGTGCGGGTCAATTCGCGGTCCTTGGCGAACACCGGATCTTCCTTGGTGTAGCTGGCGCCGAACACGAGCGAGGAGTGGTCGCCGCTGGCGCCCAGGGTGATCGAGTACGACTGCTTCTGGCCGTCGCCGCGGCCGTTCTGGCCGAACAGCGCCGAGGCTTCGGCACCTTCGAAATTCTTGCGCAGGATGATGTTGACCACGCCGGCAACGGCGTCGGAGCCGTAGATCGCCGAGGCGCCGTCCTTCAGCACTTCGATGCGATCGATCAGGGCGCTGGGGATGGTCGACAGGTCGGTGTAGCCGGCCAGGCTGGAGGTCCAGCGCTTGCCGTTCACCAGCACCAGGGTGCGCTGCTCGCCCAGGTTGTACAGGTTGACGTACTGGCCGCCCTGTTCCGCGTTCGAGGTCAGCACCGCTGCCTTGCTGAACGTCTGGGTGCCGGAGACGGTGAGGTTCTGCAGGATGTCGCCGACGCTCACCAGGCCGGACTTCTTGATCTCCTCAGAGGATACGGTGAAGACCGGCTGGGCGGTCTCGACGTCCACCGAACGGATGCGCGAACCGGTGACTTCGATGCGATCCAGGTTGGTGGCGCCACTGGTGCTCGCGTCCTGAGCGAAGGCTGCGCCAGTGCTGCCGCCAGCGCCCACGACCAGCGCGAGCACCACTGCGTCGCGCAGTTTGTTGGTCTTGCAATTCATTAGCTATCTCTCCGAATGAGATTGGGTAAAGCCCAAGGTTTGCCTGTGGGCGGAATCGAAAGCGCGATTCCAAATCCCTTCAGGGTGCCTGGATGTTAGCCCGGTCGGAGGAAGAATTAAAGTCCCGTTAACAAGGGAGTGTTTTGACGTGAATTCGATTAAAAATCACGTATCCATCACAAAATGCATTGTGATGGGGCGGCATGCGCCGCCGGCTGCTCGCTACAGGTCCTGCTCGTACCGCACGTAAGGGATGGTCCCCTCTTCGGTGCTGATGTTGTTCGGCGAAAACGGGTTCTTGCCACGGGTGATGACGTTCTCGGCGCCTACGGTCAGCTGGCCGCTCCACGGCGTGCGCCAGGTCAGGCCTACGCCCAGGCCGGTCCACTTGCCGGGCTGGCCGGGGGCGTCGACGACGCGGCCGATGACGTTGGCGCTGAACGAGCCGTAGCCGCCGCCGATGCTCAGGCTCTTGCTGTCCCAACGGTCGAGCATGGCCGGGGTGGCATCGGCGATCGGCACCAGACGCGCCTTGGCGTAGGTGCCGCCGATCGAGACGAAGCCTTCGCGGCCGATGTTCTGCTGCGCGAAGACGGTCAGGTCGTTCTGCTCCATCCGCATCGACGGCGTCTTGTTGGCGCCGGCCAGCCAGGCGGGGAGGTTCTCGCGGCCGGTGCCGGCCGACAGCGACAGGCGCCCGCCGGGGCGGTTGAAGGTGGTGGTGGCGGCGACGTGGTGGCCGGTGGTGCCGTCGTCGTCGCCCAGGCTGGCCAACATGCAGTGGCTGGCCAGCCCGCTGATGCTGCTGCCGCTGGCGCTGTTGCACAGCAGGCCCAGCGAGTCGCCGGAGGACAGGCCGAACGCGGCATCCAGCGAGTTGCGGCCGAAATGCCAGCGCGCGCCGACCGCCTGTTCGCCGGTGGGCTCCAGGTACAGCAGCGCCTCGACCTTGCCGCTGCCCTTGTTCCAGACCGGCAGCACGGTGCGGTCCTGGCCGCTGGCCGGCTTGCTCTGCGCGTGCGCGCCCGTGCTCGCCGCAAGGGCGATCAGCAGGGCGAGCGGTAGGCGCAGGAAGGGTCGCATCAGCAGTCTGAGACTTGGGGCGGGCACGAAAGTTCCCGCCGGACAGGGTGGTCGATGCTAGTGGGTTTATGTTTCTTTAACAAGTCGGACTCCCCGGTCGCGACGCGCATTTCAGCTAGTGCAAGCGCTCCGAGGATGTCGGTTCAGCCTGCGTTACGGCAAACAATACTCCGAATTCCGTCAAGGGGAAGTCATAGTGCCGGCCGCAGAACTCGCAACGGATCTCAACTTGGCCGGTGGCCTCGGCGGCGGCCCGCGCTTCTTCCTCGCCGAGCGAGCGCAGCATCGCCGCCACCCGCTCGCGCGAGCACGAGCAGCCGAAGCGCAGCGGGCGGTCGCCGAGCAACTCCGGGGTCTCCTCGTGGAACAGCCGGTGCAGCAGGGTTTCGGCCGGCGTGGCCAGCAATTCGGCCTCGCCGACGGTCTCGAACAGCGCCCCGGCGCGGTTCCAGCCATCCTCGTCGCCGGCGTCGCCGGGCAGCTTCTGCAGCAGCAGGCCGGCGGCGTGACTGCCGTCGGCGGCCAGGATCAGCCGCGTCGGCAACTGCTCGGACTGGCGGAAGTAGTCCTCGAAGGCCTCGTCCAGTTCGGCCGAAGACATCGCCACCAGGCTCTGGTAGCGCTGCGGTTCGCGCGGATCCAGACCGGGGTTCTCGATGGTGATCGCCAGCAGGGCGTCGTCGCCGAGCGCGCGCAGGTCGCGCGGCGCGTCCTGGCCTTCGCTCAGCTGGACGATGCCGCGCAGCGTGCCGGCGGCGGTGCATTCGGCGAACAGGGTGCGCAGCGCGCCATGGCTGCGCAACTGCACCGACAGGCGCCCGTCGACCTTGGTGTGGCCGGTGAACAGGGCCGCGGCGACGCAGGCCTCGCCCAGCAGTTCGGTGGCCGCGGCGGGGTAGCTGGCCGGCGCCAGGATCTCGCGCCAGGTGTCGTGCAGGCGCACGTGCACGCCGCGCACCCCGGCGCCGGGGAGCAGGAAGCGGGTCAGACGATCGTCGGAAGAATGCATTGCGGCCTCGCTGCGCATGGGAAGATGGCGACCGCACGAACGTGGATCGTCATGGTGGACCAGATCGAAGAAAGCATAGGAATGGGGGCGGGGCGCCGCGATGCAAGTGGTGCGGCGTCGCCGCGTCCACGGACCAGGCGCTGGCGCCGCTGGCTGCTGCTGGTGCCGTTGCTGTTCGTGCTGGCGAGCGTGTCGCAGGTGCTGCTGCTGCGCTTCGTCGATCCGCCGTTCTCGGCGATGATGCTGGAGCGCCAGCTCGGTGCCTGGGCCGGCGGCGACTGGTCCTACCGCATCGCCTACGACTGGCGCGATGCCGCGCAGATCGCGCCGAGCCTGCCGATCTCGCTGGTCGCTGCGGAAGACCAGCGCTTCCCCAGCCACCATGGCTTCGACCTGGATGCGATCGAGAAGGCGCGCGACCATAACGCCCGCGGCGGACGCCTGCGCGGCGCCAGCACGATCAGCCAGCAGGTCGCCAAGAATCTGTTCCTGTGGCAGGGCCGCAGCTGGCTGCGCAAGGGGCTGGAGGCCTGGTACACGGTGTTGATCGAGGCGCTGTGGTCGAAGCAGCGCATTCTCGAGGTGTACGCCAACGTCGCCGAGTTCGGCGACGGCGTGTACGGCGCCCAGGCGGCGGCGCGCAGCTTCTGGAACAAGGACGCGGCGCAGCTGACGCCGGCGCAGAGCGCGCTGCTGGCGGCGGTGCTGCCGGCGCCGCAGCGCTACAACGCCACGCGTCCTGGCCCGTACGTGCAGGGACGCGCCAACTGGATCCAACGCCAGACCCGGCAACTGGGCGGGCCGGCCTACCTGCAGGCGCCGTAGGCTTGAAGCCCCTCTCCCCCCGGGAGAGGGGTTGGGGTGAGGGTACGACCGCACGTGCCCATTGGGGTTCTGCGGCAGGCGCACCCTCATCCGCCCCTTCGGGGCACCTTCTCCCAATGGGAGAAGGGAGGAGTTCGTCAGACGCCGCGCGCGCCGCTGGTGAACGCGCAGGTCGCTCCGTACCATCCGCCGATGGAATCCGAACGCCTCACCGTCGTCGTCACTGCGTTCAACGAAGCGCAGACCCTGCCGCTGCTGCACCCGCGCATCCTCGCCGCGCTCGACGCCGTGCCGGGACTGGAGGGGCGGGTGCTGTACGTGGACGACGGCAGCCGCGATGCCACCTGGGAGACGATCCAGGCGCTGGCCGCGTCCGATCCGCGGGTCGGTGCGCTGCGCCTGTCGCGCAATTTCGGCAAAGAACTGGCGCTGACCGCCGGGCTGGACTGCGTCGATCGCGGCGCGGCGATGCTGCTGGACGCCGATGGACAGGATCCGCCGGAATTGATCGGACAGTTCGTCGCGCACTGGCGCGCCGGCTACGACGACATCTACGGCACGCGCCTGGTGCGCGAAGGCGAGGGCTGGCTCAAGCGCGGCACCGCGGCGCTGTTCTACCGGGTGATCGGGCGCCTGTCGAAGACGCCGATCCCGGCCGACACCGGCGATTTCCGCCTGCTGTCGCCGCGCGCGCTGGCCGCGCTGCGGCAGTTGCGCGAGCGCCATCGCTTCATGAAGGGCTTGTTCGGCTGGATCGGCTTCCGCCGCCTGGCGGTGCCGTACAACCGTGCGCCGCGCCTGGCCGGGCGCAGCAAGTTCAGCTTGTGGCGGCTGTGGAACTTCGCCCTGGACGGCATCACCGGGTTTTCCACCGCGCCGTTGCGGGTGGCCACCTATCTCGGGCTGGCGACCGCGGTCGGCGCCTTCCTGTTCGCGATCTGGGTGGTGGTCAAGGCGGCGCTGTGGGGCGATCCGGTGGCGGGATGGCCGACGATGATGGCGGTCATCCTGTTCCTGGGCGGCGTGCAACTGATCGCGCTGGGCCTGATCGGCGAATACCTGGGCCGGCTGTACGAGGAATCCAAGCAGCGACCGCTGTACCTGGTGGAGACCTGGCGTGCACCCGGCGAAGGAGTATGCTCGGCCGTGCGATCCAGCGAACCGGGAGGCAGCGATGCGCACGGTACGGCAGGTCTTGAACGAAAAGGGCAATGAGATCCACACGGTCGCGCCGGACACGGCGGTGATCGAGGCGCTGCGGCTGATGGCCGCCAAGGGCATCGGCGCGGTGCTGGTGATGCAGGACGGACAGCTGTCCGGGATCCTGTCCGAGCGCGACTACGCACGCAAGGTGGTCCTGCAGGACCGCTCCTCGGCGACCACGCCGGTGCGCGACATCATGAGCAGCAAGGTGCACACCGTGGACCCGGCGCAGAGCGTGCAGCAGTGCATGGAACTGATGACCGGGCAGCGCATCCGCCACCTGCCGGTGGTGGACGCCGGCCGCGTGATCGGCGTGATCTCGATCGGCGACCTGGTCAAGGCGGTGATCGAAGAGCAGCGCGAGGAGCTGGATCAGTTGCAGGAGTACATCAGGAGTTGAGGGGCTGGGAGTCGGGAATGGGGAATTGGGAATAGGAAATCAAAAGCGCCGATCTCCTTAATCCACCTTGAGACATCGGTGGCCCGACACGATGGATGCGCGGAATTCGCTTTTGATCTTGCGATTCCCTATTCCCGATTCCCCACTCCCGGCTTCAACGGCCGCACTGAATATCCTTGCCCGGCCCGGTCTCGATGGTCGCCAGCAAGGCGGCCGGCGGGGCGATGCTGCCCAGGGCGACGGCGATGGCGCCGCGCAGGCCCAGGGCCTTGAGGTCGGGGCGGAAGCTGGGGTCCTTGAAGGTGCCGCCGACGCGCAGCGGCGAGCGCAGGGCGAGGATGCTGTGGTCCTTGGGCTGCGCCTTCAGCAGCAGGTCCAGGCGTTCCTGGCTCAAGTCGATGGTGCCGCTGCCGACCAGCAGGGTGTCGGTGCTGTCGAAGGCCAGGCCGCGCGAGGTCATCACCCCGTGCTGGACACCGAAGTCGCCGAACGCACAGCGCACCGGGATCTCGCGGTCCTTGGTCACCAGGTACTTCAGCGATTCGGCGATATCCAGGCCGGCCAGCTCCATCACCAGGTTGCTGATGCGGCCCTTGCCCATGCCGACGGCGACGCTGCCGTCGGCACTGCCGAGCATCTGTGCGATCGAGTTGCCGCTGCCGGCCAGCGCGATCTCGCCGCCGATCGCGCCCGCCGCTTCCTTGGCCAGTTTGCCGTCGGGGAACAGCTTGCCCAACTGCACGCCGCGGATCGACACCTGCGCGCGGGTGAACAGCGTGGGCTTGCGCGCGTCCATGCGGATGTCCGAGCGCAGGTCGCCGCCGGCCACGCCGAAGTTCAGCGGTTGCAGCAGCAGCACGCCGTCGTCGAGCTTCAGGTGCGCGTCCATGTCGTCCAGCGGCAGCGACGGCGCGTTGATGCGTTGCGCCTTCCAGCGCACGTCGGCGTCCATCGCGCGCAGCTTGCCGAGGTCGTAGGGTGTGGACGGCAGCACCTTGTCGGTGGCGGCCAGCTTGGCCGCCTGCGCCTTCTGCTCGGCGTTGGCGGTCTCGCCGGCGCCGGTGCGCGGCGGCGCGCCGACGAAGCCGGCCAGGTCGTCGAAATCCAGTCGCTGCGAACGCAGGTCCGCGCGCAGGAACGGGCGTTGTCCGGCGGTATCGATCTGCACCGTGCCAGCGAGGTCGCTGTCGCCGGCACGGCCGCGGAAGTCCTGGTAGCGCCAGCGCTCGCCGTCGCGTTGCAGGCGCCCATCCAGTTGGTAGGGCGGGGTGGAGGGAATGGCGATGCCCAGCAGCGGATACAGGTGGGCCATGTCGGTGCCGGCCAGTTGCAGTTGCAGGTCGAACACGCGCAACTGGAACGGGTTGGTCAGGGTGCCGCGCATGTGCGCGCGGGTGCTGCCGGCGCTGCCGCGCAGGTCGACGCGGAATGGGTGGTCGCTCTCGCTCAGTTCCAGCGGCGAGGCGGTATTGCCCTTGAGGGTGAAGGGATTGCCGCGCCAGCGGCCATCGCCGCTGACCGCGATCGGGGGTGCGGCATCGCCACGGCGGCGTTGCCCGACCTGGCTGTCGACGGCGATATCGATCTCGGTGCGCCCAACCGGATCCTGGAAACGCAGGTGTCCCTGCTGCACCAGCAAGGCGCCCAGGACCACCGGCCTGCCGCTGTCGTCGGACTGGCCGAATGCCCAGTTGCCGGGTTGCCCGGCCGGGCCGGTCTCCAGCAGCAGGTCAGGCTTGGTCAGGCGGATCTCGGGGATGCGCACGCGGCCGCGCAGCAGCGGCCACAGCGCGATATCCAGTTCGGCGCGGTCGGCGCTGGCCATCTGCGGCTGCTTCGACCAGTCGGCGTTGGCGAAGCGCAGGCGATCGCCGCGCACGGTGATGATGCGGCTCAGGTCCACGTCGAGGTTGCCATCGATGTGGAAGGCGCGCCCGGTGCGAGCCTGCACCGCGCGTTCCACCGGCGCCTTGAACCAGTTCCAGTCGAAGATCAGGATGATGACGAGCAGGAGCAGCACCAGCGCGCCGAGCACGAACGGCCAACGCCGCAGGCGGCCGTCGTTGCGCCGCCAGGGCCAGGAACGGCGGCGTGCGCGGGATGCGGAAACGGGGTCGCGAGCCATGCGGCCATCCTAGGCCGCTGCTGTGCACGGGGTGCGAAAGCGATCGGCCGCCTCAGAGCACCTGGCCGGTCACCGCCACGAAGTGGCAGACGCTGCCGGCGAGGACGAACAGATGCCAGATGGCGTGGAAGTAGCGCACGGTGTCGCGCTGGTAGAAGTATGTGCCCAGGGTGTAGAACAGGCCGCCGGCCAGCAGCCAGCCCAGGGTCCATGCGTCGATGGAGCGCAGCAGCGGTTCGATCGCCACCACGATCAGCCAGCCCATCGCGATGTACAGGATGGTCGACAACAGGCGGAAGCGGCCGGTGAAGAACAGCTTGAAAATCACGCCCGCCACGGCAATGGTCCAGATCGCCGCGAACAGGCCCCAGCCCCACGGGCCGCGCAGGCCGATCAGGGTGAACGGGGTGTAGGTGCCGGCGATCAGCAGGTAGATCGCGCAGTGGTCGAAGATCTGCAGGCGCGCCTTGGCCCCGGGATGCGGGATGGCGTGGTACAGCGTCGAGGCCACGTACAGCAGCAGCAAGGTGACGCTGAACACGATCGCGGTGGCGAGCTGCCAGCCGTCGCCGTAGATCGCGGCGAGGGTGATCAGCACCGAGCCGCCGGCCAGCGCGGCGATGGCGCCGAGGCCGTGGGTCAGGGCGCTGGCCAGTTCGTCGCGCCAGTCCGTGGAAGGCTGCGCGTCGGCGTTCGAGTAGGCGGGCGACCGGTCTGCATCCATGGGTCCGCACGGTAGCGCAATTGCGAGCGGTTCGCATCCGCTGCGGTGCCGCACTGCGACGCCGGTTGGGCGTGCGCTCAGCCGGCGCACGCCCGCGGTCACATGACGGTCATTCCACCGCCACGCTGTGCGCGTGTTCGCGCGTGGCGGCGAAGCGCACGTCCGGCGCGCGTTCCTGCGCCAGTTGCAGGTTGACCCGGGTCGGCGCCAGGTAGACCAGTTCGCCGGCGGCGTCGATGCCCAGGTTCATCGCGTTCTTCTCGCGGAACTCTTCCAGCTTCTTGGGGTTGTCGCAGTGCACCCAGCGCGCGGTGACCACGCCCACCGGTTCGAAGCTGGCGTCCACCCCGTACTCGTCCTTCAGCCGGTAGGCGACCACGTCGAACTGCAGCGTGCCGACCGCACCGAGGATCAGGTCGTTGCTCATCAGCGGGCGGAAGAACTGGGTGGCGCCTTCCTCGGACAGCTGCGCCAGGCCCTTCTGCAACTGCTTGAGCTTGAGCGGGTCGCGCAGGCGTGCGCGGCGGAACAGTTCCGGAGCGAAGTTGGGGATGCCGGTGAACGACAGCGATTCGCCCTCGGTGAAGGTGTCGCCGATGGAGATGGTGCCGTGGTTGTGGATGCCGATGACGTCGCCGGGGTAGGCCTCGGCGGCGATCTCGCGATCGCTGGCCATGAAGGTCAGCGCGTTGGCCAGCTTGACCTCCTTGCCGGTGCGCACGTGCAGGGTCTTCATGCCCGCGGCGAAGCGGCCGGAGCAGATGCGCATGAAGGCGACGCGGTCGCGGTGCTGCGGATCCATGTTGGCCTGGATCTTGAACACGAAGCCGGTGAGCTTGTCCTCGCCGGCCTGCACCTGGCGGCCTGTGGTGGCGCGCGGCTGCGGCGGCGGCGCGTGCTCGGCGAAGAAGTCCAGCAGCGGCTGCACGCCGAAGTTGTTGACGCCGGAGCCGAAGAACACCGGGGTCTGCTTGCCGGCGCGGTAGGCGTCCAGGTCGAAGGCGTGGCTGGCGCCCTGCACCAGTTCCAGTTCCTCGCGCAGTTCGGCCAGCATCTGTTCGCCGATCTTCTCGGCCAGGCCTGGCGCGTCCAGCGACGGGAAGATGGTCGAGTCCTGGCGGGTGAAGTTGCGGCCGGGCTCGTACAGGTGCACTTCGCCGGTCACCAGGTGCACCACGCCCTTGAGGCGCTGGCCCATGCCGATCGGCCAGGTCACCGGCGCGCATTCGATGCCCAGCACCGTCTCCACCTCGTCGAGCAGGTCGATCGGATCCTTGCCCTCGCGGTCGAGCTTGTTGATGAAGGTCATGATCGGCGTGTCGCGCAGCCGGCACACCTCCATCAGCTTGATGGTGCGCTCTTCCACGCCCTTGGCCACGTCGATCACCATCAGCGCCGAGTCCACCGCGGTGAGCACGCGGTAGGTGTCCTCGCCGAAGTCGGCGTGGCCAGGGGTGTCGAGCAGGTTGATGATCTTGCCTTCGTACGGGAACTGCATCACCGACGAGGTCACCGAGATGCCGCGCTCCTTTTCCAGCGCCATCCAGTCCGAGGTGGCGTGGCGCGCGGCCTTGCGGCCCTTCACCGAGCCGGCCATCTGGATCGCCCCGCCGAACAGCAGCAGCTTTTCGGTCAGCGTGGTCTTGCCGGCGTCGGGATGGGAAATGATGGCGAAGGTGCGGCGGCGCGCAGCTTCGGTGGCGACTTCGGACATGGGCGGCACGCCCGCAAGGGGCGTCATCGGCAACGGAGGAAGCCGCCGATTATAGCGGGCTTCCCGCAAGGCCCGTTCAGTTCAGCAGCCAGGGATGCGGGCGCCTGCTGGATTGGCGGGCCACCAGGTTGTAGGCGACGACCATGCCGAGCAGCAGCAGGCTCCAGGCCGGCGCCAGCCAGTGCGGCGCCACCGCGCCGGGCAGGCCGACCTGGCCGATGCTGATCCCGCCGAGCATGGCCAGGACGAACTGGGTCACGGTCAGCAACAGCGCGCCGCGCGGCCAGCGCATGCAGGCCAACAGCAGACTGCTGGCGGCGAGCGTCGCGGTCAGGGTGATCGACACGGTCAGCGAGTAATAGGCCGCCGGCGCATGCTTGAGCGCGCCTAGCAGCCAGGACAGGCCCAGCCAGGGCAGCATCGCCGCGAGCGCGCGCTTCAGGATCACCTGGTTGAACAGCTTGCCCGCCTGCCCGGGGGCGCCCAGGCCCGGCAGCAGCGCGCTTTCCATCATTCCCAGGTTGCCGTGCTTGCGCCATAGCCACAGCCGTTGCAGGAACTTCACGCTGGACAGATTGGCCATGACGTTGGCCATGACCAATGGCAGCGTCGGCGATTGCGCGCGCAGCAACAGGGGCGTCCACAGCAGCAAGAGCAGCGCCGGCGTGACCAATGCGGCCAGGAAGGTGCCGGCGGCGTTGCCGGGGGCGAAGCCCGGGCCGAGGGCATAGCGCATGGCGCGTTCCGGTTGGTGACGCAGATCGGTGGGAAAGGCAGGACGCGCGATGCCCTGGATCCAGCCCAGACGCCCGCTCTGCGATTCGACGGCCTGCTTGGTGGTGCCGTCGCCGGGCTGGCGCTGCTGCAGGCCGATCCACATCGGGCGCGACCATGCCGACAGCGCATCGGCCGGGCGACCACGCAAGTATCGGTACGACCACAGGCTGATCAGCGCGCAGGCGAGCGCAGCGAGCAGCAGGCTGGCGCGTGGATGCAGGATCAGCGGCACGAAACTGGCCTTGGGCAAAAAGCCGCCGAATGTCCCCGGCAAGATGCCGATCAAGGGCGCACACCAGGCCGGCAGGGTGGCGACCAACATGCCGAAGCTTGCGCTGAGCAGCAGGACCGACAGGGACAGGCCAGGCCCGACGCCGCGCACGGCGAACAGCAGCGTCGGCAGCAGCACCGTCAAGGCCAGTGCGGCGCCGAACAGGTTGACGAAGCGCGCTGCCATGGACGGCAGACGCAGTTGGCGTCCCTGTTCCAGCAGACCCAGCAGGCGAGCGCCGAGCAACATCCACACGAACATCGCCAGGATCGCGGTGAGGACCAGCGGCAGCAGGTTGGCGGCTTTTTCAGGCAGCCAGGTGCAGGCGAAGGCGGCGGCGAGGGTGGGCGGATACAGCCATCCGGTCACGCCCGATGCGCGGCAGAGCAGGCGCAGATCTGCAGGAAGACGGTTCATCCGACCACCTCGATGAACAGGTCTTCCAGGCCCAGTCGGTCGATGCGGATGCCGGGGACGGTCAAGAGCGCGGACGGCAGCTCGTCGGCATGCAGCACCACCACGACACCGCCGTCGGTGGCGTGGCGGCGCGCCAGTTCGCCGCGCAACGGCGCGTCCAGCGTCGCCGCTGCCGGCGCCGGGATGCCGATGCGCAGGACCCGGTCCTTGAGTTCGTCCAGCGGCTGGTCCAGCAACAGCCGGCCCTGGTTGAGGAAGGCCACGCGCGAGGCCACGCGTTCCAGGTCGCTGACGATGTGGCTGGAGAACAGCACGGTGGTGCCGGCGTCGCAGGTTTCGGTGACGATCTCGCGCATCAGGTCGCGACGCGCGACCGGGTCCAGCGCCGAGGCCGGTTCGTCCAGCACCAGCAGCGCCGGCCGCGCGGCCAGCGCCCGGACCAGGGCCAGACGCTGGGCCTGGCCGGGCGAGAGCTTGCCGATGCTCTGGGTCCGATCCAACTCCCAGCGGCGCAGCAGCGTGTCCGCGCGCTGCACGTCCCAGTGCGGATAGAGCTGCGCGGCGAAGGCGAGCAGTTCCTCCACGCGCATCCAGCCGAAGGCCTGAGGCTGCTGCGGCACGAACCCCAACTGCGCCTTGCGCGTGTCGTCCAGATGCAGCGCCGGGCCGCCGAACACCCGCGCCCGGCCACGTTGCGGCTGCAGCAGGCCGAGCAGGCAGGCCAGCAGGGTGCTCTTGCCGGCGCCGTTGCGGCCGATCAGGCCAACTACCTCGCCGCGCGCCACCTGCAGGTCAATACCCTGCAGCACCTTGCTGGTACCGAAGGCCAGGTGCAGGTCGTGCGCCGCCAGCGGCAGGTCCATGTCCAGGTCGGTCTGGATTGCCGTCTGCATTACCACGCTACTCATCGCCAGGTTCTCCAAACAACTGTTCAAGACGTTCGATCACGGGAGGCGACGGCAGGCCCAGTTCCCGGCAATGCCGGACCAGTTCCTGCAGGCGCGGTTCGATCAACTCCAGGCGCTGCCCTTGCCGTTGCGGCGCTGCAGCGGTCGCGGCCACCGCCATGCCGCGGCCGCGCAGGCGTTCCAGCACGCCCTCGGCCTCGAGCTGGCTGTAGGCGCGCGATACCGTCATCGGGTTGACCGCGTGGGTGGCGGCGACCTCGCGTACCGAGGGCAGGCCGTCGCCTGGGCGCAATTGCCCGGCGGCGACCAGGCGGCGGATCTGTTCGGCGATCTGCCGGTAGATCGGCTCGGGGGCGCTGGGTTGGACGTGGAGGTGGGTTGCATCCATGTGTATTAATACATCAATACACTTGGCGAATGTCAATGCGTTTGCCGACGAACGGTAGGCGGTGCGCTCAGGGTGGAGTGGGATGGGCGAAGCGCAGTTCGCCCAGCGGGCCGGCCATCCGGAAAGGCACCGCTTCCAGGTGCAGGCCGCGATTGAGCTGGACGGCGAAATGCAGGTGCGGGCCGCTGCTCAGGCCGGTGTTGCCGGACAGGCCGAGGCGCTCGCCGCGCCGCACCGCCTGGCCGACCCGCACCTGCACGCCGCCGGCGGCCAGGTGGGCGTAGATCGCCATGCTGCCGTCGGCGTGCAGTACCCGCACCAGGTTGGCGGCCTGGCCCAGGCGCGGGTCGGTCCCGGACTCGCGGAAGTCGTCGCGCACCTCCATCACCACGCCCTCGCGTGCGGCCAGTACCGGCGTGCCTTCGGGCAGGGCGAAATCCAGCGCATAGGCATTGGCGGGATCGCGATGGCTGAACGCGCCGCCGAAGCCTTGGTCGATGCGCACCGGGCGGTCGGCGAAGGGCAGGGCGTACAGCGCCGGGTCGGCATGGGCGCGCGGCGAGCCGGGCACCGCCTCGATGCGCAGCCGGGCGTCGCCAGCGTCGGTCTCGGCCAGGTCGCCGGACGGATACAGACGCGCAACCACGCGGCGCTCGCCGGCGGCGAGCTCCACGGTCAGCGGCAGCGCGGGCACGGCAGTGAAGCCGGCGCGGTCGCCCAGCAGGCGGATCTGCACCGGGCCGCCGAGTGGATTGCCCAATGCGATCTCGCGCAGCCCGCTGTCGCGTGCGGTCACCTGCAGCCACGCCGGCGGTGGCTTTGGTTCGGGCCGCGGGGCATTCCAGCGCAGCAGCGGCTGCGCGGGCGCGCCGGTCGCTGCCGCCAGCGACAGGACCACGGCAAGCCAGCGGCGGGGGCGGCGTCGGCGCACGGACAGGGGCAGCGATGGGGGAAGCGGAGTATGGCCGACGCCAGGGATCGAAAAATCATATCGCTTCATCCGAATAAAGAGATTGACATTGCGGAAAATCGCTGGCATCGTGGCTTCACCATCGAGACCGGCGGAGGGACAGGCCCTTTGATGCCGGGGCAGCCAGCGGACGCGCAAGCGTTCGTGTAGGTGCCAAATCCTGCGGGGACCCACGCGTCCGCCGAAAGATGGTTCGATCCATGCCTTCTGCATGGCGAACGCGAGCTCCGCGAAGCTCGATGGCCGTTCCTCCCTGGATACCGCCATGCGCCTCGTGAACTCGCCTGATCGCCCCACCTCCGCCATTCCGTCCCACGACCGCGTTGCCGCGCCGGCCGACGGCGTGCACGCGATGCGTGGCGAGATCGCCGTCGCCTTGCCGCTGCGCCACGCCGGCGTGCAACTGCTGCGCCTGCGCTACGAACTGAGCGGCCCCGCTGCCGCGCCGGTGGTGTTCGTCGCCGGCGGCATCTCCGCGCACCGCCATCTCGCCGCCAACGCCAGCTTCCCCGAGAAGGGCTGGGCCGAAGGCCTGGTCGGGCCGGGGCGGGCGCTGGACCCCACCCAGCGGCGGCTGCTGGCGTTCGATTTCGTCGGCGCCGACGGCAGCCTGGATGCGCCGATCGACAGCGCCGACCAGGCCGATGCCATCGCCGCGCTGCTGGACGCGCTGGACATCGCGCAACTGCAGGGGTTCGTCGGCTACTCATACGGTGCGCTGGTCGGCCTGCAACTGGCGGTGCGGCATCCGCACCGCGTGCAGAAGTTGATCGCGGTCAGCGGCGCACACCGCGCGCATCCGTATGCCGCGGCCTGGCGCGCGCTGCAGCGTCGCGCCGTGGCGCTGGGCCAACTGCAGTGCGCGGAGAGTCACGGGCTGTCGCTGGCGCGGCAGTTCGCGATGCTCAGCTACCGCACGCCCGAGGAATTCGGCGAACGCTTCGACGCCGCGCCGGAAGTGATCAACGGCCGCGTCCGCGTCGCCGCCGAAGACTACCTGGACGCCGCCGGCGCGCAGTACGTGGCGCGCACCCAGGTCAACGCCTACCTGCGCCTGTCCGAATCCATCGACCTGCACCGCATCGATCCGGCCGCCGTCGCCGTGCCCACGGTGGTGGTGGCGGTCGAAGGCGACCGCCTAGTGCCGCTGTCGGACCTGGTCACCCTGGTCGAAGGCCTCGGCCCGCGCGGCAGCCTGCGCGTGCTGCGTTCGCCCTACGGCCACGACGCCTTCCTGAAAGAAACCGATCGCATCGACGCGATTCTCGCCACCGCCCTTCGCCCCACCGGAGTTGCCGCATGAGCACTGCCCACGACACCGATCTGCCCTGTAGTGCCGCCACCGCCGCGGTCCGCGCCGGCATCGACCGCGACACCGCCTACGGCGCGGTGACCCCGCCGATCGTGCTGTCGTCGAACTTCAGCTTCGACGGCTTCGGCAACAAGCGCCAGTACGACTACACCCGCAGCGGCAATCCCACCCGCGACCTGCTCGGCGAAGCGCTGGCGGAACTGGAAGGCGGCGCCGGCGGCGTGATCACCGCTACCGGCATGGGCGCGATCAACCTGGTGCTCAACGCGCTGCTGCAGCCCGGCGACAAGCTGGTGGTGCCGCACGACGCGTACGGCGGCAGCTGGCGGCTGTTCAACGCGCTGGCCAAGAAGGGCCACTTCGAGCTGATCACCGCCGACCTGACCGATCCGCGCTCGCTGGCCGATGCGCTGGCGCAGGCGCCGAAACTGGTGCTGATCGAGACCCCGTCCAACCCGCTGCTGCGCATCACCGACCTGCGTTTCGTCATCGACGCCACGCACAAGGCCGGCGCGCTGGCGGTGGTCGACAACACCTTCCTGTCGCCGGCGCTGCAGACTCCGATCGCCTTCGGCGCCGACCTGGTGATCCACTCCACCACCAAGTACGTCAACGGCCACAGCGACGTGGTCGGCGGCGCGGTGATCGCTGCCGATCCCGAGCTGCACCAGCAACTGGTGTGGTGGGCCAATGCGCTGGGCCTGACCGGCTCGCCGTTCGATGCGTTCCTGACCCTGCGCGGCCTGCGCACGCTGGACGCGCGCCTGCGCGCGCACCAGGAAAACGCGCAGGCGGTGGTGGAGCTGCTGACCACGCACGCCGCGGTGCGCCAGGTGTACTACCCCGGCCTGGCCTCGCACCCTGGTCACGCGGTGGCGGCGCGGCAGCAGCGCGGCTTCGGCGCGATGATCAGTTTCGAACTGGCCGGTGGCGAGGCCGAGGTGCGCGCCTTCGTCGACGGCCTGCGCTACTTCACCCTGGCCGAATCGCTGGGCGGCGTGGAGAGCCTGGTCGCGCATCCGGCGACCATGACCCATGCGGCCATGACCGCCGAGGCGCGCGCCAAGGCCGGGATTTCCGACGGCCTGTTGCGTCTGTCGGTGGGCATCGAATCCAGTGCGGATCTGGTCGCCGACCTGCAGGCGGGCCTGCAGCGCGCGCAGCGCGCCGGCGAGGCGCTGGCACGCAAACGGGTGGACGCGTGAGCAGCGGCCTGGCCGATGCGCCATCGGCGCCGCTGCGTGCTGCGCCCGTCGCGGCCACCGCGCGGCTGGGCCTGCTCGGCACCGGCACCGTCGGCCGCGCCTTCGTCGCGCGCTACCAGGCGTTGCAGCAGCGCCGCCCCGGCCTGCCGACCTTCGCCTGGCTGGCCAATTCGCGCACCGTTGCCGACTGCGCGGTAACGCCCGCGCAGGCGCTGGCCGCGGCCAATGCCGCCGCGCGCACGGCGCAGGCGGTGACGCTGCCGGAGGACCTGGGCCGGGGCGACATCGTGGTCGACGCCACCGCCAGCGAGGCGGTGGCGCAGCGCCATGCCGAATGGCTGCGGCGCGGCGTGCACGTGGTCACCGCCAACAAGCTCGGCCAGGGCGCCGCGCTGGCGCGGGCCGAACAGATCCAGGCCGCCCGCCATGCCGCCAGCACCCACTACGGCGACAGCGCCACGGTCGGCGCCGGGCTGCCGTTGCTGAGCAGCCTGCGCGCGCTGGTTGCCGGCGGCGACCATATCCACGCGGTGGAAGGCGTGCTGTCCGGCTCCCTGGCCTGGCTGCTGCATCGCTACGACGGCCGTCGTGCCTTCTCCGCGTGCGTGCGCGAGGCCGCGGCCGCCGGCTACACCGAGCCCGATCCGCGCGAGGACCTGTCCGGCGAGGACGTGCGGCGCAAGCTGCTGATCCTGGCCCGTGCCGCCGGCCTGCCGTTGCGCGCCGAGCAGGTGCAGGTGGAGTCGCTGGTGCCGGCCGCGCTGGCCACGGTGCCGCTGGCGCAACTGGATGCCGCACTCGAACAATTGGACGCGCCGCTGGCGGCGCGCCTGGCGCAGGCACAGGCCGCCGGTGCCTGCCTGCGCTTCGTCGGTCGCTTCGATGCAAATGGCGCGTCGGTGGGCCTGCGCGCGCTGCCGCTGACGCATCCGCTGGCCAGCGGCGCCGGCACCGACAACCGCGTCGCCATCCACAGCGACCGCTACCTGCAGCAGCCGCTGCTGATCCAGGGGCCGGGTGCGGGCGCCGATGTCACCGCGGCGGCCTTGCTCGACGACGTGCTGCGGATCGCAGTGCGCTGAGCGAAGCAAACGACGCCCGCCATCACGTGCGGGCGTCGCGTTTCGGAATGGGGCGATACCGACGGGCAGTCGGCGTGTGGACGACGTTGCCTGCATGCCGATGCGTGCGGGTCACGCGGCGCGGCCGTCGCGCGTTGCGCGACGGCCGGCACCTCAGCTCATTGCAGACCCTGGCCCATGGTCTTCAGCAACTCGCCCTGGTAGTCGCCGCTGAATTCCCAGAAGAACGCGCCGCCCAGACCCTGGGTCTTGACGTAGTTCATCTTCTCGGTGACCAGCGCCGGGTTGTCGTAGCTCCAGAAGGTGCTGCCGTCGTACTTCCAGTGCGCGTGCGCCTGGGCGTCGACGTAGCTGGTGCCGGCGCGGCCGCGCAACACCTTGTAGTCCTCGATGCCGGCCTCGTAGGTGCCCGCCGCGGCGCTGCCGCTCTGGTACAGGCCATGGTTGACGTTGGGCACGTTGGTCCAGCCACGCCCGTAGAAGCCGATGCCGAGGTTGAGCTTGGCGGCCGGCACGCCACGGTCGAGGAAGGCCTGGATGGCGTCGTTGCTGTTGTAGTAGCGCTGGTCGCCGCTGGACGGATCGGCCGACGACTCGAACAGGGCGGAGTGGTGGTTGGTCTGCGGATCCCAGGCGCCGTGGAAGTCGTAGGTCATCACGTTGAGGTAGTCCAGGTATTGCGCGTACAGGTTCGGGTCGGTGACCCGGATCTTGTCGATGCCGGCGCCGACCGCCACGGTCAGCAGCAGCCCCGGCCGCACCTGGTCGAGCTGACGGCGGAATTCGGCCAGCAGCGCGGTGAAGTTCTGCCGGTCCTCGGCGCTGCCGCAGGCGATGCCGCACGCCACCGGGTATTCCCAGTCGATGTCGATGCCGTCGAACACGCCGGCCGCGGCCGCGCTGCCGCCGGCGCCGTCGGTGACCGGCAGGTTGCCGCGGATGTAGGCGTCGATGCACGAGGCGACGAAGGCCTGGCGGTTCTCGGCGCGCGCGGCGCTGGAGAAGCCGCGCGACCAGGTCCAGCCGCCCAGCGAGATCAGCACCTTCAGCCCCGGATGCGCGGCCTTGAGCTTCTTCAACTGGTTCCAGTTGCCGCGCAGCGGCTGGTCCCAGGTATCGCCCACGCCGTCCACGCTCTGCGCGGCGGAGAACGCCTTGGTGTAGTCGGCGAAGGCGTCGCCGCCGGCGCCGGTGCTGCTGTCGGAGGGCTGGGTGACGCCGACTTCGCAGCGGTTGTTGCGGACGTTGCCGAAGGCGTAGTTGATGTGGGTCAGGTAGCCGGCGGCGCCGCTGGTCTGGATGTCGCGGACCTGGTAGTTGCGGCCGTAGATGCCCCACTGGGTGAAGTAGCCGATCACGCGCTTGCCACCGCCGGCGCTGGCGGGGAGGGTGCGCACGTTCAGCGTGGCGCTGCTGGCCGAGACGTTGCCGGCGTTGTCGCGGGCGCGCACCGCGTAGGCGTACGCGGTGTCGGCGCTCAGCGCCGAATCGGTGTAAGCGGTGGTGGTGGACGTGCCCACGCGATTGCCGTCGCGAAGGATGTCGTAGCCGGCCAAGCCGCTGCCGCCGGCGTTGTCGGAGGCAGCGTTCCAGCTCAGGGTGATGGCGTTGCTGGCGCGCGTGGCCGCGGCCAGGCCGGTCGGCACGCTCGGCGCGGTGGTATCGGTCGACGCCGCCGCGATACTGATCGTAACGGCGGCCGAGGTGGTGCGGGCGCCGGCGTTGTCGGTGGCCACGGCGGTAAGGCTATAGTCGCCGGCCGCCGCGCCGCTCCAGGACAGCGTGTACGGCGCGCCGCTGACGCTGCCGAGCGAGGTGCTGCCGCGGAAGAATTCGACCCGCGCCACGCTGCCGTCGGGATCGCTGGCCGACGCCTGTAAGCTGATGGTGGTGCCGACCACGAAGCGGGTGCCGCTGGTGGGCGCGGTCAGCGCCACGCTCGGCGGCTGATTGCTGGTGCTGCCGTCGCAGGTGCCCAGGTCCTGGTACCAGCCGCAACTGGTGCAGTAGGTCGGCGCGGTGTTCCAGATCGGACCATTGGCGCGGTACAGGTGGCCGGCGTAGGTCATGGTGTCGCCGGCGGCGTAGATGGTGGCCGGGTTCCAGGCGGTGACGCCGCTGCACGCGGCGGCCGAGGCCTGGCCGGGCGCGAGGCCGGCGAGGACGAGACAACAGAACAGCAACCACGATCCAGCGGATTTCGTGTTCATGGTGACGCCTCCGATGCGGTAGGTAACGCGACTGAGGAGCGGCGGTTCGCCGCTGTCTGGTTCCTTGGATCCGATCACCCGGGAGCGTTTGGCGCCGACGGCGTGTGGCGTTCGTGCGCGGACCGGGCAGGCGCAGGGTTCTGGCCAGAAGACAACGTTGTCAACAGACAATTCGGGCGAATGCGAGATGCATCCAGAATCACTGCGATGACAACGTTTTCATGGACGGCCGATGCTGCAGCGCAATGGCTGCAGCGTCGGGTGCATCCGCGTTTGCGGCGGGGCTGGCACGGCGCATGGCGGCCAGGTTCGTGCAACGCCCAGGCGACGTGCTGTCGCTACCGGCACGCTGCCCCGATCACCCAGGCTGCGCGACAAGACGCGTTCGTGCCGCCGTGCAGGCACGACTGGTGTGGCGCCTGGGATCAGGGCGTCTTGTCCAGCGCCTCGAGCAGCGCGGCGTTGAAGCGCTGCGGCGCTTCCACCTGCGGTGAATGGCCGAGGTCGTCGAAGGCGACCAGATGCGCGCCGGGAATCGCCGCGGCCGCGCGCTTGCCCAGGGCCGGGTAGTCGCCCAGGGTCGCCGCCAGTGCCGGCGGCGCCAGATCCTTGCCGATCGCGGTCCGGTCGCGCTGGCCGATGAACAGCGTGGTCGGCACGCGCAGTTGCGGGAAGCGCTGCACCACTGGCTGGTTGAACACCATGTCCGAGGTCAGCGCCTGGTTCCAGGCCACGCGATCGCCGCCCGGGCCGGCGTACAGGCCGGCCTGCATGCTCACCCAGCGGTCGTACTCGGGCTTCCACTGTCCGCCGTAGTAGGCGTTCAACTGGTACTGCTTGATCGAGGCCGCATCGGTCTTGCGCTCCTTGGCATACCAGTCGTCGACGCTGCGCCACGGCACGCCGGCGGCCTTCCAGTCCTCCAGCCCGATCGGGTTCACCAGGACCAGCTGGCTCACGTCCTGCGGGTACTGCAGCGCGTAGTGCGCGGCGAGCATGCCGCCCATCGAATGGCCGACGATCGCGGCGCGGCGCACGCCGGCCTGCTGCAGCAAGGCATGGGTATTGGCCGCCAGTTGCGCGAAGGTGAACTGGTAGGCCTGCGGCTTGCTCGACTTGCAGAAGCCGATCTGGTCCGGCGCCAGCACCCGGTAGCCCTGTGCCACCAGCGCGGCGATGGTCGATTCCCAGGTCGCGGCGCAGAAGTTCTTGCCGTGCAGCAGCACCACGGTGCGGCCGTTCGGCGTGCCGGTCGGGGCCACGTCCATGTACGCCATCTGCAGCGGCTGGCGCTGCGAGTCGAAGCGGTACCAGTGCACCGGGTAGGGATAGGCGAAGCCTTCCAGTTGCACGCCATAGCGTGGCGGTGCGTCGGTGGCCGTGGCGGAGGCGAGCGGCGACAGGGCGAGGGCGGCGAGCAGCAGGCAGTGGCGCATGGGAGCGGGACGGCAGACGTGATGGACCACGACCTTAGCCCGGCGCGCGCTTGCCAGGCGTCAACGCGTCACGCGGGTGGCGGCAGGCTGCCGCCGTTGTGCACCAGGGTCAGGCAGGCGTGCCGCTGCATCTGCGCCAGCGGCTCCTGCAGCGCCGCCAGCACCTGTTCGGCCTGCGCGCCCAGCACCGGCCGGTACGCGGCCCAGCCGTTGCGGCCCTTGGCCTTGGCCTGGTACAGCGCGCGGTCGGCCAGCACCAGCAACTGCTCCCAGCCGAGCAGATTGTCGGGGTCGTGCACGAACGGGAATTCGGCCAGCCCGATCGAGCAGGTGACCCGGCCCTGGCGCCCGTGGTCGAACACGAACGGGTGCGCGGCGACCGAGCGGCACAGCCGTTCGGCGGCCATGGTGAGGTTCTCGCGCGGCGCCGAGCGCAGCACCAGCAGGAATTCCTCGCCGCCCCAGCGCACCACGTAGTCGCTCTCGCGGGTCAGCCGCACCAGCAACTGCGCCATCTGCTGCAGCACCGCGTCGCCGGTGTGGTGCCCGCCGCTGTCGTTGATCGACTTGAAATGGTCGATGTCGATCAGCGCGAACAGCATGCCCGAGGACAGCATGTCCTCGTCGTTGGCGGCCATGCGCCGGTACAGCGCGATGTCGCTGGGGATGTGCAGCGACAGGTAGCGGCGGTTGCGCAACTGGGTCAGTTCGTCGGTGAAGCTGGCCTCCTGCAGGCGCTGGTTGGCCGCCTGCAATGCCTGGGTGCGCTCGCGCACCTGGCGTTCGAGAATGTCGCGCTGGCGCCGGTTGTGCAGCCGCGCCAGCGCCACCGCGCACAGCAGCAGGGCGAACGCGCCCAGCGTCAGCAGCAGCCTGTAGTACGGCGTTTCCTGGAAGCGCAGCGCGATCCGCAGCGGCAACTGCGCCGGCGCTGCAGCCCACACGCCGGCGTTGTTGCTGCCGGTGACTTCGAACACGTAGTCGCCGCCGGGCAGGTTGGTGTAGCTGACCGAGCGCTGGCGGATGTCGTCGAGGGTGCGCCAGCCGCGGTCGTAGCCGCGCAGGCGGTAGCGCAGTTCGACGTTCTGCGGCGCCTGGAAGGAGGCGGCGGTGAACTCGAAGTCGAGGTCGCGCGCGGCTTCCGGCAGCGGGGTGGGCAGCGCCTGCGGCGTCAGCCACAGGCCCAGCGCACGTACCCGCTCCACCACCGGCTGCGGCGCCACCGGATTCTTGACGATGCCGGCGGTGTCCAGCGCGACCACCCCATCGCGGCTGGGCAGCCACAGCGTGCCGTGCTCAATGAAGCCCTTGCCGTTGCCGGCGCCGTTGCAGCACATGCCCTGCACGCCGCCGTGGCGCTGCGCGCGCTCGGTGAGCATCAGTTCGGCATTCAGCGGCGCCTGCGGCGACGCCGCGTGGCGCTGCAGGTCGGCCAGGCGCACGCGGTAGACCCCGCGCAGGCCGGCCACCCAGATCGCGCCGCGGCCGTCGTCGGCGATGAAGAACGCGGCGTTCACCGGTAGCCCGTCCTGCTCGCCGAACGCGTACCAGTGCGTGCCGTCGAACAGCCACAACTGCTCGTTGAGGGTGCCGACCAGCCATTGCCCGCCGGGCAGTTCGTGGATCGCGGTGATGTCGGCGCTGGCCAGCGCCGAACCCGGCGGCGCCAGTGCCACCAGGCGCTCGCCGCGAAGTGCGTACAGGCCCGACTGCGCGCCGATCAACAGGCGCCCGTCGCGGGTCTGGTGGATCAGCCGCACGCGCGGATCGCGCAGGCCCTCGGCCGTGCCGTAGCGGCGCAGCCGCGTGCCGTCGGCGCGGAACAGGCCGTCGGTGCTGGCGAACCACAGCCGCTGCGCGCGATCGCGGACGATGCCGCTGATCTGCAGGTCGCGCAGCGGCGCCAGCCAGGCCGGCTGGCCGAGCCGGCCGTCGCGGTACAGGGCGGCGCCGTGGCGGGTGCCGATCCACAGCTGTCCCGGCTCGGCCAGCAATGTGTAGGGCGCTTCGTTGTGCAATTGCGCCAGGGTCAGCACCGGCTGGTAGCGGCCATCGCGCAGTTGCGACAGGCCGCTGTCGGTGCCGGCCCACAGCGATCCGTCCGGATCGCGCGCCAGGGTCCACACCAGCGCATCGTCCAGCCCCTCGTGCGTACTGTAGCGACGCGTCCAGCCGTTCCACAGCCGCGTGGCGCCGTTCCAGCTGCTGCCCAGCCACAGGTTGCGCTCGCGATCCTCGAAGATCGCGTTGACGCCGACGTTCGGCTTGTTTTCCGGGGTGCGTTCGACGATGGCGCCATCGCGCACGCGCAGCAGCGCGCCGGGCTGTCCCACCCACAGGTTGCGGTCGCTGTCCTCGAACAGGGCCAGCACGGCGCGCCGGCTGGTCGCGTCTGCATCGGGCAGCCATTGCCAGCGCCCGTCGCGGCGCTGCAGCAGGCCGTCGCGGGTGCCGGCCCACAGCGTGCCTTGCGCCTCCAGCAGATGTTGCACCGGCACCGCGGCGGCCTCCTGCGGCAACGGCAGCGACACCGGCGCGTCCTGGCCGGCGACGAAGCGCAGCACTTCGCCGCGCGTGCCCACCCACAGCGCGTCGGCGCGCGGCAACAGCGCAGAGGCGCCGCTGGCGATGCGGTGGCGCAGTTGCAGGCGATCGCCCTGCACCGCATACACGCCATCCTGCGCCGCGATCAGCACGGTGCCGTGCGCATCGGTCGCGATCGCCTCGATGTTGAGCAGTGGCGCCTGCGGATCCTGTGGCAGCAGCGTGGTGAAGCGCCCGTCGCGGTAGCGCGACAGGCCGCGGTAGGTGCCGATCCACAGCGTGCCGGCGGGGTCGACGTGCAGCGCCTTGATCAGGTTGCCGGGCAGGTGCGCCGGCGCGCCCTCGTTGAACGAGGTCATGCGCACGCCGTCGAAGCGGGTCAGCCCGCCCATCGTGCCGATCCACAGATAGCCCTGGCGGTCCTGCGCGAACGCCTGCACGCTCAGCTGCGGCAGGCCCTGGTCTAGCCCCCAGCCTTCGCGCTCGTAGTGGTTGAACTGCTTGTCCGGCTGCAATGCCCGCGCCTGCGGCACACACGCGCTCCACGCTGTCGAGAGCATGGCCAGCTGTAGCGCCAGCAGGCGCCAGGAGGCGTATGGGAACCGCAGGAGCATGCCAATGCCGGATCGGCCGACGTCTCTGTGGTTAGCGGCAACGCCGCGCGGATCTTGATGCGCGCGGCAGTCAGGACGCTGGTGATCGGGTGGGCCAGCGTCCATCGGGGTGGCTCAGCACTCGATGACGTTCACCGCCAGCCCGCCGCGGCTGGTTTCCTTGTACTTGTCCTGCATGTCGCGGCCGGTGTCGCGCATGGTGCGGATCACCTTGTCCAGGGACACCTTGTGCTTGCCGTCGCCGCGCATCGCCATGCGGCTGGCGTTGATCGCCTTGACTGCACCCATCGCATTGCGCTCGATGCATGGGATCTGCACCAGGCCGCCGATCGGGTCGCAGGTCAGGCCGAGGTTGTGCTCCATGCCGATCTCGGCCGCGTTCTCGATCTGCCCTGGCTTGCCGCCGAGCGCGGCGACCAGGCCGCCGGCCGCCATCGAGCAGGCCACGCCGACCTCGCCCTGGCAGCCGACCTCGGCGCCGGAGATGGAGGCGTTTTCCTTGTACAGGATGCCGATCGCCGCGGCGGTGAGCAGGAAGTCGAATACGCGCTGTTCGTCTGCGCCGGGGCAGAAGCGGTCGAAGTAGTGCAGCACCGCCGGAATGATGCCCGCCGCGCCGTTGGTGGGCGCGGTGACCACGCGGCCGCCGGCGGCGTTCTCTTCGTTGACCGCCAGCGCGTACAGGTTGACCCAGTCCAGTGTGGTCAGCGGATCGCGCATCGCCGCTTCCGGCTTGGACGACAGCTCGCGGTACAGCGCCGGTGCGCGCCGCGACACGTGCAGGCCGCCGGGCAGCGTGCCTTCCTCGCGGATGCCGCGTGTCACGCAGGCCTGCATCGCGCCCCAGATCTCGCGCAGGCCGGCGCGGATCTCGTCCTCGCTGCGCCAGCACTTCTCGTTCTCGAACATCAGCGCGGCGATGCTCAGGCCGCTGCGCGCGGCCTGCGCCAGCAGCTCATCGCCGCTCTTGAACGGGTAGGGCAGCGGCGTCTCGTCGGCGACGATGCGGTCGTCGGCGGCGTCGTCCTGGTTGACCACGAAGCCGCCGCCGACCGAGTAGTAGTCGCGCGTGGCGACGACTTCGTCGTTGGCCGCGTAGGCGGTGAAGCGCATGCCGTTGGTGTGGTACGGCAGCTTCTGCCGCTTGTTCATCGCCAGGTCGCGCTTCTCGTCGAAGGCGATCTCGTGCCGGCCGAGCAGGTTGATGCGCTTGCTGCCGCGGATGCGCTCCAGCGCGCCGGGGATGATGTCCGGATCGATCAGGTTCGGGCGCTGGCCTTCCAGGCCCAGCAGCACCGCCTTGTCGGTGCCGTGGCCGCGCCCGGTCAGGGCCAGCGAGCCGAATACTTCGGCACGCACCCGCACCACGTCCTGCAGGCGGCCCTGGTCGAACAGCCAGCGGTGCACGAAGCGTTCGGCGGCGCGCATCGGCCCCACGGTGTGCGAGGAACTCGGCCCGATGCCGATCTTGAACAGGTCGAAGGTACTGACAGCCATGCGCGTGCCGAGGGGGGGGGGCGAAAGACCGTCTATTCTATGCTTCCGGCGCGCGGCACAGGTCCGCAGCGCAGCATAGGACGCGAGCATGTCCCTGACCCTGTACCAGCGCGACGACTGCCATCTGTGCGACCAGGCCCTGCAGGTGCTGGCGCAGGCGCGCATGGCCGACCTGGAAAGCGTTTTCATCGACGACGACGCGGCGCTGGAGGCGCGCTATGGCGTGCGCGTGCCGGTGCTGCGCGCCGCCGACGGGCGCGAACTGGACTGGCCGTTCGATGCGGACGGCGTGCGTGCCTGGTTGGCGGACGCGGCCGAACGCGTGTAAGAAGCGCATAAAAAAAGCGGCGGACCCGACGAGGAAATCCGCCGCTCAGCGGCCGCGCGCCCGCGGCCTGTGGCGAATCACTTCGCCTTGAACACCACCTTGGTGCTGATCGCGGTTTCGTTGGGAATGGTCTTGGTGTCGGCCCAGTCGCCGCCGCCCACGCCGAAGTCCAGGCGCTTGACCGTGGCCTTGCCGGCCAGCATCGGCTGCGCGCCCGGGGTCCAGGTGAAGGTCAGGGTCACCGGCTTGGACACGCCGCGCAGTTCCAGGGTGCCGTCGGCAGCGAACTGGTTGTTGCCCAGCGCGCGGAACTTGTCGGCGCGGTAGTGCGCGGTGGCGAACTTGGCCACGTCGAAGAAGTCGGCGCTCTGCAGGGTGGAATCGCGGTCGCTGTTGCCGCTCTTGGCGCCGGCCAGGGGGATGGTGACGTCGAGCTTGGCGCCGGCCAGATTGGCCGGGTCGAAGCTGAGCTTGGTGTCGAAGCCGGGGAACTGGCCGGTGAACACTTCGCCGTCGTACTTGCTGGCGAACACCAGGGTGGAGCCGGGGGCCTGCACATAGTCGGCGGCCCGCACCGCGGGGGCGGCGGCGAGCAGGGCCACCAGGCTGGCGGCAACGGCGGCGGGGGACGCGAAACGGGTGGACATCGAAACAGCTCCTCAGGACTTGGGGGTGAGCCAGCCGCGCGGCAACATCCGCGCCAGGGTGGCATCGCGTTGGAACAGGTGGTGGTAGAAGGCGGCGCCGGCATGCGCCAGGACCACCGCGATCAGCAGCCAGAAGCCCCATTCGTGCACTGTGTGCGACAGGTCGCGCAGATGCTCGTTCGGGGCGCTGAGCTTGGGCACGGCGACCAGGCCGAACCAGCGGAACGGGCGGAGGCCGCTGGCCGAGTCGTACAGCCAACCGGACAGCGGGATGGCGAAGATCATCACGTACAGCAAGGCGTGGGTGGCGTCGGCGATGCGCTCCTGCCAGCCGGGCGTGCCCGGCACCGGCTTGGGCGCGCCGGCGTACAGGCGCCAGCCCAGCCGCACGATCACCAGCGCCAGCACGGTCAGGCCCAGCGACTTGTGCGCGGTGTAGACCCAGAAATACTTGGGCGTCTTCGGCAACTCGCCCATGGTCAGGCCGACCACGCCGAGCAGCAGGATCAGGGCGGCGATCAGCCAGTGCAGGGTCTGGCTGACGCTGCCCCAGCGGTCGGGGGTGTTGCGGGCGCTCATGGCGTGCCGTCCTGCGCATTCGGCGCGGTGGTGGTGTCGGTGGGAGTAGCGGGCGGGGTGCCGGGTGCCGGATCCGGCTCGGCCTTGGCGCCGCCTTCGCGGGTGGCCTCGGCCTCGATGCGCAGCTCCACCGTGCCGCCGATCACCGAGGGCCAGGCACTGATGCCGAAGTCGGCGCGCTGCAGAGTGGTGGTGGCCGAGAAGCCGGCAGTGCGGCGGAATGGCGGCAGCGGATGGCGCTTGACCGCGTTCAGGGTCACGTCCAGGGTCACCTCGCGGGTGACGCCGTGCAGGGTCAACTGCCCGATCACCTTGGCGTGCTGTGCGTCGATGGGTTCGACGCGGGTGGAGACGAACTGCGCCTCGGGGTAGCGGTCGCCGTCGAGCAGGTTGTGCGCCAGCGCGGCGCGGTTCCACTTGGCATCGCCCAGATCCAGCCGCTGCAACGGCACCCGCGCCTGCAGCCGCGCGCTGCGCCAGTCGTCCGGGTCGAACACCAGGGTACCGGTGCTGCCGGACACGGTGCCCAGCGCCTTGGAGAAGCCGGCGTGCTCGATCGCGAACAGCACCCGCGTGTGTACCGGGTCCAGCGCGTACTGCGCCGGCGCGGCCAGGGCGGCGCCCGGCAAGGCCAGCAGAAGCGCCACGAGAGAGGGTTTGAGCATGAAGCGGGCCGCGCTGGGAGGGTCGCCGGATTCTAGTCACAGTCCGGCCCGGCTGCGTACTTGCGCCACGTAACGGTTCGTTGCACGCCGCGACAGGTGTGATTTTTCCGCGGCCGCGCGGTATAAGAACGCTGCCGCGGCGAGCGGCATACGGAGCGGCCGCCCCGCGCGTCCGGCCCCGGCAGTGCGCCGGTGTTCATCCGCCGACGTCCTTTGCCGGAGCCGATGTCCATGCCCATCCCGCATCCCCCACGCCGGTGGCGCTGCTGGGGGCTGGCCTGCCTGTTGGCGTTGGCCGGCGTCTGCGCCGACGCCTGGGCCGGGGTGCCGCAACTGCCGCGCTTTCGGGTGTTCTCCAGCGAGCAGGGGCTGCCGTCCAGCGACATCTCCGGGCTGCAGCTGGACCGCGACGGGTATCTGTGGATCGCCAGCGGCGATGGCCTGGCCCGCTACGACGGGCGCGAGTTCCGGGTCTGGCGCCACGACCCGGCCGATCCGGCGTCGCTGCGCTGCAATTACGTGCAGGACCTGCACATCGACGCGCGCGACCGCATCTGGGTGGCCTGCGAGGGCGGTGGCCTCAGCATGCTCGGCGCGGACCGGCGCGGTTTCCGTCACTTCAACATGGCCACGCAGCCGGCGATGCGCAGCGACGAGGTGTTCGCCATCGCCAGCCGCGGCGATGCCGTGTTCTTCGGCACCTACCGCGGTGGCCTGTACCGGCTGGGCGACGATGGCCGGGTGCAGCGCATCCGCGCCGGCGACCCGAAGGTGGACGCGCTGCTCGACAGCGCGGTGCTGACCCTGGCCTTCGACGACGCCGGGGTGTTGTGGGTGGGCACCTTCAAGGGCCTGGTGCGCTACGACGGCCGCCACGCCAGCGCCTACCGCATCGACGACGGCATGCCGCAGGAGGAGCAGGTGATCATGTCGATCACCCGGCTCAGCGATGGCCTGTGGTTCAGCGGCAACACCGGGCTGTTCCGGCGCGACCGTGCCGGGCGCTGGTTGCGCGCGGACTGGATCGGCGCGCTGCACCGCGCCGCCAACGCGATTGCCGAGGACGGCGCCGGCGGCTACTGGCTCGGCAACGGCGAAGGCCTGTGGCACAAGCCGGCCGACGGGCCGGCGCGGCGGGTGGACACCGGCGGCGCGGCGGTGTCCGGCGCCAGCGTGGTGGAGACCCTGCTGCGCGACCGCGAGGGCGGCCTGTGGGTGCCGCTGCCGACCCGCGGCCTGGGCTACCTGCGTCCGGACTGGCGCCGGCTGGCGGTGCTGGGCACCGCGCAGGGGCTGCCTGCCGACCAGTACGTCGGCCTGGCGCCGGCGCGCGCGGGCGGGGTGTGGCTGCTTGGCGCCGGCGCCAGCGTGTTCCGCCTCGATACCACCAGCGGTGCGCTGAGCGCGCCGCACTGGTCCAACGGCGCGCCCAGCGGACGCACGCTGTCGGTGCTGGACGACCCGCGCGGCGCGTTGTGGATCGGCGGCAGCAGCGTGCTGTTGCGTGGCCCGCTGGACGGCGGCCCGCTGCAGCGCTGGGCCCGCACTGCCGGCGAGGCCGATGCGATCCCGGACGGCACGCTCGCCTGGCTGCAACTGGACGCGCGCCAGCGGCTGTGGATCGGCGCGCCGGGCTACGGCGTGCAGGTGCGCGATGGCGACGGCCGCGTGCTGCAGAACATTCCCGGCGGCCAGCACGGCCTGGCCGGCACCGACATCGCGGCGTTGGCGATGGCGCCGGACGGCACGCCGTGGCTGGCCGCCGAACAGTTCCAGCAGTGGGACGACGCGGCCGGCCAGTTCCGCACGCCGCCGGAACTGGCCGGTGAGAAAGTGCAGTCGTTCGCCTTCGCCGACGCGCGCACGCTGTGGGTGCACCGGCTGTCCGGGCTGGAGCTGTGGCAGCGCACCGGCAGCAGGTGGCAGCGCAGCCGGCGCTACGCGGTGGCCGACGGGCTGCCGGCCACCGAGTCCAGCGCACTGGTCGCCGATCCGCAGGGGCGCGCGTGGCTGGGCATGCGCCGCGGCCTGTTCCGGGTCGATCCGCGGCGCACCCCGGCGGTGCGCGCGTTCGGCACCCGCGACGGGCTCGGCAGCCAGGAGCTGGTCCGGCGCGGTCTGCTGATGACCGCCGACGGGGTACTGGTGGCCGCGGCCGCCGACGGCAGCGTGGCGCTGCTGGACACCCAGCAGGCGGATCCGGTGCCGGTGCCGCTGGCGCTGAGCATGGAGAGCGTGCAGGTGCGGCGCGGCCCGCGCCTGCTGAGTCTGCCGACGCGCGGCGACTTCACCTTGCGCTCGGACGATCGCGACCTGCGCGTGGCGGTGCGGTTGCTGTCGTACATCGATCCCGAACACATCGTCTACCGGTTCCGCCTGCCGGGCTACGACCGCGACTGGGTCAGCACCGGCGCCAGCGGCGAACGCACCCTGCCGCAACTGCCCGACGGCGCGCAGGTGCTGGAGATCCAGGCGCGCACCCGCAATGGCGCGTGGTCACCGACGCTGCGCCTGCCGTTCCAGGTGCAGCCGCCGTGGTGGCGCAGCGTCTGGGGCATCGTCGGGCTGCTCGCGGCGGCCGGCCTGCTGCTGCTGGTGTCGCTGCGCGCCTACCGGCGCCGCCTGGGCCGCCAGCACGCCTGGGAACTGGCCCTGCACAAGCAGGAACTGGCCGAACAGGCCTCGCTGGCCAAGACCCGCTTCCTGGCCACGCTGGGCCACGAGGTGCGCACGCCGCTGACCGGGGTGCTGGGCATGAGCGAACTGCTGCTGGCCACGCCGCTGGACCCCAAGCAGCGCGGCTATACCGAGTCGATCCGCCGCGCCGGCACGCACCTGCTGCACCTGGTCAACGACGCGCTGGACCTGGCGCGGATCGAGGCCGGGCGCCTGCGCCTGGAGTCGCAGCCATTCGCATTGCAGGCGTTGATCGCCGAAGTGGTCAACCTGATGGCGCCGCTGGCGCAGGCGCGCGGGCTGCGCTTCGATCTGCACGACGCCATGCCCGGCCCGACCACGGTGGAGGGCGATGCGCTGCGGGTGCGGCAGATCCTGCTGAACCTGCTCGGCAACGCGATCAAGTTCACCAGCAGCGGCTCGGTGGCGCTGACGGTCGCGCCGACGCAGGACGGCCACGGGCTGTGCATCGAGGTCGCAGACACCGGCCCGGGCATCGGCGTCGAACAACAGGCGCGGCTGTTCCAGCGCTTCGAGCAGGGCGACGGGCCGCGCACCGCGGTGCGCCAAGGCGGCAGCGGCCTGGGCCTGGCGATCAGCCAGGAACTGGCGATGGCGATGGGCGGACGCATCCAGGTCGAGAGCCGGCTCGGGCATGGCGCGCGTTTCCGCGTGGGCCTGCCGCTGCGCTGGCGCCTGGCGCAGGAGCCGGCGGCGCCGGCGGTGGCGCCGCGCGCGCGCACCGCGCTGCGCATCCTGCTGGTCGAGGACGAACCGACCGTGGCGCAGGTGATGATCGAGTTGCTGCGGGGCCGCGGCCACCAGGTGGCCTGGGCCGCGCACGGCCTGGAAGCGCTCACCGAAGCCAGCCAGGGCAGCTTTGACATCGGCCTGCTCGACCTGGACCTGCCGGCGCTCGACGGCCTGGCGCTGGCGCGGCAGTTGCGTGCGCTGGGCCATGGCTTCCCGCTGGTGGCGGTGACCGCGCGCTCCGACGGTGAGGCCGAGGCCGCCGCGCGCGCTGCCGGATTCGCCGGATTCGTGCGCAAGCCGGTCACCGGGCAGATGCTGGAAGCGGCCATCGACGCGGTGCTGGACGGCGCGCCGCCGCCGGTCTGAGCGGATGCAGGCCGCGGTTGCCAGCGCCGGCGTTTATCGCCGACGATGGCGCCGGTGACGCGGGACGGATGCCCGTCGGGGGGAGACAGAGGCGATGCGGTCGAGACGGATCTTGGGATGGCTGCTGCTGGCGTGGTCCGCGGTCGCCGGCGCGGCGGTGCCGCCGACGCCGCAGCCGCGCCAGCTGACCGTGGCCGACGGCCTGCCGTCCAACAGCATCAATGGCTTCGCCGAGGACAAGCTCGGCTACCTGTGGCTGGCCAGCGGTGACGGCCTGGCGCGCTTCGACGGACGCGGCTACCGCATCTGGCGGATCGAGGACGGCCTGCACGCCAACAAGATCTGGTCGGTGCACGTGGATGCGCAGAACCGGGTCTGGTTCGGTACCGACGGTGCCGGCCTGGGCATGCTCTCCGCCGATCGCCGGCAGTTCCGCTACTACGATCGCAGCACCTATCCGCAGATCGGCTCCACCACCGTGTGGGCCATCGCGTCCACGCCGGACGGCAGCGTCTGGTTCGGGACCTCCGCTGGTGGCCTGCACCAGTTGCAGCCGGACGGCCGCCTGCGCCGCTTCATGCCGATCCCCGGCGACGCGCACAGCCTGCCTTCGGCCAGCGTCACCCATCTGGCGACCACGCCGGACGGCACCCTGTGGGTGGGCACCCGCGGTGGCCTGGCACGCTGGACCGGGCACGATTTCCAGCGACTCGACGCCGCCGCGCTGCCGCGGCCGGAGGTGCAGGGGCTGACCCCCGAACGCGATGGCACGGTGTGGGTCGCCACCACCGGCGGGGCGCGCCTGGTGCGCGCCGACGCCAGCGTGGTGGAGCCGTACTGGCGCAACATGCCCGGCGACAGCGTGCTGGGCATGCTGGTCCACGACCGCCACGGCACGCGCTGGTTCGACACCATGGACGGGCTGGGCCGCGAAAGCGAGTCAGGGGTGATCCGCAACGTACCGCTGTACAGCAACTCCGCGCACGGACTGGTCAAGCCGAACTGGTCGCTGGCCTTCGAGGACCGCGAGGGCGGCCTGTGGTTCGCCAGCGGCAATGCCGGCCTGTGGCACCTGCCGGCCAACTGGCAGCAGTTCTCGGTGCTGTCCTACCGGGTGGACGACCCGGAGTCGATGGGCAATCCCTACGTGCTGGCGACTGCCGCTTCCCGCGACGGCGGCGTGTGGCTGGCGGGCACGCGAGGGGTGCTGGACAAGCTCGACCCGGCCACCGGTGCCGTGCGTCGGCACATGCGCGCGCTGTTCGGTCTGGACTGGACGCGGGCGATCGCCGAGGACCCGCAGGGCCGGCTGTGGGCGGCGGCCGCCGGAGGCGTGTTGCGCTACGACCCGGCCAGCGGAGAGGTCCGGCGTTGGGACAAGGACGCCGGTGCCGATGCGCCGATGATGGAGCAGGTGGATCGGATCGTCTTCAGCAGCGACCGCCACCTCTGGATCTTCAGCGACATCAGCGGCGTGCAGGTGCGCGACCTCGATGGCCACGTGCTGCGCACCATGGCGCCGGGAAACGCCGGCCTGCCTGCGGATCTGACCGTGCAGGAGGCCAGCCTCGGGCCGCAGGGCCAGCCCTGGTTGCTGGGGCAGCACGGGCTGCTCGCCTGGAGCCCCGAGCGCGCGCGATTCGAAGCGGTGCCCGGCGCACCGCAGCGCCCGCTGAGCGCGCTGGCGATCAGCGACGGCAACGTGGTCTGGCTGGCCAGCGTCGGCTGCCTGGAGCGTTATCTGTGGGATGGCAGTCGGCTGAGCCTGCTCGACCGCATCGATGCCGAGCAGGAGTTCCCGGCGCTGGCGCCGAACGGCCTGGTGGTCGATGCCAGCGGCGTGGCCTGGCTGAGCAGCATGCGCGGCCTGATCCGGGTCGATCCGGCGAGCAAGGCGATCCGCTCCTATGGCGTGCACGACGGCCTGCCCAACCAGGAGTTCCAGATCCGCAGCCTGGTGCAGGCGCGCAGCGGGCAGATCCTCGGCGGCACCCCGGACGGGGTGGTGCTGTTCGAGCCGTCGCAGGTGGTGCCGTCGCAGCGGCAGCCACCGCTGGTGATCGAGCACATCGGCGTGCGCCGCGGCGAGCGTGGGCTGGATCTGTTGCACGCCGACCGCATCGTGCTGCAGGAAGGCGACCGCGATCTGCACGTGGTCGCGCGCCTGCTGTCGTTCTCCGACACCGACGCCAATACCTACCGCTTCCGCCTCAGCGGCTACGACCCGGACTGGGTCGACGTGGGCGCCAGCGGCGAGCGCCTGTTCTCGCGGCTGCCGTCGGGCCACTACACCCTGGAGATGCAGGCGCGTACTGCCGACAAGGTGTGGTCGAAGGTGGTCACGCTGCGCTTCCGCGTGCTGCCGCCGTGGTGGCGCAGCCCCTGGGGCGTGGCCGGACTGGTGGCGCTGGCCGCCCTGGCGCTGTGGCTGCTCGCCTACCTGTACCGGCGGCGCCTGCGCCGGCGCGCCGCCTGGCAACTGGCCGTGCACAAGCAGGAGGTGGCCGAGCAGGCCTCGCTGGCCAAGACCCGCTTCCTGGCTACGCTCGGCCACGAGGTGCGCACGCCGATGACCGGCGTGTTGGGCATGAGCGAACTGCTGCTGGCCACGTCGCTGGATGCCAAGCAGCGCCGCTACACCGAGTCGATCCACGACGCCGGCTCGCACCTGCTGCGCCTGGTCAACGATGCGCTGGACCTGGCGCGGATCGAGGCCGGGCGCCTGGAACTGGAGCAGCAGCCGTTCGACCTGGGCCGGCTGATCGCCGAACTGGAGGCGATGATGGGGCCGATGGCGCGCAGCCGCGGGCTGGTCTTCGCCCTGGACAACGCCATGCCGCCGCAGGTCACCGCGCACGGCGACGCCACGCGGGTGCGGCAGATCCTGCTGAACCTGCTCAACAACGCCATCAAGTTCACCGAGCACGGCAGCGTGCAGTTGCGGGTGGCGCCGTTGCAGCCGCAGCAGGGCGTGCGTTTCGAGGTCGCCGACACCGGGCCGGGCATCAATGCCGAACAGCAGGCGCGGCTGTTCCAGCGCTTCGAGCAGGCCGACGGGCCGCGCACCGCCGCCCGCTACGGCGGCAGCGGCCTGGGCCTGGCGATCAGCCAGGAACTGGCGGTGGCGATGGGCGGGCGCATCGACCTGAGCAGCCGGCTCGGTGCCGGCACGCGCTTCGTCGTCGACCTGCCGTTGCCGTGGGCGCCGGTGCCGCTGTCGCAGGCACCGCGCGACGCCCACGCGTCCGCCGGCGCCGCAGCGCCACGGCGGATCCTGCTGGTCGAGGACGACCCGACCGTGGCCGAAGTGGTCGGCGGCCTGCTGCGCGCGCGCGGCCACCACGTCACCCACGCCGCGCACGCGCTGGCCGCGCTGACCGAAGCGGCGGCCAGCCCCTTCGACATCGCCCTGCTGGACCTGGATCTGCCCGGCCTGGACGGCCTGGCGCTGGCGCGGCAGTTGCGCGCCTTCGGCTACGTCATGCCGCTGATCGCGGTCACCGCCCGCGCCGACGCCGACGCCGAACCGCAGGCGCGTGCCGCCGGTTTCAGCGGGTTCCTGCGCAAGCCGGTGACGGGCGAGATGTTGGCGAAGGCGGTGGAGGGTGAGCCGGGCCCGGAAGAAACACCGCAACCGGGGAAGCACGGCAGCGACGATCGCCCTTAGCGCGTTCGCCGCGCCGCCGCCGCCGTCGTAGGAGCGGCTTCAACGGATCCGGCAGACCGCGATACCGCCGCCGTTGCGAATCTCCAATCCCGACTCCCCAATCCCTGCTTTTCGGCTACTCCGCCACTTCCTCCACCTGCTTCGGCGACGGCCGGGTGTCCGGCAACTGCCAGAAGATCAGGGTCGAGGTCAGGGTGATCGCGCCGACGCAGACGAAGGTCGCATGCAGCGCCGCGGTGGCGCCGTGGGTGTCGCCCAGATGAGTGTTGAACGCGGCCAGCAGGCTGCCGGCGGCCGCGGCGCCGAAGCCGGTGGCCAGCATCATCACCATCGACAGCAGGCTGTTGCCCGCACTGGCCTGGTCGCGGTCCAGGTCGCGCAGGGTCACGGTGTTCATGACGGTGAACTGCAGCGAGTTGACCGCGCCGAACAGCGCCAGCTGCAGCAGCCGCCAGCCCAGCGGCTGGCCGGCGTCGAACAGCAGGAAGCTGGCCATCGCGGTGCCGACCAGTACGGTGTTGGTCATCAGCACGCGGCGGTAGCCGAAGCGCTCCACCAGTTTCACCGCCGCGCGCTTGGAGGCCATGCCGGCCAGCGCCACCGGGATCATCATCAGCCCGGCGTTCATCGGACTCATGCCCAGGCCCACCTGCAGCAGCAGCGGGATCAGGAACGGCATGCTGCCGCTGCCCACGCGCGAGAACAGGTTGCCGAGGATGCCGATGCGAAAGCTGGTGACCTTGAACAGATGCAGCGGGAACAGCGGCGCCGCCGCGTTGGCCGCGTGCAGCCAGTAGCCGATCAGCGCCGCCAGCCCGGCGATCGCCAGTAGCATCACGAAGGCGTGGCGCAGGCCCAGCTCGGAGATGCCGTCCAGCGCCAGCGACAGCGCGACCATGCCGAAAGCAAGCATCGCGTAGCCGACCAGGTCGAAGCGGGTGCGCTGCTCGCCGTAGAAGTCCGGCATGATCTTCAGCGCGGCGGCGAAGCCGATCGCGCCGATCGGCAGGTTGATCAGGAACACCCAGTGCCAGGACGCCACCTGCACCAGCCAGCCGCCCAGGGTCGGCCCGACCAGCGGCCCGATCAGCGCGGGGATGGCGATGAAGCTCATCGCGCTGAGGAACTGCGCGCGCGACACCGAGCGCATCACCGCCAGCCGGCCCACCGGCAGCAGCATCGCGCCGCCGATGCCCTGCAGCACGCGCGCGGCCACCAGATACGGCAGCCGCGGCGCCGCCGCGCACAGCAGTGAGCCGAGGGTGAACAGCACGATCGCGGTCAGGAAGGTGCGGCGCGTGCCGTAGCGGTCGGCGATCCAGCCGGAGGCGGGAATGAACATCGCCACCGCCAGCGCGTAGCTGAAGACCACCGACTGCATCTGCAGCGGGCTCTCGCCCAGGCTGCGCGCCATCGCCGGCAACGCGGTGTTGACGATGGTGGCATCGAGCATCTGCATGAAGATGGCCAGCGAGACCAGCCACAGCAGCGGACGGAAACTGCGCGCGTTGGGAACGGCGATCGGATCGGAGGAGGGCGCGGACATCGGCACGCAGGGTGACGCGGGGGGAGCAATAGCATCGCGCAGATCGCGTCGCCGTGTCGTGCAGTCGTGTGCAGTGCGTGTGGGCGATGCAGCCCACGCTCAGCGAGAGGCGCCGTGCAGGCCTCCGCAGACGGCGGCATGCGCGTGTTTTTGTAGGAGCGGCTTCAGCCGCGACGGGCATTGCCGCAACATTCTGTCGCGGCTGAAGCCGCTCCTACGAAGCGCAAAAGATCGAGCGCACGGTCAGATCGCCGACCGTGCGCGAGACTGCAATCCCGAATCCCGAATCCCGAATCCCGAATCCCGGCGTTTAACCACGCCGACTATGCCGCTGCACCGCCTCCACCAACGCACCGACATGCTCCGGCTGCATGTCCGGCGACAGGCCGTGACCCAGGTTGAACACATGACCGTCCAGCGAACCGCCGTTGCCGTCGGCGTAGCTGCGCAGCACGCGCTGCACTTCGCGGTCGATCGCCTGCGGCGCGCCGTACAGCATCGCCGGGTCCAGGTTGCCCTGCAGGGCGACGCGGCCGCCGGTGCGGCGCGCGGCGTCGGCCAGGTCGATGGTCCAGTCCACGCCCACGCCTTCGGCACCGGAGCCGGCCAGCTCCTCCAGGTAGGGCGCGTTGCCCTTGCCGAACAGGATCAGCGGGGTGCGTTCGGCGCCATCGCCGCGCGCCAGTTCGCGGGCGATGCGCTGCAGGTAGGGCAGGGAGAATTCGCGGTACATGGCCGGGCTCAGCACGCCGCCCCAGGTGTCGAACACCTGCAGCGCCTGCGCGCCGGCCGCGCGCTGCGCCGCCAGGTAGGCAATCACCGCGTCGGTGTTGACCGACAGCAGTGCGTGCAGCGCCGCGGGGTCGTTCAGCGCCAGCGCCTTGATCCGCGCGTAGTTGTCGCTGCCGCCGCCCTCGACCATGTAGCAGGCCAGGGTCCAGGGGCTGCCGGAGAAGCCGATCAGCGGCACGCTGTCGTCGAGTTCGCGGCGGATCACCCGCACCGCGTCCATCACGTAGCGCAGCTCGGTCTCCATGTCCGGCACGCCGAGCCTGGCGATCGCCGCGGCATCGCGCACGGGGTGGCGGAACTTGGGGCCTTCGCCTTCGACGAAGTACAGCTCCAGGCCCATCGCATCGGGAATGGTGAGGATGTCCGAAAACAGGATCGCCGCGTCCAGCGGGAACCGCGCCAGCGGCTGCAGGGTCACCTCGCAGGCCAGTTCCGGGGTCTTGGCCATGGCCAGGAAGCTGCCGGCGCGGGCGCGGGTGGCGCGGTACTCGGGCAGGTAGCGCCCGGCCTGGCGCATCAGCCACACGGGGGTCTGGTCCACGGGCTCGCGGCGCAGCGCGCGCAGCAGGCGGTCGTTCTTGAGCATGGGGATTCCTTAGCGCGGCGCGTCGGCGCCACGGGTGAACATGACCTGGAAGCCGCGCTTGAGCTGGGCGTCGCGGGCTTTCTCGAAGGCGGCGTTGGCGTCTTCCTGCTGCAGGTAGAGCTCGCGCCGCAGCTGCGCACGGCCGCCGATCTGGCCGCTCTCGCGCAACAGTTCCCAGCCGCCGAGCAGGTCCGGCTGCAGGGTCAGCTGCAGGTAGCGTGGCGGCTCGTTGCCGTCGGGGCGTTGCTGGAGGAAGACGCGCATGCGCCGATTGTAGCGGGTGCCGGTGCAGGCGACGTGGCCCGGTCGGCGGAACGCTGCGGCCGCTCAGCCGGCACGGAAGCCGCGGCGATACGCCGACGGCGGCAACCCCAGGTCGCGCGTGAACTGCAGGCGCAGCGCGCCGGCGCTGCCGAAGCCGCAGTCGGCCGCGATGCGCTCCAGCGGCAGGTCGGTGCGCTCGAGCAACTGCTGGGCGCGCACCAGCCGCTGGTGCGCCAGCCACTGCACTACGGTGGTCCCGGTCACCTGGCGGAACTGTCGGGTGAAGCTGCGCCGGCTCATCCGCGCGTGCGCGGCCAGCGCATCCAGCCGTTGCGGCTGGTCCAGGCGCTGCAGCATCCAGTCCAGGGTCGGGCCCAGCTGGGCGTCGCGGCGGCTGGCCGGCAGCGGTTGTTCGATGTACTGCGCCTGCCCGCCCTGGCGGTGCGGCGCCACCACCAGGCGCCGGGCGATGCGGTTGGCGACGTCGGCGCCGTGGCGGCGCCGCACCAGGTGCAGGCAGCAATCGATGCCGGCCACGGTGCCGGCCGAGGTCAGCACGTCGCCGTCGTCCACGTACAGTACGTCCGGCTGCAGCCGCACCTGCGGATGGCGCTGCGCGAAGCGCGCCAGCGCCGCCCAGTGGGTGGTGGCGGGGCGGCCGTCGAGCAGGCCGGCATCGGCCAGTACGAAGGTGCCCAGGCACAGCCCGACAACCTGCGCGCCGGCGGCGTGGGCGCGGCGCAACGCCTGGCACAGCGCCGCCGGCGCCGGCTCGGCGGCATCGCGCCAGGACGGCACGATCACCGTGTCGGCGTCGTCCAGCGCCTCCAGGCCGTGCTGCACCTGGATGGCGAAGCCGGCGTCGGTGCGCAGCGGACCCGGGTCGGCCGCACAGACCCGCAGCTCGAACGCCGGCAGGTCGGTGTCCGGCCGCGCCTCGAACACCTGGCAGGGCACCGCCAGGTGGAAGGGGCTGATGCGGTCGAAGGCGACCACGGCGATGCGATGCGGCGACATGGCCCGATTTTAGCGAAAACGGTGTTTCGGGCCACTCGTCGGCGCGGGGGCGGCCGCCGACACTGGCTGCCCCTTCGCCTCGGAGCCACCGCATGTCTTCTCCCCGCCGCGCCCTGCTGGTCATCGATGTCCAGAACGAGTATTTCGATGGCGCGCTGCCCATCGCCCATCCGCCGGTGGCGCAGTCGCTGCCCAACATCCTGCAGGCGATGGATGCCGCACAGGCGCACGGCGTGCCGGTGCTGGTGGTGCAGCACACCGCGCCGGCGCAGTCACCGGTGTTCGCCGATGGCAGCGCCGGTTGGGCGCTGCACCCGCAGGTCGCCGCGCGGCCGCATGCGCGGCTGCTGCGCAAGAGCCGGCCGAGCGTGTTCGCCGATACCGAGCTGGCCGACTGGCTGCAGCAGCACGCGATCGACACGCTGACCGTGGCCGGCTACATGACCCACAACTGCAACGCCTCCACCGTGTACGAGGCCTTCCACCGCGGGCTGGCGGTGGAAGTGCTGGGCGACGCCAGCGGCGCGCTGCCGTACGCCAACGCCGCCGGCCAGGCCAGCGCCGAGGAGATCCACCGGGTGTTCGGGGTGGTGTTCCACAGCAACTTCGCCGCGGTCGCCGACACCGCGCAATGGATCGCCGCGGTGCAGGCGGGGCAGTCGCTGCCGCGCGACAGCGTGCTGCAGTCCAACCGCCGCGCGCGGGGCCTGGCATGAGCGGCGTGCCGCGGGTGCTGCGTGCGCGCGAGTTCACCGGCAGCCGCGCCTGGGAGGCGCTGCCGGTGGCGCTGCTGGACGGGATCGGCGTGCGCATCCACTGGACCGACCAACCGTACGTTTGGCACGTCAACGACGGGGCTGAGGTATTCGTGGTGCTGGACGGGCAGGTGCGGATGCGCTGGCGCGTGCACGGCGTCGATCAGGCGGCGCTGCTGCAGGCCGGCGACGTGTTCCATGCGCCGGAGGGCACCGAGCACGTGGCGCACCCGCAGGGCGCAGCGCGGGTACTGGTGGTTGAGCGCGACGGCAGTCCGTGAGCGTTCGGGCACACCCCTGGCCGGCCTGCGCCACGGTCCTCGCCCACGCGGTGGGCAGAGACATGGGTCCGTCGATGAAGTGTGCACGGCGCGGCACAAACCGCACCTAATCATGTGCGTTCTATCACGGAGCCATCACTGTCGATCTGGCGTCATTGGGACAGGCTATGCCGCTGCGTGCGCACAGAGATCCTGGTGTCACGGCATCGCCATTCACCATGAGTGCGGACGCGGCCGGCATGCGAAGCCAGAGCGATGGGCGGTTCCCTGGGCAGCACCCAAATGTCGGCGCGGGACGCGATCACCCCGCGCGCCACCTTGCCATCCACGATGACAGTGCGGCGCCGCGCACAACACGCCGGCGTGCGCCGGGATATGTGACGGCATACGCTGCGCGCGGCCTGGGCCGGGTCGCACTGCTGGCCGGACTCGTCGCAGTCAGCCTGCTGATCCTCGGCGTGTGGATTTGGCGCGCACATCGCCAGCAACCCGCGCCGGCGCCCGAACCCTTGCGCGTGCAGACCATGACCGTCGCGCCGCACCGGGTGCCGGACATCATCGAGACCTCCGGCACGCTGCTGTCGCCGCAGACCGTGGAGGTGCGCGCGCAGGCCGACGGGGTGCTGCAGTCGGTGCTGATCCATGACGGCGAGCAGGTCCACGCCGGGCAACTGCTGTTCACCATCGACCCGCGCCCGCTGCGCGCGGCGTTGGCGCAGGCACGCGCCACCCTGGCCCGCGACCAGGCGCTGGCGGCGGATGCGGCCGATACCGAGGCGCGCTACGCCAAGCTGTCCAGGACCGGCGCGGTCGATCCCAAGACCTACACCACGGCGGCCGACACGCTGCGCTCGCTGCGCGGCACCGTCGCCGCCGACCAGGCGCAGGTCGAGCAGACGCAGCTGTCGCTGGCCTACACCCAGGTTCGCGCGCCCATCGACGGCCGCGCCGGCGCCATCGCGGTCAAGCCGGGCAATCTGGTGTCCAGCGGTTCCAGCACCGCGCTGGTCACGCTCAACGTCAGCACCCCGATCGAGGTGCGTTTCGCGCTGGCGCATGTGCAGGTCGATGCCGTGCGCGCCGCGCCGCTGGGGCAGCAGGGCCTGGGGCTGCCGGTGCTGGCGCTGGATGCGGTGAGCGGCACGCTGCTCGATCGCGGCGAGGTGGCGTTTCTCGACAACGCCTTCGACACCAGCAGCGGCACCCTGGAACTGCGCGCGCGCTTCGCCAACGCCGGCGCCACGCTGTGGCCGGGGCAGTTCGTGACCGTGCGGGTGATTCTGGCGGAGGACCCGCAGGCGCTGTCGGTGCCCGAGAGCGCCCTGCAGCAGGGACAGCAGGGGCCGTACGTGTACTGCGTGGTCGGTGGTCGCGCCGTGGCGCGGCCGCTGAGCGTGGCGCGGATGATCGACGGGCAGGCGGTGATCGCCAAGGGCCTGCGCGCGGGCGACCGCGTCATCCTCACCGTGCCCAACGAACTGCGCGACGGCAGCGCCGTGCAATCCGGCAACCCGCACGCCACGCCAAACGCGGCGGCGACCGGACGGCCTGCGTGAACCTGTCGGCGCTGTTCATCCGCCGCGCGGTGATGACCTCGGTGCTGATGATCGGGCTGGTGTTGGCCGGCGGCATGGCCTACTTCGCGCTGCCGGTGAGCGAGCTGCCCGATGTCAGCTTCCCGACCATCACCGTCAACATGTCGCTGCCCGGCGCCAATCCCGAGACCATGGCCGCGGCGGTGGCGACGCCGCTGGAGCGCCAGTTCAGCGGTCTGCCCGGGCTGGACACGATGAGCTCGACCAGCAGCGTCGGCAGCACCCGCATCGTGTTGCAATTCGCGTTGAGCCGCAATGTCGATGCCGCCGCGCAGGACGTACAGAACGCGGTGTCGCAGGCGGCCGGGCTGCTGCCGCGCGAGATCAACCCGGCGCAGATCCAGAAGGAGGACCCCAGCGCCGCGCCGATCATGCACCTGATCTTGCGCTCCAGGACCATCGCGCTGCCGCTGCTCAACCAGTTCGCCAAGGACCGCGTGGCGCTGCGCCTGGCCTCGGTGCCGGGCGCCGGCCAGATCGACGTCAACGGCGCGCAGAAGTACGCGGTGCGCCTGTTCGTCAACCCGCACCTGCTCGCCGCCCGCCACCTGGGCTTCGACCAGGTGGTGTCGGCGGTGCAGGCGGGCAACAGCAACGCGCCGGCCGGCACGCTGATGGGGCGTGCGCGGTCCTACACCGTGCGCGCCGACGGGCAGCTCAAGCGCGCGGCCGATTTCGACGCCATGGTGCTGAGCTATGCGGACGGTGCGCCGGTGCGCCTGCGCGACGTCGGCCACGCCGAGGACAGCGTCGAGAACCTGCAGACCGCCGCCTCGCTGAACGGCCAGCGCGCGATCGAGATCAACATCCACCGCCAGCCCGGCGCCAACACGCTGTCGGTGACCCAGGGCATCCAGGCGGCGCTGCCGGGGATCCGCGCGCAGTTGCCCGGCGACGCCCAGCTCGACGTGCTCTACGACCGCGGCGACTACATCGGCGCCTCGGTGGAGGACGTGGAGTGGACCCTGGTCGGCTCGCTGGTACTGGTGATCGTGGTGATCCTGCTGTTCCTGCGCAGCTGGATGGCGACCCTGATCGTGGCGCTGGTGCTGCCGACCTCGCTGATCGGCACCTTCGCGGTGATGCGCCTGCTGCACTTCAGTCTGGACAACATCTCGATGCTGGCGCTGACCCTGTCGGTCGGCTTCGTCGTCGACGATGCCATCGTGGTCATCGAGAACATCGTCCGCCACGCCGAGCAGGGCGCCAGCCGGATGGATGCGGCCATCGCCGCCTCGCGCGAGATCGGCTTCACCGTGCTGTCGATGACGGTGTCGCTGTCGGCGGTGTTCCTGCCGATCGTGTTCATGGGCGGATTGGTCGGGCGGCTGTTCTCCGAGTTCGGCATGGTGATCGCGATCGCGGTGATCCTGTCCGGCATCGTCTCGCTGACCCTCACGCCGATGCTCGCCAGCCGCTGGCTGGACCCGAAGAAGAGCACGGGCTGGGTATTCGAGCGCTTCGACCGGCTGGTCGACGCCAGCGAACGCGGCTACGCGCGCTCGCTGGCCTGGGCGACCGAGCGCATCGGCCTGATGTGCGTCATCGGCGTGACCACCCTGGTCGGCACCGCCGGCGTCTACGCCGTGGTCGAGAAGGGCTTCATCCCGCAGGTGGATTCGGGAAAGATCGACGGCGACACCCGCGTGCCGGAGGGCACCGCCTTCGCCGACTTCGTCGCCAAGCAGGCGGCGGTGGTGAAGATCATCCAGCGCAATCCCAACGTGGCCAATGTCGAATCGGTGATCGGTTCGGACAATTCGCTCAGCAACAGCGGGCGCCTGCTGATCGGGCTCAAGCCGCTGTCCGAGCGCAGCGGCAGCGCCGAGGAGGTGATCCAGGACGTGCGCAAGCAGGTCGCCGCGATCCAGGGCATCACCCTCAACATGCGCAATCCGCCGGCGATCGACATGGGGCCGACGGCCTCGAACGGGTCGCTGCAGTACGTGCTGCAGTCCACCGACCAGAAGGCGCTGTACGCCCAGTCCGACACCATCCTGCAACGCATCCGGCAACTGCGCGACGTGCAGGATCCGCAGAGCGACCTGCAGCTCAAGAACCCGGAGATCGAGGTGGTGCTGCACCGCGAGCAGGCCGCCGCGCTGGGCGTCACCGCCGCCGGCCTGCAGGACACGCTGGCCAGCGCCTACGGCGGCCGCAAGATCAGCACCATCTACGGCGACACAGACCAGTACGAGGTGCTGCTGCAGGTCGATCCCGCGGCGCAGGCCGACCTCAACGGCCTGGATGCGTTGTCGTTCAACGGCAACCAGAACCCAGGCATCACCGCGATCGGAACGCAGACCTCCAACAGCAGTTCCGGCACCAGTGCGGTGCTGACCGCCGCCGGCGGCCCGATGGTGCCGCTGCGCGCAGTGGCCGACGTGCGCATGGGCGTGGGGCCGGTGGCGATCAACCATTACGCCGGCCTGCCGGCGGTGACGCTGTCGATGAACCTGGCGCCAGGCGTGTCGCTGGGCGAGGCCGCCGCCGGCATCGGCAACCTGATGGCGCAGACCCTGGGCAAGGACGACGCCCGCGCCATCAGCGGCCAGTTCGCCGGCTCGGCGCAGGCCTTCGAGAATTCGATGAAGACGCTGCCGATGCTGCTGCTGATCACCGTGTTGCTGATCTATGGCGTGCTGGCGATTCTGTACGAGAACGCGCTGCACCCGATCACCATCCTGACCTCGCTGCCGCTGGCCGGGTTCGGCGCCATCCTCATGCTGGTGCTGTTCCGCCAGGAGCTCAATCTCTTCAGCTTCGTCGGCCTGATCCTGCTGGTCGGGCTGGTCAAGAAGAACGGCATCATGATGGTGGACTACGCGCTGGACCTGGAGCGCTCGGGCGAGGAACGCTGGCAGCAGCCGCGTGCGGCGATGCTGGAAGCGGCCACGGTGCGCTTCCGCCCGATCATGATGACCACCCTCGCAGCGGTGCTGGGATCGTTGCCGATCGCGCTGGGGTTCGGCGCCGGCGCCGAGGCGCGGCGCCCGCTCGGCATCGCCGTGGTCGGCGGCCTGCTGTTCTCGCAGGCGCTGACCCTGTACCTGACGCCGGCCTTCCACATCGCGATGGCCGAGTGGCTGGCGCGCCGCCGCGCACGTCGCAACGGCGCCGCGCCGCCGTCGGCGCCGACGCTGCCGGAGCCGGCCTGATGCGCGCGCTCGCGCTTGGCGCCGCGTGCCTGCTGTCGGCGTGCAGCCTGACGCCGGCCTACGTGCGTCCCACCGCACCGATCCCACCGTCGTGGCCGGTGGGCGATGCCTACCTGGCGCAGCACGAGGCCACGCTGCCGTCGCTGAGCTACCGGCAGGTGTTCGCCGACCCGCGGCTGCAGGCGCTCGTCGCGCAGGCGCTGGACCACAACCGCGACCTGCGGATCGCCCTCGCCGACATCGCCCAGGCGCGGGCGCAGTACCGGATCCAACGCGCGGCCCTGCTGCCGGAGGTGGGGACCAGCGCGACCTATACGCGCTCCTATCGCGGCAAGGGTGCGGCGCCGGCCAACGACGCGACCCAGGGCGGCAACGCAGCGGCCGCGCCGGCTGCCGGTTATGCCAGTAACTACGACCTGGTTATGGGCGTCACCGCCTTCGAACTCGATCTGTTCGGCCGTCTGCATGCGCTGAGCACGGCCGCGCAGCAGCGCTACCTGGAACAGGAAGCCGCGGCACGGGCCACGCGCCTGACCCTGGTCGGCGACATCGCCACGACCTGGCTGACCTACGCCAGCGACCGCAGCCTGCTGACGCTCGCGCAGGACACCGCGCGCAGCGCCGGCACCAGCGTGGCGCTGACCGCACAGCGGGTGGACGGCGGCATCGTGCCGCATTCGGACCTGGACCAAGCCAACCAGGTGCTGCATGCCGCACAGGCCGACCTGGCCGCGCAGACCACGGCGCTGGCGCAGGACGCCAATGCCTTGCAACTGCTGGTGGGCGCTCCGGTCGATCCGGCGCTGTTACCGGGTTCGATCGAGGAGGTCGCGGCCAGCATCGGCGATCCGCCGGCCGGCCTGGACACCAGCGTGCTGTTGCGGCGGCCCGACGTGGTGCAGGCCGAATACGAATTGCGCGCGGTCAACGCCCAGATCGGTGCGGCGCGCGCCGCGTTGTTTCCCAGCATCAGCCTGAGCGGCCTGCTGGGCCTGACCAGCACCGCGCTGTCGCAGCTGTTCACCCACGATGCGCGCACCGCGTCGGTGGGCGCCGGCGTCGCCTACACGGTGTTCGATGGCGGCGCGGCGCGCGCCAATGTGCGCTACACCGAGGCGCAGCGCGATGCCGCGGTGGCCGGCTACGAAAAGACCGTGCAGACCGCCTTCGGCGAAGTGGCCGATGCCCTGGCCCGGCGCGGCACCATCGATGCGCAGGTGCAGGCGCAGCGCGCGCTCCTCGCCGATGCCGCCAACACCTACGACGCCAGCGCGCAGCGCTACCGCGAGGGCGTGGAGAGCGCGCTGTCCAACCTGGATGCGCAGCGCAGCTACTACGCCGCGCAGCGCAGTCTGGTCGCGATGGAACTGACCGCGGCCACCAATCGGGTGACGCTGTATCGCACCCTGGGCGGGGATGCCTCGCTGGAGCGCGCCCAGCCCTGAGTGCGTTGGGTGCGAGTGGGCGGCACGCTGCAGCCGGGAGCGCTGCAGGCGTGCAGCCCAACGTGCGCTTACTTCAGGTGCTCGCGCAGGCCGTCGCCCGCCTGCTGGATGGCGGTTCGCACCGCGGGCACGTCGCGCAGGGCATTGAGCAGGCCGAAATCGTGGATCAGCCCGTTGTAGCGGGTCACGGTGACCGTCACGCCGGCCTGGTCCAGCTTGCGGCCGAAGGCTTCGCCCTCGTCGCGCAGCACGTCCAGTTCGGCGGTCTGGATCAGCGTCGGCGGCAGGCCGGCCAGCTGCGCCGGGGTGGCGCGCAGCGGCGAGGCGGTGATCTCGGCGCGGGCCTTGGGGTCGGTGGTGTAGTTGTCCCAGAACCAGGTCATCATGTTGCGGGCGAGGAAGTAGCCGCTCTGGAACTGCTGGTACGAGCCATCGTCGAAGCGGGCATCGGTCACCGGCCACAGCATCAGGTCGTAGCGCAGCGCCGGTGTTCCGGCCGCCTTGGCCTGCAGCGCCACCGCCGCGACCATGTTGCCGCCGACGCTGTTGCCCGCTAGCGCCAGGCGCTTGCCGTCCACGCCGATCTGCGCGCCGTGCTCGGCGACCCAGCGGGTGGCGGCGTAGGCCTGGTGGATGGCGACCGGATACTGCGCTTCCGGCGACGGCGTGTAGTCCACATAGACGGCCACCGCGCCGGAGGCGTTGACCAGGTCGCGGATCAGGCGTTCGTGGGTCGGGAAGTCGCCCAGCACCCAGCCGCCGCCGTGGAAGAACATGAAGGCCGGCAACACCTGGCCGGCCGTGTGTGGCGGCCGCACGATCACCAGGTTCAGCGGCTTGCCGTCGGCCTGGATGGTGGTGCGGCTGACCTCGGCCGGCGGCAACGGCGTATTGGCCTGGGCATCGCGCAGTACCTGCCGCGCCTGCGCCGGGGTGAGCTGCTCGATCGGCTTGCCGCCGCTGCCGTTGAGCGCGGCGAGGAACGTCGAGACCGGGCGCAGCGGCGCGGGCTGGTCGGCCGGCGTCGCGGCGGTGGCGGTGCCGATCGCACCGGCCAGCAGCGAGGTGGCGAGCAAGGGAAGCAGGGTCTTCATGGCGGTCTCCTGGGGCATGCCGGGCGGTGTGCCGGCGACAGGAGTGACTTTGCGCGTCAAGGCGATACGATAGGTGGCGAATCGTCCAGAAAACTTTGCCCGGAGTCCATAATGGCCGACCGCCTGGCCGCCTTGCTGACCCACTTCTCGGTCAGCGCCGAGGTCTTCCACGCCGGCACGCTGTGCGGGCTGCACCGGCTCGACGACGGCGATCGCGGGCAACTGCACCTGCTGCGCCAGGGCCACGTGGTCGTGTACAACGGCGATGGCAGCGTGCTGCGGATCGACCGGCCCAGCCTGCTGCTGTATCCGCAGCCACTGCCGCATCATTTCGAGACCGATGCGCAACGCGGCGCGGATTTCGCCTGCGCGCACCTGCGCTTCGGCGGCGGTGCGGCCAATCCGCTGGTGCGCGCCTTGCCGCCCTGCATCTGCCTGCCGCTGGACGCGCTGCGCCAGGGTGAGACGCTGCTGCACCTGCTGTTCGAGGAAGCGTTCGCGCAGCATTGCGGGCGCCAGGCGGTGTTGAATCGCTTGTTCGAGGTGGTGCTGGTGCACGTGATCCGCGAACTGATGGAGCAGGGGCTCACCGACGGCGGCATGCTCGCCGGCATGGCCGATGCGCGGCTGCGGCTGGCGCTGACCGGCATCCACGACGCCCCGGCGCAGCCGTGGACGCTGGAGAGCCTGGCCGCGCGTGCCGGCATGTCGCGCAGCGCGTTCGCGCGCAGTTTTCGCGAAACCCTCGGCTGCACCCCGGGCCAGTACCTGCAGGACTGGCGCATCGCCCTCGTGCAGCGCGGCCTGCGCGAGGGACGGCCGCTGAAGCAGCTTGCCGACGAGGTGGGTTACGGCAGCGAGGCCGCGGTGTCGCGTGTGTTCAAGGCGCAGGTCGGGCAGAGCCCGCGCGCGTGGCGGCAGGCACGCTGAGCGGGGGCAGTCGCGGGTACCCGGGCGCGCGCGGACACGCGCCCGGCGGCCTGCTCGCTCAGCCGGCGGCCAGCACCGCCAGCACTTCGGCCTCGTCCACGTCGGGCACGATCTCGGCGTGGCCGATGCCGCGCCACAGCACCAGCCGCAGACGCCCGGCCAGGTTCTTCTTGTCCAGGCGCATACGCGCCAGCAGCGCCTCCGGCGCCAGCCCGGCCGGCAGCGCGGTGGGCAGGCCGAAGTCCTGCAGCAGCGCGCGCAGTTTCTCCGTGTCCTGCGCGCTGGCCATGCCCAGCCGGGCCGACAGTTCCGCGGCCAGCACCATGCCCACCGCCACCGCTTCGCCGTGGTTGAGGTTGGCGTTGTCCGGGGCGCCGTAGCCCTGTTCGGTCTCGATGGCGTGGCCGAAGGTGTGGCCGAGATTGAGCAGGGCGCGCTCGCCCTTCTCCAGTGGGTCGCGGGCGACGATCTCGGCCTTGTGTTCGCAGCTGCGCGCGATCGCCTGCGCCAGCGCGGCCGCCTCGCCGGCCAGCAGCGCGCGGCGTTCGGCGTGCAGCCATTCGAAGAACAGCGGGTCGCGGATGGCGCCGTACTTGATCACCTCGGCCAGCCCGGCGCGCAGTTCGCGCGGCGGCAGGCTGCGCAGCGTGGCGGTGTCGGCCAGTACCGCGCGCGGCGGATGGAAGGCGCCGACCAGGTTCTTGCCCTGCGGGATGTCCACCGCGGTCTTGCCGCCGACCGAGGAGTCGACCATCGCCAGCAGCGTGGTCGGCAGTTGCACGCAATCCACGCCGCGCATCCAGCAGGCGGCGGCGAACCCGGCCAGGTCGCCGACCACGCCGCCGCCCAGCGCCAGCACGCAGGCGTCGCGGGTGGCGCCGAGCGCGGCCAGCGCGGCGATCGCCGCGGCGAAGTTGTCCAGGGTCTTGGAGGCCTCGCCGGCGGGAATCACGAACGCGCCGATCTGCAATTCGGGGCGCGCCGCCAGCAGCGCGCTGCGGACCTGCGCGGCATACAGCGGCGCCACCTGGCTGTCGCTGAGCAGCAGCACGTGGCGGCCGCGCACCTGCGCGGCAAGGGCGGCGCCGTCGTCGAGCAGGCCGGGGCCGATGCGGATGGTGTAGGCCGGGTCGCCAGCGACCTCGACCGTGCGCGATGTTGCGGTCATGCAGTGGGTTCCGGAAGTTTCCACGACGCGGCCAGGCGCACGACCAGTTGCGCGGTGGCCTCGGCCGGGGTGAGGTGGTCGGTGTCCAGGATCAGGTCGGCGACCTCGCGGTACAGCGGTTCGCGCACCGCGTGCAGGTCGCGCAGCACCTGCTCGCGGTCGCCACGCTGCAGCAGCGGGCGGCTGCGGTCGCGGTGCAGACGCTGCAGTTGCGCGGCCACGCCGACCCGCAGGTACACCACGAAGCCGTGCTCGCGCATCTCGCGGCGGCTGTCGGCATTGAGCACGGCGCCGCCGCCGGTGGAGATCAGGTGGCCGGGCGTGCTCAGGATGCTTTCCAGCACCGCGCGCTCGTGCTCGCGGAAACCGGCTTCGCCGGCGTGCTCGAACAGCGAGGCGATGCTGGCGCCGGTGCGCTCGACGATGGTCTGGTCGCTGTCGACGAAGACCAGGCCGAAGCGCTCGGCCAGGCGGCGACCGATGACGCTCTTGCCGGCGCCCATCGGGCCGACCAGCACCAGGTTGGGGGCGGGATTCATCCGCCGATGCTAGCAGACACCGACGCCGCCCCGCGCGCCGCGCAGGCGCGTGCGCGGGGCCTCGCGCGGCGAAGCGTGCGTCGCGCGGTGCATGGCGCGACAATGGCGCATCGTCCGCCGAGTGCCTGTCGCCATGCCCGATCTCTACGCCGAAGCCCTGTCCACGTTCGCCGACCTGTTCGCCGAGGCGCGCACCAGCGACGAGGCCGAATACAACGCCATGGTCGTGTCCTCGGCCACGCTGGAGGCGCGCCCGTCGTCGCGGGTGGTGCTGCTGAAGGCCTACGATGCGCGCGGTTTCGTGTTCTACACCCACCTGGACAGCCAGAAGGGCCGCGAGCTGCAGGCCAATCCACAGGCCTCGCTGCTGTTCCTGTGGCGGCGCATGCGCGAGGACGGGGTGCAGGTACGCATCGATGGCGAGGTGCAACTGGTCGCCGCGGCCGAGGCCGACGCCTATTTCGCCTCGCGCCCGCGCATGAGCCAGATCGGCGCCTGGGCCTCGGCGCAGTCGCGTACGCTGGCCTCGCGCGAGGAATTCGAGGAACGCGTGGCCAAGGCCGAGGCCACCTTCGAGGGCCGCGAGGTGCCGCGCCCGGACGGCTGGGGCGGGTTCCGCGTGGTGCCGCGCAGTGTCGAGTTCTGGTACGGCGCCAAGTACCGCCTGCACGAGCGCTGGCGCTACGAAGCCGACGCCGCCGGTCACTGGAGCAAGCGGATGCTGTTCCCGTGAGGGGGGCCGGCCCGGCCTGCCGCGGCGCCGCCGCCGCGGTCAGCGCGTGCCCGCACGGGGCGCGCTGAGCATGGGCCCGCAGCGCATCGTCTGCCTGACCGAAGAGCCGACCGAAACGCTGTACGCGCTCGGCGAGCAGCAGCGCATCGTCGGCATCAGCGGCTTCACCGTGCGTCCGCCGCAGGCGCGCCGCGACAAGCCCAAGGTCAGCGCCTTCACCAGCGCCAAGATCGGCGAGATCCTCAAGCTGCAGCCGGACCTGGCGATCGGCTTCTCCGACATCCAGGCCGACATCGCCGCCGAATTGGTGCGGCACGGCGTGGAGGTGTGGATCGCCAACCATCGCAGCGTCGACGGCATTCTCGACTACGTGCGCCGGCTCGGCGCGCTGGTCGGCGCCGGGCCGCGCGCCAATGCCTACGCCGACGCGCTGCAGCGCGGCCTCGACGCCATCGCCGCACAGGCCGCCACCTTGCCGCGGCGGCCGCGCGTGTACCTGGAGGAATGGGACGAGCCCATCATCACCGGCATCCGCTGGGTGGCCGAGCTGGTGGGCATCGCCGGCGGCGAGGACGTGTTCCCGGAACTGTCGGTGCAGCCGTTGGCCAAGGCGCGGATCCTGGCCAATGGCGACGAGGTGGTGCGGCGCGCGCCGGACATCATCCTCGGCTCCTGGTGCGGCAAGCGCTTCCGCCCCGAGCGTGTCGCCGCGCGGCCGGGCTGGCCGGCGATTCCGGCGGTGCGCGACGGGCAACTGTTCGAGATCAAGTCGCCGCTGATCCTGCAGCCGGGGCCGGCCGCGCTCACCGACGGCGTGCGCGCCATCGCCGACATCATCCAGGCCTGGGCCAGGGGCGTGGGCGCGCGCTAGGGCGGGGCTGCCAGGCCACCATCCGAACGGGCGCAACGCGCATCCATGGCCGCGTCATCGTGCGGCCATGGACGGATCGCCGCTTCCGCGGTCCTCCTTGGTGCGCACGCCGCCACGCCGCGGCAGGCGCCGCACGCGGCGATTCCGTCAGCCAGGCGTGGGCTGGGTACGGCCGGCGATGCCCAGGCCGAGCAGGGCCATGAGCGCGGCGACGGCGAAGGTCGACAGATAGGCCGCCGCGGCCGAGTACGCCAGCAGTGTGGCGAACAGCGAACCGCCGACCGCCAGCGTGGTCGCCACCGCGATCGCCTCGCTCAACTGCAGCGCCGAACTGTTGCGGCCTTGCCGCGTTGGCGGCGACAGGGTCAGGGTCAGCACCGCCAGGGTCGGATAGATCAGTCCCATGCCCAGGCCGGTGGCGGTCCAGCCGCCGATCGCCAGCGCGGCGGGCACCGCCGGCAGCAGTGCCAGCGTGGTGGTCGCGATGCCCAGCGCCATCAGCGTGCAGCCCAGGCGCAGCCGCCGCAGCCGGGTTGCGTCGCGGCCGTAGTGGCCCTGATACCAGGAGCCGGCGAACCAGCCCAACGCGCCGGCGCTCAGCGCCACGCCCGCCCACACCGGCGACAGCCCGCGTTCGCGCGACAGCAGCAGCGGCAGGAACGCCTCGCAGCCGAAGAACGCCGACCCGGCGATGCCGCGCAGCGCGATCACGCTGGGCAGGCCGCGCGCGGCGCGTAGCGTGCCCGCAGGCAGCAGCCGCCAGGTGCACAGCACCAGCAGCGCCAATGCCGATGGCAACAGCAGTGCCGCCCACAGCCCGCGTTGCTGACCGCCCAGGTACAGCAGGCAGACGCCGGCCGCCGCGCCCAGCGACCACAGCCGCGCCGCGCCGCTGGCGCCGTCCGCGCTGGCGGCGGGCGGCAGGCGCCGCAGTGCCGGCCACAGCAGCGTCGCCGCCGGCAGCGCCAGCAGCGGCACCGCCAGGAACACCCAGCGCCAGCCGACGTGTTCGACGATCAGCCCGCTGATGCTGGGGCCGATCAGCGACGGCACCACCCAGCCGGCGGAGAACGCGGCGAACATGCGCGGGCGGATCGCCTGCGGATACAGCCGCGCGACCAGCACGTACAGCACCACCGAGATCGCGCCGGCGCCCAGGCCCTGCACCAGCCGGCCGGCCAGCAGGACGTCCATCGACGGAGCGAAGCCGGCCAGCAGCAGGCCGCACACGAAGCAGGCCAGGCCGGCCCACAGCGGCGCCGCCGGCCCGTGCAGGTCGCTCCAGCGCCCGGCCACGGTCATGCCGATCACGCTGGTGGCCAGAGTGCCGCCGAAGGCCAGCGCGTACAGCCGCAGGCCGTCCAGTTCGCGCGCCACGGTCGGCATCGCCGCGGCCACCGCCAGCGCCTCGAAGGCGATCAGCGACACCAGCGCGACCATGCCGATGGTGGTGGCGCGATAGGCCGGCGCCAGCACGGAGCCGGCAGCGACAGGGGCGGGCGAGGCAGCGGCGGCGGTGGCGTGGTCTTGCATCGGGATACCTGGAAAAGCGGTTGGACGGCTGCCGGTGGCGACTTGCGTGGGCGCCTGCAGGCCATGCAGCATGCAACCTCAACCGGACTCGAGGTCAAGCGATGCAGGAGGAACTGAGCGTGGGGCAGGTGGCCGCGCGCAGCGGGGTGGCCGTGTCGGCGCTGCATTTCTACGAGAGCAAGGGCCTGATCCGCAGCATGCGCACCGCCGGAAACCAGCGCCGCTATACGCGCGACGTGCTGCGGCGGCTGGCGGTGATCCGCGTGGCGCAACGCGTCGGCGTGCCGCTGGACAGCGTCAAGGCCGCCTTCGCGCAGTTGCCCGACGCGCGCACCCCGACCCGCGCCGAGTGGGCACGGATGTCGGCGGTGTGGCGCGAGGAACTGGACGCACGCATCCTGCAGCTGACCCGCCTGCGCCACCAGCTCACCGACTGCATCGGTTGCGGCTGCCTGTCGCTGCGCCGCTGCCGGCTGAGCAACCCGGCCGACACCCTGGCCGCGCACGGCGACGGCCCGCAGCGCTGGGCGGAGGAGTGATCGGCACGGCTGCACGCAGTCACCGCGTGTGGTGTTGGTTAGGTGGCCTGGTCTGGCCTCCGTAGGAGCGGCTTCAGCCGCGACGGGCGTTACCGGTTACGCCCCGTCGCGGCTGATCCCAAACAGGGGACAAGAGCCGCCCCTACGACACGCGACTTGAACCCAGACGCTGTGGGAGGGACTTCAGTCCCGACGCGATGCCGGTGGATGTCGCGGCATTGCCGCTTGTGTGCGTTCGGATGATGGGAGGGTGATCGCCTTGAGCATGGCGCGAATGTGGGTCACGGGTACCGAACTTGTCGAGAATACTGGAGCCGTGCCGCTTCACCGTGCCCTTCAGCGGCGACGAGCGAAGATTATGACGCACCTGACGCTGCATGCAGTCGGGACTGAAGTCCCTCCCACAATGCGTATCCGATGATCACCTTGTTCGGTGTCCGTATGTCGGGGTGTCCTAGGAGCGGCTTCAGCCTCGACCGGGCCTTCCCGGTAATGCCCGGTCGCGGCTGAAGCCGCTCCTACAGATGGGACGGCGCACGTGGGACGGCGCGCGCAGAACGCTGCACGCGCTAGAAATTACGGGTGAACCGCACCGTGCCGCTGCCGTCGGCGCTGCGCACCTGCACCACGAAGCGCAACTGGTCGTGGGCGCTGCTGCGCACGGTGCCGACGTAGTCGGTGTAGGCGTCGGTGCGGACCGCGCGCAGCGCCACCGGCTGGCGCTGGCCGCTGAGGTCGGTCGCCACCGCCTCCACCGTGCCCACCGCCGGCGCTTCCTCGCCACCGTGCAGGGTGCGCAGTGCGATCATCACCAGGGCGCTGTCGGCTTCGCGGGCGATGCCGTAGCGGCGCGCGACGTCTTCGCTCATCGCCAATGTGGGCAAGGCGTTGTAGTGCACGCGCAGCGCGCCGAAATCGGCCTGCGCCGGTGTGGCTGCGAGCAGTGTCGCTGGACGTGGGGTGTCCTGGTCCGAGCAGGCGGCCAGGGCCAGGCACAGCAGCGCAGCGGGCAGGACACGCATCGGCGTTCTCCGGATCAGTCGTCGTTGGCGGCGGACAGGGCACGGCCGCGGGCGGCCGCCGCGGCGATCGCGGCCGCGGTCAGCGCCTCGAAGCCGCCGTGCTGGAAGGTCTCGATCGCGGCCTGGGTGGTGCCGTTGGGCGAGGTCACGCGGCGGCGCAGTTCGCTCGGCGCCTCGCCGGACTCGGTGAGCATGCGCGCCGCGCCGAGCACAGTCTGCAGGGTCAGGGTGCGCGCGGTGTCGGCGGGCAGGCCCTGGGCGATGCCCGCCGCTTCCATCGCCTCGGCGAGCAGGAACACGTAGGCGGGGCCGCTGCCGGAGACCGCGGTGACCGCATCGATCAGCGCCTCGTCCTCGACCCACACGGTGACGCCAGCGGCGGCCAGCACGCGCTCGGCGTGGGCGCGCTGGCCGGCATCGACGCCGACGCTGGCGAACAGGCCGGTGACGCCGGCGCCGAGCAGGGCTGGGGTGTTGGGCATCGCGCGAACCAGGGCGTGGCCGCCACCGAGCCAACGGTCCAGTTGCGCGGTAGTGATGCCGGCGGCGATGGACACCAGCAGCGGCCGCTGCGCCTGCGCCAACGCGGCCAGCTCGCTGCAGACCCCGCGCAGCACCTGCGGCTTGACCGCGAACATCCACAGCGCCGCGCCGTCGGCGGCCTCGGCCGCGGAGGCGACCGCGTGGACGCCGTACTCGGCGACCAGCGCCTCACGCAGCGCCGCCACCGGCTCGGCCACGCGGATGCGGTGCGGATCGGTGCCTTGCCGAACCAGCCCGGCGATCAGGCTGCGCGCCATGTTGCCGCCGCCGATGAAGGCGATATCGGCCGCGTGGGAATCGGGGGAAGCGGAAGCCATGTGCGCACCGTCGCGAAGAGGGAGCGCCATGGTAGCGGCTGCGCCGCGCCGCGTTGCTGCGGTGCGGCGCGGCCCGGATCACGCTGCGGAAGAACGCGCCGGCCGCCATGCGGACCGGCGCGACGGACTCAGTTGGACTCGGTGAAGGTGATCGACGGCGTGCTGCCGCCGGCCGTCGAGCAGCTGCCCAGGTTGAGGTTGTTGGTTTCGCCGGTGCTGCCGGCGTTGGCCGCGCAGGTCGGGGCGGCGGTGGAGCCGTTGGTGGCGGCCACCTTCACCGTGATCGACGAGCCGGAGTTGAAGTTGGCGCTGGAACCGCCGGCGTTGCCGACCACGTTGAACTCGGCGTCCTTCCACACCGTGGCCAGCTTGACCACGCTGTCCTTGGCGCTGACGCTGTAGGCGGTGCCGTTGTTGGTGAAGGTGATGGTGTCGTTGCCGTTGGCGGTGGCCGAACCGGTCAGCTTGAGGTTGGCCAACTGCGTGGCCGGCACGTCCGGCGCGCTGACCGCGTTGCTGTTGCGGTAGCAGTCCGAGCCGCCGCCGCTCATCCAGCCGCTCGGGCAGCTGCTGCCGTAGCCGATCAGCCAGTACTGCATGAACACCGCGGCCTGGCCCTGGGTCTCGTAGTCGGTGGCGTAGACGAACTGCTGCCACACGGTGCAGCCGGAGCGGCCGCCGCAGACGCTGGTGGTGGCGTCGTAGTTGGAGTTGATCTGCAGCGAATACTCGTTCGGGCCGAGGATGCCGCCGCCGCCGAAGGCCGCCACGCCGACGCCTTTCTCCGACGTCACGCCGGTGACCTGCGGGAAGCTGCCCACGGCCTTGCTGATCAGGGTGCTGGAGCGCAGCGCGTAGTCGTAGCCGTTGCCGGTGGTTTCGGTGGCGCCGAAGCGGATCTTGTGCGGCACCGGATGCAGGTGGCGGGTCAGGGTCTTGCACACGTCCGTTTGCCACTGCGTGTCGGGGTAGCTGGCATGGAAGCAGCCTTCCGCCGGCGTCGGTTGATGCGCCATGGTTTCGCGCCAGGCGGTGCGCGCCTGGACTTCCGCCGGCGACATCATCGCTTCTTCGTTGGTCCAGGCCGGCGTCGCCGTCGGCGCGGCCATGGCCGCGGGGACGTGCAGCAGACCGATGAAGCAGGAAGCGAACAGCAATCGGGTGGATGCTTGCATCTGTGACCTCGTTCGAGCCGAGCGCATTCGGCGATGGACTGCGGAGGACCCGCGGTCGGCCGCCATGTGAAGCGAAGCGCCTGCGTCTGAAACGTGACTGAATTAACGGTTCGCAACCGTGTCGCATCGTTCAGGAAGCGCTGTCGGCGCGAACCTTTCATTCATCCTGAAAATCTATGGTTTTCAAGTAGATCGGCTACGACAGAATTCCGATGTTGGTGAATCGTTTTTGAAGGTGTCGTAGACAAATCATCACGATGTCACGGGCGATGCGGTAATGCGGCACGGCAGCAGCCGGTTCAGCCGGAAACGCGCGGGCCGCGCGCGCCGAACAGGGCCGTGCCGACCCGCACCATGGTGGCGCCGGCGGCGATGGCGTCGGCGAAGTCGCCGCTCATGCCCATGGACAAGGTGTCGACCTGCGGATGCGCGGCGCGCAGTCGCACGAACAACGCATGCATGCGCGCGAATGCGTCGATGCGGCGCTCGGCCTCCGGCCACGGCGCGGGAATGGCCATCAACCCGCGCAAGGCCAGCGCCGGCTGTGCGGCGATGGCCGCGGCCAGGGTGTCCACGGCGTCGGGCTGGCAGCCATGCTTGCTGGCCTCGTCGTCGATGTTGACCTGGATCAACACGTTCAGCGGCGCGCGCGCCGGCGCAGCCGCACGACCCTTGGCCAGGGCGGCGATCAGCTTGGGCCGGTCCACCGTCTGCACCCAGTCGAACAGCGTCGCCGCCTGTTCGGCCTTGTTCGACTGCAGGTGGCCGATCAGATGCCACTCCAGTCCGGCCTCGGCCAGCGCGGCGATCTTGGCCGCCGCTTCCTGCACGTAGTTCTCGCCGAACGCGCGCTGCCCCTGTGCGGCCAGTGCCGCCACGGCCTCGGCCGGCTGGGTCTTGGACACTGCCAGCAAGTGCGCGTGCGGGCGCCCTGCGGCGTCGGCGGCGCGGTCCATGTCCAGGCGGATCTGTTGCAGCGGCGAGAGGGGCACAGGCGGCGTTCCGGCAAAGGGAAGGGCGCTATACTGCCGGCCGGGGAATCATCCTTCCAGTCGCAGCCCAAGGGGAAAAGCAGCGTATGGATATCGCTGAACTATTGGCGTTCTCGGTCAAGAACAAGGCGTCCGACCTGCACCTGTCCGCGGGCCTGCCGCCGATGATCCGGGTCGATGGCGACGTCCGCCGCATCAACATTCCGGCGCTGGACCACAAGCAGGTGCACGCGCTTGTCTACGACATCATGTCGGACAAGCAGCGCCGCGACTACGAGGAATTCCTCGAGGTCGACTTCTCCTTCGAAATTCCCAGCCTGGCGCGCTTCCGCGTCAACGCGTTCAACCAGAACCGCGGCGCCGGCGCGGTGTTCCGCACCATTCCCTCGGAAGTGCTGACCCTGGAAGACCTCGGCTGCCCGCCGATCTTCCGCCAGCTGATCGACCAGCCGCAGGGCCTGATCCTGGTCACCGGGCCGACCGGCTCGGGCAAGTCGACCACGCTCGCCGGCATGATCGACTACATCAACAAGAACGAATACGGCCACATCCTCACCGTCGAGGATCCGATCGAATTCGTGCACACCTCGCAGAAGTGCCTGATCAACCAGCGCGAGGTGCACCGCGACACCCACGGCTTCAACGAGGCGCTGCGCTCGGCGCTGCGCGAAGACCCGGACATCATCCTGGTCGGCGAATTGCGCGACCTGGAAACCATCCGCCTGGCGCTGACCGCCGCGGAGACCGGCCACCTGGTGTTCGGCACCCTGCACACCAGTTCGGCGGCCAAGACCATCGACCGCATCATCGACGTGTTCCCCGCCGGCGAGAAGCCGATGGTGCGCTCGATGCTGTCCGAATCGCTGCGCGCGGTGATTTCGCAGGCGCTGCTGAAGAAGGTCGGCGGCGGCCGCACCGCGGCCTGGGAGATCATGGTCGGCACCCCCGCCATCCGCAACCTGATCCGCGAGGACAAGGTGGCGCAGATGTACTCGGCGATCCAGACCGGCCAGCAGAACGGCATGCAGACCCTGGACCAGCACCTGCAGGACCTGGTCAAGCGCAGCCTGATCACCCGCAACCAGGCCCGCGAATACGCCAAGGACAAGCGGTTGTTCGAGTGAGGCCGGGAATCGGGAATAGGGAATCGGGAATGGGAAGAGCAACGGTCCCATCCTTCCCGCTTCCGGATGCCCGCTGTTGCGATTCCCGATTCTCCATTCCCGATTCTCAGCTCCGAAGGAGCCGACCATGAGCACCATCGACTTCACCTCCTTCCTGAAACTGATGGCGCACCAGAAGGCGTCGGACCTGTTCATCACCTCGGGCATGCCGCCGGCGATCAAGGTGCATGGCAAGATCACGCCGATCACGCAGACGCCGCTGACGCCGCAGCAGAGCCGCGACCTGGTGCTGAACGTGATGACGCCGTCGCAGCGCGAGGAATTCGAGAAGACCCACGAGTGCAACTTCGCCATCGGCGTGGCCGGGGTCGGGCGCTTCCGCGTCAGTTGCTTCTACCAGCGCAACCAGGTCGGCATGGTGCTGCGCCGGATCGAGACGCGCATTCCCAGCGTGGACGAACTGAACCTGCCGCCGGTCATCAAGACCCTGGCGATGACCAAGCGTGGCATCATCATCTTCGTCGGCGCCACCGGCACCGGCAAGTCGACCTCGCTGGCGGCGATGATCGGCTACCGCAACCAGAACTCCACCGGGCACATCATCACCATCGAGGACCCGATCGAATTCGTGCACAAGCACGAGGGCTGCATCATCACCCAGCGCGAGGTCGGCATTGACACCGACAGCTGGGAGAACGCGCTGAAGAACACCCTGCGCCAGGCGCCGGACGTGATCATGATCGGCGAGGTGCGCACCCGCGAGGGCATGGACCACGCCATCTCCTTCGCCGAGACCGGTCACCTGGTGCTGTGCACCCTGCACGCCAACAACGCCAACCAGGCGATGGACCGCGTGATCAACTTCTTCCCCGAAGACCGCCGCAGCCAGCTGCTGATGGATCTGTCGCTGAACCTGCGTGGCGTGGTCGCGCAGCAGCTGATCCCGACCCCGGACGGCAAGGGCCGCCGCGTGGCCATGGAGATCATGCTCGGCACGCCGCTGGTGCAGGACTACATCCGCGAGGGCGAGATCCACAAGCTCAAGGACGTGATGAAGGAGTCCACCAACCTGGGCATGAAGACCTTCGACCAGAGCCTGTTCGAGCTGTACCAGGCCGGCGAGATCAGCTACGAGGATGCGCTGCGCCACGCCGATTCGCAGAACGAGGTGCGCCTGCGCATCAAGCTGGCCCAGGGCGGCGACGCGCGCACCCTGGCGCAGGGCCTGGACGGGGTCGAGATCGCCGAGGTGCGCTGAGCCGTCCGGCAAGCGCGCGCGTCGGCGCCCGGGGCGGTTGAGGGCCCCACGTCGCGGCGGCACGCTCGGCTTCGTTCACGGGTGTCGTGTTTCAGTCCAGCGTCTGCTTTCCGTCGATGGAGGACGGACGCTTCAGCCGAAGGGAGAGAGCCGCGATGAACGACGTGCCTGAACTGCTCTGGTCGACCCAGCCGCATGCCGGCTACTACATCAACTCGGTGGCGGTGTCCGACGATGGCAATGTCATCGTCGCCGGCACCTTTTTCCACCAGTACGGCGGCTTGTCGCAGATTCCCGGGCTGGAGGCGGTGCCGGTCGAGCAACGCAAGATCTTCGAGCGCATCGCGCCTGCGGCCACCCGCAGCGACGTCGGCGGCAACCAGCAGGGATGCTTCGGCACCTATGCCTGGGATCGCGCCGGCAACCGGCTGCTGACGAAGGAGTTCGACGGCTGGCAGGGCGTGTACTGGGTGGACGTGGCGGCGGACGGGGGCACCATGGCCAGCTGCGGCTGGAAGAGCCAGTCGCCGTATGCGGGCTTCGTCGGTGCCTGGGCGGTTCCCGGCGGCGACGAGCTGCTGTCCTTTGCGCTCCCCGTCCGCGGCAACATGGTGGCGCTGGACGCGGGCGGGCGGACCTTGCTGGCCGGCGCCGAGCAGGGCTATCTGTTCTATCGCGAGGGCGATGCGGCGTTCTCCGCCACGCCCGCGTGCATCGCGCTGACCGCCGGGGGCACCGGCGACAGCGCCGACAACGTCATCGCCACCGGCATCGCCGCCGATGGCACGGTCGGGCTGGTGGCCAGCGCACAGGGCGAGATCATCCTGTTCCCGATCGCCGCGGGACAACCGGGGACGCTGACGCGCTGGCAGTTGCCCAAGCAGGCCCGCGTGCATGCCGCGGCGCTGTCGGGCGATGGGCGCCGGGCCTATGCCGGTGCCAGCGACGGCACGCTGTACGCGTTCGACGTGGCGGCGTTCCAGAAAACCCCTGGGCCGGCCTGGACCCAGACGGTGCCCGAGGGCGCCACGACCATCTACGGGGTGGCCTGCGATCGCGCCGGCGACAAGGTCGCGATCGCCGGCAATCTCACCGGTGGTGGCGTCGTCGCCGTGTACGCCGATGCCGGCACCGCCGCGACGCTGCAGTGGACCGCGCATAGCGCGCACTCGCCCAACGACCTGGCGTTCGACCCGGACGGACAATGGCTGGGGCTGGCCGATGGCCATCCCGACGGGACGCCCGGCGCGTTCACGCTCTGGAACGCGGGCGACGGCACGCAGCAATGGTCCTATGGCACGGACAACATGAGCTGGCCGATCCGTCTGAACAGCGGTGCCACGGTGGTGGTGGGCGGCAGCGACGACAGCACGGTCACCGCCTTCGTCGGCCCCGGTTCGGCCGTCGGCCGTGGCCGCGCGGAGTCGGATGGATGACAGGCAGGGACGCCGAGGCGCCGTTTCGCACGCGCGCCGCGGCGCCGCGCCGCCCTGGCGCGCTGGTGCTGCTGTCGGCGGTACTGGTGGTGGCGTGGCTGGCGGTCTTCGAGTTGGCGCGGGTGTTGGGTTATCAGCCGCACACCAGCCTGTGGTTCCCGCCGGTGGCGGTGACGCTGGCCACGTTCATGGTGTTGGGCTGGCGCGGCGCGCCGGCGATCGCCATGGCCTGCGTGCTGGCCACGCTGCTCAGTTTCTATCGCGCGAGCGACCACGCGGCCGTCCCCGACCGTGCGGTGCTGGCCTATGCGCTGCTGTTCACCGCGCAACAGTTCTGCATCTGGGGTGGGCTGGCCTGGCTGCTGCGCCGGGTCGGCCGTGGCGTGTCCTCGACCAGCCTGCCGCGCGTGGTCACCTCCTTCATCCTGGGCGGCGGCGTGGCCGCGCTGCTGTCCGCCTGCCTGGGCGGGGCCGGCCTGGCCGTCACCGGCGCCATCGATCTGCCGACCCTGCTTGCCCAGTCGATCCCATGGGCGATCGGCGACTACGCCGGCCTGCTGGCGCTCGGCCCGCTGGCGATCGTCGCGGTGCTGCGCCTGGCCGAGGCGCTGCGGATCGTGCCGCAGCCGGGCATCCCGCGCTTCTCGGGGATGATCGCGCCCGCCGGCAGTGTGTCGGGCTATCTGGTCAAGCTGGCGCTGCTGCTCGGCGTCACCCTGGCGGTGATGGGGTTGGCCGCCGCTTTGCCGCGGCAGCCGGCGGTGGTGTTCGCGCTGTTCGTGGTGGTGGTCATCCAGTTGTGGATCGTGCATACCCACGGGATGCTGCAGGCGCTGGTGGCGATCGCCGCCTTCAGCCTGCTGATCGCCCTGGCCACGCCCTTGCTGCGGCTCGAGGCGCAGGCGCTGGCGCTGCAGTTCGCCATGATCAGCCTGGCGGCGAACAGCTACTTCGGGCTGGCGGTCCCGGGGCTCTACGCCGACAACACGCGGTTGCGCCATGCGCTGGTACGCGATCCGGTGACCGGGGCGCTGTCGCGGACCGGATTCCTGGAGCAGGTGCTCAACGATCTGCAACTGGCCGCGCAGGATCCGCGTCCGCTGGCGGTGATCGTCGCCGACATGGACAACCTCAAGGCGATCAACGACCAGTTCGGACATGCCGCCGGCGATGCCGCCCTGCGCGCCTTCGTCAAGCGCTGCCGGCGCTGCCTGCGGCCGGGCCAGTTGCTGGGGCGTCGCGGGGGCGACGAATTCGCGCTGTATCTGCCGCTGACCACGCCGGAGCGGGCGGATGCGCTGATCGACGCGCTGCGCGGGGCGCTGGCCAAACCCGGCGACGACGACGGCTTCGCGACCGCCCTGTCGGCCAGCTTCGGCCTGGCCCTGTGCAGCCTGCGGGATCTGGACGCGGAAGCGTTGGAGGAACTGCTCGCACGCGCGGATGCGGAGATGTACGCGGACAAGCGGCAGCGCCGCGCCGTGGCGGTGCGGTGAGGGTTGCGCTTGTCCCGTCTGGAGAAGGTGGCCCGCAGGGGGCGGATGAGGGGAGGGCGGAGCCTCGTGGTCTTGGTTCGGCGGGACGCCTTCGCGCCGTACCCTCACCCCAACCCCTCTCCCGAGGGGAGAGGGGCTTTGCTGTTCCTTCTCCCCTCGGGAGAAGGTGCCCCGAAGAGGCGGATGAGGGTACGGGCGGAGCCTCGTGCGTCCTGGCGCTGCGAGACGCTTCGCGCTGTACCCTCACCCCAACCCCTCTCCCGAGGGGAGAGGAGCTTTAGCCGTTCCTTCTCCCCTCGGGAGAAGGTGCCCCGAAGGGGCGGATGAGGGTACGGGCGGAGCCTCGTGGTCTTGGTTCGGCGGGCCGCGTTCGCGCCGTACCCTCACCCCAACCCCTCTCCCGGTGGGAGAGGGGCTTTAGTCGTTCCTTCTCCCGCCGGGAGAAGGTGCCACGAAGGGGCGGATGAGGGTGCGGTAAGCCAGAATGCCACCCATGCAAACAGACAACCCCTACGCCGCTCCCGTCGCCACGCTGCCCGACACCGAGAGCGCTGCGGCAACCGCCGACCCACTGTCCATGCTGTTCGCGCCCTCGACGGCCAAGCTGGCGTTGTTGTGCGCGACCAGCTTCGGCTGGTACGCGCTGTACTGGTTCTACCGCAACTGGCGCGCCTTGCGCCTGCTGTCCGGGCGCCGGCGCATCTCCCCGGTGTGGCGCTCGGTGTTCTCGTTGATCTGGGTGTTCGCCTGCTTTCGCGGGCTTGAACGCACCGTCGGCGCGCAGCGCGGCGCGCTGGTCGGCTGGCTCGGGCCGGCGCTGGCCTATGTCTGCCTGAGCCTGCTGGGCGCGTGGCCCTCCGCGTTGTCCTTGTTGACGCTGCTGACGTGGACGCCGGTCGTGCTGGTCAACCAGCGCCTGGCGCGGTTCAAGCAGGCGCGCGGGCTGCCGCGCGGCGTGGTGGAGCGGTTCAACGCCTGGACGTGGACGTGGCTGGCCATCGCCGGGCCGGTGGTGTTGCTGGTGGTGATCTCGATGGTGAGGGCGGTGACCGTCGGCCTCCCCGTCCACATCGCTCTGCCACAGCGATAGGTCGCGAACGCTCGGCGGAATCGGGGGAGGCCACAGGGTCGGCATCCGGTGCCGACACGCGGCAGGGACGATCCGCTGCGCGTCTTCAAAGTTTCATGTGCAACCACCTCCTGGCTGGTGTCTAATACCGCCCCCCACGCTGTGCCCCTCCCGTGAGCCTTCCCGATTCCGATCTGCGTCCGGACCTGGACCCATTGCCCGACGACGGCACCGTCGTCACCGCCGGACCGCTGACGCCGCCGCCGGATTCGGCCGGCACCGTGCAGGATGCGCGCGCGCTGCGCCACAGCGTGGCCGAGGATGTGCAGGGGATGGTGCTGGCGACCCTGGTGGCCTCGCTGGGGCTGGCGGTGTTCGCCCATGGCGGCCTGATGATCGGCGGCATGGCCGGCGTGGCGTTCCTGCTGCACTACGCGCTGGGCTGGAACTTCGGCTTGATGTTCGTGCTGGTCAACCTGCCGTTCTATTGGCTGGCGGTGCGGCGCATGGGCTGGGAATTCACCCTCAAGACCTTTGTCGCGGTCGCCGCCTGCGGCCTGCTGACCGACCTGCTGCCGCGCTGGGCGCAGTACGCGACGATGACGCCGCTTTATTCGGCGTTGGTCGGCGGCGCGCTGGTCGGACTCGGCATCCTGTTCTTCATCCGCCACCGCGCCAGCTTGGGCGGCGTCGGTATCCTTGCGGTCTACCTGCAGCGCAGCCGCGGCTGGAGTGCGGGCAAGGTGCAGATGAGCTTCGACGCGGCGCTGATGGCGGTGGCGTTCTGGCTGCTGGCGCCGCAACAGGTGCTGTACTCGGCGATCGGCGCAGTGGTGCTGAGCCTGGTGCTGATGTTCAACCATCGCGCCGGGCGCTACATGGGCGTGTGAGTCCACGGCCGGTCGCCGTCGCGCGATCGGCGATGTACGCATCGCCGCATGCAGGTGTTCCTCGCGGATGCGCGAACGTCTCGCGATCTGCACGCACCGCATCTGATCACGCATCACCTGCATGCACCGGCTGCAGGCCAACGACGCATTGTCGCGCCGTGCTGCGCGCGACAGCCGCCGCGCTGCACGGCAACTGTCTACGGAATCTCCGCGGTGTCTACGGAATGGTCTTGCCGCTCGAGTGTGACGCAGCGCATGCTGACCTTGCAGAAAGGGTGAGTGCGCACAGATGGCGCATGCGATCGCGGGGAGCGCGATCCACCTGCACGACATGACCATGATGTTCGACGCCGCGCCTGCGCGGCGGCGCGGTGCCGCCTGTCCGGTGCACTGCGGCGGATGCCGGCGCCTACAGCTTTTCCACGGAACGAGGGCAGTGCGATGAAACGTGCGATGGGATTCGCGGCATTGGTCTGTGTGGTGGTCGCGGCATGTTCTGCCGTGAATCCGGGTGCCAATGGACGTCCTGACACGGGCCCCGGCCCCAACAGCAGTGTGGTGACCAGTACCGACCAACCAGCACCACGACCATGCCTGCCGCCGACCCCCTCTCCCGACTTCCCGAGCTGGTTCCCGCACGCGAAGACGCAGGACCCGAACCTGGCGTCATTTACGTTCGAGACCAATTGCCAGTTCCATCAGTGGTCGTGGAATGCGTTTCTGTGGCTGACTCAGGACGTGGGGGAAGGGCAGCCGCGCTTCCTGAGCATGACCGCCGACGGCATCGCCGGTATCCCCGATGGCGTGCTCGACCCGCTGATCGGGCGCTCGCAGCAGGCGCGCACCGTTGAACTGATCGAGCAGGCAGGGCCGGATGGCGTGCTGGTGGATCGTGACGGACGCGCGGTGTACTACTCGATCCACTCCAACGACGTGTTCGGCAACTTCATCGCCAGCAAAAATTTGAAGGATCCCGAGACGCTGCGCCACTTCGATGCCGACACGCCGTTCCCGGTCGGCAGCATGACCCTGAAGGCGGCCTGGAAAGTGGTGCAACCGGGCGAGGATGTGTCCGGGTTCTATACCCGCCAGGCGGAGATCGCGACACTTTACACACGCAAGGGCAAGATCGTGAGCACGGACAAGTCGGGCAAGACCGTGCCCAGGACCGAGACCGTGGCCCTGGTCGGCTTCCACATTGGCGGCACGGTCAAGGGCCACCCGGAAATGATCTGGGCCACCTTCGAGCACCGCAACAACGCGCCGGACGTGACGAAGAACCTCAATCCTGGCGAGCCCGTCTCGAAGAGAGACTGGACCTTCTACAAGGCCGGTACCCCGATCGAGCAATGCAACGTCAACGCGGCCGGTGCCGGTGCGCTCACCTTGAACCAGACGGCGCAGACGCTGAGTCCCGTCACCCAGGTATGCCGCATGGAGCCCTATGGCGGAGAAAAGCCGTGTAGCGGCAGCGACTGCAACATCGACAACATCAAGGCGCTCAATGCCTCGGTACAGACCCAGTTGAACGATGTGTGGAAGAACTACTTCGAGGTCGGTGCCATCTGGTTCGTCGCCCCCGATGCTTTGAAGCCCAATTGCACGTTCCAGCCCGGGTCGGCGTTGGAGTGCATTCCTAAGCCGACACCCGCGGGTGCGCCGCCGCTGATCACCGGCTCGATCAAGCTGTCCAACTCCACCATCGAGACCTTCACCCAGGTGCAGAGCACGCAGAACAACTGCTTCGCCTGCCATAACACCACGCAGGTCATCTCGTCCGATCCGCGCGCGCAGTCGTTGCCGGGGCTGAACGTCAACATCAGCCACGTGGTGATCAACGACTACTTCCAGGCGCAGGTGCCGCAGAAGGCACCACCGGCAGCGCGGCCGGCCACGCCGCGCTGAAGCGCGCCCCTCTCACCCGGACCAGGAGCAAGTCATCATGACCAGCAACGTGTTTCGCGTGCATCCGGCGATCGGTATCGGCCGCGTCGGCGACAGCCAGGAGTTCTATTTGGCACCGGTCACCGCGGCCGGTACCCGCGACGCCGACGGCATGTTCGGCGGACTGCCGGTGCAACCGGGAACCGAGTCCACGCCGATCTCCGAGCACGACTTCCGCGATGCCGCCGGCAACGTCAAGCGCCAGGCGGCGCGCTTCCATATCTACGCCTATCCCAGCGGCAGTTCCGGCACCTATCCCAACGGCGGCGGCGTGCGCGTGGACGTGGGTAGCGTCGTCGATGGCAAGCGGGTCAAGGACATCGTCTGGACCGTGCATCTTGCCAACAAAAAGCTCAACAACTATTCGACGGTGAGCAAGGACGGCAAGTTTCGCGGCATCGGCGCATACGAGTCACCCAGCCTATTGGAACTGCGCAATGCGGACTACACCAAGTCCGGCGACCCCAACGACCCGGTGCGCCTTCGGCAGTTGGTGATCGATCCCGGCCCGCGCGCGATCAGCGCCGCGGCTGCCAATGCCTCCGTGGTCGGCTTCGACACGCGCACTCCGGCCAGCTATGCCGATGCCAGTGGCGCTATCCGCCAGCAGCCAGACTATCCGCGCAGCTTCCCGGCCGACTTCCATCAGCTTCATGAGCCGCTGGGGCCACTGGATTCGCTCGGCGCCATGCGGGTGGAGTCGGGCACCGGCGCGTTGATCGTCGCTGGCGGCTTCGCCCGGACCTCGGCGGTGATAGGGGCCGACGGCAAGTATCCGGAGTTGGGCGACCCGACCGAGAACGGCCTGTGGTTCGACGATGCCGCCGATGGCCCGGTCAATGCCGTGTTGCTGTTCACCGACGGCAGCACCGCCAGCGTGCAGGGCGCGTGGTACGTCACCGGCGATCCGGGCTATGCGCCGCAGACGCGCAACGTGGTCTCCACCTGGGATGACGTCTACGACGTGTGGGTACGCGAATTGGGCTTGGTGCCGTCGCTATACGCCAACGGCGACTTCCTTGCCAGCTACCGGCCGTCCTTCAGCGACGACATCCAGCCGATCTTCCACGCGGCGATGCTACAGCGGTGGAACACCAACCTGCCGAAGGGGGCGATCAAGGGGCACGACATGATCGGGGCGATCCAGCCGACCGACGACCCGACCGTGAAGATCCCCAACCTGAAGACGCTGATCCGCGACCCAGCCTCCAGCGACGATGCCAAGACCGGCTCGCCGATGATGCCGCTTTCTCTAGGCGACGCGCAGAAGAGCTTCCTCAGTGTCAGTTCCACCCAGTATTTTTTGCTGAGCCAGTGGCACAGCAAAAACTACGCGCAAGGCGGCGCACCCGTGTTGGGTGCCGGCGAAGTGCTGGACCGTGTCACCCTGCAGAATTGCCTGGGCGGGCGCTACAGCCCGGGGATCGAGGTGTCGTTCCCGATCCGCGACGTCAATCTCTACGTGCAGGACTGGCAGGCCAAGGACTGCGGGCCGTTCCGCATCAACCAGGCGTCGCTGGACTACAGCAAGGCGAGCAAGGACAGCGCGCTGCTGAGCTTCGGCTATGTGCCGCTGCAAACGCATCCGGTGGAGCCGGGCGACCTGTCCAAGTTCATGTCGGTGCCGTGGCATACCGACTACAACTCGTGCGCCACCCATCTACCCGATCCCAATCCGGGGAAGGACACGGTGAATCCGAACAACACCCTGTTCTGGTCGTGGCCGTCGGAGCGGCCGTTCGCGGTGTATCCGGCGCAGTTGTGCCAGGTCGATCCGGACGACGACACCTGGTACCTGGGACCGCAGGTGTACTCGGTGCGCGGCACCGGCACCGACAGCCCGTATCCGACCAGGGCCGGGCGCTTCCAGGCGTATGCGGACTTCGTCGCCAACTGGTCCAAGGTCGGCTTCGTCATCAGCGGATCGCAGATCGCTCAGGTGCCCGGCAAGCCGCCGTATCCGCCCGAGTTGTTTCTCGAAGTGGCGAGCCGGTTCGATCCGGGCAAGGAGTTCGTCGCACCCTGGCCGATGGCGAACGTGCCAGTCGATCCGGATCTGCCATGAGCGCGCACGTGGAGTGCGATGCGCGTGGCTGAGCCGGCGGCAGCGACGACGCCGGATGCACGCCATGCGGTGGCCATTGTCGGCGGCGGTGCCGCCGGCTGCGCCACCGCGCTGGCGCTGGCCGCGCGTGGCATCGAGGACGTGGTCGTGGCCGACATGGGCCGCGCCGCGGGCTGGCGGCTGGGCGAGGCGCTGGCGCCGACCGCCAGCGCGGCGCTGCAGCGGCTGGGCGTGTGGGAGGCGTTCCTGGCGCAGCGGCCGCTGGCCTCGGCCGGCAGTTGCGCCAGTTGGGGCCGGCCGGAGCTGGGTTACAACGATTTCATCGTCGCCGGCCAGGGCAAGGGCTGGCACGTGGACCGCGCCGCCTTCGACGCGATGCTGGCCGCGGCGGTGCCGGTGCAGGGCGGCACCCTGCTGCGCGGCCTGCGCCTGGGCGCGGTCGGCCGCGCCGCCGATGGCGATCACGTGCTGGAGCTGCACGGCGCGCAGGGCGACGTGCGCCGGCTGCGCGCCGGGTTCCTGGTGGATGCCAGCGGCATCGCCGCCGCAGCCGTGCGGCGGTTGGGCGTTGCCCGCAACGAGGTGGACTGCCTGGCCTTCGTCGCCGGCGTGTTCGCGCTGGAGCAGGCCGAGGCGATTCCCTCGCAGGCCTTGCTGGAGGCCTGCGCCGACGGCTGGTGGTATGCGGCGAAGTTGCCGGACCAGCGCCTGATGCTGGCCCTGGCGCTGGAGCCGCGCCGGCAACGGCAGTACCTGGACCGCGACGTGTGGCTGGCGGCGGCGCAGCAGACCCGGCACGTTGCGCAATGGTTGGCGCAGGGCCAGGCACGTGCGCCCGAGGCCGATGGCCTGATCGCGGCGCTGGGGCCGTCGGCGATTCTCAGCCGCGTGGTGGGTGAGGACTGGCTGGCGGTGGGCGACGCGGCCAGCGCCTACGATCCGCTGACCGCCCACGGCATCGTCAAGGCCTTGCAGGACGGCGAGGCGGCCGCGCACGCGCTGGCGGCGCATCTGCAAGGTGCTGGCCCGGCACCGCTGGCGGCGTACCAGGACGGCGTGTTCGCGCGCTTCCGCGCCTACCTGCGCGAACGCGGGGCCTTGTATGCGCGCGAGCGGCGCTGGGCGCAGGCGCCGTTCTGGCAGGCGCGGCTGGCGGGGTGATGCGGTTGCGCTGAGGCGAGGCGCCTGGCCCGCCTAAGTGCGTCGGCATCGCGTCTTGCGCGCGATGGGAGAGGCAGGCACGCGCAGGCGTGACGTCCGCGATCCTTTCATCACGACGAAAGGCAATGCGCAGGAGCAGCTTCAGCCGCGACGGGCATGGCCGGTACCGCCGCGTCGCGGCTGGAGCCGCTCCTGCGGGATAGCGGTGGGACAGCGCCCTGGCGTGACGTGCAGTTCCGACACAGCGGGCTGCTCAATCGTCGCTGTTGCTGTCGCCGCGCGCCGGGCACGGCGTCGGCACGCCCAGCCGTTGCGCCAGGCGCCGCGCGTCGAACGGCGCGTGCACCTTCATGTCGTTGTCGAAATAGCAGTACACGTCGCGCCGCGCCCGAGCCGGGGCGCGTGGGCCGACCCGCTGTGCGTCGGCCGGCTCGCTGCCGCGGTGCCAGGCGTCGATGCGCCTGGCCCAGGCGTCGAGCGCCTTGTCGTCGTAGCCGCTGGCATAGAGCTGCGCATTGCCGTGCAGGCGCAGGTACAGGAAATCGGCGGTCACGTCTTCCAGATAGGGCCACTTGCCGGCGGTGTCGGCTTGCACCAGCGCCACCCGATGTTTCCGAAGCAATGCCACCGCCTCCGGCGTGGCGAAGCTGGGGTGGCGCACTTCCAGCGCATGGCGCAGGCGTCGGTTGCGGTCGATCCGCAGCACGCTGCGTTCGCTCATGCGCGCAGTGTCGCGCTTGCGCGCCAGCGCCAGGGCGGCCTCGCTGGTGCGCGGCAGCAGCGTCAGGAAGGCATCCAGCAGGTCGTGATCGAAGGCCAGCGACGGCGGCAGTTGCCACAGCAGCGGACCCAGCTTCGGGCCCAATGCGAGCAGGCCGGAGGCGAAGAAATTGGCCAGCGGCTGCTCGCAGTCGCGCAGCCGCTTCAGGTGGGTGACGAAGCGCGGCCCCTTGACCGCGAACACGAAGTCGCGCGGGGTGGCGTCATGCCAGGTGGCGTAGCTCTTGGGGGTCTGCAGCGAATAGAACGAGCCGTTGAGTTCCACCGAGCGGAAGCATCGCGCGGCATATTCCAGCTCCCGCCGCTGGGTCAGCTCGGACGGGTAGAAGACGCCGCGCCAGCGCGGGTAGCGCCAGCCGGAAATGCCGATGCGCAAAGCCATGCGCCGACCATGCCGTCGCTGTCGTGCAGTGCTCGTGCAGGCCGCGCCAAGGCGGCGTCGTGCCGACTCTCGCGTGCCGTCGGCCTCAGCCGGCGCGCATCCACGGCGGATCCAGCTGCGCGATGCGCGCGAACGCCGGGCAGTCTTCGCGGTGCGCGCCGGGCAGGTAGCCCAGGCTCATCAGGAACTCGCCGGTGATCTCGCCGCCGGTGAAGAGGAAGGTGCGCTTGAACAGCTTGATCCACTCGGCCTTGCTGCGCGGATGCTGTGCGTCCAACCACGCGGCGAAGCTGCCGTGGCTGGTCCGCAGCCCCTGGATCACCTGCGCGTTGTGGATCGCCGCCTGCACCTTGAGCCGGTTGCGGATGATGCCGGCATCGCCGAGCAGGCGCAGCACGTCGGCCTCGCCGAAGGCCGCCACCATATCCACGTCGAAGCCGGCGTAGGCGGCGCGGAAACCCGCGCGCTTCTTCAGCATCAGCTCCCAGCTCAGCCCGGCCTGGTTGATCTCCAGCACCAGCCGCTCGAACAGGTCGGCTTCGGCGCGTTGCGGCACGCCATACTCGTGGTCGTGGTAGTGGCCATGCACCGGATGGCCAGGGGCGATATCGCAATAGCTGCTCATGCGGCGGGTGTCCGTCAGTCGGTCTGGTCGTTGGGGTCGGCGGGGTACAGCTCGGTCCGCTGGGTGCCGGGCAGTTGCAGGTCGGGCCAGCGCCGCGGCAGCACTTGCAGCTTGCCGTCGCGCAGCGCCTGGTACAGCGCCTCGGCGTTGTCGCCACGACGCGGAAAGAAATGCGTCCGCGCCACGTCGCGCCAGCCGCTCCCCGGGTCGGTGTGGATGCGGCATTCGACGCCATAGCCGACGCTGGCATTGCACAGCAGCACCTCGTCGTGGCCATCGCCGTCCAGGTCGCGGCGCAGCGCTACGCAGTGCGCGTGCTCGCGCCGACAGTTGGCGTCCTCGATGCGCCCGGCCAGCAGCGCCTGCCACCACGCGGCGTCGGGATCGGCGCTGCCGGCGGCCAGCACGATGCGCTGGCGCACCTGCAGCGGATCGTCGCTGCGCGGCGTTTCGTCGTCCTCGTCGCCCCAGCGCTTCTGGCGCTGCAGCATCCGCTGCAGGCGCTCGCGCTGCACCGGATCGTCGGCGAACGCGGGCACCTCGCGCAGCGCCTGCACCGCGCGATAGCCACGGCGGCCGCTGTCGAAGCGCAGATAGGCCAGGTCCAGTTGCGCGGCGCTGGTGCGGCCATCGGCCAGGCGCTGCAGTTGGTCGCCGACGACCAGGCGGTAGGGGTCCAACAGCGGCGAACTGGTCGCCAGCGCCAGGCCGATCACCACCCACGACAATACCCGGTTCACCGGCGCCAGCGGCTGCAGCCAGCGCGCGCCCGGGCGCAGCACCGCCCAGGCATAGCCGCATGCGTAGCCGCAGGCGACCACCGCGACCAGCACGCCGGCAAAGCGCTCGGTACTCCAGCCGTACTGCGCGATGCGCAGCCACAGCGCGTACAGCGCCAGCCCTGCGTACAGCGGCAGGCTCAGCAGCCCGGCGTCGATCACCCGTTGCAGCCAGGCCGGGTAGGGCGCGTCGGCGGTGCCGTCCTGGTACACCGCATTGACGAACACCACCAGCGTGACCACCACGGCGGCCAGGATGCTGGCCGCCGCGCGGGTTTCCCACAGCGGCTGCAGGCCGGTGAACGGCAGGCTCAGCGCGAACAGCACCGCCACGAATGCCAGCAGCGGCAGCAGCCCGGTGCAGATCGCGAACAGGATCTGCCGCATCACCTGCACCGCGCGCTGCTGGGTGCGGCCGATCAGGATGCCCAGACCGAACATGGTGCCGGTGGCCAGGTAGACGAAGGCGGTCTGCCGAAACAGGTCGCGGAACAGGGTCAGCTTGACCAGCGCGAACAGCGCCCCCCACAGCCACAGCACCAGCCAGCAGATCCCCACGAACAGCAGCGCCAGCGCCAGGGTCAGCGCGTTCTGCCAGGCGTGCTCGAACAGGTCGCGGTACGGCGCCTGCCAGCGCCCGTGCTGCAGCCGGCACTGCAGCCACGGCAGCAGCACGAACATTGCCAGCGCCAGGGTCGCGCCGAACGGGCCCAGTACCTCGCTGGCGCGCAGGCCGGGCGCGCCGGTGGCGTTCCACACCGCCCAGGCGGAGAGGGCCGCCACCAGCACCGCCACAGCGATGGTGTGCTGCCACAGGCGCAGCGCGCCCAGGTGCCGCACCGACAGCAGGGTCATGGTCGGCACGGTCAACACCAGGGTGTACCAGCACACCTGTCCGCCCAGGGAGCCGAACGGCCACAGGCCGCTCTCGGCGCCGCGCTGCGCCAGGTACAGCAGCGCGCCCTGCAGCAGGGCCACCAGCACGATGAAGGCGCGGGTCTGGCGTGGCAGGTCGGGGGGCGTGTCCATGCGTGCGTGCTCCTGAGCGACCGGTCGCGGCCGCGGTCGGGCGGATTATGGCAGCCCGCCGCAGCCTGGGCAGCGCGCACGCGGGAGGGACGATAGAATGGGGCCATGTCCGCTTTGCCCACGCCTCTGGCCAACCAACTGCTGATCGCGCTGCCGGCGCTGTCCGATCCCAACTTCGCCCGCAGCGTGGCGCTGATCTGTCAGCACGACGAAAACGGCGCGATGGGCGTGGTGGTCAACCGCGCCTCCGAATACACCCTGGGCGAAGTGCTGGAGCAGATGGGCATCGAGACCATCGACGCCACGCTGCGCGAGCAGGTGGTGCTCAGCGGCGGCCCGGTGCATCCGGAGCGCGGCTTCGTCATCCACGACGGCGCGCACGGCTGGGATTCCAGCCTGGCCTTCGCCGACGGCCTGTACCTGACCACCTCGCGCGACGTACTCGAGGCGATGGCGCGCGGCGAAGGGCCGCGCAACGCGGTGGTCGCGCTGGGCTGCGCCGGCTGGGGCGCCGGCCAACTGGAGTACGAACTGGGCGAGAACAGCTGGCTGACCGCACCGGCCGATGCCGAGCTGCTGTTCGAGCTGCCGCTGGAGCGGCGCTGGCAGACCGCGGCCGGGCGCATCGGCGTGGACCTGTTCCGCCTCACCGACTACAGCGGGCATGCCTGAGTCCGGCCTGCCTGAGGCTGGTGCGCCGGCGCCCGCGACGATCCGCCGCGACGGCACCGTGCTCGGTTTCGACGTCGGCCACCGCCGCATCGGCGTGGCGGTCGGCAGCCCGTTCGGCACCGGCGCGCGCGCGCTGGCGGTGATCGACGTGCACGCGCAGGGGCCGGACTGGCCGGCGCTGGACCGTCTGCACGCCGAATGGCGGCCGCACGGCCTGGTGGTCGGCGATCCGCTCACCCTCGACGGTGCCGACCAGCCCAACCGCAAGCGTGCGCACGCCTTCGCGCGCGAACTCGGCACGCGCTACCGCCTGCCGGTGGTGCTGGTCGACGAGCGCTCCAGTTCGGTCGAGGCCGCGCAACGTTTCGCGGTCGACCGTGCCGCCGGCCGCAAGCGCCGCCGCGACGCCGCCGCGCTGGACGCGGTGGCCGCCGCGGTGATCGTGGAGCGCTGGCTGGCCGCGCCCGACGACGCCATTCCCCTTTCCTGATCCACAGCCCGGACCCGCCATGACTGATCCGCAACTCGATTCGAACGGGCGCCTGCGCCACCTGCTGACCCTGGAAGGGCTGCCGCGGGCGACCCTGCTGCAACTGCTGGACCGCGCCGGGCAGATCCGCGACGCGGCGGTGGGCCGGGTCGGCAAGCGCAGCGTGCTGGCCGGCACCGCGGTGTGCACGCTGTTCTTCGAACCGTCCACGCGCACCCGCAGTTCGTTCCACCTGGCCGCACAGCGGCTCGGCGCCGACGTGCTGAACTTCGACGCCTCCACCTCGTCCACACGCAAGGGCGAGACCGCGCGCGACACGCTGAAGAACCTGGAAGCGATGGGCGTGCGCGGCTTCGTCGTGCGTCACCCCGAGGACGGCGCGGTGGAGCGCCTGGCCGAGGCGGCGGGCGAGGGCACCGCGCTGATCAACGCCGGCGACGGCCGCAGCGCACATCCCACCCAGGGCCTGCTCGACATGCTGACCCTGCGCCACGCCAAGGGCGGCGATTTCTCCAAGCTCAAGCTGGTCATCGTCGGCGACGTCAAGCACTCGCGGGTGGCGCGCTCGGACCTGCACGCGCTGCGCACCCTCGGCGCCGGCGAAGTGCGCGTGTGCGGCCCGCGTGCGCTGCTGCCCGACGACGGCACCCTGGACGGCTGCGTGGTCGGCGAGGACTTCGATGCCATGCTCGACGGCGTGGACGCGGTGATGATGCTGCGGCTGCAGCGCGAGCGCATGGAGGAAGGCTTGGTGACCTCGCTGGAGGACTACCACGGCCAGTACGGCCTCACCGCCGAGCGGCTGCGCCGTGCGTCGAAGGACGCGGTGGTGCTGCATCCGGGGCCGATCAACCGTGGCGTGGAGATCACCGACGAGGTCGCCGACGGCGCGCAGTCGTGCATCCTGCGCCAGGTCGCCAACGGCGTGGCGGTGCGCATGGCGGTGCTGGAGACGCTGCTGGGCTGAGCCCGGCAAGTGTCTCCCCGCTGTCGTAGGAGCGGCTCTTGTCCCCTTTTCGGGGATCAGCCGCGACAGGCATTCCCGGTAAGGCCTGTCGCGGCTGAAGCCGCTCCTACCCCGTCCTGCCAGGCATCCGTTGCCGAAGGTGGCGATCGGCACATCCGCGCCATCCCGATTCGGCCTACCATCGGTAGCGATCCTCCCCACGGACGCCACCATGATCCTTGTCCTGCGCCGCGCTGCGTTCGCCGCGGCCTGTGTTTCCCTTGTTGTCGCCGCCCAGGCCGACGCCGCCACTGCTGCCACGGCTGCCGCGGACAGCGCCGGCACCTACGATCCGCAGGCGCTGTTCGCACCGCTGCAGTTGCCGCAGCCGGCCAACGCCTACCGCAGCGGCGGCGGCGTGCCCGGCCCGCAGTACTGGCAGAACCGCGCCGACTACGACCTGCACGCCACCCTGGAGCCGGCCACGCACACGCTGCGCGGCGAAGAAACCATCACCTACAGCAACCGCAGCCCGGACACCCTGGACGTGCTGTGGCTGCAGCTGGACCAGAACCTATACCGCGCCGATGCCCGTGCCCGTACCCTGCGCGCCGCGCGTGCCGACCGGCCAGCGCCGCAAAGCACCGACGGCTACCGCATCGCCAAGGTCGAACTGGAGCAGGGCGGCAAGCGCGTGCCGGCCACCTTCCTGATCGACGACACGCGCATGCGCGTGGACTTGCCGCAGCCGCTGGCCAGCGGCAAGGCGCTGAAGCTGCACATCGACTACGCCTACACCGTGCCCGGCACCTGGGGCGGCCGCACCGCGGTCACGCCCACCGCCGATGGCGACATCTACGAGATCGCACAGTGGTATCCGCGCATGGCGGTGTACGACGACCTGCGCGGCTGGGACACCCAGCCCTACCTGGGCGCGGAGTTCTACCTGGAGTACGGCGATTTCGACTACGCGGTGACGGTGCCGTGGGACTACCTGGTCGCCGGGTCCGGCGAACTGGCGAACCCGGCGCAGGTGCTCACCGCCACCCAGCGCCAGCGTCTGGCGCAGGCGGCCGCCAGCGACAGCACCGTGACCATCCGCGGCGCCGATGAGGTGGGCACGCCGGCCAGCCGGCCCAGCGCCAGCGGCACCCAGACCTGGCGCTTCCACATGGACCACACCCGCGACGTGGCCTTCGCCGCCTCGCCGGCCTTCGTCTGGGATGCGGCGCGGATCAACCTGCCCGAAGGCAAGCATGCGCTGGCGATGTCGGTGTATCCGCGCAGCGCGGTCGGCAGCGCCAAGTGGGGCCGCTCCACCGAGTTCGTGAAGGCCTCGATCGAGCACTTCTCGCAGTGGTATCCGTACCCGTGGCCGGCGGCGGTGAACCTGGGCGGCCACGGCGCCGGCATGGAGTACCCGGGCATCGTCTTCGACGACATGGAGGACGGCGGCAAGCAATTGTTCTGGATCACCGCGCATGAACTGGGCCACGGCTGGTTCCCGATGATCGTCGGCTCCAACGAGCGCCGCCACGCCTTCATGGACGAGGGCTTCAACACCTTCATCGACGTCTACGCCTCCGACGCGATCAACCATGGCGAATTCGCGCCCAAGCGCGATGGCGAGTACGCGCCCGGCGGCGGCAACCCGGTGGACGAGATCCTGCCGCTGCTGGCCGACGCGAAGGCGCCGACCCTGCTCGATCGCGCCGACGCCACCAGCGAGACCTACCGGCATCCGCTGACCTACTTCAAGGGCGCGCTGGGCCTGGTGCTGCTGCGCGAACAGATCCTCGGGCCGGCGCGCTTCGATCCGGCGTTCCGCAAGTACATCGCCACCTGGGCCTACAAGCACCCGACGCCGTCGGACTTCTTCCGGCTGATGGAGAGCGAATCGGGCGAGGACCTGAGCTGGTGGTGGCGCGGCTGGTATTTCAACAACTGGCAGCTGGACATGGGTGTGCGCGCGGCGGCCTACATCGATCACGATCCGGCCAAGGGCCTGCTGGTGACCCTGCGCAGCCGCCAGAAGCTGGTGATGCCGGCGACCCTGCGCATCGACTTCGCCGACGGCAGCCACCTCGACCAGCGCGTGCCGGTGGAGACCTGGATGCAGCAGACCCAACCGCAGATCCGTGTGCCGAGCACGCAGAAGGTGCTGCACGTGACCCTGGATCCGGACCACGTGCTGCCCGACGCCGACCGCAGCGACAACCGCCTCGATACGGTGAGCTGATCGCGCCGCGGCCATCCGCGCCGTCGTCGGCGTCGGATGGCCCGCGCAAACGTGCTGCGGCCGCAACATTCGCGGCCGCCCGCCATCGGCGCGCGCCTGTCCCTGTTCGCCGCGCCGTTGGTGTTGGCGGCGCGTGCGATGCGCGTGCGTTCGCCGTCGTTGCCGGCGGCGTGCGCCCACCGTGGCGCGCGTGCAGACGGCCTGTCTCCGCCTGTCGCTGTCTGTCTCCTGCGGACCGTGCGTGTCCGCTTGTCCTGTCCTGTGCGGCGAACGGAGCGTGGGATTCCATTTCGGCGTCGCGGCGATTGCGTGGGCCGCCGCGCGCATTCCAAGAATGCGCCGGCCCCCACGCCCCCGTGCCGGCGCATGCGCGTACTGCCATGCGGCCTGCACTCATCGCGACAGATGGGAGAGAGATCATGCAGCAGCAGTTCCGCAAGGGCGCATTGGCGCTCGCTCTGGCTTTGTGCGCCGCTCCGGCCTTCGCCGGCCCGGTCGGTTATGGGGCCAACACCACCGGCGGCGGCAGTGCCATCCCGGTCAACGTCGCCACGATGGAGGCGATGCAGGCGGCGATCGACAACTACGCCGGCTCCGGCGGCCTGGTGCTCAACTACACCGGCAGCTTCAACTTCGCCAGCATCACCGACGTGTGCACGCAATGGAAGCTGCCTGCCAAGACCGTGCAGATCAAGAACAAGCGCGACATCACCATCAAGGGCGCGAATGGCTCGTCGGCGAACTTCGGCGTGCGCGTGGTCGGCAACGCGCACAACGTCATCATCCGCAACATGACCATCGGCCTGCTGCCCGGCGGCGAGGATGCCGATTCGATCTCCCTGGAGGGCAATTCCAGCGGCCAGCCGTCCAACATCTGGGTGGACCACAACACCATCTTCGCCTCGCTGACCAAGTGTGCCGGCGCCGGCGACGCTTCCTTCGACGGCGGCATCGACATGAAGAAGGGCGTCAACCACGTCACCGTGTCCTACAACTACATCCACGATTACCAGAAGGTCGCGCTCAACGGCTACAGCGACAGCGACACCCAGAACGCCGCCGCGCGCACCACCTATCACCACAACCGCTTCGAGAACGTGGAATCGCGCCTGCCGCTGCAGCGGCGCGGCTTGAGCCACATCTACAACAACTACTTCAACAACGTCTTCACCTCCGGCATCAACGTGCGCATGGGCGGCGTGGCGCTGATCGAGGCCAACTACTTCGAGAACATCAAGAACCCGGTCACCTCGCGCGACAGCAGCGAAATCGGCTACTGGGACCTGATCAACAACTACGTCGGCAGCGGCATCACCTGGACCGTGCCGGAGAGCACCAGCAAGCCCTACGCCAACGCCACCACCTGGATTTCGTCCAAGACCTACCCGGAGCCGCTGGGCTATCTGTACACGGCGATTCCCGCCGCGCAGGTCAAGGCCAAGGTCATCGCCACCGCCGGTGCCGGCACCAATCTGGCCGAGTGAAACACACGGCCTCCGCTTGCCGTAGCGAGCGGAGGCCGTCGCTGGACGCGTCGTGAAGATGTCGTATTTGTGCCGTTTGCAGCATCTTATGCTTCTAACCGAAATCCCCAAATTGGTGCGTGGTTGTGGGGCGGTTGCACCGGAAGGCGCCAAATTTATCGTTGTTTCACATGAGTTTGACGCGATCAGCGGCTTTCGCTGTGCGCGCGCAGCATCGTGCACGCCATGGTCACGATGCTGAGGAGGTCCTGAAGAGTGTGCTTAGTTACGCATCAAGAACGGCACGCCGCCGCCGTTATTTGAAATGAGTACCCGCAGGTGACATCCCCGATGCGGTCGGGGCTGGAAGTGGTTTCGTCTTCCTCTCCGTCGCATTGCGTCGGGCCACAGGCCTGCCGCTGTCTTGCGCGATCCCGGTCGTGGCGCGGGCTCCTCTCCTTTCCTTACTTGGTGGCCCCTCATGATCGGATTCCTTCAGCGCTACAACGTCGGGACGCGGCTCGCGTCCGCCTTCGGCGTCCTCATCCTGCTGTCCTGTGCGCTCGTGGTCGCCGGCTTGCTGACGTTGAAACAGGCGCGCGAGATGATGGACACCATCGTCAATCGGCGCATGCAGATCCTCGATTACACCGGCGAGATGCGTAACGCCAGCGCGCAGGTGGCGGTCAACCTGCGCAACATCGTGCTGCCGACCACGCAGGAAGAGAACGAGCGGTTCGCCAAGGTCGTCGACCAGCAGCGCCGCTACTACGGCGAGATCCACGACAAGCTCTACGCGATTCCGGTCAGCGACGCCACCGGCGCGCAGATGCGCAAGGCCATCGACGACGCCTACGAACGGACCCGCCTCGCCAACCAGAAGGTCCTGGACCTGGGCATGGCCAACAAGGCCGATGAGGCATTGAAAGTGCTGATGACGGAGGCCGGGCCGGCGACCCAGCAGTGGCAGGAGGCGATCAACACCTATGCCAACCGGCAGCGCACGCGGGGCGCGCAGGCCTACGCCAGCGCCAACGTGGCGATGGACCGCGGCCGCAGCCTGCTGGTGACCGGCGGCGTCCTCGTGGTGCTGGTCAGCGGCCTGCTGGCGTGGCTGATCACCCGCAGCCTGACCGTGCCGCTGACCCGCGCCACGCGCGTCGCCGAGGCCATCGCCAGCGGCAAGCTGGACAACGATGTGCGCACCGATGCCCGCGATGAGACCGGGCGTCTGCTGGTCGCGATGCAGGGCATGCAGCAGCAGGTCAGCAACCTGATCGGCGCGCAGCTGGAGATGGCCAAGCGCCACGATGCCGGCGAGGTCAGCCACCGCATCGAAGCGCAGGCGTTCCCCGGCGACTACGGCCGCATGGCCGCCGAGACCAACGCGCTGGTGGCCTCGCACCTGGCGGTGAAGACGCGCCTGGCGCAGATCATGGGCCGCTACGCGATCGGCGACCTGTCGCAGGACATGGATCGCTTGCCGGGCGAGGAAGCGGTGCTGAGCCAGACCATGGACGAGGTCAAGGCCAACCTGTCGGCGATGAACGGGCAGATCAAGCAACTGGCGACCTCCGCCGCCGATGGCGATTTCAGCGCACGCGGCGACGCCGAACGCTTCCAGTACGACTTTCGGGTGATGGTGGAGAGCCTGAACCAGCTGATGGCCACCGCCGACGGCAACCTGCAGGCGCTGTCGGCCTTGCTGCAGTCCATCGCCGCGGGCGACCTGACCGCGCGCATGCACGGCGACTTCCGCGGCGTGTTCGCGCAGATGCGCGACGACGCCAACGCCACCGCCGAACAGCTGGCTGGCATCGTCGGCCGCATCAAGCATTCGGCGGTATCGATCAATGCCGCGGCCACCGAGATCGCTGCCGGCAACGACGACCTGTCGCGCCGCACCGAACAGCAGGCCGCCAGCCTGGAAGAAACCGCAGCCTCCATGGAGGAGTTGACCTCCACGGTGCGCCAGAACGCCGAGCATGCCCGCCAGGCCAACCAGTTGGCGGTGGGCGCCGCCTCGGTCGCCTCGCAGGGCGGGGCGGTGGTCGGCCAGGTGGTGACCACCATGAGCGGGATCGAGGATGCGTCGCGGCGCATCGCCGACATCATCTCGGTGATCGACGGCATCGCCTTCCAGACCAACATCCTGGCCTTGAACGCCGCGGTGGAAGCGGCGCGCGCCGGCGACCAGGGCCGTGGCTTCGCCGTCGTCGCCAGCGAGGTGCGCACCCTGGCGCAACGCTCGGCCAGCGCCGCCAAGGAGATCAAGGGTCTGATCGACGACTCGGTGAGCCGTGTCGCCGAGGGCTCGGCGCTGGTCGACCAGGCCGGCAAGACCATGACCGAGATCGTGAGCTCGGTGCAGCGCGTCACCGACATCATGGGCGAGATTTCCGCGGCTTCGCAGGAGCAATCCGCCGGCATCGAGCAGGTCAACCAGACCGTGACGCAGATGGACGAGAGCACCCAGCAGAACGCGGCATTGGTCGAAGAGGCCAGTGCGGCGGCGCGCTCGATGGAACAGCAGGCGGTGGAACTGAGCCAGGCCGTGGCGCTGTTCAAGCTGGACGCCTCGGCGGCCACGCCGGTGGTCCAGGCGCCGCGTCAGCACACCGCCCCGACGCCCGCAGGCAAGCGCAGCGTCGGTCCGGCAGTCGTGAAGGCCTTGCCGCCACGACGTGCGGCGCAGCCGGCAGCGGCGATGGCGCTGGACAAGGACTGGCAGGAGTTCTGAGCCGCACGAGGTTGTGTCATCGGGCGGGCGGCGCAGTGCGCGCCGCTCGCTCTGTCGAAGGCCGGCGGCCCTGGTGCCGCCGGCGTCGTATCCGGTCGATCCGGGCGCCGCGCGCGGCAGCCGAGCGACCGCACCCTGGTCGATGCGGCGACTGGCCGGAGGGCGTCGCCACCGCGCGCCTCTGCGCCGTGCATCGCCGTCACGTTGCTTCCCTGTGCAGGTGCGCGCGCGTAGACCGCTCCACGCGTCGCCGTCATCCGTGCATCCATCGCGCGTCACCGTCGACGTGCCTCCATGTCGCGCACGCGCCGAGCGCCGTCGCGCAACTCATCGTCTCCGACCGGTGCGGCAATGCGAACGCGATCGCATTCTTCGCCTGTGCCGCGCACCCTGATGGCGGCGTGCGCCATCGGATCGCTCCATTTTCCATTGGCCGCGCGCGTGTGCTGCATGCAAACGTCATGCCGCTTGTTGCAATAAAAAATGCACACGCCTTTCACGCAAAACCGCCGGTCCGCGCGTCGCGCGCATGGGCTCTCCACACCCCTGTCATATGCCTGAGGGTGTTCAATAAATTGTCTGCAATCGCCTCTCAAGTCCCGCCACAAGGGGCCGTTACATCGCCCGCACATCGAGCGGGGTGCGTCATCAAGCGTTTGATTCCAAACGTTTTTTCACGGTTTCTTCATCCTCGCTCGATGCGGGCGCGCACAACGGCCATCGCGTCGTCGTGCGTGATCCGGGGCGATCCCATCGCCTCTTTCATTCCCCCAGACAGGCCACTCCATGATTGCATTCCTTCAGCGCTACAACGTTGGCGCTCGGCTCGCCACCGCGTTCGGCCTCCTCATCCTGCTGTCCTCGGCACTGGTCGTTGCCGGGCTGCTGACCTTGGTCCAAGCGCGCGAGCGGCTGGACGGCATCGTCCAACGCAACATCGCCGCCATCCGTGCTTCCAGCGAGATGCTCAACGCGAGCTCGGCCGTCGCGATCAATGTCCGCAACATCGTGCTGCCGACCTCCCAGGAGGACAACATCCGCTTCGCCAAGGTCATCACCGAGCAGCGCGCGCGCTATCAGGCGGCACGCAATCGGGCGGGTGCCATTCCCAGCGGTGCGCAGAGCCAGGCCGTGCTGGAGGAGGTCGATCGCGCCCGCGCGCTGACCGTGGACGTCAACAACCGCGTCATCGACCTGGGCATGCACTACAAGCCGGATGAGGCACTGGCCCTGCTGATGGGGAAGTCGGCGCCGCTGACACAGAAATGGCAGGACGCGATCGGCCGCTACGCCGATCTGCAGGCCACCCGCAGCAACGAGGCCTATGCGGCCGCAACGGCGGCGATGGCGCGTGGGCGCGCCATGCTCATCGCCGGCGGCCTGGCGGTGGTGCTGGTCAGCAGTGTGCTGGCCTGGCTGATCACCCGCAGCCTGACCGTGCCGCTGAATCGCGCCACCCGTGCCGCCGAGGCCATCGCAGCCGGCCGCCTGGACAACGACGTGGCCACCGACGCACGCGACGAACCTGGCCGCCTGCTGCTCGCGATGGGCGGAATGCAGACCCAGTTGCAGCGCTTCTCCCGCGAAACCGCGTTGATGATCGAACTGCATGCGGACAAGGACATCAGCCACCGCATGCCGCAGGACTTCCCGGGTGTGTACGGCGAGCTGAGCAAGGGCATCAATACCATGATGTTCGAGCACCTGGACGCCATCGTCGATGCCATCGCCGTCCTCAACGAATACGCCAACGGCGACCTGCGCCGCGACGCGCGTCGCCTGCCCGGCAGCCGCGCGGTGCTGCACGAGTCGATGGACGCGGCCAAGGCCAGCCTGCTGGCGATCAATACCGAGATCAAGCGCCTGGCCGCGTCGGCCGCGGCCGGCGACTTCAGCACGCGCGGCGATGCCACGCACTTCCAGCACGATTTCCGGCTGATGGTGCAGGACCTCAACGCGATGATGGAGGTCAGCGATCGCAATCTCGGAAAGCTGTCGGCGCTGCTGCAGGCCATCGCCGCCGGCGATCTCACCGCGCGCATGCACGGCGAGTTCCACGGGGTGTTCGCGCGGATGCGCGACGACGCCAACGCCACTGCCGACCAGTTGACCGGCATCGTCGGCCGCATCCAGACCGCCGCGGTCAGCATCAATGCCGCGGCCACCGAGATCGCCACCGGCAACGACGACCTGTCGCGCCGCACCGAGCAGCAGGCTGCCAGCCTCGAAGAGACTGCAGCCTCGATGGAAGAGTTGACCTCCACAGTCAAGCAGAACGCCGAGCACGCGCGCCAGGCCAACCAGCTCGCCAGCGGCGCGGCCTCGGTGGCCTCGCAGGGCGGCGTGGTGGTGGGCCAGGTGGTCGAGACCATGAGCGGCATCGAGGCGTCCTCGAAGAAGATCGCCGACATCATCGGCGTCATCGACGGCATCGCCTTCCAGACCAATATCCTGGCGCTCAACGCTGCGGTGGAAGCGGCGCGTGCCGGCGAGCAGGGCCGCGGTTTTGCGGTGGTCGCCAGCGAAGTGCGCACCCTGGCGCAGCGCTCGGCCAACGCCGCCAAGGAGATCAAGACGCTGATCGACGACTCGGTGACCCGCGTCGCCGAGGGCTCGGCGCTGGTCGATCGCGCCGGCAGCACCATGCAGGAGATCGTGGCCTCGGTGCAGCGCGTCACCGACATCATGGGCGAGATCTCCGCGGCCTCGCAGGAACAGTCGGCCGGCATCGAGCAGGTCAACCAGACCGTCACCCAGATGGACGAAAGCACGCAGCAGAATGCGGCGCTGGTGGAAGAAGCCACCGCGGCCGCGCGTTCGATGGAGCAGCAATCGGTGGAGCTGACCCAGGCTGTGGCGCTGTTCAAGCTGGAGGGCACACCCGTTGCTGCGCCGTCGCCAGCACCGGTGCAGGCGCGTGCCAGGACTGTCGTGCCGACAGCCACCCGCAGCCCGCGCCCGCTGGCCGCGGCCGCACCGGCACGACGCGCGCCGGCGTTCGCCGCGGCGGTGGCGCTGGACAAGGACTGGCAGGAGTTCTGAGCCTGTCAGCCTGGCATTGCTGAGTTGCAGCGTGCGTGACCCCCTCCGATAGAAGGGGGTCACGCCGTGCGAACGCTGTGGGGCGGTAACCCCAAGTGCGTGAAATCACTTTCCTTCGCTGCAGGACGCAGCAAAGACACACATGTCAGCTTACTTGGGCGCCGTGCCCCGCGGAGTGCTGATCACGTAGGACGTGATGTACTGGCCATTGGAGTCATAGACCACCACGATGGTGGTGTTGGCATCGCGGTAGACCACGGTGGCGTTGCACGGGCAGCTGGCCGCGGCGGTCACCATGCCCAGCGGCTGGTTCTTCGCGTCGTTGACCGCGATCATCTGCTCCTCGGCGGCGCTGCCGATCGGCAGCCGCGTGTCGGTGCCGGGCGTAGCGCTCAGCACCGTGATGACCTCGTCCTGCAGCGAGTTGATCTGCACGAAGCGCAGGCCGGCCTTCTCGAACGTGTAGACCTTGAACAGCGGCGACAGGCTGACGTTCTGCTTGCCGATGGGCAGGCGTTCGCCCATGCCCTGGATCGCGTCGGCGGCGTTGAGCGGCGCGCGCTGGGCGGCCTGCAGGCAGGGCGCGGCCAGCGCAGCCGCCAGTACGGTGAGGGTCAGCAGCGGTTTGATCATGGTGTCTCTCCTTGTCTGGAAGTACGGACCTGTACGCCATGGGACGAGCGACAGCCGTGGTCCTTTCCGGCCGGAGCGCCCGCAACGGGCCGTCTCCCGGTCCGTCGTCGCCTGCCGTCCTCCCGGCTCCGCGTTCGCCCTCATCGGCTGGTGCGGAAACAGGAGACTTTGCAGGCGTATAGTTCAGTATTTCTGACGTTAGTATTGCTGTCAACAAGCAAAATCAACCGTATGGGCGGAAATGACGTTGGCATCGGATGTAAGGTGATTCCGTACATTGGCAGGGTTGGGCCGTTCCGCCGTGTCGTTTGCAGGGAAAGGCGGCCGTCGGCATCCCCGCGCGATGTTGCTGGCAACCGCGTGCGCGGATCCGCGCTGCGTTGCAGCAGCCATCCCGCTGCGGCGCGCCGATCCGCGGCCGCAAGCGGCCAAACGCGTGCGCAGCCGCACGTCGTCGCCGTCAGCCTGTATCGTGTCGCGTTTTCCGCACCCGACCTAGCCGATGCCGCATCCGTCCGCGCCTGTCCCGCCTGCCGCCGCTCCCGCTCTGCGCCATGCGCTGAAACCACGGCAACTGATCATGATGGGCTTGGGCAGCGCGATCGGCGCCGGCCTGTTCCTGGGCTCCGGCGTCGGCGTGCACGCGGCGGGCCCCGCGGTGCTCGTTTCCTACCTGGTCGCTGGCGCGCTGGTGATCATCGTGATGAACGCGCTGGGCGAGATGGCCGCGGCCAAGCCGGCCAGCGGTGCGTTCTCGGTCTATGCCGCCGACGCGATGGGGCCGACCGCCGGCGCCACCGTGGGCTGGCTGTGGTGGCTGCAACTGGTGATCGTGATCGCCGCCGAGGCGGTGGGCGCGGCCGGCCTGCTGGCGACCGTGTGGCCGGGTTTGCCGGTGCCGGCGGCCGCAATCGCGTTCATGGCCGCGTTCACCGCGATCAACCTGCTGGGCGTGCGCAACTTCGGCGAGTTCGAATTCTGGTTCGCCATCCTCAAGGTGGCGGCGATCGTCGGTTTCATCCTGGTCGGCATCGCCTTGCTGGCCGGCTGGCTGCCTGGTGTTCCCTCGCCGGGCCTGTCCAAAGTCACCGGCAACGGCGGCTTCGCGCCGAAGGGCCTGGCCGGCATCGGCGCGGCGCTGCTGGTGGTGGTGTTCGCCTTCGGCGGCACCGAGATCGTGGCGGTGGCCGCGGCCGAGACCGCCGACCCGGAGCGCAGCATCGCCCGTGCCATCCGTACCGTCGCCTGGCGCATCCTGGTGTTCTACATCGGCTCGCTGAGCGTGATCATCGCGGTGGTGCCATGGCAGAGCAAGGCGCTGAGTTCGCCGTTCGCCGCGGTGCTGCAGGTGGCCAACATCCCCGGCGCCGCCACCGGCATCACCCTGATCGCGGTGATCGCGTTGCTGTCGGCGCTCAACGCCAATCTGTACGGCGCTTCGCGGATGATCTTCTCGCTGGCCCAGCGCGGCGAAGCGCCGCGCGCGCTGGCCGCGTCCAGTCGTCAGCAGGTGCCGTGGCTGGCGGTGCTGGCCAGCGTGCTGTTCGGCTTCGTCGCCGCGGTGCTGGAGCTGCTGTATCCCAACCGGGTGCTGCCGGTGCTGCTGAACATCGTCGGCGCCACCTGCCTGCTGGTGTGGACGATCTCGCTGCTGTCGCAGCTGATCCTGCGCGCGCGCGCCGACCGCGCCGGCACCCGACTGCCGTTCCGCATGCGCGGCTACCCGCTGCTCACCGTGCTGGCGCTGGCGATCCTGGCGCTGATCTTCGGCCTGCTGGTGGCCTCGCCGGACACCCGCACGCAGTTCCTGTCGATGGCGGCCCTGACCGCGGTGATCGCCGTGGTCAGCGGGGTGGCGCGGCGGCTGCGCGCGGGGTAGGGCGCGCGCTCCAGCGGTGGCGGCATGCCGTTGTGGGAGGGACTTCAGTCCCGGCGCGTGAGGGTGTCGGACGGCGTTGGGCTTCTCGCGTCGCGACTGAAGTCGCTCCCACAGGGGGCTTTGCGCGCGTCATGTGTACGCCGTAGCGGCGGCGCTTGTCGCTTTTCATGGAGCAACCGCGGCAGGTGTCCGCGGTAAGGCCTTGTCGCGGCTGAAGCCGCTCCTACAGGGGAATTCTGCGAGCTGTCCGATGCCCGCGTAGTAGCGGCTTCAGCCGCGACGCGCTGCGATGGAAGACACCGCGACCGATCCGCGATCGCTGCAGGCGGAGCCTGGGCGCCCATCCCGCGGGCTTGACCGCCATGGGCGATCCACGACGCGCACGCGCGCTCCTCAGCCCAGCAGCAGGCGCGCGCCCAGCGCGCACAGCAGCGCCGGCGGCATCACCAGCGCGCCGACCTTGAGGAAGCGCCAGAAGCCCACGTCCTCGCCTTCGCGGCGGATCGCGGTCAGCCACAGGATGGTCGCCAGCGAACCGGTGATCGACAGGTTCGGACCCAGGTCCACGCCGATCAGCAGCGCATCCACCACCAGCTGCGGCGGTTGCGCCTGGGCGACGGTGGTGCTGGCGATCAGGCCGGCCGGCAGGTTGTTCATCAGGTTCGAGCCGAACGCCAGCAGGGTGCCGGCGACGCCGGCGGTGGCCTGCGGCGAGTGCGCGGCAGCGTCGGCCAGGGTGCGCGCGAGCAGGCCGATCACGCCGGTGCGCGACAGCGCCTCCACCAGCACGAACAGGCCGGCCACCAGCGGCAGCACCGACCACGACACCGCCTTGGCCATCGGCAGCGGCGACTGCCGGCCGCCCAGGCAGACCACGCCCAGCGTGGCCAGGCCGGCCAGGCAGGTCGGCAGGCCCAGGTCCAGGCCCAGCGCGGAGACGCCGACCAGCAGCACCGCGGTGGCGAGGATGCCGACCAGGGCGAAGGTGCCGCCGCGGGTCAGCGGCACCGTGTCCACGCGCGCGGCGCAATGGCCGGTCAGGTCCTTGCGCTCGGCCCAGCGCAGCATCACGAAGGTCACCCCGATCGCCAGCAGCGACGGCAGCGCGAACGCGGCCATCCACGCGCCCAGGGTCGGCATCTTGCCGCCGTACAGCACCAGGTTGGCCGGGTTGGAGATCGGCAACACGAAGCTGGCGGCGTTGGCGATCAGCGCGCAGGCGAACAGCAGCGGCAGCGGCTTGGCGCCGGCCTTGCGCGCGGCCGCGTACACCGCCGGGGTCAGCACCACCGCGGTGGCGTCGTTGGACAGGAACGCGGTGACCACGATGCCGACGCCGAACACCAGGGCGAACAGGCGCTGGGTCGAGCCTTTGGCCAGGTTCACCGCATGCATCGCCACCCAGTCGAACAGGCCTTCGGCGCGCGCGGTCTCCGACAGCAGCATCATGCCGATCAGGAACAGGTACACGTCCAGGCCCTTGAGCACCGCCTGCCACGCCTCGCCGCCGGGCATCAGCCCCAGCGCCATCAGCAGCAGCGCGCCGCCCACCGCCCAGCACGCCTCGGGCAGCTTGAACGGTCGCGCGATCACGCCGGCCGTGGCCAGTGCGCAGATGCTCCAGGTGGCGAGATTGGCGGTAAGCGCGAAGGGCATGCTCATGCCGCCGCTGCCGTGGCACGGGCGCCGAGGCGCGCGCGCGAACAGGCCGCTGGGGCGAGGCAGGGGAGGGCGATGGGGGAGGGCACGGGCATGGGGCGTCGGGCAGCGCAGTCCGAGGGGCGTGCAGGATAGCAGCGGGGCAGGTGCAGGCCGGGCCGACATGGGCGCTCCGGCGCCCGCGGTTTAGCTTGCGTAGACATGCGTCGCGGGGCTGTCCGCACATCCCTGCACGCCAGGGCCGCGCGGCACCGCGGTGCCGCTACCCCAGATGGCGTGCGATCCACCCTTGCACGAACGCCACCGGTCCGGTCCGTGGCGGCGGCGTCAGCCCGGCGCTGCGCACGAAGCCGGTGGCGGCCTGGGCCAGTGCCTGGTTGGCGCGACGCACGGCCTGCTGCGCGGCCGCCTGCTGCTGGCGCAACTGCACCAGGTGCAGCGACGGCCGTCCGGGCGGGGCGAACTTCTGGTCGCGACGCAGCGCATCGGCGGACAGGCGGCTGGCCTGCGCGGCCTGGTGCAGGGCGTCCAGTGCGTCCAGCACCTGCAACAGCCAGCGTCCGCTGTCGCTGAGCTGCAGGGGAGAGGCATCGTGGTCGCATGCCGGCAGCAGCAGCGGTGGAATCGCCGCACCGGGGATCGTCGCCGCCCCTGCATCCAGGGCGCGCAGGCGGGCGTGGAAGGCGGTCTGCGATGCGGAAGGAATGGTCGCCATGCCGGCCCTGTGCGCGAAAGCGCGGACTGTACGCGCTTTGGCGCATCGCCGACAGGTGATGGCGTCGCGCGATGGGGACTGTCCTGCGTCACCGCAGGACCGCTGCGCCCTGCCTGCCGCGCCGCGCTCCATGTTTGCCGCGTCCTGCCCGATCGCACCCGCGGTGGTGCTGGCCGCCGATGCATGCCGCGCGTACTGCCGGGCCGAAGCCGACAGACGTGGCCGTGGCGCATTGGCGCGCACAGATCTGCGTCGTTGCGGTCGCCGCAGGCGTGCATGCTCGTCGCGCGACATGCGCGGGAGCGTGCGCGGGGCCTAATGCGGTGGCGACGCTGCCGCTTCCATATGGTCGAGATACTGCAGTTCGTGCAGGGCGACGGCATTGCCGGGTTCCAGCTCCAGCGATTGCTGCAGGGCCGCGCGGGCGCCGGCCTTGTCCGGCGTGTCGATCAACAGCGAGCCGATGCCGCGCAGCGCGATCGCGCGGCCCGCGCGCGCCCGCGGCGAGACGTCGGCCAGCGCCAGCGCCTGCCGATAGCTGGCGAGCGCTTCGTCCGTGCGCCCGAGATTGCGCAGCGCATAGCCGCGTTCGGTATAGGCGGAGAACAGATACGGCCCGAGCGCGATCGCCTGGTCAAGCCATACCAGCGCCTCCGACCACTGGCGTTGTGCGGCGGCTGCAAAGCCACGCATCTGCAGCGCGTTGGCGCAACTGAGGTCGATCCATTCGGTCGGCAGGCCATCGTCATGGGCGGCCATGTAGGCCTCGTACTCGTGCACGTCGGCGACGCTGACCACGCGCAGGCCGGGCCGCTGCCAGGTGCCGCAATGGGCGATGATCCGGTCCAGCAGGGCGATGTCCGCCGCATCCATGCTGTCCAGGCGTGTCTGCAGCGTGGCGATGTCCTTGCGGTACTCCACGCCTGGGCGTGCGGTTGCCGCCTTGCCTTGCAGGTAGGTGGTGACCGGCTCGGTCAGCGCCTGTGCCGCTGCGCCGTGGCTGGCGCAGGCCAACAGCGCGCACACTGTGGCGCGCAGCATCCCCTTGTGTCGCATGCATCCCCCTGCATCGAACGGTGGTGGAAAGTCGCTGTCAGGTAAGCATCCCGGTTACACCAAGGCAAGCGCAGCGCATGGCCGCCTCACTCAGTTGTCGGCGGTGGTCGGCGTGGCGGCGTCGCTGCGCTTCTGCGCGAACAGCCACTGCCACATCTTCGGGTCGCGGTAGGTGGCATCCCAGGCGTTGTGGTTGCCCTGCGGATATTCGGTGTAGCGCACGTCGGCGTCGAGGTTCTTGAAGGCACGCACGATCTTGCGGTCGTCGTGCGGCAGCACCACGTCGTCCTGGGCGCCGTGGAAGATCCACACCGGCACGTGCCGCAGGCGCTGCGCCAGCGCGCTGTAGGGATCGGCCAGATAGGCCACCGGCGTCACCACCAGGTACTCGCGGTCCTCGTGCGGAGACAGGATCGCGCCGCAGATCGGCACCAGCGCGGCGAAGCGCTGCGGCTGCTTCAGGGCGATCTCCCACGTGCCGTAGCCGCCCATCGACATGCCGGTCAGATAGGTGCGTTGCGGGTCGCCGTTGAACTCGGCGCTGCTGTCGTCCAGTGCCTGCAGCGCCATGGTCGCGTTGGCACCGTTCCATTCCTCGCCGTCGGGCGCCTGCGGCATCACCACCAGGGCCGGGAAATCGGCCAGATGGCGGCGCAGGTAGGGCCCCAGGCCGGCCGTGGTCTGGTCGCGGCCGTCGTCGCCGCGCTCGCCGGAGCCGTGCAGGAACAGCACGACCGGTACCGGGCCCTGGCGATGCGCCGGCGCCGGCACGAACACCTGGTAGCGGTAGATGCGTCCGTCGAGGGTGAGCTGGCGGCTGACGAAGTGGCCGGTGGCCGGGTCGCTGGGCAAACTGCTGCAGCCGACCATCGACAGGCACAGCAGAAGCAGCAACGAACGCATCGACATGGCTGGCCCTCGGGTGGTGAGCCCGCAGTATCGTGGCCTTGGCGTCTTTCCGACAACCCGGACAGCGGCGGCGGACATGCGCCAGTCAGCCGGCGGCCAAGGCGCGTGCCGGCGCGGCGTGCGCGTCGTGCCGGGGTGGCTGCAGCGACGCGTGCAGTCGCCGCGCACGCGCACGTTCTACAGCAGGACCAGGGTGGCCAGGCCGAGGAAGCTGAGGAAGCCCATCACGTCGGTCAGCGTGGTCAGGATCACCCCGCCGGCCAGGGCCGGGTCAAAGCCCAGGCGCTTGAGCGTCAGCGGCACCAGCACGCCGCCCAGCGCGGCGGTGAGCAGGTTGATGGTCAGCGCCGAGCCGATCACCAGCGACAGCAGCGGCTGCTTGAACCACAGCAGCACGATCAGGCCCAGGCCGATACCCAGCGCCAGGCCGTTGATCAGCGCCACCGACAGCTCCTTGCGCAGCAGCACGATCACGTTGGAGGCGCCGATCTGGCCCAGGGCCAGGCCGCGCACCATCAGCGCCAGCACCTGGGTGCCGGCGTTGCCGCCCATGCCGGCCACGATCGGCATCAACGCGGCCAGCGCCACCAGCTTGGCGATGGTGCCCTCGAACTGGCCGACCACGCTGGAGGCGATGAAGGCGGTGCCGAGGTTGATGGTCAGCCACAGCAGGCGCCGCCGGAACGCGCGCCGCACCGGGCTGAACAGGTCCTCGTCCTCGTCCAGGCCGGCGGCGCTCATCGCCTGGTGCTCGGCCTGGTCGCGGATGATGTCGACCACGTCGTCGATGGTGATGCGGCCGAGCAGGATGTTGTTGTCGTCCACCACCGGCGCGGAGATCCAGTCGTGGTCGGAGAACTGCCGCGCGACCTCGTCGGCGCCCTCGCCGACGTCGATGGCCGGCTGCTCGTCGTCGATCAGCCGGTTGATCGGGGTGGAATCCTCGTGGGTCACCAGCGCCGCCAGCGACACCCGCCCCAGGTACTGGTGGCGGCGGCTGACCACGAACAGGTGGTCGGTGTGGTCCGGCAGTTCGCCGCGCAGGCGTAGGTAGCGCAGCACCACGTCGACATTGACGTCGGCGCGCACGGTGACCACGTCCGGGTTCATCAGGCGCCCGGCGCTGTCCTCGGGATACGACAGCACCTGCTCGAGCCGCTCGCGGTTCTCGCGGTCCATCGACTTGAGCACTTCGTCGATGACCGTGTCCGGCAGGTCCTCGACCAGGTTGGCGAGGTCGTCGATGTCCAGATCTTCGACCGCGGCGACGATTTCGTCCGGGTCCATGTCCGCGAGCAGGCTCTCGCGCACTTCCTCGCCGACGTGGACCAGCACCTCGCCGTCGTCCTCCGGATCGACCAGCCCCCACACCACCTCGCGCTTGCCCGGCGGCAGCGACTCCAGCAGGTTGCCGATCTCGGCCGGCGCCAGCGTATTGACCAGGCGCCGCACCGGGCCCAGGCGCCCGCTGTCCAGCGCATCGGACAGCATGCGCAGCTGCCGCGCGGTCTTGTCGTGGCGGACGGCGTCGGCCATGCGCTGCTCCCTTCGGGTGAGGCCGCGCTCCGGAGAAACGCGGTCGGTCAGATGTTCATCCCAACATTATCGCCTGCATGTTGCGGGAAGCACAGTGGATGGCGGGGATTGGGGAGTCGGGATTGGGGATTCGCGGGTTTCCGCATGCGGACGTCTGCGCATGTAGGAGCGGCTTCAGCCGCGACGGCATTCCCGGGAACGCCCGTCGCGGCTGAAGCCGCTCCTACAGAAGATCGATGGGTTTCTTGACGAGAGAGAGCGCTGTGCTCGCAGAGACCAAGCGGCGCGCCTTTCAGAAAATCGCTTGCGCGATCAGAGGAAGGACATCCTGCCCAATCCCCAATCCCCAATCCCCAATCCCGGCTCTCAAGCCAGCCAACGCTCGATGCCCTTGCGGTCGCGGGCCTGCAGCAGTTTGGTGCCGCGCTGGCGCAGGGCCTGCAGGTCGGTGTCGCGGATCACCTGGCGCACTTCCAGCATCGTCGCCGGGTGCAGGCTGAATTCGCGCAGCCCCAGCGCCAGCAGCATCGGCGTCAGCGCCGGATCGCCGGCGATCTCGCCGCACACCGCCACCGGCTTGTCGTGGGCCTGGCCGGTGGCGATCACCTGCGCGATCAGGCGCAGCACCGCCGGATGCAGCGGCGAATACAGCTCGGCCACCGCCTCGTTGTTGCGGTCGGCGGCAAGCAGGTACTGCACCAGGTCGTTGGTGCCGATCGACAGGAAGTCGATGACGTCGATGAAGGTGTCCAGCGCGAGCGCCGCCGCCGGTACCTCGATCATCGCGCCGAGTTGCACCTGCTCGGCGATGGCGTGGCCGTCGCGGCGCAACTGCGCGGCGATGCGCTTGAGATGGCGGCGCATCGCCAGCAGTTCCTCGCGCGCGCTGACCATCGGCACCAGCACCCGCACCGGCCCGTAGGCGGAGGCGCGCAGCAGCGCACGCAACTGCGTGTCCGAGACCTTGGGCCGGGCCAGCGACAGGCGCACGCCGCGCAGCCCCAGTGCCGGGTTTTCTTCATTGCTCATGGTCAGGCCGGTGCGATCGGCCTTGTCCGCGCCCAGGTCCAGGGTGCGGATGGTGACCGGCCGCCCGCTCATGCCCAGCACCGCGTCGCGATAGGTGTGGAACTGTTCCTCCTCGTCGGGCAGGGCGTCGCGTTGCAGGAACAGGAATTCGGTGCGGTACAGGCCCAGGCCGTCGGCGCCCAGCGCATGCGCGCGGGTGACGTCGTCGCGCGACTCGGCGTTGGCCAGCAAGGTGATGTCCACGCCGTCGCGGGTGCGGCTGGGCTTGGAGCGCAGCTTGCTCAGGCCGCGCTGCAGCCTGGCCTGCTCGCGCACGCGGCTGCGGTAGTCGCGCAGGTCGTCCGGGGTCGGGTCGACCAGCACCGCGCCCTGGGTGCCGTCGACGATCAGCACGTCGCCGTCGTTGATCTTCTGCAGCGCGTCGGCGACGCCGACCACCAGCGGCAGGTGCAGGCTGCGCGCCAGGATCGCGCTGTGCGACAGCGTGCTGCCGGCGCTGGTGACGATGCCAACCACGCCCTGCGCCTGCAGTTGCGCCAGTTCCGACGGCGCCACGTTCTCGCACACCAGGATCTCGCCAGCCAGGCCTTCGCTGTCCGGCTGGCGCTTCTGCAGGAACGCATGGATCCGCCCGATCACATGGTCCAGATCGTCCATGCGGCTCTTGAGGTAGGCGTCTTCCATGTCGTCGAACACGGTCGCCAGGCGGTCGCGTTGCAGACGCAGCGCGTAGTCGGCGCTGTAGCGGCCGGTGCGGATCAGTTCGTCCAGGCCGTGCAGCAGTTCCGGGTCGTCGAGCAGCAGCGCGTGCAGGTCGAGGAATTCGCCGACCTCCTTGGCCAGGGCGCCGTGCAGGCGCTGGCGCAGGCCGTGCATTTCCTCGCGCGCGGCGTCCACCGCGCGGTGCAGGCGATCGAGTTCTTCGGGGATCTGCGCGGCGCCGATGCGTTGCTCGGCCACCTCCAGCGCATGCGGCAGGCGCACCCGCGCCCGGCCCAGGGCATTGCCGCGCGAGGCGCCATGGCCGGCGATGCGCACGCTCATCGCGCGTGCCCCGTGCGGCGGCACCGCGTCCCTGCCTGCGGCCGCCGGCGGCGCATGCTCAGCTGTCCTCGTCGAAGCGCCGCTCGAACAGGTCGACCACGGCCTTGAGCGCCTCGGCTTCGTCGGCCCCGTCCACCCGCACCGTCACCGGCGTGCCTTGCGCGGCGGCCAGCAGCATCACGCCCATGATGCTCTTGGCGTTGACCTCGCGGCCCTTGGCCGCCAGCGTGGCATTGCAGCGGAACGAGGACAGCGTCTGCACCAGCTTGGCAGTGGCGCGGGCATGCAGGCCGAGGCGGTTGGAGACCAGCAGTTCGCGTTCAAGCATCGTCGATCACCACGCCGTTGCGCGAGCCGGCCGCGGCGGTCGCGGGCAACTGCTCCAGTCCTTGTTCGGGGTAGTTCATGATCCGCAGCAGCATCGGCAGGCTCAGCGCCGAGACGCGCCGCACCGGCGTGCCCAGGCGCGCCAGCCGTGCGGCGAGGTTGCTCGGGCTGGCCCCGTACAGATCCGTCACCACCAGCACGCCATCGCCATCGTCCACCCGCCGCAACGCCGCAGACGCCTGCGGCAGCAGCGCGTCGAGGTCGGCATCGAACGGCACGTCGAACGCTTCGGTTTTCAGCGGCAATTGCCGCAACAGCCGGGTCGCCACGCTCAGCAGCGCGGCGCCGATCCCAGGGTGGGTGATGAGGAGAATGCCACAGGCCATGGGAGAACGTTAACAGGTCAGGCAGGGCGCAGGGAATGCCTGTGGGGAGCTGGGATCGGGGATTCGGGGTTGGGGATTCGCAAGCGCCAGAGCAATGCCGCTTTTGCCAATCCCGAATCCCCAATCCCGAATCCCGGCGTTTCGATCAATCCTGCTCGCGATGGAAGGTCGCCACTTCCGGCCAGCCCTGTTCGCGGGCGTGGCGGGCCAGGCGTTCGGCCAGGTACACCGAGCGGTGCTTGCCGCCGGTGCAGCCGAAGGCGATGGTCACGTAGCTGCGGGTGTCGTTGCGCAGCCGCGGCAGCCAGGTGTCGAGGAAGTCGATCAGCTGCGCGGTGTAGCGCTGCACGTCCGGTTGCGCGTCCAGGTACTCGCGCACGCCGCTGTCGCGGCCGGTCATCGGGCGTAGCTCCGGATCCCAGTGCGGATTCGGCAGCACCCGCGCATCGAACACGAAATCCGCCTCGGCCGGCACCCCGCGCTTGTAGGCGAAGGACTCGAACAGCAGCGACAAGGTGTTCTCGGCGGACAGCGCGAACTCGGTGGTGACCCGCCGGCGCAACTGGTGCACGTTGAGCGTGCTGGTGTCGATTACCGCGTCGGCCGCCTCGCGCAGCGGCTCGGTGAGGGCGCGCTCGCGCTCGATCGCCTCCGGCAGCGACAGACCCTGATGCGACAGCGGATGACGCCGGCGGGTGTCGGCGTAGCGCTTGATCAGCGCCTCGTCGTTGGCGTCGAAGAACAGCAGCCGCGCATCCAGGCCGAACTGCGCCACCGCCTCGCGCCAGCGCGAGAGCTGGGTGAGGTCGCTGTGGCGGCTGCGCACGTCGATGCCCACCGCCAGCTTGCTGGGGCCGGCGTCCTCGCGCACCAGGCTCTTGACGAAGGCCGGCAGCAGTTCCACCGGCAGGTTGTCGACGCAGTAGTAGTCCAGGTCCTCGAAGGTCTTCAGCGCCACCGACTTGCCGGAGCCGGACAGGCCGCTGACGATGACCAGGGTGGAGGTGTTGGCACCGGCGGTCATGGATTGCGCCGCTCCAGCAGGTTGCTGTGGCGGGCGATGAACATCGCCGCCGGATCGATGCCCTTGGTGCGCAGGATGTGCAGGCGCGTGGCGGCCTCGGTCAGCACCGCCAGGTTGCGTCCGGGCATCACCGGCAGGGTGATCAGCGGTACGTCCAGGTCCAGCACGTGGCGTGTGCCGGAATCGCCGGTGAGGCGCTCGTAGCCGTGGGGCGTGGGCTCGGTCATGGGCCGGGTCAGATGCACGATGAGCCGAAGGTACTTGTTCTTCTTTACAGCCGTGTCGCCGAACATCTCGCGCACGTTGAGCACGCCCAGCCCACGCACTTCCAGCAGGTCCTGCAGCAGTTCCGGGCAGGTGCCGTCGAGCACGTCGGGGGCGATCTGGGTGAATTCCGGGGCGTCGTCGGCGACCAGGCGGTGGCCGCGGCTGAGCAGTTCCAGCGCCAGTTCGCTCTTGCCCGAGCCGGCTTCGCCGGTGATCAGCACGCCGATCGAGTAGATCTCCATGAACACGCCATGCAGGATCACCCGCGGCGCCAGCGTGCGGGCCAGGTGGTAGGAGAGGTGATTGAGCAGCTCGTGGCCGCGCTTGGGCGAGACCCACAGTGGTGTATCGGATTCGTCGGCGGCCGCGCGCAGGTCCTCCGGGCACGACTGGTTCTTGGTGACCACCAGTGCCAGCGGCCGCACCTGCACGATCTTCTCGATGGTCTCCCAGCGCTGGCGCGCGTCCAGCGAGTCCAGCCAGGCCAGTTCCTCGGTGCCGAGGATCTGCACCTTGTTGGGGTAGATGGTGTTGAGGTAGCCGGCCAGCGACGGACGCCGCGAGACCGCATTGCCGGCCTCCAGCACCCGGTGTTCGCCCTTGTGCCCGGCAATCCAGCGCAGGCCGAGGCGGTCGCGCTGCTGGTCGAACAGCTCGCGTGCGTCGATGCTGGTGTTCATGCGGCGGCCCGTGGCGCGCCGCCGAGCAGCGCATACAGTGCGGCGGCGTCCGGCGCGTTGCGCAGGGCGTCGCGGAATTCGGCGATGGAGAACTGCTCGGCCAGTTCGGACAGCAGCATCAGGTGTTGGTGGGTGTAATGCGCCGGCACGGCCATGGCGAAGATCAGGTCGACCAGGGTGCCCTGGCCGTCGAAATCGATCGGCTGTTGCAGGCGCAGCAGGGCGCCGCGTGGGGCGTCCAGGTCCGGCGCGCGGCCGTGCGGGATGGCGATCCCATGGCCGATGGCGGTACTGCCGAGCTGCTCGCGCTCGCGCAGGCTGGCGAAGAGTTCATCGGCGCCGGCCTGCTGGCAGGCCAGCAGACCGGCGGCGGTGTGCAGCAGGGTGTCGCGATCGGCGGCCGCAAGCACCTGGGTGCTGACGGCCGCCATCAGATCGGTCAAGGGCATGGCGGCGCAACGTGGGGAGGATCACGCGAGATTGTCGCGCACCTCGGCCGCATGGTGGTCGTGCTTCTTTTCCTTGTGCTTGATGATCAGCCGGTCCAGCTTGTCGGCGAGCAGGTCGATCGCCGCGTACATGGTCTGCGCGCTGGCGTCGGCGTGCAGGGTGCGGCCGGGGACATTGACGGTGGCCTCGACATGGTGGTCGGGCTTGCGCAGCGCCAGTTGGGCGCGGACCTCGATGGTTTCCTCGTAGTGTCGCTTCAGCCGTTGCAGCTTGGTCTCCACATACTCGCGCAGGGCGGGGGTGACTTCGATCTGCTGGCCGTAGGTCTCGATACGCATCGGATACTCCTTGGTTCGGGTTTCACACCTATGAACCATCGCCGCCGCCGCTAGCCGATCCGGACGCGTTCGTGGGAGGCGGAAATGTTCATGGCCTCACGATACTTCGCCACGGTGCGGCGCGCTACAGGCACGCCGGCACTTTTCAGCAGGTCGGCCAGCTTGGCGTCAGAAAGCGGCTTGCGCGGATTTTCCGCCTCGATCAGCCGCCGGATCATCGCCTGGATCGCCGTGCTGGACGCCTCGCCGCCGCTGTCGGTGTCGATGCCCGAGGCGAAGAAGGCGCGCAGCGGGATGGTGCCGCGCGGGGTGCGCACGTACTTGCGGGCGATGGCGCGCGAGATGGTGCTTTCGTGCAGGCCCAGCTCGCCGGCGATCTCGCGCAGGGTCAGCGGCCGCAGCGCCTGTTCGCCGAACTCCAGGAAGCCGGCCTGCTGCTTGAGCAGGCACCGGGTCACCTTGAGCAGGGTCTCGCCGCGTGCCTCCAGGCTCTTCAACAGCCAGCGCGCTTCCTGCAGCTGGCCGCGCAGGTAGCCGGCGTCGCTTTCGCCGCACTGGCGGATCAGCCGCTCGTAGCCGCGGTGGATGGTGACCTTGGGCTGGGCGTGCGCCGACAGCGCCGCATGCCACACCCCGCGCTGGCGCCAGACCACGCAGTCCGGCACCACGTAGGTGTCGCTGCCCAGTTCGCCGATCTGCTTGCCCGGGCGCGGATCCAGCGAGCGCAGCAGCGCGACCGCGGTGTCGACCTCCGCCGCCGGACGCTTGAGTTCGTGGGCCAGCCCGGCCACGCCGCTGCGCGGCAACCGCTCCAGCGGACCGTTGGCGATGATGCGGGCCAAGGCCAGGCCCGGCGTGTCCTCGGGCAGGGTGTCCAACTGCAGGGTCAGGCACTCGCCCAGGCTGCGCGCGGCGATGCCGGCCGGGTCGAAGCGCTGGATCTGGTGCAGCACGGTGAGGATCTCGTCCTCCTCGGCGGCAATGTCCGGACGCAGGGTCTCGGCGATCGCGGCCAGCGGCTCGCGCAGGTAACCGTCGTCGTCGAGCGCGTCGATCAGCGCCGCGCCGATGCTGCGGTCGCGCGCCGACAGCGGCGACAGGTGCAGCTGCCACAGCAGGTGGTCGATCAGGGTGTCCGGCTCGGCCACGCGCTCTGCGGCGCTGCCGAGGTCGTCGTCGTCGAACGAACCGCCGCTGCCGCCGGCCCAGGCCGGCTCGGCGTCGGCCCAGTCGGCGCCGTCGCTGGCCGGCGCGGATTCGCCGCGGTCGCCATCGCCGTCGCTGCGCGTCTCGGACGTTGCGTGGTCGTGGTCGTGGCCTTGATCGGCGGCGTCGCCGCGTTCGAACGCGGGTGCGGCGTCCTCGGACCATTCCAGCAGCGGATTGCTCTCCACCGCCTCGGCGATCTCCACTTCCAGCTCGGCGCTGGACATCTGCAACAGCTTGATCGCCTGCCGCAACTGCGGCGTCATGACCAGGTGTTGTCCCAGCGATGTCTGCAGCCGTGCTTTCATGCCTGTACCGAGCGCGGAAGGAGCGTAGCCGGCGCGTGCGCGGTCAGAGCCTGAAGGTTTCCCCGAGGTAGACGCGGCGCACGTCGCTGTTGGCCAGCAGCGCTTCCGGCGCCCCCTGCGCCAACACGCTGCCCTCGTTGAGGATATACGCCCGGTCGCAGATTCCCAAGGTTTCGCGCACGTTGTGGTCGGTGATCAACACGCCGATGCCGCGCTGCTTGAGGTGGGTGACGATGCGCTGGATTTCGCCGACCGAGATCGGGTCGACGCCGGCGAAGGGCTCGTCGAGCAGCATCAGCCGCGGCTTGGCCGCCAGCGCGCGGGCGATCTCGCAGCGACGGCGCTCGCCGCCGGAGAGGCTGGCGCCGAGCTGGTCGGCGACGTGGCTGATCTGCAGTTCGTCCAGCAGCGCCACCAGTTCGCGTTCCTGTCCGGCGGCATCCAGATCCTCGCGCAGTTCCAGCACCAGGCGGATGTTGTCGGCGACGCTGAGCTTGCGGAACACCGAGGGTTCCTGCGGCAGGTAGCCGACGCCGAGCTTGGCGCGCTTGTACATCGGTAACGCGGTGATGTCGTTGCCGTCGAGCACGATGCGCCCGGCATCGGCGTCGACCAAGCCGACGATCATGTAGAAGCAGGTGGTCTTGCCGGCACCGTTGGGGCCGAGCAGGCCGACCACTTCGCCGGCCTCCAGGGTCAGCGCGAAGTCGCGCACCACTTCGCGCTGCTTGTAGCGCTTGCGCAGGCCTTCGGCGAGCAGCATCACTGGCCTCCTTGCTTGGCCGGCTTGGCGGGTGCCGCGGCCGGCTTGGCGGCGGGCTTGGCGCCGTTGGCAGGCGTGGCGCCCGGAGCAGCGCCGGCGTTCTTCGGCTGGATCACCGTGTGCACGCGCGTGCCGTCGCCGCCGCCCTGCATGTCGCCGGTCTTGGTGTTGTAGACCATGCGCTGGCCGGCATTGGTGCCCTTGGGCGAGGTCATGCGGTAGTTGCCGGTGAGGATCACCGTGTCGGTGGGCACCTTGTAGTCGATGTTGTCGGCGACCGCGTCCATCGGCGAGCCATCGTCCAGTTCCTGCTTCAGGGTGGCCTGCTTGCCGGTCAGCACGACGCGATCGATGTCGCCGTTCTTGCGGAACAGGTCGGCGGTATCGGCATGGATCTCCAGCGTGCCCTGGATGATGACGACATTGCCGAAGAAACGGACCTTGCCGTCGTCGGCCATCATGTTGCCGTCCTGCGCATCGGACTTGATGTCCATCGGCTGGTTGCGGTCGGTCGACTTGGCCAGCGCCAGGGACGGCAGCAGCAGGGCGAGCAGGGCGAGCTTAGCGGGCAGCATTCGGTTCATAACGGGACTTGACCTGTGAAAGGAGCTTGTACTGCCGGGATTTCAGATCGACCTGGAAGCCGACGCCGGTCTGCATCATACCGGGCCGGGTCATCGTGACCGGGTCGGCGGTGCGCGCGCTGTTGGTCTGCGGGAAGACGTCCAGGCTCTGGGTACGGAAAGTAGTGGGCGGGATGCTGGGCACCTTGGGGCTGTCGCCGGCGACGTCGCCGCGCAGGCGCAGTTCGTCGCCGTCGGCGCTGACCCAGCCGGTCTTGCTGCGCATTTCCCAGTGCTGGCCGTTGGCGTCGGGCAGCAGGAACAGCGGGGTCACGATCGACATCGTCTGGTCGGCGCGGCTGCGTTCCATCTGCGGCGCGCGCAGGGTCATCGCTTCCTTGCCCTGCTTGTCCAGGCTGACGATCTCGAAGTCGCGGGCGATGTAGTCCACGCTGGCTTCGTCTGAAGGATTGCGGGTCGGCTTGCTGCGTTGGTTCCAGGCCGACCAGCCGCTGATCAGCGCCCCGACCAGCAGCAGGCCGCCGAGGGTGGTGCGCCAGTTCATGCGCCGTGCTCCTGCAGCAGTGAGGGGACATGGCCCTGTGCGGCCAGCAGCACGTCGCACAGTTCGCGCGCGGCGCCTTCGCCGCCGCGGGCGCGGGTGGTCCAGTGCACGTGTTCGGCCGTCCAGGGATGCGCGTTGGCCGGGGCGACCGCCAGGCCGACCACGCGCAGCGGCGCCAGGTCGGGCAGGTCGTCGCCCATGAAGCAGACCTGCTCCAGGCCGATGCCGCGCTCGTCGCACAGCGCCTGCACGCCGGCGCGCTTGTCCTTGACCCCGATCTGCACCAGCAGGCCCAGTTCCTGGCCGCGCTTCTCCGCGGCCAGGCTCGGCCGCGCAGTGATCAGCGCCACGTCGATGCCGTGCCGGCGCAACTGCACCAGGCCCTGGCCGTCGAGCACGTTGAAGGCCTTGCTCTCGTTGCCGTCGCGGTCGTAGTACAGGCGGCCGTCGGTCAGCGTGCCGTCGACGTCGAAGCACGCCAGGCGGATCCGGGCGGCGCGGTCGATCAGGTCGGCGGGAAGGTCGGCCAGTGGGGAATAGGGCATGTTCGGGATATCGGGGCGGGGAGGCCGGCTTTCCAGCGGCCAGGGCCAGCGGCGTGGGGCGCCCCTGGCAGTGAACGGGTTCAGCCTGTTAAACCACTCTGGCGCGCAACAGGTCGTGAATGTTGAGCGCGCCGACCGCGCGGCCGGCCGTGTCGACCACGATCAGGCCGTTGATCTGGTGCGTCTCCATCAGCCGTGCGGCCTCCGCGGCGAGCTGGTCGGCGCCGATGGTGCGCGGCTGCCGGGTCATCACCTCGGCGATGCGGGTCTGGCGCACGTCCAGCGCGCTGTCCAGGGCGCGGCGCAGGTCGCCGTCGGTGAACAGCCCTAGCAGGCGGTCGTCGGCGTCCACCACCGCGGTCATGCCCAGGCGCTTGCGGCTCATCTCCACCAACGCCTCGCTGAGACTGGCGTCCTCGCGCACCTTGGGCAGTTCGTCGCCGCGGTGCATGACGTCGGTGATGTGCAGCAGCAGGCGGCGGCCGAGGCTGCCGGCCGGGTGCGAGCGGGCGAAGTCGTCGGCGGTGAAGCCGCGCGCGTCCAGTAGCGCCACCGCCAGCGCATCGCCCAGCGCCAGCGAGGCGGTGGTGCTGGAGGTCGGCGCCAGGTCCAGCGGGCAGGCCTCGGCCGGCACGCTGACGTCCAGGTGCAGGTCGGCCTCGCGCGCCAGCGTGGACTGCGCGCGCCCGGTCATCGCGATCACCGCGTTGCCCTGGCGCTTGAGCACCGGCAGCAGCATCAGGATCTCGTCGGACTCGCCGGAGTAGGACAGCGCCAGGACCACGTCGGCGTCGGTGATCATACCCAGGTCACCGTGCCCGGCTTCGCCAGGGTGCACGAAGAACGCCGGGGTGCCGGTGGAGGCGAGGGTGGCGGCGATCTTGCGCGCCACATGGCCGGACTTGCCCATGCCGGTGGCGACCACGCGCCCGCGCGAGCCCAGGATCAGCCGGCAGGCGGCGGCGAAGTCGGCGCCGATGCGGGCGCCGACCGCCGCCAGCGCGGCCTGCTCGATCTCGACCACGCGGCGGCCGCTGGCGACCAGGCCGGCGTCGTCGGGTGTCGTGGGAGACAGGGGCGATACATCCATGCGGGTGCCGGTCGGGGGGTAGAATGGCCGACCATTTTAGGAGGAAAGCCCGGTGGACGCCGAAACCATCCGTAAACTCATCGAGGCCGGCCTGCCGGACGCGCAGGTGCAGGTGCAGGGCGACGACGGCGTGCACTTCGAGGCCACCGTGGTCAGCGCCGCCTTCGCCGGCAAGCTGCCGCTGGCCCGCCACCGCATGGTCTACGCCACCCTGGGCGAGTTGATGGGCGGGGCGATCCACGCGCTGGCCCTGACCACCCTGACCCCCGAGCAGGCCGAGCGCGCCGCCGGCTGAGCCGCCGCGCGCCCGTTTCTCCCCTTTCAATTCCCCCACGAGACCCATGGCCAAAATCGTAGTGACCGGCGGCAACGCGCTGCACGGTGAAGTGAACATTTCCGGCGCAAAGAACGCCGTGCTGCCGATCCTGTGCGCGACCCTGCTGGCCGATGCGCCGGTGGAGATCACCAACGTGCCGCAACTGCACGACGTGATCACCACGGTGAAGCTGCTCGGCGAGCTGGGCGCGGAAGTCACCATCGACGAAGGCACGCTGTCGCGCGGCAGCGCGATCACCGTCGACCCGCGCAAGGTCCACCAGCACGTCGCCCCGTACGAACTGGTGCGCACCATGCGCGCCTCGATCCTGGTGCTGGGCCCGCTGCTGGCCAAGTTCGGTGCGGCCGAAGTGTCGCTGCCGGGCGGTTGCGCGATCGGCTCGCGGCCGGTCGACCAGCACATCAAGGGCCTGCAGGCGCTGGGTGCGGAGATCAGCGTCGAGAACGGCTACATCAAGGCCAGCAGCAACGGCCGGCTCAAGGGCGGCCGCTACGTGTTCGACATGGTCAGCGTCACCGGCACCGAGAACGTGCTGATGGCCGCGGCCCTGGCCGAGGGCACCACCGTGCTGGAGAACGCGGCGATGGAGCCGGAGGTCAGCGACCTGGCCGACTGCCTGATCGCGCTGGGCGCGAAGATCGAAGGCGCCGGCACCTCGCGCATCGTCGTGCACGGCGTGGAGCGCCTGTCCGGCGGTCGCCACGCGGTGCTGCCGGACCGCATCGAGACCGGCACCTTCCTGGTCGCCGCGGCGATGACCGGCGGCAGCGTCACCGTGCGCCGCGCGCGCGCCGACACCCTCGATGCGGTGCTGGACAAGCTCACCGAGGCCGGCGCCAGCATCGAGACCGGCGAGGACTGGATCCGCCTGGACATGCACGGCAAGCGCCCGCGCGCGGTCAGCCTGACCACCGCGCCGTATCCGGCGTTCCCCACCGACATGCAGGCGCAGTTCATGGCGCTCAACTGCGTGGCCGACGGCGTCGGCGTGATCAACGAAACGATCTTCGAGAACCGTTTCATGCACGTCAACGAACTGCTGCGCCTGGGCGCGGACATCCAGATCGAAGGGCACACCGCGATCGTGCGCGGCGCCGAGCGGCTCAGCGGCGCGCCGGTGATGGCCACCGACCTGCGCGCCTCGGCCTCGCTGATCCTGGCGGGCCTGGTCGCCGACGGCGACACCACCATCGACCGCATCTACCACCTGGACCGGGGGTACGAGAACATCGAGGAGAAGCTGGGGGCGCTGGGCGCGTCCATCCGGCGCGTCGCATGATCCTCAGCGGCCGCTTCAGCCGCCGGCGCAAGGTGTTGCTGGCGATCGTGGTGGTGCTGCTGGCCTGGGTCGGCTATGCCTGGTACACCGGCATCGCCATCACCCAGGGCATCGAAGAGCGGGACATGGACTGGAACGGCGACGGCCAGGTCACCCGCGACGAGATCTGGCAGTCGTTCTACGCGGTCGGCGTCAGCCGCACCCAGAACGGCCCGCGCGAATGCAGCACGTTCTACTGGCGCAGCACCGGCGCGCAGATCCGCGTGGATTGCCGCACCACCTTCAAGGCCGCGCCGGCGGAGAAGAAGTAACGGCGTGGGGCAGGGCGCCGCCTAGGTGGCGCCCGAGTGGGGAGTGCGGTAGAGAAAGGTCCGTCGGTCGTCACGGTCCATGTGCCGTTGATAGGAGTCGACGCGCGCCGCTTGGGGTCTGCTGCAAGTCGCCAGCTGGTTTCCGCAAGACGATTCGCATCCGCGCGTCGGGGCTGAAACCCCTCCCACATGGGAAGCACCACGGGCAGGGAATTGCTGTTGCGATTCCCGAATCCCAAATCCCGGCTCAGCGCGTCGCGGCTGAAGCCGCTCCTACATGGGAAAAACCCGGGCGGGGAAGCCGCTGTTGCGATTCTCTAATCCCAGCCTCCAAACGGGAACGATCACGCCCAGGGAACCGCTTTCACGATTCCCCAATCCCCATTCCCCAATCCCGGCTCTTCAGCGCAACGCCTTGATCGTCAGGTCCAGCGCGTCCTGGCCGTTCTCGCGCTGCAGGATGCGCACCGGCACCGGCATGTCCGGCACGATCCAGGCCACGATTTCCTTGGAGCCGTCGGTGCGGCTGACCTTGGTCGCCTGTTCGGTCTTGCCATTGACGGTGACCGCTTCCTTGCCGGCGATGTGGTAGGTCATCGGCTTGGCGCGGCCCTCGTCGACCATGCGGTAGCTCGGGGTCTTGCCGGCGTTGACGTCGCGCGCGATCGCCAGGTTGATCAGCAGCGCGTCCATGTCGCCCGGCTGCAGTTTCACCGGGCCGCGGCGGTCGGCCTTGAGGTCGCCGCCCCAGGTCGCCTGGCCGGTGCTCCAGTCGTAGTTGGCGGTCACCGCCTTTTTCTTGATCAGGAACACCGAGCGGTCGTCGCTGCTGAGCGGACGCAACTGCCCGCCCTTTTCCTCGAACACGGTGCTCTGGCTGAGGTCGGCGACCTGGTTCTTGATCGCCAGGCTGTAGCGCCAGCGGTCGCCGCCTTGCTTGGCCAGGGTCATCACGCCGTTGGCCTGCATGCCCATGTAGCTGGCCTGGTAGTCCGCGGTGAACGGCTCCAGGGCCAGGGCGGGCAGGCTGGCGGTGGCCAGCAGGGCAGCGGCGAGGGCGGTCAGCGGGTGGGCGATGCGGGTCATGGTCAGGCTCCTTGGTATTCGGTCAGGCGCAGGTCGATGCGGTCTTCGCCGTCTTCGCGCTGCAGGATGCGCACCGGCGTCGGCACGCCGTTGGCGATCCACAGGATGGTCTCATTGCGGCCGCCGTTGGTGCGCGACACCCGCAATGCGTCGTAGCTGATGTCGCCGACCTGCACGGTCTCGGTCTGATCGGCGGCGCGGTACACATGTTCGCGTACCCGGCCGACGTCGACAAAACGATAGGTCATGGTCTTGCCGGGTTGCGCGTCGCGCATCAGCGAGAGGTTGAGCAGCAGCGCGCTCTGGTCGCCGGGCTGCAGCGGGATCGGCGCCTGCCGGTCCTTCTTCAGGTCGCCGTCCCAGCGCGCCACGCCCTGCTTCCAGTCGTACACCCCGGTGACCTTCTTGCCGAAGAACACCGCCTTCTTGACCGTGCTCTGGCTCTGCGGGACGTAGCGGCCGTCCTGCACGGTGAACACCGTGCTCTGCTCGATGTTCAGGCCGAGGATGCTGGCGAAGCCGCTGCGGCCGTGCACGCCCAGGTCGACCCGCCACTGGTCGCCGCCGGTATGCACCACGTCCATGCGCGCGTCGCCGGCCGGCTTGCCCTTGTACAGGGCGTCGTAGGTGGCGACGAAGGGCTGCAGCGGCGGCGGCGTCCAGGCCTCGGCGGGCAGCGCCGGCGAGGCGGCGGAAGCCGGCGCAGGGGTGCCGGTGGCGGGCGTGGCCGGAGCCGGGGCGGTCTGCGGTGCCGGCTGCGCGGCGGGCGCCGGCGCGACCTGCGCGGCGACGATGGGCGCCAGCAGGCCGAGGCCGGACGCGACGAGGAGGGCGAACGGACGCGGAGCGAGCTTCATGGGATCGGCTGGCGTGAGCGGGAGGGAAGAGGGGAGGGGCCGCGGACAGGTGCGGCAGCGCATTCAGGGAAGCAGCACGTCGTCGCAATCTAGGCGCAGCGGACTAAACCGGCACTGACCGTCCAGCCACACCTTGCCGTCCCGTTCAGCCAGGCGACCTGCCGCCGCCAGCCGCAGCACCGCGCACAGCAGCCGGTGCTCGCGCGGCAGCAGGCGCTGCGCCAGGTCGTCCGGGCCGTCGCCGGCCTGCACCGGCACCCGTACCTGCGCGATCACCGCGCCGGCATCCAGTTCCGGCACCACGAAATGCACGCTGGCGCCGTGCTCGTCGTCGCCGGCCGCCAAGGCCTGGGCGTGGGTGTGCAGGCCGCGGTACTTGGGCAGCAGCGAGGGGTGGATGTTGAGCAGGCGTCCGCCGAAACGCTGCACGATGCCGGCGCCGAGAATGCGCATGTAGCCGGCGCAGACCACCCAGTCCGGCTGCGCCGCCGCGACGGCGTCGCCCAGCGCCTGGTCGAACGCGGCGCGATCGGGGAAGGTCTTCGGCTGGGCCGCCCAGCGGCGGTCCGGCGCGACCATCGCCAGCGCCGGCGCCTCGGGGCGATCGCCGAACACCCCGACCACCTCGGCATCCAGGGTGCCGGCGGCGATCGCGGCGAGGATGGCCTGCAGATTGGAGCCGCGGCCGGAGGCGAGCACGGCGAGGCGAAGCGTCATCGGACAGGGTTCCGGAACAGGGCGTCCACTGCGGGGCGTTGCAGCGTCAGCAAGGTGGCGATGCCCAGCGCAGTGCCCAGCGGGAAGCCGAAGCAGGTGATCGCGGCGCCGGCGTAGCACAGCCGCAGCCGGCGACGCTGGCGCAAGGCCTGCGCTACCAGGATGTTGAGGACCAGGGAAAGCAGGATGACGCCCAGCAGGAAAGACAGCATCGCGATCGCGACGACGCCACCCTGGGCCTCGTCCGGGCTCTGGCCGACGGCGTTGAGCTGCGCCTCCTCGTGCACGCCATAGGCCAGGACGGCGCCCACCAGCAGCATCGCCACCATCTGCATTCCCGCCATCACGCCATACAAGGTCGACAGGGTGTTCAAGTCGAAGTTGGCGCGCGCCACCTCGGTGTCGGGGTGGCCGCGTGCGGGAAGAGGCGGTGGCAGCGACATCGTCGGTCTCAGCGCAGCGTGGAGGGGAGTGGCGGCGCGGCACGTCGCCATGGCCAGGCGCTGGCGCAGCCCAGCGTGGCCAGCAGCATGTCCATGTGCGCATCCCAGGGATCGCCCTGCTGGCCGTTGTAGGACTCGGCCTGCTGCGGCGACAGCAGCAGCGCGATCAGCCATTCCAGCCATTCGTAGACCAGGCTGGCGCACATGATCGTCATCGTCGCCAGCACGAAGGCCTGCCGCGCCGACAGCGCCGGCCAGCGCTGGCGCGCATGGTCGCGCAGCGCCGGCGCGAAGCACGCCCCGAACAGCAGGTGGATCAGCCGGTCGGTGTGATTGCGCTGCCAGCCGAACGCCGCACTCGGCGACCAGCCACCGGTCAGCGCGCGCAGCCACTGGTCGTAGGGCACATTGGAATAGAGCCAGTGCGCGGCGACGTTGTGCACGCTGATGAAGAGGCAGATGGCGGCGAAGTGGCCGGTGCGCAGCGGCCAGCGCCGGTCGTGCCAGACCAGCCAGGCCAGGCCCAGCATCGCCAGGGAGCTGTGCATGGCCTGTTCCGCCGGCCACAGCGGCCACAGCCAACTGGCGGCGAACACCGCCAGCGCCAGCGTCAGCCAGGCGCGCTTGGCCGCCGCCATGCGGCTCAGCCGATGTGGACGCGTTCGCCAGCGTCCGCGGCGGCCACCACCGCGCCGATCTGCCAGTGCGCCAGGCCCAGGCTGTCCAGGCTGCGCTCCAGCGCGGCCACCTGCGCCGGCGCGGCGACCAGCACGAAGCCGATGCCGCAGTTGAAGGTGCGCCACATCTCGCTGTCGGCCACCGCGCCTTCGCGCTGCAGCCAGTCGAACACCGGCGGCAGGGTCCAGGCGCTGGCGCGGATGTCCAGGCCCAGGCCCTCCGGGATGACGCGGATGATGTTCTCGGTCAGGCCGCCGCCGGTGATATGCGCCATGGCGTGGATGCCTTCGCCCTGTTCGCGCAGCAGCGACAGGATCGGCTTGACGTACAGCGCGGTCGGCGCCATCAGCGCGTCGGCCAGGGCCACACCGCCGACCTGCAGGTCGGCCGGGCGCCCGGCGCGGTCGTAGATGCGGCGGATCAGCGAGTAGCCGTTGGAATGCGGGCCGGAGGAGGCGATGCCGATCAGCACGTCGCCCTGGCGCACGCGGGCGCCATCGAGCAGCTGCGACTTCTCCACCGCGCCGACGGTGAAGCCGGCCAGGTCGTACTCGCCCGGCGGGTACATGTCGGGCATTTCCGCAGTTTCGCCGCCGATCAGCGCGCAGCCGGCCAGTTCGCAGCCGCGGGCGATGCCGCCGACCACCGCCACGGTGGTCTCCACGTCGAGCTTGCCGGTGGCGAAGTAGTCCAGGAAGAACAGCGGCTCGGCGCCCTGCACCAGCACGTCGTTGACGCACATGCCGACCAGGTCGATGCCGATGGTGTCGTGGCGGCCGAGCTGCTGCGCCAGCTTCAGCTTGGTGCCGACGCCATCGGTGCCGGACACCAGGACCGGCTCGCGGTACTTGCCGGACAGGTCGAACAGCGCGCCGAAGCCGCCCAGCCCGCCCATCACCTCGGGGCGGAAACTGCGCTTGACCAGGGGCTTGATGCGTTCGACGACGGCGTTGCCGGCATCGATGTCGACGCCGGCGTCGCGGTAGGTCAACGGGGCGGCGGCGGGGGGCTGGGAAGTGGTCACGGGCGGCGGGGTCGGCGGAAAGGCGGCGATTTTAACAGGCCGCATTGGCGCTAGGCCCGCATTCGGGCAACAATTCGCCCCGGATACGTCGAGTACTGGACCCTTCATGCGCCGCAGCCTTGCCTTCCTCCTGTCTTTCGCGCTGTGCCTGCCTGCCGCAAGCGCCCTGGCCCAGGCCGAGCTGCGCACCGAGGGCGACGTGGCCGGCGCCACCGGCCCCTACGACGCCGAAGTGCCGGTCAACAGCCAGAGCGAGGCCGACCGCAACGGCGCCCTGTCCCGCGCGCTCGGCGTGGTGCTGGGCAAGATCTCCGGCGACAAGGGGGTGATGTCGCGGCCCGGGGTGACCCAGGCGCTGCGCAACGCCAAGAATCTGGTCGACACCTTCGACTACCGCCAGGACCAGGGCACCTCGCCGAGCGGCGCGCCGACCTTCCGCACCATCCTGGTGGCGCGCTTCCGCCCGCAGGACGTGGACGGCCTGGCCGCGGCGCTGGGGCTGCCGGTGTGGCCGCAGCCGCGGCCCAAGCCGGTGGTGTGGCTGGCCATCGACGACGGCAGCGGCCCGCGCCTGGTCGGCGTGCAGCAGTCCAACGCCGCGCGCAGCCTGCTCGATCGCGCGATCGAGCGCGGCTTCCGCCTCGGCCTGCCCACCGGCAACGCCGCCGAGCAGGCCCTGGCCGGCGCGATCTGGCGCCAGGACACCGCCGCGGTGGCCAGCGCCTCGTCGCGCTACAGCCCGCCGATGCAGTTGATCGGCAAGCTGTACCGCGGCAAGGCCGGCGGCTGGACCGCGGACTGGACCTTCGTCGATGGCGGCAAGGTGCTGTCGACCTGGTCGGCCAGCGACGCCGACGCGCGCCGCGCCATGGCCAGCGGTGCCGACGGCGCCGCCGACGCCCTGGTCAAGCGCTACGCCAAGGCGGTCAGCGCCGGCCCGGCCGGCATCTACCGGGTGGCGATCACCGGCATCCGCAGCGCCGACGACTATCTGCGCGCCTCCGCTGCGCTGCAGAACGCCTCGGTGGTGCGGCGCATCGTGCCGATCCGTGCCGACGGCGATCGCCTGGAACTGGATCTGGACCTGCTCAGCGGCGTGTCCGGCCTGAACCGCATGCTCGGCCCGGACGCCGCGCTGCAGCCGGTGGTCGCGCCGGTCGAGGGTCCGGTGATCCTCAACAGCGAGCCGACGGAGTACCGCCTGAAATGATGTTGTCGCCCGAAGCCGAGATCGCGCTGTTCCTGCGCCGCCTGAAATGGACGGCGGTGATCGTCGGCGTGCTGTGGGTGGTGTGGCTGCTGGCGCCGATCCTGACCCCGTTCGTGCTGGCGCTGCTGCTCGGCTGGCTCGGCGATCCGCTGGTGGACCGCCTGGAGCGCGCCGGGCGCTCGCGCAACATGGCGGTGACCCTGGTGTTCGTGCTGATGGTCCTGCTGCTGGTGCTGGCGTTGGTGATCCTGGTGCCGATGCTGGAGCGGCAGATCGTCACCTTCATCGACGTGCTGCCGCAGGCGCGCGACTGGTTCATCGGCACCGCGATCCCGTGGGCCGAGCAGAAGACCGGGCTGGAGCTGATGGCCTGGCTGGACCCGGAGCGGCTGATCGACTGGATCCGCGGGCACTGGCAGCAGGCCGGCGGCGTCGCCGCGACCTTCTTCGGCTACCTGTCGCGCTCGGGCTTCGCGATGGTGACCTGGGTGGTCAACCTGGTGCTGCTGCCGATCCTGACCTTCTACTTCCTGCGCGACTGGGACCTGCTGGTCGCGCGCGTGGCCGCCACCATTCCGCGCAACCACGTCGCCACGATCACCCGCCTGGCACTGCAGTCCAACGAGGTGCTGGGCGCGTTCATCCGTGGCCAGTTCCTGGTGATGCTGGCGCTGGGCGTGATCTACGCCGGCGGCCTGACCCTGGTCGGGCTCAAGCTCGGGCTGTTGATCGGCATCGTCGCCGGCCTGATCAGCTTCATTCCCTACCTGGGTGCGACCACCGGCATCCTGCTGGCGGTACTGGCCGCGCTGGTGCAGGCCAAGGGCTTCGATCTGCAGTTGCTGATCCTGGTCGGCGTGGTGTTCACCGTCGGCCAGTTGCTGGAGAGCTACGTGCTGACCCCGCGCATCGTCGGCGACAAGATCGGCCTGCACCCGGTGGCGGTGATCTTCGCGGTGATGGCCGGCGGCCAGCTGTTCGGCTTCCTCGGCATGCTGCTGGCGCTGCCGGTGGCGGCGGTGGCCAACGTGCTGCTGCACTACCTGCACGAGCAGTACCGGCAGAGCGATCTGTATGCGGGCGAGAAGTCGGCGATCCTGCTGGATACCGCCACCGAGCGCACCACCATCATCGAACTGCCGCCGCGCAGCCCCGATCAACCGTGAGCGTGCCGCAACTGCCGCTGGCCCTGCGCTATCCGCCGGAGCAGCGCCTGGACCGCTATCTGGGCGCGCCGGACGGGCTGCTGGCGCAGTTGCAGGCGGTCGCCGACGGCGCCGCCGACGACTGGGTGTACCTGTCCGGCCCCGCCGGCACCGGCAAGACCCACCTGGCTCTGGCGCTGTGCGCGGCCACCGAACAGGCCGGGCGCAGTGCTGCCTACCTGCCGCTGCAGGCCGCCGCCGGGCGCCTGCGCGATGCGCTGGAGGCGCTGGAGGGCCGCAACCTGGTCGCCCTCGACGGCCTGGAAGCGATCGCCGGGCAGCGCGAGGACGAAGTGGCGCTGTTCGATTTCCACAACCGTGCGCGCAGCGCCGGGGTGACCCTGCTGTACACCGCGCAGGCCATGCCCGACGGCCTGGCGCTCAGCCTGCCGGACCTGCGCTCGCGGCTGTCGCAGTGCACCCGCATCGCGCTGGCGCCGCTGGACGACGCCGGCCGCGCCGCGGTGCTGCGCGAACGCGCCCAGCGCCGCGGCCTGGTGCTGGAGGATGCGGCGATCGACTGGCTGCTGACGCACGCCGGCCGCGACCTGGCCGGCCTGATCGGCCTGCTGGAACGCCTGGACCGCGAATCGCTGGCGGCGCAGCGGCGGGTGACGGTGCCGTTTTTGCGGAGGCTGGGAATCGGGAATGGGGAATCGGGAATGGGGAAAAACTGAGATTCCCGCAACCGAAGCCGGACTGCGGCATTCGAGAAAAACCGCGCTTCGCGCCGCGTGACCGGGCACGGCGCCGCTGATGTTCCGCGTGTGCGCGGAATCGAAGGGTTCTGGAGATGCCTGCGTGCCGCCGTGGCGCAGGCAAGCTGCGGGACCTCAGCTTTTCCCCATTCCCAATTCCCGATTCCCCATTCCCAGCACCTCATCCAACTCCGCCAACCGCTGCGGCGTCCCCACATCCGTCCAGCGTCCGTGGTGCCGCAGCCCATGGAGTCGCCCTTGGTCTGCATGCGCGCGCAGCAGCGGCACCACCGAGAAGCGGGGCGGCACGCCCGGCGCGGTCGGCGCCGGGGTGGCGATGGTCTGCCAGTCGCGCAGCAGGGCAGGGCGGTACATGCCGATGCCGGCGTAGGTCAGCAGCGGTTCGCGGGTGTTGTGCACGTGCCCGTCGTCCTGCAGGGCGAAATCGCCGTGCGCGGCATAGGCCGGCGGATCCACCAGCACCAGTTGCGCCAGGCCGGGCGGCTCGGGCGCGAGCCGGGCGAAATCGAAGTCGGTCCAGATGTCGCCGTTGACCAGCAGGAATGGCGCCTCGCCGAGCAGCGGCAGCGCGTGCAACATGCCGCCACCGGTTTCCAGCGGCGTGGCGCCTTCGTAGGAATAGGAGATATGCAGCCCGAACGCGCTGCCGTCGCCGAGCGTCTGCGGGAACTGCTCGGCCAGCCACGAGGTGTTGATCACCACCTCGCGCACGCCCAGCGCAGCGAGCTTGTGCAGGTGCCAGACGATCAGCGGCGTGCCGCCCACCGCCAGCAGCGGCTTGGGCGTGTGCGCGGTCAGCGGCCGCATGCGCTCGCCGAGGCCGGCGGCGAAGATCAGCGCCTTCATGCGCCGGCCGCCGCGCGCTGCGCCAGGGCCGGCTTGATCCGCGTCTGCAGCAGCTGTGCCAGCGGCTGCAAGGTGGGGTGCCGCGGCAGCGCCTCGTCGAGGTAGGCGATGAAGCGCGGTACGTTGTCCAGGTACCAGGCCTTGCCGTCGCGGTAGTTGAGCCGCGCGAAGATGCCCAGGTTCTTGAGGTGACGCTGGATGCCCATCCACTCGGCGTCGCGCAGGAACTGCGCCAGCGGCGGCACCGGAATGCCGGCCTGCAGCGCGCGTGCGTGGTAGCCGGCCAGCCAGGCGTCCACCCGTGCCAGTGGCCAGCTGACCGTGGTGTCCTTGAACAGGCTGACCGGGTCGTAGGCCACCGGCCCGATCACGCAGTCCTGGAAATCCAGCACGGCCGGGCCGTCGGCCGCCGGCATCAGGTTGCGCGGCATGAAGTCGCGATGCACCAGCACCTGCGGCTGCGCCAGCGCGTTGTCCATGAGCTGGCGCTGCACTGCGTGCAGGGCCGCGCGCTCGTCGTCATCCAGGCTGATCCCAAGATGGCGTTGCAGGAACCAGTCCTCGAACAGCCCGGCATCGCGCTGCAGCAGCGCCTCGCCGAACACGCCCATGCCGGGCGGCGGCGCGATCGCCTGCAGGCGCAGCAACTGGCCGAGCGCAGCGTCGAAGTGCGCATCCGCGGTGGTCGTGTCCAGGCGTTGCGCCAGAGTCGGTTGCCCCAGGTCTTCCAGCAGCAGGAAGCCGGCTTCCGGGTCCTGCGCCAGGATTTCCGGGACCCGCACGCCGCCGCCGTGCAGCAGCGCGTGCATGCGCAGCCACGGCCGCACGTCTTCCAGGTCCGGCGGCGAATCCATCACGATGCGGCTGACGCCATGGCCGTGGCTGCGCCAGTAGCTGCGCTGGCCGGCGTCCACCGAGGCGCGCTCCAGCGTCGCCTGTGCATCGCCCAGCGCCGTGCGCGCCCAGGCCAGGCGGTGTGCGGCGCGTGCCGCAAGGACATCGGGAACGGTCGGGCTGGCGCTCATCGGCAGGCTGCGGCGGAAACGAGCCGCACAGCGTAAACGGGCGCCGCCGCCGTGGCGAGCGCCGCGCCGCGCCTCAGCGCTTGCTGGAGAACAGCCGCAACAAGGCGAGCAGGGCGATGGCGCCGAGCAGCGCACCCAAGAAGCCCGCCGGCTCGCCGCGGCTGTACCAGCCCATGTAGTGGCCGAACCAGCCGGCCAGCAACGCACCGGCGATGCCCAGCAATACGGTGAACAGGCAGCCGGAGCGCCCGCTGCTGGGGCCGAGGAAACGCGCCAGCAGGCCGACCACGAAGCCCACCAGGATGATGTAGAGCCAGCTGTCGCTGCCGAACAGAGTGTGCATGGGAAGCGTTCCGGACGCGGAAGGGAATCAGCGTCGGATCGTGCCAGATCGACTGTGATGGCGTCGATGCTTGGGGGCGCGGCGCAGGCGGCCAGCCCATGGGGCTGGCCGCCTGCGCTGTCCAACGGTCACGCTAGGGAGGGGCGTCGCGTTTGGACCGACGCCTCTCCTGCAGAAATCAGGGAAATCAGGCAGCCAGGAAACCGGCTTCGCCAATCTCCAATCCCGAATCCCCAATCCCGGCCCCTCAACAACAGCCATGCCCGCCATGCTGCTCGCCACCGGCCACCGCTGCGCTGCCGGTGGTCTCGCCGCGCAGGCTCGCGGCATAGTGGGCGGCGATCACCCGCGACACGCAGGCGGTCACCCGCTTGCCCATCGGGATGTGCAGGAACTCGTTGGGGCCGTGCGCGTTGGAATGCGGGCCGAGCACGCCGGTGATCATGAACTGCGCGCCGGGGAACTTCTCGCCGAGCATGCCCATGAACGGGATCGAGCCGCCTTCGCCCATGTACATCGCCGGCTTGCCGAACGCCGCCTGCGAGGCCGCTTCGATCGCATCGGTCAGCCACGGCGACTGCGCCGGCGCGTTCCAGCCGGAGGAGGACTTCTCCAGCGCCAGCGACACCTCGGCGCCATACGGCGGGTCGCGCAGCAGCACCTCCTTCAGCAGTTCGCCGGCACGCTTGCCGTCCAGCGTCGGCGGCAGGCGCAGCGACAGCTTCACCGCGGTCTCCGGGCGCAGCACGTTGCCGGCCGAGGCCAGCGGCGGCAGGCCGTCGGCACCGGTCACCGACAGCGCCGGGCGCCAGGTGCGGTTGAGCACCAGCTCGGACAGGTCCTCGTGCATCGGCCGCATGCCGGGCAGGAACGGGAACTTGCTGTAGACCTCGTCGCCCAGCACCTCGGCGACCTTGCGTGCCTGCGCCAGCCGCTCCTCGGGGATGTCGGCGTACAGGCCGTCGACCTTGATCTTGCCGGTGGCTTCGTCCTCCAGCCGCGACAGCAGGTCGCGCAGCACGCGGAAGCTCGACGGCACCACGCCGGAGGCGTCGCCCGAGTGCACGCCTTCGCTGAGCACCTTGACGCTGAAGTTGCCGCCGGCCAGGCCGCGCAGCGAGGTCGTGCACCACAGTTGTTCGTAGTTGCCGCAGCCCGAATCCAGGCACACCACCAGCGAGGGCTTGCCGATCCGCGCCGCCAGGTGGTCGACGTAGGCGGGCAGATCGTAGCTGCCCGATTCCTCGCAGGCCTCGATCAGCACCACGCAGCGCGCGTGCGGGATGCCCTGGTCCTGCAGCGCCTGGAGCGCCGCCAGCGAACCGAACAGGGCATAGCCGTCGTCGGCGCCGCCGCGGCCGTACAGGCGGTCGCCCCTGAGCACCGGCGTCCACGGGCCCAGGTCGGCGTCCCAGCCAGTCATTTCCGGCTGCTTGTCCAGGTGCCCGTACAGCAGCACGGTGTCCTCGCCGGTGGCGTCGCTGCTGGCCGGCACCTCCAGGTAGATCAACGGGGTGCGCCCTTCCAGCTGCACCACCTCCACCAGCAGGCCGGGGATCGCCTGCGCCCGCGCCCAGCGCTCCATCAGCGCCACCGCATCGGCCATATAGCCGTGCGCGACCCAATCGGCGTCGAACATCGGCGATTTGTTGGGGATGCGGATGTAATCGACCAGTTGCGGGACGATGTCGTCATCCCACTTTTCGCTCAGGAAACGGTCGATCTTGGCACTGTCCATGAAAAACTCCGGGGTGATTGCACACGTGTGCAGCCATTCTACGCCCCGGTGCCCGTGTAGGGTTTTTCCTACACGGCGACGCGCCGTTTACCTGCTGTTTGTGACGCGCTCCGACGATAGGCTGTACCCATGTGGCGAGCGATGCTGACCACGCCGGCAGGAAAGGCCGGCGAAGTCCCCATCCAAGTCACAAGGAGCGTTGCCATGCAGTCTTTTATCGTGGTCCTGAAGTCGCTGGTCGTTGCCCTGATGCTGTCCGGTTCCGCGCTCGCCGCGGACAAGGTCAACATCAACTCCGCTGGAGCGGAGGAAATCGACCAGGTGTTGGTGAACGTGGGAGCCGCCAAGGCTCAGGCGATCGTCGACTACCGACAGGCGCACGGACCTTTCAAGAGCGCCGAGGAACTGGCACTGGTGAAGGGCATCGGGCTCAAGACGGTCGAGCGGAACCGCGACCGGATCGATGTGGGCGCCACGAAGGCACCCGCGCCGACAGCCGCCAAGCAGGCAGCTGCCAAGCCGGTGGAAAGGCGTTAAAGGGATTTGCAACGAAAGGATAGGGCCGGCGCTGGATGCGCGGCCGCAGCCTCACTGAGCAGGACGCGAAGGGGGAAGGCAGGAAGCCGACATGGAGGTACATCGTCGCCCGGCGTTGCACAGTGACGTGCAGCCGGGCGATGTTTTTTTTGGGGCCATGGCGCGTCTTGCGTTGCCCCCGCGTCCCCGCGGGCGGGCCGGGGGACCGGCGCCGTTGCCGCGATCGTGCAGAATGCGCGGATGGATGGGTGCATGCTGCCTGCGCGGGTCATTCCCGCCAACGAGTATCGCCGCGAACGCTGGCGCAACGGCCTGGGCTGGACCCGGGAGATCCTGCGGCTGCCGGCGGTCGGCGACGACTGGCTGCTGCGCCTGTCCATCGCCGAGATCGAGCAGGACGCCGCCTTTTCGCCCTTTCCCGGGATCGATCGCGAACTGATCCTGCTGCGTGGCAACGGCGTGCGCCTGCGCTTCGACGACGGCGAGGAGCAGGTGCTGCAGGACCCGTGCGCGCGCCTGCGCTTCGCCGGCGAGCGGCCGCTGCGCGGCGAGTTGCTTGACGGGCCGACCCACGATTTCAACCTCATGTGGCGACGCGACCGGCTACGCACGCAACTGCTGCACCGGCCGCTGGTCGGGCCGATGCTGTTCTTCGCCGAACCCGGTGTCGCCTGGGCCGTTCATCTTCTGGCAGGGCAAGCGCAGTTCGATGCGGCCAGCGGACTGCCGCCACTGGCGGCCGGCGACAGTGCCTGGTTGGCCGCCGATGCCAGGCGCCGCTTCGCTTTGAGCGGGGGTGGGGAGTTGCTGGCGATGCGCATCGAGACCTTGGCGACCCCCGCCGACTGAGCCTGCGACGCCGTGCGCGCGGGTCTTGCGGCGTCGGCGCCGACCGCGTCCAATGCGCGGACGCGGCCACCCGGGCCGAACAGCGGAAGCCGACAGGTGGTCTCGGATAACAGGTGGATGGCGAAAATTCTGGTGGCGGACGCGGACGCGGCCTTGCGCGACCGGATCCGCGGTTACCTGGCCTGTTTCAACCTGCAGACCCACGACGCCGACAGCGCGCCGCAGCTGCAGGCGCAACTGGCGGCCGGGCATTACGACGCCGTGGTGCTCGATGCCGGCCTCGACGGCGCCGAGGGCCTGCGCATGTGCCGGCATCTGCGCGACCGCGGCGACATCGCCATCGTGATGATGGCTGATCGCGCCGAGCCGGTGGACCGGGTGATCGGGCTGGATCTGGGCGCGGACGACTTCCTGGTGCGGCCGCCCGACCTGCGCGAACTGGTGGCGCGGCTCAATGCGGTGTTGCGCCGGATCCGTGCCACGCAGCCGCCGCCGGCGGCGCATGGCGGCTGGCAGGTCGATGCCGCGCGTCACCAGGCGGTGGCGCCGGACGGGCGGACGATTCCGCTGTCGCCCGGCGAACTGCGGTTGATGGCGGTCTTCCTCGAGCAGCCCGGCGAGGTGCTCACGCGCGAGACGCTGCGCACTGCACTGGGCGATGGCGAGGCCAGCGCCGCGGCGGGCAGCCGCGGCATCGATCTGCAGGTCTCGCGGTTGCGCCAGAAGCTCGGCGACGACCCGCTGGTGCCGCAATGGATCCGCACCGTGCGCGGCAAGGGGTATCTGTTCGAGCCGCATCAGGTGGGGGCGCCCGCCGTCCGCTGAGCGCGGGCCAGCCTGGCCGCGTGCCCACAGCGGCGTGCCCGGTCCTGCCGGACCTGCGTTCCACCCCGCAGCGTTGCTGCCTCACCGATGGCCGGCCTCGTTGGCCTAGGCATGCGCCGGTGCGCGGTGCCGCGCGACATCAGCCGCTGGCACGCCCGCCCGGCACGCTGGATGTGAATTCAGCGTGTGTTTCAGTTCTGATACAAAGCCGATATCTTGCTGACAACCCATGCCTCGACACTGCTGGCGTCGGGTTGACCCGTCGGAGCAGCCATGACCGCAGCGATCGCTGCATTCCACGACTGCACTTCATGACACTAGGGGGTTCGCATGATCAGCAGCATCAGCAGTGGCAGTTCGGCCTATGCTGCCAGCCGCTTCAGTACGGCCAGCAGTGCGTCTGCGCAAACGACGCAAACCGCGGAGCAGAATCCGCTGCAGAAATTGTTCAAGAGCATCGACAGCGACAACGACGGCAGCCTCAGCAGTTCCGAGTTGAGCGCGGCGCTGAAGTCCAGCGAAAGCGACAGCAGTTCCAGCATCGACATCGATGGCCTGATGAGCATGCTGGACCAGGACGGTGGCGGTACCGTCAGCGAGAGCGAGTTCTCCCAGGCCCTGGCGCCGCCGCCGCCTCCGCAGGGCGGTGTCGACAAGGACGCCAAGTCGATCCTGAGCAGCCTGGATACCGATGGCGACGGCGTCATCAGCAGCAAGGAGTTGAGCGCCGCCGCTAATGGCAGCGACAGCAGCGACCTGTTCGCCAAGCTCGACAGCGACAAGGACGGGGGCATCAGCCTGCAGGAACTGAAGAGCGGCATGCGCCCGATGGGGCCGCCGCCGCCGCGGGGTGGCGAGGGCGGTGCCGGTGCCACTGCCGGTGCCAGCGGTGCCGACACCAGCGCCGCCAGCAGTTCGAGTTCCAGTTCTGCCAGCAGTTCCGATTCCAGTTCCGCCTCCAGTACCAGCAGCGCGCAGGATGCCTACGCATTGCTGCTCAAGTTGGCGTCGGACCAGTATCGCAGCTACGGCAGCAACGCCAGCGCGTCGACCTCGTTCTCGGTCGCCGCGTAACCGCGACGGTCCGCCTTCGCGGCGGACCGTGGCCATCGGCGCGCGACGCGCGCCTCCCGCGCGGCGCGAGGCGTAAGGCGGGTATCGCTGCCAAGCCTCCTGCCGCACGCGCATCCGGCCGGCATGTGGCCGCCCACTACGGTGCGCCGCCTGCGCTGTAGCCGAGATCGCGCGATCACGTCTTCGACACGCGATGGAGGCGGGATGCGATCGGTGCGGTCGGGGCGTCACTGCAGACAGCGGCGGCAGGCAGCGGGTGTGCGCTCACCCGTGCGAAAGCGGTCACCGCGACCGGCGCACGCTCATGCGTCGAGCAATGCGGCGAAGGCGCTGCTGAGCCGTTCCTGCACGCCGTCGGCGTGGCGCAGCAGGAAGCGCACCGCCAGCCCCTCGCGCTCGGCGCAGGCCAGTCCGGCCTCCACGCCAAGCACGCCCAATGCCGTGGCCCAGGCATCGGCGCGCATCGCATCGGCAGCCGCCACCGTGACCGCGGCCAGCGTCGCGGCGATCGGGCGGCCGCTGCGCGGGTCCAGCAGGTGTCCGTAGCGCCGGCCGTCCTGCTCGAAGTGGTGCCAGCGATCGCCGGACGTGGCCACCGCCAGGCCGTCGACCGCGAGCGCGCGTGGCGCCACGTTGCCACGCCGTTCCTCTGCAGGCGCAGCCTCGATCAGCACGCGCCACGCCTGTCCATCCGGCTTGCGGCCGTAGCCGTAGAGGTCGCCGCCGACCTCGACCAATGCGCTTTCCACGCCATGCGCACGCAGTGCCGCCGCCGCCAGGTCGACACCGTAGCCTTTGGCGATCGCCGACAGATCCAACTGCAGCCCGCCCGGCTGCTGCCAGCGGCCCGCGCCGTCGACGTGCAGCCGGCGCCAGTCGCCGGCGGCGCGGGCCTGTTGCAGTGCCACGGCGTCCGGCACCCGCCGATCGCCGGCCTCGGCGCCGAACCCCCACAGGCCGACCACGGCGCCGATGGTGGGGTCGAAGGCGCCGTCGCTGCGCTGCGCCACCTCCAGCGCGCAGCGCAGCACCGTGTCCAACGCGGCCGGCAAGGCGTGCCAGCTGTCGGCATCGGCACGGTTGTAGCGGACGAGATCAGACTGCGCGTCCCAGGTGCTCATCTGCGCGACCACCAGATCGAGCCGGGCCTGGATCGCGTCGCGCAGCACCGGTAGGTCATGCGCGCGCGGTGCGACCAGTTTGGCGCTCCAGTGCGTGCCCATGCTGCGGCCGTGCAGGGTGGCGATGCCGGCATTGGGGAGGGATGCGGCGGTCATGCGTCGACCACGCGCTGCGCTGCAATGCCGGGACGCTGGCACCCGGCGCTGCGCGTGCGCACGCTGGCGGTGCGGGCCGCGTCCGCGTCGCCGCGCACGCTCAGGTCTCCGACCAGTCGCGCAGCAGGTTGTGGTAGACGTTGGTCAGGCGCAGCAGCGCCGCCGCGTCCGCGCCGCTGGCGGTCAGCGCCTGGATCGCGGTGTCCAGATCGAACAACGTCTGCCGGCGGCCGGCGTCGCGCACCAGGCTCTGCACCCAGAAGAACGAAGCCAGCCGCGCGCCGCGGGTCACCGGCGCCACCCGGTGCAGGCTGCTGGACGGGTACAGGATCAGGTCGCCGGCGGGCAGCTTGACCTCGTGCTCGCCATAGGTGTCGTGGATCAGCAGTTCGCCGCCGTCGTACTCCTCCGGCGCACTGAGGAACAGCGTGCAGGACAGGTCGCTGCGCACGGTCAGCGCCGGCTGCGCGGCGGTGGCGGCCTGGGTCATCACCGCGCCATCGACGTGCAGGCCGTAGCTGCCGCCGCCGGCATAGCGATTGAAGCGCGGCGGGATGGTGCGCAACGGCAGCGCCGCGGCGAAGTACAGCGGGCTGCGCGCCAGCGCGCTCAGCACCGCCTGGCCGAGCTCCTGCTTCAGCGGCGAGGCATCGGCCAGTTGCAGGTTGCGCTTGACCTGCGCGCCCTGCGCGCCGACGGTTTCGCGGCCGTCCACCCAGTCGGCGGATGCCAGCGCCTGGCGGAACCGTGCGACCTCATCGGCGCTGAGGATGTCGGGAATGTGCAGCAGCATGCGACGCTCCGGCGGTGGACGCCCAGGATAGGGCGTCCACCGCGCATTGAAAGGCGCGGTCGGTCAGAACCGGACCTCGGCGGTCAGCAGCACCGAGCGCGGCGCGCCCGGCGTGTAGCGGAAGCCGCTCTTGTTGATCGCGGCGACGTAGTCCTTGTCGAACAGGTTGTAGGCGTTCAGGCGCAGCGCCAGGTGGTCGTTGACCGGGTAGCTCAACACCGCATCCCACACCGTGTACGATTTCACGAACGCCGGCGTGCCGACCGCGCCGTCGCGCCCGCGCTTCATCTCGCCCGAGTAGCGCACGCCACCGCCGACGGTCAGTCCGAACGGCAAGGTGTAGGTGGTCCAGGCGGTGAACGCGCTGTCCGGCGTGTAGGCCAGGTCCTGGCTGCCGTCCTGCGAGACCGTCGTGCCTTGCCGCACCCGCGCGTCCAGCTTGGTGTAGCCGCTGGACACGGACCAGCGCTCGGTCAGCTTGCCCACCGCCGACAGTTCGACGCCTTGCACGCGCTTTGCGCCGCTCTGGTAGTACAGCCCGTCGCTGCTCTGCACGATCTCGTTGTTCACGTCGGTGCGGAACAGCGCCAGCGTCGCGAACAGCGCATCGTCGAGGAAATTCCACTTCGTGCCGACCTCGGCGGTCTTGGCCTTCTGCGGATCGAAGCGCGGATTGTTGGCGTTGTTGGCCGAGGCGCTCAGTTCCAGTGTGCTGCCGCCGGGCGGCTGCTGCGAGGTGGCGAAGTTCGCGTACACGCTCACGTCCTCGTTGGCCTTGTAGACCGCGCCGAGTTTCCAGCTGAACAGCGTGTCGGCGATGTCGGTGTCCAGGCCGACCACGGTGGTGCAGGGCGCGGCGGTGGAGGTGGCGGAGGTGCACACCAGGCTGTCGAAGTCGGTCTTGTAGCGGTCCGCGCGCACCCCGGCGGTGACCAGGAAACTCTCGCCGAACTTCAGCGTGTCGAACGCATACGCCGAGTAGGTGGTGGTTGTGCCGTGGCTGCGCGCGCCGTTGCGTGCGGTGCGCAGCTGCGTTGTGTTCCAGTCCGGCGCATACAGGTTGGCCGGATTGGCCGCCAGCCAGGCCGCACGGTCGACGAGGTTGTGCCCCCAACTGCGCAGTTCCTCGCGCGAGGCTTCCACGCCGGTGCTCAGGTTGTGCCGTACCGCGCCGGTGGCGAAGTCCACACGCAGGTTCAACTGGTCGGCGAGGATGGTGTACTGCTGGTCCTTGAAGGTCGGCAGGCTGCGCAGCACCGTCCAGGTCGATGCATCGGCCGGATTCGGCGTGCGCAGGTTGGCGGCGTTGGGCATGAATGCGAACAGCAGGTAATCCTGTTCGTTGCGGCCCCAGCGCGCGGTATTGGTCAGCTTGACCGTGTCGGAGACGTCGTGCTCGATGCGGAAGGTGGCCATCTTCGCGGTCACGTCGTCGTGGTCGGCGCGGGTGCCGTAGAAGTTGCTGCTGTCCACGCGCGCGGCGCCGCCGAGCCACGGCCGTGTGGGATCGGGCGAACTGTAGCCGGGCAGCCCGATCGTCGGCACGCCGCCATCGGGCACGTTGTCCTGCTTCACGTACAGCAGGTCGAGCAGGTAGCGGGTGTCGGTGCCGAGGCCGAACGCCAGCGACGAGGCCAGGCCCCAGCGCTTGTTGGCGACATGGTCGCGGCCGATGGCGTCGCTGTTCTGGCCCATCACGTTCACCCGCAGCGCGCTGCTGGCGCCCAGGGCCTGGTTCCAGTCCGCGGTCGCGCGGCGCTGGCCATGATCGCCACCGGACAGGGTGGCGCTGCTGGCGTTGTCCAAGTGCGCCTGCTTGCTCACCAGGTTGATCGCGCCGGTCGGCGCACTGCGGCCGTTGTCGGTGCCGGCCGGACCCTTCTCGACCTCGATCTGCTCGATGTTGAACACGTCGCGCGAGATCGAGCCGAGGTCGCGCAGCCCGTCGACGAAGATGCTGCTGGAACTGTCGAAGCCGCGCATGTAGATCGCATCGCCGGTGCTGGTGTTGCCGTTCTCACCGACGTAGAACGTGCCCACGCCGGGGCTGTTGCGCAGCGCTTCGGTGAGGGTGGTGGCGCCCTGTTCGTTGAACAGGTCCTTGCCGATGATGTTGAGGGTCTGCGGGGTATCGATCAGCGGCTGGGTGAACTTCGGCGAATCCGGCACTTCCACCAGGTAGCGCTTGGCGCGCTGGGCCTGCACGTCGACCTTGTCCAGGGTGGTGGGCTGGTCGCCGGTCTCCGCATGCGCGGGGGAGAGCAGGCTCAGCCCGCCGAGCAGCACGGCGGTGCTGAGGGTCGGTGCGGCGACCTGGCGGGTCACGGTGTGTTTGCGGCGCTTGATCGGAGAGGTCATGGGCGGTTCGGTGGCAGGATGAAGGGCGCCCGATCGCGTGCGCCGTCGTCCGTGCTGGGAGCGACGACGGCTCGGTCGGGCCGTTGGCCGAAGGGGTGTCTGCCGCGGATGCGCTGCAGGCAGGGCGTTCATTTTCCATGCAAATGCGAATTGTTTGCAATATCTTTTGTGGTTGGCGCCGATCCGCGATTGCTTGCATGCCGCCAGCACACACAAAAGGCGTGTTCCGTTGGCCTAGGCGGACCATCGGTAGATGGCGAAGGGTGGGGGCGGGGTTCGTCGTTTGGACGGAGCCGCCGAGCGCGCGATGCGAGCGCCGTGGCTGCGTGAAAGTCCGAGGCGAAGGATCAGAAATGAGCGCCGCTGTCAGGCAGCGCATGTACCTGGGGATGGCCTGGTGCCGACGGTGCATCGGCGCGGCCGGGCCGTCGCACGACATCCGCGGTATGCACGGCCACGCAGCGCTGCGCCGTGCCCGCTCCGGTACCGCGATGGTGTTTCTTGCGCCGTTGACGACGAGGCCCGGCCGGTACGGCGTATGCCGGCCGGCCAATGAAAACACACGCCGATGCGTGCGCGATCTGGCTCCTGCGGCGCCGGCGTGCCGGCGCCGTCAGCGGGGGTGTTAGGCCGCCGCGGCCTGGGCGACGCGCGGGCCTTCGCGCAGGGCACGGCCGATCAGCCCGACCAGCAGGTCTAGCTCGTCGCTATCCATCGCGAAGTGCGGGGTGAAGCGCAGCGAATTCTCGCCACCGTGGATCACGTTGACGCCGTGCTGGCGCAGCCACTCCTCGGTGGAGCCGGCGCCGTAGCACTTGTACTGCGGGGCCAGTGCGCAGGAGAACAGCAGGCCAGTGCCCTGCACCTGGGTGATGGCGCCGCCGAGCTCGGCCTTGAGCTTCTCCAGCTTCTGCACCGCTTCGGCGCCGCGCTCGCGGATGTTGGCGCGCACCTGCGGGGTCAGTTGCGCCAGGGTCGCGGTCGCCACGTCCAGCGCGCGCGGATTGCTGGTCATGGTGTTGCCGTAGGTGCCCTTGCGGTACACCTGCGCCGCGTGCTCGGTCACCGCCAGCACCGACAGCGGGTACTGCGCGGCGTTGAGCGCCTTCGAATAGGTTTCCAGGTCCGGCGGGTCGAGCTGCTCGAAGCCGGGATAGTCCACCACCGACAGCACGCCGTGCGCGCGCAGCCCGGCCTGGATCGAGTCGACCAGCAGCAGGCTGCCGTGAGTGCGGGTCAGTTCGCGCGCAGCGGCGTAGAACGCCGGCGGCAGCGCGCGGCCGGGATCGCCTTCGCCCATCACCGGCTCCAGGAACACCGCCTCGATGAAGCAATTGTGCTGCTCGGCCTCGGCGAAGGCGCGGCGCAGCGCCTCCACGTCGTAGGGCGCGATGGCGATCAGCGCATCGTCGCCGCGGTAGCTGGCCAGATGCTGCAGATAGGTCTTGCGGCTGGAGTCGGAGTACATGCCGGGCCGGTCGGTGCGGCCGTGGAAGCTGCCCTTGACCACCAGACGCTTGATCTTCGCGCCGGCATGGCGCGCGCCCGGGTCGGTCTGCAGCTTGGCGTTGATGTCGACGATGCGCGCGGCCAGGCCCACCGCTTCGGAGCCGGAGTTGAGGCACATGAAGCGGGCGTACGGGCAGCCGCCGCGGCGGTGGCCGATCTCCGCGCGCAGCGCGCGCTCGAAGCGCAGCTGCGACAGGTTGGGGGTCATCACGTTGGCCATCACCTGCGGCCGTGTCATCGCCTCCAGCACCGCCTCCGGGGTGTGGCCGAAGCCGAGCATGCCGTAGCCGCCGGCGTCGTACAGCACAGCGCCCTTCAGGGTCACCACCCACGGGCCGCGCGCGCTCAGCGCCACGTAGGGAGTCACCGCGTCGTCGGCGTAGAAATTGACGAACCCGGCCTGCAGGCGGCGGATCTGCTCGGCCTCGTCCAGGTCCAGCAACTCGCCGAATTCGGCAGCGATGCGCGCGTAGTCGTCGCCTGCCGCCTCGATCGCCGCGCGCAGTGCCGGATGCGACGTCGCCAGGCGTTCGATGCTGGCGTCGTCCAGGCCATGGGTCAGGCGGTCGCCGGCATGGGCACGGAGCGGGGCGAGGGGGCCGAGTACGGTCATGGGCGATCTCCTGAAGGCGGGCTGTCTGGTGACGATCCTGTCTATTATCGGGACAGGATCGTCGAATGGCAGCGTGAATCCGTGCAGGAATTGACGCAATTTCGTCGATTCGACGAAAATACGTGGCCATGAAGATCACCGCCTCCGACGACGCCCTGCTGTCGCTGCTGCGCGAGGATGCGCGCGCCTCCACCGCTCAGATCGCCCGCCGCCTCGGCCTGTCGCGCACCACGGTACAGAGCCGGATCGAGCGCCTGGAGCGCGAGGGGGTGATCTGCGGCTACACCGTGCGCACCCGCGACGACTACGAACAGGGGCACATCCGCGCGCATATCCTGATCACCGTGCTGCCGAAGAAGATGACCTCGGTGGTCAAGGCGCTGCGCGAGATCGACGCGGTGCGCGTGCTGCATTCGGTCAGCGGCTCCTTCGACCTGATCGCGCTGGGCGTGGTGCCGGGCGTCAACGACATGGACGAACTGACCGACCGCATCGGCGCGCTGGACGGGGTGGAGCGCACCACTTCGTCAATCATTCTGTCCACCAAGTTCGAGCGCTGAGGGGCCGGGATTGGGGATTCGGGATTGGGGATTGGCAAGAGCGCGGCGATCCCGCTTTTGCTTCAACGAATCCCCAATCCCGAATCCCCAATCCCGGCGCCGCTACAATATTCGGCCCTGCTCTCGATCGTCCCGGCGCCGTGAAAAAGTCCGATTTCCACTACGACCTGCCTGAAGACCTGATCGCGCAGGAGCCGCTGGCCGAGCGCTCGGCCAGCCGGCTGCTGCTGGTACCGCCGGCACCGGCGCCCTTCGCCGATCGGCATGTGCGCGATCTGCCTGAGTTGCTGCGTGCCGGCGACCTGCTGATCTTCAACGACACGCGGGTGATCCCGGCGCGGCTGTTCGGGCAGAAGAGCACCGGCGGGCGGGTCGAGATCCTGATCGAACGGCTGCTCGGCGGCCAGCGCGCGCGGGCGCAACTGGGCGTGAGCAAGTCGCCCAAGGCCGGCGCACGCATCGCCCTGGATGCCGGCGGCGAGGCCGAGGTGCTGGGCCGCGATGGCGAGTTCTACCAGTTGCAGTTCCATGTGGACGGCGCGCTGGAGCACTGGCTGCAGCAGGCGGGGCGGTTGCCGTTGCCGCCTTACATCCGCCGCGAGCCGGGCCTGGACGACCGCGAGCGCTACCAGACCGTGTTCGCGCGCGAGGCCGGTGCGGTCGCCGCGCCGACCGCCGGGCTGCATTTCGACGCGCCCTTGCTGCAGGCGCTGCAGCAGCGCGGGGTCGAGGTCGGGCACGTGACCCTGCATGTCGGCGCCGGCACCTTCCAGCCGGTGCGGGTGGAGGCGCTGGAGCAGCACCAGATGCACCGCGAGTGGCTCAATGTCGGTGCAAGCCTGGTCGAGCAGGTGCGGCGCACGCGTGCGGCCGGCGGCCGCGTGATCGCGGTCGGGACCACGGTGGTGCGCGCGCTGGAAAGCGCGTCCAAGGACGGCGAACTGCATCCGTTCGCCGGCGAGACGCAGATATTCATCCTGCCCGGCTACCGCATCCGCAGCGTCGACGCGATGGTGACCAACTTCCATCTGCCCGAGAGCACGCTGCTGATGATGGTCTCGGCCTTCGCCGGCCGCGAGCGCATCTTCTCCGCCTACCGCCACGCCATCGCCCAGCGCTACCGCTTCTTCAGCTACGGCGACGCGATGCTGCTGTGGAGTAGCGAGACACCGCCAGAGCGCGTCGGATAATGCGTCGCGTCGCCGCGCCCGCACACGGGCGCGCTGCGGCGCCTCGCGCCCTGGATCTGCGGATGCCAGGCAGCGTGCATGCGCGCAGGATTGCGTCATCGCATCGCGACCTCGGTGCCACTCCCGATCGCCTTGCCGACGCTGCCGCAGCGATGCGACACATGCGCGGACTGTGATGCGCGGCGTGCAGCGTCTGCCTGAGTAGACGATGCCGCATATGCGGTAGGGGAGCTGCGCATGCCTCTCGTCCTTGATGGGTGGAACCCCTGTTCCGGTGCCCCGATGAGCGGGGCATCCCCCAGTCAAAGGATGAGTCCATGAAGAAGACATCGACCGAACTGCTGCTGGCCGCGCTGCTGGCCAGCCTGGCCGTCGCCTCCGCGCACGCGCAGCCGCAAGCGGCCGGCGGCGGCAAGTTCCCGGCCAAGCGCATGCTGCAGGAAGCGACCATGCCGCGCACCGATGCGCAGGGGCGGCGCCTGTACGCGATCGACCTCAACCCGTTCGTGCTGCAGGAGACCACGCGCCTGTACGCCAAGTCCCGTCCTTCGGACTACCGCACGCTGGATCCGGCGATCCGCGCGCACGAGAACAGCACCGGCATGGTCCACTTCGCCGACCAGATCGCGCAGTTGCCGGGGGTGAAGATCGAGCGGGTGCTGTCGACGGTCTCCAGCACCGTCTATGCCTGGATGCCGGAGCGCACCGCGGCGCAACTGCTCAAGGCCGACTGGGTGGTGTCGGTGCGCGGGGTCGAGGCGGCGCACGCCACGTTCTCGGCCGCGGGCGACATCGTCAATGGTGGTGAGATCACGTCGTGGGCATTGCCGTATACGCAGACCAACGATGGGGTCACCACCTCCAATCCGTTCTATCTGATCGATCAGTTGCTGAGCAACCCAGGGCAGGAGCTCAATGTGGTGTATCAGCAGGATCCCCAGGGCAACTTCTATCCTGGAGACCACAGTACGGCGATCGCGGGTCTGGTGGGGGGCAAGCAAAACGGCCAGTTCGTGCGCGGCATCAATCCGGGACAGCCGATCAAGGCCTTCGGCGTGACTGATCTCAAGGAGGAGACCGTCTCGGCTGTGCTCAATTCGGCCGTACGCTACGCCGAATCGGTCGGCGATTTCGCGGTTCTGAACATGTCGTTCAATATGCCGCCTGGACTGACCAATTTCCTTCAGGCGAATCGAAGCGGCGGGCGCCGGATGCGCGCCGCCAGCAATCGCTTCTTCATAACCGAATCTGCAGGAAACGCCTACACCGATGGACTTCTGCCACTGGAGAAAGACGCCTGCCAATTGTCTTTCGGCTACTACGAGCCAGCGGCCGGCAGTCAGCCCGCCAAATGGCATGCGAAAGACATGGACGGCATCGTCGTAGTAGGTGGCCTGCAACGCGACGGTTCGCGCTTCACCGGCGCGCAAAACGGTCCGCGCTGGGCCGATGGCAATGGAGACTCCTATGCCCGAGGTTCGAGCGCTGGTCCATGCGTCGAGGCGTGGGCGCCTGCGCATGAGATTACCAACCTGATGTCCACGTGGGAAACCGAAGCGGTCTCCGGCACCTCGTTCGCCGCGCCGATCGTCGCCGCCATCGCCTCGCGCTACGGCAACACCCAGACCCGGCCGATCGAGCGCGAGGCCTACATCAAGGCCGGCCTGAGCAACACCGGCTTCAGTGCGCTCGATCTGCCGCTGCGCAAGGTGCAGTACGTGGCGCCTTCGTCGCTGACCTTGATCAAGCGCCTGCCGATCATCGGTGCGACCTCGCCGACCAATTCGGACAACCTGGCCTCGCTGTACGACGGCCGCTTCTTCAGCGACACGGATTACTGGAACGCACGCACCAACTGGGGCAGCGTCACCGTGAACCTGGGGCAGATGCGCAAGGTCACCGGCGTGCGCATCACCGTGCGCACCGCAGCCAGCGAAACCGCGGGCACGCCGCAGCCGATCGACTTCGCCGTCTCCGCGGGCCGTCACGGCGCGGTATTCGGCGGGAGCTCCAGTCCGGGGCCGGTGTACTTCGACAATCCGCAGTACTACACCGAGCCGGACCAGTCGGACGTGGCGCCGGTGTACATCGCCCTGGATGGCAGTGTCTCGCAGTACCTGAAGATCGAGGCCAACAATCTGTATTCGTGGCTGGCCTACTCGGAAATCGAGGTGTACGGCGAGTGAGCCGCGCAGGCGCCGCCGCCGATCGTGGCGGCGCCTGGCAACACCTTCGCGCTGCTGGTTGCGCCTAGGGCTGATGCGGTCGCGGTCTAATCGTGGCGAGAAGACCACTGTGCGCTATGTGCATTCAACTGCACTCGCGCTTCCGTTTGCACATCTTCGCCGTCTTCGGCAGCCCCCTCACCCGAGGGGGCCCTTCTCTGACTGCCTCAGCGACCGGGACGTGACCAATCCCCAATCCCGACTCCCCAATCCCCGTTACTTGATCGGCTCGTCCAGCATCAGCTCACGCACGAACCGCACCGGCGGCGCGCCGTAGGACAGCACCTGGTCGTGGTAGGCCTTGAGGTTGAACTTCGCGCCGAGCTTGTCCTGCATCGCCTTGCGCAGGTCCAGGTGCTCCTGCACGCCGACGAAGTAGGTGGGCAGCTGCGCCGAGGTCAGCTGTGCGCGCACCCACTTGCCCTCGGCCTCGCTCTGCTGCTGGAAGGTGTCGTGGACCATCAGGTGCAGCGCCTGTTCCTTGCTCCAGCCGTCCACGTGCACGCCCTGGTCGAGCAGCGCGTTGGCGATGCTGCGCAGATAGAACTTTAGCTGCACCAGGTGGAACAGCGGGTCGTTGTCCAGGTAGCCCTGCTCCTGCATCATCCGCTCGGTGTACACCGCCCAGCCTTCGGCGAACACGCCCGAGCGCAGCACGCCGCGCAGTGTCGACGGGAACTTGGCCGAGTGCCAGCCTTCCACGTAATGCCCGGGCACACCCTCGTGGATGCTCAGCAGGTGGATCATGCGGCTGTTGTATTCGCGCAGGAACGAGTCGGCCTGCTGCGCGGTCCAGTCGTCGGGAATCGGCGACACCGCGTAGAAGGTCTTCAGGTTCTTGTCCAGCGGGCCGGGCGAATCGCAATACGCCACCGCCACGCCGCGCTGGAATTCGGGCATGAGGATGATGTCCACCGGCGCATCGGGCAGGGTCACCAGATCCTTCTTGCGCACGAAGTCGGTGGCATCGGCCAGCGAGGCCTTGGCGGCTTCGACCACCTTGTCGCGCGCCGGATGCTGCGCATAGGCCAGCTCCAGCGCCGCCTCGATCGCCTTCTGCTGCTGTTCGTCGCTGGGCGCATCGACCAGCGCCGGCGAGCCGGGCTTGTCTTTCAGCACGGTGCGGGCGATGCCGTACATGTCCTGGCGCACGCGCGTGAGCTCGGCTTCGGCGCGCTGTTTGATCTCGGCGCGCGACAGCGAGGAGTTGAGCGCGAACTTCAGCTTCTGGTCGTACTTCTCTGCGCCGAGGCGGAAGTCGCCCTTGGCGTTGGGCACCAGGGTCTGGTCCAGCCAGGTCTGCTGTTCGGCCACGGCCTTCTTCAGGCCCTCGATCGCCGCCTGTAGGCGCTGTGCGTCGGCCTGCGGCAGTTCCTGGATGTGCGGGACGATGAAACTGTCGACGATGCTGAGGATGCCGCGGTTCTGCTTGGCCACGGTCTTGGCGCTGATCTCCGACACGCGGGCCGGGTCGAGGTTGGCGCGCGCCTGCGCGAACAGCGCCGGGATCTTCTCCATGCGCGCGGTGGCCGACTTCAGCCGCTCCGGCAGCGGCGCGAACTCGCGCGCCATCAGTCCGTAGATCGCGCCGCCGGCCAGGCCGTTGTAGACCTGCGGATCGGTCGCCCAGCCTTGTGCTACCTCGCTGTTCCAGATGTCCGACTGCAACTGGTTGCGCAGGATCGCCGCGTCCACCTGGTTCTCGCGCGAGAGCTTGGCCACGTCGAGCTTGTCTAGTTCGGCCAGCAACTGCTTGCTCGCGTTCAGACTCTTCTGCCGGCCGGCGGCGCTGAGGTCGTCCAGTTCGCTGTCGTAGCGATGGTCACCGGTCTGGGTGGCGCCGACCGGGGACAGCTGCATCCAGGTGTCGACGGCGCGCTTGGACAGCGCGGCGAAGCTGGCGTCGGCGGCTGCATCGGGCGCGGCCGCGGCCTGGCTGGGGGCTGCGTTGCTGGCGGCGGGCGCGTCGGCGGGTTTCTGGCAGCCGGCGAGGGCGGCGAGCAGGGCGGCGGCGAGCAGGTGCTTGCGCATCGGGGTTCCTGGAGTGGGTCGATCCGCCAGGGTAGCCGCGCCGTGCTGCCAGCGCCCCTGCCATTGGATTACCCTGAAGGCTTTCGCCATTCAGGAGCACCGCAATGCAGGACAAGGGACGTCGCCTTCATGGCCATGTCGCACGCGATACGACGTTCGATCCGGAAGCCGCGGCCGCGGCGGCTGGCACGGTTGATGTCGTCGCGCCTGCGCGTCGGCGCTGGTGTCGCTGGGGCGCTTCCCTGGCGCTGGCGGTGTCGATCGCTGCCTGCAGCCGCGGCGGCGAGAGCGCGGCGCTGCCGGCCGCCCATCTCTATTCCTCCGATGCCGCCAGTAGCGCGGCCAGTGCCGCCGAGGCCGCAGCGCAGGCAGCAGAGGCCGCCGTCGCAGCGCCCCCGCCGAGTGGCGACGTGAACGCCGCGCCGTCCCTTGCCTATGAGCACGAGGTCGATGTGGCGCTGCCGGCAGCGCAGATTCCCGCACGGCTCAAGCAGTTGCAGGAAAGCTGCCGGACATCCAGTTTCGGCGCGTGCACGGTGTTGCAGGTCGAACAGCGCGGCGGCGAGCGGCCGCGCGGCGAACTCAGCGTGCGGATCGCGCCCACCGGGGTCGAGCCGTTGATCGCGCAGGCGGGCCAGGGCGGCCAGATCGAGAGCCGTACCACCCACGCCGAGGACCTGGCGCAGGCGGTGCAGGACAACGACGCGCAGCGCCAGCGCCTGCAGGCCGAGCAGCGGCGCCTGCAGGAGTTCCAGCAGCGCCGCGATCTCAGCGTGGCCGACATGATCGCGCTGTCGGAGAAGCTGGCCGCGGTGGAGACGCAACTGCTCGCCACCAGCCAGGAAGCCGCGCAGCAGCGCCGGCGCCTGGATACGCAGCGGGTGACCCTGACGTTCTCGGCGCCGACCGCCGAGCGGAGCCGCAGCGACATCGGCGAGGCGCTGCACGACAGCGGCGAAATCTTCGCCGGATCGATCGCCTGGGCGATTCGTGCGGTGGTGGGGCTGGCCCCGTTCGTGCTGCTCGGCTATGCGCTGTGGCGGCTGATCGCCTGGCGCCGGCGTCGGCGTCGTTCGGCCTAGCGGGGGAGGCGGTTCCCGTCCGACGGGGTCGGGCGGGGACGGATGGAGGTGATGCGCGAGCAGCGGTGCTGCCATGCGTTGCCGACGGAACGGTGGCACGTCGTCCAGCAGCAGCGGGCAATGATGGGTTGCGGGTCGCGGCTGAAGCCGCTGCTACCGTTCTTCTCGTCTGACACTCAAGCTTGAGCGACAGCAGAACGACTCCTGCTGGGGCTCGCGATGCATTGACTGGGTGCACTGTGGGAGGGACTTCAGTCCCGACGCCTTGAAGTCCGCTACTTGAGGCACGGCTCGCGCCGCTGGAAAGCAAGAATGCTGGCCATGGGCATGCCAGGACGCAGCGCCACGCGGCGCAACGCCCCGGATGCAGGCCTCAGCCTTCGTCCTGTTCGAACTCCACGACCACGTCCAGTTCGAACGCCAGCGCTTCCACGGCCTCGCGCACCTTCTGCGCGGTGGCGGCGTTGCCGGCGTCCACTTCCACTTCGTGGGTTCCCGGTCCCTGGTCGTCGGGCAGGCCGGCGGAACTGGAATCGTCGTCGTCCATGTGCGGCATCAGATCGTCGATTTCCTCGACGTGCTCGATGCCGTCCAGGCTCGACAGCAGATTGATGATGGCGCGGGCGTCGTCCTCGCTGCCGGTGATGCGGATGCGGAGCTGGGGCATGGGCCTTCCTCTTGGGGGGAAGGCGCAGGCTAGGCAGGCATCGGCTAAGGCGGAGTGATGACGCGCTCAGCGCACCGTTGCCACCACGTCCGGGCCGGCATGCTCGGCCACCGGCAGCAGCAGCGCCTCGGCGGCCGCGCGCAGCATGGTCGGGGCGATGTAGCGGCGATGCGCGGCGGCGATCAGCATCATGTACAGGTGCCCGAAGCGGTTGCGGCAGGCCACGCGCGTTTCCAGGCTCAGCTCGGCGCTGCCGTCGTCGCGCAGCGTCACGCCGACGCAACTGCGGAACACCAGGTGGCGGTCGTCGGCACCGAGCAGCACCTGCACGCGTCGCGCTTGTGCTGACGATGCCTGCGCCAGCACCGGGAAGCGCCCGGCGAACAGCCGATCGCGCTGCGGCGACAGCAGCGAGGACACCGGGCAGCCAAGCGGCGAGGTGCGCAGCCGCAGCGGCGCCACCAGCACGTTGCGCAGGCGCATCAGCCAGGTCACGCCACGCGGCGGGTGCTGCAGGAAGCCGTCCAGCAACGCCGTCATCAGCGCGTGCGCGCCCAGCGGCCGCAGCGCCTGCGCCGGCACCGTCAGCCGCACGCTGTCCTGGTGATCATGTGCTGGCAGCTGCGGTGCGAGCAGCGAGCCGGGCAGCAACTGCGGCGTCACCTGCGCACGCGACAGACGCGGCGCCAGCGCCGCGAAGCCGGCCGGATGCCGCCAGCCGCCCAGTCGCTGCCGCAGGCGTCCGCTGAGCGCGCGCAGGCCGGCGCACCAGGCCAGGCGCCGGCTGCCCGGCGAGGCCGCCAGCGATAGCCGCACCGTCGGCACGGATCGCGCCTGCGCCTGCGGCGATGCCAGCAGCGCCGCGACCGGGGCCGGCAGCAGTTCGGTGAGGGTGGCGATGTCGGCGGTGCCGGCCAGCACCTGCGCGCGCACCTCGTCGGCCAGCGCGCCGCCGGCTTCGTCGCTGTGGCAGGACAGGGCGAAGAACGCCGGATGCCCGGACTGCGCGCGCAGCGGTGCGAACTGGTGCCAGGTGCCGCCGCCGAAGCGCACGCTGAACAGGCAATCGGCGGGCAATTCGACATGGCGCAGCGCGGCGAGGAAATGCTGTGGATCTTCCGCCAGTTGTGCCGGTGAGGCGGTGCTGAAACGCAGCAGCGCGCCGCCGCTGCCGGTGATCGCGGTGAACATGCGATGCCCGGCATGGCAGTGGAATGGATGGCCGCCGGCACCGACCGCGAACGAATACAGTGCGGTGGACTCGCCGTTGCCGAAATCGGTGCTTGCCAGGCGCGCCGAGGGTTCGTCCAGGGCGTCGCGAAATTGCGGATGCGCACGCTGCCGCAGGCAGGCCTGGGCGATCAGCGGATCGCCGGCGCCGACCCCGAGCTGGGCGATCAGGATGACCTCCACCGGCAGGCCGCCGCTGTAGGAGGGAAGGCGCACCGAAGGAAATCCGGTTTGCGCGGCGGCGTGTTCGCTGAGCGGTGCGGCGGTCATCGGCGGACTCCTGTTGCCGTGGCGGAAGGATCAGGTGGTGCGCTTGGCCTGCCTGCGCGACTCGCGCTTGAGCGGGCCGGCGCTGGGGCAGATCTCGAAGGCGAACCCACTGAGGGTGTTGACCAGGTTGTCGGGGGTGAGCCGGTAGACCACGAACTGGCCGCGGCGCTCGCTCGCCACCAGCCCGGCAGCTTCCAGCACCGACAGGTGCCGCGAGATCGCCGGCGCGCTCATCGCGAAGCGCTGCGCGATCTCGCCGGCCGTGAGTTCCTGTGCCGACAGGTAGGCCAGGATCTCGCGGCGCGGGCGCGAGGCGAGGGCTTCGAAGACGCGGTCGATGGACATTGGGGCTTAGCTAATTAACGAATTAGTTAATTAATGACGCGTTGTGTGTCGGTTGTCAATGGTGTTGGCTGGCAGCCCGTGGTCCAGTCGATTCGCGTGGTCTCCCGTAAGAGCGGCTTCAGCCGCGACGGGCTTTACCGGTAACGCCGCTGTCGCAGCTGAAACCGCTCCTACGACGCGATCGATACCGCGGGTTCCTGCACGTCTGCCCTGCGCTTAGGCGAGCGCTAGCCCGCCGTCGGCGGCAGCCCGAGCAATTCAGCCGGCAGTGCCGGCATCGGCGTGCGCTCATCCAGCGCCTCGCGCTTAAGCCAGTCGATGAAGTGGCTGGCGGCCGGGCTGAGCAGGCGGTGGGTGGGGTGCACGATGTAGTAGGAATAGCGCGCGGTCAGCGCCGGCCCGGGCAGGCGCACCAGTTCGTAGCGCTGCAGGTAGGGTTGGGCGATGTGCTTGCGCGCCAGCACCGCGCCTACGCCGTAGACCGCCGCGCGCATCGCATCGGTGCTGTCGTTGAAGGTGTGCATCGGCGGCAGCGCCACGCCGCGCACGCCGGCGGCGCGGAACCAGTCGCGCCAGCCCTGCGGCGACATGTCGGTGAGCAGCGGCAACTGTGCGATCTGTTCGGGCCGGTGCAGCGTCGCCAGTTGCGGCAGCGCCGGCGAGGCCACCGGGAACAACGCATCGTCCATCAGGTGGTGCGAGGTCAGGCCCGGCCAGGCGCCCTGGCCGTAGCGGATGCCCAGATCCGGGCCACCCTCCTCGAAGCGCGAGAACGCCGCATCGGTCTGGATGTCCAGCCGCACGTGCGGATAGGCCTGGCAGAAGCGCGGCAGGCGCGGCAGCAGCCAGCAGTACGAGAGCGAGCGCAGCGTGGTGATGCGCAGCGGCGCGGTGTCGGCCTGCGGATGCAGGTTGCCGGCGACCGCGGCGATGTCGGCCAGCGCTGCGCTGGCGGCATCGGCCAGTTGCCGGCCTTCGGCGGTCAGCTTGACCCCGCGCGCGTGGCGCTGGAAAAGCGTGGCGCCAAGCAAGGCTTCCAGGCGCCGCACATGATGGCTGACCGCACTGGCGGTGAGATGCAGTTCCTCCGCGGCATGGGCGAAGTTCTGGTGGCGCGCCGCCGCGGCGAACACGCCGAGCGCGGGCAGCAGGGACGGGCGCAGTTGCACGATCAGACACGCAGCAGATTTGTGGCTCGCGACGATACTACGCGCTTGTCGACCCCACGGCCCGGGGCGATGCTGGCAGCCGAACACGACATGCGCGGCCGGTGGCGATGCGAGGTCGGCGTAGACGCGCCGAGCGGCACCCGCAGCCGACAGCGGATGCGTGGCGTCGCACGATCGCTGCGGCGCGTTGCCGATCGACCGCGAGCCTCCTCCATGCCTACCGCCGAACCCTCCCTGCAGCCGGCCATCGCCTCGGCCTCTCCCACGCCCGTGTCCGACCCTGCAGTACCGCGCGACTGGCGCACGCCGCTGGAGCTGGGGTTCCTCGGCGTCGTCTGGGGCTGCTCGTTCCTGTTCATGCGCGTGGCGGCGCCGCAGTTCGGCGCCTATGCGCTGGTGGAATTGCGCCTGGCGCTGGGCGCGGCGGTGCTGCTGCCGTTCCTGTGGCTGGCGCGGACGCGCTTCCCGCCGCGGCGCTGGCCGACCCTGGCGGCGATCGGCGTACTCAATTCCGCCTTGCCGTTCCTGTTGTTCGCCTGGGGCGCGCAGCACGCGCCGGCGGCGATCGGTGCGATCTGCAATGCGATGACCGTGCTGTTCACCGCGTTGATCGCCTTCCTGTTCTTCGGCGAGCGCATCGGCACCCGGCGCGCGCTGGCATTGCTGGTCGGCTTCATCGGCGTGCTGGTCTTGGCCACCGGCAAGTCGGCCGGGCTCAGCGTCGGTCCGTCCGCCTTCGCCGGCGCCACCGCCTCGTTGCTGTACGGCATCGGCTACAACCTGGTGAAGCGGCACATGGGCGACCTGCCGCCGGCTGCGTCGGCGGCGGCCACGCTCGGCTGCAGCGCGCTGCTGCTGGCGCCGCTGGCGTGGACGCATTGGCCGGCCGCGCCGGTGTCGGCGCTGGCCTGGGCCTGCGCGGGCGGCCTGGGCGTGGTCTGCACCGGCCTGGCCTACCTGATGTACTACCGGCTGATCCAGCGCATCGGCCCGGCCCGCGCCTCGACCGTGACCTACCTGATCCCGGTGTTCGGCGCGCTGCTGGCCTGGTGGTTCCTGGGCGAGCCGCTGACCTGGACCATGTTGCTGGCGGGCATGCTGATCCTGGGCAGCGTCGCCTTCAGCCAGCGCGCACGCTAGCAGCGCAGCTTGCGGGCTTGCGCGAGGACGCCGATGCTGGCGCGCGCGGCCCATCCCCTTGGCCTGGAGAACGACGCAATGACCGATTCCCTGCTCGCATCGCAGTTCGCGTTCAAGGCCTGGGCCAACGCCGAGATGCTGCAGGCGCTGGCCCAGATCGACGCGGTTGCGTATCCGGCGCAGCGGCAGCGCGCGATCCGGCTGTTGAATCACACGTACGTGGTGGACCGGATCTTCGCCGCGCACCTGGAGGGCGGCACGCACGCATACGCCGCGAGCAACACGCCGCAGACGCCGGAGCTGGAGGCGCTGGGTGCGGCGGTGGCCGAATCGGACCGTTGGTATGCCGACTATGTGGCCCGACTCGACGCGCCCGCCTTGCAGCAGACGCTGGCGTTCCGTTTCACCGATGGCGATGCCGGCCGCATGAGCCGCCAGGAAATGCTGTTCCACGTGCTCGCGCATGGCGCCTTCCATCGCGGCAACATCGCCATGCTGCTGGCCGAGTGCGCCGTGGAGCAGCCGCGCGAACTGTTCACCCGTTTCCTGCACGCGCAGCAGCCGCAGCGGCGCAGCGTCGGCGGCGCCTGAGCGCGCGCCGTCCGGCGCGCGCATGACGCGTCACTTCGGCGGCGGACGCACCGGCAGCGGCACGTTGCACAGGTCGATGTGGCCGGCCGGACGCTTGTAGAAATCGTCGCGGCGGTTGCGCCGCGCCTCGGCAACCTCGCGGAAGGTGCGGGTGTCGGTACGCAGCAATTGCAGTGGGGTGCGCTCGGCCTCCGGCACGTCGCTGGCCAGGCGGATCGCGCGGATCGGCGTGCGTTGCTCGGGTTTTTCGTAGAAGCCCATCGGATCCGGTCCGCGCGGGATCACGCTGAGCAGTTCCATGCCCTTGACCACGCGGCCGACCACGGTGATGTTGCGGTCCAGTTGCCGCGGCGACTGCCCGGTGACCACGTACAGTTCGGCGCCGATGCTGCTGTCTTCGTCGTTGTTGCGGCCGGCACCCACGGTGCCGTAGCAATGCGCCAGCCAGGCGGTGCCGTCCTTGGGATCGCGCGCCACCGGAAAGCCGTCGACGAAGCCCACCTGCGGTGCCCAGCCGTCGCGGTCGGGCAGGGGCTGGAACGCCAGGCCCGCGGCCGGGCGCTGGAATTCGGCGGGCAGGTGGGTCTTGGCGCTGCCCAGCGACTTGGCCTTGCCCGGTTCCTCGCCGTCGGGGTCGCCGAACTGCACCACGAAATTGTCCTGCGAGCGGTAGATGCTCAGGCCGTCCCAGAAGTGCTCGTGGGCCAGGGTGCGGATGTTGCCGACGTGCTGCGGCGCGAACGCCGGTGCCAGTTCGATGATCACCCGGCCGGTGTCCAACTCCAGGTACAGCGTGTTGGCCGGATCCAGCGTGCGCCAGTCGCTGGGCTTGGATGCGTCCAGGATCTGTTGCGGGCTGCGGTACGGCACGGCTGGCGGTGGTGCCCCCGCCCATGCGGCGGAGGCGGACAGCGACAACGCGAGGGCGAGCAGGGAAGTGCGCAGCGGCATGAGGGCGGCCCGGTCGGTGAGCGCTCGATTCTCACCGAAGCGGTGGCCGCTGCCAATGCACCGGTGGCACGGCGCGATCGCCGTGCCACCGAGAGGTCCGCTTACGACAGCGCGCGCTTCTGCGGTTCCTGCGCCTCCTGCACTGGCGCCTGGGTCGGCACCGGCGGCAGCGCAGCCAGTTGCCTGGCGCTTTCGGCGGCCGGGATGGTCGCCGCCTGCGCGGCGTCCACGTAGGCCACGCGCTTGTCGGCGGACATCGGGTCGCCCTGTACTGCGAACACGCGGCCGTTGTCGTTGCGCAGGACGTGATCGACCTGGGTCAGGCCATCGCGCCGGGCCGCCAGCAGCAGGCCGCTCGCGACGTTGGCGTCGTAGGGCGTGAGCTTGTGTTCGATCGCCTGTTGCATCGCCTGCTGTTGTGGATCGGCGGCGGTACGCGCATCGGACGCGGTGCCCGTGCTCGGGGCGGAGCGGACGGGCGCTGAGGGTGGTGGCTGATCGGCGCGGTCGACCTGCGCGTCGATACGCACCAGGTCGCCGCCCGGCGTGCCGCCGGCGCTGCTGGACACGCGGAACAGCCGCTCGCTCAGCCCGTACTGGGAATTGCCCAGGTTGCGCGCCAGGCCGATCGCGAAGTCCTGCGGACTCTGCTTTGCATACTCCGCAGCCTCATGTGCGGTCATCGGACTGGCCTGGGCGGCGCGCTGGTATTGCTGGCGCAGCGCGTCCATCTGCTGTTCGGAGAAGCGCAGGGTGGCGGTCTTGCCGGCCGCGATCGGCGTATCGGTGGAGGCGGTGTCCTTGCCGGTGAGCGCGGCGTTGAGCAGTTGCGCCTGGTTGTGGTCGACCTTGTCGAAGGTGAACTGATAGCTGCGTTCGTCCACGCGCTCCTTGCCCGCCGGGTCGAACTGGCGGGTCAGGGTCATCGGCACGTTGCCGGCGTACTGCACCTTGCCGACCACGCTGGAACTGCCGTCGGCATAGGTGGTGCGCACGTTCTCGCCAGTGTTGCGCTGGCCGCCCAGTTCGGCCTTGAACGGACCCAGGCCGAGTTGCGCGCGGGTCTCCGAACTCATGGTCAGGCTTTCGACCTTTTGCACGTCGGTGACCCCTGGCGCGTTGGCGGCGAGTCGGCCGCTGGCCAGGAAGTCGCGATAGGCGGCCTGTGCCTGCGGCTCGCGCAGGTCGAAGGTGGCGGTGCGCATGGTCGCCTGGCCCAGCGCATCCTGGCGGCCGAGCATGGCCTGGGCGACGTCGGTCTTCAGGCCCACGGCCTCCAGCCGCTCCACCGCCTGGGTCGGGCCGACCGCGACGCGCACGTGGTCGGCATCCACGCGCTGCACCGCATAGCTCATGCCGGCCGCGTCGGTGCGCTCGCTGGACGTGGCGATGCCGCGGAACGCGGCTTCCATCGAGGTCTTGGCGAACACCTGGCCGTCGAGCTTGACGCTGCCGCCTTCCGGGATGGTGCCGGGGTCGAAGGGGTTCACTCGCGCAGCGGCGTCGGCCGTGGCCTCGCCGCGCAGCCGGACTTCGTAGCGGCCACGCTCGCCGGTGGCCTGGGTCAGGCTGCCGTCGGCGGCCAGGCGCCCGGCCTTGAAGTCGCCCTGGAGGCGATGGCCCTGGGTGAACTCCATCTCGACGTTGAACACCGTGTCGCCGTTTTCCTGCTTGCGGCCGGCGCCGACCTTGCCGGTATGCACCGCCGCGTATTCCAGCGGGCCGTACTTGGCCTCGGCGGCCGTGCGGCTGTACTCGACCGAGGCCGCACCGGCCTCTGGATCGCGCTTGAACGCGCCGGTCGAGAACTGATTGCCGGAACCGGCGAAGCTGGCCTCGGTGGCCTGCCCGGGCTGTGGGGTGGCGGGCGTCGAACTCATGCGTGACCTCCTGGATGGCATGCACAAAGGAAGGTCCCGCAGTGTAGTCAGCGCGGTGTTGCCGAAACGTTTGTCGCCGGGAACGCCAGCGGGAGCGGCGCCTATGACCAACGGCACAGGGACTATGTCGAACTCTGCACTAGTATCCACTTCAACCTAGCGGGGGCGCCATGGTCGAGCCGGATGCGCAGCTGAAGAAATTCCAGAAGGAGCTGAGCGCCGGCACCGTGTCGCTGGCCCTGCTGGCGGTGCTGGCCGCCGCCGAGGCGCCGCTATACGGCTATCTGATCGCCAAGCGCATGGAGCAGGTGGGCGAGGGCGTGCTCAGCGGCAAGCAGAGCGCGCTGTACCCGGTGCTGCGCAACCTGGAGGCGGCCGGCCTGCTGTCCAGCCATGTCGAGCCGTCGGTGGCCGGGCCGCCACGGCGTTACTACCGCATCACCGCGGCGGGTCTTTCCACGCTGCGGCAATGGGCCACGGCGTGGCGCGCCACCCGCGATTCCGTCGATTCCGTGCTGAAGGGGATTTCAGAATGAGCAGCGCACACACCGCACCGCGGCCCTTGCCGACCACCATTCCCGACTACCTGGCGCAACTGCGTGCGGCATTGGGCGGCGCCGACCCGGCGCTGATCCAGGACGCGCTGTACGACGCGGAGGAATACCTGCGTTCGGAACTGGCCGAGCAGCCGGGCAAGAGCGAGGCCGAGGTCATCGCCGGCGTCGCCGGCAGCTACGGCGCACCGGAGGAGGTGGCCGAGATCTACCGCGATACCGAGGTCACGGTCAGCCGCGCGCTGAAGCCGCCGGCGCCGCCCAAGCGCAAATCGTTGCTCGGCCGCTTCTTCGGCGTGGTCGCCGACCCGCGCGCCTACGGCAGCCTGTTCTACATGCTGCTGTCGCTGGTCACCGGCATCTTCTACTTCACCTGGCTGGTGACCGGCGTCAGCGTGTCGGCGGGCTTGCTGATCCTGATCGTCGGGGTGCCGCTGCTGGTGCTGTTCTTCGGTTCGGTGCGGCTGCTGTCGCTGGTGGAGGGCCGCGTGGTGGAAGTCCTGCTGGGCGAGCGCATGCCGCGACGGCCGCTGTACAGCGCACCCGAACAGCCGTGGCTGCAGCGCATCGGGCAGATGTTCACCGATGCGCGCACCTGGACCACGATGCTGTATTTCCTGCTGATGCTGCCGCTGGGGATCTTCTATTTCACGGTCTTCGCGGCCTTGCTGAGTACGTCGCTGCTGATGCTGCTGGCGCCTGCCGCGCTGTTTGCCCCGGACGTCGCGGATCTGACCGTTCATGTCGGTCCGCTGCACTGGATCGGCAGCGAGGCGTGGCTGCCGTTGCTGCTGGCCAGCGTGCTGGGCGCAGCGCTGTTCTTCGTCACCCTGCACCTGTCGCGCGGCTTCGGCAAGGCGCATGGCCTGCTCGCCAAGCACCTGCTGGTGCGCAGCGAGGCGCCCTGATGTCCTGATGCACGATCGCCCGCGGCGGGGTCGCCGCGGGCGAGATGCCGCTCAGCCGGCCTTGCGGCTGCCGCGGCGCTTGAGCGGGGTGACGTTGCCGGCCGCCGGCGCGCGGCTGGCGCCGGCATTGGCGGCGATGAAGCTGCGCACCTGCGGATACACGATGTCGCGCCAGCGGCGGCCGCTGAAGATGCCGTAGTGGCCGGCGCCTTGCACTTCCAGATGCTGGCGGCGCGCGGCGGGGATGCCGGTGCACAGGTCGTGCGCGGCAGCGGTCTGGCCCAGGCCGGAGATGTCGTCCAGTTCGCCTTCGATGCTGAGCAGCGCGGTGTCGCGGATCGCGGCCGGGTCGACGCGTTCGCCGTCGATCACCCATTCCCCGCGCGGCAGCAGGAACTCCTGGAACACCACGCGGATGGTGTCCAGGTAGTAGGTGGCCGGCATGTCCAGCACCGCGTTGTACTCGTCGTAGAAGCGGCGGTGCGCCTCGGCGTCCTGCAGGTCGCCCTTGACCAGGTTGGCGTAGAAATCCCAGTGCGACATGAAGTGCCGGCTTGGGTTCATCGCCAGGAAGCCGATGTGCTGCAGGAAGCCCGGGTAGACCGCGCGGCCGTGGCCGGGGTAGGCCGGCGGCACGGTGTGGATGACGTTGTGCTCGAACCAGGACAGCGGATTGCGCGTGGCCAGGTTGTTGACCTCGGTGGGGCTGCGGCGCGCGTCGATCGGCCCGCCCATCATCACCAGCGAGCGCGGCGTGGTCTCGCCGCGTCCGGCCATCAGCGATACCGCCGCCAGCACCGGCACGGTCGGCTGGCACACGCTCATCACGTGCAGCGACTCGGCGCCGATGTGGCGGATGAAGTCCTGCACGTAGCGCACGTAGTCGTCGAGGCCGAAGTCGCCTTCGGACTGCGGCACCATGCGCGCGTCGATCCAGTCGGTGACGTAGACCTTGTGGTCGCGCAGCAGGGTACGCACAGTGTCGCGCAGCAGCGTGGCGTGGTGGCCGGACAGCGGCGCCACCACCAGCACGGCCGGCTGCTTCTTGAGTCCGTCCACGACCTTGGCGTCGTCGCTGAAGCGCTTGAAGCGCAGCAGGCGGCAGAACGGCTTGCGCAGCACTTCCTGCTCGACGATCGGCAGCGCGTGGCCGTCGACCTCGACATGGTCCAGCGCCCAGGCCGGCTTCTCGTAGTCCTTGCCCAGGCGGTGCATCAACTCGTTGCTCGCGGCCAGGCGCTCGGCGCCGGGTAGCGTCGACCACAGGCTGTTGGGGTCGGAGAAGATCTTGGCGTTGGCTTCGGCCTGGTGCACCCAGGGGGCGAGCAGGTTACGGGTCAGTTCGTGCCACTGGTAGAGCATGCCGGTGTTTCCATCCTGAGCGTATGCTGCCGTGCAGCATAACGCATCCGCGCGGTTTGCACCTTAATGGGGCACCAGACCAATCGTCTCCAGGGCCGCCGCATCGCCCGCCAGCGCAGGCGCGAGCCAGCAATGACTGCCCACCGGGCGCAGCCCGAGCGCACCGAACTGGCGCCGGTACCAGCGCGCCGCGCGGGGCTGGAAGCCGGCGTGGTCGCCGTCGAAGTCGTCTTCGGCGGCGAAGGTCTCCAGGAACGCCACGCCTCCGCACAGCTCCACCAGGCCGGGCAGGCCCTGGCGCAGTTCGCGGCTGGGCACGTAGTGCAGCACGTCCGAGCACACCAGCAGGTCCACCGGCGCGCACGGCCGCAGCCAGGCGAAATCGCCGAAGCGCGCCGGGTGCAGGTTGCGGTGGCGGCCATAGCGGGCGACGGCGTAGTCGCTGCTGTCGAAGCCGAGATAGCGCAGCTTCGGCCGCAGCTTGAGCAGCGGCGCGCGCCAGGCGCCTTCGCCGCAGCCGATGTCGAGCACGCTGCGGATCGGCCGTTCCAGGTAGTACTCGGCCTGGGCCACGGCGAGTGCGACCTTGCGCGCCAGGCGCGCCGCGTCGCCGATGCCGTCGCGGCGATACCAGCGCTGGAAGTAGTCGGCGTCGTACTGTTTGTCCATGCGGGCGTGTGGTCCGTGCGGGCGCCGGACGAATCGGCGAAAATGGCCGCACATCCTACGCCAGCGACCTGGAGCCAGCGCATGCAACTCTACCTGTGGATCAAGTCCCTGCATCTGCTGTTCGTGATCGCATGGATGGCGGCGGTGTTCTACCTGCCGCGGATCCTGGTCAACATCGCCGAGAGCGCGGGCCAGCCGCAGGTGCAGGAGCGTCTGGCGCTGATGGGGCGGCGCCTGTACCGCTTCGGCCACAGCATGTTCGGCCTGGCGCTGCTGCTGGGGCTGACCCTGTGGCTGGGCTACAAGGTGCTGCCGGACTTCCCGACCATGGTCGCGCCCGGCCACAGCGGCTGGCTGCACGCCAAGCTCGGCCTGGTGGCGCTGATGCTGGCCTACTACATCTTCACCGGCCGCTGGCTCAAGCGCGTCGGCCAGGCCGGCGCGCTGCCGTCCTCGCGCGCCCTGCGCCTGTTCAACGAGGTGCCGGTGCTGGGGCTGTTGGTGGTGATCTGGTTGGTGCTGGCGAAGCCGTTTTGAGCGGGGATTGGGGATTCGGGATTGGGGATTCGTAACAGCCAGTTCCCCGGCGCCGACGTGTTATGGGTTGCTGCGATCAACACTGGAGCGGAAGGACCCGCTTTTACGAATCCCTAATCCCCACTCCCCAATCCCGAGGCGCCGCCCGGCGCCTCACGCCGTCTCGTACGCGCCGTAGCTGCGCAGACGCGCGTAGCGCTTCTCCAGCAACTGCTCGATCGGCTGCTGTTCCAGGGCGTCCAGTTCGTTGAGCAGGACCGCCTTCAGGCGCTTGGCCATCTGCGTGGGGTTGCGGTGGGCGCCGCCGATCGGTTCGCGGATCACCTTGTCGACCAGGCCCAGCGCGGACAGGCGCTTGGCGGTCAGGCCCAGTTGCTCGGCGGCGTCCTTGGCCTTGGAGGCGTCCTTCCACAGGATCGAGGCGCAGCCTTCCGGCGAGATCACCGAATAGGTGCCGTATTCCAGCATCAGGGTGCGGTCGCCCACGCCGATCGCCAGCGCGCCGCCGGAGCCGCCTTCGCCGATCACGGTGCAGATCACCGGCACCTTCAGTTCGGCCATTTCCAGCAGGTTGCGCGCGATCGCCTCGCTCTGGCCGCGCTCCTCGGCGCCGATGCCGGGGTAGGCGCCGGGGGTGTCGATGAAGGTCAGCAGCGGCAGCTTGAAGCGCTCGGCCAGCTTCATCAGGCGCAGCGCCTTGCGGTAGCCCTCCGGACGCGGCATGCCGAAATTGCGCGCGATCTTGCTCTTGGTGTCCCGGCCCTTCTGGTGGCCGATGATCACCACCGCGCGGCCGTCGATGCGGCCCAGGCCGCCGACGATGGCCTTGTCGTCGGCGAACGCGCGGTCGCCGGCAAGCTCCTGGAACTCGTCGCAGAACACGTTGATGTAGTCCAGCGTGTACGGGCGCTGCGGATGCCGCGCCAACTGCGAGATCTGCCACGAGGACAGGTCGCGGAAGATCTGTGCCGTGCGCACCCGCAGCTTGTCTTCCAGCGCGCTGACCTCGGCATCGACGTTGACCGCCGGACCGGTGCTGGCGTTGCGCAGTTCCTGGATCTTGGCTTCCAGATCGGCGATGGGTTGCTCGAAGTCGAGGTAGTTCGGGTTCATTGGAAGCCGTGGAGAACGTGAAGTGGGGAGTTTAGCCGAATGCCGCGTGGCGGCCCGTACGCGGCCGTCCGGTACCCGGCTCAGGGGCCGGTCACCAGCGCAGGGCTGTTCATGATCTGGTGCATGCCCTCGACGAAGGCGTTGACGCGTTTGTTGTCGTCCACCGACAGGCCGCTGAACAGGCGCGCGGTGGCATGGGTGAAGTCGATCTGCGTGGACACGTAGGTCTTGCGCAGGCGCTGTTGCTCCGCCGGATCGGTCGCGTGCAGGTAGGCGTTGGCCAGCGCACGCAGCGGCCCGGCGTGCGCCTCCATCACTGGCGGCAAGGCCGGCAGGCGTTCGGCCGCGGGCGTGACCCGGCGCTGCGGCGGCTGCCAATCGCGCGGCTGATGCGCCGCGACATAGCCAGGGGCATCGTGGCTGCTCTCGACGTAGGCGACGAAGTCGTCGGGCGCGAAAATCTTGCGCATGCGCCGGCCGCCGCTGCTGTCGACTGTGCCGACGGCGTTCTCGGGGAATGGGGTATGCACGTCGAAGTCCCAGTCCTTGACGATGAACAGGTCGTGGACTTGCCCGTAGCGGCCTTTCAGTGCCACGCCCCGCACCTCGACGACCCCATCGCCCTGAAACTCGCGTGGATTGGCGGTGCTGGTCCAGTAGATCTCGTCGATCCAGTAGTAATCCGACAGGGTGGGATTGACCAGGGCACCGTCGTGATCGGCGTAGACGATGAAGGGGACGCGGCCGAGTTGCGCGGTCTGCAGGGTGTGCGCGCCCGGCGCCAGTTCCAGGGCCAGTTCGGCATGTGCCGGGATGCTGTGCGACTGTCCATCGACCTGGATCGGCAAGGCCTGCCCGGTCGGATTGTCGAAGCGGAAGGTTTGCGGACCCTTGCCGCAGGCAGTCAACAACAAAATGCAGCAGGACAGGAGCAAAAAGCGCACGCGGATATCCAGAACAGAAGGAAAAAAGAGAGGGCCGATTCGGTTGACAGCGAGGGTCAGTTCGCCCACGGCGGGCTGTACTTGACCTTCACCGCGCGCACCGCCGGGTCGCCGCGCAGGGCGTCCAGCAGTTGCGGGTCCACGCGCACCGAATGGCTGCCGTTGAGGTCGAGCATGCCGGCGATGCCGCCCTGCGCCGACTGCAGCAGCAGGTCCAGGCGCAGGGGGGTCTTGCCCGGGCGGTGGCGGGCGAGCAGGCCGTCGATGCGCGGCCAGGCGCTGCGCTGGCGCAGGTCCAGGCGCAGCGACAGGCGCTGCGCGTGATGCGTGCAGATCTGTTCGTAGTCCCAGCACTGGCGGATGCGCATCGCGTAGCCGCCGTTGAATTCGTCCTCGCGCACGCCGCCCTTGACGATGAGGATGCGGTCGCGGGTCAGCAGGTGGCCGAACTCGGCGATGGCGTCGGAGAACGCACTGCACTCGATGCGGCCGCGGCCGTCCTCCAGTTGCACGAACACCTGGCTGTCGCCCTTGCGGCGCACGCCGACCACCTGGCCGGCGAGGATCGCGCTGACCTCCGGGCGCCAGGCGCGCTTCTCGCCATCGCCGCCACCACCGCGGCCGCCGCCGGATTGCGCGCAGATCTTCTCCAGCGCGCTCAGGTCGCAGCCGACCAGTTCGCGCACTTCGTCGCGGTACGGATCGAACGGATGGCCGCTGAGGTAGAAGCCCAGCGTCTCGCGCTCGCCGGCCAGCAACTGGCCCAGCGGCCATTCCTTGCTTTCCGGCAGGTCCAGGCGCAGCGCCGGGGCGCTGGTGTCGGCGCCGCCGAACAGCGAGTTCTGCCCGGAGGCGCGCTCGCGCGCCATCTGCTCGGTGGCCTTCATCACCTCCGGCAGCTGCAGCATCAGCGTGGCGCGGTTGGCGCCGAGCCCGTCCATCGCGCCGGCGTTGATCATCGCCTCGAGGGTGCGCTTGTTGAGCTTGGCCGATTCCACGCGGGTGCAGAAATCCAGCAGCGAGGCGTACTCGCCGCCGCGCTCGCGCTCGGCCACGATCGCCTCGCAGGCGCCGCGGCCCACGCCCTTGATCGCGCCCAGGCCGTACTGGATGGTGTCCGGCGTGGCCGCCTCGAACATGTAGGCCGAGGCGTTGATGCGCGGCGGCAGCACGGTCAGGCCGAGGTTGCGCACCTCGTCGAGGAAGCCGACCACCTTGTCGGTGTTGTCCATGTCCGAGGACAGCGTGGCCGCCATGAACTCGGCCGGGTAGTGGCGTTTCAGCCACGCGGTCTGGTAGCTGACCAGCGCGTAGGCGGCGGCGTGCGACTTGTTGAAGCCGTAGCCGGCGAACTTCTCCATCAGGTCGAAGATTTCGTCGGCCTTGGCCTCGCCGACGCCGCCCTTGGCCGCACCCTCGCGGAAGATCTCGCGGTGCTTGGCCATTTCCGCCGGCACCTTCTTGCCCATCGCGCGGCGCAGCAGGTCGGCGCCGCCCAGCGAGTAGCCGCCGACGATCTGCGCCATCTGCATCACCTGCTCCTGGTACACCATGATGCCGTAGGTGTCCTTCAGGATCGCTTCGGTGCGCGGATCGGGATAGACGATCTCCTCCTGCCCGTGCTTGCGCGCGTTGAACGAGGGGATCAGGTCCATCGGGCCGGGGCGGTACAGCGACACCAGCGCGATCAGGTCCTCGAAGCGGTCGGGGCGGGCGTCCTTCAGCAGCCGGCGCATGCCCGAGGATTCGAACTGGAACACCGCGCCGGTGTTGCCCGAGGCGAAGATGCCCTTGTAGGTCGGCGCGTCGTCGAGCGGGATCGCGGCGATCTCCACCGGCGGAATGCCGGCGCGCGCGTGGCGCACGTTGATCGCCTTCACCGCCCAGTCGATGATGGTCAGGGTGCGCAGGCCGAGGAAGTCGAACTTGACCAGGCCGACCTGCTCGACGTCGTCCTTATCGAACTGGGTGACCGGGTTCTTGCCGAAGTTGTCGACGTCGTGTTCGGCGAACAGCGGGCAGAAGTCGGACAGCGGCGTCGGCGCGATCACCACGCCGCCGGCGTGCTTGCCGGCGTTGCGGGTCAGGTCCTCGAGCTGCCGCGCCAGGTCCATCAGGTCGCGGACGTCGTCCTCGGCCTGGTAGCGCTGGATCAGCTCCGGCGAGGCCATCTCGCTGTCCTTGCCTTCGCCCATCGCATCCTTCAGCGTGATGCCGAGGATGTTGGGGATCAGCTTGGCGACGCCGTCGACCAGGCCGTACGGGAAGCCGAGCACGCGGCCGCAGTCGCGCACCACCGCCTTGGCGGCCATGGTGCCGTAGGTGATGATCTGGCTGACCCGGTCGCGGCCGTACTTGCGCGCCACGTAGTCGATCACCTCGTCGCGGCGATCCATGCAGAAGTCGATGTCGAAGTCGGGCATCGACACGCGTTCCGGGTTGAGGAAGCGCTCGAACAGCAGGTTGTACGGCAGCGGATCCAGGTCGGTGATCTGCAGCGCCCACGCCACCAGCGAACCGGCACCGGAACCGCGGCCCGGGCCGATCGGGATGCCCTGGTTCTTGCCCCACTGGATGAAGTCGGCCACGATCAGGAAGTAGCCGGGGAAGCCCATCTTGATGATGGTGTCCAGCTCGAACTCGAGCCGGTCCACGTAGTCCTGGCGGGTCTTGCCGGGCGCCAGCGGGTTCTTCTCCAGGCGCGCGGCCAGGCCGTCGCGCGACTGGCTGCGGATCCAGCTGTCCAGCGTCTCGTCGTCGGGCACCGGATAGGCGGGCAGGAAGTAGGTGCCCAGCTGCATCTCGATGTTGCAGCGTTGCGCCAGCGCCAGGGTGTTGTCGATCGCGTCGGGGATGTCGGCGAACAGCGCGGCCATCTCCTCGGCCGACTTCAGGTATTGCTGGTCGCTGTAGTCGCGCGGGCGCTTGGGATCGTCGAGCACGCGGCCGGAGGAGATGCACACGCGTGCCTCGTGCGCGGCGAAATCGCTGGCGTACAGGAAGCGCACGTCGTTGCTGGCGATCACCGGCAGGCCGCGGGTGCCGGCGGCGTGCAGGGCGAACTGGTTGAACGCCTCCTCGCCGTCGCGGCCGGTACGGGTCAGTTCCAGGTGCAGGCCGTCGCCGAAGATGCGCTGCCAGTCGGCCAGTTGCTGCTCGGCCAGGTCGTGGCGGCCTTCGCTGGCCAGGCGCCCGGCCAGGCTCTCGCGGCCGGCCAGGGCGAACAGGTTGTCGCTGCCGGTCTGCAGCCATTCCGGGCGCAGCGCCACGCCGCCTTCGTTGCGGTGGCCTTCCAGCCAGGCGCGGGTCAGCAGCCGCGACAGGCTGAGGTAGCCGTCGCGATTGCGGCACAGCACGGTCAGCCGCCACGGCGCCTGGGTGCCGTCGGCGATCAGCAGGTCGGCGCCGGCGATCGGCTTGATGCCCACGCCCTCGGCGGCCTTGTAGAACTTGACCAGCGCGAACAGGTTGTTGAGGTCGGTGACCGCCAGCGCGGGCAGGTCCAGTTCCACCGCGCGGCTGAGCAGGTTGGCCTGCTTGGCTTTCTTCGGGTCAGCCTGATCCGGTTTCTCGGGCACACGGATGGTCGAATCCGCCAGCGAGAACTCGGTGTGGATGTGCAGATGGGCGAAGCGGGAAGTGGACATGCGGAACCAGAGCGATGCCCGGGCAGGGTAGCGGCGGGGGGCGAGCCGGGCAAGGCTTGACAGCGAGGGGCGGGGATTGGGGAGTGGGGATTCGGGATTGGTTGCGGTCTCAGTGGGCGGTGAGTGCGCGTGATCTCGCGCTTATCCGCGTTGAGCGTCCTACGCGAGTTGCAGGGATTCCAGCGAATCCCCAATCCCGACTCTCGAATCCCGGCCCGCCAGGGCCACGCGCACCGGCGCGAAGCTGCGCCGGTGGTGGATGCAGGGGCCGTGCGCGGCCAGTGCGGCCAGGTGCGCCGGGGTGGCGTAGCCCTTGTGCAGGTCGAAACCGTAGTGCGGGTGTTCGTCGTGCAGGCGCTGCATGATCCGGTCGCGGGTGACCTTGGCGACGATCGAGGCAGCCATGATCGCCCGGTCCAGGCCGTCGCCGCCGACCAGCGCCTCGGCGGCGCAGGGCAGGCCCTTGGGCACGCGGTTGCCGTCGATGCGGGCGAAGCCGGCCACGTGCGCCACGCCCTCGACCGCGCGACGCATGCCCAGCATGGTCGCCTGGTAGATGTTCAGCCGGTCGATCTCCTCGGCCTCGATCAGCACCACTTGCCAGGCCAGCGCCCGCTCGACGATGCGCGCATACAGCGTCTCGCGCCGCGCCGCGGTCAACTGCTTGGAATCGTCCAGCCCGTTGATGCGGGTGCGCGCCGGATCGAACACCACCGCCGCCACCGCCACCGGCCCGGCCAGGGGACCGCGGCCGGCTTCGTCGACGCCGGCGTAGAGCCGGGATTGGGGATTCGGCATTGGGGATTCGCACAGCAGTTCCCGCTGCGGCGATGTCGGATCGCAGCGCTTCATGCTTTTGCTTCTCCCGAATCCCGGCTCCCAAGCAATTCGAACACCGCATCGGCCGCGCGCGCCGAGGCGTCCTGGCGCAGCAGCAGGTGCAGGCGCTCGTACTCGGGCTGCAGCGCTGCCACCGCCTGCGGGTCGCGCAGCCAGTGCAGCAGCGCGGCGGCCAGGGCGTCGGGGGTGCAGGCGTCCTGCATCAGTTCCGGCGCCAGGTCGTGGCCGGCCAGGATGTTGGGCAGGGCGTAGCGGTCGACCTTCAGCAGGCCCAGCGCCTTGACGATGCGGTAGGTCAGCGGAGCGACCTTGTAGCCGACCACCATCGGCCGCTTCACCAGCATGGCTTCCAGGGTCGCGGTGCCGGAGGCCAGCAGCACCGCATCGGCGGCGAGCAGCGCGGTGCGCGCGTGGCCGTCCAGCACCTGGGTGGCGGTCGGCGGCAAGGCCGAACGCGCGAGTTGCGCTTCGATCAGCGCCTTGCACGCGGCATTGGCGGCCGGCACCAGCACGCGCGCGTCCGGAAGCTGTTGCAGCACCTGCGCGGCGGCGGCGAAGAAGGTGTCGCCGAGCTTGCCGATCTCGCCCAGGCGGCTGCCCGGCAACACCGCCAGCACCGGCACGTCGGCGCCCACGCCCAGCGAAGCGCGCGCCGCGCCGCGGTCTTCGTGCAGCGCGATCGCATCGGCCATGGGGTGGCCGACGAAGCGCGCGTCCACACCGTGCTTGGCGTAGATCGGCGGCTCCATCGGGAACAGGCACAGCACCCGGTCGGCGCTGGCGCCGATCTTGGCCGCGCGCTGCTCGCGCCAGGCCCACACCGACGGGCTGACGTAATGCACGGTGCGCAGCCCGCGCTGTTTCAGCCAGCGCTCCACGCCGAGATTGAAATCGGGCGCGTCGATGCCGACGAACACGTCCGGGCGCCAGGCCAGCAGCCGCTCGCGCAGCGCGCGGCGCAGCTTCAGCAGGCGCGGCAGGTGCCGCAGCACTTCCAGCAGACCCATCACCGCCAGCTCGCTGGCGTCGAACCAGGTCCGGCACCCGGCCTGGCGCATCGCCTGGCCCCCGACCCCGGCGAACTCCGCGTCGGGATAGCGCGCGCGCAACGCCTCGATCAGCCCCGCGCCCAGCAGGTCGCCGGAGGCCTCGCCAGCGACGAGGGCGATGCGCAGCGGTGTTGCGCGGGGATTGGGGATTGGGGATTGGGGATTCGCAACAGCGGACGCGGCGCTATCGGCACCGGCAATGCTGCCGTTGCCAATCCCGAATCCCGAATCCCGAATCCCGGCCATCATCGCAACAACGGCCGCTCGCTGGACTCGATGAACTCCAGCATCGCGCGCACGTCCTCGCTGCCTTCGGCCAGCAGCGCCAACTGGTGCTTGGCCTCGGCCAGCGGCAGGCCGGCCACGTACAGCGCGCGGTAGGCGCGCTTGATCGCGGCCACGCGCTCGGGGTCGAAGCCGCGGCGCTTCAGGCCTTCGCTGTTGATGCCGCGCGGGCGCCCCAGCGAATTGCCGCCGACCATGGTGAACGGCGGCACGTCGCCGTTGATCAGCGCGCCCATGCCGAGGAAGGCGTGATCGCCGATGCGGCAGAACTGATGCGCGCCGGCGAAGCCGCTGATGATGACGTGGTCGCCCACTTCCACATGCCCGGCCAGGGTGGTGTTGTTGGAGAACACGCAGTGGTTGCCGACGATGCAGTCGTGGGCGACGTGGGTGTAGGCGAGGAACCAGTTGTCGCTGCCGACCCGGGTGATGCCGCCGCCGCTGCCGGTGCCGCGGCTGACGGTGACGAACTCGCGGATCACATTGCGGTCGCCGATCACCAGTTCGGTGCGTTCGCCGGCGAACTTCTTGTCCTGCGGGTCGCCGCCCAGCGCGACGTGGCCGACCAGGCGGTTGTCGCGGCCCAGCCGGGTCGGGCCGACGATGCTGCAATGCGAGCCGATCTCGCAGCCTTCGCCGATCTCCACCTCGGCGCCGATCACGGTGAAGGCGCCGACGCGCACGTCGGCGGCGAGTGTCGCGCCGGGATCGATGACCGCGGAGGGGTGAATCAGGGGAGCGTTGGCGCTCATTGCAGGTCTCCTGCCAGGGTCATTCGCGGGTGCCGGCGCACAGCACTTCGGCGCAGGCCACGACCTTGCCGTTGACCTTGGCCTCGCCGTAGTACACCGCCATGTTGCGGATCACCCGCTTGATCTCCACGTGCAGCTCCAGCACGTCGCCGGGCACCACCTGGCTGTTGAAGCGGGCGTTGTCGACCTTGACCATGTAGAACAGCTTGGACTGCGCGTCGCGGCCCATCGCCAACTGGGTCAGGATGCCGCCGGCCTGCGCCAGCGCCTCGATGATCAGCACGCCGGGCATGATCGGCTGGCCGGGGAAATGGCCCTGGAAATACGGCTCGTTGATGCTGACGTTCTTGTGCGCGACGATCCGGCGGTTCTCGAAATCCAGCGAGACCACCTTGTCCACCAGCAGGAACGGGTAGCGATGCGGAAGCAGTGCGCGGATCTGGTTGATGTCCGGCAGGTTGGCGTCCGGCAGGGGCTGATCGTGGCTCATTCCTTCTCCTTGCTCACAGACAGGATGCGACGGGCCAGGGCATCGAGCTGTTTGAAGCGCGCGGCGTTCTTGCGCCACGTGCGGTTGTCGGTCAATGGGGTGCCGGACGAGTACTCGCCCGGCGCGTGGATGGAGTTGCGTACGACCGACTTGCCGGTGACCACGACCTTGTCGCAGATCTCCAGGTGGCCGACCACGCCGACCGCGCCGCCGAGCATCACGTAACGGCCGATCTTGGCGCTGCCGGCGATGCCGGTGCAGCCGGCGATGGCGCTGTGCGCGCCGATGTGCACGTTGTGCGCGACCTGCACCAGGTTGTCCAGGCGCACGTCTTCTTCGAGGGTGGTGTCTTCCAGCGCACCGCGATCCACGCAGGTGTTGGCGCCGATCTCGCAATCGTCGCCGATGCGGACCCCGCCCAGCTGCGGCACCTTGATCCAGCGGCCGGCGTCCATCGCCAGGCCGAACCCATCGGCGCCGAGCACCGCACCGGGATGCACGCGCACGCGTTGGCCCAGGCGCACCCGGGTGACCAGGGTGACGCGGGCGATCAGTTCGCTGCCGGCGCCGACCTGGCAGTCCTCGCCGATCACGCAGCCGGGGCCGATCACGCAACCTTCGCCGACCACGCTGCGCGCGCCGATGCTGACGAACGCGCCGATGTGCGCGCTGGCCGCGACCTGCGCGCTGGGATCGATGCTGGCGCTGGGATGGATGCCGGGCGGCCGCAGCGGGGCCACGTCGAACAGCGCGGCGATCTTGGCGAAGGCGACATACGGGTCGCGCGCGATCAGCGCGGTGCCCGGCGCGGCCTCGGCGTCGTCGGCGCGCAGCACCACGATCGCCGCGGTGCTGTCGGCCAGTTGCGCGCGGTAGCGGGGATTGGCCAGGAAGCTGAGCTGCCCCGGGCCGGCTTGCGCCAGCGTGGCCACGCCATGCACCGCGACGCTGCCGTCGCCATGCACCTGCAGGCCGAAACGCTCGGCGATCTCGTCAGCGGTATAGGTCGAAGTATTCACCGGGAGATTCTACCGTGTGCCATCAACACGGTCATACGTACGCCCGCGTAGGGCGCGCTGACACAGCGTGCGCTGCCCGACCCTCATCCGCCCCTACGGGGCACCTTCTCCCGGTGGGAGAAGGGAGGTGCGTCAGCCCCTCTCCCACCGGGAGAGGGGTTGGGGTGAGGGTACGGCCAAAAGCGACAGGCTCCCAGGCGCGGGATTCGGAAGGCAACGAGCCATGGCTTGCGATTCGCAGGGCGAGGCGCGCGCCGACAGGCGCAGTGATGTGGAAGGCCAAGGCCCGGCATCGGGTGGGCAGTCGGACGGCCGCGTAGGGCGATCGCATGCGGCCGCGCAACAGGCCACGACCACCTGTCGGGAACGATCAACCGACTGGAGCAAAGCCCCCTTTGGTAAAGGGGGCGCGCCGAAGGCGCGGGGATTCGGAAGGCCAAGCCCCGGCCAGGTTTTCGTGTAGCGAAAACCTGGGCTGCCAGGGTGAAACCCTGGCAGCGGGCGGGCAGTTCTTTAGAACTGACCGCCGAACGTGAACTGCAGACGCTCGATCTCGTCGTTGTCTTCCTTCTTCAGCGGAATCGCGTAGCTGATCGAGATCGGACCGACCGGTGCGCGCCACAGCAACGCGATGCCGGTGGAGGCACGCAGCTGGTTGGACTTGAAGTTGTCCACGCCGTTGAACACGTTGCCGACGTCCACGAACGCCGAAATGCGCGCCGACGGGCTGTCGAACAGCTTCGGGAAGTACATTTCCGCCGAGCCCACGGTCTTGAACGAGCCACCCAGCGGCTGGCCGCGGCTGTACGAGGCGGTAGCCTCCGAGCGCGGGCCGAGGGTGTTGTCCTCGAAGCCGCGCACCGAGTTGGTGCCGCCAGCGTAGAAGTTCTCGTAGAACGGCAGGCCGGACGCCGTCACGCGGCGGACCAGGTTGGTGCCGTCGCAGGCCTGCGCCGTGTACACCGGCGTGCCGGAGCTGTTGGTGGTGGTGGTGCCGCAGATATCGCGCGACACGTCGCTGCCGTAGCTGTCGCCGTAGCCGAATTCGGCACGCGTGTTGAGCACCAGTGCCGGCGAGATCGGCCAGTACTTGGAGATCTGGTAGTTGAGCTTCCAGTACTCCACGGTCGAGCCGGGCAGGGTGGCTTCCAGGCCGACGCGCTGGTACATGCCGCGGGTCGGCATGAAGTAGTCGTTGCGGGTGTCGCGGGCCCAGCCCAGTTCGCTACGCCAGGCGTGGAAGGTCTTGGTCCCCATCGCATCGATGTAGTTGATGATCGCCTGCGGGGTATAGCCGGGGTAGGTGGTGATCTGGTTGCTGTCGATGCCGAACATCAGCGAGACGCTGTCGGTCTCGGTGATCGGCACGCCGAAGATCACCTGCGCCGCGCCGTTGGTGCTGTTGTACTGCGCGGTGCCGAAGTCGGAGTAGTCCAGCTTGCGCCACGACAGGTTGTAGCCCAGCGACACGCCGTCGTCGGTGAAGAACGGGTTGGTGTAGGAGAACGCGTAGCGCTCCTGGTAGCTGCTGCGCGAGGCGTCCACGGCGACGCGGTTGCCGCCGCCGAGGAAGTTGTTCTGCGACAGCTGCACCGAGGTGGTGACGCCGTAGGTCTGCGAGTAGCCCAGGCCGAAGGTGAAGCTGCCCGAGGTGGTCTCCTTGACGTTGTAGACCACGTCGACCTTGTCGTTGCTGCCCGGCACCGGCGGCGTTTCCACGTCCACCGACTCGAAGTAGCCCAGGCGCTGCAGGCGGATCTTGGAGCGGTCGATCGCCGCCTGCGAGTACCAGGTGTCCTCGAACTGGCGCATTTCGCGGCGCAGCACTTCGTCGGAGGTGCGGGTGTTGCCGCGGAACACGATGCGCCGCACCGACACGCGCGGGCCCGGGGTCACCTGCAGGTTCACCGCCACCGTGCGCTTTTCGCGGTCGGTGGTCGGGATCGGGGTGACCTTGGCGAAGGCGTAGCCGATGTTGCTCAGGGTGTTGGTGATCGCGTCGGAGCTGTATTCCAGCAGCGCGCGCGAGAAGGTGTCGCCGGCCTTGGGGATCACCAGCTTCTCGATCTCTTCCTGCGGCAGGATGGTGTCGCCGGTGACCTTGATGTCGGAGATCTTGTACTGCTCGCCTTCGGTGATGCCGGCGGTCAGGTACATGTCGCGCTTGTCGGGGCTGATCGCCACCTGGGTGGAGTCGACGCTGAAGTCGACGTAGCCGCGGTCCAGGTACCAGGAGTTGAGCTTCTCCAGGTCGCCGGACAGCTTTTCCTTGGAGTACTGGTCGTCGCGGCGGTACCAGGACAGCCAGTTGTGCTCGCGCGACTCCCAGTTCTCCAGGATGTCCTTGTTGAGGAACTTCTCGGTGCCGATCAGGTTGACGTGGCGGATCTTGGCCGCCTTGCCTTCCTTGATCGCGATGGCCACGTCGACGCGGTTGCGGTCCAGCGGGCTCACCGTCGGGGTGATCTCGACGTTGTACTTGCCGCGGTTGTTGTACTGGCGGGTCAGCTCCTGGGTCACCCGGTCCAGGCTCAGCCGGTCGAAGGTGCCGCCCTCGCTGAGGCCGATGTCGGACAGGCCCTTGAGCAGTTCCTCGCTCTTGATGTCCTTGTTGCCGGTGACGGTCAGCTTGTTGATCGCCGGACGTTCCTTGACCGTGACCACCAGGATGTTGCCCTGGCGGTCGACGCGCACGTCCTCGAAGAAGCCGGTGCGGTACAGCGCACGGATCGCCTCGGCGACCTTGGCCTCGTCCACGGTGTCGCCGCGCTCTACCGGCAGGTAGGTGAACACGGTGCCGGACGAAATGCGTTGCAGCCCGTCGACGCGGATGTCGCTGGCGGTGAAGGGCTCCGCTACCTGGGCCAGGGCCGGCAGGCTGAGGCTGGCGGCGAGGGCGAGGGCAAGCAGGCGGCGAGTGGGAAATCTCGTCATGTCACGTCCGGTAGAGGTCGATATCGTTGTTGCATGGGCGCCGGCGCAAGACGACAGCGGGTCGAGTGGATCGGCGCGGGTCATCGCAGGGCCTGCCCGAAGAGGTCGTTGTAGAACGCCAACCCCATCAGTCCTGCCAGCAACGTCAGGCCCACGAACTGCCCCGCCGCCATGGCGCGCTCGCTCAGCGGGCTGCCCTTGACCAACTCGATAAGGTAATACAGCAAGTGCCCGCCGTCCAAGATCGGGATCGGCAGCAGGTTCATGATCGCCAGGCTCAGCGACAGCAGCGCCAGGAAATTCAGGAATCCGTCCGGCCCTTCCTTGGCCGAGATGTTGGCGACCTTGGCGATGGTGATCGGGCCGGACACGTTCTTCAGCGAGGCGTCGCCGGTCAGCATGCGGCGCAGGATGCCCAGGGTGTCGCCGGCCAGCCGGCCGGTCTCGCCGAAGGCCATCGGGATCGCCGCCAGCGGGCCGTAGCGCAGGGTGGCGTCGTAGGCCGGGCGGCGCTGCTCGCCGATGGCCACGCCCAGCGTCCAGCGCGGCGCGCCGGGGCCGGCGGCCTGCTTGAGATGGACGTCCAGGGCCAGGCGCTCGCCGTTGCGCTCGACCTCGATCAGGCCGTTGCCGCCCTCGCGGCCCAGGGCCTGCACCCGCGGCGCGACCTGGTCGGCGCTGGTGATCGGGCTGCCGTCCACCGCCAGCACGCGGTCGCCCGGGCGCAGCACGCCGTCGGCGGCCGAGCCGGCAGTGACGCTGGCGATGACCGCCGGCTGCAGCGTGAAGCGCCAGGTCAGGCCGGCCAGCGCCGGCACCTGCCGCTCGTCGAAACCGACCGGGAGCTGCGACAGGCGCAGGGTCCGGGTATGGCTGGCACCGTCCTGCGCGTCCTCGGTCTGCACCGGCACGTCCTCGCGGTCCATGGCGGCGACGGTCAGCTGCATGGCGGCCTCGCTCCAGGTCGCGACGTCGCGGTCGCCGACGCGGACGATGCGCTCGCCGGCCTGGAACCCGGCCTGCTGCGCCAGGCCCTCGGCGCGGCCGACGATGGGGGCGTAGTCCTGCTTGCCGATGACGAACATCGCCCAAAGGAACGCCACGCACAGGATCAGGTTGGCGATGGGGCCAGCGGCGACGATGGCGATGCGCTGCCACACGCTCTTGTTGTTGAAGGCCTGCGCGCGCTCGGCCGGGTCGACCTCGGCCTCGCGTTCGTCGAGCATCTTCACGTAGCCGCCGAGCGGGATCGCGGCGATCGCGAACTCGGTGCCGTGGCGGTCGTAGCGCGACCACAGCGGCTTGCCGAAGCCCACCGAGAAGCGCAGCACCTTGACCCCGCAGCGGCGGGCCACCCAGAAATGCCCGAACTCGTGGAACGTCACCAGGATGCCCAGGCTGACCAGCATCCACCAGATGGAGCCAACGAAATTACCCATGCGCGTGGCTCATGGCGGCGTGGGCATCAAGCATGGGCGAAGTGGCGGGCAATGGCGAGTTCGGTGATCTTGCGCGAGTGCGCATCCGCCGCCAGCAATGCGTCCAGGGAATCGGCCGCGACCGCAGGCAGCTCGGTCAGGGCGTTCTCGACCAGCGCAGGAATCGATAGGAAACCGATTCGGCCCTGAAGAAAGGCTGAAACAGCCACTTCGTTGGCCGCATTCAGGATCGCCGGGGCGCTGCCGCCGGCCTGCATCGCGCGCCAGGCCAGGGCCAGGCAGGGGAAGGCGTCCAGGTCCGGCGCCTCGAAGTCCAGCCGTCCCTGCGCCAGCAGGTCCAGCCCGGCGACTCCGGAGGCGATGCGCTCCGGCCAGCCCAGGCCCACCGCGAGGGTGGTGCGCATGTCCGGCAGGCCCATCTGCGCCAGGGTCGAACCGTCGATGAACTCGACCAGCGAGTGCACCAGGCTCTGCGGGTGCACCAGCACCTCGATGCGCTCGGGCGCCAGCGCGAACAGGTGGTGGGCCTCGATCACTTCCAGGCCCTTGTTCATCAACGTCGCCGAATCGACCGAGATCTTCGGCCCCATCGACCACTTCGGGTGCGCCACGGCCTGCGCCGGGGTCACCGCCTGCAGGCGTGCGCGGTCCCAGCCGCGGAACGGGCCGCCAGAGGCGGTCAGCAGCACCCGCTGCACCTCGGTGCCGGTCTGGCGCGAGCGCAGGCACTGGAAGATGGCGTTGTGCTCGCTGTCGATCGGGATGATCTCGGCGCCGGCCGCCGCCGCCGCCGCGGTGACCAGTTCGCCGGCCAGCACCAGCGCTTCCTTGTTGGCCAGCAGCAGGCGCTTGCCGGCGCGGGCGGCGGCCAGGGTCGAGGCCAGGCCGGCCGCACCGACGATGGCGGCGACCACGCTGTCGCAGGCGTCGCTGGCCACCAGTTGGTCCAGTGCGGCGTCGCCGGCATGCGCCTGGGTCGACAGCCCGGCCGCGCGCAGGCCGTCGCGCAGCGCCGGGTACAGCGCCTGATCGGCGATCACCGCATGCGCGGGGCGGTGCGTGGCGCACAGCGCCAGCAGCGCGTCGACGTTGCGTCCGGCCGCCAGCACGCCGGCGCGCAGGCGCTGCGGATGGCGTGCGATCACGTCCAGCGCCGAGGCGCCGATCGAGCCGGTGGCGCCGAGCACGGCGATGGTGCGGACCGCCGGGTCCTTGCTGTGTTGCGTGTTCACTGGCCTCAGAACCCGAAGATGTCCTTGCCCAGCGCGAAGATCGGCAGCGCCGCCAGCACGCCGTCGATCCGGTCCAGCACGCCGCCGTGGCCGGGAATGACGTTGCCCGAGTCCTTGGCGCCGACGTGGCGCTTGAGCAGGCTCTCGAACAGGTCGCCGACCACCGAGGCCAGCACGCTGACCGCGGCCACGATCAGCAGCCCGGGCAGGTGCGGCAGGGTCACCCCGGCCAGCCAGCCGAAGCCGGCGGCCACGATCAGGCCGGCCAGCAGGCCGCCGATGAGGCCTTCCACGGTCTTGTTGGGGCTGATCCGCGGCGCCAGCTTGTGCTTGCCGAACTGGCGGCCGGCGAAATAGGCGCCGGAATCGGCGGCCCACACCGTCGCCAGGGCGGTCAGCAGCCAGCGGTGGCCGTTCGGCTCGCTGGCGTGGATCAGGCCCAGCGCGGCCCAGGCCGGCACGATCGCCAGGGTGCCGGCGGCGAGCTTGAACACCCGCGCGTAGGTGGCGTGGTCGGAGCCGAAGCGGTAGAAGCCCAGCCACAGCAAGGCCACGCACCACCAGCCGGCGCCGATCAGGGTGGTCAGTTGGAACAGCACCAGCGAGCCGGCCGAGGCCCATACCAGCAGCACCATCAGCAGCAGGTTGAGCATCAGCAGGATGGTGCGCGGCAAGGTGTCGTCGACCTCGGCCAGCTTCAGCCATTCCCACAGGCCGATCAGGAAGATCAGGGCGGCCAGCGCGACCAGCCACTGGGTCGGCAGCAGCAGGATGGCGCAGATGGCCAGCGGGGCCATGATCAGCGCGGCGATGACGCGGGTACGGGTCATGCGGAAACGTTCTCCGTCGCCGCTTCGGCGACCTGCGCGCTGGTGAGGCCGAAACGCCGCTCGCGGCGGGCGTAGTCGTCCAGGGCTTGTTGCAGCACCTCGGGGCCGAACTCGGGCCAGAGGGTCTCGGTGAACCACAGTTCGGTGTAGGCCAGCTGCCACAGCAGGAAGTTGCTGATGCGCAGGTCGCCGCCGGTGCGGATGAACAGGTCCGGCGGCGGCAGCTCGGCCAGCGCCATGCGCGCCGACAGCGCGTCCTCGTCGATCTGCTCCGGGCGCAGGCGTCCGGCGGCGACGTCCTCGGCCAGCGCGCGCGCGGCCAGGGCGATGTCCTGGCGGCCGCCGTAGCTGGCGGCGATCGACAGGTGCAGGGCCTGGTTGTCGCGGGTGCGCGCCTCGGCCTGGGCCATGCGCTCGCACAGCGACGGCGCGAAGCGCGAGCGGTCGCCGATGAAGCGCACGCGCACGCCGCGCCGCTGCAGCTCATCGACCTCGCGGTCGAGCGCGTGCAGGAACAGCTTCATCAACGCGTCCACTTCCTCCTGCGGGCGCCCCCAGTTCTCGCTGGAAAAGGCGAACAGGGTCAGCGCGCCGATGCCGCGCTCCAGGCAGAAGTCGATGGTGCGGTTGACCGCACGCGCGCCGGCGCGGTGGCCGATCACGCGCGGCCGGCGGCGGCGCTGCGCCCAGCGGCCGTTGCCATCCATGATGATGGCCAGGTGGCGGGGCAGGGACATGGGGATGGGGTCGGAAGGCATGGCCGGCAGGCGCAGGCTCAGACCGCCATCAGTTCCTGTTCCTTGCCCTTGACCACGTCGTCCACGTCCTTGATCGCCTTGTCGGTCAGCTTCTGGATGTCGTCCTCGCTGGCGCGGGCCTCGTCCTCGGTGACCTTCTTGTCCTTCAGCAGATCCTTGACCTGCTGGTTGGCGTCGCGACGGATGTTGCGGATCGCGACCTTGGTGTCCTCGCCTTCGCCGTGCACGACCTTGGACAGCTCGCGGCGGCGCTCCTCGGTGAGCGCGGGCAGGTTGAGGCGGATGGTGGTGCCGGCGGTGTTCGGGGTCAGGCCCAGGTCCGAGGCCAGGATCGCCTTCTCGACCGCGCCGACCATCTGCTTTTCCCACGGGGTGATGGTCAGTGAGCGGGCGTCGGCGACGGCCACGCTGGCGACCTGGCTCAGCGGCATGTCCGAGCCATAGTAGTTGACCTTCAGGTGCTCGACCAAGGCGGTCGACGCGCGGCCGGTGCGCACCTTGATGAGCGCATGACGCAGCGCGTCGATGCTCTTGGCCATGCGGGTCTGTGCGTCTTGCTTGATTTCGTTGAGCATCGCCGGTGTCCGTGCTGAATCTGAATCGGACGATTATAGCCGGGAAAGGCGTGGGGCCGGGATTGGGGATTCGGGATTGGGGATTCGCAAAAGCGGCGCTTCAGGCGCGATGAGATGCGAAAACGCGCCTGCGCCCGCAATGCTGCAGCGCGCAACGCCTTCGCGAATCCCCAATCCCGAATCCCCAATCCCGGGTCGGGGCATCAGCCCCGACCTTTGACCAACGTGCCGATCTCGGCGCCGCGCAGGATCTTCAGCAGTTCGCCGGGCTGGCCCATGTTGAAGATGCGCAGCGGCAGGTCGCTGTCGCGGGCCAGGGCGAAGGCGGCGGTGTCCATCACTTCCAGGTTGCGCGCGATGACCTCGTCGTAGGTCAGGCTGTCGAAGCGCACGGCGTCGGCGTGCTTCTTCGGGTCCTTGTCGTACACGCCGTCGACCTTGGTCGCCTTCAGCAGCAGGTCGGCGCCGATCTCGATCGCGCGCAGCGCCGCGCCGGAGTCGGTGGTGAAGAAGGGGTTGCCGGTGCCGGCGGCGAAGATCGCGATGCGGCCCTTTTCCAGATGGCGGATCGCACGGCGGCGGATGAAGTCCTCGCACACGTCGTTGATCTTGATCGCGCTCATCACCCGCACCTTGGCGCCGAGTTTCTCCAGCGCGTCCTGCATCGCCAGCGCGTTGATGACGGTGGCGAGCATGCCCATGTGGTCGCCGGTGACCCGGTCCATGCCGTTGGCGGCAAGGCCGGCGCCGCGGAAGATGTTGCCGCCGCCGATCACCAGCGCTACTTCCGCGCCGGCCTGCTGCGCCTCGATCACCTCATGGGCGAGGCGGTTGATGATCTTGGGGTCGATGCCGTAGTCCCCGTCTCCCATCAGCGCTTCGCCGGACAGTTTCAACAGGATACGGCGATAGGCGAGCTGGGACATGGCGACCTCGTTGGGGGATGACGGGCAAACCACACGATTTTAGCCGATGCGCGCCAGCGCGTCTGCGCCGGCAGCGATGCTTCAGCGTTGCGCCTCGCCGCACGAGCGCGCGGTGACGCGATTGCGACCGCCGTGCTTGGCGCTGTACAGCATGTCGTCGGCCGCCTGCAGCAGTTCCTGCGCGCTGTTGAAACGCTCGCGGCCGCCCTGGGTGGCCACGCCCGCGGAGAAGCTGATGTGCAACGGCCCCTGCTTGGTGTCGGCCATCGGCCGCTGCGCGATCTCGGCGAGGATGCGCCGCATCACGCCCAGCGCAGCCTCTTCGCCGGTGTTGGGCAACAGCACCAGGAATTCCTCGCCGCCGAAGCGCGCCACGGTGTCGCTGGCGCGCAGCATCGGCTGCAGGTTCTGCGCGAATGCGCGCAGGACCTGGTCGCCGACCAGGTGCCCGTGCGCGTCGTTGATCTTCTTGAAATCGTCCAGGTCGATGAAGGCCACCGACAGCGGCCAGTCGTGGCGATTGGCCAGCTCGAACTGCTGCTTGAGCAGGGTGTCCAGCTGGTGCCGGTTGAACACGCCGGTGAGCGCGTCGCGGCTGGCCTGTTCGGCCAGGCGCCGTGCGTGCTGCTCGTACTCGTCGGCGCGCTGGCGCACGCGGTTGGCTTCCTGCACTTCGCGCAGGTTGCGCAGCACCATCAGTTCGCGGGCATGGCTGATGATCGCGTCGACCCGCTCCGGCTGGGCGATGCGCACATCGAAGATCGGGCTGACCGCCGGCAGCGCCTCGGCAATGTGACCCACCACCTCGTCGAAGCGGCGGCTGTCCAGTTGCAGGTCGCGATAGGCGCACTGCATGGCGTGGGTGCGCGCGGCTTCCGGATCGTCGCCAAGCCAGATGTCGGCGATGCGGCCGGACAGCCGCACGCAGATGTCGAAGGGCTCGGTCGCGGGGCTGGTATCGCCGCCGCTGCCGATACTGCGCTGCAGGTAGGTGGGCAGCTTCCACTTGTGCGCCAGCCAGGCGCCGACCTCGGCGCGGTCGGCGCCCAGGTGCTCGCGTTCCAGCGCGCTCAGCCGCTGCGGATCGCCGGCGGCCTCGTGCAGCAGGGCGGCGTAGCGGTCGTGGCAGACGTGCAGCAGGGCCAGTGCGCCCATGTCCTGCAACAGCCCGGCCAGCATCAGCTCCTCGTGCTTGCGCAACCCCGCGGCCTGGCCGAGCAGGCGGCTGGCCAGCGCCGCCAGCACGCTGCGTCGCCACAGCCGTTCCTGCGGCTCGCCGCTGCCGCCGCGCAGGCTCTGCACCATCGAGAAGCCCAGCGCCAGGCTCAGCGCGGCGTTCAGGCCGAGCATGGTCAGCGCCTGGCCCAGGTTGTCGACGCGGCGTCGGCTGGCGTACAGCGGGGAATTGGCGATGCGCAGCATGCGCGCGCTCAGCGCCATGTCCATGGCGATGGCATCGGCGGTGGCGGCCAGATCCACGTCCGTATCCTGTGCCAGTTCGATGATGCGCAAGGCCACGCCGGGCGGCGAGGGCAGGTCGCGGGAGTGGCTCAGGATCGCTTCGAGTTCAGGATGCATGCACTTCCGATACGGCATGGAATGAGAGGTGGGGGAGCGGCCTGTCCCGGCCTGTGCAGCGTACACCCGTAAAAAAAAAGCCGCGACAATGCGCGGCTCTTTTCTTCCCGGGCGCGGGATCAGGCCAGGCCGGCCTGCTTCATCACTTCGGCGGCGTAGTCTTCCACCACCTTCTCGATGCCTTCGCCCACGGCCAGGCGCTGGAAGCCGACCACGTCGGCGCCGGCGGCCTTCACCGCCTGCTCCACGGTCTGGTCGGTGTTCAGCACGTAGGGCTGGCCGTACAGGGTGACTTCGTTGACGATCTTGGCGATCTTGCCGCTGATGATCTTCTCCAGGATGTCGGCCGGCTTGGCCTTGTCCTTCTCCGACATCTTGGCCAGCTCGATTTCCTTTTCCTTGGCCACGAACTCGGCCGGGACGTCGGACGCCTTGACGTGCGGCGGGTTCATCGCCGCGATGTGCATGGCGATGCCGCGGGCCAGGTCGGCGTCGCCGCCCTTGACCTCGACCAGCACGCCGATGCGGCCGCCGTGCACGTAGGCAGCGACGTTGTTGGCGCTGTCGATGCGCACCAGGCGGCGCACCTGCACGTTCTCGCCGACCTTGGCGATGACCGCGGCGCGGGCTTCCTCGACGGTCTCGCCGCTGGGCAGCTTGGCGCTCTTCAGTGCCTCCACGTCGGCGGCGCCGGAGGCCAGGGCGGCCTGGACGACGGCATCGGTGAAGGCCAGGAAGTTGTTGTCCTTGGCGACGAAGTCGGTCTCGGAGTTGATTTCGACCAGGACCGCCTTGCCGCCGTCCTGGGCCATCGCGATGCGGCCTTCGGCGGCGACGCGGTCGGCCTTCTTGTCGGCCTTGGCCAGGCCCGACTTGCGCAGCCACTCGGCGGCGTTGTCGATGTTGCCGGCGTTCTCGGTGAGCGCCTTCTTGCACTCCATCATGCCGGCGCCGGTGCGCTCGCGCAGTTCCTTGACCAGGGAAGCAGTGATTTCCACGGGATGTCCTCACGAAAGGTGGGAAAAGGCCGGCTTGCGGCCGGCCGGTAGATCTGGGAAGCGGGCGCCGCAGGCGGCGCTCGCGAAGCCGGGCGCGCCGAGCGCGCCGGGCGGCGGCTGCGCATGATCGCGCAGCCGCATGGCGCGCCGGTTACTCGGCGGCGGGAGCGGTCTCTTCGGCCTTCTTGCCGTTCTTGCGCGGGCCGCGGCCCTTGTCGTCGCCGCCCTCGGCGAACTCTTCCTCGCGCACGCTGGCAGCGTTCGGCGCAGCGGCCTTGCCTTCCAGCACGGCGTCGGCGGCGGCACGGGCGTACAGCTGCACGGCGCGGATGGCGTCGTCGTTGCCCGGGATGGCGTAGTCGACCAGGTCCGGGTTGTAGTTGGTGTCGACCACCGCGATCACCGGAATGCCGAGCTTCTTGGCTTCCTTGATGGCGATGTCTTCATGGCCGATGTCGATGACGAACAGGGCGTCGGGCAGGCGGTTCATTTCCTTGATGCCGCCCAGCGAGGCTTCCAGCTTGTCGCGCTCGCGGCGCAGGGTCAGCACTTCGTGCTTGACCAGCTTGTCGAAGGTGCCGTCGGTCTCGGCCGCTTCCAGCTCCTTCAGGCGCGCCACCGACTGCTTGACGGTGCGGAAGTTGGTCAGCGTGCCGCCCAGCCAGCGCTGGGTCATGAACGGTTGGCCGCAACGCTCGGCTTCTTCCTTCACCGCGTCGCGGGCGCTGCGCTTGGTGCCCAGAAACAGGATGGTGCCGCGCTTCTGCGCGACGCTGGAGATGAAGTTCATCGCGTCGTTGAACAGCGGAACCGTCTTCTCGAGGTTGATGATGTGGATCTTGCCGCGCGCGCCGAAGATGTACGGCGCCATCTTGGGGTTCCAGTAGCGGGTCTGGTGGCCGAAGTGGACGCCGGCTTCCAGCATCTGACGCATGGTGACCTGGGGCATTGCAGTGACTCCTGATGGGGAACCGGCCGTGCGCGGGCAGGAATGGGTGAAGCGCGCGCATGACGGCGGCCTTGCGAGCCGCGCGACGATTCCGGGGTTGGGCCTCCCTGCCGCCTCCGTGGCCGAACTCCTTGCGGAGCACCCCGGCACGGGCGATGGCGGCAGGTGTGAATTCGCCGGTGCGTCCGGCGTGGACGGTCCATCGGCCCAAGACGGGCACGACGAAGCCGCGCACTATACCTGGCGGGGGCCGCTGGCGCAATGCGCCGTGCGGTTCACTCGGCGGGCAGCGCCTGCAGCGGCGCCTCGTCGTCGAGCCTGGCGGCGAAGTGGCCGCCAGGCGCGGTCGCGGCGGCCGGCAGCGGCCAGCGCTTGTAGGCGCCGGCCAGGACGTAGCCGGCGAGGCTGGGGAACAGGGGCAGGGTGCGGCCGTCGGCGCTGACGAAGCTCAGGTCGCTGAGCCGGGCATGGGCGCTGCCGCGGTTGTGCACGACCAGCTCCGGCCCGCGCGCGCCGGCCACCAGGTGGGCGCTCAGGCGCGGCGCGGCTGCCGGGTCCGCCGCGCTCAGGAACACCGGGGTGGAATAGCGCAGCAGCAAGGGCGGGGGTTGGGTGGCGGGCGCCGGTGCGGCCGGGTCGGCTGGGGCGGGGCGTTCCTCCAGCACCAGGCGGTAGGCGCCTTCGTCGGCGCTGGCCGGTCCGGGACGCACCAGCCGCAGCAGTTGCCGCCCCTGCGCCGGGATGTCGATCGATTGCGGGCTGGTGCGGACCTCGTCGGTGCTCTCCAGGTCGTCGATCCCGTCGGTCTGCCGCCACCGGTACACCTTCACCTGGGCCTGCCAGGGGCGGTCCTGGGTGTTGCTCAACCAGATCTCGGTGCTGGTCTCGCCAGGAGCCAGTTGCACCAGGGTCGGGCTGATCCGCACCCCGGCCGCGTCGGCACTGCCGGCAAGCGCCAGCAGCAGCGCCGGCAGCAGGCGCGCACGCATGCGGCGGGCACCGCCCACTAGAACGCGACCGTGGCGTAGCGCGCCGGGATGCGCGGCGTGGCGCCCGCCGCGGGCACGCTCAAGGCCAGGGCGGTGGCGGCGTCGGGCGCGGGCATGCCGTCGATGCTGACTTGGTAGGCCAGCGGGCGGTTGCAGGCGACCGTCGGCAGCGCCCCGGGCTGCGGGCGCGCCGCGGCGCCGATTTCGCAACTGCGCTCGATGCGGATGCCGATCCGCAGCATGGCGCCGCCGCTGCCGGCCCCCGGCTGCGCCGCCGCGTCGACGCCGGCCACGCACAGGCTCGCCAACAGCAGCGGTCGTAGAAACGGCAGGCGCATCGATCGGCACTCCGGAGTAGACACAACCGATAACGGCTCCCATCCCGGCAACTTGACCGGCACCGCGGCGCCGTTCAGGCCTCAGTAGGTGACGGTGACCTTGACCACGTCGCTGTAGCTGCCCGGGACGGGGGTCTGCCGCGCGGGAACCTGCCCGTACAGGGTCAGCGACTGGGCGCTGCCGGTCCCGGTGCCGGTCTGGGTATCGGTATTCAGGGTGCTGCCCCAGCGCTGGGTGCGCGCGGCGTCGCGATACAGCTCGTAGGTCAGGTACTGGCCGCTGGCGCTGCGCATGCGCCGCACGTTGCCGCTGGCGTTCTGGCCGTTGTCCAGGCTCACCTGCCAGGCGGTGCGGGCGCGGCAGTTCATGCTGAGCGTGGTGGTGTAGTTCAGCGCATTGTCGATCAGGCCCGATTGGGTGCCGAAATCCAGGTCGGCGATGCTGGCGATGGTGCAGGTCGGCGCGGCGGTGGCGCTGGCCACGAACGGGAACTGCACCGAGGTGCCGCCGCCTTTGCCGCCGGTGGTGCAGGAGGTGGGAATCACCGCGGGGTTGCCGACCAACGGCTCGTCGTAGCGGTACTGCAGGTTGGTGTACACGCCGCTGAAACTGTTCTGGTAGGTCCCGGTGGCGATGCCGCTCTGCAGCGGGACGCGCGCATAGATGGTGTAGGTGGCGGTGCCGGTGCCGCCGGTCGCCAGCGACGAATAGGTCAGGTCCACCTGCAGTGGGGTGGAGCCGCTCAGGGCGCTGCCCCAGATCAGGCTGCGCGCGCTGTCGCGGTAGAGCTGGAAGCCCAGGATGTCGTTGAGCGGGTTGAGCATGCGCCGCGGGGTGATGCCGAAGCCGGCGCCCTGCGCGCCCTCGCCGATGTTCAGGCACATGCGCACGTAGATCGTGCCCAGCACGCTGATCGCGCCGGTCTGGCAGGTCACCAGGATCTGCGCGGTGGTGTCGGTGGCGGCGGTATCGGAGAGGGTGCCGAAGCTCGCCGCCGTCGCCTGCGCGGTACAGGTGGTGGTGGCCGCGGCGCGCTGCGGCAGCAGCGCCACGGCCGCCAGCAGCAGCGCCGTCAGCGCCATCGGCCAGGCACGCGCGCTCATGGCGTCGTCTCCGGCACGCAGCGCAGCGGGCCCAGCCGGGTGGGCGGTGCCTGCGTCGGGCGCTCGATCCGCAACCGGCAACGGCTTCCTTGCATGTCCACCTCCAGGTCGTTGCGGCCGGGCGCGAGCCCTTCCACATAGGCCTGGCCATCGTAGCCCACCACCGTGTCGACGCCCGCGCCGCGCACCCGGCTGCCGACCGGCAGCGGGAGGTCGGCGGCATCGTGCAGTTGCACCAGCACGCCGTCGCTGCGGCGGATCGGGAACGCCACCACCACCCCGGTGCGGTCGCGCGGTACCACGATCTGGTCGACCTGCTCCGGCCGCAACTCGGGCGGCAGGCGCATCGGATCGATCGACAGGCGGTTGTGCTGCCAGGCCAGCAGCGGCGTGACCAGCAGGAAGCCGCGCGCATCGGTGCGCCCGATCGGCCGGTTCTCCAGCAGCACCGGCACGTCGGCGACACCGCCGGTGGAGACCAGGGCGAAGGCCTGGTCGAGATCGCGGCCAGGGAACCAGCCGCCGCCGATCCAGGCCAGGCCGCCCGAGGCTTCGGCATAGCCGTAGGTCTGGCCGCCGGCGCTGGCGATGCCGCCGGCGTAGCGAGCGCTGTCGCCGCGCCAACTGGCTTCGGCCAGCCCGCCACCACCGTCCTGCCCGCCGCGCGCCTGCAGGCGCCAGCCGCTGCCGCCGTCGGCGGCGGCCGCCTGGCTGAGGTCCGCCGTCGCATTGGTGCGCGCGCCGATGCGCTGCATGGCCACGCCCGCCTGGCGGCGGCCGTCCAGGGCGATCGACCAGCCCAGGTACACACTGCGGTCGCTGGCCTGGTCCAGGTTCTGGTTGATGCTCAGGTTCAGCGACGATTGCCGCGGCAGGGCGCGGGTCCAGAACAGGCTGGCATAGCGCTGGTCGCCGCTGTCGGGGTAGGCCAGGCGCACATAGCTCAGGGCGATGTTGCCGACGCCGTTCCAGGTGCTGCCGAACAGGGCGCGCTCGCTGACCCGCGGCGGCGCGGCGCCGTAGCGCGCGGCCACGTCGCGGTAGCCGGCCTGCGCGCGCTGGGTGTCCATCGCCAGGTTGAAGCGACCGTTGTTCCAGCGGTAGCTCAGCGCGTACTGCAGGCCGTGCTGGCCGGCAGCGCCGCCGTGCGCCAGCGAGGCGCCGAACACGCCGGCGCGCGGCAGCAGCCACAGGCCGCCGACCCCGGCATTGCGCGCGCCGGCCCCGGCCTCGGCATGCGCCTCGGCAGTGAAGCGCGGGCCGAGGCCGCGCCGCCAGCTGGCGCTGCCGACGGTGTCGCCGGCATAGGCGAAATCGGCGACGCCGTACTCCTCGCGCACCCGGCCCAGCGCCAGCGACCAGTCGGTCAGCCCGCTGGCCAGCAAGTCCTGGGTCGCATAGAACGGAAAGGCCAGCGAGCGGGTGCGGCCGTAGGCGTCGGTGATCACCACTTGGGCATTGCCGGCGCCGTCCACGCCCGGCGCCGCGGACAACTGGAACGGCCCGGCCGGCAACTGCGCGCCGTACTGGCGGATGCCGTTGACGTACAGGTCCACGCTGGACGGCACCGCCACCTCGCCGAGGAACTCCGGCAAGGGAGTGATCGCGCGATACGGCTGCAGGCCGAAGTCGCTGCCCACCCGGACGCCGCCCAGGCGCACGGTGCGGCTCCAACTGGTGCTGCTGCTGAAGGTGTCGCCCAGCACCACGCTGGTCATGCGCTCGGGCAGCGACCACTGCCATTGCGTGTCCAGGCGGATCGCCTGGGCGCGCCAGTCGCGCTGCGGTTCGCGGTACAGGCGGCCGACGAAGGACTGCCGCAGCAGGCCCGCGCCCAGGCCGAACACGCGCAGTTCGCCGCTGGCGGTGAGATTGCTGGCGCCGCCCTGGCGGCTGGCGTAGAGGTCGTAGTCGAGCAGGGCGCCTGGGGAACTGGTCGCCGGCAGCGACGGGACGCCGCCGCGCGCGTCGATCCGGGTGGTGGCGACGTCCAGCAGCGCCACCGGTGCGTCGATCTCCAACGTCTGCAGGTTGGCGTCGTAGCGGAAGCGCACGCCGTCCAGGTTGCCCAGGGCGATCGCCGCGCTGGCGTCGCTGCCGTCCACACGCAGGCCGAGCTGGCGCAGGGTGGCGGCGCTGGCGCGCAGTTGCTCGCCTTCGCGCTGGAACTGGAACAGGCCGGGCTGGCGGGTCTGGTTCAGGGTGACCTCCAGGTACAGGGTCTCCTGCGCCGGTGCCGCGGCCTGGGGCTGGGGCAGGACCTGCGGCTGGGCGACGGCGAGCGCGGCAGTGCCGGCCCACAGCGCCAGCAGCAGTTCAGGGCGCCGCGGTGTCCACGACCAGCGACTGCGCGTGCGGCTCGCCATTGATCCTTGCCTCGAACGTTCCCTGTGTCTGCGCCAGCGCCGCCGGCAGCGGCCAGCGCTTGCGCTGGCCCGGCAGCACGTAGCCGGCCAGGCCTTCGGCGATCGCGGTGCGCCGGCCGTCGCCGGCGACGAACTGCAGGTCCACCAGTTGCGCGTGGCCGTTGCCCTGGTTGGCCACTTCCAGCGCCGCGGTGGCGCCGTCGCGGAGCAGCCGCGCGCGCAGCGTCGGCGCGGTGGCGACGGCGGGCTGCAGGAACACCGGCACCGAATAGCGCAGCACGAACTGCAACCCGGCGCTGGCGCCGCTGGCGGGATCCTGGCCGGGCAGCTCGTCGACGAGGATGCGGTAGGCGTCCTCATGCGCGCCGGGCGCGGGGTCCAGGCGGATCACCCGCACCAGTTGCCGCGCGTGCGGCGCCAGCTCCAGCATCGGCGGGCTGAGCGCGATGCGGTCGCTGGGGTCGAGCACATCCTCGCCGTCGCGCTGCTGCCAGCGGAACACGCGCACCTGCGCGCGCAGCGGCACGTCGCCGCTGTTGCTCAGCCACAGGCCCTGCGCGGTCTCCTCGGCACGCAGCGACACCGAGGTCGGCGCCACCTGCAGACTCGCGGCGACAGCCGCGCCGGCCGCTGCCAGCCACAGCGCGGCGAGCGCCGGCAGGCGCAGGAAGGAAGGCAGTCGCGAACGCATGCAGGCGGCTCCGGTTACCAGGTGACGGTGGCGGTGACGACGTCGCTGTATGAACCGGCAGGGTAGTTGGTGCTGGCGACCTGGCCGTAGACGGTGATCGGTTGCACTGCACCATTGCCGGTGCCGGCCTGGGTGTCGGTGCCGATGGTCGAGCCCCAGTTCTGGGTGCGCGCGGCGTTGCGGTACAGCGCGTAGGGCACGCGTGCGGTATTGCTGGCGTCGGCACTGCCCATGGTGCGGGTGGTGACCGTGGCGCCGGAGCCGGAACCGGCGTTCAGCGCGATGTTGTACGGCGTGCCGGAGGTGCAGCGCACGTTCAAGGTGCCGGTGCTGTTGATCGAGGTCTGGGTGGAATTGACGCTGCCGAAATCGACGTCGGTGGGCGCGGTCTGGATGTCGCAGACGCTGGTGATCTGGATCTTGACGTTGAAGGTACGCGAGTCGGACTGGGCCCAGGCCAGGCCGGTCCCGGCGGCGAACAGCACGAGGAAGGCGAGAACGCGGTGGAAGAGGTACATGGCAGGGTTCTTCGGTGATGGCGGACAACCGCCGGTGCCGCTGCCAGTGCAAAATGCGCGCCAGTTCACATTATTTTGGATCGCTATCCAGCTTTCACATGAGATGACCACCACGCCGCGCCGCGTTCATCACGGTGAAGGCGGGGATGGGCACCGCCGCGTGCCAAAAAGCCGCCGAGCCGCCCGGCGCGTTCAGCCAGGGCCGGGATGAGCGATAATGACGGCCATGACCGTCAATCTGAAAACTCCGCAGGACATCGAGAAGATGCGCGTGGCCGGCCGCCTGGCCGCCGAGGTACTGGACCTGATCGGCCCGTACGTGAAGCCCGGCGTCACCACCGCCGAGCTGGACCGCATCTGCCACGACCACATCGTCAAGGTGCAGGGCGCCGTCCCGGCCAACGTCGGCTACCGCGGCTACCCGAAGACCGTGTGCACGTCGGTGAACAACGTCATCTGCCACGGCATCCCCAGCGACAGCAAGGTCCTCAAGGACGGCGACATCCTCAACATCGACGTCACCGTGATCAAGGACGGCTGGCATGGCGACACCAGCCGCATGTACTGCGTCGGCACGCCCTCGGTGATGGCGCGGCGCCTGATCGAGGCCACCTACGAAGCGATGTGGCGCGGCATCCGCGCGGTGAAGCCGGGCGCCACGCTCGGCGACGTCGGCCATGCCATCCAGCAGTACGCCGAGAGCGAGCGCTTCAGTGTGGTGCGCGAGTACTGCGGCCACGGCATCGGTAAGGTCTACCACGACGAACCGCAGGTGCTGCACTACGGCCGGCCGGGCGACGGCCTGGTGCTGAAGCCGGGCATGACCTTCACCATCGAGCCGATGATCAACGAGGGCACGCGCTACACCCGCGTGCTGCCGGACGGCTGGACCGTGGTGACCAAGGACCGCAAGCTGTCCGCGCAATGGGAGCACATGGTCGCCGTCACCGACGATGGGGTGGAGGTCCTGACCCTGTCGCCGGGCGGCCTCGGCGAGCCGTGAGCCTGCTGCCGGCCGGCGCCGATGCCGGCATGCCCGGCGCCGGCGTCGACGACGCCGGCTGGGCGGCCGCGGTCCGGCAACTGCTGGCGCAGACCGATGCGCGGCTGAGCAAGCGCTTCGACCAGGGCGACGATATCGACCGCCTGCTGGCGTTGCGCGCCCGCGCCCTGGACCAGTTGATCCGCCATGCCTGGAGCCGCTGCGTGCCGCGCGAGGCCGGGCTGGCCCTGTTTGCGGTCGGCGGCTATGGCCGTGGCGAACTGTTCCCGCGCTCGGACATCGACCTGCTGGTGTTCGGCGAACTCGACCCGGCGCACGAACCGGCGCTGGCGCGGCTGTTCCCGCTGCTGTGGGATGCCGGCGTGCCGGTCAGCCATGCGGTGCGCTCGGCCGCGCAGTGCACCGCGGCCTGCGCCGACCAGACCGTGCTGACCGCCTTGATCGAGGCGCGCCCGCTGCAGGCCGACGCCACGGCCAAGGCGGCGCTGGCGGCGGCCATCGCGCCGCAGCGGGTGTGGCCGCCGCGTGAATTCTTCATGGCCAAGCGCGAGGAGTTGCAGGCCCGCCACCAGCGCTTCGGCGACACTGCCGACAACCTGGAGCCAGACATCAAGGACGGCCCCGGCGGTCTGCGCGACCTGCACACGCTCGGCTGGATGGCGCTGCGCGCGTTCGGCGTGCGCGACCTGGAGCCGCTGATCGGGCTGGGCCACGTCGGCGGCGACGAAGCCGCGGCGCTGCGCCGCGAGCGTCGCGAACTGGCGCGCTTGCGCTATGGGCTGCACCTGGTGGCCAACCGCCCGGAAGAGCGCTTGCGCTTCGATTACCAGAAGGCGCTGGCGCAGCGCCTGGGCTTCTCCGACGACCCCGAGAGCCTGGGCGTGGAGAAGATGATGCAGCGCTTCTACCGCAGCGCGGCGATCGTGCGCCGGCTCAGCGACCGCCTGCTGCAACGCTTCGAGGAACAGTTCGACGGCGAGGCGCAGCCGCAGCCGCTGCACGGCGGCTTCTCGCTGCGCCGCGGCTACCTGGCCGCCGACGACGAGCGCTGGCCGCAGGCCGACCCGGTGCAGGTGTTCGCGTTGTTCGCCACCTGGGCTGCGCACGGCGAGATCCGCGGCCTGCATTCGCTGACCGCGCGCGCGCTGGCCGAGGCGCTGCCGCACCTGCCGGCCTACGCCGACGCCACCACCACCGCGCGCGAGCGCTTCCTGGCGCTGCTGCGCGGCCCGCGCGCGGTGCAGACGCTGACCCGCATGGCGCGGCTGGGCGTGCTCGGGCAGTGGATCCCGGCGTTCGCGCAGGTGTCCGGGCGCATGCAGTTCGACCTGTTCCATGTGTACACGGTCGACCAGCACACGCTGATGGTGCTGAAGAACATGGCGGTGTTCGCCAACGCGCGCGCCGACGAGCGCTTCTCGATCGCGCATGAGGTGTGGCCGCGGCTGCGCAAGCCGGAACTGTTGCTGCTGGCCGGCCTGTTCCACGACATCGCCAAGGGCCGCGGCGGCGACCATTCGGAACTGGGCGCGGTGGATGCGCGCGCGTTCTGCGCCGCGCATGCGCTCAGCGCCGCCGACACCGACCTGGTCGCCTGGCTGGTCGAGCAGCACCTGCGCATGTCGGTGACCGCGCAGAAGCAGGACATCGCCGATCCGGAGGTGATCCATCGCTTCGCCAGCCTGGTCGGCGACCGCGAGCGGCTGGACTATCTGTACCTGCTGACCTGCGCCGACATCGCCGGCACCAGCCCCAAGCTGTGGAACGCCTGGAAGGACCGGCTGCTGGCCGACCTGTACTTCGCCGCGCGCCGCGCCCTGCGCGAAGGCCTGGAGCATCCGTTGCCGGTGGCCGAGCGGCTGCAGGAGGCGCGCGAGGCCACGCGCGCGCTGATGCACATCCAGGGCCACGACGACGTCACCATCGACCGCCAGTTCGCCGGCATGCCGGACGAGAGCTTCCTGCGCTTCCGCCCCGAACAACTGGCCTGGCAGGCGACCTCGCTGATGGAGGTGGAACTGGGCGGCACCCTGGTCAAGGTGCGCCCGGTCACGCCCGACGATGCGGCGCTGGAAGTGTTCGTGTACTCGCCGGACCGCGACGGCCTGTTCGCCGCGATCGTGATGACCCTGGACCGGCTCGGCTACGGCATCCATCGCGCGCGGGTGCTCGACGCCCCGCACGACGCGATTTTCGATACCTTCGAGGTGATGCCTGCCGATGCCTTCGCCAGCGGCGACCTGGCGCAGTTGCAGGCGGGGCTGCGCGAGGCGCTGGCCGGCGACCTGGCGCGCCTGCGCCCGGCGCGACGGGTGGTGCCGCGGCAGTTGCGGCATTTCCGCTTCGCGCCGCGCATCGAGTTCCGCGAGAGCCTCGACGGCCGCCTGACCCGGCTCGGCCTGGTCGCGCCGGACCGCCCGGGACTGCTGGCGGACGTGGCCCAGGTGCTGCGCCGGCACCACCTGCGCGTGCACGACGCGCGCATCGCCACCTTCGGCGAGCGCGCCGAGGATCTGTTCCACATCACCGACGAGCACAACCTGCCGTTGCCCGAGGCCGCCCGCCAGGCGCTGCAGGCCGCGCTGCAGGCGTGCCTGGACCCCGATACCCCGCCTGGAGACCCCCGCTGATGGCCACCAAGAAGCCTGCCGCCAAGAAGTCCGCTGCCAAGACGGCGGCGCCCGAGAAGACGGCCCCGAAGAAGACCGCCAAGCCGGCCGCCGCCAAGCCTGCGACGCCCACCGCGGCAGCCAAGCCGGCCAAGCCCGCGCCGAAGCCGCTGCGCGCCAAGCCGGTCGCCGTGCCCAGCGCCGACGAACTGAAGTTCACCATCGACAGCGCCTTCGAGCGCCGCGCCACGCTGACCCTGGACGAGATCGAGGGATCCACCCGGCCGGTGGTCAACCGCGTCATCGATGGCCTGGAGAGCGGCGAGTTCCGCGTCGCCGAGCCCGACGGGCACGGCGGCTGGAAGGTCAACGAGTGGCTGAAGAAGGCGGTGCTGCTGTACTTCCGGGTCAACGAGATGGCCGTGGTGGAAGCGCAGCCGGCACCGTTCTGGGACAAGGTGGAATCGCGCTTCGCCGGCTATCACGAAGCCGAGTTCCGCAAGGCCGGGGTGCGCGTGGTGCCGGGCGCGGTGGCGCGTCGCGGCAGCTACTTCGGCAAGGACGTGGTGCTGATGCCGAGCTTCACCAACATCGGCGCGCACGTCGGCGAGGGCACCATGGTCGACACCTGGGCCACGGTCGGCTCCTGCGCGCAGATCGGCAAGCACTGCCACCTGTCCGGCGGCGCCGGCATCGGCGGCGTGCTCGAACCGCTGCAGGCCAGCCCCACCATCATCGAGGACCACTGCTTCATCGGTGCGCGCTCGGAGGTGGTGGAGGGCGTGGTGGTCGGCCATCACAGCGTGATCGGCATGGGCGTGTTCCTGGGCCAGAGCACGCGCATCTACAACCGCGCCACCGGTGAGATCTCCTACGGCTATGTGCCGCCGTACAGCGTGGTGGTGTCCGGGCAGTTGCCGTCCAAGGACGGTTCGCACTCGCTGTACTGCGCGGTGATCGTCAAGCAGGTCGACGCCAAGACCCGCAGCAAGACCAGCGTCAACGAGCTGCTGCGCGGGCTGGCCGACTGAGGATGGTGGGACCGGGCTCAGCCCGGTCTCGCTTTGGTGTGCTGCTTCCTCAATTGACGCTACATAGCCTTCTCAAGCCAACAGCAAGGGCTTTCGCCTTGCGGCGAGTTACTTTTCTTTGCTTGTGCAAAGAAAAGTAACCAAAAGAAAGCACACCCTGCCTACGCGCCCTCCGCGCTGCGCGCTCCGGGTTCGCGGATGCACCGGGGATCCGCGGAAGGGGCATCCTGCCCCTGCCGCGGACGGCGCACATCCATGTGCGCCGCCCTTCGGGTGTTTCCCCGGTCCATCCGCCGCTGCGGAAGGGAACCCGGTAGATCAAAAGCAAACGCAACGGCGGAAAAGCACACTGTGGCTTCCGTTGTCATCGGCATGCTGATGCCGAACCTCCTGCGAATTCAACGCCAGTGCGCCATCTGCGGGTAGCCTGGGCACACCATGGGGTCGTCGCACGGTGCAACGCGGGAGCCTCGCAGGACTCGAGATCTCGCGGCCAGGGCATGGTGCACATCCGGCGTACATCGATAGCGGGATACGCTGCCACACGCAGGTCCGGGTGCTTCTACGGCGGTGCGCATCGGACTAGATGCCCGGCGCAGAGCGTCTTTGGGCGCGGCCGCTGCGACGACAGGAGACACTGATGCGAAAGATGAAATGGGCTTGCTGGATGACGGCAGCGTTCGTGCTGTCAGGGTGCGGCCGTGAGGGCGCGCCGGCACCGACGGCGCCCAAGGATGGCGACACGCCAGCGGTGGCGGCCGCTGCGCCAAACCCCGCTTCGTCCGCGGCACCTGCGCCTGCGCAAGCGCCTGCGACGACGGCGCAGAGCGGCAGCGCAGCAGGCGAGCCGTTGTCCTGTGCCGACGAGATCGGCGCCGACGCCGCGGCGGCGCGCGTGGACACCTGCCGCGCGGTGTCGCCGGCCACGCATCCGCCCTGCAATGCCGCCAATAGCTGCGCGATGATCGACGACGAGATCGCCCGCAGTTGCGCGCTGCTCGGCCGCGACGGACCGACCACGGCCGGCTGCGGCCCGGCCGCTGACAGCCCGCAGGCGGCGGCCGACGTGGTGCGGCGTTATTACGCGGCGATCAACGCGCGCGACTACGCCACGGCCTGGCAGCAGTGGGGCGAGGACGGGCGCCCTGGGCAGTCCTACGCCGCGTTCAAGGCTGGTTTCGCGCAGACGCGCGCGGTGAAGGCGACGATCGGCGCGCTGGGCCGCAGCGAGGGTGCCGCCGGCTCGGTGTATCAGCCGGTCCCGGTCACCGTGGAGGCGACGCTGGCCGACGGCACGCGGCAACGCTTCCGCGGCGACTACGTGCTGCGCCGGGTCAACGGCGTGGACGGGGCTTCGGCGGCGCAACTGCGCTGGCGGATCGACTCGGCGCAGCTCAAGGAAGTGCCGGCGCAGTGAGGGCGGGCGGCTTCTTCTTGCGCCTGGGAAGCCGATGGCGCGCGCGGCGGGTAAGATCACGCGCGCTGCGGCCTGTCGATGACGGAGTGCCCGGTTCGTCTCCTGATGGCATCGTCCGCCGAAAGGCGGTGAGCGGTGCATTGGGCGGCGATCTGTCCTGGCCGACCGACCCTCACCCCAACCCCTCTCCCGGTGGGAGAGGGGCTTTATTCGCTTGAAGGGATGTTTCGATGACGACGTTGTACGGATTGAAGAACTGCGACACCTGCAAGAAGGCGACGAAGTGGCTGGATCGCTTCGGCGTGGCCTACACCTTCGTCGATTACCGCGAGCACAAGCCGACTCCGGAGACCCTGCTGGAGTGGGCCGGCCAGGCCGGCGGGTTCGACGCACTGGTCAACAAGTCCTCCACCACCTGGCGGCAGTTGCCCGACAACAAGAAGACACCCGGCTCCGATGCCGAGTGGAAGCTGCTGCTGCGCGAATACCCGCAACTGATCCGCCGCCCGGTGGTGGTGACCGACGACGGCAAGCTCAGCCAGGGCTTCTCCGACAACGGCTTCAAGCAGCGGTTCGGGGTGGCGTGACCGTCCGCCCGTACCGGTCCGAGGACTGGGCGCGCCTGTGCGCCATCCACGACGCCGCGCGCCTGGAGGAATTGCAGGCGGCGGGGCTGGTGGAGGCGTTCCTGCCGCTGCCGATCGCGGCCGAGCGCGAAGGCCTGTTCGATTACCGCGTGCAGGTCGCCGAGTGCGATGGCCAGGTGCTCGGCTTCGTCGCCGACGATGGCGAGGAACTGGCCTGGCTGTACGTGGATCCGGCCGCGCGCCGGCGCGGTGTCGGCCAGGCGCTGGTGGCCGCGGTGCAGGACGCCAGCCCGGCCGGCCTGATCCTGGAATTGCTGGAGGGCAATGCCGCGGCGCTGGCGTTCTATCGCGCCTGTGGCTTCGTCGAAACCGGCGTGCAACGTGGGCGCATGCCCGGCAACGAGGCTTTCGCGGTGCGCGTGCAGTGCATGCGCTGGCCGGGCGTCGCGTCGTAACGAGAGCCGCGATCGCGCCGCGCGTCCGCCAGGCGACACGGGCAGACCCTTCGAATCCGCCAGCAGCGCTCGTACACTGCGTTTCCGGCGCCGCCCGCACGCGACGGTGCCGTTGGCGATCCGCATCGCGTCTCTCTCGTGTCTTCCAACGGTGTCCTTGCATGTCCGATGTCCTTGAACTCGCCTGCGACCTGATCGCCCGCCCGTCGGTCACCCCTAACGATGCCGGCTGCCAGGAGTTGATCGCGCAGCGGCTGCAGCGCGCCGGTTTCGCCATCGAGCGGCTGCGCTTTGGCGAGGTCGATAACCTGTGGGCCACCCATCGCGGCGGCGACGGTCCGGTGCTGGCGCTGCTTGGCCATACCGACGTGGTGCCGCCGGGACCGCGCGAGGCCTGGAGCAGCGATCCGTTCGCGCCGCAGGTCCGCGATGGCGTGCTGTACGGGCGCGGCGCTGCCGACATGAAGGGCAGCGTGGCCGCCTTCGTGGTCGCCGCCGAGCGGTTCGTGGCCGCGCAGCCGCAGCACCCGGGCACGCTGGCGCTGCTGCTGACCAGCGACGAGGAAGGCGATGCGATCGACGGCGTGCGCCACGTGGCGCGCGTGTTCGCCGAGCGTGGCGAGCGCATCGACTGGTGCATCACCGGCGAGCCTTCGTCCACCGAACGGCTCGGCGACCTGCTGCGGGTCGGCCGTCGCGGCAGTCTTTCCGGCGCGCTGCGCGTGCGCGGCGTGCAGGGGCATGTGGCCTATCCGCACAAGGCGCGCAACCCGATCCACCTGGCCGCGCCGGCGTTGGCCGAACTGGTCGCACGGCACTGGGACGACGGCTACGAAAGCTTCCCGCCGACCAGCCTGCAACTCTCCAACGTGCATGCCGGCACGGGTGCGAACAATGTGATCCCCGGCGAGCTGCAGGTCGCCTTCAACCTGCGCTACACCCCGCACTGGGATGCGCCGCGGCTGGAAGCGGAGATCGCCGCGCTGTTCGATCGCCATGGTCTGGACTACGAACTGCGCTGGCACCGCAGCGGCGAGCCATTCTACACCCCCGAAGGCATGCTGCGCCGGGTGGCGCGCGAGGTGCTGGGCGAGGTCGCCGGTGCGCCGCCGGAGGAGAGCACCGGCGGCGGCACCTCCGATGCACGCTTCATCGCGCCGCTGGGCGCGCAGTGCATCGAGGTCGGCCCGGTCAACGCCAGCATCCACCAGGTCGACGAGCACGTGCGCGTGGCCGACCTGGAGGCGCTGCCGGACCTGTACCTGCGCCTGATCGAACGGTTGCTGCGGTAACAGTTGCGCGGGCCCGCGTGCCGGGTTACGGTCGCTCCATGACCTCGCTGTCCGTCCTCCGCTCGAGCAACGCCAACGGCCGCAATAATGCGCTGGCGAATAATCGTGCGCGGCCGATGCGGGTCTGCGACTAGGCGCTACCAGAAACACCACGCCCAGCCACCAGAAAACCCGCATCGGCCGATGCGGGTTTTTTTGTGCCTGGGTGTCTCCCCTCCGCAACCACCACCCCACGATCAGGAGCTTTCCCATGTGTTCGATCTTCGGCATCTTCGGCCTGCAACCGGGCGACGACCTGCAGGCGCTGCGGCGACAGGCGCTGGACTGCTCGCAGCGGCAGCGCCACCGCGGCCCGGACTGGAGCGGCGTGTATGTCGACGACGGCGCGATCCTGGTCCACGAGCGCCTGGCCATCGTCGACCCGGCCGGCGGCTCGCAGCCGCTGCTCTCCGACGACGGGCAACTGGCGCTGGCGGTCAACGGCGAGATCTACAACCATCGCGAACTGAAGAAACAACTCGCCCAGCCCTACGCCTTCCGGACCGGCTCGGACTGCGAGGTGATCAACGCGCTGTACCGCGAAACCACGCCGGAGGCGCTGCTGAACCGCCTCAACGGTATCTTCGCTTTCGCGCTGTGGGACAAGGCCGCCGGCCGCGTGCTGATCGCGCGCGATCCGATGGGGGTGTGCCCGCTGTACTGGGGTCATGACGCGCAGGGCCGGCTGCGCGTGGCCTCGGAAATGAAGTCGCTGGCCGACAGCTGCGCCGACGTCGCCCAGTTCCCGCCGGGCCACTACTACGACAGCGCCAGCGGCGCATTGGTGCAGTACTACCGCAAGCCGTGGCGCGACTATGCGGCGGTGCAGGGCGTGGAGGTGAGCAAGCAGGAACTGCGCGAGGCCTTCGAGCGCGCCGTGCATCGCCAGTTGATGACCGACGTGCCGTACGGCGTGCTGCTCTCCGGCGGGCTGGATTCGTCGCTGGTCGCGGCGGTGGCGGCGCGCTTCGCGCGCAAGCGCATCGAGGAGAACGACGAGGCCGAGGCCTGGTGGCCGCGCCTGCACTCGTTCGCGATCGGCCTGAAGGGCTCACCCGACCTGGCCGCCGCGGCGATCGCCGCCGAGGCGCTGGGCACCGTGCACCACGGTTTCGAATACACCTTCGAGGAAGGCCTGGACGCGCTGCCTGAAGTCATCCGGCACATCGAGACCTACGACGTCACCACCATCCGCGCCTCCACGCCGATGTTCCTGCTGGCGCGGCGGATCAAGGCGATGGGGGTGAAGATGGTGCTCTCCGGCGAAGGCAGCGACGAGATCTTCGGCGGCTACCTGTACTTCCACAAGGCGCCGAACGCGCGCGAATTCCATGAAGAACTGATCCGCAAGCTCGACGCGCTGTACAACTACGACTGCCTGCGCGCCAACAAGTCGATGATGGCCTGGGGCGTGGAGCCGCGCGTGCCGTTCCTGGACGTGGAGTTTCTGGACGTGGCCATGCGCATGGACGCCCAGTACAAGATGGCCGGCACCCGCGCCGACGGCAGCAAGCGCATCGAGAAGGCGGTGCTGCGCGAAGCGTTCGAGGGCTACCTGCCCGAGTCGATCCTGTGGCGGCAGAAGGAGCAGTTCAGCGACGGCGTCGGCTACGGCTGGATCGACGGGCTGAAGGCGCATGCCGAGGCGCAGGTGAGCGACCGCGAACTGGCCGCGGCCGACAAGCGCTTCCCGGTGAACCCGCCGCAGACCAAGGAAGCCTATTACTACCGCAGCCTGTTCGAGCGCGTGTTCCCGACCCCGGCCGCCGCCGAGACCGTGCCCGGCGGCAAGTCAATCGCCTGCTCCTCGCCGGCGGCGATCGCATGGGACGCGAGCTTCGCGACGATGGCCGATCCCTCCGGCCGCGCGGTGGCCGGGGTGCACGCGCAGGCGCTGGGATGACAAATCGGGGCGGTCCGGTTCGGACTCGCCAAGCCACGAGCGACGGCTTCACTGGATCCCATGCCGACAGCACTGCACCGGGGAAGATCCTGGCAGCTGCCGGCGGGCGAGTTTCTGTCCGCCGGCAGAATGCCATCGGCTATTTCTGCATCTGCTTGAGACGTTCGCGGATGCGCCGAGAGTCCGGCTTTATCTCCAGCATCTTTTCCACCTGCTCAACGGCTGCCTGACGGTTACCTGTCTCTAGGTAGGCATTGGCAAGGCTGTCGAGCGCATCCAGCGACCCGGGATGGACTTGCGCATTGAATTCCAGCACCGCAAGTCCTTTGTCGGATTCCTTGCTCCTCAATAGTTCGCTTGCGACCTGCTCTAGCGGCTGCCCAGGGAAATCGTAACGTTGTGGACGCTTCTCCCATTCCTTTAGCAACCATGCTTTCAGTTCCGTTGCGTTCGCGTTATTTGCGCGACGGAACAGCTCCCAATGCACCGATTCGCGCAGTTCGACATGCGGCTTGCCGGCCAGGATCGCCTCAATCGCATCGCGAGCGGCTTCCACGCTGTCGTCTTGCCCGTTGTTGGTCAGCATCAGAATCTGGATACCCTGTTCCGGCAATAGTGTGAAATCAGCCTTGAAGCCGCGCCAATCCCCACCGTGCGCAACCATCGGTCGTCCGAGTGCGGAGCGCTGTAGCTTGAAGCCAAACCCGTAAGGTACCGTGCTGCCGTCTGCCAGACGAGTAGGGGCCGATGCCAGCGTCCAACTCGACTTCGACATGACCTTGCCCTGGTCGAGTGCATCGGCCCATCGCTGCAGGTCGCTAGTGGTGGAGTAAATGCCACCCGGGCCAACCGGATAAAAACCCGGTATCTGGTCCAGCGCCTTGCGTGTGCCGTCCGAACGCACGACAAAGCCGTAAGCGCGTGGCTGGATGTAGGTTTCGTTGCCGGGTACGCGAACATGGGTGTGCGCCATCTGCAGCGGTCCGAAGAATTCACGTTGCATGAACTGTGCAAAATCAATCCCCGACACTCGGGCAACCACCTGCGCCAGCAGGATGTAGCCGGTGTTGCTGTAGTCGAATGCGGATCCGGGGACGAAGCTTAATGGTGCTTTGTGAGCGACGAGAAGAGCGACCGCTTCATTGCCCTGCATCGGCGCGCTGGTCTTGCCGTTCTTTAGGATTTCCCGATATACGGGGAGGAGATCAGGAACCCCGGAAGTGTGCGTAAGCAGGTGTCGCAGGGTGATTTCCGAGTAGGGAAGTTCCGGCAGATACTTGGCGGCGGGATCATCGAGGTTTAGTTTCCCCTGCTCCGCCAGGCGCAGGATGGCCGCAGCCGTGAACTGTTTGCTGACCGAGCCGATGTCGAACTGGTGATCAACCGTCAGTTGTTCCTCACCGCCAGCGTTCGCGTCGCCCAGCGCGGTTGTATAGATCAGTCTGCCGTGCTCGGACACGCGGAAACTGCCGTTGCATATCCTGACCGCGTGGCATTGCGCGAGATAGTGCGCAATCGCTGCGGAAGAAGAGGTTGGAGCGTCTGGAATTCCTGCGGAAGCAGTCAGGCCAATTGCAGAAGATAGCGTTGCCAGCGCCAGTTGGCGCAAACGAGTGAGGCTGCGGGAAGGGATGGTCATTGGATCTCCTTGATATTTTTGTACTAATACAAGTAGTACAGTGATTTGACGCGGGGACACCGCAACCAATGCTTGGAGTACACGTGGGGCGGGTGACGTATGGCTGGACAGTGGGGAGTGCTTGACTGTACTATTTGTAGTAGTACAAATCAATGGGGTGGGAAATATGGCACGTATGGCTGCCTTGATGATTCAGATCGCGACCGGAGATGCTCGTCCTATCGTCCGTCAGATCACCGATGCGGTGCGTATGAGCATTGCCACGGGAAAGATCGCTCATGGCGAGCAATTGCCAAGTGTGCGCGGTCTTGCTCAGCAGTTGGCCGTCAATCCCAATACGGTGGTCAAGGCGTATGCCGAGCTCGTCGCAGAAGGTTGGTTGGATTCGCGGCAAGGCATGGGTTTCTACGTTGCCCCGCCGCGGCAGCGGCTTTCGGATGTTGAACGCGGGCGTCGTCTGGACGAAGCGGTCGATCGCTTGATCCACGACGTGGTTCCGCTCGGTTTTTCCGCCGAAACGGTACAGGAACGCATCCAGCAAGGTCTGCTCCGAGCCTTGCCGCGAAAGATCGCGTGATCAATCAAACGAACACTGCGCAGGACATCGCATGAATGTTGCAAACGAGTTCGTGGTGGAAACCGTCAATCTCACCAAGCGCTATGGCAGTACGCTTGTGCTGGACAGCCTAGACCTGCACATCCCATGCGGGGGCGTCCACGCCATCGTGGGCGCCAACGGCGCCGGCAAATCCACCCTGTTTCGCATCCTGCTTGGTTTTCTCGCGCCAAGTGGTGGGCAAGCACGCATACTCGGCCGCGACAGCCAACTGCTCACACCGGAAGACCGTGGCCGTATCGGGTTTGTGAACGAAGAACACACGCTTCCGGGATGGATGCGGGTGCACGAGTTGATAGAAATGCAACGCCGCCAGTACTCGCGCTGGAGCCATTCGATCTTCGACAGTGCGATCGGTCGCTGCCGCTTGGTGCGGCGTCAGAGGATCTCCCAGCTTTCGCGGGGCGAGCGCGCTGTATTCAACCTTGCATTGGCGCTGGCTCAGCGTCCGCAGTTGCTATTGCTGGATGAGCCCACGCTTGGTCTGGATGTAGTGGCCAAGCGAGCCTTCCTGGAATCGCTGCTCCAGGATAACGTCGTGGAGGATTGCACGATCATCTACTGTTCGCACCAAATGGACGAGATCGAGCGCGTCGCGGACAACCTGATCGTACTGGGCAACGGTCAGCTCCGGCACATGTCGACGCCGGAAGCGTTCTGCGCGCGGGTGACCTACTGGGTGGCCGATATTCCCTTCAAGGGGCCTGCGCACGACAGCATCCCAGGTCTTTTGGAGGCGCGCCGGCTTGCCGGCCTGCATCACTATTTGGTGCTTGACCAGAACGAAGGATTCGCCGATTTCCTGCATGCAGCGGGCGCGCGATCGATCAATTCGATGCCTGTCAGTCTGGATCGTGCGGTCAATGCATTTCTCGGCAGGGGCGATACGGTCCCATTCTTGCACTGACGTGTTCCCGGAGAAGAAGCATGTGGTGTCTGCTGAAGATTGAATTCATGCGTTTCCGGACATGGGCGATCCTTGCGGCTCTGGTCCATTTGGGCACATTGGCATTTTTTGCCCGCATTGCCGATCTAGGTCAGCAGCCGCTCTGGATACATTGGGTCGTCGGCGGCGTCTACGGGCTAGTGGGGTGGCTACTCGGCGTCTATCACGTGGGAAGCTACCGTCGACCCAGTCAATGGCTGAGCCTGCTCCACCGGCCGCTGCCTCATGGACATATTGCCATCGCATTCATTGCAACGGGGGGGCTATTGATGCTGCTCGCGGTGGTGCTGCCACTCCTTTTGATCGCAGTCTGGCAATGTAAAGTGGCTGGGCATGTTGTGGATATGCGCCATTGGCTGCTGGCCTTGTCGGCCTTGTGCGTCGTCATGTCGGGATACCTTGCTGGCGCCTTCTGCGTCTTGCGTGGCCCGCGCCAGGCGGCTGCCGCTCTAGCGTTGCTTGCCTGGCCGGTCTTCGCCCGCGCAACCGGGGTGGGCATGATTGCGGTCGAACTGGTCGCGCTGGTCTGGTTGGGTACCTTGTTGATTGGAGCATTCAGGCCGAATCCCGAGATTCCGGTGAATGGGGTACGGGCGACATTGCTGCTTGCATTGCCGCTATCGATGGGACTCTACATGCTGATGGTTCTGGTGCTTTTCGCGCTGGAATTGGTGTGGATCGCGCAGGGATCGCATCCGCTCAATATGGCGGTCCCGCCTCCTGGCGGACATATCGAGGTCGAAAAAATGGAGCCGCGCAAAAGGATGTTGGCTGCGCTGCGCGACAGCAGATATCCCGATGCCGGTCAGTTGGCCATTGCGGTCAAGAGCGCAAAGCCCTCGGGTCTCGACATCCGCCTCGGCAAGCAACCGCAACGCAATGAATTGGCCAACATTGCACCGATGCGATTCGACGACGCGGAACGCAACATTCGCTGGGTATTCAGCCATGACAGCATGCGCCTGAACGGCTATAGCTTATTGGACGGTCAATTCGTCGCAAGCTTGGGAGTCGCTGTGCAGGGGCGCGCATTCCCGCGCGTGGTACTTCCCATCGGCAACCTATCAGGATGGCCTGGTAGCGACGTCGCCCTGGTCGGAGGCGACACCCTATATCGCTATGCAAGTTCAGAAAAGAAGGTTTTTCCTTACGTATCGGTCGACGCTGGAGAAGTGCTGGCAGGCTTGGGTCGCGTCGGCAGTCGAATGATGCTGCTCAGCGATCGAGCGCTCTATTTTGTTGAGCCTGCGCACGATGGTGTTGTTGCAAGAAAACATGTCCGCATTCCACTGCCAGGCGCGATCGGCGACTTGAGCAAGCTGGACCTGATCGAATTGCCAGACGGCTACCTGGTCTGCCTGACGTACTCCGAACAGGCGCATACCGCGGATGGCGCTGTCCCCGCGATTCTTCTGTTGCGCGTGCGTGCCGATGGTCGGTCTGACATCGTCCAATGGCGAAAACTCGCCTTCGACTATCCGGCGATTCATCGTTATCGCGTCTGGTGGCCGTCGCCGGTGCTGCATCTACTACAGGAGTACGCCAAGGCGCTTTTTGCTCCCAACTCGCGACTGACAGTGACCGCTCCGGGACCTATGCCCAGCGGCATCGGCCTGTTGGCAGTTGGCTTGATGCTTGCTTCCGCCGTGGCCGCCTCGATGCGTTTGCGTCTGACGCATCTCTCGCGCCGCATGCGCATCGCATGGCAAGTTGCCTGCGGTGTGCTCGGTCTGCCAGCTCTGGTCTGCTTGTGGCTGCTCGTGCCACGCATCGCCGTCTGCCAGCGCGGCTCCAACCATGGCGTCATCCCTGATTCACCTAGCGGTTGCGTTCCCGCAACGTAGTCCGATCCGATTTCGGCGCATCAATGGTCCGGTAAACCACCGCTAATCCGACCGATGCCGAGACGATGCCCACGGTGGCAAGCTGATCGCCTGTTTCTCGCCAGTTGCGATCGCCGTGACGCTAGTTTCGCGCGAGGATTGCCGACCCCTCCGACCGCACGGTGGCCGGGATGCGCGCGCAGAACGATAGGATGAGCGCGCCAGCCTGCTGCCGTTCGTCATCCACGCGGTCTGATTCGCGCTGGTGGATGCGCGCGCGGCGGCCCCTGGACCGGCTCAGTGCGGTGCTGATGAGCGTGTTGGGCCTGGGCCTGAGTTGCATGCGCGCGTGTAACCGCGAGTCGAGCCTGCAGTTATGTCGAATCCGTGGCCTGCGTCGCGCTGTTGGGCGCATGCTGCAGGGCGGCCATGGTTGCTGGCGGTGTGTGGCTGTCCGTGCGGATCCGGCTCTTGCCGTCGCGCTTGGCCGCGTACAGCGCACGGTCGGCACGCTTGAGCAGATCGGAGATGTCGCCGTCCGGACGCATGCGCGCGACACCGGCGCTGAACGTGAAGGCCACACGCTTTGCGCTGGTCCGCTGCACCCGTTCCAGCAACCGCTGCAAGAGATCCTCGGTCTGCGTGTCGCTCATGCCGTCGATCACGATCCCGAATTCCTCGCCGCCGAGCCGGCCGACCCGGCAGCCTTGCTCCAGCGTCGTCAGCTCCGCGGCCAGCGCGCGCAACACGGCGTCGCCGACATCGTGACCATGGGTGTCGTTGACCTGCTTGAAATCGTCGATATCCAGCATCGCGAATTGCAGCGTGCCGCAATCGCGGCGCCCGCTCGCCAGCGCATGCAACTGCGCCATCAGGGCGCGCCGGTTGGCCAACCCGGTGAGCGCGTCGGTCTCGGAAATGCGTCGGTAGTCTTCCTTCAATTGGTAAGTGATCAGCATGCTCCGCGCGAACGTGCGGTTCATCGCCACGCCGATCAGCGAGACCGCCACGACCAGCAGCCCCAGCAGCGCTGGATCGCCATCGGCGGCCAGCGGCAGCGGTCGGCCGATCAACATGATCGCCCAGATGTAGGCCAGCGCTAGCAGGTAGTCTCTGGTGAAGGGGAAGAGCAGGTTGATGCCCAGGCACAGCGTGGCGGTCGTCGGCAGCCACCAGAATGTGCCGTGTGTGCCCATCTGGCGCAGTTCGACCTGGTATGCCCACGACAGCAGCAGCACGTAGAGTGCGCCGCTCATGCGCCATTGCCAGAAGCGGCGAACCAGCAGGGTGCTGGCGACGGCGCCGAGCATGGAGGCGAGCAGCATCGCGTTGACCAGGGGCCATGGCCGCTGCAGATACGGATTGAGCAGCAGCGTCGCCACCCAGATCGACAGGGTCAGCGCTTGAATGGCCGTGGTCGAGCGGCCCAACAGGTGGCGGATGTGCTCCGGGTACGTCATGTGCTGCTCAGTGCTGCGTCCCGGCGGGTTGGTGATGTGCGGGCGCGCGGTGGGGGCGAGGGACGCCGTCACCCCCTATCTGCCGGCCTCGCGCTACAGCGGTGTGGCCGCCGGCAGAACGGGATCGTGCGCAAACGTTGCGGGCGTGCCGGCCGCGGCCGGCGTGGCGCCGTCCAGGCGAAGGCTGCCGTCGCCCGCGTGCCGGGCTGCAGACAAGGCGCGGTCGGCGCGTGCGAGCAGGTCCGACACCTCGCCGCCGGCCGGCAGCGAGGCCAGGCCGACGCTGCAGGTGAACGCGGCCCCGTCCACGCGCAGGTTGCGGATGCGTTGCTGCAGGCGCTGCAGCCGTTCGCTCGCCTTGGCCTGCGACACGGCCTCGAACAGCAGGCCGAATTCCTCGCCGCCGAGGCGGCCGACACGGCAGCGCGGATCCAGCCGCACCAGCTCCGTCGCCAGCGCCTGCAGCACCGCATCGCCGACGTGGTGGCCGTGCTCGGCGCCGATCCGCTCGAAGTCATCGATCTCCAGCATGGCCAGCTGCACGGCATGCCGGGCGCCGATCGCTGCCTCCAGCTCGGCGATGAGCGCGCGCCGGTTGGGAAGACCGGTCAGCGCATCGGTGGCGGCCAGGCGTCGATCGTTTTCCCGGTGCGCGTAGTTGCTGCGCAGGGCGGTGACGACGACGTGGTTCATGGCCAGCCCGATGATCGTCACCGCCGCCACCAGCAGTTCCAGCAGCGGCAGGTCGGCCGCGGTCGGCACCAGGCTGTCGTGCCAGCCGAGCATGATCGCCCAGGTGCAGGCCAAGGCCAGCAGATAGTCGCGCGCGTGGCTGAACAGCACGCTGTAGCCCAGGCTCAGGGTCACCGCCACCGGCAGCATCCAGCTCGCGCTGGCGCCGCCCATGTGATGCAGTTGCAGCCGGAATGCGGCGTCGAACGCGATCACGGACAGGAAGGCGCCCAGCCGCCATTGCCAGGATCGCTTGGCCATGCGCATGACCGCACCGCTGCCGAGCATGGCGACGAATGCCAGCGCGTAACGCGGGTCCAGCGGATGGCGCAGGTAAGGGTTGCACAGCAGCAGCGCCAGCCAGACGCACAGGGTCAGGCCCTGAATCGCCAGGATCGGCCGGTCGAGGGTGCGGCGGACATGAAGGTGGTAGTTCATCTGCTCTCCCAGAGCGCGGCGGCACTCCAGCGCCTGCGCGGCACGGCCGATCGGTGGTCCAGCGCGGTCCGTCGGTCGCTGGGGCGTCGTCACCGGTTAGCGGCCGCTGCAGGGAGAGCTTGAGCGGCTTGCCGCGTTCGCCGGCGCACCCGCCGTGGTCAGCGTGGCGGGCGGGCGTCCGGCGTCGGGCGGGCGAAGCAGGGGATACCGGGCGCACAGACCTCTGCGCCGTCATGCGCAGGCGCGAAGCCTGGCGGGCGCCTGCCGCGCCAGCCCGCCACGCCACCCTGCCGAGGCAGCGGTGGCGGCGCGGCGGCCCCGCGTGCGCCTACTCGAAGCGCACGCAGTGGCCGTAGCGTTCGGGCTGGATGTCGATGCCCGAGGCATCGGCCTGGTTGTTCTTGCGCCACAGGTTGGGGCGGAAGTCCGGGCCGGTGCAGTTGGCCGCGCTGTCCACGCCGATGGTGTAGGTGTAGGGATTGCCGCGGAAGGTGTTGTTCTCGAAGGTGTTGTCCTGGCTCATGCTGTTGTCCCAGCACAGGATCTGCGGCGTGCGCTGGCGGATCGAGCAGGTCAGGTAGAGCCCGGCGCCCTTGTTGTCGATGAACTGGTTGCCCGCGAACAGGTTGCGGCGTGCGTCGGCCAGGTACACGCCCTGGCTGCCGTTGCGCTCCAGGCGGTTGTCGCGGATCTCGCTGTCTTCCAGGTGCTCGGTGGTGATGCCGGCGGCGACATTGTCGTGGATCACGTTGTCGATCAGTTTGACCTTGGCGGTGCGGTTGAACGACACCCCGTCCCAGGTCGCGCCGGACACGTCGTTGTGCGCGATCAGCAGGTCGCGGCTGTCGAACTCGCTGAGCAGGCAGGCGCTGCGGCACTTGCTCACCCGCAGGTGGGTCAGCTGGATGTTCTGGCCGTTGCGCACCACCACCAGGCTGTTGCTCAGGTACGGGCGTTCGGGCATGAACTCCTTGTCGATGGTGCCGCCGACGATCTGCAACTGCTCCACGCGCACGTCGCGGATCGGCCGGATCGGGCGCTCGTTCTGGTAGTCGCCGATCACGATGGTGGGTTGCTGCACGTGGTCGCGCATGCGCAGCACGGTGCTGTCGCCCTGGCCGCGCAGGCGCAGGCCGTCGCGCTGGATCGAGATCAGCTTGCTCACCGGGAACTCGCCCGCGCTCAGACACACGGTGGCGGGCTTGCCGTCGTTGGGGACGCGATCGATCGCGGCCTGCAGGTCGTCGCCGGGTTCGGCGCGCACGCTGCAGTCGGCGGCGGCAGTGGGCGCGTCGGCAGCCGGCGCGGCGCTGGCGGAGAACGACACGGCCGCGGCGAGCGGCAGCAACAGGGCGAGCAGGGGAGGGCGCTTCATCGGTAGGCAGACTCGGCAGTGGGGGGAAGGCGGCAGGCCGGCGCAGGCGGACAGGCGCCAGCGCGGACCGAGATCAGGTCATTGTGGTGCGGTCGGGCTTAATGTCAGCGTGTACCGGGTCGGGCCAGGCAGGAACTTTGTGGCACGGCCCTGCACCCAGTCGGCGTGGCCGGCGCCCCAGAACGGCGACAGCGGGTGGCCGCTCTGGCCGCCCGGCATGTGCACGATGCCGTCGGCTTCGTGGCCGGGCGCCACCACCATGCGTTCGGAGGCGCCGAATTCCGGGCGCTGCACCCGCGGCATGTTGTCGTCGCCGGGGAGCGGGGTGTCCGGCATGCACAGCCAGCCGCGCAGCGGCCCGGGCAGGCCCTGCGCCAGCGGATGGCAGATCGCCGCGCGGTTCTCCAGGCCCCAGCGGCGCGTGTCCAGCGGGCCTTCGGCCTGCAGCGTCGTGCGCACCTCTGCGGCGGCGTCTTCCAGCAGCGCCTGCCAGCTGCCGTAGCGGCGCGGCAGCAGGTGTAGCGGCTGTTGCTGCAGCAGCGGCCAGGCCACGCCTTCCAGTTGCGGCAGCGCCGGGGGCGCGGCATCGGCGTCCGATCCTGTACGCGCCGGTGCGATCAGGCCGTCGCGGATCCGGGTCAGCACCGCCAGGCGCCAGGCGCGCACCAGGGTATAGCTCACCGAGCCGGTGCTGGCGCGGCCTTCCCAGTGCTTGGCCGCCTTCGCCACGGCGTGCAGCGCTGGCGTCGCCGCACCGGCATCGCGTTGCTGCAGCAGCGCCCACCAGCGCTGCAGGAACAGGGCGCGGTCGTCGAGCTGGATCGCCAGCAACTGCCGTTCGTCGAGGTGCGGATGCAGGCGCAGGTCGTCGCGGATCTGCTGTGCGCGTGCGCCCAGCGCGTAGCCGCCGTCGCCGAGCGGTGCCAGTTCGGCGCCGCCGACCACGCGGGCATTGGCGGTCCACAGTTGCCCGTCGGCGGGATCGATGCGCTGCGGCGATTGGATGGTGGACAGCGGCCACGGCGCGCAGCGCGCGTCCGCCGGCACCGACGCGCGCACGTCGTGCATGACTGCGTCGGCTGCGCAATGCGCGCCGCGCAGCGGCAGCGGGCCGAGCACGCGCCAGCCGATGTGGCCGTCGCGGTCGGCCAGCACCAGGTTCTGCGCGGGCGTGGCGATGCGTTGCGCGTGGGCGAAGGCATCGGGGAGGGACGTGACGCGGGCGAAGTCGGCCAGGCCCAGGTTCAGCGCACCCGGCAGTTGCGCCGCCCAGCGCAATGCCAGGGCGCTGCCGTCGGGTTCATGCTGCAGGATCGGACCGTAGGCGGTGTCTTCCACCTGCAGCATGGTGTCGGGCGCGCCCGACACCCGGATCCGTTCGTTGCGCACGGTGACCGGCGTGCAGCCGGGCTGCGGCGTCGCGGCGCAGGGCGTGAGCCGGTACCAGTCGGCGGTATCGGCATAGCTGTTGGTGAAGCCCCAGGCGATGTGGCCGTTGCTGCCGACGATCACCGCCGGCAGGCCGGGCAGGGAGAAGCCCGACACGTCCACGCGGCCGCCCGGCGCCTGCGCATCGGCATAGCGCAGGCGCACCCGGAACCACAGGCTGGGCGCGCGCAGGGCCAGGTGCATGTCGTTGGCGACGATGGCGCGGCCGTCGGCGGTGCGGCTGCCGGCAATCGCCCAGTTGTTGCTGCCGGGCGCGGTAGGAGCCACCGCGTCGGCGTTGGCCTGCGCGGCCCCATCCGGCAGCCTGCGCAGATCGACCTGACCGGCGTCGGGCAACACCGCGTCGCCGACCGCGCTGCCATCCAGCGCGGCGTCCCAACTGCTGCCTTCGTGGCGCAGCAGGGCGTACAGCGGCGCGGGCAAGCGCTGCTGCAGCCGGTACAGCTCCAGCTTGCGATCGAGCTGCTTGCCTTGCAGGTCGAAGTACATCGCCTGCCCGGCCAGCGCCGAATCCACCGGCTGCCAGTCGCGCGGCGCGGCGAACAGCAACAGGTACGGCCACGGCCGCACCCGCAGCGCGTGCAGGCCCTGGTTGACGCCGGCGCTGTAGGCCTGCAGCGCCGCCGCGTGCGTGCCGGCGAACGCGGCCAGTTGCGCGCTGCTGCGGGCGCGTAGGCGCTGCGCACGGCGCGCCTTGTCCACGCCCAGCGCGTGCGGGCCGACCAGCTCGGACAGTTCGCCGGCGGCGGCGCGGCGCAGCAGGTCCATCTCGAAGAAGCGCTCCTGCGCATGCACGTAGCCGAGCGCGCGCATCGCATCGGCTTCGTCGGCGGCCTCGATGGTGACCGTGCCCAGTGCGTCGCGCTGGATGCTCACCGGCGCCCGCAGTCCTTGCAGCGGCGCCTTGCCGTCCAGCGCGGCCAGGCTGCCGCGCAGCAGCAGCCAGATGCCCAGGACTAGGGCGGCCGCCAGCAGCAGCGTGCCCAGCAGCAGGCGTTTCCATCGACCGCGCATCGTCTCTCTCTCCGGTGGCAAGTCTCCGATTCTAGACACGCGTGCGTGTCGTTCCCGCGTAGGCGCGGCGCGCTGTGCGCAGGGTCACGCATCGTGGGTGGTGCGACTCGGGATGTGAATGATTCCGATTGGAACGCGGCGCGGCGGCATCGGGCACTATGGCGCCCTCAGTCGACCCCACGGAGCCCGCCCCATGAAGGGACACCCCGACGTTGTGCAATGCCTCAAGGAGCTGCTGCGCGGCGAACTGGCCGCGCGCGACCAGTATTTCATCCACTCGCGGCGTTACGAGGACCAGGGCCTGCTGGCGCTGTACGAACGCATCAACCACGAGATGGAAGAGGAGACCGAGCACGCCGATGCACTGCTGCGGCGCATCCTGTTCCTGGAAGGCGACCCGGACATGCGCCCGCATGCCTTCGAACCCGGGCGCACGGTCGAGGAAATGCTGGAGAAGGACCTGAAGGTCGAGTACGAAGTGCGCGCCAACCTGGCCGCGGGCATGAAGCTGTGCGAGCAGCACGGCGACTACGTCAGCCGCGACGTGCTGCTGGCGCAATTGCGCGACACCGAGGAAGACCATGCCTGGTGGCTGGAGCAGCAGCTCGGCCTGATCAAGCGCATTGGCATGGCGCTGTACCAGACCTCGAAGATCGACGGGCACGTGTCCGGCAAGGACGCCTGATCCAGGCGCGCGCCTCCCGATTGCGGGAGGCGCCGATGCATTGAGCGGGGAGTCCCCGCTACCGCGGCCGTGCCATCGCCGGCTGCCTGCGACCGGCCGCTCGTGCCGGTCGCCACCTCTCGCACTGGCCTGCATCGGCAGTGCCGCTCCGTATGCGCGGCGGCCCCACTTTCGATGCCGTGCCGATTGCCGCTGCAGCCTGCTGGCCGCAAACCCCGACCAGCGTTCTGTCCTCCTCGTTTTTTGAAACTGCCGATCGAGTCGGGCGGCGCGCCGCGCTCGGCTGTGGCGTTGGCTGGTGTGGCCGACGCATTCGCCGCATGCACTGCGATGCCGTGACCGTGACGTGCGCCGATGTGTTCGCTGTCGGCTGTTGCGATGCCGCAAACATCGGCTGGCGCACGCAGGGCGCCGCTCAGGTAATCCCTTCAAATCCGGGCGGTTGCGCGCTTCGTCGCGCCTGCGGCGAACGCCGCGCGGACAATGCTTGCAAAACGGTAGTGATCGCTATACGGTAGTTTTCACTACTTAATTGCGCGATGGCGAGGGGGCGTTCGATGCAGGCGAGTCCGGGAATCAAGCGGTACGGCGTGGTCGGTGTGGTCGTAGCGGGGTGGTTGCTGGCGCCGGCTGCGGCAGGCGCCGCATCCGCCTCGGCGCAGGGGCTGTGGCTGACCGCGGCCAAGGACGCGGTGGTGGAGTTCGCACCCTGCGCGGATGCGGCCACGGCCTTGTGCGGACGCATCGTCTGGGACAAGGACGCCGGCACCGCCACCGATACCTGCGGCGTGCAGATCGCACGTCTGGCGCGCGAAGACGGCGACACCTGGCGCGACGGCTGGGCCTTCGATCCGCGCAGCGGCAAGCGCTACAAGGCCACGCTGCGCGCCAGCGGCAAATCGCTGGACCTGCGCGCCTTCGTCGGTGTGGAAGTGCTCGGCGAGACCGAGCGCTTCACCCGCGTGCAGGCGCTGCCCAGCACGCCGGTCTGCGCCAAGTAGTCCACCTGCCGCGCGCGCAACGCGCCGGCGCCATCGACGTGCGGGCCGCCGCCGGTCGCCGCGCGTCCCACCTCAGCGAACCAGGGGAGATTGAGATGACTGCAGTCCGCTTCATGGCGACCCTCGCGGGCGCACTGGCCCTGCACGGCGCGTGCTGCGCCCGGGCCCACGCCCAGCAGGCCGACGCCGATGGCATGGTCAACTACGAGTTCCAGAACCAGATCAAGCTGATGAGCGAGCAGCGCACGCGCGGCGTGTCCGACTCGCTGATGCGCCCGTCGCTGAAGTGGACCACCCAGTTCGTGCACGCCAGCGGCTTCGTCGCGCTGCTGGAGGTGGCCAAGGTCAGCAAGAAACAGTTCCTCGATGGCGACGGCCTGGGCATCACCGCCGCGGCCGGCTACCGCTTCGGCAATCCCGATGCCTGGCATGCCGGTGTCGGCCTGGCCACGGAACGGTTCCCGGGCGCCAGTTTCCTGGCCCCGCATCAGATCGATCTGCAGACCGGCACCCCGGCGGACATCCGCCGCACCGACTACGATAGCAATTTCGGCGTGCTCGAACTCGGCTACGGCGCGGTCGAGGGCCGCCTGTTGTACGTGTTCTCCAAGACCTACCGCGGTGCCGACACCGGTGGCGTGTGCGCGCAGATCCTGCAGTTCGCCGCCGACCCGACGACGGCGCTGCGCTGCTTCGCCCGTGGCGAGCACGACTCGCGCGGCACGCTGCTGGGCGATCTCAACTACCAGACGCCGCTGCTGCCGTCGGTATTGCCGTCGACCACGCTGCGCCTGCACGCCGGCTACCAGAAGCTGCGCAATTTCAGCGAGGGCAGCTTCGCCGACTACCAGATCGGCATCACCCACAAGCGTTGGGGCCTGGACTGGAACCTGGACTGGGTCAGCACCCGGGTCAACGCGCACGAGCTGTACTGGGTGCAGGACGGCGCGCGCATCCGCAAGACCGATGGCGACACCCTGGTCGCCTCGATCGGCTACACGTTCTGACCGATGCGCAGCGAACTGCTCGATGCCGACCGGGGCGGCGACCAGCCACTGGTGCTGGCGGTGGACCTGGGAACCTCCGGCTGCAAGTGCGCGCTGGTCACCCTGGACGGCCAGGTGATCGCCTGGGCGTTCGAGCCGGTGCCGCTGCACGTGCATGGCGTGTGCGCCGAGCAGGATCCGCGCGACTGGTGGAACGCGCTGCTGGTCACCGCTGCGGCGGTGCTGCAGGGGGGCGAGGCGCTGCGCCGGCGGGTGACCGCGGTGTGCTGCTCGACCCAGGGCGAGTGCACCGTGTGCGTGGACCGCGACGGCCGCGCGCTGGGCAACGCGATGCTGTGGCTGGACATGCGCGGGCAGGCGGCGATCGCGCGGCGCCTGCGCGGGCGCTGGCTCAACGTGCGCGGCTATGCGCCGCTGAAACTGCTGCGCTGGCTGCGCCTGAGCGGCGGCGCGCCGGCCGGCAGCGGCAAGGATTGCGCCGGCCACATCGCCTACCTGCGCGACCACGAGCCGCAGCGCTACCAGCGCACGCACAAGTTCCTCAACGCGCTGGACTATCTCAACCTGCGCCTGACCGGGCGCTTCTGCGCCACCGCCGATTCGGTGCTCACCACCTGGGTCACCGACAACCGCGACCCGATGCGCATCCGCTACGACGACGGCCTGCTGCGGCTGCTCGGCATCGAGCGCGACAAGCTGCCGGACCTGGTGGCCTCGACCGAGGTGCTGGGGCCGCTGCTGCCGGGCGTGGCCGCGCAACTGGGCCTGTCGCCGCAGACCCGGGTGATCGCCGGCGCCATCGACAACTCGGCGGTGGCGGTGGCCGCGGCCGTCGAGGACTACGCCGCGCATCTGTACCTGGGCACTTCGTCGTGGCTGGGCGCGCACGTGCCGCGGATGAAGACCGACGTGTTCAGCAATATCGCCGCGGTGCCGTGCGCGGTGAGCGGGCGCTACCTGGCCACCGCGCTGCAGTCCACCGCCGGCGCCAACCTGTCGTTCCTGCGCGACCGCATCCTGTTCCATCCCGACGAACTGCTGCGCGACGAAGAACGCCCCGACGTGTACGAGGTGCTCAACGTCATCGCCGCGCGGGTGCCGCCCGGGGCCAACGGCCTGGTGTACATGCCGTGGCTGTTCGGCGAGCGCACCCCGGTGGAGGACCACAGCCTGCGCGCCGGGCTGGTCAACCTGTCGCTGATGCACACCCGCGAGGACATCATCCGCGCCTTCATGGAAGGCGTGGCGTTGAATACGCGCTGGATGATGGAGCCGTTCGCGCGCCTGCTCGGCCGCGATCCCGGGGTGGTCGCCGCGGTCGGCGGCGGCGCGCAGTCGGACCTGTGGTGCCAGATCATCGCCGACGTCAGCGGCCAGCCGATCCGGCAACTGCACAACCCGATCCAGGCCAATGCGATCGGCGCCACCTTCATCGCCGGCGTGGGCCTGGGCCGGCTGCGCTTCGCCGACCTGCCGGCGCTGCAACGTGCGCGCCGGGTGTACGAACCGTCTGCGGCCACGCGCGGGCTGTACGACGACCGCTATGCGACGTTCCGCGAGTTGCAGCGCACCCTGGCGCCGATCTACCGGCGCATGAATCCCCTTCCAGAGAGCGTGCCGGAGGTGCCCCAGCATGTTTGCCCATGAACAACGCGCGCGCGTGGTCGCGCTGTGCGTGGACCTGTCGCGGCGCGGCTATCTGGCCGGCACCGGCGGCAACGTCGCCTTGCGCCTGGACGCCGAGCGCTTCGCGGTGACGCCCTCGGCCATCGATTACCTGGCGATGCGCGCCGAAGACATCTGCGTGGTGCGCCTGGCCGACCTGCGGCAACTGGATGGCGCCGCCACGCCGTCGGTGGAGACCGGGCTGCATGCGCAGGTGCTGCGCCGCCGGCCCGATGTGGCCTGCAGCATCCACACCCATCAGCCGGTGGCCAGCGCCTGCGCACTGCTCGGTGTGGCGCTGCCGGTGGAGGACCCGGCGTTGCAGGTGACGATCGGCCACAGCGTGCCGATGGTCGGTTACTTCCCGTCCGGCACCGGGCTGTTGGCCTGGCTGCTGGCGCGGCAACTGCGCCCATCGCGCAATGCCTATCTGATGCGCAACCACGGCGTGCTGTGCTGCGGCCGCAGCCTGGAGCAGGCGGTGGCGGCGGTCGATGCGCTGGAGCAGGTGGCGCGCGAACACCTGACACGCCGCATCCGCCGCCGCGCCCTGCACGACACCGGCCTGGCCGCGCCGTTGCGCGCCGTTCTCATTGCCCTGGAGGCCTGAGCGCATGCACGCCCTTTCCGTTTCCGTTCCCCCGAGCCCGGCACCGACCATGAGCCAGACCCCCGCCATTTCGCAGTGGCCCGATGTGGACCAGTTGTACGCGCGCTTCCATGCGCTGGTGAACCAGCCGATGCGTCCGATCGGCGCCGCCGGCATGGCCAAGGTGATGCGCTATTTCGACGCGCGTTGCCAGGGCTCCAAACGCCTGGGCGAGGCGGCCAAGCAGGTCATCCCCGGCGGCGTGCAGCACAACCTGGCGTTCAACCATCCGTTCCCGCTGGCGATGCACAGCGCCGAGGGCGCGTACCTGACCGACGTCGACGGCAACCGCTACATCGACTTCCTGCAGGCCGGTGGCCCGACCCTGCTCGGGTCCAATCCGCCGGAACTGCGCGAACACGTGCAGGCCGTGCTGGACCAGTGCGGCCCGGTGACCGGCCTGCTGCACGAATACGAGGTCAAGCTGGCCGAACTGGTCTGCGCCAGCATGCCGGCGGTGGAGATGCTGCGCCTGCTCGGCTCCGGCACCGAGGCGGTGATGGGCGCGGTGCGCCTGGCCCGCACCCACACCCGCAAGAAATGGATCATCAAGATCGGCGGCGCCTACCACGGCTGGAGCGACCAGCTGGTGTACGGCATGCGCCTGCCGGGCACCGGGCGCATGGAGGCGATCGGCATCCCGCGTGGCGCCACCGCCTACACCCAGGAATGCCACCCCAACGATCTGGAGGCACTGCGCCGCAAGCTGCAGTTCAACCGTTTGCGCGGCGGCACCGCGGCGGTGCTGCTGGAACCGCTCGGGCCGGAGAGCGGCACGCGGCCAGTGCATCACGACTACAACCGGCAGGTACGCACGCTCTGCGACGAGTTCGGCGCGCTGCTGATCTTCGACGAGGTGGTCACCGGCTTCCGGCTCGGCCCGGGCGGCGCGCAGGGCTACTTCGGGGTCATGCCGGACATCACCGTGCTCGGCAAATGCCTGGCCGGCGGCTATCCGATGGCCGGGGCGATCGGCGGCCGCCGCGAGGTGATGATGAGCCTGGTCGGCGGCATCGGCACCACCGCGCGGCGGGCCTTCGTCGGCGGCACGCTGTCGGCCAATCCGCTGTCCTGCGTGGCCGGCTACCACGCCTTGCTGGAGGCGCAGCGCAGTGACGCCGCCGGCCAGGCCGGCCGCGCCGGCGATCGCCTGCGACAGGGCCTGGAGGCGATCATCCGCCGTCTCGGCCTGCCGTACGTGGTCTACAACATGGGCTCGATCGTGCACCTGCAGACCTCCGGCGTGCTGCTGCTGGACACCGGCAACCTGTACAAGCTGTGGCGCGTGCGCAACGAGGCCAAGGAGCGCAAGCACATGATGGAGGAGATGGGCGCGGCGTATTCCGCGCACGGGCTGATCACCCTGGCCGGCAGCCGCATCTACACCAGCCGCGCCGATACCGATGCGGTGGTGGACGAGGCGCTGAATCGCTTCGACGACGTGTTCAAGCTGGTGTAGCGCATGCCCACTCTCTCGCACATCGAAGCGCTGTGGCTGCAGACCCGCGAGCGGCTCGCCGCCAAGCGCCTGCTCGGCGATGATGCGGCGGCGCTGGCGCTGCGTTGTCCTGGCACCACGGCGATGTGCTGCGGCGCGCGCGATGCGGAGCGGCCGCAGTGGCTGGACTGGCGCGACCCGGCGCTGCCGCTCTCGGCGCAGGTGCACGCGCAGGTGTACGCGCGGCGTCCGGATGTCGGCGCCAGCGCCTGGTCGGCCGGCGTGTTCGGCCTGCGCTTGGGCGACGTCGGCGGCGTGCTGCCGCAGGTGTTCGACGAGCAGGCCCGACACATCGGGCCGATGCCGGCGCCGTTTCCTGCGGTCGACGCGTTGGCGACGGCCGCGCCGGGCAGCGGCAGCGTCTTGCTGTTTGGCGCACGCCCGCTGTGTCTGGGCATCACCGCGCAGCGGCTGGCGTTGAACGTGGAATTGTTCGAAAAATGCGCCAAGGCCTACGTCCTCGCCGCGGCCACCGGCGGCCGGGTGCGGGAGCTGCCCTGGTGGGTCCGGCGCATCGCCAACGGGCGCCTGCGCAAGGACCAGCGGCGTGCCGCCGCGGCTTTCGCGGCGGGCGAATTGCCTGCCGAAAGCAAAGGCTACTGAGGGTCCACTGCGATGACCGCCATGCCATCCCCGTCTTCCAGCGCGGCAAGCGCCGTCCAGGCCACGCGTCCGCTCGCGGCGGCGTTGTCGATCGGCGCCATCGCCCTGCTGATCCTCGGCGTGCAGCCGATCGTGCTCGGCGCGCTGGTCGAGCAGCGCCTGATCACGCTGCCCGGTGTGGGCGTGGTGGCGATGGGCGAGATCATCGCGCTGGGCATCGGCGTGGCGTTGGGCGATGCGCTGCTGCCGGTGTCCTGGCAGCGTGCCACGGCGATCGTGGCGGCGTTGCTGGCCGCGGCGCTGAACCTCGCCACGGTGCAGGCGCAGGGCGATACGGCCTTCGTCGCGCTGCGTGCGGCCGCCGGCCTGGCCGAAGGGGTGTTGGTCTGGGTGGCCACGGTCAGCATCGTGCGTGCGGCCACCCCGGACCGGGTCACCGCGGTGTTCATGGTGCTGCAGGCGCTGGCGCAGATCGCGCTGGCGGCGGCGCTGGCGCTGTGGGTGTTGCCGGCGGCCGGCTGGAAGGGCGGTTTCGTCGCGATGGCCGCGACCTGCCTGCTGGTGCTGCCGCTGGCGGCGGCACTGCCGGCAGCGGCGAGCCAGGCCCCCGCTGCCGGCGCCCAGTGCACGACGACCGCCACCGCCAGGCTGCGCTGGTCGCCGGCGACGCTGGCGCCGCTGCTGGTAGCGTTCCTGCAGATGTCGGCGATCGGCGCGTTGTGGGCCTACCTGGAGCCGCTGGCGCTGCGCGCGGGACTGGACGCGCACGCGGCGCAACTGCAGACCTCGTGGGTGCTGGGCATGCAGATCGTCGGCGGGCTGGCGGCGATTTACTGGGTGCGGCGGCTGTCGGTGACGGCGACGCTGACCCTCGGCAGCCTGGCGCTGTGCCTGGTGGCCGCGGCGATGTACCGGGTTCCCGGCGCGCCGGCACTCGGCTTCGCCGCGGTGTGCGTGGCGTTCGGCTTCGCCTGGATGTTCCTGATGCCGTTCCATGTCGGCCTGGCGCTGCGCGCCGATGCGCAGGGGCGGGTGGCGGTGCTGGTGCCGGCCGCGCAATTGATCGGATCGGCCTGCGGGCCGTTGCTGGCCTCGCTGCTGCTGCACGCCGACGATCCGGCGCCGGTGCCGCTGGTCGGCCTGGGCTTTGCTTTCGCCGCGGCGCTGCTGGCGTTGTGGATCGGCCGGCGGCAACGCCATGCGACTGCCTTGCAGGCCGGCTCGCATGCAGGGTGATGGGCGCCATGCGCGTGCGCTGATCGCCGCCGCGATGCGTGCCGGCATGCCGCGCGTGGCGCAGGGCAGGGCGCTGCTGCGTGCAGCGGGGTCGCCGACCTCCGCCAGGCAGGAGAACGGCGATGTCGCCTGAGCCCGTGCAGGACACCGCGCCGGACACGATCGCGGCGCTGTTCGCCGCGCAGCAGGCCACCGCGCTGGCCTGGCGCGGCGCCTCGGCGAGCGCGCGACGCGCCCGCCTGCGTGCGCTACGCGATGCGCTGCTGGCGCGACGGCAGGCGCTGATCGCCGCCTTCGCCGCCGATTTCGCCAAGCCGGCGCTGGAAGTGGAGTTGACCGAAGTGCTGCCGGTGGTCGACGAGATCGCCACCGCGATCGCGCAGTTGCCGCGCTGGATGCGTCCGCGCAAGGTCTCGCCCACCTTGCTTGCCCTGGGGACGCGCGCGCGCATCGCGTTCCAGCCCAAGGGTCGCTGCCTGATCATCGGGCCCTGGAACTACCCGGTCGCCACCGTGCTGGGGCCGCTGGTGTCGGCGTTGGCCGCCGGCAACACGGCGCTGATCAAGCCATCCGAATTCACCCCGCAGGTCAATGCGGTGCTGCAGGCGGTGCTGGACGAGGCATTCGCGCCGGAAGAGGTGGCCCTGGTGCAGGGCGGTGCAGCCACCGCGCAGGCCTTGCTGGCCTGTCCGTTCGACCATGTGTTCTTCACCGGCTCGGCGGCGGTGGGCCGGCAGGTGATGGCCGCGGCGGCGCGGCAGCTGACGCCGGTGACGCTGGAACTGGGCGGCAAGTCGCCGGTGATCGTCGACCGCAGCGCCGACCTGCGCCGCGCCGCCGAGGTGATCGTCTGGGCCAAGCTGGTCAATGCCGGACAGACCTGCATCGCCCCGGATACCTTGTTCGTGCATCGCGAGGTCAGCGCGCGCCTGCTCGAACACTGCCGCGCCCTGCTGGTGCAGCGCTACGGTGCCGACGCGCAGGCGGTCGCCGCCAGTCCGCACCTGGCGCGCATGATCCACCCGGCCCATGCCGCGCGCGTGGCCGCGCTGATCGACGAGGCGCGCGCCAATGGCGCGCAACTGCTGGCCGGTGGCGAGCACGACGCGGCACGGCGCTACGTGGCGCCGACGCTGCTGGCGCAGGTGCCGGCGCAGGCGCGCATCGCGCAGGAAGAGATCTTCGGCCCGGTGCTGCCGGTGGTCGAGTTCGAGCACCTGGAAGAGGTGCTCGACCGACTCGATGCCGCGCCCAAGCCGCTGGCGCTGTACCTGTGGAGTCGCGACCGCGCCGGCATCGCGCGGGTAGTGGCGCGCACCAGTTCCGGCAGTGCGGTGGTCAACCACTGCCTGCAGCAGTTCGTGCACAGCGGCCTGCCGTTCGGCGGGGTCGGCGCCTCGGGATTCGGCAGCGCGCACGGCGTGCACGGTTTTCGCACCTTCTCGCACGAACGCGCGCTGCTGCACGGCGGGCGCCTGCCGATCGTCAAGGCGTTTTTCCCTCCGTACACTGCCTTGCAGCAGCGCTTGGCCGCCGGCCTCAGCGGCTGGCTGGCGCGGCGCTGAGCGTCGCTGCCGATGGGCCAGGGACGGCGCGCGGTAAGATGCGATGTCGGCGCGTGCAGCGGCGCTGCGGCGCATGACGCGCACGCAGGACCGCGGCGATGCGCGCCGCCACGCGGCCTCTGCCGCGCCATCACCATCGAGATCCCATGCCCGCCGACACGCCGCGCCCCCCCGCACCGCACCGCCCGCGCCTGACCGGGAACAAGGTGCCGGCCCAGCATCGCGCCACCGAGACCTACGAACAGATCCTCTCGGTCACCGCGCAACTGCTCGGCGACGTCGGCGTGGAGCGGCTGTCCACCAACCTGGTGTGTGCGCGGGCCGGGCTGACGCCGCCGGCGCTGTACCGCTATTTCCCCAACAAGTACGCGCTGCTGTCGGAACTGGGCCGGCGGCTGATGGAGCGGCAGAACCAGCTCATCCCCAAGTGGATCACCCTGCAGGCGATGAGCGGCACGCGCGAGGACCTGCAGCGTGCGCTGGCCGGACTGGTGCTGGATACCTACCGCGTCACCAAGGCGACCGAGGGCGGTGTCTGGGTGCTGCGCGCATTGCGCGCGGTGCCGGCGCTGCAGCAGGTGCGCCTGGATTCGCATGCGCAGGTGACCAAGGGCCAGGTGCGCTTCCTCAGCGAGGCCTTCCCCGACGCCGACCCGCGCCAACTGCGCCTGGTCAGCCGCATCGTGGTCGACCTGATCTATGCGACCGTGGAGTTGCTGTTCGACACCCGCCTGAGCGCCCGCGCGGTGGCCGATACGGTGGCGGCGATGATCGCCAGCCATATCGAACAACTGCGCGACGGCGCGGCGGCGGATGACAGCGCGAAGCAGGCGTCGACAGACGCCGCTTGAGCCAGCAGCGACGCGTCCGCAGACAAGGCGCGGCACCCGCAGGACGCTGTACATGCCGCCCCGACCGCGCGGCTAGGCGGCGAACTTGCCTGCGTCGAGATCCGCGATCAGCGTCGGGCCGGTCGGCGTCCAGCCGAGCCTGGCCTGGGTCAGCGCGCTCGAGGCCGGCATGTCGAGTTGCACGAACATCGCCATCCAGCCGAAATGCGCGGCCGCCTCGCCTGGCGCGATCGACACCACCGGCAGCCTCAGGCCGCGCCCCAGCGCCTCGGCGATCTCGCGGCTGCGGATGCCTTCCTCGCCCACCGCGTGATAACGCGCGCCCGGCTGCGCCCTCTCGATCGCAAGACGATACAGCCGCACCACGTCGGACAGGTGGCCGGCCGGCCAGCGGTTGCTGCCGTCGCCGACATAGGCGACCACGCCCTTGTCGCGCGCGATCGCCACCAGCGGGGTGACCAGCCCTTGCCGATACGGGGTATGGACCTGCGGCAGCCGCATCACCGAGACATTGACCCCGGCCTCGAGCAACGCGTTGCCGGCCTGCTCGGAGGCGATGCGCGGATTCGGATGGGTGGCGTTGAACACGTCCTCGCTGGCCGGCGCGCCGTGTTCGCCGCTGCCCACGCCGGTGCCCGAGGTGATCAGCAGCGGGCGATCGGAGCCGTGCAGCGCCGCGCCGAGGGCCGCGATCGCGCGTCTGTCCTTCTCGCAGTTCGTGGCGAAGTTGCTGAAGTCATGATCGAACGCCGCGTGGATCACCGCATCGGCCTGCGCGGCGCCACGCGCCAGGCTGTCCGGATCCTCGAGCGTGCCGTGGTGGACCTCGGCGCCTGCCGCGCGCAGGGCCTGTGCGCCGGCCTCCGAGCGGGTCATGCCGAGCACGCGATGGCCGGCCTGGAGCAGCTCGGGAACCAGCGCCGAGCCGATGAAACCGGTCGCGCCGGTCAGAAAGATACGCATGGTGCACTCCGTTGTGTCGGTGCGAGCGACTCTCCGGCATCGGCGTATCCCGTTAAAGTAGTGACGTCATCGTAGTAAAGCGACTAACAGGCTCGCCATGCATTCCGATCCAGCCCATTCCCTGGGCGACTTCCTGCGCAGCCGCCGGACCCGGCTCGATCCCGCCAGCTTCGGCTTCTCCGGCCGTCGGCGCACGCCGGGCCTGCGCCGCGAGGAAGTCGCGCAGCGCGCCAACATCAGCCCGACCTGGTACACCTGGCTGGAACAGGGGCGTGGGGGCGCGCCGTCGGCGCAGGTGCTGGAGCGCATCGCCGGCGCGCTGCTGCTGACCGAGGCCGAACGCGACCACCTGTTCATGGTCGCGCTGGGGCGCCAGCCGGAGGTGCGCTACCGCGCGGTGGCGGGGGGCGACCCGCGGCTGCAGCGCGTCCTCGATGCGCTGGAAACCAGTCCGGCCATCGTCAAGACGCCGACCTGGGACGTGGTGGCCTGGAATCGCGCGGCGGCGGTGGTGCTGACCGACTACGGCCAGCTCCCCGTCGGCGAGCGCAACATCCTGCGCTTCCTGTTCTGTCATCCCGCCACGCGTGCCAAGCAGCACGATTGGGCGAGGGTGGCACGCTTCGTGGTGGGCGCGTTTCGTGCCGACGTGGTGCGTGCGGGCATCGCGTCGGACGCGGCGGCCCTGGTGACCGAACTGTGCGCGCGCAGCGCCGAGTTCGCGGCCCTGTGGCACGACCACGAGGTGTTGAGCCACGGCGAGGGCGATGGCGAAAAGCGTCTCAGGCATCCGCTGCTCGGCGAGATCGCGCTGGAGTACTCGGCCTTCGCCGTCGATGGCCGGCCGGACCTGGGCATGATCGTCTACACGCCCGTCGATGCCGGCGTGGCCGCGCGGATCCGCGCGCTGGCGACCGCGCAGGTTGCGGCCGAGGGTGCGCGGACCGACGCGGCGCCGGCATCTGTGCGACCTGGCGAAACGACTTAGAGAAACGGCGCGCACGCTGTCGCGCCGTCCTCTGGGCCCTGCCTGCGAGGCGGTGCTTACTCCACCGCCAGGTCGTCGACCTTCTGCCAGCCGCGCGGCAGCAATCCGCCGCGGCTGGCGCGGGCGCCGAGGTAGGCGTCCAGGTCCTTGAACGACAGCGACATGGTGCGCTGGCCGCTCTTGACCAGCAGCGTGTTGCCCGGCGCCACCGCGGCGATCGCCACCACCCGCTCGGTGCTGAGCTTGGCCTTGGGGATGTCGATGATCTTGTTGCCCTTGCCCTTGTCCAGCTCGGGCAGGTCGGCGACCGGGAACGCCAGCAGGTGGCCGGCGCTGGTGACCGCGACGATGCGGTCGCTGCCGGCGCCGCTCACCGGCGCGGGCGGCAGCACCTTGGCGTTCGGGGTCAGGTTGAGCATGGCCTTGCCGGCCTTGTTGCGGCTGGTCAGGTTCTCGAAGCGGGTGACGAAGCCGTAGCCGTGCGAGGACGCCAGCACCAGGCGGGAATCGCTCTCGCCGCTTGCCAACGCCTGGAACGACGCACCGGCCGCGGGCGAGAAGCGTCCGGTCAGCGGCTCGCCGTTGCCGCGCGCCGAGGGCAGGGTGTGGACCAGGGTCGAATAGGCGCGGCCTTCCGAATCCAGGAACGCCACCTGCTGCGTGCTGCGCGCGCGCACCGCCGCCAGCAGGCCGTCGCCGTCGCGGTAGGACAGCGCCGCCGGGTCCACGTCGTGGCCCTTGGCCGCACGGATCCAGCCCTTCTCCGACATCACCACGGTCATCGGCTCGCTCGGCACCAGCTCGGTCTCGTCGATGGCCTGGGCCGCGCCGCGCTGCACCAGCGGCGAACGCCGCGCATCGCCGAACTTCTTGGCGTCGGCCATCAGCTCGTCCTTGATCAGCTTCTTCAGCTTGGTCTTGCTGGCCAGCACCGCCTGCAGCTGCTCGCGTTCCTTGGCCAGCGCGTCCTGCTCGCCGCGGATCTTCATCTCTTCCAGCCGCGCCAGCTGGCGCAGGCGCGTTTCCAGGATGTAGTCGGCCTGTTCCTCGCTGAGTCCGAAGCGCGCGATCAGCGCCGGCTTCGGCTCGTCCTCGGTGCGGATGATGCGGATCACTTCGTCCAGGTTGAGGAACGCGGTCAGCAACCCTTCCAACAGGTGCAGGCGGCGCTCGACCTTCTCCAGCCGGTGGTTGAGGCGGCGCACCACGGTGTCGCTGCGGAAGCGCAGCCATTCCTCCAGCAGGGTCTTGAGGTTCTTGACCTGCGGGCGGCCGTCCAGGCCGATCACGTTGAGGTTGACCCGGTAGCTGCGCTCCAGGTCGGTGGTGGCGAACAGGTGACCCATCAGCTGCTCGGCGTCGACCCGGTTGGAGCGCGGCACCAGCACCACCCGCACCGGGTTGGCGTGATCGGACTCGTCGCGGATGTCTTCCAGCCACGGCAGCTTCTTGGCGCGCATCTGCTGCGCGATCTGCTCGATCACCTTGGACGGCGACACCTGGTAGGGCAGCGCCGTGACCACGATGTTGGCGTTTTCCTTCTGGTAGGTGGCGCGGGCGCGCACGCTGCCATGGCCAGTTTCGTAAATGGTGCGCAGGTCGGCGGCCGGGGTGATGATCTCGGCGGTGGTCGGGTAGTCCGGGCCGCGCACGTGCTCGCACAGGTCGGCGACGCTGGCATCGGGGTCGTCGAGCAGGCGGATCAGCGCGCTGACGATCTCGTTGAGGTTGTGCGGCGGCACGTCGGTGGCCATGCCCACGGCGATGCCGGTGGTGCCGTTGAGCAGCAGGTGCGGCAGCCGCGCCGGCATCCAGGTCGGCTCGTCCAGGGTGCCGTCGAAGTTCGGCGACCAGTCCACCGTGCCCTGGCCCAGTTCGCCCAGCAGCACTTCGGCGATCGGGGTCAGCTTGGACTCGGTGTAGCGCATCGCCGCGAACGACTTCGGGTCGTCGGTGGAGCCGAAGTTGCCCTGGCCTTCGATCAGCGGGTAGCGGTAGGAGAACGGCTGCGCCATCAGCACCAGCGCTTCGTAGCAGGCGCTGTCGCCGTGCGGGTGGTATTTGCCGATCACGTCGCCGACGGTGCGCGCGGACTTCTTCGGCTTGGCCGTCGCGTTCAGGCCCAGCTCGCTCATCGCATAGATGATGCGCCGCTGCACCGGCTTGAGCCCGTCGCCGAGGAACGGCAGGGCGCGGTCCAGCACCACGTACATGGAGTAGTCGAGGTAGGCGCGTTCGGCGTATTCGCGCAGCGGCAGCTGCTCGAAACCATGGAAGGCGGGGCGGGCGAGATCGGTCATGCGCAGGAAGTACCTATAGGGGAACGCGGCGCCAGGCGCCGCAGGTCAGCCGGTCGATTATCCGGATGCGGCTGGCGATGCCAAGCCGCGCGTGCCACCGGCGCTGGCCAGGTAACGGGCCGGAGGATGGCCGAAGCGGCCGCGAAAGGCGGTGACGAAGGCGCTGGGGCTGCTGTAGCCCAGGCGGAAGGCGGCGTCGGCGACGCTGGCGCCGTCGCTGAGCCGGCGCAGCGCCTCGGCCAGCCGCGCCTGCTGGCGCCAGCCGGCGAAGCCGAACCCGGTCTCGTCGCGGAAGTGCCGGCTCAGGCTGCGCGGCGACAGTCCGGCCCAGTGCGCCCACTGCGCCAGCGAGCGGTCGTCGGCGGGGGTCTCCAGCAACTGGGTGGCGATGCGCAGCAGGCGCCGGTCGCGCGGCATCGGCAGGTGCAGGTGCTCGACCGGGGCGTTGCGCACCTCGTCCAGCAACACCGCGCACAGGCGCTCCTGTTCGGCCTCCAGCGCCAGCGGTACGCCCCACTGGGTCATCCGCCGCAGCACCTCCCGGAACAGGCCGTTCATGCCGATCACGCAGGTCCGCGGCGGCAGGTCGGCGCAGACGTCGGGGCGGAGCAGCACCAAGTAGCTGCGCACCCGCCCGGACACCTGCACCGTGTGCAGTTCCTGCGGCGGCATCCAGCCGGCGCAGCCCGGCGGCAGCGACCACTGGCCGTGGGCGGTACGCGTGCCCAGCACGCCGTCCTCCACGTAGATCAACTGGCCGCGCAGGTGGCGGTGCCAGTCCACCTCGCGCCGCAGCGACACCGGCGAATGCGCCAGAAAGGCCAGCGCGGGTGGCCCATCGGCGCGTTCGAACCACTCCATGGCGCGCGGGTCCAGGGCACTGTCGGATCCGTTTGCGACCGGGGAGGGCACGGCGTGGGTTGGCGCGATTTCGATATCCATTGTCCCGATTGTAATACCGAGCCAGGCCCGGCCGCCGCTACAGTGCGCTCGCCGTCAGCGTTCCTTCGTTGCAACGCAGCATCTAATTTCCATGGGGATATTTTCTTGACATATATTTCTAAATGAAAATAATAGGCGCCCATGAACTGCGCTCCCTCCCTGCCTGGCCCGCCCTCGTTCGGCCTGCTCCTGCGCCAGGTGCGTGACGGCCTGATGCGCCGCCTCGACCAGGCCATGACCGGGTTGGAGCCGGAACTGGGCTTCAGCCACTACCTCGGCATGAAGGCCCTGGCCTACATGGCGCCATGCACCGCCAACGAACTGGCCCAGGCCATCGACCAGAACCCCAGCGCGGTGACGCGCCTGCTGGACAAGCTGGAAGACCTGGGCTGGGTGCGCCGCGAGGCGCATGCGCAGGACCGCCGCGCGCTGCAGATCGTGCTCACCGACGACGGCCGTGCGCTGTGGCAGCAACTCAAGCAGCGCGGCGACGACGCCATCGCCGACGCGCTGCGCGATCTGTCCGCCGAAGAGCGCGAGCAGCTGTTCTCGTTGTTGGCCCGCGTCCGCGACTCCCTCAATTCGCACTGAACCCGCCCACATGACTCTGTCTTCTTCTCCTTCCCGCCTGCGTCCATTCGCGGTCGCGGCCCTCACCCTGGCGCTGGCGGCCTGCGCCAGCAGCCGTGGCCTGGAACCGCAGGGGCGCCGACTCGATGCCGACCGCCAGCTGCACATCGACAAGACCCTGGCCGCCGACGCACTGGCGCCGGCGCCGTGGCCGCAGCAGGACTGGTGGAAGGCGCTGGGCGATCCGCAGCTCGACGCGCTGATCGCCGAGGCCCTGCAGGGCACGCCCAGCCTGGACGCCGCCGATGCGCGGCTGCGCCTGGCGCAGGCGCAGGCCGGCGCTGCCGATGCCGACCGCGGCGCCAAGCTGTCGCTGTCGGCCGGCTACACCGGCCTGCAACTGCCCAAGGGCCTGGTCGGCGACGAGATCGGCGGCAAGTACATCCACAACGAACAGGCCCTGCTGGACTTCAGCTACGGCTTCGACCTGTGGGGCGGCAAGCGCGCCTCGTGGGAGGCGGCGGTGGACCAGGCGCATGCGGCCGAGGTCGACGCGCAGGCCGCGCGCCTGGACCTGTCGGCCGGCGTCGCCCGCGCTTACGCGCAGTTGGGCTACGCCTGGCATCTGTATGACCTGGCCGGCGCGGAACTGGCGCGCTCGGAGAACAGCCTGAAGCTGGTGCGGCAGCGTCGCGATGCCGGCATCGACAGCAACCTGCAACTGCGCCAGGCCGAGGCGCGGGTGCCGGCGGCGCGCCAGCAGCACGCCGCCGCGCAGCAGCAGATCGACGAAGCGCGCACCGCGCTGGCGGCCTTGCTCGGCCGTGGCCCGGACCGCGGGCTGCAGATCGAGCGGCCGCGCCTGCTCGACCCGCAGGCCGCGCGGGTGCCGTCGGTGCTGCCCAGCGACCTGCTCGGCCGCCGGCCCGACGTGGTCGCCGCGCGCTGGCGCGTGGAAGCCGCCTCGCAGGGCATCCATGCGGCCAAGGCGCAGTTCTATCCCAGCATCAACCTGAGCCTGCTGGGCGGCGTCGCCGCCACCAACCCGGGCGACCTGTTCAAGAGTTCCTCGGTGCTGGGTCTGCTCAGCCCCGGCGTGAGCCTGCCGCTGTTCGACAGCGGGCGGCTGCGCAGCCAGTTGGCCGAGCGCGATGCGCAGTACGACCTGGCGGTGGCCAACTACAACCAGACCCTGGTGGCGGCGCTGCGCGAGGTGGCCGACCAGGTCAATGCGGCGCGTTCGCTGGCCGAGCAGGCGCAGCAGCAGACGCAGGCGCTGGAGACCGCGCAGGCCGCCTTCGACCTGTCGCAGCAGCGCTACCGCGCTGGCATCGGCAACTACCTGGACGTGCTCAGCGCGCAGCAGCAGTTGCTCGACGCGCAACAGCGCCTGGCGTCCCTGCAAGCCAATCAGATCCTGGTCTCGGTGCGCCTGAATCAGGCGCTGGGCGGCGGCTACGACGCCACCTCCGCCGCCGACGCGCCGAGCTCTTCTTCCGCACCTTCGCATTCCTGAGATCGCTGCAATGAATCAGACAACGACCCCCGCTTCCTCCGCTCCCGCCTCCAGCCGGCGCGGCAAGCTGCTGCGCGGCCTGGCCGTGGTAGTGGTGCTGGTGCTGATCGCGCTGGCGATCTGGTACTTCCTGGTCGGCCGCTGGCACGAGGACACTGACGACGCCTACGTGCAGGGCAACCTGGTGCAGATCACCCCGATGGTGGCCGGCACCGTGGTGCGCATCGACGCCGACGACGGCATGCGCGTGGAGCGCGGCCAGCCGCTGGTCAAGCTCGACCCGGCCGACACCGAGGTCGCGCTGCAGCAGGCCGAGGCCAATCTGGCGCGCACCGTGCGCCAGGTGCGCGGTCTGTACCGCTCGGTCGAGGGCGCCCAGGCCGAACTGTCCGCGCAGCAGGTGACCCTGCAGCGCGCCCGCGCCGACGTCGCCCGCCGCGCCAGCCTGGTCGCCACCGGCGCGATCTCCGCCGAAGAGCTGGCGCATGCCCGCGACCAGCTGGCCGCCGCCGAGGCCGCGGTCAGCGGCTCGCGCGAGACCCTGGCGCGCAACCGCGCCTTGATCGACGAGAACGGCGTGGCCGACCAGCCCGACGTGCAGGGCGCCGCCGCGCAGGTGCGCCAGGCCTTCCTCAACAACGCCCGCAGCGCCATCGTCGCGCCGGTGTCCGGCTACGTGGCGCGGCGCTCGGTGCAGGTCGGCCAGCGCGTGCAGCCCGGCACCGCGCTGATGGCGGTGGTGCCGCTGAACCAGGTGTGGGTGGATGCCAACTTCAAGGAAACCCAGCTTAAGCACATGCGCCTGGGCCAGCCGGTGGAACTGGAGTCGGACGTGTACGGAAGCGCGGTGACCTACCGCGGCACCGTGCAGAGCCTCGGCATCGGCACCGGCAGCGCGTTCTCGCTGCTGCCGGCGCAGAACGCCAGCGGCAACTGGATCAAGATCGTGCAGCGCGTGCCGGTGCGCATCGCCATCGACGCCAAGCAACTGGAGCAGCACCCGCTGCGCATCGGCCTGTCGATGAAGGCCGACGTCAACCTGCATGACCAGAACGGCGGGGTGCTGCCGACCAAGCCGGCCAGCGGCGCGCTGCTGGATACCGACGTCTATGCGCAGCAACTGCAGCAGGCCGACGCGGCCGTGAAGCAGATCATCCACGCCAACCTGCCCGACGCCGCCAAGGCGAACTGAGCCCGGTCATGTCCAACCAAGCTGCCGCTCCCGCCGCGCCCGGGGCTCCGGGCGCACCGGCCGCCGGGTTCCGCCCGGCCAGTGTGGCGTTGTGCACGGTGGGCCTGGCGATGGCCTCGTTCATGCAGGTGCTCGACACCACCATCGCCAACGTGTCGCTGCCCACCATCGCCGGCAACCTCGGCGCCAGTTCGCAGCAGGCCACCTGGGTCATCACCTCGTTCGCGGTCAGCAACGCCATCGCGCTGCCGCTGACCGGCTTCCTCAGCCGCCGCTTCGGCGAGACCAAGCTGTTCGTGTGGGCCACGCTGGCCTTCACCGCGGCCTCGCTGCTGTGCGGCCTGGCCCAGAGCATGGGCATGCTGGTGGTGTCGCGCGCGCTGCAGGGCTTCGTCTGCGGCCCGATGTACCCGATCACCCAGAGCCTGCTGGTGTCGATCTACCCACGCGAGAAACGCGGCCAGGCGCTGGCGCTGCTGGCGATGATCACCGTGGTCGCGCCCATCGCCGGGCCGATCCTTGGCGGCTGGATCACCGACAACTACAGCTGGGAATGGATCTTCCTGATCAACGTGCCGTTGGGCATCATCGCCGCGACCGTGGTCGGCTCGCAGTTGCGCGACCGTCCCGAACCCACCGAACGTCCGCGCATGGACTACGTCGGCCTGATCACCCTGATCATCGGCGTGGGTTGCCTGCAGGTGGTGCTGGACCTGGGCAACGACGAGGACTGGTTCAACTCGACCAAGATCGTCGTGCTGGCCGCGATCTCGGCGGTGGCGCTGGCGGTGTTCCTGATCTGGGAACTCACCGACAAGGATCCGATCGTCGACCTGCGCCTGTTCCGCCACCGCAACTTCCGCGCCGGCACCATGGCGCTGATCGTGGCTTATGCGGCGTTCTTCAGCGTGTCGCTGCTGATCCCGCAGTGGCTGCAGCGCGACATGGGCTACACCGCGATCTGGGCCGGCCTGGCCACCGCGCCGATCGGCATCCTGCCCGTGATCATGACCCCGTTCGTCGGCAAATACGCCTCGCGCTTCGACCTGCGGCTGCTGGCCAGCATCGCCTTCATCTTCATGGCCACCACCAGCTTCATGCGCTCGGACTTCAACCTGCAGGTGGATTTCCCGCACGTGGCCGGGGTGCAGTTGCTGATGGGCGTGGGCGTGGCGCTGTTCTTCATGCCGGTGCTGCAGATCCTGCTGTCGGACCTGGACGGGCGCGAGATCGCCGCCGGTTCCGGCCTGGCCACGTTCCTGCGCACGCTGGGCGGCAGCTTCGCTGCCTCGCTGACCACCTACCTGTGGGCCAAGCGCACGCAGCTGCACCATGCGCACCTGACCGAACACATCTCCACCTACACGCCGGGCATGCAGGAACAGGTGCAGATGATGGGCAACGGCAGCCTGCAGAACGGCGCGGCGCTGCTCAACAACACCATCAACCACCAGGCCTCGCAGATGGGCTTCAACGACATCTTCTACCTGCTGGGCTGGACCTTCCTCGGGATCATCTTCTTCCTGTGGCTGGCCAAGCCGCCGTTCGGCGGCGGTGGTGGCGCGGCGGCCGCCGGCGGCCACTGAGGCAGCGACGGCCGGCGACGTCGTTCGCCGGCCGGTCATGCAATGTGTCCCTTGTGCGGCGGCGTGTCGTCCCGGCACGCCGCCGCGACGCGGCCAGCGCGACCTGCGTGCCCGGCGTCGCGCTCCGATGCCGATCTACTTGCCGCCGCTGCGGCCCGCGCACCAGAATCGGCGCTCCGCAGGCTTCGGCAGCCCCGCCCATGCAGCGTCTTCTCCGCGCCCTCGGCGCCCGCTTCGTCACCGCGTCTGCAGGCGCGATCGTCTTCGCGCTGCTGTGTCTCGGCGCGCCTCCGGCGCATGCGCAGGCCGCGTCGCCGCCGGCCGCCTCGCCAGTGCCGGTGACCCCGGCCGACCGTCTGCACGAGGCCTGGTGGGCCGAGCGCCACCAGCAGGTGCTGGCGCAGGTGCGTGCGCAGCCGGAGGCGCCGCTGCTGCTGATCGGCGATTCGATCACTCAGAACTACGAAAAGGCGCAGGCGCCGGACCAGGACTTCCAGTCGACCTGGCAGACCTTCTACGGCAGCCGCGGCGCGCTCAACCTCGGCTTCAGCGGCGACGCCACCGAGCATGTGCTGTGGCGCCTGCAGCACGGCGAAGTCGACGGCCTGCGGCCCAAGGTCGCCCTGCTGCTGATCGGCACCAACAACACCGACCACGAGGGGCAGGGCGCGGCGGACACGGTGCGCGGCATCGAGGCGGTGGTCGCCACGCTGGAGCAGCGCCTGCCGCATACGCGCATCCTGTTGCTGGGCCTGCTGCCCAGTGCGCTGTCGGCGCAGAAGAGCGCACGCGATGCCGAGGTCAATCGCGCACTGGCGGTGCGCTACGGCGACAACCCGCGGGTGACGTACCTGGACATCGGCACGGTGTTCCAGCGCGCGGACGGCACGCTGGATCAGGGCCTGTTCTACGATCCGCGGCAGCGGCCGGGCAGTGGCGCGCTGCACCCGGATACGCGCGGGCAGCGGCGCATGGCCGAGGCCATCGAGCCGACCCTGGCGCGGCTGCTCGACGACGCGCCACGGGTGCCGCTGGACGCGATGACCGACGTCGACACCGCGCGCATCGCGGTGCCCTGGCTGGAGCAGGATTCCTACGACTGGTACGGCCGCCACCATGCCGCGCTGGACGCCGCCCGCCAGCTGCAGCCGCAGGTGGTGATGCTCGGCGACTCGATCACCCATTTCTGGGCGGGCGCGCCGCAGGCGATCCGGGTGAACGGCGCGCAGGCCTGGCAGCGCACCTTCGGCGCTGCGCGGGTGCTGAACCTGGGCTTCGGCTGGGACCGCACCCAGAACGTGCTGTGGCGGCTGCGCCAGGGCGAGGTCGACGGCCTGGCACCGCGCTGGGTGGTGATCAACCTCGGCACCAACAATCTCACCGGCACCGAGCATGCGCGCGCCAACACGCCGCAGGAAACCGCCGACGGCGTCGCCGCGGTGGTCGCCGAGATCAGGCGACGCCTGCCGCGCAGCCGGATCGTGCTGATGGGCATCTTTCCGCGCGGCTTCGCCGCCGATGCGCCGCAGCGCGCGCCGATCCTGCAGACCAACCGCCTGCTGGCCGCGCGCTTCGGTCACGATCCGCAGGTGCGCTGGCTCGACATCGGCGCGCGGTTCCTGCAGCCGGACGGCACGCTGCCGGCGGCGCTGATGCCGGACAGCACCCATCCCAGCGAAGCCGGCTACCGCATCTGGGGCGACGCCTTGCGCGAGATCGGCGTCGGCGGCTGAAGGTCGCGTCGAACGACACGCGTTTGCTGCCACTCGGCAGCAGATGTCGTTGCTCTGGTAGGAGCGGCTTCAGCCGCGACGAGGCACTACCGACGCGCCTCGTCGCGGCTGAAGCCGCTCCTGCGCGTGGCTTTCCGGCATTACGCGAGGGCAACGACCGTCAGTGCGACCTCAGCCGCTGCTGGGCTTGAGCAGTTGCAGTACCGCTTCACGGTGGCCCGGCGGCGCGTTGCGATAGCGGGCCAGCAGTGCGCGTTCCTGCGCATCCTGCGCCAGCAACGGATAGTCGGAAGGCAGGTCCTGCACGCGCTTGCCCGGGCCCACGCCGCACACCAGCTCGTCGAGCGAGCGGTTCAGCACGCTGCGCAGCGTCGGCAGCAGGCGGAAGCTGGGCGTTTCGCGGTCGTTCTCCCAGGCCGAGACCGATGACTTGGTGACGTCCAGCGCGAAGCCCAACTGCTCCTGGGTGAGCCCTGCGGCTTTTCTGGCTTCGCGCAAACGCTCGCCGAAGCTATTCATCGCGGTGGGCCTTGGGGGACGGCGGGCCTACCAAGATATGGAGCATCCGCCGGCTTGTCGTACAGCTGCGCTTGACTCGAATTGTTCGGAAATACAATACTCGCGCGGTGCGGAACGCACGGACGCGCGAGGATGCGCATGCAGCACAAGGACGTCATGGACACGAGGGTGTCGGCACAGCGGTGCGCCGCCGCGATGTGCCGGCCGACAGCGGCACGACACGGCGCCCGTCGGTGCGTGGGGGAGGGCGCATGGCCACCTACGAAGTGAGACTCCGGCGCGTCGCGCAACTGGAGCCGTCCTTGCAGGTGCTGGTACATGCCGCCAATGCCTACCTGGCCGCGCGTGCGGCCGAGCGCCACAACCCGGGCTACCGTGCCTACAAGGTGGCGGTGTGGGTGAAGGGCGTGCGTGTGGACATCGGTCCGTTGCGTCCGCCGCAGCGCTGAGCGTCGCGGCCTGCATGCAGCCAACAAAAAACCCGCCGAAGCGGGTTTTGAGATCATGCTCGACCTGTCGGTCGTGGTGCCCAGGAGAGGACTCGAACCTCCACGGTTTTACCCGCTAGTACCTGAAACTAGTGCGTCTACCAATTCCGCCACCTGGGCAACTCAGAACGAGAATTCTGCGCGTGGCGGCGGACGCTGTCAAGCGCTTTGTCGCGCCAATTCGGCCGGCAGGGATGCGCCCTCGACGGCGCTCGCCCCGGATCACAGCACCTCGGATGCGCGACGCCGCAGCGCGCGTCTCGTGCGATGGCTGCGCGTGCGTGCGCCTCGGCAGGACGCAACTGACGTCTCAATAGCGCAGCACGGCTGCCCGGATCTTCGTTGCACGCGGCTCGGGCAGGTCGGCAGTGCGCTCGGTGATGGCGTCCAGCAGCGCGCGCTTGCGTTGCTCGCCCAATGGGGTATAGGTGTCGCTTCGGTCGATCCAGTCGTCGATTGCCAGCAGCCACCAGTGACGGTCCGCTTCGCGCACGTGCAGTGCCAGCAGCTGCGTCAGACCGTCCCAGAGGCTGCGCATGCGCATGAGCCTGTGCAGCCGCGCGCGGCAAGCGGCATCCGTCGCTGCATCGCCAAGGACGTGCAGGATCAGCGCAGCGTCGAGCGTCACCGCGCTGTTGCGGATGGCGTCGTTCAATGTCTCCATGACCCTGCCGCCACCCGACTGCAGGAGCCGGCTGATGGTATCCAGGGGAATCGGTTGCCCGAGGCGCAACAGGCCCTTCAGTGCCTGCTGGCGCACGCTCGCGCGCGTGGCGAGCAGGCGCAGGCGCAGGCGTGCCACGTCTTCGGGCTCGGCGTCTTCGGCAAGCGATGTGAGGGCGCCGATCTGGGCGTCCTGGCTGTCCTCGTCCAGTGCCGCGCGCCATGCGATGCGCGGGTCGGTGCCTTGTTCCCGCCTGAGATAGGCCGCAAGGCGGCGGACGCCGGACGCGCGATCCAGCAGGGCGCGCGGCAGCGCAGCGGCGGCGGTCGCCGGGTCCGCCGACGCAAGTGCGTGCAGACATTCCCGGCGCACGGCGGGGTGCGGCGCATGCAATCCGGCCGCGGCGATCGCCGCGATGGATGCCGCATCGAGCGTCGCCTGAGCATGGCGCAGCGCATGCAGACCGATGCGCGGGTCTTGCTGCATGAGCGCCTGCCCATGCAACCGGGTGTTTCCGCGTTCGATCGACGCCCTGTAGGCCCAGGCGCGCAGCGCTGGATCCGTGGACGCACGTGCCCGCTGAAGTAGAGCGTCGTTGGACGGGGCCATCATCCAGCCTTCCACGCTCGCTTCGAGCCATCCGTCGGATGCGCGCTCCCAGCGCTGCAGCCGCAGGACCAGCGGCCACGCGTCCAGCACCGCATCGGCGGTGCAGCCGTCCAGCAGGCGCTGGACCGCTTCGCGCGCGGCGAAGCGCACTTGCGGTACCCAGTCGGCGGATCGCAACAGCGCAGCGACCAAGCTCATATAGCAAGGGAACTGGCCGAGATTCCAGACCGCCTTCTGCCGTTCCCGGCCATCCGGATGCGCGCATGCCAGGAACAGCAACGACTGTCGCGCGTCCTCGCGCATCGGACACATCAGGATGCTCCGCAGCGTGTCGGCCGACCACGTTGCGTAGGCAGCGTTGGTCCAGGCACGCAGCTGTTGGTCGATGATCGCCAGGCCGTTCGCGCTGGTCGTGGGCAGGAACGTCTCCGTGACCTCGGGGCGACGGTTGCCCATCAGCGGAGCTAGCGCCTGCAGCAGGAGCTGCGGCAGTCCGACGCAAGCCGTGGCAGGCGTGGGTGGCTGTTTGGAGGTCCGGAACAGGGCGGCCACCACGGACGGAAGCGAGACAGGAAGTCTCGCACCGGCGGAGACGGCTGCCAAGTTCACGGGCCGCCCCTGCGATGAAGCGTCCCGCGTGTCTGCGGCAGGCATCCTCCAGACGCCTGTGCAGTGGGTGCTGACCGCGCGGATCAGTAACCGACGTTGAAGCGCAGGCCCTGGTTGATCGCGCAGCGATAGCCGAGGGTGCTGCCGGTCTGCTGGTAGCTGGGCAGGGCGAACACGAACATGGTGAAGTCGATGCTGTTGTCCGGATGCACCTGGTAGCGCAGGAACTGCTGGATCGGCTTGCCGTCGCGGCCGACGGTGACGTGCTCGTCGGCGAAGGACAGGGTGCCGTCGGCGGTGACGCGGTAGGCGCCGATGCGCAGGCCGCCGCGGGTCTGGCTGGGCGTGGCGCCGCCGGAAGTGGGCGTGCACTGGCTCAGGTCGAGCGCCACGGCGACCGAGGCGCCGCTGTCCAGGGCGCGCTGGATCTCGGTGAGGGAGTTGAGCGTGGCGTCGTCGGCGCCGGCGGAGGCGGCGGAGGCGCTGGTGGCACTGGCGAACAGGGCGGCGGCGAGCAGGGAGGCGGACAGGTTGTGCATGGGGATGCTCCGGAGCGTGGGGGAGGGCGACGGATTGCCGGATGCAAACTAGCGGGGCGCCGACCCGGGTCAACCGACAAAATCGCGAACTTCCGCCGCCGTCACGCCGGATCTTCGAAGCGGGTCCGCTTGTGACAGCGCCGTGTCGGAATCCGCATTGCACCTGCGGTTTTCCGCCGAATGCGTGCGCCGCCGACGCGCGCGCGGTGCGGCTGCTTGCCCCGATGGGTCGTGGCATCGGCGCAGGCGATCGCGAGCGAATGCGAAATAGGCGTTGACAAGGTCGCGCGGGCACCGCAGAATTCGCGGCCTTCAGCGCCCAGGTGGCGGAATTGGTAGACGCACTAGTTTCAGGTACTAGCGGGTAAAACCGTGGAGGTTCGAGTCCTCTCCTGGGCACCAAAAGCAAGACCGCGAGAGCGCTGAACTCTCGCACCGACCGGCCCGCTGACGCGGGCTTCGTCGTTTCTGGGGGGCGTGTTCGTGGGGCGCGCACCGCCCGGTTCGGGTGGTGACCACCCGCATGGGAGTACCATGCCCGGATGACAACCCGCAAAAGCAAGTCCGGCAAGCCCGGCAAATCCGCCTCCAGCGACGCTTCCACCCCCGACACGCCGAAGAAATCGCGTCTGCCCGCTTGGATGCCCAGCTTCCTGCGCCGCGGCCCCAAGCCGCCGCTGCAACCGCTGCACCCGCCGTCACCGCCGCGGGGTGGCACCCCTGAGACCGCACCCCCGGCCGCCGTGCCGATCCAGGACCCCTACGCCGCGCGCGAGGCCGAGCGCTATGCGCAGCCGATCGCCAGCCGTGAGGCGATCCTGCAATTGCTCGAACGCTGCGACGGCCCGCAGACCCTGGACGAACTGGCCGAGCAGCTCGGCCTGACCGAGCCGACGCGCAAGGAAGCGCTGAGCAAACGCCTGGGCGCGATGCTGCGCGAGGCGCAACTGGTGCAGAACCGCCGTGGCGGCTATGCGCCGCTGCAGCAGACCAACCTGATCCCCGGCGTGGTGATCGCCAATCCCGATGGCTTCGGCTTCCTGCGCCCGGACGAGGGCGGCGACGACCTGTTCCTGCCGCCGTACGAGATGCGCAAGGTGCTGCACGGCGACCGCGCGCTGGCCAACGTCACCGGCATCGACCGCCGCGGCCGCCGCGAAGGCAGCATCGCGCGCGTGCTCGAGCGCGGCCTGACCCGGATGATCGGCCGCTTCAGCCTGGAAGCCGGCATCGCCTTTGTGGTGCCCGACGACAAGCGCATCCAGCGCAACGTGCAGATCCCCGCCGACGCCGTCGGCGAGGCCCGCGACGGGCAACTGGTGGTGTGCGAACTCACCTCCGCGCCGGATGCGCGGCGCCCGCCGATCGGCAAGATCATCGCCGTGCTGGGCGACAAGCTGACCCCATCGCTGCTGGTGGAAGCGGCGATCCACGGCCACGAGCTGCCCTACGAATTCCCGCAGGAGGTGCTGGACGAAGCCGCGGCGGTGCCGCTGACGGTGGAGCCGGCGGCGATCAAGGGCCGCGTGGACCTGCGGCAGACGCCGCTGGTGACCATCGACGGCGCCGATGCCAAGGACTTCGACGACGCGGTGTTCTGCGAGCCCAACGCCGACGGGTTCCGCCTGGTGGTGGCGATCGCCGACGTGTCGCACTACGTGCGTCCGGGCACGCCGCTGGATACCGAGGCGGTCAAGCGCGCGACCTCGGTGTATTTCCCCGGTTTCGTGGTGCCGATGCTGCCGGAGACGCTGTCCAACGGCATCTGTTCGCTCAACCCCAAGGTCGACCGCATGTGCTTCGTCTGCGACATGCAGATCGACCGCCAGGGCGAGGTGGCCGGTGCGCGCTTCTACGAAGCGGTGATGAACTCGCACGCACGGCTCACCTACGAACAGGTGTGGCAGGCGGTGGGCGAGAAGGACGAACAGGTGCGCAAGGACGTGGCGGCGGTGCTGCCGCAGCTGGAGCGGCTGCACCAGCTGTACCAGATCCTGGCCAAGGCGCGCGCGCGCCGCGGCGCCATCGAGTTCGAGTCCTCGGAAGTGCGCTTCGTGCTCGACAACACCGGCGAGGTGACCCAGGCCGGCATGCTGGTGCGCAACGACGCGCACAAGCTGATCGAGGAATGCATGATCGCCGCCAACGTGGCCGCGGCGCGCTACCTGCTGGAGACGCATATCCCGGCGCCGTTCCGCGTGCACGAGCGGCCGCCGGAATCCAAGTACGCCGATCTGCTGGAGTTCCTCAAGGAGTTCAAGCTGAGCCTGCCGGCGTGGAGCAAGGTGGTGCCGGGCGACTTCACCAAGCTGCTGAAGAAGGTGCGCGAGCGCCCGGACGCGGCGCTGCTGGAATCGGTGCTGCTGCGCAGCCAGAGCATGGCGGTGTATTCGCCCGACAACGCCGGCCACTTCGGCCTGGCGCTGGAGGCGTACGCGCACTTCACCTCGCCGATCCGCCGTTATCCGGACCTGCTGGTGCATCGCGCGATCAAGTACGCGCTGACCCGCGGCGCGCCGGACAAGTACCTGTACGCGCCGCGCGCGATGGCAGCGCTGGCGTTGCAGTGCTCCGAGCGCGAGCGCCGTGCCGACGAGGCCGAGCGCGAGGTCGACGAGCGCTACCGCGCCGCGTGGATGGAGAAGCACGTCGGCGGGCAGTTCGACGGCGTGGTCAGCGGCGTGACCAGCTTCGGCCTTTTCGTCGAGCTGGACCAGTCCAAGGTCAACGGCCTGATCCACGTGACCCAGTTGCCGCAGGACTATTACCACTTCGACGCCACCCGCAAGACCCTGACCGGCGAGCGCCGTGGGCGCGAGTTCCGCCTGGGCGACCGCGTGCGCATCCTGGTGCTGAAGGCGAGCATGGAAGAGCGCAAGATCGACTTCCGCCTGGTCGAGGAAGGCGCACCGGCGCACGACGAGTTGCCGCCGCCGCCACCGCGTGGGCAGCCGGCCAAGCGCAAGAAAAAGAAGTACTGACGGCGTGCGTCGCGGCGGTCGTGACGACCGCCGCTGCGCCGCCCCGCATGCACGGGAGGAGTGGCCATGGAGCAGGACCAGTACAGCGGCGGTTGCCAATGCGGCGCGGTGCGCTTCCGGGTACGCGGGCGCCTGCACGATGCCTCGATCTGCCATTGCCGGATGTGCCAGAAGGCCTTCGGCGCCTACTACGCGCCGCTGGTCTCCACCCGCGGCGCGGAACTGACCTGGACCCGCGGCACGCCAAAGCGCTTTGCCTCGTCCAACCTGGTGCAGCGCGGCTTCTGCGCCGACTGCGGCACGCCGCTGACCTACGAGGCCCCGGATGGCGTCGCCATCGCCGCCGGCGCCTTCGACCATCCGGAGGCCTTGCCGCCGACCATCCAGTACGGCATCGAAGCGAAGCTGCCGTTCGTGGACGCCCTGCATCGCCTATCGGCGATCCGCACCGAAGGCGATCTGGCCGCCGCGTCGTTCCTGGCCGATGTCGTCTCGCGCCAGCATCCGGACCACGACACCGAGCACTGGCCGGCTTGAGCTAAGACCGGCGGTGCCGACGTCGCGCGGAGCGTGTCGGTGCCGGTAACCTCGGGTCATCGGCGCGCCAGGCAGCAGGCCGGGGTTCCCCAGTTCACCGCGTCGGGACTGAAGTCCCTCCCACAAGGCTGCGCCGCGCCCTGACTGGATGACTCTGCGTCGGTGGTCTTGCCGCCGCGGCACGCATGCCCCGGGCATCGCAGGAAAGCACGACGTCGCGGCCAAGCCGCTTCTACCATTCGCAATTCCCGATTCCCCATTCCCAGCCCCCAGGCATGACGCCAGCGGCCACAACCCCTACCATGCCCGCTTTCCTTTCGCGTAGTCCCGCCTCATGAGCAAGCAGAACCAGTGGATCGTCGGCGTCAATGCCGTGGCCTCGTCGATCGAGAACGACGCGGACAACGTGCGCGAGGTGCTGGTGGAGGCGGGCAGCAAGAATCCGCGCCTGCAGGAGATCGAGGAAAACGCGCGGCGCAAGGGCATCGACGTGCGGCGGGTGAACACGCAGGCGCTGGATGGCGTCGGCGGCGCGGTGCGCCACCAGGGCGTGGCCGCGCGCTACGCCGCGGCGCGGACCTGGTCGGAGAACGAGTTGGAAGGCCTGGTCAGCGCCGCCGAAGGCCGCGCCCTGCTGCTGGTGCTGGACGGCGTGCAGGACCCGCACAACCTCGGCGCCTGCCTGCGCAGCGCGGCCGCGGCCGGGGTGACCGCGGTGGTGATTCCCAAGGACAAGTCGGCGCCGGTCAACGCCACCGTGCGCAAGACCTCGGCCGGCGCCGCCGACCGCCTGCCGATCGTGGCGGTGACCAACCTCGCGCGCTGCCTGCGCGACCTGCAGAAGCAGGGCGTGTGGATCTACGGTCTGGCCGGCGAAGCCGAGACCTCGCTGTACGCGCAGGACCTGCGCGGCAACGTGGCGCTGGTGCTGGGCGGCGAGTCCGACGGCCTGCGCCGGCTGACGCGCGAGCATTGCGACGGCCTGGTCCGCATCCCGATGCCGGGCGAGATCGAGAGCCTCAACGTCTCCGTCGCCGCGGGCGTCACCCTGTTCGAGGCGGTGCGGCAGCGCATGGGCTGAGCGCCTCTTCGAAAAGCCCCTCTCCCTCCGGGAGAGGGGTTGGGGTGAGGGTCCGGGGGCGAAGCCCCTCGCGCATCGTGACGACATCAAGCTTTCGCGCTTCACCCTCATTCGCCGCTGCAATCGACGTTTCCCAAGGCTGCGCCCGTACCCTCATCCGCCCCTTCGGGGCACCTTCTCCCGGAGGGAGAAGGGAGGCGCGCGGCACCAGAGCCCCTCTCCCCCCGGGAGAGGGGTTGGGGTGAGGGTCCGGGGGCGAAGCCCCTCGCGCATCGTGACGACATCAAGCTTTCGCGCTTCACCCTCATTCGCCGCTGCAATCGACGTTTCCCCAGGCTTCGCCCGCACCCTCATCCGCCCCTGCGGGGCACCTTCTCCCGGGGGGAGAAGGGAGGCGCGCGGCGCCAGAGCCCCTCTCCCCCTGGGAGAGGGGTTGGGGTGAGGGTCCGGGGGCGAAGCCCCTCGCGCATCAGGACGACGCCAAGCTTCGCCCTTTACCCTCAACCGCCGCCGCAATCGACGTTTCCCCAGGCTGCGCCCGCACCCTCATCCGCCCCTGCGGGGCACCTTCTCCCGGAGGGAGAAGGGAGGCGCGGCGCCAGAGCCCCTCTCCCCCCGGGAGAGGGGTTGGGGTGAGGGTCCGGGGCGAAGCCCCCGCCGCATCAGGGCGACACCAAGCTTTCGCCCTTCGCCCTCTCCGCCGCTGCAATCGACGTTTCCCCAGGCTTCGCCCGTACCCTCATCCGCCCCTTCGGGGCACCTTCTCCCGATGGGAGAAGGGAGGTGCTGCGCTTGCACGGGCCAGCCCGGCTTAACCGTCGCGCAATCTTCACGCGTTCTTTTTCGGTGACCTGCTAACGCTTGCACCCGCAGCGCCTTGTTTTTGCCTACCATGGGCGCTCGTCCCGTGTTCTGTTCCGGTAATGAGTCTGCGTCGCCCCCGTCCCCTTGACGCTGGCCCCCCGCGCCAGGGTCCTGTCGCGCCCCGTCTGCGTCGGATCGGGTCGGGACAGTGAACGTCGCCAGGGGGAGGGGGGAAGCGGCGCTCCTACGCGACCGCGGGCGTGCGTGGCCGCCTGCATGGCCGGTGTTGCTGATGCTGTCGCTGGTGCTGGGGGTGGCCTGGCGCGCCGTTGCCGCCGACGCCGACGCCGCTGCGAACGGCGTGCCGCCGCTGCGCGACTACGCGATCGATTCCTGGACCTCGCGCAACGGCCTGCCGCACAACTCCTTGCGCGATCTCGCGCAGACCCCGGATGGCCGCCTGTGGTTCGCCACCTGGGAAGGACTGGTGCGCTACAACGGCCTGGACTTCACCGTCATCGACCGCAGCACCCGCCCGGGCCTGCCCGACAACGGGGTCGGCTCGCTGTACGTGGACCGCGCCGGCGCACTGTGGCTCAGCGATTCGCGCGGCAATCTCGGCCGCCACGATCCCGCTGGCCACTGGCGGTTCTGGCGACAGCCGCCGGGCTGGCCGCATGCGCTGATCCACGCGATGACCCAGGACCGCGACGGCCGCATGTGGCTGCTGTTCGAAGGCAATGGCCTGGGCTGCCTGTGGCCGGACGGCCGTTTCGATTACCAGCCGGCGCCGCGCGACCTGCCGTTGGCGGCGAGCTTCCCGCACCTGGCCGCTGACGATCAGGGGCGGGTCTGGATCGGCAGTCTCGACGGTCTGCTGTACCGCGACCCGCAAGGCGTGCTGCGCCGCGCGCCGGCCGCGTTCGGCCTGCCGCCCGGGCTGGCCTGGCCGTATCGGGCACCGGACGGCTCGCTGTGGCTGGTGGCCGGAGAGAACCTGTACCGGGTGCAGGGCGAGCGCGCGGTGCTGGTGCAGCACCTGCCTGGCTACGGCCATTTCACTTCGATGCTGCGCGATCGCGATGGCGCGATCTGGCTCGGCACCGAGAACCAGGGGCTGCTGCGGATCAGTGCGCACGGCATCGAGCGCATGCTGCCGGGCGACGTGCTGCCCAACGGGCGCATCGTCAGCCTGCTGCAGGATGCAGAGGGCAGCATCTGGATCGGCGCCAACGGCGGCCTGTTCCGCCTGCGCGAGACCCTGTTCGCCGGCTACACCCGCCGCGACGGACTCAGCGGCGACTACGTGCGCGCGCTGCTGGAGACGCCGGACGGCGCGCTGTGGATCGGCAGCGCCGCCGGCTTGGACCGGATGGCGCCGGACGGCCGCATCGCCCCGGTCGCGCTGCACGATGCGCCCTCGGTGCTGAGCCTGGCGCGCGGCAGCGACGGCGACCTGTGGGTAGGCACCTATGCCGATGGCGTGCTCCGCCTGCGCGACGGCCGCGTCGTGCGCCACTACGGAACCAACGAGGGCTTGCCCAGCGGGCAGGTGCGCGCGCTCAGCGTCGATGCCGCCGGCACGGTCTGGATCGGCACCCGCAGCGGGGTGATGCGCATCGACGGCGACAGGCTTTCGGTGCCGGACGTGCCCGGCCTGCCGCACGGCCTGATCACCGCGCTGGCCAGTGTCGATGGCGCGCTGTGGATCGGTTCGGTGGAAGGCGCGGCGGTGCTGCGCGACGGCCGGGTGCGGACGCTGGCGCTGGAGCCGCTGGGCGGCGCGCGCACCGTGTTCGGGTTCCAGACGTTGGGCCGCGACATGTGGATCTCCACCGATCGCGGCCTGCACCGCGACCGCGACGGCCAGCTGGCACGGGTGGGACTGGAGCAGGGCATGCCGGTGGATACGGTCTTCCAGCTGGTCCGCGACCGCCTCGGCAACGTCTGGATCAGCAGCAACCGCGGCGTGCTGCGCACCACCGCGGCGGCGCTGGACGCGGTCGCCGACGGCCGCCAGGCGCGGCTGCAGGTCAGCCGTTACGATGAGATCGACGGCATGTCCAACGCGCAGGGCAACGGCAGCTCCGGGCCGTCGATGATCCTGCGCCATGACGGCACGGTGTGGCTGGTCACCGCCGGCGGCGTCAGCATGGTCGACCCGCGGCGCCTGGCGCGCTTTCGCGATCGCCTGCCGCCGCCGGCGGCGATCGAAAGCGTGTTGTTGGACGGCCAGCCCTTCCCGTGGCAGACCAGGACGGAACTTCCTGGTGCCAAGCGCATCAGCGTGTCCTATGTCGGCCTGAGCTATCTGCTGCCCGAGCGCATCCGCTACCGCACTCGCCTCGACGGCCTGGACAACGGGTGGATCGACCGCGGCAACCAGCGCAGCGTGGAGTTCATCGGCCTGCCGCCGGGCGACTACACCCTGCACGTGGCCGCGGCGCATCCGGACGGCGCCTGGAGCACCCGCGAGGCGGTGTGGCGCTTCAGCGTGGCGCCGCTGTGGTGGCAGCGGCACAGCGTGCATGCGGCGGCCGTGGCGGTGCTGGTGCTGGCGTTGGTGCTGCTGTACCGCTACCTGATCGCGCGCTACAAGCGGCGAGCGCTGCGCCTGGAGCGGCTGGTGGAGCGGCGCACCAGCGCGCTGCGGCTGCAGACCGAACGCCTGCTGCAGGCCGATGCCGAAAAGAGCCAGTTGCTGGCGGAACTGCAGCGCCAGGCCACCGCGTTCGAGCGATTGGCGCACGAGGACGCATTGACCGGCTTGCCGAACCGGCGGCACTTCGACGAGGTGCTGGAGCGCAGCATGCAGCGTGCGCAGCACAGCGGCGCGCCGTTGTGCCTGCTGGTGATGGACATCGACCGCTTCAAGCAGATCAACGACGGTTACTCGCATGCCACCGGCGACGCGGTGCTGCGCGAGGTCGGGCAACTGCTGCTGGGCGCCTGCCGCACCACCGACCTGCCGGCGCGCCTGGGCGGCGAAGAATTCGCGATCCTGCTCGGCGACACCCCGCTGGCCGAGGCCGAGCGCCTGGCCACGCGCCTGCGCGACCTGTTCCACGCGCGCCTGCAGTGGGCAGCCGAGGCCCCGGCGCTGCGCGTCACCTTCAGCGGCGGCCTGGTCGCATTGCGCGCGGACGAGACGCCGAGCCAGTGGCTGGAGCGCGCCGACGGGGCGCTTTACCGCGCCAAGGGGCTGGGGCGCGATCGGGTGTGCGTGGGCTGAGGCTGTCGTGCATTCCCGTCGCGTGCGGACACTCCGCGTCGATAGCCGATCTGTCCGATAGACCCTGGGAGGGGCGAGCATGCCGTCCGCCGTCGCAGAGAGGCGCCGTCCGTTGTCGACTGCCTGCGGCGATGTCGCCGGGCGCTTACTGGATCAGACGATGGCGATAGACGAACAGGACAAGGCGATGAAACAGCGTGGCTGATCGCGTTCTGCCGCCGAGCGGCAGGCACGCTGCCGACACGATGATGGCCGCCAAGGTAACCAGGAGCAGCGCAGGAAAGACGAAGACCGCCGAGAGCATCGACCAGCCTGTCATCATGAATCCCGTGACGAACAGAAGACCTTGCGTGAACGAGAGCGAGGGGCCGGAACACTGTCGATGGCACAACAGCAGAAGCGACAGCAGCACGCCCATCGCGCCCAGCGACAGGGGCCAGGCGTTCGGACTTCGGGAGTGCCAGGGCGTCATCAGCAGCAACGGCGCGGCCAGAAACACGCCGATGAAGATGGCGAAGTAGAACATCGTGAACAGCCCGAAGCCGGAATGCTTGCTCATAGGACGACTGGATCGTTGGAGGAGACTTCGGACGATGGAGCGCTGAAGGGCATAGTGTGAGGCCAAAGCGTGTCGCCTGCTCGACCGCGAAGCCGGGGGCCTGCCTGGCCAGCTCAGTGCCCCCGCTGGTCGTCCCCCAACGCTGGCGGCAGTGCTGCGGCCTCACGGATGTCCGGATGCGCCGCGCACAACGACACCGCCAGGCCATCACGAAACGCCGGATCCGCAAAGATCAGCCGCGAGCTGCGTGACCAGTAGCGGCTCCCGTCGGGCAGCGTGGGATCTTTCAGCGCCTCCCGTATCGCGGCGACGGCGTCGCTGCGGTCGCAGGCATGGAACACGTCCTCGACCAGCGGATAGACGCCCCAGCCATCGCCGGCGCCGAAGGCGCGCAGGAACAGCGGGAGCACGGCGCGATCGGGAGCGGCGACAAACAGCCGTCTCGCCGCGTCATAGGCGTCGATCAGGTCCTGTCTGAGCTTGTCGTCGTCGGGCAGCGGTTGATGCGCGCGCAGCAAGCTCAGGGTGTTGGCTTTTTCACGGGTGCGCGTTCGGTGTCACGGCTCGCCATGATGCGCGTTCTCGTGCGCTGGCGTAGCGCCTGCTCCCGACGTTGCGTCGGTGCCGTGGCGTAGTTGTTGTGCAAGGACGAAGACGACCGCCAGAGCGAACAGATTCAGTCCGAAGAACGTCGCGGTCTCCGATGGGAACAGGGTGAACGCGAAGCGGCTGCCGAGCAGGAAGTTCGCGCCGAACTGGAACGGCGCGAACTGCACACCGGCGGTGAAGTGAAAGCCGCAGTTGAATACGTAGCTGACCAGGGGCGTGCCGAAGGTCGGCACCTGCGCCAGCCAGAACGCCAGATTGGCGCGCACTGCATTGCGGCGACCTTCCAGCAATTGCGTGCCGCAGTGGATGCCCCAGGCATAGAGCGCGACGAATGCGGCGCAAATGATCCAATCGGCCGGCTGTCGCAGGTTCGGAAACTGGCTGACGATGGCGATGATGCCCACGCCGGCTCCGCCGATATCCAGAATGCCGATGCTTCGGCGCTTCCATGCTTGCATGAGGCGGTCGTCCTGGGACAGGCGCCTTGGCCGGCGCGGCGGCGAGCGTAGCACGTGTGCCGGCGTGTCTCGGAAGGGCGATCGAGGACCAGGATCAGCGCGCCAGGTGCCGCGCTACCTTCGCGGTCAGCAGCTGCACCAGCGCCGGATCCATGTAGCCGTAGTCGTCTGGGATGTCGAGGCAGACGATGCGTGCGCGGCCGAGGTGGCGCTTGAAACGGCGCGACAGTTTGGCGCGATGCATCGGTTCCATCACGAAGACCACGTCCGCCCACTCCAGCAATTCCGGCGTGACCGCGGTGTCCGCATCGTGATCGACGCCGGCCGAGGCGCTTTCCACGCCGGGCCAGGTGGCGAACACCTGTTCCGCGGTGGGGCTGCGCAGCCGGTTGCGGCTGCAGACGAACAGCAGGTTGCGGGTCATGCGATCCGCTGCCGGCGTGCGTGCGTTGCTAGCACTGGCCGTTCGGTCGCAGTGCCGTTGGGCCGACGCGACGGTGATGCGCGCGTGCCGTGCAACGCGCGCCGCGGCTCACGGCGCCGCGGCGACCGGTGGCGCCGGCCAGGCGTTGGCGATCTTGCAGAACAGGCGCGCGGTCTGCTCCGTGTCGTAGACCGCGCTGTGCGCGTCGGCGGCGTTCCAGTCGAAGCCGGCGGCCTGCACCGCGCGCGCCAGCACGGTCTGGCCGTAGGCGATGCCGGCCAGGGTGACGGTGTCGAACACGCTGAAGGGATGGAACGGGTTGCGCTTGTGCCCGCAGCGGGCGACCGTGGCGTTGAGGAAGTTGAGGTCGAAATGGGCGTTGTGGCCGACCAGGATGGCGCGCTGGCACCCGTACTTCTTCACCGCCGCGCGCACCGGCGCGAACACGTGGTCCAGCGCCTCGCGCTCGGGTTTGGCGAAGCGGAACGGGTGGTCCAGGACGATGCCGGTGACCTCCAGCGACTTCGGGTCGATCAGGGTGCCGGGCGCCGGCACCACGTGCGCGCTGGCGGTGACGCCGGGATACAGCTGGCCGAAATCGTCCATCTCGATCGGCACCACCGCGATCTCCAGCAGCGCATGCTTGTTCCAGTCGAAACCGCCGGTTTCCACGTCTACCACCACCGGCAGGTAGCCGCGGAAACGCCGCGACATCGGGGTGATGACCAGGGGTTGCGAGGGACTGTCGACCGAATCGTTCATCCGCCAAGGTTAGCAGAGCGCGGCCGCCGGCCGCCGCGGCCTTAGGCAGGCAGGCGTGTACCGAGCACGCTGCCTTGCGCGCGCAGCCGTTCCAGCAGGGCCGCGCCCTCGTGCAGCAGGGCGTCCGGCGCAAGGCCGTGCGCGGCGGCCAGGTCCAGCAGCAGCGCCCGCCCGCTGCGCGTGCCCGGCTGCAGCGCCGCCAGCACGGCGTAGGCCAGCGGCGCCAGTTCGGCGAAGCGCACCTGGCCGTCGGGCTCGCGCCGCGCCAGCAGGCAGGTCGGCTGCGCCGGGGTCGTGTCCGGCTGCCAGGCCGGGCCAATGCGCTGCACCGGCCACCGGTAGCGCAGCAGCCGCAGCCACGGCGACAGCAGCGGGATGCCGTCGAGCAGGTCGCCGCGCGGATCGTGCGGCGGCAGCACGGCGTCGTCGATCTGCACCTGCAGTTCCACGGTTTCGTAGTGCGCCAGTTCGGCCAGCCAGGGCCGCTGCGGATCGGCTGCGCGCTGCTGCAGGAACGCCACCAGTTCCTCGCCCAGGCGCGGGAACAGCGGCGTGCGGGCGCGATGCTCGGCGCAGAACGCGCGCAGCAGCGCCGTCCAGTCGGCGTGGCCAAGGGTGGCGCGCAGCACCGGGAACTGGCCGCTCAGCAGCTGCGCCAGGTTGTCGAAGAACAGGGCGCGATACACCGCCAGGCGCTGCGGCGGGATGTCCGCCGGCGCCGGGTAGCGCTGCGGATCGCGCAGGTGCCGGGTCAGGGCGAATTGCTGCGCGCGCAGGGTCTCGCTCATGCGCCGCGCGACTGCGACTTCGCCTGCGCGGCGCGGATGCACTGCACCTCGTCCAGCAGTTCGCGCAGCGGCGGGAACTGGCCGTCGCGCTCGAGCACGGTGGGGCGCACGCCGTGCAGGCGGTAGGCGGCGGCGAGCAGGTCCCACACCGGGTCGGCCACCGGCGCGGCGTGGGTGTCGATCTTCAGCCCGCTGGCGGCATCGTCACGGTGGCCGGCGACGTGGTACGAGGCGATGCGCGCGCTGGGCATGGCGGCGAGGAAGGCCTGCGCGTCGTCGCCATGGTTGCTGGCGTTGACGTGCACGTTGTTGACGTCCAGCAGCAGGTCGCAATCGGCCTCGTCCAGCACTGCGGCCACGAACGCGGCTTCGCTCATCGCCTGGCCCGGGGCGGCGTAGTAGGAGACGTTCTCCACCGCGATGCGCCGGCCCAGCATGTCCTGCACCTGCGCGATGCGCGCGCCGACGTGGCGCACCGCCTCGTCGGTGAACGGCAGCGGCAGCAGTTCGTAGAGTTGGCCGTCGTCGGCGCTGTAGCTGAGGTGTTCGCTGTACAACGCGACCCGGTGCCGGTCGAGGAACTGGCGGGTCTGCTGCAGCAGGGTGGTGTCCAGCGCCGCCACGCCGCCCAGCGACAAGGACAAACCGTGGCAGCTGAGCGGATGGCGCGCGCTCAACGCCTGCAGCAATTCGCCGGGGCGGCCGCCGACGCCGATCCAGTTGTCCGGCGCGCATTCAAGGAAGTCGAACGCATCCGCCGGCGCCTGCAGCAGGTCCTGCAGCAGGCCGCGACGCAGTCCGAGGCCGGCACTGGCCGCGGCCAGCGGCCGGGCGTCGTACCGTGGTGGATCAGAGGCTGCCACCGCATTTGCCCTCGCCGCACTTGCCTTCGGCCATGGCCTTGTCGTCGTGCTTGGCCGCGGGCGTGGCGGGGGCGTCGGCCGCCGCGGGCTTGGCCGGCGTCGCCGCCGGGGCGTGCGCACCGCAACTGCCGTCGCCGGCCTTGGCGCCGCAGCCACCTTCGCTGGCCTTGGCCGGGTCGGAAGCCTGCCCGGTGTGCGCCGTCGGCGCGGGCGTCGGCGTTGCCGGCGTGGTCGATCCGGTGTCCTGTGGCGGGGGGACGGCGGCCTGTGCGCCCAGCGCATAGCCCTGGGCGAGGTCGGTCATGGCCAGGGCGGAGGTGGACAGGCCGATCCCGCCGAGCAGGACCGCACCGACGAGGACAGAAGACGAACGGGACGCGTTGGACATGCGCAGGCTCCTGGCGATGGGCGGACGCCGGCCGTGGTGGCCGGCGGTGCGCCAAGCCTACTCGCTGGCGCACGGCGCTGCATGCGGCAGTGCGTGGCGACAAAAACGGCTCCGCTGTGCACGGAGCCCGGGGTACCGACAGCGGAACGGCGCAGCGCCGGTCCGCAGGGCAGGGGTCAGATGCCGCTGGTGGAGCTGGTTTCGTCGCGCTTGTCCCGCGGCGGCAACGGCTGGTCGCCATGCACCAGGAACCACACGTTCTCGGCGATGTTGGTGGCGTGGTCGCCGATCCGCTCCAGGTTCTTGGCCATGAACAGCAGATGCGTGCATGGGGTGATGTTGCGCGGGTCTTCCATCATGTAGGTCAGCAACTCGCGGAACAGCGCGGTGTACTGCGCATCGAGCTGCGCGTCGCCCTGGCGCACCAGCAGGGCGGCGTCGGCGTCGTTGTGCTGGTAGGCGGCCAGCGCGGCGCGTACCTGCTGGGCGGCGAGCTTGCCGAGCTGGCGCAGGCCCAGGGTCTGCGGCATCGGCGGCGACATGTTCAGCGCGATCGAGCGCTTGGCCACGTTGGCGGCGTAGTCGCCGATGCGTTCGACGTCGGCGGGGATGCGCAGGCCGGCGAGGATCTCGCGCAGGTCGCGCGCCATCGGCCCGCGCAGCGCCAGGCGCATCACGTCATGGCTGATGGAGTGCTCGAGCGCGTCGATCGCTTCGTCGTTGACGACGATGCGCAGCGCGGCGTTGTCGTCGCGGCGTTCGACCACGTCCAGTGCCGCCTCCAACTGCGCCACCGCGGTTTCGCCCATGCGCACGATCTCGGCGGCGAGGCGATGCTGTTCTTCGTCGTAGCTCTTCACGATGTGCTCGTTGGGCTGAGTGTTCATGTCGTAGGTCCAATAAGTGCGTTGGTGTCGCCGCGGCCATGCCTGGCGCTGCGGTGCTGGCGTCGCCGGGCGCCCGCCCGAAGGGCGACGGGCGCAGCCGCTGCGGCGAGACAGCGGCGGCCGCGGCGGCTCAGCCGAAACGGCCGGTGATGTAGTCTTCGGTCTGCTGCTTGTTCGGCTGCGAGAAGATGATTTCGGTGCGGTCGTGTTCGATCAGGTCGCCCAGGTACATGAAGGCGGTGTAGTCGGACACGCGCGCGGCCTGCTGCATGTTGTGGGTGACGATGACGATGGTGTAGTCGTTCTTCAGCTCTTCCACCAGTTGCTCGATGCGGCTGGTGGAGATCGGGTCCAGCGCCGAGGTCGGCTCGTCGAGCAGCAGCACGTCCGGGCGCAGCGCCACGGCGCGGGCGATGCACAGGCGCTGCTGTTGGCCGCCGGACAGGCCCAGCGCGCTCTGCCCGAGCTTGTCCTTGACCTCGTCCCACAGCGCGCCCTGGCGCAGCGCCTGCTCGACGCGGTCGGCCATGTCGGCCTTGGACAGTTTCTCGTGGTGGCGGATGCCGTAGGCGACGTTCTCGAAGATGGTCATCGGGAACGGCACCGGCTTCTGGAACACCATGCCGACCTTGCTGCGCAGGCGGTTCATCGGGTACTTCGGCGAGAGGATGTTCTCGCCGTCCAGCAGCACCTCGCCGCGCGCTTCCAGCTTCGGGTACAGCGCGTAGATGCGGTTGAAGATGCGCAGCAGGGTGGACTTGCCGCAGCCGGAGGGGCCGATCAGCGCGGTGACGCGCTTTTCCGGCACTTCCAGGTTGATGCCCTTCAGCGCGTGGTACTTGTCGTAGTAGAAGTCCAGGCCGCGCGCGGCGATCTTGACCGGCGACGGCGCCAGCGCGGTGTGCCCGTTGGGCATGGCGATGCGGTGCATCGGTGCGGCGTTGTGGTGATCGTTCATGGCCGGGTCCATAGGGGGTTCAATCGTTGGAGATCTTGTTGCGCACCAGCAGGGCGCGCGCGCCGAGGCTGACCAGCAGGACGAACACCGTCAGCACCAGCGCGCCGGACCAGGCCAGCAGCTGCCAGCTCGGGTAGGGGCTGCCGGCGAAGGAGTTCATCACCACCGGCACGCTGGCCATCGGTTGGAAGATGTTGTTGTTCCAGTACTGGTTGCCGAAGGCGGTGAACAGCAGCGGCGCGGTCTCGCCGCTGATGCGCGCCAGCGCCAGCATCACGCCGGTGACGATGCCGGCCGAGGCGCTGCGGTACAGCACCTGCATGGTCACCTTCCACTGCGGGATGCCCAGCGACAGCGCCGCCTCGCGCATCTGCGCCGGCACCAGCCGCAGCATCTCGTCGGTGGTGCGCACCACCACCGGCAGCACGATGAAGGCCAGCGACAGCGCACCGGCCAGCGCCGAGAAGCGGCCGCCGGTCTGCATTACGTACAGGGTGTAGACGAACAGGCCGAGCACGATCGACGGCGCCGACAGCAGGATGTCGTTGACGAAGCGCACCACCTGGCCAGTCTTGCGCGCGTTGCCGTATTCGGCCAGCCAGGTACCGGCGGCCACGCCGAGCGGGGTGCCGATCAGCAGTGCCAGGCCGCACATCACCGCGCTGCCGAAGAACGCGTTGGCCAGGCCGCCTTCCTCGCCCGGCGGCGGGGTCATGCGGGTGAACAGGTCCAGGTTGATGCCGGAGATGCCCTTGGCCACCAGGGTCCACAGGATCCAGGCCAGGAACACCAGCCCAAACAGCGCGGTCAGGCAGGACAGGGTGAGCGCCACGGCGTTGACCACGCGGCGGCGGTTGTACAGGCGGTGGGCGACGTCGGCGGCCATCTCAGTTGCCCTCCTTGCGCGAGAGTTGCGCCAGCATCAGGCGTGCGATCGCCAGCACGATGAAGGTCACGATGAACAGGACGAAGCCCAGCAGCAGCAGCGCCGAGCGGTAGGTCTCGGTCGCCTCGCCGAAGTCGTTGGCGATCAGCGCGGCGATGGTGGTGCCCGGCTCCAGTAGCGAGGGCGACAGGCGCACCGTGTTGCCGACCACGAAGGCCACCGCCATGGTCTCGCCGAGCGCGCGGCCCAGGCCCAGGAAGATGCCGCCGATCACCGCCGAGCGGGTGTAGGGCAGCACGATGTCCCAGCTCACTTCCCAGCGCGTGGAGCCGAGCGCGTAGGCCGATTCCTTGAGCCGGGTCGGCACGGTCAGGAACACTTCGCGCATCACCGAGGAGATGAAGGGGATCACCATGATCGCCAGCACGAAGCCGGCGGTGAGCAGGCCGATGCCCAGCGGCGGGCCCTGGAACATCGGGCCGATCAGCGGCAGCGTGCCGAGATGGTCGTTGAGCCAGGGCGTGACGTACTCGGTCATCATCGGCACCAGCACGAACAGGCCCCACATGCCGTAGATGATCGAAGGAATGCCGGCCAGCAGTTCGATCGCGGTGCCCACCGGCCCGCGCAGCCAGCGCGGCGCCACTTCGGTCAGGAAGAAGGCGATGCCGAAGCTGACCGGTACCGCGATCAGCATCGCGATCAACGCGGTCACCAGGGTGCCGTAGATCGGCGCCAGCGCGCCGTACTTGTTCTCGACCGGATTCCATTCGCTGGAGTAGAAGAAGCTCAGGCCCTGCAATTGCAGGGCATGGCGGCCGCCCCACAGCATCGACAGCGCCGCGCTGCCCAGGGCGACGAGCACGAACACGACGGTGGCAGTGAGGATCCAGCGGAACACTCGGTCAGCGCGGGCGTCACGCAGGTCGCGTCCGCGTGGCGCCGACATCGCTTCGGGAAGGACAGTGCTGTTCATGGGCTCGGTCGTCGCCGGAGCGCGCGACTGCGCGCTCCGATCGTGGCCGCGGCGCGGTGAGGCGCGCGCGGTGGGTGGTTGCATCGCTCCCGCACAGGCGGGAACCCGAAAATCCGGATCAGAAGGTGCCGAGACGGCGACCGGCGGCGCCTGGAGCGCACCGCCGGTCGCCGGGTGCCGCCGCGGTGCGCGCAGGACGCACCGCGTTGGCGCTTACTTGAATTCCTTGCTCCAGTAGGACTCGATCTGCTGCACCAGTTCCGGCGGCAGCGGCACGTAGTGCAGGGCGTCGGCCTGCGGCTGGCCCTTCTCGAAGGCCCACTTGAAGAACTCCAGGGTCGCCTTGCTGCGCGCCGGGTCCTTGGCCTGCTTGTGCATCAGCATGAAGTTGGTGGCGGTGATCGGCCAGGCCTGCGCGCCCGTGGCGTTGGTGATGACCAGGTTGAAGTCCTTGGCGTTGGCCCAGTCGGCCGACGCGGCGGCCGCGGCGAAGCTCTCGGCATTGGGCTGTACCCAGTTGCCGGCGGCGTTCTGCATCGACGCGTACGGCATCTTGTTCTGCAGCGCGTAGGCCAGTTCGACGTAGCCGATCGAGCCCTTGATCTGCTGCACGTACGAGGCCACGCCTTCGTTGCCCTTGCCGCCGACGCCGCCCGGCCACTGCACCGAGGTGCCTTCGCCGACCTTGCCCTTCCACTCCGGGCTGACCTTGGACAGGTAGTTGGTGAAGTTGAAGCTGGTGCCCGAGCCGTCGGAGCGGTGCACCAGGTTGATCTTGGTGTCGGGCAGGGTCACGCCCGGGTTCAGCGCGGTCAGCGCCGGGTCGTTCCACTTGCTGATCTTGCCCAGGAAGATGTCGGCCAGCACCGGGCCGGTCAGGCGCAGCTTGCCCGCGTCCATGCCGTCCAGGTTGACCACCGGCACCACCCCCCCAATCGCCGAGGGGAACTGGCCGAGGCCGGCCGCGGCCAGTTCGGCGCTGTCCAGCGGCTTGTCGGAGGAGCCGAAATCGACCGTGCCGGCCTTGATCTGGGCGATGCCGCCGCCGGAGCCGATCGACTGGTAGTTGATCTTGTTGCCGGTGGCCGCGTTGTAGTCGGCCGACCACTTGGAGATCAGCGGATAGATGAAGGAGGCACCCGCACCGGAAATCTCGGCCGCGGTCTTGGCGCCGGCGGCCGGGGCGGCAGCGGGCGACCCGCCCGCCGCGTCGGCGGCACCCTGCTTGTCGCCGTTGCCGGGCTGGCAGGCGGTGACGGCGAAGGCCAGGGCGAGGGACAGGACGGCAATGCGCGCCGGCTGCAGTTTCATGGGGTCACTCCGTAGCGAAGAGCGCCGGGACATCCGGCGGATGCTCGCTATGAAATGATATTTTTGTTACAGCCAGATGACTTGCGGACTGGTTGGCGGACGCCATCACGGGATGCGGCGTTCGCGCCGTGCTCCAGGGCTGCGCGGGGCAGGGGGACTGCCACCCGTCGGCGTCGTTGCGGTGCCGCCAGCGGGCACAAAAAAAGCGCGGACCCTGCGGTCCGCGCCTTGGAGTATCGCCGTGCCGGGCGAGCGCGCCGGCACGGACGAGACGCCGGCTTACTTCATGTTCTGCGCCCAGTAGGCTTCGATCTGCTTGACCAGCGGCTCCGGCAGCGGCACGTAGTCCAGCGCCTTGGCCTGCGCCTGGCCCTGCTCGAACGACCACTTGAAGAAGTCCAGCGCGGCCTTCGACGACGCCGGCTTCTTGGCCTTCTTGTACATGATGGCCCAGGTGGTGGCGGTGATCGGCCACGCGTCCTGGCCCGGCGCGTTGGTCATGATCAGGTTGAAGTCCTTGGCCGACTTCCAGTCCGCGGTGGCAGCGGCGGCGGAGAAGGTCTTGTCGTCCGGCATCACGAAACGGCCGGCGGCGTTCTTCATGCCGGCGTAGCTGAGCTTGTTCTGCAGCGCGTAGGCGTACTCGACGTAGCCGATGCCGCCGCGGATCTGCTTGACGTAGGCGGCCACGCCCTCGTTGCCCTTGCCGCCGATGCCGGCCGGCCACTGCACGGCGGTGCCTTCGCCGACCTTGCTCTTCCACTCCGGGCTGACCTTGGACAGGTAGTTGGTGAAGTTGAAGCTGGTGCCCGAACCGTCGGAGCGGTGCACGATGGTGATCTTCAGGTCGGGCAGGGCCAGGCCCGGGTTCAGCGCGGCGATCGCCGGGTCGTTCCACTTGTTGATCTTGCCCAGGAAGATGTTGGCCAGCGTGGTGCCGTCCAGCTTCATCGCGCCCGGGGCCACGCCCGCCACGTTGAACACCGGCACGATGCCGCCGATCACGACCGGGAACTGGCCCAGGCCGAACTTGTCCAGCTCCGCGCCGCTGAGCGGCTTGTCGGAAGCGCCGAAATCGACCGTGGCCGCCTGGATCTGCGCGATGCCGCCGCCGGAACCGATCGACTGGTAGTTGACGCGGTTGCCGCTTTTCTCGGCATAGGCAGCCGACCACTTCGACAGCACCGGATAGACGAAGCTGGAGCCTGCGCCGGTGACATCGGTGGCTTGCGCCGCGAGCGAAAACGTAGCGACCGCGGCGGCTGCCAGCAGTCGGAGCTTGAGGGAACGCATCGGGAGAACTCCTGGAATAGGTGGGAAGCCGGCACCCCTGCCGGCATCGGCTGCATTCCAAGACTTTTTCATGAACGTCTGAAGAAAATCAGATGTCATTCCGGTGACAGCCTTCCCGGGCGGGGATGCCTTCGTTTCGACACGAACCTGACTCAAAACCGTCATGTCTTTGACGGAATCTTTACAAATGGTCGGGCCGTCGCACTGGGGCCGCACCGCACCCATCCCACCCTGCCACCACCCATCGGAGACATCCTAATGCGTTCTCATGTTCTCGCCACGGCGATCCTCGCCAGCCTCGGCCTGGCGGCCGCGCCGCAGGCGTTCGCGGCGAAGGCCAAGGCCAGCAGCAACCCGCCCGCCGTCAGCGCTGCCCAGCTGCAGCAGCTGCAGGCCCAGATCGAAGCGCTGCAGACCCAGGTCCAGCAGCTGCAGGCGCAGTCGGAGGCCTTGCAGGCGCAGTCCGACGCGCAGTCGGAAGTGAATGTCGTGCAGGCCCAGGCGACCGAATCGGCGCAGGCCAGCGCCGCCAAGGTCGACAAGCTCGCCAAGCTGGTCAACGACAACAAGATCGGCGGCCGCATGTTCTTCGACCTGACCAACATCGACCGCACCAGCGGCGGCGCCAAGACCGCCGCCAGCGGCACCGGCCTGGACGTCAAGCGCTTCTACCTGACCGTCGACCACAGCTTCAACGAGATCTGGTCGGCCAACCTGACCACCGACTTCCAGTACAGCTCGGCGCTGTCCAACACCCAGCTGTTCGTCAAGAAGGCCTACGTGCAGGGCAAGTTCGACGACGCCTTCGCGCTGCGCATCGGTGCCGCCGACATGCCGTGGGTGCCGTTCGTCGAGAAGTACTACGGCTACCGCTACGTCGAGAACACCCTGACCGACCGCCTGAAGTACGCCAACTCCTCCGACTGGGGCCTGCACGCCTTCGGCGACCTGGGCTCGCAGGTCAACTACGCGATGTCGGTGGTCAACGGTGCCGGCTACAAGAACCCGACCCGCGGCAAGGGCATGGACGTGGAAGGCCGCGTCGCCTACATGCCGATGCAGAACCTGGCCATCGCCGTCGGCGCCTACTCGGGCAAGCTGGGCAAGGAAACCGACATCCTCGACGCGCAGCACGACTACACCCGCGCCGATGCGATGGTCGCCTACGCCGATTCCAACTTCCGTCTGGGCGGCGAGTACTTCCAGGCCAAGAACCTCAACAACGTGCTGACGCCGGCCACCGACAAGTCCAGCGGCTGGTCGGTGTGGGGCAGCGTGGCGCTGACCGACGGCGGCATCAATGCCTTCGCTCGCTACGACAAGACCGACCTGAGCAAGACCATCGATCCGACCCTGGCCGACAAGTACTGGAACGTCGGCGTCGAGTTCCCGGTGCTGAAGAACCTGAAGCTGGCGACCGTGTACAAGTACACGCACCAGGACAACGCCAGCAAGAAGACCGACGTGGAAACCAAGGAATTCGGCGTCTGGGGCGACCTGTCGTTCTGATCGCGGACGTTCCGCACGGTGTACGGAAGGCGGCGCACTGCGCCGCCTTTCTTTTTTGCGGCGTGACCGCCCGGACCCGCATGATGGACGCGGGCCGGGGTGGCTTTCACGGTTCGCGTCGACGGCCGTGGACGATGCAGTGAATTGTGCGGCGCAGCACTTGTCATCGGCGATGCGCCTTCCTACTGTCGAAGCATGCTCGCCCGTCTGTCCATGTTGATGTTGACCGCGTTGCTGGCGCTGTCCGCGATCCGTGCAGGATCGGCCGCAGCGGCGGCACCGGCGGCGCTGTGCGCGAGCATCTGCGCCAGCGATGTCGACGCCGACCTCGATGGAGTCACGCCCGCGCTGGAAGCGCCCGCCGCCGATCCCGATCCGCACGACGCACCGCTCGCGGTCGCATCCGCGTTGTTTCCGCCGACCCTGCTGATCCAGTCGGTCCTGCCGACGCCACCGGCAGCGCCTTGCCGCGGCTATCGCCGCCCCGCGCTGCGTCCTCCATCCCGGGCCTGACGACTGCATCGCCGCTGGCGGTGCCGATCCTTCGCTTCTGCTGCTTGCGTCTGCGTCGTACCCACTGCGGTGCGGCCCCTCTCCCCCCGTGCCTGGAGATATCCCCATGCAACGTCTGCTCGACGGTTTCCGCCACTTCCGCAACGAGGTCTATCCGCGCCAGCGCGGATTGTTCCGGCAACTCGCCGCTGGCCAGACCCCGCACACACTGTTCATCACCTGCGCCGATTCGCGGGTGATGCCGGAACTGATGTTCGCCGCGCAGCCCGGCGAGCTGTTCGTCTACCGCAACATCGGCAACGTGGTGCCGCCGTACTCGCAGCACGTCAGCGGCGTGGTCGCGGCGATCGAGTACGCGGTGGCGGTGCTGCAGGTCGAGCACATCGTGATCTGCGGCCATACCGATTGCGGCGCGATGAAGGCGGTGCTCAATCCCGCGTCGCTGCAGGACGTGCCGACCGTGGCGGCCTGGCTCAAGCACACCGACAGCGCGCGCCAGGTGGCCGCGCAGCACGGCCATGCCGCGCATGCCGAGGACGCGCTGCACTGCCTGACCGAGGAGAACGTGATCGCGCAGCTGGACCACCTGCGCACGCAGCCGGTGGTGGCGGCGCGGCTGGCGCGCGGCGCGCTGCGCATCCACGGCTGGATCTACGACATCGGCCATGGCGAGATCCGCGCCTTCGACGCCGAGCAGGGGCGGTTCCTGCCGCTGCTGCCGGAAGCCGGTCGACGCCCGCCCGATGCCACGCCGCCGCCGCGCCTGGCGCCGGTCCTGCGCAACGTCGCCGTCTGAGGAGCCGCCCATGCACACCATGACAGAGCATGCTCCGGCCGGCGCCTCCGCGCTGGCCCGTTACCTGCGCGGCGGCGCCTTCGGCCGCGACCTGCTGGCCTCGGTGGTGGTCTTCCTGGTCGCCTTGCCGCTGTGCATGGGCATCGCGATCGCCTCGGGCATGCCGCCGGCCGCCGGGCTGATCACCGGCATCGTCGGCGGCCTGGTGGTCGGGCTGATCGCCGGCTCGCCGCTGCAGGTCAGCGGCCCGGCGGCGGGGCTGGCGGTGCTGGTGTTCGAACTGGTCCGCGCGCACGGCGTGGCGGCGCTGGGGCCGGTGATCCTGCTGGCCGGCGCGATCCAGTTGCTGGCCGGGTTGTGCCGCGCCGGCGTGTGGTTCCGCATGACCTCGCCGGCGGTGGTCGCCGGCATGCTGTCGGGCATCGGCATCCTGATCGTCGCCTCGCAATCGCACGTGCTGCTGGACGCGGCACCGAAGGCACGCGGCCTGGAGAACTTCGCCGCGTTGCCGGCGGTGCTGTGGCGCGCGCTGGACGCCGGCGTGGGCCGCGCCGCCCTGCTGGTCGGCCTTGGCACCATCGCGATCATGCTGGCGTGGGAACGGCTGCGCCCGCAGCGCCTGCGCTTCGTGCCCGGCGCCTTGCTCGCGGTGGTGGCGATGACCGCGCTGGTGCAGGTGCAGGCGCTGGACGTGCGCAAGGTGGACGTGCCGGCCAACCTCCTCTCGGCGATCCGCGTGCCGAGCCTGGACGACCTGCTCGGCGTGCTCGATGCCACGCTGTTGCTGTCGGCGCTCACCTTCGCCTTCATCGCCAGCGCCGAGACCCTGCTGTCGGCGGCGGCGGTGGACCGCATGCACCAGGGGCCGCGTACCCAGTACGACCGCGAACTGGCCGCCCAGGGCGTGGGCAACATGCTGTGCGGCTTGCTCGGCGCCTTGCCGATGACCGGGGTGATCGTGCGCAGCGCGGCCAACGTGCAGGCCGGTGCGGCGACGCGCGTGTCGACCATGCTGCACGCGGCCTGGCTGCTGGTGTTCGCGTTGCTGCTGCCGTGGCTGCTGCGGATGACGCCGGTGGCGTGCCTGGCCGGCATCCTGGTCTACACCGGGCTGAAGATGGTCAAGCTGGGACAGGTGCGCGAACTGGCCGCCTACGGCCGCGGCACTGCCGCGATCTACCTGGCGACGACCTTCGCCATCGTCGCCACCGACTTGCTGACCGGCGTGCTGATCGGCTTTGCGCTGTCGCTGCTGCGGCTGGCGCTGCAGCAGTCGCGGCTGACGGTGGGGGTGCATGCGCATGAAGACGCCGGCGACGCGGGCGCGGGCGAGGGGGCCGGCAAGCTGCGCCTGTCGCTGGAGGGCTCGGCCACGTTCCTGCGCGTGCCGACCATGGCGCGGACCCTGGAGCGGCTGCCGCCGAATACCGAACTGCACCTGGACGTAGCAAGGCTACGCCACGTCGACCACGCCTGCCTGGAACTGCTGCGCGACTGGAGCCGCAACGCCGCGGCCCGCGGCTGCGCCCTGGTGGTGGACTGGAAGGAATTGGACCGGCGCGTGGAAGGGCAGCGCGCGGCGTAGTCTGTTGTGTGGAGGGCAGTGCCTGCGCTTGGCCTTTCGACATCTGTAGGGGCGGTTCCAATCGCGGCGCGGGCAGGCGAGGCCGTGTCGGCGACGGAAACTGTCGCGGCTGAAGCCGCTCCTACAGTGCAATCAGGCGGCGGCTTGGGGAGAACTGTAGGAGCGGTTTCAACCGCGACGAACGCAGCGATAGGCTCCCGGTGTTAGCGGCTGTCGGGGCTGAAGCCCCTCCCACAACGCCAGGTTCCGGCTCGCGGAACGCCATTGTGGGAGCGACTTCAGTCGCGACGAACGCAGCGGTGGACCTCGCGTGCTGCATTGGTTGCCGGAGCCGATGTCCCCCATTCCCGCACCACCGGCGCTCAAGGCTGTGGTGCAGGCAATGACGCGCGCGTGCCATTGCATCGCTCAACCCGGCGTCTTCTCCTTGTACCGGCACAAGTCGCGGATCGCGCACTGCGGGCAGTCGGGCTTGCGTGCCTTGCACACGTAGCGGCCGTGCAGGATCAGCCAGTGGTGCGCGTCGTGCAGGAACTGCGCCGGCACCCGCTTGAGCAGGGAGTCCTCGACCGCGCGCACGTCCTTGCCCGGAGCCAGCCCGGTGCGGTTGGCGACACGGAAGATGTGCGTGTCCACCGCCATGGTCGGCTCGCCGAAGGCGGTGTTGAGCACCACGTTGGCGGTCTTGCGGCCGACCCCGGGCAGCGCTTCCAGCGCGGCGCGCGCACGCGGCACCTCGCCGCCGTGCTGCTCGACCAGGATCTTGCAGGTGGCGATGACGTTCTTGGCCTTGGCGTTGAACAGGCCGATGGTGGAGATGTAGCGCTTCAGCCCGTCCTCGCCCAGCGCCAGGATCGCGGCGGGCGTGTTCGCCACCGGATACAGGCGACGCGTGGCCTTGTTGACGCCGACGTCGGTGGCCTGCGCCGAGAGGATCACCGCGATCAGCAGTTCGAACGGGCTGCTGTATTCCAGCTCGGTGGTCGGGCTGGGATTGAGTTCGGACAGGCGCGAGAACAGTTCGTGGATCTGGTCCTTGCTCAGCAGGCGTCCGCGCCGTGCAGGCGTGCTTGCGCCGGTACTCGCGGTCGCGCTCATCGGCCGCCTCGCTGCGCCGCCTTGGCCTTGGCCTTGGCGCGGGCCAGGATTGCCGCCGCCGCGGCGGGCAGCGCCGGCGTGCCGGGTGCGGACGTGGTCGTGCTCGTGGCGGTCGGTGCAACGCTCGCACGCCGCGCCTGGCGCGCCGCGGCACGGCGTTGCAGCCGCGCGGTACGCGCCCGATAGCGCGCGCGTGCGGCCCAGGCGTCACGCAGGCGTTGCTGCGTGGCCAGCAATTGCGCGCGCAGTTGCGGATGCGCCGGGTCCAGCGCGTCGTCGCCGGGATCGGTGCCGCGGTAGTCCATCAGGCCACCGTCGATCGCGGCATCCAGATCGTCGTCCAGGATCCAGCGCAGCAACTGCAGCGGCGAGGCGGGAGTGGGGGCGTGCGACATCGTGCGCGGGCTCAGCGGTTGCGGAACTGCGGCGGACGCCGCTCCAGGAAGGCGCGGGTACCTTCGCGCATGTCTTCGCTGGAGAACAGCAGGCCGAATTGCGCGGTCTCGTACTCCAGTCCCTGCTCGATCGCGCTTTCGCCGCCGATCTGGATCGCGTCGAGGATGCCGCGCAGCGCCAGTGGCGCGGCATCGGCCAGTTGCTGCGCCAATTTCAGCGTGGTCGCCTGCAGGTCGCCGGCGGCCACCACGCGGTTGACCAGGCCCAACTGCAGCGCGCGCGCCGCATCGATCGGCGCACCGAGCAGGCACAGCTCCAGCGCCGCCGCACGGCCGACCAGCCGCAGCAGGCGCTGGGTGCCGCCGAAGCCGGGGATCAGCCCGAGATTGATCTCCGGCTGGCCCAGGCGCGCGCCGTCGGCGGCCACGCGCAGGTGGCAGGCCATCGCCAGTTCCAGCCCGCCGCCGAGGGCGAAACCGTTGACCATCGCCAGCACCGGCTTGGGCATGCGCTCGATCCGGCGCATTAGGCGCTGGCCGAGTTGCGAGAAATCGCGGCCCTGCACCGGTGTCAGTTCGTTCATTTCGGCGATGTCGGCGCCGGCCACGAAGGCCTTCTCGCCGGCGCCGGTCAGCACCACCACGCGGATCTGCGGGTCGTCCGCGGCGTCAGCGAAGGCCGTATCCAGCGCCTGCAAAACCTGGCGATTCAAGGCGTTGAGCTTGTCGGCTCGATTCACGGTGAGGATGCGGATCGCACCCTGGGTATCGGCGAGGACCGGCGTGCCGGACATGTGCATTCCTGGTTGTTAAAAAAAAGTAATGGGAACTCTGGGCGGGCCGCACCAGTCAGAGCAGCGTCGTCGGTAGCGGTTCCGCGCCGCGGCGGCTATCCTAACGCGTCATCTCAGGCGGCACGGGCCGCCCTGTGCCACCACCCTGGAGAATTGTTTGATGAAGTTGCGTTCTATTGCGGTCGCTGTCGCGGCCCTCGCCCTGAGCGGCAATGCGTTCGCCCAGGACACCTCGTCCGAGAAGGGCAAGCTGAGCTATTACTTCGGCTACGACTACGGCAACAACCTTGCCGAACTCACCGGCCGCGGCGAGCAGCTCGATATCAATGCGGTGGTGAAGGGCTTGCAGGACGCCTACGCCAAGAAGCAGCCGGCGGTCAGCGCCGACCAGCTGAAGCCGGCGGTGGAAGCGTTCCAGAAGCGCGAGCAGGCCCGCGCCCAGCAGGCCAAGGCCGACTACGAGAAGGCCGCTGCTGAGAACAAGACCAAGAGCGACCAGTTCATGGCCCAGAACAAGGCCAAGGCTGGCGTGCAGACCCTGCCCAGCGGCGTGCAGTACCGCGTGATCGAGGCCGGCACCGGCGCCAAGCCGACCCAGGCCAGCACCGTGCAGCTGGAAGTGGCCGGTCCGTATCCGTTCGGCCAGCGCCCGGCGCAGGCGCGTCCGGCGCAGCAGATCCCGGCGATCAAGGTCAGCGAAGTCGAGATGCAGGCCATGCGCGACACGCTGCTGCAGATGCCGGCCGGCTCCAAGTGGGAAGTGACCCTGCCGCCGGACAAGGCCTACGGTGCCGACCCGCGTACGCCGTTCCCGCCGAACGTGGCGGTGCAGTTCGAGATCAAGCTGGTCAGCGTCAAGTAAGCACGCTGGTTCAGTGCAACACGATTGCGCCGGCAGCGATGCCGGCGCAATTTTTTTGGGCAGGCGACGACGGCGCCGACGAATCGCGCTAGGCTGGCAAGGTGTCGAATCCGATGGATCCCGTTCCGCATGCCCCGCTCACGCCCTGCATCGGTATCTGCCGTCTCGATGCGCAGGGCTATTGCACGGGCTGCCTGCGCAACGGCGACGAAATCGCAGGCTGGCGCCGCATGAGCGACGCCGAACGCCGCCGCTACATGGACGAGGTGCTGCCGGGCCGCGGCTGGTCGCCGTCGCCGGGGCAGCGCCTGGCCGAACGTGCACATCTGCTGCGCGCGCTGCATCCGTTGCAGCAGCCGCCGACGGGGCCGGGCTGGAATCACCACGAGCTGCAGGATCTGCTGCCGGACGGCGCGCCGGTGGAAGCGGCGGTGCTGGCCGGCCTGGTGCCGCGCGCCGACGGCACGCATGTGCTGCTGACCCGGCGCACCGACAGCCTGCGTCACCACGGCGGCCAGGTCAGTTTTCCCGGTGGCCGCATCGAGGCCATCGATGCGGATGCGGTGGCCGCGGCGCTGCGCGAGAGCGAGGAAGAGATCGCGCTGGCGGCGTCCCAGGCCGAGCCGTTGGGCTATCTGGATCCGTTCGTCACCATCAGCGGTTTCCGGGTGATGCCGGTGGTCGCGGCGATCGATCCGCGCTTCGTGCCGCAGCCGCATCCGGGCGAAGTGGCCGAGGTGTTCGAAGTGCCCTTGGCCTATCTGATGGCGCCGGACAACCTGCGCAGCATCGAGACCGATTACCGCGGACGCCCGCGCGTCGTGCTGGAGTACGGCTGGCCCGGCCAGCGGATCTGGGGCGCGACCGCGGCGATCCTGCTCAACCTGCGCCGCCGACTGGAGCAAGCCGCATGACCGCAACGTCCCTCGAATGGCACACCCTGGTCGAGGCGCCGGCACTGGCCGCCACGCTCGGCGATCCCGCGCTGCGCCTGGTCGATGCGCGGTTCGTGCCGGCGGCGCTGCTCGATCCTGCCGCGGCGGCGGCGGCGCGCGCGGCCTATGCGCAGTCGCACCTGCCCGGCGCGGTCTACGCCGATCTGAACGCCAATCTGTCCGATCTCGGCCGTCCCGGCCTGGGCCGGCACCCGTTGCCGGACGATGCGGCCTTCGCGCGCACCCTGGGGCAATGGGGCATCGGCCCGCAGCACCAGGTGGTGGTCTACGACGCCGGCGACGGCAGCATGGCCGCCGCCCGCTTGTGGTGGATGCTGGGCCTGCTCGGCCATCGCCGCGTCGCCGTGCTCGACGGCGGCCTGGCCGAATGGCGCCGGCTGGGCCTGCCGGAAACCGACGCGGTCTCCGCGCCGTCGCCGCTGCCGCCGTATCCGCAGGCGTTCGATGCGGCGCGCATCGTCTCCGCCGAGGAGGTCGCCGCGCGTCTGCACGAGGCGCCGGGTTGGTTGCTGGATGCGCGCCCCGGCGAACGCTTCCGTGGCGAGGTGGAGCCGATCGACCCGCTGCCCGGGCACGTGCCCGGCGCGCTCAACCGGCCGCTGGCGCAGAACCTGCGGGACGGCCGCCTGCGCCCGGCGCAGGAACTGCGCGCGGAACTGCAACCGTTGCTGCAGGGGCGCGATCCACGCGAGGTGGTGCTGATGTGCGGTTCCGGCGTCACCGCCTGCCATCTGCTGCTGGCGCTGGAGCATGCCGGCCTGCACGGCGCGCGCGTGTACGCCGGCTCCTGGAGCGGCTGGATCGCCGATCCGGCGCGTCCGCGCGCCGTCGGCTAGGGCCGAGGCGCACACCGAACACATGCACGATGGCACGCGACAGGGGCGGCACCATGCGCTGGCGTGAGGCCTGCGGGCTGGCGATGCTGCTGGGTCTGGTCGCCTGCGGCGACCGACGCGCATCGGTCGATGGCGCCGATGCCTCGCCGCGCGCGCAATCGGCCACGCATTATCGCGAGGCGGTGGAGCGCAACCGTGCGCAGCGCCTGGCGACGTTGCGCGCGCCGTCTGGCTGGTTGAGTTTCACCGGCTCCGGGCGGTTGCACAGCGGCGAGCACCGGGTCGGCAGCGCACCGGACAACGACGTGCAGTTGCCGGCCGGTCCGGCGCATCTGGGCATGCTGCAGGTGGACCTGCAGGAGGGCGTGCATTTCCAGCCCGCCGCGGACGCGACGGTGCAGGTGAACGGCCAGCCGTTCGCCGGTGGCCGCCTGGAGACGGACGCGGCGCACGACACCCAGACCCGGCTGGCGCTGGGGGCGCAGGAGTTCTACGTGGTGCGCACCGGCAACCTGTTCGGCTGGCGCTTCCGCGATCCGCACGCGCCGGCGCGCGCGCGCTTCCGCGGCATCGACTACTTCCCGATCGATCCGCAGTGGCGGGTGGTGGCCGACTGGCATCCGGTGCCGGCGCCGCAGGCGATGGTGTTGCTCACCTCGATCGGCACGCCGCAGCCGCTGGCCCTGGTCGGCAGCGCCGAGTTCGTGCTGCGGGGGCGGCGCTACAAGCTGCAGGTCCTGCGCGACGGCGCCAGCCAGCGCCTGTTCCTGCCGTTCTCCGATCGCACCAGCGGCCGCGAGAGCTATGGCGGCGCCCGTTATCTGTTCGTGCCGGCGCCGCAGGGCGACCGCATCGTGCTGGATTTCAACCTGGCGCAGAACCCGCCGTGCGCATTCACCCCGCACGTGGTGTGTCCGCTGGCGCCGGTGGGCAATCGCCTGGACGTGCCGGTGACCGCAGGCGAGAAGAACTACGTCGGCGCGCACTGAGCGCGTGCGGAACATCTCGTAGGAGCGGCTTCAGCCGCGACGGGGCCGTTCCCGTTGAAACCCGTCGCGGCTGAAGCCGCTCCTACAGGCGCTTTCAGTCGTGAGGAGAGGTGCCCTTAGGGGCGACTAGGCAGTCGCGGTGACGCCCGGTCGCGGCTGAAGCCGCTCCTACGGGAGCGTGCGAATGCGACGCTGTCTGCTTCTGCATCGCGGCCCGAATCGACCGTTCCAATCCACCGCCTTCAAAGAGATCACGCAGGCGGCGCATACGGCGCCAGCGCCACCGCCTCCAGCACCTGCGGCCAGGGGAAGCGCGGCCCCGGATCGCGCTTGCGCTGCACCTGCCGCGTCGGATCGTCGCTGGCCGGTTCCAGGCTGCGGTCCAGCGCCTCGTGTCCGGCGATGTGGCGCAGCTGCGGCAACTCCGCGCGCAACTGCTGCAGCAAGCGGATCAGCGCCTGGATCTGCGCCGGGGGGTAGTCTTCGCACATCGCTTGGTGGCGCGAATCCAGCCACAGCGGATAGCGCCCGCGGTTGACCAGTTCGATGCCCAGCGACTGCGGGTTGTAGCCGCGCACGTGATGCGCGATGCGCTCCGCGGGTACGTAGCGGTGCACGCTGCCGTCGCGGTCGATGTAGAAGTGGCCGCTGTTGCCGGTGCCCGATGGATACAGCAGACGCTCGCCGTACAGGCGCGCGCTGGCCAGGTCCGGCAACTCGGTGCAGTGGATCACCGCCAGCGTGATGCTGTCCGGTGCGCGCTCCTGCAGCAGGCCGACATAGGGCAGGGGCGCATCGTGGATCGGCAACGGCGGGGTAGGCGACATGCGCGGATGCTAGCATTCGCCGATGACCCTGAATTCCGAAAGTCCGCTGGCGACCCTGCTGGCCACACTGCCGCGCGCCGGACGCGTGGAATGGATCGGCCTGCGTCCGGCGCGCGATGTGCCGATGCACGAAGTCGACGCCGCCACCGCGCAGACCGAGGGCGGCCTGCACGGCGACCGCTACGCCGGCCGCAACGGCAAGCGCGGCGTGACCCTGATCCAGGCCGAACACCTGCCGGCGATCGCCGCGCTGGCCGGCCATGCGGCGGTGGCGCCGGCGACCCTGCGGCGCAACGTGGTGGTCTCCGGCATTCCGCTGATCGCCCTGAAGGGGCGCCGCTTCCGCATCGGCGAGGTCGAACTGGAAGGCATCGCGCCGTGCGATCCGTGCTCGCGCATGGAGCAGGCGCTGGGGCCGGGCGGCTACAACGCCATGCGCGGCCACGGCGGCCTGTGCGCGCGCATCGTGCAGGGCGGCACGCTGCGGTTGGGCGATGCGGTGGTGGCGCTGTGAGCCGCGGTCACTGCATCCTTTCGCACGGTTTCGAGAGCGGGCCGGACGCGATCAAGGTGACCGCGCTGGCCGAGGTCGCGGAGCGCCTGGGCTGGAGCCATTCGCGCCCGGACTACACCGACCTGGATGCGCGCCGCGACATCAGCCCGCTCGGCGACGTGCCGACCCGCCTGCAGCGTCTGCTGGAACTGGCGCAGGCGGCGGCGCAGCGCGGGCCGCTGGTGCTGGCCGGCTCCAGCCTCGGCGCCTACATCGCTGCGCAGGTGTCGCTGCACGTGCCGGTGCGCGGCCTGTTCCTGATGGTGCCGCCGACGCGGATGGGGCACATGCCGGCGCTGGACGCGGCGCCGGTGCCGACCTCGGTGGTGCACGCCTGGCGCGACGAACTGATTCCCGCCGCCGAGGTGATCGCGTGGGCGCAGGCGCGCGCTGCGCGGCTGCTGCTGGTCGACGACACGCATCGCCTGGGCGAGCACGTGGCGACCTCGGCGCAGGCCTTCGCCGAGCTGCTGGAGCGCCTGTGAGCGCAGCCGACGACATGCTGTTGCGCGCCGAGCGGCCGGCCGACGCGGCGGCGATCGAGGCGCTGACCCTGGTCGCCTTCTTCCGCGTCGCGCACAGCCGCCACGACGAGCAGGACATCATCGAACGGCTGCGCGCGGACGGCGCGCTGACCCTGTCGCTGGTGATCGAGCACGAGGGCTACGTGGTCGGCCACGTGGCGGTGTCGCCGGTGAGCCTGTCCGACGGCAGCCGCGGCTGGTACGGCCTGGGCCCGCTGTCCGTTGGGCCGGGCCATCAACGCCAGGGCCTGGGCGCGCGGCTGGTGCGCGAGGCGCTGGCGCAGTTGCAGGCGCTGGGCGCGGCCGGCTGCGTGGTGCTGGGCGATCCGGCGTACTACGCGCGCTTCGGCTTCCGCCCGGAACCGGGGCTGACCCTGCCGGGCGCACCGGTCGAGGCCTTCCAGGCGCTGGCCTTCGGCGAGCGCCTGCCGCCGATGGCCGAGGTGGAATACCACCCGGCGTTCCTGTCCGCGCCCTGAGCCCGCGCAGCGCGATGTCGCCCGGCGCGGGTTGGATGCGCTAGCATCGTCCCGCACCTTCATCGAGGATCTACGCCGATGCGCCATTGATGCCGCCGTCTTCGCGACGGCCTTCGTCCTTCCTGCCGAGCGATCGGCGGGCACGACCGGCATCCATGGAGGTTCCCATGACGCATCCGCTGCTTGCGCTGGACAGCGCGACGTACCTCCTGCCCGATGGCAGGACCCTGTTTTCCGATCTGCACTTCGCGCTCGATGCGCGGCCTACTGGCCTGGTGGGCCGCAACGGCGCCGGCAAGAGCGTGTTCGCGCGCCTGCTCGCCGGCGAACTGACACCCAGCGGCGGACGCTGCGTGCGCCACGGTCGCCTGCATTACGTGCCGCAGCAGATCGCGCCGGCGCCGCATGCCACCGTCGCCGACCTGGCCGGCGTGGGCGCGGCGTTGCGGGCGCTGGCCCGGATCGAGGCCGGCAGCGCCGACGCGGCGGATTTCGACGCGCTCGGCGAGCGCTGGGACATCGCCCAGCGCCTGCAGGCGCACTTGCACGCGCACGACCTCGGCGCGCTGGAGCCGCACCGCCTCGCCGCCACGCTCAGCGGCGGCGAGGCGATGCGGGTGGCGCTGATCGGCGCCTGGCTGGCCGAGGCCGATGCGCTGATCCTGGACGAGCCGACCCTGCACCTGGACGCAGCGCAGCGGCAGCGCCTGCGCGAGGTGCTGCAGCGCTGGCCGGGTGGCCTGCTGGTGATCAGCCACGATGCGCTGCTGCTGCAGGACATGCAGCGCACGCTGGAACTGTCGCCCGGCGGGCTGCGCGACTATGGCGGCGACTACGCGTTCTACCTGCAGTGCCGGGCACGCGAGCGCGACGCCGCGCAGGCCGAACTGGCCCAGCACAAGCTGCAGCACGCGCGCGACAACGCCGCCTGGCAGGCGCAGCACGAGCGACAGCAGCGGCGCAGTGCGCGCGGGCGGCAGCAGGCAGGCGCGGCCAATCAGGCGCCGATCCTGCTCGGCCGGCAGAAACAGCGCAGCCAGGACAGCGCCGGCAAGCGCGTGCGCGACCATCAGGCCACGCAGGCGCGCAGCCTGGCACGCATCGCCGAGGCCGCGCGCCAGGTGCAGCCGGATGCGCCGGTGGCGCTGTTCGCGTCGCCGCCGGCCGATGCGGCCAACCGTCGCCTGGTCGAGCTGCAGGCAGTGCGGCTGCCGTTCGCACCCGCGACGCGGCAGCCGCTGGACCTGGTGGTGCAGGGCGGCGCACGGATCGGCGTGGTCGGGGCCAACGGCAGCGGCAAGTCGACCCTGCTGCGGCTGCTGGCCGGGCAGGTGGCGGCGCTGTCCGGCACCTGCCGGGTACGCGCCGCCAGCGCCTACCTGGACCAGTCGTTGGCGGCGCTGGACCCGGACGCCACCGCGCTGGCGCAGGTGCACGCCGCCGCGCCCGGCGTGGCGCTCGCCGACTTGCGCACGCGGCTGGCCTTGCTCGGCCTGGACGCGCAGCGCATCGGCGTACCCTGCGGCCAGCTCAGCGGCGGCGAGCGGCTGAAGACCGCGCTGGCCTGCGCCTTCTACCGCACGCCGCCGGCCGAATTGCTGTTGCTGGACGAGCCGGACAACCACCTGGACCGCGAGGCCCGCGACGCCTTGCGCGCCGTGCTGCTGCAGTATCCCGGCGCGCTGCTGGTGGTGTCGCACGATGCGGACTTTCTCGACGCATTGCGCCTGCAGCAGCGCTTGCAGGCCGACGCCGCGGCGTGGCGGCTGACGCCGTGGTGAGTGGCTGCGGCGGCAGCGCTGCGGGATCCGGGTGGGCGTGCCGCTCGGCTGCCTGGCGGTTGCGCAGGGTGCGGAAGAGGGCGTTGGCGGCCTGCTGCACGTCCGCGTCGCGGGCGGCGTGCCGGTCCGCCGTCTGCATATCGGCGCGGCCGGTGCCGAGTCTGCCACGTCGCAGTGCGCCTGCCGACCAGCGCTCAGGCATCGGTGGAGCGGCTCACCGCGTCCCACGCGGCGATGTCCGCGCGCAGGCGGTCCAGCTTGTCGCCCACCAGGGCCAGCGCGTCGCTGCCCAGCAGCAGGTGCGCGGGCGGCGCGGGCGCGTCGATCAACGCCAGCATGGCCTGGGCGGCCTTGGCCGGGTCGCCGAGCTGGCGGCCGCTCTTGGCCTGGCGGGCATCGCGGATCGGATCGAACAGCGCGTCGTAGTCGGCGATGCTGCGCGGCGTCCTGACCATCGAGCGGCCCGCCCAGTCGGTGCGGAACGAGCCCGGCGCCACCGCGGTCACGTGGATGCCCAACGCCGCGACCTCCTGTCCCAGCGCCTAGGAAATGCCCTCCAGCGCGAACTTGCTGCCGCAGTAGTAGGCGATGCCGGGCATGGTGATGAAGCCGCCCATCGAGGTGATGTTGACGATGTGCCCGCGGCGTCGCTGGCGCATGTAGGGCAGGACCGCCTGCATCATGGCCACGGCACCGACCACGTTGACCTCGAGTTGCCGACGCAGGGCATCCAGCGGCGATTCCTCCAGGATGCCCTCGTGGCCGTAGCCGGCGTTGTTGACCAGCACGTCCAGCGGCCCGACCGTGGTTTCGAGCTCGGCGACGAGGCCGGGAATGGCGTCGACGTCGGTGACGTCCAGCACGCGGCCGAACGCCCCGGCGCCCAGTGCCTCGACTTCCTGCCGCGCCTGCGCGCTGCGCACCGTGCCGACGACGCGGTGTCCGGCTGCCAATGCCGCCTGCGCCAGCGCGCGACCGAAGCCGCTGCTGGCGCCGGTGATGAGCAAGGTTTTCTGCTGCGTCATGGTGCGCTCCTGATGGGGATGAGCGGCGAATGATGCGATGATCGATGCGCCGCGCCGATGCCGCGAACTCTGCCATCCTTGCCTGTTCCTATGACTGCTGCCGCCAGTTCCGTGGACCTGCTGCGCGCCCTGGCGCCACAGGAGGGCTACAACCTGACCGCCTTGCCGGATGTGCGGCTGCTGCGTTCGGACCGGCCGCTGGCCGACACGCCGGTGCTGTACGACCCGGGCATCGTCATCGTCTGCCAGGGTGCCAAGCGCGGCCATTTCGGCGATGCGGTGTACGTCTACGACGAGCAGCACTATCTTTCGGTCGCGGTCCCGGTGCCGTTCACCATGCAGTCCGACGGCAGCGCGGAGCGGCCGTTGCTGGCGCTGTACCTGCATCTGGATTTCCAGCTCGCGGCGGAGCTCATGGTCGAGCTCGATCAGGCCGGTCCGGTACCGCAGGCGCAGGCGCAGGCGCAGGCGCCGGCGAGCATGCTGTCCAGCCCGATGGACGCGGCGCTGCGGGACACCGTGCAGCGCCTGTTGCAGGCGCTGAGCCGCCCGCTGGATGCGGCGATCCTCGGCCGCGCCCTGTTGCGGGAGCTGTACTTCCGCGTGCTGACCGGGCCGCAAGGCCATGGATTGCGCGCGGCCTTGGCGCAACAGGGTCACTTCGGTCGCATCGGTCGCGCCCTGCAGCGCATCCACCGCGATCACGCCGGGCGCCTCGACGTGGCGCAACTGGCGCGCGAGGCCGGGATGAGCACGCCGTCGTTCCATGCCCATTTCAAGGCGGTGACCCAGGTCGCGCCGATGCAGTACCTGAAATCGATCCGCCTGCACCAGGCGCGCCTGCTGATGGCACGCGAAGGCATGACCGCGGCCAGCGCCTGCCATGCGGTCGGCTACGAGAGTGCGTCGCAGTTCACCCGCGAGTTCAAGCGCCTGTTCGGCCGGCCGCCGATGGCCGAAGCACGGCGTATGCGCGCCGAGTTCGCGGTGCCGCCGGCCATGCCCGGCGCCGGATTCGTGGCCTCGCATTGAGCGCTGCGTCGCGGGCCGCGGCGGCGTCTGGCGCGCCACCAGCACCTGCCACGGCGCGGCGCAGTCGCGACGCGAGCGTCGGCGGGCGACGGCGCGATGCCAGGCGCACGAGGCCAGCGACGGCCACGGCGCGCACGGCACCAGGGCGCTGCGCAGCAGGCAGGGGCGCACAGGCCCTGTGGTATTCTGCGCGCCGTTCCGGTGCGGTGCGTGCGCGTGCCCATCCCTCGATCCGCGGCCGCGGCCGCGGTAACGCCGGATCCGGCGCTGCGATGCGCCACGCGCGCGGTGTCCGCCGTGCCTCCCTCCCGTCCGTCCTGGTCCGCCTTCCGTGAAATTCTTCGTCTCCTGCGCCAAGGGCCTGGAATACCTGCTCGTCGATGAACTGCTCGCGCTCGGCGTGGCGCAGGCCACCGCCACCGTCGCCGGGGTCAATGCCGAAGGCAGCCTGCAGGACGCGCAGCGCGCGGTGCTGTGGTCGCGCCTGGCCAGCCGTGTGCTGTGGCCGTTGCAGTCCTTCGACTGCCCCGACGAGGCGGCGCTGTACGCCGGCGTGGCTGCGCTGCCGTGGCGCAGCCATCTGGCGCCGCAGCACACCCTGGCGGTGGACGCGCATGTGTCCGGCACCGGCATTACCCACGCGCGCTTCGCCGCGCAGCGGGTCAAGGATGCGGTGGTGGACACGCTGCGCGGCGAGGGCCTGGAGCGGCCGTCGGTGGACGTGGAGCACCCGGACCTGCGCCTGAACCTGTCGCTGCGCAAGGGCCGCGCCACGCTGTCGGTGGACCTGGGCGGCGGCTCGCTGCATCGGCGCGGCTGGCGCCAGGCGCAGAACGAGGCGCCGCTGAAGGAGAACCTGGCCGCGGCGGTGCTGCTGCGCGGGCAGTGGCCGGCGCTGTATGCGCAGGGCGGTGGGCTGCTCGATCCGATGTGCGGCAGCGGCACGCTGCTGATCGAAGGCGCGCTGATGGCCGCCGATGTCGCGCCGGGCCTGCTGCGCGGCGAGCTGGCGGCGCAGCAGCGCGGCGATACCGATGCCGATGCCGCGCCGAGCCGCTGGCTGGGGTTCGACGTGGCGGCCTGGCGCACGCTGCTGGCCGAGGCGCGGCAGCGTGCCCAGGCCGGCCGCGCCGCATTGCGGCCGGTGCTGTACGGCAGCGACCTCGACCCGCATGCGCTGCGCGCCGCGCGCGAGAACGCGCAGGCCGCCGGCGTGGCCGAGGCGATCGCCTTCGCCGTGCACGACGTCGCCGCGTTGCCTGCGCCGGCGCAGGCGCTGGGCACGGTGGTGTGCAACCCGCCCTACGACGAGCGCCTGGCCGCCGACGCGGCGCTGTACCGGCGCCTGGGCGATGCGCTCAAGCGCGCGGTGCCGCAGTGGCGCGCCAGCTTGCTGTGCGGCAGCGACGAACTGGCCTATGCCACCGGCCTGCGTGCGGCCAAGAAGTACCAGATGTTCAACGGCGCGCTGGAGTGCCCGTTGATCGTCTGCGACCCGATCGCGGTCGCGCCGCGCGCCGGCGCCACCGAGGAGCCGCGCGCGCTCAGCGACGGCGCGCAGATGGTCGCCAACCGCCTGCGCAAGAACCTGCGCAAGTTCAAGACCTGGCGCACGCGCGCGGGAATCAGCTGCTACCGCGCCTATGACGCCGACCTGCCCGAGTACGCGGCGGCGATCGACGTGTACCAGGAAGACGGCGGCCAGGCGCGCACCTTCCTGCACGTGCAGGAGTACGCGGCGCCGGACAGCATTCCCGACGCGGACGTGCGGCGCCGTCGCAACGAACTGCTGGCGGCCGCGCGCGAGGTGTTCGCGGTGCCGGCCGAACAGGTGGCGCTGAAGACCCGCGAGCGCGGCAAGGGCGGCAGCAAGTACGGCCGCTTCGAGCAGCGCGGCGAGTTCCTGGTGGTGCGCGAGCACGACGCGCTGCTGCGGGTGAACCTGTTCGACTATCTGGATACCGGGCTGTTCCTCGATCACCGCCCCCTGCGCGGGGTGATGGCGCAGCAGGCGCGCGGCAAGCGCTTCCTCAACCTGTTCTGCTACACCGGCGTGGCCAGCGTGCAGGCGGCGGTGGCCGGCGCCGATTCCACCACCAGCGTCGACCTGTCCGGCACCTACCTGCAGTGGTGCGCGGACAACCTCGCGTTCAACGGCAAGGGCGGCGCCCAGCACCGGCTGGTGCAGGCCGACGCGCTGAGCTGGCTGGAGGCGGAGAAGAACCGCTACGACGTGATCTTCTGCGACCCGCCGACCTTCTCCAACTCCGCGCGCGCCGAGGATTTCGATATCCAGCGCGAGCACGTGCGGCTGTTGCGCGCGGCGGTGGCGCGGTTGATGCCCGAGGGCGTGCTGTACTTCTCCAACAACTTCCGCCGCTTCAAGCTGGACGAGAACGCGCTGGCCGAGTTCGCGGTGTGCGAGGAGATCAGCGCGCAGACCATCGATCCGGATTTCGAGCGCAACCCGCGCATCCATCGCGCCTGGCGTCTGCAGCGGCGCTGAGCGCGCGGCGCCTCGTGTGCTTTTCTGTAGGAGCGGCTTCAGCCGCGACAGGGTTTACCGGCAACGCCCATCGCGGAGCGTAGTGCGCTGTTCCTTCTCCATCCGGGAGAGGGTACCCCGAAGGGCGGGTGAGGGTACGGGCGAAGCCTGGTGTCCTCCATCTCTGCGAGTCGCTTCGCGCCGTACCCTCACCCCAACCCCTCTCCCTGGGGGAGAGGGGCGTGTATCAGCCGCCGTGCTGCCGCAACGCGGCCTGCGCCTTGCCGCGCGGCGGCGGGTCGTCCTCGCCCTCGCGTTCGTTCCAGTACGCCTGGATCTGCAGGATCTGCGGCAGGATCGCCTCGAACAACTCGACCAGGCGTGGCTCGAACTGGCTGCCGGACTTGTCGTTGAACAGTTCCATCGCCTGCTCCAGCGTCCACGGCGCCTTGTACGGGCGCGGCGAGGTGAGGGCGTCGAACACGTCGGCCACTGCCACGATCCGTGCCGATTCGGGAATCTGCGTGCCGGACACGCCGGCCGGGTAGCCGCCGCCGTCCCAGTGCTCGTGGTGGTACAGGGACACCTCGGCGGCGAGGCGGAACAGCGGTGCGCTGCTGCGGCTGAGGATGTCGTAGCCGATCCGTGGGTGCCGCTTCATCACCTGCCACTCGTCCGCATCCAGCGGCCCGGGCTTTTTCAGCACCGCATCGGGGATGCCGATCTTGCCGGTGTCGTGCATCGGCGCGGCCTGTTCCAGCAGGTCGGCGTCCTCGCGCGACCAGCCCGCGGCCAGCGCCAGCGCGCGGGCGTAGGCGGCCATGCGCCAGATATGGGTGCCGGTGTCCGAGTCGCTGTAGTGGCCGGCCATGCCCAGCATCTCGATCGCGGCGCGGTGGCTGTCGGCCAGGCTGGTAGCGCTGACCAGCGACAGGTGGGTGCGCACCCGCGCGCGCAGGATGCTGGGCGAGTACGGCTTGGTGATGTAGTCGACGCCGCCGGCGTCGAAGCCGATGCTCTCGTCGGCGTCCTTGTCCTTGCCGGTGACGAAGATGATCGGGATCGCCGCACTGCGCGCATCCTCCTTGAGCGTGCGGGCGAGGGTATAGCCGTCGACGTCGGGCAGGTCGACGTCGAGCAGGATCAGCGACGGGCGATGCTTGGCCACGCCGCGCAGCGCTTCGGCGCCGTTCTTGGCGAACACCAGCGCGTAGTCTTCGCGCAGGAGCTGCCGGATCAGCGCCAGGTTGCTGGGTTCGTCGTCGACACAGAGAATGCACGGCTGGGTCATGGTGGTGTCTCGTTACGCGCGCTCAGTCATGTGCCTCGGCCAGCCATTGCCTGACCTTGGCCTCGGCCTCACGGAAGGAAAAATTCTCCAGCAACTGCTGCAGTTCGGCGGTGTGCGCCGCCGGCAGGACCGCGGCCAGTTGCCGCAGCGTGTGGTCGATGCGGTCCGGATCGTCGCTGTCCAGCACCTGCAGCACCTGGTACCAGGACGCCTGCAATGTCGCCGGATCCACCGCTGCGTCGGTTGCCGCCGCAGGCGTCGTGGCGATCTGGGTGGCGTCGGCGAAGCGCAGCACTTCGGCGGCGGTATCGGCCATCGCCGCGGCCAGCGCCGCGATCTCTGCCTCGGCCTCCGCTGGCGCCGTGCTCAAGCGTTCTTCGAGGGCGGCGCTGGCGACGCTCAATGCCGGCAATGCCAGCGATCCGGCCGAGCCGCGCAACTTGTGCGCCAGCGAGACCGCTTCGCCCGGTCGCTGCGCGTCCAGCAGGGCGCGCACGCTCGCCGCCGGGTCGGGATACTCCTGCAACAGCTTCAGCAGATAGCGCCGGTACGGATCACGCTCGCCCCAGAGCCGCTGCGCCTGGACGGTATCGAGCAATGCCGGGTCGCTGACCGGCCAGTCGTCCATCGGCAGCGCCGACGGCGGCAGCGCCAGCGGCAGCAACGGCAGCGCGGCCAGGTTCGGCGGCAGATAGCGACGGATGATCGCGATCAGGTCCTCCACCTGGAACGGTTTGGCGATGAAATCGTTCATGCCGCTGGACAGCGCCATTTCCTGCTGCTGGCGATAGGCGCCGGCGGTCAGGGCGATCACCGGCACGTTGGCCAGCTCCGGGTCGGCGCGCAGGTGCCGGGTGGCTTCGTAGCCGTCCATGGTCGGCATCTGCACGTCCATCAGCACCACGTGGAAACGGCCGGGATCGCGCCGTAGCCGCTGCAGCGCCTGGGCGCCGTCCTGCGCCAGGTCGACCACCGCGCCTTCGCCTTCGAGGATGCGTTGCGCGACCTCGCGATTGATGTCGCTGTCGTCGACCACCAGCAAGCGGGCACCGGCCAGGCGCGCGACGCCGTCGCCGGGCGCTGGTGCGGGCAGCTCGCCGTTGCGGCGCGCCAGCAGCATGGCGATGGTGCGTTGCAGGGCCGAGGCGGTGACCGGCTTGGTCATCACCGCATCCACGTCGGCCACGCCGGGCTGCTGCTCCTGGATCATGCGCCGTTCGTAGGCGGTGACCATGACGATGATCGGCTGCCGGTCCGGCGCCGATTGCGCGCGAATGCGCTGGGCCACGCTCAGTCCGTCCAGGTCGGGCATGCGCCAGTCCAGCAGGATCACGTCGAACTCGTCGCGTTCCGGCGCGGCCGCGGCCAAGGCGGCGGTGCCGCTGGACACCGCTTCCACCTGCCAGCCGAACCCGTTGGCGATGTCGGTCAGGCTGCGCCGCACCAGCTCGTGGTCGTCGGCGATCAGCACCCGTCGCGCCTGCGCCGGTGCGTCGTCGTCGGCCGGTGCCGGCGCCACCGCGAACGGAATGACGAAGTAGAAATCGCTGCCCTGGCCGGGTGCGCTCTGCACTTCCAGTTGTCCGCCCATCAGCTCCACCAGGCGCCGGCTGATGGTCAGGCCTAGGCCGCTGCCGCCGTAGCGGCGGCTGGTGGAGGTGTCGGCCTGCAGGAACGGCGAGAAGATCAGGCTCTGCTTCTCGCGCGCGATGCCGATGCCGGTGTCGCGCACCGAGAACAGCAGCTTGAGCTTGCCGGGTTCGGCGCCGGGGAAGGCGCGCACCGACAGCACCACCTCGCCCTGTTCGGTGAACTTGATGGCATTGCCCACCAGGTTGATCAGCACCTGGTTCAGGCGCAGCGCGTCGCCTTGCAGCCAGCGGCAGCCCGGCGGCAGCGGCTCGACGATCATCTCCACCGGCTTGGCGCTGGTCGCCGAGGTCATCAGCGCGGCGATGTTCTCCAGCAGTTCGTTGAGGTCGAACGGCGCCGATTCCAGGTCGATGCGCCCGGACTCGATCTTGGAGAAGTCGAGGATGTCGTTGATGATCTCCAGCAGGTTGCGTGCCGACAGCTCGATCTTCTGGATCATGTCCTGCGCTGCCTGCGACAGGGCGCTGTGCCGCAGCAGGTACAGCATGCCCAGGATCGCGTTCATCGGCGTGCGGATCTCGTGGCTCATGTTGGCCAGGAAATCGCTCTTGGACTGGTTGGCGGTTTCGGCCGCGTCGATCGCCAGGCGCAGCTCGCGCTCGTGGCGCTTCTGCTCGGTCAGGTCGACGGCGATGCCGAGATAGCCGATCACCCGGTCGTCGTCGTCGCGCAGCGTGCTCAGGGTGAGCAACACCGGGAAGGCATGCCCGTCCTTGCTCAGGTAGGTCCATTCGCGGGTGTCGCTGCGTCCTAGCGTGGACAGCGCCGCCACCGATTCGAACGAGGGCTGTACTGGCATGCCCGACTGCGTGGCCATGCGTTCGGCACGCGCGGCCAGTTGCTCCGGATCCAGGAACAGGCCGGTGGCCTTGCGTCCGATCAGTTCGTGCGCGGCGTAGCCGAGCAGGGTCTCGGCGGCCGGGTTGAACAGGGTGATGACGCCGTCCGGGTCGGTGGCGACGATCGCGTAACCGGCATTGGCCAGGATCGCGCGTTGCAGCGCCGAATAGGTGACCAGTTCGCTGGTGCGCTCGGCCACCTGCTGTTCGAGCGTGGCATTGAGTTCCAGCACCCGCGCCTGCGCGCGCACCTGCTCGGTGACATCGTGCAGCAGGTGCGAATGGCCGATGGTGCCGCCGCCGGTGCCGACGATCGGCGAGACGCTGGCCAGCACGCTGACCGCATGGCCGTCGCGGTGGCGCAGTTCGCGCACGCCGTCGCCGCCGTTGGCCGGATCGCGGATCTGCGCGCCCAGCAACTGCTGCAGCGGCTGGCCGATGGCCTGCTCCGGGGTGTAGCCGAAGATGCGCATGGCCGCCGGGTTCCAGTGGGTCACCCGGCCGTGCAGGTCTTCGGCGACGATGGCCTCGCTGGTGCCGGCGACCAGCGCGGCCAGTTGGCTCTGCTCGCTGAGAATCAGGTCGCGGCGGCGCAGGCTGGTCAGGAACACGTACAGCAGCGCGGCCAGCAGCAGCGCGATGCCGGCGGCCAGGCCGCCGGCGAGCAGCGGGGAGACTTGATCCAGCGAACGCACGAAGCCCGGCGTGGCCTGCGCCCCGATCCGCCACTGGCGGCCGTACACGTCGAGGGTGCGCTCGGCGGCCGGCCCGCCGGCCAGGATCGGCGTGGCGTCGTCGCGGTAGAACGGCTGTGCCGGGTCCTGGCTGTCGGCCAGGCGCAGGCGCAGCTCGTTGCTGTGATCGTCGGAGGAGGCCAGCACCTCGGCGATGTTCAGCGGTGCATAGGCCCAGCCGGTGGTGGCCTGCCAGCGCTGCTCCGGGGTCTGCAGCGGCATGCCTTCGCGGTAGATCGGCAGCAACAGCAGGAAACCGCCGTTGCCCAGTCCCGGGGCCTGCACCAGGCGGATCGGTGCGGTGATGGTGGGCGCGCCGGAGCGCGCTGCGGCGATCGCCGCCGTGCGCCGCGCCGGCTCGGAGGCGATGTCGAAGCCTTGCGCTGCGTTGTTGGAGCGTTCCGGCTGGATATAGACGATGACGAAACGGTCGCCGTCGTGCGGTGCAACTTCGCCGATCTGCAGGGACGGCGCGCCGTCGGCGCGAGCCTGCTGCAGGAACGCCGCCTCGTCCGCGCGTGGCACCCGCTGGATGTAGCCGAAGCCGCGCACGCCAGGAAACTCGCGCAGGTAGTCGCGCGAGGCGCTGTAGCGGGCGAAACGCTCGCGCGAGATGTGCTCGCCGCCGGCGGCGATCACCGCGCCGCGCGCACCGCGCAGGCCGTGCTCGTACATGTCCAGGCGTTGCCGCAGGTCGCTGGCCACGTGCGAGGCCAGTTGATCGAAGCGCGCCTGCGCCTGTGCGCGATTGCGCTGCTGCACGCCATGCGCGATCAGCAGTGCGGCGAGCAGCCCGATGGCCAGCACGGCCAGGGCGGCGAGCCGCGCCGGACGCGCAGGGCCGGCGACGGGTGTCCGGCGTTGATTCGACATGCTCCCCTTCCTTTGGCGAACGCGCGAGCGGCACGCGGCACGGCTTCCCCGGGTTGGTTGCGGGATGGCGTTCACGGTGGCGGCGAACGTTCCGCGGGTCGTCCCTCAACGCTAGCGCGGGCGCGGCGGTCGCGCCAGCCCTCCAGGCCGAGGAGCCGAGGCGTGTCTACACCTTGCTGCGCGGATGGCAGGTCTGCCGCGGGCGCGGTCCGCCAAGCGGGCGCCGCGTGGCGTGGTGCGTCGGCGGCGGGCCGGCCGCTCGCGCAGCGCAGTGCATCCTTGCCAGCCACGCTCAGCCAAGCAGCGTGACGGCAGCGTGCAGCGCCAGCCCGATCAATCCGCCAACCAGGGTGCCGTTGAAGCGGATGTACTGCAGGTCGCGGCCCACGCTCAGTTCCAGTTGCTCGACCAGGTGGCCTTCGTCCCAGCCCTTCACGGTCTGCGCGATGTGCTCGGTGACGCCGCTGCGCAGGCGCTGGGTCAGCCGCTCGGCGCCGCCGAGCAGGTGCTGGTTGAGCGCCTCGCGCAGGGCGGGATCCTGCGCCAGCGACTGGCCGAGCGCGCCGAGGGCGCGCTGCAGGTGCTGCACCAGCGCACCGTCCTGGCGCGACAGGTCCTCGCGCAGCGCAGCATGGATCTGGTCCCACAGTCCCTGCACGTACGCCTGCACGCCGGGGTGGTCGATCAGCCGCTGCTTCAGCGCCTGCACCTTGTCGGCGGTGGCCGGATCGGTGCGCAGCCGTTCCACGTAACCGCCGAGCCAGCGCTCGTAGTCCTGGCGCAGCGGGTGCTGCGGCTGCGACAGCACCTCCTGCAGTTCCTCCAGCAGCGCATGCGCCAGGCGCTCGGCGAGGGTGTCGGCGATGCCCTCGACCGGTTTCACCCACTCCACGGTGCCGACCAGCTTGGGCCACTCGCGGCGCGCGTACTTGACGATCATCGCCGACACCCGTTGCTTGACCGCGGCATCGTCCAGGTGCCGGCCGAGCCGGGTCAGCGCTTCGTCGAGCAAGGCATGGTGGCGGCCGTCGGCGGTGAGCAGGCCGAGCAGCTCGCCGGCGGTGGCGGCGGCGTCCCAGTCGCGCAGCCGCGCCACCACGAAGCCGTGGATGCGACGCCGCACCGCCGCTTCGTCGAGCAGGTCCAGCGCCTGCAGCGCCCAGCCGCGGGCGAGGTCGGCCAGCCGCGCGGACTGCGCCGGTTCGGCCAGCCACTGGCCCAGCCGTGCCGCCGGATCGAATGCGCTGAGCTTGGCCAGCAGCGCGGCCGGCTCCAGGAACTGATCGCGCACGAACACCGCCAGGCTGTCGGCGATGCGCGCCTTGCCGTGCGGAATGATCGCCGTGTGCGGAATCGGCAGGCCCAGCGGGTGCCGGAACAGCGCCACCACCGCGAACCAGTCGGCCAGCGCGCCGACCGTGGCCGCTTCGCAGAAGGCGCCGACCCAGGCCCACACGCCGTGCAGGCCCATGGCATGGCTGAGCAGGAAGCCGCACAGCATCGCCAGCAGCAACAGCGCCGCCAGCAGCTTCATGCGCCGCAACTGTGCGCGGCGCGGATCGGGAGGCAGGGGAAGGCCGGGAGACACGCTCATGCGGCCGAGTCTACGCAGTGCGCGGTGAGCGCGGTTGCATGTGCGGCGCCCCGGTATCCGGCCGGGGCAGGGATGGACGGTGCGCGTGGATCAGTCCGAGAGCTGCGCGCGCAGTGCCGCCAGTTCCTCGCGCAGCGCCTGGTTCTCGGCTTCGAGCGCAGCCACGCGCTGGCGCAGCGCGGCCGTCGTGTCGCCCTCGGCATCCGCCGCCGGGGCCGCGTCCTCGGGGGCGTCCGCAGGCGCCGGCTTGGGCTTGCGCTTGGACTCGCGGGCACGCTTGGCGGCCTGCTTCAGTTCGTCCTTGCCGGCCATCGCGGCGGCGCGCTGTTCCTCTTCGGGCAGGCTGGCCACCGCCGCGGCGGCGTTGATCGAGATCGCACCGGATTTGACCGCCTCGACCACTTCGGCGGCGGCCTGCTTCTGGATCTTCTCGATCTGCACCACCTGGCTGTTGCTGAGCCGCGCCACGCGCGCCAGCTCGGCGCGGCTGAGCGGCGCCGAAGCGTCGGCCCAGGGCGGCGTGTCGGTGTCGGTGTCGTTGGCGGCCTCGGCAGCCGCGTCCGGGTCAGTGGCGTCGGCCGCGGCGGCATCCGCGGCAGCCGCGCTGGCGCGCCGCTCGGCGAGGATCTCGCGCTTGCGCAGCGCCAGCACGCCGCGCTGGAAGTCGGAGACGCTGCGCCGGCCCAGGTGCTGGTCGATCATCCACAGGTGCACGTCCTGCAGCGACTGGAAGCGGGTGTTCTGCACGGTCTGGAACGGCAACCCGTGCTTCTGGCAGATGCCGTAGCGGTTGTGCCCGTCGACCAGGATGTCGCCCCACAGCACCAGCGCGTCGCGGCAGCCCTCGGCCAGCAGGCTGCGTTCCAGGGCGGCGTATTCGTCGGCGGTCAGCGGATCGATGTAGGCCTTGAGGTCTTCTTTGACAACGATGTTCATCAACGGGCGGTACGGCGTGGCGACGGGGGCGGCATTGTAGAGGCCGGGAATCGGGAACGGGGAATCGGGAATGGCAACAGCGTGTGCCGCGGCAGCACGGCGCGGATCGTTCGCCGATGCGGCGCTTTGCGATTCCCTATTCCCGTTTCCCCATTCCCGGCTTCACCCCACCACCACCTCACTGATCTGCATCACCGGCGTCAGGTCGGTGTAGTTCTTGATGTCGCCGAGGATCTCCTCCGCGTGCGGGCCGAAGCCGGCCTGGAAGGCCTCCACCGACTCGCTGAAGATGTGGCACATGCCGACGTAGGTCGGGTCGCTGCCCGGGGTGCCGCCGGACAGGCCCCTGTCCACGGTGTAGCGCAGGCAGGCGGTGCCCATGCGCGCCTGCAGCAGCGGCATGTGCGTGTCGCGGTAGTAGGCATGGTCGAAACGGGCGCCTGGCGTGTACGGGTACATCACGCTGACCTTGATCATGGAGCGGCTCCTGTGGCGGCGGTGAACCCGGGCGGGTGCCGGGGTGGCGCAAGGCTACACCCGGGCCGGATCGGCACGTGTTGCGCTGCGGCGGGCGCAGGGCCGGGAATGGGGAGTCGGGAATGGGGAATGGCAACAGCAACAGCAACAGCAACAGCAACAGCAACAGATGCGCCTGCCCGTCGACCGGTGCGCGCCGGGATGCTTTTGCGATTCCCTATTCCCGATTCTCCATTCCCGGCTTCATCGCCTAACGCATCGTCGGCATCGCGAACTCGGCGCCGCCCGCGGCCTCGGGCCAGCGTGCGGTGACGGTCTTGAGCCGGGTGTAGAAGCGCACTCCGTCCGGGCCATGCACGTGCAGCGGCCCGAACAGCGAACGCTTCCAGCCGCCGAAGCTGTGGAAGGCCATCGGCACCGGGATCGGCACGTTGATGCCGACCATGCCGGCCTGCACCTGCCGTGCGAACGCACGCGCCGCGCCGCCGTCGCGGGTGAACACCGCCGCGCCGTTGCCGTAGTCGTGGTCGGCAATCAGGCGCAGCGCAGCGGCGGCGTCGGCCACCCGCACCACGCACAGCACCGGGCCGAAGATATCCTCGCGGTAGATGCGCATGTCGCTGCGCACGTGGTCGAACAGGCTGCCGCCGAGGAAGAAGCCGTCCGGGTGGCCGGCCGCGCCCGCCGGGCGGCCGTCGACCACCAGCCGTGCGCCCTCGGCCACGCCGCTGTGGATGTAGCCGAGCACGCGCTCGCGGTGCGCGGCGCTCACCAGCGGGCCCATGTCCGGCTCGTCGCGGCCGGCGTCGGCCTGGCCGGGGCCCAGGCGCAGCGCGGCCACGCGCGGCGCCAGTTTGGCCACCAGCGCATCGGCCAGCGCGTCGCCCACGCACACCGCCACCGAGATCGCCATGCAGCGTTCGCCGGCCGAGCCGTAGCCGGCGCCGAGCAGGGCGTCGGCGACGTCGTCCAGATCGGCGTCGGGCAGCACCACCAGGTGGTTCTTGGCCCCGCCCAGCGCCTGCACGCGCTTGCCCAGCGCACTGCCGCGCGCGTACAGGTCGGCGGCCACTGTGGTGGAGCCGACGAAGCTCAGCGCCTGCACCTGCGGGTGCGTCAGCAGCGCATCCACCGCCGGCTTGGCGCCGTGCACCACGTTGCACACGCCGGCCGGCAACCCGGCCTCGTGCAGCCATTCGGCCAGGAGCAGCGACGCCGAAGGCGCGTGCTCGGAAGGCTTGAGCACGAAGCTGTTGCCGCAGGCCAATGCCACCGGCAGCATCCACAGCGGTACCATCGCCGGGAAGTTGAACGGGGTGACGCCGGCGACCACGCCCAGCGGCGCGTACTCGCTCCACGCATCCACGCCGCGGCCGACGTCGTGCGAATGCTCGCCCTTGAGCAGGTGCGGGATGCCGCAGGCGAACTCCACCACCTCCATGCCGCGCACCACCTCGCCGCGCGCATCGGTGACGGTCTTGCCGTGCTCGGCGCTGATGCAGCGGGCCAGGGCGTCGGCATGGCGTTCCAGCAGCTCGCGGAAGCGGAACAGCACCCGCGCGCGCTGCAGCGGCGGCGTCGCCGCCCAGCCGGGGAAGGTGGCACCGGCGGCACGCACCGCCATCTCCACCGCATGCGCGGCGCCCAGCGGCACGTGGCGCTGGACGGCGCCTGTCGCCGGGTCGAAGACCTCGGCGTGCTCGTCGCCCCGGAACGCGACGGGCTGGCCATCGATGTAGTGGGACAGGATCTCGCCCATCGTGTTCGGTCCTCGCATGGAAACCGTCAGCCCAGCGCGTCCAGCGGCCGCACGAAGTCCTGGCCCAGGGCCTGCGCCACCGCGCGGTGGGTGAGCTTGCCGGCGTGCACGTTGAGGCCGTTGCGCAGGTCCTGGTCGTCGCGCAGCGCCTGCAGCCCGTGTTCGGCCAGCAGCAGCACGAACGGCAGGGTGGCGTTGGTCAGGGCGAAGGTGGAGGTGCGGGCGACGCCGCCGGGCATGTTGGCCACGCAGTAATGCACGATGCCGTCGACCTCGTAGGTCGGCTGCTGGTGCGTGGTCGGGTGGCTGGTCTCGAAGCAGCCGCCCTGGTCGATCGCCACGTCCACCAGCACCGAGCCGGGCCGCAGCAGCGCCAGTTGGTCGCGCGACACCAGCTTGGGCGCGGCGGCGCCGGGGATCAGCACCGCGCCGATCACCAGGTCGGTGTGCGGCAGGCACTGCTCGATCGCATCGCGGGTGGAGTACAGCGTGGTCAGTTGCTGGCCGTAGAGTTCGTCCAGGTACTTGAGCCGCTCCAGCGAGCGGTCCAGCACGGTCACCCGCGCGTGCAGGCCCATCGCCATGCGCGCGGCGTTGATGCCGACCACGCCGCCGCCGATCACCAGCACCTGCGCCGGCTTGACCCCGGGCACGCCGCCGAGCAGCACGCCGGAGCCGCCCTGCGCCTTCTCCAGCGCATGCGCGCCGGCCTGGATCGCCATGCGCCCGGCGACCTCGCTCATCGGCGCCAGCAGCGGCAGGCCGCCGTGGCCGTCGGTGACGGTCTCGTAGGCGATGGCGGTGCAGCCGGAGCGCTGCAGCGCCGCGGCCTGCTGCGGATCCGGCGCCAGGTGCAGATAGGTGAACAGCAATTGCCCGGGGCGCAGCATCGCGCATTCCTCCGGCTGCGGTTCCTTGACCTTGACGATCATCTCGGCCTGCGCGAACACGCTGGGCGCATCCTCGGCGATGCGCGCGCCGGCGCGTTCGTACTCGGCATCGGTGAGGCCGATGGCCTGGCCGCCGCCGCGCTGCACCAGCACCTGGTGGCCGTGCAGCACCAGTTCGCGCACCCCGGACGGGGTCAGCCCGATCCGGTATTCGTGATTCTTGATCTCTTTCGGAACGCCGACCAGCATGAGCGGTTCTCCAGGCAGACGCGGCGCGTGGGGAGCGCGGGCGGTGGGTTGGGTGGGGGAAGGTCAGGGCGTGCTGCGGATCATGTCCGCCAGCACCGCGAAGATGCGCTCGATGTGCACGGGCTCGACGATCAGCGGCGGCGACAGCGCGATGGTATCGCCGGTGACGCGGATCAGCAGATCGCCTTCGTGGAAGCAGCGCTCGAAGATCTCATAGGCGCGCGCGCCGGGCGCGCCCTTGCGCGGCGCCAGTTCGATCGCGCCGATCAGGCCGAAGTTGCGGATGTCGATGACGTGCGGCAGATCGCGCAGCCGATGGATCGCCTCCTCCCACACCGGGCCCAGCTCGATCGCCTTGTCGAACAACTGCTCCTCGGCGTAGGTGTCCAGCGTCGCCAGCGCCGCGGCACAGGCCAGCGGATGGCCGGAGTAGGTGTAGCCGTGGAACAGGTCGATGGCGTTGGCCGGGCCGTGCGCGAAGGCCTCGTGGATGCCGTGGGACACGAACACCGCGCCCATCGGGGCGCAGCCATTGGTCAGCCCCTTGGCGGTCGTCATCATGTCCGGGGTCACCCCGAAGCGCTGCGCGGCGAAGGCGTGGCCGACGCGGCCGTAGCCGGTGATGACCTCGTCGAAGATCAGCAGGATGCCGTGCTTGTCGCACAGTTCGCGGATGCGCTGCAGGTAGCCGTGCGGCGGCAGCACCACCCCGGCCGAGCCGGAGATCGGTTCGATGATCACCGCGGCGATGGTGGAGGCGTCGTGCAGCGTCACCAGCCGCTCCAGGTCCTCGGCCAGTTCCGCGCCATGCGTCGGCAGGCCGCGCGAGAACGCATTGCGCTCCAGGTCGAGCGTGTGCCGCAGATGGTCCACGCCCGGCAGCAGCGGGCTGAACGCCTTGCGGTTGTTCGGCAGGCCGCCCACCGAAATGCCGCCGAAGCCGACCCCGTGATAGCCCTTCTCGCGGCCGATGAAGCGGGTGCGCTGGCCCTCGCCGCGGGCGCGGTGGTAGGCGAGTGCGATCTTCAGCGCGGTGTCCACCGACTCGGAGCCGGAGTTGGTGTAGAACACGTGGTCCAGGCCCGGCGGCGCCAGCTCCACCAGGCGTTCGGCGAGCACGAACGGCAGCGGCGAGCCCATCTGGAAGGTGGGCGCAAAATCCAGCGTGGCGATCTGCCGCGCCACCGCCTCGACGATGCGCGGCCGCGCGTGGCCGGCGTTGCAGCACCACAGGCCGGCGGTGCCGTCGAGGATCTGGCGCCCGTCCACGCTGCGGTAGTGCATGCCTTCGGCCGAGGCCAGCAGTCGCGGCCGCGCCTTGAACTGGCGGTTGGCGGTGAACGGCATCCAGAACGCCTCCAGCGTGTCCGGTTCGCGGGTGGCCTGCGCGGCGTAGTGATCGGACAGCGCCTGGGACGAGAGGGGCGGCTGAGGGCGCATCGCAGGCTCCACGCGAGGGATGTTGAAAAAACTTTACACCATGCCGCTGTGCCGGGGGTGACCCGGCATGGTGCAGTTCGCGCGAGCGGTGCCGGCATTTCCTGGTTGCGCCGCAGCACCGGCGCGCCGCGCGAAATTGACCGCCCGGGGCGGCTGTGTAAAGTATCCGGCAACACCGTCACCGGCGTTCCCCCGCGATGGACATCGGCGCCCGCCTGCATCGGGTTCGTACCGCCCATGGCCTGAGCCAGCGCGAGCTGGCCAAGCGGGTGGGCGTGACCAACAGCACCATCTCGCTGATCGAGCAGAACAAGGTCAGCCCGTCGGTGAGTTCGCTGAAAAAGGTGCTCGACGGCATCCCGATCTCGCTGGCCGAATTCTTCACCCAGGACCTGGACCCGGGCGAGGCCGATGCGCCGTTCTACCGCGCCGACCAACTGCCCGACGTCGGCAGCGACGGCATCCACTACTACCTGGTCGGCCAGCATCGCCCGCAGCGGCAGATGTGCATCCTGCGCGAGGTGATGCCGCCCGGCAGCGACACCGGCAGCGCGATGCTGGTGCACGACGGCGAAGAGGGCGGGGTGGTGGTGGCCGGCGAGGTGGAGATCACCGTCGGCAGCCAGGTGCGGGTGCTGCGCGCCGGCGAGGGCTACTATTTCGAAAGCCGGGTGCCGCACCGCTTCCGCAACGTCGGCCGCGACACCGCGGTGCTGGTCAGCGCCAATACGCCGGCCACGTTCTGAGTCGCATGCGCGCGCCGCCACCCGCCGTCGCGTCCTTCCGATCCTTCCGATCCTTCCGCCGCCGCAGGAGTTCCCGATGACCGCACCCCGCACCCGCGACGCCTGGCAGGCGCTGGCCGACACGCTGCGTCCGCGGACCCAGGCCTTCATCGACGGCCGCTACGTCGACGCCGCCAGCGGCAAGACCTTCGACTGCGTCAGCCCGATCGACGGGCGCCTGCTCGGCCACGTGGCCGAGGGCGAGGCCGCGGACATCGACCGTGCGGTGGCCGCGGCGCGGCGCAGCTTCAAGGCCGGACACTGGTCGCAGGCCAAGCCTGCGCAGCGCAAGAAGACCCTGCTGGCGTTGGCCCAATTGGTCGAACGCCATGCCGACGAACTGGCGTTGCTGGAATCGCTGGACATGGGCAAGCCGGTGCGCGATGCGCGTGCGGTGGACCTGGCGGCGACGGTGCGCTGCCTGTCCTGGACCGCCGAGGCGGTGGACAAGCTCTACGGCGAAGTGGCGCCGACCGGACAGGACGAACTGGGCCTGATCACCCGCGAGCCGCTGGGCGTGGTCGGCGCGATCGTGCCGTGGAATTTCCCGTTGCTGATGGCGGCGTGGAAGATCGCCCCGGCGCTGGCCGCGGGCAACTCGGTGGTGCTCAAGCCGTCGGAGAAATCGCCGCTGAGCGCGCTGCGCCTGGCCGAACTGGTCGCCGAGGCGGGCATTCCCGACGGCGTGTTCAACGTCGTGCCCGGCTTCGGCAAGGGCGCCGGCGAGCCGCTGGCGCTCCACATGGACGTGGACGGGCTGGTGTTCACCGGCTCCACCGCGGTCGGGCGGCGCCTGCTGCAGTGCGCCGGGCTGTCGAACATGAAGCGCGCGTACATGGAATGCGGCGGCAAGAGCCCGAACCTGGTGTTCGCCGATGCGCCGGACCTGGAGCAGGCGGCGCATGCCGCGGCTGCGGCGATCTTCTACAACCAGGGCGAGGTCTGCACCGCGGCCTCGCGGCTGCTGGTCGAGCGTTCGATCAAGGACAGCTTCGTCGAACGCGTGGTCGCCGCCGGCCGCGCGCTGCAGCCGCGGCATCCGTTCGACGACGACGCGGCGATGGGCGCGCTGGTGGACGAGACCCAGACCCATCGCGTGCTCGACTACATCGCCCGCGGCAACGCCGAAGGCGCGCGCCTGCTGCTCGGCGGCAAGCGCGTGGAGGTGGTGCCCGGCGGCTGCTACGTGGAGCCGACCATCTTCGACGAGGTCGGCCACGAACACACCATCGCCCGCGAGGAGATCTTCGGCCCGGTACTGTCGGTGATCGCCTTCGACGACGAGGCGCACGCCCTGCGCATGGCCAACGACAGCGACTACGGCCTGGCGGCGGGCGTGTGGACCCGCGACATCGGCCGCGCGCACCGCGTGGCGCGCAAGCTGCGCGCCGGCAGCGTGTGGGTGAACTATTGGGACGGCGGCGACATGACCGCCCCGTTTGGCGGCTACAAGCAATCGGGCAACGGCCGCGACAAGTCGCTGCATGCGTTCGACAAGTACACGGAAATGAAGGCGACCTGGATCAAGCTGGGTGAGTAGCCGGGAGCGGGGATTGGGGATTCGTGAGTGGTGAAAAGCGGGGCTGCGGCTGCGGATGTCGTAGGAGCGGCTTCAGCCGCGACGGGCTTTCCCGGGAATGCCTGTCGCGGCTGAAGCCGCTCCTACGGAACAGGTGGTGCTGCAGGTCGCGGTGCAGCCAATCATCCCCAATCCCGAATCCCCAATCCCGGCTCTCTCTCCACCCGGCACGCAAAACAGCCCTGCCGCGCATGATGCAGATGCAGGTAACGCACCTGCGGATCGGCGAAGGTGCAGGCGATCGCGGTGGCGATGCGCTCGCCGGGCTGCACGTCGGCGGCGATCAGCATGTCGTCGGCGTCGTAGCCGCGCAGCGAGATCAGGCGGCGGACGATGGCATCGGGCACCTCGCCCGGCGCCGGCGTGGCGGTGGCGACGTCGCGGCGTACGTAGATCGGGCCGGCGGCGCGGTACGGCGTCTGCGCGGGCTGGTGCAGGTAGTGCAGCAACAGCAGTTCCTCGCCGGGCCGCGCATCCTCCAGGCTGATCCTGCACGGATAGCCGAGCGCGCTGTCGGCGCGCAGGCGCCGCGCGTGGTGCGCCTGCAGGTGCGCGTCGTCGAGGTCGAACAGGGGAGCGAACTGGGCGGCCGGCAGGCCGACGCAACGGAAGCTGGACATGGAGGCTCCGGGAACGGATGGAGCGCGCAGCGTGCCGTTCGCGCTGATGTCGTGCTGGCCGCATTCGGACGCGGCATTGGCCATGTGCGGTGTGCGGTGCGTCGCCGCCAGGGTCGGCGAGACGCTGCGCTGTCGCGGACGCGCCGCCGGGCGGCGCGCCTTGCGGCTTCAGCGCGGAACGTAAGCGGCGAAATCGACCGGATGCCGCGGATCGGCCGACTGCACCTGGTCGCCGTCCTTGACCAGCGCCTCGGCGTCGGGCGAAGGATTCGGGTTCATTTCCCAGCGCTGCTGGATGCGCTTGTGGAACAGCCACTGCTTGCGCTGCGGGTCGTAGCGAAAGGTGATGAAGTCGGTCCAGTGCTGGCCGCAGGAGACCCCGTTCTGCACGGTGAAATAGCGGCCCTTGACGGCGAACGGATCCTCGCCATCGGTGAACGGGTCGCACTGGCCACCCTCGTCGCGCTTGAGGATCACCCGGTCGTTGCGCGCCGCCAGCCGGTAGTGGCCATCGCCCTGCTGCACGAAGATCAGCAACGGTCGGGCCGGTGCCGGATCGCGCTGCGCCTCGCCGCGCTGCTGCAGCGCGAGCAGGTAGTCGGCGCGGCCGTCGCCATCGAGATCGGCCTGCAATTGCGCCAGCGGCTGGTAGCCGGCCGGCACCTGGCGCAGCACGTCGGCGGGCAGGTCGGCCGCATGGGCGAGATGGCTGCCGAGCAGCAGGGTGGCGGCGACGCCGAGGCGGGACAGGACGGGCATGGACGTTTCGCAGGCGAAGGGGGCGCAAGCCTAACCGACCGGCTTGCAGGAGCGGAATCACGCATCGACCGGCGTCCTGTGCGGCGGTGGATCGTGGGGCACGCGTCCGCCCTCGTGCGCCAGCGCACGGCGGTCGTGTGCTGACGGGCGCGGCGGCGCTGCGCGTTTTGTAATACCCTCGGTCCGTCCGGTCGCCCGTTCTGGCGCCGTTCAGCAAGCGGTAGGGTGGAGATGTCGCAGGCGCTCCACCGCAACCAGGGGGCCACGTCTCGGAGGAAACAACTGCATGAATGAACCGCACCGCATCGTTGGCTCCGTGCCGGCCGATCACGCCGGCCTGCTCTCGAAGGAACGCATCGTCGCCCAGCCCGGATTCAACCGCTGGCTGGTGCCGCCGGCGGCGCTGGCCATCCATCTGTGCATCGGCATGGCCTACGGCTTCAGCGTGTTCTGGTTGCCGTTGTCCAAGGCGCTGGGCGTCACCGCGGCGGTGGCCTGTCCGCCCGACATGGGCTTCCTGGCGCGCATCGTCTCGGCCAGTTGCGACTGGAAGATCAGCGAGCTGCAGTGGATGTACACGCTGTTCTTCGTGTTGCTGGGCTGCTCGGCGGCGCTGTGGGGCGGCTGGCTGGAGCGCGCCGGCCCGCGCAAGGCCGGCGTGGTCGCGGCGCTGTGCTGGTGCGGCGGCCTGGTGATCTCGGCGCTGGGCATCCACCTGCACCAGATCTGGCTGCTGTGGCTGGGCTCGGGCGTGATCGGCGGCATCGGCCTGGGGCTGGGCTACATCTCGCCGGTGTCCACGCTGATCAAGTGGTTCCCGGACCGCCGCGGCATGGCCACCGGCATGGCGATCATGGGCTTCGGCGGCGGCGCGATGATCGGCAGCCCGCTGGCCGACGCGCTGATGCGGCATTTCGCCGGCCCCGACTCGGTGGGCGTGAAGGAAACCTTCCTGGTCATGGCCGGGCTGTATTTCGTGTTCATGATGGCCGGCGCGTTCGGCTACCGGGTGCCGCCGAGCGGCTGGGCCCCGGCCGGCTGGACCGCGCCGACCGCCAGCGCCAATGCCATGATCACTGCCCATCACGTGCACGTGCGCAAGGTCTGGGGCATCCCGCAGTTCTGGCTGCTGTGGGGCGTGCTGTGCCTGAACGTGTCGGCCGGCATCGGCGTGATCGGCATGGCCTCGCCGATGCTGCAGGAGGTGTTCGGCGGCCGCCTGATCGGCGTCGATGCCGGTTTCGCCAGCCTCGACACCACGCAGTTGGCGGCCATCGCCGCCATCGCCGCCGGCTTCACCGGCCTGCTGAGCCTGTTCAACATCGGCGGGCGCTTCTTCTGGGCCAGCATGTCCGACAAGCTCGGCCGCAAGCACACCTACACGGTGTTCTTCGTGCTCGGCATCGCCCTGTACGCGGCTGCGCCGTGGGCCGGCAAATTCGGCGGCAGTGCGTTGTTCGTCGGCATCTTCTGCGTGATCGTGTCGATGTACGGCGGCGGCTTCGCCACCATTCCGGCCTACCTGGCCGACCTGTTCGGCACGCAGATGGTCGGCGCCATCCATGGCCGCCTGCTGACCGCCTGGGCCACCGCCGGCATCCTCGGCCCGGTGGTGGTGGGTTACATGCGCGAGTACCAGTTGGGCATGGGCGTGCCGCCGTCACAGGTGTACAACACCACCATGTACATCCTTGCCGGGATGCTGGTGCTGGGGCTGATCTGCAACCTGCTGGTACGGCCGGTCGCGGCCAGGCACTTCATGACGCCGGAGGAACTGGCGGCGGAGAAGCGGCTGGCGCACGAGCGGGTCGGCGGCAGCGGCCAGACGGCGCCGGACGCGGCGCAGCTGGCGCAGGTCGGCCGCGGCGGCAACCCGTTGTGGCTGGTGCTGGCCTGGCTGGCGGTCGGGGTGCCGATGCTGTGGGGCATCTGGGTCACCCTGCAGAAGGCGTTCGTGCTGTTCCACTGAGTCCGGAGGGTCGCGATGTATTCGGGTGCGTCATCCAGGCCAGGTGCGGTCGCGCGCGGCGTGCGTCGCCACCGCGAAGGGCGCACGGCCGTCGCCCAGGACCTGGTCGCGGCCGAGGTGCCGGTGGCGTTCGCCTACAACGACACGCCGTTCGTGGTGATGATGGCCACGCCGGAAGACCTGGAGGATTTCGCGCTGGGCTTCTCGCTCAGCGAGGGCATCGTCGCGACGCCGGCGCAGCTGCGCATCGAGGCGGTGGAAACCTATCTGGAAGGCGTGTCGCTGCGCCTGCGGATCCCGCCGGCCCAGGCCGCCGCACTGCAGGCGCGGCGCCGCAACCTGGATGGGCGCAGCGGCTGCGGCGTGTGCGGCAGCGAGTCGCTGGAGGCGGTGCTGCGCACGCCGCGTGCGGTGCCGGCCGGCGTGCCGATCGCGGCCGAGGCGCTGGCCCGGGCGCTGCGCGACCTGCGCGCACGGCAGACGCTCAACGCGCTCACCGGCGCGACCCATGCCGCGGCCTGGGCCGATGCGCAGGGCGAGCTGCAGCTGATCCGCGAGGACGTCGGCCGCCATAACGCGCTGGACAAGCTGATCGGCGCGCTGGCCGGCGCCGGCCTCGACCCGGGAGCCGGCTTCGCGGTGGTCACCAGTCGTGCCAGCTACGAAATGGCGATGAAGGCCACCCAGGCCGGCATTCCGCTGCTGGCCGCCATTTCCGCACCCACCGCGCTGGCCATCGCGCTCGCCGACAGCGCCGGCCTGACCCTGATCGGCTTCGCCCGCGATCACGATTACGTCGTCTACAGCCATCCGCAGCGCCTAGCGCACACAGAACCCGCCGGAGAGCCCGCATGAGCAAGAAGACCATCCAGCCCTACACGCAACCGGCCGGCGGTTGGGGGGCGTTGCGCGCGGTGGCCAAACACCTGATGGAGCAGGACGTGGCGGTGCAGGGCGCCAAGACCCTGCTGCACGCCAACCAGCCCGACGGCTTCGACTGCCCCGGCTGCGCCTGGCCCGACCGCGACCACACCTCGACCTTCGAGTTCTGCGAGAACGGCGCCAAGGCGGTGGCCGCCGAATCCACCGCACGCCGCGCCACGCCCGAGCTGTTCGCCCAGCACAGCGTGGCGCAACTGGCCCGCTACAGCGACTACTGGCTGGAAGGGCAGGGCCGGCTGACCCAGCCGCTGCGCTACGACGCCGAGACCGATCACTACGTGCCGATCGACTGGGACGCGGCGTTCGCGCTGATCGCCCGGCATCTCAATGGCCTGGCCTCGCCGGATGAGGCGATCTTCTACACCTCCGGCCGCACCAGCAACGAGGCCGCGTTCCTGTACCAGCTGTTCGTGCGCGAGTTCGGCACCAACAACTTCCCCGACTGCTCCAACATGTGCCACGAGCCGTCCGGCACCGCGCTCAAGGCGCAGATCGGGGTCGGCAAGGGCACCGTGTCGCTGCAGGATTTCGAGCTGGCCGATGCGATCTTCATCTTCGGCCAGAACCCCGGCACCAACCATCCGCGCATGCTCGGCGAACTGCGCCAGGCGGCCAAGCGCGGTGCGGCGATCGTCTCGTTCAATCCGCTGCGCGAACGCGGCCTGGAGAAGTTCGCCGATCCGCAGGACAAGCTGCAGATGCTGCACAACGGCTCCACGCGCATCTCCTCGGACTATTTCCAGCTCAAGATCGGCGGCGACCTGGCGGCGGTGAAGGGCATCATCAAGCACGTGCTGGAGCGCGACGCCGAGGCGGCCAGCGGCGGCCAGCCGCGGCTGCTGGACCTGGAGTTCATCGCGCGCCACACCGTCGGCTTCGAGGCCTTCGCCGCCGAGGTCGCGGCCGAGCCGTGGGACACCATCGTCGAGGAGTCCGGGCTGAGCGAGGCCGCACTGCGCAAGGCCGGCGAGATCTACCTCAAGGCCGAGCGGCTGATCGCCTGCTGGGGCATGGGCATCACCCAGCACAAGCATTCGGTGGCGACCATCCAGATGATCGCCAACCTGCTCCTGCTGCGCGGCCACCTGGGCCGTCCCGGCGCCGGCGCCTGCCCGGTGCGCGGTCACAGCAACGTGCAGGGCGACCGCACCATGATGATCTATGAAAAGCCGCCGGAGGCGTTCCTGGACCGGCTGCAGGCGGTGTTCGGCTTCGCCCCGCCGCGCGCGCCCGGCTACGACACCGTGGGCGCGATCGAGGCGATGGCCGACGGCCGCGCCAAGGTGTTCTTCGCCATGGGCGGCAACTTCGCCACCGCCACGCCCGACACCGACGCCACCCACCGCGCGCTGCGCCGCTGCGAACTGACCGTGCACGTCACCACCAAGCTCAACCGCAGCCATCTGGTACACGGCCGCGACGCGCTGATCCTGCCGTGCCTGGGTCGTACCGAGATCGACATCCAGGAGGGCGGGCCGCAGCACGTCAGCGTCGAGGATTCGATGAGCATGGTGCACCTGTCCGGCGGCATCAATCCGCCGGCCTCGCCGCAGTTGCTTTCCGAGCCGGCGATCGTGGCGGGCCTGGCCGAGGCCACGCTCGGCGCGCGCAGTGCGGTGCGCTGGCGCTGGCTGGTGGCCGACTACGATCGCATCCGCGACCTGATCGGGCAGATGTTCGACGACTTCGCCGACTTCAACACGCGGGTGCGGGTGCCGGGCGGCTTCCGCCTGTCCAACGGCGCGCGCGATCGCGTGTGGGACACGCCCGAAGGCCGCGCGGTGTTCAAGGTGCATGCGGTGCCCACCGACAACCCGATCCACCGCGCGCGCCGTCAGCATCCCGGGCAACTGGTATTCACCCTGGCCACCACGCGCTCGCACGACCAGTACAACACCACCATCTACGGCCTGGACGACCGCTACCGCGGCGTGTTCGGCGAGCGCCGGGTGCTGTTCATCAACCCCGCCGATATCGCCGACCTGGGCATGCGCGCCGGCGACTGGGTGGACCTGCACAGCCTGTGCGAGGACGGCGTGCCGCGCCAGGCCAAGCGCTTCATGCTGGTCGAATACAACATCCCGCGCGGCTGCCTGGCGGCCTATTACCCCGAAACCAACGCACTGGTGCCCCTGTCCAGCTTCGCCGACGAGGCGCGCACGCCGACCTCCAAGTCGATTCCGGTAGTGGTCACTGCGCATCTGGCCGACGCCGCCGCAGCGGCCCCGCGCGACATCGGAGTCGCGCTTGTCCGCTGATCCACTGCTGACCGCGCGCCTGCTGCCCTTGCTGGCCGAGGCGCCGGAGGGCATGGCACTGGCGCGCGTGTGCAAGCGCCTGGAGGTGCGCATGAGCGTGCTGTTGCGCACCCTGGCCTGGCTCGGCGATGCCGAACTGGCCGGGCAGGCCGGGCCGGGTTGGGTGCGGGTGGAGCGTCGTGGTGAGCGCGAGTTGGCCATCCTCACCGAGGCGGGCCGCACGGCCGCGCTGGCCGCGAGCGCTGTCGCCCGGTAAACGAGGCCGCCGTCGCGCGGCCAATCCTGTGATACCTACCACGGGACGCGCCTCGCGCGTCGGTGCGTGGTGCATGTTGCCGCCTTTTCCTGCACTTACGCGATCAAGTTCGCCAGCGCCGTGCCGATGAGGCGATCACGCAGCGCCGCTGGCGCGCCATGCCCGCCAGGCCGGCCACTGGCGCTGCGACCACGGGTGCATTACCTGATCCATCGACACAGCGCTCCAGGGAGGGGCGTGACCATGTCCCCGTTGCCGTTCAAGCGCAGTCCGTTCTACTGGTCGTTGGCGACCCTGCTGATCGGCATGGCGATCACCGCGGTCGTGGCCTTGCAACTGCAGCGGGCCAATGCGCGGCATGTGCAGGCGCAACTGGATGGCAAGGCACGCGCCGTCTTCGCCCGTATCGAAGAGGGACTGGCCAACTATGATCATGGCTTGCGCGGTATGCGCGGCATGGTCATCACTGCCGGCGATGCGTTGCATGGCGAGCAGGTGCTGCGCTACAGCCAGAGCCGTGACATACGCCGCGAGTTTCCGGGCGCGCGTGGCTTCGGCTTCATCCGTCGCGTCGCGCAGGCCGACCAGGAGCGCTTCGTCGCCACCGAGCGGGCACTGGGTCGTGCGGACTTCCGCATCCGGCAATTGACGCCGCACAGCGGAGATCGCTTCGTCATCCAGTACATCGAGCCGGTGAGCGATAACGCCGCCGCGCTGGGTCTGGATATCGCCTCGGAGCCTTCGCGGCGCCGCGCGGCCTTGGCGGCGGCGCTGAGCGGAGAATCGCGCTTGACCGGGCCGATCACGCTGGTGCAGGCCGGCGCGCAGCGGGCGCAGGCGTTCCTGTTGCTGCTGCCGGTGTATCGCAGCGCCGCGACGCCGTCGACCGCGGCACAGCGTCAGCGCGAACTGGTCGGCTGGACCTATGTGCCGCTGTTGATGTCGCAGGTGATGCACGCGCTGAATCTGGATTCTGAGCGGGTCGAACTGACCCTGAGCGATGAGGGAGGCGACGTCGAGGCGACTGCGTTCTATCGCAATGTCGTTCAGCCCACTCCGGCGCAGGCGCCGCAGGTCGTGCTGCGGCGCGAGGTGATGGGGCGGCACTGGCAGATGCGCGTGGTTGCCGGGCCCGCGTTCGTGGCCGCCAGCGCGCCGTGGTCGGTGCGCGCCGTCCTACTCGGCGGTGCGCTGCTCAGCGTGCTGGCGGCGGCGCTGGCGTTCGCGCTGTGCAGCAACCATTTGCGGCGCCGGCAGATCGCCCGCGACCAGGCGAACCTGGTCGCCGTTGTGCAAAGCTCTGCCGACGGCATCATCGGCAAGACGCTCGAGGGCGTGGTCACCAGTTGGAATCGGGCCGCCGAACAGCTGTTCGGCTTCAGCGAGGCCGAGGCGATAGGGCGGCGGCTGGGCGAGTTGATCGTGCCGTCGGACCTGATGCACGAGGAAGAATCGGTGCTGCGGCGGATCGGACGCGGCGAGGAGGTGCCGTACTTCGAAACCGTGCGCCGGCATGCCGACGGACGCCTGCTGGACGTGCTGGTCAGCGTATCGCCGATCTACAACGCCGAAGGCCGGCCGATCGGCGCGTCCAAGACGGTGCGCGACATCTCCGAGCAAAAGGCCGCGCGGGCGCAGATCCTGGCCTTGAACGCGACCCTGGAAAGCCAGGTGGCGGCGCGGACCGCCGAGTTGAGCCGCAGCACCGCGATGCTCGAAGGCGTGCTGAGCGCCGCCTCGGAAGTGTCGATCATCGCCACCGACCGCGACGGCACCATCACCCTGTTCAACACCGGCGCCGAGCGCCTGCTCGGTTACCGCCGCGAGGACGTGGTCGGCACGCTGACGCCCGGCACGTTCCACCTGGCCGAGGAGGTGGCCGCCCGCGGCGCGATGCTGGCCGCCGAGCTGGGGCATCCGGTGGAAGGTTTCCGTGTGTTCGTGGAGAAGGCCGAGCGCGATGGTGCCGAAATCCGCGAGTGGACGTATGTGCGCCGCGACGGCACGACCCGCCAGGTGAGCCTGGTGGTCACGGCGATCCGCACCGGACAGGGCGAACTCTCCGGCTACCTGGGCATCGCCCTGGACATCAGCGAACGGCAGGCGGCCGAGCGCTCGCTGGCGCGCAGCATGGCCCTGACCCAGGCGATCCTGGACACCGCGGTCAACCCCATCATCACCTTCGACGCGCGCGGCAAGGTACGCTCGGTCAACCGCGCCGGCGAACGCGTGTTCGGCTATGGCGCCGACGAACTGGTCGGCGAGGACGTCAGCCGGCTGATGCCCGAGGTTGCGCCCAGCCTGCACGCGGCGATGGCGGCCGACGTGCCGCCGGCAGGCGCGTGGCCGGAGCGCGTCGACAGCGCCCGCGAACTGCAGGCGCTGCGCAAGAACGGCGACGCGTTCGCGATCGAGATCAGCCTCGGTACGATGTGGATCGACGGCGAATGCCTGCTGGTCGGCGTCATCGCCGACATCACCGATCGGCATCGCCAGCGCCAGGCGCTGACCCGCGCGCACGACCAACTGGCGATGGCCGCCGACACCGCCGAGCTCGGCATCTGGACCTGGACGCCGGGCGACGACGCGCTGGAATGCAACGAGCGCATGTACGAGCTGTACGAGTGGCCTGCGGCGCTGCGGGAAAGCGGCCTGCGCTATGCCGACTGGCGGGTGAAAGTGCATCCCGACGACCTCGCGATGACCGAGGCCAGCCTGCAATCGGCGGTGGTGCACGGGACGGTCTACGACCCGGTGTTCCGCGTGCAGCGCAGCGACGGCAGCCTGCGGCATATCCAGGCCGGCGCGCACACCGAACGCGATGCGCAGGGCCGGGTCACCCGGGTCATCGGCATCAACCGCGACATCAGCGCGCAACTGCAGGCCGAGCAGGAACTGCGCCAGGCCAAGGCACGCGCCGACGAGGCCAGCGAGGCCAAGTCCTCGTTCGTGGCCAACATGAGCCACGAGATCCGCACGCCGATGAACGCGGTGCTGGGCATGCTGCAGCTGCTGCAGCGCACCGCGCTGGACGCGCGCCAGGACGACTACGTGGGCAAGGCGCAGAAGGCCGGCAAGTCGCTGCTGAGCCTGCTCAACGACATCCTCGACTACTCCAAGATCGAGGCTGGCAAGCTGCAGCTCGACCTGCATCCGTTCCGCATCGAGGAACTGCTGCGTGACCTGGCAGTGGTGCTGGCGGGCAATCACCAGCGGCCGGAAGTGGAGATCGTCTACCAGCTCGATCGCGGCATCCCCGACCGGGTGATCGGCGACGCGCTGCGCCTGCAGCAGGTGCTGATCAACCTGGCCGGCAACGCGCTCAAGTTCACCGAGCACGGGTATGTGCGCTTGCGCGTGGAGCTGCTGCAGCGGCAGGCGCAGACGGTAACCCTGCGGATGATCGTGGAGGACACCGGCATCGGCATCAGCGCCGAGCAGCAGCAGCGCATCTTCCATAGCTTCACCCAGGCCGAGGCCTCGATCAGCCGCCGCTTCGGCGGCAGCGGCCTGGGCCTGGTGATCAGCCGGCGCCTGATCGGCATGATGGGTGGCGAGCTGCAGGTGCACAGCGTGCTCGGCGAGGGCAGCCGATTCTGGTTCGACCTGCCGCTGGTGCTGGATGCGAACGCCGAGGCGGGTGCTGGATGCGGCTGCGCGCGCCCGCGGCATGTGCTCGTCGTCGATGACAGCGCGCTGGTGCGCGAGGTGCTGACCGATGCGTTGGGCGCATGCGGCTGGCGGGTGGACGGCGTCGCCAGCGGCGAGGAGGCCGTGGCGCATGCGCTCGCGGCCGAGCGCACGGGCGCACGCTACGACGCCGTGTTGATGGACTGGCGCCTGCCCGGCATCGATGGCGTCACCGCGGCGGCGCAACTGCGCGCGATGTGCGCCGTGCCGCCGCTGGTGCTGATGCTGACCGCCTATCAGAGCGAACTGCTGGGCCAGACCCAGGGCCACGTGTCGCCGCCGTTCGCCGATCACCTGGTCAAGCCGGTGACGCCGTGCCAGGTGATCGAAGCGCTGGAGCGGGCCTGGAACGGCGACGCCAGGATCGCCGCGCCAGCGCCGGCGCCGCAGCGTGTGGCGCGCCTGCCCGGGCTGCGCGTGCTGGTGGTCGAGGACAATGCGCTGAACCGGCAGGTGGCCGAGGAACTGCTGTGCGCGGAGGGCGCGCAGGTGGCGCTGGCCGAGGACGGCCTGTCCGGTGTGCAGTGCGTGCGCGAGAGCGGCCAGGTCTTCGACGTGGTGGTGATGGACATGCAGATGCCGCGCGTGGACGGCCTGGAGGCGACCCGGCGCATCCGCGCCGACGCGCGTTTCGCGCGGCTGCCGATCCTGGCGATGACCGCCAACGCCGCGCAGAACGACGTCGACGCCTGCCTGGCGGCGGGCATGGATGCGCATATCGGCAAGCCGATCGATCTGGAGCAGATGGTGGAAGCGCTGCTGCGCCTGAGCGGCCGCGCCGCTGCGCCGGCAGCTCCGGCCCCGCCGCCGGCGCCGCCTGCACCGGTGGCGCTCGATGCGATCCTGGACCGGTTCGGCAACAACGCCGGCCTGTTCGTGCGCATGCTCGACGCTTTCGCCGAGGAGCACCGCACGCTGCTGCAGCGGGTCGACGAGGCGTTGCGGCAGGGCGATGCCGGCGCCAGCGCCGATGCCGCACATGCCTTGAAAGGCAGCGCGGCGACGCTGGGTGCCGCCGACCTGGCGCAGGCCGCCGCCGCGTTGGAGCAGGACGCACGCGGCGGGCAGCTGCCCGACGCGGCGGCGACATTGGCGGCGCTGCACGCGGTGGCCGCGCAGGATCTGGACGCGCTGCGCGCCGCGGCCGCGCCGCTGCGCACGCCCACGCCGCCTGCCGCGACGAACGCCATGACCGAAGCGCCCCTGCAGCCCTGGTTGCGTGCGCTGGAACCGCTGCTGCGTCAGTCCGACCTGGCCGCGTTGACCCTGCTGGCCCAGGCACCGCCGGCCATCGCCGGCGCCCAGGCCGGCGACGCGCTGCGGCTGCGCGAGCAGGTGCAGGCGCTGCGTTTCGACGACGCTCTCGTCACCCTGAACACCCTGTTGGAGACCGCTTCCCCATGAGCGATTTCGCTGCCTACCGACGCCTCGCCCCGCAGGGACGGCGCCCGCGCGTGCTGATCGTGGACGACCAGCCGATCAACATCCACGCGCTGCACGAACTGCTGCGCGACGCCTGCGAGGTCAGCATGGCGCTGGATGGCGCGCGCGCCCTGGCCTTGTGCCAGCAGCAGCCGCCGGACCTGGTGCTGCTGGACGTGATGATGCCGGAGCTGGACGGGCTGCAGGTCTGCCGTCGGCTCAAGGCCGACCCGGCGACGGCGGACATTCCGGTGGTGTTCGTCACCGGGCAGGATGCGCCGGAGGACGAGGTCGCCGCGCTGGAGGCCGGGGGCGCCGATTTCATCAGCAAGCCGGTGCAGCCGGTGGTGGTGCGGGCGCGGGTGCAGAACCATCTGATCATGAAGCTGCAGAGCGATCTGTTGCGCGAGGTCGCGCTGCTGGATGGGCTGACCGGGGTGGCCAATCGTCGCCGGTTCGACGAGGCCCTGGCCACGCACTGGCAGGCCTGCCTGCGCGAAGGCAAGCCCTGCGGGGCGCTGATGATCGACGTGGACTACTTCAAGCGCTACAACGACCACTACGGCCATCAACTCGGCGACGGCTGCCTGCGCGCCGTCGCCCAGGCGCTGGCCGGCTGCGTGCTGCGCCCGCACGATCTGCTGGCCCGCTACGGCGGCGAGGAGTTCGTGGCGCTGCTGCCGGGCAGCGAGGCCGAGGGGGTGCGCGAGGTGGCGCAGCGCATGCTGCAGCGGGTCGCCGAATTGCAACTGGCGCATGCGGCTTCGCCGCTGGGGCCATGCGTGAGCATCAGCCTGGGCGGTGCGGTGGCGCTGCCCCAGGCCGAGATCAGCGCCGCGCAGCTGCTGGCGCAGGCCGATGCGCAACTGTATCTGGCCAAGCAGGGCGGTCGCGCGCAGGCCAGCGTGGCGTGATGCATTGCGCAGGCGATCGTTGCCGGCGCAACCAAGCGCGTCGCAGCTTCGCCGATCTGCCAGAATCGGCCGATTGCCTGTCGATGTCGCCTCCATGACCGTTGCCGCGTCTCCCGTTCCGCCCGTGAATTCGCCGCGTCGCGTGCTGCTGGCCAGCCTGGTCGGCACCACCATCGAGTTCTTCGACTTCTACATCTACGCCACCGCCGCGGTGCTGGTGTTCCCCAAGCTGTTCTTTCCCGAAGGCGATGCCGATGCGGCGCAACTGCAGTCGCTGGCGACCTTCGCCGTGGCCTTCGTCGCGCGGCCGCTGGGGTCGGCGCTGTTCGGCCATTTCGGCGACCGGATCGGGCGCAAGGCCACCCTGGTGGCGGCGCTGCTGACCATGGGCCTGTCTACCGTGCTGATCGGCCTGTTGCCCAGTTACGGGCGCATCGGCCTGTGGGCGCCGGCGCTGCTGGTGCTGTGCCGCTTCGGCCAGGGCCTCGGCCTGGGCGGCGAGTGGGGCGGGGCGGTGCTGCTGGCCACCGAGAACGCGCCGCCGGGCAAGCGCGCCTGGTACGGCATGTTCCCGCAGTTGGGCGCGCCGCTCGGCTTCCTGCTGTGTTCGGGCATCTTCCTGCTGCTGGGTGCGCTGCTGGACGAGGCGCAGTTCCTGCGCTGGGGCTGGCGCATCCCGTTCGTCGCCAGCGCCCTGTTGGTGATCACCGGGCTGTGGGTGCGCCTGCGCATCCACGAGACCCCAGATTTCCAGCGCGCCCTGGACCGCAACGAGCGCGTGCGTCTGCCGATGCAGACGGTGCTCTCGCAGCACATCGGCGCGACGCTGCTGGGCACGTTCGCGGTGCTGGCGACCTTCGTGCTGTTCTACCTGATGACGGTGTTCGCGCTGCAGTACGGCACCAAAACGCTGCATTACAGCCGCGAGCAGTTCCTGCTGCTGCAGATGGTCGGCATCCTGTTCTTCGCCGCCGGCATTCCGTTGTCGGCCTGGTATGGCGACCGCCGCGGCACGCGCCGGGCGATGCTGGTGGCCAGCGTGGCGATCGTCGCATTCGGGTTGCTGTTCGCGCCGCTGTTCCAGGCCGGCCAGCCCTGGCAGGTGCTTGCCTTCCTGGCGCTGGGCTTCTTCTTCATGGGCCTGACCTACGGCCCCTGCGGCACGCTGCTGGCCGAACTGTTCCCGGTGCCGGTGCGCTATACCGGCGCCTCGCTGGCGTTCAACCTGGCCGGCATCGTCGGCGCGGCGCCGGCGCCGTATGTCGCGGTGTGGCTGGCCAAGCAGTACGGCCTGCCGTGGGTCGGCTACTACCTCAGCGCGGCGGCGCTGCTGACCTTGCTGGCGCTGCTGGCGATCAGGCGGCCGCGTCGCTGAGCGCCGGTTCCGGCGGCGGTGCGCATTCGACCCGGTTGCGGCCGCCGGCCTTGGCCAGGTAGAGATACTTGTCGGCCTCGGTCAGCAGCGGATGCAGGGTCTGCCGCTGCGGGCCGCTGCTGCTGACGCCGATGCTGATGGTCAGGCGCAGGGTCTGCGTACCCAGCGGGATCTTGAGGTCGGCGATGCGCGCGCGCAGGGTCTCGAAATAGTCGGTGGCCGCGGCCGCGTCCAGGCCCGGCACCAGCATGCAGAACTCTTCGCCGCCGAAGCGCGCCACCATGTCCTGCGGGCGCGCGTGCGCGGCCAGGGTCGCGGCGACCGCGCGCAGCGCCTCGTCGCCGGCCTCGTGGCCGCAGGTGTCGTTGATGTGCTTGAAGTGGTCGATGTCGAGCATCGCCACGCTGACCGGTTCCTGCCGCGCCAGCCACTGCGGCAGCATGCGCTGGCTCTGTTCGAGGAAGTGCCGGCGGTTGGGCAGGCTGGTGAGGAAATCGCGCGTGGCCAGGTCCTGCAGCGTGCCGATCAGCTCCAGCTGGTCCACGTTCTGCGAGACCCGGCAGAAGAACTCCTCGCGCGAGAAGGGCTTGCGCAGGAAGTCGTTGGCGCCGTTCTTGAGGAAGCGCGGCACCAGCGAGGGGTCGTTGTTGCCGGACAGGCCGATCACCGCCAGCATGTCGCGTGCGCGCAAGGTGCGCAGCCGGCGGGTGAATTCCACGCCTTCCATGCCCGGCATCTCCTGGTCCACCACGGCCAGGCGGATGGACGGGTTGGCCTCGATCGCGCGCAGCCCGGCGGCGCCGTCGGCGGCCTCGACCACGCGGTAGCCATACATCTTCAGCAGCGAGGCGGCGTAGGCGCGCGCCGACGGCGAGTCGTCCACCACCAGCGCGGTGATGGCGCGGTTGCGCGCCAGTCGCTGCACCAGCCAGGCCAGGTAGTCGATGCTGTCCGGCGCGTTCTTCAGCACGAAGTCGATGATCTGCTGGGTCAGGATGCGCTTGCGCAGGCTTTCGTCGTAGACCCCGCTCACGACCACCGTGGGCAAGCCGCGCGCGACGAAGAAGTCCACCACGGCGTCGCGGTCGCCATCGGCCAGCACCAGCCCGGTCAGCGCCAGGAACCAGGAGCCGCCGTCGTCCAGCGCGGCGGCCGCCTCGGCCAGGGTGGAGACCACCACCACCGGCAGTTCGACCCGTTGCGCGATCGCCGCGCGCAGCAGGTCGGTGAAGGTCCGAGAATTTTCCACCAGCAGGATGCGCTGCTGTGCGGGGCTGCCGTCGGGGGCGATCGGGGCGATCGACAACGGGTGCGACATGCAGGCCTCGCGGGCGGCAATCCAGGGGTGGAACCCGGTTAGCGGCCGCGCGCGCGCAAACTTGAGGGTGGCGCGACGGCTACCACAGCGCGTCGCGCAGCTTGTACCAGGACATCGCCGCCACCAGCAGCGGCGTACGCAGCAGGCGGCCGCCGGGGAAGGGCGCGTGCGGAATCCGCGCGAACACGTCCAGCCGCTGCGCCTGTCCACTGATCGCCGCGGCGATGACCGCGCCGGCCAGGCCGGTGGCGGCCACGCCGTGGCCGGAGAAGCCCTGCGCGAAGTACACGTTCGGGGTCAGCCGGCCCCAGTGCGGGGCGCGGTTGCGGGTGATGTCGACGTAGCCGCCCCACACCGACTCCATCTCCACCCGGCGCAGTTGCGGGAACACCTGGCGCATGCGCCGGGTCATCACCCCGCGCAGGCCGGGCGGCGGCAGCGAGGAATAGCTGGCGCGGCCGCCGAACAGCAGCCGGTGATCGCGGCTGAGGCGGAAGTAGTCCAGCGCCCAGTTGACGTCGGCCACCGCCATGTCGTTGCCGATCAGCTCGCGCGCCAGCGCCTCACCCAGCGGCGCACTGGCGCCGATGTAGGTGCCGACCGGCATGATCCGCGATTCCAGCTCCGGGGCGATGCCACGCAGCCAGGCGTTGCCGGCGAGGATGGCGAACTCGCCCTCGACCTCGCCGTGCGCGCTGCGCAGGATCGGCCGCGCGCCGCGCAGCAGTTGCGTGACCGGCGTCTGCTCGTGGATGCGCACGCCGGCCGCCAGCGCCGCCCGCGCCAGGCCACGCGCGTACTCCAGCGGATGCAGGTGGCCGCTGGCGGCGTCGTACATCGCCCCCAGATAGCGCGGGCTGCGCAACTGCGACTGCAACTGCGCGCGGTCCCACCATTGCAGCGGATAGTCGTAGCGCTGCGCCATCTCGATGATGCCGGCGCGCAATGCGCGTTCCTGGCGCGGCTTGATCGCCACGTGCGCATGTCCGTCGCGCCAGTCGCAGGCGATGCCGTGGCGGGCGATGCGGCTGCGCAGCAGGTGCATGCCGTCGCGGGAAAAATCGAACAGCAGCCGCGCATCGTCCTGGCCGAGCAGGGCTTCGAGGGTGTGCTGCTCGCAGCCGTAACCGACGATGGCCTGCCCGCCGTTGCGCCCGGACGCGCCCCAGCCGACCCGCTGCGCCTCCAGCACCACCACCCGATACCCGGCCTCGGCCAGCGCCAGCGCCGCACTCAGCCCGGTATAGCCGGCACCGAGGATGCAAACATCCGCCTGCACGCGCCCGCGCAGCGGTTCCTGCGCGGGGAACGGCGCGGCGCTGTCGGTGTACCAGTTGCGGGCGGGGGCAGGCATGGGATTCGGGATTGGAGATTGGGGATTAAGATCAGCGAGCGCGTGATGGACCTGTGGCTGGCGGAAATCTGCTTGTAGCGAATCCCCAATCCCGAATGCCCAATCCCCGCTCCTCAAACCGTGCGCAAATACCAGCGATAGTCCACATCGCTGACCTGCGCCTGGAAATCCAGCAGCTCGCGGCGCTTCTGCTGGCCGTAGACATGCCGGAAGCGCGTGCCGAAGTAGGTGGCGGCAAAATCACTGTCCAGGAAACGGCCGATCGCGCCGCGCCAGTCCGGTTCGCGTGCGGCGTGCTGGGCGTAGGCGTTGCCCTGCGTCGGCGGCCCCGGATCGAGGCCGTGCGCCAGGCCGTGCTCGATGCCGGCGAGTACCGCCGCGGCGACCAGGTAGGGATTGGCGTCGGCGCCGGCGATGCGGTGTTCGATGCGGGTGTTGGCCGGGTCGCTGTGCGGCACCCGCATCGCCACCGTGCGGTTGTTGAAGCCCCAACTGTCGTTGAGCGGGACGAAGGCGTTGGCGACGAAGCGCCGGTAGCTGTTGGCGTGCGGGGCGAACAGCAGCAGGCAGTCCGCGGCGCTGTGCTGCAGTCCGCCGATGGCATGGCGCAAGGGCGTGGCCGGCGCCTGCGGGGTGCAGGCGAACACGTTGTCGCCGGCACCGTCCAGCAGGCTCACGTGCAGGTGCAGGCCGCTGCCGGACTGCGCGGCGAACGGCTTGGCCATGAAGCTGGCGAGCAAGCCCTGCTGCTGCGCGATCGCCTTGATCGCGCGCTTGAGCAGCACCGCATCGTCGCAGGCGGCCAGGGCATCGGTGCGGTGCTTGAGGTTGATCTCGAACTGGCCCGGCGCGTATTCGGCGACCGCGGTGTCGGCCGGGATGCCCTGCGCGCGGCAGGCCTGCGCGACCGCGTCGGTGAAGTCGCGCTGGTCGTCCAGTTCCTGCATGTAATAGACCTGGGTGCTGTCGCTGCGCAGTCCGCTGTGGGCATGCAGCGGCGGCTGCGGGCGGCCGTGCGCATCGGCGCGCGGATCGAACAGGTAGAACTCCAGTTCCACCGCGATCACCGGCGTCAGCCCGCGTGCCTGCAGCCGCGCCAGCACCTGCGCCAGCACCTGGCGCGGGGCGAAGTCGAGCGCGCCGCCGGCGCCGTCCTGCATCGTCAGCAGCAACTGCGCCGACGGCACCGGCGCCCATGGCACCGGCCGCAGGCTGCCCGGCACCGGAACGCACAGCCGGTCCTCGTCGCCGATGTCGTAGCCGAGCCCGGTTTCCTCGACGGTGTTGCCGGTGATGTCGGTGGCGATCAGCGACATCGGCAGGCACACCCCGTCGCGGTAGACCTTGTCCAACGCGTCGCGGGCGATGCGCTTGCCGCGCAGCAAGCCGTTGCAGTCCGGCAGCAGCAGATCGACCTGCTCGCAGCCGGCGATGCGCTGCAGGGTCTGGGCGTCGTCCGGGGGCAGCAGCGGGGCATCGTGCATGCGGATCATCGCGGCGGACTGCGGGAGTGCTTCGAGCTTAGCAGAGCGCCATGGCGTCAAGAATACTCAACAGCCGCGGGCGCGACGTGACAATGGTCGGACGTGCTGTCGTCACGCTGCGGCAAGATTTCACCGTGTTGCGTGCGCAATGCGCGCGCCGCGCATGCAGTCTGTGCCGCGTTCCGCACTGCGTCGTGTTGTAAAAATAAAACGCCCGCGGTAACTTGCGACGACGCCACACGAGTTCTTCGCATGGCCGTATCGCCCCTGGTCGGCGTGCCGACCGACCGCAAGCTCATCGGCCAGCATCCATTCCTGGCCGCGGGCGAGAAGTATCTGCGCGCCGCCGTCGATGGTGCGGGGGTGACCCCGGTGCTGCTGCCGTCGCTGCAGCCGCCGGTCGATGCCCGCGCCTGGCTGACCCGGCTCGATGGCCTGCTGCTGACCGGCGCGGTCAGCAACATCGAACCGCATCATTACAGCGACGAGCCGAGCTGGCTCGGCAACCTGCACGACCCGGCGCGCGACGCCAACACGCTGGACCTGATTCCGCAGGCGATCTCGCTGGGCCTGCCGATCCTGGCGATCTGCCGCGGCTTCCAGGAAGTCAACGTCGCCCTCGGCGGCACCCTGCACCAGAAGGTGCATGCGCAGCCGGGGCTGTCCGATCACCGCGAGGATCCGCAGGCGCCGCTGGAAGCGCAGTACGCGCCGGCGCACGAAGTGACGCTGAGCGAAGGCGGCTGGCTGGAGGAGATCGCCGGCCGCGACCGGGTGCGGGTCAACTCGCTGCACGGGCAGGGCGTGGCCCGGCTCGGCGGCGACCTGATCGTCGAGGCGCTGGCGCCGGATGGATTGATCGAGGCCTTCCGCGGCATCGGCCCCGGCTTCCTGCTCGGCGTGCAATGGCATCCGGAGTGGCGGGTGCTCGACGACGCGTTCTATCTCGGCATCTTCCAATCCTTCGGCGACGCCTGTCGCCACTATGCGGCCACCCGCAGGCACTGAGTCCCATGGCCAGTCGACCCCGATCGCGCAAGCACACGCCGGAACAGCAGGAAAGCTCGCTGCGGCGCTGGCTCAAGGAACGCCACATCACCGAGGTCGAATGCCTGGTGCCGGACATCACCGGCAACGCCCGCGGCAAGATCATTCCCGCCGCCAAGTTCTCGCACGACTACGGCACGCGGCTGCCCGAGGGCATCTTCGCCACCACCGTCACCGGCGATTACCCGGACGACTATTACGACCTGACCTCGCCGTCGGATTCGGACATGCAGCTGCGCCCGGACCCGGACACGGTGCGGATGGTGCCGTGGGCCGCCGACCCCACTGCGCAGGTGATCCACGACTGCTACACCAAGGAAGGCAAACCGCACGAACTGGCGCCGCGCAACGTGCTGCGCGGAGTGCTGGCAGCGTATGCGGCGATCGGCTGCAAGCCGGTGGTGGCGCCGGAGCTGGAGTTCTTCCTGGTGCAGAAGAACACCGATCCTGACTTCCCACTGCTGCCGCCGGCCGGCCGTTCCGGACGCCCGGAGACGGCGCGGCAGTCCTACTCGATCGATGCAGTCAACGAGTTCGACCCGATCCTGGACCTGATGTACGACTATTGCGACGCCATGGAACTGGATGTGGACACGCTCATCCACGAATCCGGCGCGGCGCAGCTGGAAGTCAACTTCACCCATGACGACGCGCTGTCGCGTGCCGACCAGGTGTTCCTGTTCAAGCGCACCATGCGCGAGGCAGCCTTGCGCCACGGCGTCTACGCGACGTTCCTGGCCAAGCCGATGGAGAACGAGCCGGGCAGTGCGATGCACATCCACCAGAGCCTGGTGGACAAGCACGGCAAGAACGTCTTCAGCGGCCGCCGCGCCGGCGAGTACAGCCGCACCTTCGCCCATTACCTGGCGGGTTTGCAGAAGTACGTGCCGATGGCGATGGCGTTCTTCGCGCCCAACGTCAATTCCTACCGGCGGCTGATGTTCGGCGAGGTGTCGCCGAGCAACGTGCTGTGGGGCTTCGACAACCGCACCTGCGGCCTGCGCGTGCCGATCGACACGATCGAGAACATGCGCGTGGAAAGTCGTTTCGCCGGTTCCGACGCCAATCCGTACCTCGCGATGGCGGCGACACTGGCCTGCGGCCTGCTCGGAATCCGCGAGAAGCTCGAGCCGACTGAGCCGACTACCGGCAGCGGCAAGGAGATGGGCTATCAGTTGCCGCGTTCGCTGGGCGAGGCGCTGGACGAGTTGGAGCGGTGCGGGCCGTTGCAGGAGTTGCTTGGGCCGCGTTTCGTGCGGGCGTACATTTCGGTCAAGCGCAAGGAGTACGAGACGTTCTTCCGGGTGATCAGTTCGTGGGAGCGGGAGTTTTTGTTGTTGAACGTGTGAGTTCCTGGTGCCTTTCGTGGCTCGCGTGATGCCTACGCTCTGCAGCAAATTCGATCCTGCCGTTGCCGTTGCCGTTGCCGTTGCTTTTGCTGTTGCTTCGGTTGTTGCTTTTGACTTACCGGGTTCCCTTCCGAAGCGGCGGCCATCGCGGGGAAACACCCGAAGGGCGGCGTACATGGATGTACGCCGTCCGCGGCAGGGGCAGGATGCCCCTTCCGCGGATCCCCGTGATGGACGCGGACCCGGAGCGCGCAGCGCGGAGGGCGCGAAGGCAGGGCGCGCTTTCTTTTGGTTACTTTTCTTTGCGCGAGCAAAGAAAAGTAACTCGCCCGACAGGGCGAAAGCCTTTGCTGTTGCTTCAAGTTTGAGTGTCGGATGAGAAAGACTGTAGGAGCGGCTTTAGCCGCGACCAACGGATTGGTCATGCCGGTCGCGGCTGAAGCCGCTCCTACGATTCAGCGGCCGCCTCCGCATCAGCTAGAGCAAGAGCAAAGCTTTCGCCTTGCGGCGAGTCACTTTTCTTTGCTTGTGCAAAGAAAAGTAACCAAAAGAAAGCACACCCTGCCTACGCGCCCTCCGCGCTAACGCGCTCCGGGTCCGCGTCCATGCCGGGGATTCGCGGAAGGGGCATCCTGCCCCTGCCGCGAACGGCGCACATCCATGTGCGCCGCCCCTTCGGGGTTTTTCCCCGACACGGCCGCCGCTTCGGAAGGGAACCCGGTAAGGCAAAAGCAAGAGCAACAACAAGAGCAACAGCAGCAGCAACAGCAACAGCAACAGCAGCAAAGCTTGGCCGCGTTGCGGCCTTGGTAACAACATTGGAGTGGACATGGACCCGATCGACACGCGCGCCCTGCAGGACCTGGATGCCGCGCACCACCTGCACCCGTTCAACGACAACGCCGCCCTGGCGCAGAAAGGTACCCGTATCCTCACCCGCGGCGACGGCGCCTACGTCTGGGACGCCGACGGCAACCAATTGCTCGACGCCTTCGCCGGCCTGTGGTGCGTCAACGTCGGCTACGGGCGCAAGGAACTCGGTCAGGCCGCCGCGCGGCAGATGGAGCAGCTCGCGTACTACAACAGCTTCTTCCAGTGCACCACCGAACCCACCATCCGCCTGGCCGCCAAGCTCGCCGAACTGGCCCCGGGCGACCTCGACCATGCCTTCTTCACCAACTCCGGCTCCGAAGCCAACGACACCATCCTGCGCCTGGTGCGGCACTTCTGGGCGGTGCAGGACCAGCCGCAGAAGACCATCTTCATCGGCCGCCACGACGGCTACCACGGCACCACCATGGCCGGCGCCAGCCTCGGCGGGATGAAGGGCATGCACCGCCAGGGCGGTCTGCCGATCCCCGACATCCACCACATCGATCCGCCGTACTGGTTCGGCGACGGCGGCGACCTGGACCCCGAGGAGTACGGCCTGCTGGCCGCGCGCAGGCTGGAGGACAAGATCCTGGAACTGGGGCCGGAGCGGGTGGCCGCGTTCATCGGCGAACCGATCATGGGCGCGATCGGCGTGTACATCCCGCCGCGCAGCTACTGGCCGGAGATCGAGCGCATCTGCCGCCGCTACGACGTGCTGCTGGTCGCCGACGAGGTGATCTGCGGCTTCGGCCGCACCGGCGAATGGTTCGGGTCGCAACACTTCGGCTTCCAGCCGGACGTGATGACCATCGCCAAGGGCATCACCTCCGGCTACATCCCGCTCGGGGCGGCGATGTTCGGCACGCGCGTGGCCACGGTGCTGAAGGAGCAGGGCGGCGAGCTGGCGCATGGCTGCACCTATTCCGGCCACCCGGTGTGCGCGGCGGTGGCGCTGGAGAATCTGCGCCTGCTGCAGGACGAGGGCATCGTCGAACGCGCGCGCAGCGAGATCGCGCCGTATCTGGGGCAGCGCTGGGCCGAGCTGGGCGAGCACCGGCTGGTCGGCGAGGCGCGCATCGTCGGCATGATCGGGGCGCTCGAGCTGGTGCCGGACAAGCCGCGGCGTCATTACTTCCCCGAGCGCGGCAAGGTCGGTGCCCTGTGCCGCGACAACGCGCTGCGCCGCGGCCTGATCCTGCGCGCCACCCACGACGCGATGCTGCTGTCGCCGCCGCTGATCCTCAGCCGCGCCCAGGTCGACGAACTGTTCGACAAGGCCTGGCGGGCGCTGGAGGACACCGCGCAGGCCCTGGGCAAATAGCCCGGCGCTGGGTAGTCTGGGACCGTCCTCCGGACCGGCGCGCGTCGCCGATCCTTCCCCCTCTTGCCCATGGAACCGCGGAGACCTGCCATGACCTTGCGACTGCTCACTCTTTCCCTGGCCACGGCGCTGCTCGCCGGCTGCGGCGGCTCCGGCAGCGATGCGGACAAGGCGGGGCAGGGCGAGGCCAAGGTGCTCAACGTCTACAACTACTCGGACTACATCGCCGAGAACACGATTCCCGAGTTCGAGAAGCAGACCGGGATCAAGGTCACCTACGATGTCTTCGACAGCGACGAGATGGTGGAGACCAAGCTGCTCGCCGGCGGCAGCGGCTACGACGTGGTGGTGCCGACGCTGAACTTCTTCGGCCGGCAGATCCAGGCCGGGGTATTCCTGCCGCTGGACAAGAGCAAGATCCCGAACCTGGCCAATCTCGATCCGCAGATCATGCAGCGCATCGCGCAGCAGGATCCGGGCAACAAGTACGGCGTGCCGTACATGGTCGGCACCACCGGCATCGGCTACAACGTGGACAAGGTCAAGGCCGCGTTCGGCAGCACCGACATCGCCAACAGCTGGGACCTGGTGTTCAAGCCGGAGAACCTGGCCAAGCTCAAGGACTGCGGCGTGACCCTGCTGGATACGCCCTCGGACCTGATCCCGATCGCGCTGCATTACCTGGGCGAGGATCCGCACAGCACCGATCCGGCCAAGATCGAGCAGGCCGCGGCGCTGATCAAGCGCATCCGCCCGTACGTGCAGAACTTCCACTCCTCGCAGTACGTGACCTCGCTGGCCAACGGCAGCACCTGCCTGGCGGTGGGCTGGTCCGGCGACATCATCCAGGCCCGCGACCGCGCCGAGGAGGCCAAGAACGGCGTGCACGTGGCCTACTCGATTCCCAAGGAAGGCGCGCCGCAGTGGTTCGACATGCTGGCCATCCCCAAGGACGCCAAGCACCCGGACAACGCCTACGCGTTCATCAACTACCTGCTGACGCCGAAGGTGGCCGCGGCCAACACCGACTTCATCCACTACGCCAACCCGGTGCCGCAGGCGACCCCGCTGGTGGACGCGGCGATCCGCAACGACCCGACCATCTATCCGCCGCCGGAAGTGGCCGCGAAGATGTTCACCTACTCGATCAACCCACCCGAGGTGGACAAGCTGTACACCCGCCTGTGGACGGAGATCAAGACCGGGCGTTGAGCCGCTGGTCTTCGGTCCCGCGGTGGCGCTTGCCCTTGAACGCGCAGGCAGTGAGCGCTGCGTTTGTCCAAACCGGCCACCGCGGACGCTAGTACCTGTTGTGGGAGGGACTTCAGTCCCGACGCGATGCTGCCTGGGAGGCACGCATCGCGTCTTCGCTCGTCGCGGCTGAAGCCGCTCCTACAACGTCTGCTGGTGCACGCAGGTGCCGCACCGGCAATCTTTCCCGTTTGATCGGAGCGGGCAACACCCTCTCCCGTAGCAGCGGCTTCAGCCGCGACAGGCCTTCCCGCTAGCGCCCTGTCGCGCGGCCGAAGGCCGCCTCTGCGCATGGCGCCCCATCGGGCTGAGCGACCGGGAAATCGCTCCCTCGACGCAGGCGGCCGGGTCTGGCGCCGCCCAGCATCCGCAATCGCGCAGACGCCGCAGCGCCACCGCCACAAGATGCTCACATACTCTGTACTCGCCGGTACAAATAATGCGCCGGCCGGCGTACGCTACCGTTTGGTGGTGTTGCCGTCCCGACCCGGCGACGTTCTTCCTCTCCCCAGGAATCAGCGACTTGAGCAACCACGACCCAGACTCCTCGCAGGCGCCGCGGCAGGCCGCCGCGCACGACGCCCATGCCGACCAGGGCCAGGCCGGCAAGCGCCGGGACGACGCGCGCGGCGACGACGCCGGCAAGGCCGACACCCCGTCGCCGCTGAAGAACCCCAAGGTCAAATGGACCCTGCTGCTGATCGGCCTGCTGGTGGTGATCGGCCTGGTGGTGTGGCTGATCTACTACCTCACCACCGGCCGCTACCTGCAGGAGACCAACAACGCCTACCTGCAGGCCGACACGGTGGCGGTGGCCCCACGGGTCAATGGCTATGTCACCGCGGTGTACGTGCGCGACAACCAGACGGTGACCGCCGGGCAGCCGCTGCTGGAGATCGACCCGCGCACCTACCGCGCCACCCTGGAACAGGCGCAGGCCGCCATCGCGGTGCGCCAGGCCGACATCGCCGCTGCCGAGGCCGGGTTGCAGGCGCAGCGCGCCAGCCTGCTGCAGGCGCGCACCCAGGTGACCGCTGCCGCCGCCAGCCTGCGCTTCGCCCAGGGCGAGGCCAAGCGCTTCGGGCCGCTGGCCGCGTCCGGCGCCGACACCCACGAACACTACGAAAGCATCCTCCACGACCGCGACCGCGCGCAGGCGCAGTTCGACGCGGCCAAGGCCCAGGTGGTCGCCGCCGAGAGCCAGGTGCAGGGCACCAGCGCCCAACTCGACCAGGCGCGCGCCGCGCTGGTGCAGGCGCAGGCCGACGCCGCGCAGGCGGAAGTGGCGGTGGAGGACACCCGCCTGACCGCGCGCATCGCCGGCCGCATCGGCGACAAGACCGTGCAGGTCGGCCAGTTCGTCGCCGCCGGCACCCGGCTGATGAGCGTGGTGCCGGTGGAGGCGCTGTACCTGAGCGCCAACTTCAAGGAGACCCAGGTCGGGCTGATGCGGCCCGGGCAGCCGGCGCGGATCGAGGTCGATGCGCTGTCCGGCGTAGAACTGGACGGCGTGGTCGAGAGCATCGCCCCCGGCACCGGGTCGCAGTTCGCGCTGCTGCCGCCGGAGAACGCCACCGGCAACTTCACCAAGGTGGTGCAGCGGGTGCCGGTGCGGATCCGCCTCAAGGCCGGCGCCGAGGCGCGCAAGGTGCTGGTGCCGGGCATGTCGGTCACGGTGACCGTCGACACGCGCAGCGCCAAGGATGCCAAGGAGCGCGTGGAGGAAGAGGACGCGCAGGGCCAGGATGCGGTCTCGCCGCGCGGGCGCACCCCGTGAGCGAAGCGGCCGCGGCGGCCGGCGCGCAGGCGCCGCAAAAGGCCGACACCGGCGCCTGGCTGGCGGTGGCCGCCGGCACCATCGGCTCGTTCATGGCGACGCTGGACATCTCCATCGTCAACGCCGCGCTGCCGACCATCCAGGGCGAGGTCGGCGCCAGCGGCACCGAGGGCACCTGGATCTCGACCTCCTACCTGGTCGCCGAGATCGTGATGATCCCGCTGACCGGCTGGTTCGTGCGCACCCTCGGGCTGCGCAACTTCCTGCTGATCTGCGCGCTGCTGTTCACGTTTTTCTCGGTGGTGTGCGGGCTGTCCAACAGCCTGACCATGATGATCCTCGGCCGGGTCGGCCAGGGCTTCGCCGGCGGCGCGCTGATCCCCACCGCGCTGACCATCGTCGCCACCCGCCTGCCGCCGGCGCAGCAGACCCTGGGCACGGCGCTGTTCGGCATGACCGTGATCCTGGGCCCGGTGATCGGGCCGCTGCTGGGCGGCTGGCTCACCGAGAACGTGAGCTGGCACTACGCGTTCTTCCTCAACGTGCCGGTCTGCGCCGGCCTGGTGGCGCTGCTGCTGCTCGGGCTGCCGCACGAGCGCATGTACCTGCGCGGGCTGCTCGACGCCGACTGGCTCGGCATCTTCGGCCTGACCGCGGGGCTGGGCGCCTTGACCGTGGTGCTGGAGGAGGGCCAGCGCGAGCGCTGGTTCGAGTCCACCGAAATCGTGCTGCTGAGCGTGGTGTCGCTGGTCGGCTTCATCGCCCTGGTGGGCTCGCAGTTCCTCAGCCGGCAGCCGGTGATCCGCCTGTCGATCCTGCTGCAGCGCAGTTTCGGCGCGGTGTTCGTGATGGTGATGGCGGTGGGCATGATCCTGTTCGGGGTCATGTACATGATCCCGCAGTTCCTGGCGGTGATCTCCGGCTACAACACCGAGCAGTCCGGCTATGTGGTGCTGCTGTCGGGCATTCCCACGGTGTTGCTGATGCCGATGATGCCCAAGCTGCTGACCACGGTGGACGTGCGCGTGCTGGTGCTGGGCGGCTTGAGCTGCTTCGCCGCGGCCTGTTTCGTCAACATGCATCTGACCGCCGAGTCGGTCGGCATGCATTTCGTCGTCGGGCAGCTGCTGCAGGGCTGCGGGCTGGCGCTGGCGATGATGTCGCTCAACCAGGCGGCGATCTCCTCGGTGCCGCCGGACCTGGCCGGCGACGCCTCGGGCCTGTTCAACGCCGCGCGCAACATGGGCGGCTCGATCGGGCTGGCGCTGATCTCCACCTTCCAGGAGCGGCGCATGGTGTTCCATACCCAGATGCTCGGCAGCGGCACCACCGCCAATTCGCCGCTGGCGCAGGACTACCTGCACGGCATCGCCGCGCAACTGCAGTCGGCGTCCGGCGCCGGCGCGGCGATGCAGTCGCTGGCGCAACTGGCGCGGCTGGTGCAACAGCAGGCGCTGGTGATGACCTACAACGACCTGTTCTGGATCTTCGGGGTGATCGTGGTCTGCACGATCCCGCTGGCGTTCCTGCTCAAGCCGCTGCCCAAGGGCGGCGCTCCGCTCGCGATGCATTGAGGATTCCATGGCCCTGCGTTTCTCCCGCGTTCTTGTCGCCGCCGCGCTGCCCTCGCTGCTGTCGGCCTGCATGCTCGGCCCGGACTACGTGAAGCCGCCGTCGGTGGCCGAGGCAGCGCTGGCGCAGCCGCGGCTGCACCGCGCCGATGCCACGGCGGCCGCCGCCGGGGTGGTGCCGGCGCCGCCGCCGCAGCGCTGGTGGGACACCCTGCAGGACCCGCAACTGAGCATGCTGGTCGATCAGGCGCTGCAGCACAGCCCCAACCTGCGGGTGGCGCAGGCGCGCCTGCGCGCCTCGCGCGCGCTGGTCGACCAGCGCCACGCCGAGCAGTTGCCCAGCGTCGGCGCCAACGCGGCTTACCTCAACGCGCGCGCGCCGGATGCGCTGACCGACCGCCTGGGCAGCATCGCCGCCGGCACCGGCCAGCCGGTGGAGATCGATCCGCGCACGCAGCTCTACAGCGTCGGCATCGATGCCAGTTGGGAGCTGGATTTCTTCGGCCGCCGCCGCCGCGCCAGCGAAGGCGCACTGGCCGACGCCCAGGCCGACGAGGCCGACCTGGCCGACACCCAAGTGCAGATCGCCGCCGAAGTGGGGCAGGCCTACCTGGGCTACCGCAGCACCCGTGCGCGCATGGCCATCGCCCAGCGCAACCTGGAGGCCGCCCGGCAGACCCTGCAACTGACCCGTCAGCGCCGCGAGCGCGGCGCCGATGCCGACCTGCAGGTGGAACGCGCGCAGGCACAGCTGCAGCAGCAGGAAGCGGTGTTGCCGGACCTGCAGGCGCAGGCGCAGGTGGCGCTGGACCAACTGGCGCTGATGATCGGCCGCGAGCCGGGCGCGCTCGACGCCGAACTGGCGGCGGACCGGCCGCTGCCGACGCTGCCGGCGACGGTGCCGGTGGACGATGCCGGCGCGCTGATCCGTCGGCGCCCGGACGTGCGCCGCGCCGAACGTCAGCTGGCCTCGTCCTCGGCGAAGATCGGCGAAGCGCTGACCGCGTATTTCCCGCAAGTGCGGCTGCTCGGCAACATCGGCATGGCCGCGACCTCGCCGGGCGATCTCGGTCGCGATGCGGTCAACAGCGTGGTGGCGCCGTTCCTGCAATGGTCGATCTTCGATTTCGGCGGCACCCGCGCCAAGGTCGAGCAGGCCCGCGCCGGCAATCAAGCGCGCCTGGCCGCCTACGAGGGCACGGTGCTGGCCGCGCTGCAGGACGCCAACGGCGCACTGGCGCGGTTCGGCGCCGCGCGCCAGCAGGCATTGGCGGCGGACAAGGCCGCGGCCTCGGCGGATCGCTCGGCCGCACTACTGCAGCAACGCTATGCCGCCGGCGCCTCGTCGCTGATCGATGCGCTGGACGTGCAGCGCCAGCAAGCCTCGGCCCAGGACAGCGCGCTGCAGGCGCACACCCAGGTGCTGCTGCGCTACGTTGCCCTGCAGAAGAGCCTGGGCCTGGGCTGGGAGGCACCGGAGGCACCGGCGTCCGCGCCAGCGCCAGTCACGAGGCAGTAAGCGCGCCGTTTTTACGAATCCCCAATCCCGACTCCCGAATCCCACGCGCCCACCGCTACACTGAGATCCACCGCGCCACGGTCGCCGCCGCATCGGCGCTGCGCACGACGGCGTGCTTCACGGGGAATCACCGATGGCGTTGAGCGAAGCGAGAACCGACCATCTGCCGGCGCCGCCGCCGGCCAAGGGCGCGGGCTATGTGTCCATCGCCGGGCTGCGCAAGGAGTTCGATGGCTTCGTCGCGCTGGACGACATCGACCTGGACATCGGCCAGGGCGAGATCTTCGCGCTGCTCGGCGGTTCCGGCAGCGGCAAGTCCACGCTGCTGCGCTGCCTGGGCGGGTTCGAGCAGCCCAGCCGCGGCCGCATCGTGCTCGACGGCCAGCCGCTGGATGGGCTGCCGCCGTACCAGCGTCCGCTCAACATGATGTTCCAGTCCTACGCGCTGTTCCCGCACATGAGCGTGGAGCAGAACATCGCCTTCGGGCTGAAGCAGGACGGGCTGTCGCGCAGTGCCATCGCCAGCCGCGTCGGCGAGATGCTGGAGCTGGTGCGGCTGGGCACGCTCGGCAAGCGCAAGCCGCACCAGCTCTCCGGCGGCCAGCAGCAGCGCGTGGCGCTGGCGCGCTCGTTGGCCAAGCGGCCCAAGCTGCTGCTGCTGGACGAGCCGATGGGCGCGCTGGACAAGAAGCTGCGCTCGCAGATGCAGCTGGAGCTGGTGTCCATCATCGAGACCTCGGGCGTGACCTGCGTGATGGTCACCCACGACCAGGAAGAGGCGATGACCATGGCCACGCGCATCGCGCTGATGGAGCAGGGCCGCATCCGTCAGGTCGGCACGCCGGGCGACATCTACGAGTCGCCGAACAGCCGTTTCGTCGCCGAGTTCATCGGCTCGGTGAACATGTTCGAGGGCCGCATCGGCGAGGACCATCCCGACCATGTGACCGTGCTGTGCCCGCAGTTCCCGGTGCCGATCTACATCAGCCACGGCATCACCGGCGTGGAAGGGCAGGAGGTGGCGTTTGCGGTGCGCCCGGAAAAGGTCTGGATCACCAAGGGCGAACCGGAGCAGACCTACAACAAGGCGCGCGGCACCATCGAGGACATCGCCTATTTCGGCAGCCACTCGATCTTCCACGTGCGTCTGCCCAGCGGCATCCGCGTGCAATCCAACTTCGCCAACCAGAAGCGCTGGGACAGCGAAGGCATGACCTGGGGCGACACGGTGTGGGTGTCGTGGGATGACAACGACGGCGTGGTGCTGACCGCATGAGCGCGCCCGTCGTGCCGGTGCCGCCCGAGCCGACGCCGCGGCTGCGCCTGCCGCAACGCCTGCGCCTGCGCTCGCTGCCGGCCATGCGCTGGCTGGTGATCGCCGCGCCGTACCTTTGGCTGCTGCTGTTCTTCGCGATCCCGTTCCTGATCGTGCTGCGCATCTCCTTCGCCGAGCAGGCCATCCGCAGCCCGCCGTACAGCGAACTGCTCGAAGTCCGCGACGGCGTGCTGACGCTGAAGCTGACCCTGCAGAACTACCTGGCGCTGCTGCGCGACCACCAGTACATCGAGGCCTACTGGGGCTCGATCAAGATCGCCGGCATTTCCACCGTGCTGACCCTGCTGATCGGCTACCCGATGGCCTACGCGATCGCGAGGCTGTCGCCGTCGGCGCGCAACATCGCGATGATGCTGGTGGTGCTGCCGTCGTGGACCTCGTTCCTGATCCGCGTCTACGCCTGGATCGGCATCCTCGACAGCAACGGCGTGCTCAACCGCGCGCTGCTGGCGCTGGGCCTGATCGATGCGCCGCTGCACATCCTGTACACGCCGGTCGCCGCCTACATCGGCATCGTCTACTGCTACCTGCCGTTCATGGTGCTGCCGCTGTACGCGACCCTGGTCAAGCTCGACCAGCGCCTGCTCGAGGCCGCCTACGATCTCGGCGCGCCGCCGTGGAAGGCGTTCCTGACCGTGACCCTGCCGCTGTCGCGGCCGGGCATCGTCGCCGGCTGCATGCTGGTGATGATCCCGGCAGTGGGCGAATTCGTGATCCCGGAAATGCTCGGCGGCCCGGACACGCTGATGATCGGCCGGGTGCTGTGGGGCGAGTTCTTCAACAACCGCGACTGGCCGACCGCCTCGGCGGTGGCGATCGCGATGCTGGCATTGCTGATGGTGCCGATCCTGATCTTCAACCGCTACCAGCAGCGTCAGCTCGAAGGCGGGCAAGCATGAGCGGCGCGCGCGGCGGCATGGGCGCGGTGCTGCGCTGGACGGTGCTGGGCGCCGGCTTCGCCTTCCTGTACCTGCCGATCCTGCTGCTGATGGTGTATTCGTTCAACGCCTCCAAGCTGGCGACGGTGTGGGCCGGCTTCTCCACCAAGTGGTACGGCGAGCTGCTGCGCGACCGGCAGATCCTGCAGGCGGCGTGGATCAGTCTGAAGGTGGCGTTCTGGACCGCCACCGCGTCGATGGTGATCGGCACGCTGGCGGCGATGGCGATGACGCGCTTCCGCCGCTTTCCCAGCAAGAGTCTGTTCGGCGCCTTGGTGACCGCGCCGCTGGTGATGCCGGAAGTGATCATCGGTCTGTCGATCATGATGATGCTGGTGTCGATGGGCGGCGTGCTCGGCATCCCGCCCAAGGGCGTGATGGCGATCTGGGCGGCGCATGTCACCTTCACCCTGTCCTTCGTCACCGTGGTGGTGTCCTCGCGCCTGCAGGAGCTGGACCGCTCGCTGGAAGAGGCGGCGATGGACCTGGGCGCCAACCGGATCAAGGTGTTCTTCCTGATCACCGTGCCGATCATCGCGCCGGCGCTGGTGTCTGGCTGGCTGCTGGCGTTCACTCTGTCGCTGGACGACGTGGTGATCGCCAACTTCGTCGCCGGCCCGGATTCGACCACGCTGCCGATGACCGTGTTCTCCTCGGTGCGCATGGGCCTGAAGCCCAAGATCAACGCCCTGGCCACGCTGATGGTGCTGGCGGTCTCGATCGCCGCGTTCGTCGGCTGGTGGCTGATGGCGCGCAGCGAGAAGCGCCGCCAGCGCGATATCCAATTGGCGCAGCAGCAGGTGGGTTAGGGTGAGCTGCTTTGCTCCACGTAGGAGCGGCTTCAGCCGCGACCGGGACCTTCCGACAATGCCCCGTCGCGGCTGATCCCGAAAAGGGGACAAGAGCCGCTCCTACGGAAATGGCGGAACACTGTGAGTCATCGCATGCGGCGCCATCGCCACGCTGCCGCAACCTCCAGAGCGCTAGGCTGACCGGACATTTTTCCAGGAGTCCGCGCGATGCCTTACGACACCGTCAATCCGGCCAATGGCCAAGTCGAATACAGCCTCGAGCTGATGGATGCCACCGCCGTCGAACAGCGCCTGGCCGGCGCGGCGCAGGCATTCCCCGGCTGGGCGGCGGCCCCGCTGGAACAACGCGGCGCGCTGCTGCGCAAGGTCGGTGCGCAATTGCGCGAACAGCGCGACGCGATCCAGCGGGTGATGACCGCGGAAATGGGCAAGCTGCGCAAGGAGGCCCTGGCCGAACTCGACAAGTGCGCCGCCGCCTGCGACTACTACGCCGAGCACGCGGCCGAGTACCTGCGCGAACAATCGGTGGCCACCGATGCGCAGCGCAGCTACGTGCGCTACGAGCCGCTGGGCTGCGTGCTGGCGGTGATGCCGTGGAACTTCCCGATCTGGCAGGTGTTCCGCTTCCTGGCGCCGGCGCTGATGGCCGGCAACGTCGCCCTGCTCAAGCACGCCAGCAATGTGCCGCGTTGCGCCGACGCGATCCGCAAGGTGCTGGCCGACGCCGGCGTGCCGGACGGGGTGTTCGACGTGCTGCACATCGACAACGACCAGGCCGCCGAAGTGCTGCGCGATGCACGCGTTGCTGCGGTCACGCTCACCGGCAGCGAGCGCGCCGGCCGCTCCATCGCCGCCAATGCCGGCGGGCAACTGAAGAAGTGCGTGATGGAACTGGGCGGCAGCGACGCCTTCGTGGTGCTGGACGACGCCGACCTCGATGCCACCGTCGCCGCAGCGGTGAAGTCGCGCTTCGACAACGCCGGTCAGACCTGCATCGCGGCCAAGCGCTTCGTGGTGCTGGAGGCGATCGCCGACGAATTCGTGCGCCGCTTCGTGGCCGCCGCGGCCGAGCGTCGCCTGGGCGACCCGCAGGACGAGGCGACCACGCTGGCGCCGATGGCGCGCCAGGACCTGCGCGACGAACTGCACAAGCAGGTACAGGCCAGCATCGCCAAGGGCGCGAAGCCGCTGCTCGGTTGCGAGCCCGAGCGCGACAGCCACGCAGGCTATCCGGCGTCGATTCTCGACAACGTGACGCGGGGCATGCCGGCCTACGACGAGGAACTGTTCGGCCCGGTCGCGGCGATCCTGCGCGTGGCCGACGAAGCCGAAGCCGTGCGCGTGGCCAACGACACCACCTTCGGCCTCGGTGGCAGCGTCTGGACCGCCGACCGCGCCCGCGGCGAACGCGTGGCCTGCCAGCTGCAATGCGGCGCCGCCTTCGTCAACGCCATCGTCAAGAGCGACGTGCGTCTTCCGTTCGGCGGCATCAAGCGCTCCGGCTTCGGTCGCGAACTGGCCGAGCATGGCATCCATGAGTTCATGAACATCAAGTCGGTGTATGTGGCTTGAGTTGGGAATCGGGAATGGAGAATTGGGAATGGGAGAAGCGGCGGCGCCTGATGGCGCCGTCTGTCACGGATGATTGCTGCACGCCTAACGATGCAGCGTTACATCATGCCCGCGGCACGCTGTCCATTCCCGATTCCCGTTTCTCCATTCCCGCCGCCGCTGCGCGGCGGCTCACAACCACCTCGCACGCTTGAACGCCACATACAGCGCCACGCACACCGCGGCCACGCCGCCGACCATCAGCGGGTAGGCCCAGGGCCATTCCAGTTCCGGCATCTGCTTGAAGTTCATGCCGTACCAGCTGGTGATCAGGGTCGGCGCGGCGAGCAGGGCGGCCCAGGCGCCGAGGCGCTTGACCGTCTCGCCCTGGGCCAAAGTGACCAGCGACAGGTTCACGCTCAGGGCGGTGCCGAGCATTTCGCGCAGGGTATCGATGGCGTCGTTGGTGCGCACCGCATGGTCGAGCACGTCGCGCACGTACAGCCGCACTTCCTCGGCGATCAGCGGGCCGGGGTGGCGCTTGAGGTGCGCCAGCACGTCCTGCAGCGGCGCTACCGCCAGGCGCATCTGGTTGAGTTCGCGCTTGAGTTCGTACAGCCGGATCGCGGTGTCGCGGCGGTACGACTCGGCGAAGATGTCGGCCTCCAGCCGTTCCAGGCTCTGCCGGAAGGCGTCGAGGATCGGCTGGTAGTTGTCCACCACGTAGTCCAGCACCGCGTACAGCGCGTACGACGGGCCCAGTTTCATCAGCGAGGCCTCGCGTTCCAGCCGCTCGCGCACCGGTGCGTAGGGCAGCGAGGCGCCATGGCGCACGGTCAGCAGGAAGCGCTCGCCGAGGAAGGCATGGGTCTCGCCGTAGACGATGCGCTCGTCGATCACCTGCGCGGTGTGCACCGCCAGGAACAGCGAGTTGCCGAAGGCCTCGACCTTGGGCCGCTGGTGCGCCTTGCGGGTGTCCTCGATCGCCAGCTCGTGCAGCTGGAATTCCTCCTTGAGCTGCTGCAGCACCGCGTCGCCGGGCTCGTACATGCCGACCCAGACGAAGCCGTCGTCGTGGCCGGCCAGCACGTCGCTGATCTGCTCCAGGGCGATGTCGTGGCGGCGGCCGTGGCCGTCGTAGTGCACGCAGTTGATGACGCAGGCGGGATTGGCGGTCGCGGAGGCCATGGCGGGAGCGGGTTCGGCGGAGGCGCGCGGGGCGAGTGGCGTCGACGGTATCAGCGCAGCGGGCGAGGGCGGGTGAGCGCCCAGGCCAGCGCCGCGTGCACCGGCAGCAGCAGCGCGATCCATTGCAGGTTGAACTGCGGCTGCAGCATCGACAGCCAGTGGATCAGCAGCGCGGCGCCGGCCAGCGCCACCACCAGCCACAGCAGCACGTCGAACCAGCGCCCCGGGCGGCGTCCGCGCAGCAGCGCCACGCCGCCGACCAACAGCGGCAGGCACAGCGGATCCAGCAGCAACAGGTTGCGGTTGCCCCAGGCGGCGCGATGCTCGCTGAAGCCCCACAGATAGAGCAGGACCGCGCCGCCCAGCGCGCACAGCAGCCAGAACGGCAGCGCCAGCGCCGCCAGCCAGCGCGGGCGGCGGCCCAGCGCCAGCACGCCCGCCGCCGCGGCCAGCCCGACCAGCAGCCACGGCCACCAGTGCCGCAGCTGTTCCGGTGGTTCCGGCGGCAGCCGCTGCGGCAGCAACTGCTGGCGCGCCTGCACCAGCGGGCGCCCTTCGCTGTTGCGCACCTCGTTCAGGCTCTCGGCCAGGCGCATCGGCACGAAGGCCTCTTCCCAGCGCGACAGCGGCTTGTCGGCGTACGGGCCCAGGCCCAGGTCGAAGCCCAGCCACATCCACGGCGCCGGCGAGGCCAGGCGCACCGATTCGCTGCGGTAGGTGTTGCCGCGCGAGCGGCCGGACAGCTGCGCGTGCAGCGCCCCGCCCATGGCCCGGTCCAGCGCGTCGCGGACCATCGTGGCGCAGTTGGCGGTGTAGTAGTCGTAGCGGTAGCGCGCGTTCTCCGGGCGGGCGCGCCAGGCCAGCGCCTGCTGCAGCGCGCGTGCCTGCGCCGGGGCCAGGTCCAGCCACTGGATGTCGACGCCGCGGCCGGCCTCGCGGTACTGCTCTAGGTCCTCCTGCAGCGGCAGCGCGACCAGGTAGTAGCGCATGTCGCCGGCGGCGAAGCGGCCGACGAAGCCGGGTTCGCTGGGGTCGAAGAAGCCGAAGTTGTAGGAGGTGGCCTGGCCGGTGCGCGGGTCGAGCACCACGATGGCGTCGTGGCCGAAGCGCTCGAAGAACACTTCGCCGGGCTGCATCGTGGCCACGCCGATGCGCGGCGCCGGGTCGCTGGCGTCGGCTGCGGCGGTTGCCGCGCCTGTGGGTGGCGTGGTCGCCGGCGGGGCGGCCAGCGGCGGCGGGGCCGCCGGATCTGCCGACAGAGTCTGCGCGAACGCCAACCCGGCCCACAGCGCCAGCAGCAATCCCAGCCAGCACGCCGCGCGCGTGAGCGGCAGTTTGCGCGCGCTCAAGCGCCGTCCTGCTCGGCGGGCGGCAGGATGGTGACGTGGAACGCCTGCACCCGGCGCGCGTCGGCCTTCGCCACGCGGAACGCGAACCGCCCCAGGGTCAGTTCCTCGCCGGTCTCGGGCAGGTGGCCGATCGCCTCGGTGACCAGCCCGCCGACGGTGTCGTAGTCGTCGTCGGGGAAGTCGGCGCCGAAGCGCTCGTTGAAGTCCTCGATCGGGGTGAGTGCGTCCACCACGTACTGGCCGTCGGCCTGCGCGGCGATCAGCGAGGCCTCGTCCTCGGCGTCGTCGTGCTCGTCGTCGATGTCGCCGACGATCTGCTCCAGCACGTCCTCGATGGTCACCAGCCCGGCCACGCCGCCGTACTCGTCGACCACGATCGCCATGTGGTTGCGCGAGAGCCGGAACTCCTTGAGCAGCACGTTGAGCTTCTTCGACTCGGGAATCAGCACCGCCGGGCGCAACAGTTCGCGCACCGTACCCGGGCCGTGGTCGGCGACCACGCCGCGCAGCAGGTCCTTGGCCAGCAGGATGCCGAGGATGTCGTCCTTGTTCTCGCCGTGCACCGGGAAGCGCGAGTGGCCGGATTCGACCACCTGCTTCATCAGGTCGAGGAAGCGCGACTCCACTGGCAGTGACACCATCTGCGCGCGCGAGACCATCACGTCGCCGACGGTGAGTTCGGAGACCGACAGCGCGCCCTCCATCATGCGCAGCGTGTCGGCGGCGATCAGGCCGTCGTGCTGCGCGTCGCGCAGCACCTCGACCAGATCGTCGCGGGTGTGCGGGTCGCCGGAGAACACCGAGGTCAGGCGTTCCAGCCAGCCGCGGCGCTTTTCGTGGGGTTCCGGGGAGGAGCTACTCGGTCCGTCTTCAGACATGTTCTGTGGTCAGGCGCCCGGTCGAACGGGCGGTAGCCGCAAGTCTAGCAGGGCGGTCGCGACAGCATCGCGACGCTGGCGACGCGTGCCGGCAGGCCCGCCGGCGCGGGTTCAGCCGCCCTTGGGCGGCGTGTGCAGCGCGTCCGGCGCCGGGGGCGCGCCCGGCTCCTCGGGCAGGTCCAGGCTGTAGCTGCAGCCGGCCAGGGTCTTGCCGGGGTGCGATTTCACCGTGGACACGCTGAGGATGATCGACTCGATCATCGGCTCGCCGGTCTTGGGGTCGTGCACGTCGCGGCTCAGCACCTCGCGGCCGAACATGGCCTTCTCCGGCGTATCCACCGCCGCTTCCAGGTTCAGGCGCTTGGCCAGCGGCCGCGGGTCGGGCAGGTCGAGGATCGCCATCACGCTGGCGCCGGAGAAGGCGATCTGCTCGCTGCTGTAGCCGAACACCTGGATCGGCCGGACCAGGGCGTACTCGGTCATGAACGGGTTGGACTGCGGCAGCGGCCGCCAGCCGTGCGCCACCGCCTTCAGCGGATCGGCCAGCAGCGGCGCCAGCGCGGCGAAGTCGGCCTCGTGCTGGCGGCATTCCAGCAGCGCCGGCAGGTCGATGGCCGGATCGGCGGTTGCGGCGGCGGGCGCTGCAGTCGGTGGCGCGGGAGGCGCGGCGACGGCGGCAGGGACGGCGCAGGCGAGCGCGAGCAGGACGAGCGAGGGACGGATCAACGCACGGAACCTCGAAGCAGAACGGGGCTGCGGCGATCGCCGCGCGGCCACGTTACCGCCGGGGCTCGCGCTTGACCAGCGCGGGAGGTGGGCGACACACGCGCCCCTCTCCCCCCGGGAGAGGGGTTGGGGTGAGGGTCGGTCGCGACAGCGGGTGTGGGATCTCGGATCAACGCTCGCCGGCGTAGGGGTCGGAGACGCCGAGGTCGGCCAGGATCTCGCGCTCCAGCTGCTCCATCGCCTCGGCTTCCTTGTCGTCCTCGTGGTCCCAGCCGAGCAGGTGCAGCACGCCGTGCACGGTAAGGTGCGCGTAGTGCGCGTTGAGCGGCTTGTCCTGTTCGGCGGCTTCGCGCGCCACCACCGGCGCGCAGATCACCAGGTCGCCGAGGAGCGGCAGCTTCACGCCCTTCGGCAGCCCCTCGGGCAGTTCGGCCGGGAAGCTGAGCACGTTGGTGGCGTAGTCCTTGCCCCGGTAGTGCTGGTTGAGGGCGCGGCCTTCGCGGTCGTCGACCAGGCGAATCGCCAGGTCGGCCTCGCGGATGCGGCCCTTCAGCGCCGCAGCGACCCATTTGCGGAAGCTCGTCGCCGCCGGCAGGCCGGCACGGGGCAGGGCGTAGCTGACGCCGACATCGAGGCGGACGGGACCTTTGGTCATGGCGGAACGGCCGGGTGCAGCGGTGGGGTGGACAGTATCGCGCTAACGCACGCTCAGGGCGACGCCCAGTCGCCGGCGTCGTAGGCGATCTCGATCACAGCGGCGTTGCCTGCCGTGCGATCGATGCCGGCGTCCGCGGCGGATTTGCTGCAGTTGAAGCCTTGGTAGAGGGTGCTCTGGCGAACGAGCTGCAATGCCATCTGGTCCGGCTTGCCGTTCGGGTCGATCTGGAGGGTCGGGGTCGCGCAGCCGCCGACATTGTTCACCTGAATGGCGGGCACGAGCGTGCGCGCTGCCTGGTCGGCGAGGGTATCGAAGGCATCCGGTCCGATGTCCTGCGCAGCGGCCGACACGCGCACCTTGAAGTAGTAGAGCTGTTTGTAGAACAGATAGCCGTTGGAGCGGGCCGGTGCATCCTCTGGGTCGAGGCGCAGTTCCATCCGCAGCTTTTCTCCGGGCACCCGTTGGGCCTCTGCGATCGCCGCGACCAGCGCCTTGTCCATGGCGCTGGCGGCCTTCGGCGCCGGTTCGACGACGATGCCCAGCTCGAATCGTTGCGCGCCCAGTTCGTGCAGTTCCGCGTAGGTGCCGCTGGAGACCGCTGCGGCCAGATCGGCGCGGAAGCCCGCCATGCCGTCGGCGATGGCACGCGCCGACTCCTTTTGCCCGGCGGGATAGACGAACACGTTGATGGTCAGTTCCGGATGGCCTTTCAGCACGTAGAGGAAGCCGGCACCGGCGGCCTTGGCGGCCGGGTCGTACTTGCTGCTGCGCAGGCTGAAGTCGCCCACCGTGTCGGGAGCGACAACGTAGCTGGTTTCGACGAAGGGCCGCGCCGGCGTTGCTGCGGGCGGCGCGGCCGCGGCGGCAGCCGCTGGCGCGGCGCAGGCGGCCAGGATCGGCCAGAGCAGACAGGCAAACGACGACGATCGCTGGAACATGGCACCTCCCCGTGCACGGCAGCAGCACCGCAGTGTACGTCGCTCACTGCCGTGTGGTGCGTGCGATTGCTACGAAGCGCCGCGACAGGCGCGCAGCAGCAAGCTCAGGTCACGCATGCGACCAGGAACAGCAGCGGGGTCTTTTCGTCGTCGACGCGGTAGGCCAGGCTGCCCATCGGGCCTCGCTGGCACTGCGGATTGTCGCGCCGGATGTCCACCGTGGCGGCGAAGCGCCCCGACGCGGGCAGCCACACCGCGGCCTGACCGTGTTCGAGCAGTTGGCCGACGAGGTAGAAGCTGTCCGCTGGCACCTTTGCGTAGGCCAGCGCATTGCAGCCGAAGCGGTCGCGCGTCGCGCCGGTGGCTTCGGCCGCATCCAGCAGCGCCTGCGCCCGGGTGCCGGCGATCCAGGCCAGGCGTTGCGCTTCGTTGCCGCGCGGCGCAGTCGGCGAAGTGCGGGCGATCGCCGCGGCGCGCTCGAGCACATCGCGCGGCAGGCCGATGCTGGCGGTGTCCTGCACGATCGACAGGCAGGGCGGGGTCAGCGATTGCGCCAGGCCGCTGCGCTGCGGCGCCGGATCCTGCGCTGGCGTTGTGTCGGGCGTCTGGCCGCCGGCACTGCCGGCCACGCCGAGCAGCGTTCCCAGCAGCGCCGGCCAGGGCCGGATCATGCGGCGGGGCCGCTGGCGCGGTCGACGACGTCGCGCTTCTCGTAGGCGTTGACGATGCGCGCCACCAGCGGATGCCGGACCACGTCGCGCGCCTCGAAGAAAGTGAAGCTGACTCCGTCCACCTCGTGCAGCACCTCGATGGCATCGCGCAGGCCGGACTTGACGTGCTTGGGCAGGTCGATCTGGGTCAGGTCGCCGGTGACCACCGCGGTGCTGCCGAAGCCGAGGCGGGTCAGGAACATCTTCATCTGCTCGATGGTGGTGTTCTGCGCCTCGTCCAGGATCACGTAGGCGTCGTTGAGGGTGCGCCCGCGCATGTACGCCAGCGGCGCGATCTCGATGACGTTCTTCTCCAGCAGCTTGACCACCTTCTCCACGCCCAGCATCTCGTACAGCGCGTCGTACAGCGGGCGCAGGTAGGGGTCGACCTTCTGGCTGAGGTCGCCGGGCAGAAAGCCCAGCTTCTCGCCGGCTTCCACCGCCGGGCGCACCAGGATCAGCCGCTGCACCCGCGATTCGTTCAGCGCTTCCACTGCGCTGGCCACGGCCAGGAAGGTCTTGCCGGTGCCGGCCGGGCCGATGCCGAAGTTGATGTCGTGGGTGGCGATCTGGTGCAGGTACTTGGCCTGGTTGGCACCGCGCCCGCGCACCGTGCCGCGCTTGACCTTGATCGCCACCTCCTGCGGCTGGTAGGCGCGCTGCGCCACCTGGTCGACGTTGGACTGGTTGAGCCGCAGGTGGATTTCCTGGTCGTCGAAGGCGACGTGGTCGGCCTCGGCGTACAACGCCTGCAGCAGGCGCTCGGCCGCCGCCACCGCCGGCTCCGGCCCGGTCACCCGGTACACGTTGCCGCGGTTGGAGATCTCCACGCCCAGGCGCAGTTCGATCTGCCGCAGGTGCGCATCGAACGGGCCGGCCAGGTTGGCCAGGCGCTCGGTGTCGGCGGGATCCAGGGTGAAGTCGCGTTGCGCAGGGGTGGTCATGGCGGGAGCGCGCCGCCAGCGGCGACGTCGAAAAAAAGAGGGGCGCAAAGGGTAGCGCGCAGCGCGTAGCCGGGCCAGTGAAGGGGGCGCGGCGGCGGTGTGGGCGTGTGCACGCCGAAGTCGCCGCCGCGTACCGCGGGGAGCAGCGCCGAGCGGCGCCCCGCCACTTGTGCGGTCATCGTGGCTGCAGGAATGGCAACGTTGTCCACAATGGATGTGGATCGATCGCCCAAAAGCCTGTGGACAACTGCGCGGACGCCTTGCCCGGCAAGGCGCGGCCCTGTGTTGGCGAAAAAAATCGCACCGCCGGCCAGCGTCGCGCGTTTCCCTCGCGCTTGTCTTCTGGGAATCCGTTGCGGCGCGCCTATCGATGTCCACCGCCGCCGCGCGCGTCGCGGGCCTGCATCCACGCGTCCGCGATCGCCCGTGCGCCGGCAAGGTCGTCCACCACCAGCACCAGCTGACCGTGGTGATCGCTGTACTGCACGGCGATGTCGATGCCGGCGTCGCCGAGCAGGCCGGTCAGCAAGCCCAGTTGGCCCGGCGTGTCCTGGTCCAGGCGCAGCAGTACGGCGGGGCGCTCGGCGGCCACGCGCATCCCGTGCGCCTGCAGTGCGTCGCGTACCGGCGCGGCGGCATCGAACAGGAAGTGCGCGACCGCGCGGCCGCCCACCCGCCACGCGCCGCCACCTTCGATGCTGATGCCGGCCGCGCCCAGCGCCTTGGCCATCGCCGCCAGTGCGCCGGGGCGATCGTCGAGATGGATCTCCACGTCCTTCATTGCAGCGCCTCCGCCGTCGCCTCGCCGTGCACGATCGTCGCCTCGCAGCGCACCGCCACCGCGCAGCTGTTGGCGATGAAGCACTGCGCGTGCGCCTGTGCGTGCAGCGCGTGCGCGCGGGCCGCATCGCTGTCCGCGGCAATGGTCACCCGCGGCGCCAGCGTCACCTCGCGGAAGCGCCCGCCGCGGCCGGGATGCAGCTCCAGCCAACCCTGCGCCTGGTCGTCGTAGGCCAGGACCCGGATGCCGGCATGCGCGCACAGCGCCAGATAGGTGAGCATGTGGCAGGCGGCGAGGGCGCCGACGAACAGGTCTTCCGGGTTGTGCAGCGCCGGGTCGCCTCGGAACGCCGGATCGGCGCTGCCCGTCAGCGCCGCTTTGCCGGGAACCTGCAGCGTGTAGTCGCGGCCGTAGCCTGCGTAGTCGGCGGTGCCGTTGCCGCGGTTGCCGGTCCAATGCAACTGCGAAGCGTAGTGGTGCAGCGTGTCGGCCATGTGCCTGCCTCGTGTGGGAAGCGGGCAAGGTAGGCGCCAGCGCGGCGTCATGCTTCGTCTAGAATCGAAGCATGAGCGAAGCCACACCGCTGTCCCGTGTCGCCTTCCTGCTGGGCGACGCCGCGCGCAGCCGCATGCTGGCGGCGTTGATGAGCGGACAGGCGCGCACCGCCACGGAGCTGGCCCTGGACGGCGGCGTGGCGCCGTCCACCGCCAGCCAACATCTGACGCAACTGGTCGAGGCCGGCCTGCTCGCGGTGGTGCGCCAAGGCCGGCACCGCTATTTCCGCCTCGCCGATGCACAGGTTGCCGCGGCAGTCGAGGCGATGATGGGGCTCGTACCGCCGCAGACCCGGCGGGTCGGCCCGTCGGATTCCGGCCTGCGCCGGGCGCGGGTCTGCTACGACCACCTCGCCGGCGAACTGGCGATCCGCTGGCGCCAGCAGATGGAAGCGCGCGGACACCTGCTGTGCAGTGACGGCATGGCGCTGAGCGCGTCCGGCACGGCCTGGTGTACGGCGATCGGCATCGACGTGGCGGCGCTGCGTGCGTCGCGCCGGCCGGTGTGCCGGCCGTGCCTGGACTGGAGCGAGCGCCAAGACCATGTCGCCGGCGCGCTGGGCGGCGCCTTGCTCCGGTATCTCCTCGACACCGGTCTGGCCCGGCGCGTGCCGGATTCGCGGGTGGTGCAGATCGGCCCGCGTGGCGAGCGCTTCCTCAGCGCGCTCGACTAGCGCGCGCCCGGCGCCGCTCAGGCCGCGGCGTCGTCCTCGGCCAGGTGCAGGCGGCCGCGCAGCGAATTGCTCAGCGCCTCGGTGATCGTCACGTCGACGAACTGGCCGATCAGGCGCGGGTGGCCGGGGAAGTTCACCGAGCGCATGTTCTCGGTCTTGCCGGTCAGCTCGGCCGGGTTCTTCTTCGACGGGCCTTCCACCAGCACGGTCTGCACGCTGCCGATCATCCCCTGCGAGATCGTCTGCGCATGCGCATTGATGTGCGCCTGCAGCCGCGCCAGTCGCGCGTGCTTGACCGCCTCGGGGGTGTCGTCTTCCAGGTCGGCGGCGGGCGTGCCCGGGCGCCGCGAATAGATGAAGGAGAAGCTTTGGTCGAAGCCCACGTCCTCGATCAGCTTCATGGTCTTGTCGAAGTCGGCGTCGCTCTCGCCGGGAAAACCGACGATGAAGTCCGAGCTGATCGAGATGTCCGGGCGCACCGCGCGCAGCTTGCGGATCTTCTGCTTGAACTCCAGCGCGGTGTAGCCGCGCTTCATCGCGCTGAGGATGCGGTCGCTGCCGGCCTGCACCGGCAGGTGCAGGTAGTTGGCCAGCTGCGGCACGTCGCGGTAGGCCTCCACAAGGGAGTCGCTGAATTCCAGCGGATGCGAGGTGGTGAAGCGGATGCGGCCGATGCCCTCGATCTGCGCGATGCTGCGGATCAGCAGGCCCAGGTCCGCGTACTGCGCTTCCTCGCCGGCTTCGGCGTCGGCATAGGGGCCACGGTAGGCGTTGACGTTCTGGCCGAGCAGGTTGATCTCGCGCACGCCCTGCGCGGCCAGTTGCGCCACTTCCACCAGCACGTCCTCGAACGGCCGGCTGATCTCCTCGCCGCGGGTGTAGGGCACCACGCAGAACGAGCAGTACTTGGAGCAGCCTTCCATGATCGACACGAAGGCCGACGGGCCTTCGGCGCGCGGCTCCGGCAGGCGGTCGAACTTCTCGACCTCCGGGAAGCTGATGTCAACCTGCGACTTGCCCGATTCGCGCCGCGCGCGGATCAGCTCCGGCAGCCGGTGCAGGGTCTGCGGGCCGAACACCAGGTCCACGTAGGGCGCGCGCTTGACGATGGCTTCGCCTTCCTGCGAGGCGACGCAACCGCCGACGCCGATGATCACCGGCTTGCCGCCGGCCTTCAGCGCCTTCCAGCGGCCGAGCTGGCTGAACACCTTTTCCTGCGCCTTCTCGCGGATCGAGCAGGTGTTGACCAGGACCACGTCCGCTTCTTCGGGGTTGTCGGTCAGCTCCAGGCCTTCGGACGCGGCGAGCACGTCGGCCATCTTGGCCGAGTCGTACTCGTTCATCTGGCAACCGTGGGTCTTGATGTACAGCTTGCCGCGCACCGGCGCGGGTGCGGCGGCGGTGCCGGCGGAGGGCAGGGGATGCAGGACGGTCCCGGGCATGGCGCTTAATCCAGGCGGGTGGAAAGGAAGCCGGCTAGTCTACCCCTGCCGGCGCGCCAGCGCAGGGCGCTAGCCCGCAGCGGCATCCACCGCCAGCGCGCGCTGCACCGCCGGCCGCGCGGCCATGCGCGCGGCGTAGGCGCGGGTCGGCGCCGGCGAATCGAGCAGGCCGAACTGCAGCATCCAGCCCAGCGCGCTGCCCCACAGCACGTCGGCGGCGCTGCAACGCGCGCCGAGCAGGTAATCGCCGCGCGCCAGTTGTGCGTCCACCACCGCCAGCACGGTGTCGCAGTCGGCATAGGGCGACATCGCCCGCGGCGGCGGTTCGCGCTTGAGCGCGCGGTCGACCAGCGCCGGTTCGAAGCAGGCGCCGTAGAACGCCAGCCAGCGCAGGTAGGGGCCGCGCAGCGGGTCGCCGATCGGCGGCGCCAGCCTGGCTTCGGGATACAGGTCGGCCAGGTAGGGGTAGATCGCGCCCTGTTCGGTCACCACCGCGCCGGCGTGCACGATCGCCGGCACCTTGCCCATCGGGTTGATCGCCAGGTAGTCCGGCGAAAGTTGCGCCTGCCGGTCGAAGTCGATGCGCTCGATGGCGTAGTCGGCGCCCAACTCTTCGAGCAGGATCAGCACGCCGCGCGAGCGCGAATGCGGGTTGTGGAACAGGGTGATGTGGCGGTCGCTGGTCACGGGCGGCTCCTGGCTGGTCGGTGCGGACACCCTAGACCCCATTGCGGACAGATCCTGTCCGCAATAGCGTGCACCGATGCCATCGCCCGCCGCCCGCCTGTTGCGCCTGATCGCCCTGCTGCAGACCCGCCGGCTGTGGTCCGGCGCCGAGCTGGCCGACCGGCTCGGCGTGGACCGGCGCAGCCTGCGCCGCGACGTGGAGCGGCTGCGCGCGCTGGGCTACGCCGTGGAGGCCGCGGCCGGGGTCGGCGGCGGGTACCGGCTGGCCGCCGGCGCGCAGATGTTGCCGCTGCTGTTCGAGGAGGACGAGGCGGTGGCGGTCGCGGTGGCGCTGCGCGCGGCCTGCGCCAGCATGGCCGGCCTGGAGGACACCGCGGTGCGGGTGCTGGCCAAGCTCGAACCGCTGCTGCCGGCGCGGGTGCGCCAGCGCGCCGACGCCTTGCAGGGCGCGACCCTGGCGCTGGGCCAGGACCCGCTGCGGCCGGACACGCGGGTGCTGATCGGCGTCGCCAGCGCCTGCCGCGACCGTCGGCTGCTGGGGTTCGCCTATCGCGATCACGGCGGCCGCGCCAGCCAGCGCCTGGTCGAGCCGCTGCGCCTGGTCAACGCCGGCCGCCGCTGGTACCTGCTGGCCTGGGACCGCGACCGCGGCGACTGGCGTACCTTCCGCGCCGAGCGCATCGTGCTGCCCCTGCAGCTCGGCGCGGCGGTGGCATTGCGCCTGCCGCCGCGGGACGCAGCGGCCATGGTCGATGCGGCGATCCGCTACAGCCCGCAGACGCTGGGCTACGCGCTCAGCGTGCGGCTGCGCGGCAGTGCCGCCGAGCTGGGGGCGCGCATTCCATTGTGGTGCGGCACGCTGCAGGACGAGGCCGACGGCCATTGCCGGCTGTCGCTGCTGGCCGACGCGGTGCCGTGGCTGGCGGCACAGTTGCTGACCATCGGCGTGCCGTTCGCCGGGCTGCAGGCCGAACCCGACGTGCTGGCGGCGCTGCGCCGGACCCTGAACGCGTTGCTGGAGCAGCTTCCGGCGCAGGTGCCCGAGGAATAGGCACCTGGGCCCGCCGGCGACCACGCCTTGCGGCGGTGCAGGGATGGCGCGCACTTGGCAAGCGCCGGGGAAGTTGGGACACTCGCCGCCATGAAGGGGATGCTGTGGCTCCTGGGGCTGGGATTCGCCACGTTGACGGCTGCGCCGGCCAGCGCCGGCACCCTGTACAAGTGCACCGGCAGCGACGGCGTGCCCAGCTACGGCAGCAAGCGCGTGTCCGGCGCCAGTTGCAGCGTGATCGGCCGCTACACCCCCGACCGCCGCGCCGCGCGTGCCACCCCGGCGCCTGCGCCGGCCAAGACCAGTGCCGAGCGCTCGAGCCGCGGCGTCATCGCCAGCGCCGGCACGGTGGCGCCGGCCACCCTGATCAGCGCCCCGGTCGCCGCGCCGGCCCCGGTCACCGCCAACGCCGTGCCCAATCGGGTCGCCCCGGTGTCGCCCGTCAGCAGTGGCGCGCCACGGCGCCTGGTCAGCGGCCAACTGTATTCGTACATGCAGGACGGCGTGCGCCATTACACCAGCGCGCGCCCGACCCAGGTCGCCAATCTCGGTGCGGTGCGCACGATCCGCTACAGCTTCATGGAGACCTGCTACGCCTGCGCCAATCCCGGGGTCAACTTCGGTGCGGTGCGCCTGAACACCACCGCCTACCAGAGCGAGATCGCCGCGGCCGCGCGCGAGTACGGCGTCGACGAGGCGGTGGTGCGCGCCATCATCCACGCCGAGTCCGCCTACAACCCGACGGCGCTCAGCCGCGCCGGCGCACAGGGGCTGATGCAGTTGATGCCGCCGACCGCACGCCGCTTCGGCGTCAGCGATTCGTTTGATGCAGCGCAAAACATTCGCGGTGGCGTGCAGTACCTGGCGTGGCTGCTGAAGCGCTTCAACGGCAACCTCAGCCTGGCCGCGGCCGGCTACAACGCCGGCGAGGGTGCGGTAGACAAACACGGCGGGATCCCGCCGTACAGCGAGACCCAACGCTACGTGCAACGGGTGGGCGTGCTCGCCGAGCGCTATCGCGGCGTGCTGGCGACCGCGCATTGAGCCGTCGCCGCGGCCCGGCAGGAGGCGTCGCGCGTCCATTGTCGTCGCGTTAAGGGTTCCGCTACACTGCAGTGGATTCAGTGCGGCTCGACCCCCACCGAGCTGCTGGCAGCCTCACGCTACCCAATCACAGATCGGAGTGCCGGATGGCCAACGATGGGGTCAACGATTCTGTAAACGCAGGACGCCGCCGCTTTCTCACCGCCACCACGTCCGTCGTGGGCGCGGTCGGTGCGGGGTTCGTCGCGGTTCCTTTCATCAAGTCCTGGAATCCGAGCGCAAAGGCCAAGCTGGCCGGCGCGCCGGTCACCGCCGACATCAGCGCCCTGCAGGAAGGGCAGCGCCTGATCCTGGAATGGCGCGGCCAGCCGATCTGGATCGTCAAGCGCTCCAAGGCGATGCTCGATGCGTTGCCGTCGCTGGACAGCCGGCTCAAGGATCCGGAGTCCACCAACAAGGACCAGCAGCCGGACTACGTGCTGAAGAATCCGGAGTACCGCTCGATCAAGCCCGACGTCTCGGTGCTGGTCGGCCTGTGCACGCACCTGGGCTGCTCGCCGGAAATGGTCGCCGAGATCCGCCCCGAACCCTACGACCCCGACTGGAAGGGCGGCTATTTCTGCCCCTGCCACAAGTCGCGCTTCGACATGTCCGGCCGCGTGTTCCAGGGCGTGCCGGCGCCGATCAACCTGCTGGTGCCGCCGCACCACTACCAGGACGACAACACGCTGGTGATCGGCGTGGACCCGAGCGCGTCCGCGAAGGGAGGGGCGTAAGTCATGGCCGACAACATCCTCACCCGCACCGCGGGCAACGTGTTCGACTGGGTCAACGAGCGTGCTCCGGGGCTGATGCCGTTCTACCGCAAGCACGTCACCGAGTACTACGCGCCGAAGAACTTCAACCTCTGGTACTACTTCGGCTCGCTGGCGATGGTGGTGCTGGTCAACCAGATCGTCACCGGCATCTTCCTGACGATGCACTACAAGACCAGCGCGGCCGAGGCGTTCAACTCGGTCGAGTACATCATGCGCGACGTTGAGTGGGGCTGGCTGATCCGCTACATGCACTCCACCGGCGCCTCGCTGTTCTTCATCGTGGTGTACCTGCACATGTTCCGCGGGCTGATGTACGGCAGCTACAAGAAGCCGCGCGAGCTGGTGTGGATCCTGGGCATGCTGATCTACCTGGTGCTGATGGCCGAGGCCTTCATGGGCTACGTGCTGCCCTGGGGGCAGATGTCGTTCTGGGGCGCCAAGGTGATCATCTCGCTGTTCGGCGCGATCCCAGTGATCGGCAACGGCCTGACCGAGTGGATCATGGGCGACTACCTGCCGTCCGACGCCACCCTCAACCGCTTCTTCGCCCTGCACGTGATCGCGCTGCCGCTGGTGCTGTTGTTGCTGGTGGTGCTGCACCTGGGCGCGCTGCACGAGGTCGGTTCCAACAATCCCGACGGCGTGGACATCAAGAAGGGGCCCAAGGGCAATCGCTGGAGCCCGAACAAGCCGGCCGACGGCATCCCGTTCCATCCGTACTACACGGTCAAGGACCTGGTCGGCGTCGGCTTCCTGCTGATGATCGGCGCCTTCATCATCTTCTTCGCCCCCGGCTTCGGCGGCCTGTTCCTGGAGCACGACAACTTCACCGAGGCCAATCGCCTGGTGACGCCGGAGCACATCAAGCCGGTCTGGTACTACACCCCGTACTACGCGATGTTGCGGGTGGTGCCGAACAAGCTCGGCGGCGTGCTGGTGATGTTCTCGGCGATCGCGATCCTGTTCCTGGTGCCGTGGCTGGACCGCGCCAAGGTCAAGTCGATCCGCTACCGCGGCTGGATCTCGCGGGTGATGCTGGGCATTCTTGCGGTGTGCTTCGTCTGGCTCGGCGTGATCGGTTCCGGCCCGGGCACCGAGATCATCGAGACCTACATCGGCCGCGTGCTGACCGTGCTGTATTTCGCCTTCTTCCTGACGATGCCGATATGGACCTCGCTGGATCGAACCAAGCCGGTGCCGGAGCGGGTGAGCAGCCATGACTAAGCGCCTGATCGCCGTGCTCGCCGGCTTCGCGTCGGCCTTGCTGCTGTCCGCCTCGGCCATGGCCGCCGAGGGCGGCGCCACCCTGCAGGCCGGCAACGACCTGGGCGACCGCGCCTCGCTGCAACGCGGCGCCAAGCTGTTCATGAACTACTGTTCCGGCTGCCATTCGCTGAAGTACCTGCGCTACCAGCGCATGGCCGAGGATCTGGGCCTGAGCGAGGACGAGGTGATGCACAACCTCAACTTCACCGGGGCCAAGATCGGCGAACACATCGAGACGGCGATGCCGCACGATGCGGCGACCAAGTGGTTCGGCAAGGCGCCGCCGGACCTGAGCCTGATCGCCCGTGTGCGTGGCACCGACTGGGTCTACACCTACCTCAAGTCGTTCTATCTCGACCAGTCGCGGCCGCTGGGCTGGAACAACAAGCTGTTCGCCAACGCCTCCATGCCCAATCCGCTGTGGGACCTGCAGGGCCTGCAGCAGCCGGTGTACGGCAAGGCCGAGCAGCCGGGCGTGGACAAGCCGGTGGAGCGGCTGCAACTGGCCACGCCGGGCAAGCAGAGCCCGGCCGAGTTCGACCAGACGGTGCGCGACATCAGCAATTTCCTCGAGTACGCCAGCGAGCCGGCGGCGCTGAAGCGGCAGAACCTGGGCGTGTGGGTGGTGCTGTTCCTGGCGCTGCTGACCTTCCTGGCCTATCTGCTCAAGAAGGAATACTGGAAGGACGTGCATTGAGCGGCGGCCGTTCCGGCCGCATCCCGGCTGCACCGTTGCTGAGCCGATCCCCTGTTCATCCTATTGGCTTTTGTGAGCGAGGGTTGCACACTCAGGGGCCGTGACGACCGTCCGCAATGTGCGGGCGGCGTCGATGCGGCCGGCGGATTCCGGCCGTCGGAGAGCCTTGAATGGCGGCGAGTTTGCGCATGCGAAATACCTTGACGTTGTTTTCCTCCACGGATGATGTCCTGTGCCACCGCGTCCGCCTGGTGCTCGCGGCCAAGGGCGTGACCTACGATTTCGTGGCGGTGGATCCGCAGAATCCGCCGGAAGACCTGATCGACCTGAATCCCTACCACTCGGTGCCGACGCTGGTGGAGCGCGAACTGGTGCTGTATGCCGCCTCGGTGGTCAGCGAGTACCTGGACGAACGCTATCCGCATCCGCCGCTGATGCCGGTCGACCCGCTCTCGCGCGCGCGCCTGCGCCTGGCCATGCTGCGCATCGAGCACGACTGGGTGCCGCAGGTGCAGGCGATCCAGCTCGGCAACAAGGCCCAGGCCGAGGCCGGGCGCAAGCGCCTGAAGGAACTGCTGACCGCCTCGGTGCCGCTGTTCAAGGCCAGCAAGTTCTTCCTCAATCCGGAGATGAGCCTGGCCGATTGCGCGATGGCGCCGATCATCTGGCGCCTGCAGGCGCTGGATATCCCGCTGCCGAAGGACGGCAAGGCGATCGAGGATTACGGCAACCGCATCTTCCGCAATCCCGGTTTCATCCGCAGCCTGACCGACCAGGAAAAGAAGCTGCGCGACCTGCCGGCATGATGCCGTGCGTCGCGCCGTCCCCGCTGTGTTCCGAGCTGTACCGGCGTCGCGCGCCGGCACGTAGAATGGGCGCATGACCGAAGACACTTCCCGCATGACCAGCCATCGCCCGTACCTGCTGCGGGCGCTGGTGGAATGGATCAACGACAACGGCATGACCCCGCACATCCTGGTGGATGCGGGCCTGCCCGGCGTGCAGGTGCCGCCGAGCGCGGTCAAGGACGGGCGGGTGGTGCTGAACATCGCCGAGCGCGCCGTGGTGCGTCTGCAGATCGACAACGACGGGGTCAGCTTCACCGCCCGCTTCGGCGGCGTCAGCTATCCGGTGCAGGTGCCGATGTCCGCGGTGCTGGCCGTGTATGCGCGCGAAACCGGGCAGGGCATGGCGCTGCCGGACGACATCCACGGCGCCAGCGAGCCGCCGGGCGACGACACCCCGCCACCGCCGCGGCCGGGCGGGTCCGACGACGCCGGCAAGCGTCCGCGCCTGCGCGTGGTCAAGTAGCCAGTCGATGCGCGACCTCGATGGTCGCGCTTCACCCACCCAAGCGTTGGCGTTTCCCGTGTTCGCGCGTCGCACGCACTACGTTCTGCCGTAGGAGCGGCTTCAGCCGCGACGCGCGTTACCGGTAATGCCCGTCGCGGCTGAAGCCACTCCTACGACAGGCGGATAGATCCCGGCAGTTGCCGTCCATTCGAGATGGCATGCGAAGCGGTTTCCCACTCACCTTGGCAGTCGCCCAAGCGGCTGCGTGCCATCGATGCGCAGCCGTGGTGCCTTGGCTCATTCGCGCTGCGCGCGCGCTTCCTGCAGGCTGCTCACGCTGGCTACCGACGGCCCGGTGAAGGCGATCAACTGGTCGCCGAGCAGCACCAGGCGGCCGCTGTGGCGGTCGCTGCCGTCGTAGGAATAATCGAAGCGGAAGCTGCGTTCGAAGCCGAGCCAGCCGTTGGGCAGGCGCCGCAGGCGCAGGCCGGTGCCGTGCACGCTCTGGTCGAGCCACTGCACGTCGGCGGCCTTGCAGGCATTGCGGCCGAGGATTTCGGCGCGTTCGGCGGCGGCACGCGAGGCGTTCCAGAACGCGAACACCGCCGCGCCGGCGATCATCAGCAGGATCAGGCTGGGCATGGCGCCACTGTAGCGAGGCGCCGGTGGGTGGGCAATCTGGTGTGGAGCCGGGATTGGGGATTCGGGATTGGGGATTGGCAGGTGGGTCGGCGGCTGTTGGGGCGGTGCACTGCCGGACGATGCCGCGTGGTCGCGCGCCTGGTGGTGTGTTTGGGTACGCTCAGCCGAAGTGCTCTCGCCACCCTCATCCTGCTGGGCAACGCTCGCACATTGCCTTGATTGCACGATGTGCGCATCCGCAGGAATTTTTTGGGCCGACCTTGCGGTGCGACGCACGCGTTTCGGCTAGGACTGCGGTTCGATCGTGGGCGTGTCGTTACTGGAGGGCGCGGCGGGTTGTGGCGGAGCAGGTGCTGCGGCGGGTGCCGGTGGCGGGGCCGGCGGGTTCGGCGCGGTCGGCGGTGCTGGCGGGACGGCGGGCGTGCCCGGTGTCGCGCTGGCTGGCGTCGCGGGCGGCGGCGCGATCGGCATGGGGGCAGGCACGGTGGGCGGGGTAGGCGGCAATAGCTGCGCCTGCGGTTGCAGCTTCAGCAGGGCCGACCAGTCCTGGCGGTTGACGTCGCACAGCTCCTCGTGGCCGGGCGTGCATTCGAGGGCGGCGCCTTCGTCGTTCTGCTCCTGCGCCAGCGGCGCGTCCAGTTGCAGGCGCCCGCTGCGGTCCAGCTTGAGCTTGCGCATGGTCACCGCGTTGAACACGTTGCCGCCGATCAGGTACAGGGTCTGGTCGCCGCCGACGTTGGCCGCGACCACGATGTCGCAATGCGATTCCCACGGCAGCGGGCGGCCGCGCGCCAGCGCCTCGCGCAGGCCGGCGGCGCCGACCGGCTGCCGGCGTCCGCGCAGGAAGCACAGCAGGTCGCCGGGCGCGGGCTTTTCCTGCTGCGGGTCGGCGTAGCGGTAGGGCAGGCCGTCGGCGCCGGCCTGGTAGGCGGCGCGGATGTAGTCGATATGGCGGATCGAGGTGCGGAAGCCGGCCACGCCGGCGCGCACCATCACGTAGGACACGAACGCCGCCGACCATGGATTGTCGACGATGAAGGCGCGGCAGTCGTTCTCGCGGTAGCGCGATCCGTCCAACTGCTGGCAACTCGCGGCGCCGTCGATTTGCCCCATCGCGCCCAGCGTGCCGCTGTCGCGCCAGTAGGCCGCCACGCGCTGCCAGGCTTCGATGCCGTCGTCGGCAAGGTCGGCGCGTTCGGCCTCGGTGACACGCAGGCCGGCCAGGCGGCCGTCGCGATCGATGAACGGACGCCACCACAGCCGGTGTTCGTTGCAGGCGGTGCGCACGATCGCCACCGCCGCCGGGGTCAGGCCGAAACGCGGCGGCAGATCGCAGACTTCCGCGGCCGCGGCGCGGCCGGCGGGAAACAGGGCGGCGACACAGAGCAGCGCGAACCAGGGGCGGAACATCGGCGAACTCGGCGGGGAGGGGAGCGCGCAGCGTCGCAGAGCGGCGTCGGCGGTGCCGTGAAGTGTAGGCAGTCAGCACGACGATGGTCGATCGCGTGGGCTGACGCCGGCGCTGGCACACGCGCATGTGGCGCGCCGCGCCGCTTCGCGACCTGATTGGCGGGCTGCTGGCGCGGTCCCGGGTCGGCTCCCAGGCCGGGTGCCGGTCGTTACTGCGGCGGCGTTCCGAGTTTCAGCGACAGATCCACGGCCTGCACATGCTTGGTGAGGGCGCCGATGGAGATGCAGTCGACGCCGTCCTGCGCGATCGCGCGCACCGCCTCCAGGTCGACGCCGCCGGAGACTTCCAGCGGGATCGCACGATTGAACGGTGCGGCCGCGACGATCGCCACCGCGTCGCGGCGCTGTTCCGCGGTGAAGTCGTCGATCAGGATGCGGTCGCAGCCGGCCTGCAACGCTTCGCGCAACTGCTCCAGGGTTTCCACCTCCACCACCAGCGGCAGCGCCGGCCACTGCGCGCGCGCGGCGGCCACCGCCGCGGGCAGCGAGCCGGCGGCGTGGATGTGGTTTTCCTTCAGCATCACCGTGTCGTACAGGCCGATGCGGTGGTTGTCGCCGCCGCCGCAGCGCACCGCGTACTTCTGCGCCAGGCGCAGGCCGGGCAGGGTCTTGCGCGTATCCAGGATGCGCGCGCCGGTGCCGGCGACCGCGGCCACGTAGGCGGCGGTGGCGGTGGCGGTGGCGGACAGGGTCTGCAGGAAGTTCAGCGAAGCGCGCTCGGCGCTGACCAGGGCGCGGCTGCGCCCGTGCAGCAAGGCCAGCACGGTGCCGGCGGGCACGCGCTGGCCTTCGGCCACCTGCCAGTCGATCCGCACCTGCGGGTCCAGCGCCTGATGGCAGGCGTCGAACCAGGGCCGGCCGGCGATCACCGCGTCCTGCTTGCACAGCAGATAGGCGCTGTCGGCGCGGTCGGGCAACAGCGCGGCGGTGACGTCGCCGCTGCCCAGGTCCTCGGCCAGTGCGCGCGCCACATCGGCGGCGATCAACTCCGCGGCGGGCGCCTGCGGCGGCGCCGTGTCGTGGCTCATTTGGCCGGGAAGTCGGCGAGCTGGGCGGTGCTGATGGCTTCTTCGGCCAGCAGCACCGGGATGCCGTCGTCGACGCGGAACACCTGCTTGCGGTCGCGGGTGATCAGGGCTTCGCGCAGCGGTTGCGCCTGCGCACTGCCATCGGCGCGCTGCACGCCGCCGGCGGCGATGGCGCGGTTCAACGCCTCCAGGCCGCGCGCCTCCAGCAGCGCCAGCGGTTGGCGGGTGTCGGGCGAGCACAGCAGGTCGAGCAGTTTGCGGTCCATCCGGTCTTCGTCTTGCGTGGAAGACGGCTAGAATACGTCTTTAAGGCAGGGGACGGCCATGACCTCCAAGCAAACCGCGCCGCTCGTCGGCATCGTGATGGGTTCCCGCTCCGACTGGGAGACCATGCAGCATGCGGCGCAGAAACTCGATGCGCTGGGCGTGCCCTATGAAGTGAAGGTGGTGTCGGCGCATCGCACCCCGGATGTGTTGTTCTCCTATGCCGAGCAGGCGGCTGGGCGCGGCCTGCGCGCGATCGTGGCCGGTGCCGGCGGAGCCGCGCACCTGCCGGGCATGCTCGCGGCCAAGACCGCGGTGCCGGTGCTGGGTGTGCCGGTGCAGTCCAAGGCGCTCAACGGCATGGACTCGCTGCTGTCGATCGTGCAGATGCCGGCCGGCATCCCGGTGGCCACCTTCGCGATCGGCGTTGCCGGCGCGGCCAACGCCGCGCTGTTTGCCGCGGCGATGCTGGCCCACGACCACGTCGAGATCGGTGCCGCGCTGGGCGAGTTTCGCCAGCGCCAGACCGACGACGTGATGGCCAAGGACGATCCGCGCCAATGACCACCGTCGGCGTCCTGGGAGCGGGGCAGTTGGCACGCATGATGGCCGTGGCCGGCGTGCCGCTGGGCCTGCGCTTCGCGCTGCTGGATCCGGCGGCCGATGCCTGCGCCGGGCAGATCGCGCCACTGCGGGTCGGCGACTATGCCGACGAGACCGCGCTGGCCGCGTTCGCCGACGCGGTCGACGTGGCGACCTTCGATTTCGAGAACGTGCCCGCGGCCAGCGCCGGTTGGCTGGCCGGGCAGGTGCCGGTGTTCCCGAGCCCGGATGCGCTGGCCGTGGCGCAGGACCGCCTGGCCGAGAAGACCCTGTTCCGCGAGCTCGGCATCCCGGTGCCGGCCTTCGCTGCGATCGAGACGCGCGCCGACCTGGACGCGGCGCTGGCGCAGGTCGGCACGCCCTGCATCCTCAAGACCCGCCGGCTGGGCTACGACGGCAAGGGCCAGTTCCGCATCGCCTCCGCCGCCGATGCCGATGCGGCCTGGGACGCATTGGGCGCGCAGGCGGCCAGCGTGGGCCTGATCGCCGAGGCGTTCGTGCCGTTCCAGCGCGAGGTCAGCGTGGTGGCGGTGCGCGGCCGCGACGGCGAGTTCCGCACCTGGCCGCTGACCGAGAACTGGCATGTGCACGGCGTGCTGTCGGCCAGCCTGGCGCCGGCGCAGGCCGATGCCGCGCTGGAGCAGGTGGCGGTGGCGCATGCGCGCGCCCTGGCCGAGCGCCTGCAGTACGTCGGCGTGTTCGCGCTGGAGCTGTTCTGCCGCGACGGCGAGCTGCTGGCCAACGAGATGGCCCCGCGCGTGCACAACTCCGGCCATTGGACCATCGAAGGCGCGGAGACCTCGCAGTTCGAGAACCACCTGCGCGCGGTGCTGGGGCTGCCGCTGGGCTCCACGCGCATGCGTGGCCATGCCTGCATGCTCAACTGGATCGGCGCGATGCCCGATGCCGCAGCGGTCCTGGCGCAGCCCGGCGGGCATTGGCACGACTACGGCAAGGAGCCGCGCGAAGGCCGCAAGGTCGGCCACGCCACCCTGCGCGAGGACACGCCCGAGGCGCTGGCGCAGGCCCTGCAGTCCGTGGGCGCACATCTGCAGCGCGAGACCCAGGTCGCCCCGGTGATCGCCGCCCTGCGCGGCGAGCGCTGAACCAGCATCACGAAGCCCAGGCCACGCCTGGGCCAGGAACTGGCGGCCGCGGCCGCCGCTCTAGCGAATCCCCAATCCCGACTCCCCAATCCCTGCTTATCGCAGATTGGACGCCGCGAACTCCCAGTTGACCAGCTTCCAGAACGCCTGCAGATAGCGCGCGCGGTCGCCGGGGTGGTCGGTGTAGTAGGCGTGTTCCCAGACGTCGCAGGCCAGCAGCGGCGTGTCGTCGCCGGTCAGCGGGGTGCCGGCGTTGGCGGTGCTGACCACGGCCAGGCTGCCGTCCGGACGCTGCACCAGCCAGATCCAGCCGGAGCCGAACAGCGCCAGCGCCATGCGCTCGAACTCGGCCTTGAACCGGGCCACGTCGCCGAAGCTCTTGGCCAGGCGCTCGCCGAGCGCGCCGCCGGGTTCGCCGCCACCGCGCGGGCGCAGGCCGCGCCAGTAGAACGCGTGGTTCCAGACCTCGGCCGCCTCCTGGAACAGACTGCCCTGGGCGCGCCGCAGCAGGTCCGGCAGCGCCAGCTCGGCCAGGTCGCTGCCGGCCAGGCGCGCATTGAGCCGTTCCACCAGGGCGCGCTCATGGGCGTGGTGCTGTTCCACCGCGGCGGCGGACAGATGCGGGGCCAGCGACGCGGCGGCGTAGGGCAGGGGAGCGAGTTCGATGGGCATGGATCCTCGGGCGGTTTCGGGTGCGTATCGCGGTACTGCCGCGCGCAGGGCTTACACTATGCGGCTACGCGAGAGTCTAGCCGACCGCCAAGGTCGTTCTTTCGCCCCAGCAGGAGAGAACCCGCATGCAGGTGATGGAGCGCATCCAGGCCGACGTCGAACGCCATCCCATCGTGTTGTTCATGAAGGGCACGCCGCAGTACCCGATGTGCGGCTTTTCCAGCCGCGCGTTGCAGGCACTGCTGGCCGCCGGCGCCGACCGCCTGCACACGGTCAACGTGCTCGACGAGCCGGAGATCCGGGCCAATCTGCCGCGCTATTCGAACTGGCCGACGTTCCCGCAGTTGTTCATCCATGGCGAGCTGATCGGCGGCTGCGACATCACCATGGAGTTGTTCGAGTCCGGCGAGTTGCAGCGCATCGTCACCGAGGCCTACCAATCGTGACCGCGCCTGCGTCGCCGCAGGCCGGCGCGCTGGCGCAGCGGGTGATCCTGGTCAGCGGCGCCGCCGGCGGGCTCGGCAGCGCCGCGGCGCTGGCCTGCGCCCAGGCCGGGGCCACCGTGGTCCTGCTCGGACACAAGCCGCCGCGCCTGAACCGGGTCTACGACGCGATCGCCGCGGTGGGCGCCGCGCCGCTGCTGTATCCGCTGGACCTGCTCGGCGCCACCCCGCCGGACTACGCGACCCTGGCCGAGCGCCTGCAAAGCGAGCTCGGCCGTCTGGACGGGCTGCTGCATTGCGCGGCGGACTTCGCCGGGCTGACCCCGTTCGAGCATGCCGATCCGGCGCAGTTCGCGCGCGCCCTCCACGTCAACCTGACCGCGGCGGCCTGGCTGACCCAGGCCTGCCTGCCGTTGCTGCGGCAGGCCGAGGATGCCGCGATCGTGTTCGCGGTGGACGATCCGGCGCGGGTCGGCCAGGCCTACTGGGGCGGCTACGGCGCGGCCCAGCACGGCCGCCGCGGCCTGCTGGCGAGCCTGCACGGCGAGCTGGCGGCCTCGCGCGTGCGTGTGGCCGGGCTGCAGCCGGGCCCGATGCGCACCGCCTTGCGCGCCCGCGCCTACACCCATCAAGAAGACCGCGACGCGGTCGACCCGGCGCGCTACGCCGGCGCCTGCGTCGCACTGCTGTCGCCCGCCGGCGCCGCGCACCGCGGCGCGATCTGGAATCCCCTGGCATGACCATCCTGTCGGCAGCACTGCTGCTGTTCCTGATCCTCGACCCGCTGGGCAACATCCCGGTGTTCCTCAGCGTGCTCAAGCCGCTGCCGGCGCGGCGCCAGCGCATCGTGCTGGCGCGCGAGCTGCTGATCGCGCTGGGCGTGCTGATGGGCTTCCTGTGGGGCGGCAAGTACGCCCTGGAAGTGATGCACCTGCGCCAGGAGTCGGTGGCGATCGCCGGCGGCATCGTGCTGTTCCTGATCGGCATCCGCATGATCTTCCCGCGCCCGGAAGGGCTGATGGGCGAGATTCCCGACGGCGAACCCTTCATCGTGCCGCTGGCCATTCCGCTGGTGGCCGGCCCTTCCGGCATGGCCGCGGTGATGCTGATGGGCAGCAACGAGCCGACCCGGCTGGGCGAATGGAGCCTGGCGCTGATCCTGGCCTGGCTGGGAACCTCGGCGCTGCTGTTCTCGGGCACGCTGCTGTACAAGCTGCTCGGCATGCGCGTGCTGACCGCGGTCGAGCGGCTGATGGGCATGTTGCTGGTGGCGATTTCGGTGCAGATGTTCCTGGACGGAATCAGCGCCTACCTGAAGCTGCCGGTCGCCGGCTGAGCGGGCGCGGGCGCCGCCGCGCGTCTTCTCTCGCTGACGCGTCGCGCCTGTCGCCGTGCGTCAGCGCTGCGACGTACCGCGCGTCTGCGGCAGTCCGATGACATGCGCGGCGCTTTTTTGTGCCCGCGCGTGTCGGGGCGTGGCGGCGCATTAAGTTCTCGTCAACGCCCTGGGCATATGCGGGCGAAATAGCCTGCTTACCCTGGCGCCTTCCGACGCGGTAGGGGGCGGTGCGCCATGGGCGCGCCGGGCCGCCTGCCGTCTCTGCCGCTCCCCGCTTGGTCCCAGAGGCGCTTGCCCGATGACGTTCCGTTCCACACCGCGTGTTTCCCCACTTTCCCTTGCGCTGACCACGGCGTTCGCGGCCCATTCCGCCTTCGCCCAGGACGCCGGCAGCGAGGCGGCGCAGCGGGTCACCGCCTCCAGTACCTCCAATACCACCGCCGCGTACGAGACCAAGCGCGTGCAGCAACTGGACAAGGTCAACGTCAGCGCCGACAAGAACAGTTACGTGCTCGGAGGCGGCAACATGACCGTGCAGACCGCCAGCAAGGCGATTTCCACGGTGACCCGCGAGGCGATCGCGCAGGCGTCCGGCGGCAGCAACTTCACCCAGATGATCGATGCGATCCCGGGCGTGGACGCCTCCACCAGCGACGTGACCGGCCTCAACAACGGCAACTACAGCCTGCGCGGTTTCGATTCCTCGGCGATCGGCATCACCGTCAACGGTGCCCCGGTGACCGACAGCGGCAGCTATTCGGTGTATGCCACCGAATACGGCGATGCCGAGAACTACAACGACATCACCGTCACCCAGGGCACGCCGAATGTGGACCAGCCGGAGATGGGCGCCACCGGCGGCCAGATCGCCTGGTCGACCATCGATCCCAGCCATGCGTTCGGGGTGGATTTCAACCAGAGCTTCGGCAGCAACGACTACCGGCGCACCTTCGTGCGGGTCAACACCGGCGATACCGGTCCGCTGCGCTCGTGGGTGTCGTATTCGACCAACAGCGCGGACAAGTGGAAGGGCAATGGCGACATGTCGGTCGCAAAGATCGACGGCAAGAGCGTATGGGACATCAGCCCCGGCAATTCGATCAGCGCCTCGTTCCAGTACAACCGGCAGTCCAACTACTCCTACAACACCGCCAGCAAGGCGCAGCTGGCCAGCGAATACGCCTACGACTACAACGCGACCTGGGGCGGCGGCAGCACTTCCGCCGACCAGTCCTACTGGAAACTGCGGCGTAATCCGTACAGGAGCCTGTTGGCCAGCCTGGATGGCGAGTTCACCCTCGGCGACACCCTGCGTCTGTCGGTGGTGCCCTACGTGTGGTGGGGCGAGGGCGGCGGTTCCAGCGCCGCGTCGGTGTACCCGTCCACCAGCAGCAGTAACGTCTATGGCTACGCCAGCGGCGTGAGCGGCAGCCGCGACGTCGACTACACCTACTCCTACTCCGCGACGGTGCGCCCGGGCGTGGTCGCCAAGTTCTTCCAGGACATCGGCATGGACCACAACCTGGTCTACGGCCTGTGGTACGACCGTTCGCGCAAGAGCCAGAACAGCAGCATCGTCAAGACCGATCAAAGCACCGGGCAGCCGTGCGATGTGTGGGCCGAGAGCGAGGGCTGCTTCCTGACCTATGCCGACGGCCAGGTGCAGCAGAGCTACCGCACCTACACGGTGACCGACGTGCAGAAGTACTTCATCCAGGACAACTGGACCCCCGCCGACGACTGGGCGGTCAACTACGGCGTGTCCTGGATCCATGCCACGCGCAAGGGCCATAACTATCAGTGGCCCGACAGCACCAAGGAGATCGGCGTGGACTTCGACAACAGCTACAGCAAGCTGCTGCCGGCGTTCGGCATCAAGTACGCGCCGGACAGCCGCTCCCAGTTCTACTATGGCGTCGCCAAGACCTTCCGCGTGCCGGCCACCAACTCGATTTCGTTGAACCTGTCGGCAGCGCAGGAGATTCCCGAGCCGGAATCGGCCTGGACCAACGACCTGGGCTGGCGCTACTACGGCGACCGCTTCTCGCTGTCGGCGATGCTGTACCAGAGCAACTACCGCAACAAGCAGATGTCCAGCTACGACCAGGCCACCGCGCTGACCACCTACATCTCGATCGGCAAGGTGCGCATGCGCGGCTTCAACGGTGAGGCCAGCTACAACATCACCGACAACCTCAAGCTGTACGGCTCCTACACCTATACCCAGGCCAGGATCCTGAGCGACAGCCTGGCGGTGGGCACGTCCAAGGGCATCTACGACTACGCAGTCGGCGGCAAGCAGTTGGCCAATACGCCGAAGAACCTGGCCAATCTGCGCCTGAGCTACACCATCGGCGATTTCTGGGTCGCGCTGAAGGGCCGCTACTCCGGCCCGCGCTACGGCGACTACATGAACACCGAACGGGTGGGGGGCTACACCACCTTCGGCGCCGACGCCGGCTATACCTTCGCCGACTGGGGCTGGCTGAAGAAGCCGTCGATCAAGCTCAACCTGTACAACCTGACCGACAAGCAGGCCGTCACCTGGGTCAGCACCAGTCAGGTGCTGGCGGCGTCCGGCGCCAGCGACTACCCGGACGTGGCGGCCACCGGCACGCCGTACTACTCCGTGCTGGAGCCGCGTGCGTTCGCGGTGACCGTCGGCGCCTCGTTCTGAGGCACTGCCAGCCCGCACCCGGGCTGGACCAGGCAAGACGCAAACGGCCGGGGCCATCGCCCCGGCCGTTTGCGTTTGCGTGCATGCGACGTCGGGGAGCGTCGCCGGCCTGACCGCGGGCGTGTGAATCCCGGGCCGGCGTGCCGTCGGCAGCCCGGTGCCGGTTCGGCAGAATCCAGGGTGCCTCCCGAGGGCCAGGGCCACGGGGGAGCAGGGTCTGGCGCCGGGCGCCGCCCGAGAACCGGATCGCGCCGGCCTCCCGAAACTGCCTGGTCGGTGGCTGAGCGGGGCGGGGGGGGGCATGGCACGCGGAAGCAGGGTGGGGCTGACGCCACCGCGCCGCCGACGCCTGGGGAGTTGAAGAGTGGGGGCGCTCGGTCACCGCGCTGCTGGCGTCGCGGCGCAACGCTCGGCCCAGCTGCCGCGCGCGGCGGCCTGGCGGGCGGCAAGCCCGTGCGCGCCTGTGCCATGGCATGACCGGATGCAGTCAAAAAACTGGGATCCATGGCAAGTCATGTCCATTTGTGCCCGGTTGTCACGTTTCGGCAACAAATTGGCCCTATGGTGTTAAACTCATGTTAACCCTTGCGGGGAATCGGCAAGGGTGACCAGCCCCCATCCCGCGGCCGTGCGCCCGAACTCGCGCGGCACTGCCATGCGCATTTCGTCAAACTCCATCGAGGCTATTGCAATGATTCAACCCCGTCTGCGGATGTCCAAGCTCACCCTGGGCCTCGTTGCGGCGCTGGCCGCGGCGCCGGTGTTCGCCCAGAGCACCTCCGCCGGTGTCGGCGGCGTGGTGACCCATGGCGGCCAGCCGGTCGCTGGCGCCGAGGTGACCATCACCCACGTCGAGTCGGGCACGGTCAGCCGCGCCACCACCGACGCCGCCGGTCGCTACAACGCGCGCGGCCTGCGTGTCGGCGGTCCGTACAGCATCACCATCACCAAGTCGGGCGACGGCACCAAGACCGAAGACGGCGTGTACCTGAGCGTCAACCAGAACGCCACCATCAATGCCGACCTGACCGGCGACATGGCCGCGCCGACCACCCTGGAGACGGTCAATGCCGTCGCCGTGGCCACCGGCTCGGAAGTGTTCAGCGCCACCAAGACGGGCTCGGGCACCAACATCGGTCGCGAGCAGATCGAAGCGCTGCCGTCGATCAACGGCAACATCCAGGACTACATGCGCCTGGATCCGCGCGTGGCTTTCGTCGATCGCGCCTCGGGCACGATCAGCGCCGGCGGCCTGAATCCGCGCTATAACTCGATCAACATCGACGGCGTCTCGGCCAGCGACACCTTCGGCCTGGAAGGCAACAACATGACCACCCGGCGTCAGCCGGTGTCGATGGAAGCCATCGAAGCCATCGACGTCAACCTGTCCAACTACGACGTCAGCATCGCCAGCGCCGCCGGCGCCACCGTCAATGCGGTGACCAAGTCGGGCACCAACGAGTTCCACGGCTCGGTGTACGGCAGCTATCGCGATGGCGACTGGTTCGGCGACAACCCGGACGGCACCAAGTTCAACGGCTTCACCAAGGAGAAGACCTACGGCGCGACCTTCGGCGGCCCGATCGTCAAGGACAAGCTGTTCTTCTTCGCCAACTACGAGAAGTTCCAGCAGGATGCGCCGGGTGTCGACCTCGGCAGCACCGCGCTGGGCAAGGCCAACGCCAAGTACGGCATGGCCGACGTGACCCGCGCCCAGCAGATCGCCAAGAACTACGGCTTCGATGCCGGCGGCCTGGACAGCGACGGCAACACCGACCTGAAGGAATACGCGCTCAAGCTCGACTGGAACATCAGCGACAACCACCGCGCCAGCTTGCGCTACAGCAAGCTCGACCAGAGCAAGCTGCGCATCAACGGCGCCGGCAGCTCCAGCCAGGCCTCGCTGAGCTCGTACTGGTACCAGCACGAGAAGTCGGTCGAGAGCTATGTCGGCCAGCTGTTCAGCGACTGGTCCGAGAACTTCTCCACCGAGTTCAAGGTGTCCTACCGCGACTACTCCGCGATCCGCGTGGTGCCGACCAATGCGCCGAGCATCGCCGTGTACTTCGACGGCTCGGTCGCCAACCCGACCGGCGACGTGCTGTTCCTGGGCACCGAGACCAACTCGCAGGGCAACATCCTCACCACCAAGACCTGGAACTACTACGGTGCGGGCACCCTGACCCTGGACAACCACAACCTGAAGTTCGGCGTCGACTACAGCACCAACGACATCTACAACCTGTACGGCCGCAACAGCTGGGGCGTGTACACCTTCTTCGGCCTGGACAACTTCGCCAGCGGCCGCTGGAGCTCGTACCAGCTCAACCAGGAGCGTAGCCCGGGTTCGATCGCGGCCGACTACAAGAACAGCAACCTCGGCCTGTTCGTGCAGGACACCTGGTACGTCAACAACAACCTGACCCTGACCCTGGGCCTGCGTGGCGACCGTCCGCAGGTGAGTCCGGATCCGACCTACAACGCCGGTGCGCAGGCGGTGTTTGGCTATGACAACAGCAAGATCTTCAGCGGCGATTTCCTGATCCAGCCGCGCTTCGGTTTCAACTACACCTTCGACACCGACCGTCCGACCCAGTTGCGCGGTGGCGTCGGTCTGTTCCAGGGCGATGCGCCGCAGGTGTGGATCGGCAACAGCTACTCCAATACCGGCTTCAACTACAACGCTTATAGCCTGACCACGTACGATCCGACGGTGCCGTTCAGCGCCAACAAGGATACTCAGCCGATCCCGAATCGTCCTGGTTCGGCGACCCAGGGTGTGAGCTTCGTCGGCAACGACTTCAAGCTGCCGTCGCTGTACAAGGCCAACCTTGCGCTAGATCACGAATTGCCGTGGTACGGTATCGTCGCCTCGGCCGAGTTGCTGGTGACCAAGGTCAAGGACGGCCTGTACTACAAGAGCCTGAACATCGGTCGCGTCAACAGCCCGGGCCAGGATCCGAGCCCTGCCTACTATGGTCCGGACGGCCGCGCGCTGTACTGGAACCCGGCGCGCACCGGCCGTCCTTGGGCGACCGGCGATAATCGCTCTGGTCGAAACACCAGTTACAGCGACGTTTACCTGATCGACAACACCGACAAGGGCAAGACCCAGCAGTTCACCGTGTCGCTGTCCAAGCCGTTCAGCGAAGGCGGCGACTGGTCCTGGACCCTGGGCTACACCTACACGCATGCCACCGAAGTCGGCCCGCTGACCAGCTCCACCGCCAGTTCGGGCTGGGGCTACCAGTACGCCTTCAACGCCAACTCGGAAACCGAGAGCCGCTCGCGCTACGAGATCAAGGACCGGATCTCCGGTTCGCTCGACTGGAAGCACATGTTCTTCGGCGACTACGAGACCCGTGTGGGCCTGGTCTACGAAGGTCGCAGCGGCCGTCCGTACAGCTACGTGTTCAACGGCGACGCCAACGGCGACGGCCGCAGCACCAACGACCTGTTCTACGTGCCGAAGGGTCCGGGCGACGTGCTGTTCGGCACGCTGAGCAGCACCGGTGCGTTCACCGCCAACCCGGCGCTGCAGCAGCAGTTCTTCGACTGGCTGGCCAAGAACCCGCAGCTGGCCAAGTACGCCGGCAGCTACGCCCCGGCCAACGGCTTCCGTTCCGGCTGGATCAACACCTTCGACGTGCGCATCACCCAGCAGCTGCCGGGCTTCTACAAGGGTCACAAGTCCGAGATCTGGCTGGATATCCAGAACGTGGGCAACCTGCTGAACAAGAAGTGGGGCCGGATCGAAGACTACGGCTTCTACGCCGATGCCCGCGTCGCCAACCTGCAGGGCATCTACCAGGGCAAGTACGTGTACAACACCCTGTACACCGACCAGCCGACGGCCGCCAATGCCGACGCCGACGGCTTCAACATCGGTGTGTCGCAGTGGTCCATGCAGCTGGGCTTCCGCTATCAGTTCTGATCGCGGCGCAAGCTGAAGCGTTGGAAACGGCCGGGGCGACCCGGCCGTTTTCTTTTTGCGGGGGCTGACGTTAAAGTCGCCGGCTGACGACACCGACAAGACATTCGATATGACGACCAGCAATACGGCGGCGCGCGCGCTGCCGGTAGTGGATGCGCGGATCTACCCGCGCGGCGGCCTGGACATCCTCTCGCGCGTGGAAGTGGCGCGCCTGCGCGATGCGTCCAGCGGCGGCCTGCACGAGCTGCTGCGGCGCTGCGCGCTGGCGGTGCTGACCAGCGGCAGTGCCTCGGACGATCCGCGCGCGGCGCGCGACCTGTATCCCGACTTCGACATCCAGGTGGTGCAGCGCGATCGCGGCGTGCGCATCGACCTGCTCAATGCGCCGGCGATGGCCTTCGTCGACGGCGAGATCATCAACGGTGTGGCCGAACTGCTGTTCGCCGTGGTCCGCGACCTGGCCTACATGGCCATCGAACTCGGCCCCGAGTCGACCACCGACCTTCAGTCCAGCGAAGGCATCACCAACGCCGTGTTCGGCCAGTTGCGCAACGCGCGCATTCTGCAGCCGAACGATCCGAAACTGGTGGTGTGCTGGGGCGGCCATTCGATCTCGCGCGACGAATACCTGTACACCAAGCAGGTCGGCTACGAGCTGGGCCTGCGCGGGCTGGACATCTGCACCGGCTGCGGTCCGGGCGCGATGAAGGGCCCGATGAAGGGCGCCACCATCGCCCACGCCAAGCAGCGCAAGCACGACAACCGCTACATCGGCGTGACCGAGCCGGGCATCATCGCCGCCGAATCGCCGAACCCGATCGTCAACCACCTGGTGATCATGCCGGACATCGAGAAGCGCCTGGAGGCCTTCGTCCGCATCGGCCACGGCATCATCGTGTTCCCGGGTGGCGTCGGCACGGCCGAGGAGATCCTGTACCTGCTCGGCATCCTGCTGCGCGAGGAGAACCGCGCGCTGCCGTTCCCGCTGATCCTCACCGGCCCGACCATCGCCGCGCCGTACTTCGAGCAGATCGACCGTTTCCTGCGCCTGACCCTGGGCGAGGTGGCGACCTCGCGCTACGAGATCGTGGTCGGCGACCCGGTGGCGGTGGCGCGCAAGATGGCCGCCGGCATCCAGCAGGTGCGCGCGCACCGCAAGGAGCAGAAGGACGCGTTCTACTTCAACTGGTCGGTGGACATCCCGCTGGAGTACCAGCGTCCGTTCGAGCCGACCCATGAGGCGATGGCCGCGCTGGATCTGCACCATGGCCGCCCGCCGCATGCGCTGGCGGCGGACTTGCGCCGCGCCTTCTCCGGCATCGTGGCCGGCAATGTCAAGGAAGACGGCATGCGCCGTATCGAGCAGCACGGCCCGTTCGAGATCCATGGCGATGCGGACATGATGCAGGCCCTGGACGAACTGCTGCGCGCCTTCGTCGAGCAGCGCCGCATGAAGATTTCCGGCGAGTACCGGCCCTGCTACCGGGTCGTCACTTGAGGCGAAGCGAGCGCCAGTGGCGCGTGCTCGGGACGGCTTTGGCCTGGATCGGAATGTCGATCGTCACCGCGTAGCGCTCGTCGCGATCCTCGATGTGCAACTGCGAGCAAGGATGCAGGTCCTCGATCCTGCGGCGGATCGAGGACAGCCCGATCCCGTGGCCGCGACTGTCCGGCCGCGCCTGGCGCGGCAGCGTGTCGTTGCTGACCGCGATCCGTACCCCGTCGGCGTGCCGGGCAATCGCAATGATGACCTTGCTGGCTGTGGTGCGCGGTTCCACGCCGTGCCGCACCGCGTTCTCCACCAGCGCTTGCAGGCACAGCGCCGGCAGGTGCAACGGGGGCAGCGCACGCTCGATCCGCCACTCCACGTCTAGCCTGGGTCCCAGCCGCAACTGCTCGATCGCCAGGTAGCGGCGTGCGAGCTCGATCTCTTCCTCCAGCGGCATGTCGTGCCGGCCGCGCAGGCTCGCGCGGAACAGGTCGGCCAGATCGAGCAGCAATCGCTCGGTCGCGTCGGGCTGGCGGTGCACGAGCGCCGCGCCCACGTTGAGCGTGTTGAACAGGAAGTGCGGGTGCGTACGCGCCTGCAGCGCCTCCAGTTCGGCGCGCACGGCGCGCACCGACAGCGCCTGGACACGCAAATGGTTGCGGATGGCCACCAGGCCCAGCAGCCCGGCGATGAAGGCGATACCCATCGTATTCAGGATCCCCGGCAAGGCGCCGGCCAGGGAGGGGGAGGGTGCCGTACTGCCGAACAGCAGCATGAAGCAGATCTGCGTCAGTCCGGTGGAGGCGACCATCGTCAGCAGCGCGCCGCCGAGTTGCACGCCGACCGGCCATCGTTGCAGCCATCGCCGCGCCAGGTGCATGGCCAGCAGTGTCGACAGTGCGACCCATTGGATCAGCAGCGAAGCGATGCCGAAGACAATCAACCGCTCGCCCGCGTTCCCCGGCGCCAGCGCCAGGATGCAGGCAAGGGCCTCGCCGGTGATCCATATCCCGATGATCGTTGCCGGCTGCTGCAGGCCCTCCAATAAGGACGGCGCATAGGGTTCTGACTGTGGCATCGTATGATGGAAGCTGGTCGAGTCCTGCATGATGCCACTCGTGCATCGCATCATGCCGCTTGTCGCCAAGTGTTTGCCGGCCTTCGGTCGCACGATCTACGGTGGCGAGGGTAATCGAGGGGAGGGGGTAATGGGCGAGGCAGGCTTGCTTCCGGACGGTTGCGCACACCGTCGTGGGGGATTCACCTTGGTGGAGCTGATGGTCACGCTGGCGGTGCTGGCGGTGTTGTCTGCGATCGCCATCCCTTCGTTCACCTCCCTGATCAACAGCAACCGGCTGTCGGCGGCTTCTGACGACATCCTTTATGCGCTGCAGTTCGCACGCAGCGAGGCGATCAAGCGCAACGCGCCGGTGAGCGTCTGCGGCAGCAGCGATGGCGCTACCTGCGGCAGCGCGTCCACCTGGCAGGGCTGGCTAGTCGTGACCGGCAGCGCCGATAGCGTGTTGCAGTCCTACAAGGCGCGCTCGCCGTTGGGTGTCACCGGGCCAGTCACGCGCATCACCTATGGCGCCAACGGGACCCTGAAGACCAGCAGCGCCGTGTCGGTCATCGCTTGCATCGCGACCAACCGCCCTGCGGAGAATCAGCGTGCGGTAGCGCCGACCTCCGCCACCCGGGTCGCGGTGAGCAGCGTCAACGGCAGCGGAGCATGCCCCTCATGACCGCGCGCGCGATGGCAAACAGTCAGCGGCAGGCTGGCGTGAGCTTGCTCGAGGTGCTGATCTCGGTGCTGATCCTGGGAGTGACCCTGCTAGGCATCGCCGCGATGCAGGCACGCGCATTGAACAACGGGCAGAGTTCGTTCGAGAACAGCCAGATGGTCATCCATACCTATTCGATCATCGAGGCGATGCGTGCCAACCGCAGTGCCGCCACGGGCGGTGCCTACAACCTGGCGATGACCTGCAGCCTGCCTTCGGCCGGAACCTCACTGGCGTCCGCGGACATCCGCGCGTGGCTCGAAAGCATGAAGACCGGCCTCAGCGGCGCCGCCAACGCTTCCTCGGATACCACCACATGCGGTTCGATCGCCTGCACCAGCTCGACCTGCACTATCACCGTGCAGTGGGACGATAGCCGGGGCGCGCGGTGAATGCGTCCACCGCCGGGTCGGCCACAGGGACCGGCAGTACCACCCGCCAGCTGGTCACGGTGTCCCGGCTATGATCCGCGCCGTCCCGCGCCGCCGTGCCGCCATGCACGGCCTGTCGCTGATCGAGTTGATGATTGCGATGGTGCTGGGCCTGCTGCTGGTGGGAGCAGCGATCAGTATCTTCCTTTCCAACCAGCGGGTGTTCCGTACGGTCGAGGGCATGGGCTGGGCCCAGGATGGCATGCAGACCACCTTCGAACTGATGGCACGCGACCTGCGCGAAGCCGGCGGCAACCCGTGCGACGGAACCCTGCCAGTGGCCAACGTCATCAACAACGCCAGCAGCAACTGGTGGACGAACTGGAGCTTCCCGATCGTCGGCTACGAAAACGGCGCACTGAGCGGAAGCGCGAGCGGGACCGATGCCATCCAGGTCCTCACGCTCGACCCCCATCTGGCCAACGTCACCGTTGCGCAGAGCTCGACCAACATCACCGTAGACGATGCCAGTGGCCTGAGTGCCGGCAACACGGTGATGATCTGCGACAACACCCAACTGGCGTTGTTCGTGGCCGGCAGCGTGACCGGCAACGTGATCAACCATGACAGCAGCGCGAATTGCAGCAACAAAAGCCTGAGCGTGCTGCCGGCGGTTTGCTCCGGCAGTGCGGTGGCCTATTCCTATGGCGTGAATTCGGTGGTCAGTCGGCTGCGCGGCATCCGCTGGTATGTGGCGAGCAACGCCGCCGGTGGGCGCTCGCTGTATCGCAAGATCGACAATGGCGCGGCTGAGGAGATGGTCGAGGGGGTGCAGGACATGCAGATCACCTACCTGACCGCGGGGGGCACTGCCTACCAGACCGCATCCTCGATCGGCGCCGCATCTCCCCCAGACGCCGCGTGGGGCAACGTCATCGCCGCGAAGCTGGTGCTGACCGTGCGTGGCGGCAACAAGACCGGTTTCGGTGGTCAGCAACTCGACCGCACCGTCCAGTATGTGGTCAACCTGAGGAATCGCACGCTATGAGGGCGATCGCGCAATCGCACGCCATCGGCCGCCGCCCGCGCGGTATCTCGCTGATCGTGGTGCTGATCCTGATGTTGGTGATGATCGTGGTGGGTCTGGCGGTGATTCGTGGTGTCACGCTGCGCGAGAAAATGAGCTCGAACATGCTCGACCGCAGCCTGGCATTCCAGTCCGCGGAAGCGGCGCTACGGGCGGGCGAGGAAGCGATCAAGACGGCGGTGGCCTCCGGCGGAAGCATCGGGGTCGATTGCAGCGGCGGTGCGTCCTGTCCAATCCCTCCGGCGGGCACCTACACCGACACGGGAACCGGCTGGGTCAATGCAAGTCCTATCCAGTCGATCGGTGCGACGACGCCGCAATACTACGTACAGTACCTGGGCCAACGCACGAGTCGTCAGCAGTTGTCGCTGGGTTACAGCGCCAACTCCAACCAATACGGAAGCGGCAGCAGCGCCGTGCTGCAGTCGGTCTATCGGGTGATCGCGCGTAGCCAGGATCCCACGCTGGCCGATGGCCGGTCGGTGGTGGTGCTGCAGTCGAACGTGACTGTCCAATGAGCAAGTCATTTCCCGCGATGGAAACCCGCGATATGAAACCAGGCGATAGCATGCGTCTTGGCGTGGCCAGATCCGAAATAGTGCAGCGCCGGCGGACGCGTTGGCTTGCGTTTGCGACCGGAGCCTTCGCTGCGTTGTGTTCGGGCAACGGCGCTTCGATCGATCTGGGCACGCGTCCGATCTCGCTGCCGACAGACGTTCCTGGCGCGCTTACGCTGGTGCCTTCGGTCGAATATCCGACCATCATCAGTCAGGCCAATCTGGGGAGCTACAGCAACGCGTCGGAGTATGCGGGCTACTTCGATCCGGTCAAGTGCTACGGCTACAGCTACGACCTCGTCAATGGAATGGCTTACTTCGTGCCGACATCCAAGAACAGTGCGGGCGGACATACCTGCAGTGGTTCGTGGAGCGGCAACTACCTGAACTGGGCGGCCACCCAGACCATCGACCCGTTCCGCTCCGCCCTGACCGGTGGCTATCGCATCATCGACCAGGTCGGGCTGACCGTGCTGCAGAAGGCCCGCCACGACCGCGACAGTGACTTCGCCGACCGCACGATATCCAGCTCTGTCTCCTCGCTGACGCCGTTGCCGTCGGGCTGGTCCAGCGTCAGGACCCGGGTCAGTGGCCTGGGCCGCGAAATGTGGTTCACCGGCTCCGGCGACCTGCGTACAAGCGCCAATAACGTGATCGACTACAACCCGACGTCGCTCATCAAGCCCGATCCGACCAAGGTGTACCGGGTCTTCGTGCGGGTGAAGGTCTGCGATCCGAACATCGGCGTGGAGTCCAACTGCACGCAGTACTCCAGTACCAACTACAAGCCGGAAGGTCTGATCCAGGAATATGCCAACAAGATTCGCTACAGCATCTTCGGCTACCTGAACGATTCGACCACCCAGCGTGATGGCGGCGTGCTGCGCGCCCGCATGAAGTTCGTCGGTCCCAACACCTATTACCCGGAAATCGACAGCTACAGCAATCCGCGCAGGGAGTGGGATCCTGCCACCGGTGTGCTCTACAAGGACCCGGACAGCAATGCCGACAGCAAAATCGGCGTGGGAAATGTCCATAGCGGCGCACAGATCGATACCAGCGATAGCAGTGGTAGCCGCAACAGCGGCGTCATCAACTACCTCAACAAGTTCGAGGAATTGACCACCAGCCCCGCCAAGTCATTCGATCCGGTCAGCGAGCTCTACTACGCCGCGATCCGCTACTTCAAGAACCTGGGCAACGTCGCCTCCTATTCCACGCTCAGCTCGAACTTGGGCACGGCGAAGGTCCAGGCGGACTACTTCCCGGTGATCACCAGTTGGGACGACCCAATCCGCTACAACTGTCAGGTCAATGCCATCCTGGGTATTGGCGATGTGAACACGCACCGGGACAAGAATCTGCCGGGAAATACTGCTACCGCTTATCGTACGGATGAGCCTCCCATGCCTCCCGAGGTCGCCGCCGACACCAGCGTGAACGTCATCACCAGTACGCAGAAGGTGCTGGCGATGGAGGGGCTGAGTACGACGATTTCGGACAGCTGGACTGGCCGATACAACTCGGCCTTCATCGCCGGTCTGGCCTACGATTCGCACACCGTGGACATGCGTCCGGACGTCAGCAGCCAGATCAACACCATCGGAAGGCAGACGGTAAGCACCTACTGGGTGGACGTGCGCGAGGCGCAAGTCCTGGAGGGTCCTGCCAAGAACATGTACTGGCTCGCGTCCAAGTACGGCGGCTTCACCGTGCCTGCAGGCTTTTCCCCTTACGCTGCGACCACCACCGGATTGCAGCCGGGCTGGTGGAACACCACCAGCGACACGTTGTCCCCCACTAGTGGCGGCACCTATCCGCGGCCGGATAATTTCTACGTGGCCAGCGACGCCAAAAACATGGTCGCCAGCTTGAGAAACGCGTTCTCGCAGATTCTCAAGAACGCCACCGGATCGGTCGCGGCGCTGGGATCGGACGCGACCGCCCTGGATACCGGCTCGGTGTTCTACCAAGCTCAATACACCGTAGGCGATGCCAATCAGTGGAAAGGCGAGCTGACCGCATACAAGGTCGATGATGCAGCCGGTACGCAGACCGCGATCTGGAGCGCCAATGCCAAGCTACCCGCGTATGCGAGCCGCAAGGTGCTGTATGCCAGCAATGGCAGCCTGGTGAATTTCACAGGGACTGTGGGTAGCCTGACCAGCGCCCAGGTCGACTACATCCGCGGCAGGCGCGATCAGGAAAAGAGTGCTGGCGGCAGCTTCCGCAATCGCCTCGCCGTGCTTGGCGACATCGTCAATTCGCAGCCGCTCTACGTTGGTGCGCCCAATCCGTCGCTCTACAGCGGCAAGAGCTTTTCCGGTGCCGGCGTGTACCCCCAGTTCGCAGCGAACACGGCTGGGCGTACCCCGGTCGTGTACATCGGCGGAAACGACGGCATGCTGCATGCCTTCAACGCCAACACTGGCGTTGAACTCTTTGCGTTCGTGCCGACCGAAGCGATCTCCAAGCTTTCTTCCTCAGGCTTCACTTCTCCGGACTATACCCATGCCTATATGGTCGACGGGTTGCTGACGGCGGCCGATGTCTACCTCGGTGGTGCCTGGAAGAGCGTCCTGGTCGGTACGATGGGGCGAGGGGGCAAGAGCGTGTTTGCGCTCGACGTGACCAACCCGGCGTCGCCGAGCTTGCTGTGGGAAGTGAACAACGGCGCCCTGGGCAACGTGCTGGGACAGCCCGTCATCGCCCAGGTCGCCGACGGCTCCTGGAGCGTCTTGCTCGGCAACGGCCCGAACAGTACCTCGCAGAACGCGCAACTGGTGCGGATCGACATCGCCACCGGTACAGTGGCCTCGGTGGACACCGGGGTAGGCGGCGACAACGGCCTGAGCGGCGTCAATGCCTGGTCCTCCGACGGCAGCGGCATCGTCGACAAGGTGTACGCGGGTGATCTGAAGGGCAACCTGTGGCGGTTCAGCAAGACCGTTAGCGGTTGGAGCGCCGGCCAGCTCTTCGTGGCAGGCAACAGCAAGCCGATCACTGCCACGCCGCTGGTGGCACGCAACCCTACGACGCTCGACACCTGGGTGTTCGTCGGAACCGGGCGTTATCTCACCAGCGCGGACCTGGCCAATACCGACCAGCAGACCTGGTATGGCCTGATCGACAAAGGCAACACGATCAGCGCGTCCAATCTCAAGCAGATCCGGATCCTGTCCGATACCACCCTCAACGGCTACAATGTGCGGACGATCGAGTCGTCCACCGGTGCCGGTACCAGCGGTTGGTACATGGATTTCTACGAGACAGGTGAGCGCATGGTGGTGGCGAACTACTTCCAGGGGCTTTATCTGGTAGGCAGCACGCGCATCCCGGATTCGAGCGATGTATGCAGCCCGAGCGGCAAGGGATACACGATGGTGATCAACCCCTTCACCGGCGGCCGCTTGTCGTCATCGTTCTTCGACGTGAACGGCGATGGTTTCTTCGACAGCAACGATGCCTTGAACGGCGTTCCAGTGTCCGGCATCGGCACCAGCAAGGGGTCGAGCGGGTCGACCTTCATCGGTAGCAAGATGATCACCAATCTGGACAACGCCTCCACGGAGTCGATCTCGACCAACGCGTCATCCGGCACGGTGACGCGGGTCCAATGGAGGGAGCTGATCAATGACTGAATCCTATGATCGCCGTCGGATGGTGGCACCTCCTGGCGTGGCCGGGCGCGGCAACGGCTTCACTTTGGTCGAGCTGATGATTGTGGTGGCGGTGGTCGCGATCCTTGCCGCGATCGCCTATCCGAGCTATGTGGCGCATATCGTGAAGGCGCGCCGTGCGACTGCCGCTTCCTGCTTGATGGAGCGCGGGCAGGACATGGAGCGCTACTACACCACGAATCTGAGCTACGTCTCGGCACCCGCACTGACTCAGTGCGATGGCGTGACCGATTTCTACTCGCTTTCCTTCAATGGTTCGGTCAGCGCCAAGGCCTACAGTCTTCAGGCCGCGCCCAAGGGCGCTCAACTGGCGCGCGATACCAAATGCGGCACGCTCTATCTCAACCAGAAGGGCGAGCGCACGGTGAGCGTGTCCGGTACCGACCCGATGTCCTGCTGGTGAGCGGCGCCCTCGTCGGGGGTGTTGATCTTTCTGTAGTTAGATAGCTACAATGCGCACCCCGCCCGAATAGCTCAGCCGGTTAGAGCACTTGACTGTTAATCAGGGGGTCGTTGGTTCGAGTCCAACTTCGGGCGCCAAATCCGCAAAGGCCGCGAGCAATCGCGGCCTTTGCTTTTGCGCGTCAATCCGGTGTCAGGCAGGGCATCGGTTCGGTCGCTTTTCGCGTGCGGATGCGACCGGTGTTGTTCACCACCACCGCTGCGCGGAGCCGGCCGCGCTCGCAGATATTGACGGTCAGATTGCTGCCGGCGCTGCGTCCATCGGGCAGGAAGCGGATCGAGGGGCGGCCTTGGTTGGAGCGCAGTACCAGTTCGCCGGCGCCCGGCGCGCTGCCTTCGCTGAGGATGCTGTCCGGCGCGATCGGCTGGCCTTGCCGTTCCGGGTCGCGGAACACCAGCCAGCCCTGGCTCCAGTCGCTGTCGCCGCGGCAACTGCCGTCCCCGTTGGATGGGCAGGCGCTGACCGGGACGCCGGAACTGATGGCGCTGCTGCGCGCCAGGGCGAAGTGCGCGCTCAACTGGTGGGTCGCCGCCGTCAGGCGTTGGCTTGCCAGCAGCTCCCGGAACGCCGGCAGGCCGATGCCGGCGATCAGGCAGAGCACCGCCATCACGATCATGGCCTCAAGCAATGTGTAGCCTTTGATTGCAGCGTTCCGCATGTCCGTCGTCTCCGGGTGCGAGGTCGCCAGTCTCGCGTTGGGACGGCGGGGCTTGAATGAGGGGGTTGTGCGTTCCCATGTAGGAAATCTCCCCGGCGCGGGGTCAGCCCCGTTCCCCACCTTGAGGCTTGCGCATGTCCGACCGTTTCCAACTCGTATCGCCGTATTCGCCGGCCGGCGACCAGCCGCAGGCGATCGAGAAGCTGGTGGCCGGCTTCGAGGCCGGCCTGGCCAAGCAGACCCTGCTCGGCGTGACCGGGTCGGGCAAGACCTACACCATCGCCAACGTGGTCCAGGCGATCCAGAAGCCGACCCTGGTGATGGCGCCGAACAAGACCCTGGCTGCGCAACTTTACGGCGAGTTCAAGGCGTTTTTCCCCAACAACGCGGTCGAGTACTTCGTCAGCTACTACGACTACTATCAGCCCGAGGCCTACGTGCCGTCTTCGGACACCTTCATCGAGAAGGACAGTTCGATCAACGAGCACATCGAGCAGATGCGTCTGGCCGCGACCAAGACCCTGCTGTCGCGGCGCGATGCGCTGGTGGTGGCCACGGTCTCGGCGATCTACGGCCTCGGCGCGCCGGAGGACTACCTGTCGCTGCGGCTGATCCTGTCGATCGGTGAGCATGTCGAGCAGCGCCAGCTGATTCGCCACCTCACCGACCTGCAGTACACCCGCAACGAGTATGAGCTGCACCGCGGCAGCTTCCGCGTGCGCGGCGAGGTGATCGACGTGTTCCCGGCCGAATCCGACAGCGAGGCGCTGCGCATCGAGCTGTTCGACGGCGACGTGGAGCAACTGACCCTGTTCGATCCGCTGACCGGCGAGACCCTGCGCAAGCTGCAGCGCTACACCGTCTACCCCAAGACCCACTACGCCACCACCCGCGAACGCACCCTCAGCGCGGTGGACACGATCAAGCTGGAGCTGAAGGACCGGCTCGAGCAGCTGTACGCGCAGAACAAGCTGGTCGAGGCGCAGCGGCTGGCGCAGCGCACTCAGTTCGACCTGGAGATGATGGCCGAGGTCGGCTTCTGCAACGGCATCGAGAACTACTCGCGGCATCTCACCGGCAAGGCGCCGGGCGAGCCGCCGCCGACCCTGTTCGACTACCTGCCGCCGGACGCCCTGCTGGTGGTGGACGAGTCGCACGTCACCGTGCCGCAGATCGGCGCGATGTACAAAGGCGACCGTTCGCGCAAGGAGACCCTGGTGGAGTTCGGTTTCCGGCTGCCGTCGGCGCTGGACAACCGGCCGCTGCGCTTCGAGGAGTGGGAGGCGCGCTCGCCGCGCAGCATCTACGTGTCGGCCACGCCGGGCCCCTACGAATTGCGCGAATCGGCCGGCGAAATCACTGAGCTGGTGGTGCGCCCGACCGGCCTGATCGACCCGGAAGTGGAGATCCGCCCGGTCGCGACCCAGGTCGACGACCTGCTGTCGGAGATCAACCTGCGTGTGGCCGATGGCGACCGCGTCCTGGTCACCACGCTGACCAAGCGCATGGCCGAGAACCTCACCGAATACCTCGGCGAGCACGGGGTGAAGGTGCGCTACCTGCACTCGGACATCGACACGGTCGAGCGCGTGGAGATCATCCGCGACCTGCGCCTGGGCAAGTTCGACGTCCTGGTCGGCATCAACCTGCTGCGCGAAGGCCTGGACATGCCGGAGGTCTCGCTGGTCGCGATCCTCGACGCCGACAAGGAGGGCTTCCTGCGCTCCACCGGCTCGCTGATCCAGACCATCGGTCGTGCCGCGCGCAACCTGCGCGGCAAGGCCATCCTCTATGCGGACAAGATGACGCGTTCGATGCAGGCCGCGATCGACGAGACCGGGCGCCGCCGCGAGAAGCAGGTGGAGTACAACCTGGAGCATGGGATCGTTCCGAAGTCGGTGGCGCGTCCGATCGTGGACATCCTGGAAGGTGCGCGCGACGACGTGGCCGAGGCCAAGTCGGGCAAGGGCAAAGGCAAGGGCAAGGCGCGTCGGGTCGCGGAAGAGCCGGCCGACTACCGGGCGCTGGCGCCAGCGGAGATCGCCGCGCGGCTCAAGGCCCTGGAGCAGGAGATGTACCAGCATGCGCGCGACCTGGAGTTCGAGGACGCGGCGCGGGTCCGTGACCAGATCAAGAAGCTGCGCGACGCCAGCCTGGTGGGCTAGGCCAGCCGCAGCGGCACCCGATCGGATGATGGGTATTGTTCTTGTCCGCCAGGTGGGCTAAGATTCGCGCCCCTGCAGCGGTGCGCCGCGGCAGAGAAGGGCGGTTAGCTCAGCGGTAGAGCACTACCTTGACATGGTAGGGGTCACAGGTTCGAACCCTGTACCGCCCACCACGACGCGAGATGCGAGCGTGGAAACGACAAAGCCGGCGCAAGCCGGCTTTTTTGTGCCTGCAATAAGGCCATCGGCCGGCTCGGCAGCAGAGCGCTGGCCGCGCGGCCAGGCTTGCTTTAGCATCCGAGCGGACGATCAGGCGAGGAGGCCAGGCGCATGGTGGAATACCATCATACGGTGCAAGTCAAAGGACGCTACCAGCTCGTGGCGTTGACCCGGGAGCCGGAATACAGCCCGGCCAACGTGGTCGGCTATGCGGTCACCACCGACGGCGGCGCCCGCATGGATCCGCACGACATGTCCTGGGACGAGGCACGGGTCTTCCTGGACAGCCTGGTCGAGCGCGATCGGGACGCGGTCAGTGCGGAAAAGAAGCCTTCGCGGAACAGGCCGAGCACGCGGCAGCGCCGCTGAAACGCAATACCCCCATCCGAGGCCGTGGCGCCGCCCGCACAGGCTGGCGGGCGAGGCGAGCCGCAGTCACGGGGTGCCGGCGCCATCGTGGTCATGGGCTGCTTGGTGACGCGGCCCTTCAACGAGCAGCTGTTCCGGCCGAGTCTGCGCCAGGCACTCCCGCTCGCCTCGCAGACTGTCGACACGGGGCGTCTCAAAATACGGAACTCGCTCTAGAATATTTGCCGGGATGGATCAGGGAGGATAGGGCTTGTCGAATCGTAAACTCGTTGCGGCGGCGCTCGTCGTCGTGCTCACGGCCGTCTGCGGCTATTTCCTGTCCGGCTATCTGGTCCTGCTGCTGTTGAAGCTGGACACGCGGATGTTCGGGCTTGGCACCTACTACCAGTACGTCCACGCCATTGGCTTGCCAGAGGTGGCTCCCTACGTCGGCAAGATCAAATGGGCCGGCTACCTCGGCTTCGGCTTGCCCGGTCTCGTGGCCCTGCTGATCCTGGTGCTGATGTTCAAGCCGGCCAAGCGCAGCCTGCACGGCGACGCACGCTTTGCCGGTGCGGCCGACCTGTCCAAGCATGGGCTGTTCAAGACCAGCGGCGACGGCATCGTGGTGGGCAAGTTCCGCGGCAAGCTGGTGCGCCTCAGCGGGCAGCAGTTCGTGATCCTGGCCGCCCCGACCCGGTCGGGCAAGGGCGTCGGCGTGGTCATCCCGAACCTGCTCGAGTACCAGGAATCGGTGGTGGTCCTGGACATCAAGCAGGAGAACTTCGACCTGACCAGCGGCTGGCGCGCCAGCCAGGGCCAGGAGGTGTTCCTGTTCAATCCGTTCGCCGAGGACCGCCGCACCCACCGCTGGAACCCGCTCAGCTACGTCTCCGACGACCCGGCGTTCCGCGTGTCGGACCTGATGAGCATCGCCGCCATGCTGTACCCGGACGGCTCGGACGACCAGAAGTTCTGGGTCAGCCAGGCGCGCAACGCGTTCATGGCGTTCTCGCTGTACCTGTTCGAGAACTGGGACGACGAGCGCAACATCGGCTTTCCCGGCGGTCTCGGCACGCCGACGCTGGGCGCGATCTACCGACTGTCGTCCGGCGATGGCACCGACCTGAAGAAGTACCTGAAGTCGCTGTCGGAGCGGCGCTTCCTCAGCGGCAATGCCAAGTCGGCGTTCTCCAACCTGCTGTCGCAGGCGGACGAGACCTTCGCCTCGATCATGGGCACGCTCAAGGAGCCGCTCAACGCCTGGATCAACCCGGTGCTGGATGCGGCCACCAGCGACAACGACTTCCTGCTCACCGACCTGCGCAAGAAGAAGATGACCATCTACATCGGCATCCAGCCCAACAAGCTGGCCGAAAGCCGCCTGATCATCAACCTGTTCTTCAGCCAGATCATCAACCTCAACACCAAGGAACTGCCCAAGAGCAATCCGGCGTTGAAGTACCAGTGCCTGCTGCTGATGGACGAGTTCACCGCCATCGGCAAGGTCGACATCATCGCCTCGGCAGTGTCATATATGGCTGGCTACAATGTCCGTCTTCTGCCGATCATCCAGAGCATGGCCCAGCTCGATGCCACTTATGGCAAGGACATCTCGCGGACCATCATCACGAATCATGCACTGCAGATTCTCTACGCTCCGCGCGAGCAGCAGGATGCCAACGACTACTCCGAGATGCTCGGCTACACCACCTTCCGCAAGAAGAACGTCACGCGCGGCAAGGACGTGACCCGGAGCGTGTCGGAGGAGAAGCGGGCGCTGATGCTGCCGCAGGAGTTGAAGGCGATGGGCAACGATCAAGAGGTGTTCTTGTACGAGGGCATACCGCACCCGGTGAAGTGCGACAAGATCAAGTACTACAAGGATCGCCACTTCACCGCGCGACTGCGGCCCAAAGTCGACATTCCGACGCTCTCAATTTAAAAGTGTGACGAAAAACACTTATTTTTTGGGCGTATTTATCATTTGAACGTTTTTTTGCCAAATGCTTGACGTGAGCATGCCCCTCCGGCACATTCTCGCGAGTATGGCGATGCGTTGGTAACAGAAACAGGTACAGGAACAGGGGCGTGAGCCGAACAGGCGCACGTAAGGGTGACATGGAAGGTTTGTCGTCAAATTCCGTTTTCTTCGGCGCCGATCGCGCGGCCTCGGGAGCATCCCGTTGCCTGCCGCGGACCCGTGTCCGTGCCGTTCCCGGCAGCTCCCTTCTTGCGGCGCCTGTATCGCGTCGTTGCGTCGAATTCCGCCATCCAGCAGTGGGCCGCCTGCGCGCCGCCCGCTCTCTACACGTTTCCGCAATTCAGAGGCTCGCGTGAAAAGAACGCATATGTTTCGGCTGATCGCTACGTTGAGTGCCGTCGCGCTGTTGAGCGCCTGTGCAACCAGGCCCGCGCCCGACTTTCGCGGCAAATGGAAGCCGGTCAACCGTTTCTCCGAGTCGACCATGGAGATCCCGCTGTACTCGTCGTACGTGTACCAGGCGATTCCGATGGACGGCACGCTGAAGACGATGCTCGAGCGCTGGGCCAAGGATTCGAACATGCAGCTGTCCTACGGCATCCAGTCCGACTACACGCTGTATGCGCCGGTCGCCAAGATCAACACCACCAGCATCCAGCAGGCAGTCGCCGAGCTGAGCGTGGTCTATGCACAGGAAGGTCTGAGCGTGACCGCTGCGGGCAATCGCATCCTGGTGCAGCCGTCGTCGTCGGTGAGCGGTACGCCGCCGACCAGCGGCAGCGCGAAGTGACGTCACCGCCGGTGCGCACGTTGCGCGCCGGCAGCCATTTTATGAACCTGGTGAAGTCTGATGTTCGGTAAAAAGCAGGCCGAAAGCGAAAACGTCAACAAAGCGGTCGCCAAGGCGGTCAACTACGAGATCAGCATTGCGGATCTGGCGCGCCGCAGCGAGCGCCGCGCATGGTGGGTCGCCTTCGGCGCGATCATCATGTGTCTGCTGCTGGGCGGCGGGTATTACTACATGCTGCCGCTGAAGGAAAAGGTGCCGTATCTGGTGATGGCGGATGCGTACACCGGCAATTCCACGGTGTCCGTGTTGCGTGATGTTGGCGAGGTTCGCAGCGTCACCAATAGCGAGGCGTTGGCCAGGAGCAACGTGGCGCGTTTCATTACCGCCAGAGAATCCTACGATTCAGAGATGATGGGGCTCAACGATTGGAGCCTGGTGTTTTCGATGGCGCCACGCGATACCGGGGTAGGGGCGGAGTACTTCAGCCTTCACGCGCCCAGTAATCCCTCCGCGCCCTATTACATCTATGGCAAGACGCGGTCCATTCGTGTGAAGATCCTGAGCATCTCATTGCTCGGTGGCAACGGCAAGCCGTACACGGGTGCAAATGTGCGCTTCCAGCGCAGCATCTACGACAAGAGAACCGGTCAATCGACCTTTCTCGACAATAAGTTCGCCATTCTCGGTTTTCGTTACAACAATAACCTGGCCATGGACGAGGATCTGCGGACGCAGAATCCACTGGGTTTTCAAGTGACTGATTATCGTGTGGACAACGATTATTCGGCCATGCCGGTTCCGCCGTCGCCTGCCGTGCAGGCGCCTACGGGCGGAGCGGCGCAACAGCTGCCTGCCGGTCAGATGCCGGGCGCCGCCGGACAACTGCCGACGCAGCAAATGCCCGGTCAGCAGGTCGTGCCAGCAGGCGGCGCAATGCCCGCTCCGCAGCAGGCACCGGTGGCCAATCCGGGGAGCGCGCCCGTCTATCCGGGGACGCAGCCCGCTGCGGCCCCTGCTGCACCCAACGTTGCACCTCAGCACAATGGTAATGGAGCGAACGTTCGATGAGTTTCCTGACGAAAACCGGTTCGGCGCATATCGCGTTGCTGGCTCTGGGCCTGTTCGCGCCGATCGCGTCGGCCCAGGTGGTCCAGCAGTACGAGTACGAGCCTGACAAGATCTATCAGGTGCGTACCGGCCTGGGCATTACCACCCAGATCGAGCTGAGCCCGAACGAGAAGATCCTCGATTACAGCACCGGTTTCACCAGTGGCTGGGAACTCAGCCGTCGCGAGAACGTCTTCTATCTGAAGCCGAAGAACGTCGACGTCGACACCAACATGATGATCCGCACCGCGACCCATTCCTACATCCTGGAATTGAAGGTGGTGGCCACGGATTGGCAACGGCTGGAGCAGGCCAAGCAGGCCGGCGTGCAGTACAAGGTCACCTTCACCTATCCGAAGGACACCAGCTTTGCCGCGGCCAGCGACGAGGTGAAGGACGAGTCGCAGCTCGATACGCGGCTGACCAAGGACCGCCATTACTACTTCGACTACGACTATTCCACGCGCTCCAAGCAGATGTGGATCGTGCCGAGCAGCGTCTACGACGACGGCAAGTTCACCTATATCAAAATGGATCTGACGCGGTTCCCGACAGGCAATTTCCCGGCCGTGTTCGGCCGCGAGAAGGAAAGCGACGAGGATTTCCTGGTCAATACCACAGTCGAGGGCAACACCCTGATTGTCCACGGGACCTATCCCTTCCTGGTCATCCGCCACGGCAAGAATGTTGTCGGCTTGCGTAGGAACAAGCAAAAGTGAACTCGAATCTACCTCCGTCTGACGAAAACTACGGCCGCGATAACGGCCAGCCGCGCAATCCGCAAGCGGACGACGCGCCGCGCGAGAATCCCTATTTCGCTCGCCAGCAGCAGACTGCCGACCCGGATCTGGATGCCAACGAGCCGGTGCTGCGCTCCAGCGACCTGAAGAAGCTCAATCGCAAGGCGCTGGTGTTCCTGGCCGGTATCGCCGCGCTGCTGATCGTGGCGATCTTCTGGCTGGTGAGCGGCACCAGCAAGCCAGAAGCGGCACCGAAGCCGCGCCAGGAAGCGGTGGTAGCGCCTGCGCTGCCGCAGACCGCGGCGCCGCCGCCGGTGCAGCCGGCCGAGCCGGTGCCACTGGCGGAACAGCCGAGCCTGCCGCCGCTGCCGCCGATGCCTACCGACAATGACCCCTCGATGCAGCCGTCTCGGCAAGAGCGTGGGCCATCGTTGCTCGAGCGGCGTATGGCGGGTCTGCAGCAGGATTCCGGTGCCGGGCAGGGCATCGGTGGCATGCCGCAGGCGCAGGAGCAGGGTGGCGCACCGCAGGATCAGGTGACGTCGGCAAAGCCGATTGCCAATCCGGATGGGTTGCTGGTGCGTGGCACTTATATCCGCTGCGTGCTGGAGACCCGGATCATCACCGATTTCCCGGGCTTCACCTCCTGCATCATCACCGAGCCGGTGTACTCCATCAACGGCCGCCGCCTGTTGCTGCCTAAGGGATCGAAGATCCTCGGCCAGTATGGCGCCGCGGAGCCGAGCGGCCCGCGCATGCAGGTGGTCTGGGACCGCATCACCACGCCGACCGGCATCGATGTGACCCTGGTCGGACCGGGTGTGGACAACCTCGGCAGCGCCGGCCATCCGGGCCAGTACAGCGCGCATTGGGCCAGCCGCATTTCGTCCGCGCTGATGATCAGCATGCTCAGCGATGCCTTCAAGTGGGCGGCGGCCGAGCACGGTCCGAAGACCACCACCACCGGCCTCAATTCCGGCATCGTCACCGAGCAGCCGTTCGAGAGCAACACGGCGCAGTCCATCCAGCGTCTTGCCGACCAGGCACTGGATCGTCGCCGTCCCGCCACCGTGACCATCAACCAGGGCACCATCGTGAACGTCTACGTCGCCAAGGACGTCGACTTCACGGCCGTGTTGCCGCGTTGACCGAGATCGAGACAGCGACGTGACGTTCGACGACTCTCCGACCGCGCAGATCTCCACGGACTTCCTGGATTACCAGTATTCGGTGCTGGGCATCCTGGATTATCTGAACTCGCCGGAAGTGACGGAAATCTGCATCAACCGTCCCGGCGAGCTGTACCTGGAGACCCTGCGTGGCTGGCAGCGGATGGACATCCCGTCGCTGACCTTCGATCGCGCCAGGCAGTTCTGTACGGCGGTGGTCAACGAGAGCAATACCGGTCAGCGCATCACCGATGCCGATCCGGTGGTGTCGCTGACCTTTCCCACCGGGCAGCGCGCGCAGTTCGTGATCCCGCCGGCCTGCGATGCCGGCAAGGTGTCGATCACCATCCGTCTCCCGTCCAAGCACACCAAGACCCTGGAGCAGTACAAGGAAGACGGCTTCTTCCAGGAGATCCTGGAGGTGCAGTCGGGACTCAGCGAGCAGGACCTCGAGTTGCTCGAGTTGCGGCGGCAGCGCGATTACGCTGAATTCTTCAAGAAGGCGGTACTGTTCAAGAAGAACATCGTCGTCGCCGGCGCCACCGGCAGCGGCAAGACCACCTTCATGAAGTCGCTGGTGAATCACATCCCGCACGAAGAGCGGCTTGTGACGATCGAGGACGCGCGCGAACTCTTCATCAGCCAGCCCAATTCCGTGCATTTGCTCTACTCCAAAGGCGGACAAAGCACGAGCAACGTCACCGCCAAGAGCTGCATGGAAGCATGCCTGCGCATGAAGCCCGACCGCATCATCCTGGCGGAGCTGCGTGGCGACGAGTCGTTCTACTTCATCCGCAACTGCGCTTCCGGTCATCCCGGTTCCATCACCAGTTGCCATGCTGGCAGCATCGGCCAGACCTGGGACCAGCTGGCGTTGATGGTCAAGGCCTCGGCCGAAGGCTCGGGCCTGGAGTTCGCCGTCATCAAGCGGTTGCTGATGATGACCATCGACATCGTTGTCCACATCAAATCGCATGCGGGCCGGCGCTATATCACCGGTATCGATTTCGATCCAGAGCGCACGCATTCGGGTGGAGGGTGAATGTGTTCATTGAGGTGACAAGGCGAAAACCCGCCGATTGACTTTGAATTTTTCTTCCAACACGATTGATTTGCGACACTGCGGCGTCCCGGGCGATTGCCATGACGCCGATGCATAGGGAGTAACCACGGCATGTTGCCAGGCATGGAATTACTCAGCTGTCCCGAAATGGCGGTTCCGGCTGAAGTCATGCAGCACGTTGTGCGCGTCGAGTCGTCGCACAACCCGTTCGCGATCGGCGTGGTCGGCGGTCGCCTGGTGCGCCAGCCGCAGAACCTGTCCGAAGCGGTGGCCACGGCGAGGATGCTGGAAGAGAAGGGCTACAACTTTTCCCTCGGCCTGGGGCAGGTCAACCGCTACAATCTGATCAAGTACGGCCTGGATACCTACGAAAAGGCCTTCAAGACCTGTCCCAACCTGCAGGCCGCGTCGAAGATCCTGGCCGAATGCTACAGCCGCTCGGGCGGCAACTGGGGCAAGTCGTTCAGTTGCTACTACTCCGGCAACTTCGAGACCGGGTACCGCCACGGCTACGTGCAGAAGGTCTACGCGTCGATCAACCAGGGCAGGGCGCTCGCCGCATCCACCGCTGGTGCGATCCCGGTGATCCCGGCTGGAGGCGTGCGTCGTGCGGTCAACGATTCGGTGAAGGCCGCGGCGGTGCGCGAAGTCGATTCGATCGTGTCGCGGCGCATCGATTCGGCGGCCGATCGATTCGCCAACGGGCTCGCTGCGCAAGCTGAGCCCTCCCTGCGTCCCCAGGCAGCCCTGCCGGCGCAGCAACCGGCGGGTGTGGTGGGCGCTGCGGTTACTCCGATGCAGCCGGCTGCCGCGTCCGACCCCGATCTCTATGTGATACGACCGACAGGCGCCGGCAAAGGAGTGGCGGTTCCTGCAGGTGGCGGAGCGCCCCCCGCTTCGCACGTTCCCGCGTACGCGCCTCAGGCTGTGGCGGGAGCGGCCGTTCCTGGCACAAGTACGCCGCCGCCGACGTCTGGCGACGGAGCTTTCGTATTCTAGCCAGATGCAGTAAGCCGGCCATGCAAATGGCTTCTACCCCCCTGTTTCCCAGTCAAGGAGATACTCATGATGTTCAAGAAAGGTAAAGTGAATTCCAACGCCAAGATTGTCGGCCTGGCGGCCCTGAAGGCGGCATTGTTCACCGCAGCCGTGTTCGCTTCTGGCGTCGCGATGGCGGCGGGCAACACTTATGCAGGCACCGATACCAAGGTCTGCGGTTTCCTCAACAATACCAACGGCATCTTGAACATGGCGTCCGTCCTGGTGGTGACCATCGCGGTCATCTTTGCCGGCTACCAGATTGCGTTCGCACACAAGCGGGTGGCGGAAGTGGCGCCGGTGCTGCTTGGTGGTGTGCTGATCGGTGCAGCGGGACAGCTGGCGAAGATGCTGATCGGCAAGGATGCTGGGAATTGCGACGGCACCGCCGCGTCCGCGAGCATCCAGTTCATCCAGCACGTACTGCACTATGCATAAAAATGTACTTTTCCGGGGCTGCACCCGGCCTGCCATGTTTTTCGGGGTGCCCTATATCCCGTTCTTCATTGGCGCGGGCGGCGGCTTCCTGATGGGTATCTATTTCGACATGCGGTTGTTGCTGCTCATTCCGATCGTCGTCTTCGTCATGCAGCAGATGACCAAGCGGGACGAGATGATCTTCCGCATGCTCGGGTTGCGCTGGATGATGAGGATGCGCGTGCGCAATCTCCAGCGCTACTCCGGCATGTGGGTGTTCTCGCCGAATGAGTACAGGAAAGAGGTGCCGGGCGCCAAGCGCTAGCTTGGAGCCGGGTGTCGGGTCTAGACCCCATGCACGACACCTGTGTCGTGCATGGGGTTGTTCGGTTTTTCATGTCGACTCGCCGGCAGTGCTGGTGTGGGCGAGGTCGGCGGTTCCCGGGGCGTGAGCGCCGGGCCTTGGCAAGACGAAACGGATTCTGAGTTACCCAATTATGTTCATCCCAGATACGTCGATCAGCGAGTTCATCTCCATCTCCACGCATGTGGCGCCGTCCGTGCTGAAGACGACGGGAGGAGATTTCATGCTGGTCTGGCACTTGGGCGGGCTTCCTTTCGTGGGCCGCGAAGAGTGGGAGATCGAACACCGGCACAATACCTTCAACCGCATGCTGCAGACGTTGCGCGCCCCGGATTTCGCCAACGTGGCGTTCTGGGTGCACGATGTGCGCCGACGCCGCCGCATCAAGAACGGCAGCAAGTTCAAGCAGGCGTTCAACCAGGCCTTGTCTGATCAGTACTACGGGACATTGTCCTCGCAGAAGATCATGCAGAACGAGCTGTACATGACCATGATCTATCGCCCGGTGGTGACCGGCAAGCGGCTCATGGACAAGTCGTCGAGTATTCCCCAGCTGCAATCCGAGCAGGACCAGGCGATCGCCAAGGTGCTTGAGCTCGCCGGCAACGTCGAAGCCGTGCTGAAAGACTACTCGCCCTACCGGCTGAGCATGTACGAAGCCAGCAACGGCGTGGTGTTCTCCGAGGCGCTGGAGTTCTTCGGCTATCTGATCAACCGCATCGACGAGCCGGTGCCGGTGCTGCAGGCGCCGGTGCCCGCCTACCTGCCGGTCAGCAAGCACATGTTCGCCAACAAGACCGGCGACTTCGTGATCAAGACGCCGGAGGGCATCAATCATTTCGGCGCCATTCTGAACATCAAGGAATACACCGACGGCACCTATCCGGGCATCCTCAATGGTCTGAAGTATCTCGACTTCGAGTATGTGGTGACCCACTCCTTCAGCCCGATGGGCCGGCACGACGCGCTGAAGGTGCTCGATCGCACCAAGGGCATGATGGTGTCCTCGGGCGACAAGGCGGTCAGCCAGATCCATGAGCTCGACCTGGCGATGGATCAGCTGTCGTCGGGCAATTTCGTGTTGGGCGAGTATCACTTCACTATCGCCGTTTACGCCGAGACGCAGGAAAAGCTCGCGCAGCAGGTGGCGACGACGCGTGCCGAGCTGTCCAACGCCGGCTTCGTCTCGACCAAGGAGGATCTGGCGGTCGCCTCTTCGTTCTACGCGCAATTGCCAGGCAACTGGCGCTATCGCACGCGTCTGGCCAATGTCAGCTCGCTGAACTTTCTCGGCCTGTCGCCGCTGCATAACTTCGCCCAGGGCAAGCGTGACAACAACCCGTGGGGCGAATGCGTCACCACTTTGCAGACCACCAACGGTCAGCCGTATTACTTCAATTTCCACGCGACGCATCCGGCGGAAAACTCGCTCGGCGAGAAGGCGATCGCCAACACCATGGTGATCGGCAAGTCGGGTACCGGTAAGACCGCGTTGATCAATTTTCTGCTCAGCCAGGTGCAGAAGTTCGATCCGATCCCGACCATCTTTTTCTTCGACAAGGACCGCGGCGCCGAGATCTTCGTGCGCGCCTGCGGCGGCAACTACCTGGCGATGGAGAACGGCAAGCCTACCGGCTTCAATCCGTTCCAGTGCGAGCGCACCGAGGCGAACGTGCAGTTCCTGGCCGACCTGATCAAGGTCCTGGCCGGCAAGCTCGAGTACACCTCGCGCGAGGAGGAGGACATCTTCCGCGGCGTGGAAGGCATGCTCGATACGCCCATGCACCTGCGCAGCATGACCAACTTCCGCAAGAGCCTGCCCAACATGGGCGATGACGGCCTGTACGCGCGCATGCGCAAGTGGACCGCCGGTAACTCGCACGGCTGGGTGTTCGACAATCCGGTCGATACGATCGACCTCGAGAAGGCGAGCATCATCGGCTTCGACTACACCGACGTCATCGACAACCCGGAAGTGCGCGTTCCGGTCATCAACTACCTGCTGCATCGACTGGAGGCGCTGATCGATGGCCGGCCGCTGATCTACGTGATGGACGAGTTCTGGAAGATCCTCGATGGCAAGGGTGGCCTCAAGGAGTTCGCCAAGAACAAGCAGAAGACCATCCGTAAGCAGAACGGCCTGGGCATCTTCGCCACCCAGAGCCCGGAGGATGCGCTGGCCAGCGACATCTCCGCGGCGCTGGTGGAACAGACCGCAACCATGATCCTGCTGCCCAATCCCAATGCCAGCAAGGAAGACTACATGGACGGCCTCAAGCTCACCGAGGCCGAGTATCAGGTCGTGGTCAGCCTGGACGAGCGCTCGCGCTGTTTCCTGGTCAAGCAGGGTCACGGCTCGTCGGTGTGCCAGCTGAATCTGCGCGGCATGGACGACGCGTTGTCGGTGATCTCGGCCTCGACCGACAACATCGAAATCATGCACCAGGTACTCGAGCGCAAGGCAAAGGAGTACGGCGTCGCGCCGGACGATCTGACGCCCGAACAATGGTTGAACGAGTTCTACGCGAAGCGTAAGGGGTCCGGAAAATCAGGTCCCGCGAGGTCGATGTCTTCGGATAATCGCGGGGCGGCAGCGGTCACCTGACTGCTTCGTCCACATCACGCATGGCGGTTTTTCTACAAGATCTGTGTTGAGGTGTTTATGAACAAGATGATGAAAACCTTCACTCGTATGCGCATTATTGCTGCGGTTGCCTTGTTTGCACTGCTTCCGGCGACGGCGTTTGCGCAATGGGAAGTGATCGACAACAAGCAAATCGAGGAGAACGGGAAAAATACCGAGAAACTCCACGACAAGCTGGATGAGATCTATAAGTCTGGTCTTATCGGCAAAAGCACCGGGGAGAAGCCCAGCGGCGAAGAGGTCGACAAGCCGAAGGAGAAGCTCCAGAAGGTCGACGACAATTATGGTGTCTCGGCCTGCGCCAGCACGACATCCGGCACTTCTGTTTCCAGCGAGCAGCAAAAGACGTGTGAGCTCATTCAGCGCACTCGCAATTCGCAGTACAACTACATGGTTGCCATGTACGACATCACCGAGAAGCGCTTGCAGCGGCTACGGGATATCGAAAAAGAACGTCAGAGCATCAAACCCGAGCAAATCGGCCTGCTGGAAGACAACACCAATAAGCTGATCGCGCTCAAGACGCTGATGGACATCGATCGTCAGCAGACCGAATCGGCCATGTTCGCTTACGAGAAGCGGCTCGCGTTCCTGACTGAAGTGCAGTCCGCTGGGGCACGGGCTGCAATGACTGGCCAGACGCCGCCGTCGGCTACCGAAACGGGAGGCGGTGGCTTGTTCCCAGGTTGGAGCGGTCTTGGCGACATCGCGAGCAAGGCGATTGGCGGTGCGGTGGTGATCGGTGCGTTGGAGACGATTAAGTCGGACGGCAAGTTTCATAAGTTGAGTATCGACGATTAACTCGAGTGTATTCCGGTTCCTAAAAGGGGCGGTTTGTGACAACGATGCTTGGTGATGCGGGCGCCCGCGCGATGGAGTTTTCATGAATTTTTTAACGGATTTGGGTAATTATGTAGTATTTACCCGCATCAACGCATTCCTGCGCGACGAGATCGATTACTTCCAGTGGTCGCTGTTGCTGCGCATGTCCTGGTGGGTCTCCGTGACGGCGATGAGCGCGCTGACACTGTGGGTGCTCTACAAGGGCTACCGTGTGGCCACCGGCCAGTCGCGCGAGTTCGCGATGGATCTGGTGGTGACCTCGCTGCGTTCGTCGTTGATCGTGATTGCGGCAATGAGCATGGTGTCCGCGAGCAACCCCGAAGGTGACACGAATAGCCTCTATTGGCGGCTCACCGATGGGTTGAGCAGCGCTATCGTGAAAACAGTCACCGGCAGCTCGGACAGCCCCTATAAGGAAATCGACAGGAACTTGGCGCTCATGCAGGTGGGCATGACGGTCATCGACCAGATCAATACGGCCGGCGATCCGGAGCGCCAGAGCGAGAAGGATCGGGCGCGGATGTTCACCGGCATCGGCATGGCGGGCCCGGCGATCGTCGGTGGGTCGTTGCTCTTGTTGAACAAGTTGGCGATGGCGCTGTTCGTCGGTTTTGGGCCGTTGTTCATCCTGTGTCTGCTATTCGATGCCACGAAGTCCTTGTTCCAGAGGTGGCTCTTGTACGGGATTGGAACGGTGTTCTCGTTGTCTGTCCTGACATTTACTGTCGCCCTTGCGACAAAGGTGACGACGGCGGTGGCATCCGGCTTCATCGCGGCCTGGGCAGCGTCCAATGGCTCAGGCGAGGGCGTGACAAGTATGTCGTTGCAGCAGGGCGGAATCGGCTTGGTACTGAGCACATTGATCATCACGGCGCCCCCGATGGCGGCTTCGTTCTTCCAGGGGACTCTGGGCCAGTTCAGTGCCTATTCGGCGTTCGGGCAGCTTGGGCGAGATCCGGCTAGCGGTAGGCCCTATACGCCGCAGCCGCCTGTAAGCAGCGCCACACAGAACCAAGAGGTGGCTAGCAATAACACAGGTGGTACTTTTTTAGGCGCACAGACGTCTTCACCTAGTCAGCAACCGGGCTGGTTAGGCCAAGCAAATAAGCCTAACGCCTAGGATCTCCAACTAGGCTAATGGGAGGTCGTGATATGAATTTCAAGAAAATTGAGTTGCTTGCAGGTTTTTTTCTTCTTTTTAATTTCGGTGGCACTGCATTCGCTCAGACACGTTGTCCTGTAGGAGCGCAAGCAGGAAGCGCTCAATGTCTTCCTGACGATGAGGCTTCCGCACCCTCACGCCCTTCGGGTGAATGGATTAAGACATGGGGCGCCATTGCGACCTCGCCAAGTGGCAATGGTGGAGTTAGTTCGGGTCGCTTTTCAAAAGACGAAGCCCAGAGCGTTGCCTTGCAGAATTGTAAAAATGCTGGTGCGGAGAACTGCACTGTCGAGTTCGTGTATTACAATCAGTGTGTTGCTTTAGTTTATCCGCCTGGTGGCAATGGCGGCATATTTTACAGCGCAGCGACGGTTAAAGAGGCGGTTAGCTTGGCCAAATCAAAGTGCGAGGCATCCGCAAAAGCAGAATGTAAAGTTGCGATATCTGAATGCTCTAGGCCGGTATTTAAGAAATATTAATTATATGAATGTTGTTTGATGGTTTCTATTTGTGTCATTCGTTATCTGTGGTTAGTGTGAATATAGAATAATTTGAACGAGAGTGCGGCGTAGCAGGTGGAAGTAAAAAGGTAGAAGTTGATGCGCTGGATTGGCCTAAAGTCTAATGACTGTAAAGGTGTGCCGTAAACTTCATGTTTCAGAATGTGCGTGTGGCTGTTGTATCACTGGATAATGATGTGGCTAAGATGGTGCGGAACGAGTGGTGAAGTTTGAAAAAAGAAAAACCGGAAAGTTTGGATATGTGCAAGGAAAATGGTGGCCTGGAATGCTGCGTGGTTTGCAGTGGTTGTTCAGAGCCTCATTTTAGTAAATTATAATATTTTTGAAGTCTATTTTTATTTGGCAGTTTAGGGTGGTCGTACGATCAAGAGTGAAAATGCCGAAAACGAGATTTAATTGCAACCTGGGAGTGGTAGTGCCTACGGAAACAATGGTTGATTTATGAGTAAGGGCGTATTGAGATTCATCTCATTTTTGGCTTTTTCTGTTTCTTTGGCCACGTTTGCCCAGACCAGTTGCCCAGTGGGCGCTCAGGCTGGGAGTGCACAATGCCTTCCAGATGATGCGGGTGATGCGCCTCCGCGCCCAACTGGTGAATGGATTAAAACTTGGGGGGCACTGGTCAGCTCAAATACGGCGCAAGGAGCATGGACATCCAAAGGGAAATTCTCCAAGGATGATGCCATTAATGATGCTTTAGGTAGATGCCAAGCTACAGGCGCTCCCGATTGTCATATTGATTCGACTTATTTTAATCAATGTGTGGCGGTTGTCGGTTCGCCCGATAAGTTGGGACTATCAATTTCTAAGGCGAAGAACGAGTCTATAGCAAAAAGTGCTGCGTCTGCTGATTGTCAGCAAAGAGGCGGGCGGCAGTGTGAAGTGAAATTTTCTGACTGCACTGAGCCATTCTTCAGAAAGTTCTGATGTGTATTTTTGGCGGCAAGAAACTTTTTGGCTGTGCGTTAGACACTCCCAGCTTGGTAGGGTAACCGCAGATGGCGACTAGTTGGTGCTGGCGATCTAGGCCGCGATATGGTGGATGGGGTATGAGAAAAATCGTCGATTTTAAAATTGATGTTTTCATGCCTAATAGGATCGAAATGTGTGGTATTTCGATGTGTGGCCTTGTTGCATTTTTTGTTGGAGCTTTTCTTCCAACAGCTCTGTATGCCCAAACACGTTGTCCGGTTGGGGCGCAAGCGGGAAGCGCTCAGTGTCTTCCTGATGAAGAAAGCTCCTCATCTGCTCGTCCTACGGGGGAATGGATTAAAACATGGGGGGGCATTGCCAGCGCCCCTAATGGGGAGGGTGGCGTAAGTTCAGGGCAATTGTCCAAGGCGGATGCTGAAAATGTCGCTCTCCAAAACTGCAGAGCGACTGGTGCCGGTCAATGTAAGGTTAACTTCGTCTACTACAATCAATGTGTTGCTCTCGCATACCCAGTGGGCAGTGCGGGTGGCTTTTTCCGTACAGGGAAGACTATTGATGAGGCAGTGAAGCTGGCGGTTGTTGATTGTGAGAAAGAGATGGTCGGGCATCAATGCAAAATTAAGGTAAATGACTGTACAGATCCTGTTTTTAGAAAGTACTAGGGCTTTATTTCGGCATGATATTTTGCATGCCATGCGGATTTATTGAGTTCGGCCAGGTGGCTGGCATTCCACTGTCAACCCTTTTTTGCGTGTTCAGAAGCCTTAGTTTTCATGCTTCTAGACTTGATGTTAATAGATATTGATAGGTCAATTTCCGTTTGGCTCGGCAATGCACCGCAAGAGTGATGCCTCAAGAGGAGGGCGATTTTGCGTATCTTGTTGGCTTTTTTGCTTCTTGGATACGTATGCGTCGCGAATTCGCAAACGCGTTGTCCTGTGGGTGCTCAGGCTGGAAGTGCACAGTGCTTGCCTGATGATGAGATGTCTGCTCCTCCATCTAGGCCGACAGGGGGAGTGGATTAAAACTTGGGAAGCTATTGTCAATGCCGATAGCACGCAAGAGGCTTGGGTATCATCCAGAATGCTATCGAAAGAGCAGGCAGAAGATGACGCGCTGGATCAGTGTAGGGCCGCTGGTTACAAGGGTTGCACTGTAACCTTCACTTATCGAAATCAGTGCGTTGCCATCTCATCGCCAAGTGGCGGTACGATTCAGGGAGGAATTGCGGGTAGGGCGGATTTGGCAAAAGCGAAATCTTCGGCTGTGGGTATATGTAAGAAAAATGGTGGCTCTGGATGCTCTGTGATTTACAGTGAGTGTTCAGAACCTGTTTTTAAGAAGTTCTAGTTTTTTGGAGGGCTTTTTGCATCTGGTCAGTTAGATAATTGTACGATGGGTGTAGCGGCGCACAAGGCCAAGGGGAATTCTCCAAGGATGATGCCATCAGTGATGCTTTAGGTAGATGTCAAGCTGCCGGTGCTCCCGACTGTCATATTGATTCGACTTATTTAATCAATGCGTGGCGGTTGTCGGTTCTCTCGATAAGATAGGACTATCAATTTCCAAGGCGAAGAGCGAGCCTATAGCAAAAAGTGCTGCATCTGCTGATTGCCAGCAGAGGGGAGGGGGGGCAGTGTGAAGTGAAATTTTCCGACTGCACTGAGCCGTTCTTCAGGAATTTTTAATGTCTAGTTGTGATGGCAAGAAAATTTTTGACTGTGTGTTAGGCGCTTCCAGCTTATTAGAGTAATCAAGAGATGGCGACTAGGTGGTGCGGGCGATCTGGGTCGCGCAAATGTGTGGCCTGCTTTTAGTTTTTCGAATTTTCACTCGATCTTTTAGATGGCGTACGCAAAGGTATGACGGTGGCAGGAGTGCGATCGAGATGATCGATAAGAGTCGCGGCAATCCAGTTTCGGCAGGTTTGATGAGTTGCGTCATCGTTAAAGACGACGGGTATCGGGACAAAATTTTTTAAGGGAGCAAGTCCATGAAAAAGTTGCTGCTGGTGCTAATGTGTTCCACTACTTGGAGCGCGATGGCTCAATCGCCCCAGGAGCATCTTCGCTATCGGAACGACGACCCGTTCGTGTTCTGTACCGAGGGCCAGAAGGATCCGGGCAAGTGTTGGGTACCGCTGCCTCCCTATACGACGGGAGCGTACATGACGATGCCCTACTGTCAACCCGTCGATCCTTACGGAAAGCCTTGGACGCCGCAGGACTACGATTCGCTCGGGCAGTATCAGCGTGTCTGTCCGCTGGCGTTGAAGTCCGGTGGCTGGACGGGGAAGAAGCCTGCAAATATGTCGCCAACGGAACACTGAGCGAGGGCATACTTGCTGAGATGTTTTTGCTCGGCTGAACCGAATTGGCCGTCGGCGATCAGGGATGTCGACACGATCCTGGCGGCAAAACTGGCGATTGAGCCGGCGGCGGCGTAGTGCTGAATACGTATGCAAGCACCGCTGAAATTCCTGCATCAACGCTACTCTAGCGCAGCGTTTCGCGTGCCCGTCGCACGCGCGATCTCTGCCCGAAGGGGGGCGTTGCATGTCTCAGGCTCCATGGTGGCGCGGTGCCGTCATCTATCAGATCTATCCGCGTAGCTTCCTCGACGCCAATGGCGACGGTATCGGTGATTTGCCGGGCATCGTGCGCAAGTTAGACTACATTGCGGCCTTGGGCGTGGATGCGATCTGGATCTCGCCGTTCTTCAAGTCGCCGATGGCCGATTTTGGCTACGACATCGCTGACTACCGCGAGGTCGATCCGCTGTTCGGCAGCATGGCCGACTTCGATGCGCTGTTGGCCAAGGCGCACGCGCTGGGCCTGAAGGTGATGATCGACCAGGTGCTCAGCCATACCTCGGTGGAGCACGACTGGTTCAAGGAGAGCCGGCAGAGCCGCGACAATCCCAAGGCTGATTGGTACGTGTGGGCCGACGCCCGCGAGGATGGGACGCCGCCGAACAACTGGCTGTCGATCTTCGGCGGTGTGGCGTGGCAGTGGGAGCCCCGCCGTGGGCAGTACTACCTGCACAACTTCCTGGCCTCGCAGCCGGATCTGAACTTCCACAATCCGCAGGTGCAGCAGGCGACGCTGGACAATGTGGAGTTTTGGCTGGCGCGCGGCGTCGACGGTTTCCGACTGGATGCGATCAACTTCTGCTTCCACGATCCGCAGCTGCGCGACAACCCGCCCAAGCCGCCGGAAAAGCGGGTCGGCCGCGGCTTCAGCCCGGACAATCCGTATGCCTTCCAGTACCACTACTACAACAACACACAGGCGGAGAACCTGCCGTTTCTGCATAAGCTGCGCAGCCTGCTCGATCGCTATCCGGGCACGGTGAGCCTGGGCGAAATTTCGTCGGAGGATTCACTGGCGACCACGGCCGAGTACACCCGGGCCGGGCACCTGCACATGGGCTACAGCTTCGAACTGCTGACCGACGATTTCAGCGCCGCCTACATCCGCGAGACGGTCTCGCGCCTGGAAGCGGTGATGACCGAGGGCTGGCCGTGCTGGGCGATCTCCAATCACGACGTGCAGCGCGCGGTGACGCGCTGGGGGCAGGGCGCGGAGACGCCCGCCTTCGCGCGGCTGCTGATCGCGATGCTGTGTTCGCTCCGTGGTTCGGTATGTCTCTACCAGGGCGAAGAGCTGGGTCTGGGCGAGGCGGAGGTGCCGTTCGAGGCGCTGCAGGATCCCTATGGCATCGCGTTCTGGCCGAACTTCAAGGGCCGCGATGGATGCCGGACGCCGCTGCCGTGGGAGGCCGGCGAGCAGGCCGGTTTCAGCACTGGCACGCCCTGGCTACCGGTCGCGCCGGCGCACCGCGCGCAATCGGTGGCGGCGCAGGAGGCAGACCCGGATTCGGTCCTGCTTGCGATCCGCCAGTTCCTGGCCTGGCGCAAACGCCATCCTGCACTGCGCGAGGGCGACATCTTCTTCCACGAGACAGTCGAGCCGGTATTGATGTTCGAGCGTCGCCACGCCACGCAAACCTTGCTGCTGGCGTTCAACCTGTCGGCCGAGGCCGTCGACGTGGCCATGCCCGAGGGACGTTGGCAGGCGGTGCAGGTCCCGGGTGTGGTGCCTGGCGCCGTCGGTGAGCGCTTGCGCTTGCCTGGCTATGCGATGGTGTGCCTGCAGGGCGCGTGAGCGCGCAGGGCGACGGCTTTGCCGAGCCGCCGTTGATGCATCTGCGGCACAGCAAGCCTGCCGTTGGGTGAAGAGACAATCCGGCGACGCATTGCGCTGGATTGGTCAGCGTGCAGGTGGTGACGACGCCTGCGCCCAATTGAACAGCGCTCATCGGGCTTGCCCCCGTCCGTTGGTGGCGTCCGGTGTTCGCCATGAGATCGAGGCAGTTGGCCGGCTGCGGTCAAAGAGCCACTCCAGAGACTGAGTTGCTGGCCCGCGCGGTAAACCGTCTCGCCATGCCACGCTGCCCACGCTGGCGCTACTGCCACGAAGCTCCAAGGGAGGTGTGCCGCACTGTCGGTGATCGCCAGGAAATCGCCAAGCGCGCGTCGCCCCAGGCCAATGCGGTTCCCTCCAGCAGCGCCAGTGGCGCACCTGCCGCCTCTTGGCTGCAAGCCATGCATCGGCGCTGCTGTCCCTATTTTGATCGGCGGTCGTAGCGCCGCTTTTTTTCCGGCGCCGATGGCCGGAGGACGACCGGCGTCGGTGATTCGGACCGCCGATCGGATGTATGCCGAGATGGAGCTGTCCCACCTTCGCGAAGCCTAGCGGCGATTTCCTGCGAACCGCGCGTCTCCCTCCTCTATGCAAAGCACACCGCCATCGCGACGCGATCGCAATCCGCTTCGCCGCTCGATATCCGGGTGCTCGGCAGCTCCGTAGCCGGCAATCGCCCAAAGAAAACGCCCGCCGGGTGTGCCGGCGGGCGCGTCTGCGTGCTCTACGCTGGGCTCAGAACTTGTAGTTCACGCCGAGCATGTAGGTGCGTCCCCATTCGACGTACTCCAGCGGGCGATCCTTGGTGCCGGCGTAGGTGCGGTAGGGCGAGTTGGTCAGGTTGCTCGCCTGCAGCAGCAGGCTCAACCCGGCCAGGGTGCTGCCGTCGGCGAAGGTGTAGCTGACCTGGGCATCGGTGACATTCTCGCCGACCACGTAGCGCAGCGTGCGGTTGCCGTTGAAGTTGCCGATCTCGCCGATGAAGTCCGAGCGCCGCCGCTGGCTGACGCGCGCCTCGAAGCCGTTGCGCTCGTAGTAGGCGGTGAAGTTGTACACGCGCTTGGACAGGCCGGGCAGGTCGATCGGCGCCGAGCCCACGCTGGAGGCGCTTTCGGGATCGACGATCTTGATGTCGCTGTCGTTGAACGTGGCGCTGGCCTGAATGCCGAAGCCGCGCAGGCTGTCGGTGAACATGTCCAGCGGCAGCGAGGCGGTCAGTTCCAGGCCGCGCAGAGTGCCGCCCTTGCCGTTCTGCGGCGAGGAGAAGGTGCCCGTCGTCTGCACCGGCACGGTCATGTTGGGCGGACGCACGTAGCTGGCGAGCAGGGCGGAGAAGTCGTAATCGTCGCGCGATTGCGTGTAGATGTAGCTCTTCAGGTCCTTGTAGAACACCGCCGCGGCGACGTAGGCCTTCTCGCCGAAATACTTCTCGTACGACAGGTCCAGCGCATTGGCGCGCCACGGGTCGAGCAGGGGATTGCCGCCGCTGCCGCCGGGCTTGCCGGTGGAGGTGTCCACGCCGAAATCCAGGCCGGCGCGCATCTGATCCACGCGCGGCCGCGCCACCTGCTTGGCTGCGGCGAAGCGCAGGGTCTGCTGGTGCGGGAACAGGAAGGCCAGGTTGAGGCTCGGCAGCCAATCGTTGTAGGTCTTGCCGGCGTCGATAGGCAGCACGTTCTGGCCGACCGGACGGGACTGGTCGAAGTAGCTGGACTGCGAGCTCTGATCGGCATGCTGCAGCTGTACGCCGATGTTGCCGCGCACACCGACCTCGCCGATGTCGGTGTTGATGTTGGCGCGGAGCCAGGCCGTGGTGATCTTCTCCTGCACGGTCCACGACTTCGGAATCAGGTAGTCCAGGTTGGTGACCGGATTGAAGGTCATGTAGCGCGAGACCGCCGCCGGCACGTTCCAGGCCGGGATGGTGCCGATGCCGGCGAAGCCGAGGTTGACCGGGTCGTACTGCAGATCGCTGGCGATGCTGGTGTCGCCCTGCGCGCCGAGCAGGATGTTGCCTTCGGCCTGGGTCTTCTGCTTGCGCCGGTCGGCGTAGTTGACGCCCACGTCGATGTCCGAGAACCAGGTCAGCGCCTGCGGTGCCGGCAGGGTCGCCGCCAAGCGGCCGCCCTTCAGTCGGTCCTCGACCTCCGGCACCTTGCCGTAGCCGGAGCCGTAGATGGTGTTGGTCAGGAACAGGTTGTTCGGGTCGGAGTAGTCGCGGCCGGGGGTGATCTGCGAGAAGCCGTTTGGGTGGACGTTGACACCGATCGAATCGAACTGCGGTCGCGGGAGCAATTGCAGGTTATTTTCAAGGTTCAGTTCGTTCCGGGTGGCTTTGGAGTAGTTCAGGTCGGCCATCAGCCTCACACTGCCGAGGTTGAACTCGTTGTTCCAACCAAATGCATCGATCTTGTCCTTGCGCTTGTTGTACATGCCGCGGACAAGTGGGTAAGCATTGTTGATGGTGCCACCAGTAAATGTACCGTCGGCATTACGACTGACATTGGTGAATATCGGGAGAATGGCAGCAGGATTGTTTGGATCCTCGCCATTGCCACTCAGACTCAGCTCGAACTGATTGGCGGTGTCGATCTGCTCGGCTTCGGTATGGAACGCGTCGAAGGTGCTGGTCCAACTGCTGGATGGGCGGAACTGCACAGTCGCCATTACGCCGTCGCGTTTGTTGTTGCCGGTCCGGCGCAATGCTTTGATGCCGTCTGAAAAGAAGGTGCCCTGCGGAACACCGCGGCGCGCGCCCTTATCGGTATTTTCGGTGCTCCACGGCTCATACAGGCCGACCTGGTTCTCCTGGATCGGCATGTCGCTGTGGGCGTAGCCGATCGAGAAGCCCAGGGTGTTGTCCAGGAACTGGTCGATGTAGCTGGCGCTGAAGCGGTTGCCGAAGGCGTCGACGTTGGCGGCCTTGCCGAGCGAGCTCTTCTGCAGGCGGCCGCTGACGGCGATTACCCGATCCGGAAAGCTCAGCGGACGCACGGTCTGCATGTCGATGGTGCCGGACAGGCCCTGGCCGACCAGGCCGGCGTCGGGCGTCTTGTACACGGTCACGCCGTTGACCAGCTCCGACGGGTACTGGTCGAACTCGACGCTGCGGTTGTCGCCGGTGCTGACCACTTCGCGGCCGTTGAGCAGGGTGGTGGCGAAGTCGGGCGACAGGCCGCGCACGCTGATCACCTGGGCGCGGCCGGCGACGCGCTGCGCGGCCAGGCCGGGCAGGCGGCCGAGCGATTCGGCGATGCTCACGTCCGGCAGCTTGCCGATGTCTTCGGCCGAGATCGCTTCGACGATGGACGTCGAATCCTGCTTGATCGCGATGGCGTTCTCGATGCCGCGGCGGATGCCGGTGACCTGGACCTTGTCCAGTTCGGTCACCGGATCGTTGGACATGGTGGTGGTCTCGGACTGTGCCGCAGCCAGCATCGGCGTCATCGCGACGGCCAGCGCCAGCGTCAGCGCGTTGCGCTTGTGGTTCAACATTTTCCCCTCCCAGGCAATGTTGTCTTGCGAATGTCTGAACCGGCGAGGCGGCCGGATGTGCGTGTCGCGCAGCCGCAGGGCGGTGTCGCGATTGCGCTGTATGGTAGACACGCGGCTTCGTCGCGAACGCCCGCTGCATACGTATTCACTGGAACGCATCGCATTGGAAGCGCTTTCAGGATCGCAATGTCGTGCATGCAGCGCTATGCCGGTGCGGCTGTGAACATCTGCGTCGGTGTCGCCGAGGTCGTCCATCGCGAACGCTCGGTGCTGCCCGCCAGGACGAGGTCGTTCCGCACAGGGCTGCGCGTTCTCTGCCGCATTGCCGCGACCCGGCGTAGCCACTGGCTCATGCCATGCGGATGCCGTGCGCCGTGGCGCTGTCCTCGGCGCAGGGATCAGGCACCGGGCGCATCCATCGCGGGTGCGCCGCTGGCGTCGAGCCAGCGGCATGGCGGCGCAGCGACGCCTCAACGCGTCAATGCGACGCAGCCGAGCCCGCCGAGGCCGGCGCCGGGTCCAGCGGCACGAAACGGATCGCCTGACCGCCGCCAGGCGCCAGCTTCAGCTGCAACTGATCGCGGCTGGTGACCTCGCGCTGCTCGCGCACGAAGTCGAACGGATTGCGCTGGTAGTCGGCGGCGTCGCCGTCGCGGTAGATTTCGGCGCGGTAGCGCACGCCGGGCTCAAGGAAGCCCAGCGCGATCGGCAGCACGCGGCCGTGTTCGTCGGTGATGCTGCCCAGGAACCAGTCGCGGCTGTGGTGGTCCTTGCGCACGATGGTCACGTACTCGCCGATCTCGCCGTCGAGCACGCGGCTGTCGTCCCAGTCCACTGCCACGTCCTCGATGAAGCGGAAGGCGTCGCGGTGCTGCAGGTAGTGCTCGGGCAGGTCGGCCGCCATCTGGATCGGGCTGTACAGGGTCACGTACAGCGCCAGTTGCCGCGCCAGCGTGCTCGGAATCGCGCGTCCGCCGCGGCCCTTCAGGCTGAGGATGCCGGGGGTGTAGTCCATCGGCCCGGCCAGCATCCGCGTGAACACCAGGTTCACTTCGTGCTCCGGCGGGTTCGGCGGCTCGCCCCAGGCGTTGTACTCCATGCCGCGCGCGCCTTCGCGCGAGAGCCAGTTCGGGTAGGTGCGGCGCAGGCCGGTGTCCTTGATCGGTTCGTGGGCATTGACCGACAGGTGGCGCCTGGCCGCTTCCTGCACCACCTTGAGATGGTGGCGGGCCATGAACTGGCCGTCGTGCCATTCGCGCCACAGCGGGCCGCCGGCGGGATTGCGCCGGTCCACTTGGCCATCGTCGCAGACGTAGCCGGTCTTGAAGGTGTCCACGCCCAGCCGCGCGTACAGGCCCAGCGCCGCATCGAGCTGGTCTTCGTAGTGCTCCACCGCACAGCCGGTCTCGTGGTGGCCGATCAGGTGCACGCCCTTCTTCGCCGCATACGCGCTGAGCGCGGCGATGTCGAAGTCCGCGGTGGCGCGGGTGAAGTCGAAGTCGTATCCATTACCGACCCAGTTGCCGTCCCAGCCGGGGTTCCAGCCTTCGACCAGCACGCCGCGGAAGCCGTGCGCCGCGGCGAAGTCGATGTAGCGGCGGGTATTGGCGGTGGTGGCGGCATGCCTGGGACCGCGTGCCCAGGTTTCCTGGTTCAGGTGCATCGACCACCACACGCCCACGTACTTGGCCGGGTGCACCCAGCTCACGTCGCCCAGCGCATTGGGTTCGTTGAGGTTGAGGATCAGGTTGGAATCGACCAGGCCGCCGGCGGTGTCGCTGATCTGCAGCGTGCGCCACGGCGTGTCGAAGGGCAGGGCGCGGCGGACCTTCCAGCCTTCCGCCGACGGCGATAGTTGCGCATGCAGGCGCTGGCCTTCGCCGCGGCGCAGCCACATCCCGGCGTAGTCGACCAGGGTGGCCTCGTGGATGGCCAGGTGCAGGCCGTCCTGGCTGCGCAGGGTGAACGGCGTGTGCGCCAGCGGCACCTCGCGCAGCGGCGTGCGTCGGTACAGGTATTCGTAGTGGATGGGTTCGCCGGCGGGAATCCACCAGGCGGTCGCCTCGGGGACGATGTCGAACTCGGTGAGCTCTTCGTCGATGACGGCCTCCTGCATGCCGGGCTGCTGCGGAAAGCGGTAGCGGAAGCCGAGCCCGTCGTCGTAGACGCGGAACACCACCGCGAAGCGGCGCTGGCGGCCGCCGCGCTCGCCCAGGTCCACGCGCAGTTCGTTGTAGTGGTTGCGCACATAGCGGCGCTCGCCCCACGGCTGTTCCCAGGTCTCGTCGACGCTGCGGCTGTGCTGGTCCAGCACCGCCAGGTCGCGATCCAGGGCGCCGTCGCGCAACTGGAAGCCCAGCCGTGATTCGCCGATCACCGCCTCGCCCAGCCGCTGCACGCGATAGCCGGGGCGGCCGTCGTCCAACTGCAGGGAGACGCGCAGGATCTTGCCCGGCGAGTCCACGCTGGCCACCGTCTGCGGCGCGGCGTGCAGGCATGGCGCAACGCACCACAACACGCTCGCCAGTAACGACGGCACACGCAGGCGCGACAGGACCTCAAACAGCGGCATATCCCCTCCCAGGGCGACCGTGGCAGCGCATCGACTATAGCGACGCGGTCCGCGGCCGCCGTGGCGCATGCGATGAATACGTATGCAACTGCACGCGTCGCGGTGCCGCCCGTCTACCATGTCCGCAGCGCCCCGCGATGCGGAGGCGGCGACCGTAGTGCCGGCGTGCCGGCCTGCGCTTCCACCATGCAGGCAAAGAGGGAGGGAGGTCGATCGGTGCGAGCCGGTCTGCCGCTTCGATGCTGAAGATGATCTGCTTGGCCGCCACCTTGGGTGCCGCGGCGTCGGCGTCTGCTGGACAGACGTCATTGCAATGGCGTGGCCAGACCGCGCAGGCCGAGGCCACGGCCGACGGCGGTTTCGTGCTGCACGCGGCGCAGGGCACGCGCGCGGTGCCGGCACAGCCGCTGCGCAGCGAGACCGACAGTCCGCTATTCGATGCGCTGTTCGCGCTGGCGCAGCAGGAGCTGCACGACGACCAGGTGCAGGCGATCCGCGACCCGGCGTTCGATCACGGCAAGCCGTTGCCGTGCGATTGCTACCAGACCGGCGAGCGCTGGCCCTACGTGTGGACCCGCGATGTCAGCTATGCCGCGGACCTGGCCCTGGCGCGGCTGGATCCGCAGCGCACGCGCCGCTCGCTACGCTTCAAGCTGTCGCCGATGCGCGGCGCCGACGCGCTGCCGGGGCTGTTCGTGGCGCAGGACACCGGCTCCGGCGGCAGCTGGCCGGTGAGCAGCGACCGGGTGGTGTGGTTCCTGGCTGCGCGGCACCTGCTTGACGATCCGGCCTTTGCCGCCGATACCCGCGCCGCGCTCACGGCCACGCTGGCGCAGGATCGCGCGTTCGCGTTCGACCCGCGCATCGGCCTGTACCGCGGCGAGACCTCGTTCCTGGACTGGCGCGAGCAGACCTATCCGGCCTGGACGCGCGAGAATGTCGGCTTCATCGCCAGTTCCTTCGCGCTGTCCACCAACGTGCTGCATTACCAGGCGCTGCGCCTGGGCGAGCGTCTGGCTCGTGAGCAGGGCGATACGCAGGCCGCCGTACGCTATGCCGGCTGGGCCGATGCACTGCGCCAGGCGATCGCGCAGCGTTTCTGGCGCGAGGACCGCGGCACCTACGTCGGCTACATCGGTACGGCCGAGCATCCGGTGCGCTACGAAAGCTACGATCTGCTGGGCCTGTCGCTGGCGGTGCTGGCCGACGTACTGCCGCCCGCGCGCGCGCGCCAGGCGCTGGCCCGCTATCCCGCGGTGGAGGCGGGCAGCCCGGTGGTGTGGCCGCAGCAGCGCGAGGTGCCGATCTACCACAACCGGGCGATCTGGCCGTTCGTCAGCGCCTACGCGCTGCGTGCGGCCCGGCACACCGACGACAGCGTGCGCATCGACCTGGAAGTGCGCTCGCTGCTGCGCGGCGCCGCGCTGGCCGGCTCGAACATGGAGAACTACGAGTTCCTGAGCCAGGCCGCGCATGTCGACGACGGCCCACTGAGTGGTCCGGTGGTCAATTCGCCGCGGCAGCTGTGGTCGGTGGCCGGCTACCTGGCGATGGTGATCGAGGGCGTGTTCGGCGTGGAGGACGACGGTCGGGTGCTGCCCAAGCTGCCGACCAGCCTGGTGCCGCTGTTGTTCGGCGAGCGCCAGGAAATCGCGTTGCAGCTGAAGGACCGCCGGATCGTGCTGCGCCGGCCGGCGCAACTGCAGGGCGACCTGCTGGTCGCCGGCAAGACCAGTACCCAGGACAGCACCACCACCGTCGACCTGGTGGCGCGCCACAGCGGCAGCGCACCCTTGCAGATGCTGACGGCGGAAGACGCCTTCGCGCCGCTGGCACCGCCGGCACCGCAGGTGCGGCGCGAAGCGCAAGGCTGGCGGGTGCAGGCGGCTACGGACACGGTGCTGTACGTCGATGGGCAGGCGCACACGGGGCACGCTGACGGCGCGCTGCTGCCGCTGGCCGAGCGCGTGCAGTGCCTGAGCCTGACCCGGCAAGTGGGGCGCTGGGAATCGCTGCACAGCCCCACCGTCTGCGTCGGCGACGTTGCGCGCGTGGACGGTGCCGACGACTGGAGCTGGACCGCGCCGCACGATGGCGCCTACCGGCTGAGCGTGCGCTACGTCAATGCGCATGGCCCGATCAACACCGGTGTCACCGCCGCGGTCAAACGCCTGCAGGTGCAGTGCGGCCACGCGCCAGCACAGTCGCAACCGCTGGTGATGCCGCACAGCGTCGGCGAGCAGACCTCCACGGCGGCGCTGTTCGTGCTGCAGGCCGGGCAACGTTGCGTCGCGCGCTTGCTGCCGGCGGCAAACATGAGCGCACTGCAGCACTTCGCACGCTACACCGGTGGCCAGGGCGGCGCCGATGGCGTGGTCAATGCCGCCGATGTCGCCGCGCTGCTGATCGCGCCGGTCGGCCCGATCGAGGAGCGCCCATGAGCGCCATGCCACGCGCCAAGCCGGCGCTGTCGTTCTGGCAGATCTGGAACATGTGCTTCGGCTTCCTCGGCATCCAGTTCGGCTTCGCGCTGCAGAACGCCAATGCCAGCCGCATCTTCCAGACCCTGGGTGCCGACATGGACCAGGTGCCGGGACTGTGGATCGCCGCACCGCTGACCGGCCTGATCGTGCAGCCGATTGTCGGCTACCTGTCCGACCGCACCTGGAACCGCTTCGGCCGGCGTCGCCCGTACTTCATGGTCGGCGCGCTGTTCACCACGTTGGCCTTGCTGGTGATGCCGAACTCGCCGGCGCTGTGGGTGGCGGCCGGCACGCTGTGGGTGCTGGACGCTTCGATCAACATCTCGATGGAGCCGTTCCGCGCCTTCGTCGGCGACCAGTTGCCGACGCGCCAGCGCGCCACCGGCTATGCGATGCAGAGCTTCTTCATCGGCGTGGGCGCAGTGGTGGCGAGCATGCTGCCGTGGCTGCTGGCGCACTGGGGCGTCAGCAATACCGCCGCCCCCGGCGAGGTGCCGGCGACGGTGCGCTACGCGTTCTATTTCGGCGGCGCGGTGCTGTTCCTGTCCATCGGCTGGACCGTGCTGCGCACCCGCGAGTATCCGCCCGAAGACCTGCACGGCAGCGACGTCGCCACCGCGGCCGCCGCGGCGGCGCAACCGCGCCGTGTCGATGGCGCCGCTGCGCTGTGGTGCGCGGTGGGCATTGCCGGCGCGGCGGCCATCGCCTGGTGCCGCGGCGACCGCATGCTGTACGTGCTGGCCGGCCTGTGCATCGCTTACGGCGTGCTGCAGGGCGTGGCGCCGCGCCTGCGTCGCGGACACATGCTGGCGGCGATCGTCTGCGATCTGCAGACCATGCCGCGGGCGATGCGGCGCCTGGCCGGGGTGCAGTTCTTTTCCTGGTTCGCGTTGTTCGCGATGTGGATCAACACCACCGCCGCGGTCACCCAGACCCACTACGGTACCCAGGACGTCACCTCGGCCGCCTACAACGAGGGCGCCAACTGGGTCGGCGTGCTGTTCGCCGCCTACAACGGCTTCGCCGCACTGGCCGCGATCGCCATTCCGCTGCTGGTGCGCGTCTGCGGGCTGCGCATGAGCCATCTGCTCAACCTGTGCCTGGGCGCGGCCGGCCTGCTGTCGTTCCTGTGGATCCGCGATCCGCAGTGGCTGCTGCTGTCGATGGTCGGCGTGGGCTTCGCCTGGGCCTCGATCCTGTCGCTGCCTTACGCCTTGCTGTCGGACAGCGTGCCGGCGGCGAAGATGGGCGTGTACATGGGCATCTTCAATTTCTTCATCGTGATCCCGCAGTTGGTCGCGGTCAGCGTGCTGGGCTTCGCGCTCACGCACTGGCTCGGCGGCCGGCCGCTGTACGCGCTGGCGATCGGCGGCGGCAGCCTGCTGGTGGCGGCGCTGTGCGTGCTGTGGGTGCCGTCGGATTCGGGAGCGAACGCATGATCGATCGGATGTCGCTGTTGGCGCTGGCCCTGCTGGGCGCCTGCGCCGCGTCGGCGCAGGCCCAGGCGCCTGCGCAGGAGGAGTTCTACGGCACGCTGGAACCCTTCGCCAGCGAGGCGGTGTACTTCGTGGTCACCGACCGCTTCGTCAATGGCGATCCGGGCAACGATCACCGCGACCAGGGCGGCGCGCACCGCACCTTCGACATCCCGATCCCGGCGCCGCCGGGCGAGAGCGACAACATCGGCTACCTCGGCGGCGACTTCAAGGGCGTGGTCGACAACGCCGGCTACATCCGCGATATGGGCTTCGGCGCGGTGTGGATCACCCCGATCGTCGACAACCCGGACGAGGCCTTCACCGGCGGCAAGCCGATCACCTGGGGCAGTTCGCTGAGCGACCGCGGCAAGACCGGCTACCACGGCTACTGGGGCGTCAACTTCTACAAGCTCGACGAGCATCTGCCGAGCCCGGGCCTGGATTTCGCCGGCTTCACCCAGGCGATGCATGCGCAGCAGCTGAAGGTGGTGCTGGACATCGTCGGCAACCATGGCTCGCCGGCCTGGACCATGCCCAAGCGGCAACCGATGTTCGGCCAAGTGTTCGACCGCGACGGCACGCTCATCGCCGACCACCAGAACCTGCTGCCGTCCAAGCTGGACCCGGCGCACAACCCGCTGCACGCGTTCTACAACACCGGCGGCAACCTGGCGCAGTTGTCCGATTTCAACGAGCGCAACCCGGCGGTGATGGAGTACCTGGTCGGCGCCTATTCGCAGTGGCTGGCGCAGGGCGCCGATGCGTTTCGCATCGACACCATCGGCTGGATGCCGGACAGCTTCTGGCACGAGTTCGTGCGCCGCATCCGCGCGCAGCGCCCGGGCATGTTCATGTTCGGCGAGGACTTCGACTACAACGCGCACAAGATCGCCGGCCACACCTGGGCCAGCAACGCCGGCGTCAGCGTGCTGGATTTCCCGCTCAAACAGGCACTGGCGGCGACCTTCGGCCATGCCCAGCGCGGCTACGAGACGCTGCAGCCGTCGCTGTACCTGGAGCGCGGCCCGTACGCCAATCCGTACGAGCTGATGACTTTCTACGACAACCACGACATGGCGCGGCTGGACGCCAGCGACGCCGGCTTCATCGACGCGCACAACTGGCTGTTCACCGCGCGCGGCATCCCGGTGATCTACTACGGCTCGGAGACCGGCTTCATGCGCGGCCGTGCCGAGCACGCCGGCAACCGCAACTACTTCGGCCAGGAGCGGGTGAACGCGGCGCCGAGCAGCCCGATCTTCGCGCCGCTGCGGCGCATCGCCACGCTGCGCCAGCGCAGCCCGGCGCTGCAGCGCGGCCTGCAACTCAACCTGCAGTTGTCCGGCGACGAGGCGGTGTTCTACCGGGTGGTGCAGCATGCGGGCAGCACCCAGACCGCGCTGGTGCTGCTGAACAAGAGCGATGCGCCACGCACGCTGGAAGTGCGCCGCTACCTGCAGTCCGGCACCTGGCACGACGGCTTCGATGGCAGCGCCATCGAGGTGACCGATGCATTGCGCGCCGAGGTGCCGGCACACGGCGTGCGCGTGTTCCTGTCCGATGCGCCGATCGTGCGCCCGGACCTGCGCGCGCGGCTGCGCTGGCTGATGGCGGCCAAGGACGGGGTCGCGCCGACGCCGTGAACGCGGCGCTGCCGGTCGGCCTCAGCGCGCCGGCCGTCGGCGCGTCGGTGCCCCAGTAGGGTGGCTCAGTTGCGCAGCAGCGACGAGCCGCGCAGCGACAGTGTCACCGGCAGAGTACGGCTGCTCACCGGCTGCCCGGCGATCTGCGCCAGCAGGGTGTCCACCAGCACCGCACCGGCCAGCTTGGTGTCCTGCTGCACCGTCGACAACGCAGGATCGACGCTGGCCGCCACCGGGATATCGTCGAAGCCGGCCAGGGCCACGTCCTCGGGCACGCGCAGGCCGTGCTCGCGCAAGGCCTTCAACGCGCCGATGGCGATCAGGTCGCTGGCGGCGAACAGCGCATCGAAGCGTTCGCCGCGGCCGAGCAGGGCCAGCGCCGCCTCGTAGCCGGACTGCTCGGTGGTGATCGCATCGACCTGCAGCGCCGGGGTGGCGTCGACGCCGGCCGCGCGCAGCGCCTGCAGATGGCCGCGGTAGCGTTCCAGGAATTCTGGGTAATGGTTGGAGGCGTCGCCGAGGAAGGCGATGCGGCGGCGGCCCTGCGCCAGCAGGTGCGCGGTGATGTCGTGGCCGCCCTGGAAGTTGTCGCTGCCGATCGACACCCCCGGCTGCCCGGGCAGCACCGCGCCCCAGCGCACGAAGTGCGTGCCCTGGTCGACCAGGTGCTGCAGCCGCTGCTGCGCCTGCAGGTAGTCGCCATAGCCGAGCAGGATCAGCCCGTCGGCCTTCTGGCTGTCGCCGTAGTCGGCGCGCCAGTTGTCCGACAACTGCTGGAACGACACCAGCAGGTCGTAGCCATGGCGGGCGCAGGCGCGGGTGATCGACCCCAGCATCGAGTGGAAGAACGGGTTGATCAGCGAGTCGTCGGTGGTCGGGTCTTCGAAGAACAGCAGCGCCAGGGTCCCGGCGTTGCGCAGGCGCAGGCTGGAGGCGTGCTTGTCGACCTTGTAGTTCAGCTCGCGCGCGATCGCCAGGATCTTGCGCCGTGTCTGCTCGTTGACCGCCGGGCTGCCGCGCAGCGCGCGCGAGACGGTGGGTTGCGACACGCCTGCCAGGTAGGCGATGTCCAGCGATGTGGCCTTGCCTTTGATGACGGCGCGTCCGGTGCGGAGAAAACGTCGGCGAAGCATGCCATGGCGGCCGCTGTAGCTCTTGCTGCGGCGCAGCGAAGGCGAGAGAGTGGCGGCGTGACCTGTCCTCTTCCTCTTGTCCCCAACATCGTTGTGTCTCCAATATCGGTCAATACCGATGTTTACCGTTTTGGTAAAGATTGGTTTACCATCTTGCCCCACCACAAGATCCGGACATGGGTGGCCCGCGGCAACGCCGGCCGAGCGTGCGACATGAGCACTACCACCGCCCTCGCTTGAGTTCCCGCCCAAGGCTGTCCGAGCAGGCGCCCTTGTGGCGCCTTCTTTCTGTCCCGCGCCCAGACTGGCCTGCCGCCGAGGTGGTGCGGACGTCATCCCCCAGTTTCCCTTTCCACCGACTCCCATGATCACGATCACGCTCCCCGACGGCAGCCGCCGCGAATTCGAACATCCCGTCAGCCCCATGGACGTGGCCCAGTCCATCGGCCCCGGCCTGGCCAAGGCGACCATCGCCGGCCAGGTCGACGGCCGCCTGGTCGACGCCTGCGACCTCATCGACCACGACGCCAGCCTGCGCCTGATCACCGCCAAGGACGCCGAAGGCGTGGAGATCATCCGCCACTCCTGCGCGCATCTGGTCGGCCACGCGGTCAAGCAGCTGTATCCCGAGGTCAAGATGGTGATCGGTCCGGTCATCGCCGAGGGCTTCTACTACGACATCTACAGCGAGCGCCCGTTCACCCCGGAGGACCTGGCGGCGATCGAAAAGCGCATGCAGGAGCTGATCGCGCAGGACTACGACGTGATCAAGAAGGTCACCCCGCGCGCCGAGGTCATCGAGCTGTTCAAGCAGCGCGGTGAGGACTACAAGCTGCGGCTGATCGAGGACATGCCCGAGGACGTCACCGCGATGGGCCTGTACTACCACCAGGAATACGTGGACATGTGCCGCGGCCCGCACGTGCCGAACACGCGTTTCCTCAAGGCGTTCAAGCTGACCCGCATCTCCGGCGCCTATTGGCGCGGCGACGCCAAGAACGAGCAACTGCAGCGCATCTACGGCACCGCCTGGGCCGACAAGAAGCAGCTCGAGGCCTACATCCTGCGCATGGAGGAGGCCGACAAGCGCGACCACCGCAAGATCGGCAAGCAGCAGGACCTGTTCCACCTGCAGGAAGAGGGCCCGGGCCTGGTGTTCTGGCATCCCAAAGGCTGGTCGATCTGGCAGGTGGTCGAGCAGTACATGCGCAAGGTCTACCGCGACAGCGGCTACGGCGAGGTGCGCTGCCCGCAGATCCTGGACGTGTCGCTGTGGCAGAAGTCCGGCCACTGGGACAACTACCAGGACAACATGTTCTTCACCGAGTCGGAGAAGCGCACCTACGCGGTCAAGCCGATGAACTGCCCCGGCCACGTGCAGGTGTTCAACCAGGGCCTGCACAGCTACCGCGACCTGCCGATCCGCTACGGCGAGTTCGGCGCCTGCCACCGCAACGAGCCGTCTGGCGCGCTGCACGGCATCCTGCGCGTGCGCGGCTTCACCCAGGACGATGGCCACATCTTCTGCACCGAGCAGCAGATCGAGGCGGAGGTCACCGCCTTCCACCAGCAGGCGCTGAAGGTGTACGGCGACTTCGGCTTCGACGACATCCAGATCAAGATCGCCTTGCGCCCGGAAAAGCGCCTGGGCGACGACGCCACCTGGGACAAGGCCGAGGCCGCCCTGCGCGCCGCGCTCGGCGCCTGCGGCGTGGAGTGGCAGGAACTGCCGGGCGAGGGCGCCTTCTACGGCCCGAAGATCGAGTACCACCTGAAGGACGCGATCGGCCGCACCTGGCAGCTCGGCACCATGCAGGTGGATTTCATGATGCCCGGCCGCCTCGGCGCCGAGTATGTGGACGAGCACAGCCAGAAGAAGCATCCGGTGATGCTGCACCGGGCCATCGTCGGCTCGATGGAGCGCTTCATCGGCATCCTGATCGAGCACCATGCCGGCATGTTCCCGGCCTGGCTGGCGCCGGTGCAGGCCGTGGTCATGAACATCACCGATGCTCAGGCAGACTATGTAGACAACGTGCGGAAACTCCTTGCAAATCAAGGCTTCCGCATCGAGGCCGATTTGCGGAACGAAAAAATCGGTTATAAGATTCGCGAACACACGCTGCAGCGGGTGCCGTACCTGTTGGTCGCGGGCGACCGCGAGACGGAAAACGGCGCGATTGCGGTCCGTACGCGATCGGGGGAGGATTTGGGCACCATGTCGGTCGCCGCCTTCGCCGACCGGCTGCGCGCCGAGCAGTTGGCGTGACACCACCCTGGCGCGGACGGAGCCTCCGTCCGCGCCAGTCCGATTCCCCTGGGAGATTGCAACATCAGTACCCCTGACAACAAACAGAACCGCAAGAACCAAGAGATCCGCGTGCCGCGCGTGCGCGTGATCGGCGCAGACGGCGAGATGGTTGGCGTGTTGAGCCGCGACGAAGCGCTGGCGATGGCCGAGGAAGACGGCCTGGATCTGGTCGAGATCCAGCCGCAGGCCGATCCGCCGGTCTGCAAGATCATGGACTTCGGCAAGTTCAAGTTCGAGCAGCAGAAGAAGGCCAACGAAGCCAAGAAGAAGACCAAGCAGGTCGAGATCAAGGAAATCAAGTTCCGTCCGGTCACGGACGAAGGCGATTACCAGATCAAGCTGCGCAACATGCGCCGCTTCATCGAGGAAGGCGACAAGGTCAAGGTCAACATCCGCTTCCGCGGTCGCGAGATGAGCCATCAGGAGCTCGGTCGCGAAATGGCCGCGCGGATCGAGGCCGATCTGGGCGAGGACATCGTCATCGAATCGCGTCCGCGCCTGGAAGGCCGGCAGATGGTGATGATGATCGCGCCGAAGAAGCGCTGATCCGCGGACTGCAGCCCGGGATCGCGCCCCGCCAACGGCAGGCGCGCGGTTCTCCGGTATCTGTGGCCAACCTCTTCTTGACGTTCCGGGCGTAGCGCGGCTGCGCCGTTGCGGCGTGCCCGTGCGCCGCCCAGCCTGCGCGAATCCCGAATCCCGAATCCCGAATCCCGGCGCGCAAGCGCCCAGATCGAACTGCATGATTTGCAAGGCATTCCAAGCCCTGGCATAATGCGCGGCCCAGTTCATCGGGTTTGCCGCTCCGGCGGCAATAGGACCCGCCCGGATCCTCAGTGGATCAAGGGCTTACAAGCAGGTAAGGGCACGGACGGAAAGTGTGGCGCAGCCACCGCCCTGACCAGTGACAAAACACCATCAAGGACATTGTAATGCCCAAGATCAAGACCAACCGGGCGGCGGCCAAGCGTTTCCGCAAGACCGCCTCCGGCAAGTACAAGGCCGGCCACGCCAACCGTAGCCACATCCTCACCAAGAAAGCGACCAAGCGGAAGCGCAACCTGCGGCAGACGAACCACGTCCGTGCCGAGGACGCAGGCCGTCTGGACCGTATGCTTCCCTACCTCTGAGGACTGAACCATGGCTCGAGTCAAGCGTGGCGTCCAGGCGCGCCGTCGTCACAAGAAAGTTCTGAACCTCGCCAAGGGCTACTACAACGCCCGTCGCAAGGTCTTCCGCGTCGCCAAGCAGGCGGTGATCAAGGCGCAGCAGTACGCCTACATCGGCCGCAAGCAGAAGAAGCGCAATTTCCGTTCGCTGTGGATCACCCGCATCAATGCGGCGGCCCGCATCAACGGCATGAGCTACAGCCGTTTCATGAACGGCCTGCTCAAGGCTGGCATCACCCTCGACCGCAAGGTGCTGGCGGACATCGCCGTGCACGACGCGCAGGGCTTTGCCGCCCTGGCGGAGAAGGCGAAGGGCGCGCTGGCGGCATAAGTTTGCGAGTCCCTGCAGAAACCCGCGCGTCCACGTGCGGGGTTTCGGCGGGAGCCATCGCAGGCATGCAGGGGAAGGGCGCAAGTCCTTCCCCTTTTGCGTTTTTGGGCGTCCCGATGCGGGGTGCCTGCCGGGTAGGTGAGGTCCCGCATCGGCGGGACACGGTGGCCACGGTTCGGCCGGAGCAGTGAGGCGCGAGTGCAATGAGTGAGATCGATTCCCTGAGCGGGCAGGCGCTGGCGGACATCGCCGCGGCGCAGAGTCCGGAGGCGTTGGAGCAATTGCGGGTCGCGCTGCTCGGCAAGAGCGGCAGCATCACCGCCCAGCTCAAGCAGCTCGGTGCGCTGGCGCCGGAGCAGCGCAAGCTCGCCGGCGAGGCGATCAACCGCGCGCGCGACACGGTGTCAGCCGCGCTGGCCGAGCGCCGCACGCTGCTGGAAACCGCCGCGCTGGACGCGCGCCTGGCCGCCGAGCGCATCGACGTGACCCTGCCGGGCCGGCGCGGCGAACGCGGCGGGCTGCATCCGGTCACCCGCACGTTGGAGCGCATCACCGAGATCTTCGCGCGGCTGGGCTACGAACTGTCCGACGGCCCCGAGATCGAGGACGACTGGCACAACTTCGAGGCGTTGAATTTCCCGCCGCACCACCCGGCGCGGGCGATGCACGACACCTTCTATTTCGGCGACGGCCGCCTGTTGCGCACCCACACCTCGGGCGTGCAGGTGCGCTACATGGGCGAGCATGCGCCGCCGCTGCGCATGATCGCCGCCGGCAAGGTCTACCGCAGCGACAGCGACCAGACCCATTCGCCGATGTTCCATCAGGTCGAAGGCCTGCTGGTCGACGAGCACGCGACCTTCGCCGACCTCAAGGGCACCCTGGCCGAGTTCGTGCGCGCGTTCTTCGAGCGCGATTTCCAGATGCGCTTCCGTCCCAGCTACTTCCCCTTCGTCGAGCCCGGCGCCGAGGTCGACATCGCCTGGCAGCAGCCCGACGGCAGCACCCGCTGGCTGGAAGTGCTCGGCTGCGGCATGGTCCACCCGAACGTGCTGCGCAACGTCGGCATCGACCCGGAGCGCTACACCGGCTTCGCCTTCGGCATGGGCGTGGAGCGCTTCGCGATGCTGCGCTACGGCGTCAACGACTTGCGCGCCTTCTTCGAGAACGACGTGCGGTTCCTGCGGCAGTTTGCCTGAGGGCGGGGATTCGGGAGTGGGGATTGGGGATTCGTTGAAGCGAGTTCCCCTCCAATCTTCCGGTCCCACGCGTATCCGCTCCTGCGAATCCCCAATCCCGAATCCCCAATCCCGGCTCTCCAATGAAATTCAGCGAAAACTGGCTGCGTAGCCACGTTCCGACCCAGGCCTCGCGTGAGCAGCTCACCGCGACCCTGACTGCCATCGGCCTGGAGGTCGAGGAGGTCGTGCCGCTCGGCGACGGCCTGCAGCAGGTGGTGGTGGCGCGGATCGTCGAGGCCGCGCCGCATCCCGAGGCCGACCGGTTGCAGGTGTGCCGGGTCGATGCCGGGCAGGGCGAGCTGCTGCAGATCGTCTGCGGTGCGCCCAATGCACGCGCGGGCCTGGTGGCGCCGCTGGCGCTGGTCGGCGCCCAGGTCGGCGGCATCGCGATCAAGCCGGCCAAGCTGCGTGGGGTCGCGTCCAACGGCATGCTGTGCTCGGCCAAGGAACTGGGGCTGGACAGCGATGCGTCCGGGCTGTTCGAGCTGCCCGACGATGCGCCGGTCGGCCAGGCGCTGACCGAGTACCTGGGGCTGCCCGACGCCAGCATCGAGATCAAGCTCACGCCCAACCGCGCCGACTGCTTCGGCGTGCGCGGCATCGCCTACGACGTGGCCGCGGCCTGCGGCAGCGACGTGGTGCCGCTGGCGGTGACGCCGGCGGCGGTGAGCAGCGAGCGCACGCTGCCGGTGACGCTTGGTGCGGGCGCCGACGCGCCGCGTTACTGCGGCCGCGTGGTCGAGGACCTGGATCCGGCGGCGAAGACGCCGCTGTGGATGGCCGAACGCCTGCGCCGCAGTGGCGTGCGCCCGGTGTCGCTGCTGGTGGACATCACCCAGTACGTGATGCTGGAACTGGGCCAGCCGATGCATGCCTTCGACCTGGACACCTTGCAGGGCCCGGTCGGCGTGCGCCACGCGCGCGACGGCGAGACCCTGACCCTGCTCGATGGCCGCGAGGCGGCACTGGATCCGGCCTTCCTGCTGGTCACCGACGCCGATCGGCCGGTGGCGCTGGCCGGGCTGATGGGCGGCCACGCGACCCGCGTCACCGAGACCACCCGGCACGTGTTCCTGGAGGCCGCGCATTTCGCCCCGGCGGCGATCATGGGCCGCGGTCGCAAGCTAGGCCTGCACACCGATGCCGGCCACCGTTTCGAGCGCGGCGTCGACCCGGCGCTGCCGCGGCAGGCGCTGGAGCTGGCCACGCGGCTGGTGCTGGAGCTGGCCGGTGGCCGCGCCGGCCAGGTGGTCGAGGCCGCCCTGCCCGAATTCCTGCCGGCGCCGGCGCCGATCGCGCTGCGCCGCGCGCGCATCCTGCGCGTGCTCGGCATCGAGATCGCCGACGCCGACGTGGAGCGCATCCTGCGCGCGCTGGGCATGGAGGTGGTGGCCTCGGCCGATGGCTGGCAGGTCACCGCACCGAGCCGCCGCTTCGACATCGCCATCGAAGAGGACCTGATCGAGGAACTGGCGCGCATCCACGGCTACGACCGCCTGCCGACGACCTTGCCCGGCGGCGCCACGCGCATCGCCATGGACAGCGAGACCCAACTGGACGAGCGCAGCGTGCGCCGGCAGTTGCTGGCGCGCGAGCTGCTGGAAACCATCAACTACGCCTTCGTCGATGCCGCGCTGCTGGACCAGTGGGGGCTGCACGACGGGCGCGTGGCCCTGGCCAATCCGCTCAGCGCCGAACTGGCGGTGATGCGTCCGTCGCTGCTGCCGGGGCTGGTCGCGGCGCTGGGCCGCAACGCCGCGCGCCAAGCCGGGCGCGTGCGCCTGTTCGAACTGGGCAAGGTGTTCGCCGCGGCGGCGGAAGCCGGTGCCGCGCCGACCGAGACCCAGCGGGTGGCGGCCGCGGTGTGCGGCGATGCCGACGCCCTGCAGTGGGGCCTGCCGGCGCGCAAGGTCGATTTCCACGACCTCAAGGGCGACCTGGAGGCCCTGGCCGCGGCGTCCGGCGCACGCCTGGACTATCGGCCGGCGACGCACCCGTTCGCGCATCCGACCCGATCGGCCGACGTCTATCGCGACGAGACGCGGATCGGCTGGATCGGGCAGCTGCACCCGCGGCTGCTGCAGGCGATGCAGATCGACGTGGACGTGCTGGCGTTCGAGCTGGACCTGGCGCCGCTGGCCGCGCGTGCCTTGCCGCGCGCCGCCGAGCTGTCGCGGTTCCCGTCGGTGCGCCGCGACCTGGCCTTCGTGGTGCCGGACGCGGTGAGCTGGGCGGCGCTGGCGCGTAGCGTGCGCGCGGCGGTGGGGCCGTTGCTGCGCGACGTGGTGCTGTTCGACCGCTACGTCGGCGCGGGGGTCGAGGCTGGTTGCAAGAGTCTCGCTATGGGCTTGATTTTGCAGGACAACACGCGCACTCTGACAGACCGCGACGTGGAGGCGGTGGTCGCCGATGCGGTGGCCGCGCTGGCGCGGGAACACGACGCGCGGATGCGTGGTTGAGAAGGGACAGGGGATAGCAGGGCAATGGCGTTGACCAAAGCGGAAATGGCCGAGCGGTTGTTCGACGAAGTCGGGCTGAACAAGCGCGAGGCCAAGGAATTCGTCGATGCGTTCTTCGACGTGCTGCGCGATGCGCTCGAGCAGGGGCGGCAGGTGAAGCTGTCCGGTTTCGGCAACTTCGACCTGCGCCGCAAGAACCAACGGCCCGGCCGCAATCCCAAGACCGGCGAAGAGATCCCGATTTCGGCGCGGACGGTGGTGACCTTCCGTCCCGGACAGAAGCTCAAGGAGCGAGTGGAGGCATATGCTGGACCCGGGCAGTAACCGCGAACTTCCGCCGATTCCGGCCAAGCGCTACTTCACCATCGGTGAGGTCAGCGAGCTGTGCGACGTCAAGCCGCACGTGCTGCGCTACTGGGAGACCGAGTTCCCCAGCCTGGAACCGGTCAAGCGGCGCGGCAATCGGCGTTACTACCAGCGCCACGACGTGCTGATGGTGCGGCAGATCCGCAGCCTGCTGTACGAACAGGGCTACACCATCGGCGGTGCGCGCCTGCGCCTGGAAGGCGAGGGCGCCCGCCAGGAATCGGCGCTGAGCAACCAGATCATCAAGCAGGTGCGGCAGGAGCTGGAAGAAGTCCTGCAGCTGCTGCGGCGTTGAATCAGGGCGGCCACCGCCGCTAGGAATGCCAGCGGCAAACCCGCTATAATCGCCAACTCGCCGCGAGGCGGGTCCGCCATGACGGCGGAGACGCAACACATCGGGGTATAGCGCAGCCTGGTAGCGCACTAGTCTGGGGGACTAGTGGTCGTCGGTTCGAATCCGGCTACCCCGACCATCTTTCGAAGGCCCATGTCTGCGACATGGGCCTTTTTGTTTGGCCACACCGGGCTTGCGGGCCTCCACGTGCCGGTAGACGGGCACCGCCCTCCCGGCAGGAGCGCCGGCGCGTGGCAGCGGCACCGAAGCCGACGAGCCGTAACATTCATTTGGGGCCGAACGCACTGCCGTAGACAAAATTCGCAGGAATGCGCCATGGCCGCGCGCCGGCGTCGCCTCGCCAGACCGGAAAGCCGCGCCAGAACTGGGAGCGATGCAGCGTCAATGCGTTGACATTGATCACGTTAACATCGCGTCGATGGAACGTTCACCGGCCCTTGCTACGCTGAATCGCCGGACATGTAGTTGAACCCTCCTGTTACTGCGTCAAAAAAATGTCGGGTAACGCCTTGGTGACGGCAGATGGCTGTGCCATAGTGCGTTGCAACACGAAGCTTCGCTGTTGGCCAGGGCCGTTCGTCCCGGGCAGGAATTGACACCGTGATCATCCTCTGGCCGGGACGGAGCCCTGGCCGGTTGGACGAGTGCGGCGCTTCGAAAACCATTCGACAGAGGGCATCAGCATCGCGCATGGGTAAACTTTCCGTGACCTTCCACTGGGCGCTGGCCCTGTTCTGCCTGGGACTGCTGTCTGCGTGCAGCAGCGGGCCGGCGATGCGTACCGACCTGCCGGCGGGCGATCCGCTTGCCGCTTCAATGGGCAAGCCGGAATACTTGCTCGGCCCGGGCGACCTGCTGACGGTCAAGGTGTTCCAGGTCGACGACCTGGAACGGCAGGTGCGGGTCGACAACGAAGGCCGCATCTCGCTGCCGCTGATCGGCGACGTCAAGGCCGCCGGCTCCAGCGTCAATGCGCTGCAGAAGGAGATCGCCGACCGCTACCGCAACGGCTATCTGCAGAACCCGCAGGTGTCGGTGCTGGTCGACGAGTTCACCGGCAACCGGGTCACGGTCACCGGCGCGGTCAGCGAGCCGGGCATCTATCCCATCCAGGGCTCCGCGCTGACTCTGCAACAGGCGCTGTCGCTGGGCAAGGGCGTCAGCGACGTGGCCAGCCGCGGCAACGTGGTGGTGTTCCGGACCGTCGACGGGCAGAAGATGCTGGCCCGTTTCGATCTGCGCGAGATCCAGAAGGGGGCCGCGCCGGATCCGGCGATCTACGGTGGCGACATCGTGGTGGTGTACCGCTCCGACGCGCTGGTGTTGCTGCGGACCGTCGTGCAACTGACCCCGTTCGTGATGGTCTGGAGGGCCTACCGATGAGCGCCTCCACCTTGCCTCCCGCCTCGGCGCCGCGTGCGCGCCCCGTGGGCACGCCGCTGAGCCCAGCCGACATCGGCCTGCTGGATTACTGGAATGCGCTGTACCGCCAGCGTTGGCTGATCGTCGGCATCACTGCGGCGGTGGTGCTGCTGGCGCTGCTCGTCCTCCTGCTGATGACGCCGAAGTACCGTGCCACCAGCGTGCTGCAGATCGAGCGCGAATCGCTCAACGTCGCCAATGTCGCCAACCTGATGCCGGTGGAATCGCCGCAGGATCGCGACTTCTACCAGACCCAGTACGAGCTGCTCGGCAGCCGGTCGCTGGCGCGGCAGGTGATCCGCGAGGCCAAGCTGACCCAGGAACCGGCGTTCAAGCCGCTGGTCGACGAAGCCCTGGAGAAGCTGCAGGACAACGGCGACGGGCGTGCGCCGACGCCGCAGGCGCGTGCTGCCGCGGCCGAGAATGCGCTGGTCGGCCCGGTGCTGGATGCGTTGACCATCGAGCCGGTGCGCGACTCGCGCCTGGTGCGGATCAACTTCGATTCGCCCGACCGGGTGCTGGCCACGCGCGTGGCCAATACCTACGCCAAGATGTTCATCGCCTCGACCCAGGAACGCCGCCTGCAGGCGTCCTCGTTCGCTGCGCGTTACCTGTCCGAGCGCCTGGCGCAACTGCGCGACAAGGTCGAGGAGTCGGAGAAGAACGCGGTCGACTATTCCAGCCAGGAACAGATCGTGTCGATGGGCGACGACAAGCCGTCGCTGCCCACGCAGAACATGAGCGAACTGAATGTGCGCCTGGCCGCGGCGCAGGACGCGCGGATCAAGGCCGAGGCGGCCTGGCGCCAGGCCGGCATCGGCGACGGCATGGGCCTGCCGCAGGTGGTCAGCAACCCGTTGATCCAGAATCTGCGCGCCGAGCAGGCCAAGCTGACCGCCGACTACCAGCAGAAGCTGGCGACGTTCCAGCCCGGCTACCCGGAGATGCAGCGCCTGCAGAACCAGATCGCCGAGACCAAGCGCCAGATCGCCGACGAGGTCGCCAACATCCGCAGCGCGCTGAAGAACGACTACGAGTCGGCGCGTCAGCAGGAAACCTTGCTGGCCGACCGCATCGCCGCACTGAAGAACGACGAACTGGACCTGCAGACCCGCAGCATCCGCTACACCATGCTGCGCCGCGAGGCCGACACCAACCGCCAGCTCTACGACGCGTTGCTGCAGCGCTACAAGGAGATCGGCGTGGTCGGCAACGTGGGCACCAACAACATCTCGATCGTCGACCGCGCCGATGTGCCCGGCAAGCCGAATTCGCCGAAGAAGTTGCTCGGCTTGGCGCTGGCCTTCGTGTTCGGCCTGTTCCTGGCGGTGGCGGTGGCGCTGGTGCGCTATTTCATCCGCGAGGCCGAAGCCGCGGCGGCGGCCTCGGCATGAGATGTCGCAGCGCCATGGCGCGCCGCACCGCGCAATGCGCGAGCGCGTGCCGCAACGCACACATCGGCATCGGTTCGACGCACAGTCTTCAGTGAGGTGATACGTGGTTCAGCTAGGCAATGAGGTGCTCCATTATTTTCCAGCGCGGTTGTACGAAGACGTTCTTCTGTTGAAGTAATCACGGGCTGCCGTGGACCTGGGGTCGGCGAGGGAGGCGCCGCAGCGGTCCACAGGCAGGCGAAATCGAGGCCCGGCGGCGTCGCATGTTCCCCCGCATGCCGATCGACCGGGTTTGGATAGGAATCCCGATCATGCTTTTGGCAGACCTGAGTAGCGCCACCTATACGACCTCCTCGCCGCGCATGCTGTCCAAGTACGCGGCCGCGGCAGACATCCTGTTGCGCGTGTCCGACCTGACCGTCATGGTCGGCGGCGCGTTGCTGACCCACCGGCTGCTGTTCGGTACCTGGATGCCGGAACCGGCATACCGGGTGGCGATCGGCACCACGCTGCTGTACGCGGTGATCTGCTTCGCCCTGTTCCCGCTGTACCGCAGTTGGCGCGGGCGCGGCCTGTTGCGCGAGATGATGGTGCTGAGCCTGGCCTGTGGCGGCGTGTTCGCCCTGTTCGCCATGCATGCCTTCGTGGTGCAGTTCGGCCAGCAGGTCTCGCGGCTGTGGATCGGCACCTGGTTCGTCACCAGCCTGGGAACGCTGCTGCTCTCGCGCACGGTGGTGCGTGGCGTGCTCAACCGGCTGCGTTCCGAAGGCGTGGACGTGCAGCGCGTGGTGGTGGTCGGGTTGCGCCATCCGGTGGTGAAGATCCACAACTACCTGAGCCGCAATCCCTGGGTGGGCATGCAGGTGGTGGGCTACTTCAGCAGCGACTACGACCTGTCGGTGGCCGACCATCCGCAGAAGCTGCAGTGCCTGGGCGAGGGCACCGCCGACGCGCTGATCGACTACCTCGACGACCACCAGGTCGAGCAGGTGTGGATCTCGCTGCCGCTGGGCGAGCGCGACCACATCAAGCAGCTGCTGCAGCGCATGGACCGCTATCCGATCCAGGTCCGGCTGATTCCCGATCTGTTCGACTTCGGCATGCTCAACCAGTCCGGAGACCAGATCGGCAACGTACCGGTGATCAACCTGCGCCAGGGCGGGGTGGACCGCAACACCTACTTCGTGGTCGCCAAGGCGCTGCAGGACAAGCTGGTGGCCCTGGCCGCGCTGGCGGTGCTGTGGCCGCTGATGCTGGCGATCGCGGTGGGCGTGAAGCTGAGCTCGCCGGGTCCGGTGTTCTTCCGCCAGCGCCGCCATGGCCTGGGCGGGCGTGAGTTCTACATGTACAAGTTCCGCTCCATGCGCGTGCAGCAGGAGCCCAGCGACGTGGTGGTGCAGGCGACGCGCGGCGACAGCCGGGTGACCCGTTTCGGTGCGTTCCTGCGCCGCACCAGCCTGGACGAACTGCCGCAGCTGTTCAACGTGCTCGGCGGCAGCATGTCGGTGGTGGGGCCGCGTCCGCACGCGGCGCAGCACAACACCCACTACGAGAAGCTGATCCACCATTACATGCAGCGGCACTACGTCAAGCCGGGCATCACTGGCTGGGCGCAGGTCAACGGCTTCCGCGGCGAGACGCCGGAACTGCGCACGATGAAGAAGCGCATCCAGTACGACCTGGACTACATCCGCCGCTGGTCGTTGTGGCTGGATACGCGGATCATCGTGCTGACCGCGTTCAAGGTGCTCGGGCAGAAGACCGCCTACTGATGCGCCCGATGCGTCTTCTTCCCGCCGACCGTGTGCAGCGTCGGCGTCGCCTCCGCGTCGCCGTCGTTCCTGCATTGCCTGCACCGAATGGGCTGGCGCGCCGCATGCCGGCGCCACGCCCGGCACGCGTCCAGCGTGGCGTCGTCGCGCGCTGCGCCGTCGCCGCAGCGGGGTGCGCATGCTGAGCGCGCCGGACATGCCGCTGCGCGAGCAGCGTCGCAATCTGCTGATCGAGCTGGTGCTGCTGTTCGCCGTCGGCTACAACTTCGTATTGGCGATGATCAACGCCAAGGTGTTCCGGGTCAGCCCGGCGATGACCTACGCGGTGGAACTGGCGGTCTATGCGGCGTGTTTCCTGCTTGGCATGCGCGCGCTGGACCGCAAGCGCATGGCGATGGTGTTCACCGGCATCGCCCTGCTGGCGCTGCTGATGCTGGTGCGCCTGTTCATGGCGTGGACGCTGGATCCGAAGTTCTTCCGCGATGCGCTGATCCCGTTCGCCTTCCTGATGCTCGGCGCGGCGTATACCGGCTCGCTGCCGCGCATGTTCGTGCGCATGGCGCTGCTGGTGTCGCTGGTGGCGGTGTTCGAGCTGGCCCTGCCCAAGGTCTACGGCGACGTGGTCAACCCCAAGAGCTATTTCGTCAACGCGCGCGGCGCCAGCGCGTCGAGCTTCTGGAACCAGGACAGCAATCTGTTCGTCAGCGCCACCAGGCCCGGCGCGCGCAACTTCCTGCCGTCGTCGAACCTGCCACGCGCCTCCTCGGTATTCATCGAGCCGGTGACGATGGGCAACTTCATCATCTTCTTCACCGCGATCCTGCTGACCTTCTGGCGCTGGATGCGGCCGCTGGCGATCGTCGCCTCGGTGGCGATGATCGGCTTCCTGATCGTGGCCTCCGACGGGCGCCTGGCTGCCGGGACCTGCGTGATGATGGCGCTGCTGAGTCCGTTGCTGCTGCGCACCGACCAGCGCCTGGGCTTTTTGATCTTCTTCCTGGTGATGGGCGGGGCGTGGCTGCTGGTCTGGGCCTCGGGCATCCAGAGCTACGAGGACACCACGCTGGGTCGGGTGTTCTTCACCGTCGATTCGATCCGCAGGATGAGCGCCGATGCGTGGATGGGGCTGGACGTGGACCAGCCGTACCGCTACTTCGACAGCGGCATCGCCTACTTCATCTCCTCGCAGTCGGTGCTGCTGGTGCTGGCGTTCCTGCTGGCGTACTCGTTCGCGATGCTGATGCGCACCATCGAAGGGCAACTGTTCAAGAACCTGCTGATCTTCGCCTTCTCGCTGAGCCTGCTGGTCTCCAACGGCTACTTCTCGATCAAGACTGCGGCGCTGTGGTGGTTCGTGTGCGGTTGCCTGTGGCAGATGACGCCGCGCCTGCGCGATGCGCCGGTGCTGCCGGCGACCGCGACGACGCCGGCTCCGCGTCTCCCGGCGGTGCCGGCATGAGCGCGCCCGCCACGGCTGTCTCCACGTCGGTGCCGGCGCAGACGCGCACCGCGCTGACGAGCGCGCCGCGCGATATGCGCATCGATGCGGCCAAGGCGCTGGCGATCCTGCTGGTGGTGTTCGGGCATGCCAAGGGCATTCCGCACGCCTACGTGATCCTGGCCTACAGCTTCCACGTGCCGATGTTCTTCCTGCTGTCGGGCTGGGTCGGCGAGGCCTTCGGCAACCGCCCGCTGACCCTGGCCACGGTCGGCAAGCTGGCGCGCAGCCTGCTGCTGCCGTACGTGGCGTTCTTTTTCGTCGCCTACGCGTACTGGATGCTGACCCGGCATATCGGCAGCAAGGCGCAGCTGTGGGGCGACCGGCCGTGGTGGGAGCCGCTGCTGGGCCTGGTCAGCGGCATCGGCCCCAAGCTCTACGTGATGCCGGCGCTGTGGTTCCTGCCGGCGCTGTTCGTGACCACGCTGGCGTATCTGGCGCTGCGTCGGACGCTGTCGTTGCCGGTGCTGGCCGGGCTGTCGTTGCCGCTGGCCTGGGGCTGGGCGTGCTGGTTCCCGGGGCAGGACATGCGCCTGCCGTTCTCCCTGGACGTGCTGCCGGTGGCGCTGTGCTTCTTCGCGATCGGGGCGCTCGCCGCCACGCGGGCGCAGTGGTGGCCGGCGCGGCCGGCCGGCAATGCGCTGGCGGCGCTGCTTCTGGGCGCGGCCTGGTTCGCGATCGCCTGGCACAACGGCCGCGTGGACGTGAACATGCTCAAGTTCGGCGACTCCCCGCTGGGCTTCCTGGTCGCCAGCCTGCTCGGCAGCGCCATGGCGCTGTGCATCGCCGGGCTGCTGCAGCACTGGGCCTGGCTGCAGTGGATCGGACGCAACACCTTGCTGATCCTGTGCACGCACACCTTGTTGTTCTCGGTGATGGCCGGCGTCGCCGCCCGTACCGGCCTGGTCCGCGGCGATGCCTGGGGACCGGCCTGGGCGGTGTCGGTGAGCGTGCTGGCGGTGCTGGCCAGCGTGCCGATGCGCGCGGTGCTGGTGCGGATTGCGCCGTGGATGATCGGCGTGCGTCGCAGCGCGGTCGCGGGAGCGACGGCATGAAGGTGGTGCATGTGGTGCGCCAGTTCCATCCCTCGGTCGGCGGCATGGAGGAGGTGGTGCTGAACATCGCGCGCCGCCATCTGCAGCAGGGCCGCGACCAGGTCGAAGTGGTGAGCCTGGACCGGGTGTTCACCGATCCGCAGCAACGCCTGGCCCCGCGCGACAGCCACCAGGGCGTGCCGATCGTGCGCTTGCCGTATCGCGGTTCCTCGCGCTACCCGCTGACGCCGTCGGTGCTGTCGGCGGTGCGCGGCGCGGAGCTGCTGCACGTGCACGGCATCGATTTCTTCTACGACTTCCTGGCCCTGACCCGGTCGCTGCATCGTGTGCCGATGATCGTGTCCACCCATGGCGGTTTCTTCCACACCACCTATGCCTCGCGCCTGAAGATGCTCTGGTTCAAGACCCTCACCCGCATCTCGGCGCTCGCCTATGCGCGCGTGGTGGCGACCAGCGAGAACGACGGCCAGCTGTTCTCGCAGGTGGTCGCGCCGCAGCGGCTGCGGGTGATCGAGAACGGGGTGGACGTGGACAAGTTTGCCGGGCAGGGCAGCGCCACGCCCGGGCGCACGCTGATCTACTTCGGGCGCTGGTCGGTCAACAAGGGCCTGCTGGAGACCCTGGACCTGGTGCGCGCGCTGGCCGCGCAGGATCCGGCCTGGCAATTGATCGTGGCCGGGCGCGAGTACGACTTCAGCGTGGCCGACCTGCAGCAGGCGATCGCCGAGCGCGGCCTGCAGCAGCGGGTGCGCCTGCAGGTAGCGCCGACCCAGGCGCAACTGGCGCAGTTGCTCGGCAGCGCGCAGTACTTCGTGTGCCTGTCGCGGCACGAGGGGTTCGGCCTGGCCGCGGTGGAAGCGATGAGCGCGGGACTGCTGCCGATCCTCAGCGACATTCCGCCGTTCGCGCGCCTGCAGCGCGAGTCGGGGCAGGGTGTGCTGGTCGACCCGGCCGATCCGCAGGCGGCCGCGGCCACGGTGCGCGCCTTCGCTGCCGCCACCGATGCGGACTTCGCCGCGCAGCGCGCCGCGGCGATGGCGTATGCGCATCGCTACGACTGGGACCGCGTGGTCGGTGCCTATCTGGACGAGTACCGCCTGGCGCTGGGCGGCGCGGAGGGCGGCCGATGAGCGGCGAGCGCCAACGCCACGGCGCGGCGCAGCAGACTGCGCCGGCAGTCACCGTGCTGCTGTCCACTGAGCGCCCGACCGCGACCACCAATCCCTACCTAACCCAGCTCTACGCGGCGCTGCCGCCGCAGGTGCACCTGCGCTTTTTCTCGATGCGCGCGGCGCTGCTGTCGCGCTACGACGTGCTGCATCTGCATTGGCCGGAGTACCTGCTGCGGCATCGCACCGCGCTCGGTACGCTGGCCAAGCAGGTCTGCGTCGCGCTGTTGCTGCTGCGCCTGCGTGTGACGGGCGTGCCGTTGGTGCGCACCCTGCACAATGTGGCGCCGCACGAGGACAAGGGCTGGCGCGAACGCCTGCTGCTGCGCTGGATCGACCGCCAGACCGCGCGTTGGATCCGCATCAATGCGACCACGCCCGAACGCGCGCCGGCCACCGATACCATCCTGCACGGCCATTACCGCGACTGGTACGCGCCGCTGCCGCAACCGCCGCGGGTGCGCGGGCGCCTGCTGCACTTCGGGCTGCTGCGCCCGTACAAGGGCGTGGAGACGTTGATCGCGACGTTCGGCGCATTGCCCGATCCCCAGCTCAGCCTGCGCATCGCCGGCAACCCGATCGATGCGCAGATCCGCGGCGTGGTCGAGCGCGCCTGCGCCGAGGACCCGCGGATCAGTGCACGCCTGCAGTACGTGGAGGACGCGGTGCTGGCGCAGGAGGTCGGGGAGGCCGAACTGGTGGTGCTGCCGTACCGGCAGATGCACAACTCCGGCACCTTGCTGCTGGCGCTATCGCTGGCGCGCCCGGTGCTGGCGCCGTGGAGCGAGGCCAATGCCGCCATCGTCGACGAAGTCGGCGCGCAGTGGGTGCAGCTGTACCAGGGCGAGTTGGATGCGGCGCAACTGGCGCAGGCCCTGGCGCACGCGCAGCAGTTGCCGGCCGACGCCGTGCCGGACCTGTCGCGGCGCGACTGGAACGGCATCGGCCTGCAGCATTACCGCAGCTATCTGCAGGCGCTGACCGCGCGCCGCGGAGAGAACGCATGAGCAGCGCCGAGACCCCGCGGCCGGCAGCGCCGCAACCCGGACTGGGCGCCCGCGCCGCCGGCGGTGCAGCCGTGACCATGGCCGGGCAGCTAGCCAAGATGGTGGTGCAGTTCGGCGGCATCATTCTGCTGGCGCGGCTGCTGACGCCCTACGACTACGGCCTGATGGCGATGGTGACGGCGATCGTCGGCATGGCCGAGATCCTGCGCGACTTCGGCCTGTCCTCGGCCGCGATCCAGGCCAAGCACGTCAGCCGCGAGCAGCGCGACAACCTGTTCTGGATCAACAGCGGCATCGGCCTGGCGCTGGCGATCGTGGTGTTCCTGTCCTCGTCGTGGATCGCGCACTTCTACCGCGAGCCGGCCTTGCTCGGCATTTCCCAGGCGCTGGCGGTGACCTTCCTGCTCAACGGCATGACCACGCAGTATCGCGCGCACCTGAGCCGTGCGCTGCGCTTCGGCCAGGTCTCGCTGAGCGACGTCGGCGCGCAGGTGCTGGGCCTGCTGGCCGGCGTCGGCGTGGCACTGGCCGGCTACGGCTACTGGGCGCTGGTCTGGCAGCAGGTGGTGCAGGCACTGGTCAATCTGCTGATCGCTGGCGCCTGCGCGCGCTGGCTGCCACGCGGCTACCGGCGCGATGCGCCGATGCGCACCTTCCTGAGCTTCGGCTGGAACCTGATGGCCGCGCAGTTGCTCGGCTATGCCAGCCGCAACGTCGGCCAGGTGATCATCGGCCACCGCATCGGCGCCGAAGCGCTGGGCCTGTACAACCGCGCGTTCCAGCTGTTGATGATGCCGCTGAACCAGATCAACGCGCCGGCTACCTCGGTGGCGCTGCCGGTGCTGTCGCAGTTGCAGGACGACCCGCCGCGTTTCGGCAACTTCCTGCTGCGCGGGCAGACGGTGATGGTGCACCTGATCGTGGCGCTGTTTTCCTGCGCCTGCGCGCTGGCGATGCCGCTGATCGTGCTGGTGCTGGGCGAACAGTGGCGGCCGGCGGTGCCGCTGTTCCAGGTGCTGACCCTCGGCGGCATCTTCCAGACCGCGTCCTACGCCACCTACTGGGTGTTCCTGGCGCTGGGCCTGATGCGCCAGCAACTGGTGTACTCGGTGGTGGGGCGGGTGATGCTGATCGCCTGCATCTTCGCCGGCTCGCTGTGGGGCGTGATGGGCGTGACCGTGGGCTACACGCTGGGTCTGCTGGTGATGTGGCCGCTGTCGGTGATCTGGATCGCGCGTATCGCGCCGCAGATTCCGGCCTGGGAGCTGTTCAACAACGCCTTGCGCGCGGTGCTCGGCTACGGCGTCTGCGGCGTCGCCGCCTACCTGGCCGCGCAGCAGTGGGGCGGCGCGTCGCTTTGGATGCAGCTGATCGTCGGCGCCGCGGCAATGGCGCTGTCCGGCCTGCTGGTGTTCGCGCTGTGGCCGGCGTTCCGCCGCGATGTGTTGGCCATCCTGCAGATGCGCACGCTGTTGCGCCAGGCACGGGGAGCGCGATGAGCGTCGGCCGGCCGCGTCTTTCCTTTCCTTCATTCCGCACAGGAGCGAGCGCATGAGCGATTCTTCCGCAGCGGCGCTGCCCGCATCGGCACCGGCCGCGGCCACCACCGGGCGTGCGCCGTGCTATCTGGTGCTGTCGGCGCACGACTACCGCACACCGCGCCGCGCCAACATCCATTTCATCGCCGATGAACTGGCCAAGCGCGGCACCACGCGGTTCTTTTCGCTGCGCTACAGCCTGCTGTCGCGGCTCAAGGGCGACCTGCGCCTGCCGCTGGACGCCACCGCCAACCAGGTGGTCCGCCACAAAGGCGTGGACTGCTACCTGTGGCGCGCGCTGCTGCATCCGTTCAACACTCGGCGGCGCTGGCTGCGGCCGCTGGAAGACCTGATGTTCAAGGTCTACGCGGCGCGCGCGCCGGCCACGCTGATCCGCTGGATGCGCGAGGCCGACGTGATCGTGTTCGAGAGCGGCATCGCGGTGGCCTTCATCGCCCTGGCGGCGCGGATCAACCCGACCGCACGCAAGGTGTATCGCGCCTCCGACGGCTTGAGCACGATCAACGTCGCCGACTACATCGAGCGCGAGTTCGACCGCGTGGCACCGAGCCTGGACGTGATCGCGCTGGTGTCGCCGGCGATGGCTGAGGAGGTCGCCAGCCGCCACAACGTGTACCACGTCGGCCATGGCGTGGACCACGACCTGCACACGCTCGGCGACCCCTCGCCGTACGGCGAGGGCATCCATGCGGTGGCGGTGGGCTCGATGCTGTTCGATCCCGAGTTCTTCGTCGCCGCCAGCCGCGCCTTTCCGCAGGTCACCTTCCACGTGATCGGCTCGGGCATGGGGCGTGCGCCGGGCTATGGCGACAACGTGGTGGTGTACGGCGAGATGAAGCACGCCGAGACCATCCGCTACATCAAGCACGCGCGCTTCGGCATCGCCCCGTACGTGTCCGAGCAGGTGCCGGCGTATCTGGCCGACAGTTCGATGAAGCTGCTGCAGTACGACTTCTTCGGCCTGCCGGCGGTGTGCCCCAATGCCGTGGTCGGCCGCTATCCGTCGCGCTTCGGCTACACCCCGGGCGACGAGGCATCGATCGTCGCCGCTATCGGGCAGGCGCTGCAGGCGCCGCACGTGCGCCATCGCCAGTGCCTGAGCTGGTCCGACACCACCGACCGGGTGCTGGACCCGGCCGCCTACCCGGAGACACGCCTGTTCGCCGACCGCACCGCCTGAACACACGCCGCCGGCGTATCTGCCTTACATCCCGCGCAACCAAGGAGGACCGATGTCCGCATTGCAAAAATGGATCGATTACCAAGAGCGCCGGGCGCTGTTCTGGTGGAAGCCGAAGAACGGCGAGATCAACGTCGGCGATCATCTTTCCAAGATCATCGTCTCCAACGTGCTCGGCCAGCGCGACCGCACCCTGCTGGACAAGCGCGACAAGCGCACGCGGCTGATCGCGATCGGCTCGGTGCTGCATTTCGCCCGCGACGGCGACACCGTGTGGGGCAGCGGCGTCAACGGCAAGATCCCCGCCGACCGCCACACCTTCCGCCAGCTCGACGTGCGCGCCGTGCGCGGGCCCAAGACCCGCGCCTTCCTGCGTGAGCGCGGCCTGCAGGTGCCGGAGGTGTACGGCGATCCGGGCCTGCTGATGCCGTTGTTCTTCCCGCGCGAGGCGCTGGCGCCGCCGCCGGCACGGCGGCCGGTCATGGTGGTGCCGCACTTCAACGAATCCCTGGACAAGTATGCGCAGTACAAGGAACACCTGGTGCTGCCGAACCGCCAGCCGGCCGCGTTCGTGCGGCAACTGCTCGGCGCCGAACTGGTCGTGTCCAGTTCCTTGCACGGGCTGATCCTGGCCGAAGCCTATGGCGTGCCCTCGGTGTACCTGGACTGGGGCAACGGCGAGGACCGCTTCAAGTACGACGACTATTACGCCGGCACCGGCCGCAGCCGCTGGCATGCCGGGCAGACGGTGGAGGAATGCATCGCGCTGGGCGGCAATACCGTGTTCGACCTGGCCGCGGTGCAGCGCGGCCTGCTGGAGAGCTTTCCGCATGACCTCTGGTGAGCGCGCGGCGGGCGAGGTGCTGGCACTGGGCGGCTATCCGATCCTGTGCAGCACCGAAGCCGATTTCGTCGCCACCTTGCTGCAGGCGCTGGCGCGTGGCGAGCGCCGCCAGGTGTTCTTCGCCAACACCAACTTCGTGGTGCAGTGCCAGGCCCTGCGCGCGCAACTCGCCGTGCCGGACGTGTGCATCGTCAACGACGGCATCGGCATGGACCTGGGCGCGCTGCTGGTGCACGGCCGTCGCTTCGCCGGCAACCTCAACGGCACCGACCTGATTCCGGCGCTGTGCCGGCAGAGCCCGCGGCCGCTGCGCTTCTTCCTGCTCGGCGGCCGTCCCGGCGTGGCCGACACCGCGGCGCAGACCTTGCGGCAGACGCTGGGGCAGGAGGTGGTCGGCACCTGCGACGGCTATGCCGAGTTCGCCGCCGCCGGCGCCGGCCTGGCCGCGCGCATCAACGCCAGCGGCGCCGACGTGCTGCTGGTGGCGTTCGGCAATCCGCTGCAGGAGCGCTGGCTGCTGCAGCACGCGGCGCAACTGCAGGTGCCGCTGGCGTTCGGCGTGGGCGCGTTGCTGGACTTCCTGTCCGGCACCGCGCGGCGCGCGCCGGCCTGGGTGCGCCGGCTGCGCATGGAATGGATCTATCGCCTGCTGCACGAGCCGCGGCGCCTGCTCAAGCGCTACAGCTGGGATCTGCTGGTGTTCTTCGCCGTATGCCTGCGCCACGGCCGACACCTGGGCGCCACGCCGCCTGTCCGGGACTCGCTGCGGCCCTCGTGACGCCGACCGGCTGTCGCCGACAAAAGGGCGCTGCCTGACATTCGCGCGGCCATCCACGGGATTAGACTGGACGCATGTCCAGCGCCGCCGCCTTCCGAATCGCCGCCCTGGTGCGCGACCTGTCGCTGCTGCCGCACCCGGAGGGCGGACGCTATGCGCGCGTGCATACCTCGGCCCTGACGGTGCAGCACGCGCAGACGCTGCGCCCGGCCTGCACCGCGATCCGCTTCCTGCTGGAGCGCGGCGAGGTCAGCAACTGGCACCGCATCGATGCCGACGAGACCTGGCAATGGGAAGAGGGCGGGGCGCTGGAACTGTTCGGCTTCGACCCGAACCACGGCCTGCAGCGCTACCGTCTGGACGCCAGCGAGCGCGGCGGCATGCCCTCGGTGGTGATCGCAGCGGGTACCTGGCAGGCGGCGCGGCCGCTGGCCGACTATTGCCTGGTGCGCTGCGTGGTGGCGCCGGGCTTCCTGTGGGAGCGCTTCGAACTGCTGGCCGCGGCCGATCCGCTGGCGGTGCACCTGCCGAAGCTGGCGGACTGATGCCGGGACCGGGCGCGGCGCGCGCGGCGACTGCGCCGAGAACCATCGCGCGCCGGCGCGGCCCGGTGGTGTGCCTGGTCGCGGCCTTGCTGGCGGCGGCTGTGCCCATCGTGCAGGCGCAGACCGCGCTGCCGGTCGCGCCAGCGAACCCACCGGTGGTCGACCTGGACGCGGTGCTGGTGAGCGGGCGCCAGCCCGGCCCGGGCCTGTGGCAGGTCCGCCGCGGCGACCACGTGTTGTGGATCCTCGGCACGGTGTCGCCGCTGCCCAAGCGCATGCAGTGGGAATCGGGAGAAGTGGAGCGGGTGATCGCCCAGTCGCAGGAAGTGATCGCAGCGCCGAGCGTTACCCTGGACTCGGGCCTGGGCATGTTACGCAGCTTGATGCTGCTGCCGTCCCTGCTCAAGGCGCGGCGCAATCCCGATGACCGCACCCTGCAGCAGGTGCTGCCGCCTGACCTGTATGCGCGCTGGCTGCCGTTGAAGGCACGTTACCTGGGCCGCGACGGCAGCGTAGAACGCTGGCGGCCGGTGTTCGCGGCGCAGGAACTGTACGAAGCGGCGATGCGCACCGCCGGCCTGAGCCTGGGCAGCGTGGTGCAGCCGGTGATCGAGCGTGCGGCCAAGCGTGCCAGGGTGCCGATCGTGCCGGTGGTGGTGGAGGTGAAGGTCCCCGACGCCAAGCGCGCGCTGCAGGAATTCCGGGCGACCTCGCTTAACGACAGTGCCTGTTTCGCCCGCACCCTGCAGGTCATCGATCGCGACCTGGAGACGATGCGCCAGCGCGCCAACGCCTGGTCCGAAGGCGATCTGGACACGCTGGCCACGCTGCCGGCCAACGACCAGTACCGGATCTGCCTGGACGCGGTCGGCGAAGCGGCGATCGCGCGCAAGCTGGGCCTGGGCGATGTGCGCCAGCGGGCGATGGCGGCCTGGCTGCGGGAAGCCGAGCGGGCGCTGGCGCAGAATCGCTCCAGTTTCGCGGCGTTGCCGATGCAGACCCTGCAGGAGTCGGGCGGGCCGCTGGATCGGCTACGCGCCAGCGGCGCCGAGGTGATCGCGCCTTAGCGCATGCGAGGCAGGTCGCGGCCCAGGCGAAGCGGCCTTCGGGCGCGTCCGGCGACGCGATACGTGTAGCGGGGCAGGCGAGCAGGCACGGCACGCGCCAACCGCCGTGCCGTGACCCGCGATCGCAGCGGTCAGCCTGCCGCGGTGCGCGGTGCGCTGGCGCTGCTGGCCAGTTGCGGCCAGCGCTGCAGCACCGCGGCGCGAATGCCGGCAGCGTCGATGCCGGCTTCGGCGAGCAATTGCTCGCGGCTGGCGTGGTGCTGGAACGCGTCGGGCAGGCCCAGGTGCAGCACCGGGCGCAGCACGCCTTCGGCGTTGAACAGTTCGGCCACGCCGGAGCCGGCACCGCCGGCCACCACGTTGTCCTCGATGGTCACGAAGCCTTCGTGGCTCTGCGCCAGTTCCAGCAGCAGGGTGCGGTCCAGCGGCTTGACGAAGCGCATGTTGACCACGCTCAGGCCGAGCTCGCGGCCGACCTGTTCGGCCGCCGCCAGGGTCGCACCGAACGCCAGCAGCGCCACGCTGTGGCCTTGCGCGCGCAGCTGGGCCTTGCCGATCGGCAGGGTGTCCAGCGCGCTCCCCGGCGCGATCCCGGGGCCGGTGCCGCGCGGGTAACGCACCGCGGCCGGACCGGGATGGCGCAGGCCGGTGCTGAGCAGTTGCCGGCACTCGGCTTCGTCGGCCGGCGCCATCACCACCAGGTGCGGCACGCAGCGCAGGAAACTCAGGTCCAGGTTGCCGGCATGGGTGGCGCCATCCGGGCCGACCACACCGCCGCGGTCGATCGCGAACAGCACGTCGAGCTGCTGCACCGCCACGTCGTGCACCAACTGGTCGTAGCCGCGCTGCAGGAAGGTGGAATAGATCGCCACGACGGGCTTGGCGCCGTGCACGGCCATGCCCGCGGCCAGGGTCACCGCATGCTGCTCGGCGATGGCCACGTCGAAATAGCGCTGCGGGTACTCCTTGCTGAAGCGCACCAGGCCCGAACCTTCGCGCATCGCCGGGGTGATCGCCAGCAGCGCCGGCTCGGCCGCGGCCATGTCGCAGATCCAGTCGCCGAACACGTCGGTGTAGGTCGGCGCCTTGGCGCCCGGCTTGGCCACCAGGCCCTTGCTCGGATCGAACGGTCCCACGGCGTGGTAGCCGATCTGGTCGCCCTCGGCCAGTTCGTAGCCCTTGCCCTTGGTGGTGATGACGTGCAGCAGTTGCGGACCCTTCAGGGTCTTGAGCGTCTTCAACGCGCCGAGCAGCGCCGGCAGGTCGTGGCCGTCGATCGGGCCGGTGTAGTGGAAGCCCATTTCCTCGAACAGCGTGGACGGCACGAACATGCCCTTCCAGTGCTCTTCCCAGCGCCGCACGAAGCGCGCGGTGGGGTTGCTCTTCTTGTCGCCGAGGATCTTCTTGCCGCCCTCGCGGATGGCGTTGAGGGTCTTGCTGCCGCTCATCCGCCCCAGCATCTTGGTGACCCCGCCGACCGCCTCGGAGATCGACATGCGGTTGTCGTTGAGGATCACCAGCAGGTTCGGTTCCGGGTCCATGCCGCCGGCGTGGTTCAGCGCTTCGTAGGCCATGCCCGCGGTCATCGCGCCGTCGCCGATCACCGCCACCACCTTGCGCTCGTCGCCCATGCGCTGCAGCGCCACCGCCATGCCCAGCGCGGCAGAGATCGAGGTGGAGGAATGGCCGACGCCGAAGGTGTCGTACTCGCTTTCCTCGCGCTTGGGGAACGGCGCCACGCCATCGGCTTGCTTGACCGTGTGGATGCGGTCGCGGCGCCCGGTCAGGATCTTGTGCGGGTAGGTCTGGTGGCCGACGTCCCACACCAGCTGGTCGACCGGCGTGTCGTACAGGTAGTGCAGGGCGACGGTGAGTTCGATCACGCCCAGGCCGGCGCCGAAGTGGCCGCCGCTCTTGCCGACGCACTCGATCAGAAAGGCGCGCAGTTCCTCGGCGATGGCCGGCAGCTCCGATTCATCGAAGCGACGCAGTTCTTCGGGGACCTGGATGCGCGAGAGGCGCGGATAGCGGGTGGGGTCGATCATCGGAATGGAGGTTCAGCGGACCTGTCATTTTCCTCTCCATTCCGGGCACACGCAATCAACCCGTGCGGTCGCGGGCGCGTGGATGGGCTGTTTTGGCCGGGGTGCGGCAATCCGTCGCAGCGGGCGTGACGGCGACGTGAGGCCGCGCGGCTACAACGAGAGCTTGGAGCGCTTCGGCAACTGCGCCTTCAGGAACGACATCTGGTCGGCCAGGATGTTGCGATTGGACAGGATCAGATGCTCGATCCAGCTCGGCCGGTAAGGCACCGCCAGCAGCGGCATCGATGCCTGCTGCGGGGTGCGATTGCCCTTGCGCGAATTGCAGTGGAAGCACGCGGTGACCACGTTCTCCCAGATGTCGCGGCCGCCCTTGGACACCGGCAGTACGTGGTCGCGGGTCAGTTGCGGGCGGCTGAACTGCTGGCCGCAGTACAGGCACAGCTGGGCGTCGCGGGCGAACAGCGCGGTATTGGTCAGGGTCGGGGTGGGGTCGAGCGCACGCGCATGCGCGTGGCCGCGCGCGGCGATGATCGGATGCAGCTCCAGCACGCTGCGCTCGCCGCTGGCGCGGCTGATGCCGCCATGGATGTGCATGCACGGCTCGCCGAGGGTCCAGGCGACCGCGCCACGCGCATACAGACAGGCAGCGTCCTGCCAGTTGATCCAGTCCAGCACGCGGCCATGCGCGTCCAGCGACAGCAGCCGGACCGAAGGCAGGTGGGAAGGGGACGCCGCAGGCGACGGGACCGCGGCCGAGGCGCCGCAGGCCCCGGTATCGATCAGACCAAGCGTTGTTGTGTCTGTCTCCATCGGGAAGACAGCTTATACCCGATTGGTGACGGTTTGTGTATCGGCGGTGGCGGGCATTGCAGCCCCGGCACGGCGTGCGTGCCGGGGGCTGCGTCGGGACCTGGATGTGCGACTCAGAATTGCGCGTCGGCCAGCGCCATCAGCGGCTCGGCGCCGCTGTCGATGGCCGCGGCGTGGGTCAGCGTGCGCGGCAGCAGGCGCGCATAGTAGAAGCGCGCGGTCTCGCGCTTTGACTGCTTGAACGCCTCGCCATGGGCCGAGGCCTCGGCCGCGGCGACGCTGCGCGCCCACCAGTAGGCCAGCACCACGTAGCCGGAATAGAACACGTAGTCGTAGCTGGCCGCGCCCAGTTCCTCGGGATTGCCGGCGGCGCGCTGCAGGATGCGCTTGGTCAGCGCCGCCCACTCGGCGGCCTTCTCGCGCAGCGGGGCGACGAATTCGGCCACTGCCGGGTTGTCGGCGTGTTCGGTCAGGAAGGCCTCGATCTGCGCCAGGAACAGCTTCAACCCGGCGCCCTGGCTGGACGCGGTCTTGCGCCCGATCAGGTCCAGCGCCTGGATGCCGGTGGTGCCTTCGTACAGGGTGGTGATGCGCGCGTCGCGGGCCAACTGCTCCATGCCGTGCTCGTGGATGTAGCCGTGGCCGCCGAAGCACTGCAGCGCGTGGTAGGTGTTCTCCACCGCCCACTCGGTCTGGCAGGCCTTGGAGATCGGGGTGAGGAAGCTGACCAGCACGTCGGCCTGCTCGCGCTCGGTCGGATCCTGCGCGCTGTGCGCGATGTCGATCAGGGTGGCGGCGTGCAGCGCCAGCAGGCGGCTGCCTTCGGTCAGCGCCTTCACCGTCAGCAGCATGCGGCGCACGTCCGGATGCACCAGGATCGGGTCGGCGGGTTTCTCCGGCAGCTTGGCGCCGCTGAGCGAACGCGACTGCAGGCGCTCGCGGGCGTAGCGCAGCGCGTTCTGGTAAGCGCGCTCGGACAGGCCGATGCCCTGCAGGCCGACGCCGAGGCGTGCGGTGTTCATCATGGTGAACATGGCCTGCAGGCCCTTGTGCGGCTGCCCGACCAGGTAACCCTGGGCGCCGTCGAAGTTCATCACGCAGGTGGATGAGCCGTGGATGCCCATCTTGTGTTCCAGCGAGCCGCAGCGCAGCGCGTTGCGCTCGCCGACGCTGCCGTCGCGGGCGACCTTGAACTTCGGCACCACCAGCAGCGAGATGCCCTTGGCGCCGGCCGGCGCGTCCGGCAGCCGCGCCAGCACCAGGTGCACGATGTTGTCGGTGAAGTCGTGCTCGCCGGCGGTGATGAAGATCTTGGTGCCGCTGACCGACCAGCTGCCATCGGCGTTGGGTTCGGCGCGGGTCTTGAGCAGCCCCAGGTCGGTGCCGCAATGCGGCTCGGTCAGGCACATGGTGCCGGTCCAGCGGCCGTCCACCAGCGGCTTCAGGAACACCTCCTGCTGCCAGGCCTCGCCGTGCTGCTTGAGCGCCTCGACTGCGCCGTGCGACAGCAGCGGGAAGTTGCCCCAGGCCAGGTTGGCGGCGTTGACCATCTCGTTGAGCGGCACGCCCAGGGTGTGCGGCAGGCCCTGGCCGCCGAACTCGGCGGCGGCGGTCAGCCCGGTCCAGCCGCCCTCGGCGAACTGCTGGTAGGCCTCGCGGAAGCCGGGGGCGGTGGTGACCGCGCCGGTGGCCTTGTCCAGGGTGCAGCCGTGCTCGTCGCCGACCCGATTCAGCGGCGCCAGCACGTTGCCGGTGAAGCGCGCCGCTTCCTCCAGCACCGCGTCGATCAGTTCGGCATTGGCGTCGGCATGGCCGAGGCGGGCGAACAGCGCCTCCACCTGCAGCACGTCGTGCAGCGCGAAGCGGAGATCGGTCAACGGGGCTTGATAGGTGCTCATGCGATCGCTCGTGGCTAGGGCCGCGGCGCGGCCGAGGGCGTCAGGATACTATGGCGTATGGAGTGTGCGCAGCCGCGGCGACGGCGTGGTTGCGTGGGGCCGTTCAGTCGAGCAGGCGGTGGCGCACGGCGTAGCGCACCAGTTCGGCGGTATTGCGCATGCCCAGCTTGTTTAGCACGCGGAAGCGGTGGTTCTCGGCGGTCTTGACGCTGATCTGCAGCACCCGCGCGATTTCCTTGGTGGTGCGGCCTTCCACGATCAGGTGGAACACCTCGCGCTCGCGCGCGGTCAGGCTGCGGTAGGGGTCGGGTGGCAGCGCCTGCGGCTGCTGCATCTGCGTCACCAACGCCTGCGCCGCCTGCGGCGAGAAGTGGCCGCGGCCGGCGTGCAGGTTGCGCACGGCGGCGATCAGGTCGGCGCTGGCGCTGTCCTTGAGCAGGTAGCCGGAGGCACCGGCGCGCACCGCGTGCAGCACGTACTCGTGTTCCTCGTGCATGGTCAGCACCAGGATCCGCGCCAGCGGCACGATCTCGCCCAGCCGCCGCACCACGTCGATGCCGTTGAGCCGCGGCATGGAGATGTCCACGATCGCCACGTCCGGGCGGGTCGCCTCGGCCTTGGCCAGCGCCTCGATGCCGTCGGCGGCCTGCGCCACCACCTGGATGCCGGCCACGGCGTCGAGCACGGCGACCAGGCTTTCGCGCACCAGGGTGTGGTCGTCGGCGATGAGGACACGGATCGGGGCGTTCATGCCGGTGTGCGTCGGTGGTGGTTGCCGGGGCGGGCGGCAGCTTGTTGCGGCGCTGCCGATCGCGTTGCCTGCAGGGCCATGCGCTTGCCGGCATGGGGGAGGGCGATGACGTTCAATCGGCCTCCAGCGGGACCCGGATCTGCACGCAGCAGCCCTCGCCCGGCGACGATTGCAGGCGCAGGCTGCCGCCGCTCAGGCGCAGGCGTTCGCGCAGGCCGCTCAGGCCGCTGCCACCGGCCGCCAGCGCCTGCTGCGGATCGAAGCCGCGGCCGTCGTCGAGCACCTGCAGGTGCGCCCAGCCGTCGCGGGCGACCAACCGCAACAGCACCGACTGCGCAGCCGCGTGCTTCAGCGCATTGGTCAGCGCCTCCTGCGCGCTGCGGAACAGCAGGGTCTGCAGCGCTTCGTCCAGCGCCGGCAGCGGGCCGATCTCGACCGCGACCGGGATGGCGCCGGCGGCGGACTGGCTGCGGCCCAGCCAGCCCAGCGCGGCCTCCAGCCCCAGGTCGTCGAGGATCGGTGGGCGCAGCAGCCGCGACATCTGTCGGGTGTCTTCCAGTGCCTGCGTGCACAACTGGATGGCCTCCTCCAGCGGTGTGCGCAGCGCCGCGTCGGCGCTGCCGAGCGCCGCGCCCAGTTGCGCCAGCCGGTGCTTGAGCACGGTGAGGTTCTGGCCGACGCCGTCGTGCAGCTCGCGCGCCAGGCGCCGGCGTTCGTCCTCCTGGACCTTGACCACGGCGCGACCGAGGCGGCGGAACTCGCGCTCGTTGGCTTCCAGGCGCTGCAGCAGCAGGCGATAGCGGTCGGCGGCGGCTGCGTCGGTCATGGCGTGGTGCCCGCGCGTGCGACAGACGAACCGTCGGCGGCCTGCGCCGCGGCGCGGCGGGCGCGTTGCGCGGCGGCGTGGTCGCCGAGCGCTTCCAGCCGTTGCGCGGCCTGTGCGTGCAGCGTCGCGGCGAACAGCGGGCTGCCGCGCAGCAGCAGAGCCTGCGCCTGCGCATAGCGCGCCGCCACCTGGTCGGCCGCACCGTAGCGCAGCGCCTGCTGCAGATAGCGCAGGCGCAGCCCGGCGTTGCCCAGGCGGGCGACGTCGCCCTCCAGCGCGGCGAGCGCGGGTTCGTCGTGCGCCGCACGCACCTGGACCTGCAGTTGCAGCAGGCGCATGCCGCTTGCGCGCGCCAGCGCCTCGGCCTGGCGCAGCGACGCGGCGGCTGCAGCGGCATTGCCGTCGCGCTCGTCCAGTTGCGCCTGCAGCAGCGCGGCACCGGCGCGCTGTTCGCTGGACACCGAGGCGGGCGCTTGCCGCTGCACCTGCTGCAGCGCCAGCCGTGCCTGCGCCGGGTCGTCCAGCGCCAGCCACACCTGCGCGCGCAACAGGGCGATGTCGGTCTGGCCGCGCTGGTCGCGGCTCTGCTGGAACAGCCGCTGCGCCTGGTCCAGTTCGGTGAGTGCCACCGTGCGCTGCCCCTGCCAGAACGCCAGTTCGGCCAGGTTGCGCCGGCTCACCGCCACTTCCTCGAGCATCTGGTGGCGTTCGGCCTCGCGCAGGGCCTGGGTCAGCAAGCTCTGCGCCTGCGCCCAGTGGCCGCGCGCGGTGGCGAGCAGGCCGAGGTTCTGCGCGGTGCGTACGCGGCCGGTGGCGTCGTTGAGGTCGGCGTAGGCGCGTGCGGCCTGTTCCCAGAACGCCTGGGCGCTGTCCAAGTCGCCCAACTGGAAGTGCGCGAAGCCGATGTTGTTGAGCGTCTCGGCGACGCCGTGCGCATCGCCGAGCGCGCGCCACGCCGACAGCGCACCGCGGAATGCCTGCAGCGCCTGCGGATAATCGCCGCGCTCCTCGGCCAGCAGGCCGAGTTCGTTGGCGGCGGCGGCCTGGCCATCGCGGTCGCCCAGCTCGGCGTACAGGGCCTGCGCTTGCTGCAGCTTCTGTTCGGCCTCGGCGAAGGCGCCACCGATGCTCAGCGTGCCGGCCAGGTTGCGCAGGCTGGTGGCGACGCCACGGCGATTGCCGACTTGCCGGCGCAGCTCCACGGCGCGCAGATACTGCGCCTGCGCCTGCTGCGCCAGGCCGAGACGGCCGTAGCCCACGCCCAGCGCGTTCACCGTTTCCGCTTCGCCATAGAGGTCGCGCCCGCGGCGGAACAGCAGTTGCGCACGCAGCAGGTCCTCGTCCACCGCGGTGGCGGCGTTGCCGCTGAGGATCGCCAGCTTGCCCAACGCCAGCCACAACCGCGGGTCGTCGGGATCGCGCTGCGCCAGCGGGCGCAGGCGGTCGCGCGCCGCGTCCAGGTGGCCGGCCTGCGCCTGGACGCGTGCGACCTGCAGTTGCACCACGCTGTCGTCGGGCCGGGCCGTGGCCAGCGCCTGCCAGGCGCGGTCGGCGGCGGCGAGATCGTCTTCGGCCTCCAGGCGCAGCGCCGCCAGCAGCGCCAGCGTGCGCGGCCGTGCCGGCGCCACGGGCGCGCGCGTATCCAGCGCCTCGCGCGCCTTCTGTTCTTCGCCGATGGCCTGCGCCGCGACCACCTCGGCCAGGCGCAATGGTGCCGATTGCGGCGCCTGTGCGCTGGCCGCGGCGAACTGCTGCAGCGCCTGCGCGCTGTCATCGCGCTGCCGCGCCGCCAGGCCGCGCGCATAGGCCTGCAGTGCGGCGGGCGCAGGCAGGTCGTCGGGCAGGGCAGCGCCCTCGGCGAGCAGTGCCCTGGATGCGATCGGCAGCCAGGCGGCGTAGGCCGCGGCCGGATCGGCGGCGGTCGGTCCGTCGATGTGCTGCGCCGCGCCGCTGGGCGGATGCAGCAGCGCCTGCAGGCGCCAGCCGGCGCCCCGGCGTTGCAGGCTCGGCTGCAGCACGCGCTGCGCCGAGGCGAGCCGACGCAGCGCCTTGACGTCCAGCGGCGCCTGACCGGTGGGGTCGTACTGGCGCAGCGCCTGGCGGGTGCGTTCGTCGTCGACCACGGTCAGCGTTTCGCCCAGGCTGCCGCGCAGCCAAGCACCCAGCGCCAGGCGTTGTTCGGCGCTGGCCGGGTCGCCGGCCAGCGGCAGCACCAGCAGGCGCGGCAACGGCTCCACGGCCGCCAGCGGCGGCGCACTCGTGCGTTGCGCCTGCCATTGCCAGGCGCCGGCGCCGAGCAGGGCGGCGCCGGCCAGGGTCGCGGCCAAGCCCAGGCCGACCCGGCGCCAGCGTCGGCGGTCGCGCGGCAGTTGCCGGCGCTCGATCGCCACGATTACCTCGCCAGCACTCTGCAGCCGATCGCGCGGCTGCGGGCGCAGCAACCGCTGCAGCAGCCGCACCAGCCAGGCCGGCACGTCCGCGCGCAGCCGGTCCACCGGCGGCGGCTCGCGCAGCATGCGCTGGGCCAGGGTCTCGGACAGGGTGCCGCCGGCGAACGGCACCTGCCCGGCGAGCATCTCGTACAGGATCAGGCCCAGCGCGTAGAGGTCGCTGCGCGGGTCGAGCGCATCGCCGCGCGCCTGTTCCGGCGACAGGTAGGCGGGCGTGCCGATGACATTGCCCAGGGTCGCGCCGAGGCCGCTGCTGGCCATCGAACAGGCCACGCCGAAGTCGCTGATCAGCGCATCGCCGTCGCGCTGCAGCAGGATGTTGGCCGGCTTGAGGTCGCGGTGCACGACGCCGCGCGCATGCGCCGCCTGCAGGCCGCGGGCGATGCCGCCGGCGATGCGCAGGGCGGTGTCGACATCCAGCCGTTCCTCGCGCTGCAGCCGCGCTTCCAGCGATTTGCCGTCCACGTAGTCCATGCTGATCAGCCAGCGCCCGGCGTGCTCGGCCAGGTCGTGGATGCGCACTACGTGCGGGCTGGACACCTGCCGTGCCAGCAGCAGTTCCTGGCGGAAGCGGGCGAAGGCCTGCGGCCGCTGCGCCAGCTCCGGGCGCAGCAGCTTCACCGCCACGTCGATGCCCAGCGCCTGGTCGTGGGCCAGGTACACCAGGCCCATGCCGCCGATGCCGAGCAGGCGTTCGATGCGGAAGCGGCCGGCCAGCACCTCGCCCGGGCTCAAATTTTCCTGCGCATACAGGCCGGTGGCGGTGGCCGCGTCGCTCATGCCGGCCCGACCTCGGCGCCGCTGTCGCGCAGCGCCTGGCGTGCGGCGATCCACAGCGCGGCACGCTCGCAGAAGGCCTCGAGCAACTGCATGTCCAGCGCGCCGATGGCGCTGCCGGCGCGGCGGCTGTCGGCATAGATCGCGCCGAGCACGCGCGTGCCGTCGCGCAGTGGCAGGCACAGCATGGTGCGCAGGCCGGCGGCGCAGACCGAGGCACGCTCGGCCAGCCAGGGCACGCCGCCGACGTCGTGGGCCACGGTGGCCCGGCCGTCGCGCAGGGCCCGTTGCAGCGCCCCCTCGCTGCCGGCGAGGCCGCGCTGCAGCGGCATCGGCCCGGTGCCGTGGCTGGCGGCGATGCGCGGGCCCTGCGGTTCGGCCAGGACCAGCATGCCACGCTCGGCCTGGGCCAGTTCGACCACCGCGTCCAGGCTGGCGCCGAGCAGGTCGTCGAGTCCACCGACCTGGGCCAGCCCCTGGGTGAGCGCGGTGGCGCGATCGCAGCGGGCGCGCTGGCGGCGCTCGGCCTGTTCCGCATCGGCCGCGCTGAGCGGGGCGAACTCGGCGTAGATGTCGCCGAAGCGCAGCCAGGTCGCCGTCTCCAGCGCGATCGGTGCGGCCACGCGCACCCCGTCGCGGAAGCTGCCGTTCTTGCTGCCCAAGTCGTGCAACTGCCAGTGGCCATCGGCCTGCGGCTGCAGCCGCGCATGCCAGCGCGATACCGAGGGATGTTCCAGCGCCAGCGCGTTGTCCGCCGCGCGGCCGATCGCCAGCGTCTGCCCGGCGGCGAGCAGCAGCGTCGGCGCCGGCGCGTCGGGCAGGTAGGCGGTCAGGCGCGCGGGCATCGCGGGATGTCCTTCGTGGCGGCGTGCGTGACCGGTCCCGCAACGCTCAAGGCGCGTAGAGGCGTTGGTAGTCGATGGAGAAGCGCAGGGTCGCCGCGCCGGCCAGCAGTTCACCGGCGGGGTTGCCCTCGCTCATGCCGGCGTTCCAGGTCTGCGCGATGCCCTGGCCGGCGCGTGCCGACACCTGCTCGCGGAACCCGTCCAGCGCCACCGTGGCGGCGGTGTAGTCGGCATTGGCCAGGGCGCTCTGCACGCTGTTCAGCATGCTCGCCAGCGGGGTCGCCTCATTGGCGGGCAACTGCGCCACCAGCGCCTGCAGGCGGCTCAGCTTGGCGGCCACCACCGTGGCGGTCGGGCGCAGGTCGTGGATCACGATGAACTGCGAGAAGCCGCCGGTGGTGCCGCGGGCGCGCACGCTGCCGGGCGCGATCTCGTCGGTGATGTCGCGGAAATCGCCTCCCAGCGGCGCCTTGACCAGCCGTAGGGTGCTGTCGGCGGTGTAGGCCAGCGCATGCGTATGCAGTTCCACATGCACGACCCGGCGGAACGACAGGCCACCGTTCGGCGGCGGCGTCACCGTGATCAGCAGCGGCAACTGCGCTGGCACCTGGCCGGCTTGCGTGCTGGGCAGTCGCGGCAGCAAGGCAGTGACCTGGGCCGGGGTCAGCAACTCTGCGCTCAGGCCCAGGCTACCCGGGTTGAGATCGCTGGCGCTGTCGAATTCCAGCGTCACCTCGGCCAGTGGGTGCGGACCGGCGCCGATCGCCGCCGTCGCCACATTGCCGCTCACCTCCACCTGCACCGGCAGCGGTTGCGCGGCGAGCCCGCCGGACGCCGCAACGGCGCAGAACAGCAGGCAAACCCTTGCGAACATCGTGTGCATCTGAAACCCCCTGTTGCATGTGCCGACACCGCGCACCGCACCCGCGTTCCGCCCGGCGACGCGGCGAGGCAGCGGCTTACGCCTGGATCATACCGATCCGTACGGGCGATGCACGCGGCCCTGGGTGTTTCCACTCACGACCGCTAGGGGCGATCCCGGATAGGCGCCGCCGGGCCGTCGCGTCAGGCTGCAGTCACCGGCCCGTCCCGGGCCCACTCACCGGAGATTCCAGATGCCCATCCGTCGTCCCGCTCTCGCCATCGGCATTTGCGCCGTCCTCGCCAGCGGTATCCTGGCCGGCGGCAAGGCCGAAGCCGCCGCGCATCTGGACAGCCTGCTGGAGTCCAAGCTGGCCAATGCGCCGCTGACCGACGAGTTGCAGATCGTCATCACCTACAAGCAATCCAAGCCGGTGTCGGCGGCGCAGCTGACCGCGCTGCAGGCGCTGGGCATCACCCGCGGCGTCAGCATGCAGACCCTGCCGATCGCCGGCGCGCTGGCCACGCCCGAAGAGATCCTGGCGCTGGCCGAGCGCGACGACGTCGCCTCGATCTACTACAACGCGCCGCTGCGCTACTTCAACCAGGACGCGCGCGAGGCGACCGGTGTCGACCGCGCGCAGAGCAATCCGGGCGACTTCGGGCGCACCGTGCCGTACACCGGTCGCGGCGTCGGCGTGCTGATCAACGACTCGGGCATCGACGCCACCCACCGCGACCTGGCCTACGGCGACCGGGTGGTGCAGAACGTGCTGGCCAACACCAACCTGCACAATCTGAATTCGATGCTGCCGGTCACCTACGTGGAAGGCGTGCCGAACACCGACGCCGGCTCCGGCCATGGCACCCACTGCGCCGGCACGGTCGGCGGCAGCGGCGCGCAGTCCGGCGGCAAGTACCGCGGCGTGGCCACCGGTGCCAGCCTGGTCGGCTACGGTTCCAGCGGCGTGCTGCTGATCCTGGACGCGGTCGGCGGCCTGGACTATGCGGCTTCGCACCAGAACAGCTTCAAGGATCCGATCCGCGTCGTCAGCAACTCCTGGGGCACGTCCGGCAAGTTCGACCCCGCCGACCCGGTCAACGTGGCCACCTACGAGCTGTACAAGCGCGGCATCGTCAGCGTGTTCGCCGCCGGCAACGACGGTCCCAAGGAAGACACCCACAACCCGTACGCACAGGCGCCGTGGGTGATCTCGGTCGCCGCCGGCAACGTCGACGGCACGCTGGCCGACTTCTCCTCGCGCGGCAAGGCCGGCGAGCGCGATACCTTCACCACCGCCGACGGCAAGAGCTGGACCCACATCAACGAGCCCAGCATCACCGCGCCGGGCGTGGACATCATCTCCACCCGCGCCTCCACCGGTCTGCTGCCGCCGCTGGCGGCACAGACCGACGAAAAGCTGATCGCGCCGGCGCAGCTGCCGTTCTACACCACCATGAGCGGCACCTCGATGGCCACGCCGCATGTGGCGGGTGTGGTGGCGCTGGTGCTGGAGGCCAATCCGAACCTGACCCCGGACCAGGTCAAGGACCTGATCGAGCGCACGGCCACGCCGATGGCGGGGCGCGCCTCCTGGGAAGTCGGCGCCGGCTACCTCAACGCCTACTCGGCGCTGCGCGAAGCCAGCAAGAAGTGACCGGATCGGGCGGACGCCAGCGTCCGCCCGATCCGCCGCAAGCGCAGTCGACCGCCGTGTCGGTGCTTGCGATGCAGTCCGGACGTCGCCGTTCTTCGACGAAATGACACGCCGTCCGATCGACTGATGTCGTTGACGTTTTCGCGGTTGCCTGCGATCACGCCGTCGCCGTTCGGCGCCGTGGTCGGCAGCCACCGCGATCCCCCGTGCTGGACGTGCGGGGTTCCACCGCTCCCCGGAATGGCGTCCGGGAATCGGAACGGGCCCCGCACGTCCCGCATCCCGTTCGGCCGCACCGCGCGCCGAATGCGCCGGACCCGGCACGCCGCTGCCGCTGCCGCACCCTGTCGTTGCCGCATGTCGGCGCCTTCTGCCTGCAATGCACTCTGTTGCCGTTCCAGCCGCGGTGTTCGCTGGATCGGGTGGCATGCCCCGGCGCCGACTGTCGCGCGCGGCGACAGGAGAGCGCACCCTCCATCCGGTGGTGGTTGCATGCGTCGCGGCTGAGTGTTTCCACCCGGCCGGCCTGGGTGCGATACCGGATTGGCCGCGCCTCGGCGCGCCCCGCACGCTGCGGCGACCGCCCGTTCCGGGCTTCGACGATCCGGAGACTCCGCAATGTCCATTCGCCGTCCCGTTCTTGCCATCGGTATCTGCGCGGTCCTTGCCGGCGGCACCTTCGTCGGCGGCGACGCCGCGGCCGCCGCGCATCTCGACCAGTTGCTGGAGGCCAAGCTCGCCGCGGCGCCTGCGGCAGACGAGCTGCAGATCGTGATCACCTACGATCAGACCGGGCCGGTGTCGGCCTCGCAGCTCACCGCGCTGCATGCGCTGGGCATCACCCGCGGGATCACCATGCGCACGCTGCCGATCGCCGGCGCGCTGGCCACGCCGGCCGAGATCCGCGCGCTGGCGCAGCGCGACGACGTCGCCTCGATCTACTACAACGCGCCGCTGCGCTATTTCAACAAGGAAGCGCGCGAACTGACCGGCGTGGACCGTGCGCAGGGCAATCCCGGCGATTTCGGCCGCGCGCTGCCGTACAGCGGCCGCGGCGTCGGGGTGATGATCAACGACTCCGGCATCGATGCCACCCATCGCGATCTCGCCTACGGTACCCGCGTCGTGCAGAACGTGCTGGGCACCACCAACCTGGCCAATGTGGATGCGATGCTGCCGATCACCTATGCGGAGGGCGTGCCCAACACCGACCTCGGCTCCGGCCATGGCACCCATTGCGCGGGCACGGTTGGCGGCACCGGTGCGCAGTCCAACGGCGATTACCGTGGCGTGGCGACCGGCGCCAGCCTGGTCGGCTACGGATCCGGCGCTGTGCTGCTGATCCTGGACGCGGTCGGCGGCCTGGACTATGCCGCCACGCACCAGTTCAGCTTCAAGGATCCGATCCGCGTCACCAGCAATTCCTGGGGCTCGTCGGGCAAGTTCGACCCGCAGAATCCGGTCAACGTCGCCACCTATGAACTGTACAAGCGCGGCATCGTCAGCGTGTTCGCTGCCGGCAACGACGGCCCCAACGAGGACACGCACAATCCGTACGCGCAGGCGCCGTGGGTGATCTCGGTGGCTGCTGGCGAGAAGGACGGCACGCTGGCCGACTTCTCCTCTCGCGGCAAGCGCGGCGAGAGCGGCAGCTTCACCATGGCCGACGGCAAGACCTGGACCTATCTCAACGAGCCGACGATCACCGCGCCCGGCGTGGATATCGTCTCCACCCGCGATTCCACCGGCGCGTTGCCGCCGCTGGCCGCGGACAAGGACAGCAAGCTGATCGCGCCGGCGCAACTGCCGTTCTACACCACCATGAGCGGCACCTCGATGGCCACCCCGCACGTGGCCGGCATCGTCGCGCTGCTGCTGGAGGCCAACCCGGACCTGACCCCGGACCAGGTCAAGGACCTGCTCGAACGCACCGCCACCAACATCCCCGGGCGCACCTACTGGGAGGCCGGTGCCGGTTACGTGAACGCCTATGCCGCGCTGCTGGAAGCGAGCAAGCAGCGCAGCGGCTTCGGCAAGACGGTCAATTCTCTGCATCCGTTCTACAGCAACGCGCTGCTGCTGCCCGGCGGCAGCCAGCCGTTCGAAGTGGCGTTCTCGCCGGTGGGCACGCCGCAGACCCAGGCGTTCACCGTCGGCAAGGACGTCGCCTGGGTCAGCGCCAAGGCCACCATCGACGCCAACACCCAGGCATTGGTGCTGACCGATCCGGACGGCGTCAGCCACGGCTCGCCGGTGGCGCTGCCGTTGCTGGGCAGCACGGTCAGCGTCGGCGCGCCGGGCAAGCCGGGCACCTGGACCATCAGCGTGCGCGGCATCGGCTCGATCAGTGGTGTCCCGGTTGCTCCGAAGGGCAGCAATGGCCTGGCGGCCCCGGGCACGGTGCGCGGCACCCTGGATTTCCTGCTGAGCGGCGGCTACACCGGCCTCAACGATGTCGCCAGCGGCGACCGCGATCGCGGCGCGGTGGAGTACGCGGTCGCCAACCGATTGATGGACGGCTACGCCGATGGGCTGTTCCGTCCGCAGAATCCGCTCAAGCGCGCGGAGTTGGCGCGCTATCTGGTGATGGGCGCCGGCGTGCGCCAGGCGCTGCCGGCCACGCCCAGCTTCAGCGGGCTCGGCCGCAACGACCCGGCCTATCCGTTCGCCGAGGCGGCGGTGGGCAAGGGCGGGGCGCTGCGCGACCTGCAGCAGAACCAGGCGGCGGTGCTGGGACTGGTCGCGGGCGACTTCCGCCCCAACGACGCCGTCAGCAAACTGCAACTGGCGTATTCACTGGTGCAGGCGCTGGGCCTGCAGACGCAGGCGCTGGCCTTCGACGGCACGCTGTCGGTGAGCTACAACAACCAGCGCCTGCCGATCGAGGACGTGGCGGCGATCCCGGGCAACCTGCGCGGCTACGTGCAACTGGCGCTGGATGCCGGCATCCTCAACGCGCGCTTCGCGGTGACCCAGGGGCCGCAGGACCTGCAGCCGACCCTGCATGCCTACTTCGACCCGGGCAGCACGGTGTCGCGCAGCGGCTACGCGGTGATCGCGGGACGCTTCCTCGGCGTCAATCGGCAGGCGAAGGACTGAGGGCCGGTCGCTGCAATGACGGCACGCGCGCAGGTGCAAGGCCTGCGCCGTGCCTTGATGCCGTTGCTGCGGATCCTCGGTGTCTGCATCCTGAACGCGTCGCCACCGCTTCGCGGGATCCATCGTTGCAGCGGCAGGAGCGGCTTCACTCCTGCCGCGGATGCACGCTGACCGTGGCGGTCATGCCGGCCGCGAGCAGGGTGCCCTGCGGCACGCTGGCCGGGTCGATGCGGATGCGCACCGGCACGCGCTGTGCCAGGCGGATCCAGTTGAAGGTGGGGCTGACGTCGGCCAGCAGCGAGGTACCGGTCGGGTTGTCGCTGTCGGCGATGCCGCGGGCGATGCCCTCCACCTGGCCGTGCAGCATCAGCCCGCCGCTCATCAGGCGGATATCGGCACGATCGCCGACGTGCACCCGCGGCAGCTTGGTTTCCTCGAAATAGCCGTACACCCACATCGCATCGTCGCGCACCAGCGCCAGGCGCGCACCGCCGGCCTGGGCGTAGTCGCCCACGCGGACTTCCAGGTTGGTGATGTAGCCGTCGGCGGTGGCGCGGACCTGGGTGCGCTGCAGATCCAGCTCGGCCAGGTCGAGCGCGGCCTGCGCCTGTTCCACCGTCGCCACTGCCTGCGCCTGCGCCGCGGTGGCCTGCCCGCGCAGCGCCGCGCTGCGGTGCACGTCGGCCTGCGCCGAACGCGCGGTAGCTTCGGCATCCGAGCGTGCCTCGGCGGAGATCACCGCAGCGGCGCGCGCGCGCCGTTCGGCCTGCGCGCGGCGCATCTGGAACTCGGCTTCGCTGGCCGCCTGGGTGGCCGCCGCCGCCGACAGGCTGGCGCCGGCCGCACGCGCCTGCGCCTGCGCCACCGCGAGGTTGGCGCGGGCCTTTTCCAACGCCAGTTCGTAGCGCTTGCGGTCCACGCTGAACAGCAGGTCGCCGCGCTTGACGTGCTGGTTGTCGCGCACCGCCACCGCATCGACCAGGCCGGACACGTCGGGCGCGATGCGCACGACTTCCGCGCGCACACGGCCGTCGCGGGTCCAGGGCGAGAGCATGTAATGGCGCCACAGCGCATGCGCCAGCAGGGCGGCGACCAGCACCACGATGGCGGTCAGGGCGAAACGGATCAGGGCAGGGATCTTCATGGCGGGACTCACGGAAGAAGGAGCAGGCCGAGCGCGGCGAACGCGCCGACGTAAATGGCCAGACGGAACAGGGACGGGTGCCAGGCGTAGCGGTACAGGCCGGCGCGGCCGGCGACGGCGTCCAGCGCCCAGGCGACCAGCAGCAGGGCCAGGCCCAGCACCAGCAGGCCGGGCACGTACACCCCGGCGATCGAGAGTTCAGCGGGCAGCAGCATCGTCGGCTCCTGGCGTGGTGGTGGTCGGCGCAGGCGTATCGGCCAGCGCGGCGAGAACGGAATCGGCGTCGAGCAGCGCGCCGCGCAGCAGCAACAGATGCTCGCGGGTGGGCTTCCAGCGCAGCGGCACCGCGCCTTCCACCTGGCTGGCGGCCAGCGCGGCCTCCACCCGCTGCAGGGCCTGGCGGTGCCGCTGCGGGCCGGGGTCGAGATACAGATCGGCCAGCGCCTGCACGGCGGCATCCACCGCGGTGGCCAGTGCCGGCGACAGCGTGCCTTCGGCGGCGTCGCGGCGCAGCTCGACCAGGGTGCGCCCGGTCTCGTGCACCGACAGCGCCCAGCCGAGCAGGTCGCGCAGTTCGTCGCTGCCCGGCGGGGTGTGCGCCACGATCTGCTGGAACAGGTCGCGGTTGACGCTCTCCAGGCGCAGCGCCAGCCCCGGCAGCGGCGCACGCGCGGCCAGCGTGGTCTGCCGCCGCAGCCGCTCCAGCAGGCGCCGGCGCTGCCAGCGGGTGCCGATCACCGGCGGTACGAACACGAACGTCGCGCTCACCGCCAGCGTGCCCAGCAGCAACGGCACCACGCTGTTGAAGGTGGCCGCGGCGTTGAAGCTGGGGGTCGGCTGGACCGCCAGGATCGAGACGAAGGCCAGGTTGGCGCCGGTGGCGAAGCCGTACAGCGCCGGTTTCGAGGCCAGGTACAGGGTCACCAGCAGGAACGGCAAGGTGCCGGCGACGAACAGGCCGTAGCCGTCCATCTGCGGCAGCACCAGCAACTGGCAGACCACGCCCAGCGCGATGCCGAACACGAAGCCATTGAACAGCGAGCGCGCGGCGGCAGGTGCATTGGCGCTGGACGACAGGATCGCGCTCAGCGCCACCGCCTGGAACACCGCCGTGGCGCCGCTGATCCAGCCGGCCTGGATCCACAGCCAGCACATCGTCGCCACCAGCAGCGCGCTGCGCAGCGCGGTCAACGCTGCCGCGGCGTAGTCGTTGCCGCGCACGAACACCGCGGTGTCGCGATCCTGCGGCGTGCGCCACTGCTGCGGCGCGACCAGGGTCGCCTCGGTGGCCACGTAATCGTGCAGGTCGGCGAAGAACCGCTGCAGCAACGACACGCCGGTGTCGAAACCCTCGTGCTGCGCCGTTGGGAGCGCCTCGCGTGCCGCGGCTGCCCGTGTCGCCAGCGCATCGCGGCAGGCGGCCAGCTTGCGCGCGGTCGCGGCGGCGCCCTCGCGTCCGCCGCGATCGCTGAGCGCGGCCTTGAGCGGCCGGTACAGGCCGATCAGGGCCTCGGCCACGTGGCCATCGCCGCTGCGCAGCAGCCGGTTGATGTAGTGGTGCAACGCCTGGAAGCTGGTCGACACCGCCATGAAGCGCTGGTTGAGCAGGCGCAGGCGGCCGCTGCGGGCCCGCGCTTCCGGATCCTCGAACACCACCGAACTGCGCAGGTCCTCAATGGTCACCGCGTCGCGAACGAAACGCAGGTGCGCCTGCTCCATCGCCTCGCGCGGCAACTGGCCGCCGGTGGCGTCGCGGACGAAGTCCAGAAAGCGGTCGGAGGCACGGCGCACGGTGTCGCGCAGGGTCTGGCGCAGCCGGCTGGGGAATACCACGTCGCTGACGATGCCGGTCACCAGCAGGCCCAGCACCACCTCGGTCACCCGCGCCACCACCAGGTTGAACACGTTCTGCGGCTGATTCACGGCCGGCAGCGCGATCAGCGCCACCGTGTAGCCGGACAGGACGAAGGCGTAGGCCTTGAAATTGCGGTACAGCAGCGCGCCACCGGTGCAGGCGCCGATCCACAGCGACAGTACCAGCACGAACAGCACCGGCTCCTGCGGGAACAGCGCCACCATCGTCAGCGCGGCGACGCTGCCGATCAGCGTGCCCAGTATCCGGTAGAAGCCCTTCGCGAAGACCATGCCGGTCTGCCGGTGCATCACCACCACCACCGTGATCATCGCGGTCATCGGCGAGGCCAGGTCCAGGCGCAGCGCGATCCAGCCGGCCAGATAGATCGACAGCAGGGTGCGCAGCACGAACAGCCAGGCCTCGCCTTCGCCACGCAGGGCGTCGGCCAGCAGCGTGCGCAGGCCGGGTGCGGCGTCGGCAGCGGCGGTCGCGTTGGGCTGCGGCGTGCTCATGCCGCGTCCTCGACGCCGCGCAACAAGGCCTTCAGCAGCGTCTGCAACTGCGCCATCGCCGCCGGATCCAGATGTCGCACATAGGCGTCGAGCTGGGCGCACAGGGCCGGGATCAACGCATCGATCAGGCGCTCGCCGGCGTCGGTCAGGCGCAGCAACAGCATGCGCCGGTCCTCGGCGCTGGGCGTGCGCTGGATCAGGCCCTTGTCGACCAGTTGTGTGGTGAGGCGGGTGATGTTGGCGGATTTCTCGCCGGCCGCGTCGCCGAGCTGGGACGGGTTCAAGGTCCCGTCCGGGCTGGCGTCGATCATCATCAGGACGTTGTATTCCGCATAGCTCAGGCCGTAGGGCCGCAACACCTCGTTGCTCTGGTCCAGGCTCAGCTTGTGCAGCAGCTTGATCAGCCGCAGCAGCAGCGCGGCTTCACGCGGGAAGGGCGGATGCTTGCGTGCAGTCACGTCCAGGCGCTGCTCGGTGGCGGCAAAGCGACTCATGGCCGGCTCGGGATCTTATACATATGTAGATAATACATTTATGTATTAATTTTGCGGTAATCCCGGCTGAACGAGGGCGGTACAAGGCGGGTGTGGGAAACGCGCACGCGGCGGGCGCCGACGGGGCGGTGCGGCCAGCGTGCCAAAGAGAAGGTCGAGGACGCGCCTGGATGCGGTGAAGCGCAGGTCGACGCGCAGGCGTGTTACGCCCCCGAAGCCGGGGACGGCGCGTTCGAGACAGGCAGGGCGGGGTGGCGCTTCAGCGCCACCGCGTGGTCAACGCAGCACGCCGTCCAGGCCGGGCGCCGGCGAAAGCATGTTGCGGGCGTCGATGTCGAAGCTGCGCTGCTTCTTGTCCTCGGGCGTGGCGGCGATGCTGCCCTTGAGGGTGTACTCCAGGCTGCGGCGGCCGGCCAGGGCATCGGCGACGGCCATGCGCGCGCTGGAACTGGGGCGAAGCGCGACGCTCACCACATCCGCCGTCTCCGGGCCGATCGAGATGCCGGGAGCCGCCTGCAGGGTGCCGGCGGCTTCGCCGCCCACGCCCAGGTCCAGCCGCAGGCTGTCGTAGCGCATCGGGATGCTGCTGTAGTTCTGCAGGCGCAGGTCCACCTTCCAACTGCCGTCCATGTTGACCGTCAGTTGCTGCACGCTGGCGGCCGGATCGGACACCCGCCGCACCATGCCGTCGCTGCAGGCGCCGAGCAACGCGGTGCACAACACAAGCAAGCCGAGGCGGAGCGGGTGACGCATGAGCGCAGTCCATGGAGGGGAAGACCGGCGAAGACTACACCACACCCCGGGATGCGATGGTGGCGCAGCGATGGCAGGCTTGGCCCCGCCACCTGCCCTGAGCGGTCCTCGGCGATCCGGCCGGCGGCCATCACCGTGCGTCCCTGCCGTGCGCCAGCCGGATGCCGAGGACGCGCTCAGCATCGCCGGTGCAGGATTCGGGCGCCGTCGGCACGTGCCGCGGCGGTGGGTAGGAAAATTCTGCAACATTGCGCTTGCCCAATCCTGATCGCCTCGCTATGATGCGCGTCCTCGCACCGGTCCTGCCGCGTTGCGCAGTGGCCGAGTAGCTCAGTTGGTAGAGCAGGGGATTGAAAATCCCCGTGTCGGCGGTTCGATTCCGTCCTCGGCCACCATTCATATCAAGGCTCTACAGCGATGTAGGGCCTTTCTTTTTTCAGGCTTGCGCCGGTGTTGAACCATTCCGCGTGGCGGGTCGGCGGATCGTGTCTGCCGCGCTGCGCCTAAGGGAGGTGCCGATCTGCGCGCTATGCAGATTTCCGCATGCGTGCCGCCTGTCATGACAGCCTCCTGGAACGATGTCGCGTGAAGAAAGCGTGTCCACGATTGTAGACAAACGTACCCAGTTCACGTTTTTTCGGGATCTTCCGCTCAATCAATGGCGCTGCCTGTCGTAATCATAGGCACGGGCAATCGGGGGGACCTGCCAATGACCAGCGGATTCGGACGGAGATGGAGCGGCGTGGCGCTGCTGTGGGTCCTGGCTGGCGCGGCCATGGCGGCGCCAGCCGAGCAGGGGGAGCATGCGGGCGAGCAGGGTGGTCCCGGCGCCGATGCGCCTTACATCGAGCAGGTCGGCGCCGAGTGCGTCATGGTCAACACCTATCTGCAGCGGCACGACGGCGTGGTCGAGCGCGTGGTGCTGCGCGAGCCGGTGCAATGTGCCGGCCAGCCGGACCAGCGCGGCATGGCCGATCTGAGCCACTGACCGTCCACGCCATCGCCGCCGGCGTCTCGCGCCGCGCTTTACTTCGCTGCGCGGCTCCTGCATAAGCTGCTGTTTCCCGTCCATCGGAACCTGTGCATGCGTTTTTCGCCGATCGCGCTGCTGTTGCTGGCGTGCCTGTTGTGCCTCGCACCGCCGCTGCGTGCCGCGCAGCCGGTCAGTTCGGTCGCCGCGTTCGATCTCGGCCGCTATGCCGGGCAGTGGCACGAGATCGCGCACCTGCCGGTCTCCTTCCAGAAGAAATGCGTCGGCGACGTCACCGCGGCCTATGTGCTGCGCGACGACGGCCAGATCGGCGTGCGCAACGCCTGTCGCACCGCCGATGGCGCCACCCTCGCAGCCGAGGGCGTGGCACGGCGGGTGGAGGGTCATCCTGGGCGGCTGCAGGTGCGCTTCGCGCCGGATTGGTTGTCCTGGTTGCCGATGGTGTGGGCCGACTACTGGGTGATCGCGCTTGATCCGGATTATCAGTGGGCGCTGATCGGCGAGCCGGGACGCAAGTACCTGTGGGTGCTGTCGCGCTCGCCGCGCATGCAGCGCAGCGTGTTCGAGGCGATCAAGGCCAAGGCGGTGGCGATGGGCTACGACCTCGACCCGCTGCTGGTGGTCGCGCCGTTGGAGTGAGCGGCGCCGATCGGCGGCGCATCGCGCAACTGAGGCCAGTACGTTCTGGGGCAGGGGCGACGGGCGCCTGGGCCGATCGGCCTCAGCCGGGGAACGCCGCCAATGCGGTGGCAAGCAGCGTCGCGCTGTCGCCGTCGCGCAGCGCCTGCAGGGCGCCGCGGCCGTCGGCCAGGCGCATCTCCCGCAACCACTGCGACAGCGTCGCCAGATCGCTGCCGCAGCCGTTCCAGGCCACGCAGATGGTGTCGCCGACATTGTGCAGGTCGGCGTGGTTCAGGTGCTCCAGGGTGCCGTCATGCGCCAGCCAGGCGAGTGCCCGTTGCGCATCTTCCGGCGCGCCATAGGCGGCGCCGTCGATCAGCGACAACAGGTCGCTGTTGCCGGCGCGTTGCTCGGCCCGACGCCGTTCGGCGCGGCGCATGCCGTGCAGGATCGCCTTGATCCGGTCTTCGTGGAGGCTGTCGGTCATATGCGCGGGGAGGAGGCGGGTAGCGGCATCATTCTTCGCGCTCGGCACGCAGTTGCAGTTCGCCGTCTGCCAGTCGCGCACGCAGCCGATCGCCGGGCGCCACCTGGGCGGCCGAGCGCACCACGCTGCCGTCGTCGACGCGGGTCAGGATGCTGTAGCCGCGCGCGACGGTGGCCAGCGGGCTGACCGTCTCCAGGGCGCGCGCCAGCGCGCGCAGGCGCTGCGCATCGGCCTGCAGTTGCCGCGTCATCGCCGCCTGTGGACGCCGGCCCAGCGCCAGCAGCCGCACTCGCAGCATCGCCAGCCGCCGTTGTGGCTGTGCGGCGCGCAGCACCGCGGCTGCATGGCGCAACTGCGCATGGCGGCGCTCCTGTTGCTGCCGCCACACAGCCGCCAGCCGCCGTCCGATCTCGTGCTGGCGGCGCTGCAGCAGTTGCAGGCGCATTTGTGGACTCTGCGCCTGCAGGCGCAGCAAGGCGCGGTCGGCGCGTTGCTGCGCTTGCCGCAGCCGGTGCTGCTGCCAGCGCAGCAGCGCGGCGTGCTGGGCACGCAGGCGCGCGCCGAGATCGCGCTGGTCGGGCACCAGCAATTCGGCGGCGACCGACGGGGTGGGTGCGCGCAGGTCGGCGGCGAAATCGGCCAGGGTCACGTCGGTCTCGTGGCCGACCGCCGACACCACCGGCGTGACCGCGGCAGCGATCGTGCGTGCCAGCTGTTCGTCGTTGAACGCCCACAGGTCCTCCAGCGAGCCGCCGCCGCGGGTCAGCAGGATCGCGTCGTAGCGGCCGCTGGCGTCGGCCTGGCGCAGCAACGTGGCGAGCTGCGCCGCGGCGCTGTCGCCCTGGACCAGGCTCGGCAGGATGTCCACCTGCAGCAGCGGCATGCGCCGCCCGAGCACGCTCAGCACATCGCGCACGGCGGCGCCGCTGGGCGAGGTGATGACCGCCAGGCGCCGCACGAAGCCGGGCAGAGCGCGCTTGCGCTCGCTGGCGAACAGGCCCTCGGCGGCGAGCCGCGCCTTGAGCTCCTCGAACGCGCGGCGCAGCGCGCCTTCGCCGGCTTCCTCCAGATGGTCCAACACCAGTTGGTAGTCGCCGCGCGCTTCGTACAGGGTCAGGCGCCCGCGCGCCAGCACCCGCAGGCCTTCGCGCGGCACGAACCGCAGCCATTGGCTCTTGGGCTTGAACATCGCGCAGCGCACCTGCGCGCGCGCGTCCTTCAGGGTGAAGTACAGATGGCCGGACGAGGGCCGGGTGACATTGCCCAGTTCGCCCTCCACCCAGGCCAGCGGGAAGGCGCTCTCCAACAGGTCGCGGGCCAGCGTGTTGAGCTGGCTGGGGCTGAGGATCTGGTCGGCGCGATCGGACATGCGGGCAGTGCAGGGCGTACGGGCGCCTATCCTCGCACGTCGGCAGCTGCGTCCGGCTGCGTCGACGTGGCTGCGTGCCGGGCCAGCGCCCACTGCACGTGTTCGCGCACCAGCGGCGAGGGATGCTGCGCGCGCGCGCCGAGCGCGGCCAGTACCTGCGGCGTGGTCGGCGCGTTGCCCAGCGCTACGGCGATATTGCGCAGCCAGCGTTCGTGGCCGCTGCGGCGGATCGCGCTGCCTTCGGTACGGCGCAGGAACTCGTCTTCCTCCCAGGCGAACAACTGCGCCAGCGTCGCCTTGTCCAGGTCGTTGCGCGCGCGGAAGTCCGGCTCGTCGCTGCGCTTGGCGAACTTGTTCCAGGGGCAGATCAGCTGGCAGTCGTCGCAGCCGAAGATACGGTTGCCGATCGCCGGGCGCAGTTCCTCGGGAATCGCGCCGTCGTGCTCGATGGTGAGGTAGGCGATGCAGCGGCGCGCATCGAGCCGGTACGGCGCGACGATCGCCTGGGTCGGGCAGACGTCGATGCAGCGCGTGCAGGTACCGCAGTGGGCGCTGGCCGGCGGGTCGATCGGCAGCGGCAGGTCGACGTAGATCTCGCCGAGGAAGAACCAGGAGCCGCCGTTGCGGTCGATCAGGCAGGTGTGCTTGCCGATCCAGCCCAGGCCGGCGTCGCGCGCCAGAGCGCGTTCGAGCACCGGCGCCGAATCGACGAACACGCGGTGGCCGAACGGGCCGATCTCGTCCTGGATGCGCTCGGCCAGCTTTTGCAGGCGGTTGCGCATCAGCTTGTGGTAATCGCGTCCCAGCGCATAGCGCGCGACGTAGGCGCGCTCGCCGTCGTGCAGCGTGTCCCAGGCCGAATCGTCGTCGTTGCGGCCGTAGTCCAGGCCCACCGAGATCACCCGCAGCGTGCCGGGGATCAGTTCCGCCGGGCGGGAACGCTTGTCGCCGTGCTGGGCCATCCAGTGCATCGTGCCGTACAGGCCCTGTTGCAGCCAGTCGCGCAGATGCGCCTCGTCCTGCTGCAGTTCGATGCCGGCGATGCCGCAGCGCTGGAAGCCGAACGTGCGCGCCAGCGCGCGGATGCGCGCGGCCGCGGCGTGGGGATCGGCGATGTCGAGACGGGCGGACATCGCGCAAGTATAGAATCCCGTGCATGTACGACTGCTTCGATCTCCATGCCACCGCGGACGCGCGCCGCATCGATGCGCAGGCCACCGCGCTGCTGGGCGGCGACGGCTACACGCTGATGCAGCGCGCCGGCCAGGCCGCGTGGCAGACGCTGCTGCAGCGCTGGCCGCAGGCGCAGCGCATCCTGGTGGCCTGCGGCAGCGGCAACAACGGTGGCGATGGCTACGTGCTGGCGCGGCTGGCGCATCGCGCCGGACGCCAGGTACGCGTGCTGCAGTTGCCCGGGCGCGGTCCGCAGTCGCCGCTGGCGCAGCGCGCCTGCACCGACTACATCGGCGTCGGCGGCCGTATCGAGGAGTTCGATGCAGCGCTGGCGCCGGCCGACGTGGTGGTCGATGCGCTGCTCGGCATCGGCCTCAATCGCGCGCCGGACGCCGAACTGGCGGCGCTGCTCGGTGCGCTGGGCGGGCTTGGCGCGCCGGTGCTGGCGCTCGATGTGCCCAGCGGCGTGGACGCCGAAACCGGCAGCGTGCCCGGCGCGGTGTTGCCGGCGTCGCTGACGTTGCAGTTCATCGTCGCCCATGCCGGCCTGCATACCGGTGCGGCCTTGAACCATGTCGGCGAGCGCGCGCTGGCGACGCTGGAGGTGCCGCCGGCCGCGTTCGCCGGTTGCGCGCCGCGCGCGCAGGCCTGGACTGTCGGCGCCTTGCGCCGCCGTCTGGCGCCGCGCCGGCAGGACAGTCACAAGGGCGATTCCGGCCATGTGCTGTGCGTCGGCGGCAACCTCGGCAGCGGCGGGGCGGTGATGCTCAGCGCCGAGTCGGCCCTGCGCAGCGGCGCCGGCCTGGTCAGCGTCGCCACCCGTGGCGCGCACGTGGCGCCGCTGCTGGCGCGCTGTCCGGAGGCGATGGCGCATGCGATCGACGATGCAGGGACACTGGCGCCATTGCTGCACAAGGCCAGTGTGGTCGCGCTCGGCCCCGGGCTTGGCCAGGACGATTGGGCGCAGGCGCTGTGGCAAACGGTCCTGGTCGATTCGAACCGCGCGCTGATCCTGGACGCCGATGCATTGAACCTGCTTTCGCAGGCGCCGCGGTCCGTCCCGCAGGCGGTACTGACCCCGCATCCGGGCGAGGCCGGGCGCCTGCTCGGCATTTCAACGGCCGAGGTGCAACGCGATCGCTTCGCTGCCGCCGCGGCCTTGGCCGAGCGCTATCAGGCGGCGGTGGTGCTGAAGGGTGCCGGCAGCCTGGTCGCCGCGCCGGGGCAGACGCCGCGGGTAATCGCCGCCGGCAATCCGGGCATGGCGGTCGGCGGCATGGGCGATCTGTTGACCGGGGTGGTCGCGGCGCTGCGCGCGCAGGGCCTGTCGGCGTTCGAGGCGGCCAGCGTCGGCGCACTGCTGCATGCCGGCGCCGGCGATCGCGCGGCTGCCGCGGGCCAGCGCGGGATGCTGCCGACCGATCTGTTGCCGGCGCTGCGGCGCCTGTCCAATCCGGAATCCGAATCATGAGCCTCACGTTGTTCCTGCCCGACAGCGACGCCACCGAACGTCTCGGTCGCGCGCTGGCCGCGACCCGCCCGACGCAGGCCTCGGTGCATCTGCACGGGGATCTGGGCGCCGGCAAATCGACCCTGGCGCGGGCGCTGCTGCGCGCACTCGGCGTGCAGGGCGCGATCCGCAGCCCCACCTATACCTTGGTGGAGCGCTACCCGCTGGCCGATGGCGAAGCCTGGCATCTGGATCTTTACCGCATCGGCGCGGCCGGCGAGCTGGATTTCCTGGGGTTGGACGAGGGCGGGGCCACGCTGTGGCTGGTGGAGTGGCCCGAACGCGGCGGCGACGTGCTGGCCCCGGCCGATGTCGACGTGCGCCTGGCAGTGCGTGGCGATGGGCGCAGCGTCGCCCTGCAGGCGCGCACCGAGGCGGGCACCGCCTGGCTGGCTCGGGTGGGTGGACAGGCCGACTTGCAGGGACTTTTTGCCGGCTGACGCTAGGAAGTGAAGGCAGGTTATGGATTATTAAGGGAAAACCGCTTGCCTTTGACTCCCGGCGATGTTTGAATCGCGTTATGCGCCCGGGGACCCGTTTTTTCGCCAGTTTCGCCGCTGCCGCAGGCTGGTGCCTGGCGGCGCAGACGGCGTTTGCCGGACAGGTGCAGTCGGTCTCGCTCGACAACGGCGCCACCGGCACCCGGGCCGAGATCCGTCTGCAGGGCAGCGGTGGCTTCAGCACGCTGTCGCTGGCCAATCCCAACCGACTGGTCGTCGATCTCCCCGATTCCTCCGCTGCCAAGGGCCTGAAGCTGCCGGCCGGCGGCGGTGTGGTGAGCGCGGTGCGGACCGGGCATCCGGTGCCGGGCACCTTGCGCATCGTCTTCGACCTGAGCAGCCAGGTGGTGGCGTTCAAGCCGCAGATGCAGACCATCGGCGGCAGTTCGGTGCTGGTGATCGAATGGCCGGGTGAAGCGCCAGCAGGCAAGGCGGTCGCCGTCGATGCGCCGACAGCCGCCACCCCGCTGCCTCAGGCCGCGCCGATGTCGGCGCCCAAGTCGGCAGTGGATGCGCGCGCCGAAGCGGCGCGCGCGACCGCGGCGCTGACCTCGTCGGTGGTGCAGCGTGCCAGCCAGCCGGCGCCGACCCCGGTGCCGCCGCCCGCCGCGCCCACGCCCGCGCCCACCGTCGTTGCATCTGCGCCGAGCGTTGCTGCGGCGGCGTCCGGCCATCCTGCGCCTGGCAGCGTGCCGTCGCCCGCGCCCGCGCCAGTCGCGCCGCCGGCGAACGCGCCCTCCGAGCGTGACGACGCGGACGACGATGCGGCGGTGGCCGCGGCCGCCGAAGCGCGCCCGGTGATGCCGAGCGCCGCGGCGCGAGTGAAGATGGCGCCCGGCATGCGCCCGCTGATCGTGGCCATCGATCCCGGCCACGGCGGGCAGGACCCGGGCGCCAGCGGTCCGACCGGCAAGCACGAAAAGGACGTGACCCTGGCGATCGGTCGCGAGCTTGCGCGCCAGATCAACGCCACGCCGGGCATGAAGGCGTACATGACCCGCACCACCGACGTGTTCATTCCCCTGCCGATGCGTGCGCAGAAGGCGCGTGCGGCCAAGGCCGACATCTTCATCTCGATCCACGCCGACGCGGCCGAGAACCGCAGCGCCACCGGCTCCTCGGTCTACGTGCTGTCGACCAAGGGCGCGTCGTCGCAGCGCGCGCGCTGGCTCGCGGACAAGGAAAACGCCGCCGACCTGATCGGCGGCGTGCGCTTGCAGAAGACCGATAGCACCCTGGCCAACGTGTTGCTGGACCTGGCCCAGAGCGGACACATGAAGGCCTCCGAAGACGCGGCCGGGCATGTGCTGGGCGGGCTGAAGCGGATCGGCAACAACCACAAGCCCGAGATCGAGCGCGCCAACTTCGCGGTGCTGCGCACTTCGGACATGCCGGCGATGCTGGTCGAAACCGCCTTCATCTCCAACCCGGACGAAGAGCGCCGGCTGACCGATCCTGCCTATCAGCGTCGCATTGCCGGCGCCGTGCTCGATGGCGTCAGCACCTTCTTCACCCGGCAGCCGCCGCCGGGCACGCTGTTCGCCGCGCGCGCGCAGGCCGAGGCCGAAGCGGCCAGCACCGTGGCCGGCGGCAGCCGCTGAGGCGCTATCATTAACGGCTGATCCTCGATGACGGCGTCCGCGCCGCGAGCCGTGCCGATGTCCTTTGCCTGCTGTCGTTTCCCTCCCGTCGCCATGACTGGTGCACGCCTGCGCGTGCATGGGGCGAACACGGCATGAGCATCCGCCAGCTGCCCGAGATCCTGATCAACCAGATCGCCGCCGGCGAAGTGGTCGAGCGGCCGGCCTCGGTGGTCAAGGAACTGGTGGAGAACGCACTGGACGCCGGCGCGCACCGCGTCGACATCGATCTGGAAGAAGGCGGTGTGCGCCTGATCCGCATCCGCGACGACGGCGGTGGTATCGCGCCGGAGGAACTGCCGTTGGCCATCTCTCGCCACGCGACCAGCAAGATCGCCTCGCTGGACGACCTGGAATCGGTGGGCACGCTGGGGTTCCGCGGCGAGGCGCTGCCGTCGATCGCCTCGGTCAGCCGCTTCACCCTGGCCTCGCGCCGTGCCGGCGACGAACACGGTGCTGCCCTGCAGGTCGAAGGCGGCAAGGTCGGCGAGGTGCAGCCGCGCGCGCTGCCGCCTGGCACCCTGGTCGAGGTTCGCGAGCTGTTCTACAACGTGCCGGCGCGGCGCAAGTTCCTGCGCGCCGAGCGCACCGAACTGGGCCACATCGAGGAGTGGCTGCGGTCGCTGGCGCTGGCGCGCCCGGACGTGGAGCTGCGCGTCTCGCACAACGGCAAGCCATCGCGGCGCTACAAGCCGGGCGACCTGTACTCGGATGCGCGCCTGGGCGAGACCCTGGGCGAGGACTTCGCACGGCAGGCGCTGCGCGTGGACCACAGCGGTGCCGGCCTGCGCCTGCATGGCTGGATCGCGCAGCCGCATTACTCGCGCGCCAGTGCCGATCAGCAATACCTTTACGTCAACGGCCGCTCGGTGCGCGACCGCAGCGTCGCCCATGCGGTGAAGATGGCCTACGGCGACGTGCTGTTCCATGGGCGGCAGCCGGCCTATGTGCTGTTTCTCGAACTAGAACCGGCGCGGGTCGACGTCAACGTGCATCCGGCCAAGCACGAGGTGCGCTTCCGCGACGCGCGGCTGATCCACGACTTCGTCTATCGCACGCTGCAGGACGCGCTGGCGCAGACCCGCGCCGGCAGCCTGCCCGGCGCGATCGGCGCCGACGCGGTGCTGCCGACACCCGCCGCAGGTGCTGCGGCCTGGGCGGGCGCAGGCACGCCGAACGGCGGCGGTGCCGGTGGTGGTGGCGGGCAGGGCTACGGTTACGGCGCGCAGTGGCGCCCGGCGCAATCGCCGCTGGGCCTGCGCGTGGAAGAGGCGCCGGCGGCGTATGCGGCGCTGTACGCGCCTGCCGCGGAGGCGGGCGGTGCCGCCGGTCTGCCGCGGCAGACCCAGGACCCGGCCGGCGGCCTGCCGCCGACCGCCGCCGACAGCGGCGTGCCGCCGCTCGGCTATGCCATCGCGCAGTTGCACGGCATCTACATCCTGGCCGAGAACGCCGATGGCCTGATCGTGGTCGACATGCACGCCGCGCACGAACGCATCGGCTACGAGCGGCTGAAGACCGCGCACGACGGCATCGGCCTGCATGCGCAGCCGCTGCTGGTGCCGATCACCCTGGCGGTCGGCGAACGCGATGCCGATACCGCCGAACGCGAGGCGGAGACGCTGGCCGCGCTCGGGTTCGAGATCACCCGCAGCGGGCCGCAGTCGCTGCACGTGCGCAGCATTCCGGCGCTGCTGGCACAGGCCGAGCCTGAGGCCTTGCTGCGCGACGTGCTCACCGACCTGCGCGAACACGGCCACAGCGGCCGCATCGCCGGCGCGCGCGACGCGCTGCTGTCGACCATGGCCTGCCACGGCGCGGTGCGCGCCAACCGTCGCCTCACCGTGCCGGAAATGAACGCCTTGCTGCGCGACATGGAGGCCACCGAGCGCTCCGGACAATGCAATCATGGGCGTCCGACCTGGGCGCGGTTCACCCTGGGCGAGATCGATCGTTGGTTCCTGCGGGGGCGGTGATGGACAAGCGAGTGTGGACGACGGCGCTGCTGGCGGCGCTCGTCGCCTTGGGCGGATGCGGCAAGCAGGCGACGACGCCGGCCGCGCCGAAGGCGATGGACGCGCGCTTTGTGGCCGACGAACAGGCCTGGCGCGCGCAGCGCCAGCGCGAACTGCAGGCGCCGGATGGCTGGACCAGCCTGGTCGGCCTGCACTGGCTGGAACTGAAGGAGCATTACCTCGGCAGCGGCCCGGACAGCGGCATCCGCCTGGCGGTCGGGCCGGCGCGGATGGCCCTGGTGTCGCAGGTGCAGCGCGAGGTGTACCTGACGCCCGAGCGTGGCGCCGCCCTCAGCGTCGCCGGTGCGCCGGTGCAGGGGCGCATCCGCCTGTACAGCGATCACGACCCGCAGCCGACGGTGATCGACTTCGACGACGGCAAGGGCAAGCTCAGCCTGATCGAACGCGGCGGCCGCTACGCGCTGCGGGTCAAGCACGCCGATGCGCCGACCCGGCGCAGCTTCACCGGCGTGCCGTACTGGCCGCTGGCCGAATCCTGGCGCGTGCGCGGGCGTTTCGTGCCCAATCCGCCGGGCACGACCCTGCCCATCGTCGACATCATCGGCGTCACCACGCCATCGTCGAATCCCGGTGCGCTGGAGTTCGAGCGCGGCGGCAAGCGCTACCGCCTGCAGGCGATCGGCGAACCTGGCCAGCCGCTGTTCGTGGTGTTCGCCGACCGCACCAGCGGTCACGGCAGCTACCCCGCCGGGCGCTTCCTGGACGTGGACCCGCCCGCGGCCGACGGCAGCGTGGTGCTGGATTTCAACCGCGCCTACGACCCGCCGTGCGCGTTCACCCCGTTTGCCACCTGTCCGTTGCCGCCGCCGGAGAACCGCCTCGACCTGGCGGTGGATGCCGGCGAGAAGGCCTACGCCGCCGCCCATTGACCCGAGGATGCCGATGACCCCGTTCCCGCGCCTGTTGCGCCGCCTGCTGCTGGGCCTGTCGCTGTGCCTGGTGCTGCCGGCACTGGCCCGCACGCCGCCGCCGGTGGCCGCGACGCCTGTCGCGCCCGCCGCCGCAGCGCCCACGGTGGTGCCGCCCACGCCGCTGTTGTGGAAGGTCAGCGGCCCGCGCGGCACGCTGTACCTGTTGGGCTCGTTCCACATGCTCAAGGCCGACGACTATCCGCTGGCGCGCGAAGTCGATGCGGCCTACGCGGCGTCGCCGCGGTTGCTGTTCGAACTGGCGCCGAAGGACGTGGATGCGCCGCAGCTGGGTGCGCAGATGCTGCAGGCGGCACAACGCCACGACGGCAAGCGGCTGCAGGACGATCTGGACTCGACGACCTGGGAGCGGCTGCGCCGCTATGCCGCCGGTCACGGCCTGCCGCTGGCGCAGATGAGCGGCTTCGAGCCGTGGTTCGTCGGCCTCAGCATCAGCATCGCCGACATGAAGGCGCAGGGCCTGGAGGCCGATGCCGGATTGGATCGTCATTTCATGACACTGGCCTTGCAGGACGGCAAGAGTGCCGAGGGCCTGGAGACCGCGCAGGCGCAGATCGACCTGCTCGACGGCATGGACCGGGTGGAGCAGAAGCAGATGCTGACCGAGGCGCTGGACGACGCCGAGCAGGGCGCGGCGCAGACCCTGCGCCTGCACGATGCCTGGCGCCGCGGCGACGAGCGCCAGCTGTGGCAGGAGATCGGCGCGCAGATGAAGCGCGACTACCCGCGGCTGTACCAGCGCATCGACGTGGAGCGCAACCAGGCCTGGCTGCCGCGCTTGGAGCAGCGCCTGAAGGACGGCGGCGGCGACACTCTGGTGGTGGTGGGTGCGCTGCACCTGCTCGGGCCAGACGGCGTGGTCGATGGCCTGCGCGCGCGCGGCTACAAGGTCGAGCGGATCTGCGGGAACTGCAAGCCGGCGCGTTCGCGCTGACGGGAAGGTGCGTCGCACGTGTGGTTGGCGTGCGGCCGTACCCCCATCCGCCCCTGCGGGGCACCTTCTCCCGAGGGGAGAAGGGAGAGCAAAAGCCCCTCTCCCACTGGGAGAGGGGTTGGGGTGAGGGTAGGGGCGCGAAGCGCCCCGCCGAACCTCACCCGGCCGCAATCCTCAGCGCGGACGCGACTTCGGTGCGGCGCCCGCCGGCGGTTCGCCAGGCTTGCCGGTGCCCGCGCCGGCGGCCGGGCGGCCGAAGCCGGCGCCGAGGTTGCGCTGGAACTCCTGCCACAGTTCCAGGTTGCGCTCGGTGAGCTGGTTCATCATGGTCCACGGGGTCTGCCCCAGCAGGTTGCCCATCTGCTGGCGGAATTGCTGCTGCTGGTCGAGGAACACCTGCATGCTGCGCTCCAGGTAGTTGCCCATGAAGCCCTGCAGCGAGTCGCCATAGAAGCGGATGATCTGGCTGAGCAACTGCGTGGACAGCATCGGTTCGCCGTCCTGTTCCTGGTCGGCGATGATCTGCAGCAGCACTGCGCGGCTGAGGTCTTCGCCGGTCTTGGCGTCGCGGACTTCGAATTCCTCGCCGTCGATGATCAACTGACGAACGTCTTCGATGGTGATGTAACTGGAGATCTCTGTGTCGTAGAGGCGGCGATTGGGATACTTCTTGATGATGCGAATCTCAGCCATGAAGCGATCGCTCTGTGACGGTAGGCGCGCAGCATGGCGCAGCGCAGCAGGGCTTGCAACCGCCGAAAGTACCTGAACACGCGGGTGCAGCAAAAAGATCATGCTGCGCAGCATTCGCAGCGCAGCAAACGTCCGCAGGCCGCCGTGGCGGCCAATGCTGGATAGCGTTACCTCGCGCGAAAGCCGCCGCCTGAGCGATTCAGCCGCTCACCACCCCATGTGGTGGCCGCCGTTGATGTCCAGGTTCGAACCGGTGATCCACGCCGCTTCCTCTGCCACCAGGAACGCCACGGCGTAGGCGATCTCCTCCGGCTTGCCGAGACGCCCGGTGGGGATGTCGGCGGCGATCTTGGCGCGGACTTCCTCCGGCACCGCCATCACCATGTCGGTGGCGACATAGCCGGGCGAGACCGTGTTGACGGTGATGCCGTAGCTGGCGTTCTCGCGCGCCAGGGAAATGGTGAAGCCATGCATGCCGGCCTTGGCCGCGGCGTAGTTGGCCTGGCCGTACTGGCCCTTGAGGCCGTTGATCGAGCTGATCTGGATGACCCGCCCCCAGCGCTTCTGGCGCATGCCCTCGATCACCGGGCGGGTGACGTTGAACACCGAGTTGAGGTTGGTGTTGATGACCTCGTGCCATTGCTCGGCGGTCATCTTGTGGAAGGTGGTGTCGCGGGTGATGCCGGCGTTGTTGACCAGGATCTCGACCGGGCCGAGCTGGCGTTCGACCTCACGCACCAGGGTCTGCGCGTGCTCGGGCGAGGCGACGTCGCCGGGCACGATGGCGACCTCGTGACCACGCTCGCGCATGCGCTGCTGCCAGGCCAGGGCCTTGGCCTCGTCGCGGTAGTTGCTGGCCACGCGGTGGCCCTGTGCGGCCAGCCGCTCGCAGATCGCGGTTCCGATGCCGCCGGTGCCGCCGGTGACCAGCGCAACGCGTGATGTCATGGATGTCGCTCCGGATAGAGAAAGAAGAAGGGCGGCCGCGGCGCGGCCCAGGGTGCGATTCTAGTCAGCCTTGATGTCGCTGGGGATAGCGGGCGCGGCCGGTGCTGCGGCGTCCACGTGTCGGTCCTGCGCCGGCAGCCGTGCCGGGTCGAAGCTGCGCAGCGCACAGTCCAGCACCGCCCGCACCGATCCGGCGCCTGCCAGCGCGGCCGGCGGCTGGCCCAACGTCGCCCAGGCCAGGCGCAGCGCCGGCAGCGGGTCGGCGTCATCCAGCGGCAGCGCGGCATGCGATTTGGACAGCTTGCGGCCGTCGGCGCCGAGCAGCAGCGGCAGGTGCAGGTAGCGCGGCGTCGGCAGGCCGAGCGCGCGCTGCAGCAGGATCTGCCGCGGCGTGGAATCGAGCAGGTCGGCGCCGCGCACCACGTCGGTGATGCCTTGTGCAGCATCGTCGACCACCACCGCCAGTTGGTAGGCCCAGCAGCCGTCGGCGCGCAGCAGCACCACATCGCCGACCTCGCTGTAGACGTCCTGGCGCAGCCGGCCGCGGACGCCGTCGTCGAAGGCGACCACGCTGGCCGCGCTGGGCGGCACGCGCAGGCGCAGCGCCGGATGCGCGCGGACCTGGGTCGCCACGCAGGCATGGTGCACGCCGCCTTGCGCCGCCAGGTCGCTGCGGCTGCAACTGCAGGGAAAGGCCAGGCCGGCCTGCAGCAGTCGCTGCGCCGCCTCACGGTAGACCGGGTCGCGCTCGCTCTGCCGCAGCACCGGGCCGTCGGCCTCCAGGCCGCAGGCGCGCAGGCTGGCCAGTTGCCGCTCGGCGGCGCCGGGCACGCTGCGCGGACGGTCCACGTCCTCGATGCGCAGCAGCCATTGACCACCGGCGCGACGCGCCAGCAGCCAACTGCCGAAGGCGGCGAGCAGGGATCCCAAGTGCAGCGGGCCGGTGGGCGAGGGCGCGAAGCGGCCGCGGTAGGGGGGCGGGGACATGGACAAGCTGAATCCTCGGTCAGGTACGCGCTTGAATTCAAGCGGCCGACACCGCAGATTCGAGCCAATCCCTACCATTTAATCAGTGCGGAGCCCACGCTCACATGTTCAATCGCATCGTCCTGTTCCTCATCACCAACCTGGCGGTGCTGGTGCTGGCCGGCATTGTCATGTCCGTGTTCGGGGTCAACCCCAACCAGATGGGCGGCCTGCTGGTGATGGCCGCGATCTTCGGCTTCGGCGGCTCGCTGGTGTCGCTGCTGCTGTCCAAGTTCATGGCCAAGCGCGCCACCGGCGCGCAGGTCATCACCGAGCCGCGCAACCACACCGAGCGCTGGCTGCTGCAGACCGTGCAGCGCCAGGCCCAGGCCGCCGGCATCGGCATGCCCGAGGTCGCCGTGTACGACGGTCCGGAAATCAACGCCTTCGCCACCGGCGCCAACCGCAACAACGCGCTGGTCGCGGTCTCTACCGGCCTGCTGCAGAACATGACCGAGGACGAGGCCGAGGCCGTGCTGGGCCATGAGATCAGCCACATCGCCAACGGCGACATGGTGACCATGGCGCTGCTGCAGGGCGTGCTCAACACCTTCGTGATCGTGCTGGCGCGCGTGGTCGGCGGCGTGGTCGACAGCTACCTGTCGGGTAACCGCGACGGCCGTCGCGGCCTGGCCTACTACGCGATCGTGATGGTGCTGGAACTGGTGTTCGGCCTGTTCGCGACGATGATCGCGATGTGGTTCTCGCGCTACCGCGAGTTCCGCGCCGACGCCGGCGGCGCCAGCCTGGCCGGCCGTGCCAAGATGATCGCGGCGCTGCAGCGCCTGGAGCTCAACCATGGCCATAGCACGCTGCCCTCGCAGGTGCAGGCGTTCGGCATCGCTGGCGGCCTGGGCCAGGGCCTGCGCAAGCTGTTCATGAGCCACCCGCCGCTGGCCGAGCGCATCGCCACCCTGCGCGCCTCGCACGTCAACGCGACAGTGAGCTGAGGTCGACCGCTACAGGCGCAGGCAAATGCCTGCGCCTGTGGCGGCTTTTCCCAATCCCCAATCCCGAATCCCCAATCCCGGCCTCTCAGGCAAAATCGAAGTTCATTCCCGGCGCCGCCAGGCCAACGAACTCGCCCTGCACGTAATCGACGCCGGCACTGAACAGCAGGCTCATCGAGGTGGCGTCGGAGACGAACTCGGCGATGGTGCGGATGCCGGCAGACTGCGCGCGCCCAGTGATCTCGCGGATCTTGTCCTGGTGTTCGCGGGTCTGGGTCAGGTCCTGGGTGAAGCCGCGGTCCAGCTTCAGGAACGAGGGCTGGAAGTGCGCCAGCAACTGGAACGAATCCAGGCCGGAGCCGAACTGTTCCAGCCCGACCTTGCAGTCCAGGGCGGTGGCGTCGGCGAGGAATTGCTGGGCGTTGCGCAGATGGGTGAACACCTTGGCTTCCGGCGTCTGCAGCCACAGGCGGTCGCCGGGCACGCCGTGCGTCGCCAGTTCGCGCCGGATCAGGTCGACCATCTGCGTATCGGCGAAGGCCTCCGGGCTGACCTTGACCAGCAGACTGGTGGCATGGCCGGCGCGCTGGCGTTCGCCGATCACGGCGATCGCACGAGAGACCACCCAGCGGTCGATCTCGGCAGTCAGGCCATGCTCGGCGGCGATGCCGAGGAAGGTCGACGGGCCGATCAGCTCGTCGTTGCGCTCCAGGCGCAAGTAGGCCTCGTACAGCTCGTGCTGGTCGCCCTGCAGGTTCAGCACCGGCTGGTAGTGCAGCAGGAAGCCGTCGCCGGCCAGGGCCTCGCGCAGGTGCTGCACCCAGCGCTGCACGCGCTCCTCCTCGAGGCGATCGGCCGCGCCCGGGTCGAAGATCTTGCATGCGTTGCCGCCCAGCTCGACGGTCGCCTGTACGTTCTCGCTGGCGCGGGCCAGGACCTGGCCGACGCTGGCGATCTTCTCGCCGATCTGCACGCCGCCGATGCTGACGGTGACCGTGGCCGAGCGCTCGCCGACGCTGAACACATGGCTGGCGTAGGCCTGCAGCAGGCGCTCGGCCAGCGCCGCGGTGCGCGCGTAGTCGCCTTCCAGCAGCAGCGCGAAGTTGTGCTCGCCGAAGCGCGCCGCCTGCACGTCGCCGTCGATGGCCGCGGCCAGGTGCTGGCCCAATGCTGCGACCAGCGCGTCGGCCGAATCCAGGCCGATGTCGGCCAGCAGCCGCGCGTAATGATCCGGCTCGACCAGCAGGAAGCCGTACTGGCCCTCGCCGCGGCCGACCTGGGCCACGGCGGTTTCCAGCGCCAGCATGAAGGTGGGGCGGTTGAGCAGGCCGGTGACCTGGTCGCGCTGGCGCAGGTCCTCGACCTCGCGCGCCAGTTCCGGGTCGAACTCCTCGCGGCGGCGGAACACCACCTGCACGCAGGCCTCGCCCTCGTAGCTGGCGGTGGCGAATTCCATCGTCGCCGGGAAACTGTCGCCTTCCAGGGTGCGTGCGTCCACCTGGTACTGCGCCGGCGGCGGCTCGCCCTTGCTCAGCGACTTCAGCACCTGCTTGAAGCCTTCCACGTGCTGCGGGGCGACCATGTCCAGCAGCGACACGCCTTCGACGTCGTCGAACGACGCGAACCCGAACATCTCCAGGTAGGCGTCGTTGGCGCGGATGTGCATGCCTTCGTGGATGTAGGCGATCGGGTCGCGCGAGGAGGCGATCAGTGCGTCGCAGCGGCGCTCGGTCTCGCGCATCTGCGCCTCGATCCGGCGCAGCCCGCGCCGCGCCTGCAGATCGGCCCAGGTGGTGCGGACCACCGCCAGGAGGTGCTCGGGGCGCTGCCGCAGGGCGATCGCGCGTGCGCCACCGGCCACCGCCTCCAGCCATTCGTTCTCGTCGATTCGCTCGGCCAGCACGATGACCGGGATGTCCTTGCCGCTGGCCGCGACCCGCTGCAGCACCTGCGGCAGGGGGATCGACTGGGCCTGTGCGCTGAGCACCAGGTCGATCGGCTGCGCGGCCAGCATCGCCGACAACTCCTCGGCGTGCTGCGGCCGCGACGGGCGCACCGCGATGCCGCTGTTGCGCAGGCTGCTGACGATCGCCTCGGCGTCTTCGCCGCTGTCGTCGACGATCATCAGGCGGAGGGTGATGTCTTTGCCTGTGTGCATGAAGCCTCCCGGGGACGGGGTTTAATACACGATGCCCGCTGTCGCGTCCATGGATGAGGGGCGGGGATTCGGGATTCGGGATTGGGGATTGGCGGTGAAGCGGGGATTGGAGATTCGTGATTGGGGATTCGCCGAGGCCTACTCCCCTCATCTTGGTCGGCCTTGGGTAACGCGCGCACCTTCAGACATCGCGAACCCGCCTTTGCCAATCCCGAATCCCCAATCCCCAATCCCGGCGGCGGTCACGCCGCCAAACCAGCCGCATGGCCCGAGGCCCAGGCCCACTGGAAGTTGTAGCCGCCCAGCCAGCCTGTGACGTCGAGGACTTCGCCGACGAAGTACAGGCCGGGCACGCGTCGCGATTCCATGGTCGAGGACGACACCTGGTCGGTGTCCACGCCGCCCAGGGTGACTTCGGCGGTGCGGTAGCCCTCGGTGCCGCTGGCCACCAGCGGCCAGGCGCCGAGCAACTCGGCGGCGGCGCGCAACTGCGGCTCGTCCAGCTGGCGCACCGGCTTGTCCGGCAGCCACACCTCGCATAGCCGCTGCGCGAAGCGGCGCGGCAGCGCCTCGCCCAGCACCGTACGCAGTTCGCTGGCGCCGCGCAGGCGTTTCTGTTCGCGCAGCCAGGTCGCCGCGTCCTGTCCCGGCAGCAGGTCCAGGCGCAGGTCGTCGCCCGGCTGCCAGTATGAGGAGATCTGCAGGATCGCCGGGCCGCTGACGCCGCGGTGGGTGATCAGCATGAAGTTGCGGAAACGCGCGCCGTTGCAACTGGCCTCCACCGGCAGCGCCAGGCCGGACAGGTCGTGCAGGCGTTCCTGGTGCTTGCCGCTCAGGGTCAGCGGCACCAGCCCGGCGCGGGTCGGCAGTACCGCGTGGCCGAACTGCCGCGCCAGCTCGTAGCCGAAGCCGCTGGCGCCGAGGCTGGGGATCGACAGGCCGCCGGTGGCTACCACCAGCGAGGCCGCATGCACCGGGCCATCGTCGGTGTCCAGGCGGAACCCTTCGCTGCCGCGCTCCACCGCGCGCACGCTGCAGTCGGTGCGCACCGTCACCCCCGCCGCGGCGCACTCGTCCACCAGCATGCGCACGATCTGCTTGGAGGACACGTCGCAGAACAACTGCCCCAGTTCCTTCTCGTGGTAGGCGATGTGGTGGCGTTCGACCAGATCGATGAAGTCGGTGGGGCGGTAGCGGGCCAGCGCCGACTTGCAGAAGTGCGGGTTGGCCGACAGGAAGTTGCCCGGCCCGGTCCCGGTATTGGTGAAATTGCAGCGGCCGCCGCCGGACATCAGGATCTTCTTGCCGACCTTGTTGGCGTGGTCGATCACCCGCACCCGGCGCCCGCGCTGGCCGGCGGCGATCGCGCACATCAGCCCGGCGGCGCCGGCGCCGAGTACCACGACGTCGGTGCGGAGGGGGGCGGTCCCGGCGCTCATGCCGCGGCTTTGCGCACCGTGGGGGTGAAGGCGAAGCTGCCGCTGTCGCCCAGCCACTGCACTTCCCCGTCCTGGATCACCACGTCGAAGCGCATGCTGCGCTGGATCAGCTCGGCCGCCGCGGCCACGGCCTCGGCCGGCAGGTCGATCACCTGCACCTGCTTGAGCTTGCCCAGCGCCGAGGCGTTCTTGTCCCACCAGATGTCCGCGGCGCGGCCGCCGTAGTTGGCCACCACCACCGAACGCGCCCGCCCGCAGGCCTTGCGCACCCGCGATTCGTCGGGCTGGCCGACCTCGATCCATTGTTCGATCGCGCCGGTGTAGTCCATCCGCCACAGGCCGGGTTCGTCGTCGCTGCTCAGGCCCTTGCCGAACAGCAGGCGCTCCTCGGCGTACAGGGCGAAGGTCAGCAGGCGCGCCATCAGCCGCTGGTCGGTCTCGGACGGATGTTGCGCCAGGGTCAGGGAGTGGGCGGCGTAGTAGCCGCGGTCCATGTCGGAAATCTGCAGCTCCGCCTTGCGGAGGGTGGCGGTGAGGGCCATGCGGCTACCGGGATCGAGGGCGCAATAGGATACGGTGTGCGGAGCCGCCGCCGACCCGTGCCGCGGGTGGGGCCCGAGGATCGCTGCCGGGTGGGATGGCAGAGGCGAGGCGAGCGCTGCGTGGATGCGGCGGTGTCTGCGGCGCTCAGCGCCTCAGTCGCCGTTGCCCGGCAGGCGGCAGATTTGCGCAGTTTTCGCGGATCGGCAGCAGGATCGGCCGCGCCGGCACTAACTTTAGGGTGAGGTTCAGCTTCCTTGTGGTGGATCCCGGTTTGTCTACACAAAGATGTCGCTTTTTGATCGCGACCCGCGTATGGTGGCCCCACTGTGTTTGCTAGAGTCACCGTGAATCGTGGCTTGGTGCAGTAGATCTCGCGATCCACTTCATCGTTCCGCTCGCTTTACTAACGCCTGCAACTCAGTCTCGGCCTCGATCTCCGATGGCTGCGATTTCTTCAATTCAATGTTTCAGGAGTTAGCAAATGTCTGATCGTCAGAGCGGTATCGTGAAGTGGTTCAACGATGCCAAGGGCTTCGGCTTCATCACCCCGGAAAGCGGCCCGGACCTGTTCGTGCACTTCCGCGCGATCCAGGGCACCGGCTTCAAGTCGCTGCAGGAAGGCCAGAAGGTGACCTTCGTCGCCGTGCAGGGCCAGAAGGGTATGCAGGCTGACCAGGTGCAGGCCGTCTAAGGACGCCCGCCACCGCAAGGTGCCGAACGCCGGAAGCGCAAGCTTCCGGCGTTTTTGTTTTGGGCGATGGTGACGTCGGGCGCGCGTTCGCGCCCGCTGTGGCCATTCGCGGCGTGGCGCCGAGCGCTGCGCGATGTCCATGCACACGCCGGTTCATACCCGCATCCGGCTACGATGGCGGCCCCCAGTCGCCGGAGCCGCCGCCATGATCACCGTGCATCACCTCAACCAGTCCCGGTCGCAGCGCGTGCTGTGGTTGCTGGAGGAACTGGCGCTGCCGTACCAGGTGATCAAGTACCAGCGCGACCCCAAGACCATGCTGGCGCCGCCGGAGCTGCGCGCGATCCATCCGCTGGGCAAGTCGCCGGTGCTGGTGGACGACGGCCACGTGCTGGCCGAGTCCGGGGCGATCCTCGACTATCTGGTGGACCGCTACGACACCGGCTGCACGCTGTCGCCGGCGCCGCAGCCGCTGGATTCGCCCGAGCGCCTGCGCTACCGCTACTGGATGCACTACGCGGAGGGCTCGGCGATGCCGCCGCTGCTGATGAGCCTGGTGTTCGGGCGGATCCGCTCGGCGAAGATGCCGTTCTTCGCCCGGCCGATCGCCAAGGGCATCGTCGACAAGGCGATGCGCAGCTTCGTCGGGCCGCAGGTGCGCCTGCACCTTGACTGGATGGAGCGCGAGCTGGCGGCCACCGGCTGGTTCGCCGGCGACCGCTTCACTGCCGCGGACGTGCAGATGAGCTTCCCGGTGCAGGCCGCGGCGGCGCGCATCGGCCTGCAGGCGCATCCGAACCTGGCCGGATTCGTGCAGCGGATCGAGCAGCGCCCCGCCTACCAGCGGGCGCTGCAGCAGGGCGGCCCGTTCGAGTTGCTCGGCAGCGCGGACTGAACTGAGCCTGGTGTGCGTCGGTCGCGGCGCTGGCCGGGTCAGGGCGTGGCGGGACGCGCCGGGCAGGCGCGCACGAAGGCGATGCTGTCGGCCATGACCGGCAGCGCCGGGTCGTCCTTGCGCAGCGCCAGCACCAGGCGCATATGGCCGACGCCGGGATAGGTCTTCAGCTGCGCCGGCACCCCGACGCGTTGCAGTGCGGCCTGCAGCGATTGGCTGTTGTGCGGCTCCACCACCGTGTCCGCGTCGCCGTGCAGCAGCAGCGCCGGCGGCTCGTCGCCGTCGACGAAATTCACCGGCTGCGAGCGCCGCTGCTGCGCCGGGTCCTGGCCGAACATGCCGATCAGGTCCGGGTCGGTCAGCGGCAGGAAGTCGTAGGGGCCGGCCAGCCCGACCAGGCCACACAACTGCCGCGGCGACAGGCCTTGCGCCTGCAGCCAGTGGCCATCGGTGGCCAGCAGCGCGGCGATGTGCGCGCCGGCGGAGTGGCCCATCAGCACCAGCCGTTGCGGGTCGCCGCCATAGTCGACGGCATGCCGCTGGCTCCAGGCCACCGCAGTGGCGGCGTCGCGCATGAAGCCGTCCAGGGTCACCTGCGGATATTTGCGGTAGTCCGGCACGATCGCGACCACGCCGTGCCGCGCCAGCGCTTCGCCGGCCCAGCGGTAGCTCTGGCGGTTGCCGGTCTTCCAGGTGCCGCCGTGAAAGAACACCACCACCGGTGCGTGCTGCACCCCGGCGGGGCGGTATACGTCAAGCGCCAGGCCGTGCGCGGCGTCGTAGACGATGCCGCGCTGCTCGCTGAGGCCATGACGGGAGGAGCCGGCGTTGAGGCCACCGAAGAACAGGCTGCTGCAGGCCGACACCAGCAGCGAGGACAGGGCGATCAGGGCGTTGCGGGGCCAGCGGGGCGGAGACGGACGGTCGGACATGGGCGATCCCGGAGAGGAGCGCGGAGCATGCCCGATGGGGATGTCGGCGGCGAGTGGAGGTGGGGCGGGGAGTGGGGATTGGTAGAAGCGTGGGCTTGCGATGACAGCATCGGCACTGTGGTGCTTTTGCGGCGCCGCACCCTCACCCCAACCCCTCTCCCGGGAGGAGAGGGGCTTGCACTTCCTTCTCCCTCCGGGAGAAGGTGCCCCGAAGGGGAGGATGAGGGTAGGAGCGCCGCCTGGTGCAGTTGAAGCACTGCATGCGCTTCGCGCCCCGACCCTCACCCCAACCCTCTCCCGAGGGGAGAGGGGCTTGGCATGCCTGCGCTGCACGAGGCGTGCACTGGATGCTCACCTTGCGGACTTTCCAATGAAGCCTGCGACTTCTACGCTGTCTCCCATGTCCTCCTTGCGTTTCGACAATCGTTTCGTCGCCGAGTTGCCTGGCGACCCGGAAACCGGGCCGCGGCGCCGCGAGGTGCTGGGGGCGATGTGGTCGCACGTCGAGCCGACGCCGGTGGCGGCGCCGCGGCTGCTGGCGTACTCGCCGGAGGTGGCGGCCTTGCTGGGGCTGTCCGAGCAGGAAGTGCGGGAGCAGCAGTTCGCCGCGGTGTTCGCCGGCAATGCGCGTTATCCGGGCATGCAGCCCTACGCGGCGAACTACGGCGGTCACCAGTTCGGGCATTGGGCCGGGCAACTCGGCGACGGCCGTGCGATCTCCCTGGGCGAGGCGCTGGGTGTGGACGGGCGGCGCTGGGAGCTGCAGCTCAAGGGCGCCGGGTCCACGCCGTATTCGCGCGGCGCCGATGGGCGTGCAGTGCTGCGTTCCTCGATCCGCGAGTTCCTGTGCAGCGAGGCCATGCACCACCTGGGCGTGCCGACCACGCGCGCGCTGAGCCTGGTCGGTACCGGCGAGACGGTGGTGCGCGACATGTTCTACGACGGTCACCCGCGCGCCGAACCGGGCGCGGTGGTGTGCCGGGTGGCGCCCTCGTTCGTGCGCTTCGGCAGTTTCGAGCTGCCGGCCGCGCGCGGCGACATCGCGTTGCTGCGGCGCCTGGCCGATCTGGTGATCGCGCGCGATTTCCCGGAATTGCCGGGGACCGGCGGCGCGCGCGACGCGGCCTGGTTTGCCGAGATCTGTGCGCGCACCGCACGCATGGTGGCGCACTGGATGCGGGTCGGCTTCGTGCACGGGGTGATGAACACCGACAACATGTCGATCCTGGGGCTGACCATCGACTACGGCCCGTATGGCTGGGTCGACGACTACGACCCGGAGTGGACGCCCAACACCACCGATGCGCAGGGGCGCCGCTACCGTTTCGGCACGCAGCCGCAGGTGGCGTACTGGAACCTGGGTCGGCTGGCGCAGGCGCTGGCCCCGCTGTTCGACGACGTGGCACCGCTGCACGACGGCCTCGAACGGTTCCGCGCCGAGTATGCGCAGGCCGAGCGCGACAACATCGCGGCCAAGCTCGGCCTGCAACAGTGCGGCGATGACGATGTGGCGCTGATGCGCGACGTGCTGGACCTGCTGCAGCAGGGCGAGGTCGACATGACCCTGTGGTTCCGCGGCTTGAGCGCATTGCCGCTGCAGCCGTGGACGCCGGCGCAGGCCCTGGCGGCACTGGCCGACGCGTTCTACGACCCCGCCAAGCTGGCGGCGCAAGCGCCGGCGTTCGAGGCCTGGCTGGCCCGCTATGCGCAGCGCCTGCAGCAGGATCCGCTGCCCGCCGCGTTGCGTGCGGAGCAGATGCGCGCGGCCAACCCGCGCTACGTGCTGCGCAACTATCTGGCGCAGCAGGCGATCGACCGCGCCGAGCAGGGCGACACCGGCGGCATCGCCGAGCTGCTGGAGGTGATGCGGCATCCCTACGACGAGCAGCCGGGACGCGAGGCCTTTGCGGCGAAGCGTCCGGACTGGGCGCGGACCCGGGCCGGCTGTTCGATGCTGTCGTGCAGTTCCTGAGCGGGATCGGCGCGTGCGCTCAGGACGCGGTCGCGCCGCGGTAGCGCCAGGCGGCCAGGAAGGTCGCCACCACTTCCTCCGCCAGCGCCTGCTGGGCGGCCGCGTCCGGCGCCTGCCCGTTGAGCATGGCGCTTGGATAGGCGTAGCCGAAGGTGGCGCCGATGAAGGCGGTGGCGGCGAGGAAGGGCGCATCGACCTGCACGTCGCCACGCGCGTGCAGGGTCTGCAGCAGGGCGCTCAGGCGCTCGCGCAGGCGGCCGGCGCGGCGCAGGTGCAGCGATTGCAGCAGATCCGGCATCTGCGCGCTGGCCTGCACCAGCAGGCGATGCAGGCGCAGGGCGTCGGGCGCGTACAGGTGCGCCGGCACGGTCACCGCGATCTGCCGCAGGGTCGCCGGCAGGTCCTGCGCGGTGGCGCTGCCGATGTTTTCGAAGCGCGCCTGCAGTTCCTCGTTCAAGGCCTCGAACACCTGCATCAGCAACTCGGCCTTGCTGGAAAAGTGGTTGTACAGGCTCTGCCGGGTCAGCCCGGCCTGGCTGGCGATCTGTTCCAACGACACGTCCAGCCCATGCTGCAGCAGCAGCGTGCGCGCTGCCGCCAGCAGGCGTGGGCGCGCCAGCGCCGGCCGGCCGCGCGGCCGAGCGGGTGCGGCCACCACCTCGGACGTCGCGGTCGTTGCTTGCGCACCCGGCTGGCGAAGGGTTGTGCTTCCCTTCATGAATGTTTTTTTGTCTTTGAGTAAATTAAATGATCCTCCTCGTCGTCCCCAGGATCAAGCGCATGCCCGCGCCTCTCGTCCAGCGCCGCCGCGCGCTGCCGTTGCTGCTGTCCGTCGTCGTGCTCGCGTTCGCCGGCTGCAAGGGCGGAGGCAAGGCGCCGGCGCCGGCAGCGAAGACGGTGGAGGTGGTGACCCTGCAGCCGCAGAGCGTGCCGTTGAGCGTGGAACTGGCCGGGCGCACCGTCGCGTCGGAGGAATCGGAGGTGCGGCCGCAGGTCAGCGGCATCCTGCGCCAGCGGCTGTTCGAGGAAGGCGCCGTGGTGCGGGCCGGGCAGCCGTTGTTCCAGATCGAGCCGACCCTGTACCAGGCCGCGGCCAACCAGGCGCAGGCCAACCTGGCGACCGCCGAGGCCACGCTCGCCGCCGCCACGCTGCGCGCCGAGCGCTACCGCACGCTGGGCAAGACCCAGCTGGCCGCGCAGCAGGACGTGGACGATGCGCAGGCCGCCTACAAGCAGGCGCTGGCCAGCCGCGACGCGCAGCGCGCGGCGCTGGACACCGCGCGCACGCAACTGCGCTTCGCCACGGTGCTGGCGCCGATCGGCGGGCGCATCGGCCGCGCGCGGGTGACCCCGGGCGCGCTGGTCACCGCCAACCAGACCGACGCCATCGCCAAGATCCAGCAACTGGATCCGATGAACGTGGACATCACCCAGTCGGGCAATCAATTCCTGGCGTTGCGCCGGGCGATCGCCGCCGGTGGTGTGCAGCCGGCCAGCACGCAGGTGCGGCTGACCCTGTCCGACGGCACCGAATATCCGCTGCCCGGCACGCTGGAGTTCGCCGACATCGATGTGGAGGAGACCACCGGTGCGGTGACCCTGCGCGCGCGCTTCCCCAATCCCGATGCGCAACTGCTGCCTGGCATGTACGTGCGCGCGCTGGTCGGGCAGGGCGTGCGCCAGCAGGCCCTGCTGGTGCCGCAATCGGCGGTGGACCGCACCCCGCGCGGCGAGGCGGTGGCCTGGGTGGTGGGCGCCGACAACGTGGTGCGCCAGCGCGAGTTCACCACGCTGCGCGCGGTCGGCGACCGCTGGCTGGTCGGCGATGGCCTCAGGCCCGGCGAGCGGGTGGTGGTGGCGGGCCGGCAAGGCCTCAGCGACGGCGCCAAGGTGACGGTGAAGACCGCCGCCGCCACGGCCGCGCCTGCCGCCAGCCAGGGCTGAGCCGGCATGCTGCCGCGTTTCTTCATCCACCGCCCGATCTTCGCCTGGGTCCTGGCGATCTGCATCATGGCTGCCGGCGCCATCGCCGTGTTCACCCTGCCGATCGAGCAGTACCCGGACATCGCGCCGCCCTCGGTCAACGTCACCGCCACCTACAACGGCGCCTCGGCGCAGACCGTGGAGGACAGCGTCACCCAGGTGATCGAACAGCAGATCAAGGGCATCGACCACCTGCTGTACTTTTCCTCGACCAGTTCCTCGTCGGGGCAGGCGCGGATCAGCATCACCTTCGACCAGGCGGCCAACCCGGACATCGCCCAGGTGCAGGTGCAGAACGCGGTCAACCAGGCGCTCAACCGCCTGCCGCAGGAAGTGCAGCAGCAGGGCGTGACCGTGGCCAAGTCGCAGGGCGACAGCCTGATGGCGGTGGCGATCTACGACCGCACCGACCGCATGGACAACGTCGACATCTCCGACTACCTAGTCAGCACCCTGCAGGACCCGATCAGCCGCATCAACGGCGTCGGCGAGATCAACGTGTTCGGCGCGCAGTATGCGATGCGGGTGTGGCTGGACCCGCACAAGCTCAATGCCTACCAACTGATGCCGGGCGACGTGCGCAGCGCGATCCTGGCGCAGAACACCCAGGTCACCGCCGGCGAACTCGGTGCGCTGCCCACCGGCGCCGAGCAGGAACTCAATGCCACGGTCACCGCGCAGTCGCGGCTGCAGACGCCCGAGCAGTTCCGGCAGATCATCCTGGCCACGCGCGCGGACGGTTCCAGCGTGCGCCTGGGCGATGTGGCGCGGGTGGAGATTGGCGCGGAGAACTACCAGAACAACGCCACCCTCAACGGCCACCCGGCGTCGGGGTTCTCGGTGACGCTGTCGGCCGGCGCCAATGCGATCGCCACCTCCGATGCGATCCACGCCACCATCGAACGGCTCAAGCCGACCTTCCCGCCGGGCCTGGACGTGGCCTATCCGCGCGACAGCACGCCGTTCGTGCGCATCTCGATCGAGAACGTGGTGCACACCCTGGCCGAGGCCATCGTGCTGGTGGTGGTGGTGATGTTCCTGTTCCTGCAGAACGCGCGCGCCACGCTGATCCCCGCGATCACCGTGCCGGTGGTGCTGCTGGGCACCTTCGGCATCCTCGCCGCGGCAGGCTTCACCATCAACACGCTGACCCTGTTCGCGATGGTGCTGGCGATCGGCCTGCTGGTCGACGACGCCATCGTGGTGGTGGAGAACGTCGAGCGGATCATGCACGAGGAGCATCTGCCGCCGCGCGAGGCCACCGAGCGCTCGATGGGCGAGATCACCGGTGCGCTGATCGGCATCACCGTGGTGCTGGGCGCGGTGTTCCTGCCGATGGCGTTCTTCGGCGGCTCCACCGGCATCATCTACCGGCAGTTCTCGATCACCATCGCCTCGGCGATGGCGCTGTCGGCGCTGGTCGCGCTGACCCTGACCCCGGCGCTGTGCGCGACCCTGCTCAAGCCGGTGGAGCAGGAGCGCAAGCTCGGCCGCTTCTTCCAATGGTTCAACCGCAGCGTCGAGCGCGGCCAGCAGGCCTACCAGCATCGCCTCGGCGGCGTGCTGCAGCGGCCGCGGCGCTGGCTGGCGCTGTATGCGCTGGTGGCGCTGGCGATGGTGGTGCTGTACATGCGCATGCCCACCGGCTTCCTGCCGGTGGAGGACCAGGGCCAGGTGCAGATCCAGTTCACCACCCCGGAAGGCACGCCGCTGGCCAAGACCCAGGCGCTGGGCAAGCGCATCAGCGATTACTTCATGACCCACGAGAAGGCCAATCTCACCGCGATCTTCATGGTGGTCGGCCGCAACAACGCCGGCACCGGGCAGAACGCTGGCCAGGCCTTCGTGGCGCTCACGCCGTGGGGCGAGCGCAACCGCGACAACACCGCGCAGGCCATCATCGACCGCGCCAACGCGCATTTCCGCGGGGTCGGCGACGCCAAGATCAGCGTGCTGTCGCCGCCGGCGGTGCGTGGTCTTGGCCAGTCCAGCGGCTTCGAGCTGTGGATCCGCGACAGCGACGGCGCCGGCCGCGCGGCGCTGCTGAAGGCGCAGCAGCAGGTGCTCAAGGAGGCCGGCGACGATCCGCAGCTGACGGCGGTGCGGCTCAACGGCCTGGGCGACAAGGCGCAGTTGCAGGTGGACATCGACCACGCCCAGGCCAGCGCGCTGGGCCTGGCGCAGAGCGACATCAACGCGACCCTGGCCACCGCCTGGGGCGGCAGCTACGTCAACGACTTCATCGACCGCGGCCGGGTCAAGCGCGTCTACGTGCAGGGCGATGCGCCGTACCGCGCGCTGCCGGAGGACATCGCGCAATGGTACGTGCGCGGCAGCGCCGGGCAGATGGCGCCGTTCGCCAGTTTCGCCAGCACCCACTGGACCCGCGGCCCGCAGCTGCAGCAGCGCTTCAACGGCCTGCCGGCATCGCAGATCCAGGGCGGCGCGGCGGCCGGCAGCAGTTCCGGCGAGGCGATGCAGCGGATGCAGGCGATCGTGGCCAAGCAGGAGGGGTTCGACCTGCAGTGGAGCGGGCTGTCCTACCAGGAGCAGTTGTCCAGCAACCAGACGCTGTGGCTGTACACGGCCTCGATCCTGTTCATTTTCCTGTGCCTGGCGGCGCTGTACGAGAGCTGGTCGATCCCGGTGGCGGTGCTGCTGGTGATCCCGCTGGGCGTGGTCGGCACGGTGCTGGCGACCACGCTGGCCGGGTTCGTCAACGACATCTATTTCCAGGTCGGCCTGCTCACCACGATCGGCCTGTCGGCGAAGAACGCGATCCTGATCGTCGAGTTCGCCGAGGCGCGGCAGCGCGCGGGCATGCCCTTGCTGGAGGCGACGCTGGAAGGCGCGCGGCTGCGCCTGCGGCCGATCGTGATGACCTCGCTGGCGTTCGTGGCCGGCGTGCTGCCGCTGGCGCTGTCGACCGGCGCCGGCGCGTCCAGCCGCCGCGAGATCGGCGTGTGCGTGATCGGCGGCATGGTCACCGGCACCGCGCTGGCGGTGCTGCTGGTGCCGCTGTTCTTCGTATTGGTGCGCCGTCTGTTTCACGGTCCGGCGCGGCAGGACGCGGACGCTGCGGCGGCGTAAGCCGTAGACCGACGAGGCGGCCCCGCGACGCGGTGCCGCCTTGCGACTAGACTTTGCGGTTCCCCACGCCATACGACCGCGCGATGAACGATTCCTCCTGTTGCGGCGCGCCCAGCGACGCACCGGCCCACTGGTCCGACCGCATCCGCGACATCGCCGATTTCCCGAAGCCGGGCATCGTGTTCAAGGACATCACCCCATTGCTGGCCGACGGCCCGGATTTCGCCTCCGCCTTGGATGCGCTGGCCCAGCCCTGGCGCGGCACTCCGCTGGATGCGGTGCTGGGCATCGAGGCGCGCGGCTTCATCCTCGGCGCGCCGCTGGCGCACGAACTGCGCACCGGGTTCGTGCCGGTGCGCAAGCCCGGCAAGCTGCCGGCGCAGACCCTGGCCCAGGACTACGGCCTGGAGTACGGCCGCGACCGCATCGAGATCCATGCCGATGCGCTGCAGCCAGGCATGCGCGTGCTGCTGGTCGACGACGTACTGGCCACCGGCGGCACCCTGCTGGCGGCGCTGGCGCTGGCGCAGCGGATGGGCGCCGAGGTGGTTGCGGCGACGGTGCTGGTGGAACTGGCCGGGCTGGGCGCGCGGGCGCGCTGGCCGGCGGACATTCCGCTCACCGCGCCGCTGCGTTACTGACGCCACGCATGGGCGAAGTCGGGAACGGCGGCGCCCGCGACGGGCGGCTCAATGCGGGTAGATCACGTCCTCCAGCGCCGGGTCGGCATGCGCGGCGGCGTGGCTCAGCTGGCCATCGAACGGACCGACCTTGCAGATCCGCCCGTCGTCGGCGAACACCAGCTGCAGTCCGTGTTCCGCTTCCCAGTCGCAGTTGGATTCCAGGCTGATGCGCAGGCGGCCGTCGCGGTAGCGGCGTAGATACGCCTCGCTGCCGAACTGCACGTGCGCCCACACCTCGGCGGGGCCGGCGATGTCCGGCGAAGGCCATCCGTATTTGGCGCACAGCGCCTGCGTGTGCCGGTAGTAGGCGAACACGTGCGGCGCAGCCGCGGCGAAGACGGCGGCATCGAGTTGCAGGAAGGTCTCGATGGCGGGTGCCGCGTCGACCGGAACGTCGCCGGCCTCGCAGCCCACCAGCACGAAGCGGCAACTGCCGTGCATCCACGGGACCGGCACCGCCTCGCTCCACAGATTACCGTCCTCGTCCGGCTGCAGCGACGCCAGGACCTGCGACGCCCCGCTCACAGCTTGGCGACCCGGAACCGGCGGCCCTTGATCTTGCCCGCCTGCAACTGCGCCAGCGCCTTGCCGGCGTGGGCGCGGACGATGGCGACGTAGGAGCGGGTGGGGTAGATGGCGATCTTGCCGATCGCCGCGCCGGACAGCCCGGCATCGCCGGTCAGCGCGCCGAGGATGTCGCCGGGACGCAGCTTGTCGGTCTTGCCGCCGTCGATGCGCAGGGTGACCATCGCCGCCTGCGGCAACTGCGCCGGCCGTGCGGTGGCCAGCGGCGCGCGCGACCAGCGCAGCGGCTGGCCCTGCTCGGTTTCCAGCGCCTGCGCGCGCGCGGTCTCGCGCGGCGCCACCAGGCTAAGGGCCAGGCCATGCTTGCCGGCGCGCGCGGTGCGGCCGATGCGGTGGCGGTAGGTCTCGGTGTCGGTCGGCAGTTCGTAGTTGATCACCGCCGCCAGGTCTTCCACGTCCAGCCCGCGCGCGGCCACGTCGCTGGCGACCAGCACGTTGCAGCTGCGGTTGACGAAGCGCACCAGCACCTCGTCGCGGTCGCGCTGTTCCATGTCGCCATGCAGCGCCAGCGCGGAGAAGCCGAACTGCTGCAGCGATCCGGCGACCTCGTCGACCTCTTTGCGGGTGTTGCAGAACACCACGCTGGACTCTGGGGTGAAGCGCAGCAGCAGGCCGGCCACCGCCTTCTGCCGGTAGGTCGGGTCGACCTCGAAGAACTGCTGGTCGATCTCCGGCGCGCTGTCGGCGCCCTCGACGGTGATTTCCGCCGGTTCCTTGAGCAGGTCGCGCGCCAATGCGCGAATTTCCTCGGGGAAGGTGGCCGAGAACAGCAGGCTCTGCCGGTGCTTGTCGCAACGGCTGGCGATTTCGCGGATCGGCTCCTCGAAGCCCATGTCGAGCATGCGGTCGGCCTCGTCCAGCACCAGCGTGCGCACCCCGCCCAGGTGCAGTGCGCGCTTGCGCGCCAGTTCCTGGATGCGGCCGGGCGTGCCGACCACTACCTGCGGGTCGTGTGCCTCCAGCGAGGCCAGCTGCGGCGCCAGCGGCATGCCGCCAGTAAGTACCACCAGTTTCATGTTGGGAATGCCGGTGGCGAGCTTGCGCAACTGTTTGCCGACCTGGTCGGCCAGTTCGCGGGTCGGGCACAGCACCAGCGCCTGCGCGCGGCTCAGCGCCGGATCCAGCTTGTGCAAAAGGCCCAGGCCGAACGCCGCGGTCTTGCCGCTGCCGGTGGGCGCCTGCACGATCGCATCGCGTCCGGCCAGGATCGGCGGCAGGCTCTGCGCCTGCACCGGGGTCATGCGGGTATAGCCGAGGGCGTCGATGCCGGGCGCGAGCGCCGGGGAGAGGGAGAGGGTGGCAAAATCGGTCATGCGGCATTTTAGCCGGTGAGAGGCCGGGATTCGGGAGTGGGGATTCGGGATTGGGTGGCCCGGCGAGCGCTGGGCATCGCGTCATGCCCGTTGCGCGTCGTAGGAGCGGCTTCAGCCGCGACGGGCGTGCCCCCGGAGCGCGAGCGAGGTCTGGTTGCAAGTGAAGGAAACCGCACGTGTAGCGCTTCGACAGACGGGTGTCCGCTCAGCCCACGGTGGTCAGCCAATCGGCAATGGCGCATGCGCTCGCAGCAGGGGCGGTCTGCAGCAGCAGGTGCGGACCGGGCAATTCGACGCAGCGGGCGCCGGCAATGCCGGCGAGGATCGTGGCACCGGCCGTGCGATGCATCAGCCGGTCGTGGCTGGCGCGCAGGTACAGCGTCGGCACGGCGATGTCGGCCAGGCGGGCGCTGACGTCCACGCGCAGGGCGGAGGCCGCGCGATCGCGCAGTACCGCAGGGGCGATGCCGCGCAGCGTGCGTGCCAGTTGCGTCTCCAGCGCCGGCGTGGACCAGCGGCCGAGTAGCGACCAGCGCAATGCGGCGGTGGGCAGGCGATGTGCCGGTGCGAAGCGCGTCAGCGCCGCGAACGGCGCCAGTGCCGGGACCGGGTTACGGGCGAAGGTGGTGGACAGGACCAGGCCAGCCAGCCCGGCGGGGCGCTGCGCCGCAAGCGACACGGCGACGGGGCCGGAGAACGATTCGCCGAGCAGGACGAAGCGCTGCTGCGGCAGCGATTGCCTTGCCAGTTGCTCCAGTTCCGCGTACGAGGCCAGTCGGTCGCGCGGATAGGTCACCACCGTCACCTGCGCGAAGCGCCGCCGGGCTTCGGCGACGAAGTCGCCGAGCAGTTCGCTGGTGCCGTCCAGGCCGGGCAGGATGACGAGTGCCGTCATTGCAGCGTCGGGCGCGGGCAGGCGGCCGCAGCGCGGCGGCGAGGGCATGAGGGCATGGCGAACAAACGGGCAAGGTCCAGGTGCGGGGTAGGCGCGGCAGTCGGCGTCGGCGCAGGGCGCATCCACGTACAATAGCGCGATGCCTCTTATCACTCTGCAGAACCTCGACTACAGCGTCGGCGGTCCCTTGTTGCTGGAAAAGACCGACCTGTCGATCGAGCCGGGCGAACGGATCGCGCTGATCGGCCGCAACGGCGCCGGCAAATCCACCCTGATGAAACTCATCGCCGGCGAGCTCAAGCCCGACGACGGCGAGGTCCGCGTGCAGCAGGGCGTGCGCATCGCCCGGCTGGAACAGGAGGTGCCGCACGGCGCCGCCGGCAGCGTGTTCGACGTGGTGGCCGACGGCCTGGGCGAACTCGGCCATTGGCTGGCCGAGTTCCATCGGCTCAGCCATGCCGCCGAATTCGACGGCGATGCGCTGGGCGCGGTGCAGTCCAAGATCGATGGCGCCAATGGCTGGGCGCTGGACCAGCGGGTCAACGAGACCCTGACCCGCCTGGAGCTGGACGGCGACGCCGAATTCGCGCGGCTGTCCGGCGGCATGAAGCGCCGGGTGCTGCTGGCGCGCGCGCTGGTCTCGGCGCCGGACCTGCTGTTGCTGGACGAGCCCACCAACCATCTCGACATCGAGGCCATCGACTGGCTGGAAGGCTTCCTCAAGGGCTGGAACGGCAGCGTGGTGTTCGTGACCCACGACCGGCGTTTCCTGCGTGCCCTGGCCACGCGCATCGTCGAGATCGACCGCGGCCAGGTCAGCAGCTGGCCGGGCGACTGGGCCAACTATGAGCGCCGCCGCGAGGAGCGGCTCAATGCGCAGGCGCAGGAGAACGCGCGCTTCGACAAGCTGCTGGCGCAGGAAGAAGTGTGGATCCGCCAGGGCATCAAGGCCCGGCGCACCCGCGACGAGGGCCGGGTGCGGCGGCTGGAAGCGATGCGTCGCGAGCGCACCCAGCGCCGCGAACTCGGCGGCAACGTGCGCATGGAGGCCGCGCAGGGCGAGTCCTCCGGCAAGAAGGTGATCGAGGCCAAGGACCTGAGCTTCGCCTTCGGCACGCGCAGCATGGTGCGCGATTTCTCCACCACCATCCTGCGCGGCGACCGCATCGGCCTGATCGGCCCCAACGGCAGCGGCAAGACCACGCTGCTGAAGCTGCTGCTGGGCGAGCTGCCCCCGGACAGCGGCGAAGTGCGTGCGGGCACCAATCTGCAGGTGGCGTATTTCGACCAGTACCGCGCCACCCTGCGCGAGGACTGGAGCGCGATCGAGAACGTGGCCGAGGGCCGCGACTTCATCGAGATCAACGGCAAGCGCAAGCACGTGCATGCCTACCTGCAGGACTTCCTGTTCACCCCCGAGCGCGCACGCGCGCCGATCACCCGCCTGTCCGGCGGCGAGCGCAACCGCCTGCTGCTGGCGCGGCTGTTCGCGCAGCCGTCCAACCTGCTGGTGATGGACGAACCGACCAACGACCTGGACGTGGAAACCCTGGAGCTGCTGGAAGAACTGCTCGGCGACTACAGCGGCACGCTGTTGCTGGTCAGCCACGACCGCGACTTCATCGACAACGTGGTCACCTCGACCATGGTCATGGAAGGCGACGGCCGCATCGGCGAATACGTCGGCGGCTACAGCGACTGGGTGCGCCAGCGCCCGGCAGCGCCGGCCAGCGCGATGGCAGTGGCCAAGGCCTCGGCCACCGCCGCGGCGACCACGCCGGTGGCGGCGACTGCAGCGGCCCCTCTGCCCGCGCCTGCCAAGCGCAAGCTCAGCTACAAGGATGCGCGCGAACTGGAACAGTTGCCGGCGCGGATCGAAGCGCTGGAACAGCAGGTCGCGGCGCTGACCGAGGCGATGACCGACCCGGCGTTCTACCAGCGCGACGCGGCCGCGGTGAACGCGCACACCCAGGCGTTGAGCCAGGCGCAGGCCGACCTGGATGCGGCGTATGCGCGGTGGAGCGAGCTGGACGGCTGAAAGGTCGGGACCCGGGACCCGGAACGGCAGCCGCCACAGCTAGGCGGCTCCACTGGAGCGCCGCGTGTGCGCTCGTCGTAGGAGCGGCTTCAGCCGCGACGGGCGTTCCCGGTGAATACGGTCGCGGCTGACGCCGTTCTTACTCGGTGCGCGCGGGCTCGCGTCCACGGATGTGCCTGTGCCACCAATAGTGAGCGATGGCATCAGTTCGCACGCCGGTCGCGATGGCGATCGCTCCGACGGCCGGTCGCGGCTGAAGCCGCTCCTACGCATTGCGCTCAGTCGGACTCCGCAGGCGCTTCCGGTTCCTCGCTGCCACCCACGAACGCGACGAAGCTGACGCCGTCCTGCGCCCACTCGCGGGCGACGTCGTCGAGAATTTCCAGCAGCACGTCGAAGGCCGGCTGCGCCACCGCCTGCAACTGCCCGGCGTCCTCCAGCAGCAGCGCGTAGCCGCGCGGCGAGGGCAGCCAGGACAGGTCGCGCAGGCCGTCGGTGAGCGCGTCCCAGTTGCGGCCGAAGCCGGGCGGGAAGTCCAGTTGCGCGGCCAGACGCATCAGCAGCATCGCCTTGCCGGTGCAGCCGTGCAGGTCGATCCGGCACAGCCGCAGGCCGGCGTCGCGGGCCAGGGCGGCGACGCTGTCCAGGTCGCGGTTGGCGACGCGGTAGACGCCGGAGGCGGCCGGCTCGGCGAGATTCAGCGCGAATGGGAAGCCGCTCATGGCGTCGGCCTCACCGCGCCGACCTCGAAGCTGCGGAAGCTGGCGTAGTGGTCGTCGCTGTAGTACCAGACCTGCGGCGGCGTGCCGCCGGTGACGATGCGGCGCGCACCGCGATGCGACAGGCCTGGGGTATCGACGGTGTATTCGCGGTAGTAGCCGCGCGGCTGTGCCGGTAGCCGGTTCTCGCGGTTGCCGAATACGCTGCCGTCCTGGCGGTGCGGGAACGGCCCGCCGCGCAGGATCAGCGCCACCGTGGCGCGCGCTTCGGGCGGCAGGAACGCGGGAAGGTCCGGCGTTGACGCGTCGGCGGCGGGCGTTGCCTTGCCGGGCGCGGTGTAAGGCGCCTGTGCGGCCGCGTCGAGCGAGGGGGCGAATTGCTGGTGCGGCGGATGCTGCAGCCCGCGGATGCCCCACAGCCCGCCCACCAGCAACACGATGGCGGCGATCAACAGCACGGGCTTGCGCATGGACTCTCCTGCAGGAACGGCGGCGGCGCGCAGCAAGGCGCCCTCGTGCACAGTATGGGCCGGCCTGCCTGTTCCGGCTCTAAACGCCGCCGGTCACGACCGTGACGCGGGCGATTCACATCCGACTAACCGGGGCGTGGGGCATGGTAAGCGCCGATTCGCAGGCCGGCCGGCACCGCCGCCGCGGGATGGGACGATGTTTCCCCAGCCGCGCCCTTGGTAAGGTCGCCGACCGTCCCTACCATTGCTCACGCAACGCTCGTCCTTTCGACGGCGAAAGTCCAGGAGAACCGCATGGCCTACACCCTCCCCAAGTTGCCCTACGCCTACGACGCGCTGGAACCGCACATCGATGCGCAGACGATGGAGATCCATCACACCAAGCATCACCAGACCTACATCAACAACGTCAATGCCGCGCTGGAAGGCACCGAGTACGCCGACCTGCCGATCGAGGCGCTGGTGTCCAAGCTGAAGTCGCTGCCGGAGAACCTGCAGGGTCCGGTGCGCAACAACGGCGGCGGCCATGCCAATCATTCGCTGTTCTGGACGGTGATGGCGCCGAATGCCGGCGGCACCCCGAGCGGCGACGTCGGCAAGGCGATCGACGCCGAGCTGGGCGGCTTCGACAAGTTCAAGGACGCCTTCACCAAGGCCGCGCTGACCCGCTTCGGCAGCGGCTGGGCCTGGCTGAGCGTCACCCCGGACAAGAAGCTGGTGGTCGAAAGCACCGCCAACCAGGACAGCCCGCTGTTCGAGGGCAACACCCCGATCCTGGGTCTGGACGTGTGGGAGCACGCCTACTACCTGAAGTACCAGAACCGCCGTCCGGACTACATCGGCGCGTTCTTCAACGTGGTCGACTGGAAGGAAGTGGAGCGCCGCTACCACGCCGCGATCGGCTGATCGCGCGCCAGCGCCGCAGCATCAAGAAGGCCGGGTTCGCCCGGCCTTTTTTTGTGGGCGTGCCATGCGAAAGCGCTGTCGGTGGAGGTGCCGGGGGGAGGAGCGGAAGGGGCGTATTTTCGTGCGCGCGATCCGCATGCTTCACGACGATGGCGGTCTGCGCTGGATGGGCCGCGTTTGCGTCGCTGCGTCGTCGCCCGGCGGTGCGGTGCATCCGTAGGAGCGGCTTCAGCCGCGACGAGGCGCGTTCCGTGGAAGGCGGTCGCGGCTGAAGCCGCTCCTACGAGATGGGTGATGCGTGACGAATCAGGGAAGAAGCGCTGCCCGGTCGTCCCGGGCCGATGTCGCCCCATCCCTGGCGGCATCGATCGCACGGCGCACGCACGTGCGCACGCCGTCGTGTCCTACTGCACCGGCGGAAGCGGATCCGGCGCCGGGTCGAGCGGCTGCAGCGCCATCAGCAGGCCGCGTGCGCCCGCCGCGGGCCGTTCCCGTGCCGGTGCGAACAGGCGTGCGCCGTGCAGCGGGCGGAAGTGGCCGCGTTCGAAGAACACGTGATCGGCCGGGGCCGCGGTGCCGGGCGCACGCACGTCGATCCGGTTGCGCGCCGACTCGCCACGTACGCTGCCGTCCTCGAAGCGCGTCGCCAACGGCGCCAACTCGGGCGCACGCGCCGCGGCGAAGAAGCCACCCGCCAGCAGCGACGGCGCGCCCTCGGCGGTTGCATCGATCCATGCCATCAGGTCCTCGGCCTGTTCGCGGCGGCTGGCGCCACCGTCGCGCGCGGCATGCAGGCGGGTGAAGTACAGGTTCACCGGCTGTCCGTGCAGATCCACCCGCACCAGGCCGGCCACGCTGTAGTCCTCCAGCGGATGCAGCAGGGTCTCGGCTTCCTCCAGCACCGGCAGGCGGGTCAGCAGCGCGTTGCCGCGGCGTTGCGGCCGGCTCGGCGGGTCGGGGCTGATGAAATGGCAGTGGTAGCCCAGGCGCGCGGCCAGCCATTGCGCCTGGTTCGGGATCTCCGGCGTCTGCAGCACCTCCTGCAGCGCGATGGCGTCGGGATGCAGGCGTTGCAGGGCCACGACGATACGCTCGCGGCGCGCGCTCCAGTCGTCGCCGTCCTGCGGCGCGTGCGGATCGCCGGCCAGCGTGAGGGTGACCACGGTGAGTGAGCTGTCCGCGGGCGCCGCGATCGTCGGCATCGCGTCCGGTAACGCCTGCGCGTGTGCCAGTGCCGCCACGGCCAGCAACAGCCAGCCGGTGCGATGCCATCGGAAGACGCGCAGGTTCATGCGGAAGATGCTACGGCGCGGGGCCTCAGAGGGACGTATACAGTCGGCGGCGCTGCGGCGTCCGCCACATAATCGATGTTGCGCAGGTGACAACGACGACCATCGCCCCGCCTCCGATGCGCGCAGGCGCGGAGGCGGGGCCGGGCCGCGGCGCGCACGCCGCGGTCCTCGCTCAGGGCTGCAGCACGCCGTCCTTCAGGTGCAGCGGCGCGCGCGCCTCCACCTGCGTCGCCGAACGGCCCAGCAGCAGCTCGTAGTCGCCCGCGACGATGTGCCAGTGGCGCTTCTTCGGATCGTAGTCGGCCAGGGTCTTGGGCTCGGCGACGATGCTGACGTGGCGGCTCTCGCCCGGCTTCAGCAGCACCTTGTCCCAGCCGACCAGGCGGATCGGGGTGTGGTGGCCCTGTGGCAGGCGCAGGTACAGCTGCGGCACGTCGGCGCCTTCGCGGTCGCCGGTGTTGCGCACGTCGAAACTGGCGACGACATGGTGGCCGTCGGCCTGCACCTTGAAGTTGCTGTAGGCGAACGTGGTGTAGGACAGGCCGTAGCCGAACGGATACACCGGCTCCAGGCCGCGCGCGGCGAACCAGCGATAGCCGACGTTGGCGCCTTCGATGGTGTAGTCGACGTTGCTGCCGGCCGGTTGCGCCGGCTTGAAGCCCAGGCCGGGAATCGACGGCCGCGGCAGTTGCGACACGTCGCGCAGCCAGGTCACCGGCAGGCGGCCGGACGGGTTGACCTCGCCCAGCAGCAGCCGCGCCAGTCCTTCGCCACCGCGGATGCCCGGGTACCAGGCTTCCAGCACCGCCGGCACCTGCTGCAGCCACGGCATGGCGACCGGGCCGTTGGTCTCCAGCACCACCACGGTCTTCGGGTTGGCCTTGGCCACGCCGGCGATCAGCGCGTCCTGCCTGTCGGGCAGGGCGATGTCCGGCAGGTCCACCGACTCGGCCGACCACTGCGTGGCGAACACGATGGCCACGTCGGCCTCGCGCGCCAGCTTGGCCGCCGCCGCCGGGTCGTCGCCGCTGGCGTAGTCGATCTGCGCGTCGGGCAGGGCCTTGCGCAGCGCCTGCAGCGGCGAGGACGGATGGAACATCACCGGGCCCGGCCAGGTGGTCGGGGCGATCCCCGGCACCGCGTTGCCGCCGTTGACGGTGACGCCGACCATCGACGAGCCGCCGCCGCCGATCACGCCCTTGTCGGCATGCCCGCCGATCACCGCGATGCGGCGCACGCTGCGCGACAGCGGCAGCAGCTTGCCCTCGTTGCGCAACAGCACCGTGCCTTCCTCGACCACGCGCTGCGCGGCCAGGCCGCCGGCCGCGTCGTCGATCGGCTGGTGCTGCGGCGGGTTGTCGAAGCTGCCGGTGGCGAAGAACGCGCGCAGGATGCGCTTGACCATGTCGTCCAGGCGCGCCTGCGGCACGGTGCCGGCGGCCACCGCCATGCGCAGCGGCTGGTCGAAGTACACCGCCTTGTCGAACACTTCGCCGGCCGACTGCTGGTCCAGGCCGGCCAGCGCGGCCTTGGAGCCGCTGTGCACGCCGCCCCAGTCGGACATCACGTAGCCGGGGAATTTCCATTCCTGCTTCAGCACCTTGTTGAGCAGGTAGTCGTTCTCGCAGCCGTACACGCCGTTGATGCGGTTGTAGGAGCACATCACCGAGCCGGGCTGGCCGATCTTCAGCGCCAGCTCGAAGGCCAGCAGGTCCGACTCGTGCATGGCCTGCTCGCCGATGTCGGCGCTGTGGGTGTTGCGCCCGGTCTCCAGGTCGTTCATCGCGAAGTGCTTCATGGTCGAGACCACGTGCTGGCTCTGCACGCCGCGGATCGATTCGCCGACCATCGTGCCGGCCAGCAGCGGATCTTCGCCGGCGTACTCGAAGTTGCGGCCGTTGCGCGGGTCGCGCTGCAGGTTGACGCTGCCGGCCAGCAGCACGTTGAAGCCCTGCTGCCAGGACTCGCGGCCCATGGTCGCGCCGCCGGCGAAGGCCAGTTCGCGGTTCCAGGTGGCGGCGGTGGCGGGGCCGGACGGCATCGCGGTGGCGTGGTCGCCGGGGCGGATGTTGCCGGGATTGGTCACGCCGAGACCGGCATCGGCCAGTTGCTGCGACGGGATGCCCAGGCGTTCGATCGCCGGCACGTAGCCCGCCGAGCCGAGCGCGCCCGGCGGCCGCGGGCCACCGTCCTTGCCCAGGCCGAAGTAGCTGTGCAGCATCTGGAACTTCTCGTCCGGGGTCATCGCCTGTACCAGCAGCGCGGCGCGCCGGTCCGGCGACAGGCTGCGGTCGTTCCATGGACGCTGCGCAGCGGCGCTGGCGTTCGGCGCGGAGGCTGCGCTGCTGGCCGTCGTCGGCGGTGCGGCGGTGGCGGGCGCGGCCAGCGCCAGGGTCAGGCAAAGGGATCCTGTAAACGTTTTCATATCGGGGCGTACAGCCTCTTCAGCAGATAAAGGGAAGGCGCATCGGGGGAGTCGGGGGTAGGGCGGAACCGCGCGTCAGGACGGGGCTTCGTCGCTGCGCATGACCGGGTACAGGCGGTAGCGCTCGTCCCAGGAACTGTGGCGGCGGTAGAAGAACTCCAGGCGCGCCTGCGGATCCTTGGCGAAGTCCGCGTCGTGTTCGAGCTTGTCCTCGAACTCCGCCTTGAGCACCGGGTCGCTGGCCAGCATCTGCCGCGCCACGTCCTCGGCGACGTAGTCTTCCATGTACTCGGCGCGCTCGAACGCGCTGTTGAACTCGCCCCATTGCAGCAGCGAGTCCGGCGCCTGCGGTTCCAGCAGTGTCATCAGCAGGCGTGCCTTGGGCTGGGCGATCGGCACGAACAGCGCACCGGCGCCGACCGCGCGGGTTTCCGCTTTCCAGTTGCCGGTGACGCTGAGCCGCTGGTGGCCTTCGGACGAGCGGGCGGCGAAGCTGGCGGTGTCGGCGCGGAAGGTCTGCACCGGCAGGGTGGCGTCGTGGTCCAGGGTGCGGAAGACGATGCCGTGCTGGCGCAGCTTGGCGCCGACCAGGGCGGCCTGCGCCGCCGGCACCAGGTAGCCGGCGCGCGGCGCGGCGACTTCCACGCTGGGCACGACCTGGTCGCGCAGCGGCACCCGCCAGAGTTGTGGGGTGCGCTCGTCGTAGCGGGTCATCAGCGCGCCGGACACCGGCGAGGGCGTGCGCGTGTAGGCATAGCCGCGGAAGTCCACCAGGTGCGAGGCGTCGGTGGTGCGGTAGTCCAGCGCCACGGTCTTGCCGCCCAGCGCTTGCGCGCGGACGTCGGCGGCCAGCGCGTCGGCGCGCCACTGCGCACCGTGCCGCGCGACTTGCTGCAGCACTGAGACAATGGTGTTGCGGGTGATGCGCACGCGCTCGGGGTAGCGCTTCCACGAATGCGTCTCGACCAGCATGCCGAAGCGGTTGCGCAGCTGGAAATAGCCGTGCGAGAAGCGCGGCGTCGGCACGCCGTCCTCGAAGCCGGAGGCCGGGTCGTCGTTGACCACGAACGAGGGGTAATAGGGCAATGGCAGCGAGCCCTGCCGCTTCAGGTCGGCGAGCACGGCGTCGCGCAGGCGCAGGCCGTCGCCGCGCAGCGCGGTGTCGCCGGCGTGCAGCGGTTCCACCTGGATCGACACGTCGTGCTCGAACTGCGCGCCGTCGGTGACGTGCAGGTCCACGTACAGCAGCGGATCCCACTGCTCGACCAGGCGCAGCATCGCCTGCATCTCCGGCGCATCGGCCTTGACGTAGTCGCGGTTGAGGTTGAGGTTCTGCGCGGTGGTGCGCCAGCCCATCTGCTCAGGGCCTCGCTGGTTGGGCCGGTTCCAGGCGCCGAAGCGCTCGTGCCCATCGACGTTGAACACCGGCACGAACAGCCACACCAGCCTGTCCAGCGCGCCGCGCGCGGCCTGGCCGTCGAGCAACTGGCGCAGCGCCAGGAAGCCGGCGTCCTTGCCGTCGATCTCGCCGGCGTGGATGCCGCCCTGGATCAGCACCACCGGCAGCTTGCGCGCCTGCGCGGCCGCCGGATCCAGCGCGCCGGAGGTGGATACCGCCAGCGCCTTCATCGGCCGGCCTTCCGGCGTGGTGCCGAAGTCGAAGCAGCGCACCGCCTGCGGATAGCGCTGCGCGAACGCATCGCACAGGGCGATGGTTTCGGCGTAGCGGCCGGTGCGCGCGAACCCGCTGCGCTCGGCTTCGGTGGACAGGCCCGTCTCGCTGGCCAGCGACGGCATGCTGCACAGCAGCATCGGCAACAGCAGGGTGGCCAGCCAGGGTCGGATCATCTCGGCACCGTCTCGGGACAGGCCACCATGATGCGGGCAGCGCGCCGATTGCGAAAGCACCTAGGACACGCCCTAGCGGTTCGATTCGCCGGAACGATCGGGTAACCTTCTGAAAATTTTGCCTGGACGAGGGCCCGTGAGCAGCCAAGCCACCACGAGACACGCCGCATGAGCGCGGCGCAGGAGCGAAGCGCCGCGCGCATGCCGCGGCAGATTCCGTACATCATCGGCAACGAGGCCTGCGAGCGCTTCAGCTTCTACGGGATGCGCAACATCCTGGTGCAGTTCCTGATCACCTCGCTGCTGCTGCAGGAAGTGACCGCGCCCGGCCGCGAGGCCGAGGCCAAGCACATCATGCACAGCTTCATGATCGGCGTGTACTTCTTCCCGCTGCTCGGCGGCTGGCTGGCCGATCGCTTCTTCGGCAAGTACAACACCATTCTCTGGTTCAGCCTGGTCTACTGCGTAGGACACCTGTGCCTGGCGCTGTTCGAGGGCCATCGCACCGGCTTCTTCCTCGGCCTGGGCCTGATCGCGCTGGGCGCGGGCGGGATCAAGCCGCTGGTGGCCTCGTTCATGGGCGACCAGTTCGACCAGGGCAACAAGCACTTGGCCAAGGTGGTGTTCGACGCCTTCTACTGGATCATCAACTTCGGCTCGCTGTTCGCCTCGCTGCTGATCCCGCTGGCGCTGAAGAACCTGGGCCCGGCGTGGGCGTTCGGCATTCCCGGCATCCTGATGCTGGTGGCCACCCTGGTGTTCTGGGCCGGGCGCCACCGCTACGTGCGCGTGCCGCTGCCGCCCAAGGATCCGCACGGTTTCGGCCAGGTGGTGCGCACCGCGTTGCTGCGGCAGGCGCCGGGGCAGGGCCGCCCCGGGCTGGCCCTGGCCGGCGTGGCGGTGCTGCTGGCGCTGGCCACCTTCGCGCTGGTGCCGACGCTGGGCCTGGTGATCTGCCTGTGCCTGGCACTGGTGCTGCTGCTGGCCGGCATCGGCGGCGGCACCTGGTGGCAACTGGACCGCGCCCGCGCGGTGCATCCGGATGCGGCGGTGGACGGCGTGCGCGCGGTGCTGCGGGTGCTGGTGGTGTTCGCGCTGGTCACCCCGTTCTTCTCGCTGTTCGACCAGAAGGCCTCGACCTGGGTGCTGCAGGGCCAGCAGATGCAGATGCCGGACTGGTTCAGCGCCTCGCAGATGCAGGCGCTGAACCCGGCGCTGGTGATGCTGCTGATCCCGTTCAACAACCTGGTGCTGTACCCGCTGCTGCGCCGCCGCGGCTACGAGCCCACCGCATTGCGGCGGATGACCGCCGGCATCGCCTTCAGCGGCCTGGCCTGGATCGTGGTCGGGACGCTGCAGGTGATGATGGACGGCGGCGACGCGCTGTCCATCGCCTGGCAGATCCTGCCGTATGCGCTGCTGACCTTCGGCGAAGTGCTGGTCTCGGCGACCGGCCTGGAGTTCGCCTACAGCCAGGCGCCGCAGTCGATGAAGGGCGTGGTGATGAGTTTCTGGAACCTCACCACCACCGTCGGCAACCTGTGGGTGCTGCTGTCCAACGCCGCGGTGCGCAATGACCGCGTCACTGCGCACATCGGCAGCACCGGGCTCAGCGAGACCGCCTTCCTGATGTTCTTCTTCGCCGCCTTCGCCTGCATCGCCGCACTGCTGTTCGGGCTGTACGCGCGCCGCTACCGCATGGTCGACCACTACCGCCCCGCCTGAGACCCCGCATGCCCTCCGTCACCCCCGTCAACCTGATCCTGATCGTCCTCACCGTGCTGGTGTCGTGGGCGGCGTTCAACAACCGCCGGCTGCTCGACCGGCTGATCCTGTGGCCACCGGCGATCGACCGCCACAAGCAGTACGACCGGCTGGTGACCTACGGCTTCATCCACGCCGATTTCCCGCACCTGTTGTTCAACATGGTCACGCTGTATTTCTTCGGCGGCCCGATCGAGGTGCTGATGGAGCGGCACACCGGCAACATGCTGGTGTATCCGCTGTTCTACCTGTCGGCGCTGGTGGTCTCGATCCTGCCCAGCTACCTGAAGAACCAGAAGAACCCCAACTACATGAGCCTGGGCGCGTCTGGCGCGGTGTCGGCGGTGCTGTTCGCCTTCATCCTGATGGCGCCGTGGACCGGGATCTTCTTCTTCTTCATCCCGATTCCGATCCCGGCCATCCTGTACGCCGTGTTCTATGTCGGCTACAGCATCTGGATGGACCGCCGCGGCGGCGACAACGTCAACCACAGCGCGCACCTGGCCGGCGCAGCGTTCGGCGTGATGTTCCTGCTGATCATGGAGCCGTCGGTGCTGCAGCACTTCCTCGACGAGCTGGCCAACCCGCGCTTCGGCCGCGGCTGATCCGTGGCGCCGCGGCGCCTGCACGGGAGTGCGGCGCCGGATCGGTGCGTGCCTGGTTCGCTGCGCGGGCTGGGCGCCGTGGCGTCGATGCGGTCGTGGGCACGCATCGCGCTTGGGCAGGCGGCGGTCCGTTGGGCCGCCCTTCGGGTTCAGCGGGTCTGCTGCCCGCGCAACTGCACCTTGGCGCTGCCGATGGCGGCGTTCTCGTAGGTGCGCTTGAGGCGCTGGTAGACCTCGTCGTCGAGTTGCTGGAACTCGCCGCCCTGCTGGTCGCCGCTCACCGACAGTTGGAACAGCCCTTCCAGCAGGGAGGCGTTGTGGTCGCCCAGGTCGTATTTGCTCTCGTTCTCGCTCATGCGCGTGGTTCCTGTTGGATCGCTGCGTGACGGGAGTTGCAACTCCCATGCCAGGTTTTCGGCCTGTCCCCGGGTTATCGGCGGCGCGCGGCGCGACTTGAGCGGTAAGAGTCGAGCGGCGGACGGCTGACGCGCCGCGTCGAAGGCATGACGCGTTGGGGCAGGTGCTTCACATGGTCGCGGCGAGCGGCAGCGGACACTGCGCTTTCCGCGCCACACCTCTTTGCCCATGTCCGCAGCCAACGTCCCGATCGCGCACGATCCGCAACAGCGGCGCTTCACCCTGGAGGTCGACGGCCACCGCGCCGAGCTCGACTACGTGCTGGAACAGCAGCGCATGGTCATCACCCACACCGGGGTGCCTGGCCCGATCGGCGGGCGCGGCCTGGCTGCGCAACTGGTGATCGCCGCGCTGGACCACGCGCAGGCGCAAGGCTGGAAGGTGGTGCCGGCGTGTTCGTACGCGGCGGTGTTCATCCAGCGGCATCCGCAGTACGCCGCGCTGCTCGGTTGAGCGGGCGGCATCGCAACGGCGCGATAATGCGCGCCACTTCCATGGGCATTGCAGGAACAGGGGCAGTCGACGTGAGCAGGGCAGAGACGATGGGCAACGGGCGGATGGCATGGACGGCACTGGCGGTCGCGGCGGCACTGGCACTGGCCGGCTGCAAGCGCGAGGAACCGGCCGCCGCACCGGCGCCCGCCGCGGCGCCGGCACAGAGCGAGGCCGCCGCGCCGGCGGCGCCGGAGCAGGCGCAGACCGCACCGCCGGAACTGAAGGACATCGTCGAACACAGCCCCAGCTATGTGGTCGGGATCACCTTCCCGCCGTCGATCAACCGTTACCCGGGTCTGGCCGACGCGGCCAACCGCTACGCACAGAGCGCGCGCAGCGAGCTGATGGAAGCGGTCGACGGGCTCGGCAACGATCGTCCGCGCGCGCCCTACGAACTGTCGCTGCAGTTCGAGATGCTGCTGGAGCGCCCGGATCTGGTCGCGCTGAGCGCCGACGGCAGCCGCTACACCGGTGGCGCGCACGGCGAACCGCTGGTGGCGCGCTGGGTGTGGCTGCCGCAGCAGCAGCGCATGCTCACCGCCGAGACGCTGATCCCCGATGCGTCGCACTGGAAGCCGGTGGCCGGCTATGTCGCCGCGCAACTGCGCGAGGCGGTGCAGACGCGGGTCGATGCCGAGCAGGTGCCGCCGGAGGATCAGGACGAGCAGGTGCGCAGCGCCAGCAAGATGATTGCCGAAGGCACCGAGCCGCAGCCCGGCAATTTCAGCCAGTTCCAGCCGCTGGTCGACGCGGCGGGCAAGATCACCGCGCTGCGCTTCGTGTTCCCGCCGTACCAGGTGGGGCCGTATGCCGATGGCACGCAGACCGTGGACGTGCCGGCCAGCGTGCTGCGCGAACTGGTGGCGCCGGAGTACGCACCTCTATTCGCCACCTGAGCGGTCGCCGGCGCGCACGCGCGTCGGCAACGGCGTGCGGTGCATCGCGTCGACAGCGTGCCGGAACGCAACGCATGCCCTCGTCGGGGCGATGCGCAATGGGTAGCATTGGCGGCTACCCCACTTGCACGCGATTTCCTCATGGGCAGTTTCGATCAGACCGAGCGGCGTGTCGCGCACACCTGCGCACGCTATCCCGCGTTCCCGCGCGAGCCTGCCGTGCTGGTCCGCCTGGTCAAGCATCTGTACAAGCGCGTGCATGCCAACGCCAGCGGCATGCTCAAGGCGTACGGCATCAGCCCGCCGGAATACGAGATCCTGATGATGCTGTACGGCACGCCCGAGCAGTGCATCACCCCCACCGAGGTGGCCGAGGCCGCCAGCGAGAAGCCGGCCAACATCACCCGCCTCACCGACAGCCTGTGCAGCAAGGGGCTGCTGTCGCGCACGGCCAGTCCGGACGATCGGCGCAAGGTCACGCTGACCCTGCAGCCGGCCGGCATCGCCCTGATCGAGCGGCTGCTGCCGGACGTGTGCGCGTTCCTGGATGCGGAAACCGCGGCACTGGATGCGGGCGAGCAGCAGCAGTTGGAGGCGCTGCTGAAGAAGATGCTGGCCGGCATCGACGGTCTCGACGCCGCCGCCGGCGCGAAGTGAGGGCACCTCGAAGACATTGCGTCCGCGGCAATCGAGCGGGATGCGATGTGCGCCGTAGGAGCGGCTTCAGCCGCGACGGGCTCATCGGAAACGCGCGTCGCGGCTGAAGCCGCTCCTACAGGACGCGTCCGGGGCGATTCGGCGCTGCGCCAAGGCGCGTTGTCGCTCCCAAAGCCGGCACGGCATCGGGCTATTGCTAGCGCCAGCCGTGCGCGCGTGCTTGCTGTTCGCCGTCGGCATCCAGCGCTTCGCCGGCGATGCGCGCATCCACCGCCTGCAGCACCGCGGCCGGCATTGGGCTGGCCGCCATGCGCATGCCGCCGCCGTCGTGGTTTTCGCCGGCGGGCACCCGCAATTCCACCCGCCACGCGCCGTCGCGCTGGCAGGCCAGGCCGGCGCTGGCGCGTGGCATGGCGAAGGTGCGGCAGTAATGGCCGTCGCGATCGCGGAAGCTCAGGCCGATGCGCACGCTGCGCTGGGGCTGGCCGGACAACTGCTGCGTCAGCGCCTGCGCCAACGCGCCCTCGGCGACGCCACCCTGGGTGGCCGCGACCGTGGGGCCCGGCGCGGCGCCCTGCGGCAATTGCCGCTGCGCGATCCACAGCCCCAGCAGCAGCGCCGCCGCCAAGCCCGCGGGCAGCGCCCAGCGGCGGCGCGCACGCGGCCGCAGCGGCGTCGGCCGGCTCGCCTGCGCCGTCGCCTGGATGGGCGAGGGCGGCCGCGCGGCGACAGCGGCGTCCTGGTCGGGCGCGTCGGCCGGCCGTGCGCGCGCCGCGGCGAGCAGGCGCGCCGGTACCGGTTCGTCCAGCACCGGCGCGAAGCCGGCACGCAGCCGCGCCTGCAGGTTGCGCAGCCGCTCCAGGGCCTGCGCCAACTGCGGGTCGGTCCGCAGCGCCGCTTCCACTTGCGCGGCCTGCGCCGCGTCCAGTTCGCCGTCGGCGTAAGCCTGCAGGGTGAGTGAATCGATCGTGGTGGTCATGCGGTCGCCTCCAGTGACGCCTGCAGGGCTTCGCGTCCGCGCGCGAGCCGGCTGGTGAGTGTGCCCAGCGGAATCTCCAGCACCGCCGCGGCATCCTTGTAGGACAGGCCTTCGATCAGCACCAGCGCGATCGCCAGGCGTTGTTCCTCGGGCAGGCCGGCCATCGCGGCCTGCACCGCCATCCAGTCCTGCTGCCGCTCCAGCGGCGTGTCGCCGACGTGTTCGCCCTCGGCGGCATCGACGAACACCTGCCGCCGTCGCCGCTGCGCCCGCACCTCGTCGATCCAGGCGTGGCGGATGATGCCGTACAGCCAGTACTGCAGCGGCGTCTCCGGCCGCCACTGCGCGGCGCGGCGCAGGGCGCGTTCGATCGCGATCTGCAGCAGGTCGTCGGCGTCCTCGCGATGCCCGGCGACGGCACGCGCGAAGCGCCGCAACTGCGGCAGCAGGGTACAGATGCCGTCGCCGACGGCGGCCGTGGGATCGGCGTGCATGTGGGGGATACGTTCGGCGGAGGCGTTTTCTTCCATGGGCGCGGCGCGGCGTTCACGGCGGGTCGGGATGGCAGGATTAGTGTGGCACGCCAACAGGGGCGGACAACGGAGCGGGACATGGCGACGGGCAGGCGAGTGCGCTGGATGGCCGTGGCATGGCTGGCGGTGGCGACACCGGCGTTGGCGCAACTGGCGTTGCCGTCGGCGGGCGGGCTGGCGCAGGACGTCACCCAGGGCATGCAGGGCGGCATGAATCGGTTGGGAGAATCGCTGCAGGATGCGCGCGGCGATCTCGAACGGCTGCGGCTGAAACGCCTGCAGGCGCTGCTGCGCAGCGATCCGCGCGGGCTGGAGCGCGACGAAGGCGGCGCGGTGGTGATGCGCGGGCAGGTGGTGGCGCTGGAGCCGGAGCCGGCCGCGCTACAGGCGGCGCAGGCGGCCGGCTTCGCCGTGCTGGAGCAGCGCAGCTTCGGCGAATTCGGCCTGCGCCTGGTGGTGCTGCAGGTGCCGTCGGGCCTGTCCACGCGCCGCGCCCTGCAGCAACTGCGCGAGCGCGATCCGCAGGGCGAGTACGACTACAACCACGTCTACAGCGGATCGGCGGCGGCGCCGCCGACGCCAGCCAACGCGTCCGCCGCTCCGGCAACCGCTGGTGCCGCGACGGGCAGCTTCGTGGTCGGGCTGATCGACAGCGGCGTGGACGCCGCGCATCCGGCGCTGGCCGGCGTGCAGGTGCAGACCTGGGGCTGCGACGGGAAGGTACGCGCGCAGCCGCATGGCACCGCCGTCGCCTCGCTGCTGGCCGGACGCGCGGTGGCGCACGGGCCGTTCGCACGAACTCTGTATGCGGCCGACATCTATTGCGGTCAGGCCGATGGCGGCACCGTGGTCGAGTTGGTCGGGGCACTGGCATGGATGGCGCAGCAGCAGGTGCCGGTGATCAACATCAGCCTGATCGGCGGCCCCAACCGTGCGCTGCAGCTCGCCGTGCAGCGCATGCTCGCGCGCGGCCACGTGCTGGTCGCGGCGGTCGGCAACGACGGCCCGGCGGCACCGCCGCTGTATCCGGCGGCCTATCCCGGCGTGATCGGTGTCACCGCGGTGGATGCGCGTGGGCGGGTCTTGCCGGAGGCGGGGCGTGGGCCGCAGGTGGGCTTCGCCGCGGTCGGTGAATTGATCGCCGCCGCGCCGCAGGGCCGCTGGCAGACGCAGCGCGGCACCTCCTTCGCGGCGCCGCTGGTGGCGCGGCTGGCGGCGCAGGCACTGTCGCAGCCGAATCCGCAGGCCGCCGCGCAGGTGCGCACGCAGTTGCAGGCGCAGGCGCGCGATCTCGGTGCGCCCGGCGCCGATCCGGTGTACGGCGCCGGCCTGCTCGGTGCGGACCTGCCGCTGCAGCGCGCGCCGGGCGGCTGAACGCATTCTGTCTGCGTCCCGCCTGCACGGGATGTTCTGCGTCGCTCGATTCGTAGGGAGACATGAGAGCCGCAGATGGCCTGCGGCGACACGAGGAGAATGCGATGAACGGCAAGACTCTGTTGGCGAGCGCGGTGCTGGTGGCGTCGGTGGCGCTGACCCCGGGCGTGGCCGGCGCGCAGTTGCTGGGTGGTGCGGGCAGCGTGGGCGGTGCGGTCAATGGCACCCTGGGCGGCCTGGGTGGCGGCAGCCTCGGCGGCAACGGCATGGGCGCCGGCCGCCTGGACGCCGGAGTGCCGCTGGATGCCGCGCGTAGCGGCATCGAGCAGTCGTCGCAGCGTGCGCGGATGGCGGCGCAGCGGGCGGCGGCGCGTGGCGCAGCCACCGCCGAGGGTGCGGCGCAGACCACAGGCGCTGCGGTGAACCAGGGCCGCACGCTGGCCGGCAATGCCGCGGCCAGTGGCAGTGCCGCGGCACGCAGCGCGGCCGGTAGCGTGATGGGCCAGGCCGATGGCGCGCTCGGCGCGGCGACCAGCGCGGCCAATCCCACTGCGGCGCTGTCGACCGCCGGCAATGCCGCCGGTGCAGTCAATGGCGTGACCGGTAACGGTGCTGCGTCGAGCGCGGCCGGCAGCGGCAGCGGCAACGGCGCCGCCAGCGGCGGCAGCCTGCCGACGGTGCCGGCGCTGTCCGGCAGCGGCAGTGCCAATGGTGCGGCCAGCGGCAGCGCCTCGCACAGCGCGGGCACGCATGGCGGGTCGGTGTCGGGCCAGGCCGGTGCGGGCGGCCAGGGCGGTGCGCAGGCCGGTAGCGGTCAGGCGCAGGGGCAGGCCGGCGGCAATGCTTCGCTGGGTGCCAGCATCAACGCCTCCAGCGACGGCCAGTAAGCCGCTGACGGCAACGCGCGGCGTACCGTGCGTGGCCATCGAAGCCACTTGCTGAAAAAACACGACGCCCGGCTGAGCCGGGCGTCGTGCGTGTTGCGTTCTTCGGTCGGTCGCGGGTGTGTTCCACCGTGACGTCGTCACGCTGCGCCTCAGCGGGCGCTCGGCGTCGCCGCCGGCGTGGCGTTGAGGCCGCGCTTCTCCAGCAAGGGCTCGATCTGCGGCGCGTGCCCGGCGAAGTCCTGGAACAACTGCATCGCATCGACGCTGCCACCGCGCGAGAGCAGGGTCTTGCGGAAGCGGTCGCCGTTGGCGCGGCTCAGCCCGCCGTGCTGCTTGAACCATTGCTGGGTGTTGGCGTCCAGCACCTCGGCCCAGATGTAGGCGTAGTAGCCGGCCGCGTAGCCGCCCATGATGTGGCTGAAGTACGGCGTGCGGTAGCGCGGCGGCACCGGCGCATAGGCGATGCCGTCGGCGGCCAGCGCCTTGGCCTCGAAGTCCATCACGCCCGATGCCGGCGGCACCTGGCCGGCGCTCAGCTGGTGCCAGCGCTGGTCGAGCATCGCCGCGCCCAGGTACTCGGTGGTGGCGAAGCCCTGGTTGAACTTGGCGGTGGCCACCACCTTGTCCAGCAGTGCCTGCGGCATCGGCGCGCCGCTCTGGTAGTGCTTGGCGTAGTGCTTGAGGATGGCCGGATCGTCGGCCCACATCTCGTTGACCTGCGAGGGGAACTCGACGAAGTCGCGCGGCACGCTGGTGCCGGAGAAGTACGGGTACTTCACGTTCGAGAACATGCCGTGCAGCGCATGGCCGAACTCGTGGAACGCGGTGGTGACCTCGTCCCAGGTCAGCAGGGTCGGTTGCCCGGCCGGCGGCTTGGGAATGTTGAGGTGGTTGGCGACCACCGGCTTGTCGCCGGTCAGCGCCGACTGCGACACGTAGGAGCTCATCCAGGCGCCGCCGCGCTTGGACTCGCGCGCGTACATGTCGGCGATGAAGATCGCCAGCTGGCTGCCGTCGGCGTCGAACACGTCGTAGACCAGCACGTCGTCGCGGTAGGTGGGCAGGTCGGTGCGCTGCTTGAAGGTCAGCCCGTACTCCTGGTTGGCGGCGTAGAACACGCCATTCTCCAGCACGTTCTTCAGTTCGAAGTAGGGCTTGAGCTGGGCCTCGTCGAAGTCGTACTTGGCTTGGCGCACCTTCTCGGTGTAGTAGGCCCAGTCCCAGGCTTCGAGCTTGAAGCTGGGCTTGCCTGCGGCTTTCTGCTCCTGGTCGATCATCGCCTGCAGGTCGGCCGCCTCGCGCTTGGCGTTGGCCACCGCGGCCGGGGCCAGCTTGCCGAGCATGGCGTTGACCGCTTCGGGCGTCTTCGCCGTTTGGGTTTCCAGCGAATAGGCGGCGTGGTTCGGATAGCCGAGCAGCTTGGCGCGGTCGGCGCGCAGGGTCATGATCCGCGACACCAGCGCGGTGTTGTCGTAGGGGCCGCCGTGGCTGCCGCGCGACACCGAGGCTTCGTAGATCTTCTGCCGCAGCGCGCGATCCTTGAGCTGGGCCAGCGGCGGCTGGCCGGTGGTGTTGAGCAGGGCGATCACGTACTTGCCGTCGAGCTTGCGCGCCTTGGCCGCTTCGGCGGCCGCGGCGATCTGCGCGTCGGACAGGCCGTCGAGTTGCTTGACGTCGTCCACCACCACCGCGGCGGCGTTCACTTCGGCCAGCACGTTCTGGCTGAACTTGGTGCCCAGTTCGGCCAGTTCGGCGTTCATCGCCTTGAGCTTGGCCTTGTCGGCGTCGTTGAGCTTGGCGCCGTCGCGGACGAAGTCGCTGTGGTACTTCTCGATCAGGCGCACGCCCTCCGCGTCCAGACCGAGCTGGTTGCGGGTGTCGTACAGGGTCTGGATGCGCGCGAACAGCTTGGGATTGAGCGCGATCGCGTCGCGGTGCGCGGCAAGCTTGCCGGCGTACTCGGCCTGCAGTTTCTTGCGGGTGTCGTTGGTGTCGGCGCCGACCAGGTTGAAGAACACGTTGGTGGCGCGGTCCAGGACCTGCCCACTCTTCTCCATCGCCACGATGGTGTTGTCGAAGGTTGGCTTGGCGGTCTGATCGGCGATGGCCTGCATTTCCTTCAACTGCTGCGCCATGCCGGCGTCGAACGCGGGCGCGAAATCGCTGTCCTTGATCTTGTCGAACTGCGGGTAGTGCAGCGGCAGCGGGCTTTCGGCGAAGAACGGGTTGGCCTGCGTGGCCGCCGTGGCGGCGGTGGGCGTGGTGGCCGGAGCGGCGTAGGCGGGCATGGCGAGTCCGAGCGTGGCGGCGAGGGCAAGGGCGAGGCGAGAGGTCATCAAGCGGTATCCGCAATCATGGTGATCGGGCAGGCTACCCCAGGCCGGCAGGCGTGACCCGTGACGAAAGCCATGGGAGCGCTGCAGCATCGGCGCTTGTTTCCCAGGGCTTTGCGGCATTTGGCGTGAACCTTGATGCAGTGCGCTTTCGCGCGTGGCGGCGCCGGTGCGGCCACGCATCGGTGATGCGCTGGCGGTGTGCGTTGGTGCGTTCGCGCCCACCTCTGCGACGCGGCCTCGCGCATCGGCCCCGGTTCGCTGGCGACGCCTGCGGCCACCGCGTAGCATCGCGTCGAACCAGCGCCGCTGCGGCGCGCCGCGCCACGAGGACCCATGGACACGCCGACCACCGCCTACGCCTTCACCGCGACCACCTTGGATGGGCAGGAACAGCCGCTCGCCGAGTACGCCGGCAAGGTGCTGTTGATCGTCAACGTCGCCTCCAAGTGCGGTTTCACTCCGCAGTACGCGGGGCTGCAGGCGCTGTGGCAGCGCTACCGCGAGCGCGGGCTGGTGGTGCTGGGCTTTCCCTGCGACCAGTTCGGCCATCAGGAGCCGGGCGATGCCGCGGAGATCCGTCAGTTCTGTTCGCTCAGCTACGACGTGGATTTCCCGATGTTCGCCAAGGTGCAGGTCAACGGCGACGGCGCGCATCCGCTGTGGCGCTGGCTCAAGCAGCAGAAATCCGGGCTGCTCGGCATCGCCGCGATCAAGTGGAATTTCAGCAAGTTTCTGGTCGGTCGCGACGGCCAGGTGCTGGCGCGTTATGCGCCGACCGACAAGCCGGAAGCGCTGGCCGACGCTATCGAGCGGGCGCTGGGATAACTCTTCGGCGGGGAACTCCGAGCGTGATCCCGGAGGGCTGTGATGCGGCTGTTGTGGGAGGGACTTCAGTCCCGACGCCTTTAACTCGAACGTGTCGGGACTGAAGTCCCTCCCACAAAATACTCCCCACTATTTCGCTTTGACCTGTCGCCGTATCGCTTATGCCGGCAGGAGCGGCTTCAGCCGCGACGGGCGTTACCGGTAAAGGTCGCGGCTGAAGCCGCTCCTACGACGGGAGAAGCGCGGCGGCTTCACTTCTCGACGAAGGCGCGCTCGAACACGTAATGCCCCGGCGAGCCGATGCGCGGCGAGGCGACGAAGCCGCGGGCGTCCAGGGTCTGGCGCAGGTCGGCCAGCATCTGCGGGCTGCCGCAGATCATCGCGCGGTCGTGTTCCGGATTCAGCGGCGGCAGGCCCAGGGTGCGCTGCATCTCGCCGCTCTCGAGCAACTCGGTGAGGCGGCCGCGATTGCGGAAGTCCTCGCGGGTCACCGCCGGGTAGTACAGCAGCTTCTCGCGGATGGTCTCGCCGAGGAACTCGTGCTGCGGCAGTTCCTTCTCGAAATAGTCGCGGTAGGCCAGGTCCTTCTCGAAGCGCACGCCGTGGGTGAGGATCACCTTGTCGAAGCGCTCGTAGGTTTCCGGATCCTTGATCACCGACAGCCACGGCGCCAGGCCGGTGCCGGTGCCCAGCAGGTACAGGTGGCGGCCCGGGTGCAGGTCGCTGATCAGCAACGTGCCGGTGGGCTTCTTGCCGACCAGCACCGAATCGCCGGGCTTGATGTGTTGCAGGCGCGAGGTCAGCGGGCCGTCCGGCACCTTGATGCTGAAGAACTCCAGTTGCTCTTCCCAGTTGGCGCTGGCGATGGAATAGGCGCGCAGCAGCGGCCGCGTCTCCGTCTCCAGGCCGATCATCACGAACTGGCCGTTGTCGAAACGGAAGCCGTCGTTGCGGGTGGTGGTGAAGCTGAAGTAGTCCTCGGTCCAGTGGCGGACATCGAGCACCGTTTCGGGGCCAAAAGCGGAAGACATGCCGTTGATCGTGATGGGGAAGGAACGGCGGCCATTCTACCCCATGCCGGTTCAAATGAGATCAAATCTCATTTGAGGGCGGAACCGATCACGGCGTTCGCTCACTTCTCGAACGAGACCTCGTAGGACAGATACAGCGGCGCCTGCGGCGGCGCCAGCAGCGGGCGCTGGCGCAGGAAACGCTCCAGGCACAGGGCCAGCGGCGTGGTGCCGTTGCGCCAGCTGGCGCCGACGCTGCCGTCGGCCTGCACCTGCACGACCACGGTGAAGGGCGAGGTGTCCGGGCGCGGCGTGGCGCAACTGGCCACGCCCTCGTCCAGCGCCGCACGCTGCAGGGTCTGCAGGCGTTCCTCCATCGCCGCCGGCAGGCCGGCTTCGTCGCGGTCGGCCAGGGCCTTGGCCGCGGCGTAGTCGGATGGCGCCGGCGTGTCCGCGGCGGGAGCGGCGAGCGCCGGGGCGGCGAGGGCGGCGGCGAACAGGCAGGGCAGGGTACGGAGCATGGCGGCGTCGGAAGGGGCGGACGGGCTAACGATACCCAGCGGCCTGCAGTTCGAACAGTTCCGCGTAGCGGCCGCCCTGCGCCATCAGTTCGTCGTGGGTGCCGCTGGCCTCGATCCGCCCGTCGGCCAGGACCAGGATGCGATCGGCCATGCGCACGCTGGAGAAACGGTGCGAGATCAGTACCGCGGTGCGGTTGTCGGACAGCTCCTTGAAGCGCTGGAACACCTCGAACTCGCTGCGCGCGTCCAGTGCGGCGGTCGGCTCGTCGAGGATCATCACCTGCGCGTCGCGCATGTAGGCGCGGGCGATGGCGATCTTCTGCCACTGCCCGCCGGACAGGTCCACGCCGGTCTTGAAGCGGCGCCCGATCACCTGCGCGTAGCCCTGCGGCAGGCCGTCGATCAGCTCGGCAGCCATCGCCCGTTGCGCGGCGGCGCGGATCCGCGGCGCGTCGTCCAGCGCGTCGACCTGGCCGACGCCGATGTTCTCGCCGGCGCTGAAGTGATAGCGCACGAAGTCCTGGAAGATCACCCCGAGGTTGGCGCGCAGGTCGTCCAGGTCGTAGTCGCGCAGGTCGCGCCCGTCGAGCAGGATGCGGCCCTCGTCCGGGTCGTACAGCCGCGCCAGCAGCTTGACCAGGGTGGTCTTGCCGGCGCCGTTCTCGCCGACCAGGGCCAGCACTTCGCCCGCGCGCAGGGCGAAGTCCAGGTGCCGCACCGCCCACTGTTCGGCGTCCGGGTAGCGGAAGCCGACGTTCTCGAACACGAAGCCCTGCACGATCGGCCGCGGCACCGGCACCGCGCCGGGGCGGGTGCGGATCTCCGGGACGATGCGGAAGAACGAATACAGGTCGTCCAGGTACAGCGCCTGCCCGGCCACCTGCGAGAAGCCGATCAGCAGGCCTTCCAGCAACTGCCGCAGGCGCAGGAAGCTGCCGGCCAGGAAGGTCAGGTCGCCGATGCTGAAGTCGCCGCGCACGGTGCGCCAGGCGATGTAGCCGTAGGCGCCGTAGTAGCCCAGCGTGCCCAGCGCCGCCAGCAGCGTGCCCCACAGCATGCGCTTGCGCGCCAGCGCGCGATTGGCCTGGAAGTAGCGGTCGGCCAGGGCGCGGTAGCGTGCGATCAGGAAGTTGTGCAGGTTGAAGATCTTCACTTCCTTGGCGGTCTCGACGCTGGCGCCGAGCTGGCGCAGGTAGTCGAGCTGGCGGCGCTCGGCCGTCCACTGGAAGTTGAGCGAGTAGCCCAGCGCGTTGAAGTGCGCCTCGCCGATGAAGGCCGGCACCAGCGCCACCGCCAGCAGGGCGATGAGCCACGGCGCGTAGACCAGCAGGCCGACCGCGAAGCTGACCACGGTGATCGCGTCCTGCACCTGGCCGAACAGCTGGCTCATCAGGTTCATCCGGCCCATGGTCTGGCGCCGTGCGCGGTCGAGCCGGTCCTGCTGCTCCGGGTCCTCGAAATCCTCCAGGTCCAGTTGCGCGGCATGCTCCATCAACTGCACGCTGGTGGTGTTGTTGAACAGTTCCGACAGCAGCGTGTCGGCGTAGCTGACCAGCCGCCCGAGCAGGTCCGAGGCGATCGCCAGCGCCAGCTCCAGGCCCAGCAGTTCCAGCAGTCGGTTCAGGCGGCCGCTGGCCAGGGCCTGGCCCAGCGAATCGAAGCCGGGCGATTGCGCCACCAGGTGGATGGCCTCGTCGATGATCAGCTTGCCGACGTACAGCGAGGCCACCGGCAGCAGCGCGCGCAGCACGCGCAGGCCGATGCTGCTGAGGGTCAGCCAGCGGCTGGTCTGCCAGATCTGGCGCAGGAACGGCGGCAGGTTGCGCATCGCGTCGAAGCGTTCGCGCAGGCTCGGGCCGGTGCGGGACGCGGCGCGGGCGCCGCCATGGGAGGGGGAGGTGGAGGCCATCGGCGCATTGTGCCGGGGGCGGGTGTGGGCGGGGAGTGTGGGGATGGTGCGCGCGGGGAGTGTGGGGATTAAGCCCCTCTCCCACCGGGAGAGGGGGAGGGGTGAGGGTCTGGCGCGAAGCGTCTCGCGGAGTTGGATGTGTGAGGCTGCGCCCGAACCCTCATCCGCCCCTTCGGGGCACCTTCTCCCGAGGGGAGAAGGGAACGACTAGCCCCTCTCCCCCCGGGAGAGGGGTTGGGGTGAGGGTACGGCGCGAAGCGTCTCGCGAAGTTGGGTGCACCAGGCGTCGCCTGTACTCCCATTCGCCCCTTCCGCGCACCGTGCTGTTGCGCCAGCCCATGCCGACGTTCGACATGGTGTTGCTGCAGAAAATCTGTGCCCGTCGGGCGTGTCGGCAAAGCCTGTCGCGGCTGCAGCCACTCCTACAGGGTTTCTACAGGAGCGGCTTCAGCCGCGACCGCCTGTACTCACAGGAACCCATGGGCGTAAGTCCACTGCGCACTGCAACGGCCAATCCAATGACGCCTCGCTCGACCTACTCGTCCAGCCGCAAGGTCAGGCACTTGGCGGCGCCGCCGGCCTTGAGGAATTCGTCCAGCGGGGTCTGCACCACGCGGTAGCCGATCGCGGCCAGGGCGGCGCACAGTGCCGGCGAGGCGCGGTTGAGCAGCAGGGTGTCGTCCAGATCCACCGCGTTGCAGGCGAAGGCGAGGGCATCGGCCTCGCCGACGACGATGCGCCGCGAGGCCGGGATGTGCTGGGCGATCGCCTGCTGCGCGTCTGCGTCGAACGCGGCCGGGTAGTACAGCAGGTAGCCGTCGCGCAGCGGGCAGAAGCAGGTGTCCAGGTGATAGAAGCGCGCGTCGACAAGGCGCAGCGGCACCACCTCGATGTCCAGCAGGTCGGTGAGCTCGTGCGCGGCGGCCAGGTCGCTGCGGTGGCCGTGGCCCATCCACAGCCGGCGCGCGCCGCGGTCCAGCAGCGCGTCGCCGGCGCCTTCGAAATACACCTGCTCCGGCAGTTCCTGGATGCGCAGGCCGGCCTGGCGGCACCAGGCGGTGAACAAGGCTTCCTCGCCACGGCGTTCGGCGTGGCGGAAGCGGCTGGGCACGAAGCGGTCGCCGAGCACCAGGCCGGCGTTGGCGCTGAACACCATGTCCGGCAGGCCCGGCGCCGCAGCGATGCAGTCGACGCGGGCGCCTGCCGCCTCGGCGGCGGCGACCAGCGCGTTCCACTGCGCCTGCGCGCGCTCACGGCTGGCGGCGTGCACGTTGCCTTCCATCCAGGGGTTGATCACGTAGTCCACCGCGAAGTGCTGCGGCGCGCACATCAGCAGGCGGTGGCGGTAGCGGGTGCCGGCGCGGGAGTGCGGTTCGGGGGAAGCGAGGGCCAGGTCGGTCTCATCGGCCAGGCCGACAGCAAGGACATTCTCGATCATGCGCGCGCTCCGCGTCGGGGATGCGCGCCACGCTAGCGGCGGCGTGTTGCGGGGACATGTCGGTGGATTGGTGAAGGGATTCGGGATTGGGGATTCGTGCAAGCAGAGCCGCGCGCGCTGGGTTTGCCAGGTGTTGGCATGCGTGGTCGTGCGTCCAGCGGTGAGCATTCGGGAGTTTTGAAATGCTACGTATCCTTGCCGACTACGCGATCCTGCCTCCGAATCCCCAATCCCGAATCCCCAATCCCGGCGCGCAGCGCCCTTACGGCAGCGTCGGCTGCAGGCCCACGCCCAACCGGTTCCAGGCGTTGATCACCGCCACCGCCATGGTCAGCGCGCTGATCCCGGCCGGGTCGAATTGCGTTGTCAGTGCGTCGTACACGGCCTGCGGCGGCGCGCCGGCGGGTAGCGTGGTCAGCGCCTCGGCCCAGTCCAGCGCGGCGCGCTCGCGGTCATCGAAGAAGCGGCTGTCGCGCCAGGCGGCGAGGGTGTCGAGCTTGCGTGGTTCGGTACCGGCCTTGCGCAGGGCGGTGGCATGCATGTCGATGCAGTAGGCGCAGCCGTTGAGCTGGGAGACGCGCAGGAACACCAGTTCGGTGAGGGCGCTGCCGAGCGTGCCGTCGTGGACCTGCTGGCTGGCGCCGAGCAGGGCGCGGTACGCCTCGGGTTCGTGGCGGGTGTAGTCGATGCGATGGAAAGGCATGGTGGGTCCAAGCATGGCGGCCACCATGGCCGCCTTCCCCTCCAGGACGCGGCGGCGCGTCCCGGCGTGACAGCGCCGGCGCAGGTCAGTCGCGGCTGGCTGCAGGTCGCGCCGTCGGCGTCGGCAGCTTGTCCGGGTTCATCAGGGTCAGCACCTCGGCGATGCGCTCGCCGTCGATCACCAGCACCGTCGCCGAGTGCAGCCGTGGCCCCAGGAAACGCAGGATCGCCGGTTCGCCGTTGACCGTGCCGATCCGCGCCCGCAGGCCCAGGTCGCGCCGCGCCACGGCCCAGTACAGCCGACCGATGCGCTCGGCGCCGTGCAGCGGGCGCAGGCTGGCGGTGACCTTGCCGCCGCCGTCGGAGCGCAACTGCGCGTCGGCATGCAGCAGGGCGACGATGGCGGCGCGGTCGCCGCGCTGCGAGGCGTGCAGGAAGCGCTCGAGCAACTGGCGGTGGCGCTCGGGCGTGACCGCGAAGCGCGCCTGGCCATGGCCGAGCCGTTCGCGCGCCCGGTGCACCAGTTGCCGGCAGCCGGCCTCGCTGCGCTCCAGGGTGCGGCCGATCTGCGCGTAGTCGTAGTCGAACGCTTCCTTCAACAGGAACGCCGCGCGCTCGTGCGGGTTCAGCCGCTCCAGCAACGCCAGGAAGGCCAGCGACACCTGCTCGGCGCGGTCATGGCGCTCGGCCGGGTCGGCGTCGTCGGCGATCTCCAGCGGCTCGGGCAGCCACGGCCCGACGTAGTGGACGCGGGCGCTGCGCGCCGCGCGCAGGCGGTCCAGGCCGAGCCGGGTGGTGGCGGTCACCAGCCAGGCTGCGGGGTCGCGGATCGCGCGGCGGTCGCTGGCCTGCCAGCGCAGCCAGGCGTCCTGCACGGTGTCCTCGGCGTCGGCGCGGCTGCCGAGCAGGCGGTAGGCCAGGCCGAACAGCCGGGCGCGGTGGGATTCGAAGGTCGGATCGTGGGTCATGACGACCAGGACGGAACAGGGCGTGCCGGCGTGACAGCGGGCGGGGCCGCCACTTTGCCCTAAAATGGGCGGGTTTCCCCCCGCCAGCCGCAGAGCCAGCCGTGACCTCGATCAAGCAGGAAGACCTCATCCAGTCCGTCGCCGACGCGCTGCAGTACATCAGCTACTACCATCCGGTCGACTACATCAAGAATCTGTCCGCGGCCTACGAGCGCGAGCAGTCGCCGGCGGCCAAGGACGCCATCGCGCAGATCCTGATCAATTCGCGCATGTGCGCAGAGGGCCACCGGCCGATCTGCCAGGACACCGGCATCGTCACCGTGTTCCTCGAGATCGGCATGAACGTGCGCTGGGACGACGCCACGATGGGCGTGGAGGACATGGTCAACGAGGGCGTACGCCGCGCCTACAACCATCCGGACAACAAGCTGCGTGCTTCGGTACTGGCCGATCCGGCCGGCAAGCGCCAGAACACCAAGGACAACACCCCGGCGGTGGTCAACGTGAAGGTCGTCCCCGGCGACACCGTCGACGTCATCGTCGCGGCCAAGGGCGGCGGCTCGGAGGCCAAGAGCAAGTTCGCCATGCTCAATCCCTCCGACTCCATCGTCGACTGGGTGCTCAAGACCGTGCCGACCATGGGCGCCGGCTGGTGCCCGCCGGGCATGCTCGGCATCGGCATCGGCGGCACCGCCGAGAAGGCGATGCTGCTGGCCAAGGAAGCGCTGATGGAGCCGATCGACATCGTCGACCTGCAGGCCCGTGGCGCGTCCAACCGTGCCGAGGAGCTTCGCCTGGAACTGTACGAGAAGGTCAACGCGCTGGGCATCGGCGCGCAGGGCCTGGGCGGCCTGACCACGGTGCTGGACATCAAGGTCAAGGATTACCCGACCCACGCCGCCAACCTGCCGGTGGCGATGATCCCCAACTGCGCGGCCACCCGCCATGCGCACTTCACCCTGGACGGCAGCGGCGCGGTGATGCTGGATCCGCCCTCGCTGGAGGACTGGCCCAAGCTCACCTACAACCCGACCAATGCGCGCCGGGTGAACCTGGACACCATCACCCGCGAGGAAGTGGCCAGCTTCAAGCCGGGCGAGACCATCCTGCTCAACGGCAAGCTGCTGACCGGCCGCGACGCCGCGCACAAGCGCATGATCGACATGCTCAACCGCGGCGAGACGCTGCCGGTGGACTTCACCAACCGCTTCATCTACTACGTCGGCCCGGTCGATCCGGTGCGCGACGAAGTAGTCGGCCCGGCCGGCCCCACCACCGCCACGCGCATGGACAAGTTCACCCGGCAGATGCTGGAGCAGACCGGCCTGCTGGGCATGGTCGGCAAGTCCGAGCGCGGCGATGCGGCGATCGCCGCGATCCGCGACAACAAGGCGGTGTACCTGATGGCGGTCGGCGGCTCGGCCTACCTGGTGTCCAAGGCGATCAAGGCCAGCAAGGTGCTGGCGTTCGAAGACCTGGGCATGGAGGCGATCTACGAGTTCGAGGTCAAGGACATGCCGGTGACCGTGGCGGTCGATGCCAGCGGCGAGTCGGTGCACAAGACCGGCCCGCGCGAGTGGCAGGCGCGCATCGGCAAGATCCCGGTGGTGGTCGAGGCCTGATCGGCCGCGGCGCGAACGCCGGCGCGAGTGCCGGCGTTCCGTATCGCGCTGGCGGCGTGCGGGCGGCGCGGCAATAATCGGCGCTGGTTCCGTCTCCGGGGAAAGCGTCGTGTCCATCGTCCTTTACGGTTCGCCCAGTACCGCCTCGTTCGTCGTGCACTGGTTGCTGATCGAACTGCAGGTCGATTTCGAACTGCGCATGCTCGATTTCGACCGCCAGGAGCAGAAGAGCCCCGAGTACCTGGCGCTCAACCCGCAGGGGCGGGTGCCGACCCTGGTGCTGGACGGGCAGGTGCTGACCGAATCGGTCGCCATCGCCATGCACCTGGCCGACCTGTATCCGCACGCCGGCCTGGCGCCGCCGCCCGGCACGCCCGAGCGCGCGGTCTACTACCGCTGGATGCTGTTCGGCGCCTACACCCTGATGCCGGCCTACCGCGACTGGTTCTATCCCGACGAACCGGCCGGCGCCGAGAATGCCGAGCGCGTGCGCGCCAGTGCCCGCGCGTTCCTGGAAAAGGCCTGGGACGAGGTGGCAACACACCTGGAGCAGGGCGGCCCGTACCTGCTCGGCGAGCACTGCAGCGCCGCCGACTTCGTGCTGGTCATGTTGATGCGCTGGTCGCGCAACATGCCGCGGCCCACCGACACCTGGCCGGCGCTGAAGGCGCTGGCCGACAGGATGAAGGCGCGCCCGGCGTTCCACGAGGCCTACCGGCGGGAAGGCATTACCGACTGGATGTAAGTGGCGGCGCGGGGCGTCGTGCCGGACGTCGGCCCGCGTTGTCTGACGTCGCGATTGCCAAGCTTTTTTGCGGCGCTCTCGGGGCATTGCGCCGGCGCTCTCACCATCCGCACTGGTGCACGCTTTTTCCTGGCCTTCGACCTGGGAGTCGCACCGACGCCGCATGGATCGAAGGCGGGCGCACCGACCGTTTGCATAGTTTGCACCGCACGCATGGAAGCGGCGAGTAGCGCTGAGCAACGCACGGCCTTGCCGCCTGCGTCACGTTGTCGCACCCGCTTCCCCGGTCCGTTCGCTGCCGCCAGCGCCGCCTAGAATGGCCCGGTGTCCGCCCTCCCTGCCCCCGCCCGACTGCGCCGCCTGATGCGCTGGCCTGCCTTGCTGGCCGCGCTGTTGCTGGTGTTCGCGCCGGTGGCCAGCCGCCTGCTCGAAGCGGCGACGCTGCCGGTGCCTTTGTGCACCGCGGCCGGATTGCAGGCCGACGCCGACCTGCCGCCGCCGCGCGGCGCCGTCCACGCCAGCCACGAAGACGTGTCGGGCACGCAGCGCGAGCATGGTCCGGCGCGTGCCGCCTGCGATTACTGCCTGCTCGCCGCACGGTTGCTGCCGTGGCTGGCGATCGTCCTGCTGCTGGCCGCTGCGCTGCCCGCGCCTGCAACCGCGACGCCATTGCGCCAGCGCGTCCATGCCGCCGTGCGCTGGCGCGCGCACGCGGCACGCGGACCGCCACTCAATCTCCAGAACGCCCTCCTGTTTCCGGTGCGCTAGGCGCGCCGGCGCCGTTCCTTTCTGGAGTCCAATCCATGTCCCAGTTCCTGCCGTCGCCCGCGCGGGCGGCGTTGTCGTGCTGCATTTTCGCCAGTCTATTTCCCGCGTCCGGCCATGCCGAGGCGCCCGATGCCACCACCCTCGACCGGATGCAGGTGACCGCCACCGCGCCGGTCGCGCCGCTGACCTGGACGGTCGATCCGAAGCTGCCGCGGCAGCCGGTGCCGGCCAGCGACGGCGCCGATTACCTGAAGACCGTCCCCGGTTTCGCCGCGATCCGCAACGGCGGCACCAACGGCGATCCGGTGCTGCGCGGCATGTTCGGCTCGCGGCTCAACGTGCTCAGCAACGACGGCACCCTGGTCGGTGCGTGCCCGGCGCGCATGGACAACGCCTTGTCCTACATCGCCCCGGAAACCTTCGACCGGCTCACCATCGTCAAGGGTCCGCAGACCGTGCGCTGGGGGCCGGGTGCCTCCGCCGGCACCGTGCGCTTCGAGCGCGACACGCCGCACTACGCCGCGCCGACCCTGGAGGGCGAGGCCAGTGCGCTGGGCGGCTCCTGGAACCGCAACGACCAGAACCTCGACCTGCGCGGCGGCAACCGCAGCGGCTACGCGCGCGTGGACGCCAACCGCTCCGAGTCCGGCGACTACCGCGACGGCGATGGCGTGGTGGTGCCCTCGCGCTGGCGCAAGTGGAATGCCGACGCCGCGGTCGGCTGGACCCCGGACCCGGACACCGTGCTGGAACTGTCCGCCGGCAGCGGCGACGGCCTGGCCCGCTACGCCGGGCGCAGCATGGACGGCACCCAGTTCCGTCGCACCAGCTACGCCGCGCGTTTCGAGCGCACCGACCTGCCCGGCGCCTGGGAGGCGCTGCGTGCCAATGCCTACGTCAACGACGCCGATCACGTCATGGACAACTACACGCTGCGCCGACCCAACCCGCAGTCGGCGATGCCGATGCCGATGGCCTCCAACGTGGACCGGCGCACCCGCGGCGGGCGCGTGGAATCGGAGTGGCGCTGGGACCAGGTGGTGGTCCAGGCCGGCGTCGACACCCAGCAAAGTCGCCATCGCGACCGCAGCGCCAGCGGCGAGGGCGCGTACCGGAGCGTGCCGTGGCGCACCGACGCGCACTTCGACAACCTGGGCGCCTTCACCGAACTCACCTTCGGCGCCGGCACGGCGCAGCGCTGGATCGCCGGCCTGCGCCTGGACCGCGCGCAGGTCGAGGACACGCGCCGCAGCGTCGGCATGATGGGCATGCCCAATCCCACTGCGGGACAGACACGCCGCGAGGACCTGGGCAGCGGCTTCCTGCGCGTGGAGCGCAATCTCTCGGCCGACACGGTCTGGTATGCCGGCCTGGGCCGCAGCGCGCGCATGCCGGACTACTGGGAGCTGTTCTCTGCCGACATGGGTCCGATGGGCGCGGCCAACGCCTTCGCCGGGCTGCGCCCGGAACGCACCACCCAGCTCGATCTCGGCCTACAGTACCGCGGCGCGACCGTGCAGGGCTGGGTGTCCGCCTACGCCGGGCGGGTGCAGGACTTCATCCTGTTCACCTATGCCGACGGCGGCATGATGGGCACCACCACCCGTGTCGACAACGTCGATGCGCGCATCGCCGGCGCCGAGGCGGGCGTGGATTGGCAGCCGCTGCACGGCCTCACCCTCGGCGGCACGCTGGCCTACGCCTGGGGCGAGAACCGCAGCGACGGTACGCCGTTGCCGCAGATGCCGCCGCTGGAGTCGCGGTGGCGCATGGAGTGGGAAGGGCAGCGCTGGTCGGCCGGCGCGCTGCTGCGCGCAGTCGCGCGGCAGGGGCGGGTGGCGTTGAATCAGGGCAACGTGGTCGGTCGCGACCTCGGCCGCAGCGCCGGTTTCGCCACGCTGGGGCTGAGCGGCGGCTACCGGGTCAGCGAGGGGCTGCGGTTGAGCGCGGGCATCGACAACGTCTTCGACCGGCGCTACAGCGAACATCTCAACCTGGCCGGCAGCGCCGATTTCGGTTTCCCGGCCGACCCGGTGCGTATCGCCGAGCCGGGCCGCAACCTGTGGCTGAAGGGCAACTACCGGTTCTGAGCGATCGGCGCGCGGTCGCGTGGCGACCGCGACCAGTGCGCGACGCCCATGGCGGGCGTCGTTCAGCCGTGGCCGATCAGAACCACTCCAGCAGCGAGATGCCGACACCGACGTAGGTGGCGCGGTGGTTGTAGTCGATCATGCTCTCGCCGTAGCCATCGAACACCTGCACATGGCCGCGCAGCAGGTTGCTGATCGGGAAACCCCAGTCCAGTTGCACCGCGCCGTGCGAGCGGTCGCCGCCGCGCAGCGAGTGCCGCGCCATCAGCGCCACCTCGTGGCCGTTGCGGTTGTAGATCAGGGTCGCGTCGCCGCGGCCCATGTAGTCCTCGATGTCCGGGTTGTTGTCCTGCTTTCGGCTCTCCGGGATGCGGTACCAGGGGCGCAGCACCAGCGCCCAGTTGTCGCGGTCCAGACCGATGTTGAGCATCGCCCGGTTCCAACTGCGCGACAGCGGATCGCTGCGGCCGTTGGACTGGTGGGTCAGCTGGATGCCGGTCATCCGTCCCTTCCAGCCGAACAGGCTGTAGTTGTTGCGGAACACCAGCATCAGTTCCGGCTCGTAGTTGGTCTCGCGGAACGGGCGCGACTGCTCCGAGTTGTAGACCTGCCAGCGCGAGCTCTGGGTGTAGGCGCCCCACAGGTCGCCGTTGTCGCCGAAGATGTTCTCCACGATCTTGGTCTTGAAGCTCAGCTGGAACTTCGCCTCCACGCTGTCCAGCGGCTCGGCGGTGGTCACCGTATTGACCGGGTTCGGCGAGGACGGCAGCTCGTTCTTCTTGCTGGTCCAGAACGCCGGCAGCAGGTACACCGGCTTGTAGGCGCGCAACTGGAAGGTGCCCAGCTTGGAGTCCTTGGCCAGTTCCCAGCGGCTGTCCAGCAGCGAGCCCTTGCCGGCATTGGCGATGGTGCTGTCGTAGCGGTCCTGCTTGAAGATCGCGGCGGCGCGCTGGCGGGTGCGCTCGGCGACGCCGGCATCCTCCGGCACGCTGGCGTCCAACTGTTGCTTCTGGCGTTCGCTGGCGGCCTGCGCCGCGGCGTCGGCGGCCTGCGGGTCGGCGGTGCGGCGCGATAGCGCCTGGTCGTAGCAGGCCAGGCGGGCGGCGTCGCTGGAGATGGCCACGCAGGCTTCCGGCGAGGCGGGGGTGGGCAGGACTTCCTGCGCGTGCGCAAGCGGCGCGGCCGCGATCGACAGCAGCAACAGGGGACGGACCTGACGATGGGACATGCGGTTCTCGCTGCAACGGGCGGCGCGGGCGGGTGGTGCGCTGCCGGGGTGAATGGCCGGCAGGGAAAATACAGGAAGTGACGACAACAGGGTCATCACACGTTCATGCTGTCGCCGCGACGTCGTCTTCAGGCGTCCTGCTTCAGAGCAGCCAGGCCACCGCGAACACCGCCAGCATCGCCAGCGCCAGGCCGAGCTTGGCGGCGGTGCCCAGGACGATGCCCAGCCAAGTGCCGACGCCGACCCGCGTCGCCTGGCGCAGCTCGCGCCCATGCCAGTACTCCCCGGCCAGGGCGCCGACGAAGGGGCCGACGAACAGCCCGATCGGCATGAAGAACATGCCGGCGATCCCGCCCAGCACCGATCCCCACAGCGCCTTGCGGCTGGCGCCGACGCGTTGCGCGCCGAACGCGGTGGCCAGCAGGTCGACCAGCAGCGACAACGCGGTGAGGACGCCGAGCACGGTCAGCGTCGGCCAACCCAGCCGCTGGAAGCCATCGGCCCAGGCCCCCAGCAGCATCCCGGCGAACATCAGCGGCGTGCCGGGCAGGGCCGGCAGCAGCACCCCCGCCAGCCCGACCAGAACCAGGAGACCGGCACAGACGTAATAGATGAACGCAGGGTCCACGTGGCTCACCGTAGGGGAGATTTGGGGGTTGACAGATGGGGTCTTTTTGCTGATTGCATTTTCATTTTGACCGGGGTAAGTTGCAGCCGCTGCGTTTGCAAAGGTCACCGTGAATCGTGGCCTGATGCGGTAGATCCACCGATCCGCTACATCGTTATACCTCGCTTCCTCCTTGCAACCAGCCGCCGCCCCCACGGCGTACCCACCCCTGAGACGTGTTCCAAGGAGTAAGTCCATCATGAACGGCACTGGCAATCGCGAAAACGGCACCGTGAAGTGGTTCAACGATGCCAAGGGTTTCGGTTTCATCAGCCGCGAAAACGGCGAGGACGTGTTCGTGCACTTCCGGGCGATCCAGACCCAGGGCTTCAAGAGCCTGAAGGAAGGTCAGAAGGTCAGCTTCACCGTGGTGCAGGGCCAGAAGGGCCTGCAGGCCGACGCGGTGCAGCCGCTCTGAGTCGTTGCCGCGCGGCGTCGCGCGCAGCGCAGCAAAAAGGCCCGCAGTGCGGGCCTTTTTGCGCTAGGCAGGTCGGCGAGGCCGATGATCAGCGCGGTACGACGCGCCCGTTGACCACGCGGACATAGGTGTTCTCGCGCACGCCGGCCAGGTCGCGCTGGTTGACCACGATCACCCGGCCGTCGTCCATCTGCACATGCACGTCGTAGGTGTCGCTGGTGACGTTCTTCTGGATCTCGTTGCCGGCCAGCGCGCCGGCCGCCGCACCGGCCACCGCCGACACGTTCTGGTTGCCCTTGCTGCCGCCGGTGTGATCGGAAATCTCGTGGCCGGCGACCGCGCCGACGATGCCGCCGAGGATCGCGCCGGTGGCCGACGGCGCAGTGCGGCCCGACGGCACGGTGTCGATGCGGGTGACGATGCCGCAGTCGGCGCAGCGGGTCTGGGTGTAACCGCCGCGCGCCGGCTGGCTGTAGCCGCCGCCGTAACCGCCGCCATAGCCGGGGGACGTGGCGCAGCCTGCCAGCGCCAGGGTCGCCACGGCGGCGGTGGCCATCAGTTGGATCTTCATGGGTGCTCTCCTCGACAGACAGTGATGGAGCGCGGCGGCAGCGCCGCGTTCGCACGCATCCTGTCCACCCCTGCGTGAATGCAACGCCAATCCTGGCAGGCGCCGTTCAGCTCGCGGCGGCCGGCGTCAGCGGCAATTCATGCAAGGAGGTTCATCCGAAAGCGCAATGCGGAACAGCATGAGACCGCTGCCAGCGGAGCATCGAACCAGCGCGATCCCACATCGTCAGCCAGCGGCGTCGTCAGGCTTCGACAACGGGAATTCAGCCCGGCGCCGACACCCACGTCGGCGTCGATCGTGCCAGACGCTCAGCGGAAATCGCGGTGGCAGGCGTCGCAGCGTTCGTCGATCTGCTGGCGTGCCTGCGCCAGCGCGGCGCAGTCGGCCGGCGGCTGCGCCAGCGCCGCGTCCACGCCGGTGCGCAGCGCCTCGGCATGCTCGCGAAAGCGGCCGTCGTCGGCCAGGTCGGGGAATGCCATGTCCAGTTCGTCGCCGAGCAGGCGCAACGTGCGCAGTCGCGCCTGCGGACCGGCGCCGCTGCATTGCCGGTGCGCGGCATCGCGTTCGAGCAGCGCCAGTTGTTTGCCCATGACCTGCATCAGGCTGCGCGGGAACGGATCCTGTCGCGCCTGTACTGCACGCAGTGCCATCACCGTCAGCACCAGGCCGAGCAGCAGCCCGGCCAGCAACACGAACAGATAGCGGGACGCGGAAGCGGGCGGGGGCGGCTTGGCCATGGCAGGCATGCGCGGCAGGAAGGAATGCCGATGGTACGCCTGCCTTCGCCACCGGCGCCGCCCACGCAGACCAGCGGCGCAATCCCCAATCCCCAATCCCCAATCCCCAATCCCCAATCCCCAATCCCGGCCTAAAATAGGCGGATGAACGAACAATGGCGCGAGCGCTTCGCCGGCATCGACCGGCTCTACGGGCAAGGCACGATCGCGCGGCTGGCGCAGTGCCGGGTGGCGGTGGTGGGCATGGGCGGGGTCGGCTCGTGGGTGGTGGAGGCGCTGGCGCGCTCGGCGGTCGGGCATCTGACCCTGATCGACGCCGACGACATCTGCGTGTCCAACACCAACCGGCAACTGCCGGCGCTGGCGGGGCAGTACGGGCGCAACAAGGCGGTGGCGATGGCCGAGCGCTGCCTGGCGATCAATCCGCAGATCGAGGCGGTGGCGGTCGAAGCCTTCCTGACCCCGACCAACATCGCCGAACTGCTCGACGCCGGCTTCGACCTGGTGATCGATGCCTGCGACAGCTTCCGGGTCAAGGTCGAGACCATCGCCTGGTGCCGCCGGCGCAAGCTGCCGCTGCTGACCGTCGGCTCGGCCGGCGGGCGCACCGATCCGACCCTGGTGCGGATCCGCGACGTGTCGCGCACCGAGCACGACGCGATGCTGGCGCTGATCCGCAAGAAGCTGCGCAGCGAATTCAACTTCCCCAAGAACGCGCAGCGCTATTTCGGCGTGCCGGCGGTGTACTCGCTGGAGAACGTGCGCTACCCGCAAGCCGATGGCAGCGTCTGCGGACTGCGGCCGGCGCTGGGGCCGGATGCGGCCTTGAACCTGGACTGTGGCGCCGGGCTGGGCGCAGCCACCCACATCACCGGGGCGTTCGCCTTCGCCGCGGTCGGCAAGGCGCTGGAGATGCTGTTGAAGCGCGCCGCGGCGCGCGAGGCCGCGGCCGCCTAGCGCCTGTCGGTGGGCGGCTGCGGCGCATCCGGTACGCGGGTCGCCGCGCCGCTCATCAGGTTGCGCTCGGTGCTGGCCTGCAGGAGCGCCAGCCGTTCCAGGTCCTGCGCCGGCTGCGGCCGGCCGAACAGGAAGCCCTGGAAGTGCCGGCAGCCCATCGCCGAGAGCATCTCGCACTGCTGCGCATCCTCGATGCCTTCGGCCAATGCGACCATGCCCATCACCTCGGAGATCTCCACGATCTTGGCCAGCAGGCGCCGCGAGGACTCGTCGGCCCTGGCGTCGTTGACGAATTGCCGGTCGATCTTGAGCTTGGTGACCGGCAGCGTCCGCAGCATCGCCAGCGACGAGAAGCCGGTGCCGAAATCGTCCAGCGCCCAGCCGATGCCGAACGCCTTGAGTTCGTGCATCTTGGCGCGTACCCCGGCGGTATCCACATACAGCGCCGATTCGGTCAGCTCGAATTCCAGCGACGCCGGCGCCACGCCTTCGCTGGTGATCACCTGCTTCACCGTGGACACGAAGTTGGGGTCGAGCAACTGCACGGGGCTGACGTTCACTGCGACCACCAGCGCACGCAGGTCGGGGTCGTGCGACCAGCGTCGCAGCGTAGCGCAGGCCTGGCGCAGCACTTCCAGGCCCACGTCGCGGATCAACGGGCTCTCTTCGGCCAGCGGGATGAACTTGTCGGGGGTCAGCAGCTTGCCGCTGGGATGGCGCCAGCGTACCAGTGCCTCGGCGCCGAGCATGCTGCCGTTCGCGCTGACCTGCGGTTGGTACAGCACTTCGATCTCGCCGTTGCCGACCGCGCGTGCCAGTTCCCGCTCCAGCGAGATGCGTGCGTTCACGTCGTTGCGGTAGATGTGCAGGATCGCCGCCAGCAGGCCGGCGGCGCAGGCCATGTTGCAGATGGCGCCGAGCCTGCGCATCCGCTGCGGTGGCGAGTCATGCGGTGCCAGCCAGTCCAGTTCGCCCGAGCCGAAGGCGACGAAGGCGGCCAGGCACGCCATGGGAAACACCAGCGCGCGGTAGCGGCGGCTGCGGTCGAACACGAACAGTGCGCCTGCTGCCAGCGGCAGGAAGAAGGTGTGCACGGACCGTGGCACCGTGGCGATCGGCGCGTCGATGATCGAGATCACCAGGACCACGACGAAGACGCCGTGCGCCACCAGCGACAGCGAGCCCTCGTCGCAGTGGCGGCGGCGGCCCAGCGCGAGCAGGCCGACCGCCGTCAGCCCGACGAAGGCGATCGCCAGTTCGGGCCTGCCGTAGTACAGGTAGCACACGGTCCACAACGCACCGAGCGAGGTGCACGAGACCCCGGCCAGGGTCATGGTGCTGCGCATCTTGCGGCTGCGATTGCTGTCGCGGAATTTCAGCGAGACCCAGCTTTCGCCGTTGGATGCGTGTTTTTCCGAAGCTGCGCCGCTCTTCATTGCCGCAACGCTCGCATGCGCGATGGCGCCGTTCGCGCCGCAGCGGCCGCGGAGGAGGCGATCGCACGCGAGCGCCGCGCGCTGGGGAGAAGCGGGTAGGGAATGCGGCTTGCCGACTGTTTCACGCCAGGATGATCCGATCTGCCAGAACGCGTGCCATCGAGCCGGCCGCCGAGCCTTCGCTGAGAGCGAACGGGTTCACACTCCGGTACCTGGCGGACAAAGCGCCGCTCGCCGTTTCAGCGCGGTGCACAGTAGCAGAAGCAAGTGCGCCGAAACGCGGCCAAAAGGCGTGCATCCGCCTGCCCAGGTCACAGTTTCGGACGAAAGCCGTTTTGCCGGGCGATGTGCCGCACCGACCGCCTTTCAGTCACGCGTTGCGCGGCCGACGTGTGGCGTCTGTTCCTGTGTCGGCACGTCAAAAAGCGACGCGCAGCGTCGGAATGTGCGGTGTGCAGGAACGCGCTGGGTCAGGCGATGACGGGCGTGCCGGCGCGCGTGTCGGGCAGGCCGAACAGGCGCCGCGCATTGGCCGTGGTCTGCGCGGCGATGGCGGCGACAGGTGCGTCGCGCAGGTCGGCGATGGTGTCCAGCACCGTGCGCAGCCGCGCCGGTTCGTTGCGCTGCCCGCGGATCGCCGCGTCGGGCTGGTCCGGCGCATCGGTTTCCAGCAGCACTTGCTCCAGGGGCAGCGTGGCGGCGAGCCGGCGCAGGCGCTGCGCGCGTTCGTAGGTGACCGGCCCGCCCAGGCCGATCAGGAAATCCAGCGATCGCAACTGTGCGGCCTGTTCGACGCTGCCGGCGAAACTGTGCACCACGCCGCGCACCCGGCCGACCTTGCGGATCGCCAGGATCACGGCGTCCACCGCGCGTCGCGCATGCACGATCACCGGCAGGTCGAAGCGCCGCGCCAGTTGCAGTTGCCCGACGAAGTAGCGGTGCTGCTCGGCCGCGTCCAGGCCTTCGACGAAGAAGTCCAGGCCGCACTCGCCGATCGCGCACGGCCGCTCGCGTGCGATCCACTCTTCCAATGCCTGCAGGTCGTCAGGGCGATGCTCGGCCAGGAACAGCGGATGCAGGCCATACGCCGGATACAGCCCGGGCGCGGCCGCGCAGACCGCGCGCAGCTTGGGCCAGGACGCCGCGGTCACCGCCGGCACCACCTGCGCCTGCACGCCCGCCGCCTGCGCGCGCGCGATCACCGCGTCGCGGTCGGGGTCGAACTCCGCCGCGTCCAGGTGGCAATGGCTGTCGATCAACTGCATCGGCGCTCAGCGGCGCACGCGCTGCGCGGTCTAGCGCAACGGCGCAGTGGTCTGCGCCGGCGTGCGGGTCTTCCAGTTGGCCAGCAGCAGCGTGCCCAGGCCGAACACGATCTCGTCGATGAAGGGCACCGGGTCGGGCAGCAGCACGCTCAGCACGAACAGGCTGGCGGTGATCTTGAACAGGGTCGGGTAGCGCAATTTGCCCGCCCAGCGCAGCAGCGGATACACGATCGGATTGGGCACGGCACGTCCTCCGAAGAGCGGTGGAAACGCTAACAGCCTCGATATGGCGACGTTCCGCGGGCGTTACCAGCCGTGTGTACGCCGCGTTACTGAATAGGGAGCGGATCGGTTCAGCTTCGGCATGGTAATCACAGCACCGTAGACAACGCGGTCAGCCCGCAGGAGAGCACACATGAAAAGCACTACGACAACCGTTCTGGTCGCGGCTGGCGCCTTGCTGGTCGGCGGCGTCGCCACCGCGGCCTTCATGAACAATCGCGACAAACCGGTGGACGTCGCCAGCAGCGACGTGCGCCCGGCCCTGGACAACACGCGCGGCGACAGCGCGATGGACAACAGCGTCGGCGGCAAGCTCGAGTATGCCGACGTGGTGCGGGTCGATCCGATCACCCAGAAGCAGCAGCGCTACGCCGAGGTGATCGGCACCGAGCCGCTGCGCGAGACCTCCACCACGACCACGCCGCGCCAGGTGTGCAACGACGTGGTGGTGCAGGAGCGCCTGCCCGAGCGCGACGGCAACGTCGGCGGTACCGTGGTCGGCGCGGTGGTCGGCGGTCTGCTCGGCAACCAGATCGGCCACGGCAACGGCCGCAAGGCCGCGACCGCCGCCGGCGCGGTGGCCGGCGGCTTCATCGGCAACCGCATCGACCAGAACCACGTCGGCGGCCGCGTGGTCGACCGCACCGAGCGCCAGTGCCACACCGAGAACAGCACCGCGCAGTCCTCGACCATCACCGGCTACAACGTGACCTACCGCAATGACGACGGCACCACCGGCACCATGCGCATGGACAGCAAGCCGGGCAATCGCATCGCCATGGGCACGCAGGACGTGGTCAAGGGCTACGACGTGACCTACCGCTACGACGGCCAGGAAAAGACCGTGCGCATGGACGACCGCCCGAACAGCGACCGCCTGCCGGTACTGGACGGCCGCCTGGTCACCCAGACCGCCTCGGCCGGCGACGTCGCCGTCAGCCAGCGCTGAGTCGCGGTTTCGTTGCACATCCCGAAGGCCGGCGCTTGCGCCGGCCTTCGCCTGTGCGGCGGCGGCAGGTGCGGGGCCGATACAATGCGGCTTTCGCCATGGACGCCGCCATGCCCTTGCCTTGCGATGATCTGTTCAACGTAGCCGCGCTTCTCAGCGAGGAGGAGCGCGCGATCCAGCAGGCGGTGGCGCGCTTCGTCGATGCGAAGGTGCTGCCGGTGATCGGCGAGGCCTTCGACCAAGCGCGCTTCCCGCGCGAGCTGGTGCCGGATCTGGCAGCGCTGGGGTTGCTCGGCGCCAGCCTGCCGGCGGGGCAGGGCGGCGGCGGCCTCAACGCGGTCTGCTACGGCCTGATCTGCCAGGAACTGGAGCGCGGCGACAGCGGCCTGCGCAGCTTCGTCAGCGTGCAGTCCTCGCTGTGCATGTACCCGATCCACGCCTACGGCAGCGACGCGCAACGCCAGCGTTGGCTGCCGGCGATGGCCGCCGGCACTGCGATCGGCTGCTTCGGCCTGACCGAGTCCCAGGGCGGCTCCGACCCGGCGGCAATGCAGACCCGCGCCGTGCGCGACGGCGACGGCTGGCGCCTGAGCGGCAGCAAGATGTGGATCACCAACGGCGGCATCGCCGACGTGGCGATCGTGTGGGCGCAGACCGACGACGGCATCCAGGGCTTCCTGGTCGAGGCCGGCACGCCGGGGTTCGGCACCCAGGACATCGCGCACAAGATGAGCCTGCGCGCCTCGGTGACCTCGGCGCTGTTCTTCGACGACGTGCGCCTGCCCGACAGCCAGCGCCTGCCCGGCGTGCGCGGGCTGAAGGGGCCGCTGGGCTGTCTGACCCAGGCCCGCTACGGCATCAGTTGGGGCGCGATCGGCGCGGCCATCGCCTGCCTGCGCGAGGCGCTGGCCTATGCTGGCGAACGCATGCTGTTCGGACGGCCGCTGGCGGCGACGCAGAGCGCGCAGATCAAGCTGGCCGACATGGCGCGGCGTATCGCCGCCGCGCAGTTGCTCGCGCTGCAACTGGGCCGGCTCAAGGACGCCGGCACGCTGCAGCCGGCGCAGGTGTCGCTGGCCAAGTGGAACAACGTGCGCATGGCCCTGGACATCGCCCGCGAGTGCCGCGACCTGCTCGGCGGCGCCGGCATCACCACCGACTACGGCGCGATCCGGCACGCCCTGAACCTGGAATCGGTGATCACCTACGAAGGCACCGAGACCGTGCACCAACTGGTGGTCGGCCGCGAACTGACCGGCATCAACGCGTTTTGAATCCCTGGCCCGCGTGCGGCTGCGGGCCCGTTTTGCAGGAGACCCGACGATGAGCGTGTTCGACGTACGTGTGGAGACCGAGCGCCTGTTGCTGCGCCCGCCCACTGCCGAGGATTTCGCCGCGCTCTGCGCCTTTTCCGCCGATGCGCAGACCATGCACCACCTCGGCGGCGTGCAGGTGCCGTCGGTGGTCTGGCGCAGCCTGACCTCGCTGGTCGGCAGCTGGCAGTTGCAGGGATTTGCGATGTTCTCGGTGATCGAGAAGCGCAGCGGGCAGTGGATCGGCCGGGTCGGCCCCTGGCAGCCGCACGGCTGGCCGGGCACGGAGGTCGGCTGGGGCATCGCGCATCCGCACTGGGGCCAGGGTTATGCGCCGGAGGCGGCCGCGGCGTCGATCGACTGGGCGTTCGCGCAGTTGGGCTGGAGCGAGGTGATCCACGTCATCGCCCCGGACAACGCCAACTCCAAGGCGGTGGCGAGCAAGCTCGGCTCGCGGTATCTGCGTCCCGGGCAATTGCCGGAGCCGCTGCCGCAGGAACCGATCGAGGTCTGGGGCCAGTCGCGTGCGCAATGGCAGGCGCGGCGCTGAGCCCCAACGACAGCAGACGTCCATACAGGAGCAGCGCATGGCATCCGAACGTTTTCCCCTGACCGTGTACGGCATGGCGCTGTCCGGCAACTGCTACAAGGTGCGGCTGCTGCTGGATCAGCTCGGCTGCGGCTACCGCTGGATCGAGATCGACAGCGCCAACGGCCAGACCCGCACTCCCGCCTTCCTGGCCAAGAATCCCAACGGCAAGGTGCCGCTGCTCGAGCGCGAGGACGGCCGCGTGTTGGCCGAATCCAACGCCATCCTGTGCTGGCTGGCCGAGGGCACCGGCTATCTGCCCGCCGATCCCTGGCAGCGGGCGCAGGCGCTGAGCTGGCTGTTCTTCGAGCAGTACAGTCACGAGCCCTACGTGGCGGTGGCACGCTTCGTCTGCGGCTGGACGCCGCCCGACTCGCCGCGGCGCGCCGAACTCCCACGCCTGCGCGAGGGCGCGATGCGGGCGCTGGCGGTGATGGAGCAGCATCTGCAGGCGCAGGCCTGGTTCACCGGCCCGGCCTATGGCATCGCCGATATCGCATTGTTCGCCTACACCCATTGCGCTGGCGATGCCGGCATCGCACTGACGCAGTATCCGGCGCTGTGCGACTGGCTGCAGCGGGTGCGCGCGACGCCGGGTTTCGTGGCGCTGCCGCCGCTGCCGGAGGACGTGCAGGCACGTTTGGCGCAGACCGGGACGTCAACGGCGTTCACCTGACTGCCGCGCGGCGGCGGCTAGCCTGAAGATCCATTCAGTCTGGAGCAACGCCATGAGCCAGTACCGCATCGCCGTCTTCGTCGGCAGCCTGCGCAAGGAATCGTTCAACCGGCGCCTGGCGCACGCGCTGGAGCGACTTGCCGACGACCGTGCGCGCTTCGAGTACGTCGAGATCGGCGACCTGCCGCTGTACAACCAGGACCACGACCACGACTATCCGGCGCAGGGCCGGCGCCTGAAGACGCAGGTCAGCGGCGCCGACGCGGTGCTGTTCGTCACCCCGGAGTACAACCGCTCCATCCCCGGCGTGCTCAAGAACGCCATCGACCTGGGCTCGCGTCCGTACGGCGAGAGCGCCTTCGCCGGCAAGCCGGCCGCCGTGTGCGGCACCTCGCCCGGGGCGATCGGCACCGCCCTGGCGCAACAGCACTTGCGCAACGTGCTGGCCTACCTGGACATGCCGGTGTTGGGGCAGCCGGAGATCTTTCTGCAGTTCAAGGAGGGGCTGATCGCCGAGGACGGCGCGATCGACGACGAGCGCACCCGCAAGTTCCTCGCTGGTTTCGTGGACAAGTTCATTGCCTGGATCGACGAACTGCAGGCCTGAAGCGCCATCCCGGCGCGTATCGTGGTGCGCGGATGGGGCGGGACGGGCCTTGTGCGACGCGGTCTCGGTGAGGTTCTCAACCGCTTGCCCCCAGACTTGTCCCCAGCCTCTGGCGAGGCGGGACGCACGTGCCGCCGCTGAGGCGGGCGCCCTGTGTTAAGCCTCGCCCTAGCCCCCGCCGGGCGCGGCGACTAAAATCGGTGCCCGGGCCGCGGTGAGGCCGCGCCCGGCGCCCGCGCCCCACAGAGAAGACCCAGCCTATGTCCGCCCGTCCCGGCTACCGCGGCGATCGCAAGAGCGAGCGCAGCGAACGCAGCGAGCCGCGTCTCGACCAGTTGCGCGTGCCGCCGCACTCGATCGAGGCCGAACAGGCCGTGCTCGGCGGCCTGATGCTGGCGCCGGATGCCTACGATCGCGTCAACGATCAGTTGACCGAGAACGATTTCTACCGGCGCGATCACCAGTTGATCTACCGCGCGATCCGCGAGCTGGCCGAGAAGGGGCGCCCGTTCGACGCGGTGACCCTGGGCGAGTGGTTCGAATCGCAGGGCAAGCTGGAGATGGTCGGCGACGGCGCTTACCTGATCGAACTGGCCAGCACCACGCCGTCGGCTGCCAACATCGTCGCCTACGCGGAAATCGTCCGCGACAAGGCGGTGCTGCGGCAGCTGATCGAGGTCGGCACCACTATCGTCAACGACGGATTCCAGCCGGAAGGGCGCGAGAGCTCGGAGCTGCTGGCGTCGGCGGAAAAGGCCGTATTCCAGATCGCCGAGGCCGGCGCGCGCGGGCGCAGCGACTTCGTGGCGATGCCGGGCGCGTTGAAGGACGCATTCGAGGAACTGCGCAACCGCTTCGAGAACGGCGGCAACATCACCGGCCTGCCGACCGGCTACAACGACTTCGACGCAATGACCGCCGGCCTGCAGCCGACCGACCTGATCATCCTCGCCGCGCGTCCGGCGATGGGCAAGACCACCTTCGCGCTGAACATCGCCGAGTACGCGGCGATCAAGTCGAAGAAGGCGGTGGCGGTGTTCTCGATGGAAATGTCGGCCTCGCAGCTGGCGATGCGCCTGATCTCCTCCAACGGCCGCATCAACGCGCAACGCCTGCGCACCGGCCAGCTCGAGGACGAGGACTGGGCGCGCGTCACCGGCGCGATCAAGATGCTCAAGGAGACCAAGATCTTCATCGACGACACGCCGGGCGTGTCGCCGGAAGTGCTGCGCTCCAAGGCGCGCCGGCTCAAGCGCGAGCACGACCTCGGCCTGATCGTGATCGACTACCTGCAGCTGATGTCGGTACCCGGCAACAGCGAGAACCGCGCCACCGAGATCTCGGAGATCTCGCGCTCGCTCAAGGGCTTGGCCAAGGAACTCGGCGTGCCGGTGATCGCGCTGTCGCAGCTCAACCGCTCGCTGGAAACCCGCACCGACAAGCGCCCGGTGATGGCGGACCTGCGCGAATCCGGCGCGATCGAGCAGGACGCGGACATGATCGTGTTCATCTACCGCGACGACTACTACAACAAGGAAAATTCGCCGGACAAGGGCCTGGCCGAAATCATCATCGGCAAGCACCGCGGCGGCCCGACCGGGTCGTGCAAGCTCAAGTTCTTCGGCGAATACACCCGCTTCGACAATCTCGCCCACGACTCGGTGGGCGCGTTCGAGTAAGCCGCCGCCCGCACCTGCGGGCAGCGGTCGCGACGCGCGGCGCCCGCACGCAAGGCTGCGGACGCCGGCGTGCGTGCGGAGGCAGCGAGGATCAGTAGGGAATGTCGATCTGGGCGTTGCTAGTGGTGTCGTAGGTGTTGGCGCCGTACTCGGCATGATGGGTGCAGACCACGGTGATCTTGCGGTATGCGCCGTAGACGAAGTTCGACGTGAAGTGCACGTCGACCAGGGCGCCGTTGCCTTCCTCGTCGTAATCGGTGGTGTAGCCGTTGCCGTACGGGTCGTAGGCGTTGCAGCGCACGTTGATGTAGTTGGCGTCGACGCGGTCGTTGTTGGCGTTGGCGAAGCGCGAGTAGGCGCGGATCTTCAGACGCTTGCCACCGGCCGGACGGTTGTCGGACTCGTAGCCCTGGTTCTGGATCACGCCCTGCAGCGTGTAGACCGGCGTGCTGCCGCCGCCACCGCCACCGCCACACGATGGTTCGGTGTCGCCTTGCGAGACTTCGTTCTGCTGCAGCCCGGGTTCGGGCTCGCACGCCATCGCCAGCGGGGCGGCGAGGCTCAGCGCGAGGGTGAGGGCGGCTTTTGCGATGCGCTTGTCCATGGGTCTTGCTCTCCTGAGGGTGTTGCGGATGTCGGCGATGGGCATGACCGGGCTGCGCCGTTGGCTGCCCGCAGCGCGTCGCGGCCCTGGCGATGCAGGTCCGGGCGCGGGCGGTTCGGGCCGCACGCAGCCGCGCTCGCCGGCCGTGGTGGCCGTGAGGTCGCAGAAGCGATGGCGGATGTTCCCCGTGCGCGCGAGACGGCCGTGGCCGTGTCGTGCGCGGTGCAGCGAAAGCATGGAGGACGTCCTTCCCCGGAACGTCGTCCAACAGCAGCGGTCGCGGCGCCGCTTCGACATGACGGCGCCCGCCTCGGCGTTATAGCAGGGCGGATGAGACGCACGCGCGCGGCGCGTGGCGATGTCTACGAAATCCGGTCAGCGCGGCCCGCATCGGGCCAGGCACGGCAGCGTGCAGACGCATGCCGTTGCGTTGCCGCATGCTCACCTGGCCGCTGCACCCGATCCGTATCATGGCGCGTCCTTCGCTGCGTCCCCTCGCATGAGCTACGCCATCGTCTGGTTCCGGCGCGACCTGCGCCTGCACGATCAACCCGCCCTGCAGGCCGCGCTGGATGCCGGGCACACGCCGGTGCCGGTTTACCTGCACAGCCCGGAGGACGAGGGCGCATGGGCCGCGGGCGCGGCCTCGCGCAGTTGGCTGCAGCGCTCGCTGGCGGCGCTGGATGCGCAACTGCGCGCGCGCGGTTCGCGCCTGATCCTGCGCCAGGGCCCGGCCGAGGCTGCCTTGCGCCAGGTGATCGCCGACTGCAGCGCGGAGGCGGTGTACTGGAACCGCCGCTACGAGCCGGCCACGCAGCCGCGCGATGCGCGGCTCAAGCGCGAACTGCGCGAACAGGGGCTGGAGGTACACAGCCATAACAGCGCGCTGCTGTTCGAGCCCTGGCAACTGGCGACGCAGCAGGGCGGCCCGTACAAGGTATTCACGCCGTTCTGGCGCAGCGCGCTGAGCCACTGGCAGGTGCCGGCGTTGCAGGCCGCGCCGAAGACGCTGCCGCCGCCGCCCGCGACGCTGGACAGCCTGCCGCTGGAGCGGCTCGGTCTGGCGCCGACGCTGGACTGGGACCGCGGTTTCTGGGAGGTCTGGCAGCCGGGCGAGGCGGGCGCGCACGAGGCGCTGGACGTGTTCGTCGACGGCGCGCTGCGCGACTATCTCGACGGCCGCGACCGCCCGGATCAGATCGGCACCTCGCGGCTGTCGCCGCATCTGCATTTCGGCGAGATCGCCCCGTGGCGCATCGTCGCCACTCTGGAGCGCCATCGCCGTGCCGCCACCGCCGCGGCCATCGACGGCTACATCCGCCAGCTCGGCTGGCGCGACTTCGCCCATCAACTGCTGCACCATTTCCCGGACACGCCCGAGCGCAACCTCAATCCGCGTTTCGAGCGCTTCCGCTGGGCCACGCCCGATCCCGCGCAGTTGCATGCCTGGCAGCGCGGCCGCACCGGTGTGCCGATCGTCGATGCCGGCCTGCGCGAGCTGTGGCACACCGGCTGGATGCACAACCGCGTGCGCATGATCGTCGCCAGCTACCTGTGCAAGCATCTGCGCGTGCACTGGTCCGAAGGCGCGCGCTGGTTCTGGGACACCCTGGTCGATGCCGACCTGGCCAACAACACGCTGGGCTGGCAGTGGGTGGCCGGGACCGGCGCCGACGCCGCGCCGTATTTCCGCGTGTTCAATCCGGTGACCCAGGCGCAGAAGTTCGATCCGAAGGGCGAGTACATCGCGCGCTGGGTGCCGGAACTGGCGGCGCTGCCGTTGGCCGATCGCTTCGCGCCCTGGCAGGTGCCGCAGCGGCTGGCGCAGGCTGCGCCGCAGTATCCGCGTCAGCCGATCGTGGACCTGGCCGCCGGCCGCGACGCGGCGCTGGCCGCGTACCGCGAGACCGCCGCCGGTTGAACATCGCGCCGTGTTGCGCGGCGCAGCACGGCCGCAGGCGCGATTGACGCCCTTCGCGGGGCCATGATTCACTCCGGGCTCGGACAGGAGCCCGCATGGCCACCAGCTCAGCTCGCCGCAAGCCGCAGCGCGAACCGATGTCGCGCGTGGACACCGCCTGGTTGCGGATGGACCGGCCGACCAATCCGATGATGATCACCGGCGTGCTGATGTTCGACGAGCCGCTGACCCTGCCTGCGCTCAAGCAACTGGTGCGCAAGCGCTTCCTGGCCTTTCCGCGGTTCCTGCAGAAGCCGGTGGAGACCGCCACCGGCGCGTACTGGCAGCGCGACGACGATTTCGATCTGGACTGGCACGTACGCCTGTCGGCCTTGCCCGGGCGCGGGCAGAAGAAGGCGCTGGAGCGCTTCGCCGGGCAGATGGCGTCCACGCCCTTGGACAAGACCAAGCCGCTGTGGCAGTTCCACCTGATCGAACGCTATGAAGGCGGCTCGGCGCTGGTGGCGCGCATCCACCACAGCTATGCCGACGGCATCGCCCTGGTGCAGGTGCTGCTGTCGCTGACCGATACCCAGCGTACTCCTGAGCCGTCGGCGCAGCTCGAGCGCGCCTGGCTCAAGGACGACGGCAAGGAGGTCGTGCGCCGGGTCGGTGCGGTGGACCGCTACCTCAAGCTCGGCGGGCGCATGCTCGACAAGGGCCGGGCGATGGCGCAGGACCCGAACCTGCCGCAGATGCTGGCACGCGAAGGCGGGCTGATCGGTCGCGAACTGGTCAATGCCTTGCTGCTGGCCGACGATCCGCCGACGCTGCTGCGCGGCCGCCTCGGCGTCAGCAAGCGCGTGGCCTGGGCCGAACCGCTGGACCTGGACGAGGTCAAGGCGGTCGGCCGCGCCTGCGACTGCACGGTCAACGATGTGCTGATGGCGACCATGGCTGGCGCCTTGCGCGACTACATGCTCGAACGCGGCGAACGCCTGGACGGGGTGACCCTGCGCGCCACGGTGCCGGTCAACCTGCGCCCGCTGGAGCACGCGCGCAAGCTCGGCAACCACTTCGGCCTGGTGTTCCTGGACCTGCCGGTGGGCGAGGCCAATCCGGTGCGCCGGCTGCAGTGCGTGGCCGAGTCGATGCAGCAGCTCAAGCAGTCGCGGCAGGCGATGGTGGTGTTCGGCCTGCTCGCGGCGGTGGGCATGGCGCCGGCGGCGCTGCAGTCGGCGGCGCTGGACCTGTTCAGCCGCAAGGCCACCACCGTGGCGACCAACGTGCCGGGGCCGCAGCAGCCGCTGTACCTGGCCGGCAGCCGCGTGCGCGAGATGATGTTCTGGGTGCCGCAGACCGGGTCGATCGGCGTCGGCGTGTCGATCATGAGCTACAACCATCGCGTGCACTTCGGCCTGATCGGCGATGCGCGGCTGATCCCGGATCCGGACGCGGTGATGCGGCGGGTCGGCGCCGAATTCGAGAAGCTGCTGTACCTGGCGTTGATGAGCGATTGGGAGCAGCCGCTGCGCGCCGCGGACGCCGAGACCCTGTTGCCGTCTTCCTGAACCAGGTGCATTGGACGCGTGGTCGCGTTCATCCGCGCCTCGCGTGGCGCTGTTTATGCTGCCGCCACGTCCATCCAGGTTCGGGAGAGAACACGATGAAAACGACCGCCCTCCGCGGCATATCCGTTGCCCTGGCCAGTGCGCTGGTGCTGTCCGCCTGCGCCACCGGCGGCTCCTACGTGCAGCGCGACCAGTACGGCAATCCCACCGAGCAGCAGAACCGCACCGGCCGCGGCGCGCTGATCGGCACCGCAGTCGGCGTGGCCGCCGGTCTGCTCAGCGGCAGCAGCGCCACCGAGCGCCGCCAGCACGCGATGATCGGCGCCGGCATCGGCGCGCTCAGCGGCGCGGCGATCGGCAACTACCAGGATCGCCAGGAGCGCGCGCTGCGCGAGCGCACCGCCAATACCGGCATCGACGTACGCCGCGACGGCGACAACATCACCCTCAACCTGCCCGACGGCATCACCTTCGACTTCAACCAGTCCACGCTCAAGCCGCAGTTCTATTCGGCGCTCAACGGCGTGGCCCAGACCCTGGGCGAGTACAACCAGACCATGATCGAAGTGGTCGGCCACACCGACAGCATCGGCAGCGATGCGGTCAACCAGCGCCTGTCCGAACAGCGCGCGTCGTCGGTGGCCGCGTACCTGACCGCACAGGGCGTGCAGCCCGAGCGCATCCAGACCCTGGGCGCCGGCAAGAAGTATCCGATCGCCGACAACAGCACCGAAGCCGGCCGCGCGCAGAACCGCCGGGTGGAGATCCGCGTGGTGCCGCTGCGCTCCTCCGCCGGCTGAGCGATCCGCCGACCGCAACGACGAACGGGCCGCACTGCGGCCCGTTCGCGTTTCCGTGCTGCCGATGCGCAGCGCCGTGTGCCGCGCGGCTCAGACCAGCGCGGCGTCCTCTTCGTCCTCGGCTTCGGTTTCCGATGCCGCAGGCGCTGGTGCAGGTGCGGCGGCGACGCGCGGCAGGGTGGCCAGCGACTGCGTGTTCATCGCCACGCCGCTGCACAGGGTGAACTCGGCGCCGTCCTCCGCCTGCTGCGTGGCCAGCTTGGCCGGGCACTGCGCCATCATGTAGCTGACGTCGAAGTTGAGCTTGTCGACCAGGAAGTCGACGAAGGCGCGCACCTTCGGCGAGAGCATGCGCCCGCCCGGGAACACCGCGTTGAAGTCCAGGTCCGGCCCGACCCAGCCGCCGAGCACGCGCCGCGCCTTGCCGGCCTCGATCAGCGGCTTGATCGTCGCATCGCTGGCCAGCACCAGGCCTTCGCCGCAGACCAGGCCGCCGATCAGCGCTGCCGAATCGTTGGCCAGCAGGATCGGCTGGACCAGGAACTCGCCGCTCTGCTTGCCGTTACGCAGCGGCCAGCACAGCCGGTTGCCGCCGCCGCGGCCGTTGCTCAGCGCCAGCGTGCGGTGGTGCTGCAGGTCGTCCGGATGCAGCGGTTCGCCGTGGCGTTCGATGTAATAGGGACTGGCGAAGACCTGGGTGCGGAAGGTGGCGAGCTTGCGCGCGACCATGGTCGAATCCGGCAGCGTGCCCATGTGCAGGGCCACGTCCACGCCTTCGGCGATCGGGTCGACCTTGTCGCTGGTCATGATCATTTCCAGGCGCACTTCCGGATGCTGGCGGTGGAATTCGCCCAGGATCGGCGCTACCCACGAGATGCCCGCCGAATAGGGCACGCTGAAGCGCAGCCAGCCGCGCGGGCCGGCCTGCAACTGGCCCACCGCGCTCTCGGCTTCCTCCAGTTCGCGGGCGATGCGCTGGCAGTGCTCGTGGTAGACCGCGCCGGCCTCGGTCAGCCCGAGTCGGCGCGTGGTCCGGTGCAGCAGGCGCGCGCCCAGCCGCGCCTCCAGGTCCTGCACCTTGCGGCTGACGGTGGTCTTGGGCAGGCCGAGGGCATTGGCCGCGGCGATGAAGCTGCCTTGCTCGACCACCTTGACGAAGATCAGGGTGTCGTTCAGATCGTGGCTCATGGCGGTTCCTTGAGGTGGAGACGATTGGACCGATAGCGGGACGATTATTCCCCTTAATTCGGACTAATCAAGTGCGGCTTTGGCGCCTAATTTGTCCGCATTCGCCATTACCGACGGTCTTTGCCCATGTCGATGCGCACCCTGTTCCAGTTTTTCGCCTGCCCCGATCGCCAGCCGCGGCGCCGTTCCGCGTCCGTGGCGACGGCGCAATCCCTTTACCCGAAAGCGTTTCGCGAGTTCACGCCGCCGCCGCGGCGGCAGGGCGGCAGCAGCCTGCGCCTGGGCGCGTCCGGCACCGATCGGCTGGGACGCATCGCGATTGTCCCGTCCGCGGGAGGAAAAGTCCCGTGAGCGGGACGTTGGCCCCCGAGGTCCTGGTCCTCGGCGGCAGCGGCACGGTCGGGCAGGGGGTGGTGCAGGCGCTGCTGGAGGCGGGCAGCCCGGTGCTGGCGGTGGCGCGCGACCGTGCCCGCCTGGCCGCGCTGCGCGAACGCCATCGCGACGAACCCGCCCTGGACGTGCTGTCCGGCTCGGTCGCCACTGACGCAGCTGCCGCGGCCCTGGTCGCCGAGGTCGCGCAGCGGCCGCGGCCGCTGGCCGGGGTGGTCGCCGCGCTCGGCAGCCCGCTGCGGCCGGGGCGCCTGCTGGAGCGGCCGCTGAGCGCGCTGCGCAAGCGCCTGGATGCCGACCTGCTGCCGCACCTGGCTGCCGCCCGGCATCTGCTGCCGCTGCTGGCGCAGCACGAGCGCGGCGCCCGCTACGTGCTGCTGGGCAGTCCCTGCGCGCTGCGCGCCTGGTCCGGGCATGGCGACAGTTCGGTGGCGGCGGTGGCGATCCGCATGCTCGCCCAGGTGCTGCACGAGGAAGCCAAGCCGCTGGGCGTGCACGTGCATCTGCTGTCGCTGTCCGAACCGGTGTGCCGGAGCGACGCCGCCATCGACGACTGCCCGGAGTGGTTCACCACCCTCGGCGTCGGCCGCGCCGTGGTCCACCTGCTCGCCGAACCGCAGCGGCCGGACCGTGCGCTGGTCGAGATCGACCGTCGCCACTTCGCCCAGCCGCGCAGCGCCTTGCTCACCCCCTTGCCGTTTTCCTTCTCCACCCACGAGGTCTCTCCATGAATCCGATTCCGATGCCGTCGCGCCTGCTACCGGGCGCCTTGCGCCCGCTGGCGGTGGCGCTGCTGGCCGCCACGCTGGCCGCCTGCGGCGGCAAGGCCAACGAACAGGGTGCGCCGCCGCCGCCGAGCGTGGGCGTGGCGCCCGCGCTGCAGAAGCAGATCAGCCAGTGGGACGAGTTCAGCGGCCGCGTCGAGGCGGTGGAACACGTCGACCTGCGTCCGCGCGTCTCCGGCTACATCGACAAGGTCAATTACGTCGAAGGGCAGGAGGTGAAGAAGGGCGATGTGCTGTTCACCATCGACGCGCGCAGCTACCGCGCCGAACTGGCGCGCGCCGAGGCCGACCTGGCCCGCGCACGCACCCAGGCCAAACTCAGCGCCAGCGAGGCCGCGCGCGCCAAGACCCTGTCCGAGCAGCAGGCCATCTCCACCGAGAACTGGGAACAGAAGCGCGCCGCCGCCGAGCAGGCGCAGGCCGACGTGTTGGCCGCGCAGGCGGCAGTGGACAGCGCACGTTTGAACCTGGAATGGACCCAGGTGCGCGCGCCGATCGACGGCCGCGCCGGCCGCGCGATGGTCACCGCCGGCAACCTGGTCACCGCCGGCGACAGCGCCAGCGTGCTGACCACGCTGGTGTCGCTGGACAAGGTGCACGTGTACTTCGATGCCGACGAAGGCACCTTCCTGCGCTATGCGCAGATGGCGCGCGACGGCCAGCGCCCGAGCGAACGCGATGGCAGCCTGCCGGTGCAGGTCGGCCTGGTCGGCGAGGACGGCTATCCGCATGCCGGCAAGGTCGATTTCCTCGACAACCAACTGGTGCGCAGCACCGGCACCATCCACGTGCGCGCGCTGCTGGACAACGCCGACCGTCGCTTCACGCCCGGCCTGTTCGCGCGGGTGCGGCTGCTCGGCAGCGGCCGCTTCGACGCGGTGCTGATCGACGACCGCGCGGTGCTCACCGACCAGGACCGCAAGTACGTCTACGTGGTCGACAAGGACGGCAAGGCGCAGCGGCGCGACGTGCAGCTCGGCCGCAGCGCCGAGGGCCTGCGCATCGTGCGCAGCGGCCTGTCCGCCGGCGACAAGGTCATCGTCGATGGCGTGCAGAAGGTGTTCATGCCCGGCATGCCGGTGCAGGCCAAGCCGATCGCGCTGCAGACCACGTCCCCGGCCGCACCGCGACAGGCCGTCGCCCTCGACTGAGTCGCGGGCGCCGACGCAGTAGCGGCCGGCCACCGCCGGCCGTGCCCACCGGGCCAGTGATGGCCCGGTGTCGCCGCCGGCATGCCTGCGTCCGCGCCCGGCCCCCCGTTTCAACCGTTTCCAGGACCACCACCCATGGACTTTTCCAGATTCTTCATCGACCGGCCGATCTTCGCCGCCGTGCTGTCGATCGTCATCTTCGCCGCGGGCCTGATCGCCATCCCGCTGCTGCCCATCGGCGAATACCCGGACGTGGTGCCGCCTTCGGTGGTGGTGCGCACGGTGTATCCGGGCGCCAACCCCAAGGTCATCGCCGAGACCGTCGCCACGCCGCTGGAGGAAGCGATCAACGGCGTCGAGAACATGATGTACATCAAGTCGGTCGCCGGCTCCGACGGCGTGCTGCAGATGACCGTGACCTTCCGCCCGGGCACCGACCCGGACGATGCCGCGGTCAAGGTGCAGAACCGCGTCGCGCAGGCACAGGCGCGCCTGCCCGAGGACGTGCGCCGGCAGGGCGTGACCACGCAGAAGCAGTCGCCGACCTTCCTGATGGTGGTGCACCTGACCTCGCCCAAGGGCAAGTACGACAGCCTGTACCTGCGCAACTACGCGCGTCTGCACGTCAAGGACGCGCTGGCGCGGATCCAGGGCGTGGGCGATGCGCAGGTGTTCGGCGGCGGCGACTACGCGATGCGTGCCTGGCTGGACCCGGAACGGGTGGCCGCACGCGGCCTCACCGCCAGCGACGTGGTCGCGGCGATGCGCGAGCAGAACGTGCAGGTGTCCGCCGGCCAGCTCGGCGCCGAGCCGATGCCGCAGAGCAAGTTCCTGACCCTGATCAACGCGCAGGGCCGCCTGCGCACCGAACAGGAGTTCGGCGACATCGTGCTCAAGGTCGGTGCCGACGGCCAGACCGTGCGCCTGTCCGACGTCGCCCGTCTGCAACTGGGCGCCGGCGACTACACCCTGCGTGCGCAGCTGGACGGCAAGAACGCGGTCGGCATCGGCATCTTCCAGGCGCCGGGCGCCAATGCGCTGCAGATCCGCGACCAGGTCATCGCCAAGATGGACGAGCTGACCAAGCAGTTCCCCGACGACGTGAAGTACGAGGCGGTGTACGACACCACCATCTTCGTGCGCGATTCGATCAGCGCGGTGGTGCACACCCTGCTGGAGGCGGTGCTGCTGGTGGTGCTGGTGGTGATCCTGTTCCTGCAGACCTGGCGCGCCTCGATCATTCCGCTGATCGCGGTGCCCGTGTCGGTGGTCGGCACCTTCGCCGCGCTGTACCTGCTGGGCTTCTCGATCAACACGCTGACCCTGTTCGGGCTGGTGCTGGCGATCGGCATCGTGGTCGACGATGCGATCGTGGTGGTGGAGAACGTGGAGCGCAACATCGAGGAGGGGCTGAGCCCGCTGGCGGCCGCCCACCAGGCCATGCGCGAGGTGTCCGGCCCGATCATCGCCATCGCGCTGGTGCTGTGCGCGGTGTTCGTGCCGATGGCGTTCCTGTCCGGGGTGACCGGGCAGTTCTACAAGCAGTTCGCGGTGACCATCGCCATCTCCACGGTGATCTCGGCGATCAACTCGCTGACCCTGTCGCCGGCGCTGGCCGCGCGCCTGCTGCGAAGCCACGACGCGCCCAAGGACCGCCTGTCGCGCGGCATGGAGCGGCTGTTCGGCAACTGGCTGTTCCGCCCGTTCAACCGCTTCTTCCATCGCAGCTCCGACCGCTACCAGGGCGCGGTGTCGCGCATCCTCGGCCGCCGCGGCGCGGTGTTCGCGGTGTACGTGGTGCTGCTGCTGGTCACCGGGCTGATGTTCAAGGCGGTGCCGGGCGGCTTCATCCCGACCCAGGACAAGATGTACCTGATCGCCGGTGTGAAGTTGCCGGAAGGCGCCTCGATCGAGCGCACCGACGCGATGCTGCGCAAGGTCGCCACCATCGCCATGCAGACTGACGGCGTGGCCCACGCGATCTCGTTTCCGGGCCTCAACGCGCTGCAGTTCACCAATACGCCCAATACCGGCGTGGTGTTCCTGCCGCTGAAGCCGTTCGCCGAGCGCCACCGCAGTGCGCTGGAAATCAATGCCGAGATCAACCAGCGCATTTCGCAGCTGGGCGAGGGCATGTCGTTCGCCTTCATGCCGCCGCCGATCCTCGGCCTGGGCAACGGCAACGGCTACCAGCTGTTCATCGAGGACCGCGCCAACCTGGGCTACGGCGCGCTGCAGAACGCGGTCAGCACGATGCAGGGTGCGGTGGCGCAGACCCCGGGCATGAGCTTCCCGATCGGCACGTATCAGGCCAACGTGCCGCAGCTCGACGCCGAGGTCGACCGGGTCAAGGCCAAGGCCCAGGGCGTGGCCCTGACCGATCTGTTCGATACCTTGCAGACCTACCTGGGCTCGACCTACGTCAACGACTTCAACCAGTTCGGCCGCACCTGGCAGGTGATCGCCCAGGCCGATGCGCCGTTCCGCGAGAGCGTGGAGGACATCGCCCGTTTGCGCACCCGCAATGCCAACGGCGAAATGGTGCCGATCGGCTCGATGGTCACCATCAAGCAGACCTACGGCCCCGACCCGGTGCTGCGCTACAACGGCTATCCGGCCGCCGACCTGGCCGGCGAAGCCGATGCGCGTGCGCTGTCCTCGGCCGAGGCGATGGCCAAGATCACCCAGATCGCCAAGCAGGTGCTGCCCAACGGCATGGAGATCGAGTGGACCGACCTGAGCTACCAGCAGGCGACCCAGGGCAATGCGGCGCTGGTGGTGTTCCCGCTGGCGGTGCTGCTGGCGTTCCTGGTGCTGGCTGCGCTGTACGAGAGCTGGACGCTGCCGCTTGCGGTGATCCTGATCGTGCCGATGACCCTGCTGTCGGCGTTGTTCGGGGTGTGGCTGAGCGGCGGCGACAACAACGTGTTCGTGCAGGTGGGCCTGGTGGTGCTGATGGGCCTGGCGTGCAAGAACGCGATCCTGATCGTCGAGTTCGCCCGCGAACTGGAGTTGCAGGGCAAGGGCATCGTCGAATCGGCGCTGCAGGCCTGCCGCCTGCGCCTGCGCCCGATCGTGATGACGTCCATCGCCTTCATCGCCGGCACGGTGCCGCTGGTGTTCTCGCATGGCGCCGGCGCGGAAGTGCGCTCTGCCACCGGCATCACCGTGTTCGCCGGCATGCTGGGCGTGACCCTGTTCGGTCTGTTCCTTACCCCCGTGTTCTACGTCGCCCTGCGCAAGCTGGCCGGGCGGCCGCTGGTCTCGCATGCGCCGGCCCACGCCGACGCGCCGGCGCACGGCTGATTCCTTTTCCATCCTTCTCAGGAGTTTCGCAATGAACGCAGCACACAAGATCGCCCTGGTCACCGGCGCCACCCGCGGCATCGGCCTGCACACCGTGCGCCAGCTGGCCGAGGCCGGCGTGCACACCCTGCTGGCCGGGCGCGACGCGACCCGTGCCAGCGCCGCGGCGCTGGAACTGCAGGGCGAAGGCCTGCCGGTGGAGCCGCTGACCCTGGACGTCACCGACGCCGCCAGCATCGCCGCCGCGGTGGAGACCGTGCGCGCACGCCACGGGCGGCTGGACATCCTGGTCAACAACGCCGGCATCCTGCGCGACGACCTGCGCCTGAGCGTGTCGCAGCAGTCGCTGGAGTCCTGGCGCGAGACCTTCGACACCAACCTGTTCGGCCTGATCGCCGTCACCCAGGCGTTCCTGCCGCTGCTGCGCGAGGCGCCGGCCGCGCGCATCGTTAACGTCTCCAGCCTGCTCGGCTCGCTGACGCTGCACAGCCAGCCGGGCTCGCCGATCTACGACTTCAAGGTGCCCGCGTACAACGTGTCCAAGAGCGCGGTAAACGCCTGGACCATCCAGCTGGCCTACGAACTGCGCGAGACCCCGATCAAGGTCAACACCATCCACCCCGGCTACGTGAAGACCGACATGAACGCAGGCGAGGGCGAGCTGGAAGTGGCCGACGGTGCGCGCAGCAGCGTGATGATGGCGCTGCTCGACGCGGACGGCCCCACCGGCAGCTACACCCACGTCGGACAGGTGCTGCCATGGTGATCCGGCCCGCACTCGGCGCGCTGGCGCTGGCGCTGCTCAGCGCCTGCGCCAGCGTCGGCCCCGACTACCATGCACCGGCGCAGCCGCCGGTGACGCTGCAGGGCACGGCGTCGCCGGTGTTCGCGACCGATTCGCCGGTCGCGTCCTGGTGGGCGCAGTTCGACGATCCGGTGCTGGAGCAACTGGTGCACGACGGTCTGGTCGCCAACCTCGACCTGCGCATCGCCCTGGCGCGCGTGCACGAGGCGCGCGCGGTCTTCGCCGAGCAGCGCCTGGACCAGGCGCCGCACGTGACCGCCGGCGGCGACTACACCCGCGGCAAGGCCCCGGATGCCGATGCCGGCGGCGCACGCGTGCTCACCGAGAGCTACCGGCTCGGTTTCGATGCCGGTTGGGAGCTGGACCTGTTCGGGCGCCAGCGCCGTGCCAGCGAAGCCGCGCGCGCGAACCTGGAGGCCGAGCAGGCCGGCCTGGCCGACGCCCAGGTCACCGTGGCCGCGGAGATCGCACGCAACTACTTCGCCCTGCGCGGCACGCAGAAGCGCATCGCCCTGGCGCGCACCACGCTGGACAACCTGCGCGACACCCAGCGCCTGACCGAGACCCGTTGGCGGCTGGGCGCGGGCAGCGAGCTGGACGTGCAGAGCAGCCGCGCGCGGCTGAAGGCGATCGAGGCCGACATCCCGCTTCTGGAAGTCGATGCCGCGCAGGCGCGGCACCGGCTGGCGGTGCTGCTGGGCAAGCCGCCGGGCACGCTCGATGCATTGCTGGCGCCGCAGCCGACCCCGGCCTATGCACGGACCTTGCCGCTGGGCGACACCACGCAGTTGCTGCGCCGGCGTCCCGACGTGCGCATCGCCGAACGCAACCTGGCGGCGGCGACCGCGCGCGTCGGCGTGGCCACCGCCGATCTGTTCCCGCGGATCAGCCTGTCCGGCTTCGTCGGCTTCCTCTCCGGCGACGCCGGCGCCCTGCTGCATGGCCGCAGCAAGGCGTGGTCGCTGACGCCCTCGATCCAATGGGCGGCGTTCGACCTGGGCAGCGTGCGCGCACGCCTGCGCGCGAGCGAGGCGCAGGCCGACGGCGCCGCCGCCGACTACGAGAAGACCGTGCTCGCCGCGCTGGAGGACACCGAGAACGCCTTGACCGCGTACGCCCACGAACAGGCGCGGCTGGCGATCGTGGCCGAGCAGACGCAGGCCGCGCAGCGGGCCGAAGCGCTGGCGCAGATCCGCTATCGCGAAGGCTCGGAGGATTTCCTGACCCTGCTCGATGCGCAGCGCACGCAACTGACCGCCGAGGCCGACCTGGCCGACGCCGAGGCGGCGGTCAACATCGGCGTGGTGCGGGTGTACAAGGCGCTAGGCGGCTGGGGCCAGGATGCGGGCACGGACGCCGGCAGCAGGGACGTCGCAACCGCCGCGGGGGCGGCGCCTGCGCTGCAGGCACGCTGAGCGGGCAGGCTACTCAAAGGCCGCGGTGCGGGTCGACTGCACGCACCGCGGCCTTCTCGGCACCTCTTTTCATCTGCTTTTTGTCAGCATCAGGCCGGTACGGGGTTTCGTGTAGGAGCGGCTTCAGCCGCGACGGGCGTTCCCGGTAAAGCCCGTCGCGGCTGAAGCCGCTCCTACGGAGGCTGGTGACGGCTGCCGGACCGGATTGCGCCGCGTCTGCCGCCGGTGCCGGCCGCTCAATCCTGCGCCACGTCCTCGGCGATCACGTAGCGGTCGCGTCCGTTATTCTTGGCCTGGTACAGCGCGGTGTCGGCACGCGAGAACCAGTCGTGCCACTGCGCCTCGTCGCACAGCATGGCCGCGCCCAGCGACACGGTGATCGTGCCGTTGGGGCCAAGCAGCGTGGTGCGTGCGGCGTCGTGCAGGCGCCTGGCGAAGGCCGACAGTTCGGTCGCCGACTGCAGCCGCGCCACCACCACGAACTCCTCGCCGCCGAAGCGGAACACCTCGTCCGGCGCGCGCACCTGCGCACGCAGCAGTGTGGCCAGCTCGACCAGTACCCGGTCGCCCTCGGCATGGCCGTAGAGGTCGTTGACGTCCTTGAAGTGATCGATGTCGAGCACGATCAACCCATGCCGGCGAGTCGCGCGGCGCGGATCGGCCACCCGTTGCGACAGGCTACGCTCGAGCATGCGTCGGTTCGGCAGCCCGGTCAGCGAGTCGTGCGAGGCCAGTTGTTCCAGTTGCACGCGGTCGCCTTCCACCCGCAATGCCAGCATGTAACCCAGCCCGGTGATCAGCAGCGACACCGATACCATCGAGAAGAAATGCTCGGCACCCAGTGTGCTCGGGGTGACCACCAGCAGCACCGCGATCAGGGTGGCGTTGCAGGCCAAGGCGACATTGCGCGTCACCGCAAAGAAGTTGCTCATCATCACCAGGTACAGCCACGGCACCGCGGCATGGCGCAGCGCATGGCAGGCCAGGGCGCTGCCCAACAGCCAGCTCAGCGACAGCAACGGATCCATGCGGCCATCGCCGCGATGCAGCGCCAGCCAGGTCGCCAGCGCGGCCAATCCGGCCAGCGCAGTGCCGGCCAGGGCGGTCCCCGGCGCGCCGATCGCCATCTGGTAGACGGCGAACAGCAGCAGCACCGCCGCCGTGGACGGGCCCAGGACCTTGATGATGCCGAGCCGGAAGTGCCGGCGCAGGGTCAGGCCCGCGCTCACGGAGAAGCGCTCCGGCACGGCGCACGGTCATGGCGGGCGGGTGAAGCGGGGCGGGCGGCGAACATGGCGACGTCAGAATGGCGGAAGAGTGTTGCAATGCCAGAGGCAAGTTCCATGCCTGGATTTCTTTTGTGGTGGGTATCCCGTGCTGACCCGGGAAAGGCGGGAGTGCCCACACCAAGCGCGCCACAACGGCGTCACATTGGCGCGGGGAGTGGCGTCGTACCGATGGCCCTGCGTCACGTGGCAGGCGGCGTCTGGTCGCGGCGAGCAGGGCAGCGTTGCTGAAGCACGCTCGCCTGGTTCCTTTTCCCCAACGCTCCCCACGTGAGAAGTGGCTTGCAGCGCCGGATGGAGAGTGCGGGCAAAGCCTGGCGCGCGCTGGGCATGCATGTCGGGGTCGTATCGGGGTCGATTGCATCCACGACGGAGCAGGCTGCGGCGCTGGCGTGCCACGCCGGCACCGGGAGCGTTATCAGCGAGGGGGTGCCAGGGGACAGGCTATGCTTCGCTGCCGTCGATGGCCTTCAGCCCTTTCTGGCTCAGCGCAAGATCGCCGTCCTCGCCTTGCGCCGCATAATTTTCGCGCACCGCCCAGTTCGCTTCCGCTTCGCTGACCGGTGTGGTGGCGTGGATGTCCTGCAGGATGCGCAGTTGTTCCTGGGTCAATGGCATGGCGAGCGGTCTCGGATCGGAAAGGGCATTCCACCCTACAGGCCGCCGGTGACGGACATGTCGGTGCGTTGCCGGATATCGCGATTGCCGACGCCGGTACGCGTGATCGTGGCGAGGAAGGAGGGCGCTGCCTGTCTCGTCGCACGGCCACGACGCCGCCGACATCATTCCGCAACGCCTCGAGGACGCCGGCGTAACGCATCCCCACGCATCATGCGCCTACCAGCTGTGCGGCCGGGGCGATGCCTGGGGCTGCTTCAAGGATGCAGGCATCCGCGGCTGGACCACCTTCTCCCGCATCGGCAGGCTCACTGGCCTGCCGATGCTGTTTTGTACCAGGGCGTCGAGGACGATGCGCGTTCGTGGCGACCCGCGCGCTGGTCGGCGATAGCGCCGTGGTTCGCGGCCGTCCCGGAGGACGCACATCGCCGGCCACACACGCAATGGCGCGCCTGAGCGCGTCACTGCGTCGAGGATACGCCGATGTCGCCAGGCGTCAGGCGACGCCGGCCCCGCCGGTCGCGCCGAACACTTCGCCGGTCAGGTAGCTGCCTTCCTGGCTGGCGAGCAGCACGTACAGCGGCGCGATTTCGACCGGCTGGCCCGGGCGCTTGAAGTGCGTCTTCGAGCCGAACTGGGTGACCGCTTCCATCGGTTGGCCGCCGGAGGACTGCAGCGCGGTCCAGAAGGGACCCGGGGCCACCACGTTCGCCCTGATGCCCTTTTCGCTCAGTTGCGCCGCCAATGCCTTGGTGTAGGCGACGATGCCGGCCTTGGTGGTCGCGTAGTCGAGCAGGATCGCCGACGGATCGTACGCCTGGATCGACGCGGTGGTGATCACCGCCGCGCCCGGCGGCAGGTGCGGTACCGCGGCGCGGCAGATCCAGTGCATGGCGTAGAGATTGGTCTTCAGCGTCTTGTCGAAATCCTCGTCGCTCACGTCGCCGATGGCTTCGCGATATTGCTGCCGCCCCGCGTTGATCACTAGGATGTCCAGGCCGCCCAAACCGGCCACCGCTTTATCGACCAGTTCCGCGCACCACTGCCGATCGGTGATGTCGCCGGGGAGGCTGATCGCCTTGCGTCCTTCGGCCTCGATCAGGGCGATGACCTCCTGTGCGTCCGAGGTTTCCTCGGCAAGGAAGGAGATGGCCACATCGGCGCCCTCGCGCGCAAACGCGATCGCCGCGGCGCGGCCGATGCCGCTGTCGCCGCCGGTCACCAACGCCCGGCGGCCCGCAAGCTTGCCGGATCCGCGATAGCTGGTCTCGCCGTGGTCGGGCACCGGGTCCATCTCCGAGGCCTTGCCCGGCACCGGTTGCGGCTGCGGCGTGAAGGGCGGCTTGGGGTACTGCTCGCGCGGGTCCTGCATCTTCAGTCGATCATTCATCGCGTCTTCCTCTTCTTGGCGTGTGGTTGCAGTTTCACTGGGTTGGTTTTCGTGTTCTCGATGCTCGACATCGCCATGATCTGCGCGAGATGGCTCAGCCCTTGCGGAAAGTTGCCAAGGAATCCGCCGGAGTGCGGATCGACCATTTCGCTCAACAGGCCATTGCAGCGATCGAGCGCGTCGTTGAGTTGCGTCAGCCGTTTTTTGGCTTTGGCTTTCTGTCCCAGGCGGGCATAGGCTTCGGCGATCCAGTAGGAGCAGGCGACAAAGCAGCCTTCTTCCTGCGCCATGCCGGAGTAGCGGTAATGGAAGGCGCCGGCGCCCAGCACGCGGTCGATCGCGTCCAGCGTCGCCAGCAGGCGGTCCTTGCCGTCGAAGCGGAACCGTGCGGCCAGCGCCACCGACGCATCCAGCTTGTCGCTGCCCGGATACATCACGAAGGCCTGTTGCGCGTCCGACCAGCAGTGGACTTCGATCCAGTCCTTGATTCTGTCGCGCTCGCGTTCCCAGCGATCGCGACACGTCGTCGGCAACTGGCCCTGGTCGGCCAGTTCGACGGCTCTGGCCAGTGCCTGCCAGCAGCTGACCTTGGACATGGTGTAGTGCTGCAGTTCGGGCAACTCCCAGATCCCCGAGTCGGCCTTGCGCCAGTGATCTGCGCATTGGTCGGCGAGCCGGGACAGCAGTTCGGCGCTGGAGGCGTCCAGGATGTTGCCGCGGCTCACGAAGCAGTAAGCGGTCTCGAAGATGTCGCCGTAGATGCCGTGCTGGTGCTGCCCACCGGCGAGATTGCCGCGCACCACCGGCACGGTGTTGCGGTAGCCGGCGGCCTCCAGTTCGGTGACGTCGGGCACCAGTCCGCCATCCAGGGTGAACACGACTTTCGGGCCATGCTGGCGCAGTTGCCGGATCAGCCAGGTGAACGCGGCCTTCGATTCCGCTTCCAGACCCGCGGCCAGAAATGCCTGGATGGTGTAGCCGGCATCGCGGACCCAGGCGTAGCGATAATCGAAGTTCTTGTCGCCGCCGATGCGTTCGGGCAGCGACGTCGTCGCGGCAGCGGCGATGGCGCCGGAGGGCGAGTAGAGCAGCAACTTGAGCGCAAGCGCGCTGCGCACGAAGAAATCCCGGCCCTCGCGCGGGAAGGTCACGTTCTTCGACCATGCCCGCCATTCCTTGTCGGTCAGGTCGATGCGGCTGTCGATCTCCTCGATGGTGGGCGCGACCAGCGGCTCGTCCTCGCCGACGACCAGGGCGATCGTCGCGCGTTGTCCCTTTGCCACGGTGATGTCGCCGCGAACGCCGTGATCCGACCACACGCAGCGCAGCCTGTCGTCGTGGATCATGACGCCAAGCAGGCGGTCGACATGGAACACGGTGTGCGGGCCGATCGCCGCGCAGTAGGGGCTGGCGTTCTGCGCGCGCAGGCTGAATTTAAGCTCCAGCCGGAAGCGCACTTCCCCGCGCTGGCATTCGATGCGGCGTGCAAGCTCGCACCAGGGCAGGCGCCCCGCGTGCCCGCTGTTGAGCGACTCGGTCAGCGTCGCCTGGCCGGAGGTAGTGGTGAATGTGGTGACCAGGACGTTGCTGTCCTTGCGATAGTGCCGCTCGGTGCGGAAAGGCGCGTCCGGCGCAAGCACGAAGTAGCCGCCTTGGTCGGCATCCAGGAGCCGGTCGAACAGTGGCGGGCTGTCCATGTTGGGCGCGCACCACCAATCGATCGATCCGTCCTTCCCGGTCAGGGCGACCGAGCGTCCTTCGCCAAGCGCGCCGTACTGCTCGATCGCCAGTACGCCCTCGCTGCGGTCGACGCTGGAGGTCGCGCGGCGTCGCCGGGCTGTTGTGGTCACGTGCTCAGGCTCCACGCCAGCACGCGTCTAGGCCGCGCCGGGTCGCCGTCGATTCCTGCATGACGTGTCGAGGAAGCATGGGGGCAGGTGCGAAGGGGAGGGCAGCCCGACGGTAGTGGCCCTTCTGCCGAGGCTCGGTGAAGACGGCATGCGCCTGCGCTGGCCTCCACGTGACGTGGACGAAGGCTGGTCCATCGTGCGTCACCGTCATCGAGGTGCGCCATGGGAACACCGGTCCTGTATTTCCTGCACGCCCTCGGCTCGAGCGGGCGCGAGTGGTCTTCGGTGATCGATCTCCTGGGTGCGCGCTTCGACTGCATCGCACTGGATATTCCCGGTTTCGGTGATGCGCCGGCATTGGACCGCCCGGATGTCACGGCGCTGGTCGATTGGTTCGCAGGCGAGGTCGCGCGCGACAGTCCGGATTGCTGGTATGTGGTGGGCCACAGCATGGGCGGAAAGATCGCCACGCTGACCGCCGCGCGCGCCCGCGACGGCGTGGCCGGGCTCGCCGGCTTGGCCGGGGTCGTGCTTGTGGCGGCATCGCCGCCCGCGCCCGAGCCGATGGATGAATCCCGGCGGCAGACCATGTTGTCCTGGTTCGACGGTGCCGGCCCCACGCGGCAGCAAGCCGAGCAGTTCATCGACGACAACTGCGCGGCGCCGTTGCCGACGCCGCCGCGCGACGGTGCCGTCGACGATGTCCTGCGCAGCAGTGCGCGCGCATGGAGCGCCTGGCTCACCCACGGCAGCCGCGAGGACTGCGCGGCGCAGGCCGGCTGCATCGAGGTGCCTGCGCTCGTGGTCGCGGGCAGCGAGGACGGCGATCTCGACGAGACGGCGCAGCGGCGCTGGAACCTGCCGCATTACCGCGATGCGCATCTCACCGTGATGGCGCAGGCGGCGCACCTGATTCCCTATGAGCGACCGCAGGCGCTCGCGGTGTTGATCGCCGAGCATGTCGATGGCACCGCGGCACGCCGGCTGCCCGACGACTTCGTGGCCTTGCTCAACGCCGAGCGTGTCGCCCCGACGATGCGCAAGACGCTGCTGCATCGCCATGCCGGGCCGTCGCGTGCGGCCAAAGGGATCTTGAGCGAGCGCCAGTCCGGCACGCTGGCCGCGGTGATCGAGCGCGTCCTGGATGGTGCGGGCGACGCCGGCGATATCGCACGCCGCATCGACGTCGATCTCGCCAATGGGGTGGGGGACGGGTGGCGGTTCGCCGACCTGCCGCCCGACCGTCTCGCCTGGCCGATGGGGCTGGATGCGCTGGACGCCTTGTCCGGCGGCTTCGCCGCCTTGCCCGCCCAGGATCGGGACCGCTGGCTGCACGCCATCTCCGTGCACGGGGCAGGCGACTGTCGCGCGTGCGGATGGAGCGCGGCGCAACTCGCCGATTGGTTCGAAGACGTGCGCGCCGAGACGGTGCGGGTCTGGACGAGCCTTCCCGCCACTATGGCGGCCTTGGGTTACGACGGGTTCGCCGTGGGAGGATTGGGCGCGGGCAGTCCCGGTTATCAGGAGACCGCCGCCGGTCGGCGCGAGACCTGGCAGCTATCGCCCAAGGCGCATCCATGACTGCCGCATCGGCCGCCGCGGTGGACGCGGTCGTGGTCGGTAGCGGTGCAGGCGGCGGTCCGTTGGCCGCGCGGCTGGCACAGGCCGGCGTCTCGGTGGCGGTGCTGGAAGCCGGCGCCACGTTCGGCCCGGACGCGCATTGCGCGGACGAACTGGCGACGGACATCTACTGGATGGAAGAACGCCTCAGCGGCGGGCGCACGCCGACCGCGTTCGGCCCGAACAACTCCGGGACGGGGCTCGGCGGATCGACGCTGCACTGGGGCGCGTTCTGCCCGCGTCCGGACCCGCGCGATCTGCAACTGCGCACGCAGACCGGCCAGGGCGAAGACTGGCCGATCTCGCACCAGGAACTGCTGTCCTACCTGCAGCGCGTCGAACGCTTCATCGGCGTGTCCGGGCCGGCGGTCTACCCCTGGGACGGCGAACGCTGCTATGCGTTCCCGCCGGCCCAGCGCAACGCGCCCGCCGAGGCGATGGAGCGCGGCTGCCGTGCCCTCGGCATCACCGCCGCCGATGCGCCGGCGGCGCTGGTCACCCGCACGCACGAGCAGCCGCATTGGGGCACGCGCGTGGCCTGCAACAACTGCGGTGCCTGTCATCAGGGCTGCAGCAACGGCGCCAAGGTCAGCGTGGACACGACCTGGCTGCCGCTGGCGCGTGCGCACGGTGCGGACCTGCGCAGCGATTGCCGGGTCGTCGGCATCGAGCGTAACGGCCTGGGCGCGGTCACCGGCGTGGTCTACCGGCAGGGCGAGCGCGAGTTGCGTCAGCGTTGCGCGGCCTTGTTCCTGTGCGCCGGCGGCGTGGAGACGCCGCGCTTGCTGCTGAACCTGGGACTGGCCAACTCCAGCGGACAGGTCGGGCGCAATTTCATGGCGCACGTCGCGACCCAGGTCTGGGGCACGTTCGACATGGACATGCGCATGAACCGCGGCTACCCCTCCTCGCTGATGAGCGAGGATATGCTGCGCCCCGCGCAGGCCGAGTTTGCCGGCGGCTATCTGATCCAGAGCCTGGGCGTGCAGCCGGTGACGCTCGCCAACACCCTGGCGCGCGGCGCCGGACGCTGGGGCGCCGCGCTGGTGCGGACCATGACGCGCTACAACCGCCTGGCCGGTATCGGCATCAATGGCGAATGCCTGCCGCAGGACGCCAATCGCCTGACGCTGGCCGACGAGCGCGATGCCTTCGGTCTGCGCAAGGCGCGGGTCGACTTCAGCTACGGCCCCAACGAACAGGCGATCGATGCCCATGCCAGACGCACGCTGCAGGCGATCTGGGAGGCGGCCGGCGCCGAGGACATCTTCGCCGCCGCGCGCTCGGCGCACACGCTCGGCACCTGCCGCATGGGCCGCGATCCCGCGCAGGCCGTGGTCGATGCGGATGGCCGTTCGTTCGACATCGGCAATCTCTACGTCTGCGACAACTCCGTCTTTCCCAGCGCTTTGGCGGCCAATCCGGCCCTGACGCAGATGGCACTCGGCCTGCGCACGGCCGAGCGGTTTCTCGCCCACTAGGCGATTGCGTCTCCCCCCTTTACCCAACGAGGAAAAACGACATGGACCTTGGAATCAACCAGCGGATTGCCCTGATCAGCGGCGCCGACTCGGGCATGGGCAAGGAGACCGCCCGCCAACTGCTGCAGGCCGGCGTCCGTGTGGCGATCACCGACCGTGCGGACGGCACGCTCGATCAGGCGCTGTCCGAGCTGTCGGGCTTGGGCGAAGTCATCGCTGTGGCGGGCGATGTGACGCGTGCGAACGATGTCGCGGAGATCTGGGCGCAGGTCCGGGCGCAGCTGGGTGATCCGGATATCTACGTCAACGCGGCCGGTGTCACCGGCGCGACCGGGGATTTTCTCGACGTGAGCGATGCCGGCTGGCTGGAAACGCTCGACATCAACCTGATGGGTGCGGTGCGGATGTGCCGCGAAGCGATTCCCGCGATGCGCCGAAACGGCTGGGGGCGCATAGTCCTGTTCGCGTCCGAGGACGCCGTGCAGCCCTACGTGGACGAACTGGCCTACTGCGCGTCGAAGGCGGGCATCCTGAGCCTGGCCAAGGGCCTGTCCAAGGCGTACGGCGGCGACAACGTGCTGGTCAATACGGTCTCGCCCGCATTCATCCATACCCCGATGACCGACGCGATGATGCACAAGCGCGCCAAGGAGAAGGGGATGACCTTCGATGAAGCGGTGTCGTCGTTCCTGGACGAAGAGCGCCCCGGCATGGTCCTGAAGCGGCGTGGCCGACCGGAAGAGGTGGCCGCGGCGGTCGCGTTTCTGTGCTCCGAGCGCGCCAGCTTCATCAATGGCGCCGGGATCCGGGTCGATTCGGGATCGGTGCAGACCATCGTGGGGTGAGTCGTACGAGGCACACCGCGTGATTGCTGCTGTCGACGCGGCTAACGCGACAGCAGTTTTGCCTTCTGCGCCTGGAACTCGGCATCGGTGAGCAGGCCTTTCTTCCGTAGGTCGTCGAGCTTCAGCAGTTCGGCGTATAGATCGGACTGCGCGCCGAGTGCGCGCGGCGCATCGCCGGTTGCGGCCGGCGATGCCGCGCTCGCGCTCACCTCGATCTGCATGTCGGCTTGCGGCTGTAACCCGACGGTCTCAACGGAACCTTGCGGAACTAGACGGAACTGATACTCGACGTACGGCCACTGGCCTGGTCCGCCTGCGTCCACCGCTTCCATTGCCACTGGTACCGCCTGCATGTTCTTGGCGGAGGCGAACGCGTTGGCGGCCAGAAGCGCCTTGCGCTTGGTCGTCGCAGCGCTGGCGAAGATGCCGGCGTGGTTCTTGACCGTCACCATCCACACGCCGGGTGACACCTGCGCAAACTCTGGTTCACCGGCCTGCGCGGTGCCGGCCAGCGCCATCCATAGCAGGGACACGAAAAGGATGCGTTTCATGGGCCTTCCTCAGCGAGTGATCGCGGCGCCTGGTAAGACTGCTGGCCGTTGGCGTTCCGGTCATCATGGCATGCGACCGCGTGATCGACCGAGCCAAGGTTGGCGGACGGGGCGCTTTGCATAGGGGCCGTCCCGCGTGTCGCCGGCCAGCATCAGGCACAAAAAAAGCCGGAAACCTCGATGCAATCGGGATTCCAGCTTTGTTTGCACGTCCACGGACGTTTGGATGGTGGAGGTGGGCGGAGCCCGAGGACGCCCTGACGCAAGCCATTGACCCTAAAGAATTCTGGGTCCAACGAAACCACCTGCTTTGATACCTCGGATGATATCTCAAGATGCTGTGAGAATGGTGGCGCGCCCGTTGCCGCATGATTAGCCTGCTGGTTGGCATGAGGTATGCTGTCTGCAATGTCGCATTGGGTGAGACAGGGGACGGGTATGAAGGCTTCCAGGAAGAAGCACCACCAGCGATGGGCCCATCGGCTTTTGAATTCTGTGATGTGTCTTGCCTTCTTCGGCTTCTTTGCAGTGGTCTGGCAAGTGCATGCATTCGATCTTCAAAAAGCACTTCCCAAGGTGGTCGACAAGGCTTCGACTACGCCTGTGCCGCAACAAGTAGCCCCGGCTACTGCAACTGTGGCTCAGCCATCGGCCAATGCCCCATCGAAGCCCGACAGATGGAGTGATGGCGATGTCGTTTCAGCTTTGAGCAGCTTTTACCAAACCATCATCGCATTGATGGGTTTCCTGCTTGGCGTTATTGGAATACTAGCGGTCCTGACGCTTCGATTTTTATCAAAGTTAGCTGCTGAGGACATGGCTCATGAGGCCGCAAAAGAGGCAATGCGTCATTATTTAGAAACTAGGCAATTTGGCGACAATGTAAAATACGCAATTGAAGAGACGGGCCTGGCTTACGAACTTGAAGATCTGGCAAAAAAGATGGAAGCAATAAAGCGGATTGTAGAGAGGAAGGGTTCTGGCGGGCGAGATGACGAGGAAATTGATGGCGTCGTCACTTAGTAAAAGAAGATGGATTGAATAAATGGCTGTTGTTCGTAAAAAAATTCGCCAAATTGGGCCCGTGATGTCTGATGCCCAACTGCAAGTGAACTTGCATCAGCGATTGACTGAGGCAGGTCTCTTGTCCGTGCCTGTTAATATCTTGGCAGTGGCGGAGTTTTTGGGCCTGGAAGTTGTGGAAGAGCCGATGGATGACGACTTGTCTGGGTATCTCGAAGAGCGATCGGGGACATGGGTTGTTGGAGTGAACTCCCTTCACCATCGAAATAGAAAGCGATTCACAATCGCTCATGAGATAGCGCATTTCGTCCTTCATTCAAGTGAGAAAAATAGTTTTCACGATCAGACTTTTGCTCGCCGGAATGGGAGTGAGGGAACAAACACCATGGAGCGAGAAGCCGACAGGTTTGCAGCAGATCTGTTAATGCCCGAGTCTGATGTAAGGCGGCTAATTGCTTCTGGCGTCACCACGCTGTCGGGACTTGCTGAACACTTTGGTGTTTCAGCACTGGCGATGAAGTATCGGGTGCTAAATCTAGGGTATCAAGTCAACCAATGATCAATTATTCTCCTATCATTCGGACCAGAGCGGCCGAACTGCGTGGATTGAAAGAGCTGACGGATGCAGCAAGGAGAAAGCTGTTTCCGATCGTTGAGCTGACTCGTTCACGGCGCACCAGTAAAAATCCAGCAGGCAGCATTAGTAAAAGCGTCGAGGCGATTTGTGAAATTTTGGAGGGGCAGCCTTTTGTGGCTGATCTTACTTCGTTAGAAAGTCTTCAAAATTCGGAATTTGACCGCCTGCTAGACGATGACGGTGGTTTTCAGGCGTGGACGAGATTGGCGACTAGTAGCCTTCCTGAGCACTGCATTCCCGTGGCGCATTTGCTCGAACCATTCGATCTCGCTGAGTTTCAGACGCAAGTGTCTCAACTTCGATCGAAATTTAGTCGCATAGCAATTAGGGTTCCCACGAATTACGGCGATTTCGCCGGACTGATCTCAGGACTTCAAAAAACTTTTTCGAATCCAGATCAAGTTTTTCTAATTCTCGATGCCGGTTATGTCAACGAGAGATCACGCTTTGGTGCTGCTGCGCGCTTAAATGAGATGCTAAATTCAGTTTCCGGATGGACTTTCTTTAAAAAGTCAGTTGCGTCTAGCTCTTTTCCGAATAGCGTCGTGTCAGCAGGAGGGGGCGATGATCAAGGTGAGTTTGATTTGTCGGAAGTCTTGCTCTGGAAACAACTTGCTCAAAATTTTTCAGATTTGACCTATGGCGACTATGCTGGCATTCATCCAGTGGACTTTATTGGAACAGTGACCAACTGGGTGCCTCGTGTCGATGTAATGCTTGATGAGTCGTTCTATTACCACCGATATCGCCGCTCGGAGGGTGGATATGCAAGAGCGGCAATTGAGGCGCTTAACGACACCCGCTATGTCCCTCTCGAATGCTGGGCTCAGAATAATATTAAACTTGCAGCCAGTGGCTCGCCGCTTGGACGGAGTCCATCCTTTTGGATTGCTAACCGCGTGAATTTCCACCTGTCTAGGCAAGCATCTAAAGTGGTCGGCTAATTTGATCGTTGAGCGTTAACATTCGAATATCGTCCAAAGTCACAGTCCTCCCTAATTCGTTCCGAAAGATTTCGAATCTAGGGAGAAGTCGGTCATAGACAGCTTTAATTGCAAAGGTTGAGAGGGCCAAGCTTGAAAAGTTGGCCTTTGCCAAAAGGTAGAGCGCGTCATAGTGCCCGGTCGTTGATAAACCGTGATCTCGCAATAATTTTCTCAAATCATCTGTGCGCAGCCATTTAAGGGCTTCATCAGCCGTTAGCCGGCGACGAACTCTCGCAGCTCTTACAGTGATGAGTTGTGAATCGCGAAGTGTCATTAGGCCAGCAGAGCGAGGCATCTGTTCTCTGACGGCAGGAAGCCATAAATCATCCGTAGCAACTGAAAAGTCTAGGAATAAAGACAAATATCCAGAAGCTTGGTTGATTAGCTTATCCAAGTTATCGCGCGGCCCCTTGATTTCGATAGCACTTAGACGAACGGGCGACGAAATAACAAGGTCTGCCCTAAATTTTCCGTCTCCAAAGCGGACCTCTGAGCCCAGCACTTCATCCACAGTGAGCGTTGGTAAAAGCGCCGAGACCACAATAGCTTTAATGTCATCGGCATACATACTGAGCACTGTCTCTTGAACAGTGCTCTATTGTTGCACATCAAAAGCAAGATTGATAGGGCGTTAAAGTTTTTGCACGATTTTCCTATAGTTCAATCAAGATGTAGACTGGCTTATAAGCGGATCCAAATCCGGGAAAGAATTGAAAATGTGTCAGCTCGCGACGTAGCTCGGACATCGCTTTGACGCCCTGATCAAATGACATGCCATTTGCCTTGGATAATAAGTGCTCAGCTAGTAGCTCAGGTGGAATAGTGCTGATGGGTGACCCGCCAAATTTGATCAGCCTGTGAGTATCTTTGTCTTCAAGGAAAAAAGTGTCTCCGTTAGGATCCGCTTCTATAGGAGACAGCCAATGAATGAATTCCTTTTCAAGATCAAACAATGATCTCGCCGCGCAGAATCCTGCAACTGTGGGAATGCCAAATAACTGGGCTTTGTGTGCGAATCTTATGATTTCGTGATTGAGCTTGCCCTCAATCGCCATGGAGCCAGTCACTAGCTTGGGGCGTCGCGCAAACACGGCAATGATCTTGACAACTTTACTACTATGCACTTCCGAAGATATCTTTCCGCCTTCTCGCGTTTTCCAGAAAAATACAGGGACTGCCCTTTTGCAAAGAGGGGTGAGAGTTTTGATCAGCTCCGGGATGATGAAATATTCTAAGCTGCGTTCGTTCATGAACCCGGTGGGATGCTTGTTGGCCATCGGCAGCTTCTCCTTGAAGGTTTGCTTGGCAACTCCATACTTCTGAGTGATAATTTAGCAGAGTTCCAATCCCTGATAAGAGATCATGCCGAAACCTACTCTCGACTCCATTGCATCAGCAAAAGCAAAGCTTGCCGAAGAATTGAAAAAGCTCGAAGAACAGGAAGCGACGCTTCTCGAAGCAGAAGCGTCCGATGCTTTTCTTCAAGTCTCTGATCTGCTGAGCCGGTTCGGCCAGCACTTCACCGCCAAGCAAAAAGCAGATATTGCGGCCCAAGTTGGCGGTTCCAGCAGTGGTCAAGGTCGCGCGAAGAAGGCTGCTGGCACCAAGAAGGAGGTTGCTCCAAAATATTGGTTGCCGCACACGCAAGAGACCTGGTCTGGTCGCGGACGCACACCCTTGGCGTTCAAGGCTTGGGAAGGAACCTCGGCTTATCAAGAGTGGAAAAAGAATCACCCGGATGAGAAGTTTCCAAAATATCCCGGCTAATCTTCTCAGCAGGTGGTAGACAAAGCCCCGAGTTGATCGGGGCTTTTTTGTGGGCGGCTAGGCATCTTGTCTTGCTAGTTCCCCTGCCCCCCGTTGATCCAGTATGCGCCTGCGCACTGGTGTGATTGATCTTGGAGCGGGCCAACGATGCTCAACCAGGGGGAAGACCGTGTCGCTTCTCGGGTTTTTCTGACGCCATCATGCGAACTCACCTGATAGATCTTTGAAGCTCGCCGAGCTAATCTTTTCCCATCGTCCAGGCCACTTCACCCACCATGGCTGGGGGACGGAGGCCAGAACCTCCACCTAAGCGCCGACGATCAAATGCCCCGCATGCGGGGCATTTGCTTTTCGCTCGATCGATGTGTTGATGCCGACACTGCGCGTGCACCCAATTCTCCAAGCTCCCTAAATTGCTTAGTGCCCAAGATTTTGTCTGCGCAAGTTGAGGGCGACGGCAGTAGACTCTTTGGAGCGGCGCACGGGGCTTTCGGCGTCCAATCATGCTTCACCAAGGAGGGGGACGTAAACAGGGGTTGAGCGTGGCAAGTAAATAATTGTATGGGCCCGTCCATCAATGGGCCTGGCTTGGCATAAGCGAATTAATACGGGGGATGGATGATAGAGATTAAGCTTTACGATGAGAATCAGTCGCTTCAATTTGAGTCCAAAGACCAAATTAGGACTTGGCTTGAAAAGGAGATTAAAGCTTGGGATGAGCTTAATCTTAGTCAATCTGAAAAGTTTACGGCGTCTTTTGCGGCGGAGCATTCCAGGTTTGTTGAAAGTTTGCGTCGATTTATAGAATCGTCCGATTCGGATGACTCCATAGTAGAAGTCTTTTTGCCGGTGACGAATGGGTTGGTCTTTACGCATAGCTCTTCTAATTTCCCAACGCTTCGCCTTTTGGCGCGAAGAGGCGGGGACGGGTTTGGCATGGCTTACGCGGCTTTTCGCTCTGACTACGCAAGGCAGTGGATCCGCGCCGGTTTCCAAAATCACCAGATTCTATGGTTGCGGAGCTTAGTGCTGCTCTCAGCGAGTCGCTTTGATCCCGACATCGATCAGGTGGAGGAAGTTAGGCAGTTGAGCGAGAGGCTCAATAACAAGCAAGCCGAGTTAATCGAAAACCTTGAAGCTCGCATTGAAGAGCAGGCCCAACAGATCAATAAGTTTCATCGCGACTTCGATCTAAGTGAAAATCAACGAGATATGTCTTGGGGGGCGGGTCACGCCAAAATACGTCAGGAGTGGGAGGATCAGTCAAAAGCCCATGCCGATGAGTGGTCTGCACTGAAAAAGGTCTACGATACGGAACTTGGGCTGCGAGCACCGACAACCTACTGGAAAGATCGAGCTAGGAAACAGCTCAGGACTGCAAGCATCTACGGGGTCGTGTTTGCAGTAGTAATGGCCTTATTTTCAGCGGTCTTCATTGTTGAAGGTGTTCCATATCTGCATGGAATTAATGAGAAGGCGAACGTTTTCGTTGCGCTTGCTCCTTTGGTTATTCCTGCCTTTGCCGCAGTCTGGATTTTGCGCATTCTTGGCAGGCTGCTATCAGAGAGCATCTCTTTAATGCGCGATGCAAGTGAGCGAACAACCTTGGTTATGACATTCCTGGCACTTATGAAGGATGACTCTACGGGCCAATCAGTCATCAAGGATGAGGATCGGATTTTGATTTTGCATGCCTTGTTCCGTCCTTCTAGCGGAGCTGTGGTGGATGATGCTCCACCGGTCCACTGGTTCGATCTTCTTTCCAGTCGTGTAGGGAACAAAAAGTAATCAAGTGCGGAAAATTTCTGAAGTCATCTACATTGCCGGTAGCACTGAGTAAGAAGAGGATGAGCCTCAACGGCTTCCAGAAACAACATAGGCCACCTCTCGGTGGCCTATGCACGGTCCAGCCTCGGCGCTCGTTTTACTGGGGCGGCGCAGTCTTGGCCGTGGGGATCTTGTAGGACGTAATGAAATTTCCATCCTTGTCATAGACCACCACGATGGTGGTGATCGCGTCGCGGTAAACAATAGTCGCATTGCAAGGGCAACTGGCGGAAGCCGTCACCATGCCCATCGGCTGGTTCTTTTCGTCGTTGACTGCAATCAACTGCTGTTCCGAAGCTGTGCCGATGGGGAGAACCGCATCAACTCCCGGCGTAGCAGTCATGACAGTGATCACTTCATCTTTCAATGAGTTGATCTGAACGAATTTCAGACCCGCCTTTTCGAAGGTGTAGACTTTAAACAACGGGGACAAGCTGACATTCTTTTTGCCAACGGGCACACGCTCGCCCATGCCTTGGATCACGTCGTCCGCGCTGTTGAGTTGGTTGCTGGCTCCACCTGCATGGGCACTGGTTGCAGCGATAGCGGCCAGAAACGAAATTGCCAAGATAGATTTACGCATACTCTCTAACTCTCTAATCCATGAGGGAGCGGAGCCGAGCATCGTGAAACCGATATGGTGGCTCCATCCATTCGGTAAGCCATTGCTTCGCCAAGATGGCGATCAGCCATCAGACTCTAGACCCCCATCATGGCCTGCACAACGGACTGACCAGCAGTTGTCTACAAGTCGATCCATTGAAGTCATTCATGGTGAACGGATGCCTTGCCAGTTCAGCTCTTGGCCAAGCCAAAGTTGAATTTGGGAAGGGCCAACGTTAGGGGAAAATTCAAAATGAGAACTTCCAAGTGTCGTGGTTGAGAGATGACGCCGGAACCTAGATTTAGTTCTTGAAGCGTTTTTTATTAGAGAGTGCTTTCGCGAATTGCCCTGGCGTATAGATGGGGATCTGTATGCCGGGATTGAACTTGGCAAGTGTCTCCGCACAGGCGCGCAACTCGGGCGGGCATTCGTTGCGATCAATATACGACTGCAAGCCAGGCACCAGCACGCTTTCTGATGCAGCTCCGATCACCTTGTGTCCAGTCAACGCCGCGATTTGAACTGCTCCGACTTGCTCTCGGGTTAAATTTGTGGCGAAGGTGTGTCGGAAGATATGAGATCCGACGCCGATCTTGAACCCGCGTTTTTTTAGATATCGACTAAACTGTTGGACCATCGCGCTCCCGTAGCCCTTCACGTAGGCATCGCCATCGTAGACTGCAATTGTAAGTGGAAGATGTGGGAATAAGCGGTCTTGCCCCGTGGATTTGACCTCATTGACGTAAGTAAGCATGCCGGCGTCGAGAAGCGGCTGCGCAATAGGGATGACTCGGATTGACGAAGCGTTTTTAATGCGCTGGTCTTTCGTCGTCACGCGGAAACAAAAACAAGAGATGCCTTCGATGGAGACAATATCTGACGTTTTGAGCTGTGCAATTTCGCCTGCCCTTGCACCACTGTATAGCGCGATTATGGGTGCCCACCATCGATGCGGCATGTCTTTGCTCCACTTGGCGTAGGGCTCTAATTCGAAAATGTGGGCTAGGTCATCTCTACCAAGGGGCCGGCGATTTTTGACGAATGTCGAGGTATCCACCTCAACAGCAATGCCTTTGGCGGGTGAGCGTTCAATGTGTTCGGCATCAAGCTGCATATTGAAAAAGGCATTAATCCGCTTAACGTGATTGTTGTATGTTGCAGCATTTATGGATGAATGCTTTTCCTTTCTGCCTATTTCCAAAATTTCCTGGAAGCTTAGATTTTTGAAGACTTTTTTTCGCCTGGCATTTTTGGGCCAAAACTTATAGCTATCCAACGCGGCACGAATATCGGTGTCTGTGACTGACGCTATTTGTTTATCGCCAATGGCCGCAAGCATGACACCAAGCGTTTGCTCATTCGATTGAATGTGTGTAAGCGTCATTTTTTCCCGTTTGAGATCGGAGATATATCCCTTGATCTCGTCCGAAAGCATGCGCGCTTTGAGAGTTGGCTTTTCTTCGCTGTAGTCAGACTTCCTGCGCATCGCTCTTCGTGTGAGTGTTTTCAGCACTTTGTCAAAGCACTGGGCTGCATCTACCCCCTCAACAATAATCTCACCGACGACGGTATTTCCGAGGGGTAAGTTTCTAATGATGCATCTGCAAGATGTGCTTTGTTTTGTATGATCGGGCATGGAGTTTCCTTCTGCATCCGACACTAACGTCGAGCAGATGGCTGTCAATACCTATGTCACAAATGCGATTTTTGGTGCGGTTTGTTTTGTTGCGCTAAATCGAAGATCCCTTGTAAGGTAAGGGGGCGCGAACAGTGTTATATAAGTGGGTTAGTTTTGTTGCGCTGTTAAATTACTTCGAAATGCGGGCGTTCAAGAGCGCGCTTAGTTCTTTATCGGTAATCAGACCATCGATATACAACTGGGATAGGTGTTTCACACGCTTGTGCGGACGAACCTTGTTGGCTTTAAGGACTTGATAAGTTGTTTCCACCATTTCGCTCCGGAACGCGCGCTCTTCTTCTTCAAGAAGAGGTTCGGCGAGGTGATAATCAGTGGATGTCGTTTTTCTGACCATGACTAGATTTATAAGGTGGAATCAACTTCAGTCAAGGCGATTCTTGCGTGCGGCTAAGAATCGCCCTAAAACCACGTCGCTATCGTTGATTCGTCACTGATGGTTAGGCCGTTATCTCAGTGAGGCGAATAAAAAAGGCCCCAAGTGGGGCCTCAATAAATTTGGATAGTTTGATGAATTCTAAAGCTTCAATTGCTCGTTGATGGCCTGTCCCATGAGTTCATACCACCGATTCATCTCATCTTCTGAGCCAAATCGGATTGTCCAAACTGGAAGCTCAATGTCTCGGACATCAATCGTCAAGGTGCCTTCTCGCTTGGAATTATGCCAATGCTTTTGCCACCCACGAACATCGGCAAATCGGTAGGTGGTCGTATTGCGCCCAACTCTGAGCTTGACGGCCGATCGTTCCGTTGAAAGGGCGATTTCGGTATTCTTATAGCCATAATATTTAGGGAAGTCGCCTCGGAACTCCGCATTGTCACGCGTCGTCTTCAAGCCCTTGGCCAAGCCAATAGCAATGAGAGCGCCAGCACCGAGGACGAAAAAGAAGAGCAACTGCCAAATCGTCATAGTTCTTCCTAATGAGGAGTGAATGCACGAGAAGGAGCGCTATTGGATGCGCCCGGTGACCTTCCAGGCCCCTCCGACCTGAGTGAAGGAGTAGACGCCATCCATGTCATGGCCCAGCTCTCGCCCCGTGGCCTGGATCTCGGCGCTTACGTCGCAGGCGTAGCTCGGAGCCCCTTCTGCCTTCGTGCACTTGCTGCTCTTGAAGTCGTGCACCTTGGCGTCGTCACTGCCGTTGTCTTTGACGTATTGCAGGAAGGCCGCCTCCCGCGCGTGCTTGGATGGGCCACCGCCTGAGCAAGCGGCCAGGCCGACGATAAGCAATGCGATGAGGGGTGCACGAAGCTTCGACATGATGGGTCCTTTGCCTTAGGTGGACGCGCAACTGAGGTAGTTGCGTCGAGGCAAAGGATACGTTAAACGTAACATACGAGCAACGTAATTTACGATCAACGTAGGCTACGTTCATCCTGTGGGCATGGAAGGTCCCACCTCTAACGCCGCTCGTGCTGTCTTTGCTCGCCGCCTGAAAATGACGAGGCAAGCCGCTGGTCTAAGCCAAAAAGCCTTAGGAGTGCGTATGGGTCTGCCAGAGGATGTTGCCGGCGTTCGCATCAATCGCTACGAACGCGAGGTTCACGATTGCGATACCGATACGGCTCAGAAGATGGCCGAAGCGCTCGGGGTCTCGTTGGCTTATTTCTATGCTGAGACTGAAGAGCTAGCAGAAATGATTAAGCAGTTTTCAAGCCTAACGACTACTGAGCAACGGGCATTGTTGGATAAAATCAAGAGAAAGAATTCTCCAAAAAAATAGGACTGGCAGGAAAAATGGACCTTTTCACCCCGATTGTTCCGGACGATAAGCAGCATCCAAACTTTAAGAATGTCATCAAGCCAGAGGCCTACGGCGAAAGAGAGATCTTCCAGCACTGGGCTGACGGCTTTCCTGATCGTGATGGCAAGTTTGTCAAAGAGTTTCAAACCACTTTCAACTCCTCTTTTTGGGAGGTCTATCTCCATGGCCTGTTTAAGGACTACGGCTTCCAAATGGACTGGTCCAAGCCTTTCCCGGATTTCAATCTAATCAATGCCGGTAGCGGAATTATTGTCGAAGCAGTAACTACCAATTCGGCTCTGGGCTCGATTGCTGAGTGGGAAAAAACGGCGCCGATGACACAGCAGGTTATCGATAAAAATTTTTGGCCTCTCAATAGAGAGGCTATGATCCGCCTATCAAACTCTCTTTCTACAAAGGTTCGAAAATACAACTCATCATATGCGAAGCAGTCGCACGTGAAGGACCGGCCGTACGTTATTGCTGTCGCGCCTTTTGAACAGCCGGATTTTCAATTTCAATATGATCGCCCAATTCGCGCACTTCTCTACGATTACTATATTGATGAGACAACATTTCTCAACAATCCACACTTGTATCCTGATGGGCCTCCCGGAATTAGCTTGGGTTCAATTGAAAAGGACAATGGATCAACCATTGATTTGGGCATATTTTTAGATGGTCAGTGGGCTGAGGTCAGTGCAGTCATTTTTTCATGCGTAGCTACATGGGGGAAGACAATCGCCATGTCGAACCATGTGAGACTAGGTTTTGTTTCGACAACTTGGGGAGGGGCGAACGGCCCTTACCCTAAAATGGCGCAAATCGGCAAGCCCTCCGAAGATATCACTGATGGGCTACAAATATTCCATAATCCCTTTGCTAAAAACCCCATCGATCCCGCTATTTTCAGGCGTCCACGTGTGGTCCAGCATTATGTATCAAATGGTAGATGGATCCATGAGAGTCATGACAATTGTCTCCATTTCAGGAACACGTTGAGCTTAAAGCCCACTAAGAAATGAGCTGAGGTCAACCCTGGCTGCTATTCTCTGAGGGACTCTCAGTTGACGGCGAGGGCTCACCGACCTTCAAGGCTTCGTGTAGTTCTATTTTCGCTCTCCATTCTCGAACTAAGCTGACTGCCATAAACACATACCATAGGCAAACGCCAAATGCTACAAACAGTATTCTGCGCTGTTTGCTTACTTCTTTGGAGAGCTGAGCACTAAGCTTTGAATTGCTCCATATTCCGCATAAAATAGAATGATCCTCTTGCTTGAAACCTTTTGGGACGACGAATTTTTCCGGCTTATTCTCACAATCGTCTTTGGTCATCTTTGCTCGGTGGCCAAAGTATGGATGTAGCAGAGTTGCGTCCTCGTTTGAGAGCCAAATCTCGGTTTGAGTCGCTTTCAGCGTAACCAAAAGATCGCTGCTCGCTGTCATGCCGAGTGAAATCAAGCCGGCAGGCAGGAAAAACAAAAGCATTACAACCGGGAGAGCGAACCAGTATTGATGGGGGACTCGACGCGGAATAACTTCAAGCTTTCTTAGATCGAAGGCTCCGCCGGCTTTTCCAATTAGATCTAGTGAAATGTTCTTGAAACTAGCAAATTCCGCGAGCTTCTTGGCGTCGCTGAGTGTCTGGACACGCACGCCATGTGTCATTCTGAAACTGACCAAGGCCGCTTGGTCAGCCAAACTCTTCTTGATAACGGGATCTTCGATTTCATCTCGACCGATAAAGAAGCGGAGCAATCGAGAGTTGATGGGGTGAAAAGATCCGGCTCGCCAACAGGTGATCCCAGCGGCGATCAAGATGCCCACAATCGAAAACGGAGCGATCTCGCGGGTAAGAAACTCAAACCAGTCCATTGATGTATTTCCTGGAAATTAAAATGGCAGATCCATAGATGCGATATCGGCCCTTGCAGGCAAACATTTAGCAACACACGAAGCTGTATCGTTTATATTTTGTTCATGTTTGAGAAGGTCTGTTTTGGCATCCATCTGCGGCCATGTAGGAGATACGAGCAGAGCGTGATCGTTTTCGAGGGCCGGACTTCCTCCAAAATAGTAGTGCAAGAGCCCACATATGGTTATTTGCTTCGCAAAAACCGTGGGCATCGCTTTCGCGATGAAAAGCCGCCTCTGCCGAGACGAATGAGTCCTGGTTTCGCGCGGCAAACTCCGTGACATATCTCTCGAATTCACAACCGGCATTCTCATCTAGACGGACAGGCATTTAGCCATTTTGATATTCCCACTATCAACCAACCTCAATCGGGAAATCAATGGCAATTTATCATGTCAGCATCAAATCGTTTAGTCGTGGCAAGGGACAATCATCAGTGGCCGCCGCCGCGTATCGAGCGGGGTTCAATCTGCGGGATACCACTCACAAGACGACGCACAAATATGGGAAAAGAACAGGTGTTGTCTCGCAACACATGCTTGCACCAGAAGGAGCACCCAGATGGTGTTTCGATGTTCGAAGCTTCTGGAACATCAATGAGCAGCACGAGACACGAGCGAACGCAAGAACGGCCAGAGAAGTCGAAGTCTCGCTTCCTCAGAGTCTCGATGCACCGCAGCGCAAAGCATTGGCCTTGGAGCTTGGCCAGCTTCTTGTCGATCGCTACCAAGCGGCTGTCTTGGTGGCGATCCACTCACCAGGAAGAGGAGACCAGCGCAATCATCATGTGCATCTGCTCATCTCAGCCAGAAAAGTGGATGCGAATGGCTTAGGCGAGCGTGCGTGTGCCGAGTTAGATGCAAGGCAAGGGGCAGGAGCCACAGAGATGAAAGTCCTGCGCGGGAAGATCGCGTCCACCATCAATGCGCACCTGGTGATGGCCGGCGTTGAAGCACGGGTGGACCACAGAACCCTCAAAGCCCAAGCGCGAGACGCGTTCAACCAAGGCGACTACGAGAGAGCCAGAGCGCTCACGAGAGCGCCGAAAAAGCGCATCTCGCGCGGCGAATTCTTCCAAGCCAAGCGCCATCAGAAAGCTGTGGCATTGCGGGAACGGACGACTCAGGGCGATCGTTTAGAAGCGTGCAACGCTTCCCGCGAGCAGCGTCTCATCCATGATGTGCCTGCCAGCCACAGCCATGATGTAGCGCTTCATGACCGAGCAAGAGAGCAAGGGTGGACGGGCTTTATTCCTCAAAAGAGCCGTCGTTTCGATGACCAACTCTCTCCTCATGGACAGAGACCAAGTCAACGTATTTTGAACCGCATCCACACCCGATACAGTTCATTGACGAGGCAAGCTAGCAAAGTCACGCGCTTAGCCAGGGCGACCGGCAAGGATGCAGAAGTTCTGAACCAGGAGGCAGAACTCATTGAGCAATGGTTAGAAGCTCAGCATGAGACGGCTCGGCAAGCGTTGGACATCCTCAACAGCATCCCGGGCATCCAAATTGAAGACTGCTTCAACCAAGCGTATGACGCGTTGATGTGCAGGAGAGTGGATCACTACGCGACGAAACCGTTTCTCTTCGAGGATACGGAGCTGCTGGGTAAAGCAATGGTTCGCTATGCGCGGATGCTCGTGAGTCCATACCGTGCGCAGTGTGACTATTTGGCGGCAAAGACCAGGCTATCGGAATTCGATGGTGAAGCGCCAACGGCTGAGGCAGCTTTGGCAAAGAGACAGGCGCAGAAGGCGAGGCACATGGTCTCGAAGCGGGTGATGAAATTGAGGCAATGGCGGACTGACCAAGCACGGAGTGCCATGGATAAAGCGAGAGAGAAGTTTGAGAAGAATTTCAAGGTGGATGTGCCAAGCGTGCCTCGTCCTCAGGAGCACTCATCGGACGAGATCTTGAAAAAAACTAGCGAGTCTAGCCAGTGGCAGCTTAGGTTCAAGCCACCGAGATTATGAGGTTTTGAGTGGAAATGATGGCGAGGTCTGATATCTCGCCATTTTTGATATGGGCACTTGACCTTTCGAGACAGAGGCTTAGTGTATGCCCTTACTTACAGGGCGATATGACATGTCTAAAAAAATCCTACGTTGCGGTGATGATATTGATAAAAGCTGTCACGACATCTGGCTTGCAGTCTATACGAAAGAGATTGCGAGCCAAGATCAACAGCGTGCAGAAGAACTGGCCCAAAGCGCTGTGGAAAAGTATCTCAGCCGGTGGGTTCTTGAAGTTCCATGTGGCGAGGACAAGCAGCTTTATTTAAACTCAATATTAGCTATGGAGTATGCGGATCAGCATCACGCGGAATGGTTGAGAACTCAGGCGGCTTCAAAACAGGTTTAATATTCAGATAGTTTTTTTCTTCCCTCTTAATCTTGAATTATTACTATAATCAGCCTTCGCCTCAGCCTCCTCGAACGTAGACACCAATTTATTCAAATTGTTTGTTTTTCCAGAAAATGCAATCAAAGCTCCGCTTTTGGTTTTAATCAGGGCCTCGATGTCTTCATCTTTGCCATCGCAAAGAAAATCTATGTATAACTGGAATTGTTTAAGTGCTAGGCCAATTGGAAGTTCAGGCACGCTGCCTGTATTTATATTTATAGATTCCCTGTAGAGTTGACTGGCGGTAAATGATTTTACCTCATTTTCGCTTGGTAGAGTGCTGTAAATCTTCACTCCATTAACTAAATTGAGGCCGTCAACAAGATTTTTCTTTTGTTCGTCAGTTCGATTTGTTATTCCATACTCATTGCCATCGACTTCCTCTATAAATCCAGATTTACGTTGCAGACCTAAAATGTAGGGTTCTATCTGAATTTTATGTTCATAATCTGAATAGGCGTAATACAGGAAATGATGCGCAGCAAGAGATAGATTGAATAAGGAAGTGGTTGGGCTTTGTGGATGATTGAGCCCTTCAATTATTTCTCTGACTTTACGGTATGCGTGCTTCCTTGGCTTTTCAGACCTGTCCCATTCGTCCTTTATTTGATTTTCCGTTGATTTTGCCTCAAAAAGATAAAACTTTTCGCCATTGGCAAACTTGATGTCCCCAAGCTTTTTGTCGTTATTTCCGGATAGGGATACGAACAAACCCGGGGTGCCTCCTAATACTGTTGCCATTTCCCACTGGGTATCTCGGAGCGCTAGAACCACAGAGCTTTCAGCTAGGCGGGCCATGTTTTATCTCGATAATTTAAAGGGCTTAATTGGATTTTTATCTATACATGCTGTGAACACGAAGAAAATACTGGCCTTTAATTCATTCGAACAATCTATCCCGATATGGCCACATGATCAGCCGGAGCAAGCTCCACCAAAGCACTATCGTTGCCGTCGAAACAAGGTGTTCATCTTTGATCAGGCCGTGGCCATAGCGATTTCTCAGGTTGTGACCTGATCGGTGCGTCAGAATGGCTTTTAGCTCAATGACGATGTCCTCATGGAATACCTGAGCGATATCTTCATGGCCTAACAGCTCACTTAAAGACTTCTCTTCCTCGACACCATCTTTGATGGCCAACGTGTTGATGTTCCGGCGTTTGAAAGCCGCACGAACGAATGGCTCAGCTTGTGGAATAAGAAAGATGGCGGCTTCTTCCCAATCGTGTTCCAGGCCCGCGAGCAGACCTCTTGCCAAAGACCACTCATGCCCCTCCGGAACCATAGGGGACGCATGAGTAAGGGCCAGCAGATCATTGAGTGTGGGCTCGCATCGATTACGAACCAGGCTGGTGGCACGCATTACAGCAACATTGGCAAGCAGTGGATGATGAAAACGGCAGATGTTTTCGATCATGTGCTGTTCTAAATTGGCTGGATCGTTGGCATCAAACGCACCTCCTCGCTCGACTGGCACACCTTCATCGTTGTAGACCACCCGTGCGAAAAGGTGTTGGAAGACATATTTCTTGGAAGTCTCGATCACTTCTGCTTTTATTTGCTCGACCGAAGTGAAATCCGAGAATGCAAACGCTATTTGGAAGAGTGCCGTAGGCAGATCGGGGCTTGTGACTTTTTGCTCGATGAAGGCAACCAGATCTCTGGTGTCGATCTTGTGGCTGACTGAGTGCATCTCATCCGAGATCGTCCTTCGGATCTCAGCTAACTCTGATTGCAACTCTTTAATTTTGCTTCGGTCACCCCTGTGCCTTCGAAGCAAAGCGATGCCTTCTGCCATCCAGTCCGATCGCACCATGGCCTGACGATCGCCGCGAGCTTTGAGGATCAATGCATCGGCAGCTTTGTGATAGCACGCCTCAGACCGAGCAGCATCTTTGGCGGCATGCCACAGTCTGGCCGCTTTTTTATAGAAGCTTGGAATGCTATCTACCACTGCTTCTTGGTCATCACCAGACCATGAATCAGCAGCTTTTTCCAATTTTTCAGCGATTGGTCCAGCTAGTGAACGTTGTCTTTGGATAATTTCTTCTGCGAGTATGGAAATTATACCAAGCCGCTTTTTGTCAATGGCATGATCGATTGCATTGGTTGCCGTCATCCACACATCTTCTCCGAACGCATCATCCTTTCGGCGATATTTCCAGCCCAGATGCATCGCTCGTTGCAGACACTTCACAGAGTCCATCGCCCTGATGGGTTCGTCCCCCGTGAGAAATTCCTTTACGTGATCCAAATAGGCTTGGGCTGCGACTGACCCCATCTCCCAGCCTGTCAAGCCAACCAACGGCCCTGCAACGCAGGCCACATCCGCCAAGCGCGCTTTGAGCCAAGCATTTTTCGCGGACTTAGCCATGGCTTGGAGAAACTGCACATCCAGTTGGCTAAGGTGCTGTGGTGTCGGAGAGCAGTGAATACCGTCTTGCCACCTCGGTCCAAATGGCTCTGGTAAATTGCCACGGAAGTGCATCGATATGACTGCACTAAGCAGCTTCAAGATCAATGCTTCTTGTTCGTGGCCTTCCTCAGCCAACGCCTTAGATCTTTCATTCGTCAGTTGTGTCGCATTCCAACGATGATTGGTCCAATCGTGCTCGGCAAGATGAGATTCCCAGTCCAGATGATCCAAGACTGTCAGCGCAACAGGCTTGTCAATAATTGATGAGAGGGTCTCGGGTGCGCTCCCAGCTTCCTCTTTTTCTAATTGATCTTGATCTTCCATGGGCAGAATTCCTATCTTAATTTTTCCAGCCAGTTTTATTTTCAGAACGGGCGCGATTCGCTTTGTTTTTTTCCCTTCGCCGTTCAATGTGGCGAACCTGCTTGAACGACCGATCAAATTGCCCCGGTGTGTAAGCAGGCAAGGGAAGCGGAGGCCCAAACTGTTCAATCGCGGCAAAACGTGCAGGCACAGAAGGCGGATCAACATAATGCTTCAAACCCGCTGGAAGCGTCAGTTCGTGCCCAGTGATTTGCTGTGAGATCGGAAGCGAAACGCCATGCTCGTTGACGAGCGAATTGGACAGAGTGTGTCGAAAGCAGTGGAAGCTTTTGAGGCGCTGAGTCAATCCTCGCTTGATCGCATAGGTGCGAAACTGATCTCCCAGCGCGTCGCCATACCCGTTTTCCGCGTGATAGGGCAAATGAGGAAACAGCCGCTCAAAGCCAGCGCGCTTCACTTCATCGACATACACCAAGAACCCTGCCTCGATCAGCGATGTGGGCAAAGGCACAAAGCGCGAGGAGTGAGGGTTCTTCAAGCGCTGATCGGGCTTGGCGGCTCTGAAATGCACGCCCCAGACGTCGCCAACCTTGCCAACGTCATCAATATAAAGCTGTGCCACCTCGTTGACCCGAGCGCCCGTAGCAAAGCCCAGGAGCGTTCCGAACCACCGATGTGGATACTTGCTGGACCACGAAGTGAACGCGTCCAGATCAAAGAGCGCTTCAAGCTCTTCCTGATTAAATGGATCGCGACTGGGCTCATCGGTGCTGGATTTCGCCCGGTTGAGGATCGCCTTGTGAGGCGCTTTGCCAATGAGATCTTCTTTCGCCAAGGCGTTGAAAAATGATGCAATGCGATCGCGGTGCTTTTCCTTGGTGCGCATGCTCAGAAGCTCATAGCTCCCTTGCCGCGCCTTACTCAAAATTTCGACAGGTGTGAGCCCTGCGAACACCGCTTTCTTGGTGGCGTTGCTCGGGTAGTGTTCGAGGGCATCCAAGAACTTTCGGACATCATCAGTCTTGTAGTCCTCGACCGGCTTGTCGCCGACCAGAGCCACAAACAGCCCCAGGCTGTGTTCGGTATCGAGCACATTTTTGGCGCTTCGCCCAACTCGTCGCATCTCGCTGATGTGGATAGCGGCGCGCTCTGAAAGCAGAGGTCCAGCGCTTTTCACCGGAGTCATCTGTTGAAGAGGCAGATGCTTCAAAGCGTCGAGCAGCAACGCATGATCTTCGACCCCGTTGGCAGATAGCTCCATGCCACCGACCTTAATGGTGTAGGGCCGAGCTTCGTTGCCTCGCAATGCGGCCAGTGCTTGGCTCAGCAAATCGTCCTTCATGCTCGCGTCCTGCCGCATCCGATCGAATGCTTGGGAGAGTGCCACAGCGGCACGCGAAGCAGCCAGACGGGCAACATCGCCCATTGGTAGACAAACCGGGCGCACCAGATAGCGCGAGCCAACGAGAGCTTGGAGGTCGCTCGGGACGAAGAAGCGCACATAGAGCCCAGCCGGGCGGCGCAAAAAGTAAGGCTTCGGCACGGGGTTTGATACCTCGTTTGATACCTAGACCAGGCTCAAATCGATCATCAAACCCCGGGCCAAACCTTCGCAAGATCAAGCACTTGGTGCTGTTTCTCGCGTTTGGATGGTGGAGGTGGGCGGAATCGAACCGCCGTCCGAAGGCACTCCATCCCCGGCACTACATGCTTAGCTCATCGTTGGATCTCGTCCCGGAACAGCACGATGTGCGAAGCGCATCCCGGGACCAGCCTGCTTGATTTAGCCAATGGCTGACAGGCAGCCACCACCGGCGATTCCGTGATAATGACCCTACGTCGCGAGCACGGACACAAGCGATTTCGGGGCTAGGCCTTAAGCGGCCAGAGCGTAGTTGTCGTCGTTGGCAACTATAAGTTTGCGGCTGGATTTACGAGGAAAGCTGCCCCCTCGGCATGCGCCAAGCGATTTTGCAACCCCCGTCGAAACCAGTGCACCCCCGGGGACAACGTCAAACGCTGACCTGCACAGTGTAGGGATCGGGGAGGGCAGTCACAAGTCTTGAGACAGACCGCGCTTAAGCTGGCTTCACTGCGACGCCGGCCCTGTCACGCCGCCGTCCCCCAGGCATTCCCCCAGGCATGGAGCAGCGCAATGGCAAGCAGACAGCCGCGTGGCCGCAGCAGCGGGCATGCGCCCAAGGCACCCGTCACGTCCCCGACCTCCAAGCCCGGCAAGACGCCGGTCAAGGCACAGGCGGCATCCGCCGCCAAGCCGAGGGCGGCACTGCGCAAGACGGCGGCAGGCGGCGTAGATGCTGCCAAGCGGGCGCAGAAGACGACGCCGGCAGGAGCGGCTGCGTCGGCAAGGCCCGCAACAGCGTCCAGTCCCACCGTCTCGGCTCCTGGCGCCAGCAGACCTGCCTCTGCGACCCGCGCCGCGACGCCGCCAGCGCGCAACGCGCTGCGGCCTAAGGCCACCGGCGAAGGCTCGCTGGCGCAGGGGCAGGCGCGCACCGTCGTCTACATCCATGGCATCGGCAACAAGCCACCGGCCGAGGTGTTGCGCTGCCAGTGGGACCGCGCGCTGTTCGGCCGCGCGATGGGCGAGCGCACGCGCATGGCCTATTGGGTCAATCGCGAGCGCTATCCGTCGCCCGAGCCGGGCGATTGCCAGGATCAGGACCGCGGTCCGGTATTGAACCAGGCCGAGCAGCGCATGTTGAGCGCGCTCGGCGTGGCGCCGCAACTGGCCGATCTGCGCCAGCTCGCCGACACCCTGGCCAGCAGCGATGCCGAGCGCGCGCGGTTGCACCAGGTGCTGGACGAGGTGGAGGCGGCGGCGCCGCCCTCGGCGGCTGCAGCCGCCGATGTGCATGCGCAGGGCGTGATCGACGTGTTCAATCGCGCGCTGCTCAAGCTGATCTCCGCGGCGCTGCTGCAGGACGTGCACGATTTCTTCTTCGTGCCGGCGCGACGTGAGCAGATGCGCGACAGCCTGCTGCAACGCATCCGCGCCGGTGGCGGTCCATTCGTGATCGTCGCGCACAGCCAGGGTTCGCTGATCGCCTACGACGTGCTACGCGAACTGCAGCCGCAGGACTGCGAGGTGTCGCTGCTGCTCACGCTCGGCTCGCCGCTGGGGCTGCCGGTGGTGCGCAGCATGTTCAAGGAGTGGACCGGTACCCCGAAGCTGCCGTTCCCGCCCTGCGTGGCGCGCTGGGTCAACGTCGCCGAGCGGCGCGACCCGGTGGCCCTGGACGACGATCTCAGCGACGACATCGCCGATGCCGGCGGGCGCTTCCACAACATCGCCGGGTCGAAGATCAATCCCGATTGGCAGCACAACCCGCATTCGGCCGCCGGCTACCTGTCCATCCCCGACGTGCGGGCCGAGGTGCGGCGCGCGGTGGGTGTGGGCTTCGATCAGCCGATCGCGCACCCGGTGTTGATCAAGGATTTGTCCGACCAGTTGGAAGCGCGTGCGCCGGACTATCGCCACGAGGTGCTGATCGAACTCGAGCGGTTGTCCGACGCCGGCGATCCGGCGCAACGCAAGCATGAGTTGATCGCCGCGTTGCGTGCGCTGACCGAGGCCTCCACCGGCCTGCACGGCGAGGCGCTGGATGCGCAGATCGAACTGGAGGACACGCTGCAGCGCTACGTGTCGGCGCGGCTGACCCGGTTCGAGATCGAGAGCCTGCGCGAGCGCTATCGCGACCTCAACCTCAAGCGCCTGTGGCGCGATGCGGGCAAGCGCGCGCTGATCTACCAGTCGCGCAGCACGATCCAGGTGGACGCGGCGCAGGTGGCCTATCGCGCACTCGGCACCGGGATCGGCTGGGCGGTGCTGGACAGCGGCATCGCCGCGGCGCATCCGCATTTCCACATCGCCGGGCAGCCGCCAACCGTGCTCGCCCAATGGGACTGCACCCAGCGCGGGCGTCCGCGCGCGTTGCGCCCGGGCGAGGCCGGCTTCGATGCGCTCGACGGCAACGGCCATGGCACCCACGTGGCCGGCATCATCGCCGGGCAGTCCGAGGCGCCGCTGCCGGGCGTGCCAACGTCGGCGCCACTGCAGTTCGCCGGCATGGCGCCGCTGGCGCGGCTGTACGGCCTGAAGGTGCTGGACGACGACGGCAACGGCCGCGACTCCTGGATCATCAAGGGCGTGCAGCAGGTGGCCGAGCTCAACGAGCGCGCCGGCGAGCTGGTGGTGCACGGGGTCAACCTGAGCCTGGGCGGCTACTTCGACGCCGAGAGCTACGGCTGCGGCTTCACCCCGCTGTGCAACGAACTGCGCCGGCTCTGGCGCCAGGGCGTGGTGGTGGTGATCGCGGCCGGCAACGACGGCCTGGCCTGGCTGATGCAGGGCGACGGCGAGGCCTACCCGCTGAACCTGGACCTGAGCATCGGCGACCCGGCCAATCTGGAGGAGTCGCTGGCAGTGGGTTCGGTGCACAAGAGCAGTCCGCACAGCTACGGCATTTCGTATTTCTCCTCGCGCGGCCCGACGGCCGATGGCCGCTACAAGCCCGACCTGGTCGCGCCGGGCGAAAAGATCCTGTCGGCGCATCACAGGTTTGTGGTCGACGATCCCGGCACCTGGATGGTGGAGATGAGCGGCACCAGCATGGCCGCGGCGCATGTGTCCGGGCTGATCGCTGCGTTCCTGTCGGTGCGCCGCGAGTTCATCGGCGCCCCGGATCGGGTCAAGCAGCTGGTGCTGGCGCAATGCCTGGACCTGCAGCGCGATCGCTACATGCAGGGCAGCGGGTTGCCGAGTTTGATGCGGATGCTTGGCGGGACGTGAGAGAGCGCCGGGATTCGGGATTGGGGATTGGGGATTCGCAACAGCCGTTCTCAGGCCGCATCGTCTTTCATTCGAGAATCTGCTTGCGCCAACATGGTTGAATGTCAACGCTTCAGGAGCGGTGCTTGAGACGGCTGGCGTGCCCTGTACGGCGGGCGCTTTGGAATCACGTCGAGATTCCGGCGTCATCGCGTAGCGGCTGAAGCCGCTCCCACAAGGGCATTCATGCGCTACCGGAGGTTTTGCTATTGCCGAAATTTCGGCGTTGTTGCGCTGCGTGCGGCTGAATTGGTGCGCCTTTAAGCGGCCTTTGCTATTCCCGATTCCCGATTCCCGGCCTCACCGCGTCGCGGCTGAAGCCGCTCCTACAGGAAAGGCGAGGCGTGCAACGGTTTGGAGGCGGGCAGGGAATCCGCTCTTGCGAATCCCCAATCCCAAATCCCCAATCCCTGCCACTCAGGCATTCTTGTTGTGCCGGCGCATGATGCGCTGCTTGTCGCGGGCCCAGTCGCGGTCCTTGGCCGCGTTGCGCTTGTCGTGGTCCTGCTTGCCCTTGGCCAGTGCGATCTCGAGCTTGATCTTGTTCTTGCTCCAGTACATCGCGGTGGGCACGAGGGTGTAGCCGTCGCGTTCGACGCGGCCGATCAGCTTGTCGATCTCGTTCCGGTGCAGCAGCAGCTTGCGCGTGCGGCGGTCGTCGGCCACCACGTGGGTGGAGGCCTGGATCAACGGGGTGATCTGCGCGCCGAACAGGAACAGCTCGCCCTGGCGCACGAAGGCGTAGCTCTCGCCGATGTTGGCGCGGCCGGCGCGGATCGACTTCACCTCCCAGCCCTGCAGGGCCAGGCCGGCCTCGTAGCGGTCCTCCAGGTGGTATTCGTGGCGCGCGCGCTTGTTCAGGGCGATGGTCTTGTTGGCCGTCGCGCCGTTTGCTTTATCCTTGGCGGGTTTCTTGCTCATCTTGCTATTGTCTCCGATTCGGGGCCTCCCGAACGTCTTGGTCCCACTTCCGTCCCGAATGCCTATCATCCGCCGCAGCGCTCTGGTCGAACACGCCGCAACGCGCATGTTCGATCTGGTCAACGACGTCGCCGCCTATCCGCGCCGGTTCGCCTGGTGCGATGCGGCCCATATCCTCGAGCAGAACGACCGCGTCCTGGTCGCGCGGCTGGACCTGGGGCTGGGCTCGTTCCGCACCTGGTTCACCACCGAGAACAGCCTGCAGCGCCCGGACCGCATCGATATGCAGTTGCGCGACGGCCCGTTCAAGCGCCTGCAGGGGCAGTGGACCTTCCAGGGTTTCAACGACCATGCCAGCAAGGTCAGCCTGATGCTCGACTTCGAACCCGCCTCGCGCCTGCTCGGGCCGGCGCTGGCGCTGGGCTTCCAGAGCCTGGCCGATCGCATGGTCAACGACTTCGTGCGCGTGGCCGACCGGGAACAGGCCTAGCCGCCATGCAGATCGAGGTGGTGCTGGCCTGGCCGGAGCGCTTCGTGTCGCAGCGGCTGGATCTGCCGGAAGGCGCGACCGTGGCCGATGCGCTGGCCGCCGCCGCGTTGCCGGAAGCGACGCCCGACATGTCGTGCGCGGTTTACGGCGAAGTCGCCGCACCGACGCGGCTGTTGCAGGACGGCGACCGGGTGGAACTGCTCAGGCCGCTGCTGATCGACCCCAAGGACGCCAGGCGGCGCCGCGCCAAGCCGCGCTGAGCGGCGGGGCGCGACGCGGCCGCCGGCTCATTCGCCGCGGCGCTGCTTCTTCTTGTCCTTGGCCAGGTTGCGGCCGAACTGGCGCACGCTGTTCTTGGCCAGCTCTTCGTCCTGATCCGGGAAGTAGTCGCCTTCCCAGCGGGTGACCATGTCGTTGTCGAAGAACACGACGAAGTTCTTGATCTCGGTATGGCCGACGCGATCGATCCGCTCGGTGGAGGTGTAGTCCCAGCGCTGCGCATGGAACGGATCCGGGATCGAGGGGCTGCCCAGCAGCGCGCTGACCTGCTGCTTGCTTTGCCCGACCTTGAGCTGCTCCACGGCCGATGGCTTGATCAGATTGCCCTGGTAGATGGGCTGCTTGTAAATGATGCCGCAGCCAGCGGTGGACAGGGCAACAGCGGCGACCAGCAGGAGATTGCGCATCGGGGACATGGCTGAATGAAATCACGTCGATGATACACTCCCGGCGACCGCCGCGACCCATTCCCAGGCAGCTGGCGATAAACCAGCTATGAACGGAGACGCCATGGAATCCCACGATCTGCGCAAAGTCGGCCTGAAGGTCACGCACCCCCGGATGCGCATCCTTGAGCTGCTGGAGCAGAAATCGGCGCGGCACCACATGACCGCCGAGGAGATCTACCGGCAGCTGCTGGACCACGGCGACGAGATCGGCCTGGCCACCGTGTACCGCGTGCTGACCCAGTTCGAGGCGGCCGGGCTGGTGCTCAAGCACAACTTCGAGGGCGGCCAGGCGGTGTATGAGTTGGACCGCGGCGGCCACCACGACCATATGGTGGACGTGGACACCGGCAAGATCATCGAGTTCGAAAGCGCGGAGATCGAGGAATTGCAGCGCAAGATCGCCGCCGATCACGGCTACGAACTGGAAGAGCACTCCCTGGTGCTGTACGTGCGCAGCAAGCGGCCGAGCGGCAAGAAGGGCTGAGGCTTCTCCCTTCTCCCACCGGGAGAAGGTGCCCCGCAGGGGCGGATGAGGGTCCGGGTGTCGCCGCGTGGATAACGTCAGCGGGTCGCTCCGTACCGAGCCCTCACCCTAACCCCTCTCCCGGTGGGAGAGGGGCCTTTGATGCTTTCAGTGACCTGCGGTGCCTGGGCAGGGTCGCACGGCCAGGTGCTGGCAGCGCGGCCCGATCGCCAGCCGCTCAGCCCGCGCTGAGCAGCAGCCGCTTGGCCGCGGCGCGGGCTTCCTTGCTGACCTCGACGCCGCCCAGCATCCGCGCCAGTTCTTCCTCGCGCTGGCGTGGGGCCAGCAGTTCCACCGAGCTCTGGGTCATGCCCTCGACCGGCGCCTTGCTGACCCGGTAGTGGGCGTGGCCCTGCGCGGCGACCTGCGGCAGGTGAGTCACGCACAGCACCTGGCGCTGCTCGCCGAGCGCGCGCAGCTTCTTGCCGACGATGTCGGCGACGGCGCCGCCGATGCCCGAGTCCACTTCGTCGAAAACCATGGTCGGCACCGCATCCAGGCCCAGCGCGGCGACCTCGATCGCCAGCGAGATGCGCGACAGTTCGCCGCCGGAAGCCACCTTGCGTAGGGCGCGCGGCGGCTGCCCGGCGTTGGCGGCGACCAGGAACTCGACGCGCTCGGCGCCGGCGGGGTCCGGCCGCTCCGTCTCGTGCGGCTCGAGCTGGATCAGGAAGCGGCCGCCGCCCATGCCCAGTTCGCCGATCAGCGCGGTGGTGTCGTGCGAGAGCGCCTGCGCACCGCGGTCGCGGGTGGCGGTCAGGGCGGCCGCGGCGTCGCGCCAGGCCTGGGTGGCCTGGGCGATCTCGGCGTCGAGCACGTCCAGCCGCTCGCCGGCGCCGCGCAGGCTTTCCACCTCGGCCAGCAGGGCGTCGCGGTGCCCGGCCAGCGCGTCCACCCCGATCCGGTGCTTGCGCGCCAGGTCGTGCAGGCGGCCGAGCTTGCGTTCCATCTCATCGAACTGGGCCGGGTCGGCATCCAGGTCGTCGCGGACCCGGTCGATCAGCGCCAGCGCTTCCTCCAGCTGGATGCCGGCGCTGTCGATCAGCGCCTGCACCTCGGCCAGGCGCGGGTCGTACTCGCCGACCTTGCCGAGTTCGTGGCGGGTCTGCTGCAGCAGGTCCAGCACCGCCGGCGCCTCGTCGCCGTTGAGCCGCTGCGCCGCGCCCTCGCAGGCGCCGATCAGCGCGGCGGCGTGGGCCTGGCGGCGATGGTTGGCGTCCAGGGCGGCGATCGCCGCCGGGTCCAGGTCCTCGCGCTGCAGTTCGGCCAGCTGGTGCTGCAGGAAGCCGATGCGGTCGCTGACGTCGCCCTGCGCCAGCAGGGTCTCGCGCTCGCTGAGCAGACCCTGCCAGCGGGCGGCGGCGGCGCGCACCGCGGCGCGTTCGGCCTCGTTGCGGGCGTAGGCGTCGAGCAGGCCGAGCTGGCTGCCGCGCGAGAGCAGGGCCTGGTGTTCGTGCTGGCCATGGATCTCGACCAGGTGGCCGGCCAGTTCGGCCAGTTGCGACAGGGTCACCGGACGGCCGTTGATCCAGGCGCGGGAGCCGCCGTCGGCGCGGATCACCCGGCGCAACTGGCAGTGTTCGTCGTCGTCCAGTTCGTTCTCGCGCAGCCAGGCACGCGCCTGGGCGGGCGGCACGAACTCGGCCGACAGCTCGGCGCGGTCGGCGCCGTGGCGGACCACGCCGCTGTCGGCGCGCAGCCCGGACAAGAAGCCGAGCGCGTCCACCATCAGCGACTTGCCGGCGCCGGTTTCGCCGGACACCACGGTCATGCCGGGGCCGAATTCCAGTTCGGTGCCGCGTACGACGGCGAAATCCTTGATCGAGAGATGTCTGAGCATGGGGTCTGCATCCGGAGCCGCGCAACGCTAGCATGCGCGGGTAGGTGGGCCAATGACTTGCCAAGCCGGCGTGCAGACATTATCTAAGGACCAGTCTCACGGGTTGATTCCATGCGCGCCTCCCCGGTCCATTCCAGCCTCGATCCGCGTGCCCGGCAGCTGCTGCGCACGCTGATCTCGCGCTATATCCGCGACGGCGAGCCGGTCGGCTCGCAGACCCTGGCCCGGCATGCCGGGCTGGACGTGAGCCCGGCGACGATCCGCAACATCCTCGCCGACCTGGAGGACGCCGGGCTGCTCAGCTCGCCGCACACCTCGGCCGGACGCGTGCCCACCGCCACCGGCTACCGGGTGTTCGTCGACAGCCTGGTGCAGATGCGCCCGCCGGCCGAAGGCGAGGTGGCGCGGCTGCGCGCGGAGATGGCCAATGCCGCCGGCACCCAGGCATTGCTGGGCAGCGCTTCGGAACTGTTGTCGGCCATGACCCACTTCGTCGGCGTGGTCAGCGCGCCCAAGCGCGAGCAGTTCGCGTTCCGGCACATCGATTTCGTGCCGCTGGACGCGCGGCGGGTGCTGGCGATCCTGGTGTTCGCCGACAACGAGGTGCAGAACCGCGTCATCGAGCCGCGCAAGGCCTACGAGCCGGCCGAACTGGAGCGGGTGGCCAACTATCTGAACCGGCATTTCGCCGGGCGCGCCCTGGCCGACATCCGTGCCAGCCTGCTGCGCGACCTGCGCCACGCGCGCGACGAGATGGAGCAGTTGCTGGCGCACAGTGTCGAACTGGCCGAGCAGGCGCTGGCCCCGGCCGGCGACGACATGGTGCTGGCCGGGCAGACCAAGCTGATGGGCGTGCAGGACCTGTCGGACCTGGAGCGGCTGCGCGAGCTGTTCGAAGTCTTCGCCAGCAAGCGCGAGATCCTGCAACTGCTCGAACGCACCATCCGCGCGCCGGGCGTGCGCATCTTCATCGGCGAAGAGACCGGCATGGTGCCGCTGGAGAGCGTGTCGCTGGTGACCGCTCCATACATGGCCGGCGGCCAGGTGCTGGGCGTGCTGGGCGTGATCGGCCCCAAGCGCATGGACTACGACCGGGTCATCCCCCTGGTCCAGACCGCCGCCGACGTCCTCGGCGCCCGCCTGGACCCATCCCCGCCCAGCGACCGCTGAGCCACGCGCAGGGGGCGCCCGCAGCGCCCTCCGCCAGCCGACCGTCCCGCCGTACCAGGCGAATCCCCAATCCCGACTCCCGAATCCCCGGATTCACTTGAATCCGCCCGCACCGCCCACATAGGTGGTCCGGTAAGGCGGGACGTACCCCGCCAGGGACCCGGACATGACGCAAGAGCACCCTGAATTCGATTCCGAACACCTGACCGAGGCGCAGCAGCCCTCGACCGATCCGCTACAGGCGGAGATCGAGACGCTGCGCAGCGAACTGGCCCTGGTCAAGGCCGACGCCCTGCGCGAGCGGGCCGACCTGGAGAACCAGCGCAAGCGCATCGCCCGCGACGTGGAGCAGGCGCGCAAGTTCGCCAACGAGCGCCTGCTCGGCGACCTGTTGCCGGTGTTCGACAGTCTGGATGCGGGGCTGAGCGCCGCCGGCAGCGAGCCCAGCCCGCTGCGCGACGGCCTGGAGCTGACCTACAAGCAATTGCTCAAGGTCGCCGCCGACAACGGCCTGACCCTGCTCGACCCGACCGGCGAGCCGTTCAACCCCGAGCATCACCAGGCGATCAGCCAGGCCGAGGCCGAGGGCGTCGCCCCGGGCCACGTGATCCAGGTGTTCCAGAAGGGTTACCTGCTCAACGACCGCCTGCTGCGGCCCGCCCTGGTGGTGGTGGCCAAGCACGACTGAGCGCCGGCCGCCCGCGCCTGAACCCGGCGCGGCGGCCGTGGAACGCTAATTTGCGGCGATGGCTTGAATGACCCGCGGCCATCCCTATATCCGAACCAGATCCCGGCACTGGCCGGCTACACGACCTTTCAGGAGTCATTGCAATGGGCAAGATCATCGGCATCGACCTGGGCACGACCAATTCGTGCGTGGCGATCATGGACGGCGGCAAGGCCCGCGTCATCGAGAATTCCGAGGGTGACCGCACCACGCCGTCGATCGTCGCCTACACCAAGGACGGCGAAGTCCTGGTGGGCGCCTCGGCCAAGCGCCAGGCCGTCACCAACCCCAAGAACACCTTCTATGCGGTCAAGCGCCTGATCGGCCGCAAGTTCACCGACGCCGAAGTGCAGAAGGACATCGGCCTGGTGCCGTACAGCATCGTCCAGCACGACAACGGCGACGCCTGGGTGGCCACCGCCGACGGGCGCAAGCTGGCCTCGCAGGAAATCTCCGCGCAGGTGCTGGAGAAGATGAAGAAGACCGCCGAGGCGTTCCTGGGCGAGACCGTCACCGAGGCGGTCATCACCGTGCCGGCGTACTTCAACGACAGCCAGCGCCAGGCGACCAAGGACGCCGGCCGCATCGCCGGCCTGGACGTCAAGCGCATCATCAACGAGCCGACCGCCGCGGCGTTGGCCTACGGCCTGGACAAGGGCCAGGGCGGCGACCGCAAGATCGCCGTGTACGACCTGGGCGGCGGCACCTTCGACGTGTCGATCATCGAGATCGCCAACGTCGACGGCGAGAAGCAGTTCGAAGTGCTGGCCACCAACGGCGACACCTTCCTGGGCGGCGAAGACTTCGACAAGCGCGTCATCGACTACCTGGTGGAAGAGTTCAACAAGGACCAGGGCATCGACCTGCGCAAGGATCCGCTGGCGCTGCAGCGCCTGAAGGACGCCGCCGAGCGCGCCAAGATCGAGTTGTCGTCCTCGCAGCAGACCGAAGTCAACCTGCCGTACGTCACCGCCGACGCGTCGGGCCCGAAGCACCTCAACATCAAGCTGACCCGGGCCAAGCTCGAGGCGCTGGTGGAAGACCTGGTCAAGCGCACCATCGACCCGTGCCGCACCGCGCTGAACGACGCCGGCCTGCGCGCCAGCGACATCACCGAGGTGATCCTGGTCGGTGGCCAGACCCGCATGCCGAAGGTGCAGCAGGCGGTGGCCGAGTTCTTCGGCAAGGAGCCGCGCAAGGACGTCAACCCCGACGAAGCCGTGGCGCTGGGCGCGGCGATCCAGGGCGGCGTGCTGGCCGGCGACGTCAAGGACGTGCTGCTGCTCGACGTGACCCCGCTGAGCCTGGGCATCGAGACCCTGGGCGGCGTGTTCACCAAGATCATCGAGAAGAACACCACCATCCCGACCAAGGCCTCGCAGGTGTTCTCCACCGCCGAGGACAACCAGTCGGCGGTGACCGTGCACGTGCTGCAGGGCGAGCGCGAACAGGCCCGCTTCAACAAGTCGCTGGCCAAGTTCGACCTGTCCGGCATCGAGCCGGCGCCGCGCGGCCTGCCGCAGGTGGAGGTGTCCTTCGACATCGACGCCAACGGCATCCTGCACGTGTCGGCCAAGGACAAGAAGACCAACAAGGAACAGAAGGTCGAGATCAAGGCCGGTTCCGGCCTGTCGGACGACGAGATCCAGCGGATGGTCGCCGACGCGGAAGCCAACCGCGAGGAAGACAAGAAGTTCCACGAGCTGGTGCAGGCGCGCAACCAGGCCGACGGCTTGATCCACGCCACCCGCAGCGCGATCACCGAGCACGGCAGCAAGGTTGGCGGCGACGTGATCGGCAAGGTCGAGTCGGCGCTGGCGGATCTGGAAACCGCGATGAAGGGCGACGACAAGGGCCAGATCGAGGCCAAGACCAAGGCGCTGGAAGAGGCCGGTCAGTCGCTGTACGCGGCCGCGGCGGCGGGCGAGCAGCAGCCGGGCGGCAACGCCGGCGGCGCGCATGCCTCCTCGGCCTCGTCCGACGACGTGGTCGACGCCGAGTTCACCGAGGTCAAGGACGACAAGAAGTAAGCCGGGATTGGGGATTTGGGATTGGGGATTCGCGAAGGCCTTGGCCTGTTGGTTCCCACTCCCATCCCTGTCCATCAAGTTTGTAAAAGCGGAAGAGCTGAGGCTCTCCGCTTTTGCATTGAACGAATCCCGACTCCCGAATCCCCAATCCCCGCCCTATGAGCAAACGCGACTATTACGAAGTGCTGGGTGTGGCCCGCACCGCCAGCGACGACGAGCTGAAGAAGGCCTATCGCCGTTGCGCGATGAAGTACCACCCGGACCGCAATCCCGGCGACCACGCCGCCGAGGCCGCGTTCAAGGAATGCAAGGAAGCCTATGAGGTGCTCTCCGACGGCAACCGCCGGCGCATGTACGACGCGCACGGCCACGCCGCGTTCGAGCACGGCATGGGCGGGATGGGCGGCGGTCCGGGCGGCCCGGACATGGGCGATATCTTCGGCGACATCTTCGGCAACATCTTCGGTGGCGCCGGCGGTGGCGGGCGTGCGCCGCGGCGCGGCGCCGACATCGGCTACGTGCTGGAGCTGGACCTGGAAGAAGCGGTGGCCGGCATCGAGCGCCGCATCGAGATTCCGACCCTGAGCGAATGCGCGCACTGCCACGGCAGCGGCTCGGCGGATGGCAAGGTCGAGACCTGCGGCACCTGCCACGGGCGCGGCCAGGTGCGCATCCAGCGCGGCATCTTCGCCATGCAGCAGACCTGCCCGCATTGCGCCGGTCGCGGCCAGATCGTGCAGAACCCGTGCGGCGAGTGCCATGGCGCCGGGCGTGTGGAAGAGACCAAGGTGCTGTCGGTGAAGATTCCCGCCGGCGTCGACAACGGCGATCGCATCCGCCTGTCGGGCGAGGGCGAGGCCGGTCCCGCCGGTACCCCGCCGGGCGATCTGTACGTGGAAGTGCGGGTGCGCGAGCATCCGATCTTCCAGCGCGACGGCGACGACCTGCACTGCGAGGTGCCGATCCGCATCTCGCAGGCGGCGCTGGGCGACACCGTGCGCGTGGCGACCCTGGGCGGCGAGGCGGAGATCCGCATCCCGGCCGAGACCCAGACCGGCAAGTTGTTCCGCCTGCGCGGCAAGGGCGTGCGCTCGGTGCGCAGCCGCAGCGAAGGCGACCTGTACTGCCGCGTGGTGGTGGAGACCCCGATCAACCTCACTGCCGACCAGCGCAAGCTGCTGGAGCAGTTCGAGTCCACCTTCACCGGCGAGGACGCGCGCAAGCATTCGCCGAAGTCGGCGACCTTCATCGATGGCGTGAAGGGGTTCTGGGACCGGATGACGTCGTGAGGCCGGGATGATCAGCCATTCGGCTGCTGAAAAGCCGGGGATTCGGGATTCGGGATTCGGGATGACAGCCTGCGGCTGTTGAAGACTGGGATTCGGGATTTGGGATTCGAGATTTCTCGAGCGTGTCTGGCTACTGCAGCGCTCTTTGTGGGAGGGGCTTCAGCCCCGACGCGTTGACGGTAAAGCGTTGGGGGCTGAAGCCCCTCCCACATTGAAATGTTTCGCGCGCTCAGCGCAGCGGAGAATGGGAGTTTCGATGCTGGCTGCGCATGGGTTTCTCCCCGCATCATGCCCTCGTTGTAGGAGCGGCTTCAGCCGCGACGCTTTCTCGTCGGAGCGTCGCAGCTGAGGCCGTTGTTGCTGAAAGCGCCCGCAACACCGCGCATGCATGCGCCGCTGAGCGCCCTTGCACCGGCGCTACACTACGGCGATGAACGCTTCCGTCGACAACGCCACCGAACATCATCTCATCCATGGCCGCCGCCAGCGGCCCGACGGCCCGGTGCCGGTCGACGTCATTTCCGTGCAGTCGCAACTCGTCTATGGCCACGCCGGCAACAGTGCGGCGGTGCCGCCGTTGCGCGCGCTGGGCTTGCGCGTGGCCGAGATCCCGACCACCTTGCTGAGCAATGCGCCGTTCTACGCCACGCTGCGCGGCAAGGTGCTGCCGTCGGACTGGTTCGCCGATCTGCTGCTCGGCGCCAGCGAACGTGGCCTGTCGCAGCGTGCGCGCATGCTGGTGTCCGGCTATTTCGGCAGCGTCGGCAATGGCGCCGCCTTTGCCGACTGGCTCGACGCCACGCTACCGCAGTGCCCGACGCTGCGCTACTGCCTGGATCCGGTGATCGGCGATACGCACACCGGTCCCTACGTGGAGCCGGGCCTGGAGGCGATCTTCGCCGAGCGCCTGTTGCCGCACGCGTGGCTGGTGACGCCGAATGCGTTCGAACTCGGCCGCCTGACCGGCATGCCGGCGCTGGCGCAGGACGACGCGATCGCCGCGGCGCGCGTGCTGCTGGCGCGCGGTCCGGAATGGGTGCTTGCGCACAGCGTCGGCGGCGATGCCGGGCAACTGGTGACGCTGGCGGTGAGCCGCGAGGCGGTCTACCGCTGGTGCTCGCCATTGCTGCCGGTGGATGTCGCCGGTACCGGCGATGTGTTGATGGCGCTGCTGGTGGCCTTCCTGCTGCGCGGCGACAGCTTCGAGGCGGCGATCGGCCGCGCCATCGCCGGCGTGCACGCGGCGCTGGAGGCAACCCTGGCCGCGGACGTGGAAGAACTGGACGTGCTGGCGGCGGCGCCGGCTGCGCTGGCCACGCCGCTGCGCTTCGTCGCCGAGCGCCTGGCGTGAGCCTGCGCCCGGTCGTCGGCATCGTCGGCAGTGCCGGCGCCTATGGCCGCTGGCTGAGCCGCTTCTTCCGCGAGCGCATGCAGTTGCAGGTGATCGGCCACGATCCGGCCGACCCGCAGTCGCTGGCGCCGGAGGCGCTGCTGCAGCAGGCGCAGGTGCTGATCTTCTCCGCGCCGATCCGGCACACGCCGGCGTTGATCGGCGAGTACGTGCAGCGCGCCGGCGGCCGCGAGCGCGATCAGCTCTGGCTGGACGTCACCTCGGTCAAGGCCGCGCCGGTGGCGGCGATGTTGGCCTCGCAGGCGGAAGTGGCCGGGCTGCATCCGATGACCGCGCCGCCCAAGTCGCCCACGCTCAAGGGCCGCGTGCTGGTGGTGTGCGAGGCGCGTGTGGCGCAGTGGCAGCCCTGGCTGCACACCATGTGCGCCGCGCTGGAAGGCGAGTGCGTGCACACCACGCCCGCGCACCACGACCAGGTGATGGCGCTGGTGCAGGCCATGGTCCACGCCACGCACCTGGCCCAGGCCGGCGTGCTGCGCGAACATGCGCCGGCGCTGGGGCCGTTGCAGGCCCTGCTGCCGTACCGCTCGGCCTCGTTCGAGCTGGATACCGCGATCATCGCGCGCATCCTGGCCCTGAATCCGGCCATCTACGAAGACATCCAGTTCGGCAATCCGCATGTGGGCGATGTGCTGGACGGGCTGATCGCGCAGCTGTCGCGGCTGCGCGACCAGGTCGGTCGCGGCGACGATGCGGCGCGCGCGCAATTCCGCGCCGAGTTCCTCGACGCCAACCGGCAGGCCTTGGGCGAGGCGGCGATCGCGCAGGGCAACTACAGCTACGAGCGCGTCGGTTATCTGCTGGCCGACCTGACCGAGCAGTCCACCCTCAGCGTCTATCTGCCGGAGGACCGCGCCGGTTCACTGCGCGCGCTGTTGCACGTGTTCGAGCGCCATGGGGTGAATCTCGCTTCGATCCATTCCTCGCGCACGCAAGCGGGCGAGCTGCATTTCCGGCTCGGCTTCGATCCGGCCAGCGATACGGGGGCGGTGCGCGGCGCGGCGGCGGAGATCGATGCCAGTGGGATCGGGCGGGTGCTGGCGGGGTGAATTGCATCGCACGCCGTCGGGGCTGAAGCCGCTCTCACTAGAACTTGCGGCGAGTTGGCTGGGGCACTGTGGGGAGGGGCTTCAGTCCCGACGCGGTGCGCCATGAGGACGCATGCCGCTTCGCTCGTCGCGGCTGAAGCCGCTCCTACGAAAGCACGCAACACCCGTCCTAGGAGCGGCTTCAGCCGCGACCGTGCAACTCGCCAGACGCGTGCACGGGAACCACCAACGCCTGCCGCAATTCATCCACAGCGCATGTGGATGGCCACTGCGCAAACATGTGGATAACTGTCGGCGCGCCTTGCGGGGCAAGCCTGTCAAGCCGTGTGGCGAAAAATTCACCAGCTTGCCGCCAGTGCCCCGAACGCCAGTGGCGATGACAGGGCGCGGCGGCATACCGTGGCGGCGACGCTAGACTGCGGTAAGGGTCAACTCGCCGCCGGTGGTGACGAACTGCTGGCCGCGGCGGATCAGCTTGCGGCCGTCGGCCAGTTCGTAGCGCAGTCCGCTGTCGGCGTGCGGGTCGTGCTGCGCCTGCTGTTGGCGCGGCGCATCGTCCTGGAATTCGGTGATCAGATACGCCTCGCCGTCGGGACCGAGGGCGGGCAATTGGCGAAAGGACATCGGAAGCCTCCTGTCGAACGCTGCATCGAATGCGGGACGCCGGAGCGGCGGTCGCGAGCGCGCGGCCGCAGCGCAGACGCGGTCCGACCGTAGTCCCGCTGTCGTTAGCGCGGCGTGCTCAGTCGATGAATTGCAGGCGAGCGAGTTCGGCGTACAGCCCGTCCTGCGCCAGCAGCTCGGCGTGGGTGCCCTGGGCGACGATGCGGCCGTGGTCCATCACCACGATGCGGTCGGCCTTCAGCACGGTGGCCAGGCGGTGCGCGATCACCAGGGTGGTGCGTCCGGCCATCAGCCGCTCCAGCGCCTGCTGCACGGCGTGTTCGCTCTGCGCGTCCAGGGCGCTGGTGGCCTCGTCCAGCAGCAGGATCGGCGCGTCCTTGAGCAGGGCGCGGGCGATGGCGATGCGCTGCTGCTGGCCGCCGGACAGGCGCGCGCCGCGTTCGCCCAGTTCGCTGGCATAGCCCTCCGGCAGTTGCCGCAGGAACGCGTCGGCTTCGGCCGCGCGCGCGGCGGCCTCGACCTCGGCCTCGCTGGCCTCGAGCCGACCGTAGCGGATGTTGTCGGCGGCGCTGGCGGCGAACAGGGTCGGGTGCTGCGGCACCAGTCCGATCGCTGCGCGCAGTTGCGACGGGTCCAGCGTGCGCAGGTCCAGGCCGTCCACCTGCACGCTGCCCGATTGCGGGTCGTGGAAGCGCATCAACAGCGCCAGCACCGTGCTCTTGCCGGCGCCGGAGGGGCCGACCAGGGCCACGCTCTCGCCGGGCCGCACGTGCAGGTCGAAGCCGTCCAGTGCCGGCTGATCGGGGCGCTGCGGATAGCGGAAGCTGACGTTGTCGAAGCGCACCTCGCCGCGCAGCGGCTGCGGCAGCGCACGCGGTTGGGCCGGGGCGACGATCTCGGGACGTTCCTGGAACAGTTCGGCGATGCGGCCCATGCCGCCGGCCGCGCGCTGCAGGTCGTTCCAGACCTCGGCCAGCGAGGCCACCGAACCGCCACCGAACATCGCGTACAGCAAAAACTGGCCGAGCGCGCCCGCGCTGAGTTCGTGGGCGGCGACCTCGTGCGCGCCCAACCACAGCACCAGCACGATGGCGCCGAAGATCAACACGATGGCCGCGGCGGTGATCAGCGCCTGCGCGCGGACCCGGCGCCGCGCCACCGCCACGGTCTGCGCCAGCGCCTCGCCGAAGCGGCCGCGTTCGTAGCCTTCGCGCGCGTACGCCTGCACCGTGCGCACCGCGCCCAGGGTCTCGGCGGCCAGGGTGTTGGCGTCGGCGACGCGGTCCTGGCTGGCGCGCGAGATCTTCTGCAGGCGCCGTGCGCCGAGCACGATCGGCAGCACCGCCACGGGGATGCCGAGCAGGGTGTAGGCGGCCAGGTGCGGGCTGGTCACGCACAGCATCACCACGCTGCCGATCGCGGTGACCGTGCTGCGCAGCGCCACCGACATGGTGCTGCCGATGACCCCGCGCAGCAGTTCGCTGTCGGCCGACAGGCGCGAGACCAGTTCGCCGCTGCGGTTGCGGTCGTGGAAACCGGCATGCAGGCCGATCAGATACGTGTACAGGCGCTCGCGCAGGTCGGCGACCACCTTCTCGCCGAGCAGCGACACGAAGTAGAAGCGCGTGGCGGTGGCCACCGCCAGCACCACCGAGACCGCGAACAACAGGGCGAACGACTGGTTGATGAGGCCGACGTCCTCGAAGCCGTGGTCGATCATCTGCCGGACCGCGACCGGCAGGCTCAGTGTGGCGCTGGAGGAGATCGCCAGCGCCACCAGCCAGGCGATCAGCAGGCCGCGCCGGCGACGCACGAACGGCCACAGGGTGCGCAGGCTGCCGAGTCTGCGCAGCGACTTGGCCTGGTCGGCCGAGGGGGTGTTCATGCGGGGGCGGGTTCCGAACAGCGGACCCGATTGCGAGTGGCGTCGCGCAGGCGGGTTTTCAAGGCGTCGACGCGATCGCGGGGCAGGCGCAGGCGCAGTTCGGCGCCGCCGGCATCGAAGCGTTCATCGAGTTTTTCCGCGGCGCAGGCGCTCAGCGCGGCATGCACCGCGCCCAGGTCGTCGAAGCCGCAGTGCAGGGTCAGCAGGCTCAACGCGAGCAAGGGTTGCCGGGGCGCCAACCGCAGGCATTCGGCCGCGCTGCCGCCATAGGCGCGGACCAGGCCGCCGGCGCCGAGCTTGATGCCGCCGTACCAGCGCGTGACCACCACCACCACGCGGTCGAAGCCCTGGCCGTCGATCGCCGCCAGGATCGGCCGGCCGGCGGTGCCGGCGGGCTCGCCGTCGTCGCTGGAGCGGTATTCGTCGCCATGGCGGTAGGCCCAGCAATTGTGGGTGGCGTCGGCCACCATCACCTGCTGCACGAACGCCAGCGCTGCGCCGGCGTCGGCGATCGGCGCGGCGTGGGCAACGAAGCGACTGTGCTTGATCTCCACGCTGTGGCTGACGGGGTGCGGGAGCGTGTCGGGCATCGGCGGCATTGTAGACGAGGTGCGGCCTCGGCCCGCCGTGGCGGTCGCGGCGCAGCTCAGTCCGGCAGCAGCGGGCGCAGATCTTGCGGGATCGATCGCTGCGGATGCGCACGCTGGAAGCGCAGTAGGCTGGCGCGTGCGGTCTCGAGTTCGCCTTGGTCGCGGCGCTCACGGATCCGCTGCAGCCAGCGCCGCGGCGATAGCTGCGCATCGGCCTCCAGCGCGGCCACCAGGGCGTTGCTGTCGGATTCCGGCAATGCCGCGGCGGTGGCCGCAGCGGATGTCGAAGGGCGCAGCGAGAGGGTGTCCGACGTCTCGGCCGCAGCGGCCTTCGCGCGCGCGGAGGCCGCCAGCCTGGACGGGGTGGCGGTGTCGGCGGGCGCACTGCGCGCCAAGGCGTCCTGTGCCGTTTCCGCGCGCGTGGGTGCACGCAGCGGCATTCCGGCCGGCGCAGCTTGCTGCTCGGCGGCGGACGCATTGCTGTCGGCCGCAAAGGTCTGCGGTGGCGGGGCCGGAGCCGGTGGAGCGGCGGGCGCCACCATGGCCGCTGGCGCGGGAGGAGGCATGCTGCGCGTGGGCGCTGGCTTGTGCATCGGCGCCTGCGCACGCTCGGACAGCGGCGCGTCGGCTGTCTCCGTCGCGATGCGCGCGTAGGCCGCAGGGGCGGGTGCCGCTGTCTCAGCGGCTGCCGGCGCAGCGGTCGCCGGTGCCGGCTCCGTGGAGGGCGGTGCCGGGGAGGCGACGGGTGTGGCGGGGGCGTCGGCGGCGGACGTGACTGCCGGGATCGGGGCAGGGGCCGCCGTCGGCGCGGGCGCGGAGGGCGCCGGTGGGCGTGCGCGCCAGGCGATGCCGGCCACCAGCACCAGCGAGGCGGCCAGGCCGAACCAGGTCGGCCAGCGTGGCCGCGACGCCGGCGGGGCTGCACGCGATGCAGGCGCGGGGTCTGGCTCGGCCGGCTCGGCGGTCGCGATGGAGGCGGGCGCGGCCGCGGGCATCGCCGCGGCGGCCTGCGCCCGCGCGCGCTCCGCGGCGCTGCTGGGGTACTCCGGGACCTCGGCAGCCCCCGGTGCGACTGCCGCACGCGCGGCAGCCAGGATCGCCGCATCCAGCGCTGGCGGTGGCAATGCCTGCCGGCCCAGGCGCAGGCGTTCGGCCAGCGCGCGCTCTTCCGGGGTCAGCGGTTCGTCGGCGCTCATCCGCCCAACCTCGCGCGCAGTTTGTCCATCGCATAGCGCAGCCGCGACTTGACCGTCTCGCGGCCGACGCCGGTGATCTGCCCGATCTCGTCCAGGCTCAATTCCTGCTCCAGGCGCAGCAGCAGCACGTCGCGTTGCTCCTCGGGAAGCGCATCCAGCGCCAGTTGCAGCTGGCGCCGCTGCTCGAAGGCGGACAGTTGCCGCTCCGGCGTGTCGGGGTCCTGCACGCGTGCGGTGCGCAGGTCGGCGTCGGCCGGTGCCGGCGGGCGATGCTTGGCCGCGCGCCAGTGGTCGCCGAGCCGATTGTGGGCGATGCGCAGCAGCCAGGTGGTGAACGCGGCCTGCGGCTGCCACTCCAGGCGTGCGGCGATCACCCGCTGCCACACTTCCTGGAACAGCTCTTCGGCCAGCGCACGGTCGCGCAGTTGTCGCAGCAGGTATTGGTACAGGCGGCCACGGTGGCGCAGGTACAGGGTCTCGAACGCGCGCGCGTCGCCGGCCGCGTAGGCCAGCATCAGGGCTTCGTCGCTCGCTTCGACCGGGGCGTCCACGGCGGCAAGCCTAAGCGTTCGCCGGGCCGCCGCATAGTCGGGAGGCGGGGTGCCGGGAGAGGGTGGCGAGGGCGGAAATTCTGACAACATGTGTAGACAAACGCCCATCTCGTCGCTTCGGGGTCGATCGGCCGTCGATCGGTCCATGCAACAGGTATGCTGATGATGAAGGGCGAGCGTGGAGCGGTTCCGGGGGGCCCTGCAGGAGAATCGTTGTCGATGCTGTTCAATTCGTCCGCCACCGCCCGCGAAGACGCATCCGGCGGCCATGCGCCCGCCCGCACGGCGCAGGCCTTGTGCGGGCTGCTGCCGCCCGGCAGCGCCGTGGCGATCGGCTGCGGCGACGGCGTGGTCGGGCGCCTCCACGGCGCCAGCGCGGAGGCGCCGGAGTGGCTGCAGGCGCTGGTCGCGCAGACGCTGGCCGCCACCGAGTTGCCGCCGTCGACGACACCGACGGTGCTGTACGTGCACCGCACCGCCGAGGGGGCCTGCGTGGTCATCGGCGCGCAGGCGAGACAGCCGTTGGATGCGGCGTATCGCGCGGCCTGGTGCGAGGCCGCGGTCGCGTTCGGTCTCAACCTGCTCGACACCGAGCGCATGCGCGCGCGCATCGCGGGCCTGGAAAAATCCAAGCAGCTGCAGCAGGCGCTGTACGAGATCGCCGACCTGGCCGGTGCCGATCTGGAAATGGGCCAGATGCTGCAGCGCGTGCATGCGGTGCTGGAATCGCTGATGTACGCGGAGAACTGCTACATCGTCGAATACGACGAAGACCAGCAGAGCATGCGCTTCCTGTACTTCTCCGACCGTCACGACGACTTCGTCGCCGATCCGGAGAAGACCTACCTGCTGCGCGACATGCCGAACAGCCTCACCGTGGGGCTGCTGCGCCACGGCCGTGCGGTGCGTGGGCCGTCGGAACAGGTGCGCGAGCGCCTGCAGGTGGGCTACAACGCCGAACACGGCCCGGACAGCCGCGACTGGCTGGGCGTGCCGATGTTGCGCGAGGGCCGCGTGTGCGGGGCCATTGTGGTGCAGAACTACGACTACGCGTTGCGCTACACCGATGCCGACCGCGCCTTGCTGGCCTACGTGGCCCAGCACGTACAGACCGCGATGGACCGGCGGCATGCGCAGGTGCAGCTGGAGCGGCGCGTGCACCTGCGCACCCAGGAACTGCAGCGTGCCAACCACGACCTGCAGGAGGAGATCCAGGAGCGCAAGCGCGCCGAGACCCTGCAACTGGCGCTGTTCCGCATCGCCGAGCTGGCGATCCGCTCGGAGAGCCTGCAGCAGTTCTACACCGAGGTGCACGCCATCGTCGGCGGGCTGATCGACGCGCGCAATCTGTACATCGCGCTGCTGTCCGACGACGACACGATGCTGGAGTTCGTGTACTCGGTGGACGAGTTCACCCCTTACCGGCCGCAGCGGCGCCGCGGCCGCGGACTGACCGAGTACGTGATGCGGGTGCGGCGGCCGCAACTGCTGGAGCTTCCCGACATCGACGCCTTGCTGGCGCAGGGCGAGGTGCAGGAATACGGCCAGCGCCCCTACAGCTGGCTGGGCGTGCCGCTGTTCGACGAAGGCGAGGTGATCGGCGCGATCGTGGTGCAGAGCTACATCGCCAAGGTGCGTTTCACCGAACACGACCAGCGTCTGCTGACCTTCGTTGCGCACAACGTCGGCAGCGGCCTGGCGCGGCAACGCGCGCAGGAGCGGCTGCGGCTAGCCCACGCGGAACTGGAGCAGCGCGTGGAGGAGCGCACCCGCGAACTGGCCGAAGTCAACGAGCAGTTGCTGGCGCAGATCGCCGAGCGCTGGCGCGCCGAGCAGCGGCTGACCCACCAGGCGCTGCACGATGCGCTGACCGGGTTGCCGAACCGCTCGCATCTGCTGGACCGGCTCAGCGAGGCGATCGCGCGTGCCCGTGGCGGCGGCAAGACCTTCGCCGTGCTCTTTCTGGATCTGGACCGGTTCAAGTTGGTCAACGACAGCATCGGCCACGCCGCCGGCGACGAGATGCTGGTGCAGGTGGCCAAGCGCATCGTCTCCACGATCCGCGGCCAGGACGTGGTGGCGCGCCTGGGCGGCGACGAGTTCGCGGTGCTGACGCCGAGCGAGCACGGCCTGGACGGTGCGCGCGAACTGGCGCGGCGCCTGCTGCATGTGCTCGGCCAGCCGATGTGGGTGGCCGGCCGCGAACTGTTCCCGTCGGGCAGCCTGGGCATTGCGGCCTGGCATCCGCGCTACCACAACGGCGAGGAGATGCTGCGCGACGCGGACGCGGCGATGTACCGGGCAAAGGCGCAGACCCAGGACCGCTGCGTGGTGTTCGACGAGGCCATGCGCGAGGCGGCGCTGCGCAGCCTCGACCTGGAGGCGGACCTGCGCCGTGCGATCAACAACCGCGACTTCGAGCCGTTCTACCAGCCGATCGTGCGCCTGCACGACGGCGAGGTGATCGGCCACGAGGCCCTGTTGCGCTGGCGCCACGAAAGCCGCGGGCTGCTGGTGCCGAGCCAGTTCATCGATCTGGGCGAGGAGAGCGGCCTGATCGAGCAGGTGGACTGGCTGCTGTACGCGCAGGTGATCCGGCGCCTGGCGCAGAGCGAGGGCGGCTACGTCTCGGTCAACGTCTCGCCGCGGCATTTCCGCTCGCCGGACTTCACCGAACGGCTGTTCGGCCTGATCGACAGCGCCGGCGCCGACCCGCGCCGCCTGCGCGTAGAGATCACCGAGGTGGCGCTGCTCGACGACGCCCCGCGCACCCTGGCCATCCTGCAGGCATTGCGCGAGCGCGGCGTGCTGGCGCAGCTGGACGACTTCGGCACCGGCTTCTCGGCGCTGTCCTACCTGCATCGCTTCCCGATCTCGGTGCTGAAGATCGACCAGAGCTTCGTCGCCGGCCTGCAGGACGAACGCGGCACCGGCAGCCACGCGCTGGTGCGCGGCATCCTTGCCCTGGCCAGCACCCTGGGGATCGAGACCGTGGGCGAGGGCATCGAGACCGAGCAGCAACTGGCGACATTGCGCGAGTTGGGCTGCAATTACGGGCAGGGCTATCTGCTGGGGCGCCCGGCCGCCGCGCCGCAGCAGCCTTGAGACGATCGAACGTGGAGCGCGGCGCCATGCGCCCGGAGCGCGCTCGTTGGGCGCAGCGCGACGCGTTATGGCGCGTTTGTTGGATTCGCGCTTCCGATGCTGGAGCAACTGAAGGTGGCGCCATGGCGGGTCGCCGCGTAGGAGCGGCTTCAGCCGCGACGGGCGTTCCCGGTAAAGCCCATCGCGGCTGAAGCCGCTCCTACAGGACACGTCCTGTCGGTATGGGCGGTGACCTAACGGGTCGCCATGCTCCAAGCGCTTGCCGCGGATCCGATTCGCTTGGCGCAACGCGTTGCGCCGCTTTTCGTCGATCCGCGCCGCGGAAACAATCGGGCGCGGAGATTCATGGCGCGTCGCCAGGCGTCATGACGTTGCCGCTTCAGAGTCTCAGTGCAACGGGTTGCGTCGCTTTTCATCAATCCGCGCCATGCAAGCAGTGAGGCGCCGGAATTTGTAACGCATCGCCACGCGCCAGGCGCTAACCGCCGATCGAATGCTCTCAACGCAGTGCGTTTCGACGCTTCTCATCGATCCACTTCGACGCCTGCGCCGGCGTGTAGTCCCGCATCCAGCCCAGCATCGTGTCGATGTCGCTGCCGTACCACAGGTCGGCGCGCTGGTCCGGGTGCAGGAAGCGCTCTTCGACCATGCGATCGATCATGCCGATCAGCGGCGCGTAGAACCCTTCCACGTCGAGGAAGGCGCAGGGCTTGTTGCCGATGCCGAGCTGGCGCCAGGTCAGCATCTCGAAGATTTCCTCCATGGTGCCGAAGCCGCCGGGCAGGGCGACGAAGGCGTCGGAGAGGTCGAACATGCGCGACTTGCGCTCGTGCATCGAACCGACGATCTCCAGTTCGGTGAGGCCGCGATGCGCCACTTCCCAGTCGGCCAGCTGCTTGGGAATCACGCCGGTGACCTCGCCGCCGGCGGCGAGCACCGCATTGGCCACGGTGCCCATCAGACCGACATTGCCGCCGCCGTAGACCAGGCGCAGCCCTTGCTCGGCGATGCGTCTGCCCAATTCGGTGGCACGTTCGACATAGGCGGGCTTGTTGCCGGCGTTGGAGCCGCAGTAGACGCAGATGCTTTTCATGGGATTCGGGAGTTGGGATTGGGGATTCGTAAAAGCGGTGAGTGGGTCGGGGCGCTGATAATGCCGGAGTGGGCGCGGATCATCGCTTGATCGGCTTCATGCGTGGGGCGATCCGCAAAGCACAACGCCGGGCATGTGCCCGGCGCTGTGGGATAAAGGATCGGGGATGGAGGCAGGGACGCGGCTTTGGCGAATCCCCACTCCCGAATCCCCAATCCCGGCCTCAATTGGCCTTATGAATCGCCCGCTTGCTCACCGCCATGGCCGCGTCGTGGATCGCTTCGGACAGGGTGGGGTGGGCGTGGCAGATGCGCGCCAGGTCGTCGGCCGAGCCGTTGAACTCCATGGTCAGCACGCCTTCGTGGACCAGTTCGGAGACGCCGACGCCGACCAGGTGCATGCCCAGCACGCGGTCGGTCTCGGCATGGGCGAGGACCTTGACGAAGCCCGCCGGCTCGCCCATCGCCACCGCACGGCCGATCGCCGCGAACGGGAAGCTGCCGGCCTTGTACGGCACGCCCTCGGCCTTGAGCTGCTGCTCGGTCTTGCCGACCCAGGCGATTTCCGGCTCGGTGTAGATGACCCACGGGATGGTGTCGAAGTTGACGTGGCCGGGCAGGCCGGCGATCAGTTCGGCGACCGCGATGCCTTCCTCGAAGCCCTTGTGCGCCAGCATCGGCCCGCGCACGCAGTCGCCGATCGCCCACACGCCGTCCACGCCGGTGTGGCAGTGCGCATCGACCTCGATCTGGCCGCGCTCGTTGACCTTGACGCCGGTGCCGTCGGCCAGCAGACCCTTGGTGGCGGCGCGACGGCCGACGGCCACCAGCAGCTTGTCCACGTTGAGGGTCTTCTCGCCTTCGCCATCGCTGTAGGTGACGACCACTTCCTGCTTCTTGCCCTTGCCGGTGACTTCGGTCTTGGAGACCTTGGCGCCAAGCTTGATGTCCAGGCCCTGCTTCTTGAATTCCTTCAGCGCGGTCTTGGCCACTTCGGCATCGGCCAGGGCCAGGAAGTCCGGCAGCGCCTCGAGGATGGTGACCTCGGCGCCCAGGCGCTTCCACACGCTGCCCAGTTCCAGGCCGATCACGCCGGCGCCGATCACCGCCAGGCGCTTGGGCACTTCGGTGAAGTCCAGCGCGCCGACGTTGTCGACGATGGTCTCGCCGTCGAACTTGGCGAACGGCAGCTCGATCGAATCCGAGCCCGCGGCCAGGATCACGTTGGTGCCCTTCAGCTCGACTTCGCTGCCGTCGTGCTGCTTGACCTTGACCACGTTGCCCGGCTGCAGTTCGCCGAAGCCGTAGTACGGAGTGATCTTGTTCGCCTTGAACAGCATCGCGATGCCGCCGGTGAACTGCTTGACGATCTTGTCCTTGCGCCCGACCATCGCCGCGACGTCGATCTTGGCATCCTTGAAGCTGATGCCGTGCTCGCCGAACAGGTGGCCCATGTTCCAGAACTGGCGCGAGGAATCCAGCAGCGCCTTGGACGGAATGCAGCCCACGCGCAGGCACGTGCCGCCGAGCGCCGGCTTGCCGTCCTTGCCCAGCGCCGCGTCGATGCACGCGGTCTTCAGGCCCAACTGGGCGGCGCGGATGGCCGCGTGATAGCCGGCGGGACCGGCTCCGATGACGACGACGTCGTATTGCTGTTGTTCGCTCATTTCATTCGCTCACGGGATTCGGGATTGGAGATTCGGGATTCGCAAAAGCAGGCGGGGCTCAGGACGGGGACGCTGTTGCGAATCCCCAATCCCGAATCCCCAATCCCGGCTCTTACAGACCGAACAGCATCCGGCCCGGGTTTTCCAGCTGGTTCTTGATGTCGACCAGGAACTGCACCGAGTCCTTGCCGTCGATGATGCGGTGGTCGTAGGACAGCGCCAGGTACATCATCGGCGCGATCACGACTTGGCCGTTCTCAGCGATCGGACGCTCCTTGATCGCGTGCATGCCCAGGATCGCGCTCTGCGGCGGGTTGATGATCGGGGTCGACAGCAGCGAGCCGAAGGTGCCGCCGTTGGTCACGGTGAAGGTGCCGCCCTGCAGTTCTTCCAGGCTCAGCTTGCCGTCGCGCGCCTTCTTGGCGTAGTCGGCGATGCCCTGCTCGATGTCGGCGAAGGACTGCCGCTCGACGTTGCGCAGCACCGGCGTGACCAGGCCCTTGTCGGTGGACACAGCGATGGAGATGTCGCTGTAGCCGTGATAGATGATGTCGTCGCCGTCGATCGAGGCGTTGACCAGCGGGAAGCGCTGCAGCGCGTTGGCCGCGGCCTTGACGAAGAAGCTCATGAAGCCGAGCTTGATGCCGTGGGCCTTCTGGAACTCGTCCTGCAGTTCCTTGCGCGCCGCCGAGACCTTGGCCAGGTTGACCTCGTTGAAGGTGGTCAGCATCGCGGTCGAGTTCTTCGACTGCATCAGGCGCTCGGCGATGCGCTTGCGCACGCGGGTCATCGGCACGCGCTCTTCCGGACGCGCACCGCTGGCCTTGCCGGCGCCGCCGTTCTTGGCGTAGTTGAGGATGTCTTCCTTGGTCACCGCGCCACGGCGGCCGGTGCCTTCGACCTGCGACGGATCCACGCCTTCGGTGATGGCGCTGAAGCGCGCGCCCGGCGGCAGGCTGGACACATCGCCGGCGGCCTTCGGCGCGTCGGCCTTGGCGGCCTTCGGCGCTTCCGCGGCGGCGGCCTTGGGCGCTTCGGCCTTCGGGGCCTCGGCGACCTTGGCCTCGGCCGGCGCCGCAGCAGCGGCCGCGCCTTCCTCGATGATCGCCAGGATCTGCGAGCTGGTCACGGTGGCGCCGGTCTCGAACTTGATCTCCTTCAGCACGCCATCGACGGGCGAGGGCACTTCCAGCACGACCTTGTCGGTCTCCAGGTCCACCAGGTTCTCGTCGCGCTTGACCGCCTCGCCGGCCTTCTTGTGCCAGCTGGCGATGGTGGCATCGGATACGGATTCGGGCAGTACCGGAACTTTGACTTCGGTGGCCATTGCAGGGGGCGTCCTAGTGGTGTCTTTTTTGAAGTGTGAAAGGGTGTTTATTCAGCGACTTGGTCGTTGAACGGATTCAACAGCGCATCGGCGACCAGCTTCAGCTGCTCTTCCACGTGCTCGGCGAAGTGGCCGGCGGCGGGAGACGGCGAGCGGGCACGGCCGGCGTAGTGCAGGCTCTGTCCGTCGGCCAGGCAGGCCTGCAGGTGGTGCTTGATCTGGTACCAGGCGCCCTGGTTCTGCGGCTCTTCCTGGCACCAGACCAGGTCGGTGGCATTGCCGTAGCGCTTCAGTTCGGCCGACAGCAGCTCGCGCGGGAACGGATACAGCTGCTCCACACGCAGGATGGCGACGTCGTCCTGGCCGCGCTTGGTCTGGTCCTCGAGCAGGTCGTAGTAGACCTTGCCCGAGCACGCGACCACGCGCTTGACCTTCTTCGGATCGGCCTTGGCGTCCGGGATCAGGTGCTGGAACTCGCCGTCGGCCAGTTCCTCCAGCGTCGACACCGCCAGCTTGTGGCGCAGCAGCGACTTGGGCGTCATCACCACCAGCGGCTTGCGCGTGGACATGCGCATCTGCCGGCGGATCATGTGGAAGGCCTGGGCCGGAGTGGTCGGCACGCAGACCAGCATGTTCTCCAGCGCGCACAGCTGCAGGAAGCGCTCCAGACGCGCGGAGCTGTGCTCCGGGCCCTGGCCTTCGTAGCCATGCGGCAGGAACAGCGACAGGCCCGAGATGCGGCCCCACTTGGCTTCGCCGGCGGCGATGAACTGGTCGATCACCACCTGCGCGCCGTTGGCGAAGTCGCCGAATTGCGCTTCCCAGATGCACAGCGCGTTGGGATCGGTGGTGGAGTAGCCGTACTCGAAGCCCATCACCGCCTCTTCGCTGAGCAGCGAGTCGATCACGGTGGCGTCTTCCGGGTTCTCCACCAGTTGCCGCAGCGGCAGGTAGTAGCTGTCGGTCTTCTGGTCGTGCAGGATCGCGTGGCGGTGGAAGAACGTGCCGCGGCCCGCGTCCTGGCCGACCAGGCGCAGCTTGTGGCCTTCGCCCAGCAGGGTGGCATAGGCCAGGTTCTCGGCGAAGCCCCAGTCGCCCGGCAGTTCGCCGGCGGCCATCTTCACCCGGTCCTCGTAGATCTTGGCCACGCGCGGGTGCAGCTCGACGCCGCCCGGGATGGTGGTGATGATCTTGGCCAGCTGGTCCAGGGTCTTGCGCTTGACCGTGGTGTCGACCTTGTCCGACAGCTTGCCCGACAGGTACTTGGACCAGTCGATGGCGAATTCGTCGGGCTTGCGGGTCGCCAGCTCGGTGGTGTACTCGCCCGAATCGAGCTTGTTGCGGTAGCCGTCGACCAGCGCCTGCGCCTCGCCGGCCTGCAGCACGCCTTCGCTTTCCAGCTGGGCGGCGTACAGCTCGCGGGTGGTCTTGTGCTTGCGGATGGTCTGGTACATCACCGGCTGGGTGGCCGCCGGCTCGTCGGCCTCGTTGTGGCCCCAACGGCGGTAGCAGACCAGGTCGATGACCACGTCCTTGTTGAACTGCTGGCGGAAGTCGTAGGCCAGGTTGGCCACGAACGCCACCGCGTCCGGATCGTCGCCGTTCACATGGAACACCGGCGCGCCGATCATCTTGGCCACGTCGGTGCAGTACAGCGTGGAACGGGCGTCGTCGCGGGCGCTGGTGGTGAAGCCGATCTGGTTGTTGACCACGATGTGCACAGTGCCGCCGACCGCGAAACCGCGCGCCTGCGACATCTGGAACAGCTCCATGACCACGCCCTGGCCGGCGAACGCGGCGTCGCCGTGGATGATCACCGGCAGCACCGACTTGCGCGCGGCGTCGCCGTAGCGCTCCTGGCGCGACCGCACGCTGCCGACCACCACGGGGTCGACGATTTCCAGGTGCGAGGGGTTGAACGCCAGCGCCAGGTGCACCGACTTGCCGTCGGCCACCGCCACGTCGGCGGAGAAGCCCATGTGGTACTTCACGTCGCCGGTGTGGGCGCGGTCGTCGTGGGCGTGCTCGAACTTGCCTTCGAACTCGTCGAACAGCTTGCGCGGGTTCTTGCCCAGGGTGTTGACCAGCACGTTGAGGCGGCCGCGGTGGGCCATGCCGACCACGATGTCCTTGACCGCGTCGTTGCCGGCGCGCTGCACCAGCACGTCCATCATCGGGATCAGCGAGTCGCCGCCTTCCAGCGAGAAGCGCTTCTGGCCGACGTACTTGGTGTGCAGGTAGCGCTCCAGGCCCTCGGCGGCGGTGATCCGCTCCAGGGTGCGGCGGCGGCTGGCGGCGTCGCCGGCGATGTTGCCGCCCGCGTTCTCCAGGCGCTGGTAGATCCACTGGCGCTGTTCGAACTCGGAGATGTGCATGAACTCGCTGCCGATCGACCCGGTGTAGGTCGCCTTCAGCCGCGCCAGCAGGTCGCGCAGTTTCATCCGCGGCTGGCCGCCGAGGCCGCCGGTGCTGAACTCGCTGCCCAGATCGCTTTCCGACAGGCTGTGGAACGGCAGGCCCAGGTCCGGCGGGTTCACCGGCGGGGTCAGGCCCAGCGGATCCAGGCGCGCGCCGAGGTGGCCGCGCGAACGATAGGCGGTGATCAGGCGGCCGACATGGCGCTCGCGCTCGTCGCCGCTCGGGCCGGTGCCGCTGTTGGCGGCCTGGCGCGCGGCGCTGGCGATGTGGGCGATGACCGCAGAGTGGGGAACGTCACCGGCATCGCGGCCCTGGAAGCCGTCGAAGTAGGTTTTCCACTTGGGATCGATGCTGTCGGGAGAGACCAGATACTGTTCGTACAGGTCTTCGATATAGGCGGCATTGCCGCCGGCGAGTTGCGATGACTGCGCAAACTGCTTGAGTAGATTGTCCACGATGGTGGGGTGCGGTCGCTTTGTTTGGGGTGGCTTGCGGTAGGAACCGGCGGACGCGAGGGCCGCGCGGGCGTAATCAAGCGCAAAAATTATACCCCCATGAACCAGCCGGGGTGTGCATTCGGCGTGGTCAAGGCCGATCCCGGTTCATCCGTGGCAGTTGCGGCGGTGCGGTCGCCGCCGCCTCACCAGCCCAGTGCGCGCAGTTCGCTGCAGGGCCGGGCGCGCTCCCAGACCCGGTCGAAGGTGGCGCGCAACTGGCGCGCGCGGCCGCCACCGAGCAGGTCGGTCTCGCCGTCGTAACGGTGACCGAGTCCACGGAAGTAGTAGCCGCCGCCGTCGTCGACCAGGTAGGCGGTGGCGTCGCTGCGGTCCACCGGATCGCTGACTTCGCGGAACTGGAACACGCTGGGCAAGCGCTGTGCCAGCGCCAGCAAGGGGGCGCCGGCACGCTGCGGCGCGGCTGCGTCGTGCAGCAACACGCGCACCTGCTTGGCATGCGCGGCGACCGCGAAGCGCCGCACCTGTTCCACCACGCGGGCATCGTCGAGCAGGCCGGGATCCAGCATGCGGCTGTGGATCAGCACCTGGCGGCGGGCCTGCGCCAGCACCGCGATGCTGGCGGCGATCGCCATCGCCGCGTCTTCCACCGCCACGGCGCCGTCGAAGCGGCGGCGCAGCGGCACCGCCTCCGCAGAAGCGGCCACGCCGCCCGGCGGCGGCAGGAAGCCGTGGCGGGCATGGAATGCCAGTGTCGCGGCGGGCGCATGCAGCGCCAGCTGCGGCCAGCCCCACTGCTGCGCCTGCGCGATCAGGCCGCGCAGCAGCGCGCTGCCGACGCCGCGTCCACGCCAGGCCGGCAACACGGTCAGCGCGGCGATCCGCCGGTCCGCGCCGAGCCGCGCCGCACCGACCATTTGGCCGTCGTCGCTGCGCGCGACCAGGTGTTCGCCCAGCGCGTCCTGCGCTCCACCTGTGGGCTCGGCCGGGTCCGCGACGGTGCCGGCCGCGGCACGCAGCGCGCGCAGTTCGGCGCCGTCGTGGACGGGATCCAGCGCAGCGATGCGGAAACCGGGGCCGGGCATGGTCGGATCAGGCCGCGTCGGCGTCCTCGTCGGTGGCGTCCTCGGCCTCCAGCGGCTGGTAGAAGCCGCCTTCGATCAGTTCCAGCAGGGTCTGCCTGCCGGCTGCCGACAGCGCCGCGTAGTCGCTGCCGTCGATGTGTTCGGCCGCGGCCAGGCGCTTGGCGTCCTTCACCGGCAGCGCGAACTCCAGGCCGCTGCAGAACAGCATGGCGCCGCGGCTGGCACGCCGCCACGCCGGCCGCGCCCACGGATGCCGTTGCAGGACCAGGCCCTGTTCCAGCGCGGCGGCGATCTCCGCCGCCGGGGCCAGGCCGGCCGGCGGCAGAATGTCGCCGGCGGCGCGGTAGGTGGTGATGAAGCGGCCGAACCAGGCGCCCAGCTTGTCCGGGTCGTTCATGCGCAGCGCGTTCAGCGCCTCGACCACGCGGCCCATCGCCGCCGCGTCGATCTCGTACGGATCGGCCGGCGCCTGCAGGTCTTCGTCGTGGTAGCGCAATGCCTCGTCGGCGCCGTCGATCAGGGTGTCCAGGTAATCGGCGATCAGCTCGGCCGAGGACGGTGCGCGCATGCCCACCGAGAAGGTCAGGCAGGCGTCTTCGGCGACGCCGTGATGCGGCACCAGCGGCGGCAGGTACAGCATGTCGCCTGGTCCCAGCACCCAGTCGTGGGTCGGGTCGAACTGGCGCAGCAGCTTCAGTTCCACGTCGTCGCGGAAGTCGGTCGGCGGCGCCGGGCGGCCCAGCGCGACGCTGGCGTCGATCTGCCAGCGGCGATGGCCGTGGGCCTGCAGCAGGAACACGTCGTAATGGTCCACGTGCGCGCCGACCGAGCCGCCGCGCGCGGCGAAGCTGACCATCACGTCGTCCACCCGCCAGCGCGGCAGGAAGCGGAACTGCTCGAGCAGGGCGCGGATGTCCGGGTCCCACTTGTCCACGTCCTGCACCAGCAGGGTCCAGTCGTGGTCGGGCATGCCGGGGAACTCATGCTCCTGGAACGGGCCGCTGCGCACCCGCCAGCGATCGTTGGCGCGGTCGTGCTCGACCAGCCGCGACAGCGCCGCCTCTTCGCAGGCCAGGCCGGCCAGGTCGCCGGGCTCGATCGGCGAGACGAAGTTGGGGAAGGCGTTGCGGATCAGCAGCGGGCGCTTGTGCCAGTAGTCGCGCAGGAAGGTCGCGGCGGGCATGCCCAGCGGTTGCCCGGGGCGGGCGTGGAGTTCGAAGGCGGGAGCGGCGGTCTTGCGGGCAGCCATGTGCGGTGGGGTCCTTGCAACGCGGAAGGAAAGGGCGGGCGCGCGGCGGCGCCGGCCGGACCCGGCCATTGTCCGCCGGTTTGGCCCGTGGGGCCATCGCGGCGGGCTTGGCGGATCGCCGTCGGCCAAGGCGGTGGCGATCCGGCGATCCGGCGATCCGGGTCTGGCGCATGCGTGCATGCAGGGTGCGCGCCGCCGGCGGTTCGGGACGTCCGCGGCGCGTGGCGGCCGCGTCGCAGCGGGCGAGGCGCTGGGCGTTACTGGTCGAGGATACGGTTGTCGCGGCCGCTGTCGTCGACCTGGGCCGTGCCGCTGCGCTGGACGATGGCGTTGTCGTTGCCCTGCAGGGCGATGGCGCCGATCGCGCTGGCCTGCAACTGGTTCTGGTCGCCCGACACCTCCAGCGTGGCGATGCGCGCCATCTGCAGGCGGCCGTGGCGGCCGAACAGCGCGACCTGGCCGGCGTCGCCGTGCACCGTCACCTGCGCGTTGTCGCCGAGCACGCGCAGGGTGTCGGCCCGTTCGATCTGCAGGTTGCCGTTGCGGCCAAACAGGCTGACGGTGGCGCAGTGCCCGTGCAGCACCAGGGTGGCGTCGCGGCCGACGATGTTCAGGTCGCGGCCGTCGCAGTCGATGTCGCCGCTGGCCGAGGCGGCCATGCGGATCGGCGCCTCGGCGTCGCGCTCGTCGCCATCGGCAATGTCGCCGGCCGACGGCGTCGCCGCGATCGGCGGCGCGGCCTGCATGACCACGGTGCGCGGGGCGGCGGTGTGCGCGCCATCGCCGGCCGGCGGGCGTGGCGCCTGCGCGCAGCCGGCCAGGGCCAGCAGCGGCAGCACAAACAACGGGGTGCGTTTCATCGCGGGGCTCTGCTGTGAGTCACCAGCATGCCCCTGGCCGATTAACCCAGGATGGACGGGACGCGGCTCAGATGTCGCGCGCCAGCCGTTCGGCCAGGCCGACGTAGCCGCCCGGGGTCAGCTCGCGCAGGCGCTGCTTGGCATCCTCGGGCAGGTCCAGGGTCTCGACGAAGGCGCGCATCGAGTCGGCGGTGATGCCCTGGCCGCGGGTCAGCGCCTTGAGCTGCTCGTAGGGGTTGGGCAGGCCATGGCGGCGCATCACCGTCTGCACGGCTTCGGCCAGCACTTCCCAGGCCGCGTCCAGGTCGGCGTCCAGGCGCTCAGGGTTCACGGTCAGCTTGCCCAGGCCCTTGGCCAGCGAGTCCAGCGCCACCTGGGTGTGGCCGAAGGCGGTGCCGAGCGCGCGCAGCACGGTGGAGTCGGTGAGGTCGCGCTGCCAGCGGCTGATCGGCAGCTTGGCCGAGAAGTGCTCGAACAGGGCGTTGGCGATGCCGAAGTTGCCTTCGGCGTTCTCGAAGTCGATGGGGTTGACCTTGTGCGGCATGGTCGAGGAGCCGACTTCGCCTTCCTTGAGCTTCTGCTTGAAGTAGCCCAGCGAGATGTAGCCCCAGATGTCGCGCGCCAGGTCGATCAGCACGGTGTTGGCGCGGCGGGTGGCGTCGCCCAGTTCGGCGACGTTGTCGTGCGGCTCGATCTGGGTGGTGTAGGGGTTGAACACCAGGCCCAGGCTTTCCACGAAGCGCTGCGCGAAGCCCGGCCAGTCGACGTCGGGGTAGCTGGCGACGTGGGCATTGTAGTTGCCGACCGCGCCGTTGATCTTGCCGGTCAGCTCGACCGCGGCGACCTGCCGGCGCTGGCGCTCGAGGCGGGCGACCACGTTGGCGATCTCCTTGCCCAGGGTGGTCGGCGAGGCAGTCTGGCCGTGGGTGCGCGAGAGCATCGGCTGTGCGGCCTGCGCATGGGCCAGGGCGCGCAGCGTCGCGATCACCGCGTCCAGGGTCGGCAGCAGCACCTCGCGCCGGGCCTGCTCCAGCATCAGCCCGTAGCTGAGGTTGTTGATGTCCTCGCTGGTGCAGGCGAAATGCACGAACTCCAGGGCCGGGCCGAGTTCGGCGTCGTCCTTGAGCTGCTCCTTGATGAAGTACTCCACCGCCTTGACGTCGTGGTTGGTGGTGCGCTCGATCTGCTTGACCCGCGCCGCGTGCTCCACGCCGAAGCCCTCGGCCAGCGCGCGCAGGCGCTGCGCGGCCGCCGGCGAGAACGCGGCCAGCTCGCCGATGCCCGGCTCGGCGCCCAGCGCCAGCAGCCATTCGATCTCCACCTTCACCCGCGCCTTGATCAGGCCGTATTCGGAGAAGATCGGCCGCAGGGCGTCGACCTTGCCGGCATAGCGGCCATCGAGCGGGGACAGGGCGAGCAGGGCGGAATCGGACATGGCGGGGCGTGGGGTGGTGTCGGCGGGGGCGCCATTCTACGTCGGCGCGGCCTCGGCCGGCGCCAGGCGGACGGTCACCGCCTGGATGCGGTGACCGGCCATGCGCTTGACCGTGAACAGGTGCCCGTCGATCTCCAGCCGCTCGCCTTCCTCGGGCAGGCGCTGCAACTGGTGCACGATCAGCCCGCCCACCGAGTTGAGGTGCTCCGGCGCGCGCAGGTCGCGACCGAGCAGGCGTTCGAGGCGGAAGATCGAGGTCGAGCCGGCCACCAGCACGCTGCCGTCGGCGCCGCGGGTCGGCGCGTCCTTGACCACGTGCGGGTGCTCGTCCTCGATATCGCCGACCACCACTTCCAGCAGGTCTTCCAGAGTGAAATAGCCGAGGATGCGGCCGTGCTCGTCCACGCACAGCGCCATGTGCGTGGCGCCGGTGCGGAAGCGCTCCAGCACCAGCGGCACCGGCGTCTCCAGGGCGATCAGGTTGGCCGGGCGCAGCAGCGGGCGCAGGTCGTCGCTGCGGCGGCCGCGGGCGATCTCCACCAGCAGGTCCTTCATGTGCAGGATACCCAGCACCTGCTCGCCGTCGCGGTCGAACCACGGATAGCGGCTGTAGCGGCTGTCGGCGAACTCGGCCATCACCGCCTCCAGCGGCATGCCCTCGCGCAACGCACTCAGGTGGTCGCGTGCGCGCATCAGATCGCCCGCCACCAGTTCCGGCAGCTCCAGCGCGTGGCTCATCAGGGTCAGTTCGTGGTCGGGCGCACCGCCGGCGGGGTGCTGGCGGCCGACGATCAGCTTCAGTTCCTCGCGCGAATAGCGGTGCGAGGCATGCTCGACCTCGCCCCAGCCCACGGCCTTCAGCAAGCCGTTGGCGCTGGTGTTGAGCAGCCAGATCGCCGGATACATCGCCCAGTAGAACAGGTACAGCGGCGCCGCGGTCCACAGCGACATGCGCTCCGGGCGGCGGATCGCCATCGACTTGGGCGCGAGTTCGCCGAGCACGATATGCAGGAACGAGATGACGCTGAAGGCGATGACGAAGGCGCTCAGGCGCGCCGCCTCTTCGCTCAGCCCCAGCAGGTCGAACAGCGGCTGCAGCAGGTGCGCGAAGGCCGGCTCGCCGACCCAGCCCAGGCCCAGCGAGGACAGGGTGATGCCGAGTTGGCAGGCCGACAGGTAGGCGTCGAGGTGGCCGTGCACGTTGAGCAGCAGGCGCCCGCGCCAGCCGTGATGCTCGGCCAGCCCCACCGCCTGGGTGTGGCGCAGCTTGACCAGGGCGAACTCGGCGGCGACGAAGAAGCCGTTGAGCAGCACCAGCAGCATCGCCAGCGCCAACAGCAGGAGGTTGCCGATCATGTGCGTTCCCCGGCGCGCGTCGCTGGGGCGTCAGAGCGCCAGGCGGGCAGGATGGAAACGGCGGGGAGGGTGGCCCGGCGCAGCATGCGCCGGCATCTACAGTCTGAATCGTCGCCCATGGCGGCGTGGAAGTTCCATCGGTGATACGTCATCGGAGTCTAGCCGATGCGCCGCGATGGCGGCGCCCGCACGCGCCGTCTCGCGCATTCGGTCACAAGGCAGCGCAGCGACATGCACCATGGATCGGCACGCAGAACCGCTGTTACCAATCCCCAATCCCCACTCCCGAATCCCCGCACTCAGCCATCACGCCACGACGATCTTTTCGTTTGCTAGACTTTCTGTAACCGTTTTCAACCTCGCTATTTCCCCATGACATCTTCTTTGCGTCTTGCGACGCTGGCCGCCGCTGTGTCCGTTTTCCTCACCGCCTGTGGCGGCAAGCCCTCGGCCACGCCCACCGACACCGATGCCAGCCATGCTCCCGCAGACGCCGCCGCCGACGAAGCGGACCAGGCCTTGACCCGCAAGCTCAACGCCTACATCGAGTGCTTCAACAAGGTCGACGGGTCCATCCACGAAGGCGCGCAGCAATATATCGGCTGGATGGCCGACCCCAAGGCCGGCCCCACCGGCAAGGAAACCAGGGTGTACGGGCCCGCCCCGATCGACGAGTACGCCATGAAGCAGTGCGACGCGCCGATGACCGAGGCGATCGCGGCCAAGCCGGCGTTGCCGGCGCTGGATGCGGCGGCCAAGCGCTATCTGGCCGCATTGAAGACGCTGCAGCCGCTGGCCAACCAGGCCCGCGACTACTACGACCGCGAGGACTACCAGGACGATCAGTTCGCCAAGGGCAAGCAACTGCATGCGCCGCTGATGGCCGCGCTGTCCGAATTCCACGAGGCCAGTGACGCCTTCAGCCACGAACTGGAGGCGCAGAACGACGCCGCGCAGCGCGAGCAGTTGAAGGCGATGGAGAAGGCCGAGGGCCGTACCCGCGACTTCTACCGGCTGTCGATGATGCTCGAGGCCAAGGACATCGTCGGGCTGATGCATAACGACGACTTCGACACCGCCAAGGCCACGGCGCTGGTGGCCGATTTCAACCGCCTGTCCGACGAGGCGCACGCCAAGGTCGCCAACCAGGAGCCGGGCAAGTCCGACTGGAGCGGTTTCGAAACCGCCGCCGAGAACTTCCGCAAGGAATCCAAGGCGCGGATCAAGCGGGTGGCGGAAAAGATTCCTTACAGCGCATTCGAGCAGCGCGCGCTGGACAACCCGATCGTCGCGCCGGAAGGCTCGCCGGCACGCTTGATGAAGAGCTACAACGACCTCGTGTTCCAGAGCAACCGGCAGCGCTGAGCGTGCGGGCCGGCGGCGCAATGCCGCCGGTCCCGCCGCCGCGGTCGCCGTGGCCGCCCTGCGTGCCATGGCGTCTTGCCGGCGCTTCGGCCGGCCACTGCGTACCGTCGACAGGCATCGCGTCGACCGCCTGCATCCGCCGATCACCGCGCTCGCGCGCCTGGCACGCCTCCAGACATTCCTAACATCCGCCGGCGCACACTGCTGACGCCGGGCGCTGCGCCGCGGATAATGCGTGCGCCAGCCGCCATCCCGCCAGCCTGCCTCCCCGGACGTCCGACGACGGTGCCGATGGATTCCTTTTTGCAGATGCGGAGATTGCGCGATGAGTGACACATTCAGGGTCGAACACGACAGCATGGGCGAACTGCAGGTGCCTGCAGAGGCCTTGTGGGGAGCGCAGACCCAGCGTGCGGTGCAGAACTTTCCGGTGTCCGGGCGCCCGATGCCGCGCGGCTTCATCCGCGCGCTGGGCCTGATCAAGGCCGCCGCGGCCGGGGTCAACGCCGACCTGGACCTGCTGCCGAAGGCGGTCGCCAAGGCGATCCACGCCGCGGCGCTGGAGGTGGCCGACGGCCGCCACGACGCGCACTTCCCGATCGACATCTACCAGACCGGGTCGGGCACCTCGTCGAACATGAACGCCAACGAGGTCATCGCCACGCTGGCCAATCGCAGCGCCAAGGCCGAGGGCAAGAACGGCAGCAAGGCGCTGCCGACGGTGCATCCCAACGACCACGTCAACCTCGGCCAGAGTTCCAACGACGTGGTGCCGACCGCGATCCGCGTCGCTGCGTTGCTCGCTGCGCGCGAGCACCTGCTGCCCGCGCTCAAGCACCTGCGCAAGACCATCGACAAACGCGCCAAGCAACTGCACGGCGTGGTCAAGACCGGGCGCACCCATCTGATGGACGCGATGCCGCTGACCTTCGGCCAGGAATTCGGCGCCTGGTCGGCGCAACTGGTGTCGGCGCAGGCGCGCATCGACGACAGCCTCAAGCGCCTGCGCCGGCTGCCGCTGGGCGGCACCGCCATCGGCACCGGCATCAACGCCGATCCGCGCTTCGGCGGCAAGGTCGCCAAGGCGCTGTCGGCACTGACCGACGTTACCTTCGAGAGCGCCGAGAACAAGTTCGAGGGCCTGGCCGCGCAGGACGATGCGGTGGAACTGTCCGGCCAGCTCAATGCGCTGGCGGTGGCGCTGATCAAGATCGCCAACGACCTGCGTTGGATGAATGCCGGGCCGCTGGCCGGCCTCGGCGAGATCGAATTGCCGGCGTTGCAGCCGGGCAGCTCGATCATGCCGGGCAAGGTCAATCCGGTGATTCCCGAAGCCACGGTGATGGCCTGTGCGCAGGTCATCGGCCACCACACCGCGATCACCGTGGCCGGGCAGACCGGCAACTTCCAGTTGAACGTGACCCTGCCGCTGATCGCCGCCAACCTGCTGGAGTCGATCCAGTTGCTGGGCAACGTGTCGGTGCTCCTGGCCGATTCGGCGATCGCCGGGCTCAAGGTGCGCGAGGAGCGGGTGCGCGAAGCGCTGGACCGCAACCCGATCCTGGTCACCGCCTTGAACCCGATCATCGGCTACGAAAAGGCCGCGGCGATCGCCAAGCGTGCCTACAAGGAGAACCGGCCGGTGCTGGAGGTGGCCAAGGAAGACAGCGGCCTCGGCGAGGACGAACTGCGCCGGTTGCTGGACCCGGCTGCGCTGACCGAAGGCGGTATTCATGCCGGTGCGGGGGGCGGTGGCTGAGCCGCGACGGAGCGCATGCTGGGGGTTGAACCTGGCAGCCGTCGGGACTGACGTCCCTCCCACATCGCGCCCAGACACCGCATCGCAAGCCCCTGTGTAGGAGCGGCTTCAGCCGCGATGGGCTTTACCGGGAAGGCCCATCGCGGCTGAAGCCGCTCCTACAGGAAGGCCTCCATCGTTACTGGAGGCGCTCTTGTGCCGGCACTTGCGCGCGCGAGCACGCCTCAGCGGCGCTCGGCCTGCAGATTGCCGAAGCTGTCGCGGTATGGCTGCAGCGAGGGAATGTCGCGCAACACCGCCGCCTGCGCTTCGGTGATCTCCGGGGTCGGCGCGAAGCCGACTGAGCGCATGTTCGGGTCCGGCGTCGCGGTCTCCAGGGTGCGCTGGCGCTGCATCTGCAGGTGCATGAACAACTGCTGCAGTTCGGTGCGCTGCGCGGGGGGCAGCGGCAGTTCGATGTCGTCGATGCGCAGGCTGCCATCGGGGCCGATGGTGGCGTTGGCGGCCGGGGCGCGACGCAGCATCACGTTCATGCTGTCCACCGCCACGCGCGGCTTGCTGCGCTCGGCGCGCGAGGAGGCGGTCTCGCCGCCGCGTCCGCCGCAGGCGGCGAGCAGCAGGCACAGCGACAGCAGCGAGAACCAGGCGAACAGCGTCTTCTTCATGGCGGCGATGGAGCGGGGGAATGCCACCCATTCTAGAGCGTGTGGGCGCGGCGCGGCGTGCGGCCGCATGTCGCAGGGACCATCCGAGCGCTCGCCGCAGGCCATGCAGGGCCGGCCCGGCACGCGCGCGCGCACCGGGTCGGCGTGGCGGCCTTACGCCGCCGAGTGCTTGCAGTCGCGCACGTCGCTGTCTTCCAGCGTGGAATACGGACGGAACGCCGGCACCTTTTCCATCAGCGCATCCTGCGCGGCGCGCAGCGCGGCGACCTGGTCGCAGATTTTCAGCGCGGCCTGCTTGATCTTGTCGGCCTGCGCCTCGACCCGCTCGCCGATATGGTCGGTGTCGCCGCTGAGCACGCCGCTGATCGCATCGCCGGCCGCTTTGACGCCCAGCGCCGCACCGGCCTTGCCGACCTCCACGCCTTGCTTGCCCACCGCTTCGATCTGGCTGCGGTAGGCCAGCAGCAGGCGCTGCTGCTCGGCGTCCAGGGCGACCGGCTTGCCGTCGATCAACAGCTTGCCGTCGCGGGTGATGGTGGCCGGCGGCTGGCCATTGGCCTTCAGGGTGAGGTCGCCGTTGAGGAAGGTCAGGCTTTGCGCGCCGCCGTGATCGACCACGACGCGGTCGTTCGACGAGGCCGAGCGCTGGCAGGCGCTGAGCGAGAACAGCACGGCCAGGGCGACACCGGCCAGGGACAGGGAACGGAATTGCATGGGCGTGTCCTCGTGCGGAAGGGAGAAAGTGGCGCGTCGGATCAGCGCGGTTTGGGCAGGTTGATGCTGCCGCGCACGCCGTGGTGGGTGACGTCGCCGCTGCCGACCTTCTGCACGCTCAGGTTGCCGCCGACGGTGCCGACATCCAGGTCGCCGGAACCCACGGTCTGCACCGCGACGCTGCCGCTGACATCGCGCAGTTGCACGTCGCCGGAGCCGACGCTGTCGACCTGCACGCTGCCGCGCACCCCGTGCACGGTCAGGTCGCCGGAGCCGACCGTGCCGACCTTGACGTCGCCGCCGACCTGATCGGCCTTGACGTCGCCCGAGCCCAGCGTCGGCAGGGCCACGCTGCCGACATTGCGCAGTTCGATGTCGCCGGAGCCGACCGTGGCGCTGACCGCACCGCGGATGTTCTGCGCATGCAGGTCGCCGGAGCCGATCTTGGCGTCGAGGGAGGCCACGCCGCTGATCTCGGCATCGCCCGAGCCCAGTTGCAGCTGTACCGGCAGGTTGGCCGGGATGCTGCCGGCGACGTTGAGATAGGCGTAGCGGTTGCCGACGCTGATGCCGTGGATCTTGCCCTCGTGCTTCAGCGTCACCACCAGAGTGTCGCCGTCGTGACGCTGGCGCAGGGTCAGCTCTTTGAGCATGTCCGCGTCGGAGGCGCAGGCGCGGCCGCGCAGGGTGGAGTCGCCGCCGCTGGCGCCGGTGAGCTTGAGGTCGTTCTGCTGCACGTCCAGCAGCACCGACTTGACGCCGGCCAGGTCCAGCTTCAGTTCGCGCGGTTCGGAATACTTGCAGTCGTCGGCCATGGCGACGGCCGGCAGCGACAGCAGGGCACACAGGGCGAGGGTCTTGTGCATCGGGAAACTCCTTGCGGAAAAGGGAAGGGAGGCGGCGTTGCGATCAGGCTTCGTCGCGCCAGCGGCGCACGTAGATCGCCGCGACGATGAAGGCCACGCCGACCGCGGCGCCGATCCACAGGTCGGCATCGCGGAACAGCACCCAGGTGTCGCCGAGATGGATCGCGTTGACCAGGTCCTGCGGACCGCTGATGTGGGTTTCGGCCACCTGTTCGTTCAGCACCGGACCCCAGCTGCCCGGCAGCACGCTGAGCAGGCCGCGATAGACCACGGTGTACCAGATCAGGTTGTGGTTGACGTTGAGCATCGGCAGGATGCCCATCATGCTGGCGGTCACGCAGCCCAGGATCGGGATCAGCACCGCCCACAGGAACGGCTTGCTGCGCGCCCAGGCCGAGCACAGCATCAGCCAGCCGATCGCCGGCAACGACCACAGCACCTGCACCGGCAGTGCGGCCAGGACCATGCCGATGATGCGCAGCGGGTGCGATTCGGTGAACACCGCGGTGCTCTGCGGGATGCCGTTGACCGACAGGGTCAGCGCGGTGACCACCCACAGCGCCAGGCCGATCAGCAGGCCGACGCCGATCGCCAGCAGCGGCGCCAGCAACAGCGCCCAGGCGGCCTTGGACAGCACGGTGCTGGTGTCCGACAGCGGCAGCGACTTCCAGAACAGCACGCTGCGGTCGCGACGGTCGTCGTACAGCGCGCCCAGCGCATAGAAGAACACCACGAAGCCGACCACGATGCAGGCCAGGACCACGCCGGCGAGCATGGTGCCGTCGCCGACCGCGCCGATGATCTGGTGGGCGTTCGCGGCCTGGCCATCCCACTGCACGTCGTTCAGGCGCGAGCTGCCGCCATGGTTGCGGCCGGCGATGCTGCCGATGATCGACAGCACCGTGTACAGCGTGGCGACGATGCCGCCGGTGATGACCGGCGCCCACAGGAAGCCGCCGCGGTGTTCCCAGAACTCGCGCTTGAGCAGCCACTTGAAGGTGGACAGGGGAGAAATTGTCTTGGCGGGAGCGTTCATGCGTAGGTGCCCTTCATGATGGCGACGAACAGGTCGGCCAGGCCGGGAGTGCGGGTTTCGCCGAGCGCAGCCAACTGCGCCTGCGGCACGCCGTCGTACAGGAACACCGACTTGCCGAACGGCAGGCCGCGTTCGTCGATCGGCTGCAGCGCGCGCGCCGCCTCGATGCGCTCGGCCGGCACCAGCAGTTCGGTGTAGCGGGTGGCCATGTGCTCCATGTCGGCGCTGAGCACGATGCGGCCGTCGCGGATGAACAGCACGTCGGTGAGGATGTGCTCGATCTCCTCCACCTGGTGGGTGGTGATGACGATGGTCTTCTGCTCGTCGAAATAGTCTTCCAGCAGGCGCTGGTAGAACTCCTTGCGGTACAGGATGTCCAGGCCCAGGGTCGGCTCGTCCAGCACCAGCAGGCGCGCGTCGATCGCCATCACCAGCGCCAGGTGCAACTGCACGATCATGCCCTTGGACATCTCGCGCACCCGCAGCTTGGGCGAGAGCTTGGTGTTGGCCAGGAAGCGCTCGCACTTGGCGCGATCGAAACGCGGATGCACGCCTGCGACGAAGTCGATCGCCTCGCTCACCCGCATCCAGCGCGGCAGCACCGCCACGTCGGCGATGAAGCACACCTCGTTCATCAGCGCGTCGCGCTGCTTGCGCGGGTCCATCCCCAGCACGCGCAGTTCGCCTTCCACGGCGGTCAGGCCCAGCACCGCCTTCAATGCGGTGGTCTTGCCGGCGCCGTTGGGGCCGATCAGGCCGACAATGCGACCGGGCGCGATGGTGAAGGACGCATCGGCCAGGGCCGGCTTGTGGTTGTAGGTCTTGCGCAACCCCTGCGCGTAGACGACGGATTCGGATGCGGCGACAGCGGCAGTCATGGCGTTTTCCCCGGTGGCAACAAGTCTTCCAATGTCAGGCCCAGGCGCTGGATGCGTTCCAGCACCAGGGGCCACTCTTCGTTGAGGAAGCGATCGCGTTCGCTGCCGCGCAGCTTATGCGCCGCTTCCTCGGTCATGAACATGCCCAGCCCGCGGCGCTTCTCGACCAGGGCCTCGTCGGCCAGTTCCTGGTAGGCGCGCGAGACGGTGATCGGGTTGAGCTGGTATTCGGCGGCCACCTGGCGCACCGAGGGCAGGGCGTCGCCGGGCTTGAGGATGCCGTCGAGCATCATCGCGATGACCCGGTCCTTCAGCTGGCGGTAGATCGGAGCGCCGTCGCTCCATTGGATATCGCTCATGGTCAGCTCCGTGGGCGCAGGGTGCGCGCGAAGGAGAAATAAGGCACGGACAGCGAGGCCCGCAGACGCCGCACCGCCGGGACGGTAGAAGGTGCGGCGCCGGCGGCGCTGTCGTCGTGCGGCGTGCTGGCGCCATAATCCAGCGGCCGTCCCTGGTGGCGTTGGGCGCCGATCCAGCTCGCGCAGAGCAGGGTGCCGACGATGACCAGGGCCGGAAGACTGCGCTGGAGGCGTTTGAGGTTCATCGTGGGACCTGCTCTGGGTGAGTGGTGTTGTATTTAACTATAACACCGTTACACGGCATGTCAACACGCTGCGGACCCAACTTCCGACCTAGTTGCCCGCGACTTCCCCTTTTCTCTGACGGTGCCTCATGAAATTTTCCAAGCGTCTGTTTTTCCTCGCGATCCTGGCCGCTGCCGGCACCGTCGGCAGTGCCTGGGCGGGCTCCTTGCTGGACCGGGACTACCGTCCGCTGGCCGGCAAGGACAAGGTGAACCTGAACAAGACCTACGGCGGCAAGGTGCTGCTGGTGGTCAACACCGCCAGCAAGTGCGGCTACACCCCGCAGTACGACGGCCTGGAGAAGCTGCAGCAGCAGTACGCGGCGCAGGGCTTCAGCGTGCTCGGCTTCCCGTCCAACGACTTCAAGGGCCAGGAGCCCGGATCGGAGAAGCAGATCCAGGAATTCTGCACGCTCACCTATGGGGTGAAGTTCCCGATGTTCGAGAAGGTGCATGTGATCGGCGACGACGCGACGCCGCTGTACAAGCAACTGACCCAGGCCACCGGCGTGGCGCCGGGCTGGAATTTCCACAAGTATCTGATCGCGCGCGACGGGCACGTGGTCGCGCAATTTCCGAGCAAGGTCACGCCCGACGATCCGGCCTTGCGCAGTGCCATCGAACGCGAACTGAAAGCGCAGCCGGCGTCGCACTGAAAGCGGGTCAACATCTCGGCCGCGCGTGCGACAATGCCGGTCTCCGCGCCACCCCGGCGCATCCAGTACACAGTTCACTTCCAGGGAAAGTAGCGAATGAAGATGGGAATGCGCGGCGCCGTGGCGTCGCTGGTGGTGGGGATGGCGATGGTCGCCGGTCATGCGTCCGCGCAGGCGCCGGCGGCCGGCAGCACGGCGACGACGCTGAGCACGGAAAAGCAGAAGGTCAGCTACGCGATCGGCATGGATGTGGCGCGCTCGTTCGAGCCCATCGCCCAGGACATCGACGTGGACGCGATGCAGCGCGCGATCGAGAACGCCTTCAAGCAGGGCAAGCCGCTGCTGTCCGATGAGCAGACCCAGGCCACCGATACCGCGCTGCGCACGCAGCTGGCCGCGCGCAACGGCCAGCCGGTGCCGGGCATGGCGCCGGGCACGCAGCCGCCGCCGGTGTCCAAGGAGAACGTGGGCCTGATGCTGGGCGACCGTGCGGTCGGTCCGTCGCTGGCGCGGATCCAGAACGACATCGATCTGCCGACGCTGATGGGCGCGGTGCGCACGGTGTTCGCCAAGGGCCAGACCGCGATGACCCAGGAGCAGGCGATGGCCACGCTGCAGGCCTTCGGTGCGTCCAAGCAGGCCGCGGTGGCGACCAAGAACAAGCAGGAAGGCAATGCCTTCCTGGCGCAGAACAAGAACCAGAAGGGCGTGATCACCACCCCGTCCGGCCTGCAGTACATGGTGCTGCGCGAAGGCAGCGGCCCGCGGCCCACCTCCACCAGCAAGGTGCGGGTGAACTACGAAGGCAAGCTGCTCGACGGCACCGTCTTCGACAGCTCGTACAAGAACGGCCAGCCGGCCGAGTTCGCGCTCAACCAGGTCGTGCCGGGCTGGAGCGAGGGCGTGGCGCTGATGCCGGTGGGATCCAAGTACCGCTTCTGGATTCCGTCCAACCTGGGCTACGGCCCGCAGGGAACGCCGGGCGGCCCGATCGGCCCGGATGCGATGTTGACCTTCGACGTGGAACTTTTGAACATCCTTCAATAACCGAAAGGAGATTACATGCGCGTAGCGATATTCGGCACCGGCTATGTCGGGCTCGTCACCGGAACCTGTCTGGCCGAAGTCGGCCACCACGTGGTGTGCGTAGACATCGACCAGGCCAAAGTGGATGGGCTCAACAAGGGCGTGGTCCCGATTTACGAGCCTGGCCTCTCGCCGATGGTCAAGGCCAACCACGCCGCACGGAGGCTGTTCTTCACCACCGATGCGGCCAGCGCCATCGCGCATGGGGATATCGTGTTCATCGCCGTCGGTACGCCGCCGGACGAGGACGGTAGCGCAGATCTGCAGTACGTCCTGGCAGTGGCCCGCACCATCGGCCAGCACATCCAGGGGCCGACCATCGTGGTCAACAAATCCACGGTGCCGGTGGGCACCGCGGACAAGGTGCGTGCGGCGATCGCCGCCGAGCTGGAAGCGCGCGGCGAAGCGATCGACTTCGACGTGGTCTCCAATCCGGAGTTCCTGAAGGAGGGCGATGCGGTCGCCGACTGCATGCGGCCGGACCGCATCGTCATCGGCAGCAGCAAGCCCGGCTCGGCCGCGCGCCTGCGTCGCCTGTACGCGCCGTTCAACCGCAACCACGACCGCATCGTGGAGATGGACGTGCGCTCGGCCGAACTGACCAAGTATGCGGCCAACGCGATGCTGGCGACCAAGATCAGTTTCATGAACGAGATCGCCAACATCGCCGAGCGCGTCGGCGCCGACGTGGAGAAGGTGCGCCAGGGCATCGGCTCGGATCCGCGTATCGGCTGGCACTTCATCTACCCGGGCGCCGGCTACGGCGGCTCGTGTTTCCCCAAGGACGTGCAGGCCCTGGCGCGCACCGCGCAGCAGTACGGTCACACGCCCAGACTGCTGGATGCGGTGGAGGCGGTCAACGAGGCGCAGAAGGGCCATCTGTACGAACTGATCCAGCGCCACTACGGCGCGGCGCAGTCGCTCAAGGGCAAGACCTTCGCGGTGTGGGGCCTGGCGTTCAAGCCCAACACCGACGACATGCGTGCCGCCTCCAGCCGTCGCCTGCTGGCGCAACTGTGGGAAGCGGGCGCAACGGTCCGCGCCTACGATCCGGAGGCGACCGACGAGGCCAAGCGCATCTTCGGCGAGCGCGACGATCTGCACTTCTGCGAGGATGCCTTCGATGCGCTGGAAGGCGCCGATGCGCTGGCAGTGGTCACCGAATGGAAGCAGTTCCGCAGCCCGGACTTCACCCGCATGAAGGAGCTGATCGGCGATGCGGTGGTGTTCGATGGCCGCAATCTCTACGATCCGCAGGAAATCGAGAGCTTCGGCCTGGCGTACTACGGCATCGGCCGCGGACGTTCGATCCATGCAGCATGATTTTTCCACCCAGGATCGGTTGCTGGAGAACCGCCTGATCGAGCTGGAAACGCGCCTCTCCTTCCAGGAGCAGGCGCTGGCGGAAATGAGCGATGCCCTGGCCGAAGCGCGGATCGAAAGCCAGCGCAACGCCGAGTTGCTGCGTCACCTGCTCGAGGATCTGGGCAAGGTGCGCAGCACGCTCTACGCCGACCCGGCCGACGAACCGCCGCCGCCGCATTACTGATCCCCCGAACCGACCGATGCCGTCCCGATGAGCGATACCCTCCGCGAGCAATTGCTGGGCCTGGGCTTCAAGCCTGCGCCGAAACCCGAACGCAAGGCCCCGCCTGCCGCGCCGCGGCCGCAGGGACGGCCGGGCCAGCGCCCGGCACCGGCGGGGGCGCGCGGCGAGCGCGCTCCCGGCGGCGCGCCCAATGCCGGCAAGCCCGGCAGCGGGCGTGGCCATCCGCACGGCAATGGCCACGGCAAGCCGCAGGGCGCGGCTGGCCAGCCGGCGCGGCCGCCGCGCAGCCGCGAGGACATCGATCTGGCCAAGGCCTACGCGATCCGCGCCCAGCGCGAGAAGGACGAGCGCATCGAAGCCGAGCGGCAGAAACAGGAAGAAGCGCGCCTGCGCCGTGAGGCGCGGGCCAAGCTCGACGAACTGCTCAAGGGCCAGGCGCTGAACCACGCCGAGGCCGACATCGCCCGCCATTTCCCCTATGGCGGCAAGATCAAGCGCATCTACGTCACCGCCGACCAGCTCAAGGCGCTCAACGCCGGCGAACTGGGCGTGCTGCAGCAGAACGGCCGCTATTTGCTGGTGACCGCGGCGCTGCTCGACCAGGCCGAAGCGATCTTCCCGGCGGCGGTCGCGCTGCGGGTCGACCCGAACGCGCCGGCCGAGGAAGACCCCTACGCGGACCCGAAGTACCAGATCCCCGACGATCTGGTCTGGTAAGCGTGGCGCTGCCAGGGACGGGCACGCAGGACGCCGGGCGTCTGCGCACGCCGCCGCACGCGGGCGGCTACCTGCCATACGTGGACGGGCTGCGCGCGATCGCGGTACTGGCGGTGATCGCCTACCACCTCGATGCGGCGTGGCTGCCGGGCGGGTTCGCCGGCGTGGACATGTTCTTCGTGATCTCCGGCTTCGTGGTCAGCGCCTCGCTGCAGCGCCTGCCGGCGGCCGGACAGTTGGGCGTGTTCGCGCAGTTCTACGCGCGGCGCATGCGCCGCATCGCGCCGGCACTGGTCGCGTGCCTGCTGGTCACGGCGTTGGCCAGCGGCCTGTTCATTCCCGAGTCTTGGCTCAGCGAGACCAGCGCCAAGACCGGGCGCATGGCCTTCGTCGGCCTCAGCAACTGGGTGCTGGCCGCGACCGGCAACGACTACTTCTCGCCTAAGGCCGAATTCAATCCGTACACCCACACCTGGTCGCTGGGCGTGGAGGAGCAGTTCTATCTGCTGTTCCCGCTGCTGTTCCTGGCCTGGAACCGCGGCGGCCGCGGCCGGGTCTGGTCGACGCTGCTGGTGGCGCTGGCCTCGGCTGCCTCGCTGGCGTTCGCCTGGTTGCGCAGTCGCGATGCCGGCGATGCGGCGGCGGCGTTCTACCTGACTACCGCACGCTTCTGGCAACTCGGCAGCGGCGTGCTGCTGTACCAGGTGCTGGCATTGCGCGGACGCTTCGACGCCGGCACGCAGGCGCCGCCGCCGGGCGCCTGGACCTGGCGCTCGCCGCTGCTGGCGGCGGCGCTGGGCGCGGTCGCGGTCGGCCTGTGGCGTGCGCGTCCCGGCCACTCGCCGTGGCCGGATGGGCTGTGGCCGGTGCTGGGCACGCTCGGTCTGCTGGCGTTGCTGCACGGTGCCCCCGCGGGCTGGACCCGCTGCGCGCTGGCCCATCGCGTGCCGGTGGCGATCGGCCGCGTGTCCTACTCGCTGTATCTGTGGCACTGGCCGGTGTTCGTGCTGCTGCGTTGGACCGTGGGCCTGGACTCGGCGTCGACCAGGGTCGCGGCGCTGCTGCTGGTGGCGGTACTGGCGCTGGCCTCGTACCGCTGGGTGGAACTACCGTGGCGGCATGGCCGGATCGGCCGCGCACGCACGCCGGCGCGGACCATCGTCGCCGGATTGGGGCTGGTGCTGCTCGCCGCCGGCATGCAGGCGCTGCTGCAGGACACCCAGCGTTACTACGGGCTGAGCACGGTCAGCCGGCATCCGCTGGATTGGTACGCGTATGCCAAGGGCCTGCGCCGGGAGTTCCCGCAGTGCACGCTGCAGACGCGCCAGGTGCCGGTGCAGGTGGGCAGCGCCAAGCTGTTCGAGCGCGGTGCCTGCACGCTGCACAACCGCGATGGCGGCCAGTTGTTCGTCGCCGGCGACTCGCATGCGCTGGCCTACAACGAACTGCTGCGGCGCTTCGCGTTGCAGAGCGGGGTGCCGGTGCGCCTGTACGGCGTCGGCGGTTGCCCGATCGTCGGCCTGCAGGCCTGGCAGGCCGGCAATCCCGGTTGCCAGGCCTACGAACGCAGCACCCTGGCCGACGTCGCCGCGCATGCGCGCGAGGGCGACGTGTTGTTCCTGCCCGCGCTGCGGGTGCTGCGGCTGGCCGACCAGGACCGCCTGTTCGACGAGACGGCGGTGATCGCCGAGCAGGAGGGCGCCGCCGCACAGGCCGCGCGCAGCGCGGGCGAAACGGCCGCGGTGGCGCTGTTGCAGCCGCTGGCGCAGCGCGGCGTGCGCATCGTCTTCGAGGCGCCCAAGCCGGTGCTGCGCGCGCCGCCGTACCGCTGTTCGGACTGGTTCAACCGCGGCAATCCGATCTGCGCGCACGGCATCCCGATCCCGCGCGCGACCATGGAGCGCTACCGCGCGCCGGTGCTGCAGAGCCTGCAGCGCATCGCCGCGCAACTGCCGCATGCCTCGGTGTGGGATCCGCTGCCGCTGCTGTGCGACGCGCAGCAGTGCAGCGGCCGCCGCGACGGGCGTCCGTTGTTCTTCGATGCCGATCACCTCAGCGGCTACGGCAATCGCGTGCTGCTGCCAGGCTTCACGTCCCATTTCGCTGCGATTCAGGCAAACTCGCCGCCGGTGCCCTGAGGCGCAGCCCTGCGCCTCCCGCGTCGCAAGGAGTTCGCGCATGCCCGTTCCACGTTTCGTCGCGCCGCGGCTATCGCCGGTCGTCCCGCCATCCGTTGCCTGTCGTCGGCCGCGGTTGCGCCGTCGAGGCGATGCGCTGTTGCGTGGGGCGCTGCTGCTGGCCGCCCATGCCGGTGCCGCCGGTGTCGCCTGCGCCGAGGACGCGCCCGCGTTCGACCGGCCCGGCATCGGCTTCGCCTCGACCACCCTGCAGCGCGGCCAGGTGGCCTGGGAGCAGGCGTTCTTCGACGGCAGCTACGACCGCGACGGCGACGTGCGCAGCACCGAGTACGTCGCCAACAGCCGCCTGCGGTTCGGCCTGAGCGCGAGCACCGAACTGCAGCTGGCGATCGACAGCCAGGTCTGGCAACGCGTGCGCGGCGGCGGGCAGGATCGGCGCGGGCACAGCGGTGGCGACGCCAGCGTCGGCATCAAGCAGGCGCTGCCGAGCGCCAGCGACGGCTTCACTTGGGCGCTGCTCGGCAGCGCCAGCCTGCCGGTCGGGCGCGCGCCGTACGGCGACGCCGGCCACCGCTACGACCTGGGCGTAAGCGCCGGCTGGGACCTGCCCGGGGGGCGCAGCCTGGCGCTGTACGGCAATGTCAGCGACAGCGAGGACGGCTCCGGCTGGAGCGTGTCGCCGAGCTATACCTTCTACGCCGGAGACACCCTGAGCGCCTACGTCGAGGCCGGCATCGGCGGCGGCGAGGACGACATGCGCGCGCTCGGCAGCGGCGTCACCTGGCTGTTCGCCAAGCGTGTGCAACTGGATGTGTCGGTGCTGCGCGGCCTGTCGTCGCAGACCCCGGACTGGCAGGGCGGCCTCGGCATTTCGGTGTTGCTGCGCTGAGTCCGAGCCTCTCCCGTCGGGAGAGGGGTTGGGGTGAGGGTCGGCGCGAAGCGTCTGGTGGTGTTTGGGTTGACGTGGCTGCGCCCCGCACCCTCATCCGCCCCTTCGGGGCACCTTCCCCCGAAAAGGGGGCCATGGTCCCGAGGGGAGAAGGGAAAAGCCGAAGCCCTCTCCTGTCGGGAGAGGGGTCGGGGTGAGGGTCGGCGCGAAGCGTCTCGTGGCGCTGGAGTGCGCGAGATTCTTGTCCCTGCCGTCGCATGCCTACTCGCGCGCGGCCGTGCCATCGCCGGGCGGCAGGACCTCCGGGACGTGCTGGTCGTACTGCACCAGCACCTCCTCGAAACCGTAGCGCGGTCGCCAATCCAGCGCCTGCATCGCGTGCTGTGCCGAGTAGACGCGGTCGATCCGCTCCGGGAGCGTCCAGCCGCGTTGCTTGAATGCGTCCACCAACTCGGGTGCGCGACGTCGCAGGACCGCCGGCGCCGCGCGGTGCAGTTCGGCGCAATCCTCGCGCTGGAACGGCGTGGCGCCGGAAATCACGAACGTCGCGCTCGCCGGCCCGGCGTGCCGCAATGCCGCGGCATGGGCCTCGGCCACGTCGCGCGCGTCGATGCCGCGATGCAGGCGGAACGCGGCCATCACGTTGACCGGCTCCGGGAAGCAGCGCGACATGCGCAGGATGCGCACGCTCGGCCCGCCCTGGTCGGCGGCCTCGCGCAGCAGCGCCTCGGCCTCCAGCTTGGTGTGGTGGTAGATGGTCTGCGGCTGCGGCGCCAGTGTCTCGTCGACCCAGGCCGCGGTGCCCTCGGGCGTGGCGGCGCTGCCGTACAGCGCGGTGGTACTGGTGAACACGATGCGGCGCACGCCGGCCGCCGTGGCGGCATCCAGCACGCGGCGTGTGCCGTCGACGTTGACTTGGCGGAAGCGCGTCGCCGGTACATGCGCGACGTGCGGTGCATGAAGCGCGGCGGTGTGGATCACCGCGTCGGCGCCCTGCAGCGCCCGCGCCAGCAGCGCGGCATCGTCGAGGTCGCCGACCCAGTCGGCGGTGGAGCAGGGCGTGCGGTCGAGGCCGCTGACGCGGTGCTCGCGGGAGAGCCGGATGTGGATCGCGCGGCCGACCCGGCCGGCACTGCCGGTGACCACGATCTTCAGCGGGGACGCGATGGACATGGGCATCGGCGATGGGCGCGAAGGCGGTTGGGGAGTGCCGATGCAGGCGATGGTGCGCGCAGCGGCGGCGGGTCCCGGCTCACTCCGGATCGTAATCCAGGTTCGACGCCAGCCAGCGCTCGGCCTGTTGCAGCGAGACGCCCTTGCGCCGGGCGTAGTCGGCGAGCTGGTCCTTGCCCAGCCGGCCGACCACGAAATACTGGCTCTGCGGGTGGCTGAAGTAGTAACCGGACACTGCCGCGGTCGGCAGCATCGCGAAGCTCTCGGTCAGCGACATGTCGGCGTTGCGTCCGGCGTCGAGCAGCGCGAACAGGGTCTGCTTCTCGCTGTGGTCGGGGCAGGCCGGGTAGCCGGGCGCGGGACGGATGCCGCGGTAGCGCTCGGCGATCAGCGCCTCGTTGTCCAGCGCCTCGTCGTCGGCGTAGCCCCAGAACTCGGTGCGCACGCGCTGGTGCAGGCGTTCGGCCAGCGCCTCGGCCAGGCGGTCGGCCAGGGCCTTGAGCAGGATCGCGTTGTAGTCGTCGTGCGCGGCCTCGAAGCGCGCCACGTGCGGCTCGATGCCGATGCCGGCGGTGACCGCGAAGGCACCGATCCAGTCCTGCCTGCCGCTGTCGCGCGGGGCGATGAAGTCGGCCAGGCAGAAGTCCGGGCGCTCGGCGGGCTTGTCGACCTGTTGGCGCAGGAAGTGCAGGGAATGGGGAATGGAGAATCGGGAATGGTCGAGCGACGCAGTCCCGCTCGGCGATTCCCCATTCCCGTCTCCCGATTGCCGGTCCGTCAGGACCACAACGTCATCGCCCACCGACTGCGCCGGCCATAGCCCGAACACGGCCTTGGCGGTCAGCCATTTCTCGGCGACGATCCGCTGCAGCATCGCCCGTGCGTCCTGGTACAGCTCGCTGGCCTGCTGGCCGACGATCTCGTCGGTGAGGATCGCCGGGAACTTGCCGGCCAGTTCCCAGGCCTGGAAGAACGGGGTCCAGTCGATCAGCGGGACCAGGTCGTCCAGCGGGTAGTCGTCGAACACGTGCAGGCCGGGCTGGCGCGGCGCGGGTGGGGTGTAGGCGTCCCAGCCGCCGTCGAAGCGCTGGCCGCGCGCGTGGGCGAGCGACACCAGGCGCTTGGCGTCGCCGCGGTTCTTGTGGCGCTGGCGGATCTCGGCGTAGTCGGCATCGTTGGCGGCGACGAAGGCCGCGCGCAGGTCGCGCGAGATCAGCGATTGCGCCACGCCGACCGCGCGCGAGGCGTCCTTCACCCACACCGTCGGCGCCGCATAGTGCGGGTCGATCTTCAGCGCGGTATGCGCGCGCGAGGTGGTGGCGCCGCCGATCAGCAGCGGCATCGAGAAGCCTTGCCGCTGCATTTCGCGGGCGACGTGGGTCATCTCTTCCAGCGACGGGGTGATCAGCCCGGACAGGCCGATGATGTCGGCGTTCTCGGCACGGGCGCGGTCGAGGATGGTCTGGGTGGGCACCATCACCCCCAGGTCGATCACGTCGAAGTTGTTGCAGGCCAGGACCACGCCGACGATGTTCTTGCCGATGTCGTGCACGTCGCCCTTGACCGTGGCCATGATGATCTTGCCGTTGGACTTGCCGGTGTCGCCGCTGCGCAGCTTTTCCGCCTCGATGTAGGGCAGCAGGTAGGCGACCGCCTTCTTCATCACCCGCGCCGACTTCACCACCTGCGGCAGGAACATCTTGCCGGCGCCGAACAGGTCGCCGACCACGTTCATGCCGTCCATCAGCGGGCCTTCGATCACGTCCAGCGGGCGCGCGGCCTGCTGCCGCGCTTCCTCGGTATCGACCTCGACGAACTCGTCGATGCCATGCACCAGCGCATGGCTCAACCGCTCGCGCACCGTCTTCTCGCGCCACGCCAGCTTTTCCCGATTCCCGATTCCCGCATCCCGATTCCCTGCTTTTTTGTAACGCTCGGCGATGTCCAGCAGGCGTTCGGTGGCGTCGCGGCGGCGGTTGAGGATCACGTCCTCCACGCGCTCGCGCAGGTCCGCATCCAGGTCGTCGTAGATCGGCATGCCGCCGGCGTTGACGATGCCCATGTCCATGCCGGCGGCGATGGCGTGGTACAGGAACACCGAATGGATCGCCTGGCGCACGGTCTCGTTGCCGCGGAACGAGAACGACACGTTGGAGACGCCGCCGGAGACGTGGCAGTGCGGCAGGGTGCGCTTGATCTCGCGGGTCGCTTCGATGAAGTCGACCGCGTAGTTGTCGTGCTCCTCGATGCCGGTCGCCACGGCGAAGATGTTCGGGTCGAAGATGATGTCTTCCGGCGGGAACCCGACCTGCTCGGTGAGGATGTGGTAGGCGCGGGTGCAGATCTCCACCTTGCGCGCGCAGGTGTCGGCCTGGCCGACCTCGTCGAAGGCCATCACCACCGCCGCGGCGCCGTAGCGCAGCACCTTGCGCGCGTGTTCGAGGAACTGCGCCTCGCCTTCCTTGAGCGAGATCGAGTTGACCACGCTCTTGCCCTGCAGGCACTTCAGCCCGGCCTCGATCACGCTCCACTTGGAGGAGTCGACCATGATCGGGATGCGCGCGATGTCCGGCTCGGACATGATCAGGTTGAGAAAGCGCACCATCGCCTTCTCCGAGTCGATCAGGCCCTCGTCCATGTTGACGTCGAGGATCTGCGCGCCGTTGGCGACCTGCTGGCGCGCCACCTCCACCGCCTCCTCGTAGCGCTCTTCCTTGATCAGCTTGCGGAACTGCGCGCTGCCGGTGACGTTGGTGCGCTCGCCGACGTTGACGAACAGCAGGTCCGGGGTCAGCAGCAGCGGCTCCAGGCCGGACAGGCGGGTGTGGCGGGCGGAGGACATGATCAGCGTTCCGGAAACAGGGAGGTGCAGGCGCGCACGCGAGTGGCGACGGCGAGGGTGCGCGCGGCGTTCATCAGGCGGCCTGCGCCTGCGCCGCCAGCGGCACGCGCGGCGGCAGCCCGCGCACCGCCTCGGCGATGGCGCGGATGTGCGCCGGGGTGGTGCCGCAGCAGCCGCCGACCAGGTTCAGCAGCCCGGACTCGGCGAACTCGCGCAGCGTCGCCGCCATTTCCTCCGGCGTCTCGTCGTATTCGCCGAAGGCGTTGGGCAGGCCGGCGTTGGGGTGGGCGCTGACGTAGCCGTCGGCGATCCGCGCCAGGGTCTCCACGTGCGGGCGCAGGTCCTTGGCGCCGAGCGCGCAGTTCAGCCCCACCGACAGCGGCCGCCCGTGCGCGACCGAGGCGTAGAACGCTTCGGCGGTCTGCCCGGACAGGGTGCGGCCCGAGGCGTCGGTGATGGTGCCGGAGATCATCACCGGCAGGCGCCCGCCGCGCGCGTCGAACACTTCCTCGATCGCGTACAGCGCGGCCTTGGCGTTGAGCGTGTCGAAGATGGTCTCCACCATCAGCGTGTCGGCGCCGCCGTCGATCAGGCCGTCGATCGCTTCGCGGTAGGTGGCCCGCAGTTCGTCGAAGCTGGTGTTGCGGAAGCCGGGGTCGTTGACGTCCGGGCTGATTGAGGCGGTGCGGCTGGTCGGGCCGAGCACGCCGATCACGAACCGCGGCTTGTCCGGCGTCAGCGCCTCGACCGCGTCGCAGCAGGCGCGCGCGACCTGCGCGCCGGCCTTGTTGAGTTCGTAGACCAGGTGCTCCAGGTGGTAGTCGGCCTGGCTGATCGATGTCGCGTTGAAGGTGTTGGTCTCCAGCAGGTCGGCGCCGGCATCGAGGTAGGCGCGGTGGATCTCGGCGATCACCTCCGGCCGGGTCAGCAGCAACAGGTCGTTGTTGCCCTTCAGATCGTGGCCCTGCGGCGCGTGGTCGCAGCCCAGGCCGTGCACGTGCCCGGCCTGCGCGTCGTAGCCCTCGGCGAAGCGCTCGCCGCGATAGTCGGCCTCCTGCAGCCCATGGCGCTGGATCATCGTGCCCATCGCGCCATCGATGATCAGGATCCGCTCGGAGAGGGCCTGCAGCAGCGCCTCGGCCCGCTGGGGGTGGAGCCATTGGGAGGCCGGGAGTGGGGAATGGGGAATGGGGAATGGGGGAGGAGCGACGGCGCTCATGCGACATCTCCTGCGGCCACCTTGGCCTTGGCGGTTGCTTTTTCGATTCCCGATTCCCCATTCCCGATTCCCGGCTTCCCCGCAATCAACGAAATCACCTCAAAGTGCGGCGGGCGCTTCTCGCGGGTCACGGTTTCCAGGCTGGAGACCTCGAGACCGGCCTTGCCGACGAACTTGCGCAGTTCCTTGGCCGAAAAGCCGAGGTTGACGTGGCCGTAGGCCTGCACCGCGGCCTTGTGTTCGTGGCGCGCCAGACTGCACAGCAGCAGGCGTCCGCCTGGGCGCAGCACCCGCGCCGATTCGCACACCGCCTGCGCCGGCTTGGTGGCGTAGGTCAGGGCGTGCATCATCACCACCAGGTCGAAGCTGGCGTCGGCGAAGGGCAGGGCGTGCATGTCGCCCTCGCGCACTTCCACGTTGCCGAGCCGGCGCAGGCGCTCGCTGGCCGCGGCCACCACCCGCGCGCTGGTGTCGATGCAGACGTAGCGGCGCGCGTGCGGCGCCACCAGTTCGGCCAGCACGCCGTCGCCGGAGGCGATGTCGAGCACGTCGCCGGTTTCCAGCAGCGGCAGGGCCGTGCGCGCCAGCGCTTCCCAGGTGCGGCCGGGCGAATAGTGGCGTTCCATGTCGCCGGCCACCGAGTCGGCCCAGTTCTGGTCGGCGGCGCGGTTGGCCAGCACTGCGGCCACGCGCTCGGCATCCTGGCGCAGCAGCGGGTCGTCGCTGCCGGTACTCAGCGCCAGCCACAGCGCACGCTGGGCCGGGTCCAGCAGGGTCTCGTCGAAGCGATAATAGGCCGACACGCCGGCGCGACGGTCGCGCACCAGCCCGGCCTCCTTGAGCTTGGCCAGGTGGGTCGAGACCCGCGGCTGCGCCAGGCGGGTGATGGCCGACAGCTCGGCCACGGTCAGCTCCTCCTGCTCCAGCAGCGCCAGCAGGCGCACGCGGGTGGCGTCGGCGAAGACCTTCAGCCGGGACGACCAGTCCTCCAGATCCATAAATATCTTCCTATCGCGATATAGAGATATTTTGGTCCGGGCGGCGGTTCCGGTCAAGTTGCACACGCCAGCGTATGGTCGGCACGGCTACAATGGCCGCACCAACAAGCCCGGGAGGGGTTCGACGTGGATTTCAGCTTTACCGAAGAGCAATTGATGATCCAGGACGTGGCGCGGCGCATCGCCCAGGAGCGGATCGCCCCCAGCGCCGAGCACCACGACCGCACCGGCGAATTCCCGCTGGAGAACATCCGCCTGCTGGGCGAGAACGGGCTGATGGGCATCGAGGTGCCGGAGGAATACGGCGGTGCCGGCATGGACCCGATCGCCTACGTGCTGGCGATGGTGGAGATCGCCGCCGGCGATGCCGCCCATTCGACCATCGTGTCGGTCAACAACTCGCTGTTCTGCGCCGGCATTCTCAAGAACGGCAACGAGGAGCAGAAGCAGAAGTATGTGCGCGCCATCGCCGAAGGCCGCGAGATCGGCGCCTTCGCGCTGACCGAGCCGCAGTCCGGCTCCGACGCCACCGCGATGCGGTGCCGCGCGGTGCGCCAGGACGACGGCAGCTTCGTCATCAACGGCAAGAAGAGCTGGATCACCTCCGGCCCGGTCGCCAAGTACATCGTGCTGTTCGCGATGAGCGAGCCGGACAAGGGGGCGCGCGGCATCACCGCCTTCGTGGTCGACACCGACAAGCCCGGCTTCCACCGCGGCAAGACCGAGCCCAAGCTGGGCATCCGCGCCTCGGCCACCTGCGAGATCGAGTTCCAGGACTATGTGGCCAGCGCCGACGAGGTGCTGGGCACGCCGGGCGAGGGCTTCAAGATCGCGATGAGCGTGCTCGACGCCGGCCGCATCGGCATCGCCTCGCAGGCGATCGGCCTGGCCCGCGCCGCCTACGAGGCGACCCTGGAGTACGTGAAGGAGCGCAAGGCGTTCGGTTCGCCGATCGGTGCGTTCCAGATGACCCAGGCCAAGATCGCCGACATGAAGTGCAAGCTGGATGCGGCGCTGCTGCTGACCTTGCGCGCGGCCTGGCTGAAGGGGCAAGGCCAGCGTTTCACCACCGAGGCCTCGGTGGCCAAGCTGACCGCCTCCGAGGCGGCGATGTGGATCACCCACCAGGCGGTGCAGATCCACGGCGGCATGGGCTACTCCAAGGAAATGCCGCTGGAGCGTTACTTCCGCGATGCCAAGATCACCGAGATCTACGAGGGCACCAGCGAGATCCAGCGCCTGGTGATCGCGCGCAACGAGACCGGGTTGCGGTGAGGCCGGGAGTGGGGATTGGGGATTCGCCGGTTCCCGAATCGGTTGAGGATCAGGAGAAGCGGCCGCGAGGCCGCTTTTCTTTTTGTGGGAAAGGAATAGTGGCGTTCGGGCTGCACTGCGTCGGGACTGAAGTCCCTCCCACAAGGAGCGCTCGGCCTTCAAGAAGCGCTCAGACTGCATAGGATGTCCGATGGCGCTTCCCAACCAGGTTCCCGGACAAAAAAAGCGGCCTTGCGGCCGCTTTTTGTTTGTTTCTACAGAGAGGCATCAGGACCAGGAGTGGGTCTCGCCTCACGAATCCCCACTCCCGAATCCCCACTCCCGGCTCCTCAGCGATCCGGCTGGTGCCGCGACAGGCCCGCTTCCTGCATCTGCGTGAATTCCTTCGACGGCTCGTCCAGCTTGTCGCCGAGCATGCGCCGCACCATCACGAAGAACAGCGGGATGAACAGCACGCCCAGCACGGTGGCGAACAGCATGCCGCCGATCACGCCGGTACCGATGGCGTGGCGGGCGTTGGCGCCGGCGCCGGTGGAGATCGCCATCGGCAGCACGCCGAGGATGAACGCGAAGGAGGTCATCAGGATCGGGCGGAAGCGCAGGTGCGCCGCCTCGGCCGCGGCCTCGCGCAGGGTCTTGCCCATCGCCCGCTGTTCCACCGCGAACTCGACGATCAGGATCGCGTTCTTGGCGGCCAGGCCGATCACCGTGATCAGGCCGATCTTGAAGTAGATGTCGTTGGGCAGGCCGCGCAGCAGCGAGAACGCCACCGCGCCGAGCACGCCGATCGGCACCACCAGCAGCACCGACACCGGGATCGACCAGCTCTCGTACAGCGCCGCCAGGCACAGGAACACCACCACGATCGACAGCACCAGCAGCAGCGTCGCGGTATTGCCGGCGATGATTTCCTGGTACGACATGCCGCTCCAGTCGAAACCGAAGCCCGGCGGCAGGTCGTTGTTGACGATGTCCTCCATCGCGCTCATCGCCTGGCCGGAGCTGCCGCCCGGCGCCGGGTTGCCGACGATGTTGACCGCCGAGTAGCCGTTGTAGCGGCTCAGCGACGGCGAGCTGTAGATCCAGTCCGAGCTCACCACCGTGCTCAGCGGGATCATCTGCGGCAGGCCGCTGCTGTCGGTGGACGTACTGCTGGGCACATAGAAGTTGCGCAGCGACTCCGGACCGGTGCGGAACGGCGCGTCGGCCTGCATGTTGACGCGCTTGATGCGGCCTTCGTAGAAGAAGTCGTTGACGTACACCGGCGCCAGCATCAGCTGGATCGACTGGTAGATGTCGCTCACCGACAGGCCCATCGACTGCGCCTGCACGCGATCCACCTTCAACTGCAGCTGCGGCGAGTTCTCCAGGCCGTTCGGACGCACGCCGGCCAGCGCGTTCTGGCGCTGCGCGGCCTTGCCGAGCACGATGTTGCGCGCCTGCAGCAGGGCTTCCTCGCCCTGACCGCTGCGGTCCTGCAGCCACATGTCGAAGCCGCCGAACTGGCCCAGGCCCTGCACGGTCGGCAGGTTGACCACGAAGATCTGCGCATCCTTGATGCCGTAGAACATGCCGTTCAACTGCTGGATCAGGTCGCCGGCGGCGATGTCGCGCTCGTCCCAGGGCTTGAGCCGGATGAAGCCCATGCCCACGTTCTCGCCGCGGCCCAGGAAGCTGAAGCCGGCCACCTGCAGCATGCCTTCGACCGCCTTCTGCTGCTGCAGCACGCCGCGCATCTGCGCGAACACCTCGTTGGTGCGGGTCTTGGTCGCACCCGGCGGCAACTGCACGATCGCCAGCGCGAAGCCCTGGTCCTCTTCCGGCAGGAAGCTGCCCGGCATGCGCGTGAACAGGAAGCCGCACAGCACCAACAGCAGCGCGAACACCGCCATCCAGCGCGGCGCGCGGCGGATGGTGCTGCCGACCGCGCCGACGTAGCGATGCGACAGCTTGTCGTAGTACTTGTTGAAGGTGCGGTAGACCCAGTTCGGGTTGTCGTTGTGGGTGGGCTTGAGGAACGCCGCACACAGCGCCGGGGTGAAGCTCAGCGCCAGGAACGCCGAGAACGCCATCGACATGGCGATGGTGATCGCGAACTGCTTGTAGATCGCGCCGGCCGCGCCCGGCTGCATCGCCGAGGGAATGAACACCGCCGCCAGCACCACGGTGATCGCCACCACCGCGCCGGTGATCTGGGTCATCGCCTTGTGCGTGGCCGCCTTCGGCGCCAGGTGCTCCTCGGACATGATGCGTTCGACGTTCTCGATCACCACGATCGCGTCGTCGACCACGATGCCGATCGCCAGCACCATCGCGAACAGGGTCAGCTGGTTGATGGTGAAGCCGATCGCCCACATGCCCAGGAAGGTGCCCAGCAGCGCCACCGGGATGACCAGGGTTGGGATGATGGTGGCGCGGAAGTTCTGCAGGAACACCAGCATCACCAGGAACACGAGCACGATCGCCTCGGCCAGGGTCTTGACCACTTCCTCGATCGAGATCTTGACGAAGGTGGTGCTCTCGTACGGCGTGAACCAGGTGACGCCCTGTGGGAAGCTGGGCTGCAGCTCGTCCATCTTGGACTTGACCGCCGCCGACACGTTCAGTGCGTTGGCGCCCGGCAGCAGCTGGATGGCGAAGGCGCCGGTGGGCTTGCCGTTGTACTGGGTGTCGAAACCGAAGTTGGTCGGGCCGAACGCGACCCGGGCCACGTCCTTCAGCCGCACCACGGTGCCGTTGCCGTCGGCGCGCAGGATGATGTTCTCGAACTGCTCGGGCGAGGTGAAGCGGCCCTCGGCGCTGACCGTGGCGGTGAACGACTGGCCCTGCGGCGCCGGGTCCGACCCCAGCGAACCGGCCGCGAACTGCACGTTCTGCGCGCGGATCGCGGTGTACACGTCGTTGGCGGACATGTGGTAACCCTGCAGCTTCTCCGGGTTCAGCCAGATGTCCATGGCGTATTCGGCACCGAACTGCTGGGTGCTGCCGACGCCGGGCACGCGCGAGATCTGCTCCAGCACGCGCGACCCGACGATGTCGTTGAGCGCGTCGCGGTCGATCGACGGGTTGTCCGAACGCAGCGCGATCACGCTGAGGAAGCCGGCGTTGGCCTTGGCCACCACCACGCCCTGCGCGGTCACTTCCGAGGGCAGGCGCGGGGTGGCCAGCGACACCTTGTTCTGCACCTGTACCTGGGCGATGTCCGCGTCGGTGCCGGTCTCGAAGGTCAGGGTGATGGTGGCGGTGCCGCTGGAGGACGACGACGAGCTGAAGTACAGCAGGTGGTCGATGCCGGTCAGCTGCTGCTCGATCACCTGGGTGACCGAGCGTTCGGTGGTGCTGGCGCTGGCGCCGGGATAGGTGGCGGTGACGGTGACCTGGGGTGGGGCGATCGAGGGATACGACTCGACGCCGAGATTGAGGATGGCGATCACGCCGCTGAGCGAGATCAGGATCGCCACCACCCAGGCGAAGACCGGGTGTTCGATGAAGAACTTAGGCATGGGGGGAGTCCGTTACTGCTTCGGCTGGTCGGAATGCGAGGCGGCGTCCGGCGTGTCGCCGTGCGCTGCACCCTGCGCCGGGGCGGCGCCCTTGGCCGGCGCCGCGGCGCCTTGCGCGCCCTGGCCGGGCGCCGCGCCGGCACCCGGGCCCTGGCCCTGGGCGGCGGCGTTCGGGTCCCACGGCTTGGCCACGGCCGGTGCGCCTTCCTTGACCTTGGGCAGGCCGCTGACCACGACCTGGTCGCCGCTCTGCAGGCCGCCGCTGACGATCCACTTGTCGCCCTGCTGGCCGGCGGTGGTCAGGTCCTTGCGCACCACCTTGCCGTCCTTGCCCACCACCATGGCGTAGGGGCCCTTGGCGTCGCGCAGCACCGCCGCCTGCGGGATCAGGTACACGTCCTTGCGCTCGCCCAGGTTGGCCGCGAAGCTGACGAAGGCGCCGGGCAGCAGCACCCGGTCCGGGTTCGGCAGCAACGCGCGCAGCGTCACCGAGCCGGTGCTCGGGTCGACCGCGGCGCCGGAGAAGTCCAGGGTGCCGGCATGCGCATAGGTGCTGCCGTCGCCGAGCTTGATCTGCACGGTGGACTTGTCCTCGGCGTTGAGGGCGACGTTGCCCTCGGTCTGCGCCTGGCGCAGCTGCGCCAGTTCGTCGGCGCTCATCGAGAAGTTGACGTACAGCGGGTCGAGCTGGTCGATGGTGGTCAGCAGGGTGCTGTCACCCTGGCCGACCAATGCGCCCTCGGTGACCTGCTGCTTGCCGGCACGGCCGGCGATGGGCGCGGTGACGGTGGCGTAGCCGAGATTGATGCGCGCGGTTTCGACCGCCGCGCGGGCCTGCTGCACCGAGGCGGCGGAGCTGCGCTCGGTGGCCTCGGCGTTGTCCAGGTCGGACTTGGACACGTAGGCCTGCGGCGCCAGGCTACGCGCGCGGGCGGCGGCGGCCTTGGCATTGGCGTAGGTGGCTTCCGCCGCGGCCAGCTGGCCCTGCGCGGAGGCCAGCGTCGCCCGCAGCGGCGCCGGGTCGATCTGGAACAGCGGCTGGCCTTCCTTGACGTCGGTGCCTTCGGTGTACAGGCGCTTTTCCAGCACGCCGGCCACGCGGGCGCGCACATCGGCGCTGCGGAACGCGGACAGGCGGCCGACCAGGTCGCGCTGCAGCGGGACGGTCTGCGGCTGTGCCTGCAGCACGCCCACTTCCGGCGGCGGCATGGCCTGCTGCTGCTCCTGTTTCTTGCAGGACGCCAACACCACCACGACGGCGCAGGCCAGGGCGAGAGAACGCAACGGGGAGGTCATCGGGTGGTACTCCGGTCTGGTTTTGTAGAAGAAAGGGAAGGGGCGGCGGCGAACGCGCGCAAAAAGCCGTCCACGGCGAACTCGGCCCAGGCGCGCTGCGCGGCGGCGTCGCCGCGATGCGCGCTGTGGAAGCGCTGACGCTCGAAATCCATGCCGACGATCATGCTCAACAGCAGTTCGGCCATGAAGTGCGGATCGTCATGCCGGAGCTGGTCGCGGGCGATGGCGCCGCGCAGGCATTCGCCCAGGCGCTGCATCAGCGCACCGGCGCTGTCGCGGAACATGGCGCGCGCTTCGTCGGGGAAGTGCCGCGACTCGGCGGCGATCAGCTGGCAACTCTGCAGCACCCGCGGTTCCGACAACTGCTCCAGGTATTCGCAGGCGAAGCGCAGCAGGCTGCCGCGCAGGTCGTCCTGCACCGGCTCCAGGTGCGCGGTGGCCAGGTCCAGGTGATCCTGCATCGCCCGCCGCAGCAGGCCCTGCTTGCTGCGGTAGCGGCTGTACAGGGTCTGCTTGGAGCAGCCGGCGCGTGCGGCCACCGCCTCCATGCTCAGGCCCATGCCTTCCTCGGCCAGCAGCTCGCGCACGGCGGCGTACACGCGCTGGTCGCGCGCCTGGCGCTGTGCGGCAGAGGCGAGGGGGGTGTTCATCGATTGTGGACTATACCGTCCAGTTTAGAATTAGAACAGCCTTGACACCGGGGCGTTCTTGCTGACAACAGCCCGGTCAGGGAAAGCATGGTGACCACCGCGTGACGACGATGTTGTAGACACTTTGCGTGATCTGGCGCGTCGTCTTCGCCACGCCTTCGGTTTGCGATGCAGCAAGGTAGTTGAACGAGGCACCGGTACAATTCGCGCTTTCCCATCGAGCATCGCTGCTGCTCTCCGTCATGAAACCCAAACACGCCGCTTCCCGTTCCAAATCTCCGGCCGCCACCCGCACCACCGCGACCCCGTCCGCCACCAAGCCGGCCAAGGCACCTGCCAAGACCAAGGCGGCCGCCAAGCCTGCGGCCAAGCCCGCCGCCCCGCGCAAGGCCGCGACGCCGCCAAAGCTGGCCGCGACCGTGCCGGCCACGGCCAAGGTGATCGACGCGGCGCCCGCCGCCAGCGGTTTCAGCCTGACCCCGGTGTTCGCGGCGCTGCGCAAGCGCTATCCGGCCGCCCGCCAGGAGGAAGCGCAGACGTTCGCCGAGGAGTTCTACAAGCGCATGGAGGAGGACGAGTTCCCCCACCACAGCGCGCAGGAGTGGGCGGCGCTGGCCGCGTCGATGCTGGAATTTGCGCGCAAGCGCAAGCCGGGCACGGTCAACGTGCGGGTGTTCAATCCGAATCTGAAGGACGACGGTTGGGAGTCGTCGCACACGGTGCTGCAGATCGTAAACGACGACATGCCGTTCCTGGTCGATTCGGTGAGCATGGCGCTGGCGGAACTGGGCATCGGCGTGCACGTGCTGGGCCATCCGGTGCTGCGCATGCAGCGCGACAAGAGCGGCACGCTGGAGAACGTGGGCGAGGGCAAGGCGGAATCGCTGATGGCGCTGGAGATCGACCGGCAGCCGCCGGAAGACATGGCGCAGGTGGAAGCGGCGATCCGGCGCATCCTCGGCGAGGTGCGCAACATCGTGCGCGACTGGGGCAGCATGCGCGAGAAGATGCTGGCGCTGGCCGACGACCTGACCACCCGGCGCCTGCCGGTGGACGACAAGGGCCGGCGCGAGGCGCAGGAATTCCTGCGCTGGGCCGCGGCCGACCACTTCACCTTCTTCGGCTACCGCGAGTACCGCGTAGAGAAGCAGGGCGGCGAAGACGTGCTGGCGCCGCTGGAAGACAGCGGCCTGGGCCTGCTGCGCGGGCAGGACAAGTCGCCGGCGCGGCCGGTGCGCACGCTGGCCGCGCACGGCCTCAGCGAGTCCGGCACCAAGGAAGCGCTGATCCTGACCAAGACCAATGCGCGTTCGCGGGTGCACCGCAGCGGCTACATGGACTACATCGGCGTGCTGGAGTTCGACGCCAAGGGCCGCATCATCGCCGAGCAGCGCTTCCTCGGCCTGTTCACCTCCAGCGCCTACAACCGCCGCCCGTGGGAGATTCCGCTGGTGCGCGAGCGCTTCGACTCGGTCATGCGTAAGTCCGAGCTGACCCCGAGCAGCCACAGCGGCAAGGCGCTGCGCCACATCCTGGAGACGTTGCCGCGCGAGGAACTGTTCCAGTCCAACGAGGAAGAGCTGTACCGCACCGCGATGGGCATCCTCGGCCTGCAGGAGCGGGTGCGCAGCCGCCTGTTCCTGCGCCGCGACAAGTACGGCCGTTTCATTTCCGCGCTGGTGTACATCCCGCGCGAGCGCTTCAATACCGACGTGCGCCTGCGCATCGAGGCATTGCTGAAGGACGCGCTGCACGGCGAATACATCGATTCCAACGTGGTGCTGGGCGAATCGCCGCTGGCGCAGTTGCACATGATCGTGCGGCCGAAGCCGGGCGAGGCGCTGGAGTTCGACACCACCGAACTGGAATCGCGCCTGGCGCACCTGCTGCGCAACTGGCACGACGACCTGCGCGAGGCGCTGGTGGCCAGCCGCGGCGAGCGCGATGGCCTGCGCCTGGCCGCCGGCTACGGCCGCGCGCTGCCGGCCGGCTACATCGAGGAGTCGACCGCGCAGATCGCCGCGCGCGACGTCGAGCGCCTGGCCGCGCTGCGCGGCCCGGAAGACCTGCACCTGAGCCTGCAGGCGCTGCGCCGCGACGGCGCCGACAGCCTGCGCCTGAAGCTGTACCGCCAGCACGACGACCTGCCGTTGTCGGACGTGCTGCCGATGATGGAGAACCTGGGCCTGCGGGTCATCTCCGAGCGTCCGTACCGGCTGGTAGTGGACGGCACGCCGCTGTCGATCCAGGACTTCGAGGTCGAGCCGCTGGCCGGCAGCATCGACGTGGAAGCCGCCGACGCGCCGCTGTGCGAGGCGTTCGTGCGGATCTGGCGCGGCGACGCCGAGAACGACGGCTTCAACCGCCTGATCGTCGGCGCCAGCCTGAGCTGGCGCCAGGTCGCGGTGCTGCGCGGCTACTGCAAGTACCTGCTGCAGACCGGCGTGCCGTTCTCGCAGGCCTACGTGGAAGAGACCTGCAACCGCTATCCGCTGCTGGCACGGCTGCTGGTGGAACTGTTCGAGGCGCGCTTCGATCCGGCCACCGGCAGCGAGAGCAAGGCGCAGATCGCCGAAGGCCAGGCCGCGCTGGCGGCGCAGCTGCGCCTGCTCGCCCACGGCGACGAGGCCGCGCTGAAGGCGCTGCAGCCGGTGATCGACGCGCGCAGCGGCAACCGAGAGGCGCAACTGGAGGCGGTCTCGGCCGCGCTGCTGAAGCTGTTCGACCAGGTGGCGAGCCTGGACGAGGACCGCATCCTGCGCAGCTTCAAGGGCGTGATCGAGGCGACCCTGCGCACCAGCCACTACCAGCGCAACGCCGATGGCGGGCTGGGCCACTGCATCAGCTTCAAGCTGGATTCGGCCAAGGTGCCGGATCTGCCCAAGCCGCGTCCGTACCGCGAGATCTTCGTGTACGGCCCGCGCGTGGAAGGCGTGCACCTGCGCTTCGGCGCGGTGGCGCGCGGTGGCCTGCGCTGGTCCGACCGGCGCGAGGACTTCCGCACCGAGGTGCTGGGCCTGGTCAAGGCGCAGATGGTCAAGAACACGGTGATCGTGCCGGTCGGCGCCAAGGGCGGCTTCTTCTGCAAGCGCCCGCCGGTCGGCGGCGACCGCGACGCGGTGCTGGCCGAAGGCATCGCCTGCTACAAGCTGTTCATCCAGGGCCTGCTGGACATCACCGACAACATCGTCGGCGGCAAGATCGTGCCGCCGCCGCAGGTGGTGCGCCACGACCAGGACGACCCGTACCTGGTGGTCGCCGCCGACAAGGGCACGGCCACCTTCTCCGACATCGCCAATGGCCTGGCGCTGGACCACGGCTTCTGGCTGGGCGACGCGTTCGCCTCCGGCGGCTCGGTCGGCTACGACCACAAGGGCATGGGCATCACCGCGCGCGGCGCCTGGGAGTCGGTCAAGCGCCACTTCCGCGCGCTGGGCCGCGACTGCCAGAACGAGGACTTCACCTGCGTGGGCATCGGCGACATGTCCGGCGACGTGTTCGGCAACGGCATGCTGCTGTCGCGCCACATCCGCCTGCTGGCCGCGTTCGACCACCGCCACATCTTCCTCGACCCGAACCCGGACGCGGCAGCGTCCTTCGCCGAGCGCGAGCGCCTGTTCAAGCTGCCGCGCTCCAGTTGGGCCGATTACGACGCCAAGCTGATCAGCGCCGGCGGCGGCATCTATCCGCGCACGCTCAAGTCGATCGAGATCAGCGCGCCGGTGCGCGAGGCGCTGGGCCTGGAGCCGGGCGTCAAGCAGCTCTCGCCGAACGACCTGATGAACGCCATCCTCAAGGCGCCGGTGGACCTGTTCTGGAACGGCGGCATCGGCACCTACGTCAAGGCCGCCAGCGAAACCCACGGCGACGTCGGCGACCGCGCCAACAACGGCCTGCGCGTCAACGGCGGCGAACTGCGCTGCAAGATCGTCGGCGAGGGCGGCAACCTCGGCCTGACCCAGCTCGGTCGCATCGAGGCCGCGCAGGTCGGCGTGCTGCTCAACACCGACTTCATCGACAACTCGGCCGGTGTGGACACCTCCGACCACGAGGTCAACATTAAGATCCTGCTCAACGACGTGGTGCAGGCCAAGAAGCTGACCCTGGAGGCGCGCAACAAGCTGCTGGCGTCGATGACCGACGAGGTCGCCGAGCTGGTGCTGTGGGACAACATCCGCCAGAACCAGGCGCTGAGCCTGATGGAGCGGATGAGCGTCAAGCGCCTGGGCTCCAAGCAGCACTTCATCCGCACCCTGGAAGCGCAGGGCCTGCTCGACCGGCAGATCGAATACCTGCCCTCGGACGCGGAGATCTCCGCGCGCAAGGCCCGCGGCCAGGGCCTGACCCGGCCGGAACTGGCGGTGCTGCTGTCCTATTCCAAGCTGGTGGCGTTCCAGCAGCTGCTGGAATCGGACATCCCCGAGGACCCGTACCTGTCCAAGGAACTGCAGCGCTACTTCCCGCAGCCGCTGCAGAAGAAGTACGCCGACGCGATGGAGCGGCACCGCCTCAAGCGCGAGATCATCGCCACCGCGGTGACCAACACCACCATCAACCGCATGGGCGCCACCTTCCTGATGCGTATGCAGGAAGACACCGGCCGCAGCATCGCCGAGGTCGCCAAGGCCTACACCATCAGCCGCGAGACGCTTGATGCGCGCGCGCTGTGGACGCAGATCGACGCGCTGGACGGCAAGGTGCCCGAGTCGGTGCAGATCGACGCGCTGGAGGTGATCTGGACGCTGCAGCGCGCCTTCGTGCGCTGGCTGCTGTTCCGTCCGGGCCCGATGCCGGGCATCACCGCGGCGGTGGAGCGCTACTACGAGCCGTTCAACGACATCCGCGTCGCCTCCGGCGTGCTGCCCGATTCGCAGCGTCCGCGCTACGAGGCCCTGGTGCAGGAGTGGCAGGACAAGGGCCTGCCGCCGGCACTGGCGCAGCAGCTGTCGGAACTGCGCTTCCTGGAGCCGGCGTTCGACATCATCGAAATGGCGCGCACCCGCAAGCTCAAGCCGGTGGAAGTCTCCAAGGTGCACTTCCGCCTGGGCGAGGCGCTGCAGTTGCCGTGGCTGTTCGAGCAGATCGACGCGCTGGAGGTCAACGGCCGCTGGCATGCGGTGGCACGCGGCGTGCTGCGCGACGAACTGGCCAAGCACCACAGCGCGCTGGCCGGCCAGGCGCTGAGCCTGCCGGGCGGCACCGCCGAGGCCAAGGTGCAGCACTGGCTGCAGCGCGACGACAGCAGCCTGCGTTTCACCCTGAGCATGCTGCAGGAGCTGGCCGCGCAGAAGACCCTGGACTACCCGACGGTGTCGGTGGCGGTGCAGCGGTTGGGCCAGTTGGCGGCGCACGGCGTCTGAGGTCGCGTGTCGATGGCCAGGTCCGCGCTCGCGGACCTGGCCCACGGCGGTACCGCGTCATCGCGTGGTACCGCCTGGCGGGTCGCCTGCGCTTGCGGCGACGCGTCCTTGGCGGGCGCGCCGCATCGCACTGTTGCTCGCGTCGATGGCCAGATCGGAACACCCCGCTGCTGTTGTCGACCGCGTTGCGCATAGCAGGGCGATTCTGGAAATCGAGCCGATCCCATCCGTGCCGTGCGGCGCATTCGCCTGCAGCGCCTTCTTTCGAGACGCATCATGTGGTTCCTGGCCATCCCCGCGCTGATCCTGTTGTGGATCGTCATCCAGGCACGGCAGCCCCCGCTGGAGGTGCGGCTGCAACAGGCGCTGCAGCAGGCGCGACAGGGCGACCTGAGGCGCTTGCGCGCCCTGTCCAGGGCATCCGTTGGCGATGCCGCGTATGCGCTGTTTCTGCAACTGGACGCCAAGGGCGAGCAGGCCGCAGCGCTGGCCGCACTGAAGCGTGCGGTCCATGCCCGCACCTGGCTGGACATCTGTGGTTGCAGCGTGGCCTTGCGCGAGTACGGCCGCCGTCGTTTTATGGGCGTGGGCACCACGCCCGACCATGCCGCGCTGCTGGCCGAATGGAGCCGTCCCGGCTGGTGCGCGGGCGCTGGCTGGGAGCCCGAACTTGCCTGGATCCAGGCCTGCGGCCCGGAGGCGTGCAGGGACGACGCGCGCGCCTGGTACTGGCTGTGCCTGGCCGATGCGCGCAAGCAGGAGGGCATGGGCGAGATCAGGTCGGTGGAACTGGCGCAGCAGGTGCGGGCGCATCTGACCCCGCTGGTGCCGGCGCCGGTGCGCCAGGCGATGCAGGAGCAGGCCGCGCACACCGCGCGCGACGATTACCTGTCCGGCAGATAGGCCGGACCGCGCGACAAGGCTCGGCCGCAGGCCCGGACGGCAATCGTCGGGACTGCGGACGCGTTCCGGCACAGGGGCTGATCGCAAGCGCAGCGCAGGCGCACGCGCCATCCGCGGCGAGCGCAGACAGCGCCATCGCTGCGACCGCAAATAGGTGTCGCCGGTGCGCCGGCGCGCGCCAGTCATGGCGCCGCGGGTATGATCGGGGCCATGAATGCTTCCGTCCTGCCGTCCTCGCCCCGCATCTGTTTCCTCGCCAGCGTCGCGCCGGAGGCGCAGCACGCGCGCGAACAATTGGTGACACGCTACGGAGACTGCGAGCCGGCCGACGCCGACGTGCTGTGCGCGCTCGGTGGCGACGGCTTCATGCTGCAGACCCTGCACCGCCACGGCAGCCTGGGCAAGCCGGTGTTCGGCATGAAGCTGGGCACGGTCGGCTTCCTGATGAACCAGTTCCGCGACGACGACCTGGTCGCGCGCCTGGCGCTGGCCGAACCGGCCAAGCTGCGGCCGCTGGAAATGCTGGCGCAGACCGAATCCGGCGCCACCACCGGCTCGCTGGCCTACAACGAGGTCTCGCTGCTGCGGCAGACCCGCCAGGCCGCGCACGTGAGCATCGACCTCAACGGTCAGACCCGCGTCGACGAACTGATCTGCGACGGCGTGCTGGTGTCCACCCCGGCCGGCAGCACCGCCTACAACTCCTCCGCGCACGGGCCGATCCTGCCGCTGGGCTCGCACACCCTGGCGCTGACCCCGATCGCCCCGTACCGGCCGCGGCGCTGGCGCGGCGCGATCCTCAAGGCCGACATCGAAGTGCGCTTTCGCGTGCTGGACCCGTACAAGCGCCCGGTCAGCGTCACCGCCGACTCGCACGAGACCCGCGACGTGGTCGAAGTCACCATCCGCGAATCCCGCGACCGCCTGGTCACCTTGCTGTTCGATCCGGAACACAACCTGGAGGAGCGGATCTTGAGCGAGCAATTTATGGTGTAGGGGCGGGGATTCGGGAGTCGGGATTGGGGATTCGTAACAGCGCACCGCGTTCTCCGATTCCTCTGTGCACCTTCCGATCCCTTTGCCCGCTTTTGCCAATCCCCAATCCCCACTGCCGAATCCCTGCTCTCATGTCCGACAACTCCCCCCGTCTGCTCACCGTCGCGGTCACCTCGCGCGCCCTGTTCGATCTGGAAGAGGGCCATGCTCTGTTCGAGCGGGAGGGGGTGGAGGCGTACAGCGCGTATCAGCGCGAGCGCGAGGACGATGTGCTGACGCCCGGGGTGGCGTTTCCGGTGGTGCGCAAGCTGTTGGCGCTGAACCAGGGCACGCCGCCGGAGACGCCGCCGGTGGAGGTGATTCTGCTCTCGCGCAATTCCGCCGACACCGGGCTGCGCATCTTCAATTCGATCCAGCACTACGGCCTGGGCATCGTGCGTGCCACCTTCACCTCCGGCGAGGCGACCTGGCCCTACGTCAAGCCGTTCGGCACCGACCTGTTCCTGTCGGCCAATCCGGAGTCGGTGCGCCGCGCGCTCAGCCACGGCATCGCCGCGGCGACCATCCTGCCCAAGCCACCCGGCGAGCACGCGCAGGAAGCGGCCGCGGCGGCTGGCGCGATCGACGCCGACCGTCTCTCCACGCAGCTGCGCATCGCCTTCGATGGCGATGCGGTGATCTTCGGCGACGAGGGCGAGCGCTTCTCGCGCGAGCAGGGCGTCGAAGCGTTCGGCCGCTACGAGCGCGAGAACGCCCGCGAGCCGCTGACCGGCGGGCCGTTCCGCAATTTCCTGTCGGCGCTGCACGCGCTGCAGTCCGCGTTCCCGGCCGGCGAAGCCTCGCCGATCCGCACCGCGCTGGTCACCGCGCGCTCGGCGCCGGCGCACGAGCGGGTGATCCGCACCCTGCGCGAATGGGGCGTGCGCCTGGACGAGGCGCTGTTCCTCGGCGGCCGCCACAAGGGCCCGTTCCTGCAGGCGTTCGGCGCGGACATCTTCTTCGACGATTCGCAGCACAACATCGACAGCGCCGCCCGCGAGCGCGTCGCCGCCGGGCATGTGCCGCACGGGGTCGCCAACGACATCGCCAAGCCGTGAGTGCGGCGCCCGGCGGCGGCCGCTGGGCCGCGCTGCGCCGCCTGCTGCGGCAGGGAGCGGACGCGCCCGCCGACCTGCGTCCCGGACGACCCTACGTGCGCCACGGCTGGCGCTACACCAGCCTGCAGTTCAAGGGCGAAGTGACCCAGAGCCGTATGTACACCTGGTGGCCGGACGTGCTGCAGGTGGGCTACACCCGCAGCATGCTTGGCGCGCTGCTGCTGCGCCCGGACCCGCGGCGGATCGGCATCGTCGGCCTCGGCGGCGGTTCGCAGGCCAAGTTCTGCTATCGGCACCTGCCGCAGGCGCGGATCGAGGCGATCGAGGCCGACGCCGACGTGCTGGCCCTGCGCGCGGCGTTCCGCATCCCGGACGACGACGCGCGCTTCGAGGCTGTGCACGGCGACGGCGCGCGGTTGCTGCGGCAACGGCGCGATCGCTACGACCTGCTGCTGCTCGACGCCTACGACGCCGACGGCATCCCGGCCGCGCTGCTCAGCCGCGGCTTCTACGAAGACTGCCACGCGGCGCTGGCACCGGGTGGGGTGCTGGCGGTAAACCTGTACGACACCGACACCCGCCGCCATCTGACGCATCTGCGTGCACTGTTCGGCGGCCGCGTGCTGCGCCTGGACGAGCCGCAGATGGACAACCACGTGGTGTTTGCCTGGACCGGCGCGCTGCCGGCGCTGGACGTGCACGCGGCCCTGGCACGCCTGCCATGGTCGGCACGCTGGCAACTGCGCACGCCGTTCCGGCGCGTGCAGCAGGCGCTGGCGGGCAGGACGGGGTCGGGCGCGCCGCGCTAGGCGGGGTCTGGCGGTATCCGGTCATTGGGTTGCGCGCGCATCGTTCGCACACGGCGCCTGCCGGACGTTGCACGCCATTGCTGGCAAACACAGCGCTGGCAAATACGTTGCACTCAGTTGCGATTTGCAAGAATTCCCGCTCGTTTGATGGAAGAGTCCGCGCATCGATGCGTCCGCAACACGAGTCAGCTGCGTCCCCGCCTGCGCACGCGGGCGCACATCCCGAGGCTGCCACGATTCTGTGGCGGACCACCGTGCCCGGCGTGGCCGCCCATCGACTCTGGCTGGACGAGCGGGCCGGGCAGGTGCTGGTCGCGGATGGATGGGGCGTGAGCTTCGGCGCGCTGCGGGTGCGCGCGCTGTCCCTGGCGACAGGCGACGAAGTGGCGTCGGTCGCCCTCGGCAACCAGGCGCGGGCCTTCGCCAGCGACGGCGAGGGCAGCGTGCTGGCGGCCACCGATACCAGGCTGTTCCGACTCGAGGCCGGCACGCTGCGCGTCGCGGAAAAGTGGACGTCGCGCATTCCGCGGTATATCGATCGCCTGCTGCCGCTCGGTGGCCATGTGCATGCGGTCAATGCCCGCTCCGCACAGCTCAGCGCCATCAGTCTGGCGGATGGCAGCGTGCGGCGCAGGGCGCTGGCGGAGGAATTGCAGCTGCACGCGACGCCCGATGGGAAGATCCTGGTCGTCGCGGCCGAGGGCAGTCTCTGGCTGGCCGAGCCGGGACTGCCGCAGCCGCCCAAGCGCATCGCACGGATACCGCCGATCTGCCACTCGGCGATGGACGGACACGGCCGCCTGTGGCTCTCGCTCGGACCCGGCCGCATCGTCGACGGCAACCGCGTGTCGTGGGCGGCATCGACCGCGAGCGCCGGCTTCATGGACCCGCCGTACACGTCGGTGACGGAGATCGACCTCGGCACCGACTTCTGGAGCATCGCGGTCACCCGCGATGGCCGCATGCTGACGGTGGCCGCCACCACGGCGACGACGGGCGAGCAAGCGCGGCATGTTCAGATGGGTGTCGCGTCCTTCCTCACCGAAGAATGCGCACCACACCGCTGGGTGCAGGCGCCGCCGGCGTTCGAGATCGCGCTGATGTGCCCGGACGTCGGGTGCGCGTTCGCTACCCGAAACCTGTGGCGTAGCGCTGGCGATCCGGAAGTATCCGAGCTGATCTGCCTGCAGTTGTAGCGACGCTCCCGTGTTGAGGCCAGGCAGGCAACGCTGGAGGACTGCCGATGTGCGCCTGGTCGAACAGTTGATCAGCCCTGCAGGCAACGAAGGGCAGGGGCGGCCCGATGTGCCTCCTGTGGGAGGGACTTCAGTCCCGACTGCATACTGTTTGATGAGACGTCCGCGCTTTGGTCGTCGCGACTTAAGGTCGCCTCCGATCAAGACAGGGCGCACCCGTAGGAGCGGCTTCAGCCGCGACAGCCACGCATGGGCTGCCTCGTCGCGGCTGAAGCCGCTCCTACGAGACAGGACGATGCCAGGCAAAACGGGGTGCTGGAGATGTTCTGAAAGGGGATCCAGCCCAGTCGCACGCCGCCGCCATCGCCTACAACGGCAACAGGATATTGCTGAGCTTCCACTGCAGCCCGTCGCGGGTGAACACGAACGGCACCGCGGTACCGTCGGCGGTGTGCACGGTGGCGACGAAGCGCGTGGTCGATTCGAAGCGGTGCTCGGCCTGGCGCAGCGGTTGCGGCGGGCGCGGCGCGGCGTAGGTATCGCCGCCGACGGTGTCGCCGCTGGCGCGTTTCCACAACGCGTCGCCCTGCATCAGCGCGCCGATGCCGGCCGGCGTGACCAGCGCGTCCACGCTCATCCCGCCGAGGCCGCCGGCCAGCGACAGCAGCGCACCGCCGAACAGGCTGGACTGCAGGTCCGGACCAGCGCGGCGCACCAGCGCATCGTCCACCTGGGCCTTGAGGTTGACCCGCAGGGTGGGGAAGTCGACATAGCGCTCCAGCGCCGCCGCATCGCGCTCGCGCAGCGCCTGGTCGATGCCGCGGATGGCCAGGTAAGGCCCGGCGACGACGTAGCCGCCGAGGGCGAGCAGGGCGAGGAACAGCAAGGCCAGCCATTTCTTCATCGTGTGCCTCGTTGCGCGTGTGCGCCTTCTGTAGGAGCGGCTTCCGCCGCGACGCGTTACCGGTGATGCCTGTCGCGGCTGAAGCCGCTCCTACGGGGAGCGCTGCGTCTCAGAACTCAAGGTCCAGCGCCGCGCACAGATAGTCCACGAACGGGCCCAGCGTCTGCAGGTCGGCGGCGATCTGCGTGCGCAGCCGTGGGCCGGTCATGGTGGCGTCGTCGAGCTGACGCCAGAACACCCAGTTCTTGTGCTTGAGGTCGTCGATGCATTCGAAGTCGGCCGGGAAACCACGCGGCGGGCGCACCAGCATCTCGCTTTCCTCGAAGTCGAAGCGGCGGCGCAGCGCCGGCGCATGCGCGGCGGCCTTCCAACTGCCGGGATTGTCGAAGATGAACTGGCGCACCTTGCGCTGGGTGTCCGGCTCCGGATGCCACAGCCCGGCGCCGACGAAGCTCTCGCCCGGCTGCAGGTGGATGTAGAACGACGGCGCAGGCACCTGCTGGCGCCGCTCGTGGAACAGGCGTGCACCCTGCCAGGTCTTGTACGGCGATTTGTCGTGGGAGAAGCGCGCGTCGCGGTGAATGCGGAACAGCGAGCCGCCGACGCCGCGCGGATCGGCGCGGAAATGTTCGCTGACCTGGGCCAGGTCCGGCTGCAGGTCGGTGATCAGGCGCAGGAACGGCTGGCGCACGTGTTCTTCGTACTTGTGCCGGTTGTCGTTGAACCAGGCCTTGTCGTTGTGCCGCGCCAGGGCACGCAGGAACTTGAAGCTGGCGTCGCTGAAGTAGCTGGTCATAGGCTGCGTTGCAGGTCGTGGCCCCAGGCGGCCAACTGGTCGAGCAGGGCTTGCTTGGTAGCATCTTGCGGGTGAGCCAGGCGTAAACCGGCCAGTTCCGCGTAGAACGCGTCGAAGTTCAGTTCGGACAGGCCGCTGTCCTGCTGCAGGCGCTGCCGCCGGTAATCGTCCCAACGTGCCTGCTCGGCGATGGACAGGCTCTGCGGCCAGTTGCGCGCGCGGTAGCGGAACAGCAGTTCGGGCAGGCGCGGATCGCGGAACTGGCCTTCGAGCGCGGCCAGTTGCGCCGGTGGGGTGGCGCGGACCTGGGCCATCGTGCGCTTGTCGCCATCGGCCAGGAAGCCGTCGTACAGCGACGCGTCGACATCCGCCGGTACCGCGGCGCGCTCGCTGGCGAACACCCGCCGCACCTTCTCCGCCAGCGCCGGGCCGGCCTCGCGCAGGCGCTCTGCCTTGGCCAGGAGTTGCGCGGGGTCCAGCCGCAGCCGGGCGAAATCCGCTTCGCGCAGGTGCGCCCAGGCGACCAGCGCCGGCGCCTTGTTCAGATGCACTTCCTTGAGCGGGATGCGCTGCTCGCCCTCGGGCAGGTCGGCCTGCGGGGTGTACAGGCGGTCGGCGATCTGTTCCGGCGTATAGCGCAGCAGCGGCTCGATGTCGCCTTCCAGGTCGAACACCAGCACCCGGCTGTCGATGCGCGGGTGCCGCGCCAAAGGCAGCACCGGCGCCGCGCACAGGCGCGCGGCCGGATAGCGCATCGACACGTGCAGCACCGGCTGCATCGCCACCGCGTCGAGCAGGCTGCCGCAGAAGCGCTTATCGCGCAGCTTCAGCGCGTACTCCCACAGCCGCGGCTGGCTGCGGCGGAAGTGCCGGGCCATGCCGATGGTGGCGTACACGTCGGACAGTGCCTCGTGCGCATCGCCGTCGCGCACGCCGTTGGCCAGCGCCAGTTGCTCCAGCTTGAACGAGGTGGCGCCATCCTCGCGCTGCGGCCAGACGATACCCTCCGGGCGCAGCGCGTGCATCAGCCGCAGCATGTCCAGCAGGTCCCAGCGCGAGTTGCCGTTGCGCCACTCGCGTTCGTAGGGATCGTAGAAGTTGCGGAACAGGCCGTGGCGCACGAACTCGTCGTCGAAGCGCAGCGAGTTGTAGCCCAGCGTGCAGGTCTGCGGCCGCGCCATCTGCTCGGCGATGCGCGCGAACGCCTCGGCTTCGCTGACGCCTTCGCGCAAGGCCTGCTGCGGGGCGATGCCGGTGATGAGGGTGGCGACCGGCGAGGGCAGCAGGTCGTCGGCCGGTTTGACGAAGAAACTGATCGGCTCCTCGATCACGTTCAGCTCGGCATCGGTGCGCACCGCGGCGAACTGCGCGATGCGCGTGCGCCGCGGATCGGCGCCGAAGGTTTCCAGGTCGTAGAAGAGGAAGCTGTCGGGCATGACGAATCGAATGGTGCGAGGCAGGCGAGGCTAGGAGCGTGGGAATGCGTGTAGGAGCGGCTTCAGCCGCGACAGACAATCCTGGTCACGCCCGTCGCGGCTGAAGCCGCTCCTACGGAAGAGCGGGTGCCCGGATAGGCTACGCCGGTTCAATGCGCCCCCTCCAGCGGTTCCAGTCGCGTGTGCACGATGCGCTCCAGCCAGTTCCAGTCGATCCGCGACAGATCGCTGTGGCCCTGCGTGGCCTGGACCAGGATGTCGCGCTGCACCTCGCTGCGTTCCAGCGCCTGCGCGTACGGCGTGCGCAGGAAGGTGACCATGGTGTAGTGCGGCACGAAGCGGGTGGGATGCCGCGCCTGCAGCGCCTGGCCGAGTTCGCGCTGCAGCAGGAAGCCGGCGTCGCCGACGCGATCGCGCATTTCCACGTAGTTCTCCAGCGCCATCTGCTGGATCGCGCCGGCGTTGGGCTTGCGCTCGGCCTCGAAGGCGGCATAGGCGCGCGCCAGGTCCGGCTCGCGCTGCAGGTGCGCGGCCAGCGCCGCGCAGTCCTCGAACGCGCAGTTCATGCCTTGCCCGTGGAACGGCACCATCGCGTGCGCGGCGTCGCCCAGCAGCACCGCGCGGCCGCCCAGGTGCCAGCGCTCCAGGCGCAGGGTGCCGAGCAGGCCCGGTGGGTGCTGCTCCCAGTGCTCGGCCAGTTGCGGCATCAGCGGCAGCGCATCGGCGAAATCGCGCGCGAACAGCGCCAGCGCTTCCTCGCCGTTGCGCACGGTGGCGAAGCTGGGCTCGCCCTTGTTGGGCAGGAACAGGGTGACGGTGAAGGTGCCTTCGTGGTTGGGCAGGGCGATGCACATGTAGTGCCCGCGCGGCCAGATGTGCAGGGCGTTGGGTTCGATGCGGAAGCCGCCGTCGGCGCCGGGCGGGATCTCCAGTTCCTTGTACGAGTGGTCGAGAAACTCGATGTGCTCGGCCATCGGCGCCTTGCGCTGCATCGCCGCGCGCAGCGCCGAGCCGGCGCCGTCGGCGCCGATCATGCTGTCGAAGCGGATGTCGTGCGGCTGGTCGTCGCGGTCGTCGATGAAACGCGCATAGCCGGCGTCGAAATCCACGGTGTGCAGGCGCCGGTAGAAGTGGATGCGTGCGCCGGCCTGCTCGGCCAGCTGCAGCAGGGTGATGTTGAGGTCGTTGCGGTGCACCGACCAGATCACCTCGCTGTCGTCGCGGCCATAGCGCTGCAACTGCTGCTGGCCGTCGGCGAAATGCACCATGCGCCCGCGCATCATCACCGCCTTGGCCATCACCGCGGCATCGGCGCCGGCCTGGCGCAGCACGTGCAGGCCGCGTTCGGCCAGGGCCAGGTTGATCGAGCGGCCGCGCTCGTAATCGTGCACGCGCGGGTCGCCGCGGCGCTCGTAGACGGTGACCTGCCAGCCCTGGCGCGAGAGCAGGATGGCGAGCAGGGAGCCGGCCAGGCCGGCGCCGATCAGGGTGATGTTGCGGGGGGATGCGTTCAATGCGGTGTCCGGAAGACGCGGCCGCTGGCCGCGCGAAGAAGGCGGCTCAGACGCCGGCCCAGGTTTCCACTTCCTCGACGAAGCGGTAGACGTCGCGGTAGCGGTTGTACAGCGGCACCGGACTGATCCGGATCACGTCCGGCTCGCGCCAGTCGCCGAGCACACCGACCGATTGCAGGTACTCGAACAGGGCGCGGCCGCGCTCGCGGCCGCCGGCCACGCGCAGCGACAGCTGGCAGCCGCGTTGTGCCGGGTCGGACGGGGTGATGATCTGCAGGGTATCGGCCAGGCGGGCGCGGATCAGCGTCTCCAGGTAGCCGGTGAGCTGCTGCGACTTCTGCCGCAGCGCGTCCGCCCCGGCGCGCTCGAACAGGTCCAGCGAGGCGCGCAGCGGCGCCATGCTCAGGATCGGCGGATTGCTCAGCTGCCAGCCGTCGGCGCCGGGCGCGGCGACGAACTCGGGCGCCATGCGGAAGCGGGTGCGCTTGTCGTGGCCCCACCAGCCGGCGAAGCGCGGGGTGTCGCCGTGGCCATGGCGCGCGTGCACGAAGGCGCCGGCGACCGCGCCGGGCCCGGCGTTGAGGTACTTGTAGTGGCACCACACCGCGAAGTCCGGGGCGGCATCGTGCAGCTGCAGCGGCACGTTGCCGATGGCGTGGGCCAGGTCGAAGCCGACCGCGGCGCCGGCCGCACGTGCCAGCCGCGCCACCGCGGCCAGGTCGAAGGCCTGGCCGGTGCGATACTGCACGCCCGGCCACAGCACCAGCGCCAGGCGCGGGCCGTGCTCGGCGATGGCGCGTTCGATCGCCGCCAGCGACACGGTGCCGTCGGCGCCGTCGGGCTGCACTTCGATCAGGTCGGTGGCGGGGTCGAAGCCGTGGAAGCGGATCTGCGAGGCCACCGCGTGCTGGTCGGAGGGAAACGCGCCGGCCTCGATCAGGATCGCCGGGCGCTCGCGGGTGGGCCGGTAGAAGCTGACCATCAGCAGGTGCAGGTTCACCGTCAACGTGTTCATCGCCACCACTTCGTGCGGATGCGCACCGACCAGCCGCGCCAGCGGCGCGGCCAGCAGTTCGTGGTAGGTCATCCACTGGGTATCGCCGTTGAAATGGCCTTCCACCGCCAGCGATGACCACTTGTCCAGCACCTCCTGCACCGCGGCGCGCGCGCCGCGCGGCTGCAGGCCCAGCGAGTTGCCGACGAAATAGGCCTGGTCGGCACCTTGGTGCTGCGGGAACAGGAATTCCTGGCGCAGGGCGCGCAGCGGATCGGCGGCGTCGAGGGCGATGGCGTGCTGGCGGGACAGGATCTCGTTCATCGGCATTGGTTCCGGGAAGCAGGGCGAGAGTCTAGAGCGTGCGGGACGATGTGAGGTGACTGCCGGGCGGCGTGGGCGGGCGCTGCGGCGCGGGCCTTGCCGAGCGCGCAGGCCGCGGCGGTGTTCACCCGCTGCGGTGCGCGGTCGCCGGTGGATGTTCCTTGGTGGCCGCGGTCGCCGGCAGCAGCGCACTGCGGACCAGATGGGTGAGGGTGCCGATGCTGTCGGCGACACGGTCGCTGGTGTCGCCCAGTGCGGACAGGGCGCCGCCGTCGCTGCCGTCCTGCGGCTGCGCGGCCAGCGCCTCGGCCAGGCGCCGCTCGTCCGCGCGCAGGCTGGCCTGCGGCGGTGGCGTGCCGCTGCGCAGGCCCTCGGCCAGTTCGGTCAGCGCGGCATGCGCCTGCTGCCGGAAGTGCTGCAGTTCCGGCAGCGGCGGCGGTGGCGGCGCATCGCGCAGCACCGCCTCCAGCGCCAGCGAGGCGCGGATCAGCCGGTTGCCGTTGGCCAGCACCGACTCGGCCAGGGTCAGTTCGCGCAGGTTGCGCTTGCGTCGCGGCTCGCCGCGCAGGCGTTCGATGGAGGCCTGCGCGTTGGTGCGCGCGGTGCGCGAGGCCGCGCGGGTCTCCGGCAGCGCCTGCAGGCGGCCTTCCAGCACCGCGTCGAGATGGTCGCGGTAGGCGAGCAGCAACTGCGCCAGGATCGCGCGGATGTGCTTGCGTTCCCAGGTCGGCCACAGCGCGTAGGCGGCCAGCGCCAGCGCGCTGCCGAGCACGGTGGCCTGAATGCGCTCGCCGATCGCCTCGCCCGGGGCCATGCCCTCGAACGACAGCAACAGCACCAGCATGCCGGTCAGCGACGCCACGCCGAGCCCGTAGTTGACCTGGGTCAGCAGGCGGAATCCCAGGCAGAACACGGTCAGCAACAGCAGCCGCACCACCGCCCCGTCCATCACGAAGTGGGCCAGCACGGTGGCCAGCAGCAGCCCGGCGAAGGTGCCGGCCACGCGCAGCGCACCGAAGCTGAGGGTGCCGCCGAAATCCGGCTTGAGCACGATCGCCGTGGTCATCGGGATCCAGTAGCCGTGCGGGATCGCCTGCCAGCGCGCGAACAGCACCGCCAGCGCCAGGCACACCCCGCAGCGCAACGCGTGGCGGAACGCCACCGAGGACAGATTCAGGTTCGCCCGCAAGGTCTGCAGCGGCGCCAGCGGGCGCAGTGCCGCCGGCAACTGCGCTTCGGCCAGTTCGGCCTGGATCTCGCCGCGGCTGCTGGCCCAGCGGCCGTTGCGTGCCAGCGCGCGCAACTGGCCGCCCAGGCCCTGTGCGCGCGCCACCGCGATGCGCAGCAGGCGGCGTTCGCGGGTGTCCTCGGCCTGCGCCTGCACCTGCGCCAGCGCGTCCACCAGATCGTCGAATCCGGTCATCGACGCAGTGGCCGCGTCTGGGTCCTCGGCGCTGTCCAGTGCGTGCGCGAGCTGGTCCAGCACCACCGCGCTGCGCTCGAGCACGCGTTCGATCGGCAGCCGCGCCGGCGATGCCGGCTCCAGGCGTCCGTGCAGGTCGGCCAGGGTCAGTAGTTCCAGCCGCGCGCGTTCGCACAATTCGGCGATGACCCGGAACGCCTGCACCGCACGCCCACGCGAGCGGTGTTCGCCGTGCAGCATCACCATCGCCTCCAGCACCGCCTCGGTGGCCGGCGGCGCCGCGGTCGCGCTCGGCCGCTGGCGGGCAATGCCGGCCAGCTGCCGCATCAGGTCGGCCAGGGCGAAGCGCTCCGGGCGGTAGCGCTGCAGCGGCCAGGCCGCCAGCGCCATCAGCATCTGCAGCACGCCGCCGGCGAAGATCAGCGTGGCCACGCCCACGCTCTGCAGCGCCGGCAAGCGCACGTCGGCGCTGACCACCAGCAGGATCATGCTGGTCAGCCCGACCCGCGCCGCCACCGGGCCCAACGCCACCAGCAGGCCGCCGCCGAGGCCGAGCAGCAGCGCGCTCAGTGCCAGCGCCACGGTATGCGCGCCGATCAGCATGCCGAGCAGCGCGGCGACCCCGGCCGCCAGCGCGGCCATCAGCATGCGCTGCATCCGCGCCCGGTACGGGCCGGGCTGGTCGGAGAACATGGTGTTGAGCGCGCCGGTGGACACCGCCAGGCCCAGCTCGGCATGGCCGGCGGCCACGCCCAGCGCCAGCGGCGCGACCACCGCGGCGGTGTTGCGCAGGGCCACGCGCACCGGCACGTCGCGCGGCTTGAGCGCGATCAGGCTGCGCAGCATTGCGGTCCCGAATGGCGCGGGCGCCAGGCGATCACGGCGCGGCGGCCGCCGGCAGCGGATGCACGTGGCCGCAGCGGGCGCAGGTGCGCAGCGCTTCGGAGGCATAGAAGCGCGCGAACACCGGCGGGAAGTCGGTCTCGATGTCCTGCAGCGGGAAGTAGGCTTCGTGCAGCAGGTGGTTGCAGCGCTCGCAGAACCACAGCAGGCCGTCCTGCTCGTGCGGCAGGCGTCGCCGCTCGATCACCAGACCGACCGAGTCGGGTCCGCGCTGCGGCGAGTGCGGCACCTTGGGCGGCAGCAGGAAGGTCTCGCCGGCACGGATCGGGATCTCGCGCACCGCGCCGTCTTCCTGGATCTTCAGCACCATCTCGCCTTCGAGTTGGTAGAACCACTCCGGGCCTTCGTCGTAGTGGTAGTCGCTGCGCGCGTTCGGCCCGCCGACCACCATGACGATGAAGTCGCCGGCATACAGGCACTTGTTGCCCACCGGCGGCTTGAGCAGGTGGCGGTGGGCGTCGATCCAGGCGTGCAGGTTGAGTGGGCCGGGGAGCATGCGGGTTCCTTGCGGAAAGGGGCGGAGCGGCGGACCGCTCAGCGGTCCTCGCGGTCCTGGCCGATCCGCGCCAGGGCGGCGTCGTAGCGCGGGACCAGGTCCTCGATGCGGTCAAGTTCCATGCCCAGGTCGTGCACGCGGCCGTCGCGCAGGCTGTAGACCCAGCCGTGCACGGTCAGTTCCTGGCCGCGCGCCCAGGCGTCGAGCACGATCGAGGTCCGGCTGACGTTGACCACCTGCTCGAGCACGTTGAGCTCGCACAGGCGCGCATGCTGCACGTTGAGGTCGCCGGCCTGCTGCAGGCACTGCTCGTGCTTCTCGGCCACGTCGGTGACGTGGCGGATCCAGTTGTCGACCAGGCCCAGCCGCGCGCGGGTCAGGCCCGCGTGCACGCCGCCGCAGCCGTAGTGGCCCACGACCAGGATGTGCCGCACCTTCAGCACCTCGACCGCGAACTGGATCACCGACAGGCAGTTGAGGTCGGTGTGCACGACCACGTTGGCGATGTTGCGGTGGACGAACACCTCGCCCGGTGCCATGTCGATGATCTGGTTCGCCGGCACCCGCGAATCGGAGCAGCCGATCCACAGGTACTCCGGCGTCTGCTGTTTGGACAGGCGGCTGAAGAAATCCGGGTCTTCGCGACTGATGCGATCGGACCAGGCGCGATTGTTGCGCAGGAGTTCGGCGATTTTGCTCATTGCCGGCCATTATCCCAGAAGCCCGCGGCCCGCGCGCGGCCCGCGCCCATGCAGCGCCTGCATGCCCGACGCGCGGATGCGCGCGGCGGCTCAGTGTGCAGGCGCCGCCGGATCGGGCTTTTGCCGATCCCGCCGACGCGGGCCGCTGCGCAGACTTCCTCCACGCCCACACCGGGCATCAGCGGAGGATCCCATGGCCGACTTCAACGCGTTCTTTCCGACCCTGCTCAAGCACGAGGGCGGCTTCGTCAACGATCCGGTGGACCCGGGCGGTGCCACCAACAAGGGCGTCACCATGGCCACGTTCCGCCTGTACGCCAAGAGCCTGCTGCAACTGGAGCCGACCCTGGACAATCTGCGTGCGCTCACCGACGCGCAGGCCGGGGTGATCTACAAGACCTGCTACTGGAATGCGGTGCATGGCGACGAGATCGCGCTGCAGCCGCTGGCCAACATCCTGTTCGACTTCCAGGTCAACGCCGGCAACAACGCCATCAAGCTGCTGCAGCGCGTGCTCAACGCGCAGACGCCGGCGCTGAAGCTGCCGGAGGACGGCAAGTTCGGTCCGGCCACCCTGGCGGCGCTGAAGGCCGCCGACCAGCGCGATCTGTACGCACGCTACAAGCAGGGCCGGCGCGACTACTACCAGCGCCTGGTCGCGGCCAAGCCGCCGCTGGGCAAGTTCCTCAAGGGCTGGCTGGCGCGCACCGACTCCTTTCCTGACCTGACCTGACCTGAGCTGACCTGAGCTGACCTGAGCTGACCTGAGTTGAGCGAGCGCGCGTGGCGCGCGCCGCCGATCCGCCGCCGTCGCCGACGGTGGCCTTCTTTCTCCCGGAGCGACCATGGCTGGACCGACCGCATTGAACGACCTGATCGAAGCGCTGGCTGGCGCGGTGATCGAGGCGCAGGACCGCATCGAGCAGCACCAGATGGCCAACCTCGGCGACTACTTCGACGAGTTCCACCGGCCCAAGAGCGTGATCATCCGCCTGCCGTCGCAGCACCCGCAGGCGGCCGAGGGCGACGAGGACTACTACCGCGCGCCGCTGCTGCCGCTGGTCTCGACCAACGTGCTGCGGATCAAGGACGTGGAGATCAGCTTCGATGCGCAGCTCGGTGACCTCGGCGGCCTGCAGTCCGCCGACGGCTTCTTCGCGCCGGAACCGCCAGGCCCGCAGGCGGCCTGGCAGGCCAAGCGCACCGCCACCCGTTCCAGCGTGCGCGTGGATACCAGCGCCAGCGCGCGGAGCCAGCGCCAGAGTGCCGTCCACGTCGTATTGCGCGTGGAAGGCACCGAACCGACTGACGGAGCGGCCAGATTGCTCAACCATCTGGCGCAGACGCAGGGCGTGTTCAAGACGGTCATGGCCGACAAGCCGGACGTCGCGGGCACGGACGATGTAACCAATCCCACCAACTAAGGAGTCACTGCAATGGCTGACGAACTCGTCAACATATCAAGTCAATTCAAGGGTCTGCCGATGGGCGACCTGATCGGCGGCCCGCTCGATGCGGCCTGCGACGCGCAGGTCAAGCTGGCCCGCGCCACCGCCGATTTCATCCGCGTCATCGGCTTCCTGCCGCCGCCCGATCCCGCCAAGGATCCACAGGGCACCGGCGGTACCCGCACCGCCAGCTTCCGCTTCAAGCGGCCGGTCGACGACCCGGAAACGGCAGGCGGCATCGCCGAGGAGGAGGTCGAACTGGAAGTGCCGTTGCTGGCCATCGTCAATGTGCCCAGCCTGAGCATCCAGACCGTGGACGTCACCTTCAACATGGAAGTGAAGTCGTCCTTCACCGCGACGGAAAAGACCAATGCCCAGGCGTCGATGTCGGCGGACATGCAGTTCGGCTGGGGCATGTTCAAGGCCAAGGTGAACATCCAGGGCTCGGTCTCCACTGCCAAGGAGAACACACGCAGTTCCGACAACTCGGCCAAGTACCAGGTCTCGGTGCATGCCGCGGACAAGGGCCCGCCGGAAGGTCTGGCGCGGGTGTTGGACATCCTGCAGAGCTCGGTGGCGCCGCGCAAGGTCGGCAAGCCGGTGCCGGTGACCTGATCGTCGCGGTCGAGACGACCGCGACGCCGCAGGCAGGCGCGGCCGGTGTCGGGATATCGCCTGTGCCTTCGCGCACAGCCGGTTCCGGCGCCGGCCGCGCCCTTCCGGCGCGACGCGCCGATCGCATCAGCGCCGGCCGTCGCCGCCGGATGAAGCAATGTGCCGAAGGAAGGATCAACGATGTTCGACCTCACTGAAGTCAAGTTCGTCAAGCGGGTCGTTGTCGGTAGCGACAACCCGACGCAGATGCAAACGCCCGAGCAGATCGAAGCCGCGCGGGCCCTGCTCAACCGGTGTCTGAGCGATTCGCCCAAGGGCGCGATCATCGGCACCGAGAAGAATTTCGCCGTGCTGCAGATCGGCGAGCACCAGGTGGTGATGCAGTGGCTGTGCTACCACGTGGGCTTCCCGCGCAAGCCCGGCTGGCTGAAGGACGACTGATGGCCAGGCTGCGTTGCGATTTCGACCTGCTGTTGCAGGGATTGTCGGCGGCCTTGCTGGAGGCGCAGCGGCGCTGCCGGGCCCGCCACGCGCGGGCACTGCGCGCATGCTTCGGCGCCGCCGAGACCGTGCAGGTGGTGACGGAGGAGGCCGAGCCGCCGGCGTTGCAGATCCCACTGTGGGAACTGCGTGCATGGCAACTGCCGCAGATCGGCGAACTGGCCCTGTCCTTCGATGTGGAACTGGAGGTGGTGGAGATGCCGGACGAGGCGCCGCGCCTGCTGCTGCAGGTGTCGCCGCGAAGGCCGCGCCGGCCCGGCCACCGCCTGCAGATCCTGTTCCGCGGCACCCATACCCCGGTCGGCGAGGTGCTGTTCGACGGGCAGCAACTGAAGCTCTGGCACCTGTCCGAACCGGCCACCCCTCACGACCCCGACCAGGAGACGGCACATGCGTAGACACGGCTTTCTGCTGTCGCGGCACGACACCGACCTGTGGTGCCGAGAGCTGCACATCGACCTGCGCTCGCTGGCCCGCGCGCAGCGCTTGCGCCGGCGTCGACGGCTGGCGCTGTGGCTGCTTGCGGCCATGTTGCTGGGGGCGGCCGTGGTGGCGCTGGTCTGGTTCGGCCTGCACTGACCGCACCGTTCGTTTCCCTTTCGTATTTCCAGAGGAGAGTCGCATGCGTATCCGTTCGCGTGGTGTTGCACATTTCCCGCTTTGGCTGGCGCTGTGCCTGGCCTTGCCATCCGCTGCCGACGCCGCGCCGCAGGCGGGCACTGCGGCCAAGCCGGGCGCGGCGGCCAACGCCGAGGCGCTGCCGGCTGGCCAGTGGAGCGGCACCCTGACGCTGGAGGCACAACCGCCCGGTGCGGAGAATCTGGTCGCGCTGCGCCTGGTCCAGGACAGCGGCCAGGCAAGGCTCGCCTTCGGCTCGCCGCTGAACTGCAACGCGCTGGTCAAGTCGCAGAGGGCTGGCGGCTTCGTTCTGGACTCGATCAACGGGGGAGCCTACTGCGACAAGTTGATGGGCAAGCCGCTGCGCGTGCAGCGCAGTGGCGACGACCTGCGGCTGTTCGTCGACGGCAATGCCCTGCTGGTGGTGCTGCACACCGATCCTGGTCGGCCCAGTCCGCTGACGGGTACATGGCAGGGGCTGGACTCCGGCGGAAAGATCCTCGAAAAGCCGACCCTGGAGGTGACGGTCTCGTCCAGCCCGCAGGCGCCAGGCAGTCCCACGGTGGAACTGCACTACGGCACGCCCTGGGGCTGCAAGGTGCAGGCGCGCTACGTTGGCATGCGCGCGGATGCGGCGGTGTATTCGCTGGATATGAACGACCAGGGGCACTGCGCGGAACTGAGCGACGGCCGTCTGGTCTTGCGTGCAACGCCGGGCGGGGGCGTCAGTCTCCAGATCGCCGGCAAGGCCGGGAAGTCCCCACGCGTCGTGCCGCTGAAGCGCGTGTCCGCCAGCCGGTAATCCGTGGCGCATGCGCGCCGGCCGTCGTTTCCGTCCAGGAGTGGCGCAATGAACGTCTGGATCAAGACGCTGGCCGGCGCGTTGCGGCGCCGGCTGACCGCGGCCCACAGTGGCGTGCCGCGGCTGCCGCCGCCGGGCATCCTGCCGCAGTTGCTCGCCGAGTGCGAAGCGATGGCGCGCTATGCGCTGGAGCACGGCTTGGCGGTGCCGCCGGAACTGATCGCGCGCCTGTCGGTGCTGGTGAGTGTCGGTTCAGCGGAGGGCGCGGCCGGCGACAGCGACATCGAGCCGCGCGCGCACGAACTGGCGGTGACCCATCGACGGCTGGCGCAACTGATCCGCCCGGCGACACCGCAGGCGGTGTTCCTGCTTGATGCCGAGCGCCGCCGCCCGCACTGGGCGATCTTCCTCGGCCCGCTGCCGCTGGTGCGCGCGCTCACTGCCACCTCGCTCATGTTCCTGTTCCTGGTGGTGGCGACGGCGTTGTCCAGCAAGGTCAGTGCGGACAACGTGCGCCTGGGATTCCTGGATTCGTCCGGCAGCGTGCTGCTGTGGAACGCGCTGTTCCTGCTGTTCTGCGCCGGCCTGGGCGCATCGTTCTCCTCGCTGTTCCAGGTGCACCGCTACGTCGCCGACGCCAGCTACGACCCCAAGTACGACGCCTCCTATGGCGCGCGCATGATCCTGGGCCTGATCGCCGGCCTGATCCTGGTCGAAGTGCTGCCGCCGGACCTGTTCGAGACCGGCGGCATGCGCAGCTTCGGCAAGCCGACCCTGGCGATGCTGGGCGGCTTTTCCGCCACCGCGGTGTACCGCCTGCTGCAACGCCTGGTCGATGCCATGGAAACGCTGGTGCGCGGCGACACCTCGGCGCAGGCGCAGGCCTCGCTCGAGGTACAGCGTGCCAGCAACGACACCGAGCGCATGCGCTGGCAGGGCGAACTGGCCGCGCAACTGATGGCGCTGCAACAGTCGATCGAGGCGGGCACGCCGCCAGCGGCGGTCCAGCAACGTCTCGCCGAGTTCGCCCGCGCGATGCTGCAGGTGGAAGCCGCGCGGCTGCCGCCCCCATCAGCGTCTTCCGACTGAGGCGCGCCTCTCCTCGCCAGCAGGACCCGCACGCAGGAACGGCGTGAGGCTGCGACCGGCGTGGCCGGGAAGCTCCATCGCGGCGGATCCCGCAGAACGGGACGCGCGCCGCTCCACAAGACCGCGTGTCGCGCGGCGAAGCCGGGCGTTGGACGTGCCCGGATGGCACTCGCGTGGCGTCCGCACCGCACGCGCCCTCAGCATCGATCGCGGCGCAGGACTTCGGTCTGCGTCACAGGCCGAGCGCGCTAGCACGAGATTCTGTCTACGAAACTGGACGAATGCGGTAATTCGCACAATTTCAGCCGTCCTCCTCGCCCATATCAGCCTGAACCCGATGGCTGCCATCGCGCAGCGTGACAAGCTGGGGGCGCAACGCAAGCGCGGGTTCAGCGCTGTCGCATCGGTTGAAGAAAAGGGGCGCGTCGCGCTGCATGGGACGCGGGTTACCGCGCGGTCGCGCGTTGGAGATCCATTGCGAACACAGGTAGAGAATGAACACACGTATCGTGATTGCCGCCGAACGCAGCATCGTGCTGGAGGGCATGGTCGCCCTGTTGAACAACACGTCGGGCATTGAAGTGGTCGGCCACGCGGTCGACGGATTGGAGTGCGTGCAACTGGTGACCCGACGGCAGCCGGACGTCGTGCTGATGGACGTGATGCTGCCGGGCCTCAACGGTATCGAGGCCACCCGCCGGCTGCTGCAGCGCAGCCCGCGTAGCAAGGCGATCTGCATCGCCGCCTCCGACGCCGCGGCCAACGTGCGCGCGGTCATCGATGCCGGTGCCAAGGGCTATCTGGCGCGCAACAGCACCTTCCACGAATTGCTGCGCGCGATCCAGCAGGTCGGCAACGACCAGCTGTACATCAGTCCGCAACTGTCGCAGTCGCTGGTCAGCGAGTACCGCTGTCCGCCCGGCGACGCGGTCTCGGCCTACACGCTGCTGACCTCGCGCGAACGCGAGATCGTGCAGTTGCTGTCCGAGGGGCTGTCGACCAAGGAGATCGCCGCGCGCCTGCACATCAGCGTCAAGACCATCGGCACCCATCGCGAGCACATCATGCTCAAGCTGGGCATGCAGAGCATCGCGCAATTGACGCGCTATGCGATCCGCGAAGGTCTGTCGCCGCTGGAAGGCGGCAGGGCCAGTGCGCGTCGTGCCGAGCGCGACCGCCAGGGGCCGGCCAGCCGTTGCGGGTGACGCGGCGAACGCCACGGCGGCGTAGCCGGCGATCGCGCCAGTTCCCGTCGGCCGTGCTGCGTGGCGGCGTGGTCAGTCCTGGCGTCGCGCGCGCATCAGCGCCGCGACCGCCTGCGCTCCGGCGTCGGCCTGGGTCGCCAGCGCCTCGCGCACCGCAGCCTGGTTCGCCGGCGGATGGTTCTGGCTGAGCTTGAACTTCAGCTCGACCCGCTCGACCTGGAAACGGAAACCGACGATGCCGCGCAACTGGCGCCGGTGCGCGTCGTTGTCCGGCTCGTAGCGCCAATCGCTGCCCAGCGCACGCTCGTGGCGTTCGCTCAGCCGCGCCACCACATCGGCCAGCAGTGCTTCGTCGTCGCTAGGGTGCAACTGCCCGTGCAGGTGCGCGGTGGCGTAGTTCCAGGTCGGCACCCGCGCCATCGCCTCCTTGTCCGGGTACCAGCTTGGCGAGACGTAGGCGTGCGGGCCGTGCACGATCAGCAAGGCCGGCCCGGCGTGCCGCGCCTGCGGGTTGGCGCGCGACCAATGGCCTTCGACCAGGATGCGTTCGCCGTCGCGCCGGTATAGCACCGGCAACGGCGTGGCGCAGGGCAGGCCGCCGGCGACGGTGACCAGGGTGGCGAACGGGTTGTCGGCGATCAGCGCATCAAGGGCGCCCAGGTCGCTTTCGGCGAAGGCGGGCGGAACGTGCATCGCCGGATCAGGCGCGCGCGCCCAGGGTCTGGGTCATGCGCCCGCGCAGGCCGGCATCGTCGTCGGCCTGCGGCGGCGACACCTCGCCCAGCGAGAAGCCGCGCGCCCGCGCATCGTCCTCGTCCAGGCCATCGAAGGCGACGAACTCGGCGTCGAACAGGGCCGCGCGGGCGGTGTCCTCGCTGTCGTAGCTGAGGGTGTTGCCGTCGCTGTCCAGCACCTCGGCGGTGCCGGCGGCGCGCACGCGCAGGCGCGCCCATACCAGCAGGCGGCCGAGGCTGGCCAGGTACCACTGATCGTGGGCGGGAGAATCTGAAGTCATGGAATCACCAGGGAAAGCAGCCAGAGCAGGGCGGCCATGCCCAGGCCGAAGAAGATGGTCATCAGCGATAGCCAGGCCGGCGTCGCCAGGCCGGACAGCCCGCGGTCGCCGAGCGGACGGTAGCGCCGCGCCAGCAGCCAGCCAAGCGCGACCGGCTTGAGGAAGGCGCCCGGCCCGAACGCCGCCACCAGCGGCGGATGGCGGTCGCGGATGTGCACCAGGGTCAGCGGCCAGAAGATCAGGAACGCGCTGGCGCCGGCGATCGCCACGCCGACGAAGCACAGCGCGAAGAACAGGATCATGGCGTGCGCTCCCCGGCTCGCCTCAAAACTCGGCGCTGCCCGGCGCGCGCGGGTAGGGGATGGCGTCGCGGATGTTGCTCAGCCCGCACACGTACACCACCAGGCGCTCGAAGCCCAGGCCGAAGCCGGCGTGCGGCACCGTGCCATAGCGGCGGAAGTCGCGGTACCAGCCGTAGTGCTGCGGATCCAGGCCGAACTGCAGCATGCGCGCGTCCAGCACGTCCAGGCGTTCCTCGCGCTGGCTGCCGCCGATGATCTCGCCGATGCCCGGGGCCAGCACGTCCATCGCCGCGACGGTCTTGCCGTCGTCGTTCAGGCGCATGTAGAAGGCCTTGATGTGCTCGGGGTAGTTGGTCACCACCACCGGGCGGCCGACGTGCTGCTCGGTCAGCCAGCGCTCGTGCTCGGTCTGCAGGTCCAGGCCCCATTCCACCGGGAACTCGAACTTCTGCCCGGACTTCTGCAGCAGGCTGATCGCGTCGCCGTACTCGATGCGCTCGAACGGCGAGTTGATGAAGGTCTCCAGCTTGCTGATCGCGGTCTTGTCCACGCGCTCGGCGATGAACGCCAGGTCGTCGGCGCGCTCCTCCAGCACCGCGCGGAACAGGTACTTGAGGAAGTCCTCGGCCACGCGCGCGTCTTCGGCCAGGTCGGCGAAGGCGATCTCCGGCTCGATCATCCAGAACTCGGCCAGGTGACGGGTGGTATGGCTGTTCTCGGCGCGGAAGGTCGGGCCGAAGGTGTAGACCTTGCTCAGCGCCAGGCAGTAGGCCTCGACGTTGAGCTGGCCGGACACGGTCAGGAAGGTCTCCTTTCCGAAGAAGTCGCGGCCGAAGTCGACCTGGCCCTGCGCGTCGCGCGGCAGGTTGGCTAGGTCCAGGGTGGAGACGCGGAACATCTGTCCGGCGCCTTCGGCGTCGGAGGTGGTGATGATCGGCGTGCTGATCCAGGAATAGCCGTTGCTGTGGAAATAGCGGTGCACCGCCTGCGCCAGGCAGTTGCGGATGCGCGTCACCGCGCCGAACAGGTTGGTGCGCGGGCGCAGGTGCGCGACCTCGCGCAGGAACTCCGGCGACATCGGCTTGGGCTGGATCGGATAGGTCAGCGGGTCTTCAACCCAGCCCACCACCTCGACTGCGCTGGCCTGGATCTCGTACGACTGGCCCTTGCCCTGCGACTTCACCAGCACGCCCTTGGCGATCAGCGAGCAGCTGCCGGTGAGCCGCTTGACCTCGTCGAAGTTGGGCAGGGCATCGGTCGCCACCACCTGGATCGGGGCGAAGCAGGAGCCGTCGGACACGTTGATGAAAGCCAGTCCGGCAGATCCGCGCAGCGTGCGCACCCATCCCCGCACCGTGACTTCACCGCCTTCCGGGATCTTCCCGGCCAGCGCATGTGCAACGCTCACCACCGTCATGACTTGAATCCTCGCCGCAGCGACTCGATATGGAAGGGGCAAGTGTACTGGCTGGAGCGCAGCGCTTGCGAGGCATGCGGCGATCGGCCGCCGTCCTTCCTATAATGTCCGTTCGCAGTCGCCGGAGTTCGTCATGGCCATCCGTCTCACCCCCGTCGCCCACGCCCGCGTGCAGCGCTTCGTCGCGCAGACGCCCGGGGCCCTGGGCTTGCGCTTCGGCGTCGAACGCACCGGTTGTTCCGGCTGGGGGCACGTCACCGACCTGGCACACGAGGCGCGTGCGGACGATGCGGTGTTCGAGCAGGACGGCGTGCGCATCTACGTCGATGCGACCAGCCTGCCGCTGGTCGACGGCACCGAGATCGACTTCGCCAAGCAGGGCCTGGGCGAGACCTTCGTGTTCCGCAACCCGAACGCCACCGCCGAGTGCGGCTGCGGCGAGAGCTTCACCACCGACGCCGCACACGCCGACGCGCCCTGAGCGTCACCGCTGCGGCTGCGTGGCCTCCTCGTGGAGGCGGCGGGGCAGGGCGGCCCGGTTTTTCGCACGCAACTGCCTGAGTTCCTCCATCACCCCGACGCCTATGCCCCGTGCTTCGCGCAGGAAGGCGGCGTCTGCGACTGCTGCGGCGAAACCCGCGCATGAGGCTACCAGGGGCCGTTCTACTGCGCTGGCGTCGCCCCGCAGTCTTTGTGTCCCGGGTGTATTGCGACGGTCGCGTGCCTGTTCCGTTGCCTGCAGTGCGGCCAGCATTGCCCGTATGTGGATATGGGGTGATCCAAGCCGTTGATTCGATTGATTTCGTCCGCTGCAGTGGCGTCCCTGTCCAGCGCCGGGAACGGCTGGCTTGTCGGTGACCGGGCATCTCGGTCATAATATGCGGCTTCCTGCCTTCCCGGCAGGAGTCCTTGCCCCACCGCCGTCACACCGCGGGGGGCTGTCCGGCCGCAAGGCCACATCCGAAAGGTACACACCATGAGTCGTCATTACGAAATCGTGTTCCTGGTCCACCCGGATCAGAGCGAGCAGGTCCCGGCCATGATCGAGCGCTACAAGTCGCTGGTCGAGAACGGCAAGGGCACCATCCACCGTCTGGAAGACTGGGGCCGCCGCCAGCTGGCGTACCCGATCCAGAATCTGGTGAAGGCCCACTACGTCATGCTGAACATCGAAGTGGACCAGGCCGTGCTGAGCGAGCTGGTCGAGAGCTTCCGCTTCAACGACGCGGTGCTGCGCCACCTGGTGATCAAGCGCGACGGCGCCGACACCGAGCAGTCGCTGATCATGAAGAGCAAGGACGAGAAGGCCGACAAGCCCGAGCGCGGTGAGCGCCGTCGTCGCGACGACGAAGAGGGCGATGCGCCCGCCGCCGCCACCGAAACCGACGGCGACGCCGCCGAAGCCGCCTAAGGAGCACGCTCATGTCCAAGTTCTTCCGTCGTCGCAAGTTCTGCAAGTTCACCGCCGAGGGCGTCAAGGAGATCGACTACAAGGATCTCAACACCCTGCGCCAGTACCTCACCGAGAACGGCAAGATCGTGCCGAGCCGCGTGACCGGCACCAAGTCCAAGTACCAGCGTCAGCTGGCCACGGCGGTCAAGCGCGCGCGTTTCCTGGCGCTGATCCCGTACACGGACAACCACGACGTTTAATTCCGGGCCCCCGGAGCGATACGGCCCGCACCCTCCGGTGCGGGCATTCAAGCGAAGTCTGGCGATTAGAAAAGTGCGGTGCCGTCGGGCGCAATCCCGACTCCCCAATCCCCAATCCCGGCTTCTCCTATTCGGACAGCACCCGTTGCGGCGGCCACGTGCCGACGCTAACGAATAACGGAGCAAGACCATGCAACTGATTCTTCTGCAGAAAGTGACCAACCTGGGCGGCCTCGGCGACAAGGTCGACGTCAAGCCGGGCTATGGCCGCAACTACCTGGTGCCGCAGGGCAAGGCCGTGCCGGCCACCGCCGCCAACATCGCCGAGTTCGAAGCCAAGCGCGCCGAGTACGAAGCCAAGGCCAAGTCGATCCACGATGACGCCGAAGCCCGCGCCGCCAAGCTGGAAGGCGCCAGCGTGACCGTCAAGGCCAACGCCTCCACCGAAGGCAAGCTGTACGGTTCGGTCGGCCCGCGCGACATCGCCGAGGCCTTCACCGCCGCCGGCATGCCGCTGGAGAAGGGCGAAGTGGTGCTGGGCGAAGGCGCGTTCCGCAACATCGGCGAGTACGAGGTGCTGGTGCGCCTGCACGCCGACGTGGAAACCACGGTCAAGGTCGTGGTCGAAGCCGACGCCTGATCCCTGCGTCATCGCTGTACCGACACGGGCACCGCAAGGTGCCCGTGTCGTTTTTGCCGACCTGCCCACCTTCGGTGCGCCACGCGGCCCTGGCGCGTGGGTCGCGGTCGCCCGCGTATGCGACCGCCGTCGCATCGGCGCCGGCCGCCCCAGTGCCGCGCAGGGGCCGCTATACTCAGCGACTCGTGTCCGATGTCGGCCCGGCGGTGTAGCCGCATCAATGGGTTGGACGCAGGACCTCACCTGGATCTTCACTAGCGGCAGCGCAGCTCGGAATGCCGGCGGCGTCTGCCATGGATTGCCCGCACCATGCGCCTGTCGACCATCAAGCTGTCCGGCTTCAAGTCCTTCGTCGATCCGACCACGCTGCACCTGCCGACCAACATGACCGGCATCGTCGGTCCGAACGGCTGCGGCAAGTCGAACATCATCGACGCGGTGCGCTGGGTGATGGGCGAAAGCTCGGCCAGCCGGTTGCGCGGCGATTCGCTGACGGACGTGATCTTCTCCGGTTCCTCGGCGCGCAAGCCGGTATCGCAGGCCACGGTGGAACTGATCTTCGACAACACTGACCACACCATCGCCGGCGAGTACGCCTCGTTCAACGAGATCTCGGTCAAGCGCCAGGTCAGCCGCGACGGCAGCAGCAGCTACTACCTCAACGGCACCAAGTGCCGGCGCCGCGACATCACCGACCTGTTCCTGGGCACCGGCCTGGGCCCGCGCAGCTACTCGATCATCGAGCAGGGCATGATCAGCCAGATCATCGAGGCGCGCCCGGAAGACCTGCGCGTGTACCTGGAGGAGGCCGCCGGCATCTCCAAGTACAAGGAGCGGCGCAAGGAGACCGAGACCCGCATCCGCCACACCCGCGAGAACCTGGAGCGCCTGGGCGATTTGCGCGAGGAGATCGGCAAGCAGCTCGAGCACCTCAAGCGCCAGGCGCGCCAGGCCGAGCAGTACCAGTCGCTGCAGGAAGAACGGCGGATCAAGGACGCGCAGTGGAAGGCGCTGGAATACCGCGGCCTGGACGGGCGCCTGCAGGGCCTGCGCGAGGCGCTGGGCCAGGAAGAGACGCGCCTGCAGCAGCTGATCGCCGAACAGCGCGATGCCGAAGCGCGCATCGAGACCGGCCGCGTGCGCCGCGAGGAGGCCGCCGAAGCGCTGAGCACCGCGCAGGCCGAGGTCTACAAGGTCGGCAGCACCCTGGCCCGGATCGAACAGCAGATCCAGCACCAGCGCGACCTGTCGCAGCGCTTGCACAAGGCGCGCGACGAGACGCAAACGGCGCTGGCCGAACTCGGCCAGCACATCGGCACCGACGAGGCCAAGCTGGCGCTGCTGCGCGAATCGGTGGACGTGGCCGGCCCGCAGTTGGAGCAGTTGCAGGAAGACAACGAATACAAGCAGGAAGCGCTGCGCGAGGCCGAGGCGCGCCTGGCCGACTGGCAGCAGCGCTGGGAATCGCATCAGCGCAACACCGCCGAAGCCTCGCGTGCCGGCGAAGTGGAGCGCACCCGCGTCGATTACCTGGACCGGCAGTCGCTGGAGGCCGAGCGCCGCCGCGAGGCGCTGCTGGCCGAGCGCGCCGGGCTGGACCTGGACGCGCTGGCCGAGGCCTTCGCGCAACTGGAACTGCAGCACGAGACCCAGCGCGCCGCGCTGGACGGCCTGACCGAGCAGGTCGAGGCGCGCAAGCAGGCGGTGGCGGCGCTGCAGGACCAGCAGCGCACCGCGCAGGCCGAACTGGCCGACGTGCGCAAGCAGGCGCAGGCCGCCCGCGGGCGGCTGTCGTCGCTGGAAACCCTGCAGCAGGCCGCACTCGGCCAGGAGCAGGGCGCGGCGGTGGCCTGGCTGCAGGCGCGCGGGCTGGATTCGGCGGCGCGCGTCGGCGAACGGCTCAACGTCGAGAGCGGCTGGGAGAACGCGGTCGAAGGCGCGCTCGGGCAGTTGATCGAAGGCGTGCTGGTGGAGGCGCCGGAACAACTGGTCGATGCGCTGGGCGAACTCGGCGAAGGCCGCATCGCCCTGGTCAGCGGCGAGGAGGCGGCCGAGACCTTCGCGCCGACCTCGCTGGCGGCCAAGGTGCAGGGTCCGATCGCGATCCGCCGGCTGTTGGCGCGGCTGCACGCGGCCGAGGATTTGAGCGCAGCGCGGGCGCTGCTGCCGCAACTGGGCGAGGGCGATTCCATCGTCACCCGCGACGGCGCGCGCCTGGGCCAAGGCTGGCTGCGCGTGGCGCGCTCCGGCGCGGCCAAGCAGGGCGCGCTGCTGCGCGAGCGCGAGATCCAGAGCCTGCGCGGCCAGATCGAGACGCTGCAGGAGCGCGAGGCCGACCTCGAGCACCGCCTCGGCGAGATGCGCGCGCAGTTGCTGGCCGGCGAGCAGCAGCGCGAGGACGCGCAGCGCCAGTTGTACCAGGCGCACCGCAGCGCCTCCGAACTGGCCGGACAGTTGCAGAGCCAGCAAGGCAAGGTCGACGCCGCGCGCACCCGCATCGAACGCATCGAGCTGGAGGTCGCGCAACTGCTGGAGACCCTGGACAGCAGCCGCGAGCAGGCGCGCGAGGCGCGTTCCAAGCTGGAAGACGCGGTCACCAGCATGGGCGACCTGGAGTCGGTGCGGCACGCGCTGGAAAGCGAGCGCCGCCAGCTCACCGAGGCGCGCGACCTGGCCCGCGATGCCGCGCGGCGGGTGCGCGAAGCCTCGCATGCGCTGGCCCTGACCCTGGAGTCGCAGCGCACCCAGATCGCCTCGCTGAGCCAGGCGCTGGAGCGCATGGGCAACCAGCGCGGGCAACTGGACGCGCGCCTGGGCGAACTCAGCGCGCAGTTGAACGAGGGCGATTCGCCGGTGCTGGCGCTGGAGGCCGAGCACCAGGCCGCGCTCAGCGAGCGCGTGCGTACCGACCGCGCCCTCGGCGAGGCGCGCGCGCTGCTGGACGGCATCGACAACGAACTGCGCGCGCTGGAGCAGACCCGCCAGCAGCGCGACGAGCAGGCGCTGGCGCAGCGCGAACGCATCGCTCAGCGCCGGCTCGACCAGCAGGCGCTGGTGCTCAGCGCCGAGCAGCTGTCGGCGGCGGTGGTCAAGGCCGGCTTCGTGCTCGAGGACGTGATCAACGGCCTGCCCGAGCACGCCGACCCGGCCGAGTGGGAGCAGGCGGTGCAGCAGATCGACGCGCGCATGCGCCGGCTGGAGCCGGTCAACCTCGCGGCGATCAGCGAGTACGGCGAGGCCGCGCAGCGCGCCGAGTACCTGGAAGCGCAGGACGTCGACCTGAACACCGCGCTGGAGACCCTGGAAGACGCCATCCGCAAGATCGACCGCGAGACCCGCGGCCGCTTCAAGGACACCTTCGACCGGGTCAACTCCGGCGTGCAGGCGCTGTATCCGCGCCTGTTCGGCGGCGGCCACGCCTACCTGGAGCTGACCGGCGAGGACCTACTGGACACCGGCGTGGCGATCATGGCGCGGCCACCGGGCAAGCGCGTGTCGAGCATCTCGTTGCTGTCCGGCGGCGAGAAGGCGATGACCGCGGTGGCGCTGGTGTTCGCGATCTTCCAGCTCAACCCGGCGCCGTTCTGCCTGCTCGACGAGGTGGACGCGCCGCTGGACGAGGCCAACGTCGGCCGCTTGGCGGCGATGGTCAAGGAAATGAGCGAGAAAGTGCAGTTCCTGTTCGTCAGCCACAACAAGGCGACGATGGAGGCGGCGCACCAGCTCAGCGGCGTCACCATGCGCGAACCGGGCGTCAGCCGCCTGGTCAGCGTGGACCTCGAGGAGGCCGCGCGTTTGGCGGGCGCGGCCTGACGTGACATGCTAAAGGGCGTGATGCGCGTCGAGGCGCTGTCGCTGTAGGGACAGACGTCGTGTGCAAGCAGCTACGTTCCCCCTGTGTACCCTTGCCGGAGTAACCCCTGAATGTCCGACATGGCAATGCTACGCATCGGCATCCTCGCCGCCGGCTTGCTGTTGATTGCGGCGATCTTCCTGTTCGGCCGCCCCAAGAAACCGAGCCAGGGCCGGCGCGTGGAGCCGGCCGATCCGGCCGCGCCGCGCCGCGAACCCTCGCTGGGCGACGCCGCCCCGGCGGTCGGCGATGACGCGCTGGCCGCCGATGGTGCTGACGGCGACGCGCGCCAGCCCGACCTGGGCCTGCCCGCCGCGGAGGCGCCGGGCGCCGAACTCGGCAAGCGCCCGAGCCAGGATTTCGACAAGATCGTCTCGCTGTACGTCGCCGCCCGCGCCGGGCAGGTGCTGCGCGGCGAGGACATCGTGGTGGCCGCGGAGAAGACCGGCCTGACCTTCGGCCACATGAACGTGTTCCACCGCCTGGTCGAGGGGCATCCCGAGCGCGGCCCGATCTTCAGCATGGCCAGCATCATGAAGCCGGGCAGCTTCGACATGGCGCACATCCGCGAGATGGAGACCCCGGCGATCGCCTTCTTCCTGACCCTGCCGGCGCCGATGACCGCGCTCGACGCCTGGGAGAAGATGCTGCCGACCGTGCAGCGCATGGGCGAACTGCTCGACGGCGTGGTCCTGGACGACAGCCGCAACGCCCTGGGCCGCCAGCGCATCGCCCACATCCGCGACGACCTGCGCGCCTACGACCGCCAGCACCAGGCGCCGCCGTTGACGAAGGCGCCGCGTTGGTAAGCGCCGCGCCAGCGGCGCGGGGATTGGGGAGTCGGGATTGGGGATTCGTAAGAGCGATTTCCCTAGTGCTGACCGCGATGCGAGCTTTTCCCTTCTCCCCTCGGGAGAAGGTGCCCCGAAGGGGCGGATGAGGGTACGACCGCCGCCGAGGCCAGAAGCCCTGGCATTGGCTCTCGTGCGCCACGCCCGGAGCTAGCGAATTGTGCATCGTGAATGGGATGCACCAAGGCAAAACCAGCCACGCCTCACCAACGCCGCAGCCCCGCTTTTACGAATCCCCAATCCCGAATCCCCAATCCCAGGCGCGCTATTTGCGCGCCTTCCCAAACGCCTCCCGAAACCGCAGCATCTCCGCTTCGGTGCCCACGGTCACGCGCACCAGCTTCGGCCAGATCGGCCAGCTGCGGCCGACGATCACGCCTTGCTTGGCCATCGCCGCGGCGAAGGCGGCGCCGTCGCGCTTGACGTCGACCATGAAGCAGTTGGCCTGCGACGGCAGGCACTTGTAGCCCTTGCTCTGCAGCCAGGCGATGGTGGCGTCGCGAATGCGCGCGTTCTCGGCGCGGCGGGTCGGCACCAGTTGCAGGTCCTGCAGGCTGGCGATGCCGGCGGCAAGCGCAGGCACCGACACCGGATTCTGGCCGAACGCGGCCAGCTTGGTCTGCAGCCCCGGCGCGGCCACCGCCAGGCCCAGGCGTAGCCCGGCCATGCCGTACAGCTTGGAGAAGGTGCGCAGCACCAGCAGGTCCTGGCGCTGGCCGATCAGGTCGATCACCGACGGCTCCTCGCTGTAGTGCAGGTAGGCCTCGTCGACCAGCAGCACGCTGGAGGCGGGCTTGTTGGCCAGCAGCCATTCGATGTCGGCGCGCTTGGTGATCGAACCGGTCGGGTTGTTCGGATTGCACAGGTAGATCAGGCCGGCATTCGGATCGACGCTGGCCATGGCCTTGACGTCGTGCGCGCCGTCGGCGCGCAGCGGTACCCGCCGCACCGGCGCGCCGTGCGCGGCGGCCACGTCGGCGACCGCCTCGAAGGTCGGATCGGCCACCACCACGCCGGCGCGCGGCGTGGTGAAGGCGCGCGCGGCGCGCGCCAGCGGCTCGCTGGAGCCGGGATACACCGCCACGTGGTCGGCCGGCAGGCGCTGCTGGCCGACGAAGGCGGCGATCAGTTCGTCCGACAGCTCGAACAGGTAGCGTCCGCTGCGCGGCAGGATCGCCTGTGCGGCTGCCAACGCGGCGGGCGAGGGGCCCAGGGGGCATTCGTTGAAATTGAGGTAGACCGTGCCGGCGGCCGGCGCCACGCCGGGTGTCGCGGCTACGGCGGCCGCTGCCTTGCGTCGCGCCGCCTCGGCAACAGGGGCCAGGCCGACGGCGCCGAGCGCCAGACCGGAAGTGGCCAGGGACAGGAAGGAACGGCGCGAGACCGGTAGCGACACGTGGCTCTCCAGAGCGGGCGGGGGAGGTCACGTTAACGGGGTGTTAATGGTGGGGCAAGGGAATGAGGGGCCGGGATTCGGGATTTGGGATTTCGGGATGGGCTTGAGGCTGGGATTCGGGATTCGGGATTCGGGATTGGGGATTGGCAAAAGCCGGGGTGGTGGCGTCGATGGCGCTGCGCGCCCCGTACCCTCACCCCAACCCCTCTCCCGGTGGGAGAGGGGCTTCGGCCTCTCCCTTCTCCCCTCGGGACCATGGCCCCCTTCTTGGGGGAAGGTGCCCCGCAGGGGCGGATGAGGGTCCGACCGCCGCCGACACCAGAAGTCTGAGCGCGGGCTCTTGCGAATCCCCAATCCCAATCCCCAATCCCGGGCGTCAAGCGAATCCCCAATCCCAAATCCCCAATCCCGGCCGTCCGGCCGCCAAGCCGACTCCCCGATCCCCGCCTTCCAGCTACTATCGCCCCCTCTCCGTTACCCGCCTTTTCGCTGCGCATGACCGTCACTCCCGATCCCCAGCAGCGTGTCGCCGACTTGCGTCAGCGCATCGACGACGCCAACCATCGCTACTACGTGCTCGACGACGCGTCGATTCCCGATGCCGAGTACGACGCGCTGATGCGCGAGTTGGAGGCGCTGGAAGCCACGCACCCGGAGCTGGCCAGCGCGGATTCGCCGACGCGCAAGGTCGGTGCGCGGCCGGACGGCGGCTTTCCCGAGGTGCGCCACGCCATCCCGATGCTCTCGCTGGCCAATGCCTTCGAAACCCCGGGCTTGGCCGAGGACGCCGACGACCGCACGCGCTTCGCCGAAGTCGCCGACTTCGAGCGCCGCATCGAACGCGAACTCGAACTTGCCGCGCCCGTGTTCTCGGTGGAGCCGAAGCTCGATGGCCTGGCGATCAGCTTGCGCTACGAGGACGGCGTGTTCGTGCAGGGCGCTACCCGCGGCGACGGCAGCACCGGCGAGGACGTCACCACCAACCTGCGCCAGGTGCGTTCGGTGCCGCTGAAGCTGCGCGACCTCGGCGTGCCGCCGCCGGCGGTGCTGGAAGTGCGCGGCGAGATCTACATGCCGCGCGCCGCCTTTGCCGCCTGGAACGCGCAGGCGCTGGAGCGCAACGAGAAGCTGCTGGCCAATCCGCGCAACGGCGCCGCCGGCTCGCTGCGCCAGCTCGATCCGGCGGTCACCCGGCGCCGGCCGCTGGCGTTCTTCGCCTACTCGGTGGGCGAGGTGCGTGGCCTGGAACTGCCCGAAACCCACTCGCAGACCCTGCAACTGCTGCGCGACTACGGCTTCCCCGTCGCCCCGGAGGCGGACACCGCCACCGGCTTCGATGGCCTGATCGCCTATTTCCGCCGCATCGGCGCCGCCCGCGACACCTTGCCGTACGACATCGACGGCGTGGTCTACAAGCTCGACGACTACGACCAGCAACAGGCGATGGGTTTCGTCTCGCGCGCGCCGCGCTGGGCGCTGGCGCACAAGTTCCCGGCGCAGGAACAATCCACCGTGCTGCGGGCGATCGAGGTGCAGATCGGCCGCACCGGTGCGGTCACCCCGGTGGCGCGGCTGGAGCCGGTGCAGGTCGCCGGGGTCACCGTCACCAATGCCACCTTGCACAACGCCGACCAGATCGCGCGGCTGGATGTCCGCGAGGGCGACACGGTGATCGTGCGCCGTGCCGGCGACGTGATCCCGGAAGTGGTGCGGGTGATCGAGGAACGGCGTCCGCCGGGCACCGCGCCGTGGACGATGCCGGCGACCTGCCCGGTGTGTGGCTCCGAGCTGGTCAAGGAAGAGGACGCAGTGGCCTGGCGCTGCAGCGGCGGCCTGGCCTGTGCGGCGCAGCGCAAGGAGGCCGTGCGGCACTTCGCCTCGCGCCGCGCCATGGACATCGAAGGCCTGGGCGAGCGCCAGGCCGATGCCCTGGTCGAGTTCGGCTTCGTGCAGTCGCTCGCCGACCTGTACGCCTTGAGCGTGGAGGATCTGGTGCGGATGAAGACCGCGCTGGACACGGTCACCGCCGCCGACCTGCTGCAGGCGCTGGAGGACAGCAAGGGCGCGTTGGCGCTGGATGCGGCCGGCCGCGCCGCACTCGAGGACGCGGCCATGCCGTGGCGGCGCGCCGACTTCCTGCGCGCGCATCTCACGGTGGACCTGGGCGGCAAGCTGGCGAGCAAGTGGGCGGAAAACCTGGTCGCCGGCATCGACGCCAGCCGCGCCACCACGTTGCCGCGCTTCCTGTTCGCGCTGGGCATTCCGCACCTGGGCGAGACCACGGCCAAGGCACTGGCGTATTGGCTGGGGTCGCTGGCGTTCGTGCGCAGCACCCCGGCGGTGCTGCTGCAGGCCTTGCCGGACATCGGCGGCGAGGTGGCGCGCTCGATCGCCACGTTCTTCGAGCAGCCCGGCAATGCCGCGGTGGTCGATGCGCTGATCGCCGCCGGCATTCGCTTTTCCGACGAGGGCACGCCGCCGGCGGAATTGCGCGAGCGCCTGGACCTGGCGCATCTGCTCGGCACGCTGCCGGTGGACAAGCTCGGCGGCAAGAGCGCGCAGCGTCTGGCCGCCACCTACGGCACGTTGCACGCGTTGCTGGGCGCCAACGAAAGCGGCTGGACCGGCGCCGGACTGTCCACGGCCGGCGCTGCCAACCTGGCCGCGTACCTGGCCGATCCGGTGCAGAAGCAGGCGCTGTTGGGGGCCGAGGCGGCAATGCAACGCCTGCTCGATGCCGCCCCGGCGCAGACGCAGCGCCGCGCCGGCCCGCTGGACGGGCAGACCGTGGTGCTGACCGGCACGCTGACCGCACTGACCCGCGACGAGGCCAAGGCGCAACTGGAGGCGCTGGGTGCCAAGGTGGCCGGCAGCGTGTCGAAGAAGACCGCGTTCGTGGTCGCCGGCGAGGCCGCCGGTTCCAAGCTCGACAAGGCGCAGGAACTGGGCGTGGCGGTGTGGGACGAGGCGCAGTTGCTGGCGTTCCTGCAAGCGCAGGAGCAGGGCGCATGAGTGCGCCCGGCACGCTGCAGGACGAGCTGCGCTGGCGCACTGCCGGCGTGGCCGATGAGCCAGTCTTGCTGGCGATGCTGCAGGCGTTCTACGCCGAGGACGGCATCGCGTTCGACGCCGAGCGGGTGACGCGTGGCCTGCGGGCGCTGCTGGCGCAGCCGGCGCTGGGCGAGGCGCTGCTGTGGCTGGCGCCGGACGACGCGGTCGTCGGCTATGCGCTGGTCACCGCGTGCTTCAGCGTCGAACTGGGTGGGCGCTATCTGCTGCTCGACGAGCTGTACCTGGGTCCGGCCGCGCGCGGCCGCGGCTGGGGACGGCGCGCGGTGGCGCTGGTCGAGGCGCGCGCCCGCGCGCTGGGCGTGGATGTGCTGCGGATGGAGGTCAACCACCACAACGCCGCCGCCAAGCGCCTGTACCTGGGCCTGGGCTACCGCGACGACGCGCGCGACCAACTGAGCCGCCGGCTCGACACGGCGCCCTGATGGACCTGCTGTCCGTCCTGCAATTGCGTGCCCGGCTCAATGCCGCCATCCGCGGCTTCTTCGCCGCGCGCGGCGTGTTGGAAGTGGAAACCCCGATGCTGTCGGCGGCCGGCAACACCGAGCCGAACATTGACAGCTTCCAGACCCGCTTCAGCGGCCATGTCGACGCCGGTCCGGCGCTGCGCTGGCTGCGCACCTCGCCGGAGTATCCGCTGAAGCGGCTGCTCGCCGCGGGCATCGGCGACTGCTACGAACTGGGGCGGGTGTTCCGCAACGGCGAGGCCGGCGGCCGCCACAATCCCGAGTTCACCATGCTCGAGTGGTACCGGGTCGGCTGGGATCACCGGCAGTTGATCGAGGAGACCGTGGAGCTGGTGCGCACGGCGTTGGCGCTGGTCGGGCGCAGCGCCACGCTGCAGGTGCTCAGCTATCGCGACCTGTTCCTGCAGGGGCTGGACCTGGATCCATTCACAGCGCCGTTGGAGGCGCTGCAGCAGCCCTTGCGCGATATCCGCATTGATGCCGACGGTCTGGGACGCGACGACTGGCTGGACCTGCTGATGACCCACCGCCTGCAGCCGGCGTTCCCCGCCGACCGCCTGACCGTGGTCCACGACTGGCCGGCCAGCCAGTGCGCACTGGCGCGCGTGCGCGACGGCGACCCGCCGGTGGCCGAGCGTTTCGAGCTGTACCTGGGCAGCTATGAACTGGCCAACGGCTACCACGAGCTCAACGATGCCGCCGAGCAGCGCCGGCGTTTCCTGCGCGACCACGCGCTGCGCAAGGCGCGCGGCGCGGTGCTGCCGCCGCTGGACGAGCGCCTGCTGCAGGCGTTGCCGGCCTTGCCCGATTGCGCCGGCGTGGCGGTGGGCGTGGACCGGCTGCTGATGGCGATGCGCGGCACCGCGCAGATCGGCGACGTGCTCGCCTACGATTTCGCGCATGCCTGAACCGGCCGTCACGTGTTTTCGCGGCGTCTTGTTGCGTTGTCCACACCGATGATGGTTTGATCGGGCACGGCATGCGCACGCCGCGCGCCAGCAGGTCTTCGTTGTTCAGGTTCTAGGCATAGGGGCAGAGCCAAGCATGAAGTGGGCGTACGGGCTCGGTGGCTGGTGTTGGCTGGGGTTGGCGGCAAGCGTGTGGCCGATGCCGTCGCCGGCGCAGGACACCGATGCCTACGATGCCGCTGTGGTGCGCTGCGAGTCGCGCGACATGACCTGGGTGCACTGTCCGATGTCCACCGACCAGGGCGTGCAATTGGTGCGGCAACTCTCAGACAACGACTGCATCCGTGGCAGCGAGTGGGGGTCTGACGCCACCGGCGTGTGGGTCACCCTCGGCTGTCGCGCCGAATTCCGTCCCAATCCGGTGGAAGCGCCGCGCAGCGCGATGCGCCGCGTGTTGCGCTGCGAGTCCGATGGTCGCCTCGAGAGTTGCCCGGTGATGCTGCGCGGGGCGCCGGTGCGGTTGATGCGGCAGTTGTCGTCGGTGCCGTGCCGCGAGGAGCGCAGCTGGGGCGTGCGCCGCAACGAGATCTGGGTCGCGCGCGGTTGCCGCGGCGAGTTCGAGATCGGCGCCGCCGACGGCTCCGGGTTTCCCGCCGGCTCGCGGCCGGTGTTGTGCGAATCCAAGGGCAAGGCGCGGCGCCGCTGTGGCGTCAGTGTCCAGGACCATGTGCAACTGCGCCGGCAGTTGTCCGGCGCGCCTTGCGTGCAGAACGACAGCTGGGGCTGGGACCGCGACGGCATCTGGGTCGACAAGGGATGTCGCGCCGAGTTCAGCGTCAACTGAGCGCAGTGCCGAAGCGCCGCGGCGTCCTCAATCCGCAATCGCCGGCGTTTACAATGGGGCGATGAACGCCGCCCTCGATATCGATTACGCCCGCTACGACCATATCCGCCCGATCCTGTGGACCGGCGATGCGCTGGAACTGCTGGACCAGCGCAAGCTGCCGTTCGCGGTGGAACACGTGCGCTGCAGCGACAGCGACCAGGTCGCCGCGGCGATCCACGCCCTGGCCGTGCGCGGCGCGCCCGCGATCGGCATCGCCGCCGGCTGGGGCACCGTGCTGGCCGCACGCGAGGTGCAGGCCGAGACCGGCGCCGAAGCGCTGCTGAAGCTGGAGCCGGCCTTGCAGCGGCTCAATGCCGCGCGGCCGACCGCGGTCAACCTGGCCTGGGCGCTGGCGCGCATGCGTACCGCACTGGGTGCGGCCGGCAGCGACTGGCAGGCCGTGCTGGAGCGCGAGGCGCAGGCGATCGCCGAAGAGGATCTGGCCGCCAACCGGCACATGGGCGCGCTCGGCGCCGGCCTGATCGCGCCCGGCAGCGGCGTGCTGACCCATTGCAACACCGGCTCGCTGGCCACCGCCGGCTTCGGCACCGCGTTGGGCGTGATCCGCGCCGGCGTCGCCCAGCAGCGCATCGCCAAGGTGTTCGCTGGCGAGACCCGGCCCTGGCTGCAGGGCGCGCGGCTCACCGTGTGGGAACTGCAGCAGGATGGCATCGATGCCACCCTGATCGCCGATTCGGCCGCCTCACACCTGATGAAGACCGGCGCGGTGCAGTGGGTGATCGTCGGCGCCGACCGCATCTGCGCCAACGGCGACACCGCCAACAAGATCGGCACCTACCAGCTGGCGATCGCCGCGCGCCACCACGGCGTCAGGTTCATGGTGGTGGCGCCGTCGTCCACGGTGGACATGGACACCGCCGACGGCGCGCAGATCGAGATCGAGCAGCGCGATCCGGGCGAGCTGTTCGGCGTCGGCGGCACCCGCACCGTGGCCGACGGCATCGCCGCCTGGAATCCGGTGTTCGACGTGACCCCGGCGGACCTGATCGACGCCATCGTCACCGAGCGCGGGGTCATCGAGCGCCCGGACCTGCCGCGCATGCGCGCCGCCTTCGGCGGCTGAGCCGGGGCACTGCGGCGGCGCCCGGCGGGCGCCACCGAAGGCGCGCAAGTGCTTGTTCGCGCCGGCAAAACCGGGCAATCGGGCGCCCGTCATGATAGAATCCGGCGGTTCGATCGACCGCCGTGCGCCCTAGGCGTGCGGCCGCGGCGGGCCCGCCTGTCGCGGGCCGGCGTCGTGGTCGATCCGCCACCAGACTTACGGAACCCGAATGGCAGAATCCGCCAAGGAAATCATCCAGGTCAACCTGGAAGACGAGATGCGCAAGAGCTACCTCGATTACGCCATGAGCGTGATCGTGGGGCGTGCCCTCCCGGATGCGCGCGACGGCCTCAAGCCGGTGCATCGCCGCGTGTTGTTCGCGATGAACGAGTTGGGCGCGCACAGCAACAAGCCCTACTACAAGTCGGCGCGTATCGTCGGCGACGTCATCGGTAAGTACCACCCGCACGGCGACCAGTCGGTGTACGACACCCTGGTGCGCATGGCGCAGCCGTTCTCGCTGCGCTACATGATGGTGGACGGGCAGGGTAACTTCGGCTCGGTCGACGGCGATTCCGCGGCGGCGATGCGTTACACCGAGGCGCGCATGTCGCGGCTCGCGCACGAGATGATGGCCGACATCGACAAGGAAACCGTCGATTTCCAGCCCAATTACGACGAGAAGGAACAGGAACCGTCGGTGATGCCGACGCGCTTCCCGAGCCTGCTGGTCAACGGCTCGGCCGGTATCGCGGTGGGCATGGCCACCAACATCCCGCCGCACAACCTGACCGAGTCGATCAATGCCTGCCTGGCGCTGATCGACAACCCGCAGATCGACGTCGACGGGCTGATGGAACACATCCCCGGCCCGGATTTCCCGACCGCGGGCATCGTCAACGGCACCACCGGCATCGTCGCCGGCTACCGCACCGGCCGCGGCCGCGTGCGCATGCGCGCCAAGGCCGAGATCGAGATCCAGGACAACGGCCGCGAAGCGATCGTGGTCACCGAGATCCCGTACCAGGTCAACAAGGCGCGGCTGATCGAGAAGATCGCCGAGCTGGTCAAGGAAAAGAAGCTCGAGGGCATCAGCGAGCTGCGCGACGAGTCCGACAAGGACGGCATGCGCATCTACATCGAGGTCAAGCGCGGCGAAGCCGCCGACGTGGTGCTGAATAACCTGTACCAGCAGACCCAGATGGAGTCGGTGTTCGGCATCAACATGGTGGCGCTGGTCGACGGCCGTCCGCAGCTGCTGAACCTCAAGCAGATGCTGGAGGCGTTCGTCCGCCACCGTCGCGAAGTGGTGACCCGCCGTACCATCTTCGAACTGCGCAAGGCGCGCGCGCGTGCGCACATCCTCGAAGGCCTGACCGTCGCGCTCGCCAACATCGACGAGATGATCGAGCTGATCAAGACCTCGGCGAACCCGAACGAAGCGCGCGAGCGGATGCTGGCCAAGACCTGGCAGTCGGGCCTGGTCGGCGCGCTGCTCAATGCGGCCGGCGCCGAGGCCTCGCGCCCGGAAGACCTGCCCAGCGGCGTCGGTCTGGTCGGCGGCGGCTACCAACTGACCGAAGTGCAGGCCACGCAGATCCTGGAAATGCGCCTGCACCGCCTGACCGGCCTGGAGCAGGAGCGCCTGACCGAGGAATACAAGCAGCTGCTGGAGGCCATCGCCGGGCTGATCCGCATCCTGGAAAACCCGGACGTGCTGCTGCAGGTGATCCGCGAGGAACTGGTCAACATCCGCGAGGAATACGGCGACGCGCGCCGCACCGAGATCCGCCACAGCGAAGAGGACCTGGACATCCTCGACCTGATCGCGCCGGAAGACGTGGTGGTGACGCTGTCGCACGCCGGCTACGCCAAGCGCCAGCCGGTCAGCGCCTACCGCGCGCAGCGGCGTGGCGGCCGCGGCCGCAGCGCGGCGGCGACCAAGGAAGAGGATTTCATCGACCAGCTGTGGCTGGTCAACACCCACGACACGCTGCTGACCTTCACCAGCAGCGGCAAGGTGTTCTGGCTGCCCGTGCACCAGTTGCCGGAGGCCGGGCCGAATGCGCGCGGCCGCCCGATCGTCAACTGGATTCCGCTGGAGAACGGCGAGCGCGTGCAGGCGGTGCTGCCGGTGCGCGAGTACGCCGAAGGCCGCTACGTGTTCTTCGCCACCCGCAACGGCATGGTCAAGAAGACCCCGCTGAGCGAGTTCGCGTTCCAGCGCAAGATCGGCAAGATCGCGATCAACCTCGACGAGGGCGATGCCCTGGTCGGCGTGGCACTCACCGACGGCGAGCGCGACGTGCTGCTGTTCGCCTCCAACGGCAAGACCGTGCGCTTCTCCGAGCGGCCCAAGGACGACGAGGCCGATGATGCCGCCATCGACGAGGCCGCTGCCGACGACAGCGCCGTGGCCGACGACGAGGCCGCGGGCGAGGAGGGCGACGACGCCCGCGGCGCGCGGCGCAAGAGCCGCGGCGGGGTCAAGCCGACCGGGCGCAGCAGCCGCGGCGTGCGCGGCATCCGCCTGGCCAAGAGCGAGTACGTGGTCAGCCTGATCGTGGCCGAGCCGGCCGTGGGTCAGGACGAGGACGCCGAGGACGTCGACGCCGCGGCGGACACCGAGGTCGATGCCGAGGCGCGCAACGGCGACGAGGCCGATGCCTACATCCTCACCGCGACCGAGAACGGCTACGGCAAGCGCACCCCGCTGGGCGAGTATCCGCGCAAGGGCCGCGGTACTCAGGGCGTCATCGGCATCCAGACCAGCGAGCGCAACGGCAAGCTGGTCGGTGCGGTGCTGCTGAGCACCCGCGACGAAGTGCTGCTGATCTCCGACGGCGGCACCCTGGTGCGGACCCGCGCCTCGGAAATCTCCCGCGTCGGCCGCAACACCCAGGGCGTGACCCTGATCCGTCTGTCCAAGGGCGAGAAGCTGCAGGCGGTGGAACGCCTGGACGGCTCGCTGGTCGAGGAAGACGGGTTGCCGGGCGAGGAGGACGCCGCCGAAGGCGCTGGCGAGGTAGCACCGCCGCAGGCGTGATCCACGCCTGAGCGAACGACGACGCCGGCCTCGTGCCGGCGTCGTCGTTTTCGGAATGACCATTGACGATGCGGGCGACCTGCTGCGCGAGCACGCCGGCGGCGGCGCCACGACCGTCGCGCGTTGTGTCGCTGCGCCACATCGCCTGCCGCCATGCCGTCGGGCAATCGTTGTCCTCGACGGCACATGCCGTGTGATGCCCGGGTCGGCGCTGGATCACGAAGACCGCAAGATTGCGTGTCACTGTGTGTCGCCTGGAAACGCGTGATGTTCACTTGCAGCCTGGGATAAACGCGAGGCGGTGCGCACGCGCCGCTGCCATGGCGGATGTTCCGCGTGGCCGTGTCCTGCGAGGAGTGGCAATGAACGAATTCGAACGAACCGAGCGTCGTGGCGGCTGGCCGCTGCGGTTGCTCGGCGGTGTCTGCGCGCTGATCGGCGCAGTGCTGACGATTGGCGGCACCTGGCTGCTGGCGCTGGGCGGCTCCTGGTACTACCTGGTCGCCGGCCTCTGCCTGGCGATTTCCGGCGTGCAGCTGTGGCGCGGGCGGCGCAGCGGCGCGTTGTGGTTCGCCGCGACCTTCCTGCTGTCGCTGCTGTGGGCGGCATGGGAGTCGGGCACCGACTATTGGCGCTGGGTGCCGCGCATGGGCCTGATGGTGTTCCTGGCGCTGCTGCTGGCGTTGCTGCTGCCGCGGCTGGACCGGCCGTTCTCGCGCACGCTGTCGCGCTCGCTCGCCGCGGTGCTGGCGCTGGTGTTCGTCGGCGCGTTCGCGCTGGCGTTCCTGCCGTACGGGGTGACCGAGGCCGACGGCACGCTGGCGCATGCGGCGGGCATGGACGGTGCGCTGGCAAGCCCGCGCACCGGCGCGCAGCCGGCCGACGCGCCTGCCGATGCCGACTGGGCCGCCTACGGCCGCGACAACGCCGGCAGCCGCTACACGCCGTTGCGGCAGATCGCCCCGGACAACGTGGCGCAGTTGCGCACCGCCTGGACCTTCCGCACCGGCGACCTGCCGGACAAGCGCTGGGGCGCGGAAACCACGCCGCTGAAGATCGGCGACAGCCTGTATCTGTGCAGCGCACGCAATCAGATGATCGCGCTGGATGCGCGCAGTGGCCGCGAACGCTGGCGCTACGATCCCAAGGTGGCGGACAAGGCGATCCCGTATACCGCCGCCTGCCGCGGCGTCAGCTATTACGCGGTGCCCGACGCCCAGGCAACGGCGTCGACGGCCTGCCGCCAGCGCATCATCGAAGGCACCCTGGACGGGCGCCTGATCGCGGTCGATGCGGCCGACGGCAAGCCCTGCGAAGACTTCGGCCAGCACGGCCAGGTCGACATCACCGTCGGCATGGGCTCCACGCCGCCGGGCTACGTCTCGATCAATTCGCCGCCGACCATCGTGCGCGGGGTCGTCGTCACCGGCCACCAGGTGCTGGACGGACAGAAGCGCTACGAGCCGTCCGGCGTGATCCAGGGCTTCGATGCGGTGACCGGCGCGCTGCGCTGGGCCTGGGACATGACCCATCCGGACTGGACCGGCGCGCCGCCGCCGGGGCAGACCTGGACCCGTGGTACGCCCAACATGTGGACCAGCGCCGCCGGCGACGAGCAACTCGGCTACGTGTACCTGCCGATGGGCAATTCCTCGGCCGACTACTGGAGCAGTTCGCGCACTCCGCAGGAAGACCGCTATGCGACCTCGCTGGTCGCGCTGGACGTCACCACCGGCAAGCCGGTGTGGAACTTCCAGACCACTCACATCGACGTGTGGGACTACGACCTGGGGTCGCAACCGACCCTGCTGGATTTCCCGCACGACGGCACCACCGTGCCGGCGGTGCTGCTGCCGAGCAAGCAGGGCGAGTTGTACGTGCTCGACCGGCGCACCGGCAAGCCGCTGGTCGGGGTCGAGGAACGCGCGGTGCCGGGCGGCGGCGTGGAGCCGCAGCGCCGCGCCAAGACCCAGCCGTTCTCGCTGTACCACTCGCTGCGCAAGCGCGACCTGACCGAGCGCGACATGTGGGGCATGACCCCGATCGACCAACTGGTGTGCCGCATCCAGTTCCGCAGTGCCAGCTACAAGGGCATCTACACGCCGCCGGAAGCCGAACGCCATTCGATCGAGTACCCCGGCTACAACGGCGGCTCGGACTGGGGCAGCGTGGCGGTGGATCCGCGGCGGGGGGTGATCGTCGCCAACTACAACGACATGCCCAACTACAACCTGCTGGTGCCGCGGGCCAAGGCCGACAAGCTGGGCTGGGCGCCGCGCGACCAGGTGCGCGGCGACAGCGGTGGCGCCGAGGGTGCCGGCGATCCGCAGGCCGGCACGCCGTACGCGATCAACGTCAACGCCGGCTGGCGCCTGCCGTTCACCGGGCTGCTGTGCAAGCAGCCGCCGTACGGTGGCATCCGTGCGATCGACCTGGCCAGCGGCAAGACCCTGTGGGACCGTCCGTTCGGCAGTGCGCGCGGCAACGGCCCGTTCGGCATCCACTCCGGATTGCCGATCGAGATCGGCACGCCCAACAACGGCGGCGCCGTGGTCAGTGCCAGCGGCCTGATCTTCATCGCCGCGGCCACCGACGACATGATCCGCGCGATCGATTTGGCCAGCGGCAAGACCCTGTGGCAGGCCAAGCTGCCCGCCGGCGGCCAGGCCACGCCGATGGTGTACGCGGTCGATGGTCGCGAGTATCTGGTCATCGTCGCTGCCGGCCATCACTTCATGGAGACCAAGCGCGGCGACTATGTGATCGCCTACGCGCTGCCGCCGGCAGGCTGATGCGGTCTGCCGCTGCGGGGTCGCGATGCGGCTTCGCGGCGGCGGGGCGTGGTGGAGGCGAGAAGGGCGTGATTGCCCTCCTGCCGCCGCTCACGCCCGTCGCGTTGCGTGCGTCCAACGACGGGTGTGCGATGCGTCGTAGGAGCGGCTTCAGCCGCGACAGGCATTCCCGTGAAGGCTTGTCGCGGCTGAAGCCGCTCCTACAGGGTAGGGGTGAGATACGCTCAGCTTGCGCCAGCGCCTACTCCAACTGATCCCGGGCGAACGCCGCGTCCAGCGCTTCCATCGCATCGCGCGGCTTGAGCTTGGCGGCTTTCTCGAAGGCCGCGGCGGCAGCGTCCTCGCGCTTGTCCCCATGCAGCAACAGCAGCACGTTGGCGTGTTCGATGTGTGCGATCGGCGCGTCCGGCACCAGTTTCAGCGCCTGCTGGATGTGCTGTTCGGCGGTGGCCGCCTTGGCCCCGTAGGTGAGGCCGCCGATCATCGCGCCGACCTTGCCGATGATCTCGGCGTGGTACAGCGCTAGCGCCATGTGCGCCTCGGCATGCTTGGGCTCCAGCTCCAGCGCCGCTTCCAGCGACGTGCGCACCTTGCTGGCGATGCCCTGCTTGAGCGCCTTGACGATGCTCAATCCCTGGCTGTAGCGGCCCAGCGCGAAGGCGTGGCGGTAGTGGCTGTTGGCCTCGTCCGGCAGCGCGGCGATCGCCGCCTCGGCCAGCGCCGCGGCCTGCTGCAGCCGCTGCAACTGCTCTTTTTCGTCGTCGACCAGATAGCCGGCATGGATGCCGATCGCCTTGACCGCGACCGAGGCGCCGAACGCGCCCAGCGCCTTGCCGGCCTCGTAGGCCTGCTGGAACTGCCCGTGGTGGAAGGCCCGCCAGGCCTCGATCAGCGCGGCCGAGAGGGTCTGCGCGTCGTGGCCCTTGTCGGCCTTGCCGACGGCATCCAGCAGCGCCTGCGCGCGTGCCGGATCCGGGTAGGGTTCCCTGTCGCCGGCGTGCAGCTTGGGCCAGGCCTTCTTCAACGCATCGCCTGCGTAGGCGTAGGCCTTGGCATCGTAAGGAAACGGCGCCCACGCGCCCGATTTTGCTGCCATGCGGATCTCCCTGTGCGGCGCCGGGCCACGGCGTCCGCGCCGAGCATGGCGCGGGCGCCGGCGCGTGGCAAGGGTGGTCGTGGATAGTGTGTTTGCTCAAGCCACCGGCGCCAGCATGGCACGCATCGGGGCCACTGCCGGCCCTTCTGGAGATCGTGCGATGGCGACCAAGAAGCGTTCCACTTCCGCGCTGCGGCCGGATCGGCTGAACCCGCGGCACCTGTGGTTGGCTGGGCTGGGCGTGGTCGCGCTGACCCGCAAGCGCGCGCTGGCCGCCGCCGCCGATGCTGCGCAGGGCGCGGCGACGCTCAAGGCGCTGGCCACGCAACTGGCCGACGAGGCCGAAAGCAGCGTGCGCGAGGGCGCCGCGGCGCTGCGCGGCCAGGTGCAGCCGTTGAGCGCCGAGGTCGAGGCGCGCCTGCAGCCGGTGCTGGTCAAGCTGGGGCTGAAAGCCGCGCCGCGCTCCGCCGCGCGCAAACGCCCGGCCGCGCCCGAGCGCGCCAAGCCCGCCGCCAGGAAGCGTGCGGCCGCGCGGCGCCCAGGTGCCGCCAGCAAGCGCAGTGCAGGCGCTCGATAAAAACCCGGGCGCAGACGCTGCCATGCCAGCCGCCTGCCTGCCGCGGTGGCGCGGCGCTACGGGCGGCGCATTGCATGCCGGGACTGCCTTCGGCCTGCGTGTACGGTGCGGGGAGCGATTTCACGCTCGCCAAGACAGTTCCTATTGATCACAATAAGGAATGAAAACGATTTTGTTGCTTGGCTGTCTGGCCGCCGTCCCGTTCCTTGCGCACGCCGCCGACTCGGCCGGTCGCGGAACCTGCCTTGGAGCCGTCAAGCAGGAACTCAGACTGGCCTGGCCGCAGAATCACACGATCAATATCGTGACCTTCGGGCACAGCGTGCCAGCCGGCTATTTCGTCGTTCCGGAGGTGCGCAGCAAGGAGGCGTACCCACAGCGTGTCGCCGATGCGCTGGAGCAGCTTTATCCGACCGCGGTCATCAACGTGATCACCTCGGCGGTCGGCGGCGAGAATTCCAGTCAGGGGCTGGGCAGGTTCGCCGCGGAAGGCCTGGGACATCGGCCGAAAGTGATCACCATCGATTACGGCCTCAACGACCGCAATCTGACGGTCGCGCAGTCGCGCGCCAACCTCACGGAGATGATCCGCGAGGCACGATCGGCGAACGCGTGCGTGGTGTTGATGACGCCGAGCATCGATCTGAAAGGCGATCCGCCCGCATCCAAGTCGACCCTGCTCGAACAGGTCGACATGATTCGCAGGCTTGCGAAGACCCAAGGCGTCTCGTTGGGCGATTCGTACGCGGCCTTTGCGGCCTACAAGGGAAATCGACAGGACCTGATGGCGCAGTCGAACCATCCCAATGCAAAGGGGCATCAGCTCATCGCGGACAGGTTGGTCGAACTGTTCAAGTAAGCGGTGTGCAGCGGCAGGGCGACGCGCGTGCGACGCCGTCCGCGTCCGGGTCGTCCGGCAGCATTGCGAGCGAGGTGGTTCGCCGTTGGCGGCGGAACGCCGCGTTCGGGCATACTCGCGGGCCGTTCCCAAGATGCCGACACCATGCAGATCCGGCCTGCGACGCTCGACGACGCCGAGGCGATGGTCGCGGTGCAGAACGCGATCTTCGCCGCGGGCCTGCGCAAGGCACCGACCGATCCGGCGACGGTGCGCGCGACCTATCTGCAGCATCCCGATCGCCTGCAGTGCGTGCTGGCCGAGGCGTCCGACGGGCGCGTCCTCGGTTTCCAGTCGCTGCGCATCGCACGTCCCGGCAATGCCTACGACGTCGCCGAGGGCTGGGGCATCATCGGCACCCATGTCGACCCGCGCGCGGCGCGCCGTGGCGTCGGCAGCGCGCTGTTCCGGGCCACCTGCGCGGCGGCGCGCAGCGCCGAGTTGACCCGGATCGACGCAAGCATCGCCGCCGACAATGCGCTCGGGCAGGCGTACTACGAGGCGATCGGCTTTCGCACCTACCGCACGCCGCCGGGCCTGGTGTGCAAGGTCTACGTGCTCGACGGCGCAGCCGCCGACAGCGCCACCGGGGCGAGCCTCTGACGCTGCGCAGGGTTGGGCGCCTCAATCCAGGTAGGCGTCCATCAGCGCGGCCAGGTGCGCGCGTTCGGCATCGCGCAGGAACGGGGCGATCAATTGCATCACCTGCACGATGCCGTGGCGGATCGCCACTTGCTCGTCCTTCTCGCCGCGCGCGGCCGCGTAGTTGAGCCAGAACGTAGCCACCACCAGCACGTTGGTGGCCACGCCGCTTCTTTCCTGGGCGCTGGCGCGCATCGCCCCGGTCTGCGCCAGGCCCTCGAACACCGCCTGCACGCTGGCGTCGGCGCGGCGCAGGATGCGCGCGAAGCGCAGGCGCAGGCGCCGGCTGCGGCTGAGGATCTCGACCAGGTCGCGGTACAGGAAGCGGTAGTCCCAGATGCACTCGAACACCAGGTGCAACTGCAGCCAGATATCCTCCAGCCCCGGCAGGCGCGCGCTCGGCAGCGCCAGCGCCGCGTCCATGCGCTCCTCGTAGCGCGCGAACAGGTGCTCGATGATGTCGTCCTTGTTGCGGAAGTGGTAGTACAGGTTGCCGGGGCTGATCTCCAGCTCGTCGGCGATGTGGTTGGTGGTGACGTGCGGCTCGCCCTGCGCGTTGAACATCGCCAGGGCGGTCTCGAGGATGCGCCGCCGGGTGTCGCGGGCCATCAGGCCAGCAGCTTCTTCACCAGGTCCACGTACTTCTTCTGCGCGTCCGCCTGCGGCATGCCCTTGAGCTTGGCCCAGGCCTCGTACTTGGCGGTGCCGACGAAGTCGAAGAAGCCCGGCTTGGCGCCGCTGACGTCGCCCTCCGAGCCTTGCTTGTACAGCGCATAGAGCCGCAACAGCGTGTCGTTGTCGGGGCGCTCGGCCCGTTGCTTGATGTCCTGGACCGCTTTCTCGAAGGCCGCCTTGCTGTCTGCCATGATCCCGCTCCGCCCTGACCGGCAGGCATCACAGCACGGGCGCGGGGCCCGGTCAACGCGGGGCGCGGCCGTCGGCCGGGGCGGACGGCGCCGTCACAGCATCGACAGTGCGTCGGCCTGGCGGCTGTCGGCGATGCGTTCGTGCGCATGCGCGGCCTGTTCGTGCGCGGCCTGCGCCTGCCGCGCCAGCGAGGCCTTGGCCGCGATGGAACGGATCGCATCGGTGACCTCGGCCAGCGGCACCTGGGTGCTCAGCCGCTGGAAGGTGTCGCGGCTGTTGTAGCCCGAACCGTCACGCAGGTACTGCTCGTACATGGTCAGCAGCTCGGTGCAGGCGGCGGTGAGGGTTTCCATGTTGTTGCGGGCCAGTGCGTGGCCAACCTGGTCCAGGTTGTGCAGGCAGTCGGACAGCCAGTGCAGGTCGTAACGCGCGCTGGCCGGCTCCGGGCCGTTGTGGCCGCGGCTGTAGGCGCTGTAGCGGCGGATGCTGCGCGCCACCCGCGCGACGTGCGCGAGCAGGGTGCCGACCTCGTCGGCGATGTCGATCTGCGCCAGGGCGATGGTCGAGGGCGGCGCAGCCGGGGTCGGGGCGGGCGCCGCCTTCGACGCTGCCGTCGAAGGGGCATTGGTAGGCGCGGCGGTGGCGGACGCCGCTGCAGCGGGCGCCGCCTCGTATTCGAGGGTCGCACGCAGGCGCTCGTGGTCCTGGCGCAGCGTTTCCAGTTCCTGCGCGCTGGCGGCGGCCTGCGCCTTCAGTTGGCTCAGCGCCGCCTGATACCGCGCGATGGTCTCCTTCGCAGTCGCGTCGCGCCGATAGGCGTGCCCCAGACGCTGGAACAAGCCATGCGCGAACGCTGTGGCAACGGCAGCCCACAGCGCCACGGCAGGAGTGAGGTAGATCAGGATGCCCATGCAGGCTCCTTGAAACGATGCATCCCTTGTCGGCGCATCTCGGCCGATCTTGAGGGTGCATCGTGCGAGCGGTGACGCAGTTCCGGTTTGGCGCCTCGCGGGCCGCCCGCCGCCGCCAGGCGACGGACGCCGCGTCGGCCTCAGCGCAGGATGCCGGGCAGGTCCAGGTGCTTGTCGCGGGCGCAGGCCAGGGCGATCGGATAGCCCGCGTCGGCATGACGCATCACCCCGGTGGCCGGATCGTTCCACAACACCCGCGCGATGCGCTTGGCCGCCGCCTCGGTGCCGTCGCAGACGATGACCATGCCGGCGTGCTGCGAGAAGCCCATGCCGACGCCGCCGCCGTGATGCAGCGAGACCCAGGTGGCGCCGCTGGCGGTATTGAGCAGGGCGTTGAGCAGCGGCCAGTCGGAGACCGCGTCGGAGCCATCGGCCATGGCCTCGGTCTCGCGGTTGGGCGAGGCGACGCTGCCGCTGTCCAGGTGGTCGCGGCCGATCACCACTGGCGCCTTCAGTTCGCCGTTGGCGACCATCTCGTTGAACGCCAGTCCGAGGCGGTCGCGATCGCCCAGGCCGACCCAGCAGATCCGGGCCGGCAGGCCCTGGAACTGGATCTTCTCGGCGGCCATGTCCAGCCAGCGGTGCAGGTGCGGGTTGTCGGGAATCAGCTCCTTGACCTTGGCGTCGGTCCTGGCGATGTCCTCCGGGTCGCCGCTCAGCGCGGCCCAGCGGAACGGGCCGACGCCACGGCAGAACAGCGGACGGATGTAGGCCGGCACGAAGCCCGGGAAATCGAAGGCATTGGCCACGCCTTCCTCCAGCGCCATCTGCCGCAGGTTGTTGCCGTAGTCCACGGTCGGCACGCCCAGGGCGTGGAAGCCGAGCATGGCGCGGATGTGGTTGGCCATCGAGGCGCGCGCGGCCTGTTCCACCTCCTTCGGTGCGGAGATGCGCTTTGCGTCCCACTGCTCGACCGTCCAGCCCTGCGGCAGGTAGCCGTTGACCGGGTCGTGCGCAGAGGTCTGGTCGGTCAGCAGGTCCGGCTTGACGCCGCGTGCCAGCAGCTCGGCGAGCACGTCGGCGACATTGCCGAGCAGGCCGACCGACCGCGGTGTCTTCGCCGTGCACGATTCGGCGATCAGGCGCAGCGCCTCGTCCAGATTATCGGTCCAGGTATCGAGGTAGCCGGTGCGCAGGCGCATGTCGATGCTGCTCTTGCGGCACTCCACCGCCAGGCACGAGGCGCCGGCCATCACCGCGGCCAGCGGCTGCGCGCCGCCCATGCCGCCGAGGCCGCCGGTGAACAGCCATTTGCCGCTCAGGTCGCCGCCGTAGTGCTGCCGGCCCATTTCCACGAAGGTCTCGTAGGTGCCCTGCACGATGCCCTGCGCGCCGATGTAGATCCAGCTGCCGGCGGTCATCTGCCCGTACATGGCCAGGCCCTTCTTGTCCAACTCGTTGAAGTGGTCCCAGTTGGCCCAGCGCGGCACCAGGTTGGAGTTGGCGATCAGCACCCGAGGCGCGTCGGCATGGGTGCGGAACACGCCGACCGGCTTGCCCGACTGCACCAGCAGGGTCTGGTCGTCGTCCAGCCGCTTGAGCGTCTCGACGATGGCGTCGAAGCTCTCCCAGTCGCGCGCGGCGCGGCCGATGCCGCCGTACACCACCAGTTCCTGCGGACGCTCGGCCACGTCCGGATGCAGGTTGTTCATCAGCATGCGCAGCGGCGCCTCGGTCAGCCAGCTCTTGGCGGTGAGGGTGCTGCCGGTGGGCGCTTGGATGGTGCGGGTGGCGTCGAGGCGGGTCATGCGGGAATCCTCAGGTGGATGCGCGGAAGGCGGAACACGGCGTGCGCGTCAGTCGGCGGCGCGGCCGGATGCGGCAGGGCGGCGGGCGAAATCGAGACAGGCCTGCAGCACCTGCTGCAGCACCGCGCGCAGCGGCGCGGCGTATTCGGGTTGCCACGATGAGGGCCAGTTGCTGGGGTCGACCGTGTCGGGCTCGTGCATGTAGCCGCGGCAGGCCAGTTCCATCTGGATCGCGTGCACGCCTTCGGCCGGCGCGCCGTGGTGGCGGGTGCTCCAGCCGCCCTTGAAGCGGCCGTTGCGCACGTGGCTGAAGCCGCTGCCGGCGCAGACGCGTTCGACCGCATCGGTCAGCGCCGCCGCGCAACTGCTGTCCACCGCGCCGGAGGCACCGGCGCTGCCGATGTTGAACTGCGGCAACTCGCCGTCGAACAGGTGCGGGATGCGCGAGCGGATCGAATGCGCGTCGTACACCACGATGGCCGGGTGCAGGGCGCGCAGGCGCGCGATCTCCGCGTCCAGTGCAGCGTGGTAGGGCGCGAACCAGCGCGTGCGGCGCGCGTCGATCTCGGCCGCGTCGGGTTCGGCGCCGGGCCGGTAAAGCGGCTGCGCGTCGAAGGTGGTGAGCGGGCACAACCCGGTGGTGTTCTGCCCGGGATACAGCGACACCCCGGCCGGGTCGCGGTTGACGTCGATCACCGAGCGCGAGATCGCGGTGCGCACGGTGGTCGCGCCGAGCGTTTCGGCGAAGTCGTACAGCAGGTGCACCCACCAGTCGGCATCGCGCTGCGCCAGCCACGGCGAGACGAAGCGGTCGGCCAGCGCCTCCGGCAGCTCGGTGCCGGTATGCGGGAAGCTGAGGATCAGCGGCGCATCGCCGCGGTGCACAGTGAGCCAGTCGGGCAGGGATGTCATACGGCCTCGCGGGTTGTGCGGTGTTGTAGATACCGTCTTCCCCTCTAACAGGCAAGGGCCTTTTGAGGGAGGAAGGGCGTGCGGGATTTGAGCACGCCGTAGGCGATATGCAGCAGCTTGCGCATGGCGGCGCAGATGATCTGCTTGTTGGCCTTGCCGCGTTCGCGCAGGCGTTGTTTGAGCGCGCGCACGACCGGGTTGTGGGTCATGGCGACCAAGGCCGGCAGGAACAGGCCGGCGCGCAGGCGTGGGGAGCCGGTGCGGGAGATGCAGACCTGGCCCTGGCGCTTACCCGACTCCTGCAGCCGTGGATTCAACCCGGCAAAGGCAGTCACCGCCGAGGCGTGAGAGAAGCGCTCCACGTTGCCAAGCTCCGCCAGCAACAACGCTGCGCTCCTGTGGGCAATCCCGTCGATGCTGACCAGCAGCTCGCGCTGCCCGCGCAGGGTCGGATCCTGGTCGATTTGGTCGTCAATGGCCCGTTCGATCTGGGCGATGCTCGCCTGGAGCTGGCTGATGATCTCCAGCAGCGAGTCGCGCACCACCGGCGCGGCGACATCCAGGCGATTGCGCTCCATCTGCAGCATCTGCAGCAGGTCGTCCCGGCGGCGCACCAGCGCCTTGAGATGCTTGAGGGCCGGCGGATCGGGCTGCCACGGCCGCAATTGCGACGCATGGCGCAGGCCATAGCTGGCGATCAGCTTGGCGTCGCTCCGGTCGGTCTTGACCCGAGTCAGCTGGCTGCGCGCATACAGCGCCGTCTGCGCCGGGTTGAGGACACACACCCGGTAGCCCAAGGCGTGCACGAACTCGGCCAGCGCCTCGTGGTAGGTGCCGGTGGCTTCCATCACGATCCAGCTGTCCGCCTGCGCGTGGGTCTGCAGCCACGTGCGTAGGGTCTGGAACCCCGTGGGATCGTTCGCAAGCTTGGCTTTGGTGCGGTACTTGCCGTTGGCCAGATCGATGGCCAGATCGAAACTGTGTTTGGCGACGTCGATACCGACGACTGGGGACATGGGGAATTCCTCCATCGTAGGGTGAACACGATCACCGCTGCGCCCGGTCCTGCCTTGTGGATGCGAGTTCACGCCAGCGGCGGACTCTGGATACCGTACGGACACCGATGGGCCAGCATGCGCAATGCGGGAGCCAATCTACAATGCAAGCTCGTGGCTTTAGGAGCGACTGGGCTTCCCGCACTGCTCCGATGATCAGTCGGAAGACATAACGCCGCGGGGGCCTCATGTCCAGATACAAGGAGCGGCTTTAGCCGCGAGGGGCATTACCCGGTAACGCCCCGTCGCGTCTGATCCCAAAAAGGGGACAAGAGCCGCTCCTACGACGGGTTCTTCAGATCAGACACTGGCCTCGGGCAAATGCATTCGCACCGCCGCAGCCAGCGCGCCATCGCGCACCAGCGCGGTCGCAGCCAGCATGTCCGGGTGGAAGTAGCGATCGTCCTGCAGCGCCGGCACGCGGGCGCGCAGCAGTGCGCGCGCCGCTTCCAGCGCGGCGCTGGAGCGCAGCGGCGCGTGGAAGTCGCAGCCCTGTGCGGCTGCCAGCAGTTCGATGCCGACCACGTTGGCCGCGTTCTCGGCCATCGCCAGCAGGCGGCGCGCGCCGTGCGCCGCCATCGACACGTGGTCTTCCTGGTTGGCCGAGGTCGGGATCGAATCGACGCTGGCCGGATACGCGCGCTGCTTGTTCTCCGACACCAGCGCCGCGGCGGTCACCTGCGGGATCATGAAGCCGGAGTTGAGGCCGGGCTTAGGCGTCAGGAACGCCGGCAACCCGGACAGCGCCGGGTCCACCAGCATGGCGACGCGGCGTTCGCTGATCGAGCCGATCTCGCACACCGCCAGCGCCAGCATGTCGGCGGCGAAGGCCACCGGCTCGGCGTGGAAGTTGCCGCCGGACAATGCCTCGCCGGTGTCGCTGAACACCAGCGGATTGTCCGACACGCCGTTGGCCTCGGTGGCCAGCGTGGTGGCGGCCTGGCGCATCACGTCCAGCGCCGCGCCCATCACCTGCGGCTGGCAGCGCAGGCAGTACGGATCCTGCACGCGCACGTCGTTGTCGCGGTGCGAATCGCGGATCGCCGAGTCGTGCATCAGGGCGCGCAGCGCCCCGGCGGTGGCGATCTGCCCGGGCTGGCCGCGCAGCGCATGGATGCGCGGATCGAACGGGGTGTCCGAGCCCTTCGCGGCCTCGGTGGATAGTGCGCCGGCGACCAGCGCGGCATGGAACACGCGCTCGATCTCGAACAGGCCGGCCAGCGCGTAGGCGGTGGAGAACTGGGTGCCGTTGAGCAGGGCCAGGCCCTCCTTGGCGCCCAGCGTCAGCGGCTGCAGCCCGGCCTGGGCCAGCGCCTGCGCCGCCGGCAGGCGCGCGTCGCCGACGAAGGCCTCGCCGACGCCGAGCATCACCGTGGCCAGGTGCGCCAGCGGCGCCAGATCGCCGGAGGCGCCGACCGAGCCCTGGCACGGCACCACCGGGATCACCTCGTGGCGCAGCAGCGCTTCCAGCATCGACAAGGTGTCCGGGCGTACACCGGAGGCGCCCTGGGCGAGGCTGGCCAGCTTCAGCGCCATCATCAGCCGCACCACCGGCACCGGCATCGGCGCGCCGACCCCGGCCGCGTGCGACAGCACGATGTTGCGCTGCAGGGCCTCCAGGTCCTCGCGCTCGATGCGCACGCTGGCCAGCTTGCCGAAGCCGGTGTTGATGCCGTACACCGGCGCGCCGGTGGCGACGATCGCCTCCACGGTGCGCGCGCTGCGCAGCACCGCGTCGGCGCAGGCCGGGTCCAGGCGCAAGCTGGCGCCGCGGTACACGGCGCGCCACTGCGCCAGGCTGACCGCGCCGGGGCGCAGCAGGATCTCGTCGTCGCTCATTGTCCTCTCCAGATACGCGCATGCAGCGGGTTGAAGCCCATGCGATAGACCAATTCGGCCGGTTCGGCGATGTCCCAGATCGCCAGGTCGCAGGCCAGCCCGGCGCGCAGCCGGCCGACCTGGTCCTGGCGCCCGAGCGCGCGCGCCGCCTCGCGGGTGAAGCCGGCGATGCACTCGGCCACGGTCAGCCGGAACAGCGTCGCCGCCAGGTTCATCGCCAGCAGCGGGCTGGTCAGCGGCGAGGTGCCGGGGTTGCAGTCGGTGGCCAGCGCGCGCGGCACGCCGGCGGCGCGCAGCGCGGCGATCGGCGGCAACTGGGTGTCGCGGGTGAAATAGAACGCGCCCGGCAGCAGCACCGCGACGGTGCCGGCGGCGGCCATCGCGGCGACGCCGGCGTCATCCAGGTATTCGACATGGTCGGCCGAGCGCGCACCGTAGCGTGCGGCCAGCGCCGCGCCGCCCTGGTTGGACAGCTGCTCGGCGTGGATCTTCAGCGCCAGCCCATGGCGTTGCGCGGCCTGGAACACCTGCTCGGTCTGCTCCGGGGTGAACGCCAGGTGCTCGCAGAACACGTCCACCGCCTCGGCCAGGCCCTGCGCGGCGACGGCAGGGATCATGCGTTCGCAGACCTCGTCGATGTAGGCCTGGGCCTCGCCGCCGGGCGGCACCGCGTGCGCGCCGAGGAAGGTCGGCGACACCGCCACCGGGCGCAGCTCGCCCAGGCGCCGCGCCACGCGCAACAGGCGCAGTTCGTCGTCCAGGGTCAGGCCGTAGCCGGACTTGATCTCCACGGTGGTCACGCCCTCGGCCAGCAGTGCGTCCAGCCGCGGCAGGCTGGCGGCGAGCAGGGCGTCCTCGTCGGCGGCGCGGGTGGCGCGCACCGTGGAGACGATGCCGCCGCCGGCGCGGGCGATGTCGGCATAGCTGGCGCCGAGCAGGCGCTGCTCGAACTCGCCGGCGCGGTTGCCGGCATAGACCAGGTGGGTGTGGCAATCGATCAGGCCGGGGCCGATCCAGCGCCCGCCGCAATCGATGCTGCGCTGCGCCGACAGCGGGCCGGGCAACTGCGCGGCGGCGCCGGCGTAGACGATGCGGCCGTCGCGGCAGGCCACCACGCCGTCGTGGATCAGGCCCAATCCGCCGTCCTCGGCGTCCAGCGTCATCAAGTGCGCGTTGTGCCAGAGCGTGTCGCAGGGCATGGTCACGGGCAGGCTCGTCGGTTATTTTGTATATACAATATTGCGGTCGATGGAGGGTGTCCAGTGCAGACCCAGGCGCAGCAGCAGGCCAACGGCAACGCGGGATCTGGCGATTTCTGGTGCGCGCACGCGCTGCTGCCGCAGGGCTGGGCGCGCGACGTGCGCATCGGCGTGCGCGGCGGCCGTATCGCCACGGTGGAGCGCGGCGTGGCCGCAGCCCTGGGCGATCAGCGCCTGGACATCGTGGTGCCCGGGCTGGGCAATCTGCACAGCCACGCCTTCCAGCGTGGTATGGCCGGCCTGACCGAGATCGGCGGGCGCAGCGGCGACAGCTTCTGGAGCTGGCGCGAACTGATGTACCGCTTCCTGCAGCGGCTGAGCCCCGACGATCTGCAGGCCATCGCCGAGCAGGCCTACGTGGAGATGCTTGAGGCCGGCTTCACCCGGGTCGGCGAATTCCATTATGTGCATCACGCCGCCGACGGCCGGCCCTATGCCGACCGCGCCGAGATGGCGCAGCGCCTGGCTGCCGCGGCGCAGACCAGCGGGATCGGCATGACCCTGCTGCCGGTGTTCTACGCGCATGCCGACTTCGGCGGCGCCGCGCCGAACCCGGCGCAACAGCGCCTGCTGCACGACGTCGACGGGTTCGCCGCACTGCTGGACGGCAGCCGCCGCGCCCTGCAGGGGCTGGACGACGCGGTGCTGGGCCTGGCCCCGCACAGCCTGCGCGCGGTCACCCCGGACGAACTGGCGGCGTTGCTGCCGCTGTGCGACGGCCCGGTGCACATCCATATCGCCGAGCAGACCCGCGAAGTCGACGCCTGCCTGGCCTGGAGCGGGCAGCGGCCGGTGCAGTGGCTGCTGGCGCACGCGCCGGTGGATGCGCGCTGGTGCCTGGTGCACGCCACCCATGTCGACGCCGCTGAAGTGCAGGGCATCGCCGCCAGCGGCGCGGTGGTCGGGCTGTGCCCGATCACCGAGGCCAACCTCGGCGACGGCCTGTTCCCGATGCAGGACTTCCTGCGCGCCGGCGGCCGTTTCGGCGTGGGGTCGGACTCCAACGTGCTGATCGACGCGGCCGAAGAGCTGCGCCTGCTCGAGTACGGCCAGCGCCTGAGTCTGCGCGGGCGCAACGTGCTCACCGGCGACACCGCGCTGTCCAGCGGCCGCTTCCTGTTCCAGTCCGCCGCACAGGGCGCGGCGCAGGCGCTCGGCGTCGTCCAGGGCCTGTGCGAGGGCGCGTCGGCCGATCTGGTCGAACTGGACGCCACGCATCCGGCCTTGCAGGCGCGCGACGGCGACGCCTGGCTCGACAGCTGGCTGTTCGCCGCGCGCGGCGGCACGGTGCGTTCGGTCTGGCGCCATGGGCGTGCGCTGGTACGCGAGGGCCGCCACCTGCAGCGCGAGGGCGTGGCCGCCCGCTACGCGCGTGCGCTGACCCGGCTGCTGCACGCATGAGCCGCGACCCGCGCGTGCTGTGCGCTGCCTGCCGTGGCACGGACTGCCGATGACCCCGGCCGCGCCGACGCTGCCGCTCAGCCAGCGCATCCGCCGCGACATCGAGGCGCACATCCGCAGCGGCGCGTGGCCGCCTGGCCACCGCATTCCGTTCGAGCACGAACTGATGGCGCAGTACGGCTGCTCGCGGATGACCGTCAACAAGGTGCTGGCGCTGCTCGCCGACGCCGGCATGATCGAGCGCCGGCGCCGCGCCGGTTCGTTCGTGGCGCGGCCGCATCCGCACATGGAGCAGGTGGCGCTGGAGATCCCGGACATCCCGGTCGAGGTCGCGGCGCGTGGCCATGCCTATCGCTTCGAACTGCTGGAGCGGCAGCAGCGCGCCCCGCGCGCGGCGCTGCCGCAGGAGGCCGAGGTCGCCGCGGGCGGCAGCCTGCTGGCGCTGCAGTGCCTGCACTACGCAGACGGCCGTCCGTTCGCGCTGGAAGAGCGGGTGATCAATCCGGTGGCGGTGCCGGAGGCCTTGCAGATGGACTTCACAATCACGGTGCCCGGCAGCTGGCTGCTGCAGCACGTGCCCTGGACCCGCGCCGAGCACCGCATCAGCGCGGTCGGGGCCAGTGCCGCACAGGCGGCGCGCCTGCAGGTGCCGGCCGGCACCGCGTGTCTACTGATCGACCGCCGCACCTGGCGCGGCGAGCAGGCGGTGACCTTCGTGCGCCAGGTGTTCCTCGGCGACACCTACGACCTGGTCGCGCGGTTCTCGCCAGGGGCGCGCTGAGCCTGGCGCGCACGGCGACTGCAGGCAACTCACGTACGCCCGGAAGCATCGTGCAGGAGCGGCTTCAGCCGCGACGACGTTGTCCGTGGAAGGCCGTTGCGGCTGACGCCGTTTTCCGGGACGACACGACGCGCGACGAGTGCAGGCGATGACGGGCACCGGCAGTCGCCTCGGCGATGCGCGATTCACGATGCTGCGATGCCGCACGTTCGCCATACGCCGGCGTGCGTTTGTCCTGCCCGCCGCACTCTGGCAAGTTAGCGCCAGGGCCGGGCGAGGGGCCGTGGCCGCGGAACGAGGGATGGTTCGGCATGACGTATTTCGTGACAGGCGCCACCGGTTTCATCGGCCGTTACCTGATGGCCAAGCTGATGCGGCGCAAGGGCGTCGTGCATGTCCTGCTGCGCAAGGAGTCGCAGCGCAAGTTCGATGCGCTGGTGCGCGAGCAGGGCTGGGATCCCAAGCGCCTGGTGGTGCTGCACGGCGACGTCGGTGCGGCGTACTGCGGGCTGTCCACGGCGCAGCGCAAGGCGCTGCAGGGCAAGGTCAAGCATTTCTTCCACCTGGCCGCGCTGTACGACCTCACCGCCAAGGCCGATGACCAGCGCGTCGCCAACCTCGACGGCACCCGCAATGCGCTGGAACTGGCCGCGCAGATCGGCGCCGGCATCTTCCACCACACCAGTTCGATCGCGGTGGCCGGGCTGTACCCGGGCATCTTTCGCGAGGACATGTTCGAGGAAGCCGAGGGACTGGACGATCCCTACCTGCGCACCAAGCACGACGCCGAGGCGCTGGTGCGCGCCGAGACCCGGGTCAAGTGGCGCATCTACCGCCCGGCGATGGTGGTGGGCGATTCGCGCACCGGCGCCATCGACAAGATCGACGGCCCGTACTACTTCTTCCCTCTGATCAAGAAGCTGCGCCAACTGCTGCCGCCGTGGGCGCCGATGCTGGGCATCGAGGGCGGGCGGATCAACCTGGTGCCGGTGGATTTCGTCGCCGATGCGATGGACCACATCGCGCACAAGCCCAAGCTCGACGGCCACACCTTCCATCTCACCGATCCCGAGCCGCTGCGCGTGGGCGAGGTGCTCAATGTGTTCTGCCGCGCCGGCCACGCGCCGGAGATGACCTTGCGGGTGGACGCGCGCATGTTCGCGTTCGTGCCCTCCAGCATCCGCGCCGCGGTCGGCAGCCTGCCGCCGATCCGCCGCTTCACCGGCATGCTGCTGCGCGACTTCCGCATCCCGCGCGAGGTGCTGAAGTTCATCACCTATCCCACGCGCTTCGACAGCCGCGAGACCGAGCGCGCGCTCAAGGGCAGCGGCATTGCCGTGCCGCGGCTGGAAGACTACGCCTGGCGCCTGTGGGACCACTGGGAACGGCACCTGGACCCGGACCTGTTCGTCGACCGTTCGCTCAAGGGCAAGGTCCGCGGCAAGGTGGTGCTGATCACCGGCGGTTCCTCGGGTATCGGCCTGGCCACCGCGCAGCGCGTCGCCGAGGCCGGCGCCATCACCGTCATCGTCGCCCGCGGCGAGCAGGAGCTGCATGCCGCGCGCGATGCGATGAACGCCAAGGGCGGCAAGGTCTTCGCCTACACCGCCGACCTGTCGGACCTGGCCGACTGCGACCGCCTGCTCAAGACCGTGCTGGACGCGCACGGCCACGTCGACGTGCTGATCAACAACGCCGGCCGCTCGATCCGCCGCTCGATCGAACTGAGCTACGACCGCTTCCACGATTTCGAGCGCACCATGCAACTGAACTACTTCGGCAGCCTGCGCCTGATCATGGGCGTGCTGCCGGGCATGACCGCGCGGCGCAAGGGCCACATCATCAACGTCAGCTCGATCGGCGTGCTGGCCAACTCGCCGCGCTTCTCCGCCTACGTCGCCTCCAAGGCGGCGCTGGACGCCTGGAGCCGCTGCGCGCAGGGCGAACTCTCGGGCAAGGGCATCAGTTTCACCACGGTCAACATGCCGCTGGTGAAGACCCCGATGATCGCGCCCACCAAGATGTACGACAGCGTGCCGACGCTGAGCGTGGACGAGGCCGCCGACCTGATGGTCAAGGCCATCATCGAACGCCCCAGCCGCGTGGCCACCCGCCTGGGCATCTTCGCCGCCCTGGTCAATGCGGTGGCGCCGAAGGCCTACGAAGTGGTGATGAACACCGCCTTCGAACTGTTCCCCGACTCGGCCGCGGCCAAGGGCGACCGCAAGGCGCTACGCGAGACCAAGCCCAGCCAGGAGCAGATCGCGTTTGCGGCGTTGATGCGGGGGGTCCATTGGTGATGGGGCGGGGATTGGGGAGTCGGGATTGGGGATTCGCAAAAGCGCATCCGGCGCTCTGATCCGCTTTTACCAATCCCCAATCCCGATTCCCCAATCCCGGCTGATCAAAACGTCCTACATTGCCGCCACCGCACCGGTTCCTCGTGGCCGGGGCGCGGGTTGAGCTGGATGCGGACGGTGCGCAGGGACGGGTAGCGTTCCACTTCCTTGCAGATGCGCGGCCACACCTGGGCGTCGTCGCCGCTGCGGTCGACCACCAGGGTCATCTGCGTCTGCCAGATGCCGCGGATCACGCCCGGGGTGCTGGCCAGGGTCTTGGAGAGATCCTGGCGGTGGCGTTGTTCGGTGGCGGGGTCGGGTTCGGCCAGGTCGCCGGCGTCGTCGAGCGTCGGCGGAGGCACGGCAGCGGGGGGGCTGGTTGGCGTGGTTGCGGCCTGCGCAGGGGCGGCTGCGGCGGTGGGCGTAGGCGCTGGCGCCGTCGCGGCCACGGCTGCAGGCCGCGCTTCCGGTTGCTGCAACGCCAGCGCACCGACGCCGACCACCACGCCCAAGGCCAGCGACGCCAGGCCGGCGATGGCGATGTGGCGTTGCGCGCGGCGACGGCTGGCGCCGATCACGCCGTCTTCCAGTTCGCTGGGCAGGTAGGGCTTGAGCATGGGCCAGATGCGCCGGCCGTCGAGGATTTCCACCGCCTGCTTCTCGGCCGCGGCGATGCCGTCGCGCTGCACCTTGCCTTCGGTGATCAGGATGCCGCCCTGCGCGCCCATCAGTCGCGCCGCCGCACCCAGTTCGTTGACCGCGGCCGAGCCGATCCGGTAGGCGCGGCCGTGTTTGCACGACAGCAGCCAGCGCGCGTCGCCGCGGGTCATCACGAAGTCGCTCTGCGGTTCCTGGCTCGCGTGCTCGTCGACGGTGGCGTCCTGCAGGTCGCGCTGTTCGCGCATCGCGCGCCGCACCATGTAGGAGAAATCGCGCCAGTGCAGGCCGGCCAGCGCATGCAGCCCGGCGCTGGTCTCGTTCTCGCGGCGCCGCACCAGCCATAGGTAGCCACTGGCCGCCAGCCATGCCGCGACTGCCAAGACCGTTGCCGCTATCCAGGAAAACATGCTCGCACCCGCACACGCGCCGAAAGAAGTCAGTGTATCGCCAGCGTGTCACGGCGCCGGCAAGGCGACAGCGGGGAACGGCGGACAGAAAAGACCCGCCAGTCCGAAGCCGAGAGGGGAGGGGAGCAAACGGTCTTCTGATGGACTGGCGGGTCCGTTTCGATTGTCTGGAAAAACGTGTTGCTTTGCAACAATTCCGTTACTCGGCCGGGGTCGGGGCCTCGCTGCGCTTGCGGCTGGCGCGCTTGGGCGCGGCCGCACGCTTGGCCGGCGCGACCTTGGCGACCACCGGGCCGGCAGGTCGGCGTGCCGGTGCTGCGCGCTTTGCGGCGCCCGCGGGCGACGCGGCGGTCTTCCTGGCGGCCTTCTTCGCCGCCGGCGCCTTGCCCGCCGCCGGCGTTGCACGGCCGCCGCGCAGATGCCGCAGTTCGCCATTGAGCGCGTCCACGCGTTCGATCAGCGCGCCCAGGTCTTCGCGGCTGGGCACTTCCAGGCGGCGCAGGGCACGCTGCACGCGGTCCTCGAACACCTTCTCCAGGCGGTCCCAGGTGTCGGCGGCGCGCTCGCGGGCCTGGCCGACGCGGTTCTCCACCGCATCGCGCACCGCGTCGACGCCGCCGCCGGCCAGCTTGCGCGTGCTTTGCTCGAGGTTCAGCCCTTCCTTCACCAGGGTCTCGAACAGCTTGCCGCCTTCGGCCTGCGCACGGCCGAACGCGCCGACTCCGGCCAGCCAGACCTGCTGCGCCGATTCGCCCAGGCGCTTGGACAGCTTCTCCGCCTGCGCCTGCAGGGTGTCGTCGGCAGCGGCGGTGCTGCGCTTCTTGCGCGCGGATTTCTTCAGAGTGGCCATGACGGTGCGGTTCCTTCGGCGGGTGAGTGGCGGGATTCGAGACTCGGGACTGTGACTAGAGTAATCACACCAGCGCGCGCAGGACGTGCGCGGGGAGCGATGGCGACGGCGGCCGGCGCTGCACGCTACGCCTCCGGCGAACGCCGGGTACGGCGCTTGGCGCGGCGGTTGGCGATGACCTGGTCGACATCGTCCAGCGCACGCCGCAGGCGCGCGGTGGTCTCGGTCATGCGCCGCGGCTGCACGTCCACGCCATCGAGGAAGGTGCGCTTGCGGTCGTTGAGGATGTCGTGGCGCAGCGCGATGCCGTGCGCGGCCAGCAGCGGCTCCAGCGTTTGCGCGTTGCGGCGCAGGTCCGACAGGGTGTTGCGGTAGGCGAGCTGGCAGACGCGGTGGCGCGCGGCGTAGCTGAAGAGATTGGTAAAGAACAGCTCGCCGTTGTCGGCGTTGGGCTCGAACACCAGTTGGTCCACCTGCGGATACTGCCGCGCGTATTTCTCCAGCCCCACCTGCATGCGCGACTGCAGCAGGGTGCGGAAGGTCTGCGACAGCACCGCCGGCAGGCCACCGGCGAGCAGCCGTGCGCGGTCGACGTGGCCATTGCGTCGCGGCGCGTGGGTGGCGTCGTAGGGCACCAGCGGGTTGATCCCGATCATCAGGTCGATACCGCGCTCCAGCAGGGTGGAGGCATGCATGGTGCGGCGCAGCGCGCCGTCCACGTAATGGTGGCCGTCGATCTGCACTGGCGGGTACAGCCCCGGCAGTGCCGCGCTGGCCTGGATCGCCAGCGAGATCGGCACGTGGTCCATGCCCGGCTCGCCGAAGCGCACCGTGCGGCCACTGTCCAGGTCCACCGCGACCACGAACAGATTGGTGCCCAGTTCGCGGAAATCGTTGCTGCGGCCGCGGCGGCTGAACACGTCCTGCAGGAAGCGCTCGACCCCGGCGTTGTCGAACAGGCCGCTCGGCACCAGCCCGCCGAAGCGGGTGATCAGGTCCGACCAGCGGGTCTTGCGCGGTTCGGTGAGCAGGTCGTGCCACCAGCCGTAGGCCAGCCGCGGCAGCGTTGCGGCGCGGCGCAGGTATTCGTAGACGTTGGGCCGCAGGAAGTCTTCCGGGCGGAAGTGCGCATCGTCGCTGTTGCCGGTGACGAAGATCCGGCAGATCTCGGCGCTGCTGACCCGGTTGGCCAGCCCGGCGGTGAGGAAGGCGCCGGAGCTGACCCCGACGTAGCAATCCAGGCGGGTCAGGTCCAGTCCGTCCAGCGCCTCGTCCAGGGCGCGCAGCGCGCCGAGGCCGTACATGCCGCCGATCGGGCCGCCGCCGGCGATGGCCAGGCCGATGCGGCCGTTGGAATGGGGACGGGGCGAGGCGCTGTGGAGGGAAAGCATGCGCGGTCCGCAGGAGGCAGTGGCGCGAGTGTAGCCGAGCGCCGTGACGCTTGCGGTCGTGCCGGGCTGCGACCATCATCGGCGGCCATGGCGCGCAGCACTCCCGTCCTGGAACGACTCGGCCGCCGCCTGGCGTGGCACCAGGCGCTGCACGACCCCGTGCGCGAACCGCGCAATGCGCTACGCTGGCTGCAGGAACTGCGGCGCTGGCAATCGGAGCGGCTGGAGCGCAGCTTCGAGCATTTCCTGGAGGACCCGCAGCGGCGTCCGGCGGCGATGTTCTTCCTGACCGACGTCTATGGCGACCGCGATTTCAGCCGCCGTGATGCCGATATCGTCAAGGTGTTGCCGATGATGCAGCGGCTGATGCCGGCGTCGCTGCTGGACACCGTGGCCGACGGCATCGAACTGGGCGCGCTCACGCATGCCCTGGATCTGCGCATGGCCGAGGCGTTGCAGGGCCTGGCACCGCGGCGCAAGCGCCTGGACGAAGCGTTGTATGCCGAAGCCTATCGGCAGACCGGGCTCCCCCGGCTGCGCCAGCGCCAGATCGACCTGATCGCGCGCGTCGGCCTGGGCCTGGCCAAGGCGGTGCATACCCCGGGCGTGCGCATGCTGCTGCGCTTCGCCCGCGGCCCGGCCAAGGCGGCGGGGCTGTCGGAACTGCAGGGATTCCTGGAGCGGGGTTTCGACGCGTTCTCCAAGCTGGGCGACGCCGAGGGGTTCATCGGCGATATCGAGACCACCGAGCGCGCCGTGTCGAAACGATTGTTCGCGGGCGATCCGGATCCGTTCGCGTTGGAGTGAGTCAGCGGCCGGACCCTCACCCCAACCCCTCTCCCGGTGGGAGAGGGGCTTTGGCTTCTCCCTTCTCCCACCGGGAGAAGGTGCCCCGAAGGGGCGGATGAGGGTACGAGCGAAGCCTCGTGCAGCTCGACTGCGTCAACACTTGATACCGCACCCTCACCCCAACCCCTCTCCCGGTGGGAGAGGGGCTTTGGCCTCTCCCTTCTCCCCTCGGGAGAAGGTGCCCCGAAGGGGCGGATGAGGGTACGGGCGAAGCCTCGTGCAACTATTGCGTCGGCGCTTGACGCCGTACCCTCACCCCAACCCCTCTCCCGGTGGGAGAGGGGCTTTAGCCGTTCCTTCTCCCCTCGGGAGAAGGTGCCCCGAAGGGGCGGATGAGGGTACGAGCGCAGCCTCGTGCAGCTTGATTGCGTCAGCGCTCGACACCGCACCCTCACCCCAACCCCTGTCCCGAGGGGAGAGGGGCTCGATACACTGATCAGCCCAGCTTTTCCGACAGCACGCGGCGAATCTCGCTTTCCACCGTGCCCTTCATCGCCGACAGCAGGAAGCCCAATTCAGCGGTCACGTGCACCTGCTTGGGCAGCAGTTCGATGCGGCCGTCCACGCCCGAGCGAGAGAACAGCAAGGAATCGCCATCCCAGTGCGATTCCAGGTCGAAGCGCTCGGCCAGTTTCTTGGCGGCGGTTTCGATGGCCTTGCGCGCCTGCGCGGGGGTCTTGTCGTGGTCGTGGCGGATGTCGATGCTGGGCATGCTGGCTCCTGTGCGGGCGGGTGCCCGCGTGAACGATCAGGCATTGTGCGTATGCGCGGTGCATTGTCCAGCACGCGCGCTTCTGCGCGCGCAGGCAACCTGCTAGGCTGCCCGCCGTGCACGATCTGCTAGTCCATTTCAGCAACCGCCAACATCCCGACCGGCCCCTGCGCGCGGGCGTGCATCGCATCGTGCGGCTGGCCTCCGGCCAGGTCAGTGTGGTCGACGACACCCAGGGCGCATTGCTTCTGGCGCAGTTCTGCCTGGACCGGCGCGGTCTGTGGCTGCAGGTCGCCAACGGCAGCCGCGGCATTCACGTCAACGGCCGCCCGGTGCGGCGCATGGCGCTGCTGCGCGCTGGCGACGCGGTCTATGCCGACGGCGTCGAAATGGTGGTGCAGGGCAAGTGCGAGCCGCTGCAGCGCCTGCCCGAGGTCAGCGACGCCGAGCACGACGATCCGCGCCTGGTCCTGCGCGGCGTCGGCGGCCCGCACCACGGCCGCAGCTTCACCGTGGACCGCGTACGCAGCGTCGGCCGCCTGCGCGAGTGCGACATCCGCATCGACGATCCGGCCTGCGCCGAGCAGCACGCGCGCCTGGAACGTCATGGCGAGCGGGTGCTGCTGCGCGGCTTCGGCGAGGCGCAGACCCAGGTCAACGGCGTGGCCGTGCGCAGCTGCTGGCTGCAGCCCGGCGACCAGGTGGTGTTCGATGCCCAGCACCGCTTCGTGCTGGAAGTCCCGCAGGTCGTCGGTGCCGAGCCGCTGCGCGACGACCCCGCCTTGGCCGCGCTGGCGCTGACCCCGGCGGTGGCGCCACGCCCGGCCACCGCGCGGCGCTGGCCGTGGCTGTTGCTCAGCGCCTTGTTGCTGGCCGCCGCGCTCAGCGGCCTGCTGTGGTTCGGCGCGCGCTGAGCGCCCGCCAGCCGCGCCAGCCCAGCAGCACCGCCAGGATCGCCGCGTACAGCAGCGGTTCGCGGATGTCCGACTTCACCAGCCACCAGAAGTGCAGCACGGCGAGCACGCCGATCGCGTAGATCGCCTTGTGCAGCTTGCCCCAGTTGCGCTTGAGCCGGCGCATCCAGCCCTGTGTCGAGGTGATCGCCAGCGGCACCAGCAGCAGCCACGCCAGGAAACCCACGGTGATGTACGGGCGTTTGACGATCTCCTCGAAGATCTGCGTCCAGTAGCCGCGCAGGTCCAGCCCCAGGTAGGCCGCCAGATGCACGGTCGCGTAGACGAACGCGTACAGCCCGAGCATGCGCCGGAAGCGCAGCAGCACCGATTGCCCGGTCAGTTGCCGCAGCGGGGTGATGGCCAGGGTCAACAGCAGCAGCCGCAGCGCCCACAACCCGGTGCGATGCTCGACCTCGGCCACCGGATCGGCGCCCAACGCATCGCTGCCGGTCTGCCACACCTGCCAGAACTGCCAGCCCAGGTACGCCATCGGCGCCAGCGCCAGCGCATGCACCACCGCCTTGGCGGCGATCACTGAAGCGGAGGTCTTAGCCATGCAGTCTCAAACCAATGCGCACCAATGCTGCCAGAGAGGACGCGCAAACCCGCCGCGCGCAGCGACTGCTCCGCGAATCCCCAATCCCGAATCTCCAATCCCGGCTCAATACCATTTCTTCAGATCCATCCCCGCATACAGCGACGCCACCTGGTCGGCATAGCCGTTGAACGGGCGGGTGGGGATGCGCTCGGCGAACAGCTTGCTGGCTTTGCCGGCGATACGCCGCTCGGTCTTCTGGCTCCAGCGCGGGTGGTCCACCGCCGGATTGACGTTGGAGAAGAAGCCGTACTCGGAGGGCTGCAGCTCGTGCCAGGCGGTTTCCGGCATGCGCTCGACGAAGCGGATCTCGACGATCGACTTGATGCTCTTGAAGCCGTACTTCCACGGCACCACCAGCCGCAGCGGCGCGCCGTTCTGCTGCGGCAGCGGCTTGCCGTACAGGCCGGTAGCGAGCAGGGTCAGCGGGTGCATGGCCTCGTCGATGCGCAGGCCTTCCTTGTACGGCCAGTCGATCGAGCTGTAGCGGACCCCGGGCATCTGCTGCGGATCGGCCAGGGTGGTGAAGGCGACGTACTTGGCCTTGGAGGTCGGCGCGAAGCGCTTGAGCACATCGCCAAGCGGCACCCCCAGCCACGGGATCACCATCGACCAGCCTTCCACGCAGCGCAGGCGGTAGATGCGCTCCTCGGGCGTGTGGCCCTTGAGCAGGTCGTCCAGGCTCAGCGTGCCGGGCTTTTCGCATTCGCCGGACACCTTCACCGACCACGGCGAGGTGCGCAGGGTCTTGGCCGCCTTCGACGGATCGGTCTTGTCGGTGCCGAATTCATAGAAGTTGTTGTAGCTGGTCACGTCCTCGTAGCGGGTCAGCTCTTCGTTGGTGCGGAACCCGCTGCGCGCCTGCTCCTGCGTCACCACGGTCTTCGGCGGGGCCGGCGGCTCGGCGTCGGCGCAGCCGACCAGGCCGGCCACCGGGGTCAGCGCCAGGGCCTGCAGCAGACGCCGCCGGTCGCGGTAGACCGCCTCGTCGGTGATCTCGCGGCTTGGAACGGTGAGGGCATCGCGCAACGACATGGCGGACTCCTGGAGCGAAGGGGGCGAGCAGTGGCGGGGACTTCACCACAGACTACGCATACGCAGGGCGAATGGATGCAAATGCAACCTAAATTGCCCGGGCCGCAAGCTGTTGCGCTGCGGCATACTAGGGGTCCTGTCCGATAGGTGCTCCATGACGCGCGCGTTCAATTTCAGTGCCGGCCCCGCTGCCTTGCCGGAATCGGTCCTGCGCCAGGCGCAGGCGGAGATGTTGGAGTGGAACGGCGTGGGCGCCTCGATCGTGGAGCTGAGCCACCGCGGCGCCGAGTTCATGGAGGTGGCGGCACAGGCCGACGCCGACCTGCGGCGGCTGATCGGCATTCCCGACGACTACGCGGTGCTGTTCCTGGCCGGTGGCGCCACCACCCAGCAGGCGCTGCTGGCGCTGAACTTCGCCGCGCCCGGGCAGACCGTGGACTACGTGGTGACCGGGCACTGGGGCAAGACCGCGATCAAGCAGGTCGGGCCCTACGTCGACGTGCACGTGGCCGCCAGCAGCGAGGCCGACGGCTTCCGCGACATCCCGCCGCGCGCGGCCTGGCAGTTGCGCGAGGATGCCGCCTACGTGCACATCACCGCCAACGAGACCATCCACGGCGTGGAGTTCCGCGACACGCCCGACGTCGGCGACGTGCCGCTGTTCGCCGACTTCAGCTCCAGCATCGCCTCCGAGCCGATCGACGTCTCCAAGTACGCGCTGATCTATGCCGGCGCGCAGAAAAACCTCGGCCCGGTCGGCGTCACCGTGGTGATCATCCGCCGCGACCTGCTCGAACGCGCCGGCCAGCCGCGCGCGGACATCTTCGACTACCGCTCGCACGTGGCGCGCGACTCCATGCTCAACACCCCGCCGACCTGGAACTGGTACCTGGCCGGGCTGGTGTTCAAGTGGATGCTGGCCGAGGGCGGCGTGGAGGCGTTCGCCGCGCGCAACCAGGCCAAGTCGGCGCTGGTGTATTCGGCGATCGACGCCTCCGGTGGCTTCTATCGCAACGAAGTCGCGGCGGCGGTGCGCTCGCGGATGAATATCCCGTTCTTCCTGCCGGACGAGACCCTCACCACGCGCTTCGTCGCCGAGTCCAAGGCGGCCGGATTGCTGGCGCTGAAGGGCCACAAGGCAGTCGGCGGCATCCGCGCGTCGCTGTACAACGCCATGCCGCTGGCCGGCGCGCAGGCACTGGTTGCGTTCATGCGCGACTTCCAGCAGCGCCACGGCTGAGTCGCCGATTTTTGTAGGAGCGGCTTCAGCCGCGACCGGATCGCTGCGGCGATCCGGACCACCGAGGAACCCCCGATCCATGGCCGCAAAGCCGAAGAAATCTCCCGCCGCCGGCGCCAAGCCGGCCAAGCCCGCGAAACCCGCCGCCACGCCGGCCCTGGCCGACGTGCGCGCCAAGATCGACGAGATCGACCGCAATATCCAGGCGCTGATCGCCGAGCGCGCGCAGTTCGCGCACCAGGTCGGCAAGGCCAAGGGCAAGCTCGCCGCGGCGGTGGACTATTACCGCCCCGAGCGCGAGGCGCAGGTGCTGCGCATGGTGGTCGACCGCAACCAGGGGCCGCTCAGCGACGAAGTGCTGGTGCACGTATTCCGCGAAATCATGTCCGCGTGCCTGGCGCAGCAGGAGCCGCTGAAGATCGGTTACCTGGGGCCGGAAGGCACCTTCAGCCAGCAGGCGGTGCTCAAGCACTTCGGTCGCTCGGCGGTGGGCCTGCCGATGGCCACCATCGAGGAAGTGTTCCAGGAAGTGGAAAGCGGCAACGCCGACTTCGGCGTGGTGCCGGTGGAGAACTCGGGGCAGGGCACGATCCAGGTCACCCTGGACATGTTCCTGACCTCCAACCTGAAGATCTGCGGCGAGACCGAGCTGCGCGTGCACCAGTTCCTGCTCTCGCGCAGCGGGCGGCTCGACGCGATCGAGAGGATCTATGCGCATCCGCAGTCGTTCGCGCAGACCGCCGGCTGGCTGCGCGCGAACCTGCCCAAGGTGGAGAAGATTCCGGTCTCCAGCAACGCCGAGGGCGCGCGCCGGGCGCGCAATGCCGACGATGCGGCGGCGATCGGTGGGGAGAGCGCGGCGCATGTGTATGCGCTTAAGAAGGTCATCATGAAGTCGATCGAGGACGACGCGGACAACACCACGCGCTTCCTGGTGATCGGGCGGCAGATCTTCCCGCCGTCGGGGCACGATCGCACGTCGGTGCTGGTGTTCATCCACGACAAGCCGGGTGCGCTGTTCGATGTGCTCAGTCCGTTCGCGCGGCATGGGATCAGCATGAACCGGATCGAGTCGCGGCCGTCGCATCAGGCGAAATGGGAATATGGGTTCTTCATCGATCTGGCGGGGCATGTGAAGGATGAGGCGATGAAGTTGGCGTTGGCGGAGTTGAAGGCGCATTCGGCGCAGATCAAGGTGTTGGGGTCGTACCCGGTGGCGGTGCCTTGAGTTGGTTGCGCGGTTGTGTCGGCCCTGTCGTCGCGGGCTGCTTTGGTTACGAGGAGATGTGCATCTGTTGTAGGAGCGGCTTCAGCCGCGACGGGGCGTTCTCGGGGAAATGAACTCTTTTTTCAACAGCAACAGCTTTGACTGCAACAGCTAACCGCAACAGCTTTCGCGCTGACGCGCGAGTTACTTTTCTTTGCTTGTGCAAAGAAAAGTAACCAAAAGAAAGCACACCCGGGCGGGCTGCCCCGCGCTGCGCGCGGGGTCCGCGGTCACGTCGGGAATTTTCGGAAGGCACATCCATGTGCCTGCCGAAAACGACGCGCATCCTGCGCGTCGCCCCTCACGGGGTTTTACCCGCCGTGTCCGCCAGCCCTCACGGGGGATTGAGAGCAATAGCAAAAGCCGGGACAACGGCAAAAGCAGGAACACCAGCACCAGCAACAGCGTTGGCGGTGTCGGTGGTGGACTGGGTTTAGGCGTCGTCGCGGTAGCGCAAGCACGCGGTAGCGGCACCAGTGTCGCTGGGTGGCGATGGATATTCGGGTGGTTGGACTTTCAGGAACGATGATGAGCAACGAGCAAGGCTGGATCGCAACGCGCGGCACTGCGCTGCAGGGCACGCTGACGGTGCCGGGGGACAAGTCGGTGTCGCACCGGGCGGTGATGTTCGCGGCGTTGGCCGATGGGACGTCGCGGATCGAGGGGTTTCTCGAGGGCGAGGACACGCGTTCGACGGCGGCGATCTTCGCGCGGCTCGGGGTGCGGATCGAGACGCCGTCGCCGTCGCAGCGCATCGTGCATGGCGTGGGCGTGGATGGGCTGCAGGCGCCGCAGGGTGAGCTGGATTGCGGCAATGCCGGCACCGGCATGCGCCTGCTTGCAGGACTGCTCGCGGCGCAGCCATTCGACAGCGTGCTGGTCGGCGATGCGTCGCTGTCCAAGCGGCCGATGCGGCGGGTGACCGAGCCGCTGGCGCTGATGGGCGCGCGCATCGACACCGAGGCCAATGGCGTGCCGCCGCTGCGCATCCACGGCGGGCAGCCGCTGCGCGGCATCGACTTCGTCTCGCCGGTGGCCAGTGCCCAGGTCAAGTCGGCGGTGCTGCTGGCCGGCCTGTATGCCGAGGGCGTCACCTCGGTGCAGGAGCCGCATCCGACCCGCGACTACACCGAGCGCATGTTGTCCGCGTTCGGCGTGGAGATCGAGTTCGCGCCCGGCCAGGCGCGGCTGCGCGGCGGTCAGCGCCTGCGCGCCACCGACATCGCGGTGCCGGCGGACTTCTCCTCGGCTGCCTTCTTCATCGTCGCCGCCAGCATCATTCCCGGCTCGGACATCACCCTGAAGGCGGTCGGACTCAATCCGCGCCGCACTGGCCTGCTCGCCGCGTTGCGGCTGATGGGCGCGGACATCGTCGAGCACAACCACAGCGAGCACGGCGGCGAGCCGGTGGCCGATCTGCGGGTGCGCTACGCGCCGCTGCGCGGTGCACGGATTCCGGAGGACGTGGTGCCGGACATGATCGACGAGTTCCCGGCGCTGTTCGTGGCCGCCGCCGCCGCCGACGGCCAGACCGTGGTCAGCGGCGCGGCGGAGCTGCGGGTCAAGGAGTCGGACCGCCTGGCGGCGATGGCCACCGGGCTGCGCAGCCTGGGCATCGTCGTCGACGAAACCCCGGATGGCGCCACCATCCACGGCGGCACGCTGGGCGCCGGGACCATCGAGAGCCACGGCGACCATCGCATCGCCATGGCCTTCGCCATTGCCGGGCAATTGGCGCAGGGCGAGGTGCGGATCCAGGACGTCGCAAACGTGGCGACCTCGTTCCCGGGTTTCGATAGCCTGGCGCGCGGCGCTGGATTCGGGTTACGCACCGCCTGAGCGAGCAAACAACATCGGCCGCGTACGAGCGCGGCCGGTGGAAGAAAGAAGTACGTCGGGAAGTCGGGAATCAGTGCGTGGGCTGTGGACGCGGCGGATCCTTGGCAGGCGTGGATGACGAGGCTTGGTAGTCACTGCCGTCGTCGTCGCGATCCAGCGCCAGCCACCAGCCGGCGACGGCCAGCGCCAGGGCGATCACCACCATCCACGCCCAGGGCGAGCCGCGGTCGGCGCGCGCATGCTGCTCCCCGCGGTCAGCCGGCCGCGCGGAAGAACGCTTCCACGCATGGATCGGCTGTGTCGACTTGTAGGGGGTGGGCATGGCGGCAACTCCGGTGCCGTGGGTGCGGCGCCAGTGTCGCCCAGGACCCGTACCTGCAGTGTCACCCCCATGTGAACGCCGCCGGCGCAACCGGGCGGCGGTTCAGTTATTCGGTTACGGTCCTGGCTTGAAGTCGAATGGGATCTCGATGCTGGCCGGCACCGCGCGGCCGTTCTGCTGCGCCGGGCGGAACTTCCAGCGGCGCACGGTTTCCATCGCCGCGCGGTCCAGGTCGCGCGAGCCGCTGCGCCTCACCAGGGCCACGCCGGCAGGCGCGCCGCTGGCATCGACCTCGACCCGCACCACCACGGTGCCGGCATCGCCGCGGCGCAGCGCCGCCGGCGGATAGCGCGGCGGTGGGGTCTGTCCTTCCAGCGGCACCGGGCGGTCGCCCGGGGCCAGCGCGGTGGCCGTGCTGCCGGCGCCATCGCTGCCTGCGGCAGGAGCCGGTGCTTCGGTGGTCGGCGGCGGGGTCGGCGCGGTCTCCACCAGCTTCGGTGCGTCCCCGGCGGGCGCCGCCTTGGCCTGCGGCATGCTGCTGGCGGCGCTGCCGGCGGGCAGAGGCTCGGGCAGCGGCTTCACCTGTTCGGTGTCCTGCTGCACCTGCTGCGCCGGCTGCGGCTTGTAGAAATCGTTGTCCTTGCGTCCGACCAGCCACACCACCAGGAACAGCAGCAGGCCGGCGACGAAGGCGATGCCGACGATCGCGAGCAGGCGCCGCGGCAGATGCAGCACGATGCCGGGCTTGGAAGACGAGGGCGACGTGGACATGAGGCTCACCGTGGGGAACCGCCCGATTCTGGCATAGCCGCGGTGAATCGCGCGCCGCGGCGGGCGCGGGTCGGCAAAACCGCGGCGGACAGGCGATAATCCGGGGTTCGTTCCCCTGGCACCCCGCGCCCATGCTCGATCCCGCTCTGCTTCGCCAACAGCCCGCCGACCTCGCCGAGCGCCTGCGCACCAGCCGCGGCTATGCGCTCGACGTGGCCGCCCTGGAGGCCCTGGAGGCCGACCGCAAGCGCATCCAGGTGCGGACCCAGGAACTGCAGAGCCTACGCAACAGCCGCTCCAAGGCGATCGGCCAGGCCAAGGCCAAGGGCGAGGACGCGAGCGCGCTGATGGCCGAAGTGGCCGGCTTCGGCGACGAGCTGAAGGCCTCCGAGCAGCGCCTGGACGAGATCCGCGCGCAACTGGAGACGCTGGCGCTGGAGATTCCCAACCTGCCGCAGGCCGACGTGCCCGTGGGCAAGGACGAAGCCGACAACGTCGAACTGCAGCGCTGGGGCAGCCCGCGCAGCTTCGAGTTCGAGGTCAAGGACCACGTCGAACTCGGCGCGCGCCACGGCTGGCTGGACGGCGAGTCGGCGGCCAAGCTGTCGGGCGCGCGCTTCACCGTGCTGCGCGGGCCGATCGCGCGCCTGCACCGCGCCCTGGCGCAGTTCATGCTGGACCTGCACACCGGCCCGCACGCCTACCAGGAAACCAACGTGCCGGTGATCGTCAACGCCGACAGCCTGTACGGCACCGGCCAGTTGCCGAAGTTCGAGGAAGACATGTTCGCCACCGCGCTGGGCGAACAGAAGCGCTACCTGATCTCCACCTCGGAGATCTCGCTGACCAACCTGGTGCGCGACGAGATCGTCGAGGCCGAGCGCCTGCCGCTGCGCATGACCGCGCACTCGCTGTGCTTCCGCTCCGAGGCCGGCAGCGGCGGCCGCGACACCCGCGGCATGATCCGCCAGCACCAGTTCGAGAAGGTGGAACTGGTCAGCGTGTGCCGCCCGGAAGATAGCGCCGCCGAACACGAGCGCATGACCCGCTGCGCCGAAGTGGTGCTGGAAACGCTGGGCCTGCCGTACCGCAAGATGCTGCTGTGCACCGGCGACATGGGCTTCTCCGCCAGCAAGACCTACGACCTGGAAGTCTGGCTGCCCTCGCAGCAGACCTATCGCGAGATCTCCTCCTGCTCCAACTGCGGCGATTTCCAGGCGCGGCGCATGCAGGCGCGCTGGCGCAACCCGGCCACCGGCAAGCCCGAACTGCTGCACACGCTCAACGGCTCCGGCACCGCGGTCGGCCGCGCCATGATCGCGGTGATGGAGAACTACCAGAACGCCGACGGCTCGATCACCGTGCCCGACGCGCTGCGCCCGTACATGGGCGGGGCCGAGCGGATCGGCTGATTGCCGCCAGCCCGGGGCGTTGGTCCCGGGCGATCCTAGCGTTGTCGTGGTTGCGGCGACGCGTCTTGCGCGACTGCGTGTTGCAGGCGAGCTGCCGCGATGCAGTCGGCTCCCGACTGCGTCCTCATGTCCTCGACTGGGCCCGGGCAGGGCAGGGCATCCGCAGGTATTCCTTGCTGCCGCACCCGCCGCACCCGCCGCACCCGCCGCACTCGCCGCACTCGCCGCAAACGGCGTTCCGCGTGCGCCAAACGCCCTGATCCGTCACTTTGCGCTAGCCCGGTCAGGGTTACGATGCGCGCGTCTACCTCCGTGCCTGAGCCACCGAGCGAGCGCGACCGGCGTCCTGCAGCGCAAATCGTTGTAGGAGTAGAATGAATCGGATCCGATTGTCCCCATCGTTCTAAATATCGAAAGAACATGCACGACCTCAACGATCTGTACTACTTCGCCATGGTGGTCGACCACGGCGGCTTCGCCGCCGCCGAACGCGCCCTGGGCATCCCCAAGTCGCGCCTGAGCCGCCGCATCAGCCAGCTGGAGAGCGATCTGGGCGTGCGTCTGCTGCAGCGCTCCACGCGCCGTTTCGCCGTCACCGACCTGGGCATGAGCGTGCATCGCCACGCCCAGACCATGCTGGCCGAGGCGCAGGCCGCGCGCGAAGTCGTCGACCGGCTCAGCGCCGAGCCGCGCGGGCTGGTGCGGGTCAGCGTGCCGGTGTCGCTGGCGCAGATGCAGCTGCCCAAGCTGCTGCCGATGTTCCTCGACCAGTACCCCAAGGTGCGGCTGCAGTTGAACATCAGCAACCGCCGCGTCGACATCATCAACGAAGGCTACGACGTCGCCCTGCGCGTGCGCTCGCGCCTGGACGACGACGGCAGCCTGGTGATGCGCAGCTTCGGCCAGGTGCAGGAACTGCTGGTCGCCAGCCCCAAGTACCTGGACCGCGCCGGCCGCCCCAAGGATCCCGAGGAACTGACCTCGCACGTCACCCTCAGCATCAGCGAGGACGAGGCGCGGCAGCGCTGGGAACTGCACGGCCCGGCCGGCGAAGTGCGCCGCGTCGACCTGCAGCCGCGCGTGGCCGGCTTCGATTTCCCGCTGCTGCAGTCGATGGTCAAGGACGGCTTCGGCATCACCCTGCTGCCCGAGACCGTCTGCGCCGAAGCCGTGCGCAACGGCGAACTGGAAGTGGTGCTGCCGGAATGGTCGCTGCCGCAGGGCATCTGCCATGCCGTGTTCGCCTCGCGCCGCGGCCTGCTGCCGGCGGTGCGCGTGTTCATCGACTTCCTCGCCGAACACCTGCCGCGCCAGATCGAAGCCTCGCGTCTGGACTGCGGCGGCAACTGCCCCGAGCGCACCAAGGCGCGGCACTCGACCCTGGGCGCGATGGCGGTCGAGGCGGGTTGATCGCGACGCCGGCCGAGCAGGTCGGTCGAGCAAAACCGACGCGGGCGTGCGAAAATGCGCGCCTGTGCCGGTGGTTGTTGGTTACCGCCGCGTTCGCAAACGGAGAGATGGCCGAGCGGTTTAAGGCACCGGTCTTGAAAACAGTTGTAACTAGAATTTGGAAGCGTGGCAGAGCGGTTGAATGCACCGGTCTTGAAAACCGGCGATGGGCGACCATCCGTGAGTTCGAATCTCACCGCTTCCGCCAATAAAAACAAGCACTTAGCGCATTTTTGAAAACGCGCAAGGGCTTGTAAGGGCGACGGAGAAGGCTCCCAACTTGGGGGCCTTCTTTGTTTCAGGGCAAACGCGCCCCGTAAGCACACCGTAACTGATCGTGGAGCGAAGGCATGGTTCATGCGGCCGCCTCCTAGGCCAAGCTCGGCAAGGTCAGTACCATAGCTAGAGCAGTCAACAGAAAATCGAGAATTGATGAACGAGCAGGAACCGTCGCGGAAGGATGTACTTATGTCACTAGATCAAATCGTCAACGGCGATTGCCTTGAGCTGCTGCGATCCCTGCCCAGCGAGTCGGTCGATCTCGTCGTTTCCTCACCGCCTTACAACATCGGCAAAGAGTACGAAGCGAAGCGGGAGCTGGAGCACTATCTAGACGATCAGCGAGCTGTGCTGAGAGAGTGTCATCGCGTGCTGAAACCCACAGGCTCGATCTTTTGGCAGGTGGGCTCCTTCTCGCACAAGGGCACGCTCGTGCCGCTGGACGTGAAGTTCTTTCCCATCCTCGAAGACCTAGGGATGCTACCGCGTAACCGCATCGTGTGGGTTCGTCAGCATGGTCTTCATGCCAAGAAAAAATTCTCAGGAAGGCATGAGACTATTCTATGGTTCACTAAAGGCGAAGAGTTTTTCTTCGACCTCGACGCCATACGTGTGCCACAGAAGTGGCAGAACAAGAAGTCTCACCGTGGTGACAACAAGGGCGAACTGTCCTGCAACCCAGAAGGTAAGAATCCCGGTGACGTGTGGGTCTTCCAGAACGTGAAGCATAACCACGAGGAACAGACCATCCACCCTGCGCAGTTCCCAGAGGGGTTGATTGCTCGCATCGTTCTCGCAACGACGCCAGAAGGCGGTGTGGTGCTAGATCCTTACATGGGCACCGGAACCACAGCCGTGGTCGCACGAGATCACGGCAGGCACTACGTCGGCGCAGAGCTAGACGCGGGTTACCACGCTGTTGCATTGCGCCGACTTATCGGCCTGCCCGACGAGCGAGGCTACTTCCCAAACCTCAAGACGCTGCGGGCCTATGTGGCCCGGACGGGTGAGTCCATCGAGAAATTCCGCTTCGATGTCCAAGTTGGCAAGGTGGCCTCTGACGGCAGCAAAGCGAAGATATACCCCGAGGAATACCATGCTGAGCAACTGACGGAGCGCCTGCAATACGAAGCTGACGCTTTCGAAGCCAAGATCGCAGGAAGACCAATCCCCGAGGCGAAGGATCTCAACGGAAAATCGACTAAGCCATTGCGCGAGGTGCTGTCTCCTGCACCGCTTCCGTTGTTCGATGAACGATAAAAAAGGCACCTACGGGTGCCTTTTTTATCACTCTACGTGATGGTTGCACGCCCACTTCTTGGTGCAGGGGCGCTGATATTGAACGTTCTCGACACCTGCTGCACAACCGTACGAGAGGTTCTATTAGCGGCGTACTGCGTCCATATAGCTTGGGTCTGACTAGGCGCGTTAGCGCCGAGAGCGACGAGTCTCACTGGAACTTTGAACGCATTCAGACCCACCAATTGGTCTAAGTGGCTCTTCGCTTGTTCGTAGTAAAGCGTGCTTTGGGATGCAGGAAAAACCTTGGCTTTGGTCACCACGATAAGCAGGCCCGTAGGCTGCTGATGAAATACGGTCTGCGCGTTATGAAACATCTCAGAGCGCAGAACGTTATTGATGACAAATGGGTAGTTTGAAAACTGAACTTCCACAAGGATGCCATTCTTGGCGAAATCAATGTCCTTGCCCATCACATTGAACGGCGGAAGAATTGGAACTTTGGCCCGCCATTGCAACGGAACCAATCCGTCCAGGATGGCTTGGTTTGTTCCAATCGGATCAAAGATAGGCGAGCCTTGAATTCCAGCCTCGTCAGAGGCTTTCAGATGCAATGGCATTGCCATCAGAACCTGCTCCAGTTCTGCCCACTCCTGCTGATATGTGGTTGCAATTAGCTGCCCTGCACCGTTGTAGTCCTGAAACCCGATCAGCATCCATTTCCCCCTCTTGTTGTCTACAAGAGGATGATAATTGAGGGGGTTGTCACACGCCAGAGCTTACGAAGTGCTTATGTCAATAGGCTACAGTTTAGCTGTGCATAGAAGGTGTAAGCCTTTGGCGGACAAGCCCGAATAACTCCGTGTTTGCTGTTCCTTGCCCGCTGGCATGCGCGCCGCTACAGGCCGCGTGCCATGCTCGCCAGTACCCTAGCGGCGGCAGTGTGGTGATCGTCGCCCCAGCCGCCCGCAGCGCTCGCGCAGCCGCACAAACGACAAGCCCCCGCAGGTCATGGGCACCGGCAGGGGCTTGAAGGCAGCGTCAGACAGGTAAGAGTGGCCCCATCCCGCTGCTGCACCCGATCGATTAACGAGGGTCGGTGTGCTTGACCTCGGCCCGGCCTTCTTAACCCGTGCACCGCCTACCACTGACGACGATCAGGGCGGAAGGCAGCGTTGCTCGGTCTCATCGCAGCAAGCCCCAACCGGCAGTCCCGGCGCGTGCGGTGTCGTCATCGATCCAGTTCAGCAGGCAGTGCCGCACCACAGGGCCATCAACGGGGCACATGCGACCGTCAGCAATGGCAGTGCTGAGCATGTCACTGACCCAGCCCCGCATTTCGTCGCTGGCACCTTGCGAGCGCTCCAAGTGCTTGAGGCGGGCGAGCATGCCTTTGGCGCTGCTGATGCTCATGTGGTTAGTCCTGAGACTCGCGCAATGCCGCGCCCAGCTTGACCGCCCGGAGCAGGTTCAGCGCGTCGCTAGTCTCGCGGGCTGCATGCGCCTCAATACGACGCTGTTGAATCTGCCGAAGTTCGTCGGGCGTGATGCCGTACTTGACCGGGCGGTTTTCGTGGTCGAGGTTGTCGTTCTTCATTGCAGGGTTCCTTTCATCGGGCCGATTGCTTGAAGCAGTTGCGCGGCCTGATAGCGCACTGCCGGGTCGTCGCACTTCAAAATCGCCTCATAGCAGGCATTGACGATCAGCTTGAGATCGGCTTGCCCCTGTGGCGTGTTAATCGGGCGTTCGATCTTTGGCCGCGCCCAGCCGCACTGCGGAATGCTGTCGGTGTCGAAAATGCTCATTGTTTCTTTTCCTCCAGCGCGATAAGGCGCGCTTCCAGTTCATCAACGGCGCGGATGCCTGCGACCGACTGGATGCAGTCGATCAGCATCTTTCCGGTTTCTGGATCAATCGCGCCTTCTGCAACCGATGCGAGCACCTGATTGGCCTGCTCGTGCAGCGGCGCATCCGGGGTCAGTTCAAACGTCACCTTTTCAGCGCGGGCACGGAGCGGAGGCGACAGACGTTGCAGCACCATGTTCGCGGCTTGCATGTCGCCTTGCAGTGCGGCGTCCATAACCACGCGAGCGACCGCGCTGCCTTCCTTCGCAAACTCGTCAGCGATGACATTCTTTCGGTTGCGTGACCCTGCGGGCCTGCCCCGAGGATTGCCGGACTGGCCGGGTGACCAGCCTCGCTGACCTGCCGACGAAGCGTTGGCTTCTTGATGCGCTTTCAGCCATTCCGGCGTTTCGGTTTCCGCCATGTTTGATTACCTCGACATCCTGTTGATTACAGGGATTTACAGGCCGTCGCCAAACTTGAGCGCGGCAAGCGCCTTGCTGTTGCCTTCACGAAGTGCGGTGACGCGCCCCCAATCACTGCCCATCGCTTTCTCAACCTGCCCCATCACAAGCGGGCCGACTTTTTCAACGTGAGCCTTGGCACTGCGAAGGGCGGTAAGACGGCCAACAACCTCGGGATGCTGAATCTCGTGGAGCTTGCGCGTGTAGTGCGCAACCTCGGCATCCATCAACCCCGAAAGATACCCCGGCCCTCCAAGAATCGCCGTCAGCGAGGTCAAATCCTTGCGAGCCAGTGCCTCCTCCAAGAACTTCTGGCGCTCCTCCGTCGGCATAGCGCGGACGTGATTCCGAATCTCGGTGTTCAGCGTGCCCATGCCTGCCTTCTGTTGCAGGGGGCCGGTCAGCATCTCGTCCATCGACTTGATCTGCTGATCGAGGGTCTTGGACAACTTGTCGAACTTCGACAGCAGGCGCTGCTGTTGCTTGTAGGCGGCATCGGATACGGCAATCACCGCCTGCTCCGGCGTCCATGCCTGATTGCGGCTGGCGTGGTCGCGCGCATCGTGAATCTTGCCCAGCGTGAGATAGGCATCGTCGAGCGTTTCCATCACGGGGCTGAGATACGGCGCGCTGTCGTCGCTGTAGCCGTCAAGCTGGCGAACATTCTCCGAATGGAGGCTGGGGGTTACTCGTGCATCAATTGGCGTGGGCATGTGCAAACTCCTTGATAAAAGGCGCGTAACTGGTACGCATTGCTTACATGCTGGGAAATATCAGCGAAGTTCCGCAAGGAATAATTATTTAATACAAAGGCTTACAGTTCCAGAACAAACAAAGAACAGGTAATTCAGCGTTATTCGTTCGGCATCACTGGCGCTGTCGGGTGCATCCAAAAAGTCGTTGCCGAGTCTCGGAGATGCGTCTTAGCGTTGCCCCATCTACAACCCGCACAGGAGCAACGACATGGAAGCCAAGACCTACACGAAACGCGAGAACGCCCGCCGCGCTGGTGTTGCCGCAGGGGTGCCCGCCGAACTGGTAGAGATCACCGTGCATAAAAACGGCGACGAAGTACGCTTCGGCTGGAAGGCGATGGAAGCACCTGCAACCGCTGCGGAGGCTGCGCCCGTGGTCCCCACAGGCAAGCCGAAGAAGGCAGCAGCCCCAAAGGTGGAGCGTGTCGAGCAGAACGGCGTGAAGCGTCCAAAGGATGGCGGGCTGTGCGCTGCCGTCTGGGTATGGCTGGACGCGAACCCCACGGCCACGATCAAGGACGCGAAGGCGGCAGCGCCGGGGAACGGTTGGAACGAGAACAACGTGGCGTGCGAGTTCTACGCTTGGCGCAAGTTCAACGGGATCAGCAGGCGGACCGCCGACAACGCGCCCGCGCATGCGTAAGGAAACCCCGTAAGGTGGGGGCCATGGTGGTCGGTGGGGCACCTGTGCCCACATTCCCCACCTTGGCCCCACGCTACGGACATTCCCCACATTACGTAGTTTCTGCATACAGATTTTTCGGGCGGCAGTACCAAATCCCTCCAACGTTCTGCTTGTCCATGTAGCTGCCGCTGTGTTCGTTCCACCAGCGTTCAGAGACAACATTTGCGGACGCCGCTGCTTGCTTCACTTGGCTGATCGGCTGCCACGGCGTTGCAGGCGTGGTCAAGAAATGCGCCTTCAGCCACATGCCAAAAGCCGCCTCGTACTTGCTGACGGGGCCACGCGCATTGCCCACCATGCTTTGCGGAGTCAGCGCGCCATCCAGCTCTTCCCAGTTCGGGCGGGTTGCGCTGATGGTCTTGCCGTTGCGTGGGTCAGTCGCAATATCGACTTTCACCGTGCTGAACTTCCACGCGCCGCCGGGATGCTCTGGCAGATTGACTTTGACCTGCACCATTGCCTTGGCGTGGGGGCCATCATCGTCGCGACTAATGATTGCGATCAGGCTCCGGCACGTCTGGGCAAAGGCGGCAGAACCCAGAACCCGATGCAGCATTGAGCGCGTCGTATCCTTGGCGAAGTGCGTCACGCAGACGATTGCGATGTTGTGCTCCTGCGCGAGCACCAGCCACGGCTCAAGGACGGTACGGAGTTGCCCCGCGTCGTTCAGATCAACCTTGCGCAACTTCTGCCCGGGTAGGTAGCTCGTCACGGGGTCAATGACGAGCATGGCGAATGGAAACCCTTCATCCCTCGCGGCTGCCAGCCAGCGCCTAATCTCGCCAAGGTCATCTTGCATCGAGAAGGTGTTGCGCTTCCCTTGCTGCGTCACGCCTTGAATCTCGATGACGTGATTTAGGTTGCCGCCGCACGCCACCAGACGCGGCGCAGTCATTTCCTCGATGCTGTCTTCGCTGCCGAGCCATAGGACGCGGCCCGGCTGGCGCGGTTCATACTCGCCCGGCCACGGCGCCCCTGTGGTGACCCTCGCGGTAACGTCCGCCAGTACCGTCGATTTACCCGCGCCGGTCTCGCCTGCAAGAAGCGTGACGTACCCCTTCGGAATCCATCCAGTCCATAGCCAGTCGATGGCACGCATCTGCACGGTGCCGAGCGTGCGCCCGACAAGTGCGCGAGGACCGCTCGCGCTGTCTTCGATGCCCAAGCCCTTTTTGAGCATGTCGCGCTTGAGCTTCACCTCCTCTTGCTTGAGCTTCGTTTCCTCGACCTTGTTCGACTCGCGCGCGAAATCGGCCAGCCCCTTCACACGCTCGGCCTCTGCCTGAGCGTGCGCTACCTCGGGGGTGAGATGCGGGTTGCGCTCCGCGGCTTGCTGCAACCATGCAGGCGGCTGTGCGGGCGCTGGGGCCGAGATCGGCACCCCGCCAATGCTACCCCCTTGGCCCGGTGGCAGCGTCGCCCCCGCAGCGTTTTGCAGTAGCAGCATTTCATCTTGTATGACCTGCGGCGGCTGTCCTACAGTGTGTTCGTTCATCACGGTTGTACCTCTTCAAAGCTCGCCTGACCCGCGAGCTTTTTTCTTGATGGCGTTACGCAGGGCTTATCAGCGGGTGTGCGGGGTCGGCAAGTTGCGCGGCTGCATTGGGTTTTCGTCGCCATGACCGTCAAACAGCTTGTTTGGCGTTCGGCGCGTAGGCGCTGGTACTGGCGAAGGATTGGCGCTCCAGCCACTCGAAAATCTTGGTGCGCAGGTAGCGGATGGGCGCGGACTTGGTGTGCCCGAGTTTCACGAACTCCGGGCCTTTGCCCTTCGTGCGCCAGATTTCAAGGGTGTTCGGTTTGATGCCGAGCAGTGCGGCAGCTTCTTCGTTCGTCAGCAGGTCGGGGCTGAGCGCTGAAAGTGTGGGCATGGGCGGAGTCCTCAGACTGCCCACCGCGCCACAAACGAAAATGGGCAGTCGGTGAGCGATCAAGCCTGTTTCCAGACTTTGATGCCCGCCGCTGCCCATGCAGCTTCTCTCCAGTTCAACCCGACCGAGGCCGGGACAGCATCACGCTTGAACTAGGATGCGAGTTAGTTGGCGCTACCCTAACACGGCTTTACGCGGCAATGTTGGATAAATTAAACCGTTGATTCTTCTAAACGGTTGTTCAATGCGGCTGCCTGCTGCTCGATCCAGTCGGATATGCGCTGCGTTTCAGGCTTGAGATATTGCAGGTGCGAAGTCTCAAGGTAGTGGCGCGCGGTAACGCCCTTGGGCACATGGTTCGTTAGCAATTCGACCTTGTGCAAGTCGATGCCGCAATTGGCGATGCCGATGGTCGTGAAGGTGCGGCGCAGGTCGTGCGGCGTGATCTTCGTACCTGCCGCCTCGCTTACCTTCTTCATGGTGTCGCGCGGGTCTTTGATGTGCCCAGCCTTGCCCCAGGACGAAAACACGAACGGGCTACCCTTGACGCGCTGCCGCGTCTTGAGCAGTTGCACAGCCTGCGACGACAACGGCAACCAGACTGGATTGGAATTTTTTGGGTCGGGGATGTGAATCCAGCCTTCATCGAGATTGACCCGATCCCATGTCAGTTCGCTACATTCCCCGATTCTCAGGCCAGTGAGAAGGAGCAGCATCACGAGGTCGATACTTGCCAGCGTGTCTCGGTTGTAGGCTTGGTCGCGGGCATGGGTGAGGAATGACCACACCGCGCCGACCTTGGCATCCGGCACGCGACTGGTGCGGGGCTTGAGCGGCACCCACTTCTTATAGAGCACATCGACGGGGTTATCCGTCAGAACTGGCGACCCGTCCGGCTCGCGGTATTCGCGGATCGCGTAGTTGAATAGGGCGCGAAGCACTGCCATTGACTGGTTCGCCTGCGCGGGGGCTGGCCCATCGCCGCGCGTGCCTTTGTTCTTGATGTCGTTGAACCGCTTCGTGACCATCTCGCGGTTGATGTCCCTAAGCGGCTTCTTGAGCCATGCCTCAAAGGTTGTGGTCACATGGCGTTCAATCTCGGCCTTGCTGCTGTCCTTCAAGGGGCGGTCGCGCTTGTAGGCGTCGGCCACGTCGCGGAGGGTCACGCGCTGGGCTGCTTCCTTCTTGGCGACGGCGCGCGGGTCGATGCCCATGCGCATGCTGCGCAAGTGCTCGCGGGCAACATCACGGGCTTGATCGACGGTGAAGACTCCATGCGGGCCGATGCTGATACGGGGCGAACTGCCGTTGACGCGCCCCTGCACGATATAGGTGATCTTGCCGGTAGGAGTGACCCGGAGGCCGAACCCCTTGAGCGAGTCGTCCCAGTGGAACGCCTCCTTATCAGCGGGTGCGGTGATCTTGTCGATGTAGTTCTTTGTCAGCTTAGGCATATAGCGCCTCGCTGACTGGTGCGGTTGTGGTTACTATCGTCACGTTGGCTTCCTTCGTACACAAGGGAGTTGACCACGCGGTCGGGACTGTTGGCGCAGTCGCCGGCCGCATCTTTTCAGGCGCTCATAAGCAGTTCGTAAGCGCCAGCGGTAAAGTTACGACAAGTTCCACAAAACAAAAAGCGAACGCAACCCATTGACCTGTAAAGGTACGCAAGGCTTACAATAGCTGCTTAAAGCGGGGTAAAGCGGTTGACCGGGAAACTTGAAAACCGGCGAAGGGTCAAACCTTCCGTGGGTTCGAATCCCACTCTCTCCGCCACACTGGCAGTCAAGGCGTGATGGCGTATGCGAAGCCTAAGGGCGGGACGCCTGCGTTGATCTAGTGCGGTGAGACCTCCTCAGTGTTTGCGTCCTAAAGACACCCACAACGTCAGAACTTGGCCGCTACCGATTGCGCGCGATACTGGCTGGGGGATGCATCGAAGTTGCGCTTGAATGCAACCGCGAACGCGCTTTCAGATGAATAACCGACAGACATGCCGATCGCACCGACCGAGAGCGTCGACGTCAGCAGACGATGAGACGCCAGGGCCATGCGCCACCGGGTCAGATAATCCATCGGTGTCTCGCCGGTGACGCGCTCGAAATGAGCGGCGAAGCTGGAGCGCGACATCCGTGCGGCGGCGGCCAATTCTGCGACCGTCCACCGATGGCTGACGTTCGCGTGCATGGCCGTCAGGGCACGATGCAGTGCTGGCACGCCGAGCGCGGCCAGCCATCCCATCTGCTGCTGGCCTGTCTCCAGATGGGCGCGCAAGGCCTCGATCAACAGCGCCTGCGCAAGGTGTCCAGCGAGCAGATCGCTACCTGGTCGAGGTTCGCGCAGTTCGACGATGAGGCGCCGTACGCTGGCTTGAAGCGCTGCCTTGTGATCTTGAGATCGAATGTGGACCACCGGCGGTACCGCTGACAGGATGGCCGCAGCATGTTGGCCGCGCAAGGAAAAGAAACCCCCGATGCCTCGACAAACCCCGCCGCCATTGAGTTCAGCGACGTGGCCAGGCGGCACCTGTGTCAGGAACGAGATGGCGTCCTGCCACGTCGTGGGGGCGCCTGCATACAGCTGCATGGCGGCTCCTCCTTGCACAAGAATCACATCACCCGGTTCCAAGGCGATAGGAGAGCGGGCGTCCTGCAGCACGATCCTGCATTCTCCCGAATCGATGGCGAAGCATCGGATCCCGTCGGCTGGTGGGAAACGCAGTCCCCAGTCGCTCCCAGCGTCCAAGCCTCGAAATCCATACGAGTCGAGCTGAACGAGGGTGAGGATGTCGGAAAGCGGGTCGGTCATGTCTGGACGATAGCGACAGAGGTTTCGACGATCGAACATGGGCTCGGCTGCCCGGCACCGATAGTGTTGCACTTGAAGGACGTGGCGGACATGCCGCGGCTTGAAGTCCGGCCCATGGCCGCATTTGTCACTCCAGGGAGCAGCGTGATGCATTCGGCGTATCGGTCGCAGGCAAGCACGACAGCGAAATCCAGACGGTCGGGCTATGCATGGGGCGTGCTCGCTCTGTTGAGCGGCATGGTCGCCCTGGTGTCCTATCGCTATCTGTTCGACCGAGGTCCCGTGCCACCTGGAGTCGCAGCCAACCGGCACGTGCATCCATGGTTGATCGTGCACGCGACCAGCGCCGCGACGGCGCTGCTCTGTGGGCCCCTCCAGTTCGTTCGCCGGCTTCGTCTGCGTCACCCGGGGTGGCATCGGGCGACCGGACGCGTATATGTCGCCAGTTGCATGGTCGGAGGCATCTCCTCCCTGTTTCTTGCTGCCGGGATATCCACCGGGCCTGTCGCTGGCGCGGGGTTCGGCACGCTTGGAATCGCGTGGATGGCGACAACGGCCATCGCGCTACGCAAGGTTCTGACAGGTCGGCTGGCTGAGCATCGGCGCTGGATGATCCGCTCGTTCGCCTTGACCCTGTCTGCGGTGACGCTGCGTCTTTACCTGCCTTTTTCGACGTTTGTCTTGGGCATCGAATTTGTCGTGGCCTATCGGGCGATTGCCTGGTTATGCTGGCTACCGAATCTTCTGGTGGCCGAGTGGCTGATGAAAGCGCACCCATCGGCCCTCGGGCGAGATGACGTTAGCCCCGATTTCAAGCGCTCAGAATAGGCACCCGCGTCACGGGATCCGCGATAAGCGCCTTGTCTCTCGCTTGAGCATTTGCAAGGAGGTCTGGAAGTAGGATCTACAGTGCGGACGGGATACCGTTTCTCTTCAGTTGCGGGTTGCACGTCTTCGCAACCCGGTGCTACCGTCCGGCCGAGCTTCCAAAAGGGTCACCCGGTTTGGCGAGCAAAGCGTCTCTAGGACAGTGGCGGACACGGATGCTGGCCGGGATCGGTGGCATTGCCGCGATCGTGGTGGGGTGGGGCATCGGCTTGTTCGAGGCCAAGGAGGTGCCGGTGCCGCCCGCGCTGCGGGCCGGGAAGGACGTCGCCGCTGGCGAGTGGTCGCTGCGCTTCGACCACGTGGAAACCAGTGACCGGCTGCCGAATGGCGACACCGTGTCGCGCGATGGTCGCAAGGCGATCTTGTTGTATCTGCAGGCCACCAATCGCACCACGCAGACCAGCGGCTCGCTGGTGCAGGCGGTGACGTTGAAGACGCCGCCGCGCGGGGCCGATGCGCGGCCGAGTGCTTATCTCTTGCGCGATCGCGCGGCGACCACCGAACTGCAACCGGGCCTGCCGGAACAGATCGCCCTGGTCTGGACCTATCCGGCGACGGAACAGCTGGCTGGCCGCCTGCGCTTCGACATCACCGCCAGGACCTTCAAGGCCTTCGACAATCTCTACGCGCAGCCGATATGGACCGATCCGCATCCGGTCGGGGTCGTGGAGTTGCCGCTTGATGCGCTGCGTTCCCACACTGGGGCGGGTGCGCCGTGAAGCGGCTCTCCGCCATCGCGATCCTGCTGCTCGGCTTCGTGCTGCTTGCCGGGATGCGCTGGACGATGCCGCGTTACGAGCGCATCACCGGCCCGATTGCGGTGTCCGGAGCGCCGAGCGGTTGGGTGCAGACCGACAATCTGGCCGTGGACGCCGGCACGCCGCAACTTGCGCGCACCATCCGCTTCAAGGCGGCGGGCGCGGTGCAGCAGCGCGACAGTGGCGGCGTGTGGCTGGTGGTGCCGGTGCGGTCGAAGGTCGCGCGCGCGACCGCACGCGTGTATGGCCGGGTCTGGGCGACGCCCGACGGCCGCCGCTACCGCGCCAGCGGCCGCGCCGAGATGGGCGACGCGGTGCTGTCGTCGATCAAGACACTGCAGCCCGGGCTGGAGCGCAAGGACGTGTTGGTGTTCGAACTGCCGTCCGCGCTTGCCAAGGCCGGCGGCACGCTGGTGCTGTCGGAAGACCGCGACCCGCAGCTGACGGCCGAGGCGCAGGTGCGCTATCCGCCGCTCCCGCCCGCAACGGCGGTCACCGATGTGCTCGATCTGGATGCGCTGCATGCACGCCTCTGACCGCGACGCGCCCCCGGCCGTTTCAGAGCGGCGCATGCGCTGGCTCGCGCTGGTGGCGCTGGCCGTGCTGGTGCCGTGCACGATGGCCGCGACCGGCTGGCGCGACGCGCGGGAACTGCTGCACGCGCGCGAATGGCGACCGGTCGAGGTGGCGATGACGCAGACCACGGAGTACGACGGTGCCGCCGTCCGACTGGTATCGGTCGACGTGCTGCCGTTCGAGCCAGGTCTGCCCGCCGACCGCACCTTCGTGCGCACGCGCCTCTCGTTGGTGCCCGGCGCCGCCGGCGCGCAATGGAGCGATTGCACGCTCAAGCTGGTCGATGGCACTGGCCGGTCGTGGACTGCGATCGATACCGTGCCGGACCTGTTGCAGCGTGCCCTGGCCAAGCCGGGCGAACCGCCCGGCGTGGCCTGCGATGGGCTGGCCGTGTTCGCGGCCAAGCCGGGCGTGCCGTTGGCGATCGACGGCTACTATCTGGTGCCGCGTGCGGTGGCCGCGCAGCTGCAACTTACCGTGAGCACGCGCGGCGGTCGTCCGCGTTACCTGCGTTTCGCGAGAGGAGCAACGCCATGACCGAAATGGCGCTGCGCGGCGGGCCGCTGGGGTTGATCAGCGACACGCTGCGGCTGTGGTTCCGCTACTTGCCGCAAGTGCTCGCCGTGGCACTGGCCGGCGTGCTGCTCAACGAACTGCTGCTGCAAGCTGCGGTGTGGATCGGCTATCAGAACCGGCTCGCCGGCTTGCTGTCGCTGACCCTGGTGGTGCTGGTCAAGCTGGTGATCTTCGTGCTGCTGTTCGAAACGCTGCGCCCGGCCTTGCCGGGGATCGCCAGCGCGGCGCTGGCCGAACAGGCCGACGCGTCGGCAGCAGACGAGGCGGGTAGGGCGCGCTTGCGCCGCCTGTCTACGATCGTGTCGCAGGCGCTGGTGCCGTTCTTCGCCTACTACGCCGCCTGGGGTTTCCTCGGCGAGACCATCCGCGCCTATGGGCGCGAGGGCTTGGGGCAGTTCAATCCGTTCGATCCGACTTATCGGGGATCGCTGTTCGAGGTGTCCGGCGGCTGGTGGCTGGCGGCGTCGGTGGCGCTGCTGTGGCTGATCCGGCGCGCGGCGAAAAAACAGAAGCAGCGCAGCGCGCATCCCGCCTGGAACGTGCTGATCGTGCTGTGCGAGGCGGGCTGGACCTTCGTCGGCATGTACGTGCTCACCGAATGGAAGGGCGGTGTGTTCCGCTGGCTGGCGCATCTGCGCATCGCCGATCTCGGCCAGCAACTGTGGCAGGGCATCAGCCATCCGATCGGCGTCGCCCACGCCGCGTTGCCTGGCGCGGTGGAGCAGGCGCCGCCGGGTGTGGCGGACACGCTGGTGGCGATCTTCTTCTCGGGCTTGTTGCCCGTGGTCTGGCTGGCGCTGGCCGCGTTGATCTACCGCTACGACGTCCACAATGCCGAATGGAATGCGTCCGCCAAGTGGTCGAGCAAGGTCGACGGTACGTTGGGACTGTGGCGAAAACTGCCGACCTGGTTGCGCGACTTCATCGGCCATTTCTGGGCCGGCACCGTCTCGCGCTATCGCGCCGCGGCCAACAGCGTGCAACTGGCCGGCGCGACCGGGCTGGCGGCGCTGGTGACGCTGATCGTGCTGTATCGCGCCCTGGACTGGGCCTCGGCCTGGGCCTGGATGGGCCTGACCCGGCTGATCGGCCCGCACCCGCAGGTGGTGTGGCAGGCGATTGCCAATCAGCTGTCGGTGGTGCTGGGCACGCCCAGCGATCCGGGCGACGGCATCCTGCCGCAGACGCTGAAGATCTGCCTGCTCGCGGCGACGCTGGAGCGCGCGTTCCGTGCCGGGCGGAGTTGGCGGGCGTTGAAGTAGTCCGGCCTGTCTGGGGCTTCTGCCTCTAGCGGTCGACACGGACAGATGACGGTTGCGACGACCGCGTGGCGAATTCGTCGAACAGTGCACGCAGCACCGGCGTCCTGGGCATCCTGTCCAGCGGGATCTCGGCCTGTTCGAACCAGTTCCGGTCCGCCTCGGGATGCGGACCGCTGAGGACGACGGTGCCGCGGCCGAAGCTATAGCGGGCCGCGGCCACGTCGCCGTTGGCGTAGGTGGCGAGCGCGCGGAAGCCGCCCTGGGTGCTCTGCGGGAAGTAGGGGCCGTCCTGGAAGAAGACGCTGTCGGGCTGGCCCTTCCAGCGAACCGCGACGGCCTCCTCATCGATGGTGGTGACGGGGAAGCCGCGCCGCCCGACCTCGCCATCGAGATCGTCGCCGATCAGGCCCATGTTGGTGTCGTCGGCGAGATACGCGCCCATGCACAGACCCAGATAACCGCCGCCCTGCGCGACGAAGTCGCGGATGGCGGCGATCCGGCGCTCGCCCATCGCCTGCAGCGCGGCCGGAATGTCCTGCCCGCCGCCCGGTTGCACATACACCGCGTAGCCGCGCAGGGTGGCAGGCGTGACGTCCTGCGCCTCCTTCGGGCCGATGATGTCGACCTGGTACTGCGGACTCAGCGCCTCGATCGCGTCCTTGGCGGTTTCGGAGCAGTCGTCGCAGCCTGCAGCACCGCGATAGACCGCGACGCGGATCGTGGGTTGTGCGTTCGCTGCAGACACGCAGGCGAACCCGAGGCAGCACAGCGCTGCCAGTCGCAATCGAAGTTTCATGGTTGGCGCTCCTGGTGCACGTCGGAGATTCAGCGCTTGTGCGCACGCGGCAATGCAATCAATCGGGAGTCTCCGTCGCCGATCGACGGCCCGACCTTGCAATCGGTGAGGCGCACCGCCTCCTGACTGGCGACCTTGCGCGGCAGGCAACTGCCGCCATGCGTGCAGAACGCACCGCCCGACGGCGTGTCGCGCGCGATGTCCACTGGCGCGGTCTGGCCCTTGTTCCAGGTGTTCTGCATGTCGTCCTGCACTGCGGCCAGCACCACCGCGTGACAGTCAGGCGCCGGCGTGCGTGCGCTCGCCATGGCGGGCGCACCCGTGAGCGCAATCAGCGTGGCCAGAAGGGCGTTGCGCATGGTGTCTCCTGTTGGTCGTGGTTCGGCACGGTGCGCCCGCAAAGGGCGGCGGTGCTGTGGAGTGGAGACTGGCGTGGGCGACCTACATCAATCGATCCGCCTGCAACCAGGCATGAACAACCCATTGCCTTCGCTGCGCGGCCGCGCGTGGTCAGAGGTGGATCGAGCGTCTGCAAGCGCGTGGACGCGCCCATGAAAAACGCCGCGACGGGTCACCATCGCGGCGTGTTGAACAAGCACAAGACTTCCTGGAAAGCGGCGCCGGGCGCCGCCCTCAAGGGACAAGCATGCTCAGCCTGCAGCCGGCGCCTTGGTGTTGCCGGCCTTGATGTCGCCTGGCTGGCACTCGCCCAGGCGTTTGCCGTCCATCTTCATGTGCGTCTTCATCGACATGCCGCCCGGCAGGCCGGTGATCGTGGAGTGCGATTCGGAGGCCATCTCGGTGGCGCTGAAGGTGCCGGTGCTGGTGCCGGCGACCTTGATGTCGCCCATCGTGCAATGCATCTTCGCGTCGATCTTGCCGTCCTTCATGCTGAAGGTGTCGTACACGCAGTTCTTCTGCATCGGCGAGGCACTGCCGAAGAGGCTGGCGGGATCGTTGATCTGCTCGGCGGTGAGGCACACCTTGGCGGTGCTCGGCGGCATCTTCGGCATCTGCGGCATGTTGCCGGAACCGCCGCTGGTCTCGCTGCTCACCTGTTCGATCCGCATCTCCCACTGGCCGGGCTGCAGTTTGGCCGCCTGCACCTTGGCCACGTCGGCGACCGAGGCGTTGGACATGGCGACGTTGTCGCCGTTCTTGTCGCCGCCCTTGCTGCAGGCGGCGAGCAACACACACACGGCAAGCGTTGCCGGCACGGTCAGACGCATGAACTTCTCCCTAAGTTATGTGAGGTGCGCGGAGCATAGCCGGGGGCGTGATCAAGATCACGTCGACGCCGGGCATTCGCTGGCGACGCGTGCCTGGCGCCGCAGCGGCACCGGGGAAGCGGGCGAACCGACCGTCGTCGGTTCGCTCAGCGGCTGCAACGGAACAGAGAAACCTTGCGAAGTCGCGCGATATCGCCGCGCGATTGCATGCGTGTCGAACGCGCGTGATCCGGAGACACGGAGTGCGTTGCCGCCGCGGCCGCCGTGCACGGACCATTCCGCTCGGCTCTGCTAGCGTCTGCGCCGCCGCGCGTGACCCCCACGCCCATTGCATCGGTTCTCCCCGCCATGCCAAGCCTCGCCGAACGCCCCGCGATTCTCGAAGACAAGCGCACCCTGAAGATGGCCCGCTCCGCCCACGCCTACGTGCGCGGCAATACCGCCAGGTTCTACGAATGGCTGGCAGCGTCGCCAGCGGCGCGGCGCGTGCCGATGGGGCCAGCGATCTGGATCTGCGGCGATTGCCACCTCGGCAACCTCGGCCCGGTCGCCGACGGCGAGGGGCGCGTGGAGATCCAGATCCGCGACCTCGACCAGGGCGTGATCGGCAACCCCGCGCACGATCTGATCCGCCTGGGCCTGTCGCTGGCCACCGCGGCGCGCGGCTCGGACCTGCCCGGCGTCACCACGGCGCGGATGATGGAAGCGATGATCGACGGATACGGCGCGGCGATCGCCGACCCGACCCGCGAACATCCGGGCACCGAACCCGAGACCGTACGCAGCATCCGCCGCGAGGCGTTCGGCCGGCGCTGGCGGCATCTGGCCAAGGAACGCCTGCAGGCGGTGGAGCCGCGCATCCCGCTGGGCGAGAAGTTCTGGGCCTTGGCGCCGGAAGAGCGCGAGGCGCTGGAGCGGTTGTTCGCCGATCCGAAGGTGGCGCAGATGGTGCTGTCGCTGAAGGGGAAACCCAAGGATCGCGAAGTGCGCCTGGTCGATGCGGCGTACTGGATGAAGGGCTGCAGTTCGCTGGGCCTGCTGCGCTACGCGGCGATCGTCGCGCTGAAGACCGGCAAGGGCCACTGGTCCTATGCGCTGGTCGATCTGAAGGAGGCGGTTGAGCCGATCGCGCCGGCGGCGCCGGACGTGCGGATGCCGGCGGACAACGCGGAGCGCGTCATCGCCGCGGCGCGGGCGTTGTCGCCCTACCTGGGCAGCAGGATGATGCCGGTGCACATGCTGGGCCGCTCGCTGTTCATTCGCGAACTCTCGCCGCGCGATCTGAAACTCGAAGTCGACCAGTTCAACCACGCCGAGGCGGTGCGCTCGGCACGCTATCTCGCCTTCGTCGTCGGCAAGGCGCATGCGCGGCAGATGAAGCCGCGGACGCGCGCCGGGTGGCTCCAACTGCTGAACGCCGATCGGCGCAAGGCCATCGACGCACCGTCGTGGCTCTGGGAAAGCGTGGTCGCGCTCGCCGGCCATCACGAGGCCGGCTATCTGGAGCACTGCCGTCGCTACGCGCTGGCCGCCTGAGGGCGAACGCGACGCGGCGAATCCTTCAACGCAGTGCCAGTGCCACCAGTACGCCCACCGCGAGCAGGATCAGGACGATGCCGGACCCACGTTCCAGCCACGGTAACGCCTGCGCGAAGCGATGCAACACAGCCCGGTTGCCGATCAGCACGGCGACCAGCAGGTCCCACAGCAGCACCACGCCGAACATCCAGGCGCCGTAGAAGGTCTTCCAGCCGGCGCTGGCGTGCGGCCCGGTCAGCATCGCCGCCAGGCTGGCGTAGAACAGCGCATTCTTTGGATTGAGGAGGCCGGACAGCGCGCCCATGCCGGCCGCGCGCCACCACGCCACGACCGACGCTGCAGGAGCCGCACGATCTCGCTGGCCGGAGACGTCCAGCGTGCCATGGCCGGCGTGGCGCAGGAACAGCACGCCCAGATACAGCAGGTAAGCGCACCCCGCCAGTTGCAGGACGACGAACACGCGGCTGTCCGCGCGCAGGGCCGCGGTGCCGGCGAAGGCGGCGACGATGAACACGCCGTTGGCCAGGGCGATGCCGATGCAGGCGCCGCTGGCGACGCGCCAACCGGCGGACAGCGAGGTGCGGGCGACCAGGAAGAAGTCGGGGCCAGGCGAGAGCAGCGCCAGGAAATGCGCTGCGGCGATCATCAGGAACTGTTCCATCGGGCCACACGTGAACGCGGTGCGTCGCAGTGTGGCGATCGCGGCCGGGCGCGGATTGAACGAAATTGCGCGGAGGCTACCCGCGTGATCGCCGGAAACGGCCCGGCGAGACGCCCGCATGCGCCTTGAACACGCGTTGGAAATGCGCCTGGTCCGCGAAGCCCAGTTCCTGCGCCAGGCGCGCGAGCGGCGCGTCCTGGCGGATCCGCGCTCTGGCGAGATTGATGCGCGCATTGAGCTGCCAGGCATGCGGCGTCATCCCGGTGACGGTGCGGAATGCGCGGATGAGGCGATAGCGGCTCATTGCTGCCAGCTCGGCCAATTCCTGCAAGGCGATGTCGGCGGCAGGAGCGCTGCGCAGGCGCTGTAGCGCCGGGCGGAGCTGCGCGGCGAGGTGCGCTGGCGCGCAAGGGGACTCGATCCGCATCCCTTGCTCGGTGTCGTGATCACCGATGAACGCGATCAGCGCGGCTTCCTTGGCGCCGGCCTCGGCATCGGAGAACAGCAGTGCGTTGAGCTGGCAGAAGCGCGTGTAGGTCGCCGGCGCATCGACAATCCGGATCGGCTCGGCCGCGCGCGTGAGGGCTCCCGCATCCTCCTCGCGCAGCGCCTGCAGCCAGTCCGCCTCCAGATGCAGCATCTTGTAGCTCCATGCCGACTCAGGGGCCGGGTTGCAGGCATGCACGCGCTCGGCCGGGACGAACACCATGGTCCCCGGGCGCAGCGCGATCGGGCCGACGTCGACGCCGCTGAAAAGGCTGTGGCCGCTATCCACCGCGCCGATCGAGTACGTCGGATGCAGGTGCGGCCTGTAGCAGGCCCGACTGTCGCAGGCGCGGCGGCTTTCCACGAACGGCAGCGCCGGGTCGCGCCAGAACAGCGCGGTCGGATCGGCGCGAGAGAGACGTGTGGAGGGAGCGGAACGGGACATGGCGCTGCGTGGCGGGAGAGAAGGGCGCGCTTGCGCAATGCCGCCATGGTACCGAACGGCCGCAGCAGGGCTGCCGGCCGGGACGATCGTGCGTGCGCAAGTGCGGTGCACGAACGAATCTACGCGCGGCGCAGGGCGTCGATCACGCAACGCCGCCTGCGGATGTCGTTGACGGGAAAACTGACCCCGCAGGTTGCGCTTGCGTGTGGATGCAACCTCAGCCGTCGCGCGCGCGGTCCAGATCCATCGCCATGTCCCACCGGTCCAGCCCTGGGCCGTAGCCGTCCGCCACGACGCGTTCGACAGTGAAGCCGAAGCGCGCGTAGAACGCCTGGGTGTGCTGGCTGGTGTCCAATTCGATCCGCGCCAGGCCGGCGCTGCGCCGGCAGGCGTCGAGCCTGGCCTGGGTCAGTGCGCGGCCCAGGCCCTGGTGGTGCAGGCGGCGATCGACCATGCCCCAGCCGAAGCTGGCGACGCGGCCGTCGGCGCGCAGCGCGTGGCCGCCGCAGGCCACGACCGCGCCCGCGCGGACGACGACCAGGTAGTGCCAGGCGCCGACGTCTTGATCAAGGAAGCGCTCGAACGCGGCGCGTTCGCTGCGGTCGAAGAACTGCGGGACGTTGCTGTCGAACAGCCCCAGGCAGGCGGCGTAGTCCTGTCTGGCGTAGGGGTGGATCTTGTTCATTCGCGCAGTGTGCCGCAGGCGGCCACGCGCATCGTGGTCGTACCAAGCGCGATGACGTGCGTCGGCCATTTCCCAAGCCGGTTGTCGGAAAATTTCGCCGGCTCTGTCCGGGAATCCGCGGTAGGGAGTGTCCGGGAGCGAGAAGGGGGAGGGTCAGATAATTCTGACGTGAGATCAGGATTGTCCTGATAACGCTTTTCCCACCGTGCCAGCATACTGGCCTCGGCCTGACGCAGGGACCGTCGCGCGCCTTCCGAGGAAAGCGCAGGCAGGTCACTCGACCCTGCGTGCCGAGCCTTGAGTAAGCTCGGCAGGGTTTTGATGACGCCATCATGACGTTTCGCGAGGTGTGAATGAGCACCCCGTGAAGCATCGTCGTTTGTCTACGAATTCGTCTTGCCCTGAATAATTCACGCAGATAGTCTGGATGGTGCGGTATCCGCTGCGTTGGGGTTATACGAGATGGCCATCAGGGTTTTTCTGGTCGATGATCACGCTCTTGTCCGGACGGGCATGAAGCTGATCCTGTCGAATCAAACGGATATCGAGATCGTCGGCGAGGCCGACAGCGGCGAAAATGCGCTCCCGCAGATCCGGCAGCTGAAGCCGGACATCGTTCTGTGCGATCTGCACATGCCCGGCGTCAGCGGGCTGGAGGTCACCGAGCGCATCGTCAAGGGCGACCACGGCACCAAGGTCATCATCGTGTCGGTGCTGGAAGACGGTCCGCTGCCCAAGCGCCTGCTGGAAGCCGGCGCGTCCGGCTACGTCGGCAAGGCCGGCGATGCGCAGGAGTTGCTGCGCGCGGTGCGCGACGTGGCGATGGGCAAGCGCTACCTCGGCGCCAACATCGCGCAGAACCTGGCGCTGGCCAATCTGGAAGGCGGCGGTTCGCCATTCGACGCGCTGTCGCCGCGCGAACTGGAAGTGGCCCTGCTGCTAACCCGCGGCCTGCGCCAGGAAGACATCGCCAAGCGCCTGAGCCTCAGCGCCAAGACCGTCAACACGCACAAGGCGCGGCTGTTCGAGAAGGTCGGGATCCAGGACAACATCGCCCTGGCGCGCCTGGCCACGCAATACGGATTGCTGGATCCGGCGCACCCGCTGTAATCGCCGGGACTGGTCGGACTGCATGGGAGCGGCCTTCGGGCCGCTTTTGCGTTTTGCTTGCGCGAACGAGGGGACTTGTTCGTGGTGGATCGACTGCGACCAAACGTTCGCCGGCTTCGCCGAGGTCCCGTGCCTTCGCGAGTGCCGCGGTCGGGATGGTTGGGTGCCGCCGCGGCATCACTTGGCGCAAGCGCGGTGGAGGAGGCTGCAGGCGCTCTTCGCGGATGCGTCAGGCACTGCTGCAGCAAGCCTGCAACGACATGGGCGTGCAGGTGTTGGGGCATCTTCAGGACAACGCCAGTCGCCGCCTTCCACGCATCACGTGCGCGACCATTTGCTCTCGTAGGAGCGGCTTCAGCCGCGACGAGGCGTTACCGGTGAGGCCTCGCGGCTGAAGCCGCTCCTACGGGATGGCAGCCCGAGCAGGATGCGTTGAAGTCTCGCGCATGCGGGCGATCGCCTTGAACTACCGCATTGCGCGCGCTTCGCAGCGCCCATGAAAAAAGCGGCCCGAAGGCCGCTTTTCCCTACTGCAAACGGACGCGCGTGGATCAGCCGCGATCCTTGTGCTCGTCGCCGTCCGCCTTGTCCGCGGTATGCGGCGCATGCGTTGCGGACTGCGCAGCCGCGGCGGCACGCTCCTTCTTGTCCGCCTCGTCTGCAGCCGCGACCTGCGCCTGCGTCGGTGCGACCGGCGTGGCGACCGCGGCGCTGCTGTCGCTCGCCAGGGTCGCCGATGCAGGCTCGGCCGGCGCTGCGGCCGCTGCGTCGTCACTCTGCGGGACCTGCGCCGGTGCCTCGGCGAAGGCGTCGAGCAGGGTGGCCTGCACCGGCGCGTAGGCCGGCTTGACCGGCGCGGTTTCCTCGGCACGCGGTTCCGCGGAAACGGCGGGCGCGGTCGTCGGCGCCGCGCTCGGCGCGATGGTAGCCGTCGCCGGTGCAGTCACGCTCGCCGGATCCTCGACCGTCGCCGTGGCATCCGCGGCCTCCGGTTCCACAACCGGCGCCTTGGCGGCGGCGGTCGGTTGCTCGACGGACGTCGCGACCGCCTGCGGCTGCTGCGGCGCAGCCGGCGCGACGGCCGGGGTTGCAGGCGCGGACGGCGCTGCCGCGCGCTCGGCGGCGACCGGCTCGTGCGCAACCGGCGTGGTCGCGGCGACCGGAGCCGGTGCCGCAGCCACCACGGTATCGGCGTGGGCCACCGCGGCAGCGCTGACGCCCTGCGCTGCAGCGGTCGGTGCAGTCGGCGCGGTCGGCGCGGTCGGCGCAGGCGATGCGATCACGGCATCGGCAGCGGCTGGCTGCATCGGTGCGGTGGCCGGCGCAGGCACGGGGTCGGCGGTGATCGGCGCGGGGGCCTGGGCTGCGTCATCGGTCGGTGCCGGTGCACTGACAGCAGCCGGACGCTCACGACGCGGCTCACGCTTTTCCTGCGGCTCGCGCTTCTCCTGCACGGGCGGCTGCGGCTTGGCCGACGGCGCGTCGGTGGCAGCGTCGTCGTCGAAGTCGAACTCCGGCTGGCTGCGGCTCGGCGCCTGCGCGCTTTCGCCATCGCTGTCGCTGTCGCCGGCATCCAGGTCGGTATCGTCCAACCCGCTGGCATCGCCGGCAGCGCCGGCTTCGCCATTGCCACGGCGGCGGCGGCGGCCACCGCGACGGCCACGACGGCGGCGGCCGCCGGCGTCGCCGGTACCGTCCTCACCCTCGGCGCCTTCGCCAGCGGGCACGGCCTGCGCGGTTTCCGCGGCGCTTTCGCGCGCGTCGATGCTGTCTGCGGCGGCGGCCGGTGCCGGTTGCACCGGTGCCGGGGTGGCGGCCTCGACGGCCGCTGCCGGTTCCTGGGTCGCGGCGATCGCGCCACCGGCGACTGCCGCGGCGGCCAGGGTGGTGGCGTCCTGCGCCGGCGTCACCGGAGCGGTCGCGACAGGCGCGGCCTGCTGCTTGGCGACGGCCTCGTCGGCGCGCGGCTGACGCTGCGGCTTGTCGCCCTGCACGGCGGCCTGCGCCGGCTCCTGCTGCGGCTTCGGCTGGCGCGGCGGGTTCTGCGGCTGCTGCTGCTTCGGCGGCTTCGGCGTTTGCGGCTGCTGCTGCGGCTTGGCTTGCTGCGCGGCCTGCTCGTTGCGCGGCGCCTTGGGCTGCTGGTTCTGCTGCCCGGCTGGCGCGGCGCCACCGTTGCCATTGCCGGCGCGGCGCTCGTCGCGGCGCGCGTTGCCGCCACCGTTGTTGCCGTTGCCGCGGGCGGCATTGCCGCCCTGGCCGCCGTTGCGGTTGCCGTCGCGGCGGGCGTTACGGTCGTTGCGATCGCCACGGTCGTTGCGGTTGCGGTTGCCGTCCTGCGGGCGCTGGCGCTGGGCCGGCTCGGCCGCGGCCGGGGCGGGGGCCGGGCTGTCGCCGGCGCCGAAGATGCGCTTCAGCCAGCCGACCACGCCGGTGGCCGGCGGCGCGACCGGGGCCGGCGCAACCACCGGCGTCGGAGCCGGTGCGGCCACCGGTTCCTCGACCACTTCGCGCACCGGGGCCGGCTGCGAGTGCTTCACATTGGTCACCGCGGGCGCCGGGATGTTCAGCTGCGCCTTGGTCAGCGCGTGCACCGGCAGCTTGCGCGGGGTGCCGCGCTGGTAGCTCGGCTTGGTGCTTTCCTCGCCCAGCTCGTTCTCGCGCAGGCGGGTCACTTCGTAGTGCGGGGTGTGCAACTGCTCGTCGGCGACGATCACGATGGGCGCGTCGTGGCGCTTCTCGATCTCGCTGAGCGCGCGGCGCTTCTCGTTGAGCAGGTAGTTGGCGATCTCCACCGGGGCCTGCACCAGCACCTGCCCGGTGTTCTCCTTCATCGCGTGCTCTTCGGCGACGCGGATGATCGACAGCGACAGCGACTCGACGCTGCGCATGCGGCCGTGGCCGTCGCAGCGCGGGCAGACGATCTGGCTGGACTCGCCCAGCGACGGACGCAGGCGCTGGCGGCTCATCTCCAGCAGGCCGAAGCGCGAGATGCGGCCGATCTGCACCCGCGCGCGGTCGTACTTGAGCGCGTTCTGCAGGCGGTTTTCGACCTCGCGCTGGTGCTTGTTGGAGGCCATGTCGATGAAGTCGATCACCACCAGGCCGCCGAGGTCGCGCAGGCGCAGCTGGCGCGCGACCTCTTCGGCCGCCTCCAGGTTGGTCTGGAACGCGGTGTCCTCGATGTCGCTGCCCTTGGTGGCGCGCGAGGAGTTGACGTCCACCGCGGTCAGCGCCTCGGTCTGGTCGACCACGATCGAGCCGCCGGAGGGCAGGCGCACGCTGCGCTCGTAGGCGGCCTCGATCTGCGACTCGATCTGGAAGCGGTTGAACAGCGGGATGTCGTCGGTGTAGTGCTTGAGCTTGCGCAGGCTCTGCGGCATCACCTGCTGCATGAACTCCTTGGCGTCGCCGTACATCTCCTCGGTATCGACCAGGATCTCGCCGATGTCGGCGCGGAGGTAGTCGCGCAGGGCGCGGATGATCAGCCGCGATTCCTGGTAGATCAGGAACGGCGCCGGCTTGGCCAGGGCGGCCTCGGCGATCGACTTCCACACCTGCAGCAGGTAGTCCAGGTCCCACTGCAGCTCTTCGGCATCGCGGCCGACGCCGGCGGTGCGGATGATCACGCCCATGTCGTCGGGGATGTTCAGCTTGTCCAGCGCTTCCTTCAGCGCGGCGCGGTCCTCGCCTTCGATCCGGCGCGAGACGCCGCCGGCGCTGGGCGAGTTCGGCATCAGCACCATGTAGCGGCCGGCCAGGGAGATGAACGTGGTCAGGGCCGCGCCCTTGTTGCCGCGCTCCTCCTTGTCCACCTGCACCACGACTTCCTGGCCCTCGCGCAGCAGTTCGCGGATCGTCGCCTTGTTGTGGTCGACGCCGGCCTGGAAGTAATCGCGGGAGATTTCCTTCAGCGGCAGGAAGCCGTGGCGCTCGCCGCCGTATTCGACGAAGGCCGCTTCCAGCGAGGGTTCGAGCCGGGTGATGCGGCCCTTGTAGATGTTGGACTTCTTCTGTTCCTTGGACGGCTGCTCGATGTCGATGTCGTACAGGGTTTGGCCGTCCACGATGGCCACACGCAGTTCTTCTGCCTGCGTGGCGTTGATCAGCATTCGCTTCATTGTTGCGTTCCTCGCGCTGCTACCGCGCGGAACGCCATGGGGTTTCGCTTCTGGTCACGCTTCGTCGCCCATCGCGCAGGCGCGGGGTGGGCGTCTTGGGTTTCCAGCGCTACGACACCACGGCGAGCCGCGGGAGCGCTTTTTGCTTTTAGGTGGTTCAGGACCGGCGGCGACTCCAGCCAGGCTGGGTGCCGCACGGGGCATGTTCAGCGCGGACGCTTGCGGCATCCGGCGATGGCCGGGTAGGCCGGTGAGCCGCTAACATGGCCGCCCCGGGGGCGGTGGTCGCGCACTGTGCCGGAATCGTCGTAAGCCGGGCTTCTGGCCCTCAACTAACTTCCAACGAAATCAAACCCTTATCTCGCCCCCCGAGTGTAACAGAATAAACTGCCTGATGACTTCCCCCCCGATCCCTCCGAAGCCGCGCGATGTCGCGACCAGCGCGGTGCGCATTCTCAAGGTCCCGGAAGACAGGGCCGGACAGCGCGTAGACAATTTCCTGCTCGGCCAGCTTAAGGGCGCCCCGCGCAGCCTGATCTACAAGCTGATGCGCAGCGGCCAGGTGCGGGTCAACGGCGGCCGCACCAAGGCCGAGCGCAAGCTCGAAGCCGGCGACGAGGTGCGAATCCCGCCGGTGCGGCTGACCGAGGAGGGCGAGAAGAGTGCGCCGCCGGATGCGTTCATGGCCCGGCTCGAGGCGGCGATCGTGTACGAGGACGCGCGGCTGCTGGCGCTGAACAAGCCATCCGGTGTCGCCAGCCACGGCGGCAGCGGGATCAGTTTCGGCGCCATCGAGACGCTGCGTGCGCTACGTCCCGATCAGTCGCTGGAGCTGGTGCACCGGCTCGACCGCGACACCTCCGGGCTGCTGATCGTGGCCAAGAAGCGTTCGGCGCTGACCGAGCTGCAGGCGCTGATGCGCGAGGACGACCGGGTCCAGGGCCGCGGCATCAGCAAGCGCTACCTGACCCTGCTGGTCGGGCGCATGCCCGACGGCACCATGAGCGTGGACGCGCCGCTGCACATCGGCCTGCGCCAGGGCGGCGAGCGCCACGTGCAGGTGAACGCGGCCGGCAAGCCGTCGCTGAGCCACTTCCGGGTGCTGGAGCGGCGTGGCGGGCATTCCTATTGCGAGGTGCGGATCGAGACCGGCCGCACCCATCAGATCCGCGTGCACGCCCAGCACCTCGGGCATCCGGTCGCCGGCGACGACAAGTACGGCGATCCGACGGTCAACAAGCGCCTGCGGGAGCAGATCGGGCTCAAGCGCCTGTTCCTGCATGCCGCCTCGCTGGAATTCAGCCTGGACGACGGCAAGACACCTTATCTATTGAACGCACCGCTGGCCGACGAACTGGCCGAGGCGCTGAACCGCCTCGGCTGAGCCAAGCCCGCGGGAGCGGCCTGCTGCCGCCGCCCCCGCGCTGCGCTCAGCTTTCGTGATGGTCGTGATCGTGGTGCCCGTCGTGGTGGGCGGGCGCCGGGCGTTGTGCCGGATGCGACTCGGCCGGCCGCGGCTCGGGCATGCGCGGCGGTGGGGAGAACCGGGCCACGCGCTGTTCCTGGTGTTGTTCCTGACGCTGCTCCTGGCGCGGTTCCGGCATTGGCGCGCGCATCGTCTCGCGCGGCATCTCCTGCGCGCGCGCCTCACGCTGGGGCGCAGGCGCATGCCAGGCCTGGGCGCGCGGCGCTTCGGCCGGCATCGCCTCTCGCGGTGGCTGCGCACGGGCCATCTCGCGAGCGAAACCGGACGACTGCATGCCCGGGTCGCCGCGCCGCGGCGGTTCCGCAAAGCGCGCTTCCGGCATGCCGCGATTGGCGATGGCCTCGCGCGGCGCCTGGCTGGGCGTCAGCGCCTGCGGCACCGGCCGGCCATGGAACTGCGGGACCGGCATCGACGGTGCCGTGCGTGGCGCATTCGGCTGCGCCATCGCCACGCTGCGTTGCGGAGCCGCGGCACGCTGGGCGAAACCGGGCAGCAGGCGCTGGTCGCGCGCGGCGGCCATGGCCGCTGGCGTGCCCGGAGCCGGCAGGCGCTGCACCGGCGGTGGCATCGCTGCCACCGGGCGGCCGGCCTGCAACATCTGGTTGGTGAAATGCGGCATGGTCTGCGGCATCGCCGGCGGCTGCGCGCGGGTCGGCCCGAATGCGGCTGCCGGAGTGCGCGCCGCCATCGCCGCGGCGGCCATCGCGGCCCCCGGCGCATGCGCGCCAGCGAAAGCCTGCTGCCCACCCGGACCGCCCATCGGCGCGGCCGGCGGCGGCGCACCGCGGTAGTCGTTGTGCACGTAGCTGCGGTTGTCGTAGTGGTTGTTGATGATGGTGGTGCGCGGCGCGTACACGCTGTTGCGGTAGACCACGTAGTTCGGTGCCGACGGCGGCGCGTTCCAGTTCACCCCCCAGTTGTTCCAGCCCCAGCTGTGCCACGGCGGCGCCGGTTCCAGCCAGCCGAACACGCTGTGGTGGTGATGTTCGAGCGCGTCGCCTACCAGTACGCCGACGCCGAACGAAATGATGCCGGCGGTGACCAGGTCGCCGGTGTCGTAGTAGGGGCGCGGCGGGCGGTAACGGTACTCGCGGTAGACGTTGACCGGTGCGCCGTAGACCAAGTCGGGGTCGTAGCGGGGTACGTAGACCACATCCGGCTGCGCCGGTTCGATCACGATGGTGCGGGTGGGCGGCGGCACCGCGTCGGCATAGGCCGGGGCCGGCTCCACCACGGTGCGCTGCACCACCTGCACGCGCTGCTGCGGGGTACTGCGCAGGTGGCCCTGTGCCTGCGCGCGCTGGCGCATCACCTGCACCGCGTCCAGCACCTGGTTGGGATCGTGGGCGTAGGCGTCGCCCAGCGCGCGGGTCCAGTCGCCGTTGCCGGCCAACTGGTCGACCACGTCGGGGAAGGCGGTCAGCGCTTTGACGCTGGGATCCCAAGGCTGCGCCGCGGCCGCCTGCAGGCGGTCCGTGGCGGACAGGGTGCGGTTGTTACGCAGCCAGTCCTGCGCCGACACCACCTGGTCCGGATACACCGAGGCGGCCAGGGTCTGCGCCAGCAGCTTGTCCGGGAACAGCGCGATCGGCGCGACCAGTTGATACAGCTGGTCGGCGGTGGGCGGGACGTAGGGGGCAGGTGCGGGCGCTGCGGCGGGGGCTGGCGCATCGGCCTGGGCCGCGGGGGCGGGCGCATCCTGTCGTTGACAGGCGCCCAGTGCCACCACGCTCAGGGCGGTGAACAGGGCCAGCCTGGCCGGAGGAAAGGGGCGGAGATCCATGCGACACCTCATCGAGCGGGGCGAAGGTGGCCGCAGCATGCGCCGCCTTGGGTGTCTGCGACCTTTCTGCGCAGCGTTGTCGCGCAGGCCAGCGAGCGCGCGTTCAGCCGGCGTCGGCCGCCGTCATCAGACCGGCGCGGACAGGCGGAACAGCACCAGGCTGAGCGCCAGCGTGGCCATGCCTGCGACCAGGCCGTACACCGTCTCGTGCCCCTGCGCGTAGCGCTTGGCCGCCGGCAGCAATTCGTCCAGGGCCAGGAACACCATCACCCCGGCGATCAGCCCGAACACCGCGCCGAACACCGCCTCGGACAGGACGCGCGCCAGCGCGACGTAGCCGATCAGCGCGCCGATCGGCTCGGCCAGGCCGGACAGCAGGCTGGCGGCAAAGGCATAGGACTTGCGCCCGGTGGCGTAGTGCACCGGCACCGCGATGGCGATGCCTTCGGGGATGTTGTGCACGGCGATGGCGAAGGCCAGCGGCATGCCCACCGCCGGGCTTTCCAGCGTGGCGAAGAAGGTGGCCAGGCCCTCGGGGAAGTTGTGCGCGGTGATCGCCACCGCGGTGAGCAGGCCGACGCGCTTGACGTAGGCGCGGTTGTCGTCGCGGAACAGCGGATCGCGGCTGTTGAGGCTTTCGTGCGGATTGGGCACCAGCCGGTCGATCGCCACGATCAGCACCATGCCGGCCAGGAACGCCAGGGTGGCGTAGGCCTGGCCCAGGCGCGGGTCGAAGGCCGCGCTGAAGGCGGCGATCGACTTGCCGAGGATCTCGGTCAGCGACACATACACCATCGCGCCGGCGGAGAACGCCAGACCGAAGGCGAGCAGGCGCGGATTGGGTCCCCTGCTGAACAGCACCAGCACGCTGCCCAGGCCGGTGGCCAGGCCGGCGCCGAGGGTCACGGCGAGCGCGACCAGGACGTTGTGCAGTGGGATGTCCAGCATGCGCCGGCGGCTCCGAAGAAGAGGCGTCGATCAGACCCGGCGCGCTGCGGGTGTCGCGTGAAGGCGCGCGGCGCGCGCCCGTGGTTCAGCCGGCCTTGTGCGCCTGCGCGTCCAGCGCGAAGCAACGGTCCGGGCGCGGCTGCGGCGGATTGAAGTTGACCGGCACCTGGATGGTCCACGGTACTGCCTGGCCGTTGCGGGTGGCCGGCTTGAACGTCCAGCCGCGCACGGCCTCCTGCGCCGAGGCGTCCAGCTTGGCCTGGCCGCTGCCGGTGACCACGTCCACCTCGGTCGGTTTGCCCTGCACGCCGACCACCACCTTCAGCACCACCGTGCCGCCGAGCCCGGCGCAGGCCACGTCGATCGGGTAGTCCGGTGGCGGCGTCTTCACCGCGGCGACCTCGGTCGGCGGCTGGGCCACGGTGTGTGTCTGGGATTGCTGGGATTGGCCGCAGGCGCTGAGCAACACGGTGCTCAGGCAGGCCAGGGGGAGCAGACGGCGGGCGGTGGCGGTCATCGTGATCATTCCGGAAGGGCGGACGCCTTGGCGGCGCAGATGAAGTCGTTCTCGCTGAGGCCGCCGACGTCGTGGGTGGAATAGCGCACCACCACGCGGTCGTAGTGCACGCCCAGGTCGGGGTGGTGGTCCTCGCGGTGCGCGATCCAGGCCAGCGCGTTGACGAAGGCCAGGGTGCGGTAATAGTCGGGAAAGCGGAAGGTGCGGCTGATCGCAGTGCCGTTCTCCACGACTTCCCAGCCGGGCACCTGTGGCAGCAGTTCGGCGACGCGCGCCTGGGTCAGTTTGTACTCGCTGCCCTTGCAGGGCGAGCAATGGGCCTGGGCGAGGGGGATCAGGTCGTTCATGGAGGGTCTCTGCGGTGGAACGGACAGGGCCGATCAACATACCGCCCGCGATGAGCGCAGGGCGTGGAAGGGTCTAGAATACCCGCATGATCCAGATCTCAGACAACGCACAGGCCCATTTCCGCAAGCTGCTCGAACGCGAGGCCGTGCCCGGCATGGGCGTGCGCCTGAGCGCGGTCGATGCCGGCACCCCGCGCGCGGATGCGCGGCTGGAGTTCGCCGAGCCGGCGGACCTGGCCGGCGACGAATGGGCGATCGACTGCGCCGGCTTCACTCTGTACGTGGCGGCCGACAGCGTCGCCTGGCTCGACGGCGCCGAAATCGACTACGTCACCCAGGGCACCGGCCAGCAGCTCACCATCAAGGCGCCCAAGATCAAGGGCGAAGCGCCGGGCGAGGCGGCCTCGCTGGTGGAGCGGGTGCGCTGGGTGGTGGAAAACGAGGTCAATCCGCAACTGGCCCAGCACGGCGGCCGCGTGGCGGTGCAGGAAGTGTCCGCCGATGGCGTGGTGCTGCTGCGCTTCGGCGGCGGCTGCCACGGCTGCGGCATGGCCGACGTGACCCTGAAGCAGGGCATCGAGAAGACGCTGATGGGCCGCGTGCCCGGGGTGACCGCGGTACGCGACGCCACCGACCACGACAGCGGCAGCGCTCCCTACATTCCGCGCGATTCGGCCGCCTGACTCCCGCTGCCGGTGACGCGCGCCACCGACATCCTTGATGTGTTGTTGGCGCGCACGCCGCGCAAGCTGCTGCGCGACCGCCGCACCGGTCTGCCATACGCATGGGCGCACTGGATCGCGGCGCAACCCGCCGTGCCGCGGCCGTTCGCCGCCCCCGAGCTGATTGCGGCGATGCCGCCGGCGCAGCCGCCGGTGACCACGCGTCTGCCGGCCTTGCCACTGTGGCAGGCGTTCTGCCGCCTGTGGTGGCAGCACTGGGACCCGGCGCCGTACGACCAGCGCTGGTGGCGGCGCATCGCCGTGTTGCTCAGCCTGCTGCTGCATCTGCTGTTCGCGGTGTTCCTGCTGTGGGTGGCGTTCGTGCGCTGGCTGCCGCCGCGCGCCGACGCGGACCAAGCCGGACGCGTGCAGGTGGAATTCGTCGGCCGCGGCACGCCCGCCGAGAGCGGCGGCGGTGCGCCGGCCGAAGCGTCCGCGTCCGCGGATGCAGCGTCGCCGACCCCGCCGCATGCGCAGCGTGCCGCGTCTGCGCGCGCGCGCCCGACGCCGCCAGCCGCGGCAGCGCCTGCGCCGGCAGCGGCCGCAGCGCCGGCACCTGTTCCACCGGTGCCCGCGCCGACTACGGCCAGTGCGCCCCCGCCGCCGCCAGCGGAACAGCCGCTGCAGGTGACCGAAACGCCCACGCCCACCCGCGACTTCGTGCTGCCGCCGCCGCCGAGCGTGCGTGTGCCGGTCCCGACGCCGCGCGCGGTGGTGCCGCCCGACGTGCAGGTGCCGGTGCGCGAGGTCGAGGTGGTCACCGATGTGCCGACCGTGGCGCAGCTGCGGCCGCGCGACATCGCGGTGCCGCGCCCGGCCGCCCCGCAGGTGCAGGTGCGCGAACGCGAGGTGCCGGCCCCGTTGCCGCAGGTGCAGGTTCCGGCGCCACAGCTGCGCACGCCGGTGCCGACACCGGTGCTGCGCAGTGCCGAGGTGCCGCAGGTGCGTCAGATCGAAGTGCCGACGCCGAATGCCGCCACCGCGAGCGCACCCACGCCGGCACCGCCGGCTGCCCCGGCCGCCAGCCCGGACACCACGCCGGCGAGCGCGCCGACACCGCAGTCGGCGCCGGCCGCCGTTGCCGGCGCTGCGGCCAGTGCGACTGCCAAGCCGACCGCCGCTGCGGCCGGCACCGCACCGCCCGGTAGTCAGGCCGCAGCTTCTGGTAGTGGTCCTGCGCCGGTCGCCCGCGATGGCGGCTGGGCCACGCCGCAGCGCGGCGACGACTGGGGGGCGGCCGCCCGCAACCGCCCTGGCGATGCCGGTGCGGGCGCCAGCAAGGGCGGCGGCCTGTTCAATGCCGACGGCAGCGTGCGCCTGGCCGATGGCCGCGGCAACGACCAGGCGCCGGCGCGCAATGCGCCCGGCTCGGACACCGACACCTGGACGCGCGAGCGCATCGAAAAGGCCGGTGAGTGGCTCAAGCGTCCGCCGTACGACTACACGCCGACTTCGTTCGACAAGTACTGGCTGCCGAACGCGACGCTGCTGGAAGAGTGGGTGCGGCGCGGCATCAAGTCGGTGAAGATCCCGATTCCCGGCACCACCAGCAGCATTTCCTGCGTGATCTCGATCCTGCAGGTGGGCGGCGGCTGCAGCATCACCGATCCCAATCTCAACGAGCAGCCGGCCGGCGCACGGCCGCCGCCGAACGTCCCGTTCAAGCGCGAGTTGCAGGAAGACAACGGTAGTCGCTGAGTTGCGGGGTGCGGCTCGGCGTCACAAGAGGGCGCCGCACATCACCAGCTTTCAGCACATGCGAAGCGACGCGGCTGCACTGAGTGGGCCGCTTCAGCGGCACGGCTTTCAATTAGAGGGCTCATCGCCGCGGAAAGACAACTCCAAACGATCCGTCGCGCACGGCGTGCTGTCTCGTAGAAGCGGCTTCAGCCGCGACGGGCGTTCCCGATGAAGCCTGGTCGCGGCTGAAGCCGCTCCTGCGCGTGGCCCTCGCGTTGGATGGCGCCGGAGCGACAGATTGAGCGTGATGCGAACGGACATCCGGAGCGCACCGCGTGCGGCCGCGCCGCCGCTGCTCAGCGCACCATGGTACAGGCGACCACGCACGTCATGCGGTGTGCGTGGCTGCCTGCGCGTGCTGCGCTCAGTTCACGCCGTGCAAATCGCGCAACTGGCTGCTGCGCGAGCCGAAGTAGGCGGCCAGGTCGGCGATGTCCTGGTCGCTCAACTGCGCCGCCTGCGGGCTCATCAGCGGATGCGTGCGGGTGCCGCCGCGGTAGGCCTGCAGCGCGTGCGCGAGGTAGTCGCCGTATTGGCCGCCGAGCTTGGGATAGGTCGGGTCGATCGGCGCGTTGCCTTCGGCGCCGTGGCAGTCGATGCAGCTCTGCCCGGTGGCCTTGCCCTTGGCGTGGGCCAGTTTGTCGCCGGCCTCGATGCGCCCGCCGGGCAGGCCGGCGGAGGAGCCGGAGCCGTGCTCGCCGCTGGCATGGCCGGGGTCGCCGGCGGATTTGCTGGTGGATTCCACCTGCGATTGCGAACAGGCCCCCAGGCACAGGGCGGCAAGCAGGACGAGGGCGGGACGCAAGGCGTGCGCGGCGTTCGGCATGGGAGGCCTACTTGAGGGTGGACAGGAAAGCGGCGATGTCGGCGATCTCCTGGTCGGAGAAGCTTTCCGCCTGGGCCTGCATGGTCGGATGCTTGCGCTTGCCGAGCCGGTATTCGGTCAGCGCCTGGGTCAGGTACTGCGCCGACTGCCCGCCGATCTTGGGGATGCGGTAGCTGGGGTAGGCGTTCTTGTAGCCGGTGACGCCGTGGCAGCCCTGGCAGGTGTAGGTGAGCACCCGGCCGTTGGCGGCATTGCCCTGCACAGGGGCGGGCGCCGCGGCTGCGGCGGCGGCGGGAGCGGCGGGCGCCGGCGCGGTCTGCGCCATGGCCGGGGCGGCCCCAACAGAAACGAGTACGGCCAGAGCAAAACAAGCGGCTAGCGGCTGCGTGCGCATGGTTTCGTGGTCCGGAGGACGGATTGGGGTTCCGGCGTGGGGGAACACGGAACGGCCCGAGTATAGCCTCACCTTTCGCGGCTCCGAAACTGGCGGCGGTGGGCGACCCGTGACCTTTGGGGCATACGGCACGACGTTGTTTGGTGATCTACTTATCTACAACACCATTCACGCCATCCACCAAGGACACGACGATGACGCGACCGTTCGAGCGCCGCACTGCCACCTGCGCTGCCGCGCTGCTGGTCACCACCACGCTGCTGCTCGGCGGCTGCAAACCGGCCGCCGAGGCCAAGGCCAAGGCCGCCGACAGCGAAAAGGCGCCGGAGGCGGTGCCGGTGGAGGTGGCGGCGGCCAGTCGCCGTGCGGTGGCGGCCAGCTACAGCGGCACCGCGGCGCTGGAAGCGCGCGCCGAGTCGCAGGTGGTCGCCAAGACCTCCGGCGTGGCCCTGGCGGTGTTGGCCGAAGAAGGCCAGCAGGTGAGCGCCGGGCAGCCGCTGGTGCGGCTGGACCCGGACCGCGCGCGGCTGGCGCTGGCGCAGAGCGAGGCGCAACTGCGCAAGCTGGAGAACAACTACCGCCGCTCGCAGCAACTGGTGGGCCAGCAACTCGTCAGTGCCGCCGATGTCGACCAGATCAAGTACGACCTGGCCAACGTGCGCGCGCAACACCAGTTGGCCGCGCTGGAGCTGTCCTATGCCACGGTGGTGGCGCCGATCTCCGGGGTGATCGCCTCGCGCTCGATCAAGACCGGCAACTTCGTGCAGATCAACACGCCGATCTTCCGCATCGTCGACGACTCGCGCCTGGAGGCCACGCTCAACGTGCCCGAGCGCGAACTGGCCACGCTCAAGACCGGGCAGCCGGTGACCCTGCTGGCCGATGCGCTGCCGGGCAAGCAGTTCCGCGGCCGGGTCGACCGTATCGCGCCGGTGGTGGATGCCGGCAGCGGCACCTTCCGCGTGGTCTGCGCCTTCGACGAGGGCGCCGAAGCGCTGCAGCCGGGCATGTTCGGCCGCATCCGCATCGACTACGACCAGCGCACCGATGCGCTGGTGGTGCCGCGGCTGGCGCTGCTCGACGATGGCGAGCCGGCGGTGTTCCGCGTGGTCGCCGGTAAGGTCGCGCGGGTGCCGGTGACGCTGGGCTATGCCGAAGGGCCGTGGGTGGAGATCCGCCAGGGCCTGCAGGCCGGCGACCAGGTGGTCACTGCCGGCAAGGTCGCGCTGCGCGACGGTAGCCGCGTGCAGGTGATCGCGCCGCAACGCGAGGTCGCCGCTGCCGCACCGGCGACCGCTTCCGGAGCGCGCTGATGCACGGCGCCGGTCCTGACGCGCACGACGTCCCACCGCCAACTGCCGCTGCGCACGGCGGCGGCCTGGTCGAATTCGCCACCCGCCGCCGCGTGACCATCGCGATGATCACGCTGACCATGCTGCTGTTCGGCGCGATCGCGCTGCACGGGCTCAAGGTCAACCTGCTGCCGGACCTGAGTTATCCGACGCTGACCGTGCGCACCGAGTACGCCGGCGCCGCGCCCTCGGAGATCGAGACGCTGGTGACCGAGCCGGTGGAAGAAGCAGTCGGCGTGGTCAAGAACCTGCGCAAGCTCAAGTCGGTCTCGCGCACCGGACAAAGCGACGTGGTGCTGGAGTTCGCCTGGGGCACCAACATGGACCAGGCCAGCCTGGAGGTGCGCGACAAGATGGAGGCGCTGTCGCTGCCGCTGGAGGCCAAGGCGCCGGTGCTGCTGCGCTTCAATCCCTCCACCCAGCCGATCATGCGCCTGGTGCTGTCGAGCAAGACCGCCGCGCACACCGACGCCGAGGCGGTGCGCGCGCTGACCCAGTTGCGTCGCTACGCCGACGAGGACCTGAAGAAAAAGCTGGAGCCGGTGGCGGGCGTGGCCGCGGTCAAGGTCGGCGGCGGCCTGGAGGACGAGATCCAGGTGGATATCGACCAGCAGCGGCTGGCGCAGCTCAACATGCCGATCGACACGGTGATCGCGCGGCTCAAGGATGAGAACGTCAATCTCTCCGGCGGCCGCCTGGAGCAGGGCACGCAGCGCTATCTGGTGCGCACGGTCAACCAGTTCGCCGACCTGGACGAGATCCGCAACCTGTTGCTGACCACCCAGGGGGCCGGCGGCAACGCGGCCGACGCGGCCCTGCAGCAGATGTACGCGATCGCCGCCTCCACCGGCTCGGAAGCGGCGCTGGCCGCGGCGTCGGCGGCGCAGAGCGCGACCTCCAGCACGACCACCACCGTCGCCGGCGGCATGCCGATCCGGCTCAAGGACGTGGCGCAGGTGCGGCAGGGCTACAAGGAGCGCGAGGCGATCATCCGCCTGGGCGGCAAGGAGGCGGTGGAACTGGCCATCTACAAGGAGGGCGACGCCAACACTGTGGCCACCGCGGCGGCGCTGCGCAAGCGCCTGGAACAACTGCAGGCGCAGATTCCCGCCGACGCCGAACTGACCACGCTGGAGGACCAGTCGCGCTTCATCGAACACGCCATCGGCGACGTCAAGAAGGACGCGGTGATCGGCGGCCTGCTGGCGATCCTGATCATCTTCCTGTTCCTGCGCGATGGGTGGAGCACGTTCGTGATCGGGCTGTCGCTGCCGGTGTCGATCGTGACCACGTTCTTCTTCATGGATCGGCTCGGCCTGAGCCTCAACGTGATGTCGCTGGGCGGCCTGGCGCTGGCCACCGGCCTGGTGGTGGACGATTCGATCGTGGTGCTGGAAAGCATCGCCAAGGCGCGCGAGCGCGGTCTGAGCGTGCTCGATGCGGCGATCGTCGGTACCCGCGAGGTGGGCATGGCGGTGGTCGCCTCGACCCTGACCACGATCGCGGTGTTCCTGCCGTTGGTGTTCGTGGAGGGCGTGGCCGGGCAACTGTTCCGCGACCAGGCGTTGACCGTGGCGATCGCCATCGCGATCTCGCTGGTGGTGTCGATGACCCTGATCCCGATGCTCAGCTCGCTGAAGGGCCGTGCGCCGCTGGCGTTCCCGGTGGAACCGGCGCCGCCGCACTGGCAGCCGCGGCGCGGCTGGCTGAAGCCGCTGGCCTGGAGCCGGCGCGGCGCCGCTGCGGCGGTGCGTGGGGTGTTCTTCGGCGTGGCCTGGTTGGTCGTGCGGCTGTGGCGCGGTGCGGTGGCGGTGATCGCGCCGGTGATGCGCAAGGCCAGCGCCCTGGCGATGGCGCCGTACGCGCTGGCCGAACGCGGCTATCTGCGGCTGCTGCCCGGCGCGTTGGCGCGTCCCGGCTGGGTGCTGGGGCTGGCGGCGCTGGCCTTCGCCGCGACCCTGGCGGTGGCGCCGCTGCTGGGCGCCGACCTGATCCCGCAGCTGGCGCAGGACCGCTTCGAGATGACCGTGAAACTGCCGGCCGGCACGCCGCTGCGGCAGACCGACGCGCTGGTGCGCGAACTGCAGGAGGTCCACGGCAAGGACGCGGGCGTGCAGGCGCTGTACGGGGTCAGCGGCAGCGGCACCCGGCTCGACGCCAACCCCACAGAGAGCGGCGAGAACATCGGCAAGCTGACCATCGCCATGGCCGGCGGCGGCAGCGCGCAGTTCGAGGCGCAGCAGAGCGAGCGCATGCGCGCGACGATGCGCAACCACCCGGGCGTGCAGGTCGGTTTCAGCCGGCCGGAGCTGTTCAGTTTCTCCACGCCGCTGGAGATCGAACTGCGCGGCCAGGACCTGCAGACCATCCAGCACGCCGGGCAGAAGCTGGCGGCGCTGCTGCGCGGCAACGGCCGCTTCGCCGACGTCAAATCCACGGTGGAAGAAGGTTTCCCGGAGATCCAGATCCGCTTCGACCAAGAGCGTGCCGGTGCGCTGGGGCTGACCACGCGGCAGATTGCCGACGTGGTGGTGAAGAAGGTGCGCGGTGACGTCGCCACCCGCTACAGCTTCCGCGACCGCAAGATCGACGTGCTGGTGCGCGCGCAGCAGAGCGACCGCGCCAGTGTCGACAGCATCCGCCGGCTGATCGTCAATCCGGGCAGCAGCCGGCCGGTGACCCTGGATGCGGTCGCTGACGTGGTCGCTACCACCGGTCCCAGCGAGATCCACCGCGCCGACCAGATCCGCGTGGCCATCGTCTCGGCCAACCTGCGCGACATCGACCTGGGCACGGCGGTGCGCGAAGTGGGCGAGATGGTGGCGCGCGATCCGCTCGGCGCCGGCGTCGGCATGCACATCGGCGGGCAAGGAGAGGAACTGGCGCAGTCGGCGCGCTCGCTGCTGTTCGCGTTCGGCCTGGCGGTGTTCCTGGTGTACCTGGTGATGGCCTCGCAGTTCGAGTCGCTGCTGCATCCGTTCGTCATCCTGTTCACCATCCCGCTGGCGCTGGTCGGCGCGGTGCTGGCGCTGCTGCTGACCGGCAAGCCGGTGTCGGTGGTGGTGTTCATCGGCCTGATCCTGCTGGTGGGCCTGGTGACCAAGAACGCGATCATCCTGATCGACAAGGTCAACCAGTTGCGCGAGGAGGGCGTGGCAAAGCGTGCCGCGCTGATCGAAGGCGCACGCTCGCGGCTGCGGCCGATCGTGATGACCACGCTGTGCACGCTGTTCGGCTTCCTGCCGCTGGCGATCGCCAGCGGCGAGGGCGCCGAGGTGCGTGCGCCGATGGCGATCACGGTGATAGGCGGGCTGCTGGTGTCCACGTTGCTGACCCTGCTGGTGATCCCGGTGGTCTACGACCGCCTGGACCGCCGCGCCGACGCGTACTACGCCGAGCGCGGACGTCGCGCGCGGCAACGTGAAAACGGCGAGCAGCGCCTGCAGGACGGCGAGGGCGCACCGGCATGAGCGTCGCCGAATTCAGCATCCGCCGTCCGGTCACCACCATCATGTGCTTCGTGTCGCTGGTGGTGGTCGGGCTGATCGCCGCCTTCCGCCTGCCGCTGGAGGCCTTGCCGGACATCTCCGCGCCGTTCCTGTTCGTGCAGTTGCCGTACACCGGCTCGACCCCGGACGAGGTCGAGCGCAACCTGGTGCGGCCGACCGAGGAAGCGCTGGCGACGATGACCGGGATCAAGCGCATGCGCTCGACCGCCACCGCCGACGGCGCGAACATCTTCATCGAGTTCTCCGACTGGGACCGCGACATCGCCATCGCCGCCTCCGATGCGCGCGAACGCATCGACGCGATCCGCGCCGACCTGCCGACCGACCTGCGGCGCTACAACGTGTTCAAGTGGTCCAGCAGCGACCAGCCGGTGTTGAAAGTGCGCCTGGCCGGCGCGGCCGACCTGACCGGCGCGTACGACATGCTCGATCGCGAGTTCAAGCGTCGCCTGGAGCGCATTCCCGGAGTGGCCAAGGTGTCGGTGTCCGGGGCGCCGCCGAACGAGGTCGAGATCGCCATCGCCCCGGACCGGCTCAGCGCGCACAACCTCAGCCTCAACCAGCTCAGCGAGCGCCTGGGCAAGCTCAACTTCTCGCTGTCGGCCGGGCAGATCGACGACAACGGCCAGCGCCTGCGGGTGCAGCCGGTCGGCGAACTGCGCGACCTGCAGGAGCTGCGCGACCTGGTCATCGACGCCAAGGGCCTGCGCCTGGGCGACATCGCCGAGGTGCGGCTGAAGCCGACCCGGATGAGCTACGGCCGGCGCCTGGACGGGCGCCCGGCGGTGGGCCTGGACGTGTTCAAGGAGCGCAGCGCCAACCTGGTCGAGGTCTCGCGCGCGGTGCTGGCCGAGGTCGAGCAGATCCGCAAGCAGCCGGCGCTGAGCGACGTGCAGATCAAGGTCATCGACAACCAGGGCAAGGCGGTGACCTCGTCGCTGGCGGAACTGGCCGAAGCCGGCGCGGTCGGCCTGCTGCTGTCGGTGACGGTGCTGTTCTTCTTTCTGCGGCACTGGCCGTCGACCCTGATGGTGACCCTGGCGATCCCGATCTGCTTCGCGATCACCCTGGGTTTCATGTACTTCGCCGGGGTCACCCTCAACATCCTGACCATGATGGGCCTGCTGCTGGCGGTGGGCATGCTGGTGGACAACGCGGTAGTGGTGGTGGAGAGCATCTACCAGGAGCGCGAGCGCATGCCCGACCAGCCGCAGCGCGCCTCCATCGTCGGCACCCGCAACGTCGCCATCGCACTGTCTGCGGGCACCCTGTGCCATTGCATCGTGTTCCTGCCGAACCTGTTCGGCGAAACCAACAACATCAGCATCTTCATGTCGCAGATCGCCATCACCATCTCGGTGTCGCTGCTGGCGTCGTGGCTGGTGGCGGTGAGCCTGATCCCGATGCTGTCGGCGCGCATGCGCACCCCGGCGCTGCTGCATTCCCCGCATGGGCTGATCCCGCGCCTGCAGCGCCGCTACGCGCGGGTGCTGGCCTGGTCGCTGGCGCACCGCGGCTGGAGCGTCTGCGCGATCGTGCTGATCAGCGCGCTGAGCGTGATCCCGATGCTGCAGACCAAGAAGGACATGTTCGGCGGCGACGGCGGCGAGCAGGTCTTCATCGGCTATCAGTGGAAGGGCGCCTACACGCGCGAGCAGATGGCCGAGGAAGTGACCCGGCTCGAGCGCTTCATCGATGCGCGGCGCGCGCAGTACCACGTGACCCAGGTGTATTCCTGGTTCAGCGAGGAGGAGGGCAGCAGCACCACGCTGACGGTGGATCTGAAGCAGGTCCGCGACCTGCCGGCGCTGATGGAACGCATCCGCAAGGAACTGCCGCGTTCGGCGCGGGTGGACTTCCACGTCGGCAACAGCAACGGCGGCGATGGCGGCAACGGTGGCGGGCAGACCGTGCAGGTACAACTGGTCGGCGATTCCACCGAGGCGCTGCGCGCGCTCGCCGACGACGTGGTGCCGCTGCTGGCACGGCGCAAGGAACTGCGCGACGTGCGCGTGGACAGCGGTGACCGCAGCACCGAACTGGCGGTGCGGGTGGACCGCGAGCGCGCCGCCGCGTTCGGCTTCAGCGCCGAGCAGGTCGCCAGCTTCGTCGGCCTGGCGCTGCGCGGCGCGTCGCTGCGCGAGTTCCGCCACGGCGACAACGAGGTGCCGGTGTGGGTGCGTTTCGCCGGCGCCGAGCAGACCTCGCCGGAAGACCTGGACAGCTTCAACGTGCGCACCCAGGACGGGCGCAGCGTGCCCTTGCTGAGCCTGGTCGAGACGCAACCGCGCGCCGCCGCGACCCAGATCGCCCGCACGAATCGGCAGACCACGCTGACCATCACCGCCAACCTCGGCGCCAAGGTCACCGCGCCGGAGGCCAAGCAAGCGATCGAGGACACCCTCAAGGCGGTCGACTTCCCGGTCGGCTACCGCTACAGCTTCGACGGCGCGGACGGCCAGGACGACGATCAGGCCAGCCAGCAGATGCTGTTCAACCTGCTGATCGCACTGGTGATGATCTACGTGGTGATGGCCGCGATGTTCGAATCGCTGCTGTTCCCCGTGGCGATCATGAGCGGCGTGCTGTTCTCGGTGTTCGGCGTGTTCTGGCTGTTCTGGATCACCGGCACCAGCTTCGGGATCATGGCCTTCATCGGCATCCTGGTGCTGATGGGCGTGGTGGTGAACAACGGCATCGTGATGATCGAGCACATCAACAACCTGCGCCGGCGCGGCCTGGGTCGTACCGAGGCGCTGATCGAAGGCTCGCGCGAGCGCCTGCGCCCGATCATGATGACCATGGGCACGGCGATCCTGGCGATGGTGCCGATCTCGCTGACCACCACGCAGATGTTCGGCGACGGCCCGGCCTACTACCCGATGGCACGCGCCATCGCCGGCGGCCTGGCGTTCTCGACCGTGGTCAGCCTGCTGTTCCTGCCGACCATCTACGCGATCCTGGACGATCTGAGCAACGGCGTGGCGGGCTTGGTACGGCGCGCGCGTGGTATCGCCGCACCGCAAACCGCATGAGCTTTTCGTAGGAGCGGCTTCAGCCGCGACAGGCGTCCCAGGGAAGGCCGGTCGCGGCTGATCCCGCAAAAGGGGACAAGAGCCGCTCCTACGAGGTCACTGCCTTCGGCTGTTCAACCCGCCAGCTTGCCGAAGATGCGGAAGCCGGCCAGCCACACGCCGAGCATGCTGCCCAGGTTGGTCAGCAGGAAGGTCAGCACCACCCGCGAGACGCGGTTGCGGTACCAGCCGCGCAGGTTCTGCGCATCGTCGCGCAGGGCCAGGAAATCGCCATAGGCCGGCTTGCGCATGTGCACCTCGACCAGGGCGCTGAACGCACCGGCCGGCACGCCGGGGCGGAACGGCTTCAGCGGCGCGGCGATGGCGCCGGCGATCACGCTCAGCGGATGCCCGCCGGCGAGGATGCAGCCCAGCCCGGCCAGGCCGCCGGTGAACAGCACCCACTGCAGCAGCAGGTCTGTGCCCAGCGCGAAGCCGCCGTGCCAGTAGCCCCAGGCCACGCCGCCCAGCACCAGCGCGGTCAGGGTCAGGGTGATCCATGGCACCTTCTTCTTGGTTTGCACCTCTTCCAGCGCCTTGCGCAGCGTCGCCGGATCGTCCTGGTCGCCCTGCAGATGCCGCGCCAGACCGGCCAGGTGGCCGGCACCGACCACCGCCAGCACCTCGCGCACGCCGGTCGACGGCGCGCCCTCCAGCGGTTCGGCATTGTCGGTCAGCGGCAGCGCGCGCTGTTGCGCCCGTTCCTCGCGCAGGCGCGTGGCCATGTAGCGGTCGCGCTCGGCGATGATGGTTTCGTACAGCGCCGGACTCTCGCTGGCGAAGTCGCCGAAGCTGGCCTCGAGCATGTCGCCCTGCTTGAGCTTCTCGATCTCCGCCTCGCCGACCTCGTCGGAGGCGAACAGGCCACCGAGCAGGCCGCTGGCCAGCTTCAGCTTGCCGAAGAAGCCGAGCCGGCTGGAGGCGCGCTTGAAGGTCAGGCCGACTTCGCGATCGACCAGGTACACCGGCAACTGCCGTTCGCGCGCCAGCAGCACCGCGCGCTTGAGTTCGGCACCGGGTTCGATGCCCAGTTGCTCGGCCAGACGCCGTTGGTAGGCGGCCAGCGCCAGGTTGGCGGCGAATAGGGCCACGCGGCCCTTGCGGATCACCTGCACCAGGTCCAGCTTGGTCAGTGCGTCCGGATCGGTCAGCGCCTGCAGGCGTTGCGGATCCAGTTCCACCGCCACCGCGTCGAAACGGCCGCTGCCGATCGCCCGTTCCACGGCGGCAACGCTGGCCAGGGACACGTGCGCGGTGCCGAGCAGGGTGTAGCGGATGCCATCGCGTTCGACGATGCGGTACGGCTGGCCGTCGAACAGCGCATCGTCGCCGTCGGCCTGGGAAAGTTCGTTCATTCCATCACTCATCGGAGGGCGCCTCGTCGGCGCCGGGGCTCAGCGGGCATGGGGGGTGAGGGCATCGGCCGCGACAGGCATGGGCGCCTGCCGCCGGGGCGGGCTGCGTCGCAGTCCGCGGCGCGGCGCATGCGAGGACCGGGGCGGCGCTGCGGGTCAGTCGATGTAGCGTTTCAGCAGATCGCCGTAGGCATCGATGCGGCGGTCGCGCAGGAACGGCCAGATCCGCCGCACGTGCTCGCTGCGCTGCAGGTCGACGTCGCAGACCAGCACGGTCGGCTCGGCGCCGGCCTCGGCAATGAACTCGCCCTGCGGACCGAGCACATGGCTGTTGCCCCAGAACTGGATGCCCGATGCGCCCAGCGGCGACGGCTCGTGGCCCACACGGTTGCAGCTCAGCACCGGCACGCCATTGGCCACCGCATGACCGCGATGGCTGAGGATCCAGGCGTCGCGCTGGCGTTCCTGCTCGGCCTGTTCGTCATTGGGGTCCCAGCCGATCGCGGTGGGATAGAGCAGCAGTTCGGCGCCGGCCAGCGCCATCAGCCGCGCCGCTTCCGGGTACCACTGATCCCAGCACACCAGCACGCCGAGGCGGCCGACCGAGGTCTGGATCGGGGTGAAGCCCAGATCGCCCGGGGTGAAGTAGAACTTCTCGTAGAAGCCCGGATCGTCGGGGATGTGCATCTTGCGGTACTTGCCGAGCAGGCTGCCGTCCTTTTCGAACACCACCGCGGTGTTGTGGTACAGGCCGGCGGCGCGGCGCTCGAACAGCGAGCCGACCAGGACCACGCCATGGCGCTTGGCCAGCGCGCCCAGGCGCTCGGTGCTGGGGCCGGGAATCGGCTCGGCCAGGTCGAATTCGTCCACCGACTCGTGCTGGCAGAAGTACGCGCCGTTGTGCAGTTCCTGCAGCAGCACCAACTGCGCGCCCTGCGCGGCAGCCTCGGCCACACGCGATTCGATCGCTGCCAGGTTCGCCGCGGCGTCGCCGTGGTTGCGCTCCTGGATCAGCGCGACGGAAAGAGTGTTTCGGCTCATTGCGGAATCAAGGTTCGCGGTAAACCGGCATGGTAGCGCGGATGGCCGCGCGGCAGGTTCCAGGGAGATGAATGCCGCGCCGTGCGTGGCCGCGGGTGTGGTCGGCGCTGCGCCGGCGTGCGGCGCAGCGGCGGCGGCTCAGTCCGCGAGCAGGCCGGCCGGCAGCTGCATGGTGATGCAGTGCAGGCTGCCGTTCTGCCAGATCAGCGCGCGGCAGGGGATCGGCACGATTTCATGCTGCGGGAAGGCCTGCGCCATCACCGCCTGCGCCTGCGCATCGGCCGCGTCGCCGTAGGCCGGCATCAGCACCGCGCCATTGACGATCAGGAAGTTGGCGTAGGAGGCGGCCAGGCGCCGGCCCTCATCGATGACCGGCTGCGCCCACGGCAGCGGGAACAGGCGATAGGGCGCGCCCTCGGCGGTACGCAACGCCGCCAGTTCGGCGCCCATCGCCTGCAACTCGGCGTAGTGCGAATCGCCGGCGTCGTCGCAGGCCTGGTAGACAATCGCATCGGTCCCGGCGAAGCGGGCGAGGGTGTCGATGTGCGCGTCGGTGTCGTCGCCTTCCAGGTAGCCGTGGTCCAGCCACAGCACGCGCTGCTGCGCCAGCCACTCGGCCAGGTCGTGGCTGAGCGACTCGCGGCTGCGCTGCGGATGGCGCTCGTGCAGGCATTGCCAGGTGGTCAGCAGGGTGCCGGCGCCGTCGCAGTCGATGGCGCCGCCTTCCAGGGCGAAGTCGATGCGGCGCACGGCGCTGTCGGCGAACAGACCCTGCTCGGCCAGCACACTCACCAACTGGTCGTCGCGGCTGGCCTGGAATTTGCCGCCCCAGCCGGTGAAGCGGAAATCCAGCAACTGGAAGCCGCCGCCGGCGCGCGCCAGGGTGATCGGGCCGGAATCGCGCAGCCAGGTGTCGTCGTACTCGGCCTCGACGAAGCGCACCCGCTGCATGTCCACCCGCGCCGAGCGCAGCCGCGCCTCCGCATAGATCTGCAGGTCGGCGTCGGCCACGCAGATCAGCACCCGCTGGAAGCGCACGATCGCCGCGACCAGGGCGATGTAGGTCTCCTCGACCTCGGCCAGGCGCTCGGCCCAGTCGGTGCCGGCATGTGGCCAGGCGATCAGGATGGCGGACTGGGGCTCCCATTCGGCGGGAAGGCGAAGACGATCAGACATTGCGACTACTACTCAGGTTGTGCCTGGCATCGCGCCAGGGCGTGTGTCATTCATATCCCCGCGCCGGCGGCGCGGGGGCGTTGCGCGGGACCGCGGGACGAGACGGTCGCGACGCGGCAGCGCCGGGGTGTTCGGTCAGGCGCTCGCGCAACCGGGCGCAGGACCGACGTCAGCGGATCGCCGGCTTCGGGCCGATCTCGTTGGCGTCGGCCTTGTTGGCGACCACGTCCACCACCTTCTGCTTCTCGAAGTACACGGTGAAGGCCGGATAGACCCAGCGGTTGATGGTCGGCCACTGCCGCTTCTGGCCGCCGCGCGGCTCCAGCTTCTGCTGCGGGGCGCCGTAGCGCGCCTGCACCTGGGCCATGCTCAGGCCGCGGGTCGGCAGCGCCGCCGCGGGTTCTTCCTTGACCCGGTCGACCAGCAGGGTCTCGGCGTGGGCGCCGCCGGCCAGGCCCAACACGGCCAGCAGCGGCAGGACGGACAGACGATGCTTCATCACGTGTACTCCCCAGAGGACGAACGCCGATTACAGCAAACTTCGGCAACAAAAAACCGCCCGAAGGCGGCTTTCGTCGACGACCGGCCACCGCTGCGCGCGGTGCGGCAGGGCAGGCCGGGTCGGATCAGCGCTGACGCGCCTTGAAACGGGGGTTGGACTTGCAGATCACGAAGACCTTGCCGCGGCGGCGGACCACCTTGCAGTCGCGGTGACGGGCCTTCGCCGACTTCAGGGAGGACAGGACTTTCATGGCACACCTCGGCGTAAACTTGTGGATTCGAAGGAGGGCGGCACGGCCGAAACCATGGCGCAGGATCAGTAAGCCGGCGATTGTAGCCTGGTTTTCTTCATGGTTTCAACTGCTTGCGCCAGCTCGGCCGGCGTCGGCGCTACAATGCGCCGCCCCATCCTGAGGAACCGCATGAACGAGCCCGCTCCCGTCCTGACCATCGATGGCCCATCCGGGGCCGGCAAAGGCACCGTCAGCCGCATCGTCGCCGCCCGCCTGGGCTGGCATTACCTGGATTCGGGGGCGCTGTACCGGGCGGTCGGGGTCGCGGCCAGCTGGGCCAATCTGGACATTTCCGACGCCGCCGCCCTGGTGCGCTGCACCTTCGATACCCGGGTGGACTTCGACGAGGTCGCCGGCGGCGGCCTGCGGGTCCGGATCAATGGCGCCGACGCCACCGACGAGTTGCGCCTGGAGACCACCGGCGCGGTGGCCTCGGCGATCGCCGCCATCCCCGAGGTGCGCGCGGCGCTGAAGCAGCGCCAGCGGGCCTTCCGCACCCCTCCCGGGCTGGTCGCCGACGGTCGCGACATGGGGACGGTGATTTTCCCCGATGCCCCCTACAAAGTGTTCCTGACCGCCAGCGCCGAGGAGCGTGCCCAGCGCCGGCATAAGCAGTTGAAGGAAAAAGGGGTTTCGGTTATATTCGACGACCTGCTGCGCGAGATCATGGCCCGCGACGCACGCGATGCCCAACGCGCGGTGGCCCCGCTGAGGCCGGCAGACGATGCCGTCCTCCTCGATACCACCGGCATGGACATCGACCAGGTGGTGGGCCGCGTCCTGCAGTTGCTGCCGGTCTGAGCGGCACGCAGGGCAGCAGCAGGGCGGCATCGTCATGGATGCCGCCGGTTCCTCGCAACACCCGCAACATCCATGTTCCATCGATAGCGTCAAAGGCTCCGCTGCGCAATCCCGCGCTGCGGTTTTTCCATTCCACACCCGGCCGCTGTTCGGGCCGACTAACAGGTGGACAGTCGCTGTTTTCCAGAAGAAAACGCCCTGTCCGTGTGTCCACTAGAGTAATTTCAAATGACCGAATCTTTTGCCGAACTGTTCGAAGCCAGCCAAGCCAACCTGGCCAAGCTGAAGCCCGGCGCCATCGTCACCGGTACCGTCGTGGAAGTCCGCGGCGACGTGGTGGTGATCAACGCTGGCCTGAAGTCCGAAGGCATCGTGCCGATCGAGCAGTTCCGTAACGACGCTGGCGAAATCGACGTCGCCGAAGGCGACCTGGTCAAGGTCGCGCTCGACTCGCTCGAGAACGGCTTCGGCGAGACCGTGCTGTCGCGCGAGAAGGCCAAGCGCGCCATGGTGTGGGACGAGCTGGAAGAAGCGTTGGAGAAGAACGAGACCATCACCGGCCGCATCAGCGGCAAGGTCAAGGGTGGTTTCACCGTGGACATCAAGGATGTCCGCGCGTTCCTGCCCGGTTCGCTGGTGGATGTGCGCCCGGTGCGCGACCCGGCCTACCTGGAAGGCAAGGAACTGGAGTTCAAGCTGATCAAGTTGGACCGCAAGCGCAACAACGTGGTGGTCTCGCGTCGTGCCGTGGTCGAGAGCGAGCACTCGGAAGAGCGCGAGCAGCTGATGGACAAGCTGCAGGAAGGCGCGATCCTGAAGGGCGTGGTCAAGAACCTGACCGACTACGGCGCGTTCGTGGACCTGGGCGGCATCGACGGCCTGCTGCACATCACCGACATGGCCTGGAAGCGCGTGCGCCATCCGTCCGAAGTGGTCAACGTCGGCGACGAGCTGGACGTGCGCGTGCTGAAGTTCGATCGCGAGCGTAACCGCGTCAGCCTCGGCCTGAAGCAGCTGGGCGAGGATCCGTGGGACAACATCGCCCGCCGCTACCCGGCCAACAGCCGCGTGTTCGGTAAGGTCTCCAACGTCACCGATTACGGCGCGTTCGTCGAGATCGAGCCGGGCGTGGAAGGCCTGGTGCACGTGTCCGAGATGGACTGGACCAACAAGAACGTCAACCCGTCCAAGGTCGTGCAGGTCGGCGACGAAGTCGAAGTGATGGTGCTGGACGTGGACGAAGAGCGTCGCCGCATCTCGCTCGGCATGAAGCAGGTCGCCGCCAATCCGTGGGAGACCTTCGCCGCCACCCACAAGAAGAACGACAAGGTGTCCGGCCAGATCAAGTCGATCACCGACTTCGGCATCTTCATCGGCCTGGACGGCGGCATCGATGGCCTGGTGCACCTGTCCGACATCAGCTGGAACACCACCGGCGAAGACATCGTGCGCAACTTCAAGAAGGGCGACACGCTGGAAGCCGTGGTGCTGGCGGTGGACCCGGAGCGCGAGCGCATCAGCCTGGGCGTCAAGCAGCTGGAGCAGGATCCGTTCGGCCAGTACATGGCCGCCAACCCGAAGGGCTCGAAGGTCGAGGGCGTGGTGCGTGAAGTGGACGCCAAGGGCGCCACCATCGATCTGGCCGACGGCATCGAAGGCTACGTCGCTGCGCGCGACATCGCCAACGAGCGCGTCGACGACGCCAGCCAGCACCTGAAGGTCGGCGACAAGATCGAAGCCAAGTTCGTGGGCATGGACCGCAAGGGTCGCACCCTGCAGCTGTCGATCAAGGCCAAGGACGATGCCGAAATGCGCGAAGTGCTGGAGGAATACCAGTCCGCGTCGGGCGGCACCACCCAACTGGGCGCGCTGCTGCGTGCGCAGTTGAACGGCAACAAGTCCGAGTAACCCGCCACACGCAGCGTTACTGGCACGGCCCGGTGTTCCCGGGCCGTGCCAGGTTGCGACCCCACTGCACGCATCCGTAAATGACCAAATCCGAGCTGATCGAAATCCTGGCGCGCAAGCAGGCGCATCTGAAGTCGGACGACGTCGATCTGGCGGTGAAGTCGTTGTTGGAAATGATGGGCGGCGCCCTGTCCGGCGGCGATCGCATCGAGATCCGCGGCTTCGGCAGCTTTTCCCTGCATTACCGGCCGCCGCGCCTGGGACGCAATCCCAAGACCGGTGAGTCCGTCGCGCTTCCCGGCAAGCACGTGCCGCATTTCAAGCCCGGCAAGGAGCTGCGCGAGCGCGTGAGCGGCGTCGTCCCGGTCGAATCCGACACGCCCTGAGCCCGGCGTCCGGCGCTTGCCGGAATCCACGCCTGTTCGGCTAATCTAGTGTCTCCCGACGCTGGAGTTGCTCATGAAAATTGCACGACTGCTGATCCTGCTGGTGTTGTTGTTGGCCGGCCTGGTCATCGGGTCGCTCAATTCGCAGCCGATCCAGATCAACTTCGTGTTCTCCAGCATCGCCACCACCTCCGGCATCGCCATCATCGTCTCGCTGTTCGCCGGCGTGCTGATCGGCGCCTCGCTGGTCCTGGCGGCCCTGGTGATTCCCCTGTACGCCAAGCTGCGTCGCGCCAACAAGGCCGCGAACGCCGCTGCGCCGGCCGTCGCGCCGGTCTCTTCCCATGCCCACCAGCCCTTGGACGGACGCTGATCTTCGATGGACTTTCTGACCGAGTGGTTCTGGTTCTTCCTGTTTCTGCCGCTGGCGGCGCTGAGCGGCTGGGTGATCGGTCGCCGTGGCGGCCAGCGTCATGGCGACACCCAGGTCAGCCGGCTCTCCAGCACCTATTTCCGCGGCCTCAACTACCTGCTCAACGAGCAGCCGGACAAGGCGATCGAGCTGTTCCTGCACATTGCAGAGCTGGACAAGGAAACCTTCGAGACCCAGGTCGCGCTGGGCCACCTGTTCCGCCGCCGCGGTGAGGTCGACCGCGCCATCCGACTGCATCAGGGCCTGGTCCAGCGCGGCGACCTGAGCGACGCGCAGCGCGTGCAGGCCTTGCTGGCGCTGGGCGAGGACTACATGAAGTCGGGGCTGCTGGACCGCGCCGAAACCGTGTTCACCGAACTGGCGCAGATCGACCAGCGCGCGCCGCAGGCGCTCAAGCACCTGATCGGCATCTACCAGGCCGAGCGCGACTGGGAAAAGGCCATCGACAACGCCACCCGCTACGAAGAGGTGACCGGCGAACCGATGGGCAAGCTGATCGCCCAGTTCGAATGCGAACTGGCCGATCGCTATCGCGCCTCTGGAAAGAACGACCTGGCGCGCGCGGCGATCGCACGCGCCTACCAGGCCGACGCCAAGTCGGTGCGCGCCGGCATCCTGGAAGGGCGCATCGATGTCGACGACGGCAACGACGAGGCCGCGATCCGCGCCTTCGAGCGCGCCGCCCGCCACGACCCGGACTACCTGCCGGAGATCATGCCGGCGCTGATGGAGTGCTACCGCCGCGGCCAGGATCTCAGCGGCGCGCGCGCGTTCCTGTCGGAGATGACCGAGCACTACCGCGGCATCGCCCCGGTGCTGGCGCTGACCCGCCTGATGGAGTCGCAGGAAGGCATTTCCGCTGCGCGCTCCTATCTGGGCCGGCAGCTCAAGGACCGGCCGTCGGTGCGCGGCGAGTCCGCGCTGATCGATCTGACCCTGGCCGAGGGCGCCGATTCCACCGCGACCCTGCAGGATCTCAAGCACATCACCGACCAGTTGCTGGTGCGCAATCCCAGCTACCGCTGCACCCGCTGCGGCTTCGGTGCGCGCACCCACCACTGGCAATGCCCCAGCTGCAAGGAGTGGGGCACGGTCAAGCCGTTGCTCAACTACGCGGTGGTGTAGTGCCCATCGCAGGAGTCGCGCTGCTCTTGGCGCTCGGGGTGTTCAGCGCGGCCGGCACCTGGCTGTCGCGCCAGTACGCACTCAAACGCAAGTTGATGGATGCGCCCGGCGAGCGGCGCAGCCACACCGTGGCGACGCCGCGCGGCGGCGGCGTGGCGATCGTGGCGGCGGTGCTGCTGGCCTGCGGCTGGGCGGCCCTGCAATGGCCGCAGCACGGCGCGGGCATCGCCACTGTCGCCGCCGGCCTGGTGCTGGTCGCTGGCGTCGGCTGGTGGGACGACCACCGTTCGTTGTCGGCGGCATTGCGATTGCTGGTGCATGTGGTGGCGGCGACTCTGCTGGCTGCACTTGTCTACAAGGCGAGCCAACCGCTGTGGGTGGTCGCGCTGGTGTGGTTGGCGGCGGTTTCGTTGATCAATATCTGGAATTTCATGGATGGCATCAATGGCCTGGCCAGTAGCCAGGCGATGCTCGCCGCCCTGGGATTCGCCTGGTTGCTGCCTGAGCCGCTGCGTTGGCCATGCTGGGTACTGCTGGTGGCCTGCGCGGGATTTTTGCCGTTCAACTACCCGCGAGCACGCATTTTCCTCGGCGATGTCGGCAGCGGCGCGCTCGGTTACCTGATCGCTGCGTTGTTTGCCTGGTGCATCGTCGCCGGCGGGCAGGCACCCTGGCTGCCGGCCTTGCCGCTGTCGGCCTTCGCCATCGACGCGGGCTTCACGCTCGCCTCGCGCATGCTCGCCGGCGAACGCTGGTGGCAACCGCACGCGCAACATTTCTATCAGCGTTGGGTACACACCGGCAGTAGCCATACTGTCGTCACGCTCGCCTACGGTCTGTTCAGCATTGTCGCGATTACAATTGCGCGGCTGGGCAGGCCGCTGGATGCGGGCTTCCAGGCCGGTCTGACGATCGCCTGGTTCTGTTCGGCAGGTGTGCTTTGGCTGGCTTTGCGCAACCGGATGCGCCGAACTCTTACGGATTACTGATGCTTTCCACGCGCGACCGAGTCACCGAGCTGTTTCCGAAGGCCTCCGTGGTCGTCCACGATCTGGCCATCGTCTGGGTCTGCTGGCAACTGCTGCACGCCGCGCGCTACACCATGCTCCCCGGCGAGCATCCGCTGCCGTTGTGGAACCTCAACACCGCCATCGTGCTCGCCGCGCAAGGGCTGGTGTTCTGGAAGGTGGGCCTGTACCGCGGTCTGTGGCGCTTCGCCAGCGTTCCCGACCTGCTCAATATCTTCAAGGCCAGCTTCTATGGCCTGGTGGCGATCGTGCTCGGGCTGGCCTACAGCCGTTTCGATGCGATCCCACTGTCGGTGCTGATGGTGTATCCGTTCGCGCTGTCGGCCCTGCTGGGCGCGCCGCGGCTGCTGTATCGCGCCTGGAAGGACTACCAGATCGCGCACTCGGACGACACCGCGCGGCGTGTGCTGATCGTCGGTGCCGGCCGTGCGGCCGAGGCACTGGTGCGCGACCTGCGCCGTTCCGGCGCCTACCAGCCCGTAGGATTCGTCGACGACGCCGGCCATCTGCACGGCGCCAAGCTGCAGGGCCTGCCGATCCTGGGCCGCATCGACGAGGCCGGCGCGATCGCCAAGGAAACCGCGGCCAAGCTGCTGGTCATCGCAATCCCGTCGCTGGACGCGGCCGGCATGCAGCGCGTGGTGGCGATCTGCGAAAGCACCGGTCTGCCGTTCCGCACCGTGCCGCGCCTGCTCGATGTGCTCGACGGCCATTACCTGCCGGGCGAACTGAAGGAGGTCGCGATCGAGGACCTGCTCGGGCGCAAGCCGGTGACCCCGGACTGGAAGCTGATCAAGGGCTGGCTGTCGGGGCGTACCGTGCTGGTCACCGGCGCCGGTGGCTCGATCGGTTCGGAACTGTGCCGGCAGTGCGCACGCCACGGCGCACGCAAGATCGTGTTGCTGGAGATCAGCGAACTGGCGCTGATCACCATCCATGCCGACCTGCGCCGGACCTTCCCCGATCTGGAGATCGACTGCGTGCTCGGTGATTGCGGCGATCCGGCGGTGATCCGCCACGCCATGCAGGTGGCCGAGCCGGATGCGGTGTTCCATGCCGCCGCCTACAAGCAGGTGCCGCTGCTGGAGCAGCAGTGCCGCGAGGCGGTGCGCAACAACGTGCTGGCCACCGAGAACGTGGCGCGTGCCTGCGTCGCCGCCAAGGTCTCGACCTTCGTGTTCATTTCCACCGACAAGGCGGTCAATCCGGTCAATCTGCTCGGCGCGTCCAAGCGCTATGCGGAAATGGTGTGCCAGTCGCTGGACGACCAAGCGGTGAGCACGCGCTTCGTGACGGTGCGCTTCGGCAACGTGCTGGATTCGGCGGGTAGCGTGGTGCCGCTGTTCCGCGAGCAGATCCGCCAGGGCGGCCCGGTGACGGTGACCGATCCGCAGGTGACGCGCTACTTCATGACCATTCCCGAAGCCAGCCAGCTGATCGTGCAGGCCGCGGCGTCCGCGTCGCATGGCGCCATCTACACCCTGGACATGGGCGAGCCGGTGCCGATCCGTCTGCTGGCCGAGCAGATGATCCGCCTGGCGGGCAAGCAGCCCGGGCGCGACATCGCCATCGTCTACACCGGCCTGCGGCCGGGCGAGAAGCTGCACGAAACCCTGTTCTACGCCGACGAGAACTATCGGCCCACCTCGCATCCGAAGATCCTGGAAGCGGGCGTGCGCAGCTTCTCGCGCGAGGACGTGCTGCGCGGTGTGCAGCAGTTGCGCGCCGCGGTGGCCGATTACGACAGCGACACCATCGAGAAGGTGTTGCGCATGACCATGCCGGAGTTCGCGCCCTTGCGTCAGCAAGACGGTCACGACGGCTCCGCTACCATCGTTCCATTCCCCGCACGCGAGGCCAGAAGGCTCTGATGAGCAAGAGAATCCGCAAGGCAGTATTTCCGGTTGCAGGTTTGGGTACCCGCTTCCTTCCCGCCACCAAGACGGTTCCCAAGGAAATGTTGCCGATCATCGATCGGCCGCTGATCCAGTACGCCGTGGACGAGGCGATCGAGGCCGGTTGCGACACCCTGATCTTCGTCACCAACCGCTACAAGCACGCAGTCGCGGATTATTTCGACAAGGCCTACGAACTGGAGCAGAAGCTGGAGCGTGCCGGCAAGCACGAACAGCTGGAAATGATCCGCCACGTGCTGCCCGATGGCGTGCGCGCGATCTTCGTGACCCAGGCCGAAGCGCTGGGCCTCGGCCATGCGGTGCTGTGCGCCAAGTCGGTGATCGGCGACGAGCCGTTCGCAGTGCTGCTGCCGGACGACCTGATCTGGAACCGCGGCGACGGTGCGCTGAAGCAGATGGCCGATCTCAACGAGCGCAGCGGCGCCAGCGTGATCGCGGTGGAAGACGTGCCGCACGAGAACACCGCCAGCTACGGCATCGTCGCCACCGAGGCCTTCGACGGTCGCAAGGGCCGCATCGCGCAGATCGTCGAGAAACCCAAGCCCGAAGATGCGCCGAGCGATCTGGCGGTGGTCGGTCGCTATGTGCTCAGCTCGAAGATCTTCGAACTGCTGGAAAGCACCGGCACCGGTGCCGGCGGCGAGATCCAGCTGACCGACGCCATCGCCGCGCTGTTGAAGAGCGAAGAGGTCGACGCCTACCGCTTCGAGGGCACCCGTTTCGATTGCGGTACCCACCTGGGCCTGGTCGAGGCGACCATCCGCTTCGCGCTGGAGAACAAGAAGCTGGCCAAGCCGGCGCGCGAGAAGCTGACCCAGATGCTTGCCGAGGAGTGAGCTGGGCACGGCGCGCCGCTGCAGGGCGGCGCGCTGGCCGAGTTTCTGATCCAGTAGCGTCAAGCAATGATTCGATCCGAATCGGTCGAATCGTATGACAAAAAAAAGCAGCCGCGAGGCTGCTTTTTTTTGCGCTGGCGTGCGCAGCAACGCTTGATGCCGGACCCTCACCCCAACCCCTCTCCCGGTGGGAGAGGGGCTATGGCCCGCTTTTGGATAAGAGGTGGCTGAGGGTAGGGCGCTACCGCGCGCTTACAGCGCCTCGATGATGCCCGCGGCGCCCATGCCGGTGCCGATGCACATGGTGACCATGCCGTACTTCTGCTTGTGCCGGCGCAGGCCGTGCACCAGGGTGGCGGTACGGATCGCGCCGGTAGCGCCGAGCGGATGGCCCAGGGCGATGGCGCCGCCCAGCGGGTTGACCTTGGACGGGTCCAGGCCGCTGTCGCGGATCACCGCCAGCGACTGCGCGGCGAAGGCCTCGTTGAGCTCGATCCAGTCCAACTGGTCCTTGCTCAGGCCGGCCTGCTTGAGCGCCTTCGGAATCGCCTCGATCGGACCGATGCCCATCACTTCAGGGCGCACGCCGGCGACCGAGAAGCTGACGAAGCGGGCCAGCGGGGTCAGCCCGTAGTCCTTGATCGCCTGCTCGGAGGCCAGCAGCACCGCACCGGCGCCGTCGCTCATCTGCGAGGAGTTGCCGGCGGTGACGCTGCCGCCGAACTGGCCGTTGCGGAACACCGGGCGCAGCTTGGCCAGCCCTTCGATCGAGCTGTCCGGACGCGGGCCTTCGTCGGTGTCGACCAGCTTCTTGCGCAGGGCGATGACGTTGCCGGCCAGGTCGGGCTGGTGCGAGACGATCTCGTACGGGCTGATCTCGTCGCGGAACTCGCCGGCGGCGATCGCGGCGATGGCCTTCTGGTGCGAGGCGAGGGCAAAGGCATCCTGGTCCTCGCGCGACACCTTCCATTCCTCCGCCACCTTCTCGGCGGTGATGCCCATGCCGTAGGCGATGGCGACGTGGTCGTCGGCGAACACGCTCGGCGACAGCGCGACCTTGTTGCCCATCATCGGCACCATCGACATCGATTCGGTGCCGCCGGCCAGCATCAGGTCGGCATTGCCCAGGCGGATCTGGTCGGCGGCCAGCGCCACCGCCTGGATGCCCGAGGAGCAGAAGCGGTTGATGGTCTGCCCGGCCACCGAATTCGGCAGGCCGGCCAGCAGCACGCCGATGCGCGCCACGTTCATGCCTTGCTCGCCCTCGGGCATCGCGCAGCCGATGATCGCGTCGTCGATGCGCGAGGTGTCGATCCCCGGCGCCTGCGCCACCACCGCGCGCAGCACGTGCGCCAGCATGTCGTCGGGACGGGTGTTGCGGAACATGCCCTTGGGCGCCTTGCCTACCGGGGTACGGGTGGCGGCGACGATGTAGGCTTCCTGGATCTGTTTGCTCATTTGGCTTTCTCCGAAAGCCGGGATTGGGGATTCGGGATTGGGGATTCGTCAGAGCGGATCCCGGCGTCGAATGCTTTGCCCGGCTGATAAAAGGTGGGAGGCGAGGGTGGCATCAGGTCTTGGGGATCTGCCGTAACGAATCCCCAATCCCGACTCCCGAATCTCAGTTCCTCAACGGCTTACCCGTCTTGAGCATGTGCCCGATGCGCGCCTGGGTCTTTTCCTGCTGGGCCAGTTCGACGAAGTGCTTGCGCTCGAGCTTGAGCAGCCATTCCTCGTCCACCAGCGCGCCGCGGTCGACTTCGCCGCCGCACAGCACGGTGGCGATGCGGGTGGCGATCTCGTAGTCGTACTCGCTGATGAAGCGGCCTTCCAGCATGTTGACCAGCAGCATCTTGAAGGTGGCGATGCCGACGTCGCCGGCGACCTGGATGCGTCGCGCCGGCAGCGGCGGGCGGTAGCCGCCCTCGGCCAGGGCGCGCGCCTCGGCCTTGGCGATGTACAGCGATTCGTAGCTGTTGAACACCACCTTGTCGGTGCCGCGCAGCAGGCCCAGTTCCTTGGCGTTGACCGCCGAGGTGGAGACCTTGGCCATGGCCACGGTTTCGAAGGTCTTCTTCAGTTCGGCGAACACGTCGCCGCCCGGACCCGCGGCCTGCGCCGCGCGCACCGCGATCTCCTTGAGGCCGCCGCCGGCCGGCAGCAGGCCCACGCCGGCCTCGACCAGGCCGATGTAGCTCTCCAGCGCAGCCACGGTCTTGGCGCTGTGCATCTGGAACTCGCAGCCGCCGCCCAGCGCCAGCCCGCGCACCGCCGCGACCACCGGCACCAGCGAATACTTGATGCGCTGGCTGGTGGCCTGGAAGTTGGCGACCATCGCCTCGAACGCATCGACCTTGCCGGCCTGCAGCAGGCCCAGCGCGCCGGCCAGGTCGGCGCCGGCGGAGAAGGGTTCCTTGTGCTGCCACAGCACCAGGCCCTTGAAGTCCTTCTCGGCGCGGCCGACCGCTTCCTGCAGGCCGTCCAGCACCTGGTCGGAGACGGTGTTCATCTTGGTCTTGAAGCTGACCACGGCGATGTCGTCGCCGTCGTGCCACATGCGCAGGCCGTCGTTCTCGAACACGGTCTCGCCCTGCGCGAACTTCTCGCCCAGCAGCGGATCGGGGAAGCGCTGGCGCTTGTACACCGGCAGCGCCGAGCGCGGCAGCTTGGCGTCGCGCGCCGGGCTGTACGAGCCTTCGGCGGCGTGCACGCCGTCGCGGCCGTCGAACACCCAGTTCGGCAGCGGCGCGCTGCTCATGCTCTTGCCGGCAGCGATGTCGTCGGCGATCCACTGCGCGACCTGCTTCCAACCGGCGGCCTGCCAGGTCTCGAACGGACCCAGCGCCCAGCCGTAGCCCCAGCGGATCGCCAGGTCCACGTCGCGCGCGGTCTCGGCGATGTCGGCCAGGTGGTAGGCGCTGTAGTGGAACAGGTCGCGGAAGGTCGCCCACAGGAACTGCGCCTGCGGATGCTGGCTCTCGCGCAGCTTGGCGAACTTCTCGGCCGGGTTCTTGATCTTCAGGATCTCGACCACTTCCGGCGCCGCGGCGCGGTCGGCCGGACGGTAGTCCTGCTTCTGCAGGTCCAGTACCACGATGTCCTTGCCGACCTTGCGGAAGATGCCGGCGCCGGTCTTCTGGCCCAGCGCGCCCTTGCCGATCAGCGCCTCCAGCCACCTCGGCGCCTTGAAGAAGGCATGCCAGGGATCGTTCGGCAGGGTGTCGCCCATGGTCTTGATGACGTGCGCCATGGTGTCCAGGCCGACCACGTCGGAGGTGCGGTAGGTGGCCGACTTGGGACGGCCGACCAGCGGGCCGGTGAGGCCGTCGACCTCGTCGAAGCCCAGGCCGAACTGCTCGGTGTGGTGGATGGTGGACAGGATCGAGAACACGCCGATGCGGTTGCCGATGAAGTTCGGGGTGTCCTTGGCGTAGACCACGCCCTTGCCCAGGGTGGTGACCAGGAAGCTCTCCAGGCCTTCAAGCACCGCCGGCTCGGTGTGCTTGGCCGGGATCAGCTCGGCCAGGTGCATGTAGCGCGGCGGGTTGAAGAAGTGCACGCCGCAGAAGCGGTGGCGCAGCTGTTCCGGCAGCACGTCGGACAGGGCGTTGATGCCAAGGCCGGAGGTGTTGGAGGCCAGCACCGCATGGTCGGCCACGAACGGCGCGATCTTCTTGTACAGGTCCTGTTTCCAGTCCATGCGCTCGGCGATGGCTTCGATGATCAGGTCGCAGCCGCGCAGTTGCTCCAGGCCGGAGTCGTAGTTGGCCGGGGTGATGGCCTCGGCCAGCGCGGTGCTGGCCAGCGGCGCCGGGCTGAGCTTGGTCAGGTTGGCGATCGCCTTGAGCACCACGCCATCGGCGGGGCCTTCCTTGGCGGGGAGGTCGAACAGCACGGTGTCGACGCCGGCGTTGGTCAGGTGCGCAGCGATCTGCGCACCCATCACGCCCGCGCCCAGGACGGCGGCACGGCGGACGAGCAGGGGATTGGACATAGCGATCAGCCTCTGTGGGTCAACGTTTGCGGGATCAGGGAGCCGAGTGGGCGAGGAAGCCGGCTTCGGCGAAACGGATGAGTTCGCGGGCGGCGTGGGCGCGGTGCGCGCCCTCGCTGACGCCGGCGGGGCGCTTGATCAGGCCGAAGTCGGCCATGGCGTAGGTCAGGGCGCCGGCCAGGAAATCCAGGCGCCAGTACAGTTCCTGCTTGCTCAGCCCGGGCACGCAGGCGGCGATGGCCTTGCCGAACTCGCGCAGCACATGGCCGTAGTGGTCGGACAGGAACTGGCGCAGGCTGTCGTTGTTCTCGGCGTAGGCGCGGGCGATCACCCGCACGAAGGCGCCGCCGCTCTGCCGCTCCTGGGCCATCGCCAGGGCCGGCTCGACGAAGGCGGCCAGGACCGGGCCGAGCTGGCCGGGATGCTGCCGTTGCGCGGCTTCCAGTTGCGCCATGCGCGCGGCGGTCATCTCGTCCATGCGCCGCCGGAACACCTCGTTGACCAGGTTTTCCTTGGACCCGAAGTGATAGTTCACCGCGGCGATGTTGACGTCGGCCTGGCTGGTGACCTGGCGCAGCGAAGTGCCGGAAAAGCCGTGCTGCGCGAACAGTTCCTCGGCCGCGCTGAGGATGCGGTCCTTGGTCGAGAAGTGCGCTTGCTTTGCCATGCGGCCGCCAGAATCAATCAAACGATTGTTTGAGTCTAGGCCCGGGCGGGGAGGGCGTCATGCTGCTTTGCAGCACGATTCAGGCCCGACCGTGCAAAGCCGGCGCCGATTGGATAGAATTGTCCATCGCAATTCTGGCTAAGCCCGCGTTTTGACGCGGGTTTTTTTCATGTTAACCTCGGGCCTTCAGTGGCCCGCCCAACGGAGAACTTCCCATGGCGCTGGAGCGCACCCTGTCCATCATCAAGCCCGATGCCGTCGCCAAGAACGTCATCGGCGAAATCTACTCGCGCTTCGAGAAGGCCGGCCTGAAGGTCGTGGCCGCCAAGTACAAGCAGCTGTCGCGCCGCGAGGCCGAGGGCTTCTACGCTGTGCACCGCGAGCGTCCGTTCTTCAACGCGCTGGTCGAGTTCATGATCTCCGGCCCGGTGATGATCCAGGCGCTGGAAGGCGAGAACGCCGTGGCCGCGCACCGCGACCTGCTGGGCGCCACCAACCCGAAGGACGCCGCGCCGGGCACCATCCGCGCCGACTTCGCCGATTCGATCGACGCCAACGCCGCGCACGGCTCGGATTCGGTCGAGAACGCCGCCAACGAAGTGGCGTACTTCTTCGCCGCCACCGAAGTGGTTTCGCGCTAAGCGAGGTCGTCGTGAACGAGGTCGTCCATCCTCCCTTGGCCATCGCCGATCCCGTGCGGAGCGGCGCGGCGGCCAAGCAGAATCTGCTCGACCTCGATCGCGAGGGGCTGGAGCGTTTCTTCGCCGAGACCCTCGGCGAAGCGCGCTACCGTGCCCACCAGGTGATGAAGTGGATCCACCACCGCTACGTCACCGACTTCGACCAGATGACCGACCTCGGCAAGGCGCTGCGCGCCAAGCTGCAACGGCATGCCGAGGTCGTCGTCCCCAACATCGTGTTCGACAAGCCTTCTGCCGACGGCACCCACAAGTGGCTGCTGGCGATGGGCGTGGACGGCAAGAACGCGATCGAGACCGTGTACATCCCCGACAAGACCCGCGGCACGCTGTGCGTGTCCTCGCAGGTCGGTTGCGGCCTCAACTGCACGTTCTGCTCCACCGCCACCCAGGGCTTCAACCGCAACCTCTCCACTGCCGAGATCATCGGCCAGGTATGGGTGGCGGCGCGGCATCTGGGCAATGTGCCGCACCAGATGCGCCGCCTCACCAATGTGGTGATGATGGGTATGGGCGAGCCGCTGATGAATTTCGACAACGTCGTGCGCGCGATGAGCGTGATGCGCGACGACCTGGGCTACGGCCTGGCCAACAAGCGCGTGACCCTGTCCACCTCGGGTCTGGTGCCGCAGATCGACCGCCTGTCCAGCGAGAGCGACGTGTCGCTGGCGGTGTCGCTGCATGCGCCCAACGATGCGCTGCGCGAGACCCTGGTCCCGCTCAACAAGAAGTACCCGATCGCCGAGCTGATGGCCGCCTGTGCGCGCTACCTGCGCGCCAACAAGCGCCGCGAGTCGGTGACCTTCGAATACACCCTGATGAAGGGGATCAACGACCAGCCCGAACACGCGCGGCAACTGGCGCGGCTGATGCGCCAGTTCGACAACGCGGTGCAGGCGTCGAATGCCGGCAAGGTCAACCTGATCCCGTTCAATCCGTTCCCGGGCACGCGCTACGAGCGCTCCGGCGAGACCGAGATCCGCGCGTTCCAGAAGATCCTGCTGGACGCGCAGGTGCTGACCATGGTGCGGCGCACGCGCGGCGACGACATCGATGCGGCCTGCGGGCAACTCAAGGGGCAGGTCATGGACCGCACCCGTCGCCAGGCCGAGTTCAAGCGCGAATTGCAGACGCGGGCGGATCGGGATGCGGCGGCGTAGCCAAGGGCGTTCCCTCGCGATGGTGGCGATCGCAGTGCTGGCCTTGCCGGGCTGCAACTGGATCGCGGCCAAGACCGGCACGGTGCGCACCAGCGAGCAGGTGCAACCGCAGTATTCCTTCCGCGACAACCGTGCGGTGAAGGCGCGGGTGGCCTTGCAGGAACAATTGGGTCTGGCCGCCAACGGGCTTGCCTCCGGCGACCTGGAGGCCGCGCAGACGCATGCGCGCAAGGCGCTGGCGCTGGATCCGCAATCGGTGGACGCGCTGACCGTGCTGGCGGTGCTCGCCGATCGTCGCGGCGATGCCACGACCGCCGGCGGGTACTACCGCAAGGCTGCGGAGCTGGCGCCGAGCAACGGTGCGACCTTGAACAACTACGGTGCCTGGCTGTGCGCGAATGGGTCGCCGGCCGAGTCGCTGGCCTGGTTCGACCGTGCGCTCGCGCTGCAGGACTACGCCACGCCGGCTTCGGCGCTGGCCAACGCCGGCGGCTGCGCCTTGCAGGTCGGCCAGCGCGAGCGCGGCGAACGCGACCTGCGCAAGGCGCTGGACCTGGACCCGGACAACGCATACGCACTCGAGGCGATGGCCCGCAACGAGGTCGCGCAAGGGCGCTTTTTCGAGGCGCGCGCCTTCGCCGAGCGGCGTCTGGCGGCTGCGCCTGCCACCGCTTCCGTGTTACAACTTGCTATTCAGATTGAGCAAAGGCTGGGCGACAAGGCTGCCGCCGGCCGTTACCAACAGCGGTTGCGCAAGGAGTTTCCCGACGCCGCGACCACGACACCCGGGGCTAGTGCATTGTGATCAGTGATTCCAATCCGAACGCTTTCGATGGCGCCAAAGGCTGCGGGCAACAGCTCCGCGAAGCGCGCGAAGCGGCCGGCCTGAGCATCGACGACGTCGGCAGCCGACTGCGCATGCCGGTGCATGTGGTGCAGGCACTCGAGTCGGAGCAGTGGCAGCGCCTCGGCGCGCCGGTGTTCGTCCGCGGGCAGCTGCGCAGCTATGCGCGCCTGCTCGGCGTCGATCTGGAGCCGTTGCTGCAGACCGCGCAGATCGCGCCGGTGCAGCCGGTCGAATTGATCAGCCACACGCATACCCCGCCGCTGCGGCGCATGCTCGAAAGCGCCACGCGGCGCATGGTCTACGTGGTGATCACCGCCGGACTGGCGGTGCCGGTGTGGTACGCCACCCGCAGCCATTTCGCCGACGACAACGGCCCCAGCACCGCCTCGCTGGATGTGGTGCCGGGTACGCCGGGCACGACCCCGGCGGCAACGGCGACGCCGGCCAATGGCGCCGCTGCGGCCGCACCGGCCGCGCCGGCGGCTGCACGCCCGGCGCCGAGTGCGGCACCGTACATCGCCTCGTTGACGCCGATGCCGCGCCCGGCCGCAGAGCCGGAGAAGAACGCCCTGAGCCTGTCGTTCCAGGGCGACAGTTGGGTGCAGATTCTTGCCCCCGACGGCACGCCGGTGGAAAAAGCCCTGCTGAAGGCGGGCGAGACCCGCACCTATGCGCCGGGCCAGGTCGGGCGCGTGGTGCTGGGCAATGCCTCCGCGGTCCAGGTTCAGCAATCCGGGAGTACCGTGGATCTGACCCCGTTCAGGCGCGCGAACGTGGCGCGCTTTGCGGTATCCTCTGACGGTTCCGTGGTGCCCGCCTCCGAGTGACGGCGGCGCGGTTCCTCACTTTCAACATTCCATGTCCCGTCGCAGCGGCGGGGCGAGAGTACGCATGGCGATTGACGACCTGCTCGACGAGCACGAACAAAGCGAACGCGTCCGCACTTGGCTCAGGAAGAACGGCGCCGGCCTGATCGGCGGCATCGTCCTGGGCCTTGGCGCGATCATCGGCTGGCAGTGGTGGACCAAGCAGCGGTCCAACGATCTGGCCCAGGCCAATGCCCGCTACGAAGCGGTGCTCAAGAGCATCCAGGCCAATCAGCTGGACAAGGCGGCCAAGGACATGGCCGAACTGCAGCAGGGCTCGGCCAACATCTACGCCGAACTGGCGGCGCTGCGCCTGGCCAAGGCGCAGGTCGACGCGGGCAAGTCCGATGCCGCGCTGACCACGCTGCGCGGGCTCAAGGCCGACGGCGAAATGAAGGTGATGGTCGACCATCGCGTGGCGCGGTTGCTGATTTCCGGCGGCAAGCCGCAGGACGCGCTGTCGCTGGTGGCCTCGGCCACCGATTCGCAGGGCCTGGAGATTCGCGGCGATGCGCTGATCGCGCAGGGCAAGCGCGATGCGGCGCGCGATGCGTACGCCAAGGCGCTGACCAGCCTGGACGTGGCCTCGCCGCAGCGGCGCGTGGTCGAAACGAAATTGATGGATGCGGGCGGCAGCGTGCCGAATGCCGCGGAGCCGATCTGATGAAGGTAGTCATGTTCAAGCGTGTCGCCACCGTGGCCCTGCTGGGTCTGGCGCTGTCCGGCTGCAGCACCGTCAAGGGCTGGTTCGCGGGCAAGGATGCGGCCGCCAAGAAGGCCGCCGAGCCGGCCGAACTGGTCAAGTTCACCCCGTCGGTGAAGGTGGTGAAGCTGTGGTCCACCGACGCCGGCAAGGGCGAGCGCCTGATCGGCGTGCGCCAGCGCCCTGTGGTGGCCGACGGCAAGGTGTATGCGGCCGCGACCTCCGGCACGGTGTACGCGCTGGATCTGCAGACCGGCAAGACCATTTGGGAATACGACGCCAAGCAGGCGCGCAAGCAGCAGCTGTCGCAGGCCGAGGACCAGCCGAAGAGCCAGGTCGAGAGCGAGTCCGGCAAGAACCTGTCCAAGGATGAGCGTGCCGCCTACAAGCAGCGCCTGCGCAACGAAAAGCAGCAGGCCAAGGAACGCAAGCGGCTCGAGAAGAAGCGTCCGCTGCCGCGTTTCGCCGGCGGCCCCGGCGTGGGCGACGGCCTGGTGGTGGTCGGTGCGCTGGATGGCGCCGTGATCGCGCTCGATGCCGCCAACGGCACCGAGAAGTGGCGTGCCAAGGTGCCCAACGAAGTGATCGCCGCGCCGGTGATCGCGCAGAACATGGTGTTCGTGCGCAGCAATGATGGCCGCACCACGGCGTTCGATGCGGCCACCGGCCAGCAGCGCTGGTTCAATGCGCAGGAACTGCCGAGCCTGACCGTGCGCGGCAACGCGCCGGTGGTGGCGGGTCCGGGCGTGCTGTTCATCGGCAACGACGACGGCACCCTGGCCGCGCTGGCGATGCAGGACGGCCGCGTACTGTGGGAGCAGACCATCGGCGTGCCGGAAGGCCGCACCGAACTGGAGCGCATGGCCGACGTCGACGGCGCGCCGGTGCTCGACGGCACCACGCTGTATGCGACCAGTTTCAAGAACCAGACCGTGGCGCTGGAAGGCCCGAGCGGCCGCCCGCTGTGGAACCGCGATCATGGCGGCGCCGGCGGTGTCGGCGTGAGTTCCGGCAACGTGGTGGTGGCCGACAACGCCGGCACCGTGTGGGCGCTGGACAAGGCCTCCGGATCGGCGATGTGGTCGCAGCCGGGGCTGGCGCGCCGCTCGCTGACCGGCGTGGCGATCCAGGGCGATTACGCCGTGGTCGGCGACTACAAGGGCTATCTGCACTGGCTCCGGCTCGACAACGGCGAGTTCGCCGCGCGCGAGCGGGTCGGGCGCAAGCCGCTGGTGGCGCAGCCGGTGGTCGCGGACGGAATCCTGCTGATGCAGAACACGAAAGGCGACCTGACCGCGTTCCGGTTGGGTCAATAACAAGAGAAGGATGTCGCGATGCTGCCGCTGGTCGCCCTGGTTGGACGGCCGAATGTCGGCAAGTCCACGCTGTTCAATGCGCTGACGCGCAGCCGTGACGCGCTGGTCCACGACCAGCCGGGCGTCACCCGCGATCGCCACTACGGGGTATGCCGGCTGCAGCCGGACACCCCGTTCGTGATCGTCGATACCGGCGGCATCTCCGGCGAAGAGGAAGGCCTGGCCGGTGCCACGGCCGAGCAGGCGCGCGCCGCCGCCGGCGAGGCGGACCTGATCCTGTTCGTGGTCGACGGACGCGAGGGATCGTCCGCGCTCGACGACGAGATCCTGGCCTGGCTGCGCAAGCTGGCGCGGCCGACCCTGCTGCTGATCAACAAGATCGACGGCACCGACGAGGACCAGGTGCGCGCCGAGTTCGCGCGCTACGGCCTCGGCGACGCCATCGCGGTCTCCGCCGCGCATCGCCACGGCATCGACGACCTGCTCGACGAGGTCCTGGAGCGGCTGCCGGAAGAGGGCGCCGGCGAAACCCTGGATACCGACCCGGCGCGCATGCGCATCGCCTTCGTCGGCCGCCCGAACGTCGGCAAGTCGACCCTGGTCAATCGCCTGCTGGGCGAGGAGCGCATGATCGCCTCCGAGGTGCCCGGCACCACCCGCGACTCGATCGCGGTGGACCTGGAGCGCGACGGCCGCCTGTACCGGCTGATCGACACCGCCGGCCTGCGTCGCCGCGGCCGCGTCGAGGAGGCGGTGGAGAAGTTCAGCGCGTTCAAGACCCTGCAGGCCATCGAACAGTGCCAGGTCGCGGTGCTGATGCTCGATGCCGGTGAAGGCGTGACCGACCAGGACGCGACCGTGCTCGGCGCGATCCTCGACGCCGGCCGCGCCCTGGTCGTGGCGATCAACAAGTGGGACGGGCAGAGCGACTACCAGCGCGCCCAGGCCGAAGACCTGCTGTCGCGCAAGCTCGGCTTTGTCAGCTGGGCCGAGGCGGTGCGCATCTCCGCCAAGCATGGCTCGGGCCTGCGCGAGCTGTTCCAGGCGATCCATCGCGCGCACGCCTCGGCGGTGCGCGAGTTCAGCACCAGCGAGGTCAACCAGGCGCTGGAAATCGCCTACGAGAGCAATCCGCCGCCGAGCATCCGCGGCCACGTCTCCAAGCTGCGCTATGTGCATCCGGGCGGCAGCAATCCGCCGACCTTCATCGTCCACGGCACGCGCCTGAAGGTGCTGCCGGAGTCGTACAAGCGCTACCTGGAGAACTTCTTCCGCAAGCGCTTCAAATTGGTCGGCACGCCGGTGCGCTTCATGTTCCGCGAAGGCGCCAATCCGTATGAAGGCAAGAAGAACGTGCTGACCGAGCGCCAGATCGCCAAGAAGCGGCGCCTGATGAAGCACGTCCGCGGCAAGTAGCCGCACGATGGACACGCGGCGCGCGATCACCCTCGGCATTCTCGCCGGCGGCCGCGCGCAACGACTGGGCGGGTGCGACAAGGCCTGGCTGCAGCGCGATGGACAAGCGCAGGTGCAATGGCTGGTGCAGACATTGGCGCCACGGGTGGCCGCGGTGCTGGTCAGCGCCAATCGCAGTTCGCCGCGCTATGCCGCCATCGGCCTGCAGGCAGTCCCGGACCGTGTCGCGGCGCCGTCCGACGCCGAGCGTTCGCTGGGGCCGATCGCCGGATTGGATGCACTCGCCGCCCACTGCGGTACACCGTGGCTGCTGACCGTGCCGGTCGACCTGTGGCGGTTGCCCTCGGATCTGCCGGCCATGTTGGCCGCAGCCGCTGTGGATCGCGATGGTGCCTGGGTCGAGGATGCCGCCGGCGCGCAGCCGCTGGTGGCGCTGTACCGGGTTGACGCGTTGCGTCCGGCGCTGGAGGAGGCGCTGGCGGCGGGCCGTTATGCGCCGCGCGCCTTGCAGCAGCGCTTGCGGATGCGGCCGGTGGCGTTGCCGGAGATCGTGCTGGGCAATCTGAACACGCCGCAGGATCTGGCCGCAGCGGGTATCCTGCCGCCACCATGACCGACTATCCCTCCCGGATTGCCTACACCGACGCGCTGGCGATCGTCGCTGCCGCTGCGCGCGCCCGTCCCGTCAACAGCGAGCGCCTGGCGGCGTCGCGTGCCGATGGCCGCATCCTGCTCGAACCGCTCGATGCGCCGATCGACCTGCCGCCGTTCGACAACAGCGCGATGGACGGTTTCGCGTTGCGCCACGCCGACCTGAGCCCGGGGGCGCCGACCGACTTGCGCCTGGCCGGAGAGCAGTTCGCCGGCACCGATCGGCAACAGGCGCTCGCGCCCGGCGAGTGCCTGCGCGTGACCACCGGCGCGCCATTGCCGGCCGATGCGGATACGGTGGTGATCAAGGAGAACGTGCACGAGCGCGATGGTCTCGTGCAGGTGCCGGACGGGCTCGCCGCGGGCGCGCACGTGCGGTCGCGTGGCGAGGACGTGCGCGCCGGCGAGCGCGTGCTCGAGGCCGGCATGCTGCTGACGCCCTCGCGCATCGGCCTGGCTGCGGCCCTGGGCGTGGACCAGCTGACGGTGGCGGCACGGCCGACCGTGGCGGTGTTCGCCACCGGCGACGAACTGGTCGAGCCGGGTATGCCGTTGCAGCCAGGGCAGATCTACAACAGCAACCGCGACATGCTGATGGCGCAGCTGCGCCTGCTCGGGCTGTCGCCGACCGCCTGGCCGACCCTGCCGGACGATCCGCAGCGCATCCAGGCCATGCTCGCCGATGCGGCCTCGGCGTTCGACGTGGTGCTGACTTGCGGTGGCGTCTCGGCCGGCGAGAAGGACTACCTGCCGCGTCTGTTGGTCGAGCACGGCCGCATCCTGTTCTGGAAGGTGCGCATGCGCCCGGGCATGCCGCTGCTGTTCGGCGAGTGGGATCGCGCCCTGTTCCTGGGCTTGCCTGGGAACCCGGTGTCGGTGCTGGCCACCTTCATGGCGATCGGGCGGCCGTTGCTGGATGCGTTGCAGCGGCGCAGCGAACCGCACCGGGCCTGGCGTGCGCGACTGGCGGCTGGCTGGGACAAGCGCCACGACCGGCTGGAGTTCCTGCGCGGACGCATGCGCTGCGACGCGCACGGCCAGTTGTGGGTGGAACCGAATCCCGCTGACGGCTCGCACCGCCTGCGCGGCGCCGCCGACAGCGACGTGCTGCTGCGGCTGGAGGAGGGTGCACGCCAGTTCCAGGCCGGTGACGTGGTCGAGGTGGTGCCGTATTGAGGGCACCCCCAAGCACCTGCATTCGCCACCATCAAGCTGGATGCAGGCCGCCTTTGGAACGGCGCCAGCCGGGACGGGCGTCACCGGTCGGGCATGGCCGCGGCTGGCGCCGCTCCCACGGGAGGCTTCCGTCGCTGTTGGAGCACCCTTGCGCCGCGCCGTCGACGGCGGACGCGGGCCCGGTTTGCGCCGATAATGCGCGCATGGGCATTCGAGAACTCACCCCTGCACAGGCGCAGGCGCGGCAGGCGCAGGGCGCGCGGCTGATCGACATCCGCGAGGAGCACGAGCGTGCCACCGGCATGGCCGCCGGCGCGCAGGGCGTGGCCCGCGCGCAGTTGCAGGCCGACCCGGCCGCCTATCTCGGCGCCGACACCGAGGTGCTGCTGATTTGCCAGAGCGGCAAGCGCTCGCACGATACCGCGGTGTTCCTGGAGCAGGCCGGCTATCCGCAAGTCGCATCGGTGCTGGGCGGCACCACGCGCTGGCAGCGCGAGGGTTTGCCGCTGCAGCGACCGGCGCTGGAACCGGAGCAGGAAGACTTCTTCGACCGCTATTCGCGGCACCTTCGCCTGCCCGAGGTCGGGATCGAAGGCCAGCGCAGATTGCAGGCCGCGCGCGTGTTGCTGGTCGGCGCCGGCGGCCTGGGCTCGCCGGCCGGTTTCTACCTGGCGGCGGCCGGGGTGGGGCAGTTGCGCATCGCCGACGACGACGTGGTCGAGCGCAGCAACCTGCAGCGGCAGATCCTGCACGGCGACGCGCGGATCGGCCAGGCCAAGGTGGACTCGGCTGCGGCGAGCCTGGGGGCGCTGAATCCGGGGGTGCGGGTCGAAGCGATCCGTGAGCGGGTCACCGCGGACAATGTCGAGCGGCTGCTGCAGGACGTGGACGTGGTGCTGGACGGCTCGGACAACTTCCCTGCGCGCTATCTGCTCAACGACGCCTGCGTGAAGCTGGGCAAGCCACTCGTGTACGGCGCTGTGCAGCGCTTCGAGGGCCAGGTCAGCGTGTTCGACGCCGGCCGCCGGCGCGGGCAGGCGCCGTGCTACCGCTGCCTGTTCCCGGAACCGCCGCCGCCGGAGTTCGCACCGAACTGCGCCGATGCCGGCGTGCTCGGGGTGCTGCCCGGCATCGTCGGGCTGCTACAGGCCAACGAGGTGCTGAAGCTGTTGCTGGAGATCGGCGAACCGCTGCGCGGCCGGCTGCTGCACTTCGACGCACTGGCGATGCGCTTCCGCGAAACCCGCCTGTCCGCCGATCCGCAGTGCCCGCTGTGCGCGCCGGACCGGCCATTTCCCGGGTACATCGACTACGCGCAGTTTTGTGGCGCTGAGCGTTAGCTGCTATTAGGCGTCGTTGTTTGCAGCGGCGCGCGTACCCTCATCCGTCCCTTCGGGACACCTTCTCCCGATGGGAGAAGGGAAGCGGGGTCTCGATGGGTGAAGTAGCGTCGCGCACGCTCAAGCCCCTCTCCCTCCGGGAGAGGGGTTGGGGTGAGGGTACGGCGCGAAGCGTCTCGCGCTGTTTGGCTGCACTAGCTCGTCGATGGCGCAGCGGCGCCCGTACCCTCATCCGCCCCTGCGGGGCACCTTCTCCCGGTGGGAGAAGGGAGGTGTGGTCTCGATGGCTCACGCGAGTCGTGCATGCTCAAGCCCCTCTCCCTGCGGGAGAGGGGTTGGGGTGAGGGTAGGGCGCGAAGCGCTTCGCGATGCCTGGCTGCGTCGGCCGTTGTTGTTCACAGCGGCGCTCGTACCCTCATCCGCCCCTTCGGGGCACCTTCTCCCGATGGGAGAAGGGAGGCGAGGCTGCGCGCTGATCGCACACGATCGATGCCGTCCAACATGCGATCGCGTGCGTGTCGCACGAGAGGCGCGTTGCGCGCAGCACGCAGTGCGCCGCGTCTCACCTCGCATTCCGCTCCATAGGGATGTCCGGACCTTGTGCGTAGAATCGGCGCATGACCAGTCCAGCCGACAGCAGCGAATTGATCAAGGTGGTGGCGCTGCTCGGCGCCGCGGTGGTGGCGGTGCCGGTGTTCCGCCGGCTCGGCCTGGGGTCGGTGCTCGGTTATCTCGCCGCCGGCTTGGCGATCGGGCCGTTCGGCCTGGGTTGGTTCTCCGATCCGCAGGCGATCCTGCACGTCGCCGAACTGGGCGTGGTCATGTTCCTGTTCGTGATCGGCCTGGAAATGCGGCCTTCGCATCTGTGGAGCCTGCGCAAGCAGATTTTCGGCCTGGGCACCGCGCAGATCATCGTCTGCGCCAGCGTGCTGACCGGCGTCGGCCTGGCCTTCGGTTTCCCGCTCCCGGTGGCCTTCATCGCCGCCTCGGGCTTCGTGCTGACCTCCACTGCGGTGGTGATGCAGTTGCTCGGCGAACGCGGCGACATCGCCCTGCCGGCCGGGCAGAAGATCGTGGCGATCCTGCTATTCGAGGACCTGTTGATCGTGCCGCTGCTGGCGGTGGTGGCATGGATGGCGCCGGTGCCCGCGGATGCCTCGGCGCCGTCGCGCTGGGTCGGCATCGGTGTTGGTGCCGCGGCGATCGTCGGCCTGCTGGCGGCCGGACGCTGGCTGCTCAATCCGCTGTTCCGGCTGTTGGCCGCGGCCAAGGCGCGCGAGGTGATGACCGCGGCCGCCCTGCTGGTGGTGCTGGGCGCGGCGCTGCTGATGCAGCTCGGCGGGCTGTCGATGGCGATGGGCGCGTTCCTGGCCGGCGTGCTGCTGTCCGAATCGACCTTCCGTCACCAGATCGAAGCCGACATCGAGCCGTTCCGCGGCATCCTGCTGGGGTTGTTCTTCCTCGGTGTCGGCATGGCGCTGAACCTGGCGGTGGTGGCGGCCAATTGGACCCTGATCCTCAGCGGCGTGCTCGCCTTCATGGCGGCCAAGGCCGCGTGCATCTACTTGGTCGCGCGGCTCACCGGCAGCGGCCATGCGCAGGCGCTGGATCGCGGTGTGCTGATGGCGCAGGGCGGCGAGTTCGCCTTCGTGCTGTTCGCCGCCGCCAGCGGCGCCGGTGTCATCGACGCGCAGATCAACGCCAACCTGACCGCCATCGTGGTGCTGTCGATGGCGCTGACGCCGCTGTTCGTCCTGCTGTACCGGCGCTGGGCGCCGGTGGAGGCGCCGTCGATGGACGGCGTGGATGCGGCCGACGGCCTCACCGGCAGCGTGCTGATCATCGGCTTCGGGCGCTTCGGCCAGGTCGCAAGCCAGTCGCTGCTGGCGCGCGACGTGGACGTGACCATCATCGACAACGACATCGAGATGATCCAGAGCGCGGCCAAGTTCGGCTTCAAGATCTACTATGGCGACGGCACGCGTCTGGATGTGCTGCACGCCTCCGGCGCGCACAGCGCCCGCGCCATCGCGGTGTGCGTGGACAACCGCGAGGCGGCCAACCGCATCGTCGAGCTGGCCACCACCGAGTTCCCGCAGGCCAAGCTGCTGGTGCGCTCCTACGACCGCGAACACGCGCTGGAGCTGATCGCCGCCGGCGTCGACTACCACATTCGCGAGACCTTCGAATCGGCGGTGGAATTCGGCCAGGCCGCGCTGATCGAGCTGGGCATGGACGAGAGCGAGGCGCGTTCCATCGCCCGCGAGATCCGCCGCCGCGATGCCGAGCGGCTCGAACTGGAGATCGCCGCCGGCGACGTGCGTGCTGGCAGGGGCCTGATGTACGGCAACATCACCCCAGTGGTGCCGACCCCGACGCCGTTCACGCCGCCGCGGCGCGAAAGCCGTACGCTGAACCCGGAAGGCGTGCCGGTGGCGGAGCCAGCGCAGGAGCGTGACGGCACATAGCCGCAATGGTTGGCGGGGAGTTGTAGGAGCGGCTTTAGCCGCGACAGACCTTCCTGGGAATGCCCGGTCGCGGCTAAAGCCGCTCCTACGACAGGGGCCCAGCTTCAGCGAAAGAACGCCTGCAACGCCTGCACGTAGCCCAGGATCGTCGCTGATCTCGTTTGATCGAGCCAGCGCAGCAACGTGACGGAACGTAACCACAATCGAATCGTTGGCGGGGAGTTGTAGGAGCGGCTTTAGCCGCGACGTACCTTCCTGGGAACGCCTGGTCGCGGCTAAAGCCGCTCCTACGACAGGGGCCCAGCCTCAGCGCAGGAACGCCTGCAGCGCCCGCACGTAGCCCGGATCGTCGCTGATGTCGTTGTGGTCGGCCTGTGCGAAGGCGACCACGGTCGGATGCTGTGGCAGGGCCTTGAGCAGGGCATCGGTGCTGGCCGGTGGCACCACCTGATCGCGACCGGCGCGCAGGATCAGCAGTGGGCCGCGATAGGCGCGCAAGGCGCGCGCCGAGTCGTAGCGATCGCGCAGCAACCAGCGTACCGGCGCCCACGGGTAGTGCGCCTGCGCCGCCGACACCAGGCTGTCGAACGGTGTGACCAGCACCAGCCGCGCCACCGCGCGGCGCGCCGCCAGTTGGCTGGCCACGCCGCTGCCCAGGCTGCGTCCCAGCACCGCGATCTGTGCCTGTGGTTGCGCGGCGCGGACGTGGTCGTACAGCGCCACCGCATCGCCGACCAGGGCGTTCTCGCTGGGCTTGCCGCCGCTGGCGCCGTAACCGCGGTAGGCGAGCAGGTAGAGGCTGTGGTCGGGCAGGGCAGCCTGCAACTGCGCGCGTGCGACACGCAGATCCTCGGCATTGCCGCCGAAGTACAGCAGCACCTTGTCGCGACCGGGAGTGACCCGCCAACCGCGCAGCTCCACGTCCGCGTCGCGCCGCAGCGCGAAATCGGTCTGCGCCGGTGCCACCCGCGTGCCCTGCGGGAAATACAGCAGGTCGCGCTGGCCCAGGTAGAGCAGGGCGCAGACCACCAGGTAGGCGGCGACGAGAATGGCCGCCGCGATCGCGGTGTAACGCAGCATTGCTAGCCGTGCTTGCGCTGCGCCTCGGCGAAGGCGGCCAGTTGCGCCGGGGTGGCCTCGGCCTGGTGCTGCGCCTTCCATTCGGCGAACGGCATGCCGTAGACGCGCTCGCGTGCCTGCTCCTTGCTCAGGTCCTCGCCCTCGGCGGCCGCCGCTTCGCGGTACCAGTCGGCCAGGCAGTTGCGGCAGAACCCGGCCAGGATCATCAGGTCGATGTTCTGCACGTCGGGGCGGTCCTGGTTGAGGTGCTGCAGCAGGCGGCGGAAGGCGGCGGCCTCGATGCGGGTGGTGTCGGTCATGGCGGAATCGGGGACAATGGACATCCCCCGACTCTACACCCGCCTGCCCCGATGACCGATTCCGCGCCCGTCTCCTCCGTCCCGGCCCGCATCCTCGACGGGCGGCGCATCGCCGAAGAGCTGCTCGACGAGCTGAAGGCGCGGGTCGACGCGCGGCTGGCGGCCGGGCAGCCGCGGCCCGGATTGGCGGTGGTGCTGGTGGGCGGCGACCCGGCTTCGGCGGTGTACGTGCGCAACAAGCGCCGCGCGGCCGAGAAAGTGGGCATCGAGGCGTTCGACTACGACCTGCCCGCCGGCACCAGCGAAGCAGAGCTGCTGGCGCTGATCGACCGGCTCAATGCCGACCCCAAGATCCACGGCATCCTGGTGCAGCTGCCGCTGCCGGGCATCCCCGATGCCAGCCGGCTGATCCACCGCATCGATCCGCGCAAGGACGTGGACGGCTTCCATCCGGAGAACGTCGGCCACCTGGCGCTGCGCGAGTTCGGCCTGCGCCCGTGCACGCCGCGCGGCATCGTCACCCTGCTGGCGCACACCGACCAGCCGGTGCGCGGGCGCAACGCCACCATCGTCGGCGTCAGCAACCATGTCGGCCGGCCGATGGCGCTGGAACTGCTGATCGCCGGCTGCACGGTCAGTTGCTGCCACAAGTTCACCCCGCCGGAGGTGCTGCAGGCGCGGGTGCGCGACGCCGACATCCTGGTGGTGGCGGTGGGCCGGCCGGGGCTGATCCCGGGCGAGTGGGTCAAGCCCGGCGCGGTGGTGATCGACGTCGGCATCAACCGCCTGGACGACGGCCGCCTGGTCGGCGACGTCGGCTTCGACGCGGCGGCGCAGCGCGCCAGCTGGATTACGCCGGTACCGGGCGGGGTCGGGCCGATGACCGTGGCCACGCTGATGCAGAACACGATCGAGGCCGCTGAGGCGGCGGGGAGTCGGGATTCGGGATTGGGGATGCGTTGAGGGCTGCGCGGGATTGGGGCTGTGGGATTCGGGATTCGTTAAAGCAACAGCGGAAGCGCATGCACGTCTATCCGTTCCAGCATCGGCCTGCTGAAAGCCAGGAAAACGCCCGGCCGCGCGGGGCGCCGCTTTAGCGAATCCCCAATCCCGACTCCCCAATCCCCGCCCCAATGCGTTAAAATGCCGCGCTTCCCCACACTCGGGTCCGCCGATGCTGCGCATCCAGGCTGAAGCTCTCACCTACGACGACGTCTCGCTCGTCCCCGCCCATTCGATCGTCCTGCCCAAGGACGTCAGCCTGGAAACCCGGCTGACCCGCGACCTGCGCCTGAAACTGCCGATCCTGTCGGCCGCGATGGACACGGTCACCGAGCACCGCCTGGCGGTGGCCATGGCCCAGCTCGGCGGCATCGGCATCATCCACAAGAACCTGACCCCGGCGCAGCAGGCGGCCGAAGTGGCGAAGGTCAAGAAGTTCGAGGCCGGTGTCATCACCGAGCCGTTCACGGTCGGTCCGGAGACTACCATCGGCGAGGTGCTCAAACTCACCCGTGCCCGCAACATTTCCGGCGTGCCGGTGGTGGACGGCAGCGAGCTGGTCGGCATCGTCACCAGCCGCGACATGCGCTTCGAGAAGAAGCTCGACGATCCGGTCCGCCACATCATGACCAAGAAGGATCGCCTGGTCACCGTGCGCGAAGGCGCCAGCGACGAGGAAGTGCTGCAGTTGCTGCACCGCCACCGCATCGAGAAGATCCTGGTGGTCAACGACGGCTTCGAGCTGCGCGGGCTGATCACGGTCAAGGACATCCAGAAGAAGACCGACAACCCCAACGCCGCCAAGGACGCCGCCACGCGGCTGCTGGTCGGCGCCGCGGTGGGCGTCGGCGGCGATACCGAGCAGCGCATCGAGCTGCTGGCCGCGGCCGGTGTGGACGTGGTCATCGTCGACACCGCGCACGGTCATTCGCAGGGCGTCATCGACCGCGTGGCCTGGGTCAAGAAGACCTACCCGCAGTTGCAGGTGATCGGCGGCAACATCGTCACCGGCGACGCCGCGCTGGCGCTGATGGACGCCGGCGCCGACGCGGTCAAGGTCGGCGTGGGTCCGGGCTCGATCTGCACCACGCGCGTGGTCGCCGGCGTCGGCGTGCCGCAGATCACCGCGATCGACATGGTCGCCGAGGCCCTGCAGGACCGCATCCCGCTGATCGCCGACGGCGGCATCCGCTACTCCGGCGACATCGGCAAGGCGCTGGTCGCCGGCGCCTCCACGGTGATGGTCGGCGGGCTGTTTGCTGGCACCGAGGAAGCCCCGGGCGAGGTCGAACTGTTCCAGGGCCGCAGCTACAAGAGCTACCGCGGCATGGGCAGCCTGGGCGCGATGGAGAAGGGCAGCAAGGACCGCTACTTCCAGGACGCCTCCGACGCCGACAAGCTGGTGCCGGAAGGCATCGAAGGCCGCGTGCCGTATCGCGGCCCGCTCAGCGGCATCATCCACCAGTTGATCGGCGGCCTGCGCGCGACCATGGGCTACGTGGGCTGCGCCACCATCGAAGAGATGCGTACCAAGCCGAAGTTCGTCACCATCACCGGTGCCGGCCAGCGCGAAAGCCACGTCCACGACGTGCAGATCACCAAGGAACCGCCGAACTACAGGATGGGCTGACGCCCATCCGGGAATGGGGAATCGGGAGTCGGGAATCGATGAACCAGCGTCTGCACCGCTTTGCCCATTCCCGATTCCCCGTTCCCGATTCCCGGCCCCAATGACCAACATCCACAGCGACAAGATCCTCATCCTCGATTTCGGTGCGCAGTACACGCAGTTGATCGCGCGGCGCATTCGCGAACTGGGCGTGTATTGCGAGATCTGGGCGTGGGACCACGATCCGGCCGAGATCGCCGGCTTCGGCGCGAAAGGCATCATCCTCTCCGGTGGCCCGGAATCGACAACGCTGCCGGGGGCGCCGGTCGCGCCGCAGGAGGTGTTCGACAGCGGCCTGCCGATCTTCGGCATCTGCTACGGCATGCAGACCCTGGCCGCGCAGCTCGGTGGCGCCACCGAAGCGGCGGACCAGCGCGAGTTCGGCCATGCCGAGGTCGAGGTGGTCGCTGCCGATGCGCTGTTCTCCGGATTGACCGATCACGCAGGCGCATCGCGTTTGAACGTGTGGATGAGCCACGGCGACCACGTGTCGCAGGTGCCGCCGGGCTTCACCATCACCGCCGTCACCGACCGCATCCCGGTCGCGGCCATGGCCAACGAGGCCAAGCGCTGGTACGGCGTGCAGTTCCATCCGGAAGTCACCCACACCCTGCAGGGCCAGACCCTGCTGCGCCGCTTCGTGGTCGACGTGTGCGGCTGCGCCACGCTGTGGACCGCGGCCAACATCATCGACGACCAGATCGCCCGCGTGCGCGCGCAGGTCGGCGACGACGAAGTGATCCTCGGCCTGTCCGGCGGCGTGGATTCGTCGGTGGTCGCCGCGCTGCTGCACAAGGCGATCGGCGACAAGCTGACCTGCGTGTTCGTCGACACCGGCCTGCTGCGCTGGCAGGAAGGCGACCAGGTGATGGCGATGTTCGCCGAGCACATGGGCGTCAAGGTGATCCGGGTCAACGCCGCCGACCGATACTTCCAGGCGCTGGCCGGCGTCAGCGACCCGGAAGCCAAGCGCAAGATCATCGGCAACCTGTTCGTGGAGATCTTCGACGAGGAGTCGAACAAGCTCCGCAACGCCAAGTGGCTGGCGCAGGGCACCATCTACCCGGACGTGATCGAGTCGGCCGGCAGCAAGACCGGCAAGGCCCACGTCATCAAGAGCCACCACAACGTCGGCGGCCTGCCCGAGCACATGAAGCTGGGCCTGGTCGAACCGCTGCGCGAACTGTTCAAGGACGAAGTGCGGCGCCTGGGCGTCGAACTCGGCCTGCCGCGCAGCATGGTCTACCGCCATCCGTTCCCCGGCCCCGGCCTGGGCGTGCGCATCCTCGGCGAAGTGAAGCGCGAGTACGCCGAACTGCTGGCCAAGGCCGACGCGATCTTCATCGACGAACTGCGCAAGGCCGACCTGTACGACAAGACCAGCCAGGCCTTCGCCGTGTTCCTGCCGGTGAAGTCGGTCGGCGTGGTCGGCGACGCCCGCGCCTACGAATGGGTGATCGCGCTGCGCGCGGTGGAGACCATCGACTTCATGACTGCGCACTGGGCGCACCTGCCGTACGACTTCCTCGGCACCGTGAGCAATCGCATCATCAACGAATTGCGGGGTGTTTCGCGGGTGGTGTACGACATCTCCGGGAAGCCGCCGGCGACGATCGAATGGGAGTGAGATGACCTCCTTCGTGGGCGGCGCTGGCTGATCGGCGCGACCCGGAAGCAGGCTTGGCACTGCGGTCGTGTTCCGGCTCGCCTTCCAGAATCTCATCCAGCAGGTCGCTGTCCGTCAGCTCGGGATGTCGTAGCTCCAGCGCCTGATACGGCGTGCCTTTCTCCCGAAGAACCTCCCGCTCCGTCAGCCTCGATGCGGCGATCAGTTCCACAAGTCGCTGCCGGCTTGGAGGCGTCGTGAGGTTTCGACGACCTGTGGTGTGCTCCCGCGTGGCGGATCAGGGCGAGGTGTTGCGCGAGGTGCCGCATTCCGGGTTGTGGCAGATCACGGCCTTCATGGCGCGGTCTCTGTCGCCTGGGTGGCTTCGATCGCCCCTGCGGCCGCCGCCAGTGCAGCGGCGGCCTGCGTGTCCTTGCGCTCGCTGTAGCGGTCGACCAGGTAGTCGCTGCGGCCGCGCACCAGATAGGTGAACTTCACCAGTTCCTCCATGACGTCCACCACCCGGTCGTAGTACGCCGATGGTTTCATGCGGCCATTGGCGTCGAACTCCTGCCAGGCCTTCGGCACCGACGACTGATTCGGGATGGTCACCATCCGCATCCAGCGCCCAAGCATGCGCAGCGCGTTGACCACGTTGAAGGACTGCGATCCGCCGCAGACCTGCATCACCGCGAGCGTGCGTCCCTGCGTCGGTCGGACGCTGCCTTCCTGCAGGGGCAGCCAGTCGATCTGGTTCTTGAAGACCGACGACACCGCGCCGTGACGTTCGGGGCTCACCCAGACCTGGCCTTCCGACCACAGCGAAGCGGCGCGCAGTTCCTGCACCTTCGGATGGTCCGGGCCGACGGCATCGACCATGGGCAGGTCGTGCGGATCGAAGACGCGGGTCTCGGCGCCGAAGTAGTCGAGCAGGCGTTGCGCTTCCAGTGCCAGCTTTCGGCTGTAGGACTCCGGGCGCAGCGATCCATACAGGATCAGGATGCGCGGCTTGTGCTCGGCATCGCCGGCGGCCAGGCGCACGCGATCCGCTGCGGGCGCAAGCGTTGGGTCAAGATTGGGAAGGTCCATGATCGATTGCCCGGGTTCATTAATTCAATTATTCTAAAATAATGGAACATTTGACCGCAACCAAGGCCTTGTCGGCATTGGGCCACGAGACCCGCCTGGCCATCTTCCGGCTGCTCGTCCAGGCCGGACCGGCGGGCAAGCTGGCGGGCGAGATCGCCAGCGCGCTGACCCTGCCGGGGCCGACCCTGTCCTTCCACCTGAAGGAGCTGGCTGCTGTCGGAATGATCCGCGCCGAGCAAAGGGGCAGGACGGTCTGCTATCGCGCCGAGTTCGACACGATGACGCGCCTGCTCGATTACCTGACCGAGAACTGCTGCGGCGGCGACGTGCGTTGCGGAGAGGGGCGGACTTGCTGACGCTTGGCATTTGATGCGGAATGGCTGCGACATGAGCGTGGGCACGGCTCATGTCGCGCCGACGGCGTATCGTCAGGTTGCCGCCAATCGTCGTTTCGTTCTTCTGCACATATCGAGGTGATGTCATGGACGTCGTGATCAGCCTGTCGCAGTTCGATCAGCAGACGGAAGAACTGCTGCAGTCCTCGGGGTTGCCGACCTCCGACCTGATCGCCGGTCACGCGTCGCGACAGTTCCTTGCCGCGCGTCGGGGTGGGTTGGTCGGCACGGTGGCTGTCGAATTCCATGGCGAACATGGCGTGCTGCGGTCGTTGTGCGTCGCGGAGGGGCATCGCGGTGATGGCCTCGGGCGTCGGCTGGTTTGGGAGGCAGAGCGCCTGGCTGTGCAGCGTGAGGTGCTTGCCTTGTATCTGCTGACCACGACGGCGCAGGATGTGTTCGCCGCCATGGGCTACGCACAGTGCGACCGGCGGCAGGTGCCGCCGCTGGTCGGGGCGTCGAGTCAGTTCGAACGCCTCTGTCCGTCCAGCGCCGTCTGCATGTCGAAGCGCCTGTGATTCAGGCCCTGCCTTTTCATCAACAAAGGAAGCCGGTGACCGTGACAGCGACCGTCGTGTCGGCCAGTCCCGTGCATGCCAAGCGCATCGCGGACATCTACAACCACTACATCGCCAACTCGTGCGTCACGTTCGAACTGGATCCCGTGACGTCGGCCGACATGGCCAGGCGCATTGAAGATGTCCACAGCGTCGGCCTTCCGTGGCTGGTGGCGCTGGTGGGCGACGAAGTCGTTGGATACGCCTACGCCACCCAGTGGAGAGCGAGAAAGGCGTACCAGCATTCGGTGGAATCCACGATCTACCTGGATGATGGGCATCGTGGGCGCGGGCTGGGCGCTGTCCTGTATGGCGCGCTGCTGGAAACACTGCGACGGCTGGAGTTGCACGCAGTCATCGGCGGTGTCGCTCAACCGAACGATGCAAGTGCCCGGCTGCACCAAGCGCTAGGGTTCAAGAAGGTGGCGCACTTTGAGCAGGTCGGTTACAAGCTCGGCCGTTGGGTGGATGTCGTGTACTGGCAGTTGCTTCTTCCAGCCGCGCGCCACGAAAACGGGGTCTGACTAGCGACGCTGGTAGACGACGCCCTGAACCAAGACCTGATCTTGCTCCGGCGCATCGTCGAAACGTCGATGCGCTTCGGCGATGGCGCGTTGGTTTTCGTTCGCCCAATCGACCAATGCCATGACCGGCGTCAATAGCGTGCGTCCAAGGTCGGTCAGTGCGTAATCGACGCGCGGAGGAATCGTCGGGTACAGCGTGCGCGTGACCAGTCCGTCGCGTTCCAGTCCGCGCAGGGTCAGCGTCAGCATGCGCTGGGAAATGCCGTCGATGCCACGCTTCAATGCATTGAAGCGCTGCGGGCCGTTCGCCAGCATCGCGATGATGTAGAGACTCCACTTGTCGCCGATGCGATCCAGGATTTGACGCGTCGCCAGACAGCCACCCGTGTCAGGTGCAGGGACGTCGACAGGTGGGTCGATGTGACCAGGTGACATCCGTGTGCCTTCTTGTTGGGCGCCGGCAGGGACCATACCATCCTCTGTATGGATTAGTAAGTAACTTCTTACTTATTACTTGGTTCTCATTTTATACCTTGGAGCCGTCATGCGCCGTATCCTCCTTGTCACGTCCAGTCCGCGCCGCGCGGACAGTCTCTCCACCCGCTTCGCGACCGACATCGCCGAGGGTCTCCAGGCCCGCTCGGGCGGTCAGCTGACCGTGCGTGACCTCGCCGCGCATCCACCGCCGCACATTACGTCGGCCTATATTCATGGCCGGATCGTGTCGCCTGAACACCGCACGCCGGAACAGGTCGAGGCGGTGGACATCGCCCAGGAGCTCGTCGACGAACTGAAGCTCGCCGACGTGATCGTGCTCGGTTCGGGAATGATGAACTTCGGTCCGTCCTCGCAACTCAAGGCGTGGTTCGATCACGTCACCTGGCCCGGTGTCACGTTCCGCTATGGCGAGCGCGGGCCGGAGGGGCTGCTGACCGGCAAGAAGGTCTATCTCGTCGCTGCCACGGGCGGCGTGTTCTCGGAGGGCGCCTGGGCGCCGTTCGACTTTCAGACCAGCTACTTGCTGCATCTGCTGCGTTTCATCGGCCTCACCGATGTCGACGTGGTGCGCATCGAAGGCACCGTGCTCGGGCCCGATGCGGTGAACGCCGCCGTCGCCGATGCCACAACGGCCGTCGCCGCCTTGTTGGCGAAGGCGGCATGAGCGCATGACCGGGAAAAAGACCATCGCCTTGTTCGGTGCGACCGGACCGACCGGGCGGCACCTGATCGAGGAAGCCTTGAAGCGTGGCTATCACCTGTCGGTCTACACGCGCGACGCCGGGAAGCTCGCCGCGTTCGCGGGAAAGGTCGACATCGTTGTCGGCGACCTGCAGGACCGCGTCGCCATCGCGCAGTGCGTCCGAGGGGCGGATGCGGTCATCAGCGCCCTGGGCCCCAACGGTCTCAAGGTGCAGGGCGACAAGCCGGTCATGCACGGCCTGGCCAACATCATCGCCGCGATGAAGCAGGCCGGCGTGCGCCGCCTCATCCAGATTTCCACTGCCGCCTATCGCGATCCCAAGGACGGGTTCGCGTTCGGCCCCACGCGTTCGCGCTGCTGTTCAAGCTGATCGCGCGCAAGGGCTACCAGGACATCCAGGCGACCGGCGCCTTGGTCGCCGGTTCGGACCTGGACTGGACGCTGGTGCGCATTCCCAACCTCAAGGATGGCCCGGCCGACGGCAGCGTGGAGGTGGGTTGGTATGGACGGACCGGGCTCGGCAGCAAGCTTTCCAGAGGCAATCTCGCCAAGTTCCTGGTCGATCAGGTGACAGACACGCAATTCGTGCGCGCCGCGCCGTGCATCGCCAACCAGTGACGCGGGAATGCCTTCGCGGCAACACACATGAGCATGGCCTGCGCAGTTCTTTTCATGATGACCAGTAAAGCCATTGCGGAGTCTTTGCCGTGAGCGGATTCACCAGCGCCGATGTGCCCGATCAATCGGGAAAAACCTTTATCGTGACCGGTGCCAACACCGGCATCGGTTTTGAAGTAGCAAGCGCATTGGCGGCGCGGCGAGCCAGGGTGCTTTTCGCTTGCCGTGACGAGCAGAAAGCACAGGCTGCCGTCGGTCGGATTCATGCGAAGATTCCTGATGCGAATCTCGGATTCCTGCCGTTGGACCTCGCGGATCTGGCGAGTGTTCGCAGCGCCGCAAAACTGGCCGAAAAAGAGTCGCGCATCGATGCGCTCGTCAATAACGCCGGTGTGCAGGGGCCGAAGCTGAGGCGCACGGCGCAGGGCTTCGAGCGGACATTCGGCGTCAATCATCTCGGTTGCTTTGCGCTCACCGCGCTCATGTTGCCCAAGCTCGCGGAAACTTCCGGGTCGCGCATCGTCGTCACCAGCAGCGGTCTGCACAAGGATGCGAAGATCGAGTGGGACGATCTCAGCGCGGAGAAGAGCTACAAGTGGATGCCGCGCTATGCGGCGAGCAAGCTGGCGAATCTGCTTTTTGTCTTTGAATTGGATCGGCGACTGCGAGCGGCGGGCATGCCGGTGACGGCAGTGGCCTGCCATCCGGGTCTTGCCGGAACCGATCTTGCGCGCGACAGCGGGTGGGGCAACATCGCCATGTCCTTGATCGGCCTGTTCTTCAATACGCCGGCAAAGGGCGCGTGGGGCGCATTGCACGCGGCGACAGGTGAGATCGAGCCCGGCGGCTATTACGGGCCGACGCAACTGTCCGAGCTACGAGGTCCCTCCGGCGAGTGCACACCGTCTCCGAAAGCGCGGAACCCGGAACTGGCGAGACGACTGTGGGAGGTGTCGGTGCAACTGACCGGCATCGATCCAGGGCTCCCTTCGAATTCATAGCGCGAAGACAGGATCGCGAGAACATGGCGATGCAGATCGACCTCTATACCGAAATCACATGCCCGTGGTGCTTCGTCGGACATCATCGTCTCGACAAGGTGCTGGCGGAGCGTTTCCCCGACCTGGTCGTGGATATCCGGCAGCATCCGGTGCTGCTGCTGCCGGATGCGCCCGCAGGTGGCCTCTACATTCCCGATTTGCTGCGTTCGCGCTACGGCATCACCGATCCGAAGGCCGCCTTCGCGCGCCCCGAGGCGGAAGCGCGCGCGTCGGGCTTCGAGCTGGATCTGGGTCGCCAGCGCTGGACCTATCCGACCCAGGCGGCGCATGCCCTGATCCTCGCCGCCGCTGGGCACGGCACCCAGCATCGGCTCGCCGTCGCCATCACCGATGCCTACTTCATCGCGGCGAAGAACATCACCGATGCGGATGTGCTGGCCGACATCGCAGCCGAGCACGGGTTCGATCGCGATCGTGCGCGTGCCATCGCCCTTGATCCTGCGCAGCACCGCCGCGTCGAGGAGGAAGCGGCCAGATCGGCGCAGGCCGGTGTCCGTTCGGTTCCCCATTTCGTCTTCGGGGGACGCGTTGCCATCAATGGGGGGCAAAGCGAGGACGAGATCGCTGCGGCAATCCGCGCGGCGTCTGCTGCGACCCCTGCTTGACGCGATTGCTTGCTCGTTCAGTCGATCGCGTGCCGCACCATCGCGCTGTCGACGTACTGCTGCATGCGCACGATCCGGCCGTCGCGCAGTTCGTAGAGATGTGCGAAGTGCGCACGCATGGATTTTCCGGTTGCCTTGTAGGTGCCGGAATAGACGCCGAAGGCCGCCACCCGCTCGCCATCGGCCAGATAGGTATGGACGCTGGCCGTGTAATCAGCCCATTCCCTCGCGAGGCGGTGGAAGACGCCTCGCATCAGCGCCTCGACGCCGACATAGGTGCCGGCGTAGGGGAAGCCTTCGGCCTCCGTCCATTCGACGTCGGGCGACAGCACCGCCAACAGGTGTTCGGCGTTCTCCTCGGAGGACCCTGCGTAAGTCTTCCGGATCAGTTCGCGGTTGTCGATCATCTCAGCCCCACGGCATTTCGCCGGTGGCGACCTTGGCGCCGATCTCGAGGGCCACGCCCATGCCGAGGTTCGGGAAGCGCGCTTCCATCGCCGCCTTGAGCGAGACCGCATCCTTGGCGGTCGCGAGTTCCTCCTCGAAGGCGAGCAGATAGGCCTTGGTGTGGGCGATGGCCGACAGGTCGGGCGCCGCGTCGGGCGTCAGATGGCCAGGCACGACGACCGCCGGCGCGCGCGCGGCGATCGCGTCGAGATTGGCGATCCAGGCAGCACGCTGCTCCTTCGTCTGCGTATCGGCGGTCCAGACATGCACGCCGGAGAAGATCATGACGCCGCCGAACACGGCGTGCAGCGACGGCACCCAGAGATAGCGGCGATTGGCCAGGCCCTGGGCGGCGACGATCTCGACCGTCTCGCCATCGACCGACAGCGAGGCGCCGTCGAAGATCTCGGGCAGGACGATATCGTCCAGTGTCTGCGGACCGTTTTCCTTGAGCTGCGGCCCCCACACGGCGAGCTTCTTCTCGACATTGGCCTGGATGGCGGCGCGCGTGGCGGAGGCGGCGATGACCCTGGCCTGCGGAAAGGCCTCGTGCAGCGGCTTGAGGCTGAAGTAGTAATCCGGATCCGACTGGCTGACGTAGATCGTCGTCAGCGTCTTGCCGGTGGCCTTGATCGCCTCGGCCACCGCCTTGCCGTCGGGATAGGTGAAGCCGCCGTCGATCAGCAGCGCTTCGCTCGGGCCGGTCAGCAGCACCGGCGCACGGAAGAAGCCGTTCTGGCCGGCGGGAAAATGGGTCCATGTCAATGCGGACGTCTGGCGGTCGTTGCTCATCGCAGATCTCCTTGTCTTCGGGCGCGTAGGCAGTGGGAAAGAAGGGTCGGGAAGCTCAGGCTGCGCGCAACTGCGCGACCAGGGCGTTGCGGTCGCCGAACAGCAGATCGCTCGGCAGCAGCCGGCTGCCGTGCGCGTCGTCGACGACGAGCGTGGGGACGCCATGCGCATCGAAGCGCGCCATTTCGCCGCGCGCGGCATCGATGCGCGCGCGATAGGCGCCGAGCACGTCGGCGTCGGGCGACACGACACGCTGTGCGGCATCGGCAAAGCCTGCACCGGACAGCACCGCTGCCACGACCGCGCGATCGGAGGTGTTGCGGCCGTCGACATAACGGGCCCATTGCAGTGTCTTCAGCGCGTCGCGTTCGCGCTCCGGCGCGGTCATGCCAACGGCGATCACGCCGAGCGTCGCGGGGGCCGAATCGAACAGGGTACCGGTCGCGCCGAGCACCTGGCTGCGGTAGGCCTCGGAAAACGCCTGCCCGGTGAGGCGGGCGATGCGCTGGTCGTTCTGCCAAGCGTAGGCGGCGAAGGACGCGTCCATCGGCCGCGCGTTCTCGCCGGCGAACAAGCCGGTGGGGGCGAGCCGCACGGTCACGCCAAGGACCTGCGCAAGCTGGTCCAGCGCGGGGATGGCGCCGTAGCACCACCCGCAGAGAGGATCGAAGAGGTAGGTGATGTGCATGGTGGGATCCGCTTGAGGAGGTGCGGCCACCTTAGCGACCGCGGATTGGCGGATAAATCGCTTTGAATGCTACATTCTGTAAGCAATTGGCTGACAATTCGGAGAGGTCGGCGTGGAAGCCGTCAATCTCAACAGGCTTGCCTACTTCGCGGCCGTGGTGGACACGGGTTCGTTCACGCGCGCGGCCGAACGGCTGGGCATCACCAAGACCGTGGTCAGCCAGCAGGTGGCCAAGCTCGAAGCAGAGTTGAAGACGGCGCTGCTGATGCGTACCACCCGTCGGGTCGAACCGACCGAGGCCGGGCGGTTGCTGCATGCGCGCAGCGTGAGTGTGCTGCGTCAGGTCGAGGATGCCATCGGCGAGGTGACGCGCTCCAATGTCGAGCCGAGCGGCGTGCTGCGGGTGGCAGCACCGAACGACTACGGCACCTCCAGGATCGCACCGCTGGCCGCCGCTTTCACGCGGCGTCATCCGGCGTGCCAGGTCGAGCTGATCCTGGCCGATACGCGCATCGATCCGGTCGCCAGCCAGGTCGATCTGTCCATCCGGGTGGGCTGGCTCGACGATTCCAGCCTGCATGCGCGGCGCATCGGCGACTTCCGGCAGTGCCTGGTCGCCACGCCGGAACTGGCCAGCGCCTTGGCGGTCGCGAACCCCGACGATCTCGCGCAGGTTCCGTTCGTCGCCAACAGCGCGCTCCGCGAGCCGTTGATCTGGCACTTCGTCAAGGATGATTTCGAGCGACGCACGGTGCGCATGCGTCAGGCCCTGTCGACCAACGCGACGCCGGCGGTGCTGGCGGCGACGCTGGCCGGTGGCGGGGTGTCGGTCCTGCCGGATTTCCTGGTGGCGGATGCCTTGGCAGCGGGAACGCTGGTCGCCGTTCTGCCGGACTGGTCGTTGCCGGCCGGCGGCATTCACGTGGTCTACCCGACGGCGCGCTTTCGCCCATCAAAGGTCACCGGCTTTGTCGAGATGCTGGTTGCTGGCGCCGGCACGCGTGTGGCCTGACGCTGTCGCTCCGCGATCCCGCAAGTGTCCGCCCGTTGCGGAGAAACCGACGCCCGCCCTCCCGCCTGCGTCGGGAAGGGCGGGCTGAGAAAACGCGCCGTCAGGCCACCGCCGGTACCGGATTGCGCGTGGAAGATGCATCGCCAGGACACACCTCCCAGCGCAGATCGCCGGTGTAGCGACACGCCATGCGGCCCTGGTCGTCCAGCGCGAAGAGATGCAGCCAGCGATTGTCGAACAGCGCGCGGACCTGCGGATGGCGTTCGAGGATGTCGGTGATTGCGGCGGTCGGTGCCTCGATCAGTACCGACAGCCGCAGCGGTTCGTGGATCAGCCGTTCGCCGTCATGGACCGATTGCCAGGGCAGTCCGCCGCGCAGCAGGCCGCCGTTGCCCTCGACCACGCCGATGCCGCCGGTGACGTTGTGCAGCAGCTTGTTGCCGGCGCCGAAGACCTCGGGTGCGACAGTCGATCCGTAGTACTGCAGGCTGATCCAGCTGGCGACAACGACCGGGGCGGTCAGGATCAGCTCCAGCACGCCGAAACCTTCGTCGCGCCGCCAGTCGTAGTCGTGCAGGAAGGCGCGTCCGGCCAGGTCGCGCCCGGCCGTGCGCGCACGCGGCGCGGCGATGAAGGCCTGGCAGCCGGCCAGCGCCCACTCCGGGCGCAGCTCGGCCCAGTCGCGGGCGCGAGGCGCGATGTCCTGGCTGCGCTGCGCGCGTGGCAGGCGCAGCGCGCGCTCGCCGCGCGCCAGCGCGCCGGCGGCGTGCAGCCAACGCGCCGTCTGGTCGAGGTCGGCGACATGGTCGGGCGAAGGATGGTCGGCGCTGTACAGCGTGACCGCATCGGTCGTGGTGTCGTGCAGGGCGCCGACGAACAACGTATCTGCCGGGATCGCGATGCCGCGTTCGGCGAGACCGGCGCGTACCTCGGAGTCGTTGAGCAGCGCGGCCAGCAGACGCGCGTTCACTTCGCCGGAATAGCCGCCGCAGGCGCCGCAGTGCAGGGCGCTGGCGTGCGGATTGTTGACCACGTTTGCCCCGTGGCCGGCGATCACCACGAGTCGGGCGAACCTGCTGGTGAGCGACATCGCGGTGAGGATGCGCGTGGCCATGGTCAGGCGCGTGTCGAGGTCGAGCGCGTCGGCCGGGCGCGGGGCGGGATCGTTCGGCGCCGAGTGCCGCGTCAGTCCCAAGCCATCGCGCAGCAGCTTGGCGACGTAGATCGGGCCGGTGGCCTCGACGAAGGCGAACGAGGAAATGGCGGCCAGCTTGAAGCGTCCCCAGGCACGCTTCGCACGCGCCGCGATCCGCGCGGCGAGGTCCGCCTCGGCCACCGAGGCCGTCGCCGCTCCCGCGCAGGTGTGCACCGCGGGTGTCAGCAGCACGGGAAGACGTGCCTCGACCACGTCCGAGGCGAACCGCCGATGGCCGATGCCCAGCCCGAAGAATCCGGCGAATCCGAGGGTCTGGATGCCCGCATCGAGGCTTTCCAGTGCGCGGCGGAACACTTCCGAGCGCACGTCGATGCAGAAGGCCATCTGCAGCTTCATCCGGTCGGGCGTCGCCGGGAGCGGGGCGGGTGACGCAAGCAGCGCGTCGAGCCGCCGCTGCGCCGCGCGTTCGGCCGCTTCCTGCAGGAGGCCGTCGACGACATCGTCCGGCGTCGCCGCCACCGGCGCGCTGTAGGCGTCGATGGCGCTTCGCCACTGCGGCGCGATCGCCGCACCGAACTTGCCCAGCAGCGCGGCGTCCCAACTGATGCGGATGGCGAGCAGGTCGGTGACGCAGGCATCGGTTCCGCCGCTCAACTCCGCTTGCCAGAGCCGATACCGCGCAACCTGGCTCCAGCCGCCTAGCGTGGTCAGCAGGCGGTGGAAATAGCCCTCCAGCGCGTCTGGCGCGAGGCCGAGGCGGGCGACCCCCTCGGCGATCGCCTCTTCGGCAGTCGCTGGCGCGTCCGCCACCTGCTGGGCGAATCGGGTGAGTCCGGCGATTTCCGGCGTCAGATCATGGGTCGCGACCAGTCGCCATGCGTTGTAGGCGCCACCGGACTGTCCGGCGACCCACAGCGCCTGGCCCTGATCGAAGTAGCTGGCGGCCCAGTGTCCGATGCGCTCTTCGACGATGCCCGGCCAGTCGACCTGCGACGCATCGCGTGCCAGATCGGCGACGGTCGGGATCGCCTGCGGGGCAGGGCGCGTGGCTTCGATAGCGAGCTTCAGTGCGGCCACGCTCGGCGGACGCAGCGCCGCCGGCACGTTGTGCCAGGCCGCCCGCAGATCCTCTTCGGCGATCTCGCCGGACTGCAGTCGCTCCGCATACCAGGCGCGCGGCATGGTCACGGCGATGCCGGCCGCGCGCCGCAGCCGCGCCGCCGCGATCGGCAGCGGTTCGCCGGTCTGGCCGAGGAAGGGATTGACTGCCACGCTCGAGGCGAGCGGCCACAGCGGGGGAATGGCACGCGCCGCACGCGCGGCGGCGGCGATGATCGCAGCGTGGGACAGGTGCGACGCGTCGGTGGTGGTCATCAGCATGGGGGTGTCCTGGCGGTTAGGGAGTCACGAGGTCTTGCGGACGGACCAGCCGCAGAGCAGGCGATCGAGCGTGGCGTTGGCATACAGGCCATTGGCGAGATGCACGCGCAGTCCGGCGGCGGCCGGGTGCGTCGCCCACAGCGGGAACAGCGCCTGCGCCACCGCCACCAGGCCGAAGCTCAGCACCGCCAGCGCCATCAGCGTCCACTCCAGCCGGCCCGGCGCCGGCGTTGCCGGCAGCACGCCGGCGGTCAACCATTCGGCGGCGCTCTGCAAGGCGAAGTAGCCGACCGCAGCGGCGCTGGCGTAGAGCGCGGTCCTGCGGGTGAGCGGGCGCGGCGCGGCATCGGCCAGGCCTTGGGCCAGCAGGTAGGCCACACCGAAGATCAGGATGGCGCCCAGGGCCAGCGCCTGTGGCGACTTGTGCCCGAAGCCGAAGGCGAACCCGAAGGCCGCGCCGATGCCGATGTAGATCGCCAGCGCGATCAGGAAGGCGCGGCCGACCGCCGCCCCATCGGGCACCGCCACCGGCCCGGGCCGGCGAATCGACGCCACCTGCTCGACCGCGCCGCCGGAGGCCAGGAAGGCATGCGCCTTGTACAGCGAGTGCGCGACGATGTGCAGCAACGCCAGCGGGAACAGCGCCAGCCCGCACTGCAGGATCATGAAGCCCATCTGCGCGACCGTCGACCAGGCCAGCGAAGTCTTGACCGCGGGCTGGGTCAGCATCACCAGCGCACCGAACAGCGCGGTGAACCCGCCCAGCATGGCCAGCACGGCGAGCACGCCGGGGGCCGCCAGCATCAGGTCGGCAAAGCGGATCAGCAGGAAGCCGCCGCCGTTGACCACGCCGGCATGCAGCAGCGCCGACACCGGCGTGGGCGCCTCCATCATCTCGGTGAGCCAGCCGTGGGTCGGGAACTGCGCCGATTTCAGCACCGCGGCCAGCGCAAGCAGGGCGGCGGCCGCGGTCAGCGACCAGCCGTGCTGGCCGCTGCGGGCCAGGGTGTTGATCGTGGCGATGTCGGTGGTGCCCAGGCTGTTCCAGACCAGCGCGACCGCACTCGCCAGAGCGATGGCGCCGATGCTGGAGAACAGGCGCTTCTTGCGCGCGGCGCGCTGTGCCGCCACGCGGTCGGGATAGAACAGCAGCAGGCGATTGAGCGCGACGCTGGTCGCGATCCAGGCTACCACGACCTGGACTAGGTTGCCGGCCTGCACGAGCAGCAACACCGCCGCGAGCGCGACGCAGAGCCAGCCGGTGAAGTAGCCCTGGCGCGCCTCGCCATCGAGATAGGTGCGGGTGTAGCGCACCACGATCCAACCGACGAAGGCGACCAGCAGCAGCATCGTGGTGCTCACCGCATCGAGCCGGACCGAGAGGCCGACACCGTTCCCTCCGATCAGTTCGCTGTCGCCGGCGCCGCGGGCGATCAGCAGCGCCAGCGAGGCGATGGCGACGAGCAGCGCGCCGAGCGCGGCACCTTCGGCGAAGGCGGGGAGGAGACGGGGGCGCCGGCCGCTGCGGACGAAGCCGAACACGGCGGCGACCAGCAGCAGGAACGGTGCAGAGAGCGGCAGCAGATAGAGCGACAAGGCAATCCCCTCGGATCGGGCACGGTGGCGGGCGGCGCCACGATAGCGATCGCTGGGGTCGAACAAAAATTCATTGTTTTCACGATATCGTTCGCTATTATCGAACGATGGCTGCCCTGAACTACAACCACCTGCGCTACTTCTGGGCCGTGGCCCACGACGGCAATCTCACCCGCACCGCCGAGCGGCTCAACCTCACGCAGTCGGCCCTGTCCGTGCAGATCCGCAAGCTGGAGGAGCGCCTCGGCCACGCACTGTTCGAGCGGCGCGGACGGCAATTGCACCTGACCGAGGCCGGGCAGATCGCGCTGGACCATGCCGACGCGATCTTCGCCACCGGTGATGAACTGCTGGGCACGCTGCGGCAGACCGGTGCCGCGCGGCAGGCGCTGCGGGTCGGTTCGCTGGCCACGCTGTCGCGCAACTTCCAGTTGGAGTTCCTGCGGCCGCTGCTCGGCCGAACCGATATCGACCTGATCCTGCGCTCGGGCAGCGCCGGCGAACTGCTGCGGGCGCTGGAAGCACTGAATCTCGACGTGGTGCTGCTGAATCAGGCGCCGCCGGGCGACGCGCTGACGCCGTTCGTGACCCATCGGCTTGCCGAGCGACCGGTCAGCCTGGTGGGCACGCCGGACCGGCTGGGCCATGCCGCCAGCGTCGCCGACCGCCTTCGCCACCATCCCATCATCCTGCCGACAGTGGACAACAGCGTGCGCGCGGGATTCGATGCCCTGGCCGACCGCCTGGGCGTGCGCCCGCAGATCGTGGCGGAAGTGGAGGACATGGCGATGATGCGCCTGCTGGCGCGCGAGGACATCGGCCTGGCCGTGCTCCCGCCGATCGTGGTCAAGGACGAGATCGCCGCGGGCGTGCTAGTGGAAGGCGATCAATTGCCGGACATCGTGGAGACCTTCCACGCCGTGACCATGGCGCGGCGGTTTCCCAATCCGTTGGTGCGGCTCCTGCTGCAGCCCACCGCTGCGCCAGCAGATTCCTAGCGCCAGCGACGGACGTGGCAATGCCGCCGCCGATCCGTCGCCGGCGGTCGCTGGGTGGCGGCCGACCCGCCCAAGGCACCGCGACAGAACATGCCGAAGTTCAGCAGTCACGTCGTGCGGAGCCTTGGGGCGCTTCGAGGGACACGACGTGGTGAGAGCTATTTGACAACATGCTGTCAAATAGACAGGATGATGCATGGCTGCGGAAAACCTTCCCTTGCTGGTTCGCGAGCTGGTGCTGGCGGTGTTCGCCACCAACGGCCGCCTGGTCGACATGGGCAACCGGTTGGTGCGCCCGATCGGGCTGACCACCGCCTGGTGGCAGGTGCTCGGTGCGCTGGGCTACTCGCCGGTGCCGCTGCCGGTCGCGCATATCGCCCGCAACATGGGCCTGACCCGGCAGGCGGTGCAGCGTGTGGTCGAGTTGCTGGCCGAACACGGGTTCGTCGTATTCGAGACCAATCCGCACCATGCGCGCGCCAAGCTGGTGGTGTTGACGCAGGCAGGACGCGCAGCCCTGGGCGCCGCCGAAGCCGCTGTCGCGTCGCTCGACCAGCACCTGATCGACCGACTGGGTGCCGAGCGCGTCAGGACCGCCATCGCGGTGCTCCTGGACATGCGCGACGCCCTAGACCAGTCGCTGGCCGAATGAAGCGCGCAAGCCTGCGCGCGGCAGGATTCAACCCAAGGAGAGACCATGGCGCTTGCCCCGCATCCTGACGGCTTCGATACGGACGTCATCATCATCGGTGGCGGGCCAGTCGGCCTGACCACCGCCTGCGCGTTGGCGCACCACGGGGTGCGATTCCGCATCTTCGAGCAACGCACGCAGCCCCAGCCGCATTCGCGCGCCAACAATCTCTGGGCGCGCCCGCAGGAGCTGCTGGCGAGCATCGGCATCCGCGATGCCCTGGCCGAGCGGGCGTACCGGATCACCCGGATCAACACCCTGTTGAACGGCAAGACAGTGGATCCGATCGACATCGCGCAGGTCTCCAGTCCGTATCCGGAGGTGCTGTACAGCGGCCAGGACGTCATCGAGAACGTGCTTGCCCGGCGGATCGAGACCGGCGGCGCAGCGCTCGAACGAGGCCGCAAGGTGGTCGGCTTCGAGCAGGATGCGGACGGGGTCAGCGTGACGATCGCGACGGTGAACGACGACGGTGAGCCGGTCGAAGGGCGCCCGGTCGAGCGCCTGCGCTGCCGCTACCTGGTGGGCGCAGACGGCGCCGAAGGCTTCGTGCGCAAGCAGATCGGCGCGGACTTCGCGACGGAAAAGCTGCCCCACTGCATGAACCGCCAGCTCGACGCGAAACTGCGCTGGCGCCGCTCCACCGATTTTGATCACCTCTGGTTCTTCTATTACCCCAAGGGCTTCTGCGGCGTGCTGCCGGTGTGGGAGGGCTACCACCGGCTGTTCTTCCTGTCCGACGACGCGGGCATCCCCGATCGCGATCCGACGCTGGAGGAACTGCAGGCCATCGCGCGCGAGGTCACCGAAGACGAGACGCTGGAGCTCAGCGATCCGATCTGGATGACCCACAGCCGCTTCCAGCATGGGGTGACCTCGCGCTACGCCGAGGGACGCGTGTTCCTGGTCGGCGATGCCGGCCATCTCACTCTGCCCGCGGGCGGCCAGGGCATGAACGCCGGGCTGCAGGATGCGGTCGGCCTGGCATGGCGGCTGGCGATGGCCCTAAACGGCAAGGCCGCACCGGTGCTGCTGGAATCCTACGGACTGGAGCGCGGCGGCGAACACCGCCGCCTGGATGCGCAGCAGGAAAAGGGCTTCCGGAACAGCGTGTATCGCGGCGCCATCAAGGATGCGGCCATGGGTATCGCCGCGAGCTTTCTGCCCAACATCGGCGCGCTGATTCAGGGCACCGACGATCTCCAGCAACTGTCCGTCGCCTATCCCGACAGCCCCTTGAACGAAGACCACCTCAAGGGATTGCGGGAGATCGTGCACCGACGCGTTCCGCATCCTGGCGACCGCGCACCGGATGCGGCCGTCATCGCCCAGGACGGTGCGTCCACGACGCTGTTCGCGCATCTCTACAACCCCGATGGCGTGACCTGGGGCTGGGCCTTGCTGCTGTTCGATGCCCGGCAGCAGGACGCCTTGATGCCGATGCGTGATGCGTTGGCGCAGCTCCATGCGTGGGAGTGGATCCGGCCGCGGTTGATCCTCGGCAAGACGGTACCGCAGGCCGGCGACGCCACGGCGCTGTTCGACCTGGATGGGTTGGCACATGGCGCCTACGGCATCGAAGGCGATCCTGCGATGGTGCTGGTGCGGCCCGACGGTCATATCGCCTTCCGCGGCCCGCTAGACGCGCCGCAACGGCTGCGCGCGTACTGCGCCAGGATCTTTGGAGAGTAGCGCGAGCACCTACGCTTTCCGCATCTGCCGCTCCCTGCGTAGGCCGCGAGCGCTGTTCCAAAGTGCGCCTAGGGCGCGTATTCAAGGTGGATGAGCGGATAGGGCTTGCCCTGGTGGTCGCGTGGGGACTGGCCTGTGCGCCTGAAACCCATTCTTTCGTAGAAGCCGACAGCCTGATGATTCTGTTCGTTGACGTGCCTCGTCACGATCCTCTTGCGCATGACCGTGTTGCGTGGGTGCCGTCCAAGGCGGCGGCTCGCGCTGACGTGGAGCAGGTGCGCCGCGTGTCCTGCGGTCTGCAGATCGCATGGCGCCGGATAGTGCAGGGGCTGGACCTCGCGTGAGTAGGGTCGGGATCGGTGCCGGCGCGGAGCGCTGCGCCGAGGTCTGCGTCCCAAGACATTCCAACGCAGCTTCAGCTACAGACCTTGATGCACGTCGCACACGCTTCACGCAGCACCTATGCCAACATGGACTCCCGTCGGACCGTGGCAGCCGTGCTTTCAGCGGATCTCGGTTTCATTCGTGACGAACCGTCTCCAGTGTTATCCATTAACACCGCTGCGGCGATCGTAGATAGGTGCACGTGTACCGAGAACTGGCTCAGGCCCAGCGTGATGCGCAACTGGATGCGGAGCAGCGCAAGGCGTTGCTGATGATCGCGTCTGGGGCGCCCATGGCCGAGTGCCTGGATGCGCTCACCGAAGGGCGCTTGCTCATCGTGGACAGGTAACGGCCTGGTCGGGCGCCATGGCCGCGGCACTGTTTGTCGACCGCTTCACGCCCCGGACCACGTACCTTGATCCAGCCTGAGATGCAGGCGGAATTCCCCGGATGGGAAAGGAACATGGAATGAAGACGAAGGCGAAGGGCTTGGCGATCATGGCGGCAGCGGGGCTGGCGCTGTCCTTTCAGGCGCAGGCACAGTCCTGCTGTCCCTCTGGCGGGCATGGGGTGGTGGGCAAGGGACTCGGCGAAAGCGTGCCCAAGGCGCTGAATCTGGCCACGGACTCGGCCTGGCGCGTCTACGCGTTCTCGCGCGATGGCGTGAACTACCTGCAGATCAACGACGCCAGCGGTGTGGTACGTGCCGCGGTCGGCCGCATCGGCAAGACCCTGTGGGTGCTGCCGATGGGCAGCGACGTGGCGCGGGTCTCGCTCACGGCATCGCCGGCGATGCCGGGTCGTGTGATCTACCGGACTGCGGATGTGGTGGTGCGGCTGCGCGAGGATGCCAGCGGCGACGCCTGGGAGATCACCGCGGTGGAGTGAGGCCGGCGGCCTGGCTTTCGGACACCAGGAAGCTGAAGCTCAACGCATGGCGGCGCCGGCAGGTGCCGCCATGCGCCTGCAGGCGGACCGCCAGCTCGCGCTCCGGCGCCTCCGGGCGGCGCCGCAAGGCGCTCAGCATCGCGGCATCGGCGGTGATGCGGATGGCGATGCCCTGCCGCCCTCTGGCACGCCATACGCGCGCCTGCAGCAGATGGGTGTGGGCCACGGGCAGCGTCTCGATCGCGTCGAGGATGCAGCGATAGGCCACCAGTTGCAGGCCCAGCGACAGCCGCCGCGGATCGCCATGCAGGCGGCAGCGGAACTCCGTCCCGCACAGGTTGGCGAAGGTCGGCGAGTGCAGGGTGGGGTACAGCCCATGCGTCTCGATGCCGAGCGGATACAGTGCAGTGACGTACTCGTCCAGCAACTGCGCCTGGATCACGCCGGTGCGGGTCATCTGCATGGCGGCGGCGTAATGGCCGCGCGCGCGCAGGTCCTCCACCACGTCGCGGCGCAGCTTGTTGATCTGGGTGCTGAGGTCGGTGTAGTCGACCACGCGCCGGCGCAGCGTGCGTTCGGCCGACAGATAGCCGGCCTGCGCGAAGGCCAGCGCCTGCTCGCGCAGGCGTCCGTCGTCGCGCATGTGCCGATAGGCCGCGGAGATGCGCGACCCGAACGCGAACATCACCGTGGCCGTGGCGGCAAGCAGGATCTGCACCACGAACGCGTCGGCGTCGTGCATGCCGGGTGCCACGACCCTGGGCATGGACAGCGCCACGGCGACGTTCGCCAGGACCACGCCGAGCGCCGCGCCCCGCCACCCATGGCGCAGCGTCAGCACGATCGCCGGGATCACCAGCAGGACCATCAGCAGTTGCCGCAGCAGCGCGTCGCCGGCCAGGGCGATCGATGCCGACAGCGCCACGACCACGCCGATCGACGCCAACCCCTCGCGCAGCAGCGAGGCCTGCATCTGCGCAGGCTCGTCGCGTCGCAACCACAGCAATGCCGGCAGCACGAACATCAGCGTGCCGAGGTAATCGCCAAGCCAGTAGCGCAGCAGCACGTCCAGCGGCGCGGGCCCTGCCGGCCCCCCAAGTGCGGTGTTGATCGCGATGTTGCACAGCGTGCTCCACAGCGCGGTCGCCAGTGTCAGCGGCAGCAGCCAGTGATCGTTGCGTGCCAGATCCGGAACGCGTTGACGCACGACGACCGGCAGCAGCGACACGGCCGGCATCAGCAGGAACGGACTCACATATGCCCAGGTGGCGCTTGCGCCCCAGGCCTCGCTCATCGGAATGCGCAGCGTCAGCAACGCGGCGGCTTCGCCGGCCAGCAACCACGGCCAGCGCCGTGCGGGCAGGAACAGCAGGCTGGCGACGCGCACGCCTGCCGGCAGATACCACTGGTCCACGGAGCAGCGCCAGGCCAGCAGGAAGGCGCTGCAGTAGGCCGCGCTCAGTAAAGCGCCTTTGGCGATATCTCGTCCCGCGGCCATCCCCGCCATCCGTGGTGTGTCGCGGCTACTGTATAAGCCGGCTCGCTGCCGAAGGTAGACAGTTGGCAGCGGACGCGACAGTGTGAGACGCATCGCAGTGATCGACGGATGCAGACGCATATCTGTTAGTTTTTCCTGGCTGTGCATTCGTGTTAGCGGTAACAGCGCTGACGCTTCGCTCATTGGCTATCGCACGCTGTGTTCAGAGCGACCGGGCACGTCGTTGGATGGTCTACGTCTATGAGCGGGGAAGGCGTAGCATCGCGCCATGGCTTCCGTGCATCGGCCTCCCGTTCCGGCATTGCGCGGCCTGGTGACAGCGGTGTGGGCGTACGATCCAGCACCGATGTCGGCAGCCGAACGGGCGCCCGTGCGCGAGCATGTGCTGCCGACTGGCGCCACGCATCTCGCTGTTCGGGTCGGCGGCGCTCCGTTGCAGGTGTTCGACCACGCCGCCGACCTGCATGGCCATTGCCTGGGCCATGCGGTGGTGGGCGGGGTGCGCACGGCGTATCACGTGCGCGATGTCGCACAGCCCGCCGTCTCGGTCGGTGCGATGTTGCGTCCCGGCGCCACCGGCGTGCTGCTCGGCGTGCCCGAATCCGCGCTGGCCGGGCATCACACGCCGCTGGAGCTGTTGCTGTCCGCTGGCGAGGTCGATGCGCTGCTGGAGCGGCTGCAGCGTTGCACCGATGCGCCGGCGCGGCTGGCGGCATTCGAGCATTGGTTGATCGCGCGTGCTCGTGGCCGGCCACCGATGCTGCATCCAGCGTTGGAAAGGATGTTTGCGTGCGCCTGGCATCCAGGGTTGCGCGTGGAGACCATGGTGCGCGCCAGCGGGCTCAGCCATCGGCATTGCATCGCCATGTTCCGGCAGGCCACCGGTCTCGCACCGAATGCATGGCTGCGGTTGCAACGGTTCTCGCATGCGCTGGAACTGGCCTGCGACCGATCGCGGGACTGGGCCGGGATCGCCACCGCCAGTGGCTTCGCCGACCAGGCGCATCTGGCCAATACCTTTCGCAGCGTGGCCGGGGTGACACCGTCTGCCTGGCGGCGGATGGCCGACCCGGCCGCACCGCGGCACGTGCCGCGCTGAGCGGAGTGCAGGTCAAATCCTTGCAAGACGCTGTGCATGCGCCGCGGCACACTAATGGCCTGTCACCTCACAAGGATTCGACATGGCGATCCACGAGCTCTATGCCTACCTGTGCGTGCGCGACGCAGCCGCCGCAATGGCGTTCTACGCCCAAGCGTTTGGCGCACGCGAACTGTTCCGCCTCACCGAGCCGGACGGGCGCATCGGCCATGCCGAGGTGGATCTCGACGGCCATACGCTGATGTTGTCGGAGGAGTATCCGGACATGGGTGTGCGCAGCCCGGAACACCTCGGTGCCACGCCGGTCACGCTGCACCTGCATGTGGACGATGCCGACGCGTTGGTCGCCCGCGCGGTCGCCGCGGGCGCCACGCTCGAGCGCGGCATGCAGGACCACTTTTACGGCGAGCGCTCCGGCACCGTGCGCGATCCCTTCGGCCACCGCTGGCTGATCGGCCACGCGATCGAGTCGGTGACGCCGGAGGAGATGCAGCGGCGCTATACGGCGCTGTTCGCGAAGGCACAGAGAACCTGAGCAGGGAGTGGATGGCCGAGGCCTGCCGGCAGCCGCCGCAGTTCGACGTGCGCAAGTTCATCGTCGGCGAGGACCACGTCGTGGCCATCGGCCAGATCGCGCTCGTTACCGGCGACGCCGGGACGTCGCTGTTTTCCTATTGCGACGTCTGGCGATTCCGCGATGGGCGGATGGCGGAACTGGAGGCGTACGTGGTGCCGCTGTCGGCAGCACAGGACCGTTAACCTCGGGCGCGCGCCCGGCCTATCGCTTACTGCAACACGGTATCCGCCAGCAGCTTCAGGTTCAGCACCACGATCAGCGCGGCGATCGCCCAGGCCAGCCAGGCCAGGCCGCGCCGCACCACCAGTGGTCCCATCCGCTGCTTGTCGGTGACGAAGCGCACCAGCGGGATCACCGCGAACGGCAACTGCATCGACAGCACCACCTGGCTCAGCACCAGCAGCTTGGCGGTGCCCTGTTCGCCATACAGCGAGGTCACCGCCACCACCGGCACGATCGCCAGGCCGCGGGTCAGCAGGCGCCGCGCCCATGGCGGCAGGCGCAGGTGCAGGAAGCCTTCCATCACGATCTGCCCGGCCAGGGTGGCGGTGACGGTGGAATTGATGCCGGAGGCCAGCAACGCCACCGCGAACAGGGTCGAGGCCAGGCCGACGCCGAGCATCGGCGCCAACAGTTCGTGCGCCTGTTCGATCTCCTGCACGTCGGTGCGGCCGTGCGCGTGGAACACCGCGGCGGCCAGGATCAGGATCGCGGCGTTGACGAACAGCGCCAGGCTCAGCGCGATGGTGCTGTCGGTCAGTGCCCAGCGCAGCGCCGAGCGGCGGCCCTGGTCGGTGCGTTCGTAGGCGCGGGTCTGCACGATCGACGAATGCAGATACAGGTTGTGCGGCATCACTGTCGCGCCGATGATGCCGATCGCCAGGTACAGCGCGGCCGGGTCGGTCACCACCTGCGCGCGCGGGATGAAGCCGGCCAGCACCTCGCGCAGCGGCGGCGCGGCCAGCACGATCTGCACCAGGAAGCAGGCGAAGATCACCGTCAGCAGGGCGATCACGAACGCCTCCAGCGCACGGAAGCCGCGGCGCATCAGGAACAGCACCAGCAGCGCGTCGATCGAGGTGATGATCGCACCGGCGGTGAGCGGGATGCCGAACAGCAGCTTCAGCGCGATCGCGGTACCGATCACCTCGGCCAGGTCGCAGGCGACGATGGCCGCTTCGCAGGCCAGCCACAGCAGGAAGTTCACCGGCTTGGAGTAGTGCGCGCGGCAGGCCTGGGCCAGATCGAGACCGGTGGCGATGCCCAGGCGCGCGGCCAGCCCCTGCAGCACGATCGCCATCAGGTTGGAGAGCAGGATCACCGACAGCAGCAGGTAGCCGAAGTGCGAGCCGCCAGCGATATCGGTCGCCCAGTTGCCCGGGTCCATGTAGCCGACCGAGACCATGTAGCCGGGCCCGAGGAAGGCCAGGAAGCGGCGCCAGCCCAGGCCGGTGCGCGGCACGGCGACGCTCGCGTTCATCGCCCCCAGGCTGGGGCGCGCCTCGCCACGGCTGGCGTGTTCGGCAGCGGAACGGGGCAGGGGCAGGGGGGCGGCCATGGCGGCGACGGCGTGGAGCGGGGACGCGAATCAGTATATAGCAGATGCTATATGGATTAGCATTGGCAATTCGAATCGCTGCGATAGCCCGGATTTCGGCCAGAATATGCAGGTGGCCGGCGGGTGCCGGCACAGGACAAGGGCGTTGCGATGCAGAAAAGCGGGAAGTCGATGGCGCCGCCGGTGCTGCTCGACGCCGAAGTGCAGGTCGAAAGCTTCCGCCAAGTGCGCGAGGCGCACCGCCTGGAGCTGATCGAGGACTACGTGGAGTTGATTTCCGACCTGCTCGCCGACGGCGGCGAAGCGCGGCAGGTGGATATCGCCGCGCGCCTGGGCGTGGCCCAGCCGACCGTGGCCAAGATGCTCAAGCGCCTGGTCAAGGGCGGCTGGGTGGTACAGCGTCCGTATCGCGGCGTGTTCCTGACCGCCGAGGGCGAGGCGCTGGCGGCGGCCAGCCGGCAGCGCCACCAGACCGTGGAGCAGTTCCTGCTGGCGCTGGGCATCGACGCGGACACCGCGCGCCGCGATGCCGAGGGCATCGAGCACCATGTCAGCGAAGCGACGCTGGCCGTGTTCGCCGAGTTCGTGCGCAAGCACGGCGCGTCGCGATGAGCGTCGGCGACGACGCGCAACTGTCGCGCGACGTGCACTGGATGCGCCATGCGCTGGCCCTGGCCGAACGCGCCGAGCGCGAGTTCGACGAGATCCCGGTCGGCGCGGTGCTGGTCTCGGCCGAGGACGAGGTGCTGGGCGAGGGCTGGAACCTCAACATCGCCGAACACGATCCCAGCGCGCATGCCGAGATCGTCGCGCTGCGCCAGGCCGGCCGCCGGCTCGGCAACCATCGCCTGGTCGGCAGCCGCCTGTACGTGACCCTGGAGCCGTGCGCGATGTGCGCGATGGCGGTGGTGCACGCGCGGGTGGCTGAACTGGTCTACGCCGCGACCGATCCCAAGACCGGCGCCTGCGGTAGCGTGTTCGACCTGCTCGCCGACCCGCGCCACAACCACCGCGTGCAGGTGCGCAGCGGGGTGCTGGCGGCGGAGGCCAGCACGCGCCTGACCAATTATTTCCGCGCCAAGCGCGGCAAGCCGCCGCTGGGCGCGTGAGCGGCCAGCCCCTGCCGGTTGCGCAGGCCGCGCGGTATCATTGAAGTCTGATACGACACTTCCGCGCCGGCCTCGCCGCCGCGAACGACAGGACGGTGATATGGCGCAAGCGCACGTGGCGAACGATCGGCTGATCTGGATCGATCTGGAAATGACCGGCTTGGATACCGATCGCGATTCGATCATCGAAATCGCCACGGTGGTGACCGACGCGCAACTCAACGTGCTGGCCGAGGGCCCGGAGTTCGCCATCGCCCATCCGCTGCAGACGCTGGAGGCGATGGACGAGTGGAACCGCAACCAGCACCGCCACTCCGGCCTGTGGCAGCGCGTGCTCGACAGCCAGGTCACGCTGGCCCAGGCCGAGGCCGAGACCATGGCGTTCCTGACCCAGTGGTGCAAGCCCGGCACCTCGCCGATGTGCGGCAACTCGATCTGCCAGGACCGGCGTTTCCTGCACCGGCAGATGCCGCGGCTGGAGCGCTTCTTCCACTACCGCAACCTGGACGTGTCGACGCTGAAGGAACTGGCGCGGCGCTGGGCGCCGACGGTGTCGGCCGGGCTGACCAAGACCTCCTCGCACACCGCGCTGAGCGACGTGCATGATTCCATCGACGAACTGCGCTACTACCGCCCGTTCATGGGCAGGCTGGGCGGGCAGGGCGAGGGCTGATCCGCGATTCAGGCGCCGTCGAGGCGCATACGGAAGACCGCCCGACGATCGTCGGGCGGATGCACAGGCAGTACAGGAAATGACGCCGCCGCTCAGCGCGCCAGCGGCGGTCCCGGCTTGGTCTCGCCGTCGTCGGTGACGCCTTTGGTCAACAGCTCGGCGATCGGGCGGCCGTCCGCATCGTGGTGGTACACGTGCAGGTCGCGCTGCGGATACGGAATGCTGAGCCCGTTCTCCAGCAACTGGTTGCGGATCTGCTCCAGCGTGCTGCTCTTGGCCGCGCCGAAATCGCCGTTCTTGGCGTAGCCGAACAGCATCAGGTCCACCGTGCTCTCGCCCAGGTTGGTGACCTGCACGAACGGGGCGGGCGTCTTCAGGATGTTCGGATTGTCCTGGGCGATCTTCAGCAACAGCTCCTGCGCCTTCTTCAGGTCGTCGCCGTAGCCGACGCCGACGGTGATCTCCAGGCGCCGGTTGGGCAGGGTGCTGTAGTTGACGATCGGCGCGGTGGTGATGGTGCTGTTGGGCAGGGTCACCATGCGCTCGTCGAAGGTGCGGATGCGGGTCTGGAAGATCCGGATCTCGTCGACCACGCCTTCCTGGCCGGCCACCACCACGTGGTCGCCGTCGCGCATTGGCCGCAGCACGATCAGCATGACCCCGGAGGCGATGTTGGACAGCGAGTCCTTCAGCGCCAGGCCCACCGCCAGGCCGGCGGCGCCGAGCACGGCGAACAGCGAGGTCGGCGGCACGCCGATCTTCTGCAGCGCGGTGACCAGCACCAGCACCAGCATCAACGCATAGGCGACGTTGCGCAGGAAGTTGCTGAGCGTGGTTTCCACCCGCGCACGCAGCAGCGCGCTGCGCAGCCATTCGCTCAGGCGCTTGGCGATCCACATCCCGACCACCACGATCAGGATCGCCACGCCCCAGTTGAGCGCGTACTGCGCCCAGTCCAGGGTCCGCCAGTCGAACGGACGCGCCGCGCGCGTCGCCGGCGCAGCGGTCGTGGCCGCCGTCAGTGCCGTCAGCCACGACTGCATCGGCATCACCCCTTGCTCTTGAGCTTGGCCAGGCGCAGCCAGGTGTCGACCACGGTGTCCGGGTTCAGCGACACCGACTCGATGCCTTCCTGCATCAGCCACTCCGCCAGGTCCGGGTGATCCGACGGGCCCTGGCCGCAGATGCCCACGTACTTGCCCTTGGCGCGCGCGGCCTTGATCGCCATCGACAGCATCTTCTTGACCGCCGGATTGCGCTCGTCGAACAGGTGCGCCACGATCGAGGAGTCGCGGTCCAGGCCCAGGGTGAGCTGGGTGAGATCGTTGGAGCCGATCGAGAAGCCGTCGAAGATGTCCAGGAACTCCTCGGCCAGCAGCGCGTTCGACGGCACTTCGCACATCATGATGATCTTCAGGCCGTTCTCGCCCTGGCGCAGGCCGTTGCTGGCCAGTACCTCGACGACCTTGCGGCCTTCCTCGAGGGTGCGCACGAACGGGATCATGACCCACATGTTGTCCAGGCCCATCTCGTTGCGGACCTTGAGCACGGCCTTGCATTCCAGCGCGAACGCGGCAGCGAAGCTCGGATCGACGTAGCGGCTGGCGCCGCGGAAGCCGATCATCGGGTTCTCTTCGTGAGGCTCGTAGTTGCTGCCGCCGATCAGGTTGGCGTACTCGTTGGACTTGAAGTCCGACAGGCGCACGATCACCGGGTGCGGCGCCACCGACGCGGTCAGCGTGGCGATGCCTTCGGCCAGGCGGTTGACGTAGAAGCTCACCGGGTCGGCGTAGCCGGCGATCTTCTCGTCGATCTTCTTCTTGGTCGCCGCGTCCTGCTTGGCGTACTCCAGCAGCGCATTGGGATGGATACCGATGTGCGTGGCGATGATCATCTCCAGGCGCGCCAGGCCGATGCCGGCGTTGGGCAACTGGCCGAAGTCGAACGCGCGCTCCGGGTTGGCCACGTTCATCATGATCTTCAGCGGCGCCGGCGGCATGTTGCCCAGGTCCGTGGTGGTGCGCTCGAACGGCAGGCGCCCGCCATAGATGTAGCCGGTGTCGCCTTCGGCGCAGCTGACGGTCACTTCCTTGCCGTCCTCGACCAGCTCCATCGCGTTGCCGGTGCCGACCACCGCCGGCACGCCCAGCTCGCGGGCGATGATCGCCGCGTGGCAGGTGCGGCCGCCGCGGTTGGTGACGATCGCCGAGGCGCGCTTCATCACCGGCTCCCAATCGGGATCGGTCATATCCGCGACCAGTACGTCGCCGGGTTGCACCCGGTTCATGTCGTCCAGGCTGCGCACCACGCGGGCGACGCCGGCGCCGATCTTCTGGCCGATGGCGCGGCCTTCGGCGATCACTTCGCCGCGCTGCTGCAGCGCGAAGCGTTCGATCTGGGTGGCGTGGCCGCGCGACTTCACCGTCTCCGGGCGCGCCTGCACGATGAACAGCTTGCCGCTGACGCCGTCCTTCGCCCACTCGATGTCCATCGGCCGCTGGTAGTGCTGCTCGATCACCAGCGCCTGCTTGGCCAGTTCCTGCACGTCCTCGTCGTTGATCGAGAAGGTGTTGCGCAGCTGCGCCGGCGTGTCTTCGATGCGTACGCGCTCGCCGGGCACGTCCGAATACACCATGCGGATCAGCTTGCTGCCCAGCGAGCGGCGCAGGATCGCCGGCTTGCCGGCCTTCAGGGTGGGCTTGTAGACGTAGAACTCGTCGGGGTTGACCGCGCCCTGCACGACCATTTCGCCGAGACCGAAGCTCGAGGTAACGAACACCACGTCGCGGAAACCGGATTCGGTGTCCAGGGTGAACAGCACGCCGGAGGCGCCGACGCCCGAGCGCACCATCAGCTGCACACCGGCCGACAGGAACACGTCCTCGTGCTTGAAGCCGTGGTGCACGCGGTAGGCGATGGCGCGATCGTTGTAGAGGCTGGCGAAGACTTCCTTGACCTTGTGCACGACGTCGTCGGCGCCGGTCACGTTGAGGAAGGTCTCCTGCTGGCCGGCGAAGCTGGCGTCGGGCAGGTCTTCGGCGGTGGCCGAGGAGCGCACCGCGACCGCGACTTCACCGCCGCCGTTCTCGTTGCACAGTTGCGCGTAGGCGTCGCGGATCGCCTGGTCCAGCTCCGGCTGCAGCGGCGCGTCGATCACCCAGCCGCGGATTTCCTTGCCGGCGGCGGTCAGCGCGCCCACGTCTTCCACGTCCAGCGTGGCCAGCTTGTCGAAGATGCGCTGGTACAGATCGTTGTGGGCGACGAAGGCCTTGAACGCTTCGGCGGTGGTGGCGAAGCCGCCCGGCACGGACACGCCGAGCCCCGCCAGATTGCCGATCATTTCGCCGAGGGAGGAATTCTTGCCACCGACGCGAGCCAGGTCGGCCAGGCGCAGCTCATGCAACCACAGGATGTTCTCGTTCAAGCGCGATGCTCCGTTAGGCCATCGCCCGAGGCGGGCTGAATGGCCGCGTCCGTGAGGGAAGAAGCCGATATGATGCAGTGCGCACCCGAGCCGGCACAAGCGAAGCGGGCGCATCCGTTGGGTTTCAGCCAGGAGAATGCAGGCAATGTCGACGATCAGACCGGTGTTCTACGTGTCCGATGGAACCGGTATCACCGCTGAAACCATTGGGCATAGCCTGCTCACCCAGTTCAGCGGTTTCAGCTTCGTCACCGACCGCATGTCGTTCGTCGACGATCCGGAAAAAGCCCGCGATGCCGCGCAGCGCATCCATGCCGCGGGCGAGCGCTATCAGGTCCGGCCGATCGTGGTCAACTCCTGTGTCGACCCGCAACTGAGCATGCTGCTGGCCGAGAGCGGGGCGCTGATGCTCGACGTGTTCGCGCCCTTCATCGAGCCGCTGGAGCGCGAGTTGAACGCGCCGCGGCACTCGCGCGTGGGACAGGCGCACGGTCTGGTCGATTTCGAGACCTATCACCGCCGCATCAACGCGATGAACTTCGCGCTGGCGCACGACGACGGCATCGCGCTCACCTACGACGAAGCCGATGTGATCCTGGTCGCGGTGTCGCGCGCGGGCAAGACGCCGACCTGCATCTATCTGGCGCTGCATTACGGCGTGCGTGCGGCCAACTATCCGCTGACCGATGAGGACCTGGAGAGCGATCGGCTGCCGCCGCGGCTGCGCGCCTACCGCAACAAGCTGTTCGGGCTGACCATCGATCCAGAGCGGCTGCAGCAGATCCGCCAGGAGCGGCGGCCGAATTCGCGGTACTCCAATGCCGAGACCTGCCGGCGCGAAGTGGCGGCGGCCGAAACCATGTTCCGCATGGAGCGCATTCCCACCTTGAGCACCACGCATACCTCGATCGAGGAGATTTCCAGCAAGGTGCTGGCGACGCTGGGGCTGCAGCGCGAGATGTTCTGATCAGGGTGGTTGCGGGCGGGTCTGCGCCGGTCGGGGCGGGGCCGCTCCTGGCAGCGATGGAATTTCCGCACTTCGCCGCATGGATCTCCAAGGTAGGCCGCTGGCGCCGATCCGTCAATGCTGCCGCCGGCGCGATGCAGCGTGTAGGATCGGCCCATGCAGCACGCCCTGACCCGCAGCGAACGCATCCCCCGGCTCAGCCGTTTCGGCTGGCTGATGGGGCTGTACGCCGAGAACTATCTGCACCTGAACCGCCTGTTCGTGCCGGCCGACCTGGCCGCCGGCAGTTACGTGTCCAGCATCGGCGATGGCCTGGACCTGCGCCTGGACGTGATCGAACGCCACCGCTACACCGTCGAGCTGCGCCTGACCTACGACCTGTGCGATCCGCTGACCGGCGAGCCGGACCCGTCGGCCTACGTGCGCCTGTACCTTGATGCGCGCCAGGCCGAGACCACGCATTGCTATGTCGGCCGCCGCTGGCAGGATGTGATGGGGCTGTACCCGCCGCCGGCGGAACTGATCAGCCACCGCATGCGTATGAACACCTTCCTCGGCAAATGGCTGGAATACCTGGCCGAGCGCGGCCACGGCGTGGCCACGTTGCGCTCGGCGCCGCCGCTGCCGCGCGCGGCGCAGGACGCGGCGACGCCCGCCGTCTAGCCACAGGCTAGACGAAGCGGGGGCGCGGTTACGGCATACTGCGCGCCCGTCGCCATCCGCCTTCTCCGCATGCCTTACACCCCCATCGTCGCCACCTTGGGCTACGTTCTCTCGCCCGACCGCAGCCAGGTGCTGATGGTCCATCGCAATGCCCGGCCCGGCGATCATCACCTGGGCAAGTACAACGGCCTGGGCGGCAAGGTCGAGGCGGACGAGGACGTGCTGGCCGGCATGCGCCGCGAGATCCTGGAGGAGGCCGGCATCACCTGCGAGGCGCTGCAGTTGCGCGGCACCATCAGCTGGCCGGGATTCGGCAAGCACGGCGAGGACTGGCTGGGCTTCGTGTTCCTGATCGAGGCCTACAGCGGGGAACCGTTCGCCGAAAACGCCGAGGGCGCGCTGGCCTGGGTGCCGATCGCGCAGATGGACACGCTGCCGATGTGGGAGGGTGATCGCCACTTCCTGCCGCTGGTGTTCGATGGCGACCCGCGCCCGTTCCATGGGGTCATGCCGTACCGCGACGGGCGCATGCAGTCCTGGCGGTATTCGCGGGTCTGACACTTAAGCCCCTCTCCCGCCGGGAGAGGGTTGGGGTGAGGGTACGGCGCGAAAGCGACCCGCGGAGTTTGGGTGGGTGGGGTGAGGGTACGGCGCGAAAGCGACTCGCGGAGTTTGGCTGCGTCAGGCTCCGCCCGTACCCTCATCCGGCCCTTCGGGCCACCTTCTCCCGACGGGAGAAGGAACAGCCTCTTCTTGCCGCTGGTGTTCGATGGCGACCCGCGCCCGTTCCACGGGGTCATGCCATACCGCGACGGGCGCATGCAGTCCTGGCGCTATTCGCGGGTCTGACATTAAGCCCCTCTCCCCCTGGGAGAGGGGTTGGGGTGAGGGTACGGCGCGAAAGCGACTCGTGAAGTTTGGGTGAGTGGGGTGAGGGTGCGGCGCGAAAGCGACCCGCGAAGTTTGGGGGGGTAGGGCAAGAGTGCAGCGCGAAAGCGACCCGCGGAGTTCGGTTGCGCCAGGCTTCGCCCGTACCCTCATCCGGCCCTTCGGGCCACCTTCTCCCGGCGGGAGAAGGAACGGCCTCATCCTTCTCGCGCCCGGTTTGTCCACAGCAGCTGTGGATCGATCCTGCACAAGCCTGTGGGCAAGCGTGGCAAGTCCCTGAAATGGCTGCCCGATTTCGCCTGGTGGCGAAAATTTCAACAGTCCCGGCCGCGCTTCTCCACAGCCGGTGTGGATGAAAGCGCACGAACGCTGTGGATAAGAGGCCGGTGGCGTTGTGCCGCAACGGTCGCCGTCGCGCTGGCGAAAAATTCGCCAGTGTCGATCGCGCGAGCACGCAGCCGGACGTGCGTGCCTGTCGCAGCGCTACTGCGCGGTCCAGCCGCCATCGATGGCGATGGTCTGGGCGGTGATGTTGCGCGCCGCCGGCGAGGCCAGGAACGCCACGCAGCCGGCCAGTTCGTCGTAGGCAATGAACACGCCCTTGGGCATCGGCTTGAGCATCACCTGGGCGATCACGTCGGCCTCGGAAATGCCGCGGGTGCGCGCCTGGTCGGCGATCTGCCTGTCCACCAGCGGCGTCTTCACGTAGCTGGGGCAGAGCGTGTTGATGGTGATGTCGGTGTCGGCGGTCTCCAGTGCGATCACCTTGGAGAAGCCGACCAGGCCGTGCTTGGCGGCGACGTAGGCACTCTTGTACGGGCTGGCGACCAGCGAGTGGATGCTGCCGATGTTGACGATGCGGCCGAACCCGCGCTCGCGCATGCCCGGCAGCACCGCCTGGGTCAGCCGTGCCACGCCGGTCAGCATCACCTCCACCAGCAGGCTCCACTTGTCCATCGGGAACTCCTGCAACGGCGCCACGTGCTGCAGCCCGGCGTTGTTGACCAGCACGTCCACCGGCCGGCTGACGGCCGCCAGCGCCGCGGCGATGCTGTCCGCACTGGCCACGTCCAGCGCCACCGCCTCGGCCGAGCCGCCGGCCTGACGCAACTGCGCGGCGACCGCGTCGGCGGCGGTCGGGTCGAGGTCGCTGACGACGATGTGGCGGCCGCCGGCGGCCAGTTCTTTGGCGATGCCGGCGCCGATGCCGCTGGCGGCACCGGTGATCAGGACGGTCTGCATAAGGCAATACCTGCGCGAAAGTGGGGAGCGATCAGCGTAGCAGCGCGCGCGGCGCCCGGCAGCGGCCGCTCGCCAGTGCGGCGGCGCCACGCTACCCTGTGCCGTCGCTTGCCGCTCACGCCGGATCCGCCACGTTATGCCGATGAAACGCCACTTCTCCATGCTGCGCGAGTTCCAGCTGGCCGACTGGTTCACCCTGGCCAACGCCTTCTGCGGCACCGGCGCGGTGTTCGCGGCGATGCGCTTCCTGCAGGACGGCCGCCGCAGCGACCTGTTGTTCGGCATGGCGCTGATTCCGCTGGCGTTCGTGTTCGACGCGCTGGACGGCCGGGTGGCGCGTTGGCGCAAGTCGTCCTCGACCCTGGGCCGCGAGCTGGACTCGCTGGCCGACGTGATTTCCTTCGGCGTGGCCCCGGCCGCACTGGCCTACGCCTGCGGCATGCAGGGCGGGTGGGACTGGCTGGTGCTGAGTTTCTTCGTCTGCTGCGGGGTCAGCCGCCTGGCCCGCTATAACGTCACCGCCGAGCAACTGGCCGGCGACGGCGACAAGGTGCCGTACTTCGAAGGCACGCCGATCCCGAGCAGCCTTGGCCTGGTCATCGTGCTGGCGATCGCGGCGCACCTGGGCCACATCGGCGATGCCCTGTGGTGGGGCGAGTGGCGGCTGGGGCCGTGGCTGCTGCATCCGCTGGCGCTGCTGTTCGCGCTGTCCGGCTCGCTGATGATCAGCAAGACGCTGCGCATCCCCAAACCCTGATCGCGGTGGGTTGCTATCATCGCGGGCCAGTTCGGGAGAGTGGCGATGAAGGCTAGCGGCGGCGGTGACGCCGGCGATTTCGAGGCGATGACGCGGCAGTACTGGGAGGCCTGGAGCGCCGCGTTGCGCCAGGGTGCGCCGGGCCCCGCGTCCGCCGTGCCTGGCGACGGCGCCGGCGCCTGGCGCGAGGCGATCACGGCCTGGAGCCAGTGGTTGCCGCGCGGCAGCGCACCGCAGGCCGAGGACGCGGTGGCGCAGTTCCAGCAGCAGGCCGGCGACTGGCTCGGCGCGATGCAGCAGGTGGCGGCGCAGTTCGCCGGCCGCGACGCCAGCAGTGCCGACGTCGCCGAGGCGTGGAAGCGCCAAGTGCAGGGCCAGCGCGAACAATTGCTGCAGTGGCTGCTGGGCGCCGTGCGCGGCACCGGCCAGGCCGGGATCGACGCCTGGTTGCAGCAGGCGGCGCAGTGGCTGCAGGGCCTGCAGCGCGACAGCGGGCCGTGGCTGCAGATGCCCGGGTTCGGCCCGGCGCGCAACCACCAGGCGCGCTGGCGCGCGTTGGCCAAGGCGCAGCAGGACTACCAGGCGCAGCTGCAGGCCTATCTGGGGCTGCTGCAGGGCGCCATCGACCGTGCCTTCGGCCTGTTCGAGGAGAAGCTGCGCGCGCACGAGGAGCCTGGCCGGCAACTGACCAACGCGCGGGCGATGTTCGATCTGTGGATCGACGCGGCCGAGGAGGCCTATGCGGCGGCGGCGCTGTCGCCGGAGTTCCGTCAGGTCTACGCCGACGTCGCCAATGCGCAGATGCGCCTGCGCGCCCTGCTGCAGCGCGAGACCGAGCAGGTCTGCGAGCAGGTTGGCCTGCCCACACGCACCGAATTGGACGCCGCGCATCGGCGCATCGCCGACCTGGAGCGACGGCTGCGGCGGCTCGAGCGTGGCGAAGGGCACGGCACGCCTGCGGCGCCTGCGTCTGCAGCAGCGGCCCCGGCCAACGCAACGCCGCAGAAAAGCACCAGGAAGACGGCCGCCAAGCCTGCCGCTGCGAAGCCGGTAGCGGTCGCACCAAAATCCAAATCCAACGCCACCGCGGCAAAGAAGGCCGCGTCCGCGGCCAAGCCGCGGCGTGCCGGGACCACGTCCGCCGCCGCCCGCCGGAGTCGCGCATGAAGGGGCCGCTGAGCTTCAGCAGCGACGATCTGGTTCAGGAAACCCTGGAGCTGCAGCGCAAGCTGCTCGAGGGCCTGCGCGTGCTGCCCGGCCTGGACACGGTCGACTACGGCGCCACCGCGCGCCAGGAAGTGTGGCGCGACGGCAAGGTGGTGCTGTATCGCTTCGTCGGCGACCGCCCGCCCACCGCCAAGGTGCCGCTGCTGATCGTCTATGCCCTGGTCAATCGCCCGTACATGGTCGACCTGCAGGCCGATCGCTCGCTGGTGCAGGGCCTGCTGGCGCTGGGCGAGGACGTCTACGTGCTCGACTGGGGCTACCCGGATCGCTCCGAGCGCTATCTGACGCTGGAGGACTACCTGCTGCGCTATATCGACGGCGCGGTGGACCACCTGCGCGCGGCCGGCGACGGCGCGCCGGTCAACATGCTCGGCATCTGCCAGGGCGGCACGTTCTCGCTTTGCTATTCCGCGTTGCAGCCGGCGAAGGTGCGCAACCTGGTCACCATGGTCACGCCGGTGGATTTCCACACCCCGGACAACATGCTGTCCAACTGGGCGCGCCAGGTCGATGTCGACCTGTTCGTGGACACGCTGGGCAACGTGCCGGCGGACCTGATGAACGTCAGCTACCTGATGCTCAAGCCGTTCCGGCTGAACCTGCAGAAATACGTGGGCCTGCTCGACATCCTCGACGATCCGCGGGCGCTGGAGGACTTCCTGCGCATGGAGAAATGGATCTTCGATTCGCCGGACCTGGCCGGCGAGACCTTCCGCGAGTTCGTCAAGCAGTTCTACCAGGACAACGCGCTGATGCACGGACGCGCGCGCATCGGCGCACAGACGGTGGACTTGGGCAAGGTCACGATGCCGGTACTCAACGTCTACGCCGAGCAGGACCACCTGGTGCCGCCGGACGCTTCGCGGGCGCTGCGCGGCGTGGTCGGCAGCCGCGATTACGCCGAGCTGAGTTTCCGCGGCGGCCATATCGGCATCTACGTTTCCGGCCGCGCCCAGCGCGAGGTGCCGGCGGCACTGCATCGCTGGCTGGCCGAGCGCGATGGCGGGCACTGAGCGCCCATCGCAGCGTGCCCTCACGCCGCGCCCGCGCCGGCGCGCGTAGAGTCGTTACGCCGTCGTCGCTGGAGTCCGTGCCATGTCGCAAGCCCGTTCGCTGTCGCGCTCGTTGAACGACCGCATGATCGCGGGCGTGATGGGCGGCATCGCTCACCGCTTCGGCTGGAATGCGACGCTGCTGCGAGTGCTGTACGTGGTCGGCTCGATCGTCTCGGCCGCGTTCCCCGGCATCCTGGTCTACCTGATCCTGTGGCTGCTGATTCCCAACGAAGCCGACTGAAGCGGCCGCTGCCGCTGGCGTTTCGCCGTGCCGGCATCGTTTTCGGCGTTCTGTGGACCTCGCCGAACACGGCGCTTGGCGTGCTCGCCGGGAGCATCGCGCTGGCGTTCGGTGCGCGCCTGCGCTTCAGTCGCCGCGAGTTGGCGCTGGTGTTCGAACGGGTGCCGTTGCGGCCGCGCGGGGCGATGACCCTGGGCAACGTGATTCTGCTCAGCGCCGACGATCTGGACGTGGCCTGCGCCACCTACGAGCACGCCGCCGGTCGCTGCCGGCATCCGGCGGTGCGGCTCGGCGATCACGAACGCGCGCACGTGCTGCAGTACATGCTGCTGGGGCCGTTGTTCCTGCCGGTGTACCTGGCCTGCGGCGGGGTCAGCGTGCGCAACCCGCTGGAGCGGGCTGCCGATCGCTACGCAATGCACGGCCGCGGTTGGTGGCCAGGTACTGGCTGAGTGCATAGCGTTTGCCACTTCGCGATGCATCAGGTGCCACGTAGAAGCGGCTTCAGCCGCGACGGGCGTTCCACCGAATGCCTGGTCGCGGCTGAAACCGCTCCTACGAGTGACCCACGTCCTTGCGAGCGGCTCCCTTCAATCCAGCCGTGAAAAACCGAACAGGCGCTTGAGCGGATGCGCGTGCCGCTCGATCTGCGCGCGCAGCAGGCCGGCGCCGATCATGCTGTAGGTGATGCCGTTGCCGCCGTAGGCCATGGCGAACTGCACGCGCGGGCCGTGCTGCGGATGTGGGCCGAAGAACGGCAGGCCATCCTCGGTTTCGGCGAAGGTGCCGGCCCAGGCGAAGGTCGGCTGCAGCTCCAGCCCCGGGATCGCCTTGGCGATCTTGCGCGAGAGCGTGCGCGCCTTGCTGTCCACGCGCGCGTCGCGGCGTGCCGGCACGTCGACGCTGTCGTCCTCGCCGCCGGCGACGATGCGGCCGTTGCCGGTGCTGCGCAGGTACAGGTACGGCCGTGCGCTCTCCCAGACCATGGTGTCGTGCAACGGGCCGAGCGCGGACGGATCCAGCGGGTCGCTGACGAAGGCATAGCTGCTGCGGTTGCGCGCCACGCGCTGATCCAGCCAGTGCTGGTTGGCGTAGCCGGCGGCCATCACCACGTGACCGGCGCGCACCTGCGCGCCCTGGTCGGTGTGCAGGGTCACGCCGCGGCTGTTGACCACGATCCGCGCGATGCGGGTGCGGTCGTAGACGCCGGCCCCGCGCCGGAAGGCGCGGCCGAGCAGGCGATAGGTGAGGCGGTACGGATCCACCCGCGCCGCCTGGTGGCTGAGGATCGCACCATGCGCCTGGATGCCGTAGGCGGTGTCCAGCGCCTGCGCGTCCAGCCATTCCACGTTCAGGCCGTGCCGCGCGCGCACCTCCAGTTCTTCCTGCAGGACCCGCACGTGCCGGCGTTTGCTGGCGTAATAGAGGCTGTCGTTGCGGGAGAAGTCGACGTCGCGCAGCGGCCGCACCAGGTCGCGCAATTGCTCCAGCGCCTGCGCGCAGGCGCCGTAGGCCAGCGCGGCGGCGGGTTCGCCATAGCGCTTGGCCAGGTCGATCAGGTGGGTGTCGATCTCGTACTGCAGCAGGGCGGTGCTGGCCGCGGTGCTGCCCCAGCCGATGTCGCGCTGCTCCAGGAGCGTGACCGCATGCCCGTGCGTGCTCAGTTCCTCGGCGATCAACGCACCGGTAATGCCGCCGCCGACGATGGCGACATCGCAGCGCACGTCGTCGCGCAGCTGCGGAAAACTCTGCATCAGGCCGTTGCGGACCGACCAGAAGGGATAACCGCTCTTGAGATCCATGGCGCCCCAGCGCAGAAGGGATGTGCGACTTACGCGCAGGCCCGGTTAAGTCTGCGTGAGGCGGCACGGGCGTCATGTTGGGGCAAACAGCCACGATTAACCTCGGTGCAGAAGTCCCTCACATGGCGCTGTGTATGGTGCGCGCCAGTTCCACGAATTCCCTGTAGAGGAAGCGTCATGTCGGTCGTTCTGTACATCGGTGGCAGCAAGGACGGAGAGAAGGGCGTGGTGCCCTACGGTTTCCGCAAGTCCATGAAGGAAACCGAGGCAGGCCCGGAGATCTACGTCGAGCGCGTGCTGGCGCTGAGCGACCGGCAGGTGCGGATCATGGCGCTGGAATCGCTGCAGGACGATATCGTGGTAGAACGCTTGCATAGGTATTATTCGCGTTGACGCCGGCGTGCGAACCCCGGTGTGGTCGCCCGCCTAGGCGGGCCAGCGACGGTTCGCATCGACCTGCCATCGACCATGCCCGCACCAGAAACCAGCAACACCTCGGCGCCGCCGACGACCGTCGACCCGAACGCCCCCACCGACATGTCCAACCAGCGCAGCGATATCTTCTTCGCTGCGGTGCAGACCACGCGCATGCCGATGATCGTGACCGATCCGCGGCAGCCGGACAACCCGATCATCTTCGTCAACCGCGCGTTCCTGGAGATGACCGGCTACAGCCGCGATGAGCTGATCGGCAACAACTGCCGCTTCCTGCAGGGGCCGGACACCGACCGCGAGACGGTGCGCAGCGTCCGCGATGCCATTACCGCGCACAACGAAGTGGCGGTGGAGATCCTCAACTACCGCAAGGACGGTTCCAGCTTCTGGAACGCGCTGTACATCTCCCCGGTCTACGACGACCGCGGCGAACTGGTGTACTTCTTCGGTTCGCAGTTGGACGTCAGCCGCCGTCGCGACGCTGAGGACGCCCTGCGCCAAGCGCAGAAGATGGAAGCGCTTGGCCAGCTCACTGGCGGCATCGCGCACGATTTCAACAACCTGCTGCAGGTGATGTCCGGGTACCTGGAACTGATCGAGCATGCGGTCGAGAGCGATCCGCTGAATCCATCGCTGCTGCGCAAGAGCGTGGACCGCGCGCGCGACGCCGCCGGCCAGGCGGCGCGCCTGACCCAGCAGTTGCTGGCGTTCGCGCGCAAGCAGAAGCTGGAAGGGCGCGTCCTCAACCTCAATGCCCTGGTCGCCGGGATGAGCGACGTGGCCGAGCGCACGCTCGGCGACGGCATCGCGTTCTCGCTGGAACTGTCGCCGGACCTGCGCAATTGCCGCATCGACCCGACCCAGGCTGAAGTGGCGCTGCTGAACATCCTGATCAACGCGCGCGACGCAATGGCCGACCAGGCCGCGCCGCGCCTGGTGATCCAGACCCGCAACGTCTCGGTGCGCGCCGACGAACCCACCACCTACGACAATCTGCTGCCCGGCCACTACGTGTGCGTGTCGATCACCGACAACGGCAGCGGCATGCCGCCGGAGGTGCTGGCGCGGGTGCTGGATCCGTTCTTCACCACCAAGGAAGAGGGCAAGGGCACCGGCCTGGGCCTGTCCATGGTCTACGGCTTCGCCAAGCAGTCCGGCGGCGCGGTGCGGCTGTATTCGGAGGAGGGCCACGGCACCACCGTGCGCCTGTACTTCCCGATCGACGACAACGTCGAGAACATGGCCCCGCGCGATTCGCGCACGCGCCGTCCGTTCGACCGGCAGGGCGACGAGACCATCCTGATCGTCGAGGACCGCCCGGACATCGCCGAACTGGCGCGCCTGTTCCTGGGCGACCAGGGCTATGCCACGCACGTGGTCTACAACGCCCGCGAGGCGCTGGAACTGCTCGACACCGGCGTGCACGTGGACCTGCTGTATTCGGACCTGATCATGCCGGGCGGCCTCAACGGGGTGATGCTGGCGCGCGAGGCGCGGCGGCGCCGGCCCAAGATCAAGGTGCTGCTGACCACCGGCTATGCCGAGTCCTCGATCGAGCGTACCGATGCCGGCGGCAACGAGTTCGAGGTGCTGGCCAAGCCGTACAACCGCCAGGAGCTGATCCGCAAGGTGCGCATGGTGCTGGACGGGCCGAACGGCGTCACCTGACGCCGCCAGCTTGGCGCGAGCCTGTCAACGGGTTCCCCGGCGGCGCGCGCACTGCGAAAATGCGGGTTTTCCGCAAGGCGGCTTCGGCCGGACGCAATGCACGACACTCAGCTCGCCCAGCAGATCGCCAACACCATCGCCGCCGAGATCGGCGCGCAGCCGGCGCAGGCGCGCGCCGCCATCGCCCTGCTCGACGAGGGCGCCAGCGTCCCGTTCATCGCGCGCTACCGCAAGGAAGTGACCGGCGGGCTCGACGACACCCAGTTGCGCAATCTCGAAGTGCGCCTGACCTATCTGCGCGAACTGGAAGAGCGCCGCGCCGCGGTGCTGGCCAGCATCGCCGAGCAGGGCAAGCTCAGCGACGAACTGCGCGCGGAGATCGTCGCCGCCGACACCAAGTCGCGGCTGGAAGACCTGTACCTGCCGTACAAGCCCAAGCGCCGCACGCGCGCGCAGATCGCCCGCGAGGCCGGGCTGGAGCCGCTGGCCGACGGCCTGCTGGCCGATCCGGCACTGGTGCCGGAGACCTTCGCCGCCGGCTTCGTCGATGCCGACAAGGGCGTGGCCGACGTCAAGGCCGCGCTGGAGGGTGCGCGGGCGATCCTGATGGAGCGCTGGGGCGAAGACGCCGCGCTGGTCGGCGAATTGCGCAACTGGCTGGGTGAGGTCGGGGTGATCCGCGCCCGCGTGGCCGAGGGCAAGGAACAGGAAGGCGCCAAGTACCGCGACTACTTCGACCACGCCGAAGCGCTGGCCAAGATTCCCTCGCACCGGCTGCTGGCGCTGTTCCGCGCGCGCCGCGAGGAGATCGTGTACCTGGAACTGGATCCCGGCAGCGAGGCCGAGGCCGGCCACCAGTACGCCGAGGGCCGCGTGGCGTTGCGCGCCGGCATCGCCAACCAGGGCCGTCCCGGCGACCGCTGGCTGCTGGACGCCTGCCGTCTGACCTGGCGCGCCAAGCTGCACATGCACCTGTTGCTGGACCTGTTCAACCAGGCCCGCGAAAAGGCGGAGGCCGAAGCGATCGCGGTGTTCGGCGACAACCTGCAGGACCTGATGCTGGCGGCGCCCGCGGGCCCGCGCGTGACCCTGGGCCTGGATCCGGGCATCCGTACCGGCTGCAAGGTCGCGGTGGTCGACGCCACCGGCAAGCTGCTGGCCACCGACACCATCTATCCGCACGAGCCGCGCCGGCAGTGGGACCAGTCGCTGCATACGCTGCGTCAGCTGTGCGCGCAGCACGGCGTGGAACTGATCGCGATCGGCAACGGCACCGCCAGCCGCGAGACCGACAAGCTGGCCGCCGACCTGATCAAGCAGAATCCGCAGCTGAAGCTGGAGAAGATCGTGGTCAGCGAGGCCGGGGCCTCGGTGTACTCGGCCTCCGAATTCGCCGCCAAGGAGTTCCCGCAGCTCGACGTGTCGCTGCGCGGCGCGGTGTCGATCGCACGGCGCCTGCAGGATCCGCTGGCGGAGCTGGTCAAGATCGAGCCCAAGGCGATCGGCGTGGGCCAGTACCAGCACGACGTCGACCAGTACCGCCTGGCGCGGGCGCTGGACGCGCGGGTGGAGGACTGCGTGAACGCGGTCGGCGTGTACGTCAACACTGCCTCGGCGGCGCTGCTGTCGCGCGTGTCCGGGCTGTCGTCGAGCGTGGCCGAGAACATCGTGCGCCATCGCGACGACAACGGCCCGTTCAAGCGCCGCAAGGATCTGCTCAAGGTGCCGCGGTTGGGCGAGAAGACCTTCGAGCAGTGCGCCGGCTTCCTGCGCATCGCCGACGGCGAGGAGCCGCTGGACGCCTCGGCGGTGCACCCGGAAGCCTACCCGGTGGTGGAGCGCATCGTCGGCGCCACCGGCAAGCCGATCAAGGCGCTGATCGGCGATGGCGGTTTCCTGCGCGGGCTCAAGCCGGACCAGTTCACCGACGAGAAGTTCGGCCTGCCGACCGTGCGCGACATCCTCAAGGAACTGGAAAAGCCCGGCCGCGACCCGCGCCCGGAGTTCAAGGCGGCGCGTTTCGCCGACGGTGTGGAGGACATCAAGGACCTCAAGCCGGGCATGGTGCTGGAGGGCGTGGTCAGCAACGTCGCCGCCTTCGGTGCGTTCGTCGACATCGGCGTGCACCAGGACGGCCTGGTCCACATCTCCGCGCTCTCGGACAGCTACGTCAAGGATCCGCGCGACGTGGTCAAGGCCGGCGACATCGTCAAGGTCAAGGTGCTGGAAGTGGACGTGGCGCGCAAGCGCATCGCGCTGACCCGGCGTCTGGACGACGCGCCGGCGCCGGCGCGTCCCGCCGACCGCGACACTGGCGCACGCGGCGCGGGCGGCCCGCCGCGCCGGGAACGCGACGGGCGCGGCGCCCCGAGCGGCGGCAACGCCAAGCCGCGGCCGGCGGCCGCGGCGCCGGTCAACAGTGCGTTGGCTGACGCGTTCGCCCGCGCCAAGCGCGGCTGAGATTGCAGGAGGACGGCTGGCGCGGCTGCGCCGGTCACCGCCGCCACGACCGCAAGCTGCGGTCGTGCAGCGCGTCGGATCAAGCCGGTTCGGCGCGCGAGCTCTCGTCGGTGGCGAGCGTGGCCGGCGGCGGTGCCACCAGCGATGCGGCCAGTCCAAGCAGCTTGACCGGATCCACCGGCTTGCCCAGGTGTGCATCGAAGCCGGCTTCCAGGGCCAGCGCGCGGTCCTCGCTGCGCACGTAGGCGGTGAGGGCGATGGCCGGGATGCGGCTTGCGGCACCGGCACCGCGGGCGCGGACGCTGCGGATCAGGCTGTGGCCATCGCGGCGCGGCATGCCGACGTCGCTGACCAGCAGCGCATAGGGCCGTTTGCGCAGCAGCGCTTCGGCATCGTCGGCGCAGACCGCGGCCTCGACCACTGCACCGGCTTCCTGCAGGAAGCGCTGGGTGACGCCGCGCGAATCCATGTCGTCGTCCACCACCAGCACGCGCACGCCGTCCAGGCGGATGCCGCCACGCCGCCGCACGGCGCTGGACAGCGCCGCGTCCTGGTCGCGGTGGATCGGCTCAAGGGGCTGCAGATCGTTGCGCGGCAGCAGCAGGGTGAACGTGGCGCCGAGACCGACGCCATCGCTGCTGACGGACAACTGGCCCTGGTGCAGTTCGGCCAGCTGCTTGGCGATGGCCAGACCCAGGCCGAGGCCGCCGGCACTGCGCGTGCTGCTCGCATCGGCCTGACGGAAACGGTCGAACACGTGCGGCAGAAACGCCGGGTCGATGCCGATGCCGGTGTCGCTGACGGCGATGCGCACATGCGTGCTGGTGCTGTCCAGGGTCACCGTGACCGTGCCGGCGCTCGGGGTGAACTTGATCGCGTTGCCGATCAGATTGGTCAGCACCTGCTGCAGCCGCACCGGATCGCCCAGATAGGGCAGGGCGGTCGTGTCGTCGGCAACCAGCACGATGTCGATGCCCTTGTTCTGCGCGCCGGGGCGGGCCGCGTCGATGGTGTCGCCGAGCAGCGTGCGCAGATCCAGCTCGTCCGTATCCAGGCGCACCTTGCCCGACAGGATGGCGCTCATGTCCAGCAGATCGTCGATGATCTGCGCCTGCGCGTGGGCGCTGCGTTCGATCACCTCCAGCCCCTTGACCAGATCCTTCTCGCGCACCGATGCGTCCTGCATCAGCCGCGACCAGCCCAGGATCGCGTTGAGCGGCGTGCGCAGCTCGTGGCTGAGCGTGGCCAGGAATTCGTCCTTCATGCGGCTGGCGCGTTCGGCGTCGCCGCGCGCGCTCTGCTCGGCGGCGAGCAACTGCTGCAGGCGCAGGTCGGTGCCGCGGCGCTCGATGATGATGCCGGCCAGGTGCGAGGCCGAGCGCGCCAGGTCCTGTTCGTGCGGGTTGGGGTAGTGCACGAATGGGTAGTACATCGCGACCACGCCCAGCACCTCGCCGTCGCTGGCCAGGATGGGCGTGGAGCAGCAGGCGACGATGTCCGCCTCCAGGGCGGTGGCGAGATAGTCTTGCCAATGCGGGTTGACGCGCACGTCGCTGCACAACACCTGCCGGCGCAGGTAGGCGGCGCGTCCGCAGCAGCCGGTGTTGGGATCGATCGGCAGGCGCTGCACGGCCTTGCGGAAGCTCTGCGGCATGCTCGGCGCTGCACCTTCCAGCAGGCACTGGCGGTGCTCGTCGACCAGCATGATGGTGCAGCGCAGGCCGACATCGCTCTGCGACTCGATGCCGCGTGCGATCGCCTCCAGCACCGCGTTCAGCGGCTTGCCGGTGGTGATCATCTCCAGCGCGGCGCGCTCGGCCGCGGTGGCGTTCTCGATGCGCTTGCGCTCGGCGATGTCCAGCAGGGAGCCGATGAAACCGAGGAACTGGCCGGACGAACTGAAGCGCGGCGTGGCGCTCGCCAGGCACCAGCGATACTCGCCATCGTGGCGGCGCAGGCGGTATTCCAGCGTGTAGGCGCGGCGGTCGGCGCAGGCGCGCGCCAGGGTGCGGCCGACCGCGGCCAGGTCGTCGGCATGGACCTGTTCCTGCCAACCGCTGCCCAGCGCTTCCTGCTCGCTTTGCCCGGTGAACAGATACCACTGGCGGCTGATGTACTCGCAATCGCCGTCGGCATTGGCCATCCAGATCATGACCGGCGCGTTGTCGCACAGCTGGCGGAAACGCAGTTCGCTTTCCTGCAGGCGCTGTTCCGTCAAGCGGCGGTCGTGGATGTCGGTATTGGTGCCGATCCAGCGCACGATGCGGCCGCTGTCGTCGCGGATCGGCAGGGCGCGGCCGAGGTGCCAGCGGTACTCGCCGTCGTGGCGGCGCAGCGGATATTCGATCTCGTACGGCCTGCCGCTGCGCAGCGCCTCCGGCCACACCTCCATCACCCGCGCCAGCCCTTCCTCGGTGTGCACATGGCGCCAACTGTCGTAGCCGGCCTCGCCGACAGGCAAGCCGGTGTACTCGTACCAGCGCCGGTTGAAGTAGTCGACGTGGCCATCCGGCATGGCGGTGAACACGATCTGCGGCATCGCGTCGGCCAGTTCGCGCAAGCGCGCGGCGCTGTTGGCCAGTTCTCTCTGCGCGTCCGCGCGTTCCATCGATTCCCAGCAGCGTGCGGCCACCAACCGTACCAGCTCGATCTCGGCCGATGTCCAGACCCGTGGCTGGGCCTGGTGCACGCCGATCGCAGCGACCAGGCGACCGGCCTTGTGCAGCGGCGCGGTGAGCACCGCGCGCAGGCCCAGGCGCTGGTAGTTGGGATCGTCCACGCGCATCGGCGGCTGGTGGGTCTCGGTGTCGTGCACCACCCACGGCCGGTTCTCGCGCATGCACTCGGACAGGTCGCTGCCGAAGTCGCTGAAGCGCGAACGCCCGGTCAGGTGGCTGGCGCCGTCGACGTAATCCGCACGCACGTCGAACGCGTCCTCGTCGGCCTCGACGATCGCGTAGGCGCAGCGGTTGGCGCCCAGGTGCTGGCCGAGCAGGGCGGCGCCGGTCTCGCAGATCGCTTCGGCGCTGTGCAGGTTCTGCAGGGTGTCCTCGAGCATCAGCAGGAAGCTGTCGTGCGCCTGCGCGCGCGCCTGCTCGGTGCGGTCGATGCCATGCACCAGGATCCCGCTGACCTTGCCCTCGGCGTCGTGCATGGGCTGGTATACGCATTCCAGCGTGGTGTCCGAGGTCGCTTCGTGCGGACTGCGGCACAGCTGGAAGGTCATCGACTCGTCGGTGAACGGCACGCCGCTAGCGCGGACATTGTCGAGCAGGCGGATGACGCCTTGGCCCTGGATTTCGGGAATGGCCTCGATGAGCGGCCGGCCGACCACCTCGCGCGGCCCGACCAGTTGCTGGTAACGCTGGTTCGCGGTCTCGATCACGTAGTCCGGGCCACGCAGGATCGCCAGCGCCGCCGGCGATTGCTCGAAGGCATCGGCCATCTGCGCGCGTTGCGCTTCCAGCGCCTTCAGCAGCGCATCGCGTTCGCGCGCCAGGGTGATGCGCGCGGTGTCCTCGGTGCACACGCACAGCACGCCGGCGATGTCGCCCTCGTCGTCGAACAGCGGGCTGTAGGAGAAGGTGAAGTACACCTGCTCGCTGTAGCCGTTGCGCAGCATGGTCAGCGGGATGTGCTCGTTCCAGGTCGATTCGCCGCTGGCCATCACCTGGTCGGCCTGCGCCCGGACCTCGGGCCACACGTCCGGCCACACCTCTTCCATCGGCCGCGCGAACCCCTGCGGATGCCGCAACCCGAGGATCGGCACGTAGGCGTCGTTGTACAGGTTGAACTGGCGCTCGCCCCAGCGCACGGCCATCGGAAACCGCGAGTTCAGACAGATCGACAGTGCGGTGAGCAGGCTCCGCGGCCAGTGCTCCATCGGACCCAGTTCGTGCTCGCGCCAATCGATGGCGCGCAGCAAGGCCCCCGTGGCGCTGCCGGCGGGAAACCGGACAGGAGGCGGCGAACAGTCCTTGGCGTTGATGGCTGAATCCCTCGAATCGTCCCCGCCAGGCGGCGGGCTTACGATCGAGGATTCTCAGGGGCGTGCGGTCGTCTTGGCGTGAGCGTCCTGCAGCGCCTTGATCAGCTGCTCGGACAGGTAGGGCTTGGTCAGCACCACACCGGCGGCGAAGCCGGGGGGCAGGGTGTCGGCGGCGACGCCGGTGGCGAGCACGAACGGCGTGCCGCGGTCGGTCAATGCCCGCGCCACCGGCTCGCTGGTCTCGCCGGCGGAGAGGCGGAAGTCGAGCACGGCCCGGTCCGGGCGTTCGCTGTCGATCAGCGCAAGCGCCTGCTGCACGGAGGCGGCGACGCCGACCACCTCGGCACCGGCCTGGGCAAGCTGCAGCTCCAGCAGCGTGGCGTTCATCTCGTCGTTCTCGACCACCAGGATACGCAGGCCCCGCAATGCCGACATCGCTTGCTCGTTAAGGTTTGGGAACAGAAAGTATAGCGGGACCGTCACAGCCGTCGCCTAGACAACCGACACAGGAAGATGAAGCGTTTACCTGTGTCTGCTTCACACGTGGTCGTCGCGCAAAAAACAAACGGCAGCCGAAGCTGCCGTCAGTCCTGGTGCCGAAGGTGGGACTCGAACCCACACGCTTTTAAGGGCGGCGGATTTTGAGTCCGCTGCGTCTACCGATTCCGCCACTTCGGCGCGGCCGCGGAGTATAGCCGACACTTCGGCTCGGCCGCCAGCGCATTTGCGCTCGCCGTCCTTGGGCAGGGCAGGCGGGGGCGATCAGCGGCCGTGGTGGCTGCCGAGCGTCTCTCTATATATATGTGGATCGATAGGTTGGCGCCGCGTTCGGCAGCTACGTGCGTGCCGCGCGGGTAGGTGCGTTATGCGGATATCGGCAATTGCCGGCGCTGGGTGCGCTGGAGGCTCTACCAGGCGCTTTGGCGCTGTCCGCAGACTGCATCCAGCGCTCGGTGCGAGGTGCGTACGCCGTTGAACGCAGGGACGCAGCGGATTTTGCGGGTCGCGGCGAGCGCCATTGCGACGTCGCGAACGTTCCGCAAAAAAACGCTTGCGTGTGCCGATCACGATCGTTAATATTCCGCTCCTCGCAGCACGTGGGGCCATAGCTCAGCTGGGAGAGCGCTTGCATGGCATGCAAGAGGTCGCCGGTTCGATCCCGGCTGGCTCCACCAACTTTTCGGACATAGGCCGTCCGCAAAAGCGACATCGTTAACAGCGTCCCCATCGTCTAGAGGCCTAGGACATCACCCTTTCACGGTGGCGACCGGGGTTCGAATCCCCGTGGGGACGCCATTTTTCAGCAGGAATTCCTCGCGCGCATCCGGGTTCGGCTCTGCCGAACGCAATGAGTGCGGGGTTTGTACATCGGAAGAAAGTCGGGTAAGATTCCGCTTCTGCCAGTACACGTGGGGCCATAGCTCAGCTGGGAGAGCGCTTGCATGGCATGCAAGAGGTCGCCGGTTCGATCCCGGCTGGCTCCACCAACTTTCCGGACATAGGCCGTCCGCAAAGCAACATCGTTATCCGCGTCCCCATCGTCTAGAGGCCTAGGACATCACCCTTTCACGGTGGCGACCGGGGTTCGAATCCCCGTGGGGACGCCACTTTTCGAAAACACCCGGCATTGCCGGGTGTTTTTTTATGTGTGCGGCGGTCGTGTGTGGTCGAGGTCAGATGGCGGCAGTGCCGGTGCTGGACGGCAGGTGGATCGGTGGCTGCTTCGAGCGAGCGGTGTTGCTGTTCCCTTCTCCCTTCGGGAGAAGGTGCCCCGAAGGGGCGGATGAGGGTACGGGCGTAGCCTCGCATGGCCAGAGTGGTGCAGGCGCTGCGCGCCCCGTACCCTCACCCCAACCCCTCTCCCGGAGGGAGAGGGGCTTTTGTCCTTCTCCTTGAGAGAGAGCTAGCGCTGCGCCCGCTCAGCGCAGCAGCCGGCGGATCTGCAGGATCGCCTGTGGCGTACGTTGCACGCTGTGTCCGGAGACGATGACGGTTTCCGAGGCCGCGCCGGGCAGGTGGGCGCTCCAGTACGGCACGATGCCGTCGCTGGACTGTGCCAGCGGCACGCGCGGATCCTCTTGTCCGACGATGGAGTGATAGGTCACCTGTGGCGAGATCGGCAACTGCGCCGCAGCGAGGATGAAGGGATCGTGGTCGCTGAGGCTGTCGATGCTGTTGGGTAGGGCGCCGAGCATGTCCTTGCCGGCGATGTCCTTGAATTGATCCAGCACGCGCCGGGGCAGGCCGATCACGGCGCGTGCCAGTTCGCCCACCGTGCCGGCGGCTTCGGGCGTGCCGCGGTGCGGGGTGGCCAGGAAGATCGCCTCGGACACTTCCGGCATCGGCGCGAAATGCAGCATCGGTCCGAGCCTGGCCTGCAGCGCCTGGCGCGCCTGTGGATCCAGGGTTGCATCGTCGAACAGGGTGCGCCACAGGTGGTCGCCTTCGCTGGAGGACACCATCAGTCGTGCCAACACGCCGCCCATGCTGTGCCCGATCAGCACCATGTCATGCGCGGACACGCTGCGGCGTTGTGGATCCAGCCGGTCCAGCGTCTGCTGCAGCGCCGTGCGAACCTGCAGATGGGTGTAGGGAATCGGCAGGTTGGTCGGGTAGTACACCAGCCAGATCTGGTAGCGCGCGCGGACCTGCGGGTCGCCGAGCAGGTCGTTGGCCAGGTTGACCCAGGCCTCCGGGCTGCTGGCCAGCCCGTGCAGCAGCACCAGCACGCGCCGGTGCGGATCGTAGGGCTGGGTCAGGAACACGTGCGGCCGGTCGATGCCGTGCCCGAGGCCGAGCAGGGTGCGCAGCGATTGCGCGGCGAAGCCGGCGCGCGCCATCCACACGCCATAGCCGGCGCTGAAGTTGGCCGCCAGCGGCACGTCGATACCGCCCATCGCCACGCGCTCGCCGAGCGAAGGATCGTGGACCTCCACGTGCGCGCTGTGACCGGCCAGGACTTCCTTGAGAGTGCGGCCGTCGAAGCGCAGCAGCACCGTGAGATTGGGCGTGGGCATGTCGCTGTAGGCGGGCGCGGCGTCGGCATCGTCCATGGCGTCCGCCGAAGGCTGCGGCAGGACCGCGACCATTTCCGCGCCGAAGCCATCGCGCCGATACACGCTGCGCAGCCCGTCGAAGCGCAGGTCGCCGGCTGCCAGCATCGCCTCGGGCATCGGCATGTCCTGCGGACTGCCCACGCCGCTGGCATCCAGTGTCACTGTCCAGTCGGGCAGGGCGGCGATCTGCGCGCCGGCGTCGTGCGTGGCGGGCGGATGCCGCCGATAACGCGCGAACAAGGCGGTCACCGCTTGCTGTACGGCGTAGTTGTAGTAGTCGCGCACCTGGGTCTGGCGTTCCTCGAAGGCGCGTTCGCTGGGCGTACGTGCGCTGAAGAACAGGTAGGCGTAGGCGTAGCGCGCGGTCTGCAGCCAGTCGGCCAGGGTGGCATCGCTGTCCGCGTGTTGCCTGGCGGCGCGTTGTGCGGCCAGCAGCGACAGCTCCGCCGCCGTCGCCAGGGCGCGTTCCTGGTCCATGTCGGCGTTGCCGAGCAACCGGTCGATGCACGGCGGCGCCTTCGCCGTGCAGCTTGCCGCGTCGAGGCCAGCCACGTTCAGCGTCTGCAGCGCGGCGTCGCTGGGGCGCGCGGCGCTCAGCGCATCGCCGCGCTTGGCCTGGATGTAGCGCGCCGCATCCACCCGCTGCAGGGTGACGCTGGCGCAGCCGCCCGCGCAGAGCGCCATGCACAGCACGGCGCAGGCAAGGATCACGCGGTGCCAGCGCTGGCGCCTCACGCCGCGACCTTCGCCGGCCCGCTGGCGCGGCGTGCGAACAGCAGGTCGTACAGCACCGGGATCACGCCCAGCGTCACCAGCGTGCCCAGGGCCAGGCCGCCGATCATGGTGATGGCCATGCCGGTCCACAGCGGCCCGGCGAACAGCATGAGCGGGATCAGGCCGACGATGCAGGTCAGCTTGGTCATCACGATCGGGCGCAGGCGCTTGACCGCCGCGGCGATCACCGCCTCGTGCCGGCTCAGGCCATCGGCCAGTTCGGCCTCGATCCGTTCGAGCAGCAGCACCGCGTTGTTGACGATGATGCCGGCCAGCGCGAGCAGGCCGAAGGTGGCCATGAAGCCGAACGGATAGCCGGTGACCAGCAGGGCGAGGGTGGCGCCGATCAGCACGAACGGAATGCTGGCGACCACGATGAACAGCTTGCGGAACGAATTGAACTGCCACACGAACAGCAGCAGGATCGCGCCCAGCGCATGCGGCATGTACTGCAGCAGCGCCTGGTTGGCTTCGGCGGCGTCCTCGAGCTCGCCGCCCATCTCGATACGGTAGCCGGGCGGCAGGCGCAGCGCCGCGACCTTGTGGGCCAACGCGGCCACCACCTGGTCGGTGGTCAGGTCGGGGTTGCGGCCGGTGATGGTGATGGCGCGGCTGAGGTTGCGGCGCTGGATCGTCGAGGGTTCGGAACGCAACTGGATGTCGGCGATCGCCGACAGCGGCAGCGGCGCGGCGCCGGAGGACGGATAGATCGGCGTGTCGCCGGGGTCGCCGCTGCGCGCACCCGGGCCGCTGTCGCCGCGCAGCACGATCGGCACGTTGCTGCCGTCGTCGTGGATCACCGAGGCGTCCACGCCGCCATAGCGCAGTTGCAGCGCCTGGGCGATGTCCTCGCTGGCGACGCCGGCGCGCCGCGCCTTGGCCTGGTCCACCTGCACCACGTAGCGCGGAATGCGGCTGTCCCAGTCGTCGCTGACGTCCAGCGTGCCGGGCAGGGCGCGCAAGGCGTCGGCGATGCCGGCGGCGAGGCGGCGCAGTTGCGCCTCGTCCGGGCCGATCACCCGGTAGATGGCCACGCCGGATTCGGTGGAGCCCAGCGAAAAGCGCTTGGGCTCGGCGCGCACCGCCGGATAGGCCTGGCGCAGGTGGGTGCGCACCTTGGCGATCAGCGCGTCGATGTCGGTGCCCGGCTGCACGCTGACGGTGAAGTAGGCGATGTTGGCCGCCGGCAGCGGCGGGTTCAGCCCGAGCACGATGCGCGGGCCGCCATCGGCGACATAGCCGATGCTGTCGACGATCTGCGGGTTCTGCCGGCGATCGGCCAGCCACTGGCTGATCGACTGCACGGTGCGCAGGGTCTCGCGTGCATCGCTGCCCGGTTGCAGGGTCACCGGCATCTGGAACTGCAGACGGTCGGACTTGGGCAGGAAGCTGTACGGCACCGAGACCAGCACGGTCACCGCCAGCGTCAGCAGGGCGAGCATGCTGCCCAGGAACAGCGCCTTGTGCGCCAGCAGCGCCTCGATCGCACGCCGGTACAGGCGGTACGGCTTGGAGGTGTAGCTGTCGCCATGGCCGTCGGCCGGTGCGGCATGCGCGCGGGCGAAGTACATGCACAGCAGCGGGGTGATGGTGATGCTGAGCAGCCAGGAGCCGAGCAGGGTGACCGCCAGTACGATCGCCAACGAGCGCATGTACTCGTTGGTGCTGGTCTGGCCGAAGAAGAACGGCGAGAACGCCAGCACGATCACCAGCGAGGAGGTCAGCAGCGGGATGGCCAGGCTGCGGCCGGCGGCCTCGCAGGCGGCACGGCGTTCCTCGCCGGCGGCCAGGCGCCGCTCGATGTCCTCGGCGATGACGATGCCGTTGTCCACCAGCAGGCCCAGCGCAAGGATGATCGCGGCGATGGACACGGTCTGCAGTTCCACGCCCAGCACCCGCATCGCGATCAGTGCGCCGAGGATGGTCAACGGCACGATCGCGCCGACGATCAGGCCGGTGCGCCAGCCGAGGAACAGCATCACCACCGCCATCACGATGACGATGGTCTCGCCCATGACGTGGTGCATCTTGCCCATCTCGCGCTCGACCACGTCGGCCTGGAAGGTGACCACGTGCTGCGCGAAGCCCACCGGCAGCGCCTTGGCGGTTTCGCCCAGGGTGCGGCGCAGCGCCTTGCCGACTTCGGCAACGTTGTTGCCGGGCGCCATCGACACCGCCACCACCACCGCCGGCTGGCCCTGGTAGATCGCGCCGGCCTCCGGCGGGTCCACCGGCATCAGTTCGATGCGCGCCAGTTGCGCCAGCGGGATCTGCCGCGGGCCGTCGGTGCCCTGCGTCGCGATGGGGATATTGCGCAGCGCGTCCAGGTCGCGCACCTCGCCGGAGGTGGTGACGGTCATCGCCATGCCCGACGCGGCGACCAGGCCGCCGCCGGCGACCACGTTCTGCGCGCGCAGTTGCTGTGCGACCGCGGCCGGAGTGAGGCCAGCCTCGCCCAGCCTGGTGCGATCGAAGGCGACATAGACGCGCTCGTCCTGCAGGCCGTGGAAGGTGACCCGCTCGACGCCCGGCACGGCGTAGAGCTGCGCGCGCATCTGCCGCAGCGGTCCGAGCATCTCGGCGGTGTTGAAGCCGGGCGCGGTGACCGCGATCGAGGCGATGGCGACACGGCCGAAGTCGTCGTCCACCAGCGGACCCTGGGTGCCCGCGGGCAGCTCGGCACCGGCTTCGGCGGCTTTGCTGCGTACGCGCTGCCACAGCGCCGGCAGGTCCTTGACGCTGTCCTGCGCAGTGATCTGCACGATGGCGCTGCCGGGATGGATGGTGGTGACGATCCTCTTCAGCCCGCTGACCTCGCGCAGGCGTTCCTCCAGCGGTCGCGCGAGCAGGTTCTCCACGCGTTCGCTGGGCATGCCGGGGAAACCGACCTGCACGATTGCGTCGCGCACGGTCACGCTCGGTTCCTCCTGTGACGGGAAGCCGAGGAAGGTGACGATGCCGCCGATCAGGATCAGGGCGGCGCTGAACAGCGCCAGGCGGCTGGATTGCAAGGTGGCGCGGGTCAGGTTCATGGCGAGACGGTGCCGAGGCGGGTGGTGGGACGGAACGGCACGACGTGCTGACCGTCGTGGAGGAAGGCGGCGCCGGCGGCGACGACGCGCTCGCCCGGTGCCAGGCCATGCAGGATCTGCACACGGCCGCCATCGCTGTGCCCGGTGACGACCCGGCGGCGACGCACGCTGCCGCTGTCCTGGCGGTACACGAACACCATGGTGTGGCCATCGGCCATGCTCGGGAGCAGCGCGCTCAGCGGTACGCTCGGCGCCTGATCGGCGCCGCTGTCGGGCAGGGCCAGCAGCAGCGATTCGCCGCTGCGCGGCTGCACGGCATCGGCGCTGTGGCTGTCGAACAGCACCTGCACGGTGGCACCGCCGTCCACGCGTTCGGAGACGCTGCGCAGGCGCAGCGGCAAGGCCTGCTGCGGTGCGTTGCTGCGGTAGGCGAGGACACGCTGGCCGGGTTGCAGCGCCGCCGCACGATCGGCCGGCAAGGTCGCCAGAACCTGCGCACGATCCGCACCGTCGAGCTGCAGCACCGGCTGGCCGGCACTTACCAAGGTGTCGGGCTGCTGCAGCCGCGCCACCACGCTGCCGTCGAACGGCGCACGCAGTTCCGACTGGCGCACCGCGCGGCGCGCCAGCGCCAGGTCCGACTGCGCGCTGCGGACCTTCGCCTGCGCCGCGGCGAAGGCGCTCTTGGCCGCGGTCAGGGTGGCCGCGGAGGCGGCGCCGTCGTCGAACATGGCCTGCTGCTGCGCCAGATGGGTCTGTTGCTGCTGCAGGTTGGCCGCGGCGATGCCGACGCCGGCCTCGGCCTGCTGCAGGCGCAGGTTGTTCGGTTCCGGGTCCAGGCGTGCGAGCACCTGGCCGGCGTGCACGCGGTCGCCCACGTCCACGGCAATGGCGGCGATGCGGCCGCCGCCTTCGAAGCCGAGGTCGGCGCGCTGTTGCTGGCGCACCTGGGCGAAGTAGCGGGTGCTGTCGTGCGCGGCATCGTTGCCGACGGTTTCCAGCTTGACCGCGCGTGGCGCGTCGGGGGGCGGTGCGGCCTCGCGGCCGCAGCCGGACAGCGCCAGCGCGGCCAGCGGCAGGCACAGCGAGAGAAGCAGGGTGGGGCGCAGGGTCATGGTCGGCGATGTCCGAAAGCGATCAGAAGGTGTAGGTGACGGTGGCGCCGCCGCCGGCAGCGGCGCGGCGACGCACCACCGGGCTGCCGTCGGCGGGGCCGACGTAGCGGGTGGCGTCGAGCAGCAGCGAGGCGGTCCAGTGCGGCGACAGGGTGTGATCCCATTCGGCGCCGACCGAATAGGCGTACACGCCAGCATCGGCGCGGTGCGGTTGGAATCCGCTGGTCAGGCTCTGCGCTTCGGTGACGCCGAAGTACGCCTGGTTGAAGCGGCGGTCGCCGACATGCGCGTCCAGGTCCAGGGTCACGTTATCGGCCGCGGCCTGCAGCAGGGTGAAGCGCGCGCCGGCGCGGTAGCGGTTGCGGCGCGCGCCGTCCTTCAGCGCGAACTCGGCTTCGGCGTCCAGTGCCAGGTATGGAGTGAGTTGCTGCATGACCAGACTGCGCGCGGTGATCGCGCCGGGGACGTCGCCCATGCCGGCCAGGCGTTTGGAGCCGGGGCGCCAACTGCTGTTGCGTTGCAGGCGGCCCAGGTCGTAGCCGAACGACTGACTGGCGGAGAAGCCGTGCGCGTTCTGGAACTGCACGCCGGCGCCACGTACCGTGTCCGCGAACAGGATGCCGCGCTGTATCGAAAACACCGGCACCGCCTGCACGCGGTCGTCGGCGGAGCCGGGGTAGCGCGGGTTCAGCATGGCGCCGGCGCCCACGCTCACTTGGGTGCGATCGCCGAACAGGCCGGCGCCGGACGCCGGGTCGGGATCTGCTGCGTGCGCGGCCGGCGGCAGTGCCAGCAATGCCACGGTCAGAGTGGGCGACAGAACGGAGAGGACATGTTTCATCTGGGCAACCTCGTGCGGGGGAACGATCAGGGCGCGTGCGGCAGTGGCACGCCGTAGAACGCGCGGAACAGCGCGATGCGATCGAGCAGCAGGTCCTGCCGCGCCTGCAGGTGCGCCAGTTCGGCCTGCGCGGCCTGGATGTCGCCGGCCAGCAGCTCGGGGCGGTCCTGCAGACCTTGCGCGACGCGCTGCTGCAGGCGCGCCACACGCTGACGTTCGCGTTCGAGATTGGTGCGTTCGCCACGTTCGCGCTGCTGCAGCGCCGGCAGCGCATCCAGCGCATCGGCGACCTCGCGGAACGCCGCTTCCACGGTCTTCTCGTAGTCGGCCACCGCGCCGTCCTTGCGCAGCTGTGCGATGTCCAGGTTGGCGCGGTTGCGACCGCCGTCGAACAGCGGCAGCACCAGTTGCGGCATGAAGCTCCAGGTGCGGCTGCCGGGCATGAACAGGCCGTTCAATGCCTCGCTGGCGGTGCCCAGCGAGGTGCTCAGGCGGATCGACGGAAAGAATGCGGCGCGCGCGGCGCCGATGTCGGCATTGCGCGCGCGCAGCTCTGCTTCGGCCTGGCGGACGTCCGGGCGCTGCAGCAGCAGCTGCGAATCGAGGTCGCGCCAGACGCGGCCGTCGTCCTGCCCCGCGCCAGGCAGCAGGTCCTGCAGGGTGCCGACGCCATCGGGCGCGGCGTAGCCGGCGAGCAAGTGCAGGGCGCGGCGGGCGGCGGCGTGGTCGCTGGCGGCCTGCTGCGCGCGCGCCTGCGCCTGGTCGTCGTCGTGGCGCTGGCGGTCCAGCGCATCGCGGGCAATCAGTCCGACCGCCTGCTGGCGCGTGGCGATCGCCAGCAGCGCGGCACTGCGTTCGGCGATGGTCTGCGTCTGCTGCTGGCTCTGCAGGGCGGCGCGTTCCAGCGTGTAGGCCCGCAGGACTTCGGCGATCAGTGCGCCGCGCGCCGCCTGGCGGCCCTCTTCGGAGGCCAGGTAGCGCTGCTGCGCCGCCGCCGACAGCGAGGCCAGCTTGCCGAACAGGTCCAGTTCGAAGCCGTCCACGCCCACTGCAACGGTACTCAGCTTCTGGCCATAGCGTGCCTGCGTGGCCGCGTCGTCGTACTCGCGGCGCGTGCCCTGGGCATCGAGGCCGAGCTGCGGCAACTGCTGCGCGTGTTCGATGCGGTACTGGGCGCGGGCCTGTTGCACGGTCAGCACGGCATTGCGGAAGTCCGGGTCGTGGGCCAGCGCCAGGGTGACGAGTGGGGTCAGGTCGTGCTGCGGCGAGAACGCGCGCACGAACTGCTGCTCCTGCTCGGTGAGCGCACTGTCGCTTCGGCCAGGGGCCGCGGCCACGGTTGCGGTGGTCGCGCCCAGGGTGAGGGGCAGTGCGGTTTGCGGGCGCTGGTAGACCGGCGCCAAAGAGCAGCCCCCTAAGGCAAGGGCGAGCAGCCCGAACAGGGCGTGGGCGCGACGCGGGCGGAGCGGCAGGGACGGTAGAATCATGGCGGCAGTCGGGTGATCGAACTCGACTGCCAGCATCGGCGGGCATGTTCAAGCCGCCTTCTAGGAATCTTCAAGATTCCATCAAGACGCCAAACACGGGCACCGGGCATGCACGCGAAGAAGATCCTGCTGGTCGAAGACGATGCCGACAGCGCCAGCATCCTCGAGGCCTACCTGCGCCGCGACGGCTTCGAGGTCACCATCGCCGAGGATGGACAGAAGGCGGTGGCGGTGCATGCGCAGTGGAAGCCGGACCTGGTGCTGCTGGACGTGATGCTGCCGCGGCTCAGCGGCACCGAGGTGCTGTCCACGATCCGCCGCAGCAGCGACACGCCGGTGATCATGGTCACCGCGATGGGCGACGAACCGGAGAAGCTCGGCGCGCTGCGTTACGGCGCCGACGATTACGTGGTCAAGCCGTACAGCCCCAAGGAAGTGGTGGCGCGGGTGTTTGCGGTGCTGCGCCGCGCCGGGCCGGCACGCGCCAGCGAGGAGCCGCTGCGCCACGAACGGCTCACCGTGGACACCGCCGCGGTGCGTGCCACCGTGCGCGATGCCGACGGGCAGGAGGTGGCGCTGGAACTGACCCCGACCGAATTCAACATCCTGGCGACGCTGATGAAGACGCCGTTCAAGGCCTTCACCCGCAGCGAACTGCTGGAGATCTGCCTGCCCGACAGCGATGCGCTGGAACGGGTGGTGGATGCGCACGTGCACAACCTGCGCAAGAAGCTGGAACACGAGCAGGTCACCGGGCTGCTGGTGACGGTGCGCGCCATCGGTTACCGCTTCCGATGAACTGGTCCTGGTTCCGCCGCAAGCGCCACGCGCCGCTGTGGCAGTGGGTGGGCCTGCGCATGAGCGCGCTGGCGGTGTTGACCATTATCGCGATCGCGCTGGGCATGGTGCTGCGCTTCGCGATCTGGGACGTCTCCACCCTGAGCCGCCTGCCGCCGCAGGCGCGGCAGGAGATGCTGCGACTGCGCGAGGATCCGCACAGCAATGCGCGGCGCCTGTGGGAGCTGTTCGAGACCTATTACGACGTGGCGGATTTCCTGCCCGGGCTGGCCAGCCGCGACTGGCTGCTGCTGGCGGGCATGATCCTGGCGTCGATCCCGGTGATCGTGGTCTGCGGCCTGCTCGCCTCGCGGCCGCTGTCGCGACAGTTCTCCAATGTGGCCGCGGCGGCGCGCCGGATCAGCGATGGCGATTTCGCCGCGCGCGCGCGGGTGGTGCCCGGCGCGCCGGACGAGCTGGCCGGCCTGGCGATCGATTTCAATGGGATGAGTGCGCAGCTGCAGCAGTACGAACGCGAGGTGCGCGAGTCCAGCGCGATGCTGGCGCACGAATTGCGCACGCCGCTCAACGCGGCGATGGGACGGGTCCAGGGCATGCTCGACCAGGTGTTCCCGAGTAGCGAGGAGCAGTTGCGCATGGTCCAGCGCCAGCTGGAGCAGATCAATCGCCTGGTCGGCGACCTGCACCTGCTGTCGATGGCCCGTGCCAACCAGCTGATGCTGGAGCCGCAGCGGTTCGCGCTCGGCGCGTTGGTCCGCGAACGCCTGACCTGGGCCGCGCAACCGCTGCAGGAGGCCGGCATGCAGGTGCAGGTCCGCATCCCCGATCACCTGCACATCAGTGCCGACCGCGACCGCCTCGGCCAGGTGCTCTCGGTGCTGATCGACAATGCGCTGCGCTACGCCGCGGCCGGTGGCGAACTGACCCTGGAGGCGCAGGCCGATGCCGAGGGTGTGCTGATCCGCATTGCCGATCGCGGACCTGGTGTCGACGAAGAGGCGCTGGCGCGGATGGGCGACCGCTTCTGGCGCGCCGACGACTCGCGTGCGCGCCATTCCGGCGGCAGCGGCCTGGGCCTGTCGATCGCCGCGGCGATCTGCCAGGCGCACGGCGGTGCGCTGGAATTCGCCAACCGCGAGGGCGGCGGGCTGTGCGCGCGGGTGCGCTTGCCGCATGTGCCCGCGGGCGATGCCGATGCGCCGGCGACCAGTGCGTCGGCGGCGACGCCACGCAAGCGCCACGCCTGAGATCCGCAACAGCTGCGGAGCGTAGATGCGGTTCTGCATCCGGCCGTCCATGCGACACGCGCCAAGGCAGACCACTTGGCGATAGAGTAGGGCAAGGCCGAGCGAGTAGCGGCCTGCCCCAGTGTCGCAACCGGACCTCGCAATGCGTGCAGCCAGCACCCTCATCCCGACCGGAACCACCGTCGCCGAATGGCGCGCCATCGAACAGGCCGCCACCCGGGAACTGCAACGCCGCACCGAGGGGGCGCATACCGCGGTGATCGCGCTGCTGCAGGCACACGCCGCCGTGTTCAGCGCGAAACAACGCGCCCAGATCCTGCGGCGGTTGGGGCGGGGCGGCTGAGCCACGGCCGCATTCGTCCGGAGCCACGCGTTCGGCCCCGACGGTGTGGCGGATTGCCACACAAGCTCGGCTATCATCGCCGCGACGCTGAAATGAGTACGGATATGGAATTGCGACTCACGCGCGAGCAGGTCCTCGCGCTTGCGCCCGATGCGGCATCGGCCAAGGCGGCCGCGGGCCTGGCCACGGACGCGAAATGGGGCCTGCTCGGGGCCGATGCCGAGGTGCTGTGGGGAGAATGCCAGGGCAGTGGCGCCAAGCCCTACCAGACCCAGGTGGACCTGGCGGCGATGGTCAGCCGTTGCTCGTGTCCCAGCCGCAAGTTCCCGTGCAAGCATGGCCTGGCCATGCTGTTGCTGTATGCCGCCGGCAGTCCGCGCTGCGTGCCGGGCACCCGCCCGGCCTGGGTCGACGAATGGATGCAGGGACGCCGCGAGCGCGCGGCGCGCAAGGAGGTCGCCGCCAGCACGCCGCCACCCGATCCGCAGGCCCAGGCCGCGGCGGCGGCCAAACGCGAACAGGCGCGCTGGGCGCGCATCCAGGCCGGCGCGATGGAACTGCAACGCTGGATCGCCGACCAGTTCCGCCAGGGCCTGGCCAACCTGGGCGCGGAGTTCGCCCACGACGCGCGGCGCATGATGGCGCGCATGGTGGATGCACAGGCACCGGGGCTGGCCGCGCAGTTGGAGCGCGCCGTGGGCGAGGGCGGTCGCGATCTCGCGCAACTGGCCGATCTCGGCGAGCGCCTCGGCCTGCTGCAGCTGTTGGCCCAGGCGGTGCTGCGGGCGGAGGATTTCAGCGCCACGCGCCAGGCCGATCTGCGCGCGGCGCTGGGCTGGCCGCTGGAGCGCGAGATGGTGCTGCGCGACGGCGAGGCGGTGCACGATCGCTGGCACGTCCAGGGCCAGCTCCTGATCGAGCAGCCGGGCAATCTGCTGGAGCGCCGCGTGTGGCTGCACGGCATGGATAGCGGTCGCACGGCGTTGCTGCAGGACTACAGCCACGGTGGGCGCGGCTGGGAGCAGCACTGGCGCAATGGCGACGTGCATGTCGGCCGCCTGCACTTCCATCCGGGTACGGTGCCGTTGCGGGCCGTCCCGGGCGAGGTGGATGCCGGAGTGCAGGCAGGCGCCGCGCCGCCATGCACCGACACCCTCGACGACGCCGCCCGCGCGCATGCGCTCAATCCCTGGCTGCCGCAGGTACCCATGTATCTGCAGGACTTACACATCGCGCACGATGGCCGCAGCGCCTGGGCGCAGCACGCCGACGGCAGCCTGCCCCTGCAGGTGTCCGCGTTGCAGGGCTGGGCGCTGCTCGCGTTCGCGGGTGGCCATCCGTTGTGTCTGATGGGCGAGTGGGATGGCGATACGCTGTTGCCGCTCAGCGCCTGGAATGCGCAAGGCGAGCGTTGGGAAAGGAGCGCGGCATGAACGAGGCCTGGTTGAAGCCGGCCCTGTTGGGCATCGATCGCCCGCAACGGATCCCGGTCGACGGCGCGCTCGGCGAGGTGCTCGCTGCCATCGCCACGCAGGAGGACGCCGCACTGGGCTACAGCCTGCAGGTGGGCGCGTTGGCGGCCTGCCGGCGTGCGGCGCTGCGTCTGGGCGCACCAATGCCACTGGTGCCGCCTGCACCGCCGGATCCGCAGGTGCTGCCCGCCGATCATCCCTGGTTGCCGGTGTTGCGAGGGCTGTTCGCCGGCCAGCAGCCGCCCGCGTGGCTGAAGCGCCTGCGCCACGAGGCCTGCCTGCAGTTGGCCGCTCGCGGCCAGCATCTGCCGGTCGCGGTACTGCCGCAGGCACTGGATGCAGGCGCACGCCTGAGCGCGCTGCGGTCCGCATTGCGCCCGGTACTCGGTGCGCGTGGGCGATGGCTGGCGGCGCGCAGTGCGGAGTGGGCCTACGCCGCCGATGCGGTTGAGGCGGCGCAGACGCCTGCAGACCTGGAGCGTATGTGGAACGACGGCGCGTTCGACACCCGGTTGCTGGCCTTGCGGCAGTTGCGCACGCAGGACGCCTCTGGCGCACGCTCGCGCCTGGAAGCCGCACTCAAGGATCTGTCTGCGCGCGAACGCGCGGCCTGCGTCGAGGCCTTGCAGGCGCACCTGAGCGATGCCGACGCGCCCTTGCTGCAGCAGCTGTTGAAGGATCGCAGCCGCGAAGTGCGGCTGCTCGCCGGGCCGATGCTGGCGCGACTTTCGACAAGCGCGCATGCGCAGTACCTGCGCACGCAGATGCTCGGCATCCTGCGGCAACAACGCAGCGGCTTGCTGCGCCGGGTGAGCTGGATGCTAGATGCGCCGTCCGCCGCCGATCCTGGTTGGACCGACGCCGCCATGGACGGCAAGCGGCCGGATCACGACGCCCTTGGCGAACGCGCCTGGTGGCTCTACCAACTGGCGCGACAGCTGCCGCTTGCCTGGTGGTGCGACACCCTGGAGAAGACCCCGGAAGAGGTGTTGGCCTGGGCGCGCGACACCGAGTGGTACGACGCCTTGCTGCGTTCCTGGCTGGAACGCGTGGATGCCAGCGAACCGGCCTGGGTGGAAGCGCTGATCGGCGTGGAGCAGCGGTTGCTGGGCCTGGGCGACCTGCTCGCGCTGTTGCCGCCGGCGCAGCGCGAGCGGCACTGGCCGGCCAGTGCCGCCGACCTGCAGCAACAACGCCTGCTCGGCGACGTGCTGGCCAGCACCGCGCTCGGCCAGACCCTGAGCGTGGCGTATTCGCAGCGGTTGGCGGCAGGGCTGGGGGCCCTGTTCGGCGAGGCCACGCTGCGCCACGACTACACCCTGCGCGATGCGCTGCTGGAACTGCTCGCCGTCCTGCATCCGTCCGCATTGCTGCAGGTAAAGGTGGCCGATCCGCCGGCAGATGCCACCGCCGCCATGCTCGATTGCGTGCAGCAGGCCCGCCAGCTCCTGGCCCTGCGCCAGACCCTGCACGCCGCATCCTGATCCTCACGCCTTTCATTGGAGACCTCATGAGCACTGCCGTCCTGCGCCAGCACGCCGAACACCAATACGCCGAGGAACTGGAGGAACTGCGCCGCCAGGACAGCCGCCAACGGCCCGCCAACTGGCTGCTCTCGCCCTGGGCCGTGGTCACCTATCTGATTGGCGGCACGCTGGAGAACGGCTTCGTGGTCAGCCCCAAGTACATCGGCGACCGCCGCCTGATGGAAGTGGCCGTGGCCACCATCGCCACCGATCGCGCCCTGCTGCTGTTCGGCGTGCCGGGCACCGCCAAGTCGTGGGTCTCCGAGCACATGACCGCGGCGATCAGCGGCGATTCCACGCTGCTGGTGCAGGGCACCGCCGGTACCAGCGAAGAGCAGATCCGCTACGGCTGGAACTACGCGCAGCTGCTGGCCAACGGCCCCAGCGAGAAGGCGCTGGTGCCGAGCCCGCTGATGCAGGCCATGCGCCTGGGCAAGATCGCCCGCATCGAGGAACTCACCCGCATTCCGGCCGACGTGCAGGACGCGCTGATCACCGTGTTGTCGGAAAAGACCCTGCCGATTCCGGAACTGGGCAGCGAAGTGCAGGCGGTGCGCGGCTTCAGCGTGATCGCTACCGCGAACAACCGCGACAAGGGCGTCAACGAACTGTCCAGCGCACTGAAGCGACGCTTCAACACCGTGATCCTGCCGGTGCCGTCCAGCGAGGAGGACGAAGTGGCGATCGTGCGCAAGCGCGTGGCCGAAATGGGGGCGGCGCTGGACCTGCCGGCCGAACCGCCGGCGCTGCAGGAAGTGGCGCGCGTGGTGCGCATCTTCCGCGAGCTGCGCAATGGCGTCACCGAAGACGGCAAGGCCAAGCTGAAGAGCCCGACCGCCACGCTGTCCACGGCCGAGGCCATTTCGGTGATCAACAACGGCATGGCCCTGGCCGGCCATTTCGGCGACGGCGTGCTGCGCCCGGGCGACATGGCGGCCGGCATGATCGGCGCGATCGTCAAGGATCCGGTGCAGGATGCGCTGGTGTGGAAGGAATACCTGGAAACCGTCGTGAAGGAGCGCGAGGACTGGAAGGACCTGTACCGCGCCTTCCGCGAGCAGGCCTGAGCGGGCCGGCACCGATGAGCGACGCGATCTCCCTGTTCGGCATTCGCCACCACGGCCCCGGCTGCGCGCGCAGCCTGGTCGCCGCATTGACGGCGCTGCAGCCGGACTGCGTGCTGATCGAAGGGCCGGCCGGCACCGAGGCGTTGCTGCCGCACGTGCTGGAGGAGGGCATGCAGCCGCCGGTGGCCCTGCTGTCCTACTGCGTCGACGACCCGCAACTGGCGGTGTTCCATCCCTATGCGGCGTACTCCCCGGAGTGGCAGGCCATGCACTGGGCGCTGCACAACGGCGTGCCGGTGCGCTTCATGGATGTGCCGCCCGCCTTGACCCTGGAATGGCAGGCGCAGGCACGTGCCGAGCGTGCGCCCGCGCAGATCCACGACATGCCGGAGCAGGCGGACACGCCGCTGCCGGCGCCGGACGCTGCCGACCCAGCCGGGGAGGGGAGCGCCGAGGTGCGTTCGTCCGATCCGCTGGACTGGCTGGCGCGCGCCGCCGGCCATGCCGACGGCGAGACCTGGTGGAACCACATGGTGGAAGAGCGCGGCGACGGGCAAGGCCTGTTCGATGCCATCGCCGAGGCCATGACCGCGGTGCGCGCACACACGCCGGATCACCCCGGCCTGCGCGGCGAACACGAGGCCGTACGCGAGGCCCATATGCGCAGCGCGCTGCGCAGTGCCGGCAAGGCCTTCGCGCGCGTCGCGGTTGTGTGCGGCGCCTGGCATGTGCCGGCACTACAGCCGGAGGCGTTGCGCGCCAACAGCGCCACCGCCGACAGCCGCCTGCTCAAGGCCATGCCCAAGCGCAAGACGCAGAGCACCTGGGTGCCGTGGACCTATCGTCACCTGAGCATGGACAGCGGCTACGGCGCCGGCGTTGAAGCGCCGGGCTGGTACGACCACCTGTGGCGCAGCAGCGGCGTCCACGACCAGCGCGCCGTCGGCTGGTATGCGCGGGTGGGGCGCCTGTTGCGCGAGAACGGACTCGATTGCTCGTCGGCGCACCTGATCGAGGCCACCCGCCTGGCCGACACCTTGGCTGCCTTGCGTGGTCATCCAGCCCCTGGCCTGGAGGACATCGCCGAAGCCAGCCGCGCGGTCATCTGCAACGGCGACGATGCGCCGATGCGGCTCATCCGTGAGCGCCTGATGATCGGCGATGCCCTGGGACAGGTGCCCGACAGCGTGCCGGCGGTGCCGCTGCAGCGCGACCTAGAGGCGCAGCAGAAGCGCCTGCGTCTGAAACCCGAAGCGTTGGAAAAGACCCTGGATCTGGATCTGCGCAAGGACACCGACCTGGCACGCAGCCATCTGTTGCATCGACTGCGCCTGATCGGCATCGAATGGGGCCGGCTGGCGCGCACCGGGCAGTCCGCACGCGGCACCTTCCACGAAATCTGGCAGCTGGCCTGGCAGCCGCACTTCCTGGTGGACCTGGTGCAAGCCAGCCGCCACGGGCAGACCCTGGCCGATGCCGCGTCCAGCATGGCCATCGCGCAGGCACGCAAGGCCGAGGCGTTGCCTGCGCTGTCCGCGCTGGTGGACCAGGTGCTGCTGGCCGACCTGCCGCAGGCGGTCAGCGCGATCGCGGCCGAACTCGAGGCCCGTGCCGCCACCGATGCCGACCCGCTGGCGCTGCTCGGCGCACTGCCGCCGCTGGCCAACGTGTACCGCTACGGCAATGTCCGCCAGACCGAGGGCCGCCAGGTCGCGCACCTGTTCGACAGCATGCTGGCGCGTGCGGTCGTCGGCCTGACTCTGGCGCTGTCCAGCCTCGACGAGGCCCGCGCCGAACAGGCACGCGGCATCGTCCTGGACGCCGACCGCGCCATCGGCCTGCGCGGCGATGCGGACGGCAGCGCCAGTTGGCAGCAGGCCTTGCGACGCGTCGCGCTGTCGCCGGCATGCAGCGCGCTGCTGCGCGGCGTGGCGCTGCGGCTCCTGTTCGACACGCAGGCGGTACAGGCCGACACCGTGCAGTTGCAGCTGCAGCAGCAGCTGTCGCCCGGTGCCGAACCGCTGCAGGCCGCGCAGTGGCTGGACGGTTTCCTCAACCGCAACGCCACCGTGCTGCTGCACGACGACGCCGTGTGGCAGATGATCGACGCCTGGGTCGTGGCGCTGGACGAAGCACAACTGGTGCGCGTGCTGCCGTTGGTGCGGCGCACCTTCGCCGCCTTCCCGCCGGCCGACCGCCGCGATCTGGGAACGCGCGTGCGCCAGGCGCCGGTGGAGGCCACCGTGGCGGCTGTCGCCCCGGACTGGAACCTGGCCCGCGCCGAGCGTGCCCTGCCGACGCTGCGCGAACTGCTGGGATTGCCCGCATGACCGACACGCCATCCACTCCCGACACGCCCACCTCGCGCGCGCAGCGCTGGCGCCTGATCCTGGGGCAGGAAGCCGAATCCAGTTGCGGCGCCTTGCCCAAGCCGCTGCAGGGCATCGACCAGGCGCTGGCCGCCCTGTACGAACCCGACGGCGCGGGCGGCCTGGGGCGCCGCGGCGGGCGAGGGGCCTCCTCGCCCAACGTGGCCCGCTGGCTGGGCGACATCCGCCGCTACTTTCCGTCGTCGGTGGTGCAGGTGATGCAACGCGACGCCCTGCAGCGCCTGGACCTCACCCAGATGCTGCTGGAAAAGGAAATGCTCGAGCAGGTGCAGCCCGACGTGCACCTGGTCGCCAACCTGATCGGCCTGAGCCGGGTGATCCCGGCGCAGACCAAGGACACCGCGCGCATGGTGGTGCGCCAAGTGGTGGAGCGCCTGCTGCGCCAGTTGGAGGAACCGATGCGCTCGGCGGTAACCGGTGCCCTGGATCGCGCGCGCCGCAACCGCCGCCCGCGCCTGGCCGAGATCGACTGGCACCGCACCATCCGCAGCAACCTGCGGCACTGGCAGCCGGACCTGCGCACCGTGGTGCCGCAGGACCTGGTCGGCTACGGCCGCAAGGCCAGGAAGCCGCAACGCGAAGTGCTGCTGTGCATCGACCAGAGCGGCTCCATGGCCGCCTCGGTGGTGTATTCCAGCATTTTCGGCGCGGTGATGGCCTCGCTGCCGGCGGTGTCCACGCGCCTGGTCGTGTTCGACACCGAAGTGGTCGACATGAGCGAGCAACTGGACGATCCGGTGGACCTGCTGTTCGGCGTGCAACTGGGCGGCGGCACCGACATCCACCGCGCGGTGAGCTACTGCCAGGGCATCATCCGCGAACCGCACAACGCCATCCTGGTGCTCATCTCGGATCTGTACGAAGGCGGCGTCGAGGAGCGGCTGCTGGCGCGCGCCCGCGAACTGATCGAATCCGGCGTGCAGTTCATCGTGCTGCTCGCCCTCAGCGACGAGGGCACGCCGTCCTACGACCGCGCCCTGGCGGCCAAGCTGGCGGCGCTGGGCGTGCCGTCGTTCGCCTGCACGCCGGATGCCTTTCCAGGCCTGATGGCCGCGGCGATCCGCCGGGACGACATCCAGCAGTGGGCGGGGGCGCAGGGGTTGGTGACGGTGCGGTGAGGTTGGTGGGTCTGATGGTGTCTTGCGTTGCGGGCCGCATCGGGCCTGCTTGATTTTACATAAGATACATTATGCGAAATTTCGTGCATGGCCACGCAGCGGCTGCGTTGGGTCTGGCTGTGTGTCAGTTTCTTTAGTTCGTGTCCTTTTCGCTTGGATCGTGCCCCTGCTTGATTTCAAAGGCTTTTTTCCCTCTCCAAGGACACGATCCAGAGTAACGCGTGGACGCTCTTCGTACCAGTGTCGCTATGCAGAGCAGTTTGATCGGTGTCAGGTTGCAGCCACTTTGCCGCGACTACGCCTAGAGCGTGCTGGTTTAGGAGGCTTGGGCTGACCGTGTCCAACACGTTGCCCGCTACTGGCATACCACCGCTGTCATCCGGATGAGTGCCTCGCTCGAGGTGAGTTACACCCCGGGCCGGTCGAACGAAATAGAAGAATCGAAGTTCTAGCGTGGTTCCGGTGCGGTAGCGCGCGTCAGCGGACGTGGACGGTCGTGTTCGTGCCAAGGCTGCCAGACACTCCCCCTCCCCACGGGGGGAGCACGAGCAAAGTCGCCACTGAGTCGGCGGCGAGGGAATCTTCGGGAATCTGGATGGTCTGGCCCAAATATCGATCAAACGGACCGACGCACCACTGCCGAGGGCCACGTGGTGTTGGCCTGTTATGCGTATGATTGGCTACGCCGGCATTGCCGGAATTGCCAACGTCAACTATCGGCTTTGGCAGAAGTTCTGGTCGAGTCGGAAGTGCCCTTCCCTGCCCCCGATAAATCTCCCTAATCCGTTGCTCCCTGTCGTGTTGGGACAGGGAACCGGCGCTTAAGTAGAATTCCTGGTGTGCGATACCTCCGATCGAGCCGATACGCTCCTTCAACACTCTGGCATTACACGTTCACTGTGCGGATCGAACAGAGCCAGCACCGCACTCAGGGCCGCCGCCGAAGCACAGAGTATCAGTGGCCATACAAACACGCCCCGGATGGTTGCCCGGCATGGTCTTTCGACTTGAGCGGACGCCCAACGGCTGCGGCCGCAGCCGTCCTGCCGAAGATGACGGATCTGGCTTTGCTTCTTGAAGCCGGAAGCACCCGTTATTGATCAAGGCCCGCTACCGCGTCAGGCGCACCGATGGCCGCACGTAATGCACCCAGCTGCATGTCGATCAAGAAGAAAAACACTGTGACGTCGGAGCCATGCCGCTTATAGGCACCCCGGAGGCAATACGGCCTGGCACCGTCAGCGGCTATATCCTCTAGACCGAGAAAGTCCACGCCATCCGGAGTTGACTTCGCCATTTCTCGAATTGAAGCGAACATCTCCGTGTCTTCGCGCGCTTTCCGCCCCTCCTTTCTGAATGAATAGGTGACATGGAAGAACAAGCTGGCATTCGAATAGGCAAGTAATTTCTGGAAGTGCTTAACTATTCGCTCATCCTTGGGGCGATCGGCCTTCAATGCTTCGAAAACGGCAATATCCACGCCATTCTTCTCGATGGAAAAATCGCGCCTCCCCGCATTTCCTGCAGCAGTGAATCCACCTGGTGACTGCTCACTCACCGCCCATCCGAACTTCGACTCAATCCGGCCACGCACCATATCGGCGAACAAGCCATTGAGGTCATCCTCGTCGAAATAATGATTGTCATGCAGCTTGAGATAGGAAGTCGCCGCTTCAAACGTCGCCGCTGAATCCCGGAATACCTCAGCCAGCACTTGCTCCAGCGGCAGCGAACCCTGCCGCATTACGGCTGCCTGTTCTTCTGGAGAAAGCCCCGCAAAAAGCAGCAATCCCGCACGTATCCTGGCGAGGCCTTGCTCATCCATCAGCACACGTGCACCAACAGCATAGGAACCCGCATCAGGCACGTGCGCTACATGATCCGCGGCTGCATTCAAAAGCGCATTGCTGGGACCGAACATTTCCCGCGCCACGCGAAGAAGCAGCTCAGCGCGCTGGCGGTCGCCAATCCGTGCATTCGCCACGGCCTCGAACGCCAGACTGTCCGCTGTGCGCAGGGTTGGGTCCAGCAAAGACAATCTGGCCAACGCTTCGCGTGGCCGCCCCATCGCAAGCAACAACTTCGCGCAATTGCTGTCGTGCACGGAACGCCCGCTCAGATCCAGCTGCTCACCATCTCCAATTTGGTTGTCCGCTTCCTGCAGCGCGTAGCTAGCCAAAGATGCCTGCTCACCCGACAATGTCTTGAATAAATTGCCTTCTAGCAGCTTGTCGATCCGGGAAGCCAGAAGATTGATCGCATATGTGGTACTGGGCCGCTCCCGGTATAGCCGCGAAAAAATGACGGCTGCTTTCCCTGGATCCTTCGGCGTCCGCGTCAGCCACATCAGGCCACGGAAAAATTCGATCGTCCGCCGGGCATCCTTTTCTCGTTCTCCCGCCAAGCCAGCGGGAATAACCGCATGTTCGATTTCGGGGAATTCACTGCGCAAGAAATGCAAATGCAATTTCGCACGCAACTGCGCAATCCCCCCATCTGGAGACTGCCGCCCCTCCAGCTGCCGGTTCCGATCCTCAAGGTACAACGCGGCCATCCCGTCCAACCCAGCGTCTAGTAGCGCATCGATCCGCCCATCCAACTGCGGAATCCAGCTTGCGGGGCTGACATCATCCGGCTTCAGCTGTTCAAGCCGATTTCGGATGGCATCGTGGTGCATCCATGGTAGGCGCTGAAGCAATGCGGCTAGCACCAGCGGCTCTTCGACCTTCAGCAATGCATCCACGAGTTTTTTTTGCTGTGCGGGGCTATCGAGCCTGCGAATGGCCTCGATCAGGTCGATCTCGACAGGGCGCTGGCGCGACTTTCGCCAAGGCTCGAAAGCAAATTCGAATGCATCGACTTGTTGGCGTTCCGCCCGACTGCACGCCCCAGAGTGGATCGCCTTGGCCAATGCATCCACCAGCGCCTCCGGCACCGCTCCTGGATAACTGGCTACTGCACGCGCCAGGATACGCATATGCGCGCACAATGCCGCTCCAATCCGCGAGAGATCCTCGGGCCGCGACTTGATGAGTGCCGCCACATCCAGTGGAGCCAGCACTTCAGTCCGTATGGCTCCAAAATGATTCATCCCGATCCCGGCAAGTGCTCCGGCTGCTGATTCGTCCAGCATGGCAACGTCCGGTTCGAACTTGAGAGCGCCGATCAACTCTTTGTACGCACGGGAAATGCGCGCGGCCTCGTCTTCTTTCAGATCGGTTCCAAGTACCGCTAATGCCTTGAGCAACACGGTGAAATCGGTGGCGCTGCCTCCTTCCAGTCCAAGAGCCAGCAAGCCGCCACGAATCGATTTCTGCACGGACGCAGGTAGTGACCGAAGATGCTCGATCACAATCGGAAGCCTATGCAGGCCCTCATGACGTTCCGCGTCCTGCGCCTGCAGTGCTGCGAGGAGGCGGCCGTACTCTTCCGGCGAGGCTCGCTCTTGGACAACGAAGTGCTTGAGCACTTCCAGGCAATCCATCAACAACGAGAGTTGAACCGTCTCGGCGGCGGCATCCCGCTGCTCCCATTGCCCGGGCGCAATACGATCCCAGGTCGCCACCAGGTAGCACACCAGTGATGTTGCATGCGGACAGAACACGAAATCGGCCAGCGCTTCCGGCTCCTGTTTCAAGTACGTGATCAAAGCGTCCAGCACGACAGGGGACATTAGCGCCAACTCAGCCAGCGTGCTGGCGGTCGCCGATGGAATAGGCCCCACAATATGCGGCAGCTCCTTGACGAGCGGACCGACCAGACTCGTCAACCGATATGACTCATAGACACGCTGACCATCTGTTGGCTCGGAGCACAAACGACGATAGAGCCCGAGCAAATGCTGGGGATACTCATCCAGCGACGATGCGCCCCGCTGGTCGCCGTTGAAGCGGAGGTTCCGGGTCACTTCACGTCCATCCTCTCCCCAGCGCGGCAGATTGCCTTCACGTAAGGCCGTCAACGCGGCATTGCGAAACACTTTTGCATGTTCGGAAGACCAAACAAGAACTGGTAGCAATGACGGCCGATCCAGAAGCTCCCACCAGTCCGCCCACGACCTGATATCGGGCGTCGGCACCGTGTCCCATAAGCGCGCCGCAATCCAATCGGCTGAAAGAACTAATGGGCGTTCTTCGCGCACTTCCCGATCGGCCAGGAGGTAGGCCCCGAATTCGTTTGCCGTGGCATGGTTCCCCGGGTGTGCCACCTGATATGAGTAGCCGTGCAGCCAGCGAATGTAGTTTTCCAAAGCCTCGGCAAAAAACGGCTCCTGTGTCCTCACATAGTCCCGCAATGGCCACGCGGAAATGAGTTCGTCGCCAATCTGTCGGAACCACCCCCTGTCCAATGCCTCCTGGTAGTCCGGGAGCCCGCTGGCCAGATCCGATTGAAGCCGCATATATTCCGCAGCGGCGACGGATGGTACGTTGTTCCGTATTAAGGTCGTGTCGCGCAACAGCGCCAAGACATCGACATCAACCAGGTATCTCTGCCCGCTCTCGCGGTGGATCCTTTCAGGCAAATTCTTTCTGGAGAAACGCCGGAATCGTTCGCGCAATACCTGACATGCATTGAAATACGAATAGCCCAACCCCGACACTCGCTCCATTCCCCGTCCATCCTGATGTCTTGATGCAGCCTCGATTCTAAGCCGCTCGACCTGGTTATTGCAGCCAGCCGTTTAGGGGCAGTGCGCCCGAGTGCTCGTTCCCTCCCCAACGACAATGCGAGGATTTCTTTACGCTTAGCACTCATCGGCCTTTCCAGAACCCTGCATCCTGGTTCTTCAACCTCTAACGGCGGCCCGACTACCTGTCTTTCTGCTTCCACCATCAACCGTTAGAGTGGACATGAACCTCAATGGATATGACTCATGACGCTCGAAAGTTTGCTTCTGGATCACAGTTCCTACGCCACAGCCGGCTTCGAGCAAGCACTCCGCATCTCGGTGCACGAAGCCCTCGTCAGGTCCAGGCCGAAGAAGCCGCAGGAACCGGATATCGTGGCCATGCTGGTGCAAGAGGGCACACCCTACATCGCTAACACATTGCGCGGCATCCTCAACCCGTACGGGCTCACATGCACGGTGACCTCGGTTTTCTGCCATCAACGCCCATTGGTTCGGACGGGGAAAGGCGTCAAGGGCTGCGAACTCGGCGACATCCTGCTGGTCCATCGGCACTACAACGCGGCTCAGCAGGCCGCGCGCAGCAATGCACTGCTGTTGCAGGCCAAGTGGTGCGGTGCAGCGGGACATGCCGTGGGTGCGAACGAGCAGGTACAACTGCAGTTGTATCAATCGTGGCCGCCATTCGAATACTTCCAGACAGGCGCCCCGCTCGACGGGCAGCAGCGCGACGTGACCCCGAAATTGGCTCACGTCGGTGCGCAGTACTTGCTACTCGATGATGGTACCGGCGGACTTTCGGCATCAGGGCTGCTGGGATGGCCCGGCACGTACTGCATGACCACGTGCCCTCCAAGCCAGCAGCTTTTCCCGTGCTTCCCATTCTCCACCGAACTGCTCCGCTTCGTCGTCGGCGTTAGCGGCCGCCCATTCGAGGACGATCTCGATCTTGATCCGAGCAACTGGAGCCAGGTCGTCTGGGACTTGCTGGCGCATGGACTGCGCAACGTTTTCAACCGGCGTCGGGTCGACCTGCAAGGTCCCTCACGTGCTGCGGGTGATCCCCTTATGTCCACCCTGAGTTTCATGACCAGTTGCCTGTCCGGCGATGGCATCCAGGTGGTACCGGGATCGGAGCGCAGCCAGATGCAATCGCTGCTGCTGCGAACCCTTGGCCAGGTACGCAACGGAGGCGACCGTGTGCCGCCCGGCGAGTTCGCGCCGGAGATCGGGCAGGATGAAGAAATCCCTGGAGTCTCGCTCGTGTTGATCGAAACCACAGAAAGAGGCTGATACGCGGGGTAAGCGCCGGTGGCTTGTTTCAGTCCCCGGCCACCGACGCCAGAATCGGACCGACCGGGAACACGCTCTCCCAAAGCAACTGATCGCCGGCGACCCGACCCAGCAGCGCCACGATTCCGGATCGGGAGCAGAAATGCAGATGGCTGATTGTGTAGCCGGGGTGGCTCACGCTCCCCCAATACTCGCGCCCGACGAACAGGGTCGCCTCGTCGATCTGCCGCGGATCGCCGCGTACCGCGCCATCATCCTCGTAGTCGACGACCCAGAGCGTGCCATCGGGCACGACCAATATCGGGCAGATGAAGGTGTTGCAGACTCCGCTCTCGCTATCCGCGTGATGCTCGGTAGCGTCGAACACCAGGTCGGCGGCCGAAGCCAGTGCCTGGCTCCACTTGTCGAACACCTGCCCATCGCCCGATACAAACTGGCCCTTGTCATTCCGGCCGATCTGGGTCGTGGCCTTGCCAACGAACTCACCCGCCCGGTATAGCGAATCCTCGTTGCGGAGGCTGGCGGTCCGCGCGTTAGCGTCCAGCCCAGGGACCCGGAACGGACCGCTGGCGTCATCGTCGTCATGTGACCATATGAGCTGATGGTAGCTCTCCTCCGGAATGCGGCGGATCCGTGAGATCAACAGCGGGAACGACGGACTCAGGCTCTTGCACTCGATTGCCAAGTCGATGCGGTTATCGCCGTGAGCGCGGAAAACTCGCAGATCGTACTGCCGCGGTTTCTTCGTTACCGGATCCTCATAGTTGCCGCCGTGCGTCACTTCAAGCCCCAACAGCTTCGTCTGGTGGTAGATGGCCAATTCCAAAGCGAAATCGTCCTGGGTTGCCAAGAACTCACGTATGTCGGCGACCCCAATGGGGGTCTCACTCTTCCTCGCCATGATCTGCTCCAGATTTCAACAAGCCCTCAATCATTGCCACAGACGCGATTCCTCCGTGCTCGATGAAAGCCGTTGCCTCGCAGGCAATCCATCCTCTCTGAGCGGATTGCGTTTTAGGACACCCTGCCAAGCCTCCTGTACAAAAGCATCCTGCGCCATTCAATACTATTCGACGCTAACCAGTGCGGCCAACCATTGCTCAGCTCGTGGTCGTTATGGAAGGCCCGCCGTTTGGTCCTCCATCAGGGCGTAAATCTTGATTCGGACGTCCGCTTCAGAGCGAAAAGCGCTCTCCTTATCGCCGATAAACATCCTGAATCCACGACTCTGCCCAATGTCCATTCTTGGCCAGAAGCGGACAGACACCGCTCTTGCTTTTACCGCGACGTACAGCCTGAGTAACCAAAGCAAGAATCGGGCTTGCCTTGAGCGACTGCTAGTCATTGGCCCAGGCGCGGTCAAACTCAGGCTCGGTCATTGCCAGATCTACTCCAAAACTAAGTTTGAATTGATAGGCGAACTTCCTATGTCGGTCGCTGAGCGACCTTCCTCGCAGATGCTTGTTGGACAGGATGAAGCTCCTTAGAGCAGAAGACTCCATATCCGATTGCGGGATAGTTTGACATAAGAGATCGTCGTACTTCTCCATAACGACTCTGCAAAGATTGAGCAAAGAGAAAGCCTCTTGCGCACTACTCACAGAGAAATCTTGACTGGTGAATGATAAGCCAGGAAGCTTGGTTGGCTGCCCACCCCAATATGCGGCAAGCATGCTACCGTAGTTCTTTGTCAGTTCCTTGAGCGACTGATTCGGATCATGATTAGCGTGGGCGATATGGTTACGACGCAGCCTCAGGTAAGCGAATGACTTTGTGAGGGCGGCAGGTGGCGGAGCCCCCCAGTGTGTCAGCTTCTCAGAGAGCTGCTCCTCTTGCTTTTTATGCGTGATAGCGTCATGGATGGTTGGGACAACCTCTGATCGTAGCGACTGAATTTCGTCGCTGTACGAAAGCAGGCACTCGGTCGCAAAGACTAGCGCAACGCCGCCCAGCGTTTCCATCGCTGACTTCTGAAAGTCCGGCAAGCTCTTGTTGCGAATGTTGATCCTAGGAGAGAAAGAGTTCTCCGGGAATGACTCGGTTACGAACCGATCAGGATGTTCAGCTACTGCTTGATTTATTGCAGGTCCAGCTTGCTGGGCCGCAAAGAAATGAAAACAGAGCTGATCGTTAACTTTAGCCAGTGTGGCTTTGTATCCTCTCAGGCCTGCTGTTTGCACAAATCCCCCGATCAATGTCTAACCGCCTGCTAGACGGCCGCGATGCCCCGGCACATGCCCAATCCAGGTGAGGTTTCCCCTTTTTCCTTCTCGATCTTATGGCAGCTGGATCCGGCCAACAAGCATGGTGTCGCCGGCTGCGGTGCACGTGTGTCTCCAATGTCCGCCTTCGGCCAGAAGCGGACATAGTCTCGCCCGCCTTTGGCTGCAGAAGAAGGGGGGTCGGGGTTCGCGCCAGCAGCAGTTGGGCAGAGCCCGGCATATGGTTGGTCGAACATCGGGGATCAAGCCATTCTCGGCCCTTGCCGCATCTGCTCGTCCCGTTGCTGCTGGTCCTGGGTCTGCGTTTGCACCAACTCCTGCACACGATCCTGTTGCTGCGACGCCCGGCTCTGGTTGGCGGCTGCATACTGCTGCTCGGGCGTAGCCGCCAATGCCTCCTGCGTCGGCATATGCGCCCGGTTTGCCGCAGGGTCCGGCGACGCCCCTGGCCCGGATCGCATCACGAACAGGGTGCTTCCGGCGGCGCGTGTTTCGGTCGCTTCACTCAACGCCACGCCCACCTTGTCGCCGGGATTGAACCCGGCTTCGGCCGCCATCCGGTAAGCGCTCGCCAGCAGGCGATCACTGCTGTCGTCCCACGGCTTGTTGTGCTTTTCATCTAGCCTGGCCACAGATGAGCGCAACTGCTCCACCAACCCGGTGTCTTCCGGGCGCGGAGCCATGCCGTGGCGACGATCAACTTCGCCCTTGTCCTGCGTGGCAGGTGCAGTGCCATGCGGCACAGGCGCGACTGGTGCGGGCTCAGGTGTGCTGGGGGAAGTGGGCGACACCTTGGCTGGCGGCTGCGCCTCTGGAGCAGTTGCGTGGCGGGCGTGCGCCTGTTCAATCTCTTCCCGCGTTGTTACGGATTTGATCTCCATCCGCTCGTCATCCTTGCCTGCCAAGGTGACCAACGAGCCATCCTTCTGCACTTGCAGGGAATATGGTATGCGCTCGCTCATATCGCGTGCATGATCTTGAGTCACCGCGTCCACGGCGGCGTCAATCTCTTCGGGCGTGCGGGAAATGCCGGCGGCGCGGTAGCCTAAAATCACTTGGTCGCGCAGGCCCAACTCGGTTGGGGTGGGATTGTCGTGGGCAATCTGGGCCATGGTGCGGAGTTCCTGCAAGCCCGCTTCCTGGCTTTGGCGAGTGAGGTCCAGCTCTTTCTGCACGTCTAGCTCTGCCGTGTTGGTGCCATAGAGCGTGCCGGGGGTGGTCCATTTGCCATCGCCGCCCAGCGTGTATTCGTGACCGTCCGAGGCCATCAGTGGCAGTTGCTGGGTCTGAGCGTTGGTGATCACCTCGGGTACGGGTTCAATGTTGGCGAAGTCGCGCCAGCCGTACTGCTCATACGCTACCTGGTAGCGGGCGGCGAGTGCTTCGGGCGTGTTGGCGGCGTTCTGGGCAATGATGCGCAATGATTCCGCTTCCAACTGCACCGACTTCTCCGGGCTTATCGCCACTGAGCGATCGACCGGAACGCGTCCATCAATCACCTCATGGATGGAAAGACTCCATTCGCCATTCTGCGGGTTGCGCACGTAGTGGCGGCTCGTTTCAAACGGCTCCGGCGGCGGAGTGCGGTCCCCACTGGCATCGATGCGAAACGGTTTTTGGGGCTCAGGCAGGTTGGCCAACCCCAGCGAATAGGCGTCGTTGGCCGATTTGTAGTTCAGTTCGTCTACCAGCCTTCCGCCGGCGACCATCTGCAATTCCCGGAAGCCACCCTCGGGCGTGGGCGCAGTCACCGTGCGGGTCCACGGGCTGCCAGGCTTTTCCGGGTCGCGGCTCCACTCGTTGCCGCTGCGGTCTACCTGGGTGTAGACGGTCTTCTTGTCTTGCTGCTGCGCCCAGTATTCCCCTGCAAACCCACCGACCACACCGCCCACCACGCCGGTCACCAAAGCACCTGGGCCGGTCTCCGAGCCGGCAATCAGTCCGTACACAAAACCTGCGCTGACGCCACCGGCAATGCCGCCGGCGGTACGTCCCACGAAGTGGGTGGTAGCCGAGTCCGCGCCAGCCTGGTTGCCCTGCGAGCGCAACTCAACCACGCGGTGGCCGGTTACTGCAAAATCCAACGCCACCGCGGCCACACCAGCGGTGGTGAGCATGCCGGCACCGCTGATGCGTCCGCGCGCGGCCAAGGCCGCCGCCTCGCTGGCAGCGCCTTCGGTTACACCGCCCCGGCCTGCACTGCCGGCTAGTTCCGATACGCTGGAGCTGGGTCTTCCAATATGATTGGCTACTTCCGAAGCGCTGGCACCATGGCCGGAGGTGGACGTAGGTCGCGTGATGACCAAAGGCTTTTCAAGAGTGAAGGCGCTGCGAACGTTCGCCGCAGTTTGTTCCGTGAGACGCAGGCGGCCGGCCTGATTGGCCTCTTCAATCGCGGCGCCAAATGATTCATGCCCACCCCAGCGTGGACTAAGCGCGGGAGAGTTGGTCCTTTTTAGTTCTTCCAGCGCCAGATTGACGTTAGCCTCGGACTGGGTCACAGCGCGCCAGCGCAGCTCGTCTGGCCTCATGGCCTTGAATTCGTTGATCTGTTCGGTATGTGCGTGCTCATAGCCATCAACGTCACCGAAGAATATGCGATTCTTGGCGTTGGCCACATCTTTGGACATGCCCTCTGGCAAGTTTGTGAACAGGTCACCGTTCACCAGACCGGCCCGCAGGGTACGCTCGAGGTTCGCTATCCGAGCACCCATGCGCTCGGCGGCAGCAGCCTGTTGTTCGGGTGTTCCCAGTTTGCCAAGCGTGGCCTTTCCGTCGGGAGTTGCCTCCAGGTCTTTAAGCAACGTGGAAAGTTCTTTGGAGTAGCTGTCCAGCGGACCGCCACCATGAGGTGAAATGCCCATTTTTGCGGCCAGTTCGTCGTTGACCGGCAAATTCAGGATATTGCCTTCATCGTGCAGGTGGAAAAGACCGCGCTTGTCCAGCTCCTGAAGCAGCCGGCTGTCCTTGTACGCGACCTGCTCGAATATATGGTGTCCACGGAAACGCGGTTTATCAGACATCGGTCAACTCCCGCTCAGAAGTCCATTTCAGGGGATGGCTGGCTTACAGCGCTGAAGCATCCTGCAGTCGTATACCGTCCAACGCCGCGTGGCTGAGGGCGTCGAACATCACTCGGTCGCAAATGGGGTCGAACCCACTATTGGGCTGGCGGAAAATGTGCGCGCCGCCTACAACTTCTTTCTTGAACACCAGCGAAGCACCACCGACAATGCTGTAGAACTGCACGTCTTGGTCGGTGATGAAGTCGTGCTCAACCTTGACCTTCACGCGGGAGGCCGAAGCGTCAAGCGCATCCAGCTCGCGAATGACATCGCACAGGTAGTACTGCGGTCCGGGAGTTCCATCGGCCAACGTGAAGTCACACGCAGCAAACGCAAAGCCTTGCGCGTCCACTGCATCGAAGACATCTTTCAACGCCTGCGAAACAATCCAGATGCTGGCGTAGACCTCGAAATCACGCGGCAACCCGCCTTCGGCCGGCACATGTACCAAGTGAGGGCGTTCGGGGTACTGGGCAGGGTCGCCGTTGGGTGGATCGACCGTGTGCATACCCGGCCGACAGAGCGCCGCTTCGTTGGCAAACTGCAGGCCGTGCCCGATGCCATCATTCCAGCGGCTGGGTTCCAGAAAGTAGAACTCGCCCTGGTGGGAATCCGTGTCAACCGAAACGGGGATGGCAGTCTGTTCGTTCATGGGCTTCCATCATGGATGCGGGGGTAGAACAGCACGTTGGGTCAGGCTGATCGTAGCTTGAGAAAGTATCGCGGACAAGGTCGATCGTGCATAGCCGGCGTACCCGCCAGAGCCTCAGTTACCTGCAAGAGCGACTCATTGCTTCTCGTCGCCTTGATGCTTCGCGCCCGGATTTGATACTTGACCAGCATCATCTGAGAGCACCAGCGGCCGAAGCCCACCACGCAGGCCTCGATCAACCTGTAGAACGATCCGCTGGCCCGGCGTCAATAAGCGGAGTCCTAGATACTCAGGCAGGTCTTTGCGAGAGTGGCGTTGAAAGCCCAGTACCTGAACTCGCGCGTCGTTGTCCAGTGTCAACAATGCCATCAGGCATGGCTGCCGCTTTGACCACACTAAGCCATCCAACTTTCCCGTGAAGTACCCTTCTCCCAGGAATTCTAAAGCGTCGCTGCGATAAGAGATTGGTTCTAGCCCAGCATCGAGGGCAGCAGCGTAAGACATTTCATTCATGGCGACTAAAATCCTCTCCTCGAACTTTGACCGTGTTACTTACCGAATTAAGGAACTGGCGCGATGCCCGACCTGGGGGAGGCTACTCTTCTCTACCCCTGATAATGCCCCCTATTTCCTGTCCTTTTGCCAGGGCTCTCCGTATGGAATAACGTCTAATTGACCTATGCTGCAGCGGCGCAGAATGCATGCAATTCCATGCGCGCGACAAAAACGCCCTCATTTCCTTCGAAAATCTTAACGAGTACCCAGCTGATACGGTGTAGTCCTATTGATAACCGTGTCCTTGCTTCACATGCTGGGTCCATCGTATTCCTGTTCGTGCTCGGCAGCTCGCTCGTGGCCGCGGGCATGTGAATTTTCATGCTCCTTGGAGTGTCCAAGTAGCGCCTCCAATGACGGTGCCGCAAGAATCTGATAGCCACTGTTGGACGCGCAAACAGTTAGCCAGGTCGCACTGTACACGCCAGATCTTCCGCCCTCGGTCTTACGAAAGACCCGGATGGCTTCTAAATAGCTCAGAAGCGCAGGGCCATCAACTCCCCAGGCCGGCTGCTTGCCAGGCAAGGATGGCTTGGCTAGGTGCTTTACCGCCTCACCGGCCGGAAGCGCAACTACGTTTTCCATATCGTTGTAAGCCTGCAAATAGCGCGCGAGTGATAGCTTGACCTCACTGTCTCCATGATCGCCAAAGCAGACGAAGTGACTTTTGCAGGAGGTATTTATAAGCTCCGGTCTCTCATTGATCCATTTACCGAAGTCGGCACGCCATTTGTTGCGTTCGCTGCGCAGATCACTACGTCGACGCTTGAACTCAATGGCAAGGCAGCGTGCTCCTCCGACGATTAAGTCGCCTAAGCAGCTGTCTAGCGGGGTTTGTTGAAACAGGTTAACCGGCACGGATTGCTGGTTTCGACCTGCTTCATATCCTAGCGCATAGATAAACGCGCCGAGCAGTTGGTTCTCGTAGGGAATCGCAGCCATGACCTAAGTATTTGGTGGCAACAGTTATTTATTAGCGATGATAATCAGAACAACTTTACATGGCATCATTTTCGGCATCCCAGCTCTGCCGTGGAGCTTCTTGAGGATTTGCTACCACGCCAGCCTCTAACATGGCTTCGGATACTGCGACTGGATCTGGAGCTAGTGAATGGACCTGCCTTGGAATCTGATGCTTCCGATGCAATCCGTCAAAGAAAGTATCTTCAATTGTGTTCTCATCATTTCCTTGCAATGGATACAAGCTTACAGCGGCGAAGTCTTGAGGCTGAGTCACAATTTGACTAAACCGCGGTTGACCCGCTCAGCTCGCTGTTAGATACATAGCGCAACCGCGTGCCACTACTTGGCAAAGGGCCCGGTTGCCGTCTCTCCCACCACACCGGCATCGAGCCGGTCTCGGCTGTCTGCTCCACCTCTGTCAACTCGCGCGTCTCTCAACACGCACGGCCCTTGTCCGTGCTTGCTGGGTTCGTGCGGCCTGCCCAAACACATGGAGAAGTGCACTATGCGATTCCAGATCTTCCTCGCAGTCTTCCTGTTCACCACCGCCGGCGCAACAGCGCAGGCTCAGGTCGTCACGCTCAACAAGGGCGGCTTCCTCCTGACCTACGACTGCACAGAGCACACCGCCACGCGCTACGAATACTTGCTCAACCCGGACACTGGCTCCGCGGCGCGTCCGTCTGATTTCAAGCTTGATACGACGCTTCCTAGCGGCTGTGGCGGTCAGACGTCGACGAAGTCATACGCCAGCGTGCGCTCGGGCTACGATCGTGGTCACCTAGTCACGTCCAACCACATGGACTACAACTCGACCTACATCGTTCGCGCGAACCTGATGTCCAACATCGTGCCGCAAGTGTCGGGCTTCAACCAGGGGATCTGGGTGCAGGCGGAGAACGTCGCCGAGTGCTACCGAGACATCAAGCCGGTGAAGGTCTACGGTGGCGTGGTCTTCGGCGACACGTCGAACGACTACTTCCTGTCGAGCCACGGCATCCGCACGCCGGAATACTTCTGGAAGACCATCATCACTATGGACCCGAGCACGGGCGCCGAGAAGGCTATTAGCTGGATCATTCCGAACCAAACTGGCTTGGGCAGCCTCGACGACTACATCGTGTCGATCGCCGACCTGGAAGAACTCATCGGCGCTAGCAATGTTGGCATCACCACATCTTCTGCAGTCAAGAACATGCTACCGGCGACGACGTGGAAGCTGCCGAGCAACTGCGATCTGAGCTGAGCACGCACCCGATCCGCAACGCGTTTTTTGAAAAGCCCTAGGTCACCACCTGGGGCTTTCTCTTTGCTGGCAAGGGATAGACTACGAGGAGAGTCCCGCTCAATGGGAGCGTCCGCTCAACTTGTCGCGTCGCCCTCGAGCACGGGCAGCGGCTGGCCCGCGGCGGAGCCTATCGGCAGGCGGGATTCCGCACCCGGGGTCACCACTATCACAGTGATGACCTCATCTTGGAGAGAGTTGATCTGGACAAATTTCAACCCCGCTTTCTCGAAGACGTATGTCTTGAACAGCGGCGACAGGCTGACGTTTTCCTTGCCGGGGGGAATGCGTTCTCCCATGCCCTCGATGACGTCGGCCGGGTTCAATGCCGGCTGCTGCGCTGCCTTGGCGAGCGGGGACAACCCGGCGGCCATCATGGCCACCCCAATCACTATCGTTGAGAGGGATTTCATCGTTCGTTCCTTGAGGATGCGGCCTGATAGACGCTACTGCTGGGCTGAGGATGCCGCAAGCGCAGCCCAGAGGCTGGGAAAAACCGTCTACGGGATTGGACAAATGCATCCGTGAAGTCGAGCCGCGGCCCTACTCGCCCTGGCCGATATCAGGCCCCAGCCCAGCCGGGCAAAAAGCAAAGGCCCCGCGTGCGGGGCCCTTGATCGTCGGCGCTTGAGTGGAGGTTGTTGCCTCCGTCCCCCAACCATGGTGGGTGAAGTGGCCTAGACGATGGGATCACATTGCCATGAGAAAGGCGGACCTGTGATCAGTTGAAGGCTGAGCGCAACATCAGAAGAATCCTACACCCAAGCGCACGCAACATTATTTTTCTGATGAGCAAGCCCGGAGATGAAGAATTCCGCGAATCAAGTTCAATTGCCAGCGATCGCCCATCGAATTACGAGGCGCTGATTTGCCCGTCGCTGATCAGCTCAGGGCAGCCCTAAGACCACACCTCCTCGGATATCCCACCTACATCCAGATTGCCGATCAGCCGGGATACTTAGGGAACTTCTCATTCGGGTGACTGACCTTCCAGTGCTTATAAGCCACCGTGCCTTCCCACGCCTTGAATGCTAAAGGAGTGCGTCCGCGGCCCGACCAGGTCTCCTGAGTATGGGGCAGCCAATACTTGGGGGTAACTTCCTTCTTGGTGTGGGTAGTGGCAGCCTTGCCGCTACGGCCAAGGCTCCTAGCGCCGATGGCGATGGCCAGTTCGGCCTTTTGTTTCGGCGTGAAATAGTCGCTGTATTGGGACAGCAGACCTACAATTTCGGCTGCAGCGTAGGCGGCCTGTTCTTGGCGGAGCGCTACTTCTTGTTCCTCAAGCTTACGAAGCTCTTCTCGGATTTTAGATTTAGCGCTGAAGATGGTTGCAAGAGGTAGTTTTGTCATTAGTAATTTAATCCGCCAGCAACTCTAATGGGCTTAATAAGCCTTACCGGGGGTTTTCTTTACAGGCTTACCCTCGAATTCCGCTTTCCCAGCATTTGCACAGTCGTCTCTCCTTTGCGCGTTGCTAAGGTCTTGGCCGCAATCCACGACCACCCTGCTCCGCTCCTCCGGATGGGCTTTGTAATAGTCCACATCTTGTGTAGGTCTGCTGCAGCCAACCGTGACCCCTAGCTCCAAAATTGTGGCCACACTGAAGATGATTGCGCCTAATTTCATGGATCCCCCTGTGAGATTGCGTATCCGGTCACGTTTTTTCCAGCTCTGCACCCTCTATCCTACAGATAGAGACTGCACGAGAGGAAGAGGTTTGTTCATGCTCATGAGACATCCCGCAACCCTGTTGTCTACGTGTCCCAAGAGCTGCTGTCTGTCCGCGCCATTTTTGCTGCCCGCCTCAAGCAGGCACGGCAGCTGCGTGGCCTAAGCCAGAGAGCCTTGGGTGATCGTATGGGTCTGGGCAAGGAGAAGGGTTCCTCCCGAATAAACCGTTACGAGCGTCAGGTCACAGCAGTTGGATTCGACAACCTCGATAAACTGGCCGAAATCCTAGGCGTGCCTCCAGCATATCTCTTAGCGAGTACCCCAGAAATGGCTGATGCCATTCTGGCAATCGGCGCTTTGTCGCCAGATCAACAATCAAAGTTGGCGAAATGCTTACACAAGGTGTCAGAAGGTGTAGAGCTAAATATCACACTCGCTGAGTGGATTAGTTCGCCAGGCCACGAGAAATAAAAGCTGCTTGGCGTTAGCGTTGACCCGTGAGATCAAGGCTGCCACAGAAAACTAAGCTTGATTTTTATCATCAAACACGTTCACTGAGTCGAGAGATTCGCTCAGTGCTTTTTGCAGCGCATTGATCAGCGCTTTCACTCCCTCTGGACCCAGTTCAACCTCAACGTTTCCTGTAACGTGATCATCTTCGAGTTCATTGCATGGGTCCTCGCCTTCTTTAAGTTCAGTATCCGGGTTGATAGACCAGACCTCTAGATTCACGCACCTTGCATGGATGTTTGAAATTTCGACGTAGCCCTGGCGATATTTGATCACATTAGTCATCAATCTAAATTTCACATCATTGTCCTCTGCTTATTTTAAGCTGAAAAAATCGCGAAGCGGATCCATTTATCTTCTCCGCACCGCCTCACTATTACGTAACACCGGAGATAGAGTTGCTCGCCCGCCGTGCACCCACTGCTGTTTGGGCTAGCGGCGGTAAGAGTCACCTACGCCGACCCCGACTCGCCATAAGGACACCCCCGAGCGTCGCCCCTACGCTTGGTCCCGCGCCTGAGCGCAGTCGGCGTTCAAGCCATCTCCACGCCGCAGTGGGCCAATCGGGAAGCGATTGTGAGGATGGGTCTCTCAAAGCAGTCCAGGCACGGTACGCTCCGAGCAAAGCAGCCGCCCTGTCGAGAGGGCCGAGTGCACCGATCCGGGAGGGCCCGAGCGGACGGTAAGAGCTTTGGGCTCTTGGCAGTTGCCACCCCATCCCTTCAATGACCCATGCGAACTCAGCGCTAGCGATTTTTGAAAAACCTGGGTCCCAGTTTCGTCCGGACGCCAAAACTAGGTCGCGGCGAAGCCGAGCATCCTGTCGCTCAATTGTTCCTTTCCGCCATTGCTGCAGCCATTCGTATAAGTCCTGGATCTCTTGGTTCGCAGTAACTGGCATGGGTTCGTCGGTAGGGAAGTAACACAAAAGCAACTGATGCCGGCTACAAGCGATAGTTCGTGCGTCGAGCCAGTCCACCAAAACCGGATACCTAATTCCCTTGTCCACTGGGAGTACGCATCTTGGGCATGCCATCTGTCTCCAGGTGCTCTCGATGCGCCAAGCTACTGGTATGAGCTCTATGCGGTCCAACTCCGTAGGGAGCTTACCCCACGCACTGCCATCGGACCGTCGCTCAGGTTCGCTGGGTGAGAAACCACACCACTCTTTCCATTCAGACGGAGCAAGGCCCAGCTTCTGTCTTGTAGCTTCGAGCCACGAAAAGACGCTCTCACCTGGAAACGGAACGGCTGCGTCAGGCAGATCTTCAACCCTCATTGCCCTTGCCTTCTTCGCCTAAGCCAGCTTTCCAGCACTCGTCGAGCAATTCGATCGTGATACGTCCCTGCCCCCTAGAATGCGCCATCCGGGCGGCACCGATCACCACCTCAAGGAGCCTGAACGTAACGCAGCAGTCATGAGCGGTGAGCCAGCGAATAACAGTCTTGCTGTCGAGGTTTGAGGGGCTCGGCAGGTTCAACTCAGCTTCAATACCGGCAAGAAACTGCCTGAACTCCATTGACTCAACCCAGACCGGTAGCTCGACCTTCTTGAAGCGTGAGGCGAGCTGCTCGTCCGCGGCTAGCACATTGACCATGTTCCTGGTTGTCGCAATGCAGACCGTGATGCCCAAGTTACATATGGACTTGATCAACGCCAAAGTGTATTGCTGGCCGGCCTTGCCCGCATTGAGGATGTGCCCAGCTTCATCGATCAGCAACTGCTTAACCCCCGAAGCATGAAGGACATCAGCGACCTGCTCATGAATATTCTGGGACTTACGGATCGGGTATCCAGGCAGACATGCATTGATGATGGACCGGCACATCTTCATGCAATTGCCGTCATAGGGCGCCTCAATTAAGATTGCTTCCCGGTATCTCGATCCGCTCGTCTCTCGCGCCGCTGAAACCTGCGACATATAGTGATTTAGAAGTCTGCTCTTGCCGCTTCCGGCTGCGGCGACAATATGAAGACATACAGGGCGGCTGCGCTTGTACTCACCAGCGCGCAGCCGGCTCAATATCTTTAGTATGTTTATAGAGGGCGAACTCAGTACAAATGGCAGGTCACCGTCTAGATATGGAACCGCAACCGCCGACTCGGGAGCATTGGCGTTCTTCATTCCACTTCTCCCAGGCTTGCCCGAATGGGTTCCACTGGTGTCGTGTAGTCGACCTCGCCGTGGTTATGCTGCCCTTGCCTAGGCTCTGGCAACCTAGCCACCTTCCGGCGTGCCCTCTTAGAGCTACTTGCCGCGCCGAGTAAGATGCTGCGTTGCAATTCCATCGCCTCGAAGAGTTCGCTCTCTGATGAAGCCCTTCGCCCCTCATTTTTAAGGTGCGCACGGATATCCCGAAGCTCCCATAGAGAGAAGGGTTCCCTTGAGCGATCCAGTAGCGGCACATCCAGGTAATCGCCGCCAGCATACAGATAGACCTTGCTGAGGTCTCGTTGGCTGAAGTGGACTCTATGCTCGATTCCATCGTTGATAAACGGCGTAAGGGCTGGGTCCCAGTAGTGCAGCGAGTGCAGCTGGATCCCTGTCCGCCCAATCTTTCTTCCCGTGGCAGGAAGAAACCCAAGAGTGAAGTCTCGAGGGTTCCCAATAATTGGAGGAAACCTAGTCACTCCCTGAGCGCTTGTCCACGACTGTTCCCAAACCTGGGCTGGTGTACGGCCAGCCAAACCCCTGTGCGGGCTGTTGTGATACACGCCAGCAATCTCCAACGCAAGCCATTGCTCCAGCTCGGCAAATGTGAGAATTGCTTTCTTCTCCGATTGATAGTCCCCTCGTTGCTTTGAGTTCGAGAACGTTGTGCCTGGCAGCAAGTGCACAGCACCCATCATCGTCCCGATGTAGCGCTCGATGTAAGCGCCATAGTGCGGGCGGCGAACCGGCCTAGGGCGCACTTCGATTCCGTATCGTTCGCATTGTGCGAGCAGCGACTTTGTCTTGAATGTCTTCGCGTTATCCCAGGCAATCCGTGACATCTTCCCGAACATCGGATAGGTGACCTTTTCCCTTAGTCCTAAGGAGTGAAGCCATTTCTCCTTGGGTAAACAGCTATGTTCAAGGGTGAGAGCCACTGACGTTTGATCGGGCGGGTCGAAGCTCATGTAGTAGCCAACAACACAACGAGTAAAAACGTCGATGGCCAGCGTGATCCACGGACGGCCGATGACTTGCCTGGTCAACGGGCTCACCACCATCAAATCAACTAACGCGTGGTCGATCTGCACAACTTCGAGTGGATAGCTCGTTTCAAGTCCCCGGATGGAGGGGGATTGCTTTGCGTAGGCCTCGTGGGATCCTTGCCGCTTGACGGCCACTTGGAGCGGATCACGCGCTTTGATCCGCGCACGAACAGCCGCGTAGCTTGGTGTGGGCACATTGGCTTGTTGGGCAAGTTGAGCGCATCTACGAACCACCGCCGAAACAGTGCTGCCTTCGCGCACCAAATAGACCTCATCGATAGCTGAAGCAATCAAGCTCTCTGCTAAAGGCGACAAAAGTCTCGCGTTAGGTGTCGGGCCAGGCATGCTGGGCAACTGAGATGCAGGTAGCGGGTTGTCGCAATGCAGCTTCCAACGACGGCGCACCGTTTTGGTCGAAACGCCGAACTTGGCAGCCAAGCTTTGGCAAGTCGGCGCAAGTAGCTTGGAACCCTGCTCTTTGACCGCCCGGCCAAGGGCACGCGTCCATTCGCGTGCAGCTGCTTCCTGATCAGGATCGTTTTGGGACACGTGCCTGATCTTGCCTTTGACGGCGAGATGCTCGTACGCAGAAAGTTCACCGATCCCAACCCATTGAAACTCGGCAGCACCTTCGGTTTTCACGTGGATCTTGTCCGGGGCTACGCAGTTAAGAATTCGTGAAAGTTTTCCCCCGCACATCACCAATTCACCCGGCCTTACGACCAGATCCCTGACTGGGCGCGAGGCCCTCATGTTCAAGCTCATCGTTGGGTCCTCAGACCCGACGCAATAGACGCCCGCTCTCCCTGTTGACAGGGAAAGGAAAGTATGAAAGGCTAGACCCAATCGGCGGATTATCCGGTTGTTCAGAAAGGTCAGGGCGCCCACCCTGACCTTTCGTCGTTCTAGCCACAGGCATCCGAGTGCGTCAGGCCATAGTTCGCGTCTCCGCCGATTGACAGTCACCGCAGCATGCGGCGCCGCAGAATTAGCACGCGGAGAAGCGTCGTGCAATCGCAACGCATTGAATAGAAAAGGTATTTATAGTCTTTAGACTATCGTTTTGTCGTGCTCGCCGGGGCGCATCCGAGCTAGTGCCGGACTGCGCGCGTTACTCTCGATGGCTCAAGCACCCCGCCCTGCTCGCGACCGCGTCCAGAAGGTGACATTTCTCTTTAGATCGTGTCCTTGGGAACTGCCAACGAGGCTCGTCCGTGAGCTTCTCTGGCGAAGTCCTTAAGCATCAACGACTTGGTGTCAGACACGAACCAAAGCAATCCACACTGTGGCTTACCTCTTGTCAGTTTCTTTAGTTCGTGTCCTTTTCGCTTGGATCGTGTGCCTGCTTGATTTAAAAGGATTTTTCTCTCTCCAAGGACACGATCCAGCTGTGCAAAGCGGCGCATCACCGGGGTGTCTTATAGGGTCTCTTCCATCGCCGGATCGCTCAACGCGTACCGCTGCTGCAGGAAGTGGATTCGCAGCATTGTCGCCGGCGGATAGAGCTGCCGTCCCGGCCGACCCAGAGTCGGATAATGCGGCTCGATCAGCGCCAGCAGCGCCTTCCATGGCACCACCTGCTCCATCTCTTTCAGGAACAGCTCGCGTCGCGTGCGCTTGCGCAGGTTGGCGGCCTTTGTTCAGAACTTCCCTAACAGATCACACTCAAACCCTGCAGTCACGGATGGGCACCTCGAGCAATGAGGTAGTCCCGAATCGCTGATCCCTTGGCCTGATTGAGTGGGGATCGACGCACGCCCAGCTCGCTGTTGACGGCGAGGTTCACATTTGCGCCCCGACTGACCAGTGCCTTGACGTTCTCGAGACTGCCACTTCGTGCGGCGTTGATCAGTGGTGTTTCATCGCCGAGCGCAATGGCATTGACGTCGCTGCCAGCCGCGATGAGGTGTTCGATCAGCGCGGCGTTATCAGCCGTGGCTGCTGCCGCCATCAGCGGGTTGCCATCGCCGCGTACGGCAAGCTTTACATCGGCACCAAGCAGTAGCAACTCTTTGGCCATGTCAAGATTGCGCGTCCGGGCCGCGACAATGAGAGCGGATCCTTCATGCTCGACTACGGCATTGACATTGACGCCCGAAAGAACCAGCTCGCGGACGCTGTTCTCGTCACCAGCGCGTACCGCAGCGAGTAGAAGCAGCGCGCTCGTATCGTCGCGCGCAGCGGCCCTCGTCGTTGCCGCCGTGCCCTGCGGCTGCGCGCTTACGACGAGGGCCGCCAGCGCCGAGGCCAACACCCCGGCGGTCACGATACGTCCGATCCAGACACCTTTTCTTGAAGTTTTCATCGGCAACTCCTGGGTTTGGCAATTGAGCGAGTAAGTGCTGACGCCTGCGATCAAGGGCTGTCTGACTTGAGCGCCTGCAGCAGGGCCTGTTTTTCTTCCGGGGTCTTGGCGTTTCGGTAAAGGGACAGCAGTGCTCCGCCATCGCCGTCTGCCATTTGGAGGGCCGCAATCGTCTCGGCGCGCAGCGGTGCCGAGCGGGCAACCATCGGATACAGCGCAAGCAGCTGCTTGTGCCCGCCAGCGACACCGAGCGCCTTGATGGCGTCGCGTCGAACCTCAAGATTGCTGTCGCCCGAAGCGATGCGCGCCAATGCATCAGCGTCTCCCGCCACGCCAAGTGCCTGAATCGCCGCACGGCGTACCGGAACCGCGGCATTCTCCCGTGCCGCTGCTTCCAATGCTGGCCCTGCACCTGCAACTCCCAACGCCTTCAGCACGCGTTGCTGCATGACCGGGTCCGTACTCGTGGCATACAACTGCTGCAATTGTGCGGTGGCGCCGGACACGCCTAGAAAGTGCACGGCCGCGCCGGCCAATGCGGGGTCTTTACCGCCGGCCACCTTAGTGAGTTGCTGCACTGCCTTGGGATCGTCGATTTGGCCGAGCACGAAAAGCGCCCGTCGACGATCTTGCTCGGAGCCACCGGCCTGCAACCGCTGGACAAGCTTCGCCACGGCCTGGTCTGCAGGCAGATTCAGCAAGCCCAGCAGCGCCTCTTCGTCGCGCTCGCCTCCCTGCAACCGTCTGGCCTGAGCAATCCAGGGACTGCCCGGGTATTCCACGTGCAGACGCCGCAGTAACGGCTGGGCTTCCACGCCGCGTCCCGCCTGCCTCAGCGCGTAGGCCTGCCAGTACAGGGTCGCATCCGCGCCGCTGCGGCCATCAAGCTTGCGTTCGAGCGCGGCGAACTGCCGCACCGCCAGATCCCAGTCGCCCTCGCTGAGCGCTTGATGGGCCTTTCGATACAGAGCCTTCTCATCGTTCGAGTAAGCATCCTGGTCGATGGACGATGGCTGATCCGCTGACAGGGCTGCCATCGAGGCGGTGCCTGTACCAATGACCATTGCCAATGCGAAAAAAACAGGAAGTTTTGAATGTCTCATGGCTTCACCTCGATTCAAACACGCCGGCGTTCCGTCGCCTTGAGACCGGCCTCGACGGCACGGACCTGGAACAGCAAATCGGCATTGCGTACCACGTCCCGCATGCCGTTCTGATCCAGTTGGATGCCCGCGTCGGGCGTTTGGTTAGCCAATTCGAGCAATACCGGTTCGAGCGAGCTCAGGAAGACGGCCAATCCCCGATCGCCGCTGCGCGCCGCTGCCGCAGCAAGAAGCCTGTTGTCGTCCAGCAATACCTGGGCTTCGCCAGCGCTTCCAACGATGAAGAGCGCTCCGTCGCCGTTGAGCACTTCCACCAGCATTGCCTCGGTCCGACGGAGGTGAGACGCCATCGCGTCGTCGATGATCCGATTGGGTGTGGCGGAGATGGCAGTCGTCGTCGGGAGGCCGGGTTGTCGCGCAGGAGAGGTCGCCACTAAACGCTCCGGGGCGAGCATGGGCCGAACCACCAAGCCGATGGACAGCGCCAGGACGGCCGCCGCCGCCGCTCGCATCCAGCGTCGCCGCCGCCGCGGGGCCGGCATGCGCAGTTGCACCAGGTGCTCCCTGCCCGCCTCTGCCCGCAGGCGCGGCTGGAGCTGCTGCCAGAGACGTTCTTCATAGCCTTGGTCCGGCTCGGGCACGAGCACGTCGTCTGCCGCGGCAAGCAATCGCTTCAGCGTGGCCAGACGCGTACGCACGGACGCGTCGTCCGCCAATGCGACCTCGATCTCCCGAAGCCGCGATGCCGACAATCCATCGCGGTAGTGAAACAGCACAAGTTCGTCGTCGCTGACAACATGTTTCATGGTCACCTCACCGATTCCAAAGCGCCGCGCAACTTGCGCACGGCGCGAAAAATCGCCTGTTTGCATTGCCCGATGTTCATCGACAGGGTTTGTGCGATCTCGTGCAACCCCTGGCCTTCGCAGTGCCTGAGCACGAAGGCGGCGCGCTCGTTGGCGCTCAGCGCCGCCATCTGGGCGCCAATACGATCGGCAAGTTGCGCACTTGCCGCGTGATCCTCTGGTCCGGGAAGCTCGTCGACCAACGAGGACAGATAGTCGGGGCCGTCATCGTCGACGTCCTTCCAGAGGCGACTGACTTCGTGCTGGTGACGGACATTGCGGCGAAGTTGTTCCAATGCCGCGTTGACCGCGATCCGATGCAGCCAAGTCGGGAAGGCGGCGCGCTCGTCGAAGCTGCCCAAGTGTCGCCAGACGTTGTAGAACGTCTCCTGCACTGCATCGTCCGCCATTGCGGCGTCGCGGGTGATGCGCAGACACAGGCTGCGAACTTTGCGAGCATGCGCATCGAGCAGCCGACGGAATGCCTGCTGGTCACCGCGCCTCGCCAGCGCTAGCCATTGAAGTTCAGCATCGTCCATGGAAGTGGGATGTGTCTGCAGGCCCGCCGGTTAGCCAGGATCCATGGGAAATTGTGAGACTTCCATCAATCCTGTGGCGTTCAACTCAAAACCGGTACCTGACCTTGGCGAGCAATTGATCGGCATCGCGCAACCGCAGTGCTTCGTCGAGCAGGTCCAGGTCACCCACTCCGTCCCGCTCCTGACGTGTTGCTCCTCCACGTGAGTACGCCAGGAACAGATCCGATTGTGGACCCAGAAGATAGCGGTAGCGTAGTTGGAAACCGAAGTTGTTGACATCGAAGTTCGACAGGGACTCGCTAGCAGCCAACATGCGGCCATCGTCCGCCAGGACATAACGTTGGCCGTCCTTGGCGCGTACGGCCAACCATTCGAGTTTGAGGCGAAGCTCGTGGCGCATGCCCGGGAACCAGTTCATGTTGATGCTCAGGAAATCGACCCGGCGGGCGTAGCGACCGAAGTTGCGCTGGCCCTCCCAGATCAGCCAGTCATTGCCCCACTCCGGACCTAGTTCAAGCTCGGCATTGAACAGATCGCTCGGGTACCAGCTGGCGATGAGCGTCAGCACCTTGGACGGACGCGCGGACAGCCCGCGCCCGATCAGGTCGCCGGCACCGAAGAACGCCCAGTCGCCATAGCGTGGCGTGGTCCATTCGACGGTGGCCTTGTAGCGCCTGGACTTCTTCCACAGTCCATTGCCACGAGAAATGAGGTCGTCGGCACCTGGCGAGATTACGGACGTCTCAAGCACCAGTCGGTTGCCCGAGCGGAAATTCAGCGCGTTGGTCAGGATCAGGTACGTGGGCAGGTCGTCACCGGAATCGTTGCTGCGCGCCTGCACTTCCACTGCGGTTCGCACACTGCTCAATCGCGACGCGGCGTCCGGACTGCGATGGACATACTCACCCGTCGCCTCGACTTCGTTCAGGCTACTGCGCCGCTGGTAACCCAGGTCGTTGAAGTTGAGATCCCGACCGAAATGCGTTGCCTCCAGCTCATAGCTCCAGCGGCTGGAGGGAATCCAGTTGACACGTGTCCATGCACCGCTGTCGTGGGTCGATGTGCGGGCTTGGTCGGTGAAGCTGCCCAGCACCTGGGCGTTGACGATCAGGCGCTCGTTCGGACGCCAACTGATATCTACTGCCTGCACTTGCGCCGAACGGTTCAGGTAGGGTCGCTCGGTCTGGGTCCCGAGCCACCCGAGATTCAGAGTACGGCTGGCTGGGTACTGCAGTCGAGCCACGTAGAAGTCGCGTCCGGCCACTCCGTCTTCGGTCGCCACCATGAGCCCGTAGCCAAGCGCGCCTGCCGACCCGATGAGCTTGAGCGCCGCATCGATATCGCTCGCCCCCGATCCGTCATCGGCGTCGCCACCGATGCGGCGCGTATGTACCAAGCGGCCTTCATCGGGTGTGCGCAGGTCGAAGATGCCCTGGTTCTCGGTGAAGAAAGGGCGCTTGTCGCTGTAGAACGTTTCGATCGCGTCAAAATTGACCACCAGATCGTCCGATTCCACCTGTCCGAAATCCGGATTGAGGGTAGCGCTCAACTGGAAGTCGGGCGAAGGCTTCCAGAACAGGTCGATACCGGCCTCGTAACGGATGGCGCCGTTGATGAAATCATGTCGAGCGGTTGCGTATGGCCAGTAATGGAAAAGCGATTTGCGATACTGTGCGATCTCCACTGGCTCGAACCCGGACAGGAACCGGCTGCGCTCTGCCGAGACGCTGGGGAAGGCCTGGCGCTCCCTGGTACTTCCCAGCGAGCGTCCGAAGTACACGGCCACCTTGCGCGTGGGCTGTTCCACGCCGCGCATGGACGCCACTGACCAAGGGATCAGCATCTCCGCCTGCCATCCCTGCTCTCCCTCGCTCACTGCCCAAGTCCAGTCGGTGTCCCAGTCGAGATTTATTTCCCGCTCGTTGGTCACTACGCCATCCTGGATCGAGCCGGACAACCCGACCGTGAAGCTGTAGGCTGTGCGCCCATCGCCATCGAAATCGATGATGAAGTTCACCCGATCCGATTCTCGACGCTGGTCGCGCTCCAGTCGCGGCTTGACCCGGGCGACTCCCGGCCTCTGCTCGACCAAAAAGGCCACTGCGATGCCGTCAGGCGTAGACAACAGCCGAGCCTGGGTGCCCAGGCCGGGCTCGGGGGCGGTCAAACGGTACGGGTCGGTGACCTTGAAGTCGTCGAATCGTAGCGCCTCAGACCATTCCGGTTCATCGACCCGCCCATCCAGCTTGATCGCCCCGGATGCCGGGGCGCTGTGACACGCCAGCCCCCCTGCCAGCAGCAGGGAAAGCCACACCATACGCAGTTGCAGACCCATTGGCACCCGTCCTTGATCCTCAAACACTCCTGTCGTTAGATGCCCCACCGGACGAAAAGTCATCTGGCAACATCGCATTTCCTGCGCGACAGGCCTAAAGATCCGCCACGCAACAAGCGCGAACAGAAGCCGCAGGCGCTTTTCCTTCAGGCGTCATCTTCTGCATACAGGCGGTTGGCGGACTCGGTCCATTGCGGCACAAAGCCCGGCGTTGTGTAGGCGAAGTTGATGGCGGTCCGTAACGCATCCACCCTCAACGGAGCCACACGATGCGCGGTGGTGTCGGTCTTGAGGAGATAAGCATCGGTGGCCTTGAGCGGCAAGCGGATGGGGTTGATGTCCAGGTCCGACAGCGCGCCATTCGGGCACATCTCCGCATACCCGCCGCCCTCTTCTCCAGGCGATTCCATGATGAGCACGAACGACAACGGATAGTCGTCGTAGTGCGCACCGAAGGTATCCGAAGAGCGTCGGAGCTGGTTGATCACGTATCTGTCGATATCGTCGTCGAGCGGCAAAACCCGCTCGCCGACCACATCTGAAAGGAAATCCAGCAACGTCGGAGAGTTGTACAACTCAGGGATTATCGTGGACATCCGCTCAATCGTGTGTCCGTTGACGACATTCATGCGCCGCGGGGAGTTCTCCATGCATTCCATGAGGAAGTCGCGCCGGCGCGAATGCTCCAGAAGACGATCGACTTCTGCCTTCAGCGTCGGAAAGAAGGCATCGCTGACGAAGCCGGGAAACGGGACGTGATGCAGATTCTGGTAGTGCAACCTGAGGTTGCCGGCGACGGCGTTCCCAGGTTGGTAGAGATCTTGTCGGAACATGAGGCTGCCTCAGCCGAGAGCGGAAAGGCGTCGGTCCGACCGGACCGACGATTGGATCAATCGAAGTAGGACTCCAAACCGCCACGACGGCGCACATCCAGCGTGCAGCAATGGAATCCACCGCCGAAGCGGTTGAAATTGATCAGTGAGTAGGGAATCGGTTCGAAGCCCCATGCCTCGAACTGCCGCAGCAAGGGCTCCTCGCTGGCCTCCACGAAGATGCGCTTCTCGTCCAGCATGAAGGTGTTGGCCACAATCCAGTTGCTGCACATGGAGAATTCGCGAGTGATGTCGATGGTGGGCGGCGGCGGGACCAGCTTCTCCCAGGTATCAAACATTTTGGGCAATTGGTGGATGCGTTCGGGGTTGATGAGCACCTTGCCCGGTGCCAGCGGTGTAAAAGTGGCGTCGATGTGCATCGGGTGGGTGTCTACGACGTCAAGCGTATGGACCCGATACTCCGGTCCCAGGTGCCGCTGCAGCCAGGCAATCCCCATCTCATTGGTGACATTGCTCTTCTGCGCAAAGATGTCGCGCCCACACCGGGCGAAGTCGGCCGCATCGAAGACCGGCTCGAACTCCGTGATGGCATACATCATCTCGTCCATGGACTCCGGGCTCTTGAAGTCCTGCACGTAGAGATCGTCCAGCAGCTCCGGCTTGGGCGCGGCCGTCCAGCGCGCCCCCTTGCGGAAATATCCCTTGAGCACCTCGCGAAATGCATTGGGTTCGAAGTAGCGGTTCCGCCATGCCATCGGCGCTTCGATGATGTCGTTTCCCACGACCAGGAACGTGTCGCGGGGCATCGCGGAGTACAGGCTCCCCTTGGCCTTCCAGTCGGGCGTGGCGAACGGTCGGCTCTGGCGGATCGCCGCCGGCCGCTGCACGGTGACGCCGGCCTCGCCGAGAAGCTTTACAAAGCCCTCAAGCTCTTCGCGCGCCTTGTCCAGCATATCCTGCGGGAATCGCTCTCCGCCCTTGCGACGGAACATGTCCCAGGCAACTTCCGGCATCGTCGATTCCAAGGTGACGTGCCACTCCGGCACGACCGCGTCGTCGATGCGTCCGACCACCACTTCTTCCAGTGGGTCCCATTCGTTGTAGGAGTTGACCACGCCGTAGTCCACGGTCGGCGCTGTGCTGAAAAAATGATTCAGTTCATCCATTACACACGTCTCCATTTCAAGTCAGAAGTTCGGGTCGCCGTCTGGGCCTCCCCGGCCGTCATATCCCCTCCGCTCGCTGCGGACGATCACGTCTCCGACAGGTACGCCAAGGTCTTGCGCTCTCCTTTGAACGACTCGCGACCGTGCATCATCAGCACGTTGTCGATCATCAGCAGATCGTTGCGCTGCCAATCGAACAGCAGCTTGTTCTCATTCATCACCCTGCGGATCTCCGCCAGCACCGGTTCTTCGATGGGCGTCCCGTCGCCGTACTCGCACTCGTGCGGCAACCGCCCCTTTCCAAGCGCCTGCTCGAACATGGTGCGAATCGCCGGATTGAGTGCGGACGGATGCCATTGCTCCGCCTGGTTGAACCACACTTGTTCGCCCGTGCCAGGGTGAGTGGCAAAGGGCTCGCACAGCGTGGAGACACGCAGTGCATCGCTCCCACTCCAGTGGCACACCGATCCCTGGTCGGCGGCGATCTGCTCCACTTGCTGGCGATCGTTGGACTGATATGTCGCCTGCCAGCTCTTTCCAAGCGGGATCTCGCTTTGGAAGTTGCGGATGTAACTGAGTTTGCGCGTCCCTAAGCGATCGCGGATGTCGTCGCGCAGCGATCGCAATACGTCGCCGCTGTTGGCAAGCGAGGTTTGTCCACCGGATGCCGCTGGAGTCAGGCAGTAGAAGAAAAGCCGGCTCGGCCAACGCGGCAGGTAGGACATCTCATTGTGCATCGAGATGATTTCGCTCGCTGGATAGTCCGTCGACGTATAGACGTCGACCGCGACCTGGCTGCGTGGCGTGTTTCCGCCTATGTACTCGAACGGGCGTGCGCCGAGTGCCTCGGCGCCCTGACGAAACCCTTCGGCGCCGTCCAGGGCGAATCCGCGGAACAGGATGCCGCCGTGTTGCACAAGCCATTTCTGCAACTGTTCCTGGTGGCTGTGGATATAGTCTTGCAGTGCCGCGACGCTGGCATCGCCATCCGGCGTGATGACGATGGGATGGTGGGCGGCGGAGAACAACGGACGTACGTGCATTGCAGTTCCTTCTAATGATGCGCTTGCATCGAATGGTGCATTGGGGCAACGGCTAAGCGTGCAGCGGCTCGTGCACGTTGGACAGGGCGGCACGCACCTGGTCGACGACCTGTTGCCGATGCGTATCGATGAAGAAGTGCCCGCCGTCGAACCAGATCGTGCTCAGCGGATGGCTGGACTCCCGTCCCCAGCCGTCCACCTGGCCCTCTCCACGGATGTCGTCGTGCTCACCGGCAAACAACGTGATGGGAAGACCCAGTTGTGGTCCCCCGCGATACCGGTACGTTTCCGCTATGGAGAAGTCGGCGCGCAACGCCGGCAGTAGCAGATCCATCAACTCGCGGTTCTCCAGCACTATCCGTGGCGTGCCCTTGTAAACGCCGAGCACGTCGATGAACGCATCGTCGTCAAGGAGGTGGTAGTTGCGCGGCACGCTGCGGAACTGAGGGGCCTGGCAACCGGACACGATCAGCTGTCGCGGTAGCGACATCCCATGCAGGCGCAGGTAGCGGGTCAACTCGAAGGCGACCAAGGCACCCACACTGTGCCCGAAAAACGCAAAGGGCCGATCATTGTGTCGCGCGATCACCGGCACCAGGGATTGCAGCAATGCCTGCATCGTGGTGACTGGCGGTTCGGCCAGGCGCGCGCCGCGGCCTGGAAGCTGCACCGCGCAGACTTCCACGTCCGGCCCGAGGGCGCTTCCCCATCCGTGGAAGATGGAGGCGCTGCCACCTGCATAGGAGAAGCAATACAGTCGAAGGCGCGCGGTCGGAGCAGGCTGTCCGACAAGCCAACCGGCCTGGCTGGATTGACTCATGCAGGGCTCCTTGCGTCTCGCCAATCGTACAATGCTTCGGCCAGTTGGCCCACCTGGGGTTCGGCAAGCAACGTGTAATGGTCCCCCTCCATCCACACCACGTCGTTCGGATGTGTGTCGAGCGCTGCTTCGTCCTCCCCTCCCCCGACCCGGAACTGCTGGGTGGGCTTCATCAACGCGGTCTGGCTGAAATCCCGCAGAAGTTGAAGATGATGTGAGCCCACCGCGATCTGCGTCTGCAGATGTTCGAATGTGGGGCGGTCCATCGCTGGCTGTAACGCGGCTTCCAGCAAAGGGGATGCCTCTTCGTACGTTAAAGTAGGAAGCCTTGCCAGCAGCAGATCCGCTGCATCGCCTGTATCGCGCAGCGTATAGCGGCTACCGCGAAGCTCGGCCATTGCCGCATAGCGGTACGCAGTGCTGGTATCGGCGGGGATTGCTGTCGTATGGGTATCGATCCAGCCGAGATACTCCACTACGGCACCCTGCGCCTGCAGGGCCGTGGCGACGGCTGCCGCGAACATTCCCCCGGTCGACCAGCCCAGCAGGTGATAAGGGCCCCGCGGGCGTACGTGCTGGATTGCTTGGGCATACTGAAGCGCCAACGCATCCAGGCTGGGCGATTCGCCGAGATCCACGACTTCGGCCGAACGCACCCCAAATACCTGCCAATGCGTCGATAGGCGTTGTGCCAATGGTAAATAGCGCGCCACCTGCCCACCGATCGGATGGATGCAGAACAGGGCCGGTGCTCCGGTATCGCCGGCCAGCATCGTCACCAGCGTCTGTGTTGCCGGGGCGGCGGGATCATACTGGCCGCGGCGGCTCCCATGCAGTGTTTCGGCCATCGCCGAGAGTGTGGGCGATGCGAAGACGGTGGCGAGTGAGAGTGTCGCTCCCAGCCTCTCTCGGGCGAGATAAGCCAGTCGAATGGCCGACAGCGAGTGACCGCCAAGTTCGAAGAAGTGATCGTCGCAGCCGACGCGATCCGTTCCCAATAGCTCGCTCCACAAACGTGCCAGCGCCTGCTCGTCCGGTGTGCGTGGCGCCACATAGGGACGTTGCGCCAGCGCGGCTTGATCCGGAGCCGGCAAAGCGGTGCGGTCCAGCTTTCCGTTCGGACTCAGTGGCAATTCGGCGAGTTGCACGAAGGCGCTGGGAAGCATGAACTCCGCCAGGGTCAGCGCGAGCCGCTGGCGAAGGAAGCCGGCATCCAGATCGACACCCTTTTCGGGCACCACGTAGGCTACCAGGCGCAGGCCGGTCGCATGGTCGCGCGCCACCACGGCGCAGGCACGTATCCCCGGGATCTCACCTAGGCGCGCTTCGATTTCGCCCAGTTCGATCCGGAACCCGCGCAGCTTGATCTGGAAATCGTTGCGCCCTAGGTACTCGATCTCTCCGTTATCGCACCACCTGACCTTGTCTCCGGTGCGGTACATCCGCCCAGCTCCAGTCTGCATGAAGGGATCTTCGACGAAGCGCTCGGCCGTCAGCGCCTCGCGTTTCCAGTAGCCGAGACCGACTGCCACCCCTCCAACATGGAGTTCCCCGGGTACGCCAATCGGCGAAAGACGCCCCTGCTCGTCGAGGACGTACAGTCGGCAATGCCCCAGGGGACGTCCTATCGGGACATGGGTTTCGGCGTCAGGTAGACAACGGTGGAAGGTGGACGTCACCGCCGTCTCGGTGGGGCCATAGAGGTTGAAAAGCCGGTGCGTCGAGGCCCAGGCCCGAGCCAATGCGGGAGGCAGCACTTCTCCTCCCAGCATCAGTGTGATCGAGGATGGTATGGCTGCGCCGGCACCACAGGCCTGCAACGCTGAAGCGGGCATCGCGACATGGCTGATCTCGAATCGCCGCAGCGTGTCCACTAGCGCGTCGCCAGGGCGCAAGCTTTCGCGATCTGCCAGGCACAACGCCGCGCCGGAGCACAGCGACACAAATATCTCGAAGACGCTGCCATCGAAACTGGGCGAGGCGAACTGCAGGATGCGGCTGCTGTCGTCGATGCCGACCGCCTGCAACGAAGCACGTATCATTGCGCTGACACCAGCATGGCGATTGATGGCCGCCTTGGGGCGGCCCGTCGAGCCGGAGGTGTAGATCATGTAGGCCGCGTCGTTCGGCTGTGCTGCGGCCTCCTGCGCATGCAGGCAGTGCTCGCTTTCGCGCCGGGCCGACGGACCCATCATGTCCTCGAGCACAATCACGGTACCGGCGAACCCCAATCGGCGCACTTGCGTTTCCGCCGCTCGGGTGGCGAGCACCAACGATGGCGCGCTGTCTTCAAGCATGAACGTCAGGCGCTCAGCCGGATAGTCCGGATCCATCGGCACGTAAACCGCACCTGCCTTGAGCACTCCCAGTAGCGCCTGGATCATCGTTTCCCCGCGTTCCGCGAAGACGGCGATTCGATCGTGGCGAACGACGCCCTGCTCACGCAGAGCGCGGGCCAGGTGGTTGGCGATACGGTCTAGATCGTCATATCGGCAGTGGCCAAAAGCACCGTACAGCGCCACCGCATCCGGGCGCCGGGCGACTTGTGCCTCGAACAGTTGGACCAATGTTTCGGGCCGCCCGCAGGCCATATCGTCTGGCGACCTGGCGAACGCCTCGAGCAACTGCATGCGCTCGCCGACAGGCATCACGTCGACCGACAAAGCCTCGACTGCAGCTTCGCCGGCAAGGGCAGTGACCAGCCCCTCCGTTGCCTGAAGCAGATAGGCAACCACGCGCTTTGCATCAATGCTTCCGCATGTCTGCGCCGTCAGCGTGAAACCTGTTCCCAGATCGTCCACACACGCGCCGATGGGATAGTTGGTCCGCTCTTCAGTTCCAAGTGCATGGATCCCATCCCATACCTCGATGCTCTCTTCCCCGTCTTCCACCAGATGGCTGTGACGGTAGTTGAGCAGCGTGGTGAACAACGGCAATGGAGCCCTCACCCCACTGCAGCGCTGAGCGAGCGTCAACGATGCCTGCTCATGCTGGAGCAGTTCGCCCAATGCCTGCTGCGCATGCTGCACAGCGTCGGTGACGGTGCAACCGGTCAGATCCAAGCGCAGCGGCAAGGTGTTGATGAACATTCCGACGACTTCATCGGCCGCCTCCGATCCTTGCAGGCGACCGGACAGCACTGTGCCGAACACCACATCGGCGCGATCGATCAGCCGGGCCAATACCATCGCCCAGGCCACGTGGAACAGCACGGCGGGCGTCACTCTGGAAGCGCGAGCCTGCTCGCGCACGGAGGTGGTCAACGACGACGGCAGGTCGACTCGCGCACGGCGAACGTAACCAGCTTCGCCGTGGATATCCAGCACGCCAAACGGCGCGGTGGGTTCAGTCACGGAACCGAGCTGTTTGCGGAAGTGGGCTTCATGCCCTGCGTCGTCCGAATCGACTGCCCGTGCGATGAAGGTGCGGTACGGCTCCGGAGGCGGCAAGGTGTGCGCATGCCCCTGCAAAATCGTCCGGATTTCGCGGTACAGCAGTTGCATGGAGTAGTTGTCGTCAACCAGATGATGGTTGAGCAGCGCCATCCGCCATTGGCCACTCGCAGTGTCTTCCACCACCTGGATACGGAGTAATGGGGCCTTCTCCAGGTCCAGCTTGATCCGGGCCGGGTCGCTGACCTTGAGCAACGCCTGCATAGGGGAACTTCCCTCCACCGGGCTCAGCACTTCCATCGGCAATGGCGCTCGGCGATGCACCACCTGCACCGGCCGCTCCAGTCCCTGCCAGCGCGGCGCGCTGCGCAGAATGTCATGCCGTTCAATCACCTGCTGCAGCGCTGCTACGAAGGCATCCAGCTTCTCCCGTCGGTCAAACGCGAACAACGACCGCACGAGGTAGGGATCACCCGGACGTTCACTGTCGATCAGGTGGTGGAAGAGGATGCCCTCCTGAAGCGGACCGAGGGGATAGATGTCCTGCACATTGGCGGCGCCCCCCGGTATGGATGCGACGATGGCGTCGATCTGAACCTGCGAGAGGCTCACCAGCGGCAGCAGGTCTGGCGTGATCCGTTCTGTGGCCGGGGTAATGGGATTGGCGGCGACGCTTCGCTGCACGGCCGCCGCCGTGCTCTGCAGCAGCGTGGCCAATTGCATGAGGACCGGGGTCATGAAGACCGCACGCACGTCGATGCTCCATCCGCGCTGGCGCAAGCGTTCGATCAGGCTCACCACCAGCAGCGAGTGGCCGCCCAGTTCGAAGAAGTGATCGTGGCGACTGACCTGCTCCAGCGTCAGCAGCTCCTGCCAGACCTGGGCCAGCGCCTGCTCCCGCTCGCCCTGCGCCGCCTCGAACGGACGCTGCAGGACCGCGCTCTGATCCGGGACCGGCAGCGCCTGCCGGTCCAGCTTGCCGTTGGTTGTCAGCGGCAGCGCCTCCAGCGCCACGAATGCGCTGGGCAGCATGTACTCGGCCAGGTCGCGGGCCAGCGCCTGACGCAGCGCATGCACCTCGCACGCCTGCCCCGATTCCATCACCACGTAGGCCACCAGCCGCTTGTCGCCCGGGCTGTCCTCGCGCGCGATCACCACCGCCTCGCGCACGCCGGCACAGGCACCCAGGCGCGCCTCGATCTCGCCCAGTTCGATCCGGTAGCCGCGGATCTTCACCTGGAAGTCGTTGCGTCCCAGGTATTCGATCGTCCCGTCGGCGCGCCAGCGGCCCAGGTCGCCGGTGCGGTACATCCGCGCCTGCGGATCGGTGCTGAACCGATCCGGCACGAACCGCTCGGCGCTCAGTGCCGGCCGGTTGAGATAGCCGCGCGCCACGCCCGCGCCGGAGACGTACAGCTCCCCGCTCACTCCCACCGGCACCGGCTCCCCGCCCGCATCCAGGACATACAGCCGCAGATCCGGGATCGCCTGGCCGATCGGGCTGCCGTGCGAGGTCAGGATGTCCGCCTCGGTGATCGACCGATGGGTCGCATGCACGGTGATCTCGGTGATGCCGTACATGTTGACCAACTGCGTGGACGAGGTCGGGGTGTGCCGCACCCAGTCCGCCAGCATCGCCGGCTCCAGGGCCTCGCCCCCGAATACGATCAGGCGCAGCGCATGCGCGCCCGCGCCCGTCGCCGCACTCAACGCACGGAACGCACTGGGCGTCTGGTTCAGCACCGTGACCTGCTCGGTCACCAGCAACGTGTAGAACTCCGCTGGCGCGCGCGCGCACAGCGACGGCACCACCACCAGCCGCCCGCCGTAGTTCAACGCTCCCCACAGCTCCCACACCGAGAAGTCGAACGCATAGGAATGGAACAGCGTCCAGACATCCTGCGGGCCGAAGTTGAACCAGTGCTCGGTGGCCGCGAACAACCGGCTCACCTGTGCGTGTTCGACCATCACGCCCTTCGGCTGACCGGTCGAGCCGGAGGTGTAGATCACATACGCCAGGTGGTGCGGCTGCAGCCCCAACTGCGCCGGGTCTGGCGCGTGCACCGGCTGCGCCTGCCACTGTGCCGCCTGGTCCAGCGCCAGGATCGGGACGCTCGTTGCCGGCAGCATGGCGGCCAGTGCGATCTGGGTCAGCACTGCCACCGGTGCGCTGTCGGCCAGCATGTAGGCCAGCCGGTCGCCGGGATAGGCCGGGTCCAGGGGGACGTAGCCGGCACCGGCCTTGAGAATGCCGATCAGGCCCACCACCAGTTCCAGGCCGCGCTCCACGCACAGCGCCACCCGCTCATCCGGGCGCACGCCCAGTGCGATCAACCGGTGCGCCACCTGGTTGGCGCGCCGTTCCAGTTCGCCATAGCTCAACGTCTGCCCTTCCCACCGCACCGCCGTGGCGTGCGGCGTGCGGGCCGCGTGGGCTTCGAACCCGGCATGCACCAGCCCGGGCGAGAACGTCTGCGCTCTTCCTGCATGGGCCTGCGCATGGAAGCCGCCCAGCACCTGCGCGCGTTCGTCCGCCTCCAGCAGCGGCAGCGCCATGAGCGGGCAATGCGCATCGGCCACCATCGCCGCCAGCAAGGTCTGCCACTGCGCCAGCATCCGCTCCACCGTGGCACGATCGAACAGGTCGCTGGCATAGACCAGACTGCCGCTCAGCGTCTGTCCCTGATCCACCAGCGACAGCGACAGATCGAACTGCGCCGTCTGTACGGGGCTGGGCATCTGCTCAAGGGTCAGGCCCGGCAACTGCAGGCCGCCGCGATCAGGCGTGTTGTTCAGGCTCAGCATCACCTGGAACAGGGGGCTGTGGCGCAGGCTGCGCACCGGCTGCACCGCCTCGACGACCTGTTCGAAGGGCAGGTCCTGGTGGTCGTAGGCCGCCAGCGTGGTCGCCTTCACCTGCGCCAGCAGGTCGGCCACGGTCGGGGCCGCCTCCAGGTTCACCCGCAGGGCCAGCGTATTGACGAAGAAGCCGATCAGCGGCTCCAGTTCGCGCCGGGTGCGGTTGGCCACCGGGCTGCCGATCACCACCTGCGACTGCCCGCTCAGGCGCGACAGCAGTGCCGACCAGCCGGCCAGCAAGGTCATGAACAGGGTCGTGCCATGCCGCCGCGACAGGGCGCGCAGCCCGGTGCTCAGCGCAGCCGGCAGATGCACCGCGAGCCGCTCGCCCGCATAGCGCTGCACCTGCGGACGGGGACGGTCGACCGGCAGTTCCAGCAACGCCGGCGCACCGGCCAGTTGCGCACGCCAATACTGCAGGTGCCCCTGCAACGTATCCCCCTGCAACCAGCCGCGCTGCCAGGCGGCGTAGTCGGCATACTGGATCGACAGCGCCGGCAGCGGGTCGGCCTGGCCCTGGCAGAAGGCCGCGTACAACGCGCTGACCTCCTGCACCAGTACGCCGATCGACCAGCCGTCGGACACGATGTGGTGCTGGGTCACCAGCAGCACATGCGTGTCCTGGTCCAGGCGCAGCAGGCGCCCGCGTACCAACGGCCCCTGCGCCAGGTCGAACCGTGCGCCGGCCTCCTCCTGGCTGTGCGCGGCCACGGCCTGCGCCTGGGCATCGGGCAGCAACGCGGACAGGTCGTGCCACTGCAGCCGGAAGCCGATGTCGGCCGCATCGACGAGCTGGACCGGACCGTCGGCTTGGCTGACGAAGCGTGTGCGCAGGTTCTCGTGGCGGGCGACGATGCGGTCCAGGCTGGCCTGCAGCGCGGCCCGGTCCAGTGCACCGTGCAACTGCAGCGCCACCGGCATGTGGTACGCCGCGCCGGCGGCCGGGTCCAACTGGTCCAGGAACCACAACCGCTGCTGCGCCCACGACAGCGGCAATGGCCGGCTGCGATCGGCCAGGGCGATGGAGGTCCGGGAGGGAGCGAGAGAGGCCGTGCTGTCGAGGCTGGCGGCCAGCGCCGACAGGGTCGGCCGTGCGAACAGTTCGCGGAGCGGGACCTCCAGTTGCAGCGATGCGTGCAACCGTGAGGCGACCTGCACGGCCAGCAGCGAGTGGCCGCCCAGCTCGAAGAAATGGTCGTGGCGCCCCACCCGCTCCACGCCCAGCAGGTCCTGCCAGATCGCCGCGATCGCCTCCTCGATCTCCCCGAGCGGCGCTTCGTACGCACGCACCGGAACCGCCGCCGTCTCCGGCGCCGGCAGCGCCTGACGGTCCAGCTTGCCATTGGCCGTCAGCGGCAACGCCTCCAGCGCCACGAACGCGCTCGGCACCATGTACTCGGCCAGCCGCTGCAGCAAGGCCTGCCGCAGCGCCGACACATCGCAGGCCACCCCCGGCGCCATCACCACGTACGCCACCAGCCGTGTGTCGCCCTCGCCGTAGGCACGCGCCACCACCACCGCCTCGCGCACGTCCGCACACGCCAGCAACTGCGCCTCGATCTCCCCCAGCTCGATCCGGAAGCCGCGGATCTTCACCTGGAAGTCGTTGCGCCCCAGGTACTCGATCGTCCCGTCGGCCCGCCACCGGCCCAGATCCCCGGTGCGGTACATCCGCGCCTGCGGATCGGCACTGAACCGGTCCGGCACGAACCGCTCCGCGCTCAACTGCGCACGGTTCCAGTAGCCGCGTGCCACCTGCACCCCGCCGATGCACAGCTCACCGGCCACCCCCACCGGCACCGGCTCGCCCTGCCCATCCAGCACATACATGCGGGTATTGGCGATCGGCCGTCCGATCGGAACCGCGGGCCGCGTCGTGCCCTCGGCACAGTTCCACCAGGTCACCTCGATCGCCGCTTCTGTCGGCCCATACAGGTTATGCAGCTCCACCTGCGGCAGCTTCGACCGTACCTGTGCCGCCAGCGCCAACCCCAGCGCTTCGCCGCTACAGAAGATCTGCCGCAGTCCCGCACACCGGCCCGCCGGCAGACGATCAAGGAACGCCTGCAACATCGACGGCACGAAGTGCGCCACCGTGATCTGCGCACTTTCGATCAACGCGATCAAATAGTCCGGATCCTGATGACCCTGCGGTTGCGCCAGGACCAGCCTGGCCCCGGACAGCAGCGGCTGAAATATCTCCCAGACCGACACGTCGAATCCGAACGGCGTCTTGTGCAACACCCGCTCGCCCACCATCCAGGGGAACTGCGTCTTGCCCCAGTGAAGGCGATTCATCACCGCATGGTGTTCGTTCATCACCCCCTTCGGTTGCCCGGTCGAACCGGAGGTGTAGATCACGTAGGCCAGGTGCTGCGGCGTCAACCCGGCGACCTGCAGGTCATGCGTCGGCGCGTCTTCCCACACCCGCGCCGTCAAGACCAGCGTCGGCACCTGCGCCTCCTGCGGCAGCAAACCGAGCGTGGACGGCTGTGCCAGCACCGCCGTCGGCGCACAGTCGGCCAGCATCCCCGCCAGGCGCTCGCGCGGATGTGTCGGGTCCAATGGCACATACGCCGCGCCGGACTTGAGGATGCCCAGCAGGCCTACCACCATGTCCAGCCCACGCTCGGCGCAGATCGCCACGCGTGCATCGGGCCTCGCGCCCAGGGCGGCAAGCCGGTGCGCCACCTGATTGGCACGCCGGTTCAACTCCGCATAGCAAAGCGTCACCCCTCCGCACTCCAGCGCCACCGCGTCCGGCGTGGCACGAGCCTGTTCCTCGAACGCGTGGTGGATCAGCGTCATCGGCCGCGGCATCGAGGTTGCGTTGAACACCTCCAGCACCCGCTCACGCTCCGGCGACGGCAACCACGGCAGCGAGACCAGTGCGCCCTCGTGCGCGCACAGCGCCTGCAACAGCGTCTCCAGACAGGCCACATGCCGCTCGGCCGTCGATGCATCGAAAAGATCGGTGGCGTACACCAGATTGCCGATCAACGCCTGACCGGTATCACTGACCGCCAGTTCCAGATCGAAGTGGGTACTGGCTTGTCCACTGTCGAGTGTGTCCAGTTCCAGTCCATGCATCCGCATGCCAGTGTTGCCGCCAGGCGTGTTGTTCATGCTCAGCATCGCCTGGAACAGCGGGCTGTGGCTCATGCTGCGCACCGGCTGCACCGCCTCGACCACCTGCTCGAACGGCAGATCCTGATGCTCGTAGGCGCCCAGGGTCGTCGCCTTCACCTGTGCCAGCAGATCCGCCACGTCCGCTGCCCCGCCCACGTCCACCCGCAGTGCAAGCGTATTGACGAAAAAGCCGATCAGCGGCTCCAGCTCCGGACGCATCCGGTTGGCTACCGGTGTCCCCACCACCACCTCCGCCTGCCCACTCAGGCGCGACAGCAGCACGGACCATGCAGCCAACAGCGTCATGAACACCGTCGTGCCATGCCGCCGGGACAACGCCTTCAGCGACTCACTCAACGAGGGCGACAAACGCACAGGAACGCGGCCGCCGGCATAACTCTGTAGCGCAGGTCGCGCCCGGTCCGTGGTCAGTTCCAACAACGCAGGCGCACCCTCCAGCCGATCGCGCCAATAGCTCAGCTGGCGTTGCAGAATTTCTCCCTGCAGCCAACCACGCTGCCATGCGGCGAAGTCGCCATACTGCAACTCAAGGGCCTGCAACGGAGCGGCTGCCCCCTTGCACAGCGCGTCGTACAACGCGCTGAATTCACGAATCAAGATGCCTACCGACCAGCCATCGGAAACGATATGGTGCTGGGTGACCAGCAGTACATGGGTGGTCGTATCCAGGACCAGCAGTTGGCCTCGAATCAAAGGGCCTGTCGCGAGATCGAACCGCGCATGGGCTTCCTCCCTGGCTAGCGTCCGCACGCGCTCGGCCTGCGTCGAAGCGGAGAGTGCCGAAAGGTCCACTTCGGTCAGCGCAAAGCGCTGTTCAACCGGGCCGATCACCTGCCATGCCTGGCCGGACTCCGATGCGATGTGGGTTCGCAGCACTTCGTGGCGTGCCACGATGCAGTCCAGCGCAGCGCGCAGCGCGCCGCGATCTAATTGGCCGCGCAGGCGCAGTGCCACCGGCATGTGATAAGCGGCACCAGCCGCAGGATCGAGCCGATCCAGGAACCACAAGCGCTGTTGTGCCCACGACAACGGCAGCCGCTGCATACGGTCGGCGCGCACGATGGTTTGTACGCTGCCCTTTTGCGTCTCGCCCAGACGGGCGCCCAGAGCGGCTGGCGTAGGCCACGTGAAGAGGTCGCGCAACGGGATCTGGATCGCCAACGCCTGACGGAGCCTCGACACTGCCTGGACGGCGAGCAGCGAGTGTCCGCCAAGCTCGAAGAAATGGTCGTTTCTGCCGATTCTTTCCCGCCCCAGCACCTCGCCCCACACCTGCGCCACGGCCTGCTCATACTGGCCTTGGGGCGCCACATAAGCGGAGGCCTGCAGCGCGGAATCAACGGGTACGGGTAGCGCGTTGCGGTCGATCTTGCCATTGGGCGACAGCGGCAGCGCATCCAGGAAGGTGTAGGTGGCCGGCACCATGTACTCGGCCAGATCACGTGCCAGCGTCTCCTTCAAGCCCGCGATGGAGAGCGTGGCATGATCGTGTGCGACGAGGTAGGCAGCCAGGAACTTCCTTCCTGGCGTGTCCTCCCGCGCGATGACCACCGCCTCACGCACGCCCTCACATCTGGACAGGTGCGCTTCGATCTCGCCCAACTCGATGCGGAATCCGCGAATCTTGACCTGGGCATCGTTGCGGCCGATGTAATCGATACTGCCGTCGGCCTGCCAGCGGCCCAGGTCGCCAGTCCGGTACATGCGCGCCGTCGGATCATCCACGAACGGATCGCGGAAAAAACGCTCGCTGGTCAACTCGGTTCGATTCAGGTACCCACGGGCAACGCCGACGCCCCCAACATAGATCTCCGCCGGCACACCGACAGGAACCGGCTGATGGCATTCATCCAGCAGATACACACGCACATTGGCTAGCGGCTTGCCGATCGACACTTCACCTGGCGGGAGCTCCTGCTGCCCCTGATATCCCACGGAGGTGGTGTCCACCGTGGCTTCGGTGGGACCGTACATATTCAGCCAGCGACAGCCTGCGGTCGTTGGGGATTCCAGCCATGCCTGCAGGTGGCGACGTTCCACCTTTTCGCCCCCCACCGCCATCAGCCGCAGTCCAGGTGGTGGCAGCGAGCGCAGCGCCGAGATTTCTTGCACCCACGCGTGCCAGAAGGCGGTGGGGAGATCGATCACGCTCAGCTGCTGGTCGCTGAGAAAGCGCACAAATTCTTCGTCTGGCGCGATCATCGTCGGAGGGCGAAGCACCACTGTCGCTCCAACGCACAGGGCCGGGAACAGTTCGATCACCGAGCTGTCGAAGCAGAAGCTGGCGAAATGCAGGGTCCGGTCCTGGGAATGGAGTCCGTAGGTCCGGATATGCGTCAGCGACTGCGCCACGATGTTGCGGTGTTCGATGGCGACGCCTTTGGGCTGTCCGGTCGAACCCGATGTGTAGATCACATAAGCCAGATGGTCTGGACGCAGGTCTGGCACTACGGGGTCGGCAGCGTGGATCTGCGGGGACGGCTCAGGCTCGTCAAGCAGATACGTCGGTAGCCGCGCATCAGCCAGCCAAGGCAGTTGCTCCTGGAGATGCGATTGAGTGAGCAGCGCCACAGGACCGCTGTCAGCGAGCATGTACGCCAGGCGGTCCGCCGGATAGGAGGGATCCAAGGGTACATAGGCTCCGCCAGCCTTGAGGATCGCCAGTAATCCCACGATCATTTCGAAACTGCGCTCACCGCATATCGCCACGCGATCGTCCGGGCGGATGCCAGCCGAGATCAAGCGATGGGCCAATTGGTTAGCGCGAAGATTCAGCGTCGCGTAGGTCATCGCGCCATGCTGGCCCTGCAGTGCGATCGCCTCCGGTGCATGCAGCGCATGGGCCTGAATCATGTCCTGCAGCAACATGCCCATGCCCGTCTCACCGCTGCGGCGATTGAACCCTTCCAGGATGTCTTCGCGCTCCCGGCGAGTGAGCAGCGGCAGTCGCATCACAGAGACCCTGTCATCGGCACACATCGCGCCCAGCAGCGTCTGGAGACAAGCCACGAAGCGTTCCACCGTGCGCCGCTCGAACAGGTCGCTGGCGTACTCGAGGTTTCCAGCGATGCCGTCGGTCGTCTCATTCAACGAGAGCGCAAGATCGAAGTGCGCTGTGGGACGCGACGACGCCATGGCGGAGATGCGCAGGCTTGCCAGCGAGAGGCCACCGCCTGCGGGGGTGTTGTTCATCGTGAGCATTACTTGGAACAAGGGGCTGTGGCTCATGCTGCGCACCGGCTGCACTGCCTCGACGACCTGTTCGAAGGGCAGGTCCTGGTGGTCGTAGGCCGCCAGCGTGGTCGCCTTCACCTGCGCCAGCAGGTCGGCCACGGTCGGGGCCGCCTCCAGGTTCACCCGCAGGGCCAGCGTATTGACGAAGAAGCCGATCAGCGGCTCCAGTTCGCGCCGGGTGCGGTTGGCCACCGGGCTGCCGATCACCACCTGCGACTGCCCGCTCAGGCGCGACAGCAGTGCCGACCAGCCGGCCAGCAAGGTCATGAACAGGGTCGTGCCATGCCGCTGCGACAGGGCGCGCAGCCCGGCGCTCAGCGCGGCCGGCAGACGTACATCGACCCGATCGCCGACATGGCGCTGCAGTAGCGGACGCGGACGGTCTGTCGGCAATTCAAGGAGTGCGGGCGCGCCGTCTAGCTGGCTTCGCCAGTAGTCCAGCTGACCCTGCAGGCGCTCTCCCTGCAACCAGCCGCGCTGCCAGGCGGCGTAGTCGGCATACTGGATCGACAGCGCCGGCAGCGGGTCGGCCTGGCCCTGGCAGAAGGCCGCGTACAACGCGCTGACCTCCTGCACCAGTACGCCGATCGACCAGCCGTCGGACACGATGTGGTGCTGGGTCACCAGCAGCACATGCGTGTCCTGGTCCAGGCGCAGCAGACGCCCGCGTACCAACGGCCCCTGCGCCAGGTCGAACCGTGCGCCGGCCTCCTCCTGGCTGTGCGCGGCCACGGCCTGCGCCTGGGCATCGGGCAGCAACGCGGACAGGTCGTGCCACTGCAGCCGGAAGCCGATGTCGGCCGCATCGACGAGCTGGACCGGACCGTCGGCTTGGCTGACGAAGCGTGTGCGCAGGTTCTCGTGGCGGGCGACGATGCGGTCCAGGCTGGCCTGCAGCGCGGCCCGGTCCAGCGCACCGTGCAACTGCAGCGCCACCGGCATGTGGTACGCCGCGCCGGCGGCCGGATCCAACTGGTCCAGGAACCACAACCGCTGCTGCGCCCACGACAGCGGCAACGGCCGGCTGCGATCGGCGTGGGGAATCGCTTGGCCATTGCCATCGCTTTTGGCCTTGGCTGCGGCGCGTTGCTTGGCCCGGTTCAATACGATGCTGCGCTTGAGCGCTTCAAGCGTTTCGTTCTGCTCACTCATTCACCGACTCCCGCTTGAGAATCGCAAGCAGTTCAGCTTCGGTCAGGCCATCCAGTTCGTCGTCCATGCTTCTGATCTCGTCTTCGAGCGTTCCCAACATCAGTTGGGCCTGAATCACATCGGCGAGCACCTGAAGGATTGGCTGCTCAAACAGTTCGCGCAGGGGGACTTCGATGTAGAACGTGTCGCGCAGGCGCACCATCAGCTGCACGGCCAACAGCGAGTGGCCGCCCAGCTCGAAGAAGTGGTCGTGGCGCCCCACCCGTTCCACGCCCAGCAGGTCCTGCCAGATCGCCGCGATCGCCTCCTCGATCTCCCCGTGCGGCGCTTCGTACGCACGCACCGGAACCGCTGCCGTCTCCGGCGCCGGCAGCGCCTGACGGTCCAGCTTGCCATTGGCCGTCAGCGGCAACGCCTCCAGCGCCACGAACGCGCTCGGCACCATGTACTCGGCCAGCCGCTGCAGCAAGGCCTGCCGCAGCGCCGACACATCGCAGGCCACCCCCGGCGCCATCACCACGTACGCCACCAGCCGTGTGTCGCCCTCGCCGTAGGCACGCGCCACCACCACCGCCTCGCGCACATCCGCACACGCCAGCAACTGCGCCTCGATCTCCCCCAGCTCGATCCGGAAGCCGCGGATCTTCACCTGGAAGTCGTTGCGCCCCAGATACTCGATCGTCCCGTCGGCCCGCCACCGGCCCAGATCCCCGGTGCGGTACATCCGCGCCTGCGGATCGGCACTGAACCGGTCCGGCACGAACCGCTCCGCGCTCAACTGCGCACGGTTCCAGTAGCCGCGTGCCACCTGCACCCCGCCGATGCACAGCTCACCGGCCACCCCCACCGGCACCGGCTCGCCCCGCCCATCGAGGATGTACACCGGCACGTTCCGGATCGGACGCCCGATCGTCGGCGTCGCACCGGCCTGGCGCACGCCGATCAGCGTCGCATCCACCGTGCACTCGGTCGGACCGTACATGTTGAAGAACGCGATCCGCTCGGACCCGCGCAAGCGCGCCCACAACGCCGGCCCGATCGCCTCGCCCCCCAGCAGCACGCTGCGCGGACGATGGCCCGTCCCCTCCAGCAGGCCCGCCGCCAGCAGGCCTTCCAACTGCGAGGGCGTGCTGTCCAGCGCATCGATCCGCTCCTGCTCCAGGAACGCCAGCAGCGCCGGGCCGCTGGCCCGGATCTGCTGCGGCACCGGCATCACGCAATGCCCGGACAACCACTGCAGCCATCCCTTGAGCGACATGTCGAAGGCGTACGCGGCGTTCACCGCCACACGCGCATTGGCCGGCAGGTCCCGATGCGTGCTCTGGCGCATCGCACGCCAGAAGTTCACCGGCGAGCGATGCTCGATCATCACCCCCTTCGGCTGCCCGGTCGACCCGGACGTGTAGATCATGTACGCCAGATGCTGCGGCTCCAGCGCCACCGCCGGCGCCTGCGTCGGCTCGGCGGACAGCGTCGCATCGTCCAGGTCCACCAGCGGCACCGCCACCGACAGCTCCAGCGACGCCAGCACATCGCCCTGGCTGACCACCGCACGCGGGGCACTGTCCTGCAGCATGTACGCCAACCGCTCCTGCGGATACCCCGGGTCCAGCGGCACATAGCCTGCGCCGGCCTTCCAGATCCCCAGCAGGCCCACGCCCATCTGCACCCCACGCTCCACGCAGATCGCCACCCGATCGTCCGGGCGCACGCCCAGCGCCACCAACCGTTGCGCCAACTGGCTGGACTGACGATCCAGCGTGGCGAAGTCCAGCGTCAGGCCGCCGAAGGCGATCGCCGGCGCCTGCGGCGTGCGCGCCACCTGCGCGGCGAACAACCCCACCACATGCTCGTCCGGCGTGCACTCCTCGACGCGGTTGAACCCGTGCAGGACCATCTGCCGCTCGGCCGCCGGCAGGATCGCCAGCTGACGCAGCGGCTGCTGCGCCCCCGTCTCCAGTGCGTCCAGCAATGCGCACAGCGCCTGTTCCATGTACCCCACCAGGCGCTGCGGGTCGATCCCGTCCACCGCCAGTGCGGTCAGCCCGAACGCCTCCCCCAGGTCCTCCACCGACATCGTCAGCGGGTAGTTGTTGCGGGTGTCGCCTCCGATCAGGCGCATGCCCTCCCATGCCTGTGCCGCCTGCGCGCTCTCCTCGGGCGTGGCGGCATGGCTGTGCCGGTAGTTCAGCAGCGAGGTGAACAGCGGCAGCGGCGCGGCCACGCCACTGCAGCGCTGAGCCAGTGCCAGCGACGCCTGCTCGTGTTCCAGCAGCGCGCTCAGTTGCTCGTGCACCGCCGCGACGGAGCCGCGTGCATCGGCTCCCTGCCCGATCCGCACCGGCAAGGTGTTCAGGAACATGCCCACCACCTGGTCGGCGCCCTCCGACCCCTGCAGCCGTCCGGAAAGCACCGTCCCGAACACCACGTCGCCATCGCGCCCGCTGCACTGCCCTACCACCCGTGCCCAGGCCACGTGGAACAGCACCGCCGGGCTCACGCCCAACTGCCGCGACTGCCTGCGGATCGCCTGCGCCATCGCCAGCGGCAGCCCACTGCGTGCCTCGTTCACCGCCGCCCCGTCGTGGCGGACGTCCATCACCCCGAACGGTGCGCTCGGTTCCTCGATGTCGCCCAGTTGCTGGCGGAAATACGCCTCGTGGGCGGCAACGTCCTCGTGCTGCATCTGCGCGATGAAGTGACGATACGGCCGTGCCGGCGGCAGCGTGCCGCCGCCCAGCAGCGTCTGGATTTCCGACAGCAGCAGATCCATCGCCACGTGGTCGCAGACCAGGTGGTGCCGCAGCAGCGCCAGCAACCATTCCCCGCGCACCGGGTCTTCCACCACAAACGCGCGCATCACCGGCGCCTGGCTCACCGGCACCCGATGCCGGCGCGGATCGGTCGCCTGCTGCAACTGCGCCAGCGCATCCTGGCCGGCGTCCACTGCCAGTTCCTGCACCGGCAAGCGCGCCTGCCGGTGCACGACCTGCACCGGTTGCGGCAGCCCCTGCCACTGCATCGCGCTGCGCAGGATGTCATGCCGGTCGATCATCTGCTGCATCGCCCACAGGAACGCATCCAGTCGTGCCCGGTCGGCGAAGGCCACTACCGAACGCATCAGATAGGCGTCGCCTTCGCGCTCCTGCTCCAGCAGGTGGTGGAACAAAATGCCTTCCTGCAGCGGCGCCAGCGGATAGATGTCCTGGATGTTGGGCACCCCGCCCGGCACCTGCGCCACGATCTGGTCGATCTGCGCCTGCTCCAGCCGCACCAGCGGCAGCAACTCCGGCGTAAGGCGGGTGGTCTGGTGGGTGATCGGATTGGCAGCCAGCGTCGGACCACCCTGGCGCTCGGCGCCCATGCGCTCAGCCAGCGCGCTCAGGATCGGGGCCGTGAACACGCTGCGCACATCGGTGACATGGCCGCGCTGGCGCAACCGTTCGATCAGTCCGATCACCATCAACGAGTGGCCGCCCAGCTCGAAGAAGTGGTCGTGGCGCCCCACCCGCTCCACGCCCAGCAGGTCCTGCCAGATCGCCGCGATCGCCTCCTCGATCTCCCCGTGCGGCGCTTCGTACGCACGCACCGGAACCGCCGCCGTCTCCGGCGCCGGCAGCGCCTGACGATCCAGCTTGCCATTGGCCGTCAGCGGCAACGCCTCCAGCGCCACGAACGCGCTCGGCACCATGTACTCGGCCAGCCGCTGCAGCAAGGCCTGCCGCAGCGCCGACACATCGCAGGCCACCCCCGGCGCCATCACCACGTACGCCACCAGCCGTGTGTCGCCCTCGCCGTAGGCACGCGCCACCACCACCGCCTCGCGCACGTCCGCACACGCCAGCAACTGCGCCTCGATCTCCCCCAGCTCGATCCGGAAGCCGCGGATCTTCACCTGGAAGTCGTTGCGCCCCAGGTACTCGATCGTCCCGTCGGCCCGCCACCGGCCCAGATCCCCGGTGCGGTACATCCGCGCCTGCGGATCGGCACTGAACCGGTCCGGCACGAACCGCTCGGCGCTCAACTGCGCACGGTTCCAGTAGCCGCGTGCCACCTGTACCCCGCCGATGCACAGCTCACCGGCCACCCCCACCGGCACCGGCTCGCCCTGCCCATCGAGGATGTACACCGGCACGTTCCGGATCGGACGCCCGATCGTCGGCGTCGCACCGGCCTGCTGCACGCCGATCAGCGTCGCATCCACCGTGCACTCGGTCGGACCGTACATGTTGAAGAACGCGATCCGCTCGGACCCGCGCAAGCGCGCCCACAACGCCGGCCCGATCGCCTCGCCCCCCAGCAGCACGCTGCGCGGACGATGGCCCGTCCCCTCCAGCAGGCCCGCCGCCAGCAGGCCTTCCAACTGCGAGGGCGTGCTGTCCAGCGCATCGATCCGCTCCTGCTCCAGGAACGCCAGCAGCGCCGGGCCGCTGGCCCGGATCTGCTGCGGCACCGGCATCACGCAATGCCCGGACAACCACTGCAGCCATCCCTTGAGCGACATGTCGAAGGCGTACGCGGCGTTCACCGCCACACGCGCATTGGCCGGCAGGTCCCGATGCGTGCTCTGGCGCATCGCACGCCAGAAGTTCACCGGCGAGCGATGCTCGATCATCACCCCCTTCGGCTGCCCGGTCGAGCCGGACGTGTAGATCATGTACGCCAGATGCTGCGGCTCCAGCGCCACCGCCGGCGCCTGCGTCGGCTCGGCGGACAGCGTCGCATCGTCCAGGTCCACCAGCGGCACCGCCACCGACAGCTCCAGCGACGCCAGCACATCGCCCTGGCTGACCACCGCACGCGGGGCACTGTCCTGCAGCATGTACGCCAACCGCTCCTGCGGATACCCCGGGTCCAGCGGCACATAGCCTGCGCCGGCCTTCCAGATCCCCAGCAGGCCCACGCCCATCTGCACCCCACGCTCCACGCAGATCGCCACCCGATCGTCCGGGCGCACGCCCAGCGCCACCAACCGTTGCGCCAGCTGGCTGGACTGACGATCCAGCGTGGCGAAGTCCAGCGTCAGGCCGCCGAAGGCGATCGCCGGCGCCTGCGGCGTGCGCGCCACCTGCGCGGCGAACAACCCCACCACATGCTCGTCCGGCGTGCACTCCTCGATGCGGTTGAAGCCATGCACGACCAGCTGCCGCTCGGCCGCCGGCAGGATCGCCAGCTGACGCAGCGGCTGCTGCGCCCCCGTCTCCAGCGCGTCCAGCAATGCGCACAGCGCCTGTTCCATGTACCCCACCAGGCGCTGCGGGTCGATCCCGTCCACCGCCAACGCAGTGAGCCCGAACGCCTCCCCCAGGTCCTCCACCGACATCGTCAGCGGGTAGTTGTTGCGGGCTTCGATACTGATCGATCGCATTCCTTCCCATGCCAGCGCTGCGGCTTCGATCTCCGCCTGACTGGTCACGGCGTTGCTGTGCCGATAGTTCATCAATGCCGTGAACAACGGCAACGGGGGCGGGACGTTGCTGCAGCGTTGCGCAAGCGCAAGAGACGCCTGTTCGTACTGAAGCAGGTCCAGCAATTGCCGCTGCATTTGTTCGACTGCCGCGATAGCGTCCAGGTTTTCGACGTCGAACCGAACCGGAAGGGTATTGATGAACATGCCCACCACCTGATCGGCGCCTTCGGACCCTTGCAACCGGCCGGAAAGCACCGTACCGAACACCACGTCGCCGCGGCCGCTGCACTTGGCCACCACCTGTGCCCAGGCTACGTGGAACAGTACGGCAGCCGGTACGGCGTGTCGGCGCGCCGCGTCGCGGAGGCGGCGCGCCATGCTCATCGGCAGGCGCGAGCGCGCTTCCGAGACTTTGGTATCCTCAGCGCGAACATCCACGATACCGAACGGTGCAGTAGTCTCCTCCACGGTGCCCAACTGGGCTCGGAAATAGGCCTCGTGCCCACTGAGGTCCATCGCCTCGGTACGAGCAATGAAGTTGCGGTACGGCATTGCCGGCGGCAGTAAGTCGCCCTCGCCGCGCAGCAGCGTCTGCACCTCCCTAAGCAACAATTGCAGGGAATAGTTGTCATCGACGAGATGATGATTGAGCAGTGCCAGCAGCCATTCGCCGCTGGCGCGATCTTCGATGACATAAGCTCGCAACAACGGCGCACGGCCCAGTTCGAAACGCAGCTTGCGTGTGTCGGTGCGGGCCAGCAGTTGGTCGAGTGCATCGCTGCCTGCAATGGGAGCTAGCATCTCCACTGGCAGCTCGGCGCGTCGGTGCACAACCTGCACAGGCCTTGGCAGATCCTGCCAATGAACCGAGGTGCGCAGGATATCGTGTCGCGCAATGACCTGATGCAACGCTTCCAGGAACACATCCAAGCGATCACGGCGCTCGAAGGCGATCACCGACCGCATCAGGTAGGCATCTCCCTCGCTGTCCTGCTCCAGCAAATGATGAAACAGGATGCCTTCCTGCAAGGGGGCCAGCGGATAAATGTCCTGCACATTGGCGACCCCGCCGGGGATCCGCTCCACCAGCGCGTCGATCTCCGCTTGGCTGAGTGCGACCAATGGCAGCAGGTCCGGCGTAATTCGCGCCGTTGCCTCCGTGATGGCATTGAATGCGACATCCAGCCTGTCGCCGTCCCTGGCCTCAAGGTTTGCCGCAAGCTCGTGCAGTACGGGAGTAGTGAAAACGGTGCGAACATCGGTGGCATAGCCGCTGCGACGCAGGCGTTCGATCAACCCGATTACCAGTAGCGAGTGCCCGCCTAGCTCGAAGAAATGGTCGTGCCGCCCTACCCGCTCCACGCCCAACAGCGCCTGCCAGGCCTCGACCAACGCATGTTCGGCGGCGGTCTGCGCCGGCGCGTAGTGACGCGAGGTCACCGCCTCCATGTCCGGGGCCGGCAATGCCTTGCGGTCCAGCTTTCCGTTCGGGGACAACGGAAGCGCATCCAGCATCACGAAGGCACCGGGCACCATGTATTCGGGTAAATCGCCGGCCAACGCCTGCCGCAGCGTGCCTGGAGACGCGTCGCCCCCCTCGCGCATCACCACATAAGCCACCAGCCGGATCTCGGCTGCGGCGTCCTGTCGCGCCAGCACCACCGCTTCGCCTACCCCTGGGCAGGCCATCAGGCGGGCCTCGATCTCGCCCAGTTCGATCCGGAAGCCCCGGATCTTCACCTGGAAGTCGTTGCGCCCCAGGTACTCGATTGCCCCATCGGGCAGCCATCTGCCGAGATCTCCGGTTCGATACATTCGCGTTCCCGGCTTACGCGCAAAGGGATCCGGAACAAATCGCTCGTCGGTCAGTTCAGGAAGACGCCAATAGCCTCGCCCCACCTGCACGCCACCGATGACCAACTCGCCGCTCACGCCGATCGGGCTTGGTGATCCGTGACGATCCAGAACATACATGCGGGTGTTGGCGATTGGATACCCGATCGGCACGCGTCCCGCGTGGCGCTGCGCCTCGCAACGCCACCAGGTGACATCCACCGCAGCTTCGGTAGGGCCATACAGGTTGTGGAGGTTCGTGTGAGGCAGCGCCGCGAAGAAGCGCATCTGCAATGCATGCGGAAGCGCTTCTCCGCTGCACAGGACATGGCGCAGCGACGCGCAGTCGCCAGCGCTCAGGTTGGCAAGAAACACCTGTAGCATCGAAGGGACGAAGTGAGCCACGGTAATGTCGGCCGAGGTCACCAGTGCAGCCAGATAGTCCGGCTCCCGATGCCTGGACGGCTGCGCCAAGACCAACTCGGCGCCGGCCAGCAGAGGAAGGAAAAATTCCCATACCGACACATCGAAACCGCATGGTGTCTTCTGCAACACGCGATCGGCGGCGTCAAGCGCGAATGCGGATTGTGCCCAGAGCAGGCGATTGACCACGCTTCGATGTTCGTTCATCGCCCCCTTTGGACGTCCGGTCGAACCCGATGTGTAGATGATGTAGGCCAAATGCAGCGGTGTCAGGCCCAACGTTTGCGGATCGGGGTCGGTATCATCGCCTTCTTCCCACAGCGCCGCATCGGTATCCAGACAGATCGTCCGCGGCAGACAACCACGATCCAGACGCGTGAGCAGCGCACTGTCGGTCAGCAGCAGCGACGGTTCGCAGTCGGTCAACATGTACCCCAGTCGGTCGACCGGATAGCTTGGATCCAGCGGAACATAGGCCGCTCCGGCCTTGAGGATGCCAAGCAGGCCTACCACCATCTCGATGCTGCGTTCCACATGGATGGCGACACGGTCGTCGGGGCGGACACCCTGTCCGATCAGATGATGCGCAAGCCGATTGGCGCGCCTGTTGAGCTCACTGTAACTGAGCCCTGCATCGTCCAGACGCACCGCCGGCGCGTCCGGTGTACGCCGGACCTGTGCTTCGAACAGGCCGTGCACGGTATCGTCGATTTCCAATGCGACATCGGTCGCGTTGAATTCCTCCAACACGCGCTCGCGCTCAGCCGCATCCATGACCGCCAGGCTGCGCACCGGCAACGTCGGGCGCATCCCGAGCGCGGACAGCACGGATTGCACTGCCGTGTTCATGTAGCGGGCAATGCGGGGTGCATCCAGTCCTTGGCTGCACTGCACTGTCAGCCCGAACGCAGTGCCCCAGTCTTCAACTGCCATCACCATGGGGTAGTTGGTGCGCTCCTCGGCCCCCATCAACCGAATGCCCTGCCAGACAGCATCAACCGGACCGCCGGATCCGACCGGTCGGTGGCTGTGTCGATAGTTGAGCAGGCTCGAGAACAGCGGCAGCGGCGCGGCTACGCCGCTGCAACGCTGCGCCAGCGCCAGCGACGCCTGTTCATGCTCCAGCAACTCGCCCAGATCGTGCTGAATGCTGCGCAATGTATCTTCGATCGTTGCGGTCCCGACCGTAATGCGGATCGGCAGGGTGTTGATGAACATCCCCACCACCTGGCTTGCATTGCCGATCTGCAGGCGACCGGACAGTACCGTTCCGAAGACCACATCGTCCTGCCCACAGCACATCGCAAGTACCCGCGCCCATGCCAGGTGAAATACAGCGGCGGGCGATACCCCGAGGCGACGCGCCTCCGCGCGCAGCACGACAGAATCGGCCTCTGACAGCACCTGCCTATGCTCCTGTATGGACTCCCCCTGACCATGCACATCCAACACGTCGAACGGTGCCGTCGGCATATCGATGTCAGACAGCCGCTCACGGAAGTAGGCCTCGTGGCGATCCGCCGGCACTGCACGGGTGCGCGCAATGAAATTGCGATAGGGCTGCGGAGGCGGGAGGTCGGCGCCACGACCGGCAAGGACCTCGGCAACTTCACCCAGCAGCAGTTCCATCGTGACATGGTCGCAGACCAGGTGATGCCGCCACAGGCTCATTCGCCAGCAGCCTCGATCGCCATCCTGCGCCACATGGGCATGCAGCAACGGGGCGTGCCGCAGATCCAGACGACGATGGCGCGGGTCGGTATGGGCATCGAGCCAACTGGCGCAGTCTTCGCCTGCCGGGATGATCACCTCGCTGATGTGGAGCGGCGCTCTGCGCTGGACCACCTGAACCGGTGTGGACAGGCCCTCCCATCGGAAGCCTGTCCGTAGAATGTCGTGCCGCGCGATGATCGCTCCCAGCGCGTCCACGAAAGCATCGAGCGTTCCACGATCGTTGAATTCCAACGTCGTCCTCAGCAGATAGGCATCGCCGTCACCCCCGAGCAGATGCTGGAACAGCATGCCCTCTTGCAACGGGGCCAATGGATAGATGTCCTGTATGTTGGCCACGCCGCCGGGAATGCCTTCGACAATTTCGTCGATCTCTTCCTGGTTCAGCTGCACCAGCGGCAGCATCTGCGGCGTAATCCCGGTGACGGCAGGCGAAGCATTTTCAAGGAGTGTTATCAACTCTGCCTTGTGCTGCTTGAGCATCGCCATGAGTCCGTCGTCCATCGCTCCACGCGCTGCACGTACGACAAGCTCCCCGTCCTTGACTTGCACCGATACTCCGCGTTCGTGAAGCTGAGCGAGCACGTCCTGTGGCGTCATACGTTGAACTCCTCCATATCGGTTGCGGTGTCCTGCTCTCCGAAGTGCTCGGGGATCAGATTGGCGGGTATCTCGAATGCCGTATCTGCCGTGCTCTGCAGCAGCGTCGCCAATTGCATGAGGACCGGGGTCATGAAGACCGCACGCACGTCGATGCTCCATCCGCGCTGGCGCAAGCGTTCGATCAGGCTCACCACCAGCAGCGAGTGGCCGCCCAGTTCGAAGAAGTGATCGTGGCGACTGACCTGCTCCAGCGTCAGCAGCTCCTGCCAGACCTGGGCCAGCGCCTGCTCCCGCTCGCCCTGCGCCGCCTCGAACGGACGCTGCAGGACCGCGCTCTGATCCGGGACCGGCAGCGCCTGCCGGTCCAGCTTGCCGTTGGTTGTCAGCGGCAGCGCCTCCAGCGCCACGAATGCGCTGGGCAGCATGTACTCGGCCAGGTCGCGGGCCAGCGCCTGACGCAGCGCATGCACCTCGCACGCCTGCCCCGATTCCATCACCACGTAGGCCACCAGCCGCTTGTCGCCCGGGCTGTCCTCGCGCGCGATCACCACCGCCTCGCGCACGCCGGCACAGGCGCCCAGGCGCGCCTCGATCTCGCCCAGTTCGATCCGGTAGCCGCGGATCTTCACCTGGAAGTCGTTGCGTCCCAGGTATTCGATCGTCCCGTCGGCGCGCCAGCGGCCCAGGTCGCCGGTGCGGTACATCCGCGCCTGCGGATCGGTGCTGAACCGATCCGGCACGAACCGCTCGGCGCTCAGTGCCGGCCGGTTGAGATAGCCGCGCGCCACGCCCGCGCCGGAGACGTACAGCTCCCCGCTCACTCCCACCGGTACCGGCTCTCCGCCCGCATCCAGGACATACAGCCGCAGATCCGGGATCGCCTGGCCGATCGGGCTGCCGTGCGAGGTCAGGATGTCGGCCTCGGTGATCGACCGATGGGTCGCATGCACGGTGATCTCGGTGATGCCGTACATGTTGACCAACTGCGTGGACGAGGTCGGGGTGTGCCGCACCCAGTCCGCCAGCATCGCCGGCTCCAGGGCCTCGCCCCCGAATACGATCAGGCGCAGCGCATGCGCGCCCGCGCCCGTCGCCGCACTCAACGCACGGAACGCACTGGGCGTCTGGTTCAGCACCGTGACCTGCTCGGTCACCAGCAACGTGTAGAACTCCGCTGGCGCGCGCGCGCACAGCGACGGCACCACCACCAGCCGCCCGCCGTAGTTCAACGCTCCCCACAGCTCCCACACCGAGAAGTCGAACGCATAGGAATGGAACAGCGTCCAGACATCCTGCGGGCCGAAGTTGAACCAGTGCTCGGTGGCCGCGAACAACCGGCTCACCTGTGCATGTTCGACCATCACGCCCTTCGGCTGACCGGTCGAGCCGGAGGTGTAGATCACATACGCCAGGTGGTGCGGCTGCAGCCCCAACTGCGCCGGGTCTGGCGCGTGCACCGGCTGCGCCTGCCACTGTGCCGCCTGGTCCAGCGCCAGGATCGGGACGCTCGTTGCCGGCAGCGTGGCGGCCAGTGCGATCTGGGTCAGCACTGCCACCGGTGCGCTGTCGGCCAGCATGTAGGCCAGCCGGTCGCCGGGATAGGCCGGGTCCAGGGGGACGTAGCCGGCACCGGCCTTGAGAATGCCGATCAGGCCCACCACCAGTTCCAGGCCGCGCTCCACGCACAGCGCCACCCGCTCATCCGGGCGCACGCCCAGTGCGATCAACCGGTGCGCCACCTGGTTGGCGCGCCGTTCCAGTTCGCCATAGCTCAACGTCTGCCCTTCCCACCGCACCGCCGTGGCGTGCGGCGTGCGGGCCGCGTGGGCTTCGAACCCGGCATGCACCAGCCCGGGCGAGAACGTCTGCGCTCTTCCTGCATGGGCCTGCGCATGGAAGCCGCCCAGCACCTGCGCGCGTTCGTCCGCCTCCAGCAGCGGCAGCGCCATGAGCGGGCCATGCGCATCGGCCACCATCGCCGCCAGCAAGGTCTGCCACTGCGCCAGCATCCGCTCCACCGTGGCACGATCGAACAGGTCGCTGGCATAGACCAGACTGCCGCTCAGCGTCTGTCCCTGATCCACCAGCGACAGCGACAGATCGAACTGCGCCGTCTGTGCGGGGCTGGGCATCTGCTCAAGGGTCAGGCCCGGCAACTGCAGGCCGCCGCGGTCAGGCGTGTTGTTCAGGCTCAGCATCACCTGGAACAGGGGGCTGTGGCGCAGGCTGCGCACCGGCTGCACCGCCTCGACGACCTGTTCGAAGGGCAGGTCCTGGTGGTCGTAGGCCGCCAGCGTGGTCGCCTTCACCTGCGCCAGCAGGTCGGCCACGGTCGGGGCCGCCTCCAGGTTCACCCGCAGGGCCAGCGTATTGACGAAGAAGCCGATCAGCGGCTCCAGTTCGCGCCGGGTGCGGTTGGCCACCGGGCTGCCGATCACCACCTGCGACTGCCCGCTCAGGCGCGACAGCAGTGCCGACCAGCCGGCCAGCAAGGTCATGAACAGGGTCGTGCCATGCCGCCGCGACAGGGCGCGCAGCCCGGCGCTCAGCGCAGCCGGCAGATGCACCGCGAGCCGCTCGCCCGCATAGCGCTGCACCTGCGGACGGGGACGGTCGACCGGCAGTTCCAGCAACGCCGGCGCACCGGCCAGTTGCGCACGCCAATACTGCAGGTGCCCCTGCAACGTATCCCCCTGCAACCAGCCGCGCTGCCAGGCGGCGTAGTCGGCATACTGGATCGACAGCGCCGGCAGCGGGTCGGCCTGGCCCTGGCAGAAGGCCGCGTACAACGCGCTGACCTCCTGCACCAGTACGCCGATCGACCAACCGTCGGACACGATGTGGTGCTGGGTCACCAGCAGCACATGCGTGTCCTGGTCCAGGCGCAGCAGGCGCCCGCGTACCAACGGCCCCTGCGCCAGGTCGAACCGTGCGCCGGCCTCCTCCTGGCTGTGCGCGGCCACGGCCTGCGCCTGGGCATCGGGCAGCAACGCGGACAGGTCGTGCCACTGCAGCCGGAAGCCGATGTCGGCCGCATCGACGAGCTGGACCGGACCATCGGCTTGGCTGACGAAGCGTGTGCGCAGGTTCTCGTGGCGGGCGACGATGCGGTCCAGGCTGGCCTGCAGCGCGGCCCGGTCCAGCGCACCGTGCAACTGCAGCGCCACCGGCATGTGGTACGCCGCGCCGGCGGCCGGGTCCAACTGGTCCAGGAACCACAACCGCTGCTGCGCCCACGACAGCGGCAACGGCCGGCTGCGATCAGCCAGGGTGATGGAGGTCCGGGAGGGAGCGAGAGAGGCCGTGCTGTCGAGGCTGGCGGCCAGCGCCGACAGGGTCGGCCGTGCGAACAGTTCGCGGAGCGGGACCTCCAGTTGCAGCGATGCGTGCAACCGTGAGGCGACCTGCACGGCCAGCAGCGAGTGGCCGCCCAGCTCGAAGAAATGGTCGTGGCGCCCCACCCGTTCCACGCCCAGCAGGTCCTGCCAGATCGCCGCGATCGCCTCTTCGATCTCCCCGTGCGGCGCTTCGTACGCACGCACCGCAACCGCCGCCGTCTCCGGCGACGGCAGCGCCTGACGGTCCAGTTTGCCATTGGCCGTCAGCGGCAACGCCTCCAGCGCCACGAACGCGCTCGGCACCATGTACTCGGCCAGCCGCTGCAGCAAGGCCTGCCGCAGCGCCGACACATCGCAGGCCACCCCCGGCGCCATCACCACGTACGCCACCAGCCGTGTGTCGCCCTCGCCGTAGGCACGCGCCACCACCACCGCCTCGCGCACGTCCGCACACGCCAGCAACTGCGCCTCGATCTCCCCCAGCTCGATCCGGAAGCCGCGGATCTTCACCTGGAAGTCGTTGCGCCCCAGGTACTCGATCGTCCCGTCGGCCCGCCACCGGCCCAGATCCCCGGTGCGGTACATCCGCGCCTGCGGATCGGCACTGAACCGGTCCGGCACGAACCGCTCCGCGCTCAACTGCGCACGGTTCCAGTAGCCGCGTGCCACCTGCACCCCGCCGATGCACAGCTCACCGGCCACCCCCACCGGCACCGGCTCGCCCTGCCCATCGAGGATGTACACCGGCACGTTCCGGATCGGACGCCCGATCGTCGGCGTCGCACCCGCCTCCCGCACGCCGATCAGCGTCGCATCCACCGTGCACTCGGTCGGACCGTACATGTTGAAGAACGCGATCCGCTCGGACCCGCGCAAGCGCGCCCACAACGCCGGCCCGATCGCCTCGCCCCCCAGCAGCACGCTGCGCGGACGATGGCCCGTCCCCTCCAGCAGGCCCGCCGCCAGCAGGCCTTCCAACTGCGAGGGCGTACTGTCCAGCGCATCGATCCGCTCCTGCTCCAGGAACGCCAGCAGCGCCGGGCCGCTGGCCCGGATCTGCTGCGGCACCGGCATCACGCAATGCCCGGACAACCACTGCAGCCATCCCTTGAGCGACATGTCGAAGGCGTACGCGGCGTTCACCGCCACACGCGCATTGGCCGGCAGGTCCCGATGCGTGCTCTGGCGCATCGCACGCCAGAAGTTCACCGGCGAGCGATGCTCGATCATCACCCCCTTCGGCTGCCCGGTCGACCCGGACGTGTAGATCATGTACGCCAGATGCTGCGGCTCCAGCGCCACCGCCGGCGCCTGCGTCGGCTCGGCGGCCAGCGTCGCATCGTGCAGGTCCACCAGCGGCACCGCCACCGACAGCTCCAGCGACGCCAGCACATCGCCCTGGCTGACCACCGCACGCGGGGCACTGTCCTGCAGCATGTACGCCAACCGCTCCTGCGGATACCCCGGGTCCAGCGGCACATAGCCTGCGCCGGCCTTCCAGATCCCCAGCAGGCCCACGCCCATCTGCACCCCACGCTCCACGCAGATCGCCACCCGATCGTCCGGGCGCACGCCCAGCGCCACCAACCGTTGCGCCAGCTGGCTGGACTGACGATCCAGCGTGGCAAAGTCCAGCGTCAGGCCGCCGAAGGCGATCGCCGGCGCCTGCGGCGTGCGCGCCACCTGCGCGGCGAACAACCCCACCACGTGCTCGTCCGGCGTGCACTCCTCGATGCGGTTGAAGCCATGCACGACCAGCTGCCGCTCGGCCGCCGGCAGGATCGCCAGCTGACGCAGCGGCTGCTGCGCCCCCGTCTCCAGCGCGTCCAGCAATGCGCACAGCGCCTGTTCCATGTACCCCACCAGGCGCTGCGGGTCGATCCCGTCCACCGCCAACGCAGTCAGCCCGAACGCCTCCCCCAGGTCCTCCACCGACATCGTCAGCGGATAGTTGTTGCGGGTGTCGCCTCCGATCAGGCGCATGCCCTCCCATGCCTGTGCCGCCTGCGCGCTCTCCTCGGGCGTGGCGGCATGGCTGTGCCGGTAGTTCAGCAGCGAGGTGAACAGCGGCAGCGGAGCGGCCACGCCACTGCAGCGCTGTGCCAGTGCCAGCGATGCCTGCTCGTGTTCCAGCAGCGCGCTCAGTTGCTCGTGCACCGCCGCGACGGAGCCGCGTGCATCGGCTCCCTGCCCGATCCGCACCGGCAAGGTGTTCAGGAACATGCCCACCACCTGGTCGGCGCCCTCCGACCCCTGCAGCCGTCCGGAAAGCACCGTCCCGAACACCACGTCGCCATCGCGCCCGCTGCACTGCCCTACCACCCGTGCCCAGGCCACGTGGAACAGCACCGCCGGGCTCACGCCCAACTGCCGCGACTGCCTGCGGATCGCCTGCGCCATCGCCAGCGGCAGCCCACTGCGTGCCTCGTTCACCGCCGCCCCGTCGTGGCGGACGTCCATCACCCCGAACGGTGCGCTCGGTTCCTCGATGTCGCCCAGTTGCTGGCGGAAATACGCCTCGTGGGCGGCAACGTCCTCGTGCTGCATCTGCGCGATGAAGTGACGATACGGCCGTGCCGGCGGCAGCGTGCCGCCGCCCAGCAGCGTCTGGATTTCCGACAGCAGCAGATCCATCGCCACGTGGTCGCAGACCAGGTGGTGCCGCAGCAGCGCCAGCAACCATTCCCCGCGCACCGGGTCTTCCACCACAAACGCGCGCATCACCGGCGCCTGGCTCACCGGCACCCGATGCCGGCGCGGATCGGTCGCCTGCTGCAACTGCGCCAGCGCATCCTGGCCGGCGTCCACTTCCAGTTCCTGCACCGGCAAGCGCGCCTGCCGGTGCACGACCTGCACCGGTTGCGGCAGCCCCTGCCACTGCATCGCGCTGCGCAGGATGTCATGCCGGTCGATCATCTGCTGCATCGCCCAGAGGAACGCATCCAGTCGTGCCCGGTCGGCGAAGGCCACCACCGAACGCATAAGATAGGCGTCGCCTTCGCGCTCCTGCTCCAGCAGGTGGTGGAACAAAATGCCTTCCTGCAGCGGCGCCAGCGGATAGATGTCCTGGATGTTGGGCACCCCGCCCGGCACCTGCGCCACGATCTGGTCGATCTGCGCCTGCTCCAGCCGCACCAGCGGCAGCAACTCCGGCGTAAGGCGGGTGGTCTGGGGGGTGATCGGATTGGCAGCCAGCGTCGGACCGCCCTGGCGCTCGGCTCCCATGCGCTCAGCCAGCGCGCTCAGGATCGGGGCCGTGAACACGCTGCGCACATCGGTGACATGGCCGCGCTGGCGCAGCCGTTCGATCAGCCCGATCACCATCAACGAGTGGCCGCCCAGCTCGAAGAAGTGGTCGTGGCGCCCCACCCGTTCCACGCCCAGCAGGTCCTGCCAGATCGCCGCGATCGCCTCTTCGATCTCCCCGTGCGGCGCTTCGTACGCACGCACCGCAACCGCCGCCGTCTCCGGCGCCGGCAACGCCTGACGGTCCAGCTTGCCATTGGCCGTCAGCGGCAACGCCTCCAGCGCCACGAACGCGCTCGGCACCATGTACTCGGCCAGCCGCTGCAGCAAGACCTGCCGCAGCGCCGACACATCGCAGGCCACCCCCGGCGCCATCACCACGTACGCCACCAGCCGTGTGTCGCCCTCGCCGTAGGCACGCGCCACCACCACCGCCTCGCGCACGTCCGCACACGCCAGCAACTGCGCCTCGATCTCCCCCAGCTCGATCCGGAAGCCGCGGATCTTCACCTGGAAGTCGTTGCGCCCCAGGTACTCGATCGTCCCGTCGGCCCGCCACCGGCCCAGATCCCCGGTGCGGTACATCCGCGCCTGCGGATCGGCACTGAACCGGTCCGGCACGAACCGCTCCGCGCTCAACTGCGCACGGTTCCAGTAGCCGCGTGCCACCTGCACCCCGCCGATGCACAGCTCACCGGCCACCCCCACCGGCACCGGCTCGCCCTGCCCATCGAGGATGTACACCGGCACGTTCCGGATCGGACGCCCGATCGTCGGCGTCGCACCCGCCTCCCGCACGCCGATCAGCGTCGCATCCACCGTGCACTCGGTCGGACCGTACATGTTGAAGAACGCGATCCGCTCGGACCCGCGCAAGCGCGCCCACAACGCCGGCCCGATCGCCTCGCCCCCCAGCAGCACGCTGCGCGGACGATGGCCCGTCCCCTCCAGCAGGCCCGCCGCCAGCAGGCCTTCCAACTGCGAGGGCGTACTGTCCAGCGCATCGATCCGCTCCTGCTCCAGGAACGCCAGCAGCGCCGGGCCGCTGGCCCGGATCTGCTGCGGCACCGGCATCACGCAATGCCCGGACAACCACTGCAGCCATCCCTTGAGCGACATGTCGAAGGCGTACGCGGCGTTCACCGCCACACGCGCATTGGCCGGCAGGTCCCGATGCGTGCTCTGGCGCATCGCACGCCAGAAGTTCACCGGCGAGCGATGCTCGATCATCACCCCCTTCGGCTGCCCGGTCGAGCCGGACGTGTAGATCATGTACGCCAGATGCTGCGGCTCCAGCGCCACCGCCGGCGCCTGCGTCGGCTCGGCGGACAGCGTCGCATCGTCCAGGTCCACCAGCGGCACCGCCACCGACAGCTCCAGCGACGCCAGCACATCGCCCTGGCTGACCACCGCACGCGGGGCACTGTCCTGCAGCATGTACGCCAACCGCTCCTGCGGATACCCCGGGTCCAGCGGCACATAGCCTGCGCCGGCCTTCCAGATCCCCAGCAGGCCCACGCCCATCTGCACCCCACGCTCCACGCAGATCGCCACCCGATCGTCCGGGCGCACGCCCAGCGCCACCAACCGTTGCGCCAGCTGGCTGGACTGACGATCCAGCGTGGCAAAGTCCAGCGTCAGGCCGCCGAAGGCGATCGCCGGCGCCTGCGGCGTGCGCGCCACCTGCGCGGCGAACAACCCCACCACGTGCTCGTCCGGCGTGCACTCCTCGATGCGGTTGAAGCCATGCACGACCAGCTGCCGCTCGGCCGCTGTCAACAAAGGCAGCGCGCTCAGGGCTGCGTTCTCATGAAGACACATGCCGGCCAGCAGGGTGAACCACTGCGTCACCATGCGCTCGGCCGTGGCGCGATCGAACAGATCGCTGGCGTACTCGAGCTCGCCCTCCAGCGACACACCGCCATCGCTCAACAACATGCGCAGGTCAAAGTGCGCCGTCGGATGCGCAGGCTCCACTTGGATGACATCCAGGCCAGGCAGCGACAGGGTGCTGTTGCGAGGCGTATTGTCCAGCGTCAGCATCACCTGGAACACTGGGCTATAGCTGAGGCTCCGCTCAGGCTGCAATGCCTCGACCACTTGGTCGAAAGGAAGATCCTGGTGCGCATAGGCGGCCAGCGCGGTGCGCTTGACTCGTTCCAGCAGTTGCAGGCACGTCGGATCATCGTCCAGTTGGACGCGTAGCGCGACGGTGTTGACGAAACAGCCCACCAGCCCTTGCGTTTCCACAGCATCCCGGTTCGCCACAGGGCTGCCTATCACCACGTCGGTCTGCCCACTCAAGCGGGCCATCAATGTGGACCAGCCTGCCAGCAGGACCATATAGGTCGTCGTGCCGCTCCTTTGTGCCAACTCCTTCAACGACTGAGTCAATGCCTCAGCAAACATCACCGGAACACGATCTCCGGCATAGCTCTGCACTGCGGGCCGGGGGCGGTCAGTCGGCAGCAGGAGCAACGGCGGGGCACCGCGGAGGTGTCCGCGCCAGAAGGACAGCCGATCCTCCAGTCCCTGTCCCTGCAGCTGCTGCCGCTGCCATACCGCATAGTCTGCGTACTGGATCGGCAACGGCGGCAACGGATCAGGCCGTCCCAAGCGGAAGCATGGATACAACGTAGTGAATTCGTTGATCAACACACCGATGGACCAGCCGTCGGAGACGATATGGTGCTGGGTTACCAGAAACAGATGCTCGCGCTCACGCAGCTTGAAAAGACAGGCCCGAATCAACGGCCCATGCTCCAGATCGAACGGAGTACGCACCTGCTCCGACACGATCAACGCAACTTCGGCATCGTCCAGGCGTCCCGCAGCATCGCTGAGATCCTGGTAGTCCATCGGCAGTCCGTTGACGTCGTTCCGGATCACCAGCCGTGCCGCATCTCCTGATTTAACGAACACCGTCCGCAGGTTCTCGTGGCGCATGACGATGCGATCCAGGGTGGCCTGCAATGCCGGCACGTCCAGGTCGCCGTCCAAGCGCAACGCCACCGGCATGTGATAGGCCACGCTTGCGGCCTGATCGAACTGTTCAAGGAACCATAGCCGCTGTTGCGCCCACGACAGCGGCAGCGTTCCGCTCCTTTCCGCGCGAGGAATGGATGCAGTCAATGCAGGCTTGGCTATGCTTGTCTTTGCCAAGCGGCGACGCATCAATTCCAGCTTCAGCAGTTCGATTTCCGACGATGATGAATGCGTCATGGCGTACCTACGGAACGAATTGCCGATCTGGCGAAAATGAGTCGATTCATGCGTCTTCTGTTTCCAGCAAGGCACGCAAGTCGTCGGCGGACAGGCCCTCAAGCGCATCGGCATGAGCCGCAATGGCGTCCTGGGGGTACTGCTCTACGATGGCGCTCACCACAAGTGCGGAGAGAGCCGAGAGCTGAGCGGCCTGGAACAGACTGGCAACCGGTACGCTGACGCCGAACCGCTCACGCAATCGTGAGGCGACCTGCACGGCCAGCAGCGAGTGGCCGCCCAGCTCGAAGAAGTGGTCGTGGCGCCCCACCCGTTCCACGCCCAGCAGGTCCTGCCAGATCGCCGCGATCGCCTCTTCGATCTCCCCGTGCGGCGCTTCGTACGCACGCACCGCAACCGCCGCCGTCTCCGGCGACGGCAGCGCCTGACGGTCCAGCTTGCCATTGGCCGTCAGCGGCAACGCCTCCAGCGCCACGAACGCGCTCGGCACCATGTACTCGGCCAGCCGCTGCAGCAAGGCCTGCCGCAGCGCCGACACATCGCAGGCCACACCCGGCGCCATCACCACGTACGCCACCAGCCGCGTGTCGCCCTCGCCGTAGGCACGCGCCACCACCACCGCCTCGCGCACATCCGCACACGCCAGCAACTGCGCCTCGATCTCCCCCAGCTCGATCCGGAAGCCGCGGATCTTCACCTGGAAGTCGTTGCGCCCCAGGTACTCGATCGTTCCGTCGGCCCGCCACCGGCCCAGATCCCCGGTGCGGTACATCCGCGCCTGCGGATCGGCACTGAACCGGTCCGGCACGAACCGCTCCGCGCTCAACTGCGCACGGTTCCAGTAGCCGCGTGCCACCTGTACCCCGCCGATGCACAGCTCACCGGCCACCCCCACCGGCACCGGCTCGCCCTGCCCATCCAGCACATACATGCGGGTATTGGCGATCGGCCGTCCGATCAGAACCGCGGGCCGCGTCGTGCCCTCGGCACAGTTCCACCAGGTCACCTCGATCGCCGCTTCTGTCGGACCATACAGGTTATGCAGCTCCACCTGCGGCAGCTTCGACCGTACCTGTGCCGCCAGCGCCAACCCCAGCGCTTCGCCGCTACAGAATATCTGCCGCAGTCCCGCACACCGGCCCACCGGCAGGCGATCAAGGAACGCCTGCAGCATCGACGGCACGAAGTGCGCCACCGTGATCTGCGCACTTTCGATCAAGGCGATCAGATAGTCCGGATCCTGATGACCCTGCGGTTGCGCCAGCACCAGCCTGGCCCCGGACAGCAGCGGCTGAAATATCTCCCAGACCGACACGTCGAATCCGAACGGCGTCTTGTGCAACACCCGTTCGCCCACCATCCAGGGGAACTGCGTCTTGCCCCAGTGAAGGCGATTCATCACCGCATGGTGTTCGTTCATCACCCCCTTCGGTTGCCCGGTCGAACCGGAGGTGTAGATCACGTAGGCCAGGTGCTGCGGCGTCAACCCGGCGACCTGCAGGTCATGCGTCGGCGCGTCTTCCCACACCCGCGCCGTCAAGACCAGCGTCGGCACCTGCGCATCCTGCGGCAGCAAACCGAGCGTGGACGGCTGTGCCAGCACCGCCGTTGGCGCACAGTCGGCCAGCATCCCCGCCAGGCGCTCGCGCGGATGTGTCGGGTCCAGCGGCACATAGGCCGCGCCGGACTTGAGGATGCCCAGCAGGCCTACCACCATGTCCAGCCCACGCTCGGCGCAGATCGCCACTCGCGCATCGGGCATCGCGCCCACGGCGGCAAGCCGGTGCGCCACCTGATTCGCACGCCGGTTCAACTCCGCGTAGCAAAGCGTCACGCCTCCGCACTCCAGCGCCACCGCGTCCGGCGTAGCACGAGCCTGTTCCTCGAACGCGTGGTGGATCAGCGTCATCGGCCGCGGCATCGAGGTGGCGTTGAATACCTCCAGCACCCGCTCACGCTCCGGCGACGACAACCACGGCAGCGAGACCAGTGCGCCCTCGTGCTCGCACAGCGCCTGCAGCAGCGCCTCCAGACAGGCCACATGCCGCTCGGCCGTCGATGCATCGAAAAGATCGGTCGCATAGGACAGTTCTCCGATGATCCGGTTGCTCTCAGGCCGCAGTGAAAGCTCCATATCGAAGTGCGCTTTCGACGCTTCGCTCTGCAACTGCTCCACTTGCAACCCCGGCAACGACAGTGCTTCGTCTCCAGGCGTATTGTCGAAACTGAGCATCACCTGGAACAGCGGGCTATGGCTCATGCTGCGCACCGGCTGCACCGCCTCGACCACCTGCTCGAACGGCAGATCCTGATGCTCGTAGGCGCCCAGCGTCGTCGCCTTCACCTGTGCCAGCAGATCCGCCACGTCCGCCGCCCCGCCCACGTCCACCCGCAGTGCAAGCGTATTGACGAAAAAGCCGATCAGTGGCTCAAGCTCCGGGCGCACCCGGTTGGCTACCGGCGTCCCCACCACCACCTCCGCCTGCCCACTCAGCCGCGACAGCAGCATGGACCAGCCCGCCAGCAGCGTCATGAACACCGTCGTGCCGTGGCGCCGAGACAGTGCTGTCAGGTCGTCGCACAGTCCGGCTGACAACTGCACTGGCACGCATGCGCCGGCATAGCGTTGCACCGCAGGCCGCGGACGATCAACCGGCAACTCCAACAGTATGGGGGCGCCTCGCAGCTGCCGGCGCCAGTATTCCACCTGATCGCGCAGCCCCTCTGCATACGCAGGGCTGCGCTGCCACAGGGCGTAGTCGGCGTACTGCAGCGGCAACGGCGGCAACGGATCAGGCTGTCCGGCCCGAAATGCCGCATACAGCGAATTGATTTCGTTGATCAACACGTTGATCGACCAGCCGTCGGACACGATGTGATGCTGTGTCATCAGCAGCACATGCTCTTCATCCGCCAGACGTACCAGCGACCCGCGGATCAGCGGGCCACGCGCCAGATCGAACGGCACGTGCGCTTCATCGTGGCGAAGACTGGCCAGCACGACCGCCTGCTGATCGGCAGGCTGCCCGCGAAGATCATGTGCCCGCAAGCAGAATGGCGTGTCTGGCGCCGAAACGACCTGTACGGCATCTCCCTGGTGACTCACAAAACCAGTGCGCAGGATCTCGTGCCGGCTGACAACCCGGTCCAGACTCGCTAGCAAGGCGACATCATCCAGCACACCGCTCAAACGCAATGCCACCGGCATGTGGTACGCCGCCCCGGCCGCCGGATCGAGCTGATCCAGGAACCATAGCCGTTGTTGAGCCCAAGACATCGGCAAAGCAGGAGGCCGCGGTGCAGCCAGCGCAACAGGCACCTGCACGGATGCAGCCGATTCGTCAGCACGGGCCAGGAACGCGGCCAGATCGAACAACCGAGGGTGCGTGAACAGATCGCGCAAACGCACCTCGCATCCCAGTGCCTCACGCAGCCGCGAGGCCGCTTGTGCCGCTGACAGAGAATGCCCACCCAGCTCGAAGAAATCGTCGTATCGCCCGACCTGTCGCAAACCCAACAGCGCACACCACACGTCTGCGATACGCTGTTCGACCGGTCCGCAAGGGGACTGGTGCGGTTGCCGTACCACTGCATCGTCGCCCGGTTCGGGCAGTGCTGCACGATCGATCTTGCCATTGGGCGTCAGCGGCAACGAGGACAGCACAACGTAGGCAGCAGGCAGCATGTAGGCCGCCAGTTCAGCGGCGAGCGCCCGCCGCAGCTGAGCGACTCCGATAGCAGCGCCTTGCCTTGGTACCACATACGCGACAAGCCGCTTTTCTCGGTGAACGTCTTCTCTCGCGAGCACCACTGCTTCGTCCACACCCGGGAACGCCGCCAGGCGCGCCTCGATTTCGCCCGGTTCGATTCGAAACCCGCGGATCTTGACCTGAAAATCAGTACGGCCTACGTATTCCAGGATCCCGTCTGCGCGGCGGCGACCGAGATCGCCGGTCCTGTACATGCGTGCCCGGGGATCTGCCACAAACCCATCACGCACAAAACGTTCGCTGGTCAACTCCGGGCGATTCCAATAGCCCAAGGCCACCTGCGGACCCGCGATGTACAGTTCACCCACGACACCTACCGGCACCGGCGCGCCCCATCGATCAAGCACGTGCACTTCGGTATGCCCCACTGGATGGCCGATCGGGACATCCTGTCCGTCCTGCAATGCCCCCTGCTCGAGCAGCATCGCCGTCGCATATACCGTGGTCTCGGTCGGTCCGTAGGTATTGAGTACGGGACAGGCCGTGGCCTGACTCCATGCGTCGAAGAAGCGTCGCTCTACCTTTTCTCCTCCCACCACAACGCGGCGTACCGATGGCGACGGCGCACCGTCCCGCAGGGCAATAGCCCAGCGATTCCAGAATGCCGTGGGCAGGTCGACGGTGTCGATCCGGTGGCTGGCCAGGAATGCGGCGAACTCCGCGTCGGGAGCCAGCAATGTCTCTGGCCGAAATACCAGTGTCGCTCCGGCCGATAGCGTCGGAAATATCTCGACAACCGAGCTATCGAACGACGCAGAAGCGAACTGCAGCATACGCTGGCCGGGTGCCAATGCACAGTTGCCGATATGCACGGAGACCTGTGCTGCAAGGTTACCGTGCGTCACGGCGACGCCTTTCGGCTCGCCGGTGGAGCCGGATGTGTAGATGAGATACGCGACGTCGTCGGACTTCGGCGCATTCGCTGCGCTCAGCAGCATCACGTCAGCCTCAGCTACATCTGTTCCTGGCAGCACCACGCGATCGACGTCAGCGCGCGTCGGCAGAACGTCATCGGATGCCGAAGACACGACTACGCAGGCTGGCAGGCTGTCATCCAGCATGTATGCCAAACGGGCCCGGGGATAGTCAGGATCGAGAGGCACGTAGGCTGCGCCCGCTTCCCACGTCGCCAGCATCGCAGCAACCAGTTCCGTACCGCGTGGCAGGCAAAGCGCCACGCGATCTCCACGGCCGACCCCTCTCTCGGCCAGTCGGCGCGCGATCTGGCTAGCGCGCCGCGCCAACTCGGCATAGGTGACTTCGACATCGCCGTCAACGAGTGCAATAGCCTCTGGTGCCACCGCTGCCCAGTGCCTGAAGCCTTCCAGCGCCGACCGAACAGCCGCGCACCCTGCCATACCTCCACTCGTGCTCGCTGGCCGAGGTGGCATGAGTTCCAACGCATAGACCTTCTGCGTCTCATCAGACGCCATGCTCCCCAGCAGATGTACCCATGCGTTTGACCATTCGGCGATGGTCTCACGCTCGTATATTGACGGGTTGAAACGAAGGTCGCAGCGCACCCCGGTCTCGAGTTCCATCGCCTCAAGCATCAGCGGGAACGTCTCGCCGCCGCTCCGCGCTACCGGATAGCCCCGCAAGTGGAGGCCCGCCCAGGCGATCGGCGTCGATGCCTGGCACTCTTCCCAGAGCGCACGCATGCCTGCGCCGTGGCGCGCGTGCTGATATACGAACATGGTCTGGAACAGTTCGATCGTCGACAGACCAGAGCGACCACGCAGATCTTCCACCAAGCTGGAATAGGGATAGTCCTGGTGCCGCAATGCGCGCCGAGAGTCGTTGCGCGCCTGTCGCAACACGTCCTGCACAGTGGTGTCTTCGGTGAATCGCGCAACCAGCGCGACAGGATTGACGAAGTCACCTACCACATGATCCCAGCGCACCCCGCTGCGGCCGGGCATCGGCGATCCCACCGCGATCTCGGCTTGGCCGGTGATGCGATGCAGGAAAATCTGCCATGCCGAAAGAAGGACTGTATAGATGCTTGCGCCATGGCGGCGAGCGAGTGCGCGCAACGCCGTAGTCAACGTCGGCGCAAGCCAGACAGGCACCACCTGTGTTTCGCCTGCTACATCCTGGCATTTGCGATCCACAGGCAACTGCAACGCTGGCGGCAACGACGCCATGACATGATTCCAGTGGGAACGCTGCGATGCCGCCCGCTCCGAGGAAAGCCAGTCGCGTTGCCAGCCTACGTAATCCGGATAGTCGATGTCGAGATCGACTCCCAGTGAAGCCTCGGCATCCTGCAAAAGCAAGCCCAATTGTTCCAGCAGTATCCAGAACGACCAGCCATCTACCGCAATGTGGTCGAACGCCAATGTGAGAATCTGTGTGCCCGCCTCCTGCTCATAGAGAGCCGCGCGATACGGTGCTTCTTGCTCCAGCAAGAAAGGCTGAGATGTGGCCCGAACGATCTCCTGCTGCAACGCAGCTTCGTTCCAACCGGTCACGTCCTCCACATGCAGTGTCGGCGCGACGTCATGGATGAAACGCTGATGTGGTATTCCATCGTGCTCGACGATGCGCAGTCGAAGTACAGCATGACGTGCCGCCAGCTGAGCCAGCGCACTGCGCAACACCTCCGCGCACAGATGGCCCTCGATACGAGCGGCAAAAACGATGTTGTGATCACCCTGGCGTTCGGGTGCCATGCGATACGCCAGCCAGCGGCCGCGCTGGGCCGCAGACAACGGAATCCATTCGGTCTCGGCCACATTGCAGGTTGCCACGGACACGCCCCCTCGACGAGAAATCACGATCCAGCTTCAGCCTGGCGCCTAACCGCGTCGGGTTCGGCGCGACAGCGTCCGACGCAATGCACTGCAAGGCGTTTTCGATACCGGCATTAGCAAAAAAGCGCGCGAATCAGCTGGCGGCAATGCACATCGCATTGCCGCGCAGATCGGACGTCCCGCAGGCATTCACCGTAAACCGCACACGACCTTGTCATGCGACTGAAATTGCCGCATGGCGGATGCCGCAGAGCGAGTAGCGAGTGGCGCGTGGAAGACGCACATCAGACATCCTGTCCATCCCAGTTCATCCCTAAGCTGCAATGACCATGCAGACCATGGCATCGGCGTTGCTGCAAACAACGTTTGGCGCACCAAGTAACGAGTCGTTACGAATGCGTGGTGCGGCTGGACTCTAGCGTCCAAAGCGGGTCTTTCACAATCGCATCACGCGACAATCTCTGGATCTGTGGAGCAAGTCGCACTCTCGCGCAAAAACCAATGCGGCACGGGTTGCATCTAACGCGGCCCACGACGAAGACAACATCCGCGACACGTGCGAAACATGCGCGTTGCAGAACGTGAAAGTAGCCGAGCAACGATCTGGAACTGTGCAAAAGGTGTGATATACAGGCGCACGCCGACGTTGCCAATACGGCAACCAACAGAGATGGAACTGTTCTTCCTAGCGCAATCTGGAGGCGCTCTCCGAATGCTTACTTGCCCTGCCGATGATCTGCGCGCAAGCCCCGAGCATGCGTTTTTCCGACACCCGGCCTACGGCCGCAGGACCGCATCGTGAGTGCACTCCGTCCCTTCCGCACGCACCCCGTTGCCGCACGACTCATCCTGCTGGTAGCGATCCCGCTACTGGCGCTTGCGAGCTGGATCTGGCTAGAACTGCGCGGCAGTCTGCCACCAGAAGCGGCCACACGAATCACGAGTGGCGTGTCCTCGCCGGTCGACATCGAACGCGACGCGCAGGGCGCCGTCCACATCCGGGCGAAAACGGATTCCGATGCCTTCTTCGCAGTCGGCTATGCCCAGGCGCAGGATCGGCTTTGGCAGTTGGAAGTGCAGCGACGCATGGCACGCGGCGAACTGAGCGAGGTGTTCGGCAAGGACAGCATCGATGCCGACGTATGGCTTCGAACCCTGGGCTTGCACGCATCGGCGCGCAGCGCCTGGACCACGCTCAGCGCGCCGGCGCGCGCGTCGCTCACCGCCTACACCGCTGGCATCAATGCGCGTATCGCTGAAACCGACAAGCTGCCCGTCGAGTTCAGGCTGCTGGGACTGAAGCCACAGCCGTGGACCGAGATGGATTCATTGGCTTGGGTCAAGGTTTTCGCCCTGGACTTGGGCGGCAATTATCGTCGCGAGATGGACTACTACCTGACCAGATCGCTGCTGGGAGAGGATCGCGCCGCGACCTTCTTCCCAGGCTATCGCAGCGCTACGCAGGCCACTGTGCCTGCAGCGACTCCATCGGCCGATACAGGCCTCCAAGCGATGGCTGACACGCATCGCCGAGTATTGGCATCACTGCACCTGGCGCTGCCAAACACCGGCAGCAATGCATGGGTGATCGGGGGAAAGCACACCACCGACGGGGGCGCGCTTCTCGCCAACGACCCGCATCTCGGGCTTCAGATTCCCTCGTTGTGGTACGCCGTCAGCCTCGAGACGCCGACCCTGCACTCGAGCGGCATGAGCCTGGTAGGCCTTCCTCTGGTCGTGTTCGGGCGCAATGACCACATCGCGTGGGGCGGCACCAATATGATGGCGGACACCCAGGATCTGTTCTTCGAGCGAACCGACGCAAATGGCGATCGTTACGATACCGACGGCGGCTGGATCCCATTTGAACAGCGCACCGAAACAATTCGGGTCCGCGCGGAGTTCCCCGACGTCCTGCGACGACAGTATGCCCCCGTTACTCTGCATGTCCGAAGTACCCGGCACGGCCCCATCATCAGCGATCAGTTCGCCGTGTTCGACCGACCTGTCGCCCTGCGCTGGACCGGCCTGGATCCCGACGATTCCAGCTATGAGGCATTCTTCAGGCTGAACTACGCCAAAGACTGGACGCAGTTCCGCAGCGCGCTTGATCACCTGGTCGCACCCGCCATGAACATGCTGTATGCCGACAGGGCGGGCAATATCGGCTATATCGGCGCTGGACGCATACCATTGCGACGCCAGGGCGAAGGAACACTGCCGGTACCGGGCTGGGACCCGGCTTATGGCTGGAAAGGCTCGGTCCCCTCCGCCGAATGGCCGCAACGCTACAATCCGCCCGAAGGCTACCTGATCAGCGCCAACGACGGCATCAACGACGCGGACTATCCCTACTTCGTCTCGCATGACTGGGCATCGCCGGCACGGGCGCGTCGCATCCGGCAGCTGATCCAGGCAGGCATCGGTGCAGGCAAGACGTTCGATGTCGCGGACATGGAGCGCATGCAGGCGGATACGCTGGATCTCAACGTAGCGGCGATGATGGCGACCCTACGGAACAGGCTCCCCCCTGACGGGCACTCCAGTCGCGCCGCACAGTACCTTGCGCACTGGGACGGGAACACCCAAGCCGACAGCCAGGCCGCGAGCATCTTCCACGCCTGGATGCGGCAGCTCCGCCAGCAGCTGTATTCCAATCCACTGCAAGGCGACTGGAATAATCCGCAACGCACGCGCCAGCTGCGTCGACTTGCCGGTACGGTAAGGCTCGAGCAACTGGAACAGAGCCTGCGCAACGATGACGGCCACTGGTGCAGCGCCGCCAAGACGGCTAACAGTGCGCTACCCGCCTGCGATGCCGTGCTTGCCACCTCCCTTACCGCTGCGCTCAACGAACTCCACAAGCTGCGTGGGGATTGGAGCATGGACAGTTGGGGGTGGGGTCAGCTTCACCGAACCGTGTATGCGCACCCACCGATGAGCCACATCAAGCCGCTCCGCCCGCTGTTCGAACGCCGGATCGATAACGGCGGCTCCGCCGATGCCATCAATGTCGCGTCGGCCGATTTCAGCGATGCGGAAGGCTATCTCCAGAAATTCGGCGCAGGCTTCCGCCAGGTGATCGCCATGAGCCGGAATCGCATACGGCACGAGTACATGAACTCCACCGGCCAATCAGGCAATGTGATGAGCCGTCACTACGACGACATGGTCGAACCTTTTCAAAAGGTACGCTACTACTCGCTGTCCCCCGCAGCGACTGGCACCGACAGCGCTACCTCCGCCCGCGGGACCCGGCCATGAATCTGCTAGGGCAGTTCTCGGGCCGGGCGCCGAATCGGGTCTTCGCGTCGATCATTCTCGGCGGGCTGTCCGGCATCAGCTACTCGCTGCTGATCCCTCTGGTGCTGAGCGTGATTCAAGATGGCGACCGCCGATTCGACGAAGTCGTCTCGCCACCCACCACGTGGCTCTTCCTGGAGATCGCGAACGCTCCGTTCGCAATCGTCTTTGCGGCTGTCTGCGTCTTCATCCTGGTATCGCGCACCGTATCGCAGATCATGTTGACGCGGGTGGCCATCGATGTCGCGTCGGACCTGCGATCGCAGATGTACGCGCGCATTGCCGCAGCGCCACTTCAGGCGCTAGAGCAGATTGGAGGGCCGCGGCTGATCGCCGCATTGACCACCGACGTGCCCCGCATCGTGTTGGGCGCACGCCTGATGCCGGATCTTCTCATCAATGTGGTCACCCTGGTCGGCATGCTCGGCTTTCTTCTCGTGCTAAATTCGGACGTGTTCGTGTTCGTATTGGGCTGCATCGTGTTCGGCGTGGTGACTTACCAGATTCCGATCATTTTCGGACGCCGATACTTCGTCCGCGCGCGTGCCGGGTTCGACCATCTGCAGGAGTCCATCCACGGACTCATCCATGGGATCAAGGAACTCAAGCTCAGCGACGTCAAACGCGACACCTTCTTCAGCGAAGTGCTCATGCGCCATGAGCGGGAGGTGCGCGACAGCGAGAAGTCAGGGCATACGCTGGTGCGTGCGGCCAGTAATTACGGTGACCTGCTCAGCTTCTTCGTCATTGGCTGCATTCTTTTCATATTCGTGAACTACAGGATCGTGACCAGCTCGGAACTGATCGGCGTGATCATGGCCCTTCTGTACATTACCGGCCCGGTAGCGATGATCCTCAACTACATCCCGCAGTTGACGATGTCTCGTGTTTCCCTGAATCGCGTGGAACGGCTGTTCAATGAAATTCCGGCCGAGGCCATCGCCATGGACCAGCTTCCGGCTGCCACATGGGACCGCATTCGGCTCGAGTCCGTCTGCTACACACATGCTGCTGCCGACGGCAGGGGCTTCCGGGTCGGACCGCTCGATCTGGAACTCCGCCGCGGCGAAGTCACCTTCATTGTCGGCGGCAATGGGTCGGGAAAGTCGACCCTCAGCAAGCTCATCACCCTGCACTACCGTGCAGGGGAAGGCACCATTCGGTTTGGCAGCCAAGCCGTCACCGACGACACGATCGGCACGTTGCGCCAGTGCATCGGCGCGATCTATTCGGATTATCATCTATTCAATCGCGTGCTCGGCGATGCCGATCCTGCCAACCGGACTGAACAGATCACGCACTACCTCAAGGCTCTTGGCCTGGAACACAAGGTCCGCTATGAGGACGGTTGCTTTTCAACGCTGGCGCTCTCCGATGGGCAGCGGCGACGCATGGCCTTACTGGCCGCCATCCTCGACGACAAGGACGTCTACCTGTTCGACGAATGGGCCGCCGACCAGGATCCAACATTCAAGGCCGTCTTCTATCACGAGATTCTTCCAGCACTGAAGCGACGCAACAAGGTGATCGTGGCGATCAGTCACGACGACCGCTATTTCGATATTGCCGACCAGATCGTCACGCTGGAGGATGGCCGGATCAGCCACATACGTGAAACCGGGGGGGACGCAATCCAGCGCAACTTTCAGCCACGTGGCGATACATTCGTGCTCAGGGACGATGCGAGCGCACCCTAGAGCGCGTTATGAATTTTGAAGTAGAGCCTTAGCATTTCCGAGCATGATGATGCTGAAGACGATAAAGTCGATTCCTGCCAGGGTTTCCGGTAGGCGCTCGTAGTCACGAGCCAGGCCTCCGAGCCGATTGACTCACCACAGCTGCGCTCTATGACCCAGCGACGCGGCAGTGGCACAAAGCCTTCTTGGCCTCCGGTACTTTACCGCGCGCAGTTCGATGCCTTCTTCCTGTGCCGCTTCTGCCGGGCTTTTGCTTGTGTCGCCTTGATGGATGAAAGCCAGTTCCTCGTCTTGCCCGTGACATGCTGGACTTCCTGCGCCAGTGATCGCACCTGAGCGCGCCCCTGCTCGCTGGCAGGGGTGACCTGTACTGCCAACAGGTGGCCTAGCGTGTCCACAGCCATATGCACCTTACTGTCGTTCTTGCGCTTATAGCCGTCGTAGCCAACACGCGGTCCACTTTCGCATGTAATCTACAGCGTCCGGCCGATCCAGGATCGGCACGTCAGGTTGCCGTTGCTCGCCTTGCGCAACCGGCAAGATCAAAGACTAGTCGCCAACCATTGCCTTAAAGCAGTCAGCCCGCAACCCCCGCTCGGTAGCTGGTAGAATGCCTCCCACGGCGGAAACCCATGGGAATCAAGCGCCAGGGCGCCCCGGCTCCCGCCATCCAGCGCAAGGCATTGAACATTAAGCGCTGGTCATGCGCTGCCGTGCTTGCGGATCCATCAGCGTCAAGCAGGGTGCAGCGAAGGCCCATTCTTCATTGGATACGTCCATCGGATAGGGGAGACTTCATCCGCTACGATAGCCGTGCGAGCCTCAGGTTCATAACCTGCTTAGCAAGAAATGAAATGGATCCCCGGATCCTGTGGAAATGCTTCCTGCAGCGGAGGTGCTACGACGCTGGGATCAGGATTGGCTGTCAGAGGCGATACAGACTGCCAACACCGTTCGCCGGCGTCCTGTCAATGCAGTCCGCCATCGGCAATCCCTGCGACCATCCCGCCGCCATGGCTTGGGCATCGCGCAACGGATCGGACGCCTTGGCGCGCTCGTTGCGAAGACGGCAGGTTTCGGGGTCTTGGGCGAACAGGCCGCGCGCGAACAGCCTGCCCTGCTCTGCCAGCTTGGTGGTCTTGGGTCCGCGGATTGCGGCAAAGCGTGGCAATGCTTGATCCAGCGCGCCGTCTGCGTCTTCGAGGCACCGCGCCAGATGCCAGGCGTCTTCCAACGCCTGACAGGCGCCCTGACCCGAGGTCGGCAGTGGCGCGTGCGCCGCATCGCCGACGAGCAGCACATTCGCTCGGCTCCATGTATGCAAGGGCTCGACGTCATGCACGGCGATCAGTTGAATGGATTGGGCCGGCGTGGCTTCGATGAGGCGGGCGACAGGCTCGGGCCATCCTGCAAACAGATCCATCACCTCCTTGCGCATCTCCGCTGCGGGCGTCGCCTCGGGCAATGGCCGCGCCTGCGCGGCGGCCCAGTACACCAGATCCGTCCGAATCGGCACGCAACCGAAACGGTCGCCAGACCCCCAGTAATCGTGAATCGCCATGTCGCTCAGCAACGGGCCATTGCCCTGTGCAACGCCGATCCAGTTTACGAACCCCTGGTAGATGGGCGTGTTGTCCCCTGCGACGAACTTGCGCGCCACCGAGCCCATGCGGCCATCCGCGCCAATGAGCAGATCCGGACAGATGCTCTTCCCGTTCTCGAACCGCGCTACGGCCTCGCCGCCGGCATCCAGGTCGATCGCGATGGCTCGATGCCCGAACTCCACCTGGATACCAGCGCGTGCCACGTGGTCCAGCAGTACTGCCTGCAAGTCGCGGCGCAGGATCGTGTGGGTCGGGTAGCCCATGAGTCGGTCCAGCAGCGTGATGTCCAGGCCTCCCAGCGCGTTACCCGCTGCGTCTTTGCGGTGTACCGACAGTGGCCGACCGCCCACCGCCCCGACATCCTCCAACAACCCGAGTTCCTGCAGCACAAAGCCCGCGTTGGGCCAAAGCGTCACGCCAGCGCCCATGGTGGCCGGCCCGTTCCGACGTTCATAGACGCACACGGTGTGCCCCTGCTTGTGCAACGCGAGGGCCACGCTCAAGCCTGCGATGCCGCCACCCAGTATTCCGATCTCCATGCCGATGCATCCCGATTCAATTGGTCCAGGCGTGCCGTTGCAGGGCAGCCGTTGGACGGGAGTGCATCTTGGTCTCCACCAATTGCGCAAACTAGCATGCAAAAATGGCGTGGTTTCATACCCCATCTGGGATAATGGTGCGCACAGACCTCGACCTCAATGCAGTCCGCGTCTATGTGGCCGTCGTCGACGCGCAGAGCTTTTCCGGGGCTGGGCGCCTGCTGGCGTTGCCGTCGTCCAACGTCAGCCGTCACGTCGCGGCGCTGGAGCGCAGGCTGGGCGTGCGCTTGCTGGAACGCAGCACGCGCCATCTGCGCATGACGGAAGCCGGAAAGTTGGTGTACGCGCGCGCCAAGCCGGTCCTCGACGCCTTGCTGGCCACGGAGGAGGAGCTTGGCGTAGTCCAGCGCGAATTGAAGGGGCCCCTCAGGATGTGCATGCCCAACGAAGCGCCCAGGTTGCTCGCGCCGATCCTCGCCGAATTCTGCAGTCTCCATCCGGGCATCGAACTGGAATGCGACACGCGCCTGACCGGCCTGGAGGTGTTGCGCGAGGACATGGACCTCTCCCTCGTCTTCCACCGCGGGCGTCAGGACGACAGCGCGTTCATCACCCGCGAACTGGCGACCTTGCCCAGCATCGTGGTCGCCTCCCCCGCGCTACTGGCCCAGACCGGAATGCCGCGCCATGTACGCGAACTCAAGTCCCTGCCGTGCATCACCACCGTGAGCGCCCTGAAGGGGCAGCCCTGGCAATTTCTCGATCCTGCGGGCGAGATCGTGAAGGTGCCCGTGCGCAGCCGCTATCGCGTCAACAGCGGGGAACTCGCGGTGGCCGGCGCGCGCCAGGGTCTCGGCTTTGCGATCGTTGCGGCCTACCCGTGCCAGGAAGATCTTGCCGCAGGCAGGTTGCAGGAAGTGCTGCTGGATCTATGCCCTGCCCCGCTGCAATTGCTTGGCGCCTACAGTCACCGTCATTCGGTCACTGCGCGGGTTCGGGCGTTGCTGGAGTTCATCCAGTTGCGGTTGCAAGGGTTTGGTGGGCGATCCCAGGTGACCGCCAAATCAACAACGCGGCGTGGGAGACACGCCTAGTCACGGCTGCGCGAGCTGCTGTCTGGCCAGTTCCTGCTGTTCGCAGCCGTTGGCTTCGCAGTACAAACGCAACCATGCTCAGCGACAGGACTCCGGCAACTTCTCCAGCAACCCCGCCACCACCGGCGTCAGCCGGTTTGCGACTTCCGGCGAAATCGCCTCACCCGCCCCCTGCCCGCCTGCGCTGCGGGCCTGCTCGCAGGCCTTGACGATCCGCGGGCGCATGCCGGACCAGAGCGCCCTGCACTGCCAGCCGTCCCGGCCAAGCGGCAGGACCGCGTAGGCGATCGACTGGCATTCCTGTGCGGCACGGGCGCCCAGTGGTTGGCCGGCATACTCGTGCGGCACGGTGTCCAGCGTTGGTTGGTAGTAGCTGTCGGGGAATGCAGCCGCGTAGCGTTCCGGATCCAGTTGCAGCGGCAGGCCGGTCGCCGTCAGGTAGAGCGCGCGGCCGCACGGTGCCGCAGCGGCGATGCGCTGGATCGCCTGGTAGATCGGATGGTCCAGGTCGGGTTCGCGTGCGGTCACCTCGGACGTCGCGGCCAGCACCGGCAGGCGTGCGCGGTTGGCCATCTTCGCCAATTCGCCAGAATGGGCCGGTGCGCAGCGTTCGCGGACGCTGGCGGCGATCAGGAATGTGGCGTCGCGCGCGAATGCCGGATCGCTGTGCAGCAGGGTGGCGATGCGCTTGTCGGCTGTATCTTCGGACAAGGGCGCGACATGAAATGCGGGCACGGTTGGCGGGTGGGTCGCCGTGGTCGCAGCAGCACGCGGCGTCGGTGCAACGTGCCCGTGCGTGCGCAATGCCAACAGCACGCCGCCGGCAACGACGAGCTCACAGGCGGCGATCGCGATCGCCAAACGCATCGGCGACTTCAGGTGCATCGAACTGCCCTCAGCCCTGCACCGGGGTGAGCGTGGCGTCCTCCGCCTCGTAGGTGGCATTGGCGATGTCGGCCTTGAAGTCGGCCAGATGCAGCCGCCCCTGCAGGTGGAACGGGTCCCATAGCTCCGGCACGTCGATCGGGGTGCGCAGCACCACGTGCAGGATCTGGTTCGGTGGCGGTGGTGGCACGTGGATGCAGGCGCCATAGAACGGCACGAACAGCAGTTCGCTGACCTTGCCCTGGTCGTCGCTTTCCAGCGGCACCACGTAGCCGTCTAAAGCAAAGCGTTTGCCTTCCAGGCCCTTCACCACTTGCGACGAGCCGAACTGGGCGGCGCGCTGGGTGCCGGAATGGTCGATCGGCATGCCGTTGACCACGGACGGGCCATCGTCGACGGGCGCCGGCTGGTCCATCACCGCGGCGTCACCCCGCCAGGCCGCGTTGATCCGCGGCGGTGGTCGCTGGTAGATGTCGTTGGCTGGTGCCAGTTGCTCCCAACGTTCCACTGTGTCCGGGACGGCGTCGGCTGCTGCGGTCGTGTGCTTTGTTGCCGGTGATGGTGTCGGTGTGGCGTCCGGCTGCTTCCCGCCATCACCGTGGCAGCCCGCCAGCAGGCACAGCACTCCAGCCAGCAGGAGATGGCGATCAGCCTTTTTCATAGGGATGCAGGTGGGCCTGCTCCATCGTGTAGGCGGTGCCAGCGAGTTCGCCGTGCAGGGTTTCCGCGCGCAGTTGGCCGCTCAGGTAGAACGGGCTGTACATGTCGGGCGGGTCGATCGGGGTGTCCAGGCGCACATGCACGATCTGGTTCGGCGGCGGTGGCGGCACGTGGATGCAGGCGCCGTAGTACGGCACGAACAGGAACTCGCGCACGTGGCCGGCGTCGTCGCTGTCCAGCGGCACCACGTAGCCCGGCAGGCGCACCTTGCGCGCCAGCACGGCGGCCACGGTGTTGTAGGTGCCGGTCTGCGGCATCGCGCGCTTGCCGGTGTGGTTGACCGGCGCTTCGTCGCTGTTTTCCAGGGCCTTCAGCTCGGCCGGCGGCAGCATCGCGCTCCAGTCCAGTTCGCGATAGCCGTCGGCATCCGGCTCGCCCAGCGGTGGGTTGATCGCCGCATCGTTGGCTGGTGCTGGCTGCGCCGCCGCTGTTTCCTGCGCTTTTTTCGGAGCGGCGGGTTGTTGCTGCCGGCCGCAACCGCACAACACTGCGAGCGCCAGCAAGGGAAACATCCAGCGCGTCATGCTCACAGCTCCGGTGACAGGCCATCGGCCAGGGTGCGGCGATAGGCCAGCAGCGCCGGCACGATGCCGGCAAGCACGCCAGCCAGCAGCACGCAGCCGAGCCAGCCCCATTCCGCCGCGCTGGGTGCGATGCGGTTGATCGCCAGGCCGAAATGATCGAGCACCCAGCCGCGCGCCAGCCAGCTGGCCGCCGTTACCACCGACAACGCCAGCGCGCATGACACCACGGTGACCAGGCCGGCCTCGAACAGCAGCAACCAGGCGACGTCGCGTGGCCGTGCGCCGACCGCGCGCAGGATCGCCATCTCGCGCCGGCGCTCCTGCAGCGTGGCCACCAACAGCGCGACCATCGACACCAGGCCGAGCAGCACCACCAGCGAGGCGATCATGCGCAAGGCGCCTTCGGCGGTGCCCAGTGTGCCCCAAAGCTGCTGCAGGGTGACGCCCGGCATGATCGCCAGCATCGCTTCCTCCGGGTACTCGTTGATCCGGCGCTGCACCGAGAAGGTGGCGATGCGGGTCTTCAGGCCGAGCATGAAGGCGGTGATGGCGTCCGGGGTCAGGTCCATCGCCCGCGCTTGCGCGGCGCTGACGTGCTGGCCCGGCAGGCGCACGCCGGAGTGCCAGTCGATATGGATCGCCTCGATCGCCTGCAGCGAGACCAGTACGCTGGAGTCCACCGGCGTGCCGGTACGGCGCAGGATGCCGACGATCCGGAACGGCTTGTCGGCATGGGTGGCCAGGCTGATCCGGCCGGTGCCATGGGTCAGCACGATCTCGTCGCCGAGGTGGCGGCCGAGCGCGGCGGCGACGTCGGCGCCGATCACCGCATCGTAGAGGTCGTCGAACGCCCTGCCCTGCGCGAACGCCAGCGGATGCTTGGCGCCATAGTGGTAGTGTTCGAAGAAGCCGGTGCTGGTGCCGACCACGCGGTAGCCGCGATAGGAATCGCCAAGCGACAGCGGCACCGCCCACTTCACTTCGGGCATCGCGCTCATGTCCTGGTAACTCTTCCACGAGACGTTGTTGGTGGCGTCGCCGATGTGGAACACCGAATACAGCAGCAGGTTCACCGGGCCCGAGCGCGCGCCGACGATCAGGTCGGTGCCCGACACGGTGCTGGCGAAGCCTTCGTGCGCCTGGGTGCGGATGCGCTCCACACCCAGCAGCAGGGTTACGCTCAAGGTGATCACCAGTACGGTCAAGGCCACGCCCAGGCGCCGGCTGCGCAGGCTGGCTAGCGCCAGCTTCAACAGCGTCATCGCGCACCTCCTTCGCTGGCGCGGTTGAGCATGGCCAGGTCCGCCTGGGCGTCGAACAGCGGTGCGATCGACGGATCATGGCTGACCACGATCGAACTGGTGCCGCCCTGGCGGCACTCGGCGAACAGCAATTGCAGGAAGGCCTGCGCCGCGACCGGGTCGAGCGCGGAGGTGGGTTCGTCGGCGAGCAGCAAGGGCGGCCGCGCGATCAACGCACGCGCCGCGGCCACGCGTTGCTGCTGGCCGACGCTGAGGCGCGCGGCCGGGCGCGACCATAGCGCCGCCACGTCCAGGCCCAGCGCGACCATCAGCCGCTCGATCTCGGTGTCCAGCGCCTGCGTGCCCGCCGCCAGTCGGCCGCGGCGCGCGGAGAACTGCAGGCCGAGCGCGATGTTGTCGCGGGTGTTCAGGAACGGCAGCAGATTGAACTGCTGGAACACCACGCCGCAGTGGTCAGCACGGAAGCGGTCGCGCGCGGCCTTGCGCAAGGCCGCCAGGTCCTGCCCGGCCACGCGCACGCGGCCGGCCGTGGGCTGCAGCACGCCGGCGATCAACGCCAGCAAGGTGCTCTTGCCCGATCCGCTGGCGCCGCGCAGCAGCAACTGCTGCCCGCGCGGGAGCGCGAACGCCGCGATGTCCAGGACCGGCGCAATGGCGCCGGGATAGCCGAAGCAGACCTCGCTCAGTTCGACCACATGCGGTTGGCTCATTGCGGCAGCGTCACCCGGGCCTGCCCGGCCACCACCTCGGTGCGGCTCTGGCCGGCGGCGGTGGCGACGTCGACCACCGCCGTGTGCAGCCCGGGGAAACGCTGCGGCAGTAATACCTGCAGGTGATCGAGCCGCGCCGGCCGCGCGCAGTCGAAGATGTAGTGAGCGTGGAATTCGGCATGGCTGTGGCCGGGTTCGTCCGGATCGGCCATCGCCACGTCGTAGCCCTCGGTGGTGACCTGCGCACTGCGCAGCGAACACGCCGCCGCGACCGGAAACTGCAACCAGCCGGCAGCGCGCAAGGTGGTGATCGCAGCCTGCAGCCGCTGACGCTCGCCGGCGTCGCGTGCGGGATGTTCGAAATCGAGGATGCCGATGCCGGGCGCACTGAGTTGCACGTCCACGGCGGTGCCGTCGACGGCGACCTCCAGGTTGGCCTGGCCGTGCACGTGTGGGCCGTGGTGGCGAACCGCTGCGGCGGCCGGCGAACTGGCGGAGAGACACAACAGGATCAGGGGAATGCCAGGTCGCATATGCAGCGCATCGGTTGAGTTACACTATAACATTAGTGAATAATCGAACGTGGGCGCAAGTCTGTTGCTGCCGTCAGTCAGCCGCGGTTCGCATCCGGCCATCGCCGCCTCGCTTCGGAGGCCGGGCCTGCGATGCACGGCGCCGAACTTCAAGGAACCTCCATGTCGTCTTCCATCGTTCCCGACAGCTACACCGCCTGGCGCCACTGCATCGAGGTCGACTGCGGCCTGCGCCTGGAGCCTGCCTATATCGCGCAACGCATCGCCGCGCTCAACGACCCCAGCGACCATCACACCCAGCAGTTCGTGCGCTGCTGGGGCGAGCCGCATCGCCAGCAGGTCCTGCAGTGGTTTGCGCAGGCACAGGCCGCATTCGCCGACGGTCGCGCATGAACCCTCTCGCGCGGCAGGACGCAGTCGCTGGTGCCGCTGGACGGCGATGCATTCCTTCTGCGAACGCCGCACGGCCGGACGTGCTGAACGCGGCGCGGCATGACGATGCCCTGATCCCAGTGAGGGCAGTGATTCGTCAAGCGATCGAGGTCGGCGGCGGCCGGCGCACGCATCGGCTGCGCGCTCCACTCTGATGCGCTGACGCCCCTGGACGGGAACGCCAACTTAGCCGGATCCATCTCACTGACACGTGCGTTGCAAAGCAGGCTGCCAAGCTACGACGGCTGCCGGTAGCATGCACGCGCATCGCCGCCGGCATCCACTTCCCACGCTCCCGCAAGGACACCCAACGTGCCTCTCGCTTCCATCGCCAGCGCGCATCCCGCGCGCCGCTTCCTGTCCGCCGCCCTGACCTGCCTGCTGCTGTCGGCAGCCACCGGCGCCGAGGCCCGGCCGCAGCCTTCGCAGTTCCAGATCGTCGAAAGCGTGCCCGAGGCCAGCGTCTACGGCGAGCCTGGGGTGCCGCGCACCCAGCAGACCTGGCTGGCGATGATCAACGGCGCCAGGCAACGCATCGACATCGCCGCGTTCTATATCTCCGAGAAGCCCGGCACAGGACTGACGCCGGTACTGGACGCACTGGCCGCCCGCGCGCGCGCCGGGGTGGCGGTGCACCTGCTGGTCGACCACACCTTCCTGGCCAAGAACCCGGACAGCGTCGCCTGGCTGGGCAAGGTGCCGGGCATCACCGTGCGGGTGCTGCCGGTCGACACGCTGACCGGCGGCGTGCTGCACGCCAAGTACATGATTGTCGACGACGCCAGCGTGTTCGTCGGCAGCCAGAACTGGGATTGGCGGGCGCTGGAGCAGATCCACGAGATCGGCGCGCGCATCGACGACGCGCGCTTCGCCAAGACCTTCGCCGCCAGTTTCGACTACAGCTGGCGCCTGGTCGACGAAGGCAATCTGGCCAAGGCGCAGGCGCGCGGCGTGCAGCCGCCGGACTTCGCGCCGGTCACCGCCACCGATCCGGTCCTGCTGGATGCCCATAGCGACGCGCCGCTGGTCGCCTTCCCCGCGTTCAGCCCGCCGGCGCTGCAGCCGGCCTGGGTCAGCGCCGAGGAGCCGGCGCTGGTCGAGATGATCCGCGCCAGCCAGCATGCGCTGCGCATCCAGGTGATGACGCTCTCGGCGATCCGCAGCTTCGGGCCCAGGGGCTGGTGGGCGCCGGTTGACGGCGCCATCCGCGACGCCGCCGCACGTGGCGTGCAGGTGCACATCATCGTCGCCGACTGGGCGCTGCGCGAACCGATGCAGGCGTACCTGAAGAGCCTGGCTGCGCTGCCCAATATCACGGTGAAGTTCAGCCGCCTGCCGCCGGCGCCGCAGGGCTTCATTCCGTATGCGCGGGTCGAGCATGCCAAGTACGCGGTGGCCGACGACCGCAGCAGCGTCATCGGCACCGGCAACTGGGAATGGAGCTACTTCAACACGGCGGTGGACGCCTCGGTATTCGTCAAGGGCAAGGGCCCGGCCGAGACGTTGAAGCGTATCTTCGACCGCGATTGGAACGGCCCTTACGTGACGACGCTGCAGCCTGGCCAGAGCTACGAGGCACCGCGGACCGAGTAGTCGCTGAGTCGTCCTGCGACGTGTGCATCCATGGGTGGGCCGGCGCGTGTCAAAGCATGCGCTCGGCCGGAAGACACGGCGCCGCGTCAATGCGCTGCGTTGACCTGCCGGATGCTGCTGCGAGGGTCTCGCGCGCCGATCGCTACGAAGTCTTAACCAGCGCTCCCTATCCTAGCCCCGCGCTGGAAGGCGCCCGTTGCGCCATGCATTGCCGCATGCGCCGCGACACACGCCTCCAACTGCGTACGGACACCCACACACAAGGAGACGCCATGAAGAAGCTGCACGCACTCGTGTTCGCAGGAAGCTTGCTGGGCCTCGCTTCGCCTGCCTTCGCCGAGGTCGCCAATCTCACCAACAGCGCCGACGGTGCCAACCGCGACGCCGGCATCGCCGCGGTCAAGAAGAAGTTGCAGGACGCCTGCACCGAACGCAAGGGCAAGCCGGACCCCAACTCGTTCGAGGTGGTGTTCGAGAAGACCAGCCAGAATCCGGACGTGCCGAAGCCGTACTACGTGGATGGAAAGATGAAGTGCGATCTTCCGCAGGGGTGAGTTCGCCCTACGTCGTGCTATGCGTCGTATCGTTTACGTAAGACCAAGGCCCTGCATTGCGGGGCCTTCGTCTTGTGCGTCTGACGAACGTCCAATCGTCCGATGGATGGCTGGGATTGGGTCGGATGATGGCCATTCTTTCGGTGTCATGCCAACGGCGGTAACCGGCAAGTAAGTCCACGGATTTCGCGACTCCTACGACGGCAACACTTTCGTCAGGACCGCCAGCACCACCAAATGTCCCAGATAGTATCCGTAGAACGCCCAGCGCATACGCGGAACCTGGACGTCGCGCGGCGCAAGCGCTACGAGCAACGGAATCGCGAGCAGTGCCCAGCCGTTGCGGTTGTACCAGCACAACAGGCCGAAGCCGGCGGCGACCAGGACCAGACGCAGACTCCGTCCGTTCCACGGCCTCGTAGCACCCGGCACGATCGCCGCGGGTGTTGCACTTCGCGCTTCGATTGAGAAACGGAACAGCCACCACGACGACAGCACCAACGCCAGGCCGAACCACTGGTAATCCACCAGAAACGGTGCGACGACGCTGCACATGCCCAGCAGCACCCACTGCCGCTGCTGGATGCTCCAGATAGCAGCGCTGGCCAGGGCGAAACTCAGCAGGACGTTGAATGGCGCCCAGTAGCCGAAGGCCATACCGTGCGCAGGTTGCGCCAGGATGCCCCAGAGCAGTAGCCGGCGAAACGATTTGAGTGCGTCCACCCCGGGCTGCGCCAGGTTGTAGGCCAGGACGACGGCGAACACCGGGAACGCGGTGCGACCCAGTTCGGACACCACCGGGACATAACCGCCGTAAAACACCTTGGCGACATGGTCGCCGGTCATCAGGACCAGGGCGATCCACTTCAGCAGTTCACGGGCTCCGCTGGTCATCATGTCGATTCGAGGCTCGCTATTGGCGATCGCATTGCACCTTCCGCCCTCACCCACTCCCTTCGCCGGATCGGGCGCAAGGCGAGGCGCTGCGAACCAATCCGCGCACTGTAGCCGGTCGGGCGTGCAGATGGAAAAAAAGCAAGATCCCGCCGCGCCGGTGTAGACCGCACAGGCGGCTCCCGAACGACTCAGGACGCGCGGTCGGCGAGCAGCAGCGGTGTCGCCGTCCCGCGTTGCACCATCACGCATTGGTCGGCGATGGCGGACAGGCCAAGCCGATGCGAAACCGCAACCAGCGCCGTTTGCGGCAGGCGGCGCCGCAACGTGCTCAGAACCTGCTGTTCGGCGACGGCGTCGAGGGCACTGGTGGCTTCGTCGAGCAAGGCCACGCGCGGTCGGCGCAGCAGCACCTGGGCGAGCAACAGCCGCTGCAGTTCGCCGCCGGACAGGCGCGCGCCAGCACCATGCACGGCGGTGTCCAGGCCGGTGCCGCCCTGCAGGCGCGCGGCCAGGCCGACGTCGCGCAGGGCCTCCCACATCGCCGCCTCGCTCGCGGCCGGTGCGGCCCAGGCCAGGCACTGACGTACCGCGTGTTGCCAGGGCCGCACGCCCTGGGCGACATAGGCCAGGGGTTGCAGTTCGGCGCGATAGCTGGCGAAGTCGAGCGCGCGGCCATCGCAGTGGGCCGCGAACTGCGGGGGTGCGACCATGCCGGCCAGTGCGTCCATCAGGCTGCTCTTGCCGACCCCGGACGCGCCGCTGATCAGGGTCAGCGTGCCTGGTGCCAGCACCAGGTCGGTCAAAGCCACCGCGGCCAGCGGCGGCGCCAGACCGATACGTTCGATCTGGATGGGCGATGCCGACGTGGTCACGGTCGCTGCTTGGGGAGGCGCCGCTCCTGTGCTCTGCAAAACCGGCGATGGCGTGCCGAGCGCCACGTAGCGCTGCCACAGTTCCAGCGCCGGCGCGGCCGAGCGCAGTTGCTGCACGCTCTGTCGGGTCGAGACCAGGTACGGCAGCAGCCGCCCCAGCAGCAGGCCGACGGTGATCAGCGCGCCGCGGTCGATGCCATGCCACACCCCGGCCAGCAGCATGATCGCGGCGATGGCGGCCACCGCCGCCAGTTCCAGCACCAAGCGACCGGAGGCCACCAGCGCCTGCTGCCGCGCATAGCTATGCGCCAGCCGGCCGGCGATCGCCTCGTAGGCTTCCTGCTCGCGCGCCTCGCGTGCGAACGAGCGCACGTGGCGCAGGCGCCGCGGGAAGTCCTCGCTGAGCCAGAACAGCCGGGTCATGTCGGCGACGTACTCGCGGCTGACCCGGGCCTGTTCGTGGCCGGCGATGCGGAAGGCGAGCACGCCCAGCGCCAGCAGCGGCGGCAGCGCCAGCACCAGCATCGGCGAGACCAGGAACGCGGCGGCCAGGCTCACCGCCGCGGTGATCGCCGCGACCAGCAACTGCAACAGGGCGCTGAAGCCCTGCACCACGATCTCGACGTTGTAGGTGAGCAGGTTGGCGATTTCCGCCGAACTGGCATCGGCCAGTGCCGGCAGCGGCGCTTGCAGCAGCCGCGCATGCACCTGCCGACGCAGATCCAGTGCATGGCGGCTGGCCAGGTCCGCGGCCAGGCGCGTGCCCCACCAGCGCAGCAGGGCGAAGCCGCTGCTGGCGGCGACGAACAGCAGGGTCTGCGCGAGGAAGCCGGTCGGCAGCGGCAAGGCGTGGCCGGCCAGGGTCAGCACGTGGCCCGGTTGCACCAACGGCACCAGCGCGACCGCGGCGAGCGCGCCGGCGAGCGCGCCGAGCAGCGACAGCAGCACGTACCCGGCGATGCGCAGGCGCTCGCCACGGCCGAGCACGGCGATGAAGGCACGCAACAAATGCGAGGCCGGATCCGGGCGCGCGCTCATCGGCACGCGCCAGCGGTGCGCATCGCCACCTTCGTCGCGCGGCGCGGATCGTCAGGCCAGCAGCGTCTGCAGCGCATCGACCGAGGCCTCCGGATGTGGGCCACGCTGCAGCTCGTACACGCCCAGCCGCTGCAACTGGCGGGCGAACAATGGCCAGTGCGGCTGGCCCGCGGCGTAGGGTTGGTCCGCAGCCAGGCGCGCCGCCACGTCGGCGTCGGGCACTGGCTGCAGCAGCCGCTGCGGATCGGCCGCGATGGTGGCCGAGACGAACACGGCGGCGACCAGCCGCAACGGTGCCTGTGCCAGGCGCCCCTCGCCCTGGCGGATGTCCACCTCGTGCTTGAGCGCACCGCTGCGGCGGCGAATCATCGGCGCCGCGGCGATCCAGGCGCGGGTCTGCGGGTCGAGCAGGCGCAGCAGTTCCGGCCGCAGATGCAGGAAATTGCCGATGCCGGTGGCGAGCAGGGATTGCGGGGCGACGAACAGGGCGTCCTCGGCGAGGAACTCCAGTCCGCGCAGCAGGCTGTGCAGGGCCAGGGTGGATTTGCCGGCGCCGCTGCCGCCGAGCAGCAGCACGCCGCGGCCGTCGCGGCCGACGCAGGCGCCGTGCAGCGGCACCAGCTGCATGCCGCGCGCGGCGAGCACGAACACGGCGAATTCGATCAGTTCGTAACGCACGTGGTAGGCGTGGGCGAGCATGTCCTCGGACACCACCAGCAGCGCCCTGCCCTGCTCGGGCACCAGCACCACGTAGTTATGTGCATCGATCACCCCACTCAGGACGCCGGCGCCGGAATGGGTCTGCACCGGCGGCGGCTCCACCGCCAGTGCGTACGGGGCCTCGCCGCGGTCCACCAGGGTCAGTTCGATACGGAACGCCGCGCTCTCCGGCAGGCGGTGCGCCGGCACCGCGCCGAAGGCGGCCTCCACCAGCGCCAGCAGGGCCGGGCTGTTGCTCTCGAAGTGGAAGCGTCCGCCGAGCAGTTGCTTGCTGAGCGTGTGCGGGCGGCGCAGTTGGGTGTGGAACGGATCGCACGCGCCGTCAACGGCGACGACAGGTGCGGCGTGGTCGCCTGGTTCCACGTCCAGAACACGCGCGGTCGATCGCTGCATCGGAAAAAGATCGCTTGAATGGATGCAGCGTGGGTGCGCCTGCCGTGGCCAAAGGTTGCGCGGGCGAACGCTGGTCTTTCGCGCAACCAAACGGCACAGCCCCGGCACCTACCGCCACGGCCACCTGCGCGCGGCCATCGCTGCATGCGCCCTCCCCCCGCGGCGCCGAACGAGACCTTTCGCCGATGCTCAAGATCCAGGTCAGCCACGCTTACTTCCTGCGCTACGACCCCAAGCAGTGGGAGCGTGGCAAGCCGTATCCGCCGCTGGCCACGCTGCAGGTGGCGGCGCTGCTGCGCCAGCACGGCCACGCGGTGACGCTGTTCGACGCGATGCTGGCCGAGGGCGTTGAGGACTACGACCAGGCCGTCCGCACGCAGCGGCCGGACCTGGTGGTGTTCTACGAGGACAACTTCAACTTCCTCACCAAGATGTGCCTGAGCCGGATGCGCGAGGCCGCGTGCCGGATGATCGCCGAAGCGCGCGCCAGCGGCAGCCGGGTGATCGTCGCCGGCTCCGATGCCTCGGACCATCCGGAGGCGTTTCTTGCGGCCGGTGCCGACGCGGTGCTGATCGGCGAAGGCATTGCGGCGCTGCTGGACCTGGTGGCGCGGCTGCAGGCGGAACCGGACATCGCGCCGGCGCGCTGGGTGGCCGGCATCGCCGAGGTGGCCAGCGCCGTGGCGCCGCAACTCCGGCGCGCGCAGATCGGCGCGCGGCCGCCGGATCCGCGGCTGTCGGTCACCGCCGCCTGGGACCTGCTCGACATCGCGCGCTATCGTGTGTTCTGGCAGCAGCGGCACGGCCATTTCAGCCTGAACATGGCCGCCTCGCGCGGTTGCCCGTTCCGCTGCAACTGGTGCGCCAAGCCGATCTGGGGCAACCACTACAAGCGGCGAGAGGCACAGGACGTGGCCGCGGAAATGATCCAGCTCAAGCGCAGCTTCGCGCCCGACCACGTGTGGATGGCCGACGACATCTTCGGCTTCCACGTCGACTGGGTGGAGGACTTCGCCGACGCACTGGCCGCCGCCGATGGTGCCGTGCCTTTCACGATCCAGACCCGCGCCGACCTGTGCAGCGAGCGCATGGCCGCGGCCCTGGCACGGGCCGGCTGCCGCGAGGCCTGGATCGGCGCGGAGAGCGGCAGCCAGCGCATCCTCGACAAGATGACCAAGGGCACCGATGTGGAGGGCGTGATTGCCGCGCGCCAGCGGCTGGGCGCGCAGGGCATCCGCGTCGGCTTCTTCCTGCAGTTGGGCTACCTGGATGAGCAACTGGACGACATCCTCGCCACGCGTCGGCTGGTGGCGCAGGCGCGCCCGGACGACATCGGCGTCAGCGTGTCCTATCCCCTGCCCGGCACCGTGTTCTACCAGCAGGTGAAGGACCAGCTCGGGCGCAAGACGCATTGGCAGGACAGCGACGACCTGGCGATGATGTTCCGTGGCGCCTACGACTCGGCGTTCTACCGCCAGGTGCGCGACCTGCTGCACCGGCAGGTGGACCTGCAATGTCGCGAGGATACGTGTCCGGCGCCGCTGCACGCGCAGGACCGGGCTACGCTGGAAGCGGACTGGGACGCGCTGATCGCGCGCGAGGCGCAGCATCGGACCGAAGCACTGCCGGCGCCGGCAGCCAAGGCAGTCGCCGCCGCCGGCAGCCGGCGCATCGCGTTGGTGCAACGCGCATGAACGACCTGGCGACGCCGGCGTCCCCGGCCGTGGCGGCCGATCTGCCGGCAACGGCATCCGCGGCAACGCCGGCGCACCTGCCGCTGCGGCGCATGGGTCGTGGCCTGCGCCGGGCGACCGAGACCCTGGCGCACGAGTTGGCGCGCCCGGGCGCGCCGATGCCGGACTGGCGTGGCCTGCATTGGCAACTGGCGGCGGCAGCGGCGGTCGCGCACGGCGTGGCGCCACTGTTGAGCCAGCGCACGCAGTGGCCGGACCGGGCCTGGCGCGCGTTCCTCGAAGGACAGCGCGAGCACGTGGCGCAGCGCTACCAGCGCATCGCCGCCCTGCTGCAGCGGATCGACGCCCTGGCGCAGACGGCCGGCCTGGCGATCGTGCCGCTGAAGGGGGCGGCGCTGCATGCGCTGGGCTTGTATCGGCCCGGCGATCGGCCGATGGCGGACATCGACCTGCTGGTGCGCCCCGAGGACGCCGAGCGCGCTGCGACGCTGCTGGGCGCGCTGGGCTATGTGGCCGAGTTCGCGCAGTGGAAGCACCAGACCTTCCGACCGGCACAGGCACAGGCGGTTGGCGGCCTGGGCGAGCACCGCGACACGCCGATCAACATCGAACTGCATGTGCGCATCCAGGAGCGGCTGCCATTGCGCACTGTCGATCTCGGCACCGCGATCCTGCCGCGCGACGGCAAGCCCGGCTTGAACCCCTACCCGAGCAACGGCGTGCTGATGCGCCACCTGCTGCTGCACGCTGCCGGCGGACTGTGCAGCCGCAGCCTGCGGCTGATGCACCTGCACGACCTTGCCCTGCTGGCGCCGCACATGCGCGCCAGCGACTGGCAGGTACTGATCGGCGCCGATGCCTGGTGGGCGTGGCCACCGCTGCGGTTGATGCTGCGCTACTACCGCACTGCGATTCCATCGGCGGTCCTGCAGCAACTGCGTGCGCAGTGCCCGCCGCTGCTGCGGCTGCATGCGCGTGGGCTGGACCTGACCGCAGCATCGTGCTCGCAACTGTGGCTGCCGGCGCTGCCGGGCATCGAATGGGCGCGTTCGGGCGGCGAGGTGCTGGACTATCTGCGCCAGCGCCTGCAGCCCTCGGCGGAAAGCCGGCATGAACGGGCCGAGATGATCCGTACCCAGCTGTGGCTGCAGGGCCAGGACTGGGTGCGCCTGCCGCAGCGGCGCCGTGTGCTGCAGCGGCTGCTGCATCCGGTACCGCGAATGGACACGCTGTATGCGGTGCGGACGGCGCTGCAGGGTTACGCGGCTTCGTCGGACTGACGCACGCTGTCACTGGACAGCGCCGTGAACTGCCGTTGTAGGAGCGGCTTCAGCCGCGACACGCGTCAGCTCGAATGGCTGTCGCGGCTGAAGCCGCTCCTTGTATCTGGACATGAGGCCCCCGCGGCGTTATGTCTTCCGACTGATCATCGGAGCAGTGCGGGAAGCCCAGTCGCTCCTAAAGCCACGAGCTTGCATTGTAGATTGGCTCCCGCATTGCGCATGCTGGCCCATCGGTGTCCGTACGGTATCCAGAGTCCGCCGCTGGCGTGAACTCGCATCCACAAGGCAGGACCGGGCGCAGCGGTGATCGTGTTCACCCTACGATGGAGGAATTCCCCATGTCCCCAGTCGTCGGTATCGACGTCGCCAAACACAGTTTCGATCTGGCCATCGATCTGGCCAACGGCAAGTACCGCACCAAAGCCAAGCTTGCGAACGATCCCACGGGGTTCCAGACCCTACGCACGTGGCTGCAGACCCACGCGCAGGCGGACAGCTGGATCGTGATGGAAGCCACCGGCACCTACCACGAGGCGCTGGCCGAGTTCGTGCACGCCTTGGGCTACCGGGTGTGTGTCCTCAACCCGGCGCAGACGGCGCTGTATGCGCGCAGCCAGCTGACTCGGGTCAAGACCGACCGGAGCGACGCCAAGCTGATCGCCAGCTATGGCCTGCGCCATGCGTCGCAATTGCGGCCGTGGCAGCCCGATCCGCCGGCCCTCAAGCATCTCAAGGCGCTGGTGCGCCGCCGGGACGACCTGCTGCAGATGCTGCAGATGGAGCGCAATCGCCTGGATGTCGCCGCGCCGGTGGTGCGCGACTCGCTGCTGGAGATCATCAGCCAGCTCCAGGCGAGCATCGCCCAGATCGAACGGGCCATTGACGACCAAATCGACCAGGATCCGACCCTGCGCGGGCAGCGCGAGCTGCTGGTCAGCATCGACGGGATTGCCCACAGGAGTGCAGCGTTGTTGCTGGCGGAGCTTGGCAACGTGGAGCGCTTCTCTCACGCCTCGGCGGTGACTGCCTTTGCCGGGTTGAATCCACGGCTGCAGGAGTCGGGTAAGCGCCAGGGCCAGGTCTGCATCTCCCGCACCGGCTCCCCACGCCTGCGCGCCGGCCTGTTCCTGCCGGCCTTGGTCGCCATGACCCACAACCCGGTCGTGCGCGCGCTCAAACAACGCCTGCGCGAACGCGGCAAGGCCAACAAGCAGATCATCTGCGCCGCCATGCGCAAGCTGCTGCATATCGCCTACGGCGTGCTCAAATCCCGCACGCCCTTCCTCCCTCAAAAGGCCCTTGCCTGTTAGAGGGGAAGACGGTATCTACAAGACGAGCCGATACAACGCGATTGTCGCGAAAGCGCGTTGTCCCAATGCCACACTGCGCGTCAGCCATCCTGAGCCACGCGCCGGCCGTCGGCGCTGCGCGGAGCACACAGGCGCTGGTACAACGCAGTGAAGCCACGCACGCTGCAGTCTGCGTCTTCCCGCACGGCGCGGCATTGCGCCGCCCAGGCCAGCCGCAGGCGCAGTTCGTCGTCGCTGAGCACCTGGCGCAGCGCATCGGCCAGCCCGGCCCAGTCGCCCACCGGCACCGCCAGCGCCGCCGACGGCGCCCACTCCTGCAGATGCCCGACCGCGGTGCCTACCGTCGGTACCCCGGCCACCGCTGCTTCCAGCAAGACCAGCGGCCCGGCTTCGTGCAGCGACGACAGCACCAGCAGATCCGCCGCATCCACCAGCGGCCGCAGGTCGCGCTGAGTCTTGAAGCCGAGGAAACGCACCCGCTCGCTCAGCCCCAGCGTGGCCACCAAACGCTGCATCGCGCCGTCGAGGGTGTCCACCCCGACCAGGTCGATGTGGAAGTCGACCCCGGCGCGGGCCAGCGCCGCGAGGGCGCGCAGCAGGGTCGTCTGGTCCTTGACCGGATTGAGGCTGGCCACGTGCAGCAGCCGCGCCGGCCCGTCGCCGCGCGCACGCGGCGGGCGTGGCGGCCAGGCGCGCAGGTCCACGCCCAGCGGCACGCGTTCGGCGGCGATGCCCAACGCCCGCAGGCTGTCGAGGATGGGCGCGCTGGCGGCGGTCACCGCGCTCGCCAGGCGCAACACCAGCGCCTCGCGCAGTCGTCCCTGCCATTTGCGCCGGCCGCCGTAATCGATCGCGTGCAGGGCGACCAGTTCGCCGCCGGCGATGTGCACCAGGCTCGGGCGCCGCAGCCAGCGCGCCGCGACCACCGCGATCAGGCTGCAGTGGCCGGAGAACAGCGACTGCACCAGGTCGAACGGCGCGCGGCGATGTTCGGCGCGGATCGCGGCGATCGCGCGCCAGCGCGTGCGCACCGCGCCGATGTTGTGGATGCGCGCCCCCAGCAGATCCCATTGCGCCGGCAGCGGCTCCTGGTGCAGCACGAACACGTGCAGGTCGTGCGCGCGCGCCAGGCGCTCGATCAGGCTCAGGAAGGCCGGGATCACCCTGTACTCGCCGCTGCGGTCGACGCCGCCCGGCACCACCAGCGCCAGCTTCATGCCGCGCTCCGCGGCGCGGTGTCGAGCAGGTGCGCATAGGCACGCGCCCAACGCCGGCCGACCGCCGCGAACGACAGCTGCGCATCGAAATGCGCGCGCACCAACGCCCGCGATGGCCCGTCGCGCGACGCCTGCACCAGTGCGGCCGCCAGGCGTTCGGTGTCGCCGCAGGGCCACAGCGCCCCGACCCGGCCGCCATCGCTGAGCGCACGAAACGCCGGGATGTCGGTCAGCACCGGCACCGCGCCGCAGGCATAGGCCTCCAGCGCGGCGTAGCCGCAGCTCTCGGACAGGCTGGCGGACACGAACAGGTCGGCCGCGCGCATCAGGGTCTGGATCTGCGCGTGCTCCACCCGGCCCAGCAGGTGCACGCGGCCGGCCAGCCGTGGGTCGGCCTGGATGCGCTGTTGCACCACCGGCAGCAGCGGTGCATCGCCGAACGCGCAGAACAGCTGCAGTCCCGGCAATTGCATACTGGCGCCGGCCACCCCTTCGAGCACGGTGAGCGGATCCTTGCCCTCGCTCAGATGGCCGACCCACAGCACGCAGGGCGCGCCGTGCAGTCCGCTGTCGCGGCGCGCCTGGTCGCGCTCGCCCGGAGTGAAGCGGCAACTGGATTCGGGGATGGCGAACAGGCGCGTGGATCCGGCGAACAACCCGGCGCCGACAAAACCGCGCGCCAGCTCCAGCGAGGTGAAGGCGATGCCGGCGGCGGCGGCATACCAGCGCCGCCACTGCGGCCGCCGCCACCAGCGCGGCGGACGGTTGGCGTGGTCCTGCAGCAGGATCGGCCGCGACGGCCGCCAGCGCGCCAGCGTCGCCGCCTCGTGCGCGAACTGCAGGCCGTGCACATGCACCACGTCGGCCTCCAGCTCGGCCAGCAGCGCGGCGATGCGGCGCAGATGGCGCTGGCGCCCGGCATCGGCACGGCGCAGGAAGTGATAGTCGACGCCGTTGCGCCGCAACTGCGCATCGACCGCGGCGGTCTGGATCACCGACACGCGGGTGCCGGCGCTGGCCACCGCCTCGGCGATATCGGCCAACGACGGCCAAAGTACGAATGCCTGCTCCGGCGTCACCCCGTCCGGCAGCGGCACGAAGTTGAGCTGCACGGCATGCACGGTACGGGCGACGGTGCCGGCCATGCTCAGATTCCGGACACCTGCGGCCGGTGCAGGCGCACCAGCCGGTTGGCCAGGTTCAGCTCCCACGGCCGGTCGTAGCGCCGGTAGCGGTAGCGCCAGGCGGCCAGCGCGCTGAGGCCACGCTTGGCCCAGCCCGGCGAGCGCTGATCCTGCGCGGTGGGATAGCGGCAGCCGAGCACGGTGACGAAATCGCGGATGCGCTGGCGCAGCGCATCGGTGAGCCAGGGCGCATCGGCGTGGCAGGCATAGTCCACCCACTGCGGCTGCGCCCATTCCTCCGGCGTGCGCGGGAACTGCACCGGCACGCCGTCGCGGTCGAGCAAGGGCATGCCGGCGCGGCGGCCGCGATCCTTCTCGTGGCGGCTGCTGTCCGGCAGCGGCGTGTACACGTAGACGACGATTTCCGACTGCGGATTGATCCGCTTCAACTCGCGGATGAACTCGAAGGTCTGCTCGGTCTCGCGCTCGCTGTCCTGCGGCGGCGCGACCATGAACGACAGTTCCGGGATCACCCCGTTGCGCCGGCACAGCTCGGCCACTTCCAGGGTCTGGTCGGGCCGCGTGCCCTTGCGGATCTCTTTGAGCATCGCCCCGCTCGGCGATTCGGCGCCGATGTAGGCCATGCGCAGCCGGCTCTTGCGCACCAGCGTCCAGGTGCTCTCGGACAGGTTGAGCAACGCGTCGGCGCGTGCGTAGCACCACCACGGCAGTTCCAGCTTGGCCATCACCTCCAGCAGCGGGATCATGTCGGCTTCGCGGTCGAAGAAGTTGTGGTCGAAGAACTGGATCGAGTCGGCGCCCAGGCCGTACTTGAGATATCCCAGCTCGCGCTCCAGGCGCGCCGCGGTGGGCAAGGCGGTGGCGCCGCCGAACATCGCCGCTACCCCGCAGAACGTGCAGCGGAAGCGGCAACCCAGCGCGGCCTGGTGCGAGGCGGTGCGCTGGCCGAGGAAGGTACGGCCGAGGTAGCGGCGCGGCTCGCCCAGCTTCTCGTAAGGCAGCGATGGCAGCGCATCGCCACGCTGGAACGCGCGATTGCGGTTGTGCACCACCACCCCTTCCTGCTTCCAGGACAGCCCGTCGACCTGCGCCAGCGTCGGCCCCTCGCCGCGCACCGCGGCCAGCAGTTCCGGTAGTGTGTCCTCGCCCTGCGCGCGGATCGCGTAGTCCACATAAGGCGCGGCCAGCGCGGTGTCCGGGTACAGCGTGGGGAAATAGCCGCCCCAGACGATCGGCAGTGTCGGGAAGCGCGCGCGGATCGCCTGCGACAGCGCGATCGACGGCGCCAGTTGCGGTCCGCCCATCACGCTGATGCCGACCGCATCGTAGTGCCGCTCCTGCAGTGCCTGCAGGCTGCGCTCGATGAAGTCGCGGTCGACGTTGCCGTCGATGATGCGGCTGTCGCCATGGCGGTCCAGCGCCGCCGCCAGGTTCAGCAACGACAGCGGAAAGCGAGCGCTGGCCGGCTTGGTGATGGTGGGATTGACCAGCAGCGTGTTGGGTGTGGAGGACATACCGGGCGGACGCAGGACGGAGGTCACGGCAGGCGCCGCAGGCGCAGCACCAGGGCCACCGGCACCTGCAATGCAACGGGATCGAAATGGGCGCCGGCGGGAATGTCCGCCGGGTCGAGCAGCGGTTCGCTGACGGCGTCAATGGCCAGCCCGAGCGCAGCACAGGCGGCGTGCCAGTGGCTGTACAGATGCTGGGTGTGGCGCACCGCGTAGCGCTGGTCGCCGGCCTTGAAATCGCGGCGCCAGCCCAGCGCCGGGCCGATCGGATGCACGTCGCTGCACAGCACCCAGCCGCCGGGCCGGGTGACGCGACGCAATTCCGCCAGGGCCGGCGGCAACTGCGGCAGGTGCCCCAGCGCCAGCGCGCAGAGGCTCAGGTCGACGCTGGCGTCGGCCAGGGGCAAGGCCTCCAGGCTGCCCTCGCGCAAGGTGCAGCGGCCGCCATCGACGTCGGCCAGTTCCTGCGCGGCGCGCGCCAGCATCTGCGGCGACAAATCCACACCGGTGACGTACTCGGCGCCACGCTGCAACGCATGCAGCAGGTAGCGACCGCTGCCGCAGCCGGCATCGAGCACGCGCTGCCCGCGCAACGACGGCGGCAACAACGCCAGCATGGCGCGCTGTTCGGCCTGCATCACCGGGTTGTGCGCCTGCGCCGGGTAGCTGTCCGCCCATAGCGCGTAGGCGGCGATCGGATCGAGGGTCGGGACGGCGCTCATGCGGGGCATTCCTGCGACAGGCGTGTCGTGTGTGAACGCGGTGGCGCAAACTGAAGTTCCAGGCCGGGCTCCAGCGCGAGCAGCGCCGGGTCGGCGAGTTCTGCGGCGAGCAACTTCGGCACGCCGTCCAGCGTCACCGGCACCGTGTCCACGCCGGCGGCAGCGAACCACGCGGCGAAATCGGGATCGGCGACCCGCGGCCGCCCGTCGCGCACGACCGCGCGCAATGCGCTGCGCGGCAGTCCGACCAGGCTGTTGGCAGGCGCGCCGCCACGGTCGGCGACGATCAGCAGATCGGCGTGTGCGCCCGGCGCCAGATGTCCGCGATCCGGCAAGCGCAGGATGTCGGCTGCGGCGGTGGTGGCCAGGGCCAGTGTCTGGCTCGCGTCCAGGCCATGGGCAGCGGTCAGGCGCAGGTCGTCGAGCAGGTCGCGGCCGCCGCTGACCCGCGCATCGCTGCCCAGCGCCAGGCGTCCGGCCGCATTCAGGCGCTGCGGGTCCAGGGTGCGTCCGAGTAAAGTCAGGTTGCTGCTCGGGCACCACACCACCGCCGCGCCGCAGGCGAGCACGCGGGCGACGTCGTTCGCACCCAGGCCCACACCATGGATCAGCACCGTGTTATCGGCCAGATAGCCGCGCCGCTCCAGTTCGGCCAGTTCGCCGGCGGCCACCGCGTCGGTGCCTTCGGCCAGGTGGATCATCCACGGCCAGCCGGCGGCGACTGCCGCGGCGAAGCTCTGCGCCAGCGGCGGCCCATAATCCGGACCGTGCAAGGTATAGCTCCAGCCGAAGTCGCGCAGCAGCGCGACCGGGAAGTCGGCTGCGTCCAGCGCCGCATGCCAGGGATCGTGATGGGCCACGCAGGTCACCCCGGCCAGCAGGTTCTTCAACCCGCCATGGCGCAGCCGCAGCGACTTGGGCAACGCCAGCGCCGCGGCCACCGCCGGCGTGCGGAAATGCGCGGCGAAGGCGTCGATCCAGGCATAGCTGTTGGCGAACGGCGCAGCCTGCGGCAACGGCGGCACCGCATTGACGTGCAGATGCTCGTGGGCGTTGATCAAGCCGGGCAGCACCAACTGCCCGTGCAGGTCGATGCGCAGCGCGGCCGGCGTGGCCGCCGTGGCGATGCGACCAGCGTGCAGCGCCAGCGGCGCGTGCACGGCGCCGCCGGCGTGCGCGACGCGCGCACCGTCCAGGCAGACGTCGACGGGGGCGACAGGCACGGCCATGCTCAGCGCTTGCGCAGCACGATCAGGAAGTGATCGCCCATGTCGCGCAGCAGCGGCCAGGCGCCGATGCGGTCGTCGAGGCGGCCCAGCGCCTCGCCCAGGCGCGGGTGGCGCTGGTAGTGGTCGACCAGGTACGGTGGCGGCAGGCACAGGCTGAGCGCGCGGTACGACTCCAATTCGAAATGCGGCGCGAACGCGCGGTAGAACTCGCGCGGGAAGTAGTACCAGGTCCAGATCGTGTGCCCGTTCATGCCCACCGCGGTGGCGCCCCGCGCGGCGCGGACCGCGGCACGGCGCAGGCGGCCGCGCAGCAGGTAGTGGCCCAACTCCCACGGGCACAGGCGGCCGATCACCGAGAACACCAGGCGGCCGTCGCGGCGCAGCAGCCGTGCGCAATGGCTGGCGACCTGCGGCAGGTCCGGCGCGCAGTTGAGCGGGCCGAAGTTGGAGTACATCCCGTCGAACTCGCCATCGAGCAGGTCCAGCTGCTGGATGCCGACGTGCGCCACGCTGAGCCGGCCATGCAGGCTCGGATCCTGTGCGCGGGCACGGGTGCGCTCGACCATCTGCGGCGACCAGTCGGTGGCCAGCACGCGGTAGCCGCGCTGGGCGAAGGCATGTGCGTCCAGGCCGGTGCCGCAGCCCAGGTCGACCAGGCGCGAGCCGGCCGGCAACTGCGTCGCCACCGTGTCCCACAGCGTGGTGCGCATGCGCTGGATCAGCGCGTTGTTGCCGCGCGGGCCATCGTAGTCGGCGGCCACGCTGTCGAAGGCGCGCTGCGTGTCCAGCAACCGCACCGGATCGAGAGTCGTCGTGTGCGCCGCGGCGCCCGCCTTGCCATTCGCTGTCACCTGTACCTCTCCACTGCCCTGCCCGTGTCGAAATCCGCGCGAGCGGTCGCGCGGAACTGCAGGTAGGTGCGGCGGCAGCGGCGTTTGGTTGAATCGGCGAGACGCCGTTATGCGGCGGCGTGCGCTCGCACCGGCTGCGCCTGGCACCGACGCAGCGCGTTGCGCGCCACCGCGGCCAGCACACCGCCGCCGAGCCCGGCCAGCAGCGCCGCCGCCAGTACCAGCACCGGGTTGGGGAACGCCGCGCGTGGCGGCACGTAGGTGTCCCAGGGCGCCGAGGTGTCGTAGGTGTAGCGCCCACCGAGCCGGCCGAGCAGGTCCTCGCGCTCGGCCTTGAGGCCGCGCAGCGTGCTGGTCTTCTCCGACAGCAGCATGTTGCCGAGCAATTGCTGCTCGACGCTGCCGCGGCCTTCGCGCTGCTGCTGCAACAGGCGCTCGCGCTCGGCCTGGGTGGCGGCGATGTCCGCGGCCAACTCCTGCAGTCGCGCACTGGCCTGCTGCAGCGGACCGGCCTGGATGCGGCGGTGCAGCGCCTGCAGTTGCGCGATGGTGGCCGTGGCCAGTTGCCGCGCCTGCTGCGGCGATTGCGCGCGCAGGGTCAGCTGGATCAGGTTGGCGTACGGGTCGGGATCCAGCTTCAGGCTGTCGCGGTACAGCGCGGCCTGGCGGCTGTCCGAGGCTACGCCGGCGCTGTGAAGCACCTGTTCCTGGAACTGCCGGGTCTTGATCCGGTCGATCACCCGCTGGAACGGCTCCAGCTTGGGGTCGCGCCCGGCCGGGGTCGGGCCGAACTCGCCGACCTGCACCCAGGCGGTCGCTTGCCACTGGCGGGTTGCACCGTGCAGGAACAGCGCCGCCAGCGCCAATGCCAGCAACAGCGGCAGCAGGCACCAGCGCCATTCGCGCCGCAGGATCCGCCACAGGTCGATCAGGTAGATTTCGTCGTGGGGCATGGCGGTATCGGTCATGGCAGCGGGGATCTCGGGGCAACGAAAGGCAGGGCCGTGGACGGCGTGGGGTCGCGGCGGTTCGGCAGCAAGGCGCTGCAGGCGTGCAGCAGCAGGCACAGCGCGACGAAGCCGGCATTGGTCCAAGTGAAGGCCTGCGGCGCGAACGGCGACATCACGCAGGCGTAGGCGATGCGCAGGAACACCAGCAGGTTGAACAGCGCCACGCCGCGGCCGAGCAGGCGCACGCTCCACAGCAGCGCCGCGTACAGCGCCAGCATCGCCGCCAGCGCGGCGCCGGGGCCGCCGGCCAGCAGGAACGGCAGGAACTCGGTGCCGACATTGATGTTCGGCGCATCCAGCGGGATGCCGGTGCCGGCGGTGGCAATGGAACCGCTCAGCGGCACCAGCTGGTTGATCAGGAAACTGGCGTTGGCGTAGCCCTTGCTCAGCAGCGCGCCGAAGTTGTACGGGCCGGCGCCGATGTACAGCAACAGCCATTTGATGCCCTGCGGCGAGGCCCGGTACAGCGCGCCGAACGGCAGCGCCACCGAGTCCAGCGAGCCGGAGCGCAGCGTGCCCAGCAGCGAGAACGCGGCGGCGCCGGCGCACAGCAGCGCCAGCACCCGCTTCCACGGCAGCGGCCGCGCCGGGTCGCGGCGCAGCAACAGCAACAGGCCGACGCTGAACACTGCCGCGAACAGGCGGTTGCGGTCGATCACCAGCACCGGGAACGCGAAGCCGGCCAGCAGCAGCGCGTTGCGCACGCTGCGCTCACGCACGCACAGCAGGCCGATCGGCGGCAGGACCCAGCACATGTTCGACACATGCCGCACATGCGATTGCAGCGGGCTCAGGTCGGCGTAGGCGGAGGGGTTGTGCAGCAAGGGGATCGGGAACAGCAGCAGGTCCAGCAGGCAGAACAGCCCCACCGCGGCGGCCAGGCCGAGCGCGACGAAGGCCTCGCGCGTGCCGGCGTATTCGCGCGACCGGAACGCCGCCAGCGGTGGCAGGCGGATGCCGAGCAGTGCATCCAGGCCCAGCGTCGCCAGTGCCACGGCGGCCAGCAGTGCGATGCCGGCCAGATAGCCCGGCGGCAGGTCGAAGGTGAGCAAGGTCAGCGCGCAGCTCAGCAGCAGAGGCAGGCCGAAATACGCCGACGGCAGGCGCAGCAGGCGGCTCATGCGCGCTCGATCAATGCTGACTGGTCGCCCTGGCGCAGCCGCGCCAACAGCGACAGCCACGCATGCGCCAGCAGGTGCCCGCCCAGCGCGAGCGGGCTGCGCCGCAGGAACGCGATCTTCGCGGCGATGTAGTGCGCCTGCGCGTGCAGCAAGGTGCGGCAGGCCGGATCGAACAAGCGCGCGCGGCGCAACGCCACCTGCCGCGACTCGGCCAGGTTGGCCAGGCGGCTGGGCAGATGCCGGGTGCGGCTGGCGTTGTGGTCGTGCACGCGGTAGGCGCAGACCGCCACGTCCAGGAAACCCAGGGCGTCGCGCGCGACCAGGCGCAGGAAGAAGTCCCAGTCCTCGATGCGCAGGCCCTCGTCCCATCCGGCGCCCGGTTGCAGCGCGCTGCGCCTCACCAGCGCCACCGCCCCGCTCACCGCCCAGTGGCGGATCACCGCGCGGCGGATGCCGGCTTCGCTCAGGTACAGGCGTTTGTCCACGCCGTGCAGGTCGCGCATGCTGCTCTGGTGCACGGTGCGGCCTTGGGTGTCGACCACGATGGCATCGCCGATCACCGCGGCCTTGTGCGGATGCGCGCCCAGGTATGCCACCTGCACACCCAGCCCGCCGGGCAACAGGTAATCGTCGCTCGCCCCCAGGCGCAGGAACTCGCCGCGGGCCATCGCCACCAGGTGGTTGAGCGTGGCGGCGATGCCGAGGTTTTCGCGTGGCCAGAAGCGCACGTGCAGTCTGTCGCCGTGCTGCGCGATCCACGCGGCGATGCACTCGGCGGTGCCGTCGCGGGAGCCGTCGTCGACGATCACCAGCTCCTTGTTCGGATACGGATCCTCCAGCACGCTGTCCAGGCAGCGCTGCACGAAGGGCGCGTGGTTGTAGGCCGGAATCAGGATCGAGACCAGCGGCAGCGTCGATGGCGTGTGCATTGCGTCCATCAGCCCAGTCCTCGCAGGTAGCGGCGCACCACCAGCACGTTGAACGCCAGGTACAGCGCGTAGTTGCAGGTGAACGCATAGACCGCGCCGATCAGGCCCATGCGCGCGGTGAACAGCACCACCAGGCCCAGGTAGCTGGCAGCGAACAGACATTCGGAGAGCACGAACAGCCGCGTCATCGCTTTGGCCAGCATCAGGTAGGACAGCACGAAGGAGGCGATCTTGAGCACGTCGCCGAGTAGCTGCGGCGCGTACAGCGGCAACGCGGCGGCGAAATCCGCCGAGAACAGCAGCTGGGTGATCCAGGCACGGCACAGGTACACCGCCGCCGCGGCCACGATCACCGCCGGCAGCACATAGCGGTAGGCCCCGCGCAGTTCCTGCCACAGCGCGCTGCGCGTATGCAGCGCCGCCAGCTTGGGCAGGTAGTAGACGTTGATGGCGGTGGTGAAGAACAACAGATAGGCATCGGACACGCGGCTCACCGCCTGCCAGTAGCCGACCTGTTGCCAGCCGAGCTGGCCGGCCAGGTGATCGCGCACGCCGATGTTGACCAGCAGCGGCAGCAGCGCCGAGGCCAGGGTCATCGCCGAGAAGGCCGCCAGCCGCCGCACCATCGCCCGGTCGAAGCGAATGCGCAGCATCTCGCGGCGGAAGTACGGGCTGCGGCGCAGCGCCGGAACGCCCGCGCAGAGCCAGGCCACCTGCCCCAGCACCAGGCCCAGCAGTGCCCCATACAGTCCCAGCCCGTGCGCCAGAACGGCCACCAGCAGCACGCTCAACACTGCGCCGGCGACCTGGATCAAGGCCAGCCGGCGCACGTCCATGAAGCCGTTGACCACGGCCAGGATGTAGTTGGCCAGGGCGATGCCGAGCTGCGCCACCGCCAGCACGCAGATCAGCGGCTGGTACTGCGCGTCGCCGAGCAGGCGCTCGGCGATCAGGCGGCTGCACAACAGCGCGGCCACGCCCATCGCGCACGCCGCGGCGCAGGCGTAGCCCAATGCGCTGCCGAGCAGCCGGGTCAGCGACTGCGCATCGTCGCGGTACTCGGCCACGTACTTGACCACGCCGGCACCGACGCCGCCGCCGGCCACGACCGCCAGCAGCGACATCAGGCTGGTGAACTGGCCAAGCCGGGCGACGCCCGCCGGGCCGGCGTACACCGCCACCAACTTGAGCACCAGCAGCGCAGCGAGCAGTTTGGCCGCGGTGGCCACGCCGCTGTACACGCCGCTGCGCAGCACGTTCATGCCGCCGCGCCGCCGAAACGCCGGCAGGCGTCGATCACCTGCGCCACCGCCGCATCGTCCAGCGTCGGGCCGATCGGCAGGCTGAGCACTTCGGCACCCAACTGCTCGCACAGCGGCAGTTGCAGCATCGCCAGCTCCGGATAGGCCGGCTGCCGATGCGGCGGCGTCGGGTAATGCACCAGGCAGTGCACGCCCTGGGCCTGCAGATGCCGCTGCAGCGCGTCGCGTTGCGCGCAGCGCACCACGAACAGGTGCCAGGCATGCGCGGCCGGGTCGGTCACCTGCGGCACGGCGATCTGCGGATGCGCAATGCCGTCGAGATAGCGCTGGGCGATCGCGCGGCGCGCGGCGATATCGGCATCCAGGTGGCGCAGCTTGACCCGCAACAGCGCCGCCTGCAGCTCGTCCAGGCGCGAGTTCACGCCCTGCACGAGATGCCGGTACTTGATGTCCGAGCCGTAGTTGCGCAGCACGCGTAGCTGCGCCACAAGTTCGTCGTCGTCGGTGGTCACGGCGCCGCCGTCGCCCAACGCGCCCAGGTTCTTGCCGGGGAAGAAGCTGAAGCCGGCGGCATCGCCGAAGCTGCCCGCATGGCGGCCGTCGCGACGCGCGCCATGCGCCTGCGCGGCGTCCTCTAGCAGCAGCAACCCATGGCGCTCGGCGATGGCACGCAGTGCGGCCATGTCGGCCAGTTGTCCGTACAGGTGCACCGCCAGGATCGCTCTGGTGCGCGGCCCGATCGCCCGCTCCACCTGCGCCGGATCCAGATTGAAGCTGGCCGCCTCCGGCTCCAGCGGCACCGGCCGCAGCCGGTTCTCGCTGATCGCCAGGAAGCTGGCGATGAAGGTGTTGCCCGGCACCAGCACCTCGTCGCCTTCGTGCAGCCGGCCCAGCGCACGGTAGCCGCGCAGGATCAGGGTCAGCGCGTCCATGCCGTTGCCCACGCCGATGGCGTGGGCCGTGCCGCAGTAGGCGGCAAACTCGCGCTCGAATGCCTCCAATTCCTCGCCGAGCACATACCAGCCCGAATCGATCACCCGTGCCGCTGCGGCCTTGAGCTCGTCGGCATAGCGCGCGTTGCTGGCGCGCAGATCCAGGAACGGCACGCTGGCCGGCGGCAGGCTCATTGCAACTCCCAACGGTAGAAATCGTGAACCACCGCGCGCGCGCCGAAGCGCTCCTTCTGCTCGACCAGGCCGGCATTGAGCACCTGGCCCTGCTGCTCGGTGGAAATGCCCAGGCTGAGGAAGTCGCGCTGGGCGTAGACCTGTTCGATCAACTCGGCCAGCAGCAGGCTCAGCGCATCGGCGCGGCGGCCCTGCTCCGAGCAGGCCAGGTATTGGGTGTGGACGACGTGGCCGAAGTCGTACACCAGCGTGCCGGCCAGCAGGTCGGCGCCGTCGCGGACTTCATACGGCACGATCTGCGCCGGGAAGCGCGCGCACAGCAGGCGAAGTTCGTCCAGGCTGTGGGTCGGACGCGCACCGTGGCGTTGCAGCACCTCGCCCAGCAGCGCATGCAGTGGCGCCGGGTCGTCCACGCGCTGCACGTGCAGTCCGGCGCGGCGCGCCTTGGCCACCGAACGCTTGCGTGCGGCGGCGAAGCGCGGCGGCGCGCGCAGCGGCACTGCGGAAGACAGGTCGCGGTGGTTGAGACGCGCCCCCAGCCGATGCAGCGCGTACAGGTCCTCCTCCGCCGGAGTGCGGTGGAACAGATGCGGCACGGCCTTGTACAGCAGTGTGCGCACGCCGGCAGCGCGGTAGTACGCCGCGATACGCTCGAACGCCTCCAGTGTCGCCGTCGCGCGCAGCGCGTGGGTCGACAGCAGCCCGGCATAGCTGAGGCCGGCATGGCTGGTCACCGCGTCGCCCTCACGATTGGCTGGAAACACCGCCACCGGTATGCCGGCGTCCTCGACCAGCAAGGAGGCATCGACGAAGCGCGCCGCGTGATAGTCCATGTAGCCGCGGCGGTGCAACAGATTGCCGTTGCGCGAGGCATCCACCACGGAGTCCCACAGCGGCGCGTCGGCGGCGGTGTAGGCCCTAACCGACAGCATCGGCATCCTCCCAGACGGTGCCGGCGGGCAGCACCGCCTCGGCCAAGCCGAAGCCGTCGTGGCCCATGTCGTTGCCGTTGTAGAACAGCAGCAGCCGCTCGCCGTGGCGGATCAGCGCCGGGTAGCACAGCGTGCGTGCATCCCAGCCCTCGGCCGACAGCGGCAGGCCCAGCGCCGCGTCGCAGCGCTGCCAGTGGCGGCCGTCGTCGCTGATCGCCATGCCAGGCAGATAGGCGCCGCCGCGGCTGCCGTGGGTGAACAGCATCAGGTAACGGCCATCGCATCGGTACACCCGCGGGCGACCAATGCGGTACTCGTCGCCCTGCGGCTGCAGGCACACCGTATCCTGCCGCGGGATCGCCTGCAGGTCCTCGGTCTCCACGCAGCGGATGTGGTAACGCGGATATGGCGTGCCGCCGATCCATTCCCAGTCGTCGCCCACCGCGTACCACAGCCGCCAGCGGCCATGCGCGTAGTGCGCCGAGTGCACCGCGGCGATGGTGCTGCGGCCGGGCGCGCGATCCAGCAACGGCGTCTCCTGGCGGCGCTGGAAGGTGTCGCCGCCGTCGGTGGACACGGCCAGGCTGGTGAAGGCCAGGAACTTGGCCCGCGCCACCTGCTGGAAGCCGACATAGAACATGTAGAGACCGTCTGGCCCCTGCACCACGTCGCCGAGGATCATGCCGTTGTCGTCGAAGCAGCCGGGGCGACCGATGTCCAGCACCGGCGCGGCGCTGACACCCAGCACACGGGTCGGATCGTCGGCGCGCACGTCGACATAGCCGATGCGGCTGACCCCGGCGTCGTCGCGGAAGCCGGCATAGATGCGCAGGCGCTCGGCATCCAGCCGCAGCGGCGTCGGCGTCAGCGCCGAATGCCGCATCCAGCCGCCGACGCCATCGCGTGCGGTGTCGAAGACAAGACCGCGTTTGTGCCAGGCGAACATGCGCCTCACAGCTCCACGTCGAAGCTGGACTTGCCTGCCACCGCCCGCGCCGGCGCACCGACGTAGATGCGTCCGGGCTCGGTGTCGCGGGTCAGCAGCGCGCCGGCGCCGATCACATTGTCGGCAGCCACCTTGACCCGGTCGCTGAGCGTGGCGTTGACCCCGACGAAGCTGCTGGCGCCGATCTCGCAGTAGCCGGAAATCACCGCATGCGAGGCCAGGAACACATGGTCGTGGAGGACCGTGCGATGGCCGACGTGGTTGCCGCTCCACAGGATGCAGTTGGCGCCGATGCGGATGAACGGCTGCAGCACGTTGTGCTCGAACACGAAGCAGTGTTCGCCCAGTTCCACGTTGCGCCAGACGAAGGCCTGCGAGCTGACGTAGCTGGCCATGCGGTAGCCGCGGCGTTTGGCGTCCAGATAGAAGCGCGTGCGCAGCCGGTTGAGGCCGCTGGCGGGAATCGCCACGAACACCTCCACCTGCGACGGCGGATAGTGCTGCTCGAGATCCTCATAGGCCACCACCGGCAGGCCGGCCAGGGTCGGCGTGGAGAGGTAGTCGCGCTCTACGCTGAAGGCCAGCACGGCATAGTCGCTGTCGTGGCTGAAGTATTCGCAGGCGATCTGCGCCAGCTCGCCGGCGCCGACGATGACCAGGGGACGTGCCATCGCCTAGGCCTCCTGCCGGCGCACGCCTGCGGCTTCGCGCAGGAATTCGTCGTAGTCGAAGATGTAGTCGGTGGGGTCGTAGGCCTGGTCGGCGAGCACCATCAGCACGCAGTCCTCGCTGAAGTCGTACAGATCGCGCCAGACCATGCTGCCCAGCAGCAGGCCCTGCCGCGGATCGTCCAGCACCACCTGCACCGGCCCGCTGCCGTCGTCGAGCAGGAACGACACCGACCCGTGCAGCGCCACCGCCAATTGGTTGAGATGGCGGTGCGCGTGCTGGCCGCGATGCACGCCGTTGCGGGTGGCGAACAGGTAGTACACGCGGCGGATGTCGAAGGGCACATCGCGCTGCTGCTCCAGCGCCACGAGCTGGCCGCGCGCGTCGCCGTGCGTCCGCAACTGGATTCGTTCGATTGCCATCAGAGTGCCCGACCGGGCTCCGCATCGGAGCGTCCAGGCTGAGTGCCGCCGGTCCGCGGAAAGGTTGCGCGAGGCCGACACGCAGCGCGACGCAACCTTTCGCCACAGCGCCGGCACCCATCGACGCAACAGCTGCAGCGATGCCCCCGGCATGGCGCGGCGCCCCACCTCGTCGCCTTCAAGGACACCGCGTACCGCCATGACCTCGCCCACGCCGGCCGTTCCGACACCACCCGCTTCCACATCCGCCGCATCGGCCGCGTTGCCACGGCCGATGGTGTGGCTGCACTGGCTCACCGTGCTGTGCCTGGTACTGGCGGCGGGGCTGATCCTGCTGCGCGAAGAAGTCGAAGGCCGCATGTGGCGGCAGTGGCTGCTGGAAGGCCACCGCCACTTCGGCCTGTTCGTGCTCGGCCTGTTCTGCGTGCGCGTCGTGGTGCGCATGCGCCTGGGCAAGCGCGCCGACCCGGAGGCCGGCTCGGCGCTGATGCGCGTGCTGGCCGGCGCCACCCACGTGGTGATGTACGCGCTACTGCTGACCTTGCCGGTGCTTGGCTGGGCGCTGAGCCAGTCGCTGGGCAAGCCGGTGCATCTGTTCGGCGCCACCCTGCCGGAGCTGGTCGACGCCGATCCCGATCTCGCCGATCGCCTTGGCGCCTGGCACGTGGATGCCGCCTGGCTGCTGCTGGCCCTGATCCTGCTGCACATCGGCGCAGCGCTCTGGCATCACTTCGTCCGCCGCGATGGCGTGCTGCGCCGGATGCTGCCGTTCCTGCGCCAACGCTGAGCCGCCCTTCCCTTCCTCGTTCGCGTCCGTCGCCGCACCCACCCGCCTGCCAAAGGACTTCCCGCATGCACCAGTCCCCGTCGTCCCCCTCCACCTCCTCCCGCAGCGACAGGACGTGTGGCGCCGAGCAGGCGCTGCTGTGGTCGGCGCTGGGCTCGCTGCTGCTGGTGCTGAGCCCGCGCGCCGCCGCGGTGCCGGCGTTCGCGCGGCAGACCGGTTCGTCCTGCGCCGACTGCCACATCGGCGCCTACGGCCCGGCGCTGACCCCGTACGGCATGCGCTTCAAGCTCGGCGGCTACACCGACAGCGACGGCAACGGCACCAAGATCCCGGCCTCCGCGCAGCTCACCGCCACCCGCAGCGTGCCGGTGCGCGGCGAGAGCCGCACCCGCTTCAGCGAGGCCGACCTGTACCTGGCCGGACGCATCACCGACAACGTCGGCGGCTACGTCAAGGTCGCCACCAGCAACAACGGCAAGAACGACTACACCACGCGCCTGGACAACGTGGACCTGCGCGCGGTGCTCAAGAGCTTCCAGCTCGGCGGCAAGGACACCCTGCTCGGCGTCAGCGTCAACAACAATCCCGGCAGCCAGGACCCGATCGGCATGCTGCCCAACGCCTCCGGCCTGGGCCCGGCCTCGGCCTATGCCAGCTCGACCACCCTGCTCAACCAGTCGTCGCTGTCCAACCGGGTGATCGGTACCAGCGTCTACGGCCTGTACGACCGCAACTGGTACGGCGAAGTCGGCACCTACACTGCCCTGCCGGTGTCGACCCAGGACGATCTCGGCTACGCCATCGGCGGCGATCCCGGCAAGCTCAGCGACACCGGCTACCTGCGCCTGAGCTACATGAAGGACCTCAAGCGGCAGTTCTTCTCCGCCGGCGTGGTCGCGCTGACCACGCGCCGACAGCTGCCGCGCAGCACCGGCCCGCGCGACGACTTCACCGATCTCGGCTACGACCTGAACTACCAGTTCCTGGGCACCCGCGAGCACATCCTCAAGCTCGGCTACCTCAACATCTACGAGCGCCGCCGCTACGGCAGCGCGCTGATCGATCCTGCCGACCCGAGCGTGGCCGGCCCGCGCCGGGCCAGCGTGCGCGACCAGTCGTTCAGCCTCAACTACACCTACAAGCAGAGCTACAGCCTGCTGCTGGCGCACTTCATCAACACCGGCTCGGACGATCCGTTCCGCTACCGCCCGTACGGCGCGCCGGACACCACCAGCAACCTGATCAGCGCCTCGTGGGCGCCGTTCGGCAAGGACGACAGCTACTCGTCGATCTCCAACCTGCGCCTGTCCGCGACCTGGTTCCGTTTCAGCAAGTTCAACGGCAGCACCGGCAACGTGTTCGGGGCCACCCCGGTCACCCGCCCGCGCGACCTCAACCAGTTCTCGCTGAGCCTGAGCCTGGCCTTCTGATTCCCCCGCACGGAGCTTTCCCCCATGAAACGCATCACTGCCTTCCCCTTGTGTTCGCTGCTGGCCGGCCTGCTGCCGCTGGTGGCCGCAGTGGCGTCGCCCGCACATGCCGCCGGCGGCGCGCCCGGCGCCGGCGTGTTCGCCAGCGAATGCGCCGAATGCCACAGCGCCGCGCCGGCCAAGAACAAGAAGGGCCCGACCCTGTTCGGCGTGGTCGGGCGTCGCGCCGGCAGCGTGCCGGACTACGCCTACTCCGACGCGATGAAGCAGAGCCAGTGGACCTGGAGCGACGACAAACTGCGCAGCTACCTGTCGCAGCCGGCGTCCAAGGCGCTGCCCGGCGGCAAGATGAAGTACGACGGCCTGGACGATGCCAAGCAGTTGCAGGACCTGATCGCCTACCTGCACAGCCTGCATTGAACTGGCTGGCCGATCCGGTCATATTCGGCGCCCGACGGGCCGGCCATCGCGCCGCGCCCGTGCCCGATTCCTGACCTGCGAGCATCGAGCCACCGTGCGTTTGCCCCCTGCCGCCCGCGGCGCCTTGTCGCCGCTTTCCGTCGCACCCCGGCGCCGCAGGGCGGACCGCGCATGCTGAGCGCACGCGCGTCCGTGCGTCCAGGCGCCAGCGCGGCATTGGCAGCAGGCCTGGCATTCGCCGCCCTGCACGCACCTGCCGCGACCGCCGGCGACATCGGCGGCGCCGCCGGGATCAGCTCGCAACTGGTCGACCGCGGCATCGCCGTGACCCGCAGCACCCCGACCCTGCAGGGCGCGCTGTTCTGGCTGCCCGCGCCGGGCTGGTCGCTGAGCGGGTCGGCCAGCGTGGCGCTGGATGCGCCGGGCACGGTGCTGATGAGCAGCCTCGGCCTGTCGCGCAGCTGGACCCTGTCCGACAGCTGGCAACTGCAGGCCGAAGCGTTGCTGTACCGCTACCCCGGGTCGCGCGCCAACCGCGTGTTCAACCGCGACGAAGTCAGCCTGGGCTGGAGCTACCGCGACCGCCTGAGCCTGTCGCTGGCTGCCTTCCGCATGCCCGACAGCGGCCTGCAGCAGCGCTGGTACGGGGCGCTGGACCTGACCGCGCACCAGCCGCTGCGCGGCCCGCTGTCGCTGTCGGTGGGCGCCGGCGTCAGCCAGGCGCCTCCGGCGCTGTACGGACTGGAGTACACGGCGCACTATCGCTACGGCCACGCCGGGCTGATCTGGAACGCCGGGCGCTGGAGCCTGGAGGTGGACCGTGTGTTCAGCAACGCCCGCACCGGCTATGCCGACCGCGGCCTGTGGCCCTGGGTGGCCAGCGTCTCCCGCAGCTTCTGAGGCGAGCGCAACCTTTCCGTGCCGCCCCGGCACATACGGGTGCCCGTTGCCACACCTGCTCCCATGAACGACACCGACCTGCTCGGCGATGCCACCGACCGCATGCTGCTCCGGCGCATGGCGGCCAGCGACCGCGAGGCGCTCGCCCGCCTGTACCGCGCCTACCACGGCCGCCTGTGCCGGTTCCTGTCGCGGCTGACCCGGCGCCCGGACATCATCGAGGAAGCGATCAACGACTGCTTCTGGATCGTCTGGCAGAAGGCCGGCGACTTCCGCGGCGACTCGCAGGTCTCGACCTGGATCATGGGCATCGCCTACCGCTGCGGGCTCAAGGCGATCCGCCACCACAGCGACGACGCCATCGACGACGGCGCGATGGCCGAGGACCACGCCGCGGCGGCCGACCCGGACGAGGACCGCGAGCTGCGCGACTGGCTGGGCAAGGGCCTGGACCGCCTGTCGGCCGACCAGCGCCTGGTGGTGGAACTGGTCTACGGCCTCGGCCACAAGCTGGAAGAGGTCGCCGCGATCATGCAGTGCCCGGTGGGCACCATCAAGGCCCGGCTGTTCCATGCCCGGGTCAAGCTTCGCAACGTGTTGCCGGGATTGGCCGGCGATGCGTCCACGCTGACGGAGAGCGCGTGATGAAAACGGGCTTCAACGAGCCGGGCAACGAGTGCGCGCATGCCTGGGAACTGATGCCGTGGGTGCTGCAGGACAGCGCCACGGAACAAGAGAACGCGTGGCTGGTGGCGCACCTGGCCAGGTGCCGGCATTGCAGCGCCGAGTTCGCCCAGCAGAGCCGCCTGCGCATGGCCATGACCCTGCCCAGCGACGTGCCGGTGGACGCCGAGGCCGGCCTGCAGCGCCTGCTGCAGCGCCTGGACGCGCCGGTCGCGCAGCCGCGGCCGCAGCGCAGCCGCGCCAGTTGGACCACGCGGGCGCTGGTTGCCGCCGCCCTGCTGCAGGCAGTGGGCCTGGGCGTGCTGGGCATGCGCCTGTCCGCCGAACACGCGCGCAGCACCGCCTACCGAACGCTCAGCGATGCCGCGCAGCCGCTGGCGGTCGATGCGATCCGGGTCGTGCCGGACGCGCGCATGAGCCTGGCCGACTGGGACGCGCTGCTGCGCAAGCTGCAACTGCGGGTGATCGGCGGCCCCAACGCCGCCGGCGCCTACACCGTGGTGCCGACCCAGGCCGGGTCGCCGGCGCAGCCGCAGCGCAGCGTGCAGCAGTTGCGCGCCACCGCCGGCATCCGCCTGGCGGAGCCGATCGCCGCGCCATGAAGCTGCGTCTCGCCAGCCTGCTCGTCGCCTGCCTGGGCCTGGGCGCCTGCGCCCATGCCGCGCCGGCGGCGGTTGCCGATCCTGCACCCACGGCCGCGGCCAAGGCGCCGAGCCTGGATCCGTCGCCGGCGCTGGACAGCCAGCGTCAGATCGTCCTCGCCGTGGCCAACCCGATGGCCGCGCCGAGCCGCCATGCCGGCTCCAACCTGCTCGGCTACGCCTCGGCCCGCTACTACGGCGCCGGCACCCAGGCGGTGGCCACCCTGGACGCGCTGAACAAGCGCTACGGCCTGCGCCAGGTCGCCGGCTGGCCGATCAAGGCGCTGGGACTGTACTGCGTGGTGCTGGAGCCGGCACCGGGCAGCGACCGCGCCGCGCTGCTGGCGCAACTGGCCAAGGACGACCGCGTGGCGCTGTCGCAGCCGCTGCAGGACTTCGGCACGTACTCCGCGGACAGCCAGGCCGCAGCGACGCCGACGCAGCCGCTGCGCTACAACGATCCCTACGTGGACATGCAGCGCGGCTTCGCCGCCACCAACGCGGCCACCGCGCAGGCGCTGAGCCAGGGCCAGGGCGTGGACGTGGCGATCGTCGACACCGGCGTGGACACCGCGCACCCGGACCTGCGCGGGCGCCTGCGCAACACCCGCGACCTGGTCGCCGCCGACCCGGGCGCGTTCAACCGCGACCACCACGGCACCGAGGTCGCCGGCATCATCGCCGCCGGCAGCAACAACCACCTGGGCATCGTCGGCATCGCGCCGAAGGCGATGCTCGACGTGTACAAGGCCTGCTGGTATCCGCAGCGCCCCGGCGCCGGCGCCGGCTGCAACTCCTTCACTCTGGCCAAGGCGCTGGCGGCGATCGGCGACACCCGCACCCGCATCGTCAACCTCAGCCTCGGCGGTCCGGCCGACCCGCTGCTGCGCAAGCTGCTGGAACAGTTGCTGCGCGAGGGCCGCATCGTGGTCGCAGCGATGCCGCCGAACGGCCGCCTGGACGGATTTCCCGACGGCATCCCCGGGGTGATCGTGGTGCGCAGCAGCGCCGCCACGCCGGCGCCGGCGGGCGTGCTCAGCGCGCCGGGCGAGGACATCCTCACCACCCAGCCCAACGGCGGTTACGACTTCACCTCCGGCTCGTCGATGGCCACCGCCCACGTCAGCGGCGTGGTCGCGCTGTTGCTGGCGCTGGCGCCGCAACTGGATGCGCGCAGCGTGCACGACCTGCTGCTGCGTACCAGCCGCATGCGCGACGGACTGCTGCAGGTGGACGCCGCCGCCGCGGTGCAGGCGTTGCCGCGCAGCGCGCCTCTCGCCCGCTGAGGTCATCGCCATGCGTTCCTGGATCCCGCTCTGGTTGCACCGGCTCGGCGCACCGCTGACGGCCTATCGCGTGGCCGGCGCGGTGCGCCCGTGGAGCCTGGCCGCGGCCATGCTGCTCGGCGCCGTGGCCGCCTACGGCGGGCTGGTGCTGGCGCCGCCGGATTACCAGCAACACGATGCCTACCGCATCATGTTCGTGCACGTGCCATGCGCCTGGATGAGCCTGTTCGTCTACGCGGCGATGGGCATGGGCGGCCTGGTCGCGCTGGTGTGGCGGATCAAGCTGGCGGAAATCGTCTGCATGGCCTCGGCGCCGATCGGCGCGGCCTTCACCTTCGTCACCCTGTGCACCGGCTCGCTGTGGGGCCGGCCGATGTGGGGCACATGGTGGACCTGGGATGCGCGGCTGACCTCGGAACTGGTGCTGCTGTTCCTGTACCTGGGCGTGATCGGCCTGCACCGCGCCATCGACGATCCGCGCCAGGGCGCGCGCGCCGCCGCGCTGCTGGCGCTGGTCGGGCTGATCAACCTGCCGATCGTGCATTACTCGGTGGTGTGGTGGAACACCCTGCACCAAGGCTCCACGGTGCGCGTGCTCGGCCCGTCGACGATGCCGCTGTCGATGCTGTGGCCGCTGCTGACCGGCGTGGTCGCCAGCAAGTGCTATTACGTCGCCAGCCTGTGCGGGCGCCTGCGCACCGACCTGTTGGCGCTGGAGCGCGGCAAGGCCTGGGTGCGGGCGATCGCCATGCAGTCCTCGCCGGTGCCGGCGTCGCCAGCGGACACCATGCCGCTGCCAGCGGAACACGCGGCATGAGCGGGTTCTGGGCGATGGGCGGCTACGCCGTCTACGTGTGGAGCGCGTACGCGCTGGCCCTGGTGGTGCTGCTCCTGGACAGCGTGCTGCCGCGCCGCCGCCAGCGTCGCCTGCTCGCCGACATCCGTGCGCAAGTGACGCGCGAACGGGCCCGGCGCGTCCGCGACAACGCCGCCGCTGTTGGAGTTCGCGATGCATCCCACCCGTAAGCGCCGCCTGCTGCTGGTGCTGCTGTTGCTCGGCGCCGCAGCGCTGGCCACCGGCCTGTTCGTGCTGGCCCTGCAGCACAACATCAGCTACCTGTTCACCCCCAGCCAGGTGCAGGCCGGCGCGGCCCGGGACTACCGGGTGTTCCGGCTCGGCGGCATGGTCAAGGCCGGCTCGATCACACGCAGCGCCGATTCGCTGCAGGTGCAGTTCACCGTGATCGACAAGGCCGGTGCCACCGCCGTGGCCTACACCGGCATCCTGCCCGACCTCTTCCGCGACAACCAGGCGGTGATCGCCACCGGCTCGATGCAGGGTGCGCGCTTCGTCGCCACCGAGGTGCTGGCCAAGCACGACGAGACCTACATGCCGCAGGAACTGAAAGACGCGATGGCGCAGGCGCATGCCGACCGCGCCAGGACCGCTCGCACCGCTGCGGCGGCGGCTGCAGCCGCAGCGCGGCAATGAGCCCGATCGCGTCCCGCCGCATCGGGAGCGCCGCGCGATGAGCGCCGAACTCGGCCAGTGCGCGCTGATCCTGGCCTTGCTGCTGGCACTGGTGCAGGGCGTGCTGCCGCTGCTCGGCGCCTGGCGCGGCCAGCGCGCCTGGATGGCGGTGGCCCGGCCGGCCGCCTACGCCCAGGCCGGCTTCGCCTGGCTGGCCTTCGGCCTGCTCGGCTACGTGTTGCTGCAGCTGGATTTCTCGGTGCGCTACGTCGCCGCCAATGCCAACCTGGCGCAGCCCTGGTATTACCGGCTGGCCGCGGTGTGGGGCGCGCATGAAGGCTCGCTGCTGCTGTGGATCGCCATCCTCAACCTGTGGACGGTGGCGCTGGCGCGCAGCGGCCGGCACTTGCCGGAAGCGTTCGCCGCGCGCGTGCTCGGCGTGCTCGGGCTGATTTCCAGCGGCTTCCTGGCCTTCGTCCTGTTCACCTCCAATCCGTTCGCGCGGCTGTCACCGATGCCGCGCGACGGCAGCGAACTCAACCCGGTGTTGCAGGACCCGGGCATGGTGCTGCATCCGCCGGTGCTGTACACCGGCTACGTCGGCTTCTCGGTGGCCTTCGCCTTCGCCATCGCCGCCCTGCTCGGCGGCGAGCAGCAGCAGGCCTGGGTGCGCTGGGCGCGGCCGTGGACCAATGTCGCCTGGGGCTTCCTCAGCGCCGGCATCGTCGCCGGCAGCTGGTGGGCCTATGCCGAGTTGGGCTGGGGCGGCTGGTGGTTCTGGGATCCGGTGGAGAACGCCAGCTTCATGCCGTGGTTGGTCGGCGCGGCGCTGATCCACACCCAGGCGGTCACCGAAAAGCGCGGCGCGCTCGGCGCCTGGACCCTGCTGCTGTCGATCCTGGCGTTCTCGCTGTCGTTGCTGGGCACCTTCCTGGTGCGCTCGGGCGTGCTGACCTCGGTACACGCCTTCGCCGCCGACCCGCGCCGCGGCCTGTACATCCTCGGCTTCCTGGTGCTGGTGGTCGGCGGCTCGCTGCTGCTGTACGCACTGCGCGCGCCACGCCTGGCCGCGGGCAAGCCGTTCGCCGCGCTGTCGCGGGAGACCGCGATCCTGGTCGGCAACCTGATGCTCAGCGTGGCCGCGGCGATGGTGCTGCTGGGCACGCTGTTCCCGCTGCTCGGCGATGCGCTGCGGTTGGGCAAGATTTCGGTGGGGCCGCCCTACTTCGGCCTGCTGTTCCCGTTGCTGATGTTGCCGGTGGTATTGCTGTTGCCGTTCGGCCCCTACCTGCGCTGGGGCCGCACCGAACCCGGCGCACTGCGCGCGGTGGCCGCCCGCGCCGGGCTGGCCGCGCTCGGCTGCGCGCTGCTGGCATGGCTGTTGAGCGCCGGCACGCTGCGTGCGGTGGCCGGCGTCGCCGCCGCGGCCTGGGTCGGCGTCGGCACCGCGCTGTATGCGCTGACCCGCTGGCGCAGCGCACCGCGTGGCCGCCGCTTCCCCGCCGAACTGGCTGGCATGCTGCTCGCGCATGCCGGGGTTGCGGTGTTCGTGGCCGGCGTGCTGCTATCGGAAAGCCTGTCGGTGGAACGCGACGTGCGCCTGGATCCCGGCCAGAGCGCGCAGGTCGGCGTGCACAGCTTCCGCTTCGATGGCGTGCAGTTGATCGATGGCCCCAACTGGAAGGCCGAACAAGGCACGGTGAGCGTGCTGCGCGACGGCGCCGTCGTGGCGGTGCTGCATCCGCAGAAGCGTCTGTACAGCAGCGAACGCATCCAGACCGAGGCGGCGATCGACGCCGGCGTGCTGCGCGACCTGTATGTCGCGCTCGGCGAGCCGGTCGACGACCAGCACATCGAATACGGCTGGACCCTGCGCCTGTACGACAAGCCCTTCATCCGCTGGATCTGGGCCGGCGGCCTGCTGATGATGCTCGGCGGTTTCGTCAGCGCCGGCGCGCGCCGCCTGCGTGCGCAGCCGGCTGCGACAAGCGCTACCGTGCCGGCCGCGCTCGCCGGAGCCGCGCCATGAGCCGGCTGCTGCCGCTGGCCGCGTTCGTGCTGCTGGCCGCGCTGTTCGGATTCGGCCTGTGGTGGAGCCGCAGCCACGATCCGCGCGAGGTGCCCTCGCCGCTGCTGGGCAAACCGGTGCCGGCGTTCGCGCTGCCGCGCCTGGATCGCCCGGACCTGCGCAGCGGCAGCGAGGCGCTGCGTGGCCATCCGTATCTGCTCAACGTGTTCGGCAGCTGGTGCATGGCCTGCAGCGAGGAGCATCCGCTGCTGATGGCGCAGGCGCGGCACCTGGGCGTGACCCTGGTCGGCTACGCCTACCGCGACGATCCACACGACACCGCCGCCTGGCTGGCGCAGCGCGGCAATCCGTATGCGCTGGTGCTGGTGGACGCCGACGGCCAGCGTGCCATCGACCTGGGCGTGTATGGCGCGCCGGAAACCTTCCTGATCGATGCCGACGGCGTGGTCCGCTACAAGCACGTCGGCGTGCTGACGCCGCAGGTGCTGGCCGAGGAAGTACGCCCGGCGATTGCGGCGCTCGGCGGAGCGCGGCGATGAGCGTCCTCGTCGCACGGACGCCCCGGCGCATGCCGTGGTGGCGGTTGCTGATGCTGCTGTGGGTGATAGGCGGCGCAGTGCCGGCCTTTGCCCAGGCGGTCGACCCGCTGCCCTTCAAGGACCGAGCGCAGGAACAGCGTTTCCAGCACCTGACCGCGCAATTGCGCTGCATGGTCTGCCAGAACGAGAACCTGGCCGATTCCGACGCGACCCTGGCGCGCGACCTGCGCCACCAGGTGTTCGCGCAACTGCAGGCCGGGCGCAGCGATGCGCAGATCAAGCAGTACATGGTCGATCGCTATTCGGCCTTCGTGCTGTACGACCCGCCGCTGGCGCCGGGCACCTGGCTGCTGTGGTTCGGGCCGGCACTGTTGTTGCTGGGCGGCGCCGGCGTGATCGTGGCGACGCTGCGCCAGCGCCGTCGCGCCATCGGCGCCGCGACGGCGGAACCGGACGCGGAGGACGCCTGGTGATGCCCGGCTTTGTCCTGGCCGCCGCCGCAATGCTGAGCATCGCCCTGTTCGCGGTGCTGCGCCCGTTGCTCATGCACCACACCGGCGCACGCGCGGAGCGTGGTGTGGCGCTGCTGCTGGCGCTGCTCCTGCCCTTGCTCGGCGCCGGCCTCTACTGGCACATCGGCACACCGACGGCCCTGGCCGGTGTGCCGCTGCAGCCGCTGCCGCCGTCCGCCGCGGATCCGAACGTCCGAGCGCTGCAGGACGTGTTGCAGCAGGCCTGGGACGCACAACAGGCCAAGCGACCGCAGGACGCGCAGCGCGCCTACGCGCAGGCCCTGCGCCTGGACCCGGACAACGTCGAGGCATTGCTCGGTTGGGCGGAGACCGACATGGCACAACACGCGGATCTGGCCGTCAGCCGCGCCGCCCGCGCCATGCTCGACCGGGTCCTGGCGCAGCAACCGGACAACCAGCGGGCGCTGTGGATGCGCGGCATCGCCGCCTTCCAGCAGCAGCGCTACGCCGACGCGGCCGGTGACTGGCGCCACCTGTCGACCCTGCTGCCCGCCGCGTCGCCGCTGCGCGAGGCGGTGGCGCAGAAAATTGCTGCCGCCGACGCGATGAAGGCCAATCGCGCGTCGATGGACGCACCGCAGCGCTGATGCGATCGCAACAACGGTGACGGACGGCGATTCGCTCAGACGGCCTGGTCCAGCAGGTTCTTCAGCGCATCCGCAGCGAACAGCTTGGACGACGCGGTCTGACACGCCACTCGGCGCACCGCGGCAGCCGCTCCAACTACACGGCGCTCCCGGTGGTGATGTCTGCATTTGCGCTGAAGATAGGAATGCGTATCATTAACTGACATCTCACCCACCGCCGCCACGCGCTGTCCTCCGCTGCCCAGCCGGTGCTTCCTCCCAACGGGCATGCATGTCTTCTTCTTCCGCTCCGCTTCGCACCCTTGATGACCCGGCCCCGCCGCGGCGCCGCACCCTGCCGCCCTGGCTGGGCGTGCTGGCACGCACCCTGGCCGCCATCGTCGGCGGCTACGCGCTGGCCGCGGCCACCGCAGTGCTGCTGCCACTGCTGTGGCCGTCGTTGCGTGCGCAGGCGGTGCTGAGCGGCATGATGCTCGGCATCCTGGTCTGCGCCTGCACCGCACTGTGGGCGTTCGCCGCGCGCAGCGCCGGGCGCGCCTGGCTGGGCATCGCCGCGCTGCTGGCGCCGATGGCGCTGGCCATCGCCTGGCTGCAGCAGCACGTACCATGAAGCAGGGATTCCGCCAATCGATGGCCTGGCTGCACACCTGGAGCGGCCTGCTGGTGTCGTGGGTGCTGCTGCTGATCTTCATGGCCGGCACCGCCAGCTATTTCCGCAACGAGATCAGCCAGTGGATGCGCCCGGAACTCCCGCGTGCGCAGCCGAGCACCGACGTGGTCGCCGCACGCGCGGTGGCGCTGCTGCAGCGCGAGGCGCCGCAGTCGCCGCAGTGGTTCGTGTCGCTGGCCAACCCGCGCGCGCCGTTCACCGACCTGTTCTGGCGCAATCCGCCGCCGGCCGACGGCACCCGCCCGAGCCGCAAGGAACTGTTCGGCAACGCCCTGCTCGACCCGGTCAGCGGCGAGGCCAGCCAGACCCGCGACACCCGCGGCGGCGACTTCTTCTACCGCCTGCACTTCGACCTGCATTACATGCCGGCCCTGTGGGCACGCTACATCGTCGGCTTCTGCGCGATGTTCATGCTGGTGGCGATCATCAGCGGCGTGATCACCCACAAGAAGATCTTCAAGGACTTCTTCACCTTCCGCCCGGCCAAGGGCCAGCGCTCGTGGCTGGACTTCCACAATGCCAGCGCGGTGCTGGCCCTGCCCTACCACGCGATGATCACCTACACCGGGCTGGTCACGCTGATGCTGATGTACTTGCCGTGGGGCATCAAGACCGCCTACCCCGACGCCGAGCAAGCGTTCTATGCCGAGGCGTTCCAGGAGCCGCAGAACCTGCGCGAGGCCAGCGGCACGCCGGGGCACATGCTGCCGATCGCGCAACTGCTGGACGTGGCGCGCCGCGAATGGGGCGCGCAGGCGCCGATCGCCGGCTTCACCGTCTACAACGCCGGCGACGCCGCCGCGGCGATCCAGATCCGCCAGGGCGACGGCCAGCGCCTGGGCTACACAACGCCCTCGCTGCTGCTGGACGCGGCCAGCGGGCAGATCCTCGGCCGCAGCGGCGAACTCGGTGCCGCCGCGGAAACCCGCAGCACCCTGTACGGCCTGCACCTGGCGCACTTCGCCGGGCCCTGGCTGCGCTGGCTGTTCTTCGGCTGCGGCCTGCTCGGCTGCCTGATGGTGGCCAGCGGCGCGATCCTATGGGCGGTCAAGGAGCGGCCCAAGCACGCCAAGGCCGGACGCATCGGCCTGGGCCTGCGCCTGGTCGACGCGCTCAACATCGGCACCGTGGCCGGGCTGCCGATCGCCTTCGCCGCCTATTTCTGGGGCAACCGGCTGCTGCCGCTGCATCTGGAATCGCGCCCGGAACGCGAAGCGGCAGTGTTCTTCCTGGCCTGGGCCGCGGCGCTGATCGCGGCCCAGGTGTGGCCGAAGCGCGCGATGTGGGCCTGGCAACTGTATGCGGGCGCGGCGCTGTTCGGCTTGCTGCCGCTGCTCAACGCCCTCACCACCGAGGCGCACCTGGGGGTGAGCCTGCTGGCCGGCGACTGGGCGTTGGCCGGGTTCGACCTGGTCTGCCTGTTCCTCGGCGTGGCCCTGGCGCTGGCCGCACGCCGCATGCAGCGCTGGCAACCGCCGCTGTCGGCGGCCGAACGCCGCGCCCGCGAGCGCGGCGGATCGGCCAAGCCGGCGCTGGCCACGGAGGGCGCATGACCACGCTCGGCCTGTGCCTGGCCTTCTCCGGCTTCGTCGCGCTGTGCCTGGGCATGGAGAAACACCAGCTCGAGCTTTACGGTGCACAGCGCGCATCCGCGCCGCGCCTGCGGCAACTACGGGCTGCCGGCTGGCTGTTGCTCGGCGCGGCATTCGCCTGCTGCGTAACCGCGCGCGGCTGGGGCATCGGCCCGGTGCTGTGGGTGGGCTCGCTCAGCGCCAGCGCGGCGCTGCTGACCCTGGGCCTGCTGCCGTACCGGCCGCGGCTGATCGTGCCATTGGCGCTGCTTGCACCGCCGCTGGGCGTGGGCGCGGCCCTGCTGGGTTGACCTCGACCATGCACCGTCGGCGATGATGCGCCGCAGGTCGCCTAGGCGACCGCCTTGCCCACGCGTCCATACTCGACCGGCACTTTCACGTAGCTCAGATCGAGTTCTTCCTCCGCCAAGGCCTGCATCAGCCGCTGGCAGGCGGCCTCGTCCACCGACACGGTGACCGCGAGTGGCTGTTCGGCCAGCTCGAAAAAGTGCGTGGCGTGCAGGTGGTCGCCGTGATCGAAGCCTTCGAGCCCGCCGATCACCGTGCCGCCGCAGGCGCCATGCGCCTTGGCGAACTGCAGCAACCATTCGCCGATCGGCGCATGTCGGTGCCGCCGCTCCTGTTCGGTGAAGAACGTCAGTTGATAGCCTTGCATCGTCCTCGCCTCGCTCATGCGTTGCGGACCAGTGAGATGGTGAACATGCCCAGCAACGTCATCAGCAGCGAGCCGCCCACATGCATCGCCAGCATTGCCGCCGACCAGCCCAGACGGCCATCGCGCAACAGCAATAACAGCTCGGCCGAGAACGTCGAGAACGTCGACAACCCCCCAGCCAGCCCGGTGATCACGAACAGGCGCCACGCCGGCGACAGCGTCGGCATCGCCGCGAAGAAGGCGATGCCGGCCCCGACGATGTAGGCCGCGATCAGGTTGGACGCCAGCGTTCCCATCGGGATCTGCGGCACCACGCCGTTCATCGCCAGGCTCAAGGCGTAGCGCGCCAAGGCGCCGATCATCGCGCCGATCCCGATCGCGACAATGGTCTGGAGCGTGTTCATGGAGCGGCACCCTGGGCGCGGAAGGCGGAGTGAGAGCCCCCATTGTGCGCAAGCGGCAGCTCGCAGAGGAAGAGCACGGCGTGGACCTTGCGCAACTCCTCGGCATGGTCGGCCACAAAATCGCGCAGGCGCTGCTCGGTGTCCAGCAGTTCCAGGCAATGCGGATGGCGCATGCCGCTCAACTCCGGATGCCGCTGCGACAGACCAGCGCCGGGCAGATAGCCACGCTCGACCGGATGCAGCATGGCTTGGGCAATACGGCTGCGGCGCGCCATCGCCAGCAGGTGATCGGCGAGCGCCGGCGCGGTCAGCCGATGCCAGAAGCGCGTGGGCCGCCCGGCCTTGGTGGAGAACGGAAAATACAGGCGCAAGGCCGCCATCTGCGCTGGAAGCGGCCGGTTCACGGCAACCGCTCCGCGTCGGCGTCCACCGCCGTGTCCTGCACAGGCAACGGCCGGCGCCGCAACTGCCCCAGGTCGGCGATCCGCAGCGCCTCCGGCATCGGACCTGCGGCGCGACGATGCTTGCCGTGCCCGACGCGTTGCGCGTGATAGATGCCGGTGTGCCCCGAAAACAGGAAGGCGGTGACGCAGCCGATCGCCGCCAGCGGTCCGATATCGGCGCCGAACAGTTCCATCGCCATCAACGTGGTGGCGATCGGCGTGTTGGCCGCTCCCGCGAAGACCGCCACGAAGCCGATGCCGGCAAGCAAGGGGAACGGCAGGTGCAGCAGCGGCGCCAGCGCATTGCCCAGGGTCGCGCCGATGTAGAACAAGGGCGTCACTTCCCCACCCTTGAAGCCGCTGCCCAGCGAGGCCACGGTGAACGCGAACTTGCCCAGGAAATCCCACGGCGCCATCGGCTGCCGAAAGGACCGCACGATGTCGGGAATGCCCAGTCCGACATAGTGGTAGGCATCCAGCGCCCACACTGCCGTGGCGATCACGATGCCACCAAGGGCCGGTCGCAGGGGCGCATACGCGACCGTGCGCTTGACCAGTCCACCGACGTGGTGCGTCGCGGTGGCGAACAGCATGCCGACCAGGCCGAACACGATGCCCGCGGCGACCACGGCCATCACGCTGGCGCCGCTTACCGGCACCACCTGGCCGATCGCATACGCGGTGTGCTGGACGCCCCAGGCGCGGCACACCTGGTCGGCGACGATCGCGGCGACGACGCAGGGGAACAGCGCGTCGTAGCGCATGCGGCCGATCGCCAGCACTTCCAGGCCGAACACCGCGCCCGCCAGCGGCGTGCCGAACACCGAGGCGAAACCGGCGCTGATGCCGGCCATCAACAGCATGCGCCGGTCCGGACGCTGCAGACGCAGCACATGCGTGAGCTGGTCTGCCAAGGCCCCGCCCATCTGCACCGCGGTCCCTTCGCGACCCACCGATGCGCCGAACAGGTGCGACACCACCGTCCCACCCAGTACCAGCGGCACCATCCGCAGCGGCACGACCTTCTTCGGATCGTGGATCTCGTCGATGATGAGGTTGTTGCCGCCATCGACCGCCTTGCCCAGCAGGTGGTAGACCAGGCCGACGCCGAATCCGGCGACGGGCAGCAACCAGATCGCCCAGCGATGCGCTTCGCGCCAGGCCGTGGCGCCGTCGAGGGAAAACAGGAACAACGCCGACGCGCTGCCTGCCAGCGTGCCGACGATCAGGGCAATAACCAACCATTTGCCCAGGTAGGGCAGCAATTCGAACTGTTCCAGGCGTTGCAACTTGGGCATCGGTCCTCTCCTCATCCACGGATTGGGCCGACCGGAGCGAGGGATGCGGACGCGCGCGCCTACAGCCCCGACCTGGTCGGGCGACTGTAGGCGTCATCAACCACGCCGAGCGCGTGGTGGTTAAAGGAGGAACGCCATCTCCTGCCGCGAGTATGCGGGGCGTTGCGCGCGGGTGTCCAGCGGCATCGCGCGCCGCGGTTCGGTGGCCGTCAGCCGCGCGTCCCGGCCTTCTCTGCCCGCGCCTGCTCGCGCGCGGCGCGCAGGCGGTCGAGCTTGTCCTTGAGCTTGATCTCCAGGCCGCGCTCCACCGGCCGGTAGTACACGCGCTCGCCCATCGCATCGGGGAAGCCGGTCTGGTCCAGGGCGATGCCGCCTTCGGCGTCGTGGTCGTACTGGTAATCCGCACCGTAGCCCAGGGTCTTCATCAGCTTGGTCGGCGCGTTGCGCAGATGCAGCGGCACCTCCTGGGTGCCGGTCTCGCGCACCTCGGCCTTGGCCTGGTTGAACGCGGCATAGCCGGCGTTGGACTTGGCGGTGCTGGCCAGGTACAGCACCAGTTGCGCGAAGGCCAGTTCGCCTTCGGGGCTGCCCAGGCGCTCGTAGATGTCCCAGGCTTCCAGCGCCATCGACTGCGCACGCGGGTCGGCCAGGCCAATGTCCTCGATCGCCATGCGGGTCAGCCGCCGCGCCAGGTAGGACGGGTCGCAGCCGCCGTCGAGCATGCGTGTGAGCCAGTACAGCGCCGCATCAGGATTGGAACTGCGCACCGACTTGTGCAGCGCCGAGATCTGGTCGTAGAACTGCTCGCCGCCCTTGTCGAAGCGGCGGGTGCGGTCGGCCAGCACCTGCTGCAGGGTCTGCGCGGTGATCTCCCCGCCCTCGTCCTGGGCCAGCTCGGCGGCGATTTCCAGCAATGTCAGCGCGCGCCGCACGTCGCCATCGGCGGCGCCGGCGATCTCCAGCAAGGCCGCATCGGAGACCTGCAGGTGCTCGGCACCGAGCCCACGCTCTGGATCGTGCAGCGCCCGCTGCAGCGCCTCGGCGATGTCCTGCGGCGACACCGCCTCCAGCACGTGCACGCGGCAGCGCGACAGCAGCGCCGAATTCAGCTCGAACGAGGGATTCTCGGTGGTGGCGCCGACGAACAGGATGGTGCCGCGCTCGATGTGCGGCAGGAACGCGTCCTGCTGCGCCTTGTTGAAGCGGTGCACCTCGTCGACGAACAGCACCGTGCGGCGGCCATCGGCGAAACGCTGCGCGGCCTCGGCCAGTACCCCCCGCACCTCCGGCAGGCCGGACAGCACCGCCGAGATCGCCTTGAACTCGGCTTCGGCGTACTGCGCCAGCAGCAGCGCCAGGGTGGTCTTGCCGCAGCCGGGCGGCCCCCACAGGATCATCGAATGCACGCGTCCGGACGCGACCGCGCGGCGCAACGCGCTGGTCGGCGCCAGCAGGCGCTTCTGCCCGACCATCTCGTCGAGCGTGCGCGGTCGCATGCGCTCGGCCAGCGGGCGCATGGCCTCGCGGTCGACGCTCAACAGGTCTGGGGTATCGGAAGCGAAGGGTCTGCGTTTGGCCATCTGCCCATTCTATCGCCGCGGCCCGTATACGCCGTGCTGCGGCCGGCAGTCGGCGTTCAGCCGACCAGGATGCGAAGGAGCGGCCAGTGATACAGACGTGCGATGTCGCGCAGGATCGACGGTTCCAGGCCGGTGCCGTTGTCCCTGTTGGTCATCACCACTACGCCCTGGCAACGCGGCGCATTTATTCCATAGATCGCGCGATAGCCTGCATTCACACCGGTGTGTGAAAAACAAGGTTTCTCCGGTGTCCAAAGCCGCGGAGCGGAACCCCAGGCCAAACGGCTTGGGGAACGCGCTCTGCGGCCGCGCGCATCCTCGACGGTGCTATCTCGGCGCTAGCGCTTTAGCTCATTTTAGCAGTCGGGCGACCTTCGCCTTGAGCGCGGCAATGCGCCGCGAAACCGACGCGTGGCCGCGCAGACCCGACTCGCGCGCGATGGTGGAAGCACTCTTGCCAAGCCGCAGAGCTACCATCAAGCGACGCTCTTTTTGATCGAGCATTGCGATCACATCGCGGAATAGAACCTGCTCGTACGGCTCGTTGGGCTCCAGCGCGTAAGCCGGGGCATCGTCGATGGTCTCGACTAGATCGACTTTCAATTTGGCCCGCTTGGAATAGAAGCTGCGCTCGAAATCCTCTTTGATCCAGGAGTTCGCGCCCGAGAAGTCCTCGTGCATCCGGTGGCGGTGCAGCAACTCAATCACCGGATCGAGCGACTCAAGGACCCCGTCGCCGTCAATCGCGCTTTGAAGCACCTCCTCGCGCTCGTCGGCATCAAACTCGTCCCAGATGTCGCCGCCTATTAGTGGCCGCTGGATATCGAACAGGTGTCTCTCTTCTTCAGGCAGGTCGGCCAAGATACCGGCGCGTAACTCTGGTAGCGGCCTCCAGGTCTCGTCTTCGTGCGTAGTGGGAGCGAAGAACTCATCACGCCTTGCCAGTGCTAGGCGATATAGGCGGTGTGCCCAGTACAGGGTGTCGCCGGCGAGCAGTCGCAGCGGCGAGCGCGCGTTGAAGGCGCCTTTACCCAAACGCGCTCGCGGAGACAAACGCGTCCAGATGTAGTGCGCAAATGCAGTTCGTGCCCGCGGACCGTAGTCCGCCGGCAAGTCGTTGTGCATGTACATCAGGCCCATCATGGAGCGTCGGCGTTCGAGACCAGCCTTGGCCAGGATGTCATCGGGCAACAGGCCGGCCAGCATGACGTCGAGCTCGGAGTTCCCGCCGTAGGTCGGCACCAGGATCATGTTCGGGTTGCGCCGCTCTTCAAGATAAGGCACGAACGGCTTCAACCCTTCGATGGCTTTTCCCGACCGCACAAATCCTGCCCTTTGCGTGGCATTCCAATCGTGTAGGTGAGCCGTCCATTCCAGGCGACCTGTCGCCGGCTCGGATAGGAACGCGAGCTCGAGTGGACCGTGCTCCCATCGATCTATCTGGGTAATTTCGGCCTGGTAAAAGAACGCATTGGAAATTGAACGCATGGATATCCTCGGAATAGGGGAACTCCTTCCTATCCGGCACAAGTATGAGCAGTTGTGACCTAGAGGTAGCAGCGATGTCCGTTCGCACCACGATTAGCACGCCATTTGAGATGCGTAAAATTTCAGAATTTACCGAATTATCAGTGTCTTAGCGGATATTTTGCTATATTCTTAGTTATCCTCCAACAGCCCTTATTAGGCTGCGTGCCGCGGTCGTGTCCAGTGCGGAACGGCAGAGCCGGCATCGAAGTGGGCGGTGGCGATGCGGAGCGGCCGCCATCTCGACGCGCCCGCCGCCGCGCCGTAGGGCGCCGGCGCTAGAATCCGCGGCATCCCCCTGCCTGGCCGACCCCGCCATGAGCCACCACGACACCCTGGACACCTTTACCCACCAGCACGACTTCCTCGGCACGCGCCACGAGCGCAATGCGCGCCGCACCTGGTCGGTGGTGGCGCTGACCGCCGCGATGATGTTTGTGGAGATCGTCGCCGGCTGGTGGACCGGCTCGATGGCGCTGCTGGCCGACGGCCTGCACATGGCCACCCACGCCGGGGCGCTGTCGCTGGCCGGCTTCGCCTACTGGTTCGCGCGCCGGCACCGGCACAACCCGCGCTTCACCTTCGGCACCGGCAAGGTCGGCGACCTGGCCGGCTTTTCCAGCGCGCTGATCCTGGCGCTGATCGCCCTGGGCATCGGCGTGGAGTCGGCACTGCGCCTGGCGCAGCCGGTGCACATCGCCTACGACGAGGCCCTGTGGATCGCGGCGCTGGGCCTGCTGGTGAACCTGCTCAGCGCCTGGATGCTGGGCGCCGATCACCACCACGATCATGGGCATGGACATGGACATGGACATGGACATGGGCACGGGCATCATCACGACCACGCCCATGCCGCGCATCGGCATGACGACCATGCGCACGCGCACCACGATGGGCACGATCACGATTACGCGCACAGTCACGACCATCACCACCCGCACGATCACCACGGGCATGCGCACGCCCATGCCGCGCCCGCGCACAGCCACGACCGCCACGCGCACGCCGACCACAATCTACGCTCGGCCTACATGCACGTGCTGGCCGACGCGCTGACCTCGGTGATGGCGATCGTCGCCCTGTTGCTGGCCAAGTACCTGGGCTGGACCTGGACCGATGCGTTGATGGGCATCGTCGGCGCCATCGTCATCGCCCGCTGGTCGCTGGCGCTGCTGCGCGACACCGGCGCGGTGCTGCTCGACGCCTCGGCGCCGGCGGCGCTGCAGGCGCAGATCCGCGACCGCCTGCAGCAGGACGACGAGCGCATCGCCGACCTGCACGTGTGGCGGGTCGGCCCCGGCCAGCACGCGGCGATCGTGTCGCTGGTGACGCACAAGCCGCGGCCGGCGGCGTTCTACCACGCGCGCCTGCAGGACGTGGCCACGCTGGGCCACGTCAGCATCGAAGTGCAGACCTGCCCGGACTGACCGGGCAAACCGCCGCGCACCGACAACGTGCGCGGCGGCAGCCGGCTCAGCGGTCGCCGACCACGTCCACGTCCTTGTCCGGGACGTAGCGGAAGGTGCCGGTGGCGAAGGCCGGATTGCGCTTCCAGTCGCTGAAGCTGATCTCGGTGCGCTGGCCGACCGGGTCGACCACTTCCATGCGCGCCAGGCCGTTGCGGTCGAAGCCGAGCTTGGCCATCTGGAAGCTGGCCTCGGTGTCCACCTTCGGCGTCATGGTCAGCCACTGCAGCCCGTCGCGGGCCACGGCCTCCTCGCTGACGTCGTACTGGCGGTCGAGCCTGCCCGGGTCGATCAGCGCGGTCAGCGGGCTGTTCTGTTCCTCGCTGCCCTGCGCGCGCACCGTGGCCTGTTTCAGGTCCGGGTCGTAGACCCACACCTTGCTGCCGTCGGCGACGATCAGTTGGGTATAGGGCTTGCGGTATTCCCAGCGGAACAGGCGCGGCGCCGAGAGCGCGACGCGGCCGCTGGAGCTTTCCTTCAGCGTGCCCTTGCCGTCGTAGACCTTCTGCGCGAACTGGCCGTCCAGGCCCTTCAGCCCGCGGGTGAAGGCGGTGAGGTCCTCGCGGGCGCCGGCGAAGGCGGAGCCGGCCAGCAGCGCGGTGGCGAGGACGGTGTAGCGGAGTGTGCGAAGCATGCGGATGGATTTCCGGATGGAGTGTGGGAAGTGTGACGCGGCGCGCCTGAATAGGCGATCAGAGGACGTCGCCGGCCGAGCCAGGGCTACGGCCCGGTCTGCATCCGGCGCAGGTCGCCGTACAGGATCTGCCCGCGGAAGCCGCGCCGCACCTGCTGGTACAGCTCGCGGAAGGCGGCGTAGTCCTGCGGCTGGCACAGCGCCGCCGGGCCGTGGATCGCGCGCCGGTGCAGTGTGTGCGTGGCGGTCACGGTCTGTCCGTCGCGCACCCAGGTGGCAGCGTACTCGCCGGCGGCGTTGCGGAAATGGGTGTCGGCTGGGATCGCGATGATCGGCACGCTGTCCGGGAAGGTCAGCCGGTAGGTCTCGCTGCGCGCGTTGTCGTTGCAGTAGAACGGGGTCAGGTTGCGCTCGGCCGAGGCGGTGCTGTAGACCCCGCGCACCGAGTCGGCGCCGGGCATCAGCGGCAGGCTCATGCCGCCGACCACGCCGAAGTCCACATAGTCGTGGGCGCGGAAGCGGTAGGCGTAGCCGAACGGCCGGCTCAGGTCCTGCGGCGCGCCCTGCAGCAGCAGCTCGCCGCTGCCGTCGAAGCCGGAGGCGGCGACGATCGACTCCTCGATGCGGGTGCGGTTCTGCGCGTTGAGCTGCACGAACATGGTGCGCAGGCCGATCTCGCCGACGTCGCCGCTGTCCAGGCGGGTGATGCCGCTGACGCTGCCATCGGCAGCGAAACGGTAGTCGGTCTCGGCCAGGTAGCGGTTGACCTTGGCGTCGTCCGGCGGCGTGCGCGCCACGGTGCCGTCGGCGGTGTGCAGCACCGGCACGCCCAGGTCGCCGGCCGGCAACTGGCCGAAACGCGCGTATGGGCTGGTCGAATCCACGTACAGCTTGAACTCGGGCAGATAGGTGATGGCGTGGTTGAACCGGCCCAGCACCGGCACCTCCGGCAGGGTCGGCCCGCCCTGCGCGCCGATCAGCACCGGCGTACTGGCGATGCCCTTGGCCGCCAGCAGCGCTTCCAGCACCACGGTGTGGTCCTTGCAGTCGCCGTAGTGGTTGTCGAGGATGCTGTCGGCGCTGTTCGGCTGCAGCCCGCCGTTGCCCAGGTACACCGCCACGTAGCGGATGTTGCGCGCCACCCACTCGTACAGCGCCGCGGCCTGCGCGCGGCGATCGACGATGCCGGCGGTGATCTGCTCGGCGCGGGCGCGCACCTTGGGCGTGACCTGCGCGGCGGCGGCGCTGCTGTGCTGGTAGGCCTGGGCCATCTGCGACCAGCGGCGGAAACTGCTGGCCATGATGGTCGGGCTGAATTCCCAGGTGGCCGCCGACCAGTTCTGGCTCTTCATCGGTTCGCGGCGGCTGTAGCGCCACTCCCAGCGCGCCTGTTCGCCGGCGATCGTCGGCGTATCGCTGCCCTGCACGCCGCGGGTGTACAGGTGCATCTGCAGGCGCCGCGGCGCCACCAGGGTCACCGTGGCGTCGTCGTACTGGGAGAACACGCTGAAGGTCTCCCACAGGCTGAAGTAGCCGGGGAAGTACGGCACGTTCTGGGTACGCCGCACCCGGTACACCAGGCGCGCGCCGGGCATCAGGTTCGGGAACACCACTACCTTGACCTTGCGGTCGGCGTACATCGCCGCCGTCGCGCTGGAATAGCTCTCCTGGGTATAGATCTTGTCGGCCGGCACGTCGTGGCGCAGCCCGTCCGGGGTCAGCGTGTAGGCGGCCAGCACCTCCAGCGTCTCCAGCTTCTCGCTGTAGCCCAGCCGCACCTGGCTGAACTGGTCGACGCCGGCCTTGGTCTTGAGCAGCAGCTCGTACTCGTCGGTCTCGACGCTGGTGGCGTCCTCGCGCACCTCGTAGTCGGCGCGGTAGCGCACGTAGCTGTAGTTGTTGCTGACCACCGGTGCGGCCGCGGTGGTCGCGGCCTGGTCGGTGTCGCCGTGCGCAGCCGGTGCCGGTTGCGCGGCGGCGGCGCCGGCCAGCGCCAGCAGCGCCGCTGCGAACAGCCGGGGCAACTGCGCCAATCCACACAGGCGCCGGCCATGGCCGGCGAATGGCGCGGTGCGCCTCACTTCGGCGGCGGCGGCGCCAGCACGCTGCGGTCGCCGTTGTGTTCGGGCGGGCTGACCACGCCGGCGGCTTCCATCGCCTCGATCAGCCGCGCGGCACGGTTGTAGCCGATCTTCAGCCGCCGCTGCACCCCGGAAATCGACGCGCGGCGGGTCTCGGTGACGATGCGCAGGGCCTCGTCGTACAGCGGGTCGGATTCGTCGCCGCCACCACCGCCGGCTTCCGGCAGGCCGGTGGCGCCGATCACGGTGCCGTCGCCCATGGTCTGCACCTCGTCCAGCACGCCCTCGATGTAGTCGGCCGGGCCGCTGGCCTTGAGGTGCTCGACCACCCGGTGCACCTCCTCGTCGCTGACGAAGGCGCCGTGCACGCGGTCCGGCATCGCCGTGCCCGGCGGCAGGTACAGCATGTCGCCGTGGCCAAGCAGGGTCTCGGCGCCGGACTGGTCGAGGATGGTGCGCGAGTCGATCTTGGAGCTGACCTGGAAAGCGATGCGGGTCGGGATGTTGGCCTTGATCAGGCCGGTGATCACGTCCACCGAGGGCCGCTGGGTGGCCAGGATCAGGTGGATGCCGGCGGCGCGGGCCTTCTGCGCCAGGCGCGCGATCAACTCTTCGACCTTCTTGCCGACGATCATCATCATGTCGGCGAATTCGTCGATGAAGATGACGATGAACGGCAGCGTGTCCAACGGCCGCGGCGCCTCAGCCAGGTCCGGGTTGGGCTTGAACAGCGGGTCCATCAGCGGCTGCCCGGCGTCCTGCGCGTCCTTGACCTTCTTGTTGAAGCCGGCCAGGTTGCGCACGCCGACCGCACTCATCAGCTTGTAGCGGCGCTCCATTTCCGCCACGCACCAGCGCAGGCCGTTGGCGGCCTCCTTCATGTCGGTGACCACCGGCGCCAGCAGGTGCGGTATGCCCTGGTAGACGCTCAGTTCGAGCATCTTCGGGTCGATCATCAGCATCCGCAGGTCCTTGGCCGAGGCCTTGTACAGCAGGCTCAGCACCATCGCGTTGACCGCCACCGACTTGCCCGAGCCGGTGGTGCCGGCGACCAGCAGGTGCGGCATGCGCGCCAGGTCGGCCACCGTCGGGCGCCCGGCGATGTCCTTGCCCAGGGCCAGCGTCAGCGGACTGGCCGACTTGTCGTATTCCTTGGAGCGCAGCAGCTCGCTGAGATAGATCATCTCGCGGCTGACGTTGGGGATCTCCAGGCCGATCACCGACTTGCCCGGGATCACGTCGACCACGCGCACCGACTTCACCGACAAGCCGCGGGCGATGTCTTTGTCCAGCGAGCTGATCTGGCTGACCTTGATGCCCGGCGCCGGCTCGATCTCGAAGCGGGTGATCACCGGGCCCGGATAGGCCCCGACCACCTGCGCCTCGATGCGGAAGTCCTTCAGCTTGAACTCGATCTGACGCGACAGGGTTTCCAGGGTCTCCTCGGAATAGCCCTTGGCCTGCGGCTTGGGGTCGTCCAGCAGCGCCAGCGGCGGCACCCCGGACGGGTCGCTGCCGGTGCCGTGGAACAGCGGGATCTGCTGCTCGCGCTTGGCGCGCTCGCTCTTCTCCACCACCGGCGCCGGCGGCGGCTCGATCTTGACCGGCTCGCGCTTGGCGCGCTGCACTGCGTCGACCTTGCGCACTTCCTCGCGTTCCTCGCGCATGGCGCGGGTCTGCTGCCATTCGTTGGCCTGCTGGGTGCCGCGACGGGCCAGCGCCGGCAGGGTCATCACCGCCTTGCCGATGCGCTCCATCACCGCGAACCAGGACAGCCCGGTAGCCAGGGTCACCGACACCAGCAGCAGCACCAGCACGAACAGGTTGGCGCCGAGCGCGCCGAAGCCCGCGCCCAGCGAATTGCCGACCAGCTTGCCGAGGATGCCGCCGGCCCCGGCCACGTCGCCGGCGAACAGGCGCAGGTGCAGCAGTCCGGTGGCGGCGATCAAAAAGCCGACGATGCCGACCAGGCGCAGCGCCGGGCCGAGATCGGCCTCGCCATCGCCGTCCTGGTCCATGCCGAACAGCGCGATCCAGGAGATCGCGCCGATCACCACCGGCAGCAGGAAGGCCACGTAGCCGAACAGTTGCAGCAGCACGTCGGCGATCCAGGCGCCGAACTTGCCGCCCATGTTGTGCACCGGCGCAACCACGCTTCCGGTATGCGACCAGCCCGGATCGGTCGCCGAGTACGTGGCCAGGCTGGCCAGCAGGTACAGCAACAGCGGGGCGATCGCGATCAGCGCAAGGTCGCGCCACAGCTTCTGCCGGCGTGGGTTGGGCGCGGCGCCCTGCTTGCGTGCCGCCGCATTGGCGCCCTGGGATTTGCCGCGTTCCGGAACCTGCTTCGCCACGCTATGACCAGACCTTAGAAATGCATCGTTAGTGATTGATAATAAACGACTCGCCCTTGCATTTCAGCAGTCGGTACCTGAATCGTCCGGACTTGCGCAGGCCGACGCTGGCAGCGCCCGATTGAGGCCGGCAATGACGCGCGAAACCCGCTGCCTGTCGCAGCGGGCCGCAGCGTTTCCGCCACGCGGCTTGATTCGTTCCAGGCCGGCCGCCACTCTATGCGCCTTCGCCGGAACCCGCGCAATGCCGCGTTTCCGCCGCCATTTCACCCTGTTCGCGAGTATACATGAGCCCCTCTGCCGCCAATTCCGCCAAGCATTCCCGCCTGCTGATCCTGGGTTCCGGCCCGGCCGGCTGGACCGCCGCGGTCTACGCCGCGCGCGCCAACCTCAAGCCGGTGGTGATCACCGGCCTGCAGCAGGGCGGCCAGCTGATGACCACCACCGAGGTCGACAACTGGCCCGGCGACCCCCACGGCCTGATGGGCCCGGACCTGATGGCGCGCATGCAGGCGCATGCCGAGCGCTTCGAGACCGAGGTGATCTTCGACCACATCCACACCGCCGACCTGTCGCAGCGCCCGTTCCGGCTCAGCGGCGACAGCGGCGACTACACCTGCGACGCACTGATCATCGCCACCGGCGCCACCGCCAAGTATCTGGGCATTCCCTCGGAAGAGGCGTTCAAGGGCCGCGGCGTGTCCGCCTGCGCCACCTGCGACGGCTTCTTCTACAAGGACCAGGACGTGGTCGTGGCCGGCGGCGGCAACACCGCCGTGGAAGAGGCGCTGTACCTGTCCAACATCGCCCGCAAGGTCTACCTGGTGCACCGCCGCGACACCCTGCGCGCGGAAAAGATCATGCAGGACAAGCTGTTCGCCAAGGTCGCCGCCGGCAAGATCGAGACCGTCTGGCATCACCAGGTGGACGAGGTGCTGGGCAACGAGGCCGGCGTGACCGGCGTGCGGGTCAAGTCGGTGCAGGACGGCAGCACCCGCGACCTGGAGGCGCACGGCTTCTTCGTCGCCATCGGCCATCACCCGAACACCCAGCTGTTCGACGGCCAGTTGGCCATGCACAACGGCTACCTGGAGATCCGCTCCGGCCTCGGCGGCGCCGCCACCGAGACCTCGGTGCCGGGCGTGTTCGCCGCCGGCGACGTCGCCGACCAGCACTACCGCCAGGCGATCACCTCGGCCGGCTTCGGCTGCATGGCCGCGCTGGACGCCGAGCGCTATCTGGACAAGATTTCCGAATGAAGTGCCCGCGCCTTGTGCTGTTGAGCATTGCCGGGCTACTGTTCGGTGGTTCCTGGGCCGCACAGGCAGCGCCTGCGCCCAACCCCCTGTGTCTTGATCGCGACGAACTGATCGCCGCCACTCGAGACCAGGACAACGTACTTTTTAAAATGTTGTACGACCCGGCCAACCCGCGGTCCTTGAGCGCCTTACTGAAGCCGGAATACGAAAAACTGGCGGTTACACAGCAGCAAGCGCAGGCTGGCGATGTGGCCTCCGCCGCGCGACTGGGCAAGCTATGGGCCGAATGCCTACTCGACGGCACTCCCTATGCTGAGGCCAAGCAGGCGCTGATCGTGCAGTTCCTGCAAACTGCACGCCACGGCGGCGACAAGGAGGCCGCGTTCTATCTGGGGTTATTTGCCATGCGTGGCCTGCCGGGCGCCCCGCCTTCGCTGAGCGCGGCAGTGCCCTTGTTCATCGAAGCGGGAAAGCTCGACACGGCTGCAAAGGGATCAGCAGCAACCTCCGGCGCATATGCGCTGGCACTGGGGTACTTCCTTCCCAAGCTGCTGACCCCTGCCATCGTCGCAACGACTCGTGGCCAGACCCCGCCCGAAAAGGATCTTACGCTCTATGTGAATTATAGTTTTTGCCCACCGCAGGCCAAGGTAGACGAGGCTCCACCGCCTGCGGATGCGCGCAATCCAGCGCTTCTCGCAGCGCTGTCTGCGCCGCTCTATTGGTTACCGACCGACGGACTGAGTTGCGCAGACCCCATCCCGCCAAGCGGCATGCGTCTGCCATTGACTTTCCACGCCACTGCCCCGGCGAAAAATCCACCCCGGCGATGAGCGACAGCGGACGCCATCGCACCGAGTGGCAGTCCGGTCTGAAGGGCGTGAACGCGGCGGCCTGGGATGCACTGCACGACGGCAGCAACCCCTTCGTCGCCCATGCCTTCCTGGCCGGCCTAGAACGCCATGGCTGCCTGCGCCCGGACTGGGGCTGGACGCCGCTGCACCTCACGCTGTGGGACGGCGACGTCCTGATCGCCGCCGCGCCGGGCTACGTGAAGACGAACTCGCACGGCGAATTCGTGTTCGACCATGCCTGGGCGCATGCCTATGCGCGCTACGGCCAGGACTACTTCCCCAAGTGGCTGTGCGCGGTGCCGTACTCGCCGGTGACCGGGCCGCGGCTGCTGGCGCGCGACCTGGCGGCGCAGCAGGAACTGCTCGCGGCCATGCAGGCGCTGACCGAGCGCACCGGCCTGTCCTCGGCCCACGTCAATTTCCACCGCGCCGACGAGGACGCCGCGTTCGGCACCGACTGGCTGGAACGTAACGACGTGCAGTACCAGTGGCACAACGACGCCGGCTGGACCGGCTTCGACGACTACCTGGGCGCGATGGACCACAAGCACCGCAAGAACATCCGCCAGGAGCGGGCCAAGGTGCAGCGCGCCGGCATCGGCTTCCGCGTACTGCACGGCGACGAGGCCAGCGCCGCCGACCTGGAGGCCATGTACGGGTTCTACCTGCGCACCTTCGACGACTACGGCAATTCGCCGGCGTTGACCCTGGACTTTTTCTCACATCTTGCGCGAACGATGCCGCGCAACCTGCTGATCTTCCTCGCCATGCATCAGGACACGCCGGTGGCCGGGGCGTTCTGCCTGCGCGGCGGCGACACCCTGTATGGCCGCTACTGGGGCGGCGATGCCCTGCCCGGCCTGCACTTCGAGACCTGCTATTACCAGGGCATCGAGTACTGCCTGCGCGAGGGCCTGACCCGCTTCGAGCCGGGCGCGCAGGGCCAGCACAAGATCGCCCGCGGCTTTCTGCCGCGGCTGGTGCGCAGCCGCCACTGGATCGCCGCCCCCGGCTTCCGCGCGCCGCTGGCCGACTGGTGCGCGCAGGAGCGCGCCGAGGTCCGCCAGCGCGCGGCGGCACTGCAGCGCCACTCGCCGTTCCGCCACGACGCCTGAGGCATCGGCTACGCTGCCGGCGATGCGTCGTCTCCCTGCCCTGCTCGCGGCCGATCCCGCCGCCCCGTTCCCGCCACCGTCCAGCGCCCTGCGCGAGCCGGATGGGCTGCTCGCGATCGGCGGCGACCTGTCGCCGACCCGCCTGCTCGCCGCCTATGCGCAGGGCATCTTCCCCTGGTTCTCCGACGGCGAACCGATCCTGTGGTGGAGCCCGGACCCGCGTACCGTGTTCCGCAGCGACGGCGTGCGCCTGTCCTCGCGCTTCCGCCGCAGCCTGCGGCGCTCGCCGTGGACGGTGCGCGCCGATACCGCCTTCGCCGCCGTCATCGACGCCTGCGCGCAACTCCCGCGCCGCGGCCAGGACGGCACCTGGATCACCGCCCCGATGCGCGCCGCCTACCTGGCCCTGCATCAGGCCGGCCACGCGCATTCGGTGGAAGTGTTCGATGGCGACGACCTGGTCGGCGGCATCTACGGGGTGGCGCGCGGGCGCATGTTCTTCGGCGAGAGCATGTTCAGCGCCCGCAGCGGCGGCTCCAAGGTGGCGCTGGCGGCGCTGGCGCGGCGCCTGCACGGCTGGGGTTGGCCGCTGATCGACGCGCAGGTGGAGAACGGCCATCTGCTGAGCCTGGGCGCCGAGCTCTGGCCGCGCCCGCGCTTCCTGGAGGCCATCGCCCCGCTGGTGGCGGCACCGGCCGAGATCGGGCCATGGACGTCGCAGTTCGGCACCCTGGCGGCCGCGGAACTGGCCCAGGGCTGAGCGGGATTAACGCAAACTTTGCATGGCGCGGCGCAGGCGAGTAAAATCCTCGCTCTTCAGGCCTTTGGCCGTTCCGAATCGCACAGGATTACATGTCGAAAGACGACTCCATCGAATTCGAAGGCACCGTCAGCGAGACGTTGCCCAATACCACGTTCCGGGTCAAGCTGGAAAACGGGCACGAAATCATCGCCCACATCTCCGGCCGCATGCGCAAGAACTACATCCGCATCCTGACCGGCGACCGGGTGAAGGTCGAAATGACTCCGTACGACCTGACCAAGGGTCGCATCACCTACCGCATGAAGTAATCCGCCACGGGCGGACATGAAGAAGGCGGCCACTGGCCGCCTTTCGCGTCTGCAACGGTGGAACGACGGTGACCTCGCCAGGCGGCTGCAGCCTCTGCAGCCGCCTTTCGTCGTGCCTGTGCCGTGGCCCGGCTTCAGTCCACCGTGGCCGGCAGCAGGCGCTCCGGCTCGGCCTGGGTCTCCACCACCAGCTCGCCGTCGCGCACGTCGATGGTGACGCGGCCGCCGTTGACCAGCTTGCCGAACAGCAGTTCGTCGGCCAGCGGGCGCTTGACCTTGTCCTGGATCACCCGCGCCATCGGCCGCGCGCCCATCAGCGGGTCGAAGCCGTGCTGGGCCAGCCAGTCGCGCGCGGTCGGGGTCGCCGACAGCGACACGTGCTTCTCCTGCAGCAGCATCTCCAGCTCGATCACGAACTTGTCGACCACGCGCAGGATGTGGCTGAAGGCCAGCGGCTGGAACTGCACCACCGCGTCCAGGCGGTTGCGGAACTCCGGGGTGAAGCTGCGGCGGATGATCTCCATCGCATCGGTGGAGTGGTCCTGCTGGGTGAAACCGATCGAGCGCCGCGAGGCCTGTGTGGCACCGGCGTTGGTGGTCATCACCAGGATCACGTTCTTGAAGTTAGCCTCGCGCCCGTTGGTGTCGGTGAGCACGCCGCGGTCCATGACCTGCAACAGGATGTTGAAGATGTCCGGATGCGCCTTCTCCACCTCGTCCAGCAGCAGCACGCAGTGCGGCGTCTTGACGATCTTCTCGGTCAACAGGCCGCCCTGGTCGAAGCCAACGTAGCCCGGGGGCGCACCGATCAGGCGGCTGATCGAATGCGGCTCCATGTACTCGGACATGTCGAAACGCACCAGCTCGATGCCCAACTGCAGCGCCAGCTGCTTGGTGACCTCGGTCTTGCCCACGCCGGTGGGGCCGGCAAACAGGAAGTTGCCGATCGGCTTCTCCGGATTGCCCAGACCCGAGCGCGCCAGCTTGATCGACGAGGACAGCGTCTCGATCGCCGGATCCTGGCCGAAGATCACCATCTTCAGGTTGCGCTCCAGGTGCTGCAGCACGTCCTTGTCGGTGGCGCTGACCTGCTTGGCCGGGATCCGCGCCATCTTGGCGACGATGGTCTCGATCTCCTCGATGTCGATCAGCTCCTTGCGCTGGCCTTCCGGCAGCAGCCGCTGGCGCGCGCCGGCCTCGTCGATCACGTCGATCGCCTTGTCCGGCAGCAGCCGGTCGCCGATGTGCTTGACCGACAGGTCCACCGCCGCCTGCAGCGCATCGTCGGCGTAGGTCACGCCGTGGTGCGCCTCGTACTTGGGCTTGAGGCCCTGCAGGATCTCGAAGGTCTCGCCCACGGTCGGCTCGACGATGTCGATCTTCTGGAAGCGCCGCGCCAGGGCACGGTCCTTCTCGAAGATGCCACGGTATTCCTGGAACGTGGTCGAGCCGATGCAGCGCAGCTCGCCCGAAGACAGCGCCGGCTTGATCAGGTTGGACGCGTCCATGGTGCCGCCGGAGGCGGAACCGGCGCCGATGATGGTGTGGATCTCGTCGATGAACAGCACCGCGTTGGGCACCTTCTTCAGCGAGGTCAGCACACCCTTCAGGCGCTTCTCGAAGTCACCGCGGTACTTGGTGCCGGCGACCAGCGCGCCCAGGTCGAGCGAGAAGATCACCGCGTCGGCCAGCACCTCGGGCACGCTGCCCTCGACGATGCGCTTGGCCAGGCCCTCGGCGATGGCGGTCTTGCCGACGCCGGCCTCGCCCACGTACAGCGGGTTGTTCTTGCGGCGACGGCACAGCACCTGGATGGTGCGCTCGATCTCGTCGGCGCGGCCCACCAGCGGGTCGATGCGGCCGTTGCGCGCCTGTTCGTTCAGGTTGGTGGCGTACTCGGCCAGGGCATCGCCCTTTGGTTCGCCCTCGCCCGCCTCGCCCTTCGGCTCGCCGTCGCTCGGCGCGGCCTGCTCGCCGTCTTCGCCCATCTTGGCGATGCCGTGGGACAGGTAGTTGACGATGTCCAGGCGGGTGATGTCCTGCTGATTCAGGAAATACACCGCATGCGAGTCCTTCTCGCCGAAGATCGCCACCAGCACGTTGGCGCCGCTGACCTCCTTCTTGCCCGAGGACTGCACGTGGTAGACCGCCCGCTGCAGCACCCGCTGGAAGCCAAGGGTGGGCTGGGTGTCGCGGCCGTCGTCCTCGGCCAACCGGGCCACCGAAGCTTCGATGGCCTGTTCCAGGTCGCTGCGCAGGCGGTCGACGTCGGCGCCGCAGGCCTTGAGCACGGCCTGGGCGGAGGGATTGTCGAGCAGCGCCAACAGCAGGTGCTCCACCGTCATGAACTCATGACGGGCTTCCCTGGCGCGCTTGTAGCACTGGCCGATGGTCTGCTCGAGATCTTTGCTGAACATGGTGTACTCCGACGTCTGTTGCCGACAATATGTGGCTTGAGTTGCGAATTTCCACAACCCTATCGGATCAGTGTGTTCACACCGCGTTAGTCCGGGCAAACCGGTGACCGACGCCTCCCACTATCAGGCTTTTTCCATCGTGCACAACAGGGGGTGCTGGTTCATCCGCGAGAACTCGTTCACCTGAGCCACCTTGGATTCAGCCACCTCGCGGGTATAGACCCCGCACACCCCGCGGCCGCGGGTATGCACGTGCAGCATCACCTGGGTGGCGCGCTCCAGGTCCAGGGAAAAGAACTGCTGCAACACGGTCACCACGAAGTCCATCGGGGTGTAGTCGTCGTTCAGCAGCAGCACCTGATACATGGGCGGGCGGGCGACTTCCGGCTTGCCGGTCTCCACCATGACGCCATGATCGTGCTCGGGGGAATTCTTGCGGGGCATCCGCCCATTATATACGGGGCCTGCCGGCCCGGATTGGACGATCGCCGGCCCTGCCCGCACAATTCCCCTCCTTTCGATGGCGCTGCACATGCATTCGACGATGTTCCCCAAGGTTCCGCTGCTCGCCGCGCTGCTCGCCGCCGCCCTGCCGGCCGCCGCCGAGCCGCCGGATGCGGCGCTGGGCAAGCGGCTGCAGTCGCTGGGCTACGACGTGCAGGCCGATCAGGACGGCGACTACCAGGTGCTGTTCGGCCTGCGCGACCACGGCCAGGAGCGCAAGCAGCTCACCTACGTGCGCTCGCCGGTGGAGACCTTCGGCAGCTACCGCATCCGCGAGGTCTGGTCGCCCGCCTACCAGGCGCAGGGCGACAGCCTGCCCGCCAAGGTCGCCAACCGGCTGCTGGAAGACGCGCAGTCGGACATCCTCGGCGGCTGGGTGCGCCAGGGCGGTACCGCCGTGTTCGTGGTCAAGCTGCCCGCCGATGCCGACGATACGGCGCTGCGCGAGGCGCTGGAGGCCGCCGCGCGCGGCGCCGATGCGATGGACGCCGAGCTCAACGGCGGCAAGGATCTGTTCTGATGACGGCGATCGCCGAGCCCTGGCAGCCGGACGTGACCGTGGCCACGGTGGTGGTGCGCGATGGGCGGCTGCTGCAGGTCGAGGAAGCCATCGCCGGTGCGCTGGTGCTGAACCAGCCGGCCGGTCACCTGGAACCGGACGAGAGCCTGATCGAGGCCGCGGTGCGCGAAACGCTGGAGGAAACCGGCTGGCAGGTGCAGCCGACCGCCTTCATCGGCGCCTACCAGTGGAAGGCCGACAACGGCCGCCACTACCTGCGCTTCGCCTTCGCCGCCGACCCGGTCGCGCACGATGCGCAGCGGCCGCTGGACACCGGCATCGTGCGCGCGCTGTGGATGACCCCGGCCGAGCTGGAGGCCGCCGCGCCGCGCTGGCGCAGCCCGCTGGTGTGGCAGGTGGTGGCCGACTACCTGGCCGGGCGCCGATACCCGCTGGACCTGTTGCGGCAGGTGGCATGAGCGGCGCAGCGGTCATGGTCGGGGTTTCCGGCGGCGTGGATTCGTCGGTGGCGGCCTGGCAACTGGTCCAGCAGGGCGCGGCGGTGTCCGGCCTGTTCATGCAGAACTGGGCCGACGACGGCAGTGGCGACTGTCGCGCCGACGACGACCGCCGCGATGCGGTGGCGGTCTGCGGGCGGCTCGGCATCCCGTTCCATTTCCGCGATTTCTCGCAGGAATACTGGCAGGGCGTGTTCGCGCACTTCCTGGCCGAGTACGCTGCCGGGCGCACGCCCAATCCGGACGTGCTGTGCAACCGCGAGGTCAAGTTCAAGCATTTCCTGGACGCGGCGCGGGAACTCGGCGCCGAGCGCATCGCCACCGGCCACTACGCGCGGGTGGACTGCGTCGGCGGCCGCTGGCGGCTGCTGCGCGGGCTGGACCGCAACAAGGACCAGAGCTATTTCCTGCACCAGCTGGGCCAGGCGCAACTGGCCGCGACCCTGTTCCCGGTCGGCGAACTGCCCAAGGAGCAGGTGCGCCGCATCGCCCGCGAGGCCGGCCTGCCGACCCACGCCAAGAAGGATTCCACCGGCATCTGCTTCATCGGCGAACGCGATTTCCGCGAATTCCTGGGCCGCTACCTGCCGGCCCGGCGCGGCGAGATCCGCGACCCGCACGAGCAGGTCGTGGCCGAGCACCCGGGGGTGTTCTACTTCACCCTCGGCCAGCGCGAGGGCCTGAACATCGGCGGGGTGCGCGGGCGTGCCGCGGCGCCGTGGTACGTGGTCGGCAAGGACGTCGCCCGCAACGTGCTGTACGTCGACCAGGACCGCGACAGCCCCTACCTGATGGCCAACTGGCTGCAGTCCGAAGCCGCCCACTGGATCGCCGGTGCGCCGCCGGCGCGACGGTTCGACTGCACCGCGCAGACCCGCTATCGCCAGGCCGACGAGCCCTGCACGGTCGAGGTCGGCGACGACGGCACCCTGTCGGTCCGCTTCGCGCGCCCGCAGCGCGCCGTCACCCCCGGGCAGTCGCTGGTGCTGTACCAGGGCGAGCAATGCCTGGGCGGCGCCGTGATCGCCACCACCGATGCCCCGCTGGAGCGCCGCCTGGCGCAGCAGGCCCCCGCCGTACACGAGGACTCCATTCGATGACCGATTCCATGGACGCGCGCATGCTGGCGCTGGCGGGCCTGGCCCAGGCCCTGCAGCAGGTGCGGCGCATCGCCGAGACCGGCCAGTCGGAGGCGTCGCTGGTGCGCACCCTGCTCGACAGCGTGTTCCGCATCGACGCGCCCAGCCCCGAAGCGGTCTACGGCCGCCGTGCCGACCTGGCGCCGGGCCTGCGCCTGCTGCACAACTACTTCCGCAACCAGGGCCAGGACGAGGTGCTGCCGCGGCTGGCGATGGCGGTGATCCAGCTGGAGCGGCGCTTCGCCGGCGATGCCGAGACCGACGCCAAGGTCGATGCCGGCCTGGCCCGGATCGCACCGCTGCTGGAGCGCCATGGCGACAGCACCCATCCGGAGGTGATCACCGCACTGGGCCAGCTCTATGCCGACACCATCAGCCACCTGCGCCCGCGGGTGATGGTGCAAGGCAATCCGCATTACCTGGGCCAGGCCGGGGTGGTGGCGGAGATTCGCGCCCTGCTGCTGGCGGCGGTCCGCGCGGCGGTGCTATGGCGGCAGATGGGCGGCAGCCTGTGGGACTTCCTGCTGGCCAAGCGGCGCATGCGCGAGACCGTGGACCGCGCGCTGCGCTGAGCCCGGAGGCGGCGGGCGCGGGCCGCCGCGCCCGTTCTGCGACGCCGATCCTGCGAAAGGACGCAGGTTTCGACGATCCGGCGATGACGCTGCTAAAGACCCGGGGGGGACGGCCGATACAGCAATCGTGAATCTGCCGAGAACTTCCATGTACTCACGCCTCCTGATCCGTCTGGCCGCCCCGCTCGCCCTGACGCTGCTGTTCCCCATCGCCGCCGGTTTCGACTGGCCGGCCCCGGTCCGTTGGGCCATCCTCACCACCATGACGCTGAGCTGGCTCGGCTTTGCCGGCTGGACCGCGTACAGCCAGAGCCGGCGCTCGCCGGAGCAGGCCAAGGTCATGCGCGAGCAGGACCACCTGCTGACCGAGCTGCGCAGCTTCGTCGGCAACGAGATCGAGGGCTCCCGCTCCGAGATCGAACGCGCCCGCGAACTGATCCGCCAGGCGGTCAGCGGCCTGGGTGGCAGCTTCGAGGCGATGAACCGCAAGTCGCGGCAGCAGAGCGTGGCGCTGGCCCGCATCGTCGACCGCGCCGGCGAAGACGGCGGCGCCGGGGTGGACGTGGCCCGCTTCGCCCAGCATGCCAGCCAGCGCATGGAGCAGCTGGTGGAGGCGCTGGAACAGGTCAGCGGCCAGAGCAGCACCACGGTGCACTACATCGACGACATGTCCCAGCACCTGGACGGCATCTTCGCCCTGCTGGAGGACGTCAAGTCGATCGCCGACCAGACCAACCTGCTGGCGCTGAACGCGGCGATCGAAGCGGCGCGCGCCGGTGAGGCGGGCCGCGGCTTCGCGGTAGTGGCCGACGAGGTGCGCAACCTGTCCGAGCGCTCGACCACCTTCAATGAGCAGATCCGCAAGCTGGCGCACAGCTCCAAGGACGCCATCGCCAAGGTCCGCGAGACGGTCTCGAACATGGCCTCGCGCGACATGGACCGCTCCCGCGAGGCGCGGGCCGAGGCCGCGGCGATGCTCGACAACGTGGCCGCGATCAACCACTCGCTGGGCGACGGCATGCGCGAGATCTCCGAGTGCGGCCGCGCCATCGACAGCAGCGTCGCCGAAGCGGTGCGCGCCCTGCAGTTCGAGGACATCGCGACCCAGGCCCTGGGCGGCGTGCACACCCACCTGGACCGCCTGACCGCGATCAACCGCGAGGCCGTGGCGCTGCAGGAACTGCTGCATCGCAATGGCGGCGTGTTCGACCACGAACTGCTCGACGCCCTGCAGCGGGTCGGCAACCGTCTGCGCGACATGCGCGTGGAGTGGGAGCGTCCGCCGCACAAGCCGGTGGCGCAGCAGAGCATGGGTGCCGGCACGGTCGAGTTGTTCTAAGTCCGTCTTGTCGCGCTCCACGCCATGAACCGACGAGTCCCCGGCCCTTGCCGGGGCTTGTCGTCTCTGCCCTCCCCGTCCGGCCCCGTCGATGTCGATGCATCTCCAGTCCCTGTCCCGAGTTGCGGCCATGTCCTGCGATGAAAGCAGCAGCGCGCACGTGCCTGCGTCCGAGCCGGTGGCCGATCCCGGCATCCGGCCGGCGGCGGCACCGCGCCAGCCCGGCCACGCCCTGCGACGGCTGGAGACGCTGGCCCAGGCCGAATTGCGGCAATTGCTGATCGCGCGCGCGCCGGCACCGCAGGACGCGCGCATCGCCGACCCGGTCTGGGCCGGCCTGGCCTGGGACATGGGCCTGAACGGCAGCGCGGTCGCTGCCGCCGGCACGCCGGCGCCGCTGGTGCACTTCCCGCTTTACGACGGCGATTGAGTCGACGCGGCGGTTGCGATTGCGGTTGCGGGCGGCGAGTGGAGCCTTGTGTGGGCATTGCGTTCAGCGCGTCGCCAAACGTTTTGTCTCAGCTCGTTATTCTCGATTTCGCTTGCCGCATAAGGCCGAGAGGGACGAGCCAACCATGCGCGTCCCGCATCCGTAGGAGCGGCTTCAGCCGCGACGGATGGTCTCGGCAATGCTTCGTCGCGGCTGAAGCCGCTTGTGTCAAAAGAGGGTCTATCGTTGCAGGTGAGAGCGGAGTGCGGCAGGCCGTGTAGCCCGCAGTGCCAGCAAGCACGAGTAGGAGTCAGCGCCGCCGCACTCCGTGTCTCCTGCCTCACAAGCCCGAACAGTTGCTCGAGTCGCGAGCTCGAACTCCACAAGCATGGGCATCGGCAGGAGTGCTCTCACCCCTGAGTCTACTGCGGAGAACGTCTATGCGTCGCTTTGTCGGGATCGATGTTGCCAAGGCCGAACTGGTCATTCATGTCTTGCCGGACGAGCAGACCTGGACCCAACCCAATACGCCACAGGGGCAGCGTGCGCTGGCCCAACGCCTGGCCGAGCTGGGCTGCGAGCGGATCGTGCTGGAAGCCAGTGGCGGCTACGAACATGCCGTGCTGCAGGTGCTCCGAGAGGCGGACCTGCCGGCAGTGCGGATGGCCGCCGATCGTCCGCGCAAGCTAGCACAGGCCTTGGGCCTGCATGCCAAGACCGATGCCCTGGACGCGCGCCTGCTGGCCATCGCCGCCCAGCACATCCCGACCATGCCCACGCCCGTGGTACCTGAGCACCAGCAGTCTCTTCGCGAACTGCTGGACCTGCGTGCCACCCTGGTGAGCCAGCGTGATACCCATCGGCGGCGCCTGGAGCACATCACCAGCGCCAAGGTGCAACACCGTTGCCGAGAGGTGATCGCCCTGCTGAACCAGCAGATCCAGACGTTGACGCAGGAGATCGAGCAGCAGGGCAAGACCTGCTCGAGCCTCCCCCCGGTGCCTGGGCTCGGCACGATCCTGCGCGCGGTTCTGGCCGCGCGGTTGCCAGAGCTGGGTACGCTGCCGCCACGCAAGCTCGCTGCCCTGGTCGGGCTGGCCCCGTTCAATCACGACAGCGGCTGCTGGAAAGGCCAACGCCGCATCAAAGGCGGACGTGCCGACGTGCGGCGCGTGCTGTACATGGCCACCTGGGCCAGCATCCGCGCCAAATCCCCCTTGGCCAACACTTACGCGCGCCTGCGCGCAGGCGGCAAACCGGCCAAGGTCGCCATCGTCGCCTGCATGCACAAGTTCCTGCGCTGGCTCAATGCCATCGCGCGCGATCAGGCCCCGTACGCTCCTCCTGCCATCGCGGCTGCATGACAGTTGACTCCTACGAGGCGATGGCTAATCTCGCTAAACCAAGGCAAAAGGCAGCGATGCGCAATGCCGTTCGGTCGCGAAAAGCGCGCGACTCGTGCCTGGCCGGCTGCATGCAGTCGGGACTGAAGTCCCTCCCACAAGTGCTCCGATCAGATCGCGACATCGTTGCTGCAAAGGCGGATTCGGCGGCGAGCTACGACACATTGACCGATCGACGTCGCATCCAGGCGCGCGCCTGAACCCTTCTCCCAATGGCGAGCGCCCGGCCGTGGGAAAGCGTCACTGTGGGAGCGACTTCAGTCGCGACGCGCGATGCCGTCCGGCGCTTCGATGCGCCTGCAGTCGGGACTGAAGTCCCTCCCACAACGACTCCGATCGGATCGCGACATGTTGCTGCAAGGCGCATTGGGCGGCGAGCAAGGCCGTGCCTGACGTCGTTCCTGCAATGTTCGCCGTCCGCTCGCGGCTGAAGCCGCTCCTACGCGAGGCTGTGCAGCTCGCTTGATCAGCTCGGATTCTCCAGCGAGAACAGGTCCGCCTGCTTGTCGTAGGCGAAGTACTCGGCATAACGCGCCCAACTGGTGACCGCCTGCACCGTCTCCGCCGCGTAGGCCTCGGACATGTGGTCTTCCAGCTCGTCGCGGAAACGGCGCGCCGGTGCGTGATGCGCTGGGCGTTCGTCGAGCACGCGGCGGATGTGCGCGGCCAGCGGCACGTAGGTGGCCAGGTGCTGGGCGAACAGTTGCTTGCGCGCGTCGGTCCCAAGTTCGGCGAAGCGCTGCCCGGCTGGGGTCAGTTGCAGGTCGCCCTGTTCGAAGACGGCGAAGCGCAGCAGTTGCAGGGTCTCGGCGATCGGGAACAGTTCGTCCACTTCCAACTGCAGGCCGGCCGCCAGCGGCGGCAGGTCGGCGCGACCGTGGTAGGGCTCGGCCGCAACTGCCTCGATCAGGCCGGCCAGCAGGTTGCTCGACACGCGCGGCAGGACCATGGCGATGCCGCTGCCCGGGAACACGCCCTCGCGGGTCTGCGGCCGCTGCGGGCTGGCGGTCATGCGCGCGTAGATGTCGTCGACCAGGGCGCGGAACGCCGGCGCCAGGCGATTGCGCGGCTGCGGCAGGGTCACCTCGATCTCGCCGATCACCCGCCCCGGATTGGCGCCGAAGATGACGATGCGGTCGCACATCAGCACCGCCTCCTCGATGTTGTGGGTGACCATCAGGATCGATTCGATCGGCATGCGCCCTTCCGACCACAGGTCCAGCAGGTCGGTGCGCAGGGTCTCGGCGGTCAGCACGTCCAGCGCCGAGAACGGCTCGTCCATCAGCAGCAGCTTCGGCCGCACCACCAGCGCCCGCGCCAGGCCCACGCGCTGGCGCATGCCGCCGGACAGTTCCTTCGGGTAGGCGCCCTCGTAGCCGTCCAGGCCGATCAGGTCGATCGCCGCCAGCGCACGCCGGCGGCGTTCGTCGGCGGCCACGCCACGCGCCTCCAGGCCCACTTCCACGTTCTGCAGCACGGTCAGCCACGGGAACAGGGCGAAGCTCTGGAACACCATGGCGATGTCGTCGGCGACCTGGCCGGGCGCGGCGTCGCGGAAGGCGATGCTGCCGGCGCTGGGCTGCAGCAGCCCGGCGATGGCGCGCAGCAGGGTCGACTTGCCCGAGCCGGAACGGCCGAGCAGGCCGACGATCTGCCCCGAGTGCAGGGTCAGGTCGACATCCTCCAGCACTACCAGCGGCGTCGCCCCGCCCTTGTCGTAGCTCTTGCGCACGCCCTGCACGCGGACCAGCGGGGCGCGCTCGGGCACGCTTGCGGAATAGCTCATGGTCGGGTCTCCGGGAATCAGTCGAAACGCAGGCGGCGTTCGGCGAACACGTACAGGCGTCGCCAGACCGCGCGGTTGAAGAGGGTCACGAACAACGACATCACCGCCACGCCGAGCAGGACCCGCGGGCCGTCGCCGGCGGCGGTGGCGCGGGCGATGTAGGCGCCCAGGCCGTAGGCCTGCACTTGGGTGTGGCCCCAACTGGCCAGCTCGGCCACGATGCTGGCGTTCCAGGAACCGCCGGAGGCGGTCAGCGCGCCGGTGATGTAGTACGGGAAGATGCCGGGCAGGATCACCCGCCGCCACCAGGTCCACGAGCGCAGGTGGTAGATGGTCGCGGCCTCGCGCAGATCGGTGGGGAACGCGCTGGCGCCGGCGATCACGTTGAACAGGATGTACCACTGGGTGCCGAGGATCATCAGCGGCGACAGCCAGATGTTGGGATCGGCGCCGGTGCTGACGATGGCCAGGACCGCGAACGGGAACAGCACGTTGGCCGGGAACGCGGCCAGGAACTGCGCCAGCGGCTGCACCCGTTGCGCCACCTTCGGCCGCAGCCCGATCCACACGCCGATCGGCACCCACACCAGGCTGGCCAGGGCGATCAGCACCACCACCCGCAGCAGCGTGGCCAGGCCACCGCCGAAGGCCTCGGCCAGGTCGTGCAGGCCAAGGTGGCGGCGGCCGTAGTCGTAGGCGAACCAGGCCGCGGCCGCGCCGGCCAGCGCCAGCGCCGCGCTCCACAGCCGGTCGCCCCACACCCCGCTGCGGCCGGGTGCCTGCGGCACGGCCAGCAGTTGCGGCTGGCGCCGCGGCGTCCAGCGCACCAGCATGGCGCGCTGCCAGACCCAGGCCAGCGGCGCGACCAGCCGCTTGGCCAGGCGCGTGCGCCGCAGCAGGTCGTACAGCCACGACTGCGGCTTGTCCTGCGAGGCGGTGAGCTCGGCGCGGAACTTGTCCGACCAGGCCACGATCGGGCGGAACAGCAACTGGTCGTACAGCGCGATCAGCACCGCCATCGCCACCACCGCCCAGCCGACCGCGGCGAAGTTGCGCTGGGCGATCGCCAGCGCCAGGTACGAGCCGATGCCGGGCAGTTCCAGGGTGTGGTCGCCGACGCTGATCGCCTCGGAGGCGACCACGAAGAACCAGCCGCCGGACATGGACATCATCATGTTCCAGATCAGCGAGGGCGTGGCGTACGGCGCCTCCAGCCGCCAGAAGCGCTGCCAGGCGCTGAGTCCGAAGCCGCGCGACACCTCGTCCAGGTCGCGCGGCACGTTGCGCAGCGACTGGTAGAACGAGAACGCCATGTTCCAGGCCTGGCTGGTGAAGATGGCGAAGATCGAGGCCAGCTCGGCGCCGATCTGCCGACCGGGGAACAGGCCCAGGAAGAAGGTGACGGTGAAGGTGAGAAAGCCCAGCACCGGCACCGACTGCAGGATGTCCAGCGCCGGCACGATCACCCGCTCGGCGCGGCGGCTCTTGGCGGCCAGGGTCGCCACCACGAAGGTGAACACCAGCGAGGCGGCCATCGCCGCGAACATGCGCAAGGTGGTGCGCAGGCCGTATTCGGGCAATTGCCAAAGGTCCAGCGACACCGCATCGGTGCCGGCCGGCGGCAACGGCGCGCGCATGTCGGCAGCGCCGTGCAGCAGCAGCGCCCCCAGTCCCAACAGCAGCGCGAACACCGCCAGGTCGTGCAGGTTGGGCAGCACGCCGGGGCGTGCGGCGAGCTGTCCGGGCGCGGTGCGGTCGCGAGCGAATGGCAGCATGGGAAGATCCGGCAGGAGCGGCAGCGAGCGCCGCAGGAAAAAGGACGCTGGCGCGGGTCGCGGAGCGGACCGCCCAGTGTGACCGGGGAAGATGTACGGCGTGCGTCAGCCGCTGCCGGCTGCGCGGGCGTCGCCAGGCGATGTGGCGCAGGCAGGACGTCGCCACCGCGCGCGACTGGGCCGCGATGTCAGGTGGATCAGGAACGATGGCGATGGCAGGCGCATGGGCGGCTCCGACGACGGGCAACGCCAGGGGCTACGCTCGGAGTCCTCGCGGATCGGGCTTGCGCACTCTCGGAATCAAGGCCAGCGCCGCAAGGGGCTGGCGAACGATCCCGTCCTGAGCGGACGGGACCCATCTGGGACGACCCAGACCGTGGCGGTCCTGTCAGCTCTGTCGCTGCAGCGTCGGTCTAGGATGACTGTCCAAGGAAGGTGGCCTCTGGCCGGGAAACGATGGGCGCGCGCAGTATAGCCAGCTGCTGCGCCGCCGCAAGTCGGCACGGCGCACGCAGCGCCGCGCATTCACTGCGCAGCCAGCACCAGCCGTGGATGCGTGGCCGGCGCCACCTGCTGGCGCGCGCGCAACCAGGCGGCCAGCTCGCGCGGCGGCAGCGGCCGCGCGTGCAGGTAGCCCTGGATCTCGTCGCAGCCCTGCTCGCGCAGCAACGCCTCTTCCTGCACCGTCTCCACGCCCTCGGCCACCACCTGCATGCCGAGCGCATGGCCGAGCTGCACGATCGCCTGGGTGACCTTGGCCGTGCCGCTGTCGTGCAGCATGTCCTGCACGAAGCTGCGATCGATCTTCAGGCGCTGCACCGGGAAGCGGTTGAGGTAATGCAGGTTGGAGAAGCCGGTGCCGAAGTCGTCGACCGCCAGCAGCACGCCTTCCTGTTCGAACAGTTCGAAGCAACGGCGCAGCGACTCGCTGTCGCGGATCAGCGCCGATTCGGTCAGTTCCAGTTCCAGCCGCTTCGGCGACCAGCCGTTGCGCTGGCACAGCTCGATCACCCGCTCGGCGAAGCCGCGGTCGCGCAACTGCATCGCCGAGACGTTCACCGAGACCCGGTCGAAGCTCAGCCCCGCCGCATCCCAGGCCGCGGCCTGGCGGCAGGCCTCGCCGATCACCCAGTCGCCCAGGCGCACGATCTCGCCGCATTCCTCGGCGATGGGAATGAACTCGGCCGGGTTGCAGTGGCCATGGCCGGGGCGGTGCCAGCGCAGCAGCGCTTCCACCGCCGGCGCGCGCTCGCCCGCCGCATGCACCAGCGGCTGGTACACCAACGAGAACTCTTCGCGGTCCAGCGCGCCGTGCAGCGCATGCTCGATCTCCAGGCGCCGCTGCGCGCGCAGCAGCACGTCCTGGCTGTAGTAGTGGCAGGTGTTGCGCCCGGATTCCTTGGCCGCATACATCGCCGCATCGGCCGCGCGCAGCAGGCCGTCGAAGTCCTGGCGCCCCTCCTCCATCAGCGCGATGCCGATGCTGGCGCCGATCTTGATCACGTTCTCGCCGCTGTGCAGCGGCTCGGCCAGCGCCGCGATCAGCTTGCGCGCCACGTGCCCGGCGTCACCCGGCTCGGCCAGGTCGCGCAGCACCACCACGAACTCGTCGCCGCTGAAACGGCCGAACAGGTCGCTGGTGCGCAGTTGCTGGTGCATGCGGGTGGCCGCCAGCTTCAGCAGCGCGTCGCCGGTGGCGTGGCCGAAGGAATCGTTGATGCTCTTGAAGCCGTCCAGGTCGACGAACAGCATCGCCAGCGTGGTGCCGCGCTCCACCGCCTCGTGCATCGCCTTCTCGGCCTGCTCGCGCAGCAGTTGCCGGTTCGGCAGGCCGGTCAGCAGGTCGTAGTGGGCCAGCAGCTCGATGCGCTCGCTGGCCTCGCGTTCGCGGGTGATGTCGCGGAACAGCACCACGAAGCGCGGCGGCAGGCCGTCGCGTTCGTCCAGCTCGATCAGCACCTGCACCCAGATGCGCTGCCCGGACGGACGGTGGAAGCACAGGTCCAGTTGCTCGGGCAGGCCGCCTTCGGCGATGCGCACCAGCGCCGACTCGAAGGCATCCCGCGAATCCTGGGTGTACAGCGCCAGTGCGTGGTCCAGATCGATGGCCTCCTTGCGCAGGCCATGGATGCGGTAGCACTCCTCGGTCCACTGCATGCGCCGAGTGCCGACCTCGATCTCGCAACCACCGATCTTGCCCAGCGCCGAGACCCGGTTGAGCAGTTCGGTGCGCCAGCGGATCAGCGCGTCGGTCTGGCGCTGTTCGGTGATGTTCTGCACCTGGCCGAGCACGCGCTGGATGCGGCCGTCGGCCTCCACCTGCGGCTGCGCCCATACCCGCAGGTGCAGCGGCGACTCGCCGCCGCGCACCAGCTCGACCTCGAAGTTGGCCGGCTTGGCCTCGCGCGCCATGCGCCGCCACACCGAGATCAGCTGCGCCATCGAATCGCGGCTGAGCAGGCGCAGCCAGCCGCGGCTGCTCGGCGCCTGCTGTTCGTCCAGGCCGGTGACGCGCAGGAACTCGCGCGAGCACCACACCCGGTCGCGCAGCGGGTCCCAGGACCAGCTTCCCATGCGGGTCATGCGCTGCGCCTCGCGCAGCAGGGTCTGCTGGTCGCGCAGGCGCTGCTCGAGCAGTTTCTGCTCGTGGATGTCGGTGTGGGTGCCGATCATGCGCAGCGGGCTGCCGTCGGCGGTGCGCGCCACGATGCGGCCGCGGTCCAGGATCCAGTGCCATTGCCCGTCCTGCCGGCGCAGGCGGAACTCGCACATGTAGGTTTCGGTGCGGCCCTCGAAATGCGCGCGGATCGCCTGGCGCAGGCGCTCCTGGTCGTCGCCGTGGACCAGCGGCAGCAGCGCGTTCAGGCCGTCGGCCGGGGCATCGCCGGCGTAGCCGAGCATCCGCTTCCAGCGCTCGGAGCGGAAGATGGTGTCGCTGGGGATGTCCCAGTCCCACAGGCCGTGTTCGGCGCTGTCCAGGGCGATCTCCCAGCGGGTGGCGCCGTCGCTGCCGACCGGTTCGGGCACGCTGAGGGTGTAGGCCAGCAAGCCGCCGCTGTCGTCGCGGACCGCACGCAGCCAGCCGTCCAGGCGCCGCCCGGCGGTGCCGGGCAAGGCGCAGGCGAGCATGGTCTCGCCGCCGAGCAGGCGCTCGCGGGCCGCACGCAACAGCTCGGCATACGCCTCCACCGTGCGCGGCAGCTCCAGTGCCTGCGCTGCCCGGTTCGCCGCCAGCGGCCTGCCATCGGCGTCCAACAGGACGAGCGCCGAGGTGAGCGGGTGCTGCAGCAAGCTTGCGATGACGCCTTGATCCACGCCGAGATACTCCGTTTCGCCGCCCTGAAGGCCAGCGGTCGAAGGTGATAACGGCACCCGGTGGCATTAATTGAGCGCCGGCAGCGCCCGGCGATGGGCCGCGGCGGCCGTCAGCGGCTAAGATGTCCGCCGGACACGGACCACCGCAGCAGGCTGCCGGGGCATGCAACCACAACGCGACAGTTCCCTGCCCACCCAGGCGACCTCCGGCATGCGCCTGGCGCAGCGCCTGGACCGCGGCATCTGGCGGGTGGTGCTGCTGTATGTCCTGCTGGGGCTGGCGCTGTCGATCGGTAGCGACCTGGTTTTGGCGCATTTCGTAGACGATCCCCGCACGTTGATCGTCCTGCAGCTGGCCAACGACGCCCTGTTCCTGGCCCTGACCGCGGTCGCCCTGTACTACCTGCTGCGCCCGCTGGTGCGCGCCGCGGTGCAGGCGCACACGCGGCTGGCGCTGTCGGAGGCCGGCTACCGGCAGATGTTCCACGCCAATCCCAGCCCGATGCTGGTCTACGACCTGGAGAGCCTGCGCATCCTCGACGTGAACCCCGCCGCGGTCGCTTTCTTCGGCTGGTCGCACGACGAGTTCGTCGGCCTGGAGCTGGCCCGGCTGTGGCCGCCCAGCGCCAGCGCCCGCCTGGCCGAGGTGATCGAGACGATCCGCCAGACCCCGTCCAAGACCTGCGTGGTGGCCGAGCCGCTGCGCCTGCGCGACGGCACCCAGTGCATGGCCGAGGCGCGCAGCACCAGCCTGGACTACCACGGCCGGCAGGCGCGGCTGGTGGTCATCAGCGACCGCAGCGCCGAGTACGACGCGCAGCGCCGCCGCGACCAGGCCCTGCAGCATCTGCAGGAGGCGCAGTCGATCGCGCGGCTGGGCTCCTGGCAACTGGACCGGACCAGCGGCCTGGGCAGCTATTCCGAGCAGGTCTACCGCATGCTCGGCCGGCGCGTGCCGGACCAGCCGCGCCAGCACCGCCTGGAAGAACTGCTGGTCCCGCCCGACGTGGCCTCGCAGGCGCGCATCCAGCGGGTGATCGAGGACCTGTGCGGCAGCGCGCCGCTGCAACTGGACATGCTGCTGCCGGTGCTGGCCGCCGATGGCCAGGCGCGCATGCTGCACCTGCGCGCCGAATCGTCCAGCGACGACGAAGGCGGCGCCTGCGTGCACGGCACCCTGCAGGACGTGACCGAGCACGAGCGCTCGCGGCGCCTGCTGCACGAGCGCGAGGAGCAGTTCCGCGAACTGGTGCGGGTGCTGCCGGATGGCGTGGCGATCCTGCACCAGGAGCACGTGCTGTACGCCAACGCCGCCTGCGCCGGGCAGTTCGGCTTCGAGGGCGAGAACCTGCTCGGCGAGCCGCTGCAGGGCCTGGTCGACAGCGCCGACCTGGCGCTGGTTCGGCAGCGGATGGGCGCGGCGGGCGCCAAGGGCGAACGCGGCGCCACCGCGCGCATGTGCCGTCGCGACGGCTCGCTGTTCCACGCCGGGCTGTCGTTCGGCAACGTCCGCTACAGCGGCCGCGACTGCAAGCTGATGATCGTGCGCGACCTCAGCGAACCGGAGCGCATGCGCGACGCGCTGGCGCAGAGCAACCGCGAACTGCAGGCGATGGCGCGGCGCCTGTTCTCGCTGCAGGAAGACGAGCGCCGGGCGATCTCGCGCGATCTGCACGACGACATCGGCCAGGCGATCACCGCGATGAAGCTGTCCGCGCACGCGGCGCTGGACGAGACCGACGCCGAGCGCCGCCGCGAGGACCTGAGCGAGATCGTGCAACTGGCCGACAGCAGCATCACCAAGCTGCGCAATCTCTCCACCCTGCTGCGTCCGCCGCAACTGGACGCGCTGGGCCTGGAGGCGGCGCTGCGCTGGCAGGCCGGCATGCTGTTCCGTGCCTCGCCGGTGCGCCTGCAACTGGACATCGCCGCCCTGCCCGAGCGCCCCAGCGGCGAGGTCGAGCAGGCCTGTTTCCGCATCGCCCAGGAGAGCCTGACCAACGTGCTGCGCCATGCCAGCGCCGGCGAGGTGCGGATGACCCTCGGCGACGAGGAACGCCAGCGCCTGCGCCTGGAAGTGGTCGACGACGGCGACGGCTTCGATCCGGCCGGGCCGCGCGGCCTGGGCCTGATCGTGATGCGCGAGCGCGCGCAGAGCGCCGGCGGTACCCTGCAGATCGACACCGCCCCCGGCGCCGGCACCCGGGTGACGCTGTGCCTGCCCTACACCACCGCGGCACCGCCGTCGCCCCCGCCTGGAACCTGAGCCGATGTGGAATCCCGCCAGCGCCGTACCCGTGGACGACGAACTGCCGTCGCGCCTGGGTGCGGGCCATCCCGCCCTGACCGGCATGATCGCCGAGGCGCTCGCCGGCGGGCCGGGGGTGATGTTGCTGCACATCGACATCGACCACTTCGCCTCGATCAACGAGAACATGAGCCCGGAGGTCGGCGACCAGGCGCTGGCGCTGCTGGCGCACCGGCTGCAGGCGCACCTGCGCGGCCGCGGCCTGCTGTGGCGGCACGGCAGCGACGAACTGGTGATGGCGGTACCTCGCACCGCCGACGTGCCGCCGCCGGAAGCCTTCGCCGAGGAGATCCGGCAGCAGATCGAACTGCCGCTGTCGGTGCTGCCGTACACCCTGTTCATGACCGGCAAGATCGGCGTGAGCCTGTGCCCGGAACATTCCACGCGCCTGTCGACCCTGCTCGACTTCGCCGAGGACGCGGTCTACCAGGCCGCGCGCGAAGGCGGCAATCTGGTGCGCCTGTACGCCGCCGACGGCCCGCCCAGCGCGCACAGCGAGAGCATCATCTCGCGGCAGATCGTCGACGCCATCCCCAACGGCGAACTGCGGCTGCGCTACCAGCCGATGGTCAGCGCCCGCGACGGCCGCGTGGTCGGCATGGAATCGCTGCTGCGCTGGCAGTCGCCGACTCTGGGCATCCTGGTGCCGGAGCGCTTCATGCGCACCGCCGAGCGCCTGGGCGTGATCGTGCAGATCGGCACCTGGGTGATGGAAGGCGCGCTGCGCCAGGCGCGGCTGTGGCGCGACCAGGGCTTCGACGACTTCACCATCGCGGTCAACGTCTCCACCCTGCAGCTGCTGCGCCCGACCTTCTTCAACGAGGTGATGTCGGCGCTGCAGGCGGCCGGGGTGCCGCCGCAGATGGTGGTGCTGGAGATCAACGAGAGCGCGCTGACCAACAACGTCAACTTCGTCCACGAGACCCTGGCCAACCTGTGCCGCGAAGGCATCAGCCTGAGCCTGGACAACTTCGGCACCGGCGATTCCAGCCTCAGCGCGCTGGTGCGCTACCCGGTGGACAAGCTGAAGATCGATCGCAGCTTCATCAAGAGCGCGCCGGCCGGCAACCGCGAGGCGGCGATCGCCCGCGCGATCATCGCCATGGGCCACCAGCTGGGCATGGTGGTGATCGCCAACGGCGTCGAGTCGCAGGCGCAGCTCGGCTTCCTGCGTCGCAACGATTGCGACATCTTCCAGGGCTACCTGTTCGGCGAACCGATGTCCGCCGAAGCGGCCGGCATGGCCCTGCGCCGGCGCTACCTGCGCCCGGAATCGTTCACCGAGACCCGCCCGGACCGCACCCTGCTGCTGCTCGACGACGAAGAGAACGTGCTGCGCTCGCTGGTGCGCCTGTTCCGCCGCGACGGCTACCGCATCCTCGCCGCCGGCAACGTCCGCGACGCCTTCGACCTGCTCGCCACCAACGACGTGCAGGTGATCCTGTCCGACCAGCGCATGTCCGACATGAGCGGCACCGAGTTCCTGGGCCGGGTGAAGATGCTCTACCCCGACACCATCCGCCTGGTCCTGTCCGGCTACACCGACCTGGCCACCGTCACCGACGCGATCAACCGCGGCGCGATCTACCGCTTCCTGACCAAGCCCTGGAACGACGACGAACTGCGCGAACACATCCGCCAGGCCTTCCGCACGCACGACGAACAGCGGCGGGATGCGGGGCCCTGAGGGGCCGGGATTGGGGAATGGGGAATGGGAAAAGCCGCATCGCGGCTTTTCGTTTTTTCAGGTCAGTTCATTGAAACGACATCGGGTGCGGAAAGCGGCAGCAGCAGTGTTCCCGCTGTTCCGATTCCCCATTCCCAATTCCCCATTCCCGGCTACTTCGGCTGCCTCACCGGAATCACGATCCGGAACGTCGAGCCCTCGCCCACGACGCTGCTCACGTCGATGCGGCCGTGGTGCTTGTTGATGATGCCGTAGGAGATCGACAGGCCCAGGCCGGTGCCGCTGCCGACCGGCTTGGTGGTGAAGAACGGGTCGAAGATGCGCTGCAGCAGGTCCGCCGCAATGCCGGCGCCGGAGTCCTTGAACTCGATCCACACCTCTTCGCCGTCCTGGCCGGTGCTGACCACGATGGTGCCGCGCTCGCCGATCGCCTGACCGGCGTTGAGCAGCAGGTTCATGTACACCTGGTTGAGCTCGGACGGCAGGCACTCCACCAGCGGCAGGTTGCCGTAGTGGCGCTCCAGGGTGACCTTGTACTTGAGCTCGTTCCAGATGATGTTGATCGTCGATTCCAGGCCCGAGTGCAGGTCCACCAGCTTCCACGACTCCTCGCGGCCGGAATAGGAGAAGTCCTTCAGGTCGCGGACGATACGAGTGACCCGCTCGATGCCCTCGCGCGACTCGGCCATCAGTTGCGGCAGGTCGCGGCTGATGAAGTCGATGTCGAAGCGGTTGCGGATGTCGTCGATTTCCGGGATCAGCGCCTTCGGATCCGGCGCGCGCAGGGCGCGCTCGTAGGCCTCGATCAGGGTGAACAGGCTGCGCAGGTATTCCTGCAGGCTGCCCAGGTTGGAATGGACGTAGCCGATCGGGTTGTTGATTTCGTGGGCGACGCCGGCGGCGAGTTGGCCGATCGAGGCCATCTTCTCCGACTGCAGCAGTTTTTCCTGGGCGCCGTTGAGGCGCAGGTAGGCCTGGCGCAGTTCGGCGTGGCGCTGCTGCAGTTCCTGTTCGTAGTCCTGCTGGCCTTCGATGCCCTGGATCAGCATCAGGTAATGGCCGCCGTCCGCGTCGGCATGGAAGTACAGGTGGGCCAGCACCACGTGCTGTTCGGTCGGCAGGCTGCCGCTCCAGCGGCCGCTGCTGCGCGCCTGCGACAGCGCATCGCCCGGCAGCCATTGCGCCAGGTGCGCGGCCAGGCCGCCGGTGTCGGCGCCGGACAGATGGCGGCGTGCGGCGCTGTTGGTCAGCAGCAACTGGCCGTCGGCGCGGAACAGCACCACGCCTTCGTACAACAGTTCGCTGAGGGCGAGCAGGCTCTCGCGCGCGGGCAGGACAAGTGCTGCGTTGGGATTGATTTCGGCGAAATTCACGACAGGCCGTGGGCGATCGATGGATGCCCAATATACGCCGTTGCCGCCGGCGGATGCGCGCCCCGCAGCGGGACGCGGTGCGGCTTACGCGATCGCCAGGGGACGTTGGGCGAGCGGCGTGCTCGACTGGCCGTTGGCGTCGTAGGACGAGGCGCTCTCACTGCGGCCGAGGTGGCGCAGCGCCCAGTTGACCTCGCGCCGGCGCCGCGACAGCAGCGCGCCGTTGGCGCGGTTGGCGTCGGCCAGTTCGCGCAGCCGCAGTTCGGCTTCGGCGCCGGCAGGCACGTCGGCCTCCAGGGCGCGCAGTGCCGCCAGCTTGGCGCTGGTCGCCTGCATGAGGCCTTCCACATTGTGATCCAACAACGCCTGGCGCTCGCCGGCGAGCGCGTCGCTGAGCTGCTGCAGGGGGTTGGTCACCGACGTGTTCATGCGCTGAGTTGCCGATCCATGTCGATCATGCGGCTGGCGATCGCGTCGGGGTTGATCTTGTAGCTGCCGTTCTGCAGCGACGAGCGCACGGCCTCGACGCGGCTGCTGTCCACCGCCGGAGCGGCCGAGAGCTGGCGTTGCAGGGTCTGCAGGCCGGAGGCCTCGCCGGTCAGGCGCAGGCTGTCGGTGGCTGCGGCCGCACCGACCGCACGGTCCTTGCCTTCCTCGGACGCGCCGGAGGCGGCCTTGGTCGAGACGGACGAGGTGCGAAGGGTGGCCGGGCTCGGCAAATTCCCTTCAATTTTCTGTGTCATGGCGGAAATCCTGTTACGGGTTCGGTGTAGGTAACGGCACAGCGTCGGAGAACTTTAGCCGGATTCTTAGCGCGTCACTAAAACGTCGCCGTTTTGTGACACAGTTCCCTGAACGATGCGCTTGGACGACAGGTTTTCGACGGTTACACGCTCGTTTTCGCCCGCATCGCCCAATGCACGGCCGGACATGCGCACTTCCAGGCCACCGCTGCGCGCCACCAGCGCCACATTGTCGCCGCGCCTCACCAGCCGCGGCGCGACCAGGTCGGTGGCGGACAACAAGGTGCCGGCCGGCAGGGTTCGCCGCACCACCTTGCCGATCGCCGCCTCCGGCTCGGTCATCGCGGCGCCGACGATGCGCGCCGCGTCGCGCTTCTCGGGGACGATATCGGCCGCGCCGATGGTTTCTCCAGCGGACAGGCCGCGCGCCAGCACCAGGACATGCTGCATGCGCCGTACCTTGACCGGCACGAACAGCCGCCAGCCGGTGTCGCGCGGACAACTCACCTCCACGGTGGTGGTCCCGGTCGGCTGGGCCTGCAACGGCACCGGGCACAGCGGCACCCGGACCGACGGGTCCAGGGTCGCCTCGGCATCGGCGTCGGCCCCGGCCAGGGACAGCGCCGCGGCGCGGATCGAATCCACCGACTGGAAGTCCGCGGCCCAGGCCGGCGTCGCCGCCAGCAGGACCAGCAATAGGATCGGGCGCATGGCCGTCTCTCTGGGAAAGGTCGCCGGCACCATGCAAAGGCCGTGCCGTAAACCGAACGTCCAATGCGGGACCCGCCCTCAAGTTCCGCCGCGAGGGCGCCGATATGAACGCCATGAGTCATGACCTTCTCAACCGAATCGACCAGCGCACCCGCTTGGCGGGCCACAACCGGCTTGCCCTGCTGCTGTTCCGGCTGGGCGGTCGTCAGCTTTTTGGCGTGAACGTCTTCAAGGTGCAGGAAGTGCTGCGCCGGCCGGAGCTGTTCCAGGTGCCGGGGCTGCCGCTGCAATTCTCCGGCGTCGCCGACGTGCGCGGGCGCTCGGTGCCGGTGCTCGACCTGGGCCTGGCCATCGGCCACCCGGAACGCGAACCGAACGCGGACACCGCGCCAGGCTATCTGGTGGTGACCGAGTTCAACCGCTCGGTGCAGGGCTTCCTGGTCAGCGGCGTGGAGCGCATCGTCAACATCGCGGTGGAAGACATCCATCCGCCGCCGGAACTGGGCGCCGAGTCCAGCTATCTGACCGCGGTGACCCGCTTCCAGGGCGAACTGATCCAGGTGATCGACGTGGAAAGCGTGCTGGCCGACATCGCCCAGACCCGGGTCGAGGCCAACCTGGACCCGTCGCTGGCGCTCACCGGCCCGCAGCTGCAGGTGCTGGTGGTCGACGACTCGCGAGTGGCGCGGCAGCAGATCCGCAGCGTGCTGGACCAGCTCGGGGTCGCCGCGACCCTGCTCTCGGACGGTCGCCAGGCGCTGGACCATCTCTTGCAGATCCACGCCGCCGGCGAGAATCCGGCCGAGCGCTACGCCATGGTGATCTCCGACATCGAGATGCCGGCGATGGACGGCTACACGCTGACGACGGAAATCCGCCGCCATGCCGGCCTGTCCGGCCTGTACGTGCTGTTGCACACCTCGCTGTCGGGCGTGTTCAACAACGCGATGGTCGAACGCGTGGGCGCCAACGCCTTCGTCGCCAAGTACAGCCCCAACGAGCTGGCCGAGTACGTCCTGGCCCGGCTGCGGGTGGTGGCGGCGGCCGCACAAGCGGCCGCCTGACCCGGGCGCCGCGCCTGGCTGCGCGGCCTGCCTGACGTTCCAATAGAGCGCGGGCGCTCCCCGCCCCGAGGCAACCCCCTGATCTCACGGGCCTTGGGCCCGGCTTTGGCACGCGCCTTGCCTGTGGTTTCGGCAACAAACCGCGGGATCGTGCCATGTCCAACCCGATCACAGGCTATTTCGGCGTCCACGGCGACGCCCTGCCGCTGCGCGAGCAGCGGATGAAGCTGATCGCCAGCAACCTCAGCAACGTCGACACGCCCGGGTACAAGGCCCAGGACCTGGACTTCGATGCCGCGATGCGCGCGGCGCAGGGACAGCGCGAGGGCACCCAGCTCGCGGTGGACGACAGCCGCCACATCGCCGTCGGCGGCGACGGGCTGAACCCGTTCCAGGTCACCCGGGCCGCCAGCCAGCCGAGCATGGACGGCAACACCGTCGATCCGGACGCCGAACGCGCCGCCTACGGTCGCGCCGCGCTGGAGTACCGCGCATCGCTGAGCTTCATCGAGTCCAAGGTGCGCACCATGCTCACCGCGATCACGGGCCAATAAGCATGAGCAATCTACCGATCTTCGACGTCGCCGGCTCCGCGCTGCAGGCGCAGTCGGTGCGCATGAGCACCATCGCCAGCAACCTGTCCAATGCCGATTCGGTGGCCGGTTCGGCGGAGGCGGCCTACAAGCCGATCGAGCCGATCTTCCAGGCGGTGCGCAACCCGCACGACAGCAGCCTGACCTCGGTCAACGTCAAGGAAATCGCGACGACCAACGCGCCGCCGATCAAGCGCTACGAACCCGGCCATCCGCTTGCCGATTCCGACGGCTACATCTATTCGCCCGATGTGGATCCGGTCTCGCAGATGGTCAACCTGATCTCCGCCTCGCGCAATTACCAGGCCGGCGTGGAGGTCCTCAACACCGCCAAGGAACTGGCGCTGGCCACTCTGACCATGGGCCGCTGATCCGCCCTCCCTCCGCCGCGTCACGTTCCAGGACCGCTTCCATGACCAGCGTCACCAGCTCCACCGACACCACCTATTCCAGTCTGGGCCTGAGCGCCTCGAGCAACACCAGCACCACCAGCGGCAAGGCGCTGCAGCAGGCCGACTTCCTCAAGCTGATGACCGAGCAGCTGCAGCACCAGGATCCGCTCAAGCCGATGGACAACAGCCAGATGGTCGCGCAGATGGCGCAGCTATCCACCGTGCAGGGCATCGGCGACCTCAACAAGACCGTCACCGCGCTGTCCTCGTCGATGAGCACCGACCAGGTGCTGCGCGGCGCCAACCTGATCGGGCACAAGGTGCTGGTGCCGTCGGCGACGCTGCCGCTGGCTGCCGAGGGCAGCACCGGCGGCCTGGTCGCGGCCAAGGCCGCCGGCGTGGTCGACGTCACCGTCAGCGATGCCAACGGCCAGCCGATCAAGAAGATCAGCCTGACCGCCGACAAGGCCGGCCAGCTCGATTTCGCCTGGGACGGCACCGACGCCAGCGGCAAGCGCATGCCGGCCGGCAGCTACAGCATCACCGCTGGGCAGACCGATGCCCAGGGCAACCAGTTGTCCCTGTCCACCTACGTCCAGGCGCCGGTCGAGAGCGCCATCATCGGATCGGACGGCATCTATCTCGACCTGACCGGGCTCGGCACCACGCCGCTGACCAACGTCCTCCGCGTCAGCTAATCCCGCGCCGACCATCCACAGGAGTCCACCATGGGTTTCAATACATCGCTGTCCGGCCTCAGGGCGGCCAATACCGACCTCAACGTCACCGCCAACAACATCGCCAACGCCAACACCACCGGCTTCAAGGGCTCGCGCGCCGAGTTCGCCGACCAGTTCACGCTCAACGGCTACGGCCTGGCGCGCAACGCGGTGGGTTCCGGCGTGCGCGTCAGCAACGTCGCCCAGCAGTTCTCGCAGGGCACCATCGATCCGACCGGGCGCAGCCTGGACCTGGCCATCTCCGGCTCCGGCTTCTTCACCCTGTCCAACAACGGCGCCCGCGTGTATTCGCGCGCCGGCAACTTCCAGACCGACGCCAACGGCTATGTGGTCAATCCGCAGGGCGCGCGGCTGCAGGTGTTCCCGCCGGCGAGCAACGGCAACGGCTTCGCCGCCGGCACCCTGACCGACCTGCAGCTGCTGACCACCGACAGCCCGCCCAAGCAGACCAGCACGGTCAACCTGACCTTCACCCTGCCCGGCAACACCCAGCCGCCGACGGTGACGACGTTCGATCCGAACGACGCCAACAGCTACAACAACTCCAGCGGCGGCACCACGGTCTACGACTCGCTGGGCGTGGCCCACGTGCAGACCTCGTACTTCGTCAAGACCTCCACGCCGAACCAGTGGACCGTCTACAACTACGTCGACGGCGTCGCCGCAGGCGGTGCCAGCACGCTGCAGTTCTCCGACAGCGGCGCGCTGGTCAGCCCGGCCGACGGCAAGATCGCGCTGGGCACCTTCACGCCCTCCACCGGCGCCGGCACCCTGTCGCTGAACCTGAACGTGTTCGGGTCGACCCAGTACGGCGAAACCTTCGCCCTGCGTGGCGCGACCCAGGACGGCTACGCCAGCGGCAAGCTCAACTCGATCAGCATCGACGAAAAGGGCATCGTCTACGCGCGCTACTCCAACAACGCCGACAAGGCGCTGGGCCAGATCGCGGTGACCAACTTCGTCAACCCGCAGGGCCTGAGTTCGCTCGGCGACAACGCCTGGGCGGAAAGCTCGGCCTCGGGCATCGCCCGCACCGGTTCGCCGGCGACCTCGGACTTCGGCAGCGTGCAGTCCGGCGCACTGGAATCGTCCACCGTCGACCTGACCGAGCAGCTGGTCAACATGATCGTGGCCCAGCGCAACTTCCAGGCGAACTCGCAGGTGATCTCGACCCAGGATCAGGTCACGCAGACGATCATCAATATGCGTTAAGGCTGGGATTGGTGATTCGGGATTGGTGATTTGACACCCGCTGGCGCCCTGTCGAACGGGCGCCAGCACGAGCCACCACTTCCAATCGTCTGCGGTATTTCCGCTTTTTCGAATCCCGAATCCCTTCCTCCCGAATCACGGCCCACACCCATGGACAAAGCCCTCTACGTCGCCATGACCGGCGCCCGCGCGTCGCTGCAGGCGCAGGCCACCGTGTCGCACAACCTGGCCAACGTCGAGACCTCCGGGTTCAAGGCGGCGCTGGCCAACACCGAGGCGTATCGGATTCCTGGCGCCGGTTATCCGTCGCGGATCGATGCGCTGCACATCGACCAGGGGTTCAACCGCGATGTCGGCGCGCAGCACCAGACCGGCAATCCGCTGGACCTGTCGCTGGACGCCGATCGCTGGCTGGCGGTGCAGTCCGCCGACGGCAAGGAGGCGTACACGCGCGGCGGCGAATTGGCGCTGACCCCGAACGGCCAGCTGGTCACCGCCAGCGGCCATGCGGTGCTCGACGACCAGGGCAATCCGGTGTCGATCCCGCCGCACCAGTCGCTGGAGATCGGCAACGACGGCACGGTATCGATCGTGCCGCTGGGCGAAGCGCCCACCGCGATGAGCACCGTCGCCACCTTGAAGGTGGTGCAGGCGCCGGCGGACCAGCTCACCCGCCGGCCCGACGGCCTGATGCGCAACGTCAGCGACGATCCGGCCAAGGCCTTTGCGCCCGCCACCGGCAATTCGCTGCGGACCGGCGTACTCGAAGGCAGCAACGTCGATGCCGCCGGCGCGCTGGTGCAGATGATCCAGTTGCAGCGCCAGTTCGAAATGCAGGTCAAGGTCATCAAGAACGGCGACGAGAACGCGCAGTCGGCCAACACGCTGCTGCGTCTGAACGGCTAAGACGCGCCTCGGCGCCAGCGGCGCCGGTTTGGCACGGCACATGCATCACTCCCTGCGCCCCCGGCGCGTCGTGCCGGGGCCACCATCAGAGGAACTCGGGTCATGAATCAGGCTTTGTGGGTCGCCAAGACCGGACTGGATGCGCAGCAGACGCGCATGTCGGTCGTCTCCAACAACCTGGCCAACACCAACACCACCGGTTTCAAGCGCGACCGCGCCAACTTCGAGGACCTGCTGTACCAACAGCTGCGGCAGCCCGGCGGCGCCAGTTCCTCGCAGACGCAGCTGCCCTCGGGCTTGCAGATCGGTACCGGCGTGCGCGTGGTCGCCACCGCCAAGGATTTCGAGCAGGGCAGCCAGCAGCAGACCGACCGCGCCCTGGACGTGATGGTCAACGGCCGCGGCTTTTTCGAAGTGCAGATGCCGGACGGCACCTCGGCCTACACCCGCGACGGCAGCTTCCAGATCGATGCGCAGGGCCAATTGGTCACCAACAGCGGTTACCCGATCCAGCCGGGCATCCAGATCCCGGAAGGCGCGCAGTCGGTGACCATCGGCTCCGACGGCACGGTGAGCGTGCAGGTTGCCGGCACCGCCGCGGCGCTGCAGGTCGGCTCGCTGACCCTGACCGACTTCATCAATCCCTCCGGCCTGCAGGCCCAGGGCCAGAACCTGTATGTGGAAACCGCCGCCTCCGGCCCGGCCACCAACGGCACGCCCGGCCTCAACGGCCTCGGCAAGATCGCGCAGGGCGCGCTGGAAGGCAGCAACGTCAATGTGGTGGAAGAGCTGGTGAGCATGATCGAGACCCAGCGCGCCTACGAGATGAACGCCAAGGCCATCTCCACCACCGACTCGATGCTCGGCTATCTGAACAACAACGTCTGATCCCCTCGCCTCCGGAATCCGCCATGTCGCGCCTGTCCTCTCTCTCCTTCTCCGCCGCGCTGCTGCTGCCGGTCCTGCTCGGCGGTTGCGCCGGCCTGGGCGTGGCCGCCGGCGACGTGCGCCCGTACGCGCCGATGGCGCCGATCACGCCGGTGATGGCGCCGCAGGCCCAGCCCACCGCCGGTGCGATCTACGCCGCCGGCCCCGGCCTGCAGCTGTACTCGGATCGTCGCGCCCGCGACGTCGGCGACCTGCTGACCATCACCCTGGTCGAAAGCACCAACGCCAGCAGCACCGCCAACACCAGCATCAGCAAGAAGGATGCGGTGACCATGGCCACGCCGACCCTGCTCGGCGCGCCGCTGACCGTCAACGGCACCAACATCCTCAACAACGCCACCAGTGGCGACCGCAGCTTCGCCGGCAAGGGCAACACCGCGCAGAGCAACACCATGCAGGGCAGCATCACCGTGACCGTGATGCAGCGCCTGCCCAACGGCAACCTGGTGATCCAGGGCCAGAAGAACCTGCGCCTGAACCAGGGCGACGAACTGGTGCAGGTGCAGGGCGTGGTCCGCGCCGCCGACATCGCCCCGGACAACACCATTCCCTCCAGCAAGGTCGCCGAGGCGCGCATCGCCTACGGCGGCCGCGGCGCGGTCGCGCAGTCCAACGCGATGGGCTGGCTGAGCCGTTTCTTCAACTCGCGCATCTCGCCGTACTGAGGCCCGCCATGAACGTCCTGTCCCTGCCCTGCCGCCTGCTCGCCGCCGTCGCCCTGTGCGCCGGCCTGGCCGCCCCGGCCGCAGCCGAACGCATCAAGGACCTGGCCCAGGTCGGCGGCGTGCGCAACAACGCGCTGGTCGGCTACGGCCTGGTGGTCGGCCTGGACGGCAGCGGCGACCGCACCAGCCAGGCGCCCTTCACCGTGCAGAGCCTGAAGAACATGCTCGGCGAGCTTGGCGTCAACGTGCCGTCCAACGTCAACCCGCAGCTGAAGAACGTGGCCGCGGTGGCGATCAGCGCGCAGTTGCCGGCGTTCGCCAAGCCGGGCCAGACCATCGACATCACCGTCTCCTCGATCGGCAACGCCATCTCGCTGCGCGGTGGCACCCTGCTGATGGCGCCGCTGAAGGGCGCCGACGGCCAGGTCTATGCGGTCGCCCAGGGCAACCTGGTGGTCGGCGGCTTCGGCGCGCAGGGCAAGGACGGTTCGCGGATCTCGGTGAACGTGCCCAGCGTCGGCCTGATTCCCAATGGCGCGACCGTGGAACGCGCGCTGCCGGACGTGTTCGGCAACACCGGCGAGATCACCCTGAACCTGCACCAGCCCGATTTCACCACCGTCTCGCGCATGGTCTCGGCGCTGGAGAACACCTTCGGTCCCGGCAGCGCGCATGCGGTGGACGGCTCCACCGTGGCGGTGCGTTCGCCCACCGACCAGAGCGCACGCATCGGCCTGCTGGCACGCATCGAGAACGTCGAGCTGTCGCCGGGCGCGGCGCCGGCCAAGGTGGTGGTCAACGCCCGCACCGGCACGGTGGTGATCGGTTCGCAGGTGCGGGTCAGCCCGGCCGCGATCTCGCACGGCTCGCTGACGGTGACCATCAGCGAAGGCACCCAGGTCAGCCAGCCCAATGCACTGAGCGGCGGCCAGACCGTGGCCACGCCCAAGTCCACCATCACCGCCACCAACGAAGGCAGCCGCATGTTCAAGTTCGAGGGCGGCACCTCGCTGGATCAGATCGTGCGGGCGGTCAACGAGGTCGGCGCCGCGCCTGGCGACCTGATCGCGATTCTGGAAGCGCTCAAGCAGGCCGGTGCCCTGAGCGCGGAGCTGGAGGTGATCTGACATGCGTATCTCGGCCGCTCCCTTCGACCTGCACGCCTCTACCCAGAACGATCCGGCCAAGATCGACAAGGTCTCGCGCCAGCTCGAAGGGCAGTTCGCCAACATGCTGGTCAAGAGCATGCGCGAGGCCAGCTTCGGCAATTCGCTGTTCCCGAACGAGAACCAGACTTTCCGCGACATGTACGACCAGCAACTGGCCAAGGGCCTGACCGACGGCAAGGGGCTGGGCCTGCGGGCGATGATCGCCAAGCAGCTCGGCGGCGGGCAGACGAGCGAGACCGGCACGCCGAACACCGCGCTGGACGCTGCCAAGGCGGCCAAGGCCTACTCGCTGGTGTCCGGCCAGTCGAGCAATGGCCCGATGCCGCTGCAGGGCGAGGCCGCGCTCGCCAGCGGTGCCGCGGCCGGCGCCGGCGTCGGCCCGTGGAGCGGCACCGACGCGACCGCCTCCCCGCAGCAGCAGGTGCTGGACATGATCGCCGGCCGCGAGAGCAGCGCCATGCACCAGGCCATCGGCAGCAGCCCGGCCGACGGCAGCGCCGGCCTGTCCTGGGCCGGTGCCGACGACCGCTGGTCGAACGTGCAAGCGTCGGCCGACAGCAGCACCGCCATCGATCCCAGCGCCGCCGCGGCCGCCAACGCCGCCGCGGCCAGCCTCGGCGAGCGCACCCCGGAAGGCTTCGTCGCCAAGATCTGGAACCATGCGCAGAAGGCCGCGCAGGAACTGGGCGTGGACGCGCGCGCCCTGGTCGCGCAGGCCGCGCTGGAAACCGGCTGGGGCCGCCGCGGCATCTCCCGCGGCGACGGCGCCAGTTCCAACAATCTGTTCGGGATCAAGGCCACCGGCTGGGACGGCGATCGCGTGACCACCGGCACCCACGAGTACGTGGATGGGGTCAAGCAGTCGCAGACCGCCGATTTCCGCGCTTATTCCTCGCCGGCGGAGAGCTTCGCCGACTACGTGCGCCTGCTGAAGACCAATCCGCGCTACCAGCAGGCGCTGAAGGCCGGCACCGACATCCGCGGCTTCGCCCAGGGCCTGCAGCGCGCCGGCTACGCCACCGACCCGGCCTACGCGGCCAAGATCGCCGCCATCGCCGGTGGCCCGACCATCGGCCGCGCGGTCGCTGCGATCGGCAGCGCCGCCGCTGGCGGCATCGAGCGCGTGCTGGCCAGCACCGTCGATTCGTCCGGCCTCGTGCGCCGTTGAGGTAGCCGCCCATGTCCATCCTCTCCACCGGTACCGGCGCCCTGCTCGCCTTCCAGCGGGCCCTGTCCACGGTCAGCCACAACGTCGCCAACATCAACACCGACGGCTACAGCCGGCAGCGGACGACGTTCGCGACCACGGTTCCCAGCCAGTACGGCAGCGAGTTCATCGGCAACGGCACCCAGATCACCGACGTCTCCCGCGTGGCGGACCAGTTGGCGATCTCGCGCCTGTTCGACAGCACCGGCGAAGTCGCGCGGCTGAAGCAGCTCTCCAGCATGTCCAGCCGGGTCGATGGCCTGTTCTCGGACAAGGCCACCAGCATCGCCGGGCAGTGGTCGAACTTCTTCGACGCCACCAGCGGCCTGTCCTCCGACGCCTCGGCCAGCGCCAACCGGCAGAACCTGCTGGACGCCGGCGGCTCGCTGGTGACCCGCTTCAAGCAGCTCAACGGCCAGCTCGACTCGCTCGGCAGCGAGGTCAACAACGGCCTGCTGGCCGGCACTGCCGAAGCCAACCGCCTGGCCACCGAGATCGCCAAGCTCAACGGCCAGATCGGCTCGAATGCGAACGCCGCCGCACCGGACCTGCTCGACCGCCGCGACCAGATGATCAGCCAGTTGATCGGCTACACCGGCGGCAGCGTCATCCAGCAGGACGGCGGGATGATGAACGTCTACACCTCCGGCGGCCAGGCGATGGTGGTCGGCACCAACGCCTCGACCCTGGTCACCAGCCCCGATCCGTACCAGCCGGAAAAACTGCAGATCGCGCTGAAGACGCCAGGCGGCTCGACGCCGCTCGACAGCAAGGCGCTGGGCGGGCAGATCGGCGGCTTCCTGGAGTTCCGCAGCACCGTCCTGGATCCGACCAAGGCCGAACTCGGCCGCATCGCCACCGGCCTGGCCAGCAGCTACAACGCGCAGCACCACGCCGGCATGGACCTGTACGGGCAAATGGGCGGCGACTTCTTCAACCTGCCGCCGCCGACCGTGGACGGCAACAGCGCCAACACCGGCACGGCCGCCTTCACCGCCAGCGTCAGCGACCTGAGCAAGCTCGACGGGCAGAACCTGCTGCTGACCTACAACGGCACCAGCTGGAACGCCAGCCGCGCCGACACCGGCGCCAGCGTCGCCATGACCGGTTCCGGCACCAGCGCCGACCCGTTCGTGGTCAACGGCGTGACCCTGCAGGTGTCCGGTACCGCCGCCAGCGGCGACAAGTTCCTGCTGCAGCCCACCGCCAATGCCATCAACAAGCTGTCCGTGGCCATCACCGACCCCTCGCGCATCGCCGCGGCCACGCCGATCCAGGCCAGCGCCACGCTGAGCAACCTGGGCACCGGCAAGGTCAGCAACGTCGCCGCGACCGACGCCAGCAACGCCAACCTGCTGACGCCGGCGAACATCGCCTTCATCGATTCCACCCACTACTCGATCAACGGCGGCGCGCCGCAGACCTACACCGCCGGGCAGACCATCAGCGCCAACGGCTGGAGCCTGACCATGGACGGCGTCCCGTCCGCCGGCGACAGTTTCGCGGTGGGCCCGACCGGGGTCGGCTCGAGCAACAACGGCAACGCCCTGCTGATGTCCAACCTGGACGATGCCAAGGCGTTCAACGGCGGCACGATCACACTCAACGGCGCGGTGGCCGGCCTGACCACCACGGTCGGCTCGGCGGCGCGCCAGGCCAAGTACGCGGCCGACGCGCAGGACGTGATCCAGAGCAGCGCCCAGGACGCGCGCGACTCGCTGTCCGGTGTCAACCTCGATGAGGAAGCGGCGGACATGCTGCGGCTGCAGCAGGCCTACCAGGCGGCCTCGCGCCTGATCTCCACCGCCGACACCCTGTTCCAGTCCATCCTGAGCGCGGTCCGATGAGCAATCGCATCTCCAGCGGCATGATCTTCAATCAGTCGCTCAACACCATGCTCGGCAAGCAGGCGACGATCTCGCACCTGCAGCAGCAGCTGTCCACCGGCCAGCGCATCGTCAGCGCGGCCGACGACCCGGTCGCCGCGGGCACCGCGGTCAGCCTGGATCGCACGGTGGCGGCGCTGGCGCGCTTCGGCGACAACGCCACCAACGTGCAGAACCGGCTCAACCTGCAGGAGAACTCGCTGTCGCAGGCCGGCGACCTGATGGCCCGGGTCAAGGATCTGACGGTGGAAGCCAATAGTTCGGCGCTGACCACCCCCGACCGCAAGGCCATCGCCGCGGAACTGAAGACTCTGCACGACAGCCTGCTGAGCCTGTCCAACAGCACCGACGGCTCCGGCCGCTACCTGTTCGGCGGTACCGCCGACGACTCCGCGCCGTTCGCCGTGGTCTCCGGCAACGTGGTCTACAGTGGCAACCAGACCCAGCGCAGCGTGGAGATCGCACCGGATACCAAGGTCTCCGACACCCTGCCCGGCAGCGAGATCTTCATGCGCGTGCCCACCGGCGACGGCACCGTCGACGCGCACGCGGCCGCCGGCAACACCGGCACCGGCCTGCTGCTGGACTTCAGCCGCGACAGCTCCGGCAGCGCCTGGAACGGCGGCAGCTACAGTGTGGTGTTCACTGCCGCCACCACCTACGAGGTGCGCGACAGCAGCGGCACGGTGGTCAACACCGGTACCTATGCCGCTGGCGAGAGCATCGGCCTGCCCGGCCTGAAGATGCGCGTGGACGGCGCTCCCGCGGCCGGCGACAGCTTCCAGATCGGTCCATCGACCACCAAGGACGTGTTCTCCACCATCAGCAACCTGGTCAACCTGCTCAATACCGATCCGATCACTCCGACGGCCAAGGCGGCGCTGCAGAACGGCCTGCAATCGTCGATGCGCGACATCACCCAGGCCTCGTCGAAGCTGATCGACGCGCGCGCCGCCGGCGGTGCCCAGCTCGCGGCGATCGACAACGCCACCGACCTGCGCGAAGCCAACGACGTGACCCTGAAGACCACTCTGTCCTCGTTGCGCGACCTCGACTACGCCCAGGCGATTTCCCAGTACCAGTTGGAACAGTCGGCGCTGAAAGCGGCACAGACCATCTTCACCCAGATGCAGAAGATGTCGCTGTTCGACCGGCTCGGCTAAACAGCCGATATACCGGATATACCAAAAGGCCCGGAGCGCGGCGACGCCTCCGGGCCTTTTCCTTTATACAAAAGACCGCCATCGCCGCTGGCTAAGTAGACAACGCGCAGGCAGCCCTAAAGTTTGCCGAAGTGCGGCCGAGAAAGGCTCTCCGCGGTGTTCCAGGTGTTTTGCGCATCGCCGGAACGGCAAATTTTCTGCAGTAAATCGCTAAAGGTTGCGCGCCTGTCGCCGTTACTTATATCACCAGCCGCACTGGCCAAATTGATGGCCCCCTGCGGAGACTCCAGGCACCAACCGGTTGCCGGACAAATCGCTTAGAGGAGATATCAAAATGGCACAGGTCATCAATACCAACGTAATGTCGCTGAACGCTCAGCGCAACCTCAACACCACCAGCACCAGCCTGGCGACGACGATCCAGCGCCTGTCCTCGGGCCTGCGCATCAACAGCGCCAAGGACGACGCCGCCGGTCTGGCGATCTCCGAGCGCTTCACCACCCAGATCCGTGGTTTGGACGTGGCCTCGCGCAACGCCAACGACGGCATCTCGCTGGCGCAGACCGCCGAAGGCGCGATGGTCGAAATCGGCAACAACCTGCAGCGTATCCGCGAACTGGCGGTGCAGTCGGCCAACGCCACCAACTCCAGCACCGACCGCGGCGCGCTGAACTCGGAAGTCAAGCAGCTGGCCTCGGAAATCGACCGCGTCTCCAGCCAGACCAACTTCAACGGCACCAAGCTGCTGGACGGCTCCTTCTCCGGCGCCCTGTTCCAGGTCGGCGCCGATGCCGGCCAGACCATCGGCATCAACACCATCGTCAACGCCAGCGCCGCCTCGCTGGGCAAGGCCGGCTTCGCCGCCACCCAGACCGGCTCGGCCGCCCTGGCCTCCGGTACCGCCACCGCCAGCGGCAGCTTCTCCGGCATGGTCGTCAACGGCGTCACCATCGCCTCGGTCTCGGTGGCCGTCGGCGACGTCGGCAGCGACATCTCCAAGAAGATCGCCTCGGCGATCAACGACAAGCTGGCCCAGACCGGCGTGTACGCCTCGGTCGACAGCACCAGCGGCGCGCTGAAGCTGGAATCGGTCAAGGGCGGTCAGGACTTCTCGTTCACCGCGGGCAGCGCCACCGGCGCCACCGGCGTCACCTTCAGCAACGCCGGCATCGCCGCCAGCGCCGCTGCCACCGCCGGCACCACCAACTACCTGGCCGACGTGGACATCTCCACCTTCCAGGGCGCGCAGAAGGCGCTGAGCATCATCGACAACGCGCTGACCTCGGTGAACTCCTCGCGCGCCGACATGGGTGCGATCCAGAACCGCTTCACCTCCACCATCGCCAACCTGAGCTCCACCTCGGAGAACCTGTCGGCCTCGCGCAGCCGCATCCGCGATACCGACTACGCCAAGGAAACCGCCGAGCTGACCCGTACGCAGATCCTGCAGCAGGCCGGCACCGCCATGCTCGCCCAGGCCAAGCAGGCCCCGCAGAGCGTGCTGAGCCTGCTCCAGGGCTAAGCGCCAACGCAACGCAAGCACCACCGAGGCCCCTCCGCAAGGAGGGGCCTTTTTTGTTCTCTTTTCCCGCCACGGGCCGTCGCATCTTGGAGGAAGCGCCATCTCCGCGCGTCGCCGGTCCTCGACGCCGAAGGCCAGAGCTGCGCCGCCTTGTAGAGCGGCGGCCAGCAGAAGGCGTGGTCATGCTACCCGCGATGATCCCTGTGCATGCGACCCGTTGTGCGGGATCGACGGGAAACGGCCACGGCCACCGACCGCTGGGGCTGTCGCGCGCCCCTTGAGCAATGGATTGGATGGCGGTCAGCGTCGGCGATGACCGTGGCGGCGCTCCAAGACCGCCTGTCATGTGTCGTCAGCGCAGCACACGACCTGACAGCGAGCCGACATTGCCCACATCGCCGGACGACCGACACTCCTTCTACTTCATCGCCAAGGAAAGGCGATCAGACAGAGAGGGAGAGATGAGATGGCCAAGCCGTTGCGTCGCGATGCGCTGCGTACCGGCAGGTCAAGCGTTCGCGTCGTCGACGCGACACACGATCGAGAGCATCGCGCACATCGCGCACATCGCGCTCGGCACGATGCGGGCCGCTGTTCCCCGACTTGGGCAAGAAGCCTAAAGTTTGACAGAGCGCGGCCGAAACAAGCCTTTCGCCGCGTTTTTGGTGTCACGCAAATCGCCGAAACGCCAAATTTTCGGCAGCAAATCCCTAAAGGTTGCGCACCGACTGCCGTTACTTATACCAGCAGCGGCAATGGCCAATTGATGGCCCCCTGCGGAGGCTCCAGGCACCAACGGGTTGCCGGACAAATCGCTTAGAGGAGATATCAAAATGGCACAGGTCATCAATACCAACGTAATGTCGCTGAACGCTCAGCGCAACCTCAACACCACCAGCGCCAGCCTGGCGACGACGATCCAGCGTCTGTCCTCGGGCCTGCGCATCAACAGCGCCAAGGACGACGCCGCCGGTCTGGCGATCTCCGAGCGCTTCACCACCCAGATCCGTGGTCTGGACGTGGCTTCGCGCAACGCCAACGACGGCATCTCGCTGGCGCAGACCGCCGAAGGCGCGATGGTCGAAATCGGCAACAACCTGCAGCGTATCCGCGAACTGGCGGTGCAGTCGGCCAATGCCACCAACTCCACCACCGATCGCGGCGCGCTGAACTCGGAAGTCAAGCAGTTGGCCTCGGAAATCGACCGCGTCTCCAGCCAGACCAACTTCAACGGCACCAAGCTGCTGGACGGCTCGTTCTCCGGCGCCTTGTTCCAGGTCGGCGCCGACGCTGGCCAGACCATCGGCATCAACAGCATCGTCAACGCCAGCGCCGCCTCGCTGGGCAAGGCCGGCTTCGCCGCCACCCAGACCGGCTCGGCCGCCCTGGCCTCCGGTACCGCCACCGCCAGCGGCAGCTTCTCCGGCATGGTCGTCAACGGCGTCACCATCGCCTCGGTCTCGGTGGCCGTCGGCGACGCCGGCAGCGACATCTCCAAGAAGATCGCCTCGGCGATCAACGACAAGCTGGCCCAGACCGGCGTGTACGCCTCGGTCGACAGCACCAGCGGCGCGCTGAAGCTGGAATCGGTCAAGGGCGGCCAGGACTTCTCGTTCACCGCGGGCTCGGCCACCGGCGCCACCGGCGTCACCTTCAGCAACGCCGGCATCGCCGCCAGCGCCGCTGCCACCGCCGGCACCACCAACTACCTGGCCGACGTGGACATCTCCACCTTCCAGGGCGCACAGAAGGCGCTGAGCATCATCGACAACGCGCTGACCTCGGTGAACTCCTCGCGCGCCGACATGGGTGCGATCCAGAACCGCTTCACCTCCACCATCGCCAACCTGAGCTCGACCTCGGAGAACCTGTCGGCCTCGCGCAGCCGCATCCGCGATACCGACTACGCCAAGGAAACCGCCGAGCTGACCCGCACGCAGATCCTGCAGCAGGCCGGCACCGCCATGCTCGCCCAGGCCAAGCAGGCCCCGCAGAGCGTGCTGAGCCTGCTCCAGGGCTAAGCGCCAACGCAACGCAAGCGCCACCAGACCCCTCCGCAAGGAGGGGTCTTTTTTTTGACGCGGGCGGAAGCGGCACAGGATTTGCATCGCATTGCGGGCCGCAGCGACGCGCGGGCGGCGCTCAAGAAGCGCCCCCGCGCGCCGATACTCCCCTCAGCCGCTGGCGCGTCGCGCGCCCGCCACCTCAAGGAACGCGATCATGTCCACCACGTCGATCGGCTCAGGCCTGGACATCCCCACCTTCGTCGCCAAGCTGGTGGCGAAGGAACGCCAGCCGCAGGAAGACCGGATCAACCGCGACGGCACCGCGTCCAGCGCGCAGTTGTCGGCCCTGAGCACGATCAAGAGCGCGTTGTCCAACCTGCAGACTGCCATGAGCACGGTCTCCGACAGCGCCGACAGCGGTGCCTACAAGTCGAGCGTGGACGATGGCGCCGGCTACACCGCCACCGTGACCTCCAGCGCCAGCGCCGGCAAGTACGGGATCGAGGTGGTGAAGCTGGCGCAGTCGCAGAAGCTGACCTCGTCGGGCTACGCCAGCGGGGCCGTGGTCGGCAGCGGCACCCTGACCATCGCCTACGGCAGCACCACGCTCAACGTCAACATCGATACGGGCAGCAAGCTCAGCGACGTGGCCGCCCTCATCAACAAGGCCGCCAACGGCGCCGGCGTCACCGCCAGCGTGGTCAGCGCCGACGATGGCGACCATCTGGTGCTCAACGCGGTGGACTCGGGCACCAAGGGCGCCCTGACCATCACCGCCTCCGGCGGCGACGGCGGCCTGGCCAACCTCACCTACCCTGCCGGCAGCAGCGGCGGCCTGACCCAGACCATCGCCGCCGACGACGCGGTGGTGAAGGTGGACGGCTTCACGCGCACCTCCAGCAGCAACACCATCGCCGACCTGGTGCCCGGCGTGGCGCTGAACCTGACCAAGGCCATCCCCGGCAGCACCTTCAACCTGAACATCACCAACGACAACACCCCGCTGAAGGCCAATCTGACCGCCCTGGTCAGTGCCTACAACTCCGCCAACAGCGTGCTCAAGTCCTCCAGCGCCTACGACGCCACCAACAAGAAGGCGTCGGCGATGACCGGCGATGCGATGGTGCGCGGCCTGCAGCAGTCGCTGCGCCGCCTGGTCAGCGACAACGTCAGCGGGCTGATGGCGCTGGGCGTGACCATCGACAAGGACGGAGTGATGAGCTTCGACAGCGCCAAGTTCGATACCGCCGCGGCCAGCGATCCGTCCGCGGCCAAGACCCTGCTGGGCAACAACGGCAGTTTCGGCACCGGCATGAGCACGTTGTTGAAGAGCAACCTGGACAGCACCGACGGCACCCTGACCCAGCGCACCAACTCGCTCAACAAGCACATCTCCGACCTGACCGACCAGCTCAGCGATCTGGACGCGCGCATGCAGACGCTGAGCGACCAGTACACCGCCCGCTTCACCGCGATGGAAACGCTGGTGACGCAGATGCAGACCGTCAGCGATGGCCTGACCAAGCAGTTCAGCTGACGCGCGCGCGGCCGCGGCTCAAGTCGAAGCGCGTCGCGGCCGATATGAAGAGTATCGACAGTCATTACGGATTGGCCGCAGCAACCGCCCACAGCGTCGCCGCTCACCGGCACGGCGCGGAGGCCAGCCGATCCACCCGAGGAGTTTTCCATGTACGGTTCCAGCCGCCAGTACGCTGAGCAATATCGCAAGATGGGCATTTCCACCAGCGTCACCGATGCCGATCCGCACAAGCTGGTCGCCATGCTGTTCGCCGGTGCCTGCCAGCGCATTCGCCAGGCCCAGGCCTGCCTCGCGCAGGGCGACCAGGCGCGCAAGGGCAAGGCGATCGGCGAGGCCTGCGCGATCGTCGGCCATCTCAACGGCTCGCTCGACCACGAGGCCGGCGGCGAGATCGCCGGCAACCTGTCGGCGCTGTACGACTACGTGATGCACCGGCTGACCGAAGCCAACCTGCACAACGACGACGCGGCGCTGACCGAAGCGCTGGAACTGCTCAGCGAGATCGACGCGGCCTGGGCCGCCATCCCCGCGCAGCAGCGCGAACTGGCCACGGCGAACGCATCGTGAGCATCGCGCTCGCCGACCTGCACAACGACCTGCACGAACTGCGCGAGATCCTGCGCGGCGAGGATTACGCGCTGGCCCAGGCCATGGTCACCGACCACGCACGGCGCCTGCAGGCGTATCTGCAGCAGGACGGCGCCGACCGCTCGCGCGAGGCGCTGAAGCCACTGCTCGCCTTGCAGCAGGCGGTGACCGCGCAGATGCGCATGGAGCGCGACCACGCCGCGGCCTGGCTGCGCGCCAGCCGCCAGTCCAGCCATGCCGCGCGGAGCTATTCGCAGGCCGGACTGCTGGGATGAACGCCGGCCCGGACGGCGCGGCGCAGCATCCGGCCGACGCCGAACTGTTCCACGACACCCTCAGTTGCGCGTTGGCGCTGCCGGCGGATTTCCGCCTGGGCAACGGTGCCGGCCGGCTGGCCGCGGGCGAGGCGCTGTTGCGCAGCCTGGCGCAGATCGAGGATCTGCGCGGCGAGGACGGCGGCGACGACCGCAGCGACGCCACCGCGCAGACGCAGCGGATGGAGGCCAAGCTCGACCTGATGCTGGTGCTGCTGGGCCGGTTGGCCCGCCAGCACGAGGATGCCCTGCCGTTGCGGCCGCTGTGCTGGTCGCGCCGGGGCGTGCGGCTGGACCTGGGCGCGCGCTCGGGCGCCGCGCCCGGCGCCGCCGGCCTGCTGCGCCTGCAGCCCTCGGACTGGCTGCCGGACCACCTGGAACTGCCGGTGCGGGTGCTGGCCGAGGCCACCACGGCCGGGGTCGTGCAACTTTGGCTACGGTTCGAGACACAGCCGCCGGGCCTGGAAGAGGCCCTGGAACGCCACCTGTTCCGGCTGCACCGCCGGCAGATCGCCGACAGCCGGCGGGCGCGCTGAGCCCGCCCCGGGCCACCCGCGGCCGCGGTGAGGTTGGCGGCGGCGAGCGGCTCGGCTAAGGTGCGGATCTGAATAGAAGGACCTGCACCGTGCGAGTCATCATCGTCGACGATCACACCCTGGTACGCGCCGGCCTGAGCCGGCTGCTGCAGACGTTTGCGGACGTCGACGTGGTCGCCGAGGCCAGCAACGCCCAGCAGGCGGTGGATCTGGCCACCCTCCACCGCCCCGACCTGGTGCTGATGGACCTGTCCCTGCCGGGGCGCAGCGGCCTGGACGCGCTCACCGACGTGCTGCACAGCTCGCCCAAGACCCGGGTGGTGATGATGTCGATGCACGACGACCCGGTACACGTGCGCGATGCCCTGGACCGCGGCGCCACCGGCTTCGTGGTCAAGGACGCCGCCCCGCTGGAGCTGGAACTTGCGCTGCGCGCGGCCAGCGCCAACCAGGTGTTCCTGAGTCCGCAGATTTCTTCCAAGATGATCGCGCCGATGCTCGGCCGCGAGCGCCCGGTGGGCATCGCCGCCCTGTCGCCGCGCCAGCGCGAGATCCTGCGCCAGATCGGCCGGGGCCAGAGCAACAAGGAAATCGCCTCGGACCTGGGCATCAGCGTCAAGACCGTCGAGACCCACCGCGCGCGGATGATGGAATCGCTGGGCTGCCGCCGCGCCAACGATCTGGTCCTGCTGGCCGCACGCCACCAGGGCGAGCTGAGCTGAACTGGGGACGGCATCCCGACACGGAAGATTGGCATAGCGCTTGCCTTAACCGGTCAGCAGGCGTGACGATCCCGCCGAACCCCGCCGCATCAGGCATTGCGCCGTCGACTGTCCGGCGCCCACGACGCCGATGTCAGGAAATTCCCGACACCCTGTCGGGAATTTGACTACTCTACTCAGGAACCCCCCGATTCTGTTACCGTCGGGCGACAAGCACTATGCGTTCCACGGGCGCCAGAGGGTTGGCGCCGAACCGAGGAAGTCCGCATGAAGCCGACCGTTTCCGCCCAACTGGGCCAGCAACTGCATCTGACGCCGCAACTGCTGCAGTCGATCCGACTGCTGCAGCTCGACGGCATGCAACTGGAACTGGAAATCCGCCGCGCACTGGAGACCAATCCATTGCTCGAGCTGGAAGAGGCCGAGGGCGTGATCGAGCCGGTGGTGAAGCACGAGGATGCGGCGCTGGAAACCGCGGCATTCGACGAACTTCCCGAATCCTCGATGTGGGACATTCCGGCCGCCGGCTGGAACGACGGCGAAGACGACCGCATGCAGCGCATCGCCGCCGGCGAGTCCACCGATCCGCATCTGCGCGTGCTGCAGCGGCTGGCCCTGGAACTGCCGGCAGCAGAATTGGAAGCGGCCGCGTTCTGGCTGGAGCACTGCGACGATGCCGGCTACCTGGACGGCGCGCTCGACACCCTGCAGCAGTTGGCCAGCGCCCGCCTGGGCCTGTCGGTAGCGCAGGCCGAAGCGGTCCGCCAGCGCCTGCTGCATGGCGACCCGGGCGGCCTGGGCGCCTGCGACCTGCGCGAGTGCCTGCAGGCGCAGCTGAGCGACCTGCCCGGCCGCGTGCCCGGCCGCCACCTGGCCGCGCGCATCCTCGCCGGCGACCTCGACCTGCTCGCCAGCCACGACTACGCCCTGCTCGGGCGCCAGCTCGATGCCGAGACCGACGATGTGCGCGAGGCGGTGCGGCTGATCCTGTCGCTGCAGCCGCGCCCCGGCGACAGCCTGCAGCCGCAGGACCTGGGTCACGTGCTGCCGGACGTGGTGGCTTGGCATGCCGACGGCACCTGGCGGGTGGCGCTGAACCCCGCCACCACCCACCGCGTCACCGTCAACCCGATGCACGAGCGCGCCCTGGCCGAGGCCGGCGATGCCGCGCAGCCGCTGCGCGAGCTGCTGCAGGAAGCGCGTTGGCTGACCCGTGGCCTGTCGATGCGCTACGAGACCCTGCTGCGCACCACCCGCGCCATCGTCGAGCGCCAGGCCGCGTTCCTGGTCAAGGGCGAGGAAGCGATGGCGCCGCTGACCCTGAAGGAAGTGGCCGATGCGATCGGCATGCACGAGTCGACCATTTCCCGCATCACCACCGGCAAGTACCTGCAGACCCCGCGCGGTACTTTCGAGCTCAAGCACTTCTTCGCCGTGCGCCTGGAAGGTGCGGCGGTATCCGGCCAGGCGGTGCGCGCGATGGTGCGGCGCTTGATCGAATCCGAGCCGGCCGGGCGGCCGCTGGCCGACGAGGCCATCGCCGGGCTGCTGTCGCGACAGGGCGTAAACGTGGCAAGGCGCACAGTTGCCAAGTATCGTGAACAATTGGACATCGCTCCCGCACGCGAACGCCGCCGCGGCAGCAAAACGCTGCTGGCCCGTGCGGGCTAAGGAAAAACGACGCATATGAACAAACTGTCCGTGCTTCTGGTCGACGACCACGAAGGTTTCATCAACGCCGCCATGCGCCACTTCCGCAAGCTGGACTGGATGGAAGTGATCGGCAGCGCCGCCAATGGCCTGGAAGCCATCGAGCGCTCCGAGTCGCTGCGGCCGCAGGTGGTACTGATGGACCTGGCCATGCCCGAGATGGGCGGCCTGCAGGCCACCCGCCTGATCAAGACCCAGGACCAGGCGCCCTACATCGTGATCGCCAGCCATTTCGACGACGCCGAGCATCGCGAGCATGCCATGCGCGCCGGTGCCGACAACTTCGTCAGCAAGCTGTCCTACATCCAGGAAGTGATGCCGATCCTGGAGGGACTTCGCACGGAAGGAGTGCCGGCATGAGCGAATCGCGGATCCTGGTGATCGACGACGACGCGGTGCGCGCCGAGCGGACGGTGAGCCTGCTCGAATTCATGGACCTCAACCCGCGTTGGGTGACCGACGTGGCCGACGTCCAGCCCGGCCGGCATCGGCAAACCGAATGGATGGCGATCCTGGTCGGCGGGCTCGACGACCAGGACCAGGCCGACGCCTTCTTCGGCTGGGTGGCGCGCAGTTCGCTGCCGCCGCCGGTGCTGTTGCTCAACGGCGACGCGCAGGCCTTCGCGCAGCGCCATGGCCTGCACGAAGCCAACGTGTGGCAGCTGGAAGCGCCGCTGCGCCACGCGCAACTGGAGACCCTGCTGCGCCGCGCCAGCCTCAAGCGGCTGGACGCCGAGCACCAGGCCGGCGCCGCGCAGGACAACGGCCCGACCGGCACCAGCGCGGCGGTGACCCGCCTGCGCCGGCTGATCGACCAGGTTGCGGCCTTCGACACCACCGTGCTGGTGCTGGGCGAGTCCGGCACCGGCAAGGAAGTGGTGGCGCGCGCGATCCATCAGCAGTCGCCGCGCCGCGATGGCCCGTTCGTGGCGATCAACTGCGGCGCGATCCCGCCGGATCTGCTGGAAAGCGAACTGTTCGGCCACGAGAAGGGCTCGTTCACCGGTGCGCTGAGCGCGCGCAAGGGCCGTTTCGAGATGGCCGAGGGCGGCACCCTGCTGCTCGACGAGATCGGCGACATGAGCCTGCCGATGCAGGTCAAGCTGTTGCGGGTGCTGCAGGAGCGCAGCTTCGAGCGGGTCGGCGGCAATGTCACCATCCGCTGCAACGTGCGGGTGATCGCCGCCACGCACCGCAACCTGGAAGAGCGCATCGCCGGCAACCAGTTCCGCGAGGACCTGTTCTACCGGCTCAACGTGTTCCCGATCGAGATGCCGGCGCTGCGCGAACGCAGCGACGACCTGCCGGCGCTGGTCCACACCATCGCCGCGCAGCTGGCGCGGACCGGGCGCGGCGAAGTGCGCTTCTCCGAAGAGGCCCTGCAGGCGCTGCGCAGCTACGAGTGGCCGGGCAACGTGCGCGAACTGACCAACCTGGTCGAACGCCTGGCGGTGCTGCATCCGGGCGGCCTGGTGCGGGTGCAGGACCTGCCGGCACGCTATCGTGGCGACTTCGCCTCGTCCATCGACGTGTCGGCGCCGCCGGCGCCGATCGCGGCCGATCCGCGGCGGGTGCCCAACGTGGTGGACCTGCACGCCGGCGGCAAGCCCGGCGGCGCGGACGCCGACGCGGCGGCCCCGGCGGCGGCGACGCTGCCGGAAAGCGGCCTGGACCTGCGCGGGCACATGGCCAACATCGAGCTGGCGCTGATCAACGAGGCGCTGGAGCGCACCCAGGGCGTGGTCGCGCATGCGGCACAGTTGCTGGGCCTGCGGCGTACCACCCTGGTCGAGAAGCTGCGCAAGTACGGCATCGACCGCGACCAGACCGAACTGGCGAGCTGAGCCGGCGCACGGCGCCGGGTGCGACGGCACCCGGCGCGCCCGTGGTGCCGCCGGATACCGTCTCCATCCCCCTGCCCACCCTTGAGACCGGACTCGCGCTGGGGCTGCTGTGCTGCGCGCCCGCGGCGATCACGCCACCCTTCGCCTGCATTGCATCCCGGTCGAACGCGCCGACAGTGGACAGGCACCTTTGGCATGTGGCTTGCTTCACGTTTCAACAGCACCGGGCGGGGCGTTCCGCACCGGGGACTTCCACCCGTCGCCAGGCAGGTCCCATGTCCATCCCCGTCACCAGTCCGCTGCTGCCGCCCCTGGAGGCGTTCGTCCCTTACCTGGAGCAGATCTGGCGCAGCCGCATCCTGACCAACGGCGGCGACATGCACCGCGCGCTGGAGAAGGCGCTGGCCGAGTACCTGGGCGTGAACCACCTGGCGCTGCTGACCAACGGCACCCTGGCGCTGCTGACCGCGCTGCAGGCGCTGCGCATCACCGGCGAGGTGATCACCACCCCGTACTCGTTCGTGGCCACCGCGCATTCGCTGCTGTGGCGTGGCATCAAGCCGGTGTTCGTGGATATCGATCCGCAGACCCTGAACCTGGATCCGCTGAAGATCGAGGCGGCGATCACCCCGCACACCACCGCGATCATGCCGGTGCACTGCTACGGCACGCCCTGCGACACCGCCGCGATCGAGCGCATTGCCGATACCTACAACCTCAAGGTCATCTACGACGCCGCGCATGCGTTCGGCGTCAAGGACGAAGGCGGCTCGATCCTGCGCCATGGCGACCTCAGCGTGCTCAGCTTCCACGCCACCAAGGTGTTCAACACCTTCGAGGGCGGCGCCATCGTCTGCCCCGACGCCAAGACCTACCAGCGCATCAGCCGGCTGAAGAACTTCGGCTTCGTCGACGAGACCACCGTGGTGGCGACCGGCATCAACGGCAAGATGAGCGAGATCAACGCCGCCTTCGGGCTGCTGCAACTGCAGCACATCGATGCCGCGCTGGCGCAGCGCGGGGCGATCGACGCGCAATACCGGCAGCGTCTGGCGCAGGTGCCGGGGATCCGCTGCCTGGCGCCGCGGGAACCGGCTTTGTCCAACTACGCCTCGTTCCCGATCCTGGTCGAGGACGCCTTCCCGCTGGCGCGCGACGAGCTGCACCGGCTGCTGCGCAGCCACGACATCCTCGTGCGCCGCTATTTCTACCCGCTGATCAGCGATTTCCCGATGTACCGCGGCCTGCCCTCCTCCGCCCCGGCCGGCCTGCCGGTGGCGCGGCAGATGGCCGACCGCGTGCTGTGCCTGCCGATCTTTCCCGGACTGGGGGCCGAGCAGGTGGACGCCATCGTCGACCTGATCGCCGCGGCGGGCGGCGTCATGCCCGCGTCCGATTCCCGTCGCACCCTCGCCTCTCCCTCCTTCGCCCAACCCGTGGAACCCGCAGCATGAGCCAAGAGACGTTTATCGAGAATTTCCTGTCGGCCACGGATTTCCAGAATCCGGTCGAAGTCACCATGGACACGGTGTTGCGCGAGTTGCCCGAGTGGGATTCGCTGGCCGCGCTGGGCGTGATCGTGATGTTCGATATGGAGTACGGCAAGACCATCACCGGCGAGCACCTGGCCGCGGTGGTGACCCTCGGCGATCTGTACAAACTGACCGGGGCGTAACATGCCGACCTCCACGCTGCGCAACGTGCGCTTCGCCGGCATGGCGACCTGCGTGCCCAAGCGCGTCGTCTCCAATCTCACCGATTGCCGGCCGCAGATCCGCTCCGAGCGCGAGCGGCTGGTGCGCAACATCGGTATCCATACCCGGCGCATGGCTGCGGACTGGCAGTGCTTTTCCGACCTGGCCTTCGACGCGGCGCAGGTGCTGCTGGAGCGCTTGCAATGGCAGCGCGAGGAGGTCGATGCGCTGATCGTGGTCACGCAGTCGCCGGACTACCCGATCCCGGCCACGGCGATCATCCTGCAGGACCGCCTGGGCTTGTCGCACGCCACGGTGGCCTTCGACGTCAACCTGGGCTGCTCGGCCTACCCGTTCGGCATCAACCTGCTCGGTTCGATGATCGCCGCCGGCGGGGTCAAGAAGGGCTTGCTGCTGGTCGGCGACCGCAGCGCCACCTTCGACGATCCGATCTTCTCCGACTCCGGCACCGCCACCGCACTGGAGTTCAGCGCCGACGCGGCGCCGATGCATTTCGACCTCAACAGCGACGGCAGCGGCTACCGCGCGATCATCCTGCCGGTCGGCGGCCATCGCGAGCCGGTCGGGGTGCAGCACCTGATCCCGTACCGCGCCGACGAGAACGACCACTGGCACCGCGGCGTGGACCTGCAACTGGACGGCGTGGCGGTGCTGAGCTTCTCCACCCAGCGGGTGCCGCCGGCAGTGCAGAAGCTGCTCGACTACAGCGGCATGTCCAAGGACGAGGTCGATTACTTCGTGTTCCACCAGGCCAACCGGATGATCAACGAGACCATCCGCAAGAAGCTCGGCCTGCCGCCGGAAAAGGTGCCCTCCACCCTGCACGATTTCGGCAACACCAGCGGCGCCTCGCTGCCGGTCACCATGACCGCGTGCATCAACAAGGAGCTGGAAGCCGGCCGCAAGCGCGTGCTGCTGTGCGGCTTCGGCATCGGCCTGTCCTGGGGCACCTGCCTGGTCGATATCGACGGCGCGGTGTTCCCCGACCTGATCGAGTCCTGACGATGGCGCCTGCCGCAACGACCGATGCCTTCGGGCTGCAGGGCAAGACCATCCTGGTGACCGGGGCCTCCTCTGGCATCGGCGCCGCCGTGGCCGCGCTGTGCGCGCGCCTGGGCGCGACGCTGGTCCTCAACGGGCGCGATGCGGAACGTCTGCAGGCGGTCGCCGCGGCGCTGCCTGGCGAGGGCCACCGCAGCGTCGTCGGCGACCTCACCGAGGACGCGACCCGCACGCAGCTGTTGGAGGCGGCCGAGCGCTACCACGGCCTGGCCTCGTGCGCCGGCATCGCCGCGCTGGTGCCGTTCCGGATGGCCGCCGAGAAGCACCTGCAGCAGATGCTGTCGGTGAACTACCTGGCGCCGGTCATCCTGACCCAGCAGTTGCTGGCCAAGCGCAGGCTGCAAGAAGGCGCCTCGCTGGTCTACGTCTCGGCGCTGACCGCGCGCGCCGCGCCGCAGGCCAGCGCCGGCTACGCCGGCTCCAAGGCGGCGCTGGAGGCCGCGGTGCGGTCCTTCGCCCTGGAACAGGCCCGGCACCGCATCCGCGCCAACTGCATCGCCCCGGGCTATGTCGACACGCCGATGTTGAGCAGGTTGGGCAGTACCGCGGACATGGGCGACAAGATCGCGCTGACCCCGCTCGGCCGCATCGACCCGGCCGATGTCGCCAACGGCGCCGTCTACCTGCTGTCCGACGCCAGCCGCTGGATCACCCGCAGCACCCTGACCATCGACGGCGGGCTGTCCCTGCCGATCCGCCTATGAGCCCGGAGACCTCCATGTCCGTTGCGGAAACGCCCGCCGCCCTGCTGCAGACGCTGTACGGCGTGCACGGCAAACGCATCCTGGTGACCGGCGCCTCCAAGGGCATCGGCGAGGCGGTGGCCAAGGCCTGCGCCGGCGCCGGTGCGCAGTTGCTCGTGGCCGGTCGCGATCTGGCGCGGCTGCAGGCGCTGCTGGACGTGTTGCCGGGCGACGGCCACCGCCTGTTCGCCGGCGACCTCTGCGACGCCGCCACCGTGCAACGCCTGGCCGCCGAGAGCGGGCCGCTGGACGGCGTGGTGCACAGCGCCGGCATCCGCGGCCTGTCGCCGATGAAGCTGGTCAGCGAGCGCTTCCTCACCGAGGTGACGACGATCAACTACGTGGCGCCGACGATGCTGACCCGCCACCTGCTCGCGCGGCAGGCGCTGCGCCCCGGCGGCTCCATCGTCTTCCTCGCCTCGATCGCCGCGCTGACCGGCACCGTCGGCGTCGGCCCCTACGCCGGCTCCAAGGCGGCGCTGATCGGCATGCTGCGGCCGTTGGCGCTGGAACTGGCGCGGCGCCAGATCCGCGCCAACGCACTGTGCCCGGGCCTGGTCGAGACCACGCTGATCAACGAGGACAAGGCCTGGTTCGAGGAGAGCCGCAAGCGCTATCCGCTCGGCATCGGCGACCCCGAGGACGTGGCCCTGGCCTGCCTGTATTTCCTCTCCGACGCCAGCAGCAAGGTCACCGGCCAGGCCTTCAGCATGGACGGCGGCGTGGAGTTCGCATGAGCGCTGCGCCACCGAAGCACGTGCTGATCGTCGGCGCCGGCGGCTTCGGCCGCGGCATCGCGGCGATGGCGTACAACGACGATCCGGGCCATGGCCAGGCCTGGGATATCAAGGGGTTCCTCGACAGCCGCAGCGAACTGGCCCCCGGTCTGCGCTGGCCGCTGCTGGGCGACCCGGACACCTACCAGCCCGTGCCCGGCGACCTGTTCGTCTGCGCGCTCGGCGATCCGGCCGCGCGCCGCCGCTACAGCCAGCCGCTGCTGGCGCGCGGCGCCGACTTCATGGTGCTGCGCCCGCGCCTGCGCGAGGCCTCGGACACGCCGATCGGGCGCGGCAGCCTGTTCGAAGTCGGCGTGTCGATCGGCGCCGACAGCCGCATCGGCGAGTTCGTCACCATCCTCGCCACCACCATCGTCGGCCACGACGTGGTGATCGGCGACTACGTGCAGATCGGCAACTTCGTGTTCGTCGGCGGCGGCGCACGCATCGGCGACGACGTGGTCATCCACCCGCATGCCACCGTGCTGCCCGGCATCGCGATCGGCGACGGCGCGGTGATCGGCGCCGGCAGCGTGGTGGTCAAGGACGTGCCGCCGCATGTCACCGTCGCCGGGAATCCGGCGCGTACCATCTTCAGCCGTTGACCCTACGCGCAGGACGCCTTTCCGCATGACCCGCCACGCCCTCGACGCCGAACACTACATCAGCCCGCACAGCCTGCGCCTGGAACAGCAACGGCTGTTCGGGAAGCTGTGGATCTTCGTCGGCTTCGCCTCCATGGTGCGCGAGCGCAACCAGTTCTTCGCGCGCCAGGTGGCCGGGGTGCCGGTGCTGGTGCAGCGCACCGAGGCCGGCATCCGCGCCTTCCTCAACCAGTGTCCGCACCGGCAGTCGGCGATCCAGATCGAGTCGCACGGCAAGCGCCCGTTGGTGTGTCCGTACCACGCCTGGTCGTTCGGCGCCGAGGGCGAGTTGCGCGGCTTGCCCAACTCGGGCTTGTATCAGTTCACCGCCGAAGAAAAGGCCGGCATCTGTTTGACCAAGCTGCATCTGCAGCAGGTCGGCGAGTTGTTGTTCGTGAACATGGCCGAGCAGCCGTTGCCGCTCGAAGAGCAGTTCGCGCCGGCGTTCCTGGAGAATATAGCGACCGCATCATCGCACCTGGATTCGCAGATCGCCTACAGCTGCCACCGCGTGCGCTACAACTGGAAGCTCAACATGGAGAACGTGAAGGACTACAACCATGTCCCTTTCGTCCATCCAAAGACCTTCGGACCGCTGATGACGGAGGCGGACAGGACTCCCGCAAACATCGAGCGCGCCGCCGATGTTGCTTCCAAAGTCGAGCAACTCCTGAGTACGCACGCGCCTCCGCACTTGCATTGCTTGAGCTTTCCGGCCAAGGGGGCGATCGTGCAGCAGGACAACTGGTTCCGCAGCCATTGCGAGCGTTACGGCGAGGACTCGGCCTACTACAACTGGTTCCTCTATCCGAACGTGAATTTTTGCTGCGTCCGCGGCGACCACTTCCTGCTTCAGCAGTACGATCCTGTGGCTCCAGGTGAAACCGACTATCACCTGTGGGTCATGACCGCACGCCGTAAAGACGCGCGTACCGACTTCACCGCATTGTTGAGCAGTTTGATCAGGGCCGAGCGGTTGGTAATCGCGGAAGACACGGCCCTACTGGAACGCATGCAGGCCGGTATCGGCCCACATTCGTTGCCCTTCACGCACGGCGACTACGAGACCGAACTGGTCCGCCAGCACCTGTGGTATCGCGCCAACGTGTTGGAGCAATCCGCATGAAGACACTGGCATTGATCGGCGAGGGCCAGGCGCTTGAGCAGGCACACCGTACCGCGCAGGCGTGCGGCCTGGACCACCTCGTCATCGAGCTGGAATCACCGGACCGCTACAACTTCGACCTTGGCGCCTTGCACGCCAGCCATCCAGCCGCCACGACCAACATGTTCGTGGCGTTGGACGAACGCGCGGTCAACCAGTCGCGTCACAAGCTCCTGGCCGATGTGCGCCTGGCCGGCTACGGCAGCATCGACCTGGTCTGGCCACAGGCCCACGTCGATACCGGGGTACGCCTGCTCGGCAATGTGCACATCGGCCCAGGCTGCAACATCGCTGCCGGCAGCAGCATCGGCCCTGGCGCCTGGCTGGAGCGGCAGGTAATCGTCGAACAGGACGCGCGCATTGGCGCCTGCGTCACCCTGCATGCCGGCGTACACCTCGGCCGCGGCACCCAAATCGGCCAGGGCAGCACCCTGGGCGGCGGCAGCATGACCCGCAGTGGCGCCAGTATTGGCCGGCACTGCGAGTGGCTGCTGCCCGGCACCGTGCCGGATGTGCTGCCCGACCGCTGCTTCTACGACGCTCTGATGCCTGGCGGCGCCCGCATCCTGCGTTGACGCCAGCGGGCGTGGCCTGCGCTTACGTGAGGCCGCGCGGCACATTCACAGACATTTTCCGCGTGCGACGCGCATGACATCGCGCGGTACTGACCTGTCCGATTCACGTTATGGACAATTGCGCGACGTGCGACAGCACGTCGGGCTGGGATGGATGCACGGTGCAAACGTAGCGAGTTTCGCTAGGATCAATCGTGGGCATTGATCGCTGCGCGGCCTGACCGCGCTAAGACGCGACGCGTTGCCCGCCTCTGGTTTCCCAACGCCCGCGCGCCTGTGCTGCGCACCCCTCGAGTAAAACCATGACCGACACTCTGGCCGCGCTTCAGCGCGAAGCGGACCTGATCGATGCTTGCAAGCGCGCCGGTGGCGCACTGTTCCTGGCGCCTAGCGCTTTTACTGGAACGCTCTTTGCGGCCGCTGCGGCCGCAGCGCTGGTCGCGAAAGCACCAGGCATCAGAATTCTTGCCTTAGACGACGTCCTGCATGCGCGAGCCACGCCCGTCGACGGCTTCGACGCGGTACTGCCGACCGCGGCGCTTCGTCAAGATCCGGCATTGGCAGATTTGCCGGCGATCAACTGCGCATATTCGATCCCGACGTGGCTGCACTTTGCGAAGTTGGTGCAACAGGTCGGCGGCCGTCACGTCGACCTACCAGAACTCATGTATGCACTTGACATGACGCTGATCTACGAGACCGGACCCAAGACGCGTACGCAAACACTGACGCACACTGAGCGTTTCGACGCGGTGCGCGCCCGTCTCGCCGATGCCTTGAGCGTTCAGACACTCGATGCTGTATTGCAATTGCGTATGAGCGGCGATCGTCGCTCGCTGCTAGATGTGCTGTGCCCTGGAGAACAGGAGTACTTCTCCATGTTTGCAAGCACCCTGCATCCGATTCGAATTGGTGCGGATGAACACTATGTGGACATCGGCGCCTATGACGGCGACACCGTACGCAAGTTCCGCGTCGCTGCCCGCGATCAGTACGCCGCCATCCATGCATTCGAGCCAGACCCCGTTAACTTCGCTGCCCTGCAGCAGGGGCTGGCGGAAGACGGAGGTCGCACCCGCCTGTACAACGCCGCAGTCGCTGATACTACCGGTACCTTGGCATTCGACGCGCAGGGCACCATGGGGAGCAGACTCGATGGCGGCGGCGCCGCACGTGTGGATTGCGTGCGCCTGGACGACGCTGTCGAACGCGCCACGTTGCTGAAGATGGATGTAGAGGGATCAGAGCCCAAGGTGCTGCGCGGCGCCACCGAGTTGATCCGGCGCTGCCGCCCGCGCATGGCCATCACTTGCTACCACCATGCGCTCGACCTACTGGACATCGTCGCCGAACTGGACCGGATCCTGCCGGACGCCAAGCTGCGCCTGCGCCAGTACTCTTTCTACTTCTACGACACCGTGCTCTACGTAGAATGACACAAGGTTACGCACAGGCGCGACGCATTCGCTTCGCGAGGTCGCGGTGGCACCCCCTTCCAGAGCGCCACCGCGCGGTTACCGCATAGTTATTGGCTAATTGGCATCGCCCGGTGATTCAATCCAAAAAGGATTGAATAAAACAGCACCAATTCAAATTGCCATCAATTCACAAACCAGCGCATCGCATAGACATACTTCGACTTTGAAATGAGTTCACCGCTGCCGAGCCTCATGTCGGCCTCGGCATACTCCCCCGAGGTATTGATGAGGAAATGGGCCGAAAAAGGCGGGTTGCTGGGTTCGCCGAATTGGCTGCCCATACCGATATTCATCGCGTAATCGTCGTGCCCGACACACACCAGAGCCTGCGAAGAGTCAAGCTTCATGGATGTATTCGTGCAAAGAACGCCCCAGGTGTGCTGCGTATTCTGGTTCGGCGCCGTCACCAACACCTTGAGGTCCGCACCATTGTCCACGGCCGTGCGCAGCGACTGCAAAGAACCAGCCGAGACATTCCCATTGGCGTCCGTCGCATAGACCAACGTCCAAGCCTGCGAAGCACCCGCCGTCAGAACGAGCGCGCTGAAAACCAAAGCTTTGAGCCTGATCATATTTCCCCCTATGAGTTGAGATGAAGCGCGTTCACGATATCAACAAGGCATGACGTTACGATTTCTGCTCACCACCGCAGCATTCGACGCTTTGACAGATCCATTCCCCAATCTCGCGAACGTAACAGGCAAGGCGGAGGCGGAAAGGCAACACGCATTGCGCATGACACCCTGCCTGCCGACATAGCGGATGGCACGCATCGCGCGATACCGCCTCCTCGGCAAAAGTCGCCAACCAAAGCGTATCGGCGTTTCACTCCTCACCGACCGCGACCAGCCCGGCATCGGCGAGCCGGGCCACGCCAACTTCCGCCAGGGCGCGCGCGGATGGCTTGGTAAGACGGCAATAGGGCATCCGCCAGGTCACTGTGACGCCGCTTGCGGCGGCCCGGGTACGCCGGTGCATCTCGCACGCATCTGCGCGCAACTTGCTTTGCGCAACTCGAAGGCGCAGCGGACGGTCACAACTGCGCAACGCGACCTGTTGGACGTGTCTGTACCATCCCAATCGGCGTCGTGCTCAAAAGCATAGACAGCCCCACCGTGCCCCCAGCCGCATGTCAACCAGGAGAACTTCACGTAAAAAATAAACGCACCAAAATCACATTCGAAATAAACCCGCCATCGTATACACAAGCACTTAGTGAGGTGGTCCAATGGAAATTTCGGGAAAAGGAAGTATCGCCCCCATCGGGGCTAAATTCGCGAACATTGGAGTTTCGGCGAATGTAGTCACGCAAGTCGTGTCCCCTACTGACAACCAGTATGGCCTTGTAGTTCGTACATGTAGTCTAAGTGGCGCGTCAACTGCGATAGGCCTGGCTGTCTATGCAGATACGTCGGCACCCTCGGGATATGGGGATGGAACCAAGAGAGTGATATTTTTAGGTGTCGCGCCTCCATCGGACCACTTCCCTTATCAAGTCTATATTCCACCAGGAAATGGGATATGGCTAGTCACAAACGGAAACGGAAGTATAAATATCACGTACGATCTATTGGACCGCTTTCCTACGGGTGTGTAATTCACACTGGCATGCCGCTCATTGACGAGCGGCGTGCTTTTTCGTCGGCCAAATACCGCCTTTGAAAGCGCGTCCGATGGACGCTCTGCAGTCATCTCAATCGACGTACCATTGCATTGCAAAAACATAGGAAGAACGTGAAACAAGTGTACCGTTCCCCATGTCGATATTGGCCTGGACGTACTGGCCAGAAGTATTAAGCAAAAAATGCACGGATTGAGGCGGATTGCTCACACCGCCAAATTGGCTCCCCATTGAAATATTCATACCAAGGCCTTGATTGCTTACGCAAACAACAGCCTGAGATGCATCCAATTTAACCGAGGTATTCGTACAAGGCACCGCCCAGACGTGTTCGTTAGGAGCGGTAACGAGCACCTTCACGTTTGCCCCACTATTCAGTGCCGTACGAAGGGTCTGGAGAGAGCCAGACACTACGTTGCCATTCGCGTCGGTTGCATAGACGAGTGTTGATGCCTGCGAATTGAATGAAAGGACCCCAAGAACCACAACCGCCAAGACCTTTTTGAAGATCATTTTTCGCCCCATTCCATATATTGAAGGAATTCACATAACCCAGTTGGTCATGCGATAGCCAGAAGTATCATGCTCGTGGGTCATACGCCACCACCCCTGCTGGCATGGCTATTGCATCCCGGAGATGCCCTTTTTGGATGACGATGTCTCGATGAGTGATCCCGCCGTAGTCAGCATCGTCATGCCGACCTATAAGGCCCGCTACTTCGAGCAGGCGCTCGACAGCGTGCTGGCCCAGACCTATCCGGCGCTGGAACTGGTCATCTGCGACGACAACCCCGACGACACGATCGCCGAGGTGGTGGAGCGCAAGCGCGGCTTGGCACGGTTCCCGATCCGCTACGAACGCAACCCGAGCCGCCTCGGCGAACTCGGCAGCACCGCACGCGGCATCGCCCTGGCCCAGGGCGAGTATGTGAAGTTCCTGCACGACGACGACGTGCTGGCGCCGGATTGCGTGGCCGCGCTGGTTGCGGCGATGCAGAGTGCGCCGGACGTGCTGCTGGCCTCCTCGCGCCGCCAGCGCATCGACAGCCACGGCGCGCCGCTGGAGGACATTCCGGCTACCGCCTTCCCGTTCGCCGGCGATGTGCTGCTGGACGGGCCGGAGCTGCTGTCGTTCCTGGCCGACCACACCATCAACTTCGTCGGCGAGCCCAGCTGCGTGCTGTGCCGGCGCAGCGACCTGCTGGAGATCGGCGACGAGCTGATGACGCTGGCCGGCAAGGTCATCAACTGGGTCGGCGACCTGGCGCTGTACGCCAAGCTGCTGCACCGCGGCCACCTGGCGCTGCTGGCAAAGCCCTTGACCCGGTTCCGGGTATCGGAAGAGCAATACAGCCAGGCCGGCCGCGACCAGCCCGGCATCGGCGACCAGGGGCATGCCAACTTCCGCCAGGGCGTGCGCGCCATGGGCTGGTACCGGGGCGATGGCGACGTCCGCCAGGTCACGGTGACGCCGCTGGGCGGCGGCCCAGGCACGCCGGTGGACCTGCTGCAGGCGATCCAGGACGCTTACGCGCGGGTCTGCGTGCAGGCCGCGCTGCGCGACTGGCAGGCGCGGCGGACGCTGACGCCGGCGCAACGCGACCTCCTCGAGGCGCGCCTGGACGCCCTCGGCGGCGCGCCGCGGCTGGCCGTGCTGGTCGACGCACGCGGCGCCGACCGTGCCGCGCTGGACGCCACGCTGGACAGCCTGCTGCTGGACGGCGCGCCGTTCGCGCAGGTGCAGGCGCTGGTGCTGGGCGACGCCCCCCTGCCCGCGTGGCCGGACCCGCGGGTCCGGATCCTGCCAGCGCTGCCGACCGAGGCCGATGCCGCGGCGCTGTCCGCCGCGCTGGACGCCTCTCCGGCCAGCGACTGGTGCCTGCGCGTGGTCGCGGGCAGCCGTTTTTACACCGGCGGCTTGCTGCGGCTGCTGCTGGAACTGGCGCAGCAGCCGCAATGCAACGCGCTGTATGCGGACGAATGGTTGGCCGTGGACGCGGACACCCTGGCGCCGCTGCTGCGTCCCGATCCGGACCTGGACCTGCTGCTGGGCAATCCGCTGGTCACCGCCGGCCACTGGGTGTTCCGGCGCGCCGCGGTGCAGGCGCTGGGCGGCTTCGATCCGGCCTACGACGGCGCCAGTGAGCTGGAGCTGATCCTGCGCCTGTTCCTGCGCGACGGCGGCGACGGCATCGTGCACCTGCCCGAGCCGCTGCTGGTCGCCACGCCGGCCAGCGCCGAGACTGGCAGCCAGGCGCGCCAACGTGCGATCGCCGCGCACCTGCAGGGCCGCGGCTATCCGCAGGCCACGGTCGAGCCGCTGCCGGGTGGCCTGTTCCGCATCGACTACGGCCATGCCGCGCAGCCGCCGGTCTCGATCGTGCTGTTGGCGCAGGACAACCTGCCGGCGCTGCAGCGCGCAGTGGTCAGCCTGCTCGAACGGACCGCCTACCCGGCCTACGAACTGCTGCTGGTGGACAATGCCAGCCAGGCGCCGGAGATCACCGCGTGGATGCAGGCGGTCGCCGAACTGGGCAACGGCCGCATCCGCGTGTTCGCCCTGGAACAGCGGGTCTCCCAGGCCGAGGCGCACAACCTCGCCGCCACCCAGGCGCAAGGCGAGTACCTCTTGTTCCTCGACGCCGACAGCGCCGCGGTGCAGGACGGCTGGCTGCACGCGCTGATGAACCACGCGCAGCGGCCCGAGGTCGGCATCGTCGGCGCCAAGGGGGTCTCCGCCGATGGCCGCATCACCCATGCCGGCCTGCTGCCGGGGCTGCTGGCCGGCGCCGGCCATGCCTTCACCGGTGAGGCGATGGCCCAGCCCGGCTACATGGGCCGCTTGCAGGTGGCGCACCGCTACAGCGCGGTGTCGGCGCACTGCCTGCTGGTGCGGCGGGCGTTGTTCGAACACCTGTCCGGCTTCGACGCGGCCGGCTTCGCCGCCGGCGGTGCCGACGTGGATCTGTGCCTGCGCGCTGCCGCGGCCGGCGCCTGGACCGTGTGGACGCCACAGGCGCTGCTGTTGCAGCCGGCCCCGGCCACCCGCAGCGAGGCGGCCGACGACGCCCTGCTGCAACGCTGGCTGCCGGCGCTGGCGCAGGATCCGGCGTATTCGCCCAGTCTGGGCCTGGACCAGCCCGGCGGTTTCCAGCTGACCGAGTCCGAATTCTCCTGGCAGCCGCTGGCGTGGAAGCCGCTGCCGCGGGTGCTCGCCCACCCGGGCGACACCTTCGGCAGCGGCCAGTACCGGGTGATCCAGCCGTTCCAGGCGCTGGCCGAGGCGGGGCAGATCGACGGCCTGTACTACGCGCGCCTGCTCGATCCGGTGGAGCTGCAGCGCATCGGCGCCGACGCGGTGGTGCTGCAGCGCCGGGTCGGCGATGCGGAACTGGCACGGATGGAGCGCATGCGCCGGTTCGGCAATGCCTTCATGGTCTACGAACTGGACGACTACCTGCCCAATCTGCCGCTGAAGAGCGCGCATCGCGAGCAGATGCCCAAGGACGTGCTGCGTTCGCTGCGGCGTGCCGCCACCTTGGTGGACCGGGTCACCGTCTCAACGCCGGACTTGGCCGAAGCGCTGGCCGGCCTGCACGGCGATATCCGCGTGGTGCGCAACCGGCTGGAGCCGCAGCTGTGGGGCGCGTTGCCGGCGCCGGCGGCGTCCGGCGCGGCCAAGCCGCGGGTCGGCTGGGCCGGCGGACTCAGCCACACCGGCGACCTGGAACTGATCGCCGACGTGGTGCAGGCGCTGGCCGACGAGGTGCACTGGGTGTTCATGGGGCTGTGCCCGGAGCGGCTGCGCCGGCACGTGCACGAGGTGCACGCCGGCGTGGACTTCGCCCGCTATCCGCAGGCGCTGGCCGCGCTGGGCCTGGACCTGGCGCTGGCGCCACTGGAAGACAACCTGTTCAACCGCTGCAAGAGCAACCTGCGCCTGCTCGAGTACGGCGCCTGCGGCTATCCGGTGGTGGCCAGCGACCTGCCGCCCTACCGCGACGGCGGGCTGCCGGTCACCCTGGTCAAGAACCGATTCCGCGACTGGGTCAATGCGATCCGCGCGCACCTGGCCGATGCCGACGCGCGGGCGGCGGCCGGCGCTGACCTGCGCGCGGCGGTACAGCGCGACTGGATGTTGCAGGGCGCCAACCTGCAGGAGTGGCGGGCGGCCTGGCTGCCGGACTGAGGCCGCCCTTCCCGCCGAGTTGAGGTCGCCGCGCCGGCGCCCGACCGTGACGACGCGCACAGCGTCAACCCGCCGACACGTCGCCGGCGCCTGCCCCGCATCGGCGCCGCGGCCGGCGCCGGGAACCCGTCGCCGGCCATCCGATGCCCCCGCCCGCGCCCGCTTGGGTGCCGGGCGGCGCGTGCCGGCCATTTCGGCACACCGCTTGCATTGCATACGGGCAAGCCGTTTCCCGGCAGGGACTTCACCGTATGAGCGACTCCATCAGCTCCATCCTTTCGCAGATCCGCAGCTACCAGGGCCAGGTCGGCCAGGCGGCGCAGACGCGGGTGGGCGATGTCGGCCGCAGCACTGCGATCGAAGGCCTGGGCGGCAGCCAGGGGGTGCAGGGCCCGAGCTTCACCGAGACCCTGCGCAACGCCATCGGCGGCGTGAACGAGGCCCAGCAGAAGTCCGGCGACCTCGCCAAGGCCTTCGAACTGGGCGACCCCAGCGCCGATCTGGCCAAGGTGATGCTGGCCGCACAACAGTCCCAGGTGGCGTTTCGCGCTACCGTGGAAGTCCGCAACCGACTCGTCCAGGCGTACCAGGACGTGATGAACATGCCGCTGTAAGGGTAGAAGACGATGGCGCTTGCGATCAGCAAAGAGACGTTCAGCAGCGAAAAGGCCGGCGCGTGGTTCGACCGCCTGCAGAGCCTGCAGCTCACCCGCCGCATCGGCCTGATGGCGATGATCGCGGTGGCGGTGGCGGCCGGCCTGTTCGTGTTCTTCTGGTCGCAGAAGCCGGCCTATACCCCGCTGTATACCGGTCTGGACGAGAAAGGCACGGCCGAAGCCACCGACCTGCTGCGCACCGCGCAGATCCCGTTCAAGCTCGACCAGGCCACCGGCGCGATCACCGTGCCGGAGGACAAGCTGTACGACGCGCGGCTGAAGCTGGCCGGCTCCGGCCTGACCGACAACGGCAACATGGGCTTCGAGGTCATGGAGAAGGATCCCGGCTTCGGGGTCAGCCAGTTCGTGGAGAACGCGCGCTACCAGCACGCCCTGGAAACCGAACTGGCGCGCACCATCGCCAGCCTGCGCCCGGTGCGCGAGGCGCGGGTGCACCTGGCCATCCCCAAGCCGAGCGCGTTCACCCGCCAGCGTGAGGCTGCCAGCGCCTCGGTGGTGCTGGAACTGCGCGGCGGCACCACCCTGGAACGCAACCAGGTCGATGCGATCGTCAACATGGTCGCCTCCAGCATCCCGGACCTGGCCCCGGACCGCGTCACCGTGGTCGACCAGAGCGGGCGCATGCTGACCATCGCCGACCCCAACAGCGACGCCGCGCTCAATGCCGCCCAGTTCGACCAGGTGCGGCGCCAGGAAAGCGCCTACAACCAGCGCATCCGCGAACTGCTGGAGCCGATGACAGGCCCGGGCCGGGTCAACCCGGAAGTGAACGTGGACATGGACTTCTCGGTGGTCGAGGAAGCGCGCGAGCTGTACAACGGCGACCCGCCGAAGCTGCGCAGCGAGCAGGTCAGCGACAGCAGCACCAGCACCAGCGGTCCGCAGGGCGCGCCCGGCGCGACCAGCAACTCGCCGGGCAGCGCGCCGGGCCAGCCGGGCGCCACCGGCGCCCCGCCCGCCGCGGGCACCACCGGCACCCAGCAGGCCGCCGCCGCGACCCCGACCGAAAGCTCCAAGAGCGCCACCCGCAATTACGAGCTGGACCGCACCCTGCAGCACACCCGGCAGCCGGCCGGACGCATCAAGCGCGTGTCGGTGGCGGTGCTGGTGGACCACGTGATGCGGCCCGGCGCCAAGGGCAAGATGACCGAGCAGGCGCTCAGCGCCGCCGAGCTGACCCGCATCGAAGGCCTGGTCAAGCAGGCGGTGGGCTTCAATGCCGAACGCGGCGACACCGTCTCGGTGATGAACGCCCCGTTCGTCCGCCAGGCCCCGGAAGCGACCGACAAGCCCGGCTGGTGGGAAGATCCGCGGGTGATGAACGTCGCGCGCCTGGTGCTGGGTGCGGCGGTGGTGCTGGCGCTGCTGTTCGGCGTGCTGCGCCCGGCGCTGCGCCAGATCGCCGGTCCCGCACCGGCCGCGGCCGTAGGCCACGACCGCGAGGGCGGCGAGCCGCGCGACGCCAAGCTGTCGATGCTCGACGACGACAACCCGCTGCTGCCGTCGCTGGGCGAGGACACCGCCAGCCTCAGCGGCGGCGCTGGCGGCAACCCCGCCATCGCCCTGCCCGACGCCTACGAAGAGCGGTTGCGTCAGGCCCGCGAAGCGGTCAAACAGGATTCCAAGCGCGTGGCGCAGGTCGTGAAGGGATGGGTCGCCAGTGAAGCCTGATGCGAATGCAATGAATGGCACCCAGCGCGCCGCCGTGCTGCTGCTGTCGCTCGGCGAGGCCGATGCGGCCGAGGTGCTCAAGCACATGGACCCCAAGGAGGTGCAGAAGATCGGCATCGCCATGGCGACGCTGAGCGGCATCTCGCGCGACCAGGTCGAGAAGGTCATGGAGGAGTTCAACGCCGAGCTGGGCAGCAAGACCTCGCTGGGCGTGGGCGCCGACGACTACATCCGCAACGTGCTGGTGCAGGCGCTGGGCGCCGACAAGGCCGGCAGCCTGATCGACCGCATCCTGCTGGGCCGCAACACCACCGGCCTGGACACCCTGAAGTGGATGGACCCGCGCTCCATCGCCGACCTGGTGCGCAACGAGCACCCGCAGATCATCGCCATCGTGATGGCGCACCTGGACAGCGACCAGGCCGCCGAAGCGCTGAAGCTGCTGCCCGAGCGCACCCGCGCCGACGTGCTGATGCGCATCGCCACCCTCGACGGCATCCCGCCGCACGCGCTCAACGAGCTCAACGAGATCATGGAGCGGCAGTTCTCCGGCAACCAGAACCTGAAGTCGTCCAACGTGGGCGGGGTCAAGGTCGCCGCCAACATCCTCAACTTCCTGGACAGCGGGTCGGACCAGGGCGTGCTGTCGGCGATCAGCAAGATCGACGCCGACCTGGGCAGCCGCATCCAGGACCTGATGTTCGTGTTCGACAACCTGGTGGAGCTGGACGACCGCGGGCTGCAGACCATGCTGCGCGAAGTCAGCGGCGACCGCCTCGGCCTGGCCCTGCGCGGCGCCGACATCAAGGTGCGCGACAAGATCACCAAGAACATGTCCCAGCGCGCCGCCGAGATCCTGCTGGAAGACATGGAGGCGCGCGGCCCGGTGCGCCTGTCCGACGTGGAGGCCGCGCAGAAGGAGATCCTGGCGATCGTGCGGCGCCTGGCCGATGAGGGCGTGATCAGCCTCGGCGGCAGCGGTGCGGAGGCCATGGTATGAACGGCAACGTGGTGCGCTGGCTGGCGCCGGAACTCGATGCCCCGCCCCCGCTGGCGGCGCAGCCGTACGAGGATGTGCTGCCGGACGAGCCGGTACTGCGCCCGCCGAGCCTGGAGGAGATCCAGGCGATCGAGGCCGCGGCCCAGCACGAAGGCTTCGAACGCGGCCACGCCGAGGGTCTGGCCCAGGGCCAGGCCGAGATCCGCCGCCTGACCGCGCAGATCGAAGGCATCCTGGACAACTTCTCGCGGCCGCTGGCGCGGCTGGAGAACGAAGTGGTCGGTGCGCTCGGCGAACTGGCCGTGCGCATCGCCGGCAGCCTGGTCGGCCGCGCCTACCAGGCCGACCCGGTGCTGCTGTCGGAGCTGGTCGCCGAGGCACTGGACGCGGTCGGCGGCGCGCGCCGCGACGTCGAGGTGCGCCTGCACCCGGACGACATCGCCGCGCTGACCCCGCTGCTGACGCTGATGGACCAGGGCATCCGGCTGGTGCCGGACCTGAGCCTGAGCCGCGGCGACCTGCGCGTGCACGCCGAATCGGTGCGCATCGACGGCACCCTCGAGGCGCGCCTGCGCGCGGCGCTGGAGACGGTGATGCGCAAGTCCGGAGCGGGCCTGTGAGCGCGCTGTCCGGCACCCACCCCGGCGACTGGCTGGATGCGCGCAACCTGCGCCTGGCCGGCCGCCTGGGCAAGCTCGACCTGGACGCGGCCGCCGGCCGCGGCCTGATCCGCGAGGGCATCCTGCGCCGTGCGGTCGGCCTGACCCTGGAAGCGGTCGGCTGCGAGGCGCCGATGGGCGCCACCTGCAAGGTCGAGGTCGACGGCGGCTGGGTCGATGCCGAAGTGGTCGGCTTCTCCGGCGACCGCACCTCGCTGATGCCCAGCGCCGAAACCCACGGCCTGCTGCCCAACGCGCGGGTGGTGCCGCTGCACCGCCGCGGCGGCGTGGAAGTGGGCGAAGGCCTGCTAGGCCGGGTCATCGATTCGGACGGCGTGCCGCTGGACGGCAAGGGCCCGATCCGCGCCGAAGGTTCGGTGGGCATGGCCGGCGTGTCGATCAACCCGCTGGCGCGCGAACCCATCACCACCCCGCTGGACGTGGGCGTGCGCGCGATCAACGCGCTGCTGCCGATCGGCCGCGGCCAGCGCGTGGGCCTGTTCGCCGGCTCCGGCGTCGGCAAGTCCACCCTGCTGGGCATGATGACCCGCTACACCGCCGCCGACGTGATCGTGGTCGGGCTGATCGGCGAACGCGGCCGCGAAGTGCGCGATTTCGTCGAGACCACCCTGGGCGAGGAAGGCCTGCGCCGCGCCGTGGTGGTCGCCGCCCCGGCCGACCGCCCGCCGCTGGCGCGCCTGCACGGCGCCTACCGCGCCACCGCCATCGCCGAATGGTTCCGCGACCAGGGCCTGAACGTGCTGCTGCTGATGGACTCGCTGACCCGCTTCGCCCAGGCGCAGCGCGAGATCGGCCTGTCGGTGGGCGAGCCGCCGACCACCCGCGGCTACCCGCCGTCGGTGTTCGCCAAGCTGCCGGCGCTGGTCGAGCGCGCCGGCAACGGCGCCAAGGGCCGCGGCTCGATCACCGCCTTCTACACCGTGCTCACCGAAGGCGACGATCCGCAGGACCCGATCGCCGACGCCGCGCGCGCCATCCTCGACGGCCACATCCTGCTGTCGCGGCGCGTCGCCGACAGCGGCCTGTATCCGGCCATCGACGTCGAGTCCTCGGTCAGCCGCGTGGTCCAAGACATCGCCGACGAGCCGTGGCGGATGCGCATCCGCTCGCTGAAGCGGCTGGTGGCCGCGTACTCGGCCAACCGCGACCTGATCACCATCGGCGCCTACCAGCGCGGCAACGATCCGGCCGTGGACGAAGCGCTGGAGCGCTGGCCGGAGATCATGGAATTCCTCGGACAGGACGTCGCCAAAGCCGCAGATCTGCCCCACAGCCAGGCCGCCCTCAAGCGCCTGGTCGACCGCGAGAACTAAGCCATGATGCAATCGCAACGTCTCGATCCCCTGCTCCGCCGCGCCCAGCAGCACGAAGACGAGGTCGCCCGCGATCTCGCCGAGCGCCAGCGCGCCCTGGCCACCCACGAGTCGCGGCTGGAGGAACTGCGCCGCTACGCCGAGGAGTACGCCAACAGCCAGATGGCCGCAACCAGCCTGGCGCAACTGGCCAACCGCCGCGCCTTCCTGGACCGGCTGGAGAGCGCGGTGCAGCAGCAATGCCAGACCGTGGACCGCAACCGCGAGAAGGTGGAGATGGAACGCAGCCGGCTGCTGCTGGCCAGCCGCGACAAGCAGGTGCTGGAACAGCTCGCGGCCAGCTACCGCGCGCAGGAACGCAAGGTCGACGACCGCCGCAGCCAGCGCGAGATGGACGACCTCGGCGCGCGCCGCGCGCGCCTGGCGGCCACCGCCGACGAACACGATGACGGAGACGGACGATGAACAACGCGCTTTCGGCGCTGGGCGGCAGCGGCCGCGCCAGCCAGATCGGCGGCGGCAGCGACACCCAGGGCAGCGACCGCAGCGGCGGCAGGGACAAGGACTTCGCCAAGCTGCTCGGTGGCGGCGGCTCGGCGCGCACCACCGCGCCCAAGCCCGCCGCCCGCGAAACGGCCAAGGCGGCGCAGGGTGCCGACAAAGACCAGGCCGACAAGCGCCCGGCCGCCGCGGACGACACCGCCAGCGATCCGGCGCGCAGCGCGCAGGCCGGCGACAAGGTCGCCCAGGACAACGAGAAGAGCAGCACCGAGACCAAGGCCACGGGCAAGGACAAGGCCAAGAACGAGGACAAGCGCGACGACGCCAAGCCGGACGACAGCGCCTGGCCGCCGGCCGGGCTGGCCGGCATCGGCCTGGGCCTGCTGCCGGCGATCGGCGCGGCGGTCCTGCCGGCCGCCTCCGCGACCCCGCTGGGTGCGGCGGCCGGGCTGGCGGTCGGCGTCGCCGGCGCCGTGGCCAATGGCGTGGGCGCCCTGCTCGGCGGCGACGCCGCCGCGCAGACCGCGGCCGGTGCCACCGATCCCAACGCCGCCACCGCCGGCAGCGCTGCCGCGACGGCTGGCACCGCGCCCGCGTCCGCCGCCGGCGGCTTCGGCGCGATGCTGCTGGCGCAGGCCGGGTCGGGCGACAAGGCCGGCGGCAGCGACACCGCGGCCCCGCTGGCGGCACTGGCCGCCATCGCCGCCGCGGCCGGCGGCAAGACGGGCGAGAGCGGCGACGCCGCGCCCGCCGCCGACCCCAGCGCCATCGTGCCGACCGCGGCGGCGGCGCCGCTGCACGCCACGACCCGGCTGACCGATCCGCAGCCGTTCACCGGCTCGCCGACGCCGACCCCGAACCTGCACGGCAACCAGTTCGACGAGGAGCTGGGCGCGCGCATCAGCTGGCTCGCCGACCAGAAGATCGGCCATGCCCACATCAAGCTGAATCCGGCCGAGCTGGGCCCGGTCGAGGTGCGCCTGCACATGACCGGCGACCAGGTCAACGCCAGCTTCAGCAGCGCCCAGGCCGACGTGCGCCAGGCGCTGGAGAACAGCCTGCCGCGCCTGCGCGACATGCTCGGCCAGCACGGCTTCCAGCTCGGCCAGGCCGATGTCGGCCAGCAGCAGCCGCAGCAACAGCAGGCCAATCCGCAGGGCACGTCGCGGGGCGGCAGCAGCCTCGGCGGCAGCGAGTTGGGCGACGACCTGTCCGGCAGCGTCGGGATTCCGTCGGTGGTCCTGCGCCAGCGCGGCCTGCTCGACGCCTACGCCTGATCCTGGCGGCGTAGCCGCCGCCCCGGATGGGGCGATGTGTGTGGTGCAGGGGGCGACGGCCCCGGCGTATCTCGGGGGAGTGCGTCGGGGCCGCAACGCTTCCCCTGCCCGAACCCGTTGCCCCGCAAGGGTCTCGCCCGCGCCTGCATGGGCGCTCGGCGCCACCGTCAAACACCCGGCGCGCCAGGCGCCCGGTTTCGGCACGGTGATTGCATCCTCAGGGGCAGACCCCCTTCAGGAGCCCGCTCTGTGTCAGCCGCCGACAAATCCAAGAAAGACGCCAAGGACGCCCCGGAAGGCGGCAAGTCGAAGAAGAAGCTGCTGATCATCGTCGTTGCGGCGGTGCTGGTGCTGGGCGGCGGCGGTGCCGGTGCGTTCTTCTTCCTGAAGAAGCCCGAGGGCGGCCACGCCAAGGCCGAGGCGAAGACCGCCGAGATTCCCAAGCCGGCGCAGTACTTCCCGATGGAACCGGCGTTCGTGGTCAACCTCAACGGCGGCGCGGAAGACGGCCCGCACTATCTGCAGCTCGAAGTGCAGCTGATGACCCGCGACCCGGAAGAGCTGAAGCTGATCACCGAGAACGCCCCGGCGATCCGCGCCAACCTGCTGATGCTGTTCTCGCAGGTGCAGGCGACCGACATCGCCAACATCGACGGCCGCAAGAAGCTGCAGGCCGAGGCGCTGGCCACCGCGCAGAAGCTGATGACCGCCGAGACCGGCAAGAAGTGCGTGGAAGAACTGCTGTTCACCAGCTTCGTCACCCAGTAAGGCGCCGCCGCGATGACCGACCTGCTCTCCCAAGACGAGATCGATGCCCTGCTGCATGGCGTCGACGCCGGCGTGGTGGATACCGAGCCGGCGCCGGCCGAGCCGGGCGAAGCGCGCAGCTACGACTTCTCCAGCCAGGACCGGATCATCCGTGGGCGCATGCCGACCTTGGAGATGGTCAACGAGCGCTTCGCCCGCCTGTGGCGGATCGGCCTGTTCAACCTGATCCGGCGCTCGGCCGACCTGTCGGTGCGCGGCATCGATCTGATCAAGTTCAACGACTACATGCACTCGCTGTACGTGCCGAGCAACCTGAACCTGATCAAGTTCAAGCCGCTGCGCGGCACCGGCCTGATCGTGTTCGAGCCGACCCTGGTGTTCACCGTGGTCGACAACTTCTTCGGCGGCGACGGCCGCTACCCGACCCGCATCGAGGGCCGCGAGTTCACCCCCACCGAGATGCGGGTGATCCAGCTGATGCTCAAGCAGACCTTCGCCGACCTGGCCGAAGCCTGGGCGCCGGTGATGGAGGTGGAGTTCGAGTACCTCAATTCCGAGGTCAACCCGCACTTCGCCAACATCGTCACCCCGCGCGAGTACGTGGTGGTCAGCCGCTTCCACGTGGAGCTGGAAGGCGGCGGCGGCGAGATCCACGTGACTCTGCCGTACTCGATGCTGGAGCCGATCCGCGAACTGCTCGACGCCGGCATCCAGAGCGACCGCGTGGACCGCGACGAGAGCTGGAACATCATGCTGCGCGAGCAGCTGTTCGGCTCGGAGGTGACCATTTCCAGCGTGCTGGCGCAGAAACAGATGAGCCTGCGCGAGCTGACCCGGCTGAAGATCGGCGACGTGCTGCCGATCGACCTGCCCAAGCAGGTACCGCTGTGCGTGGAGAACATCCCGGTGTTCACCGGTGAGTTCGGCATCTCGCACGGCCAGAACGCGGTGAAGATCACCGCCACCCATCCCCCCGGCGCGCTGCGCCGCCGCCCCGCTCTCCAGGAAGACCTGCCATGACCCAGACCGATCCCACCCAGCCGGCGCCGGCCCAGTTCGACAGCCTGCAGCCGGATGCCATGGCCGAGTCCAACGACCTGAACCTGGACGTGATCCTGGACGTGCCGGTGACCCTGTCGCTGGAAGTGGGCCGCAGCCGCATCCCGATCCGCAACCTGCTGCAGCTCAACCAGGGCTCGGTGGTGGAGCTGGAGCGCGGCGCCGGCGAACCGCTGGACGTGTACGTCAACGGCACCCTGATCGCACACGGCGAGGTGGTGACCATCAACGACCGCTTCGGCGTGCGCCTGACCGACGTGGTCAGCCCCAGCGAGCGCATCCGGAGACTGCGGTGAGCCTGCTGCTCGCCGTCGCCGCGCAGACCGCCAAGCACGGCTCGGGCGTCGGCAGCGCGGCGCCGTCGGCGCCCAGCCTGGTCGGTGCGGTGTTCGCGCTGCTGCTGGTGCTGGGGCTGATCCTGGCCATGGCCTGGGTGCTCAAGCGCCTGCCCGGCAGCGGCTTCCGCCCGGCGCAGGGCCTGCGCGTGGTCGCCAGCCTGGCGGTCGGCGCCAAGGAACGGGTGGTGGTGGTCGAGGTCAACGGCGAACAGCTGCTGCTCGGCGTCTCGCCCGGCGGGGTACGCACCTTGCATCACCTGCCCGAGCCGCTGCCGCAGGCGCCCGCGCCGACCCTGCCCTCGATCAAGCAGTTCAAGCAGCTTCCCGATTTCGCCCAGCTTCTGGCGCAAAAGCTGCGCAAGGACAAATGACCATGCCGTTTTTCTGGAACCGCAACGCCCGCCGCCTGCGCCTGCTGCTGATCCTGTTGACGCTGAGCCTGCTGCCCGCGTTCGCCTGGGCGCAGGCCAAGCCGGCGCCGGCCACCACGCCGACCGCGCAGGCCCCGCAGAACGCCGCGCCCACCCTGCCCTCGCTGCCGGAGGTCAACGTCGGCAAGATCGGCGCGCAGCCGGTGAGCCTGCCGCTGCAGACCCTGCTGCTGATGACGGCCATCACCCTGCTGCCGTCGCTGCTGCTGGTGCTGACCGCCTTCACCCGCATCACCATCGTGCTCGGCCTGCTGCGGCAGGCGCTGGGTACCGGGCAGACGCCGTCCAACCAGGTGCTGATGGGCCTGGCGCTGTTCCTGACCGCGCTGGTGATGATGCCGGTGTGGGAAAAGGCCTGGGGCCAGGGCATGAGCCCGTATCTCAACGGCCAGATCGATTTCCAGACCGCGTGGACGCTGACCACGCAGCCGCTGCGCGCGTTCATGCTGGCGCAGGTGCGCGAGACCGATCTGATGACCTTCGCCGGCATGGCCGGCAATGGCACCTACAGCGGCCCGGATGCGGTGCCGTTCCAGGTGCTGGTGGCCTCGTTCGTCACCAGCGAGCTGAAGACGGCGTTCGAGATCGGCTTTCTGATCTTCATCCCGTTCGTGATCATCGATCTGGTGGTGGCCAGCGTGCTGATGTCGATGGGCATGATGATGATGTCGCCGATGCTGATCTCGGCGCCGTTCAAGATCCTGCTGTTCGTGCTGGTCGACGGGTGGGTGCTGACGGTCGGCACGCTGGCCGCCAGTTTCAACGGGGTCTGAGCCATGAGTCCGGAGCTGGCGTTGACCGAGTTGCGTGGCGGGTTGATCACGGTGTTGTGGGTGGCGGGGCCGTTGTTGCTGGCGATGTTGGCGGTGGGTGTGGTGATCGGTGTGTTCCAGGCGGCGACGCAGCTCAATGAGCCGACCATTGCGTTCATCGCGAAGGTGGTGGCGTTGACGGCGATGTTGTTCGCGACGGGGAGCATGTTGCTGGCGCATCTGGTGGAGTACACGACGATGCTGTTTCAGCGTATTCCGCATTTGATTGGGTAGCGGGGATGGCTGCTCTGAGCCACCGTCTCGCGATTGGATCGCTTTTGTCTGGGAAACGGCAATATCTTTCGCCTTACGGCGAGCCGTTTGAAAAGCAAAAGCTTTCGCCTGGCGGCGAGTCACTTTTCTTTGCTTGTGCAAAGAAAAGTAACCAAAAGAAAGCACACCCCGCCTTCGCGCCCGCTACGCGGGTCCGCTCCGCTCACGGGATTTTCGGACGGGGCATCCTGCCCCGGCCGAAAACGGCGCACATCCATGTGCGCCGCCCCCCTGCGGGGGGTTTTGCCCGCCAGCTCCGCCGCTGCGGAGGGGACCCGGTGGAGCAAGAGCAAAACAACAGCAAAAACAACGGCAACGGCAACGGCAAAAGCAAAAGCTATAGCTGCGGCCATGTGGGCGTTGCCTTGAGTGCCGGTCGTGCGGTTTCAGTTGTTGTTCGCGGACTCGCTGGTGCGTCTTCGGCTGCGGGCCTCTCGCGTTACGTAGTAGGCGCTGGCCGTTCCTTCGTGATGTCTGCCGGGATCTCGGGCTGATGGATGCCGCCACGCAAATGGTCGTCGATGGATCGCGGGCGTTCGCGATGATCGGGGCGGTGCTGTGGACGATGCTGCGGATCGGGGCGATGTTGACGGTGATGCCGATGGTCGGGAGCAAGGCGGTGCCGGGGCGGGTGCGGGTGATCCTGGCCGGGACGCTGGCCATCGCGCTGGCGCCGATCCTGCCGCCGGTGCCGGATTGGGATGGGTTCAATGCCGCGGTGGTGCTCAGCGTGGCCCGGGAGCTGGCGGTGGGGGCCAGCATGGGCTTCATGCTGCGGATGATCTTCGAAGCCGGTGCGATGGCCGGGGAACTGGTCTCGCAGAGCACCGGCCTGGGCTTCGCGCAGATGGCCGATCCGCTGCGCGGAGTCAACTCGCCGGTGATCGGCCAGTGGTTCTACCTGGCCTTCGGCATGATGTTCTTCACCGCCAACGGGCATCTGGCGGTGGTGTCGCTGCTGGTGGAAAGCTACAAGGCGCTGCCGATCGGCACCGCCCTGCCCGATGCGCAGGCCATGGCCTCGGTCGCGCCGAACTTCTTCATGAGCATCATGCGCGGGGCGGTGACCCTGGCGCTGCCGGTGATGGTGGCGATGATGGCGGTGAACCTGGCCTTCGGCGCGCTGGCCAAGGCGGCGCCGTCGCTGAACCCGATCCAGCTCGGCCTGCCGGTGGCGGTGGTACTGGGCCTGGCGCTGCTGGCGGTGCTGGTCGGCGAGATGGGGCCGCCGGTGCAGCGCCTGTTCGATGCCGCCTTCAACGCCGCGCGCGCGCTGACCGCATAGCCGGGACTCAAGCTGCAGCACAACGCGGCCGATACCGGCAGAAGGCTATCGTTGGCGCGCCAGGATGGGCGGCGGCACCGCCGACCGTCCCGGATACCGCCGATCGCCGCGGTCCGTCCCTTCGCCCATCGCTCGCCGCACGCCATGCCCTATCGCTCGCCAGCGTCCGCTCGTGCCTGCCCTCGCCGTGTCCCACGGCGGCGCGGCGGCGGCTGAGCGTCGTATGCGCACGGTCATGGGTCGATCCCTGTGGTGGCCGCTCTGGCTGCTGCTGTCCGCCCTGACCTGCATGGGGTCCACGCAGGCCCAAGTCATCCCGTTGCGGCACTACGCACAGGACCAGGGCCTGCTCGGCCTGGCCGGCACCTGCCTGCTGCAGCGGCGCGACGGCAGCCTGCTGGTCTGCAGCGAAAGCGGGCTGTACACCTTCGACGGCGACCAGTTCCAGCAAGTGACGCTGCAGGGCCGGGGTGGCCATTACATCTCCGATGCCGCCGAAGATGCCGAGCGGCGGCTGTGGGTGGCCACCTTCGATGCGATCTATGTGGACGACGGCGCGCCGGCGCGGTGGATCCCACTGGAACACGACAGCACGCCGTCGCATCGAAAGTTGAATCGCCCGCGCCTGGCCGCCCCTGCCTGGGGCATGGTAGTGCTGGACGACCGCCGCCTCCTACGCGCGGTGCGCAAGGCCGATGCCAGCGGATGGGAGCTGCGGCCCCTGTTCGATGCGGCGACGCTGGCGCGGCAACCGGAGCTGGCCGACATCCACGACCAGTTCGTCGTCGACGACACGCTGTGGCTGGGCTGCGCCAAGGCCCTGTGCCGGGTCGATGCCGACGGCCACGCCACCCGCTACGACCAGGCCCACGGCCTGCCGCCCGACTTCTGGCGCAACGCGGTGCGGGACCGCGCCGGCAGCCTGTGGGTCGTCGGCAGCAACAAGGTGATGCGGCTGCCGGCCGGCGCGACGCGCTTCCAGGAGCAGACACCCCCTGGTCTGCAGGGGCCGACCCTGGTGACATGGCGCGCGCCGATCCTGCTCGACCCGCAAGGCCGCGTGCTGGTGCGCACCAACCACGGCCTGGCGCGCTGGGAAGATAGGCACTGGCGCACCTTCGACCGTCGCAACGGCCTGCCCGAGGGCAACCTCGTCGCCATGCGCTTCGACCAGGCCGGCGACCTGTGGCTGAGCATGGACGGCGAAGGCGTGCTGCGCTGGAACGGCTATGGCTGGATCGAGAACTGGGATGTGTCGCAGGGCATCAGCCGGGCGCCGACCTGGAGCATCCAGCGTACCCAGCACGGCCAACTGCTGATCGGCAACGAGGGCGGTGTCGACCGGCTGCGCGAGGACGGCCGCTTCCAGCGCTGGGCCAGCGACAACGGCGCGCAGATGATCGGCCTGCGCCGCGCCGCGGACGGCACGCTGTGGAGCATCGGTTCGATCGGCGTGCTGCGTCACTACGACGTGCAGGGCCGGCTGCTGCGTGCGTATCCGCCGTTGCACAGCGGCGGCCGCCAGCGGATGGTGATCGCCAAGCAACTGTTCGTGGACGCGACCGACCGCGTCTGGATCCTCACCGACGACGGCGTCTACCTGCTGACGCAGGCGACTGCAGACGCTGTCCCGCAACGGCTGTCGACGCTGCCTGGCGGCGAGTACTCGGATATCCAGCAGCGCCACGACGGCAGCATGCTGGTGACCGGCGCCGCCGGGCTGTTCCGCCTGCGCGGCGACACCTGGACCCCGATCCGGCTGGTCGCCGACAGCGCGCCGGCGCAGCCGGCCCTCAGCAAGCTGCTGGTCCTGGACGACGGCCAGGCCTGGGCTAGCCTGTACGGCCCCGGTGCCTGGCAAGGGCGGCTCGACGGCGACACCCTGCACCTGGCGCCGGCCGACGCGGAGTTGAGCGGCCTGTATATCTACAACCTGCGCCGCACCCGCAACGGCTGGATCTGGATCAGCCACAACCAGGGCGTGGACGTCTATAACGGACGCGCCTGGGCACGGCTGACCCAGGCGCAGGGCCTGCTCTGGAACGACATGTCCGAGTCGGCCTTCCTGGAGGACCACGACGGATCGGTGTGGCTGGGCAGCAGCCGTGGCGTCACCCATCTGCTGGATCCGGCACGGCTGTTCCCGGCGCGGGCGCCGCGGCTGGCGCTCAAGGAATTCAGCCGCGGCGGTGTACCCATCGCCGCCGGCGCGCGCCTGCGCTGGAGCGAGGATCCCCTGCATATCGCAGTCGGTTCGCCGGACCTGTACGACGAACGCAACCGCATCAGCTTCCGTTATCGCTTCGAGGGCGCGCATACCCGCTGGCTGCACACGCCCAACTTCGAATTCGAGCAACCGCCACTGGCACCGGGCGACTACGTGCTGGAAGTCCAGTTGCTGGACGCCTACCGGCGCAGCGCCTCGGCGCCGCTGCGGGTGGCGTTCTCGGTGGCGCCGGTGTGGTGGCGCAGCCAGCCGATGCTGGCGCTGTATCTGTTGCTCGGTGGCGGCCTGGCGGTGGCGCTGCTGCATTGGCGCGAACGCCGCCTGCACCAGCGCCAGCGCGAACTGGCCGACCTGGTGGCGCGGCGCACCGAGGAACTGGAGCACGACAAGCGCGAACTGGAGATCGCCCGCGCCGCGCTGGCGGTGAAGGCCTCGCACGACGCGCTCACCGGCCTGCTCAACCGCGCCGGCATCCTCGAGGCGCTGGCTGCGCAGATGCGCCGCAGCGACGCCGAACAGACGCCGCTGGCCGTGGCGATGATCGACCTCGACCACTTCAAGCGGATCAACGACGAGCATGGCCATCTGGTCGGCGACGCGGTGCTGATCGAGGTGGCGCGGCGCCTGGGCGCCAACCTGCGCGACGCCGACCTGGTCGGCCGCTACGGCGGCGAGGAACTGCTGGCGGTGCTGCCCGGATTGCCGACGAGCTGCGGCGACCGGCTGCAGGCCCTGCGCACCATCATCGCCGGGCAGCCGCTGCGCATCGGCGAGCGGCAGTTGGCGATCACCGCCTCGATCGGCGTGGCCTGGTACCGGCCTGGCGAGCCGCTGCAGCAGTTGCTGGCGCGCGCCGACGCCGCCCTCTACCAGGCCAAGCGCCTGGGCCGCGACCGGGTGGAACTGCAGCCGGCCTAGCGGACGCCAAGCGACGCGCCGCGGCGCCGCCCTGCCTCGCTTCCGGGACCGGCACGGTCCTTGCAGGGCGCAGGGTCGATCCTGGCCGAGCGCACCCCCGATGTCCGAGAGCGAAGAAGGCGCAGAGCGCACAGAACAGCCAACAGACAAACGCCTGCGCGAAGCCCGCGAACAGGGCAACATCCCGCACTCGCGCGAGCTGGCGACGGCCGCGGTGTTCAGCGCCGGCGTCTTCGCCCTGATGGGCCTGTCCACCTCCATGACCGCCGGGGCGGTGGCCTGGCTGAAACAGGCGCTGCGCCCGGACCTGTCGATGCGCGAGCATCCGGAGGCGATGTTCGGCCATTTCGGCGACCTGCTGCTGAACCTGCTCTGGGTGGTGCTGCCGCTGGTCGGCATCTGCCTGGCGGCCAGCTTCGCCGCGCCGGTGCTGATGGGCACCCTGCGCTTCTCCGGCCAGGCGCTGATCCCCAAGTTCGATCGGCTCAACCCGATGAACGGGCTCAGCCGCATGTACGGCGCCGAGACCATCGTCGAGCTGCTCAAGTCGATCCTGCGCATGGGCTTCGTCGGCGGCGCCGCGATGCTGTGCCTGTGGGGCAGCACCGACTTCCTGCGCGGCCTGCTGCTGCAGCCGCTGGAACAGGCCATCGGCCACGGCCTGGGCTTCACCCTGCGGCTGCTGCTGTACACCGCCGGCGCGCTGGCGCTGCTGGCCGCGATCGACGCGCCCTATCAGAAGTGGAATTACATCCGCAAATTGAAGATGACCCGGGAGGAAGTGCGCCGGGAAATGAAGGAAAACGACGGCAGCCCCGAGGTCAAGGGCCGCATTCGCCAGATGCAGATGCAGATGTCGCAGCGGCGGATGATGGAAGCCGTGCCCAAGGCCGACGTGGTGGTGGTCAACCCCACCCACTACGCGGTGGCGCTGAAGTACGAGAGCGGGCGCATGCGCGCGCCCACCGTGGTCGCCAAGGGCGTGGACGAGATCGCCTTCCGCATCCGCGAGGTCGGCGAGCAGCACCGCGTGGCGGTGATCTCGGCGCCGCCTTTGGCACGCGCCTTGTATAGGGAAGGCCAACTCGGCAAGGAAATTCCCGTGAGACTGTATTCCGCGGTGGCGCAGGTCCTCTCGTACGTCTACCAGCTGCGCGCCTGGCGCAGCGGGCCGATGCCGCCGTTGCCGCCGTTGGAAGTGGATGAATTCGCCCCGGGGAGCCAGCCATGAGCCAGCCTGCCGCGCAGATGAACACGCGCAAAGTGATGGACATGATCAAGCACGGGCTCGGCGCCCCGGTGATCGTGTTGCTGATGCTGGCGATGGTGGTGGTGCCGCTGGCCGCCCCGGTGCTGGACGCCCTGTTCACCTTCAACATCGCCATCTCGCTGATGGTGCTGCTGGCGGTGGTGTACGTGAAGCGGCCGCTGGAGTTCAGCATCTTCCCGATCGTGCTGCTGATGACCACGATGCTGCGCCTGGCGCTGAACGTGGCCTCCACCCGTGTGATCCTGATCAACGGCCAGGGCGGCCACGGCGCGGCCGGCAAGGTGATCGAGGCCTTCGGCGAATTCGTGATCGGCGGCAACTATGCGGTCGGTATCGTGGTGTTCGCGATCCTCACCATCATCAACTTCGTGGTCATCACCAAGGGCGCCGGGCGCGTGTCGGAAGTGACCGCGCGCTTCATCCTCGACGCCATGCCCGGCAAGCAGATGGCGATCGACGCCGACCTCAACGCCGGCCTGCTGACCCGCGAGGAAGCCAAGGCCCGCCGCGAGGAGGTGCGCGAGGAAGCGGACTTCTACGGCTCGATGGACGGCGCCAGCAAGTTCATCCGCGGCGACGCCATCGCCGGCATCCTGATCCTGTTCATTAACCTGATCGGCGGCATGGCGGTCGGCGTCCTGCAGCATGGCATGCCGGTGGCGCAGGCCGCCTCCACCTACACCCTGCTGTCGATCGGCGATGGCCTGGTCGCGCAGCTGCCGGCACTGCTGGTGTCCTCGGCGGTGGCGATGCTGGTCACCCGTGCCTCGCGTTCGCAGGACATGGGCGCCTCGATGATGGGCCAGGTGTTCGGCCAGCATAAGGCGCTGGCGGTGGCCGCGGCGATCCTGGGCCTGGTCGGCCTGATCCCGGGCATGCCCAACGTCGCTTTCTTGACGCTGGCGCTGATCCTGGGCGTGCTGGCCTGGAAGATGTGGAAGCGCAGCCTGCAGCCGACCCCGGCCGCCGCCGAGGCGGCGCCGCAGGCCGCGGCCGCGGCCCAGGCCAACGCCGAACTGGGCTGGGACGAACTGCGCCCGATCGACCCGCTGGGCCTGGAAGTGGGCTACCGGCTGATCCCGCTGGTGGACAAGGCCCAGGGCGGCGAGTTGATGGCGCGGATCAAGGGCGTGCGCCGCAAGCTGACCCAGGACATCGGCTTCCTGGTGCCGCCGGTGCACATCCGCGACAACCTGGAACTGCCGGCCAACGCCTACCGCCTGCTGGTGCATGGCGTGCCGGTGGCCACCGCCGACATCCACCCGGACCGCGAACTGGCGCTGGATCCGGGCGGCGCGCTGGGCAAGATCGACGGCATCCCCGGCAAGGACCCGGCGTTCGGCCTGGATGCGATCTGGATCCAGCCGCACCTGCGCGCCCAGGCCGAGACCATGGGCTACACCGTGGTCGACCCGGCCACGGTGATCGCCACCCACCTCTCGCACCTGATCCGCGAGCACGCCCCGGAACTGCTCGGCCACGAGGAAGTGCAGCAGCTGCTGGCGACCCTGGCCAAGAGCGCGCCCAAGCTGGTCGAGGACCTCACCCCCAAGGCGTTGCCGCTGTCGGTGGTGGTGCGGGTGCTGCAGAACCTGCTGATCGAGAAGATCCCGGTGCGGCAGTTGCGCAAGATCGTCGAGGCCCTGGTCGAGCACGCCCCGCAGAGTCAGGAACCCGGCGCGCTCACCGCCGCCGTCCGCAACGCCCTGGGCCGGTTCATCGTCCAGGAGATCGCCGGCATGGCCCCGGAACTGCCGGTGTTCACCCTGGCCCCGCAATTGGAACGTGTCTTGCAGGACTCTACCCAGGGCAACGGCGCGGCGCTGGAACCCGGACTGGCCGAGCGCTTGCACCAAAGTCTGGCGGACTGCGTGAGCAAGCAGGAGGCGCGCAACGAACCGGCCGTGGTGCTGGTCCCGGCGCAGGTCCGCGCCGCCCTCGCCCGCCTGGTCCGCCACAGCGTCCCCGCGCTGTCGGTCCTGTCCTACAGCGAAGTGCCGGAGGACAAGCGGCTGAAGCTGGTGGGGACGATCAGTTGATGTTGCAGGGATTGGTGATTCGGGATTGGGGATTCGCAATAGCGGCCCATGCGAGCGGAGAGAGACAGCAGTGAAGGCATCGAACACAACCAAAGCAAGGCGATCGGGCGCAAGCCAGGCCGTGACCGTATCCGCGCTCCATCCCCAATCCCCAATCCCCAATCCCGGCTTCCAACCATGAAGATCAAACGCTTTGTCGCCCCCGACATGCGCACCGCCTTCCGGATGGTGCGCGACGAGCACGGGCCGGATGCGGTGATCCTGTCCAATCGGCGTACCGACGAGGGCATCGAGATCGTCGCCGCCAGCAACTACGACGAGGCACTGGTGCAGCGGGCGCTGGATGCGGTGCGCCCGGACGAGGCGCCGCGCGCCGCGGCCGCGCAGGCACCGGCCGCTCCCGCCCCGCGCGCTGCGCGTAACGACAGCGCCGCCGCCAGCCCGGCGATGGCGATGATGGCCGCGATCAGCGAGCGCCGCGGCAGTGCCGCGCCGGCCGCTTCCGCCACACGGCCGCTGACCCAGCCGGCGGCGCTGGCCGCCTCGGCGATGCCCGCCGCGGCCGCCCCGGCTGCCGCCGCACGCCAGGCCGCCCCGGCCAAGGCCGCGGCACCGGTCACCGGCCGCGCCGAGTTCAGCATCCCCGAGGACGTGTTCCGCAACGCCCCGATCAGCGTGCCCATGCCCAGCCCGTTCGCGACCCCGGCGCCGGCCGCCGAGGCCATGCCGGCCTGGCGCGACGACGTCGCCGCGGTGGCGCTGACCCCGCTGGCGAGCCCGAGCACGGCTCCGGCCCCGGCCGCGCCGAGCGTGGCAAAGGCCGACGCGCCGGCCGCTGCCGGAATCCCGGCGGCCGCCACGCTGGCGGCGGTGCCGACCTTCCCCGCCCCGCAGAACGACGAACAATTGACGCAGCTGCGCGACGAACTGGCGCTGATGCGGCAGATGATCGAGCGCGAGATGAACCGCCTCACCGACGAGCGCCTGCGTGGCTCGCCGGTCCGTGCCCAGGCGCTGGAGCTGATGGACGACTACGGCTTCGACAGCGGCATCACCCGCGACGTGGTCATGCAGATCCCCGCCGACCTGGAGCTGCACCGCGGCCGCGGGCTGATGCTGGGCCTGCTGTCCAAGCGCCTGCCGATCGCCCCGCTGGACCCGCTCGAGGAAGGCGGCGTGATCGCCCTGATCGGCCCCACCGGCGCCGGCAAGACCACCACCATCGCCAAGCTGGCCTCGCGCTTCCTGGAGCGCCATGCCGCCCGCGACGTGGCCCTGGTCACCACCGACACCATCCGCGTCGGCGGCCGCGAACAGCTGCACAGCTACGGCCGCCAGCTCGGCATCGCCGTGCACGAGGCCGACAGCGACGCCGCGCTGCAGCAGCTGCTGGAGCGCCTGGCCGACTACAAGCTGGTGCTGATCGACACCGCCGGCATGGGCCAGCGCGACCGCGCCCTGGCTGCCCAGCTGCACTGGCTGCGCGCCTCGCGGGTGGTCCGATCCTTGCTGGTACTCCCCGCCAACGCCCATTTCTCCGACCTGGACGAGGTGGTGCGCCGGTTCGCCGGCGCCGACCCACAGGGGGTCATCATGACCAAGTTGGACGAGACCGGGCGGTTCGGCAGTGCCTTGTCGGTGGTCGTGGACCACCGCCTCCCCATCACCTGGGTGACCGATGGACAGCGTGTGCCGGACGACCTGCACCGCGCCAACGCCGCCAGCCTGGTATTGCGCCTTGAAGATTTGCGGCGCGCTGCCGATAAGCCCTGTACTCCGGAGCAGACCCATGCCGTCGCGTGACTACGTCAATCTGACCAATGCCTTCCCCCTGTCGGCGACGCGCAGCGAACCGCTGGGTCCGGTGCGCACCATCGCCGTGACCGGCGGCAAGGGCGGCGTGGGCAAGACCAACATCTCGGTCAACCTGTCCATGGCGCTGGCCGACATGGGCAAGCGCACCCTGCTGCTGGACGCCGACCTGGGCCTGGCCAACGTCGACGTGCTGCTGGGGCTGACCCCCAAGTTCACCGTGGCCGACCTGGTCGCCGGGCGCTGCACCCTGGAAGAGGTGCTGATCGACATGCCCAACGGGCTGATGGTGGTGCCCGCCGCCTCCGGCCGCCGCTACATGGCCGAGTTGCCGCCGGCCCAGCACGTGGGCCTGGTCAACGTGTTCTCCGAGTTGCAGCGCGAGCTGGACGTGATGATCGTCGACACCGCCGCCGGCATCACCGACAGCGTGCTGACGTTCTGCCAGGCCGCGCAGGACGCGGTGGTGGTGGTCTGCGACGAGCCGGCTTCGATCACCGACGCCTACGCATTGATCAAGGTTCTCTCGCGCGAGCGCGGCGTGGACCGGGTGCAGATCGTCGCCAACATGGTCCGCGACCTCAACGAAGGCCGCCTGCTGTACGACAAGCTCAGCCGGGTCTGCGAGAAGTTCCTCGGCGACGTGTCGCTGAACTACCTGGGCTGCGTGCCGCAGGACGACTGGCTGCGCCTGTCGGTGCAGCGCCAGCAGCCGGTGGTCAAGGCCTACCCGTCCAGCCCGTCGGCGCAGGCGATCAGCGAGATCGCCCGGCGCACCGCGCGCTGGCAGGCGCCGACCGCCCCGCGCGGCAACGTCGAGTTCTTCGTCGAACGCATCATCCAGCGTGGGGTGGCCGCATGAACGCCGCCGCCCACTACCGCGCCGTCCAGCGCAACAGCGCCAACGACTACATCACCCAGCACTCGGACCTGGTCCGGCGCATCGCCCACCACCTGGCGGCGCGGCTGCCGGCCAGCGTCGAGATCGACGATCTGATCCAGGCCGGCATGATCGGCCTGATCGAGGCCTCGCGCAGCTACGACGCCGAACAGGGCGCCTCGTTCGAGACCTATGCCTCGATCCGCATCCGCGGCGCGATGATCGACGAGATCCGCCGTGGCGACTGGGTGCCGCGCTCGGTGCACCGCCGCGCCCGCGACGCCGCCTCGGCGATCCGCAAGATCGAACAGAGCACCGGCCGCGCCGCCGCCGCCAACGAAGTGGCCGCGGCGATGGACATGCCGCTTCCCGAATACCTGCGTTTGATGGAAGATGCCGCCCGCGGCCAGGTGCTGAGCCTGGAGTCGCGCATCGAGGACCATGGCGAACTGGATACCATCGCCAAGGGCGGACCCAATCCGCAGCAGATGCTCGAGCGCAGCGAATTCGGCCGCGAGCTGGGCAAGGCGATCGCGCAGTTGCCCGAACGCGAGCAGTTGGTGCTGTCGCTGTACTACGAGCAGGAATTGAACCTCAAGGAAATCGGCGCGGTGCTCGGGGTCAGCGAGTCGCGCGTGTGTCAGATCCATGGCCAGGCCACGGTACGGTTGCGCGGACGCCTGAAGGCGTTCGAGGTCGCCGATGCCGGTCTGGAAGACGAAGAATAGGAACCCTTAGGAGTCAGTGGTGAACAAGAACATGCGGATTTTGATCGTGGACGATTTCTCGACGATGCGACGCATCGTCAAGAATCTGCTCGGCGATCTGGGCTTCACCAATACCGCCGAGGCCGAAGACGGCAACAGCGCCCTGGCCGCGCTGCGCTCGGCGCCGTTCGAGTTCGTGGTCACCGACTGGAACATGCCGGGCATGACTGGCATCGATCTGCTGCGCAACATCCGCGCCGACGACAAGCTCAAGCACCTGCCGGTGCTGATGGTGACCGCCGAGGCCAAGCGCGAGCAGATCATCGAGGCCGCACAGTGCGGCGTGAACGGCTACATCATCAAGCCGTTCACCGCGCAGACGCTGCAGGAGAAGCTGGGCAAGATCTTCGAACGCCTGGGAGCGACCGCCTAAATGGAAGCCACCGCCGAACGTACCGCCCTGATCGAACGCCTGCAAGGCGCGCTGGACGCGCTGGAAAACGGCGACGAGGCCGGCTGGCGCAGGGAGATCGACACCCTCGCCGCCTGGCGCACGCGGCCGATGATGCAGGGCCTGAGCCGGCTCGCGCGCGATCTGGGGCAGGCGCTCGGCGAACTGCCGGTGGTGCCCAGCGAGGCCGGCGAGCTGGACGACGCCTGCTCGCGCCTGGACCACGTGGTGGAGATGACCGAACAGGCCAGCCACCGCACCCTGGACCTGGCCGAGGAATGCCGTGCGCTGGCCGACCAGCTCGCCGCCGGCGGCCTCAGCGGCGACCAGAGCGAGATCCTCGACAAGATCCGCCACAACCTCACCGAAATGGCCCTGGCGCAGAGCTTCCAGGACCTGACCGGGCAGATCATCCGCCGCGTCGCCGGCATCGTGCGCCGCGTGCACGAAGGCTTCGGCGCGCTGGGTCTGCCGCCGAAGGAAGAAAACAAGAAGGCCGACGGCAGCCTGGCCGGTCCGGCCCTGCCCGGCCTGGACCGCCACGGCGTGTCGCAGCACGACGCCGACGACCTGCTGTCCGGATTGGGACTCTAGAGCCTGCCCACGCCATTGGAATAGGCCACGCCGCACTTGGGTGCGCGCGGCGAGAAGAATGAGGGAATTTATGTCAACAAACGACCAAATGATGACGCAGGTTCGCGCGCACCCAAGCGCGGCCCTTCGGGTTGCCGTGTCCGGCCCCCAGGCGGCCGCGCACGGCTTGAACAGGCGGTCGGCCTGTCGCGGCGCCGCGCGCAACCACCTGGGAACCGGACACGGCAACGTGGCCTGTTCCAATCGCGTCGGCAGGCTCTAGCCATGAGCGCCGTACCCGACGACATCGCTGCCGACTTCATCATCGAGGCCCAGGAAATCCTGGACCGGCTCGGCGAGCAGCTGGTGTCGCTGGAGCAGGCGCCCGAGGACAGCGGCCAGCTCAACGCCGTGTTCCGCGGTTTCCACACGCTCAAGGGCGGCGCCGGCTTCCTGGCGATCAACGCCATGGTCGAGCTGTGCCACGCCGCGGAGGAAACCCTGGGCATGGCCCGCGCCGGCCAGGCCACCCTGCAGGCGCGGCACTTCGACGCCGCGCAGCAGTCGCTGGACTACCTGCAGTCGATGCTGGACGCCTTCGGCAGCGGCCAGGAGCCGCCGCGCGCGCCGGCGGAGCTGATCGCGCAGTTCGACGCGCACGGCGACGCCGCGCCGGCGCCGGCGCCGGCCAAGAGCGCCGCGCCGGCGCCCGCCGCCAAGGCGCCCGCGGCCGCCGCGGGCGATGCCGACCTGATCAGCGACGACGAATTCGAGGCGCTGCTGGACCAGTTGCACGGCGATGCGCCGCCGGCGGCCACGCCGCAGGCGCTGCAGCCGGCGCCGCGTGCGCCCAGCGCCGCGCCCAAGGCCGCGGCCGCCCCGGCCAAGGCCGCCGAGCCCGAGCACACCGTGCGCGTGGACACCAAGCGCCTGGACGCGATCGTCAACCTGATCGGCGAACTGGTGCTCTCGCGCAACCGCCTCAAGACCCTGCGCGTGCGCCTGCGCGACGAGGAACTGGACCGCGCGGTCAGCAGCCTGGACATCGCCACCGCGCGCCTGCAGTCGGCGGTGATGCGCACGCGCATGCAGCCGGTCGGCAAGGTGTTCTCGCGCTTCCCCAAGGTGGCGCGCGACGTCGCCCGCTCGCTCAACAAGGAAGTGGAACTGGAGCTGATCGGCGCCGACACCGAACTGGACCGCAACCTGGTCGAGGCGCTGGCCGATCCGCTGGTGCACCTGGTGCGCAACGCGATCGACCACGGCATCGAAGCCCCGGCGCTGCGCGAAGCCACCGGCAAGCCGCGCGGCGGCCACGTGCGCCTGTCGGCGCAGCAGGAAGGCGACTACGTCAGCATCGAGGTGCAGGACGACGGCGCCGGCATCGACCCGGAACGGCTGCGCGCCAAGGCCCGCGAGAAGGGCCTGATCGACCCCGAGGCCGCGGCCCGCCTGACCACCGAGGAATGCCTGCACCTGGTGTTCCTGCCCGGCTTCTCGACCAAGTCCGAGGTCACCGACATCTCCGGCCGCGGCGTCGGCATGGACGTGGTGCAGTCGCGCATCCGCGAACTCAGCGGCCAGATCCAGATCCAGTCGGAACTGGGCCGCGGCAGCCGCTTCCTGATCCGCGTGCCGCTCACCCTGGCGATCCTGCCGACCCTGCTGGTGCAGGCCGGCGACACCGTCTATGCGCTGCCGCTGGCGCGCGTGGTGGAAGTGCTGCACGCCCCGCGCCGCTCGCTGGGCTGGTTCGACGGCCGCGCCGTGCTCGACCGGCAATCGCACACCCTGCCGCTGGTGGACCTGCGCCAGTGGCTCAACATCGACGCCCCGCAACTGCCGCTGCTCACCGTGGTGGTGCTGCAGGCCGGCGAATCGCGCATGGGCCTGGTCGTGGACCAGGTCCGCGGCCGCGAGGAAGTGGTGATCAAGCCGCTGCCGCGCTCCCTGCGCGGCCTGCCCGGCTACGCCGGCGCCACCCTCATCGGCGACGGCCGCCTGGCGCTGATCCTGGATGTGGATGGCTTGAAGGCTTGAGGGGCCGGGATTGGGGATTCGGGAGTGGGGATTCGCAACGGCGGCTTCCCTGGGGCCTCGTTTTCCCTGATTCCGCCGTAGGAGCGGCTTCAGCCGCGACGCGGTGAGGCTGGGATTGGCGATAGCACGCGCGGCGCAGTGCCAATTGCCGAGACGATCCGAACGATTGTGCTTAGGCAACGCGCCAAGGTCCGCGCGTCGCGGCTGAAGCCGCTCCTACGACACACCGACCAACCCTGCGCCCTCGCGCTCTTGCCAATCCCAAATCCCGACTCCCGAATCCCGCCCCCATCAAGTCCCCTGGCCCCTGGCCGATACCTCCTGCATGGACAAGCTCAGTCTCATCGGCCTGCTGTTGGCGATTCTGTCGCTCATCGGCGGCAGCATCCTCAAGGGCGCCGGCATTTCGGCGCTGTGGTCGCCGGCTGCGTTCGTGATCGTGATCGTCGGCACCGTCGCCGCGATCCTGGTGCATACCCCGCCGTCCGTGTTCCGCCGTGCGTTCCAGATCGCCAAGTGGATCCTGTGGCCGCCGCCGAGCGATCGCCAGGCGCTGCTCAAGCAGATTGTGGAATGGAGCAACATCGCGCGCCGCCAGGGCCTGCTCGGGCTGGAGAACCAGGTGCCGCAGCAGCAGGATCCGTTCGTGCGCAAGGGCCTGCAGATGCTGGTGGACGGCGTGGAGCCGGAAGCCATCCGGCACATGCTGGAGATCGACCTGGAAGGCCAGGAACATTGCGACCTGGCCGCGGCCAAGGTGTTCGAGGGCATGGGCATCTACGCACCGACCCTGGGCATCATCGGCGCGGTGCTTGGCCTGATCGCGGTGATGAAGAACCTGGCCGACCCGAGCAAGCTCGGCCACGGCATCGCCGCCGCGTTCACCGCCACCATCTACGGCATCGCCTCGGCCAACCTGCTGTTCCTGCCGATGGCCGCCAAGCTCAAGAGCGTGATCAAGCACAGCTGCGGCGAGCGCGAAATGATCATCGAAGGGTTGATCGCCATCGCCCAGGGCGAGAACCCGCGCAACATCGAATCGAAACTGGCCGGATTCTTGCATTGAGTTGCCAATGGCCCGCAAGCACTCCCACGACGAGCACGCCAACCACGAGGCATGGGCCATCCCCTATGCCGACCTGATGACGTTGCTGCTCGCCTTCTTCGTGGTGATGTACGCGCTGTCCACGATCAACGAAGCCAAGTACCGGGTCATGGCCGATGCGATGAGCGCGGCGTTCGGCGGTACCCCGACGACCCTGCGTCCGGTGCAGGTCGGCGACCACGCGCTGCAGGGCCAGGGCGGCGAGCGGCCGACCCCGATCAAGTCCAGCCCGGCGCTGACCCTGCCCGACCCCAACCGCCTGCCTACCGGCACCGCGCAGCGCGGCGACGACCTGCGCGACGCGCAGCAGTTGCGCCGCGCGCAACGCCAGCTCGACAGCATCGCCGACCGCCTCGGCGCCGCGCTGGCGCCGCTGATCCAGAAGAAGCTGATCACCGTGCGCCGCGCCGGGCTGTGGATCGAAGTGGAGATCAACAGCGACATCCTGTTCGGCTCCGGCTCGGCCGCGCTCGACCAGAGCGCACGCGCCACCCTGGCGGAACTGGCGCAGGTGCTGTCCGGCGTGCCCAACGGGGTGCGTGTGGAGGGCTATACCGACAACACCCCGATCGCCACCGCGCAGTTCCCGTCGAACTGGGAACTGTCGGCGGCGCGCGCGGCCAGCGTGGTCCACCTGTTCGCCGACCAGGGCCTGCAACCCTCGCGACTGTCGATGATCGGCTACGGCCAGTTCCGCCCGCGCGCCAGCAACGACACCCCGGCCGGCCGCAACGCCAACCGCCGCGTGGTGCTGGTGATCCTGGCCGATTCCGGCGACAGCAGCGATACGACGCCGTCGGCCCCCGACCGTCTCAGCGCCGGCGCCGCGCCGGCCACCCCGACACCCCCCGCCGCGGCGGCCCCCGGCAGCGCCGTTGGGTCCCGCGCAGTACCTGCCATTGAAGGAGTCAACTGATGCGCATCTGGGCGATCGCCAACCAGAAAGGTGGCGTGGGCAAGACCACCACCACGCTGGCCCTGGGCCGTGGGCTGGCCATGCTCGGGCACCGCGTGCTGATGCTCGATCTCGATCCGCACGCCTCGCTGACCCGGGCCTTCGACGTGCCGCAGGAACCGCAGCCGCCGGGCGTGCTGGATCTGTTCGGGACGCCGCCGGGCGAACTCGCCGCGCTGGCCCGCGACACCGCGGTCGAGCGCCTGAGCTTCGTCTGCGGGCAGACCGCGCTGGCCACCCTGGAACGGCGCAGCGCCAACCAGCCCGGCCTGGGCCTGGCGCTGCAGCAGGCCATGGCCCGCCACGCCGGCCAGCACGACTACATCCTGCTCGACTGCCCGCCGACCCTGGGCCTGCTGATGATCAACGCGCTGGCCGCGGCCGACCGCGTGATCATCCCGACCCAGGCCGAGCCGCTGGCCCTGCACGGCCTGGCCAGCATGGTCCGTACCGTGGACATGGTCGAGCGTTCGCGCCGCCGCCCCCTGCCCGCCTCGATCCTGCCGACCCTGTTCGACAAGCGCACCCGCGCCGGCAACGAGACCCTGCGGCAGATGCAGGACAGCTACGGCGAGCGGGTCTGGGAAGACGCCATCCCGGTCGACACCAAGATCTGCAACGTCAAGGCGCTGACGGTGGCCGGCGTGCCCGGCGACTACCCCGGCCGCGGCCTGGCCGCCTACCGCCGCGCGCTGGAATGGCTGGTGGCCAGCGATGCGACGCCGATGGAGCAAGCCGCATGAGCACTCCCGGCATCATCGACGATTATCTGGAAGGCCTGCTCCACGACGTGATCGCGGAGGAGCAGAAGTCCGTGCCGCCGAGCCCCGCGCCGGTCGCGGTCGCCGACGTGCAGGCGCAAACCGAGACGCCCGCGCCGGCCCCGGCCGCGGCCGGTCCGACGCCCGAGCAGATCGCGGCCGCGGTCCTGGCCGAAGCCGATTCCGATCCGGCCCTGGCCGGCATCATGTCGCAGCAAGCGCTGGCATCCGCCCCCGCCGGCCCGACCCCCGAACAGATCGCTGCCGCGGTCCTGGCCGAAGCCGACTCCGACCCGGCCCTGGCCGGCATCATGTCGCAGCAGGCGCTCGCGCCCCCGCCGGCCGGCCCGACGCCCGAAGAAATCGCGGCCGCGGTCCTGGCCGAAGCCGATTCCGATCCGGCCCTGGCCGGCATCATGTCGCAGCAGGCGCTGGCACCCGCGCCGGCTGGTCCGACGCCCGAAGAAATCGCTGCCGCCGTCGTGGCCGAAGCCGACTCCGACCCGGCCCTGGCCGGCATCATGTCGCAGCAGGCGCTGGCACCCGCGCCGACTGGTCCGACGCCCGAACAGATCGCGGCCGCGGTCCTGGCCGAAGCCGATTCCGATCCCGCCCTGGCCGGCATCATGTCGCAGCAAGCGCTCGCACCCGCCCCGACCGGCCCGACGCCCGAACAGATCGCCGCCGCCGTCCTGGCCGAAGCCGACTCCGATCCGGCCCTGGCCGGCATCATGTCGCAGGACGCGCCCGCGCCTGTCGCGTTGACCCCGGCCCAGCAGGCCGAGCGCCAGGCCGACCTGGACGCGGTCGCGGCGATGGAACGGCAGCGTGCCGCCGTGCCGCGCGACCTGGCCGCCGAAGACGACGCCGCCGCCGCGCGCGCAATCAAGCGCCCGCCGATGGCGGTGCCGCCGGAACGCCGCGCCGAGGCCAGCCGCGCCCAGGCCGCCGGCGCCAAGCTGCCGCCGAACCTGCAGTCCTTCATGGCCCCGAGCGTGCCGCACGGCTCGGCCATCGCCCCCGACCGCCTGTCCGAGCGCCGCACCCGCTGGCTGCGCCTGCGCTGCGGCGAGCAAGCCTACGCGCTGGAGCTGCTGAAGGTGCAGGAAGTGGTGCTGCCGGTGCCGCTGCTGGCCCTGCGCGGCACCCCGCCGGCGATGCTCGGCATCATGAACCTGCGTGGCCAGGTGGTGCCGGTGCTCGACCTCGGCGTGCACCTGGGCGCGGCCCCGATCGAGATGGACATGCAGACCCGGGTGGTGGTGCTGGAAGAGAACGGCGAGACCCTGGGCCTGCGCGTGTCGGCGGTGGAAGACGTGGCCAGCCTCAGCGACCAGCAGATCGAGCCGCCGGACAACGCCCGCATCTGCCGCATTTCCAACCATCTGTTCCGCGGCGTGGCGCGGCTTGCGCAACAGCCGATGATCCTGCTCGACGCCGAGCAACTGCTGCACTGACCCGGGCCGGCGGGCGGCAACTGCGAACGGTGCCGCACTTTCCAACCGCCGCTAAAGCTTTTCAGGCCACGGCCGTTATCTGCCATAGAACCATTGGTGCGGAGTAGTGATGAGCACAGTCCCCCTTGGCGAGGATCTCGGTATCGAGACCAGCGCCGACCTGAAACAACGCCTGACCGCGTTCCTTGCGTCGGACGACGTGCTGCGGCTGGATGCCGGCGAGGTCCGCCGCGTCCATACCGCGTCGGTCCAGGTGCTGTGCGCATTCGTCGATGCCCGCCGCAAGGACGGCAAGCGCACCGAATTCGAGGCCTGCAACGCGACCTTCCGCGACGCGGCCCGCCTGCTAGGGGTCAGCGAATCGCTGGGCCTTCCTGCAACCCCTGACAATCTGAAATCTGTGGAGAACGCGGCATGAGCGCACGTATCTTGGTTGTGGACGATTCGGCGTCGATGCGCCAGATGGTCTCCTTCGCCCTCACCTCGGCCGGCTTTGCCGTCGAAGAAGCCGAAGACGGCGCGGTCGCACTGGGCCGTGCCAAGGGCCAGCGCTTCAACGCGGTGGTCACCGACGTCAACATGCCGAACATGGACGGCATCACCCTGATCCGCGAACTGCGGCAGCTGCCGGACTACAAGTTCACCCCGATGCTGATGCTGACCACCGAGTCGGCGGCGGAAAAGAAATCCGAGGGCAAGGCCGCCGGCGCCACCGGCTGGTTGGTCAAGCCGTTCAATCCCGAACAGCTGATCGCCACCGTCCAGAAAGTCCTGGGCTGATCCCTTCCCTCCTTTTCCGGATTCCCGCCCCATGAGCATGGACCTGCAACGTTTCCACGCCACCTTCTTCGAGGAAAGCCGCGAAGGGCTGGATGCGATGGAAGCCGGATTGCTGTCGTTGGAAGAAGGCAATCGCGACCCCGAGACCATCAACTCGGTGTTCCGCGCCGCGCACTCGATCAAGGGCGGCGCCGCCACCTTCGGCTTCGAGGCGATGGCCGGGCTCACCCACGTGCTGGAGACGCTGCTCGACGAGCTGCGCGCCGGCAAGCGCGAGGTCGAGGCGCACGCGATCGACGCCATCCTCGGCTCGGTGGACGTGCTGCGCGCCCTGCTGCGCGAAGCCGAGCACGGCGTCCCGGCCGACCCGGCCGCGGTCAAGGCCGTGCACGAGCGTTTGCAGCACGCGCTGAACGGCGGCCCGGCCGCACCGGCCGCGGCCACCCCGGCGGCGAACCAGCCGGCCGAGCCGGAAGCCTGGCAGATCGGCTTCACCCCGGCGCCGTCGCTGTTCATGAGCGGCAACGACCCGCTGCGCATCATCCGCGAACTCGAACACCTCGGCCCGCTGCAGGTCGCCTGCCGCACCACGCGCATGCCCGGCTTCGCCGAACTCGACCCGCTCGAGGCCTACCTGGCCTGGGACCTGGGCCTGGTCGGCAAGATTCCGCGCAGCGCCATCGAAGACACCTTCGCCTGGGTCATCGACGATTGCGAACTGGAGATCCGTCCGGTGCCGCCGCCGAGCCTGGCCACCGCGCCGGCGCCGGTGCTGACCGCGCCGCCGACCGCCGCCACCGCCGCGCCGGCCGCCGCAGTGGCCGCCAACGCCCCGGCCGGCAACGCCGCCGCCGCGCACGAAGCGGAAAGCTCGATTCGCGTCAGCGTCGACAAGGTCGATGCGCTGATCAACCTGGTCGGCGAACTGGTCATCACCCAGGCCATGCTCAAGCAGGTCTCCACCGGTCTGGACCAGGCCGTGGCCGAGCGCTTGTTCGCCGGCCTGGACCTGCTCGAACGCAACACCCGCGACCTGCAGGAAGCGGTGATCGGCGTGCGCATGCTGCCGGTGGACGCGGTGTTCCGCCGCTTCCCGCGCCTGGTCCGCGACCTCTCCACCCGCCTCGGCAAGCAGGTGCGCCTGCGCACGATCGGCGAGGGCACCGAGCTGGACAAGGGCCTGATCGAGAAGATCGCCGATCCGCTGGTGCACCTGGTGCGCAACTCCATCGACCACGGCCTGGAACTGCCGGAGGCGCGCCGCGCCGCCGGCAAGGACGAGACCGGCACCATCACCCTGGCGGCCTCGCACCAGGGCGGACACATCGTCATCGAAGTCAGCGACGACGGCGCCGGCCTCAACCGCAACCGCATCCTGGCCAAGGCCGCCGAACGCGGCATCGCGGTGCCGGACAACCCGAGCGATGCGCAGGTCTGGGACCTGATCTTCGCCCCGGGCTTCTCCACCGCCGACGCGGTCACCGACCTGTCCGGCCGTGGCGTCGGCATGGACGTGGTCCGCCGCAACATCCAGGGCCTGGGCGGCGAAGTGCAGTTGGAAAGCGAATCCGGCCGCGGCACCCGCGTGCTGATCCGCCTGCCGCTGACCCTGGCGATCCTGGACGGCATGACCGTGGCGGTGTCCGGCGAAACCCTGATCCTGCCGCTGGCCTACGTCATCGAGGCGCTGCAGCCCAAGGCCGACGACATCCGCACCATGGCCGGCGAAGGCCGCGTGCTGCGGGTCCGTGGCGAGTACCTGCCGATCCTCTCGCTCAGCGACTCCTACGGCTTCGGCCGCATCGAGCAGAGCGAAGAACCGCTGGTGGTGGTGGTCGAGGCCGACGGGCAGAAGCTGGCGCTGGAAGTGGACGAGCTGATCGGCCAGCAGCAGGTGGTGGTCAAGAACATCGAGAACAACTACCGGCGCATCAGCGGCATCTCCGGTGCCACCATCCTCGGCGACGGCCGCGTCGCCCTGATCGTGGACATCGGCGGTCTGGTGCGCTCGCTGCGGGTGCAGCAGGCGGCCTGATCGCCCCGCCCTCCCGCGTCACGTCCCACACGAGCCCCGGCAGCGATGCCGGGGCTTTTTGTTTGCGGTGCGCGCTGCAACCCCAGCTGTTCCCATGGTCGCCGCGGACAGGCGCGATGTGCGCTGCATGCGGCGCTAAAGAATTCCCTGCGCCTGTCGATACAACATCAAGCGCACGCTTTTTGTCTACATCGGTGCGTGCCGGCACGGCCTGGGGAGGTCCACCGGCGCTTCAGAGGGAACGATCGGCAGACACGCCGGTCGCTGAAGTCGAATACCAAACGGGGGAAGGTGGCAAGCCCTGACGACTGATCTTTTCGCGCATGCATGCCATGCGCGCAGGCTCGACTTGCAGTTTTTCGCCACACGCTTCGTCCAGGTCGCACCACACCCCGGATCCCCGGCGCACCGCAACACGCGTCGTTTCTTCACTCGTACACGGGGGCCCAGCATGCATGCGATCTTGCGACACCAGGACGCATCCACCGATACGACCGGTCGTCGCCACAGGCGATTCCAGGTGCGGATCGGGCATGCCAACGCCATGGTCACCGTCGCGATTGCGGCGCTTTCGCACGCCCTGCCCGAGGCGTCGCCGGTCATCACGCCATGTGACTGCCGACGTCTCCAACGCACGCCGTGTCTCTCTGCCCGCGTCAACCGCCGACGTCGCATCCCTGCGCGCCGAGCCGCCTTTTTGCCCCTTGGAGATGTGAAATGACCCGCTTTCTGCAACGCTACAACGTCGGTGTCCGCCTGTCGGCGGCCTTCGGCCTGCTGATTGTTCTTTCGGTGATCCTGGTGATCATCGGGCTGTCCGGCATGGCCGACGCGCGCAAGCAGTTGGACATGATCGTGCTGGACCGCATGGCGAAGATCGAATTCAGCAACCAGATGCTCGACGCCAATGCTTCCGTGCTGGTGGCGCTGAGCACCTATACCACCTCCACCAACGCGACGATGCGGCAAGAGGCGCTGGACACGTTCAACCGCCAGCGCGAGCGCTACGCCGAGGCCCGCACCAAGATGGACAAGCTGTCCAGCACGCCGGCCGGCCGTGCCATCCGTGCCGACATGGACGCCAAGCGTGCCGCCGCCAAGAAGATCAACGACGCCATCGTCGCGCTGGGCCAAAAGGGCGAGAACGCCCAGGCCTTGGAGATGCTGAATCGCGAGGCGCTGCCGGCGACCCTGGCGTGGCAGGGCAAGATTCGCGAGTTCGCCGAACGGCAGAAGTCGCAGGCCGCCAGCGGCTACCAGGCGGCGCTGGAGGCGATGCACCGTGGCCGCATGCTGCTGATCGGTGGCACCGTCCTGGCCCTGGTGCTCAGTGCATTGCTGGCGCTGACCATCACCCGCAGCCTGACCGCGCCGCTGCGCCTGGCCACCCGCACCGCCGAGTCCATCGCCGATGGCCACATGGACAATGCCGTGCGCACCGATGCCCGCGACGAGACCGGCCGCCTGTTGAACGCCATGGGACGCATGCAGCAGCAGTTGCAGGCCGTGCTCGCCGCGCAGGCCGAGATGGCGCAGCGCCACGACGCCGGCCAGATCAGCTACCGCATGGACGAAAGTACCTTCCCCGGCGACTACGGGCGCATGGTCCGCGACAGCAACGCCCTGGCCGCCGCGCACATCGCGGTGACCGAGCGCCTGGCGCAGATCATGGGCCGCTACGCCATCGGCGACCTGTCCGAGGACATGGACCGCCTGCCCGGCGAGAAGGCCCGACTCACCGAGACGATGGACACGGTCAAGCACAACCTGACCGCGATGAACACCGAGATCAAGCACTTGGCCGGCGCCGCGGCGGCCGGCGATTTCAGCGTGCGCGGCGACGCCGAGCGCTTCCAGTACGACTTCCGCCTGATGGTCGACAGCCTCAACCAGTTGATGGCTACGGCCGACGGCAACCTGCAGGCGCTGTCGTCGCTGCTGCAGTCGATCGCCGCCGGCGACCTGACCGCGCGTATGCACGGCCAGTTCCAGGGCGTGTTCGCCACCATGCGCGACGACGCCAACGCCACCACCGAACAACTGGCCGCCATCGTCGCGCGCATCCAGACCGCCGCGGTCAGCATCAATGCCGCCGCCAGCGAGATCGCCACCGGCAACGACGACCTGTCGCGCCGCACCGAGCAGCAGGCCGCCAGCCTGGAAGAAACCGCCGCCTCGATGGAAGAACTGACCTCCACGGTCAAGCAGAACGCCGAGCACGCGCGCCAGGCCAACCAACTCGCCACCGGCGCGGCCTCGGTCGCCTCGCAAGGCGGCGACGTGGTCGGCCAAGTGGTGCAGACCATGAGCGGCATCGAAGCCTCCTCGCGCAAGATCGCCGACATCATCTCGGTCATCGACGGCATCGCCTTCCAGACCAACATCCTCGCGCTCAACGCTGCGGTGGAAGCCGCGCGTGCCGGGGAACAGGGCCGTGGTTTCGCGGTGGTCGCCAGCGAAGTGCGCACTCTCGCCCAGCGCTCGTCGAACGCGGCCAAGGAGATCAAGGACCTGATCGACGACTCGGTCGGCCGCGTCGCCCAGGGCTCGGCCCTGGTCGACCAGGCCGGCAGGACCATGCACGAGATCGTCGCCTCGGTGCAGCGCGTCACCGACATCATGGGCGAGATCTCCGCGGCCTCGCAGGAACAGTCGGCCGGCATCGAACAGGTCAACCAGACCGTGATGCAGATGGACGAAGCCACCCAGCAGAACGCCGCCCTGGTCGAAGAAGCCACCGCGGCCGCACGCTCGATGGAGGATCAGGCCGGCCAGCTGAGCCAGGCGGTGGCCCTGTTCAAGATCGACCAGCAGGCACCGGCCGCGCCCAACCGCGCGCCGGCACCGGCACCGGCACCGGCACCGGCACGCGCCAGCGTCGGCGCACCGCGGCCGATCCGCAAGCCTGCGCCACCGGCGACCACGCACCGCACTGCCGCTGTCGTCCCGGCTGCCGTCGCGGGCGGTGACTGGCAGGAGTTCTGACGCCCTTCACCAAAGGCATCCGGAGCACCTGAATCAAGCCCGGGGGCGCGCGCTCCCGGGCTTTTTTGTGCGTCCCACGCTGCCGAAAGGTCGCGCGCGGATATGCGGCGCTCGCAGAGCGTGAGCCCTATCCACGTTCGCGTGAAAACAAAGTGAAAACAAGCTAAATGCGCGCCACTACCTCCTAAAGAAGACCGAGGACACGCCGATACGAGACTTGCGTACACAAATTGTCTACAAATTTGAACAAGATTGACTGAGAACGGGCTAAAGCAAGACAGACGCAACTGAACCATTCGTTTCGATCTTCAAAACCTATTAATTCGACGAAAACTATCAATTGAATGTTTTTGATTCACAGACGAAATAGATAAGGCAGCGCCCGACGCCTCCGCGGACATCGACTCAGGCAAGGGGTACGCCATCCCCAACGCTTCACCCATCAGGACTACAACGATGACGCTCAAGAATCTCAGTCTCTCCGCCAGGCTCGCGCTCAGCTTTGCCGTCATCGTGCTGATCACGGTGATCATCGGCTCGATCAGCCTGAGCAGCCTTTCTTCGCTCAACAGCGCCGCCGACATGAACGACCACACCTACAAGGTGATGGCCACCGGCGACATGATGGAAATCGATGCCCTCAACGTGGAGACCGGCTCGCGTGGCTATCTGCTGGCGGGCGAGCAGCAGCATCTGCAACCGTTCACCGCGGGCGTTGCCGGGTTCGAAAAGAATTTCGCCGAGGCCAAGCGCCTGACCGCTGACAATCCACGTCAGCAGGCGCGGCTGGAGAAGGTGCACGCGGCGTTCGACGATCTGGTCGGCATCGAGAAGCAGATCATCGCGCTGCGCACCCAATCCAACGACCCGGCGAAGATCGCCGCGGAATTCGGCCAGGCCCGCGACCGCAAGGCGATGCAGGAGATCCGCGGCCTGCTCGGCGACTTCAGTAATGAAGAGCGCGGCCTGCTGGCCAAGCGCACCGACACCCTGATCGCCGTGCGCGCGCAGAACAAGTGGGCGGTGCTGCTGGGCAACCTGCTGGTGATCGTGGCCGCGATCGGCCTGGCGATCGTGATCCGCCGGCAGTTGCTCAAGCGTCTCGGCACCGCGATCGGCGTGGCCGATGCCATCGCCCGCGGCAAGCTGGACAATGCGATCGACCTGCGCAGCAAGGACGAGGCCGGCGTGCTGCTGCTGAGCATGGACAAGATGCAGAGCCAGTTGCAGTCGGTGCTCGCCGCGCAGGCCGAGATGGCCCAGCGCCACGACGCCGGCCAGATCAGCTTCCGCATGGACGAAACCGTGTTCCCCGGCGACTACGGCCGCATGGTCCGCGACAGCAACGCCCTGGCCGCCTCGCACATCGCGGTGAAGCTGCGCCTGGCGCAGATCATGGGCCGCTATGCCATCGGCGACCTGTCCGACGACATGGATCGCCTGCCCGGCGAAAAGGCCGTGCTCACCGAGACCATGGACAAGGTGAAGCAGAACCTCACCGCGATGAACCACGAGATCAAGCACCTGGCCGGCGCGGCAGCCGCAGGCGATTTCAGCGTGCGCGGCGATGCCGAGCGCTTCCAGTACGACTTCCGCCTGATGGTCGACAGCCTCAACCAGCTGATGGCCACCGCCGACGGCAATCTGCAGGCGCTGTCGTCGCTGTTGCAGTCGATCGCCGCCGGCGACCTGACCGCGCGCATGCACGGCCAGTTCCAGGGCGTGTTCGCCACCATGCGCGACGACGCCAACGCCACCGCCGAACAACTCGCGGCGATCGTCGCGCGGATCCAGACCGCCGCGGTCAGCATCAACGGCGCCGCCAGCGAGATCGCCGCCGGCAACGACGACCTGTCGCGTCGCACCGAACAGCAGGCCGCCAGCCTGGAAGAAACCGCTGCGTCGATGGAGGAACTGACCTCCACCGTCAAGCAGAACGCCGAACACGCCCGCCAGGCCAACCAGCTCGCCACCGGTGCGGCCACGGTCGCCTCGCAGGGCGGCGCGGTAGTCGGCCAGGTCGTGGAGACCATGAGCGGGATCGAGGCCTCGTCGAAGAAGATCGCCGACATCATCAGCGTCATCGACGGCATTGCGTTCCAGACCAACATCCTGGCGCTCAACGCCGCGGTCGAAGCCGCCCGTGCCGGCGAACAGGGCCGCGGCTTCGCCGTGGTCGCCAGCGAGGTGCGCACCCTCGCCCAGCGCTCGGCCAACGCCGCCAAGGAGATCAAGGGTCTGATCGACGACTCCGTCGGCCGTGTCGCCCAGGGCTCGGCGCTGGTCGACCAGGCGGGCAAGACCATGCAGGAGATCGTGACCTCGGTGCAGCGTGTCACCGACATCATGGGCGAGATCGCCGCCGCCTCGCAGGAACAGTCCGCCGGCATCGAGCAGGTCAACCAGACCGTCACCCAGATGGACGAGACCACCCAGCAGAACGCCGCGCTGGTCGAAGAAGCCACCGCCGCCGCCCGCTCGATGGAGGAACAGGCCGGCCAGCTGAGCCAGGCGGTGGCCGTGTTCAAGATCGAGGCGAACAGCAGCCACGCCACCCCGCCAGCGGTCGCCAGCGCACCGAGCGCGCCGGTCCGCGCGATCGCCCGGCCGGCGGCCAAGCCGGTGACCAAGCCTGCCCCGCGCCCGGTCCGGCCATCGGCGCGTGCGGTCGCCGTCGCCGGCGGCGACGACACCTGGCAGGAGTTCTGAGCCCGCGCAGCGGCCGCCCATCCAGCGTCAAACAGCCCTGGGAGCACGCGCTCCCGGGGCTTTTTTTGGGTCTTCAGGCGATGGCAGTCACGGGCAGGAAGAACCCGGCGTCATTGCGGTCGCAGGGGCGATGCGTCGATGCCCTCGACCAACGTGGTGCTCGAGCGGTCGCTTGGTGCGGCGCGGCGCCCGCGCGGATCAGTGTTTCAACACCACCTTGCCAGGTGCGCCGGCTGCCACGGCGGCGTGCGCGGCACCGAGGTGTTCCAGCGGAACGATCTGCGCGATCGGGATGATCAGGTCGCCGCGTACAGCCGCGTCGAGGACCGCATCCAAGGTGGCCGCGTCGGTCTGATGAATGAGTTCCAGAATCGTCACCCGGCCCATCGCATTGGCGCCTTCGGGCACCGGCACGATGCTGGCGATGGTGCCGCCATCGCGCACATGACCGATCAGGTTGCCCGCCACCGGGGCCGCCGTACTGATCGCGAAGTCGACGTCAGGTGCGGCGGCGGCGATGGTGATGTCGATGGCGTCGCCGGCCAAGGCACGCGCCTCCGCGAGGCGCTCAGGGCGAACCCCGGCCACGGGCTGCGCGCCCAGTTCCTGGAGGTATTGCACCGCGGCGCGGCCTGCCGCTCCCAAGGCACCGGACACCAGCACGCGGTCGCCGGCCTTGATGCCCAGCGCCGCGACCGTCTGCCTGCCGATCAGGCCGGCCTTCACCAAGGCAGCGCCCTGTTCGAAGCTCAACGCCTCCGACAGCCGTGCCATCGAGGTGGCAGGCACGACGCCCTGCTCGGCATGGGCGCCGCGACCGTTGTGCCGGAAGTCGGCGACGACGCGCTCGCCCACCGACCAGCCGCTCACGCCCTCGCCGAGCTTGGCGATCACGCCGGCCGCATCGCTGCCCAGGATCGCCGGCAGCGGCAAGGGAACCATCTCGGCAAAGTAGCCCTGGCGCAGAGAGAGGTCGAACGGATTGACGGCGGAGGCATGCAGGCGCAGCAGCACCTCGCCCGGACCGGGTTCCGGCGTGGCCGTGTCGCTGGACACGAACCGGTCAGTGTCGCCATAGGATGTAAGAAGAACCGCTTTCATGGGATGTATTCCTGTGAAGGGCGCTGCGTGAGCGCCGGGTCGGTGGGTGCAGGAGGTGGAATCAGGCGAGCGCAACGCGCCGCGATGCGGGGCGCAGGACGTTGTCGAGTGCCCAGGCCCCCGCGCCTGCAAAGGCGAGGTAGAGAAAGATGAAGCAGAACAGCACGGCCGGTTCGCCCATGTTGAGCGCGGGCCAGAACCCCATCGACAGATGCACCATGAAATACGCGGCGGCCATTTCCCCCGACGCGATGAACGCGGCGATCCGGGTGTAGTAGCCGCTCGCGATCAGGCACGAGGTGACGATTTCGATGACGCCGGCGACCAGCATGATGGTCGGCAGCGGATAGGCGACACCCGGAACCGGGGCAGGAAACTGGAAGAACTTCATCGTCGCGTGTTCGAGGAACAGCAGTGCGGCGACGATGCGCAGAACGGCGAGGACGCGGGGCGTCCAGACGGTGGTGTCGATCATGATCGTTTCTCTCTATCCAGGGGGGGCGTCAGGCTGTGGCGGCGGCGGTCTTGAGGTCCATGTTTTCCTTCCAGAGCCGCGTCAATGCGGCCAGGGCGCCAGCGACATAGTTCCGGTAGACCGGCATTGCCGCTGGATCGCGGCCGAATCGCTGGGCGAGCGACGCGACGATGTCGTCCGACTCGGCGATGTACTGGCCGGGCTGGAGCTGCGCCGCCGGGAAGCTGACCCTGCTCAACTGCGGCGCGAGCTCGGCGCGGATTGCGTCTTCCTGCGGGGTGCCGCTGGCGAAGTCGCGCGTCTCGACCGCGGCCCCGAGATTCGCTTCCAGGATGAACACACGGATCTTCATGCAGAAGGGGCAGTGCTGCTTCAGGTAGACGATCGGCTTGAAGGTCTCGGTCATGGTCACTGGCTCCGGGAAAAAACCGCAGGAAGCGTGCCGAAGCGGAAACTCGACGCGGTGATCCCATCGATGAAATCGTGTTGGTGGTAACTGAGCGCCGCGGCGTCGTCCTCTGCGGCGCCGACGGCCACCATCAACGGCAGCAGGTGGTCTTCGCGTGGGTGCGCTCTCCGCGCCGCCGGTGCCTGTTCCCAGTGCAGCAATCGCGCGACACGGGCATCGGGCGCAGCATGGACCACGGTCTGCTGCAGCCAGTCGTCGAACTGGCGCGAGGCTTCGCGGCTCTCGGCCGCGTCGATGTTCGAAAGATTGTGGTAGCTCTGGCCGCTGCCGACGATCAGCACGCCTTCGTCGCGCAGCGGCGCCAGCGCCCGACCGACGGCGATATGCAGCGCGGGATCGAACCTGCTGTCGAGCGAGAGCTGGACGACCGGGATGTCCTCATCGGGATAGAGCGGCTTCATCAGGCTGAAAGTGCCGTGGTCGAAGCCACGCGCCGGATCGAGCCTGACCTCCATGCCGGCGGTGCCCAGCAGCGTCTTGACCCGCTGCGCCAGCGCTGGCGACCCCGGCGCGGCATAACGAATACGGTAGAGATGCTCCGGAAAGCCGCCAAAGTCGTAGACCATGCCGGGCCGTTCGCCGGACGAGACGGAAAAGCCGTCCGTGTCCCAATGCCCGGAGATGACGAGCACCGCCTGCGGCGCGCCGTGCAAGTCCGCGCGCATCTCGACCAGCGATTGCTCCAGCCTGTCGAAATGACGACGGAACGCGCCGGTCATGTAGGGCCAGGGACCGCCTCCATGGCAGACGAAATAGGTAGGAAGACGACCTGCACGCACGATGGAGACCCTCGCTATGGTCCGAACCAGGCTGTCAGCCCGGGGGGCACGGGGCGTTGCCACCGCGTCCGTACAAGGTCATCTTTTCTTTCCAGATGAACAACGACCCTTCCGTAGAAGAATCATTTCCTCTAGATTGACGATCCATGGATACGCTGACGAGCTTGCGGGTCTTTTGCGCGGTGGCCGAGCTGGCAAGTTTCACCGCCGCTGCGAACCGTCTTGGCCTGTCGACCCCCATGGCCAGCAAGCATGTGCAGCACCTGGAGGATCGACTGGGCATCCGCTTGCTCAACCGCACCAGCCGGCGTGTCAGCCTGACCGAGGCCGGCGCGCTCTATCTGGTCCAGGCGCGGCAGACCCTCGACGGCCTGGACGAGGTCGAGGCGGCGCTCAGCGATGTCGCGGTGTCGCCTCGCGGAACCCTCAAGGTGAGCGCGCCGGTCTGGCTCGCGACCCCGCGGATCGTCGCGATGCTGGCCGATTACCAGCGGCGTTATCCGGAGGTACGCCTCGATCTGGATCTGAGTGGTCGGCTGGTCAATCTCGTCGACGAGGGCTTCGATCTTGCGCTGCGCGCGACCACGCCGGAACGGCTCGATCCTGGTCTGGTCGCGCGCGCACTCGGGCGCATCGACTTCTGCCTGGTCGCCGCGCCGTCCTATCTCCAAAGCGCCGACGAGATTGCACGGATCGCGGACCTCAACGGCCACAATCTGTTGCTCTACAGCGGCGTCAACATCGGACCCGATATCACGTTCCATGGCGCGGACGGACCTGAGACGGTGCGCTTTCGCGCCGTGATGCGCAGCGGTAATGAGACCCTCCTGCATCTGGCGGCCCTGGAGGGGATGGGATTTGCCATGCTGCCGGCGTGGATGGTGCTGGCCGACGTCATGCAAGGGCGGCTGCGCGCCGTGCTCCCCGAGGTGGCAACGTTCAGCGCCACCCTGCACGCGGTCTACCCAAGCCGGAAATACCTGTCGGCCAAGGTACGGACCTTCATCGATCATCTCGCCTCGCAGGACAGTCCCTGCACCTGGTACCGCATCCCCGAGATGGCGGTGCACTCCTAGCGGTTCGGCACCTGCCAGCCAGCCGTGGCGGCGGAAACACCACAACGCACACTACATTTCTGGGACGCGGTGCCGATAACGAGGACGTCGCGCACGTCCCCTGCCCCGACCGCCTCACGCCAGGAGGCAGTCGGAGTCCACGACGGCGCGCGCTTCATTCCTCCCATCGAGACGACCGCGATGCCCACGACGTCCTCCACACGCCCGAGCAGTGTCGCCACCCGCCTGATGTTGGGCGTGGCCGCGATCGCCCTGCTGTGCTTCGGCATTACCGCCGCCATCATCTACGCCCGCAGCAGTTCCGCCCTGCTCGCCTCGGCCAAGGTCGGCATGACCGACGCCGCGCGCCTGGAATCGGAGCGCATCGGCAACACCATCGGCGCCTCCGCTGTCTCCAACCAGGCGCTGGCCAATGCGCTGCTCGCCCAGCGCGGCCAGGACAAGGCGCGCGAGCTGTTCAGCGACAGCCTGCGCCGCGAACTGCAGCAGCACCCGGACTGGACCGGCATCGGCACGCTGTGGGAGCCGCAGGCACTGGACGGCAAGGACGCGGACTACGCCAACAGTGCAGGCCACGACGCCAGCGGCCGCTACATGGTGTACTGGTCCTGGCAGAACGGAAAACTCGTGCGCGATCCGCTGCGCGACTACGACGTGGCCGGCGCCGGCGACTGGTATCTGAATCCGCGCAAGCTGCTGCGCCCGACCGTCGCCGAACCCTACGATTACGAGATCGCCGGACAGAAGGTGCTGATGACCACGGTCAGCACGCCGATCCTGGAAGACGGCAAGTTCCTGGGCGTGGTCACCACCGATTTCGGCCTGGCCGCGCTGCAGCAGCGCGTGGCCAAGCTGCGCCCGCTCGGCGCCGGCCACGTGCGCCTGCTCTCGCCCGGCGGCGCCATCATCGCCGATCGCGATCCCGCGCTGGTCGGCAAGACGCTGCAGGATCCGGCCACCCGCGCCTTGCTGGCCGACATCGCCCAGGGCAGGACCGTCAGCCGCGACAGCGTGGATCCGCAGACCGGTGCCACCGACGTGGAAGTGTACGTGCCGCTGCAGATCGGCCAGGCCCAGGAGCGCTTTGCGCTGAGCGTGGCGGTGCCGAAGGCGGTGCTGATGGCGCCCGCGCACCACCTGCTGTGGACCATCGCCGTCGTCGGCCTGTGCGCCGCGCTGCTGCTCAGTGGCGGCCTGTACCTGCTGCTGCGGCGTCTGGTGGTCAAGCCATTGGCCAGTGCGGTGGAAGTATCCAGTGCGGTCGCCGCCGGCCGCCTGGACAGCCGCATCCAGTACCCGCGCAACGATGAGCTGGGACAGTTGCTGGGGTCGTTGCAGCGCATGCAGCAGCAGCTGCGCGCGGTGCTCGACGCGCAGAAGGAAATGGCCCAGCGCCACGATGCCGGCGAGATCAGCTTCCGCATGGACGAGCGCGCCTTCCCGGGCGACTACGGGCGCATGGTCCACGACAGCAATGCCCTGGCCGCCTCGCACATCGCGGTAAAGATGCGCCTGACGCAGATCATGGGCCGCTATGCCATCGGCGACCTGTCCGAGGACATGGATCGGCTGCCCGGCGAAAAAGCGGTGCTGACCGAAACGATGGACACGGTCAAGCGCAACCTCACCGCGATGAACACCGAGATCAAGCACCTGGCCGGCGCCGCCGCGGCGGGCGATTTCAGCGTGCGTGGCGATGCCGAGCGCTTCCAGTACGACTTCCGCCTCATGGTCGAAAGTCTCAATCAGTTGATGGCCACCGCCGATGGCAACCTGCACGCGCTGTCCACGCTGTTGCAGGCGATCGCCGCCGGCGACCTGACTGCGCGCATGCACGGCGACTTCCAGGGTGTGTTCGCGACCATGCGCGACGACGCCAATGCCACCGCCGAGCAGTTGGCGGCGATCGTCACGCGGATCCAGACCGCCGCGATGAGCATCAACGGGGCCGCGGCCGAGATCGCCGCCGGCAACGACGACCTGGCGCGCCGCACCGAGCAGCAGGCGGCCAGCCTGGAAGAGACCGCCGCATCGATGGAGGAGCTGACCTCCACCGTCAAGCAGAACGCCGAGCACGCGCGACAGGCCAACCAGTTGGCCGCCGGCGCCGCCGCGGTGGCCTCGCAGGGCGGCACACTGGCCAGCCAGGTCTCGGACAAGATGAGCGGCATCGAGACCTCGTCCCGCAAGATCGCCGACATCATCGGCGTCATCGACGGCATCGCCTTCCAGACCAACATCCTGGCCTTGAATGCCGCGGTGGAAGCGGCCCGTGCCGGCGAACATGGCCGCGGCTTCGCCGTGGTCGCCAGCGAAGTGCGCACCCTCGCCCAGCGTTCGTCGAATGCGGCCAGGGAGATCAAGACCTTGATCGACGATTCGGTCGAGCGCGTCGCCGAGGGTTCGGCGCTGGTCGAACAGGCCGGCACCACCATGCAGGATATCGTCGCCTCGGTGCAGCGCGTCACCGACATCATGGGCGAAATCGCCGCCGCCTCGCAGGAGCAATCGGCCGGCATCGAGCAGGTCAACCAGACCATCACCCAGATGGACGAGGCGACCCAGCAGAATGCCGCGCTGGTCGAGGAGGCCACCGCGGCGGCGCGCTCGATGGAAGACCAGGCCGGCCACCTCAATCAGGCCGTGGCGCTGTTCAAGTTGGAGACCGGCGCCAAGGCGGAGAGCGTCGCAACGGCGCCCGCACGCCGTCCTGCCGCGGCCGCCCCGGTGGCAGCCGCGGCGACGCCACGACGGCCGGCTGCGGCCCCGCTGCGCGCGGTCCCACGCGCGACCACGCCGCCGGACGACGCGCAGTGGCAGGAATTCTGAGCCACCCGGTCGTCCCTGATCCGCGCAAGGCGCCCGAGCGCCTTGCGCCCCTCCCCAGCCCTCAGACGCGTCGGCCACCGCAGAGCGCTTAGCACGTCACGTTCGTAAAGAAACGGTCTTCAGGGTCGATATAGAAAGCGGAACTGCCACGCCATGGGCACCGCACGCGCCTCGGCGCCGGACGCACTGCGCCCGGATCCCGGTTCCGACCGAACCGCCACGGGAGGCACCATGAAGCCAGTCGTTCTTGCCACTTGTCTGACTCTGTTCGGCCTTGCGGGAGGGGCGCATGCCGCAGCCGAGCCGATCGCCACCGATCGCCCCGACTTCGTGGAATCCAGCCTCACCGTCGGCGATCGGCGCCTGCAGGTGGAAACCAGCGTGGCCTGGGAACGCGACGGCGACGTCGATGGCTACGCCACGCCCACCCTGTTCCGCTACGGCATCGGCCCAAGCTGGGAACTGCGCCTGGAGACCGACGGCTGGCAGACCATCGACGTCCCGGTCGGCGACGACGTCTCCGGCTTCTCCGACATCTCACTCGGCCTCAAGCACCACCTGGCCAGCGAGATCGGCGGCGCCTCGCTGGCCTGGCTGCTGCATGTGGACCTGCCCAGCGGCGCGCGCGACGTGCGCGGCAGCGGTGCCCGCCCCTCGTTCCGCCTGGTGGCCGAATGGGAACTCAGCGACAGCGTCTCGCTGGGAATGATGCCCGGACTGATCCGCGACGAAGGCGACAACGGCCATCGCTACACCGCCGGCATCTTCGGCGTGGTGCTGGGCAAGGCCTGGAACGACCGCACCCGCTCGTTCGTGGAACTGGCCCTGCCGCAGATCGCGCATGCCGACGACGGCGGCACCATCGCCCTGCTCGACGTGGGCTCGGCCTGGCTGCTCAGCCAGGACGTGCAACTGGACGTGGTGTACAGCCGCGGCCTCAACGACCGTTCGCCGGACCACGCGCTGGGCGCGGGCCTGTCCTTCCGTTTCTGATCGGGCCACACCGATGAAAATCATGCATATGCTCGGGATCCTGGTGCTGGTGGCGGTCCTCGCCCTGCTCGCGTTGGGCGGGGTCGGCTACGGCGCCCAGCAAGGCCTGCTGCGCTCGGTCGCCGCGCAGGTCACCTCCTCGGACGCGTTGCGCAACCACATGCAGGCCGACATGATGCACGACGCCCTGCGCGGCGACGTCACCGCCGCGTTGCTGGCGTCGGCGCGGCAGGATGCGGACGGGATCAAGGCGGCGCGCGCGGCCCTGGGCGAACACGCCGGCGAGTTCCGCAAGGCGCTGGACGACAACCAGAAGCTGCCGCTGGACGGTGCCCTGCGCGCGCAGCTGGATGCCGCCGGGCCTGCGTTGCAGCGCTACATCGCCGCCGCCGACAAGGTGGTGACGCTGGCCGAGACCCACGGCGACAGCAGCGCCGCCTATGCGGACTTCACCGCGCAGTTCACTCGGCTGGAAAGCGAGATGGACGCGATCAGCGACCGCATCCTGGCGCTGAACGAGCAGAGCCGCAAGGCCGCCGAACAGCAGAGCCAGCGCGCCACCTGGCAGCAGGCTGGCGCGGTGCTGGTGGCCGTGCTGTGCCTGGCCGCCGCCGCGGCCTGGATCCTGCGCTCGGTCGCGCAGTTGCTCGGCGGCGAGCCGCGGGTGGCGATGGACGCCGCCCAGCACATCGCAGAAGGCCGCCTGGATCAGCCGATCCCGTTCGCGGCCAGGCACGGGCGCAGCCTGATGGCGGCGCTGGCGCGGATGCAGCGGGAACTGCGCGAGCGCATCGAACGCGAACGCAGCGTCGCCGCGGAGAACCTGCGCATCCGCACCGCGTTGGACAATGCCTCCACCGGCATGTACATCGCCGATCCCGACCTGACCATCATCTACGCCAACACCGCGCTGCAGACCCTGCTGCAGACCCACGCCGAGGACATCCGCGCCTGCGCGCCGGCGTTCGACCGTTCCGCGCCGCTGCTGGGCCAGTCGGTGGCGCTGCTGGAAGTCGGCAATTCGCAGGACGCGGAAATCTACCAGCGGCTGGACCGGCAAGGCGCGGCGCAGCGCGAGGTCCGCTATCGCGAGGTCTGCATCGCCCAGGAGATTTCCGCCATCCGCAATGCCGAGGGCGCGCACCTGGGCTTCGTCTGCGAATGGCGCGACCGCACCGCCGAGACCCGGGTGGAAGCGGAAGTGGCCGCGGTGGTGCGCAGCGCCGCCGCCGGCGACCTGTCGCAGCGCATCGACCGCACCGGCAAGCAAGGCTTCTTCCTGATGCTGGCGCAGCAACTCAACGGCCTGCTCGACGCCAACGCGATCAGCATCGCCGAGGTCTCGCGGCTGCTCAGCGCGCTGGCCGACGGCGATCTCGGCGCGCGCATGCACGGCGACTTCCACGGCATCTTCGCCACCATGCGCGACGACGCCAACGGCACCGCCGAGCGCCTGGCCGACATCGTCGGCCGCATCCAGCGTGCCGCCGGCGACATCCACAGCGCCGCCACCGAAATCGCCCAGGGCAACAGCGACCTGTCGCAGCGCACCGAGCAGCAGGCGGCCAGCCTGGAAGAGACCGCCGCCTCGATGGAAGAGCTGACCGCCACGGTCAAGCAGAACGCCGAGCACGCACGCCAGGCCAACCAGCTCGCCGCCGGCGCGGCCGCGGTCGCCTCGCAAGGCGGCGCGGTGGTCGGCCAGGTGGTGGACACCATGAGCGGCATCGAGACCTCCTCGAAGAAGATCGCCGACATCATCTCGGTCATCGACGGCATCGCCTTCCAGACCAACATCCTGGCGCTCAACGCCGCAGTGGAAGCCGCCCGTGCCGGCGAACAGGGCCGCGGTTTCGCCGTGGTCGCCAGCGAAGTGCGCACCCTCGCCCAGCGCTCGGCCAATGCCGCCAAGGAGATCAAGGGGCTGATCGACGACTCGGTCGGCCGCGTCACCACCGGCGCCGAGCTGGTGCAGCGCGCCGGCCAGACCATGCAGGAGATCGTGGCCTCGGTGGGCCGCGTCACCGACATCATGGGCGAGATCTCCGCCGCCTCGCAGGAGCAGTCCGCCGGCATCGAGCAGGTCAACCGCACGGTGACGCAGATGGACGAGAGTACCCAGCAGAACGCCGCCCTGGTCGAGGAGGCCACCGCGGCAGCGCGGTCGATGGAAGACCAGGCGGCGCAACTGAGCGACGCGGTGGCGGTGTTCCGGTTGGAACAGCACGCCACGCGTGCCACCCCAGCCCCGGCCGTCGTCGCCGCGGTGGTGGCCGGCCAGTCGGCATCCGCTGCAACGTCGCGTGCCGCGCAGGCGTCCCAGCCGAACGCGCAGGCCATCGCCGACGCGATCGGCACCGACTGGCAGCCGCTGACCGCGTGAGGAACCACGTAAGGAAATGAATCAGACAGCGTCGGGAATCGTCTTACGACCAACGACGTATCGAGGAATGCGCCGTCACGCCGATATCACATTTGGGTGACGGCGAAACATGTTGTACAGCAACGCATTGGTTTTCCTTTCTTCACTTTTCTGACCGCCACGCCCACTCCTCCGGTCGCGCATACGCCGCCGGAGCCGTCGGGACAAGCATGTCCCAGGGACACCGTCAACGAAGAGGTCGACATGAATGCCTTTCTGCAACGCTACAACGTCGGACGCCGCCTCGGCGGCGCCTTTGGTCTGCTGATCCTGCTGTCCTGCCTGCTTGTCGCGGCCGGCATGGTGTCCATGTCGCGCGCCCAGACCGAACTGGATCAGATCGTCAAGAACAACGTCGAGAAGACCCGCATCAGTAACGACATGCTGGACGCCAACAACAAGATCCTTGGTGCGCTGGGCACGCTGGCGATGGTGACCAGCGACGAACTCAACCAGCAGGCTGTGGCAGAGATCAAGAAACAGCGTCAGCGCTACACCGAATTGCGCGCCGAGCTGGACAAGTTCCCGCCCTCCGCGAAAGGCAAGGTGGTCCGTGCCAAGATCGATGCGGCGCGGGCGACCGCACGTGCACTGAACGACCAGGTCATCGCGTTGGCCGTCGTCAATCGCAACGACGAAGCGCAGGCGCTGCTGATCAATCGCTCGCGCCCTGCCACCCTGACCTGGAACGGCTACATCGGCGAGAACGTGCAGTTGCAGAACGAGCAGTTGCAGACCGCCTACGCCAGTGCGACGCAGGCGATCGCCAATGGCCGCCACCTGCTGATCGCCGGCGGCGTCATGGTGCTGCTGGTCAGCGGCCTGCTGGGCTGGACCATCACCCGCAGCCTGACCCAGCCGCTGCACCGCGCCACCCGCGCCGCCGAAGCCATCGCGAGCGGGCGCCTGGACAACGACGTCGCCACCGACACGCGCGACGAACCGGGGCGGCTGCTGAATGCCATGCACACCATGCAGACGCAATTGCGCAACCTGATGCGCGCGCAGGATGAAATGGCACGCCGCCACGAACTCGGCGAGATCAGCTACCGCATGGACGAGAGCGTGTTCACGGGCGACTACGCGCGCATGGTCCACGACGCGAACAAGATGGTCGCCGATCACATCGCAGTGAAAATGCAGACCGTGCATCTGATCGAACGCTACGCGATCGGCGACCTGTCCCAGGACATGCCGCAGTTGCCAGGCGAGAAGGCCACGATCACCACGGCGATGGCTGCGGTGAAGGGCAATCTGATGCGCATGAGCGGCGAGATCAACCAGCTCGCCGCCGCCGCCCTGGCCGGCAATTTCGCCGCGCGCGGAGACGCCGTCTACTTCCAGTACGATTTCCGCGCCATCGTCGAGAGTCTCAACCAACTGATGGCCACTGCCGACGGCAACCTGCAGGCGCTGTCGCAGATGTTGCAGTCGATCGCCGCCGGCGACCTCACCGCGCGCATGCACGGCGACTTCAATGGCGTGTTCGCCAGGATGCGCGACGACGCCAACACCACCGCCGAGCAGTTGGCGGCGATCGTCGGCCGCATCCAGACCGCCGCAGTCAGCATCAACGCTGCGGCCACCGAGATCGCCGCCGGCAACGACGACCTGTCGCGCCGCACCGAGCAGCAGGCCGCCAGCCTGGAAGAAACCGCCGCCTCGATGGAGGAACTGACCTCCACCGTGAAGCAGAACGCCGAACACGCGCGCCAGGCCAACCAGTTGGCGGTGGGTGCGGCGGCCGTCGCCTCGCAAGGCGGCAGCGTGGTCGGCCAGGTGGTCGAGACCATGAGCGGCATCCAGGCCTCGTCGAAGAAGATCGCCGACATCATCTCGGTCATCGACGGCATCGCCTTCCAGACCAACATCCTGGCGCTCAATGCGGCGGTGGAAGCGGCGCGTGCCGGCGACCAGGGCCGCGGTTTCGCCGTGGTTGCCAGCGAAGTGCGCACCCTGGCCCAGCGCTCGTCGAACGCGGCCAAGGAGATCAAGGGCCTGATCGACGACTCGGTCACGCGCGTGACTGAAGGGTCGGTCCTGGTCGACCAGGCCGGCCGCACCATGAGCGAGATCGTGGCCTCGGTGCAGCGCGTGACCGACATCATGGGCGAGATCTCGGCCGCCTCGCAGGAGCAGGCCACCGGCATCGAACAGGTCAACCAGACGGTGGTGCAGATGGACGAGACCACCCAGCAGAACGCGGCCTTGGTGGAAGAGGCCACCGCCGCAGCGCGTTCCATGGAAGAACAGGCCGGTCAGCTCACCAGCACGGTGGCCTTGTTCAAGATCGACAGCATCGGCGGTACCGCCGCTGGCGTGCACCCAGCGCCGGCGCGGGGGCCGTCCGTTGCGGCCAACGCACCGCGTGTCGCCAAGGCAGCCGCCCGTTCGCACACGCAGCCCGCCAAGCGCGCTGCGGTCGCGGTCGGCGGCGACTGGCAGGAGTTCTGAGGCGCACGGTCGCCATGCCGCGGGCATGGCGACCGACTGCGGCGGCAATGCCACGCGTGCGCGATGCACGCCATGCCCGTCGACACAGGCGAGCAAGAAGCAGGGCAAAGGCCAACCAATTACGCGCCAACGCATGTCGGAGCCGCGTCGGATTTTGCCCTTGCCGACCAACATCGGTCGGATCGCAGACAGCTTCCTAACCGTCTGCCAACACGTCCGTGAGAAATGCTCAATTTCTCACCGGCACGTCGATATCGAGGGTGCGACACGGCATTGCACACGGCATTGCCAGGTCGCGTCGCAAGCGCTGATTGCCAGCGTTACGACCCGGCTCCCTCTGTCCCCCAAAAGGTCGGCTATGAACGCACTTCTGCAACGCTACAACGTCGGTCGGCGCCTGGGCATGGCGTTCGGCATCCTCATCCTGCTGTCCGGCCTGCTGGTCGCCATGGGGCTGCTGACCATGGCCAGGGCGCATCGCGAACTGGACAGCATCGTCAACAGGAACATGGAAAAGGTGCGGCTCTCCAACGAGATGCTCGACGCCAATACCAACGTGCAAATCGGGTTGCTGGCCATCACCATCGTCGATGGGGATGCGGCCAACCAGAAGATGATCGACATCGTGCAGCGCAACCGTGCGCGCTACAAGGCCGCGCACGATGCCTTGTCGGCAATGCCGGCCAGCCCGGTCGAGCGCCAGGCCATGGACACCATCGAGGCCTCGCGCGCGCGCTCGATGCAACTGAACGATCAGGTGCTCGCGCTGGGCGAAAAGGACCAGAATACGCAGGCGCAGGCGCTGTTGCTCGGCGATGCGGCGGTGGCGATGGACAAGCAGCAGGCCGCGATCCGCGCCAATGCCGATCTGCAGCGGCGCCTGAGCAAGGAGGCCTATGCGGTCTCCTCAACGGCGATGGCGCGTGGCCGCATCGTCCTGATCTCCGGCGGCCTCGCCGTCCTGTTGGTCAGCGGCCTGCTCGGCTGGACGATCACCCGTAGCCTGACCGGGCCGCTGGGCCGCGCCACCCGCGCCGCCGAGGCCATCGCCGACGGCCGCCTGGACAACGACGTGAGCACCGATGCACACGACGAACCCGGCCGCCTGCTGGTCGCGATGGGCCGCATGCAGACCCAGTTGCAGCGCTTCTCCAGCGAAACCGCGCTGATGATCGAGCTGCACGCCGACAAGGACATCAGCCACCGCATGCCGCAGGACTTCCCCGGCGTGTACGGCGAGCTGAGCAAGGGCATCAACACCATGATGTTCGAACACCTGGACGCCATCGTCGACGCCATCGGCGTGCTCAACGAATACGCCAACGGCGACCTGCGCCGCGACGCGCGCCGCCTGCCCGGCAGCCGCGCGGTGCTGCACGAGTCGATGGATGCGGCCAAGGCCAGCCTGCTGGCGATCAACACCGAGATCAAGCGCCTGGCCGCCGCCGCCGCGGCCGGCGACTTCAGTGCCCGCGGCGATGCCGCGCATTTCCAGCACGACTTCCGGCTGATGGTGCAGGACCTCAACGCGATGATGGAGGTCAGCGACCGCAACCTCGGCAAGCTGTCGGCGTTGTTGCAGTCCATCGCCGCCGGCGACCTGACCGCGCGCATGGACGGCGAGTTCCATGGCGTGTTCGCCACCATGCGCGACGACGCCAATGCCACCGCCGACCAATTGACCGGCATCGTCGGCCGCATCCAGACCGCCGCGGTCAGCATCAATGCCGCCGCCACCGAGATCGCCGCCGGCAACGACGACCTGTCGCGCCGCACCGAGCAGCAGGCCGCCAGCCTGGAAGAAACCGCCGCTTCGATGGAAGAGCTGACCTCCACGGTCAAGCAGAACGCCGAGCACGCCCGCCAGGCCAATCAGTTGGCGGTGGGCGCCGCCTCGGTCGCCTCGCAGGGCGGCGCGGTGGTCGGCCAGGTGGTCGAGACCATGAGCGGCATCGAGGCGTCCTCCAAGAAGATCGCCGACATCATCTCGGTGATCGACGGCATCGCCTTCCAGACCAACATCCTGGCGCTCAACGCCGCGGTGGAAGCGGCCCGTGCCGGCGAACAGGGCCGCGGCTTCGCCGTGGTCGCCAGCGAAGTGCGCACCCTCGCCCAGCGTTCGGCCAATGCCGCCAAGGAGATCAAGACGCTGATCGACGACTCGGTCGGCCGTGTCGCCACCGGCTCGGCCCTGGTCGACCAGGCAGGCCGCACCATGAGCGAGATCGTGGCCTCGGTGCAGCGCGTCACCGACATCATGGGCGAGATCTCCGCGGCCTCGCAGGAACAGTCGGCCGGCATCGAACAGGTCAACCAGACAGTGACCCAGATGGACGAGACCACCCAGCAGAACGCCGCCCTGGTCGAGGAAGCCACCGCCGCCGCGCGCTCGATGGAGGAGCAGGCCGGCCAGCTCAGCGATGCGGTCGCACTGTTCAAGATCGACAGCGTCGCCAGCATCGCGCGGCCGGCCGCGGTACGCGCGGCGCCGGCCAAGCCGGCGGTGCGGGTCACGAGCAAGGCCGGCGCGACGCCGCAACCGGCGGCACGCAGGCCCGTGGTGGCCGCCACCAGCAATGGCGACGCCTGGCAGGAGTTCTGAGGCCACCGCGCATACGGCATGGCCGCCTCGTCCTGACGCGCGGCACATCCTGTCATTGCTTCGGACGCCGGCTGCGCGGAGACGCGCAGCCGGCGATCGCCTGTCCGCGCGTCTCCGCACACACCACCGCGGAACTACCGCGCGCAGCGTCCGCATCACCACGGCGAACGCCAGGCTGCCAGCCGGTACGACACCGGCTGCACCGGCGCATAGCATCCCTTCGGGCGACGTGACCCGGCTGGGGACATACCAGCACCTGCAGGGCGGGACCGTTCCCGCGGCATCCTCAGCGGGCCTGCGATCTCCGGAACGTGCTGTCGTAAGCAAGTTGCGACGATTCCCGCGTCGGGCTGCATCCGCATGCTGCGGCGGGACGTATGTGCTCCGACCCTCACGCCCATGCCACAACCCTGATGAACGTCTAACCGCAAACGATCACAGATTCAATTTTTGTCTAACGCCGCCGCTAAAGAAATGCCCGAGTCGGACGAGCGCGCGCGATCCCCGTCGCACACGTCACCCCGCCCAGGCGAAGTTCCCTGCCGCCACGTTTCCCGCATTCCCATGGCCTGCGCTCCACCCGAGTGCAGGCCTTCTTTCGCTCTTCCTCCGAGACCCGCGCAATGACGTCGCACTCCGCGAACCACGCCGCTCCGCCCGCCTCCGAACGCCGCTCCCGTTTGCGGATCTGGCACGACCTCCCCATCGCGCGCAAACTCAGCCTGATCGGGGTCCTGGCCCTGATCGGCCTGGTCATTCCGCTGCTGCTGTACACCCGAACGCTCAACGACGGCGTGGAGGTCAGCCGCGCCGAGTTGCGCAGCTATGCGCCACTGCGGCAGATGCTGACGCTGCTGGCGGCCCTGCAGGAAGAGCAGGTCGGCACCGGCGCCGATGCGGCGCAGGCGCGCGAGACCGCGGACCGGGCGCTGGGCGAACTGCAACGGACCGTGCCGGCCCTGCCCGGCTTCGACCGCAGCACGAAAGCGCTGGCGCAGCTGCAGCAGACCTTGCAGACCAGGCGCAACGACTTCGCGGCGGTCGCCGACAAGGCCGACGACGCGCTGGACGCGCTGCGCGACGACAGCCAACTGGTCTACACCCCCTACGTGGAGAGCTACCACCTGGTGGTCAGCAGCCTGATCTACGCCCCGGTGACCAGCCAGACCCTGACCCGACTGGACGCGATGCCCGATCCGTCCCAGGCAGGCACGGAGACCCCGATCCTGCGCGCCCAGATCGGCGAGTTGGCACGCAACCAGGCGCGCCTGCGACATGAACTGAAGAAGGCACTTAGCCTGCTCGAACAGCAGGATCCGGCGCTGACGCAGGCGGTGAGCAACGAAGCCGCCGTCGCCGATCGCGCCCTGCCGCAACTGGCGCAGGCCCTGGACAGCGGCGGCGCCGACGCCGACCAGCGCTGGAACGCGGCCCTGCACGGCTGGGACGAGGCCCTGCACGGCCTGAGCGCCACCGCCTTGCAGGCGCTGCAGCGCCAGTCGCAGCGGCATCTGGACGCGTCGCTGCAGGCGATGTGGTCCGCGGCGGCCGGGCTCAGCGTGTTGACCCTGCTGATCGCGGCGATCTGTGCGCACACGCTGGTCACGCTGACCCGCAATGTGCGTCGCGCTGCCGGTGTCGCCGCCGACATCGCCGAAGGCCGCCTCGACGCCCGCATCGTGGTGCCCAGCCGCGACGAAAGCGGACGGCTGCTGGCCGACATGCAGCGCATGCAGCAACAGCTGCGCGAAGTGCTGGCCGCACAGACCGAGATGGCGCGGCGCCACGACGTGGGCCAGACCAGCTACCGCATGGACGAAACCGTGTTCCCCGGCGACTACGGCCGCATGGTCCGCGACAGCAACGCCCTGGCCGCCGCGCACATCGCCGTGACCGAGCGCCTGGCGCGGATCATGGGCCGCTATGCCATCGGCGACCTGTCCGAGGACATGGATCGGCTGCCCGGCGAGAAGGCCCGCCTCACCGAGACGATGGACACGGTCAAGCACAACCTGACCGCGATGAACACCGAGATCAAGCACCTGGCCGGCGCCGCGGCGGCCGGCGACTTCAGCGTGCGCGGCGACGCCGAGCGCTTCCAGTACGACTTCCGGCTGATGGTCGACAGCCTCAACCAGTTGATGGCCACCGCCGACGGCAACCTGCAGGCGCTGTCCGCCTTGCTGCAGTCCATTGCCGCCGGCGACCTGACCGCGCGCATGCACGGCCAGTTCCAGGGCGTGTTCGCCACCATGCGCGACGACGCCAACGCCACCACCGAACAACTGGCCGCGATCGTCGCGCGTATCCAGACCGCCGCGATCAGCATCAACGGCGCCGCCGCCGAGATCGCCACGGGCAACGACGATCTGTCGCGCCGCACCGAGCAGCAGGCCGCCAATCTGGAGGAGACCGCCGCCTCGATGGAGGAACTGACCTCCACGGTCAAGCAGAACGCCGAGCGCGCGCGCGACGCCAACCGCCTTGCCGCGGGCGCGGCCTCGGTGGCGTCGCAGGGCGGCGTGGTGGTCGGCCAGGTGGTCGCCACCATGAGCGGGATCGAGGCCTCCTCGAAGAAGATCGGCGACATCATCAGCGTCATCGACGGCATCGCCTTCCAGACCAATATCCTGGCGCTCAACGCCGCGGTGGAAGCAGCGCGAGCCGGCGAACAGGGCCGCGGCTTCGCCGTGGTCGCCAGCGAAGTGCGCACCCTCGCCCAGCGCTCGGCCAACGCCGCCAAGGAGATCAAGGGCCTGATCGACGAGTCGGTCGGCCGCGTCGCCGAAGGCTCGGTGCTGGTCGAGCGCGCCGGCACCACCATGCAGGAGATCGTGACCTCGGTGCAGCACGTCACCGACATCATGGGCGAGATCGCCGCCGCCTCGCAGGAGCAATCGTCCGGCATCGAGCAGGTCAACCGCACCGTCACCCAGATGGACGAGAGCACCCAGCAGAACGCCGCCCTGGTCGAAGAAGCCACCGCCGCCGCCCGCGCGATGGAGGAACAGGCCGGGCAGTTGCGCCAGGCCGTGGCGGTGTTCAAGGTGGACGCGGCGAGCCCGTCGGCGGTGCAGCCCGTACGCAGACCGGCGCACGCCTTCGCCTGAGTCCACGCGGGCAGTGGCGCAAGCAGAAGTGCCACCCGTCGCGCCCGGGCCTCGGCTCCCGTCCCATGCCGAGGCCTCACCCTGCACACCACTCGGCCGCAGACCGGTTCCGCGGCCGAGCGCGTTTCTGGCCCTGCGCATCAAGTTTTTCGCGAGGTGCGCACATCAGCGTCGTTACCACCACGTGAATTGTGATGAATGCCACCTTAAGGAACGATAGGTGCTGTCGATAACGTGAGCAGCCGGTGAGTACCGGCGTCGCGCTGGCCCGTTTCCCATGCAGGCACTCTCCGCCACGACGCACCGCTCGCGACGTTTCGCCCGCGTGCCATGGGGGCTGTTGCTGCTGGTGCTCTGGAGCGTCTGGGCGGCCACCCGGTTGGTGGCACTCGCCACCCCGCCACCGGCCGACAGTGCCGACGCCATCCGCACACGCCTGCTGGCGTTCGCCCCCACCGCCCTGCCCACCGGCCGGGCCGTCGCGTTTCGCCTGCGCGTGGCCGGCTGCGCCTGTACCGCACCTGCGGCCCTCGCGCTGCCGGGCATCCACAGCGTGGACCTGCGCGACCGCCCGGCGCCGCTGGCGCTGCCGTATGCGCTGATCGTGTTCGATGCGCACGCGCGCCTGATCTATGCCGGTCCGGCGCAACTGGCCGGATGCGGCACGCCCATCGCCGCCGCCGCGCTGATCCCACGCTTGCTGGCCAGCGGCGATACCTCGCCGCTGATCTCTCCTGCCCAGTGCAGCTGTCCCACCGACTCCAAGGAACCCCTTGCATGAGCGCCTCGCCTACCCAAGGCCATTTTCTCGTCGGCAACGAGCGCTACGTCTACCTGCAGAAACTGGCGGCGCAGGCCGACCGGCTGTTCGTGGCGGTGTCCGTCGTGGCCACGCTCGCCAGCCTGGCCGCCGCCTGGCATGCCGCCGCGTGGACACCATGGCTGGCGGTCAGCCTGCCGACCCTGGCCATCGTTGCCCTGCAGGTGAAGCTGTACCCGGGCAGCCTGTTGAGCCGCTGCACCGTGGCGCTGGGCCTGATGGTGCAGGCCGCCGTGCTGATCCAGCAATCCGGCGGCATGGTCGAGGTGCACTTCGGCGTGATCCTGCTGATCGCGCTGCTGCTGTACTACCGCGACTGGCGGCCGATCGTGGTCGCCGCCGCGGCGATCGCCGTGCATCACGTGCTGTTCTTCTGGCTGCAGCACCGCGGCCTGCCGGTGCTGGCGTTCACTGCCGACGCGGGCATCGGCATCCTGGCCATCCATGCGCTGTACGTGGCCGTGGAAACCGCGATCCTGGTGCCGATGGCGGTGCAGATGCGCCGGCAACTGCTGGACGTGGGCCACGATCCGCACGACCTGGCGCAGGCCGCACGCGCCATCGCCCAGCAGCAGCCGCTGCCGGCCGCGATCCGCGCGCTCGACCTGCCGGAAGGCTCCATCGCCCACACCCTGGTCGCGGCCAACGCGCAACTGCTGCGCAGCCGCGAGCAGGACAGCGAGGCCCAGCGCGAGAATCTGCGTATCCGCAGCGCGCTGGACGACGTCACCACCAACGTGATGATCGCCGACGCCGATCGCCGCATCGTCTACGTCAACCGGCCGCTGCTGCAGATGCTGACTGATGTGCAGGACGATCTGCGCCGCGACCTGCCGCAGTTCGATGCCAGCGATCTGCTGGGCAAGACCATCGACGTGTTCCATCGCCATCCCGAGCACCAGGCGCGCATGCTCGCCGAGCTGAAGGGCACCCACCGCGCGCAGATCCGCGTCGGCGGCCACACCATGCGCCTGATCGTCAATCCGGTCACCGACGCGACCGGCAACCGCCTGGGCTTCGTGGTGGAATGGGCCGACCGCACCGAGGAAGTGGCGGTGGAAGAGGAGATCGCCGGCATCGTGCGCGGCGCGGTCGCCGGCGACCTCGGCGGGCGCATCCGCCTGGACGACAAGCACGGCTTCCTGCTGCAGCTGGGCGAACAGATCAACGCCATGCTCGCCGCTGGCGCCTCCGGCCTGGGCCACATCCAGCAGATGCTGCGCGCGCTGGCCCAGGGCGACCTGTCGCGGCGCATCGATGCCGACCTGCAGGGCGTGTACGCGAACATGAAGGACGACGCCAACGCCACCGCCGAGCAGCTGTCGGCGATCGTGCGGCAGATCCAGGGCGCCTCGGATGCGATCAACACCGCCGCCGGCGAGATCGCCGCCGGCAACGAGGACCTGTCGCGCCGCACCGAGCAACAGGCCGCCAGCCTGGAGGAAACCGCCGCGTCGATGGAAGAGTTGACCTCCACCGTCAAGCAGAATGCCGAGCATGCGCACCAGGCCAACCAGTTGGCGGTGGGCGCGGCGGCCGTCGCCTCGCAAGGCGGCAGCGTGGTCGGCCAGGTGGTCGCCACCATGAGCGGCATCGAGACCTCCTCGAAGAAGATCGCCGACATCATCTCGGTCATCGACGGCATCGCGTTCCAGACCAATATCCTGGCGCTCAACGCCGCGGTCGAGGCCGCCCGTGCCGGCGAACAGGGCCGCGGCTTCGCCGTCGTGGCCAGCGAGGTGCGGGTGCTGGCGCAGCGCTCGGCCGGCGCCGCCAAGGAGATCAAGGGCCTGATCGACGACTCGGTGACCCGCGTGGCCGAAGGCTCGGCGCTGGTCGACCAGGCCGGCAAGACCATGCAGGAGATCGTGAGTTCGGTGCAGCGCGTCACCGATATCATGCGCGAGATCGCCTCGGCCTCGCAGGAGCAGTCGGCCGGCATCGAGCAGGTCAACCAGACCGTCGCGCAGATGGACGAGGCCACCCAGCAGAACGCCGCACTGGTCGAGGAAGCCAGCGCCAGCGCCCGCTCGATGGAACAGGAGGCCGGCGCACTGGCGCACGCCGTGGCATCCTTCACCCTGGAGCAGCGCCCGCCGCTGGGCGCCAGTGCCACAGTCGGCAACGTGCGTCCGGTCTACAAAAACGCCGTGCTCAGCCGATAGCATGCGTGGGGCGGGCCGACGCGCGCCGCCTCACCCACCACCAGTACGCATTGTCCACCATGGCCGAAGGCATCCCCAGCGACTCCCCTGTCCCGTCTTCGCCGGAAGAAGAAGTGGAGGACGACCGTTTCCTGCTGACCAAGCCAAGGCAGATCCGCCAGTTGCTGCAGTCGCTGATCCAGCAGCGTTCGCAGGTCAGCGCCCACGTAGGCGGCCGCGACCAAGCGTTCTCGACCGCGCTGCTGGACCTGGACGAGGACAGCCTGCTGCTGGACCTGAGCGTCAACGAAGCCTCCAACCGCGCCGCCGAGCAGGCCGAATACCTGCTGTGCTTCGCCCAGTTGGACAAGGTGCGGGTGCGTTTCCGCATCGAATCCCCGCAGCGCACCGACGACGACGGCCAGCCTGGCTTCCGCGCCGCGCTGCCGGAATCGCTGTACTACCTGCAGCGGCGCGAGCATTTCCGCCTGGAGACCCCGATCACCGACTCGCCGCTGTGCGTGCTGCGTTTCGAGGACGATGAGGGCAAGGTGGAACTGAAGCTGCGCGTGGTGGACATCAGCGGCGGCGGCCTGGCCGTGGCCCTGGTGCAGGGCCAGCCCATGCCGCAGCTGCAGCAGAGCTATCCCAACTGCGTGCTGCAGTTGCCCGATGCCGATGCCATCCGCCTGACCCTGCAGGTCTGCAACATGTATGTCTCCAAGCTGGCCAACGGCCAGGACACGCTGCGCGTGGGCATGCGTTTCCAGGACCTGCCGCGCGGCGCCGACGCGGCGATCCAGCGCTACGTGTTCCGCATCGAGCGCCAGCGCAGCGCCCGCAAGAGCGGCGTCCTTTCCTGAACGCCGACAGCGGCGCGCCGTTCGGGGCCTAAAGTTCGCCGCCACCGCGCCGATCTAGCATCAGAGTCGCGCTTTCCCCTTACGCCACCACCCGCAATCCCGTGCGCACCAGGAGCACACGATGAACGACAAGACCAGCTCCACCTCCGACGCCACTGGCGGCGAATTCCTCAGCTTCACCCTCGGCGAAGAACACTACGGCGTGGATATCCTCAAGGTGCAGGAAATCCGCGGCTACGATTCGGTCACCCGGGTTCCGGACGCCCCCGAGTACATCAAGGGCGTGATCAACCTGCGCGGCACCATCGTGCCGGTGATCGACCTGCGCCTGAAGCTGCGCCTGAAGGAAGCCCGTTACGACGCCTTCACCGTGATGATCGTGCTCAACGTGGAGAACCGCGTGGTCGGCATCGTGGTCGACAGCGTCTCCGACGTGATCCCGCTGAACCAGGAGCAGATCCGTCCGACCCCCGAATTCGGCGCCGCGGTCGACACCCGCTTCATCTCCGGCATCGGCACCCAGGACGACAAGATGTTGATTCTGCTGGATATCGAGACCCTCCTCGACAGCGCCGAGTTCGGCCAGCAGCACGCCCACGTCGACGAAGCCGCCTGACGCGGCCTGCGCCGCAGGGCTGTAGACGAAACCCGCCGCCCGGCGGGTTTTTTATTTGAAATGCGAACTGTTTATCACTTGTGAGAATCAAGTTAACCGGTTTCAGGCCGATAGCTGAAGAGTGGCCGGCATCACACGGCCCTCACTTCATCCCCCCGCCCTCTAGGAGTCGTTCCATGAAACCGAGCTTTCCCATGCTGCTGGTCCTGCTGCTCGCCGCCAGCCCCAGCACCTTCGCCCAGTCCCAGCAGATGATCCCGCCGGAGATGGCCACCCGTTTCGTCGGCAAGGACGGCATGGTCTGCGGCAAGGTCGAGAAAGCCAAGTACGCGCAGAATTCCGAGGGCGAGCCGACCTTCCTGTACATGGGCGGCATGTTCCCGCGCCACACCTTCTCCGCCCGCATCGCCGGCGCCGACCGCAGCAAGTTCGGCTTCCCGCCGGAAACCCTGGAAGGCAAGGACGTGTGCGTGATCGGCAAGATCGAGCGGGACAGCTCGCGCGCCGAAATCCAGGTCAGCGCGCCGTCCAGCCTGAAGCTGGCCACCATCAAGTAAGCCCCGGCGCCGCCGTGCTGGACCCGTGCATGCGGTCCGGCGCGGCGGCGTTTGCCGTTCTTGCCCTTGTCGCCCCCTCCGAATTACGGGAAACGCGCTCATGCAGTGGATTAAAGATCTCAAGGTGATGCCCAAACTGATGCTGGCGTTCGGCGTCGTGCTGGCGTTGATGCTCATCCAGGGCGTGGCCGCCTATCGCGGTCTGCACTCGCTCAATGGCGTGGCCAGCAACGTGTCGGCGCAGGTCGTGCCGAGCGTGCGCACCGGCGGCGAAATGCGCGGCATCCTCGGCGAGTACCGCAACGCGGCCTACCAGAGCCTGATCCGCAGCAGCGATGCGCTGAAGAAGGAATCGGCCGCGCGCAAGGTCGCGCTGAAGAAGCAGATGGACCAGATCCTGGCCCAGTATCCGCCCAAGATCGGCAGCCCGCAGGAAAAGACCATCTACGAGCGCCTGGTCGCTGACTGGAAGAAGGCCAGCGCCTCCTACCAGTCCGTCGACGAGATGCTGCAGCTCGACCTGCACGACGACGCCATCGACACCTTTACCGGCGAGACCCGCACCCTGCACAACAAGGTGGTGGACGACGTCGTCGCCCTGATCGCCGAGAACGACCGCCAGGCCAAGGCCGCGGCCGATGCCGCCAGCGGCACCTACAGCAAGGCCTCCGCGACCCTGTTGATCTGCCTGCTGATCGGCCTCGGCGCGGCGGTCGGCCTGGCCGTCCTGTTCGGCCGGATGCTGGCCAACAGCGTGCGCGATGCGGTCAAGGTGGCCAGCGATGTGGCCGGCGGCAAGCTCGACGGGCATATCGACGCCAACGGCAAGGACGAATTCGGCGAACTGATGCAGGCGCTCAAGCGCATGCAGCAGGACCTGCGCGGGCGCATCGAGCGCGATGCCGCGGTGGCTGCCGAGAACCTGCGCATCCGCACCGCGCTGGACAATTCCTCGACCGGCATGTTCATCGTCGACCTGGACTACAACATCGTCTACGCCAACCCCTCGATGCAGGGCCTGACCGACAAGTACGCCGAGCAGATCCACTCGGTGGCGCCGGCCTTCGATTCGAGCCTGCCGCTGGTCGGCTCGCCGGTCACCGTGCTGGAGTACGGCAACCAGCACGATCCCAAGACCCTGGCGGAGCTGGAAAAGAAGGGTGTGATGGAACGCGAGATGGCCTACGTCGACGCGCGCATCGCCCAGACCATCACCGCCATCCGCGACCAGCACGGCACCCACATCGGTTTCGTCTGCGAATCGCGCGACCGCACCCTGGAAGCGCAGGTCGAACAGGAAGTGGCCAAGATCGTGCGCGAGGCCGCCGCCGGCGACCTGAGCGGGCGCGTCGGCCTCGACGGCAAGCACGGCTTCTTCCTGCAACTGGCGCAGCAGCTCAACGGCCTGCTGCAGGCCAACGGCGACAGCATCGGCGAAGTGTCCAAGCTGCTGACCTCGCTGTCGCAGGGCGACCTCACCGCGCGCATGCACGGCGACTTCCAGGGCGTGTTCGCGACCATGCGCGACGACGCCAATGCCACCGCCGAACAGCTGGCGGCCATCGTCGGCCGCATCCAGCAGGCGGCGAACGCGATCAATGCCGCGGCCGGCGAGATCGCCGCCGGCAACGACGACCTGTCGCGCCGCACCGAGCAGCAGGCCGCCAACCTCGAAGAGACCGCCGCCTCGATGGAGGAACTGACCTCCACCGTCAAGCAGAACGCCGAGCACGCGCGCCAGGCCAACCAGCTGGCCGCGGGTGCGGCCTCGGTGGCCTCGCAGGGCGGCGACGTGGTCGGCCGAGTGGTCGAGACCATGAGCGGGATCGAGGCGTCCTCGAAGAAGATCGGCGACATCATCTCGGTCATCGACGGCATCGCGTTCCAGACCAACATCCTGGCGCTCAACGCCGCGGTGGAAGCGGCCCGTGCCGGCGAACAGGGCCGTGGCTTCGCCGTGGTCGCCAGCGAAGTGCGTACCCTCGCCCAGCGCTCGGCCAACGCCGCCAAGGAGATCAAGGGCCTGATCGACGCGTCGGTCGGCCAGGTGGCCAATGGCTCGAGCCTGGTGCGCCAGGCCGGCCAGACCATGACCGAGATCGTCGCCTCGGTGCAGCGCGTCACCGACATCATGGGCGAGATCGCCGCCGCCTCGCAGGAGCAGTCCGCCGGCATCGAGCAGGTCAACCAGACCGTCACCCAGATGGACGAGACCACCCAGCAGAACGCCGCCCTGGTCGAAGAAGCCACCGCCGCCGCCCGCTCGATGGAAGAACAGGCCGGCCAGCTGACCGAAGCCGTGTCGATCTTCCGTGTCGAGCAGTCGGCACAGGCCGTGGCGACGTATGCCCCGCACGCAGTGGCCACGCCGAAGCCGGCACCGGTGGCGAAGAAGCCGGCGGCCGTCGCTCCCGCCAAGCCCGCCGTGCGCGCCCGCAAGGCCGAACCGGCGCTGGCCGATTCGGACTGGCAGGAATTCTGAGTCCGGCCCAGCCTGTCGCAGCATTTCCCATCCCCGGCCTTCGCGCCGGGGATTTTTTTTTGCCGCCGCGCCAAGGCGTGAATTGTCTACAAGGCGGCGCGCCGCGCACTCAACTTCATCGCGATCGCGGCCGTTAAAGCCTAGTGAACACCTTCAAGGACCGCGTCCATGTCGTCTCGCTCACTGCTCACCCGTCTCTCGGATCTGCCGCTGCGCCGCAAGTTCCTGTGGCAGACCGTGTTGCTGGGTGCCGGCATCGTCCTGCTGGCGGTGATCGCCGCGCGGATGCAGTACCTGGACATCCGCAATACCCGCGAGCAGGCGCTGAAGGGCCAGATCGAACTGGCGCTGGGCGTGGTGCGCGCCTATGCCGCGGAAGTGGACAAGGGCAGCATGCCGCTGGAGGAAGCGCAACGCACCGCCCTGCGCACGCTGGAGTCGATGCGTGCCCGCGACGGCGTGGATTATTTCTACGTGCACGACATGCACCCGACAATGCTGATGCACCCCACCCGCAAGGACCTGGTCGGCAAGGACATCGGCCAGGTGCTCAGCGCCGACGGCAAGCCGGTATTCCGTGAGTTCGTGAAGGTGGCCGAGGCCGGCGGCGGCTACGTCGACTACCTGTGGCCCAAGCCCGGCAACGACAAGCCGGTGGAGAAGGTCTCCTACAACGCGCCGTTCGCGCCCTGGCACTGGGTGATCGGCACCGGCGTCTACATGGACGACGTGCAGGGGCAGGCACTGATCTTCACCGGCGTCATGACCCTGGCCGGCGGCATCCTGGTGTTGCTCACCTTCGGCATCAACTGGCTGATCGGCAGCTCGGTGCTGCGCCCGGTGGCGCGCAGCCTGGAAGCGATCCGCGCGGTGTCGCGTGGCGATTTGAGTGTGCGCATCGACAATCCCGGCCGCGACGAAACCGGCGAAATGCTGCGCGCCACCGGCGAGATGATCCGGATGCTGCAACGCTTCTCCAGCGAGACCGCGCGCATGGCGGTGCTGCACGCCGACGAGGACGTGACCCATCGCATGCCGGAGGACTTCCCCGGCGTGTACGGCGACCTGGCCGCGAGCATCAACCGCATGATGTTCGAGCACCTGGACGCCATCGTCGAAGCGATCGAGATCCTCAACGAGTACGCCAATGGCGACCTGCGCCGCGACGCCCGCCGCCTGCCCGGCAGCCGCGCGGTGCTGCACGAGTCGATGGACGCGGCCAAGGCCAGCCTGCTGGCGATCAACACCGAGATCAAGCGTCTGGCCGCCGCCGCCGCGGCCGGCGACTTCAGCGTGCGCGGCGACGCGGCGCGCTTCCAGCACGACTTCCGGCTGATGGTGCAGGACCTCAACGCGATGATGGAGGTCAGCGACCGTAACCTGGGCAAGCTGTCCACGCTGCTGCAGGCCATCGCCGCCGGCAACCTGAGCGCGCGCATGCACGGCGAATTCCACGGGGTGTTCGCGCGGATGCGCGAGGATGCCAATACCACCGCCGACCAGCTTGCCGACATCGTCGGCCGCATCCAGGCCGCGGCGCGCAGCATCCACGGCGCCACCACCGAACTGGCCAGCGGCAACGAGGACCTGTCGCGCCGCACCGAACAGCAGGCCGCCAACCTCGAGGAGACCGCCGCGTCGATGGAGGAGCTGACCTCCACGGTCAAGCAGAACGCCGAGCACGCACGGCAGGCCAATCAGTTGGCGGTGGGCGCCGCCTCGGTGGCCTCGCAGGGCGGCGACGTGGTCGGCCGGGTGGTCGAGACCATGAGCGGCATCGAGGCCTCGTCGAAGAAGATCGCCGACATCATCAGCGTCATCGACGGCATCGCGTTCCAGACCAACATCCTGGCGCTCAACGCCGCGGTGGAAGCGGCACGCGCGGGCGAACAGGGCCGCGGCTTCGCCGTGGTCGCCACCGAAGTGCGGACGCTGGCGCAGCGCTCGGCCAACGCCGCCAAGGAAATCAAGACGCTGATCGACGACTCGGTCGGTCGCGTCAGCGAGGGCTCGGCCCTGGTCGACCAGGCCGGCCGCACCATGAGCGAGATCGTCACCTCGGTGCAGCGCGTGACCGACATCATCGGCGAGATCGCCGCGGCCTCGCGGGAGCAGTCGATGGGCATCGAGCAGGTCAGCAGCACCGTGGCGCAGATGGACCAGGCGATCCAGCAGAACGTCGCCGTGGTCGAGGAAGCCGGCGCCTCGGCACGGGCGCTGGAAGAGCAAGGCCGCCGACTCGGCGAGGCAGCGGCGGTGTTCCGGCTGGACGCGGCGCCGGCCGGTGCGGACGGCGGCGCAGGCACCGCGCCCCCGGTAACGGCACGCACCGCCGCGCGGCAGGCGCCGCTGCGGCTGGTCCGCACGGCCGGCCCGACCGTCGGGGCCGATTGAGCACCGATACCGCTGCGATAGGAACAATCACGCGACGCGCGAGGATTCGCCCCCTGGCGCGGTTCAAGCAATCGCCGCACGAGTCGATAACAGGATCACGCTCCGTGATCCGCGCACGACACCGCCGGGTCACGACCGCGACCGTTCAGGGAGCACGTGATGCCTAGCCTTCGCCGTCCACCATCGTCCAGCCTCCCGTGGCGAGGCCGCGTCGCCGCATGCACGCGCAGTCCCGGCACCGGCCGGCGTTTGCCCGCCGGTGCCGCCCACCCGCTCTCCGCTACGCGGTCTCACCGGAGATCCTGGAGCCGCCTGCGCACGCTCCGGGATGGCCTCCGCCGCGCCTGCCCCCTGTCGCCGCCCTCGCCTCGCCACGTCCTCGCCGGCTGACCCACCGGTTGCCCCGTCCTTTTCAATCCGCTGCTGCACATGGAATGCCCATGAACGTCCTCGCGCACCTGAAAATCCGCGACAAGCTGATCGTCGCCTTCGCCGTGACCACGCTGCTGACCTTGGTGCTGGGGGCCCTCACCTACTCGCGCACCAATCTCTCGATCGCCGAGTTCAGGCGCATCCAGCACGACTGGGTACCGGCGACCCAGGCCATGGCCGAGGTACGCGCCCAGCTCGGCGAATTCCGCACCTACGAACTGGCGCAATTGGCGCGCGCGGACGACCCCAAGGCCCAGGCCGACTACTTCAAGCGCATGCAGAAGGTGCGCACCGAGGTGGCGAAGAACCAGCAGGTCATCGCGACGATGATGCGCGATGCCAAGCAGGTGCAGATGTACGCCGGCGTGCAGGAAACCCTGAAGGCCTACCTGCAGGCCAACACCGAGATGGGCGCCGCGCTGCGCGCCGGCGACGTGGCCGGCGCGCAAACGATCTCCGACACCCGGTCGCGGGCGCTGCGCCGGACCCTGTTCGAACGCATCGTGGCGCTGACCGAGTACAACGTCGCCGAACTGAATCGGGAAATGGAGCGCGCCGACAGCCAGTTGTCCAACACCAAGACGCTGATCCTGACGCTGCTGGGGCTGGCCGTGCTGTTCGCCGGCGTCACCGCCTGGCTGATCGCACGCGGCATGGCGCGCCAGCTGCACGCGGCCAAGCGCCTGTCGCAGGCGGTGGCGCGCGGTGAACTGGAGGGCGCCACCTACCCGCACGGCAAGGACGAGATCGGCGAGCTGATGGACGACATGCTGATCATGCGCTCGCGCATCCACACGGTGATCCGCGCGCAGGAAGAGATGGCACGCCAGCACGCGTACGGCACCATCAGCTACCGCATGGACGAGAACGCGTTCCCGGGCGAATACGGGCAGATGGTCAAGGGCACCAACGACCTGGTGGCCTCGCACATCGCGGTGAAGATGCGCCTGCTGGACATCATCAAGCGCTACGCGATCGGCGACCTGTCCGAGGACATGGACCGCCTGCCCGGCGAAAAGGCCGTGCTCACCGAGACCATGGACATGGCCAAGCAGAACCTGACCGCGATGAGCGAGCAGATCAAGCAGCTGGCGGAGGCGGCGGCGGCCGGTGCGTTCGGCACGCGCGGCGACCCCGAGCGGTTCCAGTACGGCTTCCGCACGATGGTGCAGGATCTCAACGCGATGATGGACGTCAGCGACCGCAACCTGGGCGAGCTGTCGACGCTGCTGCAGGCGATCGCCGCCGGCGACCTCACCGCGCGCATGCATGGCGAGTACCACGGCGTGTTCGGACGCATGCGCGACGACGCCAACGCCACCGCCGCGCAGTTGGCGGCCATCGTCGGCCGCATCCAGGCCGCCGCCGCCAACATCAATGTCGCCTCCACCGAGATCGCCAGCGGCAACGGCGACCTGTCGCGCCGTACCGAGCAGCAGGCTGCCAGCCTGGAGCGCACCGCCGCCTCGATGGAGGAACTGACCTCCACCGTCAAGCAGAACGCCGAGTACGCGCGCCAGGCCAACCAGCTCGCCGCCGGCGCGGCCGCCGTCGCCTCGCAGGGCGGCGACGTGGTCGGCCAGGTCGTCACCACCATGAACGGGATCGAGGCCTCGTCGAAGAAGATCGCCGACATCATCGGCGTCATCGACGGCATCGCCTTCCAGACCAACATCCTGGCGCTCAACGCGGCGGTGGAAGCCGCCCGTGCCGGCGAACAGGGCCGCGGCTTCGCCGTGGTCGCCACCGAGGTGCGCACCCTCGCGCAGCGCTCGGCCAACGCCGCCAAGGAGATCAAGACGCTGATCGACGAGTCGGTCGGCCGCGTCGCCGAAGGCTCGGCCCTGGTCGACCAGGCCGGCCGCACCATGCAGGAGATCGTGACCTCGGTGCAGCGCGTCACCGACATCATGAGCGAGATCGCCGCCGCCTCGCAGGAGCAGTCGGCCGGCATCGAGCAGGTCAACCAGACCGTGGTGCAGATGGACGAGAGCACCCAGCAGAACGCCGCCCTGGTCGAGGAAGCCACCGCCGCGGCGCGCTCGATGGAGGACCAGGCCGGCCAGTTGGGCGCGGCCATCGCCGCCTTCAAGCTGGACACCTACCACGGCGTCGCCGCCAATGCGCCGACCGCCCCCGTCCCCGCCCGCACCGGAACCCGGGCGGCGGCGCGGCCGCGGCCGGCGATCGCGGCGGTCGCGGCCAGCGAGGCGCAGTGGCAGGAGTTCTGAGCAGGCAAGCCACCGCCGGCGGCCGCCCCTGACCGCCGGCTGTCAATTTCGGCCGCGCCCGGCCGATAACCCGATTGACCGACCATCGCTGCGCACCATGGCCATCCAGACTCCCGCTTCGCCCTCCTCCGGTTCCGACAATCGCGACTTCGACTTCAGCGACCGCGATTTCAAGCGGGTCTGCGACCTCATCTACCAGAAGGCCGGCATCGCCCTGGCCCCGGCCAAGCGCGACATGGTCTACGGCCGGCTGTCGCGGCGCCTGCGCGTGCTGGGCCTGCGCTCGTTCCGCGACTACCTGGACTGGCTGGAGCGCGACGGCGGCGACGAATGGGAGGCGTTCACCAACGCGTTGACCACCAACCTGACCTCGTTCTTCCGCGAGCCGCACCATTTCGAGCGGCTGCGCGAGGAGCTGCAGAAGCATTCCGGCGCCGCACCGCTGAAGATCTGGTCCTGCGCCTCGTCCACCGGCGAGGAGCCCTACTCGCTGGCGATCACCGCCTGCGAGGCGTTCGGCACGCTGACCCCGCCGGTGCGGATCCTGGCCACCGACGTGGACACCCAGGTGCTGGCCACCGCCTCGCGCGGCGTGTACGCGCTGGAGCGCGTCGCCAGCCTCGACCCCGCCCTCAAGCGCAAGTATTTCCAGCGCGGCAGCGGCGCCAACGAAGGCCAGTGCCGGGTGCTGCCGGCGTTGCGCGACCTGCTGGAGTTCCGCCAGCTCAACCTGCTGGAGCCGCGCTACGACGTGGCCGGCCCGTACCTGGCGCTGTTCTGCCGCAACGTGATGATCTACTTCGACAAGCCGACCCAGCGCGGCATCCTGTCGCGGCTGATTCCGCACCTGGACGACGACGGCATGCTCTACACCGGCCATTCGGAAAACTATCTGCACGCGGCCGACCTGATCCAGCCCTGCGGCCGCACGCTGTACCGCCGGGCGCAAAAGGATCGCGCATGAGCCCCGCCGCCATGGCCGTAGACCAGGTGATGCGCTATCACGATACGCGCTTCCAGACGACGGCGGCCAAGCTGCTGCCGACCCAGTACCTGGTGGTGGACGACGACACCGCGCTGACCACGATCCTGGGGTCGTGCGTGGCCGCCTGCATCCGCGACCCGCTGCTGAAGATCGGCGGCATGAACCACTTCATGCTGCCCGACGGCCAGAGCGGCGACGGCGCGCCGGCGCGCTACGGCAGCTATGCGATGGAAGTGCTGATCAACGACCTGCTCAAGCGCGGCGCCGCGCGCAACCGCCTGGAAGCCAAGGTGTTCGGCGGCGGCAACGTGCTCAAGGGATTCACCAACAACCCGGTCGGCACGCGCAATGCCGACTTCGTGCTGAACTATCTCAAGGCCGAGCAGATCCCGGTGGTGGCCGAGGACCTGCGCGGCATCCATCCGCGCAAGATCTGGTTCTTCCCCGGCACCGGCCGCGTGGTCGTGCAGCGCCTGCCGCACGCGCACGAGGAGGCCGAAATCGCCGCGGCCGAGTCGGCGGTGCGTGCCCGTCTCACCAAAGCCCCCGTCACCGGCGCCGTGGAGTTGTTCGAATGAGCCTGGAAGCCCCTTGCCGCGTCTTGATCGTCGACGACTCCGCGGTCGTGCGGCAGATCCTCACCGAGATCCTGTCCGGCGCCCCCGGCATCGAAGTGGTCGGCTCGGCCGCCGACCCGCTGCTGGCGCGCGAGAAGATCAAGCGCCTGAACCCGGACGTGATCACCCTGGACGTGGAAATGCCGCGCATGGACGGCCTGGCCTTCCTGGAAAACCTGATGCGGCTGCGGCCCACGCCGGTGGTGATGATCTCCTCGCTCACCGAGCGCGGCGCCGACACCACGCTGCAGGCGCTGTCGCTGGGCGCGGTCGACTTCGTCTCCAAGCCCAAGCTCGACGTCGCCCGCGGGCTGGAGGGCTACGCCGAAGAGATCGTCACCAAGGTCAAGAACGCGGCCAAGGCCAAGGTCCGCGCGCTGGACCGGCCGGCCGCGCCGAAACCGGCCGGCGCCACCGCCACGCCCGCCGCGGTGTCCTCGCTGAAGTTCCGCACCACCGACCGGCTGATCGCCATCGGCGCGTCCGCCGGCGGCACCGAGGCGCTGCGCGTGGTCCTGGAAGGCATGCCGGCCGACGCCCCGGCGGTGGTGATGACCCAGCACCTGCCGGCCGGCTTCAGCACCGCCTTCGCCGACCGCCTCAACCGGCACTCGGCGATGGCCGTGCGCGAGGCCACCGAGGGCGAAGCGATCCTGCCCGGCCACGCCTACCTGCCGCCGGGCGGCAAGCACCTGCAGGTGATCCGCGACGGCGCGCGCTGGCGCTGCAAGATCGACGACGGCCCGCCGGTCAACCGGCACAAGCCGGCGGTGGATGTGCTGTTCCAGTCGGTGGCGCGCAATGCCGGCGCCAACGCCATCGGCGCGATCCTGACCGGCATGGGCGACGACGGCGCGCGCGGCCTGCTGGAAATGCTGCAGGCCGGCGCCAGCACCCTGGTCCAGGACGAGGCCACCAGCGTGGTCTGGGGCATGCCCGGCACCGCCTTCCGCATGGGCGCGGCGCAGGAAGTGTTGCCGCTGGACAAGATCGCCGAGCGCCTGATCGCGCTGTCCGTGCAGGCCCGCTGAGACCATGCCGGGCCGCCGCCTCGTCACGTCGAGCGCGCCCAACGACGCCAGCGTGGAAGCGGCGCGGGTCGCATCGGCCCGATCCGAGCTGGATCTGCTGCTGTGCCTGCAATACGCGCCCGAAGGCGTGCTGATCGTCGATCCGCAGGGGCGCGTGGTCGCCTTCAACCACACCGCCGAAGCGCTGTGGAACCGCCCCCGCGCGCAGGTGCTGGGGCGTCCGCTGGGCGAGCTGGCCGATGCCGAGGTGCGCGACGACTTCCTCGCGCATTGCCTGCACGACAGCGGCAGCGGCAGCTACGAACTGCTGACGCACGACTATGAGGGCGCGGCACGCTGGCTGGCGGTGAGCGCAGCGCGGGCCCCGCAGAACTACAGCCAGCTGCAGGTGCTGTTCGTCCGCGACATCAGCGCCCAGCGCGCCCGCGATGCCAGGATGCGGCTGCTGTCGCTGGCGCTGGACACCAGCGACGCCGCCATCGTCGTCTGCGATCCGCAGTTGAACATCCTCTACGTCAACGCCGGCTTCAGCCAGGTGTTCGGCTATGCCGAGAGCGAAGTGCTGGGACATCTGCCCAGCAGCGTGCTGACCGGTCCGGGTACCGACATGCAGACCGTGCAGCACACCCGCGAGCGCGTGCGCGCCGGTTTCGGCCACCAGACCGACATCCTGGCCTACCGCAAGGACGGCACCCCGCTGTGGGCCACCCTGGTCGCCACCCCCATCGCCGGCGAGGACGGCAGCCAACAGCACTACATCCTCTCGTTCACCGACATCACCCAGAGCAAGATGCACGAGGTGCTGCACAAGAACGTGCTGGATGCGCTGGTCCGCGAACAGCCGCTGGTCGAGGTCGCCACGCTGATCTGCAAGGAGGTCGAGCGCATCGCGCCAGAACTGATGGCCGCCGTCGTCAGCGTCGACGGCAGCGGCTGCCTGCAACCGCTGGCGGCACCGAGCATGCCGGTGCGGTTCGGCGAGACCATGAGCAACATGCGCGCGGGACCGCGTGCAGGCGCCCTCGCCACCTCGATCTGGCGCGGCAAACAGGTGCTGGTCCTCGACCCGCGCACCGACCCGCTGTTCGCCGACTACATGGGGCTGGTGGACCATGTGCAGTTGGGCACCTGCGTGGCCACCCCGATCAAGTCCAGCAGCGGCCGCGTCCTCGGCGGCTTCGCGCTGTGCTACCGGCAGGTGCGCGAGCCGCTGGCCTGGCACCTGCGCCTGATCGAACTGTGCGTGCACCTGTGCGCGCTGGCGCTGGAACGCGAGCAGACCAGGGCGCGCGTCCACCAACTCGCCTTCTACGATTCGCTCACCGGCCTGCCCAACCGGGTGATGTTCAGCGCCCGTGCCGAGCAGGCGCTGGCCGCCGCCGAGCACCAGGGCATGCCGGTGGCGATCCTGTTCGTGGACATCGACCGCTTCAAGCGCGTCAACGAAACCCAGGGCCATGCCGCCGGCGACGGCCTGCTGCGCGACATCGCCCGGCGCATCTGCGACACCCTGGGCGTGACCGACCTGGTCGGCCGCCAGGCCGGCGACGAATTCGTGCTGATGTTGCCGCACTGCAGCGCCGAGCACGCCGCCGGCGTCGCCGAGCGCCTGCTGCTGGCGCTGGCCGAACCGGTGGTGGTGGGCCAGATGACCCTGCACCCCAGCGCCAGCATCGGCGTGGCGATGTTCCCCGAGGACGGCACCGACATCGAGACCCTGCTGCGCCATGCCGACCTGGCCATGTTCCGGGCCAAGCACGAGGGCGGTCACAGCGTGCGCTACTTCAGTTCCGACATGAACCGCATGGCGCAGGAACGCGTGGCGATGGAGACCGCGCTGCGCGAGGCCCTGCATCGCGACAAGCTGCAACTGCACTACCAGCCGCAACTGGACAGCCAGGCGCCGCATGCGCTGTACGGCGTGGAAGCGCTGCTGCGCTGGGAGCATCCGAACCTCGGTGCGATCTCGCCGGCGCGGTTCGTGCCGATGGCCGAGGAATGCGGCCTGATCGACGAACTCGGCCACTGGGTGCTGCGCGAGGCCTGCCGGCAGATGGCCGACTGGCGCCTGCGCGGCGTCCCGGTACCGCGCGTGGCGGTGAACCTGTCGGCCAACAATTTCGCCGATCCGCAGCTGCCGGCGCGGGTGGAGGGCCTGCTCGCCGCCTCCGGCCTGCAACCGGCCGACCTGGCCCTGGAGATGACCGAGAGCGTCATGCTCTCCAACCCCAACGCGGTGCTGGCCAACCTGCGCCAGTTGCAGGCCAGCGGCGTGCTGCTGTCGCTGGACGACTTCGGTACCGGCTACTCCAGCCTCAGCCATCTGCACCAGTTGCCGGTCAACGAACTGAAGCTGGACATGAGCTTCGTCAGCGACCTGGAGCATTGCCAGACCTCGCGGACCCTGACCACCTCGGTGCTGCGCATCGGCGAGACCCTGGGCCTGCATACCGTTGCCGAAGGCGTGGAAACCGAAGCGCAACGCGCGTTCCTGGCGCGGCTCGGCTGCCGCGTGCTGCAGGGCTTCCTGTTCGCGCCGGCGCTGCCGGCCGCGGCGCTGGAACACTGGCTGCAGGGGCGTGCGCCCGCGCCGCCGGCGTGAGCGCAGCCTCAGCGCGGCCAACCTGTCGCGCATCGCAACGCTGGCAACACCCACAAAAAAGCCCGGCAATGCCGGGCTTCTTCGTTGCGACGGTGCCGCATGCGCGGTCCCGTCGCGTCAGCGCATCGCCGGGGCGATCAGGCCGCGACCGTGGCGGCCACGTCCTGGTAGTCCTGGATCTGATCGAAGTTCATGTAGCGATAGATCTGCTCGCCACTGGTCTTGATCACGCCCACGTCGGCCATGTACTCCTCCTTGGTCGGGATCCGGCCCAGGCGCGAGCAGATCGCCGCCAGTTCCGCCGAGCCCAGGTACACGTTGGTGTTGCGGCCCAGGCGGTTGGGGAAGTTGCGGGTGGAAGTCGAGAACACCGTGGCGCCCTCGCGCGCCTGCGCCTGGTTGCCCATGCACAGCGAGCAGCCCGGCATTTCCATGCGCGCACCGGCGGCGCCGAAGGTGCCGTAGTGGCCTTCCTTGGTCAGCTCCGAGGCGTCCATCTTGGTCGGCGGCGCGACCCACAGGCGGGTCGGGATGTCGCGCTTGCCTTCCAGCAGCTTGGCCGCGGCGCGGAAGTGGCCGATGTTGGTCATGCACGAACCGATGAACACTTCGTCGATCGCCGCGCCGGCGACGTCGGAGAGCGTCTTCACGTCGTCCGGGTCGTTCGGGCAGGCCACGATCGGCTCGTGGATGTCGGCCAGGTCGATCTCAATCACCGCGGCGTATTCGGCGTCGGCATCGGGCTCGAGCAGCTGCGGGTCGGCCAGCCACTCCTCCATCTTCTTGATCCGCCGCGCCAGCGAACGCGCGTCGGCATAGCCTTCGGCGATCATCCACTTCAGCAGGGTGATGTTGCTGGTCAGGTACTCGACGATCGGTTCCTTGTTCAGGCGCACCGTGCAGCCGGCGGCCGAGCGCTCGGCAGAGGCGTCGGACAGTTCGAACGCCTGCTCCACCTTCAGTTCCGGCAAACCTTCGATCTCCAGGATGCGGCCGGAGAAGATGTTCTTCTTGCCCTGCTTGGCCACGGTCAGCAGGCCCTGCTTGATCGCATACAGCGGGATCGCGTTGACCAGATCGCGCAGGGTCACGCCCGGCTGCATCTGCCCCTTGAAGCGCACCAGCACGCTCTCGGGCATGTCCAGCGGCATGACGCCGGTGGCGGCGGCGAAGGCCACCAGGCCGGAACCGGCCGGGAACGAGATGCCGATCGGGAAGCGGGTGTGCGAGTCGCCGCCGGTGCCGACGGTGTCGGGCAGCAGCATGCGGTTGAGCCAGCTGTGGATCACGCCGTCGCCCGGACGCAGCGACACGCCGCCGCGGGTGGAGATGAACTCCGGCAGGGTGTGGTGGGTCTTGACGTCCACCGGCTTCGGGTACGCCGCGGTGTGGCAGAACGACTGCATCACCAGGTCGGCGGAGAAGCCGAGGCAGGCCAGGTCCTTCAGCTCGTCGCGGGTCATCGGGCCGGTGGTGTCCTGCGAACCCACCGAGGTCATCTTCGGCTCGCAGTAGGTGCCCGGGCGCATGCCCTGGCCTTCCGGCAGCCCGCAGGCGCGGCCGACCATCTTCTGCGCCAGCGAGAAGCCCTTGCCGGTATCGGGCGGGTCCATCGGCAGGCGGAACAGGGTCGAGGCCGGCAGGCCCAGGAACTCGCGCGCCTTGGCGGTGAGGCCGCGGCCGACGATCAGCGGGATGCGGCCGCCGGCGCGCACTTCGTCGAACAGCACGTCGGACTTCATCGCGAACTCGGCGATCACCTGCCCGTTCTTCAGCGCCTTGCCTTCGTACGGACGCAGCTCGACCACGTCGCCGTGCTCCATCTGCGACACGTCCAGCTCGATCGGCAGCGCGCCGGCGTCTTCCATGGTGTTGTAGAAGATCGGCGCGATCTTCGAGCCCAGGCACACGCCGCCGAAGCGCTTGTTGGGGATGTACGGGATGTCCTCGCCGGTCCACCACAGCACCGAGTTGGTCGCCGACTTGCGCGAGGAACCGGTGCCGACCACGTCGCCGACGTAGGCGACCAGGTGGCCCTTGGCCTTGAGGTCGGCGATGGCCTGGATCGGGCCGCGCTTGCCGTCCTCTTCCGGCTCGAACGGCGCGCCGTCGCGCTTGTTCTTCAGCATCGCCAGCGCGTGCAGCGGGATGTCCGGGCGGGTGGTGGCGTCCGGCGCCGGCGACAGGTCGTCGGTGTTGGTCTCGCCCGGCACCTTGAACACGGTGATGGTCAGGCTCTGCGGCACTTCCGGCTTGCTGGTGAACCACTCGGCCTCAGCCCAGCTCTGCAGCACCGCCTTGGCGTGCGCGTTGCCGGCCTCGGCCTTCTCCTGCACGTCGTGGAAGGCGTCGAAGATCAGCAGCGTGTGCTTGAGGCCTTCGGCGGCGACCGCGCCCAGCTCCGGGTTGTCCAGCAGTTCGACCAGCGGATGGATGTTGTAGCCGCCGAGCATGGTGCCCAGCAGTTCGGTGGCGCGGGTGGGCGAGATCAGCGGGGTGGTCTCGCTGCCGAAGGCGACCGCGGCCAGGTACGAGGCCTTGACCTTGGCGGCGTCGTCGACGCCGGCCGGCACGCGGTGGCTGAGCAGTTCGACCAGGAACTGCTCTTCGCCGGCCGGCGGATTCTTCAGCAGTTCGATGACCTGCGCGGTCTGCTGCGCGCTCAGCGGCAGCGGCGGGATTCCGAGCGCGGCGCGCTCTGCAACGTGGTGGCGGTAGGCTTCCAACATGCGGGTTCTCCGGAAAAAAGGTGGGGATGAGCGGTAGCGGTTGCGCGGCGTCAGCCGGCGGGCTTGGGCACGATGATCTTCAGGCCCTTGAAGTAATCGCGGAAAAAACCGTCGTCGCGGGTGATCAGGCCATCGCATTGCAGCAGCGCATGCGCCCCGATCAGGAAATCGGCCACCACCCGCTCGCGCTTGCCGCCGCGGGCGCGGAAGCGGCGCTGCATCTCGCCTGCGCGCAGGGCCGACTTGGCCTCCAGTGCGCTGAAGCGGATGCTCATGTCCTCCAGCACCGACAACGCCTCGGCGCCGTCGCGCAGCGCACTGCAGACCTCGGCCAGGACGATGTCGCAGACCACCACCGGGCCGGTGCTCAGGCACTGGCGCAGGCAGGCTTCGGCGGCGTCGGCCTGCGGGCCGTCGGCCAGCAGATCCACCAGCACGGACGAGTCGATGGCGATCATGCGCCGGCGTCGGGTTCGGGCTCGAACGGATCGCCCGGGGCGCGGCCGCGGATCGCGCGCATCGCCTCGTCGGTGCTGGCGAAGCCGTCGAGCTTGAAGCGGCCGCGGGCGCGCGAGATGGCATCGTCCACGCTCTTGCGCAGGATGATCCGGCCGCCGTCCAGTTCCACTTTCAGGATGGTGCCCTTGCTCAGGCCGAGCGCATCGCGCACGGCCTTGGGAAGGGTGATCTGACCGCGTTCGGCGACAGTGGCTTCCATCGGTGTAGCCCCGGTTCGGTATGCACGAATTATACATACCCAAGCGGTCATACCGCCAGCGACGGACGTGGCACGGCACAGCGCCCGGTCAGCTGGCGGGCGCCGTGCCGCCGGTGCGGAGCGACCTCGCGCCGGCCGCCCTGGCCTCGCTCAGCGGCTCAGAACGCCACCTGCAGGCGGGTATTGAAGGTGGTGCCCTGGTCCCGGCCCTGCACCGTGCCGCTGCGGTTGTCGGTCTGCCAGCGGATCACGTCGAGCATCAGCCGGCTGACATCGTTGAGGTACCAGTTGGTCCCCAGCGTCCAGGCACTGCCGCGACCGCCGCTCGGCAGTTCGGCGTAGTCCACGTCCTCGTAGCGCAGCTTCAGTTCCCAGGCGCCGGCGCCGCCGGTGGTGACCGGGTCGGCGACCTTGACCCGGCCCCAGGTGCCGGTCTTGGCGGCATACGCGGGCAGCGCGCCGGACAGGAACCAGCCGGCCGACACGGCCCAGGCCTGGTGATCGAGATCGTAGCCGCCGGCCGCGCCACGCCCGCGCAGGTTGCGCGTGCCCCATTCGGCGCTGGTCCAGGCCGGGCCGAAGACGCCCGCCAGTTCCGCACCGTAGGCGTCGCTGCGCTGCGCGCCCAGCAGCGTTCCCGGCGCGATCTTGACCTGGTCGTTGAAGTGCCCGGCGATCGCCGAACTGCGCAGCACGCCACTGGCGCCGGCGGCGATCTCCTCGTGGAAGGCCCAGGCACCCACGTGCACGGTCGCGGCCTTGCCGACCAGCGGATTCCAGTGCGCGCGCGCCGCCCAGGTCAGACTGTCGTTATCGTCGCCGGCATTGTTGAGGTCGTTGCCTGCCACCGACAGGCTGGCGTGCCAGTCGCGCCCGTAGAGGCGCTCGGTCAGGCCGACGCCGAACAGGCCGCGTTGCGGCAGGATCAGCGTGCCGACCACGTTGCGGTCCTGGAACGGGGTGTTGGAGGTGCTGCTGGCGCCGTCAATGCCGCGATCGTTCAGGCGATTGCCCACGCTCAGTTCGGCCGGCAGGCCGAACAGGCGATGGTCGACGCTGGCGTACACCGATTTCCAGGCCACCGCGTTGTCGGCGAAGTCGCCTTCCACCACCCAGCCGAGCTGGCCGTAGCGGCCTTCGGCGCCGAGCCGCACCGAGCGGATCTCGGTGCCGGACAGGTTGCGCTGGCTGGCGGCGGAACCGTCGGTACTGGAGGCATCGACGAACAGGCGGCCGCGCGGACGGAACACCACGTTGCCATCGGCGCTGGCGAACTCCGGGGCGCCCTTCGACCACGATACCTTCGGTGCCTTGGCCTGCGCCGATTCGAGCGCGGCGACGCGACCTTCCAGCGCCGGTGCGGTGGTGGCGGGCGCCGGACTCGGCGCGGCGGGGGCCTGCAGCGCGTCGAGCCGCGCCTGCAGCTGCTGGATCTGCTGCGCCTGCTGGCGCACCAGCACGGTCAGTTCGGCCTGGCTCAACGTGGCCGGCGCGGCCGGCACGGTTTGCGCAGCGGCTTCGTTGGCGCCGCCGAGCAGCAGGCCGAGCGCGAGCGTCAGCGCTGCGCGGGGCAGCACGGGATGGGGATGCATGGATGAGTCTCTCCGGCCAGCCGGGCGCCTGGCCTGGCGCTGGCCCGTTGCGATGGTGCGGGGGATGCGATGCGCGCGACAGGCGCGCCACCGGCCTGGCCGGCGGCGCGCGGCCGCGGTCAGCTGGTGGCCTGGTTCTGCGCGTTGGGGCGCCAGGTGATCAGGCGGTTCTCGATCACGTCCAGCAGCGCATCGATGAGCAGCACGAAGGCGGCCAGGATGATGATGCCGGCGAACACGCCCACGGCATTGAAGTTGCCCTCGGCCTGCGCGATCAGGTAGCCCAGGCCGGCGGAGGCGCCCAGGTATTCGCCGATGATCGCGCCGACCACGGCAAAGCCCACCGAGGTGCGCAACGACGACAGGATCCAGCTCGCCGCCGCCGGGAAGTACACGTGGCGCAGCAGGTCGCGGCGATTGGCGCCCAGGATGCGCGCATTCGCCAGCACCACCGGATTGACCTCGCGCACGCCCTGCATGGCGTTGAAGAACGTGGTGAAGAACACCAGGGTCACCGCCAGCGCCACCTTCGACCACAGGCCCAGGCCCAGCCACAGCACGAAGATCGGCGCCAGCACCACGCGCGGGATCGCGTTGAAGCCCTTGATGAAGGGATCCAGGATCCGCGCCGAGCGCCGGCTCAGGCCCAGCCATACGCCGCCGGCCACACCCAGCGCGGTGCCGATGACGTAGCCGAGCGCGGTCTCGGTCAGGGTGATGTAGACGTGCTGGTAGAACCCGGTGTCGGACAGCCAGGCCCAGGCCTGTTGCACGATCGCCGTCGGCGCCGGGAAGAAGAACGGGTCGATCAGGCCCAGGGCGATGCCGCCCTCCCAGCCGCCGAACACGGCCACGACCAGCGCGAGCTGGATGAGTTTGTCAGTCTTGGCGTGCATAGCTCTTCTCCACTTCGCCGCGCAGGCAGGCCCAGATGTCGCGATACAGGTCGGTGAAACGCGTGTCGAGCTTGATCTCGGCGACGTTGCGCGGGCGCGGCAGGTCCACGTCGAAACTGCGCACCACGCGGCTGGCAGGGCCGGAGGACAGCACCACCACGCGGTCGCCCAGCGCGATCGCCTCCTCCAGGTCGTGGGTGATCAGGATCACCGAGCGGCGTTGCTCCTGCCACAGCCGCAGCAGTTCGTTCTGCATCAGGTGGCGGGTGTGGATGTCCAGCGCCGAGAACGGCTCGTCCATCAGGATCACCTTCGGCTCCACGATCAGCGCCTGCGCCATTTGCACGCGCTTGCGCTGGCCGCCGGAGAGCTGGTGCGGGTAGCGGTGCTCGAACCCGGCCAGGCCGACCTTGGACAGCCAGGCATTGGCGCGCTGCTTGCGCTCGGCGTCGGCCACGCCGCGAAAGCGCAGGCCCAATTCCACGTTCTGGAAGGCAGTCTTCCACGGCAGCAGCGCATCCTGCTGGAACAGATAGCCGACCGCCTCCTGCACACCGGCGACCGGGCGGCCGTCGATGACGACCTGGCCGGCGGACGGCGACAGCAGGCCGGCCACCGCGTTGAGGATGGTGCTCTTGCCGCAGCCGGTGGGGCCGACGATGGCGAGGAATTCGCCATCGGCGACCTGGATGTCCACGTCGCGCACGGCGGTGAAATCGCCGAAGGACATGGTGACGTTGTTGATCGCGACCATCGTCTGCGCCGGATCGAGGTGTGGCGCGCCGTTGAGGCGCTGCACGGTAGCGTTGCGTGCCATGGTTCCTCCGCTCACGGTTGGGCCGCCTTCGCCGCACCGCTGGCGCGATCCACGAAGGCGTTGGTGTAGGTCCTGGTCAGGTCGATGTCCGCGCGCGCCACGTCCTTGTTGAACTCGCGCAGCACGGTCAACGGCGTTTCCAGGTCGGCGGCGACGAAGCGTCCGTCGCGGGTGAAGATGGCACGGGCGTTCTCCACCGCACGCGCATAGGTGGCGCGGTCCCCTGAGACATAGGCATCGGGCAAGGCCGCGACGATCTCCTCGGCGGAGTGGTCGGCGATGAAGCGCAGCGCCATCTGCTCGGCACGCACGATCTTCTCCGCATCCTGCGGCCGCTTTTCCAGGAAGCTGCGGTTGGCGTACATCACCGAGGTCGGGTACAGCCCGCCGTAGACCTGGCGTGCGCCGGCATCGCTGCGCGCGTCGATCAGGATCCTGCCGATCTTGCGCTCGCTGATCAGGGTCGCCGCCGGATCGTAGTTGACCAGCAGGTCGATCTTGCCCTGCTCCAGGGCCGCCACCGCGGCCGCGCCCGAGCCCACGCCGATCAGCGACACCGCGCTCTCGGCGATGCCGTTGCGCGAGAGGTAGTGGCGCACGAAGAAATCGGACGAGGAGCCCGGCGCGGTGATGCCGACCTTCAGGCCCCGGATGGTCTGCGGTTTGGCCGGATCGAAGGCGGTGTCGTTGCGCCCGGCCAGCACCAGCCCGGAATTGCGCGAGAGCAGCACGAAGGCGACCACATCCTTGCGCTTGGACTGCATCTGGATGGTGTGGTCGTAGAAGCCCACCGCCACGTCGGTGGAGTTGGCCACCAAGGCCTGCAGCACCTTGGAGCCGCCCTGGGCGAAGTTCTCGGTCTTGACCTTGACCCCGACCTGGTCGAAGTAGCCGTTGGCGTCGGCGATGAAGAACGGCAGGTTGTTGAGATTGTAGGACCCGACGCTGATGCGCACGGGCGTGGCGTCGGCGCTCGCCGCATCGCCGCCGCCCTTGCTGCAGGCGGTGAGAAGCAGCAGGCCGGCCGCGGCGAGCGCCGCGGTGAAGAACGTTCTGGACAACATCGATCCCTCCCAGGATTGAAGCGTGTGCGTTGTCGGTCGCGGACGCCGTGCGTGCGTGCAGGCGCCCGGCCGGTTCGGGTCATGTCATGCCGCGGAGATCCATTGGCGGGCCTCGGTGGACACGGGCGAGGTCGCGAAGACCCGCCCTTCGAACAGCCGGCGGGCGGTGCGCACCACGCTGGCGACGATCGGCGCATCGGCCGCGGTGCGGCTCAATCCCACCTCCAGGGCGCCGCTCGGATGTTCCAGGACGACGTGGCGCGGCAGCGCCGCATCGCCGACGAAGGCATTGGCCAGGGTACCCGGCGTGGCCGCCGCGGTGGCGATGCCGACCGCGCCGGTGATGGCCAGCGCGGTGTGGCACTGCTGCGGCATGAAATAGCGCACCTGCAGGTCGCCGCCGTGCTGCGGCGCCGACAGCAGCACCGGCTTGGGAATCACCTTGCTGCCGGCGTCGGCGATGCCCATGCGCGCGCCCGCCTCGATCCGCAGCGCCTCCAGCCGCGCCAGCAGCGCGGCATCGGCATTCAGCTCGGCAGGCGAGGCATCGCCGCGCACGCCGAGATCGGCGGCGCGCAGCAACATCATCGGCATGGCGCAATCCACCAGACTCGTCGCGACCCCGTCGATGGTGTCCTGCGCCTGCCCGCTCGGCAACAGCTTGCCGGTGCGCGCGCCGGCCGCGTCCAGGAACGACAGCCAGATCGGCGCGGCCGCGCCGGGCGCCCCGGCGATGCGCGTCTCGCCACGGTACACCACCCGGCCATGCGGCGTTTCCACCGTGGCCACGATCAGCTTGCCGGTGTTGACGTTGTGGATGCGCACCTGGGTGCGCGGATGCTGCGCCTGCACCAGGCCGCGCTCGATCGCGTACGGCGCCACCGCGGCCAGCATGTTGCCGCAGTTGGGCGAGGTGTCCACCACCTGCTGCTCGACCCGCACCTGCGCGAACAGATAGTCCACGTCCGCGTCGGCGCGGCTGGAGCGGTCGACGATGGCGACCTTGCTGGTCAGCGCGTTGCCGCCGCCGATGCCGTCGATCTGCAGCGGATGGCCGGCGCCCATCACCTCCAGCAGCAGGCGGTCGCGGCGGGCGGGATCGGCCGGCAGGTCCGGCGCGAAGAAGAACGGCCCCTTGGAGGTGCCGCCGCGCATGAGCACGCAGGGAATGCCGAGCAGATCGTTGGACATGGTGTAGATTGATGCGCCCTGAAGATGAATGTCTTCGTCTGATTCGATACTGGCATGACCCCAATTGATCTGTGAATTGCTAATTTTTCGATGATTGATTACCTATGAGCATCAATTGCGAAATCCTCGACCTGCGCGCGTTCCTGCTGGTGGCCGAGACGCGCAGCTTCCATCGCGCGGCCGAGGCGCTGCACATGTCGCAACCGGCGCTGAGCCGGCGCATCCAGAAGCTGGAACAGGCGGTCGGGTCGCCGCTGCTGGAGCGCACTACCCGCAGCGTGGCCACCACCGCCATCGGCGAGAACCTGCTGCCGCTGGTGCGGCGCATGATCGAGGAGTTCGACGGCTCGCTGTTCTCGGTGCGCGGCCACGACGATACGCGCGGCGCCACCGTTACCATCGCCTGCCTGCCGACCGCTGCGTTCTACTTCCTGCCCAGCGTGATGGCGCGCTTCCGCGAGGCGCATCCGCATGTGCGCTTCCGCATTCTCGACATCCCGGCCACCGAGGGCCTGCAGGCGGTGGAACGCGGCGAGGTCGAGTTCGGCATCAACTTCATGGGCGCCAACGATCCCAACCTGGATTTCGACGTGCTCGCCGAGGACCCGTTCGTGCTGGCCTGCCGCCGCGACCATCCGCTGGCGAAGAAACGCCGGATCGAATGGGCCGACCTCGCCCAGCACCAGTTGATCACCGTGCACCGCACCAGCGGCAACCGCACCCTGCTCGACGGCGCGCTGGCGCGCGAGAACCTGAAGCTCAGCTGGCACTACGAAGTGACCCACCTGTCCACGTCGCTGGGCATGGTCGAGGCCGGCATCGGCGTGTCGGTACTGCCGAAGATGGCCACCCCCGACGGCGAACATCCGATCCTGGTGACGCGGCCGATCGGCAATCCGGTGGTCTCGCGCACCATCGGCATCGTGCGCCGGCGCAGCGCGCTGCTCTCGCCCAGCGCCGAACGTTTCCTGCAGATGCTGATGAGCCGCTGGCGCGGCAAGCCGTGACACGGGCGCTACATCTGAACGTGTAAGCTTCGGCCCGACGCCTTGGGCCGCCGCGCCTTCCGGCCGCGCCGCGACGCGACGCAATGCCGGCAACGCAACGGCCCGGCACTCGCAAGCAGGCTCGTCACAGCGGGCCACTGCAAGCCACCCGCAATCAGGAGTTCCCCCGCATGAACGACTCGTTCTCCACCCGCAGCCAACTGCACGTCTGCGGCAAGACCTACGGTTACTTCAGCCTGCCCAAGCTCGGCGAGCGCTTCGACATCTCGCGCCTGCCCTACTCGCTGAAGATCCTGCTGGAGAATCTGCTGCGCCACGAGGACGGCGGCGCGACCGTCGGCAAGGAGCACATCGAAGCGGTGGCGCAATGGCAGCCGACCGCCGAGCCGGACACCGAGATCGCGTTCATGCCGGCGCGCGTGGTGCTGCAGGACTTCACCGGCGTGCCGTGCGTGGTCGACCTGGCGGCGATGCGCGATGCGGTGGTCAAGCTCGGCGGACGTCCGGAGCAGATCAATCCGCTGATCCCGTCGGAACTGGTGATCGACCACTCGGTGCAGGTGGACGTGTTCGGCAAGCCCGACGCGCTGGATCTGAACGGCAAGATCGAGTTCCAGCGCAACAAGGAACGCTACGGTTTCCTGCGCTGGGGCCAGAAGGCCTTCGACAACTTCAAGGTGGTGCCGCCGAACACCGGCATCGTGCACCAAGTCAACCTGGAGCACCTGGCGCGGGTGGTGATGACCGGCGAACGCGACGGCGAGGCGCTGGCCTATCCGGACACCGTGTTCGGCACCGACAGCCACACCACCATGATCAACGGCATCGGCGTGCTCGGTTGGGGCGTGGGCGGCATCGAGGCCGAAGCGGCGATGCTCGGCCAGCCCTCGTCGATGCTGATCCCGCAGGTGGTGGGCTTCAAGCTCACCGGCAAGCTGCCCGAAGGCGCCACCGCCACCGACCTGGTGCTGACGGTGACGCAGATGCTGCGCAAGCACGGCGTGGTCGGCAAGTTCGTCGAGTTCTTCGGCGACGGCCTGCAGCACCTGCCGCTGGCCGACCGCGCCACCATCGGCAACATGGCGCCGGAGTACGGCGCCACCTGCGGCATCTTCCCGATCGACGCCGAATCGCTGACCTACCTGCGCCTGTCCGGCCGCAGCGAGGAGCAGATCGCGCTGGTGGAGGCCTACGCCAAGGCGCAGGGCCTGTGGCACGACGCCGATAGCGCGCACGCCAGCTACAGCGCGACGCTGGAACTGGACATGGGCGACGTCAAGCCGTCGCTGGCCGGCCCCAAGCGCCCGCAGGACCGCGTGCTGCTGGAAGACATGCAGCGCAACTTCCGCGACAGCCTGGTGCCCTTCGCCGACGCGCGCAGCAAGCGCCACAGCGATGCGAAACAGGAAGACCGGCTCAAGAACGAAGGCGGCGGCGGCACCGCGGTCGGTGCCCAGGCGGCGCAGGCGCAGGAGGCCGAGGCCAGCGGCGCCGGCTGGCGCTTGCGCGACGGCGCGGTGGTGATCGCGGCGATCACCTCCTGCACCAACACCTCCAACCCCGCAGTGATGCTCGGCGCCGGCCTGCTCGCACGCAACGCCGTGGCCAAGGGCCTGAAGGCGCAGCCCTGGGTCAAGACCTCACTCGGGCCGGGCTCGCTGGTGGTCACCGACTACCTGAAGAAGGCCGGGGTGATGGACGACCTGGAACAGCTCGGCTTCTACGTGGTCGGCTATGGCTGCACCACCTGCATCGGCAACTCCGGCCCGCTGCCGGAAGACGTGTCCGCGGCGATCGCCCAGGACGACTTGGTGGTGGCCTCGGTGCTGTCGGGCAACCGCAACTTCGAAGGCCGCGTGCATCCGGAAGTGAAGATGAACTACCTGGCCTCGCCGCCGCTGGTGGTCGCCTACGCCATCGCCGGCACCACCGACATCGACCTGACCCGCGACCCGCTGGGCACCGGCAGCGATGGTCAGCCGGTGTACCTGCGCGACATCTGGCCGAGCAACAAGGAGATCGGCGACACCATCGCCGCCACGGTCGGCCCGGAGATGTTCAAGCAGAACTACGCCGACGTGTTCAAGGGCGACAGCCGCTGGAACACCATCGCCTCGCCCGACGGCGAGCTGTACGCCTGGGATGGCGCCTCCACCTACATCAAGAACCCGCCCTACTTCGACGGCATGACCATGCAGGTCGGCCGCATCGAGGACGTGCACGGCGCGCGCGTGCTGGGCCTGTTCGGCGATTCGATCACCACCGACCATATTTCCCCGGCCGGCAACATCAAGAAGGACTCGCCGGCGGGCCGCTTCCTGCAGGAGCGCGGCGTGCAGCCGGCCGACTTCAACAGCTACGGCAGCCGCCGCGGCAACGACGATGTCATGGTCCGCGGCACCTTCGCCAACATCCGCATCAAGAACCTGATGTTCGGCGGCGAGGAAGGCGGCAACACCCTGTACCACCCGCCCGGCGGCGGCCAGCCGGAAAAGCTGGCGATCTACGACGCGGCGATGAAGTACAAGGCCGACGGCGTGCCGCTGGTGGTGATCGGCGGCAAGGAGTACGGCACCGGCTCCTCGCGCGACTGGGCGGCCAAGGGCACCAACCTGCTCGGGGTCAAGGCGGTGATCGCCGAGAGCTTCGAGCGCATCCACCGCTCCAACCTGGTGGGCATGGGCGTGCTGCCGCTGCAGTTCCTCGACGGCCAGAACGCGCAGAGCCTGGGCCTGGACGGCTCGGAAGTCTTCGAGATCACTGGCCTGCAGGACGGCGCCAGCAAGCGCGCCAAGGTCGTCGCCAGCAAGGCCAACGGCAGTGCGCAGACCTTCGAGGTGGCGGTGATGCTGCTGACCCCGAAGGAAGTGGAGTATTTCCGCCACGGCGGCCTGCTGCAGTACGTGCTGCGTCAGTTGGCCGCGCGCTGACCGACCCTGCGCTTTCCGGCAGCGGAAGTCCGGCCCCCGCGCCTGCGCGGGGGCTCTGTCTGGGCGCTTGAACCTGCTATTCGCGTGTTCGCGCGCCCGCGCCGTGACCACAGTGAATTGCTGCAGTACCTGCGTACCCAGTGGCTGCGCACTGATGCACCTTGCAGTTTGTGCGAACCACTGACCGCATACGCTCTAAAAGCAAAGGCTTTCGCCTTGCGGCGAGTTACTTTTCTTTGCTTGTGCAAAGAAAAGTAACCAAAAGAAAGCACACCCTGCCTCGCGCCCTCCGCGCTGCGCGCTCCGGGTCCGCGTCCATCACGGGGATCCGCGGAAGGGGCATCCTGCCCCTGCCGCGGACGGCGCACATCCATGTGCGCCGCCCTTCGGGTGTTTCCCCGCGATGGCCGCCGCTTCGGAAGGGAACCCGGTACGGCAACAGCAACAGCAACAGCAAGTGCAACGGCAAAAGCAGCGTTGCTGGCGTCCAGGCGGTCATCGCTCTTCGGCATTCCTCGCAGAACCGTCACCCAAAGGCACCAGTCCACCGGCATTCGGTGCTCTCCCTGTTCGCCTTTTCCCTACGGAACGGTATGCTGCCGTTGCCGGTTCTGGCGGATACTGTCCGTTGTGAGCCAATCAACACGTTTCCTGGAGGGGGAATATGAGTCTGGATCGTCCGTGGTTGCAGAGTTATCCGGCCGGCGTTGGCGCCGACATCGATGTCGAGGAATACCGCTCCGTCGCCGCCGTCTTCGAAAGCTCCGTGGCCAAGTTCGGCGACCGCCCCGCCTACAGCAACTTCGGCAAGACCCTGACCTACCGCGAGGCCGGCGAACTGGCCCGGCAATTCGCCGGCTACCTGCTGGGCGAACTGCAGCTCAAGAAGGGCGACCGCGTCGCCCTGATGATGCCCAACTGCCTGCAATACCCCATCGCCACCTTCGGCGTGCTGCTGGCCGGCATGACCGTGGTCAACGTCAATCCGCTGTACACCCCGCGCGAACTGCGCCACCAACTGATCGACTCCGGTGCCAGCGCACTGGTGGTGATCGACAACTTCGGCACCACCGTGCAGGACGTGCTCGCCGATACCCCGGTCAAGCAGGTCATCACCACCGGCCTGGGCGACATGCTGGGCTTCCCCAAGGGCCCGCTGGTCAACTTCGTCCTGAAGTACGTCAAGAAGCTGGTCCCGGACTACGACATCCCCAACGCGATCCGTTTCCGCGACGCGCTGACCCTCGGCCGCCTGCACACACTGCCGCCGATCGACATCGCGCCGGACGACATCGCCTTCCTGCAATACACCGGCGGCACCACCGGCGTGGCCAAGGGCGCCATGCTGACCCACCGCAACCTCGTCGCCAACATGCTGCAGGCCGGTGCGTGGATCTCGGCGACCGGCAAGCTGGAGGAAGGCAAGGAAGTCATCATCACAGCGTTGCCGCTGTACCACATCTTCGCGCTGACCGCGAACGGGCTGGTCTTCATGAAGCTCGGCGGACTCAACCACCTGATCAGCAATCCGCGCGACATGCCCGGCTTCGTCAAGGAACTGCAGAAGACCCGCTTCACCGCCTTCACCGGCGTCAACACCCTGTTCAACGGCCTGCTCAACACCCCCGGCTTCGACAAGGTGGATTTTTCCTCGCTGAAGTTCACCCTCGGCGGCGGCATGGCGGTGCAACGCGCGGTGGCCGAACGCTGGAAGCAGGTCACCGGGGTCACCCTGGTCGAGGCCTATGGCCTCACCGAGACCTCGCCGGCGGCCTGCATCAATCCGCTGACCCTGACCGAATACAACGGCGCGATCGGCCTGCCGATCCCCTCTACCGACGCCTGCGTCAAGGACGACCAGGGCCAGATCCTCGCCCATGGCGAGGTCGGCGAACTGTGCATCCGCGGGCCGCAGGTGATGAAGGGCTACTGGCGCCGGCCGGAGGAAACCGCCAGCGCCATCGACGCCGACGGCTGGCTGCACACCGGCGACATGGCGCGGATGGATCCGCAGGGCTTCTTCTATATCGTCGACCGCAAGAAGGACATGATCCTGGTGTCCGGTTTCAACGTGTATCCGAACGAGGTCGAGGACGTCATCGCGATGATGCCGGGCGTGCTGGAAGTGGCCGCGGTCGGCGTGCCGGACGAAAAATCCGGCGAGGCGGTCAAGGTGGTGATCGTGAAGAAGGACCCCAACCTGACCGCCGACGAGGTCAAAGCCCACGCCCGCGCCAACCTCACCGGCTACAAGCATCCGCGCATCGTCGAGTTCCGCAAGGAGCTGCCCAAGACCAACGTCGGCAAGATCCTGCGGCGCGAACTGCGCGACGCGCCGCCGCCTCAGTAAACGGGTCCAACGGGCGCCCACGCGGCGCCCATGCAGGCGCTGGCAGGGCGGGTTCCGGCCGCGGCACCCGGGTGTAGCATCCGCCGGGTGGAAACGCACTCGCCCGCTGCGCCACGCCATCTCCGCGGGCGTCTTTCCGAGAGCCCGCCATGAGCACGATCGACCCGCTGCCCCGTACCCGCGCCTACTCCAGCATCCGCATCGATGCCGACGGCGACGACGATAGCCACTGGCTGTACATGCATGCAGGCGGTGCCGCGAAGCAGCGGCCCTGCTTCCATCCCACCTTGATGCGCGAGATGCACAGCTATCTCGCCGCGATCAGCCAGCCCGGCACCCTGGCCTCGGCGCGGCTGGGCAGCCTGGTGCTGGCCTCCGATGGCAGCGCGTTCAACCTGGGCGGGGACCTGGAACTGTTCGGCCATTACATCCGCCGCCGCGATCGTGCCGGCCTGATGGCCTACGCGACGAGCTGCATCGATGGCGTCCACCGCTTCCATACAGGGCTCGGCGGCAATTTCCGCACCATTGCCCTGCTGCAGGGCGACGCGCTCGGCGGCGGCCTGGAGATGGCGCTGTCGTGCCATCTGATCGTGGCCGAGGAGGACGTCGGCATGGGCCTGCCGGAAATCATGTTCGGCCTGTTTCCCGGCATGGGCGCGTATTCGTTCCTCAGCCGTCGTATCGCGCCGCATGCCGCGGAGAAACTCATCCTGGGAGGCCATGTCTTCAGCAGCCAGGAGATGCACGCCTTGGGCATCGTCGACGTGCTGGTCCCCAAGGGCCAGGGCAAGGAGGCGGTGCGCGACCTGATCCAGCAACAACGACGGGCGCCGCTGGCGCATCTGGCGATGAACGCGATGCGCAACGTGGTGCAGCCGGTCAGCCGCGAGGAATTGCTGACGGTGACCGAAATCTGGGTGGACGCCGCGCTGGCCCTGGGCGAGAAGTCGCTGCGGACGATGGATCGGCTGGTGCGGGCCCAGGTCCGGCGCGCGCAATCCGGCGTCGTTGCCGCCTGAGCGGCATGCCGCCGGCAGCGAGGGATGACCCGGCCTCGCGCCGGGCGTTCCTCAGCGCAGTTCGCCGTCCTGCACGGCGCTCTGCCGGGCGCGCAACTCCAGGGCTTCGCGGCCTTCGGTCAGGCTGGCGTTGAGCGCCATCAAGCGCTGGCGCCACTCGCTGCGCACCTGCCATTCCGGCATCTGCATCAGCTCGCCGCCAAGGCTGGCGAGCCGTATCAGGCCGAGGTTGCTGGCGACGCCCTTGATCGCGTGCGCGTGTTCGCGCAGGCGCTCCCAATGCTCGGCTTCGCCGGCGATCTGCATGCCGCCGAGGCAGCCCTCGGCATCGTTGAGGCATTGCGAGATGAACTCGCGCTCGAAGCCATCGCCCATGCCGAGCCCGGCGAGTTCGTCCAGGACCGACGAATCCAGCACCCCTTCGCTCGATACCGGCATCTGCCGCACGGTCGTGTCGTTGCCGACGCGCAGGCGCCCTTCCATCGCGATGTCCGAGAGCGTGTCCAGCAGACGGTTGGCCACCACCGGCTTGGCCAGAAAGGTCCTGGCGCCGGCCTGTTCGCAGCGCTGGATCGATTCGGGCGTCACATCGGCGCTGAGCACCACCACCGGCGTCCGCGGTCCGCCGGCCTGCATCACCCGCAACTGCCGCAGCATGTCCAGGCCGCTCATGCCGGGCATGTGCAGGTCGACGATCACCGCGTCGAATTCGGTCTCGGCCAGCGCGTCCAGCACCGCTTCCGCGCCGTCGACGCAGATGACACGATGGCCGGCTTTCTGCAGCATCCGCTGCAGCACCATGCGGTTGGCGGCGTGATCGTCGGCGACCAGGATGCGCATGCCGCGCACCCGCGCGCGGTGGCGCAGGAACGGATCGGAGAAGGCGATGACGTTGCCGCTGGTATCGAACTCCTCGGCCGCCGCCGGCACGCTGGCCTGCTGTGCACCCAGGTCCGCCGACGCCGGCACCGCCGCGGCCACGAACGGCAGTTCGAACCAGAAATGGCTGCCGCGCGGCGCATTCTCCTGGTAGCCGATGCTGCCCCCCATCGCCTCGACCAGGCCCTTGGCGATCGTGGTGCCGAGGCCGCTGCCTTCGTAGCGGCGCGACAGGCCGACGTCGGCCTGCTCGAACGCCTCGAACAGGCGCGGCCGCATGTCCGGCGTCACGCCGATGCCGGTATCGACGATGTCGAAACTCAGGCGCGTCGGCTGCCCGTGTTCGTTCTTGTGCAGGCGTACGCGGATGTCGACCCGGCCGGTCTCGGTGAACTTGATGGCATTGCCGGCCAGGTTCAGCAGCACCTGGCGCAGATGACCCGGGTCGCCGGAGAGGTAGTCCGGCACGTCCGGGGCGACATCCACCTGGTAGGTCAGCAGCTTGGCGCGTGCCTGCGGCTGCAGGATCAGGCTGATCCCTTCCAGGGTTTCGCGCAGCGAGAAATCGCGCTTGTCGAGCCGCAGCTTGCCGGCCTCGATCGCGGAAATGTCCAGCACTTCCTCGACTAGCGACAACAGGCTGCGCGCGGACGCCTGGATGGTGTTGACGCACTCGCGCTGCTCGGCGTCCAGGCGCGTGGTCGCCAGCACCTCGGTCATGCCGGACAGGCCATTCAACGGGGTGCGGAACTCGTGGCTCATGTTGGCCAGGAAACGGCTCTTGGCCTCGCTGGCGCGGCGCGCCTCGGCGGTGGTGCTGGTCAATTGCCGCAACAGTCCCGACAGGTACAGCGGGATGGCGGCCAAGCCGACCAGCAGGCCGATGCCCAGGCCGCGATTGGCGATCCAGTAGTCGCTGGTCATCAGCGTGATGCTGAAACTGGCTACCGCCATGGCCACGGCCAGGTACAGATAGCGGTTGCCGTAGCGAAGGCCGTTGCCGATGGTGACCCACATGATGACCACGTAAATGCAGGCCATCGGCTCGCCGATCGCGCTCATCGCCATCGACATCAGCCCGTAGTCGGCCACCATGCCGATGATCCGGCGCACGTCCGAGCGCTGCGGCCGCATCACGATCCAGGTCATCAGGGCCAGGGCCACCGCCTGCGAGATCAGGGTCAGGCCGATGACGTAGGCGCGCTGCCGCGGGGCGATGTCCCAGCCCTGCGAGAACGACAGTTCGTAGGCCAGGATCAGCGCGACCATGCAGATGCGGACGAACGCCTGGCCGTGCTCGGTATCCTTGCGCTCCGCGAACCGTTGCCGCAACCACCTGATCGCCGAGATCATGTCAGACTCCTGGTCGCGCCGAGGCGGTGGAGAATTTCTCGCAGATCACCTGCAACTGCTCGCGGCCGCGGAACAGCGCGTCCACGCAGCGCGGGTCGAACAGGCGGCCGCGCTGGGCGTAGAGGTAGGCCAGGGTCGCATCCATGGTCCAGGCTTCCTTGTAGGGCCGCGGCGAGATCAGCGCGTCGAACACGTCGGCGACCGCCACGATCCGCGCTTCCAGCGGAATCGCCTCGCCGACCAGGCCGTCCGGGTAGCCGCTGCCGTCGTAGCGCTCGTGGTGGCGCAGCGCAATCAGCGCGCCGACCTGGATGAAGCGGTTCTGGCTGCCGCTGAGCAGTTCGTAGCCGATGCGCGGGTGCATGCGCATCACCGCCATCTCGTCCTCGCTGAGCTTGCCCGGCTTGAGCAGCACCGCGTCGGGAATGGCGATCTTGCCCATGTCGTGCAGGCTCGCCGCCATCTCGATGACCCGCACCTCGTCCTCGGACAGGCCCAGTTGCTCGGCGATCAGCCCGGCCACGTGCGCCATGCGTTCCAGGTAGGCGCTGGTGCCGACATCGCGGTACTCGATGGCCCGCGCCAGCCGCGACAGGGTCTCGCGCTCGCGTTCCTCGACCTCGCGCATGCTGGCCAGCAGGCGCTGCTCCAGCGACATCGCGCGCTGCTTGATGTTCTCGCTCTGCAACCGCAGCTGCAGCAGGTTGTGACAGCGCGCGCGCAGCTCGCGCGGGCGGATCGGCTTGACCAGGAAGTCGATCACCCCCGCTTCCAGCGCCGCCTGGCGGATCGGCTCGTCGCCGACCACGGTGATCAGGATGATGGGAATGTCGCGGTGCTTGGGCAGCCGGCGCAGGCGCCGCGCGAACTCCAGCCCGTCCATGCCCGGCATGCGGTAATCGAGCAACAGCAGATCGACCTTGCCCGCTTCGCACCAGGCCAGCGCGGCCTGCGAGTCGCCGAAGTCGCGTACGGTCAGTTCCGGGGCGATGTCCTCGATGACATGCCGCAGCATCGTGCGCGCGGAGGTCTGATCGTCGACGATGACGATGTTCAAACGATTGTCGCTTCCGTCCGCCCAGTGGAGACGGTCCCCGTTCGAGGACGCGCCGGAGAGGCTCATGCTGGCATCATGCATCTGCAATCCTCCGCCCGTCGCATCTGCGCGGGCTGCTGAGACGACAACGGGAACGCACCGGAGCGGGGTCACCCGGCGCGTCCACCTCACTTCCTTTTGCGTGCAACGCCTAGTGCAAGAACCGCACCACCTCGTCCGCGGCTAGGTTAAGCCTCCGGACGCATATACGGAAACAGCAGCACGTCACGGATTGAGCTGCTGCCGGTGAGCAACATTACCAGCCGGTCGATGCCGATGCCCAGGCCGCCGGTCGGCGGCAGCCCCACTTCCAGCGCCCGGATGTAGTCGGCGTCGAAATGCATGGCCTCGTCGTCGCCCCCCTCCTTCGCCGCCACCTGGGCCTGGAACCGCGCCGCCTGGTCCTCCGGGTCGTTGAGCTCGGAGAAGCCGTTGGCGATTTCCTTGCCGTTGATGAACAGCTCGAAGCGGTCGGTGTAGCCCGGCTCGGTGTCGCTGGAACGGGCCAGGGGCGACACCTCGACCGGGTGGTCGGTGATGAAGGTGGGCTGGATCAGGGTGTGCTCGACCGTGGCCTCGAAGATCTCCAGCAGCAGCTTGCCCCAGCCGTAGGACGGCTTGGTGCGGATCTTCAGCCGCTCGCAGTGGCGCAGCAGGGCCTCGCGGTCGGTGCAGTCGGCGGCACTGATCTCCGGGTTGTGGTGGCGCACCGCCTCGTCCATGCGCCAGCGACGGAACGCCGGCGCCAGGTCGATGTCGGCGCCGTCCCAGTGGACCTGGGTGGTGCCCAGCACCTCGCGGGCGACGTCGCGGATGACGTTCTCGGTCAGGTCCATCACCTCGTGGTACGTGGCGTAGGCCTCGTACAGCTCCATCATGGTGAATTCCGGATTGTGCCGGGTGCTAACGCCTTCGTTGCGGAAATTGCGGTTGATTTCGTAGACCCGTTCCAGGCCGCCGACCACCAGGCGCTTCAGGTACAGCTCCGGGGCCACCCGCAGGTACAGGTCCAGGTCCAGGGCGTTGTGGTGGGTCGTGAACGGCTTGGCGGTGGCGCCGCCGGGGATGTAGTGCATCATCGGCGTCTCCACTTCCAGGAAGCGGCGCGCGTCCAGCCAGGCGCGCATGGCGCGGATGATCTTGGAGCGCTTGACGAACACCTCGCGCGCCTCCGGCGACACGATCAGGTCGACGTAGCGCTGGCGGTAGCGCTGCTCCACGTCCGACAGGCCGTGCCACTTGTCCGGCAGCGGCCGCAGCGCCTTGGTCAGCAGCCGCAGGCCAGTGGCCTTGATCGACAGTTCGCCGGTCTTGGTGCGGGTCAGCCCGCCCTCCACGCCGATGATGTCGCCGATGTCCCAGCCCTTGAAGGCGTCGTAGGCCTCGCCCAGGGCGTTGGCCTGCAGGAACAGCTGGATGCGCCCGGACTCGTCCTGCAGCTGCACGAAGCTGGCCTTGCCCATCACCCGCTTGGCCAGCAGGCGGCCGGCCAGGCGCAGGCTGCGGCCCTGGGCCTCCAGCGCCTCGGCGGTCCAGCGCTCGGTGTCGGCGAACTCGGCCTGCAGATCGCCGGCGAAGTCGCTGCGGCGGAAATCGTTCGGATAGGCCACGCCCTGTGCGCGCAGCGCGGCGAGTTTGGCGCGCCGTTCGGCGATGAGGCTGTTCTCGTCGACGGGAAGGGACGGCGCGGGGGTCTGCTCGGTCATGGGATGGGGGATGCGTGAGGAAGGGAAAGAATGCACCAGCCGACGCGGCCGTGTGCCGCCGCACGGCCTCCGTCGCCAGGACGGAGGCCGCCGGTTCAGGCGTCGCTGCGTTTCGCGCCGGCTTCCAGGCCGGACTTGAGGCTGGCCTCGACGAACTCGTCCAGGTCGCCATCGAGCACCTTCTGGGTGTCCGAGCGCTCCACGCCGGTGCGCAGGTCCTTGATCCGGCTCTGGTCGAGCACGTAGTTGCGGATCTGGCTGCCCCAGCCGATGTCGGACTTGGTCGCCTCCACCGCATCGCGCTCGGCGTTGCGCTTCTGGATCTCCAGCTCGTACAGCTTGGCGGCCAGCATCTTCATCGCGTTGTCGCGGTTCTGGTGCTGGCTGCGCCCGGTCTGGCAGGCCACCACGATGCCGGTGGGCACGTGGGTGATGCGCACCGCCGACTCGGTCTTGTTGACGTGCTGGCCGCCGGCGCCGGAGGACCGGTACACGTCGGTCTTCAGGTCGGCCGGATTGATGTCGATGTCGATGTTGTCGTCCACTTCCGGCGACACGAACACCGAGGTGAAGCTGGTATGGCGGCGGTTGTCCGAGTCGAACGGCGACTTGCGCACCAGCCGGTGCACGCCGGTCTCGGTCTTCAGCCAGCCGTAGGCAAAGTCGCCCTCCACGCGCAGCGTGGCGGACTTGATCCCGGCCACTTCGCCGCCGGAGACTTCCATCAGCTCGGTCTTCCAGCCGCGCGATTCGCACCAGCGCAGGTACATGCGCAGCAGGATCTCGGCCCAGTCCTGGGCCTCGGTGCCGCCGGCGCCGGCCTGGATGTCGACGAAGGCATTGCTGGCGTCCATCTGCCCGGAGAACATGCGCTGGAATTCCAGCTTCTCCACCTGCGCCTGGAAGCGGTCGACGTCGGCCAGCACCGCCTGCGCGGTGGCCTCGTCGTTCTCGCTTTCGGCCAGTTCCAGGAATTCCAGCGATTCGTTCAGGCCATCGAGCACGCTGGCGATGCCGCCGACGGTCTTCTCCAGGCTGGCGCGTTCGCGACCCAAGCCCTGGGCGCGCTCGGGGTCGTTCCAGACGTCGGGACTTTCCAGCTCCCGGGTGACTTCCTCTAGACGCTCCTTCTTGGCGTCGTAGTCAAAGAAACCCCCGTAGCGACAGCACCCGATCGGACAGATCGGCGATGCGGTGGCGAATCGGATTGAGTTCGATCATTGCGGCATTTCCGGCAGACAAGAGCGCGATTCTAGCAATTCCGGCCGCTGCGCCACAGCGCCGCCCGCCTACTCGACGGGGGCGGCCTCGCCCTCCCCGGCCGCCACCCGCAGCCCGGCACGGTAGCGGCGGCTGCACGGGACCTGGCTGCCGTCGCGCAGGTGCACGCGCGCCTCGCCCGCCTCCAGCGGCTCGATCGAGACCACGCTGGCCAGGTTGACGATGTAGCTGCGGTGGATGCGCACGAACCGCGCAGCGTCCAGCCGTGCCTCGATCGCGGCCATGGTGCTGCGCAGCGGGTAGTCGTGGCCGCGCACGCGCAGGTTGACGTAGTTGCCGGCCGCCTGCAGCCATTCGATATCGGCCGCGGCAACCAGGAAATCGCGGCCCAGCTTGCGCACCAGGAAGCGCTCCGGCCGTTCCAGCGAGCCCACCGGCGGGCCGGCGTCGGGCGCGCCGAGCAGCGCCGCTTCGCCCTGCCAGCGCCGCAACAGGAACCGATACATCTCCACGCACAGCGCGATCGAGGCCAGGCTGCGCACGTCCTTCAGATACTCGTAGGCCAGGCCCTGCGGCCACGGCCCGAAATCGTAGTGCTGGCCCTGCAGGCGGTAGACGAGGCTGCGCACGGCCACCATCCCCACCACGTGCAGCACCGACAGCACCACGCTGCCCAGCAGGTAGCCCGGCAGCCGGCGCCGCCAGGTGTCCCAATGCGGCGGGTAGCGCCGGGTCAGCAGCACCACCAACGGCACGATCAGCAGGAACATCAGATTGCTGGACCACTCCCACACCACCGGCTCCCAGGCGGCGAAATGTAGCCCGGTGTTGCGGATGTCGATCAGCACCGTGATGCTGTTGGCGGTGGCGTTGATCAGCGTCAGCGCGACCCAGAAGCCGATCTCGAAACTGCGGCGCCAGGGCTGGAAACGGGAGTAGGCGCTGGCGCCGGAGGGGTCTGACATCGGCAAAGTGTAGCGCGCCGGCATGACCGCACCGGCGCGCCCTGGGCGGATCAGCGCACCTCGAACTCGCCGACCAGCACCGTCTCCTTGCGCTCGGTCAGGCGCAGCGTCACCTGCTGGTCGCGTTGCGCCGCCGTGCCCCAGCCCGTGCTCAGCTGCAGGTGCAAGGTGGTCGCGCCGGTGACCAGGGGCTGGCGCTCGCCGAAGAAGTTCGCTTCCACCTTGTACTTGCCGGGCTTGGCGGTGCGCAGCGAGAACTCCTCCGGCCCGTAGCCGCCGGTGAAATCCGGCGACAGCTGACCGCCCTGGTAGGTCGCGCGGTTGCCGTAATAGCAGCGCTCGCCGTTGGGGTCGGTCACCCACAGGTCCATGTCGCTGTTGTCGCTGTCCCAGTTGAGCACCACGCGCAGGTCCAGCGGCAGGTTGCGCAGCAGCCGCGGATCGATGAAGCCGGTGTCCAGCGGCCGCGGCGCCCGCGCCACGATCGCGTTCAGTTCGTTGAGCGCGATCATGCTCACCCCGTCGAAGCGCGTGTCCCAGTCGCGCACCACCACCTGGTACAGCTGCGCGATCGCCGCCTGCGCGTCGCCGCGCGCGGCATAGGCCAGGCCCAAGTCGCGGAAACTCTGCGGCTCCTCCTCGCCCAGCCGCAGCACCTGCTCGAACACCGGCACCGCCAGATCGGCGCGACCGGCCTGCAGCAGCCGGTAGCCGAGCACGCGTAGCACGTGGCGATTTTCCAGTTGCAGCTCGGCCAGGTTGGACAGCACCCGCAGGGCCAGGTCGCGCTGGCCACGCGCGAACAGCACGTCGGCCACATCCAGGTAGAACGCGACGCTGTCGGCGTGCGCGGCGCGTTCGCTCAGGTACAGCGGATACACCGCGTCCGCGGCGGCCGCATGCAGGCGCCGCGCATACGGCGAATCCGGCTGCCAGGGCTGCAGGGTCAGGGAGATGGTGGCCGCAGACGCCACGCGCTTGCGCGCCGCCGCCGACGCGGCAGCGTCGCCGGGCGCAGCGGACGAACCACCGACGATATTCAGTTCCAGCGGAGCGGATGCAGGTGCGGCCGCGGGCATCGGCGCAGGCGTTGCAAGGGCCATGGGCGGCGGCGCACCGGACGTGGCCTGCATCCGCTGGTCGGCATCTTCAGCAGTGGCAATGGCCGTTGGCGGCGCGTTCTTGGGAAAGCGCCGCTGCCACCAGGCGATGCGTTGCGCGAACGCCTCGGCGATCTCGTCGATGCGTCGCTCGCGCGTCTGGCCCTGCATCTTCTGCTGCCGCACCTGCGCAGCCGCTACCGCCGCGCGCAGCGCCGGGGGTGCCGGGATTCCGTAGCGGACGTAGTCGTCGACGTTCTCCAGCACCAGCAGCGAGGTGTCGGCGCTGACCAGGCCGAAGCGTGTGGCGAGTGCCTGGCGGCGCGCGGCCGCACCCAGCGGATCGGCAGAGAGGCTGCGTAGCATGGCGCGCGCCCATGCGTCCGGGATCAGGTCGCCGGGAACGTCATCCGCCGCGCGCAGCGGCAGGTGCAGGTGCCGCGTGCTGGCGGCCGTGGCGATCTCCAGGTGCAGGCTCGCATCGGACCCGAGCAGGCGTCCGGCGACGCGCAGGTAGCCATCGTCGGCGTCGCGCGCGTCGGCGACCAAATCGGCGACCTTGGTGCCGTCCATCGCGACCAGTTCGCCGCCACGCTGCAACAAGCGTTCGCTGGCAACCTGGACGCCCTGCAGTCCGTCCAGCGCGATCGCGCGTCCGCCGCGTGCTTCCGCGATCGCCGCCAGGCGCGCGGCATCGGCGTGCACACCGGCCGAGTTAATCGAATACAGGCGCTGTGTCGGCGCCAGCGCCGGCATGGCCTGCGCGCCGTAATTGCCCAGGCCATCGCTGAACAGCAGATACTCCTGCACGTGGGGCGCAGCTTGCCAGGACCCAAGGGCGCTGGCGCCGTCGGGCTGCTCGGCCTGCAACGCCGCCTTCAGGGCGCTCCAGTCGCCATTGCGCACGTGGAACCTGCGCGGCGCCGAGGCGCGGTCGCGCAACACGATCAGATCGACCTGGGCCGTGTCGACCGCGGCGAAATAGCGTTGCAGCAAGGCCAGTTCGGCGGGGATGTCGCGCTGCCGCGCCGATCCGGACGCATCCCACAGCAGGCCGATGCGCTGCGGCAGCGGACGTGGGCCATGAAGGTCGGCGATCGGCACCAGCGCCTGGAAGTAGCGCTGGCCATCGTGGATACCGGTCGCCACGCGCGGTGTGGCGCCCGCGCGCAGCGACAGCACCAGCTCCGGCGGCAACTGCGACGGGCTGCCCGACCAGGACGCGGCGTAGCCGCCGTCCGCCGTCGGCAGCAGACGCATGCCGGACGCCACCACGGCACGCTCGGCGGGTGCGGCCTGCGTGCTCAGCGCTACCTGCAGCGACCGCGCGCTGGCCGCATACGCCAATGGCAAGCGCCATTGCCAGCCGGCGGCGGTGCGCTGTAGCGATTCGCGATAGACCAGGCGCACATGTCGGCTGCCATGTGCCGGCAGCGGGTAGACGCGCAGCCGGAACTGGTTGCCGGCGGTCTGCTCGAGCAGGCCCGGATCCACGCCGCGCCGCTCGACCGCCTCGAACACTTGCCGCCCGCGCGCCTTGGGCACCGGCACCGCGTCGCGCATCTGCCCGTCGATGTCCAGGGCGAAACCGCTGAGCTGCTGCCCGTCGCGCAGCGGAAACGTCAGTTGCCCTTCCAGCACGCGCGCGTTGGGATTGAAGAACTCCAGTTCGACCGTGGTCTCGGCCAGGCCGGCGGCGGCCTGCGCACGCACTGCCGCCGAGCGCAGCTCGACCGGACGTTCGCCGGCGTCGGTGTGCAGCAACGGCGCCACCAACTGCCGCTGCGGCGCAGGCTGCGCCCCGGCCGGGCCCGTGGCGAGGAACGACAACAAAAGCAACAACACGCAAACATTCCTACGCATGGTGGACGGCATGGATCGCTCCTTGATGGGACGGTATGGCTTGAACGTCCGCCGCGGCGCGATGGGGTTGCTTGTGTGCATCCAGACCTCAGGCGACGCGTAGCCCCTCCCCCATCGGAAGAGGGGTCAGGGATGACGGTGCGGCGCAAGGCGCGGCACTTCGGCGATGCGAGGCTTTGCCCGTACCCTCATCCGCCCCTACGGGGCACCTTCTCCCGGTGGGAGAAGGGAAAAGCCAAAGCCCCTCTCCCATCGGGAGAGGGGTTGGGGTGAGGGTGCGGCACCACCTGCAGCGTCAGACCGCCAACTGCTCAGCCATCCAACGGCAAACAGTGCTCCACCACCAATTGCACCGCATCGCCGCCGCGGTAGTCGTCGGCAACCAGCCGATAGGCGATGTGCACGCGGCGGCCGGGTTCGCGGCCGTGCCAGCCGTTGAAGTGGATCGCGTTCAAGGGCACGGCGCGGCCAGGGCAGCGCAGGCTCAGCTTGAGGTGGCGCTCCTTCAGTACGCGCCACTGCAGCACCTCGAATTCGCCATCGAACAGTGGCTCCGGAAAGCCCTGCCCCCAAGGCCCGCCCTGGCGCAGCGCCTCGGCATGGCGGTGGTCGAGCTCGTGCGGCTCCAGCGCGCCGTCGCTGAGCAATTCGGCCTGCAGCAGTTCCGCGTCCAGGCTGGCCAACGCATGGTTGCGGAATACCTGCTCGAATTCGGCCAGCGCGTCCTGCGGCAGGCTCAGGCCCGCGGCCATGGCGTGGCCGCCGAACTTCTCCATCAGGCCCGGCCGCTGCGCCTCCACCGCCGCCATCGCGTCGCGGATGTGGAAGCCGGGAATCGAGCGCGCCGAGCCGCGCAACTGGGTGCTGCCCGGTTCGGCCGGGGCGAAGGCGATCACCGGCCGGTGCAGGCGGTCCTTCATCTTCGAGGCGACCAGGCCGATCACGCCGGGATGCCACTGCGCATCGAACAGGCATACCGCCACCGGCGGCTGCTCGGGTGCGGCCAGCAGCGCCTTGGCCACCACTGCCTCGGCCTCGTCGGTCATCTGCTGCTGCACCGCGCGGCGCTCGGCGTTGATCTCCTCCAGCGTCGCGGCGATCGCGCGTGCCTGCTGTGGGTCCTCGCACAGCAACAACTCGATGCCCAGGGCCATGTCCTCAAGCCGGCCGGCGGCGTTGAGCCGCGGCGCCAGGGCGAAGCCGATGTCGCTGGCGCTGAGCCGTGCCGGGTCGCGGCCGCTGGCTTCAATCAACGCGCGCAGGCCGATGCAACCTTCGCCGCGCTGCAGGCGGCGCAGGCCGGCCGAGACCAGCGCGCGGTTGTTCGGATCCAGCGGCACCAGGTCGGCGACGGTGCCCACCGCGACCAGATCCAGCAGCACGCCCAGGTCCGGCGGCGCGGCGGCGAACGCACCGCGCGCGCGCAGGTACCGGCGCAGCGCCAGCAGCACGTAGAAGATCACCCCGACGCCGGCCAGCATCTTGCTCGGGAAGGCGTCGCCCGCGAGGTTCGGATCGACGATGGCATCGGCCGGCGGCAAGGCCGGACCCGGTAGGTGGTGGTCGGTGACCAGCACCTGCCAGCCCAGCGCCTTGGCTGCGGCAACGCCGGCATGGCAGGCGATGCCGTGGTCCACCGTCACCAGCAGGTCTGGCTGCAACGGCGCCAGTTCGGCCACCAGCGCCGGCGACAACCCATAGCCATGGACCATGCGGTTGGGCACCGCGTGCAGCACCTGCGCGGCGCCAAGCAGGCGCAGCCCGCGCACCGCCACCGCGCAGGCGGTGGCGCCGTCGCAATCGAAATCGCCGACCACCAGGATGCGCTTGCCCGCCGCGATGGCCTCGGCCAGCAACGCCACCGCGGCGTCGATGCCGCTCAGCGCATCGGGCGGCAGCAGTTGCGCCAGCTTGGGCTGCGCCAGGCCGCTGTCGTGGGCGCCGCGCGCGGCATAGATGCGCCGCAGCAGCGGCAAGGTGGCCTCGTGCCACGGGCCGGCCGCGGCCGCCGCGGGCCGCCGCACGATGCGCGCGCTGGAACTCATGCGTCCAGGCGCGACAGCGGCCGCCGCCACAGGCGCCAGCGTTGCGCGGGGGCGATGCGGAAACAGGTGCCGTCCTCGAAATCCAATTGCAGCTGCTGCAGTTCGCCGTCGCGCAGCGCCTGCAGCAGCGGCTGTACCACCTCGCCGACGAACTGCTCGGGCGCACGCAGCTGGCGCAGGTCGACCAGCGCATCGACCCGCGGCGCCTGTGCGTCGGCGACGCCGGCGGCCTGGGCGAGCGCGCGCAACAGCGGATCGCGGCTGCGCACCTGCGCATGCGCGGTGCCGACCGTGGCCGGCAGGCGGCCGCCGCCCCAGAACCACAGCGAATTGATCGCCGGCTGCCCGCGGGCGACGCGTTCGCGGTTCCACGGATGCTGATGCAGCACGATCTGCGCCTCGGTCAGCAACGCACGCCAGCGGCGCGCGTCCTCGCCCTGCGGCAGGTGATCGAACAGGTCCGCCCCGAGCACCTGCGCCGGCGCCGCGAACACCGGCAGCGCGCTGTCGGCCGGCAGGCGCAGGTACCAGCGGGTCGGATCGGGCGCATCCAGGGTCAGCCCGCTCTCGGCGAACAGGGCCTGCACCGCCGGCAACAGCGCGTCCAGGTCCACCGCGTCGAGCGGCAGCATGTCGCCATGCGCCATCAGTCGCGCGCCCTGCATGTCCGGCACCACGTAGGCGGGATCGGCGCGCAGCCACAGGCCGTCGCCGGCATCGCCGGCGTCCAGTTGCCGGGTCAACGCCGCCGCCGGCAGCGATGCTGCTGCCAACGCGAAATGGCGGCGCAACTGCGCCTCGCCGCCCGGCGCGGCCTGCGTGCGGTCGGCGCGGCCGAACGCGCGCGCCACCTCGCCGGCCAGCACGGCGCCGGCCAGGCGGACCCGCTCGGGCAACAGCAAGGTGGCAACCGCCATCGGATCAGCCGACGTAGGCGACGCTGACGATCTCGTACTCGCGGCGACCGGCGGGGGCGTCGATGCTGACGCTGTCGCCTTCCATCTTGCCGATCAGCGCGCGCGCCAGCGGCGAGGAGATCGCGATCAGGCCGAGCTTGATGTCCGCTTCCAGGTCGCCGACCAACTGGTAGCGCTTCTCCTCGTCGGTCTCGACGTCGGCCAGGGTCACGGTGGCGCCGAACACCACCTTGCTGCCGACCGCCAGCTTGCTGACGTCGATGACCTCGGCGTGCGACAGCTCGCTTTCCAGCTGCTTGATGCGGCCTTCGATGAAGCCCTGCTGCTCGCGCGCGGCGTGGTACTCGGCGTTCTCCTTCAGGTCGCCGTGCGCACGCGCCTCGGCGATCGCGGTGATGACCTCGGGACGCTTGACCGACTTCAGGTGATCCAGTTCCTCGCGCAACCGCTGCGCGCCTTGCATGGTGATCGGGGCTCTCACGCTTCCAGCTCCTTGTGCAGTTCCTGCAGCGCCCAGACCGGACCGGTGCCGCGGAATTCCAGTGAATGCACCAGCGCACGCGCGCCGGCGACCGTGGTCGAATAGGTGACGCGATGCTGCAGGGCTTCGCGGCGGATCGAGAACGAGTCGGAGATCGCCGCCCGGCCCTCGGTGGTGTTGACGATATACACGATTTCGCCGTTCTTGATCAGATCGACGATGTGCGGGCGGCCCTCGGCGACCTTGTTGACCTGCTCGCACTGCAGGCCGTGCTGCTGCAGCCAGGCACAGGTGCCGCGAGTGGCGACCAGGGTGTAGCCGCGCTCGACCAGCGCCTGCGCCACCGGCAGCACGCGCTGCTTGTCCGGATCGCGCACCGACACGAAGGCCTTGCCCAGCGGCGGCGCCTTGATGCCGCCGGCTTCCTGCGCACGCGCGAACGCCGCGCCGAAGCTGCGACCCACGCCCATCACCTCGCCGGTGGAACGCATCTCCGGGCCGAGGATCGGATCGACGCCCTGGAACTTGGCGAACGGGAAGATCGCTTCCTTCACCGAGTAGTAGTCGGGCACGATCTCCTTCAGCGCGCCCTGCTCGGCCAGGGTCTTGCCGGCCATGCAGCGCGCGGCGATCTTGGCCAGCGGCACGCCGATCGCCTTGGACACGAACGGCACGGTGCGCGAGGCGCGCGGGTTCACTTCCAGCAGGTAGACGATGTCGTCGCCGGCATCGTTCACCTGCACCGCGAACTGGGTGTTCATCAGCCCGACCACGTTCAGCGCCTTGGCCAGTTCGACCACCTGGCGGCGCAGCTCGGTCTGGGTGGCCGGCGACAGCGAGTACGGCGGCAGCGAGCAGGACGAATCGCCCGAATGCACGCCGGCTTCCTCGATATGCTCCATCACGCCGCCGATCAGCACCTGGCCGCTGTGGTCGGCGATGATGTCCACGTCCACTTCCACCGCGTTGTCGAGGAAGCGGTCCAGCAGCACCGGCGAATCGTTGGAGACCTTGACCGCATCGCGCACGTAACGCGCCAGGTCGGATTCGCCATAGACGATCTCCATGGCGCGGCCGCCGAGCACGTAACTCGGGCGCACCACCAGCGGGTAGCCGATCTCGCGCGCCAGCACCAGCGCTTCCTCGGCGTTGCGGGCGATGCGGTTCGGCGGCTGCTTCAGGCCCAGCTTGTCGACCAGCTGCTGGAAGCGCTCGCGGTCCTCGGCCAGGTCGATCGAGTCCGGCGAGGTGCCGATCACCGGCACGCCGTTGGCTTCCAGCGCGCGCGCCAGCTTCAGCGGGGTCTGCCCGCCGTACTGCACGATCACGCCCTTGGGCTGCTCCAGCTCGACGATCTCCAGCACGTCTTCCAGGGTCAGCGGTTCGAAGTACAGCCGATCGGAGGTGTCGTAGTCGGTGGACACGGTCTCCGGATTGCAGTTGACCATGATGGTCTCGTAGCCGTCCTCGCGCAGCGCCAGCGCCGCGTGCACGCAGCAGTAGTCGAACTCGATGCCCTGGCCGATGCGGTTGGGACCGCCGCCGAGGATCATGATCTTGTCGCGGTTGCTGGGCGCGGCCTCGCACTCGTCCTCGTAGGTCGAGTACAGATAGGCGGTGCTGGTGGCGAATTCCGCCGCGCACGAGTCCACCCGCTTGTACACCGGGCGCACCTTGTGCGCGCGGCGCAGCGCACGCACCGCCGCCTCGTTGGTGCCGGTCAGCTGCGCCAGGCGCGCATCGGAGAAACCGGCGCGCTTGAGCGTGCGCAGACGCTTGGCGTCCAGCGCGCCGAGGCCGTCGGCGGCCAGTTGCGCTTCCTGCGCGATCAGGTCTTCCATCTGGTCGAGGAACCAAGGATCGATGAACGACAACGCGTGGACCTGCTCCACGCTCATGCCGGCGCGGAAGGCGTCGGCGACATAGAACAGGCGCTCCGGACCGGGCGCCTTCAGCTCGCGCTTGAGCGTGGCCAGGTCGTCTTCGCTGCTCAGGTCCAGGCCGGTCGGGTCCAGCCCGATCTTGCCGGTCTCCAGGCCGCGCAGCGCCTTCTGCAGCGATTCGGAGAAGGTGCGGCCCATCGCCATCACCTCGCCCACCGACTTCATCTGCGTGGTCAGGCGCGCGTCGGCCTGCGGGAACTTCTCGAAGGCGAAGCGCGGGATCTTGGTGACCACGTAGTCGATCGACGGCTCGAACGAGGCCGGGGTCAGCCCGCCGGTGATCTCGTTCTTCAGTTCGTCCAGGGTGTAGCCCACCGCCAGCTTGGCCGCGACCTTGGCGATCGGGAAGCCGGTGGCCTTAGAGGCCAGCGCCGAGGAGCGCGACACGCGCGGGTTCATCTCGATCACCACCACGCGACCGGTCTGCGCATTGATGCCGAACTGCACATTGGAACCGCCGGTGTCCACGCCGATCTTGCGCAGCACCGCGATCGATGCATCGCGCAGGCGTTGGTATTCCTTGTCGGTCAGGGTCTGCGCCGGGGCCACGGTGATCGAGTCGCCGGTGTGCACGCCCATCGGGTCCAGGTTCTCGATCGAGCAGACGATGATGCAGTTGTCCGCGGTGTCGCGGACCACTTCCATCTCGAACTCCTTCCAGCCCAGCACCGACTCTTCGACCAGCACTTCGCTGGTCGGCGACAGTTCCAGGCCGCGGCCGACGATCTCGATCAGCTCTTCGCGGTTGTAGGCGATGCCGCCGCCGCTGCCGCCGAGGGTGAAGCTGGGGCGGATGATGGTCGGGTAGCCGACCGTGGCCTGGATCTCCAGCGCCTCTTCCAGGGTGTGCGCCACCGCCGCCTTGGGGCATTCCAGGCCGATCTCGCCCATCGCCACGCGGAACAGCTCTCGGTCCTCGGCCATACGGATGGCCTCGCGCTTGGCGCCGATCAGTTCGACGCCGTACTTCTCCAGCACGCCGTGGTCGGCCAGATCCAGCGCGCAGTTCAGCGCGGTCTGCCCACCCATCGTCGGCAGCAGCGCATCGGGCTTTTCCTTGGCGATGATCTTCTCGACCGTCTGCCAGTTGATCGGCTCGATGTACACGGCATCGGCCATGTTCGGGTCGGTCATGATCGTGGCCGGGTTGCTGTTGACCAGCACCACGCGGTAGCCCTCGTCGCGCAGCGCCTTGCACGCCTGCGCGCCGGAGTAGTCGAACTCGCAGGCCTGGCCGATGACGATCGGGCCGGCGCCGATGATGAGGATGGTTTGGAGGTCGGTGCGCTTGGGCATGGGGGATTCTCAGTAGAGGCGGTCCTGCCACGCCGCAGGGGCGCGCCAGGTGATCTGATCGGGCGAACGCGCATCGATCGCGCCATGGTCGACCGCGGCGCGAACCTCGCGCTGCATCGCGGCCCAACTGCTGGCGGTGGCGCCGATGCGCGCGCCGATCCGGTTGTTGTGGGCGTCCATCGCCCGGCTGGCGTTGCCGTGACCGTCGCGCTCCATGACCGCCGTGACCCAGTCCACGCAGCGTGGCGACAGGGTGTAGGCGACCACGGCGCTGGCCAGGCTGTGGCGGTACGCATCGGCAGGGCCGTCGCGTCCGCCCGGCAGGCCGGCGCTGAGCCATTGCGGATACACCGCGCCCAGCACGAAGGCCGGATACGCGGCCAGCACCAGCAACGCCGTGGCCGGCCACCGCCAGCGGCGGGTCGGCGACGGCATGGCCGGCGCGGCGGCCATCAGGCGGCGGCCGCCATCAGCGCGGTGAAGCGATCGAACAGCGGCGCCACGTCGCGCGGGCCCGGCGAGGCTTCCGGATGGCCCTGGAAGCTGAAGGCCGGCGCGTCGGTGAGCGCGATGCCCTGGTTGCTGCCGTCGAACAGCGAGCGATGGGTGACGCGCACGTTGGCCGGCAGCGTCGCCTCGTCCACCGCGAAACCATGGTTCTGCGAGGTGATCATCACCCGGCCGCTGTCCAGGTCCTGCACCGGGTGGTTGGCGCCGTGGTGGCCGTGGCCCATCTTCAGGGTCTGCGCGCCGGCGGCCAGCGCCAGCAGCTGGTGGCCCAGGCAGATACCGAAGGTCGGGATCTTGCGCGCCAGCAGTTCCTTGATCGCGGCGATCGCGTAGTCGCACGGCGCCGGGTCGCCGGGGCCGTTGGACAGGAACACGCCGTGCGGGTTCATCGCCAGCACCTCGGCGACCGGCGTCTGCGCCGGCACCACGGTCACCTCGCAGCCGCGCTCGGCGAGCATGCGCAGGATGTTGAGCTTGACCCCGTAGTCGTAGGCGACGACCTTGAACCTGGGCTCGGCGGTCACGAAGGTGTTGCTGTCCAGGTCGAGCTGGCCGTCGCGCCAGGAATAGGCCTTGTCGGTGGAGACCACCTTGGCCAGGTCCATGCCCTTGAGCCCCGGGAACTTGCGCGCCGCGTCCAGCGCGGTGTCCACGTTCACCTCGCCGGCCATCAACGCGCCGTTCTGCGAGCCCTTCTCGCGCAGGATGCGGGTCAGCTTGCGGGTGTCGATACCGGCGATGGCGACCACGCCGCGCTGGATCAGCCAGTCCGGCAGCGCCACCTGGTTGCGCCAGTTGCTGGGACGGCGCGGCACGTCGCGCACGATCAGGCCGGCCGACCAGACCTGGGCGGCCTCGTCGTCCTGGTCGGTGCAGCCGGTGTTGCCGATATGCGGATAGGTCAGCGTGACCAGTTGGCGGGCGTAGGAGGGATCGGTGAGGATCTCCTGGTAGCCGGTCATGGCGGTGTTGAACACCACTTCGCCGACGGACAGGCCGGCAGCGCCTACGGATTCGCCCTCGAACACGGTGCCGTCTTCAAGGACAAGGATTGCGGGTTGAGTCACGGGGTTCGCCTTGGGGAGAGAGGAACCCTGCCCCACCAACTTGCAGGCTGCAAGAAACCGCGAACTCGGCGCTTCTCCGGGTCCGTGGCGATGGGTAACAGGCGAGCGAGAATTGTACCGGCGCGGGGCGGTCCGCGCCAGCCGTTTGGGTGAAGCGCCTGTTCAGCCGAGCAGATCGCGCAGCCGGTAGGCCCCGGGCGCACGCCCCGGCAGGCGCGCGGCGGCATGCAGCGCGCCGCGGGCGAAGATGTCGCGGTTGCTGGCGCGGTGCACCAGTTCGACCCGCTCGCCGAGCCCGGCGAACTGCACCAGATGCTCGCCGACGATGTCGCCGGCGCGCAGGCTGGCGTAGCGCGCGGTCGCGCCGCCGTGCGCGGCTGCGTCGCCGAGGGTGAGCGCGGTGCCGGAGGGCGCGTCCTGCTTGTGCACGTGGTGGGATTCGACGATGTCGCAATCCCAGCCCGGCAGCGCCGCGGCGGCGCGCTCGACCAGGTCGTGCAGCACCGCCACGCCCAGGCTGAAGTTCGACGCCCAGATCAAGGGGATGCGCTCGGTGGCGGCGGCCAGCGCCTGCCGCTGCGCGTCTTCCAGCCCGGTGGTGCCGGACACCAGCGCCGCGCCGCGCGCCGTGCACAGGGCCAGCACCGGGTCGAAGCCCTGCGGCAGGCTGAAGTCGATCGCCACGTCGAAGGCCGGCACGCCGCCCAGTTCGGCCGCGGCGAAGTACGGCACGCCGTCGATCACCCGCTGCGCCGGCGCGCGCCGCACCACCGCGGCCACCACCTGCAGCGCCGGGTCCTGCGCGGCCAGCCGCAACAACGCCTGGCCCATCCGGCCCGACGCACCATGGATCAACACACGCAGCGGAGAAGTCGTCATCGGCACAAGGCTAGCGGTTTGCGCGCGGGTGCGACAGAGGGCGTGTGCCGCGGATGGCAGGCGGCGGGCGCCGAAGCGTCCCCGGGTCGTCGATGAAAGAGGTGAAGCGTGCCCGCGTGGACAGTGTTCGGTGCCGGCGAGCGCCGCGCTTCGTTCGTCGCGGCTCAAGCCGCTCCTACAGACCATCAACGGCGTCGCTTGCCGGGACGTGTGTGGGAGGGGCTCCAGCTCCGACGCGGTGCCGCCCAATCACGCCACACACGACGACTGACACAACGGCGCCTTGCTGCCCTACTCCGGCGCCTGCCCCAACAAGCGCTTGTCCCAGTCCTCCACCGCACGCTGCGCCAGGCGCCGCTCGAACAGGGTGCGCCAGTTCGGCACCAGCGGCAGCGCCAGCACGTCCTGCAGTTGCGCCGGGTCGATCTCGCGCCGGTACAGCAGGCCGACCAGCCGCGCCAGTGGCCAATGCGGATACGGACGCTCCAGCAACTCCAGGCGATCGCCGGCGGCGACCTCGCCCGGTTGCAGCACGCGGTAGTACCAGCCGGTGCGGCCGCTGTCCTGCACGCGCCGCGCCAGCGCCGGCACGCCGAAGCGGTCGGACAGCTTCCAGCACGGCTGCCGCGACTGCGAGACCTCGACCAACGCGGTCCCGAGGCGCAGACGATCGCCCAGGCACAGGTCGGCTTCGGTCACCCCGCAACTGCTGAGGTTCTCGCCGAACGCACCCGGCGCGTCCAGCAAGGCATGCGCGCCCAGTTCCTCGCGCCAGGCCGGGTAATGGTCGCGCGGGTAATGGTGCAAGGCCTTGTCGGGGCCGCCATGCACGCGGCGGTCGCCCTGCTCGTCCAGCTCCAGCCCTTCCGGGCCGATGCGCAGGCGTCCGGCCTGCGGCCGCTTGTCGATCGCGCTGCGGCTGCCCGGGCGGGTGAACGCCTGCGCGCGGCCGACCAGGACCGCATCGATGGTCCACGAGGCGACCGCGGAATCGGACGACGTCATCGACAGACGCAGCGCCGGGCTCAGGCCGTCGCGCGTCGGTGCGCGGCGACCTCGTCCTGCAACAGCGCGCCGAGGATGCGCACGCCGGTCTCGATGCGCTCGGCCGGCACGGTCACGAACGACAGCCGCAAGGTATTGCGCTGCGGCGCGACCGCGAAGAACGGCGCGCCCGGCACGAACGCCACGTTGCGCTCGATCGCCTTGCTCAGCAGCGCGCCGCCGTCCATGCCCTCCGGCAGCTCGACCCAGATGAACATGCCGCCGGCCGGGCGGTTCCAGCGCACCTGCGCCGGAAAATACTTGGTCAGCGCCGCGAGCATCTGCTCGCAGCGGCTGGCGTACAGCGTGCGGATGCCGGGGATATGCGCATCCAGGAAGCCGTCCTGCACCGCCTCGTACACGATGCGCTGACTGAACGAGGGCGTGTGCAGATCGGCCGCCTGCTTGGCCTGCACCAGCTTGGCATGCACGGCCTCCGGCGCGACCACATAGCCCAGGCGCAGGCCCGGCGCGAACACCTTGGAGAACGAGCCCATGTAGATGGCGCCGTCCGGGTTCATCGACAGCAGGCTCGGCAGCGTGTCGCCGCTGTAGCACAGTTCGCCGTACGGATCGTCCTCGACGATCGGCACGCCGGCTGCGGCCGCACGCGCCACCAATGCCTGGCGCCGGTGCAGCGGCAGGCGCCGCCCGGTCGGATTCTGGAAGTTCGGCAGCACGTACATGAAGCGCGCGCCGGCCAGTTGCGCATCGTCCAGCGCGTCCACCACCACGCCGTCGTCGTCCGACTGCATCGCCGCGAATGCCGGCTGGAACAGCGAGAACGCCTGCAGCGCGCCGAGATAGCTGGGCGTTTCCACCAGCACCTTGCTGCCTTCGTCGATGAACACCTTGCCGAGCAGGTCCAGGCCCTGCTGCGACCCGGTGGTGATCAGCACCTGACCGGGCCGGATGTCGGCGCCGTCGCGGCTCAGCCGTGCCGCCACCCATTCGCGCAGCGGCAGATAGCCTTCGGTCGGGCCGTACTGCAGCGCCGCCTGCGGCGCATCGCGCAGCACCTTGTCGCAAGCCTCGCGCATGCGCGCGACCGGGAAGGTATCCGGCGACGGCAGGCCGCCGGCGAAGGAGATCACTTCAGGACGTTCGGTGACCTTGAGGATTTCGCGGATCGCCGAACTGGTCAGCGCCTGCGCACGGCGGGAGAACTGGAATGGGCTGGTCATCGGCATAGGATAGTCGCCGCCCTCGCCGCGCGCATGTGCGGCGCACAAGCGCGCCCCGGCCGGCGACGCGTGGCGCGGCTCAGTGCCGCCGCGGCGGCGTCGGCCCGCAGCTGTCGCACCCGCCGCAGGCGCCAGCACCGGCGCTGGCTGGCGGTGCGATGCGCCGCCCCAGCGCCTGCAGCCAGGCCGCCCGACCGGGCTTGAGCAGGCGTAGTGCGAGTGCGCCGCGCAGCTTGCGCGCGGTGCCGGGGAATTGCTTCTTCAACACCACCCAGGCGCTGACCAGTACCGCCAGCGCGATCACCAGGTACTGCAGCAGCAGCGAGGCGCTCATCTCAGCCGGCTCCCAGCGCCACCGCGACCTGGTAGGTGACCAGCGAGGCCAGGTATGCCAGCGCGAACAGGTAGAACGCGGCGAAGCTCATCTGCTTCCACGAGTTGGTCTCGCGCTTGATCGTGGCCAGGGTGGAAATGCACATCGGCGCGTAGATGTACCAGACCAGCAGCGACAGCGCGGTGGCCAGCGACCAGCCGTCGTGGATCAGCGGCGACAACGCCTGCGCGGCGGCATCGTCGTCGGCCGCCGACAGCGCGTACACCGTCGCCAGCGACGACACCGCCACCTCGCGCGCGGCCAGGCCGGGGATCAGCGCGATGCATATCTGCCAGTTGAAGCCCAGCGGCGAAAACACCGTGGTCATGGCGTGGCCGATGCGGCCGGCGAAGCTGTAGTCGATCGCCGGCAGGGTGGCGTCGGCCGGTGCCGCCGGGAACGACAGCAGGAACCACAGCAGAATGGTCAGCGCCAGGATAATGCCGCCGACGCGCTTGAGGAAGATCGCCGCGCGCTCCCACAGGCCCAGCGCCAGGTCGCGCAGATGCGGCACGCGGTAGGACGGCAGTTCCAGCAGCAGCGGGTGCTCGCCCTTGTCGCGGCGCCACTTCTTCATCGTCCACGACACCATCAGCGCGCTGGCGATGGCGGCGAAATACAGGCCGAACAGCACCAGCCCCTGCTGGTTGAACACGCCCCACACCTGCCGTTGCGGGATGAACGCGCCGATCAGCAGCGCGTACACCGGCAGGCGTGCCGAACAGGTCATCAGCGGCGCCACCAAAATAGTGGCCAGGCGGTCGCGCGGGTCCTGGATGCTGCGCGTGGACATGATCCCCGGCACCGCACAGGCGAAGCTGGATAGCAGCGGGATGAACGAGCGCCCGGACAGGCCGGCCGCGGCCATCATGCGGTCGAGCAGGAAGGCTGCGCGCGGCAGATAGCCGGATTCCTCAAGCGCCAGGATGAAGGCGAACAGGATCAGGATCTGCGGCAGGAACACCACCACCCCGCCGAGACCGGCGATGATGCCGTCCACCAGCAGACTGTTCAGCGGCCCCTCCGGCAGCGTCCCGCCGATCCAGGCGCCCAGCGCCTTGGTGCCGCCGTCGATCAGGTCCATCAGTGGTGCCGCCCAGGCATACACCGCCTGGAAGATCAGGAACATCACCACCGCCAGGGTCAACAGACCGGCCACCGGATGCAGCAGCCAGCGGTCCAGCGCATCGTCCACCCGCGAGGTCCGCGTCGGCATCGACACCGCCGCCGCCAGGATCGCGCGCACCTGCTGGTGATAGTCGCCCTGCCCCTCGCTCGGCGCCACCGCCGGCGGTAGCGTCGGCGCCAGTGCGTCGAGCCGCTCGACCAAGGCGCGCGCGCCGTTGCGGCGCACCGCCACGGTCTCGATCACCGGCACGCCCAGCGCCTGCTCCAGCGCCTGGCGGTCGATCTGGATGCCGCGGCGCTGCGCCGCGTCGACCATGTTCAGGGCCACCAGCATCGGCTTGCCCAGTTCGCGCAGTTCCAGCGCGAAGCGCAGGTGCAGGCGCAGGTTGGTGGCGTCGACCACGCAGACCAGCACGTCCGGCGCCGGCTCGCCCGGGTAGAAGCCGCGGCACAGGTCGCGGGTGATCGCCTCGTCCAGGCTGGCCGGCTGCAGGCTGTAGGCGCCCGGCAGGTCCAGCACCGCGAACTCGCGCCCGGACGGCGCGCGGAAACGGCCCTCCTTGCGCTCGACGGTGACGCCGGCGTAATTGGCGACCTTCTGCTTGCTGCCGGTCAGCTGATTGAACAGCGCGGTCTTGCCGCAGTTCGGGTTGCCGACCAGAGCCAGGCGCAGCGGCGCGGCCACCGCGCTCACGGGCGCACCTCGTCCAGCGCGCTGACCTGCACCCGCGCCGCCTCGCTGCGGCGCAGCGCGAAGCGCGTATAGCCCACCTGCACCAGCAGCGGTTCGCCGCCGATCGGCCCGCTGGTCAGCACCTGCACCTGCTCGCCGGCGACGAAGCCCAGCTCGCGCAGACGCCGCGCAATGGCATCGTTGGGCTGGCGGTCGTGCACGGATTCCACGAGGGCGCTGCTGCGCAACGGCATGTCGGACAACGTCACAGCACGTTCCGTCGATAAGAATGGTTATCAATTGTAGCATCGCCGCGGCGCGTCATGGCGGCGCTGGCGCGGCCGGCTATGATCGCCGTATGGCTGCCGTTTCCCCTTTGTACGAGCGTGTTCGATGAGCGATGCCCTGTTGTTGCAACGATCCGGCAAGGTCCTGACCCTGCAGTTGAACCGACCCGAGGTCCGCAACGCCTTCGACGCCGTCCTGATCGCCCAGCTCAGCGACGCCCTGCTGCAGATCGGCGCCGATCCGCAGGTGCAGGTCGTGGTGCTGGCCGGCGCCGGCGCGGCGTTCTCGGCTGGGGCCGACCTGCAGTGGATGCGCTCGATGGCAGGCGCCAGCGAGCAGGCGAATCTGGACGACGCGCTGGCCCTGGCGCGGCTGATGCGCCTGCTCGATGAACTGCCCAAGCCCACGGTGGCGCGCGTGCAAGGTGCCGCGTTCGGCGGCGCGGTGGGCCTGGTCGCCTGCTGCGACATCGCCGTGGCCGCCACCGATGCGCGCTTCGCGCTCAGCGAAAGCCGCCTGGGCCTGCTGCCGGCGGTGATCTCGCCGTACGTGATCGCGGCGATCGGTGCGCGCCAGGCGCGGCGCTGGTTCGCCAGCGCGGAAACCTTCGACGCCGCCACCGCGGCGCAGATCGGCCTGGTCCACCAGGCGGTGGCACCGGAGGCGCTGGACGCGGCGGTGCAACGCCAGGTGACCTTGCTCGGCCAGGCCGGGCCGCTGGCTGCCGCCGGCGCCAAGGCGCTGGTGCGGCGGGTCGCGGCCGGCGGCGAGCGCGATGCGCTGGATCAGGCCAATGCGGCGCTGATCGCGCAGTTGCGGGTCTCGACCGAGGGCCAGGAAGGACTGAATGCGTTCCTGGAGAAACGCGAACCGGCCTGGAGGGCCAGCCCATGAACCCGCTCGACCATCTGGGCCTGCGCTGCAGCGACCTCGACCGCAGCCTGGCCTTCTACCGCGCCGCCCTGGCCGCGCTGGACCTGGACGTGGTGATGCAGGTGAGCGCCGAACAGAGCGGCGGCCAGCGCCACGTCGGCTTCGGCCGCGACGGCAAGCCCAGCTTCTGGATCGCCGACGGCGGCCGCGACGCCGGCGACAACGGCGTGCATGTGGCCTTCGTCGCCGCCAGCCGCGCGCAGGTGGACGCGTTCCATCGCGCCGGCCTGGCCACCGGCGGCCGCGACCACGGCGCACCGGGCCTGCGCCCGCACTACCACCCGGACTACTACGGCGCGTTCCTGCTGGATCCGGACGGCCACAACATCGAAGCGGTCTGCCACCGCCCGGCGTCGGCCTGATCCGCGCCGCCGCGGCGCACCCGCGCACCCGCGCACCCGCGCACCCGCGCAAGGTGCCGGCCGTGCCGCCGCAGTGTCATCGCCTCCATCCATCAGGAATTCCCATGCGCCTCGCCATTTCCCGTCTCATGCGCAGCACCCGGCAGACGCCGCGGCGCGCGCACTCCCTCCCGGTGCGGGAGCGTGCGCGATGAACGACAGCGTCCGCATCGTCGAAGTCGGCCCGCGCGACGGCCTGCAGAACGAGAAGGCCTGGGTCGCCACCGCCGACAAGATCGAACTGATCGCACGGCTGGGCCGCACCGGCCTGCGCAGCATCGAGGCGACCAGCTTCGTCAGCCCGAAATGGGTGCCGCAGCTGGCCGATGCAGCCGAGGTCTACGCCGGCATCGCGCAGGTGCCGGGGGTGGACTATCCGGTGCTGGTGCCGAACCTTCAGGGCTACGAACGCGCCGCCGCAGTCGGGGTGCGTGAGGTGGCGGTGTTCACCGCCGCCTCGGAGACCTTCAACCGCACCAACACCAATGCCGGCATCGACGAATCGCTGGCGCGCTTCGCGCCGGTGCTGGAGCGCGCGGCCGCGGACGGGGTGAAGGTGCGCGGCTACGTGTCCACCGTGCTCGGCTGCCCCTACCAGGGCGCGGTGCCGCTGGACGACGTGGTGCGGGTGGCGCAGCGGCTGCACGCGATGGGCTGCTACGAGATCTCGCTGGGCGACACCATCGGCGTGGGCACGCCGGGCAAGGCGCGGGCGATGCTGCGCGCGGTCGCCGCCGCTGTGCCGATGGACGCATTGGCGGTGCATTTCCACGACACCTACGGCCAGGCCCTGGCCAACATCGCCGCCTGTCTGGAAGAAGGCGTGCGCGTGGTCGATGCCGCCGTGTCCGGCGCCGGCGGCTGCCCCTACGCCAAGGGCGCCAGCGGCAACGTGGCCAGCGAGGACGTGGTCTACCTGCTGCACGGCAATGGCGTGGACACCGGCATCGACCTGCCGGCACTGGCCGCGACCGGCCGCTGGCTGGCGCAGAAACTCGGCCGGCCCACCGGCAGCAAGGTCGGCCAGGCGCTGGCCGCCGAGGCCTGAGCCGCGGCAGCGCCGCATCCGGCGACAGGCTTGCGCAGCGCGGGTGGTCTTCGCGTCTCGCCGCAATGGGCGGCAGCCTCTAAACTGGGCGTTTTCCTGGGAGGGAACATTCATGCAGCTTGCCGATCTCAAAGCGGTGGTCACCGGCGGCGTGTCCGGCCTCGGCCTGGCGGTGGCGCAGCGCATCGTCGCCGAAGGCGGCAAGGTGGCGCTGTTCGATCTGAACGACGACAAGGGCGCGGCCGCGGTCGCCGCGCTGGGCGCGGAGCGGGCCTGCTACCTGCGCACCGACGTCAGCGACGAGGCCCAGGTGGCGGCGCAGCTGGCAGCGGCACGTGATTTCCTCGGCGGACTCAATGCCGCGGTCAACTGCGCCGGCATCCTCGGCGCCGGGCGCGTGCTCGGCAAGGAAGCGCCGATGCCGCTGGCCACCTTCCAGGGCACGGTGATGGTCAACCTGGTCGGCAGCTTCAACGTCGCCAAGGCCGCCGCCGACCTGATGCAGCACAACGCCCCGGGCGAGGACGGCGAGCGCGGCGTGATCGTCAACACCGCCAGCGTCGCCGCCTACGAGGGCCAGATCGGCCAGGCCGCCTACGCCGCGTCCAAGGGCGGCGTGGTGGCGATGACCCTGCCGATGGCGCGCGAACTGGCGCGCTTCGGCATCCGCGTCAACACCATCGCCCCGGGCATCTTCTGGACCCCGATGGTCGACGGCATGCCCGAGGCCGTGCAGCAGTCGCTGGCCGCGTCGATCCCGTATCCTTCGCGTCTCGGCCGTCCGGACGAATTCGCCGACACGGTGATGTTCCTGCTGCGCAACCGCTACCTCAACGGCGAAACCATTCGCCTCGATGGCGCGGTGCGGTTGGCGCCGAAGTAGCCGGGAATGGAGAATCGGGAATGGGGAATCGCAAAAGCGCTTCCCTCCCGCCGATCCTTTCCGGCCGCTTGACGCTGTTCCGATTCCCTATTCCCCATTCCCGATTCCCAGCCCTCATGAAAGCCAACGAAATCAAGAAAGGCAACGTCGTCGAGTACAACAACGGCGTGTACCAGATCCGCGACATCGAGCGCAGCTCGCCGCAGGGCCGCGGCGGCAATGTGCGTTTCCGCTTCGTGATGTACAGCGTGCCGGGCGGCAACAAGCTCGATGCCAGCTTCGACGGCGACGACGACCTGCGCGAGGTCGAGCTGATGCGCCGTCAGGCCACCTTCTCCTACAAGGACGGCGAGGCCTTCGTGTTCCTCGACGACGAGGACTACACCCCATACACCCTGGACGCCGATGCGATCGGCACCGACGCCGGCTACATCACCGACGGGCTCAGCGGCATCTACGTACAGGTCATCGACGATCAGCCGGTGGCGATCCAGCTGCCGCAGAGCGTGACCCTGGAAGTGATCGAGACCCCGCCGGAACTCAAGGGCGGCACCGCCACCAAGCGCCCGAAGCCGGCCAAGCTCAATACCGGCATCGAGATCATGGTGCCGGAGTACATCGGCAATGGCGAGCGCGTGCTGGTCAACACCACCACCGGCGAATTCGCCGGCCGCGCCGACTGAGTCCGTGCGCGGGCGCCGAGCCAATCACGCCGCCCGCGCCGGCCGCACCGAGCGCGCGCCACGGCGCGCGTCCCTCGGCCTGCTGCTGGCCCTGCCGGCGCTGGCGCTCGCCGCGCCGGTGCCGCCGGCCACCGCAGCCGCGGCCAAGCCCGCGTGCACGATTCCGGACGCGGTCGATCCCGAGCATTACGACGGGTTCTGCGCGATGCCCGCGCCGATCCGCGCCTTCGTCGCGCGCCAGGACACCTGCACCCATTTCGCCGGCGAAGAGCCCTACGACGCGGCGCGGCGGCGCGAACTGGAACAGGCGATGGCCAAGTACTGCGGCGCAACGAACAGACCTGGGCGACGCTGCGCGCGCAGTACCGCCAGGATCCGCCACGCGACGCCTGGCTGCGCCGCTACGGCGAGGATGTCGGTCTCGAGCTGCCGTGATGACGGCTTGCCGGCCGGCAAGGTGGCGCCCTTGCGGGCATCGGCGTCGGCCCTGAAGGCCGTCGACATCGGCCGGCTTCGCGCCTTCGTTCGTCGCGGCTGAAGCCGCTCCTACAAAACCGAGCGGAGGGGACGCCGCTTTTTTGTGGGAGGGACTTCAGTCCCGACGACTGGAACTATCGGCCTCCTTTCATAACGAAAAGGCTGCGCTGCAACCAGCCGATGCAACACACCCACCGCCGGCCGCGTCGTAGGAGCGGCTTCAGCCGCGACCGCGCCGCCGTCAACCGCACGCGCGATACATCTCTCTTCGATCGCCTCGCATCGCAAGCCCGCATGCCGCACTAGGGCTGCCCACCACGCTGCCGCAACAGCGACGGCGAATCCAACTGCAGCCCGCCACCTTCGCGATTGAGCGTGCGCAGGCGTTCGCCCAGCGTCGCCAGGTTGGCATCGATCTGCGCCAGGTCCACCTGCAGCGGCGCCGGCAGCAACCCGCGCAGGCGCGCCTGCAGCGCGGCGCCGTCCTCGCGCAGCGCCGCGATCCGCGCCTGTCCCTGGACCTGCAGCCAGGCGCGCTCCTGCGCCTGCGGCAGGCCATAGCCCGGCTGCCCCTGCAGCAGGCTCGACGGCTGGCTGAGCAGCCCCTGCTCGGCCAAGACGGCACGTACCGCGCTGGCGGCGTCGCGGGTGTCGGCAGCCGCCTCGCCCTCGCCCGCAGCGACCACCGCGGACGGCAGCGGCGTGCCCAGATAGCGCCGCTTCAACGCATCGCGGCCGCGCTGTTCGGCACGGCGGCGCGCGGCGTTCTCCAGCACCAGCAAGGCCGCACTGGCGCGCAGGTCGCCATGCTGCAGCCATGGCGCGCGCTGCGCCGCCGGCAGGTCCAGCCAGGCGTCGGCAGTGCGTGCCGGCAGCGCCAACGAACTCCGCGCCACCGCGAACATCTCCGCGAAGTGCGCGCTTGCCGCCGGGAAGTAATAGCCCTCCCGCACCGCCGCGTCGGCATCGTCGAGCACCGACGCATCGGCGATGCCGGCCCGTACCAGGCGCCGGCGCAATCCCGTCGGGCTGATGCCGGACAGGTGCGCGGCCGACAACCGCGGCACGCCGTCGTGCAGCAAGGCGTAGGTCTCCACCGCGCAGTTGTTGCTGAGGAAGTAATAGCGGCCGTCGTAGCTCCAGTGCAGTTGCGCGGCGCGCTCCAGCAGCGCGGCGATCTCCTCGCGCGAGAGCCGCAGCGGCAGCGACTGCAGGCCGCGCAGTTGCACCTGGGTGTAGTCGTCCACCACCTGGCGCAGCGGCAGCACGAACAGCCGCGACGGGTACGAACCGGTCAGCCCGCGCAGGCTGGAGATCTGCACGTCGTCGACGAAGGCGCGGAACGACAAGACCCGGTGTTCGGCAAGGTCCAACCGGCATGCCGGCCCCAGCGGCCGCCCCGGCGCGCAGATCACCAGGCGCAGCATGCTGTGGCCCCAGTGGCTCATCGGCTGCGCATTGCCTTCGGCCAGCAGGTAGTCCACAGCGTAGACCCGCGCCGGGTCGATCTGCAGCAGCGCCGCCTGCTCGGCCAACGGATCCTGCACGAACGCCAGGCCCGGCGCGCAGTCGCGGGCCGATGGCGTCCACGCCAGGCGCTCGGCGAAATACGCGGCCAGCGCCGGGCGGCGGCAGACGTAGTCCGGATCGAGCAGGACGTGTTCGAGATTCACCGCCACGAACTCGGCCGGCGACTGCAATTCGTAGCGGTCCGGGCTGCGCTCGGTGAAGCGGTTGTGGCCGCGGCGCAGGCCCAGGCGCATCGGGCTGACCTGCCAGCCGGCCAGATCCAGCAGCCGCGGATCGGACGACAGCCGCCCTGCCGTGGAACGATCGTAGAAATGCGCCAGTTCGTGCAGCACCGCGGCCAGGGCCGGCCGCCGCGCCGGATCGATGGCCGGATCGGTGTCGGGATCCTCTGCCGCCATCCAGTCGCGCAGCAGGCGCTTGTTCAACAGCAGGCGTCTGGCCTGCGCGCGCCCATGCACTTGCGCGGGAAGGTCGTCGCGCCATTGCAGCGGCAGCCCTGTCGGCAGCGCCGCGGCCCAGGCCGGGGGCAGCCGCGCCTGCGCCGCGGCCAGCACGGCCTGGCTGGCGGTGCGCTCGGCCGGGCTCAGTCCGCTCTCGTCGGCAGACAGCGGCGCGGCCGCTGCGGGCACCGCAGTGGCCAGCGCCAGCACCGCCAGCCACCGCGCGCCGAGGCGCCGTGGCCGGCGCGCGGTCACAGCGCCAGGATCGCCTGCGCCAGTTCCAGGTCGCTGGCCTGCTGCGCCTGCGGGTTGCGCTCGCGCAGCACGCGCAGCGCCGCTTCCAGTTGCACGCCGCGGATGCGGCCGGCGCTGGCGACGAAGCCGGCCGCGTCGTCGCGCGCCTGCAGCACCACCTTGTCGTTGTTGGAACTGCTGTCCGAGGACGCCGAGCTGCCGGCCGAGCCGGCAGAGGCCGAACCGGCGGAGCTGCCGGCGAAGCTGGACGCCTGCGCGAACGCGGGCAGGATCAGGGCGAACAGCAGGGCGCAGCGCGCGGTCACTCGGGTCATCGCAATCGTTCCAAACAGGATCGTGAAAAGGGGGACGGCCTGCGCCGCGCCGCATAGCCTAGCGGCCCGCCGCGCGCAGCGCCTGAACGGGCCGCGCGGCAGTGCTGCGGCCGGGCTCACGGATCGAACAGCTTGCCGGGATTGAGCAGGCCCGACGGATCAAACACGCGCTTGACCGCACGCATCAGCGCGATCTCCTCGGCGCTGCGGGTGCTGTCCAGGTACGGCTTCTTGACCAGGCCGATGCCGTGCTCGGCGGAGATGCTGCCGCCGTGCTCGGCCAGCACCTGCGCCAGCAGCTTGGTGACCTGCTCGCAGGCAGCGATGAACTCGGCCGGCGCGATGGCGTCGGGCTTGAGCACGTTGATATGCAGGTTGCCGTCGCCGATGTGGCCGAACCACACCACCTCGAACTGCGGGTAGGCCTCGCCGAGCAGCGCCTGGGTCCGTGCCAGGAACGCCGGCATCGCCGAAATCCGCACCGAGACGTCGTTCTTGTACGGCGTGTAGCGCGCCACCGCCTCGGTAATGCCTTCGCGCAGGCGCCACAGCTGCGCGGCCTGCGCCTCGCTCTGGCTGATCACCCCGTCCAGCACCCAGCCCTGCTCCATGCAGTCCTCGAACGCGGCCAGCGCCGCCGCCTCCTGCGCCTCGTTGCCGCTGGCGTATTCGGTGACCACGTAATACGGATAGACGGTGTCGAACGGCGCCTGCGCGCCATGCGCGAGCACGTGCTGCAACGCGCGGTCGGTGAAGAACTCGAACGCCTCCAGCTGCAGCCGGCTGCGGAACGCGGCGAACACCTGCATCAGCACCTCGAACGAGGGCAGCGCCAGCAGCATCACGTTGCTCGGCGGCGGCGGATCAGTGAGCCGCAGGGTGGCCTCGACCACGATGCCCAGGGTGCCTTCGGAGCCGATCAGCAACTGGCGGAAATCGTAGCCACTGGAATTCTTGATCAACCCGCGGTTGAGCTCGAGCAGCTCGCCACTGCCGGTGACCACCTTCAACCCGGCGATCCACTCGCGGGTGTTGCCGTAGCGGATCACGCGGATGCCGCCGGCGTTGGTGGCGATGTTGCCGCCGATCGAGCACGAGCCGCGCGCGGCGAAGTCCACCGGATACAGCAGACCGTGCTCGCGCGCGGCGTTGTGCACCGCTTCCAGCGGCGTGCCGGCCTGCACGGTGAGGGTGCGATCGACCGGATCGAACGCCAGCGCCTTGTTCATCCGCTCCAGGCTCAGCACCAGCTCGCCGTGCGCGGCCACCGCGCCGCCGGACAGGCCGGTGCGGCCGCCGGAGGGCACCACCGCCACCGCGTGCTCGTTGGCCCAGCGCAGCACCGCCTGCACCTCCTCCACCGTCGCCGGCAGCGCGATCGCCAGCGGCGCCGGGGTCCAGCGCCGGGTCCAGTCGCGGCCATAGTGCTCCAGGTCGGCGGGATCAGTCTTCAGGCGCAGGCCGGGAACGGCGAGGGCCAGGGCATCCAGGCGCGGATCGGTCATGGGCGGAGAGGCATCGGCGGAGGCAAGCATTCAAGCGTGCCAGCGTTGCGCAACGGCGTCCAGTTCGCCGCCAGCAGGTCGTTGCTTTTGCGAATCCCCACGCCCGAATCCCCCGCCGGCCGCCGCCAATCGATGCACCTGAAACCGTCCACCGGCGTTGCATCCGCGGCCTCCCTGCATCCTATTGCGGCGCACCAAAGCGCGGAGCCATCTGGCATAGTGACCGGCCCGTTGGCCATCGCTCCCTCGCCGCAATGTCGCCCAAGAAGACCTCGTTTCCGAAGCAGGATATCCGCGTGCTGCTGCTCGAAGGCATCAGCCAGACCGCCGTCGACGTGTTCCGCGCGGCCGGCTACTCGCAGATCGAACTGCACGCCAAGTCGCTGCCGGAAGACGAGCTCAAGCAGCGCATCGCCGAGGCGCACATCGTCGGCATCCGCTCGCGCACCCAGCTCAGCGCCGAGGTGCTGGCCCACGCCAAGCGCCTGATCGCGGTCGGCTGCTTCTGCATCGGCACCAACCAGGTCGACCTGGACGCCGCCGAACTGGCCGGCATCCCGGTGTTCAATGCGCCCTACTCCAACACCCGCAGCGTCGCCGAACTGGTGATCGCCGAGGCCATCCTGCTGTTGCGCGGCATTCCGCAGAAGAACGCCGAATGCCACCGCGGCGGCTGGTCGAAGTCGGCCGCCGGCAGCCACGAGACCCGCGGCAAGGTGTTGGGCATCGTCGGCTACGGCCACATCGGCACCCAGGTCGGCGTGCTCGCCGAGGCGCTGGGCATGCAGGTGATCTTCCACGACATCGAGACCAAGCTGTCGCTGGGCAACGCCCGCACCGCCACCGACCTGGACGACCTGCTGGCGCGCTCGGATGTGGTCACCCTGCACGTGCCGGAAACCGCGGCCACCCGCGACATGATCGGCGCGGCGCAACTGGCGCAGATGAAGCCGGGCGCGCACCTGATCAACGCCTCGCGCGGCACCGTCATCGACATCGACGCACTGGACGCGGCGCTGCGCAGCGGCCACATCGGCGGCGCCGCGGTGGACGTGTTCCCGATCGAGCCCAAGGGCAACGGCGACCTGTTCGAATCGCCGCTGGTCGGGCACGACAACGTGATCCTGACCCCGCACGTGGGCGGCAGCACGCTGGAGGCGCAGGACAACATCGGCGTGGAAGTGGCGGCCAAGCTGGTGCGCTACAGCGACAACGGCAGCACCCTGTCGGCGGTGAACTTCCCCGAGGTGACCCTGCCCGAGCACGCCGAGAGCCTGCGCCTGCTGCACATCCACCGCAACGTGCCGGGTGTGCTGTCGCAGATCAACGAACTGTTCTCCCGGCACAACGTCAACATCGACGGCCAGTTCCTGCGCACCGACCCCAAGGTCGGCTACGTGGTGATCGACGTCGGCGCCAGCGAGGAGCAGGCGGCGGTGCTGAAGGAGGAACTGGCGCAGGTGGCGGGGACGTTGCGGACGCGCATTCTTTACTAGCGGGGATTGGGGATTGGGGATTTGTGGGTGCGCTGCGCGCTCTTACCCTCACCCCAACCCCTCTCCCGGAGGGAGAGGGGCTCAGCCATCCAGCCGGAGCCGGCGCTTCCTTCTCCCCTCGGGAGAAGGTGCCCCGAAGGGGCGGATGAGGGTACGGGCGCAGCCTCGTGCAGCCAAAACACCGCCTGCGCTTCGCGCCCGACCCTCACCCCAACCCCTCTCCCGGGGGGAGAGGGGCTAGCGCTTTTCCTTCCCCCATCGGGAGAAGGTGCCCCGAAGGGGCGGATGAGGGTACGGGCGCAGCCTCGTGTTGCCAGATTGGTGCAGCGCTTCGCGCACCACCCTCACCCCAACCCCTCTCCCGGTGGGAGAGGGGCTAAGCAGTTCGCTGCAGCCACTTTTGCGCCATGCGCCGCAGCGACGGATCCAGATCCGCTTCATCCAGCAATTCGGCAATCGGGCGCCAGGCCAGGGCCAGCGATTCTTCACTGACCGCAAAGGCCTCGTCCGCGCCGGCGCGGACCACATACCGTGCATCGTAGTGCCAGTGCCCCGGCACGTCGCCCCGCTCAGGAATCCAGTGCCGGTCCAGGTCGAAGATCGCGCCGTCGTCCAATCCCAGGCCAGCCAGCCCCGACTCCTCCTCCGCCTCCTTCAACGCCACCCGCGCCAGATCGCGGTCGCCGTCGGCGTGTCCGCCCAGTTGCAGCCAGCGCTGCAGCTTGCGGTGATGGGTCAGCAGGGTGCGCATGCCGTCGGCGCTGACCAGCCAGGCCGAGCCGGTGAAATGGCCGTCCAGGCGCGCGCGCACGAACGGGTCGGCGGCATCGTCCAGCAAGGCCAGGAACTGCGCGGCGACCTCGGCCTGCTGCGGACACTGCCGGGCATGGGCCTGCAACTGCTGGCGTAGGGGCGACTCCGGCATCGGCGTTCTCGCGTTCGGGGGCCGCCATTATCGCCGCCGACGGTGCAGCGCGGCTTGTGGCGGCCGGCCGGCTTTGGCATGGTACGACGCTTGCGTCGCCCGCTTCGGGCCCGGCGCTTCGCCATTGCCGGGGCCGCTTGCCCCGTACCGCCACCTGGGGATGCACCGAATGCTCAAGTCTTTGCTGAGGGTCAAGCCGATCGAACCGGCCGGTCACGTCGATGCCGGCGAACCGTTCGAAGGCAGTCTGGAGGGCGAAGCCACCCTCAAACGCACCCTCACCGCCAGACACCTGATCCTGCTCGGCATCGGCGCGGTGATCGGCGCCGGCATCTTCGTGCTCACCGGCCAGGCCGCGGCCAATCATGCCGGCCCGGCAGTGATGCTCTCGTTCGTGTTCGCCGGCCTGGCCTGCGCCTTCGCCGGCCTGTGCTACGCCGAGTTCGCGGCGATGCTGCCGGTCTCCGGCAGCGCCTACTCGTATTCCTACGCCACGCTCGGCGAAGGCGTGGCCTGGTTCATCGGCTGGTGCCTGGTGCTGGAATACCTGTTCGCCGGCTCCAGCGTCGCGGTCGGCTGGTCGGCCTACCTGATCAGCTTCGTCACCGGCACCCTCGGCCTGCCCTTCCCGGCGGAGCTGGCCAGCGCACCGCTGACCTGGACCGGCCACGCGTTCGTGGCCTCGGGCAACCTCGTCAACCTGCCGGCGGTGCTGATCGTGGCCGCGGTCAGCACGCTGTGCTACATCGGCGTCACCCAGTCGGCCTTCGTCAACGCCATCGTGGTGGCGATCAAGGTGCTGGTGATCTGCCTGTTCGTCGGCGTCGGCCTCTTCTACATCAACCCGGACAACTGGCATCCGTTCATCCCCGAGAACACCGGCCCGGGCGAGTTCGGCTGGAGCGGCATCTTCCGTGCGGCCTCCATCGTGTTCTTCTCCTATATCGGCTTCGATGCGGTCTCCACCTCCGCCGGCGAAACCAAGGACCCGCAGAAGAACATGCCGATCGGCATCCTGGTGTCGCTGGCCATCTGCACCATCATCTACATCATCGTCTGCGCGGTGCTGACCGGCCTGCTGCCCTACACCCAGTTGGGTACCGCCAAGCCGGTGGCCACCGCGCTGGAGCACTACCCGCAGCTGGCCTGGCTGAAGACCTTCGTCGAGATCGGCGCCATCGCCGGCCTGTCCTCGGTGGTGCTGGTGATGCTGATGGCGCAGCCGCGCATCTTCTACACCATGTCCCGCGACGGCCTGCTGCCGAAGCTGTTCGGCAAGGTCCACCGCCGCTTCCACACGCCCTACGTCGGCACGGTGGTGGTCGGCGTGCTGGCCGCGCTGCTGGCCGGACTGATTCCGCTGGACGTGCTGGGCGAACTGGTGTCGATGGGCACCCTGCTGGCCTTCGCCACGGTCTGCGTCGGCGTGATGGTGCTGCGCTTCACCCGACCCGACCTGCCGCGTCCGTTCCGGGTACCGCTGTTCTGGGCAGTGTGCCCGCTGGGCGCGCTGTTCTGCGTCGGCCTGTTCTTCCAGGCGTTCCAGGAACACTGGAAGGTGTTCGTCGGCTGGACCCTGATCGGGCTGTGCATCTACTTCTTCTACGGCATCCGCAACAGCCGCCTGGCCGCGAAGGCCTGATCCGCTCCCCCGAAGACCGGCGTCCGCGCCGGTCTTCGCGTTCGTCCCCTCTTCCTCGCGCGCCGCGCCCGGCTGGAACCGCTCCATGCTCAAACAACTCTTGGCTACCAAACACCCCCATGCCAGCCACGAGGACGCCGGCGGGCTGGGCCTGCAACGCGCGCTCGGCCCCTGGGGCCTGACCGCGCTGGGCATCGGCGCGGTGATCGGCGGCGGCATCTTCGTCATCACCGGGCAGGCCGCGGCCAACCACGCCGGGCCGGCGATCATGCTCTCGTTCGTGCTGGCGGCGGTGTGCTGCGCGTTCTGCGCGCTGGCCTACGCCGAGTTCGCGGCGATGGTGCCGGTCTCCGGCAGCGCCTACACCTATACCTACGCCACCTTCGGCGAACTGGCCGCCTGGTTCATCGGCTGGATGCTGGTGCTGGAATACGGCGTGTCGGCCTCGGCGGTGGCGGTGAGCTGGACCGGCTATTTCCTCAGCCTGCTCGACCACTTCGACATCCATCTGCCGGCGGCCCTGGTCAACGCACCGCTGGACGGCAAGCTGCAGCCCACCGGCGCGATCGCCAACCTGCCCGCGGCCGGCATCGTGCTGCTGCTGACCTGGCTGTGCTACGTCGGCATCCGCAAGTCCTCGGCGATGAACATGGCGATGGTGGTGCTGAAGAGCGGCCTGATCGTGCTGGTCATCGCCGCCGGCTGGAAATACGTGGATCCGGCCAACTGGCACCCGTTCATCCCCGCCAACGAAGGCCCCGGCAAGTACGGCATGGACGGCGTGCTGCGCGGCGCGGCGATGGTGTTCTTCGCCTACATCGGCTTCGAGGCGGTGTCGGTGGCGGCGCAGGAATCGCATCGGCCGCAGCGCGATTTGCCGATCGGCATGATCCTGTCGCTGGTGATCTGCACCGTGCTGTACATTGCCATGGCCGCGGTGATGACCGGGCTGGTGCCGTTCGCGCAACTGGGCACCGACGAGCCGGTGGTGACCGCGGTCGCGGCGCATCCGCAGCTGGGCTGGCTGCGCGTGGTGGTGGAGGTCGGCGCGCTGATCGGCCTGTCGTCGGTGGTGCTGGTGATGATCATCGGCCAGCCGCGCATCTTCATGATCATCGCCCGCGACGGCCTGCTGCCGCCGGTGTTCACCAAGATCCACCCGACCTACCGCACTCCGCACGTCAACACGGTGATCACCGGCATCGGCATCGCCCTGCTGGCGGCGCTGTTCCCGCTGGACGTGCTGGGCGAACTGACCTCGATGGGCACCCTGATCGCCTTCGCCGCGGTCTGCGCCGGCGTGCTGATCCTGCGCCGCACCCAGCCGGACCTGCCGCGGCCGTTCCGCATCCCGTTTGCGTGGCCGATCTGCATCGCCGGCGTGCTCAGTTGCCTGGCGCTGCTGTCGGCGATGACCGCGCACAACTGGATGCTGATGGCCGGCTGGACGGTGATCGGCCTGGCGATCTACTTCGGCTACGGCTACCGCCACAGCCGCCTGCGCGGCAGCCAAGGCTGAGCGCAGAGCCCCTCTCCCTTCGGGAGGGGGGTTGGGGTGAGGGTACGGAGCGCGAAGCGCTGCGCCCAGCTGGCACACGTGGCTTCGCCCGTACCCTCATCCGCCCCTGCGGGGCACCTTCTCCCAAGGGGAGAAGGGAGAAGCCAAAGCCCCTCTCCCTCCGGGAGAGGGGTTGGGGTGAGGGTACGGCATGAGCAGATGCGCTTGGACCAGCCACCTGTCATCCCAATCCAACCCCCAAGCCCTACACTACGCGCATGAACGCACTGCCCTACGATTCCGAGCGCCTGCGCACGCTGGCGCACCTGCTGATCGACAACATCCGCGAGCTCTCGCAGGCCGGCTGGACGCCTGCCACCAGCAGCAACTTCTCGCACCGCCTGGACGATCGCCATGCCGCGATCACCGTCTCCGGTCGCGACAAGGGCCGGCTGGTGGAGGACGACATCATGGTGGTGGACTTCGACGGCCAGGCCGTCGGCCGCCCGCTGCGCCCGTCCGCCGAGACCCTGCTGCACACCCAGTTGTACCGGCGCTTCCCCGAGGTCGGCTGCATCCTGCATACGCATTCGCCGGTGCAGACCATCGCTTCGCGCCTCTATGCGCCGCAGGGCCATATCCGCCTGGAAGGCTACGAGCTGCTGAAGGCGCTGCATGGCAACCAGACCCACGAGACCGCCGTGGACCTGCCGGTGTTCGCCAATACCCAGGACATGACCGTGCTGGCGGCGCAGGTCGACGCCCTGCTCGATCGCACGCCGCTGTGGGGCTACCTCATCGATGGCCACGGCCTGTACGCCTGGGGCCGCGACATGGCCGAGGCGCGCCGCCACCTGGAGGCCTTCGAGTTCCTGCTGCACTGCGAGCTGGAGCTGCGCAAGCTGCGCGCCGCCGGCTGAGCCGCCGCGGCGCGACAGCGTTCCAGCGCCGCAACGGCCGCCGGCCGCGCACCTGCTACCCTTTTCGTCCCCCTGCCGCTTTCGCCCGCCGCCATGAGCCGACTCCGCATCTTCGCCGACACCACTCCCGACGCGCCGCTGTTCGACAGCCGCGATGGCGACGCGATCGCCGCCGAACTGCGCAAGATCGGCGTCACCTTCGAGCGCTGGCAGGCCAACCAGCCGATCGAGGCCGGCGCCTCGCCGGAAGCGGTGATGGCCGCCTACAAGGCCGACATCGACCGCCTGGTCGCCGCCAATGGCTTCAAGACCGTGGACGTGGTCAGCATCGCCCCCGACAACCCGCAGCGCGAGGAGATGCGCAAGAAGTTCCTCGACGAGCACTTCCACAAGGAAGACGAGGTGCGTTTCTTCGTCGCCGGCTCCGGTCTGTTCACCCTGCACGTGGACGGCAAGGTCTACGAGATCGAGTGCGTGCAGAACGACCTGATCGCCGTGCCCGACGGCACCCACCATTGGTTCGACATGGGCCCGGAGCCGCGCTTCGTCGCGATCCGCTTCTTCACCGAGCCGGACGGCTGGGTCGGCCACTTCACCGGCACCGACATCGCCCAGCGCTTCCCGCGCTACGAGGCGAAGCTGCGCGGCGAGGCGCACTGAGCGATGACCGATCCGCGCGTCGTTCTCACCGACATCGAAGGCACCACCAGCAGCATCTCCTTCGTCAAGGACGTGCTGTTCCCGTACGCGCGCCGCGCCCTGCCCGGCTTCGTGCGCGAGCATGGCCAGCAGCCGCAGGTGCGGCAATGGCTGGATGCCGTGGCCAGCGAATGCGGCGGCATCTGCACCGATGCGGTGATCGTGGAGACCCTGCAAGGCTGGATCGACCAGGACCGCAAGCACACCGCGCTCAAGGCGCTGCAGGGCATGATCTGGGAAGCCGGCTACCGCGATGCCGACTTCACCGCGCACATCTATCCCGATGCCGCACCGGCGCTGCGCCGCTGGCACGCCGACGGCCGCGCGCTGTACGTGTACTCGTCCGGCTCGGTGCCGGCGCAGAAACTGTTCTTCGGCCATAGCGACGCGGGCGACCTGCGCGCGCTGTTCTCCGGCTGGTTCGATACCGAGATCGGCGGCAAGCGCGAGCAACCCAGCTACACGCGCATCGCCGAGGCGATCGGGGTGGCGCCGGCGCAGATCGTGTTCCTGTCCGACGTGGTCGCCGAACTGGATGCGGCCCGTGCTGCCGGCCTGGACACGGTGCTGATCGACCGCCGCGACGATTACCCGCAACCGCGTCAGGGCGAGGCCTGCAACGGCCACCGCCGCGCGGAGAGCTTCGCCGACCTGGGCTTCTGAGAACCCGCATGCGCCGGCCTGCCGCTGCCTTGAGGGCCATCCTGGCGGCGTGGCAGCGCCCGCTTGCCGTGCTGCGACGCCGCTTGCTGCCGGCCGCGCTGCTGGCGCTGGCCCTGCCCGCTTGCCATTCCGATGCCGGCGCCATGCCGGCCGGCGCGGCCGACACCGCGCAGGACGCGGCGGCACAGGACGAGGCGGCACCGGATCCGGTCGACCAGGCGCAACTGCGCCAGGCGCTGGGATCGCTGCAGGCGCAGCGCCCAGGCATTCCCGACCTGTACGTGGTCGGCTTCGCCGGCGACGCCAGCGAGGACGTGTTCCGCAACGAAGTGCTGTACCTGCAGCAGATGTTCACGCAGCGCTTCGGCGCCGCTGGCCGCATCGCCACCCTGATCAACCACGGCGACAACCTGGGCACGCACGCCTACGCGCCACAGGCGTCCTACGACAACCTGGCCGATACGCTGGACCGCGTCGGCAAACTGATGGATCCGCGCGAGGATGCGCTGCTGCTGTTCCTGACCAGCCACGGCACCGACAAGCACGAGCTGTACCTGCAGTTCGGCCCCGGCGAGGATGCCGAGTACGACACCATCACCCCGCAGGAACTGCGCCGCCTGCTCGACGACGCGGGCATCCGCAACCGCATCATCGTGATCTCGGCCTGCTACTCCGGCGGCTTCGTGCCGGCGCTGAAGACCGCCGACACCCTGGTGATCACCGCCGCACGCCGCGACCGGCCCTCGTTCGGCTGCGGCAACACCGCCAGCGCCACCTATTTCGGCCGTGCCTGGCTGATTGACGCACTGGCGCGCACCACCGACATGATCGAAAGCTACAGCCTGGCCAGCGCCGAGATCAGCGCACGCGAACAGGCCGAAGGCGAAGCGCCGTCGTATCCGCAGCTGTACGTGGGTGCGCGCATCGGCACCTGGCTGCAGCACTGGCGCGCGCAGTTGCCGAACGCCGCCGCACCGCCCTATCCGTACCCGGAACCCGATGCGGACGACGCAGCGACTGCGGCCGATGGCGAACCGGACTACGCGCCCGGGACCACGCAAGCCACTGCTCCCCCGACGCCCGCAAAACAGGCGCGATCGCCATCGGCTGCCGCTCCCGCGCAGTGAGTCGTCCTGCTCCGTCGAGCAGCGCACATACGGCCCCGACGGTGACGGCTCCAGCGCTGGTGCCCGCACGGGGCCTGGAGCAGGAGTCCGCAGCGACCCCATAGATGAGAGTGATTCGCGTTCGATTGCCGATCACGTGCGCCCGCTACACTGCGCCCCGCAGCAAGCCCGCCAGCCTTTCGCCAGCCAGCTGCGCACCGATCCGTCCGCCCGCCAGCCTTCGCTCGCCAGCCAGGATCCTCGCGTTTCATCGGCCTCCTTCATGGAGGTTTTTTTGTTTCATGCCAATGCCAGACCGGCAGTACGACGAGCCGCGCCGCCAGCGGCGGTCCACACCAGACTCGGCAGGCGGTGAAGCCGACTTCCTCGATCAAGGCTACACAGGCGAAGGCCCGGCCGAAGCGGCGCAGATGGAAGCAACCTCTATGTCATCGAGCAAGCAACTTGCCGCGCTCCTCCTTTGCCTATTTGGCTGGAGGAGTGCGCTCGCCGCGCCTTCCGTCTGCCCCATTCGACAGAACCAGCCACTTCGCTCCATCGATGCATTCGATGGAGGACCACATGATCTCGCAACGCTTGAACCCGACGTGGCAAAGGAACGAGACGGCCATTGGGTTCTCGGCTACATCTACGATGAGGGCCGCTTCGTCACCTTGCGCTGCAAGTACGCGGACAAGCAAACGCAGGATGTAAAGCTGGCGAACCGTGTGGAGCAATGCAGCTATTCAATCAATGCAAAGAATGTCCTTCGCGTAACCTGCAAATGAAAGTCGGCACGGCGATCGGGCCAAGCACACGCGGCCGCCGGGCGAAGTAGAACCGGCTGTTGTCGTTGGCGATGAAGCCGATGCGCCGATCGGCGCTTGCATTGGCGAATGGGCTGGCGTTTGCCCGGTCCGGAGCGCCGTCCCAACCCAGGACAGCGGTTGAAAACATCTAGATCGCGACTGAACTGGCGTCGCCGGGACGCCGGCGTCGCAACCGTGGCGCGTTCAGGGCGACGCGTCCTGCAACCGGTAGCTGGTGCTGGCGCGCTGCTCGCCGCGCCAGCGATCGAAGGCGCGGACCTCGATCCGGTGGGCGCCGACGCTCAGGTCGGTGGGCAGGACGCCGCGCCACAGGTGTTCCGACGGCGTGGCTTCCGGCGAACGGTCGTAACCACGCAACGCGTCGGCGGCATCGTCGCGCGCGTTCTCCGCGAGCAGGTCCGGATCCGGCTGCCGGACGTGCCGCATCGGCTTCCAGGGGCCGCCATCGAGACGGTACTCCACACGCGTGTCGTCCTCGCCCATGAACACGTTCGCGTACACCCCCCAGGCCGGGTAGGCACCACGGCGCAGCACCTTGGGCGCATGCAACTGCAGCTGCGGATCGCCGGCGGCGCGCGCGGCGTGATAGGCGAGCGCATAGTCGCCGCCGCGCTTCACGGTCAGCACGGCATAGCCATTGGGCGTGCCGTCGGACATCGTCGTCACCGGCACGCCGTCAGCGCCCTTGACGCCGGACCAATAGGCGCCACAAGCGGCGCCGACGTTGTACTCGTGCAACGGGCTCGCGCCCTGCCAGCCGTCGGCGGCGGTGTAGTACATGTGCCGCTGGGTATGGCTGTGCGCGGTGAGCACCAACACGTGCGGGAAGCCCTTCAGCAGCGCGAACAGCCGCGCACGGTCGGCATGGCGGAAGGACTCCTTGCCGGGGACCGCGTCGAACAGGTGGATATGCATCCCCAGCACCAGCAGCCGATCCTTGGGAACGCTCGCCAGGTAGGTCTGCAGGAACGCGAACTGATCCTCGCGCAAGCCGCCGATGTAGTCGGGCTGGCGCTGCGGCTGATAGATCACGTCGTCGAGGAACACGAAGCTGGCGCCTCCATCCTCCACCGCGTAGGTGTCCGGGCCGTAGATCGCGCGCCAACTGGCCAACGACCCCAGGTCGTCGGCCGCGTCGAAATTCAGGTCGTGGTTGCCGGGCACGTGGAACCACGGCACGCCCAGCTTGACGGTTTCGGCGTTCAGCGCGGGAAACAGCGACAAGTCGTCGCTGACCAGGTCGCCCAGCGTGGTGCCCAGGCGCGCCTGCGTCTTGCCGACCAGCGGGGCGACGATCGCGCGGGCGTAGTAGCCGACGTCGGTCATCGAGGCGGTCTGGCTGTCGGCGAAGACCAGCACCTCGGTGCTGTCGGCCTTGGGCTGCGCACGCAGCGCGAAATCCCAGTGCTCGGTGGCGCCGGTCGTGGGCGCGATCCCAGGGTACTTGAGCCTGGGCGAGCCGGCCGGCGCATAGTGGCGCCAATAGGCAGGCAGACCGTTGCCTGCGCTGGCGAAGGTGTAGCCGTCGGGCTTGATCACGAAGACCGTGCGTCCCGGCTCCACTTGCAAGGAGTAGCGCCCCTGCGCGTCGGTGCGCACGATGTGCACGCCATCGGAGACCTGCACGCCGGCGATGCCGGGCTCGCCATCGCCACGTCCAGCATGGCCATCGCGCTCCTGGTAGACGCTGCCGCTGATCGTCGCCGGCTGCGCCAGCACGGGAAGCGCGGCGGTCAACAGGCAGGTGAGCACGACGGCACGCAGCAACATGGTCAATCCCGAGAGCAAGCGAAACCGCCATTGTAGCCATTGATCACGGAACGACGGTCACCGCGACCGGGCGATCCGGCGCACAGCCAGCGGGCCGGCAACGTCCTGCACAGTCACGCCCAACGGTTGGGCGAACGCAGGCGATCAATCGAGCTGCAGCCCGGCGCACGCGGCACTCGGCGGCCCCCGGTCCGCACAGGCGTCCACCCGAGGAAATGCTGCCCTGCCCTGACCCGCCACGCGGGCGATCATGTTCGCAGCGACACCGTCAGGCAGCTCGCCACGCGTCAGGCCATGGCCTGTCCGCTGCCAGCGCGAAGCCGGCGTTGCGTTCCTGCGCATGGTGGCGCAGACGTGTGCGCAGCGCAGCGGGGATCGCAACGTCCGCCTTGCCGGCGTGCAATCGGGAGGCAGCGGGATTCAGCTTCCGGCGGAGATGGTCGGGCAGATCGCGCAGTTGCTTCGTTGCCATGCGACGCACCGCCTCGCGTGCCTGCCGGGCATCGAAGCTCACCGGCGCTTCCTGGTCGATGCCCAGCCAGCCGCAAAGATCGCGAAACCCCGCCTGCGGCGACGCGTACATGTCCTCGTAGGTCAGCACCCGCAACCGCTCCCTGGGAAAGAAGCTGCGCCAGCGCGACAGTGGCCCGGTGACGTCCAGCAAGTTGAGGTAGTGCAGCCCGAACGGGAAATACGTGTTCGCGAAACGTGCCTCGCTCGTGCGGAACACGGCCGCCTCGGGATCCGTGTCGGCTTCGTTGCCCGTCCGCAGATACAGGGCATACAGGCTGAGCAGCATGTCGGCCGGGCTTCGCAGCAGCAGCACGATCCGCGCGTCCGAATGCGCCCTGGCGATCCGTGCCGGCGCCTCCTGGCTGTAGAAGTACCAGACCGACGCTTCGGCGCGATAGCGCTGGTCGCCCGCAGCAGCGAACAGCCGCTGATAGTCCGCGGGATCGGAGACGGTGTGCGGCTGTGCGGGCAGGTCCGCGGCATAGAAGTGCGGCTCCTTCAGCACGCTCGCGTAAACGTCCGGATGCTGCTTGAGCGCGGCGAACAACGAGGTGGTACCGCACCTCGGCGCACCGATGACGAACAGGTTGGGCGCCTTCACCACGGGAAAACCGCCTTGTCCTTGTAGAACTTGCCGGTCTCGCCGCCGCCATCGGCCAGCCACAGGATGGTCTCGGCCCCCTGCTCCGGCGAGCGCGGCGCGGCGATGCCGCCGAGCTTGGTCCTGACCCAGCCCGGCGTCATGCAATTGACGCGGATGCCGCGGTCGGCGAGCTCCATGGCCAGCGCCTGGGTCAGCACATTCAATGCCGACTTCGAGCTGCGGTACGCCAGGTTGTTGCCTTCGATCTTGGTCGAACTGCCGTGCCCACTGGAGACATTGATGATCTGCGCCTGCGGCCGCAACTGCATCAGGGGCAGGACCAACTGGATCAGCCGCCACGGGCCGAAGAAGTTGACGTCGAACGTCGCCCGCGCCTGCGCCTCGGCTTCCGTACTGGGCGTATCGCGCACGCCGACGGAGACGCCGGCATTGTTCACGAGCACGTCGACATGCCCATGGGCTTTTGCAATGACGTCGACCGCCGCGACCATCGACGCTTCGGAACAGACGTCCAGCTGGATCGGCGTCACCCCGCTCAGCTGGCGGCGCGCGACCACGGCCATGCCATCGGCCAGGTTCCGGCACCCCATGTACACCTGCATGCCACGCTTGGCGAGGCCTTCGCACGTCGCCAGCCCGATCCCGCGATTGCCGCCACTGATGAGGGCGACGCGATCGCCGCTGCGCGTCTGCGTCATTGCACACCTGCCCGGTATTCCGGAAAGCGATTGAACAGGAAGGCCTCCTTGCGCGCGACGAAATCGCGCAAGCGATCGTCGAAGTAATCGCGTGCGTGCGGGCGCGCCCGCGCTTCGTGGGCCTGATCCGGCAGGACCCGGTCGTGCTGTCGGACGCACCTGGACAGCGCCGCATCCGCACCCAGCCGTTCGAGGTAATCGGCGAGGTCGTCGTTGAGCGTCTCGGTGCGCAGGAACTCGACCGGATACTCATGCGCCTGCAGATGGCCCCGGTCCAGGTCCTGGTCGACGATGCCGGCGAATACGCGCTTCGGGTCCCGGCAGAAGAAGCGGATGAACTGCTCGGTATGCCATCCGATCGCACGTTCGGCCGGCAGCTTCGGCGTGTCGTAGCCGCTGGGCATGCCGCGATGCACATTGACGAAGAAACGATTGGCGATCGCGACGAACTCCCCGAAACCGACCTGGGGATACGCCGGGAACTCCTGCTGGATCCGCGCAGGATCGCAGTATTCCTGCGGATGGGTCTTCCACCAGCCATAGTGGTACTGCGAGACGTAGCGCTCGAACGGCGAGCGCATGACCGAGAGGATCGGCTTGCCCCGGTCCGCGTCCGGGATCTCGTCGCAGGTACCGTGCTTGCGCCCGGTCTCGACGGCCCGCGGGCCGTACGCACGTCGCAGCATCTCGGTGATGAACGTTCCGCCCGTCTTGGGCATATGGATGAAAACGAAATCCGGCGTGATCAGCATCGTGGTCAGGCTCTCAGCGGCCCGGCCTTTCCGGTGAGCTTGCGGCGCAGTCCGGCGCCCAGATAACGGCCGCAGTAGTCGCCGTAGAGGATGCCTTCGTCGGTCAGGCGCAGCCGCTCGTCCTCGAGCGTGACCAGGCCCTGCCGCTGCAGGTGCGCAAGGTCTTCGGCAAGCGTCGTGTCGAGCTGTACGCCGTGCCTGTCGCAGTAGGCGTCGAGATCGATCGCGGTCGTCTTCAGCCCCATCACCAGGTCGCGCAGCATCTGGTCGGCGCTGCTGATCTCCAGCACCCGCTGCGTCGGGATCGCACCGCGCTCGACGCGGTCCAGATAGGCATCGATCTCGGTGACGTTCTGCCGGCTGCGTCCGCCCACGGTACCGAACGCCGATGCGCCGAAGCCATACAGGTCTTCACCGCGCCAGCGACTGATGATGTGCCGTTGCGGATATTTTCCTTCGCGGGTGAAGGTGAAATAGGTGGACGGCAGGTAGCCCGCCTCGCGCAGCCGCGAAAGTCCCCAGCGCGCAAACGCCATTTCCTGGTCCGGACCGGGCAGCGTGAGCGTGCCCTGGCGGACGTCGTTCATGTAGTGCGCGTTGGAGTACAACTCCATCTTGTAGACGGTGACCGCATGCACGCCGAGGGAGATGGCGCGGTTGATCGAATGCTGCCAGCTGCCCATCACCTCGCCTTCGAGCCCGGACAGCAGGTCCACATTGACCACGGCACCGGTCTTCAGCGCACGCTCGATCGCCCGCGAGTTCTTCTCGTCGGTATCGTGGCGACCGGTCAGGGCGACCACGCGGTCGTCGAAGGACTGGATGCCGAAGCTGATCCGGTTGACGCCCAGGTCCGCCAACCCATCGATCATGCGGTTGTTCAACGTGATCGGCTCGATCTCGAAGACGAACTCCGGCGCATCGAGCACGAAGCACTCCTCGATCTTGCGCTTGATGCGGCGCAACTGCTCGGGCTGGATCACGCTCGGCGTGCCGCCGCCGAAGTAGATCGACTTCACCGTGCGTCCGCGCAACCTGTGCGCATCGGCGACCAGTTCGATCTCGCGACACAGCGCGTCGACATAGCGCTCGCGGACCGCATGCGAGGAGTCGGACAGGATCTCGATCTTGAAGAAGCAGTAGCGACAGCGCTGCAGGCAGAACGGGATATGGAAGTACAGATGCAGCGGCTGTTCGGCCAGGAGATCGGCGTCGCCGGCCGACTTCCAGTAGCGCTGGGGCGGCCACGCCACCACGAAGCCGTCGCGGTTGGGCAGTTCGTTGCGATAGTCCGGCGGAGGCGACGGCAGGGGCGGACCACGCGCGTCGTCGACCAGCGCGATCGTGAGCTCGGTCATTGCGCCGCCTCGGCCGTGCGCGCCGGCAGGCGCATGAGCACGAGCGAGGCCACGCTGTCCAGCGACCTGAACGTGTCCGACTCCAGATCTTCGTCCAGGATGCGGATCGGGAAGCGGCGCTCCAGATGGTTGATGAACTCCGCCATGCTGATCGAATCAAGCGCAAGCCCGTCTTCCAGGAACGACGCCCCATCCGGGATCTGCTCGTAGCGCACATTGAGATCCAGGTCCTCGGCGATCAGCCGCTTCAAGGTATCGACGATCTGGGGCTTATCCATGGCAGTAGTCCTTGATGATGGTCTTCCGGTCGGGCTTTCCGCTGCCCAGACAAGGCAGATCCGAAACGAGCGTGTAGTGATCCGGCCTGGCGAAGGCCGGCAGCGTGATCGACGCATGCTGCTTGAGCACGTCGACGGTCAGCGTGGGGTTGGCAGGCTTGACCACGGCCGCGATCGCCTTGCCCACCGTGGTGTCTTCGTCGAGCACGATCGCCACGGCCTGCGCGACGTCGGGCCACGCCATCATGGTGCTCTCCAGATCGGCCAGGATCAGCAGCTTGCCCGCGCGGTTCAGGCTGAGATCGGCGCGGCCGCGGATGCAGAAGCCGCCACTGTCATCGAAGGCCGCGATGTCGCGCGTGTCCCAGACGGCGGGAAACGCCGTCAGTTCGCCTTGATGGGCCAGATGCGTGGCAGCGTGCGGATGGGTCACCAGGAGATTGCCCTGTCCGGCGCTGGCGTCTGCGATGCATGCGGACACGCCCTCGAGCGGACGCAACGCCCCGGGCGCATTGGGCGCGGAAATCGCGACCACACCCAGTTCGGAACTTCCGTAGAGGTCGAAAACGCGATGGAAGACCTGCTGCGCCTGCGCGTGCAGTACCGGCGGCGTCGCGTCGCCGGCAAGCACCAGGCCGCGACAGCCGACGACCGGGGCGTTCTTGCGCTGCAGCAGCATTCGCAACAGATGCGGGGTGGAAAAGACCCAGGTCGGCCTTGCAGCGCGCAGCGCATCGTTGAAGCCCAGCAGATTGGCCTTGGGCAGCAGATGGATCTGCGCACCGGCCAGCAATGCCGGCAGCAGCGCCGCGCCGAGACCATACATGTGATGCAGGGGAACGGTAATCAACACCCGATCGTCGGCGCCGATTTGCAACCGGCGCAGCACCATGGCGCTGGTCGCCAGCAGATCGTCGTATGCATGCCAGATCACCTTGGGCGCCCCCACCGTGCCCGAGGACAGCACCGCCAAGCCCACGGGCCACTGCGCATGCCCTGCCGGTGGAGGGAGGATCTGCAGCGGCGACGGCGCAGCGCCACCTTCGACCGACGCACCGACATGCACATCGCACAGCGGCGGTGGCGCCGCGTTGCCTGCACACAGCAGCAGCGAATGCCCATCGACAATGGCAGCCAGCAATTGCGACAGCATCTCCAGATTGTCGACGCCCAGCATCGCCGCCCGCGTGTACCCACGCTTGGCCTTCCAGCGCTCGCGCCCGCTGTGCAGCAGGTCCTGCAGCGTCGCCCGCGCTCCATTCAGGTGCACCACGCTGCCGCTGGCGGCGAGCGCGCCGCGCCAGTCGCACGCGGGCGCATGGGCGCGCTCGACCGGCGTCATCATGCGCGCTCCAGCGATTCGTTGTTGAGGATTTCGCTGACCTCGACGCAGTCGATGCCGTTGAGTTTCATCGCGTAGCGCCGCGAGAGCGCCCAGGTCGATTCGGTGCGGAGACTGCGAGGTGCAGGCACGGCCAGCGTCTCCAGGTCGGTCTTTTCGAGGAGACCACGATCGTGCGGATCGAACAGCTTGCCGATTCCTACGCTGCCGTCGAGCAGCTTCTGCCGCTGCTGCGCGTCGACGCAGGACAGGCGGATCGACGATTCGGCGACCAGGAGGATGTTGCGTGGATCGCGCACATAAAGACGCGAACGGCGGCACAGGACCTCGCCTTCATTCGCCCGCGCTTCGATATGCTGATCGAGGACATGGACCTCGACGGGCGATCCGGCGAGCGCCTCCAGAAAGAAGGTGGTGGAGCCGCGCAAGGCCAGATAATCGTTGAGCCGTCGCGAGGGGACGGCGTCGGCGCGCAATCCACCGGCATACGCGTCCGCAGAGGGCGGATCCGGAAAGGCGGTCCAGGAGGCCAGCAGGTGCGAGGTCATATCCGTCCTTGAAACATGCTGCCGGCCGCAACCATACGGCTGTCAGATGCACAACCAATAATTGTGCATTTCCTTATGCTGTAGGGGCTCTGTGGCCCGAGTATATTCAGAAGAATTTGCGAAATTCAACGCACCTTTCATCCGCGACACGAAAATGTAGACAAGTGATGGCGTCGATGCGGGCGCGGCAGTGCGCGGGTTCTCACCGCGTTCGCGGCGCGAGCACGGTCTCGACCGATGCGGAAAATACCCATGCGGTGTCTCGGCACGGCTGCGCGTTGGGATCGTAGCCGCCCACGTACAGCATTCCTGGTTCGAACGGCGAGGCCGCGAAGCTGCGTGCGGCAAAAAGCGGCGTGGACGGCGCCAGATCCGCAGATTCGATCCGCGCGAGCGTATGCCGTTGCCCGTCCGGATCGCGGATCAGATACCAGGCGTCGCGGGCCCAGCCGTCGGGCGGATGGACGTCGTCGCGGGCACTGTCGCTGGCGCCAACGCCTGCGAGCAGCAACGTCTGTCCGCTGGCGGGATCGCGCACCGGCGTGAAGTCGTCGTAGGCGACCACGCCAAAGGCCGGGCGCTTTCCCCAGTGCGCGCCCAGAAACTCGAGGACATCCAGTTCGAGGGTCTCCCTGAAGTCATCCTGCGGATCGATCCGGACGATGCGGCAACGGTCGCCTTCCAACGCCGCCAGCAACACCTGCCCCGATCCCGAGGGATGCGGCACGCCCATGAGCCCGCGATATCCGCAGCTCGGAAAGATCAGCGGTTCGGCGATCGTGTGCACGCTCTCCCATCGCGGCACAGGGCCGTCGATGCGCCGATAGAGGTGCGGCCTGATGCTGCAGTACAGGACCCCATCGCATTCGGTGAAGGCCATGGCACGGCGCCGGTAGCCGCTTAGCTCGGCCTGTCGGTCCCAGCGGATCTTGCCTGGCGCGTCCGGATCGTAGCTGCCGCTGAAGATGCCGAGCGGCAAGGTGCCGACGAAGACGCGCTCCTGCCCGGTCACCGTGTCGCGGTGGACGAAGAAGCTGCGCGCGGCGGTCAGGCCCGACTCGCTCCCCAGGTGCGTGCGCGCCCACGTCCCGGTGTCGTCGTCGAGGCAATCGACATACACGGCGCCCTTGTTGTTGGACGGCCCGGCGAGCAGCAGCGAGACGGGCGCATCGAGCGTTCTCCCGCGTTCGTCCTGGGTAAACGCCACCGACCTGAGCGTTGCCCGCCAGTAGTCGCGGTCGTAGGCGTGCACCTGGCGCCATTCGCCGTCGGCCCGATCCAGCATGGCGACCTGGGCGCCGACCGGAGGGTCGCCTGGCAGGTAGCGGTTGTGGGAATAGGACAACAGGGAAAACAGCTTTCCTCGATGCGGCACCAGATGCAGCACTTCGGTGCCACCGAGCAGGTGGCCGTCGCCGTCGCGCATCCCGGCTTGGAAGACGCGCCGGAACGGGGCCGGCATCGTGGCGATGGATGCGTGCATGCAGGTATCCCTCAGCCGAAGAAGGCGTCCAAGGTCTCGATGGAGGCGGCCTGGCGGGCGTGCGCATAGAGGATGCCCTTGAACGCTGCCTGCTGATCGCGCTCCACGCGCAGCTGCTCCGATGTCCATCGACGAATGCGCGCGCCCATGCCCTGGATGTCGCGATCGGCATGGCTTTCCAGATACTCGAGCACGTTCGGCGTCGGCGAATAGCCGCGACTGAGGAACTGGGCAATGCGGAAGGTCATCCGGTAGCTCGCCGCCAGCACGTGCGGATGGGCGATGATCCGCAGGGATTTTTCGCGCAGATCCTGAATGCCGCACCGCAGAGGATCGCGCAGCACGTGGTTTGCGCAATCGTAATAGAACGCATTGACCGAGAAATCGCGCATCAGCGCGTCTTCGACCAGATCCGAACGCGCGACGAACGTCGTCGTCCACATGTCGCTGCCCTGGATATCGCGCCAACTGCGCAGGATGTTGAGATCGACCGCGCCTGAGGCGGGGTCGCCCCAGCGCACCACGCCGAAGCGGTCGTTGCGCATGCGCACCGCAGCCTCCGCATCGGGATAGGCGTCGCACAGCAGGCGCAGCGCCTCGTCCACGCCGCACTCCAGCGCCAGGTCGATGTCCTTGCCCGGCAGACCCGCCAGCCAGTCGCGTGGCGCACCTCCGACAACGAAGACACGCTTGCCGGCACGGCCCAACACGGCGACAAGATCGCGCACGCGTACGTCGTATCGGGCATCCCGATACACCGGTTGATCGAGTGCTGCTTCCACCAAGCAAGGCGCAAGCGCGGCATCGCCGATGTCCATGTCGCGAGCTCCCTGGCCCTGATGGCCGATCGTCACCGCTGCGTCCCGCGCATGCTTCACCGCCATGCTCAGGATCTGACGCCGACACCTCTGCCGAGCAACGTCAGCGCGAAAGCGCCCAAGCCTATAATGAACGTCAGCATGACCACAAGCGAGGTGCCGACGCTCGCTGCGGTGTCCGCACCCAGCACGCCATAGCGGAACGCGCTGATCATGTGCATCAATGGATTGATGCGCGCAATGCTCTGCCAGGGCTCGCCCAGCAGGCCGATCGGGTAGAACACACCGCCAAGATAGGACAGCGGGGTCAGCACGTAGGTGGACACATGCGCCGTGTCGTAGAAATTCTTCGCGTAGATCGCGACGATGACGCCGACCAGCGAAAAGATCGTGGCCGCCAGAAGCGCCGAAAGAAAGACGATGAACGGGTGCGCGACCTGCAGTGCGGTCATCGGCACTGCGATCAACAACACCAGCCCCCCGACGAGCAGGCCGCGCACCACCGCCGCGGCCACATAGCCCAGCAGGATGGTCCAGTCGTGCATGGGCGACACCAGCAGTTCCTCGATCGCGCGATTGAAGCGGATGAAATAGAACGCGTTCGACGCATTGGCGTAGCTGTTGGTGATGACGCACATCATCACCAGGCCCGGCGCGATGAAGTGCAGGTAGCTGACGCCGTCGACGGTTCCGACCCGGGTTCCGATCAACTTGCCGAAGATCAGGACGTACAGCGCCATCATCGTCAGCGGCGGAACCAGCGTCTGCACCCACATGCGGAACATGTGCGCGATTTCGCGCCGAAACAGGGCCTGCAGCGCGATCAGGCTGTGCGAGGCCTTCATGCCGCACCGAATCGCATCTGCAGATGACGCCGGGATTCCTCCAGGAGGGATGCCGGCATGTCAGCTCCCCTGGCGCCACGCATTGGCGCGTGCAGTGATCCGCACCACGAGGACTTTCTTGAACACGCTGTAGTCCAGCCAGGTCTGGCCGGGCACCGCCGCCAACGCCTGCTTGAGCTCCAGATAGCGCTGCCGCTCTTGCGGAAACGCACGCAGGAAATCGCGGAAATTGCGGATGTCGGTGAATCGGGGATTGTCGGCGGCACAGGTATGGACCACGAACGCGCGATCGCCGGCCTGCCCGATGCGCCAATGCCAGGAGAATCCTGCATCGATCGGGCTTTCGCCATATGCCTGATAGCCGAGTCCCGACAATATGCCGGACTGCCGTTCGGCCGACAGCGATGCACCGCGTGCCATCGCGATGTCCAGGATGTTCTTGCTCGGCAGGTCCGGGATCGCCGTGCTGCCGATATGCTCGACACCCAGCACATCCTCTCCGGCGAACGCGTCCAGCAGCCGCTCCTTTTCCTCTTCGAATGCGCGCGGCCAGCTTGGGTCGTAGTGGCTCTGCATGTCCAGCGTCAACGCCGGCGGGCGCACGCGCGCGTAGCGTCGCACAAGGTGTTCGACCGTCTCCGCGCCCAACTCGCCCGGCTGCACCTGCGCCTTGAGTCGCCTGATGACGCGCGCCAGTTGCAGGGCGCCCCCGAGATCCCGGGTGTCGGGGCTCATGGGCCCACACCGGCGGACCGCGCAGAAAGCGCAGTGCCCGCAGCGAGGCGTGATGCATCCAGCCGACTTCCCATTGCATCTCCATTGCACGCCAGTTGATCGCCGCGAACGCGGTTCGTGGCCTGAACATCCGCGTGGTTGCTGCCATCTTGGCAGCGCATTCGCGCGTGTCCGCATGCTTGTCAAAGGCATGCGGGTTGTCAAGCGACATCAGACCGGCAAGGCGGCTGCGATGTGGACAAGATGGGCGACGCCCGACGCGGCGTCGCCTGGACTACCGGTGCCGCGCTTCCAGCACCGCCACCGCGTCGGCCAGGCCCAGGCCGCGCGCGCGCAGCAGCACGGTCAGGTGGTAGAGCAGATCGGCGGACTCGCCGAGCAGTTCCTCGTCGCCCTGGGCGACGCCGGCCAGCGCAGTCTCCACGCCCTCCTCGCCCACCTTCTGCGCGATGCGCCGCGTACCTTTCTCGAACAGCTGCGTTGTGTAGCTGCCGGCCGGCCGCTCGCGCTCGCGCTGCGCGACCAGGCGGTCGAGCGCGCCCAGGAACTGGCCGGGCGCCTGCGGGAAGCAACTGTCGCGGCCGAGGTGGCAGGTCGGCCCGCGCGGATGCGCCAGCACCAGCAAGGTGTCGCGATCGCAATCGGTGTCGATCGCCACCACGTCCAGGACATGGCCGGAGCTTTCGCCCTTGGTCCACAACCGCTGCTTGCTGCGGCTGTAGAAGGTGACCTGGCCGCTGCGGCGCGTGGCCGACAGCGCTTCCTGGTTCATGTAGCCCAGCATCAGCACGCGCAGGGTCGCTGCGTCCTGCACCACCACCGGCAGCAGGCCATCGCCCTTGCCCCAATCCAGCGCCGCGTCGGCGACCTCCGCATCGTGGGAATGTTCATGCGCCATCGCGCACCTCGATCTGTCGTTGGCGCAGGAAGCGCTTGAGTTCGGGAATGGGGATCGCGCCGCTGTGGAAGACGCTGGCGGCCAGCGCGCCGTCGACGTCGGCACGCTCGAACACGTCGGCGAAGTGCTGCATCTCGCCCGCGCCGCCGGAGGCCACCAGCGGCACCTTGCACAGGGCGCGCACCTCGTGCAGTTGCGCGATGTCGTAGCCGCGGCGCACGCCATCGTTGTCCATGCAGTTGAGCACGATCTCGCCGGCGCCCAGTCGCTGCGCCTCCACTACCCAGTCCAGGGTGCGCACGCGCAGTGCCTGGGTCTTGCTGGGGTCGCCGGTGAAGCGGCGCACGCGCCACTGGCCGTCGTCCTCGCGGATCGAATCGATGCCGACCACCACACACTGCACGCCGAACGCCTCGGCCAGCTCGGCGATCAGCGCCGGCCGCTCCAGTGCCGGCGAATTGATCGAGATCTTGTCGGCGCCGGCGTGCAGCACCGCGCGCGCAGTGGCGACGTCGCGGATGCCGCCGGCCACGCAGAACGGGATGTCCAGCAACCGCGCCACCTTCTCGACCCAGGCGTAGTCCACCGAGCGTCCTTCCGGGCTGGCGCCGATGTCGTAGAACACCAGTTCGTCGGCACCCTGGTCGCGGTAGCGCAACGCCAGCTCGGCGATATCGCCCATGTCCACGTGGTCGCGGAACTTGACGCCCTTGACCACGCGCCCTTCGCGCACGTCCAGGCAGGGGATGATGCGCCGGCTCAGCATGCCAGTGCCTCGTCCAGGCGCAGCCGCCCTTCCAGCAAGGCCTTGCCGAGCACCGCGCCGGCGCAGCCGGCCTCGCGCGCGCCGCGCACGTCGGCGGCGTCGCGGATGCCGCCGGAGGCCTGCACCGCCAGCGTCGGCGCGAGTTGCCGCAGGTGCGCGTACAAGGCCAGATTCGGCCCGGACAGCATGCCGTCGCGGGCGATGTCGGTGCACAGCAGATGCACCAGCCCGGCCGCGGCGTACTCGCCGGCCAGCGTATCCAGGCTCAGCGACGAGGTCTCGGTCCAGCCGTGCACCGGTAGGCGCCAGACGCCGTGCGCGTCCTGGCGGCTGTCCAGCGCCACGGTGATGCGCTCGGGACCGAACTCGGCCAGCCATTCCAGCACCGATTCGCGATCGCGCACCGCCAGGGAGCCGATCACCACGCGGCTGGCGCCGGCCTCGAGCAGGCGCTGCACGTCGGCACGCGAGCGCACGCCGCCGCCGGTCTGCACCTGCAGCCCGGTCTCGCTGCGGATCCGCTGCAGCAGCGGCGCCAGGGTGTAGCCGCCGGCGCGGGCCGCATCCAGGTCGACCAGGTGCATCCACTGCGCGCCGGCCTCGGCGAAGGCCTGCGCGCGGCGCAGCGGATCGTCGCCGTAGTGGGTCTCGCGGGCGTAGTCGCCCTGCGCCAGCCGCACCACGCGGCCGTCGCGGATGTCCAGGGCGGGATAGACGACGAAGCTCATGGGAAATCGGTCTCGAGGAAGTTGCGCAGGATGCGCGCGCCGGTGTCGGCCGAGCGCTCGGGATGGAATTGCGCGCCGCAGCGGCGACCATGCTGCACCACCGCGGTGAACAGGCCGCCATGATCGCAGGCGGCAACAGTGTCGCCTGTGACCGGTGCGGCATAGCCGTGCACGAAGTAGGCGCTGGCACCGTCCGGCACACCCGCCAGCAGCGACGACGCCCGCAGCGGCAACAGCCGGTTCCAGCCCATGTGCGGCACGCGGATGCCCAGCGCCGGCGGCATGCGCCGGACCACGCCGGTCAACAGGCCCAGGCAGTCGACATCGCCCTCCTCTGAGCGCTCGAACAGCAATTGCATGCCCAGGCAGATGCCGATCAGCGGCACCTGTAGCGCGCGCAATGGCTCGATCAGTCCTTGCTCGCGCAGCCGCGCCATCGCGTGCGGCGCGGCGCCGACACCCGGCAATATCACCCGGTCCGCGCCTTGCAGTCCGGCGGCGTCGCGCACCAGCCGGGCTTCCACGCCGAGGCGTTCGAGCGCGTAACGCACCGAACCAAGGTTGGCGCCGCCGGCATCGATCAGGGCGACATCGCTCATCGCACGCTCCCTGCGAAACCCGCGCGCATCACAATACCCCCTTGGTCGACGGCAGCGCCGCACCCTCGCGCTTCAGCGCCTGGCGCAAGGCGCGCGCCAGCGCCTTGAAGCAGGCCTCGACCTTGTGATGGTCGTTGTCGCCGCGCACACTCAGGTGCAGGTTCAGCCCTGCCGCGTCGCACAGCGAGCGGAAGAAGTGCGGCACCAGTTCGGTGGGCATGTCGCCGACCCGCTCGCGCTTGAACTCGCCTTCGAACACGAAGTACGGACGCCCGCTGAAATCCAACGCGGCGCTGGCCAGGGTCTCGTCCATCGGCAGGGTGAAGCCGTAGCGGCCGATGCCGCGTTTGTCGCCCAAGGCCTGGCGCAGCGCCTGGCCCAGCGCCAGGCCGGTGTCCTCGATGGTGTGGTGTTCGTCGATGTGCAGGTCGCCCTCGGCGCGCACGTCCAGGGCGAAGCCGCCGTGCTTGCCGATCTGCTCGAGCATGTGGTCGAAGAACGGCAGGCCGGTGGCGCAGTGCGGGTCGCGCGCCAGGTCCAGGTCCAGTTCCACCGCGATGCGGGTTTCCTTGGTGTCGCGCTGCACCCGCGCACGCCGCGGCGCATCGGCCAGCTCGTGGGCGATGCCGGCCCAGTCCCACTCGCCGCCGAACTGCGCGGTGCGCAACTGGAAGCCGCGGATGCGCAGGTTCTCGGCGAACTGGATGTCGGTGATACGGTCGCCGACCATCGCCGAGCGCGCCCAGTCGATGCTGCGGTCCTGCAGGTACGGCAGCATCAGGCCGATGCCGGGCTTGCGCGTGGGCGCATTGTCGGCCGGCCAGCTGCGGTCGACCAGCACCTCGCGGAACACGATGCCCTGGCTGGCGAAGATCTGCAGCATCAGGTCGTTGGGGCCGTCGAAGGCGGCCTGCGGATAGGCCTCGCTGCCCAGACCGTCCTGGTTGGTGACGATGACGAACTGGTAGCCTGCGTCGCGCAGCTTGAGCATCGCCGGGATCACGCCCTGCACGAAGCGCAGCTTCTCGTAGGCGTCGATCTGGAAATCGGCCGGCTCCTCGATCAGGGTGCCGTCGCGGTCAACGAACAGGATCGGGGTCATGCCGCGGCCCTCCACGCCTGCAGCGCGCCGAGCACGCGCTGGTTCTGCGCCGACGTTCCCAGGGTGATGCGCAGTGCGTCGCCCAGGCCGGGCGCGGCGCGCTGGTCGCGTACCACCACGCCTGCCGCCAGCAGCGCCTGGAACGCGCCCTCGGCGTCGTCGAAGCGCAGCAGCAGGAAATTGCCCTGCGACGGATACACCTGACGCACGCCGGGCAGCGCCGCCAGCGCCGCCTGCATGCGCGTGCGCTCGGCACGCACCTCCTGCACCCGCGCCGCGGTCTGCCGCAGCGGTTCGGGCTGCAGCGCGGCCAGCGCCAGTTGCGTGCACGGCGCCGGAATCGGATACGGCGCCTGGCAGCGCCGCAGCACCGCGATCAGCGCTGGATCGGCGATCACGCAACCGATCCGCGCTGCCGCCAGCGCGTGGGCCTTGGACAGCGTGCGCAGCACCGCCAGGTTGGCGTGACGCGCGAGCAAGGTCGTTGCCGAGGCTTCGTCGGAGAACTCGCCATAGGCTTCGTCCACCACCAGCACCGCACGGCCCTGCAGGCGCTCTGCAGCGCGGGCGATGTCGGCCAGTGCGATCGCCGCGCCGCCGGGGTTGCCCGGCGAACACAGGAACACCAGCTTGGCCATCTGACTCAGCGCGGCGTCCACCACCGCGTCCACATCGGTCAGCAGACCCTCGGCGGTATCGCGCAGCGGTACCTCGACCACGCGCGCGTTCTGCAGCCGCGCGCAGACCGCGTACATGCCGAATACCGGCGGGGTGATGACGATGGCGTCGCGGCCCGGCTCGCACAGGGCGCGCAGCAGCAGGTCGATGGCCTCGTCGCTGCCGCGGCCGAGCAGCACCTGTTCCGGGGCGCAGGCGTACAGCTGCGCCAGGGCGGCGCGCAGCGCCGGCGGCTGCGGGTCGGGATAGCGGCGATTGGCGGCGTCGCCATCGGCGGCGTTGGCCCAGGCCGACTCGTTGGCATTGAGCCAGATGTCGCCCTGCAGCGCGCTGCTGCGTGCGGACGAGTAGCCGGCGAAGTCGCGCAGGTCCGGGCGGACCAGCGCCAGCACGGCGCGCGCGTCGGAGGCCGCGCTCATGCCGCCTTCTCCATGCGCAGCGCCACCGCATTGGCGTGCGCGTCCAGGCCCTCGGCACGCGCCATCAGCACCGCGCAGCCGCCGATCGTGGCGATGCCGGCAGCGCTGGCGCTCTGCACGCTGACGAAATTCTGGAAGCTGGCCACGCTCACGCCGCTGTAGGCGCGCGCCGCGCCGCTGGTCGGCAGCACGTGGTTGGTGCCGCTGCAATAGTCGCCCAGCGCCTCGGGGGTGTAGTCGCCGAGGAATACCGAGCCGGCGGCCTCGACGCGGTCCAGCCAGTCGCGCGGCGCGCGCAGCGCCAGGATCAGATGTTCCGGGGCGTAGCGGTTGCTGATGGCGAAGGCGTCCTCCAGGGTGTCGACGCGGATCAACCGCGACGCGTTCAGCGCCTGCCGGGCGATCGCCGCGCGCGGCAGCGTCGCCAGCTGCCGCTCCAGTTCGTTCTCCACCGCCTCGATCAACGCGGCACTGTCGGACAGCAGCAGCACCTGCGAATCGGGACCGTGCTCGGCCTGCGACAGCAGGTCGGCGGCCACGAAGGCGGCATCGGCGCCGGCGTCGGCGATCACCAGCACCTCGGACGGACCGGCCGGCATGTCGATCGCCGCCGCGCCGGCCTGCGCGATTTGCTGCTTGGCCTCGGTGACATAGCTGTTGCCGGGGCCGAACAGCTTGTCGCAGGACGGCACGGTCTCGGTGCCGAAGCCCATCGCCGCGATGGCCTGGGCGCCGCCGAGCTTGAACACCCGGTCGACCCCGCACAGCGTCGCCGCGACCAGCACCGCCGGGTCGGCCGAGCCGTCGGCGCGCGGCGGCGTGCACAGCACCACCTCGCGGCAGCCGGCCAGTGCCGCCGGCACGCACAGCATCAGCGCGGTCGACGGCAGCGGTGCGCTGCCGGCCGGCACGTACAGGCCGACCCGCCCGATTGGCCGGACCACGCGCTCGCAGACCACGCCCGGCGCGGTCTCGACCGCGTACGGCTGCGCCATGCCCGCACGATGGAAGGTGTCGATCCGCGCCGCCGCCTCGGCCATCGCCCCGCGCAGCGGCGCCGGCACCGCCGCTTCGGCAGCGGCAAACTCCTCGGCGCTCACTTCGAGCGTCTCCAGCACCACCCCGTCGAAGCGCGCGGTGAGCTCGCGCAACGCGACGTCGCCGCGGCTGCGCACCGCGTCCAGCACCTGCGCCACGGCGCTGCGGGTCTGGTCGGCGACGCGCTGCGCCGGCCGGGTCAGCGCCTGGGTGCGCTCCTGCGCGTCGAGCGCGCTCCATTCCAATCGATTCATGCCAGCGACCGCTCCACCGTCAAGACCATCAACCCCTGCGCGCCCGCGCGCTCCAGTTCCTCCATGCGTTGCCAGGTGATCGCGCCGTGGCACATGGTCTGCAGTTGCAGCGGGCCGTCGGCGTCGCCGGGCAGTTGCACCAGCGGTTCGGCATCGGGCAGCAGCCGCGCCAGGTCGGCGACGCGTTCGCGCGCGGCGCGGAACATCAGCAGCTTGCTGTCGCGCAGCTTGAGCACGCCGTCGAGCCGGCGCAGCAGCATCGCCGCCAGGCCCGCGCGGGCGTCGGCCGGTTCGCGGACCGGGCCGGCCAGCACCGCCTCGCTCTCCAGCAGCGTCTCCACCGGCTTGAGCTGGTTGGCGGCCAGGGTGGCGCCGCTGGAGACCAGATCGCAGATCAGGTCGGCGGTGCCCAGGCGCGGCGCGATCTCCACCGAGCCGGACAGTTCCACCACCTGCGCGGCGATGCCGCGCGCGTCCAGCCAGTCGGCCAGCACCGCCGGGTAACTGGTGGCGATGCGCAACCCCTGCACCTGCTGCGGGCCACTCCACTCCCAGCTCTCCGGCACTGCCAGCATCAGCCGGCACTGGCCGAAGTTCAGCCCGCGCAGGGCGCGATAGGCCTCCGGCAAGCCGTTGCGGCGGCGCTCGCCGGCCTGCTCGTCGAGTTCGTTGCGGCCGACGATGCCGAAGTCGCACACGCCGTCGGCGATCAGGCCGGGAATGTCGTCGTCGCGCACCAGCAGCAGGTCCACCGGCAGGGATTCGCCGTAGCAGAACAGCTTGTCGCGGCTCTCGCGCCAGCTCAGCCCGCAGGCGGCCAGCACCGCGCGGGCCGGCTCGGCCAGGCGGCCGCTTTTCTGGATCGCGATACGCAGCCGGTCGCGGGCCGGTGCTGCCAGGGAAGCACTCATCAGGACATCTCAGTGGGAATCGGAGGGGCGCGCCGTCTGCCGGCGCAGCGCCGCGGCATAGCCGCCGGCGCCGTATTCCAGGGTCCGTGCGACACGGCCGATGGTGGTGACGCTGACCTGGGTCAGGTCGTGGATCTCGCGGTACGGCACGCCCTTGAGCAGCAGCGGCACCACCCGCCAGCGGTCCGCCATCGCCTCCAGCTCGGCCGGCGTGCACAGGTCCTGCAGGAACGCCGCCACTTCCTGCGGCTTGCCGAGCTGGGCCAGGGTACGCGCCAACGCCTTGAACGAGGCGTCGCCATCGCGGTCTGCTGCAGGGGCGGGACGTTGTTTCATTGCGCTAATGTAATAGCACGCTATTACAAGGTCAAGCTTGCGCGGATCGCAGCGACCTGGGCGTTCAGCCTCCGGGCCATCCTGTTGCGCGTTCTGGCGCCGTGCGCGTTGCCGCGATCCGGCCTCACGCTGCGCGCAGACGCCGCCGGCAGCGCATGGAAGGAGTACCCGGCAGCCGCTAGGAGCATCGGCATGACCGCTGCCTCCTCTGGAATGCCGCATGCGCCATGCGTGTTTTGCCGCTCTTGCCCTGTGCCTGGCGACGCAGGCGCTGGCGCAGCCGCTGCCTCCCGTCCAGGGAGCCGCAAGCGGCGACACCGCGGCCACTGCGCCAGGACTGCCGATCCGCTCCACCGCCCAGCTCCAGGCCTACCTGCGCGCCCACGCCGGCCAGGCCACGCCCCTGGACGCCTTCACGCCCGGCGCCCGCCAGCGCTTTCTCGACGGCCTGGTGTTCGGCCGCGACGGCCTGGGCGGATTCGATACGCAGGATCTGCCGCAGCTCACCCGCGAACAGGGTCGCGCACTGCTGGCCCTGTTCGGCGCCGAGCGCTACGCCGAGAGCTTGCCGCACTGGGCGACGCAGCCGCGTGCCCACGATCCCGCCGCCCCGATCGGCGACCTCGAGCGTCGCTACAACGTCTACAACCGGAATCTGGACAGCCTCGGCCGCACTGGACGCGATCCCTGGCCCGCAGTGCGCAGCGCCCTGCCCGAAGCATTCGACCCGGCGGCCCTCGCGCAATCGGACGATACCGCGCTGGACCTTCTGTATCGGGCCGTCGTCGCGACCTACGCGCTGCGCCCCACCCCGGCGGGACTGGACACGCAACTGCAGGTGTTGGCGCAGTTGCGGCACCGCGGCCAGGCCAGCGCGGCGCAGGTGGACGACGCCGGCAACGCGCTACTGCTCGCGCATCGTGTGGACGACGCACGCCGCCTGCTGGCCAATGGCGGCAGCGCCGACTGGCCGCATTGGCTGCGCTTCGAGGACCGCCTGGGCGCGTCGGCGCAGGGGCCGACGCTGTGGTCGCTGGACGCCGATGGCCGCACCTTGCACCGGCGGCGCATCGATCTGGGGCCGACCCAACTCCTGGTCACCGCCGGCTGCCATTTCGCCGCCGACGCCGCGCGCGCCATTGCCGCCGATCCCGAACTGGGCCCGGCGTTCGGCCGCCATGCGCTGTGGCTGACCCTGCCGCCCGGCAGCGAGGACCTGGAGGCACTGCGCGCCTGGAACCAGGCACAGCCGCAGACGCCGCTGCATCCGCTCTACGACGTGGAGGAATGGCCGCTGTTGCCGCGCGAATGGCGCATGCCGACGTTCTTCCTGGTGCGCAACGGCAAGGTCGTCGCGCAGTTGCAGGGCTGGCCGGCGGACGACGCCGCGCAGCGGCGTGCGCTGAAGGCGATGCTGCAGGGTGCGGGCCTGCTGTAGCCCGCCCCTGGGGGATCAGCCACGGCCGGGTTTACCGGCCATGCTGGTCGCGGCTGAAGCTGCTCCTACGAGAACCCTGCAGAGCGCGGCGGCCGTCGCCACCAGACTCAGGCCATCACCTTGGCCTGCTCCAATTCCACCTGCAGCGTGCTGGCCAGCTCGTCGCGGGCGACCTCGAACTGCTGCTCGCGCAGCAGGTCCTTGACCGCGACCACGCTACGCGCCAGTTCGTCGTCGCCGGCCAGCACCACGAAGCGGATGCCGGCGCGGGCCGCGTACTGGAACTGCTTGCCGATCTTCTTCGGCTCCATCTGCACTTCGGTATTGATGCCGCCGGCGCGCAGCCGCCGCGCGATGTCCAGCGCGTCATCGAGCTTGGCCTCGTCCATCAGCGCCACCATCGCCTGCACGCTGCTGGAGGCGATGCCGTCGATCAGCCCGGCCTCGCGCAACTGCCAGAACAGGCGGGTCAGGCCGATGGAGATGCCCACGCCCGGCAGCTTGGACTTGCTGTAGTGGCTGGCCAGGTCCTCGTAGCGGCCGCCCGAGCAGATCGAGCCGATCTGCGGGTAGTCGGTCAGCAGGGTCTCGTAGACGGTGCCGGTGTAGTAGTCCAGGCCGCGGGCGATGGAGAAGTTCAGGCAGTACGCGGTCTCCGGCACGCCCAGCGCCTTGACCAGGGCCAGCACCTCGCGCAGTTCGGCCACGCCCTCGCGCAGGATCGCGCTGGAGGCGGCGTCGGCCTCCAGCGCCTGCAGCCGCGCCAGCGCATCGGCATGGCCGCTGGAGCGCACCGCGACGAAGTCGAGAATGCGCTGCACCTGCTCGGCGGGAATGCCGAAGCCCTCGCCGGCGAGCGTCTCGCGCACGTAGTCGGCGCCGCGCTTGTCCAGCTTGTCGACCTCGCGCAGCACCGCGAGCTGGCGCTCGCCCTCGGCCACGCCCAGGCTCTCGAAGAAGCCGCGCATCAGCTTGCGGTTGTTCAACTGCACGGCGAAATCGCCGATGCCCAGTTCGGCGAACACCGCGTGGATCACCGCCAGCACCTCGGCGTCGTAGCGGATGCTCAGCGCGTCCTTGCCGATCACGTCGATGTCGCACTGGTAGAACTCGCGGAAACGGCCGCGCTGGGCGCGCTCGCCGCGGTACACGCGCTGCATCTGGTAGCGGCGGAACGGGAAGCTCAGTTCGTGCTCGTGCTCGGCCACGTAGCGGGCCAGCGGCACGGTCAGGTCGAAGCGCAGCGCCAGTTCCGGCAGCCCGCCCTCGGCGCCCTCGGCCGCGGCATTGGCCAGCGCGCCGGTGGACTGCACGAAGTACACCTGGCGCTCGGTCTCGCCGCCGGACTTGGTCAGCAGCACGTCGGACAGCTCGAACACCGGCGTCTCCACCGGCAGGAACCCGAACCGCTCGTAATTGCGGCGGATGACGTCCAGCATGCGCTGGAACGCGATCTGCTCGCGCGGCAGCAATTCCATGATGCCGGGCGGCGTACGGGGCTTGATCACGTGCGGAACTCCTGCGATTCGGGGGCGAGCGGGATGCCAATTCTAGCCGCACCGGCCACGCCCGACCGCATCGGCGTATCATTCGCGGGTGCCGAAGCCGCTGCCACGCCCATGAACAGGCCTCCTTCCGGATTCGCCCTGCCCTATGCCGAACCGGCCGCCCCGCGCGCGCCGCACGGCAACGAATGCCTGCATTGCGCGGTCCGCCACCTGGCGATCTGCTCGGCGCTGGCCTGCGACGAGGTGCAGGCGCTGGAACGGGTCACCACCTCGCTGACCTACTCCGCCGGCGCCACCCTGGCGCGCACCGGCGAGGCGCGCCAGGCCGTCTATACCGTCACCGCCGGCGCGCTGCGCCTGGTTCGCACCCTCGCCGACGGCCGTCGCCAGGTGGCCGGTTTCGTCCTGCCCGGCGACTACGTGGGCCTGAGCGAATCGGCCCGGCATCGCCACGACATCGAAGCCATCGCCGACAGCCGGGTGTGCCGGGTGCCGGTGGCGCAGATGCAGCAGTTGCGCATCCAGTTTCCGCACCTGGAGCGCAAGCTGCTGCAGCGCGCCTGCCTGGAACTGGACGCGGCGCAGGACGCGGCGCTGGCGCTGGCGCGGCTGCAGCCGGCCGAGAAGCTGGCCGATTTCCTGCTCAAGCTCGCCGCCCGCGCCGCGCGCCAGGGCGATGCCGGCAACAAGGTGGTGCTGCCGATGGGCCGCGGCGACATCGCCGACCATCTCGGCCTGACCATGGAGACGGTCAGCCGTACCTTCACCAAGCTGCGCCAGCAGGGCCTGATCGCCTTGCCGCAGCTGCATGTGGTCGAGATCCGCGACTTCGCCGCGCTGCACCGACTGGCGTCGGACGAAGACTGAGCGGATCGCGGCTGGCGATTTTTTCGCCAGGCCGGACACGTCGCTGATGCGGCGCGGCACGCCGCCACTTATCCACAGGATTTCGGAGTATCGCTCCACACCGGTTGTGGATAGACATCTGCGCGTGGCCGCAACGATTCGCGCTACGTCCTGCAGGCCGCCGCCGCGGGGGACCACGCCCCGTCTTCTGAACGCTTCAGTCATTCGTCACGGCATGCGTCGCGTCCGGACATAGACTTGCGCCGCAACACACCTGCGGCGCCGCCGCGGTGCCGGTGGGGGGAACCACTCGGAGGGCCTGTATGGCCGTCGCCATCGAGATGCAACACGCCTCGCGCGCCTGCGTGATGCTGGACCGCGAGCGCGAACTGGAGTTCTGGAAGGCGCAGTTCGTACACAGCCCCTTCCATCAGCCCGGTTACACGTTCCACGACTACGAGCCGGCGCTGAAGCTGGCCTACGACGCCTACCTCAAGTACCACGGCCAGCGCGTGGAGGACGTGGTCGCGCAGCTGCGCGACGTGTTCCTGCGCGACCACCCGCGCTCGCGCCTGGACTGGCTGCAGGTGCGCGGCATCGTCCTGGCCGCCTGGCAGCGGCTGCAGCCGTCCGACTGAGCCACCACGTGCGCAGGCGCCGTCTGCGCACCGCTCAGCCGGCGAGCAGCCGCGCGCGCAAGGCCGCGTAGTCCGGCGCGATCGACTCGGCCTGCGCCGGCCGCTGCAGCAACGCCGCCAGGGCCGTCGGTACCGGCACCGGCTGCCCGATCAGAGGCTCCACCACCCCTTCGAACTTGGCCGGATGCGCAGTGGCCGCCACCGCCCAGTCGCCGGCGTCGGCCTCGGCCCCCTCGGCACGCAGTTGCTGCAGCACGTGCAGCGCGGTGGCGGTATGCGGGCAATGCACCTCGCCGTAGCGGCGGAAGCGCTCGCCGATGGTCTGACGGATCTGCGCATCGTCCACCGAGTACGCCTGGAACTGCGTGCGCAGCGTGGCGTCGTCGCCCTGGTACAGCCAGCGCAGGCGCTCGACGTTGCTCGGCGCGCCGACGTCCATCGCATTGGCCAGCGTCGCCACGCTGGGCTGCGGCGTGTAGTCGGCACCGGCGAAGAAGTCCGGCAGCACGCGGTTGGCGTTGGTCGCCAGCACGATCCGGCCAAGTGGCACGCCCAGCGCCCGCGCCAGGATCGCGGCCAGCGCATTGCCCAGGTTGCCGGTGGGCACCACCATGTTCAGCGGCTGCGCGTGCGCGGCGTGGTGCTGCAGCGCTGCGTGCGCGTAATAGCTCATCTGCGGCAGCAAGCGCCCCAGGCTGATGCTGTTGGCCGAACTCAACGGCGCCTGCGCCTGCAGCTCGGCATCGTTCAGGGCTTGCTTGACCAGCGCCTGGCAGTCGTCGAAGGAGCCGGCAACGCGCAAGGCGTGGATGTTGTCGCCAAAGCAGCCGAGTTGATGCGCCTGCCGCGGCGACACGCGCCCGTCCGGATACAGCACCACCACGCGCAGCCCGGGCTGGCGATGGAACGCGGCCGCGACCGCGGCACCGGTGTCGCCCGACGTGGCGACGAGGATGGTCAGCGGCGTCGCCGCACCGCGCCGCAGCCGGGCCAGGCAGGCGGCCAGGAAGCGCGCGCCAAAGTCCTTGAAGGCCGCGGTCGGGCCATGGAACAGCTCCAATGCATGGTCGCCGGGCGTGGCCAGCGGCTGCAGCGGTGCGGCGAAGTCGAAGGCTTCGGCGCAGATGGCCGGCAGTTCCGTGGCCAGGGCGTCGCCGTCGAAGAACGGCGCCAGCAGGTCCGCGGCGGTCTCGGCGAGGCTGGCGCCGGCACGCAGGTCGCGGGCGGCGGGCATGCGCTCGGGCACGTACAGGCCGCCATCGGGCGCGAGGCCGGCGGCGATGGCCTGGCTGAGCGAGACGGGGGGTGCGGCGTTACGGGTGGAGATGAAGTTCATGGTGGTTCCATTAGCAGAGGTATTCGGTCGCTTTGTCGTTCTAAGTTGTTGCTGTTGCTTTGGCTGTTGCTGTTCTGCTTCACCCGGGGTCCCCTCGGCGCGGCAGCCGCGGCGGGCGAATACCCGAAGGGCGACGCGCAGGATGCGCGTCGTTTTTCGCCGGCACATGGATGTGCCGTCGAAAAATGCCCGTCATGGCTGCGGACCCGGAGCGCGTAGCGCGGAGGGCGCGCTGCGGGGTGTGCTTTCTTTTGGTTACTTTTCTTTGCACAAGCAAAGAAAAGTGACTCGCCGCCAGGCGAAAGCCTTTGCTGTTGCTTTCAAGCTTCCAACCGCAGCAACGACAACAGCAGAAGCAAAGCTTTCGCCCTTGCGGGCGAGTTACTTTTCTTTGCTCGCGCAAAGAAAAGGTAACCAAAAGAAAGCGCGCCTTGCCTCGCGCCCTCCGCGCTGCGCGCTCCGGGTCCGCGTCCATCGCGGGGATCCGCGGAAGGGGCATCCTGCCCCTGCCGCGGACGGCGCACATCCATGTGCGCCGCCCTTCGGGTGTTTCCCCACGATGGCCGCCGCTTCGGAAGGGAACCCGGTACGGCAACAGCAACGGCAAAGCAACGACCAAAGCAACAGCGACAGCAACAGCAACAGCAACGACACTAACAACAGCGGCGCCGACAACGCACCGCTCCAATAAGTGGCTACAGCAACATCGCGCCCGCACACTGCAGCGGCGAAACCCAATGCTGGCTGCCGAAGCCCGCAGCCGCGAAAGCCGCCTGCACCGCCGGTGCCGCCGCCTCCGCCTCGGCGCGGCTGGCGAACCAGGCGAACACGCTGGGACCGGCGCCGGAAATGCCCGCGCCCATGGCCCCCGCCGCCAGCGCCGCCGCCTTGGCCGCGTCGAAGCCGACGATCAGCGGCGCGCGGCGCGGCTCGATCAGCACGTCATGCAAGCCAGCACGCACCAAGGACTCGTCGCCTGCATGGCAACCCGCCAGCACCAACGCCAGGTTCGCGCTCTGCGCCACGAACTCGCTCAGCTTGTAGTCGCCCACCAGCGCTGCGCGCGCATGGCGCGTCTCCAACGTCGCGTCGGGGTGCACCAGCAGGCTGTGCCACCCGCTCGGCACCGGCACCGGCACCAGCCGCTCCAGGGTCGACAGCACCAGCCCGCCCAGCAGCATCGGACCGAGGTTGTCACCGTGGCGGCTGCCGCTGGCCACCGCCTCGCCGTCCAGCGCGTAGCGATACAGTGCATCGCGCGATAGCGGCTCGGGCAGCAAGGCATTGGCCGCCACCAGCGCGGCCACGCACGAGGCGGCCGAGCCGCCCATGCCGGAGCTGAGCGGAATGCCCTTGTCGATCTCCAGTTCGAAGCCGAACGGCAGCGCCAAGGCCTCGCGCAGCGACATCAGGGCCGCGCCGGCGGTGTTGCGCGCGGCCTCCAGCGGCAAGGCCACGGTGGTGCCGCGGATCGCCGCGATGCGCACCTCGGGCGCATCGATGCGGCGCACCGTCACCGTGTCGCCGACACCCTCCACCGCGTAGCCCAGCAGGTCGAACCCCACTGCCACGTTGGCCACCGAGGCCGGCGCGAACGCGCGGGCCTGCGTCGGCGCGACCGTGCCAACGGTGTGAGCCGGCAGCGTTTGCATCCGGCTCACAGGCGCGCGCCCTCGCCCGCCGCCACCCGCAGCAGGTCGGCGAACACGCCGGCGGCGGTCACCTCCGGGCCGGCGCCCGGGCCCTGCACCACCAGCGGATTGGCGCAGTAGCGGCGGGTGGTGAACTGCACCACGTTATCGGTCAGGCGCAGGTTGGCGAAGGCATGGTCGGCCGGCAGTTCCACCAAGCCCACGCTGGGCGCATGGCCAGGCGCCAGCCGCGCCACATAGCGCAGCACGCAGCCGCGCGCCTTGGCCGCCTGCAGGCGCTGCGCGAAGACGGCATCGACTTCGTGCAGGCGCGCCATGAAATCGTCCACGCTGGCCTGCCGCAGCGCCTCCGGCACCAGGCTTTCCACTGCCACGTCCTCCAGGCTCAACTCGTGCCCGGCCTCGCGCGCCAGGATGACGAGTTTGCGCGCCACGTCGGTGCCGGACAGGTCGTCGCGCGGGTCCGGCTCGGTGTAGCCCATGCCGCGCGCCTCGGCCACCAGCTGCGCGAACGGCACGCTGCCGTCGTACTTGTTGAACAGCCAGGCCAGGGTGCCGGAGAAGATGCCTTCGATCGCGGTGACGGCGTCGCCGGTATCGACCAGGTCGCGCAAGGTGGTGATCACCGGCAGGCCGGCGCCGACCGTGGCCTCGTAGCGGAAACGCGCGCCGCTGGCCGCGGCCGCGGCGCGGATCGCGTGGAAGCGCGGCAGCGGCCCGGCGCCGGCCTGTTTGTTCGGGGTCACCACGTGGATGCCGGCGGCCAGCCAGCCGGCATAGCGGTCGGCGACGTCGGCGCTGCCACTGCAGTCGATGATCACCGCATGCGGCAGGTGCGCCGACAACAGGTGCGCGGTGAACGCGTCCAGATCGGTCGGCTGCTGCCCGGCGGCCAATGCCTGCCGCCAGTCGCCGGCGAAGGCACGCGGCTCCAGGCGCATCGTGCTGCGCGAGGCGACCGCGCGCAGGCGCAGGTCCAGGTTGGCCTTGGCCAGCAACTGCGGCTGCGCCGCACGCAACTGGTCCAGCAGCGCGGCACCGACGTTGCCCGGGCCGATCACGCCGACCGAGAAGGTCTGCGGCGACAGCCAGAAGCCGGCATGCGCGGCGCGCAGCGCCTTGGTCGCGTGCGCGCTGTCGATGGCCACGGAGATGTTGCGCTCGGACGAGCCCTGCGCGATCGCCAGGATGTTGACCTGGGCGCGGCCCAGCGATTCGAACAGGCGCGCGGCCACGCCGGGCTGGCCGGCCATGCCGTCGCCGACCGCGGCCAGCACGCTGATGCCGGTGGTCAGTTGCACGCGCTGCACCTGGCCCACCACCAGTTCGTGGGCGAAGGCCGAGAGCACCGCATCGCGCGCGCGCTCGGCCTCGTTCTGCCGCACCACGCAGCAGATGGAATGTTCGGAAGAACCCTGCGAGATCATCACCACCGACACCCGCGCATTGCGCAGCGCGGCGAACACGCGTTCGGCGGTGCCGGGCACGCCGATCAGGCCGGTGCCTTCCAGATTCAGCACGGCCAGGTCCGGGCTCAGGGTCAGGCCCTTGATTGGGCCGCTGGTGGCGCTGCTGGCGGTGATCCGGGTGCCCGGGTGTTCGGGCTGGAAGGTGTTGCGGATGATGATCGGCAGGCCGCGCTCGATCGCCGGCGACATGGTCTGCGGATGCACCACCTTGGCGCCGAAGTACGCCAGCTCGCAGGCTTCGTCGTAGCTGAGCGTTTCCAATTGCACCGCTTCGGGCACCACCCGCGGGTCGGCCGAGAGCACGCCGTCGACGTCGGTCCAGATGTGCAGTTCCGCTGCCTCGAACAAGGCGGCGAAGATCGCGCCGGAGTAGTCGCTGCCGTTGCGGCCGAGCGTGGTGATGCGGCCGGCGCGGTCGCGGGCGACGAAGCCGGTGACCACGATGCGCTGCTGCGGATGCTGCGCGCGCCACTGCGCCAGGCGCTGCGCGCTCGCCTCCCAGTCCACATCCACGCCCAGCTCGCCGCGGTCGACCACCAGCACCTCGCGCGCGTCCAGCACCGCGCAGTCCTCGCCCAGCGCCCGCAGGTGGTCGCCCAGCAGTTGCGCCGAATACACCTCGCCCAGGCCCTGCACGCGATCCAGCACTTCCCGCGGCAGCTCGCCGATCACCGCCAGTGCGGCGAGGATCTCCGCCAGGTGCTCGAAGCGCGCGTCCAGCCATTCCACCGTGGCGCCGGCGTGCTCGCCGAGCAGCGCCACGGCGGCGGCGCGATGGCGGGCGCGGGTCTCGTGCCAGCGCTCGCGCCAGTCGCCGTGGCCGCGCGCCGCCAGCTCGGCCAGGCCGATCAAGGCATCGGTGACGCCCTTCATCGCCGAGACGACGGTGACCTGGAGCCGCTCCGGGCGCGCCAGCAGCAGTTGCGCGACATGGCGGTAACGTTCGGCATCGGCCACCGAAGTGCCGCCGAACTTGTGCACGACGGTGGCGGCGGCGAGCGCGGGGTCGACGGCGGAATCGGGCGGAACGGCGACAGCGGGAGCGACGGCGGGGGACGACATGGGAGACCTCGGAGTGGAGGCCCCGCTCGCATCAGGCCGAGGGTGTCCCCCGCATCCTGATCCGGGTGCGGGGCCGTGGTGTTCGACGATCAGACGAAGACGACGGGCCGCACCGGGCGAATGGTGAGGGTGGTAATACCGGTGGTAATGCCCGCAGCAACCGCAGCCGCGTGCCGAAGCGAACGCGGAAGCGAGGGAGCGACGAGGGCGTGGACCAGAGGCATGGACGCAAGAGGACATCATGCGCCGGGGCGCTGTCAAGCGCCGCGTGTGCAACCGCAGCATCGACGAGCCGGCCGTACAAGACGGTTGCAAAAGTGACTATCGCCCAAGCCTGAAAAACCCGGTGTTGCGCCGGATTGCATGGCAAGCAGACATGCGGAAACTGACGATGCGACCCGACCGAACGATGCGCACCGACCAAGCGCGCGACGCCCGTGGCGCCGCGCGCTTGCGCAAGCCTTACTGCTGTTTCTGATCAGCAGGCGGCGTCTGCGGCGGCTGCTGCGGATCCGGGTTGGCCGGGTCCTGCGGCGTGGTCGGCGACGTGCCGTCCTGCCCCTGCATCGTGCCCTGGCCGGCATCGGTGCCGGTGGTGCCGGTCGCGGTGCCGCTGGCGTCGCCACTGGTGCTGCCCGCCGGGGCCGTGCTGCCGGCCGGGGCGGTGCTGCCGCCTGCCGGGCTGCCGTCGGCCGCAGCCGGCGGGTTGGCCGCATTCGGATCATTGGCCGGGTGATCGCCATCGCGCTTACATGCCGCCAGGGCGACCAGCATCGAACCGACCAGGACCATCTTCATCGCTGTTTTCATCTGTGACTCCTGCTTCGCATAGGGGTGGGAATCGCTGCGGGCATACCGGACAACCGGCGGTCACGCCAGCCCGAGGCGACCAGAACCGCCGATGCGCGGCGGCGATCGCCCCGCCGCAGGCAGTGCGGACGGGACGCTTGTAGCGGACGCGGCGGATGCGACTCCGTCCTCGTCCGTCGCCGCTGCGGCAACCCGGGATCGCAAAGCGAGCCGTCGGGACGCCGCAGTGGCGGACGTACGCAGCCTACGCAGGGCGATGCTCAGGCCGCGTCGGCACAAGGTGTAGAGGACGTTATTGCAGGCCGGGGCGACAACGCGCGATTCAGCGTCGTAGAATTCCCGGCAGGCCAATGGCCCCGTAGCTCAGCTGGATAGAGCGGTCCCCTCCTAAGGGACAGGTCGTGCGTTCGAATCGCGCCGGGGTCACCATTTCGTTCATGTCGGCGGCAGCGGCGCGCGTGCCGGCAGCGCCCCTCCCCTCGGCCCTTCCTCTTTGCTTGCCGAAACACGTGGCGCAGCCGCCACGACGGCGCGCCGGCGGGCTTTTGCGCTCACAGCGCACCCAGCCCGGCAGCGGCGGCGGCCGGCTGCGTCCGGTCTGCTAAAATTACCGGCTGCGCGTCCCGCGTCCCCCGCCTGCGGTCGCCTTCCCTGTCGCAACGAACCCAGGAGATTCCATGTCCGCTGACCTGCTCAAGGCGCTCGGCCTCGCCGCCACCAACTCCGGCACCTATCTCGGCAACGGCGAGTGGTCCAGCGCCACCGGCGCCGGCGTACTGCAGCCGCTGAACCCGTCGAGCAACGCCATCATCGCCGAAGTGCAGGCCACCACCGAGCAGGACTACGAGACGGTGATCGCCCGCGCCCAGGCCGCGTTCAAGGTCTGGCGCACCACCCCGGCCCCGCGCCGCGGCGAGGCGGTGCGGCTGTGCGGCGAGGCGCTGCGCAAGCACAAGGACGCGCTGGGCTCGCTGGTCGCGCTGGAAATGGGCAAGAGCAAGCCGGAAGGCGACGGCGAAGTGCAGGAGATGATCGACATCGCCGATTTCGCGGTCGGCCAGAGCCGCATGCTGTACGGCTACACCCTGCACTCGGAGCGCCCCGGCCACCGCATGTACGAGCAGTACCAGCCGCTGGGCCTGGTCGGCATCATCAGTGCGTTCAACTTCCCGGTCGCGGTGTGGAGCTGGAACGCGTTCCTGGCGGCGATCTGCGGCGACATCTGCATCTGGAAGCCGTCCAACAAGACCCCCCTGACCGCCATCGCGTCGATGAAGATCTGCAACGACGCGCTGCGCGATGCCGGCTTCCCGGACATCTTCTTCCTGATCAACGATGCCGGCGTGGCGCTGTCCGAGCGCCTGGTCGAGGACGCCCGCATCCCGCTGATCAGCTTCACCGGCTCGACCCAGGTCGGCCGCGTCGTCGCCGAGAAGTGCGCGCGCCGCCTGGGCCGCTGTCTGCTGGAGCTGGGCGGCAACAACGCGATCATCCTCGACGAGAGCGCCGACCTGAAGCTGGCGGTGCCCGGCATCGTGTTCGGCGCGGTCGGCACCGCCGGCCAGCGCTGCACCACCACGCGTCGCCTGATCGTGCACGAATCGATCTACGACACCGTGCTGGCGACCCTGGTCAAGGCCTACAAGCAGGTCGAAGGCAAGATCGGCGACCCCACCGACCCGGCCAACCTGATGGGCCCGCTGAACAGCCGCGGCGCGGTCGAGCAGTTCCTGGACTCGATCGCCAGGGCCAAGGCCGCCGGCGGCACCGTCGAGACCGGCGGCACCGCGCTGGACCGCCCGGGCAACTTCGTGCTGCCGGCGATCGTCACCGGCCTGAAGAACAGCGATGAGGTGGTGCAGCACGAGACCTTCGCGCCGATCCTGTACGTGATGAAGTACAGCACCCTGGACGAGGCCATCGACATGCAGAACGGCGTGCCGCAGGGCCTGTCTTCGTCGATCTTCACCCAGAACCTGAAGGCGGCGGAGAAGTTCCTGTCGGCGGCCGGCAGCGACTGCGGCATCGCCAACGTCAACATCGGCACCTCCGGCGCCGAGATCGGCGGCGCCTTCGGCGGCGAGAAGGACACCGGCGGCGGCCGCGAGTCCGGCTCGGACGCGTGGAAGGTGTACATGCGCCGGCAGACCAACACGATCAACTACTCCGATTCGCTGCCGCTGGCGCAGGGCATCAAGTTCGATCTGTGACGCGGTAAGTGCGGCGGCCGCGCGCTGCGGCCGCCGCTCCCTTTCCTTCTGCAAGGAGCGAGCGCGATGAGTCAGGTGCGCGAAACAAATTCCCTGGCAGTGGTCAGCCTGATCGCCGGCATCCTCGGCTGGACCCTGATGCCGATGCTGGGCAGCCTCGGCGCGATCGTCACCGGGCATCTGGCGCGCGCGCAGATCCGCCGCCAGCCGCAGCGCTTCCAGGGCGACGGCCTGGCGGTGGGCGGGCTGATCCTGGGTTGGGCCGCGGTGGTGCTGGCCGTGCTGGCGGTGCTGGCCTTCGTGCTGTTCTTCGGCGGGCTGGCGTGGTTCGCCAGCACCCAGTCGTGAGCCGGGACGCCGCCGCGCCGCGCGAGCGCTTCAGCGACCGCGTCGCCGATTACGTGCGCTACCGCCCCAGCTATCCGCCGGCCCTGCTCGACTGGGTGCACGGCGAGCTGGGCGTGGCCCACGACGCGCTGGTCGCCGACATCGGCGCGGGCACCGGGATCTCCACCCGCCTGTTCCTGCAGGCCGGGCACCCGACCCTGGCGGTGGAACCGAACGCGGCGATGCGCGCGGCCGCAGAGGAGTTGCTGCGTGACCAGCCGGGCTTCCGCGCCATCGACGGCAGCGCCGAAGCCACCACCCTGGCCGACGCCAGCGTCGACCTGATCAGCGCGGCGCAGGCTTTCCACTGGTTCGACCTGGAGGCGGTGCGCCGCGAATGGGCGCGGGTGCTGCGCCCCGGCGGCCTGGCGCTGGTCTACTGGAACTCGCGCCTGCTCGACGCTACGCCGTTCCTGGAAGGTTACGAGCAATTGCTGCTGGAATACGGCACCGACTACAGCGCGGTGGCCGAGCGCTACCACGACGATGCCACCATGCAGCGCTGGTTCGGCGCCGGCCTGCGCGGCACCGCACAGCTCCCCAACGAACAGCGCATGGACTTCGAGGCGCTGCGCGGACGCCTGCTGTCGTCCTCCTACGCACCGCTGCCCGGCCACCCGCGGCATGCGCCGATGCTGGAGGCGTTACGCGCGTTGTTCGACCGGCACCAGCGCGACGGCGTCGTCGCGTTCCATTACCGCACCCGCGCCTTCGCCGGGACGCTGACCTGAGCCACGCCATGTACTCCCTCGCCCGACCGTTCCTGTTCGCCTTCGACGCCGAGCGCGCCCATGCCCTGGGCCTGCGCGCGATCGAACTGGCCTACCGCACCGGCACCAATCCGTTGCTGGCGCGCACGATCGCACCGATGCCCACGCGCGCCTTCGGCCTGGAGTTTCCCAATCCGGTCGGGCTGGCCGCGGGCCTGGACAAGAACGGCGAGCACATCGACGCGCTGCTGGCGCTGGGCTTCGGCTTCGTCGAGATCGGCACGGTCACCCCGCGCGCGCAGGCCGGCAATCCGCAGCCGCGCATGTTCCGCCTGCCGCGGCAGCAGGCGGTGATCAACCGCATGGGCTTCAACAACCTGGGCGTGGACGCGCTGGTGCGCAACGTCGAGCGCGCGCGGCGGCGGCGCGGCCTGCTCGGCATCAACATCGGCAAGAACAAGGACACCCCGAACGAGGACGCCGCGTCCGACTACCTGCATTGCCTGGAGAAGGTCTACGCGCTGGCCGACTACGTCACCGTCAACATCTCCTCGCCCAACACCGCCGGCCTGCGCGAACTGCAGGAAGAACAGGCGCTGCGGCAGTTGATCGCGCGGCTGCGCGAGGCGCAGGAAGCGCTGGCCGCGCGCCACGGCAAGCGCGTGCCGATGCTGGTCAAGGTGGCGCCGGACCTGAGCGACAGCGACATCGACGCGGCGGCACGGGTGCTGTCGGACCTGCAGGTGGACGGGGTGATCGCCACCAACACCACCGTCGCCCGGCCCGGCCTGGAGCAAGAGCCACTTGGCGCCGAAAGCGGCGGCCTGTCCGGCGCCCCCCTGCTGGGCCAGTCCACCCTGGTACTGCGCCGGCTGCGCGCGCGCCTGCCCGAGAGCATCCCGCTGATCGGTGTCGGCGGCATCCTGTCCGGCGCCGACGCGGTGGCGAAGATGGCCGCCGGTGCGGCCCTGGTGCAGTGCTACAGCGGCCTGGTGTTCCGCGGTCCGGAGCTGATCGGCGAGTGCGTCGAGGCGATGCGCCGGCGCCGCGAAGCGCCCAGCCGCGGGGACGTGGTCGCGCCATGAGCACGACGGCCTGGTCGCTCACCGCGCAGGCGCCGCTGCAGGCGCTCAACACCTTCCACGTCGCCGCGCAGGCGCCGTGGCTGCTGCAGATCTTCGCGCCCGAGGCGCTGCCCGAGGCGCTGCTGGCGCCGGAACTGGCCGGCGCCGCGCTGCTGCCGCTGGGCAGCGGCAGCAACATGCTGTTCGCCGGCGACGCGCCCGGGGTGGTGCTGTGCTTCGCCAACCGCAGCATCGACACCCTGGAGCACCGCGCCGATTACGCCATCGTCCGCGCCGGCGCCGGCGTGGGCTGGCACGAGCTGGTGATGTGGTCGCTGGCGCAAGGCCTGTCCGGCCTGGAGAACCTGGCGCTGATCCCCGGTACGGTCGGCGCCGCGCCGATCCAGAACATCGGCGCCTACGGCGCGCAGATGGGCGAGTTCGTGCACGTGGTCGAGGCCTACGACCGTGCCGATGCGCGCTTCGTGCGGCTGGACGCGGCCGCCTGCGAGTTCGGCTACCGCGACAGTCTGTTCAAGCGCCAGCCCGACCGCTACCTGATCGCCGCGGTGGAGTTCAACCTGCCGCGGCTGCATGCGCTGCGCCTGGACTACGCCGGCATCGGCGAGGAACTGCAGGCGATGGGCATCGCCACCCCCGGTGCGCCCGACGTGGCCCAGGCGGTGATCAACATCCGCCGGCGCAAGCTGCCCGACCCGGACGTGCTCGGCAACGCCGGCAGCTTCTTCAAGAACCCGCTGCTGCCGCTGGAACAGGCGCTGGCGCTGCAGCACGAACACCCGGCGTTACCGGTGTTTCCCGGCGACGACGACAGCCAGCGCAAGCTGTCGGCGGCGTGGCTGATCGAGGCCTGCGGCTGGAAGGGCTACCGCGACGGCGACGCCGGCGTGTCCGCCGCGCACGCGCTGGTGCTGGTCAACCACGGCCAGGCCAGCGGCGCCGAACTGCTGGCGCTGGCGCGACGCATCACCGCCTCGGTGGGCGAGCGCTTCGGCGTCATCCTGGAGCCGGAACCGCGTATCGTCGGCGCGCAGTGGTAGCCGCGCCCACGCCGCTGCGCGCGGCGCTGCTGATGCTGGCCAGTACGATGGCCTTCGGGCTGATGGTCGTCGCGATCCGGCTGGCATCGGCGCAGCTGTCCACGCTGCAGATCGCGTTCTTCCGCAACCTGTTCGGCCTGCTGTTCCTGTTGCCGATGCTGCTGCGTCCGGGCCGGCCATGGCCGCGCACCGCGCAACTGCCGCGCTACCTGCTGCGCACCGCGATCGGCCTGGTGTCGATGCTGGCCGGGTTCTGGGCAATCGGCCATCTGCCGCTGTCGCAGGCGATCGCCCTGTCCTACTCCACCCCACTGTTCGCGACCCTGGCCGCCGCGCTGTGGCTGGGCGAAACGGTGCGGCTGCGGCGCTGGCTGGCGGTGCTGTGCGGCTTCGTCGGGGTGCTGCTGATCGTGCGCCCCGGCGCCGCCGCGTTCAGCCCCGGCACCCTGGTGGCGGTACTGGCGGCGGTGATGAGCGCCCTGGTCGCGATCCAGATCAAGCAACTGGCGCGGGTGGACGCCGCCAACACGGTGGTGTTCTACACCTATGCGTTCTGGGTGCCGATGTCGCTGCTGCCGGCGCTGTTCGTGTGGCGCTGGCCGCAGGGCATCGACTGGCTGTGGCTGCTGGCCACCGGCCTGTTCGGCACCCTCGGCCAGTTGCTGTGGACGCACGCGCTGCGCCTCGGCGAAGTCTCCGCGCTGACCCCGATCAGCTTCACCCAGCTGCCGCTGGTGGCGCTGTTCGGCTGGTGGCTGTTCGACGAAACACCGGACGGCGGCACCGTGCTGGGCGCAGTGGTGATCCTCGGCGCCAACGCCTACATCGCCCATCGCGAGGCGGTGCTGGCGCGGCGCGCGGTACGCGCCGGTGTCGGCACGCCACCGACGCTGGACGCCTGAGTGCCACGCGCGGTCGCTGCGCGCGGCCGATGCCGCTACCATCCTCGCGCACTCAAGACGGCAGCAAGCGACGCAGGATGAAGACCATCGGCATGATCGGCGGCATGAGCTGGGAATCCACCCTGCCCTACTACCGGCACATCAACGAGACGGTGCGCGCACAGTTGGGTGGGCTGCATTCGGCCAAGCTGCTGCTGCATAGCGTGGACTTCCACGAGATCGCGCAGTACCAGCGCGACGGCGACTGGAATGCGGCCGGCGCCGCACTGGCGGCGTCGGCGCGCGCACTGCAGGCCGGCGGCGCCGATTTCCTGGTGTTGTGCACCAACACCATGCACTGCGTCGCCGACGCGATCGCCGCCGCAGTGCCGCTGCCGCTGCTGCACATCGCCGATGCCACCGCCGATGCGCTGCAGGCCGCCGGCATCGTCCGCGTCGGCCTGCTCGGCACCCGCTTCACCATGGAGCAGGCGTTCTACCGCGAACGGCTACAGCGGCGCGGCTTCGAGGTGCTGATCCCGGATGCGCCGGCGCGCGAGGACGTGCACCGCATCATCTACGAGGAACTGTGCCAGGGCGTGGTGCAGACGTCGTCGCGGCGGCGCTACCGCGAGGTGATCGCGGGGCTGCAGGCGCAAGGCGCCGAGGCGGTGATCCTGGGGTGCACCGAGATCGGCTTGCTGGTCGGTCCCGCCGATGCGGCGGTGCCGCTGTTCGACACGACCGCGCTGCACGCGCGGGCTGCGGTCCTGCACAGCCTGGCCTAGCGATGCGCAAGCAGCGTCCACACGTCACCACCCCGCGCCGCAGCCCCGCCACGCTGCGCGCCTGGGCGCCGTTCCGGCTCGGTACGCTGCTGCTCCTGGCCCTGCTGCTGTGGCCAGTGCTCAGCCGCGGCGCGGTCGCCATTCCGCCCTACACGCCGAACGTGGTCGATCCCGCCGGCACACTCAGCGCGGAGGACACCCAACGGATCAACGCGGCGCTGCAGCGCCTGCGCGAACGTCAGCACATCTGGGGCGCGGTCTACATCGTGCCGTCGCTGCAGGACGAACCGATCGAGCGCCTGGCCGAGCGCGCCTTCCACACCTGGCGGCTCGGCCGGCAGGGCAGCGACAACGGCCTGCTGCTGGTGCTGGCGATGCAGGACCGGCGTTCGCGCTTCGAGGTCGGCTACGGCCTGGAAGGCGTGCTGCCCGACGTGGTCGCGCGGCACGCGCTGGACGACTACCTGGCCCCGCGCCTGCGCCAGGGCGACACCGCCGACGCCATCGTGGCCGCCTTCGACTTCATGGGCCGCGCCGCCGCGCAGGATCCCGAGGCCGTCGCCGAACTGGCGCAACCGGCCGACGACAGCATGCACTGGCGGCGCGGCGCCATCGCCTGGGCAGGCCTGTTGGTGCTAGTGTGGCTGCTGCTGCCGCTGCGCAGTGCCTGGACCGGCATCCTGCGCAGGCGCCTGCTGCGGCGGCACCCACGCCTGGCGGGCAAGCCCGAGGAACTGGTGCAGGACACCGCAGGTGGCGGCTTCTGGGCGTGGTTCATCCGCCTGTTCCTGAGCGCCAATCCCGGCATCTTCGTGTTCCTGCTGTCGGCCAGGTCGATGACCATGTACGTGATCTTCCTGGCGCTGGAACTGCTGATCCTGGTGCTGACTCTGGCCGTCGCCACGCAGCGCTACCGCTCGCCGCAGCGCTACAGCCGCTTCCTGCAGGCGCTCGCACGGCGGCGCAATGCGCTGATCCGCAAGGGCCACATCGCCGAGACCGCGCCCGGGGTGTTCGCCTACACCGCCAGCTACTACGCCGCCCAGGCCGCCAAGGAACGCGCCGCGGCCGAGTCCGCAGGATCGTCCTCGTCCTCCTCGTCTTCGTCCTCCAGCAGCGACTCGTCCTCCGGCGGCGGCAGCTCCGGCGGCGGCGGTGCCAGTTCGAGCTGGTAACCGGTCAGGCCACCGCCCTCTTTCTGGCTCTCCACTGCGAGATCAGATCGCCAAGCCAGGCGATCGCGGTGCCGCCGAGCGCGACCTGCGGGTAGAGGACCAACATGCCAACCCCCAAGAAAGCAGCCTTGAGCACGAAGAATCCAGCCCACACCCAGCCCCAACCCCATTCCAGCTGAAGCCGGTATCCAGCACGGCGCATCCAGCGTACAACCGCGATCACCAACAGTGGCAAGGCGATGGCTGCGGCAGCCCAGGACTTGTCCGCTGCAATGCATGCAATGGCGACCATGCCGAGCATCGGGATGAAGAAGCGCTGCAACAGCGGGCGTCTGACGCAGGCATCGGTTTCGTGTCGGGACTGCCAACGCAGCAGCGAAGCGAAGCAATCCCAGGCAAGCCAGCCACCAACGATGAGAGCGGCGCCGATGCCGCCGGCCTTCAGCATCGGCGAGATCCCGGGTGCCGGATTGCGATCGAGCATCGCCAACAAGAGGCACAGAAGCAGGAAGGCTGCTGCCGCGATCAGGCTACGCGCCACGCCGACCATGAAGGCAATCGGATTGAACATGTGCCGTTCGCCGGCCAGGTACCAGGTGTTGGCACGCTCACGCTGCAACGGCGGCGGTGGCTTGCGGCCATCCGGCACGTAGCCGATCAGTTCGAGCAGCCGCCGCATGCGGGTGGGCCGGCCTGGCCACAGCATCGCCGCGAACACCGCACTGTCAGACGCCGTGGGGCCCAGCAACGCCAGCAACTTGCGCACATAGGGCACCGACGCATCTGGATCACCGCGCCGCCGCAGCGCCTCGCTCAGCTCTCCATACCCGGACGGTTGCAGTCGCCAACGCTGGTGCATCCGTGCGCAGGCATGCTGCACGAGATAGGGATCGGGAGCGTCCAGTGCCTGCTCCCAGTCGAAGAAATCCGCCAGCACCTCATAGTGGTAGAGGCTGAGCGTTTCCTCGTGTTCGAGCAGATGGCGCTGCAGGTCGGCACCGATCTGCGGCTTGTGGTCCAGCGACCACAGCTCCGGTTGCGCGAGCAGCCACGCGCGCAGCGCTGCCGGTTCCAGTTGCTGCGCTTGATGCAGGATGCGCACCTGCATCTGCGCCATGTCCACGGACGGGGGCTCCGTCTCGGCAAACGCGATTCTTGCTGCGACAGCAGGATGGCGGATGGCTGGCGTTTCGGCAGCCTCAGGTACCGCGAAACGTTCGGGCGCTTCCGAGACGTCGGCAGGCTGAAGCGCGTCGGCATCGCGCTGCGTGGGCGCCGACACGGTTTCCTGCACCAAGGAAGCCCGTGCAAACCCAGCATCCGCCTGCGCCTGCAGTACATCATCCTGGTGTTCCAGGCCCTCGACGGCCGGCTCGGCCGGGCGATGCGCAGCGGCAAACTGCCGCGCCCAGCCAAGCGCCGCCTGATAGGTCTCGTGGAGTTGCTGAAAGCCCGCCGGATCTTCGTCCGGACGGGTCACCTTCAGGCGCGCGGCGTAGGCCCGCTTGATGGCGCGCTCGTCGGCGTCCTCATCCAGCCCCAATGCCGCCAATGCCCAACTCATGCGCGCGCTTCCAGCTCGTCCAGTGCCTGGGCCAGTTCCTGGCGATGGCGTTCGATACGGACCGTCTCCTGGCTTTCGAGCACCGCGCGGAACTGGTCGAGCCAATGCTGCAGCGTCTGGCGTTCGTCGATGTACTCCTCGTAGACGCGTTCGATGCGTGCCAGCATCGCCAGGTTCTGCTGCTGGTCGCGCGGGTGCACCTTCAGTTCGGCCAGCGCCAGCAAGCGCCGGGCGATTTCGTCGCGGTCGAGCAGCCCGGGATTCTGTTCGAGGATCAATTCGTGCCGCTTGCCGGTGGCCTCCTCGACGACCTCGACCTGCAGCAATCCGTCCACGTCATAGGTGAATCGGGTCAGCACGCTCTGCTCGTTGCGCGGGCGCTTGGGATCCAGCGCCACCCGCACTTCACCCAACTTGATGTTGCGCTCGACCATCGGGTTCTCGCCCTGGTAGACATCGATGACCACTTCGGTCTGCCGCTCGTGGATGGGATAGAAGGTGTCTTCGCGACTGACCGGCACCACGCTGTTGCGCGGGATGATCGGATGGAAATACCCGTTGCGCAGTTGCCCATCGCCGCCGCGGCGCGACACCTGCGTTCCCAGCGTATAAGGACAGACGTCGGTCAACACCACCTCGCGCAGGCTCTCGTCGCGGCTCTTCAGACCGGCCGCCACCACCGCCCCCAGGGCGATCGCATGGTCGGGATTGACGTGACGCAGCGGCAGGCGGCCGAGCATGCGCGTGGCCAGGCGGCTGATCATCGGCATGCGCACCGCGCCGCCGACCAGCACGATGTCGTCCAGTTCCGACGGCCGCAACTTGGCATCGCGCAGCGCGCGTTCGATCGGTGCGCGCATGCGCTGCAGCAAAGGCTCGGCCAGCTGCGCAAAGCGCGACTCGTCGATCTCCCAGCTGTACGCCTGCCCGGCGATGCTCAGGCTCACTGCGGCCTGCGCCTGGGTGCTCAGTTCGCGCTTGAGTTGCTCGATCCGTCGCCGCAACTGCGCGCTGTCGCTGGGCGCGAGCTTGGCCGGATCGAGCCGATGCTCGCTACAGAAACCGTCCACCAGCACCTGCAGGAAGTCTTCGCCACCGAGGAAGTTGTCGCCTGCGCTCGCATGCACTTCCACCACGCCGTCGAACATTTCCAACAGCGACACGTCGAACGTGCCCCCGCCGAGATCGAGCACCAGCACGCGGCCTTCTCCCCCGCGCTCCTGCAGCCCGTAGGCCAGCGCGGCGGCGGTCGGCTCGTTGATCAAGCGTTCGACGCGGATGCCGGCCAGTTCGCCGGCCACCCGGGTGGCCTTGCGTTGCGCGTCGGAGAAATAGGCAGGCACGCTGATGACCGCTTCCTCCACCTTCTCACCCAGCGCGGCCTCGGCATCGGCGATCAGGGAGCGCAGGATCAGCGCCGACAGCTCTTCCGGACGGAAACTGCGCTGTCCCAACCTGGTCTCGCGCGGGCTGCCCATCCAGCGCTTGAACGCGGCCACACTGTGGCCCGGATGGGTCACCAGGCGATCGCGGGCGGGCTGGCCGACCAGCAGATTGCCATCGTCGTCGACGCTGACCACCGACGGGGTCAACAGGCCGCCATGTGGATTGGCGAACAGGCGCCCACCGTCGGCGTCGTGGATGCCGATCAGCGAGTGGGTGGTGCCGAGGTCGATACCTACGATCATGTGCGGATCCTTGTGTCCCTATCCATTATGAAAATTCTAGACGTGCCTGTGCAGGGCGCGATGCTGCGTGTCATGGATCAGCGAGATGGCCCGGAACAACAGCGCGACCACGTGCCGGGCCAGGCACCGGCCTGGACTGCGATGACCGGAGGTACGCATAGCACCCCCTCCACGCCGCGCCCAGGGATGATCGCCTTTCGGGATTCGGTATCCATGCAACCTGCCATGCGGGATGTCGCGACGTAGGCGAGCGCGGAACCGACGGCCACCCCCAATCCCGCCACACCGCATTCCGACAGGATGACAATACTGGCCGACGGCATCGCCCAGCAATGCGCGAGGCACCAGTTCCGCTTTCAACACCGGGGCGTGCACGAGATCGGCAAGAGGCCCACGACCAGCGGACGCACTGCCGCCGGTGGCAACAGCGGCACATCGACCTGCAGATCATCGATCGTGGTGCTCGCATGCTGCAGCCACGTCGGCGCTTCCGCCCAAGCCAATGCCGCCCGATAGGTCCCGTCCAACTGCTGGAACGCGACCGGGTCGTCGTCAGGCCGGGTAGTCTTCAAGCGCAGCGCGTAGGCGCGCTTGATCGCGCGCGGCCGCATCGGGCGGCAGTTCCAGCGCCTCGGCGGCCCAACGCATCGACGCGGCTCTGCCGCCGCATTGCGGCGCCGTTCGACATCCATTCCCTGCTTGCCCCCTATCCCTGCAAGATCGCGTTATCGGCGACCGCCACCTGAACTTGAGCGCGCTGCGCTACGTTGCGTCGCTACGCATCGAACGGTGCCGCTAGGACAGGGCTCGCCGCACGCGCCAGCGCGGCCGGCGTGCGCCGCGGAACAGCAGCAGGTACAGCCCCACCACCCACACCAGCGCCGCGCTCCAGCCACCGAGGATGTCGGAGGGGTAATGCACGCCCAGGTACACCCGCGAGATGCCGACCAGCAGGGTGAAGCTGCCGGCCAGCCACAGCACCGGCCAGCGCCAGGGGGTGCGCCAGCTCAGCGCGATCAGCACCGCGGCCAGGGTCATCGAGCCCATCGCGTGGCCGCTGGGGAAACTGAAGGTGTGGTGCTCGGGCGCGATCGACTCCCACAGGCTCGGCCGGTCGCGCTGGAAGAACTGCTTGGCGCCCATGTTCAGCAGCGCCGAGCCGATGAAGGACAGCGCGGCGAACAGCGCTTCGCGCCAGCGGCGCAGGCCCAGCAGCGCCAGCACGATCAGCGTATCGAGCGGGATCACTCCGTACTGGTAGCCGGCCTCGGTGATCACGGTGAAGAAGCGATCCCAGCCTGGGCTGGTCAGGCCGCGCATGCTCCACAGCAGCGGCTCGTCGAAATACAGGTCTTCGAGTGCGTGCACGTCCTCGGCCAGGGCCACGAACACGCCCAGCGGCAGCAGCACCCCGGCGAACAGCAGCACCACGCGCCAGGCGTTCAGCCGCAACCAGCGGCGCAGCCCGGCCGCCTCGGCGGCGGACTCACCCGGTGCGGCGGACATAGGTGCGTTCGACGTACTCGTCGATCAGCGCCACGAACTCCTGGGCGATGTTCTCGCCGCGCAGGGTCACCTTCTTCTCGCCGTCGATGAACACCGGCGCGGCCGGCGCCTCGCCGGTGCCGGGCAGCGAGATGCCGATGTTGGCGTGGCGCGACTCGCCCGGTCCATTGACCACGCAGCCCATCACCGCCAGGGTCATGCTTTCGGCGCCGGGATGACTCACCTTCCACTCCGGCATCTTCGCGCGCACGTGGTTCTGCACCACCTTGGCCAGCTCCTGGAAGAATTCGGAGGTGGTGCGGCCGCAGCCCGGGCAGGCGGTGACCAGAGGAGTGAAGGCGCGCTGGCCGGTGGTCTGCAGCAGTTCCTGGGCGACGATCACTTCCTGCGTGCGCGACTGCCCCGGCTCGGGGGTCAGCGAGATGCGGATGGTGTCGCCGATGCCTTCCTGCAGCAGCACTGCCAGCGCGGCCGCCGAGGCGACGATGCCCTTGCTGCCGATGCCGGCCTCGGTGAGGCCAAGGTGCAGGGCGAAGTCCGAGCGCTGCGCCAGGTCGCGGTACACTGCGATCAGTTCCTGCACGCCGCTGACCTTGCAGCTGAGCACGATACGGTCGCGACCCAGGCCCAGTTCCACCGCGCGCTCGGCCGAATCCAGCGCCGAGCGGATCAACGCCTCGCGCAGCACCCGGCCGGCATCCCACGGCACTTCGCGCCGCGAGTTCTCGTCCATCAGCTGCGCCGCCAGCGCCTGGTCCAGCGAGCCCCAGTTGGCGCCGATGCGCACCGGCTTGTCGTACTTGAGTGCGAACTCGATCAGCTGCGCGAACTGGGTGTCCTTCTTCTTGCCGAAGCCGACATTGCCGGGATTGATCCGGTACTTGGCCAGCGCCTCGGCGCAGGCCGGCTCGGCGGCCAGCAGCTGGTGGCCGTTGTAGTGGAAGTCGCCGATCAGCGGCACCTCGATGCCCATCATCCGCAGCTTGTCGACGATGCGCGGGATCGCCGCGGCCGACTCGGGGGTGTTGACGGTCAGGCGCACCAGTTCCGAGCCGGCGCGCCACAGCTCGGCCACCTGCTTGACCGAGGAGGCGACGTCGGCGGTGTCGGTGTTGGTCATCGACTGCACCACCACCGGCTTGCCGCCGCCCATGGTGACGCCGCCGATGCGGACCGGCTGAGTGAGACGGCGCGCCCAGGGCGCGGCATCGGCGGGAGGCGTGGGGCGGCTGACGGCATCGTACATGCGCCCATTTTAGCCTGCGCGGCGCCTCCTGCCGCACGCGCCGGCACCGCCAATTCAGCGAGGCGGCGCCGCTGCGACGGTTTGTCGCAGGCAGGGCCCCGGCCCAGCGCATACGATGCGCAGCATGGATTCCACCGACGCCTCCTTCCTGCGCACCCTGTGCAGCCTGCGCTGGCTGGCCACCGCCGGCCAGGCCGCGACGATCCTGGTGGCGACCTGGCCGCTGCAGCTGCCTCTGCCGCAGGCGCCGCTGTGGGCCGGCGTGGCGGTGCTGGCGCTGTTCAACCTGTACGCGCAGTTGCGCCTGCGCCATGCCGACTCGGCCGCCCCGGCCACCGCCTTCGGCCACATCCTGGTCGACGTGACGGTGCTGACCTGGATGGTCGGCTGGAGCGGCGGCATCGGCAACGCCTTCGGCTCGCTGTTCCTGGTGCTGATCGCGCTGGCGGTGCTGGCGCTGCCGCTGCGCTGGGCGCTGGCGGTGGCACTGGCCTGCGTGGCCGGCTATACGGTCAGCGCCGTATTCGGCCTGCCGCTGCCGCACGGCCCCTACCAGGCGCTGGACCTGCAGCGCTGGGGCATGGCCGCCAACTTCCTGCTGTCCACGGTGGTGGTGCTGGTGTTCTCCACCCGCCTGGCGATGGCCATGCGCGAACGCGAACGCGAGCTGGCGCTGCTGCGCGAGCGCTTCACCCGCAACGAGGGCATCGTCGCCCTGGCCACCCATGCCGCCTCGGTGGCGCACGAGCTGAACACGCCGCTGGCGACGATGACCCTGCTCACCGACGACATCGCCGAACAGAGCACCCAGCCGGAACTGCGCGAAGACCTGGACACGCTGCGCGAACTGCTGGTGCAGTGCCGCGAGCGGGTGCTGGCGCTGGCCGCACCGGCGCAGCGCGCCGGCGGGCAGGCGGTGTCGCTGGCGCAGGTGCTGCACCAGTGGCAACTGGTGCGGCCCACCGTGCGCCTGCGCCGCAACGACGACGCGCCGCTGCAGCTGCGCATGGAAAGCGCCATCGGCCACCTGCTGCAGGTCCTGCTGAACAACGCCGCCGACGCCGGCGAACGCGCCGGCCATCCGCAGGTGGACCTGAACGTGCGGGTCACCGGCAGCGAACTGGTCGGCGAGGTGCGCGACTACGGCGGCGGCTTCGACGCCAACCAGGTCGGCCTGCCGGCCACCCTGTTCCGCAGCGGCAAGCCCGAGAGCATGGGCGTGGGCCTGGCGCTGTCGCATGCGACCATCGAACGCCTGGGCGGCGAACTGTGGACCGAGCCGGCGCCGGACCATGGCGCCCGGGTCGGCTTCCGCCTGCCGCTGCTCGCCCTGGAGACCTCCGCATGAACACCGAGACCCCGCTGGGCCTGCTGGTCGACGACGATCCGCTGTACCTGCGCACCCTGCAGCGCACCCTCGCCCGCCGCGGCCTGGAGACGCGGACCGCCGACAGCGCCGCCGCCGCCCTGGCGCTGGCCGCCGAGGCGCCACCGGACTACGCGCTGATCGACCTCAAGCTCGGCGACGAGTCCGGCCTGGCGCTGATCCAGCCGCTGCGCGCGATCCGCGCCGACATGCAGATCCTGCTGGTCACCGGCTACGCCAGCATCGCCACCGCGGTGGAGGCGATCAAGCTCGGCGCCGACGATTACCTGCCCAAGCCGGCCACGGTGCCGATGATCCTGCGCGCGATCGGCCTGGAAGCCGAGGAGGACGAAGACGAGGACGGCAGCGACGTGCCGGACGCGATGACCCCGCTCAGCCGCCTGCAGTGGGAGCACATCCAGCAGGCCATGCACGAGACCGGTGGCAACGTGTCCGCGGCCGCGCGCCTGCTCGGCATGCACCGCCGCTCGCTGCAGCGCAAGCTGGCCAAGCGGCCAAGCCCGCAGCGCGACCCGCCGCGCTGAGCGCGCGGCGCGGCGCCGCGGCAGCCTGAACCGCCCGTCCGGCCAGCGCTCAAGTCCCCTGGTACCGGGCCGATAACCCGGCATGCTGAAGTCTCCCCCACCCGCCTTGCTGGACGAGCCGCAACGGCTCAACGCCCTGCGCCAGCTGTGCCTACTGGACACGCCGGCCGACCAGGTGTTCGATCTGGTCACGCAACTGGCGTCCCGCTACCTGCGGGTGCCGATCGCGCTGGTCTCGCTGATCGACGAACAGCGCCAGTGGTTCAAGTCCCGGGTCGGTCTGGAGGTGCCGCAGACGCCGCGCAGCCAGGCGTTCTGCGCCTATGCGATCCACAGCCCGGAACTGATGGTGGTGCCCGACGCGCGCCAGGACCCACGCTTTTGCGACAACCCGCTGGTCACCGGACCGCCGTTCATCCGCTTCTACGCCGGCGCGCCGCTGCTGATGGCCGACGGCGCCAGCCTCGGCACGCTGTGCGTGATCGATACCGAGCCGCGCCACGAGCTCGACGAGGTCGCGCGCCGCACCTTGCAGGACCTGCGCGACCTGCTGATGGTGCGCATCGACACCCTGCGCAACAGCGGCTTCGTCGACGCGCTGACCGGCCTGCCCAACCGCAGCCGCTTCAACGACGACCTGACCATGTGGCTGTCGCTGCAGACCGCGGACCAGCACGACACCGCGGTGGCGATCGACGTGTGCGGCATCGACTATTTCCGCGACATGGTCAAGGCGCTGGGCTGGGAGTACGCAGAAGGTTACCTGCTGGCCGCGCGCGACCGCCTGCGCAAGGCGCTGGGCCCCCTGCCGCTGTACCGCATCGACACCACCAGCTTCGTGTTCATCATGGAAGGCAGCGACACCGCGCATCTGGAGTACTGGTGCGAGCACGTCTGCGACGCCTTCGCCGCGGCGATCGACCACCAGGGCATTCCGCACGCGGCCAGTCCCTCGCTGGGCGCGGTGCGCCTGGATGGTGCGCTCAGCGCCAACCACACCGTGCGCTCTCTGACCACCGCGGTGGACATGGCGCGCCAGCGCGGCCAGCGCTGGAGCCTGTACGAGCGCAACCACGACGCCAACCAGCGCAATGCCTTCCGCATCCTCGCCGCCTTGCCCGAGGCGCTGGACGCCAGAGGCCAGCTGAGCCTGCACTACCAGCCGCGGGTGAGCCTGCGCAACGGCGAATGCGTCGGCGTGGAGGCGCTGCTGCGCTGGCAGCATCCCTTGCTCGGGACGGTGGCGCCGAACGACTTCATCCCGCTGGCGGAAAAGACCGCACTGATGAGCCGCATCACCGCCTGGGTGCTGCGCACCGGCATCGCCCAGGCGGCGCTGTGGCAGCAGCGCGGCTATCGCTTCAGCGTCTCGCTGAACGTGTCGGCGGTGGACCTGGAGCAGGTCGACTTCATCGTCCGCCTGCAGGCGCTGCTGCAGCAGCACGCGCTGGCCCCCGGCGCGCTGGAGATCGAATTCACCGAAAGCGCGATGATCCGCGATCCCCAGCGGGTCGCCGAACAGCTGCAGCAGATCAGCGCGCTCGGGGTGAAGATCGCCATCGACGACTTCGGCACCGGCTACAGCAACCTCGGTTACCTGAAGAACATCCCGGCCAGCGCGCTGAAGATCGACCAGTCTTTCATTCGCGCCCTGCCCGGCAGCCGCAGCGACGGCATGCTGGTGCCGTCGATGATCCATCTCGGCCACGACTTCGGCCAGCAGGTGGTGGCCGAAGGCATCGAGAGCGAAACCGTGTACCGGATGCTGCGCGAGTGGGGCTGCGACGAAGGCCAGGGCTACTGGATCGCGCGGCCGATGCCAGCCGAGGCGCTCGACGCCTGGCTGGCCGAGCCGTGGCAGGGCGGCGACGCCTGAGCGCACCGCGCCACGGCCGGCCCGTGGCTCACCAGAACACCGCGTACAGCGCCACCAGGATCGCGATCACCACGGCGGCGCCGAGCTTGAAGCCCAGCGTGGTGCCGTAGCGCACATCGTCGGTGCGGATCAGGTCGCGCGCCGGCGCCAGCGGGGTGAGCAGCGACACCACCACCGCCGCCAGCAGCGACAGCACGAACACCAGGCCGATGCGGTCCATGAACGGCAGTTCCGGCCACAGCTTCTTCAGCGCGAACGACAGCAGCACCGAACCGATCGCCGCGGTCAGCGCGCCGGCCTCGTTGGCGCGCTTCCAGAACAGGCCGAGCATGAAGATCACCACCACGCCCGGGGTGAAGAAGCCGGTGAATTCCTGGATGAACTGGAAGCCCTGGTCGAAATTGCCCAGCAGCGGCCGCGCGGTGAGGATGCCGATCAGCACCGAGGTCACCGCGGCCACGCGGCCGACCCGCACCAGTTGCGGCTGGTCGGCCTGCGGGCGGAACTTGGCGTAGAAATCCAGGGTGAAGATGGTCGCCACCGAATTGATCTTGGACGCCAGCGAGGCCACGATCGCCGCCACCAGCGCCGCGAACACCAGGCCGAGGATGCCGCTGGGCAGCAACTGCATCATGGTCGGATAGGCCTGGTCGGGCTTGGCCAGGTCCGGCGCCAGCACCACCGCGGCGATGCCCGGCACCACCACCACTACCGGCATCAGCAGCTTCAGGAACGCGGCGAACACCATGCCCTTCTGCGCCTCGCCGATGTTCTTGGCCGCCAGCGCGCGCTGGATGATGTACTGGTTGAAGCCCCAGTAGCTGATGTTCATCACCCACAGGCCGCCGAGCAGCACGCTCAGGCCCGGCAGATCCTTGTAGAACGGGTTGTCCTTGGACAGGATCATGTGGAAGTGCTCGGGGTGCGCGTTCCACAGATGCCGGAAGCCGGCGAGCACGCCGGCGCCGTCGCCGATCTTCGACAGGGTCAGCCCGGCGACCAGCAGGCCGCCCAGCACCAGCAGGGTGACCTGCACGATGTCGGTCAGCGCCACCGCCTTCAACCCGCCGTAGAGCTGGTAGACCAGCGCGAACACGCCGATCAGGGCCAGCGCCAGGGTCTGGTCCATGCCGGTGACCTGGCTCACCGCGATCGACCCCAGCCACAGGATCGAGGTCAGGTTGACGAACACGTACAGCAGCAGCCAGAACACCGCCATCAGCGTGCGGATCCACTTGCCGTAGCGCTGCTCCAGGAACTGCGGCATGGTGTAGATGCCGTTGCGCAGGAAGATCGGCAGGAAGAACTTGCCAACGATCAGCAGGGTCAGCGCCGCCATCCACTCGTAGGAGGCGATCGCCAGGCCGATCGCATAACCGGAACCGGCCATGCCGATGATCTGCTCGGCGGAAATGTTCGCCGCGATCAGCGACGCGCCGATCGCCCACCACGGCAGGGTCTTGCTGGCCAGGAAGTAATCCTCCGCGCTCTTGCGGTGCCCGGCCTTCTCCCGCGACACCCATTGCGCGAGCAGGAAGATGCCCGCCAGGTAGACCACCACGATCGCCACATCCAACGTCGCCAACCCCACTGCCTTCTCCTATGGGCCGCAGCCCTGTCGCACCGTTGTCCATGACGCCGCCCGCGTGGGCGGCGCCGCTCGTTCGATAACTCCGTTCGCCGCCTGCGCCGCCGCTCAGTGCAGCGGGCAGTCGACCACGCTCTGCGCCTCGTTGCTGCTGCCCAGCGCGATCCGCGACAGCGCCAGGTCCAGTGCGCCGTCGCTCTCGATCTCCGGCAGACGCTCCAGCCGGGTCAGGTCGGCGCCGGCCGCCGCGAAGCACTTCAACGGCACGCCCAGCGTGCGCCACTCGCCCTTGGGCAGCGCGGCCAAGGCCTTGCCCAGGTCCACGCGCGCGCCGCAGTCGTGGCCGCAGGCCACGCCGATGCGCGCGGCTGCGCTCGACGCTGCGTCCACCTTCAACGTCAGGATCAGCTGCACGTCGCCATTGCTCTCGCGCGAGACATCCAGCGGCTTGGGCAACACCAGCGCCAAGCCGGACTTGCCGCTGCCGGACCAGACGAAGCGGCGCGCATCCTCCTGCGCCTTGTAGTCGATCGCGGTGACCTTCAGCGATCCGTCGGCCAGCGCCGCCGGGAAGGTCGCCGCCGGAAGATTGGCCTGCGTGCCGCCGAACAGGATCACGTTGATGCCCACTGCCGGCTTGCCGCGGTCCAGGTACACCCCGCCCACCGCCTGCGCACCGGACACGCCCGACACCTCGGACAGGCGGCTCAGATCGCCCTTGTCTTCGTAGGTGAGGCCGTAGCCGAAGGCGAACTGCGGGTTGTAGTTCTTCTGCCCGACGTTGTTGGCGAACTGCACCGCGGTGCGCGGCCAGGAGAAGCTCAACTTGCCGTGGAAGTCGGACTGCACGCTGCCGTCCGGCTTGCGCAGCAGCACGTCGGCGATGCCGGCGCCTTCGGAGCCCGGCAACCAGGCCGCGACGAAGGCGTCGGCGGCGTTGATCTCGCGGTTCACCCACAGCGGCCGCCCGCTCAGGAACACCGCCACCACCGGGATGCCCTGGGCCTTGAGCGACTTGATGAGTTCCAGGTCGCTGTCGTCGCCGGGCTTGTACAGCAGCGTGGCGATGTCGCCCTGGAATTCGGCGTAGGGATGCTCGCCGAACACCACCACCGCCACGTCCGGCTTGGTGGTGAACTTGCCGTCCACCGCCAGTTCGGCGCTGCCGCCGGCGGCGCCGACCTGCTGCTGCAGGCCCTCCCAGATGGTGGTGCCATTGGGGTAGTCGGCGCGCTTGGTGCCGGTGCCCTGCCAGTTGAGGGTCCAGCCGCCGGCCTGCTTGCCCATGTCGTTGGCGCCGTCGCCGGCGACCAGCAGCTTGAGCTGCGGCTTCAGCGGCAACAGTTGCCCCTGGTTCTTCAGCAGCACCAGCGATTCGCGCACCGCCTGCCGCGCCACCGCGCGGTGTTCGGGCGCGCCGAGCAATGCGAACTTGCCGCCGAGCGGACGCTGCGACGGCTTGCCGGCCTCGAACAGGCCCAGGCGCAGCTTGACCCGCAGGATGCGCCGCACCGCATCGTCCAGCCGCGCCATCGGGATCTCGCCCGACTTCACCGCCTTCAGCGCGTTCTCGTACACGCCTTTCCAGCTGTCCGGCGCCATCAGCATGTCGACGCCGGCGTTGAACGCGGCCGGGCAATCGTCCTTGCGGCAGCCCGGGATCTGGGCATGGCCGTTCCAGTCGCCGACCACGAAGCCACCGAAATGCATCTGCCCCTTCAGCACGTCGGTCAGCATGACCTGATTGCCGTGCATCTTGACCCCGTTGACGCTGTTGAACGAGGCCATCACCGTTTGCGCCCCCGCGGCGATCGCCGGCGGATAGCCGGCGCCGTGGATGTCGCGCAGTTGCTGCTCGCTGATCCGGGTATCGCCCTGGTCCTTGCCGTCGGTGGTGCCGCCGTCGCCGAGGAAGTGCTTGACCGAGGAGATCACGTGCGACCCGTCCAGGAACCCCGGCGTGCCGGGCACGCCCTGCAGCCCCTCGACCACCTTGCCGGCGTAGCTGGCCACCACCTCGGGCGACTCCGAATAGCCTTCGTAGGTACGGCCCCAGCGATCATCCTGCGGCACCGCCACGGTCGGGGCGAAGGTCCACTCCATGCCGGTGGTGCGGGTCTCGGCGGCGGTGATCTCGCCGATCTTGCGCATCAGCTCCGGGTCGCGGGTCGCGCCCAGGCCGATGTTGTGCGGGAACAGCGTGGCGCCGACGATGTTGCTCTGCCCGTGCACCGCGTCGATGCCGAAGATGATCGGGATCGCAGGGCCGGCGCCGTCGGTCTGCATCGACGCCGCGTAGTAGGCATCGGCCAGCGCCAGCCACTGCGCCGGGCTGGCGTCGTACTTGCCGCCCGGATCGGAATTGCCGCCGGCCAGCACCGAGCCGATGTGGTATTTGCGAACGTCCTCCGGGGTCATGCTGCCGATGTCGCCCTGCACGGTCTGCCCGACCTTCTGCTCCACCGACATCTGCGCCATCAGCTTGGTGATGCGCGCCTCCAGCGCCGGATCCTCCTTCAATGGCCAGGCCGGCGACGGCCACCGGTCCGGATGGATCGGCGGCGGCGGTGCGGCCGCAGGTGCGACCGGCACGGAGCGACCGGGAACCGCGGCGGCCAGTGCCAGCAGGCCCAAAGCGGCGGCCGCGGCCAGCGCCGTGCGAAGCGGCGCGCGCGCGCCAGCGGTCTGTGTGTGCAAGAGACTCCCTCCCAGGAACGGCGAACGCCTGCCATGTCGCGGCCGGACCGGCCACGCCGAGGTGCGGCCGGCGCCTACGCTTCCCGAATCGCCCCAAGCCTGTCAACCGCGGCGCGAGGTATGCCCCGATGCCGCACGGATATCGACTGACGCTATAGCGATGGAATACCGGCGTCGCTTGTGGCGGCTGGCGTCTGCTCGGCTTTCACTAAGACGCTCGGCAGCGTTGCGAAAGGAGATTTGCTGCACTGCAATAGAGTCGATACAGCGCCCTGCGCAAATGCAGAGCCACGCCCATAGAGATTGCCGAGTGCCAAGCGCGTTGCTCAGGGAGCGCGCAAGTCCATCGGCCTGACGACGCAGATCGTGCTCATCGATCCCAAGCCCGGTCAGGATCGGGTCGACAGCGCCGCCCTGGGTTTCCTGCACCGCATCCAGCCCATCGTACAGATAGCTGATCGTCTGCCCGCCTTCGGTCTTGCTCACTCTTCGACCAAGCGGGTCATAGCCAAAACTGGCGATTCTCGCCGTTCCCTGTTTGATCTCCACCAACTGGTCGCGCGCGTTCCAGACGTAGGTCAGTACGCCATCGGAGAGCAGGTTGCCGTTGGTGTCGTAACTGAGCGTCTGGCCATCGGCCTGGGTCTGGCACTGGTTGTCGTTGAAGCTGTCTGTTGGTGCTGTCGATTAATAAATATTACAGCTTCCTCTTAAGTCGCCAGGCATTCCAATATTCAAATAATGTAACAACAAAGAAAAACAAGGCAAAACAAATAATAATTTTTGCCAACCATAAAACATCCATAATCCAAGCAACAGACGCCGTGACGGCGATAAAAAAAAGCAAGCTTAATGCCACTACGAACACGAACTTCTGATTGCTTTATTCTAACATCAATTTTCATACACCTATCCTCCGCAGCCGCAACCACTATTGATAGCCATGGTGGCTGGAGTACCGTATATCCCCCAAACGGAGCTTTTTAGCCCCTATTCTGTAGCAACCCTCACCGGTGGGAGCCGGCAGCGTGTCAATGAGCAGTTAAACAGCTCAATTTATAGAATCGCCTCTCAAGAGTTGATGCCCCCCAAAAAACCTTGGCGGCTCAAAACACCATTGCTGTAAATTTCGCAACTCCAACTCATCGCAAATAACAATCCATGACAAAAACCAAAAATCCGTCAAGATTTATTTGAAAAACTCCAAGTCTTGTATTTTAGAATAGCCTTCTGGATCCCAGAAGACCTCAGCCTGTTTCTCAGGCATCTCCAAGGAATGCAACCCTAATGAGTTTATATATCTTGATGAAAAATCAGGATTTATCGCAATGAATTTGTTCAAATTTCCCTCTAAATTGCCACTATTTTCATATAAATATTTTGCATATTTTTCACGCTGGCGCAAAAAATCATCCCTCCTTATATCAATAAAAATAGGATTTGAATTTAAACATATGTACATTCCATAACACAACTCATCATCAACATTATAATCACCCAGCCTTCCAAAGTCATTGACCTCAGAGGATCTGCGAATATTTACTTGAAGAGAGAAGCTGGACAGGAAGTAAAAAAAACTCAACGCAGAAAAAAGCAACCAAATTCTATAGCCAGCAAAAATACATACGCCAGCCAAAACAAGAAAAGAAATAGATATAGATAGATTCCTGCCTCGCATCATAATCTTCATTTGCACTCGCACCCATTCGTCATCGCCGTTGGAATAGCGCCATAAATTCCCAACGTGGCAAATTTAAAAATATTGTACGCAATCCCACCATTCGACATGAGGTTATTTAGTCGCCCAGAGACAGGCAAGTAATTCAACCGGCATTCGACCCACCAGCAGATCGGGGAGTGAACCAATGATGCAGCTCAAAACGTCCACGATAACCTCCCACGCTTCTACTCCAAGTACGCTGCACGCTACCCCAAGTTCTTTTATCGAAAATCAGCCTCTCGAGACCTTTTGCCCCTTGGTTAACTGCATTTCTTCCCAGATGAGCGCCGCCAAAAGTCAAACTCACACCAATCCCGCTCCATTCACCGGCACTGTATTGCCCCGAGCACTGATTAACAGCCCCATTGGTTCCCATCATATCGCGCACGGAATTTGTCAGCCCGAATGATAACGTATCACCCATCCCAGCCGAAAAGTCTACTAGCCCCTGCGGAAGCTCATCGCCCCAGGCCCATAGCCCATAAGGATCGATATAAGACATGGGGTTACCACCGACATAAGCGTACACATTGGCTCCGCCACTCAATCCGATCGGATCCTCACTAGCAAATCGCCCCATACCCGGCTGGTAATACCGTGCACGGTAGTAATAAAGCCCACTCCCATCCCGCTCCCGACCCGTGTACTGATACGGGTTGGTGGTCCCTGCGCTGGCTTGACTGGTCTGTCCGTAAGGGGGGTAGTCATAGCGCTGGATCAAGGAACCGCTGGCATTGGTAAGTGCACGCGTGCTGCCAAGCGCATCGCTCAGGAAATACGCACGTCCGCTGGCTTCGTTCCGCGCATAGCGCTCGTCGATGCCCAGCCCGGTCAGGATCGGGTTGACGGCGCCGCCCTGGGTTTCCTGGACGGCGTCCAGCCCGTCGTACAGATAGCTGATCGTCTGCCCGCCTTCGGTCTTGCTTACTCTTCGGCCCAGCGGGTCGTAGCCGAAGCTGGCGATGCTTGTCGTTCCCTGTTTGATCTCGACCAATTGGTCGCGTGGGTTCCAGGCGTAGGTGCGCACGCCGTCGGAGACCAGGTTCCCGTTGGCGTCGTAGCTGAGCGCCTGTCCATCGGCCTGGGTTTGCCGGTTGTTGTCGTCGAAGCTGCCGCTGCAGGACGCCGGCAGCGCCTGCGGAGCGAAGCTGCCGATCTGCGCCACCAGGCGCCGACCTAGTCATAGCCTTACCGCTAGAAAAGATGAATCCGCATGATGCGCTCTTTATGCGCCCCTTTTAATCGCAAAGATACTCAGAAAAACCATCATCAATCGCGCCCATTAAAAATAATAAAACCATCATCAACCCACCCATCCCTATCAAGCCGCCTGTACGAGTTCAGCTTAAACCCCTTCCCATCACACACGTCACCCGCAGAAATTTCAAACTTAAATTTTCCTTTCTCATAATTTTTAACAAGCGCGGAAAAACCATCCCCTTTGAAGTAAGAAGGACTATATAAAAAACGCAATCCTGTCAACTCAAATATATCACTACTGCGCCTCAATAGGCTTACCTTAAAATAGTCTGAATTATAGGTTGAAACCCAGACCTGATTGCCATAAATTCTAATGCCATAGATAGGCGAGAATCCTTCAGGACTTTTCTCAGGCAGTGATTCAAGCTTTACCTCCGAAAAAACCCATTCGCTTTTTCTTGACAGGCACTTCAACACGTTCTCCACCGACGTGGCATGCGCATATTGCAATGAAACACAAAAAAACAGATAGCAAAAAATCAATCTATGTGCCAGTACCATACTTCCACGCCCCTATAGTAACCAGACCCAATATAACCACCCATAAAAAGATCTATATGATCAGCCTGCCCGGATTCACCTGGCTGATAAATAATTTCCTTTGCTCTATACCAATTCTCTCGCTTTTCAAAGTCTTGATTTGAGATAACCTCCGGACGACCATAATTCTGTATTAACCAATCAGCAAAATTTTTTGCCGATCTAGGAAAACCATCTGTCGTTCTGTTTATTTTTGGATAACTAGAAAGATCCATCCCTGCTCTCTGGGCTGCACTTCCCAGCCTTATAGCACACTGATTTGGATATGGGTCAACACTGGGATGGGCTGGCCTGCCGTTCTGCGCTTTTGGGTAGTTAAGCCAGAGATCTTTAAAGCTAGGGAAACTTTTTTTACCTGGCTGGCCAGCGAACCCGAGAGGATCGATCAAAGAAAGAGGATCACCATTTACATAAGCATACAGATTTATCCCTCCAGCCAGTCCAATCCAGTCTTCGCTAGAGAATCTCCCTAAATCTGGGGAGTAATACCGCGCCCGATAGTAATAAAGCCCACTCGCATCGCGCTCCCGCCCGGTATATTGATAGGGATTGCTGGTTCCTGTGTTGGCCTGGCTGATCTGTCCGTAAGGAGTGTAGTCGTAGCGCTGGATCAAGGAACCACTGGCGTTGGTAAGTGCGCGCGTGCTGCCAAGGGCGTCTGTCAGGAAGTAGGCACGTCCGCTGGCTTCATTACGCGCATAGCGCTCATCGATCCCAAGCCCGGTCAGGATCGGGTTGACCGTGTTGCCCTGCGTCTCCTGCACCGCATCCAACCCGTCGTACAGATAACTGATCGTCTGTCCGCCTTCGGTCTTGCTCACTCTTCGGCCAAGCGGGTCATAGCCGAAGCTGGCGATGCTTGCCGCGCCCTATCTGATTTCTGGAAACAACTGGTCGCGCGTTCCAGACGTAGGTGCGCGCGCAGTCGGAAAGAACGTTGCCGTTGGCGTCGCAGGGTGGTGCCCGTGGCTTTTTTATTTAGCTAACTTAATAAAAGCACCCTCAAAATCATCAAACCACAATAGTCGTGCTATACCTCCAAAGCAAAATTATGGGATGAGGGCAAGTAAGTGCATCCATTTGCCAGTCAATCAGCCGCACCAGGTCACGACGCTTGGAGCGGCGGCTTGTTCAGGGCTTCCATAACATAGAGCCTAATCGCGGGAACGCTTTGGCTCTGTCCAACCAAGCCAAGCTCCAATGTGAGCAACAATTTTAGATGAAAGATAGAACCATAAAAATCCGAAAAAAATATAGAAATTCGAGTACGGCTTGGGTAACGCCCACAGAAGTAACACGCCCCCCAGAAAAACAACGACAAATATCAGAGCGCTAAGAAGTTTTCTCATCACCTCACCGAAATCATTGACATACCAGAGCCGGGCTCAAGGCACATATTGGGATTTTCTCTTTGCATAAAGTCGGCAACCCCATCTCTATCACAGTCTAATTCAGCACACCCCGCATCATATGGCTCCATTAGCATGATGTAAACGGATGCCCTCCCCAAAAGGGTAGATGGTTTCGGCACCAGCTTGCCAAACTTATTCACAGATGTGGTTCCAAGACTAAGCTTTCCAATAATAAGGGATGAAATCATTCTTTCCACCCAACCAATAGGCTTCGTAGGTGTTTTGAAAATGATAGGCCCATATGCTGGTTTATATCCAAGCAATGGATCAGGAGCCAATCCCATTGGATCCACATTAGACAATGGATCAGCCGCAACATAGGCATAAGGATTAGCACCGCCCTCTAGCCCAATTGGATCTTCACTAATAAATCTCGCCAATTCCGGCCGATAGTACCGCGCCCGATAGTAATAAAGCCCACTCGCATCGCGCTCCCGCCCGGTATATTGATAGGGATTGCTGGTTCCTGTGTTGGCCTGGCTGGTCTGTCCGTAAGGAGTGTAGTCGTAGCGCTGGATCAAGGAACCGCTGGCATTGGTAAGTGCACGCGTGCTGCCAAGCGCATCGCTCAGGAAGTACGCACGTCCGCTGGCTTCGTTCCGCGCATAACGTTCGTCGATGCCAAGCCCGGTCAGGATCGGGTTGACGGTACCGCCCTGGGTTTCCTGGACGGCATCCAGCCCGTCGTACAGATAGCTGATCGTCTGTCCGCCTTCGGTCTTGCTCACTCTTCGGCCCAGCGGGTCGTAGCCGAAGCTGGCGATGCTTGCCGTTCCCTGTTTGATCTCGACCAATTGGTCGCGTGCGTTCCAGACGTAGGTGCGCACGCCGTCGGAGACCAGGTTCCCGTTGGCGTCGTAGCTGAGCGCCTGTCCATCGGCATGGGTTTGCCGGTTGTTGTCGTCGAAGCTGCCGCTGCGGGCCGCCGGCAGCGCCTGCGGCGCGAAGCTGCCGGTCTGCGCCACCAGGCGGCCGACCTGGTCGTAGCCGTAGCCGATCTCGCCCAGGGCCGTGCCGTCCGGCTTGAGCCAGGCGATGCCAGTGGTCTGGTTGGCGGTGTTGTAGGCATACCCGGTCTTGACTCCGTTAGGCAGCGTGGTCTCGGTGAGGCGATCGGCGGCGTCGTAATCGAACGCCACTGTCTCGCTCCCCTGCAGCAGGGTGCGCAAGCGGTCGACGTTGTCGTAGCGGTATTCCAGTGCCGCCTGGTTGGCCGCGATCATCTTGGTACGGCGGCCCGCGGCGTCGTATTCGTAGACGATGTTGCCTTGCGGTGTGATGGCCTTGATGACCTGGTCGAACAGGTCGTATTCCCAGCTCAGGGTTCCCGCTGCTGAATCGACCAGCGCGACACGGCGGTTACCGGCGTCGTAGGTGAAGGTCTGGGTGCGCCCGTCGGCCTCGGTGACCACCGACAGGCGCCCGAGCACGTCGTAGGTGAAGGTCTTTTTCTGGCTCTTGCGATCGGTGTAGCTGGCGACACGGTCCATGGTGTCGTAGGTCCAGGTCTCGGACTGGCCCAGCGCGTCGGTACGGGTCAGCGGACGGTTGCGCTCGTCGTAGGTATAGGTGATGCCGTTGCCGTGCGGCAGCAGGACAGCCACGACGTTGCCATTCTTGTCGTAGCCGAATTCGGTCACATTGCCGGCGGCATCGTAGGCCTTGCTGACCCGGCCCAGCGCATCGTATTCCTGGCGCGTGACGTTGCCCTGGTCGTCGCGGCTGCCGGTCACTCGCCCCAAGCCGTCGTACTGGAAGCGCGTGCTACGCCCCAACGGATCGACCATGCCGGCCAGATCGTAGCCAGCGTACTGGAAAGCGATCGTCTGGCCGATCGCATTGGTCGCACTCAACGGCAGGCCCGCGCCATCGCAGGCGAAGCGCGCCGTGCGGCCGCCAGGGTCGGTGACCGCGGTCAGGCAGCGGTTGGCGCCGTAGTCCAGCCGCGTGACCCGCCCCAACGGATCCATCGCCGATTGCAGGTCGCCGTCGCTGTTGTAGCTGAGGCTGGACACGCGCGCCTGGGTGGTGCCCGCCAGCAGTGTGACCTGCAGCGGTCGCCCGCCCGCGTCGTAGCGATACTCGGTGCGACGGCCGAGCGGATCGATACTGGCGGTGATCTGCCCGTAGGCGTTGCGCTCGAAGGTGTAGGTCTGTTGCTTGTCGGTGCCGTAGGCCAGGATGTCGGTCTTCGGGTAGGCACTGTTGCCGTCGAACACGACGCGGCGCTTGCTGCCGTCGGGACTGGTGACGAGCACGCCGGTACTGCCGCCGTCGACATGCGCATAGTCGATGACGAAGACGCCGCCGTCGGCCTGGGTCTGCTTGATTACCCTGCCCGTGGAAACACCGTTGACAACCTCGAACTCGTTGAGCAGAACGCGCTTGCCGCGGGCGTCGGTGATGGACTGCATCCGGTGCTGCGCCAGCGCGTTGTTCTGGGTCCTGGTCTGATACGCGTATGTCTTGCTGCCGCCATCCGGATATCCCACCGTGGCGAGCAACCCATTGCTGTCGTAGGCATAGGTCCAACGGTTGCCAGCGTTGTCGGTCGCCGCTGCAACGCGATTGCGGGTGTCGTACTCCAGACCAATGTAGCGCCCGCTGGGCGAGACGATGCGCGCGACCAAGCCGGCATCGTAGAGCAGCGTGGTGCGGTTGCCATAGCGGTCTTCCAGCCAGCGCAGGCGGGTGTCCATGTAGCTGGAGAACTGCATGCGGCTGCCGTCGCGCAGGGTGATGCGGAAGCCGCGGCCCCACGGCTGCAACGGGTCCGGATCGTAGACCGACTGCAGCACGGCGCCCGCATACTGTGTGGTCGAACCGGCTTGGCGCCACTCGCCACGCGGGCCGGAACCGGAGGCCCGATCGAAGCGGATATAGGCGCCGGTCGGCAGCACCAGATCGAGCGAATCGTAGGTGCCGCCCGGGTTGTGGAGGTAGTAGCCCCAGTTGGACGCGGTGCCGATGCCGAACTCACGCTGCTTCAGGTCGTGGGGGCGGTAGCTGCGCGAGAGGCTCAGCGCCGTCACGTCCGCGATCTGCAGGTCGGTTTCCGAATGGACGAATTCGCCGGTCTTCAGGTCGATGGGATCGGCCGCATTGGCGACGCCGCCGCTGCCGGGGGTGCCGCAACAATGCCCATCCGGCGGCAACCCGGCCTCGCTGGGCGGGTCGTTGCTGGGCACGCTGTACATGCCGCCCATGGTCTGGTGCAAGGCCACGCCAGGCTCGGGAACGAAATGCTTGCCGTCGGCCGAAACGGTGCCCTTGCCGTAGACGCGCCAGCCATCGCGCGGGTCGTACATCCAGAAATTGGCCTGGGTACCCGCGGCGTAGCCGTCGTAGTTGGGGTAGTAGACCTGGATGCCGTTGTTGGCGCCGGGGTCGAGTCCGCGGATCTGCGCGCCGCCCGGCTCGACCGTGAACGCCATCGGATGGTTTTCGGTGACCGGGAACGGCGCCCGATTGACCGGCGTCGGCACGATCGCCAGTTCGGTCACCAGGCGGCCCTTGCGATCCAGCACGATGGTGCCCTTGGGAATGCGCAGTTGCAGGCCGGGAATATCCGGGTGGCCAACGACCATGTCCTGGACGGTCGGCGACGGGATCCGGATCTTGTCGCGCGCTGCGATGCGTGGCAGATGCAGCAGATAGCCGAGTTCGTTTAATCGGCCGGCGGCGACTTCGGTGCCGACGACGAATTGACCATATTCGGCGCCGGCCGTGCTGGCGGTGCTGCCGTCGACGTAGAGTTCCTGGTGCCCCGCCGGCACATCGAACAGGGTGAACCAGCCGTCCTTGTCGGTAAGCGCGCGCTCCTTGCCGATACTGACCTCGACCCCGGCCACGGGTTGCTGGTCCACCCGCACCACACGCCCGCGCACCATCGTCACATGGAAGGTCGCGGCGATCCGCGCAATGCGCTCGTTATGTTCCGGCTGTTGCGAGGCGCCATAGATGCGCCAGCGGCTGTCGGTATTGTCCTGTCCCGGGTACCAGACGCCGTCCACCAACAGGCCGTGCGCGCGGCACGGCACACCGTCATTGGCACAGGGTGCCGACGTGCCTGCACCGGTCATCTGCATGCTGGGTGCAGCGCCTGCTTGTGTCGGCGTGGCCGTTGCATGCGCCACCGGATTTCCGTTGCTGTCGTAGGCGGTGGTGCGGAAATCCAGGGCGATCAGCGGAACGGCATCGCCCGATGCGGCACGCGCCCCCTCGACCATCAAGGTATAACGGGAATCCGGGAACAAGGCCTGACGCGGCTGCACGAACAGCAGACGGCCCTGCTCCACCGGCGCGATGCGCACCGCGACGCGCCCCTCCGGACCGACCAGGGTGACGGTGCGCGCGGACAACGTGGGCATGTGCAGCGGACGCGAGAAGCGCAGCGCGAGCCGCGCGGTCGGCGCGACGCCCGCTGCCCCCTGCACCGGCACGCTGCCGGCGAGCCGCGGCGCGCCTGGCTGCTCCGCGATGCTGGCCGGATACGGAAGAAACGCCCCCGCGAGCGGATCGAACACCGCATCGCTGGCGATGCGCTGGGCGCTCCGAGACGCCGGCAACGCCACACGGCCATCGGCAAGCAGGCGCGAGGTTGCGTTGCCGCCACCCGGCAGATCCGCAGGCAGGGTGATCGCCCGATCGCTGGCTTCGTCCCACACCTGCGCGCCGGCGCCATCGCCGGTGCCACCGGCGAGCAGGAGGCGGCCATCGGTCAGCACCGTGGCGGTGTGTCCATAGCGCGCGCGCAGGCTCAGTCCCGTCGCGGGCTGCACGGAAAGGCTCGCGGGATCGAACCACGCGCCGCCGTCCTGCAGTCGGCCCCTGGTATCGCGCCCTCCCCAGACCAGCACGTGCCCGCTCGGCAGCAAGGTGACGCTGGCGTCGATGCGCGCCGATGGCAGCGCGATCTCGCGCGCACGCCGACCGGGCACGCGATGGCGCAGAAAACGCCCGTCGGGCGCCAGCGCCAGCTCGCTGCCATCGGCCAATGTAGTCGCATGCCACTGCCCAACCACCGCAGGAACCGTGCCGATTCCGACAGCCGGCATGGCCGCCGTCGACCAGACCAGCTGTTGGGAGGCGGCCGTCGACGCCAGCGCGCCCAGTACCCCACCCAGGATCACGCTTTTCCATGCGCTGTTGAACCACGTCATATGCTCGCTCCGCTCCATGCCTGCCGCCGATCTGCGTCCGTTCGTTGGAATCGCGTCGGTGTTCTAGGGCGTACTGTCCAAAGTGATGTCCATCGCCGCGGTGACACCGTCCTCGGGCACGATCCGCAATCGATAGGTGCCGCTCGTCGGCAGCGCCGGGAAACTCAGGTCGCTGCTGCCGGTGCTTGCGCTGAACGATCTGTAGAACTGCCCGTCCGGCCGGTACAGCGCATAGGTCACCGGCCGGCTGACCGGCGTGGTCGTCTGATTGACCACCCGCAGCAGCACGCCCTGCCCTGCCGTGCCGCTGAAAGACAGCGTGGCGGTCTTGCCGTGCCTGTCCAGGGCGATCGATTGCGGGACATCCCACGCCAAGGTGCCAACGACGGTGCTGGATACCGAGGCGGTCAGAGCGAAACTCTGGTCTTCCGACGAAGGAACGACCACGACGCCGTAGCGTCCGGCTTGTGCGGCGTCGATGGAGAATCCGCAGCCGTAGGCACGGAAGCAATTCGTGTTGGAGAAGACCTTGCTGCCATCCGGACGATAGAACGTCGCATAGACCCAAGCGTAGCCGTTGCCTGATAGTGCGATCTGATCGAGTCCGAAATCGAGCTTCTGCCCGGCCTGCGCATCGAACCAGAAGAAAATGCCCGCGCCAGGCGGACCCGCAGCGAACGTACGACTGCTGTCCACTGCCACTGACGTGCCGGTGGACAAGGCGACCGTGGTGTCGATCGTCTGCCCATACTGCGGATCGACCACCACGCTGTACTGGCCGGTCGTCGGCAGGCTGCCCAGGCCGATCGCAGTACCGGTACGCGTCGATCCGGACGTGAGCAGGGTGCCATTCGGCTGGTAGACGCTGTAATAGCTGGTGCCATCCGCGGGCGTGGTCGCCTGGTTCTGCACCAGCACGGCAAGTTTGTCGCCCGCCTGCCCCTGGAAGCTCAACCGGGCGTTCTGCCCGCGTCTGGCGACGGAGACGGCCAGCGGCGTGTCGCGCTGCAGGTTCAAGGTGAGATCGCTGGAAAGCGTCACGTCGTACGTTGCTGCCTGCTCCTCTTCTTGAGTGATCAGTACTGCGTACTTGCCTGCAGCGAGGTTGACGAGATCGAAATCGCAGCCGCCGCGCTCCACGTCACAGTATCCGCTCGCCAGCGTGCTGCCATCCGCCTTGTAGACGGACGCAACGACGCGCTGCCACCCTGCGCCCACGATCTGAATGCCGCTGATGCCCAGTCCCAGGTTCTGGCCCTGACTGGCGATGAAGGAGAAGTGCTTGTATTGCGCCGGCAAGCGGGTCACCACATGCGACGGAGGGCCATCGATCGGCAGCGAGATTCCGGAGGAAAGGGTGATGTCCGATTCCAGGGGGCTTCCGGTCCTGCTCTCGACCTGGATTGCATACTCGCCAGACGTCGGGATACTGATCAGATTGATGCCATCGCCCACCTTGATGGTCGCCGCCTTCCAGACAGCACCATCCGGCCGTAGCACGCGATACACCACATCGCGACCGGCGGGTAGTGTCGTCTGCGCCGCGACCAGCAGCATCAACGACTCGCCCGCCTGCGCCTGGAAGCGCAACCGCGCATTCTGCCCATATCGGGCCAGCGCCAGATGCAAGGGCTGATCGCGGGTCAGCTGATCCAGCAATTCGGACGACAGCACGGCGCGGAACTGGATCGTCTGGCTCGCCGAGGCCGGTGTCGCCACCACGCTGTAGCGTCCCGCCAAGGTGTTCCTCAGCGGCAACGAACAGCCATCCTGGACGTAGCAGCTGCCGCTGTACAAGGTCGTACCGTTCGGGCTGTAGACGGCGATATTGAAGTAATTGCCCGAACTCACCGCAATGTCGGTGATCCCCAGCCCCAGATTCTGGCCGGCCTGGGTGTCGATGGAGAAATGTACGCCCTGGCCTGCAGGCGTCTGATAGCTGCCACCTGCGCCGTCCAGTTCGACATTGCCGTCCTGGCCCGTGGAGAGTTTCAAGCGGGCCGACCACAACGCGCCGCCCGCCGGATCGACGAACACCCGATAGCTCCCCGTCTCAGGGAGATTGGGCAGGGCCAGAATGACGTTGCCGCTGGCCGTCACGTTCTTCCACAACGCGCCGTTCGGCCGATACACCGCATAGACCACGTCGCGGCCTGCCGGCTTGGTAACGACGTCGGCGGCGAGCAAGGCCAGGCTCTCGCCGACGGTCCCGGTGAACGTCAGGCGCGCGTTCTGGGCATAGCGCGAGATGTCCACGGAACTCGACGCATCTTTCTGCAGGAAGCCGGCGACCTCCGTGGACAGGGTCGCCTTGAACGCGATGCTCTGGGAGCCGGATTGCGGACTCACGGTCACCCCATAGTTGCCCGCGGCGAGGTTGAGCAGATTGAAGGCGCAGCCACTGGCGGCATAGCAGGTCGCGGTCGTGAGCGTGGAGCCGTTGGGATTGGCGATCTTGACGTTGACATAAGTCCCGCTGCTCAGGTTCAGATCGCCGATGCCCAATCCCAGATTCTGCGAGGCCGCTGCGCTGAAACTGAAGAACGCGCTTTGACCGGCGGCGGCGCTGTACACGCCGCTGCTGCCATCCAGTTGCAGCCCGCCCGCGCTCCCGGTGGTCACCAGCGCCTTGGCGGACACGGTGGCGCCATGGCGCGGATCGACGAACAGTCGGTAAGTCCCGGCGACAGGTGTGTTCATCGTCAGGGTGCCCGAACCGGAGACCGCCATCGACGACAAGGCCGTGCCATCGGGCTGGTACACCCGGTAGTAGACCGTGCCGTTGGCCGGCGTCGTGGTCTGCTCCGACACCTGCACTGCCAGTGCGTCGCCGGCACCTGCCTGGAACGACAGCGCCGCGTTCTGCCCGCGCCGGCCGATGCTGAGCTGGCTGACCGCATCCCGCGTCAAGGAAAGCGCCAGGTCGGTGGACAGGGTCGCCTTGAAGCGCATCGTCTGCGTCGTCGTGGCAGGGGCGACCAGTACGCCGTAACGACCTGCCGCCAGTTGCGGCAGATTCACATCACATCCGTCGTTGGCCACCTCGCAGGCGGCACCGGCCATCGGCGCGCCTGCAGGGCCATAGATGGTGAGGTTGAGCGGGCCGCTTTCGTTGGACTGCAATTCGCTGATGCCGAGTCCCAGGCTCTGCCCGGCGGTCGCGGAGAAAGTGAAGTACACGCTGTCGCCCGGCAATTGCGTGGCGAATGCGCTGGTGGCGCCATCGAGCCCACCACCGCCACTCCCCGCGTTTCCGGTGCTGAGCCGCATATGCAACCGCACGGTTTCTCCGAACCCGGGATCCACCAGTACCTGATAGGTGCCGCTGGTCTTCGCCGTCACATAGGTGGTGCCTGCGGCGCGCACGGCCATCGAGGCAACACTGGTGCCATCAGGCGCGTAAACGCGGTAGTACACATCACGGCCAGCGGGCACGGTGGTCTGGGCGGCCACCTGCAACGCAAAGGCATCACCGGCCACGGCATCGAACGACAGACGCAGGTTCTGTCCTCGACGCGACGTTTCGGCCAGCACGTCCTGGTCTTTCGGCAATGCCTGCAATAGATCCGAGGACAGCAACAGATTCAGGCGCAGCGTGCGTGCACCGCTGGTGCCGGGCGTCAGCAACACCTGATACACGCCGGTCCTGGGCGCGGCGATGTTGAGTGCGCAGCCGTTGTTGGCCTGGTTGCAGTACTGATAGCCCAGATTGACGCCGTCGGCGTCGAAGACCTGCACCAAGGCGGTTCCCCAGCCGCTGCCGGCCGGCGTCTGCTCGGCCACCGCCAGGCCCAGCCTGCTTCCGGCCTGGGCAAGAAAGGTGTAGCGCTTCGATTGCGCGGCGAGCGACGTGGCGACGCTGGTTTCGGCGCCGTCCAACGCAAGCACTCCGGCATGCTCCACTGCCATCTTCCAACTGGCGGAAGAGGTGCTCGGTGTCAGCAGCAACAGATAGGTGCCGCCCACCTTCAATCGCGGCAGATGCAGGGTGGGCTGGTTCGCATTCACCAGTCCACTGGCGATCTCCACGTTATCGGTGCCGAACACCAGGTAGTTCAGCGTCGTGGACCCCAGCGACTGGAACTGAGCGCTGAGGTAATCGCCGGCCATGCCGGTGAACAGGACCGCGGCAGACCCACCCGTATTGGCGACCGCGACGTCGACGGCGGCGGCATCCAGGGTTAGCCGCGTGACGCTGGCGATGCCGACGGACGACACACTGCTCGGCACCACCAGTACATCCTGGCTGCTCGTGGCGCTGCCGTAAGGCGTGGTCACGGTCACCGGACCGCTGCCGCTCCTGCCCGGCACCGGAAAGACCAGACGCGTGCCGGTGGCGCTCGACAGCACCGCGGTCTTGCGATCCAGCTTCACCGCAGTCTGCCCGGCGACCGGCGCCAGGTTCTGTCCATCGACGGTGATCGCCGTCCCTGCGCTGGCGATCAACGGCGATACGCCCGTGATGGTCGGCTGACGCAGGTTGGCATCGACCAGGAACTGCTGCGCACTGCTTGCGCTCTGCCCGGCCACGGCCACGGAGATCGTGCCGGTACTGGCAGTGGCGGGCACCAGCACCGTCAACTCGCGTGCGCTGGCGGCCAGCACCGTCGCTGCCTGTCCGTTGAAGGTCACGCTGTTGGAGGAGGCAGTGGTGGAAAATCCCTGCCCCTGGATCAGCACGCGATCGCCCGCCGCACCGCGCGCCGGACTGAAGCCCAGCACCGCGAGGGTTCCGCTGGAGACGCGTTCGACGGCGACGATATTGCCCATCGTGTCGTAGCGATAGCGGGCACTGGCACCGGCGTCGTTGCTGACCGCGACCAGACGCCCTTGCGCGTCATAAACATAGGAGGTGGCGCCAGACGTGCAGGCCAGGAGGGTCAGCAACAAGACCGCCACCGTTCTGACCACGAGGTGCCGCCAACCGCGCGCGGGCGCCTGCGCTGCCCGCTTCAGCAAACCCACGACCGAGCCCATCCCTGCGCCGCGACGTTCCATGCTCTCATCCCTGAAGACTGGCCACGATGGCCGGCTGTCCGTATGCTGACCTTGCTTCGTGCATTCAGCCTGGATATAGATATCCGACAGTGGGGACAGGAGTCAACAGCGTCATGCCAAGGAATTGGCGTCATCACATTGTCATCTGCATGCGCCTGTGGTCGGCCGCCCTCGTCCTGGTGCTGACCGGGTGTGGTGGTGGCGAGCACGACACAGCGGCGGCGCGCATCACGCTGGGCCAGGCGCTGTTCCACGACACGCGGCTCAGCGCGGACGGGAAGACCAGTTGCGCAAGCTGCCATCGCGCCGAGTTGGCCTACACCGACGGTGCCGCGGTGTCCACCGGGACAGGCGGCCAGCGCGGCACACGCAACGCGCCCAGCCTGCTCGACAGCCGCTTCATGACGCACTTTTTCTGGGATGGGCGCGCAGCGACGCTGGAAGACGCGGTCCTGCAACCATTGACCAACCCGCGCGAGATGGGCCTGCCCGATCGGCAGGCCGTGCTGGCCCACCTCGCCCGCGACCCGCGCTACGCGTCGCTGTTGCACGCAGCCGCCGACAAGGACGGCGGCGACATCCAGGTCGTGGCCGCCGCGCTCGCCGCCTACATCCGCGCGTTGCCCGCACCGCCGACGCGCTACGAGACCTACCGGACGCGTGGCGCACAAGCATCGCTGAGCGAGGACGAACGCGAGGGATTGGTGCTGTTTTCCGGCAAGGCCGGCTGCATCGATTGCCACCGGCTGGACGGCACGCCCGCGACCACGAGCGATCAGCGCTTCCATCACGCCGGCATCGGCTTCAATCAGGTCGCCGGCAACGTCGCCGCGCTGCTCGACGTGCTCGAGCGGCACAACCGCGAAGGCAGGAGCCTGGGCGACTCCATCCTCTCGGACGTGCGCGTGGCGGAACTGGGCCGCTTTGCGGTGACGCGCGCGCCGCAGGATCTGGGCGCCTTCCGCACCCCGTCGCTACGGACGGTAGCCGATACCGCGCCCTACATGCATGACGGCAGCATCGCCGATCTGCCGGCGGCGGTGGAACACGAGGTCTACTATCGCAACCTCGCCCGCAATCGGCCGATCAGCCTGACCGCGGAGGAAAAGCACAAGCTGGTGCTGTTCCTGCAGGCGCTGTCCAGCGCGGACGCGGCGCCGCGCTAGGAGCCGGCGCCAGGCGCGCTGTTGGCTGGACCCATCACGTCGACGTCCTGCTGCGAGGCGAGCTTGCCATCGAGCGTCACCTCCAGCATGTAACGCCCCGGCGGCCAGCCGGCCGCATTGTCGAAACGCAGCGACTGGACCTGATCGGAGCGGGTCATGGCACGCTCCACCAGCCCGACCTGGCGACCGTCGCGCAGATCCAGCAAGCGTGCTTTCAGGACCTGTCCCTGGGCAGTGCCGCGCAGGGCGACGTTGACCAGGATCGGCGCATCGCTGGTCTGCGGCACGGGCCTTCCGTCGCGCATCGCGCCGATCCGGACCTCGACGATGTGCAGCGGTTCCGCCACCTCGGCCGGATTGCGCTCAGGCGCTTGTCGCTGGCACGCCCCCAAGCCCAACAGCGCCGGCAGCACCATCCAACACACCATCCTTTTCGCGTTCATCATCCCTGTTTCCTCCCTGATCGGCGGCCGCCATTGCGATGCACGCGCGCAGACCGCATCGTTCCTCGCGGACGCACGGGAGCAAACAGCCCCCGTGCGCTCCGCTTCGCTCAGCCCTGCAAGCGCGCCAGCACCGCGCGCGTCACCGGGTCGGCGATCTCGGTGGACTGGCCCTGCAGCGCCGGCAGCAGCTGGCTGGCCAGTTGCTTGCCCAGTTCGACGCCGAACTGGTCGAAGGCGTTGATGCCCCAGACCACCGACTGCACGTACACGCTGTGCTCGTACATGGCGATCAGCGCGCCCAGCGCCTGCGGGGTCAGCGCGTCGAGCAGGATCAGCGTGCTCGGGCGGCCGCCCGGGTAGTCGCGCGCCGGGTCGTCGCTGCCCTGCCCGTTCGCCAGCGCTTCGGTCTGCGCCAGCAGGTTGGCCAGCAGCGCCTGGTGGTTGACGGTGTACGGATCGTCGTTGCGGATGCAGCCGATGAAGTCGGCCGGCACGATGCTGGTGCCCTGATGCAGCGCCTGGAAGAAGCTGTGCTGCACGTCGGTGCCAGCACCGCCCCACCACACCGGCACGGTGTCGGCCTCGACCGGGCTGCCGTCCAGGCGCACGCGCTTGCCCAGGCTCTCCATCACCAGCTGCTGCAGGTAGGCCGGCAGCAGCGCCAGGCGCTGGTCGTAGGTCATCACCGCCTGCGTCGCGTAGCCGAGCAGGTTGCGGTTCCACAGCGTGGTCAGGCCATGCAGCACGGCCACGTTGCGCTCCAGCGGCGCGTTCAGGGCGTGCGCGTCGAACTGCGCCGCGCCCTCCAGCAATTGTTCGAAGGCATCGGCGCCGATCGCCAGCGCGATCGGGAAGCCCACCGCCGACCAAAGCGAGTAGCGCCCACCGACCCAGTCCCACATCGGCAGCACGCGGCCGGCGGCGATATCGAAGGCCTTGGCGGCGCGTTCGGGATTGGCGCTGACCGCGTACAGGCGCTCGCTGCCGCCCAGCCAGTCGCGCAGGATCTGGCCGTTGAGCAGGGTTTCCTGGGTGCCGAAGGTCTTGGAGATCAGCACGCCGGCGGTGCGCGCCGGGTCCAGCGTGGCCAGGGTGCGCTGCATCGCCGCGCCGTCCACGTTGGAGACGAAGTGCACGCGGAAGCGCGCGCCGGCGACCGGACGCAGCGCGTCGGCGACCAGGCGCGGGCCGAGATCGGAGCCGCCGATGCCGACGCTGACGATGTCGGTGACCTCGGTCTGCGCCAGAGCGTCGATCAGCGCGCGCATGCGCTGTTGCACCTCGCGTGCGCTGGCGTGGGCCTGGCTGGCCACCGGCGCGTCGGTGAGGTCACCGCGCAGCGCGGTGTGCAACGCGGCGCGGCCTTCGGTGACGTTGACCGTCTCGCCACGGAACAGGCGCTGGAAGGCGCCGGCCAGGTCGTGGTCGGCGGCCAGCGCCAGCAGCGCGTCGAGCGCGGCGCGGTCGTACTTCTGCCGCGCGAAATTGAAGTACAGCGGTCCGACCTGCAGCGCCAACGTCTCGGCACGGCCGGGTTCGGCCGCCAGCAGGTCGGGAAGGCGCGCCCCGCGCAAGCGCTGGGCGTGGGAATGCAGTGCGTCGAAACCGGTGGACTGTGTCATGCGGCCTGCTTTGGGATGCTGTGGTTGGTGTGGGTGATCTGGTTGTTGCCGTCCACGTAGACCAGGGTCGGCTGGAAGCGCGCGGCTTCCTCTTCGCTCATGCCGGCGAAGGCGGCGATGATGATCAGGTCGCCGACCTGCACGTGGCGCGCGGCGCCGCCGTTGAGCGAGATGATGCCGCTGCCCTCGTCGGCACGGATCGCATAGGTGCTGAACCGCGCGCCGTTGGTGACGTCCCAGATGTGCACCTGCTCGAACTCGCGGATGCCGGTCGCGTCCAGCAGCAGCCCGTCGATGGCGATCGAGCCTTCGTAGTTCAGCTCGGAATGGGTGACGGTGGCGCGGTGGATCTTGGTCTTCAACAGGCTCAGTTGCATGGCACGGGACTGCGGTCAGGAAAGACGCGCAGTTTAGCAGCCGAGGGTTAGGTGGCGGTGGTGACCGGGCCGCCTCGCATCCAGCACCGTAGATACCGTCTTACCCCCTAGCAGGCAAGGCCCCTTTTCGGATCGAACGCGGTGCCCGATTTGAGAACCCCGTAGGCCAGGTGCAGGAGCTTGCGCATAGCGGCGCACACGATCTGCTTGCCGGCTTTGCCGCGTTCGCTCAGCCGCTGTTTCAGCGTCCGGATGATCGGGTTGTGGGTCATGGCCACTAGGGCCGGCATGAACAGGCCCGCGCGCAGGCGGGGCGAGCCGGTGCGCGAGATGCAGACGTGGCCTTTGCGGTCGCCCGACTCCTGCAGGCACGGATTCAGGCCCGCGAAGGCGGTCACCGCCGAGGCATCGGCGAAGCGCCTCACATCGCCAAGCTCGGCCAGCATCAAGGCCGCGCTGGTGTCGGCAATGCCCTGGATGCTCACCAGCAGCTCGCGCTGCCCACGCAAGGTCGGATCCTGGTCGATATGGTCATCGATGGCCTGCTCGATCTGGGCGATGTGGTGTTGCAGATCGGCCAGATGGACCTGGATCGAGTCCTTCACCTGAGCCGGAGCGACGTCCAGCCGGTTGCGCTCCATCTGCAGCATCTGTTGCAGATCTTGGCGCCGGCGCACCAGCGCTTTGAGCTGCTTGAGCGCCGGCGGATCAGGGTGCCAACGGCGTAACTGCTCGCGGTGACGCAGGGCATAACTGGCGATCAGCTTGCTTGGCATCGCTGCGATCGGTCTTGACCCGGCTGAGTTGGCTGCGCGCGTACGCGGCCGTCTGCGCCGGGTTGAGCACGCACACCCGATAGCCGCGTGCGTGGAGGAACTCGGCCAGCGCCTGGTGGTAGGTGCCGGTGGCCTCCATGGCGATCCAGCTATCGGGCTGCGCATGCGTCTGCAGCCATGCCTGCAGGGCCTGGAAGCCCTTGGCATCGTTGGACAACTTGGCCTTGGTACGGTGCTTGCCATTGGTCAGATCGATGGCCACATCGAAACTGCGTTTGGCGACGTCGATGCCGATGACGGGAGACATACGCGATTCCTCCATCGTGTCAGGGTCATGATCGGCGCTGAGCCCGGTCCTGCCTTGTCGATGCGAGTTCACGCCCGGGGGCGGACTCTGGATACCGTTCGGACACACAAGGGCCAGCATGTGGAGGGCGGAGCCGATCTACGATGCAAGCTCGAAGCTTTAGGAGCGACTGGACCTCCCACACCTCCTCCGATGATCAGTCGGAAGACATGACGCCTGTCTAGGGGCGACATGTCCAGATACAAGGAGCGGCTTCAGCCGCGACCGGGCGTTCTCGGTAAAGCCCGTCGCGGCTGAAGCCGCTCCTACATGGCAACGGCCCTGGGCCTGCCGCGCTCAGAATTCCAGGTTGTCGATCAGCCGGGTGCGGCCCAACCGAGCGGCGATCAGCGCCACGCGCGGGCCGGTGGCGTCCTGCGGCTCGCTCAGGTCGGGCGTGCGCAGCACGCTGTAGTCGACCTCGAAGCCAGCCGCCTGCAGTTGCGCGGTCGCCTCCGCCTCCACCTCGGCGCGCGGGCGCCCAGCCAGGTGACCGTCGCGCATCGCCCGCAGGGTGCGGTGGATCTGCGCCGCGCGCGGCCGCTCCTCCGCCGACAGGTACTGGTTGCGCGAGCTCATCGCCAGGCCGTCGGCCTCGCGCACGATGCTGCCGCCGAGGATCTCGATCGGGAACGCCAGGTCGGCGACCATCTGCCGGATCACCGCCAGTTGCTGGTAGTCCTTCTTGCCGAACGCCGCCAGGTCCGGCTGCACCTGGTTGAACAGGCGCGCGACCACGGTGCAGACGCCGTCGAAATGGCCGGGCCGGCAAGCGCCCTCCAGCACTTCGCTGACGCCCGGGGTGTGCATGCGCAGCGCCAGCTCCACGCCCAGCGGATACATGCTCTCCACCGTCGGCAGCCACAGCACGTCGCAGCCGGCGCCTTCCAGGCCGCTGGTGTCGGCCTCGGGCGTGCGCGGGTAGCGGGTGAAATCCTCGTTCGGGCCGAACTGGGTCGGATTGACGAAGACGCTGGAGACCACGCGGTCGGCGTACTGCCGCGCCAGCATCACCAGCGAGAAATGCCCGGCATGCAGGTTGCCCATGGTCGGCACGAAGGCCACGCGCAGGCCCTGCCGCTTCCAGCCGGAGACGGTGGCGCGCAGTCGTGCCAGGTCGGTGATGGTCTCGATCATTTGGCGTAGGCGTGTTCGGCGTCGGGGAAGGTGCCGGCGCGGACCGCGTCGGCGTAGGCGCGGGCGGCACCGGCGATGGAGCCGCCTTCGGCCAGGAAATCCTTGACGAAGCGCGGTCGGCGGTGGCCGCTGTCCAGGCCGAGGAAGTCGTGCATCACCAGCACCTGGCCGTCGCAGTCCGGACCGGCGCCGATGCCGATGGTGGGGATGTCGATCTCGGCGGTGATGCGCGCGGCCAGCGGCGACGGCACGCATTCCAGTACCAGCAGCGCGGCGCCGGCCGCGGCGACCGCCTTGGCGTCGGCGAGCAGTTTGGCCGCGGCAGCCTCTTCGCGGCCCTGGATCTTGTAGCCGCCGAAGGTCAGCACCGACTGCGGGGTCAGGCCCAGGTGCGAGCACACCGGGATGTCGCGTTCGCTGAGGAAGCGGATCACCTCCAGCTTGTGCCCCGCGCCCTCCAGCTTGACCATCTCCGCACCGGCCTGCAGCAGCCGGGTCGACGCGTCCAGCGCACGCTCAGGGGTGGCATCGGACTGGAACGGCAGGTCGGCCACCAGCAGCGCGCGTTGCAGCACCCGCGCCACCGCGGCGGTGTGGTAGGCGATGTCGTCCACGCTCACCGGCAGGGTCGAATCATGGCCTTGCACCACCATGCCCAGCGAATCGCCGATCAGGATCAGGTCCACCCCGTTGGCGTCGAAGGTCCGCGCGAAGCCGGCGTCGTAGGCGGTCAGCATCACCAGCTTCTGCTGGCGGCGCTTGGCCTCGGCCAGGGCGGGAACGGTCCAGGGCTTGCTGTCGGCGTGGCTGCTCATAAGCTCATGTGCGGCGGTAATGAGCCGAGCATTATCTACCGATTGGCGCGATCCCGCCGGTTTCGATGCGGTCGCGTACGTCACGCACCGTTCCATGCCCCGGAATCACCGCGTCGGCGGCGATCTCGGCCAGCGGCAGCAGCACGAAGGCGCGCTGGTGCAGGAACGGATGCGGCACCTGCAGCCCGGGCAGGTCGATCACGGCCTGCGCGTACAGCAGCAGATCCAGGTCCAGGGTGCGCGGGCCCCAGCGTTCGCCGGGCAGGCGCTGGCGGCCGTGGCGGTGTTCCAGGTCCAGCAGCGCCTGCAGCAGGTCCGGCGCCGACAAGGCGGTGCTCACCAGCGCCGCGGCGTTGATGAAGTCCGGCTGGTCCTCGCGGCCCCAGGCCGGGCTGCGGTACAGCTGCGAGGCGCGCAGCAGGCGGGTCTGCGGCAGGGTGTCGAGCGCGGCCAGGGCCGCGCGCAGGGTCGCAGCAGCGTCGCCGAGGTTGCCGCCCAGGCCGATGCAGGCCTGGACCGGCGCAGGTGTCGCGGCGCTCACTCGACGGGCGTGGCGGCGTCCGGACGGCGCCGCCGGCGCCGGCGGCGCTTGGGCGTCTCTTCGCTGTCGGCCGGCGGCGCAAAGGCCAGCTCGTCGCCGGCGTAATCCACCTCCGGATCGAAGCCGCGCGGCGGCGGCGCATAGCCGGGCTGCTGCTGCAACTCGCGCCAGTAGGCGATGTCGGCCGCATGCTCGTCCGAGGCCGACTGGCGCACGATCAGGAAATCGAACGCGGCGCGGAAGCGCGGGTGCGAGAGCGTGCGCATCACCCGCTTGCGCTGGCGCGAGGTGAAGCGCGACTGCAGCAGCCAGATCTCCTGCATCGGCAGCGAGAAGCGCCGCGGCAGCGCCACGGTGCTCAGTTGGTGCAGGGTCACCCGGTCGGCGGCGCGGCGTTGCGCCTCCTCCATCTGCATGCCCTGCTTCTGCAGGGTCATCAACGCACGGCAATAGGCCGGCCACAGCAGCAGCGCGAACAGGAACGCCGGCGATACCGGCTCGTCGTTGGCGACGCGGTTGTCGGTGTTGCGCAGGCCCTCGATCAGCATCCGCCGCAATGCGCCGCTGCGGTTGGAGCGCAGCGCCGCCGCGCTCTCCGGGAACAGCGCGGCGAGCAGCCCGTGCCGCTCCAGGCCCTCGAAGCTGGCCACGCCGTGGCCGGACAGGAACAGCTTGAGCACTTCCTCGAACAGCCGCGCCGGGGCGGCCTCGGCCAGCAGCCCGGCCAGGCGCGGGATCGGCTCGGCGGTACCGGCCTCGATCTCGAAATCGAGCTTGGCCGCCAGGCGCACCGCACGCAGCATGCGCACCGGGTCTTCGCGGTAGCGCTGCTCCGGGTCGCCGATCAGCTTCATCAGCCGCGCCTGCACGTCCTCGAAGCCGCCGACGTAGTCGCGCACCGAAAAGTCCTCGATGGCGTAGTACAAGGCGTTGCAGGTGAAGTCGCGGCGCACCGCATCGTCCTCGATGCTGCCGTAGACGTTGTCGCGGACCAGGCGGCCGTTGTCCACCTCGCGGTCGCCGCTGCCGTCGTCGACGTTGGCGCGGAAGGTGGCCACCTCGATGATCTCGCGGCCATAGACCACGTGCGCCAGGCGGAAGCGGCGGCCGATCAGGCGGCAGTTGCGGAACAGCTGCTTGACCTGCTCGGGCGTGGCGTCGGTGGCGACGTCGAAGTCCTTGGGCTGGACCTGGACCAGCAGGTCGCGGACCGCGCCGCCGACCAGGTACGCGCCGAAGCCGGCCTCGCGCAGCCGGTACAGCACGCGCAGGGCGTTGGGGCTGATGTCCTTGCGCGAGATGGGGTGCTGATCGCGCGGGATCGCGCGCAGGGTGAATGGCGATGGAACTGGCGGATTGATGATGGCGCTTCCGTATCGGGTTGCGGGATTGCCGAAGGGCGGCGAGACCCATATACTAGCGCGCTGCAATCGACGCGACCAAACGCTCCCTTCGTCTAGTGGTTAGGACGTGGCCCTCTCAAGGCTAAAACAGGGGTTCGAGTCCCCTAGGGAGCGCCATCCTCGCCTCGCCTGCAGCGCGACACAGCAGAAACCCCGCCTTGGCGGGGTTTTTTGCGTTCTGGGGCCGGCGATCGGCAACGCCGCATCCTGGGTGGCGCAGGCGCAGGTCGCCCTCTATCAAGCGGAGGCAAACGCCCAGGCGCCCCAGCGCGGCGATCGCCCAGGCGCGCGAGAGCTGGCAGCACCCATGGCAGGTCGCCGCAGGGCCTGCCCGTGACGGGTCAGTGGCTCGCCGCCCCCGCCGCGATGGCGACCGGCGCCGACGCGGTCTCTGCCAGCGCATCGTGCGCATGCAGGCTTTCCAGATGCCGCACCTGCACCTGTACGTCGGCGTAGCGCACACCCAGCGCCTGCTGCAGGCGCCGCGCGGCGTCCTCCACGTACATCAGGTTCTCGCCGTTGCGGCGCGCGAACGCCTGTTCGTCGGCGCGGCGCACCGCCGCCTGCACCGGCGTGGCCAGGGCCTGCTCGGCCAGCACGATCACTCCCTCGGCGTCGAAGCGCACCGCGCGGGCCGACACGCCGACCCGCACCGAGGCCACGCTGCGCTGGCTATGCGGGGTGGCATGGCTGCCGTGCCGGAGCAGCCAGTCCGCAACCGCCTCGCGCGGGACCGAGGCCTGGTCCGCGTGCTGCTGCACGAACGCCTCGCTGAGCAGTTGCCGCGCCAGCGCCGCCGAGCATGGGCAGGTCGAGGAATACAACAACTCCACGCCCAGCCCCAGGCGGACCACGCCGCCGCGCAGCTCGGCGTCGATCCGCAGCGGATACGCCCGCCAGCCGGCCAGCCCCGGACTGCGCAGCGCCGGGCTGCGACGCAGCAGTTCCAGGCGCAGCGACACCCGTGCCGCGGTCGAGGCGCAGTCGGCATGGCTGTGCACCATCGCCCGCAGCAACTGCGACAGCCGCGACGGCGACAGCGGCTGCTGCGCGCTCTCGTCGAGGAGGCGGTACAGCCGCGACATATGAATGCCCTTGACCTGCGCCGACGGCAGGTCGACGGCGAGCGCGGCCTGCGCCGGCACGGGTGCCGCAGGTGCGCCCTCGCCCACCTCCAGACAGATCGGCAGCGCGATGCCGTCCATGCCCACCCAATTCAGGGGAGCGGCGATCTGCGAAGGTTCGTCGGCGGCGACATCGGGCAATGGCGAGGGGATCTGCAGGTTCATCGGATCGACGGGAGCGGCAAGGGAGCGGGGAAAGGCAAGCGAGATCAGAGCGACTATTGTTATAAAGTAACACAACAAACGCACGCCTACGGGACCATCGATCGCACACCTCAGCCGCTGGGGGTGCCCAGCACCATCGGCGGGAAGACATCAATGAACGTCTATGGGCTGCGCGGATCTGCTCGCAAGGATTCGCCCGGACCCTCATCCGCCCCTGCGGGGCACCTTCCCCCGAAAAGGGGGCCATGGTCCCGGTGGGAGAAGGGAGAGGCCAAAGCCCCTCTCCCACCGGGAGAGGGGTTGGGGTGAGGGTACGGCACGCGCAGCGGCGTCGCCGATCCGGCAATGCCTTCAGCCGCTCGCTGCAGACACATCGCTCCGGGCGCGGCACGCGCACCGCGTGCGCGTGCGCATCGGCATCAACCCTGCATCTGTTCCAGTTCGCGGCCCCTGGTCTCGTGGACGTACTTGAGCACGAAGAACACCGAGACGAACGCGGCCACGGTGTAGATGCCGTAGGCGCCGGCCAGGCCGATACTGCCGAGCAGGATCGGGAAGGTCACGGTGATGGCGAAGTTGGACATCCACTGCGCCGCACCGGCCACCGCCAGCCCGGAGCCACGGATCTGGTTGGGGAACATCTCGCCCAGCATGACCCACATCACCGGGCCCCAGGACATGTTGAAGAACACCACATAGACGTTCACGGCAACCAACGCCAAACGGCCCATGCCCGGCGACATCGCCAGCTTGCCGGCCGCGTCCAGCGAGGCGCTGGCGAAGGCTAGCGTGACCAGCGCCAACGACACGGCCATGCCGGCCGAGCCGATCCACAGCAGCGGCTTGCGCCCGATCTTGTCGATCAGCATCACGGTGATCAGGCAAGCGCCGATGCTGAGGCCGCCGTTGACGACGCTGGTCTTCAGCGCGTCGCTTTCGGAGAAACCCACCGATTGCCACAGCACCGCACCGTAATAGAAGACCACATTGATGCCGACCAGTTGCTGGAAGGTGGCCAGACCGATGCCGATCCACACGATCGGGCGGACCTTGCCGGTGACCCGGCTGACCAGATCCGACAGGCGCGGCTTGTGCTGGTCCGCCGACAGCGACGCGGAAATTTCGGTGAGCTTGGCCTGGGCTTCGCGCGGCCCGTAGAGCTTGCCGAGCACGGCCAAGGCGTCGTCGCGGCGGCCCTTGACCACCAGGTAGCGCGGGCTCTCCGGGATCGCCAGCAACAACAGCAGGAACAGCAGAGACGGGAACGCCTGCATCCAGAACATCCAGCGCCACGCGGCCTGGCCCAGCCACAAGGGCTCGGTCGAGGCACTGGCCAGCTTGACCAGCAAATAGTTGCTGAGGAAAGCGCAGAACAGTCCGCTGATGATGGCGATCTGTTGCACGGTCGCCAGGCGCCCACGGTAACGCGCCGGGGCAACCTCGGCGATGTAGGCCGGCGACATCACGCTGGCCGCGCCCACCGCGAAGCCGCCCATCATCCGCGCGAAGATGAAGAATCCGGAACTGTGCGAAGCGCCAGCGCCCAGCGCGGACAGCAGGAACAGCACCGCGGAAATGATCAGCACCGCCCGCCGTCCCAGCCGGTCGGCCAGCCAACCGGCGAAGAACGCGCCGACCGCGCAGCCCAGCAACATCGACGCCACCTCGAAGCCGGTACCCGCCGCGCTGGAATGGAAGGTCTGCTTGAGGCCATCGACAGTACCGTTGATGACCCCGCTGTCGAAACCGAACAGGAAGCCGCCGATGGTGGCGACGCAACTGATCAGGATGATGAGGCGGGTGTTCTCGCCGGCGTCGGCGTGGCGATCGATCGGAACACTGGACATGGGTTCACCTGGTGGCGTGCAAGAGGAAGACGGCCGGCGCGCGGGAAGCAGCGTGCGCGGCGGCGGCATCGGGCCGCCGCCGCGCACCGGTTCAGCGCAGCAGGTACTGGTTGATCAGGTTCTCGTAGGCTTCCTGGCGGCCGCTGCGCTGGGTCGGCTCGCCGGCCTGCGCGGCATGCGTGGCCAGGTCGGCCAGCGTGCTCTTGCCGGCGGCGAAGGCCGCACCGGCACCGCTGTCGAAGCTGGCGTAGCGCTCGCGGCGCCACTGCTCCAGCGGCGAGGCGGTGAGCAACGCGTGCGCGACCTCCAGGCCGCGCGCGAACGCGTCCATGCCGCCGATGTGGGCGATGAACAGATCCTGCGGATCGGACGACTCGCGGCGCACCTTGGCGTCGAAGTTGAGTCCGCCCGGGGCCAGCCCGCCCTGCCGCAGCACCACCAGCATCGCGCCCACGGTGTCGTAGAGATCGACCGGGAACTGGTCGGTGTCCCAACCGTTCTGCGGATTGCCGCGGTTGGCATCGATGCTGCCGAGCAGGCCGGCATCGCTGGCCACTTGCAGGTCGTGCTCGAAGCTGTGCCCGGACAGGGTGGCGTGGTTGGCCTCGATGTTGAGCTTGAAGTCCTGGTCCAGGCCGTGCTGGCGCAGGAAGCCGACCACGGTGGCGCTGTCGAAGTCGTACTGGTGCTTCATCGGCTCCATCGGCTTGGGCTCGATCAGGAAATTGCCCTTGAAGCCGATGCTGCGCCCGTAGTCGCGGGCCAGGGTCAGGAACCGCGCCAGGTGCTCCTGCTCGCGCCGCATCTGCGTGTTGTGCAGGCAGGCGTAGCCTTCGCGGCCGCCCCAGAACACGTAGTTCTCGCCGCCCAGTTCCACCGTCGCTTCCAGCGCGGCCTTGACCTGCACCGCCGCGCGCGCGACCACGTCGAAGTCCGGATTGGTCGCCGCGCCGTTCATGTAGCGCGGATGCGAGAACAGGTTGGCGGTGCCCCACAGCAGCTTGACGCCGGTGTCGGCCTGGCGCTGCCTGGCGATGCCGACCATGTGCTTGAGGTTCTTTTCGTACTGGCCGATGTCCTCCGCGTCCGGCGCCAGATCGACGTCGTGGAAGCAGTAGTACGGCACGCCGAGCTTGGTGAAGAACTCGAACGCGGCATCGGCCTTGGCCTCGGCGCGGCCCAGCGCATCGCTGCCGGCATCCCAGGGATAGGCGCGGGTGCCGGGGCCGAACGGATCGGCGCCGTTGCCGCAGAAGCTGTGCCAGTAGGCCACGGCGAAGCGCAGGTGCTCGGCCATGGTCTTGTCGCCGATGCGCTTGCCGGCGTCGTAGACCTTGAACGCCAGCGGATTGTCCGAGGCCTTGCCTTCGAACGGAATGCGGCCGATGCCCGGGAAATATTCCTTGGCGCCGGTGTAGACGGAAGTGCTCATCACGAAGTCCTGGTGCGTTGCGGGGGAAAGGGAATCACGCGGCGTACAGCGGGCCGATGGCCTGCAGATGCCGCTGGAAGCTCTGGTAGTGCGCCTGGTACTGCGCGCCGCGTTGCGCATCCGGCTGCGCGGACCGCGCCGGGTCGTCCTGCTGGTGCTGCAGCACCACCTCGGCCAGGCTGGCGCGCTCGCCCTGCGCCCAGCCGTCGGCCCACAGCGCCTGCAGCGCGGCGCCGAACGCCGCACCCTCGGCCTGCGCCGGCACGTGCACCGGCAGCCCGAACAGGTCGGCGATGAGCTGGCGCCAGCCGGCGCTGTTGCTGCCGCCGCCGGTGAGGGAGATGGCATCGAACTGCAGCCCGGCGTCGACGAAGGCGTCGAAACCGTTGCGCAGGCTGTAGCTGGCGCCCTCCATCGCCGCGCGATAGAAATGCGCCGGCGTGGTGTTGTGCAGGTCCATGCCGGTCAGGCAGCCGCGCGCGGCCGGCAGGTTCGGGGTGCGTTCGCCGTTGAAGAACGGCAGCAGCACCAATCCGTCCGCACCGGGCGCGGTGGCGGCGAGCAAGGCCTCGCCCTGCCCGGTCTTGATGCCGAACAGGCGCGCGATGGTCTCGGTGGCCACCGTGCAATTCATGGTGCAGATCAGTGGCAGCCAACCGCCGCTGGAAGAGCAGAACGCGGCCCAGCGAGCGTCCGGGTCCACCACCGGGCGTTCGGCGTAGGCGAACAGGGTGCCGGAGGTGCCCAGGCTCATGCTCAGGCGTCCCGGCACCACGTTGCCGGTGCCGATCGCCGCCATCATGTTGTCGCCGCCGCCGGTGGCCACGCGGACCTCGCGCGGCAGGCCCAGCGTCTGCGCCGCGGCGGCGGACAAGCGGAAGCTGCTTTCGGTCGGCACCAGCGGCGGCAGCGCCGCGGCCAGGTCGCGCTGCGGATCGATCGCCTGCAGCAGTGGTGCCGACCACTGCCGGGTGCGCACGTCCAGCCAACCGCTGCCGGAGGCATCGCCGACCTCGGCGTAGCGCTCGCCGGTGAGCCAGAAGTTGACGTAGTCGTGCGGCAGCAGCAGCGAGGTCATCGCGGCATAGGCATCAGGACGATGCTTGCGCGTCCACGGCAGCTTGGAGGCGGTGTAGCCGGCCAGGATCGGGTTGCCGGCCAGTTCCACGCAGCGCTGCGCGCCGCCGACCGCCTCCATGATCTCCTCGCACTCGCGCTGGGTGCTGGTGTCGCACCACAGCTTCACCGGCGCGGTGACCTGGCCCTGCGCATCCAGCGGCACGAAGCCGTGCTGCTGCCCGGACACCGCGATGGCCCGCACCTGCGCACGTTGTTCGGCACTCAACGCGGCGAAGCAGGCGACGATGCCGTCGATCCACCACTGCGCCTGCTGCTCGCGGGTGCCGTCGTCGCGGCTGATCAGGTCCAGCGCGTGGCCGTGGGTGGCCACCACCTGCCGGCTGTCGGCATCGTAGGCGAGCAGCTTGACGCTCTGCGTGCCCACGTCCAGACCGATGTACAGACTCATTGCCCTACCCGCCACATCGTGCACACACCCAGTTCCATCATCGCTCCAGGAGAAAGGCCGGCGTGCGGGGACCGCCCGCCGTGACGCCGAGTGTAGTGCGCACCGCATGCATCACGCAGCGGCGCATGATGACGCTGCGCGTCGCGCTCCGCCAGGGCGATCCGAGCGATGGCGTGCGCACGCAATGGATCCGGCCGTCCTGCAGCCAATTCATGGTCAACGCCTGCAGAAGCAGGACACGGATCGAGCCAATGGATGTCATTGCAGGCAGCGATGGCCCGTCGCATGCGCGGCACGATGGCGACTGGTGCGGTCTCGACTGTGCGCAGGATGTGTCTACACACGGCACCATCTTGATGCACTGCATCAAGCCTGCGCGCAAGGCGCGAGCATGTTGCACCGTTGCAAATTCGATGCATCCTTCTTCCCCTGGACCATGGCCCTCATCGGGGGAAGTACCCCAGGGAGCAGATGAAGCGCTTCGCTCCGTACCCTCACCCCAACCCCTCTCCCGAGGGGAGAGGGGCTCAAGCACGCCGTGCCTGCTTCTTTGCCGCCGTCACGATCGCGGCTTCGCCAGCGAACATGCTTCCCTTCTCCCATTGGGAGAAGGTGCCCCGCAGGGGCGGATGAGGGTACGGGCGTAGCGCGCATGTTTCGCTGCATCGCAAACCAGCCAGCACGCCACGACCGCCAGCAAGCGGCAACCGACGTTGGCAGCATCTCGCCTCGCGCCAGGCTCATCCGGCCCGCGCCGCGACGGCATGGCTGCTCCCCTTGCGCGGCACCTCCAGGGGTTGGCCGCGGTACTCCACGCTGGCGTCGGCGGCGGGTTCGAGTGCGCCGGCATCGTCGCGTGGGCCATCGACGAAGCGCACATGGATGGTGCGCCGGTCCTGCATGCCCGGCCAACGCCCCTCGCGCGCGCCGATGCGCAACACGCCGCTGGCCTGGTCCCACTGCAACGGGATGCGGCTGAACTCGCCCTTCTCGTAGCCGTAGCCGGTGCCGTCGTCCTCGTACAGCGAGAAGCGGCCGTCGGCGCCGGTATAGACCACCACGGTCAGCGGCGCGTCCGGGATCTGGTCGACGTACTGCTGCACTTGGGTCATCGGCACGATGGCGCCGGCGCGCACGAACAGCGGCATGCGCTGCAGCGGCGCGGCGGCGTCGATGGTCTGGCCACCGGCGTGGCGCGCGCCGCTGTTGAAGTCGATCCAGTCGGTACCGGCCGGCAGGTAGACCTGGCGCGAGGTCGCACCGAAGCGGGTCACCGGCGCCACCAGGAACGCCGGGCCGAACAGGTACTCGTCGTCGATGTCGGCGACCTTGGGGTCGTGCGGGAAGTCCATCGGCAGGCCGCGCATCATCACCCCGTCGTGGTGATAGGTGTCGCCGGCGAGCGTGTAGATGTAGGGCAGCAGCGCGTAGCGCAGGCGGCTGTAGTAGGCCATGCTGGCGTAGTACGGCGTGCCTTCCGGCGCGATGTTCCAGATCTCGCGGTACGGGAACTGGCCGTGCGAGCGGAACAGCGGCACGAAGGCGCCGAACTGGAACCAGCGCGTGTTGAGTTCGCGCCACTCGGGCAGGTGCGCCGGGTCCTGGCTTTCGTAGCGCTTCTCCACGGCGAAGCCACCGATGTCGAAGGTCCAGTTCGGCAGGCCCGACATCGACAGGTTGACGCCGGCGGAGATCTGCTCGCGCATGTCCTCCCAGCGCGAGGCGATGTCGCCGCTCCATACCGCCACGGCGTTGCGCTGGATGCCGGCGTAGCCCTTGCGCGAGAGGATGAACACGCGCTTGCCGTCGGCGGCGCGGTCGCCAACATAGACACCGTGGGTGTGCGGCAACGGGTAGGAATTGAAGAACTCGGTGGAAGGCCCCAGCGCGGTCGGGGTGGTGCGCGCCTTGCGCTCGGCGATGTCCAGGTTGGAATGCACATCGGGCTCGTCGGCATCCAGCCACCAGGCATCGATGCCCTTGCGGTTGAGCGTCTCGTCGATCTGCCGCCAGTAGATCGCCTGCGCATCGGCCGCATACGGGTCGTAGAACGCGTTGGTGTAGCCCTTGCCGATCCAGTCCAGTTCGCCGACCTCGACGTTGCGCCGGTAGATGTGCCCGGCCGCGTCCAGTTCCTTGTAGTGGGCGGTGCTCGGGTAGAACTTCGGCCAGACCGAGATCATCAGTTGCGCGTGGCTGGCGTGCACCGCCTTGACCATGCCGTCAGGATCCGGAAAGCGCGCGCGGTCGAAGGCGTGCGAGCCCCAGGCGTTCTCCGGCCAGTACGACCAGTCGAGCACGATGTTGTCGATCGGCAATTGCCGGCGGCGGTACTCGGCCAGCGCGCCGAGCAGTTCGTCCTGGGTCTTGTAGCGCTCGCGGCTCTGCCAGAAGCCGTAGGCCCACTTCGGCAGCAACACCGCCTTGCCGGTCAGCGTGCGGTAGCCGGCGATGACCTGGTCGGCGTTGTCGCCGGCGACGACGTAGTAGTCGATCATCTGCCCCGCTTCGGACCACAGCGACAGGTCGCCGGCTTCGGCCGCCGGCAGCGGGTCGCGATGCAGCAGCGCGATGTAGCTGGGATCGATCAGGTCCCATTCGACCTTGAGGATATGCCGCTGGCCGGGCTGCAGCTGCAGCGCGAACTCGTGGTGCCAGGGGTTCCAGCTCTGCCGCCAGCGGTCGACCAGCAGCTTGCCGTCGACCCACAGCCTGGCGTATTCGCTGGCGTAGAGCGAGAAGGTATGCGTGCCGCCGCGCTCGGCCTCGATCTGGCCTTCCCAGCGCACCTGCATGCGGCGCTTATCGCCGGGCTTGGCCGCGGCGGGGAATTTCGCCAGGTCCTTGATGTACTGATAGTCGATGTCGGCTTCGCGACGCTCCAGCACCGGCTTGCCGTCGATCGCGTAATGCGCGGTCAGCGCACCGGGCTTGCCGTGCGCGTCGTACAGGCGCAGTGTCGCCGGCAGCGGCTGCAGCCCGCGCGGATCGCCAAAGCGGGTGATCGCGTTGTTGTCCCACAGGATGCCGTAGTTGCGGCTGGACACCAGGTACGGCACCGCCATGTCGAGATTGCTCTGCAGCAGCTCGATATCGTGGCCCTTCTGGTTCATCCAGCCCTGCTGGTGCTGGCCGAACCCGTAGAAGGCCTCGTCTGGCGGCGAGACGAAGCGCTGGCGCAGGCTCAGGTAGTGGCGGCCCTCGACCTGCAACGGCGCGAAGCTGCGCCCGCCCGCCACTTCCGCCAGTAGCGGCGTGCCCTGCGCATCGGTGAAGCCGACATGGCCATCGACGGTGGACACCTGCGCGGTCATCCGCGCGGTCTTTAGCTGCACCGTGTCGCCGCGCTGCTCCAGCGTAAAGCCGGTGTCGCCCTGCACCGGCACCCGCATCAGGCTCGGTGTGCGCTGGAACGCGCCGGTGGGATCGGCGCTGACCCGGACGATGCCGCGGTCGATCACCTGCAGGCGTACCGGCGCCGCGCCCCTGGCGCTGGGATGCACGATGATGCCCTCGGCATCGCGGGTCACCTGCTGCGCGGCAGCGGACGCGGCGACCGTGAGCAACGCCAGCGCCAACAGGCGTGGCAACGAAGACGGCAGGCAACGGTTGGCGTGGTGCATGTTCACTCCCTTGGAAAGTCACGCGGCACGGCGCGTCTGGCGCCGCCGCGTCGTCAATAGGTCGCCAGGGTGACGCGCAGCAATTGCGGCACGTCGGAAAAGTTGAGTCCGTAATCGGTCTGGTCGCCGTTCCAGTTGCGCCGGAACCGCCACTGCTCGCCGTCGTACACGCCCTCCTCGACCCGGTCGTAGAGCATGTTGGCGGTCGCGGCGCTGGCCGGATGCAGGGTCACCCGCGCATGCTGGGCGGTGATCAGGAAGGTGTCCGGGCCGAGTTCGGCGATCAGCGCCGCGCCGATCGGCGCGGGATTGCCGGGCGGCTCGCCCTGGAACCAGAACTGCGGCACGCCGTAGGTGACGGTGGCGCTCCAGCGCGCGTTGAGCGGCAGTTCCTGCACCGCCTGGCCCGGCGCCTCGGCGGTGCCGTGCAGCTTGCCGGCGGCCGCGGCGCGGGCGAACACGCGCATGCCCATGCCCACCGCGCGATAGCCCAGCGCGAACGGCGCCAGCGCCTGTGCGTCCACGCGCTTGGCGCCGAGCGGATAGTTGGAGTAGCCGCTGTAGTCGATGCCGAAGGTCGACCAGCCGATGCCGTCGTGGCCCAGCGCCGGATACAGGTAGCGCGCGTACTCGGGGCGGTTGCCGGTCTCGGCGACGAACAGCGCGTTGTCGGGGCGCGCGTAGCGCTGCAGCACCGTGGTGTACAGCGGATACTCGGGCATGTAGATGTCCGGCGCCAGCAGGTCGATGTGCGGCGCCGCCGCCTTCCACACGTCCAGCACGTTGTCGGTGGGGCCGCCGCTGGCATACTGCCCGGGCTGGCCCGGATTGAACGGGCCGCGCAACGCCGCATTGACGTAGATCGGCAAGGGATACGCGGCCTTGCCGGCCTCGGCGACGCGGTCGATGAAGTGCGCGATGTGCCAGGCATGGAAGATCTCGTCGGCATCGGCGCCGAACACCTGCGCCCAGCTGCCCGGCGACTTGCCGAGCCGCTGCAGCAACGCCTGCGGCACCGGGCCGTCGAACACGCGCTGCGCCAGCGGCGAGAAATCGCGCGCACTGCCGTAGGTACCCGGCTCGTTCTCGGCCTGCACCATGATCACCGTGCGCTGCGGATCGGTCTGGCGCAGATGCCGCATGAAGGCAACGAAGGCGGTGCGGTCGGCCTGCAGCGTGGCCGGCGCCAGCGGCGACAGCGAACCCAGGCGTCGCCCATCGCGCGTGACCACGCGCGGGAAGCGCGCATCGTCGGTCTTGACCCAATGCGGCGCGTAGTTGGGGCCGTTGTTCTTCCAGGTACCGAACCACAGCAGCACCAGCCGCACCCGTTGCGTGCGCGCCTGCGCCAGCAGGGTATCGACGAAGGAGAAATCGAAGCGGCCCTCTTCCGGTTCCACCTGCTCCCAGGCGACCGGCACCTGCACCGTGTTCGGCCCCAGCGCGCGGATCGCCGGCCACACCTGCACCAGCGCCGCCGGATAGTTGCTGGAGTTGTTGACCTGCGCGCCGAGGATCAGGAACGGCGCGCCGTCGACCAACAAGGCATGCCGACCGTCGGTGCTCACCACGCGCGGGATCGGTGCCTGGGCCGGCGCCGATGTCGCGGCAGCAGGCGTGTGCGCATCCGCCGACGGCGCATCCGACGCGGCCCGGCAGGCGCTCAGCAGCAGCGACAGCAGGACAGGCAGCCGCCACGCGGTGCGCAACGCGCGCGACGGCGATCCGGTTCTTCGCATGCGGCCGATGCCCTGCCTCACCAGTCGTCGCTGCGGAACGGACCCACCGGCAACTGCTCGCGGTTGACCAGGTTGGCGTCCTCGGGGTTTTCGCTCCAGGCGTAGCGCACTGCCTGCGGCTGCGGCACCGCGTCGCTGCGGACCACCACCTGGTCGCCCTCGATCCGTGCCTGTGCCGGATGGAAGTGGCGATCGGCGCCGGCCAGGGCGAAGCCACGCACCACAGTGCCGCCGCCGCGCACCGCCAGGGTGCTGCCCATCAGGTCGAACATCACCCGTGCCTGGCCATCGGCGAACGTGGCGCGCGCGAACACCGGCGCGCTGTAGACCAGGGTTTCGCCGTAGGCCACGTGGCGTGCGACCAGCGCCAGGCGATGCCCCACGTCCTGCTTGTTGGGGGGATGGATGTTGTCCGGCGTGCCGATGTCGATGGTCACCGCCTGCCCGGTGGCCGGCAGCGCCAGCGTCCTGGTCTGCGATTCGCGCAGTTGCGCCCATGGGCTCAGGTCGCCCTGGTCGTTGCCGGCCTTCCAGTTGGCCAGTTGTACCCACAGGAACGGCAGCTGCGGCTGTCCGCGCTCCTGCCGCCAGCGCCCGATCAGCGACGCGAACTGCTCCCGGTAGCGCAGCGCGCCATACGGGTAGGCGTTGCTCTCGCCCTGGTACCAGATCACGCCCTTGACCGGGAACGGCTGCAAGGGATGGATCATCGCGTTGTACAGCAGCGTCGGGACCTGGTTCTTGTCGTCGTTGGCGGCCAGCGTGACCTTGCCCGGGCGGAACTGCCAGTCGCCGGCCAGCGAGCGCGGCCGACCGCCGTCGGGCTGCATGAAGAACGCCGCCGCATCGCCGGGAATGCCGCCGAAGCCGCCGGTATCCAGGATGCGGATCGCGACGTGGTTGACGCCGGCGCGCAGCGCTGCCGGCGGCACCCGGTAGCGGCGCGGTTCGGTGTAGCGCCCTTCGGTGTGGCCGACCTCCACGCCATTGACGTAGGTGGTGTCGGCATCGTCGACCGGACCGATGCCCACGACGGCGCCGGCCTTGGCTTCGGCTGCACTGAGGGTGAAAGTGCTGCGGTACCAGGCGACGCCGTCCATGCCGACGTAGCCATGCTGTTCCCACACCCCCGGCAGCGGCTGGCGGTCCCAGTCGCGGTCGTCCAGATCGGCGGCCGCCCAGCCGGCATCCGCATCTGCGGTGGTCGGCTGTGGCCAGCGCGCCAGGCGCCGCCGGGTCTCGCCAAGGTCCTGTGCGTCCTTGGCCTGCATCTGCGCGATGCGCGTGCGCACCTGCGCCGCGTCCACGCCCGGCGAGGCCGCGTCCATCCAGGCCTCGATCGCGCTGCCGCCCCAGGTGCTGTCGATGATGCCGATCGGCACGCCGGTGCGCTGGCGCAGCTCGCGCGCGAAGAAATACGCCACTGCCGAGAAGGCGCCGGCAGTGGCCGGCGTCGCCGCGACCCAACTGCCGCCGGGCAGCCGCGGCTGCGGCTGCGCCGCCCAGGCCTTGGGCACCTTGAAGGTGCGCAGTTGCGGATCCGTCGCTGCCGCCACTTCGCGTGCGCCGTCGCGCGCCTGCGCCAGCGGCCACTCCATGTTGGACTGGCCGCTGGCCAGCCACACGTCGCCGATCAGCACGTCGCCGATGTGGTGCTGGCTGCCGTCGCCCTGCACGTCCAGCACGTACGGGCCACCGGCCGCATGCGCCGGCAACTGCAGTTGCCAGCGGCCATCGCGGCCTGCGACCGCACTGGCGCTGGCACCGTCCAGGCGCGCCTGGATGCGTGCGCCAGGCGTGGCCCAGCCCCACACCGGGATCGGCGCATCGCGCTGCAGGACGGCGCCGTCGGCCAACAGCAACGGCAATTGCAGTTCCGCCGCGGCTGGCCATGACGCGAACGCCAGCGCCAGCAGCGCCAGGCGAACGGTGGGATGCAGCGGTCTTGCCATGAGCGGTTCCTGCGTCGGGAGGAAAAGCCGGCGGCAGCCACCCGCCTCGCCGCAGGCGGACCGCGCGTCGGAGATTGCTGCGCGCCTACCAGTTGGCGCGCAGCACCAGCGAGTAGCGACGATCGTTGACGAACCAGCTGCGCGTGTACAGGTGATTGTCGACTTCGCCGCCGTCGTAGGACGTCGGCCCCATCAACACCTTGGTGAGCGAATTGGTGATGTTGTTGGCCTGGATGCCCAGTTGCAGGTGCGGCGTGAACCGATAGAACACCGAGCCGTCGAGCTGGCCGTAGTCGTCCGCCCAGGTCGGCAGCTTGGTCGACACGTCGCTGGCGGTCAGCAGGTAGCGCGAGCGCCAGTTGTAGGCCAGGCGCACCGACAGCGGGCCCTTCTCGTAGATGCCGGCGAGGTTGTAGCTGCGCCGCGACAGGCCTTCAAGCGGCAGCGCCACGCCGGTCACGGTGGTCTTGGTGTACGGATCGGTGGCCGTGTTCACCCCGCCGCTACTGTCGACGAAGGTGAAGTTGGCATTGACGCCAAAGCCGCTCATCCAGCCCGGCAGCGAATCGAAGAACTGGGTGTAGCCGTACTCGAAGCCGCGGATGCGGCCCTTGTCCATGTTGTACGGGCGCGTCACCAGGAAGTCCTGGCCGCCGTAGTTCTCGGTGACGGTCTGGTTGGAGAAGTAGTCCTTGACGCTCTTGTAGAACAGCGTCACGTACATCATGTCGCTGCTGTCGAAGTACCACTCCAGCGCGGCGTCGTACTGGTCGGCCTTCATCGGCTTGAGGTTGGGATTGCCGGCGGTGCCGGTCCATTCCTTGGGCGATCCGTTGCCGTTCAAGGTCGTGGCCAACAGCAGGTACGGCTGCAACTGCGTGTAGTCCGGCCGCGCCATCGCCTTGGACGCGGCCAGGCGCAGCTGCAGCGCATCGGAGAACTTGAAGCGCAGGTTCAGGCTCGGCAGCACGTCGGTGTAACGGCCCTGCGCATTGTTCTGGAAGTACTGCCCGTAGTACTGGGACTTGAGGTCCTCCGAGGTCGAGCTGGCGGACAGGTCTGGATACTGGCCATAGCCAACTGCCTCGGTTTTGGTCTGCACCACACGCACGCCGATGTTGCCGTCCACCGGCACGCCCAGCGCGGTGTCGTTGCCGAAGTACATCACCATGTACGCGGCCTGGGTGCGTTCGAACTGGCGGTTGGTGTCCTGCAACTGATACTGGTCCGGCGCCCAGCCATAACCGCGCAGCGCGACGATCTGCTCGATCAGCGCCGAGGTGCCGGCGTAGTCCTTGACCGCGCTGTTGCGCGGGAAATACAGGTTGTTGGGCACGCGCACCTTGCCGCGCAGCAGGTTCGAAAAGGAATACAGCGACGAGGACGCGGTCATGTAGCTGGCCAGGTCGGCCAGGCCGGTGGCGGTGCCGGGGATGGTCGCCCAGTTGTCGCTGATCACGCCCCAGTTGTAGCCGGAATTCTTGTTGGTCTGGGTGCGGTCGGTGGCGCGGATGCCGGCACGGAAGGTGCGCAGCCACGGGTTGTCGTCGTAGCTGTACTCCAGGTCGAAGCGCGTGGCCAGTTCGCGACCACGGTTCTTCGCCAGGTGATCCATCGCCGCGCTCCAGAAGTAGTTGGAGGGGTCGGCGGTGTAGCTCGGGTCGGCCAGGGTCACCGCAGGGTACTTGCCGCTGAGGTCGAAGCTCAGGCCCGGCAGATAGATCGAGCTGAACAGGGTGAAGTCCAGGGTGTCGCTCTGCGACTGCACCAGTTGCATGTCGCCGCGCACGGTCAGCCGGTCGGTCAGGCGATGAGTGAAGCCGCCGGACAGATCGGAGGTGGTGGTGCTCTGCCGAGCATAGCGGTTGTCGGTGTAGAAGCGCACACCGTCGTTGCCGGTGACATTGCCGCGCCAGGAACTTGACACCGGCGAGCCGCTGACGAAACGGCCTGCGTCGTCGTAGGTGAAGGTGGTGCCAGGCGCCGGCGCGATCGCATTGGTGTCGTCGTTGAAGAACGCCGCGCGCTCCTGCCAGTTCATGCCGTAGGACGAGCGCAGGTATTGAACGTAGAGGTCGGTGGCGTCGCTGGGCCGCCACTGGAAGGCGGCCGCCACGCCCTTGCGCTTGCGTTCGAACTCCAGCTGGCGCCAGTTGACGCCACCGGGCACGTAGACCTTCTCGAAGCTGGTGCCGGCCAGCAATGCGGGATCGGTGCGGCGCACGAACGGTTCCACCTGGATGCCGTCGCTGCGCGTGGCCAGTTCCGAATGCGCCACATCGAGCATGAAGCCCATCTCGCCCAGGCCGGTGTTCCAGCGATCGCTGAACAGGAACGAGCCCGAGGGCTTGTAGGTCTTGCTCAGGTCGCCGTAGTTGACGTCGGCGGTGAAGCCCACCACGCGGCCGGGCTGATCGAACGGCATGCGCGTGCGCAGGTTGACCGTGCCGCCGAGGCCGCCTTCGATGATCTCCGCCGAGGGGTTCTTGTACACGTCCACGCCGGCCATCAGTTCGGCGGGCACGTCCTCGAAGCTGAGCCCGCGTCCGCTGGCGGCGCTGAAGCTGTCGCGGCCGTTGAGTTCGCCGCGCACCTGGGTCATGCCGCGGATCATCACCCCGCTGCCTTCGGCCGAGAAGTGGTCCGGGTCGTTGCGCGCCATGAAGTGATCGATGGTCACGCCGCTGACCCGCTGCAGGGTCTCGGTGACGCTGCGGTCCGGCAGCGCGCCGATGTCCTCGGCGCTGACCGCGTCGACGATCTGCTCGGCGTCGTGCTTGATCGACTGCGACTTGATCAGGCTCGCCCGCACGCCCTTGACCTCGACCGCATCGAGCTGGACCGGATCGCTCTGCTTGGCGGCAGGCTGTTTGGCGGCAGGTTCGGCGTCCTGCGCCAGCGCCTGTGCGCTGAGCAACACGCCGATGCTCAGCGCGATGAGCGAATACGGCAAAACGCGGCGACGGCGCGACGCTGCGGTCGGCCAGGCCGGACCACGGGGATGCTGCGATGCCATGCTGTTTCCCTCCCAGGAGACATGCACACAGACACGGGTGACGGTCGCGCCAGGGCGCCGTCCTGCGAGTTGTGACGGCACGGCCGAGGCCTTCGCCGTATCGGGTGGCGCTGCTACCGTCAGGCATGCGCGCCGCCACCGCGATCGGCCGAGACTAGAAATGCACTCCGCGTGACGCAAATGAAAATTTCACGCCCAGCTATGCGATTCCAGACTAGCGGGATGCACACCACGGCATGTCTACGAAATCGTCCACTGGCGGCATGACAACGCCAGCGATGACGTTCAGAGGCCGGCCGCGCGTTCGGGATACAGCCGCTTGGCGGCATTGCGTAACGCCAGCAAGACGCGTTCGGCGCCCGGCGGCAGCAGATAGTCGCGGCGACGCACGATGCCGAAGGACTCCATGCGCACGCCCAGCGTGATCGGCAACACCGTCAGCAGCTTGGCCTGCACATACGGCGCCACCGCCTCGGCCGGCAGCGCGGCGAGCAGGTCGCTGCCGCGCAGCAGGCTGGTCATCACCGGCAGCGACGAGGTCTCGATGACGTTCTGCGGCGCCGGCACCGCATGCTCCAGGAACATCGCGTCCAGGCGCGCGCGCAGCACGCTGTCGGCCGGCGGCAGCACCCAGCCGTAGCGGGCCAGGTCGGCATGGCGCAGGTCGCCGCGGGTGGACAGCGGGTGGCCGGCGCGGGCGATCACCGAGTGCGGTTCGTCGGCCAGCGGCTCGAATTCCAGCGCCTCGGCACCATAGGGCCCGAGGATGCGCCCGATCACGATGTCGAGCTGGCCGTCCAGCAGCTTGGCCACCAGCGGCCGGCTGTAGTCCATCTCCACCCGCACCAGGATGCCGGGGAACTCGCGCTTGACCTCGGCGATCGCCTGCGGCACCAGATTGGTGCCCGGGTTGACCACGGTGCCGATCGAGACCTGGCCCATGCGCCCCTCGCACAGCGCCGCGATCTCTTCCTGGGCGCGGCCGATCTCCGACATCGCCGCACGCGCGCGGCGGATCAGCACCTGACCGTACCAGGTCGGCTCGACCCCGCGCGCGTGGCGCTCGAACAGCTTCACGCCCAGCAGGTCCTCCATTTCCGCCAGCAACTTGGACGCCGCCGGCTGGGTCATGCTGGCCGCCTCGGCGGCGCGCAGCACCGAACGGTGCTCGTGCAACTGCAGCAGCAGCAACAGATGCCGGGTCTTCAGGCGCGCGGCGTTGAACCAGGGATTGGCGGAAGCATTCATCGTGGGCAGGCGTCCTGGAAGGCGAAACCGCCTATTCGGCGGCGGAATAGAATATGCCTAAAATTTCATTTGCAGAGCATAGCTCACGCGCGCAGGCTACGGTCCATCGCGCCCCCGCCGGCGCCGCCGTTCGTCGGGCACCGGCCTGCCGCGGTGGATGCCGCCGGGTTGCGCCAGCGCGCCGACGCACGGGCGCGGACCGCGGCCTCCCGCCTCCGGTCCCGCCGCGGCGTCGCGCTGGCCCGGCGCCTCCGTCACCGTCGTTTCCGCCAGGTATCCCGATGTCCGCCGCATCCCCGTTCCGACTCCCGCTGATCGCGATCCTGCGCGGTCTCACTCCCGAGGACGCGCTGGCGCACGTCGGGGCGCTGGCCGATGCCGGCTACGACGCGATCGAGATCCCGCTCAACTCGCCGCGCTGGGCCGACAGCATCGGCCCGGCCGCGCAGGCGTTCGGGCAGCGCTGCTGGATCGGCGGCGGCACCGTGCTGCAGATCGGCGACGTCGACGCCCTGGCCGATCTCGGCGCACGCTTCATCGTCACCCCCAACACGCGCCCGCCGGTGATCCGCCACGCGGTGGCGCGCGGCCTGCAGGTGGTGGCCGGCTTCGCCACCGCCACCGAGGCGTTCGACGCGCTGGATGCCGGCGCGCAGATGCTCAAGCTGTTCCCCGCCGCCACCTACGGCCCCGGCCACGTGCGCGCCCTGCGCGCAGTGCTGCCGGCGCAGGTGCCGCTGTTCGTGGTCGGCGGCGTCAACACCGAGACCCTGCACGACTACCTCGGCGCGGGCGCGATCGGCGCCGGCATCGGCGGCGAGCTGTACCGCCCCGGCCAGTCGCTCGCACAGACCCAGGCGCACGCCGCCGCCTTCCGCCACGCCTATCTGGACCGCGCATGAAGATCGTCCGCCTCACCACCTACCACGCCGCGCCGCGCTGGCTGTTCCTGAAGATCGAGACCGACGAGGGCATCACCGGCTGGGGCGAGCCGGTCATCGAAGGCCGCGCGCGCAGCGTCGAGGCCGCGGTGCGCGAACTCGGCGACAGCCTGATCGGCAAGGACCCGGCACGGATCAACGACATCTGGCAGATGCTCTACCGCGGCGGCTTCTACCGCGGCGGCCCGATCCTGATGAGCGCCATCGCCGGCATCGACCAGGCGCTGTGGGACATCAAGGGCAAGGCGCTGGGCGTGCCGGTGTACGAACTGCTCGGCGGGCGCGTGCGCGACCGCATGAAGACCTACCGCTGGGTCGGCGGCGACCGCCCCGCGGCGACCATCGCGCAGATCCAGGGCTACCGCGACCTCGGCTTCGACACCTTCAAGTTCAACGGCACCGAGGAAATGAAGCTGATCGACGGCCCGCGCGCGGTGGATGCCGCGGTGGCCAAGGTGGCGCAGATCCGCGAGGCGTTCGGCACCGCCATCGACTTCGGCATCGACTTCCACGGCCGCGTCGCCGCGCCGATGGCGCGCGTGCTGCTGCGCGAACTCGAGCCGTTCAGGCCACTGTTCGTCGAGGAGCCGGTGCTGCCCGAGCAGGCCGAATACTACCCGCGGCTGGCCGCGTCCACGCCGATCCCGCTGGCGGCCGGCGAGCGCATGTTCTCGCGCTTCGACTTCAAGCCGGTGCTGCAGGCCGGCGGCCTGTCGCTGCTGCAGCCGGATCTCTCGCACGCCGGCGGCATCACCGAATGCCTGAAGATCGCCAGCATGGCCGAGGCCTACGAGGTCGGCCTGGCGCCGCACTGCCCGCTCGGCCCGGTGGCGCTGGCCGCCTGCCTGCAGGTGGACTTCGTCTCGCACAACGCGGTGCTGCAGGAACAGAGCATCGGCATCCACTACAACGAAGGCGCCGACCTGCTCGACTACGTGCTCAACAAGGACGACTTCGCCTGCGACAATGGCGGCAGCATCGCCGCATTGCCCAAACCGGGCCTCGGCGTGGAGATCGACGAGGAGCGCCTGCGCCATGCCAACGCCAACCCACCCGACTGGCACAACCCCATCTGGCGTCACGCCGACGGCAGCATCGCCGAGTGGTGAGCCGATGAACGTGTCCACCCCGCCCCGCCACACCGCCACGCTGGCGGTGGACAGCCGCTGCGCGCATGGCGAAGGCATGCTGTGGTGCGAACGCCGCGGCGTGCTGTTCTGGGTCGACATCAGCGGCCGCCGCCTGTGGCGCCACGATCCGTCCAGCAACGTCAGCCGGCATTGGGACCTGCCCGACCGCCCCGGCTGCCTGGGCCTGTTCGACGACGGCCGCCTGCTGCTGGCGCTGGCCAAGGGCGTGTACGCCGCCGATCCGGATGCCGCGGCCGAGACCGACAGCGCGCTGCCGCTGCAGCATCTGGCGGACGTGGAGCCGGAACGCGACGACACCCGCAGCAACGACGGCCGCGCCGACCGCCACGGCAACTTCGTGTTCGGCACCATGAGCGAGCGCGAGGACCAGGCGCCGGTCGGCAGCTTCTACCAATGGTCGGCGCGCCACGGGCTGCGCCGCCTGCCGTTGCCGGGCGTGGCCATTCCCAACGCGATCTGCTTCAGTGCCGACGGCCGCACCCTGTACTACTGCGATTCGGTGCAGCCGCGCATCCTGTGCTGCGACTACGACCCGGATGCCGCGCACACCGCCAACAGCCGTGTGTTCGCCGAACTGGACCATGCCGGCGCCGAGCCGGACGGCGCCATCGTCGATGCCGAAGGCCACCTGTGGAACGCGCAATGGCGCGCCTGGCAGGTGGTGCGCTACCGCCCCGACGGCAGCGTCGAGCGCCGTGTCGCCCTGCCGGTCAAGCATCCCACCTGCCCCGCCCTGGGCGGCACCGACGGCGGCACGCTGTACCTGAGCACCTCGCGGCAGGATCACAGCGAGGACGAACTGGCACGCACGCCGCAGGCCGGCGGCGTGTACGTGGCCGCGGTCGGCATCGCCGGCCTGCCCGAAGGACGCATCGCCAGCGCATGATCGTCGTCGATTGGGGGACCAGCAGCCTGCGCGGCTATCGGCTCGACGCCGACGGCGGCATTCTCGACCAGCGCCGCAGCGACCAGGGCATCGCCGCCTGCCAGGGCCGCTTCGCCGCGACCCTGGCCACCCTGATCGACGGCTGGGACGGCGACATCGTCCTGTGCGGGATGATCGGCAGCCGCAACGGCTGGATCGAACTGCCGTACGCGCCCTGCCCGGCCGACGCCGCCGCCCTGGCCGCGGCGATGCAGCCGCTGCAGGATCCGGCCCTGCCCGGCCGCACGCTGTGGTTCGTGGCCGGCGTGGCCAGCGACGCCGACGCCGTGCCGGACGTGATGCGCGGCGAGGAGACGCAGCTGATCGGCCTGCTCGCGTTGCTTGCGCAGGAACCACCGACGGCCGATATCCACCACGTCTGCCTGCCCGGCACCCACAGCAAGTGGGTGACCCTGCAGGACGGGCGCATCGCCTCGCTGGCGACGATGATGACCGGCGAGCTGTACGCGCTGCTGCGCACGCACAGCCTGCTGGCGCGGCTGATGGACGCCGACGACGGCGTCTTCGATGCGGCCGCGTTCGACGCCGGCGTGCAGCGCAGCGGCGCCCCCGGCGGGGTGCTGCACCATCTGTTCGGCGTACGCAGCCTGGGCCTGTTCGAACGCCTGAGCGCCGCCGCGGCACCGTCCTACCTGTCCGGCCTGCTGATCGGCCACGAACTGCGCGCGCACCCCACCTTGCCGCCGGTGGTGCACCTGGTCGGCGGCAGCGGCCTGCTGGCGCGCTATGCGCATGCGCTGGCCACGCTCGGCAGCCGCGTGCGCACCCATCCGGAGGATCTGGCCGCGCGCGGCCTGTATCGGCTGGCGCAGCAGCGCGGCGGCCTCGCCGGCTGAGCCACGCGCACCGCCCGTCTCCTGCCCGGCTGCCCCGCACACACGGCGGCGGCGGCCGCTTTGCATTAGAATTACCGGGTTAATCGCCGGATCCCGCCATGCCTTTCGTCGTCACCGAAAACTGCATCAAGTGCAAATACACCGACTGCGTGGAAGTGTGCCCCGTGGATTGCTTCCACGCCGGCCCGAACTTCCTGGTGATCGATCCGGACGAGTGCATCGACTGCACCCTGTGCGAGCCGGAATGCCCGGCCAACGCCATCTACCCCGAAGACGACGTGCCGGCCGGCCAGGAAGGCTTCGTCGCGCTCAACGCGGAACTGGCCAAGGCCTGGCCGGTCCTGACCACGCGCCAGGAACCGCTGCCCGACGCCGCCGAGTGGGACGGCAAGCCGAACAAGCTGCCGCTGCTGCAGAAATAACCTACTCACATCGTGGTACGCGAATCCTGCGTTCGCGGCTGCATGATGGTTGACTCCTCGGGTTCTTCTCGTTCGTCTCGTAAATCCCAAGCAACAGCAAAGGCTTTCGCCTTGCGGCGAGTTACTTTTCTTTGCTTGTGCAAAGAAAAGTAACCAAAAGAAAGCACACCCTGCCTACGCGCCCTCCGCGCTGCGCGCTCCGGGTCCGCGTCCATCCCGGGGATCCGCGGAAGGGGCATCCTGCCCCTGCCGCGGACGGCGCACATCCCTGTGCGCCGCCCTTCGGGTGTTTCCCCGCGATGGCCGCCGCTGCGGAAGGGAACCCGGCAAGTCAAAAGCCAAAGCCACATCAAAAGCGACTGCGACAGCAGCGGACGCCTACGTCATTGCAATGGCTGCCAATGAGCACACTACTCGTGGTCACCTACGTCGCCTGTTGATCGTCGAGGGCGCGCAAGAAGACTGGTTTCCGCAGCAGCTGCTGCAGGCGCAGCTCACGCACGACGAAACGGCCCCGCACGGGACTTGCGATACGCTGACTGGGTGCACTGTGGGAGGGACTTCAGTCCCGACGCATTGAGGTTGGAGATCTAGCGGGCGCCGCGTGTCTCGGTTGCTTGGCCGTTGGCTCCTACGGAAAACGAAACGGGCGCACAAGGCGCCCGTTTCGCATGCGAAACGCATGACAGCCCGGCGCACGACGCCGGACCCTGCGCAGGGTCAATGACCCAGCTTGGCCTTCAGCGCGGCGATCAGCTTGACCGGCGCCTCGCCGGTGGCCGGCAGGCCGCGCGGATCCACCGCCGAGACGTACACGCCGGCATCCACCGCCACCACGCGCACCAGGAAGTTGCTGCCTTCGTAGGCCACGTCGTAAGAGCCCAGCAGCTGCGCGCGGCTGGCGATGGTGACGCCTTCGATGCCGCCCAGCGCGTCGCCGACCTGGCCGAACACCTGGTCGCGCGTACCCGGCACCACGAAGCCGCTGTTCGAGGCCGCCGGGGCCTGGCCGGCCGGGGCCGCAGGCCGCTGCGCCGAAGCCAGCGCCGGCACCTTCATCGCCGCCGAGGTATCGGGCGAGGTCAGATCCGGCGGCACTTCCAGCGGGCGCATGTCGGGCGCCAGCGCGTAGTCGCCGCGCGGCTTGCCCTTGTGGAACCAACTGCAACCGCTGGTGGCCGCGACCAGGGTGGTCGCCAGCACGGCGGCCGACAGCACGCGGACGTAGGGAACGGAAGCACGCATCAATCAATCTCCTGGAGTCAGGCCGCGAGCGTTTCGCGGCTGGATAGGTCTTCCAACGCGGCAGCGTCGGCGGCAAGTCGGTCGGCCGTGGCATGGTGCGCCGCGGACAGCGGCAGCAGCGGCAGCCGCAGGCCCTGGCCGATCCCGGCGCGCTGCAGCAGCGCCTTGACCGGGATCGGGTTGGATTCGATGCCGCAGAACGCATGGAACGGCTGCAGCCGCGCGTCCCAGGCCTGCGCCGGCTCGGCCTGGCGCGCGCGCGCCAGGTCGCACAGGCGCCGGTAGGCGCGCGGCAAGGCATTGGAGGCCACCGAGATCAGCCCGTCGAAGCCGGCCAGCATCGCCTGCGCAGCGCTGCCGTCGTCGCCGCTGAACACGGCGAACTGGTCGCTGCGCAGGGCCGCCAGCGCGGCGATACGCCGCGGGTCGCTCACGGCTTCCTTGATGCCGACGATGTTCGGATGCTGCGCCAATTGCGCCACGGTCTCCGGCAGCAGGTCGCAGCCGGTGCGGCCGGGCACGTTGTACAGCAGCACCGGCAAGCCGCCCTGCTCGGCCACCTGCGTGTAATGCGCGATCAAGCCGGCCTGGGTCGGGCGCACATACGGCGGCGTCACCACCAGCGCGTACTGCGCGCCACCGGCGGCGGCGCGCTGGGTCAGCGCCACGGTCTTGGCGGTACCGGACAGGCCGGTGCCGGCCAGCACCGGCACGCGCCCGCCGATCGCCTGCACCGCTTCGCGCAGGATCCGGTCGTATTCCTCGTCCAGCAGCGTGGCCGCCTCGCCGGTCGATCCCGCCACCACCAGCCCCTGCACGCCGCCGTCGAGCTGGCGTTTGAGCAGCCGCTGCCAGGCGTCGAGGTCGAGGTCGCCATTGCCCTGGAAGGGCGTGGCCAGGGCGGTGATGATGCCGGAGAGGGACAAGATGCCGGGTGCTCGCTGGGAGAGAAGGGCCGCGCAGGCTGCGCGGACGGGTCGGCCCCGCACGCGGGGCAAGGTCGCCCCGCATGTTACTTGCGGCCCGAAAGCGCGGGCAAGTATGCTGCACACCATGCCGGGCGACCGCCCGGATGCCGTTCAGCCTTACGCAATGCCGGAAGCCCCTTTGACCGACACCACGCCCCGGCCCGCGCCGACCGAAAACCACCTCCTGATCAACGCCTACACGACGCATCCGGAGTCGCCCTTGTTGCCGGTGACGCGTCGCATCGCAGACAGCGGCTGCAATCTCGTCGATGCGCGCCTGGCCACGGTCGGCCGCGACGTGTCGGTGACCGCGCTGGCGACCGGCTCGTGGGACTCGGTGGCCAAGCTCGAAGCCATGCTCACCCGCCTCGACCGCGAGGAAGGCATGAAGCTGGTGTGGTACCGCACCGGCGCCAAGCAGGCGCAGTCCAACCTGCTGCCGTACATCGTCGAAGTCATCGCCGCCGACAAACCCGGCATCCTGTTCCAGTTGGCCGACTTCTTCGACCGCCAGGGCATCACCATCGAGAACCTGCAGAGCACGCGCTACCGCGCCATGCAGACCGGCGCGGAGATGTTCTCGGCGCAGGTGACGATCGGGGTGCCGGCGAACATGCACATCGCCGCCCTGCGCGACGACTTCCTCGAGTTCTGCGACCACCTCAACCTGGACGCGATCATGGATCCGATGAAGTTCTGAGTGCGCCGCGCTGGACACCGACGCAATCGAACGCGGATGATGGCGATGCACGCGGAGGACACCCCATGAAGGACGGCGACACCCTGGACCGCAGCACGCTGGCGTTGCCGCTGGCGCTGTCCGGCGGCGCAAGCGCCACGCTCGGCGACTACGCCGGCCGCTGGCTGGTGCTGTATTTCTATCCGAAGGACAGCACGCCCGGCTGCACCACCGAGGGCATCGAGTTCAACGCGCTGCTGCCGCAGTTCGAACAGGCCGGCGCCACCGTGCTGGGCGTGTCGCGCGACTCGGTGAAGTCGCACGACAATTTCTGCGCCAAGCAGGGTTTCCGCTTCCCCCTGATCAGCGACGCCGACGAAGCGCTGTGCCGCGCCTTCGACGTGATCAAGGAAAAGAACATGTACGGCCGCCAGGTGCTGGGCATCGAGCGCAGCACCTTCCTGCTCTCGCCGACCGGCCAGCTGGTCCGCAGCTGGCGCAAGGTCAAGGTCCCCGGCCACGCCCAGGCCGTGCTAGACGCGCTGCAGGCCGCCGCCAAGCAGTGACCACTGCCGTTTCCCGCACCCCGCATCGCCCTGCCCCGCAGGCAGCGATGGTTCGTCCCTGCTCCTCTTTCAGGAATCCATGATGACCCGAGGCAAGCGCATCTACGTGCTGGATACCAACGTGCTGATGCACGATCCGACCGCGCTGTTCAAGTTCGAGGAACACGACGTGTTCCTGCCGATGCAGGTGATCGAGGAACTGGACAATGCCAAGAAGGGCATGTCCGAAGTCAGCCGCAACGCGCGCCAGGTCAGCCGTTTCCTCAACGAACTGATCGAAGGCGCCGGCGCCGAGCAGATCGAATCCGGCATCCCGCTCAGCCACCCGCAGGGCATCCAGCTCAAGAGCACCGGCAGCATCGGCCGGCTGTACTTCCAGGTGCGCCCGGTCGAGCCGGGGCGCAGCTTCGGCAGCGTCGCCCCGGACAACAAGATCCTGGCCGCGGTGCTGGCGCTGCGCGAAGAGCAGCCGGAAATCCCGGTGATCCTGGTGTCCAAGGACATCAACCTGCGGATCAAGGCGGCGATCAGCGGCCTGGTCGCCGAGGACTACGAGAACGACCGCGCGCTCGACGATTTCAGCCTGCTCTACACCGGCGCGATCGAGCTGCCGGAGAATTTCTGGCAGAAGCACAACCAGGACCTGCGCAGCTGGAGCGACAAGGGCCGCACCTGCTACGAGATCGCCCTGGCCGCCGACGAGGACTGGCATCCGAACCAGTACCTGTACCTGCCCGGCGAGGACGAAGTGGAACTGCGCGTGGTCAAGGTCAACGCCGAGCGCAAGGCGACCCTGGCGCTGGTCGACGACTTCCGCAGCGGCCAGCACGCGGTGTGGGGCATCGCCGCGCGCAACCGCGAGCAGAACTTCGCGCTCAACGCGCTGATGGATCCGGAAATCGACTTCGTCACCCTGCTCGGCACTGCCGGCACCGGCAAGACCCTGCTGGCGCTGGCCGCGGGCCTGGCGCAGACCATGGACCAGCAGCGCTACCGCGAGATCATCATGACCCGCGCCACGGTCAGCGTCGGCGAGGACATCGGTTTTTTGCCCGGCACCGAGGAAGAGAAGATGACGCCGTGGATGGGCGCGCTCACCGACAACCTGGAAGTGCTCACCCACACCCAGGAAGGCGGCACCTGGGGCCGCCAGGCCACCAATGACCTGCTCGCCAGCCGCATCAAGATCCGCTCGATGAACTTCATGCGCGGGCGCACCTTCCTCTCGCGCTACCTGATCCTGGACGAAGCGCAGAACCTGACCCCGAAGCAGATGAAGACGCTGATCACCCGTGCCGGCCCCGGCACCAAGATCGTGTGCCTGGGCAACGTGGAACAGATCGACACGCCCTACCTGACCGAGACCACCTCCGGCCTGACCTATGCGGTGGACCGCTTCAAGGCCTGGCCGCACAGCGCACACATCACCCTGCGCCGCGGCGAGCGTTCGCGCCTGGCCGACTACGCCTCGGAGGTGCTGTGAACGCGGCGGCCGGCGTGCGCCTGGCTGGCGCGGCGCTGGCCATGGCCCTGCTCGGCGCCTGCGCCACCACGCGCGGGCCGGCCACGGTGCCGACCGCGGTCAAGGCCGGGCAGTCGTGGATCGTCACCCGCAACAGCACCGCCGCGCAGGTGCTCGACACCTGCGCGCGCGACAGCCCGGCGCGCCAGGACGGCGCGGTCACCGGCTACTGGATCCCGACCCCGGAACAGATCGCGCAACTGGAAGCGCACCTGGCGCAACTGCAGCCGCAGATCGCCGACCCAACTGCGTCCGATCGCCAGTACGTCGGCATCCTGTACCGCGGCAAGCAGGCGATCTACGTCAACGCCTTCGCACCGGACGACGGCAGCGAGCGCGACCCCACGGTCGACGCGGTCCGCGCCTGCGGCGGCGGCAGCCGTTTCTGGGGCGCGGTCTACGACCCGGCCAGCGCCCGCTTCTCCGAGATCGCGGTCAACGGCGCACGCTGAGATGGCCGCAGGCAGGCGCCAACGGCGGCACGCTGGGGCGGCTGCATCCCGCGGTCGCCGCGCCGCGGCGGCTTCGCGCGCGGCATGAACCTGGAACTGCCACGCTGGGCCTGGGCCTTCGCCGGGGCGCTGGCCGCCGTCGCCGGCATGGTCAACGTGGTCGGCTATCTCGGCTTCGAGCATCAGGCGGTCACCCACCTCACCGGCACCACCACCCTGCTCGGCGCGGCGCTGGCCGACGGCGACGCGCGCGCGATCGCGCAACTGGTCGGCGTGGTGCTGGCGTTCCTCGGCGGATCGATGCTCGGCGGCTTCATCGTGCAGGACAGCCGCCTGCGCCTGGGCCGCCGCTACGGCGTGGCGCTGGCGCTGGAAGCGCTGCTGCTGCTGGCGGCGATGCAGGCGTTCAAGCAGCAGCAACTCGCCGGCGCGGTCCTCGCCGCGATCGCCTGCGGCCTGCAGAACGCCACCACCACCGTCTACAGCGGCGCGGTGGTGCGCACCACCCACCTCACCGGCATGTTCACCGACCTGGGCATCGGCCTGGGCCAGGCGCTGCGCGGACTGCCGCTGGCGCGCCGGCGCATCCGCCTCAGCTTGCTGATCATCGGCGGCTTCCTGTGCGGCGGCGTGCTCGGCGCCTGGGCCTACCGGCAGGTCGGCTTCGACGCCCTGCTCGGCCCGGCCCTGCTGACCGGCACGGTCGGCACCCTGTACGCGCTGCAGGCGCACTACCGCAGCCGCGAACGCTGAAGGCGCGGCCGAGTGCATCAGCGACGCCAGCCCTGCACAATCGGCGCATGAGCGAACCCACCGTCGTCTCCGCGCTGAGCATCGCCGGCACCGATTCCGGCGGCGGTGCCGGCCTCCAGGCCGATCTCAAGACCTTTGCCGCGCACCGCGTGCACGGGCTGGCGGCCGCCGCCGCGCTGACCGCGCAGCACACCCGCGGCGTCACCGCGGTACACGTGCCGCCGCTGTCGTTCCTGCGCGCACAGATCGATGCCTGCTTCGCCGACTTCGACATCGGAGCGGTCAAGCTCGGCATGCTCGCCAACGCCGAGGTGATCCACCTGGTCGCCGATGCGCTGGAGGAATATCGCCCGCCGTGGGTGGTGCTGGACCCGGTGATGGTGGCCACCAGCGGCGCCAAGCTGCTGCAGGACGACGCCCTGGGCGCGCTGCGCGGCCGCCTGTTGCCGCTGGCGACACTGGTGACGCCGAACGTGCCGGAAGCGCAGTTGCTGCTCGGCCGCCCGATCGACAACGCCGACGACGCCGAACACGCCACCGCGGCGCTGCTCGAGGCCGGCGCACAGGCGGTGCTGCTCAAGGGCGGTCATCTGCAGGAAGGCCAGCGGGTGATCGACCGCTACGACGACGGCGTCAGCCGCAGCGAGTTCAGCCACGCACGACTGGCGCTGGACGCACACGGCACCGGCTGCACCCTGGCCGCGGCGATCGCCGCACAGCTGTGCCAGGGCCTGGCCTTGCCGGCCGCCTGCGAAGCGGCGATCGACTACGTGGCGCGCGCACTGCGCGGCAGCTACCGGCCCGGCCGCAGCGACGTGGCGGTGCTGGATCACTTCGGCGCGGCGCGCGGCCCATGAGCGCAGCGCCCATCGCCGCGACGGCGGTCGCCGAGCACGCCCTGCCCGTCGCCGCGGCCGACGGTCATCGCTGGACCTTGCTGGCGCGCGTTCCCGACGCACCGCGGCAGGCGCTGCTGTGGCTGCCGGCGCTGGGCGTGGCCGCGCGCCATTACCTGCCGTTCGCCGAAGCGCTGGCCGCGCACGGCGTGGCGGTGTTCATGCACGAATGGCGCGGCAACGGCAGCAGCACGCTGCGGCCGTCGCGACAATGCGACTGGGGCTATCGCGCCCTGCTGCAACTGGATCTGCCCGCCAGCCAGGCGGCGATCGCCGGGCATGGGATCGCGGCGCCGCTGCTCGTCGGCGGCCACAGCCTCGGCGGACAGCTCGCCTGCTGCTACGCCAGCCTGCAGCCGCAGGCCTTCGCCGCGCTGTGGCTGGTCGCCAGCGGCACGCCGTACTGGCGCCGTTTTCCCGCGCCGCGCGGTTATCTGCTGCCGCTGGCATACCGTCTGCTGCCATGGCTGGCGCAGCGGCAGGGCGTGCTGCATGGTCGCCGCCTGGGCTTCGGCGGCACCGAGGCGCGCGGCCTGATCGCCGACTGGGCGCGCGTGGGCCGCAGCGGCCGCTACGCCGCGGCCGGGCTGGTCACCGACCTGGAAGCGCGCCTGGCGCAAGTGGCGCTGCCGGTGCGCGGTGTGGTGCTGCAGGACGACTGGCTGGCGCCGGAAAGTTCGCTGCGCGGCCTGCTGGACAAGCTGGCGTCGCCGGCATCGCACCTCCATCGCCTGGACGCCGCGCAGCTGGGCACGGCCGCCGATCATTTCGCCTGGATGAAGCGGCCCGCCGCGGTCGCCGCGGTGCTGCTGGGCGAGGATCGGTGAAATTTTTCCGAAAGAGCATTGACGGGCCCGATCGACTCCCGCATAATTCCGCTCCTGACGACGCGCCCGTAGCTCAGTTGGATAGAGTACCTGGCTACGAACCAGGCGGTCGGGAGTTCGAATCTCTCCGGGCGCACCAGTCAGATGAAAAACGACAAGCCACCGCTTGTCGTTTTTTTTTGCCTTGCCGCCGCGATGCGATCGCAACCAGGCCGCGCGCGGCGGCGTACTCGCCCGCTTGCGTCATACGCATGACACGCAGGTGTAGACGAATCGCCGCAACTCGTGAATAATCCCGCGCCTGACGACGCGCCCGTAGCTCAGTTGGATAGAGTACCTGGCTACGAACCAGGCGGTCGGGAGTTCGAATCTCTCCGGGCGCACCAGTCAGATCAAAAACGACAAGCCAGCGCTTGTCGTTTTTTTTGCCTGCGCGGCGGCGATTGCATGCCGCGCGCAACTGCGCACGATGCCTGCCGCCGGCCTCGCCTGCGCGACCGACGAGGCCACACCAGCTCAGGCGATGGTATCCACCACGCCGCCGTCGACGCGCAGCGCCGCCCCGGTGGTCGCGGACGCCTGCGGCGACGCGACGTAGATGCACAGATTGGCGACCTCCTCCACCGTGGCGGCGCGGCGGATGATCGAGCTGGCGCGATGCGCCTTGACGAAATCGGCGGCGACCTCGTCCAGCGGCTTGCCGGACTGCTCCACCTGCTCGGACAACATGGCGGCGACGCCTTCGGTCAGCGTCGGCCCCGGCAGGATCGCATTCACGGTGACGCCGGTGCCGGCCATGCGCTTGGCCAAGCCGCGCGACAGGGCGAGATCGGCGGTCTTGGTCACGCCGTAGTGAATCATCTCGACCGGGATATTGAGTCCGGACTCCGACGAGACGAACAGCACGCGCCCCCAGCCCTTGTCCGCCATTCCTTGCAGATACGCGCGAGACAGGCGCACGCCGGACATCACGTTGACGGCCAGGAAGCGCTCCCACTCCGCGTCGGGCGTCTCGAAGAAATCCTGCATCCCGAAGATGCCGGCGTTGTTGACCAGGATATCGACCGCAGGAAGCGCCGCGACGATCGCATCGCAGCCGGCTGCGGTCGCCACGTCGCCCACCACGGCGCGCACGCTGGCAGCAGGGAGGTCGCGCTTGAGCGCCGCGACGGCGGCCTCGGTACGGGCCTGGTCGCGACCGTTCAGCGCGACCTCGGCGCCCGCCGCGGCCAGGCCCTTGGCGATGCCGAAGCCGATGCCCGCGGTGGAGCCGGTGACGAGGGCAGTTTTTCCGGATAGATCGATGTTCATGACTGTCTCCGTGCAACAGGGTGAGGATGAGGATTCGCTTCGGCGCCGGCCTTGCGGGATGGCCGTCGACAGGCGCTTGCCGAACAGGTGCTGTAATCGACGGAATCATGGACGCATCCGCCGGCAAGCAAGTGAACGCGCCCCAGGCGGGACCTCCGCTCGACTTCGCCACGCCAGCGGGATGCGGGCGATGCAGGCGATGCAGGCGGAAGAATCGAGCACGCTGGGGCATGACGCGCGCCCTGCTTACCTACCCAACTGCCCCCATGCCTGCAGACGACGCACTCGCCGACATCTGCGGAGGCGCATGCGCCGCCTGTACGTCGTGGCGTCGCCGGGACGCACGACGTTCCCGCCACGGCGACTCACGCCGCGATCGTGTCGCCCTTCGGCGGCGGCGCCACTGCAGCCGCAGCGTCCAGCGCGACCAGCGGATGGCCCGCCGCACGCCACGCATCCAGCCCACCGCGCAGCGGCAGCACGTCCTCGAACGCGTGCTGGCGCAAGCGCTTGGCCAGGATCGCGGCCGAGACCTCGTTCGGGCAGGCGCAGTAGATGACGATCCTGCGGTCGCGCGGCAAGCGGGCGACGAGCGCGTCGACCTGGCGATCGTCCACTTCCAGCGCGCCGGGAATGGCGAACGGCTCCAGCGTGCGGTAGCCGGGAGCGCGAATGTCCAGCAGCAGCGGCGGCGCCTCGCCCTGCAGCAGCGCGTGCAGTTCGTCGACGTCGATGCGCCGCATCTCCATCGCCTTGCGCAGCGAGTGCCGGCGCCAGGCGCGGTAGCCGACGTACAGCGCCAGCAGGCCGCCCAGCAGCAGCGCCGCGCGCCTGCCGAGCAGGCTCAGCCAGTCCAGCAAGTCCTGCACCTGGTCGGCGAAGCACAGGCCCAGCAACAACCCGACGCCCGCCCACAAGGCCGCGCCCAGCGCGTCGTAGCGCAGGAAGGCCACCGGGCGCACACGCATCGCGCCGGCCATCGGCACCGACACCATCGACAGGCCCGGCACGAACTTGGCCACCGCCAGCACGCGCACGCCCCAGCGCGCATAGAAGCGCTCGGTGCGCTTCATGCAGGTGTCGCGCGACAGCGACAGCCGGCACAGCGACTGCAGGGTGCGGTTGCCGTAGCGGCGGCCGGCGCCGAACCACAGCAGATCGCCGAGCAGGCTGGCCGCGATCGACACAGACAAGGCGCCGAGCAGCGCACTCCACATCGCCGCGCCATCGAGCAGCGCATAGGTCGCCCCGACCAGGATCAACGTGGGCAGCGCCGGCACCGGCAGGCCCAGCGACAAGGCCAGGACGTTGACGAAGACCAGCCCGAGTCCGTAGCGCGCAATCAGGTCCTGCATGGCGTGGCGGGCGGAAAGAAGAAGATGCCGCGCATTATCCTCCCGTCGCCCACCGCGCGCGCGGGCAGCAGGGCATCACCGGCGGAACAGACCCATCCATCGTCGCCCTGCGGCAAGCGCGACCAGTGTCCGGCATGCCTCACACACCCTCGTCCAGCCGCGCCGCCATCTGCGCCAGCCATGCCGCGAACACGCCCGACTGACGCATGCGCGCGCGCCACCAGGCCAGCGCCGCGCCCTCCTCGCCGCTGCGCCAGGCCAACTGGAACACCTCGTCCGGCTTCGGCTCCTCCACGGCCTTGCGCACCAACGTGCCACGCGCCAGCGCGGCACGCGCATACGGCTCGGGCAGGAAGCCGAAGCCGAGCCCGGCCAGTTGCAGCCGATACTTGCTGCGCATGTCCGGCACGGTCAGCGCGTCCTGGCCGAACAGCAGTCCGACCGTGCGCGGCAGCAGCCGCCGTGCCGAATCCGCCACCGCGATCGCGCGATGCGCGCTCAACTGGCTGCGGCTGAGCGGTTCCGGCGCCTGCGCCAGCGGGTGACTGGGCGCGACCGCGAACACGAACGGCAACGTGCCCAGCGGCTCGGTCACGTAGCCACCGCCGCTGGGCCCTTCGCCGGCGGCCCCGACCAGCAGATCCACCCGCCGGTCCAGCAACGCCTCCCAAGTGCCGGACAATGATTCCTGCACCACCCGCAACCGGGTGCGATCGGCGACCGCGTAGAACGCCGCCATGTCCTGCGCCAGGCATTCCGGCGCGAACACCGCATCCAGGCCCAGCGCGAACTCGGTCTCCCAGCCGGAGGCCACGCGGCGCACGCGCAGTTCCAGGTCGCCAGCGGCGCGCAGCAGGTGACGGCCTTCGCGCAGCAGTTCGGCCCCCGCGGCGGTCGGCACCGCTTTGGGCCCGATCCGCTCGAACAGTTGCACGCCCAGGTCCTCCTCCAGCTTGGCGACGGTGTAGGAGATGGTCGACGGCACCTTGTGCAGCGCCTTGCCGGCAGCCGAAAACGAGCCGCGACGGTCGATGGCGTCGAGGATCTGCAGGGCATCGAGGCTGAGCTTGAGCATTCGAATTTTTCGATGATGGATGCCGAATCTATCCGTTTTTCAAACCCGGCGACAGCGCCGATACTTGTTTCCAAGCCGAAGCGCCCGCGAAATCAACCCGCCCGGCGCTTTCGATCCACTTGCACATCAACGCCACCAAGGAGCCTCCCATGCTGCAGATCCGCCCCGCCAATACCCGTGGCCGCGCCGAACACGGCTGGCTGTCCTCGCGCCATACCTTCTCCTTCGGCCATTATCACGACCCGCGCCACATGGGCTTCGGGCCGCTGCGGGTGATCAACGAGGACCGCGTGCAGCCCGGCCAGGGCTTCGGCACCCACGCCCATCGCGACATGGAGATCCTGTCCTATGTGGTCGAAGGCGCGCTGGAGCACAAGGACAGCATGGGCAACGGCTCGGTGCTGCGCTACGGCGACGTGCAGCGCATGAGCGCCGGCTCCGGGGTCACCCACAGCGAGTTCAACCACTCCGCAAGCGAGCCGGTGCACTTCCTGCAGATCTGGGTGATGCCCGAGCGCGCCGGGATCGATCCGGGATACGAGGAGAAGCACTTCGCCCCCGACAGCAAGCGCGGCCAGTTGCGACTGATCGCGGCCCCGCAGGGCGAGGACGGCGCGGTGCGCATCCATCAGGACGCGCGCATCTACGCCTCCATCCTCGACGGTGATGCGCGCCTGGACTACCCGCTGGCGGCCGGGCGCGGCGCCTATGTGCAGGTGGTGCGCGGCACGCTGAGCGTCAACGGCCAGACCCTGCAGGCCGGCGACGCGGTCCAGGCGATCGACGAGGCCAGCCTGCAGTTCGCCGATGCCCAGGACAGCGAGTTCCTGCTGTTCGACCTGCCGCGCTGAGCGCTGCAGGCCAGTCGCGCCCGGGACCATCGGACCCGGGCCGCGACGGTCGCGATCGCGGCCCGCGCGGCGGCGCCACAGCGTCGTTGCGTCGGCCGCCCGCTCGCTTTCCACTGCGCCCTCACGCCACCCTCGGCATCCCGTAACGCGTCCTGCACGGTGTCCACGGCAATGCTTCCGCTCTCCTTCCCCTACTGCCGGCGTGCCGGCCGAGAGCCCGATGCGCCATCCGACCAGTGCCGCCTATGCCACCCCTTCGCGCATCCGCGAGGGGCGTCCCTTTCCGCGCGGCGCCGTCTTCGACGGCCAGGGCACCAACTTCGCGCTGTTTTCGGCGCACGCCACCCGCGTGGAGCTGTGCCTGTTCGACGAAGACGGGACCGAGACCCGACTGGACCTGCCCGAATACACCAACGAAATCTGGCACGGCTACCTGCCCGACGTGAAGCCTGGCCAGCGCTACGGCTATCGCGTGCACGGCCCCTACGCGCCCAGCGAAGGCCACCGCTTCAACCCCAACAAGCTGTTGCTCGATCCCTATGCGCGCGAACTCGAGGGTGACCTGATCTGGGCCGACGAGCTGTACGGCTACACCGTCGGCCATGCGGACGGCGACCTGAGCTTCGACGAGCGCGACAGCGCGCCGTTCATGCCCAAGTGCGTGGTGGTCGAGGACACCTACGACTGGGAGGACGACCAGCGCCTGATGACGCCGTGGAGCCAGACCCTGGTCTACGAAACCCACGTGCGCGGCTACACCATGCGCCATCCGCAGGTACCGGAAGAACTGCGCGGTACCTGCGCCGGCCTGGCCCAGGAACCGGTGCTGCGCTACATCAAGGAACTGGGCGTCAGCGCAGTGGAGTTGCTGCCCGTGCACGCCTACCTCGACGACCAGCACCTGCTCGACAAGGATCTGCGCAACTACTGGGGCTACAACACGCTCGGCTTCTTCGCGATCAAGTCGCGCTACCTGGCCAGCGGCCACCGCGACGAGTTCCGCGACATGGTCAAGGCCATGCATCGCCAGGGTCTGGAGGTCATCCTCGACGTCGTCTACAACCACACCGCCGAAGGCAGCGAGCTGGGCCCGACCCTGTCCTTCCGCGGCATCGACAACGCCAGCTACTACCGCCTGGCCGAGGACAAGCGCTACTACATCAACGACACCGGCACCGGCAACACGCTCAACCTGAGCAACTCGCGGGTGATCCAGTTCGTCAACGATTCGCTGCGCTACTGGGCCGGCGAGATGCACGTGGACGGTTTCCGGTTCGACCTGGCCACCATCCTCGGCCGCGAGCCGACCGGCTTCGACCAGCGCGGCGGCTTTCTCGATGCGTGCAACCAGGATCCGCTGCTGTCGCAGGTCAAGCTGATCGCCGAACCCTGGGACTGCGGCCCCGGCGGCTACCAGGTCGGCCACTTCCCGCCAGGCTGGTCCGAGTGGAACGACAAGTTCCGCGACAACGCCCGCGCGTTCTGGAAGGGCGACGAGGGCAAGCTGGCCGAGTTCGCCACCCGCTTCACCGGCTCGGCCGACCTGTTCGACCGGCGCGGGCGCCGGCCGTGGGCCTCGGTGAACTTCATCACCGCGCACGACGGCTTCACCCTGCACGACCTGGTCAGCTACAACGGCAAGCACAACGACGCCAATGGCGAGGACAACCGCGACGGCTCCGACCATGACAGCTCGTGCAATTACGGCGTCGAAGGCGAGACCGACGACGCCGAAATCCTGCAGCTGCGCGAGCGGCAGATGAAGAATCTGCTGGCCACGCTGCTGCTCTCGCAAGGCACGCCGATGCTGCTGGCCGGCGACGAGCGCGCGCAGACCCAGGGCGGCAACAACAACACCTACTGCCAGGACAACGAGATCACCTGGATCGACTGGGAGCGCGACCCGACCGAGGGCCGCCTGACCGAGTTCGTCAAGGCAGTCACTGCCCTGCGCCGACGCTATCGCATCCTGACCCGCGGCCGCTTCCTCAACGGCCAGTACAACGAAGATGCGGGCGTGCGCGACCTGACCTGGCTCAATCCCGGCGGCACCGAAATGGACGATGCGCACTGGACCGATGCCGGCGCGCGCTCGGTCGGCCTGCTGCTGGAAGGCAAGGCCCAGACCTCGGGCGTCAAGGAACTCGCGAACGACGACACCTTGCTGATCGTCATCAATGCCTACCACGAGGGCGTGAGCTTCGTGCTGCCGTCCTCGGAAGAGGAATTGCACTGGAAGCTGGTGCTGTCCACCGACGATGCGCTGCAGGTCGACAGCATGCCGGCCGGTGCCAGCGAGTTCCTGGCGCCGCCGCGCAGCGTCAGCGTGTTCGAGTGCCAGACGGCGGGCGCATAGTCGCCACACGCCGTTTCGGATTGCACGCGGACTGACGCGTCCGCGCCTGCATTGCGTCGCCAGCGCTTGCCGCTGGCGACGCGCGATGCTGACATCTGCATCTTCCCTACGGCTCGCTGCATTGCATTGGTCTACATGGCCTTTGGCACAGTGCTCGATGGCGCAGGCTCGCTAGGCTGAGTGCCCGCTTCCTTCCAGGTCAGGCATGCAGCACTCCGCGCAAGGCAACACCCACGCCACGTCCAACGCCTCCTTCATGCGCCACCCGCTGCTGCGCATTGCGCTCAGCGCCGCGATCCTCGCGCTGGCGTCCTATGCATGGCTCCCGTTTCCGTGGCGCATGCCCGTGGTCGGCCTGCTCGGTCTCTCCTTGGTGTGGATCGAAACGCGCTCCTGCCTCGCGTGCGGCGTGGCGCGCCCTCGCCTGGTGTCGGTGATCGGCTGGACCGCGCTGCTGGTGCTGTTGACCGTGGGCTTGATCACGCCGGTGCTGCAACCGCTGATCGACACCATCACCGGGCACAAGACCGACTACAGCGCCTACGGCGCGCTCAAGGGCAACGTCCAGGCCACGACCCATCTGATCGGCGCGGCGTGGCTGAGCGCGGCGCTCGGCGAAGAACTGGTGTTCCGCGCCTTCCTCATGCACCAGCTCGATGCGCTGCTAGGGCGCCTGCGCGGCGGCCGCTGGATCGCCGCGCTGGCCGGTGGGTTGGTGTTCGGCCTGATGCACGCCGCGCAAGGCGCCTCCGGCATCCTGCTGACCGGCCTGGTCGGCACGATGTTCGGGTATGCCTATCTGCGCTCCAGGCGCAACCTGTGGGCGATGATCCTCGCGCATGGCCTGATCGACACCTGGGGCGTGACCACCCTGTATCTGGGCTGGTACTGAGCGCGCAGCGCGGTCGAGGGTCGCCACTCGGCGCACCTATGCGGACCACGCCGTCGCCGCCAGCAGACAGACGAAGGACATGTCGCGGTACTCGTGTTCCCGCTGAAAGCACCAAGCGCGCCCAGCCCGAACGGGGCGCGCGATCACCGCTACAGGCTTCGGCATCCAACCCGTCCGCTACCTAAATGATCGAGCGCACGTCCGTGCAATTTTCACTTTCACGCCACCGGCCTGCGCGCAGTTTGGCGATGCCCACTTGAGGGCATCCCTACTGCGGAGTCAACGATGGACAAGAATCGCACCGAAGGCGCCAAGAACCAGATCAAGGGCACCATCAAGGAAGTCGCCGGCAAGGTCACCGGCAACAAGCTGAAGGAAGTCGAAGGCAAGATGCAGAAGAACGCCGGCAAGGTACAGGGCGAAGTAGGCAAGGCGCGCGACCACGCGCGCGGCTGAGTTCCAGGTTCTCGTGCTCCCCTGCCGCCAATGGCCGGGGAGCTGTTGCGAGCGATTTGCACCGCGTGGACTCGCTGGCGATTCGCCTGACGCGCTAGAGCCAGAGGCATACAAGCCTCTGAAATGACCGATGGACGGACTGGCGCACGAAACGCGCTGCAGCTTCAACATGCTGCCACAACGCCAGTCAGCGACACCAAGGCGATCGAACGCGACACGTCCCGAAGTGGCTCGCCGAAACAGCGTCCGTAGGGGCATCCAAACGACACGATGCGCCGCTCACAGCGGACTCGCATGGATTCGAAAGCGATCCACCACACGCCTGATCAGATCGCCGCGGAAGCTGTTGAGAAGGCGCACCCCTGACGTCGCTTGGCACATGGCAGTCCGGAAGCGACGGCATACTCCATGCGCCCCACCGTCCTGGCGCTCACGTTGCGCCGGCATCGGGACAAACTCTCCGATGCGCAATGCCCTTCGTGATCCACCAGCCCGCGAATGTGCACAGCCGACGACCACGAACACACCCGCGACATTGCGCCCCAATCAAAGCATCGATGCACATGATCACCTCCACCAGAGAGCAGCGCTATTGCTCTTCCTGCTGCTTCCTGCCGCCCAGGCCGAGATGACGGCTGCGGCAGCAGTTCGCGCAGCACCTGTCGAAATGACCGAAAACGACTTCACCGTGGCAATCGACACACACGCTTTCGCCCTCGGTGAAAGCTGGAGCGAACAGACCAGGAAGCAGGCAGGCACCCAGATCAGCGAGCGCTTTGTAGGGGATGTGCCCGCCGCGGATACCAGCTACAGGTACTACCAGCACCGATATGCCGGATTTGACATCTATACGGCAAACCTATCCTGGCAAAAAGAACAACGCGACATCGACAGCTACGTCATTGCGCAGATCACCATCAATGCATCCACGATCAAAACGGCCAGAGGCGTCACGATCGGGGACACACAGAATGCGCTGATCAACGCCTATGGCCAAGGCACTCCGGATGACGGCGATGGCCAGCACTGGCGCTATTATCAGGCCAGGAACAAGCGCCTCTCTTTTCAGCTCGAACATGGAAGAATCATCCACATCATGATGACCCTCGACACGGACAGCTGAAGACAGCGCTAGGCAAAGCGCCACCAACGCCATTTCGGGCGTCAGGCGGCCGCCTCCGGTGCTCGCTGGAACAGAAACGCAGCCAAACGCGCTTATTGCCGAAGAACACTGGTCTACCCGGCCTTTCTTGTTGGCAGATCCAGACTCGGCGGCGGGCCGATGCGCGCCGAGCCTGTCAGGCTGCTTGGCTACGCCTTGCGAGCACGGTGCAGAAAGTATCCCGCTCCAAGCAAGGCAATCAGTCCGATCAGGGCACCAACCTGGCCATTGTTGCGCCGCGCCTGGAGCGCCTGCTCAGGCGTGAGGACCACGTCATCGCCCAAGCGCAGACCCCAGATGGATCGCTTGCCGTCCGCATCGTCGAAAGTGACGTGAACCGGCGACCTCACCTTGAGACGCCCCCACACCGCATCGATACCAGGCAGCACACTGGAGTACTCGAATGCATCGCCGGCGGGCGCAAGCGTGAAGTTCACGCTTTGAAGCCGTCCCTTTCGCTGCGTTGCGTCGACCTTTTCGACCGTCCCATCGGCTTCAGCCAAATGTGTCGGCACTGCCGAAGGCCTGCTGAAAAACGTGACGGCGCTGGCGACCGTGACGCCAAGGCAAAGCAACGCGATGATGATGAAGCGGATCTTGTGTGACTGCATCTCGATACCAGAGCAAGAAGGAAACGCCGCGGTCCAGCGACGGCGCACATTCTTTCGTGACAAGGCATGGGAATCAATCGATGGATCGCCATTCTCCCCTGCCCCTCAATGACATCCTGGGCTTCCGGCCTGCATGCTCAAGCGCTTCGACCCAATGAGGCGTCGCGTCAACCGTTGCTGAGCGAAGTCTGCAACCGCGGCACGCGACGGGCGGAAGATGAGCAGCGCCAATGCGTCGCGGGGAAACGACATGAAGCAGCACTGTAACCCACACGTGGCCACCGTCATCGCGCGTGTCCAGACGAACTCGGAAAGCAAACGCAGTAGCGCGACCTGACTCACGACCATCATCGACACGGGCACACCGCGGAGAGACGGTCGATCGATACCGGCAGGATGGGCTGCGGTTCACGGCGCGCTGGCTGCCTGCCTGGAACAGAATTTGGCGCTGCGCGATTGATGACATTGCGTGGCAGCGATCGCCCGCGGCGTGGCAGCGATCGCCCGCGCCTTCATCCTCCACGGCCCACGGCGGATGCCCACGGAAGCTTGAACGCAGCGGCAGGCTCCAAGCCTCCTCGTGCAACACGTCAAGGGCGCTGCGCTCGTCACCGGCTCCTTGAGCACAGGCATGCGCGATACCGTCTGCTCGAACTCCTGCAAGGCACGTCAGCGCTCACGTGCCACCATGCTGACGCGCAGAGGCGAGCATGACGTCGCTGCAGCAGCACGGCGCATCGCACGTCACTTCAGTGCTGCATTGAAGACCGTGCGCTCGAACTGTGCCTAACAGGTCAGCAGGAAGGCGCAAACGAACGTCGTAGCGGCCAGTCTCGCCGCGTGTGAGGGAGTGCGCTACTCGCATGGAAGTGTCCAAGCGAGCGTCCAAGCTCGGGAAAAAGAAAAACGCCCACAAATCGTTGATTTGCGGGCGTTTCCTTAACACTGGCGGAGTGAGAGGGATTCGAACCCTCGATAGAGCTTTTGACCCTATACTCCCTTAGCAGGGGAGCCCCTTCAGCCACTCGGGCATCACTCCGGATTTCTGCGCTGCGGATATTCCGCGACCGGGCGCGAAGAATACCGGGTTGTGGGGTCCCAGGTAAACCCTTTCGACGCATCAATCGGCAGATTGATCGCCGTGACCGCCGCCGTGGGAGTTCGGCTCGTCGCCGCGCTGGATGCGCTGGTAGATCTCTTCGCGATGCACCGCAACGTCCTTCGGCGCGGTGATGCCGATACGCACTTGATTGCCCTTGACCCCAAGCACCGTCACGGTGACCGAATCGCCGATCATCAAGGTTTCGCCTACCCGGCGAGTCAGGATCAACATTTTTAAAATTCTCCAGGGAGCCGGTGGGTCTCACCGGCACGGCGCCCGCACTGCGGGACGCCCAAATGAAAGGTGAAAAGAGGGGTGATGTTACGGGAAGCCGCGCCTCGCCAGCAAGGCGCGCAGCTTGGGGTGTTCAGGGGAGATGTTGCTTGACCCAGGCCGGGACGCCGGCGAGTGCAGGGGCAAGGGCGGGCCCGTCCTCGCCACCACCCTGGGCGAGGTCCGGGCGGCCGCCGCCCTTGCCCGAGATCTGACCGGCGATGTGGCTCAACAGTTCCCCGGCCTTGACCCGTCCCATTGGGCTGCCGTTCACGCCGGCGACCAGGGCGACCTTGCCCTCGCTGGCGCCTGCCAGCACGATCACGCTGTCGCCCAGTTGCTGCTTCAGACGGTCCATCGCATCGCGCAGGGCCTTGGCGTCGAAGCCTTCCAGCCGCACGGCGAGCACCTTCACACCGGCCACGTCGACCGCCGACCCGGCCAGGTCGGCGGTGGCGCCGGAGGCCAGCTTGGCCTTCAGCGCCTCCAGTTCCCGCTCCATGCGCTTGTAGCGGTCGCCGAGCTGGCGGATCTTGTCGACGACGTCATGGCTGTTGCCGCCGACCAGATCGGCCGCCTCACGCAGCCGTGCCTCCTCGGCCGCCACGTAGTCCAGCGCGCCCTGCCCGGTCACCGCCTCGATGCGGCGCACGCCGGCGGAGACGCCACCCTCGCTGGTGATCTTGAACAAGCCGATGTCGCCGGTACGCCCGACATGGGTGCCGCCGCACAGTTCGGTGGAGTAGTCACCCATCTTCAGCACGCGCACGCGCTCGCCGTACTTCTCGCCGAACAGCGCCATCGCGCCGAAATCCAGCGCTTCCTGCATGCCCATCTGGTGCACTTCGGCTGCGTTGTTGGCGCGGACCTGCTGGTTGACCTTGCGCTCGATCAGCGCCAGTTCCTCAGCCGCGATCGGCTGGAAGTGCGAGAAGTCGAAACGCAGGCGGTCAGGCGCCACCAGCGAGCCCTTCTGCTGGACGTGGGTACCCAGCACTTCGCGCAGCGCCGCATGCAGCAGGTGCGTTGCCGAGTGGTTGAGGATGGTGGCGCCGCGGCGCTCGGCATCGACCTGACCGGCCAGCAGGTCGCCGACCTTCAGGCTGCCTTCTTCCAGCGTGCCGACGTGGCCGTGGAACTGGCCTGCGAACTTCTGCGTGTCGGTGACCGTCAGCCGGGTGCCGGCGGCGGTCAATGTGCCGAGATCACCGACCTGACCACCGGATTCGGCATAGAACGGGGTCTTGTCGGTCAGCACGATCACCGCGTCGCCGGCCTGGGCGGACTGCACCGGGCGACCGTCCTTGAGCAGGGCGACCACGCGCAGGCCGTCGGCCTGCAAGCTGTCGTAGCCCAGGAACACGGTCGGGGCGAGGGTCGCCACCAGGTCCGCCGGCAGCTGCACGCCGCCGCCGAACTTGCCGGCTTCGCGCGCGCGCCGGCGCTGCTCGTCCATCGCCGTCTCGAAGCCCTGCTCGTCCACGCGCAGGTCGCGCTCGCGGGCGATGTCCTGGGTCAGGTCCAGCGGGAAGCCGTAGGTGTCGTACAGGCGGAAGGCGTCCTCGCCGGCGATCACTCCGCCCTGCGCCTTGGCGGCGACGTCCTCGAAGATCTTCATGCCGGCATCGAGGGTCTCGGCGAAGCGCTCCTCCTCGGCCTGCAAGGCACGCAGCACGGTGTCCTGGGCCGCGGTCAGTTCCGGATAGGCCTCGCCCATCAGCTCCACCAGGGTCGGCACCAGCTTGCTGAAGAACGGCTGGCGCACGCCGAGCATCCAGCCATGGCGCAGGGCGCGGCGGATGATCCGGCGCAGCACGTAGCCGCGTCCTTCGTTGGACGGCAGCACGCCGTCGACGATCAGGAACGCGCAGGCACGGATGTGGTCGGCGATCACGCGCAGCGATTTGTTCTCCAGGTCGGCGGTGCCGGTCAGCTCGGAGGCCTTGCGGATCAGCGTCTGGAACAGATCGATCTCGTAGTTGGTGTGCACGTGCTGCAGGATCGCCGCCAGGCGCTCCAGGCCCATGCCGGTGTCCACGCAGGGTGCCGGCAGCGGCACCAGGGTGCCGTCGGGCTGGCGGTCGAACTGCATGAACACCAGGTTCCAGATCTCGATGAAGCGATCGCCGTCCTCGTCGGGCGAGCCCGGCGGACCGCCGGCGATGTGCGCGCCGTGGTCGTAGAAGATCTCGGTGCACGGGCCGCAGGGACCGGTGTCGGCCATCTGCCAGAAGTTGTCCGAGGCGTAGGGCGCGCCCTTGTTGTCGCCGATGCGCACGATGCGCTCGGCAGGCACGCCGATCATGTCGCGCCACAAGGCGTAGGCCTCGTCGTCGGTGTGGTAGACGGTGACCAGCAGGCGCTCGGCCGGCAGCTTCCAGACCTGGGTCAGCAGCTCCCAGGCCCAGGCGATGGCATCCTTCTTGAAGTAGTCGCCGAACGACCAGTTGCCCAGCATCTCGAAGAAGGTGTGATGGCGCGCGGTGTAGCCCACCGAATCCAGGTCGTTGTGCTTGCCGCCGGCGCGCAGGCAGCGCTGCACGTCCGCCGCGCGCACGTAGCTGCGCTTCTCGGCGCCCAGGAACACGTCCTTGAACTGCACCATGCCGGAATTGGTGAACAGCAGCGTCGGGTCGTTGCCGGGCACCAGCGGTGCGGACGGCACGATGGTATGGCCCTTGCCCTTGAAGAAGTCGAGGAAGTCGCTGCGGATCTGGGAGGTGGAGAATTTGGCGGGTGCGTTCATGGGCTGGCTATAGACGAGCGGACGGGCGTCCTGGCGCTCCCTCTAGATGAGGGCGCCACGGAAACCGGACAAGACAACTCGCCAAGGGTAGCAGGCCCGGCCCGCTCAGTCCTCCGCAGCGTCGCGAACCGCGGCGCGGATGCTGTCGCCATCGAAACCGCGCCGCGCCAGCAGATCGGCGGCCTTGCGCTGCTGCGGCAGGTCCATCGCCCCGGTGGCGCCGAAGCGACGCCGGACCAGATCGCGGGCGTTCTCCGTCCAGTCGCCTTCGAAGGCGCCCATCGCGGCAGCGATGGCCTCGCTGTCCAGGCCGTGGGTGCCAAGCTCGGCACGGATGTGCAGCGGGCCATACCCTGCCCCGGCGCGGCTGCGCACCAGCAGTTCGGCGAAGCGGCCATCGTCCTGCCAGCCCTCGCCGCTCAGGCGCTCCACCGCTTCCGCAGCGGCCTCGGCTTCCACGCCCCGCGCACGCAGCTTGCGAGTCAGCTCCTTGCGCGAATGCTCGCGCCGTACCAGCAGGCCCAGCGCCTTCTGCAGCGGCGTCTGCTCCGGTTGCCGGCGACGCCGACGTGGTGCTTCTTGTGCCTGTTCGTCGCTCATCGGCGATGCCACCCCGATTCAAAATGCGCCTTCCCTGGCGCGCGCCCTCCTGGCTTGCTCAAGACTGCCGAGGGAGACGAGCGGCACTGACTCCACCGCTCCCCCGGCAGAAAACCATTACGCGTCGTCGTCTTCCGCCTCGGCCTCGCTCGGGGCGATTTCCGTGGGCTGGAACTTCTCGCGCAGCTCGCTTTCCAGCTTGGCCGCGACCTGCGGGTTGTCGCGCAGGTAACCGCGGGCGTTGTCCTTGCCCTGGCCGATGCGCTCGCTGCCGTAGCTGTACCAGGCACCAGCCTTTTCGACCAGCTTGGCTTCCACGCCCATGTCGATCAGTTCGCCTTCGCGGCTGATGCCTTCGCCGTAGAGGATTTCGGTGACGACCTGCTTGAACGGCGGCGCCAGCTTGTTCTTGACGACCTTGATCTTGGTCTGGTTGCCGATGATCTCGTCGCCCTTCTTGATCGCGCCGATGCGGCGGATGTCCAGGCGCACAGAGGCATAGAACTTCAGCGCGTTGCCACCGGTGGTGGTTTCCGGACTCTGACCCGGCATCATCACGCCGATCTTCATGCGCAACTGGTTGATGAACACCACCAGGGTGTTGGAGCGCTTGATGTTGCCGGTGAGCTTGCGCAGCGCCTGGCTCATCAGACGGGCCTGCAGGCCCGGCAACTGATCGCCCATCTCGCCTTCGATTTCGGCCTTGGGGGTCAGCGCGGCGACCGAGTCGACCACCACGATGTCCACCGAACCCGAGCGGACCAGCATGTCGGCGATTTCCAGCGCCTGCTCGCCGGTGTCCGGCTGCGACAGCAGCAGTTCGTCGACGTTGACGCCCAGCTTGGCGGCGTAGATCGGGTCCAGCGCGTGCTCGGCGTCGATGAACGCGGCGGTGCCGCCGTTCTTCTGGCACTGCGCGATGGCCTGCAGGGTCAGGGTGGTCTTGCCCGAGGATTCCGGACCGTAGATCTCGACCACGCGACCCTTCGGCAGGCCGCCGATGCCCAGCGCGATGTCCAGCATCAGCGAGCCGGTCGGAATCACTTCCACCGCTTCGATGACGCGATCGCCCATCCGCATCACCGAGCCCTTGCCGAACTGCTTCTCGATCTGGCTCAGGGCGGCAGCGAGCGCGCGCTTCTTGTTCTCGTCCATTGTGGCGTCCTTGGAAGGTGAGGAGGATTTGCGGAGTGAGGTCAATGTAAGGGCCTGGTATCGCACGGACTGAGACAGTGCGTGGCGAGATGAAAATAATTCGTCCGGACCGGGCGACGGCAGCGGCGAATGGCGATATCCGGGGTCGGAAAAGTCCGGCCGGCACTGTAGTGCATGCCCTGCTCCACGCGCGGCATCAGCGGTTGGGGCGCAGCAGGCCGCAGTACAGGCCTTCGATGGCGAACTCCTGATCCGGCAGCACCTCGATCGGCGCGTAGTCCGGGTTGCGCGGCAGCAGACGGATGCGGTCCTTGCCGATCTTCAGCAGCTTGACCGTGATCTCCTCGTCGATGCGCGCCACCACGATCTGCCCGGAACGGGCATCGCGGGTGCGGTGCACGCCGATCAGATCGCCGTCGAAGATGCCTTCGTCGCGCATGGAATCGCCCTGCACCTTCAGCAGGTAGTCCGGGGCCGGCGAGAAGAACACCCGGTCCAGCACCACGAAATCGTCCGAGCCGATGTCCGCGCCGATCGGCAGACCGGCCGCCACGCGCCCCAGCACCGGCAGGCGCAGCACGTCGGCGCTGTCCACCTGCGGGGCGGGGGCGGGGGCCGCTGCCCCACCCAGCAGGCGGATGCCGCGCGCCTGGCCGGGCACGCGGCGGATCGCGCCGGCCTGTTCCAGCGCTTCCAGGTGGTACTGGGCCGCGCGCACGCCCTTGAAGCCGAAGGCGCGGGCGATCTCGGTCTGCGACGGCGGCACGCCATCGTGTTCGATGCGCTCGGCGATCAGGTCGAGGATCGCCTGCTGGGTTTCGGTCAGGTCCATGGTTAGTAGTAATACTACTAAATCCAACATCGAGCAAGTGCCTTGTGCGATGCGCCGTGCCGGCGCGCGCATCATCGCCAGCGGTGCCGGCTCGCCTGCCCCTGTCTGCGTCGGGCGCATACCCAGGCCTCGGGCCTGGCCGGTCTTCCTTGGGACTTCTGCAACGCGTGCCTGCCACGTAGTCAGCGGTATCGCGTCGGAGGCTGAAGCCCCTCCCCCAAGTGGCGCGGCTGCTGGATTTCCTCGCCTCCTTGCACAACTGGTTGCCGGATCGCCGCGCCATCGCCCGCCATGCACTCCAGCGCCTGCTGCCCATGCTGCTGCTCGGCGCGCCCCTGGGCACCTACCTGCTGCTGCGCACCGACGCCCGCCTGCTGATGCTCTGGCTGGGCCTGTTGGTGGTGGCCTATTCCACCTACAGCCTGCTCTCACCCAAGGGCTTCCGCCAGTTGGCACCGGCCTGTTCGATTCCCGCAGGCAGCGTCGGCGGCCTGTGTGGCGCCCTGTTCGGCAGCGGTGACTTTCTCTATGCGCTCTATTCTCAACGGCCGCCTGCAGGACAAGAACGCCATCCGCGGCACCCAGAGCCTGCTGATCGGTGGCAGCGCCTCCATCCGCATCACCCTGCTGCTGATCGCGCCTACAGCGACGGCAGCCTCTTGCTGCTCGCGGTCTGCCTGCTGCCGGCCATGCTGCTCGGTGGCTGTATCGGCCGGCACCTGCAGCGCCGCCTGTCGCGGGAGCGCTTCACCCCGCTGGTGACCTGGCTGGTGTTGGTGTCGGGTGTGACGCTAATTGGACGGTATTTGGCGAGGTAGGGAAGCCGGCACGTTCCGCGGTCAGGAATGGATAGTGTCCGCATGGCTGGTGAGGTCGCCGGGCGTGTCGTACCCTGGTTGCGTCGTGGCTCCCGGAAGACGCGAGATGACCGAGACGACGGAATTGATCTGCGCCTGCGGAGCCGTTCGCTTGCAGACCCGCGGCAGCCCCATCATGACTGTCGAGTGTCTATGCACCAGTTGCCGGGAGGCGAGTGCCAGATTGAGTTCCCGGGCCGGCTTTCAGCCATTCACGGATGCGAAGGGGGCGACCGGCTACGTCCTGTACCGCAAGGACCGGCTCGCCTGCGTACAGGGGGCCGGATACTTGAAGGAGCATCGCCTCTCCCCCGATCGGACGACACGGCGGGTCATCGCGATCTGCTGCCACACGCCGATGTTTCTGGAATTCATCAAGGGGCACTGGCTCAGTGTCTATCGAGATCGCTGGCCGCCGGAAGGCCGACCAGAGGTGCAGCTGCGCACCATGACCGGAGATGCCGCGGGCATCGAGCTTCCGGACGACGTCCCCAACGCCAGAACGCACGACGTCGGCTTCATGACCAAGCTGTTACTTGCCTGGGTGAAAATGGGCTTCAGGGTGCCGAAGGTCGACTACGTGCGTGGCTCGCTCGACGACAGCGCCCGGGAGCGCCAGGGGTAGTGGGTGTGTGGAGCCTTTCGCACCGGGCGGCGCCACGAAGCCACTGGGCGAAGGGGATGCCGCCTTCGTTCCGAACCGAAGGCACACCACGGGAGGACTGCTGTGGTCCGGCATGCCCGGCCTGTTTGCCTCTTGGGCGGATGCCCCAAAGCGAGAGGCCGGCGTCGGCGCGGAAGCCGTAAGGATGTCGCCTCATTCGAAGTAGCAAAATCTCAGACGGAAAAAGCTGAGCGGTTTTCCACGCTACGGGCAGTACGCTCAAGCTCCCGTAGGAGCAACTGTCTTTATCGCGTTCTATCGCGGCCATGGGCCGCGATGATTCTTGAACATCGTGGCGGTGCGCGCAGGGCGCGCGACGCTCAGCGTCCGCTGCGCCAGATCGAGAACAGGATCCACACCCCCGACAGCGCCGCGCCAACGAAGCCGCAGACGCCGATCGCCAACAGCCAGCGGCTGGAAATGCCGCCGACGCTGTTCATCACGATCGACGAGCCGATGATCAGCGCGGCGGTGACGATGCCCATGGTCAGGCGGTTGGCGGCGCGGTTGACCTGGTCGCCGAAGCCCTTCAGCGAGCCGGTCTCCACGTTCAACTGCAGGCGCCCGCGCCGCGCCGCCTGCAGCAGCCGGCGCGTATCGCGCGGCAGGTCGCCGAGCAGTTCCAGCGCGCCCAGCACGGTGCGGCGGCCGCGCCTGGCCATCGCCCGCGGCGCGAACCGCTGCAGCATCACCCGCTCCAGGTACGGGGCGGCGGCGCCGGCCATGTCGAAATCCGGATCGAGCTGGCGCCCGACCCCTTCCAGGGTCAGGAAGGTCTTGATCATCAGCGCCAGGTCGGCCGGCAGCGCCAGCGCGTGCTGGCGCAGCAGCGCGGTGACGTCGCCGAGCATCGCGCCGACCCGCAGGTCCTTCAGCGGCACGCCGCGGTACTGGTCGACGAAGGCGGCGATCTCCAGGTGCAGGCGCGCCTCGTCGACCTCGACCTCGCCGTCGGTCCACTCCAGCAGGATGTCGGCGACCGCCTCGGCGTCCTGGGTGACCAGCCCGTGCAGCAGTTGCACCACCTGGTAGCGGCGCTGCTCGGAAATGCGCCCGACCATGCCGAAGTCGATCACCCCGATGCGCTCGCCGGGCAGGTAGAAGATGTTGCCCGGATGCGGATCGGCGTGGAAACAGCCGTCCTCCAGCACCATCTTCAGCACGATGTCGGCGCCGGTGCGCGCCAGTTGGCGACGGTCCAGGCCGGCGGCGTCGACCGCGGCCAGGTCGCGCCCGCCGATGCCGTCGACGAAGTCCTGCACGTTGAGCGTTTCGCAGGTCCACTGCCAGTGCACCCGCGGGATCACGATCTCGTCGTGTCCCTGGAAGTTGGCGGCGATGCGCTCGGCATTGCGGCATTCGCCGGCGAAATCCAGCTCGCGGCGCAGCGACAGGGTGAACTGGTGCACCACCGCGGCCGGGTGATAGCGCTTCAGGTCCGGCGCGCGCGCTTCGACGATCTCCGCCAGCCGCGCCAGCAATCGCAGGTCGGCCTCGATCACCTCGCGGATGCCGGGGCGGCGCACCTTGATCACCACGGCGGTGCCGTCGTGCAGCCGGGCGCGATGGGTCTGCGCCAGCGAGGCGGCGGCCAACGGGGTTTCCTCGACCTCGGCGAAGATCGCCGTCGGCGCCTCGCCGAGCGCCTCGATCAGCTGCGGCAGGATCTGCGGGTAGTCCAGCGCCGGCGCGGCGTTCTGCAGTTCGCCCAGTTCGTCGATCCACTCCGGCGGCAGCAGGTCCACGCGCGTGGCCAGCACCTGGCCCAGCTTGACGAAGGTCGGGCCGAGGTCCTGCAGGGCGCGCCGCACCCGCTGCGGGGCCGACATGCGCAGCATCTCCTCGGCGTTGTGCCAGTGCAGCAGGCGCCCGGCGCGCTCCAGCACGTCGGCCATGCCGATGCGCCGGACCACGTCGCCGAACCCGTAGCGGATCAGCACCGAGGCGATTTCCTGCAGGCGTCCCAGGTCGCGGACGGTGCTCAACGCCTCCCACATCGCGCTCATCCTCGGGGAAGGCGCACGGCCACGATCACAGCAACGCGTCCAGGCCGCGCAGGGCCGCCGCCACGGTCTGCCGGCGCACCGCGTCGCGGTCGCCCGGGAACTGGAACAATTGCGCGCTGGCATAGCCGCCGCGGCGCTTCCAGCCCAGCCAGACGCTGCCGACCGGCTTGTCCGGGGAGCCGCCGCCCGGCCCGGCGATGCCGGTCACCGCGACCGCGACGCTGGCGCCGGAATTGACCAGCGCCCCGGACACCATCTCGATCACCGTCTCCCGGCTGACCGCGCCATGATGCTCCAGCGTCTGCGGACGCACGCCCAGCAAGGCCTGCTTGGCCTCGTAACTGTAGGCGACGATGCCGCAGTCGAACCAGGCCGAAGACCCGGCGACGTCGGTCATCACCTTGGCGATCCAGCCGCCGCTGCAGCTTTCGGCGGTGACCAGGCGCTCGCGCGCGGTGCGCAAACGATCGCTGAGCGCGGCGGCCTGTTGCAACAACTCCGAATCGGTGGGAAGCGTCATGGCACAGCTCGGGAAACCAGTGCGCTTTGTAGCCCAATTCGCCGTGGCTGTCGCGCCTGCGCGCGCCGACGGATGGCCGGCCGTCAGCCAACGCGGCGCAGGTCCCGCCGCCACGCCGGTCCGCCAATCGGCATCGACCGCACGACGCCGACGCGCCGCTCAGCGCTGTTGCCACTCCTCCTGCTCGCGCGGCGGCAGCAGCGCGCGGATCGGCGCGCCGTCGGCCGCGGCGGCCAGGCGCTCGGCCTCGGTGATCGGGATGTCCACCTGCAGCAGCCAGCCGTCCTCGTCGGCCTGCTCGCTGCGGATCACCTGCAACTGGTGCAGTTGCGAGCGCAGGCGTCCGGCGCTCGGCGGCAGGCGCAGGCTGCCCTGCACGTGGCGCAGGCCCAGGCGCTGGCCGAGCACGTGCTGCAGCAGGTCCAGGCCGCGGCCGTCGCGCGCGGAGATCCACACCCGCTCGCGCCGCGCCGTGTCCGGCACGCCGTCCTGCGCATCGTGACGCACCTCGGCGCCGTCGATGCGGTCGATCTTGTTGAACACCAGCAACTGCGGCAGCTCGCCGGCGCCGACCGCGTGCAGCACCTCGTCGACCTGGGCGATGCGTTCCTCGCGCAGCGGATCGGCGGCGTCGACCACGTGCAGCAGCAGATCCGCCTCGCGCGCCTCGGACAGGGTCGAGCGGAACGCCGCGACCAGTTCGTGCGGCAGGTTGCGCACGAAGCCGACGGTATCGGCCAGCATGGCGTTGCCGCCGGGCAACGCGATGCGCCGCACGGTCGGGTCCAGGGTCGCGAACAACTGGTCGGCGGCGTAGGCCTCGGCACCGGTCAGGGCGTTGAACAGGGTCGACTTGCCGGCATTGGTGTAGCCCACCACCGCGATCCGCGGCAGCTCGCTGCGTACCCGCGCGCGGCGCATCTGGGTGTGCTGCACCTCGACCTTCTCCAGCCGCTTCTGCAACTGCTCCACGCGCTTCTGCAGCAGGCGACGGTCGGTCTCCAGCTGGGTTTCGCCAGGGCCGCGCAGGCCGATCGAACCGCCGCGCTGGCGCTCCAGGTGGGTCCAGCCGCGCACCAGCCGCGTGGCCATGTGCCGCAACTGGGCCAGCTCGACCTGCAGCTTGCCTTCGTGGCTGCGCGCGCGCTGGGCGAAGATGTCCAGGATCAGCCCGGTGCGGTCGATCACGCGCCGCTCCAGGTATTTCTCCAGGTTGCGCTCCTGGCCGGGGCTGAGCGCGTGGTTGACCAGGACCAGGTCGGCGCCGCTGGCGTCGGCGGCGGCCTTGACCTCCTCCAGCTTGCCGCTGCCGATCAGCGTCGCCGGACTCGGCTTGTCGATGCGCGCAGTGACGGTGGCGGCGATGCTGGCGCCGGCCGAGCGCGCCAGGTCGGCGAACTCCTCCAGCACATCGTCTTCCAACGGACCGCCCGCGTAGGGCTGGATCAGCAGTGCGTGTTCGCCGCGGCGGGACCGATCAAACACCCGCGGCTCCGCTCTTCACCACCGAACTACTCGACTTCGTCATCACCCGCACTGCCACCTTCGTTCTGCTGCACATAACCGCCGCCCGGCCCCACGCGCACGTTGCGCGCCGGCACCACGGTGGAAATGGCGTGTTTGTAGACCATCTGGCTGACGGTATTGCGCAGCAGGACCACGAACTGATCGAACGACTCGATCGTGCCCTGCAGCTTGATGCCGTTGACCAGATACACCGAGACAGGGACCCGTTCGCGACGCAACGCGTTGAGGAAAGGATCCTGCAAGGATTGCCCCTTGGACATGCTTGACTCCCAGATTATTGTTTTTATTGTCCGGGACGGCACTGCAGCTCCCCTGCCGTGGTCCGGAACGTCGATGTTACACAACCGCGGGCGCCAGCACAGCGCGGCCGACCGCCGGATCAGGCGAGGAAAGCGTCCAGGGCCGCCTGCAGGCGCCCGGCGTCGTGCGCGGGGTCGAACCAGCGGGCATCCTGCTCACCGCGCAGCCAGGTGAACTGGCGCTTGGCCAGTTGCCGGGTGGCGGCGATGGCGCGGGCGCGGAAGTCCGCGGCATCGCCGATGCCGTCCAGGTACTCCCAGGCCTGGCGGTAGCCGACCGCGCGCACCGCCGGCAGCGCCAGCGGCTGCGCCACTGCCTGCATCTGCGGCAACGCGCGCAAGGCGCGCACTTCGTCGAGGAAGCCCTGCCCCAGCATCGCGTCGAAGCGGGCCTCGATGCGTCCGTGCAGCACAGCGCGGTCGGCCGGCGCCAGCACCAGCTTGAGCACCCGCAGCGGCAGCCGCGGCGGCCCCGGATCCGCCTGCCAGGCACTGATCGGCCGGCCGCTGAGGCGGTACACCTCCAGCGCACGCTGGATGCGCTGGGCGTCGCCGGGGCGGATGCGCTGCGCCGCCGGCGGATCGATCCGCTGCAGTTCCGCGTGCAGCGCGGCCCAGCCGTCGGACTGGGCTTGCGCGGCAAGCGCCGCGCGCAGCTGCAGATCGGCCGCCGGCATCGGCGCCAGCCCCTCCAGCAGCGCCTGGAAATACAGGCCGGTACCGCCGGCGAGGATCGGCAGGCGGCCGCGGGCGACGATCGCGTCCAGCGCCGCGCGGGCATCGGCGGCGAACTCGGCCGCCGAATACGTCTGCCAGGGATCGCGTAGGTCCAGCAGGTGGTGCGGTACCCGCGCGCGCTCGGCCGCATCGGGCTTGGCCGCACCGATGTCCAGGCCGCGGTAGACCAGCGCCGAATCGACGCTAACGATCTCGCCGCCGCAGCGTTCGGCCAGGGCGATCGCCGCAGCGGTCTTGCCCGAAGCGGTCGGGCCCATCAGCGCGATCGCGCGCGGGCGCCGGTCGGCCGCCATCAATCCTCGTCCGGCCAGCGGATCGTCGCCGCCGCGGACGCCGTGGCGGCGCGCGGCAACGGCACCGCCTGCAGCGCCTGCCAGACCTTCAGCGCATCGACGGTGGCGGCGACGTCGTGCACGCGCAGCAGCGCCGCGCCGCGCTGCGCGGCCAGCAGATGCGCGGCCACCGAACCGGCCACCCGCTGCTCCGGCGCCTGGCGCCCGGTCAGCTCGCCGATGCTGCGCTTGCGCGACAGTCCGGCCAGCACCGGCACGCCCAGCCCGACCAGCCGCGGCAACTGCGCCAGCAACTGCAGGTTGTCGGCGGTGCTCTTGCCGAAGCCGAAGCCCGGATCGACCAGGAGGCGCCGTTTGTCGATGCCGGCCATCTCGGCGGCGAAGATGCGCTCGGCCAGGAACCGGTGCACCTCGCCGACCACGTCGTCGTAGCCGGGCGCGCTGCCGGCGGCATAGGCGTCGGCGGGCATGTGCATCAGCACCACCGGCACCCCGAGTTCCGCGGCGGCGTCCAGCGCGCCGGGCTGGCGCAGCGCCTGCACGTCGTTGATCATGCCGGCGCCGGCGGCGACCGCGGCGCGCATCACCTCCGGCTTGAAGGTGTCCACACTCAGCGGCAGCGCCGTCTGCGCGGCCAGCCGCTCGATCACCGGGATCACCCGCCGCAGTTCCTCCTCCACCGGCACCGGGCTCGCACCCGGACGGGTCGATTCGCCGCCGATGTCCAGCAGGTCGGCGCCCTCCGCGGCCAGGCGCAGGCCGTGCGCCACCGCCGCATCCACACTGGCGTGCGCGCCGCCGTCGGAGAACGAGTCCGGGGTGACGTTGACGATGCCCATCACCCGTGGGCGATCGAGCAGCAGCCGGTGGGCGCCGCACTGCAGGCTGGGCGAGGTGTCGAACATCGGCGGGTCTCCTGATGGTGGCCGCGGCAGGCGGCGAAGCGGCTCGGCGAGCGCGGCGACGGTGACGCCGGCGGGCGACAGCGCCGCGCCGAACGCTGCCGCGGTGCGCAGCACGCGCGCATCGGCCGGCACCTGCCGACTACGAAGCGCGCATTGTCGCCCACGCACGCCGCGACGACGAGCCTGGTAGCGCCAGACGCGTCGCCGCCGGCCACAAAAAAGCCAGGGATCGCTCCCTGGCTTTTCGGCGATCGAACGCTGACCCGCGCTTACAACTGTTCGGCCGGCCCGGCGATCGGCGGCAGCGGCCGCGAATTGCCCTTGTCGTTGCTGCCGTCCTTGCCGGACTTGTTCCAGCCCATCGGCGGCGGCGGATCGCGGCCTTCCATGATCGCGTCGATCTGCGGCGCATCGATGGTCTCGTACTGCAGCAGCAAGTGCGACATGGTGTGCAGCTTGTCGATGTTGTCGGTGAGGATCTTCTTGGCGCGGTTGTAGGCGTTGTCGAGGATCTCGCGGACTTCGTCGTCGATCTTGCGCGCGGTCTCGTCGGACACGCTCTTGTGCTGCGTGACCGAACGCCCCAGGAACACCTCGTCCTCTTCCTCGCCGTAGGCGATCGGCCCCAGCTCGTTGGACAGGCCCCACTTGGTGACCATGTTCCGCGCCATCTTGGTGGCACGCTCGATGTCGTTGGAGGCGCCAGTGGTGACCTTGTCGGAACCGAAGATCAATTCCTCGGCGACGCGGCCGCCGTACAGGGTCGCCAGGCGGCTGTGCAGGCTCTCGCGGGTGGAACTGTAGCGATCGCCCTCGGGCAGGAACTGGGTGACACCGAGGGCGCGGCCGCGCGGAATGATGGTGACCTTGTAGACCGGATCGTGGTCGGGCACCAGACGGCCGATGATGGCGTGCCCGGCTTCGTGGTACGCGGTATTGGTCTTCTCTTCCTCGCTCATCGCCATCGAGCGGCGCTCAGCGCCCATCAGGATCTTGTCGCGGGCGCGGTCGAAGTGGTCCATGCGCACTTCCTTGACCGACTCGCGCGCGGCGAACAGGGCCGCCTCGTTGCACAGGTTGGCCAGGTCCGCACCGGAGAAGCCCGGCGTGCCGCGCGCGATCACCATCGGCTCGATGTCGTCGGCCAGCGGCAGCTTGCGCATGTGCACCTTGAGGATCTGCTCGCGGCCGCGCACGTCCGGCAGGCCCACCACGACCTGGCGGTCGAAGCGGCCCGGGCGCAGCAGCGCCGGATCCAGCACGTCCGGCCGGTTGGTCGCGGCGATCACGATCACGCCCTCGCCGCCCTCGAAGCCGTCCATCTCCACCAGCAACTGGTTGAGGGTCTGCTCGCGCTCGTCGTGGCCGCCGCCCAGGCCGGCGCCGCGGTGACGGCCCACCGCATCGATTTCGTCGATGAAGATGATGCACGGCGCGTGCTTCTTGGCCTGCTCGAACATGTCGCGCACGCGGCTTGCGCCGACGCCGACGAACATTTCCACGAAGTCCGAACCGGAGATGCTGAAGAACGGCACCTTGGCCTCGCCGGCGATCGCCTTGGCCAGCAGGGTCTTGCCGGTACCCGGCGGGCCGACCATCAGCACGCCGCGCGGGATCTTGCCGCCGAGCTTGGTGAACTTGGTCGGGTCGCGCAGGAAGTCGACCAGCTCGCCGACCTCTTCCTTGGCCTCGTCGCAGCCGGCCACATCGCCAAAGGTGATCTTGATCTGGTCCTCGCCCTGCAGCTTGGCGCGCGACTTGCCGAAGGACATCGCGCCCTTGGCACCACCGCCCCCGCCCTGCATCTGGCGCATGATGAACAGCCAGAAGCCGATGATCAGGATGACCGGCAGGAAATTCAGCACCAGCGACCAGAAGCCCGGACCGTTGTCGGGCTTCTGCCGGGTGATGTCCACGTTCTTGCTGTACAGCACGTCGATCAGCTTGTCGTCGCTCGGGCCGTACACCGAGCCCTCGCTGCCGTCGGCGCGCTTGAAGCGAATCGCGTTGACCGAGAGATTGGTGGCGTCGGTGAAATCGACCGACTTCACCCGCCCGGCATCCACGTCCTTGAGGAACTGGGAGTAGGTCACGGTGTCGACGCCCGCACCGCCGGCCAGCCGCGGCGAGAAGCTGTTGAACACCACCATCAGCACGACGGCGACGACTACCCACAACAGCAGATTCTTGGTCAAGTCGTTCATCCTCATTGGCTCCGGTGTCCCTTCAACTCTGTCTCGATGCGTGGCATTGCGGATTCAGCCTTGCGTTCAGCTTACTTGATCTGGGCGCGCTTGCCCTGTCCGAGGGCGTAGACCTCCGGCGAGCGCTTGCGCGACGCGGCCGGCTTGCGGATGGTCACCTTCTCATAGCGGCGGCGCATGTCGCGGATGTAGTCGTCGAACCCCACGCCCTGGAACAGCTTGATCAGGAACGCGCCGTTCGGCTTCAGGTGGCTGTCGGCGAACGCCATCGCCAATTCCGCCAGATGCATCATCCGCGGCTGGTCGACCGCGTCCATTCCGCTCTTATTGGGGGCCATATCCGACAGCACAAGGTCTACCGGGGTGTCGCCCAGCATGGCCTCGAACTGCGATAGCACCGCGTCTTCCCTGAAGTCACCGTGAAGGAACTCCACGCCGGCCAGCGGCGGCATCTCCAGGATGTCCAGGGCCAGCACCCGGCCGCGGTCGCCCATCGACTTGCGCACCTGCTGCGACCAGCCGCCCGGGGCGGCGCCGAGGTCGACCACTACCATGTCCGGCTTGAGCAGCCTGTCGCGCTGCAGCAGTTCCTCCAGCTTGTAGGCCGCGCGCGAGCGCATGCCTTCGGCCTGGGCCTTCTTCACGAAGGGGTCGGCGAAATGTTCGCGGAGCCAGCGTTGGCTGCTTTTGCTGCGGGTGGCCATGGACGCGCGGTCGGGAGGGGCGGCCATGATACCCTGATCGCCCTTGCCAACCCTGCTCCCACCTGCATGTCGATCAGCCTGACCTCGGCCCAGAACCGCTTCCTGCGCGGCCTGGCCCACGACCTCAAACCCTTGCTGCAGATCGGCAGCAAGGGCGTCACCCCGGCCTTCCTGGCCGAACTGGACGAGGTGCTGGAGCGCCACGAACTGGTCAAGGTGAAGGTCGGCGGCGACGACCGCGAGGCCCGCGACGCCGCCATCGGCAGCCTGGTGGAGCAATCGCACAGCGTGCTGGTGCAGCGCATCGGCCATACCGCGATCCTGTATCGCCCGGCCAAGGAAGACCGGCAGATCGTGCTGCCGCGCGCCTGAGCGCGCTCCCGGTGATCCCATGCAACTGACCCAGGACCTGCCCGACTACGCCTACGCCCTGCGCATGGCCGACGGCCGCCAGGCCAAGGTGAACGACCGGCTGCTGACCCGCAGCTTCATCCTCGCCCCGGACACCCTGGTCGAGGACTGGCAGGCACCGCTGGCCGGCGACCTGCAGCCGCAGCATCTGCAACCGCTGCTGGACCTCAACCCGGCCCTGGTGATCCTCGGAACCGGCGAACGCCAGGTGTTTCCCGCCGCGGCGGTGATGGCGCTGTTCCTGACCCGCGGCATCGGCATCGAAGTGATGAGCAATGCCGCCGCGGCGCGCACCTACAACGTGCTGGCCGCCGAAGGCCGGCGCGTGGCGGTCGGGTTCCTGCTCGAAGGCTGAGCCAGGTTTCGTTGGCCGGCGCGGCGACCTCCAGGGCCGTTGACCTGCAGCGACCTCAACAGCAGCCTCTGCGCGCCTCCGGCGCCAGGCGATCGCGGCCGGGAAGCCGCCTCATTTTCTATTGGTCCTGGCAGATCGCTGCGCGGCGTCCGCTGCGCGATTCGAGCACAGCGCGTCGGGGCTAAAGCCCCTCCCACAAAAACATGCTTACCCGGTCGCGCAACGGGGGAACCGGCGGCGCTTGCGATCCACCCGACCGCGCCGATGGCGAACGCCCGGCGCGCTGCGCCGGGCCGGGGATCCGCCCACGCGACGACGCAACCGGTTACTTCGGCGGAAGATACAGCAGCGGGTCGACCGGCTTGCCGTTGTAGCGGATCTCGAAGTGCAACATGTCGCGCGCCGCGCCGCTGTGGCCCATCTCGGCGATCTGCTGGCCGGCCTTGACGTTCTGGCCTTCGTTGACCAGGCGCTTGCGGTTGTGGCCGTAGGCCGACAGCCACTGTTCGTTGTGCTTGACGATGATCAGTTCGCCATAGCCGACCAGGCCGGCGCCGGAATACACCACCACGCCATCGGCGGCGGCCCGCACCGCCTCGCCGTTGCTGCCGGCGATGTCCACACCCTGCTTGGTGGTTTCGCCGCTGACGAAGCGGCTGACCACTACGCCATCGGCCGGCCAGCGCCAGGAGAAGCCGCTGCTGACCGGTGTCGGCGCCGGCGCGACCGGAGGCCGCGCGACAGAGCCGGCACCGGACGGCGGCGGCACGACAGGGCCAGCGCCGGGCCGTGCGGCGACCGTGCCGCCAGGCGGGTACAACCGCAGCGATTGCCCCGGGTAGATCGTGTACGGCGGCTGCAGGCCGTTCCAGCCCGCCAGGTCCTGCGGGGTGATGTTGTTGGCGCGGGCGATCGCGTACAGCGTGTCGCCGCGGCGCACGGTAGCGCTGACCCCGGGCTTGGGCACGGACACGCGCGGCGCCGAGGCGGCAGCGGTGCCTCGCACCGGCGCGCCGCCCGGCGTGCGCACCACCGTGGCGCTGCTGCAGGCGCCAAGCGCCACCGCCACCAGCACACCCAGGCCGCACCGCAGGCCGTTCCGCACCACCCGATCGACGCTCATCCGAACTTGGCTCTCCATATGACCCACAACACCAGCAGCGCTAGGATCGCCGAGGCGACCCAGCCGAGCGGCTCGATCCAGCGGCGCAACGCGGCTTCCGCGCGCGGCCCGCCGAGGCGGATCGCCCCGGCCACCAGGTACACGCGCTTGCCGCGTCCCACCAGCATGCTCGCCAGGAACGGTAGCAGCGGCACCCCGACGATGCCTGAGGCCCAGGTGAATATCTTTAGCGGAATCGGGGTGAAACCGGCCAGCACCAACAGCCAGAACGCGCGCCACGGCGACTCGGCGATGACCTCGCGCAGATGGCTGACCTGGGCGTCGATCTTCTGCGTCCAGCCCAGCCATTCGATCAGCGGCTGCACCGCGGCGAAGGCGAAATGCCCGAGCAGGTAGCCGATCAGCGCGCCAGCCAGGGAGCCGAGCAGGCTCAGCGTGGCGAACCACAGCGCGCGCCGCGGCTGCGCCAGCGACATCGGCGCCAGCATCACTTCCGGCGGCACCGGGAACACGATGGCCTCGGCGAAACTGAGCCCGGTCAGCAGCGCCGGCGCGCGGCGATGCCGCGACCAGCCGATGGCACGTTCGTACAACGGCCCGAAAATCTTCATCCAGCGAGGCTCCGAAAGGTCAATCCAGCATGCCCGACAGCAACGGGACGAAGGTCACCGGCGCCAGGACGTCTTGTTCGATCTGGCCGTCGGCCGCGCGGCGCAGGCGGATCAGCGATTGCGCGGACGGGCCGCCGACCGGCGCCACCAGGCAACCGCCCGGGGCCAACTGCTCGACCAGCGCATCGATCAGCGCCGGCGCCGCGGCGGTGACCACGATCGCATCGAAGGGGCCGTGCTCGGGCCAGCCGATGCGGCCGTCGTCGTGCTTGCTGCGCACGTTCATGCCGAGCTGGCGGAAACGCTTGCGCGCCTGCCGCAGCAGGTCGCCGATACGCTCGACGGTATGCACTTCCAGGCCCAGCGCGGCCAGGATCGCCGCCTGGTAGCCGGAGCCGGTGCCCACTTCCAGCACTTTCTTCGGCGCCGCTTCCAGCACCGTCTCGGTCATGCGCGCCACCACCCACGGCTGCGAGATGGTCTGGCCGTGGCCGATCGGCAGCGCGGTGTCCTCGTAGGCGCGCGAGGCCAGCGCCTCGTCGATGAACAGATGCCGCGGCACGGTGCGCACCGCGTTGAGCACGCTCTCGTCGCGGATGCCGGCTTCGCGCAGGCGCTCGACCAGGCGGTCGCGCACGCGCTGCGAGGTCATGCCGATGCCGATCGCTTCCGGCTGCAGGCGCAACCGCGGGGTCATGCCGGGCGGTCCAGCGCGGCGGTGAGGCCGCCGACCCAGCTGGCGACCTTTTCCAACGCCTGATAGCGGGTCAGATCTACCTGGATCGGGGTGATCGAGATGAAGCCGGTGCGCACCGCATGGAAATCGGTGCCGGGGCCGGCGTCCTGCTCGCGCCCGGCCGGGCCGATCCAGTACACGGTGGCGCCGCGCGGGTCGGTCTGCGGCAGGCACGGTTCGGAGCGGTGGCGGTTGCCGAGCCGGGTGACCTCGAAGCCCTTGATCTCCTGCCACGGCAGGTCGGGCACGTTGACGTTGAGGATGGTGTCGGCCGGCAGCGGATCGGCCTTGAGCTGGGCCACGATCTCCACCGCGGCGCGTGCGGCGGTCTGGAAATGCCTGGGATCGTGGTTGTGGCTGACCAGCGACACCGCCACCGCGGGCAGGCCGAGGAAGCGGCCTTCCATCGCCGCCGAGACGGTACCGGAATAGATCACGTCGTCGCCGAGATTGGCGGAATTGTTGATGCCGGAGACCACGATGTCCGGGTCGAACTCCAGCATGCCGGTGAGCGCCAGATGCACGCAGTCGGTGGGCGTGCCGGCGACGCTGCAGGTGTAGTGGTCGATGCGCTTGAGCCGGATCGGCAGATCCAGGGTCAGCGAATTGCTGGCGCCGGACCGGTCGCGGTCGGGTGCGACCACCGTCACCTCGTGGCCGGCGCCGCGCAACTGCTCGGCCAGCATGCGGATGCCGGGGGCGTCGACGCCGTCGTCGTTGCTCACTAATACGCGCATGGTGCTCCTCGAAAACCGGGGCATGATACCGGATGCGTCCGGCCAGGTCGCTGACGGCGCGCCGACGATCGCGGTAGCGGCCTTCGCGCGGCAGCCAACAGCGGCGCTGTCCTTGGCAATCAGCGTGACCGCGATCCATGGCGCAGGCGCTGCCAGCGACACCCGCACTCACCTCAAACCACGCCGCACGCTCTAAGCTGTGCGCATGGCGCATTCCGACGACGAAGACCCCGCTGCCCTGTTCCGTGCGGCCATCGGCAAGGTGGCCCCGCTCAATGCGACGCCGCCGGCCAACCCCAAGCCGCGCCCCAAGCCGCGCGCACGCATGGCCGAACGCGACGACGCCGAGGCGCAAGGCGAGTTCCAGCAATTGCTCCGCCAGAGCGCGCCGCTGGAAGCCGGCGACGTGGCCAGCTACCGCCGCGAGCATCTGCCGGCGCGGGTGTTCCAGCGCCTGCGCAAGGGCCAGTTCTCGGCCCAGGACGAGCTGGACCTGCACGGCGCCACCGCCGCCCAGGCCGAGACGCTGCTGCGCCAGTTCCTGGCCGAAGCGCACGCGCACGAGTTCGGCTGCGTGCGGATCGTCCATGGCAAGGGCCTGCAATCCGGCGGCGTGCCGCTGCTGAAGAATCTGGTGGACCGCCTGCTGCGCCAGCGCAACGACGTGCTGGCCTTCCATTCGGCGCCGACCGCGCAAGGCGGCACCGGTGCGATGCTGGTGCTGCTGGCGCGGCGCTGAGCCGCGATAGCCACGGGCACAGTGGCGCGGGGGTCCATAGGAGATCCACCCGCCGCCGAGGTCGCCGGCGCCGGACCGTGTCTATGCCGAATCCGGCATCGCGCACGTTGATCTGTCATCGCTGCGTAGGAGCGGCTTCAGCCGCGACCGGCTTGAACGGGAAAGCCCCTCGCGGCTGAAGCCGCTCCTGCATCGGTGCATCGGCGTGCCGCCGCGCGCACTTGCGGCGTGCCCGGCAAAGGTCCGGTCAGGCCAGGACGCCATACGCGCGGACGCGATCACCTGACGTACGCACGCATTTCAATTTTCGCCCGCTGAAACGTCTTGTCAGAGAGTACCGCCCCTCTGCGAGCCGAACGTGACCGACGCAACCACCGAATTCCTCCTGCAACCCACTGATCTGGTGGACGTTTCCGCGAGCGCTGCAGCGTTCGAGTCGACATCGGCCCGGCTGGCCCGGCCGGCACCGTCGCCCCCGCCGAGCGGCAAGGCTTCGCAGCCCCGCTGGTGGCCGCTGTTCCTGGCGTCGTTCCAGGGGCGGACCGACTGGCACGGCAACCCGGTGCAGCGCGGGATCAAGGCCACCAAGTACATGCTGCGTGCGCTGTGCATGCCTGCCACGCATCTGCGTTTCCTCGACGAACTGCGCCGCGATCCGCGGATGCGCGGCTATGCCGAGCGCGATCCGCGCCTGCTCGAGCGCCACCTGCACCGTTTCGTCAACACACGCTGGGACAGCAAGGCGCGGCTGCGCCACCTCCGGCAGCACTATCGCCTGATGCTCGAGCGCCTGCCGGCTGGGTTGTTCGACGCCATCTACCGACACGGCCAGGCGGACCTGGGGACGCTGCCGCTGCACGATGGCAGCGCGCTGACGCTGTCCCTGCTGCCGCCGGCGCCGATGAGCTGCGAAGGCGAACTGTGGCTGCAGCTCAGCGACGCGGCGGGACGCCAGTTGTACCGCCTGGTGCTGACGGTGACCGGCGACGACGCCTCCCCGACCGTGCTGATCGGTTGCCTGCAGGGTCCCAGCGGCGGCGATGCCCGCGACGTGGTGCGGACGCTCACCAAGCAGATGCACGGGCTGCGGCCCAAGCAACTGATGCTGTCCCTGGCCTGCACCTTCGCCGAGCGCCTCGGCGCGAACGCGATCCGTGCCGTCTGCAATGGCGCGCATCCGCTGCAGCGCAAGCGAGACGTGTTCCTGTCCGACTACGACGCGTTCTGGATCGAACAAGGCGGTACGCCCATTGCCGATGGCTGGTTCGCGTTGCCACTGACCCCGGCGCGCAAGACCGCGGCCGATGTGCCCAGCCAGCACCGCGCGGCGTTTCGCCGCCGCGAGGCATTGCGCGCGCATGCCGAGAGCCTGCTGGCCGCCGCGCTGCCGACCGCGTGCGCCGCCGCGCCGCGTGGCGGCCAGTGAGCCTGGCTATACTGCCGCGGCCGCTTCCCTGCAGGAGCACCAGCATTCGTGAGCCCGGCCGAGCACACCGAGGGCGCGCCGTCGCCGGAGCGGGCACATGCGCACCACGTCGACGCGTTGTTCAAGGAACATCACCGCGCCCTGCTCGCCTTCCTGCAGTGCAAGCTCGGCTCGATGGCGGACGCGCAGGACGTGGCCCAGGAGGCGTACATGCGCATCGTGACCCTTGAGCGTCCGGACGCGCTGACATCGCCGCGCGCCTACCTGTTCCATGTCGCCTCGAACCTGGCGGTAGACCGGCTGCGCATGCGCAAGGTCCGCGAAAACGCGGCGGTGGAGCTGCCGGAGCACGACCTGCCGCTGCCGCCGGTTCCGGAGCGGCACGCCACGGCCAGCGAGCAACTGCGCGCGCTGACCCGGGCGCTGCAGGAACTTCCGGCCAAGACCAGCCGCGCCTTCGTGCTGCACGTGATCGAAGGCAAGGACTTCGGCATGATCGCCAAGGCGATGAACGTGAGCGAACGGATGGTCCGCTACCATGTGGCCAACGCGCTCGCGCATTGCCGCAAACGCTTCGACGAAGCGGAGATCCCGTAATGGACAGCGGCATCGACAAGCACATCCTCGACGACGCCGCGCGCTGGTGGACCCTGCTGCGCGCACCAGACAGCAACGAGGACACCGTCGCGCGCTGGCTGGACTGGACGGAGGCCGACCCGCGGCACCTGCAGGCGTTCGAGCAAATCAATGCGCTCGGCGGCGAGTTGCGCACGCTCGATCCCGCGGCGCGAGACGAACTGGTCCGCACCTTCGCGCCACCGCGCTCGCGCTGGCGGCCGCTGCAGGTGGCCGCCTGCATCGGCGTGCTGGCGCTCGGCAGCGCCCTCGCCTGGCGGCAGTTGCACCCGCCGCCGGTCACCCAGGTCTACAGCAGCGCGATCAGCCGCCACCACGACATCGTGCTGGCGGACGGATCGAAGATCGCGCTCGGCGGCGCCTCGCGGCTGAGCACCCGCTTCAGCGCCGCGCGGCGCCACGTGGACCTGATCGCCGGCGAGGCCTTCTTCGAAGTGGCGCATCACGCCGGGCGCCCGTTCGTGGTCGACGCCGGCGGCGTGTCGATCCTGGACGTCGGCACCGCCTTCGATGTCAGCCGCGACGGTGAGCGCGTCGAGGTCGCGGTCACCGAAGGCCGGGTCCGCATCTACGGCGCCGGCCAGATGCCGGCCGACGGCAGCGGCGGCCTGGAAGCGGTGGCCGGGCAACGCGTGTCCTACGATCCGGCCAGACCCACGCTGCAGGTCAGCCAGATCGACGTGGCGCAGGCCACTGCCTGGCGCGATCACCGGCTGGAGTTCGTCGATACGCCGCTGGACACGGTGATCGCCAGGGTCAATCGCTACAGCGACCGCCCGCTGCGCCTGGCCGACCCGGAGCTGGCGCGGCTGAGCTTCACCGGTACGGTCGACACCCAGGCGACCGCGCAATGGATCGACGCCCTGCCGCAGGTGTTCCCGCTGCGGGTACGCCAGGGCAAGGACGAGATCGTGCTGAGCCGCCGTTAGGCAACGCCTTCCGCCCAGCTTCGCCTGAGCAGCGCGCGGCGGCCGGGCGAACCGGGCGCCGCGTGGGGAAAGGCGCGCATGGCATAATTCGCGCTTCCGCTGGGGGCGAAGTGCAGTGCGTGGGCTGAGGCGAGTGATCATCTGCGGCAGCCTGGCGCTGCCGCTCGCAACCTGGAACCAAGCTCCAGCCGCGCCCCTCCCGTCCGATGCACGCCAGATCGTATTCTCGATCCCGCCGCAGGCGCTGTCCACGGCGTTGATCGCGTTCGGCAAGCAGGCCAAGGTGCAGGTGCTCACCGCCAGCCCGACCCTGTCCGGGTTGCGCAGCGACGGGCTGCAAGGCGTGTTCACCACGGACGCGGCGCTGCAGCGCCTGCTGCGATCGAGTGGCCTCACCTACCGCATGCTCGATGCGAACACGGTGGCGGTCACCCCTGCGGCCACGGCGCCGGTGGATCCTGCGGACGCCGCCGATGCGCACCGCGCCGGCACGCCGCCCAAGCTGCTGGAACAGGTCGACGCCGCGGCGCTGACCGAGCACGCCATGGGCGACGTGCCTGCCTACGCCAGCGACGCGTTGCGTTATGCCGCCGATTCCATCGCCGTGCCGCAGTCGGTGAACGTGGTCGCCCCACACCTGCTGGCATCTCAGCAGGTGCGCACCGTCGCCGACGCCCTGCGCAACGTGGCCAGCGTGCAGCAGATCGATAACCCGTTGCGCGCGCCGCTGTTCAAGATCCGCGGCATCTACACCGGCAACGGCATGACCGATGGGATGCCGAACAGCTTCGTCGGGCTCGGCGGCTATCCGCCGATGATCGGCGTGGAGCGGGTCGAGGTGCTCAAGGGACCGGAATCGATCCTCGGCGACAGCGACGGCGGCGACATGAGCGGCCTGGTCAACGTCGTCACCAAGCAACCACTGCGCACGCCCAGGCGTGAACTCAGCTACATCCTCGGCGAACGCGGCGACGTGCAGGCCGGCCTCGATGCGACGGGGCCGATCGGCACCACGCCGCTGAGCTACCGGCTCGTCGTCTCCGGCCAGCATGCCGATTCCACGGCGCAAGGCTACGGCCCGCGCAACGCCGCCTACCTGGCCCCGTCAATCGCCTGGCAAGGAGACGACAACCGCCTGGTGTTCGGCGTGCAGCGCGTGATCGATCGCCAGCCGGCCGCCGACCATGCGCTGCTGCTCGGCAAGCGCGTGTCGGCGACGACGCCCAGGACCTTGCGCCTGGGCAACCCGCAGGACCACACCGCCTACCGCACCCAGCGCGCCTACTACCTGTTCGATCAGCGCCTCAGCGACCGCTGGCAACTGCGCAGCCGCGGCCAGTACGTGACCCAGGCCGTCGACGCGCGCAACTGGGGCATGTTGTCGCCGTCGCAGAACGGCATCGTGCGCGCCTATGCCGAGGCCTACCGCAATACGACGGCGTACTCCACCATCCAGAACGACCTGGTCGGCAGCTTCGGCGACGGGCCGCTGCGGCAGACCGTGACCCTCGGCCTGGACTACACGCGCGCGCGCCTTGGCAGCAGCGATTACTTCATCCGGATGCACCGCAACCGCTACGACGTGTTCGGCGACGAGCGGCTGGGTCCGGTGCACTGGCCGCGTTCGCAGCGCGGCATCCGGCATTCCCCGGGCAGCCCCTGGTCGAGCCGCAGCGGCATCCTGCTGCAGGACCAGATCAGCATGGGCGAGCGCTGGGACGTGCTGCTGGCGCTGCGCCGTTCGGCGTACGAGATTTCCAGCTACGACGCCAGGGGCAAGCTGCGCCAGTTGCGCCGGCGCCGCTGGGTGCCCAACGTCGGCGTGGTCTACAGACTGACCCCCGAGGCGTCGCTGTACGCCAGCACCATGAACGGCTTCGCGCCGAGCGCCGTGCTCGGCAAGAACGGCCGGCCGCTGCCGCCCGCGTTGTCGCGGCAGGTGGAGGTCGGTGCGAAGGTCGATCTGTTCGAGCACCGGGCGCGGCTCAGCGCCGCCTACTACCAGATCACCGTCGACCGCAGTTTCGATCTGGTGCTGGCGCACCCGTCGTACTTCGCCAGGCCGATCGACAGCCAGAGCAACCGCGGGCTGGACGTGGATTTCGTGGGCACCCTCGCCCCCGGCCTGGAATTGAGCAGCAGCCTGGCGCTGGCCCGCATCGGCCGGCGCGACGGCACGCCGACCACCGGCGTGCCGCGCACGCGCTTCACCCTGTGGAGCAGCTACCAATTTCAGGACAGCCGCTGGAGCGGCTGGGGGGTGGTAGGCGGCATCCTCGCGCGCGATCACACCCTGGGCCGCTGCCTGGCCGGCGGCTATTTCAAGATTCCCGGGCAGGCCAGCGTGGACGCGAATGTGTCCTATCACACCGAGACCTGGGGCGTGACCGTGGGCATGCGCAACGTTTTCGATCGGCGACTGTACGCCGACGAGTTCGACGAGACCTTCGTGCCGCTGCCGGAGGGACGCAGCCTGCTGTTGACCGGCAGCTACCGGTTCTAGGGCCTCGCGGCCGGCGTGGCGGACGTGACCACGCTCAGGCTTCGGTGGACGCCTGCGGCGCTTCCTCGACCTGGCCGAGTTCGTGCAGCAACGCGGTGGCGTAGCTGCCCGGCGGCAGGGCGAAACGCAGCTCGAGCGCGTCGCCCTGCCCGTCCAGCCAGCGCCACTGCAGGTCGGCCACCCGCAGGCGGGTCGCTCGGCGCTCCTGCTTCAGGCCCTCGCGCTCCAGGCCTTCGCGCAGGCGCAGCGCGACGGCCTCGTCCAGTGCGGCCAGTTCCAGGGCACGCGCCGCCTCGGCGCTGCGCAGTTCGCCGGCACCCCACAGCGGCGCCGACGGATGGATGTCGAAGCGCTGCAGGCGCTCGGCCAGCGCCTCCAACCAGGGCTCCGGACCGAACACGCTGCGGCTGCCGTCGAGCATCCACACTTCGCCGTCCAGCGCGCTGTCCCAGTTGCCGGCAGCCACGCGTGCGGCCAGCACCCGGTTGAACAATTCCGAGCGGGCCGCCGACAGCAGCAGCGAGCGCTGCTCGCGCCGCACCCGGCGACCGCCGAACATCGCCAGTGCGGCGCCGACGTTGCCGCCGTCGCGACCGAAGCGCTGTTCGCCGAACCAGTTGGGAATCCCGCGCGCGGCGATCTGCACCAGCCGCGCCTCGATCGCGGCGCGCTCGCCGCGCACCTCGCGCAGCACCAGCACGAAGCCGTTGCCGGCCAGCGCGCCGCGCGGCAGCTTGCGGTTGTGCCAGTGCGCCTCCAACACCTGAAGGTCCGCGTCCTGCAGGCTGTCCAGGGACGGCGCCACGCGCTTGGGCAGATGCACCGAGAAGCGCTGGGTGGTGACCGCATGCCGGTCCTTCATGCCGGCATAGCCGATCGCCAGTTCCGCCACCCCGGCCCACTGCGCCAGGCGGCGCGCGGCGAAGGCGGTGTTCATGCCGCGCTTGCGCACCGTCAGCAGCAGGTGTTCGCCTTCGCCGCTGGGCGCGAACGCCGGCACTTCATCGACCTGGAAATCCTCGGCGCTGCAGCGCATGCGCGCCTGCAGGGGCGCGGGCCCGAACGCGCGCGGCAGCTCGCTCACAGCGTCACCAGCAAGGCCACCGCCTGCGCCGCGATGCCCTCGCCGCGGCCGGTGAAGCCCAGCTTCTCGCTGGTGGTGGCCTTGACGCTGACGCAGTCCAGTTCGACCTGCAGCAGCGCCGCCAGGCGTTCGCGCATCGCCTGCGCATGCGGGCCGACCTTGGGCCGTTCGCAGATCACGGTGATATCGGCATTGCCCACGCGCCAGCCGCGCGCGTGCAGCAGGCCGACGCAATGATCGAGGAACTGCGCGCTGTCGGCGCCCTTCCAGCGCGGATCGGACGGCGGGAAATGCTGTCCGATGTCGCCCAGCGCCAGCGCGCCGAGCAAGGCATCGCACAGGGCGTGGATCACCACATCGCCGTCGCTGTGGGCGAGCACGCCGCGCTCGTGCGCCACGCGCACGCCGCCAAGCATGAGGTGGTCGCCCTCGCCGAAGGCATGGACGTCGTAGCCCTGGCCGATGCGGATGCGGGGAAGTTCAGACATTGGCATGGAGACATCCCACGAAAAATGAAAAAGGACGGAGCACGCGCCGCGCCGCGGCGGCCGCATCCGACGACAGGCGCATCACGACTGCCGTGCGCGCTGGAACAGTTCGAACTCGAACCGCGCCAGGTCGGCCGGTGTGGTGACCTTGAAATTGTCTTCGGCGCCTTCCACCAGCAGCGGCCGCAGCCCCAGCAACTCCATCGCCATGGCGTCGTCGGTGACCTCCACGCCGGCCGCGGCGGCCTGCTCCAGCGCGCGGCTCAGCTGCATCCGCCGGAACAACTGCGGGGTCAGCGCGCGCCACAGGCGCTCGCGCGGCTCGGTGCCGTCGATGCCGCCGTCGTCGCCGGCACGCTTGAGCGTGTCGCGCACCGGCGCGGCCAGGATCGCGCCGACCGGATCGCCGCGCCCGGCCTCCAGCAGCCGGTCCAGGTCGGCCAGCGCCAGGTTCGGTCGCGCCGCATCGTGCACCAGCACGAAATCGTCCGCCTTCACCGACTCGGGCAAGGCCTGCAGCGCGGCCAGCACCGAGCCGGCACGGCTGCCGGCGCCCAGGCAGGTCAGCACCGGCTTGCCGGCCAGTTCGGTCCAGCCCGGCCACAGCGCATCGTCGGCGCCCAGCGCGACCATCGCCCCGGCCACCGCCGGATGCGCCAGCAACGCTTCCAATGCATGCGCCAGCAACGGACGCCCGCCCGCCTGCAGATACTGCTTGGGCGTGGCGCCGCCGAAACGGGTGCCGCGGCCGGCCGCCGGGACCACGGCCCAGACCGTGGCCATCAGGGTTGCTCGCCCGGCGCCGGGGTGACGGGCGCCGGCTGCGCGCCCGCGGCCGTGCCGGCCGGCGTCGACACCGGTGCGTTCTCGACCACGCGGTAGAACTTTTCGCCCGGCTTGATCATGCCCAGTTCGCTACGCGCGCGCTCCTCGATCGCCGCCTCGCCGTCCTTGAGGTCCTTGACCTCGGCGGCGAGCGCGGCGTTGCGTTGCTGCAGTCCTTCGTTGTCGCGCTTCTGGTGCTCGACCTGGCTTTCGAGCACCAGCACTTCGCCGGAATTGCCCGGGCCGAGCCAGAAACGGTACTGCAGCCACGCCAGCAGTCCCGCCAGCACCAGCAGCAGCCAGCGCCAGTTGCGCACGGCTTATCGCTTGAGCGAGACGAAAGCGTCGCGCCCGGCGTAGCGCGCGGCACTGCCCAGCGCTTCCTCGATGCGCAGCAGCTGGTTGTACTTGGCCACGCGATCGCTGCGGCACAGCGAGCCGGTCTTGATCTGGGTGGCGGTGGTGGCCACGGCGATGTCGGCGATGGTGGTGTCCTCGGTCTCGCCGGAACGGTGCGAGACGATGGCCGCGTAGCCGGCCTTGTCGGCCATGGCGATGGCTTCCAGGGTCTCGGTCAGGGTGCCGATCTGGTTGACCTTGATCAGGATCGCGTTGGCGGTGCCGGACTCGATGCCCTGCTTGAAGATCTTCGGGTTGGTCACGAACAGGTCGTCGCCGACCAGTTGCACCTTGCTGCCGATGCGATCGGTGAGCAGCTTCCAGCCGGCCCAGTCGTCCTCGGCCAGGCCGTCCTCGATGCTGACGATCGGGTACTGCGCGGCCCAGTCGGCGAGGAAGTCGACGAACTGCTCGCTGGTCAGGCGCTTGCCCTCGCCCACCAGGTGGTACTTGCCGTTGTCGTAGAACTCGCTGGAGGCCACGTCCAGGCCCAGCAGCACGTCTTCGCCGGCGGTGTAGCCGGCCTTGCCGATCGCTTCGAGGATGGTGTCCAGCGCTTCGACGTTGCTGCGGAAGTCCGGGGCAAAGCCGCCTTCGTCGCCGACCGCGGTGGACAGGCCGTGGCCCTTCAGCACCGACTTCAGCGCATGGAAGATCTCGGTACCGGCGCGCAGCGCCTCGGAGAACGAGGCAGCGCCGACCGGCAGCACCATGAATTCCTGGAAATCGACGTTGTTGTCGGCATGCGCGCCGCCGTTGATGATGTTCATCATCGGCACCGGCAGCGCCAGGTTCGCGGTATTGCCCGCAGCCAGCGACTGCCACAGCGGCTGCTTGCGCGAGGCGGCAATGGCATGCGCGTTGGCCAGCGAGACGCCGAGCAGCGCGTTGGCGCCGAGGCGGCCCTTGTTCTCGGTGCCGTCCAGGTCGATCAGGCGGCGGTCCAGGCCCTGCTGGTCGGCAGCGTCGAAGCCCTTCAGCGCGCTGGCGATGGTGGTGTTGACGTTTTCCACCGCCTTGCGCACGCCCTTGCCCAGGTAGCGGGTCTTGTCGCCGTCGCGCAGCTCGACCGCTTCCTTGGTGCCGGTGGACGCGCCCGAGGGCACCGCGGCACGACCGAACGAACCGTCCTCCAGAATGACATCGGCTTCCAGCGTGGGATTGCCGCGGCTGTCGAGGATTTCACGGGCGTGGATGCTGCGGATCGTACTCATGGGCGGGCCGGTTACCTGTCAGGAGAGGGGGCGGGGAACGAATGCCGCATGATTATCCCCGCCGGCCCATCACTTGCCAAATCACGCCGATAACGCGGCTCAGCGGAGGATCGCGGACAGGGGGATCGCCGCGATCAGCAGCAGCGCCAGCAGCGCGGCCGCGATGACCGCACAGACGCGTCCCCGCCGCAATCGCCAGCCCTGCACCGCGGCGAGCAGCCCGCCCGGTGCGGAGACCGCCAGCACGCCCAGCGAGGTGAGGATCCACGGGCGCATGGCCCGGATAGCGTTGTCGCCATCGCCGGGCACGCCGATGCTGGCGAGGAAGGACAGGACCGTGCCGACCAGGGCGAGCCAGGCCAGCAGCGCCAACAGCAAAGCGGCCAGGCCCCACGACCGGCCGCAGCGAGGCGACGAGGTCGACGCCATGCGCACCTCAGGCGAAGCGCGAGAACCCGTGCTTCTTGGTGACCGCGTCCAGCTCCATCAGCGTTTCCAGCAGCGCTTCCATCTGATCCAGCGGCCACGCGTTGGGGCCATCGGACAGCGCCTTGGACGGATCCGGATGGGTCTCGGCGAACACGCCGGCCACGCCCACCGCCACCGCCGCGCGCGCCAGCACCGGCACGAACTCGCGCTGGCCGCCGGAACTGCCGCCCTGCCCGCCCGGCAACTGCACCGAATGGGTGGCGTCGAACACCACCGGGCAGCCGGTCTCGCGCATCACGCTCAGCGAGCGCATGTCGCTGACCAGGTTGTTGTAGCCGAAGCTGGCGCCGCGCTCGCAGACCATGATCTGCTCGTTGCCGGTGGACTTGGCCTTCTCCACCACCGGCTTCATGTCCCACGGCGACAGGAACTGGCCCTTCTTGATGTTGACCGGCTTGCCGGCGGCGCACACGTTCCTGATGAAATCGGTCTGCCGCACCAGGAACGCCGGGGTCTGCAGCACGTCCACCACCGCCGCCACCTCGTGCATGGGCGTGTACTCGTGCACGTCGGTCAGCACCGGCACGCCGATCTGGGTCTTCACCGCCTCCAGCACCTTCAGCCCTTCTTCCAGGCCGGGGCCTCGGAAGCTGGTGCCGGAGGTGCGGTTGGCCTTGTCGAAGCTGGACTTGAAGATGAAGTTGATGCCCAGCCGGCCGGTGATCTCCTTGAGCCTGCCGGCGACGTCGAGCTGCAGTTGCATCGACTCGATCACGCACGGGCCGGCGATCAGGAACAGCGGCTGGTCCAGGCCGACGTCGAAGCCACACAGTTTCATTGGATCACCTATCGGTTGAGCCTCGTTCCGTTCGGGCACGAGATGTTTGGCGAGGTTACTCCCCTCTCCCATCGGGAGAGGGGCTGGGGTTGAGGGTCCGGGCGAAGCTTCAGGGAATCAAGCCCCTCTCCCGCCGGGAGAGGGGTCGGGGTGAGGGTCCGGACGAAGCTTCATGGAATCAAGCCCCTCTCCCGCCGGGAGAGGGGTTGGGGTGAGGGTCCGGACGGAGCCTAGGGAACTCAAACTACGCGAGGCTTCGCCCCATACCCTCATCCGGCGCCTCGCGCCACCGTCTCCCACAGGGAGAAGGAACTACGCGCGCGCTTCCTTCAACAACTTGCCACCCGCCTTGCGCTCGCGCGCAGCGCGCACGAAGCCGATGAACAACGGATGGCCGTCGCGCGGCGTGGACAGAAATTCCGGGTGCGCCTGGCAGGCCAGGAACCACGGATGTGTCTCGCGCGGCAGTTCCACCATCTCCACCAGGGTGTCGTCCATCGACTTGGCGGCAATCACCAGGCCGGCGTCCTCGAGCTGGGTGCGGTAGCGGTTGTTGAACTCGTAACGGTGGCGATGGCGTTCGGCCACCACGTCCTTGCCGTACAGCTCGCGCGCCAGCGTGCCCGGCTTGAGCCGCTGCTCCTGCAGGCCCAAGCGCATGGTGCCGCCGAGGTCGGACTTCTCGTCGCGCTTCTCGACATCGCCAGTGGCGGTGCGCCATTCGGTGATCAGGCCGATCACCGGGTACGGCGACTGCCGGTCGTTCTCGGTGCTGTTGGCCGCATCCAGCCCGGCGACGTGCCGCGCGTAGTCGACCACCGCGGCCTGCATGCCGTAGCAGATGCCGAAGTACGGCACGCCGTGCTGGCGCGCATAGCGCGAGGTCAGCACCTTGCCTTCGAAGCCGCGGTCGCCGAAGCCGCCCGGGACCAGGATGCCGTGCACGTCGGCCAGCGCCGCCATGTCGCTGCCCTCCAGGTCCTGCGCTTCCAGCCACTTCAGGTTGACCTTGGTGCGCTGGCGCAGGCCGCCGTGCTTGAGCGCCTCGCCGACCGACTTGTACGCGTCCTGATGGTCCACGTACTTGCCGACCACGGCAATGGTGACCTCGTCGAGCGGATGCTTGATCGCGTCGACCACCGCCTCCCACTCCGACAGGTTGGCCGCGCCGACCTTGTCGCGCAGCTTGAACTGCTCGATGACGATCTCGTCCAGGCCCTGCCGGTGCAACTCCAGCGGCATGCCGTAGAGCACGTCGATGTCGGCGGCGCTGATCACCGCGCGCTCGGAGACGTTGGTGAACAACGCGATCTTGCGCCGCTCCGAATCCGGGATCGCCTGCTCCGAGCGGCACAGCAGCACGTCCGGCTGGATGCCGATCGAGCGCAGTTCCTTGACCGAATGCTGGGTCGGCTTGGTCTTCAGCTCGCCCGCCGCAGCGATGTAAGGCACCAGGGTCAGGTGCATGAACATGGCCTTCTCGGCGCCACGCTCGGTGCGCACCTGGCGGATCGCTTCCAGGAACGGCAGCGATTCGATGTCGCCGACGGTGCCGCCGATCTCGACCAGCGCCACGTCGTAGCCGGCGGTGGCTTCATCCACGCAGCGGCGGATCTCGTCGGTGATGTGCGGAATCACCTGCACAGTGGCGCCGAGGTAGTCGCCGCGGCGCTCCTTGCGGATCACGTTCTCGTAGATGCGCCCGGTGGTGACCGAATTCTTGCGCGACAGGCGCGTGCGCACGAAGCGCTCGTAATGCCCCAGATCCAGGTCGGTCTCGGCACCGTCGTCGGTGACGTACACCTCGCCGTGCTGGAACGGGCTCATCGTGCCCGGGTCGACGTTGATGTAGGGGTCCAGTTTCATCATCGTGACCGACAGGCCACGTGCTTCGAGAATGGACGCAAGCGAAGCGGCCGCGATGCCCTTGCCAAGCGAGGACACTACGCCGCCGGTAACGAAGATCAGGGGGGTCATGGCTCAAAGGCCTCCCGGAAAGCCATAGTTTAACGGGTGAAGCGGATTTGCCCAAGCGCTTTTGCGCAACAGCCGCCCCACAAAAAAGCGACGCCCCGGGCGACCGGGGCGTCGTGTGCTGGGAACCGTGCGCAAACTCAAGGCTTGCGCGCTTCCTCTTCCTCTTCCTTCTTCGGCCCGGCCGCATCCTTGCCGGCCTTGTGCTCGGCGGCCGCGGCGGCGCGGCGCTTGGCCTTGGCGTCGGCCTCGGCCTTTTCCTTGGCGACCTGCGCCTCGTAGGCGGCGGCACCGGAGGCGGCCGGATCGGCGCTCTGCGCCTGGGCCATCGCGACCGGCACGGCCACCGCGGCGGCGACCAGGGCGGCCAGGGTCAACAGCTTGCGAACGTTCATGGCGGACTCCTTTGGGACGTGCGACGAAGATGTGGGCGACGCCGCGGTTTTTCCAGGGCCAGCGTAGCGCGGCACCGCCGCACCTGCCCTGAACACCGGCGACGTGCAAAAAACCGCCGCAGACCGCACACTTCCTGATCTGCTTCGCGCCACCTGCTGAGACGCATGAATACCCGCTACAACGCCGCCGACATCGAAGTTCTCTCTGGCCTGGACCCGGTCAAGCGCCGGCCCGGCATGTACACCGACACCGCACGGCCGAACCATCTGGCTCAGGAAGTCATCGACAACGCCGTTGACGAGGCGCTGGCCGGCCACGCCCGGCATATCGAGGTGACGCTGTACAAGGACGGCAGTTGCGAGGTGTCCGACGACGGCCGCGGCATGCCGGTGGACATCCATCCGGAAGAGAAGATCTCCGGCGTCGAACTGATCCTGACCCGGCTGCATGCCGGCGGCAAGTTCAGCGACCGCAACTACACCTTCAGCGGCGGCCTGCACGGCGTCGGCGTCAGCGTGGTCAATGCGCTGTCCACCCGGGTGGAACTGTTCATCAAACGCGAAGGCAACGAATACCGCATGGCCTTCGCCGACGGCCACGCCGCCTCCAAGCTGGAGATCGTCGGCAGCGTCGGCAAGAAGAACACCGGCACGCGCCTGCGCTTCTGGCCGGACCCGAAGTATTTCGACACGCCGAAGTTCGCGGTGCGCGCGCTGCGCCACCTGCTGCGCGCCAAGGCGGTGCTGTGCCCCGGCTTGACCGTCAAGCTGCACGACGAGGCCACCGGCGAGCAGGACACCTGGTATTTCGAGGACGGCCTGCGCGACTACCTGCGCGGCGAACTGGCCGAGCGCGAGCTGCTGCCGGCCGAGCTGTTCGTCGGCAGCCTGAAGAAGGACCGCGAGATCGTCGACTGGGCGGTGGCCTGGGTGGTGGAAGGCGAACTGGTGCAGGAGAGCTACGTCAACCTGATTCCCACCGCGCAGCACGGCACCCACGTCAACGGCCTGCGCAGCGGCCTCACCGATGCGCTGCGCGAGTTCTGCGATTTCCGCAACCTGCTGCCGCGCGGCGTCAAGCTGGCACCGGAAGACGTGTGGGACCGCGTCGCGTTCGTGCTGTCGCTGAAGATGACCGACCCGCAGTTCAGCGGCCAGACCAAGGAACGCCTGTCCTCGCGCCAGGCCGCCGGCTTCATCGAGGGCGCCGCGCACGACGCCTTCAGCCTGTGGCTGAACCAGAACGTGGAGACCGGCACGCGCATCGCGCAGATCGCCATCGACCGCGCCAGCGCGCGGCTGAAGACCGAGAAGCAGATCGTGCGCAAGAAGGTCACCCAGGGCCCGGCGCTGCCGGGCAAGCTGGCCGACTGCATCAGCCAGGACCTCTCGCGCACCGAACTGTTCCTGGTCGAGGGCGACTCGGCCGGCGGCAGCGCCAAGCAGGCCCGCGACAAGGATTTCCAGGCGATCCTGCCGCTGCGCGGCAAGATCCTCAACACCTGGGAAGTGGCCTCCGGCAGCGTGCTGGCCTCGGAGGAAGTGCACAACCTGGCGATCGCGATCGGCTGCGACCCGGGCAAGGAGGAGATCGACGGCCTGCGCTACGGCAAGGTGGTGATCCTGGCCGACGCCGACTCCGACGGCCTGCACATCGCGACCCTGCTGACCGCGCTGTTCCTGCGCCACTTCCCCGCCCTGGTGCGCGCCGGCCACGTGTTCGTGGCGATGCCGCCGCTGTTCCGCGTGGACGTGGGCAAGCAGGTGTTTTACGCGCTGGACGAGGAAGAGAAGCGCTCGCTACTGGACAAGATCGAACGCGAGAAGATCAAGGGCCAGGTCAGCGTCACCCGCTTCAAGGGTCTGGGCGAGATGAATCCGCAGCAGCTGCGCGAATCCACCATCCACCCGGACACCCGGCGCCTGGTGCAGCTGACCGTGGACGACGGCGACCAGACCCGCTCGCTGATGGACATGCTGCTGGCCAAGAAGCGCGCCGGCGATCGCAAGCAGTGGCTGGAGACCAAGGGCGACCTGGCGTCGCTGGAGGTCTGATGCGACGCAAGCGCGGCTGCTTGCTCTGTCGTCGTAGGAGCGGCTTCAGCCGCGACGGGGCGTTCCCCGGGAGAGCCAGGTCGCGGCTGAAGCCGCTCCTACGACGGACGACAACGGAATGCCGGGCTTACGCACCGGCATCCGCATTCGTCACGCCGGCCATCCCGTGATCGACTGCCGCTCGGGCGGTCATCCACGCGCAGCCGCCGCCGGCACCACCCCGGTGCAGTCGTGATCCTGCAGTTCTTCCGCACCGACCCCATCGCCAGGAAGCGCGGTGGCGGCCAGCAGCACGAAGCCGGGACGGCCATCGAACGCCGCGCCGACCACCGCCAGGGTCTGGTGGTCCATGTGCTGGTGCGGCGGCAGGGCGCGCGCCAGCAGGGTCAGCGGATTCGCCTCCAGCGCCTCGCCCTCCAGGCGCATGGCCCGATAGACGTGACCGTGGAGCGGCTGCGGCAACGGCGCCCAGGTCGGGCCGATCGCCGCCTGCATCGCCTGCAACTGGTTGCGCACCTGCGGCGCCAGGCAATCGATATGGATATGCAACTGGTCCTGCGAACGCGCCGAGGGCGGATTGATCGTCAGGCTGGTCAGTTCGCGCGGCAGCGGCCGCTGCAACAACCGCTCGACCCGGGTGCGCGCCTGCCAGGCCAGGCCCAGCCAGTTCGGCGCGCCGGCACCGCGCGCGCGCGGATCCTCGATCCCGCTCACCGGCACCGTCGGGATCAGCAGGTACTGGTAGTCGCCGCGCAGGTCCTTCATCAAGACATAGCGTTCGCCTGGCCCGGGATGCACGTCGCTGCAGGGCGCCGGATCGGCGCCGAGCCGCGCCTGCGGCAAGCAACGCGTGCTCACCAATCGCCACAGGCGGTGCCGATCGTGCGCATGCGCATCGTGCGCTGCCGGCGAGTCGGCCACCGGTGGCGGCGCAGTGGCGCAACCGGCCAGCAGCACAACCAGGGACAGGCACAACGGCAGCTGGAAACGAACTGGAGGCATGCGTGACGGATCGGAGTGCGGGACGAGCCGAGGATTGTAGCCAGCGCCGATGACCGGCATGGCGCGGCGCGCGGGCGCCGACCATGGCTTTGTGCACATCCGCCGCGCCGGCGCAGCGGCCTAGCATGCCGGCTCCCTCCCTGCGAGCGACCGCCCGTGCCGACCTTCCCCTCCGTGCTGCTGGCCGTGCTGCTGGCGGCGACGCCGATGACCGCGGCACTGGCCGCCGACGCCGATGCGGCGAACGCCGACAAGGCCGACAAACCCGCCGCCGTCGAACCGGCGCCGCTGCCGGCCGACGCGCAGACCAGCCAATCCACCCAGCTCGATGGCCGCACCCTGCGCTATACGGTCAAGGTCGGCACGCTGCCGGTGAAGGACAAACAGGGCAAGGTCGTCGCCGACGTGGTCTATACCGCCTACACCATGGACGGCAAGGACCGCCCGGTCACCTTCGCGCTCAACGGCGGCCCCGGCGCGGCCTCGGTGTATCTCAACCTGGGCGCGATCGGACCGAAGGTGGTGGCGTTCGGCAGCGAGGGCGACAGTGCCTCGGCGCCGGCGCAACTGCGCGACAACCCCGGCACCTGGCTCGACTTCACCGACCTGGTGTTCATCGACCCGGTCGGCACCGGCTTCAGCCGCTCGCGCATCCCCGACGAGCAGGCAAAGAAACAGTTCTATAACCCGCAAGCCGACATCGAGTACCTCTCGCGCACCATCTACGACTGGCTGCTGAAGAACCAGCGCCTGCAATCGCGCAAGTACCTGGTCGGCGAAAGCTACGGCGGCTTCCGCGGCCCGCGCATCACCCACTACCTGCAGACCAAGCTCGGCGTGGCGATGAACGGCGTGGTCCTGGTCTCGCCATACCTGAACCCGACCCTGGACGACAACGGCGACGTCTCGCCGCTGCCGTGGATGCTGACCCTGCCGTCGATCGCCGCCGCGCGCCTGGAGCGCGAGGGCAAGCTGACCCCGGAGGCGATGCGCCAGGTGATCGACTACACCCGCGGCGATTACGTCACCGCGCTGTTGCGCGGCCGCTCGGACCCGGCCGGCACCACCCGCATGATCCAGCAGGTGACCGCGATGACCGGTCTCGACCCGGCCTTCGTGCGCCGCGCCGGCGGCCGCCTGGAGACCCAGGCGTACCTGCGCGAGGTGTTCCGCGACAAGGGCGAACTCGGCAGCCGCTACGACTCCAACGTCACCGCCTTCGACCCGTTCCCCAACGCCCCCGAGCAGCGCGCCAACGACCCGCTGCTGGACAGCATCATCGCCCCCACCACCACCGCGATGGTCGATTTCGTGACCCGCGTGGTCGGCTGGAAGGTCGACGCCCGCTACGAAGCGCTGAACTACGACGTGAACCGGCTGTGGGACTGGGACGACGAACTGCGCAAGGGCTCGGTGACGCAACTGCGCCAGGCGGTGGCGATCGACCCGAAACTGCGCGTGCTGATCGTGCACGGCTGGAACGACCTGTCGTGCCCGTTCATGGGCTCGGTGCTGACCGTGGATCAAATGCCGGTGATGGGCAACGACCCGACCCGCGTGCAGGTCAAGAACTACCCGGGCGGCCACATGTTCTACAACCGCGCCGACAGCCAACGCGCGTTGCGGCAGGATGTTCTGGCGATGTATCGGGCTAATTGATGGGAATCGGGAATTGGGAATGGGGAATCGCAAAAGCGGCTCCCCATTAGTCGAGACAGTTCCTCGACCTGCGCGGTTTGGGGGTGTTTCGCGATAGACCTATGCAATTGCCTGCGGCACTCGTTGCAGCAGGAGGAACATGGGCGCATCAAGACGGCGACATCGTCACCGTTCGCGGGAAATCTATGCTTTTACGATTCCCGTTTCCCCACTCCCGATTCCCGGCCCCACTCACACCCACCCAGCCAAGGCGAATCCGCGAAAAATCAGATACGCCACGCCGGCGGCGGCGGGGATGGTGAGGATCCACGCCCAGACGATGCGTTCGATGACGCCGAAGCGCAGCGAGCGCGGGTTCTTGGCGAAGCCCACGCCCATGATCGCGGTGGAGATGCTGTGGGTAGTGGACACCGGCATGCCGAAGTGCGCGGCCAGGGTCAGGATCGTGGCCGAGCTGGTCTCCGCGGCGAAGCCGTGGATCGGATGCAGCTTGACCATCTTGTGGCCCAGGGTCTTGATGATCTTCCAGCCGCCGGAGGCGGTGCCGGCGGCCATCACCACCGCGCAGGTCAGCACGATCCAGGTGGCGATGCCCTGTCCCTGATGGGCGTCGGGGTGCAGGAACGCCAGCCACGACGGCAGGTCGTCCAGGGCGCCGGTGCTCTGCGCGCCGATCAGGGTCATGGCGATGATGCCCATGGTCTTCTGCGCGTCGTTGTGGCCGTGCGCGTAGCCCATGTATGCGGCCGAGGCGATCTGCGCCTTGCCGAAGAAGGCGTTGACCCAGCGCGGCCGCGCCAGCCGCCCGAGCGGGCCGCCGAGCCTGGCCAGGCCGGCGATCGCCGCCCACAGCAGCAGCATCACCGCGATGCCGAGCAGGAAGCCGGCGATCGGCGAGGTGACCATCGGCACGAACACCTTCCACAGCAGGCCCTTGTTCTTGGCCCAGTCGCCCACGGTCTGCGACCAGATCAGCGCATCCCAGTCGTTGTGCGCCGCGGCCAGGCCGGCGCCGCACAGGCCGCCGATCAGCGCGTGCGAGGACGAGGACGGCAGGCCCTTCCACCAGGTGATCAGGTTCCAGACGATGCCGCCGAGCAGCGCGCACAGCACCACCTGCGGGGTCACCGCGACCACGTCGGTGTTGAGCAGGCCGGAGGCGATGGTCATCGCCACCGCGGTGCCGGTCAGCGCGCCGACCAGGTTCATCGCCGCGGCCAGCATCACCGCCCAGCCGGGGCTGAGCACCTTGGTGGCGACCACCGTGGCGATGGAGTTGGCGGTATCGTGGAAGCCGTTGATGAATTCGAACACCAGCGCCGCCAGGATCACGATCAGGACCAGGCTCAGCATCGGCGCGCCTCCACGCACGCGGCGGCGGCGGCCGGCGCGCGCAGGGCGCGACGGCCGCGCAGGCAGCAACTCCGCAGCGCGTCCATCAGGAGTTCTTCAGCACGATCTGGTAGACCACCACGCCGGCCTCGCGGCAACGGTCGATGGCCTTCTCCAGGATTTCGAAGAACTCCTTGAGCAGGAACATCTGCAGGTTGTCCAGGCGGCCGGAGTAGATGTCGCGGTACAACTCCAGCATCAGCCGGTCGGCCTCGTTCTCCAGCGAGCGCAGCTTGTCGTTGAGCGCGCTCATCCGGTCCAGGTGCATGTTGCGCAGGTCGTGGACCATCTCCACCACCACCGCCGCGGCCTGCTCCAGCATCGCCGCGCGCGGGGCGAAATCGATGTGCTCAAGGTGCTGGATCGCCAGCGAGTAGCGGTCGGCGAACTTCTCCACCTGCTTGGGAATCTTGTACAGCGCCGAACCCAGCGCCTCGATGTCCTCGCGCTCGATCGGGGTCATGAAGCTGTCCACCAGCGCCTGGCCGATCTTGTCCGAGGCCGCGCGCTCGCGCAGGCGAGCCAGCTTGAAGGCGTCCAGCGCCGGCTGCCGGTCGGACTCGCGCATCATCGCGTGCAGGGCCTTGGTGCTGTCGTAGGCGGCCTGTGCCGCCTCGTCGAGCAGGGTGTAGAACTGCTTGCCGGAACCGAAGATGGTCTGCAACGAAAACATGCAACGCGCTTCCCGCCGTCGCGGGAAGGACGGCACTGGGGCGGAATTATGACTGTTTGCTGACACCTGCGGGTAGTCGCGACCGCCGGGCAGGCCCGGGCCATGTCGGCGCGGCGTGGACGCGACCCCCGCCCGGGTTTGTTACCATCGCCGCCGCGCCCTTCGCGGGCGCACCCTATGGACGACCACCCCAGCCCCCCTCCCCCGCGCCGCAACGGCGCCCATGTCCCCGCTTTCCTTGGCGCCAAGGAGCGCGCGCATGCTTGAACTGTTGATCGTTGCAGCCCTCATCCTGCTCAACGGTTTCTTCGCGATGTCCGAGATGTCGCTGATGACCTCGCGCAAGAGCCGGCTGAAGCAGATGTCCCAGTCCAGCACCCGCGCGGCCAAGGCCCTGGCGCTGGCCGAGAACCCCGAGCACTTCCTGTCCACCGTGCAGATCGGCATTACCGCCATCAGCATCCTGACCGGTGTCTTCGGCGGCCAGGCCATGGGCGTGGCGATCGCGACCAAGCTGCAGGCGCTGTTCCCGGCGCTGGCGGCCAACTTTACCCTGTTCGGCGATCCGCAGCCGTGGTCGGCGCTGATCGGCAAGACTCTGGCGATCGTGCTGATCACCTTCCTGACGCTGATCTTCGGCGAACTGGTGCCCAAACGCCTGGCCCTGACCCGATCGGAGGTCATCGCCGGCTTCGTCGCCATCCCCATGGGCTGGCTGGCCCGGGCCGCCGCGCCGTTCGTCTGGGTGCTGTCGCGCTCGACCCGGCTGGTGCTGCGCCTGCTCGGCCTGGGCAAGGAGGAATCGGCGTCGGTGACCGAAGAGGAGATCCGCATGCTGGTGGCCGAGAGCCACGAGGCGGGCGTGATCGACGCGCACGAGCGCGACATGATGAACCGGGTCATGCGCCTGGGCGACCGCACCGCCGACAGCCTGATGACCCCGCGCAACCGCATCGCCTGGCTCGACGCCAACGCCGAGCCGCAACGCAACCTGCAGGTGATGCGCGAACACGAGTTCTCGCGCTACCCGGTGTACCGCGGCAGCGACCAGGACATCGCCGGCGTGCTGGAGGTGAAATCGCTGGTCACGCGCATGGACGGCGACGCCACCCAGCTGTTCCAGAGCCTGCGCGACACCCTGTTCGTGTCCGAGTCCACCCACGCGATGAAGCTGTTGGAGATCTTCCGCGAGGAACAGCAGTCGATGGCGCTGGTGGTGGACGAGTACGGCGAGATCCAGGGCCTGGTGACGATCAGCGACCTGATGGGCGCGGTGGTCGGGCGCCTGCAATCGGCCGACACCGCCGACGAGGACGCGCTGGTGGTAACCCGCGCCGACGGCTCGCTGCTGATCGACGGCTCGCTGGCGATCGAGGAATTGCGCGAGCTGCTCGGCGGCGCCGAACTGCCCAGCGCCGAGGAAGGCGACTACAACACCCTGGCCGGGCTGTGCATCTACTACTTCGGGCGCATCCCGCACGCCGGCGAGTTCTTCGACTGGGCGGGCTGGCGCATCGAGATCGTCGACCTGGACGGCGCGCGCGTGGACAAGCTGCTGCTGCGCAGGCTGCAGGACGAGAACAGCGATGACATCACCGGGTGACGCGCCCGGCGGTGCGCCGCGCGACGGCGACCACGGCTACAGCGCCGAGGGCATCCGCACCCTGCTCGACACCTTCGTCCTGGGCGACCCGGACGAACACCTGCGGCTGCGGCTGATCCTCGCCGATCTGCAGCAGAGCGCGTTCGGCGTATTCCTGTTCGTGGCGATCCTGCCCGCATTCCTGCCGGTGCCGGGCCTGGCCGGCGGCATCAGCGGGCCGCTGGTGACGCTGATCGGCCTACAGATGCTGATCGGGCTGCGCAAACCGTGGTTGCCGCGCTTCATCGGCGAGCGCGGGCCGCGCCGCCGCACCATGCAGCGCTTCGTCGGCCGCATCGCGCCGTGGCTGCGACGCCTGGACCGGCTGCTCAAGCCCCGCCTGCCAATGCTGGTCGACACTCTGCCGGCGCGTGCGTTCAGCGGCCTGCTGTTGGTCGTCCTGGGGATCCTGCTGTCGCTTCCGATCCCGTTCACCAACTACGCTTTCGGCGCGATGCTGCTGCTGTTCGCGCTGGCGTTGCTGGAACGGGACGGTGGGCTGATGCTGCTGTCGTGGCTGGGCAGCATCGCCGTGGCGCTGAGCCTGGGATTGGCCTCGGACCAGGTGGTCGACCTGGGCCGGGACTGGATGCAGAAGCTGCGCTGACGCATCGCGGCGGCAGCGCGTAGCGCCACCCGCTCACTTCACCAGGTACAGCCCCGTCTCGTTGGCGAACACGTTGCGCATGTGCGCCTGGCGCGGCGAGGCGTTCTGGGTCGATCGCTCGGTCGCCTGGCCGCGGACGCGCTCCAGGCATTTGCTCAGCTGTTGTAGTGCCGCCTCCAGTCCACATTCGTGCACCGGCGCCATCGGATGTTGTGCGTTCATTGCCGATCCCCTGTTCGCGTCGTTGTACGGCCATGTCCTGGGCCGAACGCCACGCTGATGCGTGACGCGCCACGATCACATACCGGGCAAAATCAAGACATCGTGAAAGCAGCGCGTGCTGTGATGTGCATCAACAGGAGTGCGGCGTTTCTCGCCGAGGTGCGTCTGCGCTCGTAGACACCCGCGCAAATGCACGTATCAGGCGGCCGCTGCGACCTGCGTCCATGCCTCCGCCGTCAATTGGAACGAGCGCAAGCGGGCCGCGTGATCGTGGATGTTCGCGGTCAACAGCAGCTCGTCCGGGCGGTGCCGCGCGACGAAGTCAGACAGGCCCTGTGCGACCGTGTCGGGATCGCCGAGCACGGTGCAGGCCAGCGCCCGTTCAACACCCAACTTCTCGTGCGGCGCCCAGAACGTCTCGATGTCGTCGATCGGCGGCGGAATCAGCCCGGGGCGGCCGCGACGCAGGTTGACGAAGCTCTGTTGCTGGGTGGTGAACAGGCGCCGCGCCTCTTCGGTGGACGCGGCGGCCACTACGTTCAAGGCCAGCACCGCATACGGCGCCTGCAGACGCGGCGACGCGCGGAACTCGCGGCGATACACCGCCAGTGCCTCGTCCATCGCGTCCGGCGCAAAATGCGAGGCGAAGGCGAACGGCAGGCCCATCGCCGCGGCCAGGCGCGCGCTGAACAGGCTGGAGCCGAGCAGCCACACCGGCACCTCGATGCCGGCGCCGGGCACGGCGCGCACCAGTTGCCCGTCCACCGCCGGCTCGAAATAGCGCAGCAGTTCGGCGACGTCGTGCGGGAACTGGTCGGCGCTGTCGAAGTAGCGGCGCAACGCGCGCGCCGTGGCCTGGTCGGTGCCGGGCGCGCGGCCCAGGCCCAGGTCGATGCGCCCGGGATACAGCGACGCCAGGGTGCCGAACTGCTCGGCCACCTGCAGCGGCGCGTGGTTGGGCAGCATGATGCCGCCGGCGCCGACGCGGATGCGCTTGGTACCGCCGGCCACATGCCCGATCAGCACCGCGGTGGCGGCGCTGGCGATGCCGGGCATGTTGTGGTGCTCGGCCAGCCAGTAGCGATGGTAGCCCCAGCGTTCGGCGTGCTGGGCCAGGTCCAGCATGTTGGCGAAGGCGGCGCTGGTGTCGCTGCCTTCGCAGACCGGGGCGAGGTCGAGGATGGAGATCGGCATCATGGTGCGGCGGGTTCCTGCAGGCGATGCAGACGAGGTGGGGACGCTGGTTGCCGATTGCAGCGGCCGTGGCCGGAACGCTGATTTGCGCTGGGTGTTGTTGGTGTGTGCATCGGGCAGGACGCTTGGCTGGCGGTCGTACCCTCACCCCAACCCCTCTCCCGGTGGGAGAGGGGCTTTGGCTCTCCCTTCTCCCGTCGGGAGAAGGTGCCCCGCAGGGGCGGATGAGGGTACGGGCGAAGCCTCGCATCACCAGATCCATGCGGACGCTACGCGCTCCGTACCCTCACCCCAACCCCTCTCCCAACGGGAGAGGGGCTTTGGCTCTCCCTTCTCCCACCGGGAGAAGGTGCCCCGAAGGGGCGGATGAGGGTACGGGCGAAGCCTCGCATCATCAGATCAACGCAAGCGCCACTACCACATTGGTTGCACAGCGCGCTGGCTAGGCTGACAACCCTCCCTCGCCCGGTCGCCCCCATGTCGCTGATCCCGCCGCCCGCCCCCGTCCCCGCCCTGCCCTTGCGCGACCGTGTGGTGCTGGTCACCGGAGGCGCGCAAGGCATCGGCCGGGGCGTGGTGCAGGCGGTGCTGGGCGCTGGCGGCACGGTCGTGTTCGGCGATCTCGACGCCGACGCCGGGCGCGCCTGCGTGACCGAACTGGATGCCGGCGAGCGCCTGCTGTTCCGCCGCGTCGACGTGGCCGCCGAGGCCAGCGTGCGCCGCTTCATCGAGGCCGCGCTGGCCCGGTTCGGCCGCATCGACGGGCTGGTCAACAACGCCGGCATCGCCGATCCACACACCGGGCCGCTGGAACGGCTGTCGCTGCGCGAGTGGAACCGACGGCTCGGCGCGAGCCTGGGCGGCGCGTTCCTGTGCAGCAAGCACGCCCTGCCGGCATTGCGCGACAGCCGCGGCGGCGGCGCCATCGTCAACATCGCCTCCACCCGCGCGCAGCAGTCCGAACCGGACACCGAGGCCTACGCCGCGTCCAAGGGCGGGCTGGTGGCGTTCACCCACGCGCTGGCGATCAGCGCCGGTCCGCAGGTGCGGGTCAACTGCATCAGCCCCGGCTGGATCGCGACCGATGCCTGGCGCAAGCCGAATGCGCGGCGCACGCCCAAGCTGTCGCGGCAGGACCATGCGCAGCATCCGGTCGGTCGTGTCGGTACGCCACCGGACATCGGCGCCCTGGCGGTCTATCTGCTGTCGGCCCAGGCCGGCTTCATCACCGGCCAGGAGTTCGTGGTCGATGGCGGGATGACGCGCAAGATGCAGTACGCCTGACGGCGTGGGGATTGGGGATTCGGGATTGGGGATTCGTTAAAGCGGGTGTTGCCTTACCTGACGGGCCACTTGCATAGCTGGCAGCAACCCGCCTTTGCCAATCCCCAATCCCGACTCCCCAATCCCGCGGCAATCAGCCGCCCACCAGCGGCTCCAACTGCGGATCCAGCGCCACGCGTTCGTCGAAGACGAAGCAGCGGCCGTCGTAGCCCTCGCCGCCCACTTCCTCGAAGTAGCCGAGGATGCCGCCGTCCAGTTGCAGCACGTTGTCCATGCCGTCGGCGCGCATCCACAGCGCCGCCTTTTCGCAGCGGATGCCGCCGGTGCAGAAGCTGACCACGGTGGCGTCGGCCAGGGCCGCGCGATGGGGGGCCAGCGCCTCCGGCAGGTCGGTGAACTTGACGATCGGCAGGGTCAGCGCGCCGGCAAAGGTGCCGTAGACCACTTCCTGCGCATTGCGCGTGTCCAGCAGCACCACGCGCCGGCCTGTGTCGTCGTGCCCCTGGCGCAGCCAGCGCTGCAGGGTCGCCGGCGCCACCGCGGGTGCGCGCGCCGCCTCCAGCGGCGAGGCGGCGTCGCGGCGGAAGCTGATGATCTCCGGCTTGACCTTGACCTTCAGCCGCGCGAACGGCTGCTGTGCGCTGGTGCTGGACTTGACGCGCAGGTCGGCGAAGCGCGGATCGGCACGCAACTGCGCGTAGAAGCCGTCGATCGCCGCCGGCGCACCGGCCAGGAACAGGTTGATGCCCTCGCCCGCCACCAGGATCGTGCCGCGCAGGTCGCCGCCCTGCGCCCAGGCATGCAACTGCGCGGCGAGCGCGTCGGGGTCGGCGATGGCGACGAAGTGGTAGGCGGCGGTGTTGGCGATCATCGGCGCATTTTAGAGCCTGCGGCGCATCGCCGCTGCGCGAATCCAGCCGCGCCAGCGCACACCGGTATCTCGGCGACGCGTGTCGCAGCGTGCGCCGCTAGCCGCGCAGCAGCAGGAACGGCAGCAGCACCAGCGAAGCGACCAGCAGCATGCCCAGCAACGTCGCCAGCACGAACAGCGGGCGCCGCCGCAACAGACTGGCGAAGGTCTCGGCGCTGCCGTCGCGCAACGCCGCGGCGCGCTCGGCGCGGGCGCGTTGGCCACGTTCGGCCTGGTACTCGGCCAGCAGCGCCTTGGCGCGCGCCTGCTCGGCGTCCTCGCGCAGCCAGATGCCGCCGGCGGAGATGCCGAAGGTGCCGGCACGGGTTTCGTAGTAGCCGATGCCGGCAGCATCGAGCAGCGCGCACACATCGGCGCGTTCGTCGTCGGGCACGTGGCGCAGGTTGAGCAACAGTTTGGCCATGCGCCGCATGATAGCCGCTGCGGCGATGCGCTACCCTTGCACGCCCTTGCCCGCCGTGGACGTCCCGCATGCGCCGAATCCTGCTGCTGTTGAGCCTGTCGTTGCCGGCGTGGCTGCTGGGCGGCTGCACGCCGCCAGGGCCGCCGCCCGGCGGCAGCATCGCCGCGTTCCAGGCCACCGACGAGCGCGTCGGCGACGGCGCCGAGGCGCGCCCCGGCAGCCGGGTCACCGTGCACTACACCGGCTGGCTGTACGACGAGCATGCCAAGGACAAGCGCGGCGAGAAGTTCGACGCCTCCGCCGACCACGGCCAGCCCTTCAGCTTCGTGCTGGGCGGTGGTCAGGTGATCCGCGGCTGGGACGAGGGCGTGGCCGGCATGCGCGTGGGCGGCAAGCGCCTGCTGATGCTGCCGTCGGACTACGGCTACGGCGACAGCGGCGCCGGCGGGGTGATCCCGCCGGGCGCCTCGCTGGTGTTCGAGGTCGAACTGCTCGATGTCCAGCCGCGTTGAGCCGACTGCGCCGATGCCCGCCAGCAAGCACGCCGCGCCGGTGCGCGGCCGTCTCGTCATCGTCGGCGGCGGCCCGGCCGGGCTGATCGCCGCCGAGACCGCGCGCGCCGCCGGCGCCGAGGTCGACGTGTACGAGGCCAAGGGCTCGGTGGGACGCAAGTTCCTGATCGCCGGCAAGGGCGGCCTCAACCTGACCCACTCCGATCCATTCGAGCGCTTCGTCGCCCGCTATCGCGAACGCGCGACCGCGGTCGGCGACTGGCTGGCCGACTTCGATGCCGACGCGCTGCGCGCCTGGGCGCAGGCGCAGGGCGTGGCGACCTACGTCGGCAGTTCCGGCCGGGTGTTCCCGCTGGACCGCAAGGCGGCGCCGCTGCTGCGCGGCTGGGTGCGGCGGTTGAAGGACGCTGGGGTGCGCTTCCACGTGCAGCAGCGCTGGCTGGGCTGGGCCGCGGACGGCGCGCTGCGCTTCGCCGGCGCCGATGGCGAGCAGCGCGTGCAGGCCGATGCCTGCGTGCTGGCGCTGGGCGGCGGCAGCTGGCCGCAGCTCGGCTCCGACGGCGCCTGGCAGGACACGCTGCGCGTGCGCGGCGTGGAAGTGGCGCCGCTGCAGCCGGCCAACTGCGGCTTCGACGTGGACTGGAGCGCGCATTTCCGCGAACGCCACGCCGGCGCGCCGCTGAAGCCGGTGGTCGCGCACTGGCACGACGCGCAGGGCCAGGCGCAGTCGCTGCAGGGCGAATGCGTGGTCGGCGAACACGGCATCGAAGGCAGCCTGATCTATGCGCTGGCCGCGGACCTGCGCGAGGCCATCGCCGCGCACGGCCCGGCCACGCTGTGGCTGGACCTGGCGCCCGGCCGGGATCTGCCGCGGCTGCAGGCCGAACTGGGCAAGCCGCGCGGCGGCCGCAGCTTCGGCGAGCATCTGCGCCGCCAGGCCGGCATCGACGGGGTCAAGGCGGCGCTGCTGTTCGAGATCCTCGGCAAGCAGGCCGGCCAGGATCCGGCGCTGGCCGCGGCCACGCTCAAGCGCCTGCCGCTGACCCTGCTGCGCCCGCGCCCGCTGGCCGAGGCGATCAGCAGCGCCGGCGGCGTGCGCCTGGAGGCGCTGGATGCGCACCTGATGCTGCAGGCGCTGCCCGGCACCTTCTGCGCCGGCGAAATGCTCGACTGGGAAGCGCCGACCGGCGGCTACCTGCTCACCGCGTGCTTCGCCAGCGGCGTGCGCGCCGGGCGCGGCGCGGTGGCCTGGCTGCAACGCGCCACGCGCTGAGCGACATCGGCACGGCGACTGGCCGGAACGGCCAGTGACCTTCGGGCCTGTCGTCGCCATCGCCGCAGCACGTATTCCTGCACGGACGTGGCGACCGCGGCTGTCTCGCGGTTCCAGCTCACCTGCCGCCTGGAGCGACGCATGCGCCCATCGATCCTGTTCTGCGCACTTGGCCTGGCCGGCAACGTCGTGGCCGCGAGTGCCGCGCCCAACACCAGCCCGAAGGTCCGGCAGGTCGAGCATGGCCTGCTGCCGGCCGTCGTCACCCAGGACCAGGCGGGCGGGCAGTTGTCGCTGCTCGACCAGATGGACGCGCTGCACGTCCCGGGCGTGGCGATCGCGGTGATCCATCGCGGCCGCATCGCCTGGGCGCAGGGCTATGGCGTCACCGCCAGCGGCGGGGTCGCGGTCGATGCCAGGACCCTGTTTCAGGCCGGCTCGGTGAGCAAGCCGGTGGCGGCGATGGCGGCCTTGTCCCTGGTCCAGGACGGACGCGTGGCGCTGGACGCCCCGGTCAATGCGCGCCTGACCTCGTGGACGCTGCCCGATTCCGCCGACAGCCACGACCATCCGGTGACCCTGCGTCAGCTGCTGTCGCACACCGCCGGCACCAGCGTGCACGGTTTCGATGGCTACGCCCGCGGCGCCGCCGTGCCCACCCTGCAGCAGGTGCTCGACGGCCAGGCGCCCGCGAACTCGGCGCCGGTGCGGGTGGAGGCGCCGGTCGGGGTGCGCTACCGCTATTCGGGCGGCGGCTACACGGTGATGCAGCAATTGCTGATCGACGTCGGCGGGCAGGACTTTCCGACGCTGCTGCAGCAGCGCGTGCTGGCGCCGCTGCGCATGCGCGCCAGCAGTTTCCGCCAACCGCTGCCCGCACGCGATCTGGCGCACGCGGCGCAACCGCACGATGCCAATGGCGCACCGGTGGCAGGCGGCCCACACACCTACCCGGAACTGGCCGCGGCCGGCCTGTGGACCAACGCGCAGGACCTGGCGCGCTATGCGATCGAACTGTGCGATGCGCAGGTCGGCCGCGGCCGCGTGCTGTCCGCCGCCAGCGCGCGCGCCATGATGACCCCGGTGCGGGACGGCTACGGCCTGGGCCTGAATATCGGCGGCGCCAGCGCGCGCAAGTACGTCTATCACGACGGCTCCAACGCCGGCTACAAGGCCACGCTGGTGGTGTATCCGCAGGGATGCGATGGCGCCGTGGTGCTGAGCAATGGCGATCAGGGCTACCAGTTGGGTCTGGAGATCGTGCGCGCCGTCGCCGCGGCCTATGCCTGGCCGGATTTCCAGCCGATCCGGCGCACTGCCGTCGCGCTGGACATCGCCGCGCAACGGCGCTTCGTCGGCACGTTCGCCATTCCCGAGCTGGGCACGTTCCAGATACGCGAAGCGCAGGGCCGCCTGCTGGTGGAACTGCGCAAGGATCAGGCGTATCCGCTGCTTCCCGCGTCGGATCACGCATTCTTCCTGAGCGCGCAGGACATCGTCATCCGCTTCGATACGCCCGGCGATGCCGACCAGGGCACGCTCGACGCCGATGTCGGTCACTATCCGTTCCGGCGCGTGGCCGCGGACACCGCACCGTAGCCAGCGCCGGCATCGCGCCGGCGGGCCGCGCTCAGAGGGTTGCGATCTGCACCCGCGCCTGCGGATCGCGCTTGGCCACGTACATGGCCTCGTCGGCGCGCTGGGTGAGCAGCACCGGATCGAAGCCGGGCCCTGCCTGCACGGCGATGCCGATGCTCGGCTGCAACGGCAGGTGCCGGCCACTGACCTCGCAGCCGTCCGCGCACGCCTCCATGATCCGCGCCGCGGCCGCCAGCACTTCGCGCCTGGCGTCGGCCAGCCCTTCCAGCAGCACCACGAACTCGTCGCCGCCCAACCGCGCGATGCTGTCCTGCCCGCGCAGGCAGCGCTGCAGCAGCCGCGCGAAGTGCACCAGCAATGCATCGCCGACGTGATGGCCGAAACGGTCGTTGACGCTCTTGAAGTCGTTCAGATCCAGGAACATCACCGCCACCTGGCCCTGACTGCGGCGCTCGTTCATGCGCCGCCGCAGCGTCTGGTTCCAGGCCATCCGGTTCGGCAGCCCGGTCAGCTCGTCGCGCAGTGCACGCTCTTCCAGCAACCGCGCCAGCCGGGTCTGCCCGGTGATGTCGCTGATCATCAGGTGCAGGCCGACCCGCTGCGGCGCCAGCGCCACGTCCGGGATCAGGCTGAAATGCATGATCCGCAGGGCATCGGCGGCATCGCACAACTCCGCATCGAACTGCGCCGGCACGCCTTGCAGGGCTGCCGGCAGATGCGCTTGCAGCAAGGCCTGCTGCTGTGGATCCAGCACCTCGTGCAGGCGGCGGCCGATGATGCGCTCCGGCGCCAGCCCGAACCACGCCGCATACGGCCGGTTGACGAACTGGTAGCGCAGGTCGTGGTCGAGGTAGGCGATCAGCGCCGGGGCGTTATCGGCGATGGTGCGCAGTTGCGCCTCGCTGTCGCGCAGGCGGTGCTCGGCCTGGTGCTGCTCGGTGATGTCCTGGATATGGGTGACGAAGTGCAGCGGACGCTGCTGCTCGTCGCGCACCAGCGACACCGCCAGGCGCACACGCACGGTATGGCCGTCGCGGTGGTGATAGCGCTTTTCGCTGTGGTAGTCGTTGCGGCGGCCGGCGATCAACGCGGCCACCTGTTCCATGTCCTCGGCGAGGTCGTCAGGATGGGTCAGATCCTGGAAGCGCAGCTCCAGCAGCTCCGCGCGGCTGTAGCCGAGCATCGCGCACAAGGCGTCGTTGACGTCCAGCCAGCGCCCTTCCAGCGACACCAGCGCCATGCCGTGCGCGGCTACCGAGAAGGCACCGGAGAAGCGCTGCCCGGCCAGCAGCGCCGCGTGCGACGCCGCGCGTTCGGCGCTGACGTCGCGCATCACGCACACCGCGCCCAGGCTGCGCCCATCGCCGCCTTCCAGGCGTTCCGCATTGCACAGCACGCTGCGCGGCGCCTGCCCCTTGGCGGCAATCACGATTTCCGCATCGCGCACCGATTCACCGCGCCAGGCCCGGACCAGCGGCACTTCCTCGCTGGCCAGCGGGCGCTTGCCGCTGGCGTCGAACAGATCGAAGTACTGCGCCCACTGCTCGGGCGGCAAGGCGCGCGGATCGGCCCCGTGCCACTGCCGCGCCACCTGGTTGAACTCACCCAGCGTGCCATCGGCCAGGCACGAGACCACACCGTCGGGCATGGTTTCCAGCAGCAGGCTCAGCGTCTTGGCCTGGTCGTGGGCGGTGCGTGCGTCGCGGCGCGCCTCCAGATGCGCGGTGACCTGCCGGGCCAGGCGCTGCAGACCTTCGCGCTGGCGTGCGTCCAGCTGCCGCGGACGGATGTCGATCACGCACAGGGTGCCGTAGCTGTGGCCCTGATCGCCGATCAGCGGCATGCCGGCGTAGAAACGCAGGTGCGGCGCGCCGCACACCAGCGGGTTGCCGGCGAAACGCGGATCCAGCGTGGCGTCCGGCACCTCCAGCAACTGCGGCTCCAGCAAGGCATAGGTGCAGAACGCCATCTCGCGCGGATACCCGGTGGTGCCGGCGGGCAGGCCACAGCTGGCCTTGAGCCATTGCCGGCGTTCGTCGATCAGCGAGATCAGGGCGATCGGCACCTCGCACAGCCGGCTGGTCAGCCAGATCAGGTCGTCGAAGGTCGGCTCCGGCGGGGTGTCCAGCATCCCCAGCTCGGCCAGTGCACGCAGGCGCTCCGCTTCGTCGACGGGCAGCGGCGCGGGAACGACGTCGGGGACCGAGGGTTGGTTCATGCGCAGCACGCCGAGGAGGAACCGGCACGATAACGGGCGGCGACAGCGATGGCGAGCATCCGCCGTGCATGCGGCAGTGCAAAACGGCCGCGTCCACGCGATGTACTGAGATACCGACCTCAGCGTGGCGCGGCCGCGCCACGTTTCTCCATGATCACGCAGTCCAGGACGATGCCGCTGGGATGGGGATAGCCTCCCTCGCGCACCACCACATACCCCTGCGAACGGTAGAACGCCACCGCGTTCAGTGCAGCGGCGACCTGGATGCGCGGACAGGCTGCAAGGCGCTGTTCCAGTGCCTGCAGCAGGCGCCGGCCGAGGCCGCCGCCGCGCAGGGTGGGATCGACGAACAGGCCGTCGATCTCGGCAACGGCCAGGTCGACGGTGCCGAAGCCGAGCACGCGGCCGTCGCGATCCTCCGCGACGATCGCCCCACCCGCGGCGACCAGCCCGCGATAAGACGCCGGTGCCGGCGCCGCCGACCAGCGCGCGATCACCTCCGGCGGGTAATGGCTGCTGCAGACCTCGCGCACGCAACGAGTACGCAACGCCCACAGCGTCGGGATGTCCTCGGGCACTCCGGGCCGCAACCGTATCGGCGGCGGCGCCTCGCTCATTGCGACTTGCTATCGCGCAGGCGCCGGATCCGCTCCGGCGGCTGGAACGAATCACTGCGCGCGTCGCCCCAGTAATCGTGGAAGACCGCATGGTCGGGCACCGTGCGCAGCAGTTCGCCCGGCTCCAGGTAGCGGTACAGCGAGGCCAGCGAGCGGATCTCCACCTGCGAGATGCGGCGCAGGATGTGCTCCGGCCCCAGCTGCGAAGGATGCGTCAGCCCGGCGGCGCTGAGCAGTTCGCGCAGGGCCTTGAGCGTGTTGGCGTGGTAGTGCGCGACCCGGGTGGCCTTGTCGGTCGGGTCCAGGTGCTGCCAGCGGCGCCGATCCTGGGTGGCGATGCCGGTGGGGCAGCGGTCGCTGTGGCAGCTCAGCGACTGGATGCAGCCCAGCGCGAACATGAAGCCGCGCCCGGCGTTGCACCAGTCCGCGCCCAGCGCCAGCGTGCGCGCGATGTCGAAGGCGCTGGTGATCTTGCCGGCGGCGCCGAGCTTGATGCGCTCGCGGATGTCCAGCCCCACCAGGGTGTTGTGGACCAGCAGCAGCGCTTCGTGCATCGGCACGCCGACGTGGTCGATGAACTCGGCCGGCGCCGCGCCGGTACCGCCCTCGGCGCCGTCGACGACGATGAAGTCCGGGTACAGCCCGCTTTCCTGCATCGCCTTGGCAATGGCGAACCACTCCCACGGATGGCCGATCGCCAGCTTGAAACCGGTCGGCTTGCCGCCGGACAGTTCGCGCAGCCGCGCCACGAACTGCAGCAGCTCCAGCGGCGTGGAAAACGCCGAATGCCGCGACGGCGACACGCAGTCGCGCCCCATGGCGACACCGCGGGTGGCGGCGATCTCGGCGCTGACCTTGGCCGCCGGCAGCACCCCGCCATGGCCCGGCTTGGCGCCCTGCGAGAGCTTGATCTCGATCATCTTGACCTGCTCCAGCGTCGCGTTGGCGACGAAGCGCTGCGGGTCGAAGCGCCCCTCCTCGTCGCGGCAGCCGAAGTAGCCCGAGCCGATCTCCCACACCAGGTCGCCGCCGCACTCGCGGTGGTAGGGCGAGATCGAGCCCTCGCCGGTGTCGTGGTAGAAACCGCCCTGGCGCGCGCCGGCATTGAGCGCGCGGATGGCGTTGGCCGACAGCGCGCCGAAGCTCATCGCCGAGATGTTGAACACGCTGGCCGCGTAGGGCTGCGCGCAGTCGGCGCCGATGGTGACGCGGAAGTCGTGGTCGGCGATCTCGCTGGTGGCCAGCGAATGGTTGATCCACTCGTAGTCCGGCGCGTAGGTGCTGCGCTGGGTGCCGAACGGCACCACGTCCATCACGTTCTTGGCACGCTGGTACACCAGGGCGCGCTGCTGCCGCGAGAACGGCGCCTCCTCGATGTCGCTCTGCAGGAAGTACTGGCGCATCTCCGGGCCGACCGATTCCAGGCCATAGCGGAAATGCGCCAGGATCGGGTAGTTGCGGCGCAGGGTGCTGCGGGTTTGCAGCAGGTCCACGGTGCCCAGCACCGCCAGCACGGCGAAGGCGGCCACGCCCCAGCCCCACAGCGGCCAGATCGCGCACAAGGCGATGGACAGCGCCAGCAGCAGGCAGCTGGCGAGATAGGCTAGGTAGCGGTGCATCGCGGTCCTCGCAGGCGTCGGAAGCCGGCGAGTGTAGAGGGTGTGGCGGTCATCGCGTTGCGACCGCCGCCGGGTCCGCTCCGCGCAGGTACAGCGTGCGGGTGGCAGGCGCGCCAGCGCTGTGGGCTGGCGCGCGCCCGCGCCCCGTCTTACAGGCGGTCGTTCACCGCCGCGCGCGGCCACACCGACTTTACGTCGTAGACCACCAGGTCGGGCGTGCCGAGTGCGCGGATCTGCGCCGCGTCCAGGTCGCGGTAGGCCGCGTGCGCCACCGCCAGCACCACCGCGTCGTAGCGGCCGGGCACCGGTTCGGGCAGCAGCTCGACGCCGTGCGCTTGCGCCGCCTGCGGATCGGCCCAGGGATCGCAGGCGTCGACGCGGGCGCCGGCCGCGGCCAGCGCCTGCACCAGTTCCAGCGCGCGGCTGTTGCGCAGGTCCGGGCAGTTCTCCTTGAAGGTGACGCCGAGCACCAGCACGGACGCATCGGCCATCGCCACGCCCTTGCCGGCCAGCAGTGCCTGCACCCGCGCGGCGACATGCGCGCCGACCCGGTTGTTGACCTGGCGTGCGGTGTGGATCAGGTCCGGGTGGTAGCCCACGCTCTCGGATTTGTGCAGCAGGTAGTAAGGATCGACGCCGATGCAGTGGCCGCCGACCAGGCCCGGCCGGAACGGCAGGAAGTTCCACTTGGTGCCGGCGGCGTCCAGCACGTCCTGGGTGTCGATGCCGAGCCGGTCGAAGATCAGCGCCAGCTCGTTGACCAGGGCGATGTTGACGTCGCGCTGGATGTTCTCCACCACCTTGGCCGCCTCGGCCACGCGGATCGACGGCGCGCGCCAGGTGCCGGCGGCGATGATGCCGGCGTACAGCGCGTCCACCGCGTCGGCAGCGGCGGGGTTGGAGCCGGAGGTGATCTTGCGGATGTCGGCCAGGCGCCGCTGGCGGTCGCCGGGGTTGACCCGCTCCGGGCTGTAGCCGCAATGGAAGTCGACGTCGCAGCGCAACCCCGAGCCCTGCTCGAGCAACGGCACGCAGACTTCCTCGGTGGTGCCCGGGTAGACGGTGGACTCGTAGATCACCAGGTCGCCGCGCTTGAGCACGCCGGCCAGCAGCTCGCTGGCCTGGCGCAGCGGCTGCAGGTCGGGCTGCTCGTGCGCGTCGATCGGGGTCGGCACGGTGACGATGTACACGTTGCGGTCGCGCAGCGCGGCGGCATCGTCGCTGTAGCGCAGGTGCACGCCGGCGCGCAGTTCCTCGGCCTCCAGTTCCAGGGTCTGGTCGTGTCCGGCGCGCAGTTGCGCCACCCGCTGTGCATCGATGTCGTAGCCGAGCGTGTCGTGGCGGGCGCCGAACGCCACCGCCAGCGGCAGGCCGACGTAGCCGAGGCCGATCACGGCGATGCGCGGCGGCGCGGAATCGAACACGGGGGTGACGGACATGCCAATCCTTTACGGGCGCCGGCAACGGCAGCCGTCGGCGCGTGGTGGGGAACTCGGGGCGCCCGCGGACGCGGACGCGGACGCGGACGTCGTGCATGGTAAGCCGCTGCAGCGGCGCGGACCAGATCGCTCGGCGGAACGCCAGGGTCGCAGATGCGCGCCTCGCATTCGCACGCCGCGTCGGCCGCCTTCACAACGCTGCGTGTGAAAGTCGGCGTGCAACATCACGCTTTGTGGCCGTGTGAGCGCGCGTCTTGTCATCCACACCACATGAGCACCACCTCACCTTTACGCGCCGCGGCCTAGGGTGATGGAGCGGTGGCTGCCAGGGGGGCACCCTCCGCCTCCCTCTTTCCTCTCACTCAAGGAGAACTCGCGTGAGTCACGCTCCGAGCCTGCTCGTGGATGTCGAAGCCGAATTGGCGCACTGGAAAGCGCTGCACGCGGCGGGCAAATTGGGGTCGCAGTCGTTCAGCGAACATGCGCGCCTGATCAAGATGGCCTGCGATGTGTTCCTGCAGTTGCCGCGCGAATCCAACGACGTGCGATTGCAGCGCCTGCGTCAGCGCTACGACGCCGAACACCCCTGGCCGCGCATCGCCTGGAGCGATGCCGAAACCCTGGTCGTCGCCTGCTGGGCGCGCCTGGACGGATCCGAGCAGCACGATCGCCATCCGGATCCGGCGCCCACTCCCGCCTGATCCAAGAGGTTCGTCATGTCCCCGCCCGCCAACCGCGACAACGCCCACGATTCCCAGCAACGCAGCCACACGCCGGACAAGATCCACAACGACGACGCGCAGTGGAAGGATCGCGACCAACCCGACAGCGACCCCAAGCGCGACCACGCCGATCCCGAGCACGACTACCCGCGACCGGACGGCAGCGAGTAAGCAGGCCACCACGCCCGCTGCGGCAGTGTACCGTCGCCGCAGCGGCACCCCTCTCGCTCCCTCACAACCCCGCGGCCATCAGCGCAGGCTCGATCCGCGCACGATGCAGCGGCCGCTGAGCACCACCTTGCGGGTCGGCTGCGTCGGTGCGTTCATCCGCTCCAGCAGCAACGACATCGCGGTGCGTCCCATCTCTTCCACCGGCTGTTCGATCACGGTGATCCCGGGCTCGACCAGGTCGGTCCAGCTTTCGTTGTCGAAGCCGGCCAGCGCCAGATCCTGCGGAATGCGCAGGCCGGCGCCGCGCGCGGCCTTCATCGCGCCCATAAGCAGCAGGCTGTTGCTGGCCACCAGCGCGTCCGGTCGCGACGCCTGCGCCAGCCAGTCCTGAACCTCGGCGATCGCCGCCTCCGCGCTCGGCGCCACCTCGCGGTAGTCCGGCGCCAGACCGTGCCCGCGCATCGCCTCCAGATAGCCGTCGCGACGCTCGGCGGCGGTGCTGCTGGTCCTGCCGAACAGGCCGCCGATCCGGCGCACGCCCCGATCGACCAGGTGATCGACCAGGGCCGCCATCGCCGCCGCATTGTCCAGCACCACGCTGTCGTGCGTGCCGCGCTTGCCGGCGCGGTCCAGCAGCACCACCGGATGGTCGAAGCTCAACGTGCCCAGTTGGCTCTGGGTGGTGCGGGTGGGGGCGAAGATCAGCCCGCTGACCCGCTCTTCCTGCATCAGTTGCAGGTACAACGCCTCGCGCTGCGGATCCTCGTCGGTATTGCACAGGATCACGCGCATGCCGGCGCGGTAGGCCACGTCCTCGACCGCGCGGATCGCCGCGGTGAAGAACGGATTGCGGATGTCGGCGACGATCAGGCCCACGACTCCCGAGTGCTGCGAGCGCAGCCGCCGCGCCATCAGGTTGGGGCGGTAGCCGGTTTCGCGTACCGCCGCTTCCACCCGCGCCCGCACCTCCTCGCTGACCGGGCCGTGGCCCAGTGCGCGCGACACCGTCGAGGTCGAAACGCCGGCGACCCGCGCCACGTCGTGAATGCTGACGCTCACTGGCAACGTTCCCGCTTGTTTTCCATGTCGACCCCCTGTCTTTGTGGCGCCTCCGGATAGTAGCACCAGGCTTTTCCGAAAGAATTGTGCACTGCACATTGACGATCGACTGGGAACGTTCCCACACTGCGCCCACTCGTCGCCCACCCTCAAGGACTCCGCGTGTCCCAGACGCCCTCCTCCTCCCTGGTTTCCAGCGACCTGGTCCGGGTCGCCGCCCAGGCCCACGACAAGGCCGACGCGATCGCCCAGGCGGCGCAGTTGCTGGTCGCCGCCGGCTACGTGCCGCCGGCCTACGAGGCCAGCATGCTGCGCCGCGAAGCACTGGCCAACACCTTCCTGGGCCACGGCGTGGCGATCCCGCACTGCACCGGCGAGGACCGCCACCTGGTGCGCCGCGACGGCATCGCCGTCCTGCAACTGCGCGAGGGTGTGGAGTGGAACCCGGGCCAGACCACGCGCCTGGTGGTCGCCATCGCCGCCCAGTCCGACACCCACATCGCCGTGCTGCGGCGGCTGACCCGCCTGATCCAGGACCCGCCGCGGCTGGAGGCGCTGTTCGCCAGCGACGACCCGCAGACGATCGTCGCCGCGCTGAGCGAGGACGCGGCCCCCACCGCGCCCACCGCCCCGGCCAGCGACCTGGCCGAGCGCTTCGACTGGACCGTGCGCTACCCCAGCGGCCTGCACGCACGCCCGGCCACGCGCTGGGTGGAAACCGCGCGCGGCTTCGCCGCCCGCATCCAGGTGCGCGCCGGCGACCAGGTCGGCGACGCCAAAAACCTGGTGTCGCTGCTGCAACTGGGCCTGCACGCCGGCGACACCGTGACCATTTCCGCCGAGGGCCAGGACGCCGCGGCGGCGCTGGCGCGGCTGCGCAGCGTGATCGACGCGCTGACCGCGCAGGAGCAGGCCGATGCCGAGGCCGCCGCGCAACGCCGCGCCGCGCCGGTCGCCGGCTGGACCCCGCCGCAGGCGCAGCCGGCCATCGTCGGTATCGGCGCCAGCCCCGGTCTGGCGATCGGCGTGGTGCACAAGCTGGCCGGGCATGATGTCGCGGTGGAGGACACGCCGGTGCCGCTGAGCGACGGCGGCGCCCTGCTGCACGACGCCCTGCAGCGCACCCGCGCGCAACTGCAGGCCATCGAGGACGACACCCGGCGCCGCCTCGGCGCCGGCGATGCGGCGATCTTCCGCGCCCAGGCCGAACTGCTCAACGACACCGACCTGATCACCCTGGCCTGCCAGCTGATGGTCGAGGGCCACGGCGTCGCGTGGTCCTGGCAGCAGTCGGTCGAGCGCCTGGCCAACAAGCTCTCGGCGCTGGGCAACGCGGTGCTGGCCGGACGCGCCAGCGACCTGCGCGACGTCGGCCGCCGGGTGCTGGCGCAACTGGATCCGAGCCTGGCCGGCGGCAGCCTGGCGCAGTTGCCGGCCGCGCCGTGCATCCTGCTCGCCCACGACCTGTCGCCGTCGGATACCGCCAACCTCGACACCTCGCGCGTGCTCGGCCTGGCCACCGCCGTGGGCGGCCCGACCTCGCACACCGCGATCCTCTCGCGCACCCTCGGCCTGCCGGCGCTGGTCGCCGGCGGCGCCGACCTGCTGGACCTGGAGGACGGCGCCACCGTCATCGTCGACGGGACAAGTGGTCGCCTGTACCTGGCGCCGTCGGAGGCCGACCTGGCCTCGGCCCGCGCCTACATCGACGAGCAGCAGCAGCTGCGCGCGCGCGAGGCCGAGCAGCGCAACCAGCCGGCGCAGACCGAGGATGGCCATCGCGTGGAGATCGGCGCCAACGTCAACCTGCCCGAGCAGGTCGCCGCGGCACTGGCGCAGGGCGCCGAGAGCGTGGGCCTGATGCGCACCGAATTCCTGTTCCTGGAACGCGGCAGCACCCCCAGCGAGGACGAGCAGTACGCCACCTACACGGCGATGGCGCAGGCACTGGACGGCCGCGCGCTGATCGTGCGCGCGCTGGACATCGGCGGCGACAAGCAGGTCGCGCACCTGAACCTGCCGCGCGAGGACAACCCGTTCCTGGGCGTGCGTGGCGCGCGCCTGCTGCTGCGCCGCGCCGACCTGCTGCAACCGCAGCTGCGCGCGCTGTACCGCGCCGCCAAGGACGGCGCACGCCTGGCGATCATGTTCCCGATGATCACCTCGGCGGCGGAACTGCTGACGCTGCGCGCCGAATGCGAGCGCCTGCGCGCGGAGCTGCAGGCGCCGGAGGTGCCGCTGGGCATCATGATCGAAGTGCCGGCCGCGGCGATCCAGGCCGATACGCTGGCCAAGCACGCGGACTTCTTCTCGATCGGCACCAACGACCTGACCCAGTACACCCTGGCCATCGACCGCCAGAACCCGGACCTGGCCGCCGAGGCCGACAGCCTGCATCCGGCGGTGCTGCGGCTGATCCGCACCACCGTCGAGGGCGCGGCGCGCCACGGCCGCTGGGTCGGCGTGTGCGGCGGCCTGGCCGGCGACGCGTTCGGCGCGGCGCTGCTGGCCGGGCTGGGTGTGCACGAACTGTCGATGACCCCCAACGACATCCCCGCGGTGAAGGCGCGCCTGCGCGGCAGCCGCCTGGACGCGCTGCAGGCGCTGGCGCAGCGCGCACTGGAGTGCGAGAGCGCGGCGGACGTACGCGCGCTCGATGGCGGAGCCGACGCATGAGCGTCGATGCCGTCACCGTCACCCTGAATCCGGCGATCGACCTGACCGTGGCGATCGACCGGCTGCAACCGGGCCAGGTGCACCGTGCACGCAGCGCCCATGCCATCGCCGGCGGCAAGGGCATCAATGTCGCCGCCTGCCTGGCCGACGCCGGGCTGCGCTGCGCCGCGCTCGGCGTGCTCGGCGCGGACAACGCGCAGACGTTCGAGACGCTGTTCGCCGAACGCGGCATCGACGACCGCTGCCTGCGCGCGCCCGGCAACACCCGCACCAACCTCAAGCTGGTCGCCGCCGACAGCGGCGCCACCACCGACATCAACCTGCCCGGCCTGGCCCTGGACCAGGCGCAATTCGACAGCGTCGGCGCGCGTCTGGCCGAGCTGCTGCGCCCCGGCCTGCCGGTGGTGCTCTGCGGCAGCCTGCCGGCCGGCCTGGCCGAGGACACCTGGCGGCAGCTGCAGGCGCAGGCCGCCGCGGCCGGTGCGCGGGTGCTGCTGGACACCAGCGGCGCGCCGCTGCACGCCGCCCTGGACGCGCCGCGCGCGCAACTGCCGTTCGCGATCAAGCCCAACCGCCACGAACTGGAGGAGTGGGCCGGCGCGCCGCTGGCCAGCACCGCCGAGCTGCTCGGCGCCGCACGCGCCTTGCTGGCGCGCGGCATCGGCCTGGTCGTGGTGTCGCTGGGCAGCGACGGCGCGCTGTTCGTGCGCGGCGAGCAGGCGCTGCTGGCACAGCCGCCACAGGTGACCGGCGGCAGCAGCGTCGGCGCCGGCGATGCGATGGTGGCCGGCCTGGTCGCGGCATTGCGCGCCGACGCCGACCTAGAAACCTGCGCGCGCCAGGCCACCGCCTTCGCCGTGGCCACGCTGGGCAGCGGCGTCGCCCGCCGCCTGCCGCGCGAGCACCTAGCCGAGCTGGCCGCTGCGGTCGGCGTGGAGACCCTGGCATGACTTCCGTCGCGTCGCTGCTGTGCGCCGCGCCCTCTTGCGCTCATCAGGAGCCCGCATGAATCCGATCCTCGTGGTGATCGCCGCCGGCGATCGCAGTACCGAAGCCGTCCTCGCCGCCGAGGCGCTGCGTCATGCCGCCACGCTGCGGGGCGCCGTCCTGCAGGCCGAGGTGCGTACGCCGCAGGGCGTGATCGCGCCGCTGGACCTGGCCGCCGCATCCGCCGCCGCGCCGCTGCTGCTGGTCGGCGACGGCGACGTCGATGCCGCCCGCTTCGCCGGCCGCCACGTGCAGCGCAGCGCGCTGGACGCGGTGCTGGCCGACGCCGGCGCGGTGCTGGCGCCGCTGCTGGCCGCCGCGACGTCCGACGCCGCCGCCGTGCCGGCCGCGGCCGACAGCACCGAGGGTGCCGGCAAGCGCATCGTCGCCATCACCTCCTGCCCCACCGGCATCGCCCACACCTTCATGGCCGCCGAAGGCCTGCAGCAGGCGGCCAAGCTGCTGGGCCACCAGATCCGGGTGGAAACCCAGGGCTCGGTCGGCGCGCAGGACGCGCTCAGCGCCGAGGAGATCGCCGCCGCCGACCTGGTGTTGATCGCCGCCGACCGCGAGGTCGACCTGGGCCGCTTCGGCGGCAAGCGCCTGTTCAAGAGCGGCACCAAGCCGGCGATCAACGACGGCCCGGGACTGATCCGCAAGGCCCTGGCCGAGGCCAGCGTGCACGCCGCCGGCAATGGCGGCAGCGCGCCGGCCAAGGCCCAGGGCGGCCGCTCCGCCGGCCCGTACAAGCACCTGATGACCGGCGTGTCGTTCATGCTGCCCTTCGTCACCGCCGGCGGCCTGCTGATCGCGCTGGCCTTCGCGCTCGGCGGCATCTACGCCTTCGACGACGCGCACAAGGGCACCCTGGCCTGGTCGCTGTTCCAGATCGGCGCCAAGGCCGGCTTCACCCTGATGGTGCCCGCCCTGGCCGGCTACATCGCCTACTCCATCGCCGACCGCCCCGGCATCGCCCCCGGCATGATCGGCGGCATGGTCGCGGCCAACCTCGGCGCCGGCTTCATCGGCGGCATCCTGGCCGGGTTCATCGCCGGCTACGGCGTGGCCGCGCTGAACCGGGCGATCAAGCTGCCGCGCACGCTCGAGGGCCTGAAGCCGGTGCTGATCCTGCCGGTGCTGGGCACCCTGCTGGTCGGCCTGGCCATGCTCTACGTGGTCGGCCAGCCGGTGGCCGAACTGCTGGCCTGGCTCACCGAATGGCTGCGCGGAATGCAGGGCAGCAGCGCGGTGCTGCTGGGCCTGCTGCTGGGCGCGATGATGGCCTTCGACATGGGCGGGCCGGTCAACAAGGCCGCCTACGCCTTCTCCACCGGCCTGATCGCCAGCCAGGTGTACACGCCGATGGCCGCGGCGATGGTCGCCGGCATGACCCCGCCGCTGGGCATCGCCCTGGCCACCTGGGTGTTCCGCAGCCGCTTCACCCAGGACGAGCGCGGCAGCAGCGCCGCCACCGGCGTGCTCGGCCTGGCCTTCGTCACCGAAGGCGCAATCCCGTACGCCGCGCGCGACCCGCTGCGCACCATCCCCGCGCTGATGCTCGGCTCGGCCCTGGCCGGTGCGATCTCGATGGCTGCCGGCGCCGAACTGAAGGTGCCGCACGGCGGTGTGTTCGTGCTGCCGATCCCCAATGCGGTCGGCCACCTGGGCATGTACCTGGTGGCGCTGCTCGCCGGCACCGTGGTCACCGCGGTGGCGCTGCGGGTGCTGAAGAAGCCGGTTCTCGCCTGATCCCGTCCATGCGCCGGCGCGTCGCCATGCGATGCCCCTCCCCCCGTCGCCGCTGGCGGCGCGCCGGCCTTTCCCTGCTGAGGAGTTCCGCCATGTCCCGTCCCCTCGTCTCGTCCCTGCCCCTGGCCACCCTGGCGCTCGCGCTCGCCGCACCGCTGGCCCACGCCCAGGACGCCAGCGACGCCTTCAAGCTCAAGCTCGCCTACACCGGCGAAGGCGCCGTGTCGCTGGACGGCGGCAAGCATGAGGGCAGCGCCTACGCCGGGCAGCTGATGTTCGGCACCGACGTGGACCTGCAACGGCTGATGGGCTGGAACGGCGCCACGCTGAAGGTCTACGGCATCAATCGCCATGGCACCAACCTGGCCAACGGCAACATCGGCAACAGCACCTCGGTGCAGGAAATCTACGGCGGCCAGGGCACGCGCCTGGCCAACTTCACCATCGACCAGAAGCTGTTCAACGACCGCCTGGAACTGGAGGCAGGCCGCAGCGTGGCCAACATCCACTTCCTGGGCTCGGAGCTGTGCGGCTACTTCCAGGGCAACTCGGCCTGCGGCAACCCGACCTTCGTGTTCCGCACCAGCAACTTCACCTACTGGCCGGTGTCCAGTTGGGCCGCGCACGCCAAGGCCTGGGTGACCCCGAACGTCTACGTCCACGTCGGCGCCTACGAGGTCAACCCGATCCAGGCCGAACGCGGCCAGCACGGCCTGAACTGGAGCACCAACGACAGCACCGGGGTGATCGTGCCGTACGCGATCGGCTACAGCACCCAGGCCAGCGGCGCGCGCCTGCCGGCGATGTACGAGCTCGGCGGCTGGCAGGACAATTCCGACTACCGCGATCCGCTCAACGACCGCAACGGCAATCCGGCGCGGCTGAGCGGGCTGGACTACGCCACCCGCAGCGGCCGCTCCGGCGCGTTCTTCCGCTTCGAACAGCAGGTCACCCGCCCCGACCCGGACAGCAACCGCGGCCTGGTGCTGTTCGGCTCGGTGCTCAAGGGCACCTCCGGGCAGTTGATCGAAGACCATTTCCTGGAACTGGGCCTGGTCCAGCGCGGCACCTTCGCCAGCCGCCCGCAGGACAACATCGCCTTCGTCGTCACCCAGCAGCACTACAGCGACGACGCCCTGGAAGACCTGCGCCTGGCCCGCGCCGCGGCCGGCGGCAGCGGCACCCCGCACCGCTCCCAGACCATGATGGAACTGAGCTACGGCATCCAGGTGACCCCGCAACTGCGCATCGCCCCGAACCTGCACTACATCGTGCACCCGGACCAGTTCAACGAGCCGGCCCGCACCCGCGACCTGCCCAATGCCTTGGTGGCCGGGTTGCGGCTGGATTGGGCGCTCTGAGGGGCCGGGATTTGGGAGTCGGGATTGGGGATTGGCAAAGGCGGGCGGACTGCGGCCTGAAAGTCTGCGTACAGGCAATGGTGTGCGCTGCGGCGCTGACAGCATCAGTGCAGACCGACCCATCCACGCAGATGCCGACTTGATTCAAGCTCGATAGCGGCACGTTGAACGCACGAGGCCCCGGCATGCCGGGGCCTCGTGCGTTTTCTTCCCTTCGATTCCGATCGCAGTGGCGCTGCGCCGATCCGTCGGCGCCTGCGGGAGCGAAACGTGGCCGGCGAATCGAGATCCGTTCGATTCCGTGGGAGCCGTCTCCCTGGCGCGGGAGCGGTGACGTTGCCGACGCATGCATGATGCCGCCGCCCCGGGGGCGTGAGGATCGGCGGATGCCGCGGTCGGCTATAGGATTTTTCCTACCCGGCGGTGTCCGGACCGGCGAGCGCGCGAAAGATGTCATGGATGACAATCGTCATCACCGCATCGCAGAATCTGGATACAGACTCCATCGAAGCTACATCGACGTATGTGAACGTAGCGACTTCGCCGCCGCCGATTACGACGGTTTTCCCACATCCCCGTTGCAAGCATTTCGCGTCATGCGCATCCTGGTTGCCGAAGACGATACGTCCATTGCCGTTGCATTACGCGACTCGCTCGCCGAGTGCGGCCACGTGGTAGACCATGTCGGCGACGGTGCCGCCGCCGAACGCGCGCTCGGTAGCGAAAGCTATCAATTGCTGGTGCTGGACCTGGGCCTGCCGCGCCGCGATGGGCTGCAGGTGCTGCAACGCCTGCGCGCCCGCCGCGACGAGATCCCGGTGCTGGTGGTGACCGCCCGCGACGCGGTGGAAGACCGCATCCGCGCGCTCGACGAGGGCGCCGACGACTACCTGATCAAGCCCTTCGAACTGTCCGAGTTCCTTGCCCGTACCCGCGCGCTCCTGCGCCGCAGCAGCAGCGGCGGCGTGCCGGAGCTGGTGCTGGGGCAATTGCGCATCAACCTGGCCGGACGCCGGGTGTGGCTGCAGGACCAGCCGCTGGACCTGACCGCGCGCGAGTTCGCGCTGCTGGAAACCCTGCTGCTGCGCAGCGGGCGCGTGGTCAGCCGCAGCCAGCTGACCGAGGCGCTGTGCGATTGGCAGCACGAAATCACCGACAACGGCCTGGACATCTCCATGCATCGCCTGCGGCGCAAGCTGCATGGCGCCGGTGTCGGCATCCGAACCATCCGCGGCCTGGGCTATCTGCTGGAGGAGTCGCACGCCGCCTCACCGGCCGCCGACCACGCACAGACCTCGCAGTGAGCGCGACCACCGCCGCGCACGCGCCGGCCTACCGCCATCCCAGCCTGCGCCAGCGATTGCTGGCGTTTCTGCTGATCCCGACCGTGCTGCTGATGCTGGTGGTGTCGTCGCTGTTCTACCTGCTGATGCTCAAGTACACCAATCACGTCCACGACATGGACCTGAAGGAGGACACGCAGGGCCTGGCGAACGCGGTCAACGACCCCGGCGAGCGCATGCCGCTGACCCTGCAGGCGCGGCAGCTGCTGGAGTACAGCAGCGACGGCCGGGTGTTCTTCAAGCTCGACAGCCGCCGCCACGGGGTGATCAGCGGCAGCACCCAGCCGATTCCCAAGCACCCGGATCCGGCCGAGATCGGCCGGGTGATGCTGTACGACGACCGCATGGACAACGGCGTGCCGGTGCGCGTGGCCAGCCTGCTGCTGCCCTCGGCGCTGGAGCCGGGCGACTGGCTCACCGTGTCGGTGGCCGAGACCCTGGACGACCGCCACCGCCGCGCCCGCGAGATCCTGGTGCTGATGCTGCCGACCGAACTGCTGCTCACCTGCTCGCTGCTGGTGCTGGTCTGGCACGGCGTGCGCGTCGGCCTGCGCATGCTGGAGCCGGCGGTGCGCCGGCTCGACGACAGCCAGCGCGACCTCAGCCCGGTGTCCGGCCCGGACATCCCGGTGGAGATCCTGCCGCTGACCCAGGCCATCGACGGCCTGCTCGGCCGGCTCAAGCACATGATGGCGCTGCAGGAACGCTTCCTGGCCGATGCCGCGCACCAGTTGCGCACGCCGCTCGCCGGGCTGAGCATGCACGTGCAGCGCGCCCAGGCCGGCCAGCGCCCGGAAGACACCGCGCAGGCGCTGCAGCACATCCGTCAGTTGACGGACCGCGCCACCCGCACCTCCACCCAGTTGCTGGCGCTGACCCGCACCCAGGCGCCGCGCGAGAGCATCCGCGAGCTGCTGCCGCTGGACCTGGCGCAATGGCTGCCGCAGGCCCTGTCCGACCGCATCCCCGACGCGCTGCACGCCGGCGTGGACCTGGGCTACGACGCCGGCGACGACGACGCGCCCGCCTGGGTGGCCGCCGACACCTATGCGCTGCGCGAACTGCTCGACAACCTGCTGGACAATGCCTTCCGGCATGCCGCCGGCCGCATGGTCACGGTCAGCCTGCGCCGCGATCCGCTGTACGTGCGCCTGGCCGTGGACGATGCCGGCAGCGGCATCGACGAGGCCCTGCTGCCGCGCCTGGGCGAGCGCTTCTTCCGCGCGCCGGACGCGCCCGAAGGCGGCACCGGCCTGGGCCTGGCCATCGTCGCCAACATCGCCGCCCGCCACCACGCGACGCTGCGCTACCGGCGCTCGGCACTGGGCGGCCTGCGCGCGGAACTGGACCTGCCGGCCGGCGCGGAGCCGCGCGCATGAGCCGCCACCGTCTTCGCTGCGCCGGCGCACTGGCGCTGGCCAGCGCGCTGGCGCTGGGCGGCTGCGCCAGCAAGCCCATCCCCGATCTGCGCCAGCCGTCGCTGCCCGCGCACTGGAGCAGCGCGACGCCGCAGGCGGCCGCGCCGCGCCCGCCGGGCAGTGCCTGGTGGCAGGATTTCCACGATCCGCAACTCGATGCGCTGGTCGCGCAGGCGCTGCAGGACGATCTCGAGGTCGGCCAGGCGCTGGCGCGGCTGCGCGCGGCGCGGCGACTGGATGCGGTCGCCGACGCGACGCTGCGGCCGCAACTGCGTGCGCGCACCGAGGATCCGATCGATCCGGACGCCAGCGCCTCGTTCCTGGTCGTGGGCGTCGATTCGGAGTGGGAGCTGCCGCTGTTCGGTCGCGGCGAAGCCACCAACCGCGTGGCCCGCGGCGACCTGCAGAGCGCCCAGGCCAACCTGGCGCAGGTGCGCGCGGCGACGATCTCCGACGTGACCCACAACTGGATCGACCTGCGCCACGCGCAGCAGGCCGAACGCCTGCTGCAGGACATCGCCGACGCGCGCCAGCGCCAGGCCAGCCTGCAGCAGACCCTGGTCGACCTGCATCTGGCCGCGCCGGCCACCGCGGCGCAGGCGCAGGCGGCGGTACTGCAGGCGCAGAGCGCGGTGAACGAACCGCGCGACGCCGCGGCCGCGGCCGCGCGGCGCCTGGCGCTGCTGCTGGGCCGCGACGCGCCCGATCCGGCGTGGAGCACGGCCGCGGCCAGCAGCGCGCCGGGACAACTGCAGATCGCCGCGGTCGACAGCGTGCCGGCCGACCTGCTGCGGCGGCGCCCGGACATCGCCGCGCGCGAGGCCGAGGTGATCAGCGCCGCCGGCGCCCTGGGCATCGCCCGCGCCGACCGCTACGGCAGCATCGGCCTGGGCGGCGCGATCCGCTGGTCGACCAGCCTGCTGAGCCACCGCCGCACCGCCACCCACGGCATCGCCTCGTTCGGCCCGGTGATCGACATCCCGCTGTTCGACTGGGGCATCCGTCAGGCCAGGGCCAAGGCGCGCGGCGACCTGCTGGAAGCGGCCACCCTGGCCTACCGGCAGACCGTGCTGTCGGCGGTCAACGAGGTCGAGGACGCGCTGACCGCGCTGGAACAGCAGCGGCGCAACGTCGAGACCGAGCAACAGGTGCTGCAGGCGCAGCAGCAGGTCGCCGAGGCGGCGCAGCAGCGCCGGCGGCTGGGCCTGGGCAGCGACCTGGACGTGGCCACGCAGCAGGCCGCGCGCGACCAGGCGACGCTGGAGCTGCTGGAAGCGCAGCGCCAGCGCGACCTGGCCTACGTCGCCCTGCACACCGCGCTGGGCAGCGCCACCGCGCCGATTCCCGGCACCGGCAACGAGCGCGAAGGCGCGCAGCCCTGATGGTCGCGCTGGCCCGCCAGACCCTGCGCTACGAGTGGCGCCGCTTCCTGCCGGTGGTGGTGTCGGTGGGCTTCGCCAGCCTGTTGCTGCTGCTGCAGACCGCGCTGGTGCTGGGCATCTTCGGCAGCGCCAGCGTGTACGTCTCCGGCTCCGACGCCGACCTGTGGCTGGGCTATCCCGGCACGCAGAGCGTGGACCAGGGCCGCGCCATCGATCCGGACGCGGCCGCGCCGCTGTACCTGGACCCGCGGGTGGCGCAGGTCGAGCCGTTCATCTGGTTCGACGGCGACTGGCGCGGCCCCGGCGACACCGGCGCGGTGTCGGTCTACATCTCCGGCATCGACACCCGCGACGGCGGGCTGATGTTCTCGCGCCTGCTCAGCCCGGCGCTGCGTGCGGCCCTGCGCGAGCCGGACACCGTGGTGGTGGACCGCGCGGAGCTGGACAAGCTCGGCGTCGACATCGGCAGCAGCGCGCGCATCAACGGCCACCGTGTGCGGGTGATCGGGGTCGGCCGCGGCCTGCGCGCGCTGGGCGGGGTCAACGTGCTGGCCTCGCTGGATACCGCGCGCGCGCTCAACACCGACAGCGCGCATCCGGACTGGCCGACCTACATGGTGGCCAAGCTGCGCCCCGGCGCCGACCCGCAGGCGGTGGCGCAGGCGATCGACAGCGCGGTCACGCGGCCGCGCGTGGAAGCCTGGAGCGCCGACGAGTTCGCCCGGCGCAGCATCCTGTTCTGGATGTTCGACACCGGCGCCGGCTCCGGCGTGCTGTTCCTGGGCGGCATCGTGCTGCTGGTCGGCGTGGCCATCACGAGCCAGACCCTGCTCGGCACCGTGCTCGGCGCCGCGCGCGAGTACGCCACGCTCAACGCGCTGGGCGTGAGCATGCGCAACCTGCGCTGGGTGGTGCTGGAACAGGCCGCCTGGGTCGGTGCGCTGGGCCTGATCGGCGCCAGCGCGCTGGGCGCGGCGCTGGTCGCGCTGGCCCGCGCGCACGACGTGCCGGTGGCGTTCAACGCCAGCGGCTGGGGCCTGTGCGTGTGCGCGGTGATGCTGCTGACCGTGGTCTCGGCCCTGGCCGCGCTGCGCGGGCTGCGCCGCGCCGATCCGGCGTTGCTGCTGCGATGAGCCGGATCGTCGCCGCCGCCGCGCTGCACCCGGCCGCCGCCACCCTGCGCGGCAGCGGGCTGTGCAAGAGCTTCGTCTCCGGCAGCCTGCGCACGCCGGTGCTGCGCGACGTGGAACTGCAGGTGTGGCCGGGCGAGCTGACCCTGATCTCCGGCCCGTCCGGCTGCGGCAAGAGCACCCTGCTGTCGATCCTCAGCGGCCTGCAGCGCGCCGACGCCGGCCAGGTGCTGGCGCTGGGCGAGGAACTGGGCGCACTCGGCGCCACCGCGCTGGAGCAGTTCCGGCTGCGCCACACCGGCTTCATCTTCCAGGGCTTCAACCTGTTCCCGGCGCTGTGCGCGCTGGACCAGGTGCGGCTGCCGCTGCAGTACATGGGCCTGGCCCCCGCCGAGGTGCGCAGCCGCGCCGAAGAGGCGCTGGCCGAGGTCGGCATCGCCCACCGCCAGCATCTGCGCCCGGCCGAACTGTCCGGCGGCGAAAAGCAGCGCGTGGCGATCGCCCGCGCCCTGGCCAAGCACCCTGCCCTGCTGTTCGCCGACGAACCGACCAGCGCGCTGGACGCCGGCAACGGCCAGATCGTGATCGACCTGCTGCACCGCATCGCGCGCCGCCACAACACCATGGTGCTGTGCGTGAGCCACGACCCGCGCCTGATCCGCCACGCCGACCGCGTGCTGTCGATGGAGGACGGCCGCATCCTCGACGACCGCCGCGTGAACGCGCCGCCCTCGCCCCTGCCCTCACGGAATCCCGCACCATGAAAGCGTTCGCCGCCGCGCCCCTGCTGAGCCTGCTGCTGGCCGCATGCGCGCCATCGGACCGCACCCCGGCGCCGGCGGCGGCCGCCGCCCCACCGGCCTACCTGGCGGTGGCGCGCGGCCGCATCGACGTAGAGGGCGGCGTACTCAAGCTCGGCCTGCCGGTCGCCGCGACCCTGCACGAGGTGCCGGTGCACGAGGGCGACGCGGTGCAGAAAGGCGCCGTGCTGGTCGCCGGCGACGATCGCGCCGCCGCGGTCGACCTGGACATCGCCCGCACCCGCGCGCAGGCCGCGGCCACCCACCTGAAACAGCTGCAGCAGCGCCTGCAAAGCGCCCAGCAGAAGCAACGACGGCTGGCCGAGGCCGCGCGCCTGGGCGCCGGCGACGGCCAGAGCGCCGACGACGCCAGCGACGCGGTGCAGAGCCTGGTCGACGCGCTGGACACCGCGCGCAGCGACGCCGCCCTGGCCGACGCGCAGGTGCGCGCGGCCGAGCTGCAGCGTGCGCAGTACCGGCTGCAGGCGCCGGTGGCCGGGCGCGTGCTGCAGCTGTCGGCGGCGGTCGGCGCGCGCACCGAGGCCAACGCGCCGCTGTTGACCCTGCTGCCGGACGCGCCGCGCCTGGTCCGCGCCGAATTGAACGAAAGCTATGCCGGCAGCGTCACCCCGGGCATGGCCGCCGAAGTGATCAGCGACGACGGCCGCCAGACCGTGCTCGGCGAGGCCGTGGTGCGCTGGCTGGCGCCGGCCTACGGCCCCACCCAACTGCACGACGACGCCACACCCGCCGGCAACGACCGCAGCGTGGCCTGCGTGCTGGCCTTCACCCAGCCCTCGACCCTGCGCCTGGGCCAGCGCGTGCTGGTACGCTTCCGCAACCCGGCCACGACCAAGCGCTGACCCTGCACACCGCCGCTGCGGCGAAAGGCTGCTGAAACGCGCAGCGGCGACTCTGCACGGATTGCCGAGACTGCGCAGCCGCGCCCATTCACATGATCCAATCTGCCGAGTTCCACTTCGAAGGCGGCCGCAACGCCGTGCTGCTGATCCACGGCCTGACCGGCACGCCCAGCGAGATGCGCCTGCTCGGCAAGAGCCTGAACCGCGAAGGCTTCAGCGTCTACGGCGTGCAACTGGCCGGCCACTGCGGCGACGAGGACGACCTGCTGGCCACCACCTGGCGCGACTGGTACGCCAGCGTCGAGGCCGCTGCCGCGCGCGTGCGCCCGCAGGTCGACCGCCTGTTCGTGGCCGGGCTGTCGATGGGCGCGGTGCTGGCGCTGCGCCTGGCGCAGCAGCGTCCGGAGTGGGTGGACGGGGTCGGCGTGCTCGGCGCCACCTTCCGCTACGACGGCTGGAACATCCCCAAGCGCGCGCGCCTGGCGTTCCTGCTGCCCTGGTTCAAGCGGCTGGGCATCGGCAAGCGCCGCATGTTCCTGGAAGAGCCGCCGTATGGCCTGCGCGACGAGCGCATCCGCGCCCAGGTCAGCAGCGCCATGCTCGGCGGCGACAGCAGCGCCGCCGGCCTGCCCGGCAACCCCTGGCACGCGCTGGCCGAGATGTACCTGCTCGCGCGCGACGTGCGCCGCAACCTGCCCAAGGTGGTCGCGCCGTGCCTGGTCGCGCACGCGGCCGAGGACGACATCGCCGACCTGCGCAACGCGCGGCTGGTGATCGCCAACGTGTCCGGGCCGACGGAACTGCTGCTGCTGCACGACAGCTACCACATGATCACCCTGGACCGCGAACGCCGCGTGCTCGGCGCCCGTCTGGCGCAGTTCTTCGCCGCCCTGTCCGCGCCGCAGCGGGCCGCCGCCTGATGGCGATGACCGGCTCGGTGGTGGCGATCTGGCTGGCGACGGTGGCGCTCGACACCGCCGGCCAGTTGGCCTTCAAGTACGTGGCGAGCCACCCGCAGGGCACCGGCATGGCACGCTGGCAGCGCATGGCGCGGCAGCCGCAGCTGTGGTTCGGCGTGGCCTGCTACGTGTTCGAGTTCCTCGCCTGGACCGCGTTCCTGTCGCTGGTGCCGCTGGGCCGCGGCGTGCTGCTGGGCTCGATCAACATCGTGGCGATCATGCTGGCCGGGCGCTGGCTGTTCGGCGAACGCCTCGGGCGCATGCAGGTGGCCGGCATCTGCCTGGTCAGCGCTGGCGTGGCCGTGGTGGGGCTGGGCTCATGAGCCGGCCGTCGCTGCATCGCTACGCGGTGGGCTTCGCCCTGCTGCTGAGCTTCGACACGCTGGCGCAGATCGGCTTCAAGCTGGCCGGCACCCACGCGTTCCCACCGCAGGCCGAACTGGCCTGGGTGCTGCGTTTGCTCGGCAGCCCCTGGCTGTACGCCGCGTTGCTGGGTTACGTCGGCGCGTTCTTCACCTGGATGAAGCTGCTCGAGCACGCGCCGATCGGCCCGGCCTTCGCCGCCTCGCACCTGGAGGTGGTCAGCGTGATGCTGCTGTCGGCCTGGTGGTTCAACGAACACATCGGCCTGCTGCAGGCGCTGGGCGCGGCGTTGATCGTCGGCGGCATCGTCTGCCTGGCGATGGGCGAACGCGCGGATCCCGCCGATGCGCATTGAGGTGCCGCCGACCGCCGGCCTGCCGCTGCAGTGGCGCGACCTGTGGCCGGGCCGCACGCGCACGCGCCTGGCCAGCGCGCTCGGCCTGCCGCAGGCGCTGCTGACCTGCTCGGGCACCGCCGCGCTGATCGTGGCGCTGCGCACCCTGACCGCGGCCAGCCGGCGCCGGCAGGTGCTGGTGTCGGCCTATACCTGCCCGCTGGTGGCGCTGGCGGTGGCGCACTGCGGCCTGCAACTGGTGCTGTGCGATCTGCTGCCCGGCTCGCTGGAGCTGGACCCGGTGCAACTGGCGCAGCGCTGCGGCAGCGACACCCTGGCGATCATCGCCACCCACCTCGGCGGGCGCCTGACCGACCTGGCGCCGCTGCGCCGCGCCGCCGAGGGCTGCGGCGCCTTGCTGATCGAGGACGCGGCGCAGGCGCTGGGCGGCGTGCATGCCGACGGCCGCCCGGCCGGCCTGGGCGGCGACATCGGTTTCTGCAGCCTGGCCGCCGGCAAGGGGCTCACGCTGTACGAAGGCGGGCTGCTGATGTCGCGGCATGCGCCGTTGCAGCGCAGCCTGGCCGACACCGCCGCGCGCCTGGGCCAGCGCGACTGGCGCTGGGAACTGCGCCGCAGCCTGGAGCTGCTCGGCTACGCCGCGCTCTATCGGCCGCAACCGCTGCGCTGGGCGTACGGCGCACCGGTGCGTCGCGCGCTGCGCCGCGGCGACCGCGTCGGTGCGGCCGGCGACCGCTTCGGCACGGCCATCGCCCAGCATGCGGTCGGCGCCTGGCGCGAAGGCGTGGGCGTGCGCGCCAGCGCGCGCTGGCCGGCGTTCCTGGCGCAGATCCGCGAGCAGGGCCGGCGCCGCAGCGCCCGTCTTGCCGGCATCCCCGGCCTGAGCGTGATCGCCGATACCGCCGGCGCCCAGGGCAGCTGGCCGATCCTGATGGTGCTGCTGCCCGATGCGGCCGCCCGCGAATCGGTGCTGGCCGCGCTGTGGCCGCGCGGGCTCGGCGTGGCAGTGCCGTTCGTGCATGCCCTGCCCGACTACGACTACCTGGATGGCATCGTCGAACGCACGCCGATGCCCAACGCCAGCGACTTCGCCGCGCGCTGCCTGAGCATCAGCAACAGCCCCTGGCTGGACGAGGCGCGCTTCGAGACCATCGTGGCCACGCTGCAGGCGGCCTGCGCCACCGCGGTCGGGCCGGCGCCGCTGGATGTCGACCTGGTGCACGCCGCCGCACCGAGCGCTTGATCGGACCACGTCGGCTTCGCCAGCGTCGGGATGAAAATACGCCGCTCGTGACGACGGGAAGACTCTCGTAGGAGCGGCTTCAGCCGCGAGAGGCGTTACCGGTAACGCCTCTCGCGGCTGAAGCCGCTCCTACAGACAGACAGGGGCTGCGCTAACCGACACTGGCCGCATCCAGCGCCGCCAGCAACCGCAGGTTCAAGGCGTGCTGCTGCGCCTGCCACGCCGACAGATCCGCCGGCGACGGCTCGGGCTGCGCATCCAGCGCCGCCAGCTTGCGCTTCCACCATTGCGGGTAATGGGCCAGCGAGACTTCGCCGGTGATGTCGCTGCCGCACACCTGCCCGCGCAACGCCTCGATCGCCTGCAGCAACTGCGGCACGCGCAGCTGGCCCTGGTCCCAGTTGGTGCGTACGTCCTGCGGATCCAGCACGTCCTTGTCCAACGACAGATAGGTCGGCATCGGCGTGCGCCGCAGGTGCTCGACGAACGCATCGCTCAGCGCGCTCACGCTGTCGAAGCCGCGCACCGCCTGGCCCAGGCCCAGCCGTCGCGCCCAGCCCACGTCCACGCCGCTGCACCAGTAGCGCAACTTGCCGCGGTACAGCGGCAGCAGATGGTTTTCCCAGGCATGGCCGGGGCCGACGTCGCCGGAGGTGATGCCGGCCACCTCGACCTGCGCCACCTGCGGCAGCGCGGCGATGCGGCGCACCCACGAGCCGCAGTGCACGCCGAACGGGAAGCGCATGTTGTCCGGATGGTTGTCGAACACCACCACCCGCAACGGCGCCTGCGCACGCTGCGCCAGACGCGCGATCAACGGCAGGCTCAGGTGATGGAAATCGCCGCTACCCAGCAGCACGGTGCCGTACTGCGCCGGCAGCGCCTGCTCCAGCGCCGCGCCGAAGCGGCGCAGCCGCGCCATCGAGCAGGCGAAGCGCAGACCATCGCACCAATCGCGCAGCGGCAGGCGCACGGCGTCGGGCACTTCGCCCAGCGAATCATCGAGATCGAGCAGGACCGGAGTGCGCATCTCAGTCCTCCTCGGCGGCATCGGCGGCCGGCCCGACGTCGTCGGATTCGAACAGCGGCCGCAATCGGCGCAGCACCGCGCGCAGCAGCGGATTGCGCAGGTACACCGCATGCCAGGTATAGGTGAAGCTGGCACCGAGCTGGGCCTTCACTTCCGGATCGGTCCAGCCGGCGACATAGGCAGTCAGGCCGTGGCGGCAGGCGTAGTCGAGGTTCTCGATCCAGCTCAGCGCGTACAGGTTGTGGTCGCGCGCGTCCGGATAGTGCAGGCCGATGTACTTGTCCAGCAGCCGGCCTTCGTGCACGTAGCACAGGTTCCAGCCGATGATGCGGCCCTGGTGCCGGTACACGAACACCTGCCCGCCCGACGTGGCGTCGGTCAGCAGCGCGTCGAAGAACGGCGCGGTGAGCAGGTCGAAATGGATCTCGCTCTGCGCATACACCTCCTGGTACAGCGCATAGCAGTGCGCGCGCAGCGCCGGATCGGCGAAGGCCGGGCCGGTCGGCAGCACCTCGATCTCCAGGTCGGCGCGCGAGCGCAGCTTGCGGCGGATGTTGCGCCGGCGCCCGCGCGAAAGCCGCGCCAAATACTCATCGGTGGAAGCGAAGTCGATCGGCACCCAGGCCAGCGCCTGCCCGCGCAGCAGCACGTAGCCGTTGCGCTCGCAGGCGTCCAGGAAGGCCTGCGCCCAGGCGTTGTCGGCGTCGTCGAGCAGCGGCGAGCGCTGCGGCACGTCCTTGACGATCAGCAGCGCGCGGCGCCGGCCCAGTTGCGCGCGCCACTGCCTCGGCAACTGCGCCGGGTCGGCCGCGCGCGGCAGCCAGGCATATTCGCTGACGGTGCTGCCGACGAAGCTGGTGCGCGGCCGCAACAGGCGCTGCCACAGCCGCTGCAGCGGCAGCCGCGCCACCTTCGCGCGCAGCGCGGGTTCGGCGGTGGTGAGCAGGTCGAAATCGGCCTCGAAGGCCGGCACCCCGTGCTCCAGGGGCTGGATCAGGAAACCGGCTGGCGGGTGCTGCAGGAACTGCCGCTGCAAGGCCTGCGGCTCGAGTTGGTTGACGAAAGGCATCTGCAAGATTGATCGTCTAGCGTGGAGAATGGATGCTGCGGCCCAGGCCGCAGCGTGCGATCCACCGGCGGCGGGCGCCGCGCGGTGGCCCTTCATTTCGCGGAGCACTGCCATGACCCCGTCCATCGAGTCGCAAATCCACAGCATCGTCGCCAAGCATGGCGAAATCGACCCGGCGCGCCTGACCCCCGATGCCAAGCTGCAGGACCTGGGCGTGGATTCGCTCGAGGCCATCGAAATCCTGTTCGACATCGAAGAACACTTCGACATCACCTTCCCGCAGCGCGACCCGAACCTGGACGACGGTTCGCTCGGCAAGCTGGTGCAGGCGGTCGAGGACGCGCTGGCGGCCAAGGCGGCGGCCGGCGCGGCGCAACCGGCGCACTGACGCGTCATGGGCGCATCTCCGCACGCGCGGCGCGTCGTCATCACCGGCATGGGCGCGGTCAGCGCGCTCGGCCTGGGCGCCGAGGCCCTGTGGAGCGCGATGCGCGAGGGCCGCAGCGGCATCGCCGCCCTGCCCTCGCCCGATCCGCTCAGCACGTTGAAGATGCGCAAGGCCGCGACCCTGCCGGGGTTCGCGCCCGACGCCACGCAGACCGGCGGCATCGCCCCCGGCCAGCTCGACCGCATAACCCAGATGGCGCTGGTCGCCGCCCGCGAGGCGATCGCCCAGGCCGGCCTGCCGCACGGCGATGCCGCGCTCGGCGGGCGCTGCGCGGTGGTGGTCGGCACCGGCGTCGGCGCCGAACTCAGCCGCGACGAACAATCGCGCCGGCTGTACCGCGACCAGGCCGAGCGCCTGCATCCGCTGACCATCGTGCGCAGCATGGCCAACGCCCCGGCCAGCCAGATCAGCATCGCCTTCGGCCTGCGCGGCCCGGCCTTCGCCGTGTCCAGCGCCTGCGCCTCGGCCAACCACGCCTTCGCCCAGGCCGCGCTGATGGTCCGCCATGGCCTGGCCGACGTGGCCATCGCCGGCGGCAGCGAAGCCTGCCTGAGCCTGGCGCTGATCCGCGCCTGGGAAGCGATGCGGGTGGTCAGCGACGACACCTGCCGGCCGTTCTGCGCGCAGCGCAGCGGCCTGGTGCTGGGCGAAGGCGCCGGGATGTTCGTGCTGGAAAGCGCCGAGCACGCCGCCGCCCGCGGCGCGTTGCCGCTGGCGGAACTGGCGGGATTCGGCATGAGTTCCGATGCCGGCGACATCGTCGCGCCGAGCATCGACGGCGCCGCCACGGCGATGCGCCTGGCGCTGCAGGATGCCGGCCTGGCCCCTGAGCAGATCGATTACATCAATGCCCACGGCACCGGCACGCAGGCCAACGACCGCTGCGAAACCCAGGCGCTGCGGCAGGTGTTCGGTACGCACGCCGAGGCGCTGGCGGTCAGCTCGACCAAGGCGGTGCACGGCCATGCGCTCGGCGCGGCCGGCGCGCTGGAACTGGTGGCGGCGATCGGCGCGCTGCGCGAGCAGGTGGTGCCGCCCACGGCCAACTTCCTCGATGCCGATCCCGAATGCGACCTGGACTACGTGCCCAACCAGGCGCGCGCCCGCCAGGTGCAGGCGGTGCTGAGCAATTCCTTCGCCTTCGGCGGACTCAATGCGGTGATCGCGCTGCGCGCGGCGGGCTGAAACGCCCGCCGCCGCAGACAACGGCGGGAGGCAACGCGAACCGCGCGCGTCGTCTCCCGCCCGGCTCATGCGACCTGCTTGGCGCGGGTCAGCAACTGGTCCAGCAAGGACAGGCCCAGGTCGATCTCTTCGTGGCTGATGTGCAGCGACGGCGCCAGCGTGATGACGTTCTTGTAGTAGCCGCCCACGTCCAGGATCAGGCCGATGCGCTTGCCGTTGTGGCGCAGTTCGCCTTCCAGGCCCATGTCGACCATGGTGTCGAGCAGCTTGCGGTTCGGCGTGAAGCCGTCCGCCTGGCAGATTTCCGCACGCAGGGCCAGGCCCAGGCCGTCGACGTCGCCGATTTCCGGGTGACGCTTCTGCAGATCGCGCAGGCCGTCCAGGAAGTGCGCGCCCTTGGCCATGACCATGGACTCGTAGTCGGTCTCGGCCAGCATGCGCATGGTTTCCAGGCCGACCGCGGTGCCCAGCGGGTTGGAGGCGAAGGTGGAGTGGGTCGAACCCGGCGGGAACACGGTCGGGTTGATCAGCTCCTCGCGCGCCCAGATGCCGGCCAGCGGATTGAGGCCGTTGGTCAGCGCCTTGCCGAACACCAGCACGTCCGGGGTCACGCCGAAGTGCTCGATCGCCCACAGCTTGCCGGTGCGGAAGAAGCCCATCTGGATTTCGTCCACCACCATCAGGATGCCGTACTTGTCCAGCACCCGCTTCAGCCCGGTGAAGAAGTTCGGCGGCGGGATCACGTAGCCGCCGGTGCCCTGGATCGGCTCGACGTAGAACGCCGCATACTCGCACTGCCCGGCCTTAGGATCCCACACGCCGTTGTACTCAGTCTCGAACAGGCGCTCGAACTTGGCCACGCACTGCTCGCCGTACTCTTCCTTGGACATGCCCTTGGGGCCGCGGAAGTGGTACGGGAATTCGATGAACTGGGCGCGGTCGAAATGACCGAAGCGGCGGCGGTAGCGGTACGACGAGGTGATCGCCGAGGCGCCGAGGGTACGGCCGTGGTAGCCGCCTTCGAAGGCGAACACCAGGCTCTTGCCGGCGCTGGCGTTGCGTACCAGCTTCAGCGAATCTTCCACCGACTGCGCGCCGCCGACGTTGAAGTGCACGCGGCCCTTGCGGCCCCACTTGCGCTCGGCGTCGACCGCGATGGTCTTGGCCAGCTCGATCTTGGTCGGGTGCAGGTACTGGCTGGCGACCTGCGGCAGCGTCTCGATCTGGCGGGTCAGCGCCTGGTTCAGGCGCGGATTGGCGTAGCCGAAGTTGACCGCCGAGTACCACATCTGCAGATCCAGGTACGGCACCTCTTCGGTGTCGTACAGGTAGCTGCCGTCGCAACGGCCGAAGATGCGCGGCGGCTCGCTGTAGTGCACGGTGTCGCCGTAGGAGCAGTACTGGGCCTCGTCGGCCAGCATCTGCGCATCGCTCAGCGCGCGCTGGTGGTCGGCACCGGTGCGCAGCAGCGCCTCCGGATCGGGCGCGGCATCGCCATGCAGCGGTGCGAGCGAGGAAAGCGAAACATTCCGGTTCATCGGGATCAGGCTCGTTGGGTGACGGGAAGCGGGAAGGACACGGTGGTGGTCGCCGGCACCGCCAGGTCGGGCAGCAGGGCGATGGCGTCGTCGAAACCGGTGATCGCGCAGTGGGCGATCCCGTTGGCGCGGCAATGGCGCAGCAGACCGTCCTTGGCGAACACCAGGTCGGCCTTGCCGGCCAGGCAGAAATCGGAGCGGCCGTCGCCGATCAGCAAGGTCGCGCGCTCGGGCGGCTGTTGCGCCATCACCGCGCACTTGCAGGTACCGCTGGGGCAGTCCGGTTGCGCATGCGGCGAGGCCATGCGCCATTCGCCCGCGTCGGTGCGCAGCAGGCGGTTGGCGATGATCGGCAGATGGTGCAGGCCGTGACGGGCAAGGATGCGGGCGATGCCGTAGTCCAGGCCGTCGCTGACGATGCTCAGCGGGATACCCAGGCGCTCGGCCAGCGCCACGAAGCGCACGAAGGCCGGATCGATCCGTACGCCATCGAGCACCCGGTGCAGCGCATCGACGTCGCCGTCGAGCAGCGCGACCTGCTTGCTCATGCACTCGCGGGCGCCGATCCGACCGGCGACCCAGTCGTCCTCCAGTTCCTGCCAACCGGGGCGCCCGAGGTGTTCGAGCAGGCTGTCGGTCACGTCCTGCAGGGACACGGTACCGTCAAAATCGCAAAGGATGTTCCATTGGGCGCGCAAGGTGGCTCTCCGGCTGATGGGGGCAGAGCCTAGGCACGCTGTCTTTCGCACTCCTTTCGGCGAAGTGAAAGAAAGCGGAGCGTTCACATTCGGCGTGGTAGGCCGGCGCCTGCTCGGCACGGACGCGCGGAAGCGTCAGCCCGGTCCAGGACGCGACGACGCCCGCGTCCGCTCCCAGGCGCTCCGCGGCGCAGTTGCGCGTGGTTTCGGCGGAAAAGCTTGCAAAGGGGGAGATTCGTCGAAGACGGCAACGTGGCCACCTTGGGCCCGCCTTCGGGACGTAAAGCGACGTCCATCCCAACGCAAAGCCGCCTCACTGCGTGCCGGGCCATGGCTCATTGCCATCAGGAAACCAAGCCGCACCGCCGCCCACCATCCATTGCGGATTGGGACCGGCAGCGCGCCCGCATGCGACAACGGCTGCACCTCCAGACAGATGGCCTACAGGAAACATACACCGCCGGCATCGACCTACCGACGCGGCGGGCTGCCAGGTTGCTTGCGCACGTCACCGCGATCGAGGCTCGCCACCGAGGCCAGCCCCTCCCCTCAGCGATTGACGTCCACCACCAAGCGTCCGCGCACCTTGCCGTCGAGCAGATCGCGTGCGGCGCCGATGGCCTCACCCAGGCCGATGTCGCGGGTGATGGCATCGAGCTGTGACAGGTCCAACTCCTTCGCCAGCCGCGACCATGCCTCGATGCGCTCGTGCCTGGGACGGGTGACGCTGTTGATCCCCAGCAGGCTGACCCCGCGCAGGATGAACGGCGCGACGGTGGCGGGAAACTCCATGCCCTGCGCCAGACCGCATGCCGCCACTGCCCCATCGGCGTGCGTACCGGCGCATACGTTGGCCAGGGTGTGGCTTCCGACCGAATCGATCGCTGCGGCCCAGCGCTCGGCCTGCAGCGGCTTGCCTGGTTGCGACAGCGTCGCGCGATCGACGATTTCCTGCGCGCCAAGCGCCTTCAGATAGTCCGCTTCCTGCGGACGGCCGGTGGAGGCGATCACGCGGTAGCCGCGGCGCGCCAGCAGGGAAATGGCGAAGCTGCCGACGCCGCCGTTGGCGCCGGTGACCAACACCTCGCCATGCTCGGGACGCAGGCCATGGCGCTCCAGTGCCAGCAGGCACAGCATCGCCGTGTAGCCGGCCGTTCCGATCGCCATCGCCTGGCGGGCGCTCAGCGCCTGCGGCAAGGGGATCAACCAATCGCCGTCCACGCGTGCGCGCTGGGCCAGGCCGCCCCAGTGTTTTTCGCCCACGCCCCAGCCGTTGAGCAACACCGCATCGCCGACGCGATAGGCCGGATCTTCGCTGTGCAGCACGGTACCGGCCAGGTCGATGCCCGGCACCATCGGGAAGCGACGCACCACGCCGCCCCCTTGACCGGTGATGGCCAGGGCGTCCTTGTAGTTGAGCGTGCTGTACGCGACCTCGACGGTGACCGTCCCTGACGGCAGGGCCGCTTCATCCAGCGGCTGCAGCGCGGCGCGATAGCCGGCATCGTCCTTGTCGATGAGGATGGCGTTGAACATGAGCACTCCTTGGATGAGAGAGGAAGCAAGCCGATCTAGCGCGGCAGGCCGGCGAAGTAGCGCTGCGCGAACACCTGCATCGGCGCGACGCTGCACGCCAGCCGTGCGCGCAGCACCGCGCCCTCCCAGCCGATCCAGAAGTACGCGGCAAGGGCATCGGCGTCGGCATGCGCGGCCAGCGCGCCCTCCGCCTGCGCCGAACGCAGACAGTCGGCCACCCGCTGCTGCCAGCCCAGCAGCACGGCATCCAGACGCGCGCGGAAGTCGCCGGGCAGCGTGGTCACTTCCTGAGCCAGGTTGCCGACCAGACAACCTCGCTGGAAGTCGAAGCGTTCCATGCCCTCCAGGGCGTCCTCGACGAAGTGGCGCAGACGCTGCAAGGCTGGCACCTCGTCGGCTTGCAGATGACGATCGAGCTTGCGCAGGAAATAGGCGTCGTACGCCTCGAGCACCGCCAGGCCGAAGGCGTTCTTGCTGCTGAAGTAGTGATAGAACGACCCCTTCGGCACCTTGACGCGGGACAGCACGGCGTCGATCCCGGTGGCCGCATAACCCTGACTGGTCAGCACTTCCATACCAGCGCGCAACAGCAGGTCGCGCGTGTCCTGCAGCGCACGTTCCGACTTTGGCGGCCGCCCACGGCGAGGCTGCACTGACGCGACTGGAAGCTCCATGCGTCAATATTAGACCGATTGTCTCGAAAAATACAAGGCCGAGAACAGGCCGGGCGGACGGGCCAGGAGAGACACTTCCGGCGTGTGCGAGATCGCATCGGTGCGGCCATGCACCGATGCGTGCTCAAGGCGGACGGGCAGCGCGGCTGCCCGACTGCTCAGCGGGCCAGGCCTGCGATGAAGGCCGCGTCCTGCGCGCCGCTATAAATGCGCAGATCCTGCATGCGGCCCTTGAAGTAGGGATCGCTGCCGTACTGGGAGCGGCCCAGCCAGGTCCGCGTGGTCTCGCCCAACTGGAAGGGATTGATCCAGATCCCGTCTGCAACGGCGACTTGCTTGCCGTCCACGTAAAGCGTGCCCACCTTCCCCGAGAGCGTGACCGCGACATGCACCCAGCGCCCGGTAGGCAACGCATCGGCCGTGACCGACTCTTCGTTCCAGAACTGATTGCGGGAACTCGAAAAGCGCAGCTTGCCGCTGCCGTCGCGTGTGAGCAGCGCCATGTACGCCACGTCGTTGGAGCCGAAGTCGAAGATGCGCGCGTTGACCACCGACGCATCCAAGTACACCCACACCGCCACCGTGACATCGCCTAATGCCGACACCGCACCGTCGGGCAGCAGCACATGACTGCTGCGGCCGTCGAACTGCAAGGCGCTGCCGCCATTACGGCCTGCACCCCAGCTGGTACCGCCCTGCAAGCGTCCATGCCGCCCGCGGCCGCTGGCGTCGTTGGCATCGCCGTTGAGCGGCAGGTGCAACCACAGCTCACCGGGAACCGCCACGCGCGCAGTCTCCGCACCGAGCATCGGCCCGGCGTCCTTGGTCAGTGCGACGATGCGGTAGTACCAGGTGCCCTGCGCGGGAACGTCGGTGTAGGTACACGGATCGGCGACGCGCGCGATCGCCGCGAACGGGCCGTTGGGCGACGTGGCCCGCTGCACCACGTACAGCGAAGCGCCTGCGCTGCCCCACCACGACAGTTGCACCTTTCCGTTGCTCAGGAAAGCGCTGAGGCCGCTGGGTGCGGCCGGCGCGACCGGATCGCGCGCATACAGCAAGGTGCCGATTCCCGGCTGATCGCCACCATCGACGCGCTCGGGCCGGATCATGTCGCGCATCGCCCCGCTCCAGGGAGCCGCGAGTCCCTTGCGGTTCACATAGTGGTTGCAGATGAGCTCCCAGTTGGGCCGCAGTTGATTGGTGCCCGCCGTCGCGGTGCCAAGTCCGAACACCCCGTTGTAGGGCGCGAACGGCAGTGTGAACAGCGCATTGCCGCTGGTATCGGTCAGATTGGTCTTGGCCACGTATTCCGCACCGGCCAACAACCGGTTATTCCAATGACCGAACAGATCCTCACCCTGATTCCAGGCCATCTCGCACAACATGCCGGCCAGCGAGATGCCGAGGGTCGAGTGACCCTGATCGCGATGGCTTTCCTGCCATTGCCCCAGATACCCAGGATGCAGGTAGTAGACGTTGTTGGCGCTAGCGCCGTTGCCACGACCCGTCTTGTAGTAGCCGCTCGCTTCGGCCATCAGGTCCGCGCGGTCGCAGAACACGCCAATCGCATAGATGGAGCAGATGTTGGCCAAGTCCCAGTTGGCCCAATAGTGCGTGACCTTTCTGATCTCCGTGCCATTGTGGTTGACCAGGAAGTCGTGGCACTTCGGGTAGAACACGTTGAGCAGCATGGCCTGGAAGCGCGCGAGGTCTTGCTTCGCCCAACCGGAGTACGTCCGCATCAGCTCGGCAGCGTTGGCCCACTGGTTGCCATAGAGGCCCGAGGCAAGATAGACGTTCGAGTTGCCGCCCAGTTCGGTCAAGGTCGACGACCAGGCATTGAGGAACTCGACGGCCTTCTTCGCATAGCGCTCGTCGTTGCTGATCTTCCAGCGCAAGGCCAGGTGCAGCGTGCGCACCATGTCGCCGATCATTTCCCAATAGTTCTCGCCATCCACGCCGCGCGTCACCACCGCCAGGGGACGCGGCGTCGCGTCGAGGTTGGTGTCGTTGGTCTTGAGCATCATGTTCCAACCGCCCACCCACGGCTCGGCGTTGGCAGCCAACTTGTCGCGGATGCGCTGCAGGTCGGCCTCGGTGACCAACAGGCCGGGATGCACGATACCGGACACCCCGGACGCAGCGGTGGCCAGCGCATCGGCACCGCCGACGTGACGCAGCCCGGCAGACGCCGGCGAAGCGCCTACGGCACGTGCGGTGATTCCCAGTGCCAGCGCGCCTGCAGTCCCGAGAAGAAAGGTGCGGCGGCGCTGCAGGATGGCGTCGTCATCGTCGTTCGAATATTGCATCGCCTCTACCCTCCCGCATCGAAAGATGCGGGCGAGTCTAGACTCAGGCATCGCGCGTATCGGCGATTGGAACTGCGCCAACGACCGGCAATGCAACAAACCATGACGCGATGCCGAAGCTTGCGTGATGCGGCGCGCGCCTTGTCATCTGGTAAACGCGCGCGTCGCGAGGCTATGGCCGGGTGCCGTCCTTCTCAGAAATACAGATGAGAAATCATCCAGTAAGACGGCCTGGATCGACGATAACGAAGATCCGCGAGCGAAATGCTGGCGGATCCATCTGATTACTTCTTACATCACCAGTTGATGGCAACTCCATTTCCATCAACAATCTTGGCATCACCCAACATAGACCTAACAAAATTCGCTGCCAGCTCGCTTGCCTGGATCGCATCAATCCCTAGAATTTTTTATCTTCTGTCAACACTCCAGGCATATGTACGACACAATAGAAGTCATCTTCACCTGAAGGAATCGGCTTCGATATTTTAAGCAAAAAGGGCTCAATACTTCCATTTTTTTCCATAAAAGCATTGACATCTATATTTTCGCTCATTTTATTTTCATCCACATCTAGCTTTGACCTCTATCAATGACGCACGGAGTTGATCGATGTCAAACATGTCGCCAACCAACTGCTCGGTAGTGAGGCATTCCACAGGAGTGCCCGGTTCCGTAGCTGTCAATGCTGAGCCCGTCTCGCAATAGCTATAGACGTCTTGAAAATACCAGATATCACCATCCACATCTTCGTCAGAAAGATTTATCCCAAGAAAAACGTAAGCTGTTATCTCTGGGAAGCGCATCCCTGGATCAAGATAAGTAACCCTATAATAAATTTCATCTACATTTTTCATGCAGCGACCTCATTCGCTACGCAACGAAGTCATGGTGGATTACGGAATTCACGTCAGTAGCGCCTGGCCCCGGTCTCTTCCAACAAGTCATGGAGCCGATCGGCATCCAACATATCACCCTTCAACTCGTCGCCTGTCAGGCATACCACGGGAATGTCTGACTCTGTTGCGGTCAGAGCTGAACCAGATTCGTAATAGCTGAAGACGTCCTGAAAATACCAGGTATCGCCCTCCACATCCTCATCCGAAAGATTCACCCCAAGGCAAACGTAAGCCCGTATGACGGGCAAGCGCATCTTCGGGTCCAGATAGGTAACTCGATAGTAGATTTCATCGACCTGCATGCAACCACCTTGTCGGCAGGCAAAGAAAGAATTCCTCGGCAGCGCCAGTACAAGTTCCAGGCTGCAAGGCAGCTGCACAGCGGCGGAGCCGATCGGAGTCGCCAAAGCACTGAAACTCTTACGCACCCATGGTGCCCGGAGCCGGAATCGAACCGGCATGGGGTTGCCCCCGGCGGATTTTAAGTCCGATGCGTCTACCAGTTTCGCCATCCGGGCCTGGTGGCGTGTAGCGTGCCTGATCGCGCGGCGCTTGTGAACCGCAGGGCGCTGCCGATCCGCCAGACGCGCCGAACCGAGACACCACATACCGGCATCGGCAGACCTACGCACCGCTGCCGAAAAATCCCCGGCACCGCCGCCACGGCAGCACCGGGGATGCCAACGGCAAGCGTGATGCGCGGCGCTCAGATCGCGCGCGAGTAGCGCGCCGGCTGGGCGGGCTGGCGCAGGTAGCGGTCGAAGCACATGGCGATCAGGCGCAGCAACGGGCGGCCGCGGGCGGTGGCCTGGACCACGCCGTCGCGGTAGTCGGCCAGGCCGTCCGCGCACAGCGGCGCCAGCGCGCGCAGTTCCTCGCGGAAATAGCTGGCGACGTCGATGCCGTGGCGCCGCGCCACCGCCGCCACGTCCACCCGCCCCTGGCACATCAGCTGCTGGATCAACTCGGCGCGGAGGGCGTCGTCGGTGCTGAGTTGCAGGCCGCGCAGCACCGGGCTGTCGCCGGCATCCACCGCCGCCTCCCAGGCCGGCAGATCGCGCTGGTTCTGGCTGTAGCTGGCGCCGATGCGGCTGATCGCGCTGACGCCCAGGCCCAGCAGGTCGGTGTCGGCGTGGGTGGTATAGCCCATGAAGTTGCGGTGCAGGCTGCCCTGCCGCTGCGCGCGCGCCAGGTCTTCCTGCGGCAGCGCGAAATGGTCCATGCCGATGTACTGGTAGCCGGCCGCCGAGAGCCGGCTGACCGCCAGCCCGAGCAGCGCCAGCTTCTGCTCGGCATCCGGCAGTTCGGCGTCGGCGATGCGCCGTTGCGCCTTGAACAACTGCGGCATGTGCGCGTAGCCGTAGACGGCCAGGCGGTCCGGTCGCGCCGCGATCACCGTCTCCAGGGTCTGCTCGAACCCGGCCAGGGTCTGCCGCGGCAGGCCGTAGATCAGGTCCACGTTGACCGAGCGCATGCCGTGCGTTCGGCAGGCGCGCAGGATGTCCAGGGTCTCGTGCACGCCCTGGCGGCGGTTGATCGCCTGCTGCACCAGCGGGTCGAAATCCTGGATGCCCAGGCTGGCGCGGTTGAAGCCCAGCTCGGCCAGGGTGGCGATGTCCAGCGGGGTCACCGTGCGCGGGTCCAGTTCGATGGACATCTCGCGGTCCGGCGCCTGGCTGAAGCGGAACAGGCCGTGCAGGCCCTGCACCAGTTCGCCGAGCAGCTCCGGCGCGAGGAAGTTGGGGGTCCCGCCGCCCAGGTGCAGTTGCACCACCTCGCGCTCGCCGTCGAAACACGCGGCCATCATCGCCGCCTCGCGCAGCAGCCGCTGCACGTAGGCGCGGCCGCGCTGCGGGTCGCGGGTGATGACGCGGTGGCAGCCGCAGTAGAAACACGGGCTGCGGCAGAACGGCACGTGCACGTACAGCGACAGCGGCCGCCGCGGATCGCTGGCCTGGACCGCGGCGAACAATTGCGCCGGGCCGAAGCCGGTCTGGAAATGCGGCGCGGTCGGGTACGAGGTGTAGCGCGGGCCGGGGCGGTCGTAGCGGCGCAACAGGTCGGCGTCGAAGGTCCAGGCGGCGGAGGGATCGGGCGCGGTGAGCATGTCCATGGACCGAGCATGCGCGGCGCCCGGCGTGGGCGCCTTGACCTGGATCAATCCACGCACGCAGCCGACGGCAGCGGCGACACCGGCTCGAACGGGCGCCAGCTCATCTGGTGGCGGCGCCAGAAGGTTTCGGCGATGCGCTGGGCGATGTCATCGGCCAGCAGCCGCATCGGCGCATTGCTCAGTTCGGCGGTGGTGGCGCGGAACAGGCCCAGCCAGCGTTGGAACAGCAGGGCGCTGAGTTCGCGCATGGCCATGTGCCGCGGCATCGGCGCACCACGGAAGCGGCGCGTGCCGCGCAGCATCGCCGACCAGAAATCGCACAGCTGCCGCTGATGCGCGTCCCAGTCCTCGATGTGCGCGGCGAACACCGCCGACAGATCCGCATCGGCGCGCACGCGGCGGTAGAACGCCTCCACCAGCGCCTGCACCTCCGCCTCGCTGCACAGGTCCGGCCCCGGCAACGGCATGCCTTCGATCTCGTCCTGCATGGCCCGCTCCACCTCGTTCGACCCAACCAGTCTCCACGCGGCGGCAGCGGCGGCCTTGATCAGGATCAATGCCCGCCCTGCCCGCGCTGCCTAGTCTGCGACTGCGGCATGCGCCGACGCCGGTGTCGACGGGGGATCGGCGGCCAGGCGGCTGGCAGGCGCGGCGACGTGTGGCGCCGCTGCCTTGGCGCATGCCGCATCTCCCTTTTGCGATGGAACCACCGTCATGCCCTCAGCCGACGATCCGCTGCTCGACCCGCTCGATCCCGACGCGCCGCGCCCGCTGGTGCAGCGGTTGGGGGTGATCCTGTGGCCGAGTTTCCTGGTCGCCGGCGCCATGAGCGTGCTGTTCTTCGCCCTGGTCGATCCGCTGGCGCTGCGCGACATCACCTTCCCCGGCCGCCAGCTGAGCCGCGAACTGGGCTATACGGTGGGCTTCTTCATGTTCTGGCTGGCGACGCTGGCTTCGAGCCTGCTGACCGGCTTCCTGTTGCGTCCGGCGCCGCATGGCGACGACGCGCCGCTGTCCTGAGCGGACTGCCGATGCCGCGTCCCATTCCCCTGCACCTGGTCACTGCGCCCGTCGCTGCCGCCGGTCCTGCCCCGCCAAAACGCTATACGCAGGTGCGCGGCATCGTGCTTTGGCTGCTGTTTGCCGGTTTCTACATGCTGCCGTGGCTGCGCTGGCACGGCCGCCAGGCGCTGCTGCTGGACCTGCCGGCGCGGCGCTTCGATCTGTTCGGCTGGACCCTGTGGCCGCACGACGTCGGCTGGCTGCTGCTGGCGCTGGGGACTGCCGCGGCGGCCCTGGCGGTGCTCACCACCGTCGCCGGACGCCTGTGGTGCGGCGTCGCCTGTCCGCAGACGGTGTGGAGCCATGCCTTCGCCTGGATCGAGGGCCGCTTCGCCGACTGGCCCGCCGCGGCGCGCCACGTGGTGTGGGCGAGCGTGGCGCTGTGGACCGGGGTCAGCTTCGTCGGCTATTTCGTGCCGGTCGCCGATCTGGTCGCGCGCCTGCATCCATTCGCCTGGAGCGGCTGGGAAACGTTCTGGGTGCTGTTCTACGCGCTGGCCACCTGGGGCAATGCCGGCTTCCTGCGCAGCCAGGTCTGCCGCTACCTGTGCCCGTACGCGCGCCTGCAGCCGCTGCTGTGCGACCGCGACACGCCGCTGATCGGCTACGACGCGATGCGCGGCGAACCTCGCGGCGCCCGCGCCTGCGGCACTGGCAGCATCGCCCAGCGCGGGCGGCGCCTGCTCGACCCGATCACCGCCCGCGACTACGCCGTGCGCGCCAGCATCGCCCAGCTCGCCGGCCAGGGCGGCAGCCGCGGCGAGGCCCTGGCCGCGTATGCCGGCACCCTGCCCAAGTTCAGCGCCGAACAACTCGGCGACTGCGTGGCCTGCGACGCCTGCGTACAGGCCTGCCCGGCCGGCATCGACCCGCGCAACGGCGCGCACTACGCCTGCACCGCCTGTGGCGCCTGCATCGACGCCTGCGATCGCAGCATGGACCGCCATGGGTTCGCCCGTGGCCTGCTGCGCCGGGCCGGCGCCAATGCCATCGACCGCCAGCCGCGGCGCTGGTGGCGGCGGCCGCGGCTGCTGGGCGGCGTCGCCGCGCTGTCGACCGCGCTGATCGCGTGGTGGTGGCTGGCGGCGTAAGCCGATCCAGGCCGACGCCAGCCGTTCTTGCAACATCGAACGGGCATCGCCGCCCCTGGGCCATGCGAACCCACGCGTGCAAAACAGGAAGCGCTCAGGTGGCGAAGCGCAACCGCGCTAGGCTTGAAGCCGCGATCGCTCCCCTCGCCCGCGTATGCGGACGCGATGGGCGCGACGCATGTCCCACGAAGCGGGACTTCCCCTCCACCGGATCCGCCAGGAGCGACCATGGGACACGCCAGGAATGGGCGCAGGCTGTTGACCTGCATCTGCCTCACCATCGGCCTCTCGACCAACACTCATTCGGCGAGCGCGGCGCCAGCGACACACTATGTCGATCTCGCCACGCCGTTCGAACAGGCCGCGCTCGAGACGGCGGGACAACCCGACGATGCACGGATCGCAGCGGTCCGGTCGCGCATCAATGCGAGGCTGCCCGGGCTCTATCCAGAAGGTGCCGGCACAGACAAGCGGATCGGCGCCGCATTGCATCAGCTTTCCGTCGATCACGAGGACTACGACCGCGCCATCGCCGATTTCCCGGCCGCCCTGAGCGCCGCGATCGCGCGATTCAAGCGTGCATTTCCCGGCTTCGCGTCACCGCTGCCGATCTACCTCTATCACTCGCTTGGGCAGCGCGATGGCGGTTCGGACTACCTGCAACCGGGCCATCGGCACGTGATGCTCTTCGGCGCCGACCTGATCGCGAAGTACCACGCCGACGATTCGCTCGAACCGTTCCTGATCCACGAGCTCTTCCATCTGCAACACGCCCGCCACTTCGCCGATTGCGACCAGCTCTGGTGCACGCTGTGGCAGGAAGCATTGGCCGTCGACGCGACCGCCACAATGGTGCCGCAGGCGACGGATCATCAATTGCTGCTCGACATCCCCGCACCCATTCGCGCAGCGACCGATCGCCGCTGGTCGGTGGCCCTGTGCTTCGTCGCTGCACATTTCGACGACGCCGACAGCGCGGCGACCTCCAGCGCCCTGCAGATGGGCGGTCGTCCCCCGGATGGGCTGCCGGATCGCTTCGGCTACTACCTGGGTCTGCGGCTTGCGCAGGCGACGGGCCTGGACATCGTCCGGCTTTCGCGCCTCGACAACAAGGCCGCGCGCCCGATCGCCCGGGCTGCGCTGGCGAAACTGATGGCGGACGCAGCGGTCACCTGCGCAGCGCCTTCGGCCGGCCCCGCGACGAAGCGCCAGCAGACGAACGGTGCGCCAGGCGATGGACGCTGAGGCGCTGATGTTCTTGCACGCAACAGCGCATCGGTCTGCGCGACCTCGGCCAGGTTCGCGGTCGTCGCCACCACGACGCTCGCGCGAAGCCGAGTCCAGCCCGCTCCCAACGCAGGCCGTCATTCGCGGCCGACCTCAATCGGCGCGCAACACCGTCCAGATGGCGATCTGCCTCGGCGCAAGCAGCAGGTCGTCCAACGCGGCGTGCCACTCCCGCCGGTACGGTCGATGCAGTTGCACGTTGAGGACATCTTCGCGATCGGCCCAGGTCTCGTGCAACTGGAAGACATTCGGTCGCTCGGGATCGACGTGCAGCGCCGCACGCACGAAGGTCTGCTCGTGACGCATCGCGTCGAGCACCGGGTCGAGCAGTGCGCGAAAGCGGCAAACCTGATCCAGCTTGACGTGGAAGGTGATGACGTACGTTTCAGGAAGTGTTCTCGCACTCATGCCAGCGTCTCCACTATCTGCACTTCGGCGACACGATCGGCGCCGTCGCGTTCGCCCTCGACCCGCAGCTCATGCGCAGGACTTCACCCGCCGCACGATATCGCCGGCAAGCCGGGCCGCATGCGTCACCATCACGCCGTGCGCCACGCCTTCGTAGACGATCAGTTCGGCGCCCGGGATGATCGCCGCATAGACACGGCCACTGGCATCGAGCGGCGCGGACACGTCGCGATCGCCATGCAGGAGGGTGACCGGCAACGTGAGCGCGGCGGCCTCCGCCGAGAGATCGCTCAGCGCGATGGTGCGCTGGAACGCGACCACGGCGCGGCGCGAGCAGTCCAGCACCATGGCGGCCATCCACGCGTTGACGCGGTCCGATGAACCTGGCGCGAAGGGCGCGATATTGGCGTCGATCCAGCCCGACAGGTCGGAGGCGAGCTGCGCGCACAAGGCATCCACCATCGCCGGGGTGATCCCGCTGTTGCCGACGACCCGCGGACCGGTCGCCCCGACAAGGATCAATCGCGCGATCCGTCTACGACCGTGGCGCGCGAGATAGCGGATCGCCTCGCCGCCCGCCCCCGAATGCGCCACCAGCGTGACGCCCTCCAGATCGAGCGTCTCCAGCACGGCGGCCAGGTCGTCGGCGAGCGCGTCGTAGCCGTAGTCGGGACGGTCGGTCGAGCGTCCGTGGCCATTGCGGTCGTACGCGATGGTGCGCAGGCCGGCGGCGTTGAGATGGAGCATGGTGTCGCCCCAGATCCGACCGTCCATCGCCCAGCCCGCCAGCAAAACCACAGGCGGACCCTCGCCCCAGTCGCGCACGAACAGCGCATGACCATCGCCACGCGGGATGAAGGCCGGCGTCATGCGCTGTCCTTGTCGAGAAAGCCGCTGACTTCGGCGATGCGCCCGTCCGCTGCGAGTCGGGCGATATCGGTGCCGGCGGCGATCGGCGCGCCGTGTTCGGGCGACAGCGTCCAGGAAAAGCGTACGAAGGCGCCGTGCGCATCGGGCGTGCCGCGCAGCGCGAATCGGTGGCCGGGAACCTGTGCGCGGGCAGCCGCGATCATCGCGGCGATGCCGTCATGGCAGGCGCCGGTCATCATCGGATCGGCGTAGCAGGCATCGGGGGTCCAGCCGTCCGCCAAGCGCCGGTCGCGCGAGGCCGCATCGGCATCGTTCCATAGCGCAAGATAGGCACGTGCCAGCGTGTCCGGGTCGTTCATCGCCATCTCCTCGTCGTTGATGGGCCGAGCATGCCGATGCCGATCCGACGACGCGATTACCTCGCAGGTAATGGCCCCACCGCCGCAGGTCGCTAGGATGAGGACATGACGACACACGCGATCACCGTGGGCGACGTGCTGCGCGACTGGCGGGCCAGGCGTCGGCTCAGCCAACTCGATCTGGCCTGCGCGGCAGAGGTGTCCACGCGCCATCTGAGCTTCGTCGAGAGCGGGCGGGCGGCGCCCAGCCGCGACCTGCTGCTGCGCCTGGCCGAATCACTGGCGATGCCGCTCAGGGAACAGAACCGGCTGCTGCACGCCGCAGGCTATGCGCCCGTGCATGGCGAACGCGCCCTCGACGCGCCCGACATGGCGGCCGCGCTGGCGGCCGTCGACGCGGTGCTGCGCGCTCACGCCCCGTTTCCTGCACTCGCGCTCGACCGTCACTGGAACCTGGTACGCGCCAACGACGCAGCGGCCGCGATGCTGGTCGGCATCGATCCGGCGCTGCTGGCGGCGCCCGTCAACGTGCTGCGCGCGACCCTGCACCCCGATGGCCTGGCGCCGCGCATCGCCAACCTCGCCGAATGGCGGCACCATCTGCTGGCCCGGCTTCGCCTCGACATCGACCGATCGGCCGATCCCGAGCTCGAAAGGCTGCATGCCGAACTCAACGGCTTCCCCTGTCCGGCCAGCGATCGCCCGCACGGCGCTGCCGCGCGGATTGCGGTGCCGCTCTCGATCCGCAGCGGAGCCAGCGGGAGCATCCTGTCGTTTCTCTCCACCACCACGGTCTTCGGTACCGCAACGGACGTGACCCTGGCGGAGCTGACGCTGGAATGCTTCTACCCCGCCGACGACGCGACCAGACAGGCGCTCCTCGCCGGCTCGCTTGCGTGAGCGAAGGCGCAGCGCGCAGCGCCGGCAGCGAGGCCGGATCTGGCGCTCTCAGGGAAAAGACGGATCGCGGAAACGAAAAAAGGAGCCGCAGCTCCTTTTTCGGGGTTTCACCCGCCTCGCAAGAGGCATGTGACGCAATCTGGAGCGGGAAACGAGACTCGAACTCGCGACCTCAACCTTGGCAAGGTTGCGCTCTACCAACTGAGCTATTCCCGCTTGGGAGCCGCGCATTCTACACGCCTCCCTGGAGGTGCGCTAGCCCTTCGTTGCAAAAAAATGTCCGCCGCCGGCCGGCGGCGTGCCAGGCCGCGATTCGGCCTTTCCACTCGCGGTTCTGCAGCGTTGGTGCGGACCGGCCGGCCGGCGCGACACGCAACCGCGGCCGTCCGATCCTGAACGCAGCGAACGGTGACCATCGCGAGGTTCGGTCGGGCATGGCCGCCTCGCTGAATCGGAACGCATTCTCGGCGGCAACGCGTCCCCTGATGGCAGCGCACCGGCAACCGGCCACGCAACCGGGGCGCTACTTCAGCGGATTCTCCGGCTCCCTGCCCTGCAGCGCCTTGTCCTGTCGGCAGGTCTTCAAGGGCTGCGCCGTGGCCGCCACGATCGTGGTGACTTCCTGGGTGTCGTCACGTGCGCGCACCTTGAGGCAGGCGCAGCCATAACCTGCACTGCCTGTGCCGGTCGCCACCCAGCGCGGCGACGGAAACGTCGGCCACGTGCCCTCGGCCTGGTGCCCGCCCTGCTGGCCGACCGTCCATTCGCCGTCCTTGTCCACGAGCGTGGCATTGCCTGGCGTGGGATTGTCGAACCAGCCGCAGCGGGTGACGGTCTGCGCAGGCGGCATCGCCTGTGCTACAGCGCCCAGGCTCAGCGCGGCGACCAAGGCCGCGCCGATGACGCGCATGCACTGCAGGACGGGGCGCGTTGGGGGCATGAGGTCAGGCGCGAATGGCGAGGCCGGCATCATCGCAAAAACGACCTGTGCCGGCATGCCGGAACGCCGCAGCGCGTCAGCGCCCGTTCCCCTGCTCCTGGTAGTCCGTCAGGTAGTGCTCCGGATTGCTCTGCGCCGACAGATCGGCGTCGTAGCGCACCGAGGTCGGCTTCGGCGTGCCCGGCACGTACAACTCGCCCGTGGCCTCGCTGACGATCAGCAGCACGTAGGGGCGGCCGTCGAGCTGCACGGTGTAGCGCGTGTCCCTGTCGGTGCTGCGCGTGCTGGCGAGCAGGATCCTGCCGTCGATGGCGCTGTCCGCGTCGATGACCTGGATCAGCGCCTGCTGGCGCTCACGCGGGCCGTAGCGCAGCGTCGACACTTTCACGCCATCGGCCGAGGCGTAGGCCTTGACTTGCTTGGCAACCTCCGGCCGCGCCGGCTCGGCGGATGCGCTGGTGGTGGCGCCAGCCAGCGGCAGCGCGCACAGCAGGAGGGCGAAGGTGTGGTGACGCAAACGGGACAGCAGGTGCATTGGCCGGGTCCTTGGTGGGAAACTAGATGGAGTGACCGGGCCGATCGCCTCGGCCCGTGCTGGAATAGACGAAGCAGACCGCCGCTTCCCCCATGGCAGCGGACCGAGGAGTAGCACAGTGACAGGACGCACCCTGCTTTGCCGCTGCGGCGGTTCCCTGGCAGCACCGCCCCCCCCGCGCCGCGACGCGCACGCCCAGCGCCTGCGCCGCCGTGCGCGTGCGCGGCGGGCCTGCATGGAGCGATGCCATGGCGAATGAACTGGACCGCTGGTTCGCCCAGCACATCCTCGCCCACGAGTCGGCGCTCATCGCCTACCTGATGCGCTGCTGGCCGCATCCGCAGGAGATCCACGATCTGCGCCAGGAGGTCTACACGCGCGTCTACGAAGCGGCGCGGCGCGCCTTGCCGGACACGCCGCAGGCGTTCCTGTTCGCCACCGCGCGCAACCTGATGACCGACCGGGTGCGGCGCAGCCGTATCGTCTCCATCGAGGCGGTGGGGAATCCGGACGACCTGAACGTCCTGGTGGACGAACGCTCGCCGGAACGCTGGCTCGGCGGCCGCCAGGTGCTGGCACGGCTGGCCCATGCCCTGGACCGGCTGCCGGACCGCTGCCGCGAGGTGATCTGGCTGCGGCGGGTGGAGGAACTTTCGCAGAAGGAGGTGGCGGTGCGCCTGGGGATCAGCGAGAAGACCGTCGAGAAACACATGGCCAAGGGCGTGCGCCTGCTCGCCGATCATTTCCATGGCGCGGTGGTGACCGCCGCGCCGATGCCCGTCGTGCTGCAGGAACCGCAAGATGGAAAGCTGGGCGATTGAAGCGCTGGCCGCACAGTGGCTGACGCGGCGCGAAAGCGGCAACTGGCGTGAGGCGGACCAGGCCGAACTTGACGCGTGGCTGGATGCGTCCACCGCGCACCGGGTCGCATTCCTGCGCCTGGACGTGGCCTGGAACGAGGCCGCGCGCCTGCGCGCGCTGGGCGCCGGCATTCCCGCGGGTCACCCGGCGCCGCGCGGCCTGAGCACGGGCCTGACGGTGACGCCGGGACCGTCGCTTCCGCCACCAGCCACGCCGCGCACGGGCGCTATGCGACCGCGCGCCGCCTCCCGTCGCCGCGGATGGCTGCTGGCCGCGCTCGGGGCTGCGGCCAGCGTCGCGGTCGCCGCCGGGCTGTATCTTCGCCTGGCGCCCGGGATGCCGATGGCCCAGGCCTACCGCACCGAGATCGGCGAACTGCGCACCGTCACCCTCGCCGATGGCTCACAGGCGACGCTGAGCAGCGACAGCCTGCTCGAGGCCAGCATCGGGCCGCAGGCGCGCCGGGTGGTGCTGCAGCGAGGCGAGGCGTTCTTCGCGGTCCGCAAGGATCCGACGCGACCGTTCGTGGTGCAGAGCGGCGTGCGTCGCGTGGTCGCGGTCGGCACCCGCTTCGACGTGCGCCAGGACCACGATGCGCTGCGCGTGGTGGTGACCGAAGGCATGGTGCGCATGGAGGAGACCGACGCCATGGACCGCACGCAGGCCGTGCTGCTGCCGGCCGGCAGCATCGCCACGGCGGATGCGCAGGGCGCGCGCGTGCAGCGCAGCAGCATCGCCGAGGCGGAGCGGCAACTGGACTGGCGCCAGGGCTACCTCAGTTTCGACGACGTGGCGTTGCCGCAGGCGGTGGCCGAGATCAACCGCTTCAACCGGCGGCCGCTGGTGCTGGCCGATCCGGCGCTGCAGGCGCTGCGGATCAGCGGCAGCATCCGCTGGAACGACCTGGAGGGCTTCGCGCGGCTGCTGGAACGCGAGTATCCGGTCCGCATGGAAGCGCATGCGGAAGCGGTGATCCTGCACCGTCGTTAGCCGCCGCAGCCGCAGCCGCGCCGTGCTGCGCCGCGCCGCCCGCCCCGTTCCGTCGCACCACCAGGAGATGGAGATGTCGCATCGCTCGATCCAGCGGAGACTGACGTGGGGCGCGTTGCTCGCCACGGCAGCCGCCGCGGCGATCGCGCAGCCAGGCGGCTTCGACATCCCGGCCGGGCCGTTAGCGCCGGCACTGAACGCGCTGGCGCGGCAGGCGGGCCTGCAACTGCTGTATCGGCCCGAGCTGGTCCGCGACCTGTCCACCCGCGGGGTGCACGACATCGCCGATCCGCTGCAGGCACTGGACGCGCTGCTGCAGGGCACCGGCCTGCAGGCCCGGCGCGAGGGCAGCGATCTGGTGCTGCGGCGCATGGCCGCGGTCGCCGCACCGGCGCCTGCGCCACCCGCTGCCGCGGCGACGGCGCAACTCGCCACGCTGCAGGTGACCGGCTCGCGCATCCCGCGCGCGCAACTGGAGGGGCCGGCGCCGGTGACGGCGATCGATGCCGGGCAGATCCGCGCCAACGGCTTCCAGCGCCTGCCGGACGTGCTGCGCGCACTGACCCAGAACGACGGCGAGACTCAGAGCCAGCAATCGGCCAGCGGCGCCGACTACACGCCGGGCGCCGAACAGGTGAGCCTGCGCGGGCTGGGCCCGAACCACACCCTGGTACTGATCAACGGCCGTCGCGTGGCCGATTTCCCGCTGCCGTTCAACGGCCGCAGCAACTTCGTCGACGTGGCGAGCATCCCGCTGGCCATGGTCGAGCGCATCGAGGTGCTGAGCGGCAGCGCCTCGGCGATCTACGGCTCCGACGCGATCGCCGGGGTGATCAACATCCTGCTCAAGCGCGACGCCGACGGCACCACCGTGGACGCCCGCGTCGGCCAGAGCAGCCGCGGCGACGCACGCACGCTGCAGGCCAGCCTCACCCACGGCTTCTCCAGCGAGGCGCTGTCCGGCCTGGTCAGCGTCGAGGTGAATCTGCAACAGCCGCTGTGGGCATATCAGCGTGCCCGCCAGGATTCCAGCAGCGACGCCCCCACCGCGCGCGCGGCGGCGCCGCGGCGCGCGTTCCTGCGCACCGATGCCAACGACGTGTATCTCGATCCGGGCGCGGCGGCCTGTGCGCGGCTGGCGTCGCTCAACGATCACGACACCGGCTACAGCGCGCGCGACGGCGAAGGCGGCGGCGGCCTGCCCGGCTACTACTGCGGCAGCCGTCGCGCCATCGGCTACGGCACCGTGCTGCACCGCCGCCGCAGCGTCGATGCCTATGCCACGCTGCACCGCGCGCTGGGCACGCGTGCCGAGTGGTTCGCCGACGTGCAGGTGGGCCAGCAGGACATCGCGCTGATGCGCGACGTACCGGGCTGGGCCTACATGCGCCCGGACGGCAACGAGGAAGGCTATTTCTACAACCGCCGCACCGCCCAGGTGGAGTACTGGAGCCGGCAGTTCGCCCCGGAGGAAATGGGCGGGCTGGACGTGGGCATGGTCCACAACCGGCAGCAGCGGCTCAGCGTGGCCACCGGCGTCGAGGGCGCGCTCGGCAGCGGCGATTGGTCCTACGAGGCGGTGCTGAGCCACTCCCAGGCGCGCCTGCGCACCACCTGGCCGCAGATCGTCGCCGCGCGTGCCAACGCCCTGTTCCTCGGCGAGCAGGTCGGCGTGGACCCGGGCTCGGGCGATCCGATGTTCGATGCCGACCCCGCACGGCTGTACACCGCGCTGACGCCGGCCGAGTACGCCGCGATCGCCGCACGCACCACCTACCGACCGCAAACGCGGATCGACGCGGCCGCGCTGACCCTGCGCCAACCGGCACTGGTCGGCCTGCGCGGCGGCGATGCCGGCCTCGCCCTCACCGCCGAGGTCGGCGCGCAGGCCTACGCCCTGCACCCCGACCCGCTGGCGACCCAGTCCTACTACTACAGCTGGCGCGACGCCGACGGCGCCGGCCAGCGTCGGCGCTGGGCGCTGGCCACGGAACTGCGCCTGCCGCTGCTGGAGCCGCTGACCATCGACAGCGCGGTGCGCTACGACCGCTATGCCTATTCCGGCCGCCAGATCGGCCGTTTCACCTGGAGCAGTGGCCTGGAGTGGCGACCGAGCGACCGCCTGCTGCTGCGCGCCTCGCAGGGCCTGGCGTTCCGCGCGCCCGACCTGCACTACCTGTACGCCGGCGAGGGCATCGACGAAAGCGTGGGCACGGACTATGTCCGTTGCGCCCGCGAAGACGCCGCCGTGGCCGCGGCCGATTGCCGCTTCGACAGCGAACCGCTGCTGCGCCGGCGCCGCGGCAACCTGGACCTGAAGCCGGAGACCAGCCGTTCCTGGACGGCCGGGCTGGTGTGGTCGCCGCGGCAGGGGCTGGACCTGAGCCTGGATTACTTCGCCATCGATCTGCGCGACCAGGTGCAGGATCTGTCCGCCGACCGCGCGCTGCGCGACGAAGCCGACTGCCGCCTGGGCCGCCGCCCGCTCGCCTCGCCCGCCTGCCAGCAGAGCATCGCCCGCGTGGTCCGCAGCGCCGACGGCCGGCTCTACGCCGTCGCGCTCGCACCGATGAACCTGGCGCGCACCACCACCAGCGGCATCGATGCGCTGCTGCACGGGCAACGCGAGACGCGCGTCGGGACGTTCGACGTGTCGCTGGCCTACACCTGGGTCCGCCAGTACCGCACCCAGCTCTACGCCGGCGAGCCGATGCAGGACGCATTCGCGGTAAACAGCGGGGTCGACATGCCGCGCACCAAGGCCAACGCCAGCCTGCGCTGGTCGCGCCAGGCCTGGTCGGCGACCCTGCATGCGCAACGGCTGGGGCGCCTGCCCAGTTGGGAATCGGCCTTCGGCCGCTACGATCCCGGCAGCGGACGATCGCCCTGGATCGGCGCCAGCTACCGCGTCAACGCCACCGTGGAATGCCGGCTCGACGCGCGCAGCACGCTCTCGCTGGCCGCGACCAACCTGCTGGATGCGATGCCGCCACGCGATCGCAGCGCCACGGTGTATCCGTTCTACGACATGTCCTGGTTCGACACCGTCGGCCGCCAGCTGTTCGTGCAGTACACCCGGCGCTTCGGGGCGGCGGCGCCCTAGTCGCGCGGGGCGGCACGGTAGGGAAAGACGCGACTGGCTCGTCTATCTACCGCGACGTCCCCCGCGGGAGACGCTGCCGCGCGCGGCTGCCGGTTCCCGCACCGCCCTGTTCCGGAGCATCCGCTGCATGCAGACCCTGATCCAACGCGGCATGGCCGCCCTCCACCAGGACGACCTCGAGGGCCTGTACACGCTGTGGTCCGGCACCACCGTGCTCAACCATCTGCAGGCGTGCGACCTCGATCTGCTGATGCAGCGCTGCGATGCGCGGATCCAGGCCGCGCCCGGCGAGGCGGCGCCGTGGCGGCTGAAGTGCCTGGTCTACCTGGACCGCAGCGAACACTTCGGCAGCGACCGCGAGCAGGCCTTGCGCACCGTCGCCGCCTGGGCCGAGCGCGCGATCGGCCTGGCCCCGCACAACGCCGAGGCGCATCGCCTGCTCGGCAGCGCGCACTACTGGCTGGACGAACCCGCCGCCGCGATCGACGCCTACCGCACGGCGCATGCGCTGCAGCCACAGGTGGATCTGCAGGTCCGTCTGTTCGAGATGGAAGCGCTGCCTACCGGGCAATCGCCTCAGCTGCTGCAGCTGGATTTCCGCGACCGTCACGCCTGCCACTACTACGGCGCCGGCGTGTCCATCGGCAAATGGAAGCACGCGGGGATGGATCCGGCCGACGCCGGCTACGTCGACGCCGTGCAGTTCGCACTCTACGAGCACGGCACCACGCTGTTTCGGCAGGCGCTGGAGTTGGGCGATGCAGCGACCTGCAACACCGACACCCACAGCTTCGCGATGTGCTGCAACAACCTCGGCCTGCTGTACCTGGACCGCGGGCTGTACGCGCAGGCGCAGGCCATCCTCGAGGAAGGCCTGCGCCACAGCCAGTTCCAGTTCCTGTACCAGAACCTGCGCACGGCCTATCGCCAGCAGGGCATGCACGCCGAGGCGGCGGAGCTGGCGCTGACCCTGATGCTGGACTACGACCTGGATACGCCGCTGTTCCTGGATTGCGCGCAGGCGGCGTGCAGCCATCTCAACCGCGTCGGCCGCCATGCCGACGTGCTGGAAATCGCCGATGCGGCGCAGGAGGCGTTCGAGGCGCTGCCCAACGACGCCCAGGCCGATCCGGACCTGCTGCGCCTGTACGCGCTGGTGCAGGCGCACCACCGCCTCACCGCGGCGCGGGCGCTGGGCCGGCTGCAGCCGCAGCAGGTCGACACCGACCTGTCGCAGGCGGCCGCGCAGGCGAATCCGCACGACCTGGACACGCTGTTCGTGCATGCCAGCGCACTCGGCGAGGCCCGCGCGTACCCGGCCGCGGTCGACGCCTACGGCGCCTTGATCGCCCAGGCCACGCAGCAGCAGGACGCGCAGGCACGCAAGCGCGCGCGGCACGGGCGCGGCTACCTGCTGCTGTACTATCTGCCGGACGCCAAGGCCGCATTGCAGGACTTCCTCGCCGTGCAGCGCGACGGCATGGACGACTTCTACACGCACTACTACCAGGCCAACTGCCATTACGTGCTCAAGGACTATCGCAGCGCACTGCCGGCCTGCGACGCGGCGCGCGCCCTGCTCGACGACGACCTGTTGCAGGCCGACCCCGGCTCGGCGGCGCAGCTGTACATGATGGAAGCCAATTGCCACATGAACCTCGGCGCCTATCCCGCATCGGTCGCCGCCTTCGAGCGCTCGCTGGCGCTGCACGAGCGCGCGGACGTGCGCGAGAGCTACGACCTGGCCCAGCAACTGGCGGCCAAGCCGAAGAAGCGGCTGTTCGGGCTGTTCTCGTGATGGCCGGCGCATGAGCCACGCTTCGCACACTGCCCGCCCGACGGGGCAGTGGCCGCGCGTGTCCTGACCCGGCCGCCGTGTCGCTGCGCCACGCGCTCCTCGGGCTGAGCCTGCTGCTTGGCGGCTGCGCGGCGTCGCCACCGGCACCGCTGGAGCAGCAGGTCTACGTCTGGCAACGGCAGTGGAGCGCCGCGCACGCAGTGGCGCTGGCGCAGACCCGCGCGGACTTCGCAGCGCTGCGCGTGCTGGCGCTGCAGGCGCACCCGCGCGCCGGCTGGGGCCGCGCCGCGGTGGATCTGCGGCAGCTCGCCGCCGATGGCCGCCCGGTGATCGCGGTGGTGCGGCTGGACGGGCAATTGCCGGCACTGGACGCGGCGCGGATCGACACAGAGGTCCTGCAGTTGGTGCGCCGCTGGCGCGCGGCCGGCGTGGCGCTGCGCGGCGTGGAGATCGACCACGATTGCGCCACCGCGCGCCTGCCCGCCTACGCCGTGCTGCTGCGGCAGCTGCGCGGCGCGCTGCCGACCGATCTGGCGCTGAGCATCACCGCCCTGCCCGCCTGGCTGGACAGCCCGGCGCTGGCGCCGCTGTTGCGCACGGTCGACAGTTCGGTGCTGCAGGTGCATGCGGTGGACGCGCCCGCGGCGGGCCTGTTCGATCCGGTGCAGGCGCGACACTCGGCCGACCGCTACGCCCAGCGCAGCGCCAGGCCGTTCTGGCTGGCCCTGCCGGCCTACGGCGTGGCCCTGGTCGACAACGCCGATGCCGATACCGACGCCACGCCGCTGATCGAAAGCGAAGCGCCGCTGTCGGCACGCGGCACGCGCCACGAATTGCGCGTGTCGCCACAGCAGCTGGCCGTCTTCGTCGAGGCGCTGCACGCGCACCGCCCGCCGCACCTGGCCGGCATCGTCTGGTTCCGCCTGCCGCTGCCGGGCGATCGCCGCGCCTGGTCGCTGGCGACGCTGCAGGCGGTGGTGCACGGGCGTCCCTTGCAGGCGGCGGTGCAGGTACACGCCAGCGGCAGCGGCCCGGTCTACGACCTGATCCTGGCCAACCACGGCACCGCCGCGGCTGCGCTGCCGCGGCGCGTGGTCCTGCACGGCAGCACCTGCGAGGCCGGCGACGCCCTGGGCGATTACCGGCTGCACCTGCCGGAGCAGGGGCCCCGCTTCGACCGCACCACCGCTTCCTCGTCCCTGGCCGCCGGCGAACGCCGGGCACTTGGCTGGGTCCGCTGCCGCAGCCTGCACACAGGTGCCATCGATGTCCTGCCGTGATTCCCGGCGCGCCGCCGCGCTCGCCGTCGCGCTGATCCTGCTGCCGCTGGGCCGCGCCCGCGCCTGCGGCCCGGACTTCCCCTACCGTCTGCTCGACGACCGCGCCGGCGCGCTGGCGCAGTTGCCGGAAGGCAGCTTCGCCCGCGAGGTGCAACGCCTGGGTGCGCCGATCGACGGCCTCGGCCGCGCCAGCGCAGCGACCCTGCCGCGCTACTGGGACGCCGGCGCGCAGTTCCCGCAGCAGCGCGATGCCGTCGAACGCACGCAACTGGGCGCTGCGCGGTTCGCCCGGATCGAACACCTCCGCGCGCTGGACGACGCGCAGCGCGTCGAGCGCGAAGGGATCGACCTGCCGCCGGAACTGCGCCTGTACACCGCCGGCGCGGTCGCATTCGCGCAGGGGCATTATCCGCAGGCGGCGGACTATTTCCGCCAGGTGCTGGCCCTGCCCGAAGCGCAGCGCCGCACGCGCAGCACCTGGGCCGCCTACTCGCTGGGGCGCAGCCTGGCGCTGGCCGCCGACGGCGCGTTGGCCGGCGATGCGCTGGCGCAGCGGCAGGCGTACCGACAGCAGGCGCGGCAGGCCTTCCAGCAGACCCGTGCGCTGCGCCTGGCCGGGTTCGACGACCCGCTGGAGCTGGGCATCGCCAGCCTCGGCGAGGAGGCGCGCCTACTGCTCGCCAGCGGCGACTGGAACGGCGCGATCGGTCTGTACGCGGTGCAGGCGGCGCAAGGCTCTGACACCGGCATGAGTTCGCTCAAGCAGGTGGCCGCCGACCTCGCCCGCCGCAGCGATGCCGAACTGGCACCGCTGCTGCAGCAACAGGCGGTGCGACGGCTGCTGATCGCCAAACTGCTCAGCGACACCACCGCGTTCGACCCCGAGACCGGCAGCACCCTGTCCTCGGCGCGCTTCCTGCGCCTGCTCGAACAGGCGCAGCGCGACCCGGTGGAAGATGCCGACCGGCTGGCGGCGTTGGCCTATCGCCAGGGCGATTACCCTGCCACCGCGCGCCTGCTCGCGCATGCCGACGACAGCGGCCTGGCCTGGTGGCTGCGCGCGAAGATGGCGCTGCGCGACGGCGACGCGGCGCGCGCCGCCCAGGCCTATGCGCAGGCATCCCGGCGCTTCCCGCCGAACGAAGACTGGGGCACCCGCCGCAACGGCGACTGGAACAACGAGACGGTCAAACCGCAGTGCCGCATCGAGGGCGAAGCGGCGATCCTGGCCCTGCAACGCGGCAGCTACGTCGACGCGTTCGCACAGCTGTACCGCAGCGGCGACCTCTACTGGGAAGACGCCGCCGCGGTCGCCGAGCGCGTGCTCACCGTGCAGGAACTGCAGGACTACGTGGATCGCCACGTCCCCGCTGCGCCGCCGACCGCCGCAGACGCTGCACCGGAGTACTGGGAGCGGACACCGGCGCTGAAACTGCGCGAACTGCTGGCGCGCCGGCTGATGCGCGACGGCCGCTACGACGCGGCACTACCCTACTTCGCCCAGGCCGAACTGCGCGAGGCGGCACGCCGTTACCGCGATGCACGGCGGCAGGCCGCATCCGCCTGGACCGGCATCGGCCGCGCCGAGGGCCATTACCAGGCCGCCTTGATCGCGCGCCGCCAGGGTATGGAACTGCTGGGCTATGAGTTGGGGCCGGACAACCGGATCTACGCCGGCAACTACGCCGAAGCGACCTCGCACGCACAGCTGCGCCCAGGCGGACTGCTCACCGCCGCCGAAGCGCAGCGCTGGACCGCCACCGCCGCCCTGCCCTACCGCCGCTACCACTACCGCTGGATCGCCGCCGCCCTGGCCGATCGCGCCGCCGACGACCTGCCCGCACGCAGCCAGGCCTACGCCGCGGTGCTGTGCCAGGCCACCGACTGGCTCATCACCCTAGACCCGGCGCAGGCGCGCCGCTCCTACCAGCGCTATGTCGCGCACGGCGCACTCAACCCGGTACCTGGCAAGGCCTATGTGTTCGGCGTGGGCGCCTGCGAGACGCCGGATTTCGAAGGCGCGCGGCGGCGCATGTGGAGCGAGCGCGGTCAGGCCATGCGCCAGTTCGTGCACACGCATCGCGTCGCCCTGGGCGCGGCCGGGCTGGCGCTGCTGACCGCGGCGGCCTGGCTTGTGCGTCGGCGCGTGCGGCGCAAGTCGCGCGAAACGAAGACACAAACGCCGAAGGGCTGAGTCAACCGCCGGGTCGGGCGATAGGCGCCTGCCAGCAGCCGCCCGCCATCACCGACGAAACCGTCAGGCCCGCGCTACACCGCCCTGGCCAATCCCGAATCCCCAATCCCGAATCCCGAGGTAGGGATCGCCCTCCCTCGCTCGTCTCTTCACCAGGAGTTTCCCTTTCGGGCTGGAATCGCGTCGGCGCACGCGGCGCCGGCCGCTCTGCCGTCCTGGACGACCGTTCTCCCGATGCAGCACCGCACCACGCGCGACAAGGACGTCACCGCTCGCGACATGCGCCGCGTGGCGTTCGCGTGCCTGCGTCAGTCCCGCATGCACGCGGTCTGGAGACGGCGCTCAGTTCCAGCAGTACAAGGCCAGGCAGGCGATCACCATCGCAGCCAGGCAGCACAGGCGCACGCTGCGGCTGCGGCTCAGCAGCGCGTGCACGCCCTGCACCAGCAGCAGCGCGGCCAGCACGCACAGGCCGACCAGCCGCCCGTTGCCGCTGTGCTGGAAACTGGCGGAGGACAGCTGCGGATCGGGACCGTCCACCCATGCGTACGGGCTACCGGACACGGCGTACAGCAGCATGCCCAACGCATAGCCGCTCCAGGACAGCACCTGCGCGGTGATCGCCACGGCCTTGCGCGCGCCTGCCATCGCGCGACCTCACTCGCACACGAACAGGGTACCGGCGGCCGGCTCGGTGCCACTGGCACGCAGCGGCCTCGCCTCGCAACGCGCGACGTCGCCGACGCGCCGCAACACCTGCACCAGGCCATCGGGCCCATAGCCGCACACCAGGTAAATACCGTGCGGGTCGGGCGCATCGAAGCGCCAGATCGACACGCCCGCATCACCCGGGCGGCGCGTGTCCTCGTTGCTCGGCACCAGCGCCGCCATTTCGCGCGGCGGCCCGGAATAGACGCCACTGGAGAACAGCCGCAGCGACGGCGCGGCGGCGAATGCGACGCGGGCGTCGGCCGGCAGGTCGGGACTCTGCAATGGCGCTTCGGCCACACGCAGGCGCTCGGGACACTGCAGCGTCTGCCTGGCTGCGGCCGGCACCGCGAACAGCGTGGCGACGAGCAGCGGCAGTGCGCGGCAGGCCGTAGCGGAAATATCCTTCAGAACCATCGCGTGCTCCTGGTCGACTGCGGCATCAAGACCGGCCAGGGCGTCCCTCCTGGCCTTCCACTCCCGGCGCTCCCCGCAAACATGGCGAGCCAGCTCGGCGGAGCCGCGCCTACGGTGCCCACGCCATCGCCAAAGGTCAACGCGCCACCACCACGCCCGACCGGCGCGGTCGCGCGCGTCGACGCTCCCGCATTCCCCCACCCCAACCACCCGAAGAAGAGAACCCCGATGCACAGCACGACCCACGACTACAGCCAGTACAGCCCGAAATGGCAGTTCCGCTTTACCTTCTACGACACCTACGGCGAACCCAAGTCGGCAAGCTTCAAGGAGGCGATGAAGGCGCTGCCGTTCAAGGAGAAGCTGCGCCTCAACATGAACTGGTTCGCCTTCTTCTTCGGCTTCATCTACCTGTTCGTGATCGGGCTGTGGCGCAAGGCGTTGATGCTGCTCGCCATCTCGCTGTGCTGCGGCATCGTGCTGACCTTCCTGCCGGACGCGGCCACCCGGGCCTTCGGCATCGCCTACTCGATCCTGGTCGGCATGACCGCCAACTACGCCTACTATCTGGACAGGGTGAAGGGCAGCACCAGTTGGAACCCGTTCGAAGGCATCCGCTGGTAACCGCCCGCTCGCGCAACGCCCAGCACACGCAGCGTCCGCCGCCGCCACGGCGGCGGACCCATCATTCCCTCGCCACCCAGGCCCGCGCCCAGGCAGCCCTTCCCTCCGCCTGTGCGACCCGTTCGTCGCGCACAGGCATCGCAACGAAGGAGCCGCCTGATGTCGCCCATGTCCTACCGCCCGGCGTTCGCGCGCCGCACCCGCCGCGTCGCACCGCTGGCCGCCGCCATCGCCGTCCTTGTCACGGCCGGCCCGCACGCCGCGCATGCGCAAGACGCCACCACCCTGCCCACCGTGCGCGTCAGCGAGCGCAGCGATCCCGGCACACGCAGCAGCACCGCCACCAAGACCGACACCAGCCTGCTGGAAACGCCGCAGTCGCTGTCGGTGATCGACGACGCGCGCATGCAGGCCCAGGGCGCACAGACGCTCAAGGACGCGCTGAGCTATACGCCCGGCGTGATCCCCACCCGCTACGGCACCGACTCGCGCTACGACTGGATCTCGCTGCGCGGCTTCGATGCCTATGCGCCCGGCTTCTACCTGGACGGCATGCCGCTGCGCAACAACGGCAACTGGGGCATCTGGCCGATCGAACGCTATGGCGCCGAGCGCATCGAGGTGCTGCGCGGCCCGGCCTCGGTGCTGTACGGACAGAGCGGCCCGGGCGGGCTGGTCAACGCGATCAGCAAGCGGCCGACCGCCGAACCACTGCACGAGCTGCAGGTGCAATTCGGCGATCACCAGCGCCGGCAACTCGCCGGCGACCTGTCCGGGCCGCTCAGCGAGGACGGCAGCGTGCTGTACCGCCTCACCGCCCTGGCGCGCGAGGCGGAACTGCCGGCCGGCGGCATGCGCGACGACCGCCGCTTCCTGGCCCCGGCGCTGACCTGGGCGCCCAGCGCGGCCACCCGCCTCACCCTGCTCTCGCAACTCGGCCGCACCCGCGCCGGCGTGTACCTGCGCATGCGGCCGGCGGTGGGATCGCTGGTGCCGACCGCGATCGGCACCTATCTCCCCAGCCGCCTGTTCGAAAGCGACCCGACCTACAACCGCTTCGACCTGGACACGGCGATGCTCGCCGCGCTGTTCGAACACCGCGTCAACGACGTGCTGCGCCTGCGCCAGAACGCGCGCTACGGCCGCCTGAAGGTGGACTACCGCAGCGTGCAGGGGCGCGGTTTCGTCATCGACGACCCCGCCGATCCGCTGGACCCGGCCAACTTCGCCCGACTGCGCCGCACCGCCTCGGACAGCAGGGAAACGGTGCACGCGCTGAACCTGGACAACCAGCTCGAGCTGCGCCTGCACGCCGGCGCCGTGCAGCACACGCTGCTGTTCGGCCTGGACTACCAACGCACGCGCATCGACCAGGTCAGCCACAGCGGCGGCGCCACCACACCGCTGGACATCCGCCACCCGGTCTACGGCGACCCGGTGCGAATGCCCGCGCCGTGGTACGACGGCATCGCCACGGTGAGCCAGACCGGCCTGTACGTGCAGGACCAGGTGCGCTGGCGCGAGCGCTGGCTGCTCACCCTCGGCGCCCGCTACGACCGCGCCGACAGCCGGCTCGACAGCCGCCTGGACGGCAGCCGCAGCGACATCGCCGAACGCAAGGCCAGCAAGCGCGCCGGCCTCACCTACGTGGCCGCGAACGGCTGGGCACCGTACCTGAGCTACAGCGAATCGTTCGTGCCGACCGCCACGCGCGACCCGCTGAGCGGCCGCGCGTTCCGCCCGGAAAGCGGGCGCCAGTACGAAGCCGGCCTGCGTTTCCAGCCCGACGGCGGCACCCAGTCGTACAGCGCCGCCGTGTTCGACCTGCGCCGGCGCAACTACCTGACCTACGACCCGGACTACGTCCCGCGCCAGACCGGCGAGACCCTGGTCCGCGGCCTGGAACTGGAGGCGACGCTGCACCCGCTGCCGCGTCTGCAACTGATCGGCTCCTACAGCTACACGCCGACGGTGCACGTCACCACCAGCAGCAATCCAGACGAACTGGGCAAGCCGCTGTCGGCGGTCTCGCGCCATGCCGCCGCGCTGTGGGGCGACTACCGCTTCGACAGCGGCATCCGCGTCGGCCTGGGCGCGCGCTACACCGGCGCCAATCGCGGCGACCTGGACGCCGCGCGCGCCGAGGTGCCGGCATTCACCCTGCTCGACGCACTGCTCGGCTACGACCGCGACCGCTGGAGCCTGGCCTTGAACGTGCACAACCTCGCCGACAGGACCTACCTCAGCAACTGCGACGCCTACGACAACTGTTACTACGGCGAGCAGCGTCGCGTGACGGCCACGGCGACGTATCGCTGGTGAGGAGGCGCCGGCGCAATGGCGGGAGGCGCCGTCACGCACGCGATTCGCGCCGGTCGCTCCCGCGCGCATGATCGGTCCGAGGACGTTCGCTCGTTTTGGCGAAGCACGCGGATCGATGCGACGACGAAACGATGCACGCATGACGCAACGCAAAAGGGCCGCAGAAAGCGGCCCTTTTGCGTTGCATCGAACTGGAGGCCTGGGTCGGAATTGAACCGGCGTACGCGGATTTGCAGTCCGCTGCATAACCACTCTGCCACCAGGCCGGTGGACTGACGTCTTGCCGCAACGCCCATGGCGGCCGACAAAAACAAAGCCCCGCTGCCGGGGCCATGGCGCGGGAATCGGACAATGCCTTACGGCTTTCGTCCAACACGTTGATTCAAAAGATGTTTTTGAATCAGCCCGACGCACAACGGACTGCATTGTGTACCAAGCTCCCCGGCTTGGCAACCCTGCGCTGCGCGTGCTCAGCGTTTGCGAAGAGCGCACTGCGGACACTACGACACGCGCGTGCCGCCCCACGACGACTGGAATGCCCACCACAGCGCCATGCCGGTGGCAGTAGACAAGCGCGGCATCGCACGCCGCCGCGCGCGATCGGCGTTCTGCCGCGCTCTAGCATGGCGCCACACCCAACCGAGGCATCGCCATGAACCGATGGACACGCTGGAGCAGCACTGCGCTGTGCCTGGCCGCGAGCGCCACCGCCACCGCCACCGCGCAGACCTGCACGCTGCAGTCGCAGACCGTGGACCTGCCGCTGGTCTCCAAGGCCACGCCCAAATTCGCCTATCAGGTGCGCGTGCAGCTCGGCAGCGATGCCGATGGCCGCAGCAACGGCAGCCAGGTGCTGGAAGTCGATACCGGCTCCACCGGCGTGGTGGTGCCGCTGAGCGACGCGCTGCGCAGCGCCTGGGACGCTTCGAACACGCCTGGACACATCTTCTACTCGAGCGACAGCAAGTACCATCCCGGCAAGTACGTGGACGTGCCGATGCGGCTCGGCGTCTCCGCCGACGGCAAGAGCGCCGCGGCGCGCGTGGATCGCATCACCGTGCTGGCGGCGCAGTGCACCTGCGATGTCGCCAGCATCGCCCAACCACCCAAGCCGCTGGCGCAGGTACCCGCCACCTGCGCCGGCTACAACGGCAGCCCCGCGTTGAGCAGCACCACGCAGGTGCTGCGCGACTGCAGCACCATTTCGCCGGGCTTCGGCATGATGGGCGTGGGCTACGACCGCGGCGTCGACGCCGCGCGCAATCCGTTTCTCAACCTGGCGCAGATGCGCGCGCAGCGCATGAGCCCCGGCTACATCGTCGGCGCCAAGAGCATCACCCTGGGCGTCAGCAAGCGGGCATTGACCGGTTTCGCCCTGGTGCCGCTGCAGCGCGGTGCGGCTACCGCCACCGCGCCCAGCGACTGGCAGGCGCCCACCGCCTGCGCCAGCTTCCCCGACAGCGGCAGCGACTACCGCGTCTGCGGCAAACTACTACCCGACACCGGCGTGTCCTACATGATGCTCAATCCTGTGGTGCCGCCCGCTACGCCGGCCAGCCTGCAACAGACCGTGCAACTGGCCGGCCATGCCACGCGCGTGGTGCCGGATGCCACCCAACTGCGACTCGATGTCGTCGACGCCAAAGGACAGCCGGTGTTCGGCTACGGCTTCGCGGTCGGCGACGGCAAGGCGGCGACCCCGGACAGCGTGCAGTGGCGCGGACCGCTGAAGACGCCGCCGGGGCACATCAACAGCGGCCGCCACCTGCTCGCCGCGGGCGACTATGCCTACGACGCCGCCTGCGGACATGCTGGATTCCACGCGGTCTCCCCCGCGCCCTGAGTCGGCGCAGGCATGCGGGTGTCGTCTGCGCGATGGCGCACGTCCGCACGGCGTCGCCACCGCTGGCGCGCGAGGTGCAGCAGCACTGGGTGGCACTGCTGCGCCTGCGCATCGCCGGTCATCGGTGGCCGGCGATGCGCTCGCTGCAGCAAGGCGCGTGGCTGCGCACGAACAAGCGGCGCGACACGCGCGACGCGCTAGCGCGCTGCGGTCGTACCGCCCGACTGCGCCTGGGCCGTGTCGTAGATCGTCTTGGCGCCGGTGAAGGTCGGCTGCACGTCTTCGTTCTTGCCGTCCAGACCATGATCGTTGTCGAGCCGCCAGCTGAACATGCCGCGCAGTCCGTGCTGCAAAGCGTAATTGGTCCAGGCGGCGGTGTCCTCGAGCGAGGTCTGCACATCGCCATTCTCGGTGGCCACACCGCCCATCAGGATGCCGGCGCTGACTCCGGCATCGAGCCACACCTGCGCATCCTGCGGCGTGCCCAGCGAGGAATAATCCTGCAACTCCGCGGCATCGACGTACTGATTGAATGCCGCCACCGCACCCTCGCCATACAGGCCGTCCGGACCATCGCCGGGCCATGGCACCGACACCGCGATACCCAGCCCCGCCGCCTTGAAGCTGGCGCTGAGCTGGCCGACCAGCTCAACGACGAACGGCATGCCACCGCCTTCGGCGTCGATGCTGATCCCAGCGAGACCGTGCTGTTGCAGGTAGGTCACGATATTGGCCGTGGAACGGTTGGCGTTGTTGCGGTTGTCGGCCGCCGTCTCGGCCAGTCCGGTGTCGCCCACACCGGCATAGATCACCGCCGTCGGCGCCTGCGCCTTGATCTGGGCGAGATTCTGCATGGCGAATTGCTGGTCCAGATCCAGCGTGTAGCCGCTGGCGGCCGGCACGAAGCTGCCGAACGCCAGGTTGTAACGGCTAGCATAGCCGAGCGGGACCTTGCCCTGCGCAAGATTGTCGGCACCCGTGGCGTTCCATGTGTCGTACCAGGTCGCGATCTCGAAGGTCATCGGTAGCTCCTGAAGTGGCAGGTGAGTGGACGGCATCGCTTCGCGCGGCGCCTGACCGTCGATGCCGGCGCGCGCGTTGCCCGCACACCCTGGCCGGGCCAACTGCCGCTGCACGGTCTGCAAGCCGCCATCGACGCTACCGCAGGCTGCCGTCACGGCGGTCGACACAATCCGGATCCGGAACCGCCATTCCGGTCGCCAGTGCAAGGGCGCCAGCATTCGCGCGCCACCGACCAGGCGAATGGCGGGAAGAGGCACCGTCGTCGGCACACGCAACTGGACGCAAGAGAACCGCTCGCGCCAGGTGGCGCGACATGCGCCCCAATGACAGCGACAGGCAGCACGGCGGCTGCAACAGCGGCAGACGATGGCAGCGCTGTCCAGGCGAAACGTTGCACACGACGCCGCACCGTCGGCAGCGGGCAAGGCCCCACTCGCAATGCGCAAGGGTCGCGCCGCGTGCACGTGCCCACCCACCATCGCAGCGCATCGCCCAAAACGAAAACAGGACCCGAAGGTCCTGTTTTCATGATCTGGAGCGGGAAACGAGACTCGAACTCGCGACCTCAACCTTGGCAAGGTTGCGCTCTACCAACTGAGCTATTCCCGCTTGAGGCCGCGAATTCTACCGGGACCACGCAGCCTGTCAACCGTTGCCTTCGATTTTTTTCGCGTTCTTTTCCGCCACCGCCGCGCGCTCGTCGTCGCGCAGGCTCGGCCAGGCCGCATGCAGGTACTGGATGCCCGACAACAGGGTCAGGATCGCCGCGATGGCCAGGGTCCAGTCGCCGACGTGGAAGACGAACAGGCCCATCCACACACTCTCCGGCGGCGAGCCGTCTGGCATCACCGAGTACAGCAGGCACAGCAGCGCCACCATCTGCGCGGTGGTCTTGATCTTGCCGATCATCGCCACGCGCACCTTGGCGCGCTGGCCGATCTCGGCCATCCACTCGCGCAGCGCCGACACCGCGATCTCGCGGCCGACGATCACCGCCGCCCAGAACGCCATCCACGGCGTCGGGTGGCCCTGCACGATCAGGAACAGCGCCACCGCCACCATCAGCTTGTCCGCCACCGGATCCAGGAACGCACCGAACGCGGAGTACTGGTGGTAGCGCCGCGCCACCCAGCCATCCAGCCAGTCGGTGAACGCGGCCAGGCCGAAGATCGCCGCCGAGGCGAAGTTGGTCCAGGTGTACGGCAGATAGAACACCAGCACCAGCACGGGGATCATCACGATCCGCAGCAGCGTGAGCCAGGTGGGGATGGTCAACTTCATTGCGCTGCTCTACTCGCCTGCCGGATCGGGTACCGGCAGCCCGTGCAGGTTAGCGTAGATTCGTGCAGCCAGTGCGTCATTGATCCCTTCCACCCGCGCGATCTCGGCCTCGCCGGCGGCCTTGAGCCCGGCCAGTCCGCCGAAGTGCTTGAGCAGGCTGGCGCGGCGCCGCGGGCCGATGCCCGGGATGTCCTCCAGCTTGCTGGTCATGCGCGCCTTCTGCCGGCGCCCGCGGTGGCCGGTGATGGCGAAGCGGTGCGCCTCGTCGCGCACCTGCTGGATGAACTGCAGCGCCGGCGACGCCGCGCCCGGCCGCAACTCGCGCCCGTCCGGCATCACCAGGGTCTCGTGGCCGGCGCGACGCTCGGCGCCCTTGGCCACGCCGATCAGCAGCACCCCGTCCACGCCCAGGTCGGCCAGCGCACCGGTGGCCTGCGCCAACTGGCCGGCGCCGCCGTCGATCAGCAGCACGTCCGGCAGCACCGCATCGCCCTTGCCCTCGCCTTCGGCGGCGCGGCGGAAGCGGCGCTCGATCGCCTGGCGCATTGCCGCGTAGTCGTCGCCCGGCTCGATGCCGCTGATGTTGTAGCGGCGGTACTGGCTGCGCACCGGGCCGCTGGCGTCGAACACCACGCACGAGGCCACCGTGGCCTCGCCCATGGTGTGGCTGATGTCGAAGCATTCCACCCGCTTGACCGGCTCGGCCAGGCCGAGCATCTCGCGCAGCGCCTCGCTGCGCGCGTGCTGGGCGTTGCGGCTGGTCAGTTCGGTGACCAGGGTGGCCTGGGCGTTGCGGCTGGCCAGCTCCAGGTAGCCGGCGCGCTCGCCGCGCACGTTCCACTTCAGCTGCACCTTGCGCTCGGCGGCCGAACTCAGCGCCGCCTCGATCAGCTCGGCGTCGGGAATCTCGCGGTCCAGCAGCACCTCGCGCGGCGGCGCGTGCTCGACGTAGTACTGCGACACGAACGCGCCCAGCACTTCGGCGGCGCTGTCCTCGCCATTGGTCTTGGGGAAGAACGCGCGGGTGCCGAGATTGCGCCCGTCGCGGAAGGCCAGCAGCAGCACGCAGGCGTTGGCGCCCTGGGTGGCGCAGGCCAGCACGTCGAGATCGGCGGCGCGGCCGTCCACGTACTGCCGGCTCTGCATGCTGCGCAGCGAGCCGAGCAGGTCGCGCAGGCGCGCGGCGCGCTCGAACTCCAGGCGCTCGCTGGCGGCCTGCATGGCCTGCACCAGTTCCTCGCCGAGCTGGTCGCTGCGCCCTTCCAGGAACAGCGTGGAGCGGCGCACCGCCTCGGCGTACTCGTCGGCCGCCACCAGCGCCACGCACGGCGCGCTGCAGCGGCCGATCTGGTACTGCAGGCACGGCCGCGAGCGGTTGCGGAACACGCTGTCCTCGCAGCTGCGCAGCTTGAACAGCTTGTGCATCAGGTTCAGCGTCTCGCGCACCGCGGTGACGCCGGGATACGGCCCGAAATAGCGCCCGGGCACCGCGCGCGGGCCGCGGTGCAGGGTGATCCGCGGCCACTCTTCGCGGGTCAGCAGCACGTAGGGATAGCTCTTGTCGTCGCGCAGCGACACGTTGTAGCGCGGCGACAGCGACTTGATCAGCTGGTTTTCCAGCAGCAGCGCCTCGCCCTCGCTGCGGGTGACGGTGACGTCCATCCGCGCCACCTGCGCCAGCATGGCCATGGTCCGCGCATTCTTCGGCGAGCCGCTGAAGTAGCTGGACACGCGCTTGCGCAGCGCGCCGGCCTTGCCGACGTAGAGCAAGGTGTCGTCGGCGGCGTACATGCGGTAGACGCCGGGCGCGGTACTGAGGTTGGCGGCAAAGGCCTTGCCGTCGAACGGGGGCAATTCGGGGGTACTCATTCGCCGATCGCGAGATCGCGCAGTTCGCCGCTGGCGATGTCGTAGCGCAGCACCGCATGCGCATCGGTCTCGGCGATCCACACGGTGCCCGCGCTCACCGCCAGCCCGCCCGGACCGTGCAGGCGCCGCGGCAATACCGCGGTGGAGAGTTCGCCGCCGCCCAGGCGCAGGCTGCGCAGGCTGCCGTTGCCGCTGTCGGCGATCCACAGCAGCGGCGCGTCCGGGCTCAGCGCGATCGCCTGCGGGAACTGCAGGCGGGCACGGCTGCGCGGCCCGTCCTCGTTGCCGAAATCCCATGGTCCCTGGCCGCCGAGCAGGGTCTGCACCAGGTCGCCGCGCAACTGCATCGAGCGCACCGCCGAGCCCAGCGCATCGCACACGTACAGCACCTGCTGCACCGCGGCCAGGCTGCACGGCTGCGCGAACGCGGCCAGGTGGCCGCTGCCGTCGCGCAGCTCCAGCGCGCCGGCGCCCGCGCGCCAGCGCAGGCTGCGGCTGCCCAGGTCGTAGCTCCAGATGCGGTTGTCGCCGGCCATCGCCAGGTGCACCTGGTTGTCGGCGATCACCACGTCCTGCGGATGGTTCAGCGGCGCCAGCAACGGTTGCTCCACCCGCCCCTCGACCGGCTCGCCGGCGCGGCCGTTGCCGCACAGCGTGTCGACCTGGCCGGTGAGCAGGTTGATCCGGCGCAGCGCATGGTTGCCGGTATCGGCCACGTACAGCACGCCGCGCTCCAGCGCCAGCCCGCGCGGACGGTGGAACGCCGCCTCGCCGATCGCGCCATCGATGAAGTCGGCGGTGCCGATGCCGAACTGGCGCAGGACGCGGCCATTGGTGCTGCATTCGAGAATGCGGTGATGACCGCTGTCGGCCACATACAGCAGGTCGTCGGCCACCACCAGACCGGTCGGGAAGCGCAGCGGCAGGCGCGGCTCCGGCTGGGTCTCGCGGGCGTCGCGCAGGTCCTCGTCCAGCGGCAACGGCTGCCCGGCGCACAGCGCGTGCAGCGCCTTGTCCAGTTCGGCGCCGCCGATGCCGACCAGGCGCTCGCGCTCGACACCGCCGGCGTCGATCAGCACCAGGGTCGGCCAGGCCTGGATGTCGAAGCGCTGCCAGGCGGCCCAATCGGCATCGAGCAGGATCGGCGCGGACACGCCCTGGCTGCGCAGCAGCTTCAGCGCCCGCTGCGGCTCGCGCTCGCTGTCGAAGCGCGGCACCTGCACCACGATCACCTGCAGCCGTCCGGGATTGCGCGCCTGCCACTGGCCGAGTTCGGCCAGGCGCTGCGCGCACCACACCGAGGCGGCATTGACGAAGGCCAGCACCAGCGCCCGGCCCTGCAGATCGCGCAGGCGGATCGGCTCGGCGTTGAGCCAGGCGCCGGACGCGGGAAGTTCCAGGGCGGCGATGGAATTCATCGGCCGATTATGCCGGAGCCGAGGTCGGCGGACAGTCGTGCCACGCTGCCGGCGGCCGCTTCGTCTACCAGTTGCCAGACCTGCTCGAATTGCGCGCTGCCGCCGGTGTACGGATCCGGGATCTCGCTGCGGCCATGCACGCCGGCCCACGGCAGCCACAGCGCCACGCGCTCGCGCGCCGACGCCGGTGCGCGCTGCTGCACGTCGCGCAGGTTCGCCGCATCGGCGCACAGCAGCCAGTCGAATTCGGCAAAGTCGCGGTCGCGCAGTTGCCGCGCGCGCAGGCCGGCGATGTCCACGTCGTGCGCGGCCGCGCAGGCCACCGCGCGCCGGTCCGGCGGCTCGCCGCGGTGCCAGTCGCCGGTGCCGGCCGAGTCGACCTCCACCACACTCGCCAGCGGCGAGCGCTGCAGATGGTGGCGCAGCGCGCCCTCGGCCATCGGCGAACGGCAGATGTTGCCCAGGCACACCAGCAGCAGCTTCATGCCTGGCCGCCCTGCAGATAGGCCTCGGCGCGCGCCAGGTCCTCGGGCGTGTCCACGCCCGGCGGGAACGGCGCCGGCGACAGCGCCACCGCGATCCGGAAGCCGGCTTCCAGCACCCGCAACTGTTCCAGCGACTCGATCCGCTCCAACTGCCCCGGCGGCATCGCCGCAAACCGGCGCAGGAAGCCGGCTCGATAGGCATAGATGCCGATATGCCGCAGCCACGGGCCGGGCAGCGGCAGCTGCGCCTGCGAGGCGGCGAAGGCGTCGCGGTGCCAGGGGATCGGCGCGCGGCTGAAGTACAGCGCATCGCCGTCGGCGCGGCGCACCAGCTTGACCACGTTGGGATCGAACAGGTGTTCGGCCGCGTCCACCGGTGTGCCCAGGGTCGCCATCTCGGCGCCGCTGTCGGCCAGGGTCCGGGCCACCGCGACGATGCCGGCGACCGGCGCGAACGGCTCGTCGCCCTGCAGGTTGACCACCAGGGTCGCATCGTCCCAGCCGGCGATGTCGGCGCACTCGGCCAGGCGGTCGGTGCCGGAGGCGTGGTCGCTGGAAGTCGTGGTCACATGCACGCCGTCCAGGTCGGCCACTGCCGCGGCGATGCGCGCATCGTCGGCGGCCACCCACACCTGCGTGGCACCGGCGGCGAGCGCACGCCGGGCCACGTGGCGGATCAGCGGCTCGCCGCCGAGCGCACGCAAAGGCTTGCCCGGCAGCCGCGAGGCGGCATAGCGGGCCGGGATGGCGACCACGAACGGCGGCAAAGCGGCGCTCATGCCGCCACCGCGCCGACGGTGGGAACGTCACTGGCGGCGGCAGACAGGTGCGGGAGCGGGGCGAATCCGGCCATGAATTGATCTTTCTCCGTCAATTATTGAGAATAGTTCGCATTCGCCATTCGACGACCGGACTGTCCCAGCACGCGTGCCGCTGCGACAGCCTCTGGCGCGACGACCGCGTTGCCTTCCGCCCATTCTATAGACCCCACCGATGAACCTCCCCGCCCATCCGCTCCGATCCGCTGCACCCCCCTCCTCCGCCACCACGCGCCGCGCGCTGTGCCTGGCGATCGCCGCATTGCTGCTGCCGGCTGCGGCCGGCGCCGCCGAGGCCGACGCCAGCGCGACCGGCGACCGGCAACCCACCGAGTTGGAGAAGCTGGATGTGGTCGCGCAGCGCAAGGATGGCTATACCCCGCCGCCCAGCGCCACCGGTACTGGCTTGGTGCTGAGTCCGCTGGAGACGCCGCAATCGGTGAGCAGCATCGGCCGCGAGCAGATGGACGATTTCGGCCTGCGCAACGCCAACGACGTGCTGGCGCTGGCCACTGGCGTCAACGTGGAGAAGATCGAGACCGACCGCACCTACTACACCGCGCGCGGCTTCGACATCATCAATTTCCAGGTCGACGGGCTGGGCCTGCCGTTCACCAACGGCGGTGCCGAGGGCGACCTGGACACGGCGATGTACGAGCGCGTGGAGGTGCTGCGCGGCGCCAACGGCCTGCTGTCCTCGACCGGCAACCCGTCGGCGACGATCAACTTCGTGCGCAAGCGCCCGACCCAGGACCTGCAGGGAAGCGTCGGCGTCACCGCCGGCAGCTGGGACATGCGGCGGGTGGACGCGGACCTGTCGGGCAAGCTCAACCACAGCGGCAGCGTGCGCGGACGCATCGTCGCCGCCGGCCAGGACGGCGACAGCTACCTGGACCGCTACTCGCTGAAGAAGCGCAGCGTCTACGGCATCGTCGAGGCCGACCTGAGCGACAGCACCCTGCTCAGCGTGGGCGCCAGCGACCAGAAGAACGAACCCCACGGCGGCATGTGGGGCGCCCTGCCCCTGTACTACAGCGACGGTAGCGCCACCCACTATGCGCGCTCGACCAGCACCTCGGCCGACTGGTCGTACTGGAACAGCACCGACAAGCGCGCGTTCGTGGAACTGCAGCAGGCGCTGGGCGGCGGCTGGCAGCTCAAGGCCGCGCTGAACTACCGCAAGCTGGAGTCGGACGGCAACCTGTTCTACGCCTATGGCACGCCCGATCGCGCCACCGGGCTGGGGCTGTACTCCTATCCCTCGCGCTACGTCAGCCACGAAACCCAGAAGTACGCCGACCTCTACGCCAGCGGCCCGTTCGTGCTGGGCGGACGCGAGCACGAACTGGTGGCCGGGGTGAAGTGGGCCGGCATCGACGTCTCGCAGGTCTCCACCTACCCCGATTCCAGCGACACCAGCGCCTGGTTCGCCCTGCCCAGCCTGGAGAACTGGAGCGGCGACATCGCCCTGCCAGCGTTCACCACCGCGCCGACCGGCGCCGCGTTCGACATGATCCGCCGCAGCGCCTACGCCACCGCGCGCTGGAACCTGAGCGATGCGCTGAAGCTGATCACCGGCGTCAACCACACCAGGATCGAGAGCCGCGGCCAGAACTACGGCGTGCAGCACGTCTACGACGCCAGCAAGACCACCCCGTTCGTCGGCGCGGTGTACACCTTCGATCCGAACTACGCGCTGTACGCCAGTTATGCGGAGATCTTCAATCCGCAGACCGAACTGGACCGCAACCTGCGGGTGCTGGACCCGATCACCGGCAGCAACGCCGAACTGGGCATCAAGGGCCAGTGGCTGCAGCAGCGGGTCAATGCCTCGTTCGCCATTTTCCGCGCCAAGCAGGACAACACCGCCGAAGCCGATGCCTACGTCGGCACGCTGCAGACCTACAAGCCGGTGGACGCCACCTCCACCGGCTACGAGTTCGACATCGCCGGCCGGCTCGGCGAACACTGGCAGCTCAATGCCGGCTACACCCAGCTGAGCCTCAAGGACGACGCCGGCAACAACGTGCGCACCTACGTGCCGCGCCGCACCTTCAAGCTCGCCAGCACCTACACCGTGCCGCAGTGGGAAGCGCTGAAGCTGGGCGCGACGCTGACCTGGCAAAGCGACATCTCCCGCGACCAGCAGGCCGTGGACACCAGCGGCAATGAGATTTTCACCCGACAGGACAGCTACGCGCTGCTCGGGCTGATGGCGCACTACGACTTCACCCCGCAGTTCAGCGCCACGCTCAACGTCTACAACGTCACCGACCGCAAGTACATCAACAGCCTGTACTGGGCGCAGGGCTACTACGGCGCCCCGCGCAACACCGCGCTGTCGCTGAACTACCGGTTCTAGTGCGGTTCGCCGACGCAACGCGGCGCTCAAGGCGTGGGCGGCGACGAGCGGCGCAGCAGCCCCGAGCGTCGTGCCGCCTGCGTGCCTCCAGGCACCTCTCGGAAGCGTCTTGAGCGTCCTGCAGGAGCGGCTTCAGCCGCGACGGGCCTTGCCGGTAACGCCCCATCGCGGCTGAAGCCGCTCCTACGGAAGACGGTGGATCCGGCGCGATTGCGCAGGAAACAGCCGATGCGCCGCGCCGCTAGTCGCCGGACTCGCCGGCGCGGCCGCGCAGCTTGTCCAGCCGATCCAGCAGGCCGATCCAGAACGCCGCCGGCAGTTCGGCGACCAGCGGCACGCTGAAGCACCAATCGTTGACGAAGGCGGCGCACTTGACCGCGTCCTTCTCGGTCATCAGCACCGGCAGTTCGCTGCCGAAAGCCAGGTCCGCGGCGCGGTACTGGTGGTGGTCGGGAAAGGCATGCGGGACCACGCCGATGCCCTGCGCGCGCAGCATGTCGAAGAAGCGCTGCGGATGGGCGATGCCGGCCACGGCGTGCACGCGCTGGCCGGCGAAGCTGCGCAGCGGCCGCGCACGGCCGCCGCGCAACGGCTGCGCGCTGTCGATGCGCAGGCGCATCGCCCATTCGCCGAAACCGGCTTCGAGCGCACCGCTGTCGCTGGCCTGGCCCAGGTTGATGACCCGGAAATCGCATTCGTTGCCGCGCGCTACCGGCTCGCGCAGCGGCCCGGCCGGCAGCAGGCGGCCGTTGCCATAGCGGCGCTGGCCGTCCACCACCTCGATCTCGATGTCGCGCTGCAGGCGGTAGTGCTGCAGGCCGTCGTCGCAGACCACGATGTCGCAGCCGGCCTGCAGCAGCGCGCGCGCCGCGGCGACGCGGTCGCGGTCCACCCGCACCGGCACCCCGGTCTTGCGCGCGATCAGCACCGGCTCGTCGCCGCCCTGCTCGGCCGAGGTGCCCGGCTCGATCCAGCGCGGCTCCTGCGGCTGGCTGCGGCCGTAGCCGCGGCTGGCCACGCCCGGGCTCCAGCCGGCGTCGCGCAGGCGCTGCACCAGGGCGATGGTCAGCGGCGTCTTGCCGGTGCCGCCGGCGGTGAGGTTGCCGACCACCACCACCGGTGCGGCGATGCTGTGGCGCTTGCGCCAACCGCGCCGGTACAGCGCACGGCGCAGCGCGATCGCCGCCGCGTACAGCGGGGTCAGCACACGCGCGTGCAGCGGCGGCGAACCCGTGCCGTACCAATAGGCGGGGGTGTGTGGCCCGCGCTCGCTCATCCGAACTGCCTTTCGCGGAACTGCATGCTGTGCAGGTGCGCATACACCCCGCCCAGCGCCAGCAGTTCGCTGTGGGTGCCGCGCTCGACGATGCGGCCGTGGTCCATCACCAGCACCTGGTCGGCGTGTTCGATGGTCGACAGGCGGTGGGCGATGACCAGCGTGGTGCGGTCGGGCATCAGCCGGTGCAAGGCGTCCTGCACCAGCCGCTCGGATTCGTTGTCCAGCGCCGCGGTGGCCTCGTCGAGGATCAGGATCGGCGCGTCCTTCAGCATGGCGCGGGCGATCGCCAGGCGCTGGCGCTGGCCGCCGGACAGGCGTCCGCCCTTGGCCCCGACCTGCGCCTGCACGCCCTCGGGCAGGTGCTCGACGAACTCCATCGCGTTGGCGTCGGCGATCGCCTGCTGCAGTTGCGCCGGGCCCGCGTCGCGCATCTCGCCGTAGGCGACGTTCTCGGCGATGCTGCCGTCGAACAGCATCACCTGCTGGCCGACCAGGGCGATCTGCCGGCGCAGATCCTCCAGGCGGTATTCCTGCAGCGGATGGCCGTCGAGCAGGATCTGCCCGGACTGCGGATCGTAGAAGCGCGGGATCAGCTTGACCAGGCTGGACTTGCCGCTGCCGGAGCGGCCGACGATGGCCGTGACGGTGCCGGGTTCGGCGACGAAGCTGACCTCGGCCAGCGCCGGCCGCGCCTGCCCCGGATAGGCGGCGGTGACCTCGCGGAACTCGATCCGGCCCTGCGCACGCTCGATGTGGCGGGTGCCGCTGTCCTGTTCCTCCGGCGCATCCAGCACCACGAACAGCCGCTGCGCCGAGGCGACGCCCCGCTGCAGCATGTTCTGCACGTTGGTGAGGTTCTTCAGCGCCGGGATGATCGCCATCATCGCGGTCATCAGCGACACGAACTCGCCGGCGGTCAGGCGCCCGGCCAGCGCCTCGTGGCCGGCGATCAGCAGCAGCGCGGCCAGGCCGATCGCGCCCAGCAACTGCACCGCGGCCGAGGAGATGCCGCGGGTGGATTCGACCTTCATCGCCAGATGCAGGTTGGTGTCGGCCAGGTGCTGGTAGCGCTCCATCTCGCTGGCGCGCGCGCCGTAGACCTTGACCTCCTGGTTGCCGGACAGGGCCTGCTCGGCGGACTGCATCAGTTCCGCGTTGCTCTCCTGGATGCGATGGCTGACCCGCCGGTAGCGCTTGGCCACGCGGTCCATCACCCAGGCCAGCGGCGGCGCCACCAGCAGGATGGTCACGGTCACGGTCCAGCTGTACCACAGCATCACCGCCAGCGCGCCGACGATCTGCAGGGTCTGCTGCACCATTACCTTCATCGCGTCGACCGCGGCCTGCGCCACCTGCTCGCTGTCCGAACCCAGCCGCACCAGCATCGAGGCCACCGGCTCGGCGTCGAAGCGGCTGCCCGGCAGGCGCAGGTACTTGTCCAGCACGTTGACCCGGAAATCGCGGGAGATGCTCCGCGCCGCGCGTCCCATCGACATGTCGGTGACGTAGCCGGCGATGCCGCGCAGCACGAACAGGCCGACGATCTGCAGCGGCAGCCACATCGCCACTTCGCGGTTGCGGGCGATGAAGGTCTCGTCGGTGATGGGCTTCATCAGCGCCAGGAAGCCGGAGCCGGCCAGCGCTTCCAGCAGCGCGCCGACGGCGGCGATCAGCAGCAGGCCGCGGTAGCCGCCGGCATAGGACAACAGGCGGCGATAGGTCCGCCAGGGGGAATCCTGGACGGGCACGTCGGTGGGTACATTCACTTGGAGCTTCCGTCCCTGTTGACTTCGGGGGCAGTGGCGATGGCGATGCGGCGGAATCCGAGCTGGCCCAGCGCGTCCTGCGCGGTGACCACCGCCTGGTACGGCGTGCGCGCGTCGGCGCGCAGCAGCACCGGCTGTTCGCGGTCGTCGCCGGCGACCTGGGCGATGCTCCGCTTGACCGACTCCACGTCGGTGCGCAGCACTTCCTGGTCGTTGATGAAGTAATGCCCGTCGGCGTTGATCAGCACGCTCAGCGCGCGCGCCGGCGGCGGCGCATTGCGGTCGCTGGCGTTGGGCAACTGCAGTTGCAGCGTCGAACGCGCATCGAAGGTGGTGGTCACGACGAAGAAGATGATCAGCACCAGGATGACGTCGATCAACGGCACCAGGTCGATGTGCGGCTCGTCCTGGCCACGGTCGTCGCGGATCCGCACCGGCTCAGCCCTTGGCCGTCGCGGCGTTCGACGCGGCGCCGCGTGCCGCTGGCGCCACGGCACGGCCGTGGCCGTCCAGTGCATCGGTCAACGCGGTGGCTTCCTGCTCCATCTCGATCACGTAGCCGGCGATGCGGCCCTTGAAATGGCGATGGAAGATCAGCGCCGGCACCGCGATGATCATGCCGGTGGCGGTGCACACCAGCGCCTTGCCGATGCCGCCGGCGAGCTGGTTCACATCGCCCAGGCCATGGTCGAGGATGCCCAGGAACATCTGGATCATGCCGACCACGGTGCCGAGCAGGCCCAGCAGCGGTCCGGCCGAGGCGATCGTGCCCAACGCGTTCAGGTAGCGCTCCATGCGGTGCACGACATGCCGGCCGGTGTCCTCGATGCGCTCGCGCACGATCTCACGCGGGCGGTTGCGCACGTCCAGGCCGGCGGCGAGCAGCGCGCCCAGCGGCGAATTGCGCCGCAGCGACTCGATGTGGGTGGGATCGAGCTTGCCGCGCGTGGCCCAGTTGCGCACTTCCTGGCCCAGTCCCGGCGGCAACACCTCGCTACGGCGCAGGCTCCAGAACCGCTCCAGGACGATCGCCAGCGCGACCACGCCCAACAGCAGCAACGGCACCATCGGCCAGCCACCGGCCTTGACCAGTTCCCACACGTCGCAACCCTCCGGCACGCTCGGCCGTTCGTTCACTGGCCGATAGGATAGCAGCCGCCCGCGCCCGCTCCGCCGCGTCCCATAGCCGCGCCCGCCAGGGCCGCCGCTCGCGCAGTTGCGGGCCGGCGCGCCCCAGCCACACGCGCAGCGCACCGCCCTGCGGCGTACCGGCGACCTCGGCGCCGGCGGCCTGCCAGCGCGCCACCACGCCCGGATGCGGGTGGCCGAAGCGGTTGCCATAGGCCGCCGAGACCAGCACCAAGCGTGCGCCGGTGGCGGCGACGAAGGCCGGCTGCGAGGAATGCGCGCTGCCATGATGCGGCGCCACCACCACCTCGGCGCGCAGCGCCTGCGGCGCCTCGCGCAGCAGCGTGCGCTCGACCACGTCGCCGATGTCGCCGGCCAGCAACAGCGCACCGTGCGCGGTCTCCACGCGCAGCACGCAACTGGACTCGTTGCGCAGATAGGGAAAGTGCCGCGCCGGGTGCAGAAATTGGAAGCGCACCCCATCCCACTCCCAGGCGTCGCCGGCCTCGCAGGCCCGGTCCACCGGCAACGGCGCGCCAGCCGGGGCCTGGACCAGGCCGATCGGCAACGCCGCGCGCACCGCGCCCAGGCCGCCAGCATGATCGTTGTCGCCATGACTGATCACCGCGCGATCCAGCCGCGCCACGCCGAGCGCATGCAGCGCCGGCACCACCACCCGCTCGCCGGCATCGTAGCCGTCCTCCACCGCCGGCCCGGTGTCGTACAGCAGCTGGTGGTGGGCGGTGCGGACCAGCAACGACAGCCCCTGCCCCACGTCGAACATCACCAGATCGACCTCGCCCGGCCGTGGCCGCTCCAGCGGCGGGTGCAGCAACGGCAACCACAGCAGCGCCGCCAGCGGCTTGCCCGGCACGGCGCGCGGCAACAGCAGCCAGAACGCGCCCAGCAGGGCCAGCGGCAGTGCCCAGTCGCGCGCCTCCGGCAGCCAGCGCAGGGCGAAGCGGCTCTCGCCCAGGGTGACGAACAACGGCCAGGTCAGGTCGAAACAGGCCGCGGCCAGGCGCCACAGCCAGGCCCCGGCACCGGCGTGCAACGCCTCCAGCGCGGTGCCGAGCAGGGCCAGCGGCACCACCACCAGGCTCCACCAGGGGATGGCCAGCAGATTGGCCAGCGGCCCGACCAGCGAGGCCTGCCCGAACAGCATCGTGCTCACCGGCAGCAGGCCGACCGTGGCCACCCCCTGCGCGGTCAGGAAGCTGCGCAACGTTTCGCGCCAGCCGCGGCCGGCGTCGGGCATGCACCAGGCCAGCCAGGCGACGCCGAGGAAGCTCAGCCAGAAGCCGGCCGAGAGCACCGCCAGCGGGTCGCAGAGCAGCATGGCGATCGCAGCCAGTGCCAGCGCGTCGACCACCCGCACCGGCCGCCGCCACAGCCGGGCCGCGACCACCACGGCGATCATCAGCGCGGTGCGCACGGTCGGCAGGGCCATGCCCGACACCAGGGTGTAGCCGCCGGCACCCAGCAGCGCCAGCGCCGCCGCGGCCTGGCGACGCGGCCAGTAGCGGCCCAGTTGCGGCCACAGCCGCCACAGGCCGCCGCCGAGCAACGCGAAGGCGCCGGCGACCAGGCCGACATGGAAGCCGGAAATGGCGATGAGATGGGTCAGGCCGGCGGCACGCAGGATGCGCCAGTCGCGATCGTCCAGGCGCCGCGTGTCGCCCAGCGCCAGTGCCTGCACGTAGCGCGCCGAGGCCTGCGGCACGGCCGCGGCGATGCGTGCGGACATCTCCGCACGCCAGGCGTCGATGCCCTGCCCCGGCGTCAGTTGCGTGGCCGCACGCGGCGCCACCACGTAGCCGCTGGCGCTGATCCGCTGCGCCAGCGCATAGGCCTCGGCATCGAAGCCACCAGGATTGCTCAAGCCGCGCGGTGCACGCAGGCGCACCTGCAACTGCCAGCGCGCGCCGGCGCGCAGGGCGCTGCGCGGCCCGGCCTGGTGCGTGCCGAAGTCGTCGTACCACGCCAGTTGCAGCAGGCGCCCGCGCACCGGCGCCGGCTGCGCCGCGTCGCTGTCCACGCGGAACAGGAAGCGGGTGCGGCGGGTCTCCGCCTGCGGCAGTTCCACCACCTGGCCACGGACGTCGACCACGCGCTTTTCCCAGTCGGCCGGCAACTGCCTTGCCAGCACCATGCCGGCGACCAACGCCAGCCAGCCGGCACCGATCGCGAACGCCCCCAGCCAGCGCCAGCGCGGCGCCGCCACGTACAGCACCGCCCCGACGAGCAGGATCGCCACGGCCAGCGGCCAGGGCAGCAGGCGCGGCAGCCACAGCGCGACCAGCACGCCGGCGGCGAGGCTGGCCGCGACCGCAGCGCCGAACGGCGCCGGTGCCGGCCAGCGCGACCCGCCAACGCCAGCGACGTCTCGACGCGGCACGGCCTCTGCTGCCAGTTGCATGTACTTGCCCTCCATGGCATCGGCGAATCGGACGCAACGACACGACTCCGCGCGGGCATCCACAACGTGCAATGCCATCGCGATCGCCGTGCCAGCGTCGCATCGCGATTCGACGCGGGCCATCGGGCTATGCCGGGACACCGCGTCAGAATTTGCCTAAGCCGAGCGCGCGCCGCGTCACAGTCCTGGTGCAGTTCGCCGCAGCTTCATCGCCAGGCGCCTATGGTGCTGTGCCCAACGTCGTAAGGAGTGCGCGCATGCGCAAGGGCATCGCACTGATCGTCGGAGTCACCGGCATCTCCGGCTACAACCTCGCCAACGTCCTGGTCGCCGACGGCTGGACCGTCTATGGGCTGGCACGCCGCCCGGTGCCGCAGGAAGGCGTGATCCCGGTGGCGGCCGATCTGCTCGACCGCGAGGCCACCGTGGCCGCGCTGCGTGGGTTGCCGATCACCCACGTGTTCTTCTGCACCTGGACGCGGCGCGACACCGAGAAGGAGAACGTCGCCGCCAATGGCGCGATGTTGCGGCACCTGTGCGAAGGCCTGGACGGCGCAGCGCTGCAGCACATGGCGCTGGTCACCGGCACCAAACATTACCTGGGCTCGTTCGAGCACTACGGCAGCGGCAAGGCGGAGACGCCGTTCCGCGAGAGCGAGCCGCGGCAGCCGGGCGAGAATTTCTACTACACACTGGAAGACCTGCTGTTCGACGCCGCCGCGCGCCATGGCTTCGGCTGGAGCGTGCACCGCTCGCACACCATGATCGGCCAGGCCAACGGCAGCAATGCGATGAACATGGGCGTGACCCTGGCGGTGTATGCGACGCTGTGCAAGCACACCGGGCAGCCCTTCGTGTTTCCCGGCTCGCGCGCGCAGTGGGACAGCCTCACCGACCTCACCGACGCCGGCCTGCTCGGCCACCAGTTGGCCTGGGCGGCGACCAATCCGGCCGCACGCAACCAGGCCTTCAACACGGTCAACGGCGACGTGTTCCGCTGGCGCTGGATGTGGGGCGAGATCGCCGCGTTCTTCGGCCTGGACCCTGCCCCCTATCCGGATGCGCCGATGCCGCTGCAAGCGCGGCTGCAGGACGCCGCGCCGGCCCTGTGGCGCGAGATCGCCGAGCAGCATGGGCTGGTGCAGGCGGACGTCAACCAACTCGCCTCGTGGTGGCACACCGATGCCGACCTCGGCCGCGAGATCGAGTGCGTCAACGACATGACCAAGAGCCGCGACCTGGGCTTCCTCGGCTACTACGACAGCCGCGCCTCGTTCCTGGAGCTGTTCACGCGGCTGCGCGCGCAGCGGGTGATTCCCTGAGGCACGCGGCTGGGTGAGGAGTCGTCCGGCAGCGGGAACGCGGCAATCCGAAAGGTCGCCGACTACGGAGCATGCGATGCGCTGCAGGACGGTCGTCGTTGTCGGGACATCCGCTGCAGTGCTGCGGCGACGCATTTGCAGGGAATGCCGTACGAAGTTTTTCGGCGCCGACAGCAACGAAGGCCGGTTACGTGCCGGCTTCGTTCGTCGCGGCTGAAGCCGCTCCTACATGGGGTGCACGTGTAGCAGCGGCTTGCAGCCGCGACAGGCTCTACCGGTGACGCTCCTTCGCGGCTGAAGCCGCTCCTACGGGACGCTTGCGATCGAAGTGCTTGCGCCTGTCCGAGGATCTTCGGAGTCGGCAGATGCAGTAAAGCCTCCGCGGCTCGCTGCGTCGCTCGTCGAGCCTGACGTCGCTCCATCGCGCGGCGAAGCGTCGATGTGCACTGTGGGAGGGACTTCAGTCCCGACGCGCACTGCATCGGGTCGCAGAACACCGCTGTTGTCGTGACCGCGAGCACTGCACAGCAAGCCAGGCTGTCACGCCCGGCCCCGAACGCACGCAACAGATTTCAACGGCTGGCGACCTAAGGCCGCGACTATTCCCGACACTGTGCAAGGCGGCGACACATGCCGCCGCCACCACACTCACTCAAACGTCCGCAGGCGCCAATTCACGCAGCTTGCCCTGGTGCAGTTCCAGCACCCGGTCCAGCTTGCGCGCCAGGCTGCGATCGTGGGTGACCAGGACCAGGCTGGTGCGCTGCGCGCGGTTGAGTTCGAGCATCAGCGCGAACACGTTGGCCGCGGTCTTGTCGTCGAGGTTGCCGGTCGGCTCGTCGCCGAGCACGCAGGCCGGGCGATTGACCAGGGCACGCGCCACCGCGGCGCGCTGGCGCTCGCCGCCGGACAGCTCGCCCGGCTTGTGTTCCAGACGATGGCCCAGGCCCACCGATTCCAGCAGCGCCCGCGCGCGCGCATCGGCATCGGGCATCGGCGCGCCGCCCAGCAGCACCGGCATCATCACGTTCTCCAGCGCGGTGAACTCGGGCAGCAGGTGATGGAACTGGTAGACGAAGCCCAGCGAGCGGTTGCGCAACTGCCCGCGCGCCGCGTCGGTCAGCGCCGACATGCGCTGCCCGGCTACGTAGACCTCGCCGGAGGTGGGCACGTCGAGGCCGCCGAGCAGGTGCAGCAGGGTGCTCTTGCCGGCACCGGAGGCGCCGACGATGGCCACGGTCTCGCCGGCGGCCACGCTCAGCTCCAGCCCGTCGAACACCGGCGTGCGCATCTTGCCTTCGGCGTAGGTCTTGGCCAGGCCTTCGGCGCGGATCGCCGCGCCCGCTTGTGGCTTCTGCATTCCCGATTCCCGATTCCCCATTCCCGATTCCCGGCCCTCATTCATAGCGCAGCGCCTCCGCCGGCTGCGTGCGCGCCGCACGCCAGGCCGGGTACAGCGTGGCCAGGAAGCTCATCAGCAAGGCCACGATGGTGATCACCATGACGTCGTGCGGCTGCATGTCGGTGGGCAGGCCGGTGATGTAGTAGACGTCCTCGGGCAGCAGCTTGATGTTGAACACCGCCTCGATGCCGGCCAGGATCCGCTCCAGGTTGAGCGTCAGCACGATGCCGCCGATCACGCCGGCGACGGTGCCGATCACGCCGATCAGCGTGCCCTGCACCATGAACACCTGCATCACCCCGCCCGGGCTCAGCCCCAGCGTGCGCAGGATGGCGATGTCGGCCTGCTTGTCGGTCACCAGCATCACCTGCGAGGACACCAGGTTGAACGCACCCATCGCGATGATCAGCGACAGCAGGATGCCCATCACCGTCTTTTCCATCTTCAGCGACTGGTACAGGTTGGCGTTCTCGCGGGTCCAGTCGCTGACCATGTACGGGCCGTGCAGGTTCAGCGCCAAGTCGCGCGCCACGTTCCAGGCCTGGTCCATGTCGTACAGCTTCAGGCGCACGCCGGTGACGCCGTCGCCCATGCGCAGCACCCGCTGCAGGTCGGGCATGCTGGTCACCGCCAGGCCACGGTCGATCTCGTTGTAGCCGGCCTCGAAGATGCCGCTGACGGTGAAGCGCTTGTAGCGCGGCACCATGCCCATCGGGCTGGCCTGCGGCTCGCCCAGCATCACCACCACCTTGTCGCCAACGCCCACGCCCAGCCACAGCGCCAGCTCCTGGCCAAGCAGGATGTTGTAGGACCCCGGGGTCAGGCTGTCGACCGAGCCCTGCTTCATCTTCTGCGCCAGCACCGAGACCTTGGCCTCTTCCTTGGGCAGGATGCCGCGGACGATCGCCGGCTGGTTGCGCTGGCCGGTCAGCAGGGCCTCTTCCTCGACGTAGGGCGCGGCGCCGGCGACGCGCTTGTCGCGCATAGCCACGTCCACCGCGTGCTGCCAGTCCTCCATCGGCGCGCCCTGCGCGCTGACCGTGGCATGCGCGGCCATCTGCAACAGGCGGTCGCGGATCTCCTTCTGGAACCCGCTCATCACCGCCAGGGTGGTGATCAGCACGGTCACGCCCAGGGCGATGCCGAGGATCGAGGCCATGGAGATGAAGGAGATGAAATTGTTGCGGCGCTTGGCGCGCAGATAGCGCAGGCCGATGGCCACGGGTAAGGGTTTGAACATGCGCAGCCACCATCCAGGGAGCGCTATGGTGCCATTTGCGGCGGCGCAGACGAAGCGGCATGGGCCGAAGCGGCCAGACTCAGTTCACGTCGTGCCGCCGGTGGCAGCGTGTCCGGCCACCACGCCAGGCGCTGGGTGCGCCCCTGCGCGTCGCGCCAGCGCACGAACGCCAGCGGCCCGCGCCAGGCGACCTGCAGGTCGCTCACCGCAGCGCCATCGATGCTGGCGGTACCGACACCTGCAGGAACCAACAGCGTGCGCTGCGCCCGCCCAGCCTCGCGGCGCAGCAGCCACACCGCGTACAACAGCGCCAGCACGGCCGCCGGCCAGGCCAGGTATGGCGGCAGGTCGGAACCGAGCAGCGACAGCGGCGCCAGCGCGCCGAGCAGGGTCAGCGCGGCCAGCAGCCAGCGCGAGGGGCGCCAGTCAAGCCGGCATGGCGCGGATGGAAGCGATGAGATCGGCGGCGCGTGCATCGGGACAGGCCTCGTAGCCCATGAACCAGCGCCACAACTTATCGTCCTCGCAATCGAGCAGGTATAGGAAAACCCCGCGTTCGGCCTCGGAAGCTTCCCCCCAGCGCCGGTCCAGGTAGCGGCCGAACAACTGGTCCAGTTCGCGCATGCCGCGCCGGCAGCGCCAGCGCAGCTTCTTCAGTTCGGTGCTCTCGTCCATCGCATGCGCCCTTGCCTGGGGGCGGCGCCGCACGGCAGCCGCCGAAAACGAACGCGGCACCGAACCCGAAAGCCGGTGCCGCGCGGTCGGCGGGCAGGCCCGCCGTATGGAACGTATGCCGCTGCGATCAGGCGCGGCGCGCCATCATCAGCTTCTTGATCTCGGCGATCGCCAGCGCCGGGTTCAGGCCCTTCGGGCAGGTCCGCGCGCAGTTCATGATGGTGTGGCAGCGGTACAGCTTGAACGGATCTTCCAGATCGTCCAGGCGCGCACCGGTGTCCTCGTCGCGCGAGTCGATGATCCAGCGGTAGGCCTGCAGCAGGATCGCCGGGCCAAGGTAACGCTCGCCGTTCCACCAGTAGCTCGGGCAGCTGGTCGAGCAGCACGCGCACAGGATGCACTCGTACAGGCCGTCGAGCTTCTTGCGGTCTTCCGGCGACTGCAGCCGCTCGCGGTCCGGCGGCGGCGGGGTCTGGGTACGGATCCACGGCTTGATCGAAGCGTACTGCGCGTAGAAGTGGGTCAGATCCGGCACCAGATCCTTGACCACGCTCATGTGCGGCAGCGGGTAGATCGGCACTTCCTTCTTGCCGCAGTCGCTGATCGCCTTGGTGCAGGCCAGCGTGTTGGTGCCGTCGATGTTCATCGCGCACGACCCGCAGATGCCCTCGCGGCACGAGCGGCGGAAGGTCAGGGTCGGATCGATCTCGTTCTTGATCTTGATCAGCGCGTCCAGGACCATCGGGCCGCACGCGTCCAGATCCACCTCATAGGTGTCGGTCCGCGGGTTGCTGTCGTCGTCCGGATTCCACCGGTAGACCTTGAAGGTCCGCACATTCTTCGCGCCCTTGGCGGGAAAGTGCTTGCCCTTGCCGATCTTGGAATTCTTGGGGAGGGTGAACTCTGCCATGGCTTTAAAATCCGGGAATGGGGATTGGGGAATGGGGAATGGGAAGCGGGAGCGAAGAGCGCATGCGCTGTTCTCGATTCCCGATTCCCTACTCCCGATTCCCGGCTGTGGTCAGTAAACGCGCGGCTTCGGCGGCACCACGTCCACGTCCTTGCTGAGCGTGTACATGTGCACCGGGCGGTAGTCGAAGCTGCACTGGCCCTTGTCGTCGACGGTGACCAGCGTGTGCTTCTGCCAGTTGACGTCGTCGCGGTCGGGGAAATCCTCGTGGGCGTGCGCGCCGCGGCTTTCCTTGCGCTGTTCGGCCGAGTTGATCGTCGCCACTGCGTTGAGCAGCAGGTTGTTCAGCTCGTAGGTCTCGATCAGGTCGGAATTCCACACCAGCGAGCGGTCGGACACCTTGACATCCTCGAAGCTGGCGAAGATGTCGGCCATCTTGTCCACGCCTTCCTTCAGCGTCTTGCTGGTGCGGAACACCGCCGCGTCGGACTGCATGGTGCGCTGCATCTTGTCGCGGATCACCGAGGTCGGGGTGCTGCCGTTGGCGTTGCGCAGCTTGTCCAACAGGCCCAGCGCCTTGTCGCAGGCGTCGCCCGGCAGGCCCTTGTGCGGCGCGCCGGTCTTGATCGTCTCGGCGCAGCGGTTGGCCACCGCGCGGCCGAACACCACCAGGTCGAGCAGCGAGTTGGAGCCCAGGCGGTTGGCGCCGTGTACCGACACGCAGGCGGCCTCGCCGATGGCGTACAGGCCCGGCACCACCGCATCGGGGTTGTCGCCGTCCTTGCGCACCACTTCGCCGTGGTAGTTGGTCGGGATGCCGCCCATGTTGTAGTGCACGGTCGGGATCACCGGGATCGGCTGCTTGTGCACGTCGACGCCGGCGAAGATGCGCGCGCTCTCGGCGATGCCGGGCAGCTTGTCGTCGATCACGCCCGGGCCGAGGTGGGTCAGGTCGAGCAGGATGTGGTCCTTGTGCTCGCCGACGCCGCGGCCTTCGCGGATCTCGATGGTCATCGAACGCGACACCACGTCGCGCGAGGCCAGATCCTTGTAGTGCGGCGCGTAGCGCTCCATGAAGCGCTCGCCGCTGCTGTTGCGCAGAATGCCGCCTTCGCCGCGCACGCCTTCGGTGATCAGGCAGCCGGCGCCGTAGATGCCGGTCGGGTGGAACTGCACGAACTCCATGTCCTGCATCGGCAGGCCGGCGCGCATCACCAGGCCGCCGCCGTCGCCGGTGCAGGTGTGCGCCGAGGTGGCGCTGAAGTAGGCGCGGCCGTAGCCGCCGGTGGCCAGCACCACGCCGTGGGCGCGGAACAGGTGCAGCGAGCCTTCGGCCATGTCCAGGGCGAGCACGCCGCGGCAGGCGCCTTCCTCGTCGAAGATCAGGTCGAGCGCGAAGTACTCGATCATGAAGCGCGCGTTGTGCGCCAGCGACTGCTGGTACAGCGTGTGCAGCATGGCGTGGCCGGTGCGGTCGGCGGCGGCGCAGGTGCGCTGCGCGGACGGGCCTTCGCCGTACTTGGTGGTCATGCCGCCGAACGGACGCTGGTAGATCTTGCCGTCCTCGGTGCGGCTGAACGGCACGCCGTAGTGCTCCAGCTCGATGATCGCCGGGATCGCCTCGCGGCACATGTACTCGATGGCGTCCTGGTCGCCCAGCCAGTCCGAGCCCTTGATGGTGTCGTAGAAGTGGTAGCGCCAGTCGTCCTCGCCCATGTTGCCGAGCGCGGCGGAGATGCCGCCCTGCGCGGCCACGGTGTGCGAACGGGTCGGGAAGACCTTGGTCAGGCAGACCGTCTGCAGGCCCTTCTGGGCCAGGCCGAAGGTCGCGCGCAGGCCGGCGCCGCCGGCGCCGACCACGACCATGTCGTACTTGTGTTCGGTGATCTTGTAAGCGGACATCGAAATGTGGTTCCTAGAGGGGGCGCCGATGGATCAGGCGATGCCCAGCGCGATGCGCGCCACGGCGAAGATGCTGACGATGGCGCCGAGCACGGCGACGAAGCGCACGATGGTCTGCGCGGCCAGCGCCAGCAGCGAGGTGTGCACGTAGTCTTCCAGCACCACCTGCATGCCGAGCTGGGCGTGCCAGAACGCGGCGATCAGGAAGCCGACCAGCAGGATCGCGTTCCACGGCTTGGCCACGGCCTCGGTGGCGGCGACGTAGTCCGAACCGAGCAGGCTCAGCACGAAGATCAGGAACCAGATCGACAGCGGCACCAGCGCGGTGGCGGTCAGGCGCTGCAGCACGAAGTGCTCGGTGCCGGTCTTGGCCGCGCCCAGGCCGCGGACGTTCTTCAACGGGGTGCGATAGCGGCTCATGCGGTGGCTCCCAGCAGCACGTAGGCCCACACCGCGGCGGTCAGCACGAAGCTGAGCACGACCGACAGCCAGCCGATGGTGACGAAGGCGCGGACGGCGTAGCCCTGGCCGAAATCCTGAAGAATGTGGCGCAGGCCACCGAACAGGTGGAAGGCGAAGCACCAGGTCCAGCCGAACAGGAACACTTGGCCGTACCAGGCGCCGGCGATGTCGCGGAAGCAGTTCCAGGAGGCAGGGCCGAGCATCAGCGCCAACAGGCCGGCGGCGATGATCAGGGCACCGATCGACAGCACGATGCCGGTGGCTCGATTCAGGATCGAGGTCACCATCTGGATCTGCCAGCGATAGACCTGCAGATGCGGGGAAAGGGGACGTTCGCGCGTAGCCATTCGCTGGGCTCGTTGTCTCGGCTGGGCGGCGTGCTTAAGGCCGCGTTGGCTCAAAGCTGCTCAAAAATCGATGCAGCGTCCGTTTTTCTCCCAGTCGCCGTAGCGCGTCGGCTCGAGGCCGCCGCGCCCGCCGATCTCCCGCGGCGCAGGCTCGGTCTGCGGAGGGGTGTCCTCGGCGGGCCGCTGCGTTTCGGGATCGGACTCGGGTGTGGGGGTTGGTTGGCCTATCATGCGGGTCTCACAACTCGTCAATTTTAGTCCTCCCCTCTCGTGCCTGACAACCTGAATCTGGAATCCGGCGGTTTTTCCGCCTTGCCACACCTGCAATACGTCGCATTGCGCGGTCCGGATGCAGCGGCCTTCGCCCATGCGCAATTCGCCAACGACGTGCAGGCGCTGGCACCGGGGCAATGGCAATGGAACGCCTGGCTCACCGCCAAGGGCCGGGTGATCGCGGTGTTCGCGCTGCTGCGCCAGGCCGACGACGCCTTGCTGATGCTGCTGGCCGACGGCGGCGCCGAGGAACTGGCGACGGCACTGGGCCGCTTCGTGTTCCGGCGCAAGCTGCGCGTGACGGTCGAGGACACGCTGCATGCCTTCGGGTGTTTGAGCCTACCCGAGCAGGCCCGCGGCGCGACGTCGACGCACGATGAGGCCGGCGTGATCGAACTGGACATGGGCGGCGACGGCCTACCGCGCACCCTGCGCCTGGTGCCGGCGCCGGCGTCGGATGAGCCGGCCGCCGACCCGGCGCTGGCGGAGGCCTGGCGCGCGGCCGACCTGCGCCTGGGCCTGGCCCGGCTTGCGCCGAGCCAGCGCGAACAATGGACGCCGCAGCAGTTGGGCCTGGACCGGCTGCACGCCTTCAGCGTCAAGAAGGGCTGCTACCCCGGTCAGGAAATCGTCGCCCGCACCCATTTCCTGGGCAAGGCCAAGCGCGCCGCGCAGTTGCTGGAAGTGGATGCGCCCGTGGCGATCGACGCACCGGTGCTGCGCGACGGCCAGCCGTTCGGCAGCGTGGTCAGCGTCGCCGGCACCCTGGCATTGGCGGTGCTGCCACTGGAGGAGACGCCGCCGGCGGGACTGGACGTCGACGGCCACCCCGCACGTTGGCAGCCCCTGATCGACGGCCTGGCGCGCTGAGCGCGCCGGCGCTTTCGCTGTTGCTTTTGCTATTCCCGATTCCCGATTCCCGATTCCCCGCTCTCCAGGCGCCCCCCACTCTCGGCATCGAAGAAATGCAGCGCGTCGCCGCGTACCGCCACCCGCAGGCGCTCGCCCAGGCCCGGCAGCGCGCGCGGCGCCACCCGCATCACCAGCGGCTGCGCGCCGTGGCTGAGATTGACGAAGATCTCGTTGCCGACCGGCTCGATCACCTCGATGGTGGCCTCGAAGCCGCCCTGGGCGTCGTCGCTGGGCTGCAGGTGCTCCGGCCGCACGCCGATCGCCAGTTCCCGCCCCAGCCATTGCGGCGCGACCTGCGCACCCGGCAGCGGCACCCGGCCGCCGTCCTGCAACTGCAGCTGCAGGCCGCCCTCCTCCACCAGCCGCCCGCGCAGCACGTTCATCGCCGGGCTGCCGAGGAAGCCGGCCACGAACAGGTTGGCCGGGCGGTCGTACAGCGCCATCGGCGTGTCGATCTGCTGGATCAGCCCGTCCTTGAGCACGACGATGCGCTGGCCCAGGGTCATCGCCTCGACCTGGTCGTGGGTGACGTAGATCATGGTGGTGCCGAGCTTGCGGTGCAGTTGCGCGATCTCGGTGCGCACTGAGTGGCGCAGCTTGGCGTCCAGGTTGGACAGCGGCTCGTCGAGCAGGAACACCGCCGGCTCGCGCACCAGCGCGCGGCCCAGCGCCACGCGCTGGCGCTGGCCGCCGGACATGGCGCGCGGCAGCTTGTCCAGCATCGGGGTCAGGCCCAGGGTGTCGGCGGCGGCGGCCACGCGCTGACGGATGACCTCCTTGCTCTCCCCGCGCAGCTTGAGCCCGAACGCTAGGTTCTCGGCCACGGTCATGTGCGGATACAGCGCATAGCTCTGGAACACCATGGCGATGTCGCGGTCCTTCGGCGCCACCTCGTTGACCACGCGCTCGCCGATGCGCAGCTCGCCGCCGCTGATCTCTTCCAGGCCGGCGATCATCCGCAGCAGCGTGGACTTGCCGCAGCCCGAGGGCCCGACCAGCACCATCAGTTCGCCGTCGGCCACTTCGAAGCTGGCCCCGTGCACGGCGACCTGGCCGTTGTCGTAGACCTTGCGGATGTTGTCCAGTTGTACTTTCGCCATGTATCCGGTTTCCGGCAGTGAGGAACGGGCTGCCGCCGGTCCCTCCCGAGGGCAGTGCATACGAATTCGGGTCGCATCATGCCCGCGCGCAGGCAACAATGGATCGCGATGCGGTATTCTGCCATGTAACCGTTTTCACGGGGCAACATCGAGCCTGGGAGGGCATGCAATGCGATCCGCCAGCCGCCGATCCGGCGCGCGCCCGTCATCCTGCCGGATGACAGCCGACCTGCAGCATGAGGCATTGGAGAGGTATGCTCAGAGGTCTGGCAGTCGTATTCATCTCCTGGATCGTGCGTTCCCGCCTGGCGGCCCTCCCGCGTCACGCTTTCGCCCGAACCGGCCGGATACAGGCCGTCGCCGCCGTTCGCTTTCCCACGCCACGTCACTCCTAGCCCCCAGGTGATCGACACCATGTCACCCGAAACCGAAACCCGGTCGATGCACGATACCTTCCTGTTGTTCGGCGCCACCGGCGATCTGGCCCAGCGCTATCTGTTCCCCTCGCTGCTGCGCATGCTCGACGACGGCTTCCTGCCGGAAGACTTCCGCATCCGCGCACTGGCGCTGTCGCCGCACGACACCGCCAAGTTCCACGAGATCCTCAAGCCGCGCCTGCAGGCGGCAATGCCGCAGATCGGCGAATCGATCGTGCAGGCGCTGCTGGCGCGCATCGACTACCGCTCGGTGGACCTGCGCGATGCCGAATCGGTGGCCGCCGCGGTGCGCGATCTGACCGCGCGCCGCTGCGTGAGCTACCTGGCGATCCCGCCGGGGCTGTACATCAGCACCTGCCAGGGCCTGGCCCTGGGCGGCGCCCTGGCCGCACCGCACCGGCTGATGCTGGAGAAGCCGATCGGCCACGATTCGGACAGCGCCCGCGAGATCGTGCAGGCGATCGGCGCGCTGATCGACGAGGACCGCGTGTTCCGCCTGGACCACTACCTGGGCAAGGCCGCGGTGCAGAACCTGATCGCGCTGCGCTTCGGCAACACGCTGCTGGAAGCGGTGTGGAACCGCAACTACATCGAGTCGGTGGACATCCTGGTCGCCGAGAGCGAGGGCGTGGACGGCCGCGACGCCTACTACGCGCGCTCCGGCGCGCTGCGCGACATGGTGCAGAGCCATATCCTGCAGCTGCTGTGCCTGGTGGCGATGGAGCCGCCGGCGTCGCTGGAAGCCGACCGCATCCGCGACGAGAAGGTCAAGGTGCTGCGCGCGCTGCGTCCGCTCAGCGCAGAGCATGCCGCCCGCGACAGCGTGCGCGGGCGCTACACCGCCGGCACCATCAACGGCCAGCCGGCGCAGGCCTACCAGCCGCCGGAAGGCAGCGACGTGGAGACCTTCGCCGCGGTCACCGCCTACATCGACAACTGGCGCTGGGCCGGGGTGCCGTTCCGGCTGTGCACCGGCAAGCGCCTGGCCGAGCGCTCCACCCGCGTGGTGGTCACGCTCAAGCCGGTCACCCACTGGCTGTTCGAGCGCCCGGCCGCGCAGCAGGTGGCGCCGAACCGGCTGACCTTCCAACTGCAGCCGCAGGAAAACATCGAACTGGGGCTGATGAGCAGCCTGGCCGGCCCGGAATGGGGCGCGCTGGAACTGCAGCCGCTGGAACTGGAACTTTCGGTGCCCACCGGCCTGCACCGGCGCATCGCCTACGAGCGGCTGATGCTCGACGCGCTCAACGGCAACCATGCGCTGTTCGTGCGCGACGACGAAGTCCGCGCCGCCTGGGCCTGGATCGACAGCGTCAGCGCCGCCTGGGCGCAGGCGCACCTGCCGCTGCTGCCCTACCCGGCCGGCAGCTGGGGGCCGGAGGAAGCGCAGGCCTACGTCTCCTGCGACCAGTCCGGCGCCGCGCCGAAGGTCGCGCAATGAGCGCGCCGCAGCGCCCGGTGCTGGTCGCCGACATCGGCGGCACCAATGCCCGTTTCGCCCTCGCCGATCTCGACGCCTCGGTGCCGCTGCTCGACGACAGCACCCAGACCTACTCGGTGGTGGAATTCCCGTCGCTGGGCGACGCCGCCCGCCACTACCTGGAACAGACCGGGGTGGACGCGCGCAGCGGCACCTTCGCGGTCGCCGGCCGCGTCGACGGCGACGAGGCGCGCATCACCAACCATCCGTGGGTGATCTCGCGGGCGCGCACCCGCGCCATGCTCGGCTTCGACGAACTGCACCTGATCAACGATTTCGCCGCGCAGGCGATGGCGATCAGCCTGCTGCGGCCGCAGGACGTGGTCCAGGTCGGCGGCGCCAGCTGGACGCCGTCGTCGATCGAGGTGCCGCGCAACTACGGGGTGATCGGCCCCGGCACCGGCCTGGGCGTGGGCGGCCTGCTGATGCGCGGCGGGCGCTGCTTTCCGCTGGAGACCGAGGGCGGGCATGTCAGCTTCCCGCCGGGCACGCCGGAAGAGATCCGCATCCTGGAGCTGCTGTCGCAGCAGTTCGGCCGCGTCTCCAACGAGCGCCTGATCTGCGGCCCCGGCCTGGTCAACATCCACCGCGCGCTCAGCGAGATGGCCGGCGACGATCCGGGCCCGCTGCAGCCGGAGGACATCACCGCGCGCGCCGCGCAGGGCGACTACCGGGCGATGCGCACGGTGGACGTGTTCTGCGCCGTGTTCGGCGCCATCGCCGGCGATCTGGTGCTGATGCAGGGCGCCTGGGACGGCGTGTTCCTGACCGGCGGGCTGGTGCCGAAGATGCTCGATGCGATCCAGCATTCCGGGTTCCGCCAGCGCTTCGAGCACAAGGGCCGGTTTTCGTCGATCATGGCGCGGGTGCCGTCGCTGGCGGTGATCCACCCCCGTCCCGGCCTGCTCGGCGCCGCCGCCTACGCGGTGGACGCCGCGCGGCAATCCCCAGGAGCCATCGCATGAGCCCCACGCTGTCCGACCGCATCACGCTGATCCGCTACGACGATCCGGACGAATGGATCGACGCGGCGGCGGCCGAGATCGGCACCGCGCTGCGCGAGGAGATCCAGCGCCGCGGCGGCGCGCGCCTGCTGCTGTCCGGCGGCACCACCCCGGCGCCGGTGTACCAGGCGCTGGCCGAGCTGCCGCTGGACTGGTCGAAGCTGGAAGTCGGCCTGGTCGACGAGCGCTGGCTGTCGCCGCAGGACAGCGACAGCAACGCCTACCTGGTCCGGCACAGCCTGCTGGACCGCGCCGAGGAGGCGCGTTTCGAACCGCTGGTGCGGGTCGGCAAGCCGCTGCAGGAGAGCGTGCACGCCGCCAACCTGCACGCGCAGCACGCCCCGGCCGCGTGCATGGCGGTGCTGGGCATGGGCGGCGACGGCCACACCGCCTCGCTGTTCCCTGGCGCCACCGACTTGAACAAGGCGCTGACCAACCCGCTGCCCTACGCCGCGCTCGACGCCACCGGCTGCCCCGGCGCCAACACCTGGCCGCTGCGCATCACCCTGACCCCGGCCGGCCTGGCGCCGATCGGCCAGCGCATGCTGCTGTTGCGCGGCAAGCAGAAGCTGGAGGTGCTGGAGCGCGCGCTGGCCGGCACCGACCCGCACGAGTATCCGATCCGCGTCGCCTTCGATACGCCGGGTGCGCGCCTGCGCGTGCATTGGTGCGAGTGAGGCCGGGATTGGGGATTGGTGATTAGGGATTGGCAACGGCTGCGCGCCGACGCTTTTCCGCTCTTCCGATTTCCCTTGCCTATTCCCGCTCTTCCGATTCCCGTTTCCCGATTCCCCCTTCATAGCCATTTCCGCCAATGAGCCTGCATCCGACCCTCCACGCGATCACCGAACGCATCCGCCAGCGCAGTGCGCCGTCGCGGCGCGCCTACCTGGCCGGCATCGACGCCGCGCTGCGCGATGGCCCGTTCCGCAGCCGCCTGAGCTGCGGCAACCTCGCCCACGGCTTCGCCGCCTGCGGCCCCACCGACAAGAGCCGGCTGGAAGGCGGGATCACCCCCAACCTCGGCATCATCACCGCCTACAACGACATGCTCTCGGCGCACCAGCCGTTCGAGCACTACCCGGAGATCATCCGCAGCACCGCGCGCGCGCTCGGCGCCACCGCGCAGGTGGCCGGCGGCGTGCCGGCGATGTGCGACGGCGTGACCCAGGGCCGGCCGGGCATGGAGCTGTCGCTGTTCTCGCGCGACGTGATCGCCCAGGCCACCGCGATCGGCCTCAGCCACGACATGTTCGACACCAGCCTGTACCTGGGCGTGTGCGACAAGATCGTGCCGGGCCTGCTGATCGGCGCGCTGGCCTTCGGCCACCTGCCGGCGGTATTCGTGCCGGCCGGGCCGATGACCCCGGGCATCCCCAACAAGCAGAAGGCCGAGGTGCGCGAGCGCTACGCCGCCGGCCAGGCCACCCGCGAGGAACTGCTGGCCGCCGAATCGGCGTCCTACCACGCCCCCGGCACCTGCACCTTCTACGGCACCGCCAACTCCAACCAGGTGCTGCTGGAAGCGATGGGCGTGCAGTTGCCCGGCGCCTCCTTCGTCAACCCCGGCACCCCGCTGCGCGAGGCGCTGACCCAGCAGGCGACCGAGCGCGCGCTGCGCATCACCGCCCTGGGCAACGACTTCCGCCCGCTGGGCCGCTTGATCGACGAGCGCGCCATCGTCAACGCGGTGGTCGCGCTGATGGCCACCGGCGGCTCCACCAACCACACCATCCACTGGCTGGCGGTCGCGCGCGCGGCCGGCATCGTGCTGACCTGGGACGACCTGGATGCGCTGTCGCAACTGGTGCCGCTACTGGCGCGGGTGTATCCGAACGGCGAGGCCGACGTGAACCACTTCGCGGCCGCCGGCGGCATCGGCTTCGTGTTCCGCGAGTTGATGGACGCCGGGCTGATGCACGACGACCTGGCCACCATCGTGCCCGGCGGCATGCGCGCCTACGGCGACGAGCCGTGCCTGCAGGACGGCAAGCTGAGCTACGTGCCGAGCCCGGCCAGGAGCGCCGACGAGGCCGTGGTGCGCCCGGCGTCCAACCCGTTCGAGGCGCAGGGCGGCCTGCGCCTGCTGCGCGGCAACCTCGGCCGTTCGCTGATCAAGCTGTCGGCGGTGAAGCCGCAGTTCCGTACCATCGAAGCGCCGGCCGTGGTGATCGACGCGCCGCAGGCGCTGAACAAGCTGCACGCCGCCGGCGCGCTGCCGCACGACTTCGTGGTGGTGCTGCGCTACCAGGGCCCGCAGGCCAACGGCATGCCGGAACTGCATTCGCTGGCGCCGTTGCTGGGCCTGCTGCAGAACCAGGGCCGGCGCGTGGCGCTGGTCACCGACGGGCGCCTGTCCGGTGCGTCCGGCAAGTTCCCCGCGGCCATCCACGTGACTCCGGAAGCGGCCCGCGGCGGCCCCATCGCCCGCGTGCGCGAAGGCGACATCGTGCGCCTGGACGGCGAAGCCGGCACCCTGGAAGTGCTGGTGGACGCCGCCGAGTGGGCCGCGCGCCCGCTGGCACCGAACACCGCGCCGGCCGCGCACGACCTGGGCCGCAATCTGTTCGGGCTCAACCGCCGCATGGTCGGCCCGGCCGACCAGGGCGCGCTATCGATCTCCTGCGGCCCGCCGGCCGCCGACGGCGACCTGTGGAACTACGACGCCGAGTACGACCTGGGCCGCGATGCCGAGGCCGCCGCCGCGCCGCACGAATCCAAGGACGCCTGAGCCGCCGCCTGCCTCACCCTGCCCCGGCCGTGCGCGGCCGGGGCCTCGCCCCCCTCGCAACCGAGACGCCCATGACCATCGCCGAACACCAGACCAAGGCCGAGCAGCTGCTGCGCGCGGCCGGCATCCTGCCCGTCGTCACCGTCCACAGCCTGGAAGAAGCGCGCCGCGTGTCGGCCGCGCTGCTCGAAGGCGGCCTGCCGGCGATCGAACTGACCCTGCGCACGCCGGTGGCGATGGAAGCGCTGGCGATGCTCAAGCGCGAGCTGCCGGACATCGTGATCGGCGCCGGCACCGTGCTCAACGCCACCCAGCTGCAGCAGTCGATCGACGCCGGCGCCGACTTCATCGTCACCCCGGGCACCACCCCGACCCTGGCCGACGCGCTGGCGCAGGCGCCGCTGCCGGTGGTGCCGGGCGCGGCCACCCCGAGCGAACTGCTGGCGCTGATGGAGCGCGGCTTCCGCGTGTGCAAGCTGTTCCCCGCCTCCGCCGTCGGCGGCCTGGCGATGCTCAAGGGCCTGGCCGGCCCCCTGGCCGAGCTCAAGCTGTGCCCCACCGGCGGCATCGGCGAAAGCACCGCCGCCGAGTACCTGGCCCAGCCCAACGTCGTCTGCATCGGCGGCTCGTGGATGGTGCCCAAGGACTGGCTGGCCGACGGCGCCTGGGACAAGGTGCGCGAGAGTTCGGCCAAGGCGGCCGCGATCGTGTCGGCGGCGCGGTAGGGCCTAGCCGGGAATCGGGAGTGGGGAATAGGGAATCGTTAAAAACCATAACCTCGGCTCTCACAACTCGATACTCCAGAAAGAAAAAAAGCGCCGGCATGCCGGCGCTTTTCTTTTGCTGTCGCGATTCCCGATTCCCCACTCCCGATTCCCGGCCTCAACGCACCTCAATCTGCACATCCGCCGGCAACGCATGGATGCGCAGTTCGCCGTGCTCCCACTGCGCCGCGTCGCCGTTGACCAGGGTGCGGCCCGGTTCGCCCGGGTATGGCCACGGCAGCACCAGGCCGCCGCTGGGCATACGCAGACCGTCGGGGATGTTCAGCAGCAGCCGGTTCTTCTGCCGGCGCAGCTGGTAGCTCAGCGGGCCCTGCGGGGTGCGCAATTGCTCGATCGCCACGCCCTTGCCGTCGAGCCAGTCGGCGGGGATGCCGGCGGCCAGCACCAGGCTGTCGTCGACGTCGCGGGCGTAGGCGAACATGTCCAGCACCGAGCGCACGAAGTCCGAGGCGACCCAGGCATGCGGCAGGTCGCCCAGGAAGAACGGTTTGCGCGGCGTGCGCGAGACCACCTCGGCCCACTGGTTCCACGCCTGCGGCGTGCGGTCCTTGAAGAAGAACTGCGTCGCCTCCCAGGCGCGCTCGCGCCAGCCCAGGCGCACGAACGCGGACACGTTGCGCCACTCGTAGGGGGTGTAGTCCTTCCACTCGCGGGTGCCGTCGCGACGGCCGACGAATTCGCTCCAGTAGCGCTCGAAGGTGTTGTCGAGCAGCGCCTGCGGCAACCGGCCCTGCTCGCCGCCCGGCGCCAGTGCGATGGTGGTCGAGGTCGGATCGAAATCGCCCAGCTCCGCCGAGCCCGGCAGGAAATTGATGTGGTGCTGCTGGGTGGCCGCGTCCAGCGAGGCGTACAGGTCCTGGCGGAACTGGTCGCGCGAGGCGGCGAAGCGCGCGGCATCGTCGATGCGACCGAGTTCGGCGGCGATGCTCACCGCATCCTTGTAGCCGCGCAGCGCCCAGAAGTTGTCCCAGTACGAGTGCATCGGCTTGGCCGAATAGCCCTCGTGGCTGATCGACACCGGCATCATCCCGTAGAAGGCCGCATTGCGCGCGCGGTTCTCGTCGGTGCGCTCGCTCAGCCGCAACTGCTCCATGTAGGTGTAGGCGCCGAGCACGTGCGGCCACATCTGTTCCAGGAAGGCGCGGTCGCCACTGTAGCGGTAGTAATCGGCGACGCTGTAGATCAGTTCGCCATGGCTGTCGTTCTCCGGCACCGGGTCGCTACCGCGGTCGTCCACGCAGCACGGCACCATGCCGTTGGCGAACTGGTACGGCGCGTACCATTCCACGTACTCGCGGACCACGTCGGCGCGGCCCAGCCGCAGCAGGCCTTCGGAGATCATCGCCCCGTCGCGGATCCAGCTGCGCGAGTACGAGCGCGTGCCCGGCTGCAGGCGCGGCCCGATCCGCGAGATCAGCATGTGCGCCAGCGCGGTGCGCAGCGTGTCGGTCACCGCCTTGCCCTGCGCCGGCACGTGCAACTGCACGCGGTCCAGCTTCTCGTGCCACTGCGCGGCGACCTGCTGCTGCGCGCGTGCCGCATCGAAGCCCGCCGGCAGCGCGGCGTTGCCGGTCTGCGGGATCACCAGCGCCACCTCGCGCACCTCGCCCGGGGCCAGCCGCCCGCGGTACAGCAAGGCGCCGGAGGCCAGTCCGTCCGGATCCTGCGCCTGCTGCGGCAGGCCGCTGGCGCCGGTACTCAGCCGTTCGACATCGATGCCGGCATCGAACGCGGTGGCGTAGGCGGCATCGGGCTTCTGCACCGCGAACACCCGCGGCTGGCCGTTGACCTGTACCTGCGTCCCGGCGAAGGCCAACGAGCGGATCGGGCTGACCCCGCCGACGGTGTTGAGGAACTGGCTGGGCGGGTTGACCTGGAACGGACGCACCGCCAGCGCCAGGGTGTAGTCGTGCGGCTGCTTGCTCGGATTGCTGAGCCGGTAGCGCGCCACCAGTTGCGCCTGCTCCGGCTCGCCCTGCACGAACGCGGTCACGCGCAGCGCGGCGTTTTCGTGGCTCCAGTCCACGCTGGGAATCGGCAGGTAGTCGTCCTGCAGACTCTGCGAGGTCTTGACGTCGGCCCAGCTCAGGCGCTTGCCGTCCAGCAGCAGGAACGGCTCGATGCTGAAGCCGCCCTTGCCCACCTCGATCGCGCCATCCTCGCCGACCAGACCCTGCTCGCGGCCGCCGTCCAGGCCGATGATGGTCCAGTACGGCTGCTCGCCGCTGAAGCCGCGCGGGAACCAGCCACGGGTGGACTGCGCCGCCACCGACTTGATGAAGTCGTTCTGGGTCGCGGCGAAGGCCAGCGGCTGCAACGCGATGTCGGCGATGCCGTAGCGGAAGCTGGGGCCGTCCTGCAGGTCGAAGCGCACGTAGCGCGCCTCGGTCTCCGGCAGCGCCAGCCAGTCGGTGCCGCCGTTGCCGGCGGTCACGGTGCGCAATTCGCGCCAGCTACGCCCGTCGGCCGAGCCCTGCACGGTGTAGCGCGAGGCGTACACGCCCGGCGCCCACTGCACCTTGGCGCCGCCGAACTCGCGTACCTTGCCCAGGTCCAGCATGATCGTCTGGTTCTTGGCGTTGCCGCTGTACCAGACCGTGTCCGGCTTGCCGTCGGCGATGCGCTGCTCCAGCGCCGGCGCGGTATCGGCGCTGACCTTGACCGTCAGCGGCGAGGTGTCCTGCGGCGGCAACGGGGTCAGGGTCAGTTGGTCGAAGCACACCGTGCCGGCGCCGCCGACCTGGTTGTAGATGGTGAACTCGATCTGCGCGCTGCGGGTCAGCTCCTTCTCCGGGCTCGGCCCCCAGGCCTTGTCGATCTGCCGCTTCTTGTAGGTGACGGTGCTCCACTGCGTGGGGAAGTCGTAGCGCGGGCGGTTGACCCACCACACGTTGTCGCCGCTGGCGTCGACCAGCTTGAACTGCAGGTCGTTGCTCGGCGACTCGCCGCGCAACTGGAACGCGAACTGGTAGTTGTCCGGGTAGTCGATCGGCACGCTGCGGCGGATCCCGGCGTAGCCGGACACGCCGTTGAAGTCGTAGTCCAGGCACAGCGCCTTTGCGCGGCCGCCGCTGGGCGCCTGTACCAGCCGGGTCGAGGCGGTGACCTGATTGGAGACGACGATCTGCCACTTGTCCAGATCGTTGAAGCTGTCCAGCGTCACCGTGGAGGTCGGCGGCGCGGCGACGGCCTGGGCGGCCGCCAGTCCCAGCATCGCCAGCATCGCGCGTGCGCACGTCGTCGCCATCCCGTCCCTCATCGTGTTCCCCGTTCGTTCGTCGTATCTGCTTCTGTCAAGGGGCGTCGGCCCCGATGGAGTATCCCGTGCCACTGTCGCGGCTGAAGCCGCTCCTACAGGCGTGCGCCCAAGGCCACTCGTTCGGTACGGTTTGCGCCTACGACGCTCGATGATACCCATCCATGGCGTGCCTCTCCGACACCGGAACGTCCGGCCCGGCCATCCATGGCCGGGCGTTCGGCGCAACGCGCGCCAGTGGCGCGCAAGCGTTGCGCCTCACCCCTTCACGCTGCCGAGCAGCAGACCCTGGATGTAGTAGCGCTGCAGCGCCAGGAACAGCGCCAGCACCGGGATCACCGTGACCACCGCGCCGGCCATCATCATCTCCACGTCCATGATGTGCTCGCGCGACAGTGCCGCCAGCGCCACCGGCAAGGTGTAGTGCTCCTGGTCGGTCAGCACGATCAGCGGCCACATGAAGTCGTTCCACGCCGCCATGAAGGTGAAGATGGTCAGCGTCACCAGCACCGGCTTGAGCATCGGCAGCACGATCTGGAAGAAGATCCGCAGCTCGCCGGCACCGTCGATGCGGGCGGCCTCCAGCAGCTCGTCCGGGATCGAACGCGCGTACTGGCGCACCAGGAAGATGCCGAACACCGTCGCCAGCGCCGGCACGACCACGCCGCCGAAGTTGTTGACCAGGTGCAGCTGCTTCATCAGCAGGAACAGCGGCAGCATCGCCACCTGCGCCGGGATCACCAGCGCCGCCAGCAGGATCTGGAAGATCCGCTCCTTGCCGACGAAGCGCAGCTTGGCGAAGGCGTAGCCGGCCATGGTGTTGATCAGCAGCGAGCCGAAGGTGATCGCACACGACACCAGCAGGCTGTTGGCGAAGTTGCGGGCCATGCCGGTGCGCGAGAACAGCTCGCCGTAGTTGGCCAGGGTGGCGCCGGTGGGCAGCATCGGCGGCGGGAAGCGGCTGGCCTGCCCCGCCGGCATGAACGACACCGACACCATCCACAACAGCGGCGCCAGGCTGATCACGGCGAGCAGCAGCAGCCCGCCGTTGACCAGCAGCGTGTTCCAGCGCGAGGCGCCGATCTCCCGGCTCATACCAGGTCCCTCTTGCGGCCGAAGCGCAGCATCACCGTCGTCACTCCCAGGATGATCAGGAACAGCAGGAACGCCACCGCCGAGGCGCGGCCGAGGTTCCACCACTTGAAGCCTTCCTCGAACATGTAATACAGCACGCTGACCGTGCTCTGCAGGGGATCGCCACGGGTCATCACGTAGGGTTCGGCGAACAGCTGGAAGTAGCCGGACACGGTGATCACCCCGACCACCAGCAGCACCGGTCCCAGCATCGGCAGGGTGATGTGCAGGAACTGCCGCCACTTGGAGGCGCCGTCGATGCGCGCGGCCTCGTACAGGTCCTGCGGGATCGCCTGCAGGCCGGCAAGGAAGATCACCATGTTGTAGCCGAAGTTCTTCCACACCGCGAACAGCATGATGGTCGGCATCGCCCAGTGCGGGTCGCCGAGCCAGTCGATCGGGCCGATGCCCAGGTGCGCCAGGCCGTAGTTGACCAGGCCGTAGCTGGTGTGGAACAGGTAGCGCCAGATCACCGCCACCGCCACCAGCGTGGTCACCACCGGCGCGAACAGCGCGGTGCGGAACAGCGCCTTGAAGCGCGCCACCGGCGCGTTCAGCAGCAGCGCCGCGCCCAGCGAGGCGCCGATGGACAGCGGCACGCCGACGATCACGAAGTATGTGGTGTTCCACAGCGACTTCCAGAACATCGGCGTCTGCAGCAACTCGATGTAGTTGCCGAAGCCGACGAAGCGCAGGTTGTGGCGGTCGGCCAGCGAATACAGGTCGAAGTCGGTGACGCTCAGCGCCAGCGCCGACAGTACCGGCAGGCCGAAGAACACGCCGATCACGATCAGCGCCGGGCCGGCGAACAGCCAGCCGATCAGGGAACCGCGCTTCATGGCGCCGCTCCCGCGGCCGGCGCCGCCGTGCCTTCGCGGTGCTGCTGGTGGATCCAGCGGCGTTTCTCCAGGATCTCGTCGACCCGCTTGTCCAGTTCCCGCATCGCCTTCTCCTGCGGCTCACCGCCGCGCACCACGCGCTCGGTGGCCAGCCGCATCTCCTGCACGATGCGCTCCCACTCCAGCACCTTCGGTGCCGGCTTGACCCGCTCCAGCTGATCGCGGAACGCATGCGCCAGCGGATCCTCGGCCAGCGACGGATACGCCCAGGTGCTGCGCCGCGGCGGCATGTCGCCGATCAGCGCGTGGAAGCGCGCCTGGATCTGCGGCCGCGACAGGAATTCGATCAGCTTCCACGCCGCGTCCTTGTGCTCGGACTTGCGGAAGATCACCAGGCTGGTGCCGCCGGCGATGCCGGCGCCGGGGCCATCCGGGCCGGGCAGCGGCATGGTGCCCCACTGGTCCTTGAGCGCGGCCGGCTGCACCTTGCGGAACTCGCGGATGTTCCACGGGCCGGAGATGTAGAACGCGTAGAACCCGTTGAAGAACTCGTCCCAGACGTTGGAGATCTGCGTCTCCGACATCTTCGGCGCCCAGCCCTGGTCGAACATGTTGGCGTAGAACGCCAGCGCCTTGCGGAAGCCGGGGCTGTTGAAGTTGCCGTAGTTGTCGTGGTCGCGCAGCAGCGGATCGGGCATCTGCAGGCCCAGCGACAACTGCTGCTCGAACTCGTTGAGCGGCATCAGGATGGCGTAGCGCTTCGGCCCGACGTGCTTCTTCACCGCCGCCATCGCCTGCTCCCACTCGGCCCAGGTCTGCGGCAGCTTGGTCACCCCGGCGTCGCGCAGCATGTCCTTGCGATAGAACAGCAGGCGCGTGTCCACGTACCAGGGGATGCCGTAGAGGTGACCATCGATGACGCTGGTGTCCCAGATGCCCGGGAAGTAGTCCTTCGGATCGACCACCTTGGAGCGGTCGACGTAGGGCTGCAGCGGCTGCAGCGTGCCCAGTTCGGCGAATTCCGGGATCCAGGTGTTGCCCAACTGGCACACGTCCGGCAGACCGTCGGCGGCGAAGGCGGTAAGCAGCTTCTCGTGCGCGGCGGTCCACGGGATGTTCTGGATGTCCACGTGGATGCCGGGATTCTCCTTCTCGAACTCCGGAATCAGCTCGGCCACCACCTCGGCCTCGCGGCCCATCGCCCAGAACCGCACCACCTCGCCCTGCGGCGCGCGTGCGCAGCCGCACACCGCCAATACAACCAAACCCAGCGAAACCCAACGACCGATCATGCGTGCTGTGCTCATTCCGGCTGCTGCGGCTGGCGCTGGGCGGGGTTGGACTGCGCCTCGGCGGCGGCGGCGGCACGCGACTCGGCGATGCCCAGCGCACGTGCATTGGCCGCCTGCTCGTCCTTCTTGGGCAGCGGTTGGGCCTCGCCCTCCGGGGTCAGCCAGCCGCCGGTGAAGCCGGCGCGTTCCAGCCCGGTGCGCAGGTACTTGTTCTTCTTCATCACGTTCCAGACGAACTCGTTGCGGTAGTTGGCGATCATGGTGACGATCGCACCCTGGTCGATGCCGATGTAGTCGCCGGCCACCCAGCCGCGGTTGGGAATCATGCGGCCGGTCTTGAGCGGAATATCGTAGTTGAAGCTGGGGTTGAACGAATCCAGGAAGCCGTAGCTCGAATACAGGAAGTCGCCGAAGCGCTTGTGCATTTCCTGGGTCGCCGGAATCACCACCTCCGGCGCGAACACGATCGAGGACACCGCCGCGGTCGGCGCGATGGTGCCGTCGTCGAAGGCCTCGAACAGGCCGGCGCCGCGGGTGCGGTAGTGGAAGAACTGGCGCTGCTCGCCGCGGTACTCCTGGGTGGTGTTCTGCGGACCGTCGCTGGCGGTCAGGCCCCACACGTTCTCGCCGTACTCCTTCCACTTCATCGGATTGTCGATGGCGTACTCGCGCTGCGCCAGCGTGGCGCGGCGGCTGTTGAGGAAGTAGTCGATGCCATGCTCGCGCATGTACTGGTCCTGGATGTCGCGGAAGTCGATCCAGACGTGGTTGTACTGGTGCGCGAACAACGGACCGAACGCCAGGTACTCCTGGCCGTAGTACACGCCCCAGTCCTTGTTGTAGGTGCGGGTCCATTCCTGCCACGCGTCCGGCTCGATCGGATGGGTGGGCGAACCCAACGCCAGCAGATACACCATCATGCCTTCGTTGTAGCCCATCCAGTCGTGCTGGATGAAGCCGCGCTCGGGATACCAGCCCATCGTGATCAGCGGCTTGCGCTGCTGCATCCAGGGCCAGTCCACGCGCCGGTACAGGGTATCGGCGATCTGGCGGATCTCCTTCTCGTCGGCCGTGTCGCCGTCATAGTAGGACTGGGCGAACAGCACGCCCATCATCAGCAGCGCGGTATCGATGGTCGACAATTCCACCCACTGGTCGTAGCGCAGCCCTTTCTGCATGTCCAGGAAGTGGTAGTAGAAGCCCTTGTAGCCGGCACGGCCGGTACGCTGCGGGCCGACCGGCACGTCGCGCAGGAAGCGCAGCGTGGTGAGGGTGCGCTGCACCGCCTGCTCGCGGCTGATCCAGCCATTTTCATAACCGATCGGATACACGGTCAGGGCGAAACCGATCGAGGCGATGGAGGCGAACGGGCGCGACGGGTAGCGGTCCACCGCCATGCCGTTCTGCTCGTTGGTGGTGTCCCAGAAGAACTGGAAGGTGCGGCGTTCGATGTCCTCGAACAGTGGGGGCAGTTCCGGCTTCAGCAGCTTCGGCGGCAACTCGGCCTCGACCAGGATGACCTTGACCGGCTTCTTTTCCACCGCCTTCGGCTCCTCGTCGGTCTTCTTGCACGCCGTCAGCAGCACCCCTGCTGCCATCAGCATCAGCGAAAACCTGATGAAACTGCGCTGCTTCTTCATCCCGCCCCCCGTGAAATCGTTTACACGCCCGCAAAAAATAACCCACTTTCGCATCGCCGCGGCCCCCGTCGGAGGGGAGCCGCGGCGACCTTGCTTACCAGTTCAAACCGAACGACAGCTTGAACGTCCGCATCGGCGAGGCAAGCACGCCGCTCGGCGAACCAAACGCCGTATTCAGGTCGGCATAGGTGCCGGTGTCGGTGTTGTAGTCCGCGTAGTTGGTCCAGTTGAACAGATTGATGACATCGGCACGCACATTGAACTTGATGCCCGACCCGGTGTCCCATTCCTTGTTCGCCGCCAGGCTGAATTCCTTGTAGCCCAGCGTGGCGTCCGGCTTGTACTGGATGATATAGCACTGGTCGTTGCCCGCCAGGCAGTTGGTGCCGTAGCGCGGGGTCTGGCTGGCCAGCGACAGCTTGGCCGACAGGGTGATGTCGTACGGCAGGTCGTAGATGCCGGTGACCACCAGGCGGTTCTTCGGAATGCCGCCGGCCTCACGCCAGCCGTAGCCGGCCATCGACGGCTGGTCCAGCGCGTAATGCTCGCCGTACTGACGGTTCTCCTTCGCGTCGGAGAAGGTATAGGCCACGGTCAGGCCCCAGCCCGATTCCTTGTCGTAGGGCTTGTCCAGCTTCAGCGCCAGCTGGTTGTTGCGCGTCTTCAGGCCGTTGGTGCCGAGCACGATCGCGCTGTAGCCGTTGGGCGAGTCGGTGGGCACGCCGGAGGTGGTGCCGGGCAGGAAGAACGAACCGTCGGCACGGCGATTGCCGCGCAGGAACACGAAGCCGTCCTCGCTGACGATGCGGCTCAGGGTCACGTCCGTGTACCAGTCGTTGCCCCAGAAATGCAGCATGTTGCGCATGCCCAGGCTGAACTGGTCGGAGTACGGCACCTTGATGTTGTTGTCGATCAGGTACACCTCGCGGCCGCCGCCGGTGCCGGCGCTGGTGGAGGCGGCCAGCCCGTTCAGGCCGGCCTGGGTCGCATAGCTCGGGTCCCAGGCCACGCACGGCTGGCCGAGGCACGGCGTGTTGGCGCTGCTGAAGTAGTAGCTGTAGGAGCGGAAGTTGTTGTTGAGCTGCTCCAGCGCCAGGTAGTCGAACAGGTTGCGGTCGTAGGCGCGGCCGGCACCGCCGTAGATCACGTGCGCCTGGTCGCCGAACAGGTCGTAGGAGAAGCCCAGGCGCGGCTGCCAGGCGTCCTTGAACGCCTTGCGGTTGTTGCCGGTGCTGATGTAGTTGGCGATGTCGTAGTTGGCGTTGTCCAGGTTGCGCCAGTTCAGCAGCGCGCTGGCGACGTCGGCCGGGGTGACGAAGTCGAGGAAAGACGGGGTCTTCTCGTAGTCGTAGCGCACGCCCAGGTTCAGGGTCAGGTGCTCGTTGACCTCCCAGTCGTCCTGCAGGTAGATGCCGTACTGCTTGTTCTGCGACTGCACCGAACCGCCGTCGCCGGTGTCGCCGAAGCGCACCCGGTACGGCGTGTCGACATCGCTGAGGATGTTGTAGTAGTACTGCGGATTGGCCGGATTGATCTGGGTGGAATCGAGCTGGATGTCCTTGTACTTCACACCCATCTTGATGGTGTGGCTGCCGTGCCACTCGAGGCTGTTGAGGGTCAGGTCGTCCTGCAGGGTCCAGCCCTTCTGGCCCTTGTTCTGGAAGCTGCTGCCGGCGCCGGCGCTGAGGATGGTGGTCTCGTTGCCGGCCTGCGGCACGTAGGACAACACGTAGCCGTTGCCGTCGTTGAGCGGGGTCTGGGTCCAGAACGCGCTCTCGTAGCTCAGGTTCAGGTCGTTGAGGAAGGCCTCGCCGCTGTACTGCCAGCGCAGGTTGGCGCGCTTTTCCTTCTGCCCGTTGCTGCTGCCGTGCTGGTAGGTGGTGGTTTCACCGATGTCAGACAGCTCGTCTTCCTTGCGGTACTTGCCGGTCAGTTCGAACAGGTTGTTGTCGCCCAGGGTCCAGTCGATCTTGCCGAAGTACAGGTCTTCCTTGAACGGGGTGCTGTAGGTGGCGACCAGCGGCTGCAGCTGCGCCGGCAACTGGTCGACGCGGTCGGCGTAGATGCCGCCCGGGATCACCGTGTTCGGCGTGGTGTATTCCTTGGCCTCGTAGGCCACGAAGAAATGCGCGCGGTCCTTGAGGATCGGGCCGCTGAAGGTGGCGCCGTACTGGGTCTCGGAGAAGTCGTCGCGCTGGCCGGCCTTGCGCTCCAGCGGGCTTTCGGCGCGCCAGTCGTCGTTGGTCGTATCCCAGAAGAAGCTGCCGTGGAAATCGTTGGTGCCGGACTTGGTCGAGGCCACGATCGCCGCGCTGCTGACCTGGTCGAACTCGGCCTTGTAGTTGGAGGTGATGACCTTGTACTCGCCGATCGCCGACTGCGGGAACGGGTTGCCACGGCTGGAATCCTGGCCGCTGACGCCACCGGTCAGCACGTAGTTCTTCTGACTGATGCCGTCGATGTAGACGTTGGTGCCGTTGGCCGAGGTCGCGCCGGAGCGCACCGTGGTGTTGCCCTTGGCGTCGCGCTGGAACTGCACGCTCGGCACGCTGTCGGCCAACTCCAGGAAGTTGCGCGTGGCCTGCGGCAGCTTCTCGATCTGCACGTTGGAAATGTAGGTGGCGTTCTCCGAGGTGCGGGTTTCCACCAGCACCGGCGGCGCCTGCACCTGCACCGCGTCCAGCGTGGTCGCGCCCTGCCCGTTGGCGGTGGCCGCTTCGCCGCCCACGCCCAGATCCAGGGTGGCGGTCTGGCCGACCTGCACGGTGACGTTCTGCGAGGTGGTCTTGCCGTCGGCGGTGACGTCGATGCGATAGGAGCCCGGCGGCAGGCCGCCGACCGAGTACACGCCGTTGTTGGCCTGCACGCTGCGGCTCAGACCGGTGGCCAGGTTGGTGGCGGTGACCTGCGCGGACGCGGCCGGCGCCGAATCGACCTTGACCTGGCCGCGGATGGTGGCGCCGGTGCTTTGCGCGAACGCCGGCGCGGCGCCCAGCAGCAGGCAACTGGCGAGGGCGCAGCTCAACAGCTTGCGCGTGGGCCGGGCGGAGTGCGGGGTGTGTTGCATGTGGGGTTTTCCCTCCAGGAAGACGTGATGCTCGTTATGGGTGGTGCGTGGTGCTTCGATGGAACGAAGTGGAACAAGCGATGCGGCGCGGAACACCGCGTCGCATCAGGAACGGGCCGTGCTGGAATCGCGCACGACCAACGTAGGAACCAGGGTCTGCCGCTGCCGTTCGTCGGCGTCGGGCCGATCGATCAGTTGCAGCAGGCGATGCATCGCCTGCTCACCAAGCCCGGCGATGCTGACGCGCATGGTGGTGAGAGACGGGTGAACGAAACGCGCCAGCGGAATGTCGTCGAAGCCGGCCAGCGCGATGTCGTTGGGCACGCGCACGCCGCTCTGGGTGAAGGCGTAGAGGCAGCCGAGCGCGGTCATGTCGTTGGCGGCGAACACCGCATCGGGCAGCGTGCCGGCCTGCAGCATCGCCTGCCCCGCGCGGTATCCGGAAGCCTCGTCGAAGTCGCCCGGAAACTCCTGGCCGTGCGCCTCGCCGGAATGACGCGCGATGGCGTCGCGGAAGCCGCGCAGGCGTTCGCGCGCGTCGAAGTTCAGTTCCGGGCCGCCGATGAAGGCGATGCGGCGATGCCCCATCGCCAGCAGGTGTTCGGTCATCGCCACCGCGCCGGCATGGTCGTCGATGCTCAGCACCGGGTACTCGGTGCCCGGCAGGTGGGTGTTGATCAACACCGTCGGCAACGCCTGCGGCAGGTTGTCGGTGAGGAAGCCCGGGCGCTCGGCGTACGGCGACAGCACCAGCAGGCCGTCGACGCGGCCGCGCATCGCCCGCAGCGCCCGCCCCTGCTCTTCCGGGTCGCCGTGGTAGCTGGACACCAGCAGGTGCTGGCGGCGCGCGCGGGCGGCGCCATCGATGCCGCGGATCAGTTCGGAGAAGAATTCGCCGTACAGGTCGGGCAGCACCACCCCCAGGGTCTGGGTGCGGCGGCTGCTGAGGCTGCGCGCGGCCGCATGCGGGCTGTAGCGCAGGCGCTCGGCCACTTCCAGCACCAGGGTCCGAACCGGCGCGGCCACGTTCTCGTGGCCGTTGAGCGCACGCGACACGGTGGCCACGGAGACCCGGGCCTCGCGTGCGACATCTTTGATGGTGACCGCGCTCTTCGCCATCGTGCCGCCCTCCGCGGCAGAGACCTTGAGAAACTGGCGCGGACTGTAATCGTTTTCAGCGCGAGGCAGAAGCCTTTTGTTATTTTCCCAATAAAATCATTGTGTTTCAGACACTTGGATAATGCGAAACCGGCCCGAATCGTACCGCAGTGCAACATAATCCAGGTGCAGATTCCGGTTCTGCACGGGGTGCCCACCCCGTTTCGGCCAGCGGCACCCCACCCGCCGCGCGCGTCAGCCGCCCGTGCCCGGCACCTCGGCGCGGATCGACAGCGCATGGATATCGGTCTGCATCATCTCGCCCAGCGCCGCGTAGACGGCGCGGTGCCGGGCCAACGGCCCCATTCCGGCAAAGGCCGCACTGACCACGCGGACATTGAAATGCCCCCGGCCATCGCGCGCGCCGGCGTGGCCGGCATGACGGTGGCTGTCGTCCTCCACCTCCAGCGCCTGCGGCGCGAACGCCGCCTCCAGCGCGGCGCGGATCCGCGCCACCCGCTCGGCGCCGAGCTGGCTCATGGCAGCACCTTGCGGAACGGCCGCACCTCGACCCGCGCATAGACGCCGGCGTCGACATACGGGTCGGCCTCGGCCCAGGCCCGCGCCTCGGCCAGCGAGTCGAACGCGGCCACCACCAGGCTGCCGCTGAAGCCGGCTGGACCCGGATCCTCGGCGTCGATCGCCGGGCACGGCCCGGCCAGCAACAGCCGCCCGGCCTCCTGCAACTGGGTCAGCCGCTGCAGGTGCGCCGGCCGCGCCGCCGCCCGCCGCGGCAGCGCATCGGCCACGTCGTACCCCTCGATCACGTACCACATCGCGTCTCCGCCCTCATACCTTCTCTATGGACATGGCATTGTAGGACCTGGCCCGGCGCGGCGGCGCTGGACACCGACCCCGCCGGCGCATTACCCTTGGTCCCATTGCACGCGGCCGGATGCAGCGGCCCGTCGGTGATCGGCGACCCCAAGCCCCTTCCGACGACCGATTCGCTGCCTGACACCGCCCGCGCAGACGTCCTCCTCCGTAGGTCCCGCCGCCGCGACACGCGTGGCGTGCGTCGTGTGTCTTGTTGAAGTACCGAGCGCGTTGCGGGGACGACGCGCCCTTGAACCGCAGCACTGTCGGCAAGGAGCCGCGCCGGGTCGCGCCTGCCCGGCCCTTCGCCACCGCAACACCGATGTCCAACCGATGACTTCCGAACTCGCGCTCGACGCGAACCCGCCAACCCAGACGACCCCGCCACAGCAGCAGGAAATGCCGCTGGCGGTCGTGCATGGGCAGCCGGTGCTGCAGATCCCGCAGGATCTGTACATCCCGCCGGATGCGCTGGAAGTGATCCTGGACGCGTTCGAAGGCCCACTGGACCTGCTGCTGTACCTGATCCGCCGGCAGAACCTGGACATCCTGGACATCCCAGTCGCCGAGATCACCCGGCAGTACGTGGACTACATCAACGTGATGCAGGAGCTGCGCTTCGAACTGGCGGCCGAATACCTGGTGATGGCCGCGATCCTGGCCGAGATCAAGTCGCGGATGCTGCTGCCGCGGCCGCCGGCCGAGGACGGCGAGGAAGTGGACCCGCGCGCGGAACTGGTCCGCCGCTTGCAGGAGTACGAGCGCTTCAAGCAGGCGGCCGAAGACATCGACGCGCTGCCGCGGCAGGATCGCGACACCACCCCGGTGCACGCCCACGTGCCGGACCGTGCTGCGGTCAAGCTGCCGCCGCCGGTGGAGCTCAAGGAAATGCTGCTGGCGCTGTACGACGTGCTCAAGCGCGCCGAACTGTTCAGCGGCCACGCGATCAAGCGCGAGGCCCTGAGCGTGCGCCAGCGCATGGGCGACGTGCTGGGCCGTCTGGACGACGGCAAGTTCCACCGTTTCGAATCGCTGTTCAGTGCTGAGGAAGGCAAGCTCGGCGTGCTGGTCACCTTCCTGGCGCTGCTGGAACTGGCCAAGGAGCAGTTGCTGGACATCGTCCAGGAGCCGCTGGCGCACGTCCCCGCCGAGGCCACCGAGCGGCCGCCGATGCCACCGATCTACGTCAAGTCGCTGGCGCTGGGCAACACCAACGCGCCGCTGCAGTTCAACAGCGAGTTCGACGACAGCGACGCCGCCGACGCCACCACCTGAGTCCACCGAGAACCCGCCCCCGCATGGATCAAGCGCTGATCAACCGCATCGTCGAGGCCGCCCTGCTCGCCGCCAACCAGCCGTTGCCGCTGGCGCAGTTGCACGGCCTGTTCCCGGAGGAGGAACCCGCGCCGCCGGGCAGCATCGAGCGCGCGCTGGAACTGCTGCGCGAGGCCTGCGAGGGCCGCGGCGTGGAACTGGTGGAAGTGGCCTCCGGATTCCGCTATCAGGTGCGCAGCGACGTGCACGCCTGGGTGGCGCGGCTGTGGACCGAGCGCAAGACCCGCTACACCCGTGCCACGCTGGAGACCCTGGCGCTGATCGCCTACCGGCAGCCGATCACCCGCGGCGAGATCGAGCAGGTGCGCGGCGTGGCGGTCAGCAGCAACATCATCCAGGCGCTGGAAGAGCGCGAATGGATCCGCGTGGTCGGGCACCGCGACGTGCCGGGCAAGCCGGCGCTGTTCGGCACCACCAAGACCTTCCTGGACTATTTCGGGCTCAAGCGCCTGGACGAACTGCCGCCGCTGTCCGAACTCAAGGACATCGGCGAACTGGAACCGCAACTGCCGCTGGACCGCGACGCGCTGCCGGTCGGCGACATGGCCCAGGCCGACGCCGCGCCGGGCGACGGCGCCGATCAGGGCGACCAAGGCGACCAGGACGGCAGCACGACGCAGGCCGCGGCTGACGGGGAATCCGCCGCGCCCGGCGCGACGGCGCAGGCAGACACGGCCGCAGACGCAGATGCCGACGCAGCAGACACAAGCGACACCGCAGCACCGCACACCCCCGCGACCGACGACGCCGACGCGCCGACGGCCACGGATCCCACGACCGCCCCGACGGGCGAACCCGAAGCCGCGCCGGGAGAGCGCGCGGCGGATGCGAACGAAGCCGAAGACAACGCCGTCGCGACGACGACCGTGGCTGTTGACGATGCCGATTCCGAACCACAGGCCGACGCGCAACGCGCCGGCCGGAGCCAAGTAAATGAGTGACACCTCCCGCAAGCTGTCGTTGAACAAGCTCTCGCTCAAGCGCGACGCCGCTGCCGCCGAGCAGCCGAAACTGGAAGAACGCCTGCACAAGGTCCTGGCCCAGGCCGGGCTGGGCTCGCGCCGGGCGCTGGAACAGCGCATCGCCGACGGCCTGGTCAAGGTCAACGGCGAGGTCGCGCAGACCGGCATGTCGATCCGCAGCGGCGACAAGATCGAGCTGGACGGCCGCAGCTTCGTCGCCAGCGCGCTGACCGAGCCCTCGCGCGTGCTGATCTACAACAAGCCCGAAGGCGAAGTGACCACGCGCGAAGATCCCGAAGGCCGCCCGACCATCTTCGAGGCGCTGCCGGCGCTGAAGGGCGCGCGCTGGATCGCGATCGGCCGCCTGGACATCAACACCACCGGCCTGCTGCTGCTCACCACCGACGGCGAGCTGGCCAACGCGATGATGCACCCCTCCTACGAGATCGAGCGCGAGTACGTGGTGCGGGTGCGCGCCCCGGAAGGCGAAGAGACCGTGCCCGACAGCATGATCGAGCGGCTCTCGCGCGGCGTGCTGCTGGAGGACGGCGGCGCCAAGTTCGACGAGATCGAACGCATCGGCGGCACCGACTCGCACGACTGGTTCCGGGTGGTGGTCAAGGAAGGCCGCAACCGCGAAGTGCGGCGCCTGTGGGAATCGCAGGGCTGCCAGGTCAGCCGGCTCAAGCGCACCCGCTACGGCAAGATCGCGCTGCCGCGCGAACTGCTGCGCGGGCACTCGGTCGAGCTGGCGCAGGACAAGGTCGAGGCGCTGCGCGCCGAGCTGAAGCTGGAGGAAGGCACCCCGTCGGCGCTGACCCTGCAGCCGGTGATCGGCCAGCGCAAGGCGGCCAAGGCCACCGTGCAGGTCGGCCGCGGCGGCAACGCCTACGTCAACGGCCACAACACCGCCGACGAAGGCCGCGAGCTGCGTCGCTTCGACACCTTCCGCGAGGACCGCGGCCGCGGCCGCGGCGGCAAGAAGCCGCATGGCGGCCTGACCGTGAGCGGCGAAATGGCCGCCAAGCAATCGCAGAAGCCGTTCAAGCAGCGCACGCCGAAGGGCCCCAAGCCGCTGCCGGACGGCAACCCGGCCGCGTTCCGCACCTGGTACGTGCCCGATGGCGTCAGCACCGGCCCGACCGGCCACCGCAACGCCGGTCCAGGCGGTCGTGGCCAGGGTCAGGGACGTCCCTACGCCAAGCCGCGTCCGGCCGGTGCCGGCGCCGGTGCGGGCGCCGGCCAGGGCCGCGGTCCGGGCCAGGGCCAGCAGCGCAAGGCGCATCCCTACGGGCATCCGGGCAACGCGCCGAGCTTCCCCTCCGACCACGCCACCCCGGGCTTCAACCCCTACGGCGCCGCGCCGCGCGCCGCGCGCCCGGCCGGCGGTCAGAAGCGCGGCCCGGGTCCGGGCGGACGTCCCGGCGGCGGCAATCGCCCGGCCGGCGGCCGCCCGGGTGGCGGTGGCCGTCCCGGTGGCGGCGGCAACCGCGGTCCGCGCGGCGGCTGAGTCGCGGCGCCGGCGCATCGTGCGTCGGCGCGCACCGCACCCGACAGGGCGCCTGCGCAAGCGGCGCCCTGTTGCGTAGAAAGCGTTATCGACAGCGGGGGCCGGCGGCGCGGCCAGGCCACAGCATCCATCTCACGCACATGCGACGGCGCACATCGTGGCCGCCCGTGCACTCACGCGTCGTCAGGATCGTTCTTGCAGTTCGCAAACCCCGCGGGGACCTGCCTGGCGGTCCACGTGCCCTGAGACGCTGTCGAAACCAGCAACGCCGAGGTTGCGTTGTAGCTGGGGGCGCGTGGCTTGCCGGGCTTGGCCAATCCCGTGTCATGGAAGCACAGGCGCACGGACGTGGCATCGGCCGACAGCACCTCGAAGCGCATCATCCAGCCCTTGTCGGTCTGGAGCAGGCGCGCGCCATCGGCGGTTTTCGTGACATCCACGAAGCCATAGTCCGCGAACGTCGTCTTCCCCGGCAGGCGGCGCGGGCCGACCGAGTTGGGGAACGAGGTCAGGTCCAGATGCTGGATGACCGCGTCCGTGATGCCCGCCTGCGGCGGCGCGCTCGGGGACGAAGCGCCGAGGCCAAGCGCGGCAAGGCCAACAAGCATTCCGGGGCTCATGCGGACGATCTCGCGTGCAGAGGCAGGATCGGATGATAGGCGCCGGGAACGCCGGCACTCAATGGAGCGGGCCGTGACGGCTGCAGCCGAAGCGCCCCCCGATGGTGTCCCCGCCATGGCACGACATGCGTGTGGCGATACCAGGGCGACCGCCATCGCGCCGTTCGCCCTGCGCGGACGAAGCCGATATCCTCACGCATCCGGCGGCCGCCGCGGGTGGCCGCCCCTCACCGACCAGGAATCCCGATGACACGGAAGATGAAGATCGCCCTGCCGCTGCTGATCGCCGGCGTGCTGAGCCTCGCCGCCTGCCAGAAGGCGCAGCAGAAGGCCCAGGAAGAGATCGCCGCGGCGCAAAACCCCTACCCCGCCAGCTCGCCGCTGCACGCGCCGTTCGATCGCATGCTGCGCAAGCTGGCCAACGATCCGCGCTACGTGGCGCTGCTCAAGCAGAGCGGCCCGCAGGCGCAGCAGGCCGGGTTCCAACTGGCGCAGAACGGCATCGCGCGGCTGGACCACGCCACGCTGGAACAGCGCCTGGAGATCCTGTCGCAGGTCAGCGACAAGGTCGACGTGCCGCAGTGCGCGGTGCTGGCCCGCGGCGGCAATCCCAACGACGCGCAGGCGTTGAGCGCGGCGATGTTGTCGGGCCTGGAAAAGCTGCCGCAGGCGCAGATCGATCGCTGGTTCGACGTCTCGCTGAAGGCCACCGATGCGGAGTTGAACAAGACCCCGGCCCAGCCGGTGGCGCCGCAGCAGATCCAGGCGGCGATGGGCACCCTGGTCAAATCACTGCCTGCCGATCAGCAGCAGCGCCTGATGCGGGTATTGCCGCAAATCGCCACGGCCAACGACGAGGACGCCTGCTGGACCGCACGCACGCTGTATCGCCAGGCACTGGCGACGCCGGAACCGGTGCGCGGCCAGTTGGCCTGGGTGTTCGCGCAGCAGTAAGCGCGCAGTGCGCGCGCAGCGCGTCCTCGTCGAGGGCGCGCGTTGGCGGGTCGCATCGCACTTCCGGCACACGGCGGGCATCGGCGCGCGGCTGTGGAACCCGTTGACCTAAAAAAAATCCAGGCGCGATGCGCCTGGATTTTTTGCTTTCTTCGCCTTGTGTCGGTTCTGCCTGCGCCGCAGCGCACGCAGGACGTGGCGGCTTACCGACGGCGCTCGATCACGAAGTTGCCGACGTTGACGCCGAGGTCGACGCCCTCGCCGGTGCCGGCCAGGGCCAGCGAGATGTCGCCCTTGGTAACAACCTGCGCGGTGCTGGACTTCACCACGCCCGCATGGGCTTCGGCGGCGGCATAGGTGCCGAACAGGTCGTTGAGGCTGTAAGCGCCGCTGAAGGTGCCGCGGCCGCCGACGATCTTCGACTTGCCGACCGTCAGGCCACCGCCCTTGCTGCTGATCTTGACCGGGATCACCGCGCCGTCGTTGCAGGTGATGGTGCCGGTGCCCTTGGCGGTCTTGTAGAACACCGACCAGCCGGACAGGTTGAAGGACAGCTTGCAATCGATGTTGCCCGCGGCCTGGGCCTGCGGCGCCAGGGCGGCCGCGCCCAGCAGTGCGAGCAGAGAAAGCGACTTGATCATGTGGGCATTACCGGTGGGAGGACGAGGCGCGAGCGTAGCAACGGGAGTGTCGTGGTCGCGACAAGGCTGTCAGGGCGCCGCGGGTGCGTTCAGCAGGCATTTCCACTCGCGGCGGCACGGCCGGCCCCGGCCTGGCCGGAACACAGGCAGGAGGCGAGGCCGGGGCCAAACGTCTCTGAAATCCGTTTGCCATACCTCTGCCTGAGCGCCGTCGCTTTTGTAGGCGCGGCTTCAGCCGCGACAGGCGTAGCCAGAAGGCCGGTCGCGGCTGAAGCCGCTCCTACGACAGGCGTCCTCGGAAATAGCAAGATGAGGTTTTCGTCGTCACTGGAGCCGGAGGCTAGTCGTCCAGGCTGAAGGCGTCCGCATCGAGCATGGCCGGGAAGCGCGCGCGATGCGCCGCCAGCGCCGCGGCGGAGATGGTGGTGGTGGCGACCTGCTCGCGCTCGCGGATTTCCAGTTGCGGCTGGCCGAGGAAATCGATCACCGCGCTGTCGCCGGCGTAGTGAAGCTCGTTGCCGTCCACGCCGACGCGGTTGACCGCGGCCACGAAGCACAGGTTCTCGATCGCGCGAGCGCGCAGCAGCGTGCGCCAGGCGTAGGCGCGCGCCGACGGCCAGTTGGCGACGAACAGCTGCAGGTCGAAATCCAGCTGACCCGGGCGTTCGACGTCGTAGCGGTTGCGGCAGAACACCGGAAAGCGCAGGTCGTAGCAGACCTGCGGATTGATCCGCCAGCCCTTCCATTCCACACACAGGCGCGCGCGCCCGGCGGCATAGCGCAGGTGCTCGTTGCCGTAACGGAACAGATGCCGCTTGTCGTAATGCTGCAACGCGCCGTCCGGCGTGACCCACAGCAGGCGGTTGAACACCTTGGCCTCGCCAGCGGCGTCGGGCACGCGCAACTGCACGCTGCCGGTCACCGCCGCACCCAGCCGCGCCGCCTGCTCGCGGATCCACGCCACGGTCGGCCCGTCCATGTCCTCGGCCTGCGCCAGCGCATCGTTGGAGAAGCCGCTGGTGAAGGTCTCCGGCAGGACCACCAGATCGGTGACGCCGGCCAGCGGCGCCAGCAATTCGGCGTAATGCGCGCGGTTGCCGGCCGGATCGTGCCAGCGGGTATCGCCCTGGACCAACGAGATCCTCAGATCCTGTGCCACCTGTGTCATCCCCAACGTACTCCGATGCAGATCGTGCCGACCAGGCACAGCAGGCCCAGTGTAGGCGTTACCCATGGCAGATGGCGTACCAGGCGGTTGGCCAGCGTGCCCCGCTCCTGCGGCGTCAACAGCGCGAGGTAGCGGTCCACATAGGCCTGCCGCCGGAACGGCACCACGCTGAAATCCATCCCCACCCGCTGGCCACGATCAGCCAGACCGGTCAGCACATGCCCGTAGAACAGCGCCCCGTCGACCACCGCGCAGACCGCCGCCAGCCCAAACGTCACCCCGAAATAGATGCCTGCCACCGACATGCCCGACCCCGCCCCAGGAACCCGCTTCTACGATTCCCCATTCCCGAATCCCCAATCCCGGCGCTTACGCGCGCTACAGCGCGCGTAAGCGCTCGATCGCCGCATCCAGCGTCGCCTCGTTCTTGGCGAAGCACAGCCGGGCAAGGCGCTGGGCGGGCGGCGGGTCCTGGTAGAACGGCGACAGCGGGATCGCCGCCACGCCCTTCTCGATGGTCAGCCACTTCACGAACTCGGTGTCGGGCAGGTCGCTGACCGCCGAATAGTCCACGAGCTGGAAGTAGCCGCCCGGCACCGGCAGCGGCTTCAGCCGGGTGCCCAGCAATTGTTCGCGGAAGCGGTCGCGCTTGGCCTGGTAGAACGCGCCGAGTTGCTCGTCGTGCTCCGGCTCCTCGCGGATCATCGCGGCGAAGGCGTGCTGGGCCGGGCCGAAGCTGGCGAAGGTGTTGTACTGGTGGACCTTGCGGAACTCGGCGCTGAGCGCCGGGGGCGCGATCGCGTAGCCGATCTTCCAGCCGGTGCAGTGGTAGGTCTTGCCGAAGCTGGAGACGACGAAGGCGCGCTCGCGCAGTTCCGGCCAGCGCAGCACCGACTCGTGGCGGCGGCCGTCGAACACGATGTGCTCGTAGACCTCGTCGGAGATCAGGAAGATGTCGCTGCCGCGCAGCAGCTCGGTCACCGCCTGCAGGTCGTCGGCACCGAACATCGCCCCGGACGGGTTGTGCGGGCTGTTGAGCATCAGCAGCCGGGTGCGCGGGGTGATCGCCGCACGTACGCGCTCCCAGTCCACCGCGAACGTGTGCGGGTCCAGCGGCACGTGCACCGCGCGTGCGCCGGCCAGGTCGATCGCCGGCTCGTAGCTGTCGTAGGCCGGATCCAGCACGATCACTTCCTCGCCCGGGCGTACCACCGCGTGGATGGCGTTGAACAGGGCCTCGGTGGCGCCGCTGGTGACGGTGACCTCGGTGTCGGCGTCGACCTGGGCGCCGTAGCAGCGCAGCGCCTTCTCGGCGATCGCCTGGCGCAGCGCCGGCACGCCGGTCATCGGCGGGTACTGGTTGTGGCCGTCGCGCATGGCCTGGTCCAGCGCCTCGATCAGCCGCGGCGGCACCGGGAAGTCCGGAAAGCCCTGGCCCAGGTTGACCGCGCCATGCTCGGCGGCCAGTTGCGACATCACGGTGAAGATGGTGGTGCCCACCTTGGGCAGCTTGGTCTGCGGATGCATGCGGGGGATCTGCGGGCAGCGGGAAAACGCCGAGTGTACGCAAAGCCGCTTGCCGGCGATGCGGCAACGGCCCGCCGCCCTTGCCGCGGTGCGCGCACATCGCCGCACATGGCCGCCGCCGGCATCCGCCGGACGCCCGCATGCCGATACAATGCGCGCCTTCCCTTGCCGCCCGCCGCCGCGCCATCGCCGCGGCCTTCGCCGATGACCGATCCGCTGTACACCCCGCCGCCGCTGCTGGCCGCGCACGGGCTCACGTTCGCCCGCGACGACGCCGCGGTGTTCGGTCCACTGGACTTCCACCTGGATGCCGGCGAGGCGCTGCTGGTGCAGGGCGACAACGGCGCCGGCAAGACCACCCTGCTGCGGGTGCTGGTCGGCCTGCTGCGCGCCGAGGCCGGGCGCATCGAGATCGACGGCCACCCGGTGCGGCGCGGCGACCGCGCCCGCTTCATGGCCTACCTGGGCCACCTCGGCGCGCTGAAGGCCGACCTCAGCACCCTGGAGAACCTGCACTATCTATGCGGGTTGCAGGGGCGCCGCGCCAAGCAGATGCCCGGCAGCGCCCTGGCCATCGTCGGCCTGGCCGGCTACGAGGACACCCTGGTGCGGCAGTTGTCGGCCGGGCAGAAGAAGCGCCTGGCACTGGCGCGGATGTGGCTGTCGCCGGCGCCGCTGTGGCTGCTCGACGAGCCCTACGCCAACCTCGACCTGGACGGCATCACCCTGGTCAACCGCATGATCGCCGCGCACCTGCGCAGCGGCGGCGCGGCCCTGGTCACCACCCATGGCGCCTACGCTGCCCCGCCCGTGCGCACGCGCATGCTGACCCTGAGCGGAGTCGCCGCATGAGCCTGGCCACGCCCGTTCCCTCGCTGTGGCAGGCCACCCGGGCGCTGCTGCTGCGCGACCTGCGCCTGCTGTGGCGGCGCCGCGGCGACGCGCTGCAGCCGGCGCTGTTCGCCCTGCTGATCGTGGCCCTGTTCGCGCTGGCGCTGGGCAACCAGCCGCGCCTGCTCGGCGAGGTGGCCGGTGCCGCGCTGTGGCTGGCGGTGCTGCTGGCCGGCCTGCTGGCGCTGGACAGCCTGTTCCGCAGCGATGCCGAGGACGGTTCGCTGGAGCAATGGCTGCTGGCACCGGTGCCGCTGGCCTGGCTGGTGCTGGTGCGCGTGCTGCTGCACTGGGTGACCACCGCCTTGCCACTGATCGTGGCCGCGCCGCTGCTCGGCGAATTGCTGCACCTGCCACATGACCGCATGCCGGTGCTGCTGGCATCGTTGGCGCTGGGGACCCCGCTGCTGAGCCTGCTCGGCGCGGTGGTCGCGGCGCTGACGGTGGGCATGAAGCGCGCCGGCATCCTGGTCGCGCTGCTGGCCTTGCCGCTGTACGTGCCGGTGCTGGTGTTCGGCGCCGGCAGCGTGGCGGCGGCGGCGCAGGGCCTGGATCCGGCCGGCGGCCTGCTGTTGCTGGCCGCGGGCCTGGTGGCGGGGCTGGTGCTGGCGCCGTTGGCGGCGGCCGCGGCGATCCGCATCTCGCTGAGCTGAGCCATTGGCGCAGCGCGGGCGCGGCGGCGGACGTACCATGCAAGCGCAGTGCTCCCTCGCCGTTCCGTCGTTGTCGCATCGCAAGTTGTCGCATCGAAGCCCGCCTTCCGCCAGCTAGAATCGTCCGCATGGCCTCTCTCGTCCGCTGGTTCCACCAACTCGGTTCGCCGCCGACCTTCGATCGCTTCGCGGCGCGCTGGACCCCGTGGTGCTACCTGGCGGCGCTGCTGCTGGCCGGCGTGGGCATCTGGCAGGCGCTGTTCGTGGTGCCGGCCGACCGCCTGCAGAGCGACGCCTTCCGCATCCTCTACATCCATGTGCCCAGCGCCTGGATGAGCCTGTTCGTGTTCGGCCTGATGGCCGTGTATGCCGCCATCGCCCAGGTGTGGCGGATCAAGCTGTGCGAGATCCTGGCGATGGCCTGCGCGCCGATCGGCGCCGCCTTCACCCTGATCACCCTGCTGACCGGCAGCATCTGGGGCAAGCCGATGTGGGGCGCCTGGTGGGACTGGGACCCGCGCCTGACCACCGAACTGATCCTGCTGTTCCTGTACATCGGCGTGATGGGCCTGTACCTGGCCATCGAGGACCGACGCACCGCCGCACGCGCGGCCGGGCTGCTGGCCATCGTCGGCGTGGTGCTGCTGCCGGTGATCCGCTATTCGGTGGTGTGGTGGAACTCGCTGCACCAGGGCCAGACCATCCGCCTGTTCGGCCAGTCCAGCATGGACCCGAGCATGCTGCCGCCGCTGTGGCTGATGGTGGCCGCGACCAAGTTCTGGTTCGCCGGCTCGCTGCTGGCGCGCGCGCGCGCCGACAACCTGCGCCGCGAGGCCGGCAAGGACTGGGTGACGCAGCTGGCGGAGGCGCGCGGATGAACTACCTGCCGTATGTGGTCGGCGCCTATGCGGTGTTCGCCGGGGTACTGCTGGCCGATTTCGTGCTGGCGCGGCTGCAGGTGCGCAACGCCCTGCGCGCGGCGCGGCTGCGCGCGCAACGCAAGCGCCAGGCCAAGGCCGAACCGGCGCCGCCGCTGGAGCTGAGCCGATGAACCCGCAGCGCAAGCGCCGCCTGCTGTGGCTGATGCTGCTGGTGCTGGCCGCCGGCCTGACCACCACCCTGGTGGCGATGGCGCTGCAGCGCAATGCCGCCTACCTGTACACCCCGGCCGAGGTGCTGACCGGCAAGACCGGCGCGCACGCGCGCTTCCGCCTCGGCGGCATGGTCGAGAAGGGCTCGTTCCAGCGCGCGCCCGGTTCGCTGCAGTCGCACTTCCGCGTCACCGACGGCGATGCGCAACTGACCGTGCGCTACGACCGGATCCTGCCCGACCTGTTCCGCGAGGGCCAGGCGGTGGTGGCCACCGGCAGCATGCACGACGGCGTGTTCGTCGCCGAGGACGTGCTGGCCAAGCACGACGAGACCTACATGCCGAAGGAACTGGCGGACAAGATGGGCAGCGCGCATCGCAAGCACGATGTGGGGGCGATGCAGTGAGGGGCTGGAGGGGCGGGAATCGGGATTGGGGAATGGGGAATGGTCCAAGCAAAAGCGCTGGCCCGTTCGTTGGTAGCACCGAGCAGCGTCGACGGAATATAGGGACTCCGCATTGCAAGGCGTGCATCCCGCATCCCGCGTCTGCGGATGGCAAGCATCTGGCGTCGTGTGCCCCCCTGCCCGCTCCCGCGTTCCGGCTCGAGCGCCATGCTGCCTGAGATCGGCCAGCTCCTGCTGATCCTTGCCCTGCTCACCGCCGTATTGCAGGCGGCGCTGCCGCTGGCCGGCGCGCAGCGCGGCGATGCGCGCTGGATGGGCGTGGCGCGGCCGGCCGCGTTCGCGCAACTGGCGCTGGTCGCCGGCGCCTTCGCGATCCTTACCCACGCCTTCGTGACCCAGGATTTCTCGGTGGCCTACGTCGCCGAGAACTCCAACTCGCTGCTGCCGCTGGTGTACCGCTACTCCGCGGTGTGGGGCGCGCACGAGGGCTCGCTGCTGCTGTGGACGCTGATCCTGGCGCTGTGGACCGGCGCGGTGGCGCTGTACTCGCGGCGCCTGCCGGCGCACGTTGTCGCGCGGGTGATCGGTACCCTGGCGCTGGTCAGCATCGGCTTCCTGGCGTTCCTGCTGTTCACCTCCAACCCGTTCGCGCGGCTGCTGCCGGCGCCGCTGGAAGGACGCGATCTCAATCCGCTGCTGCAGGATCCCGGCCTGGTGATCCATCCGCCGCTGCTGTACGCCGGCTATGTCGGCTTCGCGGTGCCGTTCGCCTTCGCCATCGCCGCGCTGCTGGACGGCCAGGTGGATGCGCGCTGGCTGCGCTGGACGCGGCCGTGGACCAATGTGGCCTGGGGCTTTTTGACCATCGGCATCGCCCTAGGCAGTTGGTGGGCGTACTACGAACTGGGCTGGGGCGGCTGGTGGTTCTGGGACCCGGTGGAGAACGCCAGCTTCATGCCCTGGCTGGCCGGCGCGGCGCTGCTGCATTCGCAGGCGGTCACCGAGAAACGCGGCAGCTTCGGCGCCTGGACCCTGCTGCTGGCGATCGCCGCGTTCTCGCTGTCGCTGCTCGGCACCTTCCTGGTGCGCTCGGGCGTGCTGACCAGCGTGCACTCCTTCGCCGCCGACCCCGCCCGCGGCCTGTTCATCCTGGTGTTCCTGAGCCTGCTGTGCGGCGGCGCGCTGCTGCTGTACGCACTGCGCGGCGGCCGCGTGGCGGCGGCGGCCGACGAGGCGCGGCAACGCTTCGCCCCGGCCTCGCGCGAGACCCTGCTGCTGGCCAACAACCTGCTGCTGACCTGTGCCTGCGCGATGGTGCTGCTGGGCACGCTGTATCCGCTGCTGGCCGATGCGCTGGACCTGGGCAAGCTGTCGGTGGGGCCGCCCTACTTCGGCACCTTGTTCATCGTGCTGATGGCGCCGCTGGTGGCGCTGCTGCCGTTCGGCCCGCTGACCCGCTGGCAGCGCGAACAGGCGTCGCGGCCGCTGGCGCTGCTGGCGCCGTGGGCGGGCCTGGCGCTGCTGGCCGGGGCGATCGGCTTCTTCCTGGCGCCGCAGGGTGCGTGGAAGACCGCCGCCGGCGTCGCCGCCGCGACCTGGGTGCTGCTGGGCACCGCGCGCTTCGTGTGGAGCCGGCGCCAGCTCAAGGGCAGCCGCTTCACCGCCGAGATGCTGGGCATGACCCTGGCCCACGCCGGCATCGCGGTGTTCCTGGCCGGCGCGCTGCTGGTCGAGGCGCTGGAGCAACAGCGCGAAGTGGCGCTGGCGCCGGGGCAGCACCTGGACCTGGGTCGCTACCGCTTCGAACTGCAGGGCCTGGACCAGCGCAAGGGCCCCAACTACGTGGCCGAGCGCGCGCACGTGCAGGTGTTGCGCGACGATCGCCCGCTGGCGCTGCTGCACCCGGAAAAGCGCCTGTACGCCAGCGGCGGCCAGAACATGACCGAAGCCGGCATCCATCCCGGCCTGTTCGGCGACGTGTACGTCGCCCTCGGCGAGCCGCTGGGCGGCAACGCCTGGGCGATGCGCGTGCACGTCAAACCTTTCGTGCGCTGGATCTGGCTTGGCGCGGCGCTGATGGCGCTGGGCGGTTTCGTCACCGCCGCCGACCGGCGCTTCCGTCGTTCTCCGGAGACCCCCTGATGTCCGCTCCCGCTCCACGTCGCCTGCCGCTGCCCGCCATCCTGCTGGGCGCGCTGTTCTTCCTCGGCCTGCTGGCGTTGATGGTGTATGCGGTGCAACGCTCCGGCAGCGCCGATCGCGACGCGCTGCCGTCGGCGCTGATCGGCAAGCCGGCGCCGGCGTTCGCACTGCCGTTGCTGCACGATGCCTCGATCCGCGTGCGCAGCAGCGAGCTGCTCGGCGCGCCGTACGTGCTCAACGTGTGGGGCAGCTGGTGCCCGGCCTGCCGCGAGGAACATCCGGTGCTGACCCGCTTCGCGCTGAGCAAGCGCGTGCGGGTGATCGGCTACGACTGGAAGGACAGCCGCGAGGATGCGCTGCGCTGGCTGGAGCAGTTGGGCAATCCGTTCCTGGCGGTGCTGTTCGATCCCGAGGGGCGCACCGCGATCGACTGGGGCGTGGCCGCGGCGCCGGAGACCTTCCTGGTCGATGCGCGCGGCGTGGTGCGCTGGAAGCATGCCGGCCCGCTGACCGATGCGATCATCCGCGACGAACTGCTGCCGGCGTTGGAGAAGGCCGAGCGCGACGCCCCGCCGACGCGCACCCAGGGCAAGGCCACGCCATGAGCCAGCACCGCCGGCCTGCGCTGCGGCTGGGCCTGCTGGCGCTGCTGGCGTGGTCCACGCTGGCTGGCGCCGAACCGGTGTCCGATCCGACCCCGCTGGCCTACCGCTCCGCCGCCGAGGAGGCGCGCTTCCATGCGCTGACCGCGGAACTGCGCTGCGTGCAATGCCAGAACCAGTCGCTGGCCGACTCGCACGCGCAGATCGCCATGGACCTGCGCCGCGAAGTGCTGGAGCTGATGCACCAGGGCAAGTCGGATGCGCAGATCAAGCAGTTCCTGGTCGATCGCTACGGCGAGTTCGTGCTGTACCGGCCGCAGCTGGAAGCGCGCACCTGGCTGCTGTGGTTCGGCCCTTTGCTGCTGCTGGCCGGCGGCGCCGTGGTGCTGATCCGGATGGTGCGGCGACGCGCGCCGGCAGCGACCGCACTGCCGCTGCAGGACGAACAGGAATGGTGAGGCGATGCTGAGTTGGGGCATGTCGGCCGCGGCGGTGGCGCTGGCGGCGCTGGTGTTCGCGGTGGTGCTGTGGCCGCTGCGCAGCCGCGGCCGCAAGGGCGCGGTGCTGGCGGTGGCGATCCTGGCACTGGGCGTGGCGACGTCGGCGCTGTATGCGCTGGTCGGCACGCCGCGCGCCCTGCAGGCGCAGAACCGCGAGGCACCACGCACGCTCGAGGACGGCGTGAAGCAATTGCAGGCGGCACTGGCGAAGGATCCCAACCGGGCCGACGGCTGGGCCTTGCTCGGCCGCAGCCAGATGTCGCTGGGCCACCACGCCGAGGCTGCGGCCGCATTCGCACGAGCGGTGCGCCTGGCGCCGGAGCAGGCACCGTTGCTGATCGAGGCGGCCGAGGCGCGTGCGATGGCCAACCCGCAACGGCAGTTCGACGACCAGGCGCTGGCCTGGCTGCAGCACGCCCTGCAATTGGCGCCGGGCAGCGAACGCGGCGCCTGGTTCCTGGGCATCGCCCAGCGCCAGCGCGGCCAGGACGCCGCCGCCGCGGCCACCTGGGAAGCGCTGTTGCCGCGCGTGGACGCGGCCACCGCCGCGGCGCTGCGGCCGCAGATCGATGCGGCGCGCAGCGCGGCCGGCCTGCCGGCGCTGCCCGCTGGCGGCACCGCCGCCACGGCGCAGGATGCGAAGGCGCCGGCGAGCACCGGCCTGACCGTGGCCGTGTCGCTGGACCCGGCGTTCGCCGCCCGCGTGCGCCTGCGCGGCGACGCCAGCGTGTTCGTGATCGCGCGCGTGCCAGGCGGCCCGCCGATGCCGGTGGCGGTGCAGAAGCATCCGCTGCAAGCGCTGCCGTTGCGGCTGACGCTGAGCGACGCGGACAGCCCGATGCCGACGCAGAAGCTCTCGCAACTGCAGCAGGTGCAGGTGGTCGCGCGGCTGTCGACCAGCGGCAACGCGATGCGCCAGGAGGGCGATCTGGAATCGGAACCGGTGACGGTGACCCTGCCGGCGACCGCGCCGGTGGAGCTGGTGATCGGCAAGCCCTGACCACTGCGACCTCGTGCAGACGCGGGGGATGTCGACCGCCGCCAGAGGCGCCTCCCGCAATGGCGGGAGCATCGCGTAGGAGCGGCTTCAGCCGCGACGGCATTGCAGGTAACGTGCGTCGCGGCTGAAGCCGCTCCTACGCGGCAAAAACGGTTCGTACAAGCCGAGCCGGCGTCTGCGCAGCCAGCGATGGCCATCGCCATCGGCATGCTGCATCTCGCACCACGCATACGCCGGATGCGCAATCGCGCGGCTAGAATCGAGACATGACCGAATTCATCCCACCCGGCAGCCGCTTCCTCGCCCTGCCCTCGCCGTTCCCGATGAAGCGTGGCGGCCAGTTGCACGGCGCGCGGGTCGCCTACGAAACCTGGGGCACGCTGTCGGCCGCACGCGACAACGCGATCCTGATCGTCACCGGGCTGTCGCCCGATGCGCATGCCGCGGCCAATGCCGACGATCCCACGCCCGGCTGGTGGGAAGGCATGCTCGGCCCGGGCAAGCCGATCGACACGCAGCGCTGGTTCGTGATCTGCGTGAACTCGCTGGGCAGTTGCAAGGGCTCGACCGGCCCGGCCTCGCCGCATCCGGACGACGGCCAGCCGTACCGCCTGCGCTTCCCCGAGCTGTCGATCGAGGACGGCGCCGATGCCGCCGCGCAGGTGGTGCGGGCGCAGGACATCGCGCAACTGGCCTGCGTGATCGGCAACTCGATGGGCGGCATGACCGCACTGGCGCTGCTGCACCGGCATCCCGGTCTGGCGCGCAGCCACATCAACATCTCCGGCAGCGCGCAGGCGCTGCCGTTCTCGATCGCGATCCGTTCGCTGCAACGCGAGGCGATCCGGCTGGACCCGAACTGGAACGGCGGCGACTACGACGAGGCCACCTATCCCGAGTCGGGCATGCGCATGGCGCGCAAGCTCGGCGTGATCACCTACCGCTCGGCGCTGGAATGGGACGGCCGCTTCGGCCGCGTGCGCCTGGATTCGGACCAGACCGACGACGATCCGTTCGGCCTGGAATTCCAGGTCGAAAGCTATCTCGAAGGCCATGCCCGCCGCTTCGTGCGCCGCTTCGATCCGAATTGCTATCTGTATCTGAGCCGCTCGATGGACTGGTTCGACTTGGCCGAACCTGCCGGCGGCGACGTGCTCGCCGGCATCGCCACGATCCGCGTCGAGCGCGCCCTGGCGATCGGCGCCAACACCGACATCCTGTTCCCGGTGCAGCAGCAGCAACAGATCGCCGACGGCCTGCGCGCCGGCGGCGCACAGGCGCAGTTCCTGGGGCTGGATTCGCCGCAGGGGCACGATGCGTTCCTGGTGGATTTCGCGCGGTTCGGACCGGCGGTGCGGGCGTTTCTGGACGCGCTGTAGCAGCTGCGCGCAGTTGCACGTCCGCCATGGCGCGCGGGTGATGACGCATTTCGCTCGTCGTGGCTGATCCCACGCAAGGGAACACGCTCCGCTCCTGCACGCGCAATGGTGCGAAAAGCCAGGGGCCTGCATCCCTGATTCCATCTCAGACCTCGGCCTGAAAGGCGCCAGATGGCGCTGTAGGAGCGGCTTCAGCCGCGACCGGCGTTCCCGGTCAGGCCGGGTCGCGGCTGAAGCCGCTCCTACAAAGTGCTGCGCAGTAGCGCTAGGTTTCGACCTGCAGTTGCCCGTCCTGCAAGCGATAACGCACATGCACCACGCCCTCGGGCAGCGCATCGTGGCTGATCAGCAGCAGGCTGCGCGGGCCAAGGGCCTGCGCCAGGTCGCGCAGCAGCGCCTGCGCGGTGTCCACGTCCAGGCCTTCGGTGGGTTCGTCCAGCACCAGCAGCGGTGCCTCGCGCAGCAGGGCGCGGGCCAGGGCCAAGCGCCGCGCCTGGCCGGCGGACATGGTGGCGCCGTTTTCGCCGAGCCAGGCGTCGAGGCCACCGACCTCGTGCAGCCAGGTGTCGAGCCGCACGTCGGCGAGCACGCGCTGCAGGCGCGCATCGTCGGCTGCGGGATCGCCCAGACGCAGGTTGTCGCGCACGCTGCCGGCGAACACCGGCGCGCCCTGCGGCAGCCAGGCAATGCGTCGGTGCCACTGCGCCTCGGCGACCTCGCGCAGGTCCACGCCGGCGTAGCGGACGCTGCCCTGTTGCGGATCCCACAACCGCAGCAGCAAGGCCGACAGTGTGGTCTTGCCGCTGCCGCTATCGCCGGAGAGGGCGATGCGCTCGCCCGGCGCGATGCGCAGGGTCACACCGTCGAGCACGCGCCGGGTCTCGCCCGGCCAGGCGAAGACGACGTGGTCGAACTGCACTTCGCCCGTGGCCGGCAGCGCCTGCGGCTGCGCCGGGTCGAGCACCGGCGGTGCCTGCCCGGCGATCGCCTGCAGGCGCCGCGCGGCGACGCGACCGGACTGCAGTGCCTGCCAGGCCAGGCCGGCGCCGGCCCAGACCTCGAGCAGGGCCACGGTCAGGAACACCAGGCCCGCCGCCTGTTCGGCGCTGATCGCATCGGCACGCGCTGCCCCCAGCGCCACCCACAGCATCGCCAGCAGGCCCAGCGCCGCGCACAGCGCGTGCAGCGCGTTACCGCCGATCAACCGCTGCCGCTGGCGCCGATCTTCGCTGCGCAGCGCCTGCGCGCTGGCGTCCACGCGCGCGATCCAGGCGGCCTGCGCCTCGAGCGCGGCCAGGTCGGCGGCGCCTTCCAGGCCTTCGTAGGCCAGCGTGCGCAGGGCTTCGCGCTGCTGCGCGCGTGCGCGTTCGCGGGCTTCGCCGCCGCGCGCCACCACCCACTGCACGCCGACGCCGATCGCCAGCGCCAGCGCGGCCAGCACCAGCGCCGCCGGCCAGTGGATCGCCGCCGCCGCGGCGATGCCGATCGCGCCGACGCCGAGCAGCGCCGCCAGCGGCGCCAGCGCGCGCACCACCAGGCCGTCGACCTCGCCGATGTCCGACATCAGCCGCGCCAGCAACTCGCCGGTGCGGCTGGCGCCGAGCCGCGCCGGCGCCAGCGGCAGCGCGCGGCGGAAGAACCACACGCGCAGGTCGCGTGCGATGCGCAGGGTGGCGTCGTGCCCGACCAGCTTTTCGCCATAGCGCGAGGCGATGCGGGCGAAGGTCAGTGCGCGGATGCCCGCCGAGGGCGAGAAGAAATTGAACCCGCTGCCCATGCCGACCGCGCCGGCCAGCGCCGCGGCGGTGAGGAAGCCGCCGGACAGGCCGAGCAGCCCGACTCCGGCCAGCATCGTGCACAGCACCAGCAGCGCGGTCAGCAGCAGGCGGCCGAGATGGCGGCCGAACACGCCGCGCAAGGTGTCGCGGGTGCCGCCGCTCATGGCAGCGTCTCCTGCGTCGCGGTGGATGCGTCGCGCGCCGGCAGCCGCAGCACCGCATCGGCCCAGCGCATCGCCGCTTCGCTGTGGGTGGCGACGATCACGCTGCGGCCGCGGGCGAACTCCGCCAGCGTGCGCAGCAGGTCCGCTTCGGTATCCGCATCCAGGAACGCGGTCGGTTCGTCGAGCAACAGCAGTTCCGGATCGCGCAGCAACAGCCGGGCCAGGCCGATACGGCGCGCTTCGCCGCCCGACAGGCCGAAACCGCGCTCGCCGATCGGCGTGTCCAGGCCCTGCGGCAGACGTGCTGCGAAACGCAGCACCTGCGCCGCCTCGGCCGCCGCGCGCACCTGCGCATCGCTGGCCTGCGGATCGGCCAGGCGCAGGTTGTCGGCGATGCTGCCGTGGAACAGATACGGGCGCTGTCCCGCGTAGCCGATGCGCAGCCCTGCGCGCACCTGCAAGGCGCCCGCACGCGGCGGCAGCCATCCGGCCAGCGCTTCCAGCAGCGTGCTCTTGCCGCTGCCGCTGGGGCCGACCAGGGCCAGGCGCTGTCCGGCATGCAGGTCGAACTCCAGGCCCTGCACGGCATCGCAACGCGCACCCAGTGGCCGCAGGTGCAGCGCGCGCGCCTGCAGCAGCGGTACCGTACGCGACGCGCTTGTGGCCGGTGCGGCGACCGGCGCGGCATTGGCATCGATAGCGGTAGCGGCATCGTTCGGCACGGCGGCACCCTCAGCGCGTGCTGCCGGCGCATCCGAGGCCTGCGGCAGGCCTTCCAGCAGGCGCTCCACCTCCGCCGCCGCGGCCAGCGCATTGGCGCGGTCGTGGTAATGCGCGGCCAGGCGCCGCAGCGGCGCGTAGAACTCCGGCGCCAGCAGCAGGCAGAACACGCCGGTGCCCAGGGTCGGCACGCTGGCGTGCAGGGCGATCATGCCGAGGTAGCTCAGGCCAAGGTATAGCGCGACGATGGCGACGCTGACCGAGGCGAAGAACTCCAGCACGGTGGACGACAGGAACGCGATGCGCAGCACTTTCAGGGTGCGCTCGCGCACGCCCTCGGCGGCGGCGGCAATGCCGCGCAGTTCGTCCTCGCCGCGCCCGTACAGGCGCAACAGGCCCAGGCCCTTGAGGCGGTCGGCGAAGTGTCCGCCCATCCGCGCCAGTTCACGCAGTTGGCGGCGGCCGGCGGCCTCGGCGCCCCAGCCCACCAGCATCATGAAGATCGGCACCAGCGGCGCGGTGAACAACAGGATCAGCCCGACCACCCAGTCGCTCCACACCACCGCCAGCACGATCAGCAGCGGCACCACGCTCACTTCCCAGCGCGCGGGCCGGTAGCCGGCGTAGTAACCGTCCAGCGCATCGCCATGCGCCAGCAGCAGTTCGCCCAGTTCGCCGTTGCGCTGCCCGCGCAGCCACAGCGGGCCGCGCTGCAGCAGTTGCCGGTACACGCGCCGACGCAGCGCGAGTTTGGCCGCATCCGCGACATCGCCGGCGGCACGCTGCGCGGCGGCGCCGAGCCCGGCGCGCAGGACCAGCATCAGCGCCAGCAGGCCGAAGACCGGCAACGCCTGCGCCAGCTCGCGCCGCTCGACCAGCAGCGCCTGCACCAGCCAGGCGATGGCGCCAGCCTGCACGATCAGCAGCGCGCCGGACACGCTGATGGCGGCCGCGGCCAGGCGCTGGCGGCCGCGCGCCGCGGCGGCCAGGGCCTCCAGCCAACGCATGCGCTGCTGCCGCTGCTGCGGCGTGTCGGCGGGCGGTGCGGCGGACGGCTCGGCGGAATCGGTCAAAACGGACTCGGCGCGGCGAACGAAGCCGCCAGTTTAGCGGGGAAGGCGCTTCCGGGCCGGAACCACCGTGGCCGCCACGATGCCGGGCACGCCGGTTTCGCACATTGATCTGAATCAAGGTCGAACGCGCTCGAGCGGCGGAAGATCGCCTCCAATCTCCCGCCACTCGGCCACCCAGATGCACATTTTCCACGAGGTAGCACAGCCATGATCGACACCACTGTCGTAGAGCTGTCGCGGCTGCAGTTCGCCATGACCGCGATGTACCACTTCCTGTTCGTCCCGCTCACCCTGGGCCTGTCCTTCATGATCGCGATCATGGAGAGCGTGTACGTCATGACCCGCAAGGACGTGTGGCGGCGCATGACCCTGTTCTGGGGCGTGCTGTTCGGCATCAACTTCGCGATGGGCGTGGCCACCGGCATCGTGATGGAGTTCCAGTTCGGCATGAACTGGTCCTACTACAGCCACTACGTCGGCGACATCTTCGGCGCGCCGCTGGCGATCGAAGGGCTGATGGCGTTCTTCCTGGAAGCGACCTTCATCGGCCTGTTCTTCTTCGGCTGGAGCAAGCTCACGCCGGTCAAGCACCTGATGGTGACCTGGCTGATGGCGCTGGGCACCAACCTGTCGGCGGTGTGGATCCTGATCGCCAACGGCTGGATGCAGAACCCGACGGGCGCGGTGTTCAACCCAGACACCATGCGCATGGAAGTGGTCGACTTCATGGCGGTGGTGTTCAACCCGGTGGCGCAGGCCAAGTTCGTGCACACGGTCAGCGCCGGCTACGTGACCGGCGCCGTGTTCGTGATGTCGATCAGCGCGCTGTACCTGCTGCGCGGCAAGCACCGCGACATCGCGCGGCGCTCGTTCGCGGTGGCCGCCGCGTTCGGCCTGGCGTCCTCGCTGTCGGTGGTGGTGCTGGGCGACGAGAGCGGCTACGCCGCCAACGAACACCAGAAGATGAAGCTGGCCGCGATCGAGGCGATGTGGGAAACCGAGCAGGCGCCGGCCGACTTCACCGCCTTCGGCATCCCCAACCAGGCCACCGGCAAGAACGACTACGCGATCAAGGTGCCGTACCTGATGGGCCTGATCGCCACGCGCTCGCTGCACACGCCGGTGCCGGGCATCCTGGAGCTGGTCAAGCGCGCCGAGCATCGCGTGCGCGGCGGGCAGATCGCCTACGGCGCGCTGCAGCGGCTCAAGGCCAACCGCAACGACGCCGAGGCGCGCGCGGTGTTCGATCGCCACTGGCAGGACCTGGGCCACGGCCTGCTGCTCAAGCGCTACCGCGAGGACATCCTCAACGCTACCCCGGAGGAGATCGCCAAGGCCGCGCTGGACACCGTTCCGCGCGTACTGCCGCTGTTCTGGACGTTCCGGGTGATGGCCGGCCTGGGCTTCTACCTGATCGCGTTCTTCGCCGCGGCGCTGTGGTTCTCGTGCAAGCACAACTTCGAGGACAAGCGCTGGTTCCTGAAGCTGGCGCTGTGGACCCTGCCGGCGCCGTGGATCGCGATCGAGTGCGGCTGGTTCGTCGCCGAGTACGGCCGCCAGCCGTGGGCGGTGGAAGGCGTGCTGCCGACCTTCTATGCCGCCTCCGGCCTGGCCCTGCACGACATCCTGATCACCCTCGCCGGCTTCGTGGCGATCTACACCACGCTGCTGATCATCGAGATCAAGCTGATGCTCAAGGCGATCCGCAAGGGGCCGGACGACCTGCCGGCCCTGCTGCAACCCGCCCCGCGTCCCGTCACCCCGATCGCCGCACCTGCGGCCGCCGGCCACCTCTGATTCCGGCAGGAGACACACCATGGACTTCATTGCATTGGACTACACCACGCTGCGCGTGATCTGGTGGCTGCTGCTGGGCATCCTGCTGATCGGCTTCGCGGTGATGGACGGATTCGACCTGGGCGTCGGCGCGCTGCTGCCGTTCGTGGCCAAAACCGACGCCGAACGCCGGCTGGTGGTGAACACCATCGGCCCCGTCTGGGAGGGCAACCAGGTCTGGTTGATCCTGGGCGGCGGCGCGATCTTCGCTGCTTTCCCGCCGCTGTACGCAGTCAGCTTCTCCGGCTTCTACCTGGCCATGTTCGTGATCCTGTTCGCGCTGATCCTGCGCCCGGTCGGGTTCAAGTTCCGCGGCAAGCTGCCCGGCCAGCGCTGGCGCAACGGCTGGGACTGGGCGCTGTTCCTCGGCGGCTTCATCCCGGCGCTGATCATGGGCGTGGCGGTGGGCAACGTGCTGCTGGGCGTGCCGTTCCACTTCGACGACACCCTGCGGGTGTTCTACACCGGCAGCTTCTTCGGCCTGCTGATGCCGTTCGCCCTGCTCGCCGGCCTGCTCAGTGTGAGCATGCTGGTGGCGCACGGCGCGGCGATGCTGGTGCTGAAGACCAACGGCCCGGTGGCCGAGCGCGCGGCGCGCTACGGCAGCATCGCCGCCCTGGTGGCCTGCGCGCTGTTCGCCGGCGCCGGGGTGTGGGTGGCCACCGGCCTGCCCGGCTACGCGGTCACCTCGCAGGTGGTCACCGACGGCGCCACCAACCCGCTGCTGAAGACCGCCGTGCTCGGCGAGGTCGGCGGCTGGATGCACAACTACCAGACCATGCCGCTGACCGCCCTGGCCCCGGCCGCCGGCCTGCTCGGCCTGCTGCTCAGCGCGGTGCTGCTGCGCAAGCGCCGCGGCGGCCTGGCGTTCATCGCCTCCGGTGCGGCCATCGCCGGCATCATCCTGACCGTGGGCTTTGCGATCTTCCCGTTCCTGCTGCCCTCCTCCAGCCAGCCCGGCTCCAGCCTGACCGTGTGGGACGCCTCCAGCAGCCACCTGACCCTGTGGATCATGCTGCTGGCCACCGTGGTGTTCCTGCCGATCATCCTCGGCTACACCACCTGGGTGTACCGCGTGCTCAAGGGCAAGGTCACCGCCGCCTCCCTGGACGACAACCCCAACGCGTACTGACGCGCCCGCAAGGAGAAACGATCATGTGGTACTTCGCCTGGATTCTTGGTGTGGGCCTGGCCTCCACCGCCGCCATCCTCAACGGCATGTGGTTCGAGGCGCGCGAGCGCAACGCGGCGGATGCCGCCGCCGCGGGGGACTGAAATTTTTTTGCAAAGGCGCTTGCCGAATGCGGAAGACCTCCGTATCATGTGCGGCTCCTTCGGGGTGTAGCTCAGTCTGGTAGAGCGCTACGTTCGGGACGTAGAGGTCGCAGGTTCGAATCCTGTCTCCCCGACCAGTTTCAAGGTCACAAGAAGCCTGGAAAACCATCGTTTTCCGGGTTTTTTTGTGCCTGCAATCCGGTCTCGCGACGGTGTGGCGTCGCCCCCGCATTGCTACGGTGTGCCTGGCCCGTTGCGGCGGCAACGCGGATCGGTCTGCACGACGGCGAACATCGGCACCGCACCGATCCCGGTGATGCACATCAGTGTCCATCGTGGGAACCGCTGCTCGCATCCTGCCCCCTGTCTCGGCATTGCGTCAGCGGCCCGAGCGCATCCGCGCCCGCCCTCCCGACGAGTGAGAAGGACACTTCCATGCCCGGCAAAACCATCCACACCCTGATTACCTGGATTCCCGATTCCTCCAACGATGGAGAGCGCGAGGCAAAACGCCTCCATGCCAAATTCGCGGCCTATTCGAACGTGATCGACGGCCGCAAGCTCACCAGCAGCGCACTGGACGGCTACATGAGTCTGATTGTGGTCGGCCACCGCAGCGAACTGCTCAAGAGCGGCGTGCTTGGCAGCCTGAGCACGCTGGTGCGTGGCTCGCAATGCCCCTGGGTGGTGCTGGCGAACTGCGCCAGCGGCACCGCGACGCAACAGGGCACGCTCGGCGATAACGAACTGTGGGAGCCGGCCCAGAAACTCGCCAATGACCTGAAGATCCGGGTCTCCGGTACCACGCGCGCGCTGACCTTCGACGAGGTCGGCCAGGGAACGGCCTTTGCGCTTGCCCTCGGCGAAGTGCTGATCCGCTCCAATCCCGCCGGCACGAGCGGACTCTGGAAGGACTTCCACCCGCAGGACGGCATCGAGCAAATCACGCAAGGCTTGCGCAACCTGTAAACGCCCCGGCGCCACTTCGCGCACCGCGTGATGCCACCACGATCCCGCGCACGACGCGCGGGATCGGGAACTGGCTCACTCCACCGGCAGGCTGATGTAACTCGCCTGCTGCGGCGTGTGCCAGATGCGCTGCGTCGCCTTCCGGTAATCGCCCGGCTTGGCGAAGTAGATGTTCGGCACGTAGGTCTGCGGGTTGCGATCGTACAGCGGGAACAGCGTGGACTGCACCTGCACCATGATCCGGTGGCCGCGTTCGAAGGTGTGGTTGGCCGTCGGCAGGCCGAAGCGGTAGGCCAGCGGCTGGTTCGGGGTCAGCGGTGCCGGATGCTCGAAGCTCTCGCGGTAGCGGCCGCGGAAGATCGCCAGCGACACCGGCAACTCGTAGCCGCCCAGCTTCGGCTCGGAGGCCATCTGGTCCGGGTACACGTCGATCAGCTTCACCACCCAGTCGCTGTCGCTGCCGCTGGTGGAGGCCTGCAGGTGCACTTCCGGCGCGCCGGCGATGCGCAGCGGCGCCTGCAGCGGTTCGCTGACGAAGGTCAGCACGTCCGGGCGGCCGTCGACGAAGCGCTGGTCGTGCACCAGCCAGGTGGTCCACATGTCGCGGTCGCCGAACACCACCGGGCGCGGCACGAACGGCACCGGCTTGGCCGGGTCGGACACGTACTCGGTGTACTCGCCCTGCCCGGCCTTGGGCGCCTCGAACGAGACGCGGCCGCCGGCCTCCAGGTACAGCGGCTTGCTCTGCGCCGGGCAGCCCTGCGCGCAGCTCAGCGGCCAGCGCTGCAGGCGGTCCCAGTGGTTGGCGCCGGTGTCGTAGATCAGCACCGGCGGCGTGTCGGCCTTGGGCGCGCCATCGACCAGGTACTGGTCGAAGAACGGCTTGAGCACGTCGCGACGGAACTGCAGCGCGGTGTCGCCGTCGAACTGCAGCGCGCCCAGCGAGGCGCCCTCGTAGTTGACCTGGCTGTGCCGCCACGGCCCCATCACCAGGTAATTCTTGTCGTTGCCGGTATCGCGCGGCTCCATCGCCTCGTAGCTGTGGATCGCGCCCCACATGTCTTCCTGGTCCCACAGCCCCTGCAGCCACATCGTCGGCACCTTCAGCGGGGTGCGCGCCATCACCTTGTCCAGCGCCTGCTCCTGCCAGAACGCATCGTAGGCCGGGTGCTCGGTGAGCTTGCGCCACCACGGCAGCTGCTCCAGCCCGGCGGCCTTGGCGTAGTCGCCGGCCGAGCCGGCGCGCAGGAAGTTGCTGTAGTCGTCGTAGCCCTGGCGCGGGATGCCCTCGCCCTTGCCGCGCCGGGTCATCTGCCCGGTGAAGTAGTCCAGGTTGACCTGGCGGAAGGCGCCGTAGTTGAGCCAGTCGTCGCCCATCCAGCCGTCGATCATCGGGCTTTCCGGCGCGGCCACCTTCAGCGCCGGATGCGGATCGGCCAGCGCCATCACTACGGTGAAACCCTCGTAGGACGAGCCGATCATGCCGACCTTGCCGTTGGATTCGGGCACGTGCTTGACCAGCCAGTCGATGGTGTCCCAGGCGTCGGTGGCGTGGTCGACCTTGGTCGGGTTGAGCGGCCCGCGCAGCGGCCGGGTCACCACGTAGTCGCCCTCGGAACCGTATTTGCCGCGGATATCCTGAAACACGCGGATATAGCCACCGTCGACGAATACCTCGTCGCCCTGCGGCAGCAGATCGCGCATGTGCGGCGAGGCCAGCCGGCTGGCGCGGCCGCTGGCGTCGTACGGCGTGCGGGTCAGCAGCATCGGCGCGCCGTGCGCGCCCTTTGGCAGCACGATCACGGTGTGCAGCTTGACCCCGTCGCGCATCGGGATCATCACCTCGCGCTTGACGTAGTCGTTGGCCGCGGTCGGCGCGACGAACGGCTTGCCGGTAATGTCCGGGGTCATCGGCGCGGTCTGCGCGTGGGCGGCCGTGGCCAGCACGGTGGCGACGACGGTGGCGAGCAAACGGGTGGCGATGGGGCGCATGAAACCTCCGGGCAGTCAGACCCCGACTGTAGGCGCAACCGCGGCCCGGGCGGAAGTGTCGGCGATCGGCGGTGTCCGCACGCCGTCGCCGTGCGGCTGCATCCAGGACAGGACGCGGAGGAATCGGAGCGCGCAACGGCCAGGCGGCCGCCAAGGTTGCGCAGGTTTGCGGACACGCCGAACGCCATCTGCGGAAACGCGCCGGACACTGCACGCAACGCCTTCCCTGCAACACGCACGGCAGGTACAACGGTGCTTCTGCCCATCGCCGCGGCCACGCGCGGGGCGCCGTCGAGACCCGCCCGATGACCAGCTCCGATCACCCGCCTGGCGATGCCGGCCGCCGCGCATTCCTGAAGCAAGGCGGCGCCCTGGCCGCCATGCTGCCGTTGCTCGGCCTGCCGGCGTTCGGCCGCGCACTGGCCGCGCCGCTGCGTCCGGCCAGCTCGCCGCTGGTGCCGCCGGCCCAGGCGCTGCGGATGCGGTACGCCAACGTGGCGAGCGAGACCGACGTGTTGCGGCAAGGCCTGCCGATCGGCAACGGCCGGCTCGGCGCCCTGGTCGGCGGCGCGCCCGATCGCGACGTCCTGTACCTCTCCGACGCCAGCCTGTGGACCGGAGGACGCAACGACACGCTCGACGCGCAGGGCCAGTTCGGCTACGAGAAGGACAGCTTCGGCAGCTTCGTGATGCTCGCCAGGCTGTATCTGGAACTGGACGGCCATGCGCCGGCGCAACTACGCGACTACACGCGCGAGCTGGACCTGAGCAACGGCTGCGTGCACGTGCGCTACGCGCTGGGCGCCGCGCAGTTCACCCGCACCATCTTCGCCAGCCACCCCGATGATGCCATCGTGATCCACCTGGAGCAGCGCGGTGGCGGTCTGCACAGCGGCCGGCTGCGCCTGGTCAGCGCACACGGTGCGCCCGTGCACGGCGATGCGGACGGCGGACTTGGCTTTTCCGGCGCACTGGCCAACGGCCTGCGCCACGGGGCGCACGTGCGGCTGATCGCCTCCGACGGCAGTGTGGAACTGCAGGGCGATACGCTGCACTTCCGTGACTGCCGCGCGCTGCGCATCGTGATCTGCGGCGGCAGCAACTACGTGCCCGACCTGGCCAGGAACTACCGCGATCCGGCACTGGATCCGCAGGCGCTGGCCAGGCAGCGCTGCGCGGCGGCGGCGCAACTACCGCCCGAGACGCTGCTGTACACGCACGTGGCCGACCACCGCACGCTGTTCGACACCATGCAGGTGGCGTTGGGCCGCTCCAGCCCGGCGCAACGCCGGCTCGCCATCGCCGAGCGGCTGCAGGCGCGCGCCGCGACGGACACCCCCGACCCGGAACTGGAAGCGCTGTACCTGCAGTTCGGCCGCTACCTGACCATCGCCGCCTCGCGCGACGCGCTGCCGATCAATCTGCAGGGGCTCTGGCTGGAGAACAACGATCCGCCGTGGATGAGCGATTACCACAGCGACGTCAATGTGCAGATGAACTATTGGCTGACCAACGCGGCCGGGCTGGGGCCGTGCTTCGACGCCCTCGCCCGCTACTGTCTGGCGCAACTGCCGGCGTGGACGCAGATCACCCAGGCGCACTTCAACGACCCGCGCAACCGCTTCCGCAACACCTCCGGCAAGGTCGCCGGTTGGGCCGTGGCGTTCTCGACCAATCCGTTCGGCGGCAACGGCTGGTACTGGCATCCGGCCGGCAATGCCTGGCTGTGCGACAGCCTGTTCCAGCACTACGAATACAGCCAGGACCGCGCCTACCTGCAACGGATCCATCCGTTGCTCAAGGGCGCCTGCGAGTTCTGGGAGGCCCGGCTGATCGAACTGGAGGTTCTGGATGCCGACGGATCCCGGCAGACGCGCCTGGTCGACGACCACGACTGGTCGCCCGAACACGGTCCCGAGAACGCCCGCGGCATCGCCTATGCGCAGGAGCTGGTGTGGACTCTGTTCGGGCAGTATTGCCAGGCCTGCGCGCTGCTCGATGTCGATGCGGCGCATGCCGCGACCATCGCCGGACTGCGGCAGCGCCTGTATCTGCCACAGATCAGCCCGCGCAGCGGGCAATTGCAGGAATGGATGTCGCCCGACGACCTGGGCGAGGCGCACCACCGCCACCTGTCGCCGCTGATGGGCCTGTATCCGGGCCATCGCCTGCATCCCGACCTGGCCCCGCCCGCGCAGGTCGCCGCCGCGCGCACGCTGCTGGAGGCGCGCGGCATGCACAGCTTCGGCTGGGCCTGCGCCTGGCGCGCGCTGTGCTGGGCGCGGCTGGGCGAGGCCGAGCGCGCCTATGCGCTGATCGCAACCAACCTCAAACCGTCGATCGTGCACAGCAACGGCACCGCGCCGAACTTCTTCGACATCTACGACCTCAGCCAGCACGGCGACCCCACGCTGGGCGGCGTGTTCCAGATCGACGCCAACTTCGGCACGCCCACCGCGATGCTGGAAATGCTGCTGTATTCGCGGCCCGGCCACATCGCGCTGTTGCCGGCCCTGCCCAAGGCCTGGGCCGCACGCGGCAAGGTCAGCGGCATCGGCGCGCGCGGCGGCTTCGTGGTGGACCTGGCATGGCGCGACGGCAAGGCCACGCGCATCGTGCTGCGCAGCGTCGGCGGCACGCGTACCGAACTCGTCTTCAACGGCACGCGGCGCACGCTGGAGCTGGCACCCGGCGAACGTGTGCGGGTGCTGTGAGCGTCGAGACGACGACAGACCTCGTAGGAGCGGCTTCAGCCGCGACGGGCGTTACCGGCAAGGCGCGTCGCGGCTGAAGCCGCTCCTACATGGACCAGGGGCGAGCTCGCCGAGTGCCGGGTGCACTGTGGGAGGGACTTCAGTCCCGATGCATTACCCGGCCAGGAAATACGACACTTCCTGCGTCGCGGCTGCCTGCCAGCTGACTCCCAGAGGAACATCGCCGGATTGGCGGGATCAGTGCCGCACCTGACCCTCGCCGCGCACCACGAAGCGCTCCACGGTCAACGCTTCCAGGCCCATCGGGCCGTAGGCGTGCAGGCGCGTGGTGGAGATGCCGATCTCCGCGCCCAGGCCCAGTTCGCCGCCGTCGGAGAAGCGCGAGGAGGCGTTGACCATCACCACCGCCGCGCGCAGCGCCTGCACGAACGCCTCCGCGTTGGCCGCATCGGCGGTGGCGATGACTTCGGTGTGATCCGAGCCATAGCGGCGGATGTGCGCGATTGCCGCGTCCAGGCTGGGCACTACCGCGACCGCCAGGATCAGGTCGAGGTACTCGGCGGCGTAGTCGTCGTCGCTGGCGGGGTCGATGTCCGGCAGCAGGGCGCGGGTGGCGGCATCGCCGCGTAGGGCGACGCCGCGTTCGCGCAACGCCTGCGCGGCCAGCGGCAGGAAGCGCGCGGCGACGTCGGCGTGCACCAGCAGCGTTTCCAGCGAATTGCAGGCGGCCGGCCGCGTGGTCTTGCCGTCGAGGAGCAGCTTCACCGCCAGGTCCAGGTCCGCCGAGGCGTCCACGAACAGATGGCACACGCCCTTGTAGTGCTTGATCACCGGCACCCGCGCATGTTCGGCGACGAAACGGATCAGGCCTTCGCCGCCGCGCGGGATCGCCAGGTCGACGATGTCGTGGAGCTGCAGCAGTTCCAGCATGGTCTCGCGGCGCAGATCCTCGACCAGGGTCAACGCGGCCTCGCCGATGCCGGCTTCGCGCAGCGCCCGGCGCAGTGACGCGGCGATGGCGGTGTTGGAGTGGATCGCTTCGGAACCGCCACGCAGGATCACGCCGTTGCCGGCCTTGATGCACAGCGCCGCGGCGTCGGCGGTGACGTTCGGACGTGCCTCATAGATCATCGCCACCACGCCCAGCGGTACGCGGATCTTCTGCACGCGGATGCCGTTGGGGCGCACGTCGTCGCGGGTGACCTGCCCCACCGGGTCGGGCAGGCCCGCCACCTCGCGCAGCGCCGCGGCGATGCCGTCCAGGCGCTTGCGGTCCAGCGCCAGCCGATCGAGCATCGCGCTGCCGACATCCTTGGCCCGCGCCGCCTCCAGATCGCGCGCATTGGCAGCGAGGATCGCTTCGGCATCCGCTTCCAGCGCCGCCGCCATCGCCTCCAGCAGCGCCTGTTTGGCCGACGACGACAACTGCGCCAGCGCTTGCGCGGCATCGCGGCAGTGCAGGGCCTGGGTGCGGATGGAGGTCATTGGGCGGCTCCGGTGGATTCGGGATTCGGGATTCGGGATTCGGGATTCGAAAAGGCTACGTGCGGCGCGAGGAAATCAGAAGCGGCGAGCGCGAGGCGCGATGCAGGTGCCTGCCTTGCGCCGCCTTCGCGGCCGGCGCGGGGCTGGCGCGCTTACGCCGATTCCCCATTCCCGACTCCCGATTCCCGCACCACCACCAGATCGTCGCGGTGGATCACGTTCTCGCCGTAGTTGTAGCCCAGGATCGCCTCGATGTCGCGCGAGTGGCGGCCGGCGATGCGGCGGATGTCCACCGCCGCGTACTGGCTGACCCCGCGCGCCAGGCCGCGCTCGCCGGCCGCGTCGCGCAGACGCACCTCCACCATGTCGCCGCGGCGGAACTCGCCCACGGCGCCGGCGACGCCGCCCGGCAGCAGCGAGGCGCCCTTGTCGAGCAGCGCGGCGGCAGCGCCGGCATCGACCAGGATCGCTCCCGGTTCCACCGGCACGTGGCGCAGCCAGTACTTGCGCGCGGCGATGCGGGTGCGCGCGGCATGGATGCGGGTGCCGCGCAGGCTGTCCTGGGCCAGGCCGCGCACCACCTCGGCATTGCGGCCGTTGAACAGATAGGTCTCGATGCCGGCGGCGCCGGCCTTGGCCGCGGCCTCCAGCTTGGTGCGCATGCCGCCGGTACCCACGCCGCTGCCGCTGCCGCCGGCCATGGCCAGCACCGCCGCGCTCAGTTCCTGCACCTCGTGCAGCGGTTGTGCCTGCGGGTCGCGGCGCGGGTCGGCGGTGTACAGGCCGTCGATGTCGGTGGCGATGAACAGCGCATCGGCGTCGACCAGGGCGGCGACGATCGCGGCCAGATTGTCGTTGTCGCCGAGCTTGAGTTCGTCCACCGAGACGGTGTCGTTCTCGTTGACCACCGGCAATGCACCCAGCCGCAACAGTTCGCCCAGCGTGGCACGCGCGTTGAGGTAGCGGCGGCGGTTGCGCAGGTCGTCGTGGGTCAGCAGCACCTGCGCCACCGGCCGCTCGAAGAAGCGCTGCCACAGCGCGATCAGCTGCGCCTGGCCGAGCGCGGCCAGCGCCTGCCGCGCGGCCAGCGCCGCACCGGCTTCGGCGGCCTTGGGCACGATGGCACGGCCGGCGGCGACCGCGCCGGAGGACACGATCACCAGTTCGCGCCCGGCCGCCAGGTTGGCCGAGACGAACTGCGCCAGGCCCAGCGCGAAGCGCGGCGTGAGGCCACCGCCGTCGGCGGCCAGCAGGCTGCTGCCGACCTTGAGCACCGCGCGCCGCCACGGCGGCAGCGGTTGCTCGGGGAACGGCGACGCTGGGATGGTGACATGCGAGGTCATCCGGACGGCCTCAGCGCACGTTCCATTCGTGCACGGTCAGCTCGGACGCCTGCATCGTCACCAACGGATCGGTGGCGACGATGGCCTGGGCCTCGGCCAGGCTCGCGACATTGCAAAGCACGTAGGCGCCGCCGCTGCCGTCGGCGAATCCGCCGGTCAGCTGCAGCCGGCCCTGCGCACGCAGCGCATCGAGGAAGGCAAGATGCGGCTGCACGGCCGCAGCATCGAAATCGGGCCGGCGCATGGCCAGCACCAGGTAGACGGTCGTCATTGCGGGGTCTCCAATGCAGCGGGTTCGCGGTCGCCGTGGCTGTGCGGGGCCGATATCACCAGGAAGCGGACATCGGCGTCGGAGGCATTGCGCAGTTGGTGCGCGGCGCCCGGCGGCACGTGCAGGCCGTCGCCGGCATGCAGCACATGCACCACACCCTCCATCTCCAGCGCCGCCTCGCCTTCCAGCACCCGGAAGAACTGGCGCGCACGCAGGTGCCGGTGGCGCGCCTCGGCGGTGCCGGGCGGCATGCGCTCTTCGATCACACTCAGGTCCGCCATGTCCAGCAGATGCCAGCCATCGCAGTTCCCGCCCCAGACGTAATGCCGCGCCGAGGCGATGTTGACCGTGCTCATCCGGCCAGCGCCTGCCAGCGCGCCTGCAGTTCGTCCAGGCGCAGATCGGCGGCGGCGCCCGGCGAGACCCGCGCGGCCAGGCTGCCTTCCGGCGTGCGCCCTTGCCCTGCGCTGTCGGCGGACGCGGCGGCGGCCTGGTAGGCCTCGCGGAACGGCACACCGGCCACTGCGGCTTCCACCGCCACGTCGGTGGCGTACATGCCCGAATCGATCGCCGCGCGCAGCCTGTCCTCGCGCCACTCCAGGTTGGCCAGCAGCGCCGGCAGCAGCTCCAGCGCGGCCAGGCCGCGGCCGAAGCCGTGGAAGATCGCCCCCTTGCTGCTCTGCAGGTCGCGGTGATAGCCCGACGGCAACGACAGCAACTGCTCGATCTCGGTGCGCGCCGCGGCCACGCTGGCGTGGGTGGCGCGCATCAGCTCGATCACGTCGGGGTTGCGCTTGTTGGGCATGATCGAGCTGCCGGTGGTGTACTGCGCCGGCAACGCGACGAAGCCGAATTCGCCGCTGGTGAACAGCGACAGATCCCAGGCCAGGCGGCGCAGGTCCAGGGTGGCGCTGCCCAGCGCTTCCAGCGCGGCCATCTCGAACTTGCCGCGCGAGAGCTGCGCGTAGATCGGGCTGACCTGCAGCCGCGCGAAGCCCAGCGCGGCGGTGGTGTGGGCGCGGTCCAGCGGCAGGTTGACGCCGTAGCCGGCGGCGGTGCCCAGCGGATTGCAGTCGACCAGGCGCAGGGTGTCGCGGGCGCGCACGGCATCGTCGAGGAAGGCCTCGGCCCAGCCGGCCCACCACATGCCGGCCGAGGACACCACGGCACGCTGGATGTGGGTGTAGCCGGGCACCGGCAGGTCGCGTTCGGCCTGCGCACGGTCCAGCGCCACCTTGGCGATCTCCGCGCTGAGCTGCGCCAGCCGCGCCAGCCTGTCCTTCAGCCACAGCCGGGTCGCGACCAGGATCTGGTCGTTGCGGCTGCGTCCGGTGTGGATCTTGCGCCCGGCATCGCCAAGGCGTTCGGTCAACCGCGCCTCGATCGCCGAGTGCCCGTCCTCGAAGCGCGCATCCAGCACGAACGCGCCGCTGCGGAAATCCTCGGCCAGCACCGCCAGCTCGCGCTGCAGCCCGGCCAGTTCGTCGGCAGACAGGATGCCGATGCGCTGCAGGCCCTCGGCGTGCGCGCCGCTGGCGGCGATGTCGTGCAGGAAGAACTCGCGGTCCAGGAGCACGTCGTCGCCTGCCAGGAAGGCCTGGATCTGCGTGTCGACGGCGACGCCGGGTTTCTGCCAGAGGAGGTTGGTCATTGGGGGAAGGCCGGGAATGGGGATTGGGGAATGGGGATTCGGAAAGCGGCGCGCTGCAACGGTGATGGATGCCGCGCTGAGGTGACGCCCTACTGCGGCGCGTCCATCCGCGGGATCGAGGTCAGTTCGTCCACGCCCAGCGCCAGGTTGAGGTTCTGCATCGCCTGCGTCGCAGCGCCCTTGAGCAGGTTGTCCAGCGTCGCCACCAGCACCAGCCGCTTGTTGCCCGGGGCCAGGGTGAAGCCGCCGAGCTGCACGCCGTGGCGGCCGGCGATGCGGCTGACCCACGGCGCCTCGTCGATCACCTCGATCAGCGGCTCATCCGCATAGCGGGCGCGATACAGCTGCTGCACCGCCTCCAACTTCAGCGGCTGCTGCAGCCACAGGTTCACGGTCATGGTGATGCCGCGGAAATGCGGCGCCACATGCGGCATGAACTCCACCGGCACGCTGAGCTGCGCGGACACCTCGCGCTCGTGCATGTGGTCGGTCAGCGCGTACGGCATCAGGTTGTCGTGCAGCAGCGCCGGGTTGTTCTTGTCCGACGGCGTGGTGCCGGCACCGGAATAGCCGGACACGCCGAAGCACTGCGGCGGCCCGGCGAGCTGCTCGCGCAGCGGCGCGATCGCCAGCTGCATCGCGGTGGCGTAGCAGCCCGGGTTGCTGATGCGGCGCTGCCCGGCGTAGCCGGCGCGGGTCAGTTCCGGCAGGCCGTAGTACCAGGCCGGGTCGAAGCGGTAGTCCGCGGACAGATCGACCACGATCGGGTCGGGCGCGCCGGCGGCGGCGACCGCCGCATCCAGCGCCGCCACGTAGGGCGCGGCCTTGCCGTTGGGCAGCGCCAGCACCACTACGTCGGCACGCTTGGCCGCCACTGCTTCCGGGTCGAGATTCTCGTAGCGCAGCTCGCCCTCGTAAGCGTCGTGGTGGGCATCGACGCGCTGCCCATCCAGTTCGCGCGAAGACAGGAAGGCCAGCCGCAACTGCGGATGCGCGGCGATCAGGCGGATCAGTTCGGCGCCGGTGTGGCCGCGGGCGCCAACGATGCCGATGGAATAAACGGGAGTGTTCATGCGTGCGAATCCAGGCGGAACTGCAGGTGGCGTTTCACCCCGGCCCATTCCGTATCGATGATGGAGAAGATGACGGTGTCGCGCGGGGTGCCGTCGGCGTGGCGCTTGTGGTTGCGCAGCACGCCGTCCTGCTTGGCCCCCAGCCGCGCGATCGCGGTGCGCGAGGCGTGGTTGAACCAACTGGTCTCGAACACCACGCTGAGGCAGCCGAGCGTATCGAAGGCATGCCCGAGCAGCAGCAGCTTGGCCTCGGTGTTCAGGCCGCTGCGCTGCACCCGCGGCGCATACCAGGTGTAGCCGATCGACAGCGTCGGCACCTGCGGATCCAGGCCGTAGAAGCGCGTGCTGCCGACGATCTCGCCCTGCGCATCGCGCACCACGAACGGCAGCACCCGGCCCAGCGCCTGCACCTCCAGCGCGGCGGCGACGTAGGCGTCCACCCGCTCCGGCGCTGGCACGTTGGTGTACCACAGCGCCTCCAGGCCGCTGCCGCGGACGGCGTTGCGCAAGCCCTCGGCGTGCGCCGCCTGCAGCGGCTCCAGGCTGACGTGGCGGCCGCGCAGCGTCGGCACCTGGCGCCAGGATTCGGGAAGCTCGGGATCGATGCTGGACATGGCCTGGGTTCTCTGGACGATTCCGCTCAACCCTGCAGGGTCGGCGTGCGCGTGGCGCAGTGCGCCACGCAGTGCTGGATCTGTTCGAAGGTCTCCAGGCCGTACCAGAACACCTTCCACTTCTCCTGCTTGAAGCAGCCGTCGGATTCGGCGTAGTAGAAGATGTTGACCTGGTTGTTGTGGCGCGAGCGCCAGAACAGCTGCGGCGTCTCCTCGCGCATCACGTTCCACACCGCGCGGCCCAAGCCCTCGCCCTGCGCGTCGTCGAGCACGGCGAACTTGTCCAGGTAGGTGAGCGGGCTCGATCCAAGCTGGCCCTCGTCGGTCAGGATCACCGCGGTGCGGTAGTTCTCGCTGACGTAGGCGCGCAGCAGCCTGGTGGTGTCGAAATAGTCCGGTACCAGGGTGCGGCCGAAACTGGATTCGATCAGGGTCTTCAGCCGCGGCAGGTCCAGCTCGCTCCACGCCGTGGCGCGCAGCACCTTCTCGCCGCGCCGCACCAGGGTGCCCGAGCCCTTGTGGGTGAACAGTTCCTTGGCCAGGTCGGCCGGGCGCGTGATCGACACCGACGACTCCAGCGGCAGCCGGTCCAGCAAGTCCTTGATCTGCTCGATCTTGACCTTCATGCCGCCATGGATCCACGGCTGCGCGATCAGGTGGTCGTACTCGGTGGACAGGTTGATCGAATCGATCACCCGGCCCTGTTCGTCGAGCAGGCCGCCGGTGCCGGTGAGGAAGATGATCTTGTACGGCTGCAGTTCCTGCACCAGTTCGTTGGCGGCGAAGTCGGCGTTGATGTTGAGGATCTGCCCGCTGGGGGTCTCGCCCAGGCTGGTGATGACCGGGATCGAGCCGGCCTGCAGGCTGGCCTCGATCGGCGCCAGATTCACCGCGGTGACCTCGCCGACCAGCCCGTAGGTGTCGCGGTCCAGGTACTGCGCCTCGAACACGCCGCCGGTGATCGAGGTGGCGCGCGCGCCGTTCTGCTGCAGCGCCTCGACCAGCTTGAGGTTGGAGGCCTGGAACACCCGGCGCACGATCGCCAGCGCTTCCGGCGAGGTCACCCGCAGGCCGTTGACGGTCTGCTTCTCGATGCCGGCGGCGGACAGCTCCGTGTCCAGCTGCGGGCCGGCGCCGTGCAGCACGATCGGGGTCAGGCCGACTTCCTGCAGGAACGACAGCGAGGAGGTCAGCGCCTCCAGGTCGTCGCGCAGCACCGCGCCGCCGACCTTGACCACGGCGAAGCGCTTGGCGTCCAGTTGCGAGAAGCGCTTGAGGTACTGGCTGATCTCCTTCGCGCTGGCCATGCTCGAGAGCAGGCGCACGATGGTCTGGCGGGTTTGGCGGTTGGCGTGCATGGCGTGGGGCGGTGTCCGAAGGAATCCAGGGTGGACGCGATCGCGGGACCGGTCCGGGCGACATGGGAAGGCGCGCGGATCAGCGCGCGCCGTTGATGATGCGATGCACCGAGTCGGCGTAGCGCTGCAGTTGCTCCAGCGTCACGAACTCGTCGGCGGTATGCGCCTGGGCGATGTCGCCCGGGCCGTAGACCAGCGCGGTGTAGCCGCCGGCGGAGAACAGCGAGGCTTCGGTCCAGAAGTCCACCGCGTTACCGATCGGCAGTTCCAGCGCATCGGCGACGTCGCGCGCAGCCAGACGCTTGTCCTCGGCGCGCGCGATGTCGCCCGACGGCAAGCTAGGACCACGGAACGTCTCTTCGAAATGCGCCGCGGCCGGCTCGGCGAAGCCGGCGAAGGTCGCCAGCAAGGCATCCACGTCCATCGACGGCAGCGGCCGGAAGCCGAAGCGCAGCTCCGCCGCCGGCGCGATCATGTTGGCCTTGATCCCGCCCTCGACCCGGCCGATGTTGAAGCGCAGCCCGGTCAGTCCGCCGAAGCGCGCGTGCGCCAGCGACTCCACGTGGTCCAGTGCACGGCCGCCCCAGCGCATCGCCTGGTGCAGCGCACTGGCCGCCGCGTCCTGCTTGCCGGAGGCATGCCCGGCGCGGCCGGCGAAACGCATCAGCACCGAACTGATACCGCGATGCGCCAGCACCGCCTCGCTCATGGTCGGCTCGGCCACCAGCACCGCTTCATAGGGAATACCGCGGGCCAGGAACGCGGCGATGCAGCGCGGGTCGTTCGCCTCCTCGTCGCTGGAGAACAGAAACGCGGCATCGCCGTCGCCGGCATTGGCCGCGGCCAGCAGCGCCGCCGCCGCGCCCTTGATGTCGCACACGCCCAGACCGACCACGCGATCGTCCAGGCGCCGCATGCTGTGCGGATCCGCGCTCCAGTGCGGCGAATCCGGCACCGTGTCCAGGTGCACGTTGAACAGGTACTTCGGCGTGCCGCGCACCGCATACAGGCTGACCGCGCCGGCGCCGTGGTCGATCACCTCCACCGCGAAGCCGGGCAGCTGCGCGCGGATGTAGTCGAAGATGCCATCGGTGCCGATCGCCCGCGGCGGATTGCGGGTGTCGAAGGACACCAGTTCTTTCAGGTGGGTCAGGGTGGATTCGAGCAGGTCGGTCATGGCGGATCGGATCAGGCGGCCGTCGCCGCGGACTGGTAGATGTCGGGACGCAGCACTTCCATCAGCGTCTGCGGCCGCGCCGGCGCGGCGAAGCCGTACTGCGCATACAGCGCATGCGCATCGGAGGTGGCGAGCATGAAGCGACGCAGGCCTTGCAGCTGCGGGTGGGCCATCACCGCCGCCACCAGTTGCTTGCCGTAGCCGCGGCCGCGGTAGGCGTCGAGCACGAACACGTCGGCGAGATAGCCGAAGGTCGCGCCGTCGGTGATCACCCGGGCGAACGCCACCTGCCCCACGCCATCGAGATGGCCGCCGAAGCACAGCGAACCGGCGATCGCCCGCTGCACCGTGTCCAGCGGGATGCCCAGGCTCCAATAGGCCTGCTCGCTGAGGAAGCGATGGATCAACGGCAGATCCAGTTCCTGCTTGTCGGTGCTGATGCGCAGTGCGTGCATGGGTTCCATCGCAGTGGCCCCCTTCTCCCACCGGGAGAAGGTGCCCCGCAGGGGCGGATGAGGGTACGGGCGAAGCCTGGTAAAGCTGATCGCGCTAGCGGATGAAGAGACTGGCGAAGCTCGCGCAATCAACTAGTGCGAGGCTTCGCCCGTACCCTCACCCCAACCCCTCTCCCGAGGGGAGAGGGGCTCTAAGCGTCAGCGATTGACCTGCGCGTACAGCGTCGAGCTCATCCCGAACAGCTTGATGAAGCCCTCCGCCTCGGCTACGCCCCAGTCCGCCGACTGCGCATAGGTCGCGCCCTTGGCGTTGAGCAGGTGCGGCGACTTCACCGCCACCGCGTCGACGCGGCCGCCGCGGGTCTCCAGCGTCACTTCGCCGTTGACCATCGCCTGCGACGACTTCAGGAAGGCTTCCAGGTCGGTCTTCAGCGGATCGTGATAGAAGCCTTCGTAGACCAGTTCCACCCACTTGCGCGCCACGTCCGGCTTGAAGCGGTTCTGCTGCTTGGTCAGCACCGCGTCCTCCAGCGCGCGGTGCGCGGCCAGCAGCGACACCAGGCCCGGCGCCTCGAACACGATGCGGCCCTTCAGGCCGATCACGGTGTCGCCGGTATACACGCCACGGCCCACGCCGTAGGGCGCGAACAGCTTGTTGAGCTTGGCCAGGATCTGCTCGCCCGGCAGCGCCTTGCCGTCGAGCTCGACCGCCTCGCCCTGCACGAACTTCAGCTTCACCGTCAGCGGCTCGGTCGGCCACGCACTGCGCGGCGCGCACCAGCCGCGGGCGCCCTCGCCCGGCGCTTCCCAGCGGTCGATCTCGCCGCCGGACATGGTCAGGCCGAGCAGGTTCTCGTTGATCGTGTAGGCCTGCTGCTTGGCACGCACGCCGAAGCCACGCTCCTCCAGGTACTTCTGCTCGTAGGCGCGGGTCTGGGTATGTTCCTTCTGGATCTCGCGGATCGGCGCGACGATCTCGTAGTCGCCCAGCGCCTTGACCGCCAGGTCGAAGCGCACCTGGTCGTTGCCCATGCCGGTGCAGCCGTGCGCGATGGTCTTGGTGCCCAGCTCCTCGGCGCGCTTGAGCGCGGCATCGACGATCAGGTAGCGGTCGGACACCAGCAGCGGGTACTGGCCCTGGTAGCCCTCGCCGGCCCACACGAACGGCTTGACGAAGCCGGCCCAGATCGCCGGGCCGCCGTCGACGGTGACGTGGCTGGCCGCACCCAGTTCCGCGGCGCGCTTCTCGATGAAATCGCGCTCCTCGGCATCCACGCCGCCGGTGTCGGCGAACACGGTATGCACCGCATAGCCCTTGGCCTGCAGGTAGGGAATGCAGAAGCTGGTGTCGAGGCCGCCGGAGAAGGCGAGGACGATGTCCTTGGTGCCGGGATTCGGGATTGGGGATTCGGGATTGGTGGAAGCGGTTTGCTGCGACATGGGGGAGTCTCTCTGCGGTTGACTAAGTAGGAACGAACAGGGAAGCCGCTGTGGCGAATCCCCAATCCCGAATCACGAATCCCGGCGGCCCTGGCCTGCCAGCGCCGCCATGATCGCCTTCTGCACATGCAAGCGGTTCTCGGCCTCGTCGATGGCGATGCAGTTGGGCGAATCCATCACCGCGTCGGTGGCCTTGACGTTGCGGCGCAGCGGCAGGCAGTGCGAGAACACGCCGTTGTTGGTCAGCGCCATCTTGCGTTCGTCGACGATGAAGTGCTGGTACTGGTCGCGGATCGGCTTCTCCGGGCCCCAGTTGCCGAAGAACGGCAGCGCGCCCCAGCTCTTGGCGTAGACCACGTCGGCGCCGGCGTAGGCGCTGTCGATGTCGTGGCTGACGGTCAGCGAGCCGCCGCTCTCCTGCACGTTCTGCGCGGCCCAGCCCATGTAGCGCTCGTCGAGCACGTAGTCGGGGGTCGGGCACAGCAGGGTCACGTCCATGCCCAGGCGGGTGGCGATGGTCAGCGCGGAATTGGCCACCGCGGTGTTCAGCGGCTTGGGATGGTAGGTCCAGGTCAGCACGTACTTCTTGCCGCGCAGGTCGCGGGTGCCGAAGTGCTCCTGCAGGGCCAGCGCGTGCGCCAGTTCCTGGCATGGATGGGTGATGGTCTCCATGTTGATCACCGGCACCGGCGAGTACTTGGCGAAGCTCTTCAGCACCACGTCCTCGCGGTCCCTGGCCCAGTCGACGAACTTCGGGAACGCGCGCACGCCGATCAGGTCGACGTAGCGGCCCAGCACCCGCGCCACCTCGGCGATGTGCTCCTCGGTGTCGCCGTCCATCACCGTGCCCAGGTCGAACTCGATCGGCCACGCGTCCTTGCCCGGCTGCAGCACCACCGCGTGGCCGCCCAACTGGAACGCGCCCAGCTCGAAGCTGGTGCGGGTGCGCATGGACGGGTTGAAGAACACCAGCGCGATCGACTTGCCCTTCAGCTCGCTGCCGAGGCGGTTGCGCTTGAACAGCGCCGCCTGGGTCAGCAGCGCGTCGAGCTCGGCGCGGCTCCAGTCCTGGGTGTTCAAGAAGTGCTTCAGAGACATCGATCGATCCTTTGCAGCGGTGGGGACGCGGGACGCGCGGGAGGTGCTGTGGGGTTGTTCTTTACGGGTGAAACTTTTCCGGCCGATGAAAACGAAAAAACCCAGCCTCGGGCTGGGTTTTCAGAACGAACGGCACGACGCTCCGGTTACCCAGCGAGAATGTGGGATTCCGGTCGACGCGCGCGCGACGTCATGCCCGAGGCCATGCGTGCGGCGCTGAGATCGTGCTGGGGCAGGTTCGCTTTCATCGGCGCGCATCCTCGCACGCGCACGCCACAGGCGCAAGCGCACGCGGCGCTCAACGCGGCGGCACCACCACCGCGTCGGGCACGTACGGGGCCACGGAGACGCGGATGCGCAGCCGGTTACCCGGATCTTCCGGCAGCCGCGAGCGGTACTTGGTGCCCTTGTAGACATAGTCCACGTCGTAGGCGATGGGCCGGCGGAACTCGCGGCCGACCTCGACCATCCGGCAGTTGCGTCCGCCGTTCGGCGCCGTGGCCGGCGCAGCGGCCGGGGCCGGCTCCTCGTGGCGGCGGCTGAAGATGTCCTTCACCGAATCCATCAACCGGTTCAAGCGGCTGTCGTCCTCGGCCGGCTTGGGCGCCGGCGCCGCCGGGGCCGGCGCGGGGGCCGGGTCGCATTGCTGCTCGGTGCGGGTGGCGCGCAGGGTCTGGTACACCGGCTCCACATTCAGGACCTGGGCGTAGTCCAGCTTGACGTTCTCGATCACCACCACCCGGTTGCGCGCCTCGGAGTCCTGCGCCCAGGCCGGCGCCGCGGCGCAGGCAAGGAGGCCGACCAGCGGCAACAACGGGTTCAGGCGCATCGGCAGCAGCTTCGCAAGGGCAGACCCACGAGTGTAGGCATGGCGGCTTGCGTCGGGCTGAACGCGAGCCGAAAGGCGCTCCCCGCGCCCGCCCCGGGACGGCTGCCGGTAGAATCGGGCGGTTTCCCCACCGCCGATGCCGATGAGCCTGCGCCTGCACAACAACCTGACCCGCCGGGTCGACGCCTTCGAACCGCTCGATCCGGTGGCCGGCCCGACGCTCTACGTCTGCGGCCCCACCGTCTACAACTACGCGCACATCGGCAACGCCCGTGGCCCGGTGGTGTTCGACGTGCTGGCGGCGCTGCTGCGGCGCCGCTACGGCAAGCTGCGCTATGCCCGCAACATCACCGACGTGGACGACAAGATCAACGCCGCCGCGCAGGCGCAGGGCGTGCCGATCTCGGCCATCACCGACCGCTTCGCCGCCATCTACCGCCAGGACATGGCCGCGCTGGGCGTGACCCCGCCGGATATCGAGCCGGCGGCCACCGCACACATCCCGCACATCGTGGCGATGATCGAGCGGCTGATCGCCAGCGGCCACGCCTACGCGGCAGAAGGCCACGTGCTGTTCGCGGTGGCCAGCTTCGCCGATTACGGCAAGCTGTCGCGACGCGACCCGGAGGAAATGCTGGCCGGCGCCCGCGTCGAGGTGGCCCCGTACAAGCGCGACCCGGGCGACTTCGTGCTGTGGAAGCCCTCCAGCGACGACCTGCCGGGCTGGGACTCGCCGTGGGGCCGCGGCCGCCCCGGCTGGCACATCGAGTGCTCGGCGATGGCCGCCGCGCACCTGGGCGAGACCATCGACATCCATGCCGGCGGCGTCGACCTGCAGTTCCCGCACCACGAGAACGAGATCGCGCAGAGCGAATGCGCCCACGGCGGTGCCCCCTTCGCCCGCGTCTGGCTGCACAACGGCATGCTGACCTTCAGCGGCGCCAAGATGAGCAAGTCGCTGGGCAACATCGAGACCGTGCACGATCTGATCGAGCGGCATCGGCCGGAGGCCCTGCGCTGCGCGCTACTGAGCGCGCACTACCGGCAGCCGCTGGACTGGTCCGACGCTCTGATCCAGGCCCAGGTCGCCCGGCTCGACGGCCTGTACGGAACGCTGCGCGACCTGCTGGGCATCGACGCCGAGGCGGTCATTCCGGCCGAGATCGAAGACGCACTGGACGACGACCTCAACACGCCGCTTGCGCTGTCGGTGCTGTCGAGCCTGGCGACGCAGGCGCGGCAGGCACTGCGCGAGGCGGCGCCGGCCGGCGGCCCCGACCCGGCCGATGCCGCGCAACGTGCCGACGCACTGCGCCAGGCCAAGGCCCGCCTGCTCGGCGCCGGCCTCGCCCTGGGCCTGCTGCAGCAGGATCCGCAGGTCTGGTTCCAGGGCGCCGGCAGCGACGACGACGTCCGCATCCAGGCGCTGATCGACGCCCGCGGCGAGGCCAAGAAGGCCCGCGACTTCGCCCGCGCCGACGCCATCCGCCAGGAACTGGCCGACGCCGGCATTGTCCTGGAGGACACGCCGCAGGGCGTACGTTGGAAGCGTGGGTGACCGGGCGCTCGTAGAAAAAGGGCGCACGGCCGTTCCCTTCTCCCTTCGGGAGAAGGTGCCCCGAAGGGGCGGATGAGGGTACGGGCGAAGCCTTAGAGAGATGAGGCCGAGCGAATGGCATCGACAGTTCGCTACGCTTCGCCCGTACCCTCACCCCAACCCCTCTCCCGGAGGGAGAGGGGCTTTCCATCGCTTGATCTTGGATTGCTGATGACCGATACCGACTTTCCGCTCGAACCCACGCCCGCCGACGCCCAGGCCGCCATCGCCGAGGAATTCGGCTTCTTCGGCGACTGGTCCGAGCGCTACCAGTACCTGATCGACCTGGGCCGCAAGCTGCCCGCCTTTCCCGAGCACTGGAAGACCGAGGAGCATCGCCTGCACGGCTGCCAGTCGATGGTGTGGATCGTGCCCGAGGGCAATGCCGAGCGCCTGGTGTTCCATGCGATCAGCGATTCGGCGATCGTCTCCGGGTTGATCTACCTGGCGCTGCGGGTCTATTCCGGGCGCAGCGCCGCGGACATCCTCGCCACCGCGCCGGACTTCGTCGCCGCCATCGGCCTGGGCAAGCATCTGTCGCCGACCCGCAGCAACGGCCTGGCCGCGCTGCTGGCCTTCATCCAGGACACCGCGCGCGCCCAGCAGGCATGAGCGCGCCGCTGCCCACCCCACCGCAGACCTTGCGCACGCTGCTGGCGCACCCCGGCTTCGCCCTGGTGCTGGCCTACCGCATCCTGGCGATGCTGTCCTACCAGGTCGTCGCGGTCACGGTCGGCTGGCACATCTACGAGATCACCCGCGATCCGTTCTCGCTGGGCCTGATCGGGCTGGCCGAGATCCTGCCGTTCTTCTGCATCGCCCCGTTCGCCGGCTACCTGGTCGACCACCTGCCGCGGCGCTACCTGGGCATGCTGGCCAGCGTCGGCCTGGTCGCCACCGCCGCTGTGCTGCTGGCGGTGAGCCGCGGCTGGCTGTCGGCGCAGGGCGTGTGGCCGATCTACGCGGCGATCGCGCTGACCGGCGCCGCGCGCGCCTTCCTGTCGCCGGTGTACAACGCGCTGTTCGCCCGCGTCCTGCCGCGCGAGGCCTATGCGCGCGGCGCCAGCGTCGGCAGCGTGGCGTTCCAGGCCGGCATGGTGATCGGCCCGGCGCTGGGCGGCCTGCTGGTCGGCTGGGGCGGCAAGAGCCTGGCCTATGGCACCGCCATCGGCGCCTCCACCGCGGCGCTGCTGGCGCTGTGGCTACTGCGCGTGTCCGAGCCGGTGCACGAAGGCCCGCGCGCACCGATCTTCCGCAGCATCGCCGAAGGTGCGCAGTTCGTGTTCTCCAACCAGATCATGCTCGGCGCGATGGCCCTGGACATGTTCTCGGTGCTGCTGGGCGGCGCGGTGTCGATGCTGCCGGCCTTCATCCACGACATCCTGCACTACGGCCCCGAGGGCCTGGGCATCCTGCGCGGGGCACCGGCACTGGGTTCGATCCTGGTCGGCGTGTGGCTGGCGCGGCACCCGCTGCAGCGCAATGCCGGACGCGTGCTGCTACTGGCAGTGGCCGGTTTCGGCCTGTGCACCATCGCCTTCGGCCTGTCGCGGCACTTCTGGCTGTCGGCGGCGATCCTGCTGGCCTACGGCATGTGCGACGGGGTCTCGGTGATCGTGCGCCAGACCATCCTGCAGTTGGCCACGCCGGACGCGATGCGCGGCCGCGTGTCCTCGATCAACGGCATCTTCATCGGCTCGTCGAACGAACTGGGCGCGTTCTACGACGGCGTGATGGCGCGATTGATCGGACTGGTGCCGGCCGTGGTGCTGGGCGGCTGCGTCACGCTTGGCGTGGTCGGCGTTACCAGTTGGAAAGCGCCCAAGCTGCGCAATCTGGATCTGCGCGATCTGCAGTAGGCCCGGCTGACGGCGCGCGTGCGCGTCGTCGCCTCTCCGGCGCGAAACAACTCGGCCCTGAGGCATCACGCGCCCTGGCGCCGATGCATGATCCGCACCGCGCCGCTTCCTCGATTCGCCACAACGACCACGCTCAGCGCGCGGCCGTCACCGCGCGGGCCTGCGCCTCGTCGTCGGCCCAGGCATGCGCGCAATCCGGCACGCCGGCCGGCTGCACCAGGCCGCCCTGCCCCTCCAGAAACCGGCAGGTGGCGGCGAACACCGCCGGCACGGCATGCGAGCGGATCGGCGAGGCCAGCACGTGATTGTCCGCCCTAGGAAAGTCCACTGCCTGGCGCAAGGCCGGTGGCGTTCCCAGCTGCTTGAACATCGCCTGCAGCGCCGCCACCGACACCGTGCGGTCCTGGTGCTGCGGGTCGCGATAGTAGTAGCCCAGGAACACCGGCACATGGATGCGCGCATAGGTCGCCGACTGCATGCCGCCGCGGGTCAGCGCTGCCAGCGCGCGGTAGCCGTCCAGGTGCGTGGCGTCCGCCCAGTAGGCACTGTCGACCGGATAGCGCAGGATCGGATCACCGCCGTTGTGCGTCCACGCCAACAGTTGCGCGCCCCACGGCCACAGCATCGGCTGCAACTGGTCGCCGTACTCGCGTACCAGCGGCGACCACAGCACCAGCGCCTGCACCTGGCGCGGATTCGCCGCCACCGCCTGCACCGCCAGCGCGCCGCCCATCGAATTGCCGATCACCACCACCCGATCGCCGAGCACCCGCGCCACCGCCAGCGCCTCGGCCGCACCGGCAAGCAGGCGCCCGGCATCGACCCCACGCAGCGCATCGGCCGCGACCAAGCCGTGCCCGGGCAGGCGCGGCAGATACAGATTGCAGCCGAAGCTGCGCGCCAGCCGCACGTGCGTGGGCGCGCCCTCGCCCTGGCTGGCGGTAAAGCCGTGCAGATAGACCATGGCGCACGCGCGGCGCCCCGGATGCGCCGGATCGGCCCAGACGATCCGCGCCTGGTTGTCGGGGCGCAGCCCCGGCGTGGCGCGTTCGCGCGCATCGATCCAGGCCTGCAGCGCCAGCGGATCCTGCGGCACCGCCGGCGCCGCCACCTGCGGCAGGGCCACGCTGACCCGTGGACCCAGCGCAATGACCGCGAGCAACAACAAGGCGATCAGGATCGGCAAGCGCCAGCGACGGCGGCGCGTGCGCACGGACGGCTCGGCCAGGTCGGCATTGCGGTTCAAGGACGGCACTCCATTATCGACGCAACCCCGGATACATGATTGAAATAATTTGCATGAAATGACATTGATTGCCAGCATCGACACGGCGATATACCACTTGCCGCATTATGCGACACCGTCATGACAGGCACATTTAAAACCTTTCTACCGCTATCGAAGACGCTGCAATTCCTGCACTAAACAGCTGAATTTCAAGATTAAGTCAGCAACCCGCCAACACCACGATAGCGCAATTTGTAGACAAAATAAAAAGCCATCAAACACGGAAAGGATGACGAAAGAAGCCGCCGAAATTATCTCCCACGAATTAAGTTTCAACCCGCTTTTCGGAATGGACGCGCGACGCCGCCAACCCGGCAGACAACCACCTATTGAAGTTCTCCACATGAAAGCCTTTGGGTTACCGTGCATAGGCATGGCGTTGGCATTCGCTATTGCCGTACCAGGATCGTTGCACGCGCATCAAGCCTCTTCCCAAGCAGATGGAGAACAGGCGATCGCGTATGTACTGAAGAACGACATCGTCTTGTCGAGGCTCTTCGGCAGCTGCCCCGCATTGAAATTTGCCAGCACCGGTGTCGAAGGGAACAACGCCTTCCTGATCGAAGGCAACTGCGACATCAAGAACAACCCAGAGGAAGATGCGGACTGCCCCGCCTATCACATCCGTGCACTGGGGACGATGGACACGCCGTCGCGTTGGACGGTACGTCAACTTGACCTGACCTTGGCGTGCTCCAACGAGGGAGCGCCGAAGGGGCAGCGGATGTAATCGCCGCGCAGGCGCTTACGGCGTCGGTGCAGACGCAGTGGCGAAAATCCGACCTCGGAAATGATCACCACGATCACCACCAATTCGGGCCTGAATCCGTCCGATCAGTGGTCGTCGTTGAACAGCGACCAGCGCAACGCGTTCATCACCGCCTACGGGCACCGCGAAGGCTGGCACGGCAACTGACTCACCCTGTGGCGAGGACGGGAGCGCTCCCGTCCTCGCCACGCACTACCGTCACGGAGATTTCTCATGGCATCCCGGTTCTTCCCGCTGTTCGGCCTGCTCGCTCTCTTCATGGCCTACTCGCAGGCGCATGCCGCCGGCAGCGATGCGGCGGCCTGCATGCATGCGCTGCATCAGGCCCTTGCAGGCACTAGCAGCGCCGCCACCCTGCCCCCGCCGTGCGCGCGTCTCGGACCAGTCGCGCTCGGCACGCGCAAACAACAGGTGCTGGCCGCACTGGGGCAGCCGGACATCACCCGCAGCGATGCGGCACATCCGGACACGCTCAGTGTGGTGTATCTGTACCCGCGCGGGTTCAACGCGCAACTGGCGCAGCAACCGCAGCCGGCAACCGCTCTCCGCTACAGTCAATTGGCGGTGCGCTTTCGCAACGACCGGGTCACCAACCTGATCGCCTTCGCCAATGCAGATGCCCCGTTACCGTTCGATCTGCTCGGCCAGCCAGCCGGCACGCACATCGACCGGGTATTGCAGGCCATCGGCGGGCAGCCGCAATGGAACGCCAGCCGCGACTACGTGCAGTTCGCCGCGATGCCGCTGGGCCTGGAGGTCGATCCGGAGACGTCGGCCCTCATCGGGGTATACGTCGCAGCCACCAAGCAGGACCTGGACAGTTTCGCCCTCCCCGGCTTGCAGATCAGCAAGGACGCGCAAAGCGGGTTGGTCAACGGCGTGCGCTGAAGGGCGCCGTCGCTCACGCCGCGGTGTAGCCACCACGCGACGCCCCATTCACGCAGAGGAAGGCGGCTCGTCGCGCAGGATCGGCCCGCGGCCGAGCATCACGTCGATGCCGCGGCGCCGGTTTCCACAGGCGGCATCGCGACAGGCGAACTGCCTGGACCGGCGATGAGGTGACCAAAACGCAAAGCCCCGCGCGAGCGGGGCCTTGCCTTGACGCATTGAAGGCGGAGATCGCTCAGTCGCCCTGCTGCTTCTGCAGGTGCTCCCAGCGCTCCTGCGCGTCGATGGTGCGCTCAGCGGTCAGGCGCGCCTCCAGGCGCTCCAGGCCGATCTCTTCGCCGGTGTCCACGCAGTAGCCGTAGTCGCCGGCGTCCAGACGCTTGAGCGTGCTGTCGATCTTGCCGATCAGCTTGCGGTAGCGGTCGCGGGTCCGCAGCTCCAGCGAGTTCTCGGTCTCGCGGGTCGCGCGCTCGGCTTCGTCGCCGATGTCGCGGACTTCGTCGCGCAGGTTCTCGATGGTCTGCTTGGATTCCTCGACCAGATCGGCGCGCCAGGTGAGCAGGCGCTGGCGGAAGTACTCCTGCTGCAGCGCGCTCATGTACTCCTCGTCCGCCGCCGGCTTGTAGCCCTTGGGCAGGATCGGGCGGCCGGTGGCCTCGTCGGTCTTGTACTCGACCACCTTGTACTTGGCCGGCTTGGCCGGCGTGTTCGACTTGGCGGTCACGGCCACGGCGACCTTGCCGGTGGGCTTGGCGACCGGCGCCTTCGGGGTGGATTCGGACTTGGTGGGGGTTTTCGCGGAGGATTTCGAAACGGACACGGGATTCTTTTGTGGCGGGGTCGACGGCGCGGCGGGCTTGGCGGCAACGGGCTTGGGGGCCGGTGCTGCGGCAGGCGCGGCGGGCTTGACCGGGACAGGCTTGGCCGCAGCCGGCTTGGGCGCCGACTTCGGTACGGAGGTGGTCACCGCGGGTGCAACGGGGGCGGTGGCCGGTTTGGATTTGGCTGGAGCGGTCGCGGCCTTGGCCACGGGCTTGGCCGCCGGTGTCTTCTTCGCTGCCGGCTTGGCCGCGGACGCGGGCTTGGCCGAGGCCTTGGCGACCGCGATCGGCTTGGCGGGCGCCTTCTTGGCCGGGGCTTTCTTGGCGGGAGCGGACTTGGCCGGCGCCGCCGCGACCGGCTTGGCCGCCGGCTTCTTGGCCACGGCCTTGCTGGCCGACTTGGCCGGGGCGACCTTGGCCGCCGGCTTCGCAGGCGCGGCTTTCTTCGGCGGTTTGCTGGCGGCGGACACCGTCGCTTTCTTGGCGACGGGCTTGGCAGGCTTCTTGGCGGCCTGGACGGCCTTCTTTGCAGGTTTTTTAGCAGCCACGAACGCTCTTCCTTGGTCTTCCCGGGGCCCGGGAAAGCGGGCCTTTATAGCCTACCCTACCCCCCGCGGCAACAACGCGGCGTATACGCCGAGCGACCCGCCTAGTCGAGCACAGTGGCATATCATGGTGGCGTGATCGCCCGCGCTCTCATCGCCCTGCTGCGCCTGTACCAGCGCTTCATCAGCCCGCTGCTCGGGCCACGCTGCCGTTTCGTGCCCAGTTGCTCGGCATACGCGGTAACCGCCATCGCCCGTTTCGGCGCAGTGCGCGGCGGCTGGATGGCCGCCCGTCGCGTCGGCCGCTGCCACCCCTTCCATCCTGGCGGGTTCGACCCGGTGCCCGACCCCACGGCGCCGCCACCCTGCCGCTGCCGAGGAAAACACTGATGTCCGCTTCCACATTGATCGTCAACGCGCGCCTGGTCAACGAAGGCCGCGAAACCCAGGGCGACCTGCGCATCGCCGACGGCCGCATCGCCGCGATCGCCCCGCAACTGGCCGCGCGCGAGGGCGAGACCGTGGTCGACGCCGCCGGGCGCTGGCTGCTGCCCGGAATGATCGACGACCAGGTGCACTTCCGCGAACCCGGCCTGACCCACAAGGGCGACATCGCCACCGAATCGGCGGCGGCGGTGGCCGGCGGCCTGACCAGCTTCATGGACATGCCCAACACCAACCCGCCGACGCTCGACGCCGCCGCGCTGCAGGCCAAGTACGACGCCGCGCACGGTCGCGCCTGGGGCAACTACGGCTTCTACCTGGGCGCCAGCAACGACAACCTGGCCGCGATCCAGACCCTGGACCCGAAGACCGCGCCCGGCATCAAGGTGTTCATGGGCGCCTCCACCGGCAACATGCTGGTCGACAACCCGCAGACCCTGGATGCGATCTTCCGCGACGCGCCGACGCCGATCATCACCCACTGCGAAGACACCCCGACCATCGACGCGACCCTGGCCGCGTTCAGGCAGAAGTACGGCGACGCGCTGACCCCGGACATGCACCCGGACATCCGCTCCCGCGAGGCCTGCCTGAAGTCCTCGCAGCTGGCGGTGTCGCTGGCGAAGAAGCACGGCACCCGCCTGCACGTGCTGCACATCTCCACCGCCGACGAACTGGCGCTGTTCACCCCCGGCCCGATCCAGGGCAAGCGCATCACCGCCGAGACCTGCATCCATTTCCTGCGCTTCGACCGCGCCGACTACGCCACGCTCGGCAACCTGATCAAGTGCAACCCGGCGATCAAGGACGCCAGCGACCGCGAGGCGCTGATCCGCGCGATCGCCGAGGACGTGATCGACGTGCTCGCCACCGACCACGCCCCGCACACCTGGGAAGAGAAGAGCAAGCCGTACGCGCAGGCGCCGTCCGGCCTGCCGCTGGTGCAGTACGCGCTGGTCGCGGCGCTGGAACTGGTCCACGAAGGCCGGCTCAGCGTGGCCCAGGTGGTGCACAAGTTCGCGCACGCGCCGGCGCTGCTGTTCGACGTGCACGAGCGCGGCTTCCTGCGCGAGGGCTACCACGCCGACCTGGTGCTGATCGACGACACCGCGTTCACCGTGCGCCGCGAGGACGTGCTGTCCAAGTGCGGCTGGTCGCCGTTCGAAGGCCGCAGCTTCCGCTCCAGGATCGCCGCGACCTGGATCAACGGCGTGCTGGCCTGGGACGGCACCCGCCTGGTCGGCAGCCCCAACGGGCAGCGCCTGGCGTTCGACCGCTGATGCGCGGCGCCCTGGTGGCCGGCGCCGCACTGGCGCTGGTCCTGCTGACCGCACCGCTCGCCCCGGCGCTGCACGCGCAGACGCCGGCCGCGGCCGGTGCCGAAGCGCGCAGCGTGTTCCCGCGCAGCGCCTCGCAGGGCGCGCTGGTGATCGGCAAGGTCGCGCCGGGCAGCCGCGTGCAATACGCCGGACGCACCCTGCGGGTCAGCGACTACGGCAGCGTGGTGTTCGGCATCGGCCGCGACGAGCGCGGCCCGCTGCGCATCGCGGTGCAACGCCCGGATGGGGCGACCGAGACCGTCGAGATCGCGGTGACGCCGCGCGACTGGCCGCTGGAACAGGTCAACGGGGTGCCGCCGAAGACGGTGAACCCGCCGCCGGCGATCGCCGAACGGATCAAGCGCGAACAGGCCCAGGTCACCGCCGCACGCGACCGCGACGATCCGCGTACCGATTTCGCCGCGCCCTTCATCTGGCCGGTGCAGGGCCGCATCAGCGGCCGCTTCGGCAACGCCCGGGTCTACAACGGCCAGCCCGGCGCCGGGCATTCGGGCATGGACATCGCCGTGCCGACCGGCACCCCGGTCAAGGCCCCGGCCGCCGGCGTCATCACCTTCGCCGCTCCCGACCTGTACCTGACCGGCGGCACCGTGCTGCTGGATCACGGCTACGGCGTCAGCTCTAACTTCCTGCATTTGTCGCGAATCGACGTGAAGGTCGGCGACCGCATCGCCCAGGGTCAGGTGATCGGCGCGGTCGGCGCCACCGGGCGCGCGACCGGGCCGCATCTGCATTGGGGGATGAATTGGTTCGATGTGCGCATCGATCCGTTGTTGGTGCTGGAGCGCACGAAGCAGCCGTAGAACGTTGGTGCGTCAGGTGCATCGGCGCGCGTGGCCAGGAGGCCGCACCCTCACCCCGCCCCCTCTCCCAATGGGAGCGAGGCAAGCGCTCTCCCTTCTCCCCTCGGGAGAAGGTGCCCCGAAGGGGCGGATGAGGGTACGAGCGCAGCCTCAATGCGCTGCGCGCAGCCTTTCAGCTACGCCGACGTGGGCACCTCGAGCAGGCGCCCCAGCACCACGTGCGAGGGGCTGTTGGCCAGGTCCAGCGGCATGACCAGCTTGGGATTGGGATGCGGCAAGGGCGTGCCCGGCGCTTCTTCGCCGGCTTCGCGCAGCAGACTGCCGTTGTCTTCCACCTGATCGGTGACCGGCGCCAGCGGCGGCAGGTCGAGTCCGGCGCGGACCGCGTTGGCGCGACGCAGCAAGTCGTCGTCGGCAACCGTGGTCAGCGCCGAGGCCGCCAGGCTGGCCGGTGCGCCCTCCACCGCCGCCAGGCGCTGCGCAATGTCGCCCAGGGCCTGCTGCCGCTGCGGATGCAGCAATTGCCATACTTCCTGCCACAGCGCCTTCCAGTCCAGGTGCGGGAACGGCATGTGGGTCGGCCCGCTGAGCACGATCTGCGGCGCCAGCCGGCCCGGCGGCGTCGCATCGCATTCGGCCAGCGCGCGGTACACCACTTCGCTGCACACCATGTGCGAGGGGTTGTCGCGGACCAGATGGTCCAGCGCCTCGCGCACCACGATCCGCGCCAGCCAGTGCTGCGGCCACTTGCCGCGTATGGCGACCAGCAGGCCGAGCGTGGCCAGGCTGTCCAGCGGGTACGGGACGCCTAGCAGCGACTGCGCCTTCGCCAGCACGCTGGCGCGATCGGCATCGTCCAGCGCCACGCCGGCGTAGCTGAGCGGCCGGTAGGCGTCGATGATCAGGTAGTTGGTGGTGTCGGTCAGCCGCTGCGACAGCGGATAGCGGCGCACGCCGCTGGCCGCCGCCTCGATCAGATCGCCGTTGTCGGCAACGATGGCGGCATGGCTGTAGATGCTGTCGCCGCACCAGGCGATCAGTTCGGAGACCGGGCCGCAGCCCAGTTGCAACAGGATGTCGCCGACCTGCAACTGATCGGGAGCGAACGCGGGCAAAGCGGGCTGTGCAGTCATGGCTGAGGCTCCTTGGTGGGTGACGCGGTGGATGGGGAAACGCTGACTCGGTTGCGGCCGGCGGCCTTGCTGGCGTAGAGCGCGGCATCGGCCCGCTGCAACAGCGCCGCGGCGCTCTCGCCGCGCTGCCATTGCGCCACGCCGACGCTCAGCGTGCATGACAGCGCCTGGCCCTCGCGCGGCAGCGGCTGCGCGGCGATGTGCTGGCGGATGTCCTCGGCCACGCGCCGCGCGGCCTCCAGGGTGGCGCCGGGCATCAGCAGCAACATCTCGTCGCCACCCTGGCGGCCGAGCGTGTCGCTGCTGCGCAGACGCGCCCGCGCGCAGGCGGCGACCCAGCGCAGGCAGGCGTCGCCGCCGGCGTGGCCATGGAGGTCGTTGATGCGCTTGAAATCGTCGATGTCGATGTAGGCCAGCGCCAGCGGCTGCGCGTGGCGCGCGGCGTCCTCCAGCGCCTCGGCCAGGCGCTGCTGCAGCGCCGCGCGGGTGAGCATGCCGGTGAGTTCGTCCACCATCGCCAGGCGGCTGGCGCGGTCGCGGTCGCGCCGCAGTTCCAGGATCTGCTCGGCCAGGCCGAAGGTCACCAGCAGGCAGGAGATCGCCAGCGCCAGGCTGATGCCGTGCGCCAGCACCGGTGCGGCCAGGTCCAGGCGCAACCACCCGGTCAGTTCCAGGCAGCGCAGCACGCACAGCATCCACAGCGGGGTCCACGAGGCCAGCAACGGCCAGGCGTAGCGCTGCCCGCGCAAGGCCAGCAACAGGCAGCACGGCAGCAGCAGCGCGGCGCCGACGATCAGCCCGAGATTGCCCAGCACACTCAGCACCGCCGCGTCCGACAGCAGGCAGGCGATGGCGATGACCAGCAAATACAGCGCACACAGCCGCAGCACCCGGTCCAGCCGCGGCAGTTGCCGCTGCATCTCCAGTTGCCGGCGCTGGAAGGTGATGATGAAGAAGCCGCCGAGCGCGGCGACGATGCGCATCGGCGTCGGCGAGGACGCGAACACGCTGGCCAGGTCCGGCACCGCGCGCGCCTCGCCGCCGAGGCCGAGCAGGTACAGCAGCACGCACATCACGTTGGCGGTGAAGTACCCATAGATCGGCTCGCGCAGGCGTGCCCACAGCGCGATCGCCAGGATCGCCAGCACCGCGGTCGAGCCGAGGATGAAGGCACGCCAGCCGACGTAGCGCAGGTCCTCGCGCTGCACCTGGGCCAGCGGCACGATGCCCACCGGCATCGGCATCGCCGCCGGCGCATGCACCCGCAGCCAGATCGAGGCGCCGGCCGGCAGCCCGCGCGGCAAGGCAATCACCAGGGCGCGCGTCGAGTAGCGCAGGTCCGCGTCGGCGCCGTAGATCGCGTGCCGGGTCGGCGCGGTGCGGCCCGGCACCCAGGCCTCGACCCGGGTCAGGTAGGGCGCCTGCAGCACCAGCTGCGGCTGGCCCTCGCTGCCGATCGCACGGTCGGCGCGGATGCGCCACCAGGTCGGTCGCTTGCTGCGCTCGTACAGGGTCGCGCCGTGGCCGGCATCGGCGAACGCGGCATCGTGGCGCCCCGCCACCACCTCCGGCGCCGGCGGGTCGGCGGCCAGCCGTTGCAACAGCAGCTCCTGCCCCAACGCCGACCCGACCATCCCCAGGCACAGCAGCAGGCAGCACCAACGGCACAGGCGCTTCAATCGACGGGCTTCCAAATGAGATCCGCGTCGAGCGTAGCGCACGCCGCGGCGGCGCTCGTATCCAAATTCACGGCGCCATCACGCACGCAGCACGCTCGCGAAGGTTTGCGCAGGCGCATGCCGCAGTGCCGCGAAGGCGTGGCCGCCAAGGTCCTGAAACGTCGCATCCTTGGCCCTTTCGCCCCTGAAATGGGCATGTACGCCCCCGTCGCCGCGCGCTCGGCAGCGGCGGAGGATCCGTGATCGTGATGGAAACGACACAACCGCCCTCTGGCTGCGAGGTCGGCCGGCATCGGCACGCGAACGCCCCTACTATCGCCGGTCCGCGAACGGCACCGGATCGCACGAGCGAATGACACCGGTATCATACCAAGCGCCGCCGCGGTTCCCTATCCTTGAGCGGAGGCTTTCCATGACCGTATCGCGCTGGTTGCTGCTTTCCTCCACCCTCGCCCTGGCGGGCGGGGTCGTCGCCGATGCCCCGGCCCTGACCGGCACTGCGTCGCGCCCGCAACTGACCAGCAGCGAGGCGGCCAACCAGACCGTCGCCCGCCACCTGGCCCAGGCCGGCCCGATCGGCGCGCTGGTCACCGACAACTGGGACCCGAGCGCCGGCGTCGCGTTGCTGCAGGCCGATTACGCGGTGGCGGCCGACGGCAGCACCCGCTACCGCACCGTGCAGGCGGCGGTGGACGCGGCGGTCGCCGCAGGCGGCAGCATGCGCCGCTACATCAGCGTGGCGCCGGGCACCTACACCGAAGTGGTCTGCGTCCCCGCCGCGGCGCCGCCGCTGACCCTGTTCGGCCTGGGCGGCAGCCCGGCCAGCACCACCATCCGCTTCGGCAATGCCAACCCGACGCCCAAGCCCACCGGCAGCGCCACCCACCCCTGCGCCAGCAACGCCGCCAGCAGCACCGTCGGCACCTCCGACAGCGGCACCGTGACCGTGCGCGCCGCGCAGTTCCAGGCGCGCAACCTGGCGATCGTCAACAGCTATGTCGAGGGCACCTACAGCGGCAGCAACCAGTCGGCGGTGGCGCTGGCGTTGCGCGGCGACAAGGCGGTGCTGGAGAACGTGGTGCTGACCGGCAACCAGGACACCCTGCTGGTCAGCGCCGGCAGCGCCAACACGGTGATCCGCGCCTATTTCAAGGGCGGCACCATCGAGGGCGACACCGACTTCATCTTCGGCTCGGGCGTGGCCGTGTTCGCCGGCAGCACCATCCGCTACACCGCCGCGCGCCGCGGCGCCAACGACGGCGGCGTGATCTTCGCGCCCAGCACCCGTCCGGGCAGCAGCTACGGCTTCCTGGCCATCGGCAGCACCTTCGATGCGGTCGGCAGTCCCGGCAGCGGCACGGTGTGGCTGGGGCGGGCCTGGGACGAGAGCGTGGGCAGCCTGTCCAACTACGTCGACGGCACCTCGCCCAACGGCAAGGTGGTGATCCGCGATTCGACGCTGGGCGGGCACATCCGCAAGAGCGCGCCGTGGAATGCCTCGACCATCGGCCGACCGTACTGCAGCAGCAACTGCAGCAATTCGGCCAATCGCTTCTACGAGTACGCCAACAGCGGCGCCGGCAGCGCGCCCTGAGGCATGCCGGCGCGGAGGGCGGGCGGGCTCAGCCCAGCCCGGCCCACCAGGCGCGCCACAGCGTCGCCATCTGTCCCGGCGGCTTCGGTGTGGCGGCGGCCTGCTGCACGGTGCGCGCACGCGCCAGCGCCGACAGGATGCGCCGCGGACGCGGGCCACGCACGCGGCGCGGCCAGGGTTTCAGCAGCGCCTGCGCCCAGCGCTGGCGCTGCTGTGGCTCCTCGCCGCCGCGCAGTGCCAGCGGCGCGGTCGCGGCACCGCCCTCGGCCAGGCGCTGCGCCAGCACCTGCAGCGCGACCGGCACGGCGGCGCCCTCGGCCGGCGCCTCGAACAGTGCGCGCTCGACCGCGACCACCGCCTGCGCGAACGGCTCCAGCCGCTCCAGCGCATGCGCCGCGTCCGCCGCCGCCGCGCGCGCCTGCGGCAGGCTCGGCAGGGCCTCGGCCAGTTGCGTCCACGGCGCGGCCACCGGCTCCAGCACCCGGCCCAGCGGATGCCGCGAGCGCTGCCCGGCCCAACTGCGCAGTTCCTCGCCCCACCACGCCAGCTTGGCGTCGGCCGGCAGCGGATCGCCGGCGATGTTGAGGATGTCGTCGAACTCCTGCAGCAGGGCGAACCAGGCCACCGTGCGGGCGCGCTGCGGCGTCGGCACGAAGGCCTCGGCCACGGCCCATTCCGGCCAGCGGCGGCGCCATTTGTCGAGGAAGGCATCCAGGGCGGACGAACTGCTCATGCGATCGGTGGATCCGGATTCAGGCGCGCGCAGCGAAGACGTCGCACACGGGGAAGGTGAGCGCGGGCGTCGCGCAGGACGCGCAGTTTACGTGGGTGGCCGGTAGATGCCGAGCGGTGTCGGCGTGCAGGCGGCGACACAGCATTCGCAGCCTCTGCGCGGCGGCAGCACCATGCGGCGACAGCACCCGGATTCAGGGAGCGGCTGCGCTCACCGGCCAGGCCACAGCGTCGTACAGCTCCGCCGGCGCGGCGACCATTGCATCGGCGCGCCAGGCCAGCGGATCGTCCTCGTCCAGCCGGTAGCCCCACAGCACCGCCACCGAGGCCATGCCGGCGGCGCGCGCAGCGAGGATGTCGCGTTCGTCGTCGCCGACGTAGGCCACCTCGTGCGGCGCCACGCCCAGGCGCTGCGCGGCGACCTGCAGCGGCAACGGATGCGGCTTGCGCTCGGGCAGCGTGTCGCCGCCGATCAGCACCGCGCAGCGCTGCTCCCACTGCAACTGCGGCAGGATCAACCGGGCCAGCGCCTCGGGCTTGTTGGTGACGATGCCCCACACGCTGCCGGCGTCTTCCAGGCGTTGCAGCAGTTGAGGGATGCCGTCGAACGGCTGCGAATGGCGGCCGATCAGCGCCTCGTAGTGGCGCAGGAACGCCGGGATCAGCGCATCGCGCTCGGTCGCGGGCAGATCCGGAAAGGCGACGCCGAGCATCGCCCGCGAGCCCTTGGACACCACCGGCCGCAGCTGCGCCAGGGTCAACGCCGCACGGCCATGCTCGGCCAGCACCGCATTGGCCGCGGCCAACAGATCCGGCGCACTGTCCAGCAACGTGCCATCCAGATCGAACAGCACCACCCGCGGGTAGCCACGGTCCACATCGCGCTCGAGCGGCATCACGCCCACGCGCACCCGCCGTTGCCAATCCCCAATCCCCAATCCCGAATCACGGCTTTGCAGCACACGCCAGGTAATTCACCTCGGTCCGCGACGACAAGCGCGCACGATTGCGCCACGGCTCGTAGGCCAGGCCGCTGACGTCGCGCAGCTGCAGCTCGGCCTGGCGCAACCAGGCGGCCAGTTCCGCCGGCTTGATGAAATCCTGATAGCGGTGGGTGCCGGTGGGCAACAGCCGCGCCACGTATTCGGCACCGACGATGGCCAGGGCGAACGCGGCCGGGGTGCGGTTGAGGGTGGACAGGAACAGCTGTCCGCCCGGCTTGAGCAGGGTCGCGCAAGCGCGCACGATCGCCGCCGGATCGGGCACGTGCTCGAGCATCTCCATGCAGGTGATCGCATCGAAGCTGGCCGGCTGCGCCGCCGCCAGGTCCTCCACCGACTGCACGCGGTAATCCACCTCGACCCCGGATTCGAACTGGTGCAGGCGCGCGACCTTGATCAGTTCCGGCGACAGGTCGATGGCGGTGACCTGCGCGCCCTCCTTGGCCAGCGCCTCGCTGAGCAGGCCGCCGCCGCAGCCCACGTCCAGCACCGTCGCACCGCGCAGCGGCAGGCGCTCGGCGACGTAGCGCAGGCGCACCGGGTTGAGCGCGTGCAGCGGCTTCTGCGGGCCGTCGGCGTCCCACCAGCGGGTGGCCAGGGCGCCGAACTTGTCCAGTTCGGCCTGATCGAAATTGGCGGAGGCGTTGGCGGCGGAAGCGGTCATGGCGGACTCTCGTTTGGGCCGCGCTCGCGGCGCGGCACGGCGAACATAGGGGATCAGGCGTGGACGCTGCGGATACGTTCGCGCCACTGCCGGGCATTGGCGACCAGCGCGTCGACGTCCATGTCCACCAGCACGCGCTGGCTCAGCTTGGGCTGGCCGGCGATCCACACGTCGCTGACCTGCTGCCGGCCGGTGGCGTACACCAGCTGCGACAACACGTTGTGCAGCGGCTGGGTCTCCAGCGCCGACAGGTCCACGCAGATCAGGTCGGCCTGCTTGCCCGGCTCGATCGAGCCGATCGTCTCGCCGAAGCCCAGCGCGCGCGCGCCGCCCAGGGTGGCCGCGCGCAGCGTGCTGGCCGCGTCCAGCGCGGTGGCGTCGTTGGCCACGGCCTTGGCCAGGATCGCCGCGGTGCGGTTCTCGCTGAACATGTCCAGGTCGTTGTTGCTGGCGCAGCCGTCGGTGCCGATCGCCAGGTTCACCCCTGCCCGCTGCAGCGCGCAGGCCGGGCAGAACCCGGAAGCGAGCTTGAGGTTGGATTCGGGGCAATGCACCACGCTGACCCCGCGCTCGGCGCACAGGTGGATCTCCGCGTCGGTGAGCTGGGTCATGTGCACCGCGATCAGGCGGTCGTTGACCAGGCCCAGGCGGTCCAGCCGCGCCAGCGGGCGCTGCCCGTACTGCTTGAGCGAATCGGCGATTTCCTGCGCGGTCTCGTGGGTGTGCAGGTGCACCGGCACCTCGAGCTGGTCGGACAGCATCCGCACCCGCTCGAAGTTGGCGTCGTTGACCGTGTACGGCGCATGCGGGGCGAAGGCGATGCCGACCAGCGGATCGTCGCGCCACTGGTCGTGCACCTCGCAGGCGCGGGCGAAGTACTCGTCGGAGGTCTTGGCCCAGGCGGTCGGGAAATCGATGATCACCGTGCCGACCCGCGCGCGGAAGCCGTGCTGCTTGTACACCGCGGCCTGCACGTCGGCGAAGAAGTAGTTCTCGTTGGCGCAGGTGGTGCCGCCGCGCAGCATCTCGGCGATCGCCAGCGCGGTGCCGTCGGCGACGAACTCCGGGCCGATCACTGCGGTCTCCACCGGCCAGATGTGCTGCTGCAGCCACACCATCAGCGGCAGGTCGTCGGCGATGCCGCGCAGCAGGGTCATCGGGTTGTGCGTGTGCGCGTTGACCAGGCCCGGCAGCAGCGCCGCGTCCGGGCGCGAGACGGTGCGTGCGGGGGCGAAGCGCGTGCGCGCCTCGGCCGTGGGCAGCACCGCCACGATCTCGCTGCCGCGCACCGCCACCGCGTGGTCTTCCAGCACCACCGCATGCGGCTCGATCGGGACCACGTAGCCGGCTTCGATCAGCAGGTCGCAGGATTCGGGAATGGAGGTCATCGCAGGGACTCTGGAAAAGAAAGGATCACGGTGCCGGTGCCGCCTGGGCCTGGCGGATGCGCCGCTGGTACACGCGCAGCACCAGCCACTGCAGCAGGAAGATCGCCAGGAAGCCGAAGCGGCCCAGCCAGGGCGCGACCATGCCCACCGGGATGCACAACGCGAACACCACCGGCGAGACCGCCGCGCGCAGCTTCATCGCCTGCGCCTGCAGCGGGCCCAGTCGCTGCGCCAGGCCTTCCTTGCGCACCGCATAGGCATGCAGCCAGTACCCGGCCAGGCCGATCGTGGCCAGATGCGCGCAGTACACCGAGAAGGCCTCGTGGCTGCCGAAATAGTCCGAATACAGCGCGGTGGAGAACGGCAGCAGGCCGATCAGCAGCAACTGCAGCACGTTGAGCCAGATCAGCCGGTCATCGAACTGGCGGATGTGCCGGCACAGCTGCAGGTGCGATTTCCAGAACAACGCGGTGACCAGGAAGCTGACCGCAAAGCCGATGAACAGCGGCAGCATCCGGTGCAGCGCGGCCAGGATGCCGCCGGCGGCCTCGACCTCGGCATGCCCCGGCACCTTGATCTCGACGGCCAACAGGGTGATGGCGATGGCGAACACCGCATCGCTGAAGAACACGACGCGGTCGTGTGGATACTTGCTGTCGACGCTGTCGGCGTGGCTGGTGGTCACGGGAATTCCTGGGAGCGAGGTGGTCCTTCACCGCCGCGCGGCGCTCCGGCGCTTGGCGCTGCCTGGCCGCCGCACGCCAGCGCGTGCGCATGCCCGCGGCCGGCGGCGGCCGCGGGCATGCCGGCTTACTTGACGCGCGAGACGTATTCGCCCGAACGCGTGTCGACGCGGATCACTTCGTCCTGGCCGACGAACAGCGGCACGCGCACCACTGCGCCGGTCTCCAGGGTGGCCGGCTTGCCGCCGCCGCCGGAGGTGTCGCCGCGCACACCCGGGTCGGTCTCGACGATCTTCAGTTCGACGAAGTTCGGCGGGGTGACCTGGATCGGCGTACCGTTCCACAGCGTCACCACGCAGTCTTCCTCGCCCTTGATCCACTTGGCGGCGTCGCCGACGCCGGCCTTGTCGGCCTGCACCTGCTCGAAGGTTTCCTGCTGCATGAAGTGCCAGTACTCGCCGTCGCTGTACAGGTACTGCATGTCGGTGTCGACCACGTCGGCCGCTTCCACGCTGTCGGTCGCCTTCATGGTCATTTCGACCACGCGCCCGGACTTGATGAAGCGGTACTTGACGCGGGTGAACGCCTGGCCCTTGCCGGGCTTGACGTATTCGGTATCGGTGATGATCGCAGGCTCGCTGTTGACCAGGATCTTCATCCCGTTCTTGACGTCGTTCATGCCGTAGCTGGCCATCTGAAACTCCTCGGGTAAGGCAAACCCGCCGCGTTCGGCGGCCGGCCGGATAGAATGGAAGCTCCGCCGCAACGGCGGGCGCTCGTGTGATGACCGCCTATGATAACCGCAGCCCCCCGCCCGATGCAGCCGTCCCCGCCCCTGCCCGCCGCCGCGCCGCCGCGCTGGCAGCAGGCCTGGCGCGATGCCGTGCGCGATCCGCGCGAGCTGCTGGCCTTGCTGGGCCTGGATCCGCAGGCGCTGGGCGTCTCCGAACAGGCTGCGACGCAATTCGCGCTGCGCGTGCCGCGCAGCTTCGTCGCGCGCATGCGCCCGGGCGACCCGCACGATCCGCTGCTGCGCCAGGTGCTGCCGATCGACGACGAGCAGCGCCTGGTCGCCGGCTTCGCCCTGGATGCGGTCGGCGACACCGCGGCCAAGAAGGCCGACGGGGTGATCCACAAGTACCGCGGCCGCGCCTTGCTGGTGGCCACCGGCAGTTGCGCCGTGCACTGCCGTTACTGCTTCCGTCGGCATTTTCCGTATGCCGACGAGACCGCCGCGCGCGATGGCTGGCGCACGGCGGTGGCGGCGATCGCGGCCGACCCCAGCATCGAGGAAGTGATCCTGTCCGGCGGCGATCCGCTGTCGCTGGCCACGCCGAAACTGGTCGAACTCACCGAGGCGCTTGCGGCGCTGCCGCAACTCAAGCGCCTGCGCATCCACAGCCGCCTGCCGGTGGTGCTGCCCGAACGCGTCGACGCGCCGCTGCTGGCCTGGCTGCGCGCACTGCCGTGGCCGCTGGCGTTCGTGATCCACGCCAACCACGCCAACGAGTTCGATGCCGGCGTCGATGCCGCGCTGGCGCGCCTGCGCGAAGCCGGGGCGCACCTGCTCAACCAGGCGGTGCTGCTGCGCGGGGTCAACGACAGCGTCGAGGCGCTGGCCGCGCTGAGCGAGCGCAGCTTCGCCGCCGGCGTGCTGCCCTACTACCTGCACCAGTTGGACCGGGTGCAGGGCGTGGCCCATTTCGAAGTCGACGATGCCACGGCGCTGGCGCTGCACCAGGGGCTGGCCGCGCGCCTGTCCGGTTATCTCGTGCCGAAGCTGGTGCGCGAGATCGCCGGCGACACCGGCAAGCGTCCATTGCTGCCCTGACCCGCGCGATGGCGACCGCCACGCGAGCGGCGGCCGCGGGCCGCGGCGCCGCGGCAACCCTCAGGCATCGGCCGGCGGCGCATCCTCGCTGGCCAGCAACTGGCGGAACTCCTCGGCGCTGAGCGGGCGGCTGAGCCAGAAGCCCTGCCCCAGTTCGCAGCCGCGCTCGCGCAACAGCTCGAACTGCGCCTCCTGCTCGATGCCCTCGGCGACCACGGTGATGTCCAGCGAATGCGCCATGGCGATGATCGCGGTGGTCAACGCCAGGTCGTCCGGATCGCGCTGCAGGTCGGCGACGAAGCTCTTGTCGATCTTGACCCCGTCCACCGGCACCTGGCGCAGGTGGCTCAGGCCGGAGAACCCGGTGCCGAAGTCGTCCAGCCAGACCTTGACGCCAGTGCGGTGCAGCCGCGCCAGCATGCTCGCCGCCTGCAGTTCGTCGCCGATCACCGCGGTCTCGGTCAGTTCCAGGTGCAGCTGCGCCGCCGGCAATCCGGACTCGCGCAGGCAGTCGGCCACCACTTCGGGCAGGTCGCCGCTGCGCAACTGCCGCGGCGAGACGTTGACCGAGACGAACAGGTCGGCGCTGCCGTCGGCGCGCCGCCACTGCGTGGCCTCGCTGCAGGCCGCACGCAGCACCTTCGGGCCGATGCTTTCGATCAAGCCGCTCTGTTCGGCCACGTCGATGAACACCGTCGGCGAGATCGTGCCCATTGCAGGGTGCTGCCAGCGCAGCAGCACTTCCACGCCGACCATGCGCCGGTCCTGGGTGCGGAAGATCGGCTGATAGGCCAGCTTGAGTTCGTCGCGCTCCCAGGCGCCGCGCAGCTCGTGCTCCATGTGCACGCGCCGCTCCACCGCATAGTCCATCGCGCGGCTGTAGAAGCGGTGGCAGTTCTTGCCGGCCAGCTTGGCCTGGTACATGGCGATATCGCCGTTCTTCAGCAGTGCCGACGCATCCTCGGCATCGCCCGGATAGACGGTGATGCCGATCGAGGTGCCCATGAACACCTCGCGGCCCTGGATCCGCAGTGGCTCGCGCAGTTCCTGCACCAGCCGCTGCGCCAGCGCGGTGGCGACCTTGGCCGCCTGCGCGTCCTCCACCAGGATCACGAACTCGTCGCCACCGAAGCGCGCCAGCAGCGCGTCGTCGCCGCCCAGCTGTTCCACCGCCAGCTGGATGCGCCGCGCGAACTGCAGCAGGGCTTCGTCGCCGGCCTCGTGACCGAGCGTGTCGTTGATCCGCTTGAAATCGTCGATGTCGGCGAACAGCAGCGCCAGCCGGCGTTGCGAGGCGCGTGCCGACAGCATGCGATGGTCCAGCGCCTCGCGGAACGCGAGCCGGTTGGTGAGCCCGGTCAACGCATCGGTGTAGGCCATGTGGCGCACATCGCGGTCGTGGCGGGCGATCGCCTCGCTCATCCGCCCGAACGCGCGCAGCAATTCGCTGACCTCGTCGTGGCGGCCGCTGTCGCGGCGCTCCACCGCATAGTTGCCGGCCTCGATCTGGCGCGCGGCCGCCGCCATCCAGCGCAACGGTGCCACCAGGGTGCGCTGCACGTAGACCGTCACCATCGCCGCGGTCAGGCCCAGCGCGGCCAGCAACAGCAGCAACCAGCCGAGATGGCGCTTGCCCAATGCGCCCAGGCGCTGGTCGAGGTTCTGCCCGGCCTTGCGCTCGTATTCCTGCGCACGCGCCCAGGACATGCCCACCCGCACCCCGCCCACGCGCTGGTCGCCGATCATGATCGGCATCGACACGTCGAGGAACTCCGGCGACTCCTGGGCCAGCAGCCCCTTTGCGCGGATTGCGGCCTCGGCCATCGGCCCGCGCATGCGCTGTCCGTACCCCGCCAGGCTCTCGCTGCCGTCGTGGATCAACCGTCCATCGGCGTCGTAGACCAGCACATAGGCCACCGCGACATAGCCCAGCGCGCCGCGCACCTGCGTGCCGATCGCGTCCAGGTCGGAGTAGTACACCGGATTGGCGAGCGAATCGGCCAGCTGCCGCGCCAGCGACTCGCCGCGGGTGCGCATGCTGCTGTCGAACAGGCTGTGGATGGCGTTGCCGCTGAGCGTGCGCACCTCGCGCTGCATCGCCGCCTGGCGCTCCAGCAGCAGTGCCAGGATCGCCATCACCAGCAGGGCAGCCACGCCCATGGCCAACAGGAACCTGGCCTGCAACCCGAAACGCATGCTCTTCATTCCACTTCCAGCCTCACCCGCGCCACGCCGGCGCGCAGGCTGTCCAGGCGCTTCTGCGACGCCGGATCGATCGGATAGAACCCGGAGGTCCCGAAGAACTGGCGCAGCGCCGCGCGCCCCTGCGGGTCGTCGGCGGCGTGCAGCAGGACCTCGCGCAAGCGCGTCTCCACCTCGGTCGGCAGGTCGCTGCGCACCATCTCCACCGCGCGCGGATACGGCTCGCTGCGGTAGATCACCCGGAAATCGCGCAGGAACGCCGGCGGAATGCGGCGCTCGTCGTCCCAGTCGAGGTTGCTGAACGCCCCCGCATCCACCAGATGCTTGTGCACGAAGGCGGCGATGTTCAGCTCCGAGCGCGCGAACACATAGCCGACCGTGTCCGCCGAGGGCTGGTCCTTGGTCGAGAGCAGGATCTCCGGATGCAGATCGTGCTCGAACAGCGTCATCATCGGCACAAGGTATGCGCTGGTGGACAGCGCGCTCTGCAGGGCCAGGGTATGCCCCTTCAGGTCCGACAGGTCATGCACGGGCCCGTCGCGGCGCACGAAGAACACGGTGTGGTACTGGCGCACGCCGTTGCGCTCGGTCAGCAGCAGCGGCTTGGCGCCGCCGCGCTGTTCCAGCGCCATGGCGGTGGCGGCGGTCTCGGTGACCCAGTCGACCCGGCCACGGCGCAGGTAACTGCTCATCTGCTGGCTGTCGCGGGCCATCAGGATCTGCCCGGAGGTGATGCCGACCTCGCGCATGCGCGGCACCACGTAGTCCAGCAGCGGCTTGAGTTGCTCGTAATGGGCCTTGGGGTTGTCGCTGATGCGCCCCAGCACCAGGACCGAGGGCCGCGCGTGCACGGACGCGGGCCAGCAGATCGCCAGCGCCAGCCACACCACGACCACCCGCCAACGCGAACTGGACAAACCGCGATCCCCAAATAGACCTTGCAAAGCCTAGCCGAAAGCGCATGCCGGTGACAGCGTCACAGAATGGCGCCCGCCGCGCCGGTGTCCATCGCCCGGCCCGTGCCTCGCGACATGTGCCGCGCTCGTCGCCTTCGCGCCTTGACGGGCCTCAGTTTCCGGCCTGTCCGGCCAGCCGCGCCATGCGCTGCGCATCGGACAGCACGCCACGCAACAGGCGCACCTCCTGTTCGGTCAGTTCGGTGCGCAGGAACAGCCGGCGCAGCTTGCGCATCGCCGAGTCCGGGGCGCGCCCCTTGTGGAAGTCGATGTCGTCCAGGGTCTCGGCCAACTGCCCGAACAGGCCTTCCACCTGCGCATGACTGGCCGGCGCCTCGCGGAAGCCCGGTGCCGGCGCAGGCGCCGGGGCGACGCCGCGCAGGTGCGCCAGGCGCAGCTCGTAGGCCAGCACCTGCACCGCCGCGGCCAGATTGAGCGAGCTGAACGCCGGATCGGAGGGAATGTGCACGGCCGCGTGGCACAGCTGCAGCTCCTCGTTGGTCAGGCCGGTGCGCTCGCGGCCGAACACCAGCGCCACTTCCGCCGGCTCGGCGCTGGTCGCGGTAAGGCGCTGCGCGGCATCGGCCGGCAGCAGTTCCTCCAGCGACACGCGGCGGCTGCGTGCGGTGCAGCCCAGCACCAGCCGGCAATCGGCCACCGCGTCGCTCAGCGCGGGCAACACCGGCGCCTGCTGCAGCAGGTCCTCGGCCCCGGCAGAACGCCGGTAGGCCTCGGTGTCCAGCTCGCATTCCGGCGCCACCAGCACCAACCGCGACAGGCCCATGGTCTTCATCGCGCGCGCGGCCGCACCGATGTTGCCGGGATGCTGGGTCCCGACCAGGACGAAGCGGATACGGGTGGAATCGGTCATGGCGGCACGGCAGGCGAAGCGAACGGGGGCGTAGATGGTAAACTGTGCGGCCGGCCTTGGCGCCGGACTGCTCTTTTCCTCCTCCAGACCCACCTCCGCCTTCTCGGGAGCGCTTGCCATGCAAAAACCCGCCGTTACCGTCATGGTCAAGGCCGCCCGCCTCGCCGGCAACGTCCTGTTGCGCCACATCAACCGCCTGGAAGCGCTGAACGTGGTGCAGAAGGACCGCATGGACTACGCCAGCGAAGTCGATGCCGATGCGGAAAAGGTGATCGTCAAGGAGCTGCGCCGCGCCTACCCCGACTACGGCGTGATGGGCGAGGAAAGCGGCGTGCAGGGCGGCGGCCGCTACATGTGGGTGATCGACCCGCTCGACGGCACCAGCAACTACCTGCGCGGCTTCCCGCACTACTGCGTGTCGATCGCCCTGGTCGAGAACGGCGAGCCGGTCGACGCGGTGATCTTCGATCCGCTCCGCAACGAACTGTTCACCGCCAGCCGCGGCAACGGCGCGGTGCTCAACGACCGCCGCATCCGCGTCAGCGAGCGCAAGGAACTCAACGGCGCCATGGTCCACACCGGCTTCGCCCCGCGCGAGCGCAAGCGTGCCAGCCCCCAGCTCAAGTGTGTGGATGCGCTGCTGGTGCAGGCCGAGGACATCCGCCGCACCGGCTCGGCGGCGCTGGATCTGGCCTATGTCGCCTGCGGCCGCAGCGACGCCTACTTCGAAGCCGGGGTGAAGGCCTGGGACATCGCCGCGGGCGTGCTGCTGGTGCGCGAGGCCGGTGGCCGCGTCACCGATTTCAAGGGCGGCACCCTGGGCCGCATCGACGACCGCGGCCCACAGCAGTTCCAGGTGGTGGCCGGCAACCTGAAGGTCGGCGACGCGCTGCAGAAGCTGATCGTCAACACCGGCTTCGCCGGCGAGTTCGACGCGAAGTTCTGAGCGAGGCGACCGGCGCTGCGCCGGCACAGCGACATCGACACAGCAGAAAGCCGCGCACTTGCGCGGCTTTTTTTGTGCCCGGCATTCGCAGATCCCGCACTCGGGGATCCCGACGATCGCCGCGCGCGGTGCAGGCCGCGTCCTGCGAGAAAGACATCTCCGCCCGAGGCGGCACGCGGCGTGGCAGGCGCGTCACGCCGTGCTCACGCACTGCACGCCGTGCGCTTCACCGCTGCTTGATTGGCGCTTGCGTAGAAGAACGCGTTACGACGTGCGCCATGCAGGCCCCGCGGCCTGGGGCGATGCGCACGCTGAGATCGGCGAAAAAAACCCCTAAAGATCCCGAAAACGCGGCCGATACAGATGCGGGCTTTTGCCCGAACTTCCCCCGCTGATCCGTGCCTGCGTTGCCGTCCCCGCGGCAATGGAGCCGGTGGCGCCGCTCTCTCGCATCTATCGGAGATCTCGCGTGTCCTTCCATCATCTCACCGTCACCAAGCGCCTGGCAATCGGCTTCTGCGGCGTGATCGCCATGTTGTTGCTGGTGGGCATCACCAGCCTGATCGGCTTCCGCAAGTTCACCAGCGCCGCCGCGCTGGACGCGCATACCTACAAGGTCATCACCCTCGGCGACCGCATGCTGGTGAGCCTGCTCAACATCGAGAGCGGCGCGCGCGGCTTCGCCCTGACCCGCGATCCGTCCTACCTGGCGCCGCTCGAACTCGGCGAACGCGAGTTCAGCGCACAGTGGCAGGAGTCCAAGCAGTTGACCGCGGACAACCCGGCGCAGCAGGCGCGCCTGCAGACCCTGATGCAGGACTACACGCAGTTCATGGCCACCAAGCGCAAGGCGGTGGAGCACATGCGCGCCACCGCCGCCGACAGCGACGACGCCCAGTTGGATGCATTCCGGACCGTCGGCAAGCAGCAGATGGACGGGCTGCGCGCCACGATCGGCCAGTACGAGAACGCCGAACGCGCACTGCTGCAGGTGCGCAAGGCCGAGAGCGAGGCGCGCGCGCAGTCCGGCGAATGGACCAGCCTGGGCGGCATGCTGGTCGGCATCGTCGCCGCGATCCTGCTCGGCCTGCTGGTCCGCAACAGCCTGATGCGCCAGCTCGGCGGCGAGCCGGCCTACGCGGCCGACGTGGTCCGCCGCATCGCCAGCGGCGACCTGTCGCAGGAGGTGCGGCTGCGCTCGCAGGCGCCGTCGCTGCTCAACGACATGCGGCAGATGCAGGAGGAACTGCGCACGGTGATCCAGGCGCAGACCGAGATGGCCCGGCAGCACGCCGCCGGCCAGATCAGCTTCCGCATGGACGAAGCGCGTTTCCCCGGCGACTACGGGCGCATGGTGCGCGACACCAATGCCCTGGTGCACAGCCATATTTCGGTCAAGCAGCGGCTGATCACGCTGATGGGCGAGTACGCCGAAGGCGACCTCAGCCGCGACCTGGAGCAGTTCCCCGGCGAGATGGCGATCCTGACCGAGACCATGGCCAAGGTGAAGCGCAACCTGGGCGCGATCAACCACGAGATCGACCTGCTGGTGCGCGCCGCGGCGCAGGGCGATTTCTCACGCCGCGGCGAAGCGCAGCGCTTCCGCCACGCCTTCCACGACATGGTCGCCAACCTCAACACGATGATGACCGGCACCGAGACCAACCTGGCGGCGCTGTCGCAGTTGCTGCGCGCGATCGCCGCCGGCGACCTGACCCAGACCATGCAGGGCGAGTTCCACGGCGTGTTTGCACGGATGCGCGACGACGCCAACGCCACCGTCGCGCAGCTGACCGACATGGTCGGCCGCATCCAGCAGGCCGCGGCCAGCATCGACACCGCGGCCGGCGAGATCGCCAGCGGCAACGACGACCTGTCGCGCCGCACCGAGCAGCAGGCCGCCAGCCTGGAGGAAACCGCCGCCTCGATGGAGGAACTGACCGCCACGGTGAAGCAGAACGCCGAACACGCGCGCCAGGCCAATCAACTCGCCGCCGGCGCCGCCGCGGTGGCCTCGCAGGGCGGCAGCGTGGTCGGCCAGGTGGTCACCACCATGGACGGCATCGAGGTCGCCTCGAAGAAGATCGCCGACATCATCGGCGTCATCGACGGCATCGCCTTCCAGACCAACATCCTGGCGCTCAACGCCGCGGTGGAAGCCGCCCGTGCCGGCGAACAGGGCCGCGGCTTCGCCGTGGTCGCCAGCGAGGTCCGCACCCTCGCCCAGCGCTCGGCCAGCGCCGCCAAGGAAATCAAGACGCTGATCGACGACTCGGTCGAGCGCGTGAGCGCGGGTTCGACCCTGGTCGCCCAGGCCGGCACGACGATGCAGGACATCGTGGCCTCGGTGCAGCGCGTCACCGACATCATGGGCGAGATCGCCGCCGCCTCGCAGGAGCAGTCGGCCGGCATCGAGCAGGTCAACCAGACCGTCACCCAGATGGACGAGACCACCCAGCAGAACGCCGCCCTGGTCGAGGAAGCCACCGCCGCGGCACGCGCGATGGAGCAGCAGGCCGGCGACCTGGTGGAGATCGTTGGCCAGTTCCAGGTGCGCAGCGAGACCTACCCGATGGTGGCGCAACTGGTCGCCCGCGCGACGGCCAACGCGGCCTAGTCGGAACGCCCCACGCGGCACGAACGCTGCGAAGGGACGGGCCGTCGTCGACGGCCCAGTCCCATGATGCCGGCACGCGCTGCAACCCTGCAGACGTTCCTGTAGGAGCGGCTTCAGCCGCGATGCCTTACCGGTAACGCGTCGCGGCTGAAGCCGCTTGTGTCAAAAGAGGGTCTATCGTTGCAGGTGAGAGCGGAGTGCGGCAGGCCGTGTAGCCCGCAGTGCCAGCAAGCACGAGTAGGAGTCAGCGCCGCCGCACTCCGTGTCTCCTGCCTCACAAGCCCGAACAGTTGCCCGAGTCGCGAGCTCGAACTCCACAAGCATGGGCATCGGCAGGAGTGCTCTCACCCCTGAGTCTACTGCGGAGAACGTCTATGCGTCGCTTTGTCGGGATCGATGTTGCCAAGGCCGAACTGGTCATTCATGTCTTGCCGGACGAGCAGACCTGGACCCAACCCAATACGCCACAGGGGCAGCGTGCGCTGGCCCAACGCCTGGCCGAGCTGGGCTGCGAGCGGATCGTGCTGGAAGCCAGTGGCGGCTACGAACATGCCGTGCTGCAGGTGCTCCGAGAGGCGGACCTGCCGGCAGTGCGGATGGCCGCCGATCGTCCGCGCAAGCTAGCACAGGCCTTGGGCCTGCATGCCAAGACCGATGCCCTGGACGCGCGCCTGCTGGCCATCGCCGCCCAGCACATCCCGACCATGCCCACGCCCGTGGTACCTGAGCACCAGCAGTCTCTTCGCGAACTGCTGGACCTGCGTGCCACCCTGGTGAGCCAGCGTGATACCCATCGGCGGCGCCTGGAGCACATCACCAGCGCCAAGGTGCAACACCGTTGCCGAGAGGTGATCGCCCTGCTGAACCAGCAGATCCAGACGTTGACGCAGGAGATCGAGCAGCAGGGCAAGACCTGCTCGAGCCTCCCCCCGGTGCCTGGGCTCGGCACGATCCTGCGCGCGGTTCTGGCCGCGCGGTTGCCAGAGCTGGGTACGCTGCCGCCACGCAAGCTCGCTGCCCTGGTCGGGCTGGCCCCGTTCAATCACGACAGCGGCTGCTGGAAAGGCCAACGCCGCATCAAAGGCGGACGTGCCGACGTGCGGCGCGTGCTGTACATGGCCACCTGGGCCAGCATCCGCGCCAAATCCCCCTTGGCCAACACTTACGCGCGCCTGCGCGCAGGCGGCAAACCGGCCAAGGTCGCCATCGTCGCCTGCATGCACAAGTTCCTGCGCTGGCTCAATGCCATCGCGCGCGATCAGGCCCCGTACGCTCCTCCTGCCATCGCGGCTGCATGACAGTTGACTCCTACGGCAGAGGAACCCCGGCATCCGCACAAAGAAAAAGCCGCGCATCCGCGCGGCTTTTTTGTCACAAAAGGAGGTGCTTCAGGCCCAGGAAATCACGCTTCTACGAATCCCCAATCCCGAATCCCCAATCCCAGCCCCATCACGGCCGACGCGCCAGCGCCTCCACATCCTTGGCCTTCGGCAGCAGATCCTGCTTGGTGACCTGGAACGGCCCGATCGACAGCAGCGGCACCGCCACGATCACCGAGGAGACCACCACGATCACCGCGCCGATCATGTGGGTCAGCGCCAGGCCTTCCATCGACTCGCCGCCATACAGGTACAGCGCCAGCGCCGACAGGAAGAACATCACCGCGGTGATCACCGTACGCGACAGGGTCTGGTTGATCGAGCGGTTCAGCACCTCGATCGGGTCCACGCGCAGGCTGCGGAAGTTCTCGCGCACGCGGTCGAACACCACGATGATGTCGTTGATCGCAAAGCCCATCACCGACAGCAGGCCGGCCAGCACGGTGAGGTCGAACTCGCGGCCGGTGACCGACATGTAGGCCACCGTCACCAGCAGATCGAACAGCGCGGTCAGGCTGGCCACCACCGCGAACTTCCACTCGAAGCGGAAGCCGATGTAGATCAGGAAGCCGACCAGCATGAACACCGTGGCATAGACGCCGTTCAGCGCCAGGTCCTTGCCGACCTGCGGGCCGACGAACTCGCCCGGCTTGACCGTGGCCGGGTTCTGCGGCGTGCTCACCGCCTTGCGCACCTGCTCGGCGAGGTTCTTGGTGATGTCCTCGTTGTTGTGCTCGCCCTGCGGCTGCAGGCGGATCACCACCTCGTTGCCGCTGCCGACGTTCTGCACCTGCGCGTTCTCGAAGCCGGCCTTGGCCAGTTGCTCGCGCACCTGGTCCACGTCGACCGGCTTCTGGAAGCTGGTCTGCACCAGCGCGCCACCGGTGAACTCCAGCGCGTAGTTGAAGCCCTTGGCGAAGATCACCGCGAACGAGGCCAGCGCCAGCACCAGCATCAGCACCAGGGTCGGGTGCCGCCAGCGCATGAAGTCGATCTTGGTGTCGTTGGGGATCAGGTGAAGCGGGAAGATTTTCATTGGAGACCGCTCTGCGTTTTTTGGAGCCCGCGCCTGCTGGCGCGGGGTCGTGCGGAAGATGGCGTGCGCGGCTCAGATCGCCACGGACTTGAGCTTCTTGCGACGGCCGTAGATCAGCACCGCCAGCGCGCGCGACACGGTGATCGCGGTGAACATCGAGGCGAAGATGCCGATGATCATGGTCAGGGCGAAGCCCTTCAGCGGGCCGGTACCGAACGCGTACAGCGCCACGCCGACGATGATGCCGGTGAGGTTGGCGTCGAGGATGGTGCCGCCGGCCTTCTCGTAGCCGGCGGCGATCGCCGACTTGGGCGGCACGCCCAGGCGCAGCTCTTCGCGGATACGCTCGTTGATCAGCACGTTGGCGTCCACCGACAGGCCCACCGACAGCGCCAGGCCGGCGAAGCCCGGCAGGGTCATGGTGGCGCCGAACAGCGACATCACCGAGACCACGATCAGCAGGTTCATCAGCAGCGCGACCGAGGTGATCAGGCCGAACATGCGGTAGTACACGCTGAAGAACACCAGGGTGAACAGGAACGCATAGACCACCGCGGTGATGCCGCGCTCCACGTTCTCCGCGCCCAGGCTGGGGCCGATCACGTATTCCTCGACGAAGTCCATCGGCGCGGCCAGCGAACCGGCGCGCAGCAGCTTGGCCAGGTTCTCGGCCTCGGTCTTCTCCAGGCCGGTGGTCTGGAAGTTCTTGCCGAACACGCCGGCGATACGGGTCGGCGCCAGCGCCTCCTCGTTGACGCGCACGCTGCGCACTTCCTTGCCGTCGACCATGGTCACGGTGGGGATGCGCTCGATGTAGACCACCGACATCAGCTTGCCGGTATTGGCGCTGGTGTAGTCGAACATGCGCTGGCCGGCGGCGTTGTTGAGCGTCACCGCCACGGCCGGCATGCCGTTCTGGTCGGTGCTGACGGTGGCGTTGACCATCTGGTCGCCGGACACCAGCACGCGCTTGCTCAGCAGCACCGGGGCGCCGCTGTCGCGCAGGCGGTAGACCTTGGCGTCGGGCGGGATGTTGCCGCTGCGCACCGCGTCCTCGGCATTGCCGTCGACCACGCCGCGGAACTCCAGCGTAGCGGTGGCGCCGATCATGCGCTTGGCCTCGGCGGTGTCCTGCACGCCCGGCAGCTCGACCACGATGCGGTCGTCGCCCTGGCGCTGGATGATCGGTTCGGCCACGCCCAGCTGGTTGACGCGGTTACGCAGCGTGGTGAGGTTCTGCTCGATGGCGCCGGCGGCGATCTGCTTCAGCTCCGCCTCCGGCACGGTGACGGTGATGGTCTGCCCGGACACCGCGTAGCTCAGGGTCGGCTGCGCCTTGGCGATGGCGGCGCGCGCGGCGCTGGCGTCCACGCCCTCGCCCAGGCTGACCTGGATGCTGTTGTCCGGACGGCGCTCGACCGAACGGTAGGCCAGACGGCCGTCGCGCAAGGTGGTGCGGATGTCTTCGGCGAAGGCGTCCAGGCGCTTTTCCAGCGCCGCCTTCTGGTCCACCTGCAGCGCGAAGTGCACGCCGCCGACCAGGTCCAGGCCCAGCACCATCGGCTTGCCGCCCAGCCGCGACAGCCAGTCCGGCACGGTCGAGGCCAGGTTCAGCGCCACCGTGTAGTTCTCGCCCACCTGCTGGCGCAGCACGTCGTTGGCACGGGTCTGCGCCTGCAGGTTCGGCAGGCGCACCATCAGGCTGTCGCCTTCCTTGTCGACCCGCTTCGGGGTGATCCCGGCCGTCTTCAGGTCGGCGAGGACCCGCTCGCGCAGGGCGTCGTCGATCTTGCCGCCACGGCTGGCGGTGATCTGGACCGACGGATCCTTCTGGTACACGTTGGGCAGCGCGTACAACGCGCTCAACGCCAGCACGATCAGGATGAGGACATACTTCCAGCGCGGAAACTCGAGCATTGCGGGACCCCGCACGACGCCACGCCGGCGTCGCGCCTAGCAGTAGGAGAAATGGATCAGGCGGACTTCAGCGTGCCCTTCGGCAGGACATTGCCGACGGCGCCCTTCTGCACGCGGATGCGCACGTTGTCGGCCACTTCGATGGTGATGAAGTTGTCGCCGATGTCGGTGACCACGCCGGCCACGCCGCCGGAGGTGATGACCTCGTCGCCACGGCCGAGCTTGTCCAGCATCGACTTGTGTTCCTTCTGGCGCTTCATCTGCGGCCGGATCATCACGAAATACATCACCGCGATCAGGATGATGGGCAGCAGGAACATCTGCAGGCCGCCACCGGCCGGGGCGGTGCCGCCGGCGGTCTGGGCCTGGGCGACGGGGATCAGGAAATCGAGCGGATTCATCGGGTGCGTCCTATGGTTTGGGCAGCCCGCCGCCCTGGGGGCACGGACCGCTGGTTTGCCTTGAGGCGGCAAGCAGCCGCCGATTATGCCACGATCTTCCCCCAACCCCCGGAACGGCCGCGGCGTACCTCCCTTCTCCCTTCGGGACCCACGGCCCCCTTCTCGGGGGAAGGTGCCGCGCAGCGGCGGATGAGGGTACGAGCGAAGCCTCGTGTCACTTGGACTGCACGAGGCTGCGCCCGGACCCTCACCCCAACCCCTCTCCCGGGGGGAGAGGGGCTTCAGCCTTGCTCCGACGGGAGTGGTGTGGCTTCGACCCCGCGCGCCGCATAGAAGGACCGCCGGAACTGGGCAAAGGTTCCCGCGGCGATCGCCGCGCGCATGTCGGCCATCAGCTTCTGGTAGTACCAGAGGTTGTGCAGGGTGCCGAGCATCGGCGCCAGCATCTCGTTGCAGCGGTCCAGGTGGCGCAGGTAGGCGCGGGTGTAGCCGCTGCTGCAGGCGTGGCAGCCGCAGCCCGGCTCGATCGGGTCGAGGTCGCGCTCGTACTTGGCGTTGCGGATGCGCACCGTGCCGAACGAGGTGAAATAGTGGCCGTTGCGCGCGTTGCGGGTCGGCATCACGCAGTCGAACATGTCCACGCCGCGGGCCACGCCCTCGACTAGGTCCTCCGGCCGGCCCACGCCCATCAGGTAGCGCGGGCGGTCGCCGGGCAGGCGCGGATGCAGGTGCTCGAGCATGGCGTTGCGCTCGTGCTCCGGCTCGCCCACTGCCAGGCCGCCGATCGCATAGCCGTCGAAGCCGATCGCCTGCAGTCCCTCGATCGAGCGGCTGCGCAGGTCCGCATGCACGCCGCCCTGGACGATGCCGAACAGCGCCGCATCGTTGCCCAGCGCGTCGTGCGCGTCGCGCGAGCGCTGCGCCCAGCGCAGGCTCAGTTCCATCGAGCGCCGCGCCACGTCCTCGGTGGCCGGGTATGGGGTGCACTCGTCGAAGATCATCACGATGTCCGAATCGAGCACCCGCTGGATCTTCATGCTCTCCTCCGGCCCCAGGAACACCTTGGCGCCGTCGGTCGGCGAGGCGAAGGTGACGCCCTGCTCGCTGATCTTGCGCCGGTGCGCCAGCGAGAACACCTGGAAACCGCCGGAATCGGTGAGGATCGGCCCGTCCCAGCGGGCAAAGCCGTGCAGGCCGCCGTGATCGCCGATCACGTCCAGGCCCGGGCGCAGATACAGGTGGAAGGTGTTGCCGAGGATGATCTGCGCGCCCAGCGCCTTGATCTGCTCGGGCAGCACGCCCTTGACCGAGCCATAGGTGCCCACCGGCATGAACGCGGGGGTCTCGACCGTCCCGCGTGGGAAGGTCAGGCGGCCGCGACGGGCGGCGCCGTCGGTGGTGTGGAGCTGGAACTGCAATCGGGACATGGTCTGGCGAACGTCGGTAAGCCGCGCATTGTCGCATTGCCGGGCGGCGGGCGCCGCCCCGGGCCAGGCACGGCGTCCCGCCGCCCGCCGGCAGCGCCGCCAGGCGTGCCATGCCCCGCTGCGCCGCAGCCGCCTGGCGCGGCGCCGTCTTCAATCCGCCGCGACGAAGCCGCCGGTCTGGCGCGCCCACAGCCGCGCGTACAGACCGCCGCGGGCGACCAGTTCGGCGTGGGTGCCGGTCTCGACGATGGCGCCGCGGTCCATCACCACCAGCCGGTCCATCCGCGCGATGGTCGAGAGCCGGTGGGCGATCGCGATCACCGTCTTGCCGGCCATCAGCTCGTCCAGGCTGTCCTGGATCGCCGCCTCCACTTCCGAATCCAGCGCCGAGGTGGCCTCGTCCAGGATCAGGATCGGCGCGTCCTTGAGCAGCACGCGGGCGATGGCGATGCGCTGGCGCTGGCCGCCGGACAGCTTGACCCCGCGCTCGCCCACGTGCGCGTCGTAGCCGCGCTGGCCCTCGCCATCCTGCAACTGCTCGATGAACTCGTCGGCGCGCGCCTTGGCCACCGCGGCGCGCAATTGCGCCTCGCTGGCATCGGGGCGGCCGTACAGCAGGTTGTCGCGGATCGAACGGTGCAGCAGCGAAGTGTCCTGGGTGACCAGGCCGATCTGCTGGCGCAGGCTCTCCTGGGTGACGCCGGCGATGTCCTGGCCATCGATCAGGATGCGGCCCTGCTCCAGGTCGTACAGCCGCAGCAGCACGTTGACCAGGGTCGACTTGCCGGCGCCGGATGGCCCGACCAGGCCGATCTTCTCGCCCGCGCGCACCTGCAGGTCGAGCCCGGCGATGACCCCGCCGCGCTTACCGTAGTGGAAGTGGATGTGCTCGAAGCGCACCTCGCCGCGCTCCACGCGCAGCGGCACCGCGTCGGCGCGGTCCTGCACCTGCGCCGGCTGCGCGATGGTCTCCATGCCGTCCTGCACCGCGCCGATGTCCTCGAAGATGCCGTTGACGGTCCACATGATCCAGCCGGACATGTTGTGGATGCGGATCACCAGGCCGGTGGCCAGGGTGATCGCGCCGACGCTGATCTGGCCGCGGCTCCACAGCCACAGCGCCAGCCCGCAGGTCACCGCGATCAGGAAGCCGTTGACGATGGCGATGGCGCTGTCCATCGCCGTGGTCATGCGGGTCTGCCCGCGGTGCTTGACCGCCAGTTCGTCGATCGCCTCGCGCACGTAGGCCTGCTCGCGCCCGGCGTGCGAGAACAGCTTGAGCGTGGCGATGTTGGTGTAGCCGTCGACGATGCGGCCCATCGCCTTGGAGCGCGCGTCCGAGGCGATCCAAGCGCGCTGCTTCATCCGCGGCACGAAGTAGACCATCAGCCCCACATAGACCAGCACCCACACCAGCAGCGGCGCCATCAGCCAGGGATCGGCCTGCGCGAACAAATACAGCGCGCTGCCGGTATAGACCACGATGTACCAGAGCGCATCGACCATCTGCACCGCCGACTCGCGCAGCGAGGTGCCGGTCTGCATCACCCGGTTGGCGATGCGCCCGGCGAAATCGTTCTGGAAGAAGCCCAGACTCTGCCGCACCACGTAGTTGTGCATCAGCCAGCGCGCGCGGTTGCTCAGGCCGGGCACGATCGCCTGGTTCACCAGCAGGTTGTGCAGGGCCACGAACAGCGGCCGCGCCACCAGCACGATGAAGGCCATCCACAGCAGTTCGCCCGCGTGGCGCTGGAAGAAGTCCGGCCCCGGCTGCTCGGCGACCATGTCGACGATGCGACCGAGGAAGTCGAACATCGCCACTTCCACCAGGGCCAGCGCGAGACCGGCCAGCAGCGTGGTCAGCAGCAACGGCCACAGCGGGCGCAGATAGTGCAGATAGAAGCGCACCACCCCACGCGGCGGCATCTGCGTCTCGATCTTCGGAAAGACCTCGATCAGGGACTCGAACCAGCGGAACATCGCCACGTCATGCCTGAAAAGGGGCGTCAGGGTAGCGTATTCGGCGTCACGCTTCGTGACGCTGGGAATGGGGAGTGGAGAATGGGGAATCGCAAAAGCGGCTGCCCGTGCGCATCGCTTTCCCTCGTAGGAGCGGCTTCAGCCGCGACGCGGTAGCGCCGGGATTTGGGATTTGGGATTCGCGACAGTGGCTCCTCCATCGTTCCCTCTCGCAGGAGCGGCTTCAGCCGCGACGGGCTTCACCGAGGAAGCCCGGTCGCGGCTGAAGCCGCTCCTACCATTCCCTATTCCCCATTCCCGATTCCCAGCAGTCACTCCACCGGCGTGAGCACCAGATCCTGGAAATCGAAGCTGAAATCGGTCAGCGGCGAGATCGCCTGCATGCGCGCCTCGCGCACCTTGCCGTCGGGCGTGAGCGCGAAATTGATGAAGGCGTCGGCATTGAGCGAGCGGTCGCGCCAGCGCACGATGAAGGTGTCGTGCTGCCAGTGCTCCAGGGTGCCGACCAGTTGCGCGGTCTTGCTGAATTGCAGTTCCAGGCGCTTGCCCTGCTGGCGCACCACCACGTCGCCGTACCACGGGTCGCGGTAGGTGCCGGCATAGCCGGACAGCGGCAGCGACGGCGTGGATTTGGCGTCGCGCGCGGCCACGTGCTTGGCCCAGTCCTCGTCGGCGTTGGCATCGGCTTTGGCCACGGCCTTGGCGTAGGCAGCCGTCCAGTCGGTCGCCGGCGCGCCCAGGTAGGCGTCCAGCACGCGCAGGGTGATCGCGTTGAAGGCGGCGCCGACCTCCTGGTTGGTCAGCACGATCACGCCCAGCTTGCGCTCCGGCACCAGGGTCAGCCGCGAGACCATGCCCGGCCAGCCGCCGGTGTGCCAGACCAGCTTGGCGCCGCGGTAGTCGCTCAGGCTCCAGCCCTCGCCGTAGCCGGCGAAGTTGGGCCTGGCCGGCAGCAGTTCCGGCACGCTCGGCTCGGAGATCGCGATCGGCGTGATCATCTGCCACATCTCCTGCTGGCGCTGCGCACTGAACAACTGCCGCGCCTGGCCATCGGCCGCCGGCAGGCGGCCGCCGTCGAGCTGCACCTGCATCCACTTGGCCATGTCGTGCACGTTGGCGTAGATGCCGCCGGCGCCGGAATTGTTGGACCAGGTCAGCGGCGCCACCGTGCGCAGCTCGCGGAAATCGAACTTGGCATGGCCGACCGCGGCTGCATCGCCCGGCTGGAGGTGGTCGCTGTTGATGCGCGCGCCGGTCATGCCCACCGGCACGAAGATGCGCTGGCGTACGAAGTCGGCGTAGCTCTGCCCGGACACCTGCTCGATCAGCTTCTGCGCCACCGCATACAGGATGTTGTCGTAGGCGTAGCGGTCGCGGAAACCGCCCTTCAGCGGCACGTGCGCCAGCCGCCGCACCACCTCTTCGTTGCTGTAGCTGGTGGCCGGCCAGAACAGCAGGTCACCGGCGCCGAGGCTCAGGCCGCTGCGATGGCTGAGCAGATCGCGCACGCGCATCTCGCGGGTGACGTAGGCGTCGGACATCTGGAACCACGGCAGGTGGTCCACCACCCGGTCCTCCAGCTTGAGCTTGCCCTCGTCGGCCAGGATCGACAGCGCCGCGGCGGTGAAGGCCTTGGTGTTGGAGGCGATGGCGAACAGGGTCTGCGCGTCCACCGGTTCCGGCTTACCGAGTTCGCGCACGCCATAGCCGCGCTCCAGCACCACCTGCCCGTCCTTGACGATGGCGATGGCGATGCCCGGCACGTCGAACTGCTTGCGCACGCGCTCCACCTGCGCGTCCAGATCCTGCAGCCCCGGCGGCAGCGCGGCCGGCGCCGGTGCGGGAACCGCGGTGGGGGCCGGCGCCTGCGCCTGCACGGTGGCGCTCATCGCCAGCAACAGGCCGCAGCCCATCGAGATGCTCTTCAACTGCGTCGCTCCTGAAGAAGGGAAACCGAAGCCGCACGCCACCGCGCGCGCACCTGGCGAGTGTAGAGCCTGCCAGGCCGTTTGCGGCAGGCCCACAGAGCAACGGCGGGTGCCGTCGTGGCGACTGCCGCTCCGACCGGTGCCTGCGCTGACGGCCCACGTCGACAAGCCAGGCAGCGCGACGCCACAACCACGTTCCATCCTTGTCCCCGCAAGCGCCCGCCGGTAGGCCATACGACCTCGCGCACGCCACGCCCCCCCACGCAGGCCACGGCCGCCATTGCCACGACACGTCCAGCTCCTGCGTCTCGCGACGACACCCCGCAACGCCACGCTGCGGCACAATCGCCCCCCGCCCGCAGCCGGACACGCCCGCATGAACGACCTCTTCGACTCCGCCCCGGCCGCGCCGGACGGCATCCGCGTCGGCATCGGCGGCTGGACCTACGCGCCATGGCGCGGCGGCATGTTCTATCCGCAGGGCCTGGTGCAGCGACGCGAGCTGGAATACGCCAGCCGCCACGTCACCAGCATCGAGATCAACGGCACCTACTACGGCGCGCAGAAGCCGGAGACCTATGCGCGCTGGCGCGACGAGACGCCGCCGGGCTTCCTGTTCTCGGCCAAGGCGCCCAAGCGCATCACCACGCTGCGGAAGCTGGCCGGTGCCGGCACGCAGGTTGAGGACTTCGTCGGCGGCATCGCCAGCCTCGGCGACCGCCTCGGCCCGCTGTTGTGGCAGTTCGAGCACGGCCATCGCCTGGACCTGGACGACCTGGCCGCATTCCTGGAGCTATTGCCGCGCAAGACCGGCGGACACCGGCTGCGCCACGTGCTGGAAGTGCGCGATCCGGCCTGCGTCGGCCCGGAACTGCTGCACCTGACCCGGCGGCACGGCGTGGCCACGGTGTTCACCGATTCGCCCGAATTCCCCTCCTTCGCCGACCTGAGCACCGACTTCGTCTATGCGCGGCTGATGCGCAGCCGCGCCGACATCGCCCATGGCTACCCGCCCAAGGAGCTGCAGGCCTGGGCCGCGCACGCACAGGCCTGGCGCCGCGGCGAGGATCCGCAGGCGCTGCCGCATGCGGATGCGACGGTGGCCAAGGCCACGCCGCGCGAGGTCTTCGTCTACTTCATCAGCGCCGCCAAGGAACGCAATCCCGCCGCGGCGATGGCCTTGCTGAAGCTGCTGGGGTCCGCCGCACAGGCGTGACGCGTTCGGCCGCGCACATGCAATGTGGCGCACGGCGCAAGCGCGACCGGCGACGCCACGGCCGCAACACGACTGAACCGAGCCTCGCGCGCGCACGCCCGGCGACACCCGCCGGTCGCTGCGCTGCGGTACAACACCGCCCGTCCGGCGCCGTCGCCGGGCCGCGGCCGCGCGCCGCGCCTCCACACGCGGAGCTCTCGATGCAGATCAAGCGCACGCTCGAACGTCTTCCCGGCGGCATGATGCTGGCACCACTGCTGCTCGGCGCCCTCTGCCACACGCTGTGGCCGCAGGCCGGCGCCTGGTTCGGCTCGTTCACCCAGGGCCTGATCGGCGGGCTGGTGCCGATCCTGGCGGTGTGGTGCTTCTGCCTGGGCGCCTCGATCCGGCTGCGCAGCGGCGGCCGCGTGCTGCGCGCCTCCGGCGTGCTGGTACTGACCAAGATCGCGGTGGCGTGGCTGACCGCGGTGATCGCCGCGCGCCTGCTGCCGCCAGGCGGCATCGTCGCCGGCCTGTGGAGTGGCATGTCGGTGCTGGCGCTGGTCGCGGCGATGGACATGACCAACGCCGGCCTGTTCGCCGCGCTCATGCAGCAGTACGGCCGCCGCGGCGAGGCCGGGGCGATGGCGCTGATGTCGCTGGAATCCGGACCGCTGGTGACCATGCTGATCCTCGGCACGGCCGGCGTCGCCAGCTTCGAGCCACGCCTGCTGCTGGGCGCGGTGCTGCCGCTGCTGGCCGGTTTCGCGCTCGGCAATCTGGACCCGGCGTTGCGCGCGCTGTTCGCGCGGGCGGTGCCGGCGCTGATCCCGTTCTTCGCCTTCGCCCTGGGCAACACCCTGGACCTGCGCATGGTCGCCCATGCCGGCGTGGCCGGGATCGCACTCGGCCTGGGGGTGATCGTGGCGACCGGGATCCCCCTGCTGCTGGCCGATCGCTGGCTGGCCGGCGGCAACGGCAGCGCCGGCCTCGCTGCGTCCAGCACCGCCGGCGCGGCGGTGGCCACGCCGGCGCTGGTGGCGGCCGTAGCGCCGCAGTTCCGCGCCACCGCGCCGGCCGCGACCGCGCTGGTGGCGACCTCGGTGGTGGTGACGGCGCTGCTGGTGCCGCCACTCACCGCCGCCTATGCACGCAGGATGGCGCGGACCGGATCGCCGCCGGCGCCAGACGCCTGACCCGCGTGCCGATCCGCGACCGTCGCGGCGCGCTTTGCGCGACAATATGCGGATGCCGATGCACCCCACCACCAAAGCCCAGCTGCAAATCCATTTCTGCGTCCTGCTGTGGGGGATCACCGCGATTCTCGGCAAGCTGATCACCCTGCCCGCGCTGCCGCTGGTGTGGTGGCGCATGCTGATGGTGGTGGCGGCGCTGGCGCTGCTGCCGCGGGTGTGGCGCGGACTGGCGGCGCTGACGCCGAAGCTGGCGCTGGGCTATGCCATCGTCGGCGCCCTGGTCGGCCTGCACTGGCTCACCTTCTACGGTGCGATCAAGCTGGCCAATGCCTCGGTGGCGGCGACCTGCATTGCGCTGGCGCCGGTATTCACCGCAGTGATCGAACCGTGGGTGGCGAAGCGCCCGTTCCGCCCCAGCGAACTGGCCTTCGGCCTGGCGGTGCTGCCCGGCGTGGCGCTGGTGGTCGGCGGGGTGCCGCATGGCATGCGCGCCGGCGTGGCGGTCGGCGCGGTGTCGGCGTTGCTGGTGGCGGCGTTCGGCTCGCTCAACAAGCGCCTGGTCGACCATGCCGATCCACTGACCGTGACCGCGCTGGAACTGGGCGCAGGCACCCTGACCCTGACCGCGCTGGCGCCGTTGCTGCCGTTGGTGCTGCCGGCGCTGAGCGGACCGTTGCTGGTGCTGCCCAGCCTGCACGACACCGCGCTGCTGCTGGCGCTGGCGCTGCTGTGCACGCTGCTGCCGTTCGCCCTGGCCCTGGTCGCGCTGCGCCGGCTCAGCGCCTACGCGGTGCAACTGGTCACAAACCTGGAACCGGTCTACGCAATCGTGTTCGCGATCGTGCTGCTGGACGAGCAACGCCAGCTCACCGGGCTGTTCTACCTCGGCGTGGCGGTGATCCTGGGCGCGGTGTTCCTGCATCCGCTGCTGACCCGCACACGCCCGGTGCAGCACCCGGAACTGCTGGCGACCTGCGAGGCGAAGAACGTGGTGGAGTGAGCGCTGGAGCGCTCACTCCGGGATTGGGGAGTCGGGATTGCCCCGTCCCGTGCAGTTGCGGCATCACCGCAGGCCAACGCGAAGGGCGCGGCATGCTGGGAAGTAGCCCCTCTCCCCCCCGGGATAGGGGTTGGGGTGAGGGTACGGCGCGAAGGCGTCTTGCGTGATTTGAGTTCGCGAGGTGGCGTGCCTACGCCCCCAGCGACACGCAATCGCGGCCGGCACGCTTGGCCTGGTACAGGCCCTGGTCGGCGCGCTTGAGCAACTCCTCGGCGCTCTCGCGGCCCTGCAGCGTGGCCACGCCGATGCTGGCGGTGAGCGGCACGCCGAGCTGCAGCAGGCTGGTGTCCTGGCGCAGACGCTCGCAGACGCGCATCGCCTGCGCCGCGTCCAGGCCGGGCAGCAGCAGCGCGAACTCGCCGCCACCGTAACGCGCCACGACGCTGTCCGGCGGCAGGCGCGCGCGCAGCATGTCGGCCAGCGCCAGCAGCGCCTCGTCGCCCTTGTCGTGGCCGTGCAGGTCGTTGACGCTCTTGAAGTAGTCCAGATCCAGGATCGCCACACTGAGCGGCGCCGAACCCGCCTGCGCCGCCTCGGCGTGGATCATCAGCGCGGTGGCGAAGGCACGGCGATTGAGCAGGCCGGTCAGCGGATCGGTGCGCGCCTGCTCCAGCAGTTCGGCGTTGAGCGATTCCAGCGATTCCTGGTACTGCAGCAACTGCTGCTCGTACCAGGCGCGTTCGCGCAGCTGCAGCGCCAGCGCATGGCTGCTGCGGCGCAGTTCGATCAGTTGCATCACCTGCCGCGACAGCGCCTGCAGCGCCGCCAGTTGTTCCGGCTCCAGGGTACGCGGACGATTGTCGAGCACGCACACCGTGCCGACCGGCAGGCCTTCGCGGGTCAGCAGCGGCGCGCCGGCGTAGAACCGCACCCCGCCCTCGGTGACCAGCGGATTGTGCTGGAAGCGCGCATCGGCGGTGGCGTCGGCGACCACCATGACCTGCTCCGGGGTCAGGATGGTGTGCCCGCAGAACGACTCGTCGCGCGCATTGCTCAACAGGCACACGTTGCGCTGCGCCTTCAGCCATTGGCGTTCGGCGTCCACCAGCGAGATCAGCGCCGAGGGCGTGTCGCACAGCTTGGCGGCGATGCCGACCAGATCGTCGTAGGACGCTTCCGGTTCGGTATCGAGGATCTGCAACGCATGCAGCGCCTGCAGGCGTGCGGCTTCGTTGGCGGGCTTGCGAGGCTTGATCACGGAGTACCCGGTGGAAGCGACGGTTGGCGTTGCGCAGTATGGCCAAATCCGTGGCGGACGCCAGCCCCGGCAGGTACGGCGCCCGTGCCGCCAGCCCGCGCGGCGGCGGCCGGCCGCCGGTACCGGGACGCGGTTACCACTCCTGCCGCTGCGGCAGCAGGCCGCGCAGTTCCTGCTCGGTGAGATTGCGCCACTGGCCCGGCTTCAGCGCGCCGAGCTTGATGTTGTCGATGCGCACCCGGCGCAACTGGGTGACCCGGTAGTCGAACGCCGCGGCCATCAAGCGGATCTGCCGGTTGAGTCCCTGCTCCAGCACGATGCGGAAACCGAACTTGGCGATCCGCGCGGTGCGGCACGGCAGGGTCATCTGGTCGTGCACGCGCACGCCGCGGGCCATGCCGCGCAGGAATTCGTCGGTGACCGGCTTGTTCACCGCCACCAGGTATTCCTTCTGGTGGCGGTTCTCGGCGCGCAGGATCTCGTTGACGATGTCGCCGTTGCTGGTCATCAGGATCAAGCCCTCGGACTCCTTGTCCAGGCGCCCGATCGGGAAGATGCGCTGCTCGTGGCCGACGAAGTCGACGATGTTGCCCTTGACCGCGCTCTCGGTGGTACAGGTCACCCCGATCGGCTTGTTCAGCGCGATGTAGACGTGGCGGCGCCCGCTCTTGGCCTTGGCGCGCGCGCGCAGCGGCTGCCCGTCGACCTTGACCTCGTCGCCCTCGCCCACCACCGAACCGACCCCACCCGGCTGGCCGTTGACGGTCACACGGCGCGCGGCGATCAGCCGATCGGCCTCGCGGCGCGAGCAAAACCCGGTCTCGGCGATGTGCTTGTTGAGGCGGACGGACATGGGCTGAGAGCTGGGAATGGGGAGTTGGGAATGGGGAATGGCAACAGCGGGCTGCTGCCGACTGGGCCATGGCTAACGTTGGGAACGACGGCAGGGAGCGGCAGCGGGGACGCGCCCCCATTCCCGATTCCCTACTCGCTATTCCCGGCCTCTCAGCGCTTCGGCGGCCCCTTGCGCGGCGGGCGGTCGGCGGCGAAGCGGCCGGCCGGGCGCGGGCCGGCGGCGTTGGGCTTGCCGCCGGGCTTGCCGGTACGGGCGAACTTCGGCTTGAACGGCGCGCCGCCGGCATCGTCGCCGTCGAGCTTGCGCATCTGCAGTTGCTGGCCGGACACCCAGACCTTCTTCAGGTGCGTCAGCAACTCGCGCGGCATGTCTGCCGGCAGGTCCAGCACCGAATGGTCGTCGTGGATGTCGATGCGGCCGATGTACTTGCTCTCCAGCCCGGCCTCGTTGGCGATCGCGCCGACGATGTTGGCCGGCTTGACCCCGTGCTGGTGGCCCACCTCGATGCGGTAGGTCTCCATGCCCACTTCCGGCGCGCCGCGCGGCGCTTTCGGTGCCTTGTCGCGGCGCGGCGCCTCGAAGCTGCCGACGTCGCGGTGGTAGTCGAAATCCTCGCCGCGCGCAGCCGGCGCCGGACGCGCGGGCCGCTCGCCATCGTCGCGGCGCGGCGCACGCGGCTCGCGCTCGAACTTCGGCTCGAAGCGGGGGCGCTCCGGGCGCTCGCCACGCTCAGGCCGCTCGCGCCGCTCGAAGCGTTCGCCCTGCGGCGGGCGCGGGCGGTCCGGGGCCAGCAACAGCGGCGTCTCGCCCTGCAGCAGGCGCGCCAGCGCCGCGGCCACTTCCACCATTGGCACGTTCTTCTCGGCCTCGAACTTCTGCAGCAGGTCGCGGTACATGTCGATGCCACCGCCGGCGATGGTCTCGCTGATCTTCTCCATGAAGCGGCTCACGCGCTGGTCGTTGACCGCGTCCACGCTCGGCAGCTGCATTTCCTCGATTGGCTGGCGGGTGGCGCGCTCGATCGCGCGCAGCATGCCGCGCTCGCGCGGGCTGACGAACAGGATCGCCTCGCCGCTGCGCCCGGCCCGGCCGGTGCGGCCGATGCGGTGCACGTAGCTTTCGGTGTCGTAGGGGATGTCGTAGTTCAGCACGTGGCTGATCCGCTCCACGTCCAGGCCGCGCGCGGCCACGTCGGTGGCGACCAGGACGTCGAGCTTGCCGTCCTTGAGCTGCTGGATCACCCGCTCGCGCTGCGCCTGCTGGATGTCGCCGTTGATCGCCGCCGCGGCCAAGCCGCGCGCCTGCAGCTTCTGCGCCAGCTCGTCGGTGCCGGCCTTGGTGCGGGCGAAGATGATCATCGCGTCGAACGGCTCGACCTCCAGGATCCGGGTCAGCGCATCGAGCTTGTGCAGCCCGCTCACCGCCCAATAGCGCTGGCGGATGTTGGCCGAGGTGGTGGTCTTGGAGGCGATGATCACCTCGGCCGGGTCGTTCAGATAGGTCTGCGCGATGCGCTTGATCGCCGGCGGCATGGTCGCCGAGAACAGCGCCACCTGGCGCGATTCCGGCAGCTTCTTCAGCACCGCCTCGACGTCGTCGATGAAGCCCATCCGCAGCATCTCGTCCGCTTCGTCGAGCACCAGCGTCTTCAGCTCGGACAGATCCAGGGTGCCCCGGTCCAGGTGATCGATCACCCGCCCCGGGGTGCCCACCACCACATGCACGCCGCGCTTGAGCGCCGACAGCTGCTGCACGTAGGGCTGGCCGCCGTACACCGGCAGGACCTGGAAGCCGGGAATCGCGGCGGCATAGCGATGGAAGGCCTCGGCCACCTGGATCGCCAGTTCGCGGGTGGGCGCCAGCACCAGCGCCTGCGGCTTGCGCTGGGCGAAATCCAGCCGCGACAGGATCGGCAGCGCGAACGCGGCGGTCTTACCGGTGCCGGTCTGCGCCTGGCCGAGCAGGTCGCGGCCGGTCAGCAGCGCTGGGATGGTGGCGGCCTGGATCGGCGACGGCGACTCGTAGCCGACGTCGGCGACCGCCTTCATCACAGCAGGGGAGAGGCCGAGATCTGCGAACAGCAGCGGCGCGGGGGTATCTTGGGACATGGGAGACTCCGGGGGCGCCGCAGAGAACCGGCAGGCGCAAAGAAGCCCCTATTGTGCGCTCTGACGGGCCGCATGTCGAAAGCAGGTGAAGGGCACCGTTCAGGCGTGACCCGCTCCGCACTGCCGGATGACGGCCTTGGCGCGGTGTCCACAAGGCCCAGCGCAGCGGCCCGCCGCCGCGGCAACAGCCTGCAGCCAGCGACACGCTGGGCGTTTTGTCCGCGAATGACCGACAATGGGCGCCGATTTCCGAGCAAGCCCCAATGCAGACCATCGATCTCCAGCTAGAAAGCGACTACGTGGAACTCAAGCACCTGTTGAAACTGACCGGCCTGTGCGACAGCGGCGGCGCGGCCAAGGCCGTGATCAGCGAAGGCCAGGTGCGCGTGGACGGCGAGGTCGAACTGCGCAAGGCCTGCAAGGTGCGCGCGGGCCAGGTAGTGCAACTGGGCGACGTGCAGGTGCAGGTGCTCGGCAAGCTGTGACCGCCCTCGGCGCGCCCGACCTGCCACGCAACGGCCTACGCTGGCGGGCAACGCGGGGTGCCGAACGATGCTGATCGAACTCGGCGCCCGCAACATCGCGCCGTCCGCGGAACATCCGCACCACGACGTGTACATCGTGCAGCTCGATCCGGACGCGGCGCGCCCGTTCTGTCTGGGCCAATCCATCTGCGGCGGGCATGCCGAGCGCGGCGGCTCCATCCACCTGGCGCTGGACGAACTGGAGGCCTGGCCCGGCGACTGGCGCCAGCACCTGCGCCACGCCGGCTGCGCCTGGGCCATCGCCCCGATCGAAGCGGCGCAGCGCGGCGGCGACCTGCAAGCCGCCCTCGCCGAGCTCGTCGCGGGTGCGGCGCAACCGCGTTCACCCTGAGGTTGCCGGCCCGCAGATGCATGCCCTCCGCCCCTCGTAGGAGCGGCTTCAGCCGCGACCACGCCTTACCAGTAAAGCCCGGTCGCGGCTGAAGCCGCTCCTACGACGAAGCGCACAACAGGCTCGGTCTGCCGCGACAACCACCACAGCGCACGCGCGGACGCATCGCTCCACTCGCCGCGTGCCTGACCCTAGCGCCCCATCGCCGCCACGCGCTGGGTCAGGTGCGCGGCGATCGCGCGCTTGAACGGCGCGACCCGGTCGGCCACGCGCAGCGCGGCACTACGCAGGGCGCGCGCAGGCAAGCGGTCGTCGGTGTAGAGCGCGGCAATCGCATTGGTCGCCTCGTACAGCGGACGGGTGGCCAGGCGGTGTCCGCGCTGATAGCCGGCCAGCAAGGCCGGCGCGGCGATGTCGCCGCCGCGCGCGAGCGCGTCGTGCAGCGCGCGCGCCAGCCGCGCCTGGCTCTGCAGGCCGAAGTTGAAGCCGTGCGCGGTCACCGGATGCATGCCCACGGCGGCGTCGCCGATCAAGGCATAGCGCTCGGCGACGAAGCGCTGCGCGTACACCGCCACCAGCGGATACGCCTGCGGCCGCACCAGCGGCGTCATCGCCCCGAGGCGATGCTCGAAGCAGGCGCCGATCTCCGCCCCCAGCGCCGCCTCGTCCATCTGCAGCAGCGCCTGCGCGCGCTCCGGCGGCAGGGTCAGCACCGCCGAGGCCTGGTTGCCGTGCAGCGGCAGCAGCGCCATGGTGCGGCCGTAGCCGAACCACTCCCAGGCCGTTTGATGGTGCGGACGCTCATGGCGCACCCGGCACACCAGCATGGTGCGACCGAAATCGCGCAGCTGCGCGCCGATCCCGCTCATGCGCCGCGTGCTGGAAAAACGGCTGTCGGCCGCCACCACGAGCCGCGCGGCCACGCTGCGGCCGTCGGAGAGCTGCACCTGCGCCTGGCTCGCGTCGCGGCGCAGCGCCTGCACCGAGACTCCATCGAGCAAACTCAGGCCGGGCTGGTCCTGCACCGCGGCGAATGCGGCGCGGCGGATCAGGTGATTGGGCACCAGCCAGCCCAGGTCGCCACGATCGCCCTCGCCTGCGGCGAAGGTCAGCGCGAACGGCGAGGAACCGTTCATCACCCGCGCATCGCGCAGCGGCGCGATCGCCTGCGGGTCGATCCGCGCCCACAGGCCCAGCTGTTCCAGCAACGCCCGCGAGGCATGGGTCAGGGCGATTTCGCGGCCATCGAAGGCGGCCTCCGCCAACGCCGCGCGCGGCTGCGGCTCGATCAGCGCCAGCGACAGGCCGCTGCCGGCCAGCGACCGGGCGAAGCACAGGCCGGCAGGGCCGGCCCCGACGATGGCGATATCCACTTGCATGCGGCGACTCCGTGATCGGACCCGGCCAGCATACGACCGCCGCGCGCCGCGTCCTTGATCTGGATCAGCGCTGCGACGATCGGTCGCAGCACCGCGCTCAGAACAGCGCCCACACCAGTTGCAGGATCGCCCACAGCGACACCACCCACACCAGGCTGCGCACGTACGGCACGCCGGCCGCGTACAGCGGCACATAGGCCACCCGCGCCCACAGATAGATTTGCGCCGACAGCGCGGTGTGCGCATCGCCCCTGCCCAACGCGGCCACCGCCACCGCGGCGGCGGCGAAGAACGGGAAGGTCTCCAGGAAATTGCGCAGCGCGCGATCCAGGCGCCCGGCCACGCCGGCCGGCGGCGGTTGCGGCGCATCGCGTGCTCCCGCGTTCCACTTCAAGCCGCGCTGTGCGGTGACGAAGGCGGAGGCGAGCAGCAGTTGCGCGATCCCGAGCAGGATCGCCCAGGCCAGCATGCGGATTTCGGTGGGCATCGGAGCCTCGTCGGGAACAGGAAGATGGCGCGCAGCATGCCGTTCAATCGGGCATGGCGACGTGATAGCCCACCAGGCGCCAGGTCTTGTCCTCGTCCAGCCGCAACGACACCAGCTCGCGCACCGGCTGCGGCGCATTGGCGAAGCGGCTGGGGAAACTGATGTTGACGTAGGTGCCCGGCGGCACCTGCGAGCCGGCGGCGTACTGCACCCGCGCCACGCTGGCGACGCCGCGGCCGAGCAGCGTACCCAACCGCGCACGCGCGGCGTCGATCTCGCGCACGAATACTGCGCGCGTCACCGCCTTCTTCGCCACCGCCGAGGCGCCGTCCCACAGCTCGCCGGTGCGTCCGGCATCCACCAGTTGCGCGGCGCGCAGGCCGGCCTGCGCCATCTGTGCGTCCTGCTTGGCCAGCGGTCCAGGCGCGGGCGCGGCGGGGGCGGCATGGCGCGGCGCCGGTTTCGGCGCCGCCGCGGGCGCAGCAGCAGGTGTGGCGGGTGCCGCTGGCGGGGCAGTCGTCGGCGCGGGCGCAGGCGATGCCGGGGGCGCGTTCTGCGCGGAAGCAACGCTAGCAACGAAGCCCAGCAGGACGAGCGTGAGGCGAAACGGGACGGAGATGGACAAGGACATCGCTCGGCAGCGGCGGTGGCAAGGGCCGCAGTCTACGCGGCCTGTGCGGACCAGCGCAGCGGCCTACGGCGTCTCTTCGCCCGCCACGACCGCAGTCTCGCTCGCCACTGCCGCAGCCGCGGTCGGGGCGGCGTAGCGCTGCCGGTGCCAGGCGCGCCAGCTGGCCCACAGCGCCCAGGCGGTCGCCGCCAGCAGGGCGAGCAGACTCAGCAGCGAGCCGGTCCGCGCCAGCCAGGGCGCGTGCAGGCCGTTGGCGAGGTGCAGCAGCACCTCGGCGATCACGAAGCCGCCCAACGCCAGCAACGCCGGGGGCAGATACAGCCGCAGCATCAAGCGGGTTCCGGCGGCCATGCGCGCGCTCCGGGATGGAATGTGGCGACGCTAGCCCCGCGTCCATGCCCGCCACGTGAATGGGCCGGACGCACTGCGGCCGCCGTTCAGGCGCCGGGCGAGGCCAGCGGCAGTGTCGCCACGTCGATCTCCGACAGCGGACTTTCCGCCGGGCAGGCCTGGTCCGGGAATCCGAAGCGCTGCTTCAGCGCCTGGCCGCAGGCGGTCAGGCTCTCCAGGTCCACGTCTTTTTTGGTCTTGCACTCCTGGTCGAAGGCGACCAGGAACGCATCCTTGCGCCGCACGAAATCGTCGCCGCACTTGCGCAACTGCTTGATCCGCTCCAGGTCGTCCTGCACCGCGTTGGTGCCGTCGAGCCCGTACTGCTTGAGTTCGTCGCTGCTGAGCAGGCGCAGGCTGCGGTTGGGCACGGTCATCATCAGGTCGGCCACCGCCACCGCCACGCCGTTGCGCTCCAGGTAGTCCTTGACGTTGCCGTAGACCTCCTGCAACTCGCGGTTGAGTTCAGCGCGCGAGGTCGCGGTGGAGCTGATCCGCATCATCCGGTGGATGCCGACCTTGCCGGAGATCAGCCGGTTGTCGCCGGCGGCCAGCACGAACACGCAGGCGCTGTGGCAGACCGAACCTTCGCGCACCCACACGGTCCAGCCGGATTCGCCGATCGCATCGCCGGCGCGGATCGCCGCCTCGACCTGGCCGCCGCTGGAATCGAGGTCGAGCACGCGCTTGCCGATGCCGGTCTGCCTGGCCACCTCGGCCAGGCGCCGCACCATCTCGGCGAAGCCGGCGTTAATCTTGCCGACATAGCGCACCCGCATCAGCCCGCGCTCGCGGCACGGCGCCAGCGCCGCTTCCACCGCTGGCCGATCCAGCCCGGCCAGCGGCTGGCCGTCGCCGGCCTCGGCGGCATAGTCGGTGTCGCAACTGACGAAGGCCTCGCCGTTCTCCAGGGTGGCCTCGTCCCAGGCCTGAGGGTCGCGCTTGGGCGCGACCGCGTGCGGCGGTGGCGTCGGCGGCGCGCCGATCGAGACCATGTGCTCGCCGTCGGCGGAGGGGCTGTCGGCGACGGTGCGTGGTGCCGACGCCGGCTGCTGCCCGCAGGCCAACAGGCCCAGGCAACACAGCGACAACCAGCAGAGTCTGAACGGAGCAGCCAAGCGCAGGATCCACGGCAACCACGGAACGCAGGCGCAAGGCGCCCGCCGACCTAGTCTAGTGCCGCAGCGCGGAGCGTCCCCAACTGCGCCTAAACCGCGGGCGCCGCGGCCATGTCACGGCGCCAGCATTGCTGTCCGAAAACGGCCAGTGCGCCGTGCCGGGGCCGACTAGACTGGCGCCATGCCTGCCCTCGCCGCCACCGATCACGCCCTCTACGACCGCGCCCGCCAGTCGCGCGATGCGCGCTTCGACGGTGTGTTCTTCACTGCGGTGCGCAGCACCGGCATCTACTGCAGGCCGGTCTGCCCGGCACCGCCGCCCAAGCGCAGCAATGTGCGCTACTACCCCAGCGCCGCGGCCGCCGCGGCCGCTGGCTACCGACCGTGCCTGCGCTGCCGTCCCGAACTGTCGCCGGAAGCACAGCAGCAAGTAGGCGAAGAGGCGGTGCGGCGCGCACTGGCGCTGATCGCCGAGGGCGCGCTGCAGGACGCCAGCGTTGCCGCGCTGGCCGCCGAACTGGGGATCAGCGCGCGCCAGTTGCAGCGCCTGTTCGTGGCCCAGCTTGGCGCCACCCCGGCGGCGGTGCACGCCACCCGGCGCCTGTTGCTGGCCAAGCAACTGCTCACCGAGACCGCCTTGCCGATCACCCAGGTGGCGCTGGCGGCCGGCTTCAACAGCCTGCGCCGCTTCAACGCCGCGTTCCTCGACGGCTGCGGCATGCCGCCCTCGGCGATCCGCAAGCAGCGCGCCGAGAGTCCCGGTGGCGATCTGGTGCTGCGCCTGGGCTATCGGCCGCCGCTGGACTTTCCGGCGATGCTGGCGTTCCTGCGCAAGCGCGCGATCCCCGGCATCGAACGCATCGGCGAGGCCAGCTACGAGCGCGTACTCGGCCCCTGCGAGGCGTCCACGCGCATCCGCGTCGAGGCCGATCCGCAGCGCCACGAACTGCGCCTGCACATCGCCGCGGCCGATCCGCGCGCCATTCCCGACATCGTGCGGCGGATGCGCCGGGTGTTCGACCTGGATGCCGACCTGCGCGCGGTGCATGCCACGCTCGGCGACGATCCGCTGCTGGCGCGCGCCATCGCGCGGCGCCCCGGGCTGCGCGTGCCCGGCGGCTGGGACGGGTTCGAAGTGGCGGTGCGCGCGGTGCTCGGCCAGCAGGTCAGCGTGGCCGGCGCGGCGACCCTGGCCGCGCGCCTGGTCGAGCGCCATGGCGCCGCGCGGCCCGGCCAGCCACCGGGGCTGGACCGCGCCTTCCCGAACCCGCAGGCGCTGCGCGACGCACCGCTGGAAGCGATCGGCCTGCCGCGCTCGCGGGCGGCGACGATCCGCGCGCTGGCGCAGGCGGTGCTGGACGGCCGCCTGTCCTTCCGTGCCGGCCAGCGCCTGGACGACTTCGTCGCCCACGCCATCGCCTTGCCCGGCATCGGCGCCTGGACCGCGCACTACATCGCGCTGCGCGCGCTCGGCCAGCCCGACGCCTTCCCCGCCGGCGACCTGGTGCTGCAACGCATGCTCGGCGAAGGCGGCGCACGCCTGAGCGAACGCGCCACCGAGGCGCGCGCGCAGGCCTGGCGGCCCTGGCGCGCCTACGCGGTGCTGCACCTGTGGCACCTGGCCAACGACCCTCCCGAGGAGACCCGCGCATGACCGCGCCCCCGCTGTCCTACGACCGTTTTGACACCCCGATCGGCATGCTCACCGTCGCGGTCGGCGCCGACGGCGTGCGTCACATCCTGTTCCCGGAGAACCGCTACGACGCCCGCGGCCGTGCCGACTGGGTGCACGATCCGGCGCCGGTGCGCGCCGCGCGCGAGCAACTGCTGGCCTACTTCGCCGGCGAGCGCGAGCACTTCGACCTGCCGCTGGCGCCGCACGGCACCGACTTCCAGAAGCGGGTGTGGCTGGCACTGGCCGAGATCCCGTTCGGCGCGACCTGGAGCTACGCGCAACTGGCGCAGCATGTGGGCCAGCCGCGCGCGGTGCGTGCGGTCGGCGCCGCCAACGGCCGCAACCCGCTGCCGATCGTGCTGCCCTGCCATCGGGTGATCGGCGCCAACGGCGCGCTCACCGGCTTCGGTGGCGGCCTGCCGACCAAGGCCGCACTGCTGGCGCTGGAGCGGCGCGAAGGCGATGGCACGGCCGCCGGCACCATGGCGCCGCTGTTCGGCTGAGCGTGTCGGCCATGCGGCGGCGCAGATCGACGTCCATTCCTCGCTTGAACCACCTACTCGGTCTCCCTGCCGCGCCCGACGACGTCGATCCGCCAGCGCTGCGCTGAGCGCCACGGCAACGGCCGCGGCGCGCCGGCGTCCTGCCAAGGCAACGCGTGCGACAATAGACCAATGCACTCGCCCGATTCCGCGCAACCGCCGCGCCTGCGCCATCGTCTGCGCCCGCTGATCTCGCAGGAGAGCTGGAAGCAGCGCGCCGTGCTGTGGGGCGGCGCGGTGGCGGTGGCGCTGGTCTCCATCGTCTTCGCCAAGGCCAGCGACGCCGCCTTCCATCTGTTCCAGCGGATCATCGGGCATTCGCCGTGGTGGGCGCTGCTGCTGACCCCGAGCGTGTTCGCCCTGCTGGCCTGGCTGACCAACGGCGCACTGCGCCCCACACGCGGCAGCGGCATCCCGCAGGTGATCGCCGCGCTGGAACGTCCCGACGACGGCTTTCGCCAGGCCAATCTGTCGCTGCGCGTGTCCGCGGGCAAGCTGATGCTGACCACGATGGCGCTGTTCGGCGGCGCCTCGATCGGCCGCGAAGGCCCGACCGTGCACGTCGGCGCCAGCCTGATGTACGTGTTCGGGCGCTGGTTCGGCTTTCGCGATGCTCGCCAGGCCAGCCATTTCCTGCTGGCCGGCGGCGCTGCCGGCATCGCCGCGGCGTTCAACACGCCGCTGGCCGGCGTGGTGTTCGCCATCGAGGAACTGAGCGGGCGCTTCGAGCACCACTTCTCCGGCACCCTGCTGACCGCGGTGATCGTCGGCGGCGTGATCTCGCTGGGCCTGCTCGGCGACTACACCTACTTCGGCCGGGTCGCCACCGCCGGCCTGCCGCTGGGCAAGGCGTGGCTGGCGATCCTGCTGTGCGGCGTGGTCGCCGGCCTGCTCGGCGGCGCCTTCGCGCGCATGGTGCTGCTCACCGTCGCCGGCAAGCCGCGCTGGCTGGGCGAACTACGCCGGCGCCAGCCGGTGCTGCTGGCCGCGCTGTGCGGTCTGGCGCTGGTGCTGCTGGGCCTGATCTTCGGTACCGGCGCGTTCGGCACCGGCTACGAGCAGGCGCGCAGCCTGGTGCAGGGGCACGCCAGCGTCGGTCACGAATTCGGCCTGATGAAACTGCTGGCGAACCTGGTGTCCTACGTCGCCGGCATCCCCGGCGGCCTGTTCTCGCCGGCCCTGGCGGTCGGCGCCGGGCTGGGCCACAACCTGGCCGTGCTGATGCCGGGCGTGGACCCGCGCATCTTCGTGCTGCTGGGCATGTGCGCCTATCTCACCGGCGTGACCCAGGCGCCACTGACCTCGGCGGTGATCTCGCTGGAACTCACCGACAGCAGCGACATGCTGCTGCCGATCCTGGCGACGGTGCTGATCGCCCGCGGCGCTTCGGCGCTGGTCTGCCGCACGCCGATCTACCGCGGCCTGGCCGAGCTGTTGCTGGTGGCGCCGCCGCCGGCGCCCACGCCGCCCGCGGAAGAGGAAACGCCGACCTCGCTGGTGGCCGACCTGGCCGGCAGCGACCACGACGACCGCGACGACCACCCCACCGCGCCACGCCCGCACTGACTGGCGGCGCGCGTGCCGGCGCTGGTGCGATCGGGAAGCGCGCTGCCACTGCCGCTCCCGCCGCAAGACCGCCGCCGGCCGCCTGGCGGCGACGGTCAGGGATCACACGGACATAAAAAAACGCGGCGCAAGCGCCGCGTTCTTCGTCGCACCCGGTGGCTGGCTCAGCCGGCCTTGGCGACCGTCTTCTTGGCCACGGCCTTCTTCACCGCCGGCGCCTTGACCACCGACTTCTTCGCGGCCGGCGCGGCAGCGCCCACGGCCACCTTGCTCACGCTGTGCGAGCGCGAATTGCCGTAGCTGGCGTTGTAGCGCTTGCCCTTGGCGGTCTTGCGGTCACCCTTACCCATGCTCATCGACTCCTGAATGTATGTGCGAAAACCCCCGCGCGATGCACGGGGTTTGGCGAGGCCAACGCGGTCGGCGCCCTCGCGCAAGGGCGGCAAGCCTACCACGTGCGCTCAATGGACGCAGCTTGCGTCGTGCACGTGGCCGTGGTTCAGGCGCAGGTTGAGCAGGTGGGCCAGGCCGACCAGGGTACCGCCGAAGGTCATGATCGCCGCATGCGGCGCCACGGCATGATGCAGCGCCGGCACCAGCAGCCCGGCCCACAGTGCCAGCAAGCCGAGGATGAGCAATCCCAGCGCCTGCCACACGCGATGCCGGCGATAGCCGAGTACCAGGCTGAACAGGCCCAGGCAGGTCACGAAAAGCACCAGCGTGCGCTCCACGCCGTCCCCCAGCCACATCGACAGGCCCAGCGAAGGCAGCACCGCCAAAGCCAGCGGCAGCACCGCGCAATGCACCGCGCACAGCAACGAACCGGTGGCGCCAAGGCGGTCGAGCGCGGCGCGCAGATCGAACGGTGAGGACATGACGGTCGGCACGGGTTGAAAGTGTTACGGAATAATATAACATTCGGCCGCCGGCGACCAGCGCGTCCCGTGCCTCTTCCTCGACCGTCCGCCGCCATTGCGCGGCGCCGGTGGTGCGCGCGTCGCCCCGAATGTCCCTCCTGATGGAATGCCCATGCCCGCTCCCCGTCCTGCCCTGCTCCGCCGTTCCACCCTGTCCCTGGCTCTGCTTGGCCTGCTGAGCCCGTCGCTGGCCCTGGCCGCCGACCCTGCCGCCACGACGACCGCGGCCGATGCCACGCCGCCGGCGAGCGACAGCCGCCACGGCGCCGGCCACAGCCAGGACCGGCACGTGAAGGACATGGACCAGGTGGTGGTGACCGCCAGCCCGCTGCGCGATGCCGCCGGCGCGCTGAGCCAGCCGGTGGACGTGCTCGCCGGCGAGCGCCTGGACGAGAACCGCGGCGCCAGCATCGGCGAGACCGTGGCCAGCCTGCCGGGCGTGCAGAGCTCCAATTTCGGCCCCGGCGTGGGCCGGCCGATCATCCGCGGCCTCGACGGCCCGCGCGTGGCGGTGCTCAACGACGGCCTGTCCTCGCAGGACGTGTCCACGGTCAGCCAGGATCATTCGCCGGCGGTGGAATCGTTCCTGGCCGACCAGATCGAGGTGCTGAAAGGTCCGTCCACCCTGCTGTACGGCTCCGGCGCCATCGGCGGCGTGGTCAACGTGGTCGACGGGCGCATCGCCGAGACCCCGGTCGACGGCGTGCACGGCCGTGCCGAGGCGCGCTGGGAGGGCGGCGACAAGAGCGGCAACACCGACATGTTCCGCGTCGATGCCGGCAACGGCAGCGGCCTGTCGATCCACGCCGACGGCGTGTACCGCAACCTGAAGGACTACGACACGCCGCAAGGCCCGCAGCTCAACTCGTTCGTCAAGTCCAAGGTCGGCTCGATCGGCAGCTCGCTGGCCGGCGACTGGGGCTTCGTCGGCGTGTCGGTCTCGCGCTTCCGCGACGACTACGGCAACCCGGGCGAACCCGGTGACCCGGCTGCCGGCGAGCGCGGCGTGTCGCTGCAGTTGCACCAGGACCGCTTCGAGCTTAAGGGTGCGCTGAACGATCCGTGGGGCGACGGCAGTGCGCTGCGCTACAGCTTCGGCCACACCGCCTACACCCACACCGAGTTCGAGGGCGCGGAGGTCGGCACCAAGTTCGACAAGCGCGCCAACGAAGGCCGCGTGGAGGCCTCCTTCGGCCTGGGCGGCGGCTGGCAGACCGCGGTCGGCGTGCAGGGCAGCGACTCGACCTTCCAGGCCATCGGCGAAGAAGCCTTCGTGCCGAAGACCGATACCCGCGCCATCGGCGTGTTCGCGCTGGCGCGCAACAGCTGGGACCGCGTGCAGGCCGAAGTCGGTGCGCGCGTGGACAAGACCAAGTACGAGACCGACACCGGCGTGGACCGCGACTTCACCCCGAAGAGCCTGTCGCTGAGCGGCGGTTTCCGCTTCAACGAGCAGTGGCGCCTGACCGCCAACCTCGACCACGCCGAGCGCGCCCCGGCCGAGGAAGAGCTGTTCGCCAACGGTCCGCACATCGCCACCCTCGCCTACGAGATCGGCAACCCCGACCTGAAGACCGAAAAGGCCAACCAGGCCGAACTGGGGCTGATCTTCAAGAACGACTGGGTGGATGCGAAGGTCTCCGGCTACTACAACCGCTACGACGACTTCATCTACATCGTCGACACCGGCGGCCAGTGGTACCACGAGGAGGACAACGACTTCCTGCCGATCCGCCAGTGGACCCAGGCCGATGCGATCTTCCATGGCTTCGAAGGCGAGGCCACCTTCCACCTGGCCGACAACGACAGCGGCGCCTGGGACCTGCGCGTGTTCGGCGATACCGTGCGTGCGCGGCTGAAGGATGGCGGCAACCTGCCGCGCATCGCACCGGCGCGCTACGGCGCGCAGCTGCGCTGGGACGCCAGCCACTGGCGCGCCGCGCTGGGCGCCACCCGCTACCAGAAGCAGGACAAGGTGGCGGTCAACGAGACCCCGACCGCCGGCTATACCCTGGTCGATGCGCACCTGGCCTATCACGTCGATGCCGGCAGCACCGCCTGGGAAGTGTTCCTGGACGGCAATAACCTGACCAACCAGGACGCGCGCGTGCACACCTCGTTCCTCAAGGACGAAGTCATGCTACCCGGCCGCAGCGCCTCGTTCGGCGTGCGCCTGTTCTTCTGATCGAGCACATTCGCCGCTGGGTAAGGAGGCCGCCTTCGGGCGGCCTTTTCTTTGGCTAATGCGGCGCGCTGCGCGAGAACACGTTGATCACCACCACGCCGGCGACGATCAGCGCCATGCCGACGATCGCCGGCGGATCCAGCGCCTGGCCGAACCGCCACCACGCCAGCAGCGAGATCAACACGATGCCGATGCCCGACCAGAGCGCATAGGCCACGCCCACTGGCACGCTGCGCAGGGTGAGAGACAGCAAGTAAAAGGCAATGCCATAGCCGCACAGCGCCAGCAGCGTCGGCCACAGCCGGGTGAAGCCTTCGCTGGCCTTCAGCGCCGAGGTCGCGACCACCTCGGCGAGGATGGCCACCAGCAGGAACAGCCAGTTCTTCATTGCAACACGCTCTTGCATACACGCGCGCCACGATAGCAAGTGGCACGTGGTGAGGATGGCGACGGCCGTTCTCCCGGCTGCACATGTGCCACCGTGCAGGCACAGGCGAAGCGGCGCCACGCTGCGCAGCTCATGCCGTGCATGGCGGTGCGATGGCGGCCTGCGTGGGCAACCTGTCACGCAAACCTCGTCCTTACCGCGCTGCACAACAGCCCAAGCGCTGGACGGCGTTACAAAGGGCGCCGCGCGTCGCCCCCTGCTTCGCGCCGTACCGGCCGATACGACGCGGCCGCGCGCTGCACGCGCGTGCCGCATCCCGGCCGATCGTTCCGAATGAAGAAAGGAGAGATTCTTCATGCATCTTGCGCCGCTTCGTCATCTGCTGCCCCTGTCCATCGCCGCCGCCCTGCTCGCGTCCCCCGCGCTGGCGCAGACCGCCAACGCACCCGCTGCGCCGGCCACGCAACCCGACGCCACCACCCTGGATACCGTGGTCGTCAGCGGCACTGCGCGCTTCAGCGGCTTGCGCAAGCGCGATGCGAGCTTCTCGATCACCACCGCCACACCCGAACAGATCCAGCAGGCGGTGCCGCAGAGCAGCGCCGACCTGCTGAAGATCGTGCCCGGCGTGTGGGCCGAGCCCAGCGGCGGCGGCACCGGCGCCAACATCTTCGTGCGCGGCATGCCGTCGGAAGGCGATGCGCCGTTCGTCACCTTCCAGCTCGATGGCGCGCCGCTGTTCCCGCCGCCGACCCTGTCGTTCCTGGAAAACTCCACGCTGTTCCGCACCGATGACACCATCGAACGCATGGAAGTGCTGCGCGGCGGTTCCAGCCCGATCTTCTCCAACGGCCAGGCCGGCATCACCGTCAACTTCATCCAGAAGAAGGGCCAGGACGAGCCGGAGGGCAGCGTGCGCCTCACCGGCGGCAGCGACGCCCTGCGCCGCATCGATCTGTTCAACAGCGGGCCGATGGGCAACGGCTGGTACTACAGCATCGGCGGCTTCTTCCGCGAGACCGACGGCGTGCGCGACCCGCAGTTCCCCGCCGACAAGGGCGGCCAGTTCAGCGCCACCCTGAGCAAGCGCTGGGACAGCGGCGAGCTGTCGTTCTATGCGCGCCATACCGACGACAACAACGCCTTCTACACCGCGATCCCGCTGCTGTCGCGCAACAACGGCAGCGACCTGTCCAGCTTTCCCGGCCTCGACGCGCAGCACGGCACTCTGCTGAGCAACGACTTCCGCAACGTCACCCTGCCGGTCGGTCCCAACGGCCAGACCATCCGGCGCGACCTCGGCGACGGCCGCGGCGTCAACATCGACGTGTTCGGCGGCGAGCTGAACTGGCAGCTGGGCGACTGGACCCTGGCCGACCGTTTCAACGTGATGGGCGGCACCGCGCCGACCTATGCGTTGTTCACCGGCGACGCGCCGCAGCGGCTGGGCGACTTCATCGCCGGCTACGGCAGCAGCGGCAGCGCGCGCTACACCAATGGCGGCGGCGCGGTCGATCCGAACCAGCAGGTGCTGGAAGCCGGCTGGTGGTCGGTGGACAAGCGCCTGAACTCCTTCACCAACGATCTGCGCCTGAGCCGCACGCTGTTCGCCGGCAACACGCTCACCGTGGGCAGCTACTACGCCCGGTACACCTCCAACGACACCTGGTACCTCGGCAACACCATGCTGCTGACCGCGCAGAACCATGCGCGGCGCATCGACGTGACGCTGGACGATGGCCGCCAGCCGACGCGCGACGGCTTCACCAGCACCGCCTTCCTGGCGCTGCGCGCGCATTACGAGGGCGAGAACGCCGCGGTGTTCGTCGCCGACGAATGGGAACTGGACGAGCGCCTGCGCCTGGACCTGGGCGTGCGCTATGAGCGCCAGCGCGTCACCGGCACCGTGCACGACACCGCCACCGTGGACCTGGACGGCAATCCGGCCACGCTCTACGACAATGCCACCTCGATCTCGCTGCCAGGCGCGCGGCGCATCGACCAGGACGACAACGCGCTGTCGTGGACGGCCGGATTGAACGTCAAGCTCGACGCGCACAACAGCGTGTTCGCGCGGGTCAATTCCGGGGTCAAGTTTCCCGGCTTCGACAACCTGCGCGACGGGCAGACCAAGGTGCAGGACATCCGGCAATACGAACTGGGATTGAAGTCGGGTGCGGCCAACTACGATCTGTACCTCACGGCGTTCTACAACACCTTCAAGAATTCGCCGTTCCAGGCGTTCCTGGCCAACGGCAGCAACTTCACCACGGTCGGCGATTCGCGCGCCTACGGCCTGGAGGTGGAAGGCGCGATCCGCCCGTTCGGCGGCTTCGAACTAGCCGGGACGGGGGTGTGGCTGGACGCGAAGTACCGCAACTACCGCGAATACACCGGCAACCAGGTCATGCGCCAGCCCAAGCGCCAGTTCCGGCTGACGCCGAGCTACTACTGGATGCTGCCGTTCGGCGACCTGCGCGTGTTCGCGACCTATTCCTACATCGGCGAACGCTACGCCGACCTGGCCAACAGCCAGCGCCTGCCGTCCTACGACATGCTCGACGTCGGTGCCAGCCTGCACAGCGGCGAGCACTGGGAGTTCACCGTCAGCGGCAGCAACGTGACCGACACGCTGGGCCTGACCGAAGGCAATGTACGCGTGCCCGGCGCGGCCACCGGCGGCGTGTTCATGGGCCGCCCGATCGCCGGCCGCCAGTATCAGGTGTCGGTGGCGTATCGCTGGTAGCGCCTGCCGCATCGCAGACGCACGCGACGCCATCACGCCACCGGCATTGCGTGGCGCCCGCCACGACAGGCGTAATCGGCCGCCTGTCGTGGCGGCAATCGCATCTGCAGGAGCGCATGCACGCGCATCCGGTCCGGCACGTCCACCCGTCCGCATCACTGCCCCGACACCCTCCCTTCGCGTTCTCTTCGCAATCCCTTCGCGGTCCCGCCGCGATGCTCGCGCTCGGGTGCCGATGCGTGCCCGCACGTCGGCGTCGCGATGGCGGCGCCGCTACCCAGGTCGATTCGCTCCATGCTGCGCCACGGCGCGCGCGGTGGCGGTCCCCCAGGCAGGAGAGACCGATGCAGCATGACCCTCACCGTTCCGAGGCCGCGTCCGGCGCTGCCGACAGCGCGCGCGACACCCCATTGAGCGAGGACGAGGCCGCGCTGGCGCGTCGGCTCGGCATCAACGGCCTCTCGCGCCGCGAATTCCTCGCCCTGCTCTCGGCCGCCGGCCTCAGCAGCGCCGGTGGGCAGATCCTCTTCAGCGAGGCCGCGTTCGCCGCCCCCGTCGCCAAGGCCGCGCCGCCGCAGAACGCGGTGCCGGTCGTCCTCGAGGTCAATGGCCAGCGCCACGCGCTGCAGCTGGATCCACGGACCACCTTGCTGGACGCGTTGCGCGAACACCTGGCGCTGACCGGCACCAAGAAAGGCTGCGACCACGGCCAGTGCGGTGCCTGCACGGTGATCGTCGACGGCGAGCGCCGGCTGTCCTGCCTGACCCTGGCGGCACAGGCCGAAGACACGCAGATCACCACCATCGAGGGCCTGGCCGACGGCGAGCGACTGCATCCCATGCAAGCCGCGTTCGTGCAGCACGACGGGTTCCAGTGCGGCTACTGCACCCCTGGGCAGATCTGCTCGGCGGTGGCGCTGTTGAACGAGATCAAGCGCGGCGATGCCAGCCACGTCAGCGCTGACGTCAGCCGACCGGTCACCGAACTCAGCGACGCCGAGGTGCGCGAGCGCATGAGCGGCAACATCTGCCGCTGCGGCGCCTACCCCAAGATCGTCGCCGCCATCCAGGACGTGCACAGCGGCGGCGCACCGCGGCCGCTGACCTGGCGCTATGTCGACCAGTCCGAACTGACCGCCCTGAAGATGGCGAAGGAGGTGGCCGATGACGCCGTTTAAGTACCAACGCGCGACCTCGCCGGAGGACGCGGTGCGCCGTGTCGCCGCCAACCCGAACGCACGCTTCCTCGGCGGCGGTACCAACCTGCTCGACCTGATGAAGGAAGGCGTGACCAGTGCCGACGAGATCGTCGACCTGACCCGGCTCAAGGGCCTGGCCGAGATCGCCGAAACCGCCGACGGCGGCCTGCGCCTGGGCGCGCTCGCCAACAACACGCAGACCGCCAACCATCCCTTGGTGCGCCAGCGCTACCCGTTGCTGAGCCAGGCGATCCTGGCCGGGGCCACGATGCAGCTGCGCAACATGGCCAGCAACGGCGGCAACCTGCTGCAGCGCACGCGCTGCGGCTACTTCTACGACACCGCCCTGCCCTGCAACAAGCGCGAACCGGGCAGCGGCTGCGGCGCGCGCGAGGGGCTCAACCGCACCCACGCGATCTTCGGTCACAGCGCGCACTGCGTGGCCGTACATCCGTCGGACATGTGCGTGGCGCTGGCCGCACTGGATGCGACGGTGCAGGTGCGCACGCCGGCCGGCACCCAGCGCGAGATCCCGTTCGCCGAGTTCCACCTGCTGCCCGAGACGCACGCCGATGTCGACAACCAGCTCGCGCACGGCGAACTGATCGAGTCGATCACCCTGCCGGCGCCGGGGTTCGCCGCGCATAGCCACTACCTGAAGGTACGCGATCGGGCCAGCTACGCATTCGCACTGATCTCGGTGGCCGCGGCGCTGGCGCTGGAACCGGACGGGCGCATCCGCGAAGCGCGCATCGCCATGGGCGGGGTGGCGCACAAACCCTGGCGCGCGCGCGCCGCCGAACGCGCGCTGGCGGGCCAACACGTCGGCGAGGCCGCCTTCGCCGCCGCCGCGCAGGCCGAGATGGCCGCGGCACGGCCGCTGGCGCACAACGCCTACAAGATCCCGATGGGCACGCACGCGATGATCCGCGCCCTGCACCGCGCCAGCGGCAGCGATGCCGCGTGAGCGACCAACCGGAGAACCGGCAATGAACTACATCGGCAAGGAAATGCGCCGCGTCGACGGCTTCGCCAAGGTCACCGGCAAGGCGCGCTATGCGGCGGAGTTCCAGATCCCGCATCTGGTCCACGGCTACATCCTCACCAGCACCATCGCCAAGGGCCGCATCGTGCGCATCGACACCCGCGCCGCCGAGGCCGCGCCGGGCGTGATCAAGGTGCTGACCCACCTCAATGCGATCAAGCCGGTCTCCGATGCGGTCAAGAAGAAGGGCGAAGACCTGTCGTTCCGTGCCCTGGTAGACGACCGTATCCATTTCAACGCACAACCGATCGCGGTGGTTGTGGCGGTCACCTTCGAGCAGGCACGGCATGCGTCGCGGCTGATCCAGGTGGAGTACGCCACCGAGGCCGCGCACACCGATTTCGACGCACTGCTCGGCCAGGCGCACGATCCGACCCCGGAAGAGTCGCCGAAGCCGCGCGGCAACCCGACTGCCGCGTTCGCCGCCGCGCCGGTGAAGCTGGAGGCCGCGTACACGATGCCGGTCGAGCACCACAACCCGATGGAACCGCACGGCGGCATCGGCTACTGGATCGGCGACACCCTGACCGTGGTCAACAAGAGCCAGAACGTCTACCAGGACCGCGAACAGCTGGCCGGCTATTTCGGCATTCCGGTGGACAAGGTCAACGTGGTCTCGCTGTTCGTCGGCGGCGCGTTCGGCTCCTGCCTGCGTCCCAACTACTACACCTTCCTACTCGGCGCGGTCTCCAAGGCGGTCGGCCTGCCGGTGAAGATCGTCTACACCCGGCGGCAGATGTTCAGCGGCCATGGCTACCGCCCCTACTACCGCGTGGAACTGGGGCTGGGCGCCGACGCCGCCGGCACGCTGCAGGCGATCCGCTACCGGCACGTGCTCAACACCTCGCGCATCGAGGCGTTCAACGAGGCCTTCTTCCGCAATGCGCGCTCGCTGTACGCCTGCCCCAACGTGGAGGATCGCTTCGAGGTGGTGGAGACCGACCTGCCGACGCCCCAGGCGATGCGCGCGCCCGGCACCATCAGCCAGATGTTCGGCATCGAGTGCGCGATGGACGAACTGGCCTATGCGCTGAAGATGGACCCGTTGCAACTGCGCCTGGCCAACTACGCCGAGACCGATCCGGAAACCGGCAAGCCGTTTTCGAGCAAGGCGCTGCGCGAGTGCTACGCGCTCGCCGCCGAGACCTTCGGCTGGAGCAAGCGCACGCCCGAGCCGCGTTCCATGCGCGATGGCCGCCTGCTGGTCGGCTGGGGCATGGCCACCGGCACCTGGGCGTCGATGCAGATGCCGGCGCTGGCACGGGTGGTGCTGAAGGCCGACGGCAGCGCCCGGGTCGGCAGTGCCACCTCCGACATCGGCCCCGGCACCTACACGGTGATGACCCTGATCGCCGCCGAGTATCTGGGTATCGACGCCAAGCGCGTGCAGTTCGAACTGGGCGACACGCGCCTGCCCAAAGCACCGGCGCAGGGCGGCTCGTGGACCACCGCCAGCGTCGGCAGCGCGATTCACGGCGCGGCGCGCGAGATCCGCGGCAAGCTGCTGGAACTGGCCAGGCAGGATGGGCAGGCGGCATTCAGCGGGCTGGACGTGGATGCGGTGGAACTGGTCGACGGCCAGTTGCGCCCTAGCGGCAAGCCCGAGGCCGGCCTGGAAGTTGCCAAGTTGATGCGCCAGCACGGCCTGCAGGAACTGGAGGTGGTGCACGAATCCAAGCCCTCGGCCGAGCGCAAGCAGTACGCCACCGCCGCGCACGGCGCGCAGTTCATCGAGGTCAAGGTCGATCCGGACACCGGCATGGTGCAGGTGACGCGGGTCATCGAAGCCACCGCCTGCGGCAAGATCATGAATCCGCTGACCTCGCACAGCCAGGAAATCGGCGGCGTGGTGATGGGCATCGGCATGGCGCTCAGCGAAGGCACCGAGATCGACCACCGCTACGGGCGCATGCTCAACGCCTCGCTGGCCGACTATCACGTGCCGGTCAACGCCGACGTGCACGAGATCCAGACCATGTTCGTCGAAGAGGACGACACCATCGTCAACCCGCTCGGGGTCAAGGGCATGGGCGAGCTTGGCATGGTCGGCATTCCCGCGGCCATCGCCAATGCCGTGTTCCACGCCACCGGCAAGCGCATCCGCGACTTACCGATCACCCCGGACAAGTTGATCGGCTGAGTGCGATCGCCGCGTTTGCGCGCAGTTTGCTCTCGTAGGAGCGGCTTCAGCCGCGACAGGCATTCCCGATAACGCCTGTCGCGGCTGAAGCCGCTCCTACAAGGCTAGCGTCGGTCGCCGCAACACCGCGCCCGATGCAACCGTTACGGATCCAGCCATCCCTTCGACACCGCCGCTTGTACGTCCTCCGGCGTGTCCAGGTCCAGCGCCAACGCCGGCGCGACGATGCAACCTAGGCTGTCCGGCGCCAGCGTCGCGAACAGCGCGCGCAAGCCCTGGTCGCCGCCCAATGGCAGCGTGCGCCAGCGCTGTTGCGCCACCACCGCCGGCATCCCGCGCACGCCGGCGTAGGCGCTGACCGCACAACCGGACGCGGCCCGCGCGGCCGCCGCCAGCAGAGCCTGCAGATGCACCGCTGTCAATGCCGGCTGGTCGCAGCCGAGCACCAGGCTGCGGGCGATCGTGGCATCGTCGCGTACCGCCGCACGCAGGCAGTCGAGACTGCCGCCCATGCCGGTGTCCCATTGCGGATTGCGCACGCATTCCACCGGAAGCCCCTGCAGCAGCGGGTGCAGCGCCTCGGCCTGTGCGCCCAGCACCACCACGCAGCGCGCCGGCGCCGTGGACAGGGCCAGACGCACGACCCGTCGCAGCAGCGGTTCGCCCTCGCTGGTCAGCGTCTGCTTGGGGCGGCCGAGGCGGCGGCTGCCGCCGGCGGCCAGGATCAACGCCGCGTGCGCCTGCGCCATCAGCCGCTGCCTTCTGCCAGCAATGGCCGCACCACCGCCACCGCATCGCGCGCCGATCGCCGCAGCGACCTGTCGCCTGCCTGCGCGACCGAGCTCAGCCGTGGCGGCGCCACCCGGCTGGCCTGCAATTGCGCGGCAATGCTCAACGCGATCGCCTCCGCACCGTTGCCGCCCAGGCGCAGCCCAATCGGCGAATGCAGCCGCGGCGAGAGCTGCGCACGTTGCGTCGGACTCAGCAGGCGGAACAGGTCCTCGCGCCGCCGCACCGGTCCCAGCAGGCCGAGGAACGGGATGGCGCTGCCGGCCAGCGCATCCAGCGCTTCGCGATCCAGCTCGAAATGGTGGTGCATCACCAGCGCCGCATCGCTGTCGGCGCAGTCGGCCAACCCGCGCGTCGGCGTGCAGGCAAGCGCGCGGTCGGCCAGCGCCGCCAGTGCGGCCCAGCGCGGCCGCTGCTCGACCAGAGTGGTCATCCAACCCAACTGCCGCAGCAAGGGCAGCAGCACGGCGGTTTCCGGGCCGGCGCCGAAGACGCTGACCCGCGGCGGCGGCGGCACGTGCACCTCGCCAAAGCGCGGCGACGTCGCAGACACCATGCGCCACGGCAGGCGCCACCGCGACGTCTGCCCGGCCACACTGGCGACAAAATCGCCATCGGCCTGCAGCGCCAGGGTCAAGCCACCGCGCCCCTGCAGCCAGGCCTGGGCCAATGCGTCGAAACCGGGCAAGGCGTGCAGCGGCAACAAGGCCAGGTGCAAGCGCCCCCGGCAACCGGCTGCCGAGCCGGACAGCAGGTCTTCGTCCTCGCGCGTATCGATCTCCATCCACGCCGGCGTCGCGGCGTCGGCGGCCTCCGCGGCGCAGCGCGCGATCTCCGGCTCCAGGCAACCGCCGCTAAGCCAGCCCTGCTGCGCACCATCGGCGCCGAACAAGGCCATCGCGCCGGCGTGCGCGTAGGTGGAGCCTTCGCGGGCCATCGCCACGGCCAACACCGCGGGCGCACCACGGCGGCAGGCGTCGAGCGCATCTTGCAGACAGTGGCGGGCAGCGGACATGCGGCGGCCAGGCGAAGGGGGGAATCCGGAGCCTAAGCGGCTGCCTGTGGTCGCGAGGTGACCCCGACGATTATTCGCGGCGCCGGCAGCGCAAGGAAATCGGGGATGCCCAACACAATGCCTGCAACCGACGCTGTGTGGCGGACGCAGGTGCCGCCAGCGCTCGCCGCCAGCAGGCGATACCTCCGCGGCGACGGCCCGCTACGCCAGGTGGAAGCGCTCGAAGCGCTGCAAGGCCGCGTCGATCGTCGCCTGCAGCGCCGCGCGTCGCGGCGCCAGCCAGGTCCATTGCTGGATCAGCAGGCGGCCGGCGCGACGGTCCATCTTCAAATCGAGCGCGGCGACGATGCGGTCGCCGACCAGCACCGGCAACGCGAAGTAGCCCAGCACCCGCTGCGGCGCCGGCACATAGGCCTCGAAGCGGTGGGTATAGTCGAAGAACTGCTGCAGCCGCTTGCGCTGGATCACCAGCGGATCGAACGGCGACAGCAGCAGCGCCCGCGTCGGATCCGGCGGCGGCGGTGTACTGTCCAGCAGCTCCGGCTCGGCCCACAGGGCCACGCCCTCCTGGCCCTGCAGATGCATCGGGACCAGGCGCTTGCGTGCCACTTCCGCGGCGATCAACGCCCGCACCGCAGGCTTGGCGGCGGTCTCGCCATAGCAGATCGACTCCACACCGACGATGCCCTGCGCGCTCAGCGCACGCTGCAGCAGGTAACGCGCGTACTGCGCGTCGCTGACCGCACGCGGTCGCTGCCGCCAGCCGAAATGCCGCGTCGCCAGCTCGTAGGTCTTGAGCATGCCGCTGCGCTGGCTGATCACCAGGTCGCCACTGAAGAAACCGTACTGCAACGCGGCCCGCGAGGGCTTGCGGCTGCCCCAGGGGTGGGTCTTCTCGACCAGCACCTCGTCGTCGATGTCGCGGATCGACAACGGCCCCTCGTTGCGGATGCGCCGCAACAGCCGCGCATAGTCCTGCGCATCCACCGTGCCCCTGGCGTCGGCCTGTGCACGTCGGCGCGCCATCTGCGCCACGTACATGCGGTAGTCGGCGACCGGCACGTAGGCCAAGGCATGGGTCCAGTACTCGAACAGCGACTTGTCCTGCGACTGCGCCTGCTCCAGGTCCTGCTCGCGGTACTCGGGAATGCGCGTATACAGCACGTGGTGGTGGCTGCGCGCGATCACGTGGATGGTATCGATCTGCACATAGCCCAGGTGCGCGGTGGCCTGCCGCACGGCCTCGGCGCCGCTGCCGAACGGCGCCGGCGTGGTCAGGCGCTGCGCATGCAGCCACAGCGCACGCGCCCGGTCGGGCGCGATCGGGACGGAAGCGACGGGAGTGCGCATCGAAACGACCTTCCTGGCAATGCGGTAGCGCCCATGAGGATAGCAACCGGATTGCGCAATGCGGACCGCGCTGCATCCGTCGCGGTGCGTTTCGTCGGCACATGCCGCACTTCATCCGCCGCGGCCGCCACCGGTCCGATCACGCAGGCGCGGCAGCGCCGCACTGTCGACACTGCGTGTCACCGCCACCGCTGCGCACGCCGCCATGTCCTCGATCCTCTCCACCCCGCACCACCCCGCCCCCGGCGCGCCGCACCTGGCGAGGCCGGCGCAGCCGCACGCCGGGCGAGGCTGGGCGACACGCCTGCTGCGTGGTGCCGCAGCGCTGTGGATGAGCATCGCCATCGGCGGTCAGCTCGCCTTTGCCGCCTATGTCGCCGGCTTCTACGGACGCACCGCGCTGGCCGGCACACCCGAGCGCTGGAACCAGGTGATGGCGCGCGGCCATGTCGCCGGCGACACCGTGTTCAATGCGGTACTGGCGCTGCACCTGGGCCTGGCCGTGGCGATCGTGCTCGGCGGCGCAGCGCAGTTGCTGCCGGCGTTGCGGCGCAGGCGTCCTGGCCTGCATCGCTGGAACGGACGCATCTACCTGGTCTGCGCCGTCGTGCTCAGCCTGGGCGGACTGGCGATGATCTGGATCCGCGGCGGCGTCGCTGGCGACCTGGGGCAGCATCTGGGCACCAGCGCCAATGCGGTGCTGATTCTGCTGTGTGTGGCCATTGCCTGGCGCCACGCCCGCCGCGGCCAGTGGCCGGCGCACCGGCGCTGGGCGCTGCGCCTGTTCCTGGCCGTCAGCGGCGTGTGGTTCTTCCGGATCGGGCTGATGGGCTGGCTGGCCCTCAACCAGGCACCGGTCGGCTTCGATCCGGATCGGTTCGTCGGCCCGACACTGACCGCCCTGGCGTTCGCGCAGTCGTTGCTGCCGCTGGCGGTGCTGGAACTGTATCTACGCGCGCTCGACAGTCGCCGCAGCGGACCGCAGTGGTTGGCGGCCGTGGTGCTCGTCGCGATGAGCGCGGCCACCCTGATCGGCACCCTCGCCGCGGTCGCAGGGATGTGGTGGCCGGTGCTGCGGCAAGCCTGAGCCGCCACCTCGCCGAACGCTCGGGCTCCGGTATGCTCGCGGCCATGTCGCCTCCGTCTCCGCTCTCCGCATCGCCGCGCGCGCCCGCGCTGCTGACCTGGGCGCGCATCGTGCCGGTGTTCCTGGTCTCCGGCATGCTCGGCCTGCTGATGAGCCTGAGTTGGGAAACTCCCCTGCCGGTCCTGGTCCGTAGCCTCATGCTGGGCGCGGCCGCACTGGCTGCGTACACGCTATTCGAGCGCTGGCCACACCGGCTGCCACGCTGGCTGGCGCGCTGGGCGCTGCAGGTGGCCGGCGTCGCACTGGCGATCCCGACAACGACCCTGCTGATCTACCTGGGCTCCACCCGAGCCGGTGCGCCGCCGTTCTGGCAGGACCCGGATCGGCTGTCCGGCTTCGCTACGCTGACTATCGTCGGCGTGCTGATCGCGCCATGGATGGCCCTGGCCGCCCTGGTCCGGCAGAAAGACGCCCTGGCCCGGCACCAGGCGCTGGCGTTCGCGCTGGAGCGCAGCGAACTGGAGCGCGAGGCACTGGACGCGCGCCTGCAGCTGTTGCAGCGCCAGGTCACGCCGCATTTTCTGTTCAACACCCTGGCCAACGTGCAGGCGCTGATCGATGTCGGGTCGCCGCGGGCCGCAGACCTGATGCGCAGCCTGACCGCCTACCTGCACGCGGCGGTGCCGCGCCTGCACGAGGCCACCAGCACGGTGGGCGACGAGCTGGCGCTGGCGCGCGCCTACCTGGAACTGATGCACATGCGTATGCCCGACCGGCTGCACTATGCGATCGACGCCGAGGACGCCGTGCAGGCAGTGCGCTGCCCGACCCTCGCCGTGCTGACCCTGGTCGAGAACGCGGTCAAGCATGGCATCGATCCGTCCGAGGAAGGCGGCAGCATCGCCATTCGCGCCTGGCGCAGCGGCGAGCGCTGCCATCTGCGTGTGGAAGACAGCGGCGCCGGCGAGGGCGACGGCCGCGGCGGGCTGGGCACCGGCCTGCGCACCTTGCGCGACCGCCTCGCGCTCGGCTTCGGCGATACGGCGCAGCTGCAGTTGCGTCCGCGCCTGCCGCACGGCACCTGCGCCGATCTCAGCCTGCCGATGACGGTACCGCCCCGATGATCCCGCCCACCGCGCTGATCGCCGACGACGAACCGCTGCTGCGCGAGGCCCTGCGGTGTCAGCTGGGGCGTTTGTGGCCCGAATTGCGGATCGTCGCCGAGGCGCGCAACGGCCGCGAGGCGGTGCGCCTGTTCGAGGAACATGCGCCGCAGATCTGCCTGCTCGACATCCAGATGCCAGGCCTGTCCGGCGTGCAGGCCGCGCAGCAGATCGGCCGCCGCGCGCATCTGGTGTTCGTCACCGCCTACACCGACTATGCGGTGCAAGCGTTTGCCGAAGGTGCGCTCGACTACCTGGTCAAGCCGGTGCAGGACGCGCGTCTGGCCGATACCGTCGCGCGGCTGCAACAGCGCCTGCAGGCCGCACAACCGGCGGCCGACCTCAGCGAGCAACTGTTGCGCCTGGCGCAGCGGCTGCGCCCACCCGAGCGCCCGGCCCCACTGCGCTGGCTGCAGGCACAGAGCGGCAGCAGCGTGCGCCTGATCGCCGTGGAGGCCATCGACTATCTGCGCTCGGACAGCAAGTACACCAGCGTGGCCTGGCGCGATCCGGACGGACAGGCGTGCACCTCGATCGTGTCCACGCCGCTCAGGGACCTGGCCGCGCAACTGGATCCGGATGACTTCCAGCAGGTGCACCGCTCGGTGGTGGTCAATCGCCGCGCGATCCTGCACGTGGTGCGTGGCGACAACGAGACCGCACAGATCCACCTGCGCGGCCGCGCGGAGACGCTGCCGGTCAGCCGCAGCTACCTGCCGCTGTTCCGGGCGATGTAGGGCCGCCGCGCCGGCTGCGACTGCAAGCACAGGTGCGGCGACAGCGACGACAGCGACGACAGCGACGACAGCGTCCATCGCGGCAGATGCCAGCCCCCATGGTCAGCTGGACACGACCACCCGCCACTGCCGCGCATCCACCTGCTCCCAGGCGATCTCCACCGGCAGGAACTTCTCGATCAGGCGGGCATTGCTGGACAGGTGCGCGCTGACCGTATCCGTGGTGAAGGCGCCGCCACCGGCCAACGCCATCGGCAACAGCAACTGGTCGGCGAGGTGTTCGCCGACGCAGGCGCCGCTGTCGAGGTAGCGGCGCACCTGCGCCGCCAGGCGTTCGCCGACCTGCTCGGCAGAGACGCCGCGCTCGCCGTGACCGGCGAACACCTCCACGTGCGCCGCATGCCGCACCCGCACCAGCGCGGTGTTGCCCGGGCCCAGCGCCGGACGCACGCTGTGCACGTGGCGCGGATTGGCGTCCACGCCAAGTCGCTCGGCCAGCACCGCCAGTTCGCGCCGGCCGATCTTGCCGGACAGGCCCGAGACCAGCACCTGCGCCTCAATCGCCTGCAGTTCGCCGCGCGCATCGAAGTCCACCTGCCGCAACTGCGCACAGGACGCGATGCTGGCCCGCAGCGCGCCGCCGCCGGCCGGATAGAAGCCATGCCGGTCCAGCGTCAACGTCGCAGCCACGCCCAGGCGCTGCAGCGCCGGCAGCCAGGTCTCGGCGAGGAAATCGGCGCAGGGCGCCAGCGGATTGTGGGTGCCGCCCTCCAGGGTCAGACGCGACGGCGCAGCGGCGCGCCACAGCGCCGGCAGCACCGTCTGCAACACCAGCGTGGTCGAGCCAGCACTGCCGGTGGCGAACTGATAGTCGCCAGGCACCACCGTTCCCGGCTCGAACCGCAGTGTGGTCGCGCCGATCTGCGCCCCGTGCGTGCGCGCCTGGCCGATCGTGGCCGCCGCGACGACCGCGGTCAGGTGCTGGCGCATCAGGCCCGGGCGCGGACGTGCGCCACGGATGTTGCTGAAGGTGAAGCCGGTCCCGGTGCACAGGCTCAGCGTCAGCGCGGTGCGCAGCAGTTGCCCGCCGCCCGCCGCACCATCGAGTTCGATCATGTCCATTGCAAAGCAATCCATCGTTGAAAACGCCCGTGCGGGCCAACCCGCGCGGACGATCGGCGCCGACCGACCGCAGTGCATGCCGGCCGGCACCTGTGACTAGCCCTTGACGCACACCACCTGCCGCAGCGTGTGCACGATGTCCACCAGGTCGCGCTGCGCGGCCATCACCGCCTCGATCGGCTTGTAGGCCGCCGGCGACTCGTCCACCACGTCCTGGTCCTTGCGACACTCCACATGCGCGGTGGCCTTGACGTGCTCGTCGACGCTGATGCGGCGACGCGCCTCGGTGCGGCTCATCACCCGGCCGGCCCCATGGCTGCAGCTGTGGAAGCTGTCGGCATTGCCCAGCCCCCGCACGATGAAGCTCTTGGCGCCCATGCTGCCCGGAATGATACCCAGCTCACCCTTGCGCGCGCTCACCGCGCCCTTGCGGGTCACGAACACGTCCTTGCCGAAGTGGTGCTCGCGGCTGACGTAGTTGTGGTGGCAGTTCACCGCCTCGGCCTGCGCCTCGAACGGCTTGGCGATCACCGTGCGGACCGCCTCGACCACGCTGCGCATCATGATCTCGCGGTTGATCCGCGCATAGCGCTGCGCCCAGTCCACCGCGAACACGTAGTCCCCGTAGTACTGGCTGCCTTCCGGCAGATAGGCCAGGTCCTGGTCCGGCAGGTTGATCATCCAGCGCCGCATTTCCTCCTTGGCGAGCTGGATGAAGTGGTTGCCGATCGCATTGCCGACGCCGCGCGAGCCGGAGTGCAGCATGAACCAGACCCGCTGCGCCTCGTCCAGGCACATCTCCACGAAGTGGTTGCCGGTGCCGAGGGTGCCGAGATGCTGCAGGTTGTTGGTCTTGCGCAGGCGCGGATGACGCTCGCAGATCAACGCGAAGTCGCTGGCCAGCTGCGCCCAGCCGTCCACCGCCGCGCCCGGCGGCGTCTGCCACGCACCCTTGTCGCGCGCGCCGGGCGTGCGCCCGTGCGGCACCGCACGCTCGATCGCGCTGCGGATCGGCGCCAGGTTGTCCGGCAGGTCGCTGGCGACCAGCGAGGTGCGCGCGGCGATCATCCCGCAGCCGATGTCCACACCCACCGCGGCCGGCACGATCGCGCCGATGGTCGGCACCACCGAGCCCACGGTCGCGCCCTTGCCCAGGTGCACGTCCGGCATCACCGCGATCCAGCGATGGATGAAGGGCAGCTTGGCCATGTTCTGCAGCTGCTGGCGCGCCTCGTCCTCCAGCGGCACGCCGCGGGTCCACAGCTTGATCGGCGCCGCTCCCGGCTGCGCGATGACGTCGTACTGCTCGGTGTTCATGGTGTTGCTCCTTGTGTAACGCATGTTCAAAGAAAAAAAGCGCGGTGACGAGGGAGGGTGGAACCTTCCGCATGGCGCCACTGACGCCGTGCGGCCGGGGCTCGAACCCGACCCTTAAAGGGCTACCAGATGGAGTTCCACCTGCATTCACCGCAAAACCAACGCATCGCCTCACGCGGCAAGTCCATACGCGGAACGATCGCTCTACCGCTGAGCTACCGCCATAGGGCGGGCGGGATTCGAACCCGCGACCGATGGAGTTCCGCCTGCATCCGCCAGGCAACGCGCACAACAGGACCGACGACGACCACGACAAGAGAGATGGAACGTTCCCGCTCTGTCCAACTGAGCTACCACCCCATCGCAGGGTGGGCGGGACTCGAACCCGCGACCTGGAGCTTAAGAGGCTGTAGTTCCATCGGCATTCGTGGACGCCGGCGGCGAAACCGGGAAGCGGCAACTGCCGCCTCCATCAACTGAATTCCTGCGTCTGCTGCAGCCCGGCGGGCCCCATTGCCCGCCGGGTAACACCTTCCTTCAAGGCCTCACACCACGATCGAGCCGATCCGCTCGACCCAGCGCTTGGCGCCGGCGCCTTCGGCCGCGAACGTGGCCAGCAGGTCGAACACCGCGTCGCTGAAGCCGCCGACATGCAGGATGTCGTCGCGTTCGACCGTCTGGCTGGTGGCCACCGGCTGCAGGTCGATGCAGACCATGCGTGCCTGCGGGCACCGCGCCTTCAACTCGGCCCAGGCCTGCATGGTCGCGGTCGCGCCGCTACGGGCGTCGCGCCAGCTCTCGTTGTCCGACACCAGCACCAGCAGGTCGACCGGCGCACGCTGCGCGTTCAACTGCAGCAGCGGCGCGCTGACGCTGGTCCCGCCACCGCACAACGCGGCCAGTTGCTGCGCCTGCGCGATCACGTCCTGGCGCTGCCGCAAGCGCAGCGACCGCACCTCGGTGTCGAACGGCAACACCGTGGCGCGCGGGTTGACCCGCTGCACGCAGGCCGCGATCAGCGCGGCCACATCCACGCAGCGCACGCTGCTGCTGGCGCCACGGCGGAAACCGGTCACCGGCGCCGCCATCGAGCCGGACACATCCACCGCCACCACCACGTTGCCGTCCAGTCGCGGCACCTGCCGCGTCGCGATCTCCATCGCCTCACGCAGCGCCTGGCCGATCGGCGGCGGCAACTCACTGGCCGCGGTGCTGGCCACCAACAACTGGTACGGGAACACCCGGGCGCGCTGGATCTGCGCCGGATCGCGCAAGCGTGCCGCGACCTGCGCCACCATCGCCTTGTCCTCGAACACCCCATGCCGCGCGAAGGTGTTGAGGTTCATGCGCAGGGTCTGCCACGAGGCGTTGCGGGCCAGCGCCGCCCAATGCGCCGCGGTCAGCGGCAAGGCGGTGTAGTACTGGAACGGCAACTCGGGCAACGCCCCGGACGGTGCGCGCTTGAACGCCTCGTACGCCTGCAGCAGCGCCGGCAGCGCCTCCTCGCGGTACGGCTTGCCGACCACCCACGCATACAGCGCCTCGCGCTCGGCATCGGCCGGCTTCGGGTGGACCATGCGGATCACGTCGGCTAGCGACGGCTGCTGGCCGATCGCCGCCTGCACGATGGTCTGCGCCGAGGCCTGCTGCAGCCACTGCCGCACCAGGCGCTTGGGCCGCGACCCCAGCGACTTGCGCCCGAGTTGCCCACTGCGCACGATCTGCACGAAGTTGCGCAGCAGGCGGCCGTTGTCGATCACGCGCGGAAAGGCCCGTGCGAACAGGTCGGGATCGCGCGTGGTCAGCGTGGCCAACAACAACGCCGGCATGTCCTTCATGTACGCGACCTGGCGTGCGTAGATCGCGGTCTGCGCGACGAAGGCAGGATCGACCTGCGCGCACAGCCCGAGCACCTGCTGCAGTTGCACCTCGGCACCCGCATAGAAGGTGCCGTTCAAGCAGCCGGTGGCCGCGTACAGCGCCAGCGCCGCTTGCGGCGAACGCGCATAGGCGGCGCCACCGGCGTCGTTGCGCACCGTCGCCGGCGGCAGCAGCGCGCCACGCGAGGACGAGAACAGAGAGAGGTTGGCCATGTCAGGCTCCTGGCGGGAACGGCCCGCGTTGGTGATGCCCAGATGTAGCAATGGCCGTGCCAACTTTTTCGGACACACCTCAAAGCATTGATTAGAAGAAGAAAATTGAGAAACGCGAAGCAGCGCCCGCTTGTTCGATGCCGGCTATTCCTATAAATTAGGCGACACTCTTATAAGGATGGATATGGACAGGCCACAGGTGGTGTTCGGCATGCTCGGCACCCAACTGGATTCCGGCAGCGGCCCCGGGCGCTGGGAGAAGTGGCGCCCGACGGTGGCGCTGGGCATGCACGAGGACTTTCTGCTCAGCCGCCTGGAGCTGCTGACCGACCTGCGCCGCTACCAGAAACTGGCGGAGGTGGTACGCGAGGATCTGGGCCAGGTCTCGCCGGAGACGCAGGTGCAGTTGCACGACACCTATCTGGCCGATCCCTGGGATTTCGAAGGGGTGTACGCCACCCTGCACGACTTCTTCGCCGGCTATACGTTCCGCCCGGACGAAGAGGACTACTACCTGCACATCACCACCGGCAGCCACGTCAGCCAGATCTGCGGCTTCCTGCTGACCGAGAGCCGGCACTTCCCCGGACGCCTGCTGCAGACCTCGCCGCCACGCAAACAGGGCAGCGGCGAGGCCGGCGCCTACACCGTGATCGACCTGGACCTGTCGCGCTACGACCGCATCGCGCAGCGCTTCCAGCAGCAGCAACTGCAGGACCGTGCGTTGCTGAAGAGCGGCATCGCCACGCGCAATGCGGCGTTCAACCGCATGATCGAGCAGATCGAGACCGTGGCCACGCGCTCCAGGGCGCCGATGCTGCTGATGGGGCCGACCGGCGCCGGCAAGAGCCAGTTGGCCAAGCGCGTGTTCGAACTGAAGAAGCTCAAGCACCAGTTGCCGGGGCGTTTCGTCGAGGTCAATTGCGCCACCCTGCGCGGCGACGGCGCCATGAGCGCGCTATTCGGCCATACCAAGGGCGCCTACACCGGCGCGGTCAGCGACCGCCCGGGGCTGCTGCGCTCGGCCCACCAGGGCCTGCTGTTCCTTGACGAGATCGGCGAGCTGGGCCTGGACGAGCAGGCCATGCTGCTGCGGGCGCTGGAGGAGAAGCGCTTCCTGCCGGTCGGCAGCGACCGCGAGGTGGAGAGCGAGTTCCAGCTGATCGCCGGCACCAACCGCGACCTGCACCAGCACGTCGCGCAGGGCCGCTTCCGCGAGGACCTGCTGGCGCGCCTGAACCTGTGGACCTACCACCTGCCCGGCCTGGCCGAGCGCCGCGAGGACATCGAGCCGAACCTGGACTTCGAACTGGAGCGCTGGTCGCGCGAGCAGCACCAGCGGGTGACCTTCAATCGCGAGGCGCGCAGCCGCTACCTCGCCTTCGCCACCGGCGCGGAGGCGCGCTGGCACGGCAACTTCCGCGACCTCAGCGCCTCGGTGATGCGCCTGGCGACGCTGGCCAATGCCGGGCGCATCCAGCGCGAACTGGTGGAGGAAGAAATCGAGCGCCTGCGTCGACAATGGCGCGACGGCACCCCGCCCTCGCCGCTGGACGCACTGCTCGGCGAGGCGGCGGCCCAGCTGGACCGTTTCGACCGCGTGCAACTGGAAGACGTGGTGCGGGTCTGCGCGACGGCGAAGTCGCTATCGCAGGCCGGACGCGAACTGTTCGCCGTGTCCCGCACGCAGCGCGCCAGCACCAACGACGCCGACCGCCTGCGCAAGTACCTGGCGCGGTTCGGACTGGACTGGGAGCAGGTGCGCGAGGGTGGGCACGCCACACCGACGGACTGAGCAAGCGCGCCTGGCGACCTCGGACGCTCGGGCATCCCGCTACCTGCAAGGGCGCATAAAACAGCACGCAGCGAAACGTCGCCACCCTCCCCCGGCGCGCCCATGCGCGCAGCGGCGGCAGTCAAATACGATCAGATCGCGCGCATGCCGCAGCCGGTGGACACGCGACACAAAGAAACGCGCGCCAGGCTCAACCCGCGCACTTCGCGCACAGCCCGTGCACTTCCAGGGTCTGCGCCTGCGGCTGGAAGCCCAGCGCCTTGGCGCGCTGCTCCAGTTGCGCGACCACGTCGCGGTCCTCCAGTTCCACCGCGCTGTGGCAGCGGTCGCAGATCAGGAACGGCACCGAATGCTGTGCGCTGCTCGGGTGGTGACAGGCGACGAAGGCGTTGACCGATTCGAGCTTGTGCACGAAGCCGTTGGCCATCAGGAAATCCAGCGCGCGGTACACCGTGGGCGGGGCGTCGGCGCCCACGCCCTTGCCTTCGCGCACCCATTCCAGCAGGTCATAGGCCTTGACCGGCCGCCCGGCCTCGGCGATCAGCCGCAGCACGTTGGCGCGGATCGGGGTCAGGCGCAGACCGCGCTCGCGGCTGACCCGCTCCACCACCTTGACGAAGTCGGCAGCGTCGTGGACGTGGTGGTGCGGCTCGGTGCAGGCGGTCTTCTTGCTGGACATGGCGGTCTCCCGGGAATCAGCTTCCCGCTGGGATCTTGATGAGCGCGGCGTCGATGCGTTTCAAGGCCTCCTCGCGCCCGGCCAGGTAGACGGTCTGCGAGATGTCCGGGCTGACCTGGGTGCCGGTGATGGCCACGCGCAGCGGCTGCGCCACCTTGCCCATGCCGATCTCCAGGGCGGTGGCGGTGTCGTGCAGCGCGGCGGCGACGCCGTCCAGGCTCCACTGCGGCAGCGCGGCCAGCAGTTCCCGGGCCTTACCCAGCGCCAGTTCCGCGCCCGGCTTGAAGTGCTTGGCCACCGCCGCGTCGTCGTAGCTGGTGAGCGGGCGATACCAGACTTCGGCCTTCTCGGCCATTTCCTTCAGGGTCTGCACGCGCTCGCGCAGCGCCACCACCACCTCGGCCGCGGACGGGCCGGCGGCCGGGTCGATGCCGAGCTTGCGCAACTGGAATTCCAGCTGCGGCGCGATCGTCGCCGGGTCGTCGCTCTTGAGGTAGTGCTGGTTGACCCAGCCCAGCTTGGCCATGTCCAGGCGCGCAGCCTTGGAATTGACGTCCTTGACGTCGAATAGGTCGATCAACTCCTGGCGCCCGAACAACTCCTGGTCGCCGTGCGACCAGCCCAGCCGCGCCAGGTAGTTGATCAGCGCGTGCGGCAGGTAGCCGGCGTCCTTGTACTGCATCACGTCGGCCGCGCCGGTGCGCTTGGACAGCTTGGCGCCCTGCTCGTCGAGGATCATCGGCATGTGCGCGAACTTCGGCACCGGCGCGCCCAGCGCCTGGTAGATGTTGATCTGCCGCGGGGTGTTGTTGATGTGGTCGTCGCCGCGGATCACCTCGGTGATGGCCATGTCCCAGTCGTCCACCACCACCGCGAAGTTGTAGGTGGGGTAGCCGTCGGGACGGAAGATCACCATGTCGTCCAGTTCGCTGTTGGCGATCTCGATGCGGCCCTTGATCAGGTCGTCGAACGCCACCACGCCCTCGGTCGGGTTCTTGAAGCGGATCACCCGGTTGGGATCGTCGCGGTACGGCAGGTTCAGCTCGCGCGCGGCGCCGTTGTAGCGCGGCTTTTCCTGCCGCGCCATCGCCGCTTCGCGCATGGCGTCCAGTTCCTCGCGGGTCTCGTAGGCGTAGTAGGCCTTGCCCTGCGCCAGCAACTGCTCGGCGACCTCGCGATACCGGTCCAGGCGCCGGGTCTGGTAGATCGGGCCTTCGTCGTAATCCAGGCCCAGCCATTCCATCGCCTCCAGGATCGCGTCGATCGCCGCCTGGGTGCTGCGCTCGCGGTCGGTGTCCTCGATCCGCAGCACGAATTCGCCGCCGCGGTGGCGCGCCTCCAGCCAGCAGTACAGCGCGGTGCGCGCGCCGCCGATGTGCAGATAACCGGTGGGACTGGGGGCAAAACGGGTGCGGCAGGCCATGGAACGCTCGAAACGACGGGAATCGGGCGATTTTACCTTGATGGTGCGGCGCCTGCTGGCGCCGCGGGATTGGGGATTGGGGATTGGGGATTGGGGATTGGGGATTGGGGATTGGGGATTGGGGATTGGGGATTGGGGATTGGGGATTGGGGATTCGGGATTCGGGATTGGTAAAGCAGCGTCTCACCCCGGGAACAGGGCATGGCGCGCCGAGGCGCGGCACGCTGGCAGGAAACGCTCCTATGCGAAGCGGCTCAGTTCCGCACGTAGCACGGCCGGTGCCAGTTGCCCGCGCCAGTCGCGGTCGTTGGCCACTTGTGCGTTGGCGCGACTGGCTTCGAACGCGGCGAAATCCAGTTCGGCGATCGCCCAGACCTGCTCGCCGCGGGTCTGCGCGACGATGCCGTCGGCGGGGAAGCCGGCGTCCATCGGCGCGTACAGCGTGGCCTCGCCGGTGTTCACGTCCAGCGCCGGGCTCCACTCGGCGACGCCGGCGGTCACCGACTGGGCCACGAAGATGCGGTTCTCCAGCGCCCGCGCCAGGCAGCCCACGCGCACGCGGGTGGCGCCGGCCTCGGTGTCGGTGCAACTGGGCACCACCAGCAGGCGCGCGCCGGCCTCGTACTGGGCGCGGACCGGCAGCGGGAACTCGCTGTCGTAGCAGACCGCCACGCCGGCGCGCACGCCCTCGGCCTCGAACACCTTCAACGCCTCGCCGCCGTCGATCAGGCCGGTGGCCTTTTCGAAGCCGGTCAGCTGCAGCTTGTCCTGCCAGCCGTGGCCGCCGTCCGGGGTGAACCAGTAGGCGCGATTGCGGTAGCGCCCCTGGCCGTCGTCAAGCAGGAAGCTGCCGGCGACCACGTGCAGGCGATGGCGCCGTGCCAGGTCGGCGAACAAGGCCAGGTACGGCGCATGCAGCGCCTGGATCGCCGCCAGCGAGGCCGGCAGCCGCGCCGACACGTCGGCGCCGAAAGTCGCGGCCAGTTCCAGCGACAGATACTCGGGCAGCACCGCCAGCTGCGCGCCGGCCTGCGCGGCCTCGCCGAGCAGCGCGGCCTGCTTGTCGGCGAAGGCGGTGAAGTCGGCGGGCGCGCCGATCGGGTACTTGGCGACGGCGACTTTCATGCGACAGGCTCCAGCGCGCGGGTCCAGAAACCCAGGGTATGCGGCGTTTCGCCGCGGCCGACCTCGTTCCACGGCAGGTGCATGCGCAAGGCCGGCTGCGGTTGGTAGCCGCGCTTGCGCCAGAACGCGTCGTTGCCGCGGTAATCCGGCGGCCGTCGCGGATCGTCGGGCGCCCGCTCCACCGAACAGAACGCGGTCAGGCGGAAGCTGCCGAGCGCGCGCGCATGCGCCTCGCGTTCGTCGAAGAAGGCATGGCCGACGCCGCGGCCGCGGTACTGCGGCAACAACACCGACTCGCCGAAATAGAACACCCCGGCGGGGTCGATCTCACTGCCGGCAAAAGCCGCCGCGAACGCCTCGGCATCGTCGAGCAATGGCAGCCCGGTGGAAGCGCCGACCACCCGGTCGCCGTCGCGTGCCAGTACGAACACGCTGTCCGGCGAGGCGGCGTAGGCGGCCAGGTAGTCGCGTTCGTAGCCCAGATCGCCGTCGTAGAGGTACGGCCAGTCGCGGAACACCGCGATGCGCAACTGCGCGACCGCGTCCAGGAACGGCACGATCCCGGCGCCGCGCAGGCGCTGAATGGAGAGCGGAGAGTGCATCCGTGCACTCTACCGCAAGCGTTTCCCTGGCGCTGCCTGCCTGGCGGTGCCCTGGCGTGTGCGTCCTTGCCGCTTCCTTGCGGGGGCGTCCTGCCCGTCCTGTGAAGCCTGCGCTTCCTTGCACTGCCTGGCGATGTCCTTGCGCGCACGTCCCTGCCGCATCCCTGCATGAGCGTCCTGCCCGTCCTGTGACCGGCGGTGGCGTCCTGCCACCGTCGGTGTTCCTGTCGTCGATGGCCGATGTCGATCCGGCCCCGCTGTAGCGGCGATCGGCACGGCCACCCACCCTCATCGCCACCAGCGGCACAGCAGCGCCGCCTGTGCCGGCAAGACCAGCAGGCGCGCGCGGCCTTGCGCCTCCCAGGTGACGAAACCCGCCGCCGACGCGCCGCTGGCGTCCTCCGCGGCAGCCCGAACCGGATCGCGGCGCAGCGCGCGCCAGGGGCAGTAGCGCCATGGCACGGCATCGCCCGGCAGGGCCGCGCGCGCCTGCAGTGCGCCGCCCAGGAACGTCGCCGCGTCGCCGGCCAGTGCCGCGCGGCTGCGTTCGCTCAGGCGCAGCCACAGGGCGCCGCCGCGGTCGGCGGCGGTGACCAGTGCCGCCTGCGCGCTGCGCGCCAGCGTCGCCGGCAGGTTGCCGGGGTGCAGGCCATGGGTTTCCAGGGCGGCGGGCAGCAGCGCCTGCAGACGCCGATGCAGATGACGGTGCGCGACCATGTCCGATCTCCTCGCGACGGCTCAGCGCAGCGACGCGCCGAGTTCGTACCAGTCGATCCGGCGGGTGATCCACATGATCGCGCCGAGGATGCCGAACAGCAGCAGCGAGCCCATCAGCAAGGCGTTGTCTTCCGAGGCCAGCAGGCCGTACAGCGCGCCGTACAGCACGGTGAGCATGCTGGCGAAGCCGGCCGCGCGCAGGCGGCTGCGCAAGACCCCGGACAGGTAGAAGAACTGCAATCCGATACAGGCCACCGCCGAGACGAGATACGCCTGCCAGAACGGGATGTGCTCGGACAGGCTGAGCAGCAGCAGGAAGAAGATCGCCAGCGCCAGGCCGACCAGCAGGTACTGCAGCGGATGGATCGGCAGGCGCCTGATCAGTTCGAACAGGCCGAAGGCGACGAAGGTCAGCACCACGAACAGCAGGCCGTACTTGCTGGCGCGCTCGGCCTGCGTATACACGTCCACCGGGTCGACCAGATCCACCCGCAAGGCGTCCAGATCCTGTCCGCCGGAGGTCAGCTGCGACTGCGCACCGGTCGCCAGCGACGACAGCGCCCAGCTCGCCTGGAACCCCTGCGCGGTGATACGGCGCTCGTTGGGCAGAAAACGGCCGCCGAACAGCGGATGCGGCCACGGCGAACTCAGCGCGATCTGGTTGTCGTCGCCCACCGGCACGATCGACAGCGCCTGGGTGCCGTCGAGCACGAACTCCATCTGCACATCGTGCAGGTCGGTCAGCCGGCCCTGTTGCGTATCGCGCAATGCCGGCAGCACCGCGTGCACGCCCTTGGAGATGTTTGCCAGCCCTTCCGAGCCAGGCTGCAGCGGCAGCGCGCGGCCGTCGGCGCGCAGGTTGGGCGTACCGACCAGGCCGCGCACGTCCTGCAGGCCGATCGCCAGGTACGGTGTGCCGTAGCGGCGGCCGTCGGCAGCGGCATAGTCGAGATCCTCGAATTCGGCCTTGAGCCGCGCATGCCAGCTGTACACCTGCACCTTGAACAGACCGATATGGCGCTGTGACGGCTTCAGTTCGCCCTCCACCTGCAGCCGCCGCGGCGCCTGCAGCACGTAGCCGGTCTCGGTCTCGCGCTTGGTCACGCGCTTGCCGTCGGCGTCGAGCACCGCGACGTCGCGCTCCTGGGTCCACGGGATCACCCGCAGCGGCCCGAGCAGGCGCTGCTCGCCGGCCTTGCTCTGCGACACCCGTTCCACCGCCTCGTCGCGGTAGTGCTGGCGGTCCTGCACGGTGCCGCGAATCATCATCAGCGGGATCAGCAACAACAGGATCAATCCGCCGATGGTGGCGAATCGCAACAGCAGCTTCAGGGATTTCATGGCGGCCTCTGGGTTTGGGAGGGCGCCAGGATGCGGCCGCTGCGTGGGCGGGGTTTGAGGCGAATTTGAAGTGGGTGTGAAGTGGGAGGAGCCGGGATTGGGGAATCGGGATTGGTGGCCGGCATCCCGTCGACGCGGCATGCCCTACTGTAGGAGCGGCTTCAGCCGCGAAGGGCTCTACCGGGAGCGCACGGTCGCGGCTGAAGCCGCTCCTACACGAGCGCTCTCCGGCTCAGGCCAGCGGCAACGCCAGGCAGGCCACCGCGCCACCGCCGTCGCGGTTGCGCAGGCTGGCGTCGCCGCCATGCAGGCGCGCCACCTCGCGCACGAACGGCAGGCCGAGGCCGGAGCTGCGCTGGCCGGTGGCCGGGCGCGCCAGCGAATAGAAACGCTCGAACACCCGCTCCAGCGCGTAGTCGGGAACGCCCGGACCGGCGTCCTCCACCACCAGCAGCACGCGCGCATCGGCGCCGCGTTCGGCGCGCAGCACGATGCTCGCGCCTTCCGGGGAGAAGGCGATGGCGTTGTCGAGCAGGTTGTGCAGCGCCTGCCGCAGCAGATAGGGATCGCCCGACACCACCAAGGTCGGATCCAGTGCCTGCACCTGCAACTGCAGTCCGCGCGCCTGCAGTTGCGGCGCCAGCGCTTCGGCCAGGTCCCCGCACAGCGGCGCCAGCGCCACCGGTTCGCGCCGCTGCAGCCAGCCGTGCTGTTCCACCTCGGCCAGCGCCAGCAGCTTGTCGATGGTCTCGGTAAGGCGCTGCTGCTGCTCGGCGATGTTGCGCACGAAGCGCTGCCGTTCCGGCTCCGGCAGCGGCTCCTGCAGCAGTTCCGCGGCGCCGCGGATCGCTGCCAGCGGGCTCTTCATCTCGTGGGTCAGCGACTGCACGTACTGCTCGACGTACTGCTTGCCCTCCAGCTTGCGGCGCATCGTCTCCAGCGCGCGGCCGAGATCGCCGATCTCGTCGCGGCGCGGCGGCGGCGGCGGCACCGGCGCACCGGCACTGACCGCCTGCGCATAGCGGTTGAGCCGGCCGATGCCGCGCAGCAGGCCCCAGGTCATCAGGATGCCGATCAGCGCGGAGATGCCGATCAGCCAGGCGCCGCGCAACAGGATGCTGCGCTGGCTGGCGACGATGAACGGCTCGATGCTGCGGTTGGGCTGGGACAGGGTCAGCACGCCGATCAGCCGCTGCGGCTCGGCCGGATCGTAGACCGGCGCGGCCACATGCATCACCGTGTGTTTGGGGTCGCCGTCGGCCTCGGGACTGGAGCGGGCGCCGTACTCGCCGCGCAGGGTGCGGTACACGTCGTTCCAGCGCGCGTTGTCGCGGCCGATGTCCTGCCCGCGCGAGTCGAACACCACGATGCCCGCCGTATCGGTGATGGTGACGCGGTAGTCGACACTGTGCTTGGGGAAGCGCCAGACCATCGCACGCGGATCGCGCCGCTGCGCGGCGGCCAGGTCGCGGGCGAAGCGGCCGCTGGCGATGTGCCCGTCCTTCAGGTCCTGCGCAGCCATCTGCGCCAGCACGTTGGCCGCGTCCACCAGGGTCGATTCCATCGCCTGGCGCACGCCCGGCTTGACCTCGTTGACGAACACCCGCATCACGAAGAAGGCGGCCACGCCGACGATCAGGAAGAAGCCCAGGAACAGCTTCAGCCCCAGCCGCACCTCAGGCCTCCAGCGCGTAGCCGAGGCCGCGGTGGGTGCGGATCGGGTCGTGGATGGCACCGGCCGCGCGCAACTTGGCGCGCAGGGTCTTGATGTGGGTGTCGACGGTGCGGTCGGCGCTGTCGGCGCTGCTGTCCCAGCCGCGGTCCATCAGTTGCGCGCGACTGAGGATGGCGCCGGGCCGCTGCAACAGCGCCGCTAGCAGCGCGTACTCGTAGCGGGTCAGCTCCAGCGGCGCGTCGCGCCAGCGGATGCGGCGGCCGTCGCGGTCGATGGCGAAATCGCCGTGCTGCTGCCAGCCGGCGTCGGCATCGCCGACCACCACCGCCGGGCGCCGCAGCCGCGCCCGCACCCGTGCGACCAGCTCGCGCGGCGAGAACGGCTTGGCCATGTAGTCGTCGGCACCCAGTTCCAGGCCGAGCACGCGGTCGATCTCCTCGTTGCGCGCGGTCAGGAACAGCACCGGCACCTGGCTGAAGCCGCGCAGCGTGCGGCACACCTCGAACCCGCTCAGGTCCGGTAGGCCCACGTCCAGCACCACCACGTCGATGCCGCCCTCGCGCAGCTGCGCCAGCGCCTCGCGGCCGAGCTGGCAATGCCGCACCGCGTAGCCCTCGCTGCGCAGCGCGTACAGCACGGTGTCGGCGATGGCGGATTCGTCCTCGACCACGAGGACACAGGCGGCGGCAGGCGTGGACATGGCGCGCAGCATAGCCGCCGCGCGGGCGCCGCGGCAGCCTGTGCGGCCGTCGCCGGCGTCGGCCGTGGTCGGCGCAGCCTGCGACGTGTGCAGGCCGGCGTCAGCGATCGCTGCCGCCGCGCAGGTTGGCCGCGCCCGGCGGCAAGGCCAACTCCACCCGGTTGCGGCCACCGTGCTTGGCCCGGTACAGCGCCGCATCGGCGCGCGCCAGCAGCGCCTGGCTGCTCTCGCCGGCGCCGGCCTCGGCGACGCCGATGCTGACGGTCAGGCGCAGGCCCGGCACGATCGTGTCGAACGCCTGCCGTTCCAGCACCTCGCGCAGCTGCCCGGCCAGTTGGCTTGCCTCGGCGCAGGTGGCACCGGGCAGCAACGCCAGGAACTCCTCGCCACCGGTCCGGCCGAAGCTGTCGTTCCTGCGCAGGCGCTGGCGCAGGGTCGTGGCGACCAGCCGCAGCACCTGGTCGCCCGCAGCGTGGCCATGCTCGTCGTTGATCCGCTTGAAGTGGTCCACGTCCAGCGCCAGCACCGACAGCGGCATGCGCCCGCCGCGTGGCAGCGCCGCCAGCGCAGTGTCGAGTTCGGCCAGCACCTGGCGCCGCGAGGCGACGCCGGTGAGGCTGTCGATGCGCACTTCGCGGCGGGCGCCGCGCAGGCGCCGAAGGGTCAGGAACAACACCCCGCCCAGCACGACCAGTAACAGCAGCGCCGCGCCCAGCAACGCGCGCCGCAGGGTCGCCTCGCGCTCCATCGCCTGCAACCGGTTGCGCTGGGTTTCGGCCTTCTGCGCCAGTTGCAGCGCCGCCAGGTCACGCTCGCGGCTTTCCGATTCGGCGATCAGGAACTGCGATTGCTCGCGCTGCATGCGCGTGTCCAGTTCCTGCTGCACGCGCATCTGCGCCTCGCGCGCATCCAGCGCCTGGCGCCAGGCGCCCAGCGCGCGCAAGGCGGTGGCCTTGAGGTCAAGCACGTCGCTGAGGCTGCGCAGGTCGCCGTTGGCGCGGTAGCCCTGCTCGGCCCGCTCGACCAGCGCCAGTGCGGCCCGCGCATCGCCGCTGCGTTCGGCGATCAGCGCATCCACGTAGTCGCGCCGCGCGCGCATCAGCCGCGTGGCGCCCATCGTGACCAGTTGCGTCTCGGCCTGCTGCCGCTGCGCGCGTGCCTGCGGCAGGTGGCCCAGCAGCGCGTTGACCCGGGCCGCGCGCAGCAGCAACGACGCCTGCGAGCCTTCCTGCGGATGGCGGCCATGCAGGTCCGCTGCGCGCAGATAGGCGGCCAGCGCCGCCGGCAGGTCGCCACGCTGCTCGGCGATGGCGCCTTCGCGCTCCACCGCCAGCGCCTGCATATAGCCGCCATCGCCCTGCCTGGCCCGCTGCAGGACCTCGGCGACGACCTGCTGCGACAGGTCCGGCAAGCCCATGTCCAGGTAGGCGTCGGCAATGCCGATCAGGGTCAGCAGCGCCACCCAGCCGCCATCGCGCCGTGCGTCGAGCGCGCGCAGTTCCTGCAAAGTGCGCAGCGACTGCGCGTAGTGGCCGGCGTCGCGCTCGGCGAAGGCACGCATGCGCAGGGCCGCCGCGCGCAATCGCGGGAACCGCTGCGCGTCGGTCAGCGCCAGGATCGTGGTGGCGGGCCGCAGATAGGCCGGGCGCTGGCCGTCGTTGTACAGCGCATAGGTTTCGCACAGCAGATACTCCAGCCGGACCTGCACATGGGTGCGCGCGACCGCGCCGCGCGCGCCGCGCCGCGCCTGCTCCACCGCCGCGGCAGGACCCTGCGGAAAATGCTGGCAGTCGAAGGCATCCAGGCGCGCGCGCCGCACCGGATCGCTGGCAGGCAGCAGCGCCTGCAGGCGCGCATGCGCGACGCGGTAGGCCTGCTCGTCGGCGGCCATGTCCTTGCCGTGCGCACCGACATCCTCGATCAGCGCATCGAACGCCGCAGCCTGTGCCGCGCGGGGGCTGGATGGCTCGGCACGGGCGGCGCCGAATGCGGCGAACGGCAGTGCCAGTGCAAGAACACCGAGCAACAGGGAAGAAGGCATCGACATGCAGACCGTGGCACTCGCCGACCGCCCATCTGGCAGCGGCACTGCGCACCCGAACGCTGCGACGACGCCTGCGCCCGGGTGCACAGGCCCAATCGTCCACGCCGTCCGGCCCCAGGTCCGGAAAGCGCCGCGGCCGCGAGCGGCCGCCCGCTTAGTGTACCGCGGCTGCGGAGACGCCCTGCCCGGCATCGCGGCAGGCGTGGCCGGCCGACGTGGCGCCCCGTACACTGCACGGATGAATTACCGCCACGCCTTCCACGCCGGCAACCATGCCGACGTCCTCAAGCACATCGTGCTGCTGGCGCTGCTCGATGCGTTCAAGCGCAAGGACAGCCCGTTCTTCGTGCTCGATACCCACGCCGGGCGCGGCCGCTACCTGTTTGCGGCCAACGAGGCGCGCAAGACCGGCGAGGCGGTCGCCGGCGTGCTGCGGCTGATGGGCCAGCCGACCCTGCCGGAGGTGGTGGAGCGCTACCTGCGCGCAGTGCAGGCCGACAACCCAGTGGGAGCGCTGGTCGCCTATCCCGGCTCGCCGCTGCTGGTGGCGCAGGCGCTGCGCGAGCAGGACCGGCTGGCCGCCTGCGAACTGCAGCCCGAGGAAGCCGCCGAACTGAAGGCGTTGTTCGCCCACGACCGCCGCGTGCAGGTGCATGCCGGCGACGGCTATGCGGCGATCAAGGCGTTCCTGCCGCCGAAGTCCGGGGCCAACCGGATCGGCCGTGGGCTGGTGCTGATCGATCCGCCCTACGAAGCGCAGGACGCCGAGTACCCGCTGATCGTGGCCGCGCTGCGCGAGACCCTGAGCCGTTGGCCGCAGGCGGTATGCGCGGTGTGGTATCCGATCAAGCAGCGCCGCAGCCTGCAGCCGTTCTTCCGCAAGGCCGCGGCGTTGCCGGTGGCCTCGGCGCTGGTCGCCGAACTGCAGGTGCGCCCGGACGATTCGCCGCTGCGGCTCAACGGCAGCGGCATGCTGCTGCTCAATCCGCCCTGGCAGTTCGAGCAGGCGCTGGCGCAGGCGCTGCCGCCGCTGAAGGCGCACCTGGGCGAGGCCGGCGCCAGCACGCGCCTGGAGTGGCTCAAGCGCGAGGCGTGAGGTATTGGCGGCGGCGCACTCGCGCGCTCAGAAGCAGTCCCAGTTGTAGGCGACCCGGCTGAAATCGCCGCGCCGCAGGTCGTCCGGATCGATGAAGAAATTGGCGACGCCGCTGTCGCCCCACATCATCTCCTCGTCGCTGTCCAGTTGCAGCAGCAGCACCTGCTTGTCCTGCAGGGTGCGCGGATCTTCCTGAGTGAACTCCGGGTAGCCACCGAGCTTGTTGCCGCCACGGCTCAGCGCATCGAACAGCGCGTCGTCCACCGCATCCTGCGACACCGTGTGGCGCTTGGCGTAGGCGGCGGCCACCTGCTCCAGCGGCGTGCCCAGCACCTGCTCGAAGCGCACATCGCTGCTGCCGATGGTTTCCTCGCCGGCGTCGAACCGCATCGCCCGCGGCCGCGCCGGATCGAACGGCAGCGTCTCGGCCGCCGGCAACGGCACCTCGGCCTGCCGCGCCGACGCCTTCGGCTGCGGCCAGTACACCACGCGGAAATTGCGTTGTTCGCTCAGCGCGGCCAGGTCGCTGCGCGCACCACCGAAGTTGGCCCCGTAGAAGTCGTCGTCGCCGCCGATGAAGAACTGCAGCATGCCCTGGCGCGGGTAGCCGGGCAGCGGCGGCATCCGCGCCAGATCGATCTGCGCCAGCAGCGCCAGCGGCTGGCCGTCGGCCGCGTGCGGATACGGCCTGTCGCCGGTCCAGTAAGGACGGCCGCCGACCTTGCTGGCCAGGCGATCGTCCTGCGCCATCGGCTGCAGTTGCACGTGCAGCACCGGCCGGCGCGTGGCCTGCAGGCGCGCCTGGTACGGGGCCAATGCCTGCGTCGCCAGTTGCTCCGCATCGGCGACTGGAGCGGCGGTGGTGGCGGTCGGCGTGTCGTGGAGCTGCGCGCGCAGCAGCCACCTGCCACCGCCCACCAGCAGCCCCACCAGCAGCGCGGCCAGGCCCAGCCCGATCGCCGCGGAGACGGCCACGGCATGCGATGTCTTCATCGTCGTGCATTCCCTTGAACGAAGCGCCACTCTAGCAAGACCAGCCGAACGGCACATCGGCAGGACGCTGCGTTCACGGGCGTAAGGTTTTGGTAATGCGAGAATCCAGGCTTCGTCGAGGATCATACGGCCATGGCTACCCGCAACCGCATGCCTCCGTGGCATGAAACCTTCACCCTGCCCAGTGGGCGCGAATTACTGATCCGGCCGATCCGGCCGGAGGACAGCGCGCCGCTGCAGGGTGCCTTCGGCCTGCTCGGGCCGACCGAGATCCGCGAGCGCTTCCTGCATTCGACGCAGGAACTGACCGAGGACATGGCGCAACGCCTCACCCATCCCAATCCGAAGTCGGAACTGATCCTGGTCGCCGCCGAGCCGCTGCCGCCGGGCGAGGCCGTGGTCGGCGCGGTGGCGCGCGCGGCGATCAACCCCGGCACCCGCGAGGCGCAGTACGCGATCCTGGTCAGCAGCTTCGTCTCCGGGCAAGGGTTGGGCCGGCAACTGATGCGCAAGCTGGTCAAGTGGGCGCGCCGCAAGTACCTGGACCGGCTCTACGGCGACGTGCTCGAACGCAACGTGCCGATGCTGCAGCTGGCCGAGTCGCTGGGCTTCCAGCGCATGCCGCATCCGGACAATCCGGACCTGGTGCGGGTGGTGCTCGAACTGGGTAACTGATTCCCCGCGCACCGACCTACTCTTCGCCATCCCCTCCCGCGCACCGCCAACCGGCGCGCGGCGTTTCCCGGGTTGCGCCGCGCCGGTCGCGGCACCCGGCTTTGCTAAACTCCACGGTCCATGCCGCCCCTTCCCTTCCCCGTTCCGCCGCTGCCCAAGTCCGGCCAGCTCCGCGCGCACTGGCGCGCTCCCGCGTCCTCCACCGCCCTGGCCTGGCACATCGCCTGCGCCGCGTCCGCGCACCGCGGGCCGTTGCTGGTGGTCGCACGCGACAACCAGAGCGCGCATCAGCTCGAAGCCGACCTGCACAGCCTGCTCGGCGACGATCCGAGCCTGCCGGTGGTGCCGTTCCCGGACTGGGAAACCCTGCCCTACGACCAGTTCAGTCCGCACCCGGACATCGTCAGCCAGCGCCTGGCCGCGCTGCACCGGCTGCCGACGCTGACCCAGGGCATCGTGGTGGTGCCGGTGCAGACGCTGATGCAGCGGGTCGCGCCGCTGCGCTACATCGTCGGCGGCAGTTTCGACCTGCGCGTGGGCCAGCGCCTGCACCTGGACGCGGAGAAACGGCGGCTGGAAAGCGCCGGCTACCGCAACGTGCCGCAGGTGATGGACCCGGGCGATTTCGCCGTGCGCGGCGGCCTGCTCGACGTGTACCCGATGGGCACCGACGCACCGTTGCGCATCGAACTGCTGGACGAGGACATCGATTCGATCCGCGCCTTCGACCCGGAATCGCAGCGTTCGCTGGACTATGTGCAGGCGGTGCGCATGCTGCCCGGGCGCGAAGTGCCGATGGACGATGCCAGCGTGGAACGGGTGCTGACCGCGCTGCGCGAACGTTTCGACGTCGACACCCGGCGCAGCGCGCTGTACCAGGATATGAAGGCCGGGCTGGCGCCGTCGGGCATCGAGTACTACCTGCCGCTGTTCTTCCAGGAGACGCGCAGCAGCGGTGCGCGCGAGGCCACCGCCACCCTGTTCGATTACCTGGGCGAGCACGTGCTGCCGCTGATCGCCCCGGGCGTGGGCGCCGCCGCCGACGCGTTCTGGGCGCAGACCCAGGCCCGCTACGAGCAACGCCGCCACGACGTGGAGCGCCCGCTGCTGGCGCCGGAGGAGCTGTACCAGGCGCCGGATGCCCTGCGCGAACGCCTCAACGGGCTGCCGCGCATCGACGTGTGGGCCGCCGACCACCCACGCATCGACGAGGCACAGGCGCTGGGCGACCAGCCGCTGCCGCCGCTGCCGGTGGCGGCCAAGGACGCCGCGCCAGGCGCGGCGCTGAAGAGCTTCCTCGATCACTACCCGGGCCGGGTGCTGATCGCGGCCGATTCGCCGGGCCGCCGCGAGGCGCTGCTGGAAGTGTTGGCGGCCGCGGAGTTGAAGCCTGAGGTGCTGCCGAATTTCGCGGCATTTGTTCCTTCTCCCACCGGGAGAAGGTGGCGCGAAGCGCCGGATGAGGGTGCGGCGCTCGCGCGGTCGGAAACGAAGAAGGCCGGGTCGGCGGCAGCTTCCAAAGCTGCGCAGACACAAAACTCTAGCAGTCGTACCCTCACCCCAACCCCTCTCCCGGAGGGAGAGGGGCTGGACTCCGGCGCGATCGCTGCACGTTTCGCCATTGCCGTGGCGCCGCTCGACGACGGCTTCGCGCTGGAGGAGCCGCGCATCGCGGTGCTGACCGAACGCCAGTTGTTCCCCGAGCGCGCCAGCCAGCCGCGGCGCAGCCGGCGCGTGGGACGCGAGCCGGAAGCGATCATCCGCGACCTGGGCGAGCTGTCCGAGGGCGCGCCGATCGTGCACGAGGACCACGGCGTCGGCCGCTACCGCGGGCTGATCGTGCTCGATGCCGGCGGCATGCCCGGCGAGTTCCTGGAAATCGAGTACGCCAAGGGCGACCGGCTGTACGTGCCGGTCGCGCAGTTGCATCTGATCAGCCGCTACTCCGGCGCCTCGGCCGAGACCGCGCCGCTGCATTCGCTGGGCGGCGAGCAATGGACCAAGGCCAAGCGCAAGGCCGCCGAGAAGGTGCGCGACGTGGCCGCGGAGCTGCTGGAGATCCAGGCGCGTCGCCAGGCCCGCGCCGGGCTGGCGTTGCAGGTGGACCGGGCGATGTACGAGCCGTTCGCCGCCGGCTTCCCGTTCGAGGAAACCCCCGACCAGTTGGCCGCGATCGACGCCACCCTGCGCGATCTGGCCAGCAGCCAGCCGATGGACCGGGTGGTGTGCGGCGACGTCGGCTTCGGCAAGACCGAGGTCGCGGTGCGCGCGGCCTTCGCCGCGGCCAGCGCCGGCAAGCAGGTGGCGGTGCTGGTGCCGACCACGCTGCTGGCCGAACAGCACTACCGCAACTTCCGCGACCGCTTCGCCGACTATCCGCTCAAGGTCGAGGTGCTGTCGCGCTTCAAGAGCAGCAAGGAGATCAAGGCCGAACTGGAGAAGGTCGCCGCCGGCAGCATCGACGTGATCGTCGGCACCCATCGCCTGCTGCAGCCGGACGTGAAGTTCAAGGACCTGGGCATGGTCATCGTCGACGAGGAGCAGCGCTTCGGTGTGCGCCAGAAGGAAGCGCTGAAGGCGCTGCGCGCCAACGTGCACCTGCTGACCCTCACCGCCACGCCGATCCCGCGCACCTTGAACATGGCCATGGCCGGCCTGCGCGACCTGTCGATCATCGCCACGCCGCCGCCGAACCGGCTGGCCGTGCAGACCTTCGTCACCCAGTGGGACAACGCGCTGCTGCGCGAGGCCTTCCAGCGCGAACTGGCGCGCGGCGGCCAGCTGTACTTCCTGCACAACGACGTGGAGAGCATCGGCCGCATGCAGCGCGAGCTGAGCGAACTGGTGCCGGAGGCGCGCATCGGTATCGCCCACGGGCAGATGCCCGAGCGCGAGCTGGAAAAGGTGATGCTGGATTTCCAGAAGCAGCGCTTCAACGTGCTGCTGTCGACCACGATCATCGAATCGGGCATCGACATCCCCAACGCCAACACCATCGTCATCAACCGCGCCGACCGCTTCGGCCTGGCGCAGCTGCACCAGTTGCGCGGCCGCGTCGGCCGTTCGCATCACCGCGCCTACGCCTATCTGCTGGTACCGGACCGGCGCAGCATCACTCCCGATGCGCAGAAGCGCCTGGATGCCATCGCCTCGATGGACGAACTGGGCGCCGGCTTCACTCTGGCCACCCACGATCTGGAAATCCGCGGCGCCGGCGAACTGCTCGGCGAGGACCAGAGCGGACAGATGGCCGAGGTCGGCTTCAGCCTGTACACCGAGCTGCTGGAACGCGCGGTGCGCAGCATCCGCCAGGGCAAGCTGCCGGACCTGGACGCTGGCGAGGAAGCGCGTGGCGCCGAAGTGGAACTGCATGTGCCCGCGCTGATCCCCGACGACTACCTGCCCGACGTGCATACCCGCCTGACCCTGTACAAGCGCATCTCCAGCGCCCGCGACAGCGACGGCCTGCGCGAACTGCAGGTGGAGATGATCGACCGCTTCGGCCTGCTGCCGGATCCGGTGAAGCACCTGTTTGCCATCGCCGAACTGAAACTACAGGCCAATGCGCTGGGCGTCCGCAAGCTGGAACTGGGCGAACACGGCGGGCGCCTGGTGTTCGAGACCAAGCCCAACGTGGATCCGATGACCATCATCCAGATGATCCAGAAGCAGCCCAAGCTGTACGCGATGGATGGCCCGGACAAGCTGAAGCTCAAGCTGCCGCTGCCGGAAGCGGCCGACCGTTTCAATGCCGCGCGCGGGCTGCTGACCGCGCTGTCGCCCCGCTGAGCGACGCGGGCGATCCTGCCCGCACAGCACCCACGAGCGGCCACCGTACAGGGGCCGCAGTTGTCTTGCCCAAACACGCCACCGCGACATGCGGCGGCGTATGGCGCGCCTGCAGCTAGCGCAACACACCGACGCAGCGGTCTTCACATGAAGACCGACGGACCCGCGCCGCGCGGCTTTTTTGACGTCTTCACGCGCCGTCACGTTTGGCACGGCACGTGCAATAGACCTTCAGGCACATCGCGCCCAAGCCTTTATGGGATGCGCATCTTGCGCTGGTCTGAACCAATCAGGCTCGCGTGCGGTGTGGGAGACAAATGCTTCACGCGCGCTAAATATTTCTAAATATTTCCTGTCCGCGCCGATATCGCTCTTACCGAAGCCGGCGACACCGGCTTTTCCCACTTCCCTGCCGGAGACCCGCCATGCGCTCGACGCCCCCCGACGAACAGGATCCGCCGCTGCAGCTGATCGTGGACGGCGACATGACCATCCGCCGCGCGGCCGAACTCAAGCCGCTGCTGCTGCCCGCGCTGGAACATCCCGGCGGGTTGCGCCTGCAGTTGCAGGAGGTGACCGACATCGACGCCACCGGCGTGCAGCTGCTGCTGGCCACCCAGGCGGCACTGCGCGCACTGGGACGCCCATTCCAGCTCGAGGGCTGCAGCACCGCGGTCGGCGCTGCGCTGGCCCTGCTCGGCCTGGACGACGCGTTCGAGCGCGTCGGCGACGACACCCTTCACTAATCGGCAGCACGACATGAACATGGATCAATTGCTGCAGACCTTCATCGCCGAGAGCCGCGACCTGCTCGAGGACATGGAGCGCAATCTGTTGGAAGCCGAGCGCGGCGAAGCCGGTCCGGATGCGGTCAACGCGATCTTCCGCGCCGCCCACACCATCAAGGGCTCCGGCGGCCTGTTCGACCTGGCGCAACTGGTCGGCTTCACCCACGTGGTGGAGAGCGTGCTGGACCTGGTGCGCGAGCATGCCGTCGCGCTGGATTCGGAGCTGATCCAACTGATGCTGGCCTGCTGCGACCACATCCGTGCGCTGGTGGAAGCCGCGGCCGGCGGCAAGGCCGACGAAGCCACGCTCACCGCCGACGGCGCGCCGCTGCTGCAACGTCTGCAGACCTACCTGCAACCCGCCGCCACACCGGCGGCCAAGGCGACCGCGGCAGCGCCGGCCGCGCCCGCGCACACCGGCTACTGGCGGATCTCGCTGCAGCTGTTCACCGATGCGCTACGCTTCGGCAACTCGCCGCTGCACCTGATCCGCTGCCTGCGCAGCCTCGGCAGCCTGGAAGCGGTGCGCACCCGCCACGACCGCGTGCCGGCGCTGCCGGACCTGGATCCGGAGGCCTGCTACCTGGGCTTCGACATCCTGCTGCGCAGCGACGCGCAACAGGCCGCGATCGAGGACATCTTCGAATTCGTGCGCGACGACTGCGACCTGCAGGTGCTGGCGGTGGACCCGCAGGGCGACGCCGCCAACCTGGATCTGCCGCTGCTGGTGGCCGAGGCCGGCAGCCAGGCCAGTGCCGACGATTTCGCCGGGTTCGACAACGCCGACGCGCCGGCGGCGGCCGCGCCCGCCTTGGCCAGCACGCCGGCGGCAGCGGCCGCCACCGCCGCCAGCGCCGGCCCGGCCAAAGCCGCGGGCGCGCGCGGCGACGGCGGCTCGATCCGCGTCGACGCCGACAAGCTGGACCGCATGATCGACCTGGTCGGCGAGCTGATCATCGCCGTCGCCAGCACCGGCGCCAACGCCCAGCGTACCGGCGATGCGCAACTGCTGGAATCCACCTCGATCCTGGCCGGGCTGGTCGAAGAGGTGCGCGAAAGCGCGCTGCAGCTGCGCATGGTCAAGATCGGCGGCACCTTCAGCCGCTTCCACCGCGTGGTCCACGACGTCGCCCGCGAGCTGGGCAAGGACATCGCGCTGGTGGTCAATGGCGAGGACACCGAGCTGGACAAGTCGGTGGTGGAGAAGATCGCCGATCCGCTGACCCACCTGGTGCGCAACGCCATGGATCACGGCATCGAACCGGCCGAGGTGCGCCAGGCGCGCGGCAAGCCGGTGCGCGGCACCGTGCGCCTCAACGCCTTCCACGATTCCGGCAGCATCGTCATCCAGATCAGCGACGACGGCGGCGGCCTCAACCGCGACCGGATCCTGGCCAAGGCGCTGGAGCGCGGCCTGATCGAACCCGGCCGCCAGCTCTCCGACCGCGAAGTGTTCGCGCTGATCTTCGAGCCGGGCTTCTCCACCGCCGAGAAGGTCACCAACCTGTCCGGCCGCGGGGTCGGCATGGACGTGGTCAAGCGCAACATCGCCGCGCTGCGCGGCAGCGTGGACATCAGCAGCCAGCAGGACGTCGGCACCACCATCTCGGTGCGGCTGCCGCTGACCCTGGCGATCATCAACGGGTTCCAGGTCGGAGTCGGCAAGTCGGTGTTCGTGGTGCCGCTGGACGTGGTCGAGGAATGCGTGGAGTTCGCGCCGAACTACCAGAGCGAGTACATCGACCTGCGCGGCAACGTGCTGCCCTACGTGCGCCTGCGCTCGCTGTTCGCCATCGCCGGCGCGCCGCCGGCGCGCGAGAGCATCGTGGTGATCCGCCAGGGCGCGCAGCGGTTCGGCCTGGTGGTCGACACCCTGCTCGGCGAGTGGCAGACCGTGATCAAGCCGCTCTCCAAGGTCTTCGCCCAGGTCAAGGGCATCAGTGGCTCCAGCATTCTCGGCAGCGGTGGGGTCGCGTTGATCCTGGACGTGCCGTCGCTGTTGGGCCAGTTGCAACCCGGCGCCGAATCGCTGGCGGCCTGAGCCGCCGCGTCGCCCGCCGTCATTCCTACGTCGCGCCATCAACCAGGAATCGCCGCCATGTCCCAGAACCGGACGCCCCTTACCACCCTGCCGACGGCCGCCGTCGTCGCCGTCGCCCTGCCCGCCGCCGCCGCTGTCGCCGCGCTGGCGCTGCCGCTGGCCAGCGGCCTCGCATGGACCCTGGTCGCCGTGGCCACGCTGGTCGCCGGCCTGCTGCTGGGCCGTAGCGTGCGCGCGGCACAGCAGGCGGCCGCTGCCACGCAGCGCGAGTTGGAGCTGGCCCGCAGCGGCCTGCAGGCGCTGGCGCAGGGCGAACTGGACCGCGTGGACGCCGCCACCGGCGGCAGCGAGATCGGCCAGGCCCTGCTCGCCGCGCAGCGGCCGCTGCGGCAGTTGCAGGCCGACGTCGCGCACATGACCCGCGCGCACGCCGCCGGCGACTGCGACGTGATGCTGGATGCCGCGCAGGCCAGCGGCGCCTACCGCACCGTGGCCGGCGATATCAACCAGCTGGTCGGCGCCCACATCGGCGTCTGCAAGCAGGCGATCGACTGCGTGGGCGAGTTCGGCCGTGGCAACTTCGCCGCGCCGCTCGCCGCGTTCCCGGACAAGAAGGCCTACATCAACGACACCATCGAGCAGGTGCGGCGCAACATGCTCGGCCTGATCGCCGAAATACGCCGCGTCGCCGAGGAGCACGATGCCGGCGAGATCGACACCAGCATCGACAGCGCGCACTTCCAGGGCGACTTCCGCAGCATGGCCGACGGCATCAACCGCATGGTCGGCAGCCACATCGCGGTCAAGAAGCAGGCGATGGGCGTGGTCGCCGAGTTCGGCCGCGGCAACTTCGACGCGGACATGCCGCAGCTGCCGGGCAAGAAGGCCTTCATCAACGACACCATCGAGCAGGTGCGCGGCAACTTCAAGCGCCTGATCGGCGAGATCGCGCGCATGTCCGAGGAGCACGACCTGGGCGACATCGACGTGCAGATCGACTGCGCGCACCTGGACGGGCAGTTCTGCGCGATCGGCAAGGCCATCAACCGCATGGTCGCCGCGCACATCGCCGTCAAGAAGCAGGCGCTGAGCGTGGTGGCCGAGTTCGGCCGCGGCAATTTCGACGCGCCGATGCCGCAACTGCCCGGCAAGAAGGCCTTCATCAACGAGATCATCGAACAGACCCGCGGCAACCTGCGCAGCGTCGGCGACGTGATCAAGGTGATGGGCGCGATGGCCGAGGGCGACCTCAGCCGCCAGGTGCAGGGCCACTACGAGGGCGCCTTCGCCGACATGCAGCGCTACGTCAACGCCACCATCGACAAGCTCACCAGCATCGTCAACGAGGTCAACGGCAACGCCGTGACCCTGGCCAGCGCCGCCGAGGAACTGTCGTCCACCGCGCAATCGCTGAGCCAGGCGGCCAGCGAGCAGGCCGCCGGCGTGGAGGAGACCAGCGCGTCGCTGGAGCAGATGACCGGCTCCATCGCGCAGAACGCGGAAAACGCCAAGGTCACCGACAGCATGGCCGCCAAGGCCTCGCGCGAGGCCGCCGAGAGCGGCGAGGCGGTCCGCGCCACCGTCTCGGCGATGAAGGAGATCGCGCGCAAGATCGGCATCATCGACGACATCGCCTACCAGACCAACCTGCTGGCGCTGAACGCGGCAATCGAAGCCGCGCGCGCCGGCGAGCATGGCAAGGGCTTCGCCGTGGTCGCTGCGGAGGTGCGCAAGCTGGCCGAGCGCAGCCAGGTGGCCGCGCACGAGATCGGCGACGTCGCCAGCACCAGCGTGACCCTGGCCGAGACCACCGGGCGCCTGCTCGGCGAGATGGAACCGTCGATCCGCCGCACCTCCGACCTGGTGCAGGAGATCACCGCCGCCTCCGAGGAACAGAGCACGGGCGTCGGCCAGATCAACGCCGCGGTCGTTCAGCTCAGCCAGACAACACAGCAATCCGCTGCCAACGCTGAAGAATTGGCCGCCACGGCCGAAGAAGTAAGCAGCCAGGCAGAACAGTTGCAAACGCTCATGAGTTTCTTCACCACCGGCGCCAGCACCGCCCCGGCACCGACCCCGCAACCGCGGCGACTGCCCACGTCGATGCAGCGCACACCACGCGCCCGCAGCTTCGGCGGCCCGGCGGCCACCGCCCAGGCCGCGCGCCTGGAAGAAGCCGCGTTCGTTTCGTTCTGATCTCTTTCCGTCCCGGCCTGCCAGGCCGGGGACTCTTCACCCGCACAGGTACCATGGCATGTCCAACTCTCTCTCGCTGTCCTCCAAGCTGTGGACCGGCTCGGCCATCGCCGTCGCGCTGCCATTGGCTGCTGCGGCGGGCGGGTTCGCCCTCGGCTTGAGCCCCGGGCAAACCCTGGCGCTGGGCATCGGTGCCACGGTGCTGGCCGCCGCGGTGCTGGCCTATACCGTCCACGCCATCACCCGCTCGCTGCGGATCGCCACCACCACCCTGGCGCGCTTCGCCACCGGCAATTTCGAGGTGGTGATGCCGACCATCCGCAACGACCAGGCCTGCGAGGTGCTGCTGGCGCTGCGGCAGGTGCAGACCGGGGTACGCCAGATCAACGACGAGATCGTGCGCATGTCCGCCCAGCACGACGCCGGCGACATCGACGTGGTGATCGACAGCCACCGCTTCGATGGCGAGTTCAAGGTCATCGCCGAGGGCATCAACCGCATGGTCGGCGACCACATCGCCACCAAGAAGAAGGCGCTGGCCTGCGTGGCCGAGTTCGGCCGCGGCAATTTCGATGCGCCGCTGGAGACGTTCCCGGGCAAGAAGGTCTTCATCAACGAGATCATCGAGCAGGTGCGCCGCAACATGCAGGGGCTGATCGCGCAGATGCAGCACATGTCCGCGCAGCACGACGCCGGCGACATCGACGTGGTGATCGAGAGCCACCGTTTCGAAGGCGACTTCCGCAGCATGGCCGACGGCATCAACCGCATGGTCGGCGACCACATCGCCACCAAGAAGAAGGCGATGGCCTGCATCGCCGAGTTTGGCCGCGGCAACTTCGACGCGCCGCTGGACGCCTTCCCGGGCAAGAAGGCGTTCATCAACGACACCGTTGAACAGGTGCGCGCCAACCTGCGCGCGCTGATCCGCGACACCAGCCTGCTCGCCGACGCGGCCGCGGCCGGCCGCCTGGACGTGCGCGCCGACGGCAGCCTGCACCATGGCGACTTCCGCCGCATCGTCGACGGCATCAACCTGACCCTGGACACGGTGATCGGTCCACTCAACGAAGCCAGCGCCGTGCTCAAGGCGATCGAAGCCGGCGACCTGACCCGGCTGGCGAACGTGCAGTGCCAGGGCAAGCTGAAGGAACTGTGCGACAGCGTCAATGCCACCGTTGCGCGCCTCGCGCAGGTGGTCGGCGAGGTCAACATCAACGCCGACGCCCTGGCCAGCGCCTCCGAGCAGGTCAGCGCCACCGCGCAGTCGCTCAGCCAGGCGGCCAGCGAGCAGGCCGCCGGCGTGGAGGAAACCAGTGCGTCGCTGGAGCAGATGACCGCGTCCATCGCGCAGAACACCGAAAACGCCAAGGTCACCGACGGCATGGCGGCGAAGGCCGCACGCGAAGCCAACGAAGGCGGCGATGCGGTGCGCTCGACGGTGGTGGCGATGAAGCAGATCGCGCAGAAGATCGGCATCATCGACGACATCGCCTACCAGACCAACCTGCTGGCGCTGAACGCGGCGATCGAGGCCGCGCGTGCCGGCGAGCACGGCAAGGGCTTCGCCGTGGTCGCTGCGGAAGTGCGCAAGCTGGCCGAGCGCAGCCAGGTGGCCGCGCAGGAGATCGGCCAGGTCGCCGAGTCCAGCGTGGAGCTGGCCGAGAACGCCGGCAAGCTGCTGGAGCAGATGGTGCCCTCGATCCGCCGCACCTCCGACCTGGTGCAGGAAATCACCGCCGCCTCCGAGGAACAGACCTCGGGCGTGGGCCAGATCAATGCCGCGGTCGGCCAGCTCAACCAGACCACCCAGCAGGCCGCGGCCAACTCCGAGGAACTGGCCGCCACCGCCGAGGAAATGAGCGGCCAGGCGGAGCAGTTGCAGCAGTTGATGAGCTTCTTCCGTACCAACCAGGTGGTGGCGCCGCGGCGCCCCGCCGCTCCGCAGGCCCTGGCGCACAAGTCGGCACCGGTGCGCAAACGCAGTTTCGGCTTTGGCGAGACCGGCCTGGCGCTGGTGCCGGCGCCGGACGAAGCGCAGTTCGACACGTTCTGACAACCACACTTCCGTACATCCAACAGGGGGATCACGGTGTTTAATCAAATGAAGATCGCTACCAGAATCGGGCTCGGCTTCGCCGCCGTCCTGCTGCTCATGGTGGGCATGGGCGTGTTCACGGTGGACAAGCTGGCCAAGGTCAACCAGGCCTCCACCGACATCGCCACCAACTGGATGCCCAGCATCCATTACGTGCAGGCGATGAATACCAACCTGTCCGACCTGCGCGTGGCCGAACTGCAGCACGTGGTCACCGAGAACCCGCAGGAAATGCGCGCGTTCGACCAGCAGATGGAGCAGATCCTGGCCGAGTACGCGAGTAACCGCGATCATTACGTCAAGCTCATTTCCTCGGAGGAGGAAAAAGGCATCTATACGAACTTCAATGGCGAGTTCGAAAAGTACCTGGCCTTGCACAAGCAGGTCCTGGACCTGTCGCGAACGCTGAAGACCAGCGAGGCGCTGGCCTTGTTCAACGGCGACCAGCGCAAGCTCTACGACGATGCGTCGACCATTCTCGACAGCCTGGTCGTGCTGAACACCAAGGGCGGCGAAGCCGCCAGCGCGGAGGGCGATGCGCTCTATGCCAGTTCGCGCCAGTGGATCATCGCCGTGATCGTGGTATGCGTGCTGCTGGGCGCCGGCATTTCGGTCTTCATCGTGCGCGGCCTGATGCGCCTGCTCGGCGGCGAGCCGGCCTATGTGGCCGAGATCGCCAACAAGGTAGCGCAGGGCGACCTCAACCTGGAGGTGGCGGTGCGCGCCAACGACAGGGGCAGCGCGTTGTATGCGATGCGGACCATGGTCGAGCGGCTGAAGCTGGTGATCGACGGCCAGCGCCGCGTGGTCCAGGCCGCCAACCGTGGCGACTTCTCCGAGCGCATCGTCCTGGACGGCCTGTCCGGGTTCCAGCGCGACATGGGCCAGGGCCTGAACGAGTTGGCCACCACCACCGGCGACAGCATCCAGGACGTGGTGCGGGTGATGGGCGGCCTGGCCGAGGGCGACCTGACCCGCAGCATCGACAAGTCCTACGACGGCGCCTATGCCGAAATGAAGAACTACGTCAACGACACCATCGCGCGCCTGTCGCAGGTGGTCAGCGAGGTCAACAGCAACGCCGAGGCGCTGGCCAGCGCCTCGGAGGAAGTCAGCGCCACCGCGCAGTCGCTGAGCCAGGCGGCCAGCGAACAGGCCGCCGGCGTGGAAGAGACCAGCGCCTCGCTGGAGCAGATGACCGCCTCGATCTCGCAGAACACCGAGAACGCCAAGATCACCGACGGCATGGCCAGCAAGGCGTCCAGCCAGGCGCTGGACGGCGGCGAGTCGGTGCGTGCGACCGTGCAGGCGATGAAGCAGATCGCGCAGAAGATCAGCATCATCGACGACATCGCCTACCAGACCAACCTGCTGGCGCTGAACGCGGCGATCGAAGCCGCGCGCGCCGGCGAGCATGGCAAGGGTTTCGCCGTGGTCGCCGCGGAAGTGCGCAAGCTGGCCGAGCGCAGCCAGGTGGCCGCGCAGGAGATCGGCGATGTGGCCAGTTCCAGCGTCGAGCTGGCGGAGAACGCCGGCAAGCTGCTGGACGAGATGGTGCCGTCGATCAAGCGCACCTCCGACCTGGTGCAGGAGATCACCGCCGCCTCCGAGGAACAGACCTCCGGCGTCGGCCAGATCAATGCCGCGGTCGGCCAGCTCAACCAGACCACGCAGCAGGCCGCATCCAACTCCGAGGAACTGGCCGCGACCGCCGAGGAAATGAGCGCGCAGGCCGAACAGCTGCAGCAACTGATGAGTTTCTTCAAGCTGGAAGTCGCAGCCGCATCCAGGACCGCGACGCGGCGTCCGGCCGCGGCGCGCGGCCGCAGCGGGCAGGCCGGGGCCAAGCCGATCGCACGCGTGGCCGGCGGCAAGCTGGTGCTGGCCGACACGCTGGACGAAACCCACTTCGAAACCTTCTGAGGCATGGCCATGAACGCTCCCGCTTCGCTCTCACCCTCCGACGCCGGCGACCTGGCGACGGACCAGTTCCTGACCTTCCTGCTGGGCAAGGAAATGTTCGGCGTCGGCATTCTCGGCATCAAGGAGATCATCGAGTACCGCACGCCGACCGACGTGCCGATGATGCCGCCCGCGCTGCGTGGGGTGATCAACCTGCGTGGCGCGGTGGTGCCGGTGGTGGATCTGCAGCAGCGCTTCGGCCGTGCGCCCAGCGAGATCAGCAAGCGCACCTGCATCGTCATCATCGAGGTCGCCAGCGGCGAGGAACGCCAGGTGCTCGGGCTGCTGGTGGATGCGGTCAGCGAGGTGCTGGAGATCGCCACCGCCGACATCGCCCCGCCGCCGGCGTTCGGCACCGGCATCCGCCGCGACTTCATCCATGGCATGGGCAAGGTCGGCGAGCGCTTCGTCATCCTGCTCGCCGCCGATGCGGTGCTGGCGCCCCAGGAGTTCGCCAGCATGGCCGCCCTCGACGCCCACCTGGAAGAAGGCATCGCCGCCTGAGCGGCCTTCGCCGCGCAGCACCCTGCCCCTCTCTCGAAACGGATTTCGCATGCCCACGCCCCCCGACACCGCCGCCCTGCACCACTTCGGCACGGTCCTGGTGGTCGACGACAGCCAGGTCCAGCGCGAACACGCGCTGGCCCTGTGCCTGCGGATGGGCGCCGTGTCAGTGGAAGGCGCGGCCGACGGCCATGCGGCGCTGGCGCGGGTGACCGAGGGTTCGCCGCTGGGGCTGCTGATCGTGGACCTGGAAATGCCCGGCATGGACGGCGTGCAGTTGCTCGAGGCGCTGGCCCGCAGCGACGTGCGCGTGCCGATCGTGGTCGCCTCGCAACGCGGCGCGGCCCTGATCGACTCGGTGCTGCAGGTCGGCCGCAGCAACGGCCTGCAGGTGCTGGCTGGCCTGGAGAAGCCGCTGCGCGCTGCCCAGCTCGCGGCCGCGCTGCGCGCCCATGCGCCGCCGACGCCGACGCCGCGGAACGAGGCCGAAGCGCCGGGCGAGGCGACCATGGCGGCGATGCTGCGCGAGGCACTGCAGCGCGGCGAGATCGAGGTCGCCTACCAGCCCAAGGTGGACATGCGCAGCGGCCGGGTCGGTGGCGTGGAGGCGCTGGCGCGCTGGCGCCATCCCAGCGCCGGGCCGATCGCGCCGGACCGTTTCATCGCCGTGGCCGAGCGCGAAGGCCTGATCCATGCGCTCACCGCCTGCGTCGCCGACCAGGCGCTGGCGCGGCTGGCGGCGTGGAAGCAGGACGGATTCCAGCTGACCCTGGCGTTGAACCTGTCGCCGCGCATGCTGCAGGACCCGAATCTGCTCGACGAACTGCTCGGACTGCTGCGCAAGCATGGCCTGGCACCGTCCGACCTGGTGCTGGAAATCACCGAAAGCTCGCTGGTCTGCGGCAGCGCGCTGGGCATGCTCGCACGGCTGCGGCTGCAGGGCTTCGGCCTGTCGCTGGACGACTACGGCACCGGCTTCTCCTCGCTGCAGCAACTCACCCGCATTCCCTTCACCGAGTTGAAGATCGACCGCATCTTCGTCCACGACGCGCACCGCAGCCGTAACCTGCGCACGGTTCTGGAATCGGCACTGGGCATGGCCCAGCGGCTGGGCCTGAGCACCGTCGCCGAGGGCATCGAGACGGTGGAGGACTGGACCCTGCTGCAGGAGCTGGGCTGCGACTTCGGCCAGGGCTACCTGCTGGCGCGCCCGCTGGGGGGCGGCGCGCTGCACGCCTGGCTGCTGGAGCACCAGCGCCTGCTGCAGGAACACGGCCCCACCGGCAACGCCAGCGCCCCCGCTGCTGCCTCCACCCACTGACCGGCCACGACCATGACCAGCCACGACACCATCACCGAGCAGGAATTCGGCCGGTTCCAGCGTTTCATCTTCGACGCCGCCGGCATCACCATCTCGCCGGCCAAGAAGGCCATGCTGTGCGGGCGCCTGGGCAAGCGCCTGAAGGCGCATTCGCTGCAGACCTACACCCAGTACCTCAAGCTGCTGGAAAGCCGCGAAGGCAGCGGCGAGGTGCAGACCGCGATCGACCTGCTGACCACCAACGAAACCTACTTCTTCCGCGAGCCCAAGCACTTCGACCTGCTGCGCAGCGTCGCCGCCGCGCATACCGGCAGCGCGCCGTTCCGCTGCTGGAGCGCGGCCAGTTCCAGCGGCGAGGAGGCCTACAGCATGGCCATGGTGCTGGACGACACCCTGCAGGGCCGCCCGTACGAAGTGGTCGGCACCGACATCAGCACCCGCGTGCTGGCCAAGGCGCGCACCGGCCACTACCCGCTGCTGCGCATCGAGCACATGCCGCCGGCCATGCTCAAGCGCTATTGCCTCAAGGGCCGCGGCGAGTACGAAGGCAGCATGCTGATCGATCGCCGCATCCGCGACCACGTGCGCTTCCTGCACGCCAACCTCAACGCGACGCTGCCCAATCTGGGCCAGTTCGACGTGGTGTTCCTGCGCAACGTGATGATCTACTTCAATGGCCAGACCAAGCGCGAAGTGGTGGCGCGGGTGCTCGGCACGCTCAAGCGCGGCGGCATCTTCTGCATCGGCCACTCCGAGAGTCTCAACGACGTCAACGGCGACGTGGTGCAGATCGCGCCGTCGGTGTACCGCAAACCATGAAGGCCGACGTGCCAGGAGGGAACCCCGCATGACCACGATCAAGGCCATGGTGATCGACGATTCGGCGGTGGTGCGCCAGGTGCTGGTCGCCGTGCTCAACGACGCGCCCGGCATCGAGGTCATCGCCGCCGCGGCAGACCCGCTGCTGGCGATGGACAAGATGCGCCAGCAATGGCCGGACGTGATCGTGCTCGACGTGGAGATGCCGAAGATGGACGGCATCACCTTCCTGCGCAAGATCATGAGCGAGCGCCCGACCCCGGTGGTGATCTGCTCCACGCTCACCGAGAAGGGCGCACGGGTCACCATGGACGCGCTGGCCGCCGGCGCGGTGGCGGTGGTGACCAAGCCCAAGCTCGGCCTCAAGCAGTTCCTCACCGATTCGGCCGAGGAAATGATCGCCACGGTGAAGAGCGCCGCGCGCGCCAACGTCAAGCGCCTGTCGGTGCGTGCGGCACCGGCGCCGGCGGAACCGGAGATCAAGCACACCGCCGACGTGATCCTGCCCGCGCAGGGCAATCGCCCACTGTCGCAGACCACCGAACGGGTGGTGGCGATCGGCACGTCCACCGGCGGCACCCAGGCGCTGGAGGAAGTGCTGACCGCGCTGCCGCGGGTCAGCCCCGGCATCGTCATCGTCCAGCACATGCCGGAGAAGTTCACCGCCGCCTTCGCCGCGCGCCTGGACACGCTGTGCCAGATCTCGGTGAAGGAAGCGGCCAACAACGACCGCGTGGTGCCGGGACGCGCACTGATCGCGCCGGGCGGCAAGCACATGCTGCTGCGTCGCAGCGGCGCGCAGTATTTCGTCGAGGTGCTGGACGGACCGCCGGTGAACCGGCACCGTCCGTCGGTGGACGTGCTGTTCCGTTCCGCCGCGCGCGCCGCCGGCGGCAACGCGCTAGGCATCATCATGACCGGCATGGGCGACGACGGCGCGGTGGGCCTGCTGGAAATGCGCCAGGCCGGCGCGCGCACCGTGGCCCAGGACGAACACAGCAGCGTCGTCTTCGGCATGCCCAAGGAAGCGATCAAGCGCGGCGGCGCCGAAAAGATCCTGCCGCTGAGCGCGATGGCGCGCGAGATCGGCCAGCAGCTGAGCTAGCGCAGCCAGCGCGGCGTTGCCCGGGCCGTAGGAGCGGCTTCAGCCGCGACCGGGCGTTACCATGAAAGCCCTGCGCTAGAGCCCAAAGCCGCTTTTATCGTAGGAGCGGCTTCAGCCGCGACGAAGCGTTCCCATGAAAAGCGCGTCGCGGCTAAAGCCGCTCCTACAGCACAGCCAAGCGATACGCGCGAACACCTGCAATGAAAGTGCGCAGCACGCGCACCGCACCCGCAAGCCCCCCCTCAACCCGAATTGATGTGCTCCTTGCAGTACAGGCGCCGGTAGGCGCTGGGGGTCATGCCCAGACGCTGGCGGAACACGCGCCGGAAGTAGCCGCTGTCGCTGAAGCCGGCGCGCTGCGCCACGTCGTCCACCGCGCAGGTGTTGACCAGCAGCAGCTTCTCGGCGAAGGCGATGCGCTGGCGATGGATCGCCTCGGTCAGCGTGGTGCCGAAGCTGCGCCGGTAGATGCGGCCCAGATAATCCGGATTGCAGTGCAGTTGCGCGGCCAGCGACGAGGCGGTGAGCGCGGTATGGAACTGCGTGCCGATCAGTTGCTTGGCGCGGTACGCCAGCGCCACGCCCGCGCGCTCGGAGTCGTGCGGATCCGGCCAGGCGCCGGCCACGCATTGCAGCATCGACAACACGATCGGCTCCAGCATCGGCAGCGTGCGCCGTTCCTCCTGCTCGGCCAGGAACCAGCGGAACAGGCCGACGAAGCGCTCCGGATCGCGGATCGCGGTGCGCTGCGGCATCGACAGCGCCACCGCGTTGTCCGCCTGCGTCGCGCCCGGTTCCAGTTCGAAATGCACCCAGTAGAAGCGCAGGTCGTCCGGGAACTGGCCCAGGCCGGCATGCGCGCGGCCGGGCCACAGCAGCAGCGTCTCGCCGGGGCCGACGTGGAAGTCGCTGTCCTGTTCGCGAATCGACAGCATGCCGCGCTCGACGAAGATCAGCTCGTAGGATTGGATCACCCGCGCCGGATGCGCGCCCACCCCGCGGGAAATGAACAGGCCCCCGTTCTGCACCCGGATCGGATAGGCGACGGTCAATTCGAGCATGTCGGAAACGTCTCCCCGTGCGCGCAACACGCTGCACTGCAGCAATCCAATGAACGTCACCACGCGCACGCGGCCCGGCGACCATGGTCGGAATCGTACCGGTTTTATACCGCACAGACTCTTGTCGCGGTTGCGCGGCCGTGCGACGTTGCGCTGGCGCCAGACCGCGCGCGCCAGGAGCCGCCCCGTTGACTGCGACCGCCATCGGCCACGCCGCCGCAGACGCCGCGCCGGCCGCGACCACGCCGCGGCTGTCGCGCCTGGAAAAGTTCGGCTACGGCCTCGGCGATGCCGGCGGCACGGTGGTCACCTGCCTGATCGCCAATTTCCTCACCTTCTTCTACACCGACGTGTTCGGCCTGACCCCGGCGCTGGTCGGCACCCTGTTCACCGTGCTGCGCGTGGCCGACGCGGTGTCCGACCCGGTGATGGGCCTGATCGCCGACCGCACCCGCAGCCGCTGGGGCCGCTTCCGCGCCTGGCAACTGTGGGTCGCGGTGCCGATCGGCATCGCCTGCGTGCTGACCTTCAGCGCGCCGCAACTGAGCGCCGGCGCCAAGATCGCCTACGCCTTCGCCAGCTATTTCCTGCTGTCGCTGTGCTACACCGCGATCAACGTGCCCTACTGCGCGCTGATCAACAGCATGACCGGCGACCACCGCGACGTGGTCTCGGCGCAATCCTGGCGCTTCGTGCTGTGCGGCATCGCCGGCTTCCTGGTGTCGGTCGGGTTGCCGTGGCTGGTGCGGGAACTGGGCAACGGCGACGCCGCGCGCGGCTACCAGCTTGGCGTGGGCGTGCTGGCGGCGCTGGCGGTGGCGATGTTCCTGTGCTGTTTCTTCGCCGTGCGCGAGCGCGTGCCGGTCAGCCTGCTCGGCGGCGCCGGCATCGCCGAACACCTGCGCGGCCTGCTGCGCAACGACCAGTTGCGGCTGGTGCTGCTGATGTCGTTCCTGCTGATCAACGTGTACAACATCCGCGGCGGCGCCTATCTGTACTTCATCACCTACGTGCTCGGCGGCAGCAGCGGCTACGCCTCGCTGTTCTTCGCGATGGTGGCGCTGGCCACGGTGCTCGGCGCGATCGTGGTCAACGCGCTGTGCCGCCGCTTCGACCCGCTGGCGCTGTACCTGCACACCAACCTGGCGCTGGCCGCGTTCGGCGTGGCGCAGTGGTGGCTGCCGACCGGGCCGGCGCAGCAGACGCTGTGGCTGGGGGTGATCTTCGTGCATTGCCTGGTGCTGGGCTTCGCGCTGCCGCTGCACTTCTCGCTGATGGCCTTCGCCGACGATTACGGCGCCTGGAAGAACCGGGTGCGCTCCTCCGGCATCAACTTCGCCTTCAACCTGTTCTGCATCAAGCTGGCCTGGGCCTCGAGCGCGGTGGTGATCAGCGCGCTGTTCGTCTACGCCGGCTACCGCGCCGGCGCTGCGCAGCAGAGCCCCGCCTCGCTGCAGGCCATCACCCTGCTGGAAACCCTGATCCCCGCCGGCCTGCACCTGCTGCTGGCCGCGGTGATCCTGCGCTGCCGGCTGCGCCGGCCGCTGCTGGCGAGCATCGCCGCCGACCTCGCCGCACGCCCGGTGCACTGACCTTCCCCACTCTCCAGGATCTCCGCTCCATGCCGCATTCGCCCGTGCCGTCCCCGGAACTGCCGCTCGCCCACCTGCGCATCGCCGATCCGTTCTGGCAGCGCTACCAGCGCCTGGTGCAGGAGGTGGTGCTGCCCTACCAGTGGGACGCGCTCAACGACAACGTCGCCGATGCCGAACCCAGCCACGCCATCGAGAACTTCCGCATCGCCGCCGGCCGCAGCGACGGCGCGTTCTACGGCATGGTGTTCCAGGACAGCGACGTGGCCAAGTGGCTGGAAGCGGTGGCCTACCTGCTGGCGCAGCATCCCGACCCGGCGCTGGAACGCGATGCCGACGCCACCATCGAACTGATCGGCGCCGCGCAGCAGGCCGACGGCTACCTCAACACCTATTTCACGGTGAAGGCGCCGCAGGAGCGATGGACCAACCTGGCCGAGTGCCACGAGCTGTACTGCGCCGGGCACATGATCGAAGCCGGCGTGGCCTACTACCAGGCCACCGGCAAGCGCGCCCTGCTCGACATCGTGTGCCGGCTCGCCGACCACATCGACGCCACCTTCGGCCCCGGCCCGACGCAGTTGCACGGCTACCCCGGGCATCCGGAGATCGAACTGGCGCTGATGCGCCTGTACGAGGCCACCGGCGAGGCGCGCTACCTGGCGCTGGCGCGCTACTTCGTCGAACAGCGCGGCACAACGCCGCACTACTACGACGAGGAGTACGCCAGGCGCGGCCACACTTTTTTCTGGGGCGGACACGGCCCGGCCTGGATGATCCAGGACAAGGCCTACAGCCAGGCGCACCTGCCGGTGGCGCTGCAGGACACCGCGGTCGGCCATGCCGTGCGCTTCGTGTACCTGTACGCCGGCGTGGCGCACCTGGCCCGGCACAGCGGCGATGCCACCCTGCGCGCGGCCTGCGAGCGCCTGTGGGACAACGCCACGCAGCGGCAGATGTACCTGACCGGCGCGATCGGCGCGCAGAGCTACGGCGAAGCCTTCAGCGTCGACTACGACCTGCCGAACGACACCGCCTACAACGAGAGCTGCGCCTCGATCGGGCTGATGATGTTCGCCAACCGCATGCTGCAGCTGGCGCCGGACGGCCGCTACGCCGACGTGATGGAGCGCGCGCTGTACAACACCGTGCTGGGCGGCATGGCCCTGGACGGGCGCCACTTCTTCTACGTCAATCCGCTGGAAGTGCACCCGCCCACCGTGCACGGCAACCACACTTTCGATCATGTGAAGCCGGTGCGCCAACGCTGGTTCGGCTGCGCCTGCTGCCCGCCCAACATCGCACGCGTGCTGACCTCGCTGGGCCACTACCTCTACACCCGCCACGACGACACCCTGTACGTGAACCTCTACGTCGGCAGCGACGCGCGGTTCGAGGTCGGCGGGCAGACCCTGACCCTGCGCCAGCGCGGCGAGTACCCGTGGCAGGACACGATCGACTTCGACGTGGCGTGCAGCGCCCCGATGGACGCGGCGCTGGCGCTGCGCCTGCCGGACTGGTGCCAGGCGCCGCAGTTGCTGCTCAACGGCGAGCCGGTGGCGATCGAGGCGCACCGCCAGCATGGCTACTGCGTGCTGCGCCGGCGCTGGCAGTCCGGCGACACTCTGCAACTGCGCCTGCCGATGCCGCCGATGCGGGTCAGCGGGCATCCGCGCGTGCGTCACCTGGCCGGCAAGGTCGCGGTGCAGCGCGGGCCGCTGGTGTACTGCCTGGAGCAAGCCGACAACGGCGCCGACCTGCATCAGCTGCGTCTGCCCGCCAGCGCCGCACTGCAGGCCGTGCCCGGCAGCGGCGCGCTGGACGGCCAGGTGCTGCTGCAGGCCACCGGCGAACGCCTGCATGGCGATGTCGACGCAGCCGCGCCGCTATACCGCTACGACGCGCCACCGCCGGCGCGGCAGCCGCAGACCCTGACCTTCGTGCCCTACTTCGCCTGGGCCAACCGCGGCGAAGGCGAGATGCGGGTGTGGGTGGACGCCAGCGACGGTTGAAGCCAATGCTGCGGGACGTATCGATGCATCCGGCTCGATCGTGGCGGACGTAGCTCGCGAAGCAACGACTCCTGCGGCGCATCACTGGCCGCAGCGCACGCACCGCACCGGCCAACGCAGGCTCTAAGCTAGGGCCATGGATGCCCTGGCCCTCGCCGCCCCGCCGTTCGCCCGCCTCGCCCTCGGCGCGCATCGCATCGCCGTGCCGGACGCCTGGCTGCTGGCGTTCGAGGTCGATGGCTTCGACAACGACGATTTCCAGCGCCACGGTCTGCAGCGGCCGCCGTCGATCGCGCGCAGCGTACGCAAGCGCCAGGCCGAGTACCTGGCCGGCCGTCGCGCGGCGCTCGCCGCGCTGCGCGCCGCAGGCAGTACCGCAACCGACCTGCCGATCGGCGCCGACCGCGCGCCGCTCTGGCCCGCCGGCTTTCTCGGCAGCCTCTCGCATACCGATGGCCTGGCGGTGGCCATCGCCCTGCCGACATCCGCCGGCGCCAACGGCATCGGCCTGGATATCGAACGTGTGGTGGCAGAAGACCAGCTCGAGGCGATCCGCAACGTTGCCCTGGACGCCAGCGATTGCGACGCGCTGGCCGCGCTCGCCCGCGTCCGCGGCTGGCCGTACGCGCTGACCCTGGGCTTCTCGGCGAAAGAGAGTTTCTACAAGGCCGCGGCCGCGACGGTCGGCCGCTTCTTCGATTTCGACGCCCTGCGCATCGAAGGCTGCGACCCGGCCAGCGGCCACGTGGACACGCGCATCGCCACGCCGCTGGCGCCGGCGTTGACGGTCGGGCAGCGGCATCGCCTGCGCTGGGTGGACGTACAGCCGGGCCTGCTGCTCACCAGTTGCGTCTGGTAGCACATCCGGCGCGATCGCATGGCCGCACGGATGCAGCGAGACGCGGCAAGACGCGCCAGGTGCGCCGCGCCGCGCAATGCACGCCACCGCACTGCGCGATGTATCGGCAGGCGCGACGATGCGCCGCCCGCCGCTGGGTCATACCCTTACAGCGCGGCCAGGATCTGCTCGCGCCGGCGTGCGTACTCGGCCGCGTCGATCAGCCCCTGCGCTTTCAACTGTTCCAGCGCGCGCAAGCGCTGCTCCACCGAGGCGGCAGGCGGCAACGGCGGCGCCACGGACGCCGGCCGGCGCCGCTGCGCGCGGATCGCCATCCACACCACCCCGCCGATCAGCAACGGAATGCCGAGCATGACCATCAGCACCAACCAGTGCCAGATGCTGAATCCACCCATCGCCTTCTCCTGCCAATTGCGCGCCGATCCTGACGCTTACTTCGCCTTGCCCTGATTGGCCACCGCCTCGGCCGCCTTCTTCGCCGCTTCCGGATCGCCCAGATAGCGGTAGGACTGCACCTGCAGGCTGTCGTCCAGTTCGAACAGCAGCGGGATGCCGGTGGGGATGTTGAGTTCGAGGATCTCTTCGCGCGACACGTCGTTCAAATATTTGTACAGCGCGCGCAGCGAATTGCCGTGGGCGGTGACCAGCACGGTCTGCCCGGCCTTGAGCTGCGGCGCGATGGCGTCGTGCCAGTACGGCAGCACGCGCTCGAGCGTGGTCGCCAGCGACTCGGTGGCCGGCAGCGCATTGCGGTCCAGGGTGGCGTAGCGGCGGTCGTGCAGCGGATGGCCCGGATCCTCGGCATCCATCGGCGGCGGCGGGATGTCGTAGGAGCGGCGCCAGATCTTGACCTGGTCCTCGCCGTGCTTGGCCGCGGTCTCGGCCTTGTCCAGGCCCTGCAGGCCGCCGTAGTGGCGCTCGTTGAGGCGCCAGCTCTTGTGCACCGGCAGCCAGTCCTGGTCCAGTTCCTTCAGCGCGCCCTGCAGGGTGTGGATGGCGCGCTTGAGCACCGAGGTATGGGCGACGTCGAACTGCAGGCCCTCCTCGCGCATCAGCCGGCCGGCGGCCACGGCTTCCTGGCGGCCCTGTTCGGTCAGGTCGACATCGACCCAGCCGGTGAAGCGGTTATCCAGGTTCCACTGGCTCTGGCCATGGCGCAACAGTACGAGTTTGCGGGTCACTGCGACGGTCTCCGTTGGGGGATGCGTGGATGGTGCAGCCCTGGATTGTAGCTCTTGGCTGGGAATGGGGAATCGGGAATGGGACATCGTTGAAGCGGGCTCCCGCGCGGCTCTGACCAGCAGGCGGGGCTTGGCCGTTCGGCTTGCTGGAGAACCAAGCCGTTGCGATTCCCCATTCCCGATTCCCGCCCCTCCACACGCCAACCACGAACACGGCGCGATCATCAGCGCATGGACACTTCCACGCACCCCGTGTTCGGCGACTGGGACGGCAGCATCGTGCAGGCACGCGCGCTACAGGCGACGCTGGCGCGCCAGGTCAGCCTGCAGGACGAGGTGCCCGACCCGCCGCGCTGGCTGGCCGGCTTCGATGTCGGCTTCGAGGACGATGGCCAGGTCACCCGCGCCGCGGCGGTGCTGCTCGATGCGCAGACCCTGCAGTTGCAGCAAGCCGAGATCGCCCGCGTGCCTACCTCGATGGCCTACGTGCCCGGCCTGCTCAGCTTCCGCGAACTGCCGGCGCTGCTGGCCGCATTGGACCTGCTGCGGCAGCGCCCGGACCTGGTGTTCGTCGATGGCCAGGGCATCGCTCATCCGCGCCGGCTCGGCATCGCCGCGCACTTCGGCGTGGTCACCGGGTTGCCCAGCATCGGCGTGGCCAAGACCCTGCTGGCCGGTCGCTTCGAGGAACCCGGTCCGCAAGCCGGCGACCACAGCCCCATCGTGCATCGCGGCGAGGTGGTCGGTTGGGCGCTGCGCAGCAAGCTGCGCTGCAATCCACTGATCGTTTCGCCCGGCCACCGCGTGGCGGTGGACAGCGCACTGCAGTGGACCCAGCGCTACCTGCGCGGCTATCGCCTGCCGGAACCGACCCGGCTGGCCGACCGGCTGGCCTCGCGCCGCGGCGAGATGCCGGCGCCGGCCGCGCAGACCCGGTCGCTGTTCTGACCGGGCTCGGCAGTCGGCGGCCGGCGGCCGTGGCGATCACCGGTTGCTGATGACGATGCCGTTGTCGACGATCTGGATGTACATGCCTGCCGGACGCGGCCGCGCGAGGAACTGGAGATTGACGCTGGCGATGCCGCTGCCGACGGCGCAGTTGTCGGTCGCCATGCCGATCGCCATGTAGCGGATATTGGTGCGCAGGGTCGGGCCGGCGACACGATGGCCGTTGGCGACCGGATAGCAGCCGGCGCCTTGTCCACCGGTGACCAGCAAGGCCTTCGCGCCCCACAGATCGTTGATGATCTCCGTGGGCACGTTCATGTTCGGCACGCTTTGCGCCTGCGCCGCAAACGCCGCGCCTGCGAGCAGGACCAGGCCAGGGCGCGACCAGGCGGCGCGGCGACAACGGATGTGCGATGCGACATTCTTCATGTGTGGGCTCCTTCGGGGGGAAGAGGGATCGACGCAGCGCCACGTGCCGCTCGCTAGCGCGTGCGACCGGCCGCGACGCGCACCGATTATTCACAGGCCCGCCGCCACGTCGCAGACAAGAAGCGCACGCACTTCGCACTATGCGATTCCGGCACGCCGGCATCACCGCGCGACATGGCGCGAACGCGTCGCGGATCGGCCCGCCGCGGATGACCGCATGCGGGACAGTCCGTCTTGCCATGGCGCCGCACCGCGGCCGTCGCGCATGCGAAGCTTCGCTTCCGTTTTTGCAACTGCGAGCGTCCGCATGCCCACCCTGATCGCCCCCCGCGTCCACGATATCGGCGGCTTCGAAGTGCGTCGTGCCGTCCCCAGCATGCAGGCGCGCAGCGTCGGCCCGTTCGTCTTCATCGACCACATGGGGCCGGCGGTGTTCGAGCCGGGCCATGGGGTGGACGTGCGCCCGCATCCGCACATCGGCCTGGCGACGGTCACCTTCCTGTGGTCAGGCGAGATCGGCCACCGCGATTCGCTCGGCTCGGACCAGGTGATCCGCGCCGGCGACGTCAACTGGATGACCGCCGGCCGCGGCATCTCCCACTCCGAACGCACGCCGACCGCGCTGCGCGAGCATGCGCACCCGCTGCACGGCATGCAGACCTGGGTGGCGCTGCCGAAATCGGCGGAAGAAACCGCGCCGGCGTTCTACCACCATGCCGCCGCCAGCCTGCCGCAGCAGCGCCGCGACGGCGTGTGGCTGCGGGTGATCGCCGGCCGCGCCTACGGCGAGGAATCGCCGGTGACGGTGTTCGCCGACACCCTCAACGTGGCCCTGGACCTGGAGGCGGACGCGGAACTCGACCTGGATGCCCGGCACGCCGAGCGCTCGCTGTACATCCTGGAGGGCGAGGCGCAACTGGACGGCGTGGACATCCCGGCGCGGCACCTGGTCCTGCCCGAGCCGGGCGCGCGCGGGCGGCTGCGCGCCAAGACCCCGCTGAAGGCGATGCTGATGGGCGGCGAGCCGCTGGATGGCCCGCGCCACCTGTGGTGGAACTTCGTCTCCAGTTCGGTGGAACGCATCGAGCAGGCCAAGCAGGACTGGCGCGAGGGCCGCTTCGGGACAATCCCCGGCGACGACCAGGAATTCATCCCGTTGCCCGAACCGGGCCGCTGACACAACGGCCGCCGCCACATCGGGCGGCCAGGGCAAGCGGTCTGCGCGGCCGCCTGCCCCCTCTCGCGCGCCTGTCTCCGTCGCCGCACCCCCGTCAACACCTGCGTGGCGGCGCAGCCGGGCGGGTGCTGCCATGCCATACCACGCGTACGGATATTCCGGAATCCGCATCCCAATTGTCAGCGCGGCCACGCTGGGCTATGGTGCAGGCGCGGCCGCGTGCGCGTGGCCGCACACGGGACACGCACTGCGTCGGGGGATGCACTGCCGGGATCCCGCACAGGATGGGCGCTCCCGCAGACGACGCCACAGGCGTGCGTATGGATCGAACGCGTCGCATCGCGGCGTATGGGGAACATCGCGAATGAAGACACTCTTGCGCAAGGCGCTGCTGACCGCTGCGGCGGCGTTGCCCGCCGCTGCCGCCACCGCGCAGCAGGCCCAGAACTGCCCACCGCTGCCGCCGCAGAGCAAGCTGCAATGGAGCGAGCGCAGCGACAAGGGCTTCATCGTCTGCCGCGCCAGCGATGCCGACGGACGTCAGGTGCTGGGCATGATGCTCACCGCGCGCGACCCGAACATTCCGCTGCAGCGCACGCTGCGCGAGGAAAAGGGCGCCATCGCCGGCGAAGCGGTGTATTGGTACCGGCCGGATGTGGGTGGCGTCGAGTTGCCGAACCAGGCCACACGCCGCATCACGGTCGCGGAACTGAAGAAGGACCAGTACGCACAGGTGTGGATCGATGCCGCCGACGCTCAGGAACTGCAGACCCTGCAATCGCTGGTGCAGGGCCTGGACATGCGCCAGTCGAGCCTGGCGTTGGAGCGCTGAAGCCCGCAGGCTCGAGACATGACGTAAGAGCGGCTTCAGCCGCGACGGGTGTTCCCGGGAACGCCCGTCGCGGTGAAGCCGCTCCTGCGACGGACGGCACGACGCCGCAGAGAAGGCGCGCGACGCGCCGTCAGAAGCGCCCTTCCTGGAAATCCACGAAGGCTTGCATCCGTTCCTGCCGGGTGTTCATCACGAACGGCCCATACGGCGCCATCGGCTCGCGCGACGGCCGGCCGGCGACCAGGATCAGCCGCGCGCCCTGTGCTTCAGCTTGCAGTTGCAGCAGGTCGCCGCCCCGAGCACCGCCAGGGTCTGCGCCGGCAACCGGCGCTGGCTACGCCACCGGGATGCGTTCGGGCGCGAACTCCTGGTAGCGCGGCGCGGTCATCTTGTCGCGCGCCGGCAGGTTCACCCACCATTGGAAGCCGCGCATTCCGACAGCACGGGATGGCTTTGCGAGGGCTTCGCCCCGTACCCTCACCCCAACCCCTCTCCCGGAGGGAGAGGGGCTAAAGCGCGCTTCGACGATTCATTATCTGCTCGAAGCCATGACCTCCCTTCTCCCCTCGGGAGAAGGTGCCCCGAAGGGGCGGATGAGGGTACGGGCGCAGCCTCGTGCAGCGTCCGAAAGCCCAGGCTGGATTCGCGAGGGCTTCGCCCCGGACCCTCACCCCAACCCCTCTCCCGGAGGGAGAGGGGCTAAAGCGCGCTTCGACGATTCCTTATCTTTTCTAAGCCATGACCTCCCTTCTCCCCCTGGGAGAAGGTGCCCCGAAGGGGCGGATGAGGGTACGGGCGCAGCCTCGTGCTGCGTCCGAAAGCCCAGGCTGGATTCGCGAGGGCTTCGCCCCGGACCCTCACCCCAACCCCTCTCCCGGAGGGAGAGGGGCTAAAGCGCGCTGCGACGGCTCCTTATCTGCTCGAAGCCATGACCTCCCTTCTCCCCTCGGGAGAAGGTGCCCCGAAGGGGCGGATGAGGGTACGGGCGTAGCCTCGTGCAGTGTCCGAAAGCCCAAGCTGGTATTGCGAGGGCTTCGCTCCGTACCCTCACCCCAACCCCTCTCCCGGAGGGAGAGGGGCTAAAGCGCGCTGCGACAGCTCCTTATCTGCTCGAAGCCATGACCTCCCTTCTCCCCCCGGGAGAAGGTGCCCCGAAGGGGCGGATGAGGGTCCGGGCGCAGCCTCGTGCAGCGACCGAAAGCCCAGGCTGGATTCGCGAGGGCGTCGCTCCGGACCCTCACCCCAACCCCTCTCCCGGAGGGAGAGGGGCTAAGGCGCGCTTCGACGATTCATTATCTGTTCGAAGCCATGACCTCCCTTCTCCCCTCGGGAGAAGGTGCCCCGAAGGGGCGGATGAGGGTACGGGCGCAGCCTCGTGCTGCGTCGAAAAGCCCAGGCTGGATCCGCGAGGGCTTCGCTCCGGACCCTCACCCCAACCCCTCTCCCGGAGGGAGAGGGGCGTCTTCTACGACCAAAGTACTAGGCCCCTGGCCGCCCCCGCCATTGACCCTCCAGGCCATCGGGGCGACCCTTGCGGCAATCTTTGGGGGAGCGTTCTGCATGAAAGGGTTTTCCAAGCTGGCCTGGGCCGCACTCGCCATCCTGGCGGCGTTCTGCCTCGGCACCATCGCCCTGCGCCGCGGCGAACACATCAATGCGCTGTGGATCGTGGTGGCCGCGGTGTCGATCTACCTGATCGCCTACCGCTTCTACAGCCTGTTCATCGCCGACAAGGTGATGCAGCTCGACCCCACCCGGGCCACGCCGGCCGTGCTCAACAACGACGGCCTGGACTACGTGCCGACCAACAAGCACGTGCTGTTCGGCCACCATTTTGCCGCCATCGCTGGCGCCGGGCCGCTGGTCGGGCCGGTGCTGGCCGCGCAGATGGGCTACCTGCCCGGCCTGCTGTGGCTGGTGGTCGGCGTGGTGGTCGCCGGTGCGGTGCAGGACTTCATGGTGCTGTTCCTGTCCAGCCGCCGCAACGGCCGCTCGCTCGGCGACCTGGTGCGCGAGGAAATGGGCCAGGTGCCCGGCACCATCGCCCTGTTCGGCGCGTTCCTGATCATGATCATCATCCTGGCGGTGCTGGCGATGGTGGTGGTCAAGGCGCTGGCGGAAAGCCCCTGGGGCATGTTCACGGTGATCGCGACCATGCCCATCGCGATCCTGATGGGCGTGTACATGCGCTACATCCGCCCCGGCAAGATCGGTGAGATCTCGGTGGTCGGGCTGATCCTGCTGCTGGCGGCGATCTGGTTCGGCGGCAAGGTCGCCGCCGATCCCACCTGGGGCCCGGCCTTCACCTTCACCGGCACGCAGATCACCTGGATGCTGATCGGCTACGGCTTCGTCGCCTCGGTGTTGCCGGTGTGGCTGCTGCTGGCGCCGCGCGACTACCTGTCCACCTTCCTCAAGATCGGCACCATCATCGCGCTGGCGATCGGCATCCTGGTGGTGATGCCGGAGCTGAAGATGCCGGCGCTGACCCAGTTCGCCGCCAGCGGCGACGGCCCGGTGTGGAAAGGCGGCCTGTTCCCGTTCCTGTTCATCACCATCGCCTGCGGCGCGGTGTCCGGCTTCCACGCGCTGATCTCCTCGGGCACCACGCCCAAGCTGCTCGCCAACGAGTCGCACATGCGCTACATCGGCTACGGCGGCATGCTGATGGAATCGTTCGTGGCGGTGATGGCGCTGGTGGCGGCCTCGATCATCGACCCGGGCGTGTACTTCGCGATGAACAGCCCGGCCGCGGTGATCGGCGCCGACGTCGCCGCCGCCGCGCACCACATCAGCACCACCTGGGGCTTCGCCATCACCCCGGAGCAACTGACCGCCACCGCGGCGGCGATCGGCGAACCCACCATCCTGCATCGCGCCGGCGGCGCGCCGACGCTGGCGGTGGGCATCGCGCAGATCCTGCACCAGGCCATCCCCAACAGCAGCGATGCGATGATGGCCTTCTGGTACCACTTCGCAATCCTGTTCGAGGCGCTGTTCATCCTCACCGCGGTGGACGCTGGCACCCGCGCCGGCCGCTTCATGCTGCAGGACCTGCTCGGCAACTTCGTGCCGGCGCTGAAGAAGACCGAGTCGTGGACCGCCAACATCATCGGCACCGCCGGCTGCGTGGCGCTGTGGGGCTACCTGCTGTACACCGGCGTGGTCGATCCGTTCGGCGGCATCCAGACGCTGTGGCCGCTGTTCGGCATCTCCAACCAGATGCTGGCCGGCATCGCGCTGATGCTGGGCACGGTGGTGCTGTTCAAGATGAAGCGCGACCGCTACGCGTGGGTGACCGCGGTGCCGGCGGTGTGGCTGCTGATCTGCACCACCTATGCCGGCCTGATCAAGATCTTCGACGCCAACCCGTCGCAGGGCTTCCTGGCGCAGGCGCACAAGTTCCAGGACGCCATCGCCAGCGGCACCGTCACCGCACCGGCCAAGTCGGTGGCGCAGATGCAGCAGATCGTCACCAACGCCTACGTCAACACCGGGCTGACCGTGCTGTTCCTGTGCGTGGTGTTCGCGGTGCTGGTGTACGCGATCAAGACCATCCTCGTCGCCCGCCGCACTCCGCAGCGCAGCGACCGCGAGACCGCGTACGTCGCCCTGCAGCCGCACCAGATGGCGGACCTGTAATGGGGGGCGCACTGGTTCCGATCGGCCAGTACCAGGCGCACCGCCGGCTGTGGCGGCGCCTGGTGCAGACCGCGCGCCTGTGCTGCGGCATCCCCGACTACGACAACTACGTGCGGCACATGCTGGAAAAGCACCCGGACCGCGAGCCGATGGACTACAAGACCTTCTTCCGCGAGCGCCAGGAAGCGCGGTATGGCGGCAAGAGCGGGTTTCGCTGTTGTTGAAAGGCTGGGATTGGGGAGTCGGGATTGGGGATTGATGGCGGTGATCGTGATGAAGGTGCGGCGATGCTTGCAATGGGCAGCGCCGCTTGGCGGTTGTAGGAGCGGCTTCAGCCGCGACGCATTACCGGTAACGCGTCGCGGCTGAAGCCGCTCCTACGGACAGAACGATTTTTCGCGATGCTGGCACTCGCCGAAAACCTCCCATTCCCGAATCCCGATTCCCCATTCCCCGCCCTTCAAGCCGCCGCGTCACGCACCAACGCCGCATAGGTCTGCGGCAGCTCGCGCATGTGTTCCATCACCGCGGCCACGCCGAGCTGGCGCAGGGTCGCGGCGTGCCCGGCGGGAATGTGCGCGGCGCCGGTAAAGCCGATCACGGTCATGCCCGCGGCCAGCGCGGCGCTCGCGCCGGTGGCGCTGTCCTCGATCACCAGGCAGCGTTCCGGCGCCACGCCCAGCGTATTCGCCGCCAGCAGATACACGTCCGGCGCGGGCTTGGGCCGCGCCACCATGTCGGCGCTGAAGATGCGCTCGCCGACGCGCTCGGCCAGGCCGGCGCGCGCCACCGAGGCGACCACGCTCTCGCGCATGCTGTTGGAGGCGACCGCCAGCGGCAGCGGCAACGCCAGCAAGGCCTCGCGCACGCCGGCGATCGGCTGCACTTCGGCCGCAATCAGCGCTTCGGAGCGCGTGCGGATCTCCTGGTACAGGCCCGGCGGCAAGTCCAATGCATACTGCCGTTGCACGCGCTGCACGATCTCCTGCGCGGTGAGGCCGAAGCTGCCGGCGAGAAACTGTTCCAGTTCGACCCGCGGCACATAGGCGCCCAGCGCATCGAGCATCACCCGGTCGGCCAGCACTTCGCTGTCGACGAGCACGCCGTCGCAATCGCTGATCAACAGGTCGAAGGGGGTCGCCGTCATCGCGCGCTCCTTGGGGAAAACCGCCATTATGCCGCCGTGCGCATGTCCCCCGCCTGTGTGGCGTCGACAGCGGCGGCACACAGGCCGACCACGGACGCGCGTGACGGACGCAGGGACGCAGGCGCACGCGTGTCTGCGCATTGGCGGCGCCTGTACGCCCTGCCCGTTCGCCACGGCAACGCTGCCGTGGCGACATTCGGACTGGCAAGCGTTTGTTTCCGGTTAAACCACCCGGCACCGAACGGAACGCCGCCCAAGATCCGCAGACAACGTCACAAAACTGCCGCGAAACCCCGGCAAACCACTGCTAGGATCGACAGCGGCGCCAGGACGTGCGCCGTCATCCCAGGACCGCGAACAGGAAAGGAGCCTTGCATGCGTACGCCCGTCCCCGCCCTGATCGCACTCGCGACCTCGCTGTTCTTCTCGGTCAGTTGCGCCGCACAGTCCGGCGCCAAGGAGCATTCCGCCATGTCAGCCTCGCTGCAGGATCATTCCGTTGCGTTCCGCGACCCCGCACTCGCCGACATCGCCGCTGCCATCGCGCGCGGCGACGTCGCCCGCATCGCCGCCCTGGCGCCGAGCACGGACCTGTCCGCGCACGGCGACCAGCACGTCACCCTGCTCGAATGGGCGATCTGGAACGAGCAGCCGCGCGCGCTGGCGGCGCTGCTCGACGCCGGTGCCGACCCGTCGCTGCCGGGCATGGACCAGGAAACCGTGGTGCACATGGCGGCCATGGCCAAGGATCCGCAATACCTGCAGATCCTGCTGCAGCACGGCGCCCCGGTCGACCCGGTGAGTGCGCGCGCGAACTGGACGCCGCTGTTCCGCGCCGTCCAAAGCAAGCGCGACGCGCAGATCGAAATGCTGCTCAAGGCCGGCGCCGATCCGAAACGGGTCGACGCCACCGGCAACTCGTTGCTGCACCTGGCCGCGCAGAGCAGCGCCGGCAACCCGTGGGTGCCCAAGCTGCTGCAGGCCGGGGTCGATCCGAGCCTGCGCAACGCCCAGGGCAAGACCTTCCAGGCGTACTTCTTCAACACGCCAGAGCGCCTGCTCAACGCCAACGCGCAGCAGGTCCGCAACGACGTGCGCGCCTGGCTGAGCGCCCACGCCATCCCGTTGGAAGCGAGCCGCTGACGCGGTCGGTCGCTACATTCGCACGGAGCCGCGCATGAACCAGAACGAGCTTTCCCCGTCCGATCCGTCCACCTCTTTCTCCGACGCCGTCCGCGGCCAGCAGCCGCAGGCCGTGGACCGGCAGCTGCCGCCACTGCTGCAGGACCTCTACCACACCGCCGCCGAGCGCCGCGCCGGCGGCGCCGAGACCTTCGCCACATTGCCTGACGGCTGGACGCGGATGGACGACGCCGCGCTGCAGCGCGCCGGCATCGACCCCAGCCTGCAGCACGACGCCAAGAGCGGCTTCGACGCCGCGTTCTACCGCAACCCACAGGGCAATGTGGTACTGGGGTTCTGCGGCACCGACGAACTGAAGGACTGGAAGCACAACATCGGCCAGGGCCTGGGCTTTTCCGACGCGCAGTACGCCTCGGCGATCCAGCTCGGCAGCCAGGCCAAGCAGGCCTTCGGCGACAATCTGCTGATCTCCGGGCACTCGCTGGGCGGCGGCCTGGCCGCGGCCTCGTCGATGGTCAACGATGTGCCCGCGGTGACCTTCAATGCCGCCGGCGTCAACAACAAGACGCTGGAGCGCGAAGGCCTGGACGCCGACGCCGCCAAGGCCTATGCCGCCGATGGGCTGATCCGGGGCTATCACGTCAAGAACGAACTGCTGACCTACCTGCAGGAGGACAACCTGCTCACCCGCGGCCTGATGCCCGACGCCGCCGGCCACCAGATCCAGTTGCCGGAACCGGACCCGCTGTCGTTCGGCCAGCGCCTGATCCCCGGCATGATGCTCAAGCATCGCCTGGACCTGCACGGCATCGACTCGGTGATGAAGGCCGAGGATCTGCAGGCGCAAAGCCAGGGACAAGCGCAATCGGCCGGCCTGTCGACCGGCAGCCGCCTGTTCAACGACGCAGTGGTGCAACTGGACGGGCAGCGCGACCGGCTCGGCCTGCACGACGATGCGGCTTTCCTCAACACCGCCGCCAGCGTGGCCGCGCGTGCCGGCCAGGACGGTCTGCAGCGTATCGACCAGGTCCTGCCGAGCCGCGATGGCGACCGCCTGTTCGCGGTCCAGGGGCAGCCGGAAAACCCGGCGCACCTGCGCAGCCAGGTACAGACCGCGGCCGCGGCCCACGAACCATCGCAGGCCAACGTCGGCCAGTTGCAGCAGCAGAACCTGCAGGCGCCGCCGCAACAGCAGGAAGAACGGCAGCGCAGCGTGGCGATGCAGTAGTCGCCGCCACGGGCTGGGTCATGGCAGGCGTCCGCGAGGACGCCTGCCGAATCAGACCAGGACGGCGAAAGCGACAGGCATGCTGCGAGCCAAAGTAATCCGATAGGAAGCCTTGGAGGTGCGAGGCGCAGCACGCGGAACCCAACCGCAACGCTCCCCTGAAGCGGTCGGCGCGAACGCTTATCTCCTGCGGTGGCGCGCCCGCGTGACTCAGCCGGCGCCGGCCATCGCGCGCAGCACGATGCCGACCACGTAGGCCAGATAGGTGCCGGTGGCGTAGCCCATCGTGCCCAGCAGCACGCCGACCGGGGCCAGCGCCGGATGGAACGCGGCCGCCACCACCGGCGCCGAGGCCGGGCCGCCGACGTTGCTCTGCGAGCCGATCGCGAAATAGAAGAACGGCACCCGCAGCAGCTTGCCCAGCGCCAGCAACAGCAGCACGTGCACGACCAGCCAGATCAGGCCGAGCGCGAAGATCCAGGGGCGGTCGAACAGCGCCAGCAGGTCCATCTGCATGCCGATGCAGGCGATCAGGAAGTACAGCAGCAGCGTGCCGATGCGCGAGGCGCCGGCGCCCTCGAGGGTGCGCGCGCGGGTGAAGCTGAGCAGCAGGCCGAAGGTGGTGGCCAGCACCACCACCCATACGAACGGCGAGCCGAGGCTGAACTGCTCGGCCCAACTTACGTTCGCGTCGAACCACGCCGCCGTGGGCGTGGCGATCGCATGCGCCAGGCCGACCGCGCCGAAGGCGACGCCGACGATCAGCATCAGGTCGGTGAGGCTGGCCACGCGCTCGTGCTGGGCCTGGAAGTGGGCGATACGCTGCTTGAGGTCGTCGATGCCGCGGGTGTCGGCGCCGGTGCGCGCGTCGATGGCCGGCGCACGCTGTGCCAGGAAGATCAGCAGCGCCATCCACACGTAGCCGACGCCGACGTCGACCACCGCGAACTGGCCGAAGGTGGTGGCATCGACCTGGAACACCTCGCGCATCGCCAGCATGTTGGCGCCACCGCCGATCCAACTGCCGGCCAGCGCCGCCATGCCGGCCCAGGTGTCGCCGGCCACGGTCACTGGATGCAGCCACTTCATCACCTGGAACGCCACAACAGCGCCGAGCATGATGCTGAAGGAGGCGCCCAGGTACATCGCCACCAATTTCGGGCCCAGCCGCAGGATGCCCTTGAGGTCGACGGTGAGGGTGAGCAGCACCAGCGCCGCCGGCAGCAGCACGTCGCGCGCGACCGGGTTGTAGAGCGAATTGTGTTGTCCGTCGATCAGGCCGACGGTGTTGTAGATGCCCGGAATCAGATAGCACAGCAACAGCGCCGGCACGATGCGGTAAAAGCGCTTCCAGAATCCCGACGGCCGCGCCGCGGTCCAGAACACCGCACCCAGGGTGGCGGCGATCAGGCCGAAGATGACGATGTCGTTGGTGATCAGGGGCGTCGAGGGCATCGGGCGGTGGGGCGGGGATTCGGGATTGGGGAATAGGGATTCGCGGCTGGAGATTGAAGTTGAGAGTTGGAAGTGAAACAAAGATCGAAACAGCGCAACAGCATGCGGCGACTTCGCAGGACCGACGCGACTGCAAGCACCCTGCTTTTGTGGGAGGGGCTTCAGCCCCGACGCTTTAGCGGTAAGGCGTCGGGGCTGAAGCCCCTCCCACAAGGGCGATCGGTTACCGGGATCGCGGAAAATCCCGAATCCCGAATCCCCAATCCCCAATCCCGGGACCTGGGCCATGACCGAAAAGGGGCCCGGAATCCCGAGCCCCAGGTCCCCTCACTCCCCGATATGCTGCTTCAGCCAGCCGTTGACCGTGTCGTGCCAGAGGATGCTGTTCTGCGGCTTCAGCACCCAGTGGTTCTCGTCCGGGAAGTACAGGAACTTGGACTCGATGCCCTTGCGCTGCAGCGCGCCGAACGCGGCCAGGCCCTGCTCCATCGGGATGCGGAAATCCTGCTGGCCGTGGATCACCAGCATCGGCACCTTCCACTTGTCCACGTGCAGGATCGGGTTGAACTTCTCGTAGCCGGCCGGGTTCTGCCACGGCGTGCCGCCGTTCTCCCACTCGCTGAACCACAGCTCCTCGGTGGCATAGCCCATCATGCGGTTGTCGAACACGCCGTCGTGGTCGACCAGGCACTTCCACGGCTTGTTCCAGTTGCCGGCCATCCAGTAGACCATGTAGCCGCCGTAGCTGGCGCCGAGCGCGCAGGCCTTGTCGCCGTTGAGGAAACCGTACTGCTTCTGCGCCGCGTCCCAGCCCTTCTGCAGGTCTTCCAGCGGGCGGTCGCCCCAGTGCTGGCTGATCGCATCGGTGAAGGCCTGGCCGTAGCCGGTGGAGCCGTGGAAGTCGATCATCACCACCGCGTAGCCCTGCCCCGCATAGGTCTGCGGGTTCCAGCGGTAGCTCCAGCCGTTACCGAAGCTGCCCTGCGGGCCGCCGTGGATCAGGAACGCCACCGGATAGGTCTTGCCTTCCTGGTAGTTGTACGGCTTGACCACGTAGCCGTGCACGGTGTCGTTGTTCCAGCCCTTGAACGAGAACTGCGCATAGTCGCCGAACTTCACGTCCGGCAGCATCTCACTGGCGCTGGGGGTGATGGCGCGCGGCTGCTGGCCGTCGGCGTCGGCGACCATGATCTGGTCGCCGCTCTTGAGGCTGTTGCGGGTGAAGGCCAGCGTATTGCCGGCCAGCACCGGCGCGCCGACGCTGCCGTCGGCCGCCACGGTGCGCACCTTGCCATCGGCCACGTCGACCGCGAACAGCGGGTGCTGGCCCATGTCGTCGGCGGTGGTGTAGACGGTCTTGCCGTCGGCCGACAGCACGATCTCGCCGGCGGAACGATCCCACTGCGGGGCGATCTCGCGGGTCTTGCCACTAGCCACGTCCATCGCCATCAGGCCGAAGCGGTCGGCCTCGAAGCCGGGGCGCTTCATCGCGCGATAGAACAGGGTCTTGCCGTCGGCGGAGAACACCGGGCCGGCGTCCCACGCGGGGTTGGCCGCGGTCAGGTTGACCGGCGCGGCCTTGCCGGCGGCGTCCAGCCGGTACAGGTCGAAGTTGGTCGACCACGGTTCCTCGCGGCCGGCCACGCGCACGCTGGCGACCAGCGACTGCCCGTCCGGCGCCCAGGTGTAGTCCTCGCTGCCGCCGAACGGCTTGGAGGGGATGTCGCCGGCCAGGGTCACGCTCACTGCCGAGGCGCCGGCCACCGGCTTGGCCTTGGCACCGGCCGGCAGCGGTGCGACGAACAGGCTGTTGCGACGGCCGTCGTTCCAGGTGTCCCAGTGGCGCACGAACAACTGGTCGAACACCACGCCGCTGGCCTTGGACTGCTTCTTGGCGTCCAGGCGCTTCTGCGTGCAGGCTAGGTCCGAACCGCAGTCCTGGAACACACCGGCGCTGAAGGCCACGCGGTCGCCCTGCGGGGCGATGCGGTAGCTGTCCACGTCCAACGCGAAATCGGTGAGCTGGCGCGGCGCGCCGCCGGCCAGCGGCAGCGCGTACAGCTGCTGGCGGCCGGACTTGGCGCTGAGGAAGTACACGGTCTTGCCGTCGGCCGACAGTTCCGGCGAGTTGACGTTCCAGCCTTCCGGGGTCAGCCGCTTCGGCGGCGCCGCATCGCGGGTGCGCAGGTCGCGCAGCCACAGGCTGGTGCTGGACTTCTCCAGCGCCTTGTCCATCTGCCGCTTGGCGAAGATCACCGTGCCGCCGTCGGGCGTCAGCAGCGGCGAGGACACCCGGTCCAGCGCGACCATGTCGCGAACTTCGAAACCGCGGGTGGCGGCCAGCGCGGGCAGCGCAGTCAGCAGGGCCAGGGGCAGCAAGGCGTAGCGCAGGATCATCGGGTGTCTCCGGAACACGGCAAAACGTCGATGGTAGGGGCCGTGGTGGGCGTGGCGCAAAGGACTGAAGTCATGGAGGGGCTGGGATTGGGGAATCGGGATTGGGGATTGGGAAGAGCGAGGCGCTGGCTCGGCGGGGACTACGAAGAGTCGCACTGGCCCGGTGGTGGACAGCGGGCGGACCACGTCCGTACGCGCGGCGAGGTGCGAGGGGATCGGTATTGATAGTGCGATGCGTCGGCTTGGCGAAGCGCAGGAGGCGGGTGACGGCGCCGGCCTTGGTGGTGAAGCACGCGCCATTCAGCGCGATTCGTTCTTGGATCCAAGCGCTGCATGCGGCGCGGACCAGCCGACGAGAAACTGCTGCGGTACGCGGCGCGCTGACACGGCCGCAAACACGAAGCCCGGCGCGGGGCCGGGCTTCGGATGTTGCGTTGCGGGAGGCGGTTGCGCCGGTTAGGTGCGCGGCGCGGCCGCGGCTTCGCCCTTGCGGCCGGTGCGGTACAGCAACCAGCCGACGAAGGCCAACAGGGACAGGCCGGCCCACTGGTTGAGGTGGAACGCCTGCGGCAGTGCCAGCACGTCGGCGCGGCCCGAGGCCACGATCGGCACCGCGATGGCGATGCCCATCAGCGCTTCGCCGGTGATCAGGCCCGCGGCGAACAGCGTGCCCGGACGGTGCACGCGGTCGCGGCCCTCTTCGTCGTCGGCGCGGATCTTGTGGAAGCGCTCGACCAGATGAGTCAGCAGGCCGCCGAGGAAGATCGGCACCATCAGTTCCAGCGGCAGGTAGATGCCGATCGCCGCGGCCAGCACCGGCACGCGGAAGCGCTTGCCGGTCTTCTTCAGCCACTCGTCCAGGGCGATGATCGCCGCACCGACGCCGGCACCGATGCCGATCATGGTCCACGGCAGTTCGCCGCCGAACAGACCCTTGGCGACCGACGCCATCAGCGTGGCCTGCGGCGCCGCCAGCGCATTGGGATGCTGCGGCGTGGCCGCACCGATGCCGTAGGCCTGGGCCAGCAGGTTCAGCACCGGGGCCATGATCAGCGCGCACGAGAACGCACCGATCGCCAGCATCAGTTGCTGCTTCCACGGCGTGGCACCGACCAGGTAGCCGGCCTTCAGGTCCTGCAGGTTGTCGCCGCCGACCGCCGCGGCGCAGCACACCACCGCACCGATCATGATCGCGGCGACCGCGCCGATCGGCGAATCGCGCCCGAGCAGCAGCACCAGCACCGCCGAGGCGAACAGGATGGTGGAGATGGTGATGCCCGAGACCGGATTGTTCGACGACCCGATCAGGCCGGCCAGGTAGCCGGACACCGACACGAACAGGAAGCCGGCGACGATCATGATGAGGGTCATCGGCACGCTGACGTGCCACTGGCCGACGATGGCCTGGTACAGGCCCAGCAGCGGCAGTGTGCACAGCAGCAGCGCCACCAGCATCCACTTCATCGGCAGGTCGCGATCGGTCTCGGCCACCGCGGCGCCGCCGGTGCTCTTGCGCGCCGCGGCGAAGCCGCTCTTGACGCCCGACAGCAGCGACTTGCGCAGCGAGAACAACGTCCACACGCCACCGATCAGCATCGCACCCACGCCCAGGTAGCGCACCTTGGCCGACCAGATGCCGAACGCGGCCTCGGCCGCCGGCGCATTGGCCAGGCTCTGCGCCAGCGCCGGATCGGAGCCCATGAAGAACTGCTGGTACAGCGGAATGGCGATGTGCCACGACAGGATCGACCCGGACAGCACCACGATGCCGACGTTGAGCCCGACGATGTAGCCCACGCCCAGCAGCGCCGGCGACAGATTGGTGCCGACGTAGCCGACCATCTTGCTGCTGCCGATGTACGCGGCCTGCGCCCAGGTATCCGGAATCACCTTCAGGCCGCTGGCCGCACCGAGCTTGACCAGCCCGCCGATCGCCGCCGACAGGCCGAGGATCTTCAGCCCCGGCCCGGGGTTCTCGCCGGCCTTGAGCACTTCCGCGGCGGCCTTGCCTTCCGGGAACGGCAGCGGATCCTCGACGATCATCGAGCGCCGCAGCGGCACCGAGAACAGCACCCCGAGCAGGCCGCCCATGCCGGCGATGCCGAGCACCCACCAGTACTTGAAGTCCGGCCAGTAGCCCATGATCACCAGCGCCGGAATGGTGAAGATCACCCCCGCCGCGATCGAGGAACCGGCCGACGCGCCGGTCTGCACGATGTTGTTCTCGAGGATGGAGCCGCCGCCGAGCAGGCGCAGCACGCCCATCGACACCACCGCCGCCGGAATCGCGGTGGCGATGGTCAGGCCGGCGAACAGACCGAGGTAGGCATTGGCGGCGGACAGCACCACGGCCAGCACGATCGCCAGCACCACGGCACGGAACGTGAGCTGGCGCGGCGCGGCAGCGTTGTTCATGGTTACCCCTGAAACGACAAAAACGCTTTGCACGCTAGCGTCTGGGGCCGGGCAAGTCCAGCCTCGCGGCGCCCAGCTTGTGGCACATGCCTGGGGGCCGGGATTGGGGATTCGGGATTGGGGATTTGCAGAAGCTGAGGCAGCAAGTAGCCCCTCTCCCGCCGGGAGAGGGGTTGGGGTGAGGGTACGGCACACGCAGCGCGCTCCAGCCATGCAGGCCCTGCCCAACCCTCATCCGCCCCTGCGGGGCACCTTCCCCCCGAAAAGGGGGCCGTGGTCCCGACGGGAGAAGGAACAGCAAGAGCCCCTCTCCCACCGGGAGAGGGGTTGGGGTGAGGGTCCGGCGGCACGCAGAGCGCCCCAGCCATGCAGGCGCTGCCCAACCCTCATCCGCCCCTGCGGGGCACCTTCCCCCGAAAAGGGGGCCGTGGTCCCGACGGGAGAAGGAACAGCAGTAGCCCCTCTCCCACCGGGAGAGGGGTTGGGGTGAGGGTACGGCGGCACGCAGCGCGCCCCAGCCATGCAGGCGCTGCCCAACCCTCATCCGCCCCTGCGGGGCGCCTTCCCCCAGAGAAGGGGGCTGTGGTCCCGAGGGGAAAAGGAACAGCAGTAGCCCCTCTCCCACCGGGAGAGGGGTTGGGGTGAGGGTACGCCCGCCGCCGAACCCTCCATGCCGCGCGCCGCCATTCGCGCGGGCGCAGGCGCGCCTATACTCCGCCGCTGCCTTCCTGCGCCGAGAGTCGCCGTGTCCGTGTCCTCCCTGCCGCTGCGCGACGCGCGCGACGATTTCCTCGGCCATCCCAAGGGCGTTTACGTCTGCTTCTTCACCGAGATGTGGGAGCGCTTCTCCTTCTACGGCATGAAGGCGCTGCTGTTGCTGTACCTGACCAAGTACCACCTGTTCGGCGACGACGCCGGGCTCGACCTGCTCGGCGCCTACGGCGGCCTGGTGTATTGCGTGCCGGTGCTCGGCGGGCTGCTCGCCGACCGCTGGCTGGGCATGCGCAAGGCGGTGGTGTTCGGCGGACTGCTGCTGGTGCTCGGCCACATCGGCATGGCCTTCGAGGGCCACGCCGCCACCCGGATCAACGGCGAGGTGGTCCGCGATACCGCGTCCCTGGGCGTGACCTACCTGTCGCTGGCGCTGATCATCATGGGCGTGGGCTTCCTCAAGCCCAACATCTCCACCATCGTCGGCAAGCTGTACCCGGCCGACGACCCGCGCCGCGATGCCGGCTTCTCGCTGTTCTACGCCGGCATCAACCTCGGCGCCCTGTTCGCCTCGCTGGTCTGCGGCTTCCTCGGCGAGGCCTACGGCTGGCGCTACGGCTTCGGCGCGGCCGGCATCGGCATGCTGCTCGGCCTGGGCATGTTCCTGTGGGGCCAGAAATACCTGCACGGCCACGCCGAACCGGCGCAGCCGGCGCTGCTGCGCGAGCGCGTGCTCGGCGTGCCGCGCGAATGGGCGATCTACCTGTGCGCCGTGCTGGGCGTACTGCCGGTGGCCGCCTTGATGTGGGCCGCGGCCAACGGCGCCTTCAGCCTGGGCGGGGAAATCTCCCTGGCCTTGCTGCTGATGCTGCTGGTGCTCGGCGCGGTGCTGCTGTGGTTCGCCTGGTTCACCGGCACCCAGTGCACGCCGGTGCAGCGTCAGCAGATGATCGCGCTGATGGTGCTGATCGCGATGGCGCTGGTGTACTTCACTTTGTACGAGCAGACCTACGGCTCGTGGGTGACCTTCACCGACCGGCTGATGACCAAGGACATCGTGCCGTCGCTGGTGATCCGCGGCGGCACGCCCCTGCCCTGGTCGATCGCCTCGCTGCTGCTGGCGCCGTTGGGCTTCGTGCTGGCGGCCTCGCTGTCCGACCGCCGCCCCGGCTCGTCGGCGCCGCGGCGGCTGTTCGTCGCAGTCAGCGCGTTGATGCTGCTGTTCCTGATCCGCGACTGCCTGGTGCTGCCGCAGACCGCCGGCTCGCTGACCTACCTGGGCGCGCTGTTCCTGGTGCTGCTGGCGCCGCTGTTCGCCGCACTGTGGGCGTGGCTGGCGCGGCGCGGACGCGAGCCGTCCAAGCCGACCAAGTCGGCGCTGGGCTTGCTGCTGGCCGGGCTGTCCTTCGTGCCGCTGGCGCTGGCCGCGCAACAGGTCGGCGCCACCGGACAGATGGCCAGCGTGTGGTGGCTGGTGCTGGCCTACTTCGTGCTGGAGGCCGGCGAAATGTGCCTGTCGCCCGTCGGCCTGTCGGCGGTGACCCAACTTGCGGTGCCGCGCGTGGTCAGCCTGATGATGGGTACCTGGTTCCTGGCCACGGCGTTCTCCGAGGCGCTGGCGGCGCTGTTCGGCAAGCTCGCCGCGATCGAAGTGCCGGATGGCCAGACCCTCAACGTCGCCGACGCCGCGGCCAAGTACGCGCACCTGTTCTGGCTCCTGCTGTGGATCGGCGTGGGTTGCGCGGTATTGGCCTTCCTCGCCGCGCCGCTACTGCGGCGGATGATGCATGGGGTGCGTTGAGCGGATTCGCGACCGAGCCCGCACCGCCGCGATTCACAACCGTTGCCTTTCCCGCGTCATGCAATGGCAGGTGCAACCTGCAGGCGCCCGGTCCGATCAGGATCCGGCGCATCACGTCCGTGCTCACGAGGGAGATCGCAATGAAGACACACTGGAAACGCCTGGCGGCGCGGGGGCTGGCCGGCCTCGCACTACTCTGCGGCAGCTGCGCATCGGTTCAGGCCGCATGCCCCTACCCGTTGCGGCTCAGCGGCAATATCGACCAGCCGTGGAAGCAGGTGACCAATTCGGCCTGGAACAGGATGCTGCCGCAGCAATGGACCGATAACGGCTTCCATTTCTACAGCCGGGTCCGGGATCGCGGTCCGGCCGACGGCATCAACACACCGTCGGATCTGGAGTCGGAAATCCTCAAGAAGGTCCGCGAAGAGCCGGAGGGCACGCCCAACCGCTGGCAGATCCTGCTGCCGCTGGTCAATTCGAAGGGGGCGAATCTTCGCGTCATCTACGACTACGACGGCGGCAAGACCTCCAAATGCCAGCTGGTCACACTGACCTACTAAGCCCCAAGCGGGCATCAGCGCTGTCCGGAGGAGCCCCCGACAGCGCTGATGCCACGCAGTCGTGGCACATGGCGCCTCGGCCGCATCGTCATGCGACCGCTGCTTACAGCTTTTCCGCCGGCGCCGCCTGCGCACCGCCCAGCGACGTGCTCAGGAATGCCAGCAACCGGGTGTAGAACTCGCGACGATGTTCCTCGGTGTAGAAGCCATGACCCTCTGTCGCCACATAGAGCGTCTCCACTGGCACCCCCGCCCGCTTCAGAGCGGCCTCCATCTCTCGGGTGTGTTCGATCGGCGCGCGCTCGTCCTCGCCACCCGCGGCCAGGAACACCGGCACCTTGATCCGGTCGGCTAGATTCACCGGCGATACCGCCGTCAGCGCATCGCTTGGACCCAGCCATTCTCGCAGGTAGGTTTCGCCAGACCGTCTGCGCTGAATATCGCCCTTGGCGTACATCATCGGCAGATCGTAGACACCCACATAGCCTGCCGCGCATCGGTACAGCGAAGGCTCCTTCGCCACGCCCATCAACGATGCATAGGCGCCATAACTGGCGCCGTACATGCAGATGCGACCAGGATCCGCAATGCCCTGCGCGATCGCCCAGCGCGTGGCATCGGTCACGTCGTCCTGCATGGTACCGCCCCATTGCAGCGCGCCTGTTCGAACGCCCGGCCGTAGTTGCCGGAACCGCGATAGTTGACCTGCAACACCGCATAGCCAGCAGCGGCCAGGATTTGGGCGTCACCGTCGAACATGCCCGAGTCAAATTCGCCGAACGGTCCTCCATGCGGCATCACCACCATCGGCACCTTGCCGGACACAGCGGCGACGGGCAGGGTGACGAAGCCGTGCAATTGTGTTCCATCCCGCGCCCGCAGTGCGACCGGCCGCACCTCGGCCAAAGCTTGTTGCCGTTGTCCGAATCAGCGCCCGCGGCGAAGCGAATCTTGCCTTGAACATCGCTGTAGAAGGTCGCGCGCTTCACTTTCGACGTGCTTACCAGGGGCCTCCGATGTCCGCTACATACATCCAGGATCTCGGCACGGGTGTACTGCTCATTGGCACCGACCTCCGGCGGCGTCAGGGCCGAGAACCAGCAAGGCCAGCAGCTCGGGAACGCGCTCCCTTGATCTGCCACGGAAACGGCAGCGCGCACCAATCGAACCGATCGCCCCCACATCCCCGCCGTCACCTACCCCCTCGGAGCAGCGGTCGACCCGCGCACCATCAAGCTGAAATCCAGCGTCTGCTGCAGCGGCACGTCCCCCCGCTCGATGATGGCGAGCAGCAGGTTGACCGCGCGGACACCGATCTCACGCATGGGCTGCCTGATCGTCGTCAACGGGGGAGTGAGGTAACTGGACGACGCCAGGTCGTCGAAGCCGACGATGGACAGGTCGTCCGGCACGCGGATGCCCAGGTCCCGGCAGGCCGCTAGGGCCCCCAGCGCCATCTGGTCGCTGAAGCAGAAGATCGCGGTCGGCGCAGGCGTACGGCCCAGCAGCGCCAGCGCCGCCGCATGGCCGGATTCGACGGAGAAATCGCCCGGCACGACGGTCAGGCTGCGCAGGCGGCGGTGCGCCTTGGCGCAGGCCCGGACCCCTTCCAGGCGTTGCTGATGCAGGGGATTGTCGGGCGGGCCGCCGACCACGGCGATCTGCGCGTGCCCCAGTCCGTACAGGTGGTCCATCACGGCGCCCGCGGCGGCCGCGTTGTCGATGTGCACGCTGGGAATGCCCAGCGCCGGGTCGAACTCGCAGCCGTTGACCACCGGCGCGGCGGCACCCCGCTGCTTGACGATCGCGCGCGCCGTCGGCGGCAGGCGGTGGCCGAGCACGATCAGGCCGTCGGCCTCGTTGCGCCGGAGCATCTGCGCATAGCGCTCCTCGCGGTCGGGCCGGTGCTGGGTATCGCCCAGCAGCACGGCGTAGCCCACCGCCTGCGCGGCGTCCTCCGCGCCCTGCAGGATCTGCGCAAAGAAGGGATTGGCGATGTCCGGGACGGTGACCAGGAGCTTGCCGCTGCGCTGGGTCTTGAGCGTCCTGGCCACGGTGTTGGGCACATAGCCCAGCGCGGCGGCGGCCTGCTCGATGCGCGCGCGCGTGGCGGGCAGGACCTTTTCCGGCCGGGACAGCGCCCGCGACACCGTGCCCGCAGTGACGCCGACGTGCTTTGCGATGTCGTAGATGGTTGTGGCCATTGAATCTGAGCTCTTCTTCTTTCTGCTGTGCAGTGCACAACGGGTCTTGCGGGGGGCCCATGCTAGGATCATTCAATCGATTGCACGAGGGCGAATCACGTTGAAGACGCTCAAGGGTCCGGCGCTGTTCCTGGCACAGTTCATCGCCGACACACCTCCCTTCAATCGCCTGGACACGCTGGCCGAATGGGCCGCGGGCCTGGGCTATTCTGGCTTACAAGTGCCGACCAGCGCGCCCCATCTGTTCGATCTGGCCCAGGCCGCGCACAGCCAGGCGTATTGCGACGACCTCGCCGGCATGCTGGCCGGGCACGGCCTGCAGATCACCGAGCTGTCCACCCACCTGCAGGGACAACTGGTCGCGGTGCACCCCGCCTACGACGGCCTGTTCGACGGATTCGCACCGCCGGACAAGCGCGGCAACCCCGCCGCCCGCCAGGCCTGGGCCGTGGAGCAGTTGCAGCTGGCCGCCAAGGCCAGCCAGCGCCTGGGGCTGACGGCGCATGCCACGTTTTCCGGCGCGCTGGCCTGGCCTTATTTCTATCCCTGGCCGCAACGCCCGCCCGGGCTGGTGGAAGAAGCCTTCGCCGAACTCGGCCGGCGCTGGCGCCCCATCCTGGATGCCTTCGACGCCTGCGGCGTGGACCTGTGCTTCGAAATCCACCCGGGCGAGGACCTGCACGACGGCGCCACCTTCGAGCGCTTCCTCGACGTGGTCGATCACCACCCACGCGCCAAGATCCTGTACGACCCCAGCCACCTGCTGCTGCAGCAGATGGACTACCTGGGCTTCATCGATCGCTACCACGCGCGCATCGGCATCTTCCACGTCAAGGACGCGGAGTACCGGGCCAGTGCGCGCAGCGGCGTCTACGGCGGCTACCAGGACTGGATCGATCGTCCGGGGCGGTTCCGCTCGCTCGGCGATGGCCAGGTCGATTTCAAGGCGATCTTCTCCAAGTTCGCGCAATACGATTTCCCGGGCTGGGCGGTGCTGGAGTGGGAGTGCTGCCTGAAGCATCCGGAAGACGGGGCGCGGGAGGGCGCCGCGTTCATTCGCGACCACATCATCCACGTGACCGAACGCGCCTTCGACGACTTCGCCGGCAGCGGTGCCGATCCGGCAGCGCTGCGCCGCATGTTGGGGACCTGAGCCATTGCCGCCCTGGGAGGGGACGCCATGACGCACACCATGTCGCGCTTGGGCGCGATGATGTTTCTGCAGTTCTTCATCTGGGGCGCTTGGTTCGTGACCCTGGGAACCTACCTGGTGCAGGGGCCGCTGCACGCCAGCGCGAGCCAGGTGGCGACGGCGTTCCTCAGCCAGTCCATCGGCGCCATCGTCGCGCCGTTCCTGGTCGGCCTGATCGCCGATCGCTACTTCGCGGCGCAGCGCATCCTGGGGGTGCTGCATCTCGCCGGTGCGGTGCTCATGTGGCTGGCATCCAAGGCGACCGACTTCAGCGTGTTCTTCGCCTGCGTCATGGGCTACATGCTGCTGTTCATGCCGACGCTGGCACTGGCCAACAGCGTGGCGATGCGGCACATGCAGTCGCCTGAGAAGCAGTTTCCGCCGGTACGGGTCGCCGGCAGTGTCGGCTGGATCGTGGCCGGCGTGCTGATCGGCTGGCTGGGCTGGGAGCAGGCGCATCGGCTCGAGCTGACCTTCCGGATGGCGGCGATGGCCTCGCTGGCCCTGGGCCTGTATGCCTTCACCCTGCCGCATACGCCGCCGCTGGCGCGGCAGCGCGACGCCGGGCTGGGGCAGATCCTGGGGCTGGATTCGCTGCGGCTGCTCAAGTCGCGCTCCTATCTGGTGTTCTTCCTGGCCTCCATCGCCATCTGCATCCCGCTGGCGTTCTACTACAACTTCACCAACCCCTATCTCAACGATCTCGGCGTGCGCGGCGCGGCCGGCCTGCAATCGCTGGGCCAGGTGTCCGAAGTGCTGCTGATGCTGGCCATGCCGTTCCTGTTCGTGCGGCTGGGGGTCAAGACGATGCTGGCGGTGGGCATGGCGGCGTGGGTGCTGCGCTACGCGATGTTCGCTTTCGGCGATGCGGGCGGCGGCTTCTCGCTGCTGGTGATCGGCATCGTGCTGCACGGCATCTGCTACGACTTCTTCTTCGTCACCGGCCAGATCTACACCGATGCGCATGCCGGCCCCGCCGCGCGCAGCAGCGCACAGGGCTTCATCACCCTGGCTACGTACGGCGTGGGCATGCTGATCGGCACCTTCCTGTCCGGCGCCGTGGTGGAGCACTACACCACCGCGGCGGGCCCGGACTGGCGGCAGATCTGGCTGTTCCCGGCCGGCGTGGCACTGGTGGTGCTGGTCGCCTTCCTGCTGCTGTTCCGGGACCGGCCCGCCGTCGCGGCCGCCCCTTCCGCGTCTTGAGGGCCCCTCCAATGCCCAAGCTTGGAATCGCCATCGTCGGCACCGGCATGATCGGCGCCGTGCACCGCCGCGCGGCACTGCTGGCCGGCGCCTCGGTCCGCGGCGTCGCCGCCTCGTCCCCGCAGCGCGCACGCGAGGTGGCGCAATCCTGGGATGTCCCGCATGCCTATCGCGATATCGCGGAAGTGGTCGCCGATCCGCAGGTGCAGGTCGTGCACGTCTGCACACCCAACCATCTGCATCGCGCCATGGCGCAGGCAGCGCTGGACGCCGGCAAGCACGTGATCTGCGAGAAGCCGCTGGCCACGACGCTGGAGGACGCCCGGGCGCTGGCGGCGTTGGCCCGCGCGACCGGGCTGGTCGCAACGGTGCCCTTCGTCTACCGCTACCACCCGGTGGTCCGCGAGGCGCGCGCCCGCATCGCCCAGGGCGAACTGGGGCCGCTGCGCCTGATCCACGGCAGCTACCTGCAGGACTGGCTGCTGGACCCGGCCAGCAACAACTGGCGCGTGGACCCGACCCTGGGCGGCACGTCGCGCGTGTTCGCCGACATCGGCTCGCACTGGTGCGACCTGGTGGAATGGGTGAGCGGCGAGCGCTTCGCCGAGGTCAGTGCGGCATTCGCGACGGTGATCGCCGAGCGCGGCACCAACACCGGACAGAGTTTCACCACGCCGGCCGCGGGCGGCGCGATGCAGGCGGTCGCGAGCGAAGACGTGGCCATGGCGATGCTCAGAACCGGCGCGGGCACGCTGGCCTCGTTGACGGTCAGCCAGGTCTCGGCAGGGCGCCGCAATCGCCTCTGGTTCGAGATCGATGGCGCCAGTGCCAGCGTCGCGTTCGACCAGGAGGACGCAGAGCGTCTTTGGATCGGCCGGCCGGACCAGCGCGAGGAGATCTTCGTGCGCGGGCCGGGTGCCGGCAGTACCGAACAACGCCGGCTGGCGACACTGCCGGCCGGGCACGCGCAGGGCTACGGCGATTGCTTCGAGGCGTTCGTCGCCGACACCTACCGCGCCATCGCAGGCGAGCGGCCGGAGGGCCTGCCCACCTTCGAGGACGGGCTGCGCTCGGCGCTGATCGTCGATCGCGTCATCGCATCGGCCAGGACACGCGGCTGGACATCCATCGACTGACTTCCGGGAGGACTTCCTGATGAACACACCGACACGCAGAACCGCAACCCTCGCACTGCTGCTCCTCGTGGCCCTGCCCGCCTTCGCACACGACGTCGCCGGTCCGCAGGCCCCCATCGCCGTGCAGATGTACACATTGCGCAACGCCGGCTCGCTCGACCAGCAGTTGAAGATCGTCCACGACGCGGGTGTGGGCGCGGTGGAAACGGTCGGCACGCAGAACGTGAGTGCGGTGGAACTCAAGCAGTTGCTGGACAAGTATTCGATCAAGGCGATCTCATCGCACGTCCAGCTGGCCGACCTGCGCAAGGACCTGGACGGCGCGGTGGCCTTCAACCGCTCGATCGGCAACACGACGCTGGTGGTGCCTTACCTGGACCAGAAGGAGCGGCCCACCGATGCCGCAGGCTGGACCGCACTGGGCAAGGAACTGGGCCAGCTCGCGAAACGGGCACGCGCCAAGGGCATGCGCCTGGCGTATCACAACCACGATTTCGAACTGGTCGACTTCAATGGCAAGACCGGCCTGGAACTGCTGTTCGCCGCGGCCGGCCCCGATCTCAAGACCGAGCTGGACCTGGCCTGGGTCGCGCGCGCGGGCTACGACCCGGCGGCGATGCTCGGCAAGTTCAAGGGCCGCATGTTCGCGGTCCATGCCAAGGACAACGCACCGAAAGGCCAGGCCGCAGACGAAGGCGGCTTCGCCGCGGTCGGCAAGGGCGTCCTGAACTGGAGCGCGATCCTGCCCGCCGCGGCGGGGAGCGGCGTGCAGTGGTACATCATCGAGCACGACCAGCCGCGCGACCCGGCCACCGTCATCAAGACCGGAGCGGAGTACCTGCGCGAACATCTGCCGGCCGCAACGCCGCGTTAGTCCGCAGAGGAGTTTCGCTTGAACACGATGCTGACGATGACCGTGGCGCTGCTGGGGGCGACGCTGGCGAGCACGGCCTGGGCCAAGGGCGACCCGACGGCCGGCGCGCAGCTCTACGCGAACCACTGCACGGCCTGCCACGGTGCGAATCGTGCTGGCGTCCCGCCCACCTTCCCCGCGCTGACCGACGTAGGCAAGCGACTGCAGCCCGCGCAGATCAAGGAGAATATCCGCAACGGCGGCGGATTGATGCCGCCGTTCTCGCAACTGTCGCAGCAGGACGTGGACGACCTCGCCAGCTTCCTGGCGCAGTAGGCGACAGGCGCCGGCCACGCGCCGGCGCTACAGTTCGCGCACCCAGATATTGCGGTAGCTGACCTTGGAGTCGTGCTCCTGCAGCAGGATCGGCGCGCAGGCATGCGGCGCATACGACGGCGCGCCGATGTACTCGGTCTTGCCCGACAGCACGGTGTCGTTCTGCACCAGCACGCCGTTGTGCAGGACGGTGATGCGGGCGGGCGACGTGAGTCCGCCGCCCTGCGAGAAGCGCGGCGCCTTCCAGATGATGTCGTACGCCTGCCACTGGCCCGGCGCACGCGAGGCATTCACCAGCGGAATGGCCTGCTTGTAGATGGCACCGGCCTGGCCGTTGGCATAGGTGGGGTTGTCGTAGCTGTCGAGCACCTGCAACTCATAGCGTTCCTGCAGGAAGATGCCGCTGTTCCCGCGCTGCTGGCCGTCGAATCCGCGCGTCGCGGTGGGCGTACGCCATTCCACGTGCAACTGGATGTCGCAGAAGCCTTGCTTGGTGCGGATGCCCTTGCTGCCCGGCACCACGGTCATTGCGCCGTCGGCGATGCTCCAGGGCACGCGTCCGCCCTGCTCCGACTCCCAGGCCGACAGATCCTTGCCATCGAACAGCACGATCGCGTCGGAAGGCGCGCGGCCCGCAGGCGTGGCCACCATCGCGGGCACGGGCTTCCACACTTCGGTCTTGGTCGGATCGCGCGCGGGGTCGGCGTCGGCCTGCGCCAACGCAGGCGCGGTGGCCAGCAGGCAGGCCGCCATCAGCAGGGATCTGGTCATCGTGTTTCCAGGCAAGGAAGGGATGGCGAAGCGTGACGGTGCATCAACTGGTTGCCCAGGCAGGCGTGCCGGGGACATAGGTGATGTCCTCGTAGCGGCCCGGCACGGCAACGTAGCGCAGCACGTCGGTCGCACCGATCTCGGAAGTGAAGAAACCGAAGATGGTCAGTTGCTTGATCATCGTGAAGGGATGCGGCATCGCGTCCGCCGCTTCGGCGGTACCGGTATCGGTCACGTCGACGGCGTGCGTCCTGGCCTCCGCATCCAGGGCGCGCAGCAACTCGGTGCGCGCCTGCGGAGTGAGCGAGACGAAGCGACCGCCGGCACGTTTGTCGATGTCGGCCAGGCCGGCGCGGAACGTCGCCTGCTGCCGGGCGGTGTAGCAGTCGGTGACGAATTTCGCCATGAACGCGCCCGCAGCGGCGTCCTTCGCCCCCGGCGTCTTGGTCCGCGGCAGGATGGTCTCGGCGATCTCGTCCAGGGTGCCGATATCCGCGGCGGTGAACAGCGCCTTCGCCCCAGCGGCCGGTGCCTGGCCATGCACGAGCGCGGGCAGGCCGACCATGGCCGCGCCCGTGGCGGCGAAGATCATCTTCAGCAGTTCGCGACGTTCCATCACAGGTTCCCCGCTTTCAGTTCGCGCACCGCATGATCGGCGGCACGTGCGGTCAGCGCCATGTAGGTCAGCGAAGGGTTCACGCAGGCGCTGGAGGTCATGCAGGCGCCGTCGGTCACGTAGACGTTCGGCGCGTCCCACACCTGGTTGTACTGGTTCAGCACGGAGTTCTTGCGGTCCCGGCCCATGCGCGCGGTGCCCATCTCGTGGATGCCCTTGCCAGGCGCGTAGTCGGAATCGTGCATCTTCACGTCCTTGACGCCGGCCGCCTCCAGCATCTCGGCGGCGTCGGCAGCCATGTCCTTGCGCATGGCCTTTTCGTTCTCGCGCATGGCCACGTCCATCGCCAGCACCGGCAGCCCCCACTTGTCCTTGCGCTGCGGATCCAGGCGGATCGCGTTGTCGTGGTGAGGCAGCATTTCGCCGAAGCCGGTCATGCCGATGCGCCAGTCGCCCGGCAGGGTCAGCGCCTCCTTCAGGTCGGCGCCGATGTTCAACTCCGCGATCTCGCGCGACCAGCCGGTGCGGCTGGCGCCACCCTGGTAGCCGAAGCCGCGCAGGTAGCCGCGCTTGTCCGCGGCGATGTTGCGGAACCGCGGAATGTAGAAGCCGCAGGGACGACGGCCGAAGTAGTACTTGTCCTCGTAGCCCTCGACCCGGCCGGAGGCACCGGCGCCGAAATGATGATCCATCACGTTGTGCCCGAGCTCGCCGGACGACGACCCCAGGCCGCCGTCCCACACGTCGGTGGCGGAATTCATCAGCAGCCAGGTCGAGTTGAACGAGGACGCATTGAGGAAGACGACCTTGGCCGTGTACTGGTAGGTCTGTCCGCTCTCGGCGTCGATGATCTCCACCCCACGCGCGCGCTTGCGGTCCTTGTCGTAGAGCACTTCCTTGACGATCGAGAACGGCCGCAGGGTCAGGTTGCCCGTCTTCATCGCCGCCGGCAGCGTGGCCGACTGGGTCGAGAAATAGGCGCCGAAGGGACAGCCCAGGATGCACTTGTTGCGGTACTGGCAGTTGACGCGGCCCTGCTCGACCTTGGGCTGGGTGATGTTGGCGGTGCGCGAGTGGATCAGGTGCCGGGTGCCGCCGAAGGCCTTCTGGATCCGCGCAGCGACGTCCTTCTCGACGATGTTCAGCGGGATCGGCGGCAGGAACTCGCCGTCCGGCAACACGTCCAGTCCCTCGCGCGTGCCGGCGATGCCGGCGAACTTCTCCACGTGGTCGTACCAGGGCGCGATGTCGGCGTAGCGGATCGGCCAATCGGTGGCGATGCCGTCCTTGAGATTCGCTTCGAAATCCAGGTCCGACAGGCGATAGCTCTGCCTTCCCCACATCAGCGAGCGGCCGCCGACGTGATAGCCGCGGAACCAGTCGAATCGCTTGATCTCGGTATAGGGCGATTCCTGTTCGTCGGCCCACATCCCCTGCAGGTTCTCGACCAGGCCGTAGTCGCGCATCAGCACCGGATGAGCGGCCTTCATCGCCTGAGTCGGGCGGTTGCGGTGCGGGAAGTCCCACGCCTCCTTCATCGCGTTGACGTAGTCCTTGACGTGCTCGATGTTGCGTCCGCGTTCCAGCATCAGGACCTTGAGTCCCTTCTCGGTCAGCTCCTTCGCCGCCCAACCGCCACTGATTCCCGAGCCAACGACGATGGCGTCGTAATGATTGTCTGCCATGGGTTCTACTTCACCTGGGTGGATAGCGTTTCAGACGTCGCAGAGGCGGATCGCCTCGCGCAGCGAGCCGACGGGATCCGGCGCCGTGGGAACGAATTCCTGGGCCAGATAACCATCGAAACCGGTGTCGCGGATCGCGCGACAGATGGCGGGATAGTGGAGCTCCTGAGCGTCCCCGATCTCGTGCCGGCCCGGAACGCCGGCGGTGTGGTAATGCTTGAAGCACGCGTGATGCTTGCCGATGGTGGCGATGATGTCGCCCTCCATGATCTGCATGTGGTAGATGTCGTACAGCAGGCCGAAATGGTCAGAACCGATCCGCTGGCACAGCTCCACGCCCCAGGCCGAGTGGTCGCACAGATAGTCGTGATGATCGACCTTGGAGTTCAGCAGCTCCATCACCAGCACGACATCGCGCTTCTCGGCATGGCCGAGGATGCGCTTGAGCCCGGCTTCGGCGTGGGCCATGCCTTCCTGCGGATCCATGCCATTGCGATTGCCGGAAAAACAGATGAGGTTGCGATAGCCGGCATCGGCCACCAGGTCGATGTGCCGCATATAGCGCTCGACCAGTGCCTCGTGGAACTGGCTGCCGGCGAAGCCCTTGTCCAGGCCGAGTTCCGCGCCGTTGCACATCGCGCTGTACACGCCGTGCGCCTTCAGCGTGGGCCAATCCGCCGGCCCTACCAGATCGATGGCGGCAAACCCGAGACCCTTCACCACCTGGCAGAGCTGTGCGACCGACAGCTGCGGAAACGTCCAGCGGGCGACGGAATGCTTCAGGTTTCCCTTGAGCGGCGTGTCGGCAGCGAGTGCCGGCAACATGCCCACTGCCCCCAGGCCAAGGCTCCCGGCAACCGCCATGCGCAGCGCCTCGCGCCGCGTGAACCCCGAGGCCGGCGCCGGTCCGATCGAATGGATAGACATCCACCTTCCGGCCTCCCAACCGGTTCAAACGCTGACGAATCGCCGCGATTCAATCGATTGAACCATACGGGAGGAAATGAGTTTTTTGCAAGACGCGGTGCACGAAAACCCATGCTGCAGAGCACAACAACTGTCGCGTCGATCGCCGCGTGACGAGGATGGAGCGCGGCGTTGCACGAGGAGGTAGCCGAGCAGATATGCAGCGAAGAGCTGGCTGACACGCGCGTGACATCGTCACGCGGTGAAGCATGGCGACAAGCCGGTGAAACCGCACTCCCATGGCGTTCGCCTGCCTGCAAGGTGGCTGGGATGGCGGATTCGACTGGGCGTCTCAGGCATCCCTACCACGCCGCCACGCGCATTCATTGAGCGCGGATCGTGGCGTAGCGGCAAGCGCCGCCAATGTGCTTTTCCGTAGGAGCGGCTTTAGCCGCGACAGACTTTCCCAGGAACGCCGTCGCGGCTGAAAGCCGCTCCTACGCCGCTTGGTCCGTCCGGCCACGCCGGCCTGCACGAGCGACAGCATGAATTCGGCAAGAGACACCGCGCCAAGACGTTGCGCGAGGCGACGGCATGCGAAGCCACGATCGGCGATCAACCCGGTTCAGCGAAGGCGAGAACAGCGGGACACTCGCCGCGTGCACGCACGCTTGGGCCCACCCGGATGCCCATCGCCCGTCGTTTACATCCTCTCCGCGCAGAACACAGAGCCCAGGCCGGCAGAAAGGAAAACATCTCCTGCAAAAGAAAACCCCGACAAGCACACTGGCTTGCCGGGGTTTGTCTGCATCGCAGAACCACCAAGAATCAGAACGGGATGTCGTCATCCGCAAAGTCGTCCATCGGCGCGGACTGCTGCGGGGCCGGCTGCTGCCGACGCGGCGCGTAATCCTGCCCGCCACCACCGCCACCGCCCATGCCGGAACGCTCCTGGCGCGGCGGTGCCGAGCGCTGCGGACGGTCGCCGCCGCCCATGCCGCCGCCACCCTCGCCGCGGCCGCCGAGCATCTGCATCTCGTCGGCGACGATGTCGGTGGAGTACTTCTCCACGCCGTCCTGGCCGGTGTACTTGTCGTAGCGGATCGAGCCTTCGACATAGACCGAGCTGCCTTTGCGCAGGTACTCGCCGGCGATCTCACCCAGCTTTCCGAAAAACACCACGCGATGCCACTCGGTGCGTTCCTGCTGGTTGCCGTCGCGGTCCTTGCGCACGCTGGTGGTGGCCAGGCTGATCCGGGTGATGGCCATGCCGGCCTGGGTGTACTTGGTGTCGGGATCGTTGCCGAGGTTGCCGACGAGGATGACTTTGTTGATGCCGCGGGCCATGAGCTGCTTCCGTCTGGGGTCTCCGCGGGCCGGGGGGCACGCAGAGCGGTAAAGAAGATTTCGGGAAGCAATCCTAACATCGCCGGGCTGGGCCGGCCTGCGCCAGGCGCCCGCGGGCACCCCGGAAAACGCCGCACCGGCCTGTCGGAATCCTGCCGGGGCGTGGCCCGCGGGAGCGCCCGAGCCAAGCGCGGCAAGCCCTCCGGCGCCGGCCCCGGCCAACCGCGGGACGGATGTGGCCGCGCACCCTATACTTTGCGCACGTTTCCAGTCCTGTCCGCATGAGCATCGCCGAATCCTCCAGCTCCGCCCTGGGCCTGCCCCATATCCAGATGCTCGCCGCGCCGGACATGGCCGAGGTGGACGCCCTGATCCGCCGCCGCCTGGCCTCGGACGTCGTGCTGATCAACCAGATCGCCGACCACATCGTCTCCGCCGGCGGCAAGCGCCTGCGGCCGATGCTGGTGGTGCTGGCCGGCCGCGCCTGCGGCGCCGGTGGGCCGATGCAGCACCAGTTGGCGGCGATCATCGAATTCATCCACACCTCGACCCTGCTGCACGACGACGTGGTGGACGAATCGGATCTGCGCCGCGGCCGCAGCACCGCCAACGCGCTGTGGGGCAACGCGCCGAGCGTGCTGGTCGGCGACTTCCTGTACTCGCGCAGCTTCCAGCTGATGGTGGAGCTGGACAGCATGGCGGTGATGCGCCTGCTCGCCGACACCACCAACCGCATCGCCGAGGGCGAAGTGCTGCAGCTGCTGCACGTGCACAACCCGGACACCGACGAAGCCGCCTACCTGCGCGTGATCGAGCGCAAGACCGCGGTGCTGTTCGCCGCCGGCACCCGCCTGGGCGCGCTGGCCTCCGGCGCCAGCGAGGACGTGCAGCAGCGGCTGTACGACTACGGCATGCAGTTGGGCTACGCGTTCCAGATCGCCGACGACGTGCTCGACTACACCGCCGAGGCCGCCGACCTCGGCAAGAACCTGGGCGACGACCTGGCCGAGGGCAAGGCCACGCTGCCGCTGATCCATGCCATGGCCCATGCCGACGACGCCACCCGCGCGCGCCTGCGCCAGATCGTCGAACAGGGCGACGCCAGCGCGATGCCGGAGGTGCTGGCCGCGATCGAAGCCAGCGGCGGCATCGACTACAGCCGCCGCCGAGCGGCCGACTACGCCGCCGCCGCCGAGCGCGCCCTGGACGGCCTGCCCGAGAACGAGGCCGTGGCCGCCCTGCGCGGGCTGGCGCGGTACGCGGTGTCGCGGAAGCATTGATCCGGCGCGCTGGGCGCGCCGGGGGGATTGGGGAGTCGGGATTCGGGATTCGTTAAAAGCGGCTTGCCTGAGATCCGACGCACTGCTGGCTCACAGACGAAGTCAACGGCGCACACGCCTTAGGTCTGGCTACGCACGGGAATTGGCAAAGCGCGATGTACCGCTTTTGCCAATCCCCAATCCCGCCAAGCGCGCAGCGCGAGGCACCTCCCGAATCCCGGAAGCCCCTCCCTACTCCCGCCCGAACCGCTCCTCGAAGAAGTCCTCGAGCATCCGGTAGGCACGCTTGGCGGCGCGGGGGTTGTACTGGCAGCCCGGCGGGCTGTTGGCGTCGGCTTCGGCGAAGCAGTGCACGGCGCCGCTGAAGTTGACGAACTGCCAGTCGGCGCCGGCGCGGTTCATCTCCTGCTCGAAGGCGACGATGTCGTCGCGGCTCACGCTCTTGTCGTCGGCACCGTTGAGCACCAGCACCGGCGCCTTGGCGCTGCCCGCGGCGGCGGGCGCCGCGGTGGCCAGGCCGCCATGCAGGCTGACCACACCGGCCAGTGGCGCACCGGCACGGACCAGTTCCAGCACCGTGGTGCCGCCGAAGCAGAAACCGACCGCGCCGATTTTGGCCGGGTCCAGCGGCGCCTTGCCGGCCTGCGCCTTCAACGCCGCCACCGCCGCCAACGCGCGTGCGCGCAGCGTGGCCGGGTCCTTCTTCAGCGCACCGGCGAACTGCCCGGCCTCGGTATCGTTGGCCGGTCGCTTGCCCTTGCCGTAGACGTCGGCCACCAGCACCACGTAGTCGTCGCCGGCCAGGCGCTTGGCCTTTTCCACCGCGGAATCGTTGACGCCGCGCCAGTTCGGCACCATCACCAGGCCCGGGCGCTTGTCGTGGTCGGCATCGTCGTAGACCAGCACGCCGCTGAAACTGTCCTTGCCGACCTGCCACTCCACCGGCTTGGCCTGCATCGCGGCCCAGGCCGGCAGCGGCAGCGCCAAGGCCAGCCCGAGCAACCCGGTCCACCGCATCATCGAACGTGTGCGCATCGCCTTTCTCCCGTGGGATCCCGCGCGGGAGTGTACGCAAGGCGCCGCCAGCGCGATGTGTGCGCCGAGGCGGCGCGGCTCAGGCGATGCCCAGCCCCGGAATGGCGCTGATCGCGTCCGGGTCGAACCCGGCCAGCGCGGCGAAATGGCGGCCGCGCGCCACGTAGTCGCGGTAGGCGCCGAAGCTGGGCGCGCCGGGCGACAGCAGCACCACGCCGCCCTGCTCGCCCAGCGCCGCGCGCGCCAGCGCCACTGCTTCCGCCAGGTCGGCCGCGGCATGCAGGCCGAAGCCGGCGGCGGCGGCCAGCGGCGCCAGCAGCGCATGGATGCGCGGGCCGTTGGCGCCCAGGGTGACGATCTCCAGCGGCGCCCCGCCATCGCGCATGTGGTCGGCGAAGTCCTGCCAGTCCAGGCCGCGGTCGTGACCGCCGACCAGCAGCGCGATGCGCCGCCCGCGGAAGCACTCCAGCGCCGCGAGGCTGGCATGCGGGGTGGTGCTGATCGAGTCGTTCACATAGGTCACGCCGTCGCGCGTGCCCAGGGTCTGCAGCCGGTTCGGCAGCGGCCGGAAGCGATCGGCCGCCGGCGCCAGCGCCGCCGCATCCAGGCCCAGCGCCTCGACCGCGGCCAGCACCGCGCACAGGTTGCCGCGGTTGTGCCGGCCCGGCAGCGGCGCCTGTGCGCTGTCGTACACCGCGGTGTCGCCGCGGTAGACCACCTCGCCGCGCATGTGCCAGCCGTCCTCGCGGTTGAACCAGCGCACCTCGCTGTCGGGCAGTTGCAGGGCGGCCAGTTGCGGATCGGCGGCGTTGAGCAGGGCGATGCGCGGCCGCGCATGGGTGACCAGCTCGAGCTTGTCGGCGATGTAGCGCGCATGGCTGCCGTGCCAGTCCAGATGCTCGGGGAACAGGTTCAGCACCAGCGCCAGTTGCGGCCGTGCGCCGCTGCGGGCGACGTCGCCGGTCTGGTAGCTGGACAGTTCGATCGCCCAGTACTGCGGCGGCGGCATCGGCGCCAGCACTTCCAGCAGCGGCACGCCGATGTTGCCGACCAGGCCGGTGCGGTGGCCGCCGGCGCGCAGCAGGTGCGCCAGCAGCGCGGTGGTGGTGCTCTTGCCCTTGGTGCCGGTGACGCAGACGCTGCCGGGCACCACCCCGTCGGCACCGGCGTGTTCGGCGAACCACAGCGCGGTGCCGCCGATGAAGCGCGTGCCGCGCGCCGCGGCGGCCTGCGCCTCGGGCCGGTACGGACTGATCCCGGGCGACTTGATGACCACATCGAACGCGGCCAGGCGCTCGGCAGTGGCCTCGGTCTCGACATGCAATGCAGGATCGCGCAGCGCGGCGATCTCCGCGGCCTCCTCAGCCGAACAGAACACCGTCAGCGGCAGCACAACTCCCGATTCCCGCCCACGCACCGCTGCGTACGCCGCGCGGCCCTCGCGACCCCAACCCCACAGCGCGACGCGCTGCGACTCAAGCTGCGAAATTCGCACGCACGCGTTCCCACAGGTCGGCCGGGATGCGGTGCTGCGCGTCCAGTTCCAGCAGCGGCTCCACGCGCAGGTCGGCGGGGTCGAGCTGCGGCTGGATCTCGCGGATGAAGCGCGCCACCAGCGCGTCCTCCTTCCATTCCGCGCGCGCCGCCAGCGCCGCCATCGCCGCGCGCGACTCGCGGCCTTCGCCGACGCACTCGAACGGCTTGTGGTCCTGGAACTCCAGCAGCGCATCGAAGCCGCCGGCCTGGCCGGCGTCGTCGAGCAGGTTGCGGCCGAAGATGCGCACCAGCCGCGTCTTCGGCATGAACGGCGCCAGCGCCAGGAACACGAAATGGCACTTCGGGCAGACCCCGCACCAGCGGTGCGCCGGTCGCTCGCCGAGGATGTGGAAATTGCGGTTGCAACTGGAGAAATGCGCGTCGTAGTGATCGGTCTTGGCGAACTGCCGCGCCACCGCCAGCTCCGACAGCGGCCGCAGCAGCGAGTAGTAGCGCAGGTCCGCGGCCACGTAGCGCTGCACCTGCTCACCGAACGCCTGCTCGAAAGCCCAGCCCTTGGACCACTGGTGGTTGACCTCGCCGGTGCCGGCGATCTGGCTGCCGTAGCTGGCCGAGTGCTCGTTGGAGAACACGACCTGGCCGGCGTCGTGCAGCACCGCGGCGAACACCAGGATCGCCGAGTTCACCGCCGTCACCGGGATATGCCCGTTCCACGCGCCCTGCCGGTTCAGCTCGAACAGCTCCGGCGCCAGCGTGCGGCCGATGTTCAAGGTCGGCAGCCCGGTGCGCTCGGCGCAGGCGCGGATCAGCTGCGAGCCGCCGATCCAGGTCACCGTCTGCGCCACACCGGCCGCGCGCAGGGCCTCGATGCTGACCAGCGAATCCTTGCCGCCGCCGATCGCCACCAGCGCCTGGTCGCGCAGCCCCAGCGCCGCCGCGTCGGCCGCGTCGGCATCCGCGGCCGGGAAGCGGATGCGCCCACGCAGGTCCAGGCCGTTGCGATAGGCGAACTCGCCCAGGCCATGCAGGTACACGCTGTCCAGCAGCGCCGCGGTCTCGATGTCGATGGCGTAGTCGTCGATGACGATGCGCGGCGGCACCGCCGCCTTGTAATAGCTGACGCCGGCGATCAGGTGCAGCAGGCGCAGGGCGCGCTGCGCCGCCTGCGCGCGCGCCGGGTCGAGCGCGAACGGCGCGCCGGGCACGGTGATGGTCTCCACCAGCTCCGGGCCGTCGTCGAACGCATAGACCAGGCGCGCCACGCCGCTGTCGGCGTCGAAGCCGCAGCGCACGAAGCGGAAGGTGGCGATCTGCTGTTTGTCGAAAGCGGTCATGGACGTCCTGCAAGCACACGGGTGTGCCGCAGATAGCGGCGGCACAGAAGAAATTCGAGCATCGAAAACGGCAAGGCGGCCCACAGCAGCGGCAGGCAGCCGAACACGAAGGCCATCAGCAGCAGTTGCCAGTGCTGTCCGGCCGGCACCGACGCGGCGGAGGCCAGCACGGCCACCAGCACATACAGCGCCAGCGCCGGCAGGTAGGCCAACGCGGCCAGGAGCGAGGTGCGCAGGGCCAGCGCGCCGGTGCTCGCCGCGGGCCCGCGGCGCTGCCAGCGCACCGCCAGCCATGCGCCGATGGCAGCGGCGGCCAACGCCGGCAACGCCCACTTCAGGCTGTCGGTCCACGGCAGCGAGGTGCCGGACTGATCCACCGCGGTGGCAGCCACCATCGCAAGCGCGCCGGCCGCGGCGCTGCCCGCGACGAACTCAGTCCGTGCGCGCATCGATCGCCTCCTCGCGGGGCAATTCGCGCTGGTTGTAGGTGCTGGCCATGCTGTAGCCATAGGCACCGGCGTCGGCGATCAGCATCACGTCGTCGGGCGCGGTGCCCGCCGGCAGGCGCCGGCGCTTGCCGAACACGTCGCTGGATTCGCAGATCGGCCCGACCACGTCGAACACGGTCTCGGCCGGCTGCTCGAGCCGGCTCAGGTTCGCCACGTCGTGCCAGGCGTCGTACAGCGCCGGGCGGATCAAGGTGTTCATGCCGGCATCCAGGCCGACCCGGCGGATACCGTCCTTCTCGATCACCTGGGTGGCGCGGGCCAGCAGCACGCCGCATTCGGCGACCAGATAGCGGCCCGGTTCGATCGCCAAGCGGAACGCCGGATGCACCGCCTTGGCCTCGGCCAGGCCCTGCGCGAAGGTGTCCAGGTCGAACGGTTCGTCGTCGGCGCTGTACGGGATCGGCAGGCCGCCGCCGATGTCGATGATCTCGACGCTGCCGATGCGCCGGGCGAAGCCGGCCAGCTCGTCGCACATGCGCCGCCAGTGCTGCGCCGTCTCCACGCCGCTGCCCAGGTGCGCGTGCAGGCCGACGATGCGGATGTCCAGCGCGCGCGCGGCCTCGACGAACTCGTCGACGCGGGTCGCCGACAGGCCGAACTTGGAAGCCTTGCCGCCGGTGTTGACCTTCTCGTGGTGGCCGTCGCCATGGCCCAGGTCGATGCGCAGCCACAGGCTGCGGCCGCGGAACAGCTCCGGCCAGCGCTGCAGCGCCTCGACGTTGTCCACGGTCACGGTCACGCCCAGCGCGAACGCGGCTTCGTACTCGGCGCGGGGCGCGAAGCTGGGGGTAAACAGCACCCGCCGCGGCGACAGTTCCGGCACGATCTCGAACACCCGGCGCAGTTCGCCGTGCGAGACGCACTCCAGGCCGAAGCCCTCCTCGACCAGGGTCTGCAGGATTGCCGGATGCGCGTTGGCCTTGATCGCGTAGTAGCGCTGGTCCACCGCCGCGATCGCCTTGAGCGCCCGCGCGCGTTCGCGCAGGGTCGGCAGGTGGTAGATGTAGCGCGGCGTGCCGGCCTCGGCCAGGCGCAGCAGATGCGCGCGCTCGCCCTGCCACCACGGCACCGGCCGCGGCCGCACGGTGCCGGCGATCTCGCGCCAGCGCGGGCCGAACACCTCGGTCTCTTCCACCGGCATTGCGCCGCTGTCGATCAGTTCGGCGTGCAGGATCGGCAGCAGTCCATCGGCGTCGGTTTCGTCGATGACGAAGGTCAGGTTCAGGTCGTTGGACGACTGCGAGATCATGTGCACGCGCTCCTTGCCGAACGTGGCCCACACGTCCGAGAGCTTGTGCAGCAGCGAGCGCATGCCGCGCCCGACCAGGGTGATCGCCGCGCACGGCACGATGATCTTGACCCGGCAGATCTCCGCCAGGTCGGCCGACAGCGCCGCCAGCACGTCGGTGTTGACCAGGTTCTCGCTCGGATCCAGCGACACGGTGACGTTGGTCTCGGCCGAGCCGATCAGGTCCACCGACAGCCCGTGCTTCTTGAACAGCGCGAACACGTCGGCGAGGAAGCCGACCTGCTGCCACATGCCGATACCTTCCATGGACACCAGCACGATGCCGTTGCGGCGGCTGATCGCCTTGACCCCGGGCACGGTGCGGGCGTTGCCGTCGATGCTGGTGCCGGGCAACTCCGGGCGCTCGGTGTCCAGGATCGCCATCGGCACGCCGCCGTCGCGGCACGGCTTGATCGAGCGCGGGTGCAGCACTTTGGCGCCGGTGGTGGCGATTTCCTGCGCCTCGTAGTAGTCCAGGCGGGTCAGCAGGCGCGCATCCGGCACTTCGCGCGGATTGGCGCTGAACATGCCGGGCACGTCGGTCCAGATATCCACCCGGCTGGCCCCGAGCAGCGCGCCGAAATACGCCGCCGAGGTATCCGAGCCGCCGCGGCCGAGGATGGCGGTGCCGCCGTCCTCGTGCCGGGCGATGAAGCCCTGGGTGATCAGCATGCGCGTGGGCTGGGCAACGAAGCGCGCCCGCCACTGCGGATCGGACTGCCACTGGCAGGACACCGACAGGCGCCGCGACCAGGCGCTCTGGTTCGGCTGCGGCGGCAGCGCGTCCAGCCACTGCCGCGCATCCATCCAGCCCATGTCCAGGCCGTTGGCGCGCAGATAGGCCGCGCCCAGGGTCGAGGACAGCAGTTCGCCCTGCCCCAGCACCTCGGCCTGCCAGTCCAGCGTGCGCTCGGCCGCGCGCGGATCGTCGAGCAGGCCGCGCAGCGCCGCCAGGCGTTCGCCCAGCACCGCCTCGGCGTCCAGCTCCAGTTCGGCCAGGAAGTCGCGGTGGCGCTGCTCCAGCGCGGCCACGCGTTGCGCGCTGTCGGCGCTGCCGTCGGCGATCGCGGTCAGTTCGTTGGTGACCCCGGACAAGGCCGACACCACCACCAGCACCCGCGCGCCGGTCTCGTCCGCGCGTTTTTTCGCCAGCCGTCCAATCGTGTCCCAGCGATGACGACGCGACACCGAAGTGCCGCCGAACTTGAGGACGATCCAGCGATCGGCAGGAGAGGGAGCTGACATGGAGTGGGGGTGTCTAAGATGTGGGGAAAACGCCCGAATGCTCGAGCGGAACCCCCGATTCTACTGCCAACGGAGCGCGGATGAGCGCGCGCCGCCAGCCGCAACCGGGCGTCTTTTCCGTCAGCCTGGGGTGGGTGCTCCACTGTGCGCGGTCCTCGATGCCGCGACTTGGACGCCCCGCGCATGCAGCGCCTGGCGGTCTGGCAGAACCTCTCGGAGACGGTGTCCTTCCTGCCGCCGGACGCGGGCACGGACGACCGCATCCGCCTCTTCAACCCCAGGGCGAACTGCCGTTCGCAGGCCACCCCAGCGTCGGTGCGGCCTGGGCGGCCGTCGAACTCGGCCTGGCCACGCCCCGCGACGACGTGCTGATCCTGCAGTGCGATGCCGTCTGCTGCCGGTGCGGATCGATACCCACGCAGACGGTCGCCACGCCTGGGGACGCAGTCCGCGTGCACGGCGCCGCGACACCGTGCCGCCGCCACTGAGGGATGAACCGGCAACCTGGTGCAAGCGGTGATCGCCGACAAGATCGCTTGGTAAGCTCCGGCCTCCCCCACCGCCGTCCGGAGTTTCCCCTCATGGCCGCACGCCGCTTCTTCCAGGTCGATGTCTTTTCCGCCCGCGCCGGCAACGGCAATCCCTTGGCCGTGGTGCTCGATGCCGATGGATTGGACGCCGCCACGATGCAGGCCATCGCACGCTGGACGCGCCTGCCGGAAACCACCTTCGTGTTCGCGCCGACACGGCCGGACGCCAGCTACGGCCTGCGCATGTTCAGCCCGCAAAAGGAAGTGCCGTTCGCCGGCCACCCCAGCGTCGGCACCGCGCACGTCGCGCTGGAAGCGGGCATCGCCTCACCGCGCGACGGCGTGCTGATCCAGGACGGCATCGCCGGCCTGCTGCCGCTGCGCGTCGATGTGGACGCGGGAGTACGCAGCATCGCCATCCGCACCCCGCGCGCGCAGGTCGCCGAGATCGCCGATGCCGCAGATCCGCGTCTGCAGGCGGCACTGCGCGGCTGGCCCCTGGGCGCGCTGCCGCCAGTGCGCATGGACGGCGGCCGCTGCTGGTGGCTGGTCGAAGTGGCCGACGAAGCCGCATTGCGCGCGCTGGCGCCGGACTGGGACGCGATCGCCGCCCTGGCCGAGAGCACCGCCAGCATGGGCGTGTTCGCCTATGCGCGCGCCAGCGGCCAGGCCTATGCAGTGGCCGTGCGCGCCTTCGTCGGCAACGGCCGGCGCTTCGAGGACGCCGCCTCCGGTGCGGCCAACGCCGTGCTGGCGGCGTGGCTGGATCACAGCCACGCCCTGCCCGGCCACGGTGGCCGCTATGTCGCCAGCCAGGGCCGCGAAGTCGGCCACGACGCCCTGCTGACGCTGCACGTGGACGAGACTGGCGAGGTGTGGTCCGGCGGCCAGGTGCAGACGGTGATCGAAGGCCACATCGACTGGCCCTGATCGAAGGCCGCCGGCACCTCGCATCGAAGGTGCCGACCGCCGCGCAAAACGAAGGGCGCCTCGCAAGGAGGCGCCCTTTGGTTTACTCGGGCAATACGTCAGTCGGGCAGCACGTCGACGCGGACGCGGATGCGGTCGCCCGGAGGCGAGGCGGTGCGGGTGTGGTAGTAGCGGCCGCCGTACTCGTAAGTCACGTCGTAGCCGTCGACGCGGTCGTAGCGTTCGGTCCGATAGGACACCGGCTCGCATTCGCGGACCACGCCGCCACCGTAGCCGCCGCCATAGGCGCGGGCATTGGTGTCGTAGATCGAGCGGCCGGCCAGGCTGCCGAGCATGGTGCCGACGGCGGTGCCGACGAAGCGGCCATTGCCGCCGCCGACGCGGCTGCCGAGCACCGCACCGGCGATGCCGCCGACCACCGACGAGGCGGTCCGGCCGCCATCGGTGCCGCGGTAGCCGTAGTCGCTGGCGTAGCTGCCGGACGCCGGGCGGTCGTAGCAGCGCTCGGTGGTCTCGCGCGGGCCGTTGACCTGCACCATGATCGGATCGGCGCGCACCACGCGCGCATATTCGTAGGTGCCGGACGCATACCCACGGTCGCGGTAGTCGTCATAGCGGGTGTAACCGTAATCCTGCGCGGCGGCGGAGCCGATGACGCCGACAGCGAGCGCAGCGGTCAACAGACGGGTCGAGAGCTTGTTCATGGCGATGGTTCCAAGCGCGTGGATCGCGCGACTGCATGCTCGATCCGAGGCGGTGAAACCAGACTGAATAGGGACGGTTGCGCCGCTTACATTTAGTGGCGCGACAGCATCGGGCGGCCCATGCGTGCAGTCGGTACGGCAGCGATGTGCATGGCCGCCCCGCGGCGACACCGTGCCGGTGCGCCGCAACACGCGCGGCCCGGCATGCCGCCGGGCCGCGCCGGGCTCAGCCCAGTTCCGCTTCCAGGCTGATCGGCACCGCGCTCAGCGCCTTGGACACCGGGCAGTTCTGCTTGGCGTCGTCGGCCAGTTCGCGGAAGCGCGCGGCCTCGATGTTCGGCACCACGGCCTTGACCTTCAGGCGGATCTGCGAGAGCTGCGGTCCGCCTTCCATCGACAGATCGACGTCGGCGCGGGTGTCCAGCGCGGTCGGCGGGAAGCCGGCTTCGGTCAGCTTGGCCGACAGCGCCATGGTGAAGCAGCCGGCGTGCGCGGCCGCGATCAGCTCCTCCGGATTGGTGCCCTTCTCCTCGCCGAAGCGGCTGTTGAACGCATAGCGGGTGTTTTCCAGCAGGCCGCTCTGCGGCGTGTTCAACCGGCCCTGGCCGGTCTTGAGATCGCCTTCCCAATGCGCGGTGGCGTGACGCGAAATGCCCATGCGAGGCTCCTGTCGGTGAGTGGAGCGCGGACCATAGGCGAGGCGGCGTTACGGGCTTGTGCTTCTACCCAGCAGCGGCGATGGGCACGCGCGACAGCGGAAATGCCCGGCCATCTCGCCACGCGAAGTGCCGGCGCCGGCGCCGTCGTCGGCGAAAAAGACGCCAGTCGCGGCGAATATTCGCGTTTTTTTGCTTCCGGCCTATTGGCGCGGCGTAGCACATGCCCTACATTTCGCCATGCCGACGGGGTCGGCGCGACCCAAACCACCAAATACGGAATCAGGACATCATGGCAAAGACCGCAAAAAAGGCTGCCCCGAAGAAGGCAGTGAAGAAGGTAGCGACCAAGGCCGCCGCCAAGCCGGCCGCTCCCAAGCCGATCAAGGACGTGCTGAGCAAGTCCGCGCTCGTGGCGCACATCGCCGAGACCAGCGGCGTGATCGCCAAGGACGTGCGCGCCGTGATGGCCTCGCTGGAGCACGCCGTGGCCGGTTCGGTCAGCAAGAAGGGCGCCGGCTCGTTCACCCTGCCGGGCCTGCTGAAGATCACTGCCGTCAGCGTGCCGGCCAAGCCGAAGCGCAAGGGCATCAACCCGTTCACCAAGGAAGAGCAGTGGTTCGCCGCCAAGCCGGCCACCACCAAGCTCAAGGTGCGCCCGCTGAAGAAGCTCAAGGACGCCGCGCTCTGAGCAGCGTCGCCTGATCCAGGCAAGCACACCGACGAGACGGCCCCGGCCGTCTCGTTTTTTTTTGCGCGGCCTGCGCGCCCGGATTGACGGCCTGCTAAGGCCGCGACCGCTATACCGGTGCTTCCCTTCGATCGGATCACCTGCATGAAACTACAGGGCTTTCTCGACCAACTGCTGCAATCAGCGCAGGGCGCCCCCGGCCAGGCCACGGGCAAGACCGGCGCTGCCGCTCCGGCACACGCCGGCACCGGCGGCCTGGGCGGCCTGCTCAACGCCGATTTCGGCAAGGGAGCCCTCAGCGGCGGCGCACTCGGCCTGCTGCTCGGCAAGCACCGCACCACGCGCAAGCTGGCGACCTATGGCGGGCTGGCCGCGCTGGGACTGATGGCCTACCGCGCCTACGGCGACTACCGGCGCCAGCAACTCGGTGCCGCCGCGCCCGAACCGCAGACGCTGGACCGGCTGCCGCCGCTGGAAGTCGAACAGCACAGCCAGGCGGTATTGCGCGCACTGGTCGGTGCGGCCAAGGCCGACGGGCACCTGGACGAACGCGAGCGCAACCTGATCGAAGGCGAATTCGCCCGCCTCCACGGCAACGACGCCGACGTGCAGCAGTGGCTGCATGCGGAACTGGAAAAGCCGCTGGATCCGGCCGAAGTGGCGCGCGCATCGACCACCCCGGAGATGGCCGCGGAAATGTATCTGGCCAGCCTGCTCGCCGCCGACGAGCAGAGCTTCATGGAGCGCAGCTACCTGGACGAACTGGCACGGCAGCTCGGCATCGACGACGCCCTGAAGCAGCGCCTGCAGGAACAGGCGGCCGCCCTGCACGCGGGCTGAGCGCATGGCCGCTGCGCCCACGCTTTCGCCGGCGCAGCGCCTGCGCCGCGAACTGCTGCGCGCGGCCTTGCTGGCCGCACTGGCGGTGGCCGCGGCCTGGGCCTGGCGGCATCCATGGGCGCAGCGCCTGCGCGTCGGCTGGGAGTTGGCGCGCGCGCCGGCGCCGACGGCCCTGCACATGCCGGTCGAAGGCGTGGATCCGCGGCGCGTGGCCGCCACCTTCGGCGCGCCGCGCGGCCGCGACCGCCAACACGCCGGCGTGGACATCTTCGCCAGGCGCGGCACCCCGGTGGTGTCGGCGACGCGCGGCATCGTCGTCGCCATCGCCGACCGCGGCCTCGGCGGCCGCCAGGTCTGGGTACTCGGCCCGGCCCGGCAGCGTCATTACTACGCGCACCTGGAGACATGGGCACCAGGGCTGCAGGTCGGCGACCTGGTGGAACCGGGCGACCCGCTCGGCACGGTCGGCGACAGCGGCAACGCGCGCGGCACGCCGCCGCACCTGCACTACGGCGTCTACGCCGAAGGCGGCGCCTACGACCCGCTGCCGCTGCTGCACGCGGCACGCTGAACGGACGCACTGGAACAGAGCGTCGCGAGCGACAGGCTCGTGGTGCCGCTCGCGCGCGCCTATCTTGGAGGCACACCCCGCGTGCGCCACTGCCATGACCGCCTCCCAACGCTACCGCGTCACCGTCACCCCGATCCAGGACGACGGCCTGCCCTGCCAGGGCCGCTGCACCATCGAACTGGAGGCGCGCTGTCGGCAGGACTGGATGCGCCTGCTCGAGGCGGCACAGCGCCAGCCCGGACTGCGCGGCGACGAGCGCGCCGCGCTGATCGTCGGCACGCAGTTGCTGCGCGGTCTCGGCGAGCGCAGCGAGGGAGAGGCACGTGAACTGCTGGCGCCGCTGCAGCCGGCGCTGGACGCGCTGCTGGCACGGCTGGCGCTGCCGGCCGCCTGAGCGACGACTCCCGCGCCGCCGGTTCCGCTAATCGCGCATTCACCGGCCACCGTTATGGTGAATTCCTCTCGTTCGCCCAGGGCTTCCCGATGATCTTCCGCAAGTTCACCCTGCGCGCGGCCGCGCTGCTGGCGCTCGCCGTCGCCACCCAGGCCCAGGCCGAACCGACCATCCAGGGCCGCCAGGTCAGTGTCGGCGCCGCCGACGTGCAGCACTACCTGGACGGCAGCTTCCCGCAGACACACAAGGCGCTGGGCGGGCTGATCAAGATGACCGTCCGCGATCCGAAGCTGAGCCTGCCGCCGGGCGACCGCCTGAAGATGCAGTTCGACCTGAGCATGGCCACCGGCGGTGGCACGCCGACCCCGCTGGGCCAGGTCCTGCTGACCAGCGCGCTGCGCTACGACCAGCAAAGCCAGAGCTTCCACCTGCAGTCCCCGACCATCGACGATTTCCGCCCGGCCGCCAACGGCGGCAAGCTCGACGCCAATACGCGCGAGTTGCTCAATGCCTGGCTGGAGGACTACGCGCGCAAGGAGCCGATCTACAAGCTCGACCCGCGCCTGACCGCGATGCTGGGCGACGTGCAGATCCAGTCGGCCGGCGTGGAGAACGGTTCGCTGGTGGTGCGCTTCAACCAGGACATCGGTAAGCTGGTGCCGGCGGGCATGCTTCCGGGGCAGTAGACGCACGCTCCGGCACGACCTCGGTCTGCCCGAACGCAGATGCAGAAACGGCGGCCGAGGCCGCCGTTCTGTTATCCGCCGTTCGCGCTCGCTGCAACGCGGTGCTGTCGTGTAGCCGCCGATGACTCAGCCCAGCGCCTTGGCCACCGCCTGCGCGAAGGCCGGGATGTCGTCCGGCTTGCGGCTGGTGATCAGGTTGCCGTCCACCACCACCTCCTGGTCCTCCCAACGCCCGCCGGCATTGGACAGGTCGGTCTTCAGCGACGGCCACGAGGTCACCTGGCGGTCGCGCACCAGCCCGCTCTCGGCCAGCAGCCACGGGCCATGGCAGATTGCCGCCACCGGCTTGCCGGCGCTGGCGAACGACTGGATGAAGGCGATCGCCGTCGGCTCGGTGCGCAGGTTGTCCGGGTTGATGACACCGCCCGGAAGCACCAGCGCGTCGTAGTCGCCGGCCTGGGCCTGCTGCAGGCGCTTGTCCACCGGGACGCTTTCTCCCCAGTCCTTCTTGTTCCAGCCGCGGATGCTGCTCGCGTCGCCCGGCGCGATCACGTCGACATGGGCGCCCCAGGATTCCAGCAGGCGCTTGGGTTCCTGCAGTTCCGACTGTTCGAAACCGTCGGTGGCCAGGACAGCCACCTGCTTGCCGGCAAGGGAAGGCATTGCGCTCATGGGACACTCCTCGAGTAGGGGAGTCCCACCGTAGAAACGCGCCGGTGGCAGTGCCGTGAACCGCGCGTCGGCGCGGCGTGCACGGCTGGACGCGGCCTCAGCGCTTGGGCTGCAGCATGGTGCCGGTGCAGTTCTTGGCGCCGCAGCGGCACTCCCAGATCTTCTTCAGCCGCGGCGTGTGCCGCTCGGCCAGGGTGATGCCGTAGTTGTAGGTGAGTTCCTCGCCGGGCTTGATGTCGCGCAGCGCCTCGATCACCACCTTGTCCTTGCGGCGGTCGTCGCCCTCGGCCTCGACGATCACCGCTTCGCAGTTCGGCGCACAACTGTGGTTGATCCAGCGCGCATCGTTGCCTTCGTAGTTGGCGTCGATCACGTAGTCGTCGCTGAGGGTGAACAGGAAGGTGTGCCCGGTCTCGATGTCGCCGGCCTCGTCGCGGTCGACCTCGGCGTGGCTGCGGCGGCGGCCCTTGTACTCGATGACCCGCTCGCCTTTCTTGAGCGGCAGCACGGCGAACACGCCGTTGCCATGGATGCGGGACTTGCGGGCGGCGATCTTGCGGGGCATGCGGCGATCCGGACAGGAAAGCCTAGATTCTGGCGCACATCGCCCGCGATCCCAAGCCCGCGCGTGCCGGCCCGCCGACCGCGCCCCCGCTCCGGCCCGATCGCACCGATCGAAATAAGAGATGAATGGCCCAGTTGGACGCTGCGGCGCAAAAGCGTACAATTTCGGTCCGCATTGAAATCCACCGCGTCGCCATGCTCCGCGTCACCAAGCTCACCGATTACGCCACCGTCGTGCTGACCGTGCTCGCCGCGCGTCCGAACGAAGTGTTGAGCGCGACCGAACTGGCCGAACAGGCCGGGCTGGAGCCGCCCACGGTCAGCAAGCTGCTCAAGCCGCTGGCCCAGGCCGGCCTGGTCGAGGGCCTGCGCGGCGTGCGCGGCGGCTATCGGCTGGCACGGCCGGCCGACGCCATCACCCTGATCCAGATCGTCGAGGCGATGGAAGGCCCGCTGGCGATCACCGAATGCAGCCACCACGGCAGCCAGTGCAGCATCGCCCAGACCTGCGGCGTGCGCTCCAACTGGCGGCTGATCAACGACGTGGTCGCCGATGCGCTGCGCGGCGTGACCCTGGCGCAGATGCTCCACCCCCTCCCCCCCTCCGGCGATCCGAAACGGCGTCCCATCGCCGTGCGGTTCGCGACCACCTGACCTGTAGGCAGCCCCATGGCCACCGAAAACGCTGAAATCCTGGAACGGCTGGGACGTCGCTACGACGCCGGCTTCGTCACCGACATCGAATCCGATTCGTTCCTGCCCGGGCTGAACGAGGACGTCGTGCGCGCCCTGTCCGTGAAGAAGGACGAGCCGGAATGGATGACCGAATGGCGCCTGGCCGCCTACCGGCACTGGCTGAAGATGCCGATGCCGCACTGGGCCAAGCTGGACATCGCGCCGATCGACTTCCAGGCGCTGAGCTACTACTCCGCCCCCAAAGGCCCGAAGTACGCCTCGCTGGACGAGGTGCCGAAGGAGCTGCTGGACACCTACGACAAGCTCGGCGTGCCGCTGCACGAGCGCGCCAAGCTCGCCGGCGTGGCGGTGGACGCGGTGTTCGACTCGGTTTCGGTCGGCACCACCTTCCGCAAGGAACTGGCCGAGAAGGGCGTGATCTTCTGCTCGATGTCCGAGGCGATCAAGGAGCACCCTGAGCTCGTCAGGCAGTACTTGGGCAGCGTGGTGCCGGTCGGCGACAACTTCTTCGCCGCACTCAACTCGGCGGTGTTCTCCGACGGCAGCTTCGTGTTCATTCCCAAGGGCGTGCGCTGCCCGATGGAGCTGAGCACCTATTTCCGCATCAACGCCGGCCACACCGGCCAGTTCGAGCGCACCCTGATCGTGTGCGAGGACAAGGCCTACGTGTCCTACCTGGAAGGCTGCACCGCGCCGATGCGCGACGAGAACCAGCTGCACGCGGCGGTGGTCGAGCTGGTGGCGCTGGAAGACGCGGAGATCAAGTACTCCACCGTGCAGAACTGGTACCCGGGCGACGAGGAAGGCCGCGGCGGCATCTACAACTTCGTGACCAAGCGCGGCGAATGCCGCGGCGCGCGCAGCAAGATCACCTGGACCCAGGTCGAGACCGGCTCGGCGATCACCTGGAAGTACCCCTCGTGCGTGCTGCTGGGCGACGACTCGGTGGGCGAATTCCACTCGGTGGCGCTGACCCATCATCGCCAGCAGGCCGACACCGGCACCAAGATGATCCACGTCGGCAAGCGCACCAAGAGCAAGATCGTCAGCAAGGGCATCAGCGCCGGCCGCGGGCAGAACACCTACCGCGGCCTGGTCAAGGTGGAGCGCAGCGCCGAGGGCGCGCGCAACTATACCCAGTGCGACTCGCTGCTGATCGGCAAGCAGTGCGGCGCGCACACCTTCCCGTACATCGAGGTCAAGCATCCGACCGCGACCGTCGAGCACGAGGCCACCACCTCCAAGATCAGCGACGATCAGTTGTTCTATTGCCGCGCGCGCGGCATCGACCAGGAGAACGCGGTGTCGATGATCGTCGACGGCTTCTGCAAGCAGGTGTTCCGCGAACTGCCGATGGAGTTCGCGGTGGAAGCCAAGAAGCTGCTGGAAGTGTCGCTGGAAGGCTCGGTGGGCTAGCGCCTCTTCCCTTCTCCCTTCGGGAGAAGGTGGCGCGAAGCGCCGGATGAGGGTACGTGCGAAGCCTCGCGCACCCAAACCGCGCGAGATGCTTCGCACCGCACCCTCACCCCAACCCCTCTCCCGGTGGGAGAGGGGCTAAATCAAGAATTCTGATGGACTACCCCATGCTCACCATAGAAAACCTCCACGCCTCCGTCGCCGGCAAGGACATCCTCAAGGGCCTGTCGCTGCAGGTGAAGCCCGGCGAAGTGCACGCCATCATGGGCCCCAACGGCGCCGGCAAGTCCACGCTGGGCAACGTGCTGGCCGGCCGCGACGGCTACGAAGTGACCGCCGGCAGCGTGCGCTTCGACGACGCCGACCTGCTCGAACTGGAACCGGAGGAGCGCGCCGCTGCCGGCCTGTTCCTGGCCTTCCAGTACCCGGTGGAAATCCCCGGCGTGAACAACACCTACTTCCTGCGCGCCGCGCTCAATGCGCAGCGCAAGGCGCGCGGCGAAGCCGAGCTGGATTCGATGCAGTTCCTCAAGCTGGTCCGGCAGAAGCTGGCGGTGCTGCACCTCAAGGACGAACTGCTGCATCGCGGTGTCAACGAAGGCTTCTCCGGCGGCGAGAAGAAGCGCAACGAGATCTTCCAGCTGGCGGTGCTGGAACCGAAGCTGGCGATCCTCGACGAAACCGACAGCGGCCTGGACATCGACGCGCTCAAGACCGTCGCCGAAGGCGTCAACGCGCTGCGTTCGCCGGAGCGCGCGTTCGTGGTGATCACCCACTACCAGCGCCTGCTCGACTACATCAAGCCGGACGTAGTGCATGTGCTGGCCGACGGCCGCATCGTGCAAACCGGCGGCCCCGAACTGGCGCTGGAACTGGAAGCGCACGGCTATGCCTGGCTGAAGGAGCGCGTGGCGCCCGAGGCGGCAGTGCAATGAGCGCCCTGCTCGACTCGCTGGCCGCCGCATTCCACGGCGATGGCGCGCGCCGTGCGCCGCTGGAGCAGGCGCTGCGCGACGGCCTGCCCGGCGCGCGCAGCGAAACCTGGAAATACACGTCGCTGCGTGCGCTGGAACGGCGCAGCTTCGCCCCGGCGCCGCAGAGCGCGCCAGTGGTGAACGCCGCGCTGCTCGACGGCATCCCGGCGCCGCGCCTGGTGTTCGTCAACGGCCGCGCCAGCGATGCGCTGTCGGACCTGGCCGGCCTGCCGGCCGGGGTGGAACTGCAGCGCCTGTCGACCATCCTGCGCAGCGGCGACGATGCCATGCGCTTCCTCGGCCGCCGCTTCGAGCGCAGCGACGAGGTGTTCGCGCAGCTCAACGCTGCCCTTGCCGACGAAGGCAGCGTGCTGCGGGTGGACGCCGGTGTGCGCGTGGAACTGCCGCTGCACCTGGTGTTCGTCTCCACCGCCGCCGAGGCCGACCTGGCCTGGCACCATCGCCACCTGATCGAACTGCGCCAGGACGCAGCGCTGGCCGTGGTCGAGCATTACCTGCATGCCGGCGATGCGGCGCACCTGAGCAACAGCCTGGCGCACGTGCACCTGGCCGCCGGCGCGCAACTGACCCACGCCCGTGTGCAGGACGAGGCGGCGGGCGTCACCGCACTGCTGCGCACCGACGCGGTGCTGGCGCGCGACGCGCAGTACCGGCGCGTGGATCTGGAACTGGGCGGCGCACTGGCCCGGCACGAACTCAACGTGCGCCTGGAGGGCGACAACGCCCGGCTGGTCGCCAATGGCGTGCTGCTCGGCAACGGCCGGCGCCAGCTCGATACCCGCCTGGGCATCGAGCACATCGCCCGCGACACCGCCTGCGAACTGCTGTGGCGGGGCGTCGCCACCGGCCGCAGCCGCGTCGCCTTCCATGGTGGCATTCATATCCGCCACGGTGCCGACGGCACCGACGCGGCGCTGTCGAACAAGAACCTGCTGCTGTCCGCCGACGCCGAGATCGACACCCAGCCGGTGCTGGTGATCGATGCCGACGAGGTCAAGGCCGCGCACGGCGCAACCGTCGGCCAGCTCGATGCCAATGCGCTGTTCTACCTGCGCTCGCGCGGGCTGCCGCAGGAACGCGCGCAGCAACTGCTGACCGCCGCGTTCTGCCGCGAGCCGGTCGGCACGCTGGCAACGGCGCTGGGCGAAGGCCTGCTGGCGCGGCTGGAGCGGGCGCTCAGCGCCGCAGGCGTGGCATGAACGGGCCCGCCGCGCACACCGTCACGCCGCAGGCGCCGGACTGGGACGCGGTCCGCCGCGACTTCCCGCTGCTGATGCGGGAAGTGCACGGCAAGCCGCTGGTGTACTTCGACAACGCCAACACCGGGCAGAAGCCGCTGCAGGTGATCGCGGCGACCGACGCGTTCTACCGCCGCCACAACGCCAACGTCAGCCGCGCGGTGCACGCGCTCGGCAGCGAGGCGACCGAGGCCTACGAAGGCGCACGGACCCGGCTGGCGCGCTTCCTCAACGTGCGCGCCGACGAGCTGGTGCTGTGCAGCGGCGCCACCTTCGCGCTGAACCTGGTGGCGTACTCGTGGGCGTTGCCGCGGCTGCGTGCCGGCGACACCATCCTGGTGTCGCGCATGGAACACCACGCCAACATCGTGCCCTGGCAACTGGTCGCGCAGCGCACCGGCGCCACGGTCAAGGTCGCCGAAATCACCGCCGACGGCGCGCTCGATCTGGACGCGCTGCGCGCGGCGATGACCGCCGACGTCAAGCTGCTGGCCCTGACGCACGTCTCCAACGTGCTGGGCACGGTCAACCCGGTCCGCGAGATCTGCCGCGAGGCGCGCAAGCGCGGCATCGTCAGCGTCATCGACGGCTCGCAGGCCGCGCCGCACCGGCCGCTGGACGTGGCCGCGATCGGCTGCGACTTCTACGCCATCACCGGCCACAAGATGTGCGGCCCGACCGGCACCGGCGCGCTGTGGGCGCGGCGCGAACACCTGCAGGCGATGCCGCCGTTCCTGGGCGGCGGCGAGATGATCAAGGAAGTCAGCTTCGACGGCACCGTGTTCAACGACCCGCCGCACAAGTTCGAGGCCGGCACCCCGAACATCGCCGGCTTCGTCGGCCTCGGCGCGGCGGTGGACTATCTGCAGGGGATCAGGCTGCAGCACGTGGAAGCGCGCGAGGCCGAACTGCTCGCGCACCTCACCGAGGAACTGCAGCGGATCGACGGCCTGCGCCTGTTCGGCACCGCACCGGGCAAGGCCGCGGTGGTCTCGTTCCTGATCGAGGGCGCGCACGCCCATGACCTGGCCACCCTGCTCGACCTGGAGGGCGTGGCGGTGCGTTCCGGGCAGCACTGCGCGCATCCGCTGCTGCAGTTCTACGGCGTCGCCGCCACCTGCCGCGCCTCGCTGGCGTTCTACAACACGCACGCCGAGATCGAGCGTTTCGTGGCGGCGTTGCGGAAGGTGCGGGCGCTGTTGGGGTGATTGAAGCTGGGAATCGGGAGTAGGGAATCGGGAATCGGCAAAGCGCTCCACGTACGGACTGTGCCTGGCAGGCAAGAGGTATCCTCGCCCCCTTGAGAGCGCGCATTTCGATTCCCGATTCACCATTCCCCATTCCCGGCGGTACGCCCTAGAATCGGCCCATGCACACGCTCACCTTCCGCACCGCCACCGTCGACGATCTCGACGCCATCGCCGCGCTGGTCACCTCGGCCTATCGTGGCGACAGCAGCCGCGTCGGCTGGACCACCGAAGCCGACCTGCTCGACGGCAACCGCATCGACCGCGAGGTGCTGCGCGCCGACATCCTGCGCCCGCGCAGCCTGGTGTTGCTGGCCGAGCGCGATGGCGAGCTGATCGCCTGCGCGCATGTCGCCGACGAGGACGGTGCCGGCTATTTCGGCATGTTCTCGGTGCAGCCGCAGGCGCAGGGCGGCGGCCTGGGCAAGACCGTGCTGGCCGAGGCCGAGCGCATCGCCTGGCAGGAATGGCGGTTGCCGCTGATGCGGATGACGGTGATCGACCTGCGCGAAGAACTCATCGCCTTCTACGAGCGCCGCGGCTATCGTCGCACCGGCATCAAGAAGCCGTTTCCGTACGGCGACGCGCGCTTCGGCCTGCCCAAGCGCGAAGACCTGCGCTTCGAGGTGCTGGAGAAGCCGCTGGGCGGTGCCGCATGAGCGAGACCTGGACCTTCGTCTGCGCCGACGGCGAACTGCTGCCGGGCGAAATGAAGACGGTGTGGGACGAGGTGACCGATACGCCGATCGTGGTGTTCAACTTCGACGGCCAGTTCTATGCGCTGGAAGACCGCTGCAGCCACGAGGACTACGAGCTGTCCCCCGGCACCTTCGACCCTGCTGCCGGCAGCATCGAGTGCGTGCTGCACGGCGCCCGCTTCGACGTGCGAGACGGCCGCGCCCTGTGCGCGCCGGCCTACGGCCCGGTGCCGAAGTTTCCGGTGAAGTCCGAACACGGCGGGCTGTGGACCCGCGACGACCGCGGCTGAGCGCGCGGCGCGCGCCCCTATCCCAATACGGTTGTGCCGCGGCGTGCTTCGCCGCCGGACAGCATGCGCCTGTCGCCTCATTGCTCCTGCGCGCCCACCAAACTCAAGCCCCTTCAAGCACTTGGAGTCGCTAAAGATCTAGCGGCAGCGTGCCGCTATGTCTGTAGACAAATTACGTTCTGCGTCTCAATTGTCATTGAAGTTTATTGCAAAAGAAAATTTATTTAATCGAAGGGCCGCCACACACCGCTTCTGGACCGCATTCTCACGAGGAATTCCCATGACCGCCTTCCTGCAGCGTTTCAACGTCAGCCAGCGCCTTTCCGCCGCCTTCGGCATCCTGATCCTCATCTCCGGCCTCCTGGTGGTTGCCGGGCTGATCACCATGACCGGCGCGCGCAAGCAGCTGGACATCATCGTGCACGGCAACGTCAAGAAGATCGAACTGTCCAGCGGCATGCTGGATGCGAACTCGGCCATCCTGATCGCACTGGGCGCGTACGCCAATCATTCGAGCGCGGACGACACCGCAAGTTCGCTGGCGCTGATCCAGCGCGAGCGCGCGCATTACGACGAGGAGCGAAAGAGGCTCTACGCAATGCCGACCACCCAGGCTGGGCAGGCCCTGCGCACGGAGATCGATCGTCTGCAGAAGATCGCGCGGCCGTTGAACAACGCCGTGATGGAAGCGGCCGCCGCGGGGGATTACCAGCGCGCGCAGACCCTGCTGCGCGAACAGTCGCGCCCTGCCACGCTGGCATGGCAGGCCAAGATCCGCGAGAACGTAGCCCTGCAGCACCGGCTTAGCGCCGAGGCTTATGACGCCGCGGTGAGCCACCTCTCACGCGGCCGGGCGATGCTGATCGGCGGAGGCATCGCGGCCGTCCTGGCCAGCAGCCTGCTGGCCTGGCTGATCACCCGTAGTCTCACCGTGCCGCTGAGCCGCGCCACCCGCGCCGCCGAGGCCATCGCCGACGGCCGCCTGGACAACGACGTGAGCACCGACGCGCGCGACGAACCCGGCCGTTTGCTGAGCGCGATGGATCGCATGCAGACCCAACTGCAGCGTTTCTCCGGCGAGACCGCGTTGATGATCGAGTTGCATGCCGACAAGGACATCAGCCACCGCATGCCGCAGGATTTCCCCGGCGTGTACGGCGAGTTGAGCAAGGGCATCAACACCATGATGTTCGAGCATCTGGACGCCATCGTCGACGCCATCGGCGTGCTCAACGAATACGCCAATGGCGACCTGCGCCGCGATGCACGCCGCCTGCCCGGCAGCCGCGCGGTGCTGCACGAATCGATGGATGCGGCCAAGGCCAGCCTGCTGGCGATCAACACCGAGATCAAGCGCCTGGCCGCGGCCGCCGCCGCGGGCGATTTCAGTGCCCGCGGCGATGCCGCGCACTTCCAGCACGACTTCCGGCTGATGGTGCAGGACCTCAACGCGATGATGGAGGTCAGCGACCGCAACCTGGGCAAGCTGTCGGCGCTGCTGCAAGCCATCGCCGCCGGTGACCTGACCGCACGCATGGACGGCGAGTTCCACGGCGTGTTCGCGCGGATGCGCGACGACGCCAACGCCACCGCCGACCAGCTGACCGGCATCGTCGGCCGCATCCAGACCGCGGCGGTCAGCATCAATGCCGCGGCGACCGAGATCGCCGCCGGCAACGACGACCTGTCGCGCCGTACCGAGCAGCAGGCCGCCAGCCTGGAGGAAACCGCCGCCTCGATGGAGGAACTGACCTCCACCGTCAAGCAGAACGCCGAGCACGCCCGCCAGGCCAATCAGTTGGCGGTGGGCGCGGCGTCGGTCGCCTCGCAGGGCGGCGCGGTGGTTGGTCAGGTCGTCGAGACCATGAGCGGGATCGAGGCCTCTTCGAAGAAGATCGCCGACATCATCAGCGTCATCGACGGCATCGCCTTCCAGACCAACATCCTGGCGCTCAACGCCGCGGTGGAAGCGGCCCGTGCCGGCGAACAGGGCCGTGGCTTTGCCGTGGTGGCCAGCGAAGTGCGGACGCTGGCGCAGCGTTCGGCCAATGCGGCCAAGGAGATCAAGACCTTGATCGACGATTCGGTCGGCCGCGTCGCCACCGGCTCGGCCTTGGTCGACCAGGCCGGCAAGACCATGCAGGAGATTGTGAGCTCGGTGCAGCGCGTCACCGACATCATGGGCGAGATCTCGGCCGCCTCGCAGGAGCAGTCGGCCGGCATCGAGCAGGTCAACCAGACCGTCACCCAGATGGACGAGACCACCCAGCAGAACGCGGCGCTGGTGGAGGAAGCCACCGCCGCCGCGCGCTCCATGGAAGAGCAGGCAGGCCAGCTGACCCAGACGGTGGCGCTGTTCAAGATCGATGCTGGCGGCAACGCGTCGCCGGGCATGGCGCGCACCGTACAGCGCAGCCGAGCGCACGCCGAGGCGCTCGAACCCGCGGCCTGAGTGTCGTCTCGACACGGCCTGCGGCGCGCGCGATCGGCGCGCCGCAAGCCATCCGCGCGGCGTGCGCTGGCGCCGACACCTGGCGGCGCCGGAGCCGCCTGCGGCACACTGTGCGCCTCCCCCTTGCGAGCGCGCCCATGAAGATCGTCGAAGTCCGCCACCCGCTGGTACAGCACAAGATCGGCCTGTTGCGCGACGCGGCGCTGAGCACCAAGGGCTTCCGCGAACTGGTCACCGAGCTGGGTACCCTGCTCGGCTACGAGGCCACCGCCGACCTGGAGACCGAGACCCACACCATGGACGGCTGGGCCGGCCCGACCCAGGTGCAGCGCATCGCCGGCGCCAAGATCACCCTGGTGCCGATCCTGCGTGCCGGGCTGGGCATGCTGCCGGGCGTGCTGGCGCTGATTCCGGCGGCGCGGGTCAGCGTGGTCGGCCTACAGCGCGACGAGGAAACGCTGCAACCGGTGCCCTATTTCGAGCGCCTCACCGGCCGCCTGGAGGAACGCGACGCGCTGATCCTGGATCCGATGCTGGCCACCGGCGGCACCCTCATCGCCACGGTGGACATGCTCAAGCGCGCCGGTGCGCGGCGGATCAAGGGCATCTTCCTGGTCGCCGCGCCGGAGGGCCTGCAGGCGCTGGAAGCGGCGCACCCGGACGTGGAGGTGTACACCGCCGCCATCGACGAACGGCTCAACGACAAGGGCTACATCCTGCCGGGCCTGGGCGACGCCGGCGACCGCATCTTCGGCACCCGCCTGGGCTAGGGCGCGTCATCGCGCCGCGGCCGCGGATCAGCGCTGCAGCACCTGCAGCGCGGCGCTCACATACACCAGCGGCGCATTCCAGTTGATCGCCACTTCATTGGTGGCGTAGCTGCATTCCTTGTCCAGGTACGACAGCGCCGGCAGCGACGACGTGTAGGCGTGCTTGCACGCGTCGGCGTCCTGCTGCCCCGGCTGCGGACCGCCCACCAGCCATCCCGGCACCGGCGTGGCCACGCCGTCGGCAATGGAGATGCGATGGTGGATGTGCATCGGCGAGCGCGCGCCGATGCCGGTGACGAAGGACAGGCCCAGCGGATTGCGGCCGAGCACGTAGTCCAGCTGCGACTGCGCGGCCTGCAGGTATTCGGGCTTGTGCTGCAACTGGTAGGCCTGCAGCAGCATCATCGCCTGGTTCAGCGCGGTGGCGTTGCTGCCCCAGTGGAAGTCGGCGTCGCGCATGGTCACGCGCCAGGCCGAGCCCTGCCACACCTGCACCAGGTGATCGCCCAGGCCCTCGATCTCGCCGGCGATACGCGCCTGGTCGGCGCGCGGGGTCAGCCGCGCACGGTGCTGCGCCAGCGACATCCACGCCAGCCCGCCGACCTGGCGCCAGTCGGGCACGCTGGCCGGCACCTTGCGTGCCATCGCCGCCTCGTAGAAGGCGTCGTCGGCGGTGGCCAGGTACAGCTCGGTGGCGGCCCAGGCGAACTCGTCGTCGAACTCGGTGTCGCCGTAGGCGCCGGTGTGCACGTCGTCCGGCTGCCGGTAGGCCACGTCCGGATGCGCCTGCGCCCAGGCCCACGCGCGCCGCGACGCCTCCAGCATGCGCTTGGAGATGCCGCCGAACTGCGCATCGTACGGCGCGTAGATCCGGCTGGCCTGGGCCATCACCGCGGCGAAGTCGAGCGTGGCCGCGGTGCTCTTCTGCACCACGTAGCGCGGCGCGCGCGCCTGGTCCGGCATCTGCATGCCGGCGAAGTCCAGGTTGGTGAGCTTGTGGTACACGCCGCCGTCGTGCGGATCCTGCATCGCCAGCAGCCACTGCAGGTTCCAGTCGACCTCGCGCAGGATGTCCGGCACGTCGCCGCCACTGTTGGGAATGCCTTCGGGATGCGTGCTGAAGTAGGTGGGGAACTGCTCGTAGGCGGCCAGCAGCGTGTACACGGTGATGCCGGAGCTGACCACGTACTTGTTGTAGTCGCCGGCGTCGTACCAGCCCTTGGGTGCGGCGATCACGGTGCCGGCCGGGCGCTCCGGCGAGGCCGCCGAGGCATGCACCAGCACGTGGTCGTCCGGGTGGCCGGCGGCGCGCGCGTGGCGGCCGGCGTAGGTGCCGTCCAGCGCGGTGCTGGCGCGGTTGTAGTAGTAGGCCTTGAGCGCGGCGCGCGACAGCGCGTTGTAGGCGTCTTCGCCGATGGCGAAGCTGTCCGACGGTGGCAGGCCGTCGACCTGCAGGCGGTAGCGGCCCGGCGTGCGCAGCGCGGAGAAATCGGCGATGCGCACGGTCTGCTGCGCCGGCGGCCACGCCGCGGCGGTGCCGAGGGTGCCGCGCAGCACCACCTCGTCGCTGTCGGCGCGCGCGATCGAGAATGCGTCGCCATGGCCATCCGGCACCACCGCCAGCTTGCTTGCGGCAGGCAGGAAGCCGACCTGGTTCAGGCGGATCGGCGAGGGCATGGCGGTGTCGGCGTGCGAGGTGCAGCCACCCAGCAACAGGCAGGCGAGGAACAGGCAGGACAGGGCGTGGGGCAGTTTCATGCGCCGATACTGGCCGGCCAGGATGACGGCTGCAAGCGCCAAATCGCGGGCATGTTGGGCGTGGCCTGCAACACGGCGCGGAACGGCCGCAGGCGGCCTTGCTGACAGCGTCGTCAGCGAGGCGTCAGCGTGGGGTCGCCATGCGGCGCCTACGGTGACGGCCTGTCCCCGCTGCCGGCGCCGCCCCGTGACCGCCCTGCCCCCACCGCCCGTTTCCCGTCGCCTGGCGCCGCTCGTGCCGCTGTTGAGTGTGCTGCTGCTCGGCGGCTGCATGGCGGGTCCGGACTACGTGCGTCCGGCGCCGCCGGCCGGCACGCAGCAGCCGTTCGAAGAGGCCGACGGCCGCTGGACGCCCGCCGCGCCGGCCGCCGCCGACCCGGCGGTGGCGTGGTGGACCCGCTATGGCGATCCGCAACTGAATGCCCTGGTCGAACAGGCCGACCGCGCCAACCAGACCCTGCGCCAGGCCGAGGCGCGCTATCGGCAGGCGCAGGCGCTGGTCGGCAGCGCGCGTGCCGCCGAGGCGCCGACGCTGGGCGTGCAGGCCGCGGCCACGCGCGAGCGCACCGTCACCCCCAAGCAGGAGCTGCGCGACGCCGATACGCTGGGGCTGAGCGCCAGTTGGGAGCCGGACTTCTGGGGCAAGGTCCGGCGCAGCGTCGAACAGGCCGGCGACAACGCCCAGGCCAGCGCCGCCGACCTGGCGCAGGCGCGGCTGTCGCTGCAGGCCGCGGTGGTCGCCGATTACCTGCAGTTGCGCTTCGACGACCAGACCCTGGCGCTGTACCAACGCACCCTGGCTGGCTACCGCGACGCGCTGCGGCTGACCCAGGCGCGGGTGCGCGCCGGCGTCGCCAGCGCCGCCGATGTGGCCGCGGCCGAGGCCACCCTGCACAGCACCGAAGCCGCATCGACCGACCTGGCGTTGTCGCGCCGGCAACTGGACCACGCGCTGGCGGTGCTGCTCGGCCGCACCCCCGCCGAGTTCTCGCTGGCGGCCAGCGACGCACCGTTGCCGGCGCTGCCGCCGACCCCACAAGCGCTACCCTCGGTGCTGCTGCAGCGGCGCCCTGACATCGCCGGAGCCGAGCGGCGCATGGCCGCGGCCAATGCCGGCATCGGCATGGCCGTGGCGGCGTGGTTCCCGACCCTGTCGCTGAGCGCCAGTGGCGGCTACGACGGTGCCGGGCTGGCCTCGCTGCTGAGCGTGCCGAACCGGGTCTGGGCGTTGGGCGCAGCGCTGGCCGGCACGCTGTTCGACGACGGCGCCCGCCACGCGCAACGCGCGCAGGCGCAAGCCGTGTTCGATGCCGCTGCCGCCAGCTACCGGCAGACGGTGATGAGCGCGTTCCAGGGCGTGGAGGACCAGCTCGCCGCCACGCGCGAACTGGCGCGCGAGGAGCAGCAACAGCGGCGCGCCGCCGACGCCGCGCAGCAGGCCGAGCGCGTGCTGATGGACCAGTACCGCGCCGGCACCGCGCTGTACAGCGCGGTGATCACCGCCCAGGCCAACGCGCTGGACGCGCAACGCACCCTGCTGCAGGTGCAATCGCGCCAGTTCGGCGCCCAGGTCGCGCTGTTGGTCGCTCTGGGCGACGACTGGGACAGCGCTCGTCTCCCCGCCGTGCGCGGCGCCTCGCCGGGCGCCACGCCGGCTCCTGTCCTACCGGAGTAACCGATGTCCACCGCCGCGCCCACACGCCCCGCCGATCCGCCACCGCGCCATGCCATGCCGCGACGGCGCTGGCCGTTCGTCGCCGCCGCAGTGCTGGTCGCGCTACTGCTGGCGGTGTGGTTGCGCCCGCGCCACGCACCCACCAAGGCGACGCCGCCGGTGCCGGTGACCAGCGCGCCGGTACTGCGCAAGGACGTGCCGATCCGCCAGACCGGGATCGGCACGGTGCTGCCGATCGCCTCGGTGACCGTGCACTCGCGCATCGACGGGCAACTGATCGCCGTGGGCTTCAGCGAAGGCCAGGACATCAAGGCCGGGCAGGTGCTGGCGCGGCTGGATCCACGCACCGACCAGGCGCAACTGGCCGCGGCCACCGCGCAACTGGCCAAGGACAAGGCGCAGTTGGGCAATGCGCAGGCCGACCTGCAGCGCTACCAGCAACTGCTGCGGGACAACGCCACCACCCGCCAGACCCTGGACACGCAAAAGGCCCTGGTCACGCAACTGCGCGCCACCCTGCAGAGCGATGCGGCGGCGATCGACAACGCACGGGTGCAACTGGACTTCACTACCATCCGCGCGCCGATCGACGGCCGCGCAGGCGCGCGCCTGGTCGATCCGGGCAACATCGTCCACGCCAGCGATGCCGGCGGCCTGGTGGTGCTGAACCAGATCGACCCGATCGCGGTGCAGTTCACCCTGCCGGAAAGCGCCTTCCAGCAGATCAACCGCGCACTGCAGGCCGCACCGGCCAGCGTGGGCGTGGATGCGGTCGAGCACGGTAGCGGGCAGGTGCTGGCGCACGGCACGCTGGCCCTGCTCAACAACCAGATCGACACCAGCACCGGCACCATCGCGATGAAGGCGCACTTCGCCAATCCCACGCACACGCTGTGGCCCGGGCAGAGCGTGGATGCGCGCATCACCCTGGGCATGCGCAGCGCTGCGCTGGTGGTGCCGAGCGCGGCCGTGCAGCGCAGCCAGGACGGCGAGTTCGTGTACGTGATCGGCGCCGACGGCAGCGTGCGCGACCAGCCGGTGCAGGTGCTGGACGAGGCCGATGGCGAGACGGTGATCGGCCAGGGCCTGCAGGCCGGGCAGCGGGTGGTGGTGGATGGACAATACCGCCTGCATCCCGGGGCGAAGGTGGTGGACGCCAAGCCGGCCAGACACGCCACGCCGGCCACTACGGGAGCGCATGCGTGAGCGTCTCGGCCGCCTTCATCAAACGCCCGATCGGCACCTCGCTGCTGGCGATGGCGCTGCTGTTGCTGGGCCTGGTGGCCTGGCCGCTGCTGCCGGTGGCGCCGCTGCCGCAGGTCGACTTCCCCACCATCCAGGTCTCGGCCAGCCTGCCCGGCGCCAGCCCGCAGACCATGGCATCGAACGTGGCGCAACCGCTGGAGCGGCAGCTGTCGCTGATCCCGGGCCTGAGCCAGATGACCTCGACCAGCGCGCTGGGCTCGACCCAGGTGACGCTGCAGTTCGACCTGGACCGCAACATCGACGCCGCCGCGCTCGACGTGCAGACCGCGATCAACGCCGCGTCCGGGCAACTGCCGAGCGCGCTGCCGAGCGCACCGAGCTTCCGCAAGATCAACCCGGCCGAATCGCCGGCGTTGATCCTGGCGGTGCAGTCGCGGGTGCTGCCGCTGACCCAGGTCAACGACTACGCCGACAACGTGCTGGCGCAGCAGATCTCGCGCATCTCCGGGGTCGGCCTCGTGAACCTGTACGGCGCGCAGAAACCGGCGGTGCGCGTGCAGGTGGATCCGGCCAAGCTCGCGGCGCTGGGCCTGAGCCTGGAGGACATCCGCTCGGTGATCGCCACCACCACGGTGAACGCGGCCACCGGCTCGATCGACGGTGCGCGCCAGGCCTTCACCGTCTCCACCAACGACCAGGTGCTGCAGAGCCAGGCCTGGAACGACGCGGTGCTGGCCTGGCGCAACGGCGCGCCGATCCGCGTGCGCGACGTCGGCACCGCGGTGGACGGGCCGGAGAACGCCAAGATCGCCGCCTGGGGTTTCGCCGGCGTCGCCGCGCCCGCCGACAGCGGCATCATCAATGGCCGCGCGATCATGATCGCCATCACCAAGCAGCCCGGCGCCAACGTCATCGACACGGTGGAACAGGTCAAGGCCGCGCTGCCCAAGCTGATGGCGTCGATCCCGCCCAGCGTCAGCGTCAAGATCCTCGCCGACCGCACGCAGAACATCCGCGCCTCGGTCAAGGACGTGGAGTTCACCCTGCTGCTGTCCATCGTGCTGGTGGTGGCGGTGATCTTCGTGTTCCTGCGCAGCGCGGTGGTCACCCTGATCCCGAGCCTGACCGTGCCGCTGGCGATCCTCGGCACCGCCGCGCTGATGTACGTGCTCGGCTACAGCCTGGACAACCTGTCGCTGATGGGCCTGACCATCGCCGTCGGCTTCGTGGTGGACGACGCCATCGTGATGCTGGAGAACATCTACCGGCACATCGAGGACGGCATGGAGCCATTGCAGGCGGCGCTGCAGGGTGCGGCCGAGATCGGCTTCACCCTGGTCTCGATCTCGGTGTCGCTGGTGGCGGTGTTCATCCCGCTGCTGCTGATGGGCGGCATCGTCGGCCGGCTGTTCCGCGAGTTTGCGGTGACGGTGAGCCTGACCATCCTGGTGTCGTTGCTGGTGTCGCTGACCCTGACCCCGATGCTGTGCGCGCGCCTGCTCAAGCCGCACGCCGAGCAGGCGCAGGGACGCCTGGCGCGCGCGTTTGAGCGCGGTTTCGAGGCGATGCTGGCGGCCTACCGGCGCGGCCTGGAGACGGTGCTGCGGCATCCGCGGCTGACCCTGGCCAGCTTCCTGCTGACCGTAGCCACCAGCGTGGCGCTGTTCGTGGTGATGCCCAAGGGCTTCTTCCCGCAGCAGGACACCGGCTTCATCTCCGGCACCGCCGATTCGGCGCAGGATTCGTCCTCGGCGGCGATGCGCACGCGCATGCTGCAACTGGCCGACATCATCCGCCGCGATCCGGACGTGCTGTCCTTCGGCATGCAGACCGGCGCCAGCACCTTCAACTCCGGCACCTTCTCGATCGCGCTCAAGCCCAAGGACGCAGGCCGCACCGCCAGCGCCGACCAGGTGATCGCGCGGCTGCGCAAGCGCCTGGCGCATGTGCAGGGCGTGACCCTGTTCATGCAGGCCGGGCAGGACATCAACGTCGGCGGCCGCCTGGCCCGCACCCAGTACCAGTACACCCTCACCGACGCCAACCTGGACGAGCTCAACACCTGGGCGCCGAAGCTGCTCAAGGCATTCCGGGCGCTGCCGCAACTCACCGATGTCGCCTCCGACCAGCAGAACGCCGCGCCGATCGCCAGCCTGACCATCGACCGCCAGCGCGCGGCCAGCTTCGGCATCACCCCGCAGCAGATCGACGCCACGATCAACGACGCCATCGGCCAACGCCAGGTCGCGCAGTATTTCACCCAGCTCAACAGCTACCACGTGGTGCTGGAGGTGACGCCGGCGCTGCAGGGCGATCCGTCGCTGTTCCAGCGGCTGTACCTGACCTCGCCGCTGACCGGCAAGCAGGTGCCGCTGTCCACCTTCGCCACGCTCGACACCAGCAAGACCGGCTACCTGTCGGTGAGCCACCAGGGCCAGTTCCCGGCGGTGACCATCTCCTTCAACCTGGCGCCGGGCGCGGCGCTGGGCGATGCGGTGGACGCGATCCAGACGGCCCAGGCGCAACTGCGGGTGCCGGCCACGCTCAGCGGCAACTTCCAGGGCACGGCGCAGGCGTTCAGCGACTCGCTGCGCACCCAGCCGTACCTGATCCTGGCAGCGTTGGTCGCGGTCTACATCGTGCTCGGCCTGCTCTATGAGAGCTACATCCACCCGCTGACCATCCTCTCCACCCTGCCCTCGGCCGGCGTCGGCGCGCTGCTGATCCTGATGGCCGGCGGCTACGACTTGAGCGTGATCGCGATGATCGGCATCATCCTGCTGATCGGCATCGTCAAGAAGAACGGGATCATGATGGTGGACTTCGCCCTGCATGCCGAACGCGAACGCGGGCTGTCCTCGCGCGATGCGATCTTCGAGGCCTGCCTGATGCGCTTCCGGCCGATCATGATGACCACCCTGTGCGCCCTGCTCGGCGGCCTGCCGCTGATGCTCAGCCATGGCGCCGGCTCGGAACTGCGGCGGCCGCTGGGCTATGCGATGGTCGGCGGGCTGCTGCTGTCGCAACTGCTGACGCTGTTCAGCACGCCGATCGTGTACCTGTACCTGGACCGCCTGCACGGCTGGTACCTGCAGCGGCGCCAGGCACGGCGCGCCCGCACCGCCGCGCCGGAGGCGCTGCAGCCGTGAAGGTGCTGATCGTCGAGGACGAGCGCAAGACCGCCGACTACCTGCAGCAGGGGCTGAGCGAACAGGGCTGCACGGTCGACGTGGCCTACGACGGCATCGACGGCCAGCACCTGGCCCTGCACTACGACTTCGACGTGATCGTGCTCGATGCGATGCTGCCGGGCCTGGACGGCTTCGCCGTCCTGCGCTCGCTGCGTTCGGTCAAGACCACGCCGGTGATCATGCTGACCGCGCGCGACAGCGTGGAGGACCGGGTCAAGGGCCTGCGCGAGGGCGCCGACGACTACCTGATCAAGCCGTTCTCCTTCATCGAACTGCTGGCGCGGCTGCAGGTGCTGGCGCGGCGCGGACGCGCCCAGGAAAGCACGCTGCTGCGCGTGGGCGACCTGCAGATCGACATGATCAGCCGCAAGGCCGTGCGCGGGCGGCAGCGGCTGGACCTGACCGCCAAGGAGTTCGCGCTGCTGGCGGCCCTGGCCCGGCACCAGGGCGAGATCCTGTCCAAGACCGCGATCGCCGAGATGGTCTGGGACATGAACTTCGACAGCAACACCAACGTGGTGGAAGTGGCGATCAAGCGCCTGCGCGCCAAGATCGACGTGCCGTTCGACGCCCCGCTGCTGCACACCGTGCGCGGCATGGGCTACGTATTGGAAGAACGCGAGGACGCGGCCGGGTGAGCGCACCGGCGCGGCCCTCGATCGCGCTGCGCCTGGCCGGCCTGTTCGCGGCCACCGCGCTGCTCGGCTTCGCCCTGATCGGGCTGGTGCTGCACCAGGTGCTGGAGCACGAGCTGCGCCGCCACCAACGCGAGGAACTGCGCTCGCGCATGGACGCGGTGCAGTACATGTTGGTCAACAGCCGCTCGCCGGAGCTGGCCGCGCATGCGCGCACCCGCCTGGCCAGCGTTTCCAGCGCGCCGGACCTGCGCTTCTGGCTGTGGAGCGCCGATCCGGCGTTCCGCTACGGACGCGGCGCCGAGGCGATGGCGCAGGCCACGCGCGGCCATAGCGGGCTGGTTCGTATCGACGATCCGCAGGCGCTGGGCATCGCCGATGCGCATCCGCAGGCCTGGCAGGCCATCGGCCAGGCGCTGCCGGCCACGCCGGTGCGCCCGCCGGTGCAGTTGATCGCGGCGATGGACAGCGCGCCGTTCGCGCTGACCCGGCGCCGCTTCGACATCGCCCTGGCGCTGGTGACGCTGGCCGGCACCGCACTGGTCGGCGCGCTGGGCTACTGGACCGCCAAGCTCGGCCTGCGCCCGGTGCAGCGGCTGTCCGCCGATGCCCAGCGCATCGGTCCGCACGACCGGCGGCGCCTGGACCTGCCGCGGCTGCCGCGCGAACTGGAGGACCTGGGCGCCTCGTTGAACGCCGCGTTCGACCGGCTCGATGCGGCCTATGCGCAGCAGGAAAGCTTCAATGCCGACGTCGCCCACGAACTGCGCACGCCGCTGGCCAGCCTGATCGGCCAGACCCAGGTGGCGCTGACCCGCCATCGCGATGCAGAGCAGTTGCGCCAGGTGCTGCAGTCGAACCTGGAGGAACTGGAGCGGCTGCGCGCGATCGTCGCCGACATGCTGTTCCTGGCCCGCGCCGAACAGGGCCAGCGCGCGCGCCAGTGCGAGGACGCGTCGCTGGCCGAGGAAGTCGGCAAGACCGTGGAGTTCTTCGAGGTGCTGCTGGACGAGGCCGGCTTGCAGGTGCAGGTGCGCGGCGACGTGGTGGTGCCGGTCGAGAAGTCGCTGCTGCGGCGCGCGCTGTCCAACCTGCTGCACAACGCCATCCAGCACTCGGCCGGTCACGCGCCGATCGTGGTGGAGATCGCACAGCGCGGCACCGAGGCGCTGATCGCCTTCTCCAACCCCAGCGTGGCGCTGGCGCCGGAGCATCTGCAGCGCCTGTTCGACCGCTTCTACCGCGGCGACGCCGCCCGCGCCAACAGCCGCGAGAGCCATGGCCTGGGGCTGGCGATCGTCAAGGCGGTGGCGACCATGCACGGCGGGCGCGTGTTCGCGCAGCACCGCGACGGCATCACCACGATCGGGTTTTCGGTGGCGCTGGACGGCGCCGCGACCGCAGTGCCGACGCACCCCGCCCTGTGCTGGTAAACCGCAACGCCGCGATCAGGCGGCCAGTGCGCGGGCCTGCAGCGCCGGCAGTTCGTGCGCGGTGACGAAACGGCCCTTGGGATCGCGCTGCAACTGCGCCAGCGCGCAGTCCGGATCGTGGGTGAAGAACAGGCGCACGTCGCGCGCCAGCGCGTCTTCCAGGAATGCGCGCTTCTCGTCGATCAGCAGCTCGGCGTTGCGGTCGTAGCCCATGGTGATCGGCACGTGCACCCAGGAGCGGCCCGGGATCAGGTCGGCGCAGAACGCCACCCCGCCGTGCGCCTGGCCGTCGTCGCCGTGGCGGGGGCCGACGATCTCGGCCAGCATCAGCCCCGGCGTGTGGCCGTCGCTGAAACGGAACCGCACCGCCTCGCCGAGCGCGCGCGAGTACGCGCCGTCGACCAGTTCCAGGCGGCCGCTGGCCTCGAGCAGGCCTGGCAGTTCCGGGATGAAGCTGGCGCGGTCGCGCGGATGCGGGTGCAGCGCGCGCTGCCAGTGCGCCGCGCCGACCAGGAACTGCGCGTTGGGGAACAGCAGTTCCGGCGCGGCGCCCTCGCGGTAGGCGGCCAGCAGGCCACCGGCGTGATCGAAGTGCAGGTGGCTCAGCACCACCACGTCGATGTCGGTATGGGCGAAGCCGGCGTCCTGCAGCGAATCCAGCAGCACGTGCCGCGCCTCCTGCACGCCGTAGCGCTCGCGCAGCGCCGGCGGGAAGAACGCGCCAATCCCGGTCTCGAACAGCACCGTCTTGCCGGCCAGCGGGCTGGCCAGCAGCGCGCGGCAGGCCAGCGCGATGCGGTTGCCGTCGTCGGGCGCGGCCCACTGCTGCCACATCGCCTTGGGCGCATTGCCGAACATCGCGCCGCCGTCGAGTTTCTGCGAGTTGCCTTGGATGGACCAGAGCTTCATGGCGGGGATTCGGGATTCGGGATTGGGGATTGGGGATTCGCAAAAGCGGGCGGCGTGCGGCTCAGCGCGTCGGCGCTGCCAGTTGCAGGACCTCGGCGCTGCCGACCTCGTTGCGTGGGTCGCTGCCGCCGCTGAGCACGTTGCGGCGCTTGTCCCATTCCACGGTCTGCAGGTTGCCCCAGACGTGACTGGAGCCGTGGCCGTCCTCGGCCGTGTCGCCGGGCAGCTTGAGCGTGTGCCCCATGGCTTCCAGGCCATTGGCCGTGGCCGCGTCGAAGGTGCCGGTTTCCGCCTCGATCACGTCCGGCAGCCACTGGTGGTGGTAGCGCGGCAGCGCGGCGACCTGTTGCGCCGTGAGGCCGTCGTCGTAGCCGAGGATGCCGAGCAGCACCATGGTGATGATGCGGCTGCCGCCCGGGGTGCCGAGCACGATGGCCTTGTCCGCGTTCTCCATGAAGGTCGGCGACATGGAGCTGAGCGGGCGCTTGCCCGGCTTGGGCGCGTTGGCCGCGTAGCCCATCACCCCGAACGCGTTGGGCGTGCCCGGACGCAGCGCGAAATCGTCCATCTCGTTGTTGAGCAGCACGCCGGTGCCCTTGGGGATCAGCCCGGAGCCGTACAGCAGGTTGACCGTCTGGGTGGCGCCGACGCGGTTGCCTTCGCCGTCGATGATCGAGAAATGCGTGGTCTCGTCGTCTTCCAGTGGGGTCGGCTGGCCAGACAGCAGGTCGCTGGGTGTGGCCTTCTCGGGGTTGATCGTCGAGCGCAGACCCACCGCGTAATCCTTGCTCAGCAGGATGCGCTGCGGCACGTGGGTGAAATCCGGGTCGCCCAGGAAGAAGGTGCGGTCGCGGTAGGCGCGGCGCATCGCCTCCACGGTCAGGTGCACGCGGTGCACCGGGTCCATGGGCTTGAGGTCGTAGCCCTCCAGGATCTGCAGCATGCTGGCCAGGGCGATGCCGCCGGAGGACGGCGGCGGCGCGGTGGTGATGGTCCAGCCCTTGTAGTCGAAGCGGATCGGGGTGCGCTCCTTGACCGTGTAGCCGGCTAGTTCCTCCGCGGTCCAGCGCCCGCCGGCCTGCTTCACGCCGGCCAGCAGCTTCTTGGCGGTGGCGCCGCGGTAGAAGCCGTCGAAGCCCTTGTCGGCCAGCAGTTGCAGCGTGTCGGCCAGTTCCGGCTGCTTGAACACGTCGCCCACCGCGATCGGCCGGCCGTTGCGCAGGTAGACCTCGCGGGTGCCGGGATAGCGCTCCATCACCTTGCGCCGCGACTGGTAGCCCTCGGCCATGCGCGCGTAGACGGGGAAGCCGTCGCGGGCGATGCGGATCGCCGGCGCCAGCGACTGCCGCAGCGGCAGCCGGCCGTGCTTGGTCGCCAGTTCCACCAGCGCCGCCGGCAGTCCCGGAATGCCGGCCGACCACGGGCCGTTGATCGAGCGGTCGCGGTCCAGCTCGCCCTTGGCGTCCAGGAACGCGGCCGGCGTCGCCGATTCCGGCGCGGTTTCGCGCGCGTCCAGCATCACGTCCTTGCCGGTCTTGGCGTCGTGCAGCAGGAAGAACCCGCCACCGCCGAGGCCGGAGCTGATCGGTTCGACCACCGACAGCGTCGAGGACACCGCCACCGCGGCGTCGAAGGCATTGCCGCCCTCGCGCAGGATCTGCAGGCCGGCCTCGGTGGCCAGGCGATGGCCGCTGGCGATCGCGGCGCCGGGCGGGTGCGCGGCCGGGGCGGTGGCGGTCGCCTCGGCGACCGGCGCCTCGGCCCACGCCGACGGCGTCAGGACCAGGGCGAGCAGCAGGACACGGCGGACGAGGCTTCTCATGCGGCGGGGGGCTCCTGTGGGTACAACTCGGGGTGGTCGCGCTGCAGGCGCTGCAGCTTGGCCAACAACTGCGCGTGGGTCTCCGGGATCGCCGGGTCCGGGTCGATGCATTCCACCGGGCACACCATCACGCACTGCGGCTCGTCGAAATGGCCGACGCATTCGGTGCAGCGGGCCGGGTCGATCACGTAGATCGTCTCGCCCATGGCGATGGCCTGGTTCGGGCAGGCCGGCTCGCAGACGTCGCAATTGACGCAGAGCTCGTTGATCTTGAGGGACATGTGGCGCAATTCGGCACTGACCGGTGCAGTTTACCGGATCGGGGCGGGACGGCCCTGCGAAGGCGGCGCCGGGGTGCGGAACGCTGTAATGCAGCACGAGACGGCTTGGGCAACTGCCGCGATGTGGCGCGGCACGCAGCAGAACTGCGCAGCGCAACCGCCCGTTGCGGGCGGCGCGGGATGGCGGAACCGGCGCGCAGCGGCGCGCCGGCCCGCGCGGGGCTTACTTGGCTTCGACGAAGATGTAGTCGGCGCCGGTCGGCTTGACCACGGCTTCGACGCGGGCGTTGTCGGCCGGAGCGCCGATGTAGACCACGCGCACGCCCTTCATGCTGTTTGCCTCGACCTTGGCGAACGCGGCAGCGATCAGGTCGGCCATCTTGGCCGAGGCCGAGGAGCCGAACGCCAGCATGTTGCCCGGCTGGATGCCGCGGCCGATGGCGGTGGTGGCGCTTTCGACCTGGCGCTCGTACTTGGCCTGGAACTCCGGATCCGATTCCGGCGGCAGGTAATACAGGAACGGGCTGTTGGTGACGTTGCCCATGTTCTGGATCGCCACTTCCTGCAGGTACTTCTTCCAGCCGGCGTCGTCGTCCTTGGCCGGGGCGGTCAGCGCGGGCTGCGCGTCGGCGGCCGGCTTGGCGGCCTCTTCCTTTTTGCAGGCGGTGAAGCCCAGGGCCAGCGAAGCGATCAGCAACGCGCGTGCGGTGGTGTTCATGGAACGGCTCCCTCTGTGTCGTCAGTGAATGGTGGTCGGCTCAGCGCTGCGCGGCGGCCTGGCGGGCCTGGACCAGCGCCTGCACCACCGACGGCGGCACGAAGCCGGAGACGTCCCCGCCCAGGCGCGCGATCTCGCGCACCAACGAGGACGAAATGAAGCTGTGTTGCTCGGCCGGGGTGAGGAACAGCGTCTCCACCTCCGGGATCAGATGCCGGTTCATGCTCGCCATCTGGAACTCGTATTCGAAGTCCGACACCGCGCGCAGGCCGCGCAGCAGCACGCCGCCGCCGACCGAGCGCACGAAATGCGCCAGCAGGGTGTCGAAGCCCAGCACTTCCACGTTGCGGTGCCCGGCCAGCGCTTCGCGGGCCAGCGACACGCGCAGGTCCAGCGGCAGGGTCGGCCCCTTGGAGGGGCTCTGCGCCACGCCCACGATCACCTGCTCGAACAGCGGTGCGGCACGGTTGACCAGATCGATATGGCCGTTGGTGATCGGATCGAAGGTGCCGGGATAGACGGCGATGCGGCTATGGGCCACGGTCATGCGTCGGGTACCGCGTGAAGGTCGCCGGGAAGTGTAGCAGCGGTGCGCCGGTACAGGGCAGCGCGCACCTCGCGGCTGCCGCCCTCGCGGTACAGCGCCCAGGACGCCGGCACTGCGGGCGCCTGCCCGGCCGGCGACTCCAGGTACAGCCAGGCGTCGGCCGCCAGCCGCGCCGGCAGGCGTTGCAGCACCGCGTCCCACAGCCCGGCGGCGAACGGCGGGTCGACGAAGGCGATGTCCGCCGGGGCCTCTGGCGGGGCCTCGGCGAGCCAGCGCAGCGCATCGCCCTGCACCACCTGCACCTGGTCCTGCGCCTGCAGCCGCGCGACCGTGGCGCGCAACTGCGCCGCCTGGCCCGGATCGCGCTCGACCAGCACCGCGGCGGCCGCGCCGCGCGACACCGCCTCCAGCCCCAGCGCACCGCTGCCGGCGAACAAGTCCAGCACTCGCGCCCCGGGCAGCACCGGCTGCAGCCAGTTGAACAGGGTTTCGCGGACCCGGTCGGAGGTCGGGCGCAGCCCGGCCAGGTCCGGCACCGGCAGCCGCGTGTTGCGCCAGCGCCCGCCGATGATCCGCACCTGGCCGGCGCCGGGACGGCTCATCGGCGGCCTCGCAGGGGCCGGGACAGGCAGGACGGGGAACGCAGGAACGGCATGGGCAGCGGGCAGTGGGCGGCGCGGAAACGGGGTCCGGATCATAGACCAGCGCGGTGTCGCGCGTATGCGCCGCGCGGCGCTTGAAGCCGGCCGCGGCCGCCACCATGTCGGCCGGCAGAGCCGCGCCCTCCTCCGCGCGGCCGCCCATCCTTCATGGAGCACCTACCGATGAGCGTGGAAACCCAAAAAGAAACCCTGGGCTTTCAGACCGAGGTCAAGCAGCTGCTGCAGCTGATGATCCATTCGCTGTATTCCAACAAGGAGATCTTCCTGCGCGAGCTGATCTCCAATGCCTCCGACGCGGCCGACAAGCTGCGCTTCGAGGCGCTGGTCAAGCCGGAGCTGCTGGACGGCGACGCGCAACTGCGCATCCGCATCGGCTTCGACAAGGACGCCGGCACCGTCACCATCGACGACAACGGCATCGGCATGAGCCGCGAGGAGATCGTGGCGCACCTGGGTACCATCGCCAAGTCCGGCACCTCCGAATTCCTCAAGCACCTGTCCGGCGATCAGAAGAAGGACTCGCACCTGATCGGCCAGTTCGGCGTGGGCTTCTACAGCGCCTTCATCGTCGCCGACCAGGTCGACGTGTACAGCCGCCGCGCCGGCCTGCCGGCCAGTGAAGGCGTGCACTGGTCCTCGCGCGGCGAAGGCGAGTTCGAGGTCGCCACCATCGAGAAGGCCGAACGCGGCACCCGCATCGTGCTGCACCTGAAGGACGACGAGAAGGACTTCGCCGACGGCTGGAAGCTGCGCGGCATCGTGCGCAAGTATTCCGACCACATCGCGCTGCCGATCGAACTGCCCAAGGAACACTACGGCGAGGACAAGGACAAGCCCGAGACCCCTGAATGGGAAACCGTCAACCGCGCCAGCGCGCTGTGGACGCGCCCGCGCACCGAGATCAAGGACGAGGAATACCAGGAGCTGTACAAGCACATCGCCCACGACCACGAGAACCCGGTGGCGTGGAGCCACAACAAGGTCGAGGGCAAGCTGGAGTACACCTCGCTGCTGTACGTGCCCGGCCGCGCGCCGTTCGACCTGTACCAGCGCGACGCCTCGCGCGGGCTCAAGCTGTACGTGCAGCGCGTCTTCATCATGGACCAGGCCGAGCAGTTCCTGCCGCTGTACCTGCGCTTCATCAAGGGCATCGTCGATTCCAGCGACCTGCCGCTGAACGTCTCGCGCGAGATCCTGCAGTCCGGCCCGGTGATCGACTCGATGAAGTCGGCGCTGACCAAGCGCGCCCTGGACATGCTGGAGAAGCTGGCCAAGGACGACGCCGAGCGCTACCAGGGCGTGTGGAAGAACTTCGGCCAGGTGCTGAAGGAAGGCCCGGCCGAGGACTTCGGCAACCGCGAGAAGATCGCCGGCCTGCTGCGCTTCGCCTCCACCCACGGCAGCGACGGCGCGCAGACCGTGTCGCTGGCCGACTACGTGGCGCGGATGCAGGACGGCCAGGACAAGCTGTACTACCTGACCGGCGAGAGCTACGCGCAGATCAAGGACAGCCCGCACCTGGAGGTGTTCCGCAAGAAGGGCATCGAAGTGCTGCTGCTCACCGACCGCATCGACGAGTGGCTGATGAGCTACCTCACCGAGTTCGACGGCAAGTCCTTCGTCGACGTGGCGCGCGGCGACCTGGACCTGGGCAAGCTCGACAGCGAGGAAGAGAAGCAGGCCAAGGAAGAAGCCGCCAAGGCCAAGCAGGGCCTGGTCGAGCGCATCCAGAACGTGCTCAAGGACGACGTCTCCGAAGTGCGCGTCTCGCACCGCCTGACCGACTCGCCGGCGATCCTGGCCATCGGCCAGGGCGACCTGGGCCTGCAGATGCGGCAGATCCTCGAAGCCAGTGGCCAGAAGCTGCCGGAGAGCAAGCCGGTGTTCGAGTTCAACCCGGCGCACCCGCTGATCGAGAAGCTGGACGCAGAAGCCGATGGCGAGCGCTTCGGCGATCTGGCGAAGGTGCTGTTCGATCAGGCAGCGCTGGCGGCGGGCGACAGCCTGAAGGACCCGGCGGGGTATGTGCGGCGGCTCAACAAGTTGTTGTTGGAGTTGTCGGTGTAGGCCAAGGCGCGTGATCGCGAAAAGAACGAAGCCGGCACATGCCGGCTTCGTTTTTTTGGACGAATCCTGAGTGATCGATCATTACAGTGCCTCGGAACGAGGTGACGCTATGCACGGCACCGGCCGACGTAGATAGAACTTCGAGATTGCATGACGCTCCCAGGCTTCTCGCGGAGCGCCTTGCGGGCGAGAATCCAATGACACTTTCGGATCATTTTTCGATGAACCCCAGCGACACCATCCCCCTGTCCCTGGACCAGGCCACCGCCCTGGTCGAACGCATCCTGACCCACACCGGCTTCAGCCCTGCGCACGTGCAGGCGCTCACCCACACCATCGTCGCCGGCGAACGCGACGGCTGCGCCTCGCACGGGTTGTACCGGACGCTCGGCTGCGTGGCGACGCTGCGCAACGGCAAGGTGGTGGGCGATGCCGAGCCTGTCGTACACGACCATGCGCCCGGTATCGTGCGGGTCGATGCGCGCGGCGGGTTCTCGCTGCTGGCGTTCGAGCGTGGGCTGCCGCTATTGATCGAGAAGACCCGTGCCAATGGCCTGGCGGCGCTGGCGATCAACCATTGCGTGCATTTCTCTGCGCTGTGGCCGGAAGTCGAACGCATCACCGAGGCAGGGCTGGTCGCGCTGATCTGCAATCCCAGCCACGCCTGGGTCACGCCGGCCGGCGGGCGAACGCCGCTACTGGGCACCAACCCGCTGGCGTTCGGCTGGCCGCGCGTGGATGCGCCGCCGTTCGTGTTCGACTTCGCCACCAGCGCGGTGGCGCGTGGCGAGATCGAGCTGCGTCGCCGCGCCGGCCAGCCGATTCCCGAAGGCTGGGGCGTGGACGCGACGGGCGCGCCGACCACCGATCCGGCCGCGGTCGCCGACGGCGGCGCAATGCTGACCTTCGGCGGCCACAAGGGCTCGGCACTGTCGGCGATGATCGAGCTGATCGCCGGGCCGCTGATCGGCGACCTCACCAGCGCCGAATCGCTGGCCCACGACGCCGGCGCCGGCGCTTCGCCCTACCACGGCGAACTGATTCTGGCGCTGGATCCGGCGCGCTTTCTCGGCGCCGACCGGGCCGCGCATCTGGCCCGTGCGGAGGCGTTCTTTGGCGCTTACGAAGCCACTGGCGCACGCTTGCCCTCGCAACGCCGCTATGAGGCGCGAGCGCGCAGCCTCCACGAGGGTGTGCGGGTTCCGCGCGATCTGCATCGGGACCTACTGACGTTGCTGGAGTAAACCGACGCGGCTCTGATGCAGACGCCAGACATCGCTTGCGCTCAGTGCCGCGCAGGCGACCAGGCATCGCGCCAATCGATCCGGAAGCCTTGGCCATCCAGCGTCAACGGCAACCAGACATAGCGCCCATCGATGGGATTGCCGGGGTTCCAGCGGTCGCCAAGATAGATGAAATGCTCTGGCCGTCCCGGCCATGGCAGCACATAGGCGCTCTGGCTGTGGAAGGTCAGCGCCGCGTCCTCGCCACGGGCCGGATTGCCGAACTCGGTCCACGGCCCGGTCGGCAACGGCGCGGTGGCGCCATGCGCGGTATTGGGCTTCCAGCCGGTGCATTCGGAACCGAGGAAGTAGTAGCGCCCTGCCTGCTTGAACACCGCCGGCGCCTCCAGCCAGCGCTCGACGAAAATGCGCGCGAAAGTCGGCTCGGTGTCCAGGTAATCCGGACGCAAGCGGGTGACATGCATCGTCGCGTTGCCTTCGGAGCTGTAGAACAGGTAAGCGCTGCCGTCGTCATCCTGGAACAGGGTCATGTCGCGCGACTCCTGGCCATTGGGCCGGAACGAACGCAGGTAGCGGTACGGCCCGTCCACCCGCTCGGCCATCGCGACCCCGACCCGTGCATCCTTGTAGCCCTGCCCTGGCCGCTCCAGGTGGAACCACATCACGTAGCGGCCGGTGGCTGCGTTGTAAAGCACTTTCGGACGCTCGATCACGGCCCCCTTGGCGATATCGGACTGCCGGTCATCGGCCACCTGCAGCGCGATGCCGCGGTTGTCCCAATGCAACAGGTCGCGCGACCGATACACCGACACGCCCACCTGGGCGGTATTGCCGCCCGCGCCGGCGGTCTTGTATTCGCCGAACCAGTAGTAGGTGCCGTCGCGGTCGCGCAGCACGCCGGCGCCATGGGCGTTGATGGCAACGCCCTGGCGATCGTTCCACACCGCCCCGGGGCGGATCTGCCCGGCACCGACAGCCGCCATGCATGGGGCCGCCAGCAGCAGCGCGCAGCCCCACATCACGCTGCGCTGGCGCAGACGCCCGCCTGCGACGGGCGCTGCAACGTCCTGGATCGGACTGCCGGAAGGCACGCTCAGAACTTCACCGTCGCCCGCGCCCAGTAGTAGCGGCCGAGCAGATCGTAGGTGGCCACGTCGGTGTTGGCGTTGGTGACGTTGTTGGCGTAGTACAGCGGCGGCTGCCGGTCGGCCAGGTTGTCCACGCCCACTTCGAAGCGGGTATTCCACGGCTTGACCTGATAGCCCACCTGCACGCTGTGGTAGACGTAGGCGCCGATGTCGCGGACCACGGCGGGCTGGTCGGCATCGGCCGACAGGCTCTGGCGGGTATCGGCGCTGCCGATCTCGGTGCGGCCGATGTAGCGGATACGCCACGACGCGCTCCAGTCGCCCAGATTCCAGTTCAGCGTCCCCAGCGCGCGCCAGCGCGGGAAGTTGCCGTAGGCGTAGGTGTACTTGCCGGCGTTGTGGATGGTGACCGTGCTGGGGTCGGTGGTGTCGGGGTTGATGTCGTAGCGGATCACGTAGGTGCCGTTGAGGCCGGCGCTGAAGTTGCCCCAGGCAGTGTCCGGCAGGCGGTAGGTGAGGCTGAAATCCGCGCCGCTGGCCCACAGCTTGCCGAGGTTCACGGTGGGCTCGGCGATGTAGTTGATGGTGCCGTTGTCGTTGCGGTGGATCAGCGCGCAGAACGCGCTGGCGTCGTTGGCGTAGCACTGGTTGAGCACAGTCTGCGCCGAGACCTGGGTGATGGTGTCCTTGAGGTTGATCTTCCACAGGTCCGCGCTCATCGACAGACCCTCGACCCAACCCGGGTCGTAGACCACGCCGAAGTCGTAGGACATGCCGGTCTCCGGCTTGAGCTGGTAGCCGGCCACGGCCGCGCCGGAGGCCTTGGCGCCGACCTGGTTGTCGGACTGCTGGTAGCTGCCGTCGGTGGGCACGTTGGCGCACGCCGCGGCATGGCCGCCGGTGTAGCCATTGCACGGATCGGTGACCGACGGCGCGTCGCCGGCCACGCCGGCATACAGCTCGCTGATGTTCGGCGCACGAAACACCTGCGAGGCGGTACCGCGCAACAACAGGTTCTCGATCGGGCGATACTCCAGCGAGACCTTGCTGTTGGTCTTGCTGCCGACGGTGTCGTAGTCGGAGAAGCGGCTGCCCACGGTCAGGTTGAGCGAGTGCACGCCCGGCAGCCCGGCCAGCAGCGGGAACAGCGCTTCGGCATAGGCTTCCTTGACGCTGAAGCTGCCGCCGAGCACGGAGGCGCAGTACTCGATCACGCCGCACATGCCGTTCTCGTCGCCGGTCCACAGCGGATCGGCGGCGGTGCTGGTGCTTTCCTTGCGATAGGAGACACCCACGGCCAGGCTCGCGGTGCCGGCGGGCAGGGCGAACAGTTCGCCGTTGGCGTTGGCCTCGAACTGCTTGACCGTATAGACGTTGGTGACGATCGGGTTGACCACCAGCGCTTCCAGCGCGGCCTTGTTGCTGGCGGCGTTGAGGTTGAACACGTCGATCGGGGTGCAGCCGGCGATCACCGCGCCGGCACTGCCGCACTTGACCGTGCCGTCGGCGGCCAGGAACGACGGCCCCACCGCGGCATTGAAACCGGCGTAGTCGAGGAAGCCGTAGTTGATCGACTTCTGCTTGACCTTGCCGTAGTTGAGGCTGGCATCCCACTGCCAGGAACTGTCGCCGAAGCTGCCGCGCAGGCCCGGATTGATCTGGAAATTGTAGGTGTTGTACTCGTAGCGCCGGTTGCCCAGCACGGTGGCGCGGGTGTTGAAGTTGTTGTACGAGGTGCCGGTGCTGCGGTCGGTGCCGAAGTTGACCCCGAACGGGTTGTAGTAACTGGCGGAGGAGACCAGGAAGTTGTCGCCGTTGGCGAAGATCGGGATCGGCGCGATGATCGAGGACGAGGTGGTCTTGCTGAAATAGGTGTTGACGTAGCCTTCCAGGTGGTCGCTGAAGCGGTAGCTGCCGAGCACGAAGGCGTTGGTGCGTTCCTGTGGGGTCTGCAGCAGGTTGTACGGCTGGTAGTTGTAGGAATCGGTCGAGGCGACGTAGCAGTGGTACTGGCTGGCGTTGGTCGGGCTGCTGCTGCCGCCGTTGAAGGTGACCCGCGAACAGCCGTTGCTGGCCGCCAGCGCCTTGGCCGCGGCCGAGCCGTCGTTGAAGCTGATGCTGCCGGTCGGCGTGGCCGAGGAGCCCTGCCTCACCCCGACCCCGTCGATCAGCGACAGCGCGTCCTTGGAATACGCCCGCGCGCCGGCCGAGACCGGGTCGATGTCGTGGTAGGACAGGCCGGCGACGATGCTGCCGCGCTCGCCGGTCTTGCCGGCCGTGAGCGAGAAATTGCGACGGTTGCCGTCGCTGCGCGAACTGGTGCCGAAGTCGGCGCTGGCCTCGACGCCGTCGAAGCCCTTGCGCAGGATGAAGTTGACCACGCCGCCGATCGCGTCCGAGCCGTACACCGCCGAGGCGCCGTCGCTGAGCACTTCCACCCGCTCGATCATGGTCGCCGGGATCGCATTGACGTCGTTGCTGGCCAGGCGCGTGCCGTTGACCAGGACCAGGGTGCGCTTCTCGCCGAGGCCGCGCAGCGAGATCACCGAGGCGCCGGTGCCGCCACCGTTGTTGGTGTTGGGATTGGTGGCATTGCCGGCGATCGACGGCAGTTCCTGCACCAGGTCGCCGAGCGTGGCCTTGCCGGTGGCTTCGATCTGCGCGCGGCTGATGGTCACCACCGGGTTGGCGGTCTCGGTATCGACGCGGCGCAGGCGCGAGCCGGTGACCACGATGCTGTCCAGGGTCTGGGTGGCGCTGTCGGCGCTCGCCTCCTGCGCCTGCGCCGCTCCTGCGCTCCCCAGCGACAGGGCGGTGGCGACTGCCAGCGCCAGCGGCGTCGCGGCATGACGGAAGGAAGGGCGTGGCTGCGGAAACGACATGGGGCGGACTCCTGGAAGGTGGCGAGACGAGACAGCGAAAAAACGCAGGCCGAACGACGCCATGCCGGCGCCATGCCGACGGACGGACCTGCTGGACGGTGGCGCCTGCGCGGCGCCTGCGGTGGCGTGCCTGCACCGGACCACGACGGCCTGGCGCACAACGGGGAAGCCGATCTCCTGCGCGCACGGCCGTGCGCGGCTCCCCCGCTCCTGCGATGACGTCCGACGACGATGGCGGCGCTCCGGTGGCGCGCGCCGGCGCCACGGCCGGTACGACGATGCGATCAGATTTTCATCACGCGGTCACACTGTGACGTGTGCGCACGCCCGCGTCTTGTCGCGATTCGCGGTTTCGCATGCGGAATCATGCATGGTCGTGCGTGGCTGCGCGCCTGCATGCGGCGCTCGTGGCGAGGCATGGCGTTGTGTGTCGCGCAGACACGACACGGCAGGCACACACTGCCATCGCTGCGCACGGCGATGCCGCTGGTTGCGGTCACGCCGGGATCAGCCAGCCGCCGAACAACGGACCGGCGGTGTCGCCGTGCTGCGGCTCGATGCGCACGGTCAGCGGCTGCGCATCGCGCGTCAGTTCCGGCGGCAACGGGTAGTCGCGGTCGACGAAATCGATCACCTGGCCGCGCTCCACCGCCACTTCCACCGCCAGCTTGCCGTTGACCAGGATGTTGAAGCGGCCCTTGTCGCTGCCCCAGAAGCGCAGCCGCAGCGCCAGCGGCTGCGCGCTGCCGCGCATGCGAAACTCGACGAAGCCCTTGCCGCGCACGTCGCGGCACTGCTGGCGGCGGTAGGCGCCGCCGAAGGAGGTGTCGCTGCGCAACTGGTGCGCCTGCTCGGAGGCTTCGTCGCCGAACTGGATCATGTCCACCGCGATCGCACGCAGCTTGTCCTGCTCGGCCTGGCGGCGCGCCCGCCGCTGGGATTCCTGCGCCCACTGGGTCGGGCCCATGCGCTTGAAATACAGCGCACTGCGGCGCTCGTACTGCGCGTAGAACGGCACGAAGGTCAGGCCCGGCGGCTGCGTGCTGCTGGCCAGGAAATGACCGGGCTGCGGCAGTTCGGCGAAGCCGCGCAGCGGATCGGCCGCGGCCACCAGTGCCGGGTCCGGCGCGTCGTAGGGTGTACTCACCGGCCCCAGGTCGGCGGCCAGCGCCAGCGGCCCGCGCATCACTACCACGGTGTCCGCATCCCCGGCGGCGTGTTCCAGCCGCAGCGGCGTGGCCAGGTCCAGGTCGATCACGTCGCCGGCGCGCCAGTCGCGCTCCAGCGTCAGGTAGCCATCAACCAGCGCGGCCCGTGCGGGGCTGCCGTTCACGCGCAGCGTGTAGCGGCCCTGGCACCAGGCCGGCACCCGCAACAGCAGGCGCCGCGGCGCGCGTTGCCCGGCGCGCAGCACCTGCAAACGCACCTTGCCGTTCTCGGGCACGCCGCTGTCCAGTTCCAGCGCCAGATCGCGCTCGGTCCAATCCAGCCGCGAGGGAATGTAGAGATTGACGTACAGCGAGGTGGCGTCCTGCCAGTAGATCGCATCGCCGAACTGCGCGTGCGCTTCCATGCCACTGCCGACGCAGCACCAGAACGAATCGAACTTGTCGGAGAAACCGCGCTCGCCGCCGCTGATCATCGGCGTCATGTAGGTGAACATGCCGGTGGCCGGATGCTGCGCGGCCATGGTGTGGTTGTGCAGCGTGCGCTCGTAGTAGTCGAAGTAGCGCGCCTGCGGCGTCCACTGGTACAGATGCCGGGTCAGCTTGAGCATGTTGTAGCTGTTGCAATGCTCGCAGGTCTGCTCGGTCAGGAACGCGGCGATGGTGTCCGGCTCCTGGAAATACTCGCGGTCGGCATTGCCGCCGATCACGTAGCTGTAGTGCGCGGTCACCGTCTCCCAGAAGAAGCGTGCCGCCGCGGCCGCATCGGCATCGCCGGCGACCTCGAACTGGCGCGCCTCGCCGATGAACTTGGGCACCTGGGTGTTGGCGTGGATGTGCGGCAGTTCGTCGCGCCCGGCCGCGGCCGGGTCGATCACCTTTTCGTGGCGCAGGCGTTTGCCGACGGCGACCCAGCGCGCATCGCCGGTGCGCGCGCCCAGTTCGATGTAGGACTCGTTGAGCCCGCCGAACTCGGTGTCCAGCAGGGTCTGCATCTGCGCGTGGTCGAGTGCATCGAACACGCCGGCGGTGTAGGCGGCCAGCGGCAGGAGCACCTCGAGCGCCTGCTTGCTGCCGGCCAACGCATGCGCATCGAGCAGGCCGGCGAACAGCTTGTGTTGGGTATACAGCGGCGACCAGCTGCCGTTGAGATTGAACTTGCTGCCCTTGATGATGCCGCGGCGCACGTCCTCCAGCACCGCCTTGCCGCCCTCGATCTCGCCCTTGTCGCTCTTGCGGGTGAAGCCGCCGACGTAGCCGTCCGGGTCCTTCGCCTGCGCACGCGCCAGTTCGGCGACGATGTAGTCGATGCGTTCGCGCAGCACCGGGTCGCGGGTCTGCGCATGCATCTTCGCCAGTGCGCTGAGGTAGTGGCCCAGCGTGTGGCCGGCGATGGTGTCGCCCTCCCAGCCGCCGTACACCGCGCCCTTCGGCGGCAGGCCGGCGTACTGCAGGAAGTTGTGCAGCAGGCGGTCCGGCTCCAGTTCCAGCAGGTAGCGGCGGTTGGTCTGCAGCGAGTCCAGGAACAGCGAGGGTTTCAGCGTGACCTGCTGCAAGGGCAGCGCCTGCACCCGCCCGGGCGTGGACGCGGCGGCGTCCAGCGGGAAGCGCAGCAGCCCGGCGGCCACCGCCAGTGCGCTCCATTGCAGGAAGCGGCGCCGCGAAGGATCCAGCGCGGCCCCAGCCGCATCGGAAGCTGCGTGCGCGCAGGCGGCGCCATGCCGATGCATGCCCTGCCCGCTCATCGCCGGCCTCCCGCGTGCGAGGCGGCATGCGGGAAAGAAACGCATCGAGGCATGGACTGCTCCTGTGTGAGATGTCGGGACGCCGACGCCGCAGGGCAACGACCAGCGGATCCATAGCCACTGTGTCATCCGGGTGACAGCGCGTCTTGTCCCCACTGATGCGTGCTGATGCGGATTTCTGCCGAATCACCCGCATCGCCTGCCGCAGGCGACCAGCCCTGCGGGCAGCGCCGGCGAACGCGAACGGCACCGGGAAACCGCGGCGGTGTCGCAGCGAATGCACCGTGCATCCGCCACGACACCGCCTGGCAGTCATTGCCGGTCGATCATTGCGGCTTCGCCGTGACCTCTGGCACCGCGTCGGCCAGGTCGGCGCCATAGTCGGGGTTGGTCACCGTATCCGCATCGACGTATCCATAGAACACGCCCTTGCTGGCCGACGCGCCGCGCTGCTCGACGTCGCCACGCAACTGCGCGGAGCCGGACAGCGTGAACCCGCCGAACGCCCCCGCCGGCTTGAACACCGTATGCAACTGGGCGCGATCCTTCACCGTCACCCCGTCCTGCAGCAGGCTCAACCCGCCGACCACGGCGCCGTCCTGCACCTGCCCGCCCAGGATCGTCGCATGATCCTCGATGCGCGCATCGCCCAGCACCTTGCCCCCCAGCACCCGCGCATGCGGGCCGACATAGGCGGTCGACGCGACATACGCGTTCTGGGCGACCCAGCCACCGCCGTTGGGGTGACGGCCGCCCACGCGCGTCGGCGTCGGCGCCCCGGGCTGCTGGCCCGACGGATACGCGTTTTCCAACGTGACGCTCCACGGGTAGCGGTAGACCGAATAGTAGGACTGATCCCACTTGATCTTCTGCATCTTGCTCGGCGTGCCCATCACCACCAGATACAGGTCGCTGTCGCCGCTGCGGAGCTGGAACGACAGCGCGGCCTCGGCGCCTTGCTGCAGCGCGCTGTAGCGCGGCTTGCCGTTGGCATCGATCGCGACCAGGCCCCAGCGCCAATCCGAGTCCGGCGTGCCGATGCGATCGGGATCGTTCGCCAGCCCGGGCAAGGTGTCGACCGCCGACGCCTGCTGCAAGTCGCCGTGGAATCGCACCACGACCGCCCCGGCGCCCTGGGCGGGAACCAGCCGTACCAGGTTGTAGCCCCAACGCTGCGGCGCCCAGTCGAACGGCACTCGGTAGACGCCTGCCTGGCCCTGCACCGGATCCAGCTGGGTCAGGCGCAGTGCGCGATCGCGATTGGTCTCATCGGCCAGGTTTTCCGGATCGAACGCGGTATTGCTGCCGTATTGCTGACGCATCACGGCGCCGTGGTCGCGACCGTCCGGGTCGGTGTAGTCCCATTGCACGTTATGCATGGCCCAGTCGCCGAGCACGTCGTTGAGCTGCGACTGGCTCCAGCCCATGTTGTCGCGAATGATCGAGAACGGATCGGCATCGGCCTGGCGGGAATCGCCGGGCTTGGGCGCCTTGGCCCACAGATCGTTGATGATCGCGTAACCGAAACGATCCTTGAGGTACTCCATGAACTGCCAGTTGCAGTAGCGGTCGCGGGTCGAGCCAAGATAGAGATGCGGGTAGTTCACCAACATCTCCGAGCACTGCACGTCGTCGTGGAAATACTGATGCGCCATCCAGTTGGCGTGCGATTCCCAGATCCAGCCGACGTACGGCGAGTCGCGCAAGCCGCCGGTGCTGCCCTGCAAGCCATGTGTCAATTCATGCGCCAGACCCCAGTGATAGCCCAACTGGTCCGGATTGATCCACATGCCCATGCCGCCGCTGGCGGAGGTACCGCCGTTCAGGCCAAAGCTGTGGTCCAGGTAGACGCTGACCTTGTACTTCGTTGCCGTATTGCAATACGGCTCGGGAAACCCGACGCGCCCCATGTAGTCGTCCCAGATCAGCTCCAGCTCCTTGGCTGCCGAAGTCACGTCATCCTGCGACACGGCTTGTCCGTCCTTCCAGCGGAACGCGAAGTGTTGGGTTTCGTAGCGGACGGCCGGCATGTCGGTGTCGTCGGGATTGGCGATCCATTGACCGGCGGTGCAGGCGGCCGCGGCCGCCGCATGCGCATGCTGCGCAGCCAGGGCCAGAACCGCCGACAGGCACACCGTGGACACCAGACGCACGAATCGAGAAGCAGCAATTTTCACGGCTCCACACTCCTCTTGTTCGATGACAGTGGATGGATTGGGCGAGCGACGCGCAATGCGCTGCAACAGCGTGCCGTGATGGATGATCCGCCATCACCCCGATGGCATGCCGGCACAGGAACGCGTCCGGCGCAACGCCGACAACAGCGGCGTCAGCCACGCGCATATCGCTAGCCCGTTTGCAGACTAATGCAGTGAAACGCAATGCACCTTACGGTTATCCCCACGGAGTCTGGCTAATTCCGCACACATTGCGAAAATCAAACTGGCGTCACGACAGGAACATGATGCGACCGGCAACTGCGGCCGATGTCTGCAGTGGGCTCGCCACTGGAACGCACGCGAAGGTCGGCGACGTTGGCGCAATCGGCACCCCCGCCTCGCCTCAAGGCGTGTCGCAGCGCTGCGCATCCGCCACAGTGGCCTGCGGCAGGCGCTGCGCCTGCGGCGCCAGCATCTCCCACTCCTGCACCGCCAGCGCCGCGTAGCGCTCGCCGCTGCCGGCGGCGTCCAGCACGGCACGCACGCAGCGCGTGGTCACCGGCGCGAAGCGCAGCGTCTGCCAGCGGCCGGCGACGGGTGCGCGCGCACTTTCTGCCAGCGGCCACCAGCGGCCGTCGCGACGGTACTCGAGCCGCCAGCGCGACGGCGGCGCCACGCCGCTGTCCGCGCCCGGCGGATGATCGGCCCAGAACAGGATGCGACTGCCCTGCAGCGTCACCGGTTGCGCCCAGCTGTACTGCAGCCATTGCTGCGGTGGGTTGTGCGGCGTCCAACTGCCCCATAGCTGCGGCGGCAACGGATTGCGCTTGACCCGGCCGTCGTTGAGCGCGGCGATCCAGTACTGGTGCGGGATGTCCGGGCCGTTGGACGCGCTGGCCTGCGCATAGCGGGCGAGGTTGCGCTGCGGCGGCAGCGGCGGTTGCGGCCGGCGCGTGGCCAGCACCGGCAGGATCCGCGCCTGCTGCCGGGTGTCGTCCCACTGCAATCGGTCGATCGCCACGCTGCGGCGGAAATGCCCGCCGCCCTTGGCATCGGCGGTGTGGTAGACCAGGTACCACTGTCCCTTGAACTGCACGATGCCCGAATGCGAGGTGGTCGAGGACACCGGCGGCAGGAGTACCCCGCGGTAGGTCCATGGCCCCAGCGGCGACGGCGCGCTGCCGTAGGCGATGCACGCGTGGTACAGCGTGGGCGTGCAGTCCGAATCCGGACCGGCATGGTTGCCGGCGTAGGCCATGTAGTAGGTGCCGTTGCGCTTGAACAGCCACGGCGCCTCGAAGTAGCCGTCCAGCGTGGTCACCGCCACCGGCTGGCCCTTCGGCGTGACCATGTCGCGTTCCAGTTCGATGCCGAACAGCTTGCCGAAGGTGCCCCAGTACAGGTACACGCGCCCGTCGTCGTCCACCAGCACGGTCGGGTCGATGTTCTGGATGGCGTTGGGCGTCGGCAGCGATTGCGACAGGATCGGTCCCTGCGGATGCGCGTCGCGCCACGGGCCCACGGGGCTGTCGGCCACCGCCACGCCGATCGCGAACGGATCGGCATTGCGCGAGTGCGCTTCCTGCACCGGCGCATACAGGTAGTAACGCCGGTCCGGGCCCTGCACGATCTGCGCGCCGTAGGCGTGCCCGGGCGCGGCCCAGGCGAACACCTGCTGCGGACGCAGCAGTGCCGGGTAATAGGTCCAGCGACCGCTGCCAACGTCGTCGGTGACCAGCAGTTGCCAGCGGTCCATGACGAAGTCGTTGACCTCCGGCGGCGCTTCGTCGCGGCCGGCGATGATGTAGAGCTTGCCGTCGGCGACCAGCGGCGCCGGATCGGCCGCATAGTCGCGGCCGTCGGCCAGGATCGGATTGCCCGGCGCCTGCACCTGCCGCGACCACGGCACTGCCGGTGCGGCAGCCGCGACCAGGCCGATGCAGGCGGCGCACGCCAGCGAGAGGCGCGCAGCGGCTCTGCGCAACGGCTGGCGACTCATGGCGCCGCCTCCGCCTCGATCACCAGCTCCAGCCGCACCGGCAGTTCGCCACTGCCCTTGCGCCCCTGCGCCTGCCCGACCACGCTCAGGCGACCGGGCTTGGCATAGACGGTCGGCGCCAGCGGCGCCCAACGTACCGGCACGCGCTCGCGCGAGCCGTCGTTGTACTGCACGGAGACCAGTTCCGGCAGCGCTGGCGCCTGGCCGGCAGGCACGTGCAGCGGCGGCGGCGCCTGCACGGTGGTGAGCTGGCCTGGCGCGGTCGCGCGGACCCAAACGCTGGCTGTCACCGGCACGCCGCCATCGGCCAGGCCCTGCACCTGCACGCGGCCCTCGCCGGCCAGCGCCGCCGCATCGACTTGCGACCAGCGCACGCCCAGCCAAGCCCAGCTGCCGTCGGCGAAGTAGCCGGCGATGCGTGCCGGCAGCGTTGGCGCCTGCCCGGGCGCGATACGCACGTCCACCGCTTCGGTCGCCACCGCACGCTCGGCGAACACCTGCCATTCGTCCAGGCCGACCGCGTAGTGGCCCTCGCCCTGCGCCGCGGTCTGCAGCACCGCGCGCAAGGCCGTGGTGATCACCGGCGCGAACGTCACCCGGCTCGGCGCGCCATCGCCCTGCACCGGATAGCCGCCGCGCACGGCGATGTCGCGCCATTGTGTGCCGTCGCGGTATTGCAACGTCCACGCGCGCGGCAACGCCACCCCGCCCTGCGGTTGGTCGTCCCAGAAATACAGCGCCGCCGCGTTCAGCCGTTGCGGTTGCGGCCACTCGTACTGCACCCACACCGAGGCCGGCTGCGTGCGTCCCCAACTGCCCCAACGGCGGTCGGCGGCCGGCACCTGGTCCGGCGCCGGCAGCAGCCCATCGTTGAGCGCCTGCAGGCGGTGATGGCCGGCGGTGAACTGCGCGCTCGGCGTGGCCTCGCCCTGCACCTGCAGGGTCTGCCCGGTCGGAGCCGCCGCCGCGATCACCGCCACCTCGGCGTGCCCTTGCAACGCGCCATCGTCGGCCTGCAACTGCAGGGTGTAGGCGCCGGGCGCGGTGAAGCGCACCTGCGTGGTGGCCGCCTGCGGCTGCTCGAACAACGCCGCACCGCCGGGCGGTGCCTGCAGCATGCGCCAGTGCAGGGAAAGCGTGCCGTTCGGCAGCGCGTCGTCGCCGACCCGCCCGGCCAGGCGCACCACGCCGCCGGCACTGCTGCCGTCTTCCTGCCAGGCCTCGACCTGCGGCGCCTGGTTGCCGTGCACCGCCGGCGCCGGGACGCCGCTGGCATAGGCCTGGATCTCCTTGATGCCGGTGCGCAGCGGGCCGGCATGCGTGACCTGCACGCGCCAGCGCTGCGCGCGCAGCGGCGGGAAACGGATGCGGTTGCGGTTGCCCTGTGCGATCGGCGCATCGCGCACCTGGCCCGGCACGGTCTTCCACACGCCGGCGTCGAAGTACTGCAGCACGTACAGCCACGGCGGCGCGTAGCCGGCGCGCGTGCCCGACGGGAAGCCGTGCTGTTCGCCGGGCGGCGAGGAGCTGCGATAGAAGTACACACGCACGTCGTCCAGGGTCTGCGGGTGCTGCAGATCCAACTCCAGCCAGTCGCTGCTGCTGCTCGAACCGGCGGTGCCCCAGAACGGTTCGTTGGCGGTGCTGCCGTCGACCGCGGCCGTGGCCGGAAACCCGTCGGCCGCATAGCTGGCGCTGACCGTCGCGCCCTGCGCCAGGTTGCGCGCGGCCGGCGGCAGCGTGGTGTCCAGCCCGGCCTCGGCCAGCACCGCGCCGATCCGCGCCGCGGCAGGAAACCGCACCTGCTGCGGCGCCTGCAATGCCAGCCGATGCGCGACCAGCACCTGCATCTGCGCGGCACCGGCATTGATCGCGTCCGGCAAGGCCTGCACGCGGCCGCTGGCCGGGTCGTACAGCACGTGCGCCAGGCGGTCGACGGTGAAGGCCAGGTGGCCATCCAGGTACAGCGAATAGCCCTTCGGCGCCGCTCCGCCGTAGTGGCGGCCATCGCGATCCCAGACGATGCTCAGGTCGCGATCGCGATAGCGCAGGCGGTCGGCGGCGAAATGATCCCAGCCGATGTCGATGGGATACAGCTCGATCAGGGCGTCGCTGCGCGGGCGCAGGCCCATCGCATCCTCGATCACGGTGAAGTTGGTGGCGCCGAGCTGGGTGTGGTGGATCCACGAGCGATAGCCGATGCGGCCGCCATCGGCGGCACTGCCCTGCGCCCAGAATTCGTTCTGGTCCGGGTAGCGGTTGTCGCCGTCGATGTAGTGCGCCCACGCGTTCCAGTACAGCAGCTTGCGGTAGCTGGATGCGTCCAGGTACGGGCTGGGGTAATCGCGCAACACGCTGCCGAGCAGGCGGAACGCCACGGTGGAATTGATCACCGAGAAGTTGTTGCTGCCGCCTTCGCCGCGCGCCTGTTGATCGGCCTGGTTGGCGGTGTAGAACGGGAACAGCGGGAACTGCCGCGCATCGGCGAACAGCCGCAGCGCACGCACGTACTTGGGGTCGTCGTCGACGTCGCCGTGCCTGGGCATCAGGCCGACGCTGAAGGGGTAGTAGTTGTTGGTTTCCTTCCAGTCCACCGGCAGCCGCGGCCCATCGGCCTGGCGCTGCTTGAGCAGGTCGCCGTGCAGGCCCATGCCGTCGGCCTGTGCACTGTGGTCCTGCCACAGCACGTCCAGCACAGCGCGGCGGATCTTCGTCGCCAGCGCCTGCATGCGCGTGGCCGTGGCGGCATCGCCGGCCAACTGCGCGGCCTGCGCGGCGGCCAGCGCATTGGCGTACACGTACGCGCTCTCGCTGCGGTCCATGCGCGGCGCGCCATGCCGCTTGGCCCAGTCGAAGGACACCGCGTCGGCGTCGTTGCCGGTCATCGCCGCCCAGTCGTATTCAATCAGGCAGTTGCCGTTGCGGTCGTAGGCGCGCAGCAGCGCGTCCACGTCGTCGCTGGCGTAGCGCGCCAGTTGCCCGGCGATCGCCGGCGGCCCGCCGTGCACCTGGTAGGCGCGCCAGGCGGCAGCGCTGAGGTACTGCGCGTAGGAATTGGACCAGTTCTCCGGCGCGCCGGGATTGTCCACGTACTTGCCGCCGCCGGCGGTCTCGCCGGCGCCGAGCCAGGAGCCGTAGGCGTAGAGCGGATCGCGCAGGTACTTGAGGTCGTCGATGAACATGCCGGTGGTGAGCACGATGGCGTTGTCGTAGCCGAGCACGCCTTCGATCGCCACCGGGAACTGGTAGTCGTTGCCGGGTACAGCCGCGTCCAGGAAATTGAAGCGCAACAACCACCAGCGGTAGAACAGGGTCTTGTCGAGATTGTCCTCGGGCGTGTCCAGGTACGGCAGGTTGTCGGCCCACCAGCGGTTGTAGGCGACGACGTGGTCGCGGTAGGCCTGCTGCGGCGACTGCGCGGCGATGCGCCGGTATTCCTGCTGTGCGGCCGGCAGTTCGCGCGCGATCAGCCCCAGTTGCACCTTCAGCGTCGGCGCGGCGCCGTGCGCCGGCACGGCCAGCGGCCGCGCGATGCCTGCGCCATCGACCGCGAAGCCATCGCCGGAGAGCCGCGGGAACAGCGTGGTGATGGCGTTGTGGGTGACGAAGGCGCCGGTCAACTCGGCACCGTCGGGATGCGTGGCCATCGGCGAGACCGCACGCACGGTCAGCGCATGCGCCGCGCCGTCGGTGCTGGACACGGTGAGCTCGGCCACCGCCACGTTCTGCTCGCTGATGAACTTGACCAGTTGCAGGCGCACGCCGCCGCCTGCGTACACGCTGCTGAAATAGCTCGGCGTCTGCCGACGCTGTGCGCTGTCCTCGACCAGCGCGATCGGCACGCCGTCGCGCTCCAGTTGCAGGCGGAACAGCGCGTCGTGGCCGGTCTTGTGCACGTAGGCCACGTCGCCGACGAAGCCAGGCTCCTTCGGCTTGTGCGTGTACAGGTAGGCGGCGCGGCCGCGGGTGAACAGCCAGTTGTTGCTGTCGCCGAAGCCGCCACCGGTGCCCTGCCGCGCCAGCAGGCGGTCGATCCAGAAATCGCGGCCGGGCGCGCTGCCGGCACCCGCCGTCAGGTCGGCGGCGAACACCCGCTGCAACTGGCCCTGCGCCTGCCCCGGCGCGAACGCCACGCCGCTGTCCGGCAGCGGCTGCGCATCGCCGCTGAAGCGCGGCATCCCGATCGCGGCATTGCTGGACTGCAGGCGTTCGCCATCGCGGTCCAACTGATCGCCAGCGTTGGCCGCCGCCACCGCGGCAGCGACGCACAGCAGCCCCCCCAGGAGAACGGCAGCGCCGCGCCGCATACGCGACGCGGCGCGACCGGGGACAGGCATGCGACTCAAAACTCGGTCCTGATCCGTGCCCAGAAGTAACGCCCCAGCGTGTCGTAGGTGAACGCATCGGTGTTGGCCGCGCTGGCATAGCCGTAGTAGCGCGGCGGCGTGCGATTGCCGAGGTTGTTCACGCCCAGCGCCAGGGTGGTATGCAGGCGCTCGAACTTCCGGCTCACGCTGGCGTCGTGATAGGTCACCGTGCCGACCGGGAAGTACACGCAACTGCCGTCGGCGGCGGTGTTGACGCAGAAGTCCTCGTAGGCGCTGCCGACGGTGGTGCGCCCGATCAGGCGCGTGTTCCAGCTCGCGTGCCAGGGGCCGTTGTCCCAGTCGAGCGTGAAGTTGGCGCGCCAGCGCGGCATGTTGCCGTAGCTGGATTGTTCGCCCACGTAGTTGTGCGGATCGCCGCTGAACTTGTAGCTGGACAGGTAGGTGGCATCGACGCCGGTACGGAAGCGGCCCCAGGCCGTCTCCGGCAAGGCGTACTTGATGCCGACGTCGTCGCCGCGGATGTCGACCTTTCCGCTGTTGATCGCGAACGGCACGGTGACGCTGACCAGTTGCCCGGTGGGGCCGCGCTTGATCAGCGGGCAATAGGCGCTCTGGCCGTCGTAGCAGTTCTGCAGCACCTGATCCAGGCCGGTGCCGTTGATCATGTCGTCCAGGGTGACGCGCCAGCTGTCCAGGTTCAGCGACAGGCCCTCGGCCCAGCCCGGGTCGTACACCGCGCCGATGTTGTAGGAGCGGCCCTGCTCGGGCTTGATCGCAAAGCCCGCGTTGGCCGAGCCGGTGGTGAGCACGGTGAAGGACGAGCTGTTGACGAAGCTGCCGTTGGTCGGCACGTTGGCGCAGGCCGCGGGATTGCCGCCGCCGGTGTAGCCGTTGCACGGATCGGTGTAGGTCCCGGCGTCGTCGACCACGCCGTTGAACGGCGAGCCGTACAGATCGCCCAGCGCCGGCGCGCGGAACACCTGCGAGCCTGTGGCGCGGATGAGCAGGTTGTCGATCGGCCGCCACTCCAGCGCCACCTTGCTGTTGGTGGTGCTGCCCCAGTAGTCGTAGCGCGAGTAGCGCGTGCCCAGATTGAGGTTCAGCGCCTGCGCGCCGGTCACGCCCTTGAGCAGCGGCACCAGCACTTCGGCGTAGGCTTCCTTGATGGTCTCGTCGTGGCCCTGGTTCATGATGCAACCATCGTTGTAGTCGCAATTGCCTTCCGCATCGGCCGCCGCCACCGGGTTGCTGGTGCCCTGCGAGAAGCCGTTCTTGCGGAACGACAGGCCGAACGCGGCCTGCACCGCGCCGGCCGGCATCGCGAACAGGTCGCCGTTGACGCTGGCCTCGGCGAATTTCATCGTGCTCTCGTCGATCAGGTCGACCGCGCTCTGGGTGGCCTTGATGGCGGCGATGGTGGCCGGATCGTCCGGGTTGAACACGTTGATCGGGGTACAGCCGGCGATGACGTTGCCGGGCGTGCCGCACTTGATGGTGCCGTCGGTGTCGCGGAACGAGGCGCCGACCGCGTTGTTCAGCGCCGAGGTGATGGAGAAGCCGTTGCGCACCAAGGTGTCCTTGTAGTGCGCGTAACCGGCCGCCGCATCCCACTGCCAGCTGCTGTCGCCGAACTTGCCGCGCAACCCGGCGACGATGTTGGTCTGGTACATCGTCGAGGTGTAGACGCGGGTGTTGGCCGGCACCGAGCGCAGCAGGTAGCGGGTGAGCTGGCTGCCGAAGGGGTTGTAGTAGTTCTGCGCGGCGTTGGGCAGTTCCAGGCCGTAGGCGGTGAGCTGCGAGGTGGTCTCGCTGCGGGTCCAGAACATGTCCAGGTAGCCCTGCACGTTCGGGGTGAAGTCGAAACTGGCGTGCGCCGAGGCGTTGGTGCGCTGCACCGGGGTGATCAGGTACTGCCCGGTGTAGGCGTTGTAGCCTTCCACCGCCTGGCTGTAGGTGTGGAAGTCGCTGGCGGCGACCTGGCCCGGCGGCAGGTCGGCATTGGGGGTCAGCACGCTGCCGTTGCTGAGGAAGGCGCGGGTGCCGTTGCCGCGGCGTTCGACCACCTGGCCATTGAGGTAGTTCTGCGCGGTGCGCGCGTAGTCGCGATCGCTGTCGTACAGCGCGTTCATCGAGCTGCGGCTCACGCCCAGGATCAGCCCGCCGCGCTCCCAGGTCTTGCCCCACTCCAGCCCGAGCGAGCGGCGGTTGCCGTCGCCGTGCGTGCTCAGGCCATAGTCGGCGGTGGCGGCGAAGCCGTCGTACTTGTCCTTGAGGATGATGTTGACCACGCCGGCGATGGCGTCGGAGCCGTACACCGACGAGGCGCCGTCGGTGAGCACCTCAATGCGCTCGACCATCGCCGCCGGAATCGCGTTGACGTCCACGCCGGGCGCGGCCGAGACACTGCTGGCCGGCCCGGCCATGCGGTGGCCGTTGACCAGCACCAGGGTGCGCTCGGGGCCGAGGTTGCGCAGCGACACCAGCGCGCGGCCATGGCTGAAGCCGGAATTGAGCGAGACGTTGGGCATGTTGCCGGCCATCGCCGGCAGTTGCTGCAGCAACTGGCCGAGGGTGTCCTGGCCGCTGTCCTCGATGCGCTGGCGGTCGATGGTGATGACCGGGCTGGCGGTCTCCGCATCGACGCGGCGCAGGTGGCTGCCGGTGACGCTGATCCGTTCCAGGGTGGTCGCCTGGGTGTCCTGGGTCTGCGCCTCCTGCGCCTGCGCTGCCGGCGCGAGCAGGGCCAGGGCGGTGCAGATGGCCACGGCCAGCGGACCGGGCTGCGGCGCGGCGCGCCAGGAACACGGGAGCAGCGGCGCAACGCGTTCGAGCAAAGACGGCATCGGAAATCTCCTGAGCGGCAGCCTGGCGTTCGTCGGAGCGCCGCCCTTCCCCAGGCGGGCGCCCCGTCGCCAGCGCGTGTGGCGGATACGAAAACGGACGTTCCACGCATGCGCCGCCGGACGGGACGATCCCGACGCCGCCTGCACGGCGACGCGCACGACCCATGCGCTGCGTCCCCGGTGACGTGCAATGAATCTCCCCCTGGACATTCACTGCACGGTCACAATGTGCGCGTAGGACGCGCGCGGCGTCTTGTCGTATTTATCGGGAAAACGTGCGGAATACCGCACTGCCCCGCAGGCCGGCGGGACGTTTCCGACTTTTTCGCCACTCAGCCGTAGACGGCGGAAATCGCCACCGTCGCCGCGCTGCCGGCCGGCACCAGCACGCGCTCGTTGCGCGGCCCGGACAGCGCCGCCGGCTGCCCGTCCAGTTGCACCTGCTGCAGCCGGGTGCCGGCCGGCACGCGCAGGGTCAGCCAGGTGCGTGCCGGCCGCTGCGCCGGCAGCGTCACGCTGCCGTCGATGCGCTTGCGCGCCGGATCCGCGTGCAGCGCCAGCGACACCCTGCCCCAGCGCGTCGGCGCCGCGTCGATCGCGATCGTCTCGCCGCTGCCCAGCCAGTCGCGCGGCACCGCCCGCGCCAGGAACAGCTCCTCGCCGGCGCTGTCCTCGAACACCAGCATCCAGCGCAGCAGCAGCGGGATGGTCAACTGCGCGGGGATGCAGAACAGCGGCATGCCGCCGGTGATGCCGCTGACCTCGCCCGCGGTCCAGCTGCCGCGGGTATGCACGTGGAAGCGGTGCGCGTACAGGAACAGCAGGTATTCCTCGATCCGGTCCAGGCGCAGCAACTGCTGCGCGTAGCCGTAGGAGATGAAGCCGAGCAGGTCGCGCGCCTCCGGGGTCGGCGCGGTGATGTTGCCGACCACACCGAGGCTGGTGCCGCCGTGGCCGCGCACGCAGTCGATGACCAAGTGCGCCAGGTCGTCGGGCAGCACGTCGGCCTGCAGCAGTTCGGCATAGGCGCGGTGCGGCCAGCCCTGCTCGCTGGGATGCTCCTGCTGCAGCGACTGGCGGAACGTCAGTTTCGCCCCCGGCAGCGGGCCGATATACGGCGGCTGTAGATCGCGGCGGATGTTGCCACGCAGCGTGCGCAGCAGTTGCGCAGAGAGTTGCTGCGCACGGCGCTGCCATTGCGCCGCGGCGGCCTGCCCGCCCGGCCCGGCGATGCCGCTCCACACCGCCGCCAGGTCCTGCCAGCCGCGCACCGTCAGCGCGCTGTTGGCGTAGTACGGCTTCCACCACACCTGCGGATCGGGGAACAGGCAGGCATCGGATTCGTTCCAGCCGTGGAGCAGGCCATGCCCCGGTGCCGATGCGGGCAGGCGCAGGCTGGCGTCGTGCAGTTCGACCAGCACCTGCGCGGTGGCGGCGATCTTGTCGCGGTGCTTGCGCAGCAGCGCGGCATCGCCGGTGTAGCGCAGGTAGCGCGCCAGCAGCGACAGGGTCAGCCCAAATTGCCCGGTCTCCGGGCCGCGCATGTTGACCATGCCATCGGCCTGCACGAAATCGCTGAAATACCCGTCCAGCACCGCCGCCGCCTGGGCGAAGCGGCCCCACTCCAGGTTGGCGTACAGCGAACTGGTGAAGGTGTCCTGGAAACCATCGTATTCGTTGCCGTAGTAGTCGCGGTCCACCGCGCCGTACTTGGGATAGGTTCCGCCCGGGCGCACCACCAGTTCGCGGGCGAAGGCGAAGCGCGCCATGTCGCGCCAGCTCGCATCCGGAGTCTGCGCCTGCACGGTGTCGGCGAGCTGCGCCTGCCAGTAGCCGGCGAAGGCGAGCAGGCCGCGGTAGAAATCCTCGGCGCTGCGCGGGCCGCGCCGCGGCGGGTAGTCGGGATAGCTGTAGCCGTACACCACCTTGCTGACCTTGCCGTGCTCGACCAGCGCACTGCGGTGCCAGGTCTGCACCACGAAGCGATCCTCGGCCAGCACGTCGGCGAACAGCAGGATGTCGTAGTAGCGGCCCTCGCCGGCCGGCACCACCTTGCGCACCGCCGGCATCCAGCCGCCGAGCAGGCCTTCGCTGCGGCGCCGCACCAGTTCGTCCTTGCCCAGCTCCGGAAACGCCTGGATCGCGCGGTAGGAGCGGGTGCGCCCGTCCGGGTACACCGGCATGGTGTCGGCGCATTCGCGGGTACCGACGAAGGTGGTCCACGGCAGGCGCCCGTTGTAGTCCTTGGGATCCAGTTGCGAGGCCGGCGGCGGCGCCACGTCGCGCACCTCGTCGGCGCGCGGGTCGCCATCGCGCAGCAGGCGGTCGGCGAGCAGGTCGGCATCGGCCATCGCCACCTCGGCCAGGGCCATGCCGAAATACGGCGCCTGCGCCGCCGGGAACACCGCTTCGGTGCGCTTGCCCAGCACCAGCGCCCCACCCGGACCGCACAGGGTCAGATCGCCGTCGGGCTGGCGCAGGTCTTCGTACACCTCCCAGGTCGCGCCGGCCTCGACGAAACGGCATTGCAGGGTATGCCCGGCCAGCGCGTCGGCCGCCAGCGGCCGCAGTTGCGGCGGTGCGGGCGCACGCGCAGCGCTGGCCGCTGTGGGTGCCGCGGCGGCACGCCCGGCCAGCGCTTCCACGCCGGCAACCGCGCCGACGGCCAGGCCCTGACGCAGGAAATCTCTCCGATCCATCTACCGTCCCCGATGCAATGCGATCGTCGCATCGTGCGCTGCGCGCGCCGCAGCGTCTTGTGCGCTGTGCCGAGGATGGATGCGGAAAACCGCACAGCCGCGTGGTTGCGGCAGTGCTGCGTTGCGGAAGCGCAGCGCGTCGGTGACGGCTTAGGCGAGCACGTCGAGCAGGCTGCCGATGCTGTCGTCGGCCGCACGCAGCACCCGCGCATTGGCCTGGAAGGCGGTGCGCTCGGTCAGCGTGCCGACCATGTCGTCGACCAGATCGCTGCCTTGCCCGTCGGCCTGCTGCACCTGGCCGACCACGCCGCCACCGGCAGTGGCTTGATTGACAGGTACCGAACGCTGGAAGCCCTCGGTGGCGAGATTGGCGATGTTGTTGGCGCGCACCTGCAAGCCGGACGTCGCGGCGCGCATGCCGGACAGCGCGATCGAGGAGCTGGGAGCGATGGCGGTCATGGCGGGTCGGGACGCAGGGAGACTTGCCGGGTTATCGGCGGAGTTGGCGGGGGCTTGAGGGTGGGATTGGGGAGTCGGGATTGGGGATTGGCAAGAGCGGGCGCGTCGGCGCGATGATCTGAAGCCCCTCTCCCCTCGGGAGAGGGGTTGGGGTGAGGGTACGGAAGCCCCGCGATGCCCAGAACCTGGTGCATCCCCCGTACCCTCATCCGCCCCTGCGGGGCACCTTCTCCCGAGGGAGAAGGAAAAACCAAAGCCCCTCTCCCCTCGGGAGAGGGGTTGGGGTGAGGGTTCGGAGCACCGCGATGCCCCAGAACCTAGTGCATCTCCCGCACCCTCATCCGCCCCTGCGGGGCACCTTCTCCCGAGGGGAGAAGGGAAAAGCCGAACCCCCTCTCCCCTCGGGAGAGGGGTTGGGGTGAGGGTACGGTAGCCGCGCGACGCCCCAGAACCTGGTGCATCCCCCGTACCCTCATCCGCCCCTGCGGGGCACCTTCTCCCGAGGGGAGAAGGGAAAAGCCGAGTACCGCGGGAACAGGAACCACCGCGTCTTTACGAATCCCCAATCCCCAATCTCAAATCCCGGCCCCACCTACAACCGATTCCACGCCGGCGTCGGCTCTCCCAACAGATGCCGCACGAAGAAGTCGTACTGGCGACGCTGCACGTAGTCGATGGGGCCGGTGGAGCGGCCGACGGTGTGTTCGCCGCCGGGCACGACAAGCAGGTCGAAGTCCTTGTTGGCCTTGATCAGCGCGTCCACCACCTGCCCGGTCGAGGCCGGGTCGACGTTGCTGTCCTGCTCGCCGACGATCAGCAGCAGGTCGCCGCGCAGCTTGGCCGCATTGTCCACGCCGGAGGCACGTGCATAGCTGGCGTCCACCGGCCAGCCCATCCACTGCTCGTTCCAGCTGATCTTGTCCATGCGGTTGTCGTAGCACCCCGCATAGGCCACGCCCACCTTGTAGAAATCCGGATGCCGCTCCAACGCGCCCAGCGTGCTCTGTCCGCCGGCCGACGCGCCGTAGATGCCGACGCGGCCGATGTCGTAGGACGGATCCTGCGCAGCCAGTGCCTTGTGCCAGGCGATGCGGTCGGGGAAACCGGAATCGCCGAGGTTCTTCCAGGCCACGTCGTGGAAGGCCTTGGAACGGTTGGCGGTGCCCATGCCATCGATCATCACCACGATGAAGCCCAGGTCGGCCTGCGCCTGCATGCCGATCTGCTTGTCGCCGCCGGAGTGGTAGCCGAACGGCCAGAAGGTCTTGGGCACGAACGCATCGTGCGGGCCGGCGTAGATGTTCTCGATCACCGGGTACTTCTTGTGCGGGTCATAGTCGCGCGGGCGCACCACCATGCCCCAGATGTCGGTCTTGCCGTCGCGGCCCTTGGCGACGAAGGTCTGCGGCGCGCGCCAGCCGGCGGCCTGCAGCTTGCGGATGTCGCCGCGTTCCACCACCTGCAGCAGCCGCCCGTCGATGGCATGCAGTTCCATCACCGGCGCCATGTCCGGACGCGAGTACACATCCACGTAATGGCGCCCGTCGTCGGCGATGGCCACGTCGTGGTCGGCATCGGCCTGGGTCAGCCGGGTCAGGTGGCCGCCGTCGAAATCCACCGAGAACAATTGCCGGTAGTACGGATCCTTGCCCGCATCCATGCCGCTGGCGGTGAACCAGATGCGCCGCTGCGCATCGTCCACGCGCAGCACGTCGCGCACGATCCACTCGCCCTTGGTCAACTGCGCCTTGATCCGGCCGCTGACGCCATCGAACAGGTACAGGTGGCGCCAGCCGTCGCGCTCGGAGATCCACAGGATCTCCTGGCCCAGGCCATCGACATCGTGGTGGTAGCTGCGGTCGGCATACACGAAGGTCTTGGTGTCCTCGCCCACCGCCACATGCGCCTGGCCCGTGGCCGCGTCCACCGCGATCGCGCGCATGCGCTGGAAGCCGCGCTGCACGTAGTCGAACACGAAGCTGGCGCTGTCGCGTCGCCACTGGATCGGCGAGAGCTGGTACGGGTTGGCGAACAATGCATCGTCGATGTCCACACGCCTCGGCGCACCGCCGCGCGCCAGCGCGCCGAGGTCGAACAGTACCGGTCGCTCGATGTCTACCGCATCGCCGGGCTTGGGATACAGCTGCGTGCGCACGATCGGCTGGCCGCCGCCGGGCGGCGCCGCCTCCACCCGGGTGACGCGGCGGGGAAAGCCGGGCTTCACCTGGTACAACGCCAGCCGCTGCGAATCCGGCGACCACGCGATCGTTTCCGGATCGTAGAAATCGTCGCTGCGGCCATCGTCGGCCAGGCGCAGCGTGCGCCCGTCGGCCATCGCGCGCAGCATCACCGCGTTGCCATCGACATAGGCGTCCCAGCGTCCGTCCGGCGAGCGCCGCGGGGTGGCGTCGGCCGGCACGCTGAGATCGCGCACCACACCGAAGCCGCGCGGCCGCGGCTGCGGGCCGCTGTCGGCGCGCGCACAGACGTAGGTGGTGAGGGTGCAGCGCCACGGCAGTTCGTCGAGCTCGAAGGCGATCGCCGCCTGCGGCTGGCCGGCCTCGGCGACGTAGGCGAAGCGCGTGAACGGCAGGCGCAGCGCCGGATAGGCGGTGCCGGTCGCCGCGCCCAGCGCGCGCGCCAGCCGCTGCTGGTCGAACGCCGGCTGCTTGCGCTGGCTGGCCACGTCCTCGACCACGAAGGCAAAGCCGCCCGGCACGGTCTTGCGATAGTAGAACGCGCCGTCGTCGCGCCACTGCGCCGGCCAGGTCACGTTCTCGGTCAGGCCGATCCAGGCCTCGCGCAGGCCCAGCGAGCGCTGGTAGTCGGCGACGCTGGGCGCAGCGTGGGCGGCGCCGGCGCAGCAGGCCAGTGCCATGACGATCGATACGACGAACTTGTTCATGCGGTTTCCAAAAATTTCATGACGCGCTTGGTTTCCGTAGGAGCGGCTTAAGCCGCGACGGGCGTTCCCGATAACGTCTGCCGCAACCAATCACAACAAAGGGGACAAGCGCCGCTCCTACGCACACGCACCCACACACGCGACAGGCTACTCCCCGTCATCCTCTTCCAGCGCCAGTTCCTCCGGGTGCAGGCCGCTGCGCGCGCCCCAGTGGTAGCAACCCAGCGCGATCGCGGCCACGCACAGCGTGTCCCAGGGATGCGCGATCCAGCCGCTGCCGCCGAAGGTGCCCAGACGCGACACCACCAGCACCAGCGCGAAGAACACGATCAGCCACAGCACGCCGCGCACCTGCCGCCACAGCCGTGCGCGGCCGGCGGCGTTGGGCAGGCGGTACAGCACGTAGAGCGCGAACATGGCGATCTGCAGGCCGAGCAGCCAAGACAGCGTGTTCCAGGTCGACCAATACACGATCAGGCCTGCGACGATGAACGACAGCGGCCCGAGCAGCGCCATGCCGCGCAGCCGGAACGGCCGCGGCAGTTCCGGCGCGCTGCGCCGCAACGCGGCCACGGTCACCGGCGCCACCGCATAGCTCAGCACCAGCGCCGCCGACACCACGTTGATCAGCGCCTCCCACGAGGGGAACGGCAGGGTCCAGAACACCGACAGGCCCAGACTCAGCCACAGCGCCGGACGCGGGATGCCGGAGGCGGCGTCCACCTTGGTCAGCACCGGCATAAAGCCGCCGCTTCGCGCCCAGCCGTAGACCACCCGCGGCGTGGCGTTCATGTAGATGTTGCCGGTGCCGCTGGGCGAGATCATCGCATCGCAAATCACCAGCGCGGCCAGCCAGCCCATGCCCAGCGCCAGGGCGATGTCGTGGTACGGCAGCGAGAACGCCTTGTCGATGCCGCCCCAGCCGTTGGCCAGATGCTGCGCGGGCACGCCGCCGAGGAAGGCGAGCTGCAGCAGCACGTAGATCACCGTGGACAGTGCCACTGACAGGATCAGCGCGATCGGGATGTTGCGCTGCGGATCGCGCACCTCGCTGGCCACCGACACGATCGGCGTGAGCCCGAGGTAGGCGAAGATGATGCCGCCAGCGGAGATCGCCGCCTCCACTCCGGCCGCACCGAACGGCGCGAAGCCCTGCACGTGCAGATTGCGCGCATCGAAATGCGCCATCAGCAGCACGATCACCAGCACCGGCACCAGGAACTTGAACACGCTGACGATGTTGTTGGCGGTGGCGAAGGTCTTGACGCTGTAGTAGTTGAGCAGGAAGAACGCGACCAGCAGCGCCAGCTGCAGCAGCCAGCCGGCGACGCTGGGATGGGTGCTGCCGGCCTGGTTGAGCCAGGGGAACCACGCCGCGGCGTATTGCCGTGCCGCTTCCACTTCGATCGCGATCAGGCTGGAGAAGGCGATCAAAGTGATGAAGCCCATCAGCCAGCCGAGTAGCACGCCGTGCGAGTACTCCGGGTAGCGCACCACGCCGCCGGCACGCGGCAAGGCGGCGCCCAATTCGCAGTACACCAGCCCCAGCAGCAGCACCGCCACGCCACCGGCGATCCACGAGACGATACCGGCCGGCCCGGCGATCGCCGAGACGTGGCTGGCCGAGAACAGCCAACCGGAACCGAAGATCGAGCCCAAGCCGATGAAGGTCAGGTCGGTGAGGCTCAAACGCTTGTGGAACTTGCCTTGTGCGGCCATGGCGTCTCCCGCTGGATTGGTGTCACTGGCGATTCGATGATCTGCGGCGTTCCCTACCCTCACCCCAACCCCTCTCCCGGTGGGAGAGGGGCTTTTACTTCCTTCTCCCACCGGGAGAAGGTGCCCCGAAGGGGCGGATGAGGGTACGGGCGAAGCCTCGTGCAGTTGAAACACCGCACGCGCTTCGCGTCCGAACCCTCACCCCAACCCCTCTCCCAAGGGGAGAGGGGCTATTACTTCGCCCCCTCCTTCGACCAAGGCGATTTCCCACCCTCGGCAATGAACCGGTCGATGCGCTGCTCCAGCACCGGCAGCGGCACCGAACCGGTTTCCAGCACCGCGTCATGGAACGCGCGGATGTCGAACTTCTCGCCCAGCGCCTGCTCCGCCTTGCGCCGCAGTTCCAGGATCTTCAGCTCGCCCAGGTAATACGACAGCGCCTGTCCGGGCCAGGCGATGTAGCGGTCGACCTCGGTGGTCACCTCATGCTCGCTGAGCGCGGTGTTGTCGCGCAGGAACGCCTGCGCCTGTTCCCGCGTCCAGCCGTCGTGATGGATGCCGGTATCGATCACCAGCCGGCACGCGCGCCACATCTGGTAGGTCAGGTAGCCGAAGCGGTCGTACGGGGTGTCGTACATCCCCATCTCCTGCCCCAGGTACTCCGAGTACACCGCCCAGCCCTCGCCATAGGCGGAAATGAAGGTGTAGCGGCGGAAATCCGGCAGGTTGTCCTGCTCTGCCGCCAACGGCATCTGCAGCGCATGGCCAGGCGAGGACTCGTGCAGGGTCAGCGCCGCGAGGTTGTACAGCGGCCGCGACGGCAGGTCGTAGGTGTTGACCAGGTAGATGCCGGGGCCACCGCGGCCGCCGGTGTAGAACGGCGCCAGGTCCGCCGGCACCGGCTCGATCGCGAAGCGCTGCCGCGGCAGCCGGCCGATGTAGTCGCCGATCTTGCCGTCCACGCGCTTGGCGATCCACGCCGCGTCCTTGAGCAGTTCCTCCGGGGTCTTGGCGTAGAACTTGGGATCGGTGCGCAGGTAATGCAGGAACGCCGGGAAGGTCTGCTGCCCGGGCGGGGTCTTGAAGCCGCTGTCGACGATCGCCTGGTCCATCTCCTTGCGCAGCCGCGCCACTTCCTTCAGCCCCACCGCGTGGATCTGCTCGGGGCTGAGATCGAGCGTGGTGTATTCGCGGATCTGCGCGCGGTAGTACGCCGCGCCGTCGGGCATCGATTCGGCGGCCAGCGCCGGGCGTGCCTTGGGCAGGTAGTCCTCGCGCATGAAACGCAGCAGCTTGGCGTAGGCCGGGACCACCTGTTGGGCGATCGCCGTGCGCGCCTGCGCGCGCAACTGCGCCTGCAACGGCGCCGGGATCGTCGCCGGCATCTGCTTGAACGGGGTGTAGAACAGATTGCGCTCGCCCGCCGCCTGCGCGACCTCGGCGATCGACTGGTCGCGGCCCTGCAGGATCACGCTGGGCTGGGCGAAACCGCGCGCCAGGCCGGCGCGCATGTTGGCGATCTGCTCGTCGAAGTAGCGCGGGATGTCGGCAAGCTGCCCGAGGTAGCGCTGGTAGTCCTCGCGGTTGCGCAGGGTGGCGCGCGCAGTGAATCCCAGGTCGCTCCAGAACGCGGAGTCGCTGTTGAACGGCATTTCCCAGACGCGGAAACGCTGCTGGTCGAGCAGCACCTGCAACTGCTGACGATAGACCTGATAGTTCACCTGGTCCTGCGCCGCCAGCTGTGTCGGGTCGATCGCGTCCAGGTCGCGCAGCACCTGCTGCCAGTACGCGGTGCGCTGCGCCTGGGTCGCCGGATCGACCTTGGGCAGATGATCGGCCGCCTGCCCTTGCGCGTCTTCGTCGTCGGCGCCGGCGAATTGCTCCTGGCGCCATGTCCACTCGCGCTGGTACAGCGCCTTGAAGCGCGCGCCGGCATCGCCGGCAGGCGCGGCGGCCGCTGGCGCCGCGGTCTTTGCCGGCGCGGCATGGGCGGCGCCCTGCCAGGCCAGGGTACAGGCGATGGCCAGGGCCAGCGCGGTGCGCAGTCGGGAATGAGCGATCATCGCGAAGTCTCCGGAGTGGCGGGAGCGCCGGCCTGGACCTGGGCGATCCAGGCGTCGATGCGCGCGTCCAGCAGGTCCAGCGGCATCGCGCCGCCGCCGAGGATGGCATCGTGAAAGGCGCGGATGTCGAAACGATCGCCCAGCGCGCGCCTGGCCTTCTCGCGCAGCGCCAGGATGTCCAGTTCGCCGAGCTTGTAGCCCAGCGCCTGGCCCGGCCAGACGATGTAGCGATCGGTCTCGGCCTGGATGCTGGGTTCGTCGTCGGACGGATGCGCGTGGAAGAAGTCGATCATCTGTTGCCGCGTCCAGCGCTTGTAGTGGACGCCGGTGTCCAGCACCAGCCGGTTGGCGCGCAGCAGTTCGCCGGCCAGGCGGCCATAGTCGCTGTACGGATCGCGGTAGAAGCCCACCTCCTTGCCCAGCCGCTCGGCGTACAGCGCCCAGCCTTCCACATAGGCGTTGTAGCTGGATTGCTGGCGGAACGGCGGCAGCGGCAGGGTCTGCGCCAGCGAGATCTGCAGATGATGGCCGGGCACGCCCTCGTGGTAGGCGGTGGCCTCGATGTTGACCAGGGTACGGTGCGCGTAATCGCTGGTGTTGACCATCACCAGCCCCGGCTTGCTGCCCTGCGCATCGCTCTGCCAGTACTCGGCACCAGGCGCGGTGGCGCGGAACGCGGGCATCGCGCGCACCTCCAGCGGCGTCTTCGGCAAGGTGCCGAACAGCTTGGGCAACTGCGGCTGCATCTGCGCGATGTCGTCGCGGTAGCGCTGCAGGATCTGCTCGGACGAACTGGCGAAGAACTTGCGGTCATGGGCCACCGCCTGACGCAACGCCGGCAGGTCGGCGTAGCCGAGCTGCTTGGCGATGACGCCCATCTCGCCCTCGATGCGCGCGACTTCGGCCAGGCCGGTCTGGTGGATCTGCTCGGGCGACTGGTCGGTGGTGGTCTGGGTGTGGATCGCGTAGCGGTAGCGGCGCGCGCCATCGGGCAGCGACCACAGGCCTTCGTGGACGCGGCCCTGCGGCGCGTACTCGTCGGCGACGAAGTCGGCGAGCTTGCGATAGGCCGGGCGCACCTGCTGGTCGATCGCCGCGATCATCGCCGCGCGCAGCCGCGGCCGCTCGGCCTCCGGCACCGCCGCGGGGAACTGCTGCAGCGGCAGCGCGAACGGACTGTCGGCACCGGCCGGCGCGGCGATCTCGCGTACCTGCGCGGGAATACGCTCGAGCAGGTACTTCGGCTGCACCAACCCATCCCTGGCGCCTGCGCGCGACAGCGCCACCACCTGGTCGAGCAGCGCCGGGATCGCCTGCAGGCGCTTGATGTAGTCCTCGTAGTCCTTGACGCTGGCGAACGGAAACGCCTGCGCATAGCCCGGCAGCGCCACCTGGATGCCGCCGACCGGCTCCAGCGGCATCTCGTCGTTCTTCAGCGCGATCGCCTCCAGCCGGTCGCGCAGCTGCCGCTGCATCATCTGCAGGCTCAACCGCTCCTGCGCCGACAGCGCCTTGGCATCGACCGCATCGAAGCGCGCCAGGAAGCCGACGGTGGCCTGGCGTTCGGCTTCCAACGCGGCCGGCGAATAGTCGGTCCAACGGTCGTTGTAGCGGCTGTCGCCGATGATGCTGGCGAACTCGGGATGGTGTTCGAGCTGGTACTGCCATTGCGCATCGAGCAGCACGGCGAAGGCCTGCGATGGCGAGGTGCTTGCCTTGCCCGGCGCCGTTGCCGCCGGCGCGGAAGGCGCCGACGGTGCCGGCGATGCCGACGGCTGACAGGCGCTCAGCAGGGCCAGCGCCAGGATGCTGGCGACGGGCAGATGCACGTGTTTCATCGTGGAACTCCGCAGGGCGACATGCGCCCGTGACACACCGCGGCGGCCGCCGCGCCAACGTTGCAGGCGGCCGCCCTGCGCATCAGGCGAACGGCCGGTCGATCGCCGGCGACGGCGGGGTGAACCACTGCGCGCCGTCTTCGGTGACGTAGAAATGATCCTCCAGGCGCACGCCGAACTCGCCCGGCACCACGATCATCGGCTCGTTGCTGCAGCACATGCCCGGGGCCAGCGCCAGCGCATTGCCGCGCACCAGGTACGGCGCCTCGTGGATGCTCATGCCGCAGCCGTGGCCGGTGCGATGCGGCAGCCCCGGCAACTGGTAGTCCGGGCCGAGCCCGGCGCGCTGCAGCACCTTGCGCGCGGCCTCGTCCACCACGGCGCAGGCCACGCCCGGCCGCACCGCGGCGAAGGCCGCCGCCTGCGCGTCGTGCTCCAGTTGCCAGATGCGTCGCTGCTTCTCGCTGGGTTCGCCGAAGATGTAGGTGCGGGTGATGTCGGAGTGGTAGCCCTGCACCGTGCAACCGGTATCGATCAGCACCAGCTCGCCCGGGCGCAGCGCCTGCACGCCGGGAATGCCGTGCGGATACGCGGTGGCATGGCCGAACTGCACGATGCAGAAGGTCGAGCCGTTGTCGGCGCCGAGCGCGCGGTGCGCCTGGTCGATGAAGCGGGTCAGTTCCGCGGTGGTGATGCCTTCGCGGACCAGCCCGGCAGCCAGACGCTGCACGTGCAGGGTCATGTCGCAGGCCTGCTGCATCAGCGCCAGTTCCGCCGGCGACTTGCGCATGCGGCAGCCGTCGACGATCGCCGCCGCATCGCGGATCGCGATCCGGCCCAGCACCGCCGTCAGCCCGGTGTGCACCGCGAAGGCCACGCCCGGATCCAGCGCCAGGCTCTGCGCGTCCAGTTCCAGCAAGGCCTCGGCGACCAGCGCGTGCGGATCCTCGTGTTCCTGCCACAGGCGCTTGCGCACCGGCACCGACAGCACCGCGTCCAGCGAGCCTTCCTCGAACGCCGGGCAGATCAGCAGCGGATCGCCTTCGGCGGTCAGCAGCATCGCCACCAGGCGCTCGCTGGCGCCCCACGGCACCCCGGTGAAGTAGCGCAACGAAGCGCCGGCACCGATCAGCAACGCGTCGGCGCCGTGCGCGCGCATCAGCGCACGCGCGTTGGCCAGGCGCTGCCGGTACTCCTGCTGCTGGATCGCCGGCGCGCGGTGCGGCCACGGCGCCAGTTGTGCGTGCGCCTGCTCCAGGGTCAACCCGCCGATCTGGGTCTGCTCGCTCATGCGCGCGGCTCCACGTCGGCGGTGCTCCAGCTGCCGTCGATCAAGCGCTGCACGCCGCCGGGATTGCGATCGCGCAGCAACGGCGGCAGCAACGCGTCGGGCACGCCGTCGTAGCTGTGCAGCGCGGCGAAGCGGCGGATCGCCGCGGGCATGCCGACCGCCGTGAAGCCCGGATGGCCGGTGCTCGGATACGGGCCGCCATGGTTCATCGCCGGGCTCACCGCCACGCCGGTCGGCATCTTGTTGCAGATCAGGCGGCCGACCCGCGGACGCAGCGCCGCGGCCAGCGCGGCGAAGGCCATGTCGTCGCTGCCATCGGCGGCGCGATAGAGCGTGCCGGTGAGATTGCCCTCGAAGCTGCGCGCCAGGGCGGTCAACTGCCCCAACCCGCCGCCGCGCACGATCAGGCTGACCGGGCCGAATGCCTCGGTCTGCAGTGCCTCCGGCTGCTGCAGGAAGGCCTCGGCCGACACTTGCAGCAGCGTCGGCGCATGCCGATAGCCGGGACCCTTGTCGGCCTCGCCACCGGCCAGCACCGCAGCGCCGGCATCGCGCAGCATGCCCACGCTGCGCTGCAGATGCTCCAGCACGCCGCGCGAGAACAGCAGCGCCGGCGCAGCCGCGGCGAAATGCGCGGTGGCTGCGACGACGAAGGCATCGCCGGCCTCGCCCTCGGGCACCACCACGATGCCCGGGTTGGTGCAGAACTGGCCGCTGCCCATGGTGCAGGAGGCGAAGAACTCCTGCGCCAGCGCGGTGCCGCGTTCGGCCAGCGCGCCCGGCAGCAGGAACACCGGATTGACGCTGGACAACTCGACATAGGCCGGCACGCCAGCGCGGTCGGCGGCGGCCTTCAGCGCCAGCCCGCCGGCACGGCTGCCGGTGAAGCCGATCGCGCCCAGCCGCGGATCGCCGGCCAGCTCCAGGCCCAGCGTGCTGTCGAAGTGGTAGAGCAACTGCACCGTCGCTGCCGGCAGGTCATGCGCCAGCAGCGCCTGGTGCGCGAGCTGGGCCAGGCGCTGGCTGGTGGCCGGATGCGAGGGATGCGCCTTGGCGATGACCGGATTGCGCGCGGCGATGGCCGAGGCGAAATCGCTGCCGGCCACCGCGTTGAACGCGAACGGGAAATTGTTCGGCCCGAACACCAGCACCGGCTTGTGCAACGGCCCCAGCTGCGCGCGCAGGCCCGCCGCGGTGTCGATCACCGGCTGCGCCCAGCTATGGCTGCGCACTGCCTGCGCGGCCTGGCGCAACTGCCCGCTGGCGCGCGGCAGTTCAACCTTGGCCAGGCGCGGCTCCACCGGCAGGCCGGTTTCGGCATGCGCCAGCGCCACCAGCCGCTCGACGTCGGCGTCGATCGCGTCCGCATACGCATCCAGGAACCCGGCGATGCGTTCCGGCGCGGCCGCGGCCAGCGCATCGGCGCTCAGCGCCGCAGCGCTCAGCGCCGCTTCCAGGTCGGCGGCGCCGCTGACCGGGAACGACGGGCCGAACTCGCTCCCGTCGCGCGGATCCTCGGCGCGGAAACTGCCGCGCTCTTCCAGCGAGGCCTGCCAATGGCCGGCCAGCAACAGCGGTTGCGTGCTCATCTCAGTGCCCGGGATGGGTGGCGATGGCGTGGTCGATGACCTTCAGCGCGGCCTCGCGCTCGGCGCCTTCCAGCACCAGCCGCGGCGCGCGCACGCGCTCGCTGCCCAGGCCGACCTTCTGCTGCACCAGCTTGATCAGCTGCACGAACTTGGGCACGGTGTCCAGGCGCAGCAGCGGCAGGAACCAGTCGTACAGCGCCTTGGCTGCCGGGTAGCCGCCGTCGCGGGCCAGCTCGAACAGCTTCACCGACTCCTTCGGATACGCGTTGACCAGGCCGGCGATCCAGCCCTTGGCGCCCATGCTCAGGCCTTCGACGATCGCATCGTCCATGCCTACCAGCAGCACCAGACGGTCGCCGAGCAGCTCGCCCAGCGCGGCGAAGCGGCGCACGTCGCCGGAGGATTCCTTCACCGCCTGCAGGTTCGGGAACTCGGCCGCCAGTTCGGCGATCTGCGCCGGGCTGAAGTCGGTCTTGTAGGCGATCGGGTTGTTGTACAGGATCGCCGGCAGATCGGTGGCGGCGATCACCGCGCGCATGTGCGCGCCCATTTCGCGCCAGTCGGTGGAATACACGTACGGCGGCAGCACCATGATGCCGCCGCAGCCGACCTGCTTGGCCGCCTGCGCCAGGCGCACCGCTTCGTCGGTGGACAGCGCGGCGATGCCCGGCACCACCGGGATGCGGCCGTCGACCGCCTGCACCAGGGTCTTCAGGATCGCCAGCTTGTCGTCGAAGCTCAGCGTGGCCGCTTCGCCCAGCGAGCCCAGCGGCACGATCGCGGTGCAGCCGGCGTCGACCATGAGCTGCGCATGCTTGGCCAGGAACGCGTGGTCGATGCTGCCGTCGGCGTTGAACGGGGTGGTGATGGCCGGCAGCACGCCGTACCAGAAGGAAGCCTTGCTCATGGAAGTACACCTTGTGGAGAGTTGCGAAGGGAGGCCGCGCGCGAAGGCGCGGCGGAAGCGGCGTCCGGACCGGGATCCGGACAGGGATGGGCCAGCGCGTCCAGACGCGCCGGGAACAGCGGCGGCCGGCGGCCGTCGTCGGAGAAATCGGCGGCGCGCGCAGCCAGCCCCAGCTCGGTCAGCGCACTGCCGCAGATGCGGCCCTGGCAGGCGCCCATGCCGCAGCGCGAGCCCAGCTTGGCGTCGCGCAGGTCGGCATGGCCCTGCAGCGCGGACAGCGGCACGTCCTCGCAGCGGCACACCAGCGTGTCCGGCGCGGCCAGCGCATGGATGCGTGGGTCCAGCGCGAACTGCCGCTGCAGCAGCGCGGCGAACGCGCGTGCACGCCGCCGCTGCGGCTGCAGCGCCTGCGCATCGGCGTCCTGGCCGGCGGCCAGGTGACCGGCGATGGCGCCTTCCACCCGCGCGCAATCGCGCCCGCCGATGCCCAGCGCCTCGCCCGCGGCGTACACGCCATCGACGCTGGTACGCAGTTGCGCATCCACCGCCACGCACGGATGCGCACCGCTGCGGCCCAGCCGGCAGCCGAGCAGTTGCGCCAGTTCCACGTTCGGCACCAGGCCGTAGCCCACCGCCAGTTGATCGCAGGCGAGACGGCGGCGGCCGCGCGGGCCATCGATCTCCACCTCCTGCACGCGGCCCTCGCCGTACGCGGCGATCACCACGCTGCCGGCGTGGTAGCCCACCCCGGCCAGTTGCGTGCGCAGCGCCAGCGCCTGCAGCGCCTTGTCCGGCCAGCGCAGCGGCAACTGCGCGGCGAACGCGGCCAGCGCGCGCCACGGCGCCTGTTCGACGATGCCCAGCACCTGCGCGCCGTGGCGATGCAACGTCGCCGCCGAGGCCAGCAGCAGCGGCCCGCTGCCGGCGACCAGCACGCGCCGCCCGGTCAGCGGCCAGCCCTGCTTGGCCAGCGCCTGCGCGCCACCGGCGCCGGTCACCCCGGGCAGGGTCCAGCCCGGGAACGGCAACAGCAATTCGCGCGCGCCGGTGGCCAGCACCAGCGCGTCGTAGCACAGCCAGCGCGGGCCGTCGGGGCCATCGGTGAGCAACTGCCGGTCCTGCGCCAGCAGCACCTGGGTCTGCGGCAGGAAGGTCACCGCGCTGGCCGCCAGTTGCGCCAGCGTGCGCGCGGCCAGACGCGGCGGCGCCTGGGCCACGTCGTGGCGCCAGATCTGCCCGCCGGCACGCGCCTGCAGATCGACCAGGCCGACCCGGCGGCCATGCCCGGCCGCCGCCAGCGCCGCCGCCAGCCCGGCCGGGCCGGCGCCGATCACCAGCACGTCGTAATGGGTGCGCGGCTCAGCCATCGGTCCACACCTGCATGCCGTCGCGCGCCGGGGTGATGCAGGCGCGCAACTGGCCGACGCGGTCGATGCGCACTCGGCACTCGGCGCACACGCCCATGCCGCACAGCGGCGCACGCGGCTGGCCGCTGCGCGAGCGGCGGAAATGCGTGGCGACCTGCGCCACCGCCGCGGCCACACTGCTGCCGTCGAGCACCTCGACATCGCGGCCGTCGACCTGCAGGCGCAACATGCGCGCGCTCATGCCAGCGCCCGCGCCGGCGCGTACGGCGCCGGGTCGATGGCCGCAGGCCGCTGCAGCAACTGGTCCAGCAGCAGGCGTGCACTGCCCAGCGCGGTGGTCACGCCCAGGCCTTCGTGGCCAGCCGCGACCCACACGTCGCGCCGCTCCGGCACCGCGCCCAGGTACGGGCGCCCGTCCGGGGTGGCCGGACGCAGGCCGGTCCACACCCGGATCGCCTGCAGTTGCCGCAGGCCCGGCAGGAACGCGAAGGCGCGCTCCAGCATCCGCTGCAGCATCGGCATCGACACCGTGCGGTCGGTCGCATCGAACTCGCGCGAGGAGCCGATCAGGATCTGCCCGGTCGGCCGCGGCTGCACGTTGAACGCCACGCTGCTGCCGTCGCTGCCGTGCGCGCTGTCGGCATAGCCCAGTTCCAGCAATTGATGGGCGACGAAACCGGGATAGCGGTCGGTGATCACCAGTTGCCCCTTGCGCGCGCGCATCGGCAGTTCCGGCAACAGCTCCGGCACCGCGCAGCCGGTGGCGACCAGCACCGGGCCATGCAGCGCGCTGCCGTCGTCCAGGCGCACGCCGGCATCGGCCAGCGCAGTGGCGCGACGCCCGGCGTACAGCTGCGCACCGGCGGCGCAGGCGCGCTCGACCAGGTAGCGCGCCATCCGCGGCGGATACACCACCGCTTCGGCGGCCACGCGCATGCCGCCGGCCAGGCCCGGCACCAGCGCCGGCTCCAGTTGATACAAGCGCTGCGCATCGAGCGCTTCGGCGTGCACGCCGGCCGCGGCCAGGCGCTGGATCTTGGCCGGAATCGCCTCCAGTTCGCGCGCCTCGCGCGCCACCCACAGCGTGCCGCAGCGGCTGAACTCGGCCTCCGGCAGCGGCGCGAATTCTTCCCACAACCGCAGCGAGTACGCCGACAGCGCCAGTTCCGCCGGATCGTCGTCCATCGCCACCAGATGCCCCATCGCCGCGGCGGTGGAACCGCCGCCGATGCTGCCCGACTCGACGATCGCCACGCGCAGGCCGGCGGCCGCCGCCGCATCGGCGCAGGCCGCGCCGACGATGCCGGCGCCGACGACGATCAGGTCGAAACCGCTCATGCGGCGCCGATGCCCCAGGCGAACGGATCCTGCGGATCGATCAGCAACTGCGCGCGCGCAGTGATATAGGCCTGCCCGGTGATGCGCGGCAGTACCCCGCGCGCACCGGCCGTGTAGCTGCCCTCGAACGCGCTGCCGAGGATGCCCTGCTGCCGCCACACCTGGCCCGGCGCCAGCTTGCCGTCGGCGGCCAGGCACGCCAGCTTGGCGCTGGTGCCGGTCCCGCAGGGCGAGCGGTCGTAGGCCAGGCCCGGGCACAGCACGAAGTTGCGCGCATCGGCGCTGGCGTCCGGCGCCGGCCCGTTGATCTCGATGTGATCGATCTCGCCGCCGTCGGCGCCGCGGATGCCCGCCGCCTCCAGCGCCAGCCGCACCGCCTCGGTGTAGGCGGTCAGCGCGCGCTGGTGGCGCAGCTCCAGCGCGCACGGCGTCTGTTCGGTGATGAAGAACCAGTTGCCGCCCCAGGCGACGTCGCCGCGCACGCGCCCGTACTCGGGCACCTGCACTTCGACGCCGGTGGCATGGCGGTAGCTTTCGACGTTGTCGACCGAGACGCGGCCGTCGGCATGCAGCTCCACGCCGACCGTGCCCACCGGCGTCTCGATGCGGTGCGTGCCCGCGCTCAGCCGGCCCAGCTCGGCCAACGTGCGCACCAGGCCGATGGTGCCGTGGCCGCACATGCCCAGGTAGCCGACGTTGTTGAAGAAGATCACCGCCGCGCAGGCATCGGCGGCCACCGGCGGCAGCAGCAGCGCACCGACCATGGTGTCCGAGCCGCGCGGCTCGCAGGCGATGGCGCTGCGCCAGGCGTCGAAGCGCGTGCGGAACAGCTCCCGGCGCTCGGCCAGGGAACCGGTTCCCAGATCGGGGAAGCCGGAGACGACGACACGGGTCGGTTCGCCGGCGCTGTGCGAGTCGATGACATCGAGTGTATGCATGGAGCCATGCTCACATTCGGCACCGCCGCCGGCTAGCAGCGTTTGCCTGTCGCCAATGCGGAAGTTCGCACAACCCGGCGACGCCCGCCGGTGCCGACTTACGCTAGCATCGGCATTCGGGGGACGCGCGGCGGCGCGCCCGCACCGCCGCCCACTTCCGCAGGTGAACGCCATGGACACTCTGATTTCGGCACTGGAACTGCAGACGCTGTTCGACGCCTTGCCGGACGTGGTGTTCTTCGTGAAGGACCGCGACGGCCGCTACACCCACGTCAACCTGACCCTGGTGCGGCGGCTGGGCAAGAAATACCGCGCCGACCTGATCGGCAAGTCGGCCGCGGACGTGTTCCCGCTGCCGCTGGGCGGCAGCTACCTGATGCAGGACCGGCGCGTGCTGTGTGGCGAGGTGATCGAGAACCAGCTGGAAGTGCACCTGTTCCCGAACCGCACCCCCGGCTGGTGCCTGACCTTCAAGCGCCCGCTGTGCGAGGGCGAAGAGGTGATCGGCGTGGTCGGCATCTCCCGCGACCTGGGCCAGCCGGACAGCCGCCATTCCGCCTACGAGCGCATCAGCCGCGCCATGGAACACATGCAGGCGCACTACGGCGACAACCTGCGCGTGCAGACCCTGGCCGACCTGGCCGAGCTGTCGGTGGCGCAACTGGAGCGGCACTTCCGCCGCGTGTTCCAGCTGACCCCGCAGCAGTTGCTGACCAAGATGCGCATCGAAGCGGCGATGCGCCTTCTGCACGGCGACGACAGCATCGCCAGCATCGGCCAACTGTGCGGCTTCGCCGACCAGAGCGCCTTCGCCCGCCAGTTCAAGGCCACCGTCGGCATGACCCCGCGCGATTACCGGTCTATGAAGGGCAAGCTGTGAAAGGCCGGGATTGGGGATTCGGGATTGGGGATTGGTTGCTGAATGCGGGCGCTGGGATGGCTGCGCTGCGGAGGCGATAGCCGATGCATGAGCGGCTTCCGCGGTTTAGCCCCTCTCCCCCCGGGAGAGGGGTTGGGGTGAGGGTCCGGCGCAGCCATTGCATCGAAACGCCATGACACATCCGCGCTTGCCCTGAGAGGGCGCTTCACCGGAGCGCCCGATCGCGACTGAAGAAACGCGGCGACCTGCGCACACGCGTTCACGCCCCACGAATCCCCTCCCGCCAACCACCCCAGCGCGCTACCTCTGCACCGGCCGCTCAGGTCGCAAGTGGTAGCATTCTTCGTTTCCGGTCCACGCGTCATCCATGGTCAGCCTATTCCGCCGCAACAAGCCCCAGGACAACGCCGGCGAGAGCCGCACCCAGCGCTACAGCATCGAGGAACTGGCCGCCGCCTTCCCCAAGCCGGCAAGCGCCGAGCCCGCTGCGCCTGCGCCGTCCGCGCCGCCTGCCGCTGAGGCAGCGCCCGCCGCTCCCGTACCCGCCGCCCCCCCGGAGCCGACGCCCGCGCCGGTCGCCGAACATCCCGTGCAGGCGCCGGCCCCGGTCGCGGTGCCGCAGCCGCAACCGACGCCGCTGCCGCCCGCAGCGCCCACGCCGCCGCCGCAGGCCTATGTGCCGGCGCCGGCCGCCGCGCCGGCACCGAGCGTGCCGACGCCAACGCCCTCTCCGGCGGCTCCAGCACCGGCCACCGCGTCCGTGCCCGCGGCCGACGCCGACCTGGTCCGCAGCGACGCGCTGCCCGCCGCGCCGGCCGGCAAGCCCGGTTGGCGCGAGCGGCTGCGCAACAGCAGCTTCGCGCGCAGCGTCGGCAGCCTTTTCTCGCGCAATCCCAAGCTCGACGACGACCTGCTCGACGAGATCGAGACCGCACTGATCACCGCCGACGTCGGCATTCCCGCCACCACCGCGCTGATCGAGAGCCTGCGCAAGCGTATAAAGGCGCGCGAGTTCGCCGATGCCAGGGCGCTGCAGCAGGCGCTGCGCGCCGACCTGCTGGCGATCCTGCAGCCGGTGGCCAGGCCGCTGCAGATCGACCGCAACGCCAAGCCCTTCGTGGTGCTGACCGTCGGCGTCAACGGCGTCGGCAAGACCACCACCATCGGCAAGCTGGCCAAGCGCTTCAAGGACGAGGGCCACAGCCTGATGCTGGCCGCCGGCGACACCTTCCGTGCCGCGGCGGTGGCGCAGCTGCAGGCCTGGGGCGAGCGCAACGGCGTCACCGTGATCGCGCAGGGCCAGAACGCCGACGCCGCATCGGTGGCCTTCGATGCGCTGCAGGCCGGCAAGGCGCGCGGCACCGAGGTGCTGATCGCCGACACCGCCGGCCGCCTGCACACCCAGACCGGGCTGATGAACGAGTTGGGCAAGATCCGCCGCGTGCTCGGCAAGCTCGACCCCAGCGCCCCGCACGAGGTGCTGATGGTCATCGACGGCACCACCGGCCAGAACGCGCTGTCGCAACTGCGCCAGTTCCACGCCGCGGTCGGCGTCACCGGCCTGGTGGTGACCAAGCTCGACGGCACCGCCAAGGGCGGCGTGGTGTTCGCCCTGGCCCGCGAGTTCGGCATCCCGATCCGCTTCGCCGGCATCGGCGAGCGCCCCGAAGACCTGCGCGTGTTCGACGCCGAGGCCTTCGTCGACGCGTTGCTGCCAGAGGCGCTGGGCGGCTGAGATTGAAGCCCCTCTCCCTACGGGAGAGGGGTTGGGGTGAGGGTGCGGCGCGAAGCGTCTCGCGGAATCAGGTTCCCGAGGCTTCGCCCGTACCCTCATCCGCCCCTCCGGGCACCTTCTCCCGGTGGGAGAAGGAACAACCTTACCCTCATCCGCCCCTTCGGGGCACCTTCTCCCGGAGGGAGAAGGAACGAGTTCCTGCCAGCATGCGCCAGCCCGACACCTTCCCCGCCCGCCTGCTCGCCTGGTTCGACCGCCACGGGCGCCATGACCTGCCCTGGCAGCATCCGCGCAGTCCGTACCGGGTGTGGCTGTCGGAGATCATGCTGCAGCAGACCCAGGTGGCGGTGGTCATCCCCTACTTCCTGCGTTTCCTGCAGCACTTTCCGACCCTGCCGGCACTGGCCGCCGCCGACAACGACGCGGTGATGGCGCAATGGGCCGGGCTGGGCTATTACGCCCGCGCGCGCAACCTGCATGCCGCCGCCAAGCGCTGCGTGGAACTGCACGATGGCGACCTGCCGCGCGATTTCGAGGCCCTGCACGCGCTGCCCGGCATCGGCCGCAGCACCGCCGGCGCCATCCTCAGCCAGGCCTGGAACGACCGCTTCCCGATCCTCGACGGCAACGTCAAGCGCGTGCTGACCCGCTATCACGGCATCGCCGGCTATCCCGGCCTGCCGGCGGTGGAAAAGCCGCTATGGGCGCTCGCGCAAGAGCACGTGGCCGCCGTGCCGGACGGGCGCATGGCCGACTACACCCAGGCGCAGATGGATTTCGGCGCCACCCTGTGCACCCGCGCCAACCCGGCCTGCGTGCTGTGCCCGCTGCAGGACGACTGCGTGGCGCGCCGCGAGGGCCTGGTCGAGGCGCTGCCCACGCCCAAGCCGGGCAAGACCCTGCCCGAGCGCGAAGCACTGGCGCTGTTGCTGGAGAACGCCGCCGGCGAGTTGCTGCTGCAGCGGCGACCGCCGACCGGCATCTGGGCCTCGCTGTGGACCCTGCCGCAGGCCGAGACCGACAGCGAACTGCGCGCCTGGTACGCGCGCTGGATGCGCGGGCGCGCCTACGACGACGCCGAAGCGCTGCCGCCGATCGTGCACACCTTCAGCCATTACCGCCTGCACCTGCAGCCGCTGCGCCTGCGCAAGGTCGCCATGGGCGATGCCCTGGGCGACAATGCCGACCTGCGCTGGGTGGCGCGCGCCGACCTGTCGGCGCTGGGCCTGCCCGCACCGATCCGCAAACTGCTCGACGGCCTCTAGCGCGCCAGCGCGCGCCGTCACACGCACCGCCAGGAATTGCCATGTCCCGCACCGTCTTCTGCCAGTACCAGCAACGCGACGCCGAAGGGCTCGATTACGTGCCGTATCCCGGCGAGCTCGGCAAGCGCGTGTTCGCGCATATCGGCAAGGCCGGCTGGCAGGCCTGGCTGGCGCACCAGACCATGCTGATCAACGAGAACCGGCTGTCGCCGCGCGATCCCAAGCATCGCGCGTTCCTGGAAACGGAACTGGAGAAGTTCCTGTTCCAGGGCGGCGCCGACAAGCCCGACGGCTACGTGGCGCCCGACCAGGCGCCCTGAGCCACGCCGCGGCGTGGCGTCACGCGCACGCACCGACACGCAGACACGCGCCTGCTTTCGTCGAGCATCACCCGATCTCGTAGGAGCGGCTTCAGCCGCGACGGGGCGTTCCCGGTACCGCCCGTCGCGGCTGAAGCCGCTCCTACGCGTGCGTCCCGCTGCCATCAGGGTGTGCCGCACACCGAACTGCAGCCGCACTTGACGCAACAGGCTGCAGCGCCAGGAAGCGGCCGCGCAACCTCGCACTCGCCCAGCCGCCGCCTCGCGAATCCCGAATCCCGAATCCCCAATCCCGGCACTGCGTCAGCTCCCAGGCACCTGCTGCGCCCGCTCCTGCACCTTGGCCTCGCGCAGTTCCTTCTCCGAGGTGCGCAGCGCCTTGACGTCGAGCGGGCGGATGCTGTCGATGCGGCACGGCAGGCGAATCGCGCCGGGCCCGCCGCCGAGCACCAGCACGTCGTCGAACTTCGCCGAGACCTGACTGCCGAAATGGGTGATGGCGATGCTGGGGGCGAAATCCAGGTCCTGGCACGGGCCGGCGAATTCCAGCAGATAGGCCTGGTTCGGCCGCGTCCACACCGCCAGTGCGCTGTCGCCGAGCGCGGTCCAGCCGCTGAGCCGGTTGAAGTACTGGAAGTCGCGCACCGGCGCACCGGCGTGGGCGCGGTACAGGGTCAGGCGTTCGTCGTCGCTGAGGCGATTGGTGGCGCAGCCGGCCAGCATGGCCGTGGCGAGGAAAGAGGACAGCAGCAGGCGTTTCATGACAGCGCTCCTGATGGTGTGGAGCGCATCATGCGCCTGCTGCCGTGCACGCGAGCACATGGGCACGCACGGCGTTCAGCGCCAAGGCAGCCAGCGCCGCGCAGTGACGGCGCGTACCGTCACTGCGCGGCACCGCGCGCCGATTCGCAGAAGCGCTGCCGGTACTCCAGCGCCTTGGGCATCAGCGCCTGCAGGTTCTGGATGCGGGTGCCCGGATTGGGATGGGTGGACGCGAACTCGGGCGGCGCCTGGCCGCCGCTGCTTTCGCTCATCCGCTGCCACAGCGGTACCGCTGCGCGCGGGTCGAAACAGGCCGCCGCGGCCAGCATCAGCCCCACCTCGTCGGCCTGGGTCTCGTGGCTGCGCGCGTACGGCAGCAGGTAGCCGTAGCCCATCGCGGCCATTGCCATCTGCTGCTGTTGCGGGTCCAGGCCGCCGGCGGCGCCGGCCATCTGCCCGATCTGGGTCAGCTTCTGCTGGGCCATGCGCTGCGCGCCGTGCCGCAGCAGCGCATGCGCGATCTCGTGGCCCATCACCACCGCCATCGCATCGGCATTGCCGGCGACCGGGAACAGGCCGGTATAGACCGCCATCTTGCCGCCGGGCAGGCAGAACGCGTTGGCCTGCTCGGACGGAATCACGTTGACGTCCCAGTCGAAGCTGCGCGCCGCATGCTGCGCCTGCATGCCGTGTTCGGCGGCCAGCGCGTCTTCCACCACGTCGACCTTGGCGATCAGCCGTTGCGCGATCGCCCGCACCTGCTGCGCCTGCGGCGCCTGCGGGTCCAGCGGCCGTTCCTGCGCCAGGATCTCCCGATAGGCCTGCAGGCCCAGCGCTTTCTCGTCCTCCACGTTCAACGAGCGGTCGATCAGCACCTGCTCGCCGGTATACGGATCCTCGCTGCGGTTGGAGAACCAGTAGTACCCGGCATAGACCGCAAAGCCCAGCAGCACCAGCCAGCGCACCCCACCCAGCGGCCCACGGCGGCCGCCCGGTTCGCCGCCCTGGCGGCCGAAGACGTCATTCATCCCACTCCCCTCGCTGACTGGTGAGGCAATCTAGCGTCGGCGCCGACGCGGCCGCGTCAAATGCCGCGGACCAGGCGGAAACCGACGCGCGCGCTGGTGCTGTCCGAATCCTGCATCAGCCGCCACGCCGCGCGGGTCTGCTCGGGCGCGTTGGCCCAATTGCCGCCGCGCACCACCCGCGAGCGGCAGCCCGGGTTGTACCAGGCCGCGCCGTCGGCCGGCGCGCGCCGGTAGCTGGCATGCCAGCAGTCGGCGACCCATTCGCTGAGGTTGCCGGCCATGTCGTGCAGGCCCCAGGCATTGGCAGAAAAACTGGCGACCGGGGCCGGGCCCCAGAAGCCGTCGGTGTAGCCGACGAAGGCATTGCGCCAGTGCCGACCGCTGGGCGAGACGTCGCCGCCGCCGGTGAAGTTGCCGCTGCCGCGTGGCGGCGTGCCGGCATTGCCCCAGGGATAACGGCCGCGGCTGCCGGCGCGCAGGGCGTACTCGAACTCGGCCTCGCTGGGCAGCCGGTAGTGGCGCCCGGTCTGCTGCGACAGCCAGGCCGCATAGGCCTCGGCGTCGCGCACGCTGACATGCATCACCGGGCTGTTGGGCGCCGCCCGCGCGCCCTGGTAGTCGGACTGCCAGTCCACGCCGTTGCGGCGCACGAAGTTGCCGCTGCGCTCGTCGTAGACGGTGGAATGGCCGCGCCGGGTGGCGCGCGGACGCGCATTGGTGGCCTCCACGAAGCGGCGGAACTCGGCCACGGTGACTTCGGTGATCGACATGGCGAAACCGCGGTCGAAGCGCACGTAATGCTGCGGCATCTCCGCCGGCGAGGCGCCGGGTTCGGTCTCGGCCGCGCCCATGCGGAAGCCGCCGTGCGGCACCACGATCATCTGCGGGCCGCGCCCGCCGTCGTGCATGCCGTCGGTGAACACTTGGCCGGGGCGGAAACTGCCGTAGTGGGTGGCCAGGTCGATGCGTTCGCGCAGCATCGCCGCCACCGGATCGCCGGGATCGGCGATGCGCAGCACGTCGCCCAGGCGCTCGCGCGCCGACTTCAATCCGGCCGGCGTGGCCAGATCGCGCAGGCCGGCATCGCGCAAGGCGGCGATGCGAGCCACCCGCACCTGCTCCACGCGCACGCGCGCATCGCGCACCGTGGGCGCGTCCTCGCGGACCCGCGCCGCACGTGCCAGCCAGCTGCCGGCGGCGGCGAAATCCGAGGCCGCCGCCGCCGTCTCGGCGCGGCGGATCAACGCGCTCTCCACCGCCGCCACGCCCTGCCGTGCGCGGTCGTCGTCCGCATCCAGCTGCAGCGCCTCGCGGAAATTGGCCAGGGCGCCGTTGCCGTCCTCGCCCAGGCGGCCGCCGCGCAGGTCGTCCTCGCCAGCGCGGTTGTAGGCCAGTACCCGCGCGGCGGTCTCCACCCGCTGCTGCAGGCGCCGCACCGCCGGATCCTCGGCATCCAGCCACAGCGCCACCATCGCGATGCGCGTGGCCCGCTCGAGCGTGCGTTCGGAAAGATCCGGATCGCCCAGCGCCTGCGCGCCGAGCTGCAGCAACCGCCGCCGCGCCTTGCGCAGGCCATCCTGGGCGGCGCGATCGTTCGGCGCCAGGCTGCGGATCGCCAGGTACAGCGGTATCGCCGACTGCGCGTCCTCGAACAGGCGATCCTCGGCCAGCGCGCGCGCCGCCTCGCGTCGTGCCTGCGGCAGGCCGCTGCGGCTCAGGGTCGGCAACGGCGGTTGCCAGTGCGCCACGGTCTCGGCCGCATCTTCGCCGCCGATGGTGACGCTGGGCGCCTGCACCGGCCTGGCCGGTGTCGGCTGCGCCGGGGCGATGGCCGCGGCGGTCGCAGGCGCGGTCTCGGCGGCCGGCGCCGGCGGCTGCCGCGCACAGCCGACCAGCGCCGCCGCGAGCATGCTCCAGACCATCACAACGCCGCTGCTGCGCACTTTTCCTCCGAACCATGGACCTTGCGACGCCATCCCGTCCGGCGCGCCGTGCGGCCGGCGGAGCGACGTTAGGCTATTCTCGCCTGCCTGAGCAAACCCTGCAGTCAACGGAAATCACGTGCCTTATTGGATCAAGCAACCCGCCGAGCTGAGCGAACGGCTGGCGCAGCGGCCGGCCCGCATCGGCCTGGATACCGAATTCGTCCGCGAACGCACCTACTGGCCGCAACTGGCACTGGTGCAGATGGCGGTGGGCGACGAAATCCTGCTGATCGACCCGCTGATCCCGGGCATGCCGCAGGCGCTGGCGCCGTGGCTGAGCGATCCGGGCATCCTCAAGATCATGCACAGCGCCAGCGAAGACCTGGTCGCCTTCAAGTGCGCCTGCGGCACCCTGCCGCGGCCGCTGTTCGACACCCAGATCGCCGCCGGCCTGGCCGGGCTCGGCGCCGGCATGGGCTACCAGAAGCTGGTGCTGGAGATCACCGGCGTGCACCTGGCCAAGGGCGAGACCCGCTCGGACTGGCTGCGCCGCCCGCTGTCGCCGGCGCAACTCGAATATGCCGCCGACGACGTGCGCCACCTGTTCGCGCTGCACGACGCGCTGCAGGCGCGGCTGCAGACCCTGGAGCGCAGCGACTGGCTGCACGAGGACGGCGAACGCCTGCTCGGCACCGTCGAACAGGACGACGGCGAGCGCTGGCCGCACCTGGGCATGCGCTCGGCGCAGTTCATGGACCGCCCGGCGCAACTGCGCCTGCTGCGTCTGTTGCGCTGGCGCGACGCGCAGGCCCGGCACAGCGACAAGCCGCGCAGCTGGATCCTGGACAACGAACTGGCCGCCACCCTGGCGCGGTTCCCGCCGCAGGACCCGCCGGCCATGCTGGCGCTGTTCGACAAGCACCCCAAGGCACCGCGCAAGCTCAGCGACGCGCTGTGGCAGGCGCTGACCACGCCGCTGGCCGACGAAGCCGACGCGCCGCAGGCGCTGGCCGCCAGCGACGACAACAAGGCCGCACTGAAGCGGCTGCAGGACGCGGTGGCCGCGCGCAGCGCCGAACTCGGCCTGCCCGACGGCCTGCTGGCCTCGCGCAAGCACCTGGAAGCCCTGCTGGAAAGCGCGCAGTGGCCGCAGCCGCTGGCCGGCTGGCGCAGGCGCGAACTGGAACCGCGGCTGCAACCGCTGCTGGCTGCCGCGCGCTGAGCGGGTGAGCCCGGGCCGCGATCGGAAATGAAAAAAGGCCAGGAATTCCTGGCCTTTTTCGTTCGCTCAGTACTTGAAGAGCGGGAACTTCAGATCCGGGTGGCGCGCCTTCCATTCGTTGTAGGCGGCGGTGCCTTCCCAGGCGGCGAACGCCTTCGGGGTGCGGCCGCGGCCGGACCAGGTTTCGCCGGTATGCGGCAACTGGTACTTCGGCTTGACCTCGCTGCGGCCACCGGCGGACTTGCTGCTGGCCGGCTTGGGCGCCGCGCTGGTCACGTACGCGGCGATCTCGTTGCGCTGCTTGGCGCTGAAGAACTCGGCGAACTGCTCCAGCAGCGACAGCACATTGGCGTGCGCCGCATTGGTTTCGCCCTCGCGCGCCTGCCGCTCCTGCTCTTCCAGCTTGCGCATTTCTTCCTGCAGCTTGGCCTTGGCTTCGGCGATCTGTTGCAAGTTGCGAACTTCCGTCATGTGTAAAAGACCTGTCTTTAGGTAAAAAGGTGTGAGGCGGACGGTATATTGCGTCCGGAACGAAATCACCGCGGTGGATTTCGGCCGCCGAGTATATCGACTCCATGCGCGCGCTGTAGACAAAAGGCCCGGCACATTTCCAGGCCAGACCGGCCCCTGCCCCTGCGCCGCGGATCTTGCCGTGCCCCCTTGGCACGCGGCCCCGTGCCCAGTTACACTACGCGTCTGATGTGGGGCGGTAGCTCAGCTGGGAGAGCGTCGCGTTCGCAATGCGAAGGTCGAGGGTTCGATCCCCTTCCGCTCCACCATCTTACCGTCTTCGACGGTGCAAACGAGGTCAGACAGCCATCCGGCTCTCTGGCCTTTTTTGTTGGCCGATCTTGCACTTGGATGCGCTCGATCGCGCGACGTCGGCCATGCGTCGTGTGGCCGGGAATCCCGAGCCTTCGTCCTGACGGACGGGAAGCGGGAGCACTGCGCTCCCGCCGCCACTTCGCTCAGTCCTGCGCGCCCTGCCCCGGCTCATCCTGGCCGGAACGCGGGCCGCGCTCGTGCGCCTCGCGCAGCTTCTGGTCTTCCAGGCCGGGCCGCTGCTTGGCGGTATCGTCCTGGGCACGGTCCTGCCGGCCCTCGTGGATGCCCTGCTGCTTGCCGGACTGGGTGGTTTCGTCTTTTGCCATGGTCTGCACCTCGCTGGGGCGGATGCCCGTTTCAAGCCACCCTAGCGAGGCCGCCGTGATGCATGGATCACGGCGTGGCGGGCGTCACGCCGCCAGCGCCGGTGCGCCGGCCTCGACGATGTCGTCGCTGCGCAGCAGCCGCGCGCGGTCCAGCAGGATCACCAACCGATCCTCCAGCTTGCCCATGCCCTGCAGCAGGTCGCGGCGGATATCGCTGCCGAAGGCCGGCGGCGCCTCGATCTGCTGCGGCGGCAGTTCCAGCACCTCGTTGACCGCGTCCACCAGCAGGCCGAAGGACTGCGCGCCGCCGCCCTCGTCGCTGGCGGCGGTGGCGATGACGATGCAACTGCGCCGGGTGACCTGGCTGGGCGCGCGGCCGAGCCGCGACTGCAGGTCCACCACCGGCACCACCGCGCCACGCAGGTTGATCACCCCGCGCACGCAGGCCGGCATGGTCGGCACCGGCGTCGGCGTGCGGTACTCGATGATCTCGTGGATGCCGGCGATGTTGAGTCCGAACAGTTCGCGATCCAGCTGGAAGGTCAGGAACTGGCAGCCGCCATGCGGCGAGTCCGCAGCCGCACTCTCGTAGCGATCGTTGTGCATGGTGTTCCCCTTCAGAAGTTGACGAACTGGCCTTCGTCCGGCGCATCCGCCAGCGCATAGGCCGGAACCGGCCGCGCGCGCGGGCGCAAGCCCTTGCCTGCGTTGCGCAGCGGCCGGGTGGCGGCCGGCCTGGGCGTCACCGGCGCAGCGCGGCGTGGCGCGGCCAGGTCCTGTTCGCGGTTGAGGCGGAAGAAGCCCATCGCCTGCTGCAACGATTCGGCCTGGGTGCTCATCTGTTCGGCGGTCGCCGCCAGTTGCTCGGAGGCCGCGGCGTTCTGCTGCGTGGCCTGGCTGAGCTGGGACACCGCCAGGTTGATCTGGGTGACGCCGGAGGACTGCTCCTGCGAGGCCGAGGCGATCTCCTGCACCAGATCCGAGGTCTTCTTGATGCTGGGCACGATGGTGCCGAGCAGGTTGCCGGCGCGATCGGCCAGGCCCACGCTGCTGGCGGCGACTTCGCCGATCTCCTGCGCGGCGACCTGGCTGCGCTCGGCCAGCTTGCGCACTTCCGCGGCGACCACGGCAAAACCCTTGCCGTGCTCGCCGGCACGCGCGGCCTCGATCGCCGCGTTCAACGCCAGCAGGTTGGTCTGGTAGGCGATGTCGTCGATGATGCCGATCTTCTGCGCGATCTGCTTCATCGCATGGGTCGAGGCCAGTACCGCCTCACCCCCCTCCACCGCTTCCTTGGCCGCCTGCGCCGACATGCCCTCGGTGACCTTGGCGTTGTCGGTGTTCTGCGCGATGGACGCGGTCATCTGCTCCAGCGACGCACTGGTTTCCTCCACGCCGGAGGCCTGCTCGGTGGCGGCCTGGCTCAGTGACTGCGCGGTGGCGCTGACTTCCTCGGACGAACCGGCCAGCGACTGCGCACTGGCATTGACCTCGCCCACCACGTCCGCCAGGCGCTCGACCATCGTCTGCAGCGCCACCATCGCGCTGGTGCTGTCGTTGGGGCGGGTCGGCACCTGCACGGTGAGATCGCCGCGGGCGATCCGCGAGGCCACTTCCATCACCGTGCTCGGCTCGCCGCCGAGTTCGCTCATCAGCGACCGCGCGATCAGGAAACCGATCGCCGACGCGCACAGCGCCGCGATCAGGCTGCCGACGATCAGAGTGAGGTTGGTGCGCTGCTGCAGTTGCTCGGCCTCGGCCGCGCGCACGGCCAGCAACTCGCTCTCGGCGCGGCGCACTTCGGCCATGCGGTCGCGCATCGCGTCCATGTAGGCCTTGCCCTTGGAAGCGCGCACCGAGGCGGCCAAGGCCTCCATCGTCGCCTGGCCCTGGTTGACGTCCTTGCGCAGCGCGATCTGCGGATGCACTGCCTGGCTGAGCCATTGCGCCTGGGTCTGCTTCAGCGCGTTCAGGCGCTCCTGCTGCTTGGGATTGTCCGCGGTCAGTTCCTGGGCGGTGCGCAGGTGGCTGTCGAAGCTGGCGACGCCGTCGCGGTAGGGCTGCAGGAACGCGTCCTCGCCGGTCAGCGAGAAGCCGCGCGTGCCGGTCTCGATGTTGATCAGGCTGCTCAGCGCAGCATCGACTTCGGCGATCACCTTGTAGGTGTGGGTGTTCCAGTAATTGGCCTGCGACAACGCGGACACGTTGAAGTAGGCCACGCCGGCCAACGCCAGCAGGATGCAAAGGACCACGGCGAAACCGCCGTAGAGTTTGGTGGCGATCTTGAGATTCTTCAGCACGGCACTCTCCCGACAATGGGGCAGTTGTGACAACGACAGCGACACGGAACTGGCGGCGCGACCGGCGCCGCCAGGGAATGGATCAGGCGCGGCCCAGCAGCGCTTCGCTGCGGTCGCGATTGCCTGCACCGGGACGGCGCGCGGCAGCGGAGGTGGCACGCGGCGCCCAGCGCGAACCGGCCGCGCGCAGCGGCAGCGGCGCTTCGCTTTCGTCCAGCGTCTGCGCGGCACGGCGCGCAGCGGCGGACAACTGGAAGAAGGCCATGCTTTCCTGCAACTGCACGGCCTGCGTGCTCATCGATTCAGCGGTGGCGGCCAGCTCTTCGGAAGCGGTGGCGTTCTGCTGGGTGATCTGGCTCAGCTGCACCACCGCCACGTTGATCTGGGTGACGCCGGAGGACTGCTCCTGCGAGGCGGCAGCGATTTCCTGCACCAGGTCCGAGGTCTTCTTGATGCTCGGCACGATGGTCTCCAGCAATTGCCCGGCGCGCTCGGCCAGCTCCACGCTGGAACCGGCGACCTCGCCGATCTCCTGCGCGGCGACCTGGCTGCGCTCGGCCAGCTTGCGCACTTCCGCGGCGACCACCGCAAAGCCCTTGCCGTGCTCGCCGGCGCGCGCGGCCTCGATCGCCGCATTCAACGCCAACAGGTTGGTCTGGTAGGCGATGTCGTCGATGATGCCGATCTTGTGCGCGATCTGCTTCATCGCCGCCACCGTGGCCACCACCGCCTCGCCGCCTTCCAGGGTCTCGCGGGCCGCCTGCGCGGCCATGCCGTCGGTGACCTTGGCGTTGTCGGTGTTCTGCGCGATCGAGGCGGTCATCTGCTCCAGCGAGGCGCTGGTCTCTTCGACGCTGGCCGCCTGCTCGGTCGAGGCCTGGCTCAGCGACTGCGCGGTGGCGCTGACCTCCTCCGACGCGCCAGCCAGGCTCTGCGCACTGGCGTTGACCTCGCCGACCACCTGCTGCAGTTTCTCGACCATGCGCTGCATCGCCAGCAGCAACTGCGCGGTCTCGTCGCGGCCGCGCACCTCGATCGACATGCTCAGGTCGCCCTCGGACAGCGCATTGGCCACGCTGACCGCCTTGCCGATCGGCCGGGTCACGCTGCGGCTGATGAACACGCCCAGGCCCACGCCGAGCAGCACGCCGCCGATCACGATGGCGAGCATGGTGCGGGTGCTGCTGGCGTAGATTTCGTCGGTGACATCGTTGGCCTTGGAAGCATTGGCCTCCTTGATCTCGCTCAGTTCCGACATCAGCGCATCCAGTTCGTCGGAGCTGCTGCGCACGCCCTTGGAGAGTTCCGCGAGCTGCGCGTTGCCTTCCGGCAGCGGCTCGCGCATCACCGACTCGACGAACAGGCCGCGCCGCTCCAGGTAGGTCTTCCACACCTGGTCGAAGCGGGCCAGCTTGGCCAGCGTCGCCGGGTCGTCGAACGAGGTCCTAGCCTTGTCCATGTGCTCGACCACATTGGCGGTGTACTTGTCGATATTGGCCACGTGCTTGGCGCGGTCTTCCGCGGTGCTGGCCAACTGCAGGTTGGCGCGCGCGCGGCCGGCATTGATCAGATTGATGTTGGCCTCTTTGAGGTGCGACAGGCCGAGCAGCTCGCGCTCGTACAGCGCGGTGGCGTAGTCGTTGATCCGGCCCGAGTTGCGGATGCCGACCCAGCCGATGCAGGCGCCGATCGCCGCCACGATCAGGAATGCCGCCGTCAGCCTGACCCCGATTTTCATATTGCCCAACATGGTGTGTACCCCGATTTGTGTGTGTCCGCCTGCGCCGGGCGATGCGTCCGGCTGCGTGTCGCGGCGCCTCGCGGAGCGATGCCTCTGACTGAGTCGCCAGAGGACCGCTGCGCTGCAACGTCATGCGTGAGGGCTATCGGCGCAATCGAGGGCGCCTTTAAATCGCGTGAAAATTGCGGAATCCCGCATAAGACAAGCGCTTTCGCGACATTCGTGAATGCGAAAGAGGCATTGCGCTGCGGTGCTCGACGCGCAGCAGAGCAAGGGCGGGTCGCAACACGTCGATGTCGCACTTGTTCTGCAAAGGCAGAACACCCCGGTTTTGCACCGGAGCCAAAGTGGGATACCAACCCCTTTAATTTGTAGACAGAATGTGAAAGCAGCGCCGATATGTCACAAGCGCGATCGCGGCGGGCGGGCGCGGCGCATTGCCTTCACGCCATCTGCAGTGCCACAAGCGTGCGCCGTTCCGCCGCAGCGCCACCGCGCAACAGCCGCCGCGCATGCGCATGCTCCTCGGCATTCATGTCCTGCAGCGGCTCGAAGCGCTCGCCGACCCAGCTCGCCATCGGCACGCCGTCGCGGTACAGCACGCGCGCGCCCGGCAGCCGCGGTACCCGCGTGCCGGGGAGCACGCTGCCGAGGAGATTGGCCGGGTCGGCGGCAGCCACGCACAGCCAATTGCCGTCGCCAGGCTGGCGGCGTATCTGCCGCAGCAGGCCGATCGCCTCCGGCAGGGCGAACTGCTCGCCGGACAGGCCGTCGATGAAGCGCCCACCGCGGATCTCGCCGCGCGCTTCCAGCCGATGGTAGACGCGCAGCAGTTCGCGCCATGGCGGCAGCCACGCCGTCTCGCGCTCGAGCAGGCGCCAGCAGACCACGCCGTAGCGGCGCAGCAGCGTCCGTGCGACGTGCTCGACCGCCTCGCTGCGTGCGGCCGGGTCGTCGGCCTCGGCGTCGGCACGCAGTACGGCCCAGCGTCCGGCGTCCTGGATGCCGCCGTACAGCGCCATGCGCGGCCGCCGCCGCGACAGCGCCGAGGGACGCTTCGAGGGCGGCACCAGCAGGGCGCGCAGGCCGGCGTAACTGTCGCAATGGACCCGGCTGGCGGCGACCAGCTCGGCCAGCGCCGCCTCCAGTTCGGTGGACAGCAGGCGCGTCGCCTCGGCGATCTCGTCGAAGAACGAGGCGCCGTGCGCCTCGAGATGGTCGGCCACCTTGCGCGCGCGCGAGCCCAGCGTGCCGGCTTCCGGCGCTGGCGACAGCCGCGACCAGTGCCCGGCGCTGCGCCGCGGCAGCAGCAGGATCGGCGTGCTGCGCAGCGTCGGTGCGGCGCCGCCGGCGCCGGGGCGCAGCCGCGTCCACAGCGTGCGTCCGGCGCTGCAGGCCTCGTCCAGCCACGCCGGGCGGTAGTCGCGCACCCGCGCCGGCAACAGCTCGGCCTCCCATAGCGGCGCCGCGACCTCCACCCCCTCCAACTGTGCCAGTACCGCGCCCAGCGCCTCGGCGCCGGCGACCTGCCCCTCCGCGTCCAGATGCTGCCAGCGGAACAGGAAGCGCGCGTAATCGCGCGGCGCCACCGGCTCGATCTCGCGGCGCAGGCGGCCGAGGGTGTAGCGGTGGATCCGTGCCAGCAGGTGGCGCTCGCACCATTGCTCGCCATCGGCATCGGCGCTGAAGCGCCCGCCCAGCACATAGCCGTCCTGCTGCAGCGCCAGCAATCCCGCCTGCACCTCGCGCAGCGGCAGGTGCAGCGGCCCGGCCAGCGCGGGCGCGGTGACCGGCCCCAACCCCGCCAGGCGCCAGCGCAGCAGTTCGCGCACCGCGCTGTCGCGGTCCCAGTCGTCGACCGCATAGCCCGCGGGAACGGCGATGGCCGGCTGCGCACTGGCCTGCGGGTACAGCGGCGCCACCGCCGCCAGCGCCTCGGCCGCCACCCACAGCGCCGCCGTGGCGCCGTCGACGCCGTGCAGGCAGGTGGCGCGCGCGTCGACGGCCAGTTCCTCCAGCCACTGCCGCCACTGCGGCTGCGCAGTTGCCTCGTCCGCGCTCACCACGCCGAGCGTGAGCAGCGCTTCGTGCATCTCGTCGCGGCTGCGCGGCTGCGGCCAGGCCTCCTCGCGCACCGCGGCGATCGCCTGCAGGTCCAACTGGCCGAGATCGTCGGCGCTGTCCGGATCCTGGTAGCGGCGGCTCTGCACCGCCTGGGTCCGTCGTTCCTCCAGCGGTGCATCGTCGAGGAAGGCGTAGGGCCGCGCCTCCAGGGCCTCGGCCGCCAGCGGCGATGGCGCGGTCAGCTCGCGCGCCAGCACGCGCACGGCGCCGGCCTCGATGCCGTGCAGCAGCTGCAGCCAACCGGCGCTGTCCATCGCCTCGTCCAGGCAATCGCGCAGGGTCTGCGCCACCAGCGGATGCTCGGGAATCTCGCGCTCGCCGACCAGGTTCTCCGCGCAGGCCACCTGGTCGGGGAACACCGTGGCCAGCAAGTCCTCGGACTTCATCCGCTGCAGTTGCGGCGCGACCTTGCGCCCGCCGGTGAAGCGCGGCAGCGCCAGCGCGTTGGTGGCGTTCCAACGCCAGCGCACGCCGAACAACGGCGCGTCCAGCAGCGCCTGCACCAGCACGTCCAGCGCCGAGGCGGCGCGCAGGTAACGCGCCACCTCGTCCAGGGCGAAGCTGTGCCGGGTCGACAGCGACAGCACGATCGCGTCCTCGGTCGCCGCCGCCTGCAGCTCGAAATTGAAGGTGCGGCAGAACCGCTTGCGCAGTGCCAGGCCCCAGGCGCGGTTGATGCGGCTGCCGTAGACGCTGTGGATCACCAGTTGGGTGCCGCCGGTGGCGTCGAAGAAGCGTTCCAGCACGATGCACTGCTGGGTCGGCAAGGCGCCCAGCGCCGCATGCGCGCGGCCCAGATAATCGACGATCTGCTGCGCGGCGGCCGCGTCCAGCGCCAGCGGGCCGCACAGCCACTGCAGCGCCTGGGTCGCCCCGCCTTGCTGCAGCGCCTGTTCGAGTTCGGCACGCAGCCGCGACACACCCAGCGACAACGCGTCGCTGCGCCCGGGCGCTTCGCCGATCCAGAACGGAATATTGGGCGGCGCGCCGCGCGCATCCTCCACCCGCACCCGCCCCGCTTCCACGCGCAGGATGCGGTAGCTGGCGTTGCCGAGCTGGAACACGTCGCCGCCCAGGCTCTCCACCGCGAAATCCTCGTTGACCGTGCCGATGGTCTGCGCCTGCGGCTCCAGCACCACGCTGTAGTCGCCGGTCTCGGGAATGGTGCCGCCGGAAGTGAGCGCGGCCATCCGCGCACCGCGGCGCTGGCGCACGCGGCGATGCACCGCATCGCGATGCAGGTAGCCGGCGCGCGGCCCCAGGCGCGTGCTGAAGCCTTCGCAGAGCATGCGCAGCACCGCGTCGAACTGCGCGCGCGGCAGCGCCGAATACGGCCAGGCGCCACGCACCAGCGCGTACAGCGCGTCTTCTTCCCACTCCTGGCAGGCGACCTCGGCCACGAGTTGCTGGGCGAGCACGTCCAGCGGCGCATCGAGCATGCGCAGCGCATCCAGCTCGCCGCGACGCACGCAATCCAGCAAGGCCGCGCACTCGACCAGGTCGTCGCGCGACTGCGGGAACAGCCGCGCCTTCGGCGTGCCGCCCACCGCATGTCCGGAACGGCCGGCGCGCTGCAGGAACGCGGCGATGGAGCGCGGCGAGCCAAGCTGGCAGACCAGGTCGACGTCGCCGATGTCCAGCCCCAGTTCCAGCGACGCCGTGGCCACCAGCACCTGCAGGTCGCCAGCCTTGAGCCGGCGCTCGGCGAGCAGCCGGGTCTCGCGCGCCAGGCTGCCGTGATGCGCCGCCACCGCCTGCGTGCCGAGCAGTTCGCCAAGGTGCCGGGCGGTGCGCTCGGCCATGCGCCGGGTGTTGACGAACACCAGGGTGGTGCGGTGCGCGCGCACCAGCTCGGCCAGGCGCGTATACACCTGCTGCCACTGGTCGGCGGACATGGTCACGCTGAGCGGCGTCGGCGGCACCTCCAGCGCCAGGTCGCGGGCGCGCGCATAGCCGATGTCGACGATGGCGCAGTCGGCAACGCCGTCGTGCACCGCGGCGCTGCCGACCAGGAAACGCGCGACCGCCTCGATCGGCTTCTGCGTCGCCGACAGGCCGATGCGCAGCGGCGGCACCTCGCACAGCTGCTGCAGGCGCTGCAGCGACAGCGCCAGGTGGCTGCCGCGCTTGTTCGCCGCCAGCGCGTGGATCTCGTCGACGATCACCGTGCGCACGTGGCGCAGCGTCTCGCGTCCGGACACCGAGCCGAGCAGCACGTACAGCGACTCCGGCGTGGTCACCAGCACGTGCGGTGGACGCCGCCGCGCCTGCGCGCGCTCGCGCTGCGGCGTGTCGCCGGTGCGCACCGCCGTGCGGATCTGCACATCCGGCAACCCAAGCGCCGCGAGTTCGTCGCGGATGCCCTGCAGCGGCGCCTCGAGATTGAGCTGGATATCGTTTGAAAGCGCTTTCAGTGGCGATACGTACAGCACCTGGGTCCGGTCCGGCAGGCCACCTTCACGCAGACCTTCGCGCACCAGCGCATCCAGCGCGGCGAGAAATGCAGTGATGGTCTTGCCGGAGCCGGTCGGCGCAGCCACCAGCGTATGCCGCCCTGCCTGGATCGCCGGCCACGCCTGTTCCTGCGCCGGCGTGGGCGCAGCGAAACGCTGCTCGAACCAGCGTGCCACGGCGGGATGGAAGCGCGTTTGCGCCAACGACATGCGATCTCCTGGGCCACCGCCGCAACGCATGCGGGGCGAACCGACGATGCCACCGCTGCATATTGTCCACGCGATTGTCTCGCGCCAGCGGCTCGACAAAGAAAATGGTGACGTTATCTGGGCAATCAAGCGCATTCACACGCGAGCGCTGTTTTTACGGGCTTTTCTATTAAGCGTTCATCGAACGACATAATGTCTACCACTCGCTCCGCAGAGCGCGGTTATGTTGTCGACGGCATCACGTATCCCGGCCTAGCGTTTGCGCATGACGCACGAGCTTCGCTTCTGGGAACGGAATGCGGCACGGCAACACCAACGGACAACGGCATCGCCCATCACGCGTGCGGGACGCTCCACGCCCCGCACACGCGATCGCGGCGGCGCGTGTTCGCGTCGCCTCCGCCTCCGTCTCCCTTCGATGTCGATCTGTCGTCGCCTTGTGGCGCACGGCAGCGATGGCGGCGGCATCCGCCATCGGGTCCGGCCCTGCCGGATCACGCATGCCTCGTCCCTTTCCACCGCCATCGCCAAGGAGCATCACCAATGGCACAGAGCAGCCAGTCCCTCTCCAGCAACGACCTCGGCCAGCGCCGCGGCAGCGACGCGCAACCGTCGCTCGGCGTCTCGCCGAACGTGTTCGAAGGCAACGACCCGGCCGCGATCGCACGCGCGCTCAAGCAGTCGGCCGACCTGCACGCACGCCGCCGCACCGGTCCGTATCGCTCGGCCATGTCGATGCTGACCTTCTACATCAATCGCGCCGGCGATCAGTTGCCGCAGCAGCGCCGCAAGATCCTCGAGCAGGCCAAGGACGAGCTGCGCAGCCTGTACGGCAAGCCGCGCAAGGATGGCGCCAGCGATTGAGCGCAGGCACGCGCGCAGCGTGATGGAGCGAGCAGTTCTGCACGCTGCCTACGCGGGGCGCGTGCCGCCCGATTGCCGTCCTCCAACGCAGTGCCACATGATGCGGACATGGCCAAGGCATCCGACATCTCGGACCTCATCCAGCACACTGCCGCCGCGACGCAGGACGACGCGGCGCTGCTGTCGCGCATCATCCTGGCGCAGGGCGAAATCGCCGCGGCCGGCGGCGATCCGCTGCAGGTGGTCGACGTGGTCACCCGCCGCGCACAGGAGCTGACCCGCTCCAACGGCGCGGTGGTGGAGATGTGCGACGGCAACGACATGCTGTACTGGTCCGCCAGCGGCGTCGCCGAGCGCCACCTCGGCCTGCGCCTGCCCAGCAACGGCAGCCTGTCCGGCCTGTGCATGCGCAGCGGCCAAGTCTTGCGCTGCGACGATTCGGAAATCGATCCGCGCGTGGACCGCGAGGCCTGCCGCCGCATCGGCCTGCGCTCGATGCTGGTGGTGCCGCTGCGCTACGGCGACCGCAGCATCGGCGTGCTCAAGGTGCTGGCGCCACAACCCAACGCCTACAGCGCGCAGGACGTGCGCACCCTGGAACTGCTGGCGACCCTGGTCGGGGCGACGCTGGCGCTGGCGATGGACCGCGCCGCGCTGCAGACCGACATCGCCCGCCGCCAGGACGTGGAAAAGCACGCCTTCCGCGAGAAGGCGGCGATCGCCACCCGCATCCGCGAAACCATCGCCGGCGCACGCCTGCAGATCGTCACCCAGCCGGTACTGGCGCTGACCTCGCAGCGCATCGTCGGCGTGGAGGCGCTGTCGCGCTTTCCGGCCAATCCGGCCCTGCCGCCGCTGCGCTGGTTCGACGACGCCAGCCGGGTCGGGCTGGCGCTGGACCTGGAACTGGCCGCCGCGCGCCAGGCGCTGGAGCTTCTGGCGCAGTTGCCGGCGCCGCTGTACCTGGCGATCAACGTGTCCGCGCAGACGCTGCTGCATCCGCAGTTGCAGGCGCTGCTGCACGGCCACGACCTGTCGCGGATCGTGCTGGAAATCACCGAGCAATTGCAGGCGCCGGACTATCCGCGCCTGTCCGAACACATCGGCCTGCTGCAGCGGCAGGGCCTGCGCATCGCCCTCGACGATGCCGGCACCGGCTTCGCCAGCCTGCGCCACCTGCTGCACCTGGCGCCGGACATCATCAAGCTGGATCTGACCCTGACCCGCGGCATCGACGCCGAACCGCGCCGGCAGCGGCTGGCGCTGGCGATCCTGTCCTTCGCCGCCGAAACCAATGCGGACGTGGTCGTCGAAGGCATCGAGACCGAGAGCGAACTGGCGACGCTGCAGGCGCTGGGCGCGCGCTACGGCCAGGGCTACCAGCTCGCCCATCCCGGGCCGCTGTCGGCGCATCTGGCGCGCTATCCGGCGATTGGCGAGGGCTGAGTCGCGGACGATCAAGCGCTCCGTCATCCCGCGTAGGAGCGGCTTCAGCCGCGACCGGGCGTCAACGGTGTGCTCTGCCGTGGCTGATCCCGAAAAGGGGACAAGACCCGCTCCTACGGTGCCCCGCCCCCTGGGACCCACAAGAACGCCACGCGCAGACGCGGCAGCTGCACAAACGCCAGGCAAGAAAAAAGCGGGCCGAAGCCCGCTTTTTCCTGGAACGGCGCTGGCAGCGTGCGGCTTACTCGGCCGACGCGCCCTCGCCTTCTTCCACGGCCTTCATCGACAGGCGGATGCGGCCCTGCTTGTCGACTTCCAGCACCTTGACCTTGACCACGTCGCCTTCCTTCAGCTTGTCGCCGACCTTCTCAACGCGCTCGCTGGAGATCTGCGAGACGTGCACCAGGCCGTCCTTGCCCGGCAGGATGGTCACGAACGCGCCGAAGTCCATGATCTTGGCGACCTTGCCTTCGTAGATGCGGCCCGGCTCGACGTCCGAAGTGATCTGCTCGATGCGCGACTTGGCCGCCTGCGCGGCGATCGCGTTGACCGAGGCGATGACGATGGTGCCGTCGTCCTGGATGTCGATCTGGGTGCCGGTTTCCTTGGTGATCGCCTGGATGGTCGAACCGCCCTTGCCGATCACTTCGCGGATCTTGTCCGGGTGGATCTTGATCGTCAGCAGGCGCGGCGCGTAGTCGCTCAGTTCCGCGCGCGGGGTGGTCAGCGCCTTGGACATCTCGCCGAGGATGTGCAGACGGCCGGCCTTCGCCTGCGCCAGGGCCTGCTTCATGATCTCTTCGGTGATGCCTTCGATCTTGATGTCCATCTGCAGCGCGGACACGCCGTCGGCGGTACCGGCGACCTTGAAGTCCATGTCGCCCAGGTGATCTTCATCGCCCAGGATGTCCGACAGCACCACGAAGTCGTTGCCTTCCTTCACCAGGCCCATGGCGATACCGGCCACCGGCGCCTTCACCGGCACGCCAGCGTCCATCAGCGCCAGCGACGAACCGCAGACCGAGGCCATCGACGAGGAACCGTTGGATTCGGTGATCTCCGAGACCACGCGGATGGTGTACGGAAACTCTTCCATGGTCGGCATCACCGCCAGCACGCCGCGCTTGGCGAGGCGGCCGTGGCCGATTTCGCGACGCTTGGGCGCGCCGAAGCGGCCGCACTCGCCCACCGAGTACGGGGGGAAGTTGTAGTGGAACAGGAAGTTTTCCTTGTACTCGCCGGAGACCGCGTCGATCACCTGGCCGTCGCGGGCGGTGCCCAGCGTGGTGACCACGATCGCCTGGGTCTCGCCGCGGGTGAACAGCGCCGAGCCGTGGGTGCGCGGCAGCACGCCGGCCTGCACGCTGATCGGACGCACGGTGTCCAGCGCACGGCCGTCGATGCGCACCTTGGTGCTCAGCACCGAACCGCGCATGGTCTGGTACTCCAGCTCGCCGAATTCCTTGGCCAGGTCGGCAGCGACCCAGTTCTCGGCGGTGGCGCGCGGCGCCAGCTGCGCCAGCACGTCCTTCTTGATCGCGGCGATGGCGTCGCGGCGCTGCAGCTTGTCGCGCACCTGGAACGCGGCGGCCAGCTGCTCGCCGACGGCTTCCTTCAGCGCGGCGATCATGGCCTCGTTCTTGGACGGGGCGACCCAGTCGGACGGCTTGGTGCCGGCTTCGACGGTCAGCTCGTTGATCGCGTTGATGACCTTCTGCATCTCGCGGTGGCCGAAGGTGACCGCACCCAGCATCACTTCTTCCGACAGCAGCGCGGCTTCGGACTCGACCATCAGCACCGCGTTGGCGGTACCGGCGACGACCAGCTCCAGCTGCGAATCCTTCAGATCCGACACGGTCGGGTTGAGGATGTACTCGCCGTTCTTGTAGCCGACCTTGGCGGCGCCGATCGGGCCCTTGAACGGGGTGCCGGCCAGCGACAGGGCGGCCGAGGCGCCGATCAGCGCGGCGATGTCGCCGTCGATGTCCGGGTTCATCGACATCACCGTGGCTATGATCTGCACTTCGTTCTTGTAATCCTCCGGGAACAGCGGACGGATCGGACGGTCGATCAGACGCGAAATCAGCGTCTCCTTCTCGGTCGCACGGCCCTCGCGCTTGAAGAAGCCGCCGGGGATGCGGCCGCCGGCGTAGAACTTCTCCTGATAGTCGACCGTCAGCGGGAAGAAGTCCTGACCTTCGCGCGCGCTCTTGGCGGCGACGGCGGTGACCAGCAGTACGGTGTCGTCCATCTTGACGATGACGGCGCCGCCGGCCTGGCGGGCGATCTCGCCGGTTTCGAGGGTGACGGTGTGCTTGCCGTACTGGAAGGTTTTGGTGATTTTTGCCACGGGGTTTCCTTGGATGATGCTGTCTGCAAATGGACCGCTGACGGCCCATGCCGCTGGCGGGTGGCCAGGAGGATCCGGCCGGTGGCGCGGAGCGATCCCCGGGCCACGGTACTACCCAAAACAAAACCGCGGCGCATCGCTGCGCCGCGGTGGGGTTCGTTGACTCAGCGACGCAGGCCGAGCTTCTCGATCAGCGCCTTGTAGCGCTCGCCATCCTTCTTCTTCAGATAGTCGAGCAGGCTGCGGCGGCGGTTGACCATCTGCAGCAGGCCGCGGCGGCTGTGGTGATCCTTCTTATGGGTCTTGAAGTGGCCGGTCAGCAGCTCGATGCGGGCGGTCAGCAGGGCGACCTGCACTTCCGGCGAACCGGTGTCGGCAGCGCCGCGCTTGTTTTCTTCGATGACTTTCTGGGTGTCGATGGACATGAGGTTTTCTCTGAGATGCGGGGCCGGCAGGAACGTGCAGAGGACGCACCGCCTGGCTCGCCGATTGCGAAGGATTGCGCCGGAGCGCAGCGTGCCGGAAAGGCCGCGAAATTGTACCGGCCCCGGCCCGGAGGAACAAGGTGTTAAGACAGCGTCATGACTGAACGACAGTCAGGCACGGTCCGCCGCGGACGTCTTGCGGTCACGGATTGAACATGCGCTGCGGCGCCAGCAGCCCGCTCGCATCGACCTGGCCCAGGCCGAGCGGGACGCCATCGGCGTCGAACACCGCGGCCGGGCCGGGCGCCCAGGCCGGATCGCGCAGGCGCTGGCCCATGCGGAAGCGCTGCGCCGCAGCATGCTCCAGGCGCACCGGCGGGAAATCGGCCAGGCCCGCGGCCAGCGGCAGCACCAGCGCGTCCAGTGCCGCCGGATCCTGCGCGGCCAGGTGCTGCAGGTGCTCCAGGGTGACCATCTGCGGCGTCCGAAACGGTTCCACCCACAGCCGCCGCAGCGCGGCGATATGCGCACCGCAGCCCAGCGCCTCGCCCAGGTCGCGGGCCAGGCTGCGGATGTAGGTGCCGGACCCGCAGGCCACGTGCAGGCGCAGGCGGTCGCCGGCATGCGCGAGCACGTCGATCGCATGCACCTCGACCTCGCGCTCGGGTGCCTCGATCGCCTCGCCGCGACGCGCCTTGACGTACAGCGGTTCGCCGCCCTGCTTGAGCGCTGAGTAGATCGGCGCGCGCTGGCGGATGCGCCCGCGCAGCGGTGCCAGCGCCGCCTCCAGGGTCGCTGCGTCCAGCGGCGGCACCGGGCGGGTGCGCAGCACCGCGCCCTCGGCATCGTCGCTGTCGGTGGTGACGCCGAGCACGACCTCCGCCTCGTAGGCCTTGGCCGAGCCGAGCAGCAGCCCGGCCAGCTTGGTCGCCTCGCCGAAGCACAGCGGCAGCAGGCCGGTGGCGAGCGGATCCAGGCTGCCGGTGTGACCGCCCTTCTCCGCACGGAACAGCCGCCGCGCCGCCTGCAGCGCCGCGTTGGAACTCATGCCGATCGGCTTGTCGAGCAGCACGATGCCGTCGAGGCGACGGAAGACGATACGAGGCAGGCGCGGGCCGAAGACGGGCATGGGGTGCGGGCGGGGATTGGGGATTGGGGATTGGGGATTGGGGATTCGGGATTGGGGATTCGGGAGTGGGGATTCGGGAGTGGCGGATCCGACTCCGGCATGGCGCGGGCGAACGGCACGCATGGAACAGCGCGACGCCAGACGGATGAAAGAGCGCCGCGATCGCGACGGCGAAACGGGCGCTCGCATACGGCGCCCGCACTCAAACACTGGACGCCGACGCCACGGCGTCAGCAGCGGACTCAGTCCTTGCGCGGCGCCGTGTCGGCGTCGTCAGCGGCATCGCCGTCGTCGTCCTGCGCCTGCTGCAGTTCCGGCATGTCGCGCAGCAGATTGTCGATGCGCTCGCCGCGATCGACCGAATCGTCGTAGTGGAAATGCAGTTCGGGCACGTGGCGCAGCTTCATCGCCCGCGCCAGCTCGCTGCGCAGCTGCGGCGCCAGTTCCTTCAGGCCCTTGACCGCCTCGGCCGAGCGTTCCTGCATCAGCGCGGTGACGAACACCTTGGCATGGGCCAGATCGCGGGTGACCTCGACGTCGGACACACTGACCGACGGCAGGCCGTGATCGCGCACGGCCGCATGCACAATCGTGCCGAGGTCGCGCCGGATCTGCGCAGACACGCGATCGGTACGGTGAAAGGATTTGGTGGGCATAGCGAAAATCTCTCTGTTCGGAATAAAGAAATCGGGAAGGGTCTGGGACGAGCGACGCACCTGCAGCGCCCCGCTCCTCCCATTCCCCAATCCCGATTCCCGAATCCCAGCTCTTACAGCGTGCGCTGCACTTCGATGCGCTCGAAGCACTCGATCTGGTCGCCGGCCTTGACGTCGTTGTAGGCCTTCACGCCGATACCGCACTCGGTGCCGTTGCGCACTTCGTCGACGTTCTCCTTGAAGCGACGCAGCGATTCCAGCTCGCCCTCGAACACCACGGTGTTGTCGCGCAGCACGCGGATCGGCTTGTTGCGCTTGACCACGCCCTCCACGACCATGCAGCCGGCGACGGCGCCGAACTTGGAGCTGCGGAACACGTCGCGCACCTGGGCGATACCGATGATCTCTTCGCGGATCTCCACGCCCAGCAGGCCGGACGCCACCTGCTTCACCTGGTCGATCACGTCGTAGATGATCGAGAAGTAACGCAGGTCGATGCCGTTGGTCTCGATGATGCGCCGCGCCGAGGCGTCGGCACGCACGTTGAAGCCGATCACCGTGGCCTTGGACGCCAGCGCCGAATTCGCATCGGACTCGGTGATGCCGCCCACGCCGGAGTGGATCACGTTGATGCGGATCTGCTCGTTGGACAACGCGGTCAGCGACTGCTTCAGCGCTTCCACCGAACCCTGCACGTCGGCCTTGATCACCAGGTTCAGCGACAGCTGGCCTTCGCCCTTGCCGAGCTGCGACATGATGTCTTCCATGCGGCTGCCCGCCGAGGACACCAGGCGCGACTCGCGGCGCTTGGTCTCGCGCTGCTGCGCCACGTCCTTGGCCAGGCGCTCGTCGTCGACGACCACGAAGTCGTCGCCGGCATCCGGCACGCCGGACAGGCCCAGCACCTGCACCGGGATCGACGGACCCGCCGAATCGGGCTGCTTGCCGGTCTCGTCGAACAGCGCACGCACGCGGCCGTACTGGATACCGCACACCAGGTAGTCGCCCTTCTTCAGCGCGCCCTGCTGCACCAGCACCGTCGCCACCGGGCCGCGGCCCTTGTCCAGCGAGGACTCGATCACCACGCCGCTGGCGCGGCCTTCGGCCACCGCCCGCAGTTCCAGCACTTCGGCCTGCAGCGAGATCGCGTCCAGCAGCACGTCGATGCCCTGGCCGGTCTTGGCCGAGAGTTCGACGAACTGGGTGTCGCCACCGAATTCTTCGGCGACCACGTCCTGCGCCAGCAGCTCGTTCTTGACCCGCAGCGGATCGGCGCCGGACTTGTCGATCTTGTTGACCGCCACGATCAGCGGCACGCCGGCGGCCTTCGCATGCTTGACCGCCTCGACGGTCTGCGGCATCACGCCGTCGTCGGCCGCGACCACCAGCACCACGATGTCGGTGAGCTTGGCGCCGCGCGCGCGCATCGAGGTGAACGCGGCATGGCCCGGGGTGTCCAGGAAGCTGATGACGCCACGGTCGGTCTCGACGTGGTAGGCGCCGATGTGCTGGGTGATGCCGCCGGCTTCGCCGGAGGCGACCTTGGTGCGGCGGATGTAGTCCAGCAGCGAGGTCTTGCCGTGGTCGACGTGGCCCATGATGGTGACCACCGGCGGCCGCGGCAGCTTCTCGCCCTGCGCGTCCTCGGTGTGCGCCAGCAGCGCGTCCTCGGCGTCGGCACTGCCGGCGCGGGTCGGCTTGTGGCCGAGTTCCTCGGTGACCAGCGCGGCGGTGTCGTGGTCGATGGTCTGGGTGATGGTGGCCATCACGCCCATCTTGAACAGCGCCTTCACCACGTCGCCGCCCTTCAGCGCGAGCTTCTGCGCCAGGTCGGCCACGGTGATGGTGTCGCCGATCGCCACTTCGCGCACCACCGGTGCGGTAGGACGCTCGAAGCCGTGCGCGCCGCCGCCGCTGCGCGACGGTTCGGCCTGGCGACGGCCGCCGCTGTGGCTGCCGCCGCGCGGCTTGCCACGCACGTTGGAACGGCGCGCGCGGTCGGCCGCGGACAGATGCAGCTGGCCGGCGAAGCGGCTGGTGCTGTCGTCGTCCTCGACCCCGGCGACCATCACGTGCGAGCCGCGGGTCTTGTGCTTGTTGGCGGCATTGTTGCGGTCGTCGCTGCGCGGCGCCGCCGGCTTGGCCGGATGCGCGGCACCGGCCGGACGCGGCGCCATCGGCGGACGCGGCGCGCGCGGCGCTGCGGCGGCGGCGTTGCGGTCGGCGGCGGGCGCGGACGGCGCCGCCGCCGGCGGTGCCGACTCGGCGTCCAGCGCGGCCTGCGCCGCGCGTTGCTCGGCCTCGGCGCGCTCGCGCGCTTCCTGCTCGGCCTTGCGCTTGCGCTCGATTTCCTCGGCGCGCGCGCGGTCCTGCTCGGCGAGCTTCTGCTGCTCGGCCAGGTTGCGCTGCTTGGATTCCTCCAGCTTGCGCAGGATCTCGGCGCGCTCGTCGTCCACCCGTCCGCCCGCGGACGGCGCCGCACGCTCGGCGGCCAGGTCCTCGGCCGACTTCACGTAGGTGCGCTTCTGCCGGACCTCGACGTTGACCGTGGTCTTGCTGCGCCCGGCGCTGACCGTCACTTCCTGCAGCTTGCGCCGGTTCAGGGTGATCTTCTTCGGCGCCGCCTGGGCCTCTTCCTCGACCGGCTTGTCGGTCTTGCCGTGGGTACGGCGCAGGAAGCCCAGCAGCTTCATCTTTTCGGTGCTGGTGACGACCTGGTCGGGACCGCTGAACTTCATCCCGGCGTCGGCCAGTTGAACCAGCAGTTTCTCGACCGGCGTATTCACCAGTTCGGCCAGCTTGCGGATGGTGGTTTGCTGCGACATTCGGATCCTATGATCTGGTTGGCGCCCCCTCGCCGCGTGCGAAGGTAGCGCGGATTCTAAGCCCTGATCGGGTCAGGGCGGCATTCATCGCTGACTCATTCGCCGCGCTCCAGGCGGGCGATCTCCTCGGCGCGGGCGGCCAGGATCAGGGCCGCGGCGCGGTCCTTGTCCAGGTCCTCGATGCCGAACTCGAGGATTTCGTCGGCAGCCAGATCCGACAGGTCCTCGCTGGTACGCACGCCATGGCTGGCCAACGCGTAGGCGGTGCCCTCGTCCATGCCCGGCAGCGACAGCAGGTCCGCCGCCGGCACGCCATCGTCGTCGCTCTCCTCGGCGGCCAGCGCCTCGTTGAGCAGCGCGTCGCGGGCACGCGCGCGCAGTTCCTCGACGATGTCCTCGTCGAAGCCTTCCACCGCCAGCAGCTCGCCGACCGGCACGTAGGCGATTTCCTCGACCGAGTTGAAGCCCTCGGCGACCAGGATCGCGGCGATCTCCTCGTCCACTTCCAGCTTGTCCATGAACAGCTGGCGGGCCACGGCCTGCTCGGCCTCGGACTTGGCCGCGACCTGCTCGGCGGTCATCACGTTGAGCTGCCAGCCGGTCAGGCGGCTGGCCAGGCGCACGTTCTGGCCGCCCTTGCCGATCGCCTGGGCCAGGCGGTCTTCCGCCACCGCCAGGTCCATCGAGTGCTTCTCTTCATCGACGATGATCGACTGCACCTCGGCCGGCGCCATCGCGTTGATGACGAAGTTGGCCGGGTTGTCGTTCCACAGCACGATGTCCACGCGCTCGCCGTTGAGCTCGTTGGACACCGCCTGCACGCGCGAACCGCGCATGCCGATGCAGGCGCCGATCGGATCGGTACGGGTATCGTGCGCCAGCACCGCGATCTTGGCGCGGTCGCCCGGATCGCGCGCGCAGGCCTTGATCTCGACCAGGCCCTGGCCCACTTCCGGCACTTCCAGCTTGAACAGCTCGATCATGAATTCCGGCGCGGCGCGGCTGATGAACAGCTGCGGGCCGCGCGGCTCCGAACGCACTTCGGCCAGGTAGCCGCGCACGCGGTCGCCGGCGCGCAGCACGTCGCGCGGAATGCCTTTGTCCTTGGGGATGAAGGCCTCGGCGTTGCCGCCCAGGTCCACGTAGATGTTGCCGCGCTCGGCACGCTTGACCACGCCGGTGACCAGCTCGCCGACGCGATCCTTCCACGCGTCCACCACCTGCTGGCGCTCGGCCTCGCGCACGCGCTGCACGATCACCTGCTTGGCGGCCTGCGCGGCGATGCGGCCGAAGTCCGGATTCTCGATCTGCTCTTCGATGTAGTCGCCGACATCCACGCCCTCGGCCTCGTCGACCGCGTCCATCAGGCGGATCTGCCGGTCGGGCGACTCCATCACCACGTCGTCGGCCACCACTTCCCAGCGCCGGAAGGTCTCGTAGGTGCCGTCCTTGTGGTCGATGGTGACGCGCGTCAGCACGTCCTGGTCGGGGTAGCGCTTCTTCGCCGCCGACGCCAAGGCGGCCTCGATCGCGTCGAAGATCACTTCGCGCGGCACGCCCTTCTCGTTGGCCACCGCGTCGACTACCAGCAACAGTTCCTTGCTCATTCTTTCGCTCCGCGCGCAGCCTCGTCGGCCGCCGGTTCGTTGGATGGTTTCTTATTGGATTTTGCGTTCTTGCCGGCCGGCTTCGGGCCCTTGCCCGGCTTGGTCGGCGCCAGACCCAGCGCCGCCCAGTCGGGCATGATCCGCGCCTTGTCGATGTTGTCGAAGTCCACCGCCAGTTCGGCGCCGTCGACCTCGAAGGTGATGCGGCCGGCAGCGGCGTCGGCCTGCACGATGCGCCCCTGCAGGCGCCGACGGCCCTGCTGCGGCAGCTTCAGCACCACCTTGGCCGATTCGCCCAGGTGGCGGGAAAACTGTTCGGCGCTGAACAGCGGCCGGTCCACGCCCGGCGAGGACACTTCCAGCGTGTAGTTGCCGCTGATCGGGTCTTCCACGTCCAGTTGCGCCGAGACCTCGCGGCTGACCCGCTCGCAATCGTCGATGTTGACGATGCGCTCGGGCTGCTCGGCCAGCGGCACGTCGATGTACAGGCGCAGCGTGGCGCCGCCGGGGGCCGGCAGGTATTCCGCGCCCAGCAGTTCCAGGCCCAACGCGTCCACGGTCGGGCCCAGCAACGTCGCGATTTCGTTTGCCTTGTCGCTCACAGCCTGCCTTGCATCTGAAAGGTTGAAAAGTCGATTGCGTGCATTTCCCGGACCCCGGAAACGACAAAGGGCCCTCTGGGCCCCTTGTCCGGTAAAACTCCGGTCACGCTGGATTCCGGTTGCGACGACGGGAACATGCGTCATCGCGAAGCCCAAACTTTCCTGCCGCAGACAACCAATGCACTGGTTGCCGCTGCAGACAAAGATGGTAGCGGGGGCAGGATTTGAACCTGCGACCTTCGGGTTATGAGCCCGACGAGCTGCCAGACTGCTCCACCCCGCAGCAGAAGCGGAATTATGAAGAATCAGTGCGTCGATTGCAAGCCCTGATTTTCATCTCGATACGGTAGCGACGCTTCCGATCGAAGGACGCCATGATAACCGCACGCGATGGAAAACGAAACAGCAATCGCATCGCCAAATGCAAAAACACCAACGCCGCCTTGCGGCGGCGTTGGCGAGAAACAGCGGGAAACCCGCGGAATTCGCGATCAGGCCAGGTGCGCGAAGGCGCGCTGGCACCACGCCATCAGCGGACTCCAGGCCAGGCCGAAGGCCAGCAGGCCCAGCGCGTTGACGCCCAGCGCCACGCCCAGCACGCGGTCGTCGTTGGCCGGCAGCGGCGTGCCGACCGGCTCGTCGAAATACATCACCTTGATCACGCGCAGGTAATAGAACGCGCCGATCACCGCGCACAGCACCGACAGCACGGCCAGGCCGGTCCACCACAGGTTCTGGTCGGGCACCGCGACCACCGCGCCCAGCACCGCCAGCTTGGCCCAGAAGCCCAGGAACGGCGGCACGCCGGCCAGCGAGGCCATGATGCACAGCACCAGCAGCGCCATCCACGGGTTGCGCGCGTTCAGGCCCTTGAAGTCGTCGATGTTCTCGGCCTCGAAGCCCTTGCGCGACAGCGCGATGATCGCGCCGAACGAGGCGGTGGACATCACCGCGTAGCAGATCGCATAGAACAGCGCCGCCGCATAGCCGCGCTCGCCGCCGCCGGCCACGCCGAGCAGCAGGAAGCCGATGTGCGAGACCGTCGAGTACGCCAGCATGCGCTTGAGGTTGCTCTGCGCCACCGCCATCAGGTTGCCGACCACCAGCGACAGCGCCGCCAGGCCGCCGATCACCCAGTGCCACTGCGCCGCCAGCGGACCCACGCCGACTTCCAGCAGGCGGTAGGCCATGCCGAACGCGGCCAGCTTGGAGGCCGAGCTGATGAACAGCGCGATCGGCGCCGGGGCACCCTGGTAGACGTCCGGCAGCCACATGTGGAACGGCGCGGCGCCGAGCTTGAAGGCGACGCCGGCGATCATGAACACGGTGCCGGTCAGCAGCAGCATGTGCTCGCGGCCGTTGCCGATCGCCTCGTGGATGCCGCTCAGGCTCAGCGTGCCGGTGGCGCCGTAGATCAGCGACATGCCGTACAGCAGCAGGCCGGAGGCCAGCGAACCGAGCACGATGTACTTCATCGCCGCTTCGGTGGCCATGCCGTTGTCGCGGTTGGAGGCGACCAGCGCGTAGGAGCACAGCGCCAGCAGTTCCAGGCCCAGGTAGACCATCAACAGGCTGCCGGCCGAGACCAGGATCATCATGCCGACCGTGGCGAACAGCACCAGCACCGGGATCTCGCCCTGGTACAGCTTGCGCTCGCGCAGGTAGCTCCAGCCGTAGATCAGGGTCAGCGCGCTGAGGCCGACGATCACCGTCTTCATCACGTCGGCGGCGGCGTCGCGCACGAACATGCCCTGGAACACCTCGCCCTGCCCGCCCACGCCGGCCAGCAGCATCGCGAACACCGCGACCAGGATCGCCACCGACACGATGTGGGTCCAGGCCTTGTTGCGCTCGCTGATGAACAGATCGAGCATCAGCAGGAAGAAGGCACCGGCGGTCAGCACCAGCTCGGGCAGCAGGGGCGGCAGGTCGACGGTGGTCAGAGGCAGCAGCGCAGGGGTGGTCATCATCAAATCTCTGGAATCAATACGCTCGACGGCCGCTTACAGCTTGCTGGTGGCGATCTGCGCCGCCAGCTTCGCGATCGAGGGCTCCATCAGGTCGGTCAACGGCTTCGGATACAGGCCCAGGGCCAGCACGCCGAGCGCGAACACGCCCAGCACCAGCGCCTCGCGGCCGTTGATGTCCTTCAGCTCGGCCACGTGCGCATTGGCGACTTCGCCGAAGAACACGCGCTTGTAGAGCCACAACGTGTAGGCCGCGCCGATCACCAGCGTGGTCGCCGCACCGAATGCCTGCAGCGGATGCGACTGGAAGCTGGCCAGGATCACCATGAACTCGCCCACGAACCCGCTGGTGCCCGGCAAGCCGGCATTGGCCATGAAGAACAGCATCGCGAACGCAGCGAACCACGGCATCACGTTGGCCACGCCGCCGTAGTCGGCGATGCGGCGGGTGTGCATGCGGTCGTACAGCACGCCCACGCAGGAGAACATCGCGCCGGAGACGAAGCCGTGCGAAATCATCTGCACCATCGAGCCCTGCAGCGCCAACTGCGCGGCGTCGCCGCTGCCGGATCCGACCAGGGCGAAGGCGACGAAGGCGCCGAGGGTGACGAAGCCCATGTGCGCGATCGACGAGTACGCGATCAGCTTCTTCATGTCGTCCTGGACCAGGGCGACCAGGCCGACGTAGATCACCGCGATCAGCGACAGCGCGATCACCAGCCACGCCAACTGGTTGCTGGCGTCGGGCAGGATCGGCAGGTTGAAGCGCAGGAAACCGTAACCGCCGATCTTCAGCGCGATCGCCGCCAGGATCACCGAACCGGCGGTCGGCGCTTCCACGTGCGCGTCCGGCAACCAGGTGTGCACCGGGAACATCGGCACCTTGACCGCGAAGGCGATCAGGAAGGCGAAGAACAGCCAGGTCTGCTCCTTGGACGTGAGCGAGAGCTGGTACAGGTCGGCGAGCTGGAAGCTGCCGCCCTTCAGGTACAGGTAGATCAACCCGACCAGCATCAGCACCGAGCCGAGGAAGGTGTACAGGAAGAACTTGACCGCGGCGTAGATGCGGCGCGGGCCGCCCCAGATGCCGATGATCAGGAACATCGGGATCAGCATCGCCTCGAAGAACACGTAGAACAGCATCGCGTCGGTGGCGGCGAAGATGCCGACGGTGACGCCTTCCAGGATCAGGAACGCCGCCACGTACTGGTTGACGCGCTTGTCGATCGAGGCCCAGGCGCCGATCAGCGCCAGCACCGTGATCAGCGTGGTCAGCACGATCAGCGCCACCGCGATGCCGTCGGCGCCGAGGTTGTAGCCGATGTCGTACGCCGGGATCCAGGCGTGGGTCTCGACGAACTGCAGCGCGCCGCTGGTGTAGTCGAAACCGGTGAGCAGCGGCACGCTGAGCGCGAAGGTCAGCAACGCCACCAGCAACGACGCCCAGCGCGCCGCACGCGCGTCACGCACGGCGAGCACCAGGGCGCCGCCGATGATCGGCAGCCAGATCAGGATGGAGAGTAGAGGCCAGTTCGACACGTGTTCTTATTCCGTACAGGTCAACGCCAGAAATGCATCAGCACGCCCAGCAGGGCAATGAGACCGACGATCATCGCGAAGGCGTAGTGATAGAGGAAACCGGATTGCGTGCGACGCAGCAGGTTGGCCGCCAGGTCGATCACGCGTGCGGTGCCGTTGACCATGACGCCGTCCACGACATGCGTATCCACCGCGCGCGACACCTTGCCCAGGCGCACGCCGCCGCCGGCGAAACCGCCGATCCAGAGCTTGTCGAAACCGTACTTGTTCTCGAGGATCCACACCGGCACCGAGAAGGTCTTGCGCGCCTTCGCCGCCAGTTCCGGCTTCCACAGGTAAAGGATCCAGGCCAGGGCGAAGCCGGCCAGGGTCAGGAAGAACGGCACCTGGTAGAGGCCGTGCAGCGCGAACTTGACCGGGCCGTGGAACTCCTCGGCCAACGCGCCGACGGTGTCGCGCGCCGGATCGTAGAAATCGACGATGCCGGTGAAGAAGCTGACCGCCTGGCCCTTGATCGCCACGGCGGCGTGGTGCCCGGCCCAGTCGGTGCCGAACAGCATCGGGCCGATGGTGAAGAAGCCGATCGCGATCGACGGAATCGCCAGCAGGATCAGCGGCACCGTCACCACCCACGGCGACTCGTGCGGTTCGTGCGCGCCATGATGACCATGGTGGTCGTCATGCGCATGCGCGTCGTGCGCATCGTGCGCGTGGGACTGCGCCTCGGCGTCGGTGTGGGCGCTGTCGTGGTGGGCATGCACGTCGTGCGCATGCGCGTCGCGGAAGCGCTCCTTGCCGTGGAAGGTCAGGAACAGCAGGCGGAAGCTGTAGAAGCTGGTGATCAGCACGCCGCCCAGCACGGCCATGTAGCCGTAGTTGGCGATGCTCCAGAACGGGGCACCCTCGGCGTGGAGCTGGGCCGCTTCGATGATCGTGTCCTTGGAATAGAAGCCGGCGAAGAACGGGGTGCCGACCAACGCCAGGGTGCCGATCACGCTGGTCCAGTAGGTGATCGGCATGTACTTGCGCAGGCCGCCCATCTTGCGCATGTCCTGCTCGTGGTGCATGCCGATGATCACCGAGCCGGCGGCCAGGAACAGCAGCGCCTTGAAGAAGGCATGGGTCATCAGGTGGAACACCGCCGCCGAGTACGCCGACACGCCCAGCGCCACGGTCATGTAGCCCAGCTGCGACAGCGTCGAGTACGCGACCACGCGCTTGATGTCGTTCTGCACGATGCCGATCAGGCCGGTGAAGAAGGCGGTGGTGGCGCCGATGAACAGCACGAAGTTCAGCGCGGTCTGCGACAGCTCGAACAGCGGCGACATGCGCGCCACCATGAAGATGCCCGCGGTGACCATGGTCGCGGCGTGGATCAGTGCCGAGATCGGGGTCGGGCCTTCCATCGAGTCAGGCAGCCAGACGTGCAGCGGCACCTGCGCCGACTTGCCCATGGCGCCGATGAACAGGCAGATGCAGATCATCGTCGGCACCGACCAGACCCACGGATCGGTCAGGTGGACGACCTCCGCACTGAACGGGACGGGGATGGAACCGGTCCACACGGTGATGGTGCCGCCGACCATGCCGGTGGCATTGGCGAACACCATCGAGTAGTCGAGGGTGCCGAACACGTACAGCACCAATGCGATGCCGAGCAGGAAGCCGAAGTCGCCGACGCGATTGACCAGGAACGCCTTCATGTTGGCGAACACCGCGGTCGGGCGCTTGAACCAGAAGCCGATCAGCAGGTACGACACCAGGCCCACCGCTTCCCAGCCGAAGAACAGCTGCAGGAAGTTGTTGCTCATCACCAGGCTCAGCATCGAGAAGGTGAACAGCGAGATGTAGCTGAAGAAGCGCTGGTAGCCCGGGTCGTCGGCCATGTAGCCGATGGTGTAGATGTGCACCAGCAGCGACACGAAGGTCACCACCACCATCATCATCGCGGTCAGGCGGTCGACCATGAAGCCGACGTGGGCCGAGTAGTTGCCGACCTCGAAGAAGGTGTAGAGGTTCTGGTTGAACGGCGAGGCGCCCTGCCCGACCAGCTGGTACAGGGTCCAGCACGACAGCGCGCAGCTGACCGCGACGCCGAGGATGGTGGCGAACTGCGCGCCCTTGCGGCCGACCTGACGGCCGAACAGGCCGGCGATGATGCTGCCGACCAGCGGGGCCAGCACCACCGCGATCAGCAGACTCTTGGAGAGCGTAATTTCCATCTGCAGGTCAGCCCTTCAGCGAATCGACTTCGGCCACGTTGATCGTGTGGCGGGTACGGAACAGCGTCACCAGGATCGCGAGGCCGATGGCGGCTTCGGCCGCGGCCACGGTCAGGATGAAGAACACGAACAACTGGCCGGCGGCGTCACCGAGCTCGCGCGAGAAGGCGACGAAGTTGATGTTGACCGACAGCAGCATCAGCTCGATCGACATCAGCAGCACGATGACGTTCTTGCGGTTGAGGAAGATGCCGGCAAGGGCGATGCAGAACAGCACCGCGCCGAGCGCCAGCAGATGGCCTAGGGAGATCATGGCTGGCCCTCCTGCGATGCCGGCGGGGTGTGGAGCGTGGGCTTCTCTGCGTCCATCTTGACGATGCGCAGGCGATCGCTGGCCTTGACCCGCGACTGGTCGCCCGGGTTCTGGGTCTTGATGCCGGTGCGCTTGCGCAGGGTCAGCATCACCGCGGCCACGACCGCCACGGTCAGGATGATCGCGGCGAACTCGAACGGCAGCAGGAACTGAGTGAACAGGGTCTTGGCCAGCCAGGTGATGTTGGAGGTGTCGGCCGCCTGGGCCGCGGCGTTGTCGGCCGGGAACGGCGCGGCGCTACGCGCCTTGACCCCGATCAGGGTGACCATCTGCACCAGCATCGCCACCGCGACCACCAGGCCGACCGGCAGGTAGCGCACCCAGCCTTCGCGCAGGCGGGCGGTGTCGATGTCCAGCATCATCACCACGAACAGGAACAGCACCATGACCGCGCCGACGTAGACCAGCACCAGGGTCACGCCGAGGAACTCGGCGCCCACCAGCAACCATACGCAGGCGATGGAGAAGAACGTCAGGATCAGGCACAGCACCGCATACACGGGGTTGCGCACGCTGATCACCGCGCCGGCGGCGACCGCGGCAATGGTGGCGAAGATCCAGAAAGCGATATTGACCCAATCCATTTCGGAACCTCAGCGGAAGGGAGCGTCGGCAGCGCGGCGCTCGGCGATCTCGGCCTCGAGCCGGTCTCCGATCGCCAGCAACTGCGGCTTGGTGACGATGTTCTCGCCGCGCTTCTCGAAGTGGTACTCCAGCACCTGGGTCTCCACGATCGAATCCACCGGGCAGCTTTCCTCGCAGAAACCGCAGTAGATGCACTTGAACAGGTCGATGTCGTAGCGCGTGGTGCGGCGGGTGCCGTCCTCGCGCTTGGTCGAGTCGATGGTGATCGCCAGCGCCGGGCACACCGCCTCGCACAGCTTGCAGGCGATGCAGCGCTCTTCGCCGTTGGGATAGCGGCGCAGCGCGTGCAGGCCGCGGAAGCGCGGCGACTGCGGGAACTTCTCCATCGGGTACAGCACGGTGTACTTGGGACGGAACGTATACTTCAAGGTCAGCCACAGGCCGCCGAGCAACTCGAGCAGCAGCAGGCTCTTGAAGTAATGGGTGACTTTATTCATCGCTTACACACCCCTGTGGATCACACCGTAGAACACCATCAATGCCGTCACCGCGATCCACACGATCGTCAACGGAATGAACACCTTCCAGCCCAGCCGCATGATCTGGTCGTAGCGGTAGCGCGGGAAGCTGGCGCGGAACCAGATGTACGCGCTGGCGAAGAACAGCACCTTCATCAGCAGCCACGGCCAACCGCCCTTCCACACCCAGTCGATCCACGGCGAGATGTCGGCGTTGACCAGCCCCTGGATCGGACTCAGCCAGCCGCCCAGGAAGAAGATCGAGACCAGGAAGCTGACCAGGATCATGTTGGCGTATTCGGCCAGGAAGAACAGCGCGAACGCACCGCCCGAGTACTCGACCATGTGACCGGCGACGATTTCCGACTCGCCTTCGACCACGTCGAACGGCGCGCGGTTGGTCTCGGCCACGCCGGACACCCAGTACACGATGAACAGCGGGAACAGCGGGATCAGGAACCAGTTGAGCAGGCCGTGCGAACCCGCCTGCGCCTGCACGATCGTGCTCAGGTTCAGGCTGCCGGCGGCGATCATCACGCCGACCAGGGCGAAGCCCATCGCGATCTCGTAGCTGACCACCTGCGCAGCCGAGCGCATCGCGCCAAGGAACGCGTACTTGGAGTTGGACGCCCAGCCGGCCAGGATGATGCCGTACACGCCCAGCGAGGTCATCGCCAGCAGATACAGCAGGCCGGCGTTGGCATTGGACAGCACCAGCTTGGCATCGAACGGCACCACCGCCCAGGCGGCGAAGGCCGGCGCCAGGGTAATCAGCGGCGCGATCACGAACATCGCCTTGTGCGAGCTGCTGGGCTGGATGATTTCCTTGAACAGCAGCTTGAAGACGTCGGCGAAGGCCTGGAAGATGCCCATGCCCACGTACATCGGCCCGTGGCGCACGTGCATCCAGCCGATCAGCTTGCGCTCCCAGACCACGTAGAACGCCACCGCGATGATCACCGGCATGGCGATCACCAGGATCTTCAGCACGATCCACAGGACCACGCCGAGGGCGCCCAGGCCGAGGAACCACTGGTGCAGCGGGTCGACCACGTTCAACAGCATCTCGTTCATGCGGCCACCACCGTCACCCGACCGGCGCCCAACGGCGCGGTCGCGCCGTGGCCCGTTTCGATCCAGGCCGCGCCCGGCGCGACCCGCTTGTCCGTCGCCAGCGGCAACGTGGCGCTACCCGCCGCGGTACCGACCTTGACCATCTGCCCGTCGCGCAGGCCCAGCCGCGCCGCCTCGTCCGGATGCACCGCTACGCCCGGCGCGCGGTTCAGCGGATGCTGCTGCAGCGCCTGCGCGCGGCGCACCACCGCATCGGTGCGGTAGATCGCCGGACTGGCGGCCAGTTCCAGGCCCTCGTCCTGGCGTGCCGGCTGCGCCGAGCTCGCCGCGGCGACCTCGCGCGGCTGCAGGCCATCGCGCAGCCCGGCCAGGTCGATGAACTCGAAGCCGGACAGGCCCAGTTCGCCGCCGAGCGCACGCAGCACGCGCCAGCCCTCGCGGGCCTCGCCCGGCAGCTTGCCGCCGGCGCGGGTGCGCTGCTCGCTGCCGTTGAGGTTGGTCAGCGTCGCTTCGATTTCCGGCAGCGCGCCGATCGGCAGGATCACGTCGGCCACATCGCGGGTGGAGGCGCAGGCGAAGTGGCTGAACGCCACCACCTTGGCACCGGCCAGCGCGCTGCGCGCGGCGGCGGCGTCGGCGAAGTCCAGCCCCGGCTCCAGGCCGTACAGCACGTAGGCGCTGCGCGGCTCGGCCAGCATCGAGGCAACGTTGCGGCCGCGCGGCAGCACGCCGTAGCGCGCCAGGCCCAGCGCGTTGGCGCCCTGCGGGATGCGGCACAGCGCCGCGCCGGTAGCGGCGGCGAAGTCGCGCGCGGCGGCACGCAGCGACGCGGCCTGCGGATGGTTCTCGGCCAGCGCGCCGACGATCAGGACCGCACGGCCGGCGCCCTGCACCGCGTCGCGCAGCGCGGCGTCGGCCAGCGCTTCGGCGAACTTCGACGGCGCCACGATCTGGCGGCCGGCCTGGTCGAAGGCCACGTCGAAATCGACCGGGTTGATCGAATACACCTTGGTCTGGCGCTGCATCCTCGCCTTGCGCAGGCGTGCATGCAGCAGCGGCAGTTCATGGCGCAGGTTGCTGCCCAGGATCACCACCACGTCGGCCTGCTCGATCTCGGCCAGCGGCAGCGCGAACGGTTCGGCCAGCGCGTCATCGGAGAAGTCGCGGTTGTACACGCGGTGGTCGAGGTTGCCGCTGTCCAGGCCCTCGGCCAGGCGCGCCAGCAGCGCACCCTCCTCGTTGGAGGTGGACGGATGCGCGAGCACGCCCAGCGCGTCGCCGCGGTTGGCCTTGAGGATCTCGCTCGCGGCGGAAAGTCCTTCCGCCCACGAGACTTCGCGCCACTGCCCGTCGACCTTGCGCATCGGCCGCAGTGCGCGGTCCTCGGCGTACAGGCCCTGGTGCGAGTAGCGGTCGCGGTCGGACAGCCAGCACTCGTTGACCGCTTCGTTGTCGCGCGGCACGGTGCGCAGCACTTCGCCGCGGCGCACGTGCAGGAACAGGTTGGAACCCATCGCGTCGTGGTAGCCCAGCGACTCACGCGCCACCAGTTCCCAGGGCCGCGCGCGGAACTGGAACACCTTGTTGGTCAGCGCGCCGACCGGGCAAACGTCGACCACGTTGCCGGACAGCTCGGTGGTCAGCGGCTTGCCGTCGTAGGTGCCGATCTGCAGGTTCTCGCCGCGATACATGCCGCCCAGCTCGTAGGTGCCGGCGATGTCCGCGGTGAAGCGTACGCAGCGGGTGCACTGGATGCAGCGGGTCATCTCGGTGGCCACCAGCGGCCCGATGTCCTCGTCCGGCACCACGCGCTTGCGCTCGTTGAAGCGGCTGACCGAGCGGCCGTAGCCCAGGGACACGTCCTGCAGTTCGCACTCGCCGCCCTGATCGCAGATCGGACAGTCCAGCGGATGGTTGATCAGCAGGAATTCCATGACGCTGCGCTGGTACTTCAGCGCCTTGTCGCTGCGGGTCTGCACCTTCATGCCGTCCATGACCGGCGTGGCGCAGGCCGGCGACGGCTTGGGCGACTTCTCGACGTCGACCAGGCACATGCGGCAGTTGGCCGCGATCGGCAGCTTCTCGTGGTAGCAGAAGCGCGGGATCGGAATGCCGGCCTTGTCGGCCGCCTGGATGATCATCGAGCCCTTCGGCACGACCAGCGACTGGCCGTCGATCTCGACGGTCACATGGCCTTCCGGCACGACCGCGGGGGTCGCGCCGGGATTGTTGGGTTGCGCGCTCATGCGGCGGCTGCCTCCAGCTTCTTGCCGTCAACCATCGAATGACCGTTGACGATGTAGTACTCGAATTCGTCCCAGAACTGGCGCAGGAAGCCCTGGATCGGCCAGGCCGCCGCTTCGCCGAAGGCGCAGATGGTGTGGCCTTCGATCTGCCCGGCGACGGTGCGCAGCTGGTGCAGGTCTTCCATCGTGGCCTTGCCGGCGACGATGCGCTCCAGCACGCGGTGCATCCAGCCGGTGCCTTCGCGGCACGGGGTGCACTGGCCGCAGGACTCCTTGTGGAAAAACTGCGAAATGCGGCAGGCGAACTTCACGCAGCAGACGCTGTCGTCCAGCACCACGATCGCGCCCGAGCCCAGGCCGGTGCCCAGCGCGCGCAGGGTGTCGTAGTCCATCTGCAGGCCCTTGAGCTGCTCGGCCTTCAGCACCGGCATCGACACGCCGCCCGGGATCGCGCCCTTGAGGGTGCGGCCCGGCTTCAGCCCGCCGGCCATTTCCAGCAGTTCGTCGAAGGTGGTGCCCAGCGGCACTTCGAAGTTGCCGCCCTTCTGCACGCAGCCGGAGACCGAGAAGATCTTCGGGCCGCCGTTCTTGGTCTTGCTCAGGCCCAGGAACCATTCCGGGCCGTTGCGGATGATCGCCGGCACCGAGGCGTAGGTCTCGGTGTTGTTGATCGTCGACGGCTTGCCGTACAGGCCGAAGTTGGCCGGGAACGGCGGCTTGTAGCGCGGCTGGCCCTTCTTGCCTTCCAGCGACTCCATCAGCGCGGTCTCTTCGCCGCAGATGTAGGCACCGGCGCCCAGCGCGCCGTAGATGTCGATGTCGATGCCGCTGCCGAGGATGTCCTTGCCCAGCCAGCCATTGGCGTAGGCATCGGCCAGGGCCTGCTCGAAATGCTCGAACGGCTCGTGGTGGAACTCGCCGCGCAGGTAGTTGTAGCCCACCGTGGAGCCGGTGGCGTAGCAGGCGATGGCCATGCCCTCCACCACCGAATGCGGGTTGTAGCGCAGGATGTCGCGGTCCTTGCAGGTCCCCGGCTCGGACTCGTCCGAGTTGCACAGGATGTACTTCTGCGGCGCGCCCTTGGGCATGAACGACCACTTCAGGCCGGTCGGGAAGCCGGCGCCGCCACGGCCGCGCAGGTTCGACTGCTTGACCATCTCGATCACCTGCTCCGGCGGGATCTTCTCTTCGAGGATCTTGCGCAGCGCGGCGTAGCCACCGGTCTTCAGGTAGCTCTCGTAGGACCACGGGGTGTCGTAGTGCAGCGTGGTGTACACCACCTGGTGCGGCTGCGGCGCGGGGCCGACCGGACCGGTGGGGGCGTGGGGATGCTGTGCCATTGCCGTTACTCCAACCCGTCCAGCAATTCGTCGACCTTGTCCTTGGTCAGATGCTCATGGTAGTGGCCGTTGATGACCATCATCGGTGCGCCGGCGCAACCGGCCAGGCACTCTTCCTCGCGCTTGAGGTAGACGCGGCCGTCTGCGGTGGACTGGCCCAGCTTGCAGCCGAGCTTCTTCTCGGCATGCGCGACCAGATCCTCGGCGCCGTTGAGCCAGCAGCTGATGTTGGTGCAGAACGCGACGTTGTTGCGGCCGACCTTCTCGGTCTCGAACATCGAGTAGAAGCTGGCGACCTCGTAGGCCCACACCGGCGGCAGTTCCAGGTACTTGGCCACGCCGGCGATCAGCTCGTCGGTCAGCCAGCCCTGGTTCTGTTCCTGCGCCGCGTGCAGGCCCTGCAGCACCGCCGAACGCTTGCGGTCCGGGGGGAACTTGCTCAGCCAGTGATCGATGTGCGCGCGCGTCTTGTCGCTCAGCACCACCATCGGATCGACGTCGCGCGCCGCTTCGAAATTACCTGTCGCCTTCATCGGTCGACCTCACCAAACACCAGATCATAGGTACCAATCATCGCCACCACGTCGGCCAGCATGTGGCCGCGCACGATCGCATCCATCGACGACAGATGGGCGAAGCCCGGCGCGCGCAGGTGCACGCGGAACGGCTTGTTGGCGCCGTCGGACATCAGGTAGCAACCGAACTCGCCCTTCGGCGCTTCCACCGCGCAGTAGGTCTCGCCGGCCGGCACGCAGTAGCCTTCGCTGAACAGCTTGAAGTGGTGGATCAGCGCTTCCATGTCGTCCTTCATTTCGGCGCGCTTGGGCGGCGCCACCTTGAAGTTCTCGACCATGACCGGGCCCGGATTGGCCTTCAGCCACTGCACGCACTGCTTGATGATGCGGTTGGACTGGCGCATCTCGGCCACGCGCACCAGGTAACGGTCGTAGCAGTCGCCGTTGGTGCCGAGCGGGATGTCGAAATCGACGCTGTCGTACTTGGCGTACGGCTGCTTCTTGCGCAGGTCCCAGGCGATGCCCGAGCCGCGCAGCATGGCGCCGGTCATGCCCCAGGCATAGGCCTGCTCCGGGGTGACCACGCCGATGCCGACGGTGCGCTGCTTCCAGATGCGGTTGTCGGTGAGCAGGGTCTCGTACTCGTCCACGCGCGCCGGGAAGGTGTCGGTGAACGCCTCCAGGAAGTCCAGCATCGAACCTTCGCGCGCGGCGTTGAGCCGCTTCAGCGCGTTGCCCTTGTGCCAGCGCGATTCCTGGTACTTGGGCATGCGGTCCGGCAGGTCGCGGTAGACGCCGCCCGGGCGATAGTAGGTCGCGTGCATGCGCGCGCCCGACACCGCCTCGTACACGTCCATCAGCTCTTCGCGCTCGCGGAACGCGTACAGCATCACCGCCATCGCGCCCAGGTCGAGCGCGTTGGAGCCGACCCACATCAGGTGGTTCAGGATGCGGGTGATCTCGTCGAACATGGTGCGGATGTACTGCGCACGCTCCGGCGCCTCGATCCCCATCAGGGTTTCGATCGCGCGCACGTAGGCGTGCTCGTTGCACATCATCGACACGTAGTCCAGGCGATCCATGTAGCCGATCGACTGGTTGAACGGCTTGGACTCGGCCAGCTTCTCGGTGCCACGGTGCAGCAGGCCGATGTGCGGATCGGCGCGGACCACGGTCTCGCCGTCCATCTCCAGGATCAGGCGCAGCACGCCGTGCGCGGCCGGATGCTGCGGGCCGAAGTTCATCGTGTAGTTGCGGATTTCCTGCTTGGCTTCGGCAGGATTGCTGGCGAACCCGTCGTGCGCCTGGTGGTACTCGCTCACTTGGCGGACTCCTTCTGTGCTTCGCCCGCCGCGGTCTGGTAGCGCGCATCGTCGCGGATCACGCGCGGCACGCCCACGCGCGGTTCCACCGAGGTCACCGGCTCGTAGATCACGCGCTGCTTCTCTTCGTCGTAGCGCACTTCGACGTTGCCGATCAGCGGGAAATCCTTGCGGAACGGATGGCCGACGAAGCCGTAGTCGGTGAGGATGCGGCGCAGGTCCGGGTGACCGGAGAACACCACGCCGAAGAGGTCGAACGCCTCGCGCTCGAACCAGTTCGCACCCGGCCAGATGTCGGTGACCGAGGCCACCACCGGCAGGTCTTCGTTCGGCGCGTAGCAACGCACGCGCAGGCGCTGGTTGTGGCGGTAGGAGATCAGCTGCGCCAGCACCGCGAAACGCTGCTGCGGGACCGGCATCGGCTGCACGCCGGCGCTGGTCTCGGCGCTGGGGAACTCGCCCCAGGCGAAACGGCCCACGGCCTTGCCTTCGACGCCACGGCTGAAGCCGTGCGAGGACACGTCCGAGGTATCCCACTCGTCGCTGCCGTAGCCCAGGTAGTCCACGCCGCACAGGTCGGACAGCTGTTCGAAACCGAACTCGTCGCGCAACGCCAGGCAGGTGGCGTGCCAGGCGTCGGCCGGCACTTCCAGGGTGACTTCGCCGCGCGGAAGGGCCACGAAGACCTGGCTGCCGGGGAAACGGGCGCCGAGTCGGTCGCTAAAGGAAGATGCTTGCTCTGCCATGGGGGCTTGGCGTGCTCTCTGAGGAAAGAGGAATCAGCGCGCGATGGTCTGGGTTCGCCAGATCTTCTTCTGCAACTGCAGGATGCCGTAGACCAGGGCCTCGGCGGTCGGCGGGCAACCGGGGACGTACACGTCCACCGGCACGATGCGGTCGCAACCGCGCACCACCGAATACGAGTAATGGTAGTAGCCGCCGCCGTTGGCGCAGCTGCCCATCGAGATGACCCACTTCGGGTCCGGCATCTGGTCGTAGACCTTGCGCAGCGCCGGGGCCATCTTGTTGACCAGGGTGCCGGCGACGATCATCACGTCGGACTGGCGCGGCGACGGGCGGAACACCACGCCGTAGCGGTCCAGGTCCAGGCGCGCGGCGCCGGCGTGCATCATCTCGACCGCGCAGCAGGCCAGGCCGAAGGTCATCGGCCACATCGAGCCGGTGCGCGCCCAGTTCAGCAGCGCATCGACGCTGGTGGTGACGTAACCCTTCTCCAGCAGCGGGTTCTCGCCTTCGGGACGCAGGATGTCGTCCACCCGCCCTTCCGGGATCGGGTTGGTCATCAGGCGATCCAGGGTCTGAATCACTCCCATTCCAGCGCTCCCTTCTTCCACACGTAGACAAAACCGAGGAACAACATGCCGACGAACAGGCCCATGGTGACCAGGGAGCGAGCGCCCAGGTCCATGAACACCTGCGTCCACGGCACGATGAAGATGATTTCCAGATCGAAGACGATGAACTGGATGGCGATCAGGTAGTAGCGCACGTCGAACTTCATGCGCGCGTCCTCGAAGGCCTCGAAGCCGCACTCGTACGGCGAGAGCTTCTTCAGGTCGGGACGCCGGGGACCGAGGAACCGCCCCACCAGCATCAGCGCGACGCCGATACCGGTGGCCACGATCAGAAACAGCAGGGTCGGCAAATATTCGGCCAGCACTCGCGATTCTCTCTTGCCTGTGCCCGCGCGCGTGCCGCGCAGGCATGGGATAGACGATTCTCCGGGCGAGGGCGTGATGCCTTCGCGCAGAAACCGTAGCCAAACAATGGTGCCCAAGAGGGGACTCGAACCCCTACGACCTAAGTCGCTACCACCTCAAGGTAGTGCGTCTACCAATTCCGCCACCTGGGCTTGCGTAAAACCGCGCGGCAATCCCGCCGCGCAGCATATTGTAACCGCCTTCAGTCTTTCTGCGACGGGGCAGGCGACTTTTCTTGCGCTTTTTCCGGCGCCTGCTGGGCGGCCGGGGCGGCGGCGGGCGCAGCCGGGGTCGCCGACGGCGCCTGCGGCACCTGCAGCTCGCCGGCCGGCGCGGCCGGAGCCGGGGTGGCGGACTGCGACATCACACCCAGATTGGCATCGGCCGGACGCGCGCTGTGGCCGGCGTACCAGGCCATGAACAGGCTGATGGCGAAGAACACCACCGCCAGCCACTTGGTCGACTTGGACAGGAAGTTGGACGCGCCACGCGATCCGAACACGGTGCCGGACGCGCCCGCGCCGAACCCGGAACCCGCCGCCGCACCGGCGCCGCGCTGCATCAGGATCAGCGCGATCATCGCGATCGCCACCAGCACGTAGACCACATTGAGGATGACCATCAGCATTTCGAAATCCGTCCGGACAGTACGACTTGGGGGACGAGCGGCCGCCACCGGCAGCCGTTCGCTCAACAGGTGGCCGCCGCTCGCACGATGGCCAGGAATTCCGCGGCGACCAGCGAGGCGCCGCCCACCAGCCCGCCATCGACATCCGGCTGCGCGAACAGCTCGGCGGCGTTGTCGGGCTTGACGCTGCCGCCATACAGGATCGGCAACGAATCCGCGATTCTAGCATCGCGCGCCGCCACTTCGCCACGGATGAACGCGTGCACCGCCTGCGCCTGCGCCGGGCTGGCGGTGCGGCCGGTGCCGATCGCCCAGACCGGCTCGTAGGCCACCACCGCGCGGGCGAAGCCGTCGGCGCCGACTAGGTCCAGCACCGGCGCCAGCTGCGCGGCGATCACCGCCTCGGTCCGCCCGGCCTCGCGCTGCTCCAGGGTCTCGCCCACGCACAGGATCGGGACCAGCCCGGCGTGCAGGGCGGCGGCGAACTTGCGCGCGACCAGCTCGCTGCTCTCCTGGTGGTACTGGCGCCGCTCCGAATGCCCGACCAGGCCATAGTCGGCGCCCACGTCGACCAGCATCGCCGCGGACACCTCGCCGGTGTAGGCGCCCTTCTCGTTGCTGCTGACGTCCTGCGCGCCGAAGCGCAGCAGCCGGTCCTCGAAATGCTCGATCAGGTCGCCCAGGTACGGTAGCGGCGGCAGGATCACCACCTCCACGTCGTGATCGGCTTCGTGCAGCCCGGTGACGATCTCCCGCACCAGGTCGGCGGCGAAGTGGCGGGTTCCATGCAATTTCCAGTTTCCGGCTACGATCTTGCGTCGCATCGGCGCATCTCCGGCGAAAAAGTGCCGAGAGGATAGCCGATGCGCCGCCAAGGGCCGGCATCGTCCCTGCCGTTCCACATTCCCCCGCCCCGCTCCACGCGCAGAGACCGCCATGACCCAGCTTCCCGGCTACGCCCTGATCACCGGCGCCTCCAGCGGCATCGGCCGCGAGATCGCCCGCGAGTACGCCCGCCGCGGCGTGCCGCTGATCCTGAGCGCGCGCCGCGAGGCACAGCTGCAGGCGCTGGCCGCCGAACTGCGGCCGCAGGTGCCGGTGGAGGTGCTGGTCGCCGACCTGGCCGATCCGGCCGCGCCGGCCGCGCTGGTAGCCGAGATCGAACGGCGCGGGCTGGCGGTGCGGATCCTGGTCAACAACGCCGGCTACGGCGTGCCCGGCCGCTACATCGCCCAGGACTGGGCAGTGCACGCGGCGTTCCTGCAGGTGATGGTCGGCGCGGTCTGCGAACTGACCTGGCGGCTGCTGCCGGCGCTGCGCGCCAGCGGCCACGGCCGCATTCTCAACGTCGCCTCGTTCGCCGCCCTGGTGCCCGGCGCCGACGGCCACACCCTGTACGCGGCGGCGAAGAGTTTCATGCTGCGCTTCAGCGAATCGTTGGCGCTGGAGAACGCCGACCGCGGCGTCGGCGTCTGCGCGCTATGCCCAGGCTTCACCTGGTCCGAGTTCCACGACGTCACCGGCACACGCGAACAGATGGACGCCCTGCCGCGCTGGATCTGGCTGCAGACCGCGGCCGTGGCCCGCGCCGGCATCGACGGCGCCGAACGCGGCAAGGTACGGGTGGTCCCCGGCGCGGTCTACCGCGCCCTGCTCGGCCTCACGGCGCTGCTGCCCAATGCCTTGCTGCTGCGGATGATGGGCCGGGGCTCGGGACGGATTAGAGATACCGGGATTGGGGATTAGGGATTGGGGATTCGTAAAAGCGGGATTCTGCGCGGGGTGACAGATCACGGGCATGCCGCTTTTGCCAATCCCCAATCCCCACTCCCGAATCCCCGCCTCACTTCAACTTGATCTCCCGCAACCGCTCCTCCAGATACCCCTGCGCGGTGATCGGCTCGGGATAGCGGCTGGGGTTGTCGGCGCTCACGCAGGACGGCAGCACGTCGATCACGAAGTCCGGGTTCGGGTGCAGGAAGAACGGCACCGAGTAGCGCGGCTGGCGCGCCTGCTCGCCCGGGGGGTTGACCACGCGGTGGGTAGTCGAGGGGTACACGTGGTTGGTCAGGCGCTGCAGCATGTCGCCGATGTTGACCACGATGGTGTCGGCGTCGGAGGTGAACGGCACCCACTCGCCCTGCTTGGACTTCACTTCCAGGCCGGCGGCGCTGGCGCCGACCAGCAGGGTGATCAGGTTGATGTCCTCGTGGGCGCCGGCGCGCACGTTGGGGATGTCGTCGGCGGTGATCGGCGGGTAGTGGATCGGGCGCAGGATCGAGTTGCCCGAATCGGTCTTGTCGACGAAGTAGTGCTCGGGCAGGCCGATGTGCAGGGCCAGCGCCGACAGCACGCGCGCGCCGAGCTGGTCCAGCGCCTGGTATAGGCCGTAGCCGTGGGCGCGGAAGCCGGGCACTTCGCTCGGCCACAGGTTCGGCGGCATCACCGCGCGGTATGGGGAGTCGTCGGAAATCTCGCGACCGATGTGCCAGAACTCCTTCAGATCGAAATGCTTGGAGTCCTTGGCGGTCTCCACGCCGAAGGCGGTGTAGCCGCGCGCGCCGCCGCTGCCGGGCAGGTGGTACTTGCGCTTGGTCTCCTCGGGCAGGGCGAAGAACGCCTTGAACACGTCGTAGGCCGCGTCGATCTGCGCCTGGGCGATGCCGTGGTTGCGGATGCCGGCGAAGCCCCACTCGCGGTAGGCCGCGCCCAGCTCGGCGACGAAGGCCTCGCGGTCGGTGTCGAAACGGGTGATGTCGAGGGTGGGAATGCGCGCAGTCATGGCAGGAACCGTCATCTCGTGAGAGGAAGCAAACGCCGCGCTCAGCGCAGCAGGCGATACAGCAGGTAGAACGTGATCGCCTTGGCGACGATCACGAAGAGGGCAATGGCGATCGACTCACGCCGCGTCACGGACCGCCTCGGCCAGGGCGTCGAGGGTCTGCCGCATCAATGCGGCATCGTCGGCCTCGACCGTGACCCGCACCACCGGTTCGGTGCCGGAGGCGCGCAGGAAGGCGCGCCCGCGCCCCTGCACCGCCGCCTGCGCCGCGGCCAGCGCGGCCTTCACGGTATCTGCCTCGAGCGGGCGCACGCCCGGCTGCAGGCGCACGTTGACCGTCTGCTGCGGCACCTTCTGCAGGCCGGCCAGCGCCTGGCGCAGGGTCTGCCGCGAGCGCTTGAGCACTTCCAGCACCTGCAGCGCGCTGACGATGGCGTCGCCGGTGGTGGCGCGGTCCAGGCACAGCATGTGCCCGGAGGCCTCGCCGCCGAGCACCCCGCCCTGTTCGACCAGCGCCTGGTGCACGTAGCGGTCGCCGACCTTGGCGCGCAGGAACGGCACCTGCAACGCGGCCAGCGCCCGCTCCAGGCCGTAGTTGGTCATCAGCGTGCCGACCACCGGGCCGTGCAGGCGGCCACTGGCCTGCCAGCCGCAAGCCAGCACGTACAGCAGGCCATCGCCGTCCACCGGGTTGCCCTGGTCGTCGGCCATCAGCACGCGGTCGCCGTCGCCGTCGAAGGCGATGCCCAGGTGCGCACCGTGCTCGCGCACGTTGGCGGCGAGGTTGTCGATGTGCATCGAGCCGACGCCGGCGTTGATGTTGAGCCCATCCGGCGCGGCGCCGATCGCGATCACCTCCGCGCCCAGTTCGCGGAACAGCAGCGGCGCGATGTGGTAGGTCGCGCCGTGCGCGCAATCCAGCACCAGCTTTAGCCCGCGCAGGTCGAAGCCGCGCGGCACGCTGGCCTTGCAGAACTCGATGTAGCGGCCGATCGCCTCGCGCGCGCGCATCGCCTTGCCCAGCCGCTCGGACTCGACGGTGGCGAACGGCGCGTCCAGCGCGGCCTCGATCGCCTGCTCGGTGGCGTCGTCGAGCTTCTCGCCGTGCGCGGAGAAGAACTTGATGCCGTTGTCGTAGTGCGGGTTGTGCGAGGCGCTGATGACGATGCCGGCGTCGGCGCCGAGGGTGCGGGTGAGGAACGCCACCGCCGGGGTCGGCATCGGCCCGAGCAGTTGCACGTTGGCGCCGGCCGCGACCAGCCCGGCCTCCAGCGCCGACTCGAACATGTAGCCGGAGATGCGCGTGTCCTTGCCGATCACCACGGTCGGCCGCGCGGTGCCGCCGGCGACCAGCACGCGGCCCAGCGCATTGCCCAGGCGCATCACGAAATCGGCGGAAATCGCCCCCTGCCCGACCCGGCCACGGATGCCGTCGGTGCCGAAGTATTTGCGTTGGCTCATTGGAACGGGATTCGGGATTCGGAATTCGGGATTCGGGAAACGCCGGAGGCAGACGGGGATCGCCAGACGTACGCGCCTTCCACGCAATGCATGCGCCGCGCAGTAGCGCGCATCCCGAATCCCGAATCCCGAATCCCGGCGCTGGTCACGCCAGCGCCTCGCTCTTCGCCGGGGCCGGCTGCCGCATCATCAACGCCAGCAGTTCGGAGAGACGATCGCGCAGTTCGCGGCGGTCGCAGATCTGGTCGATGGCGCCGTGTTCGAGCAGGAATTCCGAACGCTGGAAGCCTTCCGGCAGGGTCTCGCGCACGGTCTGCTCGATCACGCGCGGGCCGGCGAAGCCGATCAGCGCGTACGGCTCGGCGATGTTGATGTCGCCGAGCATGGCGAAGCTGGCCGAGACGCCGCCGGTGGTGGGATGGGTCAGCACCGACACGTACGGCAGGCCGGCCTCGCGCAGGCGGCCGAGCGCGGCCGAGGTCTTGGCCATCTGCATCAGCGAGAACAGGCCTTCCTGCATGCGCGCGCCGCCGCTGGCGGAGAAGCACACGAACGGCGCGCCGATCTTCAGCGCGGTCTCCGCGGCCAGCGCGAACCGCTCGCCGACCACCGAGCCCATCGAACCACCCATGAAGGCGAAATCGAACGAGGCCGCGACCAGCGGCTGGCCCTTGAGCAGGCCCTGCATCGCCACCAGCGCGTCGTATTCGCCGGTGCTCTTCTGCGAGGCCTTGATGCGCTCGCCGTACTTCTTCTGGTCCTTGAACTTGAGCGCGTCGGTCGGGCCCAGGCGCGCGCCGATCTCGGTCGGCGCGGTGTCGGCGTCGAACAGCGCGGCCAGGCGCGCGCGCGCGCGGATCGCCATGTGGTGGCCGCACTTCGGGCACACCTCCAGGTTCTCCTCCAGCTCCGGCCGGTACAGCACGGCGCTGCAGTTGGGGCACTTCTCCCACAAGCCTTCGGGAACGCTGCGCTTCTTGCTGGGCGTGCTGTCGGTGCGAATGCCCGAAGGCATCAATTTGCTGAGCCAACTCATGCGATGTGACGATCCATTGGGCGGCCGCGAGAGCCGCAGAGGGGCGACAGTCTAACTCGGTCCCCCGCTGGCCTGCAGACGGTGGCGCATGGAGCGGCCGGGCCGGCCGGTAACGCGCGGCCGCCGCCAGGACGCCTGCTGCGGCCGCGCAGCGCGGGACGCGCGGCATCGCCCCCGCGGTCCCGCATCGCCAACCCTCAAGCGGGGCCGCGATGGCGCGTGTCGTCCGACCAGCAATGCATGTACCGCATGCTCCACACGCACCGCATTTGCGGCAGTGCGGCAAACGCGAACGCCCGCGCAATGCGGGCGTTCGCAAACACACTGGGCGTGGCTCAGCCCACGTCCAGCGCCTGCCGCAGCGGCACCAGGAACGCCAGGGCTGCCTCGCGCGCGGCCTGCGGGCTGCCGGCCTCGGACAGCGCCGCGACCAGTGCGCTGCCGACCACCACGCCGTCGGCATCGGCGGCCATGGCCTTGGCGCTGGCGGCGTCCTTGATGCCGAAGCCGGCCACCACCGGCACCGGGCAGCGCGCGCGCAGCTGGCGCAGGCGATCGCTGGCGGCGCGGGTATCCAGCCGGTCGGCGCCGGTGACGCCGGCGAAGCTGACGTAGTACAGGTAGCCGCGCGCCGCCTCGCACAACAGATCGATGCGCGTGTCGCTGGTGGTCGGCGAGGCCAGCACGATCAGGTCCAGGCCGGCGTCGGCGAAGACCGTCAGCGTCTCGGCCGACTCCTCCGGCGGCAGATCGACCAGCAGCACGCCGTCCACGCCGGCCGCCACCGCCTCCTCGGCAAAGCGCGCGGTGCCGTGGATCTCCACCGGGTTGAGGTAGCCCATCAGCACCAACGGCGTGGTGGCGTCGTCGCGACGGAACGCACTGACCGTCTCCAGCACGTAACGCAGGCCGGCGCCACGCGCCAGTGCGCGCTCGGAGCTGCGCTGGATGGTCGGGCCATCGGCCATCGGGTCGGAGAACGGCACGCCCAGCTCGATCACGTCGGCACCGGCTTCGACCAGCGCATGCATCGCCGGCACGGTCGCCTCCAGCGATGGATCGCCGGCGGTGAGAAAGGGGATCAGGGCCTTGCGGCCGCTCTGGCGCAACGCGGCGAAACGCGCGGCGAGGCGTCCTGCGGCGGCGCTCACGAGCAGCCCTCGACCAGTTGCACAGCGTCCCAGCTTCCCCAGTACATCGTTCTCACAGTGCCTTCTCCGGTTTCGTATCGCACGGCGAGCCCGCGTTGCGGGTCGCGCCAAGTCAGGTAATGGGCATCGGTCCCACCGTAATGATGCGGCTCGACGCTGGCGCCGGCGGGGAGGCGCGCACTGGCGCTCGCCTCGCTGTCGCCGATGCGGATGCCGAACGGGCCCACCGGCCCTATCTCGGTCACCTCGAAGCGGGCGATGCGGCCGTCCAGCACCATCATCGCCACGTCCTTGGGCAACTGCCCGGCATGCACGTAGTCGCAGTCGACGCCAGCCTCGCCGCGCTCATAGTCCCAGCGCGCACGTGGCGCCAGTTCGGCGAAGACCTGGCCGACGCGCAGCGTGCCCACCCGGTCGAGTGCCGCCGCGGTCTCGCCTGCCGGCGCCACGGCGGCGGCCAGGACCAAGGCGGCGCCGAGCAGCGCCGCCGCGCTCACAGCGTCAGCCCCTCGCGCGCAGCGATGGTGTGCACGTCCTTGTCGCCGCGGCCGGACAGGTTGCACATCACCAGCGCGTCCTTGGGCAGTTCGCGCGCCAGCTTGATCGACTGCGCCACCGCGTGACTGGACTCCAACGCGGCGAGGATGCCCTCGGTATGCGCCAGCAGATGGAACGCGGCCAGCGCTTCGTCGTCGGTGATGCCCTGGTAGACCGCGCGGCCGCTGTCGGCCAGGAACGCGTGCTCCGGGCCCACGCCCGGGTAATCCAGGCCGGCGGACACCGAGTGGGTCTCGACGATCTGCCCGTCGTCGTCGCAGATCACGTAGGTGCGGTTGCCGTGCAGCACGCCGGGACGCCCGGCGGCGATCGAGGCGGCATGGCGGCCGCTGCCGATGCCGTCGCCGGCGGCCTCGGCGCCGTAGATCTTCACCGAGGCGTCGTTGAGGAAGGCATGGAACAGGCCGATGGCGTTGCTGCCGCCGCCGACGCAGGCGCTGATCGCATCCGGCAGGCGGCCGTAGTCGCGCAGCATCTGCTCGCGCGCCTCGCGGCCGACGATGGCGTTGAAGTCGCGCACCATGCGCGGGTACGGATCGGGGCCGGCGACAGTGCCGATGATGTAGAAGGTGTCCTGCACGTTGGTCACCCAGTCGCGCATCGCCTCGTTGAGCGCGTCCTTGAGCGTGGCCGAACCGGAATGCACCGGCACCACCGTGGCGCCGAGCAGCTTCATCCGGTAGACGTTGATCTTCTGCCGCTCGATATCGGTGGCGCCCATGTACACCACGCACTCCAGGCCCAGCCGCGCGGCCACGGTGGCGCTGGCCACGCCGTGCTGGCCGGCGCCGGTCTCGGCGATGATGCGGGTCTTGCCCATGCGGCTGGCCAGCAGCGCCTGGCCGATGGTGTTGTTGATCTTGTGCGCGCCGGTGTGGTTCAGGTCCTCGCGCTTGAGCAGGATCTGCGCGCCGCCGACTTCGCGGCTCAGCCGCTCGGCGTGGTAGATCGGACTGGGCCGGCCGACGTAATGGGTCAGGTCCTTGTCGTAGGCGGCGATGAAGGCCGGATCCTGGCGCGCGGCGTCATAGGCGGCGGCCAGCTCCTGCAGCGGGCCGATCAGGGTCTCGGCGACGAAACGGCCGCCGTAGCGGCCGAAGTGGCCGGCGGCGTCGGGATAGGCGTGGAAGTCGCTGACGGGAACAGAGGACATGGCGCAACCGGGGGCAACAGGACAGGCCTGCACTTTAGCGCACACGTCGGCGCACAAAAACCGATAAAGTCTGACGCGATCCGTCAGGAAAACTCACATGACCAGCCTGCGCCGCCTGCCCTCGCTCAACGCTCTGCGCGCGTTCGAGGCCGCCGCGCGGCTGCGCAGCGTCGGCGCCGCGGCGGCGGAACTGCACGTGACCCATGGCGCGGTCAGCCGCCAGGTGCGGCTGCTGGAACAGGAACTGGGGTTGCCGCTGCTGCAGCGCGACGGCCGCGGCATCCGCCCGACCGCGGCCGGCACGCGCCTGTGCGAGGCGGCCGGCGCAGCGTTTGCGCAATTGCACGAGGCGGTAGCAGAACTGCGCCGCCCCGCGCGCCCGGCCGCGCTGGTGCTGGGCTGCCCCGGCAGCATCCTCGCCCGCTGGATGATCCCGCGGCTGCAGGTGCTGCAGCGGGACCTGCCGGCGCTGACCCTGCACCTGTCCGCGCACGAAGGCGACTTCGCCGCCGACCTGGACGGCCTGGACGCGGCGCTGCTGCTGGGCCAGGCGCCGTGGCCGGCGGACTGGCAGGTCCGCGTGCTGGCGCCGGAGCGGATCGGCCCGGTGCTCAGCCCCGCCCTGCCGCAGGCCCCGGCCCTGGCCACGGCCGCGCCGGCGGCGCTGCAAGGACTGCCGCTGCTGCATACGGTGTCGCGCCCACAGGCCTGGCCGGCCTGGGCCGAGGCGCAGGGGCTGGCGCCAGCGCAGTTGCGCTACGGCACCGGCTTCGAACATCTGTACTACCTGCTGGAGGCGGCGCTGGCCGGGATCGGCGTGGCGATCGCGCCGCAACCGCTGGTCGCCGACGACCTGGCCAATGGCCGCCTGCTGGCGCCGTGGGGCTTCGTCGACACCGGCGGGCAATGGGCGCTGTGCACGCGCCGCGATGTCCAGGATTCCCGGGTCGACGCGCTGGCGCAGTGGCTGACGCAGGAACTGCAGCGCTGACCGAGGCGACGCCGGCACTGGCGCCGCGTCGCGCTCAGCAGTTGGTGTTCAACTCGTGGCAGTCGGCGCGGCGCACTTCCTCGACGAACTTGCGCATCTTGTGGCCATCTTTGATGCCAGGCTGGCTCTCGATGCCGCTGGACACGTCCACGCCCCACGGCAGGGTGCCGATGATCGCGTCGAACACGTTGTCGCCATTGATGCCGCCGGCGAGCAGGAACGGCCGGTGTAGGCCGGTCGGCAGCCGCGACCAGTCGAAGGTCTTGCCCGAGCCGCCGCTTTCGCCGGGGGCGTGGCTGTCGAACAGGAAGCCGGCGGCGTTGGGGAACTGCAGCTGCAGGGTGCGCGCGTTGATCTCGCCGCCCCCCATCGGCACCGCCTTCAGATATGGCAGGTTGAAGCTGCGGCAAAAGCCGTCGTCCTCGTCGCCGTGGAACTGCAGCAGGGTCGGACGCACCGTGCGCAACACCTCGCGCACCTCGTCCTTGGGGTTGTCGCGGAACAGCGCCACCACGTCCACCATCGGCGCGGCGGCCTGGCGCATGGCCCGCGCCTCGGCCGGCGCCACCCGCCGCGGGCTGCCATGGGCGAACACGAACCCGATCGAGTCCACGCCCAACTCGCCTGCCAGGCGGATGTCGCCGGCGCGGGTCATGCCGCAGAACTTGATGCGGGTGCGATACAGCGTGCGATTCATAGCGTGACCTCGTCCGGAAGCGTCCAATGGGCGGGATAGAGGGGACCGACGAACACCAGGCCCTGCGGCGGCGCCGTCGGACCGGCGACGCGGCGGTCGCGTCCCGCGAGCAGTTCGCCAATCCAGGACACCGGCTTTTCGCCCGTTCCCACCATGACAAGGGAACCAACGATATTGCGCACCATGTGATGAAGGAATGCATTGGCCTGGACCTGGATCTCGACCAGTTCGCCACTGCGGGTCACCGCGATCGACTGCAGCTCGCGGCGCGCGTGCAGCGCCTGGCACTGCACGCTGCGGAAGGCGCTGAAGTCCTGCTCGCCCAGCAGCGCCTGTGCCGCCGCGTGCATGGCCTCGGCCTGCAGCGGCCGCCGCTCCCAGCTCAGGGTCTGCCGGTATAGCGCCGGGCGCACCTGGCGGTTGAGCAGGCGGTAGCGGTAGCGCCGTGCGCGGGCCGAGAAGCGCGCATGGAAGTCGTCGGCCACCGGCACGCACCAGCGCACGCACACCGAGGGCGGCAGCCGCGCGGTGGCACCCAGCATCCAGCCGCGCGCCGGGCGCGGCGCGTCGCAATCGAAATGCACCACCTGGCACTCGCCGTGGACGCCGGCATCGGTGCGGCCGGCGCAGACCACGCTCACCGGGGCGTCGGCCACCGACGACAGCGCCGCCTGCAGCGTCGCCTGCACGCTGGGGCCGCCGCTCTCGCCGAGTTGCTGCCAGCCCTGGAACTCGCTGCCGTCGTACTCCACGCCTAGCGCGTAGCGCATGGCGACCTCCGTTGCAATGCGGCATCGGCGTCGGCGCGCGCTGCGGTCGACGCGTGCATGGGCGTGCGCAGTGCGCCTGCAATGCCGCCGCACTGCATCTGCCAGCCCGGGAACGCGCCTTCGGTGCTCGCCCGCCGCCCGGGGACACGCTGCCGCAGGGCCGTCCCGCTCCAGGCCGGACGGCCGCGGCGAGCGCGCCGCGCGCCGCCTGCCGCCATCAGTCCAGCCGCCCCAGCAATTGCAGCGCCTCGGCGCGCGCGGCCGGGTCGCCGCTGGCCGCGACCTCGGTCAACAGGGTGCGCGCGGTCTCGTTGTCGCCCAGATCCATGTACGCCACCGCCAGTTCCAGGCGCTCGCGGCCCGCCGGTGGATACGGCGACGGTGCTTCGGCCGGTGCCGGTGCAGGCGCAGCAGGCTGGTGCCAGGTCGGCTCCTGCCGGCCGCCGCCAGCATCGCTGCCGGCACGGGCGTCGCTGGTCGGCACTGCGACCACCGGCGACGGCGGCCGCCAGGCCGCCTCGGCCGCGAACTCGGCGGCCGGGGCGACCTCCGGATGGGCGTCGGACACGTCGGCGGAATGGACGTCGTCGTTGTCCGCGGACAGCGGCGCATCGGCCGGCGCCTGGCGCAGCGACTGCTGCGCCAGCACGCGCTCGAAGGCGGCGTCGTCGAGCGCGGCGTGGCGATCGGCGTGATCGGCGGCAGCGTGGTCGAGATGGTCGGTGCGCTCCCAGTCCTCCAGCGCCTCGTGGTCGCGGGCGACCGCCTCCTCCTCGGCCAGCGGCTCGGCCGGTTCCAGCGGCGGCAGTTCCGGCGCATCGACATCGCGGTGCGCGACCACCGGCACCGCGGCGCTCGCCGCCAGCGCCGCGTCGTCGTCGCGCGGCAACGGCGGCAGCGGCGAGGGCTTGCGTCGGCGCGACAGCAGCCAGGCACCGACACCCAGCACCAGCAGGCTCAGCCCGCCCCACAGCCACAGCGGGAACCCGTCATTGGCCGGCGCTTGCGCGGGCGCGGCCGCTGGCGCCGCCTTCCCGGCCTGGGCCAGGCGCTTCTGCGCCGCGGCCAGATCACTGTCCTTCAGCGCGATCAGTTGCTGCTGCTGGGCCTTGAGCTTTTCGAGCTGCTCCACCCGCGAGCGCAATTCCTGGACCTCGGCATCGCGTGCCGCGAGGTCTTCGCGCGCCTGCTGCAATTGTTGGGTCGCCACCATGTCTCCTTCGTCGCCGGCACCGGTGCCGGACTTGGTTCCCGCCTCGCGGCGCGTCGCCGGCACCGCCGGCGCGATTTCCAGGCGCGCGCCGGACGCCGCTGCCGGCGCTGCGGCGGCCGGCTTGGGTGCGGCCTGCGCCGTCGCCGCATCCTGCTGCGCCTGGGCCGGCTGCGGCACCGGCGCGCGCGCCTGGCGCCATTGCGCCGCCTGCTCGCGCACCACTGCCTCGGCTGCGGCGGCATCCAGGCTGGCCAGGTCCTCCTCGCGCGGGGTGCGCAGTACCGCGCCCTGCTTGAGCAGGTTGAGATTGCCGCGGATGAAGGCGTCCGGATTGGCGCGCAGCAACGCGACCATGGTCTGGTCCAGCGAATGGCCGTTGCCGCGCGCCAGTTGCCCGGCGATCTGCGACAGGGTCTGCCCGGCGCGCACCGGCGCCAGCGCATCGCCGGGCGCGGCCGCGGGGGCCGGCGCCGGACGCGGCGCAGCGGCGGGCCTGGCGCTCGGCGCCGCCGGCGTGGCGGCGGCGGCAGGCGCTGGCGCCGCGGTGGACGTTTCGCGGGCGATGCGGTCGGACGGCTGCGCGGCGGCCGGCGCATCGATCGCCGGCGCGTCGATCGCCGCAGCGGTATTCGGTGCGTCGATCAGCGCGGAATATTCGCGAATCAGCCGGCCCTGGCCCCAATCGACCTCGATCAGGAAGCTCAGCGACGGCACGTCGACCGGCATGCGGCTGCTGACCTGGATCACCGCGCGGCCCTTGCGGGTCTGGGTGAAACGGAACTGCAGATCGCTGACCAGGCCCTGCGGGCGTTCCAGCCCGACCCGCGCGAAGGTCGCCGGCGAGGCCAGCGCCACCCGCGCCCGCTCCAGTTCGCCCGGCTCGTTGGAGATCACCGGGATCTCGGCCAGGAACGGCTCGCCCGGCTTGGACAGCACGCGGATATCGCCCAGGCCCAGCGCCAGCGCGGCCTGGCTGCAAGCCAGCAAAAGCAGCGCCGCGGCGGCGCGACAGACATGGCGCAGCCCGCGCGCCGCGGACACCGCAGCGTCGCTGCGGCGATGGAACACACGTGGTTGTAGGCGCATCCCGCCCCTGCCCCTTAGAGTCATGTCCATCAATATATATGAAGCGGGGAGTGGGGATTTGGGATTGGGGATTCGTTGCGGGCATTGCAGCGGCGGGGCGTGCGCTCGCGGGTACGCGAGCGGCTTGCGGGATCAGTGACCGACAAGTACTGCAACGCCCCTTGTCCTGTAGGAGCGGCTTCAGCCGCGACGGTTTTCCCGGGAACGCTGCGTCGCGGCTGAAGCCGCTCCTACGGGGTGCGCCGCTCATCATCGCCCGCAGGGGCTGTCTTCGCAGCACGACGCGGACGTCGGACACGACAACGGCCAGGGCATGCGCCACTGGCCGTTGCGTGGTTGCCTGGAGATACCGCGCTCCGCAGCGCCGAAACGGCGCTGCGCGGCTCTTACGAATCCCCAATCCCGACTCCCGAATCCCGGCCCCTCAGCCCTCCTGGGCGACCAGCTCGGCCAACTGCACCGCATTGAGCGCAGCGCCCTTGCGGATGTTGTCGGCCACCACCCACAGGTTGAGGCCGCGCGGGTGCGAGAAGTCCTCGCGGATGCGGCCGACGAACACCGGATCCTTGCCGGAGGCATGGGTGACCGGGGTCGGATAGCCGCCGGCCTTGTGCTCGTCGACCACTTCCACGCCGGGCGCCTGACCCAGCAGGGCGCGCGCCTGCTCGACGGTGATCTTGCGCTTGGTCTCGATGTTGACCGCCTCCGAGTGCCCGAAGAACACCGGCACGCGCACCGCGGTGGGGTTCACCAGGATGCTGCTGTCCTCGAGGATCTTCTGCGTTTCCCACACCAGCTTCATCTCTTCCTTGGTGTAGCCGTTGGGCTGGAAGTCGTCGATGTGCGGGATCAGGTTGAAGGCGATCTGCGCCTGGAACTTCTGCGGCTCGATGTCCTGGAACGCCAGCAGCTGCGCGGTCTGCTTGCCCAGTTCCTCCATGCCCGAGCGGCCGGCGCCGGACACCGACTGGTAGGTGGCCACGTTGATGCGCTCGATGCCGTATTCCTTGTGGATCGGCGCCAGCACCGGCATCAGCTGCATGGTCGAGCAATTGGGATTGGCGACGATGCCGCGCGGGCGGTGCTTCAACGCGTGCGGATTGACCTCCGACACCACCAGCGGCACGTCGTCGTCGTAGCGGAAGGTCGAGGAGTTGTCGATCACCACCGCGCCGGCCGCGGCGAACTTCGGCGCGTATTCCTTGGAAATGCCGCCGCCGGCGGAGAACAGCGCGATGTCCACGCCGCTCGGATCGAAGGTCGCCAGGTCGAGCACGGTGACCTTCTGGCCCTTGAACTCGACCTGGCCGCCGGCCGAGCGCTCGGAGGCCAGCGGGTACAGCGTGGCGACGGGGAAATCGCGCTCGGCGAGGATGCTCAGCATGGTTTCGCCGACGGCACCGGTGGCGCCGACGACGGCGACGTTGAAACGACGGGTTGCATTGCTCATGGAAGATTCGATCCGCAGAAAAAGAAGGGGAGGAACAGCCGCACTGCCACGTGGATTCGGGGAACCTGCCGTGCGCGTCGCGCGCGGCGCCGCAGGCTCCCTATCGTTTTTTGTCCGCCATCGCCCGCGCGCCGCCGCCGGCCGCGGCGATCGCGTCCAGGTTCAGCGCATTGGGCGGGCGTCCGGCGTCGGCGCCGACGCCCAGCGCGGCGAGCAGGTTGTCCACCGCCAGCGACACCATTGCACGGCGCGTGGCCACGCTGGCGCTGCCGATGTGCGGGGTCAGCACCACGTTGCGCAGCGCCAGCAGCTCCGGACGGATCGCCGGCTCGCCTTCGAACACGTCCAGTCCGGCCGCGGCCAGGCGCCCGTTGGCCAACGCGTCGGCCAGCGCGACTTCATCGACCAGGCCGCCGCGGGCGATGTTCACCAGCGTCGCGGTCGGCCGCATCTTGGCCAGTGCGGCGGCGTCGACGATGTGGTGCGACTGCGCGCTGTATGGCAGCACCAGCAGCAGGTGGTCGGCGCGTGCCAGCAACGCGTCAAAGCCCACGTACTCGGCGCGATGCGCGTGCTCCACCTCGGCCGGCAGACGGCTGCGGTTGTGGTACAGCACGCGCATCGAAAAGCCGGCAGCGCGGCGCGCGATGGCCTGGCCGATGCGGCCCATGCCGAGGATGCCGAGGGTGCTGCCGTGGACGTCGGCGCCGAGCATGGTCTGGAACGACCACTGCTGCCACTGCCCCGCACGCAGCCAGCGCTCGGCCTCGCCGACGCGCCGCGCGGCCGCCATCAGCAGGGCGAAGCCGAGATCGGCGGTGGTCTCGGTGAGTACGTCGGGGGTGTTGGTGGCGACGATGCCGGCCGCGCTGAGCGCGTCCAGGTCCAGATTGTTGTAGCCGACGCCCACGTTGGCGATGGCGCGCAACCGCGGCGCGCCGGCGATCTCGGCGGCGCCGATGCGTTCGTTGAGAGTGACCAGGGCGCCGTCCAGCGGCGCCAGTGCCGCGGCCAGGTCCTGCGGCGAATACCTGGTCACGTCCGCGGTGGTGGTCAGCGCGCAATGCGCGCCGAGCCGTGCGACGACGTCGTCGAACAGCGGCTGGCTGACCCACACCCGCGGCCGCGACTCAGCCATCGCCACCGCCGGGGATGCGCGGGGTCACCGTGCCGACGTCGCCGCATTGCGCGCGGTGGCGCAGCGCCTGGTCCATCAGCACCAGCGCCATCATCGCCTCGGCGATCGGGGTGGCGCGGATGCCGACGCAGGGATCGTGGCGGCCGGTGGTGATCACGTCCACCGCCTGCCCATCCACGTCCACCGTGGCGCCGGGCAGGCGCAGGCTGGAGGTGGGCTTGAACGCCACCGAGACGACGATGGGCTGGCCGGTGGCGATGCCGCCGAGCACGCCGCCGGCGTGGTTGGACTGGAAGCCGTCCGGCGCGATCAGGTCGCGGTGCTCGGTGCCCTTCTGGGTCACCGCGGCGAAGCCGTCGCCGATCTCCACGCCCTTGACCGCGTTGATGCTCATCATCGCCGCGGCCAGTTCGCCGTCGAGCTTGCCGTAGATCGGCTCGCCCCAGCCCGCCGGCACGCCGTCGGCGACCACGGTCACGCGCGCGCCGATCGAATCGCCGGACTTGCGCAGCGCATCCATGTACGCCTCCAGCTCCGGCACCTGCGGTGCATGCGGCCAGAAGAACGCGTTGTCCTCCACCGCGTCCCAGGCGAAGCCCTGCGGCAGCAGCGGCCCGAGCTGCGACAGGTAGCCGCGCACGCGCACGCCGTAGCGCTGCGCCAGCCACTTCTTGGCGATGACGCCGGCGGCCACGCGCATGGTGGTCTCGCGCGCCGACGAACGCCCGCCGCCGCGCGGATCGCGGATGCCGTACTTCTGCCAGTAGCTGTAGTCGGCATGGCCCGGACGGAACTGCCGGGCGATGTCGGTGTAGTCCTTGCTGCGCTGGTCGGTGTTGCGGATCAGCAGGCCGATCGGAGTGCCGGTGGTGCGGCCTTCGTAGACCCCGGACAGGATCTCGATAGCGTCGGCCTCGCGCCGCGCCGAGGTGTGCCGGCTCTTGCCGGTGGCGCGGCGCTGCAGGTCGTGGGCGAATTCGCTGGCGTCCAGTTCCAGCCCCGGGGGGCAGCCATCGACCACGCAGCCGATCGCCGGCCCGTGCGATTCGCCGAAGGTGGTGACGGTCAGCAGCTTGCCGAAACTGTTCGCGCTCATATCGCTTGCGTCACCGGTCCGCGGCCAGCGCGGCGATGCGCGCGTGGTGCGCGAGCAGTTCGCTGCGCTCCACCGCGAAGATGCCCATCTGCCCGACCTTGAACTCGACCCAGGCGAAATCCACTTCCGGCAGCAGCTGCGCCAGCGCGCGCTCGGACTCGCCGACCTCGCAGATCAGCAGGCCGTCCTCGCTCAGGTGCGCCGGCGCGTCGCGCAGGATCTTCAGCGCCAGGTCCAGCCCGTCGTCGCCCGCGCGCAGGCCCAGCTCCGGCTCGTGCGCGTATTCCGGCGGCAGCGCGTCGGTCTCGGCATGGGTGACGTAGGGCGGATTGGTCACGATCAGCTCGTAGCGCCGTCCGCCCAGCCCGGCGAATAGGTCGGACTTGACCAGTTCGACGTTGTCGGCCAGCAGCCGCTCCTTGTTCTCGGCGGCCAGGCTCAGCGCGTCGTCGCTGATGTCGACCGCGTCCACCTGCCAGTTCGGGTTGTAGTGGGCCATGGCGATGGCGATGCAGCCCGAGCCGGTGCACAGGTCCAGCGCGCGCTCGACCGGGCGTCCGGCCAGCCACGGCTCGAAGCCGGCTTCGATCAGTTCGGCGATCGGCGAACGCGGCACCAGCGCGCGCGCATCGCTCTTGAAGCTGAGCCCGGCGAACCAGGCCTCGCCGGTGAGGTAGGCGGCGGGGATGCGCTCGGCGATGCGGCGCTCGAACAACGCCAGCACCTTCGCCTTCTCCGGCGTGGTGACCCGCGCGCTGCCGTAGGCCGGGCCGAGGTCGTGCGGCAGGTGCAGCGCATGCAGCACCAGTTGCGTGGCCTCGTCCAGGGCGTTGTCGTAGCTGTGGCCGAAGCTCAGCCCGGCGGCGTTGAAACGGCTGGTGCCGTAGCGGATCAGGTCGATGATCGTGTGGAGTTCGGCGGCCGCGTCGGCAGTCATGGCAACAGGCAAGGCAATTCGGCCCCCGATTATAGAGGCCCGGCCGCTATGATGAGCGTTCGTTGCATGGGAAATCAGTATGTTCAACCGCACCTTCGGCATCGTCCTGGTGGTTGCCCTGGCCGCCGGCCTGGGGCTGCTGCTGGCCCAGAAGTACTTCGGCGGCAGGGCCGCCCCGGCCTGGCCGGAGACCCGCACGGTGCGCATGTACCCGCAGCCGCGGCCCCTGCCCGACTTCCATCTGCGCCAGACCGACGGCACGCCGCTGGTGCCGGGTGAACTCAAGGGCCACTGGACCCTGGTGTTCCTGGGCTTCACCGCCTGCCCGGACGTGTGCCCGACCACCCTGGCCGACCTGGCGCGCGCGCAGAAGCAATGGGAGACGCTGCCGGACACGCTGCGCCCGCGCGTGCTGTTCGTCTCGGTCGACCCGCAGCGCGACACCCTGCCGCGGCTGGGCGAGTACGCCCACGCCTTCCACAAGGACACCATCGCCGCCACCGCCGACGTGCCCGAACTGGAGCGCTTCGCCACCGCGCTGGGCTTTGTGTTCCAGAAGGTGCCGGGCAAGCACTACGCCGAGAACCCCAACGACTACAGCATGGACCACTCCGCCGCGATCGCGGTGCTCGACCCGCAGGGCCGCCAGGCCGGGCTGATCCGCCCGCCGTTCGATGCCGCGGCGATCGCCGCCGACCTGCAGGCCCTGACCAAGGCCACCGCCCCATGAGCCTGACCACCCGCCTGACCTACGTGCTGCCGCACCGGCTGCTGTCCTCGCTGGCGCGACGCCTGGCCTATTCGTCGCGGCCGGGGCTCAAGCAGTGGCTGATCGACACGGTGGTGCGCCGCTTCGGCGTGGACCTGAGCGAGGCCGCGCAGCCGGATGCGACCGCCTACCCGACCTTCAATGCCTTCTTCACCCGTGCGCTGAAGCCGGGCGCGCGCGTCGCCGATCCCGATTCGCAGGCGCTGCTGATGCCGGCCGACGGCCGCATCAGCCAGCTCGGCCGGATCGAGGACGGACGCATCTTCCAGGCCAAGGGCCAGTCGTTCACCGCCGCCGAACTGCTCGGCGACGACGCGGCCGCGGTGCCGTTCGCCAATGGTCTGTATGCCACCGTGTACCTGTCGCCGCGCGACTACCACCGCGTGCACATGCCCTGGACCGGCACCCTGCGCGAAACCGTGCACGTGCCGGGCCGGCTGTTCAGCGTCGGCACCGACGCGGTGCGCAACGTGCCGCGCCTGTTCGCGCGCAACGAGCGCCTGGTCTGCCATTTCGACACCGACTTCGGCCCGATGGTCTCGGTAATGGTCGGCGCGCTGCTGGTGTCCGGCGTGGAAACCGTGTGGAGCGGCGTGGAGATCCCACGCTACGCCGATCGCATCACCCGCAAGGACTGGCGCGGCAAGGGCATCACCCTGCAGCGGTTCGAGGAGATGGCGCGCTTCAACTACGGCTCGACCGTGATCGTGCTGCTGCCGCCCGGCGTGGCCGCGTTCGATCCGGCGCTGAAGGCGGAATCGCCGGTGCGGCTGGGGCAGGCGCTGGCGCGGCTGGTGCGCTGAGGTGAGAGAGGGCCGCGCTGCGGCCCTTTGTGCGAAGGCACCTTTGTGGGAGGGACTTCAGTCCCGACGCATGGACGCTGGACGGACCGCCTACCTGCAATGGATGACGGCAAGCCACACGCCCGAGACTGCGAATGGCCCGACCCTCATCCGGCGCTACGCGCCACCTTCCCCCGAAAAGGAGGCCATGGTCCCGAGGGGAGAAGGGATTGGTCAGCGCTTGGCCCTGACAGCCAGTACTGCGGCGACCACTACTGTGGGAGGGACTTCAGTCCCAACGCATTGGCGGTGGACGGGCCACCTACCTGCAATGGATGACGGTAAAGCCACCCGCCTAAGACTGCGAGTGGCCCCAGCCTCATCCGGCGCTACGCGCCACCCTCCCCCGAAAAGGGGGCCATGGTCCCGGCGGGAGAAGGAACAGCCTACTTCTCGCAGCCCGCCAGCTTCAACGACTGCCCCGGCTTCAGCGCATAACCCGGTGCACGCAAGCCATTCGCCTTGGCCAGCTCCTTCAGATCGCAGTCGTGGCGGTCGGAAATCCGGCCCAGGGTGTCGCCCTTGGCCACGCGGTAGTTGCGCACCTGCTTCTGCTTGGGCTTGGCCGGCGCGGGTCGGCCGGTGGCCACCGTGGTCGGCACGCCGGCGACCGGACTGACGTCGCCCACCGCCACGTTGCCGGTGAGGTCGGCCGCCGGCGCCGGGCTGCCGCTGCGCACCGCGGCGGTGACGTCGGCGGTGATCAGCGCGCGCGCCAGGTCGGCGCGCGGGCCGCTGACGCAGTAGCGGTTGTACAGACCGACGATCTTGGTGGTGGCGTTGATGGTCACCCCGGCCGGGATCCAGCCGTCCGGCTCGTAGCGCGGGTTGAGGTTACGCAGCGCGCGCATGTAGCCGTCGCGGGTGCCGTCGCTGCCCAGGCAGATGGTCAGTTCGTAGATGGTGGTGGACTTGGCCAGGCGCAGCGTGGCCGGCTGCGCATTGATCTTGGGGAAGGCCACGCCGTACTGCTGCGGGTGCAGGAAGATCCACGCCGCGGCGATCACCATCGGCACGTAGTCCTTGGTCTCGGCCGGGAACTGGTTGTACACCGAGGCGTCCCAGAAGCTGCGCCCGGGCATCTGGTTGAACACGCGCGCGGCGCGGCCTTCGCCGCCGTTGTAGCCGGCCAGGGCCAGCTCGACGCTGCGGTTGAGCTCGGCCATGCGTTCGTTGATGTAGACCGCACTCGCCTCGGCGGCGCTGCGCGCGTCGTAACGGGTATCGAAGCCGGTGCCGTCCGGGCCCAGGCCGAAGCGGCGCCCGGTGGCCGGCATGAACTGCATCAGCCCGGCGGCGCCGACCCGCGAATTGGCGTGCACGCGGCCGTTGGATTCCTTGGCGATGATGCCGAACAGCAGCGCTTCCGGCAGGCCGCGCTTCTCCCATTCCGGCCACATGACCGCGCGCAGGTTCTGGTAGTTCTCGTAGCTGCTCATCAGCGCCGGGCGCATGTCGGTGAGCCAGCGGCGGATGCCGGCCTGCACCGCCGGGTTGTACTCCACCATCGAATCGAAGGCGTGGCGCTTGTCGTTGAGCAGGCGCGCCGCGCGCGCCGCTTCCGGCACGTCGGCGGCGAGCGGGCTGATGTGGTCGGGGTCGGCCTGCAGCGGCGCCGAATCGTCGTCGGCGGCATCGGTGTCGCTGGCCTGGCCCTGCGCATCGGCCTTGGCCTTGAGCAGGCGCTTGTACGCCCCCAGGTAGGTGCCGACCTCGCAGCCGCGCTGCTTGATGCAGGCCTGGATCACGTCCTCGATGTCCTCCAGCGCGGCGTCGCTTTCCTGGGTGCCCTTGGGGTCGCTGTTGCCGACCAGCACCATGGCGTCGTTGTAGCGCTTCTCGGCGGCGGCCAGGCGCTGGTCGAGGACGGCGATGGCGGCCTGGTCGCGGGCGGACACGCGGGCATGGGCGGCAGGAGCGGTGCAGGTCAGCGCCACGGCAGCCGCGACGGGCCACGCGTGGGTGAAGCGGAACGGAAGGGGCATGGTGGGACGCGGCGACGGAAAGGCCGCAGGGTAGCCCCCGCCGTCACATTGCGGCAAGGTCGCCGCGGCCGCGACCCGGCCCGCGGCGGGCCGACGTTCATGGCCGGCGGGCATCCCGCGCTGCAGCACGGGCATCGCGTGCGAACCCGGGCAACGCTGTTTGCGGCGGCACGCGCCGGCGCTGCCGCCGCGAACGGCCGGACACGGCAAAGGCCGCTTTTCGCGGCGCTGCCGGCCTCTGTACGGCGGCGCGGGCGCGCCCAGGACAACGCGCACGCGTTCGGCCATCCCGAGGACGCTCTAGAATCCAGCCATCTCATTGCGGACCCCGATATGGACCCGATCCTGCTAGGCAAAGGCGTGACCGACGACATCGCGGTGCTGCTGCAACCGCGCCTGGGCAACCGCCACGGCCTGGTCGCCGGCGCCACCGGCACCGGCAAGACCGTGACCCTGATGACCCTGGCCGAAGGCTTCTCGCGGATCGGCGTGCCGGTGTTCCTGGCCGACGTGAAGGGCGACGTGGCCGGCCTGGCGATGCCCGGCGACGGCAGCGAGAAGGTGCTGCAGCGCGCCAGGGACATCGGCGTGACCGACTACGCGCCGGCCGCCAACCCGGTGGTGTTCTGGGATCTGTACGGCCAGCTCGGCCACCCGGTGCGCACCACCGTCAGCGAGATGGGCCCCACCCTGCTGGCGCGCGTGCTGGAACTGAACGACACCCAGGCCGGCGTGCTCGACATCGTGTTCAAGCTGGCCGACGACCGCGGCCTGCTGCTGCTCGACCTGGACGACCTGCGCGCGCTGCTGGCGCTGGTGGTGGAAGAGCGCAAGGACATCTCCACCGAATACGGTCTGGTCAGCGCGCAGTCGGTGGCGGCGATCCAGCGCGCGCTGCTGCGCCTGGCCCAGGACGGCGGCGAAGGTTTCTTCGGCGAGCCGGCACTGGACCTGGCCGAACTGATGCGGGTCGACCACGACGGCCGCGGCGTGATCGGCATCCTCGCCGCCGCGCAACTGGTGCTCAAGCCGCGGCTGTACTCGACCTTCCTGCTGTGGCTGCTGTCGGAACTGTTCGAGCGGCTGCCGGAAGTGGGCGACCTGGACAAGCCCAAGCTGGTGTTCGTGTTCGACGAGGCGCACCTGCTGTTCGACGACGCGCCGCCGGCGCTGGTGCAGCGCATCGAGCAGGTGGTGCGGCTGATCCGCTCCAAGGGCGTGGGCGTGTATTTCTGCTCGCAGTTCCCGGACGACGTGCCCGACAGCATCCTCGGCCAGCTCGGCAACCGCGTGCAGCACGCGCTGCGCGCCTACACGCCGCGCGACCAGAAGGCGGTGCGCACCGCGGCCGAGACCTTCGTGGCCAATCCCAAGCTGGACGTGGCCAAGGCCATTTCCCAACTCGGCACCGGCGAGGCGCTGGTGTCCACGCTGCAGGACAAGGGCGTGCCGGCGCCGGTGCAGCAGACGCTGATCGCGCCGCCGCGTTGCCGCATGGGCGCCATTTCCGACGCCGAGCGCGCGCAGGTGCGCGCCGGCAGCCCGGTCGGCACGCGCTACGACACCCCGGTCAACCGCGAATCGGCGGCGGAACTGCTGGCGCGCCGCGTCGAGCAGAGCGCCGACCGCAGCGCCGCGCCGCCGGCACGCACCCGCGAACAGGACGAGGCGCAGGACAGCGGCTTCGGCCAGGCGGTCAAGGACGCGGTGTTCGGCACCAAGCGCCGCCAGGGCATGCTGGAGGCGATGGCCAAGCAGACCTCGCGCACCATCGGCAACCGCATCGGCCAGCAGATCGTGCGCGGCATCTTCGGCAGCATCTTCGGCGGCAAGCGCTGAGCGCAGCCGACGCCAAAGGAAGCTCCAGCATGGACAGGAACGCGATGAGCGCCTTGCAATGATGTCGCGGGCAGACAAGCCGACAACGCTCCAGGGAAGCTGCCACTGCGGCGGCCTGACCGTCGTGTTCTCGACGGATCAAGCGGCCGGGGACATCCATCCGCGCGCCTGCGACTGCAGCTTCTGCCAGAAGCATGGTGCGGCATACGTTTCCGATCCCGCCGGCACACTGCGACTGACGGCCACGCATGCCGAGGCCGTGCATCGCTATCGCCAGGGCGCAGAGGCCGCCCAGTTCCAGCTGTGCCGCCAGTGCGGGGTGCTGGTCGCGGTCACGTTCGAGCACCAGGGGCGGCTTTACGGTGCCGTCAATGCCGGCTGTCTGAACAAGACGCCGGCGTTGGGGGCCGCAGTGCCGGTGTCCCCGCAATGGCTGGACGCCGAAGCAAAAATGTCCCGATGGCGGCAGGCGTGGGTGCCGGACGTGCAATGGGTCATCGCTGACACCTGAGCATGCCTGGCGCACACCGTCGCCACCAGCGATCGACAGGCCCAGCGCTCAGAACGCCGGATGCGCGGTTAGGCGCGGCCTTCGATCCTGGCGATGCCACGTGCAGAGATAAAAACCGATAAAGCTACGCTAGGCCAGCAGCCCGTGCAGCTTGGCGTACTGCAACAGCATGATGGTCTTGGCGTCGGCGATCTCGCCGCTGTCGATCATCGCCAGCGCGGCATCGAGCCTCAGCTCCAGCACCTCGATCTCCTCGCCCTCGGCAGCAATGCCGCCGCCGGCGCCGACCTTGTCGCGGTCGACGTACTCGCCCACGAAGAAGTACAGCCGCTCGGTCACCGAGCCCGGGCTCATGAACGCCTCGAATACCTTGCGTACGTTCTCGATCCGGTAGCCGGTCTCCTCCTCGGTCTCCTTGCGGATGCAGGTCTCCGCATCGTGGCGATCGAGCAGCCCCGCGCAGGCCTCGATCAGCATGCCGTCGGGGTTGCCGTTGAGCAGGGTCGGCAAGCGGAACTGGCGGGTCAGCATCACCGTGCCCTTGGCGCGGCTGTACAGCAGGATGGTCGCGCCATTGCCGCGGTCGTAGGCCTCGCGGGTGAGGGCCTGCCAACTGCCGTCGTGGCGCTGGAAATCGAAGCTGACCTTGCGCAGCACGTACCAGTTGTCCGACAGCACTTCGATGTTGGTGACGCGCACGCGCGGGTTGGCGGAAACGAAGGAAGAATCCAAGCGAAGCTCCAAGGGGGAATGGGGGAATGCGCAGCGCGTGTGCAGGACCATCGGCATGGCATTGCGCTGTCCACGCTCGGGCGCAGTGTAGCGAGCCGGCGCACGGCGACGGCGGCGTGGAACGCGCGTTGCGCAGTCGACCACACAACGGCGGCGTGGCAATCCACGACCCCCACCGCAGGCCGCCCGGCGGCCCCGATTGCGCGCGCCGCGGCCGACCCGCACAATCGTCACACTTCGTAGACAGGGGGCGTCATGGAAGACCGTCGTCGCGCGGGCGCACGCCGCGCACATCGCAACACACCCGAGCCGTTCTGGGCGCGCACCCGCGCCATTGCGCTGTATCCGTTGCACGGCGGCGCACTGTACGCGCTGGTCGCGCTGACCCTGTGCAGCCTGCTGGGCCTGCTGCCGGGCATCGGCTGGATCCTGAGCATCGTCACCAGCCTGGCGATCTACAAGTACGCCTTCGAGATCCTGCGGCACACCGCCGACGGCTACCTGGACGCGCCGGAACGCGGCTTCGACATCGGCGACGGCGTGGTCGTGCGGCTGTTTGCGCTGATGATCGTGCTCGGCGTGGCGGTGTTCGCGGCGCTGCTGCTGACCGGGCCGGTCGGCGGCCTGCTGATGCTGCTGGCGGTGGTGCTGCTGCAGCCCGGCTTCCTGATTTCCCTGGCGATGGACGGCAGCCTGCGCCGTGCGCTGAACCCGGCGGTGTCGATCGGCCTGGCGCTGCGCATCGGCTGGCCTTACCTGGCCGCGTTCGGCCTGCTGTTCGTGATCCAGGCCAGTGCGCTGGGCGCCGCCGCCTGGCTGCAGCGCGCCCTGCCGCCGCTGGTCGCCGACCTGGCGGTCACCGTGGTGACGATCTGGGGCCTGTTCGCGGCCTTCCACCTGATGGGCTATCTGGTCTACCAGTATCACGCGGTGCTGGGCTACGAACCGGCCGCCGACGCGGCAGGTGCGTTCGCCCGCCATGACCCGGACCAGCGCGTGCTCGACGAGGCCGAGCAATTGGTGCGCGACGGCCACACCGACGACGCCTTGCAGGTGCTGCGCAGCGAAGTGCGCAGCCGCGCGGTGAGCCTGGGCGTGCACGAGCTGTACCAGCGCCTGCTGCGCGGCAGTGCGCGCCAGGAAGAACGCCGCGAGCATACCCGCCAGTACATCCACCGGCTGCTGCAGGAAAAGCAGGAACGCCGGGCGCTGGCGCTGCAGCGCGAGGCGCTGGATGCCGATCCCGACTTCGCGCCGCTGCTGCCGGAACAGGCCACGCTGCTGGCCGAACGCGCGCAACTGGCCGGGCAGTTCCGGCTCGCCGCCGACGGCCTGCAGGCCGCACTGCGTGCCTGGCCGAAAGCGCCGGAACGTAGCGTCTGGTCGCTGCAGGCTGCCCTGCTGCTGGCCGAACGCTTCGGCGAGGACGCGCAGGCCCGCCACCTGCTGGAGGACGCCCTGACCCGCTGCGACGACGAGGTGCAACGCGGCAAGCTGCAGGCGGCGTTGCGCGCGGTGACGATCGCGCCGGTCTAGCGTGGGTCGTGCGCGGCGCGGGGGCACGCTGACGCGCCCCGCTTCCGCGCCCGGCAGCGCCCTCACGCGTTGGCGAGCAGGAACCGCGCCTTGTCCGCCTGCGGCAGGTCTGGATAACGCGCGACCAGCGCCTGCAGCACGCGCCGCCACTCCGCCGTGGCCTGGCGTTCGCCATGGCCCAGCGCCAGCCGGAACCAGGCCTGCGCCTGCTGCTCGCGTGGCGAGACCGCATCCTGCGCCAGCAATGCCTCCACCTCGGCCAGCATCCCCAGCGCCATCCAGCGCGCGAACACCGCCGCACGCGTCGACGCATCCAGATCACCGGCCGCGGCAAGCACTGCCGCCTGCTGCTGCGCCTCCTGCACGGACGGCGCCGCCAGGCGCAGCACGTCCAACGCGCGCAGCCGCGCCGTCGCGACCTGGCCGGCGTTGGCGGCCAGGCGATAGCGCGCCAGCGCCACATCGAAGCGCTGCGGCGCTTCGGCAGCCAGCGCGTCCAGCAGCGCGCCGGCCTGGAGGTGTTCCATCCGCCCCAGATGCGCCTGCGCGCGGTCCCAGCGGTCGTCGGCCGGCATCCCGTCATCGTCGCGCAGAAACGCCTCGCGCGTCTGCCCGGTGGCCACCAGCACCGCGCCGAGCAGTGCGCCGACCACCAGCCCGCCGGCATGCGCGTCGAAGCCGATGCCGGCATCGCCGTTGCACAGCAGGTTGTACAGCTCCCAGCCCAGCCACAGCGGCAGCAGCACGATGGCCGGCGCCCGCACATAGTCGAACAGCACCGCCACCCAGTAGAAGAAGCGCACCGGACGCCGCCCCCACACCACGCAGAATGCGCCCATCAAGGCGGCGATGGCGCCGGACGCGCCGAGACCGGCGCCGGGATCGCCCCAGCGCCACCACAGGCTGGCCGCGCTGGCGCCGAACGCACCGAGCAGGTACACCGCCAGGAACCGCCAGCCGCCGATCGCGCCTTCCAGCAGCGTGCCCAGCGCCAGCAGGAACAGCATGTTGCCGATCAGGTGCATGGCGTCGGCGTGCAGGAACGCCGCGCCGAGCATGCGCGCCGGCGCCCATTCGGAGCTGCGCTGCACGTGGCGCAGGGTGAACACGCGCTGCAGCAGCGCGTCGTAGTGCGCGCGCAGCGGCGCCCAGGCCTGCCGGGCATCGGCGTCCGCGAAGACGCTGCCATCGCGCATGGCCTGCACGAACCGCACGTCATGCAGGGTGACGTCCCCGACGAAGGCGGCCCGCTCTGCCGCTGGCATCTGCTGCAGTTGCGCGAGCGGCGCGCGCCGACCGCTGCGTTCCAGGTAGCGCGCATAGGCCGGCGCTTCCAGCGCGCCGAGTCCGGAGTCCGTGTAGTAGCGCTGCGCCTGCCGCAACGACGCCGCGTCCTGGCGCTGCCAGCCGACGTAGACCGCGACATTGAGCAGGATCAGCAGCAGCGTGACCAGCGGGAGGTTGTCCCGCGACAGCGGCTTGTGCAGCGGCAGGATCAACATCGAACGACGTCCACGTGCGGGGCAGCGGCAGCTTCGGCCATCGCCCGCGGGTGCGCAAGCCGCAGGCACGCGCTAGCATCGCCACCCCGCTCCACCGCAGTCGCACCGATGAGCCGCTGGCGTCCCCCTGCCGAGAAAAGCACCGCCCTGATTACCCCGGAAGGCCATGCCCGGCTCAAGGCCGAGCTGGAGGAGCTGTGGCGGGTGCGCCGCCCCGAGGTGGTCAAGGCGCTGGCCGCGGCCGCGGCCGAGGGCGACCGCTCGGAGAACGCCGAGTACACCTACCGCAAGAAGCAACTGGGCGAGATCGACCGCCGCGTGCGCTACCTGAGCAAGCGCCTGGAAGCGCTGCGCGTGGTCGCCGAGGCGCCGTCCGACCCGCAGGCGGTGTTCTTCGGCGCGCACATCGAGCTGGAGGATGCCGACAGCGGCGAACTGCGCCGCTATCGCATCGTCGGCCCGGACGAGACCGACGCGGCGCGCGGCTGGATCAGCATCGATTCGCCGCTGGCGCGGGCGCTGCTGAAGAAGCGCATCGACGACGAAGTGGAAGCGCAGCTGCCCGGTGGCCGCCACAGCTTCGTGGTGGTGGCGGTGGACTACGCCACGCCGTGAGCGCGCGGCGCCAGGGCGCCACGCGTGCCGCCGTCTACGGCCTCAGAGCACCCGCAGATCCAGCGGCGTTGCCGACGACGCCTGCGCCGGCAACGCATCGCCGAACAGGTCGTGCTCGTCGCTGTCACCGATCGCCACCTGCACCAGATCGCCCGGCTTCAGCCCGAGTTCGCCGCCGTTCTGGATATGCACCAGGCCATCGATCTCCGGCGCATCGGCCTTGGAGCGCGCCACCGCGATGCCGTCCTCCAGGAAGTCCACCAGGCACTCCTGCACGCTGCCGATCTTGGCTTCCAGCCGCAATGTAGAAATCGCCGCCTGCCGTTCCATGAAGCGCGCCAGTCGCTCCTGCTTGAGTGCTTCCGGCACCGGATCCGGCAGCGCATTGGCGCTGGCGCCTTCCACCGGCGAATAGGCGAACGCACCAACGCGGTCCAGCTGCGCGGCGTCCAGGAACTCCAGCAACTGCTCGAACTCGGCGTCGGTCTCGCCGGGGAAGCCGACGATGAAGGTCGAACGCAGGGTGATCTCCGGGCACAGCGCACGCCAGCGCTGCACGCGCTCCAGGGTGCGCTCCACCGCGCCGGGCCGCTTCATCAGCTTGAGGATGCGCGGGCTGGCGTGCTGGAACGGGATGTCCAGGTACGGCAGCAGCTTGCCCTCGGCCATCAGCGGGATCACGTCGTCCACGTGCGGGTACGGATACACGTAGTGCAGGCGCGCCCACGCGCCCAGTTCCGACAGACCCTCGCACAGCGCCTTCATCCGCGTCTGGTAGCTGCGGCCGCGCCACTCGCGCTCGGCGTACTTCAGGTCCACGCCATAGGCCGAGGTGTCCTGCGACACCACCAGCAATTCGCGCACCCCACCCTTGACCAGGCGTTCGGCCTCGCGCAGCACCTCGTCGACCGGGCGCGACACCAGGTCGCCGCGCATCGACGGAATGATGCAGAAGCTGCAGCGGTGATTGCAGCCTTCGGAGATCTTCAGGTAGGCGTAATGCCGCGGCGTCAGCTTGACCCCGATGTCGTCCTCGCTGCCGCGCGCGCGCGGCAACAGGTCCACGAACGGATCGTGGCGCGGCGGCAGCGCCGCATGCACCGCTTCCATCACGCTCTGGTAGTCCTGCGGGCCGGACACCGCCAGCACGTCCGGATAGGCCGCGCGGATCTGCTCCGAGCGCTTGCCCAGGCAGCCGGTGACGATGACCTTGCCGTTCTCGGCCATGGCCTCGCCGATCGCCTCCATCGACTCGGCCACCGCCGAATCGATGAAACCGCAGGTATTGACCACCACCACGTCGGCCGCGTCGTAGCTGGGCACGATCGCATAGCCCTCCACGCGCAGCTGGGTGAGGATGCGTTCGGAATCGACAAGGGCCTTCGGGCAGCCGAGGCTGACGAAGCCGACTTTGGGGGTCGCGAGAGACATTGGGGCCGGGGTCCGGGGGCCTGGGAGAAAAACAGCGCGCGAAGTATACCGGGCCGGGGCCGCCGGCGCGGCCCGGCCGGTGTGCGCCCGCTCACCCCGGCTTAGCCTGGGCCATGGATAATCCGCCGCTTCCCCCACGCCACAGGAATGCCGCTATGGGCCACTGGACCACGCTCGATACCGCTCACGGCCAGGTCTCCGCCTGGCATGCCCTGCCCGAGGGCACGCCGCGCGGCGGCCTGGTCGTCATCCAGGAAATCTTCGGGGTGACCGACTACATCCGCGAGGTCGCCGACCGCTACGCCGCCCACGGCTACGAGGTGCTGGCGCCGGCGCTGTTCGATCCGGTCGAGAAGGACGCGCAGCTGGCCTACGACCAGGACGGCGTGCGCAAGGGCCTGGAGCTGGTCGGCGCGCTGGGCTTCGACCGCGCCCTGGACATCGTGCAGGCGGCCGCGCAGGCGCTGGCGCCGGCCGGTAAGGTCGGCACCCTCGGCTACTGCTGGGGCGGCAGCGTCGCGCTGCTGTCGGCGCTGCGTCTGGGCCTGCCGTCGGTGAGCTACTACGGTGGCCGCAACACCCAGTTCCTGGACGAGACGCCGAAGGCGCCGGTGCTGTTCCACTTCGGCGCGCAGGACGGCAGCATCCCGGCCGAGTCGATCCAGCAGCACCGCGAGAAGCTGCCGCAGATGCAGACCTTCGTGTATCCGGCCGGGCACGGCTTCGACCGCCACGTGGACCCGAACCACTACGACGCCGACAGCGCCGAACTCGCCCGCGAACGCAGCCTGGCGTTCCTCGCCGAGCACGTGGGCTGAGCCGCGGCATGGCCGACTTCGTCCTCGACCCGCGGCTGCAGGCCGACAGCGCGTTCGTCGCCGACGGGCCGCTCTCGCAGGTGCGACTGATGGACGACGCGCGCTTCCCGTGGCTGCTGCTGGTGCCACGGGTGGCCGAGGCCAGCGAGTGGATCGACCTGGACGGCGGCCAGCAGCGCCTGCTGCTGGCCGAGATCAACCAGCTCTCGCAGCTGCTGCGGCAGGAGCCGGGCGTGCACAAGCTCAACATCGGCGCACTCGGCAACGTGGTGCGGCAACTGCACGTGCACGTGCTGGGGCGGCATCCGGGCGATGCCGCCTGGCCCGGCCCGGTGTGGGGCAGCGGCACCGCACAGCGGCTGCCGGCCGAGGAGTTGCAGGCACGTGTTGCGGCGTGGCGCCAGCGGCTACGATAGGCGCCCTTTTTACGGAAGCCGCGCCTCCATGAAATCCAATGTGATCGCCGCCATCGTGCTGATCGTGATCGGCCTGGTGTTCCTGGCCAACAACCTGGGCTGGACCAACCTGAGCCTGGGCCGGCTGATCGCCACCTGGTGGCCGGCGATCCTGGTCGCGGTCGGCGTCGGCATGCTGTTCGGCCGCGGCAAGTAGGTGGAGCCGGGATTGGGGATTCGGGAGTGGGGATTCGCCTGGGCGATCCCACCCCGCTACTGCGTGGGGACCGCTGGCTCAGCGGCGGACGTTGACCACGCGGGTGCCGGCGATCAGGTCGTGCAGGCAGCGCTTGTCCTGGCGGAAGATAAACAGCGTGTCCACCAGCGCGTAGATGCTGCCCACGATCGGCACCAGCGACAGCAGTTGGGTCGGCAGATACCGCAGCGCGATCAGGCGCCCGAACGGCGGCTGCCCGCCGTCCAGGTCGGCGATGCGGATCCACAGCAGCTTCTTGCCCCAGGTCTGGCCGCTCTTGGCCAGCGGGTAGCCCTGCACCAGCAGAAAGATCACGATACCCAGCACGCCGTAGCCGAACGTGGTCAGGAACGGCAGCTGCACGCCGCTGCGCGCGGCCTCCATGACCTTGCCGAAGTAGCCGGTCAGCGCCGCCACCGGCAGGAACGTCGCCAGCGAGATCACGCCGTCGATCAGCGCCGCACCGAGGCGCTCGCCACGGCCGGCGAGGACCTCGCCGCCGGCGGTGCCCGGCAGCGCCGGCGGCAATGCCGCGTCGGGGGCCTGATAGGGATTGGGGTCGTTCATTGCGCGCTCCTTGTGCTGTCGGAAGAAGGGGGTGGAGGATCAGGTCTTGGGCAGGGTCACGCCGGTCTGGCCCTGGTACTTGCCGCCGCGATCCTTGTAGCTGGTCTCGCAGACGTCGTCGGCATCGGACTGGAAGAACAACATCTGCGCCACGCCTTCGTTGGCGTAGATGCGCGCCGGCAACGGCGTGGTATTGCTGAACTCCAGGGTCACGTGGCCTTCCCACTCCGGCTCCAGCGGGGTCACGTTGACGATGATGCCGCAGCGCGCATAGGTGCTCTTGCCCAGGCACACCACCAGGGTGTCGCGCGGGATGCGGAAGAATTCCACCGTGCGCGCCAGCGCGAAACTGTTGGGCGGGATGATGCACTCGTCGGCCTCGATGTCGACGAAGCTCTTGGGGTCGAAGTGCTTGGGGTCGACGATGGTCGAGTTGATGTTGGTGAACACCTTGAACTCACGCGAACAACGCACGTCGTAACCGTAGCTGGAGGTGCCGTAGCTGACGATGCGCTGGCCGTCGACCTGCTTGACCTGGCCCGGCTCGTAGGGCGCGATCATGCCGTGCTGTTCGGACATGCGGCGGATCCAGCGGTCGCTCTTGATGCTCATGGGGGTTCCTGATGCCGGTGGCGGCGGCCGCAGCCTGCACGCCGGGAGCGCGGCCGACCGATGGGGCCGGCCGCAATGACCGGCGATTCTAGCCGGTCGCGGGGCGTTCGCGGCAGGCGCCGCGCGCCGCTCAGCGCAAGGCCGCGGAGATCGGGATGGCCGCGCGCGGGCGCTTGCGCAGTTCCTCGGTCAGGCGCTGCGCGGTGGCCAGGTAGGCCTGCGCCGCGGCCGACTCCGGCGCGGCGGCCACCACCGGGGTGCCGGCGTCGCCCTGCTCGCGGATCGCGATCGCCAGCGGCAGCGACCCCAGCAGCGGCACACCGTACTGCTGCGCCATGCGCTGGCCGCCGCCCTCGCCGAACAGGTGCTCGACATGGCCGCACTGGCTGCAGGTGTGCACCGCCATGTTCTCGACGATGCCCAGCACCGGCACCTCGACCTTCTCGAACATCTTCAGCGCCTTCTTCGCATCCAGCGTGGCGATGTCCTGCGGGGTGGTGACGATCACCGCGCCGGCCACCGGGATCTTCTGTGCCAGGGTCAGCTGGATGTCGCCGGTGCCGGGCGGCAGGTCGATCAGCAGGTAGTCCAGGTCGTCCCACAGGGTATCGGCGAACAGCTGGGTCAGCGCCGAGGTCGCCATCGGACCACGCCAGATCATCGGCGTGTCCTGGTCCACCAGCAGCCCGATCGACATCGCCTCGATGCCGAAGGCGCGCATCGGCTCGATGCTCTTGTCGTCCGGACTGTCCGGGCGCCCGCTCAGGCCGAGCATGGCCGGCACGCTGGGGCCGTAGACGTCGGCATCCAGCACGCCCACGCGCGCGCCCTGGCGCTGCAGGGCCAGCGCCAGGTTCACGGCGGTGGTGGACTTGCCCACCCCGCCCTTGCCGGAGCCGACGGCGATGACGTTGCGGATGCGCGGGTGAGGGGCGAGCTTGGGCTGGACGGCGTGGGCGGGGAGACGCGGGCGTTCGATCATCGGGAAACTCGTCAACGGAAATGGGCGAACATCCGCGCACTGCACTCGCATGTAAGCCAGGCAGATCGCGCGATGCCCGCGATTGGCACGACGACTATACAAGGACAGGGTCGGCAGCCGCCGACACCTGGGCAGCCAGCACCGCCTTCGCGCGGTGAGGCGACGCCTGCCGAAGCCGCGTCGATCAGCCGTCCAAGCGTGCTCCGTTTCTCCCTGCGCTCGAACGGCATACGAAGTCATCTCGAAGACGGCAGGACCAACGGCACTCTTTGGCGGCCAGGGACCGCTTGTAGAGTGCGCAGCTAACGCGTTCTGATATATTCACAAAATGTTCATATATGCGCAGTCGCGCAGACGTCTGGCTTGTTCATCACCTGGGGAATGTTGCATGACAAAAGTTAACTCGGCGCGGCATTGGAGCCTCGCCATGGGCGTCGCCACGTTGTTGGCCAGCACAGCGGCGCAGGCCATCCAGCCGATTCCGATCGAGGATCTGGCTCGGCTGCCCGCGCTTCAGTCGGTGACGATGAGCCCCGACGGCAAGCGCATCGTGGGCCTGATCCCATCGCCGCAGAATCCGGATGAAACCGCGCTGGCGACATGGGACACCTCGGCGCTGTCCAAGGGCCCCACCGTGGTCACGCCTTCCGGCGACAGGATGAAGTTCATTTCCGCTTACGCCTTGAAGGCCGACAAGATCCTGACCGTGGCACGACAGGAATGGACCGGACGCCTCGGCGGCTGCGGCGAAGGCAACTCCACGGGTTCCACCCGGACCTTCGTGTCCAAGACCTATCTGACAGGAGACGACCAGAAGGACTTCAAGGAAGCGTTTGCGGACAATGCGCGCAAGGTCGGCATCAGCGCCGATACACAGCTGTGCCTGGAGTTGAGCGGCACGGCGTCGCTCGTGGACATGCTGCCGCTGGACCCGGACCGCGTGGTCATCCAGCAACTGAGCGAGGTCAGCCTATCTTCCAGCTACTACCTCTACAATCTCAAAACCGGGCAGACCGAACTGCTGTTTCGTGGCGATTCGCGCGCGGTCCCGTCGCTGTTCGACCATCGCACCGGCAAGGTACTGGCGAAGCAGCAGATCGACGGAACCGGCGGCGACTACGAACAGCAGGTCCTGCTGCTCGATCCGAAATCGGGCCAGTTCTCGGTGCATGCGCCGCTGACAACCAAAATTTCCGCCCGCAACGTAGTAGACGTGCTGGGCATCGACGATGCGACCGGAAAGTACTACATCCTGACCGATCAGTTCTCCGACAAGGCGCAAGTGCGCCTCTACGATCCGCTACAGCGCAAATATGATCCCGATCCGGTCGTGGCCGACCAGAACTTCTCCATCGCAGGCCTGATCTTCGGCACGCAGTCGAGCAACTTCAATAAAGTCGTGGGTTTCACCGTGGATGGCCCGACGCGCGAGTCCATTTACGTGGATCCGACCTTGAAGTCGATTCAGGAAAGCCTGAAAAAAGCATTCCCCGGTCAGAGCATCGCCCTGGGCTCTTACACCGATGATCTCTCCAAGGTGTTTTTCACCGCGCAGAGCGCCGACCAGCCACCCAGCTATCACTTGCTGATCAACAAGCAGACCGTCACGTCCCTGGGAAGTTCCAGGCCCTGGATCGGCAAGAACGGCTTTTCCTTGCAAGAACGCTGGGTCAGCTACACCGCACGCGACGGGCGCAAGATTCCAGCCATCCTGGACCTTCCCGCAGGCTGGAAGCAGGGAGATCCAGCCGGTCCGGCAGTCATCAACCCGCATGGCGGCCCATGGGCCCGCGACTACATGGGATGGGACGTTTCCGGGTGGGTACCACTGCTTACGTCGCGCGGCTACGCCGTCCTTCGGCCCCAGTACCGGGGCACCCAAGGTCTTGGACGCGATCTCTGGGTGGCCGGAGACCGAGAATGGGGCCAGAAAATGTCGGATGACAACGACGATGGTGCGGCTTGGCTTGTCTCGCAAGGCTTTGCGTCCAAGGACCGGGTGGCGATCTTCGGCTATTCCTACGGCGGCTTCGCAGCGGCCGCGGCCACCGTCCGCAAGCCATCGCCATACCAGTGCGCCATCGCCGGTGCACCGGTCACCAACCTGGGGAAACTCAGCACCTCCTGGAGCGATAACCGCCTGCAACGCATCCTGCAAGGAAAGACGCTGAAGGGCATGGACCCGATGCAGAACACGGCCAATGCCACAATCCCCGTGCTGCTATTCGTAGGAGACCGCGATGTGCGCACTCCATCGTTCCATGCCAAGGACTTCTACGAGGCAGTCAAGGACATCGTCCCGGCCAAGTTCGCGCTGATCCCGGATCAGCCGCACAGCCTGCCCTGGTACCCACGCCAACAGAGACAGACCCTTGGCTTGATCCAGGACTTCCTGAAGAACGACTGCGGCCCTGGCGGCCTCTGAAACTCTGACGCCAGCCGCTCGAGAGACATCACGTCCTGAACGGCATCTTGCCCCCGGGCGCACGTATGTGCCCCGGGAGGCCAGCGATCCATCCCGCGACGCAAGCAAGCGCACATGGTCGAGCGCCGTCTGTACGCCATCGCACGGCATCCTTTGCGAATCTGCTGATGTGCGACGCCCCGAACCCTGATAGCGCTCCGTCCCCCTTTCTCTTCCGACCGCGGCGCGCCAAATGAGCGCAAGACGCATGGCAACGCGTGCGCGCCAGGCACGTGCAACGCCTTGACGCCATCGCCATATCAACTGCCGCAACAGGCTGCAATACGCAAAGATCGTAACAATAGGCAGCAACTTTCCCGAAGTTGACGGCACCGAACCGCCACAAACGCATCTCCATTGTGCCGCGCGGAAGAAGTGCCGAGCGTCGTGTCACCTCAAGTGAGCTCACCCCGAGCCGGCGAACCGAAAGCTGATCCCCATCGTCGGCTTTCCGGGTGATCACGACGGAAATGTAACAGCCGTATGTCGCAAATTTTCTTGTTCAGCGGATGTTGCATCGCTAGCGCCGCAGCAGTACATTCGCTTAACCAAGCCGTAACAACTGCTTCACTTCGTATTTAAATAGGGGAGTAAGGAAGGAATGTTCAGAACTTCGACCAACGGGCTGCGGCGGATGCCGCTGGCAATTGCCGTGATCGCAGCGTTGCAAGCCGCGCCCACCTTTGCGCAGGACAATCCGGCCAATGGTCAGGCTGGTGCCGACGACCAAGCCAAGGCCACCTCCAAAGAGGCGGCCAAGACCAAGGAACTCGATGCCGTTTCTGTGACCGGATCGCTGCTCAAGCGTCCGGAATATGAGACCGCCTCGCCGGTCCAAGTCATCTCGATCGACAAGAGCATCTCGGCCGGCAAGTTCGACGTGGCCGACTTTCTGCAGACCTCCGCCGCGGCGGCCAGCTCCACTCAGATCAACAACCAGTTCGGTGGGTTCGTCGTCGAAGGCGGAACCGGCGTACAGACAGTGTCGCTGCGCGGCCTGGGCGCCAACCGCACGCTGATCCTGCTGGATGGTCAACGCCCCGGCCCGGCCGGCACGCGCGGCCAGGTCGGTTCGTTCGATCTGAACGTCATCCCCAAGGTCATCCTGCAGCGCATCGAAATCGTCAAGGACGGCTCGTCGTCCATCTACGGCTCGGATGCTGTCGCCGGCGCGGTCAACCTGATCACCCGCAAGAGCATCGACAAGCCGATCATGGACTACACCATGAGCGTGCCGCAGCATGGCGGAGGCGAGCAGTTCTCGGCATCGTTCGCTGCCGGCAAGGATTTCAGCAACGGCAGCGTCATCGGCGCCGTGCAATGGGATCGACTCAATGCTCTGGAGTTCGGCGACCGCGACTTCCTGCGATGTGCCCAGGACCGGATCTGGGGCACCGACGGCAAGCGCATCGACCGCGAGGACCGCTCGATCATCGGCGGCACCAACCTTGGCGGATGTTCGTCGGGCAACCTCTACGCCAACACCATTATCAACTACTTCAATTCGGCCATCCGCTATGTCCCGTCGCCGGACGGCAGCACTGTGGGTCCGTTCGCTGGTTACCGACCGCGCCCCCGTCCTTCCAGAACCTACGCCAACTCGCCGCAGGCCTACTATGAGGACGTGTTGAACTTCCCGTTCTACAACACGACGCAGGCCATCAACCAGCGCGAGCGCATCAGCCTGTACGGCGCCAGCGATTTTGGGTTCGATAGCTTCAACTGGAAGACACAGTGGCTTTACAACCGTCGCGAGACTACCGCGCACAGCTACAGGCAGTTCTTCCCCGTCGTCGCCAACGAAACGGACGGCAACTTCTACCAGCCGATCATGCCGTACCGCGACGATCAGAAGATCACCGTCGATTACTTCTACGGCAGCACCAAGTTCGACGGGGCCTTCAAGGGAAGCGATAGCTGGAGCTGGGAGATCAACGCGAGCTACTCGCGTTCGGACGGCGAATACCGGCACAACGACATCCAGACCTCGCGCACGGGCGATCTGGCGTATGTCGACAGCGACGCACCGGTGAACTACTTCGATCCCGGCTTCCTCAGCGGCGAACGCATGCGTGAGCTGGAGAACGCCATCGGCGTCAACACCAAGGGCAATACCATCTACGATCAGGCCATCGTCAATGCCGTGGTCACCGGCAACCTGTTCGCGCTCCCCGCAGGTGATGTCGGCGCGGCGTTCGGTGTCGAGTATCGGCATACCAAGATCGACGACCAACCCGATGCGTTGACCACGTCGGGCGACATCTGGGGCTACAGTTCCGCGCAGGAGACCAAGGGCACGGACAATGTGCGCGAAGCCTTCGTGGAGTTCGACGTCCCGCTGCTCAAGAACAAGCCGGGCATCGAATCGCTCTCGGTCAACCTGTCCGGCCGCGCGTTCAAGTACAACTCCGTCGCCGATTCGGACGAAGTATGGAAGACCGGCCTGAACTGGCAGATCATTCCGTCCCTGCGCGTGCGCGGCAGCATCGGCACTTCGTATCGGGCGCCGGGACTGTACGAGCTGTACCTTGGCGATCAGACGGGTTACCAGTCGCAGACAACGATCGACCCGTGCATCCTGTGGGGTGAAAGCAACAACACCTTCATCCAGAAGAACTGTGCGGCTGCCGGCATCCCCTCTGACTACGCGGGCGGCGGCGGATCTGCGACCGTGTACGGCCGTGGCGGCCAGGGCACTCTGAAGCCGGAGACCTCCAAGGCCAAGACGCTTGGCATGGTATGGACGCCCGAGTTCGCCAACCTGAGCGTGGCGGTCGACTATTTCGACTACGACATCCGGGGCGAGATCTCGCAGCTCAACGAGTTCGACATCATCAATGGCTGCTATGGGTCGGCGGTGTATCCGAACGCGTTCTGCAATCAGTTCGTCCGTAACAGCCCGACCGATCCCGCCTCGCCGAACACCATCACCACCATCTACAACAAGTACATCAACATCAACCGCGAGCGTACCCGCGGCTACGACTTGCAGATGAATTACGACAACGACTTCTCCTTCGGCAAGCTGTCGCTGGAGGCACAGGTCACGTACACGATGGAAGACGTGCTGCAGTTGTTCGACAGCGCGGCGGAAAGCGGGCTCACCTCGAGCAACCAAGTCGGCTACATCGGCCGACCGAAGACCGTGGGCCTGATGTCCGCGGATCTGAAGCGCGGGGACTGGACCTTCAGCTACCAGGCCAGCTATGTCAGCAGCACTCGCAATCTCGATCTGGACCCCACCTTCACCTACCAGGGGTATCAAAACGCGACGCGCGACATCAAGGCTGGTTGGCAGGTCCTGCACAATGCGTCCGTTTCCTACGAACAAGGCGACTGGGGCATCATGGTCGGCGTGCGCAATCTGTTCGACAAGGCGCCGGACCTGATTTCCACCGGGGCCGGCACGCGTTACGGCAATACTCCGCTGTACGCGTCGCAGTACGATTGGTACGGCCGCACGTTGTTCGCCCGAGTGCAGTACAAGTTCTAAGCATTGCTGTTCGGTAGCGATCGGAGGGGCGGCCATTGGCCGCCCCTTTTTGTTTGGAATATTCGCGCGAGGATCATTGGCAGCTACGCACAACCAAGTCCCCGACCCGTACAGAGTGCGGATCGCGCACGCCACCTCCAAACACGCGCTTTTGCGGGCGCAAACCGCGCGCCTTCTACACCTCAGCCGCGCAACAGCGCCATCGCCGCATTGTGGCCGGGCGCGCCGGTCACGCCGCCGCCGGGGTGGGTGCCGGAGCCGCACAGGAACAGGCCCGGGATCGCACCGCGGTACGCGGCCTGGCCGAGCATGGGGCGTGCACTGAACAACTGGTTGAGGCTCAACGCGCCGTGGAAGATGTCGCCGCCGATCAACCCGAAGGTGCGCTCCAGGTCCAGCGGGCTCAGCACCTGCCGGCCCAGCACCGAGGCGGCGAATCCCGGCGCGTAGCGCTCGACGGTGGCGATCATCAGGTCGGCGACCTCGTCGCGGTGCGCGTCCCAGCTGCGCCCGTCCGGCAACTGCGGCGCCACGTGCTGACAGAACAGGCTGGCCACGTGCTGGCCCGGCGGCGCCAGGCTGTCGTCCAGGGTGCTGGGAATCAGCAGTTCGACGATCGGGTCGCGCGACCAGCCGTGCGTGCGCGCGTCGTGGTAGGCGCGGTCCATGTAGTCCAGGCTCGGCGCCAGCACGATGCCGGCGGTGAGATGGTCGCCCGGCCCCGGCAGCGCGCTGAAGCTGGGCAGGCGCGACAGCGCCACGTTCATGCGGAACGTGCCCGACCCGCAGCGCCAGTGCGTCATGCGCTCACGCGTGGCGGCCGGCACCTGCGCCGGATCGAGCAGGCGTTCGTACAGCAGCTTGGGGTTGACGTTGGCGACCACGTGCCGTGCCCGCAGCCGCTCGCCCTGCTCGGTGACCACGCCGACCGCGCGCCCGTCCTCGACCAGGATCTCGCGCACGCCGGCCTCGGTGCGGATCTGCGCGCCGGCGGCGGTCGCGGCGCGCGCCATCGCCTGGGTGATCGCGCCCATGCCGCCCAGCGCATGGCCCCAAGCGCCCTTGACCCCATTGCTCTCGCCGAACACGTGGTGCAGCAGCACGTAGGCCGATCCCGGCGTGTACGGGCTGGCGTAGTTGCCGACGATGCCGTCGAAGCCGAACAGCGCCTGCGCCGCATCGCTCTCGAACCAGCGTTGCAGGTACTCGGCGGCGGAGATGGTGAACAGGTCCAGCAGGTCCTGGCGCAGTTCCGCGTCCAGCGCATGCAGGCGGCGGCCGAGGCGGCCGGCGCGCAGCAGTTCGGGCAGCGCCTGCAGCCAGCCACCGTCGGTGACGTTGGGCGGCGGCTGCAGCGCCAGCGCGCGCAGCACGTCGGCGATGCCCTCCAGCCGCGCCTCGTAGGCCGGCAGGCGCGCAGCGTCGCGCGCGGAGAACTTGGCCAGTTCGGCCTGGGTGTGGCCGCCGCCGGTCAGCAGATAACGTCCATCCGGCAATGGCAGGAAGTTGTTGCGCCGGCGCGGCACGATGCGCAGGCCGTGGCCGGCCAGATCCAGGTCGGCGATCACCTTGGGCTGCAGCAGCGACACCGTGTAGGACGCCACCGAGTTGCGGAACCCGGGATGAAACTCCTCGGTCACCGCCGCGCCGCCGACCACGCCGCGCCGCTCCAGCACCGTCACCTTCCAGCCGGCCCGCGCCAGGTAGGCGGCGCAGACCAGGCCGTTGTGGCCGGCGCCCACGATCAGGGCATCGCATGGCGATTCACGGGTCATGGCCGCATGGTAAGCCAGCGCCGGCGGGCCTGCCGACCGGCAGGCGACGCGGCCGTCCCACGGCCCAACGCGCGCGGCCGCCCATGACCTTCGACACCCCTGAAACCTCCCGCGGCGGCGTAGAGTCTCGCCACGGCCCGGACGGGCCACCTTTTTATCCACGTCGGCCTGGAGCCTGCCTGTGACCCTTCGCAATCCCAAGATGCTGCTGTTGACCCTGGCCGTGAGCGCCGCGCTGACCGGCTGCAACAAGCCCGAGAACGCCGCGCCCGCCGCCGACGCCGCCAAGCCCGCGCCGGCCGCCGCCCCGGCCGCAGCGCCCGCCGAGCTCAAGCTCGACACCAGCAAGCTGCCGGCCTACAACGCCTTCAGCATCAACGATCTGGACGCCGGCAAGAACGCCTGCGACGACTTCAACGGCTACGTCAACGGCAAGTGGCTGGCCGCCAACGAGATTCCCAAGGACCGCAGCAGCTGGGGCGCGTTCTCGATCCTGGACGAGCGCTCGGTGGCCGTGCAGCACCAGTTGGCCGAACAGGCCGCTGCCGCCGCCAACCCGCAGGGCGTGGAGAAGATCGTCGGCGACTTCTGGTCCTCAGGCATGGACGAAGCCAAGATCAACGCCCAGGGCATCGAGCCGCTGAAGGCCGACCTGGCCGCGATCGACGGCCTCAAGGACGGCCCGGCGATCGCCGAGTACCTGCGCCAGAGCGCGGCCAAGGGCGAGAACGGCCTGTTCGGCTTCGGTGCGGAAGCCGACTTCAAGAATTCGACGATGAACATGGCCTACGCCATGCAGGGCGGCCTCGGCCTGCCCGACCGCAGCTACTACGTCGACGCCGACAAGCAGGACAAGCTCAAGGCCTACCAGGCGCACGTGGCCAAGGTGCTGGAGCTGGCCGGCGTGCCGGCCGCCGACGCGGCCAAGCAGGCGCAGGATGTGGTGGCGCTGGAAACCCGCCTGGCCAAGGTCTCCAAGTCCAGCGAGCAGCTCTCGCGCGACGCCGAGCTGGCCTACAACCCGGTCACCCCGGCCGAGGCCGACAAGCTGACCCCGAACTTCCCCTGGACCAAGTTCTTCGAATCGCAGGGCGTGGCCGTGCCGGAGAAGTTCTCGCTGGCGATCCCGGCGTTCCACCAGGAAGTGAGCAAGGCGCTGGGCGACACCGACCCGTCGGTGTGGCGCGCCTACCTGCGCTTCCACACCGTGGACAGCGCCTCGCCGTACCTGAGCGATGCCTTCGCGCAGGAAAACTTCGCTTTCTACGGCAAGGAACTCAACGGCCAGGCCGAGATGAAGCCGCGCTGGAAGCGCGTGCTCGGCAGCATCGAGAACGGCGCCGGCGAGGCGATGGGCCAGATGTACGTCAAGGTCGCGTTCTCGGCCGACGACAAGGCCAAGATGCAGCAACTGGTCGAGAACCTGAGCCAGGCATTGAAGGCGCGCCTGGAGAAGCTGACCTGGATGAGCGAGGAGACCAAGGCCAAGGCCCTGGAGAAGTGGAAGACCTTCACCCCGAAGATCGGCTACCCGGACAAGTGGCGCGACTACAGCAGCCTGACCACCAAGCGCGACAGCTACCTGGACAACGTGCGCGCCGCCACCGCGTTCAACTACAAGTACAACCTGAGCAAGATCGGCAAGCCGGTGGACAAGACCGAGTGGGGCATGACCCCGCAGACGGTCAACGCCTACTACAACCCGCTGCAGAACGAGATCGTGTTCCCGGCGGCGATCCTGCAGCCGCCGTTCTTCGATCCCAAGGCCGACGACGCGTTCAACTACGGCGGCATCGGCGCGGTGATCGGCCACGAAATGACCCACGGCTACGACGACCAGGGCGCGCGCTTCGGGCCGACCGGCAACTTCGAGAACTGGTGGACCCCGGCCGACGCCAAGAAGTTCTCCGCGCTCACCGGCAAGCTGGTCCAGCAGTTCGACGGCTACGAGGTCGACGGCAAGCACGTCAACGGCAAGCTGACCCTGGGCGAGAACATCGCCGACCTGGGTGGCATCACCACCGCCTATGACGCCATGAAGAAGGCCACCGAGGGCAAGGACGACCCGAAGGTCGGCGGCATGAGCCGCGACCAGAACTTCTTCATCAACTGGGCCACCGTGTGGCGCACCAAGTACACCCCGCAGAACGCGATGGTGCGCCTGACCACCGACCCGCACGCCCCGGCGCAGTTCCGCGCGATCGGCGCGCCGTCGAACCTGGAGGCCTTCGCCACCGCGTTCCAGTGCAAGCCGGGCGCGCCGATGGTGCGCAGCGGCGACAAGCGCGTGGTGATCTGGTAAGCGACGGCGTCACCGCCGTCCCGCGAAAAGGCCCGGCATGTCCGGGCCTTTTCTTTGCGCGGCGGCCGGCCTGCGGCAGTGACGGCGCTGCCGATCGCCCATCTAGTCTGCCCGCATCCTTGGCGGCCGGCGCCCCTCGCTGAATCCGGTTGGGCGGTGGACGCACGTCATCGCCACAGTTGCACACCGCGGCTTGTTAAACTCCGCCGACTTTAATCCTGACCGGATGCGTTCCCGATGCCCAATGCCCGTCCGCTTGCCCTCGCCGTCGCCCTCGGCCTGATCGCCCTCGCCTCCGCCGCCGATGCCGCGCCCAAGAAGAAGCGCGCCGCCGCGCCCAAGGCCCCGCCGATCAGCGCCGCCTGCAGCGACTTCTACGACGACGCCAACGCCGACTGGCTGAAGCAGAACCCGGTGCCGCAGACCGGCGCGGTCACCGCGCTGGGCCAGCTCGCCGAGCGCGCGCAACAACAGCAGCGCGACCTGCTCGATGCGTCCATGCAGTCGCCGCAGAACGCGGTGCAGAAGGCGCTGGGCGACTTCTGGGCCAGCGGCCTGGACGAGGCCGCCGTCGAGAAGGACGGCTCCAACCCGATCGCGCCGCTGCTCGGCCGCATCGATGCGATCAAGAAGGCCAAGGACGTGCCGGCCTCGATCGCCGCGCTGCACCAGATCGGCATCCCGGTCGCGTTCAACTTCGGCGCCGACGTCGACCTGAAGGCGCTGGACCGCCACATCGGCTACTTCATGCAGGGCGGCATGGGCCTGCCCGATCCGGCCTTCTACACCCGCACCGACGCCGACACCATGGCGCTGATGGGCCGCTACCGCACCTACGTCAAGCAGATCCTGACCCTGACCGGCACCCCGGCCGACCGCCTCGAGGCCGACGCGCAATCGGTGCTGCAGATCGAGACCGCGCTGGCGCGCAGCGCCAAGTCGCTGGCCGGCATCAACAACCCGTTCAACAACTACGCGCCGATCTCGACCAAGGAGTTGAACAAGCAGTACCGCAACCTGCAGCTCGACGCCTTCCTCAAGGCCCAGGGCGTCAACGACGACCTGGTGTCGATGGCCGACCCGGACATGTTCAAGCAGCTCGACGGCATGATCGTCAGCATCAAGCCCGAGCAGTGGAAGGCCTACCTGCGCTGGCGCGTGGGCGATGCGATGGCGCCGTACCTGTCCAAGAGCTTCCGCGACGCCAGCTTCGAGTTCCGCGGCCGCGTGCTGCAGGGCCAGGTCGCACCGCCGCCGCGCTGGGCGCAGGTGCTGGACGCGATCAACGTCGCCGCCGGCCCCATGCTGGGCCGCGAGTACGTGGCCCGCTACCTGTCGGCCGACACCCGCCGCCAGGCCGAGACCATCGCCGACCAGGTGCGCGACGCGCAGATCGCCGCGGTCAAGCGCAGCACCTGGCTGAGCGAGCCGGCGCGCACCGAGGCGCAGGCCAAGCTGGCCGCGCTGAAGATCGAAGTCGGCGCGCCGCGCCGCGACCTCGACTACACCCTGCAGCCGATGGGCCGCGGCAGCTTCGGCGGCAACATGCTGATCGCCTCCACCTGGCGTCACCGCGAGGAGATGAAGCGCATCGGCAAGGGCAACGCCGACCGCCGCTGGGACGTGCTGCCGCAGCAGCCGGCGCTGACCTACGACATCGCCCAGAACCGCCTGATCGTCACCGCCGCGGTGCTGCAGCCGCCGGTGTACGCGGCCGGCGGCGACGCCGCGGCGCTGTACGGCGCCTACGGCGCGATGGTCGCGCACGAGCTGATCGGCGCCATCGACAGCAAGGGCAGCCAGGTCGACGCACAGGGCCAGTTGCGCAACTGGTGGACCCCGGAAGACAAGAGCGCCTGGAACGCGCTGGCGGCCCGCACCGCCGCGCAGTACGGCGCCTACGACTTCCCCGGCGCGAAGGGCGCCAAGGTCAACGGCCCGCTGACCCAGGACGAGGACCTGACCGACATCGGCAGCGTCGAACTGGCCTGGCAGGCCTACAGCGCCGCGCAGCCGGCGGCCAACGAGGCCGGCAAGCAGATGTTCTACAAGGCCTGGGCTGGCCTGTGGGCGCAACAGCTGTCGCCGAACGAAGCCGTGCAGCGGGTCACCGCCGACGTGCACGCGCCCGGCCGCTGGCGTACCAACGGCGCGCTGGCCAACCTGCCCGCCTTCGCCGCAACCTTCACCTGCAAGCCGGGCCAACCGATGGTGCGCAGCGAGGCCGAGCAGATCCATCTGTGGCCGTGAGCCAGTGCCGGCGCTAGCCGCCGGTCAGGCACACAGCAAGACGGCGCGGGCAACCGCGCCGTCTTGCATTCAGGGGTCTGGAAAACGTGTCTTCGGCGCCTGCGCTGCCCGCAGGCGGCTGCCAACGCGAGGGCGCTGCCGCGCAGCGATACCTGCGCGCGGAGGCCGGCGTGCGCTATCGCACGATGCGCGGACGCGGCGGCTTGCGCTTGCCGAACGGCGGCTGGCCGCGCCAGTAGCGGATCATCAGCCAACCGAACAGCATGCCGCCCAGATGCGCGAAATGCGCCACGCCCGGCTGCCAGCCGGTGAAGCCCATCAGCAGTTCCAGCGCGCCGAACACGATGACGAAGGTGCGCGCCTTCATCGGGATTGGCGGGAACAGCAACACCACCCGCTGGTTCGGAAACAGCATGCCGAACGCCAGCAGCAGGCCGAAGATGCCGCCGGAAGCGCCCAGGATCGGATACGGCGCGTAGCCGTTGCTGAGCATCCACCAGCCGACCAGCAACTGGCACAGGCCGGCGCCGGCCACACAGACCAGGTAATAGGTCAGGAAGCGCTTCTCGCCCCAGGTCTGCTCCAGCGGCCCGCCGAACATGTACAGCGCCAGCATGTTGAAAAACAGATGCGAGAAGCTGCCGTGCAGGAAGCCGTAGGTCAGCAACTGCCAGAGCTGGAAGTTCTGCCCGGGCGAGAACGCATCGAAGACGCCGATCGGCCACAGCATGAACGGCTCGAACGTCGCGTCGCCCAGCAAAAAGGGTTGCTGCAGCAGGAACACCACGACATTTGCGATCAGAAGCGCTTTAGTGACGGGCGGAAGTCTGGGAAACATGGTCGGGTCCGTGGCAACTGCCCCCATCATAGCCGGTCGCTAGAGGCTGCACTCCAACCAGCGCGGCGGCATTCCACGACCAATGCTCCTCTTCCAAGAAATATTGCGAGCGCGGTGCGCCGAAGAGACAGACGAGGGCGCGGGCGAAGCCTCGCGCAATCAACATGCAGCATGCGCTTCGCGCCCTACCCTCACCCCAACCCCTCTCCCGCAGGGAGAGGGGCTTGAACCTCCCTTCTCCCCTTGGGAGAAGGTGCCCCGAAGGGGCGGATGAGGGTACGGGCGCAGCCTCGTGCAGCCCAAACACCGCATGCGCTTCGCGTCCTACCCTCACCCCAACCCCTCTCCCGGGGGGCGAGGGGCTACGCCATTCACAGCCGGCCTCTTCTGCTCTTCGAGACACGGGCCGCCGCAGTTCTGGTGCGCTTCGCTACCTAGGCCCCCACACCTCGGCATCGAGATCCCGCGCCGGCTTAGGCGCACGTTTCACCCGCCCGCCCTGCACCACCACGCCTTCGGCGCGCAGGCGCTGGCATTGTTCGCGATGGCCACGCGAGCCTTCGGGAAACGCGATGCGGCCGTCGCTGCGCAGCACCCGGTGCCAGGGCAGCGCAGCGTCGGTGTTGCCGCCGAGCAGGCGCGCCACCAGGCGCGCGCGCCCCGGCAACCCGGCCAGCATCGCCACCTCGCCATAGCCGCGCACCTGGCCCGGCGGGATCGCCCGGATCGTCGCCAGGATCCGCGCGTGCGCCTCGGCGGCCGCCGTCGTCTCGGCCGGCGCCGCTGCCGTCGCTGCAAGCGGCCGCCGCGGGCTCATGCCGGCCCCGCCCGCGCCGGCCGCGACACCAGCAGCACGCCGCCCAGCACCAGCACGGTGCCGGCGATCTGCCAAGGCCCCATCGCCTCGCCCAGCAGCAGCACGCTGAGCACGATGGTCGAGACCGGGCCGAGCATGCCGATCTGCGACGCCAGCGCCGAGCCGATGCGCTGCACCGCCAGCATCGTCGCCAGCACCGGCACCGCCGTACACAGCGTGCCGTTGAGCAGCGACAGCGCGTACACCGGCACCGGTAAGGCCAGCGCGTGCAGCGGCCGCAGCAGCAGGAACTGGGCGATGCACAGCGCACACGCGACCAGGCTGGCGTAGGCGGTCAGCCGCACTGCGCCGACCCGCGCCACCAGTTGGCCGCTGCCGACCAGATAGGCCGCATAGGCCAACGCGCTGCCGAACACCAGCAGGCTGCCCCAGGCGGTGCGCGCGCCGCCGATGCGCAGGTCGTGGCCGAACGCCAGCAGCACGCCCAGATAGCTCAACGCCAGCGCCCACAACTGGCGCCGCTGCGGACGCCGCCGCCACAGCAGCACGCCGATCAGCAGCACCAGGGTCGGGGTGAGATAGAGGATCAGCCGCTCCAGGGTCGCGGTGATGTAGGCCAGGCCGAGGAAATCCAGGAAGCTGGCCAGGTAATAGCCGAGCACACCCAGCGCGACGATCCGCCAGCGGTCGCCGGGCTGCAGCGGCGGCGCGCGGCGCGCCGCCCACAGCGCCATCGCCGCGAAGCACGGCAGCGCCACCAGCATGCGCAAGGCCAGCAGGGTCACCGCATCGACGCCATAGCGATAGCCCAGCTTGACGATGATGGCCTTGCCGGAAAACGCGATCGCGCCGCCCGCGGCGAGCAGCACGCCGCCGAGGCTGGCCTGGGTGGCGGAGGAAGCGACGGGGGCGGACGTGCCGGGCGCGCTCATCGCGCAGCGCAGCGACAGGGAGAAGAGGACACGTGCATGCCGCCATTCTACGGCGCGACGGCCAACCCGCCGTCGGATCGCCGCGGCTTCAGCGCATCAGCACCACTTCCTCGGCCGAGGTCGGATGGATCGCCACGGTGTCCTCCAGTTGCTGCTTGGTCACGCCCAGCTTCAACGCCACCGCGAACCCCTGCAGGATTTCGTCGGCACCATCGCCGAGCAGGTGGACGCCGACCACGCGTTCGTCGGCGCCCACGCACACCAGCTTGAACAGGCTGCGCTGCGGCGAGTCGGCCAGCGCCTGCAGCATCGGCCGGAAGTTGCTGCGGTACACAGTCACCGCATCGGCGCCATAGCGTTCGCGCGCCTGCTCCTCGCCCAGCCCCACCTGGCCCAGCGGCGGGTGCGAGAACACCACGCTGGGCACGTTCTCGTAGTCCAGCCGCGCCTGCGGTCGGTCGCCGAACACGCGATCCATCAGCTTGCGCCCGGCGGCGATCGCCACCGGGGTCAGGCCGACCTTGCCGGCCACGTCGCCGATCGCGTACAGCCCCGGCACGTCGGTGTTCTGGTAGTCGTCCACCACGATCTCGTGCTTGTCGCCCAGGCGCACGCCCAGCGCTTCCAGGCCGAGGTCGCGTGTGTTGGGGCGGCGCCCGATCGCGAAGAACACCTTGTCGACGATCTCGCCAGACTGCCCCTGCGCATCGACCACGCACAGGTCCTCGCCGCTGCGGCGCAGGGCGCTGGCGCGATAACCGAAATGCAGGCGCACGCCCTGGTGACGCAGATTGTCGGCGAGCTGCCGCGCCAGTTCCGCGTCGAACCGCTCCAGCAGGCGCTCGCCCTGCACGTACAGCTCCACCCGGCTCCCCAGCGCCTGCAGCAGTCCGGCCAGTTCCACCGCGATGTAGCCGCCACCGACGATCGCCACCCGCGGCGGTGCCTCGCACAGGTTGAAAAAGTCGTCCGAGACCAGGCCCAGTTCGGCGCCTTCGATCTGCGGCCGCAGTGGATGCGCACCGGTGGCGATCACCACGTGCTTGGCGCTGACCCGCACGCCGTCGTCGCATTCGACGGTGTGCGCATCGACCAGCCGGCCGCGCCGCGGAATCAGCACCACGCCGTCGGCATCCAGGCGCCGCCGGTAGCTGGCGTGGATGTTGCCGATGTAGCCCTGGCGATGCGCCACCAGCTCGGCCCAGGACAGCGTGGCCTCGGGAATGGCGAAGCCGACCGCGCGCGCCAAGTCGATGCGCTCGACCAGGTCCGCCGCCAGCCACATCGCCTTCTTCGGCACGCAGCCGACATTGACGCAGGTGCCGCCGAGCGCGCTCGGCTCCAGGATCGCCACCCTCGCGCCGTGGCTGGCGGCGCGGAACGCGGTGGCCAGGCCACCGGAGCCCCCGCCCAGCACCAGCAGGTCGTAATCGCGGATCGGCCCGCTCACGGCGCACGCTCGGCGCGCGGTGCAGTGGCGTCGCTGGCGAACCCGTATCCGCTTCTCACATCGTCCATCGGCTGTCCTGTCGCATGTCTCGGTCGCCGCGGAGCATGCCATGGGCGGCCGCGCGGCAGATGTGAGGACGCCGCCGCAGCGCCTGCGCTCAGGCCGCGTCGCGTCGCCGCATCGGCTGCCAGCGCAGGTAGCTGGCCGAGCGCCACAGCCACTCCACCGGGCCGAAGCGGAACCGCTGCAGCCACCAGTGCGACAACGCCACCTGCAGCGCGAACAGCGCGACCGCGAACGGGATCTGCCAGGCGCGCGGCAGTTGTTCGAAATAGCCGAACCCGTAGCCGTAGAACAACGTGGTGCACACCAGCGACTGCAGCAGATAATTGCTCAGCGCCATGCGTCCGGCCGGCGCCAGCCACTGCAACGCCGCTGCGGCGCGCACCAGCCAGGCCGCATAGCCCAGCGCCATCAGGCCGCTGGCGACGCTGGCCAGGGCGTAGGCAAAGGTCAGACGCAGATCCAGCCGCGCCGGGTCCATCCACGGCTCCAGCCGGAAGCTCAGCAACATCAGCCCCAGCCCCAGCGGCAGCACGCCCCAGCGCAGCACCGCCAGCAGCCGCGGGAAGCGCTGCGGTTGCGCGGCCAGTCCGCTGCGCACGCACCAGGCGCCGAGCAGGAACATGCCGAAGATGGTCGGCGCGTTGAACAGCAGCCCGCTCAGCGATTCGACCAGGTCGCGCGCGCGTTGCGCAGTGGCCTGCGCGTAGCTGCCGTGGCCGAACACCTCGCGCTGCTGCGCCAGCGCCGCCGCGCCGTGCTGCGCCTGCTCGGCCATGTCCCGATGCCACTGCGCTGCACCGTGCGGATCGGCCTGCGCCGCCCAGGCGGCGGCGCCGATCAACAGCCACAGCGCCGGCGCAAACAGGTACACCACCAGCGCCATCCCCGGCAGCCAGCGCGTGGGCGCCTCGCGGAACGCCAGCAGCATGAACGCCAGCAGCGCGTAGCTGACCAGGATGTCGCCGGACCACAGCAGCACCGCATGCAGCAGGCCGATCAGCAGCAGCCCCGCGCTGCGGCGCAGGAAGAAGCCACCGAACGGCCGTCGCGCGGTCTCGGCGCGCTGCGCCATCACCGCGAAGCCCATGCCGAACAGCAGCGAAAACAGCGTGTAGAACTTGCCCTGCACCAAGATGTAGACCAGCGCATCGGCGATGCGGTCGGCGCCGCGCAGCGTCGGATCCAGGCCGGTCATCGCCGCGTCCAGCGGACCGACGAAGCCCTCGATGTTCATCAGCAGGATGCCCAGCAGGGCGAAGCCGCGCAGCACGTCCAGCGTGGCGATGCGCTCGGCGGGCGCGACGGGCTGCAACACGGGGGCGGAGGAAGCCAAGGCGGGCACCGGACGGAAGGCCGGCGAATGTCCCCTCGCCGCGATCAGGAAGGCCGCCGGCGTCCGCGGCGGCGCGACGGCGCCGCTGCGCGCGGCGCCAGGGCTGGCGGCACCGGCGCGACCGGTACCGCCATCAACGCACTCAGTGGTGGTGGCCGCCGTCGCCGTGCACGTGGCCGTGCTCGATCTCTTCGGCGCTGGCCTCGCGCACGTCGACGATCTCGACGTCGAAGTGCAGCTCCTTGCCGGCCATCGGGTGGTTGAGGTCGACGTCGACCACGCTCATGCCGACCTTCTGCACAGTGACCGCGCGCGGTCCGAAGTTGGTCTGCAGCACCACCTGGCTCCCCGGCTGCAGCTTGACCGCGCCGAAATGCTTCTTCGGCACGCGCTGGCTCAGGCCCTCGCGGTATTCGCCGTATGCGTCCTTGGCGGCCACGTCGACACCGAAGCTGTCGCCGGCGGCCTTGTCCATCATCGCGTTCTCCAGGCCCGGGATGATGTTGCCGTGGCCGACCAGGATCACCAGCGGATCGCGGTCCTTGGAGCTTTCGATCGGCTCTTGACCGACTTCCGAAACGGTGTAGTGGAAACGGACGACGCGGTCTTTTTCGATCTTCATGTGCACTCTGCGCTGTGGCTGCCGGGGGCAGACGGGATGGGCGGCTTGTCGGCCGCCGGGAGCGCCGCCATGATGGCGGCCTTCTGAGGTCGCGCATTATCCCGGCTCCATGCACAACACGCCAGTTTCGCCGCGCGGCCGCCGCGCGTTCCCGTGGTGGCTTCCGCTGCTGTGCGCCGCGGCGCTGGCGGCCTGCGGACGCCACGAGGTCCGCCACACCCGGCCGGCACCGGTGACGGTGCGCGAGTGGCCGCAGGTGGCACCGGCCGACCCGGGGGCGGCCAACGCGGTGCTGATGCGCGCGCTGGGCCTGGTCGGCACCCCCTACCGCTACGGCGGCAACACCCCCGAGTCCGGCTTCGACTGCAGCGGCCTGGTCGCCTATGTCTATCGCGACATGCTCGACCTGCGGCTGCCACGCACCTCGCGCGAACTGGCCGCTGTACAGGGGCCGCGGATCGATCCGCAGCGCCTGAGCACCGGCGACCTGGTGTTCTTCGGCAGCGCCGGGAATGTGACGCACGTCGGAATCTATGTCGGCGAAGGCCGCTTCGTGCATGCCCCCAGCACCGGCGGAACCGTCCGCCTGGATTCACTGGATGGGGCCTACTGGCGGGACCATTACACGGGCGCAAAACGGGTTTTGCACTGAATTGTGATTTCACCCACATTCATAATTACGAAATTTTAACCTTATTTGAACTTCCTATTTCTGTCTACAAGGCATGATCCCCCATCGTTTTATTTTGTGATCCAAGCGTGACGACCGAAGCCCAGACCTCTCCAGGCAAGCCCGCCGTTCCCCGCCGGACCGCTTTCCGCCTCTTCTGCACCGCCTCGCTCTGTTTCTCGGCCCTCCCGGCCCTGGCTCAGACCGCTCCCGCCGACACCGTCGTCCCGGAAGCGATCGCGACCGTCGCCCCCGCCCCGGCCCAGGTAGGCGCCGCAGCGACCACCGCCCCGGCGACCGCGCAGACCTCTACTTCCGTTGCCTCGGCCAAGCCGGCCGCCGCCGCCCAGGCCCCCGCGCCGACGCGCAGCAAGGCCGACGCCGCCGCCAGCGCCACGCTGGCCGCCCTGCTCCCGCACCTGGCCGCCAACGACACCATTCCGCTGATGGACCGCTCGGCGATGTTCGCCGGCGACATCAGCCGCCTGCTGGCCAACTACGACGTGTCCCAGCCGGTCCCGCGCGAAGGCGTGGTCCCGGGCGGCGACAAGGTCCAGTCCGTGCTCAAGCGCGCCATGGCGCTGCTGGGCACCCCGTACCGCTGGGGCGGCGAGGACACCGAAGGCTTCGACTGCAGTGGCCTGGTCGGCTACGTGTTCCGCACCGCGCTGGGCATCGAGCTGCCACGCGTGTCGCGCGAGATGGCCCGCGAGGCCAACGCCCAGCTGATCAAGGACCGCGACGCGCTGGCCCCGGGCGACCTGGTGTTCTTCGGCCGCAAGGGCCGCGTCGACCACGTCGGCCTGTACGTCGGCGAGGGCCGCTTCCTGCACGCCCCCAGCCGCGGCAAGGACGTGCGCGTGGACACGCTGACCTCGGGCTACTGGGGCGAGAAGTTCGTGCAGGCGCGCCGCGTGGCGATGTAAGCCGCCCCCGTCTGTGCGCAATGCGAAGAAAGGCCGCTGGCGACAGCGGCCTTTTTTGTTGCGCCCGGGTGTCGCCGGATTGCCGCTGCGATGCGGCGCTGTCCACCGGCTACGTCATTGCCGCCCCCCGCCTTGCCCGACGGCACGCTACGCTGGCCCGCCTCGATCGCGTCACCGGAATGTCGATGACACCACCTGCCTCGCCCGCCCTGCTCCCCTGCCATGCCCATGACCACCGTCGCCGGGCCGCATACTGGCCGCACCGGCAGGCGCTGCGCTGATGTTGCTCACTCCCGCCCTGCCCACGCCCGCCCAGGCACTGGCGATCGCGCAGTCGCTGCTGTCCACCCGCTATGCCGGCGCTGCCTTCGGCTTCGCCGCCGGCTCGATCCTGCGCGGCGAAGGTACGCACTTGTCCGACATCGATCTGGTGGTGGTCTACGACAGCCTGCCGGCGGCACGTCGCGAATCGTTCCTGGCCGAGGGCGTGCCGGTCGAAGCCTTCGTGCACGATCCGGGTACGCTGGCCTGGTTCGTCGATGACGATGCGGCCCGCGGCCGTCCCAGCCTGCTGCACATGGTCGCCGAGGGCACCATCGTCGGCACCGCGACCGACGCCGCACGTGCCCTGCAAGGCCAGATCGCCGCGCGGCTGCAGGCCGGGCCGCTGCCGCTGACGCCGGCGCAACGGGACACGCTGCGCTACGAGATCACCGACCTGGTCGACGACCTGTGCGGCGAGCGCAGCGCCGCCGAGATCGTCGCGATCGGCGCCCTGCTGCATCCGCGCCTGGCGGAACTGGCGCTGCGCGGGCGCGGCCATTGGTACGGCAGCGGCAAGTGGGTGCCGCGCCTGCTGGCACGGATGGATCCGGCGGTGGGCGCGCGCTTCGAGCAGGCCTTCGCCACGCTGTTCGCCAGCGCCGACTGCGCGCCGGTGCTGACGCTGGCGCAGCAGGAACTGGCCGCGCACGGCGGCCGCCTGTTCGATGGCGACTGCCGCACCGCGCCCACGGACTGGCGCGCCTGAGCCAGCGCGCGGGCGCGCGCCCTCAGCCGTGGTAATGCGCGATGGTGTCCTCGATGCCCTTGCTCAGTTCCATCACCTTCTGCGCGTACTCGGCCAGGCGATGGTCTTCCGGCGTGTCCGGATGCCAGGCCGGGACCGCGGTCGGGCGGCCTTCGACGCCGTCCAGGGCCACGAACACGATGATGCAATGCGTGCACAGGCGCGGCTCGCCGCCCATCGGATCGCGGGCGCGCACCTCGATGGCGAAATGCATGCTGCTGGTGCCGGTGTGGACCAGCTTGGCGCTGACCGTGACCATGTCGCTGATGCGGATCGGCGACACGAAGCGGATGCCGCCCACCGCCACGGTCACGCTGTAGTGGCCGCTCCAGCCCACCGCGGCGGCGTAGCCGACCTGGTCGATCCACTTCATCACCACGCCGCCGTGGACCTTGCCGCCGTAGTTGACGTCGATCGGTTCGGCCAGGAAGCGGAAGGTCAGTTCGCGTTGCGTGCCGCTCATCGGGAATCCATGCAGGGGAAGAAGGCGGCAGTCTGCCATGCGCCGACGCCGCCAATCGCAATGGCGCCGCAATGGCCTGCGGCCACGGCCGCGCTGGCGGCCGAAGGGGTCGGCTACGCCGCGGCCAATGCCAGGTTGTCACGCTTGCGGATGCACAGCCATGGGAAATGCGGCTGGCGCCAGCGCAGCGCGCGCAGGCAGCGTACCGACAGCCGGCGGGGGTCGAACAACCGGCGCAGCACGATGCCGTCCAGCACTGCGTCGGTGTGCTGGTGGTACTGCTGCGCCAGTTCGGCGCAGCCCAGGTCGCTGAAGTAGCGCAGGCTGCGCGCGGCGCTGGCCAGGGCCTGGTCGGCGTCGGCATAGAACGGGCTGTCGAGGATGTGCAGTTCGCCATCGTGCTGCAGCAGCCGCAGCAAGCGTGCGATCAACGCACGCGGATCGGCGAAGTACTGGATGCAGGCCGGCACCACCACGACATCGAACCGCTGCGCCGGCAGCGGCAAACGTAGGATGTCGGCGGCGACGAAGCTCAGCTGCGGCGCGTCGGCGAACACCCGCGCCGCCTGGGCAAGTTCGGTGCGATTGACGTCCACGCCGCAGACTTCGCGCTGCAGGCCGCTGGCCAAGCGATGCGACAGCCAGCCGTTGCCGCAGCCCAGTTCCAGCAGCGGCCCCTCGCCGCCGCGCGCGCGCAGGTGGCGCAGCAGGCGCCGGCACGATTCGGCACGCACCCGCCATTCGTGACTGGCGCCGAGCGCGCCGGGCGGCTGCGGCAGCGTGCGCACCTGCGCGTCGCTGTAGAGGCGGCCTTCGCGGCGACGCACGTCCAGGTAGCGCTGCTCGAACGGGTCGTCCGGCAGCGCGTCGTGCACCAGCACCCCCTCGCGCAGCGTCAGCCCCGGCAACTGCCGCAGCTGCGCGCGCAGGCTCTCGGCGGCCGTGCTCACCGGAGCATCAACGCACCTGGCCGGAACCGTCGACCGGCGGATCTTCCAGGCCGACATTGCTCGAGGCGGCCTCGTAGATGCCGCGGTCGAGCAGGCCGGTTTCCTTGGCCACCAATACCGGCACCAGCATCTGCCCGGTCACGTTGGTCATGGTGCGCATCATGTCCAGCACGCGGTCGATGGCGTACAGGTAGCCGATCACCTCCAGCGGCAGGTTGGCCGCACTCAGCACCACCGTGGCCATCACCACCGCCGTGCCGGGCACGCCGGCAGTGCCGAAGCTGCCCAGCACCGACGCGATCAGCACCACGAAATACTGGTTGGCGGTCAGCGGCACGCCGGTGTACTGGGCGATGAACACCGCGCACAGCGCCGGGAAGATCGCGCCGCAGCCGTCCATCTTGATGCTGGCGCCCAGCGGCACGGCGAACGCCGCGTAGTCCTTGTTGACGCCGAGGTTGTGGGTGATCGAGCGCAGTGCCACCGGCATCGCGGCGAAACTGGACGAGCTGACGAAGGCCACCTGCATGCCGGGCGCGGCACCGCGGAAGAACTTCCACGGGTTGAGCCCGTGCACCAGCAGCAGGCTGCTGTACACCACCACGATGTGGATCGCGCAGGCCAGGTACAGCGCCAGCACGAAATTGCCGAACGGCAGCAGCTTGCCGAAGCCGTAGCCGCCGACCAGCGCGGCGATCAGGCCGAAGGTGCCGAGCGGGGTCATCTCCAGCACGAAGCGCGTGACCTGGATCATGATCTCGCTCATCTGCTTGGTGAGCTTGCGCGCCTCGGCCACGCGCTCGCCGAGCTTGACCATGGCGAAACCCAGCAACGCGGCGAAGAAGATCACCGGCAGGATCGAACCGCGCCCGGCCGCCAGCACGGTCTCGCCGGCGGCATTAGTCTTGGTGCCGATGCCGGTGAGCGCATAGAACGGATTGGACGGCACCACGTCCAGCAGCACCTGCACCGGGCTGGGCACGTCGCGCGGGGTCCAGGCACTGTCCACGCGCAGGCCCAGGTGGCCGGCCCCCGGCTGCAGCACGGTGCCCACGGCCAGGCCGACGCCGACCGCCAGCGCCGCGGTGACCACGAACCACAGGAAGGTGCGCCCGCCCAGCTTGGCCACCGACTGCTGCCCGTGCAGCGCCGAGATCGCGTTGATGACGGCGAAGAACACCAGCGGCACCGCGATCATCTTGATCAGGGTGACGTACAGATCGCCCAGCGGCTTGAACCAGGTTTCCGCGGTCGGGCCCAACGCCCAGCCGGCCAGGGCGCCCAGCAGAAAGCCGGCGACCACGCGCTGCCAGAACGGAATGCGTAACCAGGCCGTCACCAGTTTCATCGACGCTGTCCAGAGAGATCGGGGGATTTCGCACGATAGCGCACCCCGGCAGCAGCGACGACGCCATGGCTGGAAAGGCGCGATGTCATCGGCGTGCCTTGTCGCAGCCGGCATAATGCGGGGGACTTCGTTGTTCAGGACCCGTTCCGCGTATGCGCCTTCCCGTTTCCGCTCTCGCCGCCGCCTCCACCCTGCTGCTGGGTGCCTGCGCCAGCGCGCCGCACGCGCCGGCCGCCAGCGCCAACGTCGCGCCGATCGCCGTCCCCGCGGTGGCCCACCCGGCCGGCGAGACCCCGGCCTGGTGGTACCGCAGCGGCGCTGCCAAGGCCGCCAACAACGGTGCGATGCGCGGCAAGGCCAAGAACGTCATCCTGTTCCTGGGCGACGGCATGAGCCTGACCACGGTCGCCGCCGCGCGCATCCTCGACGGCCAGCGCAAGGGCGCCTCGGGCGAAGAGAACCAGCTGTCGTGGGAGGCGTTCCCGGCTACCGCGCTGAGCAAGACCTACAACACCGATTCGCAGACGCCCGACTCGGCCGGCACCATGACCTCGATCACCACCGGGGTGAAGACCCACATGGGCGCGATCGGCGTGTCCGCCGGCAAGCGCGACGCCTGCGCCGACAGCCTCGGCAAGCAGTTGCTGAGCTGGCTGGAACTGGCCGACAGCGCCGGCATGGGCACCGGCATCGTCACCACCACCCGGCTGACCCACGCCACCCCGGCCGCGACCTATGCGCATGTGCCCGAGCGCAACTGGGAAAGCGATGCCGACCTGCCGGAGAAAGCCGTGGCCGAAGGCTGCCGCGACATCGCCCAGCAGATGGTGAGCGCGCGCTTCGGGCGCGGCCCGCAGGTGATGCTGGCCGGCGGCCGTGGCCAGTTCACCACCGTCGAGCAGCGCGACCCGGAGTACGACGACAAGGTCGGCCTGCGCCTGGATGGCCGCGACCTGGTCGGCGAATGGCGCCAGCGCCATCCGCAGGGCGCCTACGTGTGGACCCGCGGGCAACTGGAAGCGGCGCAGAACGCGCCGGCGCTGCTCGGCCTGTTCGAGCCGGACCACATGCAGTTCGACCACGATCGCGACCGCAGCGCCAATGGCGACCCGAGCCTGGCCGAGATGACCAAGGCCGCGATCCGCACCCTGTCGCAGGACAAGAACGGCTATGTGCTGATGGTCGAAGGCGGCCGCATCGACCACGCTCACCACGCCGGCAACGCCTACCGCGCCCTGGACGAGACCATCGCCCTGTCGCAGGCGGTGCAGGCCGCGGCGGAGGCGACCTCGGCCGAGGACACGCTGATCATCGTCACCGCCGACCACTCGCACACGCTCAACTTCGTCGGCTACCCGCAGCGCGGCAACCCGATCCTGGGCAAGGTGCGCGGCACCAGCGGCGAGGACCCCAATACCGGTGACCTCGCGCTGGACGGCAACGGCCAGCCCTACGCCACGCTCAGCTACGCCAACGGTCCCGGCTACACCGGCGCCAGCAACCAGCAGCCGGCCGGGATCAAGACCTTCCCGCATGCGCCGAGCAATTTCGAGCCGGCCAACGGCCGTCCCGACCTGACCCACGTCGACACCGAAAGCCCGGATTTCATGCAGGAAGCGCTGGTGCCAACCAAGGCCGAGACCCATGGCGGCGACGACGTCGGCATCTGGGCGCGCGGCCCCGGCAGCAATGCGTTCCGCGGCAGCCTGGAAGAGAACGTGATCTACCACGTGATCGTGCAGGCCACGCCGACCCTGCGCGCGCGGCTGTGCCAGGCCGGCACCTGCAACGGCGACGGCGTGCCGGTGGAACTGCCCAAGCCGACGGCGTTCATGACGAGCGCTGCGACCGCGCAGTGAGCCGATTGCTGCCCCGGCCGTGGCGCCGTGGCCGCGTGCATGCGGCAGCGGCGTTGCTCGCGCTGTCGGCAACCACAGTTGCTGTGCAGGCACAGGCGCAGCCCGACGGCGCCTGCCGGCTCGGCGATACGACCACCGACCGCCACGTCGTGCCGGGCTGCAAGCTCGGCGCCGACGGACGCCTGGCGCTGACACCGCAGGCGCTGCGGCGCCTGCACTTCGATCGCGACGGGCTGGCGTTGCTGAGCGTCGGCGCGCGCTTTTACTACGTCCGCGCCGATGGTCGCAGCTTGCCGGTGATCACCTGGGACAACGGCCCGGATGGTTTCACCGAAGGGCTGACCCGCGGCATCTTTCACAGCCGCATCGGCTTCTACGACCGGCAGCTGCGCGAGGTGATCGCGCCGGTCCACGACTTCGCCTGGCCGTTCGAGCACGGTGTCGCCGAGGTCTGCGACGGCTGCCACCCCGGCACGCCCGACGCCGATGGACACACGCCGATGCAGGGCGGCCGCTGGTACTCCATCGATCGCCACAACCGCGAAGTGCCGGCGCCCAAGCGCTGAGCCGATGATCGTGTGCAGCATTGCTGCGTTGTCGCAGAAGCGCCGCCATGGCTGGTCCTCTGTGACGCGTCCCTTTTGAATCTCCCCCGATGTCGCGGGAAGCGCACCCGCGAAGTGAGACATCCTAGCGTCGGGACTGAAGTCCCTCCCACATAACGCTAGCCAACGCTTGCGCTGCTTCAGACCTCGTCGCGCGCTGGCCACAGGCCGAGCGTCGCGTGCTAGCGGCCAACATCGAGCGGGCACCGGGTTGACCAAGCATCCGGGACAGCCCCGAGTGCCGACACCTGCCCTTGTGGGAGGGACTTCAGTCCCGACGCATTGAACTGAAAGGCGTCGAGACTGAAGCCCCTTCCAAAGGGGGCAACTCACGTTGTGCTGCTTCAAGTGCCGTCGCGCGCTAGCGGCAAGCCAGTCGTCGCGTGCCGGCGGCCAACATCGAGCGGGCACCGGGCTGAGCGAGCATTTGGGACAGCCACGAGTGCCGATACCTGCTCTTGTGGGAGGGACTTCAGTCCCGACGCATTGAACTGAAAGGCATCGGGACTGAAGTCCCCCCACAACGCTATCAAGCGCAAAGACATCGCCATGCCACGCTTCGCGCTGACCTGTGCTTGCGTCTACAGTGACGCGATGCCGCCGCATGCCTCTCCGCCCCCGTTGTCCGCACTCGCCGCCGTGCTGCCCGATCCGGCGCCGGTGCCGCTGCTGCTCGGCCTCAGCGGCGGGCTGGATTCGATCGTGCTGCTGCACCTGCTCGCGCAACAACCGTCCTACCGGGACGCCGGCCTGCGTGCGTTGCATGTACACCACGGCCTGCATGCCGACGCCGATGCCTGGGCCGCGCATTGCGCAACTGTGTGCAACGCACTGGCGGTGCCACTACAGGTGGTGCGGGTGCAGGTGCCGCGCGACAGCGGCGATGGCCTGGAAGCGGCCGCGCGGCAAGCACGGCGCCAGGCCTTCGCGCAGGCGCTGCAGCCCGGCGAGTGGCTGGCGCTGGCGCAGCACCGCGACGACCAGGCCGAGACTTTCCTGCTGCGTGCGCTGCGCGCCTCCGGCCCGGATGGCCTGGCGGCGATGCAGGCGCTGTCCGATTTTGCCGGTAGCCGCCTGTGGCGGCCGCTGCTGGCGCAGCCGCGCACTGCGCTGCATGCCTATGCACAGCAGCACGGCCTGCAGTGGATCGACGACCCCAGCAACGCCGATCCCGGCTTCGACCGCAATTTCCTGCGCCTGCAGGTGCTGCCGCTGCTACGCCAGCGCTGGCCGCATGCCGACGCCGCCCTCGCCCGCAGCGCGCAGCTATGTGCCGACGCCAGTGCGCTGCTGGAGGCGGACGACCGCATGGCGCTCGATGCGCTCCAGGACAGCCCAGGCGCCTCACTGCCGCTCGCCCCGCTGCGCGCCCTGCCCGCGGCGCGACGCGCACGCGTACTGCGCCACTGGGTCGCGCAAGCCGGGCTGCCGCCGTTGCCGGCGGCCGGCCTGGCGGCGATCGAACACGACCTGCTGCAACCGCGCGCCGACGCCGCGGCGCAGTTCGCCTGGCATGGCGCCTGCGTGCGCAGTTGGCGCGACATGCTGTACGCCGAGCGCGACCTCGCGCCCTGGCCGGCCGACTGGCAGGCGCACTGGGACGGCCGCACTCCGCTGCCATTGCCCGATGGCCGCCGCCTGCACCTGCTCGCCGAGACCGCTCTGGCCTTCGACACGCCGCTGCTGGTGCGCGCGCGCCGCGGCGGCGAACGCCTGCGCCTGCCCGGACGCACGCAGTCGCAGTCGCTCAAGCACCTGCTGCAGACGCATGCGCTGCCGCCGTGGCAGCGCATGCGCCTGCCGCTGCTGTTCGATGCCACGCAACTGCTGGCCGCCGGACCGGACCTGCTGGCCGCGCCACTGCATGACTGGCTGCAGGCGCACGCCGCACGCCTGGAACTGGATCCGCTGCCGGCGCCGGCACGCGCCTCGCATTGACCCTGCTGCCGCCGCCGCGCACACTTTCGCCATGCCCAAGAAGCCCCAAGACGATGCCTCCCCGGTCGCCCGCTTCGAGCAGTCGCTCGAAGAACTGGAAGTGCTGGTGGAGAAGATGGAAGCCGGCGACCTGAGCCTGGAACAGTCGCTCAGCGCCTACGAGCGCGGCGTGGGCCTGTACCGGCAATGCCAGCAGGCGCTGGAGCAGGCCGAATTGCGCGTGCGCCTGCTCAGCGATCCCGAGCAGCCCGACAGCGCCGAACCCTTCGACTCCGTGCCGCCCCATGGCGGCTGAGGCGGCGTTCGCGCACTGGCGCGAGCGGGTAGAAGCCGGGCTGCAGGCGCAGTTGCCGGCGGCCACGCTGGCGCCGCAGCGCCTGCACGCGGCGATGCGCCACGCCACCCTCGGCGGCGGCAAGCGCATGCGCCCGCTGCTGGTCTACGCCAGCGGCGCGCTGTTCGGCGCCGACGCTGCGCGCCTGGACGCGCCGGCGCTGGCGGTGGAACTGATCCACGCCTATTCGCTGGTGCACGACGACCTGCCGGCGATGGACGACGACGCCCTGCGCCGCGGCCAGCCGACCGTGCACATCGCCTTCGACGAAGCCACCGCGATCCTCGCCGGCGACGCGCTGCAGAGCCTGGCGTTCGCGCTGCTGGCCAATGCCGAGGACGCGGCGCCGACGCTGCGCGTGCAGTGGCTGCAGACCCTGGCCGAGGCCGCCGGCGCGGCCGGCATGTGCGGCGGGCAGGCGCTGGACATCGACGCCACCGGCCGCGTGCAGGCCTTGGCCGACCTGCAACGCATGCATGCGCTGAAGACCGGCGCGCTGATCCGCGCCAGCGTGCGCCTGGGCGCACTCGGCGGCGGCGCCGATGCCGATGCGCTCGCGCAGCTGGACACGTTCGCCACTGCGCTGGGCCTGGCCTTCCAGGTACGCGACGACATCCTCGACGTCGAAGCCAGCTCCGAACAGCTCGGCAAGACCGCCGGCAAGGACGCGGCGCAGGCCAAATCCACCTACCCGGCCCTGCTGGGCATGGACGGCGCCAAGGCCAAGCTGGCCGAACTGGCGCAGGCGATGCGCGACAGCCTGCACGGCTACGGCGACGCCGCCGATGCGCTGGCGGCACTGGCGCGGCTCGCGGTCGATCGCGCGCACTAGCGCACTGCGCCCGCACGCGCGCCGGCGTGCGACACGCGTCTCGCGCAAGCCGCACGGACACACACACGACGCCAGCAGTCTGCTGTGGCGACGGAGCGCAGCGTACGCCCACGCCACGAATGCGTGGCTGCAAGCGCGACCGAGGCTGCTCCCGCGCGAATCGGCGCGAGCACCGTGCCCACGACAAGCAGGGCACGCGCTCAGCGCGGACGCAGCTCCAGCAGCACCACGTCATTGGCCCGCATCGGCACGTCGAGCTGCGCGCGGCCATCGCGGCGCACCCGCAACTGTCGCAGCGCCGGCGCATCGGCGGTCAACGCCTGCAAGCGGCCTAGCTGCGTCGTGCTCAGCGTCGTCGGCGCGCCCATGCGCAGGTAGGCGCTGTAGGCATCGTTGGCGTCGAAACCGGTGCGACGGATCGCCACGCGGTAGGCGCCCGGCGCCAGACCGCGCAGTTGCAGGCGCAGCGGCGGCGCCGACGCGGCCGGCAGCACCTGGGTGAAATAGGGGCGATTGCTCTTGTCCTGGTGCGGCGCGACGAACTCCCAGGCCAGCACCTTCAGCACGCCGTCGTCGTAGGTCGCGTAGCTCTGCGGGTCGGCATTGCGCAATTGGCGTTCGCCCAGCGCGTTGAGATACCGATAGGCGAAGTACGCCGGCTTGCGCAGGCCCTGCGGGTTGAGCAGGCCGAACCCGCCCTGGAACGGCGCGGTCGGTGGCCCCGGTTCCTCGAACAGATCGCTGTAGGTCCAGTAGCTCATGCCCTGCACCTGTCCTTCCACCGCGCGCAGCTTGCTCAGGATGTAGGCCGCGCTCAGGTAGCTGTCGTGCACCGGGTCGCGCGGCGTGTAGCTGCTGCTCCATTCGGTGAAGTACAACGGCAACCCGGGCATCGCCGAGTGCTGGATCTGCGCACGCACGCGGCGCACGTCGCCGCTGATCGCATCCGGCGCAGGCGACAGCCTGGTGTCGCTCTGGCCCTGCTCGTCCAGGAAGCCGCCGTCCACGCCATAGGTGTGGGTGGTGATGAAATCCACCGGCGCGCCCGTCGCATGCGCCTGGGCGATGAAGGCCGGCACCCAGGCCGCGCCCGCGGTGGCCGGGCCGCCCACCCGCAACTGCGGATCGATGCGCTTGAGCGTGCGTGCGGTCGCCGCGTACAGCGCGAAATAGGCGGATTGATCGGCGCCTTCCCAGAAGCCGGCGAGGTTCGGTTCGTTCCAGACCTCGAAATACCAGCGGCGCACTTCGTCCTCGCCGTAGCGCTGGCGCAGGTGGCGCACGAAGGCGTCCACCAGCGCGGTCCACTGCTCCAGCCGCGGGTGCGAGGTGTTGCCCTTCCAATAGAAGATGTGTTGGTCGGAGGTCTTCATCGCCTCCGGAGTGAACCCCAGTTCGACGAACGGGCAGATGCCCATGCCGAGCAGGCGATCGTACAGACGATCGATCCCGCTCCAGTCGTAGCGCGGCTGTCCATCGACCTCGCGGTAGGTGCCCAGCACGTCATGGAAGATCGCGTGGAAGCGCACGTAGCGGAACCCCAGTTCGTCATGCGCGGTGCGCAGTTGCGCCAGGCTGTCCTCGCGCCGCAGCGTGCCCGGATAGTCCGCGCCGACCGACAGATCGTAGAAGCGATCGCGCGGCGTGGTCGGCCCCTGCACGTCCAGCACGATCGCGCGCGGCGTGACCGGCGCGGCGAAGGCCACGCACGCCCACGCTGCCACCACAACGGCCGAGAGCAGGCGCAGACATCGCATGGCGGTTCCCCTGCATGAGGTGGACGCCGACTCTAGCATCGCCGCGACGATGCGTTCATCGACGCTCAGGCGACGCGTCGTCGCGATGCATCGGATGTGGCACAACGTGCCTCGGTGACGCCGATACTGAGACCTGGCGCGCGCTTCGCTGGACGAAATCGAAGACAAACGCGCGTCGGGCGCGCACGCGCGCGGCACCGGGCTAGTTTGCTTCGGCCCCTGTCATGGGGCGCCCACTTTCGACGGAGAGAGACTGCATGAAACACGCATCCCGGATCTCGGCAGCGATCGGCTTCAGCCTGGTCGGCATCATCTCGGCAGCCACCGCGCAATCGCAACTCACGCGCACGCCCGCACCGCTGCAGGTCGAACTGACCCCGGTCGCCGACGCCGACGGCCAGCAGCGCGGCCAGATGGCGGTGACCGTCCGCAACACCGGCGCGCAAGTCGCGCGCGTGCCCAAGTGGGAACTGCCGCTGGGCGATCTCGACAACGCGCTGTTCCAGGTCCAGCGCGACGGCAAGCCGGTGGATTACGTCGGGCGTCTGGTCAAGCGCGCCGCGCCGCGCGCCGAAGACATGGTGGTGCTGCAGCCGGGCGAAACGCGTCAGGCGCAGATCGATCTCGGCCAGGCCTACGACCTGACCCGCAGCGGCACCTACAGCATCCGCCTCGACGCGCCGCTGCAGGGCGCCGCGTTCGCCGATGGCGCGCGCATGCTGCGCGCCGACGGCGAGCCGCAGACCCTGTCCAGCGCGCCGCTGACGGTGTGGCTGGACGGCGGCCGCGGCCGCGCGGTGCGCAACGACCTGATGGTCGGCCCGCAGGCGGTGGTCAACGGCATCAACTATGCCTCGTGCAGCACCAGCCAGATCAGCACCATCGGCAGCGCGGTGAGCGCGGCGCGCACCTACTCGCAGAACGCCAAGACCTACCTCAACGGCGGCAGCACCGGCGCGCGCTACACCACCTGGTTCGGCGCCTACAACGCCAGCCGCTACAGCACCGCCACCTCCAACTTCGTCAACATCGATTCGGCGATCGACCAGAACAACGGGCAGATCACCATCAACTGCGGCTGCAGCGACAGCTCCTACGCCTACGTCTATCCGGATCAGCCGTACCAGATCTACGTGTGCAACGCGTTCTGGAGCGCGCCGGTGACCGGCACCGACTCCAAGGCCGGCACCCTGATCCACGAAATGAGCCACTTCAGCGTGGTCGCCGGCACCCAGGACTACGCCTACGGCCAGAGCGCGGCCAAGAGCCTGGCCACCAGCAACCCGGCGCGCGCGGTGAAGAACGCCGACAGCCACGAGTACTTCGCCGAGAACAATCCGTCGCAGAACTGAGTCCGCTGCGCCGGTGAGTGCCCGGGCGCCGACCCACCGTCGGCGCCCGGTGCGCGTGCGGCCCGTGCCGCACGCCTTGGTCGGGTGTTCTAGGCCACCAATCCTTCCAACCTGGGCAATCCGGCGCTACCGGGAAACACCTGGGTGTCCAGCGCGCGCTCGGACACGCCCAGATGCGTGGCGAGCACGTGCCGGAACAGGCTGCGCAGGTCGCTGGTGGCACGCAGATCGCGCCCCTCGTTCAAGGCCCGCGGCGACAGGCCGGGCCAGTCTCCGGCGATGCGCCCGCCACGCACCGCGCCGCCAGCCAGGAAGGCCACGCCGCCGGTGCCATGGTCGGTCCCGCCGGTGCCGTTGACCGCCGCGGTGCGGCCGAACTCGGTCACCACCGCGACCACGCTGCGCGACCAGCAGGCCTGCGCGCCATCGTGGAATGCGCGCAGCCCCGCATCCAGTTCGCCCAGCTTGCGCTGCAGCACCGCGGCCTGGTTTCCGTGGGTGTCCCAACCGGCGTCCTCGACGAAGCCGATCCGCGGCCCGTCGGGCTTGGCCATGAAGCTGGCCGCCGCGCTCATCGCCTGCGGCAGTTGCCCGCCCTTCACGCTGTCCACCTGCATGCCCTGCTCGCGCAGCGCGTGCGCGAAATCGCCCGCCAGCTGCGGATCGGCGGCATACAGCGGCTGCAGGCGCTGCAGCAGGATCGGATTGACCGCGCTCGGCAGCGGCGGCGACCAACTGGTGACCGCGCCCGGGCCACGCATGATCAGCGGCGTCACCGCGCTCACCGATACCGCCTCGGCGCCGTGCAGGGCCAGCGCGCAGCGGTTGAGCCAGCCGCTGGATGCGCCGCTGGGCCGCGCGGTGCCATTCTCCAGGCAATCCTGCGCCTCGAAGTGCGAGCGCTCGCGGTACGGCGGCGCCACCGCCACCACCGGCAGCCATTGCTTGCGCGCGTACAGTTCGTGCGCGAACGCCAGCGACGGGTGCAGCGCGAAGCTGCCGTCCAGGGCCAGGGTCTGCTGCGGCGCCAGTGCGCCGCGCAGGCGGGCGTAGTCGGGATCGGCGGTCGGCACCAGCGCGTGCAGCCCGTCCAGCGCGCCGCGCAGCAGCACCACCAGCAGGCGCGTATCGGCGCCCGGCGCGGCCAGGCTGCTGCCCGACCACAGGCTCAACACGGTGGCCGCACCGCTGGCGGCAAGGAAACGGCGGCGTGTCAGTTGCATCGGGGCTTCTCCCATCGCGGATCGGACCGCGCGCCGCTCAGGCGCGCCATTGGAAGGCCGGGCTGGCCAGCAGCACCGCCACGCCTTCGCGCGGCGATTCGGCACGCCGCACCGCGGTCAGCGTGTCCGCATCCGGACCATCGCCGAACGCGGTCGCGGCCAGCGTCAGCGGATCGCCCGGAGCCATCCCGGCCAGCGCCTCGGCGGCCTGCACGCGCTTCCACAGCGCGTCGGCGCCGCTCCATTCCGCCGCGACGTCGGCATAGCCGGCCGGCGAGCGCGGGGTGAACGGCGGCTGCCCCATCCGCGCCAGCAGGGTCAGCACGGTCTTCTGCTGCGGCGGCGCCTCGGGCCAGACACCTCCGGCGCGCAGTGCCGACACCACGAAATCCTGCGGCGGCTTGAACTTGCGCGCCTGCGCGTCCCAGGCCTCTGGGCTGTCGATCAGGGCGCGGTAGACGTGGCGCAGGTCGCCATCGTTGCGCCGCCACGCGTCGGCCATGCGCTGCACCAATGTCGGCGGCGGAGCGTCGCGGACGAAGTGCCGGGCCAGCTTGAACGAGACGTGCTGCGCGGTGGCCGGGTGCCGCGCCAACGCGGTGAGGATCGCCTCGCCCTGCGCCACGCCGTCCTCGGCATAGCGCCGGCCCAGCACCAGGCGGCTGCCGGCGGCATGCGCCGGCGCGCGGAACACGAAGGCGCGCTCGGGTGTACCCTGCTCGACATCGCGTGGCGCCGGCACGCCCCAGCCGGTGATCGCACGCGCCAGTTCGGTGACGTCGGCCTGGGTATAGCCGCCATCCACGCCGAGGGTATGCAGTTCCAGGATCTCGCGCGCCAGGTTCTCGTTGAGCCCCAGGCGGCGTGCCGGGCGTTCGGGATCCATGCGCATGGCCCGGCGCTGCGCGCGTTGCGCCAGCAGCGAGTCGGGGCCGACCGAATTGGCGTTGTCCAGGTAGCGCAGCATCGCCGGATGCCGCTCCACCGCCAGCAACAGGTCGGCGAAGCGGCCCATGCAGTGCGGGCGGATCGCCTCGCGTTCCATCGGCGCCGCGTACAGCGCGGCCGCGCGCTTGTCGACCGAAACCGCGAAATGATTGGACCAGAACTGCACCAGACGCTCGGCGAAGCCGGCCGGGCTGGCCACCGCGACCCGGTAGCGTGCCGCCAGTTCCTGCGCCTGTGCCTGCCGGTACAGCCCGCGCGCGGCCTGCTGCGCCTGCTGGGCGGCCTGCTGCGGATCGCCGGCCGCCTGCTGCCGCGCCTGGCGGCGTTCGCGCTGGTAGTCGGCCTCGCGGCGCAGGTAGGCCAGGCTGTCGGGCAGGCCCTGCAACTCCGCCGCCAGTGGGGGCGACTGCAACTGCGCGGCGAGCCAGTCGCGCGGCTCGCCCATGGCGGCCAGTTCCCCGGGACGGGCGCCCAGGCCGAAGCGGTTGGCGGCGCTCAAGCTCTCGCGACGGATCATGCAGCGCTCCGGTGATGGCGACAGCCTTGCAAACGCGCCACACGGGCCGCGGTTGACCGGCCGGCGGCGGCGTGACGCTTGGCCGCCCTGCGCTCTCCCGCCGGAGCGCAGTGCGGGCACAAAAAAGGCCCGGCGCAACGGCCGGGCCTTCGGAGATGCCTCGCAGGTGCGCTTACTTGATCAGGCGCAGCGCGAACGGATAGCGGTAGGCGACGCCTTCGTTGGCCTTGATGCCGGCCAGGATGCAGAGCACCAGGTTCACCACCCACACCACCGGCGCGAGCAAACCGCCGATGATGATCACGCTGAGCACCATGCAGATCACGTAGGCGATGGCGATGGTGATCTGGAAATTCAGCGCTTCCTTGGCCTGATCGTTGAGGAAGGACTTGGCCGGGTTGTCCTTGTTCACCAGCCAGATGATCAGCGGCACGATGAACCCGAGGAGGATCCCCGACAGATGGGTGATCAGCGCGACCGTGCGGTCTTCCTGCGGGCCTGCCGAGGCCGGCGGCGGCGGCGGGGCGGTGACGTTGTCGAATTCGCTCATCGGTATTCCGTTCCTTTGGTGGTGAGGGGACAAGACGTTTGGCGCGTCACTCTCGGCGGCCCGCGCAGCGCTGTCAAGCGAGGCCGGCACAGCGGGACGCGCGCCGCGCCGGTCCATCGGCCCATACGGCGGCGGATCGCGCTCGCCCCCGTCGCAGCGTCGCGGCGATCGGGCGCAGCCCCTCGCCATGATTCACAGGTGCAGTGCCGCCAGCGCCTGCAGCACCAACGCATGGTGCGCGATGCCCACGCCCAGGGCGTGCGACGTTGCCGAGGCCACCTTTCGCGGCGCGTGTTGCGGCCCTCAATCGTTGCCGGCCACCGTCATCCGGCCGACCAGCACTGCACCGATGTGCACGTGCGAGCGCACGTCGATATCGGCACCCACCGCCTCGATGTCCAGGAACATCTGCCGCAGGTTGCCGGCGATGGTGATCTCGTCCACCGGATAGGCGATTTCGCCGTTCTCGATCCAGAACCCGCCGGCGCCGCGCGAGTAGTCGCCGGTGACCGGGTTGACGCCGTTGCCCATCAGGTCGGTGACCAGCAGGCCGCGCGGCAGGCCCTTGAGGATGGCCTGCAAGTCCGCCGCGTTGGCCGCCACCTGCAGGTTGTGCACGCCGCCGGCATTGGCGGTGGTCTGCAGGCCCAGCTTGCGTGCCGAATAGCTGCCCAGCACATAGCGCTGCAGCACGCCGTCGCGCACCAGCGGCGCCTCGCGGGTAGCCACGCCCTCGCCGTCGAAAGCGGCCGAGCGCAGGCCGCGGCGCAGGTGCGGCCGCTCATCGATCGCGAACCACTCCGGGAACAGGCGGGTGCCGACGCTGTCGAGCAGGAAGCTGGCGCGACGGTACAGCGCGCCGCCGGACACGGCGCCGAGCAGATGCCCGATCAACGAGCGCGCCATCTCCGGCGCGAACAGCACCGGCACCTCGCCGGTCGGCAACGAGCGCGGCTGCAGCCGCGCCACGGTGCGCTCGGCGGCGCGGCGGCCGATCGCCGACGCGCGCTCCAGGTCCTCGCGCGCCAGCGCGCTGCTGTACCAGCCGTCGCGCTGCATGCCGTCGCCCTGCCCGGCGATCAGCGTGCAGGCGAGCGAATGATGGGTGCTGCGCTCGCAGCCGATGAAGCCATGCGAATTGGCGTACACCGACAGGCTCTCGCTGGTGCCGGCCGAGGCGCCGTCGGAATTGCTGATGCGCGCATCGGCGTCGCGGCCGGCCGCCTCGCAGGCCAGCGCCAGGTCGATCGCCTCCTCGGCCTGCAGCGGCCACGGATGCCAACGGTCGAAATCCGGTTGCTCGCGCGCCATCAGTGCCGCCTCGGCCAGGCCGGCAGCCACGTCGTCTTCGGTGTAGCGAGCGATAGCGCAGGCCTGGGCCACGGTGGCCTCCAGGCTGGACTCGTGCAGGTCGGCGGTGCTGGCGCTGCCCTTGCGCTGGCCGAAATAGACGGTGACGCCGATGCCGCGGTCGCGGGTGGATTCCACAGTCTCGACCGCGCCCAGGCGCACGTTGACGTCCAGCCCGCGGTCTTCGCTGCAGCTGACCTCGGCCTGGCTGGCGCCAAGCGCGCGGGCGCGCGCCAGCAGCCGTTCGGCGATGTCGGACAGGCGCTCCAGGCGCTGCTGGCTGTCGTCACGGTGCAAATCGGGGGTGATCGCGTTCAATGCTTTATCCTTGTTGTGCGAATCCCTTCGCCCCTGTCCGGCCGTCCTGGCCGGATGTGTTGATTTGATTTCCAGCCCGATCGAGTAGTACGAGCATGCGCGGACGCGACGAAGACACCGGTGAATTCCGCGGCGAAAGCCGCAGCCAGCAACGCCGCGAGGCGCTGGAAGTGCTGAGCCTGGGCGAGAAGCTGGTGGCGCTGACCCCGGCGCAGTTGGCCAAGCTGCCGGTGCCCGAGTCGCTGCTGCCGCACATCGCCGAGACCAAGCGCATCACCTCGCACATCGCGCACAAGCGGCAGCTGGCGTTCCTGGCCAAGCAGATGCGGCGCGAGGACGAGGCGGTGCTGGAGGCGATCCGCGAGGCGATGGACGTCAACAGCGACAGCGCGCGCCGCGAAGTGGCGGCCATGCACCGGGTCGAGGACTGGCGCGAACGGCTGCTCGCCGAAGGCGATACCGCCCTGGCCGAGCTGCTGGCCGAACACCCCGACGCCGACCGCCAGCGGCTGCGCCAGCTGGTCCGCAACGCCAAGGACGAACGGCTGAAGAACAAGCCGCCGCACGCTTACCGCGAGTTGTTCCGGGAACTGCGCGAGATGATCCTGGGTGGCGCGTCGGGAATGGGGAATGGCGAATCGGAATCCGAAGAAGCCGACGACGACACGGCGTTCGACGACACGCGCGACTGAAGGACGGCAGCGTCGGCTGCCGCGCACAACGGCCGACGCACTCCCAGCCCAGCAACGAGCGCGGCGCGCGATGAACCTACCCGTCAGGCCGCTACTGCCGCAGCGCACCGCGGCGCCCGCTTTACCGATTCCCGATTCCCGAATCCCCACTCCCGGCTCCTAAGCCGTCCCGCCCACGGTCAGCCCGTCGATCAGCAGCGACGGCTGGCCCACGCCCACCGGCACGCTCTGCCCGTCCTTGCCGCAGACGCCGACGCCTTCGTCCAGCGCCAGGTCGTGGCCGATCATGCGCACCTTCTGCATGGTCTCCGGGCCGTTGCCGATCAGGGTGGCGCCCTTCACCGGCGCGGTGACCTTGCCGTCCTCGATCAGGTAGGCCTCGGTGGCCGAGAACACGTACTTGCCGCTGGTGATGTCGACCTGGCCGCCGCCGAAGTTGACCGCGTACAGGCCCTTCTTCACCGAACGGATCATCTCCTCGGGATCGTGCTGGCCGGCGCGCATGTAGGTGTTGGTCATGCGCGGCATCGGCAGGTGCGCGAACGATTCGCGGCGGCCGTTGCCGGTCGGCGCCACGCCCATCAGCCGCGCGTTGAGCGTGTCCTGCATGTAGCCGACCAGCACACCGTCCTCGATCAGGGTGGTGCAGTGGGTCGCGGTGCCCTCGTCGTCGACGTTGAGCGAACCGCGGCGACCGTCCAGGGTGCCGTCGTCGACGATGGTGACGCCGGGCGAGGCCACGCGCTGGCCGATGCGGCCGGCGTAGACGCTGGTGCCCTTGCGGTTGAAGTCGCCTTCCAGGCCATGGCCGACCGCCTCGTGCAGCAGCACGCCGGGCCAGCCCGGGCCCAGCACCACCTGCATCACCCCGGCCGGCGCCGGCACCGCCTCCAGGTTCACCAGCGCCTGGCGCAAGGCTTCGCGGGCGAAGGCTTCCGGACGGCCATCGGCGAACAGCGTGGTGTAGTCGTAGCGGCCGCCGCCGCCGGCATAGCCGGATTCGCGGCGGCCCTGCTGCTCGACGATCACCTGCACGTTCAGCCGCACCAGCGGGCGCACGTCGGCGGCGAGCACGCCGTCGCTGCGCGCCACCAGCACCGTGTCCACGCCGCCGGACAGGCTGACCATCACCTGCTGCACGCGCGGATCGGCGGCGCGCAGGTACTGGTCGAGCCGCCGCAGCAGTTCCACCTTGTGCGCGTTGTCCATCGCGTCCACCGGGTCCAGCGCCGGGTACAGCGCGCGGCCGCCGCCGCGCTGCAGCGCGTGCGCTGGCTGCGCGCCGCCGTCGCGGGAGATGGCCCGCGCCGACTGCGCCGCGGCCAGCAGCGCATCGCGGTGGATGTCGTCGGAATAGGCAAAGCCGGTCTTCTCGCCGGAGATCGCGCGCACGCCCACGCCCTGCTCGATGGAGTGGGCGCCGTCCTTGACGATGCCGTCCTCCACGCTCCAGCTCTCGCGCCGCGAATGCTGGAAATACAGGTCGCCGAAGTCGATGCCGGGGCCGAGCAGCGTGCCGAAGGCGCGCTCCAGGCTGGTGGCATCCAGGCCGGCGGGAAGCAACAGGCGGGTTTCGGCGAGGCTCAGGGCGTGATCGTTCATGGGCTCAACATGGGGGAGGAAGGCGCGCAGCGCAAGCGGCGGGCGGCAGCGAACGGGAATGGACAGCGCGCTGTGGGTCTCTGTCATCACCACGTCCCTTGCGTAGGAGCGGCTTCAGCCGCGAGGGGCCTTACCGGTAACGCCCCATCGCGGCTGAAGCCGCTCCTACGGACGGCGCGCGATCTAGGGCGTACCCGACGGCGCCGGCGGCCGCGCCGATTCGCGCTCGATCACGTCCACCTTGGGGTCCTTCCACGGCCCGGTGACCCGGTAGGTGCGCGCGCCGATGTTGCCCAGCGGCTTGCCCAGCACCGCATTGGCGGCGGCGCCGACCGCCGCGCCGACCGGTCCGCCGGCCACCGCACCGACCACGGTCAGCAGGTTGCCGGACTTGGGATTGACGTCGATGGTCTGGTCGAACTGCTGCGCGCGCAGGTCGGCCGCGCCGCGGACCTTGATCTCCGCGGCCGGGCCATCGATGACCAGGTTGTCGCTGCGCGCCATGCCGTCGCCGAAGCGGATCTGGCCGTCGATGCGGTTGAAGGCGAAACCCTTGGAGAAGAAGTCGCGGAAATCGAACATCAGCCGCCGCGGCAACTGCGCCACGCTGAGCAGGCCGAGCACGCGCCCGGCGCCCGGGTTCAGTTCCAGCAACTGCCCATTGCGCGCGGCCACGTCGAGCTGGCCCTGCACCGTGGCCAGTTGCAGGCCGGACGGCGTGCCCGGCCAGGCGGCGCTGAGCGTCAGCTGGCCTTCGCCGCCGCGCACCTGCCCGCCGAAGTCCAGGTTCTGCATCAACTCGCCCAGGTCGCGGCTGTCGACGTTGGCGTTGAGCCGGGTGCGGGCGGTGGCGCCCTTGCCGCGCCAGTCGCCGCTGATGTCGATCTTCTGCTTGTCCGAGCGCAGGTGCAGCTGGTCCACCTGCATGCCGTCGGCGAGCTTGCGCGTGCGCAGCGAGGCCGCGCCGAGCGTCATCGCGCCGAAGCGCAGGTCGTCCACGTCCAGCGCCAGCGCCGGAATGGAAGCCGGGTCCAGGCTGTCGGCGAACGGGCCGGCCGGAACCGGGCCGGCGCTGCCGGCCACGCCGCTGTCGGCGGGCGTGGCGACCACCGCGGTCGGCGTGCCTTCGGCTGCCGGCAACGCGGCCGTGGCCGAGCGCCAGTGCACCCGCGCCAGGCGCCCGCCGAGCACGCCGCCGTCCTTGGTCGGCACGCTGAGGTCGCCGGCCAGGGCCGGGCCGTCCAGGTGCACGTCGATGCTGTCGGCCTGCGGCATCAGGCGCAGGCGGGTGCTGTCGAACACCCCGCCCAGCAACAGCAGGTGGTCGGCGAGGATGTCGATGCGGCGCAGCGGCATCGGATCTTCGCCGCCGTTGGCCGCGGCGGCGTTCGGATCGGGGCGGCTGACCACGCCGATCCAGTCGATGGCGTTCAGCGCTGCGGTGCGCCCGGTCACGACCAGGCCGCTGGCCGGGGGTTCGTCGGCGACGTGGTCGCTGCCCATCACCACGCGCACGCCAGTCTTGCCGCCCTGGCTGCGCGCCGCCAGCGCCATCAGCTTGCCGAAGGCCACCTCGATACGGCCGCTGCCGACCGGCAGCGGCACGTTGACCGAGGTCGCCAGCGGCGTCGCCGGCGCCTTGTCCATCGGCGCCGGCATCAACAGCTCGGTGCCGACCAGGTCCGAGCGCAGCTGCAGCCGCGTCGGCGGCTGCGCGCCACCGTCGGGCGTCTTGGGCAGGCCGACGCCGATGTTCCAGCGCGAGCGGCCCTGCACGTAGGGCTTGAGCCAGGCCATTTCCGGCACCCGGTCGAGCAGCTCGTTGGCGTCCAGCGCCGCGCTCAGCGCCGCCTCGAAGGCCTGCTGCGGATCCTGCACGCCGTCGCCGGCACGCAGCGCCAGTTCGCCCTGATGGCCCTGGTAGGCCACGCTCAGCTTCTGCGCGGCGAATCCGGTATCGCTGTAATCGGCGCTGCCACGCATGTCGTCGAAGGCCAGGTCCCAGCGCTTGTCGGCGATGTGCGCGCCGAGCAGGTCGACCGTGCCGCGCAGGTGGTGGGTGCCGACACCGGCACGCAGCGGCTGCAGCAGGTCGAAGGTGACATCGGCCGGCCCCGAGGCGCTGAGCGCATCCAGGGTGTCGCCGTAACGGGCGCGCAGCGGACTCTGCCGCAGCATCGCCAGCAGCTTGCCGGTCTCGGCGCGGGTGCTGGCCAGCACGCTGAGCTGACCTTCCTTGTAGTCGGGCAGCGCCGCCGACAATTGCTCCACCGGCACCCCGCCCATGCTGCCGCGGCCGTGCACCTCGAAGCCGTTGCCGATGAAGGCGACGCTGGCGTCCACGTTCTCCACCGCCGGCCAGTCGTGCTGGAAGCGCACCTTGGCGTCCTCCAGCCGTGCGGTCGCCTCGAAGCGGCCGTTGTGGTCGGCGAACGGCCAGTCGTCCAAGTCGCCGGAGACCAGCGCATGGCCGTCGCGCAGGCGCCCGCCCTGCAACGCGGCGTCGAGCCAGTCGGTGGCGGCCTTGCTCATCCTGGAATGGACCCAGAACTTCTTCGCCGCCACCACCGGCGCGTCCTGCAGGTCGGCGGCCAGGTCGATCCACGGCCGCGAGCCGTCGTCCTGGAAGCGCAGCCCGCCGCGCACATCGGCGCCGTAGTCGCTGCCCTGCACGCGCAACCCCGGGGTCGCCACGCGCAGGCCGTCGCCGTCACGGAAGGCGACGATGCGCCCGGCCAGCTGGACCTGGTGGACCACGCCGAAGCCGCTGGGCCAGTCGACGCGGACCGGGCTGCCGGCCTCCAGCGCCAGCTCGCCGGCCTGCGCATCGCCGTCGAAGCGGCCACGCAGCCCGCTCACACCAGGCGCGCCGCCGGCCGGCGCGAACGCCAGCTCGGCCAGCCGGCCCTGGCCATACAGCGGACCGCCCGGAACCCCGCTCACCGCCACCTGGGTCAGCTGCAGGCGCGGCTTCGCCACCGCCAGCCAGCTGCGCAGGCTGGGCGAAAGGCGGTCGCTGAGTCCGGCCACCGCGATCAGCGGCGCCACGTCGAGATGCTCGCCGAACAGGGCGAAGCGGCGCCCGCCGGCCACGGTCAGCCCATCCAGGCGCTGCAGCGGCTGCCCGGCCTGGCCGAACTGCAGCTGCGGCGCATCCAGCCGCCAGCCGCCGTCGATCTGGCGCCAGCGCGCCGTCGCACGGAAGGTGGTGAAGGCCAGCGACGGCCGGGTGCGGCCGTCGGCCAGCGGCGCCCCGCGCAGCCGCAGATCGCGCAGCATGGCCTGCACGGTCACCCCGGCGACACGGCGCTGCTGCAGGTCCAGCCAGCCCTGGACCTCGCCGACGCCGCCCTGCAGTTCGATCCCGGCGGCATGCAGCAGGCCCGCCCAGCCGGCCAGCTCCGCCGGGCGCACCGCCAGATAGGCCTGGCCGTCGCCGCTGCGGCGGTCCAACTCCAGCACCGCGGTCAGCGGCGCCTGTTGCAGGTCGCTCCAGCCCTGCACGCCGACCTGCAGGCGCTCGCCGTTCACGCGCATCCGCAGGTCGATCTTCGGCACCTGCGCTTCCAGGCCCAGCGACGGGGCGTGCACGCGCAGGCGGCCATCGATGACCTGCAGTTCGCCCAGCCCCTGCAGCGCATCCAGCGGATCGCCGCCCTGCCCCGAGGTCGGCAGGCCCTGCACGCTCCAGTTGCCGTCGTCGGCGCGCAGCAGGGTCAGCGCCAGGCCGCGCAGGCGCAGCTCGGTGAACGAGCGCCCGGGCAGCAACCCCGCGTACATCGACACCAGCACCTCGGCCTGGCCGATGCGCACGCCCTCGCCGGCGCCGATGCGCAGGCCGTCCAGGCGCAGCAACGGACCGCGCCGGGTCCAGGCCGTCTCCAGCCGGTCGAAGCGGATCGGCCGCCCGGCGCGTTCGCTCAGCCACGCCGCCACCTGCTGCGGATGCTGCTCCACGAACGGCAGCGCCTGGCTCAGCGCCCCCACCGCCAGGGCCACGCACACCAGCCCGATCGCCACCGCATAGAACGCGAAACGGCGAGCCAGGCGCAGGCGGCGGCGCAGGGGGGGATGCATCAGGGGCCGGGATTGGGGATTGGGGATTGGGGATTCGCAACAGCCAACGCAATGCGCGCGGACGGTGACCGGTCGCGACCGAGCCGCTCAACCAATCCCCAATCCCCAATCCCCAATCCCAGCCTCACAACAACACCACGTCGAACTGCTCCTGCAGGTACTGTTCGTCGGCCTGGAAGCGGATGGTCTTGCCGAGGAATTCCTCCAGCTCGGCCACGGCGGCCGATTCCTCGTCGGTGATGCGCGCCACCACCTTGGTCGAGGCGATCACCAGCAGCCGCGCCGCGTCGAACTGGCGCACCGCGCGGGTGATCTCGCGGAAGATCTCGTAGGTCACGGTCTCGGCGGTCTTGATCGAGCCGCGCCCGCTGCATTCCGGGCACGGTTCGGACAGCTGCCGCTCCAGGCTCTCCACGGTGCGCTTGCGGGTCATCTCCACCAGGCCCAGGGGCGAGAACTCGTACACCGTGGTCTTGGCATGGTCGCGCGAGAGCGCCTTCTCCAGCGTGCGCAGCACCTGGCGGCGGTGCTCGGCATCGTCCATGTCGATGAAGTCGATGATGATGATGCCGCCGAGGTTGCGCAGCCGCAGTTGCCGCGCCACCGCCTGCGCCGCCTCCAGGTTGGTGCGGAACACCGTCTCCTCGAGGTTGCGCTGGCCCAGGAACGAGCCGGTGTTGACGTCGATGGTGGTCATCGCCTCGGTCTGGTCGATGACCAGGTAGCCGCCGGACTTCAGCGGCACCTGCTTGTCCAGCGCGCGGGCGATCTCGTCCTCGACCCCGTACAGGTCGAAGATCGGGCGGTCGCCGGTGTACAGCTCCAGGCGCTCGGCCAGCACCGGCATGTACTTGGCGACGAAGGCCTGCAGCCGTTCGAAGGTCTCGTGCGAATCGACCTTCACCTTCTCCACGTCCTTGCGGATCAGGTCGCGCACCGCGCGCAGCGGCAGGCTGAGGTCCTCGTAGATGATGCTGGCCGGGGCGCCGTCGCGGCCGCGCCGCTCGACCACGTTCCAGACCCGCGACAGGTAGGCGATGTCTTCGGCCAGCGCCTCGGCCGGTTGGCCCTCGGCATTGGTGCGGATGATGTAGCCGAAACCGCCGTGACTGGCGGCCAGGTCGGCGACCAGGGTCTTCAGGCGCTGCCGTTCGGCCTCGTCCTCGATCCGCGCCGACACCCCGATCACCCGCGACTGCGGCAGCAGCACCAGGTAGCGCGACGGGATGCTGATCTGCGTGGTCAGCCGCGCGCCCTTGCTGCCGATCGGGTCCTTGACCACCTGCACCACGATGTCCTGGCCGTCGCGCAGCAGCTCCACGATCGGCACCGCGGCCGAGACCGGCAGCGGCGTCGCTTCCTCGGTGTCGCCGTTGCCGACCGGCGCCGGCCGCACCACGTCGTTGGCGTGCAGGAACGCGGCGCGCTCCAGCCCGACCTCGACGAAGGCCGCCTGCATGCCGGGCATCACCCGCTGCACCCGGCCCTTGTAGATGTTGCCGACCACCCCGCGGCGCCAGCCGCGCTCGATGTGCAGCTCCTGCAGCATGCCGTTCTCGATGACCGCCACCCGGGTCTCGCGTGGTGTGACGTTGACCAGGATCTCTTGCGACATCACAGCACTCCGAAGGTGCGCAGCAGGTGGTGGGTCTGGTGCAGGGGCAGGCCCATCACCCCGGAATAGCTGCCGTCGAGACGACTGACGAAGCGTTCGGCGCCGCCCTGGATCGCATACGCACCGGCCCGCCCCATCGGCTCGCCGCTGGCCACGTAGTCGGCGATGTCGCGCGCGGACAACTCGGCGAAGGTCACCGCCGTCGGCACCAGCAGCACCTCCTCACGGCCGGCGGCGACCAGCGCCACCGCGGTCATCGCCTGGTGGGTGCGTCCGGACAGGGCCGCCAGCATCGCCGCGGCGTCCTCGGCGTCGGCCGGCTTGCCGAACACGCGCTCGTCCAGCACCACTTCGGTATCGGCGCCGAGCACCACCGCGCCGGCGGCATCGGCCAGTTGCGCCCAGCCGGCACGGGCCTTGTCCAGCGCCACGCGGCGCACGTAGGCCTGCGCCGACTCGTCGGCCGCGCGCACTTCCGGCACCTCGAGATCGAGGATCCGGAACGGCACGCCGAGGCGGGTCAGCAGTTCGTTTCTGCGAGGGGAACGGGACGCGAGATACAGCATGGCCGAAGGATAACCCGAGCGGACTGGCTGAACGAACGCCGATGGCGTGACGATCGCTTCAACCCCGGTGAAGATCACGACGCGTTCATCGTCGCGGCAACACCCTCGCCCCATTCTTCAAGGAGAACCCCGATGCGCGCATTGTCCGTCCGCCCGCTGCTGCTGGCCCTGTCCCTCGCCCTAGGAGGCACGATGACCGCCCACGCCCAATCCGCCGCGCCCGGCTACGCCGTGCCCGCCGACGGCACCCTGCTCAACATCGCCGCACAGGCCGAGGCCAAGCGCGCTCCGGACGTTGCCGCGATCTCGGCCGGCGTGGTCACCCAGGCCACCGACAGCGCCGCGGCGATGCGCCAGAACGCCGAGCAGATGACCAAGGTGCTGGCCGCGATCCGCGCCGCCGGCATCGCCGACAAGGACGTGCAGACCAGCGGGGTCAGCCTCAACCCGCAGTACAAGTACGCCGAGAACCAGGCGCCGCAGATCATCGGCTACCAGGCCAGCAACTCGGTCAACCTGAAGGTGCGCGACATCGCCAAGCTCGGCAAGGTGCTCGACGCGCTGGCCGCGCAGGGCGCCAACCAGATCAACGGCCCCACCTTCGAGATCGACGACCCCGAACCGCTTTACGACCAGGCCCGGGTCGATGCGCTGAAGAAGGCGCAGGCGCGCGCGCAGAGCTACGCCAAGGCGCTTGGCCTGCGCGTGCGGCGCATCGTCAGCATCTCCGAGGGCAGCAGCGGCGGGGTACGCCCGCCGATGCCGATGATGCGCGCGATGGCGATGAAGGCCGAGGCCGACACCCCGGTCGCCGCGGGCGAGAGCAGCGTCTCGGTCAACCTGGACGTGGTGTTCGAACTGGGCAAGTAAGCGGCTGTCCCAGGCCACACTTCGCGACGGCGCCTGCGGGCGCCGTCGTCGTTTCCGGCTGCGGCGGCCCCTGCTCTCGTCGCGATCGCGCCCAGCGCTGGCCCCTGCCCCTCTTGCCAAAGCCACCGCGACCGGCGCACTGTCGAAACGCGGACGGGCGTGCTGACCCCATCCGCCGCGCCCGTGCGTTTTTGCCGTACCGCAGTCCACGACACTCCTATCGCAGAGGTGGATCCATGGTTCGCACGCAACTCCCCGCCCCGTCCTTCCGCATCGACCTGTCCCGGGTCCTGGCCTACAGCACCGCGATCGCCCTGCACGTGCTGGCCGCCCTGTTGCTGCTGCTTCCGCTCTCGCACGTGACCGCGCCACCGGAACCGGCGCAGGTGCAGCCGCCCTGGCAGCAACCGGTGGTGGTCAAGGTCACGCCGCCGCCGCCGACCATTCCCACTGTCGAGAAACAGGTGCCGACGCAGCCGCGCACGCCCACTGCGGTGCCGGTGCCGACCTCGACGCCGGAGCCGGCGGTCGACAGCAGCCCGGTGGCGCTGGACAGCGCGCCCAACGTCGATCCCACGCCCAGCATCGTCGCGCCCAGCCTGCCGCCGGCGAGCGTGAGCGCGCCGGTGGACGGCATGCAGTTGCAGTACCTGCGCGCGCCGGCGCCGCCGTATCCGCGCGACGCGCTGCGCGATCGCCTGCAGGGCAGCGTGCTGCTGCGGGTGCTGGTCGGCACCGACGGGCAGCCGCTGCAGGTCAGCATCGAGAAGAGCAGCGGCCACCGGGTGCTGGACCAGGCCGCCCGCGACCAGGTGCTCAAGCGCTGGGCATTCAAGCCAGCGCTGCAGAACGGCACGCCGGTGCAGGCGTACGGGCTGGTGCCGGTCGATTTTTCGATGGACCGCTGACACGCCCCCGACACCAATGACCGGCGCCTCGCGCGCCGATCATTGTCACCACACGGCTAGAACCTCGCTCCAGTCCATCGACCAGGCTGCGCGCCGGGTTCCCGGCGCGACCACCTGCCGCATGGCGAACCCCCATAGGACCGCCCGCGAGAACACCGCGCCGCCGCGCCTCCCAGCAAGCGCGGGGCCGGTTACCCCGCTTGTCCAGCCTCCGTGCCGCCACGTCCGCCGCGCCTGCTGTCGGCCAATCCGCATTGACGAACACTGCGCACGCCTCGTCGCACGGCAACCCCGACCTCATGGTGTCGGGCGGTTGCCACAGACGCTGGATCCCCCGCAGCCCTTGCGCTCAAAGAAAAGGCCCGCCCCCCTCGGAAGGGGGCGGGCCTAACGGTCACGCTGACGCCGCGCCCGGCGTCAAACCTGGATCAATAGTCGTAGGACACCGAAAGCTGCAGGTAACGCGGGGTCTGGAAGTAATTGCCCATGCCATAGGTGTTGAGCACGGTGTAAGGGCCGGACTCCCAAGTCGCGTACTGTTGCAGCGGCTTGCGCTCGTTCAACAGGTTGAACACCTGCAACCCGAACGCCAGCTTCTGATCCGCGAACGCCGGGCGATAGATCGCGCCCAGGTCGATCTGCTTGGTCCAAGGGGTCCGACCCGCATCGCCCGGCCGCGACGCGCTGCCGCCGCAGGTGTGATAGGCCGAGCCGTAACCGACCGGATCGCCCGCCGTCGAGCCCTCATCCGTGCCGTTGGCGCTGAAGTAGCCCAGGCAATCGCGCGGCGTCCCCGACTGGATGCGCAGGTTGGCAGACACCATCCACTCCGGCGCGATCTGGTAGGCACCATAGATCTTCAACTGGTGACGGCGATCGTTGGCCAGGTAGCCGCCGGCCCACGCCATCAGCGCCGCAGCATCCCAGTCCTGGGTCTTGGACACGTCGGTCTGGCCGATGTTGGACTTCAACTGGCCTTCGGTGTTGCCGAAGTTGCGCGACCAGGTGTAATCGACACGCGTGCTCCACTTGCCGTCGAACGCATGCTCCAGATACAGGTTGACCGCCGCGTAATCACGCTTGGCCGAGCTGTCGAAGCCCCAATCCGACTTGCTCATCGTGAAGTTGGTGCGGCCACCGCTGGTGTTGGCCAGGCTGAAGCTGTTGGTCCTGCCTGGATTGAACAGGATGCAGCCCGGGATGTTGACCGTACTCGGATCCACCCCCAGCGATTCCAGCTTGGCGCTCATGCGGTCCGGGTCGCAGACGTCGTCGATGGCCGACTGCAACTTGCGGTAGGTGGCCTTCGCGCCGAAGGTCCACTTTTCGGCGAACGCCTGATCGAAGCCCACGATCGCTTCGTCCTGGTACATCGACTTCAGGTCGGTGGGCGTGAAGGTCCGCGGATCAGGGGCGATCCCGTACTCGCCGTTGGAAGAGACCGGGCCGGGGCCGAGCGGGCTCAGGCCGGTCGGGTTGCCCTTGGCATCGATGCCGGTGTAGGTGAAGTACTCGCTGGTGTAAGTCGAGGCCGAGGCACCGCGGATCGCGACGCTGTTGGGCAGCGCCAGGAAGTAGCGCCCGAGGTTGGCGTAGACCTTCAGCGTCGAATCGCCGTGCACGTCCCAGGTCGCGCCCAGACGCGGCGCCCATTGGTTGCCGCTGTCCACGTACGGCTTGGCTTCGCTGTTGCTGTTGATGAACTTGTCGTTGCGCAGACCCAGCGACAGCAACACGTTGTCGCTGACCTGCCAGCGATCTTCGAGGAAGTAGGCCTTCTGCTTGACCGTCATCGACGTGGCGGTGCTGAAGATCAGCCGGCGCACATAGTAGCCCTGACCGCCCGGCGCGCCCACGCCCAGCGCCGAGCTGATCGGCGACGTCGGCCGGGACGACTTGGCGTAGTACCAGGAGTAGCCCGGACCGGTCATCGACTGACCTTCGTTCTCGGCCTGGTAGTAGATGTTGTCGATACCGAAGGCCAGATCGTGGTTACCCAGGCGGTAGTCGAAATCCAGACGCAGGCCACGGGTGTTGTCCTTGCCATCGAGCAAGTTGCGGGCGCCCTGGCCGTTACGGATCGGCGTACCGCCGTTGGTCGCCGGATCCTGGAAGACCACGCCGCTCAGGTACGGGTCCGGGCTGACGATGCCCGGGTAGTCCTTGTTCTCGTAGGTGCTCTTGCCGTAGGTGGCGCTGAAGGTCAGGTCCTGGGTCAGATAGCTGGTGTACTTGCCGATGTAGAAGGTGCTGTTCTTCTTGACGATGTTCGGTTCGACGGCGGTGTTGCGCGCGCCCTCGGACAGCGTGTCGTAGTCGAACGCGTTGTAGTAGCCGCCGGTACGATCGTTGCTCTTGATGCCGGTCAGCTCGAGGATGTTGCTGTCGTTGATGTTCCAGTCGACCTTCGCGTAGACCTTGGGCTTTTCCTGGTTCCAATGGTTGCGCGCAAGGACGCTGCTGTCGGACGAATTGGTCGACACGCCGTCGATCTTCTCCTGCTCGGCCGAGACGAACACGAACAGGCGATCCTCGATCAACGGGCCGCCGGCATAAGCGCTGTACACGTTGCTCCAGGTCGGGTTGTCCTTGCGCGAGCGATACAGCTTGCCGCTCAGCGTCGGATCCTGATAGCCATAGCCGCTCGGCAGGGACGCATCGGGGTAGTAGACGTCCTTGGGCGACTCGGAAGTGCCGCGCGGTCGCCACAGCACCTGACCGCCGAAATGCCATTCGTTGGTGCCGCGCTTGCCGATCTGGCTGATCACGCCGCCGTCGGAACGGCCGTAGCGCGCGCTGTAGCCGCCGGTATACACCTCCTGCTGGTCGATCGCGCCGTACGGCAGGCTGACACCGCCGATGTTGTTGATCGGGTTGCCAGTGGAAAAGCCGTTGACGTAATAGGCATTCTCCGACACGCCGGCGCCACCGAAGGACACCGCGTTGCCGAAGTAGCCGCTGCCGGCCACGGCGCCCGGCGCCAGCAGGGCGATCGCCTCGGCGGAACGGGCCAGCGGCAGGCGCTGCAGTTGCTCGGCGGTGATGACCGTGCGCGAGTCGACCGTGGTGACGTCCACCGGCGCCACGTTGCTGGCGCTGACGGTGACCGTATCGAGCGTGGCGGTGCTATCGGACTTGGTGAAGGAGACCTCTGTACCGGAGCTGACGCGCAGGCCGATGCCCTTGCGGGTATCGACGGCCTGGCCGTCCTTGTTCAGGGTGACCGTGTAGGTGCCGACCGGCAGCGAGCCGATGTTGAAGCGCCCGGCGCTATCGACCGGAACAGTGCGGGTCAGGCCGGTATCGCTCTGCACGGTAATGGTGGCGCCTGCCGGCGCAGCGCCATAGATGGAACCAGTGGTGCTCTGCGCGTGGACGACGCCCTGCGTGAGTGCTGCCCCCAAAAGCACGGCCAGTACGCTACGACGCATGACACGGCTCGGATAGTGCTTGGACATCTGTCCTCTCTCCCCCTAACGGAACGTGAAGAACCTCGGCTGTCGGACACAGCGTTGGCGTGGAATTTAAGAAATCTTTAACGAAAATTTGTTTCGTTCAAAACTAATTTCTTAACGCGAGATTAATTTAGAACAAAATTTCCACGAGATTGCAACTCCTGGCTCATGACTTTTTCACACAAAGTGGCTACAGAGGAAGCAGAGCACCCGCCGCAACGATGGGATAAGCGCATGTTTTCCCTGGGATAGAAGCCGTATTTCGCAACCACACGGCCGACCTCAGGCGAGCCAGTGTCCGCATGCGAAAGATCAGCCCCAGCCGCGCTTTGTGCGCGGTCGGCTTGCGCGAATCGGCGGCCGAGGCGACACCAAGCGCCGAGCACTGTCGACGAACAAAGCGCAGGGACGTTTGGAAGCTGCCCCACCAGGGCATCGTCGACGGGGACAGGACAACCCGAGAACGAACTGGTCAGCGCAGGTAGGCCAGCAACGCAGTGTCGGCGTGGGGACGCCTCAGCGTGCGGCGCGCATCATCGGACCCGCCGTGCCCGGTGGGTCGACCGAGGACGTCCATGGCGCGCCCAGCCGCGCCGCAGACACCGCCATGCATCGTTTTGGCGCAAAGGCCGCACCATCGCAAGGCACGATTACGCCCCCCAGCATTGCGACAACAATCAGTTGCTACTGCGCGCAAAAACTGGGATGAGTGACATAAACCCTTCATTCGACGAGGGTTTTTTCCAAAAATTTGACGATCCTTTCACGGCAAATCCATCCAGATGCATCGAGGGCAGCGGCAAGCCGCCCCTTTGTGGTGCATACATATAAATACGTGCGTTTGCCAGTTAGGAGAGAAACTGTGAACATCCTGTCCCCTCGGCGTGCAACCCGCCATCAGTTGCTTTGCGCCTCCGTCGCCAGCGCCCTTGCATGCGTGGCCGCCCCCGCGGCCTTCGCCCAGGAAGCGGCCACCAATCTCGACCGCATCACCGTCACTGGCTCCAATATCCCGCGCACCAACACAGAGACGCCGTCGCCGGTCCAAGTGGTGACCCGCCAGGAGATCGATCGCACCGGCAAGACCTCGCTGGGCGAGTACCTGCAGACCTTGACCTCCGATGGTTCCGGCTCGATCCCGAAGAGCTTCGGCAATGGCTTCGCCGGCGGTGGTACGGGTATCTCGCTGCGCGGCCTGGGCGCCGGATCCACCCTGGTGCTGTTGAATGGCCGGCGCATGGCCACCTATGGCCTGGCCGACGACGGCCAGAAAGTCTTCACCGACCTGAGCACCATTCCGCTGGACGCGGTCGAGCGGGTCGAAGTGCTGAAGGACGGCGCCTCGGCGATCTACGGCTCTGACGCGATCGCCGGCGTGGTCAACATCATCCTGCGCAGCGACTTCCAGGGCGCGATCCTGCGCGGTTCCTACGGCCTCTCCGGCGACGGCGACGGCGATGCGCGCAAGGCCACCCTGACCGCCGGTACCGGCGATCTCGCCAAAGACGGCTGGAATGCGTTCTTCAGCCTGGACGTGGGCAAGACCGACGCGATCAAGATCAGCGACCGCAAGGACCGCAAGTGGATCGGCACCGGCGACATCCGGCGCTGGGGCTACGGCAACGATGCACAGTTCCTGGGCGGCGCCTTCCTCAACGGCGGCCGGAGTGGCGGCGTCGGCCCGAACGGCTCGGTGTTCGACAACAACGGGCAACTGGTCGCGCTGCCCGGTTGCGCAGGCCTGACCACGATTCCGGGCCAGAGCGACGCGACGGCGCAGGCGCAGGGCTGCCTGTGGGATCCGGCTCAGCAGTTCCGCGACCTGGCGCCGGAGGAGAAGTACGTCAACGTGTTCGGCCGCGCCAGCTTCGCGTTCGGCGAAGGCGGCGAGATCTACACCGAGATCGGCTACTCGAAGAAGGACACGACCTTCTCCAATACGCCGTCGGGCGTCTCCGGCGGCTGGGGCTACCCTGGCAATACGGTCAACGCCAACAGCGGTGCCGGCGCCACCGTGCTCTACGCCGGCCATCCGGACAATCCGCTGCCCTACGCCGCGCGCGTGCGCTACAGCGCCTGGGACGTGGGTCCGCGGGTCACCGAGAACAACAACGCGTTCAACCGCGTCCTGGTCGGGGTAAAAGGCAACTGGGGCGACTGGAGCTACGACACCGGCTACCTGCACTCCGGCACGGACCTGACCAGTACGCGTACCGGCTTTCTGCGCTACAGCGCCGTGCGCTGCGTGCTGGGCAACCCGGCCTGCCCGGCCGGCACCTGGCGGATCGGCGATAACGCCAACCTCAACTCGCAGGCGTTGTACGACTACATTTCGCCGACCATCAGCGCGCGCGCCAAGTCCAGCCTGGATTCGTTCAACGCCACCGTCTCGCGCAGCCTGATGGATCTGAAGGGCGGCCCGCTGGGCCTGGCAATCGGCACCGAATGGCGCCGCACCAGCAACAGCCTGACCCCGCAGACCTACACCGACGTCGGCGATATCATCGGCCTCGGCTATTCGGCTTATGACGGCGTCCAGAACGTATATGCTGGCTACGTCGAACTGTCGGCGCCCGTGCTGGAGCAACTGGAACTGTCCGCGGCGCTGCGCTACGACAAGTACGACGGCGGCGACGGCAAGGCCACGCCGAAGCTGGGCGTGAAGTGGACCCCGGCGGACTGGATCGCGTTGCGCGCTTCCTACGCTGAAGGCTTCCGCGCGCCCAATCCTGCAGAAAACGGCAAGGGAGGACTTGCGGCGTTCTCCAATGCGACGGATCCGGTGCGTTGCGCAGCCGAGAACACGCCAGCCAACTGCAATGCGCGCTCAGTCGCCATCATCACCACACCGAATCCCAACCTGAAGCCTGAGGAGTCCAAAAGCTATTCGGTGGGCATGGTGCTGCAGCCGACCCGGAGCACATCGCTGACGGTGGACGCCTGGGAAATCAAGCGCACCGACGAGATCGCCGCCAGCGATACCGCCTCTGCGATCGCAGCGGGCAATGTCGTGCGCGACAGCGACCTGATCAACGGCATTCCGGGAACCGGCAGCATCCTGGCGGTCAACACCGCTTACGTGAACGCCTCCTCCTCGCGGGTCCGCGGCATCGATACCGATATTCGTCAGACTTTCGACATCGGGCCTGGTGAGTTGGAAATGGATCTGCAGTGGAGCCACCTGCTGAAGTTCGAACGTACCGATGCCGGCAGCACTGCCGACTATCTCGGCACCCATGGCAACTGCGACGTGACCAATTGCGTCGGCACGCCGAAGGACAGGATCAACTTCGGCACGACCTGGCGCCAGGGTCCGTGGAGCGTCAGCGGCGTGGCGAACTACATTTCCAAGATGGAAAACGTTGGCCAGCGCGGTGGGGACTACCTGTTCAGTTATGCGGACGGTACGCCGGTCAAGAAGATCGCCTCGTTCACCACCTTCGATCTGTCGGGCCGCTGGAACATCACCGAGGCGTTCGAACTGAACGCGTCGGTGCAGAACGTGTTCGACCGGATCGCCCCGCTGGATCCGACCACCTACGGTGCGGTCAACTACAACCCGCTGCATTTCAGCGGCGCGATCGGCCGCTACTTCACGGTGGGTGCGAAGTACACGTTCAACTGATCGCGAGCGTCGCACAGCGATAAGGAAAAGCCCGGGCGCAAGCCCGGGTTTTTTTGTTGCCTGGACGGCGCGCAAGCTTCGGCATCACGCACACCTTGCCGCCACGCACACGCGATCAGCGATCCGCGATCCGCGATCAGGCGCGATGGTAGGGATGATTGGCCAGCATCGCCGCCGCACGGTACAACTGCTCGGCCACCACCAGCCGCACCAGCATGTGCGGCAGCGTCAGCGGCCCCAGCGACCAGGATTCGCTGGCCACCGCCAGCACCTCCGGCGAGTGGCCCTCGGGACCGCCGATCAGGAACGCCAGATCACGTCCCTGTCCGCGCCAGTGTTCCATACGCTGCGCAAGTTGTTCGGAGCTGTGTTGCTTGCCGGGCACGTCCAGCGCCACCACCAGCGCGTTCTTCGGCAGCGCCGCCAGGACCCGGCGGCCTTCGTCCTCGATCGCGCGCTGCGCATCGCGGCCCTTGCCGCGCAGGCCGGGTTCGATCTCGACCAGGTCCAGCGGCAGCCAGTGCGAGAGCCGCTTGCGGTACTCGGCGAAGCCCTGCGCCACCCAGGCCGGGGCGCGCTCGCCGGTGGCGATGAGGCGCGCCTTCATCGCGTCGGCCGCCGCGCGCGCATCATCCGCGCTCCGCCATGAAAGCAGTCTCGGCGGCGTCCTGCGCCTCGAGCGCCGCACGCTGCTCGCGCAACCACTGCTTGAGAGTGGACGGCTGCTGCAGCGCGCGCCGGTCCTCGTCGAAATACGCGATCTCGTCCTGCAACTGGCGCTTGATCTGCGCCATCAGCGCATCCAGGCGCCGCGGCTGCGGGCGGCGCTCCAGGGCCAGCCCGTAGTCGGCCACGAATGCATCGACCACCTGCGCCAGTTCCCGCTCGACCTGCTGCAGTTGCGTGGCGAACATCGCGGCGTAGTCGCCGATCCGCTCCTCGGCCATGGACGCGATGCCGGCGTGGTTCAACTGGCCGATCTCCAGTTGCAGTTCCAGCAGACCCAGCAGATCGTCCTGGCGATAGACGCGGTTGAGTTCCTGCATCAACGCGGTCTTGCGTTCGCGTTGCCGCGCATCGGGTTCGCGGTCCGGATGCAGCGCCGCGACCAGACTACGGTACAGCGCGCGCCGCGCCTGCTGCGGATCGGCGCCGCCCGCGGCCGCGGGGCCCGCGCCGACGCGACGGCGCTTGGCATGCCGTTGCGCACGTCCGTCCGCATGCGCCCGCTGCTGGTGCTGGCGCTGCTGCAGTTGCGCGTACAGCGTTTCCGGAGACGGCAGGTGCTGCAATTCTTCGATGGTCAGGCCGAACTCGGCAGCGAGCGCCGCCTGCATCGCGGCGTCTTGCATGATGTCGCCGCCCTCGCCTTGCGCGCCGCGGTGGCGTGCATGGATCGGCTTCAGCGCCTCGAACTCCGGCTGTTCCAGCAGCGGCGCGGCCAGCGCGCAGAGCGTCTCGGACAAGTCCGCACGCTCGCGCTTGCCCAGCTTGTGCATGGCATGCGCGGCGTCCAGGTCGTGGACCAACTGCGCCTGCGCCGCATCGCGCGCCTGCAGCAGCGGCTCGACCTGCGCATGGAAGCGCTGTTCCCAGCGCGGCAGCGCCTCGCGCCAGTCGCGCAGTTCCTCGCGGGTCCGCTCCAGGCGCTCGATCAGTGCATCGAAGCGCTTGCGCGCTGGTGTGGCCAGCGGCTGCGCAGCGGTGTCGAAACCGACGCGGAACCGTGCGGACGGCGCCAGATCGGACGCGGCCGCAGGCACGCCGGCCTGGCGCTTAGGCATCGCGTGCCGAGTCGTCGCCGTCGTCGTCGCCCGGCGGCTGGTCGCCGACCGTCCACAGCCGCTCCAGTGCATAGAACTCGCGCACCCGCGGCAGCATCACGTGCACCACCACGTCGCCGAGATCGACCAGCACCCACTCGGCCTCGCGCTCGCCTTCCACGCCCAGCGGCATGACGTCCAGGCGCTTGGCGTACTTGATGACTTCGTCGGCGATCGACTTGACGTGACGGGTGGAGGTGCCGGAGACGATGACCAGGTAGTCGGTGACGCTGGACTTGCCGCGCACGTCGATTTCCGCCACGTCCTTGGCCTTGAGTTCCTCGACTGCCTCGCGGACGTGGGCGAGCAGGACCGGCAGCGGCGGCGGCGGATTGGGGACTTGGGTCTTGATGACGTGGGCTTGACTGGACAAAGCGGCGAACTCGATGGAATGGGGCGAATTATAGGCGACCCCGGCAGGACGCGTATTCAGCCAGCGGGACCGGTGCCCGACGCATACAGGCCGTGGTCGCGGATATAGGCCGCCACCGGTGCCGGCAGCAAGGCTGCCCAGTCCTCGCCGGCGGCGATCCGCGCCCGCACCAGGCTGGCCGATTCGCTGCGCAGCGGCTGCCGCAGGCACCACAGCCGGCCGCCCGGCGCGCGGGTCAGTGCCTGCGGCGTCTCCGCCCAGCGTCCGGCCACCGCCTGCGCCAGTTCCGCCGGCACCGCCCGCTCCCAGCCGCTGCCGGCGCGGTCGGCGACAACCAGGTGCGCCGCCTCGAGCAGCGCCCGCCACTCGCGCCAGCCGTTGAAGCCGACGAAGCTGTCGCTGCCGATCAGCAGCGCCAGCGGCGCGTCGGTGCCGAGCTCGGCGCGCAGCTCGCGCACCGTATCGATACTGTAGGACGCCACCCCGGGTCGGGCCTGCGCACGGCGCACCTCGTGCAGGTCCAGCATCAGCCCCGGCGTGTCGGCGATGGCCAGCGCCAGCATCGCGCAGCGCTGCTGCGCATCGGCGCCAGGCGCCGGCCGATGCGGCGGATCGGCCGCCGGCATCATCCGCACCGGCACCCCGACCGCATCCCGCGCCGCCCGCGCGATCGCCAGGTGGCCGTTGTGGATGGGATCGAAGGTGCCGCCGTAGATGAGGTGCAGTGGTGGGGAATCGGGAATGGGGAATGGGGAAGAAGCAACAGCCGCGGGCTGCAAGGTCTCTGGCGTGACCACAGCGCCGCTGTTCCCATTGCCCATTCCCGATTCCCGGCTCCCGGCCGTCATACCACCAACAACCGCACCGCCCGCGCCTCGGCGATCGCCAGCAGCAGGCGCTCCAGGGCGATCCAGGCGTCGCCGTCGGCGCGGCCCTTGGCGATGCGGTCGATGCGGCCGGCCTCGGCGGCGAAGCGCTCCCAGCGGCGCGGTTCGGCGTGGCGCTGCAGGGCGCGCTTGAACGGGGCCTGCCGCGACTCCCAGATGCCCTGCCCCTTCATCTCCGCGGCCAGGTTGCCGCCGGCGGCCTGCACCTTGGCCAGTGCGGCCGTGCGCAGCAGTTCCTTGATCAGGATCGGTAGCAGCGCGGCCACCGCCTCGCCCTCGGCACGCAGGCCGGCGAGCATGCGCCGCACCGCCGGCGCCTGCCCGGCGAGGGTCGCCTCGGCCAGGCGGAACACGTCGTAGCGGGCGGCGTCGGCGACCAGCGACTCCATCGCCGCGACGTCCAGGCCCTGGCCGTCGGCCAGCAGGGCCAGCTTGTCGATCTCCTGCGCCGCCGCCAGCAGGTTGCCTTCCACCCGCTCGGCCAGGCGCTGCACCGCGCCGGCATCGGCGCGCAGGCCCTTGCTGCGCAGGCGCCGCTCGATCCAGTCGCCCAGTTCGTGCGGCTTGATCGCCCAGGCCACGGCGATGGTACCGATGCGCCCGACCGCGTCCGCCCATTTGCCCTGGTGCGCCTTGCTCCATTCGTTGCAGGTGATCAGCAGCACCACGTCCGGCGGCGGATCGGCGCAGAACGCACTGATGACCTCGCCGCCCTCCTTGCCGGGCTTGCCGCTGGGCAGGCGCAGTTCGATCAGCCGTTGCGCGCTGAACAGGCTGGGTGCGTTGAAGCTGGAATACAGCTGGCCCCAGTCGAAGTCGCGGCCGTCGGCGTCGAACACCTCGCGCTCGCCGATGCCGGCGGCGCGCGCGCGGGCGCGGACCGCGTCGGCGGCTTCGAGCACGCGCAGGGTTTCCGGACCGGCGATCAGGTAGACCGGCTGCAGCGGCTGCGACGCCGGCTGGGTGGCGAGTTGTTCGGGACGCAGTTCCATGGCGACAGCCTACGCTGCTGCAGGCGAATGCGGCCAACGCTGCGCGCCTGCAGCGAACGGCGCGGCCGCCGCGTGCGGCGGCGAAGGCAGCAGGGCGAGGCTCAAGGCTGCGGCGTGGTCGCCGGCTTGTCTGCGGCCGGCGTGGCGTCGGCCGGCTTGCCTTCCACCGGCGTGCCGTCGGTCGACGGCGGCGCGGCGTTGACGTCCTTGCCGTCGCGCACCTGCGCGCGCACCACGCTGTCGATCCGGCGCAGCATCGACGCCGACATCTCGCGGCGCAGTTCGTCGGCCAGGATCTCGCGCTCGGTGGAGGTACCGGTGGCGTCGGTCGGCGGCGACACGTAGTCGCGCGACAGCTCGATCACCTGCTGCGGCACCAGCACGCTGCCGTCGGCGCGACGGAACACGAAGATCGCGGCGTAGCGCAGGCTGTACTCCTGGGCGCGGCCTTCGGCGTCGAGCGCGATCGGCAGGTCGCCCCAGCGCTCGGACAGCACTTCCAGGCGGGCCACGCCGGTGTTGACGTCCTTGGGCGCGATCTGCGCGCCGGCTGCGCGCAGGCCGCGTTCGAGCAGCTTGGCCAGCTCGCTGTACGGCGCCGAGGACACCACCTTCACCGACGGCGTATCGGCCGGCAGGGTCAGCTTGTTGCGCAGGTGGAAACCGCAGGCGGTCAGGGACGCCGCGAAGACGAGAGCGAGCAGGAGTCGGGTCATGGACACAGTCTGGAGGAGCCGGCTGGGCGCGGCAACAGGCCGCTAGCCTGCCGCACGTCGCGTGAACGCGGGTTGAGACCTGATGCCACACCGCGCGGCCGCGCTGCGGCCGCCGCGGCGCGCCGGCTCACGCCGCCACCAGGTTCACGATCTTGCCGGGCACGATGATGATCTTGCGGATGCTCAGGCCTTCCAGGAACTTGGCCGCATTCGGCTCGGCCTGGGCCAGCGCCTCGATCTGCTCGCGCGGGGTGTCGGCGCCGACCTCGATGGTGCCGCGCAGCTTGCCGTTGACCTGCACCGCCAGGGTCACTGCGTCGCGCACCAGCGCGGCCGGGTCCGGCTGCGGGAACGACACGTCTTCCAGCAGCGTCGCCGGATGGCCCAGCGCCTGCCACAGCGCGTGGCTGGCGTGCGGGGTGATCGGGTTGAGCAGCAGCACCGCCGCTTCCAGCGCTTCCTGGCGCACCGCACGGCCCTGATCGCCGGTGTCGTCGAACTTGGCCAGCGCGTTGGTCAGTTCCATCACCGCGGCGATGGCGGTGTTGAAGCTATGGCGGCGGCCGTAGTCGTCGGCGACCTTGCCGATGGTCTCGTGGGTCTTGCGCCGCAGCGCCTTGTGCTCGGCATTCAGCGCGGCCGGGTCCAGCGCCGGCGCGGCGCCGTCGGCGACATGCTTGTGCACCTGCGCCCACAGCCGGCGCAGGAACCGCGCCATGCCGTCCACGCCGGCCTCGTTCCACTCCAGCGACTGCTCCGGCGGCGCGGCGAACATCGAGAACAGGCGCACCGTGTCGGCGCCGTACTTGCCGACCATGGCCTGCGGATCCACGCCATTGTTCTTGGACTTGGACATCTTCTCGGTGCCGCCGATCAGCACCGGCTGGCCGTCGCCGCGGTGCACCGCGCCGATCACCCGCGCCTTGTCGTCGCGCTGCACGTCCACGTCGGCCGGGTTGATCCAGTCCTTGGAGCCGTCCGGGTTCTGCCGGTAGAAGGTCTCGGCGATCACCATGCCCTGGGTCAGCAGGTTGGTCGCCGGCTCGTCGCTGTCCACCAGGCGCGCGTCGCGCAGCAGCTTGTGGAAGAAGCGGAAGTACATCAGGTGCAGGATCGCGTGCTCGATGCCGCCGATGTACTGGTCCACCGGCAGCCAGTAGTTGCCGCGCTTGTCGACCATGTCCTTGGCGCCGGGCGAGGTGTAGCGCGCGTAGTACCAGCTCGACTCCATGAAGGTGTCGAAGGTGTCGGTCTCGCGCTCGGCCGCCGCGCCGCACTGCGGGCAGGTGGTCTTGCGCCATTCCGGGTCGGTCTTCAGCGGCGAGCCGGTGCCGCTCAGGGCCACGTTCTCCGGCAGCAGCACCGGCAACTGGTCTTCCGGCACCGGCACCGCGCCGCAGCTCTGGCAGTAGATCACCGGGATCGGGCAGCCCCAATAGCGCTGGCGGCTGACGCCCCAGTCGCGCAGGCGGTAGTTGACCCGGCGCTGGCCCTGGCCCTTGCGCTCGAAGCGCTCGGCCAGCGCTTCGAACGCGCCCTGGAAATCCAGCCCGTCGAACTCGGCGGAATTGACCAGTTCCAGCTCGCGGGTCTTGTCGCCGTACCAGTCCTGCCAGCGGCTCGGATCGTAGCGGCGCTCGTCGTCGTTCTTCGGCGCCTTCAGCGCGATCACCTGGCGGATCGGCAGGGCGTACTTGCTGGCGAATTCGAAATCGCGCTGGTCGTGGCCGGGCACCGCCATCACCGCGCCGGTGCCGTAGCCCATCAGCACGAAGTTGGCGACCCACACCGGCACCTGCTCGCCGCTGATCGGATGCACCGCGGTCAGGCCGGTGTCCATGCCGCGTTTTTCCTGCGTCTCCAGTTCCGCCTCGGAGACGCCACCCTGCTTCAGCTCGGCCAGCAACGCGGCCAGCTGCGGATTGGATTTGGCCGCATGCAGCGCCAGCGGATGCTCGCTGGCGATGGACACGAAGGTCACGCCCATCAACGTGTCCGGGCGCGTGGTGAACACGCGCAGCGGGTCCAGCGCACTGCCGTCGGCGTCGCGCACGTCGAACTGGATCTCCAGGCCCTCGGAACGGCCGATCCAGTTGCGCTGCATGGTCTTGACCGATTCCGGCCAGCCCGGCAGCTGATCCAGGCCGTCCAGCAGTTCCTGCGCGTAGTCGGTGATGCGCAGGAACCACTGCGGGATCTCGCGCTTTTCCACCAGCGCGCCGGAGCGCCAGCCGCGGCCGTCGATGACCTGCTCGTTGGCCAGCACGGTCTGGTCGATCGGGTCCCAGTTCACCACCGCGTTGCGGCGGTAGGCCAGGCCCTTGCGCATCAGCCGGGTGAACATGCGCTGCTCGTGCACGTAGTACTCGGGCCGGCAGGTGGCGAACTCGCGCGACCAGTCGATGGCGTAGCCCAGCGACTTGAGCTGGCTGCGCATGTGGTCGATGTTGGCGTAGGTCCACTTCGCCGGCGCGGTCTTGTTCTTGATCGCCGCGTTCTCGGCCGGCAGGCCGAACGCGTCCCAGCCCATCGGCTGCAGCACGTTCTTGCCGATCATGCGCTGATAGCGGCTGATCACGTCGCCGATGGTGTAGTTGCGCACGTGGCCCATGTGCAGTGCCCCGGACGGGTACGGCAGCATCGACAGGCAGTAGAACTTGGGCTTGTCGGAGGTCTCGTCGACCTCGAAGGCGCGGGTGGCGTCCCAGAACTGCTGGGCGGAGGATTCGACCTGCTGCGGGTCGTAGGCGGTGGGCTCGACGGCGGACATGGAAACGGGCAAGGGCCAGGCGGCAACAAAGCGGCCAAGGGTACCGTAGCGCGGCAAGCCGCTCCAATCCCGGCGACGGACGGCAGTGGCGCGCAATGGCCGCGCGCGCGCCGGCAGGCGCAGGAACCGCCGCTGCAGCGGCGTCGGCGCGAGGGCGAGCGCGGCGGACCCCGGCCACGGCAGCGCCCGCCGCGCCGGCCAACTGCGCAAGCCCGGCCGGGTCAGCCGCGGCGCGCGACCGCCCGGGGGCCCGGCCAGCAGGCCAGCAGTGCCAGCCAGCCCCACCACAGCAGGAACACCAGCCGCTGCGCCAGCGCCGGCGACAGCAGCCGGTCCAGCGCGAACGCGCCCAGCGCCACCAGCAACGCCATCGCCAGCGCCAGCGCGGCCCAGCTGCGCGCGGCGGGATCGCGGCGCGCGCCCAGCCCCAGCAGGGCCGCGGCCGCGACCAGCGCCACCACCCACAGCAGCCAGGCGCTGGCATGCAACTGGGTCGCGCGCGCCTCCAGGTCGGTCGGGTCCAGCGACAGCAGGCCCATGCCGGCGAAGGCCAGGCCAGCCAACAGCAGCAACTGCCCGCCGACCCGCAACGACCAGGGCGCCTGGCGGCCGGCGCGGCGCAGCAGCCGCAGCGCCAGCGCCATCGCCAGGCCCCCGGGCAACACGAATGCCAGCAGGTTGAACGCCCAGGCATGCGGTATGCCGCGCGCACCCAGCAGGGCCAGCGGATGCGACCACGGCAGATAGCCGGGCAGCACCGCGCCGAAGCCCAGCGTCGCCGCCACCGCGGCCACCGCCAGCAGCGGCCCGATCCAGCGCAGCACCCGTTCGCTCACCTCGCCCATCCGTTCCCGTCCTTTCGCGCCGCCATGGCGCCCGAAACCCGGCATTGTCGCCGCTGCGGCCGCGGCCGGCATCCGTGGCACGACGCCGCCGCCCTTGCATCGGCGCCGCCGCGCCTCCATACAGAGCGTCTTCTCGACTGCGATGACGCCGCCCATGTCCGACACGCCCCACGTTTTCGACGCCAAGACCGAGACCTTCGAAGCCGATGTACTGCAGCGCTCGCTGCAGACGCCGGTGCTGGTGGACTTCTGGGCGCCCTGGTGCGGCCCGTGCAAGACCCTGAGCCCGATCCTGGAAAAACTGGCGGCCGAGTACAACGGCGGCTTCGTCCTGGCCAAGGTCGACGTGGACCAGGAGCAGCAGATCGCGGCGGCGTTCCAGATCCGCTCGGTGCCGACGGTGTTCCTGGTCAAGGGCGGACAGTTGGTCGATGGCTTCCCCGGCGCCCTGCCCGAAGGCCAGTTGCGCGAGTTCCTGACCCAGCACGGGATCGTGCCGCTGGCGGCGCAGGAGCCGGCCGAGGACGTGCCGGCCGCGCCGCTGGATCCGCAGGCCGAGGTGCAGCGCCTGCGCGAGGCGGTGGCGGCCGAGCCGGACAAGGACGAGCTGAAGCTGGATCTGGCCCTGGCTCTGGTCAAGGTCGGCGCCGCCACCGAGGCCGAGACCTTGATCGACGCGCTGCCGGCCAACCTGGCCACCGACGAGCGCGCGGTGCGGGCGCGGGCGCGGCTGGGCTTCGTCGGCGCGCTGCAGGCGGCGCCGCCGCTGGAGACCCTGCAGGCCACGCTGGCGCAGGATCCGGCCGACCTCAAGGCGCACTACTTGCTGGGCGTGCGCCATCTGGTCGGCGGCGACGACGCGGCCGCGCTGGAGCAGTTCCTGGAGATGCTGCGCCAGGACCGCACGTTCGAGGACGGCCTGCCGAAGAAGGCGCTGATCGACGCGTTCCGGGTGATCGAGGACGAGGACCTGGTGGGGCAGTACCGCCGCAAGATGTCCGCCCTGCTGTTCTGAGGCGGCCGCGGCACTGGCGTCGGCAGGCCGCGTGCGCCGCCGACGCCGTCGCGGCGGCTGGTCAGGCGCGCCAGCGCGAAACAGGCGCCCACCGATGCACCATACGCAGGCGTCTGGTAGGCTCGCGTTCTCTGTTTCCGCCCCCTCCCGCACGATGAAGCCATCGCTGTTCCGCCTGGGCCTGAACCTGTGGCCGCCGTTCCTGTGCGCCGGTATCCATGTGACTGAACTGAGCACCGACTATCGCCATGCGCGGGTCGAACTGCGCATGCGCCCGTGGAACCGCAACTACGTCGGCACCCATTTCGGCGGCAGCCTGTTCGCCATGACCGACCCGTTCTGGATGCTGCTGACCATGCAGAACCTGGGACGCGACTACTACGTGTGGGACAAGGCCGGCAGCATCGAGTTCGTGCGCCCGGGCCGCGGCACGGTCAGCGCGCGGTTCGACCTGGACCAGGCCCTGTTGGACGACATGCGTGCCGCCACCGCCGGCGGCGACAAGTATCTGCACTGGTTCGAGACCGACGTGGTCGACGCCCAGGGCGAGGTGGTGGCGAGGACACGCAAGCAGCTGTACGTCAAGCGCAAGCCGGCGCGATAGCCGGTCGACCCGCGGTTTCGCCAAGGCCTGCCCTGTCTCTGCGCAAACACGTACACACCGCGAGCTGACGCGACCTCACCTTGCGCGCGCGGCGCGACGATTCGGGTGGCGTGCGCACGCCCCGGCCCAATCGCAGCTGCACAGCCGCGCCGCGCGACCATGTCGCGCCGCACCAACGGCCATCAGGCACCGCTACACTACGCGGATGTCGCCCGATCTCGCCGCCCCCGCTCCCCGCCCGTCCCTGCAACGGCTGTTCTTCACCGGCCTGCTGACCCTGTTGCCGATCTGGCTGACCTGGGTCGTGGTCAAGTTCGTGTTCGTGCTGCTCTCGGGCATCAGCAGCCCCTGGGTGGTGCCGCTGTCGGTGCGCATCGCCGCCTCGTTCCCGCGCGAGCTGGGCTGGGCCACCGCGCAATGGGTGCAGAACACCATCGCCCTGATCGCCACCCTGGCGGTGATCCTGCTGGTCGGCTTCCTGAGCCGGCGCATGATCGGCCAGCGCCTGCTGCGCTGGTTCGAGGCGGTGATGCGCCGCATCCCGCTGGCCAGCGTGGTCTACGACAGCGTGCGCAAGCTGGTGGACATCCTGCAGACCCAGCCCGGCAGCACCCAGCGCGTGGTGCTGATCGACTTCCCGCACCGGGACATGAAGTCGGTGGGCCTGGTCACGCGGGTCATCAAGGAACACGGCACCGGCCGCGAGCTGGCTGCAGTGTACGTGCCGACCACGCCCAACCCGACCTCCGGCTACCTGGAGATCGTGCCGGTGGAACTGCTCACGCCCACCGACTGGAGCGTGGACCAGGCCATGAGCTTCATCATCTCCGGCGGCGCGGTGGCTCCGGAGAGCGTGCCGTTCACCCGGACCGTGGACCGCTGACGCCGATGCGCCGCGGCACGCTCGACGATCGCGCGGTCCGGCTGTTCATCGCCCTGGCGGCGTTCTTCTGCGTCAACGCCGCGCTGGCCGAGTTCATCGGGGTCAAGATCTTCGCCCTGGAAGACACCCTGGGCATTGCCCCGCTGAACTGGAACCTGTTCGGGCAGACCGGCTCGATGAACTTCACCGCCGGCACCCTGCTGTGGCCGCTGGTGTTCATCCTCACCGACACCATCAACGAGTTCTTCGGCCGCCGCGGCGTGCGCTTCATCTCCTGGCTGACGGTGGGGCTGATCGGCTACGGCTTCCTGTTCGCCTTCGCCGCGATCGCGCTGGCCCCGGCCGGGTTCTGGGTCACCGCCGCGCAGAACCAGGGCGTGCCCGACTACCAGGCCGCGTTCGCCGCGGTGTTCGGCCAGGGCATGTGGACCATCGCCGGCTCGCTGGTCGCGTTCATGGCCGGCCAGCTGATCGACGTGGCGGTGTTCCACCGCATCCGCAGCGTGACCGGCGAGAAGCACGTATGGCTGCGCGCCACCGGCTCCACCGCGGTCTCGCAGCTGATCGACAGCTTCGTGGTGATCTACATCGCCTTCGTGCTCGGCCCGCAGCACTGGTCGATGCAGTTGTTCCTGGCGGTGAGCACGCTGAACTACATCTGCAAGATGCTGCTGGCGGTGCTGCTGATCCCGCTGCTGTACCTGATGCGGCGGCTGATCACCGACTATCTGACCCCCGAGCGCGCCGAGCAACTGCGCGAGGAAGCCGCCGCCGACTGAACGCCGGCACACGCGCGAGCGCCCCGCACGCCCTCGCGAGCGGCCATCGTGCAGCGCCGCAGAGGCCGCTGCCGCCTGGCCCGTCGCGCCACGGCGCCCGCCCGCCACAGGGCGGTGGGCGCCTGCGGGCAGCGGCCATGGGTGGCCTCGGCGGTGCGGATCGGGCAAGCTCCCCGCTCGCTTGTCGTTGGAGCCCGCAATGCCGCCCCGCTTTTCCCGCCTGCTGTCCCTGGCCATCGCCACCGCCCTGAGCCTGTCGCTGGCGGCCCCGGCGGACGCGGCCAAGAAGAAGACCACCAAGCAGACCACCGCGCAGACCCGCGCCAAGGCCAGCAAGGCCCGCAAGGCGCGGCCGGCGCCGGCCCCGGTAGTGCTGACCAAGGCACAGCAGTTGAACAAGCTGTACGACGATTACTGGGAAGCCTCGCTCAAGCTCAACCCGCTGCAGGCCACCTTCCAGGGCGACAGCCGCTACAACGACCAGTTGCCGAACTTCCTCTCGGCCGCGTTCCGCCAGCAGTCGCACGACTTCACCGTGGAGTGGCTGGGCAAGGCCGAGGCGATCGGCAAGGACGGCCTGACCGGGCAGGACCTGCTCAGCTACGAAATCTTCGTCGGCGACGCGCGCAACGCGCTGGAGGCGGAGAAGTACCCGAGCTGGATGCAGCCGGTGAACCAGTTCTACAACGTCGGCAGCATCATGGTGATGCTCGGCTCCGGCACCGGCGCGCAGCCGTTCCACACGGTCAAGGACTACGACAACTGGTCGCGGCGCGCGCTCGGCATCCCGGCGCTGTTCGACCAGGCCATCGCTAACATGCGCGAGGGCATGAAGGCCGGCGTGGTGCAGCCGCGCGCGCTGATGGAGAAGGTGCTGCCGCAGCTCGATGCGATCATCAAGCCCACCGCCGAGGAGAGCCTGTTCTGGGGCCCGGTGCGCAACCTGCCGGCGGACATCCCCGAGGCCGAGAAGCAACGCATCACCGCCGAATACAAGCGCATGATCGAGTACCGGATCATGCCCGCCTACCGCTCGCTGCGCGGCTTCATCGCGACCGAGTACCTGCCGGCCACGCGCAGCACCGCCGGTGTCGGCGCCCTGCCCGGCGGCGATGCCTGGTACGCCTGGAACGTGCGCCAGAGCACCACCACCGACCTGACCCCCGCCCAGATCCACCAGATCGGCCTGGACGAGGTGGCGCGCATCCAGGGCCAGATCCAGGCGGTGATGAAGCAGGTGCGCTTCCGCGGCTCGATGCAGAAGTTCTTCAAGTTCATGCAGACCGACAAGCGCTTCAACTTCAGGAGCGAGGACGAACTGCTGAGCTACTACCGCGGCCTGGAGGGCCGGGTCGACGCGGCGGTGCCGCGCATGTTCTCGCTCAAGCCCAAGGCCGCGTTCGAGATCCGCCCGGTGGAACCGTACCGCGCGCAGTCGGCGGCCAGCGGCTCGTACATGCGCCCCAGCGAGGACGGCCGGCCCGGCATCTTCTACGTCAACACCTACGACCTGCCCAGCCGCAAGACCTGGGATGCGGAAGACCTGTACCTGCACGAGGCCATTCCCGGCCACCACTTCCAGCTCGGCCTGCAGCAGGAGCTGACCAACCTGCCCAAGTTCCGCCGCTTCGGCGGCGAGACCGCCTTCATCGAAGGCTGGGGCCTGTATGCCGAGTCGCTGGGCAAGGACCTGGGCCTGTACCAGGACCCGTACAACTACTTCGGCTACCTGCAGAACGAGTTGTGGCGCGCGATCCGCCTGGTGGTGGACACCGGCCTGCACAGCAAGGGCTGGACCCGCGAGCAGGTGATCGACTACATGCTGCAGAACTCGGCCACCAGCCGCACCGATGCCGAAGCCGAGGCCGAGCGCTACATGGCCATCCCCGGCCAGGCACTGTCCTACAAGATCGGCGAGATGAAGATCCTGCAGTTGCGCGACTACGCCCGCACGCAACTGGGCGACAAGTTCGACATCCGCGAATTCCATGCCGAAGTGCTGAAGGACGGCTCGGTGCCGCTGAACGTGCTGCAGGAGAAGATCGAGCGCTGGGTGGCGAGCAAGAAGGGCTGAGCGGGGCGCCGCTTCGCTCGCGGGGAACGCGGGCTGAGGCGTCGCGGGATTTTGTAGGAGCGGCTTCAGCCGCGACGGGGCATTCCTGGTGAAGCCCGGTCGCGGCTGATCCCCGAAAAGGGGACAAGAGCCGTTCCTACGAAAGGTCGCATCGGCGGCGGCGCCATCGCCCTCCCGCTGCGCCCATCCCACTCGGTGCGGATAGCGCGCCGGTTCCATCAAGGCATCGGACGCGCACGAACCATTGTGGGAGGGACTTCAGTCCCGACGCCGTTCACTGCAACGCGTCGGGACTGAAGTCCCTCCCACAACAGCAGGAGGCCGCCGACATCAGCTGCGCCCCCCATCGGCCAAGACAGCGTGCGGTCGCGTGCAAGGCGACCCGCCTCCTCGCTACGACGATGCCAGACACTGCGCTAGCTGCGCGATGTCCTGCGGTGTGGTGCGGCAGCAACCGCCGATCAGGCGCGCACCGGCGGCGCGCCAGGCGATGAGATGGTCGGCCAGAGCCCCAGCGTCGGCGCTGCCGGCCTGCCAGCATTTGCGGTCGGCGTCGTAGCGCTCGCCGGCATTCGGATACACCACCAGCGGCACGCGGGTCAGTGTCGCCAAGTGGCGCAACGCCGCGGTGGCCAGCGACGGGGCAACGCAGTTGACGCCGAGCGCGACCACCTGCGGATGGCCGTCGAGCAACGCCACCACCTCACGCAACGGCGTGCCGTCGCTGAGATGTGTGGCATCGCGCAGCGTGCAGGTGAACCAGGCGACGATCTGCGGGAATGCCTCCAGCACCTCCAGCAAGGCCACCATTTCCGCGAATGACGGCTGCGTTTCGCAGGCCAGCAGGTCCACGCCCGCCTCCACCAGCGCGGCGATGCGCGGGCGGTGGACGTCCCGCAATGCCGCCTGCGGCAACGCATAGTCGCCACGATACTCGGACCCGTCCGCCAGGAAGGCGCCATACGGACCGACAGAGCCGGCAACCAGCAACGGCCCCGCCTGCGGATGCCGCGCGAGATGCGCCTGCCGTGCCTGCTGCGCCAGTTCGACGCTGCGTGCGATCAAGCGCTGCGCTTGCACGAGATCGATCCCGCGTGCGGCAAACCCCTGCGGCGTGGCCTGGTAGCTGGCGGTGATCGCACACTGCGCACCGGCGGCAAAATAGTCGCGGTGCACCTGGCGGATCAGGTCGGGCTGGTCCAGCAGGATCTTCGCCGACCACAGCGGGTCGCGCAGATCGCAGCCGCGCCGTTCCAGTTCGGTGGCCAGCGCGCCATCGAGCACCAGGCACCGGTCATCGGCGAGCAGCGCGGCGAGCGGGTTGTGCGGCATGGCGTAGCCTCGCAGCGACGGAACGCGCAGTGTCGCAGACGGCGGCGGCACGGTCGCGACGCTGCGCTATGCTGCCGCCATGTCATTGACCCTATTGCCGACTGCGCACGACACCACCGCCGCGCGACCTGCGAGCACTGCCACCGCCCGCGCCTGTTGTCCGAGCGCGCCGCGATGACGTCGCCGCTGACCCTCGACGGCCTGCACCACGTCGCGATCATCGCCTCCGACTACGCGCGCTCGAAGGACTTCTATTGCCGCCTCCTGGGCCTGCCGGTGATCGCCGAGGTCTATCGCGATGCGCGCGACTCGTGGAAGCTGGACCTGGCCCTGCCCGACGGCAGCCAGCTCGAACTGTTCTCGTTCCCGACCCCACCGCCGCGGCCGAGCCGCCCGGAAGCCTGCGGCCTGCGCCACCTGGCGCTGCGCGTGCGCGATCTGGCCGCCGCCGTCGCGCACCTGCAGGCGCACGGCGTGGCGGTCGAACCGATCCGCGTCGACGACTACACCGGCCGCCGTTTCACCTTCTTCGCCGATCCCGACGACCTGCCGCTGGAACTGTACGAAAACGGCTGAACGCCCACCGCCGGCCACGCTGAACCGCATGACGCAATGCGGATTCCCAGCACCATACGCTTGGGTATACAGTCGGATCAGGCCGGCATCGCGCCGGCCGCACCGGACATCCCTCGGGAGGGGAACATGCGCACGAGCTTCAAGACCCTGATGCTGGCCCTGCCGCTGAGCGCGGCGGCATTCATGGCGCACGCCGCCGACACCTCGCCGGTCGGCCGCTGGCAGACCATCGACGACGAAACCGGCAAGCCCAAGTCGATCGTGCAGATCGAGCAGGCCGGCAACGGCACGCTGAGCGGCAAGGTGGTGGAGATCCTGCAATCCAACCACGGCCCCAACCCGATGTGCGACAAGTGCGACGGCGAGCGCAAGGGCAAGCCGATCAAGGGCATGACCATCCTGTGGGGCCTCAAGCCCGACGGCACCGCGGTGTGGGACGGCGGTTCGGTACTGGACCCGGCCAAGGGCAAGACCTACAAGGCCAAGATCACCCTCACCGACGGCGGCAAGAAGCTGCAGATGCGCGGCTACATCGGCATCGAGGCGTTGGGACGGACACAGACCTGGATCAGGGAGTGACGGAAGCCGGGAATCGGGAGTGGAGAATCGGGAATCGCAAAAGCGGCATCTGCCGGCCTGAGACCGCCCCACTCCGACAAGGCGCCTGCAAAGGCGCCTTTTTCGTGGCCCATCAGCTCGCGGTCCACCGCTCTTGCCATTCCCCATTCCCGATTCCCCACTCCCAGCTCCATGCAATAATCCCCGGCCCCCAGAAACGCCGGCCGCCATGACCACCGCCCTCGTCACCACCGCCCTGCCCTATGCCAACGGACCGCTGCATCTGGGGCATCTGGTCGGCTACATCCAGGCCGACATCTGGGTGCGCGCGCGGCGGTTGCGCGGCGACCGCACCTGGTTCGTGTGCGCCGACGACACCCATGGCACGCCGATCATGCTGGCCGCGGAGAAGGCCGGGGTCACCCCGGAAGACTTCATCGCCGCCATCCAGGCCAGCCACGAGCGCGATTTCGCCGCGTTCGGCGTGGCCTTCGACCATTACGACTCGACCAACTCGGACGCCAATCGCGCCCTGACCGAGGCGTTCTACGCCAAGCTCGACGCCGGCGGCCACATCGCGCGTCGCTCGGTGGCGCAGTTCTACGACCCGGCCAAGGGCATGTTCCTGCCCGACCGCTACATCAAGGGCATCTGCCCGAACTGCGGCAGCGCCGACCAGTACGGCGACAACTGCGAGGTCTGCGGCGCCACCTATTCCCCGACCGAGCTGAAGGAGCCGAAGTCGGTGATCTCCGGCGCCACGCCGGAACTGCGCGATTCGGAACACTTCTTCTTCGAGGTCGGCCGCTTCGACGGCTTCCTGCGCGATTGGCTGGCCGGCGACGTGGCCCTGCCCGGGGTCAAGGCCAAGCTGATGGAGTGGCTGGACAGCGAAGGCGGCCTCCGCGCCTGGGACATTTCCCGCGACGCGCCCTACTTCGGCTTCCAGATCCCCGGCCAGCCGGGCAAGTACTTCTACGTGTGGCTGGACGCGCCGATCGGCTACCTGAGCAGCTTCCAGACCCTGTGCGCGAGCCTGGGCGAAGCGTTCGAGCCGCACCTGGCCGCCGGCACCGCCACCGAACTGCACCACTTCATCGGCAAGGACATCGTCAACTTCCACGGCCTGTTCTGGCCGGCGGTGCTGCACGGCACCGGCCACCGCGCGCCGACCCGGCTGCACGTCAACGGCTACCTGACCGTCGACGGCGCCAAGATGTCCAAGTCGCGCGGCACCTTCGTCATGGCCCGCACCTACCTGGACGTGGGCCTGGAGCCGGAAGCGCTGCGCTACTACTTCGCGGCCAAGTCCTCCGGCGGCGTCGACGATCTCGACCTGAACCTGGGCGACTTCGTGGCGCGGGTCAACGCGGACCTGGTCGGCAAGTTCGTCAACCTGGCCAGCCGCTGCGCCGGCTTCATCGACAAGCGCTTCGGCGGCACGCTCGCCGACGCGCTGCCGGATGCGGCGCAGTACGCGCGCTTCGTCGCCGCGCTGGCGCCGATCCGCGAGGCGTACGAGCGCAACGATCCGGCCAGCGCGATCCGCCAGACCATGGCCCTGGCCGACGAGGCCAACAAGTACATCGACGAGCACAAGCCCTGGGTGCTGGCCAAGCAGGACGGCGCCGAAGCGCAACTGCAGGCGGTGTGCACGCAGGGCCTGAACCTGTTCCGCGTGCTGGCCGCCGCGCTCAAACCGGTGCTGCCGCGCACCTGCGCCGAGGCCGAGGCCTTCCTGTCGGCCCCGCTCACCGCCTGGGACGACCTCGACGCCCCGCTGCTGGCGCACGCCATCCAGCCCTACGCTCCTCTGTTCACCCGTCTCGACCCAAAGCTGCTCGACGCCATGACCGACGCCTCCAAGGACACCCTCGCCCCCGCTCCAACTGCCGCGGCCCCCGCCAAGCAGGAAGCGAAGGCCGCCACCAATCCCCAATCCCCAATCCCCAATCCCGGCCACATCGGCATCGACGACTTCGCCAAGCTCGATCTGCGCATCGGCAAGGTGCTGGCCTGCGAATTCGTCGAAGGATCGGACAAGCTGCTGCGCTTCGAACTGGACGCCGGCGAGCTGGGCAAGCGGCAGATCTTCTCCGGCATCCGCGGCAGCTACGGCGAGCCGGAAAAGCTGGTCGGCCGCAACGTGGTGTTCATCGCCAACCTCGCCCCGCGCAAGATGCGCTTCGGCCTCAGCGAGGGCATGATCCTGTCGGCCGGCTTCGACGGCGGCGCCCTGGCCCTGCTCGACGCCGACAGCGGCGCGCAGCCGGGCATGCCGGTGCGTTGAGAGCCGGGATTGGGGAGTCGGGATTGGGGATTGGTTGAGCCACTCCCGGCGCCGATGGGTCCATGACGCGGTGACGAATCCCCAATGCCGAATCCCCAATCCCTCGCTCTATTCGACTTCGACCACACGGTCACCACCGCCGATACCTATTCGGGGTTCCTGCGGCGGGTGGCCACGCCGGCGCAACAGGCGCAGGCGCGCTGGACGGTCGGGCCCTGGCTGGCCGGCTATCGGCTGGGGCTGGTGTCGGCGGCGGCGTTGCGCACGCGGGTCACCCGCCTGGTGTTCGCCGGACGCGACGCGGACGAGATCGCCCGCGAGGCCGAGCGTTATGCGCAGGAGGCGCTGCCGCCGCTGCTGCGGCCGGACATGCTGCAGCGGATCGCCTGGCACCAGGCGCAGGGGCACAGGGTGGCGGTGGTGTCCGGTTCGCTGGACCTGTATCTGCAACCCTGGTGCAAGCAGCACGGGCTGCACCTGATCTGCAATCGCCTGGAAGTGCAGGACGGGCGCCTGACCGGCCGCTATCGCCACGGCGACTGCGGGCCGCGCAAGGCCGCCCTGATCCGCATGCAGTACGACCTGAACGCCTATCCGCGGATCTACGCGTACGGCGACAGCCGCGAGGACCGGCCGATGCTGGCGCTGGCGCACGAGCGCTGGTACCGCGGGCGCCGGATCGCCTGAGCCGATGACGCCGCGCCAGACACCGCCGCCCCTGCCGTCCGCTGCGCAGCGCGCGGCCGCCTCCGCGGCACGCAGCGACGCCGCAGCGACGCCACCGCGCGACCGCAGCGCGGTCGTCGCCTTGTCGATCGTGGCGCTGTCGGTCCTGCTCGGCATCGCATTCGCCGTCAGCGTGTGGGGGTGGCGCATGTACCCCGCGGCCCACAGCGACGACGCCTGGGTGGCGACGCCGGCGTCGCGCGCCGGTGGCGCCAGGCCCGGCGCGCCGGCCGCCGTCTCCACGCATGCGTCCACGGACGACGCGACCGTGGTGGTCGCCCGGTTCCGCGAGGACGTGCTGCCGGCGATCCGGGTCGGCCAGACCGCGCAGGTGCGCCTGGCCGGCGATGCGGAGATCGCCTGGGTCGGCCACGTCCAGGCGATCGGCGCCGACACGGACGCGGCGCTCGACAGCGCCGCGCAGGCCGGCAACCATGTCCGGCGCGTGCAGCGGCAGCCGGTGCGGATCGTGCTGGACCGTGCCCAGGACGCGCCCGCCACGCCGGCGCCGGGCACCGCGGTCCAGGTCGTGATCGACACCTACAGCGCGCGCTAGGCTCGGGCCGCAGCGGACGCCGCGCTACACTGTGCCGGCTCGCCACGCCGGCGTTTCCGCTTTTTCGCCTCTGCTCCACGCCGTGCGCCGCCGCGCGCCGCCTCCGCCATGACGCCCACCCACGACGCCCTGCTCGAACGTCTCGATCGCCTGCTGCCGCAGACCCAATGCGGCCAGTGCGGGTTCGACGGCTGTCGCCCCTATGCCGAGGCGATGGCCGCCGGCACCGCGCAGGTGGACCGCTGCCCGCCCGGCGGCGACGCCGGCGCGCGCGCCCTGGCGCGGGTGCTCGGGGTCCCCGCCCTGCCCTACGACCGCAGCCGCGGCACGCACACGCCGCCGCAGGTGGCGTGGGTGATCGAGGCCGACTGCATCGGCTGCACCAAGTGCATCCAGGCCTGCCCGGTGGACGCCATCGTCGGCGGCGCCAAGCACATGCACACGGTGCTGGCACCCTTGTGCACCGGCTGCGCACTGTGCCTGCCGGCCTGCCCGGTGGACTGCATCGTCCTGCGCTGAGACGCCCGCGCCACGCGGCCGCCACCGCGGGCGCATCCGGATCGGCGCCGGCCGCGTATGTCCTGGTGTCATCCCACCGGAGCGCCGTGCATGCCGACGTCGACCGCCGCCTTCCCGTTCACCCGACCGCACCTGCCGCTGGCCCTGGCCCTGGGTACCGCTGCGCTCGTCGCCGCGGCGCCGGCCAGGGCGATGCTGCACTACGAGGGCATCGCCTATGCCGCCGACGGCAAGCAGGTGCTGTACCGCGAAAGCCATTGGGTCCGCGACGATGGCGCGCGCGTGGTGCTGTACCAGTGCGCCGATGGCAGCGCGTTCGCACGCAAGCGCGTGGACGACGGCAGCGCCGCGCCGGACTTCGAGCTGGTCGATGCGCGCAGCGGTTACCGCGAGGGCGTGCGCCGCAGCGGCGGCGGGCGCGAGATGTTCAGCCAGGCCAAGGGCCAGGCCGAGCGCCGCGCGCCGTTGCCGAAGAGCGACCAGGCGCAGGTGATCGACGCCGGTTTCGACGCCTACCTGCGCCAGCGCTGGGACAGCCTGGGCAGCGGCGCGCCGCAGCGCATCGCCTTCGTGCTGCCCAGCGAACTGCGCACGCTCGAGTTCCGCATCGCTCCCGGCCCGGCCGATGCCGAGGTGCAGCGCTACACCCTGAGCCTGGCCGCCTGGTACGGCACGCTGCTGCCCGACCTCAGCGTCGCCTATGCGCGCCAGGACCGGCGCCTGCTCGAGTTCCGCGGCGTCGGCAACATCCGCGACGCGCGCGGCCGCTACCCGACCGTGCGCATCGAATTCCCCGAACGCCTGCGCGGCCAGGCCGATGCCGGCGCCTGGGAGCAGGCGCTGCAGCAACCGTTGGTCGCGCAATGCAGCGCGCGCTGAGCCGCACCGCCAGCGCATTCACGCCGGCCATCGCCGCACCCGCTACAACCATGCCTGCGCATCGCCCGCGCATCGACGAGGACACCTCATGGCCAAGGCCTACCTGTGGTTCAACGCCGCGCTCTACGCGCTCCTGGCCGTCTGGTGCACGCTGCTGCCGGCGCAGACCGCCGCGGCAGTGGGCTATGTCGGCCTGGACCGCTCCGGCCAGTCCGAATACCTGGTCATCTACGGCGGCCTGCAACTGGGCATGGCCTTCCTGTTCGGCTACTTCGCCCGCACCGGGCAACTGCGCACCGGCCTGCTCGTGGCGCTGGCGTTCTACGTGCCCATCGTGCTCTACCGCAGCGCCAGCCTGCTGCGGCTGTGGCCGGTGGGCCCGACCACGACCGGCCTGGCGGCGTTCGAGATCGTCCTGCTGCTCGCCGCCCTCGTCCTGTGGCGACGCCAGCGCGCCTGAGCGACGGCCGCGGCGAAAGCCTGTAGCATCGCGCCGACCTTCGCCACCGTCTCCCGGCATGACCGAGTCGCCCGATCACGACGAAGCAGGACAATTGCTGGTCGCCACCGCCACCGGCGACAGCGCCGCGTTCGAACGCCTGTACCGCACCACCGCCTCGCGCCTGTTCGGCGTGTGCCTGCGCATCGTGCCGCAGCGCGGCGAGGCCGAGGACGTGCTGCAGGAAGTGTTCTCCGCAGTCTGGCGCAAGGCCGCGCAGTTCGACCCGCAGCGCGCGCGCGGCCTGACCTGGCTGACCATGATCGCCCGCAACAAGGCTATCGATCATCTGCGCGCACGCGCCCCCGCGCGGCAGTCGGTGGCGCTGGACGACGCCGGTGAACTGCAGGACGAAGGCCGCGATCCGCTCGCCGATACCGAGTGGCGGGTGGCCGGCCGGCGCCTGGACGTGTGCATGGGCGAACTGGAGCCGCCGCGCGGCGAGTTGATCCGCACCGCGTTCTTCGAGGGCATCACCTATGAGGAACTGGCCCACCGCAGCGGTACGCCGCTGGGCACGGTCAAGAGCTGGATCCGCCGCGGCCTGGCCAAACTGAAAGCGTGCCTGGAACGATGAACGCCTCCGTGCCCGATCCGCAGGAAACCCCGCCGCCGCGCGACGTGCTGGCCGGCGAATACGTGCTCGGCGTGCTCGACGCACAGGAGCGCCGCGCCGCCGAAGCGCGCATCGACAGCGACCGCGAATTCGCCGAGGCGGTACTGCAATGGCAGCAGCACCTGATGCCGCTGGCCGACGAGATCGCCCCGGTGGCGGTGCCTGAGCGCGTGTGGGTGCGCATCCGCGCCTCGCTGGGCCTGGATGCGCCGGCGCCGCGCGCGCGGCCCGCTGCGCCCGGGTTCTGGGACAGCGTGCGGACCTGGCGCTGGCTCAGCGCAGGCGGCTTCGCCACCGCCACCGCCTGCCTGCTGGCGCTGCTGCTGGCGCGTGCGCCGGTGCCGCCGCCGGCCGCGCAGCCGCCACCGGTCGCCACCACCACGCCCAAGCCCAGCGGCATCGCGATGACCTCCACGCTGATGCAGGACGACGGCAAGCCCGGCTACGTGGCGCTGATGGACGCCGACAAGCGCAGCATCACCCTCACCCCGCTGGGCGGCACCCACGACAGTGCGCGCGTGCCCGAGCTGTGGCTGATCCCGGCCGACGGCAAGGCGCGCTCGATGGGCGTGTTCGATGAGGCCAAGGCGCGCGTGGCGCGCATCCCCGATGCGCTGATGCCCATGCTCAGCGACGGCGCGGTGCTGGCAGTGACCATGGAACCGCCCGGCGGCGCGCCCGGCGGCGTGGCCACCGGCCCGGTCGTGGCCAAGGGCGGCATCAGCACGCTGCAGCTGGCGCCGTAGACACCCCCTTCTCCCATCGGGAGAAGGTGCCCGAAGGGGCGGATGAGGGTACGGGCGAAGCCTCGTACAGCGTCCGGTAGCGAAAGTTGGATGCGCGAGGCGCTTCGCGCCGCACCCTCACCCCAACCCCTCTCCCGGTGGGAGAGGGGCAATACGCCTTAGCACGCTGCAGCTCGCACCGTAGACAACCCTTCTCCCACCGGGACCATGGATTCCCTTCTCCCGTCGGGAGAAGGTGCCCCAAAGGGGCGGATGAGGGTACGGGCGAAGCCTCGTAGAGCGTCCGGTAGCGCAAGTTGGATGCGCGAGGCGCTTCGCGCCGCACCCTCACCCCAACCCCTCTCCCGGTGGGAGAGGGGCAGTTCCAGGCGCCTTGCACGCGCCGCAGGCAGTCCGTGCCGCGCTCAACTGCAAGAACCCGGCGCGCATTCACCCGCCCACCACTCGTGCGCAGGCAACATCGCCGCCGCCGTCGCGCATCCGCGCGACAGCCAGATCTTCCGATCGCGCGACGCCTGCGCTGCGCCGTCGTGGCCCGCGATGCCACGCCCGCAGCCGTGCAGGGGAAATGCGACTTGGGTGCATCCGTCTTCCGGTTTCGCCCGTATCGCTCCCAAGTCCCCCAATGAGACGCGCTTGTGCCGAGTCCCGTTCCGGAACCCCGCCCCTCCACATCGTCGCCTGCGCCGCGTGGCCGTATCCTGCGCACCCTGCGCCGCTGGTTCGATACCAGCGCCGAGATCGAACTGGACCCGGCGCGCGCCGACCGCATCGACTGGCTGCGCGCCGCGCCCTACATCGGCCTGCACCTGGCGTGCCTGGGCGTGTTCTGGGTCGGCGTGTCGTGGTTCGCCGTGGGCATGGCGGTGGCGATGTACGCAATACGCATGTTCGCGCTCACCGGCTTCTACCACCGCTATTTCGCCCACCGCGCGTTCAAGACCTCGCGCCCGGTGCAGTTCCTGTTCGCCGCGATCGGCGCCACCTGCGTGCAGCGCGGGCCGCTGTGGTGGGCCGCGCACCACCGCAACCATCATCGCCACACCGACACCCCGGCCGACCCGCATTCGCCGCGCCAGCACGGCTTCTGGTGGAGCCATAGCGGCTGGTTCCTGACACCGCGCGGCTTCCGCACCGACTGGGAGGCGATCCCGGACCTGCGCCGCTTCCCCGAACTGCGCTTCCTCGACCGCTTCGACCTCCTGCTGCCGGTGCTCCTGGCGCTGGCGCTGTTCCTGCTCGGCGGGTGGCTGCAGCGGCACATGCCGCAGCTCGGCACCGATGGCCCGCAGTTGCTGGTGTGGGGCTTCTTCGTCTCCACCGTGGCGCTGTTCCATGCCACCTTCACCATCAACTCGCTGGCGCATCGCTTCGGCAGCCGGCGCTTCGACACCCGCGACGACAGCCGCAACAACCTGTGGCTGGCGCTGCTGACCTTCGGCGAAGGCTGGCACAACAACCATCACTTCTTCCCCGGCGCCGCGCGCCAGGGCTTCCGCTGGTGGGAGCTGGACCTGACCTGGTACGGACTGAAGGCGCTGTCGTGGACCCGCGTGATCCGCGAGCTCAAGCCGGTGCCGGCCGGGCTGGTGCGCGCACAGGCGCGTGCCCGATGAGCCGGATCGCGGTGGTGGGCTCGGGGATCGCCGGCCTTGGCGCGGCGTGGCTGTTGTCGCAGCGCCACGAGGTGACGCTGTACGAGGCGGCCGACTATCTCGGCGGCCATACCCACACCCACGCGATCGAACTGGACGGCGCGGAATACGCGGTGGACAGCGGCTTCATCGTGTTCAATCCGGAGCACTACCCGCTGCTGAGCGCGTTGTTCGCGCGGCTGGGAGTCGAATCGCAGCCGACCACAATGAGTTTTTCGGTGCACGAGGAACGTACCGGACTGGAGTACAACGCCGGCACGCTCGACGGGCTGTTCTGCCAGCGCCGCAACCTGCTGTCGCCGCGTTTCTGGCGCATGCTGCGCGATCTGCGGCGGTTCTACCGCGAGGCGCCGCAGGTGCTGCACGACGCCTCCCTGGCGCAGCTCACCCTCGGCGAATTCCTGCAGCGCCACGGCTACTCCCAGGTGTTCCGCGACGCGCACCTGGTGCCGATGGCCTCGGCGCTGTGGTCCTCGCCGTCGCGGCAGATCCTCGATTTCCCGATGCGTCAGCTGATCGGCTTCATGGCCAACCACCACATGCTGCAGGTCAGCGGCCGCCCGCAGTGGCGGGTGGTGCGCGGCGGCTCCAACAGCTACGTGCGCGCGCTGCGCAGCCGCTGGCGGGTGCGCGAGCGGCTCGGCACGCCGGTGCGCGCGATACAGCGCACCGCGCACGGCAGCGTCGCCATCGCCTGCGATGCGGACACCCAGCAATACGACCACGCGGTGCTGGCCTGCCACGCCGACGACGCGCTGCGCCTGCTCACCGATCCCAGCGAGGCCGAAACCGCGATCCTCGGCGCGATCGGCTACCAGGACAACGAGACCGTGCTGCACACCGACGCGCGCGTGCTGCCGCGCGACCGACGCGCCTGGGCCGCCTGGAACGCGCACGTGCCGGCCGATCCGGACGCGCCGTGCACGGTCAGCTACTGGATGAACGCACTGCAGTCGCTGCAGGCGCCGCAGCCGTTCATCGTCAGCCTCAACCGCACTGATGCGATCGATCCGGCCAAGGTGCTGCGGCGCATGCGCTACCGGCATCCGCTGCAGACCCAGGCATCGGTGGCGGCGCAGGCGCGCAAGGGCGAGATCCAGGGCCAGCGCAACACCTGGTTCGCCGGCGCCGGTTGGGGCTTCGGCTTCCACGAGGACGGCCTGCGCAGCGCGGTCGACGTGGCCGCCGCGCTGGGGGTACCCTGGTCATGACCCTGATGCGCCGTGCTGCCGTGCCCGCCCCGCCGGCTGGCGCCGTCTCGACAACGTCGGCGGCGGCGGGCACGACCTTGCACGGCCTGCGCAGCGCGGTGTACACCGGCTGGGTGCGGCATCGCCGCTACGCGCCCAAGGCGCTGGCGTTCCGCTATCCGTTGTTCCTGCTGTACCTGGACCTGGACGAACTGGAGCAGGTGTTCGCGCGGCGCTGGCTGTGGTCGGTGAACCGGCGCAACCTGGCCGAGTTCCGCCGCAGCGACTATCTCGGCGACCCCGCACAGCCGCTGGACGAAGCGGTACGCGACCGCGTGCAGCAGCACACCGGCGAACGCCCGCTCGGCCCAGTGCGCATGCTCACCCACCTGCGCTACTTCGGCCATTGCTTCAATCCGGTCACGTTTTACTACTGTCACGACGCGCAGCAGCGCCTGCACAGCATCGTCGCCGAGATCACCAACACGCCCTGGCGGCAGCGCCACGCCTACGTGCTGCCGATGGCCGAGGCGCGCAGCCATGGCGCCACCCACGCCTGGCGCTTCGCCAAACGCTTCCATGTGTCGCCGTTCATGGCGATGGCGCACACCTACGCCTGGCGCTTCAGCGAACCCGGTGCGCAACTGCGCGTGCACATGGACGTGCTCGATCCTGCGCCCGCAACCGTGCGGCGGCGCTTCGACGCCACCCTCGTCCTGCAGCGCCGCGCGCTCGATGGCGCCAGCCTGGCGCAGGCATTGCTGCGCTATCCGGCGATGACCCTGCAGGTCATGGCCAAGATCCACTGGCAGGCGCTGCGGCTGTGGCTGCGCGGCAACCCGGTGCACGACCACCCCGACCACTCCCTTCCGCGAGAACGCCGATGAACGCTCCGCACGCGCCCTCTTCCGCCGCCGCGCTGACCCCGGCCGCACCGCCGTTGCGCGGGCTCGACCGCCTGCTGCGCAAGCGCCTGCTCGCCACGCTCGATGGCCTGCACGACGGCCAGTTGCGCATCGAGGAAGCCGGCACGCTGACCACGCTGGGCGATGCCGGCGCCGGTGCCGACGCGCTGCAGGCGCATCTGCGCATCCACGATCCGCGCTTCTACCGCCAGGCCGCGCTCAACGGCAGCGTCGGCGTCGGCGAGGCGTACATGGATGGGATGTGGGACTGCGACGACCTGGTCGCGCTGGTGCGCCTGCTGGTGCGCAACCGCGACCGCCTGGACGCGATGGAGACCGGCCTGGCCCGACTTGGCGGCCTGGCGATGCGCGGCCTGCATGCGTTCGCGCGCAACACCCGTGCCGGCAGCCGCCGCAACATCGCCGCCCACTACGACCTGGGCAACCAGCTGTTCGAGCTGTTCCTGGATCGCAACCTGATGTACTCCTCGGCGATCTTCCGCGATACCGATGCCGCCCTGGGCGAGGCGGCGCTGGAACGCGCCGCCGAGCGCAAGCTGCAGCGCATCTGCGCCAAGCTCGATCTGCAGCCGCATCATCATCTGGTCGAGATCGGCACCGGCTGGGGCGGCTTCGCGCTGCACGCCGCCAAGCACCACGGCTGCCGCGTCACCACCACCACCATCTCGCGCGAGCAGTACGAACTGGCCCGGCAGCGCATCGCCGCCGCCGGGCTGTCGGACCGGGTCGAGGTGTTGCTGCGCGACTACCGCGATCTGGATGGCCGCTACGACCGCCTGGTCTCGATCGAGATGATCGAGGCGATCGGCCATCAGTACCTGGACACCTACTTCGGCAAAGTCGGCAGCCTGCTCAAGGACGACGGCCAGGCGCTGATCCAGGCCATCACCATCGAGGATCACCGCTACGCACAGGCGCTCAAGTCGGTGGACTTCATCAAGCGCCACATCTTCCCGGGCAGTTTCATTCCCTCGGTGGCGGCGATGACCGGCGCGATCGGCCGCGCCAGCGACCTGCGCCTGTTCAACCTGGAAGACATCGGCCCCAGCTACGCGCTGACCCTGCGCGCCTGGCGCGAGCGCTTCATGGCCAAACTGCCGCAGGTGCGCGCGCTCGGCTACGACGAACGCTTCATCCGCATGTGGGAGTTCTATCTGGCCTACTGCGAAGGCGGCTTCCTGGAACGCTCGATCGGCGACGTGCACCTGTGGCTGAGCAAGCCGCGCGCGCGGCCGGCGCAGTTCGCCCCGGCGCTGGCGGGCGACGCATGAGCAACCTGATCAACTACCTGGCCCTGCAGGGGCTGTGGCTGGCCGCGGTGGTCGGCGCCGCGCACGGACTGGCCTGGGCCGGCCCGGCGGCGCTGGCGCTGTTCGCGCTGTACCAGTTGCAGCCGCGCCGTCGCGCCCGTGGCGACGCCACGCTGATCGCCCTGGCGTTGCCCCTGGGCGCCGGTGTGGATGCCGCCATGCGCGCCGGCGACTGGGTGCGCTACGCCGCCGCGCCGCCGGCGCCGTGGCCGCCGCTGTGGATCCTGGCGCTGTGGGCCGGCTTCGCGCTGACCTTCCAGCATTCGCTGGCGTGGGTGATGCGCCATCCCTGGCGCGCGGCGCTGTTCGGCGCCACCGCCGGTCCGCTGGGCTACGTGCTGGCCGCGCGCGGCTGGCAGGCGGTGACGCTGGTAGCGCCGTTGCCGCAGGCGCTGCTGGCGCTGGCCGTCGGCTGGGCCGCGGCGCTGATTTTGCTGAGCCTGGCGACGCGCCGCCTGACCGTCGCCACACCGGCCCTTCCGGCAGCAGGAGCGGCGCGATGAACGCCTGGCCGCTGCTGCATGTGGGCATCTTCACGGTGCTGGTCATGCTCGCCGGCTGGGCCTGGCAGCGGCATACCCGCAATGCCGGCGTGGTCGACGTACTGTGGTCAGCGTGCATGGCGCTGACTGCGGTGTACTGCGCCTGGCGCGCCGACGGCGCGCTGCTGCCGCGGGTACTGACCGCCGTACTGGGCGGGCTGTGGGGCGCGCGCCTGGCCTGGCACCTGGGCGTGCGCGTGTTCGGCGATGCGCACGAGGACGGCCGCTATCGCGCCCTGCGCGAGCACTGGCACGGCGACCAGCGCAAGTTCCTGGCGTTCTTCCTCGGCCAGGCGCTGGTGGTGCTGGCGTTCGCGGTGCCGCTGTCGGTGGCCGCGCACAATCCGCAGCCGCAGTGGAGCGTGTGGACCACCCTGGCGGTGGCGACCTGGCTGGTCGCGGTCGGCGGGGAAAGCCTGGCCGACCGGCAACTGGCCGCGTTCCGCGCCGACCCGGCGAACAAGGGCCACACCTGCCGCCGCGGCCTGTGGCGCTATTCGCGGCACCCGAACTACTTCTTCGAATTCGTGCACTGGTTCGCCTACGTGTTCCTGGCGGTGGGCAGCGGCGCGCTTTGGGTCGGCGTGGCTGCGCTCGGGCCGCTGCTGATGTTCGCCTTCCTGTACCGCGTCACCGGCATTCCCTACACCGAACAGCAGGCCCTGCGCTCGCGCGGCCGCGACTACGCCGACTACCAGCGCAGCACCAGCGCCTTCTTCCCCATGCCGCCGCGGCATTGAACCCGCGCCAGGAGATCCGCCGATGTCCAGCACCTTCGCCACCTCTTCCCCGCCCGCCGCACCGGCCGAACCGCTGGCCACGCGCCTGGCCGAATCCGGCCTGCTGCCCGACGCCATGCTGCGCGCGGCGATGCGCCGGCTGTGCGCGCAGCGCCTGCGCGAGGAGCGCGCCGGCGGCGCCGACGCGGCCTGGGAACGCCAGCGCCTGCTGATCGAATCGCTGCGCGAGAGCGCCATCGCCATCGAGACCGATGCGGCCAATCGCCAGCACTACGAAGTGCCACCGCGTTTCTTCGAGCTGTGCCTGGGCAAGCGCCTGAAGTACAGCAGCTGCTACTGGGACGCGACCACGCCCGACCTCGATGCGGCCGAGGAACGCATGCTGCAGCTGTACGGCGAACGCGCGCAGTTGCGCGATGGCCAGCGCATCCTCGAACTGGGCTGCGGCTGGGGCTCGCTGACCTTGTGGATGGCCGAGCAGTTCCCCGGCGCGCGCATCACCGCGGTGTCCAACTCGCGGCCACAGCGCGAGCACATCGAAGCGCAGTGCCGTGCGCGCGGGCTGGGCAACGTCAAGGTGATCACCCACGACGCCAACACCCTGACCCTGCCGACCGAGAGCTACGACCGCGTGGTCTCGATCGAGATGTTCGAGCACATGCGCAACTACCGCGAACTGCTCAAGCGGGTCAGCCACTGGCTGGTGCCGGGTGGGCGGTTGTTCGTGCACATCTTCTGCCATCGCGACCTGGCCTACCCGTTCGAGGTGCAGGGCGAGGACAACTGGATGGGCCGGCACTTCTTCACCGGCGGCCTGATGCCGGCGGCCGACACCCTGCTGCAGTTCCAGGACGACCTGGCGATCGAGCGCCGCTGGCTGCTGTCCGGCCAGCACTACGAGAAGACCGCCAACGCCTGGCTGCACAACCAGGACCGCCACCGCGACACGCTGATGCCGGTGCTGCAGGCCACCTACGGCGCCGACGCCAAGATCTGGTGGCAACGCTGGCGCATGTTCTGGATGGCCTGCGCGGAACTGTTCGGCTACGAACAGGGCCAGCAGTGGGGCGTGGCGCATTACCGGTTTGTCAGGCGCTGAAGTGCCGGGATTAGGGAGTCGGGATTGGGGATTGGCAAAGGCGGCGCTGCCGCCTGATCGTCTACGCGTAGGAGCGGCTTCAGCCGCGAGGGGCGTTACCGGTAATGCCTGTCGCGGCTGAAGCCGCTCCTACGCGGATCAGGGGATACGCACGCGAGGTCATGGCGGGCAAGACGAATCCCCAATCCCCAATCCCCAATCACGAATCCCGGCCGCTCAAGCGGCGGCCGTAATCACGATCTCGATCTTCCAGGCCGGGTCGGCCAGCTTGGCCTGCACGGTGGCGCGAGCCGGGGTGTTGCCGGGGCTGACCCATTCTTCCCAGACCTTGTTCATCTCGGCGAACTCGGCCAGGTCGGTCATGTAGATCTCCGCGCGCAGGATCCGGCTCTTGTCGGTGGCGGCAAGCGCCAGCAGCCGGTCGATCGCGGCAAGCACTTCGCGGGTCTGGCCGGCGATGTCGGCGCTGGTGTCCTCGGCGATCTGGCCGGCCAGGTAGGCCACGCCGTTGTGCACGGTCATTTCCGACATGCGCGGGCCGGTATCGAAACGCTGGATCATGATGCGCTGTCCTGTAGTGGGAAGACCGCGCCATTGTCGCGCGATTGCGCCGCGGCTGCAGGCGCCGGCCGCCACACGCGGTACGCCACCGGCAACAGCCAGGCCAGGATCAGCACGATCGCCAGCTTCTGGGTCAGGCCGCGCGGCGGCGCGCGCCACAGCACATGCAGCCACAAGGCCGCGAACGCCAGCACCGCCAGCAGCAGCAACGGCCCGGCGCGGCCCTTCCATGCCGCCTGCCCGCGCAGCCATGCGCTTTGCAGCAGCATCGCGGTAGTCGCGCACAGGAACGCGGTCTGCGCGGAGAGCCCGTGCACCAGCGGCGCCAGCAGCGGCGCGCGCTGCGGCAGATAGCTGTCGCCGATCGCCACCCCGCACAACCCCAGCGCCGCGCCACCGAACAGCAGCACCGGCGCGCCGCTGCGCGCGCGTGGCGGCGACTGCGCATACAGGCCGGCCGCCAAAGCCATCACAGCCGCTGCCAGCAGGACGTAGACAGTGCGCAGTACCAGGCCGCCGGGTCCATGCAGGTATTGGCTGAGCGTGGCCTGCTGCCAGTGCAGATCGGCGCGCAAAACCTGCAGCGCCACCGCCACACCGAGAAACAGCAGCGCCAGCAGCAGCGCCGTGGCACCGGCCAGGCGCGTCCAGCGCGGCGGCGCGGAGAGGGGAAACGCGGACAGCGGCATCGGCATCGACAGGCTCCGGAACCGACAGGGACCGTCGCCACACGCGTCGGCCGCACCCCGCCGCGGCCCCCGACGCCGTGGCGACGTACGATTCCACTATCATGCGCGTCGCCGGCGCGGCCGGTATAGCCTAGGGCGTGCGATGTGCGGTGGAAGAACGGCAGTGATGAGGGAGGATGCAGTGCGCACGCGACGCGGTGCCGCCGCGGATGGCACCACGCCGTCCGTGCGGGATCGTCTGGCGCCGCTGATCGTCGCCCTGCCTGGATGTGGTGCGCGGCGCGTCGGGGCAACCGGCCTCGCCACAGCGCCCTACCTACCGCGTCCTGGCCTCCGCTTCGCAGCCCCTCCATGTTCGTGACACGCTTTCATTCAACCGGTATCGCGATGGCCCGTCTCCGTTTCGCCCGCAGTTCCGCTCCGGCCCCGTCGTGCACCGTGCGCCACGCGCCGTGGCGCCTTGCCGCCGCCCGCCCGCAATGACCGACGCCACCCCCTCCGCTCCCGCGTCCACGCCCGGCTGGCGCCGTGCGCTGCCGGTGCTGGCCAGCCTGGCGATCCTGGCCCTGGCGCTGCATGCGCTGGCCACGGAGTTCAGCACCCATGGCTACAGTGCGATCCGTCACGCCTTCAACCAGCTGAGCCTCACGCAGATCGTGCTGACGCTGCTGCTGGGCCTGAGTAGCTACGCCTGCCTGATCGGCTTCGATGCCGTCGGCCTGCGCCGCAGCGGGCGCAAGCTGCACCCGATGCGGATCAGCATCACCGCGTTCCTGGCGCATGCGGTCGGCCAGACCCTGGGCTTCGCCGCGCTGACCGGCGGCGCGGTGCGCCTGCGCGGCTACGGCCGGGTCGGGCTGAGTCTGGCCGAGATCGGCCAGGTGGTGCTGATGAGCACGCTCGGCTTCGTGTTCGGCGCCTGGCTGCTGCTGGCGCTGGCCCTGACCCTGGAACCGGCCGCCGCGGCGCTGGCGCTGCCGGTCGGCGCGACCGCGGTGCGCGCGATCGGCATCGCGTTGCTGGTCGGCTTCGCCACCATGCTGCTGCTGGCCGGTCGCGACGGCCGCACCCTGCGCTGGCGCAGTCACGAACTGTGGCTGCCGGACCGGCGCACCACCCTGGGTGTGACCGCGCTGAGCGTGGTCGAGCTGGGCCTGGCCAGCGCCGCGTTCTACGTGCTGCTGCCCAACGAATCGGGGATCGAATACATCGGCTTCGTCGGCCTGTACCTGGTCGCGGTGGTGGCGGGCCTGGTCTCGACCGTGCCGGCCGGCCTGGGCGTGTTCGAGTGGAGCCTGCTCAAGCTGCTGCCCGGCGTGGCGCCGGCGGCGGTGCTGGCGGCGGCGCTGATCTACCGCATCACCTACTACGTGGTGCCGCTGCTGCTGTCGGTGCTGATGGCGTCGCTGTCCGGCCTGCGCCGGCCGCTGGCCGCCAGTGCCGGCGGGGTCCGCGTGGCCTGGCGCACGCTGCGCCCGTGGCTGCCGCAGATCATCGCCCTAGCGGTATTCGCGGTCGGCGCGGCGCTGGTCATCGACGGCACCCTGCCCACGCCCAAGCGCCGCCAGGACATGGCGCCGCTGTCGATCATGGAGACCTCGCACCTGCTGGCCAGCCTCGGCGGCGTGGTGCTGCTGCTGATCGGCCAGGGCCTGCAGCGGCGCAGCCATGCCGCCTGGGTGCTGGCGATCGGCATCTGCGTGCTGCTGCCGCTGCCGGCCTGGCTGCGCGGAGGCCACGTCTCGGTGGCGCTGTCCTCGCTGGTGGTGGCGGTCGGCCTGTGGGGCGCGCGCCGCGAGTTCTACCGCGAAGGCGCGCTGCTCGACGAGGCCTGGTCGTGGCCGTGGCTGCGCAACCTCGGCCTGGTGCTGATCGCCACGATCTGGCTGCTGTTCTTCGTCTACAGCCACGTGGAATACCAGAACGAGCTGTGGTGGGAGTTCGCCACCTCGGCCAACGCGCCGCGTGCGCTGCGTGCGGTGCTGCTGGTCAGCGTGGCGGTGGTGGTGTTCGGGCTGGCGCGGCTGCTGCACAGCACCCGCTCGCCGTTGCCGCCGGCCGATGGCGCGCAACTGGACGCGCTGGCGCCGGTGCTGGCCGAGGCCACCGACACCCAGGCCTGCCTGGTGCTGACCGGCGACAAGGCGCTGCTGCAGGCCGAGGACGGCCCCGGCTTCGTGATGATGCAGCGCTACGGCGGCTCGCTGGTGGCGATGGGCGACCCGGTCGGCACGCCGGAAGTGGCCCGCGCGCTGATCTGGCGCTTCCGCGAGGAAGCCGACCGCATGGGCCTGCGCCCGGTGTTCTACCAGGTCGGCGAGCAGCACTGGCAGACCTACCTGGACCTGGGCCTGACCCTGGTCAAGCTTGGCGAGGAAGCGATGGTGTCGCTGGAGGGCTTCCACCTGGAGGGCCGCGACCGCGCCGACCTGCGCCAGGCCTGGAACCGCGGCAAGCGCAGCGGGCTGAGCTTCCGCATCGTCGAAGCCGACGCGGTGGATGCGCTGATGCCGGTGCTGGCCGAGGTCTCGCAGCAATGGCTGGAAGACAAGGCCGGCGCCGAGAAGGGCTTCTCGCTGGGCAGCTTCGATCCCGCCTACCTGCGCCGCTTCCCGATCGCGGTGGTGGAGTTCGAAGGCAAGGTCGTGGCCTTCGCCAACCTGTGGCAGGCGCCGGCCGGCCACGAGTTGTCGGTGGACCTGATGCGGCACATCGCCGACGCGCCGAAGGGCACGATGGATTTCCTGTTCATCGAGCTGTTCCTGTGGGGCCGCGACCAAGGCTACAAGCGCTTCTCGCTGGGCATGGCGCCGCTGTCGGGCCTGGCCCAGCACCGCCTGGCCGGGCGCTGGAACCGCTTCGGCAACCTGATCGTGCGCCACGGCGAACGCTTCTACGGTTTCACCGGCCTGCGCCGCTTCAAGTCCAAGTTCGCCCCCGCCTGGCGCACCCGCTACCTCGCCGCCCCCGGCGGCATGCACCTGCCGGCCGCCCTGCTGGACGTGACCCGACTGATCTCGCTGGATCCGCGCAAGCCGGAGTGAGGCCGGGATTGGGGAGTCGGGATTGGGGATTGGCCCCGGCTACCCCGTTTGCGGGTGCATTGCGAGGCTGCGCGCCGTACCCTCATCCGCCCCTTCGGGGCACCTTCCCCCGAAAAGGGGGCCGTGGTCCCGAGGGGAGAAGGGAGATACCAAAGCCCCTCTCCCCCCGGGAGAGGGGTTGGGGTGAGGGTACGACCGCCATGGAGTCCAGCGACACCGAACGGACGCTTGCCCCGCGCAGAACCAGCGTTTCAGCGGTCCGCGTCGCGGCTGAGGCCGCTCCTACGACGGCGCGCGCGGACAAGCCCGCACGCGCGACCAGCCACCAATCCCCAATCCCGCCGCCCCAATCCCCGCCACTACTGAATCCGCTGCAGGATCTGCTTGGCCAGCGTCGCGTAGTCGCCCTGGAAGTGATGGTCGCCCGGCAGCTTGACCAGTTGCGCGCCACCCTTGGGCAGGTCCGGGCACAGCGCGTCGTCGTCGTCCTGCCCGTAGATGCACAGGGTCTGCGCCGGCGGCATCTTCGCCACTTCCGGGGCGATCGGCAGGCCGTCGTCGCCGGAACTGATCCAGTTGGACACGTGGAACTCGTAGTCGGCGGTCTTGCCGACCGACAGCAAGGCGGTGAGCTGCACCTGGTCGCGCATCGCCTCCGGCAACTGGTTGTAGGCCGCCGGCAGCACGTCGGCGCCCTGCGAGAAGCCGATCAGCACCACCCGCCCGCGCTGCCACAGGTGGCTGTAGTGGCGGTAGATGCGGTCCAGGTCGGTGGCGAAGCCCTGCGGCGTGCGCTCGCTCCAGAAGTAGCGCAGCGAATCCACGCCCACCACCGGGATGCCGGCCTTGGCCAGGGCGCCGGCGACCTGCTGGTCGAGCCCGGCCCAGCCGCCGTCGCCGGAGACGAAGATCGCGAACACGTTGCCGTTGTCGGCGTCGGACGCTCCCGCGGCGGCCGGCACTTCGACCACCGGCAGCCCGGCCAGGTCGGCCGGGGTCGGCGGGAGGCTGACGCCGGGCCTATCGCCCAGCGAACGCACCGCCGCGCGCAGCCCCGGCAGCGCGTCGCCGCTGGCGCTGCGGCGGAACTGCCGCGCCTGCGCCACCTTCTGCAGGAACGCATCGCTCTGCTGGGTGCAGCGGTCGCGGCGGGTCTTGGCGTCGAGCGCCGCCAGCCACGGCACCGGCAGCGCCGTCGGCTGCAGCGCACGCGCCGGCGCGGTGATGCCGGCGCCGCAGATCTGGTCATCGAGCACCTGCACCGGGCAGAAATCCTCGGTCAGCAGGCCGGCCAGCAGATGCTTGGGCGCCTGCGCGGCGACCGCATAGGCCAGCGCGGCACCGTCGCCGTCGCCGACCAGTAGCGGCAGGTGGTAGGTTGGCACGTGGAAATAGGCCTGCACGTAGCGCGAGAAGTTCTCCACGTCGCCGGCAGAGAAGCCGCAGGTGCCGTCGATCTTGGCCAGCACCGCCTGCAGGTGCGCGCTGTCGATCACCGCCACCATCGCGCCGTCGTCGCGCAGCGCCTCGATCTGGCGCATGCGCTCGGCATCGGCGCGCTTGCCGCCGGCGAACCACAGCACCACGCGCTTCGCATTGCCCTTGGGCAACAGCACCGGCACCTGCTCGAAGCGTCCATGGCTCAGCTTTTCCGGCGATGTCGCCGGCGCACCGGCACTCGGCGCGGCGGCGGTCGCAGCGCCCGGCGCCGCAACGGCGATGCCGGCCACAAGCAGTCCACCCAGTGCACATCCCCACACCCAACCGCCACGCTTCTGCATCATCCAGCCATCCTGAAAAGGCGCGTTAAAGATAATCCCGAACGGCGGCGGCGCGAAGCGCGGCGCGCTCTGCGGTTCATGCCAGGTACGCCGGACCCGGGCCATCGCCTGCACCGGCAGCCCTGTCAGCCATCCGCGTCGGCGCCAGGGTGGCGCAGTTGCCAGGCCGCCAGCGCCTGCCGGTAGCGCTCCAGTTCCTCGTGGTAGAGGTCGTAGACGCACAGCGGACAGCCACTGTCGCAGCAGTCGCTGGGGGCTGGCGGCAGCGGCGCCTGCGGGCGGGGATCGGCATTGGCGGCAGAGTCGGACATGGGCTTGGTGGTGGCGGCCGGACGGACCGGCGCGGCAGTGTAGAAGAAGGCGGCGCCGGGTGGCCCGCGCCTGGTCAGCCGATGGCCTGGCGCAGGTTGGCGCGCGCGGCCGCGTCGTAACGCGCGTGGAAGCGCTCGCTGAGGAAGATGCGCGGCTGCGCCAGCACGGTGCACAGGAAGGCGCGGCGCTTGCGCCGGTATAGCCAGCCCGGCACCACCCCTCGATACTCCTCGGCAATGGCGCGATCGTAGGCGGCGAAGGCTTCCGGTGTGGCGCCGAGGATGGCCATGTCGCAGTCCAGGAACAGCGCCGCGTCCGCATCCACCGAGGCGACGGTCAGTTGCCCGTGACGCGCGGTTAGTTCGATCAGCGCGGCGACCCGCGCCGCGTCCACACCGGCATCCGGCAGCCACTGCGCGATCGCCGCCTCGGCAAGGCGCGCCGACTGCGCTTCGTTGTCGCCGCGGCCGGCGCGGTACACCGCATCGTGATAGAGCACCGCCAGGTAAACCTCGCGCGGCTGCTGCCAGCCGGTGTCGGCGGCGACCTCGGCAAAGTGCGCCAGCACCGCCTCGACGTGGCCGAAATGGTGATAGGCGCGCGGCGGTTCGGCGTAGGCCGCCCGCAACTGCGCCCACTGCGCATCGGGCAGGGTCAGCGGCGCCGCGCTCATTCGCTGCTCTTCCTGGGATCGGCCCGCAATGGCCAACGCGCTTCGTGCAGGTAACGGCCCTGGCCCTGCACGCTGCGGATCAGGCTCAGCGACGCCGCCTGCCAGGAAAGCGCCGGTACGCGCTGCGGCGCCAGCGGCTGTTCGACATAGGCCAGGGTCATGTGCGGCAGATAGGCGCCGTCGGCACGTGCGGCGACACCGTGCCGGGCCAATTGCTGCTGCAGCGCCTGGCGCAAGGCCTGCAGCGGCTGGGGCTCGGCATCGCCGCGCAGCACCAACGGTCGGCTGCGCGCGCGGCTGTCGAAGGTCACCGCGTGGTCGAATGCAAGGTCAAATGGCGAGGCCGCAAGCGCCTGCCCGGCGGCGCAGGCCTGCTGCAGCAAGCGTGGCGGAATCCCGGCGTACTCGCCCAGATAGTGCAAGGTCACATGCAGCCGCTCGGGCGGCAATGCGCGGACGCGCAATCCATGGTCTTGGCAGAGCTGCTGACCGAGGCGATGCACCGCCTGCGCGGTCTGCGCGTCCGGCAGCAACGCAAAGAACAGGCTTTCGCGCGCGGCGGGCGCGTCGAAGCCGAGCGAGAACTGGGCGCCGTCGGGCGCAGTATCGGGATACATGGAGTGGAGCGGCAAACGCCGCAAGCGGCTCGGGCAGCGGTCGAGCGCGCATGGTAGCAAGCGCGCCTGATCGCTGCAGATCCCGCACACCGCCCGGGCAGCGCCGCGATGGCGGCGCGCCGGGCAGGCGGCGGATGGCGGTCAGGCCGCGTTCTTCATCGCGTGCTTGCGGGTGCGCATCACGTCGTGGCAGGCGCGCACTTCCGGCAGCAGGCGGGTGGCGGCATCGCGCGCGGCCACCGGGGTGTCGGCGTCGGCGATGGTCTCGTTGAAGGCCTTCAGCAGGCGGTCCTCGGACTCTTCCAGTTCGGCAACATAGCCGTACTTGGTGTCGCCCAGCGCGGCGCGGACCTTGCCGTACATCTGCTGCATGCTGCCGACCATGGTGCCGTGCTCTTCCGGCTTGCCGCCGACCGACTGCACCACCGCGCTCAGGCTGCTCACGATGTCCGACTTGACACCGGCGATGCGCAGGAACAGCGCGGACAACTCGGCGTCGCCCACCTTCTTGGCGGCTTCTTCGTAGAAGTCCTTGCCGTCGCGGGAAATGGCGATGAGGTCGTTGAGGCTGTGCGTGGTCTTGCTCTGGATGCTCATGGAAAACTCCTGTGGCGAAGCCGGCGATATCGCGCAACGGGCACGCGGGGTGGACCTGGATATCGCACGGCGCGGTCGAGAGGATTGCCGCGTTGCGTGGTGATGGCGATGCTGGGCAGCACGGCATAAAGCGCACGTGAGCCGTTCGCCCTTGTTCGTCACGCGCCATTGCCGGTGGTGAACATGCGTTCATTGGAAACTGCACGCAGTCAGGCATGTGGTGAAATTTTCACCATCCTGTCTGCGCGTGTTGCGGCGCTTCGCCGAACGCGACTTATCCACATGATTGCCCCCTGATCGTCCACAGTGGCTGTGGATGACTACCACTGAGCGTGCCGGTCCAAGACCGCCCGTCGGCGCAGCCACGACCGCCTCCCGGCACCACGGTCAAAGGCCTATAGTGCTGACGAGCCCTCGCCACTGCAGGGCGCCGCGAGGTGCGTCATGTTCGCCTGGACTGCGTTCGCCCTGCTCGCTACCGCTGCGGCCGCCCCATCGCCGCCGATGCCACCGTCGTACGCGGCAGAAGCAGCACAGGCTGCCGCGCCAGTCCCGGCGCCAACCGCCGCACCGATGCCGACGCCGGAGCAGATCCTGCAATTGCCGCCGGCACTGCACGCGCTGCTGCAGCAACGCATCGACCGCGGCGCCGACGCAGAGCACCGCCTGCAGCAACTGGTGGCATTGGCCTTCGACGCCAACGGCCTGAACCTGCAATACGACCCCAAGGCCACCCACAGCGTCGCCGAGAGCTACGCAACCCGTCGCGTCAATTGCCTGTCCTTCACCCTGCTGTTCGTGGCGATGGCGCGCGACATCGGACTGCAGGCGCAGGTCCAGGAAGTGCGCCGCGTGCTGAGCTGGTACGAGGACGGCAATGCGCTGTACAACGTCGGCCATGTCAACGCAGGCGTGCGCGTGGACAGCGGCCGCGGCAGCATCGACTTGGACCGCAGCGTGCTGATGGACCGGCGCGGGCCGCAGCCGATTTCCGACCGCCGCGCCCTGGCCCACTACTACAACAACCGCGGCGCCGAGCTGATGGTCGACGGCGATCTGGAAGGCGCCCGCGCGCATCTGGCGATGGCCCTGCAGATGGACCCACGCTTCGCCGGGGCCTGGAACAACCAGGGCGTGCTGGCGATGCGCGACGGCGACAGCGCCGCCGCCGCACGCGACTACGCCAAGGCGTTGGAGATCGATCCGGAACACCTGCCGGCGCTGTCCAATGCCGTGGGGCTGGCCCGACGCCTGGGCGACAGCCCCCGCGAGGCCGCGCTGCAGCGGCAGATGGAACAGGTGCGCCAACGCGACCCATTCCAGCAATACCTGCTCGGCAACGAGGCGGAGCGGCGCCAGGACTACGCCGCGGCGATCGCCTACTACCGGCATGCCCTGCACCTCTACGACGGCGCACACCTGCTGTACTTCGCCCTGGCCCGCGCCTACCTGCACAGCGGCGACACCCGCCGCGCCACCGCGGCGCTGCGCGAGGCCATGGCCCACGCCGATCCGGCCACGCAACCGCGCTACCAAGGCAAGCTGGACGCGCTGCGCAGGCTGTCTTCCACGGCGCGGCCGTTGCGCTAGCGCACCCTAACCAGCCGCGGGCGCGCAGGCCGCACGCCGTGCCGCGTAGCGCGCCCACAGGTAGATCAGCAGGCCGCCCACGGCCATCGCAGCGCCCACATAGCCGGTGGAGGTCCAGCCCAGGCCGGCGCCGATCGCGATGCCGCCCAGCCACGGCCCCAGCGCGTTGGCCAGGTTGAACGCGGCATGGTTGGAGGCCGCGGCCAGGGTCTGCGCGTCGCTGGCCACATCCATCAGGCGGGTCTGCAGCACCGGCGCCAGGGCGCCCATGCTGCCGACCGCGACCACCGCCGGCAGCACCGCCCACGGCGAGGTCGCCGCCAGCGGGAACGCCAGCAACACTGCCAGCGACCACAGCAGCACCAGCGGCACCGCGCGGAACTGCATGCGGTCGAACAGCCAGCCGCCGGCCAGGTTGCCGAGCAGCCCGCCCAGCCCGAACGCGGCCATCGCCACCGGGATCCAGTGTTCGGACACGCCGGTGACCTCCATCAGGGTCGGCGCCAGATAGCTGAAGACGCAGAACATGCCGGCGAAGCCGATCGAGCCGATGCCCAGCGCCAGCCACACCTGCGTGCGGTTGAAGGCGCGCAACTCGCGCAACGGCGAGGGCCGCGCCTCCTGCGGATCGGCCGGCAACAGGCGCCACACCAGCAGCACCGTCAACACTGCGATCACCGCGACCAGGGCATACGCGTAGCGCCATTGCGCCACCTGGCCGAGCCAGGTCGCCAGCGGGTTGCCGACCAGCACCGCCAGGTTCAGGCCCAGCAGCACCCGGCTGACCGCGGCACCGCGCTGGTCGGGCGGGCCGATCGAGGCAGCCACCAGGGTCGCCACGCCGAAATAGGCGCCGTGCGGCAGGCCGGCGACGAATCGCGCCACCAGCATGCTGTGATAGTCCGGCGCCACCGCGCTGGCCAGATTGCCGAACGCATAGAAGCCCATCAGCGCCAGCAGCAGATCGCGCCGCGGCCAGCGCGCGCCCAGGATCGCCAGCAGTGGCGCACCGACCACCACGCCCAGCGCATAGGCGCTGATCAGGTGCCCGACCTGCGGCGCATCGATCGCAAGGCCACGGCCGATGTACGGCATCAGGCCCATGGTGGAGAACTCGCTGGTGCCGATCGCGAAACCGCCCATCGCCAGCGCGAACAGGATCAGCACGTAGCCGCGCCGCGACAGCGGCGCCGTGGCGGATGAGGTCATGCGCACGTCCCAGGAAGAAGGGCCGCCCATTATTGTGCATCGCAGCAAGCCCTGCAGCCCCACCCGCGCAACGCCGCGTTGCGCCGCACCGCTGGCGGCGTTTCGGGCGGCGATGCGCGCGCGACGGTGCCGCCGCAGCAACGCACTGTCCCATCGCGCAGCCGCGAAACCGCCGCACGCGTCCCCATGTCCTGCACGCACATCGCCTTGCAGCGCCCCGCTGTAGGGTCGCCCGCCCCACTCCACAACGAGAGACCCACCGATGACCGATACCGCTTCCCCGCTGTTCACGCCGCTGCGCCTGGGCGCGATCGCACTGGCCAACCGCATCGTGATGGCGCCGCTGACCCGCAACCGCGCCGAAGGCGAAGGCCGCATCCCCTCGCCGCTGGCCGCCGAGTATTACGGCCAGCGCGCCAGCGCCGGCCTGCTCATCGCGGAAGCGACCCAGATCAGCCCGATGGGCCAGGGCTACAAGGACACCCCGGGCATCTACAGCGACGCGCAGGTCGCGGCCTGGAAAAAAGTCACCGATGAAGTGCACCGCCGCGGCGGCAAGATCGTGCTGCAGCTGTGGCACGTTGGCCGCATCTCCCACGTCAGCCTGCTGCCGGACGGCGCCGCGCCGGTGGCGCCCAGCGCGCTGCGTGCAGACGCCAAGACCTTCACCGCCGAGGGCTTCACCGATGTCTCCGCACCGCGCGCGCTACGCCTGGACGAGATCCCCGGGCTGATCGAGGACTTCCGCCGCGCCGCCCGCAACGCCATCGCCGCCGGCTTTGACGGCGTGGAAGTGCATGCCGCCAACGGCTACCTGATCGACCAGTTCCTGCGCGACGGCAGCAACCATCGCGACGACGCCTACGGCGGCAGCATCGAGAACCGCACCCGCTTGCTGTTCGAAGTGGTGGAGGCGGTGGCGCAGGAAATCGGCGCCGACCGTACCGGCGTGCGCCTGTCGCCGGTGACCCCGGCCAACGATGCGCGCGACAGCGACCCGCAGCCGCTGTTCGAGCGCGCGGTGGAACGCCTGGATCCGCTGGGCCTGGCCTTCGTGCACGTGATCGAAGGCGCCACCGGCGGCCCGCGCGACAACATCGCCTTCGACTACGCCGCGCTGCGCGCCAAGTTCCATGGCCCGTGGCTGGTCAACAACGGCTACGACAAGGCGCTGGCCGAAGACGCCGTGGCCTCCGGCCGCGCCGACGCGGTGGCGTTCGGTCGCCCGTTCATCGCCAACCCGGACCTGGTGGAACGGCTGCGCCGCGACGCCCCGTTGAACGAGGTGGATGCCGACACGCTGTACGGCGGCGGTGCCAAGGGCTACACCGACTACCCGACGCTGGACTGATCGCGTCCTGCGGCGGCACCGCAACGGTGCCGCCGCAGCGGGCGATGCAGTGGGGCTCGCCCGCTCAGGCCTTGCGCAGGAAGCAGGTCTTCAGCACCAGGCCCTTGATCTTGTCCGAGTTGCCTTCGATGTGTTCGGCATCGTCCTCGACCAGGCGGATGCCGCGGATCACCGTGCCCTGCTTGAGCGGGATCGACGAGCCCTTGACCTTCAGGTCCTTGATCACCACTACCGTGTCGCCGGCCTGCAGCACGTTGCCGTTGCTGTCGCGCACCACGGTCGCCGCGTCGTTGGCGGCGTCGGCCGCGACCGGCCACTCGTGGCCGCAGTCCGCGCACACCCAGTTGGCGCCGTCGACATAGGTGTTTTCCAGGGTGCATTGCGGGCAAGCGGGTGCGGCGGGCATGGGAGTCCTTGATACGGCGACGACGGCGAGCCGCCTATTGTAGCCGCCCGCCCCGTGCCGCCGAGCGGCCGCAGGAATGCCATGTCCGCCTCGTCCGGGTCCCGTCTCGCGATCTACGCCGCGCTCGCCGGCAATCTCGCCATCGCCATCGCCAAGTTCGTCGCCGCCGGGCTCTCGGGCAGCTCGGCGATGCTCAGCGAAGGCGTGCATTCGCTGGTGGACACGGTCAACGAACTGTTGCTGCTGTACGGCCTGCGCCGCGCTGCGCGCCCGGCCGATGCCACCCATCCGTTCGGGCATGGGCGCGAGCTGTACTTCTGGAGCTTCATCGTCGCCCTGCTGGTGTTCGCGCTCGGCGCCGGGGTGTCGCTGTACGAGGGCATCGCCCATATCCGCGATCCGCAGCCGGCCAGCGACCACACCCTCAACTACATCGTGCTGGGGCTGTCGCTGTTGTTCGAGGGCGGCTCGTGGTGGGTCTCGCTGCGCGAGTTCCGCGCGCGCAAGGGCCGCCTGAGCTACGTGCAGGCGTTCCGCGAGAGCAAGGATCCGAGCCTGTTCACCGTGCTGGTGGAGGACAGCGCAGCGCTGATCGGCCTGCTGATCGCGCTGGCCGGGCTGCTCGCCGCGCAGTGGCTGGACATGCCGGAACTGGACGGCGTCGCGTCCGTCGGCATCGCCGCGGTGCTGGCCTGCTCGGCCTTCGTGCTGGCGCGCGAGACCAAGGGCCTGCTGATCGGCGAGCCGGCGGCGCGCCCGCTCGGCGACGCGCTGCGGCGCATCGCCGCGGCCGATCCGGACGTGCGCGCGGTCAACGGCGTGCTCAGCGTGCAGATGGGGCCGGACCAGGTGGTGGCCGCGCTCAGCGCCGAGTTCGAGGACCAGCGCAGCACCGCGCAGATCGAGGCGTGCATCGAGCGCATCGAGGCCGCCGCGCGCGCCGAGCATCCGGAGCTGCAGGCGCTGTTCGTCAAGCCGCAGACCCCGGAGACCTGGTTGGCCCGACGCACCGCGCTGCGCCAGCCGCCGCCGGCCTGAATGGGCGCGTGCCGGCGCGACTTGCGGCCCTGCGCCGCTTTTCGTTAGGGTAGCCGGGTAGCACCCCTCTCATCGCGCTGTGACTGTGCCGGCGTATCCCCCTTACTCACTGAACGAGGTTTCCCATGGAGATCGCCAACGGGCTTGTCGCCACCATCCACTACACCCTCACCGACGATGCCGGTGAAGTGATCGACCAGTCCTCGCCGGACAATCCGCTGAGCTACCTGCACGGCGCCGGCAACATCGTGCCGGGCCTGGAGAAGGCACTGACCGGCAAGCGCACCGGCGAGTCGGTCAAGGCCGACGTGATCCCGGCCGAAGGCTACGGCCCGCGCCACGAGCAACTGGTGCAGCAGGTGCCGCGTGGTTCGTTCCCGGATGCCGCGTCGCTGGCGCCGGGCATGCAGTTCCAGGCGCAGACCGACCAGGGCCCGCTGCTGGTCACGGTCACCGAGGTCGGCGAGCAACTGGTGACCATCGACGGCAACCACCCGCTGGCCGGGCAGGTGCTGCATTTCGCCGTGGAAGTGGCCGGCGTGCGCGAGGCCACCGAGCAGGAAAAGAACCAGGGCCACGCCGGCGCCGCGCTGTAAGCAGCCCGCTTTCCTGTCTCCAACGAGGCCCGCCGATGCGGGCCTCGTGCGTTCCGGGCCGCGCTTGCGTCGCGCCGCGGCTTGCCCCACAGTGCGCGGCCCTCCCGCCCCCGGCACCGTCATGCGCCTCGGTATCGACTTCGGCACCAGCAATTCCGCCGCCGCCGCGGTGATCGACGGCCGCGTGGTGCCGATCGACTTCGGCGCGCAGCAGCAGTTCCGCACCACGGTGTACTTCCCTGAGGTGATGCGCGACCCGGCCGAGTTCGACCTGACGCCGGCGCTGGAACGGCAGGTGGACGAGCTGATCGAGTCCGGTCGCCGCGATGCGCTTGCCGCCGGGCGCGAACGCAGCCCCGACGCGTTGCGCCGCGATGCGATCCGGGTGGTGCGCCGGCAATGGATGGAAACGCAGATGCGCGAGCCGCGCAGTTCGGCGGCACTGCTGCAGAACGCGGTGTACGGCGACGACGCGCTGGACGCGTATTTCGTCGAGGGCGAAGGCAACCTGGTGCAGAGCCCCAAGTCGATGCTGGGCTACAACCTGCACCCGCGCGCACGCCAGACCATCACCGGCATCGCCGCGCACATTCTCGAACACATCCGCCTGACCGCCTCGCAGCAACTGGGCGTGCAGGTGCGGCGCGCCCTGCTGGGGCGCCCGGTGCAGTTCCGCAGCTCGATCGGCGAGGCCGGCAATGCGCAGGCGCTGGAGATCCTGCATGGCGCGGCGGTCACTGCCGGCTTCGACGACGTCGCCTTCCTGGAGGAACCGGCCGCCGCGGCGATGCACTACCACGCGGTCAGCCGCGAGCGCCACGCCGCGGTCGTGGTCGACATCGGCGGCGGCACCACCGACATCGCCTACGCCAGTGTCGGCGGCGACGCCGCGCCGCAGGTGCACCGCGCCTGGGGCATCCCGCGCGGCGGCACCGACATCGACCTGGCACTGAGCCTGGCCGGATTCATGCCGCAGTTCGGCCGCGGCCTCACCCGCGTGCCCTCGCACCACTACGTCGAGGCGGCGATGGTGCAGGACACCACCCGTCAACGCGATTTCCGCCAGCACCGTTACGACGGCGTGCCCGCCCCCTACGACACGCGCCTGCAGGCGCTGCAGGAACCCGGCAACACCGCGCGCCTGTACCGTGCGGTGGAGCGCAGCAAGATCCGCCTCAGCGACGCCGAGCGGCACGCAGAGACGCTGGACTACATCGAAGCCGGGCTGCAGGTGCAGGTGCACGCCGAGGAACTGGTGCAGGCCGCACGCAGCTACCTGGAAGCGCTGCAGGAGCTGCTGGCGCAGGTCCGCCAGGACATCGGCGGCGATCCGGCCGCGGTGTTCCTGACCGGCGGCATGTCGCGCGCCGGCTACCTGCAGCACCTGGTCGCCGCGGCCTTCCCGCAGGCGCGCCTGGTCCACGGCGATCCTTCGTTCGGCGTGGTGCAGGGCCTGGCGCTGGCCGCCGCGCAGGACTAGCGCAGCACGGGCCTGGCGGGGCGCGCCCCGACCGGCCGTGCCCGGCCGGCGCATGGCCTGCGGCCGACGTTGTTCATACTGCGGCGGCGCGACTGGCGTAGCATGGCTGCACGCTTCAGCGTCACGTCGCTACGCGCGTCTCGTCCGGCCGTTCCTGTCGCCCGACTCGCTTCCTTCTCGCGCCACCCTCCGTCCTGCTGCAGGCCGGATCCTTCGGAGCGCCATGTCTCCCGCCCCTGCCACGCTCCAGGCCCAGCGCCTGGTGTCGCCGCTCCAGTCACCTCGCCGGCCGACACGCCCGGATCGCGGCGGCTGCGCATGAGCGAGCCGATGCGGGACACGGCCGACCCGGCCATCGCCTGCGACCGCTGCGACGCGATCTGCTGCCGCCTGACCGTGCTGGTGATGCCGGACGACCAGGTCCCCGAGCATCTCACCGAGTACACCCGCGAGGGCCTGCACGTGATGGCGCGCGACGAGGACGGCTGGTGCGTGGCGGTGGACGGCGCGCGCATGTGCTGCTCGATCTATGCGCAGCGCCCGGCAATCTGCCGCAAGTTCGCGATGGCCGGCCCGTACTGCCGCGAGATCCGCCGCACCCACCACGAGCAACTGACCCGTGGCATTCCCCTGACGATGTACTGACTGCAGGAGTTCCAGCATGGCACGACCGACCAGCACCACCGCTTCGCCCAGCGCACGGAACGCACGCGGCGCCAGCGCCGCCGACAAGGCGCAAAAAGGCCTCAGCCGCGAGCGCATCGAGGCCGACCTGGCCGCCTTCCACCAGGCCGGCGGCCGCGTCGAGGTGCTCGGCACCACCCGCGTGCTGAAGAAGGTCGACGTCGCCGACGCCGGCTAGCGCCACCCGCGCCGGCTCGAAGCACGGCGCCGTCTTCACGCCGAAAGCGCATACTGCGAGCTCTTCCACGGTCTCGGCCCGGCATGCTCCTGCGCTCTCTGTCCGCCGAACTCGGCCAGCCCGCCTGCGGCAACTGCCGCGATGGCGAGCCGCTGGATTTCGCCGTGCGCATGGCGTTCCAGCCGATCGTCGATGCCGCCACCCGCTCGATCTACGCCTACGAAGCGCTGGTGCGCGGCGAGGACGGCAGCGGCGCGGCGGCGGTGCTGGCGCGGGTCCGCCCCGAGCAGATGTACCGCTTCGATCAGACCTGCCGGGTGCAGGCCATCGCCACCGCCGCGCAGTTGGGCCTGCGCACGCGCCTGTCGATCAACTTCATCCCCAACGCGGTGTACGAGCCGGCGACCTGCATCCGCCTGACCCTGAAGGCGGCCGAGCACTTCGGCGTGCCGACCGGCGATCTGATCTTCGAGATGAGCGAGTCCGAACGCGTCGCCGACCTGCCCAAGGTCGTGCGCATCCTGCGCGACTATGCGCAGCGCGGCTTCCTCACCGCCATCGACGACTTCGGCGCCGGCCACTCCGGCCTGAACCTGCTCGCCGATTTTCAGCCGCACCTGATCAAGCTGGACATGGCGCTGATCCGTGGCATCGACGCCAGCGCCGCACGCCGCCACATCGTCGGCGGCATTGTCGCGATCGCCGCGCCGCTGGGCTGCCGCATCCTCGCCGAGGGTGTGGAGACGCCCGCCGAGTACCACGCATTGCGCGCGCTGGGCATCGACCTCTACCAGGGCTATCTGTTCGCCAAGCCGGCGCTGGAGGCGCTGCCCGAGGTCACCGAGGCGCAGTGGGACGCGCTGGAGCGCGCCGACTAAAGGGGCCGCCGCAAGCGCAGGCAGTACGACTTGCCCGCGACGGCCTCGCTTGCGACCATCGCGCCTCCCCTGCGTGTTCCCAAGTGCAATGCCCTCGCTCCATACCCTGCTGCCGCCGTGGACACACCGCTGGCTCGACGTGATCGTGCCCGGCGCGCAGATCGTGCTGATCGTGCTTGCGGCCTGGTTGCTGCGGACCGTGTTGCGGCGGCTGATCCGGCGCCTGGGCGAGCACCACGCGCTGCCGCCGGAACTGGTGCTGATGGCGCGCCGCGGCAGCGGCTTCGTGATCTACGCGGCGGCGCTGCTGCTGATCCTGGACCGCTTCGGCGTGTCCGGCACCGTGCTGTGGACCGCCTTCACCGGCTTCGCCGCGGTCGCGGCGGTGGCGTTCTTCGCGGCGTGGAGCGTGCTGTCCAACATCTTCTGCACGCTGCTGATCTTCACCACGCGCCCGTTCCGCCTGCACGACCACATCGAGCTGCTGGAGAACGGCGAGAAGCCCGGCCTGAAAGGCCAGGTGATCGACATCAACCTGATCTACACGACGCTGCGCGAGGAACATGACGGCGACGGCGAGAGCGTGCTGCAGATCCCCAACAGCCTGTTCTTCCAGCGCAGCACGCGCCGCTGGCGCGGCCATCCGGTGCCGCCGGGACTGGGTTGAGCGCCGCCACGCCGACGCTGACGCCATCCACATGACGCAGCCGGTATGGTCGATGCCAGCCGCCTAGCGCGGCGACCTCCCCTTTCCCGACCAGGTACTGCATGGAACCCGTCATTCATCCGTTCGCCGACCTCTTCGCTCAGCTCGGCCTGCCCAACAGCGAGCCGGAGATCCGCCAGTTCATCGCCCAGCATGCGCCGCTGCCCGATGGCATGCGCCTGGAAGAGGCGCCGTTCTGGACGCCCGCGCAGGCGCAACTGCTGCGCGAGGAGCGCCTGGAAGACGCCGATTGGGCGATCGTGGTCGATCAGCTCAACATCGCGCTGCACGCGCAGCCCAAGCCTTGACCCGACCGCGGCGGCTGAGCATCAACGCAGCTGGCTGTCCTTGCTGCCGCGGCGGTTGTAGCCGCTGTGCTCGTGCTGTGCGCGGTCCTGCGCGTCCTGGCAGGCCACGCACAGGCGCACGCCGGGCACCGCCTTGCGCCGCGCCTCGGGAATCGGCGCATCGCAGTCCTCGCAGTGGCTCAATCCCGGACCCTGCGGGAGTTGGCTGCGCGCCCGCTTGATCGCATCCTCGACGGTCGCATCGATCTGGTCCTGCACCGCGCCGTCGCCTGCCCACCCAGTGGCCATGGTCGTCTCCGCACTGTTGCCTTGCCTGGATGATGCGGCCGGCACCGGCAAATGCAATGCACGCCGGCTTCACCTAGCCGAGACGTTCATGCGGCGCCGCGCCGCGGTCACCAGATCAGGTCGTCCGGCACCTTGAACTGGCTGTAGTAGGGATCGTCCTCGCCGCTGGCCGGCGTCGCCGCCAGCGCATCGAACACGATGGTCGCCGGATCGCGGGCGACGATCTTCTCCACCACCGCGCGCGGCACCGGCACGTAGCCGGCATCCAGCCGCGCGATCGCCACGCTGCCGGCGATCAGTTGCGTGCGCAGCGCCGCATCCACGCGCAGCCGCTGGATCTTGCCGGCATCGGTGAAGTGGTAGTCGATCTCGCCGTCGGCCTTGAGCTTGTGGTTTTCGACCAGTTGCCGCGCCTGCGCGCGCTGCTCCTGCACACGCGCCTGCGCGTTGCGCTCGGCGGACAGGGCGCGGTCGCGCTCCACGCGCTCCTGTCGCAGCCGCTCGCTCTCCAGTTGCTCGGCGCTGGGCGGCGGCGGGGTCTTGCCCTGGCGCGCCTTGGCCTGCTCGCGCGCGACCTGCGCCACCTGGCTCTTCTTCACCAGGCCGGCCTTGAGCAGTTGCTCCTGCAGGGGATTGCGCATCGGAAGCGTCCACGGACTCGGATTCGGGAGCCGCATGATACCCGCAGCGCCGGCAGCCGCCCGCGAAGGCACTGGTGCCGGATGCCCTGACGCACGCGGCGCGCTAAGGTGGCGGCATGGAGACCCTGCGCTATCTCGTCGGCTACCCGCCCCATGTCCTGGACCAAGTCCGCGAGATGATCGCGCGCCAGCGCCTGGGCGACTGGCTGCGCAGACGCTATCCCGAGGCCAACACGGTCCGCACCGATCGCCAGTTGTACGACTACACGCAGGCGCTCAAGGACCGTTGCATGCGCAGCGCCGAGCCGCTGCACAAGGTGATCTACGACAACCGCCTGCAGGCGGTGAAGCACGCGCTGGGCACCCACACCACGGTCTCGCGGGTGCAGGGTGGCAAGCTCAAGGCCAGCCGCGAGATCCGCATCGCCGGCGTGTTCCGCGATGCGCCGGCGGCGTTCCTGCCGATGATCGTCGCCCATGAACTGGCGCACCTGAAGGAAAGCGCGCACAACAAGGCCTTCTACCAACTGTGCGCGCACATGACGCCGGACTACCACCAGTTGGAGTTCGACCTGCGCTTGTACCTGACCCAGTTGGAACTGGGCGAGCGCTGAGACGCCGCTGCGTGGCAGCGCCCCCGCGACGCCCGTACACTGCGCCCCCGACCGATCGCTTACAGCCGATGTCCAGCCCCGTCCGTCTCGACAAGCATCTCGCCGCCCTGCTGCCGTGTTCGCGCGGCGAGGCGCAGCAGTACATCGAGGGCGGCTGGGTCAGCGTGGACGGGGTGGTGGTCGAGGAACCGCAGACGCCGATCACCACCCAGCAGGTGACGCTGGCGCCCGACGCGCAACTCGGCCCGGCGCAGCCGGTCACGCTGCTGCTGCACAAGCCGGCCGGGATGCGCGCCGAAGACGCGCTCGCGCTGGCGACGCCCGGCCACCGCAGCGCGCTGGATGCCAGCGACATGCGTGTGCTCAAGCGCCATTTCCTGCGCCTGAGTCTGCCGCTGCCATTGGAGACCGACGCCAGCGGATTGCTGGTGCTGAGCCAGGACCGCCGCGTGCTGCGGCGGCTGAGCGAGGACGCGGCCACGCTGGAGCAGGAGTTCGTGGTGGAGGTCAGCGGCACCTTGCAGCCCTATGGCCTGCACCGGCTCGCGCACGGCCTGCGCCATGGCCAGCGCACGCTGCCGCCGTGCAAGGTCAGCTGGCAGAGCGAACAGCGCCTGCGCTTTGCGATCAAGCACGTGCAGCCGGGCCAGTTGCACGACATGTGCGCGCAGGTCGGACTGCAGGTGACGGGGCTGCGTCGCCTGCGCATCGGCAGGATTTCGCTGGGCAAGCTGGCGCCGGGCGAGTGGCGCTATTTGCCGGAGGGCGAGCGGTTCTGAGGGAGTGCGGGTGCGGCCTCGCCGATCGTTGTTGCCGGCGACCGTACCCTCACCCCAACCCCTCTCCCGGGGGGAGAGGGGCTAGGAGCGCACGTGGCTCAGGGCTTTGCCAGCGCGCGCTGGATGGCCTGCTCGGCCAGCGGCGCCATCACCGCATAGCCGGCGTTGTTGGGGTGCACGCCGTCGATGGCCACGGTCTTGTCCATGCCGCCGTCGCGGTTGCTCAGCTTGCTGTAGTAGTCCAGGTACACCGCGCCCTGCTGCTGCGCGTACTGCTGCATCCAGGCATTGAGCGCACGCACCTTCTGTGCCGGCTGCAGGCCCGGCCGCCACGGATAGTCGGTGACCGGCAGCACCGAGGCCAGCACCACCTTGATGTGGTGGGCCTGGGCCAGTTCGGTCATCGAGCGCAAGTTGTCTTCGATCATCTCCAGCGTGGACAGCCCGGTGTTGCCGGCTAGGTCGTTGGTGCCGGCCAGGATCACCACCACCGCCGGCTTCAGGTCGATCACGTCCTGGCGGAAGCGCACCAGCATCTGCGCGGTGGTCTGCCCGGAAATGCCACGATTGACGTAGGCGGACTTGCCGGGGAAGAACGTGGTGCCTTCGCGGCGGCCCCAGGCATCGGTGATGGAGTCGCCGTAGAACACCACACGCGGCGCGTCCGCTGCCGGCGCCGGCAGCGCCGCATTGTCGGCGCGATAGCGCTGCAGTTGCGCCCAGTCCAGCAGTCGCTGCTGCATCGCCTTCACTTCGTCGGGCTTGAGCGTGTCCGGCGCACGCGTGTACAGCGCATCGACCTTGCCCTCCAGCGCCGCGGTGGACGCGGGCGTTGCCGCCTGCACGGCGCCGGCGGCAGTGGCGCACAGCGCGATGGCGAGGGACAACAGCGAAGGGCATTTCATCGAGGCGTTCCTTGTGCAGACAACGGTGATCGCACAGTGTAACCAACCCTCCGGATTGCCCATGCGGCGCTGCCGCAGCGCCGCCGCGACTGCGCCGTCTCGCATGCGATTCAGCCCGTGCTCACGCTGCGGCTATCGCCGACAGCATCGATGGGGCATATCGCTGCGCTCCGTCGCCATGTGCATCGTGGCGCACGGTCGATGCCTTGCAACGCAGGGCTGCGACCGCCATCGCACCGTGCACCGACATGCGTCACGCGCGTGCCGCGCCGATGACAACGCGATGCCGTCGCCATCGTTTTTCGCTATCGCCGCAACCTTTTGCGAACGCCCTAACTTTTTCGTAAGTACATGACACACAAGGATTTGCGCTTCTAGGATGGCCGCGGACGTGACGGGGGGATCCTCACTCCCAAGCCCGAAGGACATCCATGAAAACGCGTGATGCACACCAGAACCTCACCCGCCTGCGGCTGGCGTTGATTCCCGGCTTGATGTTCAGCGCAATGGCGATGGCGCAGTCCGCAGGCACCGCAGCGGCGACGACCGACACCAGCGCCGCCAGCGCGCAATGGCGCAGCGCCTTCTCCGGCGGCACGCCGTTCGCCACGCACAGCCTCTGGAACAGTGCCGGCGGCGGCTTCCTCAACACCCGCTTCGCGCCCGGCGAATGGCAGATCACCCCGTTCAACGCCGCGCGTCTGAAGACCGCGTGGACCTTCACCACGCAAGGCGACGTCTCGGCCACGCCGACCGTGCAGGGCACGGCGCTGTACGTGCCGGACTGGGGCGGCCAGCTGTATCGCATCGACACCGACCTCGGCAAGGCGGTGTGGCAGGTGAAGCTGGCCGACTACACCGGCATCGCCGGTTCGCTGTCGCGCAACAGCCCGGCGATCGCGCGCGACAGCGTGCTGGTCGGCGACCAGGCCAGCGGCACGGTGCTGGCGATCGACAAGGCCACCGGCAAGCTGCTGTGGAAGACCCTGGTCGAGTCCAACCCGCAGGCGCGCATCACCGCCTCGCCGGTGATCTACGGCGACCGCGTCTACGTCGGCGTGTCCTCCGGCGACTGGGGCGGACTGAGCGCCGGCTACAAGTATTCCTTCCGCGGCAGCGTCGCCGCGCTGGATCTGAAGACCGGCAAGCTGCTGTGGAGCTTCCGCACCACGCCGGAGGGCTACACGGGTGCGTCGGTGTGGGGCACGCTGGCGATCGATCCGCTGCGCCAGCGCGTCTACGCCACCACCGGCAACAACTACTCGGTACCGACCGAGGTGGCCACCTGCGTCAAGAACGCCAACGGCGACAAGACCGCGCAACTGGCGTGCATGGCGCCGGACAACTACGTCGACTCGGTGCTGGCGCTGGACATGCGCAGCGGCAAGCCGGTGTGGACGCGCCGCCTGCAGGGCGCCGACGCCTGGTCGCTGTCGTGCCTGGTCGCGCCGACCAATGGCCTGTGCCAGGACCCGCAAGGGCCGGACTACGACTTCAGCGGCGGCGGCGCCAACCTGTTCACGGCGATCCGCAACGGCAAGCCGCAGGCGCTGGTCGGTGCCGGCCAGAAGAGCGGCGTGTACTGGGCGTTCGACGCCGACAGCGGGCAGACCGTGTGGTCGACCCAGGTCGGCCCGGGCGGCACCGCCGGCGGCATCGAATGGGGCTCGTCGGTGGATCCGTTCTCCGGTCGCGTGTACGTGGCGATCAACAACAACGAGCACACGCCTTACACGCTGGCGCCGGGCAACACCGAAACCTGGAACGCCGGCTCCTGGGCCGCACTGGATGCGGCCAGCGGCAAGATCCTCTGGCAGGTCAAGGTGCCGGGCATCGATCCGGTGCAGACCGCGTTCGGCGCCGGCGGCCGCGGCCCGCTGGCGTCGTCGCCGGGCCTGGTCTATGCCGGCTCGATGTCCGGCGCGATGACCGTGCTCGATGCCAAGACCGGCGCCACGCTGTGGAGCTTCGACGCCGGCGGTTCGGTGTCCAGCGCGCCGGCGATCGTCGACGGTGCGGTGTACTGGGGCGCCGGCTACAGCCGCTTCAACTTCGGCACCGGGGTCAACAAGCTGTACAAGTTCGTGCCGTCGAACCGGCGCTGAGCGCAGCCCGCGCTCGCCGTAACGCGTCCATCGCCTCTCCTGCGCAAGCGGGAGGGGCGATGTTGAATTGGATTGGAACGCACCGCCTCGCGTGGGCATAAAAAAACCGGCGGGCTTCGCTTCCACGAAGCCCGCCGGCCTGTCGGCGTGTTGCTCAGTTGAACGTGTAGTCCAGCGTCAGGAACATTTCCCGGCCGTTGTACTCGCTCGCGGTCTGGCCGGTGGTGACGAACTCGAAGCCGCCGGCGTAGTACGGAATCGCACCGACCTTGTCGAAGATGTTCGACACGGCGAGCTTTGCGTGCAGATCCGGCGTGATCTGCAGGCCGACCGAGCCGTTCCAGGTGATCCACGCCGGCGCATGGCCGCGGTAGGTGGTGTCCTGCACGGTGACCTGGTTGCCGTCCTGGGTGACCTGGCAGACGCCGGTGGAGATCGTCTCGCCGCCATTGGACACGGTGACCATGCTGGGCTGGATGCCGTTGGGCAGCACGTCGCAGCCGGCGTAGTTGGGTGCGCGCATCCGGCCGTTGCGCACGCCGGAGATCGACACGTTCCAACGGCCCTTGGTCCAGTCGGCGATCCAGGTCATGCGGCTGGCCACGTTCTGGTAGCGGGTGTTCTGCAACGGATCCGACGCCAGCACGCGCTGCTTGTACGACAGGTTGTTGGTGTAGTTGATGCCGGCGCGGAAATCGCCGTAGCCGTCGGTGTGGAACTTGTAGTCCAGCGTCGCGTCGACGCCGGCCACATACAGCGAGGCTTCGTTGATCGGGCCCGACTGCACCGACACGATCTGGCCATTGGCGTCGCGCGTCACCATCTGGGTGACCATCCGGCAGTACTCCGATCCGGCCACGTGCGCCGTGTACGGCGACAGGCCCGAGGTGCCGTTCGGCTTCAGGCCGGTCAGGCAGCCGGCCTCGTCGGCCAGCACGGTGTCCTGGCCCAGGTACTGGATGGCGTTGTCCACGCCCATGTTCCAGTAGTCGGCCGACACCGAAAGCCCCTGCACGCCCGGCACCTGCCAGACGAAGCCGTAGGTCCAGGAGTGCCCGGTCTGCGGCAGCAGCAGGCGGCTGCCGTTGGTGTAGAGCGTGTAGTACTGCGAGGTCGGGCGCTGCACGCTGTTGCACCAGGTGTTGTTGTTCTGCCCGGCCTTGATCGCGTTCACGCACTGCAGCGGGTCGGCATAGAAGCCCACCGGCGAGGTCGAACCGGTCAGGTAGATGGCCTGCATGTCCGGCGCCTTGAAGTTGGTGCCGTAGCTGCCGCGCAGCAGCAAACCGTCGTACGGACGCCACTCCAGGCCCGAGCCCCAGGTACGGGCGATGTCGGCACGGCTGGCGTCGTTGTACTTGTCCAGGCGACCGGACAGCGTCCAGGTCACCGTGTCCAGCACCGGCAAGCGGAACTCCGTGCCCAGCGAGAAGCGCTGCCGGGTGCCGGCGCCGGTGAGATAGGCGCCGAACGGGTTCTGGAAGGTGGACGGATCGGCCGCGCGCGGGTCGGGCGAGAGCTTGAAGCCGTTGTGCGCGGCTTCGAACACCGCGGCCCAGCCCACCGACCGATCGGCCCAGGGCAGCTTGAACAGGTCGCCGTTGACGCGCAGTTGCGCCTGGTCGAGCCAGGACGAAGCGGTGTTCACGCCGGTCACCGCGAACTGGTCGTACTGCTGCGGGATGATCGGGTTCCAGAACTGCTGCCAGTTGAACGCGTAGATCGGCAGGCCGTCGGCGGTGGTGCCCTGCTGCTGGCCGAGGAAGAAGTTGTTGGTGGCCTGCGCGTTGTAGCCGGTGAACTCCTCGCGGACGATGTACTTCTGGGTGTTGAGGTTGAGGTCCCAGTTGAAGCGGCCGTCGAACACGGTGCCGCGCAGGCCGGCCTGCAGGTTCCAGTTGCGCTCGCGGTCGTAGGTGTTGGCGCTGACGCCGATCTCTTTCTGGGTCAGCTGGCGGATCACCTGGTTGACCGTCTGCCCGGTGGTCTGGTCGTAGAACGGGCCGGCGCTGAACACGTTGAGCTGCGTGTTGGAGATGCCCACGGTCTGGTACAGCGCGGCCGAGCCGTAGAACTGCAGGCCGTTCTGGAAGTCGTACTCGCCCGCCAGATAGCCGCTGTTGCTGATGCTGCCCGGGGTCAGCACCCAGTTCTGGAACAGCGCCGGCTGCGCGCAGTAGAAGCCGTTGTCGGTGACGCCGGTGACCTGGGTGCCGTTGGTGGTCACCGAGTGCGACTGGGTCAGGCGCGAGTTGCTGAACTTGTCGCAGGTGCCGGCGGGCGGCGTGATGTAGCGGCCGTTGGCATCGGTGGCCGACAGGGCGATCGCACCGGCCGCGTCGTACTGGTAGCCGAACATGCGCGAGGCCGGCCCCCAGGCGCCGTAGCCCGCGTCGGCCACGGAATCCTGGTAGGGCCGGTCCATGCCCCACAGCGCGCTGCGGTTGGAGTGCTCCAGGTTGTAGGTCACGTGCCAGTTGTCGCCCGCGCGGCCACCGACGTAGTTGATGTCGCCGTAGTCGCGGCCACCGCGCGTCGCACCGCCCAGGGTGACCTGCAACTGGTTGCCCTGGTAGTCCTTCTTCAGGATCACGTTCACCACGCCGGCGACCGCATCCGAGCCATAGATCGACGACGCGCCGGAGGCCAGCACTTCGATGTGATCGATCATCCCGGTGGGGATGTTGTTGAAGTTCTGGAAGTTGCTCTGCTTGTTGAGCGGCTGCGGATAGTCGACCACGCGATGGCCGTCGATCATCAGCAGGCTGAACCCGGGGCCGAGCCCGCGCAGGTTCACCGAGCGCGCATTGACCGAACTGGAGCCCCACGAGGCCGGGTCGGACACCTGCTGGCCCACCTGCGGCAGCGAGTCGAGGAATTCCCACAGCGTGGTGTAGCCCTGCTTCTTGATCTCTTCGCCGGTAATGGTGACCACCGGCGCAGGGCCTTCGACCTCCACGCGCGGGATCAGCGATCCGGTGACCGTCACCGCCTTGAGTTCGACCGGCTTGTCGGCCTTGCCGGCGCCATTGGGCGGGGCCGCGTCATCGGGCGCGGATTGCGCCATGACAGAGGGCGCCCACAGGGCGAGCGCAACGGAACTGGCGATGAGTCCACGCCGGAAAGCGATTCTGTTCACTGGTCTCCCCCCACAGGAGCGATCGATGTTCGAGATGTGCCGAGCCCGCCCTAGCCCCCTGGCCTCGCGCGGGCCGTCCGCAAAGCGGTGCATACACGAACAAAAAGTTCATATATGTGACGCCAGCGTTATAGGCCGAATTTGAATCGATGCAAGCTGCGTTGCAGCACAACGCGGTTTGATTTAAGTAATTGAATCTACTGAAATTTGTCGGAAAGCTTACAGAAAGGTTGCAGCCACTCCGAGTCTGCCGGTCCGGGGGCTCCCAAGGGGTCTTGGCGCTGCGGCGAAGGGGCGCGCAAGCAGACAGGCCAGGCGACGCCGAAGGTGCACCATCGCCTGGCGAACACCTGTCGCACCGGACAGATGGCCGTGTCGCGCTGTCACCGCCGTCGCCGCGTCACCACGCAAATCGCGCCGCCTCGCGTCCATTGCGCGGCACGATGGAATGCGCCGACATGCCAGCAGCGCAGGCGCTTCTTTCGCGCCATCACACGCAATGTGAGCAGCTGTCTACGAAACCGGCCCTCCGAGCGTGACGCCTGGCACGCAATCGTGGGGGCGTCGCCCGTAGCCTCGGCAGGCACCCTGAACTCGGGTGCAATGGCATCCGGTCCCCTGCCGGATGGTCTCGTCCCTCTTCGCAAAAGGAAGATCGATGAATCGCAAGCATGCGTTGTACCTGGCGTTGCTGGCCGGCATTGCCGGCATGTCCCCCGTCGCCATGGCTGCCACTCCCCCAGCAGCCGAAATGGATTCCGCCCCGGTCGAAGCCCGCCCGGATGCCGCCGCGCTCGGTGGCGCCGAATTGCGCAGCCTCACCCCGGGCAGCGCACACGCCCCGCGCCTGATCGAACTGGCCGCGCCCGACAGCACCAAGGCGGCGGCGATGAAGCAGGCACGCGGGCAACAGGTGAAGAACGGCCAGCCGCTGCAGATCGGCTTCTCCCGCGACGTCGCCAAGCCCGACATCAACCTGCGCCGCCTGTCCTGGCAGACCCTGCCCAACGGCGCGCAGGTCACCAGCTTCGAGATCGTCTCGACCAATGCGCAGGCGCTGCGCGCAGCGCTGCAACTCAGCGGCAGCGGCGCCCAGCCCGGCGATCCGCGCAAGGCGACGCTGCGCTTCGCCGGCGAGGATGGCCGCGTGTTCCAGCAGAGCGGCGCCGATTTCGCCGGCAGCCAGCCCGGCTGGTCGGCGGTGATCGCCGGCGCACGCATGGTGGTGGAGATCGAACTGCCGGCCGGCCAGTACCCGCAAGGCTTCGCGCTGAAGATCCCGCAACTCTCGCACCTGGACATCAGCCCGGTGGCCAGCGACACGATGATGCGGCCGATGATCGGCGAAAGCGATTCGTGCGAGCGCGACATCGTCTGCCGCGCCAATCCGACCTCCGGCTTCACCTCGGCGGCCAAGTCGGTGGCGCGCATGACCTTCACCAGCGGCGGCAGCACCTACCTGTGCACCGGCACCCTGCTCAACAACAGCAATTCGCCGAAGAAAGCGATGTTCTGGAGCGCGGCGCACTGCATCAGCACCCAGACCGTGGCCAATACGCTGCAGACCTACTGGTTCTACGACGCCACCACCTGCGGCGGCTCCACGGTCAATTCCAACTACACCACGCTCGGCGGCGGCGCCTACCTGCGCTATACCAACACCACCCGCGACACCACGCTGCTCGAGCTCAAGAGCGCTCCGCCGAGCGGCGCGTTCTACGCGGGCTGGAGCAGTTCGGCGATCGGCTCCACCGGCACCGCGATCGAAGGCATCCACCACCCGGCCGGCGACGTCAAGAAGTACTCGCTGGGCAAGGTCACCGCGCTGTCCAGCTCCATCGACGGCAAGTCGCCGCTGTACCGCGTGCAGTGGAGCACCGGCGTCACCGAAGGCGGCTCGTCCGGCTCCGGCCTGTTCACCGTCAACAGCAGCGGCGCCTATCAGTTGCGCGGCGGCCTGTATGGCGGCTCTTCGTACTGCAGCGCGCCGAGCGATCCGGACTACTACTCGCGCTTCGCCGACGTGTATTCGTCGATCCAGCAGTACCTGAGCCCGTAAGCCAAGGTCCGGGAGGGCCGTACTCCCGCACCTGCGCCTAGGACAGGCCGTCTCACACGGGCGGCCTGTCCGTTTCGCACGCGGTGGACACACCGGCTACACTCGACGCATTCCCCTACCGGCAGATGCGCATTGGCCAAGCCCAATTACTCCTTCGAAAAGCGTCAGCGCGAGCTGGCCAAGAAGAAACAGCAGGAAGAAAAGGAAGCGCGCAAGCGCGAAGCGCGTGCCGCAGCCGCCAAGCCTGCCGCGGACGGCGACGCCGCACCGAACGACACCGACACCGCCAGCGACACCTAGGCCATCGCGGCATGGCAGGCGCCTGCCGCCCAGCGTGACGCTTCCATCCAGTGCCCCTGTCGCGCGACGCACCTGCATCGACGCGACCTGACCGGCCTCGCGCTCAGTCGACCTTCTTGGCCAGCATCGTGCCCAGCACGAACAGCACCAGGGCGATGACGATGCCGGCCCAGAACAGGAACTTGGCGACGCCCATCGCCGTACCTGCCACGCCGCTGAAGCCGAGCGCGCCGGCGATGAGTCCGATGATGGCGATGATGATGGCCCACTTGATCATGATGCGGTCTTCCCGAAACGAGGACATGCGCACACCACCGCGGCGTGCACTGGCGCCGGCAAACGGCCGGCGCTGATGCGGGAGACTAGCCAGCGCGGGATGCGCACGCGGTGAAACGCGGATGCACGCACCGTGCACGCATCGCCACCACGCATGCAGCAGCACGACCCGGATGTGGGCGATGCCGTGCTGCGGCGACAGGCGTGGAACCTGCGCGTGCACGCACCGCCTCTGCACATCCCGTCCACCCTCCCGTCACGGGCCGCGCGCGCGCCGCCCGGCACAGTGCAGCCGGGCACTGTCGCCCGCTCGGAGATCCGCATGGCCAGCCCGCAGGAACTGGAAGAGAAATTCTGGAAGGCATTGAAGTCCGACCGCACCGTGATGCTGGGCCTGGACGGCGTCGAGGACGGCCACGCCCGCCCGATGACCGCGCAGTTCGAGGGCGATCGCGGCGGCCCGATCTGGTTCTTCACCTCCAAGGACAACGCGCTGGTGCAGAAGCTGACGCAGAGCCAGCGGGTGATCGCGGCGTTCAGCGCCAAGAATCACGATCTGTTCGCCAGCATCAGCGGCACCCTCAGCGTCGATAACGACCAGGCGGTGATCGAGCGCCTGTGGAACGGCTTCATCGACGCCTGGTACGAACAGGGCAAGGACGATCCCAAGCTGGCGCTGCTGCGCCTGGATCCGGACCACGCGCAGATCTGGCTCAATGGTTCGAGCCTGATGGCCGGCATCAAGGTGCTGTTCGGCATCGACCCCAAGCGCGACTACCAGGACAAGGTCGCCGACGTGCCGCTGCGCTGAGCGGCACGCAACGCGATGCACGCCAGCCGGCCGTTCGCCGGCTGGCAGATACCATCAGGGAACCGACGCGGCCGGCAGACGCTGGCGGATGGCCTCACGCAGCCCGCGTTCGCACTGTCGCGTCGCTGCGTCCACGTCGTTCTCGGCCAAGGCTTCGGCACGCGCCAATGCAGCCAGTGCGGCAAGTTGGTCGCCACGCCGCGCCGCCATCAGCGCCTGGCAGCGCGGCCGCAAGGCCGGCACCGCCCAGTCGAGGTCGGCCGTCAGCGCCGCATCCAGGGGATCGGCAGCGTCCTCACCGGCCATGGCCCGCGAGAACGCGAGTTCGCAGCGCAGCAGCGCGATCATGCTGTGCCAGGATTCGGCGACCGGCGCAGGCAGGGTCGCGACCTGCGCCTCGAAGTCCGGCTGCAGGGCCGCGACTTGCGTCCACTCGCCACGGTTCTGCATGGCTTTCAGCGTGAACCAAACATAGAAAAACCAGCCATCGCCGTCCGCGAGCAGGGCCAGGCGGTGTGCCGGCAACTTGTCCGCGGTGACGCCGCGCGATGAGAGGCCGTTGAGTTCAGCGAGTACGTCGACGAGGGCGTCAGGATCGCGCGGGCGGGCCTGTCGCAACAATTGCAGACCATCACTGGCCCCGCTCGGACTCTGCGAGGGCACCAGATTGACCAGACCTGCCGCCAGATTGAACACCGCTGCGCCGGTGCAGAACGCGCCGCTGGAGCTGCCCAGTCCCAGGCGCCATGCCAACACTCCGCACCCCGCCGCCGCCAGCAGGTTGGCCAGCGGACCGCCGGCGATCAGCAACAGATACTGCCGGCGCACCGCCGCGTAGGGGTTGGGCACCGCGATCACGCTGCCCGCGTTGTCACCCGGACGCTGGCGCTGCCAGCGGATCCGCCAGCCGCGACGGCGCGCGAGCAACTGCAGCGGCCCCACGTGCACCCGGCACACGGTCATGCCGATCGCCCGCCCCGCCAACACATGCCCGCCTTCGTGGATGGCGACCGTGACCAAGGCCGCCAGCGGGAACAGCAGCATCGCCAGGAATGGCTCCAGCGAGGACGTGACCAGGTGCGCCAGGGCGAAGCAGCCGGCCAGCATCGCCAGCGCCCCCACGCTCATCAGGACGCCGCGGACGCCACGGAACAGCAGATCGAGCCAAGGCGGCGCCGCCCAGGGCATGGAGGGTTGTGCGCCGGCACTCATGCGCAGCTGCCCTCGTTCTGCGCGCCTTGCACCGCACCACGCAGCAGCCCGTTGCGATCGCCCCCTGCGCGACACCGCTTCTTGTGTCGTCTATCGAGCCCTCGCACGTGTCGCCTGTGCCGTCCGATCTTGCGCCTGTCGCGACTAGCGACGATAGCGCACCGCCAGTTGGGCGGCCGCGGCGGCGCGATGCCGGCGCAGGGCCAGCCCGAGCGGGCTCATGGTGGCGACATCGGCGTCGCCCGACTGCTCTTCCAGGGCGCGCTGCACCCGTGGCGACAGCCCCCAGTCGGCGGAAATGGCCTTGGCGCAGTGCGCCGACCACGCCTCCAGCATCTCGGTCATCGCCGCCGGCGTGGGGGCTGCCTCAGCGTGGCGTGCATGGACATCGCGCAGCACCTGCACCACCGAGACCGCGCCCAGCCCGCACAACAGCGCCAGCAATTGCGCGGCGTTCGCATCCTCGCGGTCTGGGACCTGGGAGGCGGCATGTGCCGACAGCAGGGTGTGTTCCCACAGCACCGCCGCACAGCGGCCGAAGACGCTGCCGTCGTCGACGATCACCGGCTGCAGCAGCGCCGCCAGCACGATCTGGCGCAGGCCCTCGGTACCGAGCAGGGCCACCGCCCGCTCCAGGTTCTCGATCGGCTCGGGATGGCGGCGGTAGATGACGCTGTTGGCGATGCGCAGCAGATTGCCGGCCAGCGCCGGATCCTGGCCGAGGATCGTGGCGATGGCATGGGCGCCGGCGGCCGGATCGTTGATCGCACGGGTGAGCTGCGGCAGCAGATGCGGGCGCCGCGGCGTATAGCGCGGATGCGCGTCGATGCGCGCCAGCACTGCGGCGGCATCGGCCATGACCGCCGGTGCGACCGCGGCCGATGCAGTGACCGGCCGCCCGGCGAACGCCAGTTCGCACAGCCGCGCCAGGATCGCCGCGTCCGGCACCGGCTCCAGGTCGAGCAGGGCCGGGTCGGCGAATGGGTCGACGCCCTGCTCCGCGGCGTCGACAGACGCGGCTGGCGCAGTGCGTGCAGACGCGGCCGGCGTGTCGGGCAGGTTGGCATCGTCGGCGCCGACGCGCGCCTGCGGCGCCTCGGCCGCATCGCCTTCGCCACGGCGCAGCCACCACCAGAGTCCGGCTCCCAGCACCAGCACACCCGCACTGATGGCAATCCACATGATCGGCACGATCGTCGTCATCCGCAAAACATCGCCAGGTCCCCGCGCCCGGCCACCGGTGCGCACCCATGCGGCGCGCCATGTCATTCAAGCACGCCGCGCGGGATTCTGCGCAACGTCGGCCTCACGCGGCCGCCGGCCTCCGCCAGGCGGCCATGGACAGCGCGCGATCGCACCAGCCGGTGGCAAGCAAGCCGCGTGCCGCAGCGTCCGTCAGCGCCCTGTCCCGCTGCTGCGCCGATATCCACAGCGCACCGCGCAACGTGCGCGGCCGACCCGGGCGCAGGCCCAGGGACGCACGACGACTCGCCTCTCGGCGGCGACGGGACCGCGCGCGCTCAGGGCGGCGCCGGCGCGGGCACGGTGCGATGGCCGTAGCTGAGCACCCGGGTCAGCTTCCAGCCGTCCGGGTCCTGGCGCCACACCATCACGAACTTGGCGATGCCCTCGCAGCGGCCGCTGGCTAGCTCGCAGAAGCGGTGTTCGCCTTCCTCGATCGCCCCGAAGTCCTTGACCGGGTAGACCCGCAACGTGCCGGGCAGCAGTTCGCGGCGCACCTTGCCGCAGATCCATTTGCGCGTGTTGTCGACGACGCTCGCGCGGTCCCGGGTAACGCCGCCGGTGTCGTGGTAGAACTCCACGTCCGGCACGAACATGGACTCGAACGCGGTCATGTCGCAGCGGTTGTAGGCATCGAACAGGCGCTGGTCCAGCGCCGCGACGGTGTCGAACAGCGGCCCCGCCGCGCCGTCATCGGCCGGTTCCGCTGCGCCGGCCACCGCCGTGCATGCGATCAGCCACAACGCTCCCCAGGCTTTCATCGGCAACCTCCCCGTGTGTCGATACGCCACTATGGGCCTGTCGCGACAGCGGCCGCAACACGGCTGCATGCGGGCGACCGCCGCGCGACGCACGCCTGCCGCAGCGAGGCGCGCGGCAGGCATGCTCGCCGCCGACGGCGTAGGCGGCACTGCAGCACCTCAGTGGGCGCTACATGTTGCGCCGATACTCGCCGCCCACCTCGTACAGCGCGTGGCTGATCTGACCCAGGCTATGCGTCTTGACCGCCTCCATCAGCGCCGCGAACACGTTGCGGCGCTCGCGCGCGGTGCGCTGCAGGGCGCCCAGGCCGGCGCCGTCGGCGGCCAGCGCCAGCGCGTTGCGGCGCTGCTGCCAGTCGCGCACGTTGCCGATCTGCTGGTCCTTCTCCTGCTCGGTGGAGCGGATCAACTCGATCTCGGTCGCGGTCTCGCCGGCATGCTCCTTGGGCAGAAAGGTGTTGACCCCGACCAGCGGCAGGCTGCCGTCGTGCTTCTTGTGCTCGTAGTAGAGGCTCTCTTCCTGGATCTTGCCGCGCTGGTACATGGTGTCCATCGCGCCGAGCACGCCGCCGCGCTCGCTGATCGCCTCGAACTCCTTGTACACCGCCTCCTCGACCAGGTCGGTGAGCTGCTCGACGATGAAGCTGCCCTGCCAGGGGTTCTCGCAGAAGTTCAGCCCCAGCTCCTTGTTGATGATCATCTGGATCGCCACCGCGCGGCGCACGCTTTCCTCGGTCGGCGTGGTGATCGCCTCGTCGTAGGCGTTGGTGTGCAGGCTGTTGCAGTTGTCGAACAGCGCGTACAGCGCCTGCAGCGTGGTGCGGATGTCGTTGAACTGGATCTCCTGCGCGTGCAGCGAACGGCCGGAGGTCTGGATGTGGTACTTCATCATCTGGCTGCGTTCGTTGCCGCCGTAGCGCTCGCGCATCGCCCGCGCCCAGATCCGCCGCGCCACCCGGCCGATCACCGTGTACTCCGGGTCCATGCCGTTGCTGAAGAAGAAGCTCAGGTTCGGCGCGAAATCGTCGATGTGCATGCCGCGCGCCAGGTAGTACTCGACGATGGTGAAACCGTTGCTGAGGGTGAAGGCGAGCTGGCTGATCGGGTTCGCCCCGGCCTCGGCGATGTGATAGCCGGAGATCGAGACCGAGTAGAAGTTGCGCACCTTCTGCTCGACGAAATACTGCTGGATGTCGCCCATCATGCGCAGCGCGAACTCGGTGCTGAAGATGCAGGTGTTCTGCGCCTGGTCCTCCTTGAGGATGTCGGCCTGCACCGTGCCGCGCATACTGGACAGGGTCTGCGCCTTGATCTGCGCATAGGTCTGCGCGTCCACCAACTGGTCGCCGCTGACCCCGAGCAGGGCCAGGCCGAGGCCGTCGTTGCCCGGTGGCAGCTCGCCGTGATAACGCGGGCGTTCGCGACCCTCGAACAATTGCGCCAGGGTCTGCTCGGCCTGCGCCCAGCGCTGCGCGTCGGCCTTGAGATGTTTCTCCACCTGCTGGTCGATGGCGGTGTTCATGAACATCGCCAGGATCATCGGCGCCGGGCCGTTGATGGTCATCGACACGCTGGTGGTCGGCGCGCACAGGTCGAAGCCGGAGTACAGCTTCTTCATGTCGTCCAGGGTCGGGATGTTGACCCCGGAGTTGCCGATCTTGCCGTAGATGTCCGGGCGCGGTGCCGGGTCCTCGCCGTACAGGGTGACGCTGTCGAAGGCGGTGGACAGGCGTGCGGCCGGCTGGCCGACGCTCAGGTAGTGGAAGCGCCGGTTGGTGCGCTCGGGCGTACCCTCACCGGCGAACATGCGGATCGGGTCCTCGCCGGTGCGCCGGTACGGATACACGCCGCCGGTGTACGGATAGCTGCCGGGCAGGTTCTCCTTGCCGAGGAAGGTCAGCAGTTCGCCCCAGCTCTTGTAGCGCGGCGCGGCGATCTTCGGAATGGACTGGTGGCTGAGCGACTCCCGGTAGTTCTCCACCCGGATCGGCTTGCCGCGCACCGCGTATTCGGTGACCGGATCGGTGATCGACTTCAGCCGCTGCGGCCACTCGCGCAGCAGCTTCAGCGATTCGCTGGACAGCGACTGCAAGGCATCGTTATAGCGCTGGCGCAGCAACAGCAGGGTCGCGTCCACGGCGTCCGCGGAAGCATCGCCGGACGTGCGCGACGCCGGCAGCAGGTCCTGCGCCGCATACAGCTCCAATTGCGCCGGCAGCTGCGGATCCTGCAGTTCGTGCAATGCCTGCCAAAAGGCCTGCGCGCGGTCGGCGGCCTCGGCCTGGCGCAGCACACCGGCATTGAGCGCCCGGCCCTGCTCGGCGATCTCGGCCAGGTAGCGCACGCGTGCGCCGGGGATCAGCACGGTGGCGCGCGGCTCCTTCAGCGTGGTGTCGAGCTGCGGGCGGAAATCGCAGTGCGCCGGCGGGCCAGCGGCGGCCTCGGCCTGCGCCGTCAGCTTGTCGCGCAACAGGCGGCACAGATTGACGAACATCCAGCTCACACCGGGGTCGTTGAACTGGCTGGCGATGGTCGGATACACCGGCACCGCCTCGTCCTCCAGCTGGAACGCCGCGCGATTGCGCCGCCACTGCTTGCGCACGTCGCGCAGCGCGTCCTCGGCACCGCGCCGGTCGTACTTGTTCAGCACCACCAGCTCGGCGAAGTCGAGCATGTCGATCTTCTCCAGCTGGCTCGGCGCACCGTAGTCGCTGGTCATCACGTACACCGGGAAATCGACCAGATCGACGATCTCCGAATCGCTCTGGCCGATACCGGCGGTCTCCACGATCACCAGGTCGTAGCCGATGCCCTTGAGCAGCGCGATGCAGTCCTTCAGCACGCGATTGGTGGCGGCGTGCTGGCGCCGCGTGGCCATCGAGCGCATGTACACGCGCGGGCTGCGCAGCGCGTTCATGCGGATGCGGTCGCCGAGCAGCGCACCGCCGGTGCGGCGCCGGCTGGGGTCGACCGACACCACCGCGATGCGCATCTGCGGGAAGCTGGCCAGGAAGCGGTTGAGCAGTTCGTCGGTGACCGAGGACTTGCCGGCACCGCCGGTGCCGGTCAGGCCCAGCACCGGTGCGGCGCGCCGGCTGCGCGACTCGGCCGCGGACGCCGTGCCGGACTGCCACTGCTTGCGCAACAGAGCCAGTTCCGCCTCCGAGAACGCCCCGTCCTCGATCGCCGACAGCATCCGGCCGATCCCGCTCTCGTCGTCGATGTCCGGCAGGGAGGAGCCGGCCGGCGACGCGCCACGCGCCTCCGCCGCGGTCTCGCGCCCGTGCCCGGCGCGCGCCACCACGTCCTCGATCATCTCCACCAGGCCCATCTTCATGCCGTCGTTGGGGTGGTAGATGCGCTCCACGCCGTAGGCCTGCAGTTCGGCGATCTCCTCCGGGGTGATGGTGCCGCCACCGCCACCGAACACCCGCACATGAGAGGCGCCGCGCTCGCGCAGCATGTCCACCATGTACTTGAAGTACTCCACGTGGCCGCCCTGATAGGACGACAGCGCGATCGCGTCGGCATCCTCCTGCAGCGCCGCGCGCACCACGTCCTCGACGCTGCGGTTGTGGCCGAGATGGATCACCTCGGCGCCCTGCGCCTGGATCAGGCGGCGCATGATGTTGATCGCCGCATCGTGGCCGTCGAACAGGCTGGCGGCGGTGACGAAACGCAGGGGACTGGCGTCGGTCTGCGGCAACGGAACGCGGGACGCGGGAAGGCTCATCGTGCGGACATCGAAAAGAGAATGCCGCGATTCTAGGCGTGCAGCGCGACACGGGCAGGTTGCGCTGCAGCATCCGCACGCGGGCGGCAAACCGCGTGCGCGACGTCGCACCTGGCTATCCGCTGCATGAATACGCCCTCGGCCGCGCGTCAACACCCGTGCCGGTGGCGGCGTTTCCTCCCGCGTCGGCGCCCCGCCGATGCCTTCGGAGACATCGCATGTTCGCTCGTCCCTTGTTGCTGGCCACCCTGCTCGGCGGCGCGCTCGCCGGTGGCATGGCCGCCGCGCCCGCGCAGGCGCGCGAAGTGGTGGAACTGTCGGTCCGCACCGCGCCACCGCCGCCGATCGTGGAACGGGTGGTGGTGCGGCCCGGCTACGTGTGGATGCCCGGCTACTGGCGGTGGAACGGCCACCGCCACGTCTGGGTCGCCGGCCGCTACGTGGTGGAACGGCCCGGCTACGTCTACGTCGGCCCGCGCTGGGAGCACTACGGCCCCGCCTATCGCTTCCACGCCGGCTATTGGGCACGTCACTAGTCCCAGTTCCCCCAAACGAGGCCCGCGATCGCCGTGATGGCGGCGATCGCGGGCAACGCCGCCGCCGCGTGCAGGGCCGCGGCAAGGCCTCAACAATCGCTGCCGCCCATGGCGCCAACGTGCGCCCCTCCTACGGCACCAGCGCCGGTCACCGCGACCGCAGGACCGGCCCGGGCCACATCGCGCCGCCCGCCCCTGTGCGCCCGGCACCAAAACCGCCCTCTCCCGCCACGCACACTCCCCCGGCGAACACGGGTATACCGCCTGTGGCGTCGCACAGCGCCGCGAGATGCCTGCACCGGCCGGCCACCACGCCATCGCACCGGGCCGGCGGCAATTGCTTTAAAATGCCGCCATCGCGACGCTCAGGGCCTGTTCCGGAACCGTCGCGTTTTTGTTTTGCGCCACCCCCAGGCACGGTCCTGGACCATGGTGCCCGACACCTGCAACGCCAGCGGAGCCCCCATGCTTTTCGAAACGCTAGCCAACACCGGCCACGAACAGGTCGTCTTCTGCCATAACCGCGACGTGGGACTGCAGGCGATCATCGCCATCCACAACACCGTGCTCGGCCCGGCGCTGGGCGGCGTGCGCATGCGCCCCTACGCCAACACCGAGTCCGCCCTGCAGGACGCGCTGCGGCTCAGCCGCACCATGACCTACAAGAACGCGCTGGCCGGGCTCAACATCGGCGGCGGCAAGGCGGTGATCATCGGCGACCCGAAGAGCGACAAGTCCGAAGCGCTGTTCCGTGCCTTCGGCCGCTACGTCGATTCGCTGGGCGGCCGCTACATCACCGCCGAGGACGTCGGCACCGACGTCAACGACATGGAGCAGATCTACCTGGAGACCGAGTACGTCACCGGCGTGCACCAGGTGCATGGCGGCTCCGGCGACCCGGCCCCGTTCACCGCCTACGGTGCGCTGCAGGCGCTGATGGCCTCGCTGCAACGCAAGTTCGGCCACGAGGAGATCGGCAAGACCAGCATCGCCGTGCAGGGCCTGGGCCACATCGGCATGGAGCTGGTGAAGCTGCTCAAGGAACGCGGCGCCAAGCTGTACGTGACCGACCTGGATCCGGCGCTGGTCGCACGCGCGGTGGCCGAGTACGGCGCCGAGGCGGTGGACCCGGACGACATCTACGACGTCGCCGCCGACGTGCTGGCCCCGTGCGCCCTGGAAAGCGCGCTCGACGAGGCCAAGCTGCCGCGGCTCAAGGTCAAGATCGTCTGCGGTACCGCCAACAACCAGTTGGCCAATCCCGCGGTCGGCGAGGAACTGCACCGCCGCGGCATCCTCTACGCGCCGGACTATGCGGTCAACGCCGGCGGCGTGATGAACGTGTCGCTGGAGATCGACGGCTACAACCGCGAACGCGCGATGCGGCTGATCCGCAGCATGTACCACAACCTCGGCAAGATCTTCGACCTGTCCGAGCGCGAGAACATTCCGCCGCAACAGGCCGCCGACCGCATCGCCGAGGCGCGCATGCAGGCGATCGGCAAGCTCAAGCTGCCGCTGGGCCGCACCGCACCGCGCTCGATGGGCCATCTGCGCGGCGAGTGACGCCACGCACCGCCTGCACCGCAGGCGGAATGCCGCAGATCGCAGGGCCAGAACGTCCCGGCCCTGCTTGACGGATCGACCCCGCACCGGCGCCGCACGCGCCGGGCCGGGTCCCCGGACTCAGAAGCCCAGGCGATAGCGCAGCGACACCGCGCGGTCGTCGCCACGCGGACCGAAGCGCTGGTCGTAGCCCAGCCCCAACAGCCCGCCGTTCCAGCGGGTCTGCAGGCTGGCGCCGAACAGGCCACCCGAACGCGCCGGCTGCAGGTCCACCAGCGGCGCCCAGGCGTTCACGCCGACGAAGCTGGCCTGCCGGTCCAGGCCCTGTGCGGCCAGCGTCTGCTGCCACTCGGCATAGCCCTGCAGCGACCAGCCGCGCCCGCCGAAACCGCCACGCAGGCCGGCCAGCGCCTGGCTGCGCGAGGAACTGGCGGCACCGGCCATCAGTCCGAAGCCATCGCCGCCCTGTTCGCGGAAGCCATCGCTGTCGATGCGGCTGTAGTCGGCGCCGGCATACGGCGTCAGCCACGTCGGACCGCGTCCGAGCCGATAGCCGACCTCGACGCTGGAAGACAGGAAGCGACCGGCATAGCGGCTGGACGCGTCGGCGACGGTGTCGCCGAGCAGCAGGCTGCGGTCGAGCTGGCGCTGGTACTGGCCGGTGCCCAGTTGCGCCAGCGCGTAGGCGTCGCCGGCCACCGCGCCAAGGTACACCTGGCCCTGCACCTGGCGGTTACGGCTGCGGTCCAGGCCGCCGGCGTCGTTGGCGCGGCTTTCGCCGAAGGCGAAGCCCGCCACCGCGTGTTCGCTCAGGCGCAGGTCCTGGCCCATCAGCCAGCCATCGAGCTGGAACTGGCTGCCGGCGAAGCTGCCCTGCCCGGTCTCGCCCAGGCGCTGGCTCCAGGCGCCGACCGCGCGCGGCTGGTCGACCAGCGTGTCGAAGCGGCTGGACAGCGCGCGCCGCTGCAGGTCCATGGTGTCGAAGGTCATCGCGGTGGCCGCGGCATGCGCCTCGCCGGACAGGCTGCGCAGCGTCGCCGACGCCGCCGCCACGCTCGGCGACTGCTGCACTGCGCCGGCCGCCTTGAGCAGCGCGCCGTCGACCGTGGCCGGAGCCTGGCTCAGTTGCGTGTTGAGCTGCGCGAACGCCGCATCCACGCGCGTCGCCGAGGCCAGCGTGGCGGCGCTGATGTTGCCGAAGCTGGCCGCGGCAGCGGTGACGCTCAGCGACTGCACGGTGATCGAGGCGCTGGTGGCGTCGTAGGACAGCGACGAGGTCAGGAACACATTCGACGGCGTGGTCACCGAGGCGAAGGTGCCGGTGAGCCCGCCATTGGCCTGCAGCACCGTGTACGCGGTGTTGTTGACCACGTAGTCGCGCTTGCCCAGCACGTACAGCGAACCGCCCTGCAGCACGGCGCTGCCGCCGACCGAGAGCTTGTCGCCGACCAGCAGAGCCAGGCGGCCGTTGCTGCTCTGCACGTAGTTGCCGCTCAGGCTCAGAGTGGCCGCGCCGACCTGGAAGGTGCCGGCATTGGCGACGCTGCCGCCGAGCGCGCCGGTGCCGATGAAGGTCGCGCCGTTGCTGATCGCCACGTTGGAACTGCCGAGGCTGGCCGCGCTGAGCGTGCCGCCCTGCACCTGGGTGTCGCCGCTGTAGGTGTTCTGGGTGCCGCTCAGGGTCAGCGTGCCGCTGCCCTGCTTGATCAGGCCGCCGCTGCCGGCGATGTCGTTGGCCCAGGTCGAGCTGCCGGTGAATCCCACCGTCACGTCGCCCCAGTCGAAGCGGCCCGGTCCCTGCACCGCCTTGCCGACGTTGAGCAGGCCGTAGCCGAAGGTCGCATCCACGCCCGGCGTGCCCAGGTCGGTGGCGGTGCCGAGCAGGGTCTGTCGGACCAGGTCGTTGTTGAAATACGGGAAGGCCTGCCAGACCAGCGCCGCCGCACCGGACACCAGCGGCGCCGCGTACGAGGTGCCGCTGCCGTAGTAGTAGTCGGGGTTGCTGGTGGAGGTGGTCGCCTTGGGATCGACGAACACCTCGGTGCCGGGCGCGACCAGGCAGTAGCGCATCGCCGCACCGCAGGCGTTGGAATACGAGGCCAGCTGTGTGCCGGTGGTGGAATCGGTGGCCGCCACCACCAGCCAGCCGCGCTCCAGGTCCGCCGCCGGCAGCGTGCCATTGGGGCCGGCCTTGCTGGGCAGCGAGGCGATGTCCGAGGGCGTGGCCTTGGATTCGTTGCCGGCGGCGAACACCACCAGGCCGCCGTTGCCGAGCACGAACGGGCGGTACTCGTCGGCGATGGCGTTGGTCGAGTTCAGGTCGGTCCAGTAGATGCCGCCCCAGGAGTTGTTCATCACCTTGACCCCGGCATTGATCAGGTCCTGGTGCACCTGGGTCAGACCCAGTCCGCCGCTGACCTGGTTGCCGTTGCCGGTGCCGTCGTCCTTGGGCGGCGTGTCGGAAATGATGCGCGCGGACACGATCTGCGCGCCCGGGGCGATGCCGCCTGGCCACTGCCCGACCGACTTGCCCGCCGCCAGCTGCGCCACGGTGGTGCCGTGGCCGTCGACGTCGTCGACCTTGGTGTTGTTCTGGCTCGGATCGACGTAGATCAGGTTCGACACCACCCGTCCGGCCAGCGCCGGATGGTTGCGGTTGACGCCGGTATCGACCACGCCGATGCGGTAACCGCTGCCGTCGTAGCCGGCGTTGTGCGCGGCCAGCGTATTGGTCAGGGTCAGGTGCGCGTCGAACGCCGGCTGGGGCGGCGGCGGCGAGGTGGGTGGAGGCGATGTCGGCGGCGGCGGAGGGGGCGGCGGCGGCGAGGTCGGAGGTGGCGACGTCGGCGGCGGACTGCCGTGGACCAGATTGCCGCCACCGCCACCGCCGCCACCGCACGAGGTCAGCGCAACCGCCACCGCGGCCGCCAGCAGCGACCGTGTCATCAATGCCCGCATGTCGTTCCCCTCTCCCTTGATCTGCCGCACCGTCCGGTGCCATTCCCATTCATCGGCCGTCGACGGCGATGACCCACGCCAATCTACACCGAAACATCGCCCACGGGACGGACGCCCCGGGTCCCTGCGATTTGGCAAGACCCCGCGCCGCGGCAGATAATCGGAACACTACTTTCGTAAGGGTTTGCCATGACCGAGATCGTCATCGCCGCGGCCAAGCGCACCGCCATCGGCGCGTTCCTGGGCCAGTTCAACGGCGTGCCCACGCCGACGCTGGGCGCCGCGGCCATCCGCGCCGCGCTGGAGCAGTCCGGCATCCCCGCCGCGGACGTTTCCGAAGTCATCATGGGCTGCGTGCTGCCGGCCAATCTCGGCCAGGCCCCGGCGCGCCAGGCCGCGCGCGCGGCCGGCGTGCCCGATGCCACCGGCGCCACCACCATCAACAAGGTCTGCGGCTCTGGCATGAAGGCGGTGATGCTGGGCCACGACCTGATCAAGGCCGGCTCGGCCAGCATCGTCGTCGCCGGCGGCATGGAATCGATGAGCAACGCGCCGCACCTGCTGCCCAACTCGCGCACCGGCAACCGCTACGGCAACTTCCAGGCGGTCGACCACATGGCCTGGGACGGCCTGACCAATCCCGACGACGGCCAGGCGATGGGCGTGTTCGGCGAGGCCACCGCGGAGAAGTTCGGCTTCAGCCGCCAGGACCAGGACGCGTTCGCGATCGAATCGGTGACGCGCGCGCAGGCCGCGCAGCGCGATGGCGCCTTCGCCGACGAGATCGTTGCGGTCGCCGTGGCCACTCGCAAGGGCGAGGTGCAGGTCGACAGCGACGAGCAGCCGGGCAAGTCCGACGTGACCAAGATCCCGGCGCTGAAGCCGGCGTTCAAGAAGGATGGCACGGTCACCGCGGCCAGTTCCTCGAGCATTTCCGACGGTGCCGCCGCGCTGGTGCTGCTGGGTGCCGACGAGGCTGCGCGCCGCGGCGTCGCGCCGCTGGCGCGGATCGTCGGCCACGCGACCTTCTCGCAGGCGCCGGAGTGGTTCACCACCGCACCGGTGGGCGCGATCCGCAAGCTGCTCGACCAGGTCGGCTGGAGTCTGGACCAGGTCGACCTGTTCGAAATCAACGAAGCCTTCGCGGTGGTGGCGATGGTGCCGATCAAGGAACTGGGCCTGGACCACGCCAAGGTCAACGTGCACGGCGGCGCCTGCGCGCTTGGCCATCCGATCGGCGCCTCCGGCGCGCGCCTGCTGGTGACATTGCTAAATGCGTTGCGCAGCCGTGGCGGCCGCCGCGGAATCGCGACGCTGTGCATCGGTGGCGGTGAAGCGACAGCGGTCGCCATCGAATTGATTTGATTGGGATTAACCCCTGAAACACAAAAATGAATGCGCGTGCGCTTGACAGCCGACTTTGGCTTGTCATCATGTTGAGGGCGCGCATTCGCGCGTTGCCTAACTAAACGACGAGGATAGACACAATGAGCATCAACAAGCTGCTGATCGCAATGGCCCTGGGTCTGGCCCTGGCCGCGTGCTCGAAGCAGGAGCAGGCCCAGGACGCCGCGCAGTCGGCTAACGAAGCCGCCACCGACGCCCAGGCTGCTGCCGACCAGTCGGCTGCCGCCGGCGCCCAGACCGCCGACGCCGCTCAGGCCGCTGCCGACACCGCCGCGACCGCCGCCAACACCGCTGCCGACGCTTCGGCCGCTGCCGCCGCTGCCCCGACCGATGCCGCTGCCGACAAGGCTGCCGACACCGCCAAGGCTGCGGAAGACACCGCCGACAAGGCGAAGGACGCTGCTCAGGAAGCCAAGAAGTAATCACTTCTTGCTTTTTGCAGTCCTGAAGGAGCCGCTGGTCCGCCAGCGGCTTTTTCTTTGCCTAGTATTTGCCGGGGAGCGCGGCGACGGCGCCACCAGCGTATCGGCACAACGTGTCCCGAAAGGCGGCGAGTGCAACGACGCGTCCAGGTTCGCCTCTCGCGAATGCCGCGGCGCCTTCCGCCGCTGACGTCGCCTCACAAACGCGCGTCCCCGCAGGATTTTTCGGTGCCATTGCGTCGCCATCGCGTTGTGCGCGTGCGCGCTGTACGCATGACCCGCACCACGCGTCGCACCGCCGGCAGCGACCGCGCGACCTGCTGGACGCCAGCGGCGAGCGACGCGGTCGATGGGCACTGCCGCCATGCGCCGCGCAAGGGCGGGCATGTACGCGCGAACGCCGGGCATCTGCATTGCACGCATCGTCGGCATACGACTGCTAGGGCGCGCATCGCCGTGGCTGACTCCGCACCCGCAGCACCTCCCCCACCAGCGGCAGCGCCTTCCTGAACACTGTCCAGCGCCACGGCCCCGCCTTGACGCAGGCTGCATGCGCGCCCGCCTAGGCTGCGCCGCGTCACCCACCCGTGGACGGAGAAGCCGCATGAACAAGACCCCGATCGTCGCCCTGCTGGGCGCCCTCGCACTGGCCGGCTGCCAGGGTCCCGAATCGCAGCAGGCGCAACGCGACGCCAAGGTCGCCGCCGAGCAGACCGGCGAAGCCGCCAAGGAAGCCGCCGGCCAGGTCGCGCAGGCCGGGCGCGAAGTGGCCGCCGACGCACGCGACGCCGCGCACCGCGCCGCCAACTCCGATGCGGTACAGGATGCCTCGGCCGCGGCCAAGGAAATGGCGGCCGATGCCAGCGAGGCCACCGCCCAGGCCGCGCAGAAGGTCGCCGACAAGGCCCGCGAGAACGCCAACGAAGATCCGCACAACGGCGACCGCGAGCACCGCTGAGTTACCGCCGCCCCCGCCTGTGCGGGGGCGGCAGCTGCGGCGCGGCGCGTGCCGCGGCGCACCGGTAGAGGAGGTCTTTTTTTGTGACGCCGGTCCAAGGCGTTTGCGCCGTCACAGTAGACTTTTGCGATGCCGATCCTTCTTCGCGTGCGGGCCAGGACCCGCCTAGCCCTCCTGTTCTCCGCTGCGGTTTTCGTGCTGATCGGCTTCGGTGTCTTCTCAGGCGCGCAGCGCTCGATCTCCGATGCCGAACGCGTCGCCCATACCCACGAGGTCCTGCGCAACATCGACGAGGTGCAAGCCACCTTGCTGATGACCGAGTCCTCGCTGCGTGGCTACGAACTGACCAACAACCAAGCCTTCCTGACCCTCTATTACGACAGTGCCGAGCGCGTGCCACGGCAACTGGCGCAACTGCGCAAGCTGGTCTCCGACAATCCCGTCCAGGTCGCCAATGTGCAGACGCTGGAGCGACTGATGAACACGCGCCTGACGCAGATGCGGCAGATGCTGGCGGTATATCAGCGCGATGGCCTGGAAGCGTTGCAGCGGGCGATGGCGCCGAACGTGTATCAGAGTTCCAGCGCGATCCGCGATCAGGTGCAGCAGATGATCGACGTGGAGCAGCAATTGCTGCAGCGCCGCGACCTGTCCAACCAGCGCAGTTCGGACATGCTGCTGGCGCTGGCCCTGGCCGGCATCCCGTTCGGCCTGGGCAGCGTCGGCGTGGTCTACGCGCTGCTGTTCCGCGAACTGCGCAACCGCAGCAACGCCGAACAGGCCGCCTCGGTCGCCAACGAGAAAATGGAAGCCAGCATCACCGAGCTGGAGCGCACCAGTGCCGACCTCAACGCGCTCAGCCGCTATACCGGCCTGCTGCAGAGCTGCGTGGAGCCGGCCGAGGCACTGACCGTGACCGCACGCCTGCTCGCCGCGCTGATGCCCGACACCGGCGGCAGCGTCTACCTGCTGCGCGCCTCGCGCGACCGCGCCGAGGAGATCGTCAGTTGGGGCGAGCCTCCGGTCGGCAGCGAGCCGGCGGTGGCGCCGCAGGACTGCTGGGCCTTGCGTCGCGACAAGAGCCATTTCGTGCATGCGCAGGGCCACGACTCGGCCTGCGCGCATCTGCGCGAGGATCCCTACGCCGCCGGTGCCAGCACCGCCTGCATTCCGCTGTCCGCGCAGGGCACGCAATTGGGCTTCGTGTTCCTGGCCGGGCGCGGCACCGGTCCGCTGCCGCGCATCGCCATCGCCGAGGCCGCCGCCGAGCAGTTGTCGCTGGCGTTGAGCAACCTGCGCCTGCGCGAGTCGCTGCGCCTGCAGTCGATCCGCGACCCGCTCACCGGCCTGTTCAACCGGCGCTACCTGGAAGAATCGCTCAACCACGAACTGGCCCGCTGCGGACGCCGGCAGATGCCGCTGTCGCTGCTGATGCTGGACGTGGACCACTTCAAGCAGTTCAACGACCTGCACGGCCACGGCGGCGGCGACGCCCTGCTGGCTGCGGTCGGGCAGATGCTGTCGACGCGGCTGCGCGGCGAGGACATCGCCTGCCGCTATGGCGGCGAGGAGTTCACGGTGATCCTGCCGGAGACCGGGCCGGAACAGGCGCAGGCCATCGCCGAACAGATCCGCAGCGCCGCCCAGCAATTGAGCGCGACCGTGGACGGCAAGGCGCTGCCGGCGGTGACCATGTCGATCGGCGTGGCCAGCTATGCGCGCGACGGCGTGGTCGCCACCACCCTGCTGCGCAAGGCCGATGCGGCGCTGTACCGGGCCAAGCGCTGCGGCCGCAACCAGGTACAGGCCTACGACCCGGCCCTGGACGGCATGGGCTGAACCGGCGGCGGTCGCGGTCGGCCCACCGTTTTGAAGAAAGCGTCACAAAACCGACGCGATAGAGCGGCGATAGTCGCGCTTCCCCCGACTGGAGACGACAGCCCATGTCCATCTGGAAAGACCAGGGCCCCGTGCGCAAGGATGGCCTGCCGCCCGTTCCCGGTAACGGCGCGTTGCCGCCGGAGCCGCGCTCGCCGGGCGATGTCGCCCCGGGCGAGCCGCTCGCCGCGGTCGCAGCCGCCGCCCCTGCCGCCCGCGCTCCTGCGCCGACACCCACCGCGAAGGAATCGCTGATCGCCGCCGACATCAGCATCGAGGGCAAGATCGAGGGCACCGGGCACATCCGCATTGCCGGCAAGTTCAAGGGCGACGTCAACGTGCAGGGCGACCTCACCATCGAGACCGGCGCCAAGCTCAGCGGCGGCGTGCGCGCCGACAAGGTGGTCATCGCCGGCGAGCTGGAGGGCAACATCGAGTCGGCCTCGCGGGTGGAACTGCTCGCCTCCGGCGCACTGATCGGCGACGTCAAGGCCGGCTCGCTGACCGTGGCCGCCGGCTCGCGCATGCGCGGCCAGGCCGACTTCGGCTGGGACGACGACAAGCATGCCCGCAAGGGCGGCAAGCCCACGGAGTCCGACGCCGGCGCATGAGCAGCCCGCGTCCCGGCAGTCCAGGGGCGACCCGGACCTGCCCGCACTGCAAGGCCACCATCCTGGAAAGCGCCAGCGTCTGCCCGGCGTGCAAGCATCATCTGCGCTTCGATTCGGCGGTGCTGCAGCAGTCGGCGCCGTCGGCGCTGGTGCCGCTGCGGGTGGAGGGCAGCATCCGCCATCCGGACGACGGCAGCGCGTGGGAATACACCGTGTTGGTGAGCATCCGCAACGGCCGCGGCGAGGAAATCAAGCGCCAACTGGTCGGCGTCGGCGCCATGCTCGACGGCGAGGAACGCAGCTTCACGCTATCCGTGGAGGCGACGCCGGTGCGTGGGGGGAAGCGCGGGAGGCATTAGCGGCTGTGGCGCGGGGATTCGGGATTCGGGATTCGGGAGTCGCAAGAGCCTAGCCCCTCTCCCATCGGGAGAGGGGTTGGGGTGAGGGTAAGGTTGCGCGACGCCGGTGATCGCTGCACTTGCTGCGTGACTAGGCTGGCGGCCGCACCCTCATCCGCCCCTTCGGGGCACCTTCTCCCGGAGGGAGAAGGAAACGCCGGCTAGCTTTTCCACATGTCGAGGGCGCTGGTCTCCATAGCGCAGCCCAAGGCATCGCAGAAGCTGAGCCCCTCTCCCCTCGGGAGAGGGGTTGGGGTGAGGGTACGGTCGCGCGACGCCGCTGATCGCTGCACTTGCCGCCTGGTTACGCTGGCAGCCGTACCCTCATCCGCCCCTTCGGGGCACCTTCTCCCGATGGGAGAAGGAAGTGCCGGCTGACTTTTCCACATGCGGAGGGCGCGCTGGCCTCCATAGCGCATCCATGGCATCGCAGAAGCTGAGCCCCTCTCCCACCGGGAGAGGGGTTGGGGTGAGGGTACGGTCGCGCGACGCCGGTGATCGCTGCACTTGCTGCCTGGCTACATTGGCGGCCGCACCCTCATCCGCCCCTTCGGGGCACCTTCTCCCGATGGGAGAAGGGAGAAGGAAGTGGCGGCCCACTCATTTCCCACTTGGCGACGGCGCGGTGGGTCGCCATGGCGCAGGCCTACGGCAACGCGCGCACCAGCAGTTCCTCGACCGGCACACCCGGCTCCAGCGTGCCGAACGCCAGGCCATGCGCGTCGGCCAGGCGGCTGCGCACGAACGCGCCAGCAGCCGGGCTGGCGCTGCGCAGCAGGAGTGCGGCCTGCAAGGCCAGTGCGATGCGTTCGGCCAGGCGCCGTGCGCCGTACTCGTCCACCTCGGTGTGGCCGGCCAGCAGCGCGCGCAGTGCGTCCAGCGCCGCGTCGTACGCTGGGTCGCTGCCGGCCGCCGTCTGCAGTTCCGCCAGCACCGCGGCGCCGGTGGACGGTTCGCGCGCCAGCGCACGCAACACGTCCAGGCACTGGATGTTGCCGCTGCCCTCCCAGATGGAATTCAGCGGCGCCTGCCGGTACAGCCGCGGCAGGATCGACTCCTCGACGTAGCCGGCGCCGCCCAGGCATTCCTGCGCCTCGTTGACGAAAGCCGGCGCGCGCCTGCACAGCCAGTACTTGCCCAATGCGGTGGCGATGCGCGCGAACGCCGCCTCCGACGCGTCGGTGTCGGCCGCGTCCACCGCGCGCGCCACGCGCAGCGCGAACGCGGTGGCGGCTTCCGATTCCAGGGCCAGATCGGCGAGCAGGTTGCGCATCAGCGGCTGCTCGGCCAGGCGTTTGCCGAATGCGACGCGATGCCGCGCGTGGTGCAGCGCCTGCGCCAGCGCCATGCGCATCTGCGCGGCGGCGGCGAGCATGCAGTCGAGCCGGGTCAGCATCACCATGCCGATGATCCGCGCCACCCCGCGCCCTTCCTCGCCGACCCGCTGCGCCCAGGCCCCGGCGAACTCGACTTCGCTGGACGCGTTGGACCAGTCGCCCAGCTTGTCCTTCAGCCGCATCAGCCGCAGCGCGTTGAGCTGGCCATCGGGCAGGCGCCGCGGCAGCAGGAAGCAGGTCAGGCCGCCCGGCGCCTGCGCCAGCACCAGGAAGCCGTCGGACATCGGCGCGGAGAAGAACCACTTGTGCCCGACCAGGCTGTACGCGCCGGCACCGTCCAGCGGCGTGGCGACGGTGGCGTTGCGGCGCACGTCCGAGCCGCCCTGCTTCTCGGTCATGCCCATGCCCAGGGTGATGCCGGCCTTGTCGGCGATCGGCACATCGCGCGGGTCGTAGTGCGGCGCGGCGGCCTTGTCGGCCCACTCGCGCAAGGCCGGGTCCTGGCGCAGCACTGCCACCGCGGCGTGGGTCATGGTCAGCGGGCAACTGGTGCCGGCCTCGGCCTGGTGGTGCAGGTAGCTCAGCGCCGCGCGCGCCACATGCGCGCCCGGTTGCGGGGCCTGCCAGGACAGCCCGGCCACGCCATGCCGCTTGGCCGCTTCCAGCAACTGGTGATAGGCCGGGTGGAACTCGACCGTGTCGATGCGGTGGCCGTAGCGGTCGTGCGTGCGCAGCCGCGGACGGTCGCGGTTGGCGTCGAAGCCGAGCCGATACAGCGCATCGCCGGCCAGCGCGCCGTAGTGCGCCAGCGTCGCGGCGAAGCCGTCGGCGCCCTCGCGTGCGATGGCCTCGCGCAGCACCGCGTCGTCGGCCCACAGATCGCGCGGTTCGAACGGTGGCGGCTGGTTGTCGACCGTATGCGTGGCGAACGCCGGCAGGTCCGTGTGCATGCATCTCCCTCCCAGAAGCGCTGCACGCATTGTGGCCGATCCGTCGCGCGGCCGCGAACGCGCGTGGCGGATTCTCATCTCCTGCACACCGGCTTGGACACAGTGGCGCCCATGCCGAATGCCGCTTCCCAGGACCTGGTGGTGCTGCGCCCGGAAGGGCTGTACTGCCCCGCCGGCGACTTCCATATCGATCCCTGGCGGCCGGTGCCGCGCGCGGTCATCACCCACGGCCACGGCGACCACGCGCGCTCGGGCATGGGCGAATACCACTGCGCCGCCGCCGGCCTGCCGATCCTGCGCTGGCGCCTGGGCGAGCAGGCCTATCGCGCCTACGACTACGGCACCCGCTTCACGCTCGGCCGCGCGCAAGTGTCGCTGCATCCGGCCGGGCACGTGCTCGGCTCGGCGCAGGTACGCATCGAAGTGGATGGCGAGGTCTGGGTCGCCTCGGGCGACTACAAGCGCCAGCCCGATCCGACCTGCGCGCCGTTCGAGGTGGTGCGCTGCGACACCTTCATCACCGAGGCCACCTTCGCCCTGCCGGTGTACCGCTGGCCGGACACCAGCGAGGTGGCGCGCGAGATCGTCGCCTGGCGCCGCGAGTGCGGCGCGCGCGGCGAAGCCGCGGTGCTGTTCTGTTATGCGCTAGGCAAGGCGCAGCGCGTGCTCGCCGAACTGCAGCCCTGGGACGACCAGCCGGCGCTGCTGCACGGCGCGGTGGCGGCCGGCGTGGCCGTGTACCGCGAGGCCGGCGTGGCGATGCTGGACACGCGCACCGTGTCCGAACTGGACAAGCGCGCCGACTACGCCGGGCAGCTGGTGCTGGCGCCGCCGTCGGCCGCCGGCAGTCCGTGGCTGCGCCGCTTCCGCCATGCGCAGCTTGGCTTCGCCTCGGGCTGGATGCGATTGCGCGGCAACCGCCGCCGGCGCAACTACGACCGCGGCTTCGTGGTCTCCGACCATGCCGACTGGCCCGACCTGCTGCGCACCATCGACGAGACCGGCGCGCGGCGCGTGATTGCGACCCACGGCAACACCGACGCGATCATCCGCGCGCTCAACGAACGCGGCGTCGCCGCCGAGGCGTTCCGCACCGACTACGGTGGCGAGGAATGAAACGCTTCGCCGCGCTGTACCGGCAACTGGACCAGAGCACCGCGACGCTGGACAAGCGCGCCGCGCTGGTGGCGTATTTCGAGCAGGCGCCACCCGCCGACGCGGCCTGGGCGATCTGGCTGCTCAGCGGCGGCAAACTGCGGCGTATCGCCAACACCCGCGAACTGCGCGAGTGGATCGCACAGGAAAGCGGCCTGCCCGGCTGGCTGGTGGACGACAGCTACGACCACGTCGGCGATCTGGCGGAAACCCTGACCCTGCTGCTCGACGATCCGGCGGAAACCCCGGACCCGGCACCGCTGCGCGACTGGATCGAGGAGCGCCTGTTGCCGGTGGCTGCGCAGGACGACGCCGCGCGCCGCGCCGCGGTGGTGGCGGGCTGGCGCAGCCTGGCCTTCGACGAGCGCCTGCTGTTCAACAAGCTGCTGACCGGCGCGCTGCGCGTGGGCGTGTCGCAGCGGCTGGTGCAGCAGGCGCTGGCAGCGATGTCCGGAATCGACATCGCACGCATCGCCCAGCGCATGCTCGGCGCCTGGTCGCCGACGCCGCAGGCGCTGGAGCAACTGCTGTCCGACGAGGTGCTGGCCAGCGACCGCCAGCAGCCCTACCCGTTCTTCCTCGCCTCGCCGCTGGAAGCCGAAGTCGCCACGCTCGGCGCCCTCGACGACTGGCTGCTGGAGTGGAAATGGGACGGCATCCGCCTGCAACTGATCCGCCGCGACGGCGAGGTAGCGCTGTGGTCGCGTGGCGAGGAACGCCTGGACGGGCGCTTCCCGGAAATCGAAGCCGCCGCGGCGACGCTGCCACGCGATGCGGTAATCGACGGCGAATTGCTGGCGTGGCGCGCGGGCGAGGACGCGCCGCTGCCGTTCACCGCGCTGCAGACCCGCATCCAGCGCCGCAAGCCCGGCGCCAAGACCCTGGCCGACACGCCGGCGCGCGTGCTCGCCTACGATCTTCTGGAACTGGACGGCCACGACCTGCGCGAGCAGCCGCTGCAGCAGCGTCGCGCGCAACTGCAGGCCTTGCTGGAAGCGCACGCCGACCCGCGCCTGACGCTGTCGCCACAGGTGCAGGCGACGACGTGGGAGCAGGCGGCAACGCTGCGCGAGGATGCGCGCGTGCGCGGCGTGGAAGGCCTGATGCTCAAGCGTGCGACGTCGCCCTACCAGTCCGGCCGCCGTCGCGGCGACTGGTGGAAATGGAAGGTGGCGCCGCTGACCATCGACGCGGTGCTGCTGTATGCGCAGGCCGGCCATGGCCGGCGCAGCACGCTATACACCGACTACACCTTCGGCCTGTGGGACGGCGAGCAACTGGTGCCGGTGGCCAAGGCGTACTCCGGCCTGGACGACAGCGAGATCCTGGCGCTGGACCGCTGGATCCGTGCGCACACCACCGAGCGCTTCGGCCCGGTGCGCGCGGTGACGCCGTATCACGTGTTCGAGCTCGGCTTCGAGGCGGTGAATCGCAGCAGCCGGCACAAGTCCGGCATCGCCGTGCGCTTCCCGCGCATCCTGCGCTGGCGCCACGACAAGCCGTTCGCCGAGGCCGACCGCTTGAGCACGCTGCAGGCGTTGGCGCGATGAGCGCAGCGGCGGCGCGGCGGCGCCCGGCCGATGCGCCGCTGTACGCCTGGTTCGCGCAGCAGGGCTGGCAACCACTGCCGTTCCAACGCGCGTTGTGGGGACATTACCTGGACGGCGGCTCGGGGCTGCTGCACACGCCCACCGGCAGCGGCAAGACCTTGGCCGCATTCGGCGGCCCGTTGTTGGAGGGCCTGCGTGCGCAGGCCGCGGCGCAGGCGGCCGCCGCCAGACACAAGCCCGCCCGCGGCGACGGCGCCAGCGCGACTGCCAAGACCGCCTCGCCGCCGCGCACGCGCCGGCAGGCGCAGCGCGACCTCAAGGTGCTGTGGATCACGCCGTTGCGCGCGCTCGCCGCCGACACCGTGCGCGCGTTGCGCGAACCGGCGCAGGCGCTGGGCCTGGACTGGCAGATCGGCCTGCGCACCGGCGATGCCAGTGCGCGCGACAAGCGGCTGGCACGCAGCGGCAAGCTCGACGTGCTGGTGACCACGCCCGAATCGCTGGCGCTGCTGCTGTCCTATCCCGATACCGCACCGCAACTGGCCACGCTGCGCTGCGTGATCGTCGACGAGTGGCACGAACTGCTCGGCAACAAGCGCGGCGTGCTGCTGCAGCTGTGCCTGGCGCGGCTGCGCGGCTGGGCGCCGGCGCTGCGCACCTGGGGCCTGTCGGCCACGCTCGGCAACCTCGACGAGGCGCGCGACGTGCTGCTGCCGCACCTGCCGCAGGCGCCGATCGTGGCCGGGGTCAAGCCGCGCACGCTGACCCTGGAGACGCTGGCGCCGGCGGTCGGCGAACGCTTTCCCTGGGCCGGCCACCTGGGCCTGGCGCAGCTGCCGCGGGTGCTTGAGAAGCTTTTCGCGGTGCGCACCAGCCTGTTGTTCACCAACACCCGCGCGCAGGCCGAGCTGTGGCACCAGGCGCTGACCTCGGTGTGGCCGGAAGAGGCGCACACGCTGGCGCTGCACCACGGTTCGCTGGATCCGGCGCTGCGCAGCGCCGCCGAGCAGGGGCTGCGCGACGGCAGCCTGCGCTGCGTGGTGGCGACCTCGAGCCTGGACCTGGGTGTGGACTTCCCCGCGGTCGACCAGGTGCTGCAGGTCGGCAGCCCCAAGGGCGTGGCGCGGCTGTTGCAGCGCGCCGGCCGCGCCAAGCATCGCCCCGGCGAGGCCGGCCACGTGCTGTGCGTGCCCTCGCACGCGCTGGAACTGGTCGAATACGCCGCGGCGCGCCGCGCCATCGCCCATGGCCGCATCGAATCGCGGCCCTCGCCGCGGCTGTCGCTGGACGTGCTGGCGCAGCACTGCATCACCTGCGCGCTGGGCGGCGGCTTCGACGCCGACGCGCTGTACGCCGAAGTGCGCGGCACCGCCGCCTTCGCCGCGCTGGATGCGCCGACCTGGCAGGCGGTGCTGGAGTTCGTCGTGCAGGGCGGACGCGCGCTGGCGCAGTACCCCGACTACCGCAAGGTGGTGCTGGACGCGGACGGCCTGTACCGCGTGCACGACCGCCGCATCGCCCTGCGCCATCGCCTGTCGATCGGCACCATCACCAGCGACGGCAGCGTCGCGGTGCGCTTCCTGCGCGGCGGCCGGCTCGGCGCGGTGGAGGAGCAGTTCGTCGGCCGCCTGCGCCGCGGCGACCGCTTCCAGTTCGCCGGGCGCCTGCTGGAACTGGTGCGGCTGGAAGACATGACCGCCTACGTGCGGCTGGCCAAGGGCGGCGACGGCAGCGTGCCGAAATGGATGGGCGGGCGCATGCCGCTGTCTTCGGAACTGGGCCGCGAGGTGGAAGCGGTGTTCGCCGATCCGCGCGGCGAGGCCGAACTGCGCGCGCTGGCGCCGCTGCTCGGCCTGCAGCGCGCGCTGTCGGCTCTGCCCGCACCGCAGCGATTGCTGGCTGAGCGCGTGCGTGCCCGCGACGGCCAGCACCTGTTCGTGTATCCGTTCGCCGGCCGCCAGGTGCACGAAGGCCTGGCCGCGCTGCTGGCGCTGCGCTGGGGCCGGCGGCAGCGCAATACCTTCAGCTTCGCCGCCAACGACTATGGCTTGGTGCTGTCGCCGGCGGAGGACGTGCCGATCGATGCGGCGCTGCTGCGCGAACTGCTGAGTCCGGCGCAGTTGTTCGAGGATCTGCGCGAGAGCCTCAACCTCGGCGAACTGGCGCGCCGCCAGTTCCGGGAGATCGCCCGTGTCGCCGGCCTGCTACCGCCCAGCCTGCCCGGCCGCCTGCCGCGCAGCCTGCGTCAGTTGCAGGCTTCCAGCGGCCTGCTATACGACGTGCTGAGCCGCTTCGATCCCGAGCACCTGCTATTGGCGCAGGCCGAGCGCGAGGTGTTGCAGGGCCAGATGGAGCTGACCCGGCTCGCCGCTACCCTGGACGACTGCGCCGCGCGCGAACTGGCGCTGCACAGCCCGCGCAGCCTCACCCCGCTGGCGTTCCCGCTGTGGGCCGAGAGCATCCGCGGCCAGCTCAGCACCGAGGACTGGAAGGCGCGGGTGATGCGCGCGGCGGCGCAACTGGAGCAACGTCATGCGCGCTGAACTGGACTGGCTGCTGGCCGGGGAACCGATGCGCCTGCTCGGCGACCGCGCGCTGTACTGGCCGGCGCGGCGGCGGCTGCTGATCGCCGACCTGCACCTGGGCAAGGCCGACGTCTTCCGCCGCGCCGGCATCGGCCTGCCGCGCGGCGGCACCGCGCTCGACCTGGCGCGGCTGTCGGCCCTGCTGCAGGCACAGGATGCGGCGGAACTGTGGATCCTCGGCGACGTGCTGCACGGCGCCGCGCCCGATGCCGACTGGCAACGCCAATGGCATGCGTGGCGCGCGCAGCATCCGCAGCTGTGCGTGGCGGCGATCGCCGGCAACCACGACCGCGCTCTGGCCGGCGCCGGGCTCGACATCGCCCTGCTCGGCACACAGGTGGAGGACGGTCCGTTCGTGCTGCGCCACGATCCGGTGGTGGATGCGCAGCGCCATGTGCTGTGCGGACACTTGCATCCGCTGGCCAAACTGCCGGGCCTTCGCCCGCGCTGGCCGGCGTTCTGGCTGCGCGATGGCATGACCGTGCTGCCGGCGTTCTCGCACTTCACCGCCGGCGTCACCCCGGTCCTGGCGCCGGGCGAGCGCCTGGTCGCCTGCGTCGAGGGCGCGGCCTTCGCTCTTCCAGTGGCGACGGCGTAGATCGGGCGCGGTGGCACCTGGTCGTGACTGCAACCGACGTGGCCGGTGCGCTGCCGTGCTGTGGGAGGGACTTCAGTCCCGACGCGACCAACTGAAGGGTGTCGGGGCTAAAGCCCCTCCCACACAAGATTGGCGAATCGCGGCGCGACGGTGTTGCAAGTGCAAACACGGAACAACCGCGGAACCACGGATGCCCTGCCATCTGTCGTAGGAGCGGCTTCAGCCGCGACCGGGCGTTCCCGGGAAAGCCCGGTCGCGGCTGAAGCCGCTCCTACGACACAACGGCACCATCGCCGTCGGACCGCGCTCGCTGCGTTGCGCTCTGCACGCGCAACCAAGCAACGAATCGCCGCAGCGTGCGTCCAACCGCGTCCGCGATCTCGCCGCCTACGGCAGCGCCACGCGCCGCGCCATCGCCTCCTGCAACGCCGCGAAAAACTCCGGCGCCAGCGGCAGCTTGCCGAACCAGCCGTGCTGGGTGCCGCTGAGCACGCGCAGCATGTGTCCACGGCCACCCGGCATGCGCCCGGCCGGCAGCATCCCCACGTCGCGCAGCCGCGCCACCAGGTCGCGCTCGGACTGGAACAGCGGGGTCAACCAGCGACTCCAGAACTGGTAAACCGCCACGTGCGCCTGGCGCTGCGCCTGGTAGCGCGCCAGTGCCGCGTCGATGTCCGGCGCGGTGCGCAGGCTCTCGCTCAGCGCCCAGGCGTCCATCAGCGCCATGTTGACGCCCTGCCCCAGCTGCGGACTCATCGCATGTGCGGCATCGCCGGCCAGGACCAGGCGGCCGCGGTACCAGTGCCGCTGCACCGCATCGCGGTAGCTGGCCCGCGCCAGTTGCGCGGGTGCGTCGATCTGCGCCAGGCGTTCGCGCGCCTGCGGCCACAGCTGCGCGATCTCCTCCAGCCACGGCTGCATGCCGCGCGCCTGCCAGGCCTCGAAGTCGGCGGTCGGCAGGCTCCAGAAGAAACTCACCCGCGGCTCGGCATCGCCCGGGCGCGTGCCCACCGGCAGCAGGCCGATCATCTTGCGCGCGGCCACGTAGCGCTGACGCAGTTCGTCGGCGAAGGCCCAGTCGCCGCGCGGCAGCAGGCACCACAACGCGCCCCACGGATACACCCGGTCCAGCCGCGTCGCCTGCACCTGCGCGCGCAGCGTCGAGGCCGAGCCATCGCAGGCGATCACCAGGTCGAATGGCCCGTGCCAGCGGCTGTGCTGGTCCTGCACCCGGCGCAGCGTGTCGTCGATGGCGACGATGCGCGTATCGCGCTGCAAGGTGGCGTAGCCGTCCCAGGCCTGGGCCAGCAGGGCGAACAAGGCGCCGCGCTGCATGCCCAGCCCGAACAGGCGCGCGTCCAGGTCGCGATAGCGCATGTCCATCACCGCGCGTCCGCACGGCGTCTCGCCGTACAGGCGGTGCACCGGCGCGCCGTAGGCCAGCGCCTGCTCGAGCAGGCCGATCCGCCACAGCACCTGCAGGCCTGTCGGCTGCAGCAGGAAGCCGGCACCGACCGGCCCCGGCTCGGCGGCGCGCTCGAACACCTGCACGCGGTGCCCGTCGCGCGCCAGCAGCAGCGCCAGCGCCTGGCCCGCGGTGCCGTAACCGACGATCCCGATCTGCAGTCCTTGCTTCATTGCATCCACTGTCTGCGAACGCCGCCACGGCGGCGACGTCTCCCACAAAAAACCCCGCCGAAGCGGGGTTCAAGGCACAACCGAGTCAACGCGAGCGCTTACTCGACCGGCGTGATATTCGAGGCTTGCGCGCCCTTCGGACCCTGGGTCACGTCGTAGCTGACACGCTGTCCTTCCTGCAGGCTGCGGAAGCCCTTGGAGTTGATCGCGGAGAAGTGCGCGAACACATCGGCGCTACCGTCTTCCGGAGAAATAAAACCAAATCCCTTGGCGTCGTTGAACCACTTGACGGTACCGTTCGGCATGGTGATGCGAGACCTTTTGCAGTGAATGGGTGGTGGTTGTGCGGCAGCCGCACCGGCGGAGTATGCAAAGCTTGCGCAGCGAAGACAATCACCCGCGCGCCAGTTCCCCCACCAGCTCCGGCAGGCCGACCGAGGCCGCCTCGACGTTGGCCAGCACCTCGGCCAGGGTGATCTCCTCGGCGTCGCCGCAGCCGGCCGCCCAGTTCGCCACGATCGCCAGGCAGGCGTATTCCAGGCCCAGCTCGCGCGCCAGCCCGGCCTCGGGCATGCCGGTCATGCCGACCAGGTCGCAGCCGTCGCGGCGCAGCCGCGCGATCTCGGCAATGGTTTCCAGGCGCGGGCCCTGGGTGGCGGCATAGCAACCGCCATCGACCAGAGCGGTGCCGGTGACGCGCGCGGCGGCCAGGATCTTGCTGCGCAGCAGCGGCGAATACGGATGGCCGAAATCCACGTGCAGCACCTCGCTGCCCGGCTCCTCGCACAGGGTGGAGATGCGCCCCCAGGTGTAGTCGATGAGCTGATCCGGACAGGCCAGCACGCGCGGGCCGAAGCGCTCGGTGATGCCGCCGACGGTGTTCAGCGCCAGCACCCGCGCAGCGCCGATCTGCTGCAATGCAGCAAGGTTGGCGCGGTAGTTGATCTTGTGCGGCGGCAGCGAGTGGCCTTCGCCGTGGCGGGCCAGGAAGGCGACACGATGGCCGAGCAGCGTGCCGACCCGCACCGGGCCGGAGGGCGCGCCGTAGCGCGTTTCGACCTCGTGGGTCTGCACGTCGTCGAGCTGTGCGAGCTTGTAGACGCCGGTGCCGCCGATGACGGCCAGTGCGATGTTGTCCATGCGGATCCTCGAACGGAAGGGAACGCCTGCGCCGGCGACGCGCGCCGGCAGCGGCAAACGACGGCGGCGGAGGCGAGGCTCGCCTGCCCGCTTACTCCTTCTTCGCGTAGATCGCCGGCAGGTTGCGCAGGGCCTCGTTGACGTCCATGCCGAAGCCGAACACGTAGCGGTCGGGCACCTCGACGCCGATGTAGTCGGCGCTCACCCCCGGCACGCAGCGGTCGTGGCGCTTGACCGTCAGCGCGGCGATGCGCACGTCGGTGGCGCCCTGCTCCAGGCACCACTCGCGCACCGCCTTCAGGGTCAGGCCTTCGTCGAGGATGTCGTCGAGCAGCAGCACGCGGCGGCCGTACAGCGCGGTGGCCGGGCGGTGCTTCCACACCAGCTCGCCGCCGACGGTCTCGCCGCGGTAGCGGGTGGCGTGCAGGTAGTCCAGTTGCAGGTCCTGGCCGCGGCTGCCCAGTTCCAGCGCCAGCTGGCCGGCGAACGGCAGCGCGCCGTGCATGATGGTCAGGTAGACCGGGGTTTCGCCGCGGTAGTCGGCGGCGATGGCGTCGGCCATCTGGGCGATGGCCTGGTCGATGCGCGGGCGATCGACCAGCAGGTCGGCCTGGGCCAGGGCCTGGGCGATGGTGAGAGTGGACATCAGGCGGTTTTTCCGAAGGTGGAGAGGAGATGGGATTGGGCGTGGCCGTAGCGGGCGTCGGCCAGCAGGCCGTCCCAGCCGAGGCCGCCGCGGCCGATCAGGCCGAGCAGCGCAGCGGTGTTGAGCGGGCGGTCGCGCACGGCCTGCAGCGAGTCTTCGACCAGTTCCGGGTGGCAGACCAGCACCACGTCGCAGCCGGCATCCAGGTGCGCGGTGACCCGCGCGGCGACGCCGCCGGCGGCGAACGAAGCGGCCATGCCGATGTCGTCGGAGAACACCACGCCGCGGAAGCCCAGTTCCTGGCGCAGGATCTGCTGGATCCAGCGCGGCGAGTAGCCGGCCGGTTCCGGCGCCACCTGCGGATAGACAACGTGCGCCATCATCACCGCGTCGGCACCGGCGGCGATGCCGGCGGCGAACGGCACCAGGTCTTCCTGGCGCAGGGTCTCCAGCGGGCGCGGGTCCTCGGCGTTGTCGACGTGGGTGTCCTCGAGCACGGTGCCGTGGCCGGGGAAATGCTTGAGGGTGGCGCCCATGCCGACGCTGTGCATGCCGCGCACATAGGCCGCGGCGAACGCCGCGACCACCTGCGGGTCGTCGCTGAAGGCGCGGTCGCCGATGGCGCGGTTGCCGCGGGCCAGGTCCAGCACCGGGGCGAAGCTCAGGTCGACGCCACTGGCGCGCACTTCGCTGGCCATCAACCAGGCGTGCTGCTCGGCCATCTCCAGCGCCGCGGCCGGGTCGCGCGCGTACAGCGCGCCGAAGCCCTGCAACGGCGGCAGCGCGCTGTAGCCCTCGCGGAAGCGCTGCACGCGGCCGCCTTCCTGGTCCACGCAGATCAGCAGCGGCCGCGGCGTCGCGGCGCGGATCGCCGCGCTCAGCTCGCTTACCTGCGCCCGCGAGGCGAAATTGCGTTTGAACAGGACCACGCCGGCCACCGCATCGTGCTGCAGCCAGTCGCGCTCCTGCGCGGTGAGTTCGGTACCGGCAACGCCGATCGCGAGCATGCGGGGGGGTTCCTCCTGCCGGCGCGGTTCAGGCGCCTGTGGGCCGGCATTGTCGCAGATGCCGGCGTCGGCGGCAGGTCGGCCGCCTGTCAGCTGACACGTCACGGTAATGAACGCGTCCGAGTTGAGGCGCGGCGGGGAGCCCAACGTACAGCGTGCGACGTTCTAGACCGCGCAGCCGTCCGGGCCGCAATCGTCGCCCGCCTGGGCGTCAGCGAGCAGGCCGCGCACGGTGGCGGCGAACACCTCCGGCGGCTGCGCGCCCTGCAGCGCCTGGCGGCCGTCGATCACGTAGGTAGGCACGGCGCGGATGCCCATGGCCTGCGCCTGCTGCAATTCCGCCTCGATCTCGTCCAGACCCTCGTCGCCGTCCAGCAGCGCCTGCACCCGCGCCGCCGACAGCCCGCCCGCGGCGCCGGCATCGCACAGCGTCTGCACCTCGGCCAGGTTGCGGCCCTCGGCGAAGTGCGCGTGGAACAGCGCCTCGGCGACCGCGTCGACGTCGCCCTCGCGCGCGGCCAGCCACAGCAGCCGGTGCGCCGGCAGCGTGGTCACCCGCACCTGGCCGCGGCCGAAGTCGAACGGCAGGCCTTCGGCGCGCGCGGTGGCCTGGGTCTGCGCGAGGATCTGCTCGGTGCGCGCCGCACCACCGAACTTGGCCGCATAGGCCTCGCGCAACGGCACCGGCTCGGTACCGGCATCCGGATCCAGCTGATAGGGATGCCAGTGGATCTCCAGTGCCGGCGCCTCCGCGCCCAGCGACGCAAGACCTTGCTGCAACCGGCGCTTGCCGATCCAGCACCAGGGGCAGACCACGTCGGACCAGATATCGATGCGCATGAGCGGGGATTGGGGATTGGAGATTCGGGATTGGCAAAAGCATAAGCCCGATTGCCGCGAGAAGCGGGGATTCGGGATTCGGGATTGGGGAGTGGGGAATCGCAAAAGCGGGCCGCGTGAGGCGTTTGGCTTTACGCTTTTACCAATCCCTAATCCCGAATCACCAATCCCTGCCACTCGCAGAATGGACAGCTCGCCAGCGCCACGTTGTAGTAGCGCGGATCGTCGGTGACTTCGGCGCCGAGCCAGTCCGGCCTGGCGAATGCCTCGTCGGCACTGTCCAGCTCGATCTCGGCGACCACCAGGCCGGCGTTGTCGCCGAGAAACTCGTCCACTTCCCAGAGGTGGCCCTGGTGCTGCACGAGATGCCGGCGCTTGTCGATCAGCCCGCCCACGCACAGCGCCAGCAGCGCGCGCGCATCGTCCAGCGGAATCGAATACTCGAACTCCTGGCGGGTATGCCCGAGCTCGCGCGACTTGAGGTTGAGGAACGCGGCCTCGCCCTGCACCCGCACCCGCACCGACGCCTTCTGCGCCCCACTGGCTAACGCCGCCTGGTCGTTGAGATAGCCCTGCGCCATCGGCATCACCGCATGCGCCGCCGCGCGCCAGCCGTCGCCGGTCACCAGGAATTTACGTTCGATTTCTAAGGGCATGGGATTGGGGAGTGGGGATTCGGTATTGGTTAAAGCATAAGCCAGCGCGCGGAGGCGCCGTTGCAAATCCCCAATCCCCAATCCCGAATCACGGCTTTTCAAACACCGCAATGCTCTCCACATGCGCGGTATGCGGGAACATGTCCATCGCGCCGGCGGCCTTGAGCACGAAGCCCTGTTCGTTGACCAGGTAGCCGGCGTCGCGCGCCAGCGAGCCGGGATGGCAACTGACGTAGACGATGCGCTGGAACTGCTTCAACGGCAGTTGCTGCAGCACCTCCAGCGCGCCGGAACGCGGCGGGTCCAGCAGCAGCTTGTCGAAGCCCTGGCGCATCCACGGCGCCTGGCGCTGGTCCTGGGTCAGGTCGGCGGCGAAGAACTGGGCGTTGTCCAGGCCGTTGCGCTGCGCATTCTCCCGCGCGCGTGCCACCAGCCCGGCGTCGCCCTCCACGCCGACCACCTCGCGCACGGTGCGCGCCAGCGGCAGGGTGAAGTTGCCCAGGCCGCAGAACAGGTCCAGCACCCGGTCGCCGGGTTGCGCGTCGAGCAGCGCCAGCGCGTGCGCGATCATCTTCTCGTTGAGCGCGGCATTGACCTGGATGAAGTCCAGCGGCCGGAACGCCAGTTCCACGTCCCACTGCGGTAGCCGGAACGACAGCGGCACCTCCTGCGGATACAGCGGGTGCACGCTGTCCACGCCACCGGGCTGCAGGAAGATGGCGAAATCGTGCTGCTGCGCGAAGGCGATCAGCGCGTCCTGGTCGCGCGCGCTCAGCGGCTGCATGTGCCGGAAGGTCAGCGCCACCGCGGCGTCGCCGGCGATGAACTCGATCTGCGGGATGTCGCGCTTGCCGTCCAGGCTTTCGACCAGCTCCGCCAGCGCGCTCACCTTGAAGCCGATCTGCGGGATCACCGTATGGCAGACCGACAGGTCGGCGACGAAGCGCGGATCCTGCTCGCGGAAGCCGACCAGGGTCTTGTCCTTCTTCTCCACCCGCCGCACCGAGAAACGGCCCTTGCGCCGGTAGCCCCAGGGCGCGCCGGTCAGCGCCGGCAGCACCGCCTGCGGGGTCACGTGGCCGATGCGCTCCAGGTTCTCGGTCAGCACCCGCTGCTTGGCGACGATCTGCTGGTCCTCGGCCAGGTGCTGCAGCACGCAGCCGGCGCAGACCCCGAAATGCGGGCAGCGCGGCGTTACCCGCTGCGGCGAGGCCTGCAGCACCTGCACGGTGCGCGCCTCGTCGAAGTGGCGGTTGCGCGCGGTCGGTTCGGCCAGGACGGTCTCGCCAGGCAGCGCGCCGGCGACGAAGGCGACCTTGTCGCCCTCGCGGCGGGCCACGCCGCGGCCATCGTGGCTGAGGTCGGCGATGTCGGTCTGGAAGGGCGTGCGGTCGAGACGGTTTCTGGATCGGGCCACGTGGCAACAGGCTGCGGGCGGAAAAGGGCGGCTATTGTCGCAGATGGGCCGGGCCGGGACCGGCTTGCGATTGCCGCGCCGGCGAGGCAAAGTGGCGCACGCACGCGCGCCACCGCGCGGGATGCGACCACGCCGCATGGAGGCTCAGCATGGCATCGACCCAGGACCCGGTAACGCGACTGCTGCTCGTCGAAGACGACCCGATCAGCCGCGCCTTCTTCGACGCGACCCTGCAGGCGCTGCCGGCGCAGGTGGACCTGGCCGACTCCGTCGCCAGCGCCCTCGACCGCGCGCAGACGCAGGCCCACGACCTGTGGCTGATCGACGCCAACCTGCCCGACGGCAGCGGCAGCGACCTGCTGCGCCAGTTGCAGCGGCAGCGCCCCGGCACCCTCGGACTGGCGCACACAGCAGACGCCAGCGGCACCGTTCGCGCGCAGTTGCTCGATGCCGGGTTCGCCGACGTGCTGCTCAAGCCGCTCAGCACCGAACGGCTGCTGCAATCGGTGCGCCGGCTGCTGGCGCGCGGCCAATCCGGCGGCACGCCGGGGACTGCCGAGCCGACCCTGGACTGGGACGAGACCACCGCGCTGGCCGCGCTCAACGGCGAGCGCACGCATCTGATCGCGCTGCGCGAGCTGTTCCTGGCCGAGCTGCCCGGTACCCGCGACGCGGTCGCCTCCGCCCTGCAACTCAGCGACGACCAGGCCGTGCGCAACCACCTGCACCGGCTGCAGGCCAGCTGCGGCTTCGTCGGCGCCGCGCGCCTGGCGCGCGCCGTGCGCCAGTTGCATGGCGACCCGGCCTCCTCGCAGGCCCGCCACCAGTTCAGCGAGGCGGTGGCGGCGTTGTTGCACTGAAAGCCGGGATTGGGGATTCGGGATTCGGGATTGGGGATGCCGATCGGCGTCCGCCTGGGCTGGGGGAGACGCGGCTTCGATAGCGTCCAGCGCGCTCCCGGACGTTGCCAGGGCGGTCTAAGCCGCGGCTGCCCTCGCCCACCTGCCGTCATCGCTTCATGCGAGGGCGATGGTGCGTGATGGCGCGACCGGTGCATCTCCAATCTCCCGTCGGCGCGGCCTCCGCCGCGACAGGCGTTACCGGGAACGGCCATCGCGGCTGAAGCCGCTCTTACAGAGAAACGTGCACTTGGTTGACGTGTGCGGAACCCAGGTCGCCTGGGTGCCCGTCTGGCCGCGGCGCTCGCGACGCCGATCCTGCGCGATCACGACGCCGTGGACGGCGGTACCTTCGCCTCTTCCATCGTGGACTCCGCCATCGCGTCGGACGTGGCATCCGGATCGGCGTCCGGGTCGGGCGTCGCCGCGGGCGCTGCCGTCTCCGGCGCCGCGGTGGCGGCGCTGCGCTGCCGTGCCAGGTCCTCGACCATTTCCCACGACTTCAGGCCGCGGCCGCCGAGGTGATGCAGCAGCACCACGCGCATGCCGCGGCGCAGGCCGGGCAGATCCTCGGCGACCGGTTCGGTGTCGTCGGCCAGGGCCAGCAGCGCGCGGCCGGTGGCCATGCCGCTGCGCTGGTCGTGGCCGCGGTCGCTCAACAACCGGCGCGGTCCGTGTTCGGCGTCGAGCACGTAGCGCGCGGCCGGGTCGATCGGCTCACCGTCGCCGTCGTGGCGCAGGTCGAAGCCCACGCCCAGCGCCTCCAGCAGATCGCGCTCGAAGCAGCGCAGCGACCAGGCCAGCGGCGCCTCGGCCGCCAGCCGTGCGCGCACCCGCGCATAGGCCAGGTACAGGTCCGGCGCAGGGTCGTCGCGCGGGGCCAGGCGCAGGGTCAGTTCGTTGATGTAGAAGCCGGCCAGCATCGCCTCGCCGCTCAGCCGCGGCGCCGCATCCAGCGCCTCGGCCGCGCGCAATTGCGCCAGTTCGCCGCGGCGCTGCGCGCTGAAGCGGATCGACTGCAGCGGCTGCAGCGCCGCGCGCAAGGCCTGCTTCTTCGGTCCCTGCACGCCACGCGCCAACACCCCGAGCCGGCCGTGGTGCACGCTCAGCACCTCCACCAGCAGGCTGGTCTCGCGCCAGGGCCGGGCGTGCAGGACGAAACCGGGTTCGTGCTCGATCAAGGCTGCAGAGGCTGGGAATGGGGAGTGGGGAATAGGGAATGGAACAGCATGCCGTCCCTGGCCGCATCATCGTCCAACGATCGGAAAGAGCCAGCGTCGTGTAGAAGCGGCTTCAGCCGCGACGGGCGTTACCGGAGGAGCGCACGTGGCGGAAGCCGCCCCTACGCACACCATGATTGTCCGGGAGGCGCGGAAATCCGATTCCCGATTCCCGATTCACCATTCCCGGCTTTATTCCCCGTACCCGAACGCCTTCAACGCCGCCTCGTCGTCGGACCAGCCCTCGCGCACGCGCACCCAGGTCTCCAGGAACACCTTGGCGCCGAACAGGCGCTCCATCTGCTGGCGGGCCTTGGCGCCGATGTCCTTCAGGCGGGTGCCGCCCTTGCCGATCACGATCGCCTTCTGGCCTTCGCGCTCGACCCAGATCACCGCGCCGATGCGCAGCAGCGCGCCGTCCTCGGCGAAGCGCTCGATCTCCACGGTGGTCGCGTACGGCAGTTCCTCGCCGAGCTGGCGCATCAACTGCTCGCGCACCAGTTCGCCGGCCAGGAAGCGCTGGCTGCGGTCGGTGATCTCGTCCTCGCCGAACATCGGCGGCGCTTCCGGCACCAAGGCCAGCAGGTCGCGCACCAGCGCCTCCAGGCCCTTGCGCTTGAGCGCGGAAATCGGATGCACCGCGGCGAAGCTGCGGCCCTCGCTGACCTGCTGCAGAAACGGCAGCAGCGCGGTCTTGTCCTTGAGCCGGTCGACCTTGTTGACCACCAGCACCACCGGGATGCCGGCGTCGCTGAGCACGTTGAACGCCAGCGTGTCCTCCTCGTCCCAGCGCCCGGCCTCGATCACCAGCAGGCCGGCGTCCACGCCCTCGAGCGAGCCGCGCGCGGCGCGGTTCATCACTCGGTTCATGGCGCGCTTCTGCTCGCGGTGCAGGCCCGGGGTATCGACCAGCAGCAGCTGACCGGCCGGGAAGCTGGCGATGCCCAGCAGCCGATGCCGGGTGGTCTGCGGCCGGTTGGAGACGATGCTGACCTTGGCGCCCACCAGGGCATTGGTCAGGGTGGACTTGCCCACGTTGGGGCGGCCGATCACGGCCACGCTGCCGCTGCGGTAAGGGGGAGTGGCTTGTTCGTTCACTTGCTCGAATCCAGTTGCTCGATGGCGGCGGCGGCGGCCTGCTGCTCGGCCAGGCGCCGCGAGGTGCCCTCGCCCTCGGTCACCAGGGCGGGCTCGGCGAGTACGCAGCGTACCCGGAATAGCTTGGCGTGGTCGTCGCCGGTCTCGCTGATCAGCTCGTAGGCCGGCAGGGTCCGCTGCCGGGCCTGCAGCCATTCCTGCAGGCGGGTCTTGGCGTCCTTCTCCACCTTGCCCACCGGCAGCGCCGCCAGTGAGGTCTCGAACCAGGGCAGGATGGTGGCGCGGCAGGTCTCGAAGCCGGCGTCCAGGTAGATCGCCGCGACCACCGCCTCCACCGCATCGGCCAGGATCGAGTCGCGGCGATGGCCGCCGGACTTCATCTCGCCCGGGCCGAGGGTCAGGCGTTCGCCCAGTTCCAGTTGCCGGCCGATGGCGGCCAGCGAGGCCTCGCGCACCAGCTCGGCGCGGGCGCGAGTCAGCGCGCCCTCGTCGGCCTTGGGCCAGCGCTGGTACAGCGCCTCGGCGATCAGCAGGTTGACGATGCCGTCGCCGAGGAATTCCAGACGTTCGTTGTGCGGCGCGCCGGCGCTGCGATGGGTCAGCGCCTGCGCCAGCAACTGCGGCTCGGCGAAGCGGTGACCGATGCGGTCACCGCGCAGGATGGTCTTACTGGCCACCACGCGTCGTCAGGTCCTGGGTGGCGTCGAACTTGCCGACCACGTCCAGATTGGCGATCAGCGGGCGGCGCACTTCGTAGGCCACGTGCATCTTCACACCGGTATCGGTGCGCTCGAAAGTGACGTCGCCGGGCTTGACGTTGTCCGAATTGTTGATGTCCAGGCGCCGGAACAGCGAGGCCTTGGCCTGCGACGGATCCATCTCGGCGCTGCCGGCTTCGGTCGCCAGGCCCTTCATCGCCGAGCGCACCGCGTAGAACTCCATGTACATCGGGAACAGCTTCATGCCGATGTAGACGAAGAATCCGACCACCGCCAGCACGATCACGAACGAGGTCAAGGTCATGCCACTTTGCTTGTGCTTCATCGCGCTTCCCCTCACGCAAGTCACTGAATGGTCGTCCCGATCCGCGACGGATCGAAACTGCCGCTGCAAAACCAGCCTTCGCAATTGAGCCAGATCAGGAACGCCTTGCCGCGCAGGTTCTCCTCGGGCAGGAAATGGGTCTGGGTCCAGAACCGGCTGTCCTCGCTGTTGTCGCGATTATCGCCCATCACGAAGTACTTGCCCGGCGGCACCACCCAGTCGCCCTGGCCGGCCGGATTGTTGCGATCGATCCATTCCAGCTCGGTGTGGGTGCGGCCCGGCAGGTACTCGGTGAGCAGCGTGGCACCGGTCATTTCCGCACCCTTGCCCTTGCCGACGTACTCGCCCATGACCTTGTACTTCATCGGCGTGCCGTTGATGTACAGGGTGTCGCCGTGGAAGCCGATGCGATCGCCCGGCAGGCCGATCACGCGCTTGATCCAGTTCTCGTCCGGCTTGTGCGGCGGCTTGAACACCACCACGTCGCCGCGCTTGGGCTCGCCGACCGGAATGATCTTCTGGTTGGTGATCGGCAGGCGGAAGCCGTAGGAGAACTTGTTGACCAGGATGAAATCGCCGACCAGCAGGTTCGGCATCATCGAGCTGGACGGGATCTTGTACGGCTCGGCGATGAAGCTGCGCAGGATCAGCACCACCGCCAGCACCGGGAAGAACGCCCGCGAGTAGTCGACGATCACCGGCTCGCTGTCGAGCAGGCCGGCGCGCGCGGCGCGGCGCTTGGCGAAGAACAGCTTGTCCAGCAGGGTGATGATGCCGGTGGCGAAGGTCAGGACCACCAGCGCGATTTCAAACCATTTCATTCGTATTCCTTCGGAATGGGAATCGGGAATGGAGAACGGGGAATCGGGAAGGCAAGAGCAGGCGCTCTTTCCATTCCCCACTCCCTATTCACGACTCCCAGCTACTTGTCCATCTGCAGCACAGCCAGGAAGGCTTCCTGCGGGATTTCCACGCGGCCGACCTGCTTCATGCGCTTCTTGCCTTCCTTCTGCTTTTCCAACAGCTTCTTCTTGCGCGAGACGTCGCCACCATAGCACTTGGCCAGCACGTTCTTGCGCATCGCCTTGACCGTGGTGCGGGCGATGATCTGCGAGCCGATCGCGGCCTGGATCGCCACGTCGAACATCTGCCGAGGGATCAGGTCCTTCATCTTCTCGCACAGTTCGCGGCCGCGGCGGTCGGCGTGGCTGCGGTGGGCGATCAGCGACAGCGCGTCGACCTTGTCGCCGTTGATCAGCACGTCCACGCGCACGAACGGGCCGGTGTCGAAGCGCACGAAGTGGTAGTCCAGCGAGGCGTAGCCGCGGCTGACCGACTTGAGCTTGTCGAAGAAGTCCAGCACCACCTCGGCCATCGGCAGCTCGTAGCTGATCTGCACCTGGCTGCCCAGGTAGTTGATGCCGATCTGGCTGCCGCGCTTTTCCTCGCACAGCTTGATGATGTTGCCGATGTATTCCTCGGGGGTGAGGATGTTGGCGCGGATGATCGGCTCGCGGATCTCCTCGACCATGTTCACCGGCGGCAGCTTGGCCGGGTTGTCCATGCTGATGATGCTGCCGTCGGTCTTCAGCACCTCGTAGACCACGGTCGGCGCGGTGCTGATCAGGTCCAGGTTGTACTCGCGCTCCAGGCGCTCCTGCACGATCTCCATGTGCAGCATGCCGAGGAAGCCGCAGCGGAAACCGAAGCCCATCGCCTCGGAGCTTTCCGGCTCGAAGCGCAGCGCCGCGTCGTTCAGGCGCAGCTTGTCCAGCGCCTCGCGCAGGTTGGTGTAGTCCTCGGCATCGACCGGGAACAGGCCGGCGAACACGCGCGGCTGCATTTCCTGGAAGCCCGGCAACGGCTTGCTCGCCGGGTCGCCGGCCAGGGTCAGGGTGTCGCCGACCGGCGCGCCGTGCACGTCCTTGATGCTGGCGGTGACCCAGCCCACCTCGCCCGCGCGCAGCGCCGGCAGCACCTTGCGCTTGGGCGTGAACACGCCGACGTTGTCGACCTGGTGGGTGCGGCCGGTGGACATCACCAGCAGCTTGTCGCCGGCCTTGATCTCGCCCTGCATCACCCGCACCAGCGAGACCACGCCCAGGTAGTTGTCGAACCAGGAATCGATGATCAGCGCCTGCAGCTTGTCGGTGTCGCGCGGCACCGGCGGCGGGATGCGGTGCACGATCGCCTCCAGCACGTCGCGCACGTTCAGCCCGGTCTTGGCGCTGACCGGCACCGCGTCGGTGGCGTCGATGCCGATCACCGCCTCGATCTCGGCCTTGGCGCGGTCGATGTCGGCGGTGGGCAGGTCGATCTTGTTCAGCACCGGCACCACTTCCAGGCCCTGCTCCACCGCGGTGTAGCAGTTGGCCACCGACTGCGCTTCCACGCCCTGCGCCGCGTCCACCACCAGCAGCGCGCCCTCGCAGGCGGCCAGCGAGCGGCTGACCTCGTAGGAGAAGTCGACGTGGCCGGGGGTGTCGATGAAGTTCAGGTGGTAGACCTGCCCGTCCTGCGCGGTGTACGGCAGCGACACGGACTGGGCCTTGATGGTGATGCCGCGCTCGCGCTCGATCGGGTTGGAGTCGAGCACCTGCGCTTCCATCTCGCGCGCCTGCAGGCCGCCGCAGAGTTGGATGATGCGATCGGCCAGGGTCGATTTGCCGTGGTCGACGTGGGCGATGATGGAGAAGTTGCGGATGTTCCGCATCGAATCAGAGGACATGAGGTGGGCGGCGGCCAGGACCGTCGTCAGGATAACGGGCCATTATCGCATGGCCGGCGGCCGCTGGTGACGGCCGCCGGATTCGCCCCTGCCCCGGGCTGCCGACCCGTCTGGATCGGCGCCCGGGATGGCGCCCGGCCTGCGCCGGGCGCGCGGGATCAGCCGCCGGCGCGCACCGCGACGAAGCTGGTGGTATCGCGCACGCGGATCAGCAGCATCACCACGTCGCCCTTCTTGTAGGCGCTCAGCTGCTGGTTCAGGGCGGCCACGCTGCCGACCGGGGTGCGCCCGACCTGCAGGATCACCATGCCCGGCACCAGCTGCGCGTCGCGCGCGGCGCGGCCGGTCACCGCGGTGATGCGCACGCCCTTGCCCGGCTCCACCCCCAGCTGCTGGCGGGTGGCGGCATCCAGGTCGGCCACTTCGATGCCGAGCAAGGCATTGGCGCCGGTGGCCGGGGCGGCGTTGTCGCCGACCACCGGGCCGGCGTTGGGCTGGGCGTCGTCGGCCAGCGCGGTCAGCTGCACGGTCAGCTCGCGCGGCTTGCCGTCGCGCAGGATGCCCAGGCGCACCTTGGCCCCCGGCTGCATCGCGCCGATCATCGGCGGCAGGTCGCTGGAGGCGCCGATCTCGGTGCCGTTGACCGTGCGGATCACGTCGCCCACTTCCAGCCCGGCCTTTGCCGCCGGGCTGCCCTGCACCAGTTGGTTGACCAGGGCGCCGCGCGTATCCGGCAGGCCCAGGCCCTGCGCCTTCAGCGAATCGATGGCGCCGACCATGACCCCGAGCTGGGCGCGGGTGACCTTGCCGGTCTTCTTGATCTGCTCGACCGCGCTCATCGCCAGGTCGATCGGGATCGCGAAGCTGATGCCCATGTAGCCGCCGGAAGCGGAGAAGATCTGCGAGTTGATGCCGACCACCTCGCCGCGGGTGTTGAGCAGCGGGCCGCCGGAATTGCCCTGGTTGATCGCCACGTCGGTCTGGATGAACGGCACGTAGCGCTGGTCGGCGTAGGGATTGCTGCGGCCGGTGGCGCTGACGATGCCGGCGGTGACCGAGTGATCCAGGCCGAACGGCGAGCCGATCGCCACCACCCACTGGCCGGGCTTGAGCAGGTTGGAGTCGCCGATGCGCACCGTCGGCAGGTTCTTGCCGTCGATCTTCAGCAGCGCCACGTCGTACTGCTGGTCGCTACCGACCACCTTGGCGGTGAACTCGCGGCGGTCGGTGAGCTTGACCTTGACCTCGCTGGCACCGTCGACCACGTGGTGGTTGGTCAGCACGTAGCCATCGGGCGAGATGATGAAGCCCGAGCCCATCGAGCGCCCGGCGGGGCCGTCGTCGTCCGGCGTGCCGCCGCGCGGCTGCCCGGGCATGCCCGGCATGCCGTCCGGCCCGAAGAAGCGGCGGAAGAACTCGGGCATCTGGTCGTCGTCGGGCATGCCGCCGCCGGAGCGCGCGGCCGCGGCGCGGCGGCTGATGGTGGTCTCGACGTTGACCACGCCCGGGCCGACCTGCTCGACCAGCCGGGTGAAGTCGGGAAGGTTGCCGACCAACTGCGGCGCCGGCGCGGACTGCGCAGCCGGCGGCGGGGCGCTGGCGGCACTGGGGCTGGGCTGCTGCGCACAGGCAGCCAACGGCACGGTCAGCGCCAGCAGGCCCAACAGATGGTGGCGGATACGGTGAGTCATCGGACGCGAGCCTCCGGTTCGGGAAGGGGAAGAACGAGGGGACGAAGCAACGGGGACCACGCGCCGGGACGAGAAACCGGCGCGCGGGTTCAGGGCTGCTGCGGCGGCGGGTTGGTCGCCGCGTCGGCAGGCAGCCGGGGTTCGAACGGATAGAACGCCGCCGGATCCGCGCCGCTGCGCGGGAAGCTGGCGGTGAATTCACCGCCGTCGGCGGCCGGCAGGGTCGAGCGCGGCCACGGCCGGGCCTGCAACGGCGTTGCAGGGTGCCCGAACGGATCGTTGGCGCGTTGCGCGACCATGGTCGGTGCGGCGACCGGCGCCACGAACGGGGTCTGTGCGGACGCCTTGGCCTGCCGCCTGGCGGGTGCCGTGGCGGCATAGGCGCGCTCGGCCGGGGCGTTGCGGGTGCGTACCGCCTGTTCGCTACGGGTAGCCTCGCGCCGCGCCGCCGCGGCCGCCTCCTGGCGACGATTGGCGGCGATCGCCATCGCCGGCGCGGCGGCGACGGCCGCGGCGAGATCGCCCTGCGGATCGGCGGGCGCCGGCGCGGGCGTCGGGACCTGGGGTGTGGTGGCGGCAGGCGCCGGCGTGGGCGCGGTGGCATCGGCGACCTGTGCCGGCGGCAGCGCCTCGGGCGTCTGCGGCAGGCGCTGAGTCACGAACAGCGCGAGCACCGCGACCGAGGCGGCCAGGGCCGCACTGCCGCCCCAGCGCCAGTTGCGGCGCTTGCCGGCGGCGCTGGCCGCATCGGCACGCGCGGCCTGCTGCGCTTCGGCGGCCACCGCCTGGCGCACGCGGGCACTGAAATCGCTGGGCGCCGGCACGCTGACACGGCCGCGCAAAATGTCGCCGCACAGCTGCCAGCGCTCATGGCAGCCGGACAATTCCTCGTCGTGCTGCAGCCGGCGCAGCACGAAGCGCGCTTCGTCGGCCGGCAGTTCGCCGTCGATCAGCGCGGACAGTTGCTGCCGGTAGTGCAGCTCGAACTTGTCCGGCGCTGCGCTGTCGGGCGCCGGCACTGGCTTGGGAAAGGGCGTGCTATCGGTCATACGCGGTGTCGCTCACGGGTGGCGCTGTCGGTATCCAGCAGGGGACGGAGTTCGGCGTCGATGGCCTCGCGGGCGCGGAAGATCCGCGAACGCACGGTGCCGATCGGGCAGCCCATCTTCTGCGCGATGTCCTCGTAGCTCATGCCCTCCACCTCGCGCAGGGTGATGGCGGTGCGCAACTCTTCCGGCAAGGCGTCGACCGCCTTCATCACCGTGCGCTCCAGTTCCTGGCGCATCAGCTCGCGCTCGGGCGTGTCGGTGTCGCGCAGCCGGGTGCCGCTGTCGAACTGCTCGGCATCGAGCACGTCGACGTCGTCGGTGGGCGGCCTGCGGTTGTGCGCGACCAGGTAGTTCTTGGCGGTGTTCACGGCGATCCGGTGCAACCATGTGGAGAACTGGGCGTCGCCGCGGAAACTCCCGATCGCGCGGTAGGCGCGGATGAAAGTGTCCTGGGCCACGTCCTGACATTCGCTCCAGTCGGCGATGTAGCGCCCGATCAGGCCGACGATCCGATGCTGGTACTTGCGCACCAGCACATCGAACGCCGCACTCTCGCCGCGCTGCACACGCCGGACCAGTTCCAGGTCCAGCTCCTGGGGTGTTTCGACATCGGCCATAGCGGGCCGCACTCCTGTCAGCCCAACCTACGTCGGACCCTCTGACCGCCAATTCGGAAAAAAGTTCAGCGCCCCTCAGCGGATCGCCGCCCCACGACGTTAACCGGCGTTCCGTTAGGCTGGCGCAAGGCCAGCGGTCGCGGGACGCGCCTCAATTCCCCTGCATTGGGATTTGACGCGACGGAAACAACCTCTGGATGATAACGATCTTCTCCATACACAAGCGGATGGTCCTCCCCATGCTTTCAGGCTTCGACGGGCTCCGATTCAGTCACTGGCAAGCGGATATCCGCGGCGACGGCGTCGTCGTGCTCAGCCTCGACCGCCAGGACGCGCCCGTCAACGCGTTGTCGCAGGACGTGCTGCTGGAGCTGGGCGACCTGCTCGAGCGCATCGCCATCGATCCGCCCAAGGGCGTGGTGATCCGCTCGGCCAAGGACAACGGCTTCATCGCCGGCGCCGACCTCAAGGAGTTCCAGGAATTCGACCGCCGCGGCACCGTCAACGACGCCATCCGCCGCGGCCAGGCCACCTTCCAGAAGCTGGCGGAACTGCCCTGCCCCACGGTCGCGGCGATCCACGGTTTCTGCATGGGCGGCGGCACCGAGATCGCCCTGGCCTGCCGCTACCGCGTCGCCTCCAGCGATGCGGCCACCCGCATCGGCCTGCCCGAGACCAAGCTCGGCATCTTCCCCGGCTGGGGCGGCAGCGCGCGCCTGCCGCGACTGATCGGCGCGCCGGCGGCGATGGACCTGATGCTCACCGGGCGCACCGTGTCGGCTTCGGCGGCGCGGGCGATGGGCCTGGTCGACAAGGTCGCCGCGCCCGCCGTGCTCACCGATACCGCGGTGGCGCTGGCGCTGTCCGGCACCGCCCGTCCCTTCAAGCAGCGCGCCACCGCCTGGGCCACCAACACCTGGCCGGCGCGCAAGCTGCTGGCGCCGCAGATGCGCAAGCAGGTGGCGCGCAAGGCGCGCAAGGAACACTACCCGGCGCCATACGCACTGATCGGGGTGTGGGAACGCAGCGGCGGCAGCGGTATCCAGGCGCGCCTGGACGCCGAGCGCAAGGCGGTGGTCAAACTCGCCAGCACCCCGACCGCGCGCAACCTGATCCGCATCTTCTTCCTCACCGAGCGGCTCAAGGCGCTGGGCGGCAAGGACCACGGCATCCGCCACGTGCACGTGGTCGGGGCCGGCGTGATGGGCGGCGACATCGCCGCCTGGTCGGCCTACAAGGGATTCGAAGTGACCCTGCAGGACCGCGAGCAGCGCTTCATCGACGGTGCGCTGAGCCGCGCCGGCGAGCTGTTCGCCAAGCGGGTCAAGGACGACAGCAAGCGCCCGGCGGTGGCGGCGCGCCTGAAGGGCGACCTGGCCGGCGACGGCGTGCCGACGGCCGACCTGGTGATCGAGGCGATCATCGAGAACCCGCAGGCCAAGCGCGAGCTGTACCAGTCCCTGGAACCGCACATGCAGCCGAATGCGCTGCTCAGCACCAACACCTCCTCGATCCCGCTGACCGAACTGCGCGAGCACATCCAGCGCCCGGCGCAGTTCGGCGGCCTGCACTACTTCAACCCGGTGGCGCAGATGCCGCTGGTGGAGATCGTCTGCCACGACGGCCTGGCGCCGGAGAACCAGAAGCGGCTGGCCGCCTTCTGCAAGGCGATCGACAAGCTGCCGGTGCCGGTGGCCGGCACGCCGGGCTTCCTGGTCAACCGCGTGCTGTTCCCGTACATGCTGGAAGCGGCCACCGCCTATGCCGAAGGCATTCCCGGCCCGGCGATCGACAAGGCCGCGGTCAAGTTCGGCATGCCGATGGGGCCGATCGAACTGATCGACACCGTGGGCCTGGACGTGGCCGCCGGCGTGGGCGCCGAACTGGCGCCGTTCCTGGGCCTGCCGATCCCGGCGGCGTTGCAGACGGTGGAGCCGGGCAAGCGCGGCAAGAAGGACGGCCAGGGCCTGTACGCGTGGGAGAACGGCCGTGCCAAGAAGCCCGAACTGCCGAAGGACTACCGCGCGCCGGAGGACCTGGAAGACCGCTTGATCCTGCCACTGCTCAACGAAGCGGTGGCCTGCCTGCACGAGGGCGTGGTCGCCGATGCCGATTTGCTCGATGCCGGCGTGATCTTCGGCACCGGCTTCGCTCCGTTCCGCGGCGGCCCGATCCAATACATCCGCGCTGCCGGCGCCGATGTCCTGCTGGCGCGTCTGCGCGCCCTGCACACACGCCACGGCGAGCGTTTCGCGCCGCGCCCGGGTTGGGAGTCGCCGGCGTTGCGCGAACCGGTGGTCTGAGGCGCTCAGGCGATTCCATGTAGGAGCGGTTTCAACCGCGGCCGGCATTGCCGGTAAACGCCGGCGACCAACTCCCAACGAAAGACGCGCTGCGCCTGCACGAACGTCATCGCGCAGCAGCGCCAGTTACGGATGCGAATGCCCGTGCGCATGCCCATGGGTGCGATGCCCATGCGCATGTGCATGATCGTCATGACCATGCCCGTGATGACCGTGGCCACCACCCTCGCCCGCCGCCGGCGCGCCGCACGGCGTGGCGCCGCAATGGCCGGCTTCCATCTGCAGGGTGATGTGGTCGATGTCGAACTGCGCATGCAGGCCATCGCAGAGCGCGGCACGCACTGCGTCGGCGTCGGCACCATCGGCCACCACCACGTGCGCGGTCAGCGCCGGGGTGCTGGAGGCCAGTGCCCACACGTGCAGGTCGTGCACGCTGGCCACGCCTGGCGCTGTTTGCAGATAGCCACGCACCGCATCCAGGTCCACGCCCTTCGGCACGCCTTCCAGCAGCACGTTGACCGCTTCGCGCAGCAACACCCAGGTCCGCGGCAGCACCCACAGGCCGATCAGCACCGCCAGGATCGGATCGATCAGCTTCCAGCCGGTGACGCGGATCGCCAGCGCGCCGACGATCACCGCCACCGAGCCGAGCATGTCGCTCCACACTTCCAGGTAGGCACCTTTCATGTTGAGGCTCTCGCCGCTGCCGGCCTTGAGCAGGCGCATTGAGATCAGGTTGATCAGCAGGCCGAACGCGGCGATGCCGAGCATGCCGACGGTGGCGATCTCCTGCGGCTGGCGAAAGCGTTGCACCGCTTCCCACAGGATGTAGCCGGCGACCACGAACAGCAGCGCGCCGTTGACCAGCGCGCCCAGCGCCTCCAGCCGCGCGTAACCGTAGCTGCGCTTGGCATCGGGCGGGCGCCGGCTCAGCCGCACCGCGATCAGCGCGATCATCAGCGCCAGCGTATCGGTCGCCATGTGCGCGGCGTCGGACAGCAGCGCCAGGCTGTTGGTGAGGAAGGCGCCGGCGACCTCCACCACCAGGAATAGCGCGGTGAGGCCGAGCGCCCACCACAGGGGGCGCTCGTGGCGGATTTCGGTAGGGGCGTGGCTGTGATCGTGGCCCATGGGGCGACCCGGCGGCGATGCGGAGGAAGATGGCCGCTACCTTAGGCCGCCGCCTGCGCGGAGACTATTACACCGCGGGTACGGCCGCCTGCCCCGGAACGAACACCGCGCGCACGCAGCCGTCCTGCTTGTGCTTGAACATCTCGTAGCCGCGCGCCGCGTCGTCCAGCGGCATGCGGTGCGTGGCCAGGAAGCGGGTCTTGAACGCACCGCTGCGGGCCAGTTCGAGCAGGCGCGGCACGTAGCGCTGGCCATGCTGCTGCGCGGTGCGCACGGTCAGGCCCTTGTTCATCACCGCGCCCACCGGGAACTTATCCATCAGGCCGTAGACACCGAGGATCGACAACGTACCGCCCTTGCGACAGGCCAGGATCGCCTCGCGCAACGCCTGGCCGCGATCGGTGTGCAGATGCAGCGCCTGCTTGACCCGGTCGTAGGCATGACCGAGGCCGGTGCCGTGCGCTTCCATGCCGACCGCATCGATGCAGGCATCGGGGCCGCGTCCACCGGTCATTTCGCGCAGCATCTCGACCACGCTGTCGACCGCGCTGTAGTCGATCACTTCGTTGCCCAACACGTCGCGCGCCAGCGCCAGGCGCTCGGGCAGGCGGTCGATGGCGATGACCCGCTCGGCACCCAGCAGCCGCGCGCTCTGCTGCGCCATCAGTCCCACGCCGCCGCAGCCCCACACCGCCACGGTGGCGCCGGGCTGGATGTCGCAGAAGTCGGCACCCATGAAGCCGGTGGGACCGGCGTCGGACAGGAACAATGCATCCTCGTCGTCCACCTCCTCCGGGATGGCGAAGCAGCCGACGTCGGCATGCGGCACGCGGATGAAGTCCGCGTGCGAGCCGGCGTAACCGCCGAAGGCGTGGGTGTAGCCATAGATGCCGGCGGTCGGATAGCCGAGCAGCGGCTCCTGCATCTCCCAGTTGGGGTTGGTGTTGTCGCACAGCGAGAATTCCTGGCGCCCGCAGTGCCAACATTCGCCGCAGGAAATGAACGAGGGCACGACCACGCGCTGGCCGACGCGCAGGTTACGCACGTTCGGTCCGATCTCGACCACTTCGCCCATGAATTCGTGGCCGATGATGTCGCCTTCGCGCATCGTCGGCAGATAGCCGTCGATGAAATGCAGGTCCGAACCGCAGGTTGTGCTGAGGCCCACCTTGAGAATGACATCGCGTGGATTGACGATACGCGGATCGGGAACCGTTTCCACCCGCAGATCGTTGACGCCGTTCCAGCACAGTGCGCGCATGGCGGACTCCTAGTGTTCGTGGTGATCGCGGCCGCGCGCGGACGGGTTGTCGCGCAACGTCGGCACTTCGCCGCACTCGATCCAGGCCTTGAAGCGGTGCAGCACCTTACCGATCAGCGCATCCGGGGCCGCACCTACAAGCTTCGCCACGGCCTGCGCGACGATATCGCCCTCGACGCGATACTCCAGCGCCAAGGTGGTTTCGCAGCCGAAGCCATCCGGCGCGGCACGCACGCTCAGCGTGGTCTGCAGCTGCAGTCCATGCTCGCCGCTGCCGGCATAACTGACCGATTCGCCGAGGTGGACTTCGCCGCGCCGGTAATCCACGTCGAGATGGCGCTCCAGCGGCAGGCGCAGGCGCCATTGCGAGGCGTAGCCGTCGCCGGATTGCAGGTCTGCCAGGCCTGCCAGCACCTGCTGCTGGACGCCCATGTCGCACCAGGCATCGAGGATCTGGTGGGGTTCGCCGAGAATGCTGAGAGTGCGCACCAGGCGCGTACCGTCCAGGGTGACGGGCGCGTCGGTCGCCGAAGATTCGCGCATGGGAAGCTCCTGACAGGACAGGAATGTTCGTTCGCGGAGCGGGTCGCGGCGCCTCGGCCGCGACCCGCAGCGCGGCTCAGCGGGTGGAACCGGCCGGCGACGCGCCGGCGCTCTGCAACTGCTGCGCCTTGGCCAGGTGCTCGGCCACGTGGGTGCGCGTGGTGCGCAGATGCGCGGCCACGTCCGGGGTCTTCGCGGCGGGGATCAGGGTGCTGTCGAGCATCTGCAGGGCGGCCTGGTGATCCTTGACCATCGCCATGACATAGGCCTGCTCGAAGCGATCGCCGTCCAGGGCCTGCAGCTTGCCGGCCTCCGCCTTGGCCTTCTGCATCTGCTGCTGCGCCGGCGCGGCCTTCGCATCAGGACCCCACGGCGCGATCTTGGCGTTGTTGTCCGAGTGCTCCTTGACCATCTGCATGGCGAAGTCGCGCACCGGGCCCTTGACCTGCTTCTGCAAGGCCAGGTTGCCGGCGTTGACCTCGCTGGTGTTGATCGCCGACAGCACGCCGAGCGCCTGCTTTTCGTTGAGCGCGGACGCGCGCGCGCCTTGCGCGCCCTGCATGCCGGTCGACGTCTGCGCGGCAGACGTCGACGGCGTTTGCTGCTGCATCGCGCCAGGATCGGTACTGCCGGCCTGGCCGGACGTATCGGTCTGCGCATGCGCAAGGCCGACGCCGAGAACCGACATCAGCGCCAGAGAGAAAGCGGAACGGGAATAACGCATGACAATCTCCTTTGCATGGCAGGTATCGCCATGCTCCGCGGCCTTTCGTGAGCACCTGGTTGAACGTGGGTGCAGGCGATGCGAAATGCTGCAGATGCACGTGGACTGCGGCGCCCACGCCTACGGCAACCAGCGCAGCAGCAACACGCTGAGGCTGGCCAATGCCAGCAGCGAGAGCGTGCCGGCCGCCAAGACGCGGCCGCCGGACGCAAGCACCGTGCGCAGATTCACCGACAGTCCCAATGCGGCCATCGCCACCAGGGTGAACAGCAGCGACAGCGACTGCGCCGCTTCGATGAGCAACGCCGGCAGCACGCCCAGCGCGCGCAGCCCCATCATGCCGACGAAGCCGAACACGAACCACGGCACCAGCGCGTGCGCCGGGCGCCGCTGTGTTGATGATCCACCACGCACCAGCCCCAGCAGCAGCATCACCGGCCCGAGCATCAGCACCCGCATCAGCTTGACCAGCGCACCGACCTGCGCGCTCAGCGCGCCGACCGGCACGGTCGCCGCCAGCACCTGCGGCACCGCGTACACAGTCAGGCCGGCGAGGATGCCGTAGTGGCGCTGGTCCAGGCCCAGCACGGGCACCGCCAGCGGCAGCAGCAACACCACCAGCACGCCCAGTGCCGCGGTGAAGGCGATCGCCGCAGCGACGTCGTCGGAGTCGGCATCGATCACCGGCGCGGCCGCCACGATCGCCGAGTTGCCGCAGATCGCATTGCCGCAGGCAACCAGCGTGGCCAGCCGCGACGGCAGGCCCAGCGCGCGACCGATGCCGTAGCCGAGGGCGATCGCCAGCAGCACCACCGCGGCGATGGCGCCCAGCAACAGGCCGCCGGCCGCCCCGATGGCGCCGATCCCGACCGAAGCGCCGAGCAGTACGATGGCCAGTTCCAGCGGCAGCTTGGCGGCGAAGGCGATGCCGGCGTGCGTGGACGCCGGCAGGCGCCACGCCGTGCGCAGCAAGGTGCCGAGCACGATCGCGAACACCAGCGCATCGATCCAGCGCCGGCCCAGCCACTGCAGTTGCGCGCGCTCGGCCAGCCAGGCCAAGGCCGCCACGCCGATGGCCAGGGCCAGCCCGGGCAGCAGGGCGGAAGGTCGGTGCAGTGGCGCGTGCATGTGGAGCGATCCGGATCGAAGTGGCGACAGGCTGCGCCCGCAAACCGTTCCGATCCATCGCATAATTGCGCACAGTTCATTCTGCTCATCCGAACATTCGCCCATGACCCTGGAACAACTCACCCTGTTCGTGGCGGTGGCCGAGCGCCAGCACCTGACCCTGGGTGCGCAGGCCGTGCATCGCACGCCGTCGGCCGCCAGCGCCGCGATCAAGACGCTGGAGCAGCAGTACGGGGTCGCGCTGTTCGACCGGGTCGGCCGCGGCCTGGTGCTGACCGCGGCCGGTGCGGCGTTCTGCGAGGACGCCAAGGCGATCCTGGCGCGCAGCCGTGCGGCCGAACTGGCGCTGAGCGAGTGGCGCGGCGTGCTGCGCGGCACCCTCGACCTGCATGCCAGCCAGACCGTGGCCAGCTATTGGCTGCCGACCCGGCTGATGGCGTTCCATGCGCGCTACCCGCAGATCGAGATCCGCCTGAGCGTGGGCAACACCGACAGCGTGGCGCGCGCGGTGCGCGAGGGACGCGCCGAACTGGGCTTCGTCGAAGGCAGCGTGCAGGCCCCCGAACTGTTGAGTTCGGCGCTGGACCACGACCGGCTGCGCGTGGTGGCCGCACCGGGCCACCCGCTGGCCGGGCGCCGCCGCCCCGGGCTGGCGCGGCTGGTCGCGGACAGCACCTGGATCATGCGCGAGCCTGGCTCGGGCACCCGCTCGGCGTTCGAGGCGGCGCTGCGCGATGCCGGCATCGCCCCGGAACGCCTGCGCGTGGCCCTGTCCCTGCCCTCCAATGAAGCGGTGCTGTCGGCGGTCCAGGCCGGGCGCAGCCTGGCGGCGATCTCGCAACTGGCCGCGGCGCCGTGGCTGGAGAGCGGCCGCCTGCAGGGCATCGAGGTGACGCTGGCCGAACGCACCTTCCATGTCCTGCGCCACCGCGAACGCGGCCTGGGCGCGGCCGCCGCCGCCCTGCTCGACTTGCAGGCGCAGCCCACCATGGCCTGAGCGTGGGGTGGCGAGGAGTGAGACGCGGCGCGCGACATCCATTCCAAAATGAGATAGCCCTCGGCAAATGCTTCATTGGAATGGAATGCCTGTCGCTTCTATCCTCGCTCCCGGTCTCTCGCGCGCCAGGGCAGCGGAAAGGGGATGTCCACGGCGCCGCCGCCGGACATGCCGCGCATGCCTTGCCGTGTCGACGGATACGCCATCGAGGACAGCGATCGGGACAGCCCGCAGACATGCACGGCGCCCTGCCGATGCCTTCCGGGCCGGACGCCTCCGGCCCATGCCAACTTGCTCGGTCACTTTTTGTCCTGGGAGGGAACAAAAATGCCTTTGGAACAGTCCCGTCGCCCGCTCGGCCGGCGCGCGCACCGCCCTGCCGCCCGCACCCTGCTGGGCGCGGCCATCGTCCTGGCCCTGTCCGGCAGCTTTGCCGCGCACGCGCAGAGCACCAGCGCCGATCCCGCGGCCACGCCACCCGCCAACCCCGATGCCACGACCGACGCCAAGACCGGCCAGCAGCCGGTCACCCTGGACAACGTGATGGTGGTCGGCCAGCGCGCCAGCCTGGAACAGGCCGTGCAGGCCAAGCAGCTCGACGACCACGTGGTGGAAGTCATCTCCGCCGACAACATGGGGCAGATGCCCAACGTCACCGTGGCCGAGGCGCTGGTGCGCCTGCCCGGCGTCAACGGCACCCGCGACCGCGGCAACGAAAGCCTGGCCACCGTGCGCGGCCTGGGCCCGCGCATGACCATGGGCACCGTCAACGGCCGCGAGATTGCCTCCTCCGAACCCAACCGCGCGGTGCGCTGGGAAGTGTTCCCCACCGAGATCGTCTCCACCGTCAAGGTCTACAAGACCCCGTCGGCGGACCTGATCGCCGGCGGCATCGCCGCCACCGTGGACATCTCCACGATCAACCCGCTCGATCACACCGGCCCGACCTTCGTCGCCACCGCCGGCCCGGTCTACTACGACGAGGCCAAGGACGCGCGCGACTACTCGCCGTGGGGCCAGCGCCTGGGCGCGAGCTGGATCCACCGCTTCAACGACAACCTGGCGGTCGCGCTCGGCGCCACCTACCAGAAGCAGAAGAACGCCGGCGTCTCGATCGGCAGTTGGGGCTATACCGACGCCAGCAACGCACGCGATGTGAATGGCGACGGCAAGGTGGACTACACCCCCTGGGGCGCGGCCGACCAGCTCAAGCTGACCGAGCAGACCCGCACCGGCGCCATGGGCACCGTGCAGTGGCGCTCGGGCAACCTGGAACTCAAGCTCGACGGTCTGTACTCGCGCATTCGCATCGACGAGGACCAGCGCCAGAACTGGTTCAACAACCTCGGCTACAGCATCTACTCGGCCAGCAATCCGTACACCACCCCCGGCTCGTCCTACACCATCGTCGACGGCGACGTCGTCGCCGGCACCCTGGCCAATTCCAACCTCCAGGTGGACCACGTCATCGCCAACTACAACGAGGTCAAGACGCTGGCGGCCGGCGGCCTCAACGCCAAGTGGAGCGGCGACGTGTGGACGCTGGGCAGCGACCTGTCGTTCTCGCAGGCCAAGCGCGACAACGACTGGCGCGCGGTGCGCTTCGGCAGCAACCCGGACACGGTGTCGTTCGACTTCCGCCATGGCGTCACCCCCACCATCAGCACCAGTTCCGACGCGCCGGAATGGGGCATCAGCGGCCAGACCGAGCCGCAGGCGCTGCGCGACCGCATTGCCGCGCTGGCGCTGAGCGCGAGTCGCGCGATCGAGGATTCGCCGGTCACCGCGCTGGAATTCGGCGCCCGCGCGTCACGCCGCGAGAAGCAGAACCGCCACTTCACCAGCTTCCAGTCCGGCTACAGCCAGCCGATCTCGGCCTACCAGGACCTGATCTACCCGGTGACGATGCCGGACCTGAACGTGCCGACCCTGACCGGCGGCGACCTGGACGCGATCGCCAAGCTCGGCTTCGGCGGTTTCGATCCCAGCCTGGCCGTCGAGCAGCGCCTGGATCACTGGAACGTCGAGGAGAACGTGCGCGAGGCCTTCGCCAAGGCGGTGTTCAGTTCGCAATGGTTCGGCGTGGACGTCACCGGCAACGCCGGCGTGCGCGTGGTCCACACCGACACCGACAGCCATGGCTACGACACCGTCGGCGGCGTGGTGCAGCCGAGCAGCGCCGGCAAGACCTACACCGACGTGCTGCCCAGCGCTACGGTCAACTTCCTGATCGATCCCGAGCGCATCCTGCGCGTGTCGGTGGCCAAGGTGATGGCGCGGCCGCCGCTGGACGAACTGCGCACCGGGCGCGCGCTCGACGATCCCAACACCACCGTCGGCCAGCTCACCGGCAGCGGCGGCAACCCGCAGCTCAATCCGTTCCGCGCCACCCAGCTCGACCTGTCCTACGAGTGGTACTTCCACAAGGAAGCGCTGGCGGCGCTGGCGCTGTACCGCAAGTGGGTGGATTCGAGCATCGGCTACAAGACCCAGCACGAGACCATCGACGGCCGCGACTACCTGATCAGCGGCCCGTTCAACGGCGGCGGCGGCTACATCAACGGTGCCGAACTGACCTTCCAGACCCCGTTCTTCTTCATCCCGCACATGGAGAACTTCGGCATCTACTCGAACTACTCGTACGTGGAATCCAACCTGCACGAGTTCTCGCCGGCGGACAATCCGCTGCCGCTCAGCGGCCTGGCGCGCAACACCGGCACGCTGGACCTCTGGTACAACAACAACAAGTTCGAAGCGCGGATCGGCTACAAGTACCACAGCCCCTACACCGTGGTGTACGGCTGGAACGCGGCGCGGCTGGCGCGACTGGAGAGCGAAGGCACGGTGGACCTGAGCCTGGCCTGGCGCTACAGCGAGCACCTGGGCTTCAAGTTCCAGGTCGGCAACCTGACCAACGAACCGTTGCGCGCCTACAGCGACAACAAGCGCAACCGGCTCGCCAACCAGGACGATGGCGGCTACCAGCTGTTCGGCCGCCGCTTCGCCCTGGAAGCGACCTACACGTTCTGAGCCGGTGGAGACCCGCATGCGATCCAGACGCACCTGGCTGCCGGCGCTCGCGCTGGCCCTCGCCACCGCCCTCGCCGCGCCCCTGGCCGGCGCCGGCACGCTATACCTCGGCGCCGACCTGTCCTACGTCAACGAGATGGAGGATTGCGGCGTGCAGTACCGCGACCACGGCGCGGTGCGCGACCCGTTCGAGCTGTTCCATGCGCACGGCGCCAACCTGGTGCGCGTGCGCCTGTGGAACGATGCGCGCTGGACCCGCTACAGCGACCTGAGCGACGTCAAGAAGACCATCCGCCGGGCGCGCGCGCAGGGCATGCAGGTGCTGCTGGACTTCCACTACTCCGACGATTGGGCCGACGGCGAGAAGCAACTGATCCCCAAGGCCTGGGCCAACATCACCGACCAGGACGAACTGGCGCGCACGCTGTACGGCTTCACCTACGACACGCTCAGCGCGCTGGACCGCGCCGGGCTGATGCCGGAACTGGTGCAGGTCGGCAACGAGAGCAATTCCGACCTGATGGACAGCCAGCCCTGGGACAAGCGCCGGCCGATCGACTGGACCCGCAACGCCAAGCTGTTCAACGCCGGCATCAAGGCGGTGCGCGACGCCGGCGCGCGCTCGACGATCAAGCCCAAGGTGATGCTGCACATCGCCCAGCCGGAGAACGTGGAGCCGTGGTTCGCCGATGCCGCCAAGGCCGGCGTGCGCGACTTCGACTTCATCGGCATCAGCTACTACCGCAAGTGGTCGCGCGAGACCATGGACCAGCTCGGCGCCACCATCAAGCGCCTGCGCCAGCGCTATCCGGCCGAAGTGATGGTGGTGGAGACCGCCTATCCGTGGACGCTGGAAAGCGGCGACCCCTCGCCCAACCTGCTCGGCGCCGACTCGCTGATCAAGGGCTACCCGGCCACCCCGCAGGGCCAGTTGAACTACCTGGTCGACCTCACCCAACTTGTGGTCGACAACGGCGGCAGCGGCGTCGTGTACTGGGAGCCGGCCTGGACCAGCAACACCTGCAAGACCCGCTGGGGCGTCGGCTCCTCGTGGGAGAACGCCAGCTTCTTCGATTTCCGCCACGGCAACGAACTGCTGCCCGGCATCGGCTTCATGCAGCACGCCTACCGACCGGCGCCGGCCACGACGGCCGGCAAGAGTGCCGCGCCGGCGCAGGACGCGCAGCCGTGATCGAACTGAGCCGCCGCGACCTGCTGCGCTCGCTGGTCGCCGGCGGCGTGCAGGTGGCGGTGCCCGGTGCCGCCGCGGCGCTGGCGCCGGCCGCGCTTGCCGCCACGCCCACCGGCAGCGATGCCATTGCGCCGCTCTCGCTGGATCTGGACGACGATGCCCCGCGCCAGCGCCTGCTGTGCGATGGCGGCTGGCGCTTCCATCTCGGCCACGCCGACGACCCGGCGCGCGACTTCAATTTCGGTACCTTCCAGCGCACCTACGCCAAGGCCGGCAAGGACACCGCCGATGCGGCCCTGCTCGGCTTCGACGACAGCGCTTGGGAGCGCATCGACCTGCCGCACGACTGGGCGGTGGCGCTGCCGCCGCGCCAGGATCCGACCTCCACCCTGGTCAACGGCGAAGACCCGGCCGCCGCGCACGGCTACAAGCCGCTGGGCCGCACCGATCCGCAGACCAGCATCGGCTGGTACCGGCGCGTGCTGGAGATTCCGGCGGAGGACCTGGGCAAGCGGATCAGCCTGGAATTCGATGGCGTGTTCCGCGACTGCATCGTGTTCTGCAACGGCCACATCGTCGGCCGCAACGGCAGCGGCTACTGCGGCTTCGAAGTCGACCTCAGCGACGTGCTCGACTACGGCGCCAGGAACATCATCGCCGTGCGCGTGGACGCCACGCTCGGCGAAGGCTGGTTCTACGAAGGCGCCGGCATCTACCGCCACGTCTGGCTGCGCACCACCGACGCGCTGCACGTGCCGATGGACGGCGTGTACGTGCGCAGCGCCTGGGACGGCGGCGACGCGCAGGCGCTGGTGGAGACCGAACTCGGCAACCACGGCGCGACGCCGCGGCAGTGCAGCGTGATCTCGGTGATTCGCGCGCCGGACGGGCGCATCGTCGCCCAGGCCAGTTCCGCGCCGATCACGGTCGAGCCCGGCGTGGTGCAGCGCGTGCAGCAGACCCTGGACCTGGGCACGCCCGCGCCGTGGTCGCCGGAGAACCCGCAACGCTACACGCTGTCCACGCACCTGCTCGGCGACGGCCGTCCCTGCGACGCGACCACCACCCACTTCGGCGTGCGCCGCCTGCAGTTCGATCCGCAGCGCGGCCTGCTGCTCAATGGCGCGGCCTACAAGCTGCAGGGCACCAACAACCACCAGGACCATGCCGGCGTCGGCACCGCCATTCCCGACCGCCTGCACGAATGGCGCCTGCGCCAGCTCAAGTCGATGGGCTGCAACGCCTACCGCAGCGCGCACAACCCGGCCTCGCCGGCGGTACTGGAGTTGTGCGACCGGCTGGGCCTGCTGCTGATCGACGAGACCCGGCGCATGTCCTCCGACGACGAGGCCATGGCCGAACTCACGTCGATGGTGCGGCGCGGCCGCAACCATCCCTGCGTGATGCTGTGGTCGCTGGGCAACGAAGAGCCGCAGATGGTCACCGCGCGCGGCGCGCGCATCGTCGCGCGCATGCAGCGCCTGGTGCGGCGCCTGGATCCGAGCCGCCCCACCACCTTCGCCATGGACAAGGGCTTCGACGACGGCGTCGGCCAGGTCGTGGACGTGGTCGGCTTCAACTACCGCACCACGCAGATGGACGCCTTCCATGCGCGCCATCCGCAGATCCCGGTCTACGGCAGCGAAACCGGCAGCACCGTCGGCGTGCGCGGCAACTACCGCACCGACGACGTGCGCGGCTATGCCCGCGCCTACGACCTCGACTACCCCTGGTGGGCCAGCAGCGCCGAAGCCTGGTGGAGCTATGTCGCGCAGCGCCCGTACATCGCCGGCGGCTTCGTCTGGACCGGCTTCGACTACCGCGGCGAGCCGACCCCGTACAACCGCTGGCCGAACGTGGCCTCGCAGTTCGGCATCCTCGACAGTTGCGGCTTCCCCAAGGACAACTACTGGTACTACCGCGCGCAATGGACCACCGCGCCGGTGCTACACCTGTTCCCGCACTGGAACTGGGACGGCCTGCTGGACGAGCGCGACAACGGCATGGTCGACGTCTGGTGCCACAGCAACCTGGACGCGGTGGAACTGCTGGTCAATGGCGTCAGCCAGGGCCTGCAGCAGGTGCCGGCCTACGGCCACGTCGAATGGCGCGTGCGCTACGCGCCGGGCCGCATCGAAGCGCGCGGCTACCGCGGCGGCAGGCAGGTGCTGACGCAACTCCGCGAGACCGCCGGCGCCCCGGCCGCGGTGCGCCTGCGCTGCGAACGGGCGAATCTGCTGGCCGACGCCGAGGACGTGGCCGTGGTCGCGGTGGAGATCGTCGACGCCAAGGGCCGCGTCGTCCCGACCGCCAGCGACACCGTGCGCTTCGCCGTCAGCGGCCCCGGCCGTCTGATCGGCGTGGGCAACGGCGACCCGTCCAGCCACGAACCCGACAAGGCCGACCAACGCCGCGCCTTCAACGGTCTGTGCATGGCCTTGCTGCAGACCACGCGCGATGCCGGCACGCTGACACTGGAAGCGACCGCGCCCGGATTGGTGCCTGCGCGGCTGGCGCTGAAGAGTGTGCGCACCAGGCCGCGGCCGTTCGTCGCCTGAGGCGGGCGCGCGCTTTCGAGGAGCTGCGCGGCGCCATCGTCATGCGCGCCCGACTCGGTGCTCCTATGCGGCGCTGGCGCGCCAGCTACGCCCGCACAAACCGTGGTCGGCACACGCGCTACGCACAATGAAGCAAAGCCGCTGACGCTTCATTCCGAAGCCGATCTACGACGCCTCGCCAGCATCGCCGCACCCACGACGCTGCATCGCCCCGGCGATGCACGCTCCCACACCGCGCATCGCGGCGAGGGAGCGCCAGCCCTCACCGCAACCGCGAGAAGGCACCGATCCCGGCGATCGCCAGCCGCTCGGCGGGCAGCGCCGTTTCGGCGAACGACAGCCGCAGGTAACGGATCTGCCGGACCTCCGGGAAATTCAGCCGCTGGGTCGAGAGCGCGTAGGCGATATTGGACAACTCGCCGCCGCCGGCCGGCTGCCAATGCTGGCCATCCTCGCTGCTTTCGGCGCGATAGCCCTTCGGCGGCGCCGCACCGTTCATCACCGTGCGCGAGGGGGTGAGGCTGAAGCCGGCGACCTGGCGCAGCGCACCGAGGTCGATGGTCACCTGCGCGGGATGGCCCGGCGTGGGAGCGGGCACGACCCAGATCGTGCCGGCATCGTCGTCGAGCAACTTCTCCGCTCCCGGCGCGCTGGCCGCGACGATGCGCCACCCCGCGGTGGACAGCACGTCCGGCGCGTTCGTCGTGGGCCGCGCGACCGCAACGGGGGCCACCGAGCGGAACAGCGCGAATTCGCTGATCGCCGGACAGACCGGTGCCTCGAGCACACGCAGGCGCACACGGCGCGCGGCGATCGGACGATCGAGCCGCAGGATCCGCTGCGCGCCGATGCATTGCGCTTCGGCCAAGCGCTGCCATTGCCCATCCACCTCGGCTTCGATCGCGAAGCGGGTGACACGCACGCCCAGCGGCAGGTATTCGCGCAGCCGGATCAGGTCGAAGCTATGCGCCGCCGACAGTTCCAGCGTCAGCGTCGGCGTGGTGACGTCGTCCGGCGTGGACCAGTAGCTGTCCGGCTGGCGGTCGAGCACACGCTCCGGCTCGAACCCCGGACCGCGCGACGCGCTGGCGCTGGCCTTGGCGCCCTTGGCCAGATCGATGGCGAAGCTGGCGCGGATCGCGTCGCCAAAGCTCTTCAACACCGCGACGTCATGGTCGGCGATGCGGCCGCGTCGGTCCGGCGGAAGATTGAGGTTCATGTTGGTGCCGCGCGCGACCGAGGTATCGAAGTAGCGCACCAGATTCTCCGGGCTGCGCACCTTGCCGTCTTCGTCGGCATGGTAGAACCAGCCCGGGCGGATCGAGGTGTTGGTTTCCGCAGGCCACCACAGGGCCCCGCCCCGCACGCCGGCGTTGCCGTTTTCCTGCGTGTAAGGCGCATTGGGCATGGTCGGCCAGCACGGATCGCCGGCCACGCCCTCCTCGTTGCCGACCCAACGGATATCGGCGCCCAGCGGGTCGAAGGTGCAGGCCATCGGCTGGTGTTGGTGCACCAGCTCGATCATCCGCGGCCAGTTGTAGTACGCGGGGGCATCGATCTTGCGCGTTTCGCGCGCTCCGCCGTAGTAACCGTCGCCACCATTGGCGCCGTCGAACCAGAACTCGAACAGGTCGCCATACCCCGTGCACAGCTCGACGATCTGCTTGCGGAAATAGTCCAGATAGCCGGGACGGCCATACTCGGCGTGGTTGCGATCCCAGGGAGAGAGATAGATACCGAAGGCCAGCCCGGCACGCCGGCACGCCGCGGCCATTTCGCCGACGATGTCGCCCTTGCCGTTCTTGTAGGGCGAATTGCGGATGCAATGCTCGGTCAGGCGCGTCGGCCACAGGCAGAAGCCATCGTGGTGCTTGGCGGTGAAGATGATCCCTTTGAGGTTGCCGGCCTTGGCCGCAGCGACGATCTGATCGGCGGAGAAATCGCTGGGATCGAATCTGCGCGGATCTTCGTCGCCGTAACCCCACTCCTTGTCGGTGAAGGTGTTCATCGCAAAATGCACGAAGGCGTATTGCTCCCACCGGTGCCACCGCAACTGCCGCGCGCTTGGCACGGCGCCCCACGGTGCCGGCCCTTTCGGGCGCGGCGCGGCCACGATCTGGGCGGCGGATGCGCTGAAGCCCGCGGCGACGGCCACGACACCCGTGGCAAGAAAGGTACGACGATCGATCATGGACGCCTCCGGCTCTACACAAGCCCGGATCTTAGCTTTTCCAACGGCGAAACAGTCCTGCCCGAAGCGACACACAGGCATTCAAAGGACACAACGTCACCGTGTGGCCGATCCTCCGCCGCGTGCTCGGGAATTGCACTGCGTGCTGTCGCCGATCCCCTTTTTTACGGACAATTGCAGCTGGCGCCGAGACGACTCGCACGCGGTTGCTGCGGACTCGGCACTGCACGTGCTGCGTGCGCACCGGACATCCACTGTCTCGCGATTGACCTTCCTGCCGTCGCCGGTGGCAACGGTGCGACCCCGACGTTGCACCGCGGATCGGCAGGTGGCGCATCGAACCATGCACCGGGCTGGCGACGCGCCACGCTGTCATTTGCTGCGGGCACCCGTCCATACTTGTCCACGGACAGTCACCCCGAAATTCATTAAGTCACTGAATCAGATGCAGAATCGAGAAAAGACCCAAGTTCCCGGAAGCGCAGCGGAGCACACCCCGCTGATGAAACAGTTCTTCGCCGCCAAGTCCGAGTACCCGGACCTGCTGCTGTTCTTCCGCATGGGCGATTTCTACGAACTGTTCTACGACGACGCGCGCAAGGCCGCGCGGCTGCTGGACATCACCCTGACCCAGCGCGGCAGTTCCGGCGGTGCGCCGATCCCGATGGCCGGGGTGCCGGTGCATGCCTACGAGGGCTATCTGGCGCGGCTGGTGGCGCTGGGCGAGTCGGTGGCGATCTGCGAGCAGATCGGCGATCCGGCGCTGGCCAAGGGCCTGGTCGAGCGCAAGGTGGTGCGCATCGTCACCCCCGGCACGGTGACCGACGAGGCGCTGCTGGACGAGCGCCGCGACACCTTGCTGATGGCCATCGCACGCAACAAGCACGGCTACGGCCTGGCCTGGGCCGACCTGGCCGGCGGCCGTTTCCTGGTCAACGAGGTCGACAGCGAGGACGCGCTGGAAGCGGAACTGGCGCGGCTGGAGCCGGCCGAACTGCTGGTGCCCGACGAGGACCAGTGGCCGGAATTCCTGCGCGAGCGCCGCGGCGTGCGCCGCCGGCCGCCGTGGCTGTTCGACGCCGACAGCGGCCGTCGCCAGTTGCTGGCGTTCTTCCAGTTGCACGATCTGAGCGGCTTCGGCATCGACGACAAGCCACGCGCCACCGCTGCCGCCGGCGCCCTGCTCGGCTACGTGGAGGAAACCCAGAAACAGCGCCTGCCGCACCTGACCGCGATCGCGATGGAGACCGCCGGCGAGGCGATCGCGATGAACGCGGCCACCCGCCGCCACCTGGAACTGGACACGCGCGTGGACGGCGACACTCGCAACACCCTGCTCGGCGTGCTCGACAGCACGGTCACGCCGATGGGCGGGCGCCTGTTGCGGCGCTGGCTGCACCGTCCGCTGCGTCTGCGCGAGGTGCTGGTGCAGCGCCACCACGCGGTCGGCACGCTGATCGACCGCGGCGCCGACGCCGACCTGCGCGAGGCATTCCGCGCGCTTGGCGACGTCGAGCGCATCCTCACCCGCGTCGCCCTGCGCTCGGCGCGCCCGCGCGACTTCTCCACCCTGCGCGACGGCCTGGGCCTGCTGCCGAAGGTGCGCGCGATCCTCGCCCCGCTGGATTCGCCGCGGCTGGCGGCGTTGGCCGCGGAACTGGGCCAGCACGACGAGATCGCGCACCTGCTCGCCTCGGCGATCGCCGAGCAGCCGCCGCTCAAGCTGAGCGACGGCGGCGTCATCGCCGCCGACTACGACGCCGAACTGGACGAACTGCGCCGGCTCAGCACCAACGCCGACCAGTTCCTGATCGACCTGGAAGCGCGCGAACGCGCCAACAGCGGCATCGCCACGCTGAAGGTCGGCTACAACCGCGTGCATGGTTACTACATCGAGATCAGCAAGGGCCAGGCCGACAAGGCGCCGGTGCACTACAGCCGGCGCCAGACCCTGACCAACGCCGAACGCTACATCACCGAGGAACTGAAGAACTTCGAGGACAAGGTGCTGTCGGCGCGCGAGCGTGCGCTGTCGCGCGAGAAGCTGCTCTACGAAGGCCTGCTGGACACGTTGGGCGAGCGCCTGGAGCCGCTCAAGCGCGCCGCCGCCGCGCTCAGCGAGTTGGACGTGCTGGCCGGCTTCGCCGAACGCGCACAGGCGCTGGACTGGACCCAGCCGGAACTCGAGACCGGCGCCTGCCTGCGCATCGAACGCGGCCGCCACCCGGTGGTGGAAGCAGTGCGCGAGCAGCCGTTCGAACCCAACGACCTGGACCTGCACCCGGATCGACGCATGCTGGTGATCACCGGCCCGAACATGGGCGGTAAGTCGACCTACATGCGCCAGAACGCGCTGATCGTGCTGCTCGCGCACATCGGCAGCTACGTGCCGGCGCGGCGCGCGGTGATCGGCCCGATCGACCGCATCCTCACCCGCATCGGCGCCGGCGACGACCTGGCGCGCGGCCAGTCCACCTTCATGGTCGAAATGGCCGAGACCAGCTACATCCTGCACCACGCCACCGCGCAGTCGCTGGTGCTGATGGACGAGATCGGCCGCGGCACCTCCACCTACGACGGCCTGGCCCTGGCCGACGCGGTGGCGCGTCACCTCGCCCACCACAACCGCTGCTACACGCTGTTCGCCACGCACTATTTCGAACTGACCGCGCTGGCCGACGAATCGGTCGAAGGCGGCCCCAGCGGCATCGCCAACGTGCACCTGGACGCGGTCGAGCACGGCGACCGCCTGGTGTTCATGCATGCGGTCAAGGACGGCCCGGCCAACCGCAGCTTCGGCCTGCAGGTGGCGGCGCTGGCCGGCCTGCCCAGGACCACCGTGGCGCAGGCGCGGCGCCGCCTGGCGGAACTGGAACAACGCGGCGGCGAGAGCCACGCCTCGCAGATGGCACCGCAGGCCTTGGACGCCCCGCAGCAATTCGGCCTGTTCGCGGCCACGCCGTCCGCCGCACAGGAGGCGCTGGCCGCACTGGATCCGGACGAACTCACGCCCAAGCAGGCGCTGGAAGCGCTGTACCGGCTCAAGTCGCTGCTGTAGGCGGCCTACGGCTTTAGCCCCTCTCCCCCCGGGAGAGGGGTTGGGGTGAGGGTCCGGCGCGAAGCATCTCGCAGCGCCAGGACGCACGAGGCTGCGCCCGCACCCTCATCCGCCCCTTCGGGGCACCTTCTCCCAATGGGAGAAGGAAAGGCTGCAAGCCCCTCTCCCCCCGGGAGAGGGGTTGGGGTGAGGGTCCGGCGCGAAGCGTCTCGTCGCGCCAGGACGCACGAGGCTGCGCCCGCACCCTCATCCGCCCCTTCGGGGCACCTTCTCCCAATGGGAGAAGGGAAGCGCTAGAGCCCCTCTCCCACCGGGAGAGGGGTTGGGGTGAGGGTCCGGCCGGCCATACGGCATGACCCAACCGCCAGCCCTCCACATTCCGCTAGGCGCTCGCCGGCACGGCGCTAGGACGCGGCATGAACGGATTCGGATGCGCCGCCAGCAGCGCATCGTCGATGGCCGCCGCCCGCTGCGCCGCCGGCCGCGCCATGTGCCGCTGCGCGAACGCGACGAACGCCGGCCGCGCCTGCAGCACGCCGATGCGCGTGTAGAAGCCGAGGAACGCGGCGGCATACAGGTCGGCCGCGCTTAAGCGGTCGCCGGCCAAGTACTCCCGACCGGCCACACCCTGCTCCAGCATGTCCAGCAGATCCTCGCCGTGGCCGTAGCCGGCACTGTGCGCCGGTGCCAGCGTGCCGTGCTGCTTGGCGGTGAGGAAGGCCTCGGCCGGTCCGGCCAGCAGGAACAGCCAGCGATAGTAATCGCCGCGCGCCGGCGATCCCGGCGGCGGCGCCAGTTGCCGTTCCGGCACCAGGTCGGCCAGGTAGGCGCAGATCGCTGCGTTCTCGGTGACGGTGGTGGTGCCGTGGACCAGCGCCGGCACCTTGCCCATCGGGTTGATCGCCAGATACGCCGGCGCCTTCATGCCGGTGCCGTAGTCGAGGATCTGCGCGCGGTACGCCAGGCCGGTTTCTTCGAGCATCCAGCGCGCGATGCGGCCGCGCGACATGGGGTGGGTGTAGAGCACAAGATCGTGGGACATGGTCGGACTCCGTGGTGGACGCCGCGCAGTCTGCGCGGCCCCTGCTGACACCTGCTGTCAGGAGCCGACGCCGTACCCGGTGGCGGCGCGCCAGCGTCGGATCAGCTGATGCCGCCGCGTCGGGTAGCGCTCGCCGTCGTCGCGCAGCGCCAGCACGCGGTCGGCGCGGAAATGGCGGAAATCCCCGCGCAGTTCGCACCACGCCGCGATCATGCCGTAGCCGCCCAGGAAGGCCATCGCGAACGGCCAGATGCGCCGTTGCGAGGCACTGCCGCCGGCATCGGCATAGTCCATGTGCAGCACGTGCTCCAGGCGGATGCCGCGGCGCAGGACCGGCAGCCATGGCGCCGCCGGCTGCGCGGGCGTGGCCGCCGGCACCAGCAGCCCGCTGGTCTCCAGCGCCAGCCGCAACGGCGCCGGCAGCGTCGCCCCGATCCGGGCGATGGCGCGCTGCGCGGCCTGCGCCAGTTCCGGGTCGGCCTGGCTCGCCACCCAGCGCGCGCCCAGGGTCAGCGCTTCCAGTTCGTCTTCGCTGAAGTTCAGTTCCGGCAGCAGGAAGCCGGGGCGCAGCACGTAGCCCACGCCGGGATCGCCGAGGATGTCGGCGCCCTGCCCGCGCAGGCTGGCGATGTCGCGGTACAGCGTGCGCAGGCTCACCCCCAGGTCGGCAGCGAGCTGCGCCCCGGCCACGGGCCGGCGGCGACCGCGCAGGGCATCGAGCAGGCGCAGCAGGCGGGTGGCGCGTTGGGTCATCGCGACAGGATAGCGAGCGCAATCGGCCCAGCGCACACGGGCCGGATACCGCGACACGTGCCCCGACGTTCAAGCGGCCACCCGTTCCGTCGAATACAGCGATAGTCAATCGCTATCGATTGATTAGAAGAATTCGAATTCTATAGATGACCGCTTGCGCCTATCGTGTCTCCAGTTTCACCGCAGCGCCGCCGTATGATCGCGGCGCCACGCCACCCCATCGTCCATCGAGACAGAGGCAGCCTCCCATGACCAGCGAATCGAAATGCCCGTTCCATCAGGCTGCCAGCGGCAGCGGCACCAGCAATCGCGACTGGTGGCCCAAGCAGTTGCGCGTGGATCTGCTCAACCAGCACTCCACCCGCTCCAACCCGCTGGACCCGCAGTTCGATTACGCCAAGGCGTTCAAGCAGCTCGATCTCGAAGCGCTCAAGCGCGACCTGCATGCGCTGATGACCGATTCGCAGGACTGGTGGCCGGCCGACTTCGGCCACTACGGTCCGCTGTTCGTGCGCATGGCCTGGCATAGCGCCGGCACCTACCGCACCGGCGACGGCCGCGGCGGCGGCGGCCGCGGCCAGCAGCGCTTCGCCCCGCTCAACAGCTGGCCGGACAACGTCAGCCTGGACAAGGCGCGGCGCCTGCTGTGGCCGATCAAGCAGAAGTACGGCCAGGCCATCTCCTGGGCCGACCTGATGATCCTCACCGGCAACGTCGCGCTGGAATCGATGGGCTTCAAGACCTTCGGCTTCGCCGGCGGCCGCGCCGACACCTGGGAGCCGGACCAGGACGTGTACTGGGGCCGCGAGACCAAGTGGCTGGGCGGCGACGAGCGCTACGCGCACGGCTCGCCGGGCGTGGACGAGGCGCACGGCGTGCTGGTGAAGGACGACGACAGCGAAGTGCGCCATACCCGCGACCTCGAGAACCCGCTGGCCGCGGTGCAGATGGGCCTGATCTACGTCAATCCCGAAGGCCCGGACGGCAACCCCGACCCGCTGCTGGCGGCCAAGGACATCCGCGACACCTTCGGCCGCATGGCGATGAACGACGAAGAGACCGTGGCGCTGATCGCCGGCGGCCACACCTTCGGCAAGACCCACGGCGCCGGCCCGGCCGACCACGTCGGCGCCGAGCCGGAAGCGTCCGACCTGGAGAGCCAGGGCCTGGGCTGGTCCAACAGCTTCGGCAGCGGCAAGGGCGGCGACACCATCACCAGCGGCCTGGAAGTCACCTGGACCAAGACCCCGGCGCGCTGGAGCAACGACTTCTTCGAGCACCTGTTCAAGTTCGAGTGGGAGCTGAGCAAGAGCCCGGCCGGCGCGCACCAGTGGGTGGCCAAGAACGCCGAGGCGGTGATCCCGGACGCGCACGATCCGTCGAAGAAGCGCCTGCCGACCATGCTCACCACCGACCTGGCGCTGCGCTTCGACCCGGCCTACGAGAAGATCTCGCGCCGCTTCCTGGAGAACCCGGAGCAGTTCGCCGATGCCTTCGCCCGCGCCTGGTTCAAGCTGACCCACCGCGACATGGGCCCGCGTGCGCGCTACCTCGGCCCCGACGTGCCGGCCGAAGAACTGCTGTGGCAGGACCCGATCCCCGCCGTGGACCACCCGCTGGTCGACGCGCAGGATATCGCCGCACTGAAGAAGACCCTGCTCGATTCCGGGCTGAGCGTGGCGCAACTGGTGTCCACCGCCTGGGCCGCGGCGTCCACCTTCCGCGGGTCGGACATGCGCGGCGGCGCCAACGGTGCGCGTATCCGCCTGGCCCCGCAGAAGGATTGGGAGGTCAACCAGCCGGCGCAACTGGCACAGGTGCTGGCCACGCTGGAGCGCATCCAGACGCAGTTCAACGGCGCCCAGAGCGGCGGCAAGCGGATCTCGCTGGCCGACCTGATCGTGCTCGGCGGCGTCGCCGCGGTGGAACAGGCGGCCAAGCTGGCCGGGCAGACCGTGCAGGTGCCGTTCGTGCCCGGCCGCATGGACGCCTCGCAGGAACAGACCGACGTGGAATCGTTCGCGGTGCTGGAACCCATCGCCGACGGCTTCCGCAACTACGCCAAGCGCCGCTACGCGCTGTCGGCCGAAGCGCTGCTGATCGACAAGGCGCAGCTGCTGACCCTGACCGCGCCCGAGATGACCGTGCTGGTCGGCGGCCTGCGCGTGCTCGGCGCCAACAGCGGCCAGTCCGCGCATGGCGTGTTCACCGATCGCCCGGGCGTGCTCAGCAATGACTTCTTCGCCAACCTGCTGGACATGGGCACCGAGTGGAAGGCGACCTCGGAAATGAAGGACGTCTACGAAGGCCGCGACCGCAAGAGCGGCGCGTTGAAGTGGACCGGCACCCGCGCCGATCTGGTGTTCGGCTCCAATTCGGTGCTGCGCGCGGTGGCCGAGGTCTACGCCAGCGCCGACGCGCAGGCGAAGTTCGTGCGCGACTTCGTCGCCGCCTGGACCAAGGTGATGCAGCTGGATCGCTTCGACCTGGCCGCCTGACGGCCGCAGCGCGCGTCCCGACAACGCCCCGCTCGCCGGGGCGTTGTCGTCTGTGTGATGTCGTCGGTGGCGGTGGCGGCCGCGGCGCATCGACGTGAGGCAGAGACTGCAGCGGATCTTTCGCGGGCTGACGGCGTCGCGGCTGAAGCCGCTCCTACGCGGTCTGGCCGATTGCAAACACGATCGCACGTGCGGGAGGGACTTCAGTCCCGACTGCTGGGCAGCCCGGGCAGACGCCGATCGTCGGTGATCGACGACGCTTCCACAAGGACGCAACGCGTCCCGTAGGAGCGACTTCAGCCGCGACGGCAGCGCTCAGGAAGCGTCGCCGCACCAACACTACAAGCGGCATGCATGCCAGCCTCCCCACGTCACCGATGTGCGCTGCCGGCCAGGCCAGCCGCGCGGCGACGCATCACGCTCGGCTACAACGCGTCCAGATCGCCGAGCGCGCGGATCAACCGCCGCGCGCGCTTGTCCGGCTTGCCCTCCGGCGCCTGGTAGCCGTTGCGCTCGGCGCTGCGCTGCGCGCGCAACTGCGCGCGGCGCTCGCGCGACGCCTCGCTTTCCTGGTACAGCGCCTGCGCCACGCTGGCAGGACCGCGCGTATCGCTCAGCCCCAGCACCTGGATCTCGAACACCTCATCGCCACGCTGCACCCGCACCTGCTCGCCCACGCGCACCGCGCGCGAGGACTTGGGCCGCTGCCCGGCCACGTCCACCTTGCCGGTTTCCACGGCCTGCTTGGCCAGGCTGCGGGTCTTGAAGAAGCGCGCGGCCCATAGCCAGACATCCAGGCGCACCGAGGGGGCTTGCACGACAGGTTCGTTCATTACGTTGCTCGACATCCACTCACGTTAGGGGTTGCAGGCAGCCAAAGGACGACGCCGGATCGGACAGGCAGAGTGCATGGGCGGCGCGCACGTCTTTCCGCACAGATGGCGATGCGATCGCGCCAATACAAGCACCGCGCCCGCAAGGACACGCCCCTTCAGGATGAACGCGTTGGCAGGTAGCGAGCGAACTCGAGGCAGGCGCACCGTGGGTGTGGCTCACCAAGGTTTACGGTCCCAGGCTGGCGCTGGCTTTGATCCACCTCCACACCAAGCGAATGACGCGACCCATGCCGAACGCGCGCCCATCCTCGGCGCAAGCGCACTACCGCGACTCGGGCTGGGCCGGCCGCCACGCGTGACGGCCCACGCCACCCGCCGTGGGGGCGGCGCAGGCTCGCCCCACAGCCCGTCTGCTGCACGAACGCTGCAGATCCCGGTACGCCATCGCCCTGCCGACATCCGTCGGTGCTAGTGTGGCCGGCTCACGCTCGATCCCGACCCGCGATGACCAAGCCTGCCGCGCTCACCGAAGGCCCGATCGGCCGCCAGTTGCTGCTGTTCTCCCTGCCGATCCTGGCCGGCAACATCGCGCAGTCGCTCAACGGCTCGGTCAATGCCGTGTGGATCGGCCGCTATCTCGGTGAAGCGGCGCTCACCGCCGCGGCCAATGCCAACAGCATCATGTTCTTCCTGATCGGTTCGGTGTTCGGCATCGGCATGGCCGCCACCATCCTGATCGGCCAGGCGATGGGCCGCGGCGACGTGGCCCAGGCGCGACGGGTGATGGGCACCAGCGCCACCTTCTTCATCGGCATCTCGGTACTGATCGCCGCCGGCGGCTGGTGGCTGGCGCGGCACCTGCTGGCGGCGATGGGCACGCCAGCGGCGTCGCTGCCGCTGGCCGAGGCCTACCTGCGGGTGATCTTCCTGGCGATGCCGTTGCTGTACACCTTCGCGTTCCTGTCGGCGGCGCTGCGCGGCACCGGCGATTCGCGCACGCCGTTCCGCTTCCTGCTGCTGTCGGTGGCGTTGGACATCGGCTTCAATCCGCTGCTGCTGTTCGGGCTGGGACCGTTCCCCAAGCTGGGCATCGCCGGTGCGGCCTGGGCCACGCTGATCGCGCAGGCGGTGTCGCTGACCGGGTTGCTGCTGTACCTGCGCCACAAGCGCCACGTGCTGTGGCTGGGCCGCCGCGATGCGCGGCTGTTCCGGCTCGACCTGCCGATCCTGCGCGCGCTGATCGTCAAGGGCGTGCCGATGGGCCTGCAGATGGTGCTGATCTCGCTGGCGATGATCGTGATGATCGCCCTGGTCAACGGCTACGGCACCGACACGTCCGCGGCCTACGGCGCGGCGCTGCAACTGTGGGCCTATCTGCAGATGCCGGCGATGGCGATCGGTGCTGCCTGCTCGTCGATGGCCGCGCAGAACGTCGGCGCGCAGCGCTGGGACCGGGTCGCGGCGACTGCGCGCAAGGGCGTGCTGTTCAACTTCCTGTTGACCGGTGCACTGATCGCGCCGCTGATCCTGTTCGACCGCTGGACCCTGGCGCTGTTCCTGCCAGCGCACAGCGCTGCGCTGGAGATCGCGCGCCATCTCAACCACATCGCGGTGTGGTCGTTCCTGTTCTTCGGGGTCACCTTCGTGATCTCCGGCGTGGTCCGCGCGACCGGCGCGGTGATCCCGCCGCTACTGATCCTGGCGCTGTCGCTGTGGGGCATCCGCGTGCCGTTCGCGCAGTTGCTGCAGCCGCAGCTGGGCGCCGATGCGGTCTGGTGGAGCTTCCCGACCAGCGCCACCTGCGCGATGCTGGTGTCGCTGGCGTACTACCGCTGGGGCAACTGGCGCACCGCGCGGATGCTGGCACCCGCGCCACCGGAGACGGTGGCGCATCCGGCGGAAGTGCCGGTGCAACCGCCGGCGCCGGTTGCCGACGTGGCGGTGGCGCAGGATCCGGCGCGCTGAGCGCCCGTCCGCGTATCGCACCATCCTCGCGTAGGAGTCAACTGTCATGCAGCCGCGATGGCAGGAGGAGCGTACGGGGCCTGATCGCGCGCGATGGCATTGAGCCAGCGCAGGAACTTGTGCATGCAGGCGACGATGGCGACCTTGGCCGGTTTGCCGCCTGCGCGCAGGCGCGCGTAAGTGTTGGCCAAGGGGGATTTGGCGCGGATGCTGGCCCAGGTGGCCATGTACAGCACGCGCCGCACGTCGGCACGTCCGCCTTTGATGCGGCGTTGGCCTTTCCAGCAGCCGCTGTCGTGATTGAACGGGGCCAGCCCGACCAGGGCAGCGAGCTTGCGTGGCGGCAGCGTACCCAGCTCTGGCAACCGCGCGGCCAGAACCGCGCGCAGGATCGTGCCGAGCCCAGGCACCGGGGGGAGGCTCGAGCAGGTCTTGCCCTGCTGCTCGATCTCCTGCGTCAACGTCTGGATCTGCTGGTTCAGCAGGGCGATCACCTCTCGGCAACGGTGTTGCACCTTGGCGCTGGTGATGTGCTCCAGGCGCCGCCGATGGGTATCACGCTGGCTCACCAGGGTGGCACGCAGGTCCAGCAGTTCGCGAAGAGACTGCTGGTGCTCAGGTACCACGGGCGTGGGCATGGTCGGGATGTGCTGGGCGGCGATGGCCAGCAGGCGCGCGTCCAGGGCATCGGTCTTGGCATGCAGGCCCAAGGCCTGTGCTAGCTTGCGCGGACGATCGGCGGCCATCCGCACTGCCGGCAGGTCCGCCTCTCGGAGCACCTGCAGCACGGCATGTTCGTAGCCGCCACTGGCTTCCAGCACGATCCGCTCGCAGCCCAGCTCGGCCAGGCGTTGGGCCAGCGCACGCTGCCCCTGTGGCGTATTGGGTTGGGTCCAGGTCTGCTCGTCCGGCAAGACATGAATGACCAGTTCGGCCTTGGCAACATCGATCCCGACAAAGCGACGCATAGACGTTCTCCGCAGTAGACTCAGGGGTGAGAGCACTCCTGCCGATGCCCATGCTTGTGGAGTTCGAGCTCGCGACTCGAGCAACTGTTCGGGCTTGTGAGGCAGGAGACACGGAGTGCGGCGGCGCTGACTCCTACTCGTGCTTGCTGGCACTGCGGGCTACACGGCCTGCCGCACTCCGCTCTCACCTGCAACGATAGACCCTCTTTTGACACAAGCGGCTTCAGCCGCGACGGCATCCCCCCGCAAAGCCATGGCCGCTACGCGCCTGGATCGGCCTTGATCCGGTCGAGCTTGTCGCGGCTGAAGCCGCTCCTACAGAACACTCCGCGCGCGGCCTTGGCTGACACACCGGGCCGGCACCATGGCCGACGCCACAAACGCAAACGGCCGCCCGAAGGCGGCCGTTGCGGCAGCGACCGATTGGTCGCCGGGGATTACTCGGCCTTGGCGGCGGCGGCGGCGGCCTGACGCGCGACCTTGGCCTGCGCAGCGGCGGCCAGATCTTCCTTGATGCGGGCGGCCTTGCCTTCCAGGCCACGCAGGTAGTACAGCTTGCCGGCGCGGACCTTGCCGCGGCGCTTCACTTCGACCGAGTCGATGGTGGCGCTGTGGGTCTGGAACACGCGCTCGACGCCGTAGCCGTGCGAGATCTTGCGCACGGTGAACGAGGAGTTCAGGCCGGCGTTCTTGGTGCCGATCACCACGCCTTCGTAGGCCTGCACGCGCTCGCGGTTGCCTTCCTTCACCTTGACGTTGACGACGACGGTGTCGCCCTGGTTGAACTCCGGCAGCTTGCGCTGGATCTGGGCGGCTTCGAAGTCGGCCAGGATGGTCTTGTTGAGCTTGCTCATGGTGGGCACCGCTTGTGTCTGGTGAGGTGGTCCGGCAGTCGCCGCACGGCGATTGCGCGATATCGGATGGGCCAAGCACGGAACGCACTGGCCGGAAAGCCGGGCATTTTAACCCAGCCCGGCGGCAATGGCTAGGGCCTGGATGGATTTTCCTGTTCGGCGGCCTGCGCCGCCTCCCGCTCCTGGCGGAATTCCTGCAGCAAGCGCCGGTCGGCCGCGCTCAGCGCGGCCTCGTCCAGCAGCTCCGGGCGCCGCAGCCAGGTCCGCCCCAGCGCCTGCATGCGCCGCCAGCGGGCGATCGCGGCGTGGTTGCCGGAACGCAGCACCGCCGGCACCTCGCCCAGCGCGTGTTCGCGCGGGTGGGTGTAGTGCGGGCAGTCGAGCAGGCCGTCCGGGCCTTCGAAACTGTCCTGGGCGGCGGATTCGGCGTCGTTCAGCGCGCCCTCCTGCAGCCGGGTCACCGCATCCACCAGCACCGCCGCGGCCAGTTCGCCGCCGGACAGCACGTAGTCGCCGATCGAGATCTCCTCGTCCACCGCGGCGGCGACGAAGCGCTCGTCCACGCCCTCGTAGCGCCCGCACAGCAGCAGCAGCCGCGGCAACGCAGCCAGTTCGCGGGCCTTGGCCTGGGTCAGCGGCCGCCCCTGCGGACTCAGGTAGATCAGCGGCGCCGGCTGCGGATCGGCGTCGCGCACCGCCTGCAGGCAGGCCTGCAGCGGCTCGATCATCATCACCATGCCCGGGCCGCCGCCGAACGGGCGGTCGTCGACCTTGCGGTAGCCGCCGGCGGCGTAGTCGCGCGGGTTCCAGCCGTGCAGGTCCAGCAGCGCCCGCTCCTGCGCACGCCCGACCACGCCGAACCCGGCGCACTGGGCGACGAACTCGGGGAACAGGCTGATGACGTCGATGCGCATGAAGCTGGGAATGGGGAGCCGGGAATGGGGAATGGGAAAGGCAAAAGCCAAAGCGGCCGCATGGCCGCTTCGCTCAGAACTCGGGGTCCCAGTCGACCACGACCAGGTTGGCCTCGAAATCCACCGACTTGATGTAGTCCGGCTGCACGAACGGCACCAGCCGCTCGCGGTCGCCGCGCACCACCAGCACGTCGTTGGCGCCGGTGGAGAACAGGTGCGATACCTGCCCCAGCGCCACGCCGTCGACGGTGCGCACGTCCAGGCCTTCCAGGTCCACCCAGTAGTATTCGTCCGGGCGCGGCGGCGGCAGGCTGCTGCGCGCCACGTAGATCTCGGTGCCGCGCAGGGCTTCCACGGCGTCGCGGTCGGTGACCTCGGGCAGCGTGGCGATCAGGTACTTGCCGGACTCGCGGCCGCGCACGCCGGTGAGGCTGCTCTCGCTGCCGTCGGGCTTGCGCGCGATCCAGGGCTGATAACGAAACATGGCGAGGCGCGGCTCGGTCCAGGACTCGAGCTTGGCCTCGCCACGGATGCCGAACGCGCCGAGGACCCGACCGAGCAGGATGCGGCGCTGGCTGTCTTTCATTGGCGCAAACGCAAGGGCCGCGCGCTGGGCGCGGCCCGCGGAATCAGGCCGCGGCGGCCTGGTTCTTGGTGGCTTCCTTGTACAGGTTGCGCACCTTGTCGGTCAGCTGAGCGCCATTGGACACCCAATGGTCGACGCGGGCCAGGTCCAGCACCACGCGCGGCTCGGCGCCCTGGGCGACCGGGTTGTAGTAACCGACGCGTTCGATGTTGCGGCCGTCGCGCGCGCTGCGCACGTCGGTGACGATGATGTGGTAGAAGGGGCGCTTCTTGGCGCCGCCACGGGTGAGGCGGATCTTGACCATGGTGAGTTTCCGGTGTTGCCCAGTCGCCAGGATGGCGCGGTGAGCCGGCGATTATAGCGGCCGGCCCCGGCTCTGCCAAGTCGGGTGCCGCTGCCGCGGCAAGGGATTGGGGATCCGGGATTGGGGATTCGCCAGAAGCGGTGCCGATGGCGGCGAGATGCCTCTTGAGCCGCCTAGATCGCCTGCCAGGGCTGGGTGCGCAGTGCTTGCTCCAGCAGTGCCAGTAGATCTGCGGCCGGGCGCAGCGCGCGCCCGTCCACCGCCACCACCGCCTGCTGGCCGCGGGCGTTGCAGGTGAAGGCGGCCACGTCGGGCCCAATTTCCTGGAGCGACAGCGACCGCACCTGCTGCGCCACGCCCAGCGCGGTCAGGCCCTCCTGCAGCAGCCGCTGCTGGGTGCCATGCAGCGCCGGGGCCTGTGGCCAATGCAGGCAGGCCCCGTCCCACAATCCCAGGTTCCAGGTCGGGCCTTCGGCCACCTGCCCCTGCGCGTCGACGAACAGCGCGTCGTCGCTGCCGGCCTGCTGCGCCAAGCGGCGTTGGTAAAAAGCACTGAAGGTGCCGACGTGCTTGATGTGGGGCGTCTCCCGGGCAAATACGCCACTGCGCAGCCGCAGCGGCGCCGCCTCGGCCTGTGCCGGTGGCGCCAGCGACACCAGCAGTTCCACGGCGCAGTCGGCACCGGCACGGCGCAGCGTGAATGCGGGCGAGAACACGGTGACGCGCAGCGAGGCGTCGCCAATGCCGAAGGCGGCCAGCGCCACATGTAGCTCGGCGCGCACGCGCTCATGCGGCAACGCACTCCCGAACAGCGCCGCGTTGGCCTGCTGCAACCGCTGCAGATGCAGGTCGAACCCGCGCACGGCACCATTGCGCACCTGCATGGTGCTGAAATGCCCGTAGTTCACCAGCGCGGCCGCGGCCAGCAGCTCGGCGCCGGCAGGCTGCCCGTCGTGGAAGACTTGCGATGTCACAGCAGTGCCTGCGCCTGCGCCCACCAGCGCGCGACCAATGTGCCAGCCGGCTCGGCCTGGGCCATCCATGCCGACTGCCCGGCCCAGGCCTGCATCGCCGCCAGGCGGTCGGCTCGCTGCGCGGCCTGGCGCATCGGTGCGGTCAGCCCGCGCTGCACCGGATACGGCCGCGGCGGCGGCGCGTCCGGCGCGGCGGCGGCACGCACGTAGTCGGTGACCAGCGCGCGGCCCAGGCGGCCGGAAAAGGCGCGGGTCAGCGTGGTCTGTTCGGGTTCGGCCTGGGCCAACGCGGCCGCCCAGGCCGGCGCCAGCGCCGCCTCCGGGCTGCGCAGCAGGGCGGTGCCGATCTGCACTGCGCTCGCGCCCAGGGTCAGCGCGGCGGCGATGCCGCGGCCGTCGCCGATGCCGCCGGCGGCGACCACCGGGATCTGCAGATGGTCGGCCAACCGCGGCAGCAGCGCGAACAGCCCGGTCAGTTGCCGCTCGGCGCTGCCAGCCTCGAAGGCGCCGCGGTGCCCACCAGCCTCAGCCCCCTGCGCGACCACCGCATCGGCGCCGGCGGCCTGCGCGGCCAGCGCCTCGTCCAGGGTGGTGACGCAGGCGAACCAGGCGATCCCGGCCTGCTGCAGGCGCTGCACCTGGTCCGGACGGAACAGGCCCATGATCGTGGAGGCTACCGCCGGCCGCGCCGCGAGCAAGGCCTCGAACTGGGCATCGAAATCGGCCGGCGCCGCATCGCCGGCGGCGGCCTCGACCGGCGGGCCCCAGGCAGCGAGAAAGGCACGCACCTCGGCCTCGGCGGCGGCATCGCGCACGGGAGGCGGATCCGGCACCCACAGGTTGACCTGCGCCGGCCCGCCGCCAGCGGCGCGCAGCGCATCCATCCACGTCACGATGTCCTGCGGCGCGGACAGCACCGCGCCCATCGCGCCCATGCCGCCGGCCGCGGCGACCGCGGCCGACAGCGGCACCGGGCAGGCGCCGGCCATCGGGCTGAGCAGGATCGGCAGGCGCAGGCCGAAGCGCTGCCGGAAGGCCTCCACGCGCGCCAGGCGCTCCATCATGCGTGCTCCGCGATTCCAGGAATCGCCATGTTAGCCGCGCTGCCTCCGGGCCGCCGTACCACCGACGCGGCGACGCTCACGGCAGCGGCACCGGCAGACATTGCCGGCCCCGATCGCCGACCCACACCTGTTGCAGGGAAAAAGCGCGCAGCCACGCCGGGCGTTGCACGAAGGCGCCCCACAGCCGCAGATCGACCAACGTCTCCACAGCACGATCGCGCCACGACGCCGGGCCGGACAACCACAACTCCAGGCAATACAGCCCGTCGACCGGACAGACCACCTCCACGCATGTCGGCGCAGTCGCGGACGAATGCAAGGCCGCCAGCTGCGGCCCGTGCAACAGCGCGAACAGCCGCAGTTCGCCGTCGGTCGGACGGGTGCCGCCAGACACCGGCAGTGGCTGGCCGAAGAGGGCGGATGTCCACACCGCCTCGAGCACCAGGACGTCACCCTGGGTCAGCTGCAGGAAGTGGCGATGCACGATCGCGCCATCCGCTGGATCCGCCACCGAGGCGTCGGATGCTCCAGGCACATCCCAGCTCCGATCGACGCTGGCGAAGAGCAACGCGGCTCCCGCCGGCGCGCGTGCCACGCAACGGAGCGGCAACTGCGCCAGCGGCCATGCATTCAGAGCCGGCGCGTCATCGATGGCGAGGGTTCCGTCGGAGCGCTGCGCATAGACCAAGGGGGCGCCGCGCAGCGGCTGCACCGGCCACGCCAGCCGTTCCGGTTCCGGCACGCGTCGCCACAGCGCCACCGTACCGGGTACCTGCAGTTCGGCCTGGCCGATGCCGATCGAGTACACGCCGGTCTGCGCGATCGGCACTACGCACTCGACGTCCGCCGCCACATCCAGCCATTGCGGCTGGGTCGCGCCCGGCGCAAGCACGTCGCAGCGCCATTGTGCGGGGCCGTCGGCAGCAGGATGGAAGGCGAGCACCAGCGCATCGCCGGCGTACAGCACCAGTTCGGAGGTGGTGCAGATGCCCTGGCGCGGGAAGTGCTCCTTCGGGAACGGAACGATGTCCTCGAGATGGCGGCGCCATTGGCGCAGACCGGACGGCCGCGCGCGCAGCGCCGCAGGTGGGATGACCGGCTGCGCTGGCGGCGGCAACCGCGCCGGTGCGGGCGCGGCGCCGGCCTCGCCACTGACGGAGTCCATGGACGCCGCCGCGGCACTGCCGACCGTGCGGCGCGCCATCGCGTGATCGATTGCGGCGGCGACCAGCACCACCAGCACCCAGTACACCAGCGCCGCCGGCAGCACCGCCCAGCCGGAGGTCGCGTGCAGCGCCAGGGCGAGCGCGAGGGCCAGACGCAGCACGCGCGTGCCGGCGGACACGCTCACCGCGCGTGCCGTGGCTGCAGGCTCAGCGGAACGGCAATCCACCGCGGCCGCCCATGCCGCCGAGCATGCCCTTCATGCCGCGCATCAGGCCCTTCATGCCGCCGCCGGCCATCTTGCTCATCATCTTTTCCATCTGCTGATATTGCTTCATCAGCTTGTTGACGTCGGCCGGCTGGGTGCCGGAACCGCGGGCGATGCGCGCGCGGCGCGAGCCGTTGAGCAGGCCCGGGTTGCGCCGCTCCTTCTTGGTCATCGAGCCGATGATGGCGATCATCCGCGGCACGTCCTTGTTGCCGGCGACCTGCTGCTTGAGGTGCTCGGGGATCTGGCCCATGCCCGGCAGCTTGTCCATCAAGCCGGACAGCCCGCCCATGTTCTGCATCTGCTCGAGCTGGTCGCGCATGTCGTTGAGGTCGAACTTCTTGCCCTTGGCGACCTTCTCGGCCAGCTTCTGCGCCTTGTCCTTGTCGACCTGGTGCTCGACCTGCTCGACCAGCGACAGCACGTCGCCCATGTCGAGGATGCGGCTGGCCAGGCGGTCGGGATGGAACACGTCCAGGCCGTCGGGCTTCTCGCCGACGCCGATGAACTTGATCGGCTTGCCGGTGATGTAGCGCACGCTCAGCGCCGCGCCGCCGCGGGCGTCGCCGTCGGTCTTGGTCAGCACCACGCCGGTCAGCGGCAGCGCCTCGCTGAACGCCTTGGCGGTGTTGGCCGCGTCCTGGCCGGTCATCGCGTCGACCACGAACAGGGTCTCGACCGGGGTGATCGCCGCGTGCAGCGCCTTGATCTCCTCCATCATCGCCGCGTCGATGGCCAGGCGGCCGGCGGTATCGACCAGCAGCACGTCAACGAAGGACTTGCGCGCGTCGGCGATGGCGGCGCGGACGATGTCCACCGGCTTCTGCGAGGCCTCGGACGGGAAGAACAGCACCCCGACCTGCTCGGCCAGGGTCTTGAGCTGCTCGATCGCGGCCGGGCGGTACACGTCGGCCGACACCACCATCACCTTCTTCTTGCGCTTTTCCTTCAGGTGCTTGGCCAGCTTGCCGACCGTGGTGGTCTTGCCCGCGCCCTGCAGGCCGGCCATCAGCACGATCGCCGGCGCCGGCACGTTGAGGTTCAGGTCGCTGGCGGCCGAGCCCATCACCGCGGTCAGCTCGTCGCGCACGACCTTGATCAGCGCCTGGCCCGGGGTCAGGCTCTTGAGCACTTCCTGGCCGACCGCGCGCACCTTGATGCGCTCGATCAGCGCCTGCACCACCGGCAGGGCGACGTCGGCCTCGAGCAGCGCGATGCGCACTTCGCGGGTGGCTTCGCGGATGTTCTCCTCGGTCAGGCGACCGCGGCCGCGCAGGCGCTGCATGGTGCCGGAGAGGCGTTGGGTGAGGGATTCGAACATGCGGGCGGGTCGCGGACGGGAAACGGCCGTCGATTATAGCCGGGCGCGTCGGCGATCCCCGGTGCCGCCGTCACGGCAGCGGGCCCGATATGCGAAACTGGCGCGATGCTCATCACCGTCCTTGCCGCCCTGCTGTACCTGACCGCGACCGGCCTGCTGATCGCCGCGGTGGTGCGCGACCGGGTGGACCGCAGCCGGGCCTGGCTGCTGCCGGCGCTGCCGGCGGTGGCGCTGCACGCGGGCTATCACGTGCTGGTCGCCCTGCACACCGCCGGCGGCCCGGACATGCACTTCTTCGCCGCGCTGTCGCTGGTCAGCCTGGGCATGGCGCTGATGACCGCCCTGGTCGGCGCCAGCGGGCGCATGGCCGCGCTGGGCGTGGTGGTGTTCCCGCTGTCGGCGGCGCTGCTGCTGGCCTACCACGGCTACGGCCACGAGCCGGCGCCGGTGCTGGACTGGCGGCTGCAACTGCACGCCTGGCTGGCGCTGCTGGCCTACGCCACCCTGGGCATCGCCGCCCTGCTGGCGGTGATGCTGTGGCTGCAGGAACGCGCGCTGCGACGCCGCGACTTCCATCCCTGGCTGCGCGCGCTGCCGCCGCTGACCGCGCTGGAGACGCTGCTGTTCCGCACCATCGTGGTCGGCTTCATCCTGCTGACCCTGACCCTGCTGACCGGCGTGCTGTTCGTGCAGGATTTCCTGGCGCAGCGGCTGGTGCAAAAGACCGTGCTCAGCGTGCTGTCGTGGATCGTGTTCGGCGCGCTGCTGTTCGGCCGCTGGCGCTACGGCTGGCGCGGGGTCAAGGCGGTGCACTGGACCCTGGCGGCGATGGTGCTCCTGCTGCTGTCGTTCTTCGGCAGCAAGTTCGTGATCGAGCTGGTGCTGGGGCACGCGCAGTAGCGTCCCCATCTTCCCGTAGGAGCGGCTTCAGCCGCGACGGGTGAAGGCCCGGTCGCGGCTGAAGCCGCTCCTACGACGACGTCCCACGCATCAACCGCCGCCCTGCTCCGCCAGCGCCGCCTCCACCGCCGCCCACTCCGCGTCGCGGCCAACGTCGGCGAATTGGTACGCGATGCGGTGCCGATAGACCTGGCCGGGACGCAGGATGCAATCGGGAAAGCCCGGCTGGTTCGGCGCGTCCGGATAGCCCTGCGGCTCCAGGCAGATGCCGCGGCCCAGCGCCGGATGCTGCCGGTCCAGGCCCTGGCCCTCGTACAACTGCACCGCCGGCATCGGGCTGGCGATGCGCATGGCCACGCCGCTGTGTGGCGAATACAGCAGCGCGGTGCAATCGTGGCCGTCGGCCAGCACCAGGCAGTGGTCGTAGCCGGCGCTGAGCGACAGCTGTGGATCGGCGGCGATGTCCTTGTCGGCGATGGCCCGCGCCTGGCGGAAATCGAACGGCGTGCCGGCCACCGTGGCGACCTCGCCGCGCGGCAGCAGCGCCGCATCGCCGACCGGCAGGTAACGGTCGGCCGGCACCCGCAGCCACTGCGCCGCGGCGGGCACCGCGGCGTCGCCGGCCAGGTTGAAATAGGGATGATGGGTGAGATTGAGCGGGGTCGGCGCGTCGGTCTGCGCGACGAACTCGACGCTCAGGCAGCGGCCATCGACGCGGTAGGTCGCCTCTACCGCGACGTTCCCCGGGTAACCCTCCTCGCCCGCCGGCGAGTCGTAGCGCAACTGCAGCGTGCGCTCGGTCTGCGCCAGCACCGTCCACACCCGCCGGCCGAAACCCAGCGCGCCGCCGTGCAGGTGGTTGGCGCCCTCGTTGGCGGTGACCGCGTAGTGCCGGCCATCGATGGTGAAGGCCGAGCCGGCGATGCGGTTGCCGAAGCGGCCGACCAGCACGCCCAGGTAGGCCGGGTCGTGCAGGTAGTCCTGCAGCGTCGGCAGCCCCAGCACCAGCTCGGTCTCGCCATGCGCGCCGTGCAGGCGCAGGCTGCGCAGCAGGCCACCGTAGCTCAGCAGTTCGGCACGCAGGCCGTCGCCACTGTCCAGGACCACGCAGTGGATGGCGGTACCGTCGGGAAGATGACCGAAGAGCGAGGACATGCAGGAGCCTGTTCGGTGATGCGCATGCGCGGGGCCCGCAGCATAACCAGCGAGGACGCGGCGCGGCCATCGCTGCGCGAGCATCGGCCATGCGCTGTGCGATAGCGCACACACTCGCGGACCGGGCTGCGCGAGGGGCGGTGCCGCGTATTGCAATTCGGATATGGCGGCAGCGCATTCGGACATTGGTCCGCTCTGCGCGTCTCTTTTATGCTCGGGACAGGGGCAACCGGGGACAGGCGCGGAGCGACGCGTGCCGGGGTTGCGCCACCCGAATGCGGCATCGGTCTGGCGCCACGTCGTGGCCGCCTGCCGGCCGTCGCTTCCACGCGACGCTGGCGACAGCGCCGCCCTACCCGACAAGGAGTTCCCGATGCGTTCGCCCCGTTTCCTGAAGCAGCGTGCGGTGCAGTGGCGGCGGCTGCCGCTGATCGCCGCGACGCTCGGCCTGGCCCTGGCCGCCACGCTGGCCCAGGCCGCCGATGTCGAGGTGCGTGGCACCCTGCGTGCCGACCGCCCCGGCGCCGCGGTGTCGCGCCACCTGTTCGGGCAGTTCGCCGAGCACCTGGGCACCGGTATCTACGGTGGCGTCTGGGTCGGCCCGGACTCGAAGATCCCCAACACCCGCGGCTACCGCAACGACGTGGTCGCCGCGCTGAAGGCGCTGGATGTCCCCGACATCCGCTGGCCCGGCGGCTGCTTCGCCGACGAATACCACTGGCGCGACGGTATCGGTCCGCGCAGCCAGCGCCCGACCAGCGTCAACACCCACTGGGGCGGCGTGGAGGAACCCAACAGCTTCGGCACCCACGAGTTCATGGACTTCACCGAACTGCTCGGCACGCAAGCCTACGTGGCCGGCAACGTCGGCGACGCGGCGCCGGACGAGATGGCGCAGTGGGTGGAGTACATGACCGCGCCCACGCGCTCGACCCTGGCCGAGCAGCGCCGCCGCAACGGCCGCCAGGCGCCGTGGAAGGTGCCGTTCTTCGGCGTCGGCAACGAGCTGTGGGGCTGCGGCGGCAACATGCGCGCCGAATACGCCGCCGACGTGTTCCGCCGCTACCAGACCTTCGTCAAGGCGCCGGCCGACCAGAAGATCATGAAGATCGCACCCGGCCCCAGCGATGCCGACTATCACTGGACCGAGGTGATGATGCGCGAGGCCACCAAGTTCATGGATGGCCTCAGCCTGCACTACTACACCATCCCTGGCGGCTGGCCGCCGCGCGCCTCCTCCACCACCTTCGACGAGGCGGCCTGGATCGAGACGCTGTCGCGCACACTCCTGATGGACGAGCTGATCACCAAGCACAGCGCGATCATGGACAAGTACGACCCGGACAAGAAGGTCGCGCTGGTGGTCGACGAATGGGGCACCTGGTACAAGGGCCTGCCCGACGTGAACCCGGGTTTCCTGCGCCAGCAGAACACCTTGCGCGACGCACTGGTGGCCTCGCTCAACCTGGACATCTTCGTCCAGCATGCCGATCGCGTGCGCATGGCCAACATCGCGCAAATGGTCAACGTGCTGCAGGCGATGATCCTCACCGACGGCGACAGGATGCTGCTCACGCCGACCTACCACGTGTTCATGCTGTACAAGCCCTACCAGGACGCGACCGCGCTGCCGCTGCAGATCACGACACCGGACTACCGGCATGCCGGCTACACGGTGCCGGCGGTGCACGGCTCGGCGGTGCGGGCCAAGGACGGGCACGTGTACGTGGCGCTGACCAATCTGGACCCCAACCGCAGCGCCGACATCGCGGTGCAGGTCGACGGCGTGCAGGCACGCAGCATCGACGGGCAGATCCTGACCGCCCCGACCATCGACGCGCTCAACACTTTCGCCCAGCCGCAGGCGGTGCGCCCGGCCGCGTTCGCAGGCGCCCGCCTGCAAGGCGACACGCTGCAGGTGGCGCTGCCGGCCAAGGCAATCGTGATGCTGAAGCTGCAGTAGCCCCAGGCCGCTGTCGCGCTCCTAGCCCCTCTCCCTCCGGGAGAGGGGTTGGGTTGAGGGTAGGTGCGCGCGGGACATCCACTCCTCCCCCAACTTCATGCCGCCGCTCGCCAGCGCGCTAGGGAGACCTTCCCGCCACCGCTTCCCTCACCTCCCGCACAGTGAGGGGCGCATGCAGCCATCCACACGGCGCCCCAGTGTCTCCTACCAGAGGAATTTGGATTCCCGGCCGGCGTGACGCTCCGCGCGCCTAGTCCTCCGGATCGGTCAGCAGCGCGAACAGCGACTGCCCGTCCGGCGCGATCAGGTCGCTGACCGCCCAGCACCCGTTGCCGCGGCGCTGCAGCTCGATCTTGACCGACTGCGCCCGCGCGGCACGACCGCCGAGCGCCAAGCGGTAGTCCATGCGCACCTCCACCACGGTGGCCTGCGAACCACCCGAGACCAGGGTGAAGGTCGGCGCGCCCTGAATGTCGCCGTCCTGCGCGCTGGTCCACGGGTCGAAGTCCAGCCGGCACACGCCCTCGCGCGCCGCGCAGCGCTGGTCGGCCTGCAGCGCATGCGCAAAGGATGGCGTCAGCAAGCCGTCCAGGTTCTGCGGCTGCCAGTAGAAATCGCGCGCCTTGTACAGGCGCTCGGCTATCTGCAGCGGCGTCGCGCATGCCGGCGGCTGCGCCGCGGCGAGCGCCGGCGACAGGGCAAGCAGGGTCAGGAGGACAAGACGGCGATGCATGGGTGGCTCCGGCGATCGGGGCCGGCTATGAAGCCCGGATCGCGGCGCCAACGCAAGCGCGGACAAAAAAAGAGGAGCCGGCGAACCGGCTCCTCGTCCTCCTGCCGCATCGCCAGCAGGCGATCCGGCTCACGCAGCCTTGACCGGCGCATAGCCATCGAAGGTCATGCTCGCCGAGGCGCGCCCCTGGGTCAGCGAACGCAACGCGGTGGTATAGGCCTGCAGTTGCGCCAGCGGCGCCTGCGCGACCACCTCGGCACGGGAGCCGCGCTCTTCGATCGCCACGACGCGTCCCTCGCGCCGCTGCAGATCGCCGAGCACGTCACCGACGCTGCCCGCCGGCGTGTCGATCGCCACCGCCATCACCGGCTCCAGCAACTGCGTGCCGACCTGCGCCAGCGCCGCCTTCACCGCGTCCGATGCCGCGCGCTGGAACGCCAGGTCCGACGAATCCACCGCGTGCGCCTGGCCATCGACCAGCACCACCTCCACGCCGACCACCGGATGACCGAGCGGGCCTTGCGCCAGCGCCGCACGCGCCCCCTTCTCGGTGGCGGCAACGAAGGCCTTCGGCACCACCCCGCCACGGCTGCGGTCGACGAAGGTGATTGCACCGTCCGCACGCGGCAGCACATCCAGCACCACCTGCGCGAACTGGCCCTGGCCGCCGTTCTGCTTGGACAACCGCGCCGCCACGCCCAGCGCAGCCGTGCGCGGCGTTTCCTGGTAGGCCACGCGAGGTGCGCCGGTGCGCACGTCCACGTGCCACTCGCTGCGCAATCGCTCGACCATCACCTCCAGGTGCAGTTCGCCCATGCCCCAGATCACCGCTTCACCGGTCTGCGGATCGCTGTCGACGCGGAAGGACGGATCCTCCTGCGCCAACCGCGCCAGGCCCTGACCCAGCCGCACCAGCTCGGTCGCGTTGGCCGCGCCGAGGCGCCACGCCAGCACCGGCGGCTGTGTGCAGATGCGTTCCAGCACCCACCGCGCCTGCACGCCACTGAGCGTCTCACCGCTGACCGCGTCCTTCCAGCCGAGCACGGCAACGATCTCGCCGGCCTGGGCCTGCTCCACGTCGTGGGTGCGCTGCGCCTGCACCACCGCCAGCCGCCCGACCCGGCGCGGACGTCGCGTATGCGAGGTCCACACCGTGTCGCCGACGCGCAAGGTGCCCGAATACACGCGCACGAACGCCAGCGGCCCTTGCGCGGTATGCGCGAACTTGAACACCAGCGCCGCCAGCGGACCGGACGGATCCGGCGCCAGCAAGGTCGCGTGCCCGTCTTCGGCACCGGCATCGGTGTCCGCATCGGCGCGGGCGACGACCGGCGGGCGGTCCAGCGGCGACGGCAACCAGTCGACGATCGCGTCCAGCAACGGTTCGATGCCCTTGCCCTTGAACGCCGAGCCGGCCAGCACCGGCACGCCGGCGCCGGCCAGGGTGGCCCGGCGCAAGGCAGCGCGCAGCAGTTGGGCGTCGATCGCGCGTTCCTCGAGATAGGCCTGCGCCAGCGCCTCGTCGTGCTCGGCCACCGCGGCGATCAACTGCTCGCGTGCCTCCGCGAATGTGGCCTCCTCCTCGGTGCTCCAGGCGCGCGTGTGCAGTTGCCCCGCGTCGTCCCAGGTCAGCAGACGGCCGCCGACCAGATCGCTCCAGCCGTCGAAACCGGAGTCGCCGGGCAACGGCACGCCGACCGGCCACACCGTCGCGTCGAGCTTGCCGCGCAACTGCGCCAGCACGCCGTCGAACGAGGCGCCGGCGCGGTCCATCTTGTTGACGAAGGCGAGCATCGGCACGCCGTGGCGACGCGCCTGCCGCCACACGGTCTCCGACTGCGGCTGCACGCCGTCGACCGCGGAAAACACCGCGACCGCGCCGTCGAGCACGCGCAGCGAACGTTCCACCTCGATCGCGAAATCGATGTGCCCGGGGGTGTCGATCAGGGTCAGGCGATGCGCCGGCTGCCCGGCTGGCGCCCACTGCGCCTGTACCGCGGCCGCGCCGATGGTGATGCCGCGGGCGCGCTCGATGTCGGAGAAGTCGGTGGTGGCGGCGCCATCGTGGACTTCGCCGATGCGATGGATCGCGCCGGTGGCCCACAACAGGCGTTCGGTGAGAGTGGTCTTGCCGGCGTCGATGTGGGCGATGATGCCGAGATTGCGCCAGCGGGAAAGGGTGTGCGTGTTCATGAGATAGGTTCCGCATTGCCAACACTGGGGACGCCGCATGCCCCGGTTGGCGAGGCGGGCATGCGGCTAGGTTTCGGGTTCGGCGGCGTAGTGCATGGCACGTTCTCCTTGGCGTGTCGGAACGGTGGAACAGCGAAAAACAGGCAATAAAAAAGCACCCGTCGGGTGCTTGTCTGCGGCGGATCGGCGATAGCCGGCGTTAGCGCACGGCGTCGACCACTCCTTCAGGCAGGCGCACCCGGCCTGCGCTGACGCGCAGGGCGTTGGGCAATATCAGCAGCGGTGCGTGGGCCATGGCGGCAGGACGTTCTGGTGCGAATGAGGATGGAAAGTCTGAACCTGCGCGCGATCGAGGTCAATGCGCGCGCCGCAGCGCCACTGGAACGGTCGGGGGCGCTGCGTGGAACGACGGCATGGCGTCGCGTGACACGACCGCAGGCACGCCCTTGCATCGTTCCGCGGTGTCAGGTGGCCCAGATCTCGCCGAACACCCGCTCGAAGTTCAGCCCCAGCACCTTCTCGGCGACGCGGGCGCTATAGCCCTGGCGCAGCAGCGCATCGGCGACGCGTTCGAGCTTGCGCGGGGTATTGGCGTCGGGCAGGTAGGGCAAACGGTTCTCGCCCGGAGCGCCGATGCCGTCGCGACGGCGCTGCACCAGGTCTTCCTCGAAGGCGCGCCGGTCCTGCTCGGTGATCGGGAAGAACAGCGAATCGGTACCGATGCCGACATGGTCCTCGCCACACACGTCCAGGGCGTGCTGCAGATGGCGCATGTAGTCGGCCAGCTGCGGCTGGCGGCTGTCCTCGGTCAGGAACGGCAGCATGTACACGCCCATCACCCCGCCCTTGTCGGCCAGCGCGCGCAGTTCGGCGTCCTGCTTGTTGCGCGGATGCACGAACACCGCGGCGCAGCCGGCATGGGTGATGACCGGCGGGCGCTGCGACAGCGCAATGCCGTCGCGGGTGGTCTGCAGGTTGCAATGGCTGAGATCCAGTGCCACGCCGAGCCGGTTCATGCGCGCGATGGCGTCGCGGCCGAGCATGGTGACGCCGCCGGTGTCCCCATCCAGGCAGCCCACGCCGAAGGGCGTGGTGCGGTTGTAGGTCAGTTGCATGACCCGCACCCCGAGCTGGCGGAACAGGTCGATGCGCGCCGGCTTGTCCTCCAGCATCGCCGCCGACTCGAAGGAAAAAATCAACGCCACGCGGCCGTCGCGCTTGGCGAGGCGCAAGTCGGCCGGCTGCAGCACCTTCAGAAGTGCTGCGGATAGCGGTCGACCAGCGCCTGCGCGGCGGCGATGTCCTGCACGGCGGTCTCGAAGTCGCCGGCCGCACCGCCCAGCGTGGTCTTGAGCGCCGACACGCCGGAGTCGTGCAGTTGCTGCAGCAGTTGCGGCACATCCGGGCCGTCGAACACCTGCCCGATCGAGGCCAGGGCGTTGGCGTCGAGCACCAGCGCACGCCGATACAGCGCCTCGGCATCGCTCGCACTGGCAGCGCCTGCGATGGCGGTCCCAGGCAGCGAACCGGCTACCGCGCCTGCAGCAACGGCGCCCAGGCATTGTCGCCGCGTCCATCCCGTGCTCATCGCTTCATCCTCCGATGCGTCCTGCGGTGTCGGCCTGCGCGCCCAACAGGCATGCGCCGCGCGGCGCGCGAGGCACCATACCGCAAACGCGCCCCGCCCCACCACGTGACGCGGCGCGCGCATGGATTTCGCAGCGCCGGCCTCCTATCATCCGCCGACACTTCCAGGACGGCCGCCCATGACCACCCCGCAGATGTCGGTGTATTTCTTCCTGCAGGCGGCGGTGATCCTGCTGGTGTGCCGGCTGGTCGGCCTGCTGGCCAGGCGCCTGGGCCAGCCGCAGGTGGTCGGCGAGATGATCGCCGGCGTCGCGCTGGGCCCATCGCTGTTCGGTGCGCTGCTGCCGGACCTGCAGCAGGCGCTGTTTCCCAAGCCGACCCTGGACATGCTGTACGTGGCCGCGCAGTTCGGCGTCGGCCTGTACATGTTCCTGGTCGGCACCGATTTCCGTGGCGACCACTTCCGCACGCGCTACCGCAGCGCGATGGGCGTGTCGCTGGCCGGCATCGCCGTGCCGTTCGTGTTGGCGTTCGTGCTGGCGCCGTGGCTGCTGCACGTGCCGGGGCTGTTCTCGGCCAAGGCCAAGCTGCTGGAGGCCTCGCTGTTCCTGGGCGCGGCCATCGCCATCACCGCGTTCCCGATGCTGGCGCGGATCATCCACGAGCGCGGTCTCACCAACAGCCCGCTGGGCACCCTGGCGTTGACAGCCGGTGCGGTCGACGACGCCGCGGCCTGGTGCATCCTGGCGGTGGTGCTGGCCAGCTTCGGCGGCAGTTGGGGCAGCGCCTATCTGGCGATCGGCGGCGGCGTGGGCTACGCGCTGTTCATGCTGCTGGTCGGCCGCCACTGGCTACGCCGCCTGGCCGACCACGCGCGCCCCGACCAGCCGTTGAGCGCCGGCGTACTGGCGGTGGTGCTGATGCTGTTCTGCCTCAGCGCCTGGGCGATGGACGCGATCGGCATCCACGCGGTGTTCGGCGGCTTCCTGCTCGGCGCCTGCCTGCCCAAGGGCGCGCTGACCGAGAAGCTGCGCGAGCAGTTGCAACCGTTCGTGGTGGTGTTCCTGCTGCCGATGTTCTTCACCTTCTCCGGCCTCAAGACCGAGTTGAGCGTGCTGCTGGACCCGCAGATCCTGCTGGCCGCCGGCGCGGTCCTGCTGGCCTCGTTCCTGGGCAAGGGCATCGCCTGCTGGGCCGCGGCACGGATCAGCGGCGAGAACAACCGCAATGCGATGGCGATCGGCGCGCTGATGAACGCGCGTGGGCTGATGGAGCTGATCATCATCAACATCGGCCTGCAGGCCGGGGTGATCGAACAGGGGCTGTTCTCGATCCTGGTGCTGATGGCCATCACCTCCACGCTGATGGCCACGCCGCTGTTCAACTGGGTGATGCGCCGCGCGGGCGGCGATGCACTGCCGGCGGTGGCGGGCGGACGCCCCTGACGCCACGCAGGCGTTCGACGACGGCAGCGTCGATCGGCGTACACGCATGCGGGAAGAAACGCGCGGTCACAGCGGCGTCAGCCGCCACAGTCCATAGGGATTGGCGAACAGGTCGCCGGGCTGGAACTGGCTGCTCGCCTCGGCCTGGAGCCGGTAGCGCGGCGCGTCCGCCGCCACCGAGAAGGTGTGGCCGGCGCGCATATCCGGCGCTTCGTTGAACAGGTAGCAGGTGAAGGCGTGCAGCAGGCCGACCGGGTCGGGCGCCGCCTGCGCCGCGACGATCGCGTCCTTCATGCCGAACTGGTGCATGCCGCAGGAATGCACATGCTCGCCGGTGATGTTCAGTACATAGGCGCGATGGGCACTGCCTTGCGACAGAGTCATGCACAGCTGCCGCCAAGCGGCCGGGCTATGGGCGACGCCGCTGCTTTCGACCTTCACTCCCAGGCCGCCGGCATCCAGCACTGCCGCGGCCGCGCGCATCATCGCCTCCGCGCGCACCCGTGAGCCGCCAGCACCGATCAGGTAGACGACCGATGCGTGCGTGCCGATACGCGCCATGTCCGCGGAGCCGCGCCAGTGTGGTCCGGCGGCGGCGAACGCGTCGATCATGCGTGCGTCGTGCGGTTCGTATTGCAGTTCGCACGCCTGGCCGCTGTCCATGTGCATCAGCACCTGACCGGCGAACAGGTAGCCGCCGCTGTCCTGGACGATGCGCGCGAGCAGGTCGGCGCGATCCGGCCACGGGCCGGGAATGCAGAGCACGATCTTGGGGGGTTCGATCATGGTTCGCGGCTCCTTGCCGTCGGGGGAATCGCAGAGGCGCGTGCGTCACAGGCGTGCCGCCGCCGCGACGACGCGCCGGCCGTGACGGTTGCCACTCAGGTCAGCGCCGTCATCACGCCCTTGCGGTAGGCCGGGCGCTGCCGCAGACGCTGGTACCAGGCGTGCAGGTGCGGCAGCGCCGGGCGTTCGATCGGCATCTCGAACCAGGCATAGGCGAAGCTGCCCAGCGGAATGTCGCCCATCGCGAAGTGCTCGCCCGACAGCCACGGCTGCTGCGCCAGCGCGGCGTCGGCGGTGCGCAACAACGCGGCCGATTGGTCCAGCGCGGCAGCGATCCTGGCCGCATCGCGCTGTTCGGGCGCGGTGCGCAGCACGCCCCAGAACAGATCGCGGAAGGCACCGGCGAAGCGCGAGGTGGTCCAGTCCATCCATTTGTCGCCGTGCGCGCGCAGCACCGGATCCTGCGGGTACAGCGTGCCAGGCGCGTAGCGCGCGGCCAGGTAGCGCACGATGGCGTTGGATTCCCACAGCGCCAGGCCATCGTCCTCGATCGCCGGCACCAGGCCGTTGGGATTGAGCGCGCGATAGGCCGGTGCGTCGTTGCCGCCGAACGCGCCGCCGACCTCGATGGAGGTGTAGGCCAGGCCGATCTCCTCGGCGCACCACAGCACCTTGCGGACGTTGCTCGAGTTGTGGCGGCCCCAGATGGTCAGCATGTCGGCACTCCGCTTGCGGTTGCCGGATTCTACGCCGGCACACTGCGCCAGCGCCCAACGCGGCATGCGCCGCCGCGCCATCGCGGTCGGCGCGTGCGCGGCGCACCATTCCAGTTTGCGTATCGCGCGGTCGATTTACGTGATTGGTCGGCGCTGGACGGCTGCCCTATCCTGCCGCCAAGGCCTGGCAGACGCTGTTCCTGTGCCCAGCCGGACGCATCGATCCCTACCGACCTCCCGCCCATGCGCGCATTCGACCGTTCTCCCGCCTCGCGGCTGCTGGCCTGCTGCCTGGCCACCTGCGCCGGCACCGCGATCGCCGCCGATCGCCTCACCGTCGACCTGGGGCAGGACACCGGCCCGTTCCACGGCGGCGCGTCCGGCATTCTCTACGGCCTCTACGACGCGCGCCTGCCGTCCCCGAACCTGGTCGAGGGCATCGGCCTGCGCAGCGTGGCGACCAAGGCGCAGGACGGGCTGCAGCATCCCGGCGCCGATGCGCTGGAGGTGATCCGTTCCATCGCTAGCGGCTCCGGTGGCGATACCTACATCTACATGACCGATATCCACCGCGGTTTCCCCTATCGCTGGACGCAGGGCGACTGCGCGCAGTCGGTGGCGCATTATCTGGACGAGATCGCGCGCCAGGTCGAACAGGTCAAGGCGCTGCCCGCGCAGTACCGCCGGCACGTGGTGTTCGTGCCGTTCAACGAGCCCGAAGGCAACATGTTCGCCAAGGCCGCCGCGCCGGGACAGGCAGGTCCGGACAGTTGCAATGGCGTGGATTGGCGCAGCGACCCGAGCGCCTATTTCGACGCATGGGACCGTGCATGGCGACGCATCCGCGCCATCCTGCCAGACGCGCGCATCGCCGGCCCCAACACCAGCATCCTGTACGACCAGGACAAGGGTTTCCTGCACCATGCGCTGCGCGCGGGCACCCTGCCGGACGTGGTCACCTGGCACGAACTGACCAATCCCGCGTCGCTGACGCGCAGTGTGGCCCGCTTCCGCGGTTGGGAGCAGGAACTGTTCGCCGGCACCGCGCTGGCCGGCCGGCACCTGCCGATCAACATCGACGAATACGCGTTCAACTACCACACCTCGGTGCCGGGGCAGATCGTGCAGTGGGCGGCGGCGATCGAAGCGGCGAAGGTCGATGCCGATCTGGCGTACTGGAACATCGACGGCAACCTGAGCGACTCGGCCGTCCAGGCCAATCGCGGCAACGGCCAGTGGTGGCTGCTGAACGCCTATGCCGCGATGCGCGGCATGCGCACCGTGGCGGTCATGCCACCGCATCCCGGGCAGGACGACAGCCTGCAGGCCGTGGCCGCGTTCGACCCGCAGCAGACGCAGGCGCGGGTCCTGTTCGGCGGCGGCAGCGGGCCCGCCACGCTGTCCTTGACCCACGTTTCCCATGCCAGCTTCGGCGCGCAGGCCCGCGTGGTGGTGCACGAAATCCCCTGGACCGGACAGCTCGGCGACGCCGCTGCGCCGCGCCTGCTCGCGGACGTGCAGGTGCCGGTCGTCGCGGACGGCATCGATCTGCAGTTCGGCCACGGCGCGTTGCCGGCGCTGGCGGCCGAATCGGCCTACAGCGTGGTGGTCATGCCCGGCACGCACGGCGGCCCCGCGGGCACGCCGCCACTGCGCTGGCAGCGGCAGTACGAAGCCGAGGACGCCGCGCACCACGGCAGCGGCTACGAACGTCGCGGCCCGGAAGGCTCGCCGCAGGCGCTCGATCGCTTCTTCACCTCCGGCCGCTATGCCGTCGGCGGATTCGCCAGCGCGCGCGACGTGCGCCTGGACTTCCCCATCGAGGTGCCGCAGGACGGCGTGTACGATCTGCGCATCCTCGCCAACAGCTTCAATCAGGATCCGCTGGTCGCAGCGCTCGGCCCGACCAATGTCTTCGTGCGCATCGACGGGGACGCGGCCAGCGAACGCGAGGTGATGCTGCCGCTCGGCTACAAGCCGGTGGTGTGGGACCACGCCGATCTGCGCATCGCCCTGCGCGCGGGCCGCCATGTGCTTAGCATCGCCAGCGCGAGCGCGGACCGGCGCCGGCATACGCACGGCAATGCGCTGATCGATCGCATCGGCCTGTCCTTGCCCGACCCCACCAGCGACACGCAGGTCTACGAAGCCGAACTCGCCAGACTGGACGGCGGCGCGCAGGCGCGCTACGACCGCGACGACGTCTCCGGCGCCGGCGCGGTGGCGCTGCCGGCCGGCGCCACCGCCACCTTCTGGGTGTACGCGCCGCAGGCGGGATTGACGCCGCTGTCGCTGGATCTGGCCACGCCCGGCGCGCTGTCGCTCGCCGTCAACGGCCATCCGCTGCAGGCACCTGCGCAGCGCGTGTTCCTGATGGGCGGGATCAACAAGATCGTGGTCGGCGGCAGCGCCGAGCGCCCGCTGCTGGATCGCCTGCGTGTAGGCCCCGGTGCCGTGCTCGGCCCGCGCTACGAAGCCGAACAGGCGACGCTCGCCGGCAGCACGCAGCGCACCAAGGCCACGCTCGCCAGCGGCGGCGAGGCGGTCACCGGCATCGGCGGCGAGCCCGGCAACGGCAATACGCTCGCCTTCGACTCGGTCGCGGTCGCATGCACCGGTTCGTACATGCTCACCCTGCGCTACGCCAACGACGAGCAGTCGAAGGCGAGCCATTACAACCCCGATCCGCTGGCGCGCATCGGGCGCATCCGCGTCAACGGGGCGCCGCCGATACTGGCGAGCTTCCCGCACAGCTTCCACCGCAACAACTGGTGGGAACTGAGCGTACCAGTCGAACTGCACGCCGGGCGCAATCGCATCCAGATCTCCGGCGAAGAGGTGCCGGACGCCGACGGCATCCACTACATCTCGCAGCGCGCGCCCGACATCCTGCTGCGCTCGCGGTACGCACCGGACATCGACTGGATCGCGGTCACCCCGCTGCAGGACGACACCGCGGCGTTGGCGCCCCGCTAGCGGGTGCCGACGCCGGCAACGCAGGCGCGCGCGCGGGCGCGCGGGTGCCACGCAGCGGCCTGGGTCAGGCAACCGCATCCGCCGCCGGCAGGCGCCGGGTCAGCAGCCGCTGCAGCAGGCAGAACAGCAGCAACAGGCCGCCGATCACGATGCGCGTCCACCACGAACTGAGCGTGCCGTCGAACACGATCAGGGTCTGGATCGCGCCCAGGATCAGCACGCCGAACAGGGTACCGATCACGTAGCCGCTGCCGCCGGCCAGCAGCGTGCCGCCGATCACCACCGCGGCGATGGCGTCCAGTTCCAGACCCTGCGCATGCAGGCTGTAGCCGGACAGCATGTAGAACGTGCACACCACCCCGGCCAGCGCCGAGCAGAAGCCGCTGAAGGCGTAGACGCGCACCTGGGTCGCCTCCACCGGCAGGCCCATCAGCCGCGCCGAGGCCTCGCTGCCGCCAAGCGCGTACACGCAGCGGCCGAAGCGGGTGCATTGGGTCAGCCACATGCCCAGCGCCACCATCGCCAGCGCGATCAACGCACCGACCGACAGCGACGCGTCGCCGCCCAGCGGCAGCCGCGCCTGCGCGATCGCGGTGTACAGCGGGTCGGTGATCGGGATCGAATCGACGCTGATCAGGTAACTGGCGCCACGCGCCAGGAACATGCCGGCCAGGGTCACCACGAACGGCTGCAGGCGGTAGCGCTGGATCAGCAGGCCCATGAACGCACCGAAGACGCTGCCGAGCAGCAGCACCAGCGGGATCGCCGCCAGCGGCGACCAACCATGGCGCTCGACCAGCGATGCCGACAGCACGGTGGTGAACGCCAGCACCGCACCCACCGACAGGTCGATGCCGCCGCTGAGGATCACCAGGCTCATGCCCACCGCGGCGATGCACAGGAAGGCATTGTCGATCAGCAGATTGGCCAGCACCTGCGGCGCCAGGAAGCCGTCGTAGAGCACCCCGCCGGCCACGAGCATGGCCACAAACAGCGCCACGGTGATCGCCAGCGGCAGGCGCGCGCCCTGCAGCATGCCCGCCGCCTTGCGCAGGCCGGACCCAACCAGGCGTGGAGCCGCCGCGCTCATGGCCGCACCTGCGGCGGCGGCCGCCGGATCCAGCCGCGCAGGTTGGCGCGGAAGCGCGGCGATTGCAGCAGCATCACCGCGAACACCAGCAACGCCTTGATCAGCATGGTCACCTGCGCCGGCACGCCGAAGGCGTAGATGGTCGCGGTCAGGGTCTGGATGATCAGCGCGCCGATCACGCTGCCGGCGAGGCTGAAGCGGCCGCCATCGAGCAGCGTGCCGCCGAGGGTGACCGCGAGGATCGCGTCCAGTTCCATCAACTGCCCGGCGTTGTTGGCGTCGGCGCTCTTGACGTTGGAGCTGATCAGCAACCCGGCCAGGCCGGCGCTGAACGCGCAGAACACGTACAGCAGCACCGCGATCAGCCGCGCACGCACGCCCGCCACCCGCGCCGCGCGCGGGTTGTGGCCGATCGCGCGCAGGAACAGCCCCAGCGCGGTGCGCCCGAGCAGCAGTTGCAACGCCGCGAACACCGCCGCGACCACGAACAGCGCGAACGGCAGGCCGAGCAGGAAGCCGTTGCCGAGATAGAAGTACGGCGGGTAGTAGATGGTCAGGATCTGCCCGTCGCCGATCAACTGCGCGATGCCGCGCCCGGCCACCATCAGGATCAGCGTGGCGATGATCGGCTGCATGCCGACCTTGACCACCAGCAGCCCGTTCCACAGCCCGCACAGCGCCGCCACCAGCAGCGGTGCCAGCAGCACCGCCCACAGCGGGAAGCGGCTGTGTTCGCCGCCGCCGATCATCCACGCCGCCACCGTCGCGGCGATCGCCACCACCGCGCCGACCGAGATGTCCAGGCCGCGTACCGCGATCACCAGGGTCATGCCCATCGCCACCAGCGCCAGCGGCGCGGCGCGGTTGCCGATGTCGACCAGGTTGCCGTACAGGTGGCCGTCGCGCCATTGCAGGCTCAGGAAGCCCGGATCGAACAGGCCGTTGCCGAGCAGCAACACGGCCAGCGTGGCCAGCGGCCAGAACAGCGGGTGCGTGCGCAGCCGTGCCGGCCAGCGCGCCACGGTGGTCTCGGGGGCGGCGGCGGCGCTCATGCCGCGCTCCCGGCGATCAGCTCGAAGATCGCGCGCTCGCCGCAGCCGCCCGGCAGCTCGCCGACCAGCCGGCGTTCGCGCAGCACCGCGATGCGGTCGGCGATGCGCGCGATCTCGGCGACCTCGGCGGAGATGAACAGCACCGCCATGCCCTCGCGGGCCAGGGCCAGGATCCGGGTCATGATTTCCTGCTTGGCGGCGATGTCGATGCCGCGGGTGGGTTCGTCCAGGATCAGCAGCCGCGGCCGCGTCGCCAGCCAGCGCGCCAGCACCACCTTCTGCTGGTTGCCGCCGGACAGCAGCCCCACCGGCGTCTCCAAGCTGGCGGTCTTGATGCCCAGCACGTCCACGTAGCCCTGCGCGATGCGCAGCTGTTCGGCCGGCGCCAGGAACCGGCGCAGGCCCATGCGCGCCTGCAGCGCCAGCACGATGTTCTCGCGTACCGACAGTTCGGCGACGATGCCCTCGGTCTTGCGTTCTTCCGGGCACAGCGCCAGGCCGTGGACGATCGCGTCGGGCGGGCCGCGCAGCGCCACGTCGCGGCCGTCGATCGCCACGCGGCCGCGATCGGCACGGTCCAGCCCGAACAGCAACCGCGCCAGTTCGGTGCGGCCGGCGCCGAGCAGGCCGGCCAGGCCAAGCACCTGGCCTTGACGCAGTTGCAGGTCGACCGGCTGCAACTGGCCGCGCCGTCCAAGGCCCTGCGCCTGCAGCAGCGGCGCCGTGTCCTCGGGCGCGGCCGCGCGCACCGCGGCGGCCGCGGCGCTGGCCGGGTCGAGCGCGCGCCCGACCATCGCCGCGACCAGTTGCGGCGCCCGCAATTCCGCCGGCGTGTATTCGCCGACCAGGCGGCCGTTGCGCAGCACGCTGATGCGGTCGGCCACCGCGTACACCTGGTCCAGGAAGTGGGTGACGAACAGGATCGCCATGCCGCCATCGCGCAGCGCGCGCATCACCCGGAACAGTTCGGCCACCTCGCCTTCGTCGAGGCTGGACGTGGGTTCGTCCAGGATCAGCACCCGCGCCGACACGCCGACCGCGCGCGCGATCGCCACCATCTGCTGCACCGCCACCGGATAGCTGCCCAGCGCGCGCCGCACGTCGATGGCGATGCCCAGACGCTGCAGGCCGGCCTCGGCCTCGCGCTCGACCCGGCGCCAGTCGATGCGCCGCAGCCAGCCGCGCAGCGGGTAGCGGCCGGCGAACAGGTTCTCGGCCACCGACAGGTTCGGGCACAGGTTCACTTCCTGGTACACGGTGCTGATGCCGAGCCGTTGCGCCTGCTGCGGCGACGCCGGCGCCACCACTGCACCGTCCAGCGCGATACGCCCGGCGTCGGCGGCGGTCACGCCGGTGAGCAGCTTGATCAGGGTCGACTTGCCGGCGCCGTTCTGGCCCATCAACGCATGGATCTCGCCGCCGCGCAGGCGCAACGCCACGTCCTCCAGCGCAGCCACGCCAGCGTAGGCCTTGCTCAGTCCCTGCGCCTCCAGCACCAGCGGATGCATGCGCGCGGCCTCAGTATTTGCGCTTGGGCAGTTCGGCCGCGGCCTGGTCCTGGGTGTACACCGATTCCTCCACCACGATGCGCTTGGGCAGCGGCTTGCCGGCCTTGAGATCACGGATGGCCTGCACCAGTTGCGGCCCCAGCAGCGGATTGCATTCGACGGTGACGTTGAGCTTGCCGGCCTGCATCGCCTCGAACGCGCCCTTCACCCCGTCCACCGAAATCACCAGGATGTCCTTGCCCGGCTTCAGCCCGGCTTCCTCGATCGCCTGGATCGCCCCGATCGCCATGTCGTCGTTGTGCGCGTAGAGCACGTCGATGTTGCGTCCCTCCGACTTCAGGAACGCCTCCATCACTTCCTTGCCCTTGGCGCGGGTGAAGTCGCCGCTCTGCGAGCGCACGATCTGGAAGCGCGGATGCGCCGCCAGGATCTCCTTGAAGCCCTTCATGCGATCGATCGCCGGCGCCGAGCCGACGGTGCCCTGCAGTTCGACGATGCGCACCGGCTTGTCGCCGTCCTTCAGCGGCGAACGCTCGACCAGCCAGCGCGCCGCCTTGCGTCCTTCCTCGACGAAATCCGAACCGATCAGGGTCACGTAGAGGCTGTCGTCGGACACCTTCACCGCGCGGTCGGTCAGCACCACCGGGATCTTCGCGGCCTTGGCCTCGCGCAGCACCGTCTCCCAGCCCGACTCCACCACCGGCGAAAACGCGATCACGTCCACGCGCTGGGCGATGAACGAGCGCAGCGCCTTGATCTGGTTCTCCTGCTTCTGCTGCGCGTCGGAGAACTTCAGCGTCATGCCGGCATCGGCGACGGCCTGCTTGATCGAGGCGGTGTTGGCGGTGCGCCATTCGCTCTCGGCGCCGACCTGGCTGAAACCGACGGTGAGTTGCCCGTGCGCCTTGCCGGCGTCCTTGCCGCCGCCGGAACAGGCGGCCAGCGCCATCCCCAGCAGTGCCGCGATTCCCAGCGCCCGCATTCCCGACGTGTGCTTGTGCATAGCCCCTCCTCGTTGATGGCACGCTGGCGGCGGACGGGCCCGGAGGCCGCGCCGCGCCGCCCACCCTCCCAGGCCGGCGTGCGCTGATTCGATCAGTTCATGGTGCGGATGTGTAAGCCGTCTTGACCGTGGTGTAGAACTCCACCGCATACCGGCCCTGCTCGCGCGGGCCGTAGCTGGAGGCCTTGCGTCCGCCGAACGGGACATGCGGGTCGACGCCGGCGGTGGGCAGGTTGACCATCACCATGCCCGCTTGCGCGTGCCGCTTGAAATGCGTGGCGTGCTTCAGCGAGCGCGTGGCGATGCCGGCGCACAGGCCGAATTCGGTGTCGTTGGCCAGGGCCAGCGCGTGTTCGTAGTCGTCGGCCACCAGCACCGCGGCGACCGGGCCGAACACCTCCTCGCGGGCGATGCGGTGCTGCGGCTGCGCGGCCACCAGCGCCGGGCGCAGGTAGTAGCCGCGGTGCGCGCACTCCAGCGCCTCGCCGCCGTAGAGCAGTTCGGCGCCCTCCTCGCGGGCGATGCGCAGGTAGTCGCGGTCCTGGTCGAACTGGCTGGCGCTGGCGACCGGGCCGATGTCCACGCCCGGCTCCAGCGCATGGCCGATCTTCAGCGCGGCCAGGCGCGTGCGCACGCGCGCGACGAAGTCGTCGTGCACCGCGCGTTCGACGATCAGCCGGCTCGACGCGGTGCAGCGCTGGCCGGTGGAGAAATACGCGCCGTTGACCGCGATCTCCGCCGCCAGGTCCAGGTCGGCATCGGCCAGCACCACCAGCGGATTCTTGCCGCCCATCTCCAACTGGATCTTCAGCCCGCGCTCGGCGGCCTGCTTGAGCAGCCGGTTGCCGGTCGGCACCGAGCCGGTGAAGCTCAGCGCATCGATGCCGCGCTCGCCGACCAGCGCCTGGCCGACCGTGCTGCCGCTGCCGAGCACCAGGTTGAACGCGCCGTTTGGCAGGCCGGCGCGGCTGAGGATCTCGGCCAGCGCCCAGGCGCAGCCCGGCACGATCTCCGCCGGCTTGAACACCACCGTGTTGCCATAGGCCAGTGCCGGCGCGATCTTCCACGCCGGGATCGCCAGCGGGAAATTCCACGGCGCGATGATGCCGACGGTGCCGACCGGCTCGCGGGTGATCTCGACGTTGACCCCGGGCCGGGTGGAGGCCAGCGTCTCGCCGGGAATGCGCAGCGCCTCGCCGGCGAAGAACTTGAAGATCTGCCCGGCGCGCGCCGCCTCGCCGATGCTCTCCGGCAAGGTCTTGCCCTCTTCCGAGGCCAGCAGCGCGCCCAGTTCCTGCTTGCGCGCCAGGATCTCGCTGCCGACCGCGTCCAGCGCGTCGGCACGCTGCTGCGGGGTGCTCGCGGCCCACGCCGACTGCGCCGCGTTGGCCGCGGCGATCGCCTCGCGCACCGCGGCCGTGTCGAGGCTGCCGGCTTCGCCGACCGGTGCCGACAGGTCGGACGGATTCTCGTCGGGGGCGAGGTCGTCGCCGGCCACCCAGCGGCCGTCGATGTAGCTCTGGAAACGTCGGGTCATGCCTACCTCCGTGCGGTTCTACAGCGCGCGCACGCCGCCCAGGGCGAATCCGCTGTCGACGCGCTGCAAGGGATTGACCAGCGCCGCGCCGAACTCGGCCAGTTCGATCTCGAAGCGGTCGCCGGGCTGCGCCTGCACGCCGTCGGCGAAGCTCAGCGTGGCGGTGCCGAAGAAATGCAGGTGCACGTCGCCGGGCACGCGGTGCGCGGCGTACTTGAAATGGTGGTACTCGAGATTGGCCAGCGAGTGGCACATGTTGGCCTCGCCGGTGACGAAGGGTTTCTCCCAGATCACTGCATCACCGCGGCGGATGCGGCTGTGCCCGCGCAGGTCGCGCGGCAACGCGCCGCAGCGCAGCTCCGGGCCGACCGCGCAGGCGCGCAGCTTGGAATGCGCCAAGTACAGGTAGTTCTGGCGCTCGGTGACGTGGTCGGAGAACTCGTTGCCCAGCGCGAAGCCGAGCCGGTACGGCACACCGTCGGCGCCGATCACGTACAGCCCGACCAGTTCCGGCTCCTCGCCGCCGTCCAGGGCGAAGTCCGGCGACGGCAGCGGCGCACCCGGCGCGACCAGGCTGCTGCCGTCGCCCTTGTAGAACCATTCCGGCTGCGCGCCGGGCTGATCGTCGCGCGGGATGCCGCCGTCCACGCCGAGCTGGAAGATCTTCATCGAATCGGTGAGCGTGCCCTGCGCCGCCTGCTGCTGCAGGTTCTGGTGCATGGCATCGCGGGTGGCGGCGCTGCCCAGGTGGGTCAGGCCGGTGCCGGTGACGCGGCAATGCGCCGGGTCCGGATGGGTCAACGGCGGCAGCACCCGACCGGCGGCCAATAGCGCGGCGTAGTCGAGCACGCGCTCGCCGCGCAGTTGCTGCGCCTGCGCCTCCAGGCTGGCGCCGGCGGCCAGCGCCGCGTTGGCCAGCGCATAGGTGGACGCCACCTCGCGCAGCAGCCGCACCTGGCGGCCGTCGTCTTCCACCACACCGACGCCGGGCGTGCCGGCGTCATCGAGCAACTGGATCAATCGCATGCATCGGTCGCCTGTCGGAATGCGGACGCGCAGCGGGCGACGCGGGACACGCGTGGCGCGATGCGCCCGACCTATTCTGGCCGGACGACCTATATGCAACAAATATCGGTTTTGGCTTAACGTATACGAACATTCATATCGCTCTGAGCGCCATGCCCGCTGCCCCGCCCTGGTTCGTCCGCGCCCGCCTGAAGACCCGGCAGTTGATGCTGCTGCTGGCGATCGAGGAGGAAGGCAACATCCACCGCGCCGCCGAGACCTTGAACATGTCGCAGCCGGCCGCCTCCAAGCTGCTCAAGGACCTGGAGGACATGCTGGCGGTGCCGCTGTTCGAGCGCCTGCCGCGCGGCATGCGCGCCACCTGGTACGGCGAGGCGATGATCCGCCACGCGCGCATCGCCCTGGCCAGCCTCGGCGAGGCCGGCGCGGAGATCGAGGCGCTGAAGGCCGGCTATGCCGGTAGCGTCGGCGTCGGCGCGATCGCCGGCCCGGCGATGAGCCTGCTGCCGTCGGCGCTGGCTCAGGTCGGCGCGCAGCATCCGCTGCTGCGGGTGAGCCTGCGCGTGGACGGCAGCGACGTGCTGCTGGAGCACCTGGCGCAGAACAAACTGGACATCGTGGTGGCGCGGCTGTTCGCGCGGCACGACAAGCGCCACTTGCACTACCAGGCGCTGGCCGAGGAAAAGGTCTGCGCCATCGCCCGCCCGGGCCATCCGCTGCTGGCGGGGCCGGTGCCGACGCTGGCGGTGCTGGCCGAGACGCCGTGGATCGTGCCGCCGGACGGCAGCGTGCTGCGCCACCGCTTCGAACTGATGTTCCAGAACGCCGGGCTGGAAGCGCCCAAGCGGGTGATCGAGACCTCTGCGCTGGTGGTGCTGCCGCAACTGCTGCGGCATGGCGACGCGCTGGCGGTGGTACCGGAGGACGTGGCCCGGCATTTCGCCGACCACGGCAGCGTGGCGATCGTGCCGGTGGCGCTGTCCTGCCGCATGGACGCTTTCGGCCTGATCACCCGCCGCGACTGGCTGCTGTCGCCGGGCGCGCGGATCGTGCTGCAGGCGCTGCAGGAGGCGGCGACCACCGTCTACGGTGTCGCTGCACCGTCGCTGTCGACGGACGACTGATTGCGTCTGCCGTAGGAGCGGCTTCAGCCGCGACACGCACTGCGTGACGCACCTGCCACTGCCAGGGGCAGCCGATCGCATCGGGACTGAAGTCCCTCCCACAACACCGCCGCCGTTCCCGGCGCGCGGCTTTTGTGGGAGCGGCTTCAGCCGCGACGCGCGGTGCCCGAATCCCGCACCACTCAGGTCCAGCCGCCGTCCACCACGAACTCCTGGGCGGTGATCGCGCGCGCCTCGTCCGAGGCCAGGAACAGCGCCATGCGTGCAATGTCCTCCGGCATCACCTTGTCCGGCAGGCACTGGTTGCGCGCCAGTTCGCGCTCGCCGGCCTCGTCCAGCCACAGGGTGACCTGGCGTTCGGTCATCACCCAGCCCGGGGTCAGCACGTTGATGCGGATCCGCGCCGCGCCCAGGTCGCGGGCCAGGCCGCGGGTCAGGCCGTTCACCGAGGACTTGGCGGTGGCGTACACCGGGTAGCCGCCGGTCTTGCTCTGCCAGCCGGTGGAGCCGAGGTTGACGATGGAACCGCCGCCCAGCCGCTGCATGCCCGGCACCACCGCCTGGATGGCGAAGAACGCCGCACGCTGGTTGATCGACACGCAGCGCTCCCAGTACTCCGGGGTCACCGCGTCGAGCGCGTGGCGGTCGTCGCTGCCGACGTTGTTGAGGAGCACGTGGAAGTCGCCCAGCTCGGCCGCCGCGTCGCCGATCGCCGCCTGCAGCGCGGCCACGTCGGTGACGTCGCAGCGACGCCACCACGGCGCGGTCAGGCCGGACGCGGCTAGCCGCTCGGCCAGCGCGGCGCTGGCCTCGGCCGCGACGTCCACGAAGGCCACCTGCGCGCCCTGCGCGGCGAAGGCCTCGACCAGCGCCGCGCCGATGCCGGAGCCGCCGCCGGTGATGAAGACGCGGCGCCCGTGCAGGCTGCCGTAGGTTGCGTTGCCGAGGGAGGAAGGCGCTGCGCTTGCCGAGTTGTCCATGCCGTTTCGCTCTAGGTGGATAGGATTTCGATATATGAAAACAAATATCCATTCGGAGATATTTGCTATTTTTCACGTATCAATATGCCCGCTAGCATCCCCGGCGTAAAGCATCCGGGGGCGGCTTGCGCACAAGCGGATCCCGGCGTCCTGGACTCGAGGAATCCGCCGACATGGGCTCACCCAGCAAACCGCCGCGCCGCAGCCAGGCGTGGTTCGGGCGCGAAGGCAAGCAGGGCTTCTACTACCGCAGCTGGCTCAAGAGCGCCGGCCATCCGCACGACATGTTCGATGGCCGCCCGGTGATCGGCATCTGCAACACCTGGTCGGAACTGACCCCGTGCAACGGCCACCTGCGCGAACTGGCCGAACACGTCAAACGCGGCGTGTACGAGGCCGGCGGGTTCCCGCTGGAGTTCCCGGTGATGTCGCTGGGCGAGACGCAGATGCGCCCCACCGCGATGCTGTTCCGCAACCTCGCCAGCATGGACGTGGAGGAATCGATCCGCGCCAATCCGCTGGACGGGGTGGTGCTGCTGATGGGCTGCGACAAGACCACCCCGTCCTTGCTGATGGGCGCGGCCAGCGTGGACCTGCCGACCATCGGCGTGTCCGGCGGGCCGTCGCTGTCGGGCAACTGGCGCGGGCAGCCACTGGGCTCGGGCACCGGCGTGATCGAGATGTCGGAGATGGTCCGCGCTGGCACCCTGAGCCAGGACGATTTCGTCGAGGCCGAGGCCTGCATGCAGCGCTCCAAGGGCAGCTGCATGACCATGGGCACCGCCTCGACCATGGCCAGCATGGTCGAGGCGCTGGGCATGTCGCTGCCGGAGAACGCGGCGATCCCGGCAGTGGACGCGCGCCGCGCGCGGCTGGCGCGGCTCAGCGGCCGGCGCATCGTGCAGATGGTGGAAGAGGACCTGCGCATGTCGCAGATCCTCAGCGCCGACGCCTTCGCCAACGCGATCAAGGTCAATGCGGCGATCGGCGGCTCCACCAACGCGGTGCTGCACCTGCTCGCCCTGGCCGGCCGCGTGGGCGTGCCGCTGCAACTGGACGACTGGGACCGGCTGGGCTCGCGGCTGCCGTGCCTGGTCAATCTCAAACCGTCCGGCCAGTACCTGATGGAAGACTTCTACTATGCCGGCGGGCTGCCGGCGGTGATGCGCGAACTCGGCAGCGAACTGGCGCTGGACGCGCGCACCGTCAACGGCCGCACCCTGGGCGAGAACGTGGCGCAGGCGCCGTGCTGGAACCGCGAGGTGATCCACCCGCTGGACGCGCCGGTGCGCGCGGAGGCCGGCATCGCCGTGTTGCGCGGCAACCTGGCGCCGGACGGTGCGGTGATCAAGCCCTCGGCCGCCTCGCCGCACCTGCTGCGGCACCGCGGGCGCGCGGTGGTGTTCGAGAGCATCGAGGACTTCAAAGCGCGCATCGACGACGAGGCGCTGGACATCGACGCCGACTGCATCATGGTGCTCAAGCATTGCGGTCCGCGCGGCTACCCGGGCATGGCCGAGGTCGGCAACATGCCGCTGCCGCCGAAGCTGCTGCGCGCCGGCGTCACCGACATGGTGCGCATCTCCGACGCGCGCATGAGCGGCACCGCCTACGGCACCGTGGTGCTGCACGCCTCGCCGGAGGCCGCCGCCGGCGGCACCCTGGCGCTGGTGCGCGACGGCGACATCATCGAACTCGACGTCCCCGGCCGCGCGCTGCACCTGGAAGTCAGCGACGAGGAACTGCTGCGCCGACGCAGCGAATGGACCCCGCCACCGGCGCCGACGCGCGGCTGGAGCAAGCTCTACGTGGAGCACGTGCAGCAGGCGCATCTGGGCGCCGACCTGGACTTCCTGGTCGGCGGCAGCGGCGACGCGGTGGCGCGCGATTCGCATTAGCGGACGCGGCCAGATGCATCCACCTTGCTTTCGTAGGAGCGGCTTCAGCTGCGACAGGCGCTACCGGTAGAGCCCATCGCGGCTGAAGCCGCTCCTACAGCAAGCCGGCCGTGTGCACTGTGGGAGGGACTTCAGTCCCGACGCATTGCGCCATCGGAAAGCGCACCACGTCGCGCGTCGCCACTGCATGACAGGCGACTCCCACAGGAAGTGGCGAACACCGCCTTCTTCCCGAAGCATCGCACCCCACGTCACCGAACCGTCATCTGCAGCTTCTAGCCTGCCCGGCACCCCAGGGACAAGGCAGGCGCGGTGGCGGCTCACCCCAAACGCACATGGGCGCGCATGTTCGCCGAACACGGCCCGGTGCTGCGCGGCTTCTTCGTGCGCCGCGGCGCACGCGAGGACGCCGAGGACATGGTGCAGGAGACCTATCTGCGGTTGCTGCGCGCGCATCGGCAACAGGGCGAGGCCATCGCCAATCCCGAAGCCTATCTGTACACGGTCGCGCAGAACCTGGCGCGCGAACAGGCCGCGCGTCGCCGCCAGGCGCCGCTGCGCATCGACGAGATGGAACAGTTCTCGCAATTGCTGGCGGCGGGAGACGACGTGGAAGACAGCGCACACCGCCGGCAGCGCCAGCAGCAGTTGCAGGCCCTGCTCGCCGACCTGCCCGCGCGCACCCGTGCGGTGCTGGTGATGCAATACCGCGACGGGCTGAGCTACAAGCAGATCGCCGAACGCATGGGCGTGTCGCCGCACATGGTCAAGAAACACGTGGTGCGCGGCCTGTCGGCCTGCCGACGCGCGCTGGCCGACAGCGGAGACCGCTGGTGAACGACAGCGCCTTCTCCTCGCGCAGCGCCATCGCCGATGCCGCACACTGGCATGCCTTGCAACGCATGCAGCCACTGGATGCGCAACAGGAACAGCAGTTGCTGGACTGGCTGACCGCCTCGCCGCAGCACCTGCGCGAGTATCTGGCGATGCAGCGCGTGGCCGGCGACCTCGGCGAGGCGCTGCGCGGCATGGACCTGGACGTGGACGCCTTGCTCGCCAGCGACGCCGCCGATGGTGCCGCGAGCGGCAACGTGATCGTCCTGCCCGTGCCGCGGCGCGCGCCAGCGGCAGCACCGGTGCGCGCGGCGCGCGCCCACGCCGCATCGCGCTGGCGCCTGGCCGCGGCCGCCGCGGTCTGCGCGATGGCGGTCCTGGTCGGCTGGGCCTGGCCGCGCACCCAGACCTACCGCACCGCGCTCGGCGAACAGCGCAGCGTGCAACTGGCCGACGGCAGCGTGGTGCGGCTCAACGCGCAGACCCGGGTGCGCGCCACACTGACCCCGTGGAGTCGCACGCTGCAGTTGCTGCAGGGCCAGGCCAGCTTCGTGGTTGCGGCCGACCGCCGCCCGCTGCAGGTGCAGGCCGGCGGCCTGCGCGTGCAGGACATCGGCACCACCTTCGACATCGCCCTGCACCCCGACCAGGCGCGCATCGAGGTGTCGTCCGGACGCGTACAGGTGTGGCGCGAGGATCGGCCGCAGCAGCCGATGCTGGCCGATCTCGGTGCCGGCCAGAGCGCACGCATCGACACCGCCGACGGCCGGGTCGAACTGGGCAACGAGGATGTCGCCGCCATGCACGCGTGGTGGCAACACCGCATCGTGTTCCGCGACGAACCGCTGGCCAATGTCGCCGAGGATTTCAACCGGCTCAACCGCACCCGCCTGCTGATCGACGATGCCGATGCCGGGGCGATGCGGCTGACCGGCAACCTGCGCGGCGACGACGTCGCCGCATTGCGCGCGTTCCTCGATGCGCAGCCGACATTGCAGGTGCGCACCAGCGCCGACGGCATCCACGTACGCAGCCGCGCGCCCATCCAGACGCACCTGCAGTAGCGCGACAAGCACGTCGCGCGCGATGCACATCGCACGCATCGTCCAGACCTGGGTCGGTACGCCGTCGTGCCATCAACACGTCACACGCATCGTGCACGCGCATCCGTGCGCGCACGCGACGCCAGCACGCCCTGCACGTGTCACAGAAAATTCATCGAAAAACGGTGCCCGATCTTCGCCGTCGCGCCTCGTAGTCCGGGGACAGCGCAGGCAAACGCCCGAGGGCGATGCCGCGCGCACCACCACCCCCGCTCTCACAGGACCCGACGATGCGCCGCACCCTGTTCCTTTCCATCGCCCTCGCCCTGCACGCCGGCGCCGCCGGCGCGCAGACCGCACCCGTCGCGGTCGATGCGATTCCCGCGCAGCCGCTGGCGCGCGCGCTCAACGCGCTGTCGCGGCAGACCGGCCTGCAGTTCGTCTACGCCGCCGGCAGCACCGGCAATCCGCAGACCCATGGCAGCCGCGCCGGCGCGGCGCCGGAACAGGCGCTGCAGCAACTGCTCGACGGCACCGGGCTGCGCTATCGCTTCCTGACCCCGACCACGGTGACCATCGAGGCCGTGAGCGCGCCGGCCGAGACCGCCAGCACCGCGCCGGCCGCGATGACCGCCGCACCGACGCAGGCACCGACACCGACCGCAGACGCACCGGTCAAGCAACTGGACGGCATCCAGGTGCTCGGCAGCTACGCCGGCAGCCTCAGCGCCGCGCTGCGCGAGAAGCGCTACGCCGACAGCGTGGTCGACGTGATCGCCGCCGAGGACATCGGCAAGCTGCCGGCGCAGAACGTGGCCGAAGCGCTGCAGCGCGTGCCCGGCGTGTCGATCGTGCGCGACCGCGGCGAAGGCGTGTACGTGCGCGTGCGCGGCCTCGGGCCCAACTTCCAGGTGACCACGCTCAACGGCCAGACCATGGCGGTCAACGAGAACGTGCGCACCTCCGGCCAGACCGGCCGCCAGTTCCGCTACGACACACTGCCGGCGGAACTGGTCGCCGGCCTGGACGTGATCAAGAGCCCCACCGCCGACCTGGACGAAGGCGCGATCGGCGGCATCGTCAACGTGCGCACCTTTCGCCCGCTGGAACTGGGCAAACCCCTGACCAACGTCTCGCTGGAGTCGAGCCAGGCGCAGCGCACCCACGCCAACGACCCGCGCGTGTCCGGCCTGTTCAACTGGGTCAACGCCGAGGGCACCTTCGGCGTGTTGCTGTCCGGCGCCTATGCGCAGCGCAGCCTGCGCCAGGACCGGGTCAACGAAGTGAGCTGGGACTACTACCGCGACGGCGTGCCAGGCGTGCCCGGCGCCCATTACGTGCCCACCGGCCTGCGCCCGACGCTGGAGCTTGAACAGCGCGAACGCACCGGCATCGCCGCCTCGCTGCAATGGAAGCCGAGCGCGGCCTGGGAAACCAACCTGGACCTGCTGTACGCCAAGCAGACCGTTCACTACGACGAGTACAGCCTGGGCGTGGGCTTCGACAGCCTGGCCAAGCTCAGCAACCTGCGCGTGGCGCACGACGGCGTCGCCGGCTTCGACTATCGCAACGGCCAGGTGCAGATCTCACGCGAGACGTCCGGCATCACCGACGACAACCGCAGCGCGCGCCTGTCCAGCACCTGGAGCGGCGATGCGTGGACGCTGGGCGCGGTGGCGTTCCACTCGCAGGCGCACAGCTACGATTCCGATCCGATCCGGCGCACGCGCCTGCGCAGCGGCACCAATCTGTCGATGCGCGTGGACATGCCGCAGGCCGATGGCGACAACGTACCCGACTGGCGCTTCACCAACAGCTTCGATCCGACCAACCCGGGCAGCGTGGCCGGCCGGCGCCTGGAGTGGCGCGAGATCGACGCGCGCGACAAGGAGGACGCACTGCAGTTCGACGCCAAACGCGCGCTCGGCGACGGCTTCTTCCGCGACCTCAAGGTCGGCGCCAAGTACCGGCAGCGCTCGCGCACCTACGATCGCGCCGACCTGCTGCTGACCAGCATCGCCGGCGTGCGCTTCCCGGCCGGCAACTTCACCGCGCTGCCGGTGGACGACATGCTCGCCGACGCCAACGGCAACCTTCCGCGACACTGGCTGGCGCCGATCGAATCGACCTTCTTCGGCAATTGGCCGACCGCGGCCGACCGGGCCAACACGCCCAACAGCGCCGACCTGCAGAACTCCTACGAGGTCAAGGAGAAGATCGGCTCGGCCTATGCGATGGCCGACTTCGGCAGCGAACTGGCCGGCCGCGAACTGCGCGGCAACCTCGGCGTGCGCCTGGTGCGCACCGAGCAGACCACCGACGGCCATGCCGACGTCAACGGCAGCGCGCAACCGGTGCACTTCGCCCGCAGCTACAGCAACGCCCTGCCCTCGTTCAACGCCGCCTGGGACGTGCGCGACGACATGGTGCTGCGCAGCTCCGCGGCCAAGGTCATCACCCGCCCCGACCTCACCGACCTGTCGTCCAAGCTCACCTTCAATTCCAGCGGCGAAATCCTCACCGCCAGCGGCGGTAATCCGTCGCTGCGCCCGTTCGAGGCGTGGCAGTACGACCTGACCTTCGAGTGGTACATCGACGGCACCTCGGCGCTGACCGGCGGCGTGTTCTACAAGGACATCTCCAGCTTCATCCAGACCCAGATGTCGAACCTGCAGTACCAGGGCCAGACCTACCTGCTCTCGTCCAAGACCAACGGCAGCCAGGCCAGCGTCAAGGGTGTGGAAGTGGCGTACCAACAGGTCTTCGCCGGCCTGCCGGCGCCGCTGGACGGACTGGGCATGCAGCTCAACTACACCTGGACCGACAGCGAGGCCACCTATCGCGACGGCAGCCGCACCTTCACCGACAGCCTCGAAGGCGTGGCCAAGAACACCTACAACGCGGTGCTGTTCTACGAGAAGGGCCCGCTGATGGCGCGGGTGAGCTACAGCTGGAGCGACGACATCGTCAACGCGGTCGGCACCGCCAACGTCGCCACGCTCAACAGCGACCAGTTCGGCAGCCTCGACGCGAACGTGGCCTGGAAGGTCAACGACACCCTGTCGGTGTTCGTCAACGCGATCAACCTCACCGGTGCCGTGCAGCGCCAGTACGTCGGCGACCGCCTGTTCGGCGGCTACACCGACTACGGCCGCACCTGGTCGGTGGGCCTGCGCGCACGTTTCTGATCCGCCGCGCCGCGGCTCACGTGCCGTAGCCCGCCACCGCACCGTGCGCCGCACACCGCTGCGCGGCGCACAACCTCTGCCTGGAGCTTGCCGATGCCATCGCTGCCGCGCCTCGCCACCCTCGTCCTGTTCGCCCTGATGCCGCTGGGCTGTGCCGCGGCACGCGCACAAGCGGCCGCGACGGAGACGCTGGAAAAAGTCGTCATCCTCAAGCGCCACGGCGTGCGCGCAGCGATGTCCAGCGCGGAGCAACTGGAGCGCTATTCGGCACGCCCATGGCCGCGCTTCGCGGTGCCGGCCGGCTATCTCACCGCGAACGGCGCGGCGCTGGAACGGCTGTTCGGCGCCTACTATCGCGCGCGCTATGCACCGCTAGGGCTGTTCGCCGGCAAAGGTTGCGCGGCCGCGTACTACTGGGCCAACCGCACCCAGCGCACCATCGCCTCGGCACAGGCGCTGGCCAGCACACTGACCCCGGGCTGCGCCAACCCAGTGCACAGTGTCGCCGACAGTGCCTCCGACCCGCTGTTCGACGGCGCGTCCGCGTTGCGCGATCCCGCCGCAGTGGCGCGGATGCGTGCGGCCATCGCCGGCCGCATCGGCGGCGATGCGCAGGCCTGGAACGCGGCCCAGGCGGATGCCATCGACAGCCTGCAGCACCTGCTGCTGCAGTGCGCGCAACGGCCCTGCCCGGCCGACGCCGGCAGCGGCAAGCTGCGCCTGGATGCGGTGCCGGCGCGACTGGGCGACGCCGAGGACGCGATCCCCGGCATCGAAGGCCCGGCCGCGGCCGCCTCCGGCCTCAGCGAAAGCCTGCTGATGGCCTGGGCCGACGGCCAGGACTTCGCCGCGCTCGGCTGGCGCGGCGTCGACGAGGCCAGCCTGTTGCGCGCCTTCGCCCCGCACCAGGCCGAATTCGCGCTGCGCCTGCGCGCGCCGGCGGTGGCGCGCATGGCCGCCTCGCCGCTGGCGGCGCGGCTGCTGGCGACGCTGCTGGACGGCAGCGGCCAGGCCACGCGCGCCGAACCGATCGGCGGCGCGGCGCGGCTGGTGGTGCTGTCCGGCCACGACGGCACCCTGACCATGCTGGCCGGCATGCTCGACCTGCACTGGCAACTGCAAGGCTACCAGCCCGACCAGACCGTGCCCGGCGGCGCGCTGGTGTTCGAGCGCTGGCGCCGCGCCGACGGCGAACGCGTGATCCGCCTGCGCTACACCGCGCAGAGCCTGGCGCAGCTACGCGAGCGCCGCGCGCTGACGGTGCAGGCGCCGCCGCTGAGCTCGCCCGTGTTCATTCCGCAGTGCAGCCGCGCCGATGCCGCCTACGACTGCCCGCTGCCGGCCTTCGCCGCCGCGGTCGAGGCCGCGCTCGATCCGCAGTTCCTGACCCCATGACGCCACGTGCGCCGGCCCCTGCCGGTCGCGCGGCGGCATCGGTGCCTTCCGGCACCGCCCCCTGGCGCTCGCGCCACCCGCTGTTCCTCCCAACCCGCAAGAGGCGATTCATGATCCAGCATCTACGCACCCTCGTGAGCTACGGTATCGGATTGAGCCTGGCCTGCGCCGGCGTGGTCCACGCGCAATCGGACGTCGGCGTGCTCGACGTGCTCACCTACAACGTCGCCGGCCTGCCGCAGGGCATTTCCAGCAGCAACCCGGCCGCCAACACCGCCCAGATCGCACCGAAGCTGGCGCCGTACGGCCTGATCAACGTGCAGGAAGATTTCAACTACCACGCCACGCTGTACGCGGGCGACCAGCACCCCTACCGCACGCCCACCAGCGGCGGCGCGGCGATCGGCGACGGCCTCAACACCCTGAGCAACTACCGCTTCGACGACTTCACCCGCATCAAGTGGGACAAGTGCAACGGCACCGACTGCCTCACCCCCAAGGGCTTCAGCTACATGCGTGTGCGCCTGGACGACGGCGTGCTGCTCGACGTGTACAACGCCCATCCCAACGCCGGCACCGAGAGCGCGGACCTGGCCGCGCGGCGCGCCAACATCAGCCAGCTCTCGCAGTTCATCCAGACCTGGTCGGCGGGCAACGCGGTGTTGGTGATGATGGACTCCAACACCCGCTACACCCGCGCCGACGACAACATCCGCACGCTGATCGCCGGCAACGGCCTGACCGATGCCTGGGTGGAACTGGTCAAGGGCAGCGCCCCGGCGGCCGGCGCCGCGCCGCTGCTGTGCGGCACCCCGCCAACCAACGACTGCGAGGTGGTGGACAAGATCCTGTACCGCGACGCGCCGCAACTGACCCTGGTCGCCAACCGCTACAAGCTCGACGACGGCAACTTCTACGACAGCGCCGGCAAGCCGCTGTCCGACCACTACCCGCTGGCCGCGCAGTTCGGTTGGGCGGTCGGCACCACCGTGCGCACCAGCGACCAGTTTGGCGGTCCGCACGGCACGCCGTTCAACGACATCGCCAAGGGCGCCGAGCAGCGCACCATCGCCAGCGTGACCCTGCGCGGCGCCGAGCGCCTGGACGGCATCGCGCTGGGCCTGGACAACGGCAGCACCCTGGCCCACGGCGGCAGTGGCGGCGACCCGGTCACGCTGCGCCTGGCGGCCAACGAACGACTGACCTCGGCCACGCTGAGCGTGGGCCAGTACAACGGCCACACCCGGCTGTTCTCGCTGAGCCTGCGCACCAACCAGGGCCGCAGCCTCAGCGCCGGCACGCCGACCGCCGAGACCTACACGCTCACCGCGCCCAGCGGCTGGCACATCGCCGGCTTCACCGGCCGCGACGGCGACGAGATCGACAAGCTCGGCGCGATCTACCGCAAGGATTGACGGACCCGCGGGCGCCATCGCGCCTGCGGCACCGCAACGGCAATGGCGCGCGTGGCGACGCGCGCCGTTCGCTGTACGAAAGCATCATGTCCTGACTGCGATCCATGGCCAATCGCACGCATCCGTGTGCAGCGAATGGATGCATCGCATGCTGACGGAGCGAGCGGAGCGCCCACGCCAGCCGCGCGATGCGACGGCGGCGCGACCTGGACCGCAGCGTCGCACGTACCACCTCGCCGCGATCCGCAGCGACGCAGCCCGCAGAAACAGCGATGACGCGACTGTCGAGCCGCGGCCTATTCGCTCGCCGCCTCCAATGCCTGCGCCAGGCGCTCCACCGCGATCACTTCCATGCCCTTCACCGTACCGGTCTTGGGCGCATTGGCCTTGGGCACGATGGCGCGCTTGAAGCCGTGCGTGGCCGCCTCGCGCAGCCGGTCCTCGCCGTTGGGCACCGGGCGGATCTCGCCGGACAGGCCGACCTCGCCGAAGGCGATGGTCTTCTCCGCCAGCGGCCGGTCGCGCAGCGACGACAGCACCGCCAGCAGCACCGGCAGGTCGGCCGCGGTCTCCTGCACGCGGATGCCGCCGACCACGTTGACGAACACGTCCTGGTCGCCGACCACGATGCCGCCATGACGGTGCAGCACCGCCAGCAGCATCGCCAGCCGGTTCTGCTCCAGGCCCACCGCCACGCGCCGCGGATTGGACAGCGGCGAGGCATCCACCAGCGCCTGCACTTCCACCATCAGCGGCCGCGTGCCCTCGCGGGTGACCATTACGCAACTGCCGGGCTGGTGCGCGCTGCCGCCGGACAGGAAGATCGCCGACGGGTTGGAGACTTCCTTCAGGCCCTTTTCGCCCATCGCGAACACGCCCAGCTCGTTGACCGCGCCGAAGCGATTCTTGAACGCGCGCAGCAGGCGGAAGCGGCTGCCGCTCTCGCCCTCGAAGTACAGCACCGCATCGACCATGTGCTCGAGCACGCGCGGGCCGGCGATGCCGCCCTCCTTGGTGACGTGGCCGACCAGGAACACCGCCGTGCCGGTCTCCTTGGCATAGCGCACCAGCCGCGCCGCGCTCTCGCGCACCTGGCTCACCGAACCGGGCGCGGCGGTCAGCGCCTCGGTCCACAGGGTCTGCACCGAGTCGGCGACGATCAACTTGGGTCGCGCCGCGCTGGCGTGCTGCAGGATGTGCTCGATGCCGGTCTCGGCCAGCGCGTTGAGGCCGTCCAGCGGCAGGTCCAGGCGCACCGCGCGCCCGGCGACTTGGCCCAGCGATTCCTCGCCGGTCACGTACAGCACCGGCAGCGTGCCGGCCATCTTCGCCAGCGCCTGCAGCAGCAGGGTCGACTTGCCGATGCCGGGGTCGCCGCCGATCAGCACCACTGCGCCTTCCACCAGGCCGCCGCCCAGCACCCGGTCGAACTCGCCGATGCCGGTGGACACGCGCGCCTGGTCGCGATGCTCCACGTCCTTGAGCGCGGTGATCTTCGGCGTCTCGGCCTTGCCGGCCCAGCCGCTGCGGCGCGCCGCGGCCGGCGCCTTGGCCGTGGCCGCGCTCTCCAGCACGATCTCGCTCAACGTGTTCCAGGCACCGCATTCGGTGCACTGGCCCTGCCATTTGTTGTATTCGGCGCCGCACTCGCCGCAGACATAGGCCGTTTTCGCTTTCGCCATCTGCTTCTGGTCCGCTCAGACAATGCATCAGCATAGTGGCTGACCGTCTCAGCGTCCGCGACGGAGGTGCGCCACGAGCGTCCAGCGACATCGGCGGGCAGGCAAACCAGGCATTTCCGTAGGAGCGGCTTCAGCCGCGACCTGGCGTTACAGGTAATGCCCGATCGCGGCTGAAGCCGCTCCTACACGATGCGCCCAGACGATGCCTTGTGGGAGGGACTTCAGTCCCGACTGCACGCTACCTGGGAGGCGTGCCCTCTATGCGCGTCGCGGCTGAAGCCGCTCCCACACGATGCCGAGCGGCGCGCAACGATATCGGGCGATCTGCCGCCTCCGGCAAGCAACGGTGCGAGGCGGCCTCGCGCACCAAACGCCGGCTGCGTGGGAAGCGGTTCTCTTGACTGCTTTTTCGGAATCGGCCGAGACCCAGGCATACCCGTTAGCCCGGTCGCGGCTGAAACCGCTCCTACACACGCGAATCTATCGATGCGACGGAAGCGATCTACCGCAGCACAGGGCGACACCGCCGCAACCCCGCCCCTGGCGCAAACTTGCGCCAGGGACAGCCGCATCCACCACTCAACGCGCCTTGTACAGCTCGCTCAGGCGATCCGGCGTGCCGGCGATGCGCTCCAGGTGCGGATACTGCAGACCGCCGTGGTAGGCGATGCGCAAGGTGTCGTAGCGGTCGCCGCGCTTGACCAGCAGTTCGATCGGCGTGCTGCCGCCCTTGGCCGCGGTGATCGCGTCCTTGAGCGCCTCGGCGCTGTACTCCTGGCCACCGACCGCGACCACGCGGTTGCCGGCGATGAGGCCGGCGTTGAACGCCGGGCTGTCCCACAGCACGGCCTGCACCTGGCCCTGCTGGTCCAGGCTCAGACCCAGCGAATAGCTCAGGTCCAGGCTCTTGTTGCGCGCCTCGCTGGTCTTGTTGGCCGCGTTCGGCTGATCGGTATAGACCAGCTTCCAGCCGCTGGCCTCGATGCCGCCGACCAGCGAATCGTGCGCATCGAGACGGCTGCGCAGCAGGGTCGCCCAGTCGTACTTGGCGATGCCGTCGAGCGTGGCGACGATGTCGTCGAAGGTATAGGGATTCACGTCCCAGGCGCCGTCGTGCATGCCGAAGAACGCCTTGGCGAAATCGTCCAGCGAGCGCTTGCCGCCGCTGAGCTCACGCAGCTTGGCGTTGACCTCCAGCCAGACCATCTGCCCCCCGGAATAGTAGTCCTCGCTCAACTGGTAGCTGCGGTAGGCGCGTGGCCGGCGCATCGACATGGTCGGATCGTTGGTGGTGTCCTGCAGCGCGCGCCAGGCCAGGCCGGGCCGGCCGCGCTGGTAGGTCGCGGCGACGTTGGCCAGCATGTCGCGCGCCTGGTCCTGGGTCCACAGCCCTGCGCGCGCGGCGACCACCTCGCCCCAGAACTGGGTCTGGCCCTCGTACAGCCACAGTAGGCTGTCGCCCATCGGCACGTTGAAGTTGGGCGTGGCCAGGTCGGCGCCGCGGCGGTACTTGCCGTTCCAGGAGTGGTTGAACTCGTGCGCGAGCAGGTCGCGCATCTCCCAGCTCTTGTCCCACTCGGTGAAGTAGTCGAGCGGGCCGCTGTTCTCGCTGGAGCGATGATGCTCCAGGCCGATGCCGCCGAGCTTGTCGGTCAGCGCCAGCAGGAACTCGTAGTGGTCGAAGTGGCGCGCGCCGTACAGCTTGTCCATCTGCTGCACCAAGGCGACGTGCGCCTTGACCTGCTCGGGCTTGGCCTCCAGCGACTTGGGCTTGTCGGCAAACACGTTCAGCGCCACCGGCGCCTTGCCCTTGTCGTCCAGCACGATGCGCTTGTAGTACTTGCCGGCAAACATCGGCGAATCGACCAGGTCGTCGAAATCGATCGGCTTGAACGTGACCGTGTCGCCGCTGCGCGTAGCGGTCTCCAGCGCGGTGGCATAGCTCCAGCCCGCCGGCAGGGTCACGCTGGCCTGCGCCTTGATGTTGCGCGCGTACACGCCGGCCGGATACAGCGCGGTGGTGTTCCACTGCAGGTTGAGCATCTCCGGGGTCATCATCACCCGGCCCTGGCCGTCGCCCTGCGAGGACAGGAACTGGTACTCGGCGACGATCTCGCTGACGCCGGCGGGCACGTCGACCTTGAACGCATAGACGTCGTACTGGTCGCGCGTCCACGGCAGCACCTTGCCGTTGGCCTTGATCACCAGCCCGGCGAGCTTGTCGATCGGGCCGGTCGGCGAATGGTTGCCGGGGATCCACTGCGGGTACAGCAGGGTCATCGGCCCCGGCATGGCAGGGATGGTGCTGCGCACGCGGAAGATGCGATGGGCCAGATCGGTGGCATCGACATCGATCTTCAGCGTGCCGGCGAACGGCACGTCGCGCGGCGGGGCGGTCTGCGCCGAGGCCTGGAACGCGACAGTGGCGGCCAGCAGCAACGGCGCCATCCAGGCGGTGGACTTCTTCATGGGGTCTCCAGGGGGCGAACGACGGCGGACAGGCAAACCCCCATGCTATGCCTGCGCAGCCGCCGCGTGCCATGCCATAGGTCATGCCCCCGGCGATCGCGCGGCCGGTTCGTGCCGCGTTCGACGAGAGGCGAGTCCGAAGAGGCCGCAGATCACGCTTCAGTACCTGCGCACGGGAAAGCGCCCGGAGAATCCATCGAACACGGCACGCTCCACGTCGAGACGCTGCCGAAACTCCGCCGACTCGGTCATTCCGAAGCCAAGTTCTTCGACCTGCCCCGCTGCGAGGCCGGCGAAGATGGCGTCGCAGAAGTCGTCCAGGTCGGCGCCATGGGCCATGCCCGGGCCCGCCAGCGCGGTGCGGACCGCGGGCGGAACGATCTCGACGACCCTGACCGGCGTCGCGGCAAGCGCGAAGCGGAGATTGCGCGTATAGCTGTGGAGCGCCGCCTTGCAGGCGCTGTAGACCGGGGCGAACGGCTGCGGAACGAAGGCGCCGCCGGAGGAGACATTGGCGATGAGCGCAGGCGCGCCATGCTGCAGCAACAGGGGGACCAGCAGATGGTTCAGATGCACGACGGCAGCGAACAGGATGTCGATCTCGCGCTGGCGCTCGGCCCAGGGCGCCTGGTCGTCGGCGAGCGCGACGCGTCGCTGAATGCCGGCATTGTTGACGACCACGCGCAGCCCGGGATGCCGCGCGTGCAGGTACTGCGCGAGTCGCTCGCGCTCTTCGGCGACCCCGATGTCGTTGACCAGGGTCTGCAGACCGGGCGCGGCCTGGGCCGCGCGGTCGAGCTTGCCTGCATCGCGGCCGGTGACCAGCACGTTTGCCCCCGCGGCCAGGAAGCGCCGCGCGAGGCCGAACCCGATGCCGTCGCTGCCGCCGGTCATCACCACATCCACACCTGCGAACGTCATTGCGGACATCGCCATCGCCTCCAGGAACTGCGTATCCGCTCGGCTGGCATCGCACGCCTGCCAGCGGCCACGCATAGGTTGTCATGTCAACCTAGAAGTACGCCCTTCGGGTTGCCATGTCAACCAGCGCCAACTATGGTGACCGCATGAAACACCCACGACTCTCCGCAGGCGAACTGGCGATCTGGCACGCCTTCAAGCAGATGGGCCAGACGGTGATGACCGCCGTCGAAAAGGACCTGGCCGACCATGCCGGCCTGACCGGCAGCGACTTCGGCGTGCTGTCGCGGTTGGTGGATCTGGGCAAGGGCGAGTTGCGTCAGCAGGCGCTCGCCGATTCCATGGGGTGGCACAAGAGCCGGCTGTCGCATCAGCTCACGCGCATGCAGACGCGCGGCCTGGTCCGCCGCAGCGACGCCGAACCGCGTGTGGTGACGGTGGCCATCACCGCCCTGGGCCGGGAGAAGATCGCGGCGGCGCGGCCGATCCACGCCGCCGCGGTCAGAACCTGGCTGCTCGATCGCCTCAGCGCGGAAGACGCGCAGGTCCTGCTGAAACTCTCCGCGACGCTCGGCTCGGACCGCAGCTGACAGCGGCGCGCCGCACGTCGTCGTGGCCGGCCCCCGGCGCCGATGCGCGCGGGTCGCCTCGGCACGCCGATCGCTAAAAACCCGCGACGCCGACGTCGCGCCTATCGGCCATCTGCACCTTGCAGGGCGGCCGCGCCGGACCGTAGAACGCAGAAGGCCGCCCGGAGGCGGCCTGTGCGAACCTGCGGCGGTGCCCGCCCTCAGTGCATCATGTTGACGTTGAGGTTGTGCATCACCCACAGCGAGCCGACCACCACGATGCCGATGATCAGCAGCGAGAACAGGCCCACGTGCACGTTGGAGCGCTGTTCGGCCGAACGGTCCATGTGCAGGAAGTAGATCAGGTGCACCAGCATCTGCACCGCGGCCAGCACCGCGATGACGATGACGGTGACGCCGCGCGGGAACGCCCCGCTCATCACCATGCCGAACGGGATCACGGTCAGGATCACCGCCAGCACGAAGCCGACCAGGTAGGACTTCAGGCCGCCGCCATGGCCGTGCTCGGCGTGCGTGTCGGAGGAATGATGGTTGGCCATTACAGCGCTCCCAGCAGGTAGACGATGGTGAACACGCCGATCCAGATCACGTCCAGGAAGTGCCAGAACAGGCTCAGGCACGCCAGGCGGGTCATGTTGCGCGGGGTCAGGCCGTTCCTGGCGATCTGGATCACCAGCACGGTCATCCACAGCAGGCCCGAGGCCACGTGCAGACCGTGGGTGCCGACCAGGGTGAAGAAGGCCGACAGGAACGCACTGCGGCCGGGGCCGGCGCCCTCTTCGATCAGGTGGTGGAACTCGTAGAGCTCCATGCCCAGGAAGCCCAGGCCCAGCGCCGCGGTAACCGCCAGCCAGCCGTACAGGCCGCCCATGCTGCGCTTGTTCGCCGAGATCATCGCCAGGCCGAAGCCCAGGCTGCTGAACAGCAGCAGGAAGGTTTCCACCAGCACGAACTTCAGGTCGAACAGTTCCTTGGCGGTCGGGCCGTCCACCGTCGCACCGGCCAGCACCGCGTAGGTGGCGAACAGGCCGGCGAAGATGAGGCAGTCGCTCATCAGGTAGACCCAGAACCCGAAGACGGTGTTGCCGCCCGCGTCGTGATGTTCGTGGTCGTGGTCGTGGCCGCCCGCGTGGGCGGCGTGGGGATCGAGCGTCGTGGAAGCCATGGTTCAGACCGCCTTTGCGGCGTTGGCCGCGTGTTGCTGTTCCAGCAGGGCGAAGCGCGCGTTCTCGATGCGCTCCACTTCCTCCGCCGGGACCCAGTAATCGATGTCGTCATCGAAGGTGCGCGCGATGAAGCTGCCGATCATGCCGACCAGGCCGATCGCCGCCATCCACCAGATGTGCCAGGTCAGACCGAAGCCCATGACGACGCTGAAGGCACCGATCCACAGACCCGCCGCCGTGTTGCGCGGCATGTGGATCGGCTCGTACTTGGCCGGACGCGGCCAGCCCTTGCCCTTGAGCTTGTCTTCCCAGAACTGGTCGCGGTCGTCGATGTGCGGCAGCACCGCGAAGTTGTAGAACGGCGGCGGCGAGGAGGTCGCCCACTCCAGGGTCCGGCCATCCCACGGGTCGCCGGTCAGGTCCAGGTTGTCCTTGCGCTTCCAGATGCTGTAGCCGATCTGCACCAGGTTCAGGAAGATGCCGGTGCCGATGATCGCCGCACCCGCCGCGGCCACCATCAGCCACGGCGCCCACTCCGGATGGTTGTAGCTGTTCATGCGCCGGGTCATGCCCATGAAGCCGAGCACGTACAGCGGCATGAAGGCGATGAAGAAGCCGATGATCCAGCACCAGAACGAGGCCTTGCCCAGCTTCTCGTTGAGCTTGAAGCCGAACGCCTTCGGGAACCAGTAGGTCAGGCCCGCCAGGTAGCCGAACACCACGCCGCCGATGATCACGTTATGGAAGTGCGCGATCAGGAACAGGCTGTTGTGCAGCACGAAGTCCACCGCCGGGATCGCCAGCATCACGCCGGTCATGCCGCCGATGACGAAGGTGATGATGAAGCCGATGGTCCACAGCACCGGTGCGGTCATGTGCACGCGGCCGCGGAACATGGTGAACAGCCAGTTGAAGATCTTCACGCCGGTCGGGATCGAGATGATCATCGTCGTGATGCCGAAGAAGGCATTGACGTTGGCGCCCGAGCCCATGGTGAAGAAGTGGTGCAGCCACACGATGAACGACAGCACGCCGATGCACGAGGTCGCGTACACCATCGAGGTGTAGCCGAACAGGCGCTTGCGGCTGAAGGTGGCGATCAGCTCGGAGAAGATGCCGAACGCCGGCAGGATCAGGATGTAGACCTCCGGGTGGCCCCAGATCCAGATCAGGTTGACGTACATCATGGCGTTGCCGCCACCGTCGTTGGTGAAGAAGTGCGTGCCCAGGTAGCGGTCCGCACCCAGCAGCGCCAGCGCCACGGTCAGGATCGGGAACGCGGCGATAATCAGGATGTTGGTGATCAGCGCGGTCCAGGTGAAGATCGGCATGCGCATCAGGGTCATGCCCGGCGCGCGCATGCGCATGATCGTCACGAAGAAGTTGATGCCGGTGAGCAATGTGCCCAGGCCCGATATCTGCAGCGCCCAGATGTAGTAGTCGACACCGACGCCTGGACTGTATTCCAGCCCGGACAGCGGCGGGTAGGCCAGCCAGCCGGTCTGCGCGAACTCGCCCACGCCCAGGGAGATGTTGACCAGCGCCGCGCCGGCCACGAACAGCCAGAAGCTCAGCGAGTTCAGGAACGGGAACGCCACGTCGCGCGCGCCGATCTGCAGCGGCACGATCAGGTTCAGCAGGCCCGTCATGAACGGCATGGCCATGAAGAAGATCATGATCACGCCATGCGCGGTGAAGATCTGATCGTAGTGGTGCGGCGGGAAGATGCCCTCGTTGCCGCCGTGCGCGATCGCCTGCTGGGTGCGCATCATCGCCGCGTCGGCGAAGCCGCGCAGCAGCATGACCAGCGCCACCACGATGTACATGACGCCGATGCGCTTGTGGTCGACCGAGGTGAACCACTCCTTCCAGAGGTAGCCCCATAGCTTGTACTTAGTGACCGCGGCCACCACCAGCAGGCCGAGCAGGCCGGCGCCGCCGAGGGCCGCCATGATGATCGGCTCGTGGTACGGAACCGCCTCGAGCGTGAGTTTGCCTAGCATCACTTGTCTCCAGAAGTGCACATGGCGACCGGCTCAGCAGCCGATGCCGGATGAGCGTCGTGGCCTTCCATCTTGTGGCCCTTGCCCATCATGTATTTGTCGATCAACGACTTGAACAGGCCGTCCTGCACCGAGGCGTAGTACGTCACCGGGTAGGCGGCCTTGTCGTTGCGGTTGGCCGCCAGCACCTGGAACTCGGCCTGGTCCAGGGTCTTCTGCGAGGCCTTGACCTTGGCCACCCACGCGTCGAAACCGGCGCGGTCGGTGGCATGCGCGGCGAAGCCCATCTTCGAGAAGCCGTGGCCGCTGTAGTTGGCCGACAGGCCGAACATCTCGCCCGGCTCGTTGGCGATCAGGTGCAGCTTGGTCTCCATGCCGGCCATCGCGTAGATCTGCGTGCCCAGGTGCGGGATGAAGAACGAGTTCATCACCGTGTCGGAGGTGATCTTGAAGTTCAGCGGCGTGTCGACCGGGAACGCGATCTCGTTGACCGTGGCGATGCCCTGCTCCGGGTAGATGAACATCCACTTCCAGTCCAGCGCCACCGCCTCGATGGTGATCGGCTTGACCTTGGAGTCCAGCGGCTTGTACGGATCCAGCGCATGCGAGGAGCGCCAGGTCAGCACCGCCAGGACCAGGATGATCATGCACGGGATCGACCACACCACCACCTCGATCGCGGTGGAGTGCGACCAGTTCGGCTCGTAGCGGGCCTTGGTGTTGGACGCGCGGTAGCGCCAGGCGAAGGCCAGGGTCATCACGATGACCGGGATCACCACCAGCAGCATCAGCACCACCGAGGTGATCAGCAGCGTCTTCTCGTCGTGGCCGATCTGACCCTTGGGGTTGAGGATGGCCGAGTTGCAGCCGGCCAGCAGCAGCGCGGCCAGCAGCAACAGACCGGAGCGCAGCGAGCGCCGGAGTTGTTTCAACGGAATCATCGAACGATCCAATTGCGTAGGGGATGCGGACCGCGCGGGAGCGGGAGGCGGGGCGCCGTAGAGAGGGCTGTCCCGCGTCCGCCGCGGCATCCGGGCCGGCATGCGCGATCAACGACGCATTTTATGCTGCCGTGCGGCAACTCCGGAAGTCATTGACAAGCCCGGGCGGGCGCCAGGCCGCGTTTTTATGTGCGACACATTGCCGCACCCGCCTGCGACACGGCGTCGCAGGCCGCTGCGCGCACGGACCTGCTTCGCAGAAAAACGGGAGCGCAGAAACCAGGAAGGCAGCCTCGCGGCTGCCTTCTGGGTGCAACTGGTGCCGGAAACAGGAGTCGAACCTGCGACCTACGCATTACGAATGCGCCGCTCTACCGACTGAGCTATTCCGGCGGAACTGGCAATTCTAGGCGTCGGCCCGGGCCGGGGTCAATCGATGCCCTGGCCTTCGCGCGAGCGCCGCAATCGATGGGTTACCCTCCCGCCCCCGACGCACCCATCCCCCTGCTCATCGTGAAGTTGTTCGCCTGGTTCTGGCTCGCGTTCCTGCTGTTTTTCGCCATCCCCTTCCCCTGCATCCTCTACTTCGGCAGCGACTGGCCACGCGTACTGGCCCAGCCCAGTTCGCCCGCATGGGCGCTGACCCTGCTGGCGCTGTCGCTGGGCCTGTGGCTGCACCTGCTCTACGCCTACCTGGACACCTTGCTGCTGATGCCGGGGCGCGCCCTGCACCGCGTGCACCACCTGCTCGCCCACGGCATGCGCCGCGAGGCGTTGATCGAACGCGCCGCCCCGACCGGGGTCGAGGTCAAGGGCTGGCCGCAGCTGTCGCTGACCCTGGCCTTCGACAACCTGTCCGGCACGTCCATCCGCGACACCCTGCTGATCGTGGACCGCAAGCCGGCGCAACGCCGCTTCGAGAGCGGACGCACCGTGCCGCTGCGGCTGAGCACCACGCCGGGCGCCACCCCGAACCTGGTGCTGGAGGACGCCGAGCCGGCCCTGGACCGCGCCAGCCTGTGGCGACGTGCGGCCGGCGCCGTGCTGCTGGTGGTCCTGGTCGGCGCGGCCTACGTGGTGGCCTGGCGCCTGCAGAACCGCGGCCTGGGCTGGACCTTCCTGTCCTTCAACCACCCGCTGCTGATGAGTGCGCTGGTACTCAACGGCTATGTGCTGGCGCTGCGCGTGATCCTGCGCGTGATTCGCCGCAACGCCACCGACGAGACCCTGAAGTACCGCGGCCTGCGCGCGCGGGCGCGGGTGCTGGACGTGCGCCAGACCGGCACCACCCTCAACGAGCAGCCGCAGGTGGAGTTCCGCGTGGCGTTCGCGGACGCGTCGGGCAACCCGCACGAGGCGACGATGCGACGGTTCGTGTCGCTGCTCGACATCGGGCAGTTGCCGCGCGAGACGGTGTCGGTGCTGTACGACCCGCAACACCCCGCCCGTGCCGACCTGGAGCTGCCATGAAGACGCCGCCCACCCCACCGGTCTTCGCCGGCGTGGTGCTGCTGCTCAGCGGCCTCGCCTTCGCCGGCGGCGCCTGGGACACCATCCGCGCCACCCTGCAGGCGGGATCGCGCCTGCAGGCGGCAGCCCCGGCGGCCGCCATGCAGGCCCCCTCCACGCCGCAATCGCTGGCGGCGGTGCCGCCCCCAACCGCCCCCGCTGCCGACACCGAACCGGAGCCGACGCCGGCACCACGCGGCAACCTGCTGTTCGACCCGCAGCGGCTGCGCGCGGCCCGGCAGGCGCTGGCGGGCCTGCCCGCCCTGCAGGGCCACGAGCTGCGCGTGTTCCATGCCGTGCATTTCTACGACAACCGGATCGGACTCGAACTGCTGGACCCCGCACAGCCGGACCACGTGGACGAATACAGTTTCCACGACGAGACCTGGCACAAGGATGCGCCGGTGAATCCGCGCATGTTCGGGCCGTTCCTCAAGCCGGCCAACGACACCGCCGCGCTGCAGGACATCGATTTCGAGGGCGCCTACCGGGTGGCCACGGCCTTGCAGGAACAGGGCCAGGCGCTACAGGCCGAGCCGAAGAAGGTGGATCACGTGTACGTGCTGGTGGGCCGGCGCGGCCGCCTGCGCTGGATGCCCGATGGCGTGGAAGGCGATCGCATCACCGTGGGCATCGCCTTCGATGCGCAGGGACGGCCGCGCGGCTTGCAGCGCCAGTAAGCCGTAGTGGCTTCGGCGCTGCAGGCGCCGGAGGCCACGCGCGGTGCCAGCACCGCTGCCAGGACGCCTTGCGCTCACGCGAGGCGGCCTCGGGCGCCGCCAATACCCTGTCGGCGCGCGCATCGCGCCGTCTCGGCTATTTCGTAGGAGCGGCTCTTGTCCCCTTTTCGGGATCAGCCGCAACGGGCGTTTCCGATAAGGCCTGTCGCGGCTGAAGCCGCCCCTACGAGAAAACCTGCATCCGGCTTGATTGCGGTGAAAACGCGACCGTCAGTCGACCAGCCGCAGCCGCAATTCCTTGGGCAGCGCGAACACCATCGACTCCGGCTCGCCCGCCAGTTCCGACACGCCATCGGCGCCGAGTTCGCGTAGCCGCGCGATCACGCCGTCCACCAGCACCTGCGGCGCCGAGGCGCCTGCGGTCAGGCCGACCCGGCGCTTGCCGGCGATCCAGGCCGGGTCGATCTCGTCGGCGCCGTCGATCAGGTAGGACTCCACCCCGTCGCGCCGCGCCAGTTCGCTGAGCCGGTTGGAATTGGAGCTGTTCGGCGAGCCGACCACCAGCACCAGGTCGCACTCCCTGGCCAGGTCGCGCACCGCGTCCTGGCGGTTCTGGGTGGCGTAGCAGATGTCGTCGTTCTTCGGGCCCTGCATCGCCGGGTAGCGCGCGCGCAGCGCCTCGATGATGCCGCGGGTGTCGTCCACCGACAGCGTGGTCTGGGTGGTGTAGGCCAGGTTCTCCGGCTGCTGCACGTCCAGCGTGGCGACCTGCTCGATGTCCTCGACCAGGTAGATGCGGCCGGTGCCGCATTCGCGGTCCCACTGCCCCATCGTGCCTTCCACCTCCGGGTGGCCGGCATGGCCGATCAGCACTACGTCGCGGCCGGCGCGGCAGTGCCGGGCCACCTCGAAATGCACCTTGGTCACCAGCGGGCAGGTCGCGTCGAACACCTTCAGTCCGCGCCGCTCGGCCTCCTGGCGTACCGCCTGGGCCACGCCGTGGGCGCTGAAGATCACTGTGTTGCCGTCGGGTACCTCGTCCAGTTCCTCGACGAAGATCGCGCCGCGCTGCTTGAGGTCGTCGACCACGAAGCGGTTGTGCACCACCTCGTGGCGCACGTAGATCGGCGCACCCAGGGTTTCGATCGCCCGCTTGACGATCTCGATCGCGCGATCGACGCCGGCGCAGAAGCCGCGGGGGTTGGCGAGCAGGACATCCATTAGCTAGATCCGCCGGCCGCAGGGGGCCAGGCGCTTCGACAGGGAGAGTGGCACCGATTATCCCGCTTTTCGCTTCGCCTTGCCGTCGAACACGCCGAACACGGCGATGCCGATGGCGCCGGCGACGATCGCCGAGTCGGCGATGTTGAACGAGGGCCAGTAGTGCTCGCCCACGTACCACTGGATGAAATCGACCACGTGGCCGTGCATCAGCCGGTCGATCACGTTGCCGATCGCCCCACCGATGACCAGCGCGTACGGCAGCGCGCTGCGCCACTCGCCGCGCGGGGTACGCGCCAGCCACCAGGCCAGCAGGCCGCTGATGCCCACCGCCAGCGCGGTGAAGAACCACAGCTGCCAGCCGCCGGCCTGGCTCAGGAAACTGAACGCCGCACCGGTGTTGTAGGTCCGGTACCAGTTCCAGAAGCCGGGAATCACCGGCACCGCGGTGAACTCGGGCAGGCTGGACAGCACCCAGGCCTTGCTCCACTGGTCCAGGCCGATCACCGCGGCCGACAGCAGCAGCCAGATCAGGGCGGAAGGGTTGGGTCGTGCGGTCATGCGGGAAGTCCGCCTTGGGCGAAGAAGAAAAGGGAGGTCGGCCGGCGCCGCAGCCACGGCGCCGCCGCTGGCCCCGGCGACGCGCAGGTGGCGTGGCCGGGGACGGGACTCAGAACCAGCGGCGCTCCTCGCCCGGTCCTTCGATGTTGCTGACGCAGCGGCCGCACAGTTCCGGATGCGCCGGGTCGGCGCCGACGTCGGCGCGGTAGTGCCAGCAGCGCACGCACTTGGGCTTCTCGGTGGCCTGGGCGCTGACGAAGATCTCGTCGGTCGTGGCCTCGCGCACCACCACGTCGCCGCTGATGAACAGGAAGCGCAGTTCCTCCTGCAGCGGCTGCAGCTTGGCCGCGGTGGCGGCGTCGGCGGCGACGGTGATCTCCGCCTCCAGCGCCGCGCCGATCACGCCGTTGCCGCGCATCGGCTCCAGCACCTTGGCCACCTGCTCGCGCAGCGCCAGCAGTTGCTCGAAGTCGGCCGCGCTCAGCGCCGCGTCCTCCGGCAACGGCGCCAGGCCTTCGTACCAGGTCGCGAACAGCACGTTGCCCAGGTGCGCACCCGGCAGGTAGCCCCACAGCTCGTCGGCGGTGAAGCTCAGGATCGGCGCGATCCAGCGCACGAAGGCTTCGGCCACATGGAACATCGCGGTCTGCGCCGAGCGCCGGCCAAGCGAATCCTCGGCCATCGTGTACAGCCGGTCCTTGGTCACGTCCAGGTACAGCGACCCCAGGTCCACGCTGCAGAAGTTCAGCAGCGCCTGCACGATCGCGGCGAAGTCGTAGCGCGCGTAGGCGGCCTTGATCTGCTCCTGCACCTCGTAGGCGCGGTGCACGATCCAGCGATCCAGCGCCACCAGCTCCGGCAGCGGCCGCAGGTGCACGGCAGGGTTGAAGCCATGCAGGTTGCCGAGCAGGAAGCGCGCGGTGTTGCGCAGGCGCCGGTAGGCGTCGGCATTGCGCTTGAGGATCTCCTGCGACAGCGACATCTCGTTGCTGTAGTCGGCCGAGGCGATCCACAGGCGCAGGATGTCCGCGCCCAGGGTCTTCATGATGTCCTGCGGCTCGATGCCGTTGCCCAGCGACTTGGACATCTTGCGGCCGTGCTCGTCCACGGTGAAGCCGTGGGTCAGGCACTGCCGGTACGGCGCCGCGTGATCCAGCGCCACGCCGGTCAGCAGCGAGGACTGGAACCAGCCGCGGTGCTGGTCGGAGCCTTCCAGGTACAGGTCGGCCGGCTTGGGCAGGCCACGCTCGGTCAGCACCGCCTCGTGGGTGACGCCGGAGTCGAACCAGACGTCGAGGATGTCGGTGATCTTCTCGTAGTCGGCCGCTTCGTCGCCGAGCAGCTCGGCGGCGTCCAGCGCGTACCACACGTCCACCCCGCCCTCCTCGACGCGGTCGGCGACCTGGCGCATCAGCTCGGTGCTGCGCGGATGCGGCTCGCCGGTCTCGCGGTGCACGAACAGCGCGATCGGCACGCCCCAGGTGCGCTGGCGCGAGATCGTCCAGTCCGGGCGCCCGGCGACCATGCCGGCGATGCGCGCCTGGCCCCAGGCCGGGTACCAGTGCACGCCCTCGATGGCCTGCAGCGCCTCGGCGCGCAGGTTGGCCTGCTCCATCGAGATGAACCACTGCGGCGTGGCGCGGAACGCGATCGGGGTCTTGTGCCGCCAGCAATGCGGGTAGCTGTGGACCATGCTGGCGCGCGCCAGCAACAGCCCGCGCCCGGCCAGCAGGTCGGCGATGACGTCATTGGCCTTCCAGATGTGCAGCCCGGCCAGTTCCGTGCCATCGACCGCCGGGGTCGACGGCAGGTACACGCCGCGCGCATCGACCGGGTTGATCTGCGCCGCGCCGTAGCGCTCCAGCAGCCCGTACGGCTTGACCGCCACGTAGTCCTCCTGGCCGTGGCCGGGGGCGGTGTGCACCGCGCCGGTGCCGTCGGTGTCGGACACGTGGTCGCCGAGGATCACCGGCACGTCGCGCTCGTCGTAGAAGGGGTGCGCCAGCAGCTGGTGTTCCAGCGCCGCGCCGGCGACGCGGCCGTGCACCACCACCTCATCGACGCCATAGCGTTGCAGCGCGCGCTCGGCCAGCGCATCGGCCAGCACCAGCCAGCGGCGACGGCCGTCGCGGGCCGGGCCTTCGACCAGCGCATAGACCAGGTCCGGCCCCAGCGACACCGCCAGCGAGGCCGGCAGCGTCCACGGCGTGGTGGTCCAGATCGGCACGGCCACTTCGGCGCCGTCCGGCAGGGTCGCGCCGAACGCGGCGGCCAGCGCCGCGCCATCGCGGGCGGTGTAGGCCACGTCCACCGTCGGCGATTGCTTGTCGGCGTACTCGATCTCGGCCTCGGCCAGCGCCGAGCCGCAGTCGAAGCACCAGTGCACCGGCTTGACGCCACGGGTCAGGTGGCCGTTCTCGACGATCCGGGCCAGCGCGCGGATCTCGTTGGCCTCGAAATGGAAGTCCAGCGTGCGGTAGGGGTTGTCCCAGTCGCCGATCACGCCCAGACGCTTGAAGTCGCGGCGCTGGATGTCGATCTGCTCGTTGGCGTATTCGCGGCACTTCTGCCGGAACTGTTCGGCATCCAGCTTGACCCCGACCTTGCCGAACTTCTTCTCGATCGCGATCTCGATCGGCAGGCCATGGCAGTCCCAGCCCGGGATGTACGGCGCATCGTAGCCGGACAGGTACTTGGACTTGACGATGATGTCCTTGAGGATCTTGTTGACCGCATGGCCGAGGTGGATCGCGCCATTGGCGTAGGGCGGGCCGTCGTGCAGCACGAACAGCGGCCGGCCCTGGGCGTTGTCGCGCAGCCGCGTGTACAGGCCCTCGCTCTCCCAGCGCGCCAGGATATCCGGCTCGCGCTTGGGCAGGTCGCCGCGCATCGGGAACTCGGTCGCCGGCAGATGGAGGGTGGCTTTGTAGTCCTGGGTCACGGGCAGTTACCGGTCGGTGGTCTTCAGGGGGAGGTCCGCACGCGGGGCGGCGGACACGGGCGGCATGCCCGCCACCGCAGGGGCGGCGAGCAGTTGCCGCGCCAGCGCGGCGTCGCGGTGCATCTGCGCGGTCAGCGCCGGCAGATCGGCGAAGGTTTCCTCGTCGCGCAGCTTGGCGACGAACTCCACCTCGATGTGGCGACCGTACAGGTCGCCCTGGAAATCGAACAGGTGCGCTTCCAGCAGCGGCTCCACGCCCTGCACGGTCGGGCGGGTGCCGAAGCTGGACACCGACGGCCACGGCTGCGCCGCCACCCCGTGCACCCAGGTGGCGTAGATGCCGGACAGCGCCGGGGTGCGGGCGAACCGCAGGTTGGCGGTGGGATAGCCGAGCGTGCGCCCGAGCTGCTTGCCGCGCACCACGCGGCCGCCGATCGCGTACGGGCGGCCGAGCAGTTCGGCGGCATGGGCGAACTCCCCCGCTACCAGCAACTCGCGGATGCGGGTGCTGGAAATGCGCTCCTCGCGCAGGTGCACCGGCGCGATCTCGTCGGCGGCGAAGCCGTGCCGCGCGCCCAGCGCGCGCAGCAGCGCGATGTCGCCGCCACGCTTGTGGCCGAAGCGGAACGCCGGGCCGATCCAGACCTCGCGCGCGCGCAGGCGCTCGACCAGCACGCGCTGCACGAAGTCTTCCGCGCTCATCGAGGCCATGCGCCGGTCGAAGCGCAGCAGGCCGACGCTGTCGATGCCGAGTTGGAGCAGGCCCTGCACCTTGGCCCGGGCCAGGGTCAGCCGCGGCGGCGGCGCGGCCGGGGCGAAGAACTCCCGCGGCAGCGGCTCGAAGCTCAGCGCCACCGCCGGCACGTCCGCCGCGCGCGCGCGCGCGATCGCCTGCCGCACCAGCGCGCGGTGGCCCAGGTGCAGGCCATCGAAGGCGCCGATGCAGACCACGCTTCCCTGCGGGAACAGGGTCCCGCCCTCGACGTCTCTAAACAGCCTGCTCATTCCTCGGTCCGAAGCGCCGGCACAGGAAGCGCCGGTCGATGATGCGTAACCGTCGAGTATAGCGGGTGGGGCCACAGCCCGGGCGCAGCCAACCGTTGAAGGGGCGGCTTACGCCGCGACCGGGGGATTTCACCGGCACCCCAGGTCGCGGCTGAAGCCGCTCCTACGCATCCCGACTCGCCGCTCCCGGCGCCTCTCAATGCTCGCGCAGATCCCGCGGCCGGAACCCCAGCGCCAGCAACGCCAGCAGGTACACCGCGCCGCCACCGCCGACCAGCAGCAGCAGGCCGCCGATGCGGTGCCACTTGTCCATCCCGGTGAACGCCGGCAGCCAATGCTGACCCAGCAGTAGCACCGCAACCATGGGCGCACAGGCAAGGCCCAGCCGCAGCAGGTAACCGCCCCAGCCCGGCTTGGGCTGGTAGACTTGGTCGCGGCGCAGCCAGCGCCACAGCAGCGACAGGTTGAGGTAGCTGGCCACCGCGCTGGCCAGGCCCAGCGCCAGGTGCAGGCCCGGCACCGCCTCCAGCGCCGCACGCACGCCCTGCGCGCGCAACTCGGCCGGCACCCACAACTGGTACAGGATCGCCAGGAACAGCAGGTTCAGCGCCATGTTGGCGACCAGCGCGGCGACGCCGGCACGCACCGGCGTGCGCGTGTCCTGGCGCGAGTAGAACGCCGGCAGCAGCACCTTGAGCAGGGCGAACGCCGGCAGGCCGAAGCTCAGCCCGAATACCGACATCGCCGCCATCCGCGTATCGAAGGCGGTGAACTTGCCGTACTGGAACAGGGTCGCCACCAGCGGCTGGCTCAACAACATCAAGCCCAGGGTCGCCGGCACCGCGATCAGCAAGGTGGTGCGCAGCCCCCAGTCCAGCGCGCTGGAGAACCCCGCGCGATCGGTCTTGACGTGATGCCGCGACAGCGCCGGCAGGATCACCGTGCCCAGGGCCACGCCGAACACGCCCAGCGGCAGCTCCAGGAAGCGGTCGGCCTGCGACAGCCAGCTCTGCGAGCCGGCGTACAGGAACGAGGCAATCACCGTGTCCAGCAGCAGGTTGATCTGCGCGATCGAGGAGCCGAACAGGGTCGGCACCATCAGGGTCAGCACCCGGCGCACGTCCGGATGCCGCCAGCCCCAGCGCGGCAGGGTCAGCAGGTCGATGCCGCGCAGGGCCGGCAACTGGAACAGCAACTGCAGCACGCCGGCCACCAGCACCGCCCAGCCCATCGCCAGGATCGGCACCTGCAGCCGCGGCGCCAGCCACAATGCGCCGGCGATCATGCACAGGTTAAGGATCACCGGCGTCAGCGCCGGCAGGCCGAAGCGGTGGAAGCTGTTGAGCGCACCGCCGGCCAGCGCGGTCAGCGACACGAACAGCAGGAACGGGAAGGTCAGCCGCAGCAGGTCGACGATCAACCCGAACTTGGCCGGATTGTCGATCGCGCCGGGATTGAACAGCATCGCCATCTGCGGGGTGAAGATCAGCCCCAGCGCGGTGACCAGCAGCAGCACCCCGCCCAGGGTGCCGGACACCCGCGACATCAGCGCGCGCAGGTCGGCGTGCGGGCGGGTTTCCTTCACCTCGGTGAACACCGGCACGAAGGCGGTGGCGAACGAGCCTTCGGCGAACAGCCGGCGCAGGAAGTTCGGAATGCGGAACGCCACCCAGAACGCATCGCTGGTGGCGTTCGAGCCGAAGGAATAGTTGATGGCCTGGTCGCGCACCAGCCCCAGCAGGCGCGACACCATGGTCATGCTGCTGAAGGAGAGCAGCCCGCGGAGCATGCGCGGCTGGCTCATGCGACGGCCCTCTTGACAATTGACTTGACGCGAATATTCGGACGCTTCATACTCTCCCGCTTGTTTTTATCCACCACACAGCTTTCCAGGAAACCACCACCGTGGCCAATATCAAGTCCGCCAAGAAGCGCGCCAAGCAGACCGTCGTGCGCAACGCGCGCAACACGGCTCAGCGTTCGATGCTGCGCACCGCCGTCAAGAAGGTCATCAAGGCCCTGGACGCCAACGACGCAGCCGGCGCCGAAGCCGCTTTCGCCATCGCCCAGCCGATCCTCGACCGTTTCAGCTCGCGCGGCCTGATCCACAAGAACAAGGCTGCCCGTCACAAGAGCCGTCTGAGCGCCCGCATCAAGGCGATCAAGACCGCCGCCTGATCGGCTGCCGTCGACGCCGGAAGCGCCCACGCTTCCGGCAGCACCACGAAAAAGCCCGGCCTCGGCCGGGTTTTTCGTGTGCGCGCCGTCCCCCGCTGTGCGCCGTCGCACGGCGCGGGACTCAGGAGGCATCGGCGGCCGCATCCAGCGCGTCCTCGCGCTGACGATCGAAGAACGCCATCACATCCTTCATGATCGGCCAGGTGCCTTCGCGGCCCAGCGCCGAGACCAGGTACCAGGGCTGGGTCCAGCCCAGCTCGGCGACGACCTGTTCGGCCAGCGCCCGCGCCTCGTCCTCGAACATCAGGTCGGCCTTGTTCAGCACCAGCCAGCGCGGCTTGGCCAGCAGCTCCGGATCGTGCTTCTGCAACTCGCGCTCGATCGCCCGCACCTGCTCGGTCGGCGACACGCCGTCCACGCCGCCTTCCATGGGCGCCAGATCCACCAGGTGCAGCAGCAGGCGGGTGCGCTGCAGGTGGCGCAGAAACTGCGCACCGAGGCCGGCACCGTCGGCGGCACCCTCGATCAGCCCGGGAATGTCGGCGATCACGAAGCTGCGGTAGGCCTCGACACTGACCACGCCCAGGTTCGGATACAGCGTGGTGAACGGATAGTCGGCGACCTTCGGCGTGGCCGCGGACACCGCCCGGATGAAGGTGCTCTTGCCGGCATTGGGGAAGCCGAGCAGGCCGACGTCGGCCAGCAGCTTCAGCTCCAGCTTGAGCGTGCGCTGCTCGCCCTCCTCGCCCGGCGTCGCCTTGCGCGGCGCGCGCGTCACCGAGCTCTTGAAGTGCATGTTGCCCAGGCCGCCCTTGCCGCCCTGCGCGACCAGCAGGCGGTCGCCGTGCGCGACCAGATCGCCGATGACCTCGTCGGTCTCGACGTTGATCACCACGGTGCCGACCGGCACGGTGATGGTCAGATCCTCGCCGGCCTTGCCGTACATCTGCCGGCCCATGCCGTTCTCGCCGCGCTGCGCACGGAACGCGCGCTGGTGGCGGAAGTCGACCAGGGTGTTGAGATTCTCGTCGGCGACCAGCCACACGCTGCCGCCGTTGCCGCCGTCGCCACCATCGGGCCCACCCAGCGGGATGAACTTCTCGCGGCGAAAGCCGATGCAGCCATTGCCGCCATTGCCGGCCGTGACCTGGATTTCCGCTTCGTCTACGAGTTTCATGGATAACAACCGGGAATGGGGAATGGTGAATCGGGAATGGAAAAAGCGAGCCACCGCCGCGGCGACGATTCTATGTCGCAGCCACAGATCGGCAAAATCCATCACTGCATTGCCTGACGCAACCAGGACAGGGCGAGTTCACGGGAGGCGCCTTTGCCATTCCCGATTCCCCACTCCCCATTCCCAGCCGCAAAACAAAAACCCCGCCGAAGCGGGGCTTTCGTCAGCAAGCCTGCGCCACGGCGCAGGCCCTGGACACCGGCGACTTACGCCTCGGTGACCACGCTCACGGTGCGGCGCTTCTTGGCGCCCTTCACCGAGAACTCGACCTTGCCGTCGACCAGCGCGAACAGGGTGTGGTCGCGGCCCAGGCCGACGCCGGCGCCCGGGTGGAACTGGGTGCCGCGCTGACGCACGATGATGTTGCCGGCTTCGATGGCCTGACCGCCGAACATCTTCACGCCCAGGTACTTCGGGTTGGAGTCGCGGCCGTTGCGCGAGGAACCTACGCCTTTTTTGTGTGCCATGACTGCTGCTCCTTACTTCTTGTCGCCACCGGCGATGCCGGTGATCTCGATTTCGGTGTAGTGCTGCCGATGACCCTGACGCTTCATGTGGTGCTTGCGGCGGCGGAACTTGATGATGCGCACCTTGTCGGCGCGGCCGTGGGCCACGACCTTGGCGGTGACGGCGGCGCCCTTCAGCGCGTCGCCGATCTTGATGCCGTCGCTATCGCCCAGCATCAGGATGTTGTCGAACGTGATCTCGTTGCCGGCTTCGACTTCGAGCTTTTCCACGCGGAGCGTTTCGCCCTGCGCGACGCGGTATTGCTTACCGCCGGTGACCAGTACTGCGTACATGACCAGACTTCCTCTGTAGTTATTGTGGTCGTTCCCGTCGTGCCGTTTCGGGCAGACAGGAGCGGGATTGTAAGCCGCCGCACGCGACAGGGTCAAGCCCACCCAGACCCGGACTGTCAAGCCCCGCGACCTGGCGCGGCTGCCTGAACCAGCCAGCCGCCGGCGCCCGGCGGCGCTGGGATCTGCGGCAATTGCCCCCACCTGACAAGCTGGGTACGCTGATCGATTGCCGTCCCCTTTCCGCCCCCACACTGGCCAGCGGCACCGCCACGGCCGGCACATTCCGGAATCTCTTCATGGCGATGGATTACATCCGCATCCGCGGCGCGCGGACGCACAACCTCAAGAACCTCGACCTCGACCTGCCGCGCGACAAGCTGATCGTGATCACCGGCCTGTCCGGGTCCGGCAAGTCCTCGCTGGCGTTCGACACCATCTACGCCGAAGGCCAGCGCCGCTACGTGGAGTCGCTGTCGGCGTACGCGCGGCAGTTCCTCAGCGTGATGGAGAAGCCCGACATCGATCACATCGAAGGCCTGTCGCCGGCGATCGCGATCGAACAGAAGTCGACCTCGCACAACCCGCGCTCGACCGTCGGCACCATCACCGAGATCTACGACTACCTGCGCCTGCTGTACGCACGCGTGGGCCAGCCGCGCTGCCCCGACCACGGCTATCCGCTGGAGGCGCAGACGGTCAGCCAGATGGTCGACCAGGTGCTGACCCTGGACCCGGAGCAGCGCTACATGCTGCTGGCGCCGGTGATCCGCGAGCGCAAGGGCGAGCATGCGCAGGTGTTCGAGCAACTGCGCGCGCAGGGCTTCGTGCGCGTGCGCGTGGACGGCGAGCTGTACGAGATCGACGCGGTGCCGGCGCTGGCGCTGCGCCAGAAGCACACCATCGAGGCGGTGATCGACCGCTTCCGTCCGCGCGAGGACATCAAGCAGCGCCTGGCCGAGAGCTTCGAGACCGCGCTGAAGCTGGCCGACGGCATGGTCTCGGTGCAGTCGCTGGACGACACCGCGGCCGCGCCGCACCTGTTCTCCTCCAAGTACAGCTGCCCGGTCTGCGACTACTCGCTGCCGGAACTGGAACCGCGCCTGTTCTCGTTCAACGCGCCGATGGGCGCCTGCCCGAGCTGCGACGGCCTGGGCGTGGCCGAGTTCTTCGATCCGGAGCGGGTGGTGGTGCATCCGGAGCTGTCGCTGTCGGCCGGCGCGGTGCGCGGCTGGGACCGGCGCAACGCGTATTACTTCCAGTTGATCGCCTCGCTGGCCAAGCACTACAAGTTCGATGTCGACGCGCCCTGGCAGTCGCTGCCGGCGAGCGTGCGCCAGGCCGTGCTGTACGGCAGCGGCGACGAGACCATCACCTTCACCTACTTCACCGATGCCGGCGGCCGCACCCAGCGCAAGCATCGCTTCGAAGGCATCATCCCCAACCTGGAGCGCCGCTACCGCGAGACCGAATCGCCGGCGGTGCGCGAGGAACTGGCCAAGTACATCAGCGAACGGCCGTGCCCGGACTGCAAGGGCGCGCGCCTGAACAAGGCCGCGCGCAACGTGTTCGTCGCCGACCGCCCGCTGCCGGACCTGGTGGTGCTGCCGATCGACGACGCGCTGAGCTTCTTCCGCCAGCTCGACCTGCCCGGCTGGCGCGGCGAGATCGCCAGCAAGATCGTCAAGGAGATCGCCGAGCGGCTGGGCTTCCTGGTCGACGTCGGCCTGGATTACCTCACCCTCGAGCGCAAGGCCGACACCCTGTCCGGCGGCGAGGCGCAGCGCATCCGCCTGGCCAGCCAGATCGGCGCCGGCCTGGTCGGGGTGATGTACGTGCTCGACGAGCCCTCGATCGGCCTGCACCAGCGCGACAACGAACGCCTGCTCGGCACCCTCACCCGCCTGCGCGACCTCGGCAACACGGTGATCGTGGTCGAGCACGACGAGGATGCGATCCGCCTGGCCGACTACGTGCTGGACATCGGCCCGGGCGCCGGCGTGCACGGCGGCGAGGTGGTCGGCCAGGGCAGCGTGCAGGACCTGCTGAAGGCGCCGCGCTCGCTGACCGGGCAATACCTGTCGGGCAAGCGCCGCATCGAGATCCCGGCCAAGCGCCACAAGGCCAATCCGAAGATGACCCTGCACCTGCGCGGGGCCACCGGCAACAACCTCAAGAACGTCGACCTGGACATCCCGGCCGGCCTGCTGACCTGCATCACCGGCGTGTCCGGCTCGGGCAAGTCGACCCTGATCAACGACACCTTGTTCACCCTGGCGGCGAACGAGATCAACGGTGCCTCGCACAGCGTGGCGCCGTACCGCGAGATCGAGCACCTGGACCTGTTCGACAAGGTCGTGGACATCGACCAGTCGCCGATCGGCCGCACCCCGCGCTCCAACCCGGCCACCTACACCGGCCTGTTCACGCCGCTGCGCGAACTGTTCGCGCAGGTGCCGGAAGCGCGCTCGCGCGGCTACTCGCCGGGCCGCTTCAGCTTCAACGTGCGCGGCGGCCGCTGCGAGGCCTGCCAGGGCGACGGCCTGATCAAGGTGGAGATGCACTTCCTGCCGGACGTGTACGTGCCCTGCGACGTCTGCCACGGCAAGCGCTACAACCGCGAGACGCTGGAGATCCTGTACAAGGGCTTCAACATCAACGACGTGCTGGAGATGACCGTCGAGGATGCGCTGAAGCTGTTCGAGCCGGTGCCGTCGATCGCGCGCAAGCTGGAGACCCTGGTCGACGTGGGCCTGAGCTACATCAAGCTCGGGCAGAGTGCGACCACCCTGTCCGGCGGCGAGGCGCAGCGCGTGAAGCTGTCCAAGGAGCTGTCGCGACGCGATACCGGCCGCACCCTGTACATCCTCGACGAGCCGACCACCGGCCTGCACTTCCACGACATCGAGGCGCTGCTGGGCGTGCTGCACAAGCTGCGCGACGAGGGCAACACCGTGGTGGTGATCGAACACAACCTGGACGTGATCAAGACCGCGGACTGGATCGTCGACCTCGGCCCGGAAGGCGGCCACCGCGGCGGCACCATCCTGGTCACCGGCACGCCGGAAGACGTGGCGGCCTGCCCGCAGTCGTACACCGGCCAGTTCCTGGCGCGGATGCTGCCCTCCACCAGCGCGCGCCCGGAGCAGCCGGCGGCGATGGCCAACAAGCCCGACGCGCGCCCGCCGCGCAAGGCCAAGCCGGAAAAGCCGGCGAAGAAGCAGGCAGTGGCCGCCAAGAGCGGCAAGGCCAGCAAGAGCGCCACCAGTACCAGCAAGAAGAAGAAGGACGTTTGATGAGCAGCGAACACAAGATCCTGGCGCGCATCCCGATCAGCGTGCGCTGGCGCGACATGGACAGCATGGGCCACGTCAACAACGCCAAGTACATCTCCTACCTGGAAGAGGCGCGCGTGCGCTGGATGCTGGGCGTGGAAGGCGTGTCGATGAGCGACCGCATCGCCCCGGTAGTGGCGGCGACCAACGTCAACTATCGCGCGCCGATCGTGTGGCCCAACGACATCCTGGTCGAACTGTTCGTCGAGCGCCTGGGCACCAGCAGCGTGACCATCGGCCACCGCATCGTCGACCAGCAGGACGAGAGCAAGCTGTACTCCGACGGCAACGTGGTGGTGGTGTGGATGGACACCCAGACCGGCAAGAGCGCGCCGCTGCCGGAGGCCGTACGCAAGGCGACGAGCTGACGCCTGCGCTTGCGCCGGGCACCGCCCGGCGCAAGGCAAACCATCGCAGCACCGGCGGCATTCGCGCTTGAGTTCGCCGGCGCGGCGCGTACCTAGTCAAGCACCTGCAGGCACCTCTAATAGCCCGATTTTTGCAGCCGCAGCCCTTGTAGGAGCGGCTTCAGCCGCGACGCGGTTGCAGTGAATGCCTGTCGCGGCTGAAGCCGCTCCTACGAGGTACCAAGGAACTCCCCCTTACATCGCCTGCTTGCGCACGGCCAGCGTCGCATCGACCTTGCGGCCATCTTCCAGTTGCAACTGCAGCGGCACGGCCTGGCCTTCGGTCAGCGCACCCGTGCCCTGCATCAGCATCAGGTGCATGCCGCCGGGCTTGAGTTCCACGCGAGCGCCGGGGGCCAGCGGCACGCGCTCGACCGCGCGCATCCGGCTGACGCCGGCGACGAGCGTGGTCTCGTGCAGCGACACATCGCCGAAGCGGGGGCTGCTGGCGCCGGTGACCGTGACCGGCTTGCCGCAGCCGTTGTGCAGCACGCCGTAGCCGGCGGTCATCGGCATCGCCGGATTCGGCGGCAACCGCACCCAGCCCTGCTCCAGGGTGACGCAGGCCGGCTGCGCGGCCGACGCCACGGTGGCGACCGTGCACAGCACCATCAATACGCCAGCGAATGGTTTGGTTATCATCGCCGCGGTTCCTTCTTCGAAAGCAGACCGCAGCATGACGACGCTCATCGACGTGATCAACCACGGCCCCGTCCGCGAACTGCGCCTGGCGCGGCCGCCGGTCAATGCGCTGGACACCGACCTGTGCCGGCAGCTGATCCAGGCCATCGAGCAGGCCGGTGCCGACGGCGCGCATGGCCTGGTGCTGTCGGGCAACGAGCGGCTGTTCTCCGCCGGCATGGACGTGCCGCACCTGCTCGGCCACGGCGACGACCGCGCCAAGCTGCTCGCCAGTTGGCAGCAATTCTTCGGCGCGGCGCGCGCGCTGGCCGCCAGCCCGATGCCGGTGGTGGCGGCGCTGACCGGCCACGCCCCGGCCGGCGGCTGCGTGCTGGCGCTGTGCTGCGACTACCGGGTGATGGCGCGCAGCCCCGAGCCGGCGCGCCCGGTCACCATCGGGCTCAACGAGACCCAGGTCGGCCTGGTCGCGCCGGAAGGCATCCAGCGCCTGCTGCGGCGGGTGGTCGGCGCGCAGCGCGCCGAGCGCCTGCTGGTCGGCGGCGACCTGGTCAGCGCCGAGCGTGCGCTGGAGATCGGCCTGGTCGACGAACTGGTCGATGCCGACCTGGTGGTGGCGCGCGCGCTGGCCTGGCTGCTGGACCTGCTGAAGCGGCCGCGACAGCCGATGCTGCAGACCCGGGCCATCGCCCGCGCCGACCTGCGCGCGGCGCTGGCCGACGAGCACATCGGCCTGGAGCGGTTGATCGACGACTGGCAGGCGCCGGACACCCAGGCCGCGCTGCGCGCGCTGGCGGCGCGGCTCGGCAAGGGCTGAGCGCGGCGGCAGGCGGGCACGCGCGGACGGCCCGCTATAATCGGCCCACGTCCGTCGCCAGGCCCCGCCTCTTGTCCGCCAAGCCCGCCCCCGTCGTCTCCGAACTGATCGAGCTGCTGTCGCTGGAGCGGCTGGAGGACAACCTGTTCCGCGGCCAGAGCCGCGACATCGGCACCAAGTACGTGTTCGGCGGCCAGGTGCTGGGCCAGGCGCTGTCGGCGGCGCAGGCCACGGTGGAGAACGCGCGCCGCGTGCATTCGCTGCACGCCTACTTCCTGCGCGCCGGCGACATCGAGCATCCCATCGTCTACGACGTGGACCGCACCCGCGACGGCGGCAGCTTCTCGGTGCGCCGGGTCACCGCGATCCAGCACGGCAAGGTGATCTTCTTCTGCGCGGCCTCGTTCCAGGAACAGGAGGACGGCGCCACGCACCAGTTGAAGATGCCGGAAGTGCCGCAGCCGGAAGACATCGAGCCGACTCCGGCGGCGCGCCCGGAAGTGCTGGCGACGCTGCCGACCAAGGTGCAGCGCTGGCTCTCGCGCGGCGGCCCGTTCGAGTTCCGCCACGTGTATCCGCGCGACGAACTGAATCCGCCCAAGCGCCCGCCGTTCCAGCAGATGTGGCTGCGCCTGAGCGAGCCGGTCGGCGATGCGCCGGAACTGCACCAGGCGCTGCTCGCCTACGCCTCGGACTTCCATCTGCTCGGCACCGCCACCTTCCCGCACGGCATCAGCTACTACACGCCGAACGTGCAGATGGCTTCGCTCGACCACGCACTGTGGTTCCACCGTCCGTTCCGCGCCGACGACTGGCTGCTGTACTCGCTGGACAGCCCCAGCGCGCAGGGTGCGCGCGGCCTGGCGCGCGGGCAGTTCTTCACCCGCGACGGGACCCTGGTGGCGAGCACCGCACAGGAAGGTCTGATCCGCGTGGTCCCTGACGCCGACGCCGCGGCGCAGGTTCCGGCAAAGCGCTGAGGACACGGACATGCGCCAGATCTTCAGCAGCCAACGCGTGGAAACCGCCGAAGGCGTGGCCGCCCTGCTGCGCGATGCCGGCATCGAGGTGCGGCTGAGCAATGGCCGCTCCTACCGGACCCGCCGCAGCGGCCAGTTCAGCTATCTCGATCCGGTGGCGGCGCAGGCGCAGCCCACGGTGTGGGTGGTGCATGCCAACGACCAGCCGCGCGCGCGCGAACTGCTGCGCGACGCCGGCCTGCTCGACAGTACCCGCCGCGACCCGGAACAAGGCCGCGCACCCTATCTGAACGAGTTCCGCTCGCAGGTGGCGCCGGACGCCGGCAAGCGCTGGGCCTGGCGCATCCGCATCGCCCTGCTGCTGGCGATCGGCGCGGTGGCGCTGATCACGGTGTTGCGCCATCGCGACAACCGCGCGCCCACCGCCGCACCGGCGCACCCCGCCGCGACGCAGCCGGCCAGGCCGCCGGCACAGGACACCGGCAGCGACGAAGTGCGCGTGCGCGTGCAGCCGGCACCGCGCGGCAACTGAGCCGCGCCGAGCGCAAGGCGACGCCTGCGCGCTGTCGCCCATGCTGGTGACAGCCAGCCGATGATCGCCTCCCGTGCATGACGGCGCGACGCGAGACAGCAGGTTCCTCCCACACAAAAAAACGCCCCTGTGCCAGGGGCGCAGGGGCGCTGTCGATCGGCGCCTTGGTGCAGAGACGCCGCGGCCATCGCCGCGGCGGATGGCTCAGTTGCTGTCCGGAGCCGGCATCGGCGGCGGCGGTGCGTCGCCACCACGCGGGCCGTCCGGACGATGCGCCCAGCGCTTGGCCTGCGCCGCATCGAACTCGGCGCGGCTGAGCATGCCGTCCTTGTTGGTGTCGGCGGCGGCGAACCAGGCATCGCGATGCTGCTTGGCGCGCAGCTCGAAGTCGGCGCGGTCGATGTAGCCGTCCTTGTTCACGTCCATCTTGTCGAAGCGCGCGGCGAGCTTGGGATCGGCCTGCGCTTCGGCGCGACTGATGCGGCCGTCCTTGTTGGTGTCCAGCTTGGCCATCATCGCGCCGGGCACGCCGTGGTCGCCCGGGCCACCCGGGCCGCCACGGCCACCATGGCGGCCGTGACGCGGCCACTCGTCGCGGCTGAGCTTGCCGTCGTGGTTCTTGTCCAGCGCGTCGAAATGCTCGGCCAGGCGCGGATCGGCGGCGGCCTCGCTGCGGTCGATGACGCCGTCGCCGTTCTTGTCGAGCGCGGCGATGCCGCCGGCATCGGCGGGCGCGGCGGGATCGGCCGGCGGCGGAGTAACGGCGTAGGCGGCGCCGGACAGCACGGCCAGCACGGCCAGGGCAAGCAGCGGTTTGCGAGACTTCATGGGTCACTCCCTGAGGATGATGGGAACCTGCCGGGACGGCAGGCGTCCGGCGCCGCGGGCGGCCCGTGCATCGGGCCGGCGCCGTGGCGCCTTCCCTGCAGACAACGCCCCGTCGCCGCCACGGTTGACCGGCTGCCGGGCGTATTCATGGTGCGGACAGTCGCGGCCCCTGCGATGGCGAAGCGCTATGCTCGGCGCATGGCCATCCACTCCGACGCCAGCGACGACCTGCGGCTGTTCCAGACCGGCCAGCACGCGTGCGGCTACTGGCCCGAGCGGCAGGCGCGCGACCTGGTGCTGGACCCGCACGATCCGCGCCTGGGCGCGCTGTATCCGCTGGCGTTGAGCTGGGGCTTCCGCCGTTCCGGCGACCTGGTCTACCGCCCGCACTGCGACCACTGCCGCGCCTGCGTGGCGGTGCGCATTCCGATCGAGGACTTCGTGCCCGATCGCAGCCAGCGCCGCTGCCTGGCGCGCAATGCCGATATCGAGGTGCGCATCGTCGCCGCCGAGCGCAGCGAGGAACAACTGGCGCTGTATCAACGTTACCTGCGCCATCGCCATCCCGGCGGCGGCATGGACGATCACGGCGCGCACGAGTTCGACCAGTTCCTGATCGGCCGCTGGTCGCATGGGCGCTTTCTGGAACTGCGGCAACGCCTGCCGGACGGCCGACGTGGGCCGCTGCTGGCGGTGGCGGTCACCGACATCGCCGAACAGGCGCTGTCGGCGGTCTACACCTTCTACGACCCGGACGCCGGCGCACGCGGCCTGGGAACGCTGGCGATCCTGCAGCAGATCGCCTGGGCGCGACGCGAGGGCCTGCGCCACCTGTACCTGGGCTACTGGATCCGCGGCCACCAGAAGATGGACTACAAGCGCCGCTTCCGGCCGCTGCAAGCCTACGACGGCCGCCACTGGCGCGACTTCGACGACTACCTGCGCCAGCTCGGCGGCTAGCCGACGGCCGCTGGCGCAGCGCGGCCCAGCCGGTGCCGCCGCGAGCGCTTGCGCCATCGTGCCGACATGCAGCGCATGCGAAACTGGGCGCATGACATCACGCCTCCTCCTGCTCGCCCTGACCCTGCTGTGCGGCGCCTGCGCGCACACCGCTCCCACCTCCTCCACGATGACCGACGCTGCCGCGCCAGCCGCCACGACGCTGCGGCTGGCCACCTACAACACCTCGCTCAATGCCGACGAACCCGGCGGTTTGATCGCCGCGCTGCAGGGCGACAGCGCGCAGGCGCGCAAGATCGCCGCGGTGCTGCAGCAGGTGCGCCCGGACTTGGTGCTGCTCAACGAGTTCGACTACGACGACGCGCACCGCGCCGCCGATCTGTTCGAACAACGCTACCTGGCGGTGCCGCAGCCGCACGGCGGCGCGGCGCTGCGCTATCCGTATCGTTACCTGGCGCCGGTCAACACCGGCGTGCCCAGCGGCCTGGACCTGGACAACGACGGGCACATCGGCGGCGAAGGCCGCGCGCGCGGCAACGATGCCTGGGGCTACGGCCTGCATCCCGGCCAGTACGGCATGCTGCTGCTGTCCAGGTACCCGGTCGACACCGCCGCGGTGCGCAGCTTCCGCCTGTTCAAGTGGAGCGCGATGCCCGGGGCGCTGCGTCCGGTCGATCCGGCCACCGGCCGCTTCTTCTACAGCGACGCGGTGTGGGCGCAGCTGCGGCTGTCGTCGAAATCGCATTGGGACGTGCCGGTGCGCACCCCGCTGGGCGTGCTGCATGCGCTGGTGGCGCATCCGACCCCGCCGGTGTTCGACGGCGCGGAGAAGCGCAACGCGGCGCGCAACCACGACGAGCTGCGGCTGTGGCGCGAATACCTGGACGATGCCGGCCGCGGCACGGCGCGCTGGCTGTGCGACGACGCCGGCCGCTGCGGCGGACTCGCCGCCGATGCGCAGTTCGTGATGCTCGGCGACCTCAACAACGACGTGATCGACGGCGAAGGCCGCCACGATGCGATCCGTGCACTGGTGACGCATCCGCGCGTGCTGCAATACCCCACCCCGCACAGCGCCGGCGGCGAAGAGACCACGCGCGCCTACGCGGCCAACGGCGTCGCGCACCGCGGCCCGCCGCAGCAGGTCACCGGCGATTTCGGGCCCAAGGCCGGCACCATGCGCCTGGACTACGTGCTGCCGTCGCGCAGCTTCCGCTACCTGGACAGCGGCGTGTTCTGGCCGGCGTCCAGCGATCCCGCTGCCGCCATCGCCGACGGCAGTGACCACCATCTGGTCTGGGTCGACGTCGCCGCGGGACCGTAAACGCAGGCGAGAGAACACCGCGCAGGTCGCGACGCGGCCCGCGCAGCACAGCAGCGGCGGCCCCATGGGCCGCCGCGTTGTTTCTGGCAGACCATGGCCCGCGTACCCCCGGGGACCGCCTGCCGCGCCAAGCACCGCCATCGGCCTTGATCCAGATCAAGGGCAAACCCGCGCCGACGCGGTCCAATGCCTCCCGCACCCGGTCGGGATGCGCAAGCGGAAGGCGAGCATGCGAACGCAACAGTTGCAACAGGCGCTGGAGGGCCTCAACGGCGCCACCGCCGACATCGAGGCCTCGGCGCTGATCTCCCTGGACGGGCTGATGATCGCCTCGGCGATGCCGCAGGGCATGGACGAGGACCGGGTCGGCGCGATGTCGGCGGCGCTGCTCGCGCTGGGCGAACGCAGCGCGCGCGAGCTGGCGCGCGGCACGCTGGAGCGGGTGCTGATCCAGGGCGAACTCGGCTACGTGATCATGAGCGCGGCCGGCCGCGAGGCGGTGCTCACCGTGCTGGCCAAGCCCAGCGCCAGGCTGGGCCTGGTGTTCCTGGACATCAAGCGCGTCGCGCAGGCGCTGCAGCAGATCCTGTAGGGCGCCGCCATGCCGCTGCCGCCGATGGATCCGCCGCACGAGCCGCACCGCAGCGCCGAGCTGCGCTATCACGATGGCAGCCGCCGCACCGTGTACTGGAGCGAGCGCGAGGTCGCCTACCCCGATGGACGCCTGATCGTCTCGCGCACCGACCTGGACGGCGTCATCACCCACGCCAACGACGCCTTCGTCGAACTCAGCGGCTGGCCGCGCGAGACGCTGATCGGCGCGCCGCACTGCATCCTGCGCCACCCGGAGATGCCGCGGCGCGCATTCCGCGAACTGTGGGACACCGTGCTGGCCGGCGAGAAGTGGCACGGCTACGTCAAGAACCTGCGCCGCGACGGCGCCTGCTATTGGGTCTATGCCACCGCGTTGCCGAACGTGCGCGACGGCCGCGTGGTCGGCTTCACCTCGGTGCGGCGCAAGCCCTCGCGGCGGCGCATCGAGGCGCTGCAGTCGTTGTACGCGCAATGGCTGCAGGACGAACAGGCGGAGACGCCGGCATGAGCTGCACGTTCCTGGTCGCGCCGGACTTCGCGCCCGAATACTTCGGCGGCTGGTACCTGCTCAGCACGGTGCTGCAGCGCCGCGCCGGCATCGGCCTGCGCCTGCTGATGCCGGCTGATGCCGCCGAACAGCGGCAATTGCTGGACGACAGCGTCGTCGACCTGGTGTACGCCAGCCCGTTCGACGCCAGCGCCTTGATCCGCGACCGCGGCTACCTGCCGCTGGTGCGGCCGCGCGGCCGCGCCGATGAGGTGGTGATCGCGACCGCGGCCGAGGCGCCGGCGCGTTGCGTGGAAGACCTGTCCTACGGCTGCCGCATCGCGCTGACCGCCAACCACGACGTGCGCCTGATCGGCCTGCGCCTGCTGGAACCGGCCGACCTGGAGCCGGAACGCATCGCCTGGCGCCCGGCCAGCAGCTACGCCGCGGTGGCGCGATTGCTGCTGGAGGGCGAAGCCGACGCCGGCCTGTTCCTGGCCACCGCCTACCACGGCCTGTCGCGGCTGACTCGCGCGCGGCTGCGCCCGCTGGTGGAAAGCGCGCTGTGCGACATCGGCCACGTGCTGCTGGCGCATCCGCGCCTGGGCCCGCAACTGCCAGTGCTGCGCGACACCCTGCTCGCGCTCGGCGATGCCGCGCACCGCGACGACCAGGCGGTGCTGGACGCGCTGGGCCTGGAGCAGGGCTTCGAGGCGATGGCCACGGAGGACGCCGAATTCATGATCGACCTGATCGACACCCTGCTGGACTGAGGCGCCCATGGCCACGACTCCCGCTCGCGATCCCGCACGCCTGGTGATGCGCACCCATGCCCGCGCATTGCTGCGCGACCCGCGCGACGCCGCCGCGCACCTGGCGCGGCTGCACGCGGCGCTGCAGTTGCACGACAACGAACCGACCCAGGGCGTGCTCGCCGACCTGTTCGTGGCGCTGCCACGCCACGACATCGCCTTGCGCCAGTTGGCGCTGCAGATGGCCGCGACGCATCTGCCGCCGCACGTGGCCGAGGCCTTCCAGCGCCACAGCCAGGGCCACGCGCTGCTGCCGATCAACGCCTTGGCCACGCGCTGGAGCGTGCTGGCGCGGCCGTCGGCCGACGTGCCGGCGCGGGTGCGCCGGGCCAGCCCGGATCATTCGCGGCGGATGGTGCGCGAAGTGGTGGACGCGCTGTGCGATGGCGCGCCGATCGCCGCGGCGCGCTGCGAGCGCGAGTTCCTGGACTACTGCATCAGTTGCCAGGACAAGCTCGCCTTCATGCTTGCCACCCGCGAACTGCGCCGCCACGCGCTGGCCCTGGGCGACCGCTGGGACCGCACCGCACGCTGGCTGCAGCAACGCGAGCCGCTGGGCGGCCGCAGCGTCGACGCCCTGTCCTTTTCCAGCGCGAGTGCGCCGCAATGACGACCCACGAACCGACCAGCTCCGAACCGACCTGGCTGATGCCGACCCCGCACGGCGTGCTGCACGGCTTTGCCAGCGCCACCCCCGACCGCATGCAGCGCGCGCTGCAATTGCTGCTCGGTGCGCACGGTGCGTTGTCGCTGCAGGAATGGCGACAGCGCGTGGGCGGCGACGCGCAGCGGCTGCTGCAGGAGGCGCGCGAACAGCAATGGGTGCAGTTGCTGCGGCGCGCGGTACCGGGGCCGGAAATCCGCCTGGACGATTTCGCCCAGCACGTGATCGCCCCGCTGTCCGCCGAACGCCGCGCGGTGCTGGCCTCCGACAGCGGCTTCTGCCTGGGCCATGCCGGCCTGGACCAGGAACAGGCCGAGACGCTGAGCGTGGCCGCCGCCGACTTTTCCGGCTTCGCCCAGCGCCAGAGCGCGCGCGGCTGGCATGGCGCGCACCGCTACGTGGCGTTCTACAGCGAGCCGCAGTTGCTGTTGCCGGACTGGTCGTTCGTACCGTTCTGGGTCGACGGCGCCGGCTATTGGCTGGTGCTGGGCGGCGAGGCCCTGCTCAACAATCTGGCGATGGTGGAACTGGTGTGGAGCATCCGGCTGGCGGCGGCACGGTTTGCGCCGCCGGCTTGAGAGCCGGAAATGGGGAATCGGGAGTGGGGAATGGGAAAGCGGGTTCCCTTTGGCCCCGCTTTCCGAGCGCTCGCCGTTTTATGCGTCTAGATCGATGGTGAGGGCGGCCGCGGCGTCGCGAGCGGTTTGCCGCGCTTCGTCGATGCTTGCGCCGCGGGCCAGGGTCACGCCGACGCGGCGGTGGCCGTGCACGCTGGGCTTGCCGAACAGGCGCAGGGCGGTGTCCGGGGCCTGCAGGGCGGCATCGACGTTACCGAAGCGCGGCACGCCTTCGCCGTGCGCCAGCAGCGCGCACGAGGCCGACGGGCCGTTCTGGCGGATCGCCGGAATCGGCAGGCCGAGGATCGCGCGTGCATGCAGGGCGAACTCGCTCAGTTCCTGCGACACCAGGGTGACCAGGCCGGTGTCGTGCGGCCGCGGCGACACTTCGCTGAACCAGACCTCGTCGCCCTTGACGAACAGCTCCACGCCGAACAGGCCCCAGCCGCCGAGATCGTCGGTGACCGCGCGGGCGATGTCCTGCGCGCGCTGCAGCGCCAGCGCCGACATCGGCTGCGGCTGCCAGCTCTCACGGTAGTCGCCATCCTTCTGCCAGTGCCCGATCGGATTGCAGAACGCGGTGCCGCCGGCGTGGCGCACGGTCAGCAGGGTGATTTCGTACTCGAAGTCGATGAAGCCTTCGACGATGCAGCGGCCGGCGCCGGCGCGGCCACCGGTCTGCGCGTACTCCCAGGCCGCATCGATGTCGGCGGCGCTGCGCAGGGTGCTCTGGCCCTTGCCGGAGGACGACATCACCGGCTTGACCACGCACGGCAGGCCGACCGCGGCGATCGCCTCGCGGTACTGCTCGGGCGTGTCCACGAAGCGGTACGGCGAGGTCGGCAGGCCCAGGGTCTCGGCGGCCAGGCGGCGGATGCCTTCACGGTCCATGGTCAGCCGCGCCGCACGCGCGGTCGGAATCACCCGCTGGCCCAGGTCGCGCTCCAGCGCCACCAGCGTTTCGGTATGGATCGCCTCGATCTCCGGCACGATCAGGTGCGGCTGTTCGCGCGCGATCAGCTCGCGCAGCGCCATCGCATCGAGCATGTCGACCACGTGGCTGCGGTGCGCGACCTGCATCGCCGGCGCATCGGCATAACGGTCCACCGCGATCACCTCCACGCCGAAGCGCTGCAGTTCGATCGCCACTTCCTTGCCGAGTTCGCCGGAGCCGAGCAGCAGCACGCGGGTGGCGGAAGCGGACAGCGGGGTTCCCAGAGTGACCATGACGGCGGCGCCTGCGCGAAGAGGGGGACCGTATTCTAACGGGCCGGCGCCCCGTGCCGGCGCGGGGCCGGCTACGCCATCGCCGGCGCGCAGCGAGGTGCTATCTTCTGCGGCGTCACTGGGGATGTCGCCATGCACGCACGCAGCGCCGGAAACCGCCTCGGCACGCCCTGCCGCACCACCGGGGAGCGCCCATGCACTCGTTGATGCCGGCCGAGGCCTACATCGACGAGGCCTGGTTCGCGCGCGAACGCGAGCTCCTGATGAAGCCGCTGTGGCAGTTCGTGGCCCCGCGCATGCTGCTGGACAAGCCCAATGCCTTCGTCCGCCGCTCGGTGTGCGGGGTGGACGTGGTGGTGCAGAACATCGACGGCGAACTGCGCGCCTTCGACAACCTGTGCCTGCACCGGCAGAACCCGCTGCAACAGCAACCGCAGGGCGTGCGCCCGCTGGTCTGCAGCTACCACGGCTGGCGCTACGGCGCCGACGGCAGCGTGGACAACATCCCCTTCCAGGACGATGCCTACCGCCTGTCACCGGAGGCACGCGCCTGCCTGCGGCTGCGCCGCTTCGCGGTGGCCTGCATCGGCAAGCTGGTGTTCGTGAACCTGTCGCCCGCGCCGATGCCGCTGGAAACGCAGTTCTCGCTGGAGGCGCTGGAGATGCTGCGCGCCGCCTCAGAGCAGTTCGACGACGAAGTGCTGGTGGCGACCTTCCAGGCCAACTTCAACTGGAAGCTGGCCTACGAGAACCTGCGCGATGCGCTGCACCCGCGCTTCGTGCACGCGCGCACGCTGGCGCAGCAGGTGAAGTTCCAGGTGCAGATGGACGATGCCGGCGTCGCCGAGGCGCGCCGCTACTACGCCGAGGGCAGCGCCTCGCGCGAGGCGCATCTGGCGCGCCTGCGCGAATTCAGCAGCGGCGGCCTCAACGAACCGCTGCTGGCGATGGCGCACTACCCCTGGCATGCGCACGTCGAGCGTTTCGGCAACGACGACTGGTATCTGAACTGGCTGCTGTACCCGAACCTGCACATCGCCTCGGGCTCGGGCGGCTATTCCTTCATCATCGAGCACCATCAACCGGTGTCGGCGCAGCGCACCGACCTGCTGGTCTACTACGTCACCGCACGCAAGAAGCAGCGCTACCCGGGTTCCGACGCGGTGCTGCTGGGGCACCTGCACGGCGCCGAGAAGGTGCTGCGCGAGGACATCGAGATCATGGAACAGGTGCAGTCTGGACTGCGCGCCGGCGCCCCACGCGCGGTGCTGGGCGACTACGAGCACGCCAACATGCAGATCGAACGCTGGTACATGGACGTCATGGAAGGCCGCCATGTCCTCTGAGAAATACGTGGTCGGCAGCGGTGCGCTGCTGCGCTGGGCGCTGGCGGCCTGGGCCGAGGCGGCGCCGGACTGCGTGCTGCATCCGCTGGACGTGGCACAAGGCAAGGACTACCGCTTCGACCTCGATGCCCTGCACGCACTGGCCGACACCGGCGCCACCGCCTTCGTCGCCTGGGGCCCGCAGTTCCTGAACTTCCGCCGCCAGGAACTGATGGGCGAACTGAAGGCACGCGGCTTCAAGATGCCGCCGCTGATTTGCCGCGGCGCGCAGGTGGCGGCGAGCGCGCGCGTCGGCGAGAACTGCGCGATCGGCGCTGGCGCCATCGTCGATGCGCACTGCGACATCGGTTTCAATGCCTGGATCGGCGCGGCGGCGGTGCTGGAATCGGCGGTCAAGGTCGGCGCCTCGGCGTGGATCGAGGCCGGCGCGACGCTCGGCGCCGAAGCGCAGATCGGCGCCCAGGCCACACTCGGCCGACAGGTGGACATCGGCCCCGGCGTGCGCATCGGCAAACGCTGCCAGATCGACATCCCCGGCCGCTATCGCAGCGACATCGCCACCGGCACCCATCACCTCAGCGGTTTCTGCTCGCCGGTGTTGATCCTCGGCGGGTGAAGGCCGCCTTGCGGAGGCCGGGAATCGGGAATCGGGATTGGGGAATCGTAAAAGCGCTGGGTCTGCTGCCCCCGGCGTGACAGCACGCGGCCGATGGATGCACACCGCCGACGCCCGCCAAGTCGACAACCGGGCTGCCCGCCTCTGCATACCGCGCGACTTCAGCACCTTCCCGATCCTCGAAAGCGGATGCCGCACGCAGGCGGGTAGCCGGCTCCCCTAGACCCGCCCGCCCCCATGAACCCGCTCCCACGATTCCCCATTCCCGATTCCCAATTCCCGGCCTCGTTGCAATCTGATATCAATTTGATATCGTTTCGTCCAACCACCCAAGGACGTCCACCATGAAAGAGCAGCCCCGTTCCTCCCTGCCCGGCATTCCGATGATCGTGGGCCTGGTCCTGGTGTTCGTGGCCGGCGCCGGCGCGATCATTGCCACCGGCGTGCTGCAGCCGTCGGCGATGCCGTGGACCCTGCTGGTCGCGATCCCGGTGCTGACCGTCGCGCTGTTCCTGGTGGTCGGTCTGTACGCGCTGGAACCGAACCAGGCCGCGGTGCTGAGCCTGTTCGGCCGCTACGTCGGCACGGTCAAGGACCCGGGCCTGCGCTGGAACAACCCCTTCTTCAGCAAGCGCAAGGTCAGCCAGCGCGTGCGCAACTTCGAGAGCGGCCGGCTCAAGGTCAACGAACTGGACGGCAGCCCGATCGAGATCGCCGCGGTGATCGTGTGGCAGGTGATGGATGCCTCCGAAGCGGTCTACAACGTCGACGACTACGAGAGCTTCGTGCACATCCAGTCCGAGGCGGCGCTGCGCGCGATGGCCACCAGCTATCCCTACGACCAGCACGAGGACGGGCAGATCTCGCTGCGCAGCCATCCCAACGAGATCAGCGAGCAGCTCAAGCGCCACCTCGACGAACGCCTGACCCAGGCCGGCGTGGACGTGATCGAGGCGCGTATCAGCCACCTCGCCTACGCCCCGGAAATCGCCCAGGCGATGCTGCAGCGGCAGCAGGCCAACGCGGTGATCGCCGCGCGCACCCGCATCGTCGCCGGCGCGGTGGGCATGGTGGAGATGGCCCTGGCCGAACTGCAGAAGAACGGCGTGGTCGAGCTGGACGAGGAGCGCAAGGCGCACATGGTCAGCAACCTGCTGACCGTGCTGTGCTCGGACCGCGGCACCCAGCCGATCGTCAACGCCGGCTCGCTGTACTGAGGTGTCGATGTCCATGCACGCCGCCATCGCGCCGCTGGCGCTCGCCCTCTCCGGCCTGCCGGCCTTGGTCATCGCCGCCTGGGTCGGCGGCAAGGGCGACGACCGCGCGCGCGGGCTGGGCCTGCGCTGGGCGCTGATCGGCCTGGCGATCCTGCTCGGCGCGGCGGCGCTGTACTGGACCGGCGGTCAGCGCACCGGCGTCTACACGGTGGCGATCGCACTGCTGCTGACGGTGAACGCGCTGATCGTGTCGATGCTGCTGCACCTGCGGCGCAGCGACGCCGCGCGGCGGGAGCGGTCATGAGCGAGAAGAAGGCCTATCCGCTGCGCATCAACGCCGACGTGCTGGCGGCGGCGCAGCGCTGGGCCGACGACGAACTGCGCAGCCTCAACGCGCAGATCGAATACGTGTTGCGCGACGCGCTGCGCAAGGCAGGGCGGCTGCCCAAGCCGCGTGACGACAAGGAGCCGGAAGCATGAGCAAGCGCTGGGAATACCTCACCGTCGAGGCCAAGACCAATCTGATGCTGGGGCTGAAACTGGACGAACTGCAGGCCGACCTGAACAAGTATGGGAAGCTCGGCTGGGAACTGGTCAACGTCGTCGCCCTGCCGGGCACCAAACCGCTGCTGATGTTCAAGCGGGAGGTCTGACATGCGCCGGCATCGGGTCCTCGCACCTGTACTGGCGGCGCTGCTGGCGCCGCTCACGGTGCTGGCTGCGGCGCCACAACAAACCGCCAGCGCGCTACTGGATCGCCTGCAGGCCGGCGACCTCGCCGCGGTCGAAGCTGAGTTCACCCCGGCGATGGCCAAGGCGGTGCCGCCCGCCAAACTGGCCGAGGCGTGGCACACGTTGTCCGCGCAACTGGGCGCGCTGCAACAGCGCGGCCCGGCCAGCGAACGCCAGCAGCACGGGCTGCGGGTGATCGAACAGCGCCTGCAGTTCGAGCGCGGCGCACTGCTGGCGCATGTGTCGATCGACGCGGACGGCAAGATCGCCGGCCTTCTGTTTACCCCCGCACCGCCGCCGGCGCCTCCGCCTCCCGCCGCCAACGCCGGCTTCCGCGAACAGGCGTTTTCGGTCGGTCCGCTGCCAGGCACGCTCGCCCTGCCGGTGGGCAAGGGTCCGTTCCCGGCGGTGGTCTTGGTGCACGGCTCGGGCCCGCAGGACCGCGACGAGACCATCGGCCCGAACCGTCCGTTCCTCGACGTCGCACGCGGGCTCGCCGCGCAGGGCATCGCGGTGTTGCGCTACGACAAGCGGACCTTCGCCTTGCCGGAGAGCTTTGCCGGACGCATCAACCAGGGGTTCACCATGGACGACGAGACCACCGACGACGCCGTCGCCGCGGTGGCGGCGCTGGCGCGCACGCCCGGCATCGACCCTGCACGCATCGTGGTGATGGGCCACAGCCAGGGCGGCATGCTCGCCGCCCGCATCGCACGCCGCTCCGGCAAGACCGCCGGCATCGTGCTGTGGGCGGCGCCGGCGCGGCCACTGCTGGACCTGCTGGTCGAACAGAACCGCTACCTGCTGAGCCAGGAACATCCGCCGTCGCCGCAGCGGCAGGCGGCGCTGGCCGAGATCGAGCGCCGCGTGGCCAAGGTCCGCGGCGGTGGCGAGGTCGCGCGAAGCGATTCGCCGCTGGACGTGCCCGCCACCTACTGGCGTGCGTTCGACAAGGTCGATCCGGTCGCCGACGTCCGCGCGCTCGGGCAGCCGGTGCTGTGGCTGCAGGGCGAGCGCGATTTCCAGGTCACCGCGCCGGACTGGCAGCGGTGGCAACAGGCGCTGGGCGACGATCCACACGCCACCCTGCATCGCTACGCCTCACTGAACCATCTGGGCATCGCCGGCACCGGCGCGCCCGGACCAGCCGAGTACGCGACGCCCGGCCACGTCGACCCGGCCTTGATCGCCGATGTCGTGGCCTGGGTGCGTGCCCTGCCCGCCAGCCATGGAGCCGCACCATGAGCCGGCTGCGCTCTGCGTCGCCCTCCCCGGCGCGGCAGTATCCGGTGGCGCCGGCGCATCGACTGGGCCCGGCCTTGTGGCTGTGGCTGCCGCTGCTGCTCGTCGCCGCCGTGATCGGTGCCTTCGCGTTGCACGCCGCACGGCCCGGCGCGCTCTGGTGGCATTTCGGACTGCTGGCGTTGATCGGCGTGGCCGGCACCGCCACCTTCGCGCGGCAGCGCGTGCTGCTGCACGACGGCTTGCTGGACGTGCGCGCGACCTTCCTGACCAAGCGCGTGCCGCTGGCCGCCCTACGCCTGGACAACGCGCGCGTGATCGCGCTGTCCGAGCACACCGGCTTCAAGCCGGCACTGAAGCTGCTCGGCTTCGGCTATCCCGGCTTCCACGCCGGCCACTACCGGACCCGCGACGGACACAAGGCGTTCTGCCTGATCACCAGCGACCGCGTCCTGGCCGTTCCGCTGCACGAGGGCGGCTGGCTGCTGCTCAGCGTCGAACACCCCAGGCAGGTGCTGCAGGAATGGCAGACGCTCGCGGGGCAGGTACGCGGCGGCGAAGACACGCGCGGCACGGCGCGCCGCATGGCCTGAGCCCGGCGGGCCTCTCGGCGTCGGCCTCTGCTGCGACCGGCCGCTGCTGCGACCGGCCGCGCAGGGCACGACATGCTGCGCGGTGCGGCACGGTCTCGCGGTGCGACGCGCCCGATCCGTGGAGCACACCGCGTCGAGCGTTCTGGCGTCTGCGAAGCGATATGCTGGAACACCGGCCACGCGCGTGTTCGACGCCAGCCGCGCGCGTCGCGACGACGACGTCGCCCGCCACATGACGCCTCGAGGATCGGCCCGATGGACGACGCAGCGCCCCGCGAGATTCCCACCACCGCGCCGGCGCTGCCGCCGACATTGTCGGCGCGGCTGCACGGGCTGCACTGGCACCGCAATCTGGTCGGCGAAGCCGGCGCCCAGGTCTACCGGCTCGGCGGTGCCGGCACCCCGGATCTGTACCTCAAGCGCGGCACCGGCACCTCGCACGACGATGTGGTGGACGAGTTCGCACGGCTGCACTGGTTGCGCGGAACACGCGGCGTGCCGCGCGTACTGCATTTCGAGGCCGACGCTGCCGGCGCCTGGCTGCTCAGCGAAGCGCTGCCGGGCAAGACCGCCTACCAATGGCTGCAGGAGGCGCCGGCGCAGGCCGAGCGCATCGTGCAGGCGCTGGCCGAGTTCCTGCGCCACTTCCACGCCACGCCGATCGACACCTGCCCGTTCGACGCCAGCCACCCACGGCGCCTGGCCGCGGCGCAACGCCGGCTGCAGGCAGGCCTGGTCGACACGGAGGACTTCGACGCCGCGCGCGCCGGCTGGTCGGCGGAGGCCGTGTGGCAGGCGATGACCGCGCTGCTGCCCTTGGCCAGCGAACGCGTGCTGAGCCACGGCGACTACTCGTTGGACAACATCCTGCTCGACGCGCCGGATCGCGTCGTCGGCGTGATCGACCTCGGCCGCGCCGGGGTCGCCGATCCGTACCAGGACCTGGCGATCCTGGCCAACTGCCTGGACGAATTCGGCCTGGAACTCGCCGACCACTTCTTCGCCGCGTACGGCGTCGCCACGCCAGACCTCACGCGGCTGCAGTTCCATCAGTTGCTCGACGAGTTCTTCTGAGCCGCGCCTGCCCCGTCGTGCGCGGCGCGGCGGGATCGCCAGGCGACTGGCCGCCCGCGGTGCTTGGCTCTACCCTGTGCCGATGCGCACCGTTCCCCACCTGCTGCTCAACACCGAGACCATCGAACTGCTGCCGGCCGCATTGCTGCGCGCCCGCAGCAACGCCGACGCGCGCCAGCTCGCGCAGGCGACCTGGCTGCTGCGGCGCAAGCACGACGGGCGCTACCTGGCGAGCGCTAACGCACACGGGCTGCACGCACTGGTACCGCGACTGATGCACGAACCCGGCATCGACGCGGCGCTGGATCGGCTCGACGCCCTGCCCGCACGCGGCACGACGACCGCGGACGAGGCCTGGTTGCCGCTGCACGCGCTGCAGGCCCAACTGGATCAGTTGGGCCTGGCCGCCGACGCCTACGCGCAGCGCAGCGGCCTACCGCTGCAACCGGAACCGGCCACCCTGCACGCGGCCGGCGCCGACCGCTACCGCCGCCCGCTGTGGCTGAGCGCGGGCGCCGCACGCGCCTGGCACGCGCTGCGCCGCGTCGCCGCACGCGATGGTGTGGTGCTGGAGGCGATCTCCGGCTATCGCAGCCACGCGTATCAACACGGCATCTTCGCCCGCAAGTTCGCCCGCGGGCAGACCCTGGAACAGATCCTCGCGGTCAATGCCGCGCCGGGCTTCAGCGAGCACCACAGCGGGCACGCGCTGGACATCGGCACGCCCGGCGAGCCGCCGGCCGAGGAAAGCTTCGAGCGCACGCCCGCCTTCGCCTGGCTACTCCAGCATGCCGCTGCCTTCGGCTACCGGATGAGCTATCCGCGCGACAACCCGCATGGCATCGTCTACGAACCCTGGCACTGGTGCTGGCAGGAGGCCGCTCGCACATGATCCGCTCCCACACGCGCCGGCCGCGCGCCGGCACCGCCACGTGGCAGGCGCTGACCCTGCTGGCCCTGGCACTGCCCACCTGCGCCGCCGCGCAATGGCACGACCGGCAGGGCCAAGCTCTGCCTGACAGCGCCGAGCGCGGCCACGACAAGGCCTTCGCCGCCGCGCTGCAGATCGCCGACGACGCCGACTTCGCCACGTTCGCGCAGGAGTGGGGGCAGACCGACGCCGCGCATGCGCCCAACCTGCATACCATCGCGCGCGTGCGACGCGGGCAACTGGTGCGGGTGGCGTTGCTGTACTCCGGCTGCGCGCCCAGCCCCAACAACGGCGGCGCCTGCGATGCGCAGATGAGCCTGCGCATGCTCGGCCCCGATGGCAGCACGACGCTGCAGGATCCGATGCGGCCGCTGGGCATGGGCGGCCCACCGGCCGCCGCCGGCCTGCTGGAACTGGCGCCGCTGTCGGTGCAGTTGCGCTTCGAGGACAGCGACCCGCTCGGCACCTACACCGTGCAGGTCACGGTCAACGACCCCAGCCAGGACGCGTGGGTGCGGTTGCAGACGCAGGTGGAACTGGTCGGCGACCGCTGAGCGCGGCGCCCCACCCCAAAACCCCGCGTCGCCCAGCGCGGACACGACCGCCAGCGCGCGTGCCGCGCCGACAGCATCGCGCCGCACTGCCTCAGCTTCGCAACCGCAAGGTTTCAAGTACGTCGTTGCGCACTTACCCGCTGCGCCTGGCTTGCCTCGCCCAGTGCCGACGTCAATCCGACTCAGCGCCGCAGCGCATCCACCGCCCACAGCAGCCAGCCCAGCATCAGCGTGGTGCCGCCGATCGGCGCCAGCCGGGTCGGCCATTGCGCCAGCGCGTTGCCGGCCAGGCTGCCGGAAAACAGCAGGGTGCCGAGCAGCAACAGGCACAGCGCCAGGCGCCCGAGCAGGCGCTCGCTGCGGCGGCCCAGCGCCGCCAGCGCCACGCCGTGGCCGAAGGCGTACAGCGCGGCGGTCTGCAGGTGCGATTGCGCCAGGGGCTCGGCCACGCCGTGCGAGGCATAGGCGGACAGGCCGATGGACACGGCCGCGAGCAGCGCGCCGGCGCTGCACAGCCAGAACGGCCCGCGCGCACGGCGATCGAATGTCAGCATGAGGGTTCCTCCGGGAGCGCGGCAGCGTTTTGCCGGCCCCATAAACAGAACGCGCCGCAAGATGCGGCGCGTTCCGGTTCACTCGTCCACCAGGGCAGGACTTACTTGATCGCCCAGTAGATGTCGTAGGTGCCTTCCGGCGTGAACGCCTTGTCCACCCCGCCCTTCCAGGCTTCGTACGGACGGTCGGTCACGTCGTAGCCGCTGGTCGCGGCCCAGGCACGCAGCGCATTGCGCGCCGCATCCAGGCCGGCCATGTGGCCGGTGTAGCTGGCGAAGGCGGAGCGGTGCGCTTCGGTACGCACGTAGGTCACCGGGGCGCCCTGCGGGATGGTCACCTTCAGCGGATCGCCGGAGGCGGCAACCGGGGTGGCATCGACCGGCGCGGCGGCCGCGTCGTCCTTCTTGGCGTCCGTCTTCTCATCCTTCTTGGCGTCGTCCTTCGGCGCGCCACCGGCACGCTTGCGCACCGGCTGGGCGACGTCGAACGCGTACTTGTCGGCGCCGAAGTCGGTGGTGACGATGCGCACCGGACCGGCCGCTTCCAGGCCGTTGGCCTCCATCACCCGCTTGATCCACTCCTGGTTGTCCTTGATGGACTTCTTGATGGAGTCGTTGTCGCGGTCGATGTTGCCGGCGTTGACCACCAGCAGATCCTCGGCCGGCACGTCGACGACCTTCAGGTCCTTCAGCGGGGTGTCGTCGGAGCGGTAGTCCACGTTCGGCACGGTGGCCAGCACGTTGCTCAGGCGCGACAGGCCCAGCTTGATGTCGTCGCCGACGTGGCGGCTGACATACAGACCGGCGTAGCGACCCAGCAGGTCCCAACCGTACTTGACGGTGTAGTCCTGGGTGATCTTCACGTTGCGGCCGTTCTTGCCGGTCGGCTCCAGCTTGAAGCTGGTGGTCTTGTCCTTGCCCTTGGTCTCGTCCTCGATGGCGATGACCACGTCCTTGTTCTTCTCGGTCGAGGTGATGGTCCAGCTACCCTTGCCGATGTAGCCCTCCTTGGAGCTGTAGTCCAGGCGCGCGCCGACGCCGGAGTCCGGGCCGGAGAGCTTCAGCTCGATGCGCGGGTCGCGCAGCACCAGGGGGTTCCAGTCCTTGAACCGACGCAGGCTGTTGACCGTGTCATAGACGATGGTCATGCGCCGATTGGTCTCGACGCTTTCGGACATGTGACGCTCCGAGGGCAGCACCACGCCGACGATGACGAACAGGCCAGCCACGATCCCCAGGGCGATCAGGAACTCGATAATACGGGTCATTCAGGAGGTCTCCGGGGCCGATCCCACGGCCGGGTTGATGAAGCGAAGCGCCCATCCTAGCAGGCTTCGCTGTCCGTGGTCAGCACATCACGGAATGCCGCTTCGCCCCGTGCCGCAACGGGCTTGCGCGGTGCCGGCGACGGCCGCAGGAACGGCACCGAGGGCGACCAGACCATTGTCCTGGCAGCGGCACCGGACAGGCCTGCGCGCCCGGTCTACGACCGCATCGAAGCGAGCAACGGCGGCACCATCGCTCGGGTGGACGTGCCGGAAGCGTGCGCGCCCCAGGCCAGACCACTTGCCTGCATGGGACAAGCTCGCCCCTCCTGTGGCGGCATCTAGTGCATGGCACCCGGCTGCACCGGACCGGCCCGACGTGCGCGTTAGCGGCCTCCGCGGGCCGTCATCCTGTCTCGTTCAGACGACCCGCTGCGCCGGACCGGGCATCCTGTTCCTCAGACCAGCTGCAGCTCGAACGCCTTCAGCACCGCCCGGGTGCGGTCGCGCACGCCCAGCTTGGACAGGATGTTGGAGACGTGGTTCTTGATCGTGCCCTCGGCCACGCCCAGCGAATTGGCGATCTCCTTGTTGGAGAAGCCGCTGGCCATCAGGCGCAGGATCTCGGTCTCGCGATCGGTCAGCGGGTCGGGCCGGTCCAGGCTGACGAAATCGTTGCGCATGTGCTCCAGGCCCGACAGCAGGCGCTGGGTCACCGCCGGCTGCACCAGCGAGCCGCCGGCCGCGACGGTGCGGATCGCGCCGACCAGTTGCTCCAGCGACACGTCCTTGAGCAGATAACCCTTGGCCCCGGCCTTGAGCCCGGCCAGGACCAACTGGTCGTCGTCGAAGGTGGTCAGGATGATGGTCGGCGGCAGCGCGGCGGCGCGCGACAGCACCTGCAGCGCCTCCAGCCCCGACATCGACGGCATGCGCATATCCATCAGCACCACGTCGGGCAGCACCTGCGGAATGAGTTCGACCGCCTGCCGGCCGTCGCTGGCCTCGGCCACCACCTCGATGCCGCCGTCCAGCGCCAGCAGCGAGCGGATGCCCTGCCGCACCAGGGTTTGATCGTCGACCAGACACACACGGATCATCACAGCACTCCTTGGGAAACGGCGGGCGGCAGCAGGGTGGCGGCGCCGGGAACGGCGGCCCGCAGGCGGAAGCCCGCACCGGGCGCGGCCGCCACGTCCAGGCTGCCGCCGTACTGGCTCAGGCGCTCGCGCATGCCGCGCAGGCCGTTACCGGGGGCCAGGGTCTCGCAACCGCGGCCGTCGTCGCGCGCCTGGATCACCACCTGCGGGCCGTCGCGGCGCACCTCGATCCACAGATTGTCGGCCTGGGCGTGGCGCACCGCGTTGGTGATGATTTCCTGGGTGCAGCGCAGCAACACGTGCGCGCGCTCGGGATCTTCCACGGTCAGCGGCTCCTCCACCTGCAGGTGGATCTGCAGCGACGGCACCCGCTCGGCCAGCGGCCGCAGCGCCGCCGCCAGGTCGATCGCACCGCTGTCGCGCAACTGGCTCACCGCCTCGCGCACGTCGGTCAGCAGCAGCTTGGCCAGGGTATGCGCCTGCTGCACATGCTCCTGCGCTCGGCCCTCGGTGATGTGGCCGGCCACTTCCAGGTTCAGGCTCAGCGCGGTCAGGTGGTGGCCGAGCAGGTCGTGCAGTTCGCGCGAGATGCGGGTGCGCTCGTTGACCCGGGCGCTCTCGGCCAGCAGCGCGCGGGTGGCGCGCAGCTCGGCGTTGAGCTGGCGCTGCTCCTCCCGCGCCTGGGTCTGCTGGCGCGCGACCAGGCTGGTGACGAAGATGAACATGGAAAAGCCGCCGTACAGCAGCGACTGCATCAGCGCCTCGAACGGCGGGAAGCCGATGGTCAGGTACACCGGCAGCACCGCCAGCTGGCTCAGCAGCAACCAGGCCACGCCGGCGCGCACCGGCAGCAGCCAGGGGATCACCCCCGCCGCCACCATCATCAGAATGCTGCCCAGCCCCGAGCGGTGCAGATAGCCGACCGCCAGCGCGCAGATGGTCAGCAGCACCAGCATGCCGCGGTCGTACCAGCGCACGCCGTCGCCGCTGTGCAGGCGCCGGGTCAGCAGGAAATAGACCACGCCGAAGCCCAGGTAGCTGGTCAGCAGCAGCCACACCTCGCCGCTGGGCATCCGTCCCGATTCCTCGACCGGCTCCCAGTACAGGTACAGCAACGGCATGCAGATGACGGCCCAGGTGAACAGGCCGGCATAGCGCAGGACGCGGGTATGGCTGAGATATCCCAACATGCAGCCATCTTAGGATGAACGGCGCGCATTGCACTCCCACGGAAGTCATGCCGGCGCGGCTCGCCGCCCCGGGTCGCGCGTGCGATAATCCGCCCCTGCGGTCCGCACGGGGCCGCGCGCGCATCAGCAATGGAGTCTCAATGTCGATCGTCATCCGCGACGTGCGCGAGCACGAGCTCGATTCGGTCCTGGCCCTGAACAACAACGCCGGACTGGCGATCCTGCCGCTGGATTCGGCCAAGCTGCACCGCTTCTACGAAACCGCAGAGTACTTCCGCGTCGCCGAGCGCGACGGCAACCTGGCCGGCTTCCTGGTCGGCTTCGGCAGCGACAGCGACCACGACAGCAGCAATTTCGCCTGGTTCCGCGAGCGCTATCCGCAGTTTTTCTATATCGACCGCATCGTGGTGGCCAGCCGCCGCCGCGGCGGCGGCGTCGGCCGGGCGTTCTATGCCGACGTGCAGAGCTACGCCGAGTTGCGCTACCCGCAACTGGCGTGCGAGGTTTTTCTGGATCACGGCGCCGATGCGGCGCTGCTGTTCCATGGCAGCTTCGGCTTCCGCGAAGTGGGCCAGAACACGATGAACGAAGTGGAGGTGCGTGCGAGCATGCTGTTGAAGGACCTGTGCAGTTACGCCTGGGTGCGCGAAACCTACGGCGATACCCTGCCCGAGCTGCCCTGGGCCGGCCACGCCCATCGTCTGCAGCGGGCGCAGCGCCCGACCGGGACCTGAGCGTGTCGTCGGTGAATCTGGACTTCGAGCAGGCCGGCGAACTGAAGATCGGCCAGGTCGGCATCGCCAACCTGCGCGTGCGCACGCTGGACGTGGCGCGGCTGAGCCAGGAGATGCGCGAGCGCGTGCAGCGCGCGCCCAAGCTGTTCGGCCGGGCCGCGGTGATCATCGATTTCGGCGGCCTGGCGCAGACCCCGGACGTGGCCACCGCGCAGGCGCTGCTGGACGGGCTGCGCGACGCCGGCGTGCTGCCGGTGGCGCTGGCCTACGGCACCCGCGAGATCGAGGAGCTGTCGGTGGCGCTGGGCCTGCCGCTGCTGGCCAAGTTCCGCGCGCAGTACGAACGTTTCGATGGCGGCGCCCCCAGCGCCGCAGCGGCACCGGTCTCGCCGCCGCCCCCGCCTCCGCCGCCGCCCGCTCCGGCGGCGCGGCCGCAACCCGGGCGCATGCAGAAGAACGCGGTGCGCTCCGGGCAGCAGCTGTACGCGGAGAACTGCGACCTGACCGTGATGGCCACCGTCGGCGCCGGCGCCGAGGTGATCTCCGACGGCAGCATCCACATCTACGGCACGCTGCGCGGCCGTGCGCTGGCCGGCGCCCAGGGCAACACCGAGGCGCGGATCTTCTGCCGCGATTTCCACGCCGAACTGGTCGCCATTGCCGGCCACTACAAGGTGCTGGACGATATTCCCAAGGAACTGCGTGGCAAGGCCGTCCAGGTCTGGCTGGAGCAGGACCAGATCATGATCGCCGCGCAAGACTGACGCGGCCCAACTACGAACGTATCAGGAGATAGTCCTTTGGCTGAAATTATCGTTGTCACCTCCGGCAAGGGCGGCGTCGGCAAGACCACCACCAGCGCGAGCCTGGCCTGCGGGCTGGCGCGACGCGGCAAGAAGGTCGCCGTGATCGACTTCGACGTGGGCCTGCGCAACCTCGACCTGATCATGGGCTGCGAACGCCGCGTGGTGTACGACTTCGTCAACGTGGTGCACAACGAAGCCACGCTGAAGCAGGCGCTGATCAAGGACAAGCGCTTCGACAACCTGTTCGTGCTGGCCGCCTCGCAGACCCGCGACAAGGACGCGCTGACCCAGGAAGGCGTGGAGAAGGTGCTCAAGGACCTGGCCGCCGACGGCTTCGACTACATCGTCTGCGATTCGCCGGCCGGCATCGAGAAGGGCGCGTTCCTGGCGATGTACTTCGCCGACCGCGCAGTGGTGGTGGTCAACCCGGAAGTGTCCTCGGTGCGCGACTCCGACCGCATCCTCGGCCTGCTCGACTCCAAGACCCACAAGGCCGAGAGCGGCAAGAGCCTGCCCGCGTTCCTGCTGCTGACCCGCTACAGCCCGGCGCGCGTGGAAACCGGCGAGATGCTCAGCATCGGCGACGTGGAGGAAGTGCTCGGCCTGAAGGCGATCGGCGTGATCCCCGAATCCGGCGACGTGCTCAACGCCTCCAACAAGGGCGAGCCGGTGATCCTGGACGCCGAATCCCCGGCCGGCCAGGCCTACGAGGACGCCGTGGCGCGCATTCTCGGCGAGGAACGTCCGATGCGTTTCATCTCCGTGGAGAAGAAGGGCTTCTTCACCAAGTTGTTCGGAGGGTGAGCATGGGACTATTCGATTTCCTCAAGACCAAGAAGAACACCGCCGAGACCGCGAAGAACCGCCTGCAGATCATCATCGCGCAGGAACGCAGCCACCGCGGCGGCCCGGACTACCTGCCGTTGCTGCAGCGCGAGCTGCTGGAAGTGATCAAGAAGTACGTCAACATCGACGCCGATGCGGTCAAGGTGGACCTGGTCAAGGACGGCGAGCACGACGTGCTCGACATCTCCGTCGCCCTGCCGGAAGGGCCGACGCCCTGAGGCCGCGCGTCGGCCGTGGCAACCGCCGCGGCTGACGCGTCGATCCGGGCCGGCGCTGCGACGCACGCGCCTGCCGTGATCGGGCGCGCCCGCCGCGCCTTTCCATCCCGACGACCTCTACATGATGCAGACCGACGCCGCCCTTCCCGCTGCCGCCGCCCAGGTGCTGACCGTGGGCGCGATCGGCCTGGACGCGCCGCGTGCGCTGCTGGCCGGCTACGGGCTGACCCTGCACCGCGTCGCCGACGGCGCCGCCATTCCCGGCAGCTACTGGGGCGAGCCGGAGGCCGGGGTGATCGCCAGCGACGTCTACGTGCGCGACGACACGCCGGTGCATTCGCTGCTGCACGAAGCCTGCCACCTGATCGTGCTGCCGCCGCAGCGGCGCGCACAGGTGCATACCGACGCCACCGACTCGGTGGAAGAGGAAGACGCCACCTGCTACCTGCAGATCGTGCTGGCCGACGCCCTGCCCGGGGTGGGCCGCGCGCGGCTGATGGCGGACATGGATGCCTGGGGCTACACCTACCGGCTCGGCTCCACCCGCGCCTGGTTCGAGCAGGACGCCGACGACGCGCGCGCCTGGCTGGCGCAACGCGGGCTGCTGCCGGACTAGCCGGTCACGCCGACGCGGGCGACGGCGGCGACGCGCCGGGCCGCTTCAACGCGCTGCTCAGGTCCAGGGTGGCGCGGGTGCCGCTGCCGGCCAGCGAATCCAGGTGCAGTGCCCAGCCCAGGTGCTCGCACAGCCGCGCGATCAGGTCCAGGCCGATGCCGCTGCCCTCGCGGCTGCCGCCGCCGCGCGCCATGCGCATGTAGATCGCGCTGATCTCTTCCGGGCTCATGCCGTGGCCGGGATCGTCGATGCAGACCACGCCCGGCGCCGGCATGGTGATTTCGATGCGGCCCTTGTCGCTGTTCTCGATGGCGTTGCGCAGCAGGTTGCCGATGGCGACCTGCAGGATCGCCAGCGGGGTCTCCACCTCGCACGCCGGCATCGGCGCCAGCGCCAGTTCCAGGCGCTTGTCCGCACACAGGTGGCGGTGGTCCTCGACGATCTCCGGCAGCAACTGGTCCAGCCGCACCAGGTCGCTGCCGCGCGCCATCCGCGCCGGATCCTTGGCCAGCACCAGCAGCAGCGAGATGAGCTGGCCGACGCCGCTGGCGGTGCGGCGGATGCGCAGCAACTGGTTGCGCACGCTGGGCGGCACGTCGTGCTGCTCCAGTGCCAGCTCGGCGGCGCCGCCGATCACTGCCACCGGCGTGCGCAGTTCGTGGCTGGTGCTGTCGATGAAGGCGCGCTCGCGCTCCACGAACAGGTCGTTGCGCGCCAGGTAGTCGTTCAGCGCCTCGGCGATCACCACCTGTTCGGCGCTGGCGCGCGGATGCACCTCGATGCGCTGCCCGGGCCGGTCCGGGCGCAGGCTGCCGATGCGCTGGGCCATGTCGATCAGCGGCTGCACCACCCGGCCCATGCCCCACGCCACCAGCGCGCCGAGCAGCAGCACCGCCACCGCATTGGACACCAGCATCCACAGCGCCAGGTTGTCCTCGTGGTCGTGCAGTTCGGTGATGTCCAGCGCCAGCGCCAGGCGGCGGCCGCGCACGTCCTGCACCAGCACCACCTTCTCGCTGCCTTCCAGTTGCACTTCGTCGTGCAGGCCCGGCCCCAGCGCCGCCACCGCCGGCGGCAGCGGCGCGCCGCCCTCGTCGCCGTACAGGCTCACCGTGCGGGTGTCGATCCAGCGATAGTCCGGGTCGGCCGCGCTGCGCGCCAGGAAGTGGTCCAGCTCGGAGGTCAGCAGCGAACGCCAGGTGAGCTGCTCGGCCTGGTCGTTGACGATGTAGCCATGCACGAACACCGCCAGCGACAGCAGCGCCGCGTAGCCCACCAGCCACAGGGTCAGCCGCTGCCGCAGGCCGGCCCTAGTCGGCATGCTCGCCCTCGTGGGGGCCGACCACCGCCAGGCGGTAGCCGATGCGCGGCAGGGTGTGGATCAGCTTGGCCGCGAACGGGCCATCGACGCTGCGGCGCAGGTCGTAGATGTGCGAACGCAGCATGTCCCCGTCCGGCGGCTCGTCGCCCCACAGCGCCTGCTCCAGGCGATCCCGGGTGACCGCGGCCGGGCTGGCCTGCATCAGCACCTCCAGCAGCTTGCGGCAGGCCGGGTACAGGTGCAGGGTGCGCCCGCCACGGGTCACTTCCAGCGTGGACAGGTCCAGTTGCAGGTCGCCCACGCGCAGCAGCTTGCTGCGGCCGCGGCCGCTGGCGCGCACCAGCAGCGCTTCCAGCCGCACTTCCAGTTCCGGCAGCGCGAACGGCTTGGTCAGGTAGTCGTCGGCGCCGGCGCGGAAACCGGCGATCTTGTCCGGCAGCTCGTCGCGCGCGGTCAACATGATCACCGGCACGTCGGCGTGGTGTTCCTCGCGCAGCGCGCGCAGCACCTGCTGCCCGTCCAGACGCGGCAGCATCCAGTCCAGGATCAGCGCGTCGTAGCGCTGCGTGGTGGCCAGGTGCAGCCCGGTGACGCCGTCCGGTGCCGCATCCAGGGTGTGGCCGCGCACCTCGAAGTAGTCGAACAGGTTGGCGACCAGGTTCCGGTTGTCTTCTATGACCAGCAGCCGCATGGGCGCGCTCGAATTCGGGGGACGGACCTGCCCATGCTAGCGGAAGCGTGTCGGAACGAAGTCAGAACGGCCGCGCGCCCTTGATCGAATCTCGACAAAACCTGGAAGGAATCCCAACACGACATCCTCAGGCTGGCATTCCTGCCGGTCACGGACTTGTATGGCCCGGCGCTTGCATCACCGCGGCCGTGCGCAACCTTCGCTGAAGCCCTGGCCCTCCTACCGGCAGTTCCGACAGCTATCCGACACCGGCAACCCGACCATGCCCCCACTTTCCCGCCATCCCTGGCCGCTTTCGTCGACCATGATCAGTACGCCCCTGCGATTGTCCGCTGCGGCGGCGCCCGACCTCGGCGCGCGCCGGTACTTCTATCTCTCCCACCTCTGGGTGCCGCTGGCGCTGGTGCTGCTGGCCAGCACGGCGCTGATGGGCCTGGGCGGGGATTTCTGGATCGCCGACCTGCTGTATCGCTGGGAAGGCGGCCAGTGGGCACTGAAGGATGCGGCGCTGACCCGTAGCCTGATCCACCACGACGGCAAGATGCTCAGCGCCGCGGCGTGGGCGGTGACCGCCGCGCTGGCGGTGTGGGCCTGGCGCCGTCCCGATGGCCGCCGCTACCGGCTGCCGCTGCTGTACCTGCTGCTGACGGTGGCGCTGAGTACCGGTGTGGTGTCGCTGCTGAAGTCGGTGACCCACATGGACTGCCCCTGGGACCTGACCCGCTATGGCGGCGAGCGGATCTTCGTGGGCCTGTTCGAGACCCGCCCGGCGGGCATGCCGCGCGGGGTATGCTTCCCCGCCGGTCATTCCAGTGCCGGCTATGCCTGGGTGGGGCTGTACTTCGTCGCGTTGGCGCTCAAGCCGGCGTGGCGTTGGCCAGCGCTGGCGATCGGCCTCGGGGGAGGCTTGCTGTTCGGTCTCGGCCAACAGCTGCGCGGCGCGCATTTCATGTCGCACGACCTGTGGACGCTGGCCCTGTGCTGGGGCGTGGCACTGGGCCTGTACCGGGCGATGCTGTGGCCGCGCGCGACCTCGCCGCAGGCCGATCGACGCCCTTCCACCACCAACGATGCCGCCGCATGAGCCGATCCGTCGCACCGCCCTCGCCGTCCACCGCATCCCGTGCTCGCTGGTGGGCCTGGCGTCCGCAGTTGAGCAACGAGATGTTGGCGCTGGCGGCCAGCGCGTTCTTCGCCCTGGCCTGCAACGGCATGTTCTGGCGCAGCGCGATGAGCGGCCACGGCGGCGACGTCAAGCTGGCGCTGTCGCTGTTCCTGCTGCTGCTGGCGGTGCACGGCCTGCTGCTCGGCCTGCTGCTGTGGCGCGGCATCGCCAAGCCGGTGCTGACGGTGCTGCTGATCACCACCGCGTTCGCCGCGCACTACATGAACAGCTACAGCGTCTACCTGGACGCGGACATGCTGCGCAACGTGCTGGCCACCGACCACAAGGAATCGCGCGAGCTGATGACCCCGGCGCTGATCGCGCCGCTGCTGTTCTACGCGGCGCTGCCGATCCTGGTGCTGTGGCGGGTGCGGCTGATCCGGCGTTCGCCGCTGAAGGCGCTGGCGATCCGCGCAGGTTTCCTGGTCGGCATGCTGGCGCTGGGCGGCATCGGCGCGATGCTCTCGTTCCAGGACCTGTCGGCGATGATGCGCAATCATCGCGAGATCCGCTACTTGGCCACGCCGATCAACTACCTGGTCGCGCTGCGGCAGAACTTCAAGTCCGACAGCCCCACGCGCAAGGCGCCGAAGCTGCCGCTGGAACACGATGCCAAGGCCACCGCGCGCGCACCGGGCAGCAAGCCGCGGCTGCTGGTGGTGGTGCTGGGCGAGACTGCCCGCGCGCAGAACTGGGGCCTCAACGGCTATGCGCGGCAGACCACGCCGGAGCTGGCCAAGCGCGACGTGATCAACTTCCCCGACATGCACTCCTGCGGCACCAGCACCGAGGTGTCGGTGCCATGCATGTTCTCGCCGTTCGGCCGCCACGACTACAACGAGAGCAACATCCGCAAGCACCAGTCGCTGCTGCACGTACTCGAGCACGCCGGCATCAGCACGCTGTGGCGCGACAACCAGTCCGGCTGCAAGGGCGTGTGCGACGGCCTGCAGATCCAGCACCTGGACGACGCCAAGGATCCGCAGCTGTGCAAGGACGGGCGCTGCATGGACGAGATCCTGCTGCAGGACCTGGCCGCGCAGGTGCGCGCCAAGCCCGGCGACCGCGTGGTGGTGCTGCACCAGCTCGGCAGCCACGGCCCCAGCTACTTCGAGCGCTACCCGGCCGCGTTCCGCCGCTTCACCCCGACCTGCGACACCGCCGACCTGGGCAACTGCAGCCGCGAGCTGATCACCAACGCCTACGACAACTCGCTGCTGTACACCGACCACCTGCTGGCGCGCACCATCGACACGCTGCAGGCCATGCCCGACTACGACACGGCGATGCTCTACCTCTCCGACCACGGCGAGTCACTGGGCGAGAAGGGCCTGTACCTGCACGGCGTGCCCTACGCGATCGCGCCGCAGGAGCAGACCCACGTGCCGATGGTGATGTGGTTCTCGCCGGGCTTCGCCAGCGCGCGCGGCCTGGACCTGGCCTGCCTGCAGGCGCGGTCGCGCCGCTACGCCGACCAGGACAACCTGTTCCCGTCGGTGCTGGGCCTGATGCAGGTCAGGACCGGCGTCTACGACCGCTCGCGCGACCTGTTCGCGCAGTGCAGCAAGCCGCAATGATCGGCCGTCCACGCGCCGCCACGGCGTGACCGGACACCGCGGCGCGGCCAGGGACGCGCCGCCCGAACTTGCGGCGGTGCGGGCGGGCCACTAGCCTTCCGGGCAATCGCCCTGCAAGGATTCGCCGTGACCCTCCGCTCTCCGCTGCTCGCGCTGTGCCTCGGCGCGAGCCTGCTGACGCTGTCCGCCTGCCGCAAGGAACCCGCGGCCGACACCGCCGCCCCCGCCGCAGCGCAGCCCGAGGGCGAAAGCGCCGATCAGTTCGTCGCCCGCATCAACGAGGAATACCGCGCGCTGTTGCCGGAACTGACCGCGGCGCAATGGCTGTCGGCGACCTACATCAACGGCGACAGCGAGCGGCTGGCGGCCAGGGCCAATGCGCGCTGGCTGACCACGCTCAACGGCTGGATCGCGCAGGCGCGGCGCTACGACGGCAAGCCGATGTCGGCCGACAGCGCCCGCGCACTGCGTCTGTTGCAGCAGATGACCGCGATGCCGGCGCCGCGCGATCCGGCGCGGCTGGGCGAACTGGCCGCCCTGGCGACGAAGATGGAAGGCGCCTACGGCGCCGCGTCCTACTGCACCGGCGAGGGCGACGCGCGCCGTTGCCGGCAGTTGGGCGAACTGGAGGACGTGCTGCGCCGCAGCCGCGACTACGACCAGCAACTGGATGCCTGGCAGGGCTGGCACGCCGCCGTGCAACCGATGCGCAAGGACTACCAGCGCTTCGTCGAGCTGGTCAACGAAGGCGCGCGCGACATGGGCTACGCCGACACCGGCGCGCTGTGGCGCAGCGGCTACGACATGCCGCCCGCGCAGCTCGCCGCCGAGACCGACCGGCTGTGGACCCAGGTCAAGCCGCTCTACGAACAGTTGCACTGTTACACGCGCGGCAAGCTCGACGCCGAGTATGGCAAGGACAAGGGCGAACTGGCTGGCGGCCTGCTGCCGGCGCACCTGATGGGCAACATGTGGCAGCAGGACTGGAGCAACCTGTGGGACCTGCTGCAGCCCTACCCCGGCGCCGGCAGCCTGGACATCACCGACGCGCTGGAGCGGCAGTACCAGGGCAACCTGAGCGCGGCACTGACGCGGCGCAACGGCGACACCTCGCCGGAAGCGCGGTTCATGGCCCAGCGCGAGGCGCAACTGCTCAGCGCGCGGCAGATGACCGAGCGCGCGCAGGATTTCTACACCTCGCTGGCGATGCCCAAGCTGCCGGACAGCTACTGGACGCGCAGCCAGTTCATCAAGCCGCTGGACCGCGACGTGGTCTGCCACGCCAGCGCCTGGGACATGGACATGGCCGGCGACGTGCGCACCAAGATGTGCGTCAAGCCGACCGAAGAGGACTTCACCACCATCTACCACGAACTCGGCCACGTCTATTACGACCTGGCCTACAACCCGCTGCCGCCGCTGTTCCAGGGCGGCGCCAACGACGGCTTCCACGAAGCCATCGGCGACACCGTGGTGCTGGCGATGACCCCGCAGTACCTGCATTCGATCGGCCTGGTCGACGCACCGCAGGTCGGCCGCGAGGCGCTGATCAATGCGCAGATGCGCATGGCCCTGAGCAAGGTCGCGTTCCTTCCGTTCGGGCTGATGATCGACCGATGGCGCTGGGGCGTGTTCGACGGCTCGATCGCCCCGGACCGCTACAACCAGGCCTGGTGGGAGCTGAAGGCCAGGTACCAGGGCGTGGCACCGGCGACACCGCGCGGCGAGGACTTCTTCGACCCCGGCGCCAAGTACCACGTGCCGGCCAACACGCCGTACACGCGTTACTTCCTCTCGCACATCCTGCAGTTCCAGTTCTACAAGAGCCTGTGCGACGCCGCCGGCTACAAGGGCCCGCTGTACGAGTGCACCTTCTACGGCAACAAGGAAGCCGGGCAGAAGTTCTGGTCGATGCTGCAGCGCGGCGCCAGCCAGCCCTGGCAGGCCACGCTCAAGGAACTGACCGGCAACGAGCGCATCGACGCCGGCCCGCTGCTGGAGTACTTCGCACCGATGCAGGAGTGGCTCAAGCAACAGAACCAGGGGCGGATGTGCGGGTGGGAGGCATCTGCGGCAACGCGACCCACTGCAGTGCCGGCGCAGAAGCAAGGTTGACGCGGCGCGGCGGCCGCAACGCCGAAGCGCAGCCGTCAGGACAGACCATGCAGGTAAGCGCGCAGGGGAGATGCGGGGCGTACAGATCAGTCAGGCTGGCAAAGAAGCCGCGACATGCCTGAAGTGCTCATCGCGTCCGTGCAGATACCTGCTGCGCCTCGCTGTCGGCCTGCGGCAAAGCGAGCGCCGCCCCGCCTTTGGCGGGTGAGGCGATCGCCTCTTCCGGTCGCGATGGCGCCACAGAGAGATCGACCTTCACCCGGAACCCCGGCGTATACCCTTCGATCCAGGCACTGCAGCCGTCGACCACGACGTGCTTGATCTGCTCGGGCCGCGTCATGCCGTCGCGCTGGGCCTGCGCCGCGGCATGCCTCAGCGTGGCATCCGGCGTGGCGGCCGGGAATCGCGCCTTGATGGCACGAAACAGCGGGTCTTCGTCGCGCACTGCCGCCCCTTGCTCCGGCACCTTCAACGGCACATGCCAACCCTGCGGCGCGTGGGCGTCCTTCTTCGGCAGATGCAGCCGCTGCATGTGCTCCGACCATTCCGGCGCACCGATGCCCTGCCGGCCTTCGCCCGGCGGCAATGGCCCGCGCAGCTCGTTGACGGCGTCATCGGCCAGCCCGCGCACGCCGCGCGCCAGAAGCGTGGTGCCGATCCGCATGGACTCGACATCCTCGCGGTACCTGCCGATCATCGGCGCGTCCTGCGCGGCGCGCTGATGCGCCGCCGGGTCTTCCAGCACGGACCGGTCGGGCCGCCCGTTGCCATCCACCGGCAGGAAGTTGTGCATGCGGTGCGACTCGACGATCAACCCGCCGACCGCACTGAAGGGGTTGCGTGCGTCCCAGCCGCCCTTGCTGTTGTCGTAGCCGGCGCGCTGCAGCGTAGCGACTTCCTCGGGCGTGGCGTAGATGCGGACCTGACCGTAGTGCCGGCTGGCCGCGCTGACGGGATCGCCGGCCATCACGTGGTTGATGACATCGGTGCCGCCTTCGGGAATGCGGCGGTCCAGGGTCACCGCGCCGTAAGCGTTGAAGGTTTCGCCCTTCAGGCCGAAGTGGTGCGCCGTCACCTGCGCGAGGTCGCCGCCCAGGGAGTGACCAGTGACAACGACAGGCGGAACCCTTCCATGCTCGCCTATCTTCTCGGCATATTGCACGGCTTCGCGCGTGAACTCGATGGCGTCATTCACCTGCCTATTGTGCCGCGTAGCGACCATGCCGCCATCGGCCGCAAGACCATCTTGCAACGGCTGACGATCGAATTCGGTCCCGCGATGCGCGACAACCAACTCACCGGTATTCACTCGCTGGTAAAGAATGCCTTGATAGCCGGAAGGTCGATCCACGTATGCAAGGCGCCGGTAGAACTCTCCACCGATTTCAATGGTGGCGCTCTTCGGCCCAAACTCATTCGGCTTCGAATAAACGTCGTATGCGAGGGTTGCGTACTGTTGACTGGTCAACGTCATGGGGCCACCCGCTCTGCTTTGAGCGTGATCTTGAACAGGTTCTTGCGAGCCTCTTCGTCGAAATCTTCCGCATTGCGCTGACCGATATCCTGGAAATCATCCATATCCTCCTTGGGATAGCGGCCCTTCCAGAAGTAGGTGACCTTCGACCGGGACTCGATGATCTCTGGCCTCTCAAGACTGGGAGAGAAATTCGTCTCCTGCTGCTTGCCTGTTGCCTTCAATCCGATGACGATGCCATTGATCCTCCAGTGGCAGATACCCTTACCGTAGTAGTCAGCATCCACCATCCCATCGGTATAGATCGTAGTGACATAGGTGTTGACATCGATCTTCGCAAAAGCCGCAGGGATATGATCGTCCTTGCGTTTTGTCCACACGCCTTCAAGCGGTTCTCCTGGCGTGCATTGTTCGTAGTTGCTCATCTGGTAAACAGCGGCAGCATCCACGAATCCAAACGGCCCCGGCGCGTCCTCAATCGTCATCGTGATCCGATAGGCCTGCGTCGGATGCGGATTCTTGCGATACACCGGGTCACCATGGGCGTCGACATGAGGATTGGCGGCATTCTCCGAGGTGGTGTTCATCGGGTTGCATCCTGTCAACAACATCAGAATGGGAAAAGCGCAGAGGATCTTGGCTTTCACGGAATGGGTCTCAGGCCACGATGGTGCGCCGCGCGGCATGCTCGGCGGCAGCGAGGGCGTCGGTCAGCCGGCGACAGCCATGGCGCACGTGCAGGCGCTGCATCAGCAACAGAGCGATCAACATCAGCAACGACAGACCCATTTCCGGCACCCGGATGAAGAGCGGCAGCGAACCGGGCAGCGCGACGGCCGCCAGCGCGGACAACCACATCAGCAGGGTCATCCCGGCTACCTGCAGGATGGCATGGCACAACTGCCTGGACTGCACCGTGCGCTTGCCACCGGAGCGCAGGCGCCACCAGGCGCGCGACGCGCGCACGACCAGCAGCGCCAGCATGCCCACCATGCCCAGTTGCAGCAGAGCACCCAACACCGCCAGCGCCTGGGCCATCAGCAGCGCCGCGCCGCCCGCATGACGGTAGGCCAGCGCAGCCATCCCGGCGGTGAGCAGCAGTGCAAGCAGCGCCGTGGTCAGCAGCGCACTCGTGCGCCGCACGCATAGCTGCCACTCCTTCGACCACAGCACGTGGGACATGTCACTGCTCCTGCATCGACCAAGTCAGGGAACGGCAGCGCTGTCCCGCACCACGGAAGAGCGCGGCGTCGCCGCCGCTGACCCCACCTTCCCGCTCGTGAATGCATGGGGGCAGACACGCGCATACAACTCCGACGAGTACGCGTTGTAGCAGTACGGGTTGGTGACAGTGAACGCTCCCGTGGCCGGATTGATCGGCGCCCAGCAGTCGCTGGGCACACCAATCGTGCAGAAGAGGAAGGGATCGTTGTTGTAGTACGGAATGAACTCATAGTAGCCGTCAGTCTGCGCCGACGAGGGCAACGCCATCACTGACAGCAGCGCCAGGGGAAACAATCCACGCTTCTTCACGACCCTTTCTCCTTGATGGGTTGCCAATCTTCCAGCCCCGCTTGATGCCAGGCATCAATAGCGCTTGAAAACCGCCTTGGAACATGCGGTGTAGATGACTTTGCATTGCATGCCGGTGACCGCGCGATTCTCCCGCTCGCAACGCTCCATCGCGACACCGCTGGCTGCTTCTTCGTCGCCTGCCGCGGCGAAACTTGTCGGCCCGTCGAGGTACCCCCTTCCCCCCACTTGTGGCTCCGCGACGGCAGCGCACTGGTTCTTGTAGACAAAGCCAATCCTGCAATCCTTTACGCCATTGGAGACGCATCGTTTAAGCGCGTCAGCCTCCGCCTCGGATTTCGACGCTTTGCCTGTCGTCACCCCAAAGCTGTTCCAGCCGTCGCCAGCGCCCATCGCAATGGCGCCCCAGGTCTTGACCCAGTAGCCAGTCGGCCGGGGAGATCCCTGCGGGACCGCTTGGCTCTGCGGTATCGGAGCGCAACCGGCCGCGCCCTGGCCTCCGATTGGATACTGCCCAGCAGGGCATCCACCTTCGGCCAAGGCACTTCCGCAAAGTAGCATCAGAGGAAACAGGAAAATTGGAGACATCACGGCCACTCACGCCACAGCAAATGCCAGTCAATACTTTTCAAAAAAAGGCGTCGAGCATGCCTTGTATGAAACTTCACAATGAGCGCCAGCGTTCTCTCGCGCGCATTTCTCGAGAGCCCTGCTTTCAGCAAGCTCTACTGTCGCACTACCAACAGCCACCACATTACCGCTAATTTTTCCATCTTCGCCAATTGGCTCTGAGAGTACAGCACACTGATTGAAGTAACTTAGAAGGACTTCGCAGCCTGTTGCGCCTCGCTTCGCACATCGCATCACAGCGTCAGATTCCGCTTCCGCCTTGGTTTTTTTCCCAACAGGCACACCATAATTCGGCACGCCATCAACCATACCCATCGCAATCGCCCCCCAAGTCTTAATCCACCTTCCTGCAGGTTGATTTGACTGTTCCACAGCGCCTGACTGAGGTATCGGAGCGCAGCCCGCCGCCCCCTGACCCCCAATGGGATACTGACCGGGGGGACATCCTCCTTCCGCGTGAGCTCCATGCGCCGCAGCCATCAGGAAGCAAAGCATTAGAAACTTGAAGCGCATAACCTCCGCCTCCAAACACCTCTCAGAATTTCTCAAATATCTGCTCAGTGCATGCCTTATAAACTACTTTACACTGATCCCCTGGATTCCTTCGCTCACAGGCGGCTTGCGCCGCCTCTGCAGCTTTCCCAATTTTCGCATCGCCAAAAAACTGCACATTCCCCAGCAAGTTTGGCTTTCCGTTTATCTGAGGCTCACCTACTGCAACGCACTGATTAAAGTAAGCCAAACCAATTTGACAATCTTTTTCCCCATGCTTGGAACAGCGCGCCATGGCATCATTTTCCGCCTCTTCTTTAGAGCGCTTACCACTACTTACGCCATAGTTACGCACAAGATCCACTGAACCCATGGCAATAGCGCCCCAAGTTGGGATCCATCTGCCGGTAGGCCGCGGCGACTCAACTGAAGTGGACTGCTGATAGCCCGGAATTGGCGCGCAACCAACAGCTCCTTGACCGCCCACGGGATATTGCCCCGAAGGGCAATTACCTTCTGCACAAGCCACCAAAGGAAAATAAAAAAAAAGCAGACACAATGATATAAAACCTAATTTCATAATAAAAACTCCACTTCCAATAACTCAAGTAAAGTTACTATCCTTGGAACTGGCCAAGCCCCGAGATCCTGCTGGCGCTTGTGAAGTCGGTCCGGTTCCTCGCACTCCCTGCATGTTTGCAGCAGTGCCGCCATTCAATTCAGAAGAAGCCTGGGTACTATTGCTTGGAACCCTTAAAGGCGAATAAGACCCCGGCGGCTGCCCCTGTGGCCCCGGCGAAGACGCAGTCGCAGGGCCGAAGGCCGTGTAGGTCATGAACGTGCCCATGTTGCCTTGCCAGACCGCCGCCGCGATCGTGGGTACCGTGACGATCAGCACCGTCATCAGCAACCCGATCCCGCCCTGCTGCAGCGCCTGGGACGACAGGCCTTCGGCGTTGGCCAGCGGAATGAACTTCATCGCCCAGTACGCTGCCGCCACCTTGGCGGTGAACTTCAAGACCATCGCCGACACCACCGACAGCATGGACATCGAGAACAGCGTGCCGATCACGTAGAACAGCCACTTCCGGAACAGGTCCTTGGTCTGGTCGAACATCAGGAAGAAGATGAAGATCGGGCCGATGCCCACCAGAAATGCCATGGTGAACTTGAACAGCAGCAACATCGCCCCCGCCGCCATCGGCGGGCTGGCCGTGCCGAAGCTGGCCAGCAGCATCGAGCGCCCCTTCTTCTCGATCGATTCGGGATCGTTGGCATCCACACGCACTGCATCCAGCGCCGACAGGGCCAGCTGCGTGTACTTGAGGTTGTCGTCGATCGAGTCGGCCGCGCTGCTGGTGTCGTCGCCCGTGAACAACCCATGGATCTCCTTGTCCAGGTTGTCGGTCATCGTCTTGTGCAGCGCCGCGCCGTTCGCGCCCAGGGTCGAGGCGATCATCAGGATCACCGCGACCTTGGCCGCCTTGACCATCGTCGCCATGGCCGACTCGCGCGACTGCCCGGTCGCGATGCGGTAGCCCTGGATCAGGACCCAGAACGTGGTCGCGGTCAGCGCGATCACGCTCACCCAATGCATCGCCCGGCGCATCAGCTCCAGGCCGAAATCGGCGATCTCGTCGGTGAAGTAGTTGTTCACCAGGCGGAAGAACAGGAAGTCCCCCAGATTGGCGTCCGCCAACGGTTGCATCCAGTGCGTGGCGGTGTCGAAAAGTCCGTTCATGCTGCGTGCCTGCCCGATGTCCTGTGCTGTGTTGGAGTTGCCTGTGCCGTCACTTCGACAGCGCCCCGGCGAGCACACCCGCCTGGATCACCTGCCCCAGGATGTTCTTGTTGCCGTCCAGCGCGCGCCGTGCCAGCCGCGACTGGTCGTCCTTGAGCGCCACGATGTAGGCGTCGTAGGCCTTCATCTTCGCCTGCCAGTAGTCCAGGTCCATGGCGTTCTGGGCGACGAAACGCTGCACTTCGTTGTCGTTGGCGGCCAGGGCGCCCTGACTGGTCTTTACGCTGTCGCGCTGCGCCTGCACCTGCTTGAACTGCTCGTTGCGCTGGATCAGGCGCTTGAGCATGCGCACCGTCTCGTTGTACTGGGCGTTCTTCGCCATCACGATGCGCGCGCAGACCTTCATCTGCTCGTCGACCGCGCTGCCGTTCATGTCCGGCGCCAACGCCTTGAACTGGCTCATCAGCCGGTCGATGCCGCTCTGGCTCGCGCCCGGGCAGCTGTCCTCCAGGCCGTAGTCCTGGGGCCGCTCCGGAAAGGTGTCGGCCATGGTGGAATCACCGAACTGCAGCCGCTGCAGCTTGATGAGCTGCTGCTGGTAGTGCTCCAGCTGCATCTGGTACTGCTTGATCGTCTCGCTCCAGCGCTTGGCCTGCTCGGCGTATTCCTGCAGCGCCTTGGCCATCGACATCGGGTCGTTGACGATCCACGTCGCGTTGGCGGGCGCAGCGACGAGGCAGGCGGCGAGCGCGACACCTGCGAACAGGCGCGAGAAGCGGTGGCGACGGGTCGAGGGGTGGGTCATGGCGGTCTCGGCAAGTCTGGTGCGATACAGGGGGTGGCGATCATCGCGGCGACTGCACGGCGGCAGGCGGCGACGAACCGCCGTCAGCGGCCGCAGCGCGGCCACTGGATGGTCGGGTTCGGGAGCCTGCTGCGGCCATCGTCCTTGATGCGCGGATGCGTCAGGTGGCGCGGGACTCTTGCATGAAGTGCATTCCATTTCCACCGCCCCATGCGGCCCCGTAGGGAGGCGTATTCAGTAAAGCCAGGCACGCCAATGGTTTCGCCGATCGGGGTAGGAAAACTCCGACATTGCGTCGCGGCATGTCCCGAGCCTGGCAGCGATGCCGTCACCGCCGGTTTTGCGCAGCCAGATCCGCGCCAGCCCGCCTCAGCCGACCGCGATGCGACCGCTCAGTCGTCGGCGAGCCGCGCCCAGCGCTCGTGGTCGCGCCAGACCCCACCGATGCGCAGGTAGCGTGGCGAATAGCCTTCGCGGCGGAAGCCGGCGCGCTGCGCCAGGGCCAGCGAGCGGGCGTTGTCCGGCTGGATGTTGGCCTCCACCCGGTGCAGGCCCAGTTCGGCGAAGGCGTACGCCACGCACAGGCGCAGCGCATGCGTCATCAGCCCGCGGCCTTCGCAGCCGGCCATGGCGTGGTAGCCGAGATAGGCGCTCTGGAAACAGCCGCCGACCACCTGGCTGAAGGTGAACAGGCCGGCGAGCGCGCCGCTGCTGCGTTCGCGCGCCAGCAGCGCGATGTTGCTGCCGTCCAGGGTCTGCGCGTACCAGGCCTCGAAACCGGGCACGTCGGTGAACGGATAGCTCCACGGGTGATGCAGGGCGACGCTGGCGCGGTGCGCCTGGATCAGCGCGATGCCGTCGCGGCGCCGCACCCGCGCCAGCGACACGGCCTCCTGCGCAGCCTGGCCCGCGCTCTGGCCCATGGTCTCAGGCCGGGGCCGCCGCGCCGTCGTCGCGGCGCATGACCTGGGCGTGGCGCGTCTTGAACTCGTCGAAGCTCAGGCCCTGCGCGTGCGCATCGGCGTGCGCGGCGTCCTTCAGCGCGTCCGAGTACATCAGCCGCACCGGCGTGCCGGCGCGTTCGTGCAGTTCCGCCGCCTGCATGATCAACGACAGCACCTGCGCGGCGCTCTCGCTCTGGCCGGCGATGCGCCCGTCCATGCCCAGCACCCACTCGCCGTCGCGGCGCACGATACCGGCCAGCAGCGTGCGCTGCTGGTCGCGCAGTTCCGCATGCGGCTCGATGGGCGCGGCCGGCGCGGCGTCCTCGGCACGGTGGCGCAGGCGCTCGGCCAGCTTCTTGCGCAGATCGCGGCGCTGCTTGGACTGGATGGACATGCGGTTTCCTCAACGATGACCCGACGACGATAGCCCAACCGCGACGCCGCTCACAGCGGGTCCGCCGGTTCCAGCCGCGGCACCTGCGCGTCCGGCCGCGGCAGGCGCTTGCCGCTGCGCCTCTCCCAGCGCCAGAAGCCCCAGCCAAGCAGGAAGAACGCGCCCGAACCCAGCGCCAGGTGCAGCGCATGGCCGCTGAGCAGCGGCGACAGCACCCCGGCCACCAGCACGGTCACCATCAACTGGGTGAAGGCCTGCAGCGACGAGGCCAGCCCGCGCTGGCGCGGGTACATGTCCAGCACCGCCAGCGCCAGGATCGGGAAGATCAGCGCAGTGCCCAGGCCGGCGAAGAAGATCGGCAGCACCGCCCACGGCAGCGCGATCGCCGGCGTCAGCGCGGTGTAGGCGATGTTACCGGCCATCGACAGGCCGCAGCAGACGAAGCCGAAGCGCACCTGGCGCATCGGCCCCAGCCGCCCGGCCATGCGCCCGGACAGGAACGCGCCCAGGGTCATGCCGCCAATGGTCGGCAGGAACAGCCAGGCGAAGTCGCGCTCGGTCTTGCCCAGCAGGTCGATCATGAACACCGGCGCCGAGGCGATGTACAGGAACACCCCGCCGAAATTGAACGCACCGGCCGCGGCCAGGCGCTGGAAGCGCGGATTGAGCGCGATGCCGATGTAGTCGCGCAGCAGCGTACGCGGCGCCAGCGGCGTGCGCGCCTGCGGCGGATGCGTCTCCGGCATCCAGCGCAGGGTCGCCACCAGCAACAGCGAGGAGAAGCCGACCAGGAACCAGAAGATCAGTGGCCAGCCGCGGCCGCTGCCCAGGATCCAGCCGCCGATGACCGGCGCGATCGCCGGGGCGATGCCGAAGATCATCGACACCTGGCTCATTAGCCGCTGCGCGTCGTCGCCGTGGAACAGGTCGCGGATCACCGCACGGCCGACGATCATGCCGACCCCGGCCGACACGCCCTGCAGCGCGCGGAACGTCAGCAGGGTCGGCAGGTCGCGCGACAAAGCGCAGCCGGCCGAGGCCAGGATGAACACGATCAGGCCGGCGACGATCACCCGCCGCCGCCCCAGCGCGTCGGACAGCGGCCCGTGGGCCAGGCCCATCAGCGCGTAGGCCAGCAGGTACACGCTCACCGTCTGCTGAATCGCCACCGGATCGGCGTGCAGGCGCTGCGCCAGCTGCGGGAACGCCGGGAAGATGGTGTCGATGGAGAACGGGCCGAACATCGCCAGCCCGGCCAGCAACAGGGCCATGCGGCGTGTGGACACGGACGGGAGCGTCATGGGGAGATCATCCTGAAAAGCCGGCCGCGGCGGCCGCAGGACCGGCGCACGCGCGACGACGCCGTCCGGCATGGACGGGCGCGAGAGAAGGGAGTGCGGGCATGATACGCGCAGCCGCCGCCGGCGCGCATCCGCCACGGCTTGCCCATTCAGCCTGGCGTGGGGGGCGAACCGCCCGCCGTGGGCGGCGCCGGCCACGCTATAATCGCGGCGCAGCAAGGTGGGAGAAGCGGGGCGACCCGCTGCCGAAGGCGCAAACGCCCGTAATCGCTCAGGCCCGATACCACCCGCACCAAGACTCTGGAGAGACCGGTCAAACCCGGCGCCGAAGGGGCACGAAGCGCAGCGCCAGCCGCCGCTTCCAAACTCTCAGGCAAAAGGACAGAGGGGCATTGGGAAGACACGCGCTTCCCGTCGATCGTGCCCGCCGCTGCGGTCCGACGACGGTCTTGCGCGCGTCCCCGCCTCCTCGTGCCTTCCTCAGCCGGACGACTGCCATGTCTCACACCTCTTCGCTGCGCGACCTCGAACACCACTGCGCCTTCATCGAGCGCCACATCGGCCCGAACGACGCCGAGATCGCGCACATGCTGCGCACCGTCGGCCACGACTCGCTGGAGGCGATGACCGACGCGATCGTGCCGGGCAACATCAAATCGCCGGCCGCACTGGCGCTGCCCGATGCCGTCACCGAGGAGGAGGCGCTGGCCAAGATCCGCGCCATCGCCGACAAGAACACCGTGTTCCGCAGCTTCATCGGCCAGGGCTACTACGGCACCCACACGCCGAAGGTGATCCTGCGCAACATCCTCGAGAACCCGGCCTGGTACACCGCCTACACGCCGTACCAGGCGGAGATCTCGCAGGGCCGCATGGAAGCGCTGATCAACTTCCAGACCATGTGCGCCGACCTCACCGGCATGGAGATCGCCAACGCCTCGCTGCTGGACGAAGCCACCGCCGCGGCCGAAGCGATGACCCTGGCCAAGCGCTCGGCCAAGTCCAGGTCCGACACCTTCTTCGTGCACGACGCGGTGCACCCGCAGACCCTGGAGCTGCTGCGCACGCGCGCCGAGCCGCTGGGCATCGTGCTGCGCGTGGGCACCCCGGAGGAAGCGCTGCAGGCCGAGTGCTTCGGCGTGCTGCTGCAGTATCCGGACAGCTTCGGCCACATCGGTGACCACAAGGCCCTGGCCGACGCGGTGCATGCGCAAGGCGGCCTGGTCGCGGTCGCCACCGACCTGCTCGCGCTGACCCTGATCGCCGCGCCCGGCGAATGGGGCGCGGACATCGTGGTCGGCAATTCGCAGCGCTTCGGCGTGCCGTTCGGCTTCGGCGGCCCGCACGCCGCGTTCATGGCCTGCCGCGACGCCTACAAGCGTTCGATGCCGGGCCGCCTGATCGGCGTGTCGATCGACGCCGCCGGCAACCCCGCCTACCGCCTCACCCTGCAGACCCGCGAGCAGCACATCCGCCGCGAGAAGGCCACCTCCAACATCTGCACCGCGCAGGTGCTGCTGGCGGTGATGGCCTCGATGTACGCGGTGTACCACGGCCCCGAGGGCCTGGTGCGCATCGCCCGCCGCACCCACCGCCTGGCCGCGATCCTCGCCGCAGCGCTGCGCGGTGCCGGCGTCGCCGTCGGCGAGCGCTTCTTCGACACCCTGCACGTCACCGGCGTCGATGCCGAGGCCATCCATGCCAAGGCGCGTGCGGCCGGCATCAACCTGCGCGCGATCGACAGCGCGTCGCTGGGCATCAGCCTGGACGAGACCGCCACCCGCGCCGACGTGGTCGCACTGGCGCAGTTGTTCGGCGCGCAGGCCGACGTGGACGCGCTCGACGCCGCCACCGCCGATGCGCTGCCGCCGCAGCTGCTGCGGCACAGCGCGTTCCTGCAGCACCCGGTGTTCAACACCCACCACAGCGAGCACGAACTGCTGCGCTACATGCGCGCGCTGGCCGACAAGGACCTGGCGATGGATCGCACCATGATCCCGCTGGGGAGCTGCACCATGAAGCTCAACGCCACCGCCGAGATGATCCCGGTGACCTGGCCGCAGTTCGGCGCGATCCATCCGCTGGCCCCGGCCGAGCAGAGCGTCGGCTACAAGCAGCTGATCGACGAACTGGAAGCGATGCTGGTCGAGTGCACCGGCTACGACGCGGTCAGCCTGCAGCCCAACTCCGGCGCGCAGGGCGAGTACGCCGGCCTGCTGGCGATCCGCGCCTACCACCGCGCCCGCGGCGAAGGCCATCGCGACATCTGCCTGATCCCCGAATCGGCGCACGGCACCAACCCGGCCTCGGCGCAGATGTGCGGCATGACCGTGGTGGTGACCAAGTGCGACGGCAACGGCAACGTCGACGTCGCCGACATCCGCGCCAAGGCCGAGAAGTATTCCGACCGTCTGGCCGCGCTGATGATCACCTATCCGTCCACCCACGGCGTGTTCGAGGAAGACGTGGTGGCGATCTGCGAAGCGGTGCACGCGCACGGCGGCCAGGTCTACACCGACGGCGCCAACATGAACGCGCTGGTCGGCCTGGCCAAGCCGGGCAAGTGGGGCTCGGACGTGTCGCACCTGAACCTGCACAAGACCTTCTGCATCCCGCATGGCGGCGGCGGCCCCGGCGTCGGCCCGTGCGCGGTGAAGGCGCATCTGGCGCCGTATCTGCCGCGCACCCTCGGCGGCGAGGGCGACGTCGGCATGGTCTCGGCGGCCAGTTTCGGCTCGGCCTCGATCCTGCCGATCAGTTGGATGTACATCACCATGATGGGCAACAGCGGGCTGCGCAAGGCCACCCAGGTCGCGCTGCTCAACGCCAACTACATCGCCAAGCGCCTGGCGCCGTACTACAAGACGCTGTACACCGGCCGCAACGGCCTGGTCGCGCACGAGTGCATTCTCGACGTGCGCCCGCTGGAGAAGACCAGCGGCATCGGTGCCGAGGACATCGCCAAGCGCCTGATCGACTTCGGCTTCCACGCGCCGACGCTGAGCTTCCCGGTCGCCGGCACGCTGATGGTGGAGCCGACCGAGAGCGAATCGCAGCACGAGCTGGACCGCTTCATCGACGCGATGATCCAGATCCGCGAGGAGATCGCCGCGATCGAGGACGGCCGCCTGGACCGCGAGGACAACCCGCTCAAGCACGCCCCGCACACCGCCGCGCAGGTCACCGCCAGCGAGTGGACCCACGCCTACCCGCGCGAACTGGCCGCGTTCCCGCTGCCGACGCTCAAGCAGCAGAAGTACTGGCCGCCGGTGGCGCGCGTGGACAACGTGTACGGCGACAAGAACGTGATGTGCGCATGCATTCCGGTGGATGCGTACAAGGAAGACGCGGTGGTCTGAGCCGCGTTCTCGTTCGACGCTGCACCCGAGACCCAGCCTCGTGCGCGAGACTGGGTTTTTTTTATGCGTGCGCAGCGCGCGTACCGCAGTAGACAAGTGCGCGCGATGCGGCGCGTTGCACGGCTCGTTCACGCCGCGCCGCCCAGGATCGGGATTGCACTGCAGCCCGCGTGTCCGCGCGTCGGTCTCTCAGCACCCTCCCCGTCCGTCGCCTCCCGGAGCGATCTTCCATGGCCAGCCGCAAGCGCACGCCCAGCGATTCCGCATCGTCCACCGCCCCCGCTCCCACCTCCACCGCCGCCCCTGCCGACCAGCGCGGCCACGGCGACGAACTGCACCAGCAGGCCGGCGGCACGCATCCGCCGCTGACCACCAACCAGGGCATTCCGGTCGCCGACAACCAGAACTCGCTGCGCGCCACGCCGCGCGGGCCGACGTTGCTGGAAGACTTCATCCTGCGCGAGAAGATCACCCACTTCGACCACGAGCGCATTCCCGAGCGCATCGTGCACGCGCGCGGCAGCGCCGCGCACGGCTACTTCGAGCTGACCGCCTCGCTGGCCAAGTACACCACCGCCAAGCTGCTCACCGAGGTCGGGGTGAAGACCCCGGTGTTCACCCGCTTCTCCACCGTCGCCGGCGGCGCCGGCTCGGTGGACACGCCGCGCGACGTGCGCGGCTTCGCGGTCAAGTTCTACACCAAGGAAGGCAACTGGGATCTGGTCGGCAACAACATCCCGGTGTTCTTCATCCAGGACGCGCTGAAGTTCCCCGACCTGATCCACTCGGTGAAGATGGAACCGGACCGTGGCTTCCCGCAGGCGGCCAGCGCGCACGACACGTTCTGGGACTTCGTCTCGCTGATGCCCGAATCGCTGCACATGATCATGTGGGCGATGAGCGACCGCACCATCCCGCGCTCGCTGCGCATGATGGAAGGCTTCGGCATCCACAGCTTCCGCCTGCTCGACGCGGAAGGGCGCAGCACTTTCGTCAAGTTCCACTGGCGGCCCAAGCTCGGCCTGCAGTCCACGATCTGGGACGAGGCGGTGAAGCTGGCCGGCGCCGATCCGGACTTCCACCGCCGCGACCTGTTCGAGGCGATCCAGCGCGGCGATTTCCCGGAGTGGGAACTGGGCGTGCAACTGTTCACCGAGGAACAGGCCGACGCCTTCCCGTTCGACCATCTCGACGCCACCAAGCTGATCCCCGAAGAGCTGGTGCCGCTGCAGATCGTCGGGCGCATGGTGCTGGACCGCTGGCCGGACAACTTCTTCGCCGAGACCGAGCAGGTGGCGTACTGCCCGGCCAACATCGTGCCCGGCATCGATTTCTCCAACGACCCGCTGCTGCAGGGCCGCCTGTTCTCGTACCTGGACACGCAGCTCAGCCGCCTGGGCGGGCCCAACTTCCACCAGTTGCCGATCAACGCGCCGAAGTGCCCGTTCGCCAACATGCAGCGCGACGGCCACATGCAGATGGGCGTGCCCAAAGGCCGCGTCGCCTACGAACCCAGCTCGCTGCAGGCCGACAGCCCGCGCGAGACCGCGCGCGGCTTCGTCAGCCACCGCACCCAGCCCGACGATGGCGCCAAGGGCCGCGTGCGCGCCGAGAGCTTCGCCGACCACTACAGCCAGGCGCGGCTGTTCTACCGTAGCCAGACGCAGCCGGAGCAGGCGCATGTGGCCTCGGCGCTGGTGTTCGAGCTGTCCAAGGTCGACACCGCGCACGTGCGTGAGACGGTGGTCGGGCATTTGCGCCACATCGATCCCAAGCTGGCGCAACGCGTCGCCGACGGCCTGGGCATGGACAAATTGCCGCCGGCACCACCGGCCGCGGTCGCGCCGCAGGACATGCCGCTGTCGCCGGCGCTGCAGCTCATCGGCCGCATGAAGCCGACCCTGCAGGGCCGCGCGATCGGCATCCTGATCGACGAGGGCTCGGACGCGAAACTGGTGCGCGACCTGCGCAAGGCCGCCACCGACGCCGGTGCCGCGGTCAAGATCGTCGCGCCCAAGCTGGGCGGCGCCATCCTCAGCGACGGCAAGCGGCTGGCCGCCGACGGCCAGTTGGCCGGCACGCCGTCGTTCGTGTTCGACGCGGTGGCGGTGGTGCTGTCGGCCGAGGCCGGCAAGCGGCTGAGCAAGGAGTCGGCGGCCATCGACTTCGTCAGCAACGCCTTCGCCCACCTCAAGGCCATCGCCGCCGACGCCGGCGCGCAGCCGCTGCTGAAGGCCGGCAACGTGCAGAAGGATGCCGGCGTGGTCGAGGCCGGCGACAGCAAGGGCTTCGTGACCGCGGCCAAGACCCGCCAGTGGAGCCGCGAGCCGAAGCTGCGCCTGCTCGCCTAAGCCCGGGCCAGGCCAGACGGGTCCGCCCTGGCGCCGCATGGGTGTGGCGCCAGGGCGATGGCACCAAGGAGGGGGGAAGCGCCCCCTCCAGGACGCCCCCGCGGCGCCCCAAAAAAAGCCTGGTCAATTTTTCGCCACCCCTCTTGACACTGTTGTGTCACGGGCCGGCGTCGGTGTTATCCACACCTTTATGCAGAAGTCATCCACACCCCCTGTGGACAACGGGGCACGGCCGCCCTCACCTTGCCCAGACAAGCAAGTGATTGATTCAGAAGAAAAAGGACTGTCACAGGCTTGACAAGAAGCGAGCGAGCGGCTTCTGCACGGCCGGTCGGCGGGCGCGGCGGCAAAAACTTATCCCGAACTCGGGGGCGGCGTGTCTACAACCACCCGAGGTGAAGCGGGTGTGAAATTTTCACGTGTCGACGACGGACGGCTGACAGGCGTCCAACAGGCCCAGCCGCACCGGCCGACGGCCATGGTCCGGGAAGCACCAACACAGCGAAGATGCTGCACTGCGGCACCACCGCAAGGCATCAAGGCCCCGCGGCACCCGACCGCCGCTCTGGTCGGCCCGCCACGCGACCCGCGCCCATCACCTGTCCCGATGCCCGCATGAACCGGCGCGCGCGCTCAGGCCAGCACGTCGCCGTCGGCCGCCGGCAGCAACGCGTCGGCCAGGCGGCGTTCCATCTGCTTGAGATAGTCGCTGAAGCCACCGCAGGCACGCGCCACCCGCCGCGCGCTGGTGACCACCGCCGGCTGCGCGCGCCGCGCGATCCGCGCCTGCGCGCACACCAGCGCCTCCACCAGCGCCACGTCCTCGTGCGCGGCCAGCGGCAGGAAGCCGCCGCAGCGCCGGTACAGCTCGGCGCTGACGCCGAGGTTGGCGCCATGCACGTGCGGGTGGTCGTCCTCATGGCACTCGCCGGCCAGGTACGCCTCGCGCAACGTGGTGTCGTAGTCGGCCCAGTCGTTCACCGTGACGATGCCGCAGAACGCATCGCTGGCGCAGTCCAACTGGGCCGACAGCCAGTTCGCCGGCACCACCGAGTCCGCATCGGTACAGGCCAGCCAACGCGCGCCGGCAGCCAGCGCCGCCTGCGCCGCCGCCGCCCGCGCGCTGCCGACATTGCCGCTCTGCAGCGCAATGGCGTGCGCGCCATGCGCGGCGACGATGCCGGCCGTACCGTCGCTGCAGCGGTCCAGGGCGACGAACACCTGCACCGCCTCGCCGCGCAGGCCCGCGCATCGCGCCGCATGCGCCACCGAGCGCAGGCAGGCGCCGATCAGCGCCTCCTCGTTGTGCGCCGGGATCAGCACCGCGATCACCGCAGGCGCTCCGCCGCGGCCACCGAATACGGCGTGGCGCTCCAGGCGTCGAGCACCACGTCCTCGTCCTCGTAGCGCAACAGCCGCGGCAGCTCCAGGCGCTGCGCCAGGCAGGCGTGCACCGCGCGCCCGTCCATGCAGGCCTCGGCGAACGGGTGCAGCCAGTGGCAGGCAACCAGCACGCCCTGCTCGCTCAACGAGGCGCGCAGGCGCTGCGCGCATTCCTGCAACTGCGGCAACGGCAGGTAGTAGCCGACCTCGCTGAACACGATCAGGTCGAAACGGCCCGGCGGCCAGGTGCGCGGATGCTCGGCCTGTTGCACCTGCACGTGCGCCGTGGCGGCATTGCGCTGCGCGGCCAGGGCCACCGCGCGCTCGGAGAGGTCGGTGGCCAGCAGCGCATCACAGCGCGGCGCCAGCGCCGCAGTCAGTTCGCCGTTGGAGCAGCCGACCTCCCAGGCACGCGCGAAGCGCGCACGCGGCAGGCTGGCCAGCAGCAGCGCGCGTTTGCGCGCTTCGTACCAGCGCTCGCGATAGCCGAACGGATCGTCGTCGCGGTAGAGGGCGCCGAAATAGGCCTGGACCGAACTCATGCGACAAAGACCTCGAAGCGGCGTGCGAACCGTTGCAGGACCTGCGGCGGCAGGATCGGCGCCGGCACCGTTGGTTGCGCGGTACCCAGCTGCGAGGCGAAGCACTGCAGCGCGTCCTGCTTGGCCTGCCAGTCGGCATCGTTCAAGGCATAGCGGACGGCGCCGCGCAGGGCCTGCGGCGCGGTGTCGGCCTGCAGCCAATGCCAGGCCCAGACCGGGAACTCGAGCAGCCGTGCGTCGGCGGCGGCGACGGCCTGCCGCACCGCACGTGCACTGGCCTCATGGTCGGGATGGCCATCGCGGTGCCAGGTGGTCAGCACCAGGTCGCCCGCGCGCAACTGCGCATGCAGGCGTTCGGCCAGCACCGTCTCCTGCGCGCCGACCTGGCCGTCGCCCAGACCCAGGTGACAGATCGCGGCAGGATCGGCGCCCAGGCGGCCCATGGCCGCGGCGAGTTCGGCGCGCCGCACTGTGCGCAGGCGCTGCGGCGTCCAGTACGGATCGTGCGGATAGCAGGCTTCGCCGTCGGTCACCGCAATCAGTTGCACGGGGATGCGCAACCGGCGCGCACAGGCGATCGCGCCGCCACAGCCCAGCGCTTCATCGTCCGGATGCGGCGACACCACCAGCAACCGCGCGGCGCCCGCGATCAGGTCCTCGATCGGTCGCTGCGGCAACGCGGCCAGCCAGGACGAACGCTGCCACGCCGACTCCGGCGTGCCGTCGCCATGGATCTGCGGCTGCGGCACGCTCACAGCCGCCATGGCCGCACCTGCTCGCCCAGCGCCTGGCCGAGTGCAGCCCAGTCGTGCTCGGCATGGCTCTGCCGCACGAATACCGCCAGATCCGCGCAGCGCATGGCGTGTTCGCGGTCGCTGCACAGCGGCGCCGGGCCGAGCGCGCGTCCGACGCGATCGAGCACATCGGTGGCGGCGCGTTCCACGAACGAACGCACCAGGACCACCGCGTGCCGATGCGCCTGCTCGGGCGCGGCATCGATGGCGGTCGCCAGTTCGCGCAGCAACGCGCGCGCGGCACCGAGCTGCTGGTCGATCACGCCCAGGTGCATTGCCGCATGCGCATCGCGCTGCAGCTTGGGATGTGCGCGCAGGCGCTCGGCCACCACGCTGGCGGCTCCATACCAACAAGCGGCGATCCCGGCGCCGCCATGCCAGAACCCAGGCCGTTGCAGATACTGCCCCGGCGCGCCGATCGCCAGCGCCGGCACCGCATCGAAGGTCACCGGCCCGCTGACCACGCGGGCCATGCCGACCGCGGCCCAGGCCTGCGCATCGATGGCGATGCCGGGCTGGCGCAGTTGCACCTGCACCAACTGCTGCCGCTCCGCGTCGTGCGCGGTGACGAGCGCCTGGTCGACGATGCCGGCGCCGGAACACCAGGCCTTGCGGCCAAGCACCTCGCCGCGCTGCGCATCGCCACGGTAGGCCAGGCGCGCGTCCGGCGCCTCTGCAGCCCATACGGCGAACAGCTGCCCGGGCGGCGGTGCCGGCGCGCCCAGTTCGGCGAGGATCGCCTGCGCGTCGTAATGCGCTTCCAGCACCTTGGCAAGGCACACGTCGACCGCGGCGATCTCGGCCAGGATCCGCCAGCGGTCCAGGGTGTCACCGCCGCCAGGCAGCGGCAAGCGTGGGTAGCGTGCCAACGCATGCAGCGCGGCACCGTGTAGGTCATCGACATCGCCAAGGGCGATGGGGGAACGCAGTTCGGTCAAGCGGATCCTCTGTGCGAAGGCGCCAAGCAAGCTGCCGAAAGCTGCAATGCGGAGCGTCCGAGGTGAAAGGTGGCGTGAATCACAACAGCCTGCATGCGCACGCAGCGTGTGCGCATCGCACAGCGATGTGCACACGCATGAAGCATTCATCGCCAACGCGTTGCCCTCGCCTACCGATGCGGTGTGCGAGGGCGTGGCGCGGGCTTACGGCGTCAGGATCACCTTGCGGCAGTCCTGCTCTTTCTTGTCGAAGATCGAATAGCCCTGCGCGGCCTCGGCCAGGCTCAGGCGATGGGTGATGATCTCGTTCGGGCGCAGCCGGCCCTCGCCAATGTGCTCCAGCAGTTCGGGCATGAAACGCTGCACGTGGGTCTGGCCCATCTTGAAACTCAGCCCCTTGTCGAAGGCGTCGCCGAACAGGAAGCCATGGATGAAACCGGCGTACACGCCCGGCACGCTGACGGTGCCGCCGCGGCGCGTGGCGGCGATGCACTGGCGCAATGCGGTGCCGCTGCTGCCTTCCAGCTTCAGCGTGGCCATGACCGTTTCCACGGTGCTGCCCTTGGCCTCGAAGCCCACCGCATCGACGCTGGCGTCCACGCCGCGGCCGTCGGTCTGGCCGACGATGATGTCGGCCGGGTCGTCGATCTCCTCGAAGTTCAGCGGGATCACCCCGTAGGTGCGCTGGGCGAAGTCCAGCCGATACGGGTAGCGGTCGACCATGAAGATGCGCTCGGCGCCGAGCATGCGGCAGCAGGCCGCGGTCATCAGCCCGACCGGGCCGGCGCCGAAGATCGCCACCGTGCTGCCCTGACGCACGCCCGCATTCACTGCGGCCTGATAGCCGGTGGGCAGGATGTCGGAGAGGAACAGCACCTGTTCGTCATGCAGCACGTCCGGCACCACCAGCGGGCCGACATTGGCTTTGGGCACGCGCACGTATTCGGCCTGGCCGCCGGCCACGCCGCCGTACAGATGGCTGTAGCCGAACAGGGCCGCCGGTGGGCGGATGCCCTTCTGGTTCAGCGCTGCGCCCTTGCCGGTATTGGTGGTCTCGCAGGCGGCGTACTCGGTCAGGCGGCAATGGAAGCACTCGCCGCAGGCGATCACGAACGGGATCACCACGCGGTCGCCCTTCTTCACCCGCTGCACGTCCGGGCCGACCTCCTCCACCACGCCCATGAACTCATGCCCGAGCACGTCGCCGGTGTGCAGGTCGGGAATCTTGCCGCGGTACAGATGCAGGTCCGAACCGCAGATCGCGGTGGCGGTGACGCGCAGGATGATGTCGTCGGTCTCGACCAGCACCGGGTCGGGAACGGTTTCCACGCGCACGTCCCGGGTGCCGTGATAGGTCAGAGCTTGCATGGGTAGTTCCTTTCGTCTGCGAACACGTGACTGCAGTGTTGCCGTCGATGCCGTGCAACGTCGGTGACCATGCCGTGAGTCCGACGTCGCGACCGCGGCGCGCGCCTTGCGGGCAATGCCCTGCGTGCATGCGCGGCCGCTGCATTACCATGCGCCGTCCCCCACTGCGAGCCGACGCCCATGCCCGACAGCCTCCACGACCTGCAAGCCGCCCAGCGCGCCTTCGCCGACGCCCGCGACTGGGGTCAGTTCCACAGTCCGCGCAATCTCGCCGCGGCGCTCTCGGTGGAAGCGGCGGAGCTGCTGGAGCATTTCCAATGGCTGGACGATGCGCAGAGCCGCCAGCTTTCTGAAGAAAAAAAGCAGCAGGTCGGTAGCGAGATCGCCGACGTGCTGCTGTATCTGGTGCAGTTGTGCGACAAGCTGCAGATCGATCCGATCGAGGCCGCGCAACGCAAGATGCTGGCCAACGCCGTCAAGTATCCGGTGGAGCTAGCCAAGGGGCGCATCACCAAGTACACCGAGCTATAGGGGAGCACGAGGCGGCTGCCGCGCGACGATGCAGCAGCAAGCCCCCTCTAATCGCCGGCTTGCGCGACAAGCCGATTGCAGCTTACCTCGTAGGAGCGGCTTCAGCCGCGACGGGCGTTTCCGGGTAAAGCCCGTCGCGGCTGAAGCCGCTCCTACAGTGGAAGTTCCTGAGCGATCAGGGATGCCCACCATGCGCTATGGCGCAGCATGCGGCAGCTAAGCCTTGTTACCGCGTACTGCCCTTGCGCGCGGACGACGTCTTGCTGGCACGCTTGCTGCTCGCACGCGTGGCGCTCTTCTTCGCCGGCGTTTTCCTGGCCGTCGACTTCTTGGATGCGGTCTTTTTCGTCGCAGCTTTTTTTGTTGCGGTCTTCTTTGCCGAAGCCGTCTTGCTCGCGGCCTTCCTGGCCGTCGTCTTCCTCGCCGAGGCGGACTTGGCCGTGCTCTTCTTTGCAGCGAACGTACGCGTACCGGACTTCTTGGCCCGCGTCTGCGCCGCCTTCTTGGCTGCGGCCTTGCGCACCGTCGCACCCTTGGTTTGCGCAGCCTTCTTCGCCGCGGCCGAGCGGCTGCTGGCGCTACGCTTCTTCGCTGCGCGCTTGGTCTGCGTCGACAGCGCCTCGCTGCCGACGGTCTTGCGCGCGGTCGTGCCCTTGCTGGCGGTCTTGAGTGCCTTCTTGGCACCGCGCGAGCGCGCCGGCGACGGCTTGCCCTGCTTGCCGCCCTTGGCCTCTTCCTGCGCAACCTTCTTCTTGGTGGCTTTCGACGCGGTCTTCGACGCACCGGTCTTGACCCCGGCGCGCCGCGCCTTGGACAGGCCGATGGCGATCGCCTGCTTGGTCGACTTCACCTCGGTCTTGCCCTCGCGCACGCGGTCGATCTCCTCGCGCACGAATTCGCCGGCCTGGGTGGTGCCGGCCTTGCCTTCGCGCTTGGCGCGGCGCGCACGGGTGGTGGTGGATTGCTCCGGCATCGCGACGTCTCCTGAAAGCGGCCATGACGGCCATCGCTTCCGGGTGTAGCAACGCCCAGGTCAAGAGCAGGCATACGACAGGCGAAGCGCGCGTGCACATGCCTGCACGCCAGCGACGCCGCGATCAGCCATCGCGGCCGCACAGCGCCGGCGAGTAGGTCTGGATGGCGTGCTGGATCGGCGCGTGGCGTCCGTACATCAGCGCACAGACCGACAGCACCGACGCGATGGCGTACACGCGCAGGCGCGCGGGCAACTGCGGCGCACCGCGCCACTGCAGATAGCAGGCGGTGGTCGCGGCCCCGACGACCACGCCGACCGCAACCTCGGACAGGCTGTGCGCACGTGCATAGACGCGGGCGATGGCGATCACGCTGGCGATGGCGAACCCGCAGGCGACCGCCAGCCGCGGGCGTGGGCGCGCCCGCAGGCACAGCATGCACGCCATCGGCCACACGCAGGCGGCAAGCATGGTGTGCCCGCTGATCACCCGGAACTGCAGCGCGCGCAATTCCACGCCGCAGCCGGCGTAGAGGATCTTGGTCGCTCCCACCAGCGCCGCGGCGGTCGCCAGCAGGCCCAGCCAGGTGCCGGCGGCGCGCCAACCGCCACCACCGAGCGCCAGCCACAGGGCGCAGGCGAGCGCGAGCGGCAGCGTCATCGCCGCGTCGCCGAAGTTGCTGATGGCAGACCACATGCTAAAAACGTCCTTCGGCGTACGCGTCGTTTGGGAGCACCGACGCACTGCGCCGCGGCCGCCATGATACGGGCGATCCAGGAAGCGTGAGGAGCGCGGTGCGCAGCGCGCGACGGAGGTGCAAGCGTGGCGACGACAAGCGCGACCCCTGATCCAGCCGCCGCATCGCAATGCGCGTCCCGGCGGCTTCCCGAGCCGCAGCCAGCCCCTCGTAGGAGCGGCTTCAGCCGCGACGGGCTTTACAGGGAACCCCATCGCGGCTGAAGCCGCTCCTACAGCACGTATCGCAATCATCACAGTCGCCCGGACGCCGCTTCTGCACGACATCCCGGATCCGTTCGCGCGCGACGCAAGCAACCCGCCGCACGTGCCTCTCAGGTGGCGCGTGCGGCGCGCCTCTCTGCAGCAGCCTGCGGCGCCGGCTCCCAGCCGAACACGCTGCGCCCGCCATAGGCATGCGACTGCGCGCGCTCCTCGGCGATGTAGTCCTCCACCGACGGGCCATGCGCGGTCGCTTCGAGCAGGCGCGCCTGCGCGTCCAGGCGGCGGATCGCCTCCAGCTTCTCCTCGCGGCCCAGCTTGGCCTGCGCGACCGCGGTCTTGAGCACGCCGATGGTGTGGTCGTAGACCCGCGTCGGCACCGGGAACGGATGCCGGTCCTTGCCGCCGTGGGCCAGCGAGAAACGCGCCGGGTCGCTGAAGCGGCACGGCGTACCGTGCAGTACCTCGGCCACCAGCGCCAGCGCCCGCACCGTGCGCGCACCGATGCCCGGCACCTGCAGCAGATCCTGGAAATCGCGCGGGCCGCATTCGGCGGCGGCGGCCAGCGCCCCGTGCAGGCGCCGCACCACGACGTCGCTGCCGCGCACGTCGTGACGGTCGGGCAGCGACAGATGCGGCAGGTCGGCGGGCCGACGCTCTGGCAGCGCAGCAGCTGCCGGCGCGAACAGGTCGCCGGTCTCGGCGAACAGCGCATCGGCGGCCGGCACAGTGTCGCACCGCGGCTGCGCGGTGCGGGCCGGCGCTGCGGCGACCGGTGCCGACGCCTGCGCGGCCTCCAGCGCGGCGTACTCGCGGGCAATGCGCTCAGGCGCCAGCGTCTGCAGCAGGTCCACCTGCGCCGCGCGCGCCGCGGCGGCACGGTGATCGGCAAGATTGACGATGCGGCCCTGGCGCGGACCGTCGATGGCCGCATGCGGCGCGTCGACGAAACTGCTCAGGCCTTCCGACAGCCAGTGGTAGCGGCGCGCCTGCTTGCGTGCGCCGTGCATGCCCTGCTGCACCACCACCCAGCGCCCGTCGTCGCTGACGATGAAGCCATGCAGGTACAGGTCGAAGCCGTCCTGCACCGCGGCACTGTCGACCTTGGCAACCAGGCGGCTGACCCGCGCCAGGTCCACGCCGTCCAGGCCGGTGCGCTCGCCCACCGCCAGCAGTTCGTCCGGCGTGGCCCGCGAATGCCGTCCGCGGCCGCCGCACACGTGGATGCCCAGTTCGCCGGACAGCGGCGCCAGGCCGCGCTTGAGCGCGCCCAGCACGCTGGTGGTGATGCCGGAGGAATGCCAGTCCATGCCCATCACCGCGCCCAGCGACTGGAACCAGAACGGATGCGCCAGGCGCCGCAGCAGTTCGTCGCGGCCGTAGCTGTGCACGATGGCTTGGCACATCACCGCGCCGAGCCGGGTCATGCGCGCGCCCAGCCAGTGCGGCACGCGGCCACCGTGCAGGGGCAGATCGGCGCTGCCGGAACGTCGGCTCATGGGGGCTCCGGGAATGGCGGTGCACCAGGGTAGCCAGTGCCGGTCTCAGTGCGCGAGCCTGGGGGCGAGCGCAGGCTGAGTGGTTCAGTGCACGCACATGCGACCGCAGCCAACCGACACGGGAAGACGTGGCGACAGATCGACGACGCTGTTGCGACGACGTAGACTGCACGCAGATGCATTCCGTTCCCTATGCTGCCTTGCAGCCCGCCTGGCCCCGCCAGGGCCGTCACATCCTGGCGCACTTCGACGCCGATGCGATCGATGTCTACCAGGCCTACCGCCCCGCGATCGCGCAGTTCGCGGTGGCCCATCAACGCTTCGGCGGCGAGTTCAGCTACGACCGCATGAGCTGGATCAAGCCGAACTTCCTGTGGATGATGTACCGCGCCGGTTGGGCGCAGAAGCAAGGGCAGGAGCGGATCCTGGCGATCCGGCTGCCGCGCGCCTTCTTCGACGAACTGCTGCGCGCCGCGGTACCGTCGACGTTCGATCCGGTGCGCTTCGCCAGCCATGCCGCGTGGAAGGACGCAGTCCAGCAATCCGACGTGCGCCTGCAGTGGGACCCCGACCACGCGCCCGACGGCAGCGCGCTGCCGCGTCGCGCACTGCAACTGGGGCTGCGCGGCCAGGCGCTGCGCCAGTACGGCGAACGGCGGGCCCTCTCGATCACCGACATCACCGATTTCGTGCACGCGCAGGCGCTGAACCTGCAGCACGGCGAGGCGGCGCTGCAGGTGCCGCACGAGCGGGTCTACGTACCGCCAGCCAGCGCGGCGCAGAACCTCGGGCTGGACGACCAGTAGCCATCATCGGCTGCGGTGGCGCACGCCCCAGGCGCGCGAGCGGGCTCGTCGACCGTCGTAGGAGCGGCTTCAGCCGCGACAGGCATTCCCGCGATGCCTGTCGCGGCTGAAGCCGCTCCCACGTGGGATTTACATCAGGCGACAGGCGCTCACTGCAGCGGCCCGATCACCCCGCCAACTCCGCCGCCAGAAACGGCGCGGTTCGACTCTCGGCCTGCCGGGCCACCACAGCTGGCACGCCCGCCGCCACCACCTTGCCACCCGCCCCGCCCGCGCCCGGGCCCATGTCGATGATCCAGTCGCTGGCCGCGGCCACGCGCATGTCGTGCTCCACCGCCACCACCGTGTTGCCAGCCTCCACCAGCCCGTGCAATTGCCGCAACAGCGTGTCCACGTCGGCGGGGTGCAGGCCGGTGGTGGGTTCGTCCAGCACGTACACGGTGCCGCGGCGCTGTGCGCGCTGCAGCTCGCTGGCCAGCTTGATGCGTTGCGCCTCGCCGCCGGACAGCTCGGTGGCCGGCTGGCCCAGCCGCAGATAGCCCAGGCCCACCTCCACCAGCACCTGCAGCGGCCGCACGATCGCCGAGTCGTCGGCAAAGAAGTCCAGCGCCTGCGCCACGGTCATGCGCAGCACCTGGGCGATGTTCTGGCCGCGCAGTTCGATCTCCAGCGTCTTGGCGTTGTAGCGCGCGCCATGGCAGGTCGGGCACGGCGCATACACGCTGGGCATGAACAGCAGTTCCACGCTCACCGCGCCCTCGCCTTCGCACGTTTCGCAACGACCCTTGGCCACGTTGAAGGAAAAACGCCCGGCATCGTACTTGCGCTTGCGCGCCGCCGGCGTGGCCGCGAAGCGCTTGCGCACATGGTCGAACAGGCCGGTGTAGGTGGCCAGGTTGGAGCGCGGCGTGCGTCCGATCGGCGCCTGGTCCACCTGCACCAGCCGCCGCACGTGCTGCAGGCCGTCGGCGATGTAGCCGTCGGTGGCCACGCGCGCACCGCGTTCCAGCGGATCCAGTTCCTCCTCCGCCTCGGCCGGCGCCTGGCCCAATTGCGTGCCCAGCAACTCCACCAGCGCCTGGCTGACCAGCGAGGACTTGCCCGAGCCGGACACGCCGGTGACGGTGGTGAACACGCCCAGCGGGATGTCCACGTCCAGCGCGACCACGTTGTTGCGGCTGACCTCGCGTAACTGCAGCCAGGCCTCCGGCGTGCGCGGCGAATGGGCAGCGGCCTGCGGTTCGGCGAACAGGTAGCGGCGCGTGGACGAGGCCTGTACCTGCGCCAGTCCCGCCGGCGGGCCGCTGTACAGCACCTGGCCGCCGTGCTCGCCGGCACCGGGGCCGACATCGACGATCCAGTCGGCATGGCGGATCACGTCGATCTCGTGTTCCACCACGAACAGCGAATTGCCCGCGCCCTTGAGTTGGTCCAGCGCACCCAGCAGCGCCTGCGTGTCGGCCGGATGCAGGCCCGCCGACGGCTCGTCCATCACGTAGACCACGCCGAACAGCTGCGAGCGGATCTGCGTGGCCAGGCGCAGCCGCTGCAGTTCGCCGGGCGACAGCGTCGGCGTGCTGCGCTCCAGGGTCAGATAGCCCAGGCCCAACGCCTCCACCACCTGGATCCGCGACAGCAGATCCTGGGCGATGCGCTGCGCGGCCAGCGCCTGCTCGGGATGCCGCGAGCGGCCTTGCAGGCGTCCCTCGGCCGCGGGCCGCAGCAGGTCGGCCACCTCGCCGAGCGGGCGCTGCGACAGTGCGCCGATGTCCAGCCCGGCGAAGGTCACCGACAGCGTCTCGCGGCGCAGCCGTTTGCCGTCGCAACTGGGGCACGCGGTGCTGATCAGGTACTGCGCCACACGCTTCTTGATCATCGCGCTCTGCGTGGTGGCGAAGGTGTGCAGCACATAACGGCGCGCGCTGCTGAAGGTGCCCATGTATGCCGGCTCCTGCTTGCGCTTGAGCGCGCGCTGGGTCTCGGCCAGGGTGAAGCCGGGATACACCGGCACGGTCGGCTGCTCGTCGGTGTACAGGATCCAGTCGCGGGTCTTCTTCGGCAACTTGGACCATGGCACGTCGACGTCGTGGCCGAGCGTGGTGAGGATGTCGCGCAGATTCTGACCATGCCAGGCCGGCGGCCACGCCGCCACCGCGCGCTCGCGGATGCTCAGCGAACGGTCCGGCACCATCGACGCCTCGGTGGCGTCGTAGATGCGGCCCAGCCCGTGGCAGGTGGGGCAGGCACCGGCCGGCGTGTTCGGCGAGAAGCCGTCGGCGTGGATGATGCCCTGTCCCGGCGGATACGTGCCGGCACGCGAGTACAGCATGCGCAGCGAGTTGGAGATGGTGGTGACGCTACCCACCGACGAGCGCGTGCTCGGCGCGCCGCGATGCTGCTGCAGCGCCACCGCCGGCGGCAGGCCATCGATGGCGTCGACGTCGGCCACGCCGGCCTGGTCGATCAGCCGCCGCGCATACGGCGAGATCGAATCCAGGTAGCGCCGCTGCGCCTCGGCGAACAACGTGCCGAACGCCAGCGACGACTTGCCCGAACCGGACACGCCGGTGAACACCACCAGCGCATCGCGCGGCAGCTCAACGTCCACGTCCTTGAGGTTGTGCTCGCGCGCACCGCGGACGCGCACGAAGCCGGAAGCGGCGGAAGCGGGAGGCGTGGACATGGGCAGGACCGGCAACGCGAAGGAGCGCGCAAGCTTAGCCGGTCGGCCGACATGGGCGTGTCGCGGCGACTGCGCTGCAGCGCGCTTGGTCGGTCGTCGGCGAAAGCGCAGCGTCGCGAGTGACGCAGGTCTCAGCTCAACGCGGGCGCCGTCATCGTATCGGCATCTTCGGCACGCGCGGCCAGCGCCTGCATCCGCGTCACCGCGCTGGAGAAGGCGCGCAGCACCGCCACGCCGCGTTCGGCGTAGATCGCATGCAGCGCCTGGTAGTACCACAGCGTGCCGTCGCGGCCGGCGGTGAAGCGCTCGAACACTGCGATGCCGACGTCGGGGTCTTCCAGGTCGGCGACGATGCTGCGCGCGTTGTAGAGCTTGTCGCAGGCCGATACCAGCAGCACCGCGTCCGGGGCCTCGGCGAGGTGCGCCAGATAGGCTTGCTTGCGGATGCGCCAGTCGCGGCGCCTGGCCGGCACGTCCGCCTGCACTGCCTTGCGCTCGGCGGTCGCGTCGGTGCACGCCATCACCATGTCCGCCACCGCCTCGCCGAACTGCGCGCGGATCACCGCCTCGTGCCCGGCGCCGCAATCCTCCACCACGTCGTGCAGCAGCGCCGCGATCGCCTGGTCCTCGTCGCCGCCGGCCTCCAGCACCAGCGTCGACACGCCCAACACGTGACTCAGATACGGCACCGTGCCGCCCTTGCGGAACTGGCCGGCGTGGGCGATGCGCGCATAGTCCACGGCGCGCGCGTAACGTTCGGTAAGAGCGGTCATGCGGCGATCCTGACGGAACAGGCCGGCATTATCGCCAAACTTGCCGACGTGAGCGCGTGGAGAGGCACGTGGACATGGCCGCCGTTCAAGCCGCGCGTGCGGGCATTGCCTGCGTGATCGGCCGATAGCGCGCACGGACGCAGGCCGCCGCGTCGCCCTGCCTGGCCTAAGCTCCTTCCCACTTACACTTGCCTGCTTCCCTATCATCGCAACGCCCGCACATGGACGTCCGTCATCTCGACCAGCACGCCCCGGACCTGCCGCAGATCGCGGCCTGGTACCACGCGGCCTGGGGCCGCGAGGCGGGCTTCTCGCTGGATGACGAACTGCGCCAACTGCAGCGCGCGCCGGATGCGCACGGCCTGCCGCGCCTGCTGGCGGCCTTCGACGGCGCCCACGCGATCGCCGTGGCGCAGCTGAAATACCGGGAAATGGATGCCTTCCCCCAGTACCCTTACTGGCTGGGCGGCGTGTACGTGGACGCGGCCTATCGCGGACGTGGCATTGCCGGCCGCCTGCTTGCCCATGCCCTGGCCGACGCCGCGACCCTGGGCCTGGGCGCGCTGTATCTGCAGACCGAGCACCTGGACGGCGGCCTGTATGCCCGCCACGGCTGGCAGCCCGTGCAGGAAGCCGATTCCTACGGCAGCCGCGTGCTGCTGATGGTGCGCCCGGTCGGCTGAGCGGGTGCCCGCGTCGCCGCGCCTGCACATTACTTTTCCCCCGCGCCGCGTTAACGTGGCGCTTGGAAAGATGGAGCGGCCTTACCTAACCTACCGCTCGATCCACACACGCATGAACGCAGCGCCGAGGATGCAACCCACCATGATCACCGACACAGCCCACGCCGTGGACGACACCGCCACCGACAGCGCCCCGACCCCGCCCGCGCGCCGTGCCGCCATCTCCGGCCGCGCCGCCGCGCACAGCGTGTACCGCTCGCCGCTGTCCGCCGATGACGCCGACGCGGAGGCGCTGCGCCTGCGCGAACAACGCGCCAAGCGTGCGGCGCAGGTGGCCGCGGTTGGCACAGTCGCCGCCCTGGCCGCCGTGGCGCTGATTGCCTGGCGGCGCGCGCGGCGCTGACCGCGCAGCGACACCTAGCGCATTCGGCAGCATGCGCCGAGCAGGAAGCTCGCCGCAGCCCACGCAAGGAACGTCCTCATGACGCCATGGCACCGCATCGCCCAATTCGCCGGCCTGGCGCTGGTCGCCAGCGCCTGCAGCATGCCCGCTGCCGCCCGCAAGACGCCCATGGCCTCGGCGGTGCTGCGCGTTCCAGCCGACCTGCCCAACCAGCGCCTGTTCGACTGCGCCGAATCCAGCATCGCCACCCTGTCCGAGACAAGCAGCTCCTGGCCCAAGGTCACTCGCGAAGATCCAGCGCTAGGCATCCTGGAATCGGGCGACTTCCCCGAGACGAACCGCAGCGGCTTTCGCCTGCGCCTGGAGCGCCCACCGGGCGCCAACCAGGCCAAGCTCGCCCTCAAGGGCGCTGGCGCCTATTTCGTCGACCTGGGCGTCGACAAGGCGATGCAGGATCTCAAGACCGCACTGGATCGCTGCGTCGCCACGCAACCGTATTGAGCCCGAATAGGACACGGCGGTTCTGATCCCCGCGCCATCAAAGCGACCAAGGAAGGACACGACCATGCCCAATTACGCCATCGAAGCCCGCTCGCTCGGCGTCATCGGCATCGCCGGCCACGCCTTCTGGGTGTTACGGGACGAACATGGCAAGGCCGTGGCGGAACTGCATGGCCTGGCCACCGATCGCCAGACCGGCCAGGCCATCCCCATCGGCACCGACGCCACCCGGCACGCGCTGCGCGCCTGGCATTACCCGCACGATCCTGCGTACGCCCGCTCCATCGGCGAAAAGGTCGACAGCACCAGCTACATCCGCGACGACCAACCGTCGCGCACGGTGGCCACCGGCGACAAGCACGAGATCCTGGAGCGCTGGAACACCGCGGTGCGCGCCGTGCCGGAACTCAACGCACAGGACCGCGACTATCCGAACTACGGCTTCAAGGTCTTCGGCGACACCGTCAACAGCAACTCCGCCTACCGCACCTTCGGCGAGCTGATGAATGTGTCCGTGCTGGGGTTTCGCGGACGCCTCGAACCGGGCATCGGCAACCGCATGCTGTCGCCGGAACGCACCGAGGAACTGCGGTATCACGCACCCAAGAGGCTGAGGCATGATGGTCTAATTCGGCATGCGATGCATCCACTTTCGCAGTGACGCCGAGGAGGAGTACATACCATGAAAAGAATTGAAAAAATCTTACTCGCCTTGACGCTAACCGTTTGTTCAACCTCCTGTGCAACCACTGGCCTGGCAGCCGACACAAGCCAAGGAAGAAACATGAACTCGAATAATGAAATGACTGCAGCCGATCTTGGACATCGCTTCCTATCGATGATCGAGAGCACGCAGAATTTCAACGACCTGTCGGCCAAATCGATTCAGTCCGCCATTGGAGCAACCTTCGAGGGAGACGAAAAATCGGGGGCTTATGCACTCAAATTGCCAGATGGGAAGTGGCAATACGGAATAACGTATAACTTGGACAGCAAACTCGAGGAATACTCGAACGTAACGATTGAGCTGATCAAGGCGGCCAATTCAGTCGATGAAAACAGCCTTCCTTGCGACCTTGGGCTTGACGAATACGACCATGCCCTGAAGGCGGCGGGGTTCAGTACCAGACCCAGTACGCAAGACGAGATCAGAGGACTCGTGGCGCTGCACTACAGCCGCAACAACATGCATGTTCAGATCGTCCCCCAGCGCCAAAATTCGACCTGCGCCAAAGCGATCAGCATCCAGAAATTTGGGGAGTGACCGTAATGACAAACGTCAATGCTCAGTTAGAAGCCGCCCTGGCTCAGTTTGCCAACCAGCCGGGAGTGACCACCGATCAAGGAGCGAAATTACGCGCAACAAAAGCAAATGGTGGATGCGCATGTGACATTGCTCCGACCAGAAAGAAGACATCCATCGGGAGCCCAGACACAAACGTTTGAGATCGACAGTATTGTCCGGCGCAAGAAGAAGCAGCGTCGAGGCCAGCAAAAACGGAGCAGGCAACGTGAAAGCAACTTCAACGATTCCATTGGCCTTAGCAATCATCTTTCTATCAACATCCTGCGCAACCAACAGCTTGGCAGCCAACGAGCGACAAGCAGGAAACATGAAGGAGCACACGGAAATGACGCCAGGCGAACTGGGCCATCGCTTCCTAGCGATGATAGAGACTATCGACAAATTCGATGACCTGTCCGCGGAGTCGCTGCAACGGCTCATGGACGTCCCATTCACCAGGGATGAAGCGAAAAATTCCGGATTCTACGTGCTGAAGTCCCAAGACAACCGGGAATACAACCTCACCTACAACTTCAACGAAAAATTTCCAAGATATTCGAATGTAAATCTGGAACTATCCGCAGCAGGAAGCACAAGTGAAGCAAATTCACCGCCATGCGACCTGATATTGAAAAACTACGATGAATCCTTGAAGAAGCACGGTTTCAAGCCCGAGCCAACATCCTACAACGAGTTCGGATGGGCGCTTTCCTTCTATTATTCGCGCAATGATCTCTACATCCAAGTCACCCCCCAGAACAAAGCACTGAAGTCTCCAGACGCACCTGGCGGAACCTGCATCGAAGCGATCAGCCTCCACAAACTAGAGGGGTGACGACGATGCCGGCAGCAAACGCACAGTTGCAGGCGGCCTTGACGCGATTCGCCAGCCAGCCGGGGGTCACCGCTGATCAGGCAGCACAGTTGCGCGCAACCATTGCTGCAGATCAGGACCTCACACAGCGTCTCAATCAAGAAGCTGCCAACGGTCATTTGAGCGGCTTCGCATTGAGCCAAAGCGGCTCCCAATCGTTGATCGGGTCTTACGACAAGTCGTCCGGGGTTGTCACCCTTCCCACACTCCAACCTGGCTCCGCCGCTGCAGAAGATTTGCGCGGCACTCTGCGTCTGCAGGAGATGAGCATACGCTTCGCTCACACCACCTATGTAGACGCCAACCAGCAAAGCCAGGCGGTGACCCAAGACATGGTCACCAATCTGCAAGCGACGATCAACAGCTCGCCCGCACTGGCCACCGAAATGAAGCGAGCGGTCACCACGATCGACAGCAACACCAGTAGCAACCGGCAACAGCACATGTTGCTTGAGAATTTCGCACCGCTCAGCGGAACCATCGCAGGAGGAACCTTCAATCCTGCAAACAAGACGATGAGCATCCCGCCTACTACGCTGGGGCAATCGCCAAGCCGATTCAATCAGAACGGCGCTACTGATCTGACATTCGTACTGGGCCACGAGACCCAACACGCCTTCAATCAAGTGTCGATGGTCGGCGCCTATCGTCAATTCGATTCCGCCGTGAAGGCGATCGCCAGCGACAACAATCCGATCAACGACTACACGGTTCCTATCGAAAACTTGGTTGCAAGAAACCGGGAGGATGAAGCCAAGGCACAAATTTCGGGCTGGAACGCATTGATCGATCGAGAGCGTCAGATCAACCCTCAGGTCGATCTGACCGCCATGAAAGGCATTCCGAACAGCCGCATCAAGGACTTTGTCGAAGCAGACCCGGCCAATCCTAGTCAAGCCAGGGCACGACCAGGACTCAGCTTCAATGCGGACGGTTCGCTCCCGATGACGCCGGAGAACATTGCCGCACAAGGCCGCTACTACTTCGACAAGCTTCCCAAAGGCACGCCTGGCCTATCAGTGGACCAGACAACCGGCATCGGGTACCACGGCGACTCGGACTACCCCAATTACTACGGCGCCTTGGCACTGAGCCGCGCGATCAAGATCGACAGAGAAAACGCGCACCCCATCCGCGGCGTCGCGCCGCAAATGCATCTGAACATGCAACGCCTGCATTTCAACGAGACCTTGCTGGAGCGCAATGGCATCGCCTTGCCGCAAGACAGCACGGCCACCCCTCAGGCGTTCTGGGATACCAGCACCACACCGCCCACACCCGGCCTGCTGCAACACACTCAAGATTCCCACCAGCACATCAGTCCAACCTCCGAGCGCGACTCGCCGCACGCAGGGCGCGCCCAGCCCGGCGACCCTGGACATCCCAGCACCCCCTTGTTAGAGAAGATCCGCGAAGGCGTGCGCGGGCTGGATCAACAGGCCGGCAAACCTTGGGATGAGAACAGCGAGCGGCTGAGCGCGAGCCTGTTGCTGCTGGCGGGCGAAAAGGGCTTCACGGCAAAAGACGACCTGAAGATCGCCGCCAACACGCCTACCTCAACCTTGGGCAGTGGCGAGGTGGTGCACCTGTGGCGCACCGGCCACCCATCGCCCGACCCTGCCGCGCACCGCGCGCACATGCCCATGCAGGACGCGCTCGCGGCGCCGGCGGAGCAACGCTTCGCGCAGTTGGAGGCGGTGCAGCAGCAAGCAAGGACCGAGGAACTGCAGCGCAGCCAGCAGCAGGCGCCCGTACAGCCGCAAGCGGCGCCGCTGCGTTCGATGTAGACGCCGCAAGCTCTACCAACGAACGCCAGCATCGGCACGACCGCAGGGGCGCCACCGGTCACGCGCGCGGGGTTGCACAGCAACGGTGTGGCCACCGATCAAAGCCACAACGCATGGGTCGAACGGCGATGCGTCTACCGTAGACGATGCCCGGGCGCCCCGCTCCCGGCGTCATGGCCCGGCGCCTGATAGGGGGACTGACGCTGCGCCGGCCACGACACCTCGCGCAGCACCATGTCCAGTTGCTCCGCGAGCAGTTCCATGCACACCGCCAGTTCCCCCGCACGTACCTTCGGTGCGGCCTCGCGTTCCTCGGACACGCTGCGTGGCTCCGCCAGTCGTGCGAGGAACTTGATGAACTCGCCCAGCCGCACCAGCCGGAACTGGCTCGCTTCGGGCAGGAAATAGCCCACCTTTTCAAGGTCGTCCGTTCTGTGCTCCGACATCGTCGCCTCTCCTTCCATGAAGTGGCCGTCCGCCGCCAATGGCGGATGGGAAGTCGGGAGGCTAGAAACCGCTAACAGCCGGCGGGCTTATTCCCCTTGCGGGTGTTGTATTCACCGCCCTCCCGACGCAGAGGTCGCGTCGGCTGCACCTGCAAAGCACGCAGGCACAAAAAACCCACCGGTTTGTCGGAGGTGGGTACCGCTGTTAGCAGAGTTTCTAGGCTCCGTTTAGTAATATTGCTACCACCGATGCAACGCGTCAAGCCGCCTCATCCGCGGATGGTGGCATGCGGCAAACATCAAGCGACACACGCCTTTCGCCGCGCGTCAGATCCCTTCGACATCAATGCCGTTTTCCGCCAACCAAGCCTTGCGCTGCAAATAGTCCGGCATGGCGCGCTCCACACGGAGCCAGAATGAAGGCGTGTGGTGCGCCTCGTGCAGATGCGCCATCTCATGCACCAACACATACTCGGCGATGCGAGCCGGCAGCAGAATGGTCTTCCAATGGAAGTACAGCCAATCCCCCTTGCCGCACGAACCCCAGCGGTAGCCAAGATCCTGAACCTTTACCCCGACCGGAGCGACGTCCATGCGCAGCGCGTGTTCGAGCATGCGATCCGACAGCCAGCGCTTGGCACGTTCGCCATACCAGCGAATGAAATGTTCCCTGGCAGCGGGCAATGCATGGGATGCCAGGCAGAAGCGCCCGGCGGACAGCTTCAACGGTACTTCCTGATCGGCCACCATCTTCAACCGGTAGCTTCGCCCCAGGTAAAGGAAGCCCTCGCCACCCACAAACGCCTTGCGCGGCGCATGGCGTTGCAGGCGATCCTTCTCCGCTAACCGGGTGTAGATCCAGAAGCGCTTTTCCTGCACGAAGGCGCGCAACCTGGACTCCGTCACGTCCGGCGGTGCAGAAAGCACAAGCGCACCATCACGCTCGACAGTGATCTCCATCGTTCGTCGGCGCGCGCTGTACCGCACGGTGAACAGCAGATCGTCCACCTGCAGACTGGAGGCAGTCATGGCAGCTCGCATGGCATCACACCTGCATCAGCCGCTCATGGCTGGCACGCGCCTGTTCCATCAGCTTGTCGGTGAGCAGCCCCGCCGCATCCTCATCCATCAGCGGGGGGCGCAGCCGCATCAGACGATCGAACAGCAAACCGTTGAGCTGTTCCTGTGCCGCGCGCTTGTGCGGACTCCAGATATTGCGGTTGCTCTGCAGCTCCTGCACCAGCAGCTCGACCAGTTCCACGGTCACGTCCATCAACCGAAGCAGTTCCGCCGGAGTCGGCTCGCGCCCGGCGCAGACCACGTCCATCACCGTGCGAAGAAACGGCGCGCAATACTCCGGCACACCCGCCGGCGTATCGGCGGCGCCGACGCTACCGTTGCGCACGTCGTCGACCAGCGCCTGCAGCTGGGCAACCACCTCACTCCATTGTTCGCCCAACGCCCGCAAGATCTCGTTCAATCGCTCAGAAAGCTTGCGGTACAGCACCGGGTCCTCGTCGGCATGCTTGCGGATATGCGAGCGCACCGCGTGTTCCATTTCCGAAGCCTTGGCGCGGTCATTCGCGGCCCGGCCCACATGGGCATCGAACTGGGCGTCGGTCAACTGAATCGGCGGAATCTTCGGGTCGATGCCCAGCGAGATCACATGATCGTCGATCAACTTGCGCACCTTGGCGCCCACGTCCTTTCCAAGCACCGGCGTGTCCTTGTAGCGATTACGGGCGCGCGCGTGGATGTAGGCCAGGCGCTTGGCATCGGCAGAGAACGGCAGGCCTTCCGGACGTGGCAAAACCGTGTCCAGCGACCCAAGAAAGGCCTTGAGCTTGACCACGAACTCCGCCCTGAGCTTTTCGTTACCCAGTGCATCCACACAGGCCTCGGTATCGGCTAGTGATGCGATGCCCCGTTCGCGGAACAGCTCAACCACCCGCGCATGCCGATCGCGCAACACCGGCACTTCGTCCTTCAAACTTGCTAGTGCGCCGACCACATCTTCGTCGGCATAGGCAGCCAGCGCTTCCTTCAGGTGCTGGGCCACACCATAATAGTCCACGACGATGCCGCGGCGCTTACCAAAGCCCGTGCGATTGACGCGCGCAATGGCCTGCAGCAACTCGGCCTCGCGAACGGGCCGGTCCAGGTACATCACGCCCGCGATCGGCGCATCGAATCCCGTCAGTAGCATCGACTTGACCACCAGAAACGCCAGCGGATCCGCTTTGGTCGCATCCGGATGCAGCAGCGGCTTCTTGAAGCGTTTGATCAGCGAATCATGGACAGCACTGTCGGTCCAGCGCTTCCAGCCGGGATCGTCGTTGTTGCTGCCGGAGATGATCGGCGCGAACTCGATCCGCGCCAGCACCTCGCGATAGCGCCAGGCCTGGACCACCGCCCGCACCTTCGGCGACCGCAGGCACAGGGCCTCATCGTCCATCGCCTGGTCCTGCGGGCTCAACGCATCGGCCTCCTGCAGCAGTTCGTCGCGTGCGGTTTTCAAAGCGGCGAAATAGCGGGTGGCGGCCAGCCGGCTGTAAGCCACCACCTGGGCCTTGTAGCCATTGGGCAGGATGTTGGCGACGTAATGGCGGAGGATGTCGCGCGCCTTGTCGGCAATCAGTGCGGGCGCATCGAAAATGTGGCCCTTGGTGGCGTACTTTTGCTTGATCGCTTCCAGCTCTTCCTGTGTGTGCTGGCGGAACAGATCCTCGAATAGTTCGTCCAGGTTAGCGCCATCCTTGATGGCGCCATTGGCGGTACGTCCTTCGTAAAGCACCGGCACCGTCGCCCCATCGGCCTCGGCTTCCTTGATGGTGTAGCGATCGATGAACTCGCCGAAGATCTCGTGTGTCCGCTTCTTCTCGCCCATGATGATCGGCGTGCCGGTAAAGCCGATGCGCGCACAGTTGGGCAATCCGGCCAGCAGGTTGGCATGCAGGTCGCCGGCCTGGGTACGATGCGCCTCGTCCACCAGCACCAGGATGGCATCGTCATCGTTGAGCACCTCGAAGTGCTCCGCAGCCGCTTCGGCCTTGCCATACGCAGCACGCACCTCCTTGACCGCGTGTCCAGCACCCGGCAGGTCATCGGCCTTCAGCGGCGCATCGTTGGCCGTGTCGCCATCGCGATACTTCTGGATGGTGACGAACACCAACCCCGGCCCCTTGCGGCGTGCCAGGGCTTTCAGGCCTGACGTACTGTCGGCCACCTCTACCGTCTCGCCGGTGAGCGTGGCGGTCACGGATAGCTGGCCTTGCAGGTCCTTGCGGTCGGTGATCACCACAACCTTGAAGCGTCGCAGCGCTGGCTCGGCGCGCATCTTGCGCACCAGGAACACCATGGTCAGCGACTTTCCCGAGCCCTGGGTATGCCAGATGATGCCGCCTCGCTGATCGCTTTCGCCATGCTGCAGCCGGGTCTGGCCACGCTTGAGCTTTGCGATCGCGCGGTTCACCGCACGGTACTGCTGATAGCGGCACACCGATTTGATGGTCTGTCCGCCCACCTGCATGAACAGCAGGAAGTGCTTCACCACATCCAGCAGGTTCGCTGGCGCCAGCAGGCCGGCAACCAACCGCTCCTGGGCGTTGAGCTTCTGCTTGCCGAAGCGTTGCGCCGCCTCCGCCTCCGATCCTGCACCGTCCGGCCCCACCACGGTCTTCCACTGCGCGAAGTGCTCGAAGCCCGCACCGATGCTTGCAACCCGCGCCTCGTCCACGCAACTGGCCACCAGCAACTGGTTGGTGGCGAACAGCGCCTCGTTGCCTTCATTCTCGTCCACTTCCAGCGCGGCCTTGCGCTGGTTGCTGTAGCGGCGCAACTGGTCCACGGCCTCGCTCAACGGCTCGGGGATGGACGGACTCTTGCACTCCACCACCACCAGCGGGATGCCATTCACCAGCAACACCAGGTCCGGCACGATGAACGCCTTGGCGCTGTTGAAGCCGGGCGGGCAGTCCACGCGGTACTGGCTGACCACGGTGAAACGGTTGTTGGCCGGCGTGTCCCAATCGATATAGCGGATCGTCTGCCCGCGCCCGCCCTCCCAACCGGGCAGCCCGTCGACCGTCAGGCCCTTGATCAGCAGCTCGGTGGCCTGCTGATTGGCCTCCATCAACTTGTGTCCTCCCAGGCGCGTGATGGCGGCCACCGCGTCAGCCAGACGGGCATCGTCCAGCCATGGGCGGCCGTCCGGCCCCGGATTCAGCGCCAGCAGGCGCTCGCGCAGCCGGGTTTCCTGAACGACCTCGGCGAAGCCGCTGCGTTCCGTGGCGGCGGGGTCGTCCAGGCTACCGGCCAGGTGCGTCCAGCCCACCGCCTGCAGTTGCGTCACGAAAGGCTTTTCGACGTCTTCCAACTCCCAACCCATCAGCATCTCCCTGGCTGGATGCAGGCATCCATGGACATCCCAACATTCTCATGGACCTCCAAAGAACCCCAAAGCGATCCAAAGACATCCAAAGATGTCCAAAGACCTCCAAAGGCCCCAAAGACCTCCAAAGGCCCCGTTCTCCTGGCGACACCTTTCAGTCGTCAGGTTCAAGGGTGTAGTAGGCCGCCCGGCGTGTCCCATGTTGGGACAGCCGCCCTTGCGCTTTTAGCCGCCCCAACAGCGCCTTGGCCTGCAAGGCACCCAATCGACACAGTTCCATCACCTCGGCACGGCGGATCTGCCCGTGCTGCTGCACGTAGTTCAGTACCAACTGCTCGTTCTGCAGGCTGGTGAACCCGGCTTGCCGGGTATAGGCGGCCTTGTCGCCCTGGCGCTGATACACGGCGGCCGACAGTGTGTAGCTGCGCGCGCGGGTCTGCCCATGCGCCTCGATCAGGCCGGCCTCGGTCAGCGCCTCCAGCGTGCGCTTGGCGCTGGCGGGGTCGCGCTGGATGCGCGCGGCCAGTTCGTCGGCGGTCACACGCTTGAGCTCGCGCAACGCGGCCAGCGCGATCAGGCTGTCGATCGGCAACTCGCCGTTGCTGCGCCGCTCCCGCTCCACCACCATGCGGCCGAAGTCGAGATCCGCCGCACCAGTATCCAGCCGCACCACCACGCTGTGGCTGTCCGTGCGAGAGTAGTCCGGCGCCGAGCGGCCGAAGCGCAACAGTCCGCGATAGATCGTGTCGACCCCGCGCCCCGAGCGTTCTACCACGCCGATGCGCTTCATCGCATCGGCCAGTGCGCGGTTGCGTGGACGCGGCTCGGTGGTGAGCAAATTGTCCAGCGTCACCCCATCGACCAGACCGCCAGGGTTGCTGACCACCAGCGCGTCGTTCTCCAGCCGCACATGCACCGCGCCCAGGCGGTGGTAATCGCGGTGGATCAGCGCATTGGCCACCGCCTCGCGGTAGGCCCCCATATCGACCTTGGGCACCGGCACACGGAACAGCCCGACCTGCAGCTCCTCTTCCGGGTTGTACGGGCGGAAGTTGGTCTCCAGCCAGTCGATGGCCTGCAGCAGCGGCACGCGACGGAACTCGTTGAAGCGCACCGCCTGTTCGGCCAGCACCTGGAACGCAAACTCATGCGTGGGCACATGCTGGCGCAGCGCCTCGACCCGGCCGATCACCAGCAGGCCACACAACGTCGGCACGCGGCGGCCATCGGACTGGCGCGCAGTGAAGCCCAGTGCGCCGTCCAGCGCCTCGTCGTCCAGCTCCAGCAGCACCCGGTCGCCGCCGTACTGCTGCACAGCCTGGCGTAGACGCTCGCGCTCCAGCGGGTCGAAATCGGACAACTGCGCGCCGGCCACCGGCTGCGCCGAGGCATCGACCAGGCCGAGCTGGCCGAGGCGGCTGTCGCGCTCATGCGGCAGCATCGGCACGCATTCGGGCGTGCCGTCGTGCTTTACGCGGCGGCGCAGGTAGACGCCAGCGGCGGTGGCCACCACCGTGGCGGCCTTCGGCACCAGGATGCGCGCGACGGGCACACCATCGATCTCGACTACCTCCACCTGCACCGCGATGGCCGGCGACGTGCGCGCGGCAATCAGGCCGGGCAAGCCGGCTAGCTGCCGGTGGTCGGCATGCAGACCGGTCGCGGTGCCATCGTCTTCCACGCCCAACCACAGCTCGCCACCATCCGCGTTGGCCAGACACACCACGGCCTCGGCCAACTCGCTGTCGGGCAGCTTTCTGCGGTCGCTCTTGAACTCGACCGTCAGCGATTCGGCGGGTGGCAGGATGTGGGTCATGCGGCGGCGGCATCCAGTAACGGCGTGACGCGGACGCGGCCGGTGAGGAGGTCGTCCATGAGACCGGCCTTCTCTGCGCGACGCTTTGTCAGAGAGGTGGCTTCCGATTCAATCCTCTCGCTTAGCGTCCGAAGACGCTGCTCCATAAGGCGCTGTTCCTCTCGCGGAGGCACTGGAAGCAAAGTGGATCGCAACGTATCAGACCTGATCGCAGCCATCGTGCCTCCTTGCTGATCCCGAGCGAAGTGAGCCAGAACCCATGGCGAATAATTTATCTGCAGCATTGCAAGATACGGGGAGTATGCATCGTGATCCAAGGTGATCGTCCATGTATGTTTTGATGACAGAGCATGACCGATGTTGCCAGGCACTAAACAGCACCTACCGACTGTCCCCATGATCGTGATCATCAGATCATCCGGACGAACAGCATAACGAGCTAGCTGTGCAAACTTCATCGGAGTTACAAAACGTGCGTAGTCGCTGGCGAATCGCTCGGTGTGCACATTGTCGATACCGAGGAGTGGAAATCCATCATCCACGAGCTCGTGCTTCAGAAGCGCACTTCCGAAAGGACCAGAGCGCATCGACGGATCAAGATCCGCAAGCAGCTCCGAAATGCACTTGGTGTCCCAGCCCGCAGGTATTAAGCCCAGCGATGAAGGCTTGTAGAGATGTGGCGCTTCGGACTGCGGCGGGCGCAGTTCGCCGTTGGCGTCGATGCCGCGCGTCAGCAGGTCGTGCAGCAGGCCCTGCTTGACGGCCTTGAGCTTGGCGATCAGCGCCTCGGTTTCGTGAATGGCAGTGTCGAGGGCACCGAGGATCACCGCGATCTTGCGTTGCTCACACTCTGGCGGGACGTCGCAACCGAAATCCTCCAAATCGCGATTTCGAAGATTGCTGATGGCACTTCCGGCCAACGCCAAGTCTAGATTCTTTCGATATTCACCTGATTGAAACAGCTGCCTTACAAATTCCGGGACACAACCCACTTCAGGACGGAAAATGGAACAGAACGCCCCGACTGTGATTTTGCCCGCGCCGCCGCCGAAGAACGCCGCAGCCTTACCAACCAATGACTTCGATCCGTTGGACATGCACACAGCAATATCCCCATCACGCATCAACTGGTTTTCTGCAACCAAGTGCTTTGGAACGATCTGAACATCATCGTATTCAAGGCGGCCAAAGCGAATATTGTTCGACCTCAGCAGGGTCACAGAGTCAGGCGAATGAAGTTCTAAAAGTTGTCCAGCCGCGTATGTGACACCTCGGTGTCCCTTCGCGAGGTCGCCAATTTTCCCTCGACGCCACTCAGACATACCCCAACCCCTTCAAGAACCCTTGCAACGTCCGCGCCGCCTCATCGCGCTTGCCTTCGATATCCGCCATCGTAACCCGGTACTTGTCCCACCAGGTCTCGAACGCTGCGACTACTTCCTTTCGCTGCGCAGCGACGTAGCGCTCGACGATCGCGCGCATGTCGTCGTGCAGGATGGTCAGCAGCAGCGCCGCGGCCGCCGGCTCGTCCAGCGCAGCGACCTTGCGATCGAGTTCGTCGGTGAAGCGGGCTTGCTGCGCCTTGAGCTGCTTCTTCACCGCAGCCAGGTCTTTCTTCCAGTCTTTGAGCTGTACCTCATCGACGGTATCTTCATTCTCGTCCGCATCGGCCGGTTCGGCATCGCCTTCCTCGCCATCGGCGTCTTTCGCTGCCTTGGGGTCGGCCGCCTTGATCTGGCTGTCCAGCTCGGCCTTCTTCGCGTCCAGTTCGGCGATGGCTTCGACGAACTCGGCCAACAGGAAACGCACCAGCTTGTGGTCCAGCGGGTTGTCCTTGCCGGCCTTGTCCTCCAGTGCGGTGACGATGCTGGTGCGCCAGGCGTCGATGACGCCGCGGGCGCCGCGCGCCATCAGGGTCTGGAATTCGTAGCGGGTCTGCACCCAAAAACCGGCGATGATGCCGCGCACCTGGAACGGATCGAGCAGGCCGACGGCTTCCAGCGCTTCGCTGAAGCTGGCCAGCAGTTCATGGCGTAGCGCGACCAGCGCGGCCGCATCGTTCTGACGCCCCGCCAGCGCGGTGATGCGGGTGCCATGCGCCTGCCACCAGCCCTCGAACGCGCCGCGCAGCGCGGCCTCCTTCGCCTGCAGGCCGGGATTGCCTTCGACGGCAGGCTTGAGCAGCGCGCGCGCAGTGAGCGTCGGCGCAAAATCGAAATACGCCGCGTCACGCACGACGAACAGCTCCCGCGGATCCAGGCCATGTGCGGCGAACAACGCGGCCTTGGCCTGCACCTCGGCTTTCGGCACGCCGCCGACCAGATGCGCGCGCACGTCGTGCGGTTCCGGCACCGGGGCGTTGTCGGCATACCTGCGGATGTTGAGGTTGCAGCCGTTCTGCAGCAGCGTGGCGTTTTCGACAATGGCGGAAAAACCGTCGATGGCGCGGAATTCGTCGAACGTCGTGACGATCTTCTCGATGTGTTCGGGCAGCAGATAGTTCTGCGCGCGCCCCTCGAAATACTCGCGGTCGGCATTGATGAAGAGCACCTTGCCCTGTCGCTGCGCCGGCTTGCCGCTGACGCGGTTGCCACCGTGCTGCACCTGCTGGCGCAGCACCAGGATGCAGGCCGGGATGCCGGTGCCGTAGAACAGATTGGGCGCGACGCCGATCACCGCCTCCAGCAGATCGTCGGCGATCAATCCGGCACGGATGCGCGCCTCGTCGCCGCCGCGGAACAGCACGCCGTGCGGCATGACCGTGGCGATCATGCCGCCGTCACGGGTCACGGCCACCATGTGCTGCAGGAACATCAGGTCGGCCTTCTTCGCGCCCAGCGGCACCTGGCCGTAGCGGAAGCGCTCGGGGAACTTCGGCGCCCAGGCGGGGCTGCCGTCAGTGTTCTTGTCGGCGGTGCCCCAGTTGATCGAGAACGGGGGGTTGGTCAACACGCGATCGAAGCGCTGCAGCTCGCCACCGGCGACATGCTGTGGGTCACCCAGAGTGTCCTCGTTACGCAGGTCGGCGGTACTGATGCCATGCAACAGCATGTTCATCTTGGAAATCGACCAGACCGTGCCGTTGAACTCCTGCCCGAACAGATTGGCCTTGCGGCCGTCGCCGCCGTGTTCGTCAATGTAGTCCTTGGACAGGATCAACATGCCGCCCGAGCCGCTGCAGGGATCGTAGATGTCGTGATGCTGCTCTGGCTTGAGCAGCTGCACCATCATCCGTACCACCGAGCGCGGCGTGTAGAACTCGCCGCCTTTCTTGCCGGCGGAGTCGGCGAATTCGCCGATCAGATATTCGTAGGCAGCCCCCAGCAGATCGGGGAACTCGAAATCCTCATTGCGCAAGCGGTACAGGCCGAAGTGGGTGATCAACTGACGCAGCTTGATGTCGGGGATCTTGCTCTGGCCGACCTTGCGGGTGAAGTCGATGTGCTCGAGCACACCTTCGAGGCTGCTGTTGGTGTCCTCGATCCCCGACAGCGCCTTGTTCAGCGCATTGCCCACGTTCTGGTGGGCATCGTTGAGCAGCGTCTGGTAGCGCGAGTTCGGCGGCACCCAGACCACATCTTCCACCTTGTACCAACGGGGATTTTCGGCGGACGCCTTGGCCTGCGCGTCGCTCTCGCCCGCATCCTTGCGCTCGGCGATGACCTGCTCGCGGCGCTGCTCGAACACATCGGAGCAACGCTTGAGGAACAACATCCCGAAGATGTATTCCTTGAATTCGGACGCATCCATCTTGCCGCGCAGAATGTCGGCGGCTTTGAATAGATGGCGTTCCAGTTGGGGAAGAGTCAATGGCATGAATCAAATGTCTCGCAATGAATACATGGCCACCCAAACGCGAAAGGCGGCGGGAGGCGATAGTGCCTTATCCACGCCATTGGCGAGAAGGCAAGCAGGTCATGGAATGGCACGAACAACTCGCGCGCGATGGTTTGTCGGGAGGAATCACCCCTCTCATTCGTCCCCAGCAAGAAACCACACCGGCTTGAGCGGCAGACGTGCACGGGCGATGTCGTCAAGCTGCGCGTAATGCACCGTCCACAACCCCAGCAACTTGCGCGCATCGATCAGGCTGATCCGCCGATGCGACTGCCGCGCCTCGTAGTCCGCATCCTTGGTGAAGCCGGACAGAGCCACGAACAGACCCACGTCACCCTCACCGAGGACGGCCATGAAGCTGCGCAGACCCATCACGTCAATGCGCGGGGAATTGGCATTGCGCTTGACCTGCACCTTGATGCGCGGCGGGCGGGTGCCGAGCGGGTCGTTGTAGGCGATGATGTCGGTGCCGCCGTCCTTGCCGGGCGGGGCGATCCAGGCGACGTGGTAGCCCATCGCCTTCAACAGAGAGCCAACGAGCTCCTGGAAATCGTAAGGCGGCATCGCCGCCAGGTACGCCTCGATCTCGGTCCAGGCCATCTCCTCGGCTTCTTCCAGGGTGATGGTGGCCGAGCCTTCGCCGAGTTCTTCCTCGCCTTCGTCGTCCTCGACGGGGTCGGGCTGGGCGCTCTTCCATTTGCGGTAGAGCTGGCCGACCGCGCGGGTGAACTGTTCGGGTTCGGGATAGGCCTGCAAGGCAGCTTCGCCATCGGGCGTCAGGGTCCAGATGCCCTTGTCCTTGACCATCCAACCAGCCTTCACCGGCGCCACGGTACTGAAGCGCACGATCTTCTCGAAGCGGCGGCCGCCGGTCTGGTAGTCCCCCGCCTCGTACTCGGTCATCGTGACCTGCTTCGCCAGTACCTCCAGCGCGTCGCTGGCCCGCATCCCCTCCGGCTGCGCCTTGAGGATCTGGAACAGCATGCGAATCAGCTCGCCTTTGCGGCGCTTGGTGATGTTGGCCATCGGCTTTCCATGTCTCCGGTGTGTTGGCGCGGGGCGCAGATGCAATGATAGCCGCCTTCGCATCGCTCGAACTTCCAGCCAGGCTTCGCCGTACACGTGTGCCGTCGAAGCGGAAGCGTCTGCTGCCCCTCATGTCCGGAGGATCCGGATACAGATAGGCGACAAGATCCTCAACTTTCAGCTTCGTGTTGCAGTCGGGTACCGCACAGGCGCCTCTAGCGCTATGATCCGCCAAGCTTTGCCTCAGTGGCTGGCCTTTACGCCTACTGACTCAATTCAACCCATGTATTGCGAGGATGCGATGGACCGCGGACTGCAAGAAGAAACGGTGGATCGGCTGCGGCGGACGGTGGAGAGGCTGGCGCGTTCCGCGGGCACACCAGACTGGGAGCCCTCATTGGCCGACGTTGCCAGGGAAGTCGCAGCTGCGTCATCTGCTGCGCTACCGAGTAGCGATCACCCATTGCATCAACGGGCTGTCACAGACCTTTCCACTCTTCAGGAGACGCTCTCCGAGGTCGTGGTCACCATGAGCGATCCTCAGCGCTTTCAGACGCTGCTCGCTTCGAAGGGACAGATACCAGAAGTGATGCAGCAGCATCTTGCGTTGATGGAGACGCTGGATCGTGCGCTCGGCTGCATCGTGGGCCTCATGCAATACGACGTCCACGACCGCTACCTGTTCGATCCAGAAGACGGCTTCATGATCTCAAGCGGCAGCATGAGCTATGGACGCAGCCGCTTTAGAGGTCGAGCGCGCTAGCCGTTCGCCACGCTCTGCCAACACCAAACACAAGGATTGCCCATCCTGGGCAGTGAGCACGGCCAAGACATCCGGATACCTTCGTGGCGTAGCAGAACTGGAAAAGGATGCAAGGCATTCCCTCCCGTCTCAGGCCTAGGTAAAAGCGCGTTGTGGAGCTACCACTCAGCGCGTCATGCCAATGATGCGATCAGCCTGAATCACTTCCTCAAACCACCCCCTGCCCCACCACAAACACCACCCCATCACCCCCACCCCCGCTCAGCCGCAACCGCCCCTCTGCCTCCAGCACCTCAAGCGACACATCGGCGCCGAGGTCAGTCGCCCCGCCTTCCAACGTCAGCCCCACCCAACGATCCCGACCGGCATGCTTGGCGCGGTACAGCGCAGCGTCGGCGATGCGCAGGCTCAGCGGCCAATCGCCGCCGGGGTGGGCGGGGAACAGGCTCACGCCCATCGACACGGTGAGGGCGATGCGGCCGGTCGGGCGTACCAGCGGATCGGCCTGCAGGCGTTCGCGCAGGCGGCGGAACAGCCGCGGGGCGTCGGCCAGGGTGCCGCCGGGGCAGATCCACAGGAACTCTTCGCCGCCCCAGCGGGCGATGATGTCGGTGCTGCGTGCACACTCGCGCAGCAGGTCGCCCAGGTGCATCAGGGCGTGATCGCCACCTTCGTGGCCGTGCAGGTCGTTGACGCGCTTGAAGTGGTCGATATCCAGCAGCGCAATCAGCAGCGGCTCCTGCGTGCGCTCGGGCGTCGCGGCGGCCTCGCGTGCCTGCAACCAGGCGGTGATGTAGCGGCGGTTGCGCAGGCCGGTGAGGGCATCCTCTTCGCTCTGGCGGCGGATGGTGGCGGTGAGCTGTTCCAGTTCGCGGTGCTGGGTCTGGATCTCGTCGTTCTTGCGCGCCAGTTCGGCGTTGATGCGCCGGCGCACGCGGCCTTCGCGCACCTTGAGCAGGAAGAAGCCGGCCAGCGCCAGCAATGCGGCGAGCAGACCGTACAGCACACTGCGCTGGCGCTGTTCGCGCGCCTGCAGTTGCGCGTAGGCGGCCTGTTCGGCGGCGCGGGTACGGCCGAGTGCGGCCAATTCGCTCTTCTTGCGCGCCAGGTCCACCGCCGATTCGAGCTCGGCAATGCGGGTCTTGGATTCGACGTTCACTGCTTTGTCGTTGACCGCCTTGTATTCGCGCATCAGCGCCAGCGCCTCGCGGTCGCGGCCGAGCGCATCGAGGTTGTCGATCATGCGCGGGTACAGTTCCAAGCGCCGCGTCACGTTGTCCGACTGCGCGAACAATTGCCGCGAACGCGCGAACGCGTCGGCGGCGGCTTCGCGCTGGCCGAGATCGGCCAGGGCGGCGCCGAGGGTGGAATAAACGATGGCGCCTTCGCCGTTGTCGCCATGATCGCCAGTGTGCGCCGCGTTCTCCAGCAGTGCGGCCGCTTCGCGCAGCAAGGGCAAGGCCTCCTGTGGGCGATGCTGGCTGGACAGCACGTTGGCGAGATTGTTGAGCGGACCGATCAGCGAGGCGTTGCCATCGGCGCGCGCCGACGCCAGCGCCTGCCGGTAGATGGCCTCGGCGCGCTGCAGTTCGTTGGCGCCTTCGTAGGCCGCACCCAGATTGCCAAGCACGGCTGCGCGCGGCAGTCCCTTGCGCGGCTTGGCGTCGTAGGCAGCCAGCGCACGCTGGCCGTAGGCGATCGCCTTCTCCCATTCGTGGGCGTAAATGAACACCGCGGTGGCGTTGTGCAGCATGGCGGCGTCGTCCGGCTTGCCCAGCGCCTTGCCCAACCGCTCGACCTCGAGCAGGGCGGCGATCGCGTCAGGCATGCGCCCCTGCTGCGATGACACGATGAAGATGATCTGGTTGGCGTTGTATTCCACCAGATCGGGATGCTTGCGCACCTTCGACAACGCGATGCGGGCCACGCGTAAGGCATCGTCCTGTGCACCCATCCGGTAGTAGGACGCGGCCAGTTGCCGCCACAGTTCGGCGATATGCGGATCGTCCGGCAGTTCCTTCTCCAACCGCTGCAGGTCGGCTTCGAGTTCGGCGATGCGGGCGGCATCGCGCGGCTGCCAGATGGCGCCGTTGAGTTGCTTGAACAAACGAAGCCGCTGCAGCGGCGACAACGGCTGGGTGAGCAGAGCCGAGCCGAGGGCGACCACGGTCTCCGGCTTGCCGGCGGCGGACGCCGCATCCACCAGTTCCAGCCCGAGGGGCACCAGGCCCTGCTTGTCGGCGGCGCCGTCCCAGGCCGGCATGCCCATGCGCAGCGCGGCCGCCGGGTCGTCGCCACGCACCGCCTCCACGCAGGCCGGCAACGCCTGCGCCGGCGCACATGCGGGCGCTGACGCTGTCTGTGCCACCGCGCACGGCGCGTGCATACCCCACCACAGCAGCGCCCCGAGCGACTGCCAAACCAAGCGACTGCGCACTGCGTTCTCCCCAAGATGCCGCGGCGCACGCCGGAGCCCTGGGCGCGGCAGGTGCCGTCGCAATCTGGTTCCCCGCGTGTCGCTGCCGATGTGCAGCGACGCCGACCCGTGCGCTGCTATCGGCCGCGCGGCCGGATTCTTGAGTCCCATCTCATGCGGGAAGCCACGTAGCGCACATGACGCACCACCGAGAGGATTCAGGCGCGAGACGTGCAGCTTTGCGACACGAGGCGATCCTGCGCATGTGCCCTCTTCGCCACGGCACCACACCGCACGCCGGACTTCACACCGGCGGCAATTGCCTCAGTTGCTCCGCGCTGGGGAAGGCGCGCACACGATAGCGCGGCGGATACAGATTCGGTTGTCGCTCCATCAGGTCGCCGAGCAGGGCGAACGCCGGCTCCCACTCGGCGACGGTCACGTCGGCCTCGCCGTCGTCGCGCGGGACGACGAAGGCGATGTGGTCGGTCCTGGGCAGCAAGGTGTCCACGCCCTCGGTCCAGGTGCCGACCGACACCTGCTGCGTGCTGTCGTTGCGGTCCTGGTAGACGTTGAACGAAGCCACGAACACATCCACGTCGTTGGCCTCATGCAGCCTGTCGAGCAGCGCCTTCTGGCCGGCGTAGGCGGGCGTATCCAGCCTCCGCCGCAGTTCGGCCTGGCGCTGCCGGTGCTCGGGCGCCGCCAGGGCGAACGGCACCATGCGGCGCGCGTCGTCATAGGTAAAAGCCAGCCAGGAGATGCAGCGACCGTGCTCGGCCGCTTGCAGACTCAGTTCCAGCATGAGGGCCATGGCCACGTTGTCGCGCTCGCCGACCACCAGCAGGCAATCGCGCGTGGGCAGCATGAACACCGGACGCCCCGCCACCGGCGCGCGATGCAGCACATCCGGCAACAAGGCGCGGCTGGTGTCGTAGGCGTCGTACCAGGCGCCGCGGAACACGCCGGGCGCGACTTCGGCGAAGCGGTCCTCGGTGGCGTCGCGCAGATTGTCGCGGGCGATGGCCAAACCCTCGTCCAGGGTGATGCCCCACTCCGCCCGCGGCCCGGCGATCAGGGTGGAGGTCGAATCGGGCAGATCCAGCGCCAGCAACTCGACGCAATCCTCGGCGATATCGCGGCAGGCATAGGGAAACGGTACGTCCATGCCCTTCTCGCACTGCTGCTCCAGGCGCAGGTCCTCGAACATGCCGCGGTTGCGGATCACCGGCATCAGCGTGGCGCGCAGTTCCTCGAAGCTGCGTTGCTGGCGGCTTTCCTCCTGCTCGTTGAGGAAGGCGGCGACATAGCTGTGCAGCGCCTCGTCGCGCCGGCGCCGGTCGGCCTGGGTGTAGGAGTGGTAAGCGTTGTGCAGATGGATGGTGCGGCCGTTCTGGCCGACCAGGCGGAACGCGTCCGGCTGGTACGTGAGAGGTTCGGCATAGCCGCGCGCCTGCAACGCCTCCAGGAACAAGCGAGCGAACGCATCCGGGCCCGGCGGCTTGCGGTTGAACAGCGTGTCGAACAGGCCATTGAACATCGGCGGATCTTCCTTGGAGTCGGGTGCGCGCAACGCGCCGTCGCAGGCGAATCGCGCGAGTGGCTGCTGGCTCACCATCCTCTCGCAAAAAAGCCCCGCCGAGGCGGGGCTTTCGCTGAACGCCGCAGCGCGCGCCAGGATCAGGCGAACGGATCCTGCAGCACCATGGTGTGCTCGCGGTCCGGGCCGGTGGAGACGATCGAGATCGGGCAGCCGGCCAGTTCCTCCAGCGCGCGCAGGTAGGCGCGGGCGGCGGGCGGCAGTTCGTCCCACACGGTGATGCCGTGGGTGTTCTCGCTCCAGCCCGGGAACTCCAGGTACACCGGAGTGCACTCTTCCCAACCCTGCGCGTCCAGCGGCGCGTACTCGGTGCGCTTGCCGCGGTATTCGTAGGCGATGCACACCTTCAGCTTCTCCATGCCGTCGAGCACGTCGAGCTTGGTGATGCACAGACCGGAGATGCCGTTGATGGCCACCGCGCGCTTGAGCGCGACGATGTCCATCCAGCCGCAGCGGCGTGGACGGCCGGTGGAGGCACCGTACTCGGCACCGCGGTCGCGGATGCCCTGGCCGATCTCGTCGTCCAGTTCGGTCGGGAACGGGCCGCCGCCGACGCGGGTGGCGTAGGCCTTGGCGATGCCCAGCACGTAGTCGATGTCCTGCGCGCCCACGCCGGTGCCGGCCAGCGCGCCACCGACGGTGGTGTTGGAGCTGGTGACGTAGGGATAGGTACCGTGGTCGATGTCCAGCAGGGCGCCCTGCGCGCCTTCGAACAGCACACGCTTGCCCTGCTTGCGCAGGTCGTGAAGGATGCCGGCGACGTCGGACTTCATCGGCTGCACGTATTCGCCGAAGGCCAGCGCTTCGTCGAAGGTCTTCTGGAAGTCGACCGCTTCCACGCCCAGGTACTTGGTCAGCACGAAGTTGTGGTAGTCCAGAGCGGTGCGCAGCAGCTCTTCCAGCTGCGGCGGGTAATGCAGGTCGGCGACGCGGATGCCGCGGCGCGCCACCTTGTCTTCGTAGGCCGGGCCGATGCCGCGACCAGTGGTACCGATGGCCTTGCCGCCGGCGGCCTTCTCGCGGGCCTGATCCAGGGCGATGTGGTACGGCATGATCAGCGGCGCGGCCGGCGAGATCTTCAGGCGCGAACGCACTTCCACGCCGGAGGTCTCCAGCTCTTCGATCTCCTTGCGCAGCGCGGCCGGGGAGATCACCACGCCGTTGCCGATCAGGCACAGCGCGTCGGCGCGCAGGATGCCGGACGGGATCAGGTGCAGGACGGTCTTCTTGCCGTTGATGACGAGGGTGTGGCCGGCGTTGTGGCCGCCCTGGAAGCGCACGACGGCGCCGATTTCCTCGGTGAGCAGATCGACGATCTTGCCTTTGCCTTCATCGCCCCACTGGGCGCCGAGCACGACAACTGACTGACCCATGGCTGGGTAACTCCTGGTTTGCTGCGCGACCGTCGGGGCCACGCGGATGTGGTGGCCGTGCGAGGACCGACCGGCACCAGCGCGGTTGCTCCATCGGGGAGCGTCCAGGCGGCGGCGGACCCATACACGGAAAAAGCCGGTCGAGACGCTCGCGTGGAGCGGGCCCGGCCGGCTTTTGTGCATTATCCGGGTTTTGGGTGGCAGTCACCACCCCCTGACCGGCCGCGTTCAGGGCCAGCGGCCACCACCCGCCTGGCTCAGCCGCGCACCCACCACAGCGCCAGCAGGCCCACGCCGACGGCAATGGCGCCGGCCCCACGCAACTGCCGCGGCGGCATGCCCGACATCTGCTGCACCATGCGCCGCCATGCCTCCGGCGCGGCGAACAGCAGCAGACCTTCGAGGATCACCATCAGGCAGACCGCGGCGATGAGATCGTGCATGGCGGCCTCCGGAGATGAGTAGCCGTCAAGGCGGATGCAGGAGTATCAGAGCAAGAGCAACAGCTTCCGCTGAAGCGGGTCACTTTTCTTTGCTTGTGCAAAGAAAAGTAACCAAAAGAAAGCACACCCCGACTCCGCGCCCTTCGCGCTGCGCGCTACGGGTCCGCGAACAGGACGGGATTCGCGGAAGGGGCATCCTGCCCCTGCCGCGAACGGCGCACATCCATGTGCGCCGCCCTTCGGGTTTTTCCCGCCCTATTCGCCGCTACGTAGGGGCCCGGCACATCAAAAGCGAAGCAAAAGCAACAATCGCAAGAGCAAAGAATGAGGCTAAGCAGGGAACCCGCTCTTACGAATCCCCAATCCCGACTCCCCAATCCCGCCCCTCAGCGATCGCTCTTGAGGTACTGCAGGAACGGATCGTTCTTGTCGAGCACGATCACGCCGTTGCCGTCGGCCATGCCGCCGCGGTAGGCCTCCAGGCTGCGGTAGAAGGCGTAGAACGACGGGTCGGCGGAGCCGGCCTTGCCGTATACGCTGGCGGCCTCGGCATCGCCCTCGCCGCGCAGCTTCTGCGCGTCGCGCTCGGCCTCGGCGACCAGCACGGTGCTCTCGCGGTCGGCCTGGGCGCGGATGGTCAGCGCCTGCTCCTCGCCTTCGGCGCGCAGCTTGGCCGCTTCCTGCTTGCGCTGCGCGCGCATGCGCTCGTACACGTCGGTGATCACCTGACTGTCGGTCGGCAGGTCGATCTGCTTGATGCGCAGGTCGACGATCTGCATGCCCAGCGTCTTGCTCGCCGCGTTGATGGCCACCAGTTGCTTGGCGATCAGCTCGCTGCGGTCGCCGGACACCAGCTGCTGCAGGGTGCGCGAGTTGATCTGGTTGCGCAGCGAGTCGGTGATGATCGGCGCCAGCAGCGTGTTGGCCACCTTCTCGTCGCCGCCCTGGGTGGCACGGAAGAAGGCGCGCACGTCGGAGATGTAGCCGATGGCGAAGAAGCTGACGCTGACGTCCTTCTGCTCGGCGGTGAAGTAGCGCGCGGGGTTGGTGTCGAGCACCTGGAAGCGGCGGTCGAACATGCGCACCGACTCGACAAGCGGCACCTTGAAGTGCAGGCCCGGCTTGAGGTCGGCACGCACCACGCGGCCCAGGTTCAGCACCATCGCCGCCTTGTCCTCGGGCACCACGAACGCCGAACTGAGCAGCGCGAACAGCGCGACGACGGCAATGCCCGCCCACAATGACAATTTCATCGCTGGATCTCCTCACGGCCGGTCGGGCGCGGCGTGCGCTCCGGGTTACGGACACTTTCGGCCGACGTGCTGTTCGAGGCCGGCAGCAACACCTCCTGCGGCAACGTCGGCAGCGACGTGGTGGGCGTCGGCGGGGTCGCCGCCGCCGGCGCCTTGCTGTCGGCCGGCATCGGCACGTAGATCAACTGACGGCCATCGCCGCCGATGACCTTGCGGTTCTCCGCCAGCACCTGCTGCACGGTCTCCAGCCACAGCCGCTTGCGGGTGACGTCCGGCGCGTTCTGATACTGCTGCTGCAGCAGGGTGAAGCGCTCGGCGTCGCCCTGCGCGCGGGCGATCGCCGCTTCCTTGTAGCCTTCGGCCACGGTACGGGTCCGCGCCGCCTGGCCACGCGCCTCCGGCACCACCTTGGCCGCGTACGCCTGCGCTTCGTCGATCAGCCGCGCCTTCACCTGCTGGGCGCCGTTGACCTCGTCGAAGGCCGACTTCACTTCCTCCGGCGGACGCGCGTCGGGCAGGGTCAGGCCGGTCACGATCAGGCCGGTGTGATAGGCCTTCAGCGCGGCCTGCAGGCGCTCGCGCGCGGCCACGGCCATCGGCCCGCGGTTGTTGAGCACCGCATTGAGGTTCGAACGGCCGATCTGCTCGCGCACCGCGCTCTGCGCGGCCTGCTCCAGCACCAGGTCGGCGTTGCGCGCACCGAACACGTAGGTGCGCGGATCCTCGACCCGGTACTGCACGTTGAGCGAGACGTTGACGATGTTCTCGTCGCCGGTCAGCACCGGCAACTGGCTGTCGAAGGTCTTGATGCGGGTGGCGTCGACCTTGCGCACGGTCTCGATCGGCCACGGCAGCTTGAAGTTCGGGCCGGGCTGCAGGATCCGCGAGAACTGGCCGAAACGCAGCACCACGCCGCGCTGCTGCTCGCCGATCAACTGGAAGCTGCTGAACAGCAGCACCAGCACCACCGCACCCAGGACCCAGCGGCCGATGCCGCCGCCGTCGCCGAACAGGTCCTTCAACGGACCGGGCAGCCCACCCCACTTGCCTCCCCCATTGCCGCCACGCGGCGGCCAGGGACCGCGCCCGTGATTGTCCGGGCCGTCTCCGCCCTTGCCGCCAGGTGTGTTCCAGGCCATGCATGCTCCAAGAAGGAAGGTGGCGCCGCGTCGGTCACGCGCCGGTCACCGGAAATGAGTCGCCGATTCTACAAGATGGGGCAGACCCGCCGTTTCGAAAGGGTATCTTGGTGCATTCCTGCGTGCCGACCAAGGTGTTCCATGTCCGTTCCCGCCCAGTTCTCCGCCTTCCGCATCCACCAGGACGCCAGCGGCTACCACGCCGGCCTCGTCCCGCTGTCGCTGGACCAGCTCAGCGAGGGCGAGGTGGTGATCCGGGCGGCCTGGTCGTCGGTGAACTTCAAGGACGCGCTGGCCGGCACCGGCCAGGGCAAGATCCTGCGCCGCTTCCCGCTGGTCGGCGGCATCGACGTGGCCGGGCACGTGGTCGCCTCCCGCGACCCGGCGTTCAAGGAAGGCGATGCAGTGCTGGTCACCGGCTGCGGCCTCAGCGAGACCCGCGACGGCGGCTACAGCGAATACGTGCGCCTGGAATCCAGGTGGGTGGTGCCGCTGCCGGCCGGGCTGAGCCTGCGCGAGAGCATGGTGCTGGGCACCGCCGGCTTCACTGCGGCGCTGGCGCTGCTGCGCCTGCTCGACAACCGCCAGACCCCGGCGCATGGCCCGCTGTGCGTGACCGGCGCCACCGGCGGGGTCGGCTCGCTGGCGGTCGACCTCTTCAGCCGCGCCGGCTTCGAGGTGCATGCGGTCAGCGGCAAGGCCGACCGCGCCGCGCAACTCCAGGCCTGGGGCGCCAGCCAGGTGCTGGGCCGCGACGCCCTGCAGACCAGCCGGCCGCTGGAGTCGGTGCGCTTCGGCGGCGGTCTGGACAACGTGGGCGGGGCGATGCTGACCAGCCTGCTGGCGCAGACGGCGCCGTACGGCAACGTCGCCAGCGCCGGCCTGGCCGCGACCGCGGAGCTGGACATGACGGTGATGCCCTTCATCCTGCGCGGGGTGTCGCTGCTGGGCATCGGCTCGGCCGGCACCGCCCGCGACCTGCGCGACCGCATCTGGCAGCACCTGGGCAGCGACTGGAAGCCCCGCCACCTGGAGACGATCTGCACCCGCGAAGTGGACCTGGCCGGCCTGCCGGAGGTGTTCGCCACGATGCTGGCCGGGCAGTCGTTCGGGCGCACCGTGGTGCGGCTGGATCCAAGCGCGTAGCCACGCCGACGCTTTGTGACACGCAACGCTTTCCGCCTTCGCGCCGCTGCCTCTACACTCGGAGCCTCCTAGGGGGAACTACATGGCACGCATTCTGATCGTCGACGATTCGCCGTCGCAGTTGCTGGGCATCCAGCGCATCGTGGAAAAGCTGGGGCACGAAACGATCACCGCCACCGACGGCGCCGCCGGCGTGGAAGCGGCCAAGGCGGCCTTGCCGGATCTGGTGCTGATGGACGTGGTGATGCCCAACCTCAACGGCTTCCAGGCTACCCGTACCCTGCGCCGCGAGCCGACCACGCAGAACATCCCGGTGATCCTGGTCACCACCAAAGACCAGGACACCGACCGCATGTGGGGCATGCGCCAGGGCGCCCGCGCCTACATCACCAAGCCGTTCTCCGAGGACGAGCTGTACGAGGTGATCGAGCGCGTGTTCAGTGGCGAGGATGCGCCCTAGAAGCCGGGAATCGGGATTGGGGATTCGTAAGGGCGGGTTTCCGGGCGGCGTTTGGGCGCGCGGCGTAAGGCCGCATTGCCATCGGCGCCCCTTGTAGGAGCGGCTTCAGCCGCGACAGGCGTTACCGGTAACGCCTGTCGCGGCTGAAGCCGCTCCTACGACGTTGCAGCGCCGGGGACACCGCTCTTGCGAATCCCCAATCCCTAATCCCCAATCCCGGCCCCAATCAAACGGCTTCGCCAAACGCCTTGGCCAACCCGCGATACGCCTTGCGCTGCGCTTCGGTTTCCGGCGCCGGCGCCAGCACTTCCAGTTCGACGATCTGGTCGCCGGGCGGGGTGCCCGGCAGGCCGCGGCCGCGCAGGCGCAGCTTGCGGCCGGCATCGGACTCGGGCGGGATCTTCAGTTCCACCGCCCCGCCCAGGGTCGGCACGCTGATGCTGGTGCCCAGCGCCGCCTGCCATGGGGTCACCTGCAGTGTGTAGAGGATGTTGCGGCCGTCCACCTCGAACTGCGGATGCGCGGCGTACTCGATCTCCAGCAGCAGGTTGCTGCCGCCGTTGCCCTGCCCGCTCAGCCGGATCACCTGGCCGGGGCGCACGCCCTTGGGCACGCGCACGTCCAGTTGCTTGCCGTTGATGGTGATGCGCACGCTGTCGCCGGCGTACACCGCCTCCAGCGGCACCGCCAGCTTGGCGCGGGTATCGCCACGCGGCGCACCGGGTCCCGGCCCGGGGCCGGCGCCGCCCTGGCGGGCGCGCTGCTGGCGGGCGAACAGGCTCTCGAAGAAATCGCTGAAGCCGCCACCGGCGCCGCCGTTGCCGAACACTTCCTCGAAATCGAAGCCCTGCGCGCCGCCATAGTTCGGCGGCGCGTGGAACTCCTCGCCCGGGCGGTAGCCCTGCGCGCGCAACTGGTCGTAGGCGGCGCGCTTGGGCGGGTCGCGCAAGGCCTCGTAGGCTTCATTGATCGCCTTGAACTTCTCTTCGGCCCCAGGCTCCTTGCTGACGTCGGGATGGTACTTGCGCGCCAGCCGCCGGTACGCGGTCTTGATCTCGGCATCGCCGGCGCTGGGTTCCACGCCCAGGGTCGCGTAGTAATCCTTGAATTCCATCCATCACCTCAAAAAGAGTCGGCCCGCCGCCTTGCGGCAACGGGCCGGTTGCATGCACTGCGCCATCGCCCGGCCATTCTACGGCCGGCAGCGGTGGCGCGGCGTCGCGATGGCGACGCCGCTGCGAGCGCGCGCTTACTGCACGATCGTGGCCCCGGTATCGACCTGGATGCGACGCGGCGTGCTCGCCGGACGCTTGGGGATGCGCACTTCCAGCACGCCATGGTAGCCGGTGGCGGAAATGCCATCCGGATCGGCGCTGTCGGGCAGCGCGAAGCGGCGGTGGAAGCTGCCGTAGCGGCGCTCGATGCGCGAGAAACGCTCGGTGTCGGCGGCCGATTCGCTCTTGCGCTCGCCCTTGATCGAGAGGATACCCTTGTCCATCGACACCTCGATCTCCGACGGGTCGATGCCCGGCAGGTCGGCGTACAGCACGAAGCGCTCCGGCTCCTCCTTGATGTCCACGCGCGGCACCCACTGCGCGGTGACGACGGCCGATTCGTCGGTGCCGCCGTTCGGGTCGAAGAAGCGGTCGAACACCTGCTTGATCTCGTTCTGGAATGCGGCCTAGGCCGGCCACTGGCGATAACGGACGATGCTCATCGTGGTCTCCTGAAACGTGAATGAGGTACACCCCGAAGGGGACGGTTCGCGGCGGCGGGACCGGCCCGCCGTCCATGCCCGTCAGATAGGCCTGCCGCAGCGCTTTTCAAGGCGTTGACGCCACCTTCCCATTTCCGTTTCTAGACTCGGTTCATCCAAGGAGCCCGACATGCCCATCCAGACCGGCGAACGCATTCCCGAAGTGGTGCTGCAGCGCATCCGCGACGGCGTCGAAGCCGTGGACACGCGCACCCTGTTCGATGGCCGCCGCGTGCTGCTGTTCGCGGTACCTGGCGCCTTCACCCCGACCTGTTCGGAGAAGCACCTGCCCGGCTATGTGGAGCACTTCGAGGAGTTCCGCAAGCGCGGCATCGAGGTGTACTGCATGGCGGTCAACGACCCGTTCGTGATGCAGGCCTGGGGCAAGAGCCAGCTGGTGCCGGACGGCCTGCAGATGCTGTCCGACGGCAATGGCGACTTCGCCAAGGCGCTGGGCCTGGAACTGGACGCCAGCAGCTACGGCATGGGCGTGCGGGCGCGCCGCTTCGCGCTGTACGCCGACGACGGCGTGGTGCGTGCGCTGTTCGTCGAGGCGCCCGGCGAGTTCAAGGTCTCCGCCGCCGACTACGTGCTGCAGCATCTTCCCGACTGATTCCCCTTCCCCTTACCCACCACAGGAAACGGCCAGCCATGTCCAACAAGCCAGCCTCCCCGAAGACCGATGCCAAGCCGCTGCAGCACACCGCCGGCCTGACCGACACCGCCACGCTGCGCGCCAATGCCCGCCAGAGCATCGAGGACGGCGCGATCACCAAGACCTACAGCGCCGACCGCGAGGCGGTGATCAAGATGCTCAACGACGCGCTCGCCACCGAGTACGTGTGCGTGCTGCGCTACTACCGCCATTACTTCATGGCCGCCGGCATGCTCGCCGACGCGGTCAAGGCCGAGTTCCTGGAGCACGCGCAGCAGGAGCAGGCGCATGCGCACAAGCTGGCCGAGCGCATCGTGCAGCTGGGCGGCGAGCCGGACCTCAATCCGGATACGCTGACCGCGCGCTCGCACGCGGAGTACAAGGAAGGCGAGGATCTGCGCGACATGGTCAAGGAGAATCTGATCGCCGAGCGCATCGCCATCGACAGCTACCGCGAGATGATCAATTTCGTCGGCGACAAGGACACCACCACCAAGCGCATCCTGGAAGACATCCTGGCCCAGGAAGAAGAGCACGCCGACGAGTTCTCGGACATGCTGGAAGGCTGGATCGGCAAGTAAGCCGGTTCAGCGTTACGCCCTCTCGTAGGAGCGGCTTCAGCCGCGACAGGCCGTTTCGATGGCGCCTGTCGCGGCAAAGCTGCTCCTACTGTTTTTCTTTTCGCGCGATACGCAAATCTCAAGCTAAAGCGAAGGCTTTCGCCCTTGCGGGCGAGTTACTTTTCTTTGCTCACGCAAAGAAAAGGTAACCAAAAGAAAGCGCGCCCTGCCTTCGCGCCCTCCGCGCTGCGCGCTCCGGGTCCGCGAACCAGACGGGATCCGCGGAAGGGGCATCCTGCCCCTGCCGCGGACGGCGTACATCCATGTACGCCGCCCTTCGGGTTTTTCCCGCCGGTTCGCCGCTTCGGAAGGGAACCCGGCAAGTCAAAAGCAAGAGCAAGAGCGACAGCAACAGCCAAAGCCAAGCGACAGCCGCCCACAGGGACCGCAGTTATCGGTGTCCGGGAGCGATGTGGGAGGGACTTCAGTCCCGACTGCTTCCAAGGTCGGATCGCCCGTCTACTCTGATCGTCGTCGTTGCGTGACAGTTGGCTTCTACGAGCGCGCGTCACCGCTGCTCAACGCAACACCCGGAACCGCACCTGGGTCCAGGCGCCGTTGCTGGCCAGGGCGGTCAGGGTATGGTCGCCGGCGTCGGCGAAGTCGCGCTGGAAGGTGCGTGCGCCCTCGGTGCGGGCGATCCAGCGGCCGTCCAGCAGCCAGTCCACCGGGGTGCTCGTGCCCAGCGCGCGCACCTGCAGGCGCACCGTGGTGCTGCCCGGCGCGCGCGCCAGGGTGGCGCGGTCGTTGAGGCCTTCGATGCGCAGCACGTCGCTGCGGCCGCGGCCGTCGTCGCGGCAGTCCGGCGACAGCGCCGGCAATTGCCCGGCCTGGCGCTCGCTGGCGTGCAGCCACGGGGTCAGCAGCGCGGGCCAGCGCGCCAGGTCGCGGGTGATCGCCTCGTGCGGCTGCGCGCAGTCCGGCGACAGGCGCAGGCCGCTGTGCGCGTCCACCTGCACGGTCTCGCGGCCGGCGCTCCACAGCCGTGCGTCGCGCTCGGCGAAGGTCGGTGGCACCGCGCCATCCAACGCATAGGCGGAGAAGCGGCGTTGGCACAACGACGGCGGGGTCTGCTCGGCGGCGATACCCAGCGGCCAGCACACGTCCACCTGCTGCACCGTCGCCGGCATCGGCCGCGGTGCGTTGTCGCCGCGCAGGCGCGGCAGGCTGTCGATGGTCTCGAACATCAGCGGCAAGGCGGTCACCGCGCCGTACTGGCCGGGCAGCGGGGTGCCGTCGGGGCGGCCGACCCAGACGCCGACGGTGTAGCGGCGGGTGCTGCCGATCGCCCAGGCGTCGCGGTAGCCGTAGCTGGTGCCGGTCTTCCAGGCCACCCGCGGGCGTGCGCCGACATCGAAGGTGCCGATGCCGTAGCCAGGACGCGGATTGGCCTCGAGCATCTCGCGCACGATCCAGGCCGCGCCGGGCGACATCAGGCGCCGCTCGATGCGCTGGTCGGCCGCGCTGTAGCGCACGTGGCCGGCGATGCCGTCGCGATTGAGCGCGGCGAAGGCGCCGACCAGTTCTTCCAGCTTCGCGCCGGTGCCGCCGAGGATCAGCGCCAGGTTGGGCGTGCTGCCGCGCGGGAACCGCAGGCCGATGCCGGCGTTGCTCAGGCGCGCGGCGAAGCGCGCCGGCCCAACGCGGTCGAGCAAGTCCACCGCCGGCACGTTGAGCGACAGGCGCAGGGCGCTGGCCGCGCCGATCGGGCCGTTGAAGGCCTCGTCGAAATTGCCCGGGCGGTAGTCGCCGAAACTCTGCGGCGCATCGACCAGCAGGCTTTCGGAATGGATCAGGCCATCGTCCAGGGCCATGCCGTACAGGAACGGCTTGAGCGTGGAGCCGGGCGAGCGCCAGGCCTGCACCATGTCCACGTCGCCGAGCCGGCGGCGGTCGCCGAACTGCACCGAACCGATGTAGGCGCGCGCCTGCAGGTCGCGGTTGTCCACCACCAGCAAGGCCGCGGAAGTGCGCTCGGGCAGTTGCGAGAAGTAGGCGCTGACCCGGTCCTCCAGGGTGCGCTGCAGGTCGGCGTCGAGGGTGGAGACGATGTGCGCGGCGTGCGGGCGCTGCTGACGCAGGCGCTCGGCCAGCAGCGCGGCGTGCAGCGGCGTCTGCAGCGAGCGCGCCACTACCGGTTCGATACGCGCATCGTCGACCTGCGCGCGCGGCCACACGCGCAGCGCCACCATGCGTTCGAGCACCTTGTCGCGCGCCGCGCGCGCCGCCTCCGGATGCCGGTCCGGGCGCAACCGGCTCGGCGCCTGCGGCAGCACCGCCAGCAACGCCGCCTCGGCCTGCGACAGGCGCGCGGCCGGCTTGCCCAGATAGGCCCAGCTCGCCGCCTCCACGCCTTCGATGGTGCCGCCGTAGGGCGCGCGCTCCAGGTACAGCTGCAGGATCTGCCGCTTGCTCAAATGCACTTCCAACTGCAACGCGCGCAGGGCCTGCTGGGCCTTGCCCCACGGCGTGCGCGTACTGACCTCGGGCGGCATCAGGATGCGCGCCACCTGCATGGTCAGGGTGGAACCACCGGAGACGATGTGGCGCGAAAACAGCCACTGCTTGGCCGCACGCAGCAGCGCCCAGGGATTGACCCCGGGATGCTGCCAGAACCAGCGGTCCTCGTAGTTCAGCAGCGCCTGCAGGTACAGCGGCGAGACGCTGTCCGGGGTGGCCGGATAACGCCAGACGCCGTTGCTGTCGGCGAAGGCACGCAGCGGGGTGCCGTCGGCGGCCACCACTAGGGTCGAGGTGTCGCGCGACTTCGGCAGCTGCAGCGGGAACGCCAGGTCCAGCAACAACAGGCTCGCCAGCAGCGCCACCGTGCCCCAGCGCAGCCACGGCAGCAGGCGCATCCAGCGCCGGGGGCGCCGCGCGGCGTGCGGGGCGGCGGTGTCGTCCAGTGGCATGCGGGCTCCCGATGGAAGCGGCCATTTTGCCTGTTGCGGCGACGACGCGGCGAGCGGGATCGCCCCGGCGCGTACGGCGTCACCGGCGATATGCGGGCCGGAACACCGCCAACAGTTCGCGGTTGCCGCGACGCGATCGGACGCGCTGGTGCTTTTGTAGGAGCGGCTTCAGCCGCGACGGGGGTTATCGGGAACGCCCGTCGCGGCTGAAGCCGCTCCTACGACGGCATGGAACCTCCCGAAGACGCGCAATGCCAGCATGTGGCGCAAGGGTGGATCCCGCCGGGGCTCCCCTCCCACCCTACGCCAGCGGCAGGCGCAGCGTCGCCACGCTGCCGGGCGCATCGGTGCGGGCCTCCAGGCTCAGGCTGCCGCCCTGCGCTTCCAGGATCTGCCGCGACAGCACCAGGCCGATGCCCGAACCGCCGGGCTTGGTGGTGAAGAACGGGACGAACAGGTTGTCGCTGGGCGGCAGGCCGGCACCGCCGTCGCGCACTTCGATCCGCACATTGGCGCCGTCGCCGCAGGCGCGCAGCGTCACCGGCGCGCTGCCGCCGGCTTCCAGGGCGTTGCGCAGCAGATTGATCAGCACCTGTTCGAGCTGATCGGCGTCGGCGCGCGCGTGCAGCGCCGGGTCGATCTCCACGTGCACTCGTGCATCGTCCAGCAGCCGCTGCACGCGCGCGCACAGCGGCGCCAGCGCCACCGGCGCCGGGACCGGCGCGGGCAGCCTGGCCAGCCGCGCGTAGCCACCCAGGAAGCGCTGCAGCGCCGCGCTGCGCTGTTCGATCACGCCCAGTCCGTTGTGCAGGTCGGCCTGCAGTTCGGCGTCGAGTGCCTGCGGCGCGGCTGCCAGCAGCCGCGCGAGGGTGTCGGCGATCGAGGCGATCGGCGTCAGCGAATTGTTGATCTCGTGACTGAGCACGCGCAGCAGGCGGCGGAAGGCCTGCGCCTCCTCCTCGCGCAGCGCGCGCTCCATCGGCTGCACCAGCAGCAGCCGCCCGGCCTGGCTGCGGCTGCGCAAGGCGGCGTGGCCGATCTGCCAGCGCCCCTGCTGCCCGGCGAACGCATGCGCCTGGATGCTGCCCGACGGCACCTCGAACAGGCCGGCAAGTCCCAACGCCTGCGCGGATTGCCCGATCGCCTGCGGGGCGGCGACGCCGAGCAGGCGCTCGCCGGCTGGATTGACCAGGCGCAGGCGCTGGTCCTGCTCGAACGCGAACACCGCCCCGTCCAGCGCCGCCAGGGTCTTGCTCAGCAGTTGCAGGCTTTCGTGCGAATCGCGCTGTTCGTCCTGCAGGCGTTGCGCCAGGGCGTTGAAGCGCGCCAGCAGGCCGTCGGCATCGCGCGCGTCCTGCGCCGCACGCACGCTGTAGTCGCCTTCGCGCAGCGCGTCCAGCAGGCCACCGAGGGTGCGCAGACGCTGCCCGGCGTCGCGCTGCTGCCAGCGCCACAGCGCCGCGGTCAGCAGCAGCACGCACAGCAGCAACAGCACCGCCTCGGGCCACTGCGGCGCGCCGGCGGCGAGCACCAGCACCAAGGCCAGCGAAGCCGGCGCCACCAGCCACAGCGGCCGGAAGCGCTGTCGCTCAGCCGGCGTCATCGCTGCGCAGCCCGTGCTTGCCCAGGCGCCGGTACAGGCTCTGCCGGGTGATGCCGAGCTGGTCGGCGGTGCGCTGCAGATTGCCCTGGTGCTGCGCCAGCGCCTGCTTCAGCAGCAGCGCCTCGGCTTCTTCCAGGGTCAGTTGCGTCGACAGTGCCGGCGCGGCATTCGTCGCCGGCTGCAGGCGCAGGTCGTCGCTGCCCAGGATGCTGCCGTCGGCCAGCAGCGCTGCACGCTCCATCGCATGCGCCAGCTCGCGCACGTTGCCGGGCCAGGCGTAACCGAGCAGCGCGCGCTCGGCGTCGCGCGCCAGCGCCGGCAGCGGCCGCCGGTAGCGGGTGCAGGCGGCGGCGAGGTAATGCCGCGCCAGTGGCAGGATGTCGGCGCCGCGCTCGCGCAGCGGCGGCACGCGCACCTGGAAGGTGTTGAGCCGGTACAGCAGATCCTGGCGGAAGCGGCCGGCGGCCACTTCCGCCTCCAGGTCGGCGTTGGTCGCCGCGACGATGCGCACGTCCACCCGTTGCGTGCGCGAGGAGCCAAGTCGCTCGAACTCGCCGTCCTCGATCGCGCGCAGCAGCTTGGGCTGCTGCTGCAGCGGCAGGTTGCCGATCTCGTCCAGGAACAAGGTGCCGCCGTCGGCCAGTTCAAAACGGCCGGCGCGATCCTGGCGCGCGTCGGTGTAGGCGCCGCGCACGTGACCGAACAGTTCGGCCTCGAACAGGGTCGGCGCCAGGCCGCCGATGTTGACCTTGACGAAGGCCTGCGTGCGGCGCGGCGACCACTGGTGCAGCAACTGCGCCAGCAGGCTCTTGCCGGTGCCGTTCTCGCCCAGCAGCAGCACGTTGGCGCCGCTGCCGGCGATGCGCAGCAGATCCTCGACCAGGCGCTGCATCGGTGCCGATTCGGCAACGAAGCCGGCGGCGCCATCCTGCAGCAACAGCGCCTGCGCTTCGCCCAGCCGTTGCGCGGCGCGGCGGCTGCGGTCCAGTGCGATGCGACTCTCCAGCACCGCCAGGACCCGCGCGTTCTGCCAGGGCTTCTCGATGAAATCCACCGCGCCCTCACGCATGGCCGCCACCGCCAGCTCGATGCTGGCCCAGGCGGTCATCGCGATCACCGGCAGCCCCGGCCACTGCGCGGCGATCTGCGCGATCAACGCCAGGCCTTCGGCGCCGGAGGTGGTGTCGCGGGCGTAGTTCATGTCCACCAGCACCGCGGCGAACGCGTCGCCGCGCAGGCAGGCCAGCGCCAGTTCCGGCGACTCGGCGCCGACCATGCCGTAGCCGGCGCTTTTGAGCAGCATGCGCAAGGCCTCGCGCACGTCGGCCTGGTCGTCGACGACGAGGATGCGCGGCAAGGGCGGTGTGCGAGGGTCGGTCATGGCGCAGAGTCTAGCGGCCTGCCGCATCGAGAAACGAGGCGATCATTCGGCACGCAAGGCCTGCATCGGCGGCACTCGCGCCGCGCGCCGCGCCGGTGCCAGCGCGGCGAGCAGGCCGGCCGCGGCCAGCACCAGCAGCACCGCGCCGATCGCCAGCGGGTCGGCCACGCGCACCTCGAACAAGTACCGCTGCAGCAGCCGCGACAGCGCCATCGCCACGCCCAGGCCCAGCAGCAGGCCCACGCCGATCTGCACGCCGGCCTCGCCCAGCACCTGCCGCCGCAGCCGCGCCGGCGGTGCGCCGAGCGCGGCGCGCACGCCGAACTCGTGCTGGCGCGCGGCCACCGCCACCGCCATCACCGCGTACAGCCCGACCGCCGCCAGCAGCAGCGCCAGCCCAGCGAACAGGCCGACCAGCAGCAGGTTGAGCTTCTGTTCGCCGGTGGTACTGGCGACGAGCGCCTGCATCGGCTGCAACTCAGCGATCGGCTGCTGCGGCGCCACTTCGTCGATCGCCGCGCGCAGCGCGCGCTCGTCGGCACCGAGTGCGCCGGCCCGCAGATGCACCGCATAGGTCAGCGCGCCGAAGCCGCGGATGATCTGCCACATCGGCTCGCTCATCTGCGCCAGCGGCTGGTACACGGTCGGCTCCGGCGGCTCGGCCGGGCTGGTGTGGCGCACGTCGCCAACCACGCCGACCACGCGCATCGACACGCGCTGGTCGCCGCCGTCGTCGGGCAAGGTGACGATCTTGCCGAGCGCCTGTCCGTGCAGGTAGCGCGCAGCGAAGCTGGCGCTGACCACGCAGACCCGCTCGCCTCCGGCCACATCGCTGTCGGCGATCCCGCGCCCGGCCAGCAAGGGAATGCGGAAGACCTCCAGGAACTGCGGTGTGGCCAACCGGTACTGGCTGTCGACAGACGGCGCGCCATCGATCTCCACGCTCCAGCTCAACCGCGTCGCCGTCGGCGGATTGGTCGACACCCCCACGCGGTCGATGCCCGGCACCTGCTGCAGCCGCGCGACGATGCGCCGGGTCTGCTCCACCGCATCGGCCGCGGTGACGTAGCGCTCCTTCACCGGCGCCAGGGTGAACACCACCGCCGAGCGGCTCTCGAAGCCCATCGGCACCTCCGCCAGCTTCTGCAGGGTGCGGGTGAACAGGGCCGCGCCGATCAGCAGCACCACGGCGATGGCCACCTGCGCGATCACCAGGACACGGCCAAGGCGGCCGGCCTGCAGGCTCCAGCCGCCCCGCCCACCGCCAGCTAGTTCAGTCACCAGATTGCGGCGGCGGCCGCGGACGATGCCCAGCGCGGCGGCCAACAGCGCCGTTACGCCACCGGCGAGCAGCGCGAACAGCACACTGGCGCCGGTCAGGTGCGGGGCCTCGCCGCGCATCCACATCAGCGGCACCCAGCCGCCGAGCAGGCGCAGCCCCAGCCAGGCCAGGGCCAGTCCGGCAAGGCTGCCGAGCGCGCCGATCAACACGCCTTCGGCCAATGCCGGCAGGCTCAACCGCAGCCACGATGCACCCAATGCGGCGCGCACCGCGCTGTCGTGGCTGCGCCCGAGCGCGCGCAACAACATCAGGCTGGTGAGGTTGATCGCGGCGATCATCAGCACGCAGGTGGCCGCGGCGAAGAACAGCCACAGCGTGTTGCCGCTGTTGGCGTCGTACAGGCTGTCCTGCAGCGGCAGCGCGTTGGGCGGCCGTCGCTGCAGCGACGCCCACCACGACGCGTCCATGTGCGGGCTGTTGCGCAAAAGCGCCTGGAGCGTCGTCGCGGTCTGCGCGGACGCGGCGGCCACGCTGACGCCGGGCCGCAACCGCGCCACCACGATCTCGTTGGTGGACAGGTTGGTCGCGGCCAGGTCCGGCTGCATGTTGCGGATCAGGTCGAACGGCTCGGCCCAGGGGAACTCTGCCGGCAGCACGCCGACGATCTGCACCGGCTTGCCTTCCACCTGCAGGGTGCGTCCCACCGCAGACGGGTCGGCAGCGAAATAGCGTTGCCAGAAGCGATGGCTGAGGATCACCGCCTGCGGCCCGCCGGGCCGGCTTTCCTCGTCGTTGAAGTTGCGCCCGGCCGCCATCGGCAGGCCGAACGTGCGCAGGACGCCGGCATCGGCACTGATCGACGCGACCACCTCGCTGGCAGCGCCGCGGGCGATGTTGGCCGGCACCGGGAACCCGCGCGCGATGCCGATCGACTGCAGGCTCGACATGCGCCGCAACACCGGGTAATAGCCGGGTGCAGCGACGTTGCGGCCAGGGTCGCTGGACAGGCCGAGGGTGACCAGCCGTTCCGGCTGCGGGAACGGCAGCGGCTTCAGCAGGGCCTGGTCGAGCAGTGCGAACACCGCGGTGGTGGTGGCCACGCCCAGCGCCAGGGTCAGCACCGCCAGCAGCAGATAGCCCGGCCTGCGCGCGAGCGTGCGCCAGGATTGCCGCATCTCGGTCCACTGCAGGGCGGCGCTCATCGCGCCGGCTCCGCGGCGCGCACCGGCAACACGACATCCTGCTCGTGGCGCAGCCGCTCGAAGGTGTCCTCGTCGACGATGCGGCCGTCGAGCATGTGCACGATGCGCTGCGCGCGCCGCGCGAACGCCGGATCGTGGGTGACCATGCACAAGGTGGTGCCGTTCTCGTGCAGTTGCTCGAGCAATTGCATCACCGCCTCGCCGTTGCGGCTGTCCAGGTTGCCGGTGGGTTCGTCGGCGAGCAGGATCGCCGGATTGCCGGCTAGCGCGCGCGCCACCGCCACGCGCTGCTGTTGGCCGCCGGACAACTGCCCCGGATAGTGCTTGTGGCGATGCTGCATGCCGACCAGCTCCAGCACCTCGCGCACGCGCTGGCGGATCTGGCTGCGCTGGGCGCCCTCGCGGTAGGTCAGCGGCAGCGCCACGTTCTCTTCCACGGTGAGGTCGGCGATCAGGTTGAAGGCCTGGAAGATGAAGCCGATCTCGGCGTTGCGGATGCGCGCGCGACCGACCGTGTCCAGCTCGGCGACGCTGCGGCCGTTGAGCCGGTAGGTGCCGCCGCTGGGTGCATCGAGCAGGCCCAGGATCGACAGCAGCGTCGACTTGCCGCAGCCGGACGGGCCAGTGATGGCGACGAAATCGCCAGGCGCCACGTCCAGTGCGATCTCGGCCAGGGCGTGGGTCTCCACTTCCTCGGTGTGGAACACCTTGCTGAGCCCGTGCAGGTGGATCAGCGGCGCGGCGGATGGTGCGGATAGTGCGGTCATGCGGGATCTCTCCTGGTGAGGCTAGCGTAAGCGCAAGGTGGCGTCGGCATTCCACTGGCTGGTGTCGGACAGCACGACGCGATCGCCGGCGCGCAGGCCGGCGCGCACTTCGATGCGGTCACTGGAGGCGGCGCCGAAGCGCACGCGGATGCGCTGCGCGGTGTCGCCGCCGTCGCGCAGCACGAACAGGCTGCCGGCGGCGTTGGGCACGGCCAGCGCCGGGCGCGGGATGCTGACCACGTCGCGCAGCGTGCCGAGCACGATGCGGCCGTCCACCGACAGGTCCGGGCGCACGCCGGGCGGCAGCGGCGGCGTCAGCCGCACGTCGACCGCCACACTGCCGCTGCGCACCGCCGGATCGATCCGCGCCACCTGCCCGCGAACCACGCCGTTGTGCGTGTCCACCGCCACCGGCAAGCCTTCGATCACGTCCTTGGCCAGGAGTTCGGGCACCTGCAGGCGTGCCAGCAGGTCGTCCGGGCGCGCAACCCGCGCCAGCTTGGCGCCAGCCTCGACGCGCTGGCCCGGCTCCACGTCCACCTGCTGCAGGATGCCGTCGCTGCCTGCACGCACCTGCAGCGAGTCGGCCTGTTGCGTGGCGATGGCCAGCGCACTGGCGGCCTGTTCACGCCGTGCCTGTGCCGCGCGCAGTTGCGCGGCCATGTTCTGCCGGAACGCGGCCACGCGCTTGCGCTCGATCTCGGCGTGGCCGCGCTGCTGCGCCTCGACGATCTGGCTCTGGGTCAGGTCGATCACCGAGATCGCGCCGCCGTCGTGGCCGCGTTGGTAGGCCTTGGCCTTGATCTGCGCGATCTGCAACTCGGACTCTGCCTGCGCCTGCAGCGCCTGCTGGTCCAGCAGTTGCGAGGCCAGCGCGGCGTGCAGTGCGGCCAGGTCGGCATCGGCGGCGGCCAGCGCAGCGCGGGCGCGGTCCAGGCCGGCCTCCAGTTCGGGATTGGCCAACTGCAGCAGCGGCGTGTCGGCCTGTACACGCGCGCCGGCCTCGACCAGTTGCTGTTGCACCGTGGCCGGCGCCCCGGCGGTGATCCAGCGGATCTGCCGCGGCACCAGCACGCCGTTGGCGCGGACCTCGCGACGCATCTCGCCGCGCGTGGCCGCATCGATCCACACTTCGCTGCGTGCCACCCGCGGCGCGGCGCGGCCGCTGCCGAGCAGCGCCACGCCCAACAGCACCACGCCGATGGCGGCCGCCACCAGCCAGCGGCGGCGCTGGCGCCAGAACGAACGGTTCGGGGATTTCGCGATATCCATGCCTGCTGTGCAGCAGGCTGCGTGCCAAGCGCCGAACCACGCTAACGCATTGAATTACCTATGCTGCGCTGGCGACGCGCGCAATCGCCACGTCCGCAAGCGGTCGCGCACCGACCGATTCCGGACAGTGGCGCGGTCACGCGCGGCTCACGGCTTTTCCAGCGAGGCGCGATAGCGCAACAGCGCTTCCGGTTCGTCGGTCTGGAAGGCGCCGATGCCGGCCCGATACAGCCGCCCCCACACCGCCTGCGGATCGCGCACCGCATCGGCATCGCCACCGACCTCGGCGACGAAGCCCTCCCACAGCGTATTGACCAGCAGCCGCACCTGCCGCTGCTTGGCCAGTGCCGCCACCGCCGGCAGTTGCGCCAGACGCATCCGCGGCAGTTCGATCGCCACCGGCCGCACCTTGCCATCGGTCTGGGTGCGCACGGTCTGCACCAGGTCGTCGGTGCCCGGCGGGTTGAGCAGCACCGGGGTGAAGTTGATCCGGTCGAACGGCGGCATCGATGCCAGATTCTGGCTGGCGACGCCGACCTCGGTCTTCACCACCACCTGGCGCTCCATGCCGGCGCGGCGCACCGCCTCGACCACCTCGGCGTAGATCGGCGCCTTGACGTCGAGGTTGAGCATGATCCGGCCCTTGGCCGCGGCCAGCATCTGCTGCAGGGTCAGCGGATGCTGGTCGGTGAGCGGCGCGTCGGCGCCGCCCTCGTCGTCGCGCAGGCGCAACCGCGACAGTTGCGGCCAGGTCAGTTCGGCGACCTTGCCGGTGCCGTCGGTGGTGCGGTCGACGGTGGCGTCATGGAACATCACCAGGGTGCCGTCGCCAGCGCGGCGGATGTCGGTTTCCAGCATGTCCACGCCCAGCGCCACGCAGCGCTCCAGGCCCAGCAGCGAGTTCTCCGGCGCATGCCCGGCGAAGCCATGCGCCGGCGCGGGGTTGTGGCAGCCGCGGTGGGCGACGACGAAGATGCCGCCGTCGGGATTGGCCAGGCGCGCCTGGATCGGGGCGATGGCGGCCACGGCCGGGGCCGTGGCGGTCAGCAGGGCGGCAATGACCGCGCCGCGCGAGAAAAGCAGGTTCATGGAAGGTCTCCGGCAACGGTCACAGCGACGGGGTGAAGCGCAGGCCGAGCCAGTAGGTGGTCGGCATCGAATAACTGTCTTTCAGCAGGTTCTCGCCGGGGCCGGTGAAGCTGGTGAGGCGGCTGTGGGTGACATTGCTGATCTGGCCGAACACGCTGAGCTGCTTGCTCACCGCCCAGGTCGCCGACAGGTCCAACTGCGAGCGCGGCGCCCAGTACAGATCCTGCCAGGCGATGTTGCTGACGATGGCGCGCAGCGCCTTGCCCTGGCGGTTGTAGGCCGCGCGCAGCTCCACCCCGCCGACGGTGTAGAACAGCGAGGCATTGGCGGTGTAGCCCGGCTGCCCGACCAGACGATCGACGGTGCGCTGGCTCTGCACCAGGTTGGGCGCGCTGCCGCTGGTGAACGGCACGTCCATGCCGCCATCGAGCAGCGCCAGGTTGGCGCTGGCGCCCAGGCCGGACAGGGCCGGCACGCCGGGGAACAAGGTGTTGAACACCGCGCTCAGTTCCAGGCCACGCACGTGCGCCTTGGCGGCGTTGGCCGGGGTGCTGATCAGCACGTTGGAATAGGTGGTGCCGTTGAAGCTGAACTGGTCGGTGCGCGAGAGGGTGAAGATCTCGTCCTGGATGCGCTTGTCGAACAGCGCCGCGGCGAGCATGCCGTCGAAATCGTCGGGCAGGCGCCACTCCAGCGACAGGTCCAGGTTGGTGGACACACGCGGCTTGATATCGGGGTTGCCGATAGTGACGGTCACGCCCTGCGCGTTGGGATTGCCCATGTCGCTGCTGTTGACGAAGCCGATCGAAGTGCGCGCGGCGTAGGCGTCGTAGGGCGGACGGCCCAGCGTGCGGCTGGCGCCGGCGCGCAGGTCCAGGCGGTCGTTGACGTGGTAGGTCATCACCGCCGACGGCAGCACCTTGGCGTAGCGCGACTCGGTGGGCGCATCGACGTAGACGTAGCTGCCGGTGGCCGCGTCCAGTTGCCGCTGGCGGCCGACCGTGGACTGGTCTGTATGGTCGTAGTGCAGGCCGGCTTCCACGTCGAAATCGTCGGCGCGATAGCCGACCAGGCCGTAGGCACCGAAGATTTCTTCGCGATGGCTGAAGTTGTCCTGGTTGCTGAAGGCGCTCTGGTCGGTGCGGTTGAACGCGCTCAGCGGGGTGGCGCTGAGGATCTGGTTGGCCTTGTCCGGATCGATCGCGATCAGGTTCAGGCCCAGGTAGCGCATCGGCGCGTTGGACGGCGCCAGCACGTCGGCGATCTTCAGCGGCGGGGCGCTGCGGTTGGGCTGGTATTCGACGCGGTAGATGTCGAAGCCGGGTTCGTCGCGGGTGTAGCTCAGGCCGCTGCCGAAGCCGACGCCGCGGTCCATCTCGCCGCGGTTGAAGGCGTAGTCCAGGCGGCCGGTGAGCACCTTGTCGCGCGCATTGCGCTGGTAGTCCGGGCGCCAGTACAGCAGGCTGTAGTTGTCGTAGTTGTAGTACGACTGCGCCGACATCGGGAAGCGCTGGTTGAGCGCAGAGGTGTCGTAGTTGAAGCCATAGGCCGCCGTCGGCACCACGGTGACGCCGGCGCCGGTCTGCCCGGTAGGCACCGCCGCCGGGCGCTGCGCGCCGGTGACGTACTTGATCATCTTGATCGGTTCGGCATAAGTGGCATCGGACCAGGACGCGCGCGCCGACAGCACCTGCCGGTCGTCCGGGCGCCACTCGAAACCGGTCTGGCCGAGCTTGGTGCGGGTGGTGGTGATCTGGTTGGAGTAGCCCACTTCCACGTCGCCGACCGGGTACGTGCCGCTGGTGGCGGTCTGGTTGTAGACGCGGTTGCGGTTGCGCGGATCGAGGATGATCTCGTTGCGCTCCATGTTGTCGCGGAAGTAGTAGTAGCCGGCCATGGCGTAGGCCTGCAGGGATTCGCTCAACCGCGCCTCGAACTTGCCGGTGAGACCGTAGCGGTCGCGCTTGTCCATCACGTACCAGTACTTGTCCTGCTGCGGCACGGCCCAGCCGTTACCCAGGTTGTTGCCGCTCTGCAGTACGCCGCTGTTGTCGTAGAACCCGTAGTGCACCGTGTCGGTGGTCATGTGGGTTTCGGTGTAGCTGCTCAGCGTCTGGTAGTTGCCGGACAGGGTCAGGCCGTACTGCCCTTCGCTGCCGAAGGTGCGGCTGCCGGTGGCGAGCAGGCGGTAGCCCGGGTCGTCCTGGTCGCGCGGCTTGCCGACGTCGTTGGCATGGCCCAGCGAGGCCTCGGCGGTGAAGAACGGCTTGCCGCCGTTCTCGAACGCGCTGCGGGTCTTGAGGTTGATCGCACCGCCGGTGGCGTTCGGGTCCAGGTCCGGGGTGAAGGTCTTGATGACCTGCAGTTCGCTGACCATCGAGGCCGGCAGGATGTCCAGGCGCACGCCGCGGGTGATCGAGCCGAGCGTGCCGTTGGGCGTGCCCGGCGAGGCCACCGTCAGGCCGTCGATGGTGACGTTGTTGTAGGACGGGCCGAGACCGCGCAGCACCGGGGTGGCGGCCTCGTCGCGCGGATGTTCGTTGTCGGTGGCCGGCAGCACCGACAGGCCGGGGATGCGGCGCAGCGCCTCGACAATGGTGGTGTCGGGCAGCGCGCGCACGTCGGTGGAGCTGACCACGTCGGTGATGTTGGTGGCCGCGCGCTTGCTCTCGATCGCGGCGGCATTGGCCTTGCGCACGCCGGTGACCATCACGCTGGACAGCGTGGTGGTGCCGTCGTCGCTGGTGGCGGCGTTCGGCGCGGTATCGGGCGTGGAGGTTGGCGTGGTGTCGCCGACTGCCGGTGCGGTGGCGGCCGCGACGGCGCCGGCGTCGGCGGCGACCGTCGCCGTGGTGGATGCGGCGTCCTGCGCCAGCGCGGCCTGGCAGCTGGCGGCGAGCGCGCAGACGATCAGCGCGCGGCGCCGATGGGTGAGTGGTTGCATGGCGATGTCCCCTGGTTGACCGAATTAAGTAACTTAAAGTTCGTTATTTAATCCCAGGGATATGACGGAGCGATGGCGGTCAGCGGAAAGCCTGGCGACAGCGCACGCGCGGCGGTGGCCAGACGTCTTCACGGTATCGGCGAACGGCAGGCCGCTCGCAGGGCGTGGAGCGGCCCATGGCATCGCTGCCGGCGCAACGGCGCCGGTACCGTGATCGTCAGAGCGCGGCGACGGCGCGGATCAGGTCGCTGGCGCGCGCGGCGGCAGCAGGCCCAGTGCGACCAGGTCCTGGCGCAAGGTGACGGCGTCGCGGAACTGCAGCGCATGCATGCCGGTGGCCGCGGCGGCGTGCACATTGCGCGGCGCGTCGTCGATGAACACCGCACGCGCCGGGTCGATCGCATACCGTTCGCACAGCAGCGCGAAGATCGCCGGGTCCGGCTTGACCAGGCGCTCCTCGCCCGACACCAGCACGCCTTCGAACCACTGTAGGAACGGATAGCGTTCGCGCGCGATCGGGAAGGTCTCGTGCGACCAGTTGGTCAATGCGTACAGCCGCACGCCCTGCCCGCGCAGTTCCTCCAGCACCGCCACCGTGGCGTCCAGCGCCCCGCCCAGCATCTCCGGCCAGCGCGCGTGGTAGGCGGCGATCATCGGCGCATGCGTCGGATGCAGCGCGCTCAGTTCGGCCACCGCGTCGTGCCATGGCCGCCCGGCGTCCTGACGCTCGTTCCACTGCGGGCTGCAGACCTCGCGCAGGAAGGTTTCCATCGCCGCCTCGTCGTCGAACAGGCGGCGGTACAGATGGCGCGGATTCCAGTCGATCAGGACACCGCCGAGATCGAACACCACGGTGTCCAGGTGGGGTGCGGCAGGCGGGGAGGATGCGGGGGGCATGACAGGCTCCAGGAACGAGAGGGGGACGCAGCGACGGACCAGGCGTGCGCCGGCGGCGGCGCGCTGGGTGCGGCGGTCATGGTAGCTGTCCCTTCTGGCTGACAGTGCTGGCCGGCGTCCCTTCATCGCCGGCCCTTAGGGGGTTGGTGCGGCGTTGCTGGTGGGCGTCCCTGGCGGTCGTACCCTCACCCCCGGCCCCTCTCCCGGGGGGAGAGGGGAGTCAGGCGGCTTCCCTCGCGGTCTGACCCTCACCCCCGGCCCCTCTCCCGGGGGGAGAGGGGGGCTTTCCTCAGGGCTGCACGACGTTGATCGTGCCGGGGTTGCTGCGGCCCACCCCGCGCAGGTCGGGGCGGTACATGTCCTCGACCAGCGACGGCGGCACCGTGTAGGTGCCCGGGGTTACCGCGCGTACCAGGTAGAACACCTGCGCCTTGCTGCCCGCCGACAGGCTCAGCGCGGCCACGTAGCGGTCGTCGCGGAACTCCTCGTGCTTGACGTCGGCGGCGTTGGAGCGGTCGCTGATCTCGATGCCGTCCACCACCACGTCGGCCCACTGCTTGGCGTCGCCCAGGTTGAAGTTCTCGATCTCCAGGCCGGCCGGCAGCAGGTCGGTCAGCAGCGCGTCGGGCATGCCGGTGTCGGAGGTGATGGTGACGCGCACGATCAGCGCCTCGCCCTCCTTCAGCGGCTGCGGCGTCCACGGCTTGCCGTCGGTGCCGTAGAAGCTGCGCTCCACCTTCAGCGTGCTGTCGTCGGCCACCGGCGGGGTGCGCGGCACGCCGGCGATTTCCAGGCTGGCGTACAGCGGCGGCTTGCCCTGCGGCACGAAGTGCACGCCGCGCGCCAGCTCTGCCTCGCCGAACTGGCGGCCGAACGCCTTGGCCGGGGCGATCGCCTCGCTGCTGTCGCCGATGCTCAACTGCCCGGACACCTGCGCGGTCTGGCTGTTGAGCAAGGCCTTGCCCATGCGCGCCAGCGCCACCTGCTCCTGCGTGCTCAGCCACAGCCAGCCACCGCGGCGGCGCGCGTCCAGCTCGCGGCCCAGCGCCATCACCCGTGCGTCGTACTCGGGCTTGGCCAGGCCGCGCTCGTGCAGCAGCGCGATCATCAGCGCATCGTCGCGGACCACGCTGCCGTAGTCGCCGAAGTAGCGCGGCCGGTCGGCGCTGTCCTTGGCGAAACCGGCGGCGATCGCCGCTTCGCCGCGCTTCTTGTCGCCCTGCAGCGACAGCGCCACGCCCAGGTGCACCAGCGACAGGCCGGTCAGCGCCTTGCCGCGGTCGTTGTCGTACAACGCGCGCAGCGTGCCCAGCGGCGCGCGGTTGACCCGCGCCAGCACGTAGCCGGACCAGGCCTGGTTGGCGAACTTCAGGTTCTCGCGGCGGTCCTGGCCGTAGAAGTTGTTGCCGCCGGACAGCAGGTCCTCGCTGAGCCGGTTCAACGCCTTCTGCAGCACGTTGTCGGGCACCGCGAAGCCGGCGTCCTTGGCGTCGAGCAGGAACTCGGCGATGTACGGGGTCAGCCCCGGATTGACGTAGCCGTCGTCGCCCCACATCGAGAAGTGGCCGCTGGACACCTGCATCGAGGCCAGCCGCCCGAACGCGCCTTCCATGCGCGCGCGGCGCGTGGCCGCGTCCAGGCCCTTGACCCCGAGCAGGCGCGCGGTGGCATCGTCGAGCAGCAGCGCCGCGTAGCCCTTGCTGGTGGTCTGCTCGGCGCAGCCGTAGGGGTATTCCAGCGCGCCCTGCAGGGCGCTGGCGAACGGGATCGGCGGCAAGGCGCTGACCAGCATGCGCGCGTTGACCGAGCCGGCCATCAGGCCTTCGGCATCGCTGGCGCCCAGCGTCACCGGCGCCAACGGGTCGAGCACGCGGGTCTGCGTGCGCAGCACCGACGGCCACGCCGCGCGCACCGGCAGGTCGTAGCGGCGGTCGGCGGCATAGCCATTGCCTTCCACCCGCACCCGCACCTTGGCCACCGTGTAGCCCTCCTGCGCCACCAGCGGGAAGCTCAGCGTGGCCTTGCCGTCCTTGCCCAGCTTGGCGCTGCGTGCGTTGTCGGCGATCGCCAGCGGGCCTTCGCCATCCACCCGCACCTTGAACTCGCCCGGCTGGCCGGTGAAGTTCTGCACGTCCAGGGTCACCGTGCTGCGGTCGCCCGGCGCCATCACCCGCGGCATGCTGGCCTCGGCCACGATCGGCGCGCGCACCAGGGTCTCCACGTCGCGGTTGCCGTAGCGCTCGTCCGAATAGACCAGCGCCGACACGCGCAGGGTGCCGTTGAAGTCCGGCACCGGCAGTTGCACGCGGGCGTTGCCCTTGGCGTCGAGCTGCACCGGGCCGGAGAACAGGTCTACCGTCTGCACCCGCGCGGTCGGACGCTTGGCCTGCGGCAATGCCGCCAGCGCCATGTCGCCACCGAAGCGCAGCTTGCCGGTGCCGCCCTCGAAGCTCTCGATCACCCGGCCGTAGATGTCGTAGGCGTCCACGCCCAGGCGCCGCTGCGCGAAGAACTGCGCGTTGGCGTCGGGCACCGGGAAGCGGGTGATGTTGAGGATGCCCACGTCCACCGCGGAGATGGTCACGTGCGCCTGCTTGCCGGCCAACTCCGGCACGCTCACCGTCACCGGCAGCGGCTGCTCCGGGCGCATCTGCTTGGGCGCGACCAGGCCCACCGCCACGCGCCGGGCCTTGCGGTCCATCGGCACGTGGGCTACGCCGACCGCGCGCGCCGGGGTGATCTTGCTCGGCGCCGAGCCGCCGCGGAACACCAGCGCGGTGACGTAGACGTCGTGCCGCTCCCAGTCCTTGGTCACCGGGATCTCAAACGTGCTGCCCGGCTTCACGTCGATGTCCTGCACGTACAGCATGCGGTCGCTCTCGACCATCAGCAGGCCGGGGCCGGCGTGCGGCGGGGTCAGGGTGACCTTGAGCGTGTCGCCGGCCTTGTAGCCGGTCTTGTCCAGCGCCAGCTTGACCTTGTCCGGGCGCGCGTCGAGGCCGCGGTTGTCGTCGTTCCAGCTCCAGCCGGCATGGAACGGATAGCGCGTGGTCAGGCCGGTGGCCGGGTCGAACACGTCCACCCGATACTCGCCCCACTCCACCGGGAAATCGAACTTGGCGGCGCTGGCGCCGGCATCGACGGTGAGCGTCTGCTTGTTCTCGAAGCGACGGGTGAAGTCGTAGTCCCAGCGGTTGTCGGTGAACGCCCAGTGGTAGTCGCGCAACTCGCGCACCAGGGTCACCTTCAGACCCTTGGCCGGCTGCGGCTTGCCCTGCGCATCCACCCGCATCAGCTCGAAGCGCGCATTGGCGTTGGCGTCGGCGCCGTCCTTGTCGTCGAACAGCGGGCGCACGCCGACCAGTGCCGGCGCCGGCCACAGCACGCGCTTGAGCGTACGGGTGACGGTACGGCCGCCGGTCTCGTACACGCTGGCCGAGACCAACGCGGCGATGGTGCTGGTCGGCTTGGCCTCGTCGGGCAGCGCCAGGTCCTCGCTGAGCTTGCCGTCGGCGCCGAACTCGGTATCGACCACGTCCTTGGCTTCGCGCGGCAACTGCAGGGTCGGGTCGCCGAAGAAGTAGCCCGGCAGCGCCTCCACTGGATGCTGCTCGACCGCCACCGCCAGCTTGGCGGTGAAGCGGTTGCCCGCGGCCGGGGCGCCATACAGGTAGGCGGCAGTGGCCTGCAGCTTGAACGGCTCGCCCGGCTTGAGCGTCTTCTGCGCGCTGTCCAGGTCCAGCTTCATGCGCTCGGGCAGGAACTCCTCGATACGCAGGGTCATGCCCTGCACCGCTTCCTTGCTGGTCGGGTCGGTGCGGAACTCCACCTGCCAGCGCCCGGTCGGGGCGTCGGCGGGGATCAGTTGCTCGAAGCTGAAATAGCCCTGCTCGCCCGGCTGCAGCCGGGTCTCGCGGAAGATCTTGCCGTCGGGCTGCTTGAGCCGCAGGAACACCGGCTGCGCGCCCTTGCCGGTGGTCGGCACCGGCTTGCCGTCGTTGTCGCGCAGCAGCGCCGACACCCGCACGGTCTCGCCGGGGCGGTACAGGTCGCGGCCGGACCAGGCGAACACGTCGAACCAGGCGTTCTCGCGCCCGGCCACGGCGAACTCGCTCAGGTCCAGCGCCGGCTGGTTGAACGGCAGCATCGACAGGTCGGTGCCGCTGCGCGCCACCAGCACCTGGCCGGCGTCGAGCGTGTAGTTCAGCAGCGCATTGCCGTTGTCGTCGGTCTGGCCCTTGAGGAACAGCTCGCCGTCGGCGTTGAGCACGCGCAGTTCCACCTTCTTCAGCGGCTCGCCGCTCTGCAGCGAGGCGGTGTGCACGAACAGCTTGTCCTTGTAGGCGCGCGCGTGCAGGCCAATGTCGCTGACGGTGAAGAAGGCGGTGTCGTACTCGTTGTCGAACTTGCCGGGGCGACGCAGCACCGCGAAGTACAGGCCGGGCGCCTGCAGTTCCTTGATCTCCTGGATCGGCAGGTAGGTCAGCGCGCGCTCGTTCTTGTCGCCGCCGAGCACGAAGCGGTTGGTATAGACCGAGTCGGCCAGTTGCGAGATCGGGGTGTGGTCGCCGTAGTCGCTGTCCAGCTCCCAGGTGCCGCGTCGGCCGCCGCGCTGGTACTGGGCGAAGAACGCCGGCAGCGCGCTGTCCTTGACCCGCATGAACTCCACGTCCACTTCCGGCACGTTGAGCGAGACCACCGGCAGGCCGCGGCTCTCGCGCGCCGGCAGCACGCTGCCCTGCGAGGCGAAGCCGACCGCCGGGGTCAGTTCGCCGGTGTAGACCTTCTGCTTGAGCGGCTTGCCCAGGCGGCTGCCGTCGGCGGCCAGCAGGTCGGCCGAGATCACCACGGTGTAGTCCTTGGCCGCCTCCACGTAGGGGTAGCGCAAGGTCTTGCCGTCGTCGGACAGCGACCAGGCGCTCTCGTCGGTGCCGACCTTCTCCTCGAAGCGCAGCAGCTTGTCGAAATCCTGGGTGCCGACCAGCGGCCGCGAGAACTCCAGCGCCAGCGACAGCCCGTCGCCCTTTTGGTCGGGATAGGCGCGCACCAGGCCGAAGCCCTTCATCGCTTCCTTCTGCCCCTTCACCGGCTCGCCGCTGGCCTCGGGCAACTGCCCGGATTCGTTGCGCTTGCAGCCGCCCAGCGCCAGCGCCAGGCCCAGCAGCAAGAACGTCCCCATCAACCCCGCGCGCAGGCCCGCCCAGCGCCGCTTCGAATCCGTGTGCATGCGTTCGCTCCGTGAATGTGGCGCGAGTATAAAGCGCCGGCGCGACGGTCAGGAGGGGCGAAGGCGCACCATCCGTCGGCGTTTTCGCGGCAGGCTGCCGTCGGTGCGGACGTCCCTCCCGCCACGGCACCACCGATCGCCATGGAGCCCCTGTAGGAGCGGCTTCAGCCGCGACGGGCCTTACCGGGAACGCGGGTCGCGGCTGAAGCCGCTCCTACCCCCTGGATGAGTATCCGCGCACCCTCGCTTCGAGGTCATGTAGGAGGGACTTCGGTCGAGACGCGACGGCGCTGGGTGTACCGATGGCTCCACGCGTCGGGACTGAAGTCCCTCCCACAGGGGAGCCAATCCGATCGCCCATGCCGACAGCACCCACGACACGCGTCCTATGTGGGAGGGACTTCAGTCCAGACTGCAGAGCAACAGATCGGCCAGCGACTCCGCTCGTCGCAACGACACGTCAGCGCAGCACCCGCTGCATGTACAGCGCGATCAGCCGCGATCGGTCCAGCGCCAGGCACACCTGCGCGTTGGCCGCAGCCCCCGGCGCGTCTGCCGTCGGCGTCTCGCGGGTATAGCCCTTGTCGTCGACCACGATGCGCAGCGGCACGGTCGGGCACAGGCCCGGGTCGAGCAACTGCGCCACCGGCACCACGTCGAACAGGGTCGGGGTGGCGCTGGCCCAGGGCTGGTCGGTGTCGCGCCACTGGTAGTAGAGCTGTGCCAGCGCGTCGGTCAGCGGTTCGCCATGGGCGAACAGCGCCACCCGCTCCGGCTCCTCCAGGGTCACCTGGGTGGCGTCCAGCGGCAGCATCACGATCGGCACGCCGGCGCCGAATACGCGCTGCGCAGCGGGGATGTCGGCGGCGATGTTGTATTCGGCCGCCGGCGGACTCGGTGGGCGGTAGCGCGACTTGCCGTAGCCGACGCGCACCGAACCACCCATCAACACCACCTGCTTGAGCTGCGCGAAACCGGCCGGGTCGCGCTGCTGCGCGCGCGCCGCGTCGGTCAGCGGGCCGAGCACCAGCAGGGTGACGTCGCCGGGATGGCGCCGCGCCTGGTCCAGGATGAACTGCGCCGCATCCGGCGCCTTGCGCGGCAGCGTACCCTTCGCCGCCCAGCGCGCCTGGCTGAAGGGAATCGTGCTGTCGGTGCGCTGGCCGATCGCCAGCGGGATGTCGTTGCGCCCGGCCTGCTGCAGCAGCCGCTGCAGCAGTTGCGCGCGCAGGCCGGTGTCGCCCCAGGCCGAGGCGATGCCCAGCACCTGCAGCTCCGGGCTGCGCAACAGCAGCGCCAGCGCGAACGCATCGTCGATGTCGTCGCCGACGTCGGTGGACACCACCACCTTCTGCACCGGCGCGGTCGTCGTTGGCGGTGGCGCCGCCACCGCATCGGCCGCCCAGGTCGCCGCGATCAGCAGCGCTGACGCCGCCCATTGCTTCAGCACGCGCATGCGCGTCTCCCAAAAAAGAACCGCCGGCATGATAGCCGGCGGTCGGTGTTGCAACGGCGAGGCCGCCGATCAGAAGTTGGCGCGGAACTGCGCGCCGACGATGCGCGGATCGTTGATGAAGCCGGTGAGGTTGTTGAAGTCGATCGCACCGGTGGCGCGGATCTGGTTGGTGCAGTTGCGGCAGAACACCGAGACCTCGTACGCGCCGGCGCCCCAGTTGTAGCCGATCTTGGCACCGCCCTCGAGCAGCGGCTGGCCGACGAACTCGCGCGAGTCGTACAGGAAGAAGTTGATCTCGCTGCGGTAGGACCAGTCGGTGAAGAAGAAGAACTCGGCGTCGTCGCCGACCGGGATGCCGTAGCGCAGGGTCGCGTTGCCCATCCACTTGGCCGCCTGCGGCAGCACGTTGCCGTCGATCAGCGCGCGGCCGGAGGCGTTGATCGGATCGGTCACGGTGCAGGTGCGGCACACGCCCACCGACAGGGTCGGGTCCTCGATGCGGGTCCAGTTGTAGGCGCCGCCCAGGGTCATGCGCAGGTTCTGGGTCAGCAGCGCTTCGAAGTCGAACTCGGCGCCGCGCGCCTTGGAGGCCTTGGCGTTGAGCAGGCGCACGTCGTTGGAGGTGCCGCCGACCGCGGTCAGCTGCTGGTTCTTCACCTTGAAGTCGTAGACGTCGAAGCTCAGGCGCGCACGCTTGTCGAACAGGTCGGACTTGATGCCGATCTCGTAGGAGTCTACGGTCTCCGGCGCGGCCACGGTCAGCGGCGCGGTGGCCGACGGCACGCCGAAGCTGGCGCCGCGGAAACCGCGGGCGGCGCGCCCGTAGACGTTGACGTTGTCGTTGATGGTGTAGGTGGCGCTGAGGTCGCCGGTGACCTTGGAATTGTCGGTGCTGCCGCTGGAGGGCTGCTGCAGGGTCACGCGGTCCAGCGCGAGCACGTCGAAGGTCTTCTTGTCGTAGGTGTAGCGGATGCCGGCGCGCAGGTTCAGACGCTCGGTGGCCGCGTAGTTCAGCGAGCCGAACGCCGCCCACGAGGTGTTGCGCTGGCGGGTCAGCTGGTAGCTGGCCAGGGTGCCGCCGGCCAGGGTGTTGTAGGTGTAGTTCTCGCCTTCCACCGAATCGTTGAAGTAGTACAGGCCGGCCTGCCAGTTCAGCGGCCCGGCGTACTGCGACTCGGCGCGCAGCTCCTGCGAATACTGGTCCAGGTTCTTGATGCCGCCGGCGGTCTCCACCGGGAACGGGATCACCCCGGGGCCGGACGGCGGCGCGAACACCGCGCCATAGCCGCCGTCGATGTCGCCGCGGCTGTAGTACTTGCCGATGCCCTCGTAGCCGGTGATCGAGTGCAGCACGATGTCGCCCAGGTCCCAGGTCAGGTTGGCGCTACCGCCGTAGGTCTGCAGTTCCTGGGTGTTCTTGCCGTCGATGGACACCTTGTCCGGGTCGAAGCCGGCGACCAGCTGGTTGGTGCCCGGCTGGAAGATGTTGGCGCGGAACAGCCGCGCGGTACCGTCGAGGTGGCGCGCGTGCGCGTTGAACAGCGCGCTGAAGTCCTCGCCCGGCTGGAACAGCACCTGCAGGCGCACCGCCGAATCCATGTAGCCTTCGAAGGAGCGGTTGTCGACGGTGTTGTCGACCCAATCGCCGCGGCGCTGGCCCAGCGCCGACAGGCGCGCGGCCCACTTGTCGCCCATCGCCACGCTCAGGCCGGTTTCCATGGTCATGGTGCCGTAGGTGCCGTAGGACAGGCTGGCGTAGCCGTCGTTGGCGCCGATGGTCGGCTTGACCGAGTTGAACTTGACTACGCCGGCGGGGGTGTTGCGGCCGAACAGCGTGCCCTGCGGACCGCGCAGCACTTCCAGGCTCTGCAGGTCGAAGATCGGGAAGCCCTTCAGGAACGCGTTCTCGGCGACCACGTCGTCATAGATCAGCGATACCGGCTGCGAGGCGTAGGTGTTGAAGTCGGTGTTGCCGTAGCCGCGGATGTAGAAGCGCGGGAACACGCGGCCGTTGGACGACTCGACGTTGAGGCTGGGCGCCTTGCCGGCCAGCACGCGCACGTCCGAGCCGCTGGTGGCGATGGCGTCCAGGTATTCCGGGCGCAGCACGCTGGCCGACACCGGCACGTCCTTGGAGTCCTCGGCGCGGCGCTCGGCGGTGACCTTGATCGTGTCCAGACGGGCGACCCCGTCGGTGCTGTCCGCCTGCTGGGCGGCGGCGGGGAACGAAAGCGCGGAAACGACGGCAACGGCAAGCGCACTGGCGCGCAGCGACCAACTGGCAGACATGGGAACTCCGGGATGGGTGGGCGTAATCGGGAGCGCGCCGAGTCCTTGCCGCGCCGCAGCATAATTAACACAAAATATACATCCTGTGGCGACTGGCGTCATCTGCTGGGGTGGGGATTTGGGATTGGGGAGTCGGGATTGGCAAAAGCGGGGGCTGGCGGCGGCTCGCCTGCCGGCCTGGGCCGGCCTCCCTTCTCGGATTGCGGTAGCCGCTTTTCGTCGCGTCGGGACTGAAGTCCCTCCCACAAGGACATGCACAGCGCGCGGTCGCCGGCACCGGCACCGGCACCGGTGCCGGTGCCGGTGCCGGTGGCGGTGGCGGTGGCAGAGCATGGGACCGCGACATGCCCTGTGGGAGGGACTTCAGTCCCGACGCGCGAAGTCCTCAGACTCCAGACCGCTTTGGCGCACCGGTGGCAGCAACACGCCGCGACGACGCTCGATCCATGGCACACCGCTCTTCCAAGCGACCACGCCAAACCGCACGTCCTGCGCCCGCGGCCGAAAGGCCAGCAGCGCAAAAGGCCATACGCTGGCGCAAGCCCACCCGGGCCGCACGAATCGCATCGCATGCCGCGCGCCGCTTCACACAGCGACCGCTGCCGACGTCTGAAGAGCGCGCATCCGCGCTGCCCTGGAGAGACCCCGATGTTCACACCCCGATCCCTGTCCCTCGTCGCCGTGCTCTGCGCGACGCTGCTCACCTGTTCCGCCCAGGCCAAGACCTGTACCACGGTCGACAACATCGTGGCCAGCACCGCGTCGGACACCGCCAATCGCGACGCTGGCGGCACTGGCGGGCATGTCGGCCTGCACATGCAGAACGCCACGACGCCGCTGCCGCCCAGCGGCGCGCAGAGTCAGCTCGGGAAATCGGCGTTCGCCAACTGGGCGACGTTCCAGGGCGTCTTCAACAACTGGGCAGCGGCCAAGACCGGCAAGCACGTCGACTGCGGCACTAGTGGCGGCGCGAAGGACATCGTCGATGCGGCCAGCGTCGGCATCACCGCGGGATGGGCCTGCACCTCCGCGGACGGGGACGGCATCTGCACCAACTGGCGCAAGTTCAAGCCGGTCAAGGTCTGCTTCTGGTACGCCAATTCGAGGACCACGAACGGCAAGTGGCTGCTCAACACGGCCTACCCGTCGCTCAACGCGGACTGCAGTTGAGCGGACCCGCCACCGTTGATTGCGCCGTGCGGCGCTGGCGCCTCCGCACGGCCTGCCGGCTCAACCGGCCGGCGTCTCCGGTACCCGCACCCAGCCTTCCATCAGCACGCGCGCGCTGCGGCTCATCAAGGCCTTGGTGACGGTCCACTGGCCGTCCACCTGGCGCGCCTCGGCGCCGACCCGCAAGGTGCCCGAGGGGTGACCGAAGCGCACCGCGGTGCGTTCGCCGCCGCCGGCGGCGCGGTTGACCAGGGTGCCGGGGATCGCCGCGGCGGTGCCGATCGCCACCGCCGCGGTGCCCATCATCGCGTGGTGCAGCTTGCCCATCGACATCGCCCGCACCAGCAGGTCGATGTCGGCGGCCGCCACCGGCTTGCCGCTGGAGGCGATGTAGTCGGCCGGCGGCGCGACGAAGGCGACCTTGGGCGTGTGCTGGCGCGTCGCCGCGTCTTCCAGCGTGGCGATCAGGCCCATGCGCAGCGCGCCGTACGCGCGGATGGTCTCGAAGCGTTGCAGCGCCTGCGCATCGCCGTTGATCGCATCCTGCAGTTCGGTGCCCTGGTAACCCAGCGCCTGCGCCTCGAGAAAGATCGTGGGGATACCCGCGTTGATCAGGGTCGCCTGGAAGCTGCCGACGCCGGGTACTTCCAGCGTGTCGACCAGGTTGCCGGTGGGGAACATGGCGCCGCCGGCGCCGTCCTCGTCGGCGGCCGGGTCGAGGAATTCCAGCGCGATCTCCGCCGCCGGGAAGGTCACCCCGTCCAGTTCGAAATCGCCGGTCTCCTGCACCGCGCCGTCGGTCATCGGCACCTGCGCGACGATGGTCTTGCCGATGTTGGCCTGCCAGATCCGCACCGTGGCCACGCCATCGCGCGGAATCCGCGCCGGATCCACCAGCCCAGCGGCGATCGCGAACGGCCCCACCGCGGCGGACAGATTGCCGCAGTTGCCGCTCCAGTCCACGAAGGCGCGCTCGATCGCCACCTGGCCGAACAGATAGTCCACGTCGTGGTCCGGGCGCGTGCTCGGCGCCACGATCACGGTCTTGCTGGTGCTGGAGGTCGCCCCGCCCATACCATCGATCTGCTTGGCATAGGGATCGGGGCTGCCGATCACCCGCTGCAGCAGCGCATCGCGCGCCGGGCCCGGCGTCTGCGCCGCCGCGGGCAGATCCTGCAGGCGAAAGAACACGCCCTTGGAAGTGCCGCCGCGCATGTAGGTGGCGGGGATGCGGAGTTGCGGAGCGTGGGCCATGGCGGTTCCGGGTGCGTACGAAAAGAAGAGACGGCGGATCAGGGCGAATCGGGAATCTCGGGCTCGACCAGTTGCGTCAGCAGGGTCAGCGACTCCTGCCAGCCGAGGTGGCAGAACTCCACCGGGATCTGCGGCGGGATGCCCTCCTGCACGATTTCCAGCGCGGTGCCGCAGGCCACCGGCCGCAGCCGCACGGTCACGATCATCTCGCCGGGCAGGTCCGGATTGTCGAAGCGGTCGGTGTGGCGGATCAACTGCCCGGGCACCAGTTCCAGATAGGTGCCGCCGAAGGCACTGCTGGTGCCGGTGCCGAGGTTGGTGAAGCTCATCCGGTAGCTGCCGCCCACGCGCGCGTCCAGCGCGTGCACGGTGGCGACGAAGCCATGCGGCGGCAGCCATTTGACCAGCGCCGCCGGTTCCAGGAAGGCGCGGTAGACGCGCTCGGCCGGCGCGCGCAGCACGCGATGCAAGTGGACGCTCCCGGTGGTGGTGGCGGACGTGGTCATGGCGGTCTCCTCGGCGGTGGCGGGCGCGGCCAGCATGGCACGCGCCCGATGACAGCGACAGCCGGCTCAGGCGCTGCGGGCGTCCTCGAGGAAATCCTGGGCGAAGCGCTGCAGCACGCCGCCAGCCTCGTAGATGGACACTTCCTCGTTGCTGTCCAGCCGGCACAGCACCCGCACCTCCACCGCGGCGCCGTCCTTGCGGACGATGCGCAGGGTCAGCGTGGCGCCTGGGGTGCGCGCGCCGACCACGTCGAAGGTCTCGCTGCCGTCGATGCCCAGGGTCGTGCGCGTGGTGCCCGGCAGGAACTGCAGCGGCAGCACGCCCATGCCGATCAGGTTGGTGCGGTGGATGCGCTCGAAGCCCTCGGCGACGATCGCCTCGACCCCGGCCAGGCGCACGCCCTTGGCCGCCCAGTCGCGCGAGGAGCCCTGGCCGTAGTCGGCGCCAGCGATCACGATCAGCGGCTGCTTGCGCGCCATGTAGGTTTCGATCGCCTCCCACATGCGCAGCACCTGCCCGTCCGGCTCCAGCCGGGTCAGCGAGCCCTGCTGCACCTTGCCATCGACCACCGCCATTTCGTTGATCAGCTTCGGGTTGGCGAAGGTGGCGCGCTGCGCGGTGAGGTGGTCGCCGCGATGGGTGGCATAGGAATTGAAGTCCTCCTCCGGCACGCCCATGTGCGCCAGGTATTCGCCGGCGGCGCTGTCGGCCAGGATCGCGTTGGACGGCGACAGGTGGTCGGTGGTGATGTTGTCGCCGAGCACCGCCAGCGCGCGCATGCCGCGCAACGTGCGTTCGCCGGCCAGCGCGCCTTCCCAGTACGGCGGGCGGCGGATGTAGGTGCTGCGCGGGCGCCAGGCGTACAGCGGCGCCACCGGCGCACCCTGCTCCACGCGCACATTGAACATCGGCGCATAGACGCGGCGGAACTGCTCCGGCTTCACCGCGGCGCGCACCGCCGCATCGATCTCGGCGTCGCTGGGCCAGATGTCCTTCAGCCGCACTTCGCGGCCGTCGGCGTCGGTGCCCAGCACGTCCTTCTCGATGTCGAAGCGCACCGTGCCGGCGATGGCGTAGGCGATCACCAGCGGCGGCGAGGCCAGGAACGCCTGCTTGGCGTAGGGATGGATGCGCCCGTCGAAGTTGCGGTTGCCCGACAGCACCGCGGTGGCGTACAGGTCGCGCTCCACGATCTCCTGCTGGATGCGCGGATCCAGCGCGCCGCTCATGCCGTTGCAGGTGGTGCAGGCGAAGGCGACGATACCGAAGCCCAACGCCTCCAGGTCCGGCAGCAGGCCGGCCTCTTCCAGATACAGCTGCACCGCCTTGGAACCCGGCGCCAGCGAGGTCTTCACCCACGGCTTGCGGGCCAGGCCGCGCGCGCGCGCATTGCGCGCCAGCAGGCCGGCGGCGATGACGTTGCGCGGGTTGGAGGTGTTGGTGCAACTGGTGATGGCGGCGATGATCACCGCGCCGTCGGGCATGCGCCCCTGCGCCTGCTCGGTCTGGCCGGCGGCCAGCTTGCTGGCGTCGGCGATGCCGCGCGCGGCCAGCTCGGTGGTCGCCACGCGCTTGTGCGGATTGCTGGGGCCGGCCATGTTGCGCACCACCTGCGACAGGTCGAAGCGCAGCACGCGCTCGTACTGCGCGGTGGCCAGCGCATCGGCCCACAGCCCGGTGGTGCGTGCGTACTGCTCCACCAGCGCCACCTGGGCTTCCTCGCGCCCGGTCAGGCGCAGGTAGTCCAGGGTCTGCTGGTCGATGTAGAACATCGCCGCGGTGGCGCCGTATTCCGGGCACATGTTGGAGATGGTGGCGCGGTCGCCGATGGTCAGCGCGGCGGCGCCTTCGCCGAAGAATTCCAGGTACGCACCGACCACGCGCTCCTGGCGCAGGAACTCGGTCAGCGCCAGCACCACGTCAGTGGCGGTGATGCCGGGCTGCGGCCGGCCGCTCAGCTCCACGCCGACGATGTCCGGCAGGCGCATCCACGAGGCGCGGCCGAGCATCACGCTCTCCGCTTCCAGCCCGCCGACGCCGATCGCGATCACGCCCAGCGCGTCCACGTGCGGGGTGTGGCTGTCGGTGCCCACGCAGGTATCGGGGAAGGCGACGCCGTCGTGCACGTAGATCACCGGCGACATCTTCTCCAGATTGATCTGGTGCATGATGCCGTTGCCCGGCGGGATCACGTCCACGTTGCGGAACGCGCGCTTGCTCCAGTCGATGAAGTGGAAGCGGTCCTCGTTGCGGCGATCCTCGATCGCGCGGTTCTTGGCGAAGGCCTGCGGATCGTCGCCACCGCACTCCACCGCCAGCGAGTGATCGACGATCAACTGCACCGGCACCACCGGGTTGACCTTGGCCGGATCGCCGCCCTGCTCGGCGATGGCATCGCGCAGCCCGGCCAGGTCCACCAGCGCGGTCTGGCCGAGGATGTCGTGGCACACCACCCGCGCCGGAAACCACGGGAAATCCAGGTCGCGGCGGCGCTCGATCAACTGCAGCAGGGCATCGTGCAGCAGATCCGGATCGCAGCGGCGCACCAGGTTCTCGGCGAACACGCGCGACACATAGGGCAGGCCGGCATAGGCGCCCGGGCTGATCGCATCGACCGCGGCACGCGCGTCGAAGTAGTCCAGCGCGGTGCCCGGAAGGGATTTACGGTAGTGGCTGTTCATGGCTGGCTACAGTAGAAAAAAGCGAAGACGGATCCCTTCTCCCATCGGGAGAAGGTGCCCCGAAGGGGCGGATGAGGGTACGAGCGAAGCCTGATGCAATCAGATCGCTCATGAGGGCGGATGAGGGTACGGGCGAAGCCTGGTGCAACCCGATTCCTCATGAGGGGCGGATGAGGTTACGAGCGAAGCTCAATGCAACCCAACACCACGAGGCTGCGCCCGTACCCTCACCCCCGACCCCTCTCCCGATGGGAGAGGGGAGGATCAGCTGCGCTGATCGATCGGCACGAACGCCTGATCCTCCGGTCCCACGTAGTGCGCGCTGGGGCGGATGATCTTGCCGTCGATGCGCTGCTCGATGATGTGCGCGCTCCAGCCGGCGGTGCGGGCGATCACGAACAGCGGGGTGAACATCGCCGTCGGCACGCCCATCATGTGGTAGCTGACCGCGCTGAACCAGTCCAGGTTCGGGAACATCTTCTTGATGTCCCACATCACCGTCTCCAGCCGCTCGGCGATGTCGTACATCTTGCGGCTGCCCTGCGCCTCGGACAGCTCGCGCGCCACGTCCTTGATGACCTGGTTGCGCGGGTCTGACACCGTGTACACCGGGTGGCCGAAGCCGATGATCACTTCCTTGCGCTCGACCCGCGCGCGGATGTCGGCCTCGGCCTCGTCCGGGGTGTCGTAGCGCTTCTGCACCTCGAAGGCGACCTCGTTGGCGCCGCCGTGCTTGGGCCCGCGCAGCGCGCCGATGCCGCCGGCGATGGCGCTGTACATGTCGCTGCCGGTACCGGCGATGACCCGGCAGGCGAAGGTGGAGGCGTTGAATTCGTGCTCGGCGTACAGGATCAGGCTGGTGTGCATCGCCTGCACCCATTCCTCGTGCGGCTTGAAGCCGTGCAGCAGGCGCAGGAAATGCCCGCCGATCGAGTCGTCGTCGGTCTCCACCTCGATGCGCCGGCCGTTGTGGCTGTAGTGGTACCAGTACAGCAGCATCGAGCCGAGGCTGGCCATCAGCTTGTCGGCGATGTCGCGCGCGCCGGGATGGTTGTGGTCGTCCTTCTCCGGCTGCACGCAGCCCAGCACCGACACGCCGGTGCGCATCACGTCCATCGGATGTGCCGACGGCGGCAACTGCTCCAGCGCGGCCTTGACCGCGGCGGGGATGCCGCGCAGCGAGCGCAGCTTGGCCTTGTAGCCGCGCAGCTCGCTGTTGCTGGGCAGCTTGCCGTGCACCAGCAGGTAGGCGATCTCCTCGAACTGGCTACTGCGCGCCAGGTCCAGGATGTCGTAGCCGCGGTAGTGCAGGTCGTTGCCGCTGCGGCCCACCGTGCACAGCGCGGTGTTGCCGGCGGCGGTGCCGGACAGGGCCACCGATTTCTTCGGCTTGAAGGCGGGGGCGGTCTGCGGAGCGGTGTCGTTCATGGCGAATCTCCCGGTATTGCGGTCGGATGAGTGCGGTGGATCAGGGGGCCTGCGGTGGCGGCGTGACGCCGGCGCGCTCGAGCAGTTGCTGCAGCATGAGGATCTGGCGGTTCTGCAATTCCACCAGCGTCGCCCAGTCCTGCTCGCGCAGCTGGTTGAGCTTCTCGTGCACCTGCAGGATTTCCAGCTCGGCCTTGATGTTCACTTCGTAGTCGTTCTGCGCATGCAGGCGATCCACCGCCGCCTGGCGGTTCTGGCTCATCATGATCACCGGCGCCTGGATCGCGGCCAGGCACGACAGGCACAGGTTGAGCAGGATGTAGGGATACGGATCGAAGGCGTGCGCCAGCACCAGGCTGTTGAGCACGATCCAGCCCAGCAGCACCACGCAGAAGCCGATGATGAACGTCCAGCTGCCGCCGATCGCGGCGACGCGGTCGGCGACACGCTCGCCCAGCGAGCGGTCGCGATCGGCCTGCGTGACGATGTCGCGTGCCACGTGGCGCTTGGCGATGAAGCGCTCCACCACCTCGCGCTCGGTCTCGGACAGCTTGTCCAGTTCGGTCTGCAGCAGGTGCCGCGCGGTCTGGCGGCGGTCGATGCGGCTGCGCAGGAACGAGGCAGCGCTGGCGTGGGTATTCATGGGCAGGCCCGGGCAGGAAAATCGCCGCCGATCATGCGCCCTTGCCGGCGAACAGCGCATCCAGGCGCTGCTCGAAGGCGTGGTAGCCGATGCGCTCGTACAGTTCCTCGCGGGTCTGCATGCGCTCCAGCACTCCCTGCTGATGGCCGTCGCGGCGGATCGCGGTGTATACGTCCTCGGCGGCCTTGTTGGCGGCGCGGAACGCCGACAGCGGGAACAACTGGATCGCCACGCCGGCCGAGGCCAGTTCGTCGCGGGTGAACAGCGGGGTCTTGCCGAACTCGGTGATGTTGGCCAACACCGGCACCTTCACCGCGTCGACGAAACGGCGGTAGGTGTCCAGGTCGTACGCAGCCTCGGCGAAGATGCCGTCGGCGCCGGCCTCCACGCAGGCGATGGCGCGTTCGATCGCCGCGTCCACGCCCTCGGTCTGAATCGCGTCGGTGCGCGCGATCAGGAAGAAGTCCGGATCGGTCTTGGCGTCGGCCGCGGCCTTGACCCGGTCCACCATCTCGCCCTGGCTGACGATCTCCTTGCCCGGGCGGTGACCGCAGCGCTTGGCGCCGACCTGGTCCTCGATGTGGCAGGCCGCCGCGCCGGCCTTGATCAGCGCCTTGATGGTGCGCTCGATGTTGAACGCGCTCGGCCCGAAGCCGGTGTCGATGTCCACCAACAGCGGCAGCGGGCATACGTCGGTGATGCGGCGCACGTCGATCAACACGTCTTCAAGCGTGTTGATGCCCAGGTCCGGCAGGCCCAGCGAGCCGGCGGCGACGCCGCCGCCGGACAGGTAGATGGCCTTGTAGCCGGCGCGCTGCGCCAGCAGCGCATGGTTGGCGTTGATCGCACCGATCACCTGCAACGGCGCTTCGGCGGCCAGGGCGGCGCGGAAACCGGCGCCGGGGGAAACGAGGGACATGGGCGACTCCTGACGAAGAGGCGGCAACGCCCCGCCGGGCGTTCCGCGATGGGCGCCAATCTGGCACTCTCGCTGGCATGGATCAATCTTGATTCAATGAATCAACCTATCGTCCCTTCATGTCCGACAGCCCTGACCGCAACCTGATCTCCGCCGCACAGGCCTGCGCCCTGCTCGGCATCAGCAGCGCCACCCTGTATGCCTACGTCAGCCGCGGCCTGCTCAGCTCGCGCGCCGGCGCCGACCACCGCAGCCGCGCCTACCTGCGCGCCGAAGTGGAGCGGCTGGCGCAGCGCAAGCGCGCCGGCCGCGGCGCCGCACGTGGTGCCGCGCAGAGCCTGGACCGCGGCCTGCCGGTGCTGGAGACGCGGATCTCGCTGATCCGCCCCGACGGCCCCTACTACCGCGGACGCTCGGCGGTGGCCATGGTGCGTGCCGGCGCCAGCCTAGAGGACGTCGCGCGGCTGCTATGGGACTGCCCCGACGGCGAAGACCCGTTCGCCAGCGCCCCGGTCGCGCCGTGGCCGGCGGTGCTGGCACCGCTGGCCGGGCATGCCGCGCTGCCGCCGCTGGAACGCGCCATGGCCTGTATCCCGCTGCTGGCCCTGGAGCTTCGGCAGTCGCTCAACGCCGCCCCCGGCGTGCGCCGTGAGATCGCCGCCACCCTGCTGCGGCAGAACGCCGCGCTGCTGGTCGGCACCGCGCCGGACGCGCGCCCGCTGCATGGCCTGATCGCCGACCACTGGCGTCCCGGCGACGCCGACTTCGCCGAACTGGTGCGCGCCGCGCTGCTGCTGTGCGCCGACCACGAGCTCAACGTCTCCGCCTTCGCCGCCCGCGTGGTCGCCTCCACCGGCGCGCCGCTGCACGCCACCGTCAGCGCCGGCCTGGCCGCGCTGTCCGGCCCGCGCCACGGCGGCGCCACCGCCCGCGCCCACGCCCTGCTGCGCGACGCTCAGGACGCGCCCAGCGCTGCCGCCCTGATCGCCGAACGCTGGCAGCGCGGCGACGACCTGCCCGGCTTCCACCACGCCCTGTACCCCGACGGCGACCCGCGCGCGGCCGAAGTGCTGCGCCTGCTGCGCGAACGCAGCGCCGGCAGCACGCGCATGCAGCACGTGGACGCGGTGATCGCCGCCGCCCAGGACTGCAGCGGCCAGCGCCCGAACATCGACTGCCTGCTGGCCGCGCTCTGCTTCGTCCACGACTTGCCGGCGGCGCACGCCCTGGTGCTGTTCGCCGCCGCCCGCCAGGCCGGCTGGCTGGCCCACGCCCTGGAGCAGCAGGCCCTGGGCAAGCTGATCCGGCCACGCGCCCGCTACACCGGGGCGATGCCGGAAGATGGCGCTGGGCGCGGCTGAAAGGGCGGCGAACGCACCTTGCGCATGCACCAAGATTGGTACACCATGCCGCCATGGAGACCACACTGGACGTGCGCTTCTACCGTGCCGCATCGGGCGTCGAGCCGGTGCGGGTCTGGCTCAGGGAAGACGTCTCCGCCGATGCCAGGCGCGCCATCGGCGGCGACATCAAGACGGTGCAGTTGGGATGGCCGCTGGGCATGCCCTTGGTGCGCAAGCTGGACCAGCGCCTGTGGGAAGTGCGCAGTGCGATTCCCGAGGGCATTGCGCGGATTTTTTTCACCACCGTTGGATCGGACATGGTGCTGCTGCACGGCATCGTCAAGAAGTCGGGCAAGACCCCGAGCGCCGATCTCGCCACCGCCAAACGCCGCAGAGACAAGGTGATGCGATGAGCCGCAATCCCCATATCGGGTCCAGCTTCGACAGTTTCCTGGACGAGGAAGGCATCCTCGAAGACACCGCCGCGCTCGCCGCCAAGCGCGTGATCGCCTGGCAGGTCGCCGAAGCGATGAAGTCCGCCAAGCTCACCAAGAGCGCACTGGCCCGGCGCATGAACACCAGTCGCTCGCAACTGGACCGCGTGCTGGACGCCACCGATACCAGCCTCACCCTGGACACGCTGAGCCGCGCCGCCACCGCGCTGGGCTACCGGATCCAGATCGACCTGGTCGCCGCGCAATCGGGCAGGTCAGTCGGCAAACCGCCAACGGCAAAGGCCAAGACTTCGGCCGGCATCGGCACCTGAGCGCAGTCGTCAGCGCAGTCGTCACTCTTCCGACGCCTCGCTTGGACGCGCCGGGCTGACCGGGGACTGCGCCGACGACTCAGAGCGGGAGTGGCGTCCGAACGCGTTCAGCGCCCCATCTCGCCAAGGCCGCGCCCGCGGTGTACAAATGTACACCATGACCACCCTGTCCCCGCAGCGCGCCGCCATCCTCGCCTACGTCCACGCCTGCGCCGAGCAGGACGGGCGGCCGCCGAGCCTGGCCGAGATCGCCGAACGCTTCGGCTTCGCCTCGCGCAATGCCGCGCGCAAGCACGTGCAGGCGCTGGTCGAGGCCGGGCTGCTGGAGCAGGTGCCGCAGCAGGCACGCAGCCTGCGCCCGGCGCAGGCCGGCAGCCGCAGCGAACTGCTGCAACTGCCGGTGCTGGGCCGGGTCGCCGCCGGTGCGCCGATCGGCGCCGACATCGGCCTGGACCAGCAGTTGCGCCTGGACCGCGCGGTGTTCGCGCTGCGCCCGGACTACCTGCTGCGGGTGCAGGGCGATTCGATGATCGACGACGGCATCCTCGACGGCGACCTGGTCGGGGTGCGCCGCGCCGCCGACGCGCGCAACGGCCAGATCGTGGTGGCGCGGCTGGACGGCGAACTCACCATCAAGCGCTACCGCGCCGATGGCGACGGCATCGCGCTGCTGCCGCGCAATCCCGCCTATGCGCCGATCGTGGTCGCTCCCGGGCAGGATTTCGCCATCGAAGGGCATTACTGCGGCCTGATCCGGCCCGGCTGATGGCCGCCGTCGTCGCCCTCGACCGCCTGCTGGCCGAGCGCCGGGTCTGGCGCGGCCAGCCGACGGCGCTGCCGCCCAGCGCGCAGCCCACCGGGCACGCCGCGCTGGACGCGGTGCTGCCCGCGCGCGGCTGGCCGGAGATGGCGCTGACCGAACTGCTGCATGCCGCCGACGGCATCGGCGAACTGCAACTGCTGTGGCCGACGCTGGCGCGGCTGTCGCAGGGCGGCGGCCGCATCGTGCTGGTCGATCCGCCGTACCTGCCCTACCCCGCCGCCTGGGCCCAGGCCGGGGTGGCGCTGGCGCAGGTGCAGATCGTCCGCGCCGGTGCGGATGCGGCCTGGGCCGCCGAGCAGTGCCTGCGCGCCGGCAGTTGCGCGGCGGTGCTGTGCTGGCCGGGGCTGGCCGGCGACAAGACCCTGCGCCGGCTGCAGGTGGCCGCCGAGACCGGACGCACCCTGGGCTTCGCCTACCGGCCGCTGAAGGCCGCCGCCAATCCGTCGCCGGCCGCGCTGCGCATCGCCCTCGATGCCGTGCCGGCGCAACTGCGCGTGCTCAAGTGCCGCGGCGGGCTGCCGCCGACGCAGCCGATCGCGCTGTCCGCCCTGGCGACCGGGTGAGACCGCTGCCATGCGCTGGGCCTGCATCCTGTTGCCGCAACTGGCGCTGGACACCGTCCTGCGTCGATGGCCGTCGCCGGACGAACCGCTGGCGCTGCTCGACGGCCCGCCGCAGCGGCGCACGCTGAAGGCGGTCAACGCCGCCGCGCGCGCCCGCGGCCTGCGTCCCGGGCAATCGCTGGTCACCGCGCAGGCGCTGTGCGACCGCTTCGCCACCGCCCTGCACGATGCCGAGGAAAGCCGCCGCAGCCAGCAGTTCCTCGCGGCGTGGGCGTACCGCTTCAGTTCGCTGGTCAGCACCGACTACCCCGGCGCACTGCTGCTGGAGATCGAGGCCAGCCTCGGCCTGTTCGGGCCATGGCCGCGCTTCGAGGCGCGGCTGCGCGAGGAGCTGACCGCGCTGGGCTTCCGCCACCGCATCGTGGTCGCATCGCATCCGTTGGCCGCGCGTGCGCTGGTCAATGCGCACGACGGCATCGCCCTGCTCGACAACGCCGCACTGCAGCGCGCGCTGGGGCAGTTGCCGATCGCCCGCGCCGGGCTGCCACCCGCGCTGGCCGACGGCTTCGCGCGGATGGGCCTGCGCCGCCTGCAGCAGGTGTTCGCGCTGCCGCGCACCGGGCTGGCGCGGCGCTATCCGCCCACCCTGTTGCAGCATCTGGATGCGTTGCGCGGGCAGGCGCCGCTGCCGCTGCAGTACTACCTGCCGCCGGACCGCTTCGATGCGCGCGTGGAACTGGGCTATGCCACCGAATCCAACCAGGCGCTGCTGTTCCCGCTGCGCCGGCTGACCCAGGACCTGGCCGCGTTCCTGGCCGGGCGCGACGGCGGCGTGCAGCGCTTCCGCCTGCTGCTGGAACACGAGGACCTGGAGCCCAGCGTGGTGCCGGTGGGCTTGCTCGCCGCCGAGCGCGATGCGGCGATGCTGTTCGAACTGGCGCGCGGGCGCCTGCAGCAGGCCAGCGTGCCGGCGCCGGTGCAGGCGCTGCGCCTGTGCGCCGACGAACTGCCGCCGTTCGTGCCGGCCGCGCGCGAACTGTTCGACGAGCGCGCGCAACAGGCGCTGCCGTGGGAACAACTGCGCGAACGCCTGCGCGCGCGCCTGGGCGACGACGCCGTGCATGGCCTGCGCGCGCACGCCGACCACCGCCCGGAACTGGCCTGGCGCGCCGAGTCCACGCCGGCGCGCAACACGGCCACACCCGCCGCCAACGCACCGCCACGCCCCGGCTGGCTGCTGCCGCGGCCGGTGCCGCTGCGCGAACGCGCGCCCGAACGCCTGGCCGGGCCGGAACGCATCGAGAGCGGCTGGTGGGACGACGGCGACGTGCGCCGCGACTACTACGTCGTGCGCACCCGCCAGGGCCAGCGCGCCTGGGCCTTCGCCCCGGCCGACGCGCCGGACGCACTGATGCTGCACGGCTGGTTCGCATGAGCCACACCCCGCCGCACCCGCGCATGCCGCCGCGCCTGCGGCTGCTGCCGACACCGGAGCCTGCGCAAACCAACGCGCCCGCCACCAGCGCGCCGCACGCGCCAGCCGACCCCACCCTGCCTGACTACGCCGAACTGCATTGCCTGTCCAACTTCAGCTTCCAGCGCGGCGCCTCGCATCCCTGGGAGCTGTGCGAGCGCGCGCTGCACCATGGCTACCGCGCCCTGGCGATCACCGACGAATGCAGCCTGGCAGGCATCGTGCGTGCGTGGCAGGCGGCCCGGGACATGGGCCTGCACCTCATCGTCGGCAGCGAGATCCAGTTCGAGCATGGCCCCAAGCTGGTGCTGCTGGCCGAGACCCTGCATGGCTACCAGCGCCTGTGCCGATTGATCACCCTGGGGCGGCGCCGCGCCGACAAAGGTACCTATCGCGCGCTGCGCGAGGATCTGGCCAGCGCGGACGACGGTTCGGACCTGCTGTGCCTGTGGCTGCCGCGCGGCGACGGCGACGATGCAGCGGACGGTGCCTGGCTGCAGGCACGTTTCCCGCAGCGGCTATGGCTGGCGGTGGAACTGCTGCGCGGCCCCGACGATGCCGCGCTGCTGCAGGCGCGCCTGCAGTTGGCACATGCACTGCAACTGCCCGCCGTGGCCAGCGGCGACGTGCACATGCACGCGCGCGGCCGTCGCGCGCTGCAGGACACCTTGACCGCGATCCGCCAGCGCCTGCCGCTGCACGAAGCCGGTGCCCACCTGTATCCCAACGGCGAACGCCACCTGCGCCCACGCGCCACGCTGGCGACGCTGTATCCGCCGGCGCTGCTTGCCGAAACCGTACGCATCGCCCAGCGCTGCACGTTCGACCTCGGCCAACTGCAGTACGAATACCCGCACGAACTGGTGCCGCCCGGGCACACGCCCACGCAATGGCTGCGCATCCTCACCGAACGCGGCGCGGCCGAGCGCTGGCCGCGCGGCGTGCCGGACAAGGCGCGGCGCCTGATCGAACACGAACTCGGCGTGATCGAGCGGCTGAAGTACGAATCCTACTTCCTCACCGTTTACGACCTGGTGCGCTTCGCACGCTCCAAGGACATCCTGTGCCAGGGTCGCGGCTCGGCGGCGAACTCGGCGGTGTGCTACGCACTGGGCATCACCGCGATCGATCCGGACCGCATCGGCATGCTGTTCGAGCGCTTCATTTCCGAAGAGCGCAAGGAGCGGCCGGACATCGACATCGATTTCGAGCACGACCGCCGCGAGGAAGTGATCCAGTACATCTTCCGCCACTATGGCCGCGAGCGCGCCGCGCTGGCGGCAGTGGCGATCAGCTACCACACGCGCAGCGCGGTGCGCGACGTGGCGCGCGCACTGGGCCTGCCCAGCGATACCGTCGACGCGCTGTCCTCCGCGCTGGGTCAGCGCGATCCGGTGGAGTCGGCGCAGGAGCTGCTGCGCGAACGCGGCTTCGATCCGGACACGCCGGTGATGCGGCGGCTGCTGGTGCTCGCCAGCCAACTGATCGGCTTCCCGCGGCACCTGTCGCAGCACCCTGGCGGCTTCGTCATCTCCGAGCATGCGCTGCACACCCTGGTGCCGGTGGAGAACGCGACCATGGCCGAGCGCACGGTGATCCAGTGGGACAAGGACGACCTGGAACTGGTCGGGCTGATGAAGGTCGATGTGCTCGCGTTGGGCATGCTCAGCGCACTGCGGCGCACCCTGGACCTGCTGCGCGCGCACCGCGGCCGCGACTACACGCTCGCCACCATTCCCGCCGAAGACCCGCAGACCTACGCGATGATCCGGCGTGCCGACACCATCGGCGTGTTCCAGATCGAATCGCGCGCACAGATGGCGATGCTGCCGCGGCTGCAGCCGAAAGAGTTCTACGACCTGGTCATCCAGGTGGCGATCGTGCGCCCCGGCCCGATCCAGGGCGGCATGGTGCACCCGTACCTGCGCCGGCGCAGCGGCGAGGAAGCCACCGACGATCTGCCAGACGAGTTGCGCGAGGTCTTCAAACGCACGCTTGGCGTACCGCTGTTCCAGGAACAGGTGATGCAACTCGCGGTGGTCGCCGCCGGCTACACGCCGGGCCAGGCCGACCAATTGCGTCGCTCGATGGCGGCCTGGAAACGCCACGGCGGCCTGGAACCCCATCGCGACAAGTTGCTGAAGGGCATGCTGGAGAGGAACTACACCGCCGAATTCGCCGGACGCATCTTCGAGCAGATCAAGGGCTTCGGCAGTTACGGTTTTCCCGAGAGCCACGCCGCCAGTTTCGCCCTGCTCACCTACGCCAGTTGCTGGCTCAAGTGCCACGAGCCGGCGGCGTTCACCTGCGCTTTGATCAACAGTTGGCCGATGGGCTTCTACAGCCCCGACCAGTTGCTGCAGGACGCGCGCCGCCACGGCCTGCAGGTGCGGCCGGTGGACGTGCGCTACAGCGACTGGGATTGCAGTCTGGAAGCGTACAGCCCCGATCCACAGGTGCAGCCGGCGATCCGCCTGGGCCTGCGCCTGGTCCGCGGCCTGGCCGAGGACGCCGCCCTGCGCCTGCAGCAGGCGCGCGTGCAGGCGCCGTTCCACGACCTCGCCGACCTGTGCCACCGCGCCGTGCTCGACGACAAGGCCCGCGCCGCGCTCGCCGACGCCGGCGCGCTGAAAGCACTGGCCGGCCATCGTCATCGTGCCCGCTGGGCCGTGGCCGGCGTCGAAGCGCAACGGCCGCTGTTCGAAGCGCTGGCGGCCACGCCCGAGCAACAGGTCGCGCTGCCGCTGCCCAGCCAGGGCGAAGACATCCGCGCCGACTACGCGACGCTCGGCACCACCCTGGGCAAGCACCCGCTGACCCTGCTGCGCGCGCAGCTGCGTGCGCGCCGCTACCGCCATTCCGGCGAACTGCGCGCGTTGCCGCATGCCAGCGCCGTCGCCATCGCCGGCCTGGTGACCATGCGCCAGCGCCCGCAGACCGCCAGCGGCGTCACCTTCGTCACCCTCGAAGACGAGCACGGCCTGGTCAACGTGGTGGTGTGGCGGCGCCTGGCCGAGCGCCAGCGCCAGGCCCTGCTCGAATCGCGGCTGCTGCTGGTGCGCGGCCGCATGGAAACCGCCGATGGCGTGCGCCACCTGATCGCCGGCCACCTCGAGGACCTGACGCCCATGCTGCTCGGCCTGGACATCCGCAGCCGGGATTTTCATTGAGGCGACGGAGCGGCCCGCGGATGGACGCGACGCCTGCGCACGTGCAGCCGCGCTCGCTACTGTGACATCCGCAAGTTCAGGACTGCTTGCCCAGCGCAGCCAGCAACGTCTGCACGCCTTTCCAGCCCCAGTACACGCGATGGCAGGCGATCAATCCAGCGGCATCCAGGTCCATCACTTCCACCAGATCGACTTGGTCGCCCTGCGGCGTTTCGCGCGGATACTCCCAGACCAATTGCCGCCCCGCGACATGACAGTGGCCGCTGCGATACCAGCGCCCCAGGCCGTTCTCCGGCTGGGCGAAGGACGCGGCGAAGAACGCCGCGATGGCCTCGCGGCCCTGCAGCCGCCCGTCCTGACGCGTCGCCGACGCCACATAAGCCAACGGCGATTCCAACTGTGCGTCCGGCGCATACAGCGCCATCAACGCCGGCAGATCGCGCGCGACCACATGCCGATGCCAGCGTTCGAACACCAGGTGCGCATCGTGCTCGGCGGGGTTCGGCGGCGTTTCGTTCGTCTGCATCGGCAGGCTCCGGTAGGAATGCGCGCAGTCTAGGAATCCGCCGCCGGCATCGTTTCGGTGCGCATCGAAACGTCGCGGCGCGGCCGGTCCTATCATGGCCACGTCCATCGGGAGCGCGGCGATGCATCTGGAACACCCCAAGCTGGCCGCGACCGCGTTCCTGATCGCCGACCCGGCCCGCGCCGCCATGCTGATGGCGTTGGTCGATGGGCGCGCACTGCCGGCTGGCGAACTGGCCTTCGCCGGCGGCGTCACCCCGCAGACCGCGAGCGCGCACCTGGCAAAGCTGCTGGACGGTGGCCTGCTCGCGGTCGAGGTCCAGGGCCGCCATCGCTACTACCGCCTGGCCAACGCGCACGTCGCCACCGTGCTCGAGACCCTGGCCACTCTCGCGCCACCACAGACATCGCGCTGCCGCCGCCCGCATCGCGACGCCCAATCGCTGCGCCTGGCACGCTGCTGCTACGACCACCTCGCCGGGCGTCTCGGCGTGGCGATCACCGACGCACTGGAACAGCGCGCCTGGCTGATCGCCCACGACGACACCATCCGCTACGCCGTCTCCCCCGAAGGCGCGGCATGGTTTGCGCGCATGGGCGTGGATCTGCCACAGCTTGCCCAAGGCCGACGGGCTCTGGCTCGGCGCTGCCTGGACTGGACCGAACGCCGCCACCACCTCGCCGGCGCCCTGGGCGCCGCCCTGCTCGACCAACTCTCCACCCGACACTGGCTGCGCCGCGTCGACGGCTCGCGCGCATTCGTCGTGACGGATCTCGGTTGGGCCGGCCTGCTCGCCGAACTGGGCATTCGGCGGTGCGAAGACGAGACCGTGGCGCTGCGCTCCTGACGAAGCACGAGCAGCGCGCGTGGCGGACGGCGACGCCCCATGCCCTTCCTGACGCATGCGCGCCGGCCGCCGGCACCGACGACGCGGTCTCCGCCACCTCATCCAACGCGGACACTGCAGCCAAGGTACATGCCTCTTTAGCTGCCAACACGATCCGCTCTTCGCTGGCGATAGCAGGATTACTTGAACATGTCGGTCTGGAGCCCATCATCCAGCGCATACCGCCGCTGACAATGCTCGCAAAAGAACGCGCGCCGCTGCGCCTTGCCGAGTTGCTTGCGATACGTGAGCAAATGACCGTCGCGCGGACACACCGTCTTGGTGTGCACCTGGTAGTGCTTCTTCAGTTCGTAGGCTTTCTTCCAGCGATAGAAATCGAAGCTGTACTCGCGCGCCTGCGCCACTAACTCACTCAGCTTGCGCGGCGGCAACGCCCCGATTTCGCTCTCCGGATGCACGCGAATCCGATGCAGCACCTCGTTCTTGATGATGTTGCCGACCCCGGCGAACACGTCCTGATCCAGCAAGGCATCGGCGGCGAGCGTATGCGGCCGCAGCCGCAACTTGCGCCGCGCCTGCGCCGCATCCCAGTCGGGATTCATCACGTCCGCGGTCCAGTCGTAGACCGCATCCAGCGGCCCATCGATGAACTTGATCGAACACGCGTAGAAGTTCAGCTCCTCGCCCTTGGCGAAGCCCAGGCTCAGACGCGCCGACGCGTCCTTGCGCGCATTGATCCGGTAGCTGCCGAACAGCAGAAAATGGATGCGCACACTGAACGCATCGAACTCGATCAGAAAGTGCTTGCCCCAACTGCGCAGCGACAGGATCTTGCGACTGCGCATCCGCTCCAGGTCCAGCTTGCTGTTGCCGGACACCCGCAGCACCTTGCGCCCGGCGAACGCGGCGGTTTCTTCCTTGAGGATGACGATCGAGGGACCTTCTGGCATGGCCCAAGTATCGAGCGATGCTGTGAGCGGGTCGTGAGCCGATCATATCAAGCGCGTCATCGCTCTGACCTCCACTCAAAATCTCCATGAATCCGGCCGCCAGGTGCGAGTTGACAGACCCATGTATGATCGTACAATTTATTGTACAACTCGGAGTTATCCAATGGATACCATCACCTACAGCGCCGCACGTGCCGCCCTTGCGGACACCATGGACCGCGTGGTCAACAATCACGAGCCGGTGATCATCACGCGCAGTCGCGAGCAAGCCGTGGTCATGCTGTCGCTGGAGGACTACAAGGCGATGGAGGAAACCGTCTATCTGCTGCGCAGTCCAAAGAACGCGCAGCGCCTGCTGGAATCCATCGCCCAACTCGAATCCGGTCGCGGCAAGGCGCGGGAACTTAGCGAGTGACGCTGCAGTTCTCGGACAACGCCTGGGAGGAGTATCTCTACTGGCAGCAGGCCGACAAAAAGATGCTCAAGCGCATCAACGACCTGATCAAGGCCATTCAACGCGATCCCTTCCAGGGCATCGGCAAACCCGAACCGCTACGCCATGCACTTGCAGGCTACTGGTCGCGACGCATCAACGACGAACACCGGATCGTTTATAAGGTCGAGCATGGCGTCCTGCTGATTGCACAAGTGCGATATCACTACGTGTAACTTCAGTACCTGCGTGAGGCATGCAATCACTGATAGCACTGCATCCCGCAACTACGAAAAAAGCCGGCACTAGGCCGGCTTTTTCGTTGACGCTCAAATTCGTGGTGGGCGGTGCAGGGTTCGAACCTGCGACCCTTGCCGTGTGAAGGCAATGCTCTACCGCTGAGCTAACCGCCCGTGTCGCGAGCCGCACATTATAGGGCTGTGGCGCGCGGCGTCAATGGGTCCTTGCGAGGTCCGTTGCGCGGCGTCGCCGCGCGGCCGCTACATGGTCTGGGTGGGCTTGTCGGCGTTGAGGATGCCGGCCAGTTGGGTCTCGATCTTGGTGCGGATGGTCTCGCCTTCGCTGTTGTCCGGCAGTTGCACGCCGATGCCGGCCGCGCGGTTGCCCTGGGCGCCGACCGGGGTCACCCAGATCACCTTGCCGGCCACCGGCAGGCGCTCGCTGGAATCGGGCAGGGTCAGCAGCAGGAACACCTCGTCGCCGAGGAAGTAGCGCTTGGGGGTGGGCACGAAGATGCCGCCGTTCTTCACGAACGGCATGTAGGCGTTGTACAGCGCCGCCTTGTCCTTCACCGCCAGCGACAGAATGCCCTGGCGTCCGCTCATCGCGCTCATCGTTGTGCCCCTCTCCGGGCCGGGCGATCGCCATCGCGCCAGGCCAGCAACAGTTCCGCGATCGCCAGGTCGGCGCGCACGGTGGTCCGCAGCAGATCGCGGGTGCGATTGGCGGCGTCGAACCACGCGGCCAGCTTGTGCAATCGCGCCGGGTCGGTCAAGCCGGCCTGCGACGCCTGGGCAAGCGCCAGGTCTGCGGCATGGCCCAGGCGCTGCTCGGCGAGTGCGTCGCCGCTCCAGCGCTGCGCGGCGTCCAGCGCGCCGAGCTTGCCGGCAGCGACCTGTTCCAGGTCGGCGGCCACCTGCCGGCGCAGCTTCAATCCGTCCTCGCGCAGCCAGTGCGCGGCCAGGCCGGGATGGCCGCGCGCGGCGTCCAGCGCTTCGCGTGCGGTCTTCTCGGGGAAATCCTGCGCCAGCAGCCAGGCGATCGCTTCGTCGGCCGGCGGCAGCTTGAACTCCAGGCGCTGGCAGCGGCTGCGGATGGTCGCCGGCAGCCGCGCCGGCTGCGCGCTGATCAGCCACAGGTAGCGGCCGGGCTGCGGCTCTTCCAATGTCTTCAGCAAGGCGTTGCAGGCGGCGCGGTTGATCGCGTCGGCCGGGTCCACCACCACCACCTGGGCCACGCCGTACTGCGGGGTCAGCGCCAGCTTCTGCGAGATCTCGCGCACCTGCTCGATGACGATCTCGGTGCGCAGCTTGTCGCCGGTGCGGTTGGGGATGAACGAGATCAGCTGCAGGTCCGGATGGGTGCCGGCAGCGATCAGCTGCGCGCTGCGCAGTGCCGCGGCCGGCTCGCCCTGGCCGAGCACGTGCGCGGCCAGCTTCAGCGCCACCGCGCGCTTGCCCAGGCCTTCCGGCCCGCAGATCAGCAGGCCGTGGCCGAGGCGGCCGGCGTCGAGCGCGGCCACGGTCTGGTCGTAGGCGCGCTGCTGCCAGGGCGCGAACGGCAGATCGCTCATGGCGTCGGCTCCTGTTGCTGCTGTATCCACGCCGCCAGCGCAGCAGCGACTGCCTGGGCGACCGCCTGTGGTGGCTGACTGGCGTCGATGACGCGGAAGCGCTGCGGGTCCTGCGCGGCGCGCTGGCGGAAGCCGGCACGCACGCGCTGGAAGAAATCGTCCTGCTCGCTCTCGATCCGGTCCGGCCACAGATCGCGGCCGCTGGTGCGGGCGCGGCCGATCTGCACGTCCAGGTCCAGCAGCAGGGTCAGGCCCGGCTGCAGGCCGACCGCGCGCCGTTCCAGGTCGGCGATCCAGGCGCGGTCCAGGCCACGGCCTTCGCCCTGGTAGGCGTAGCTGGAATCGGTGAAGCGGTCGCTGACCACGTAGGCGCCGCGCTGCAGCGCCGGCCGGATCACCTCGCGCACGTGCTGCGCGCGCGCGGCGAACACCAGCAGCAGTTCGGTCTCGGCGGCCAGCGGCTCGGCGACCTCGCCGGGCGTCTTGTCCAGCAGCAGCGCGCGGATGCGTTCGGCTAACGGCGTGCCACCCGGTTCGCGGGTCAGCACCACTTCGCGGCCCTGCGCCTGCAATGCGTCGCGGATCGCGTTGATCGCGGTGGTCTTGCCGGCGCCCTCGCCGCCCTCCAGGCTGACGAAGCGATGGTGTCGCAGCACGGCCTCGCTCATGGCGACACCGCCGCGTCGCTGCGCGCCTGGCGCAAACGCTGCAGGTAGCGCGCCACCGCCGCGTTGTGCTCGGCGTAGTTGGCGGAGAACGCATGCGCGCCGCTGCCGTCGCCGATGGCCACGAAGTACAGGCTGTCGCCCGGAGCCGGGTTGGTGGCGGCACGCAGCGCTTCGCGACCGGGCATGGCGATCGGGGTCGGGGTCAAACCGGTGCGGGTGTAGGTGTTGTACGGCGTATCGGTCTCCAGGTCGCGCTTGCGGATGTTGCCGTCGTAGGCGCTGCCGATGCCATAGATCACGCTCGGGTCGGTCTGCAGTTTCATGCCCAGTTGCAGGCGGCGCACGAACACGCCGGCGATCTGCGGGCGCTCGGCGGCCAGGCCGGTTTCCTTCTCCACGATCGAGGCCAGGATCAGCGCCTGCTCCGGCGACTGCAGCGGCAGGTCCTTGGCGCGCGCGTCCCAGGCCTCGGCCAGGGCCTTGTCCATCGCCGCATGCGCGCGGCGCAGCAGTTGCAGGTCGGTGTCGCCGCGCTGGTAGAGGTAGGTCTCGGGCAGGAAGCGGCCTTCCGGGTGCTGGCCGGGTTGGCCGAGCTTGGCCATCAGTTCGCTGTCGCTGAGGTCGGCGGTGGTGTGCACCAGCGGCGTGGCCGCGTTCAAGGCGCTGCGCAACTGGCGCACGTTCCAGCCTTCGACGATGGTGAAGCGGTACTGGATCACCTGGCCCTTGCGCATGCGCAGCAGCAGTTCGCGCGGGCTCAGTGCCGGCTGCAACGCGTATTCGCCGAACTTGAGCTTGCCGGCCACGCCCAGTTCGCGCGCCAGCACCTGCCATTGCAGGTCGCTGCCCTGGGTCACGCCGGCGGCGCGCAGCTTGCGCAGCACGCCGTTGAGCGAGGCGCCGCGCGCCACCTCCACGCTGGGCTGGCTCGCCTGCAGCGGCTGCTCGGCAAAGGCGCGATAGCTGTGCCACCACCAGGCGCCGGCCGCGGCCACCAGCAGCGCCAGCACCAGCAATGTCCCCAGCAGGGTCAGACACCCGCGTTTAGCCCAAGCCACGACCACCTCGGAGCGAATTCAATGGCGTGCAGGATACCGCGCGGCCGGCATGGCCCGGTATCGCGCGGCCCCGCTCACGGCTCCAGCGCGCGCAGCAGGCCGCGCGCCTTGGCCCGGGTCTCGTCGAGTTCGCGCTCCGGGTCCGAATCGAACACGATGCCGGCGCCGGTGCGGAACTGCACCTGCGCGCCGTCCACCTCGGCGGTGCGGATGAGGATGTTCAGATCCATGTCGCCGTCGCGGTTGAGCCAACCGAACGCGCCGGTGTAGGCGCCGCGCGGGGTCTGCTCCAGCTCGGCGATGATCTGCATGCAGCGCACCTTGGGGCAGCCGGTGATGGTGCCGCCCGGGAAGGTGGCGCGGATCGTCTCGCCCGGGGTGGTGCCCGCACGCAGCCGGCCGCGCACGTTGCTGACGATGTGGTGCACGTGGGCGTAGCTCTCCACGGTCATCAGCTCGTCGACCTCGACGCTGCCCGGCGCGCAGATCCGCCCCAGGTCGTTGCGCTCCAGGTCGATCAGCATCACGTGCTCGGCGCGCTCCTTGGGGTGCCCGACCAGTTCGCGGATGCGCGCGGCCTCGTCGTCGCCCGGCGCGCGTGCGCGGGTGCCGGCGATCGGCCGGGTCTCGACCACGTCGCCGCGCACCGACACCAGCCGTTCCGGCGAGGAACTGACCACGGCGCGGCCGTGGCCGACGAACAGGCCAGCGAACGGTGCGGGATTGGCGCGGCGCAGCTGCGCGTACAGCGCGGCCGGCGCCAGCGGCGCGGCGAAGCGCGCCGACCAGCGTCGCGACAGATTGACCTGGAACACATCGCCTGCGCGCAGGTAGTCGAGGATGCGGCGCACGCCGTCGACGAAGCGCTGCGGCGGGTCTTCCTCGATCGCCAGCGGCGCCTGCCAGGCCGGTGCCGGTGTGGCTGTAGGCAGCGTCTGCAGATCGTCGAGCACTGCCTCCAGCAATGCCGCATGCGCGGGTTCGGCCAGCGCCACGCAGTCGCCGGTGACGTGATCGCGCAGCAGCGCCGCGGGACAGCGCAAGGCCAGCGCGGCAGGCGAGGCCGCGGCGGACTGCGGCAACTGCAGCACCGGCTCCACCTGCGCAGCGAGTTCGTAGTCCAGCAGCAGCGCCCAGCCGCCACGAAACGGCCAGCGCGGTTCGTCGCGTTCGCAGCGCTCGGCCTGCCAGTGCGCGTCCAGCGCATCGAGGAAATCGCCGGCGACCGCCGTACCGTCCAACGCGCGAGTGCCCCCGTCGCGATCCAGCCGCAGGCCTTGCCCGTCGGCGACCAGCAACAGATCCCAGCGCCCCTGCGCCGTGCCCGACGCCGCCGATTCCAGCAACACCGGATACCGCTGCGGCGCCAGGCGATGCAGCGCCAGCAGATCGACCTCGGCCGGCAAGGGAACGGTACGCAGCATCGAAGATCCGCTGGAAGAATGAAAACGTGAGGCGGCGAAGGCGCCGTCGGGCGATGCGGCGCCGGGGATGGCAGCGCGGACATGCCGCGCACCCGTGTCAGGGAGAAAAAGCGCGGCATCAATCAGGCGCCGGCTTTACCCAATCCCGAATCCCACTCCCGAATCCCGAGGGGGCTACGCCCCCTCAGACCCGCTTGAACACCAACGTCCCGTTGGTCCCACCGAAGCCGAACCCATTCGACATCGCCACGTCGATCTGCTTCTCGCGCGCCACGTTCGGCACGTAGTCCAGGTCGCAGCCTTCGCCCGGTTCGTGCAGGTTGATGGTCGGCGGGATGATGCCGGCATGGATCGCCATCACCGAGAAGATCGCTTCGGCACCGCCGGCGGCGCCGAGCAGGTGGCCGGTCATCGACTTGGTGGAGCTGACCATGGTCTTGTAGGCGTGGTCGCCCAGCGCACGCTTCATCGCCAGGGTCTCGGCCAGGTCGCCCAGCGGCGTGGAGGTGCCGTGCGCGTTGAGGTAGTCGATCTGGTCCGGGTTGAGCTTGGCGTCCTTCATCGCCGCCACCATGCTGCGCGCGGCACCTTCGCCGTCCTCGCTCGGGGCGGTCATGTGGAAGGCGTCGGAACTGGCGCCGAAACCGACCAGCTCGGCGTAGATGCGCGCGCCGCGCGCCTTGGCGTGTTCGTACTCTTCCAGCACCAGCACGCCGGCGCCGTCGCCGAGCACGAAGCCGTCGCGCTCCTTGTCCCACGGGCGCGAGGCGGCGGCGGGATCGTCGTTGCGGGTGGACATCGCCTTCATCGAGCAGAAGCCGCCCACCGAGGTCGGCGAGGAGCCGCGCTCGGCGCCGCCGGCCAGCATCACGTCGGCGTCGCCGTGCTGGATCATGCGCATCGCGGTACCGATGGAATGGTTGGAGGTGGCGCAGGCCGAGACCGCGGAGAAGGTCGGCCCCTTCAGCCCTTTGATCAGGCTCACCTGGCCCGGCAGCATGTTGATGATGGTGCTGGGCACGTAGAACGGCGAGATCTTGCGCGCGCCGCCCTCGTGGAATTTGACGGTCTGTTCCTCGATGCCGAGCAGGCCACCGATGCCGGAGCCGAGGATCGCGCCGATGCGCTCGGCATTGGCCTCGGTGATCTCCAGGCCGGAATCGTCCAGCGCCATGAACGAGGCGCCGACGCCGTAATGGATGAACGAGTCCATCTTGCGCGCGTCCTTGGACGAGATGAACTTGGTCGGATCGAAATCCTTGATCTCGCCGGCGATCTTGGTGGTGAACTGAGACGCATCGATCTGGGTGATCGGGCCGATGCCGGAGCGTCCGTTGACGATCCCTTCCCAACTGCTGGCCAGGTCATTGCCCAACGGCGACACCAGGCCCATGCCGGTTACGACGACACGACGGCTCATTGCGAAATCTCCTCACCGCGATACGCGCGGCCTTGACGCTGTAAAAACACAGGGCCGCATGCGCGGCCCCATGGGATTGTCACGCGCATCGGGCCCACGCAGGCGCCGATGGCGATCGCGAACGCAGCCTCAGCTCTTGACGTGCGCCTTGACGTAGTCGATGGCCTGCTGCACCGAGGTGATCTTCTCGGCTTCTTCGTCCGGGATCTCGCACTCGAACTCTTCTTCCAGGGCCATCACCAGCTCGACGGTGTCCAGCGAGTCGGCACCCAGGTCATCGACGAACGATGCGTTGTTGGTGACTTCTTCTTCCTTGACGCCGAGCTGTTCGACGACGATTTTCTTGACGCGTTCTTCGATGGTGCTCATTGGGATATCGCTCCAGATGGAGTAGTGGTGGTTCGAGTTTTAGGATCCCCGCACACGGATGTGCGGTGCTCCTGTGAGGGACTCACAAAACGCCATCGGGCTGCGATGGCCGCGTTGGATAGTGTAGTGGAAACCGACTGGCCCTTGCAGCGCTGCACAAATGCCGGCCGATCAGCCACTTAGGCGCGTCCGTTGCGCCGCAGGCTCACGGCATGTACATCCCGCCGTTCACGTGCAGGGTTTCGCCGGTGATGTAGCCGGCGCCGGGCCCGGCCAGGAACGCCACCGCGTTGGCGATGTCGGACGGCTGGCCGAGCTGGCCGAGCGCGATCTGCTCCAGCAGCGCGGTGCGTTGCGCTTCGGGCAGCGCCTTGGTCATGTCGGTATCGATGAAGCCCGGCGCGACCACGTTGACGGTGATGCCGCGCGAGCCGATTTCCTTGGCCATCGACTTGGAGAAGGCGATGATGCCGGCCTTGGCCGCGGCGTAGTTGGCCTGGCCCGGATTGCCGGTCACGCCGACCACCGAAGCGATGTTGACGATGCGGCCCTTGCGCGCCTTCATCATGCCGCGCAGCACCGCCTTGGAGGTGCGGAACACGCTGGTCAGGTTGGTGTCGATGATCGCCTGCCAGTCGTCGTCCTTCATCCGCATCAGCAGGTTGTCGCGGGTGATGCCGGCGTTGTTGACCAGGATCGAGACCGGACCGAATTCCTTGGCGATCGCCTCGATCAGCGCATCGACCGCGGCGCCGTCGGTGACGTCCAGCGCGCGGCCGTGGCCGCCGTGGGCGGCCAGGCGCGCGCCGATCGCCTGCGCGCCGGCGTCGGAGGTGGCGGTGCCGATGACGGTGGCGCCCTGTGCGGCCAGTTCGTCGGCGATGGCCGCGCCGATCCCGCGGCTGGCGCCGGTGACCAGCGCGATCTCGCCCTGCAATGGCTTGCTCATCTGCGTTTCCTTGGAGACGGACGGCGCATGGCGCCGGGGAAGGAGAAGGAGGCCGGCGCGGGCGCGACACGCACCGCGCGGCGGCCGGCGATCAGGAGGCCCAGGCCTCGCGCGCGCCGGCGAACTCGGCAGGCGTGCCCAGGGCACGGCCGTCGAGCGACTTGTCGATGCGCTTGACCAACCCGGTCAGCACCTTGCCCGGGCCGCACTCGGCCAGGCGGGTGGCGCCGCCGGCGGCCAACGCCTGCACGCAACCGGTCCAGCGCACCGGCAGATACAACTGCTCGACCAGCGCCTGGCGGATTGCCTCGACGCCCTCGTGCACCTGCGCGTCGGCGTTCTGCACCACCGGCAGCTGCGGCGCCTGCCAGGCCAGCCCACGCATCGCTTCGGCCAGGCGGTTGGCCGCCTCGCGCATCAGCGGGGTGTGCGAGGGCACGCTGACCGCCAGCTTCACCGCCTTGCGCACGCCGCGCTCGGCCAGCAGCGCCAGCGCGCGGTCGACCGCCGCGGCATCGCCGCCGATCACCACCTGGCCCGGCGAGTTGTAGTTGGCCGGCACCACCACCTGGCTGCCGGCGGCCTGCGCGCAGACCTCTTCGACCAACGCGTCCTCGGCGCCGAGCACGGCGGCCATCGCGCCCACGCCGGCCGGCGCGGCGTCCTGCATCAGTTGCCCGCGCAGCCGCACCAGGTGCGCGCCGTCGTGCAGCGACAGGGCGCCGGCGGCGACCAGCGCGCTGTATTCGCCCAGGCTGTGCCCGGCCAGTTGCGCCGGACGCGCCCCGCCCTCGGCCAGCCACAGCCGCCACAGCGCCACGCTGGCGGCCAGCAGCGCCGGCTGGGTGTACTCGGTGCGGTTGAGCATCTCTTCCGGGCCGCCCTGGCTCAGCGCCCACAGGTCCACGCCGGCGCCCTCGGAGGCTTCGGCGAAGCTGTCGCGCAGCTGCGGATGCAATTCGGCCAGTTCGGCCAGCATGCCCAGCGATTGCGAACCCTGGCCGGGGAAGACGAAGGCGAGTGTGGAATCGGTCACGCGGTTGGCCCTGCGAAAATCGAGCGGCGATGATACGGGCGAAACCGGCCGGGCGTCTGTACCCGGGCGTATGTGAAATGGCGGCTCGCCCATCGCATGCCGCCGTTCGCGCCTCGCTCGGCGACGACCGGTGTCAGGCCGACAGCACACGTGAAGCGCGGGACGCACGCGGGCGCACGGCGTTGCGATCACGAGGGCGGGCAAGGGGGCTGGCAGCGCGTAACCGGGGAGAAGCGGAACGAGGGGCATGTCCGATGGGCGCGGCTGGACGCCCAGGCGACAACGCAAAAAGCGCGCACCCACAGGCGACCACGCTGGGCGAATCGCGCTTTTCGCGCGCGGCGTGATGTTTGCGAAAGGAAGGCGATCGCAGACGCAGCGCGCGGTACGGGCAGCGCAGACCACGCGCCGCGATGCGCGCGCTGGCGTCAGGAGAATTGGATTCGGCCAGCGCATTGCAGCGCGTCGTGGTGACGACGCCCAACACCGGTATTGGATTGGCATCCGCGCACCGACGCCGCCAACGGCGCCGGGCGCGGGAACAGGCTCAGTAGCGCAGCAGCGCCGAGCCCCAGGTGAAGCCGCCGCCGAAGGCTTCCAGCAGCAGCAACTGGCCGCGCTGCACGCGGCCCGAACGCACCGCCACGTCCAGCGCCATCGGCACCGAGGCGGACGAGGTGTTGCCGTGGATGTCCACCGTCACCACCACCTGCTCCATCGGCAGCTCCAGGCGCTTGGCGGTGGCTTCGATGATGCGCAGGTTGGCCTGGTGCGGGATCAGCCAGTCCAGGTCGTGCTTGTCCAGGCCGTTGGCCTCGAGGGTCTCGTCGACCACGGCGTCCAGCGCCTTGACCGCGTACTTGAACACCTCGCTGCCCTTCATCTGGATGCCGCCGGCGGCCGGGTCGCCGGTGCCGTCGCCCAGTCCGGTGGCGATGCCGACCGGATTCCACAGCAGTTCCTTCTTGCTGCCGTCGGCATGCAGATGGGTGCTGAGGATGCCGGTGTCTTCGTCGGCGCGCAGGACCACCGCGCCGGCGCCGTCGCCGAACAGCACGCAGGTGGTGCGCTCGGTCCAGTCGACGATGCGGCTGAGGGTTTCGGTGCCGATCACCAGCACGGTCTTGGCGTCGCCGCTGCGGATGAACTTGTCGGCCACGCTGAGCGCGTAGACGAAGCCCGAACAGGCGGCGTTGACGTCCAGGGCCGGGCAGCCGACCACGCCGAGGCGGGCCTGGATCAGGCAGGCGGTGGACGGGAAGATCAGATCCGGCGTGGTGGTGCCGACCACGATCATGTCGAGTTCGGCGGCATCGATGCCGGCGGCTTCGATCGCCTTCAGCGCGGCCTCGTAACCCAGGTCGCCGGCGGTCTGGCCGGGGGCGGCGATGTGCCGCTCGCGGATGCCGGTACGGCTGCGGATCCATTCGTCGCTGGTGTCGACCATCTGCGACAGATCGTCGTTGGTCAACACTTTTTCAGGCAAATAGCTGCCGGTGCCCGCGATCCTGGAATAGATCCGCTTGCTCATGCTGGTTCCTGTTGCCTGTTACGCAGGCCGCCCCGGTGCGGCGCGGCCTGTGAAGATGGGTGACTCCGTCCGCCGCAGCGCGGTGGACGGGCACGGATCAATCTTCTTCGACCTGCGCGGTCTTGGTGGCGATCACCTTCTTGCCACGGTAGTAACCGTCGGCGGTGACGTGGTGGCGCAGGTGGATCTCGCCGCTGGTCGGATCGGTCGACAGCTGCTTGGCGCTGAGGGCGTCGTGCGAACGGCGCTGGCCGCGGCGGGACGGGGTGACACGGGATTTCTGCACAGCCATGGGATTGCTCCAAACTCGGTTCGTTTACATCTGTCGTCATTACGTCGCGCAGGACGCGCGCGTCCGGCAACAACCTCAGGCAGCGGCAGGCGGACCGACCGCTACTGTTTCTTCAGCGCCGCCAACGCCGCGAACGGGTTGACCTTGCTCGTTTCTTCCTCGGTCGCCGGCCAGTCGCGATCGACCGCCTCGCTTCCGGGCGCCACCGGCACCAGCGGTACCGCCAGCACCAGCTCGTCCTCGACCAGATCGGCCGGCCGCAGCATGCCGTCTTCCGGCACCAGCAAGGCCTCGTGATCCGGCGGCAGCGCGGCTTCTTCTTCCTCGCTGCGGATCAGCCCCAGCCGCTGCACGCTCGACACCGGCAGCAGGAAGCGCTGCAGGCTGCGCTGGCAGATCAGCGGCAGCTCGGTTTCGATCTTCAGTTCGACATAGGACACTTGCACTACAGCGTCGCGGCCGAATTCCAGCGTGTAGCGGCATTCGCCTTCGGTGTCGGCCAGGCTGCCTTGCAGACGGGTCATCGCCGAGAGCGGCAGGCGGTCTTCGAAGACCCTGCGCGCTGCGACCATCCGCCAGGCATCCAACAGTTCGGGCACGTTCGCGGACATAAGCCGCAGAATGTTAAGGACTACAGGCGCCCCTGTCAAACCGCCCCAACCCGGTCCCGGGTTGGCTTGCCGGTCCGCGCCGGCCGCCGCAGACTGCCGGCCCCGGCCCGCCGCCGCCTAGCCCCACCGCCGATGCCGCCGCTGATCCTGGCTTCCACCTCCGCCTACCGCCGCGAACTGCTGCAGCGGCTGCGCCTGCCTTTCGAGTGCGTGCGCCCGCAGGTCGACGAGACCCCGCTGCCCGGCGAAGCGCCGCTGGCGCTGGCGCAGCGGCTGGCGGCAGCCAAGGCCGCGACGGTCGCGGCCAGCATGCCGGAGGCCTGGGTGATCGGCTCGGACCAGGTGGCCGAACTGGATGGCCGACCGCTGGGCAAGCCCGGCGAGGTGGCCGCGGCGCACGCGCAGCTGGCGGCCATGTCCGGGCGCAGCGTGCGTTTCCATACCGCCGTGTGCCTGCAGCGCGGCACGCGCACGCTGCAGGCCTGCGACCTCACCGAGGTCCAGTTCCGCGACCTGCAGCCCGACGCCATCGCCCGCTACGTCGCCGCCGAACAGCCGCTGGACTGCGCCGGCAGCTTCAAGTGCGAAGGCCTGGGGATCAGCCTGTTCCGCGCGATCCGCAACCAGGATCCGACCGCGCTGATCGGCCTGCCGCTGATCGCGCTGTCCGAACTGCTGCGCGAGGCCGGCTACACCCTGCCCTAGTTCACTGCAGACGGCACCACTGGTACGGGAAGCGCGCTTGCCCGACCCAGGATGCGTAGAGCTGACAGGACCCCGGCTGCAGCGCCAGGCCGTAGCGCGCCAGTTGCTGCGCCGCCAGTGCCTGGGTCTGGCGGTCCGCGGCGGCGACATCCACGGCCCGTTCCGGCAGCAGCACCCAGCGGCAGCGGCCGGCATCGACGTTCACGCCCGCGCGCACCGGGCGATACGCCAGCCGCCGCATCAGCGCGCAGTCCGGGCCGCGATCCAGGCCCAGGCGCGCGGCCACTGCATTGAGCCGCTGCAGGCGCTCGACATTGCGATCCACTTCCGCCGGCAACATCGCGTAGCCCTGCCCGCGCGCCGCCAGCATCTCGCGCACCCGCCCGGCGTAGGCCGGCGTTTCCGGGAAATTGGAGGCGACCGACGCGTACGCCGCCTGCCCGGGCAGGAACGGAATGCGCCAGGACTCCGGCGCATCGCCGACCAGCAGCACCAGGCTGCGCTCGGGTTGCGGCATCGGCGGCGCCTGCACCCGGAACGCCTCGCGCGCCCAGCGCTCGTGCCCCCACTCGCCCCAGCCGTACAGCGCAAAGGCCGCACAGGCGATCAGGGTCCAGCGCGCCGCCGGCGCGGCGATGCGCGCCGGCAACAGCCGCCGCAGCCCCACCCACAGCAGCAGCGGCGCCAGCAGCTCCGGCACCACCAGGTAGCGCTGGATGCTGAAGGCCGCCTGCCAGGCGAGGAAGGCCACCACCACGAACACCAGCACCGCACGCCAGGCCGGCGCGACCACCTCCGCCGGCGCGGAGCCGCGCGGACGCCGCAGCATCCAGCGCAGCAGCGCGACCAGGCCCAGCAGATACAGCAGCGGCCATACCAGTTGCCGCAGGCGCACCTCGCTGACCCGGTTCGGCGCCAGCGAGAACTGCAGCGGCCAGGTCAGCCACTCCCACAGCGTCTTCGGCAACCAGCGCGTGTCGCTGACCGCCACCGGCTGCGCCAGCGGCGCCAGGAAGTGGCTGTTGAACTGCGGAAACAGCGGATTGCCGAAGGTCTGCCAGACCCGCAGCAGCCACGGCCCGGCCAGCAGTGCGAAACTGAGCAGCGTCACCGCGGTCAGCACCGCGGCGCCGCCGATCCGCTGCCGCGGGCGCCCACCGGCGACCAGCGCGGTCACGCCCAGGGCCAGCGCGAACAGCGCATTGGTCAGCTTGCAGGCCATCGCCAGCCCGAGCAGGGCGCCGGCCAGCGCCCACCAGCCCAGCGCCACGCCCTGCCCCGCGGCCTGCTGGCGGCGTTGCGCGTGCAGTGCGGCGAGCAGTGCGCCCAGCACCGGCAGCGCGCTGGTGTTGTCGCCCATGGTGCCGGCGAACTCGGACAGGAACGCGGCGCTGCACAGCCCGGCCAGCGCCAGCCATGGCACCAGCCGCGCGCGGTCCAGCCGCGGGTCCAGCACCTGCCAGACGATGCCGGCCAGCAGCAGGAACGCCAACGCGTGCAGCACGCCCATCGCGAACCCGGCCAGCGGGGCAGGCAAGCCGACGAACAGCGCGTAATGCAACACGTCCAGCAGCGGATTGAAGTAGCTCTGCATCTGCGCCGGCGCCAGGTCGATGCCGAGGCGGCCGTGCAGCGCGGCGTAGCCGTTGTACAGATGGTAGTTGCGCAGGTCCCAGTTGGCATCCTGGCCCAGCCACAGCGACAGCAGCCCGCCCAGCAGCGCGACCGCCACGCCGGCGGCGATTACGTTGCCGCGGCTGTGGAAGGTGAAGCGGCGATCCAGCGCGGCCAGCAGGCGCTGGCAGCGCGTCGGGCGCGGCAGCGCCGCCGAAGACATGCCCGCGCTCATGCGCCGTCTCCCCGCGGCGCAGCCTGCGCGTCCGCCGCCGGCCAGGCCGGGATCGCCAGGTAGGCCAGGCGCTTGGCCTCGATGCGGCCGCGCGTGACCGTGTCCAGGATCAGCCCACAGGCCAGCAGCAGCACGCCGAGCAACACCAGCGCCGAGCACAGGATCGCGGTGGGGAAGCGCGGCACCAGGCCGGTCTGCAGATAGGTCTGCAGCAAGGGCACCGCCAGCGCCAGCGCCAGCAACACGCAGGCGCCGAAGCCCAGCGAGAAGAACAGCAAGGGCCGCTCGGCCTTGAACAGGCGCAGGATGGTCAACAGGATGCGGGTGCCGTCGTGCCAGGTGCGCAGCTTGCTCTGCGATCCTTCCGGACGCGCGCCGTAGGCGGTGTCCACTTCCGCCACCGGCATGCGCAGTTGCAGCGCATGCACCGCCAGTTCGGTCTCGGTCTCGAAGCCGGCGGCATGCGCGGGGAACGACTTCACGTAGCGCCGCGAGAACACCCGGTAGCCGGACAGCATGTCGTCGAAGCTGCGGCCGAACAGAAAGCCCACGCAACGGGTCAGCAGCACGTTGCCGGTGCGATGGCCGGCGCGATAGGCCGCCGCCGCGTCGCTGCGGCGCGCGCCCACCACCATGTCCAGCCCGTCGCGCAGCAGGCGCTCGACCAGAGCCGGCGCCATCGCTGCATCGTAGGTCGCATCGCCGTCGACCAGCACGTAGACGTCGGCCTCGATGTCGGCGAACAACCGCCGCACCACGTTGCCCTTGCCCTGCAGCGCGACCTCGCGCACCACCGCGCCAGCCGCACGCGCCCGGGCAATGGTGGCGTCGTTGGAGTTGTTGTCGAACACGTGGACCTGCGCACCAGGCAACTGCGTGGCGAAATCGGCCACCACCTGGCCGATGGTGGCCGCTTCGTTGTGGCACGGCACCAGCACCGCGATCCGCGGCGCGGCCGCGGGGCGATCGGAGGGGAAACTGGACATGGGCGGCGTGCGGTCCTGCGCGGCGGCGGAAAGGCGCGCCATCCTAGCTCAGTGCGGGCGCAGCACGATCGGTTGTTCCCACCAGTCCTCGACGCTGCCGTCGCGGCCGTGCAGGCGCAGGCCCAGCCAGTGCGTGCCCGGTGCCAGGCCACTGGCATCGACGGTGGCGCGGAAGCCGATGTTCGGATGGTTGGGATCGGTGGAGATCTTCCAGAACCTGGTCACGTCGTAGACGTCGCCGTAGTGCGCCTGCGCCGCGACCTTGCCGTCGAGCAGCACCTCGATCCGGTCGATCCCCACCCCGTCCTTGAACGCCCAGCCGGACACGTCGAAGCGGCGGCCGACGCTGGCGTCCACGTCCGGGGTATTGAACCAGGCCATCGCCGGCGTGGTGCAAGGCCCGCTCGCGCGCTGCGCCGGCAGCGCGAACAGCAGGAAGCGCTGGCTGCCGTGGTCGCTGGACACCACCCGCGGCGGCGGCAGCGGGCCGACCAAGTCGCACACCGCGTGGTAGCGCTGCAGCAGCAGCCGGTACTTCATGTCGCTGGGCGAGAGCACCAGCAGCCGCGGACCGTCGCGGTGGCCGTCGTTGAGCAGGCCCCACTGCTGCAGTTGCGCGCTGCGCCCGTGCTTGTCGTTCAACGGATGCGGCAGCACCTGGATGTTCGGATCGCGCAGTTCGAAGCCGAGTTCGGCGCCGACCTTGAAGTTGTCCGCCAGCACCTTGGTGCCGGGCGGCATGCTCGCCAGTTCGCGACGCACCGCGCCGGCCAGCGGCCGCCAGCCGGCGAAGTTGCGCGGGTAGTACTTGTCGCCGGCAGTGTGCTCGCGCACCGCCGGCACCGACACCGCCAGGTAGTAGCCGAACGCACCGACCAGGCCCAGCCCGGCCAGCAGCCAGGTCGCGCGGCGCAGCGGCTTGCTCCAGCCGTTGAGGATCACCGGCGTGGCGATCAGCAGCGCCAGATAGCCCGGCAGCGGCCAGTGGAAGCTGACCCGCTCGGCGTCGGTGAAGAACCCGAGCAGGAAGATGCCCAGCGTGGACACCCCGCCGAGCAGGCCGAAATACCGCCACTGCACGCGCGTGCCGCTGCTACCGCCGCGCGTGGCCATCAGCGCCACCTTGGTCATCGCCACCGCCAGCAGCGGCGTGACCAGCAGCAACTGGATCAGCAGGAAGGCGATGCCGGCGGGCTGGAAACTCCAGGGATGGCGGTCGACCAACTGGAACTTGAGACCGGCCTCGCCGTTGTCCGCGTTCCAGGCCAGCAGCGGCAGCCAGGCGACCATGCCCAGCGCCAGCGCGACCCAGACCTGCGGATCGCGCAGCATGCGCCGGCCCTGCGGGATCAGCAGCAGCGCGATCGCGCCGACGCCGATCACGCCGACGAAGCGGTAATGGCTCAGCGCGCCGATGACCAGGCCCAGCGCCAGCTCCACCGCGCTCAGCGCCTCGGTCTGGCGCAGCAGCCGCGCTGTGGCGTCGATGCACAGAATCGTCGCCAGCGCCATCGGCACGTCCGGCAGCGCCAGGATGCCCAGGGTGCCGGACAGCGGCATCAGCAAGGCCAGACTGCCGGCCCGCCAGCCCGCCACCGCGCCGAACCAGCGCGTGGCGATGCGTGCGATCAGCCAGGGCACGGCCGCGCCCAGCAGCAGGAACGGCGCGCGCAGCGCCAGCAGGTGGTCGCCGCCGAGCGCCACGCCCAGCCGCGCCAGCCACGCGGTCAGCCCGGGCAGGTCCGAATAGGCCAGCGCCAGGTGCTGGCCTTCCTGCCAATAGAATGCCTCGTCCACGAACAACGGCAGGCGCGCGGCGACCAGCAGTTTGGCGGCAGTGACGAGCGTCCACAGCACGATGAAGACGCTGCGTGCACGTTGTTCCCCTTGCATTGCCCGTAAACTCCCTGAAACCGTTGCGAGAATGCGATGCCTAGTCCGCCCCGCTTGCCGGAAATGCTAACCGATACGTTGCGCGCGGCGCTCACGCGCGCCCAGCAGCAGGTCAACGCGCTGGTCCTGGGCAAGCCGCAACAGGTGCGCATGGCGTTTGTCGCCCTGCTGTCCGGCGGACATCTGCTGATCGAGGACCTGCCCGGCCTGGGCAAGACCACGCTGGCGCATGCGCTGGCCGCGAGCCTGGGACTGGGCTTCCAGCGCGTGCAGTTCACCTCCGACCTGTTGCCGGCCGATGTGCTCGGCGTGTCGGTGTACGACGCGCAGTCGCGCCAGTTCCAGTTCCACCCCGGCCCGGTGTTCACCCACGTGCTGCTCGCCGACGAGATCAACCGCGCGCCGCCACGCACGCAGAGCGCGCTGCTGGAAGCGATGGCCGAGCAGCAGGTCACCCTCGACGGGACCACCCATCCGCTGCCCTCGCCGTTCTTCGTGATCGCCACGCAGAACCCGGTGGACCTGTCCGGCACCTTCCCCCTGCCCGACTCGCAACTGGACCGCTTCCTGCTGCGGCTGGCGCTGGGCTATCCCAACGCCGAGGCCGAACGCGCGCTGCTCAGCGGCAGCGACCGCCGCGACCTGATCGCGCAGGCGCAGCCGCTGCTCGGCGAGGCCGACATGGCGACCCTGCGCCAGGGCGTGGAGCAGATCCATGCCAGCGAGGCGCTGGTCGGCTACGTGCAGGCGCTGCTGGCGCGCAGCCGCCAGCATCCCGGCGTGCGCGTCGGCCTGTCGCCGCGCGCCGGCATCGCCCTGCTGCGCGCGGCCAAGGCGCATGCGCTGCTGCTCGGCCGCGGCCATGTGCTGCCCGAGGACGTGCAGGCGCTGTTCGTGGCCGTGGCCGAGCATCGCCTGGTAGCCGAACAGGAATCGGCCTCCGGCCAGGCCCTGGCCAAGGCGATCCTGCACAGCGTCGCGGTGGACTGACACCGATGCCGGGCGGGCGGCGCGACTGGCGGCAGCGACTGGCGCAGTTGGCCGCGCCGCGCGCGCCGGAAGCGCTGCCGGTGCGTCTGGACCGGCGCCGCATCTACATCCTGCCCACGCCATTCGGCGGCTTCCTGGCGCTGCTGCTGGCGGCGATGCTGCTCGGCGCGCTGAACTACAACAACAATCCCGCGCTGCTGCTGGCGATGCTGCTCGGCGCGGCCGCGATGGCCAGCGCCATCGTCGCCCATCTGCAGTTGTCCGGACTGTGCCTTGAGGCACTGTCGGCCGAGCCGGTCGCGGCCGGGCAACCGCTGCGCCTGCGGCTGGCATTGGCCACCGCCGACGGCCGCCGACGGCGCGGCCTGCGCGTGCGCCACGGCGCAGCGCACACCTACCTCGACCTGCACCGCGACGATCGCAACGAGGCCGACCTGGAGGTGCCCACCGAGCGCCGCGGCTGGCTCGACCTGCAACGCATCCAGGTCTCCACCACCCAGCCGCTGGGCCTGCTGCGCGCCTGGGCCTGGTTCTGGCCGGACACCCCGCTGCTGGTCTATCCGCAACCGGAAGCCGACGGCCCGCCGCTGCCTGCAGGCGCCGGCACCCCGACCCAGACCCGCCTGCACGCGCTCGGCGAGGAGCTGCACCAGCTGCGCCCGTATCGGGCCGGCGACGCACCGCGGGCGATCGCCTGGAAGCACTCGGCACGCCGCGACACCCTGCTGGTGCGCGAGTACGAACGCCCGATCGGGGTGGACGTGGTGCTGGACTGGCGCACGCTGCCGACGTTGCCGCACGAACGCCGCATCGCGCGGCTGGCGCGCTGGGTCGAGGAAGCCGAACGCGACGGCCGCCGCTACCGTTTGCTGTTGCCGGGGCAGCCGGCACTGGGCCCGGGCCGCGGCCCGCAGCATCGGCATCTGTGCCTGCGCGCGCTGGCGCTGCTGCCGCATGGCTGAGCCGCGCTCGCCGACGCTGCATGCCGCCAGCCGCGCCTGGGCGCTGGGTGCGGCGCTGCTGGCCTTGCTGCCGCTGCTGCTGCAATTGCCCGGCACCCTGGCCGGGCTGATCGCGCTGTCGGCGCTGCTGATCGGCGCCAGTTCGGCGTGGCGGCCGCTGCCGGCGCTGCTGCGCCTGGTCCTGGTCGCCGTCATGCTCGCGGCGCTGTACTGGCAGGTCGGCCTGCGCTTCGGCCGCGACACCGGCTGCGCGCTGCTGGCGGCGATGCTGGCGATCAAACCCTCGGAACTGAAGAGCCTGCGCGATGCGCGCAGCCTGCTCGGCTTCGCCCTGTTCGCCCCGTTCGCCGCCTTCCTGCTGGATCAGGGGCCGGTGACGATGGCGCTGGGACTGGCCGCGGTGATCGCGGCGCTGCTGTGCATGCAGCGCCTGGCCGACCAGGAAGGCCACAGCGCGCGGCGGCCGCTGCGCGGGCAACTGCGCGGCGTCGGCCGCCTGCTGGCGCTGGGCCTGCCGCTGGCGCTGGCCGCGTTCTGGCTGTTCCCGCGCCTGGGCTCGCCGCTGTGGGGCGTGCCGGAACGTGCGCTGGGCCGACCTGGCCTGTCGGACACGATGAGCCCGGGGCAGTGGCTGGACCTGTTGGCCGACGACACTCCCGCGTTGCGCGTGCAGTTCTTCGGCCCGGTGCCGGCGCCGGCGCAGCGCTACTGGCGCGGGCCGGTGCTGTGGGATTTCGATGGCCAGACCTGGCGTGCGCCGCGCGACAACGCCTTCGCGCCGGCACCGCCGATCCAGCTCGCACCCGGCGGCTGGGACTACCAGCTCGAGGTGGAACCGACCGACCGCCGGCAATTGGTCGCCCTGGACCTGCCACGGCAGGCACCAGCCGGCACCCGGCTGACGGCCGACGCCGTGCTGCAGACCGAGCGTCCGCTCAGCGCGCTGACCCGCTGGCGGCTGCGGTCGGCGCTGCCGCAGCGGGTCGAGCCCGATCTCGCGCCGGCGCAACGGCAGCGCGCGCTGGCGCTGCCACCCAGCTACAACCCGCGCACCCTGGCGCTGGCCCGGCAGTGGCGGCAGCAGGCCGGTGCCGACGATGCGGCGATCGTCGCCCGCGCCCTGCAATGGATCCGCCGCGACTTCGCCTACACCCTTGAGACGCCGCCACCCGGCCGCGACGGCGTGGACGAGTTCCTGTTCCAGCAGAAAGCCGGGTTCTGCCAGCACTTCAGTTCGGCGTTCGTGGTGCTGATGCGCGGCGCCGGCATTCCCGCGCGTGTGGTCACCGGCTATGCCGGCGGCACCCGCAATCCGTTCGGCGACTACTGGGTGGTGCGGCGGATGGATGCGCACGCCTGGGCCGAGGTGTGGCTGCCGCGACGCGGCTGGGTGCGGGTGGACCCGACCGCGGCGGTGGCGCCGGAACGCATCTACGACACCCTGGAGGACCGGCTCGATGGCGGCGCCGGCGCGCAGGGCGGCGCCGGCGACTGGCGCTGGCGCGACCTCGCCGACTGGGCGCGGCGCGGCTGGAACGACCTGGTGCTGTCCTTCGATGCCAGCCGCCAGCAGCGCCTGCTCAGCCAGTTCGGCATCGCCCGGTTGGAACCCGGGCAACTGGTGGCGCTGTTCGCCGGATTCGCCGCGGTGCTGCTGGGTGCGATGGCCTGGTGGCTGGCGCGCGGCGAGCGCGAACGCGATCCGCTGCTGCGGGCCTGGCGGGCGCTGGGCCGGCGCTACGCCCGGCGCGGGCTGGGCCGCGACCCGCACGAACCGGCACTGACCTGGGCAGCGCGCGTAGAGCGGGAAACCGGCGATGCGAGCCTGATTCCGCTCAGCCGGCGTTTCGCCGATGCGCGCTACGCTGGCGCTGATTCGGACAGCGCTTCATTGTTGCGCGACCTGCGCAGGCACCGTCCGCCCACTGGAGCATCCCGATGAAGATTCGCCTGCTGTTCCCCGTGATCGCTGCGTTGGCGCTCGGCGCCTGCGCCACCGCTCCCAAGCCGCTGCAGGGCCAGTTCGCGCCCGTCAGCCCGCGCGACTCGGTCGCCGGCCAGCAGGCCGGCGCGCCGGTGCGCTGGGGCGGCAAGATCATCAAGACCACGCCCGGCCAGGGCCAGACCTGCTTCCAGATGCTGTCGCGTCCGCTCAATGCCAGCGGCCGCCCGGACAGCGATGCCGCCGACGCCAGCGATGGCCGCTTCATCGCCTGCCGCGCCGGCTTCTACGATCCGGCAGTGTTCGAGCCCGGCCGCGAAGTGACGTTTATCGGCCACGTGTCCGGCTACGACAACACCCGCATCGGCGACTACGACTACCGCCTGCCGAAGATGGACGCGGACGTGGTCTACCTGTGGCCGGTGGTGCGCCAGGTCGAAGTGGTGCCCGCCTACCCGTACGGCCCCTGGGGCGGCCCGTGGGGTCCGTGGGGCCCGCGCTGGGGCTGGTGGTAAACCCTGCGTTTCTGCCGCAACGAAAAACGCCGCTGGTCCCAGCGGCGTTTTTTTATGCCTGCACGTTCGCGCCAGCCGCGGCTCACGGCGTGCCGAAGCGTCCCAGCGGCGCGCCGGCGAGCAGATGCAGGTGCAGATGGAACACGGTCTGCCCGGCGTGCTCGCGGCAGTTGATCACCACCCGGTAGCCGTCCTGCGCCAGGCCCTGCTCGCGCGCGTAGCTGGCCGCGGCCAGCACCAGCCGGCCGACCAGGGTCGCCTGCTCCGGCGCCAGGTCGTCCAGGGTCGGAATCTCCACCTGCTTGGGGATGAAGAGCACATGCACCGGCGCCTGCGGCGCGATGTCCTTGAAGCCGAGCACGGCGTCGTCCTCGTAGACGATGCTGGCCGGAATTTCGCGACGGATGATCTTGCCGAAGATGGTGTCCATGGAGCGCGCCCGGAACGAAAGAAGGGGCCGCCGTTATAGCCCAATTCGGCGTCGCGCCGCAGCCGCGTGCGGCGCTTACTCGCCGGCGCCGGCGCGCGGCACTTCGCTGCGGCTGCCGAAGGCGTGCGACAGCGTGCCACGATCCACGTACTCCAGCTCGCCGCCGAGCGGCAGGCCCTGCGCCAGCCGGCTCGGCCGCACGCCGTGCTGGCGCGCCAGTTGCGCCAGGTAATGCGCGGTGGCCTCGCCCTCGACCGTGGAGTTGGTGGCGATGATCAGCTCGGCCACCTCGCCCTGCGCGAGCCGCGCGCCGAGCCGGTCCAGGCCCAGCTCGCGCGGGCCGATCCCGTCCAGCGGCGACAGCCGGCCCTGCAGGATGAAGTACAGGCCGCGGTAGCCGGTGGCGTGCTCGATCGCCAGCCGGTCGGCCGGCGATTCCACCGCGCACAGTTGCTGGCGGTCGCGGGCGGGACTGGCGCAGATCGCGCAGACCTCGGTTTCGCTGAAATCGCGGCACTGCGCGCAATGGCCGATGCGCTCGATCGCCTCGTGCAACCGCTCGGCCAGCCGCTGCCCCCCCTCGCGCTCGCGCTCGAGCACGTGGTAGGCCATGCGCTGCGCGGTCTTCTGGCCGACGCCAGGCAACACGCGGAACGCATCGATCAGTTGTTCGAGCAGCGGCGAGCTCATTGTGGTTGGGGATTCGGGAGTGGGGATTGGGGATTCGTAAGGAAAACATCGCTGTCACACGATGTTTTCGTAGGAGCGTCTTCAGCCGCGACGGCTTGATCTGACCGGTCGCGGCTGAAGCCGCTCCTACAAGAGGAATTCACCGAAGCAGGAGAGGCAGCGCACTCGCGAAAAACCGCGAATCCCCAATCCCCACTCCCCAATCCCGGCAACTCAGAACGGCAGCTTCATGCCCGGCGGGATCGGCATGCCGGCGGTGGCCGCGCCCATGCGCGCCTTGGACTCGGCATCGATCTTGTTGGACGCATCGTTGAAGGCGGCGGCGATCAGATCCTCGGCCATTTCCTGGTCGGCCAGGATGCTCGGATCGATCCGCACCTTGCGGCACTCCTTGGCGCCGGTCAGGGTCACGTTGACCATGCCGCCGCCAGCGCTGCCGGTGACTTCCAGCTTGGCCAGTTCTTCCTGGGCGCGCTGCAGGTTTTCCTGCATCTTCTGCGCCTGTTGCATCAATTGGGCGATATTGCCGCGCATCGTGGTTCACTCATCGTAGGGACGGATGGAATCGGGGACGACCCGCGCGCCTTGCTGCTGGATCAGCGCCTGCACCGCCGGGTCGTTCATGAACGCGGCCTCGGCCGCGTTCTGGCGCTCGCCGCGTTGCCGGTGCGAGCGCTCATGCAGGGTTTCGGCATCGACCGCGATGCCGCTTTCGATGACGATCTTCGGACGCTGGCCCAGCGCGTCGGCCAGGGCCGCGGCCAGTTCGCCGAGCGAGCGCTCGGACTGCAGGTATTCGAAGCCCGGCGACAGCGACAGGCGCAGCACGCCCTCGGCATGGCTGACGAAGGCGGCATTGGCGGCGAGCTGCCGCGAGGGGCCGTTCAGGCCGCAATCGGCGACCAGCTCCAGCCAGTCCTCGGCGCTGTGCAGCGCGCGCGGCGTATCGGACACGGGGGCATGGGTGCGCGGCGGCGGCGCCAGCGGCGGCACCATCGCCATTTCCGGTTCGGCGGCGGCGGCCGGGACCACCACTGGCGCCGGCGTCGCGACGGGCGCGGACGGCGCCGGGCGTGCTGCCGGCGGATCCCAGGGCGGATCCAGCGGGGCCGCTGCGGCGGTGGGCGCAGCCGCCACGGGCGCAGCGGGAACCGGCGCGGCAACGGCAGGCGCCGCCGGGGCAGCGGCAGCCACCGCGGCCGGCGCAGTGCCGTGTCCTTGCGCCGCCGCACCGGTCGCGGTGCCGGCCGGCAGCGCCGCGGCGCCCATCGGCCGGAACGCCAGCATGCGCAGCAGCGCCATCTCGAACCCGGCGCGCGGGCTCGGCGCCAGGTACAGGTCGCGGCGCCCGTTCAGCGCCATCTGGTACCACAGCTGCACGATCTCCGGCCGCAGGCGCTCGGCCAGCGGCGCCGGGTCCAGTCCGTCCAGCGCGGGCGTGGCCGCGCCCGGCACCAGCTGCCGCACCTGGATGCGGTGCAGGGCCTCGGCCAGCGCCTCCAGTACCCCGCCCCAGTCGGGCGAGAACTCGGCCAGCCCGGCCACCACCTGCAGCAGCCGCTGCCCGTCGGCATCGGCCAGCGCGTCCAGCATCGCCCCGACCTGGGTGCGGTCGACCGTGCCCAGCATCGTCCGCACCACGTCGTCGCGCAGCGCGCCGCCGGCGTAGGCGATGGCCTGGTCGAGCAGCGACAGGCCATCGCGCAGGCTGCCGTCGGCGGCCTTGGCCAGCTGCACGATCGCCGAGGCATCCACCTCGATCTGCTCGGCGGCCAGGATCTTGGTCATCTGCCCCTGGATCTGCTCCTCGTCCAGACGCTTGAGGTTGAACTGCAGGCAGCGCGACAGCACCGTCACCGGCAGCTTCTGCGGGTCGGTGGTGGCGAGCAGGAACTTCACGTGCTCCGGCGGCTCTTCCAGGGTCTTCAGCAGCGCGTTGAACGCCGCCTTGGAGAGCATGTGCACTTCGTCGATCAGGTAGACCTTGAACTTGCCGCGCGAGGGCATGTACTGCGCGTTCTCGATCACCTCGCGCACGTCGTCCACACCGGTGTTGGACGCGGCGTCGATCTCCAGCAGGTCGATGTAGCGGCCGGCGTCGATGTCCAGGCAGGCCGCGCACTGGCCGCACGGGTCGGCGCTGGTGCCCTGCTCGCAGTTCAGCGACTTGGCGAAGATGCGCGCGATGGTGGTCTTGCCGACGCCGCGGGTACCGGTGAACAGGAACGCGTGGTGCACCCGGCCGCTGTCCAACGCGTTGGTGAGCGCGCGGACCACATGCTCCTGCCCCACCAGCTCGGCGAAACGCTTGGGGCGCCACTTGCGGGCGAGAACGAGATAGGACATCAGGCGACCGTCTTCATCTGAACCACCATTGTGCCACGCCGGGCCACCGCGATCGTTCAGTCGCCCGGTCAGCCGCCGTCCCGACGCGCGCCGCCTCCGGCGTAGGGCCGCCTGCGACGATGAACAGGGCGAAGGTGACCCCGGTCAGCGCGGCCGCGGCGGCTCGCCTTGTGAACGGCGGCCATGACGGCTAGAATTCCCGCCCTTGCCCGGACCGCATGGCCCGCGCAAGACCCGGAGAGGTGTCCGAGTGGTTGAAGGAGCACGCCTGGAAAGTGTGTAAGCGTCTAAACCGCGCTTCGGGGGTTCGAATCCCCCTCTCTCCGCCAGATTACGCAAGCCCCTGTTTACGCAGGGGTTTTTTGTTGGCGTAAGGACTGGGTTACAGAGACGCAAGGCGGGACACATGACGCCCCATGCGCATCCCTCATCACCTCTCCCGTGCACCGTCTGGCCTCTGGTCGTTCCGGCAGCGGGTTCCTGTCGATCTGCAGCCGGTCGTGGGCCGACAGACCTTCAAGCGCACCCTGCAAACCTGCGACATGAAAGACGCGCGGATGCGCGCGTTGGTGTTGGCGGCCGGCTATGCTCAGGCCTTCACCGTGTTGAGGGAACGACGCGTGTCCAAGATGACTCCGCAGGAAGTGGACGAGCTCATCGCTCGGCTGACCAACAACCCCAACGGCTTTGCAGAGCTCACCCTGCACCGGACCCGCGCGCCGGACGGCACCACGTCCGAGCGCTGGGAAATCGACAGCCCCAAGGACATCAAGCTCTACAAGCAGATGATGGAGCTGGAAGCCAAGTTGGCGTCCTATCCCGCTCCATCCCCGCCCCCGCCCCCGCCCAAGCCAGGCCGGCGGCGGGTCTTCGCGGAGGACTTTGTTCATCCAGCCAAGACCGAAACCGAAGCCAGAGCGGTCATCGAGACCATCACCTTGGGCAAGGCCCGGGACGCGTGGCTTGATAGCATCAAAGCCAGCACCCTGCCCAAGACCTGGACCATCAAGCGCACCGCCATCGACCTGCTGACCCGCTTTCTCGGGGAAAAGACCAAGCTGCACACCGTCACCCGCTCCGACCTGGCCCGGTGGTATCAGCACATGCGCGACAATAAGGCTTCCACCCCGACCCTGACGAACAAGCAAAGCTACATCGGCGGCAAGGGCGGGTTCTTCGAGTGGGCCCAGGCATCGGGCCACTATCCCCGCGGCGACAACCCCGCGTCCGGGCACGTGAGCTACTCCACTCGGGAAAAGCGCGCGCGGCGCAAGTTTGGCTTCAAAGCCTACGACGCCCACCAGGTCCAGGCCTTGTTCGCACCCGCGGCCTTCGAGGGCCTGCCCCTGGCCGCGCGGTGGGCGTCCCTCATTGGTCTGTATACCGGCGCCCGCGCTTCGGAAGTCGGCCAACTGTTGACCTCCGACGTGGTCGAGGACGGCGGCCTCCCCTGCATCCAGATTTCGGACGAGGGCGAACACCAGAAAGTGAAGACCGACGTGAGCTTGCGGACCGTGCCGATTCACCCCGACCTCCTCGCCCTGGGCATCCTGGCCTGGGTCGAGCGGTCGCGCGCCGACGGCCAGGAGCGCTTGTTTCCGGCGGCGAAGGCCGATGCTAAAAATGGGCAAGGCAACTGGATCTCCAAAGCCTTCAGCCGGCACCTGGCCGAGGTGGGCAAGAACTGGCCCAAGGCCAAGCGCGGCTTTCATTCCTTGCGTAAAACTCTCATCCAGGAGTTGCAGGGCGCGGGCGTGGTGTCCGAGCTCCGGGCTCAGTTGGTAGGCCATGAGTTGGACGATGAGCACCACGTCACTTACAGCCGGGCCTTCACCGCCAAGGAAAAGCTTGACGGGCTCCGTGGTGTGTCGCCTGGGCTCTCGGTGTTGGCCTACGGCCTAGGCCTGGACGCTCTTCTCCCCTTGCTCGAAGAACCAACGCCGAGCAAGAAACCATCCAAGCCAAGGAAGCAACCCACATGAGCACACCTGGACTTCCGCACGAATCCCGCGTGGCTGTCTTGGTGGACTGCGACAACGTGCCCACCGACATCGTAGAGCACGCCCTGCGCATGGTGGCCCAGTTCGGCCGGGTCGTGCTGCGTCGCGGCTACGGCAACCACGCCACCCTGGCCAACAAATGGCAGGAGGTCTTGGTTCGGCAGGCCTTCACCCCGTGCCTTCAATACCAATACGCCTCGGGCAAAAACACCGCGGACATCGCCCTGGCGCTTGACGCCTTGGAAGCCCTATTCGACGGCCGTGCCGACACCTTTTGCCTGGTGACCAGCGACTCGGACTTCTCCTACCTCTGCCGCAAGCTCCGCGAGCGTGGCGCCACGGTGTGCATCGTTGGGGAGCCCAAGACCCCGGACGCCCTGCGCAACGCCTGCGATCAGTTCTTCGAATGGGACCGCACTGCTCAAGAGGAAGCGACCGCGAAGCGCCAAGCGGCCGAGCCGGAGACACCAAAGGCGGAGACAGTCAAAGAAGAAGCTGCCCGGTCTGACGGGAAGCCATTGCCGAAGCGCCGGCCCCTGTTCCTGGTCGAGGCGGTGACGTTGCTCGCTGGAGACACCTCCGAGGGCAAGGTCGGACTGGGGGCGCTTGGCCAGTATTTGAAGCGAACCGATCCGTCCTTCTCGCCCAACGTCTACGGCCATTCGGGCCTGCTCAATATGGTCAAGACCTACGATCTGTTGACCACCCAGCGAGAGGAAGCCGGCGGCTGGTCGGTAGGCCTGGCACCCAAGCCGCCCGCCGCGGTGCAGACAGTCTGACTAAAGTTCAGATGTGTGAACCAGCGCTCGCCCTCCGCGCTTGTGGGTTCCTGAATACGCGGTTGTATGCAGGCAATCCCTCAACGCTCGAAAGGAGCACCATGCCCGCTGAAACCCAACTCCGCATCGCAAGCCAACTGCTCGGCCATCTGCTTTCCCAGCAGTCCAATAGAACCATCCCCGCAAGCATGCTGGACATCCGTTATTCGCTGGACGTGGCCGCCGAACTGATGCGCCAGCAGAGCGGCAGAGATGGCGCCCCGCCCACCTACGATTACGCCCCACCCCAGCTAACGGAAGAGCCTCGGACCCGAGAAGCGCTCATCGTCCGCGAGATGGTGAGTCAAGAACAATGGCGGGCAAACCGGCAGCGAAAAGCGGCACCCGACCCCACCGCCACGCCGCGGAAGAAGCCAACGCTTCACTGAGAAACGCCCCCCCTCAACAGGAAGACGCCCCGCACTGCGGGGCGTTGCCGTTTCAGTGGAGGCGTGGCCGGCGGTGAACTCCAGGCGCCAACGTTGGGGCGGGTATTGCCGACTCCTGACCCTCCAAGATTTCTGCCGGTTCCGATGGCAGCCGGTAACGTCCCAGCAGCTCTTGGCTCCACGCCTCCAGGTGCTTGCCCGCGACCTCGGCTTCTTCCTCGCACACCGCTTGCTGCTCCGGAGTCACCAAGACGCGGACTTCTGCCAGTTCCTGGGTGCGCATTTCCAGAGTGGACAGGCGTCGTCCCCGTCGCTGCGTCCAATCTTTGGAACTCCACGACGGGCCAGGCTGCGCGTGGTTGACGGTGAAGTCCTCCCAAGACTGTTCCGCCATGTGGCAAAGCCGTTCGGCGCGTCGCACCGCGTCCAAGCGACGGGAGAACTTCAGTAGGTTGGCTTTGAAGCGACGAAGGCGGCGAACCAGTTCTTTGAGGTCCGACGGCAGCCGCGTGTTTTCCGCGAACGCCGATGCCCGTTCCTTGGCCCAGGCAAGCAGCTGCCGGGTGGCGCGAAGGGTTTGGGCCAAGGCCTGGTCAAGGATCGGGGACCACAGGTCGGCCGCTTCCGCGAACAGTTCTTCGGCACTGGGCGGCGAAGCGGTGACGGTGCCCTCACCTGTCTGCGTGCCACTGCGTCCTTGGAGCGCCCGGGCCAGGCGGCGGTTGACCACGATCTGCCCTTGGCCCGAAGTCAGCGGAAGGGAAAGGACGGCCGGGGGACGGCGGGCTTCGCGAAGCGCTTGGGCCTGGTTGTGCCCCTCCGGCATAGGCATCGCCCGGCCCTGGTCCTCGAACAGTGCCACCAGTTTGCGGAAGGTCTCTTCGTTCGCTTCTTCCACCGCTTGGTTGACCTCGGCACGCTCCGACTTCCCACCTCGGCGCTCGATGGCGGTGCCATTTTTGCCGACGTGCTGAGTGGGTTCGCGAGAGAGGACGGCGGCGGTGGCCAAGTCGCCGTTGGCGAGGGCCTCGTCCGCCTGAGCTTTAAGGCTGCGGTGATCCACCCGCGCGTCCAGCTCGGCCGCTGCCAGGTGGGCGTTGGTCTTGGCGGCCACCAGCTCTCGCACCCACTCCACCTCGGCCCTGCCCGATGGCCCGCCGTCCAGTTCACGGGTTTTGTCGGCCAGGCCATCGGGCCCGACGCGTCGCGTCGTGGCCAGCACGTGGACGTGGTAGTTCAGTCCGTCTTTGGTGCCCGGGCTGTGGATGCTCGCCTGCGCTGCAAACCCGTAACGGTTGACCAAGGCCCTGGTCACCTCGACCGCCAAGGCCGACCGCTGCCCGTCGTCCAGTTCGTGAGGCAACGCAAACTCGAACTCGCGGGCCACGGTGGCATCCTTGCGACGCTCGGCGGCCTCCGCTGCGGTCCAGAGCTTGGCAGGGACCAGGGCCCAGTCCGGCGCGTGCTCGGGAGCGATGACCCGGGTCTCGACCACGCCATCCCGTCGACGGTAATCGTGGCGCACGCCCGTGCGTTCGTCGGCGAGCAGAAGGCCGGCACGGTAAGCGGCTGCGGCCACCGATGAGTGGCCCCTGGCGCGGCTAAATGTTTTGAGGTTTGCGTGGTAGATGGCCATGCGGCTCCGAAGCGGTGACGATGCTTTGGTTATGCCGTAGCTTTCGGTTTTCGCAAGCGCCCATGGCGCTTGGGGTTCAAGGGGCGAAGCCCTTTGCGCACGCGTTCCGCAGGAATGCCTAGGTGCGCTCTTGCTTATTCTCGAAAGCTCCTGTTTTTCAGACTTGAACGATTCCGCAACCTTCGAATTTTCGGAAGCGGTCGAAACTTGACGAGGCGGTTTTCCCTGGTTGACTCAATGCCAGACCAAGGGAGATGCGCATGACCGAAACGAATCACTACCGGGACCAAATCGGAAGAGCCATGGAACGGTTGGCCCAACTGCAAGCGAAGGAGCTTTTAGCCAACCAGCGGCGCGAAGCCAAGGCGCAGGAAGCGGCGAGGCGGGAAGAAATGAAACGACGCCAGCGCGTGGCCGATCTGGTTTTTCTGACGGGCGCCCACGCGATGGACGACGCGGAGCTTGTGGGAGCACTCTTGGAGCATGCAGCGAATCGAGAAAGCCAAGTGGTCCGCGACCTCGCTCACTCGAGAGGCGCCGAACGACTCAGGTTGCCAACGCGCTAATCGCAACAGGTAGCGTGCCGGATGCTCGAGCAAACACTATCATCCGGTGGGTTCTATAGGAGAACGAGGACGCTCATGAGCACCACGGACGAAGTTGACACTTGGACAGCTCAGCGGCTGCTGTTAGCACGTGAAGCAATTCAGCAGGGAAAAGCGCAGGTCCCTCCCCACCTTCAACACTACGCAGATGAGCTTTTATCAGCACCTCTGACCGCGTTCGGCTTGGTAGATGTCAGAGCTTTGTCGCGGGAAGCGCTCACGATTGCAAAATCATTGGGCACCGCGATGTCCATGCAAGGACAAGCAGAGGATAGCCAAAAGTCATCGGCCAGTTCGCCACCTATGCAACAGCTACAGGTTGAACTCTTCAGCCTTTTCAGCAATCTCTTTTCCGCCCTAACTGGACGCGCACACGGTCTCGTTCAAAACGATGAGGAGATAAAAAGCCTCATGCTCTCGAGGGTTAGTTATGAGCCGGAAGCTTTCAGAACCTCCGTCAACGGGGCAATCGAAGAGCTTGAAGAGTTCTACACCCAGTATGCGACCAGCACGTTTAGATACGCAAAAATTTTAGGCGGCATGAGATTGGTGACCGGTGGGCAAAGGATGTTTGGTCCTTCGGCACTCAGCGCTGTCCGTATAACGGGCCTTTACGCTGACACACAGCTTATACCTGACCCGGTGTTCCCTTTTTTGTGCTCCGACCTGAACCTTAACGCGGTCCATCTGCAACTCGCTAACCAGCTCTTTTATCTTCTTCAGCTCCGCCCGTTAGTAGACGCGGAGTTGCCTGTCCCTCCGATTTTCGTCTTCCCAAGCTTCGAAGAAACACTTGAAGAGCGAGATGCCCATACCAAGCTTGGTCTGGGAGAAATGGCGATACGCCTTCTTGGCCCGCTCTGCCAAGGAAGTATTTCTTCAGTCGAAGAGCTATTTGACTACGCCCAAAATCATGAGAAAGCATTTCTAGATGCCCTCATGCCGGCCAAGCTTTTTATCCCTCCAGGAGGAATGCCTGACACCGAGCTCGGACCTGACGAGGCTGCAAGCCGATATCTTCGCGAGCTAGAGGGAGTTAGAGCATCTGACGCAGTCGAACATTTGAAGCGACTGCCAGTCGGCATCTTGTTGCTCAACGGGGTCATTGAGCGACTCCGCCCCCAATACCATCTGTTAGAAAATGCAAATGAGTTAAATGCGCAGCCACTTTTGTCGCAACCGGTCCACTGGCACTATTTCGAGAAAATTTCAGAGTCAAATGCAAGAGGCCTTCGCTCCCAGAAGATCCTCTCTGAGCAGGCATTCCAAACACTAAGAGCTGTCCAGGACGACAGCCTTTCTTGGCTGGCCAAGATTCCCGTCGAGACGCTTAGAGAACTTCTGATCAACAATGAGCATCGCTGGTTCCGAGAAGAGCTGAATAAATATACTAATCAGCTGGCGTCAGCTGGCCCCATCGAAACTAGCGATATGGTAAGAGAGGTAAGTCATGGATTGGCCTCCCTGGTTCAGAGGCAGCAGAAGAGCCTAAATGACATTGAGCGCAAATATGCGCCTAAGAAGGTTGCGGCCTATGTGGGCGGTATAGCAGGCGTGGGCGCAGCGGCTACGGCCATCCTACTTCCAAGCTTGTCCCCATTCCTCGGTGCTGCCGTCCCAGCCGTTGCAGCAGCAAGCGCTGCGTGGGGTTACGGGAAGGAAAAGACTGGCGAAGTCGTGGAGAAACGGCAGGCAGCGAACTCAATGCTGGGCGTTTTGGCGACAGTTAGGCCACCCCGTTAACGCGTTCCTACGCCAGACAGCAGCTAGTTCCTAGTCATTCCCAAAAAGGAATAAGATATGACCGCGGATCAGATCATCAGCCTTGCCGTTGCAAGCACTGGAGCGGCTGCGACTGTTGTTACAGCCATAGCAACTTTTTACTTGTTCAAAGTGACCCGCGTGTTGGCAGTAGAAACGAAACGCATGGCTGAGGCCTCTGCCCAGCCTCATGTGGTCGCCACACTTGCACCAAATCACTGGTCTTTGAATCACTTTGACATTCATGTGGACAATACTGGAAATGCCACCGCCTACGATATCAACGTGCACTTTGACCCGCCGCTGGAAAACGGTGAAATTCGTTCGAGCAAGGGAATACCTCTTCAGCGGCTAAGCGTTCTGAAACCCGCACAAGGGCTGTCAAGCTATCTTTGTGAATTCGCTTTACTAAAGGGACGCGTCTACAAAGTAGAAGTCACTTGGCGCAAATCGGCAGGCGCGGCCGAAGTCCAATCCAACTGTTATACCTTGAGCATGCTTGACCAAACAGGGGTCAGCAGGCTTGGCGAGGAGCCAACCGTCCAACTTGCGAAGTCGCTAAAGCATATCGATGAGAATTTAAGCCCACTTCTTCGCGGCTCAAAGCGACTGAAGGTAGATAGCTTTAGCAGCGAGGACAGAAGAGACGAGAAGGACAAAGCAAGAAAAGCATTTGAGGAATTCAGGGAAGGTAACCCGACTCAACAAGATGAAAGCGAATCGAAAAAGGACGATTAAGCTAACATCTTGACCACCAATTTATCTCTGGTTAATTATTCGACGGCCTCGCATCGACTTATTCGTTAGCTTAAGTTATGCAAACAGTACGGTTATGACTGCTGAAAATCGAACGAGATTCGAGTCAACGCCTTGATTCCGCTGATTTTTCCGAAGATAACGATTCGCCGTCTTTTAGTGACCACCTTGCCAGCCAAACCCAATGCCTAAGGTCTGCGCCGCCGGTGCAGATTTCTGTCTCAACTGGGTTGACGAAAGTGCGCCGTGTTTTATGCCTACTTCCATCGAAACGATGGAAGCAAGACATGTCCCACCGGCCCTCCTCAACACTCGCCGACTACATCGCCGCCCCGCTCGGCACGCTCCACCTGGAGGGCGTCCAAATCGGCCGGTTCCGCATCGAGCGCGCCGTCATCCATGGCCGGGAAGCGGCCATCAACCTCCAAGAATGCATCCTGGCTGCGTTGGACGAGACCGGTCGAAAGAACGCCACCAAGGGCGGGACCCGCTATCCCGAGCCGCTGCCGATGGGCACGCCGGCCCGCGCCCTGGCGACCGAGATTGAAGACCACCTGGAGGACATGCGCCGGCGCAAGCTCGACCCCAAGACGGTGGACGCGACCCATCGCACCCTCAAACTGCTCCTGCTGACCTGCGGCAACATTTCGGTGGCACGCATCGACTACAAGCACATCCACGAACTGTGGAAGCTGCTGCGCTGGGCTCCCAAGAACCTGGTTTCCGATCCCCTGCTGAAGGATCTGTCCTTCAAAGAGGCCATCGCCCTGGGCAAAGAGCAAGAGGTCTCGCCACTGGCCCCGGCCACCGAGGAGCGGCACCGCCGCTTCCTGGTTGCGTTCTTCAATCACCTGGTGCGCGGCCGGGCCATCCCCTCCTCGCCCATGGATGCGTTCAAGAAGCCGGAACAGGACTACACCATCGACCCGAGCAAGGCGATTCGCCTCTTTGAGGACGAGGAGCTGCAAGCCATCTTCAACCCCGAGACTTTCATCCCTTGGGCCAAGAAGCCGCACCACTGGTGGGCACCCATGATCGGTTTGTATACCGGGGCCAGGGTCAACGAAGTCTGCCAGCTCAAGCTTATTGACGTTCTCGAGGAGCGCGGCACCTGGTGCATCGCCTTCCGGAAGACCATGGACGAAGACTTGGTTGCCGACCCCAAGCGCCAGCGGCAAAGCCGGCAGAGCATGAAGGGCAAGGGCTGCATGCGCATCATCCCCATTGCCAAACCGCTGTTGGAAGCAGGCTTCCTCGACTTCGTGGAGGACATGAAGGCAACAGGCCACCCTCGGCTATTCCCCCATCTCTCGGCAGGGGTGAACCGCAAGACCGGCGAGACCAATGCCCGGTATAGCCAGCAACTTGTCGTGGACTTCGGCCGCTACCTGAAGGCCTTAGGCTTCCACAAAGGGATCGGATTCCATGCCTTCCGCCACACGCTGGCCACCGAACTCGATGTCCAGGACGTGCCCGAGCGGGAGATTGCCCTGGTCACCGGCCACGCAACCGACAAGCGGGAGCGGGTCGAGGTTCTGCGGACGCACTATCTCCACAAGCGGCCGGCTGTGACCCGGGCCAAACAGATAAAGGCGTTGGAGCTCTACCGGCCCAGCGTTAAGCTGCCTTGCTACCAGCGGGGGCAGTTTTCGTCACAGCTATCTGATGCCGGTAAGTTCTATCCCTAACGGACGACGACAGCAAAACAAAACGCCCCTTTCGGGGCGTTTTGCTTGATGCTCAATTATCGGTCTACCCTTTCAGCGCAAGCGCCTTATCCTGCTCGTAGGGCTAGGGGTAGCTAGGCTACCGGCATCGCCACCCCCTTTCGGGTTCCGGTTTGCGGCGACAGGGTCATTTGAACGCATGAGCGGATCCATGTCAAGAGGTAGAGCGGCTCGTCCATTCAGGTTGGGATCTGCTCGCCTCTTTCCCGCCTGTCCAACACATAGCCCATCGTCCTGATCTTGGCCCACGTTGGCAAGCCGGCCTTACCCCACTGGTCGACGCTATAGGCTGAAACGACGTGGCACTTCAGCTCGTTGACGGTGTTTTGAGGCTTGCGCAGCGTTAAAAACATTGCGTAATCCGCGATGTCCATCACGAAATATTGCTGCCCCCGCTTAGTCGTGTAAGGCCTAGCGAAAGCAGTAGCCATCTGATTCTGTAGGAAATAAACCGCTTGATGACTATCAAGACACCGCGTTTTACAGAAAAACCTGTTTTCACCTCTATGCGTCAATGGCTTCCCATTTCCTTTTTCATCTGTGAAAACGTGAAATCCGAAGGTCACATGCAGGCTAATGACGCGACTTCCTACCGGCACAGGCACAGTGAACGGATGGAGATGCGTCAGTGAATAGGTAACTCCTCCGCTTGTTACGTCCCCCCAGTGCATTGCGATCCTTTGCGCCGTTCCCAACATCGATTTTCTATCACAGGAGGAATCAGGTCTCACCTGATAGCTGCCGAACCAGCTCTGCTTTTCTTTCCGCCGACATAGTCGCCAAAACCAATATTACATCTGCCGTGAATTGGTCTTCAGCCACAAGGTAAGCCATGGGCACCCCGAGCGTCTCGGCCAACTTCCCCAAGCCATCCAGGTCAATGCCACTGGTCTCGTTCTCGTAGCGGTTGACCCGGCTACTGGCCAGCCTCTTATCAAGCCCCATCAGCACCCCCAACGCCCGCTGGCTGGCGATGCCACGCAGCTCGCGTGCCTGCTTGAGGCGAGCTGCAAAGAGGGAACGGGCCGAAGCTTTGGGCAAGTGAACGGAAGTTGAAAACTGGGTCGAGAAGCATGACTTGGTCCTCTTCTGCATGGCAGACTCTTCGTGAAATGTAGCACCCTCCAACCAGAGCACAGGGGATTTCATGAAGACCGCACGGATCGCAGGCGCTGCCCTGCTCGCCTTTTCAATGACTGGCGAAGCCCAGACCCAAGACACCCAGCAACAGAAGCCTGGCTTCTTCCGCCAACTGGGTGGCAGCCTCAAAGACGCCGGGAAGCAGATGGTTGGCATTAAGCCCGCTGGCGCGGGCAAGGATGGGCGCCAGCCAAGTAACGCCGGACCTATCTATTCCCCGATCAGCGGCACCGGCAAGTTGCCCAACCTGTTCAAGGCGGACAATCACCAGCAGGCCCAGCTCGGGAAGCTGGATTGGCCCCGAGTCGCGTTGACCTACATCGAATGGGGGGCCTCCCTTCCCTGCTGGACGGTGGAGGCCCGCATCTGGAGCAGCTCGGCAGCCTCCACCACGGAGACCTTCCGAGCCTGCGCAGACGCTCCGCTGACCGAAACCGATGACCTGGGCGAGACGGCCGAGCTCAACACGTCCGCCCTCTGGAAAGGCCGCGATACGTTGACCGGCATTCGCGTGCCGCCGAGCAAGCCGAACTCAGGCGCCCAGCGGTCTACTGGCCCCAACCCTCCGGCACAGCCCTTCGTCGTCAACGTGTCTCGCCCTGGCGTCTCTGACAAGGCCGTTGACGTTGCGCTGCGCGTTGCCTGGGTTTCGGGGTTCATCCAAACCGCTGACCTTCATCCTGGTCCCTCTGGCCTGTTGACCCCCTTCAAGGATTCCAGGCTCTGGATCGCCGGGTTCAAGCCCGACGGCAACCGCGACCGGTAGGCAGGCACTCGCCTTCCCGCTTCCGCTCCTCTTGCGAGCCGGCCTGCCGGCCCGCACCACCCAGCAAAGGAACGACACGATGAAAAACACATGGATTGGCCTGGCCGCCCTGGCCTCGGCCGTTGGCCTCACCGCGTGCAGCGGAAAGCCTTCGAACGCCAACGCCAAACAGGCGCTGGCCACCCTCTTGGAACAAAGCGGCGCCGGCCGCGTCGCGGAAATCCGTGACTTCGAGCTGAGTGGCTGCACCCAAGCCGACGGCGCCGATGGTTACCGCTGCGACACCCGCGGCCAAGTGGTTTTGGAGATTGCTGGTCGGCAGGTGCCCATCCCGGTCAACAAGAGCCTGCGCTATGCCAAGGCTGACGGGGCTTGGAGGGCCTACACGCGATGAACACCGATCCGATGGCTGGAACGCCCGTGGGTGCCGTGGGTGGCTTCCGTGGGGACGGCGCCTTGCGCGCCGCTCCCAGGAAGGTCCTGACGCCCCATAACCGCTTCTTCTGGTGGTTCTCGTTGAGCCTGCTTCTGCTCGGGCCCTTCGGATTCATCGTGGGGCCCTTGATGGCTCGGCGGGGCCTGCGCAAAGCGGAACGGCTGTATCCGCAGGAGGCCTACGCGGCTCGGCAAAGGGACAAAGGCTTCAGCTGGGGCCAATGGTGGGTCATGACGCCGCTGGTGGTCACCATGGGCATGGCCGCCATAGCTTTCCTTAAGTGGCTCCCCCTGGCTCTGCTCGTGACTTGGAAGCAACTCACTGAATAGAGGTCTTGCGCCATGGCGTGGCAGACTGGTGATCGTGTTCACAGCTATCGAAATGGTCACGCAGACATAAATCTTAACGCAAGGTAAACACCCACTTGCCAGAAGCTACCGCCGGTGTATACTTGCTTCTGAGCCGGGAGCGCTGATGAAAATTGCAGAGCGTTGAGCGATTGTCTCACTTGGCTCACCGAACCCACAAAAGGGCCCTCTGAAGAGGGCCCTTTTTCGTTATGGAGCGACGAGATGTTTCTGCTATACCTTGATGACTCAGGGTCTGTGGACGACCCCAATTCTGACTTTTTTGTCCTGGCTGGCGTCTGCATTTTTGAGCGACAAACGCATTGGCTTGAACAGCACCTGACAAAGATTGCCAGCCGCTTTCACCCCACGCATCCGGAAAACATCGAACTCCATGCTAGCGTGATGAGGGGCGGCTCGGATGGCTGGGAAAACTTTGAGCCCGACGACCGGTCACAAGCAACAGTTGACGTCCTCCATGCACTCAGTGACGTTCAACTCAAAGCTCGTGTCTTCGCCTCGGTGATCGAAAAGCCGCTTCTACAACGTAATGAAATCATACCCAAGGCTTTCGAGCACTTGGCGACTTGCTTCGACGGCTTTCTGGCGTCTCGCTATAGACTAGCAAAGGATCCTCAACGCGGCATTGTTATATTTGATGACGCAATGTTCGAGCGGAGCATTCAGGCATTATCGTATGAATTCAAAACAATAGGTCATACCACCGGGCGACTGCGTAACTTCGCCGAAGTCCCACTATTCATTAATTCCAAAGCCTCGCGCTTGATTCAGATGGCAGACTTCGTCGCTCATTGGACTTACCGCAGATATCAGTCGTTAGACGACCGAGGATTCAGTCTTATTGCGCCTCACCTCCACACCTATGGCGGAGTTTGTCATGGCCTTTATGAGCACATCTCTCCCACGACCTCAGAGAGACTCAAGGTTCCTGCGCCCCAAAAACATGCGTTCCCTGCTCCTACTCCGTTAGGCACCACCTTGCCTCCGGCAATTCCTCGAGCGGGAAAACCTGCGCCTCAAGGCACGACGCAATAGATTAGCCACTAGCGCTATTGGCTTCCAGGCAGCAACAATGGGTTTCACAAGGCAGGACACCCTCCTGGTTTGCGTGCTGTAGGAGAGTCAGGAGGTTCGAGCGGCATCAGCACTTCACCCTATCTCCACCAGTTATCCAATAGGTAGTGGCTCCGGCCAAGAAGTTCCGGAACCATTCCGCCAGAAACCTACTATGCTCTATTTTCTGGACTATGTGGGCGAGATGGCCATCCGTCGAGGTGGCCTTTTTGTTGTTCAGTCGCAGCCTTTGCGACGCAGTCCCAGTACAACAACCCTACCAACCATCATAGGGGGCAACATGGCCAAGTGGGCGGATTACGGCATTTCGGCTGTCCGTTACAACGCGGCGCACACGCATATCGACCGGGTGCGCATCCATCAAGACAACGGCGACACTTTCGGGCAGGCCACCGAGCATGAGCGCGCGGCCATCGTTAAAGCGATCAAGGAAGGGGTCACGTTCATCACTATCCCCTATGCAAACAGCCAATGGCAGAAGGGACAGCCGGTCTACATCATCAAGGTTAATGGGGTTGAATACATCAAGACAGTGGACAACGGATTGCCCCGGGACAACCTAGAAAACCTGCCAGAGTTCTGAACGGCGGACAGTCGGGCTATCTTTGGCGTATGGCCAATCCGCGACTAACGCCCGAGCAACTCGATCTCGCCCGCGCTCTGCTCGATGAAGTGCGGGCAAGGCTTGTGAACCTAAGCGGCGGTGACAAGGAACTGCTTTTTGCCTATCGCCGCAAGGTCTATAAAGAACTGATGCACGACGAGCGCAGCAAGCCAACGATCCGGCGGCGCTTGAAGCAGCTCAAGATGAGGGAGCAGCAGGGGCTCTGCCCGCTCTGCAACGAGCTGCTGCCCGAGCGGGGCGCGGTGCTTGACCGCACCCAGGCCATTGATGGCTATACCCCCGAGAACACCCGCCTGATTCATGCCGCCTGCGACGTGGCCCATCAGGCGGCGAAGGGGTATGCCTAGATCAACCCGGTTCCGGGAAGTCCGAGTCCTGGGCGGGATATGGCAACAGGGTGCAGGTCGGGCACCGGGTAGTGGCTTGCTACCTTCGTCATCGCCATTTCCTTGCGATCCACCTTCACCGACTTGTTCTCAGAGTCCAGCGTCACCAGTACATCCGCTTTGATGAGCATTGCAGAGACTATGTGGATGGAATCCGGAGTAGTCAGGATGTATGCCTCGCCCGCTCCGTTCTTCTCCTTGCCATAGCAGTGGCGTCGGAGGCGGGCCGCTTGTCGGGCGATACCATCGCTTAATGCTATCGTCTGGAAGTTGCTACGGCGAATCATGGACTCAAACTGCTCGCGCGCCTCATTGCCTAATCCCGTCAAGACCTCCGTAATGCCCACCGTCGAGATCGCAAGGACGATCTGGTTGCGGTCGAATGCCCCGGCTTGCGACAAGAGCGCGCTATAAACTCCATCGCCGTGGTTCTTTTCCTCTTTGAGCAGCGCGATGAACGCCGAGCTGTCCCAATAGATGATCGTGGCCTTACCACTCATTCCGCAGCTCCCGGACAAACTCCGCCGCACTCAACTCGCCGGTGGAGTCCGGCGCGCTTCCAGCAAGTTCACTGAGCGTCGGCAGATCGCTATCGAGTGGATGAACTTCAATGTGGCGGACCCGAACCTCATGCGGCCAAAAGTCATCTTCATACGATTTGAGTTCCCCTTCGACAGTGGCGTTGTGCTCGACAGACGCGGCGGCTTGAGTCAGCAGTTCGAGTGGAAAAACACACTTGATTTCCACACCTCCGACCGGGGGAACGATCTTGAAATACGGCTGCTTCCCAACACCCGAGTAACGCTTAACTACGCCCTTGACTGCTCCAAACTCTCGCCGCACATCAGGCAGCGCATCATCGAGAGCTTTGGCGACAGCATCATCGAGCGGAATGGGGGCAATTCCAGGGCCGTCGATCCAGAGCCGCTCGAACCTCTCACCAACTCCGGCGACCAGCTTCCGCAAGTGACCAACAAGACGGGCACGCTCGGAATCGACGCGCGCGGTCCGGTTCCGGACCTGACCCAAGAACGTGACAAAAGAATCCGCAACGCGACCCGCGTGCTGGCCGTTGTCGGCAAGCGAAATAGGGAGCACGCCTACCATCGCCGGGCTGTTATGGCTCAACTCAGAGACTACAAAGTCCACCGCAGGCGATCCCTCACGGGAAACAAGATTTCCCGTCTCTGCCAGCGCCGCTTTGAACGCAGCGAGCTTGTCGATAAATGCGCCCAAGCGGACGTCGCCGCCGAGTTCGTCAACGCCTTCCATGTGGAGGCGCAGAACCCGGGGCTCGGCAAGTTGGTCGATGGGACGGCTCATGGCGGCATCTTAAGGCTGAATGACAGGAAAGGCTCTCATGCCTCCGTCCACAGGATGAGACGGTGCCAAATGGGGGTAGACATTCGGCATCTTCAAGGAAAAATCCGCCGCGGACCCTCGCCCGCTAAGCTCCGCGCATGGTGGCCGCGCACTTTTTCAGCTTGTTGGCCCTCGCGTTGCGCTCGGCCAGCTTCTTTTCGTGGATTTGACTTGGCCTTCCGGACGTTGGGACCGCGCCTCTCATCCTTCGTCCCCTCGCCCGACGCCTCGGCGATGGCCCGGGTGGCGAGCTGGTTGCCCAGGTGGGATGGGGTCGCCCCTAAGCTAGCGTCGGGAACGCCCGACCCGCTACAATGGCGGTTCACAAGTCAGGACACATCCCTGGTTTGCGTCCTGTAGGAGAGTCAGGAAGTTGGATCGGGATCAGTCGATCCCCCTCTCTCCGCCAGATTGAAAGTGTTGAGATGGCCCAGTCGCGTGAGTTTCGCCGGCGCCTGGGAGGGGGTGAGAACCCCCGGGTTCGACAGGTGGCGTAGCCACCTGCACGGCGAAGCCGCCCGAAGGGCGAGGCATCGAAGATGCCGAGTGAATCCCCCTCTCTCCGCCAGATTCGAATGCGCTTCCCTCGCAGAGTTGCTTCGCCATGGCGTAAGAACTCAAAGGGAAAGACCGCGCCACTGGCGCGGTTTCGTCTCTATGGTGGCCCCGTCGGCCCCTCGCGACGCTAGGTCGAAAACCCCGCCAGGGCCGGAAGGCAGCAACGGTATCGATCGACGCGGGCGCCGAGGTCAGCCGGCGGGGTTACCACCCTTCTACGACGACGAACGATCAGCCTCGATCTCGATCGCGGACGCCGCTATCCGCGCGACGTTGCCTGCGTCTCCGGATGCAACCATCCCGCATCTCCCTCGCGGTAGCGTTCGCGCTTCCAGATCGGCACGCGCGCCTTGACCTCGTCGATGACGTAGCGGCAGGCGTCGAACGCGGCGCCACGGTGCGCGGCGACCACACCGACCCACACCGCCAGGTCGCCGATCGCCAGTTCGCCGACGCGGTGCACGCAGCGCAGGTCGAGGATGGCGAAACGGGCCAGGGCCTCGTGGACGATGCGTTGGCCCTCGGCCTCGGCCAGCGCGGCATACGCCTCGTAGTGCAGGCCATCGACCGCGCGGCCATCGTTGTGGTCGCGTACCCAGCCTTCGAAGCTGGCGTAGGCGCCGGCCTGGGCATGCGCCAGCGGGGCGCGCAGCGTGGCGATGTCGAGCGGGTGGTCGTCCAGCCGGAAACGCGGTTCGGTGGACATGGCTCAGCCTCCCGAGACCGGCGGGATGAACACCACTTCGCTGCCGTCGCGCACCGCCTCGTCCCAGCCGACGAAGGCGCCGTCCACCGCCACCCGCAACCGATCCAGCGGCCAGCGCAAGCCATGGCGGGCATCGAGTTCGGCATACAGCGCGCGCAGGTCCGGCGCATCGGTGTGCACCTGTTCGCGCTCCAGGCCCGCGGCCTCGCGCAGGCTGGCGAAGTACAGCACGCTCACCTCTGCGCTCATGCCACGCTCCCGACGTCGCGCTTGCCGCCACGCTTGCCGACCAGCCGCACCGGGCCGATGGTCATCGCGTGGGTCAGCGCCTTGCACATGTCGTAGACGGTCAGCGCAGCGACGCTGGCGCCGGTCAGCGCCTCCATCTCCACGCCGGTGCGGTGCACGGTGCGCACCGTGCATTCGATGCCCAGCACCTGCGGCGAGCGCCAGTCGATGGCGAAGCGGCAGCCGTCGATCGGCAGCGGATGGCAGAACGGAATCAGTTCGTGGGTGCGCTTGACCGCCATCGTGCCGGCGATCACCGCGGTGTCGACGATGCCGCCCTTGGCGCTGCGCAACGCATCGGCGCGCAATTGCGCGGCCACGGCCGCGGGAAAGCGCACCTGCGCCTCGGCCACCGCCACGCGCGCGGTGGCGGTCTTGGCGGAGACGTCGACCATGGTCGGCAGCCCCTGCGGGTCCAGGTGGGTCAGCGCCGGCGCGGCGGCGCGCGCGGACGTGGCGGAGGTCTTCTTGGTCATGGACTGCGCTGCCGCTCCCACGGCGCGATCTTCAGGCGCCGCCGGGGATCGGCGTGCCCTGGTGGAACAGCATGCGCCATCGGCCGTCGCGATACTGCCAAAGCGAACTGCGCAGCGCCTGCCGCGGCGGCTCGCCACCGCCGCTGCGCTCGCTGCGATAGCGCAGTTGCGCCAACGCGGGGGCCAGCAGTTGCGCGTCGATGTCGAAGGCGCGGTAGCGGAATTCACCAGACTCCATCTCCAACGCCTGCAGCACCGCCAGCTTATCGAAGCGGCGACCGGAGGCGCCGAACTCGACGAAGGCGTCGTCGAGCAGTTCGGCCACGCGCTCGGCCGAGGCGCGCACTGCCGGCTCCAGCAATTCCAGCTCCAGCGCGACCAGCGCACGTTGCACTGCGGCGTCCATCGCTCAACCGCCGATCAGGAACATTTCGACGTGCTTGCCGCGCGTGGCCGGCGCCGCGCCACGCAATTCGCTGTAGCGGTCGTCGCGGCGCTCCCACAGCGCACGCACGCGCTCGGCCAATGCCTCCTCGCCGCCGGCCAGCGCCGGCCGCAGGTCGGTGCCCTCTCCCGCGAACAGGCAGGTGTAGAGATGGCCGTCGGCCGAGACCCGGGCGCGGTGGCAGTCGCCACAGAACGGCGCGCTGACCGAAGTGACGAAGCCGATCTCGCCGCCGCCATCGGCGAACGCGTAGCGCGCGGCGACCTCGCCGGCATAGTGCGGCGCCAGCGCCTGCAGCGGCCAGCGCGCGGCGATGCGGTCGCGCAACTCGGCGGCCGGCACCACCCGCTCGCGACGCCAGGCATTGCAGGTGCCCACGTCCATGTATTCGATGAAGCGCAGCACGTGGCCGCTGCCGCGAAAATGCGCCAGCAAGGGCAGCACCTGGTCGTCGTTGATGCCGCGCTGGACCACGCAGTTGAGCTTGACCGGCCCCAGCCCGGCCGCGACTGCCGCGTCGATGCCTTCCAGCACCTGCGCGATCTCGCCGCGGCCGCCGGAAAGTTGCCGGAACACCGCTGGCTCGATCGCATCCAGGCTGACCGTGACCCGACGCAGCCCGGCCTCGCGCAAGGCCTGGGCGTGCCGCGCCAGCAGCGCGCCGTTGGTGGTCATGGCCAGATCGTCCACGCCGGGAATGCGCGCCAGCCGCCGCACCAGCTCCGGCAGATCGCGGCGCAGCAGCGGTTCGCCACCGGTCAGGCGCAGCTTGTTGACGCCGTTGCGGACGAAGGCACGCGCCACCGTCTCCAGTTGCGCGAACGACAGCCGCGATGCGGCGTCGAAGCCGTAATCGTCCGGCACCTTGTCGGCCGGCATGCAGTAGCCGCAGCGGAAGTTGCAGGCCTCGATCACCGACAGGCGCAGGTCGCGCAACGGCCGCCCACGCCGGTCCGCCGCCGTCGCCGACGCGAACGGCGGGCGCGGCAGCGCGTTCATCCCGCCGGGACCTGCGGCGCGCGCGGGGCGGACAGCGCCACGCGCTCGCCCGGCCGCGCCACGCGGTGGCCGCGTGCGCGCAGGGCCTCGGCATCGTCGTCGCTGGCGTAGTGGTAGAGCATGGTCCGTTGCAGCAGCTCGGCGGGGTATTCCCGCTCCAGGTCGTCGACCCCAGTATGCGACGGGTTGCCGTGAAGACCGCAGTCGTGGGCCACCAGTTCGCCGTCGTCGGCATACCGGTTCAGCATTTCCGGGATCGGCCGGGTATCCCCGCTCCACACCAGTGCGCCCTGCAGGCGCAGGCCGTAGGCAGTCTCCGGCCAGTGGTGACGCACCGGGAACACCTCCAGGCGCACGCCCTCGTGCCAGAACGCATTGCCCACCACGATCAGCTGGAACGCATCCCAGAAGTTGGCGCCGCCCTCGGCCAGCACGTTCGGATAGTCGGCCACGCGGCGGTGCAGCAGCGGCACCACCGTGGCCGGCACATACAGCCGCACCTTGCCGCGGCGCGCGGAGAAATAGCTGTCCACGAACAGCCGCTCGAAGCCGGCGACGTGGTCCAGATGCACGTGGGTGACGAACAGCGCCTGCGGCATCGCGCCGTAGTGCGCCTGGTAGGCGGTCAGGCCCTCGCCGCCGCAGTCGATGGTCAGCCACGGCCGGCCATCGCGCTCGATGGTGGCCATCGGCGAGCCCAGCGCCACCGCCGAGGCATTGCCCACGCCCTGGAAGCGCAGCGCCCAGTCCGTCATCAGCAGCCGCGCTCCCAGGCCAGATCGTAGGCGCGACGCAGACGCGCGTAGTCCTTCTCCACCGCATCGACGCTGCGCTCGCCGCGCAGTTTCAGCAGCGAACGGCGCAGCCGCTTGAGGTTGCGCTCGCGCCAGCGCGTGGCGGGAATGCGCAGCACGCCGCGGTCGAAATCGATCAGCCAGCCGCGGCCGTTGCCGTCGAACAGGATGTTCTGCGCATTGAGGTCGGCGTGGTCGAGACCGGCGCGATGGAAGCGTGCGATCAGCCGCCCCGCCTCCTCCCACGGCGCGCCGCGGCCGGCCAGATGCGCGCGATCGGCCAGCGAGCGTACGCCCTCCAGCCGCTCCATCAGGATCGCCGCGCGATAGCGCAGCCCCTGGCGCAGATAGCAGGCCGCCAACGGCCGCGGCACCGGCAGCTTGCGCGCGATCAGCGCGCGCATCAGCCGGAACTCGGCGAAGCTGCGGGTGCGGTCGGCGCCGGTCCACAGGTAGCGGTCGCGCACCAGCTTGGCGACCAGCCCGCCGCGGCGGTACTGGCGCAGCACGCAACTGCCGAACGGCGCATCGACGAACCAGGCACCACCGCGGCCGCCGGCATCCACCGGGCGCGCACGTTCGCCCCAGGCGGCGGCGGAGAACAGCGCCGGTTCGGCTTGCCGCAGTCGTTCGCGGTCGAACAGAATGGCCCCGTAGCCGCGGCCCTCGCGGTACGGCGTCAGCGCTTCGGTGGCGTCGAATACAACCATCCAGCGAGTCTAACAACACCATGCCGGCAACGCTCCCTTCGTTGTGCCTGTTGCGCCTGTCGGCGCTGGGGGACGTGACCCACGTGGTGCCGCTGGTGCGGACCCTGCAGCGCGCCTGGCCGCAGGGGCCGGCACTGCACTGGATCATCGACAAGGCCGGGCACAGGTTGCTGGACGGCCTGCCGGGCGTGGTGTTCCACCCCTACGACAAGCGCAGCGGCGTGGCCGGCATGCGCGCCTTGCGCCGCGAACTGCCTGCCCATGGCTTCGATGCGCTGCTGCAGATGCAGGTGGCGCTGCGCGCCAACGTGCTGTCGGCGTTCGTGCCGGCGCGCCGGCGCATCGGCTACGACCGCAGCCGCTCCAAGGATCTGCACGGTCTGTTCGTCAACGAGCGCATCCCCGACCGCCCCGGCATCCACGTGCTGGAGGCGATCGGCAGCTTCTGCGAGCCGCTGGGCCTGCGCCAGACCGAGGTGCGCTGGGACCTGCCGGTGCCCGACGACGCCCATGCCTGGGCGCGCGCGCAATGGCCCGAGGACGGCCGGCCGGCGCTGCTGATCTCGCCCTGCTCCAGCCACCAGCGTCGCAACTGGTATGCCGAGCGCTACGCCGCGGTGGCCGACCATGCCGCCGCGCAGGACTGGCGGGTGGTGCTGTGCGGCGGCCGCAGCGAGCTGGAGCGCAGCACCGCCGATGCTATCGTCGCCGCGGCGCGCACGCCGGTGCTCGACCTGGTCGGCCGCGACACGCTCAAGCAACTGCCGGCGCTGCTGCAACGGGCGGCGCTGGTCATGACACCCGACTCCGGCCCCATGCACATCGCCAACGCCATGGGGACCAAGGTGCTGGGCCTGCATGCGGCCAGCAACCCGCGCCGCAGCGGCCCGTATTCGGATATCCGCTACTGCGTGGACAAGTACGACGCGGCTGCGCGCAAATACCTTGGCAAGCCGGCCGCGCAGTTGAAGTGGGGCAGCAAGATCGAATTCGACGGCGTGATGGAACTGATCGGCGTGGACGATGCGATTGCCGCATTCGAGCGCTACCGCGCCGACCACGGCCACTGAGGCCGGTTGCGGCGGCGCTGGCATCGCTCTACCATCCGCCGCGCGTCCTGCCGCCGACCGGCCTGCAGGAGCCGCCGTAAGCGTTTACGTCAATCAACGCGCCAACTGCGCCGGATCCGTCCGGGGCTGTTTCCCGCCCGGGCCTGGCAGGCCGCTGGCGGGTGGCGCCTTCGATCGACCGGCTTACGGAGAGTCCGCAATGTCACGTTCCCCGCTGTTTTCCCGCAAGCTGTCCCCGCGCCACGCCGCCTGGGTGACCCCGCTGCTGCTGTCGGTGCTGATGACCTGCATCGTCTCGATGATCAGCACCCTGCGCAGCGTCGGCTTGGCGCCCGGCGTCGGCACGCTCTGGCTCGGCGCCTGGGCGCTGTCCTGGCTGGTCGCCTTCCCCACCCTGCTGCTGGTCCTGCCGCTGGTGCGGCGCCTGACCGGACTGGTGGTCGCAAGCGGCTGAAGGTGGTCCGGTGCCCGGGAGACGGCAACGCCTCCCGGACACCACCGCCCTTACGCCGAGGCGTTGCGGTAGTCCTGGTAGGACTTCTCTTCCACGTAGCTGGAGCCCAGCGCCAGGTTGATTTCCTTCTTGAGCCGCGCGCGTTCGTCGTTTTCGTAGTACACGCTGCGCGCCAGCTTGATGAATTCCTCGTCGAAGGCCTGCGCCTTCTCCTTGATCCGGATCTCGTCCTCGATTACCCACAGGCGCTCGTTGACCGCCTTCAGCTCCGCGCGCAGGCGCGCCACGTCGCCACCGGCGGCCGGATGCGCCATCCAGGTCTTTTCCAGCGCCGACAGTTCCGCGTGCACGTTGGCAAGCTTGCCAGGATCCTCAATGCGCTCGGACTTGATCTGCAGGATGGCGATCTTGTCGAGCAGTTCGCCGAAGGACACGGGCACCAGGATTTCGGACATGGCAGACACCAAAAGCAGAAGTCGCGCCAGTGTAGCGGCTCTGCCTTAAGACGGCGTCGGCGCTGCGTCGCGGCGGCGCGCCCGCCTGGAGCGGAGCACGGACGTCAGCGCGTCGCAGCGACGCCCGCCGGCACGTCCTGGATCAGATCGATCGCATCGTACGCAACGCCCGGACTGAGGAAACCCTGCCCGTGCTGACCGCTGGCGACGCTCAACGTCAGGTCGTTGCTCCCGACCTTCAACGCGGACAACGGGATGACGAAGCGATAGACGGTGTTGTTGCCGCGATAGGTTCCGACCGTCAGCGTGCGCGAGGTCGGTTGCGGCGACGCCGTAGGAACCGCCGCCTGCCACCCGCCGATCGCGGGCACCGGGCGCCCATGAAACGCGGCGGTGGTGATGCCGATGCGCAACGTCGGCGGCGCCGCCGGCAGGCGCTTGAGCACGAAGCGCACGTGCAGCGCGTTGTTCACGTCCTGCCATTGATACGCAGGAAAGTCCTGCGCCGCTGACGACGCATCGACCGTGAACGGCGCGGTCCGCCAGTTCGCCATGCGCACGTCCGACGGGTGCATGGTCGTCACCTTGTCGCCATTCAAGAACTCGCGCGGCGAGCCGTCCCAGCGCCCGATCCGCCACAACGCCGGCACGGCGTCCGGATCGTCGGCGCGCAGCGTCCCGGTGGCCACGGCACGGCCTGCCGCCACGGTGGCCTCGCCCTGCGCGACGGCCAGTTCGTTCTTGTAGAGCGTCACCCGGTAGGCGCCGGGCAGCATGCCGCTGCGTTCGAAACGCCCGTCCGCGCCGACGCCGGTCCAGTACTGCGCCTGCGCCGAGGCGAAACCCACCGTGTAGGCAAAGGCGGGATCGAGGCCGCGTGCCGTACCGGCCACCGCGCCGCGCGCCGCCGGCGGCACGTAACCGTCCAGGCCCGCACCGGCGAACCAGCCGGTATCGACCGGCCCCGGCGGCGCACCATCGGTGAAGACCAGCGTATAGGCATCGAGGACGCCGGTGCGGAACGGCTCGGTCTGGCCTTCGCCGTAATTGACGATGTAGGTCAGTTCCTGGTCGACGGTGCCCTGGTCCAGCAGACTGCGGTAGAACGGGCCGCCGGAGCCGCCCTCGTTGTCGTCGCGCACCATCCACATCCCGACATGCGCACCGGTCGCGCCGAAGTAGCGCCAGTCGAGCAGCCGCATGTTGGAGTAGTGTTTCGAGCGGGTCTGCCCGTCCGGGCGGGCGAACACATCGTGCGCCTCGATAGTCCGGTCGGTCCCGTGCAGGTTCGCGGGTTCGGGGCCATGCGGGAGCAGCGCCCAGGGCACGCGCACGACGAAGCGCAGCAGCCCGGGCTTCGGTTCGCTGCCGAAGCGGTCGGCCATGTAGATGCGCGGCTCGCCGCGCCGGGCCAGGTAGTAATGGACCAGATCGCCCGAGCGCACCGTCACCCGGATCGTGTCGGCATCGAGCTGTCGCGCCTCGACCGCGACCGGCCCGGCATCCGCGTAGAGGCCGGCGAAACCCGAGTTGACGTGGCTGTCCTTGGCCGGATCCTGGTACTCGACGCCATGCCAGCGCAGCGAACACAGGCCGCCCGCGCTCTGCAATCCACTGCGGCCGGCGATGCGCCGCACGGCAAAGGTCAACCCCGCGCCCGTGTCGACGACATAGGCATCCGGGCGTTCGCTGAGCCCGAACCCTGCCGCGCGCGCGGACGCCGGGGCGTCCGGCAGCGGCGCCGCAGCGCCGCGCTGAGCCGTGGCGCCGACCGCGACAAACAGCAGGATGCACATCGTGATGAAGGAGGAACACCGACGCGATCCTGGGCGCCGGCCTGCGCTCGCCGTTTTCATCGCCTGTGCGCGCTGCAACGCCGTGGTGACGCCGGGACATGCGTCGGCATGTCGACCCGCACGCTCGAAGCCAACCCGACTGTCCATTGCGCCAATGCCGAAACCAGGGGGCGACAGCATGCGAACACGACCGCTGGACGATGGATGAACCGGGAGAACGGGCTTGTCCAGCGCAGAATGGGAGCGCCTGCGACGCGACGGCATCCAGGCCCGACGACGCACCGCATCGGCGGGCCAGGCGGTCGCATTACCCGTGGCGAGGCAGGATCGGTCCAAGCGGCGAACGCAACGGGAGGCACGCCACGCGCAGGGCTTTGGTGATTGCTCGTGCGACAGGGCGGCCCGATGCCCAACATGCGGTTTACCGCCGCCCACGAACCGTTGAGGAATCATCTCGAAGCGGAAACACGGGGTTGATCGCGGACACCGCCAAGCGCGGTTGTCATCGCCAGCGGCGGTTGCCTGCGCGGCGCGGGGCATGCCCCTGGAGACGCGGCCTCGCGGATGCGCGAGACGCAAGAACTGGCGGGAAGGGGGGGATTCGAACCCCCGAGGCGCTATAAACGCCTGCCTGATTTCGAGTCAGGTACATTCAACCACTCTGCCACCTTCCCGGGTGGTCCCCGGCGGACCGGGGGCGTGCATCATACGGTTCCCGCCGCGCGCGGACAAGCGGCCCGGCGCGGAGGCCCCGCAAGCGCCCGGCGGCGCGGGGCGATGAACCCCGCCTGCTTGGCGCCGCGCGCGGCGATTGCCTGATCCGCGCGCGACCGCGATGATGCCCGTCGACCCCAGAAAACACCCGCCGGCCGCAGGCGCACAATGATCGAATTCGGACACCTCACCCACGTCGGCCTGCGCCGCGACCTCAACGAGGACACCTACTACGGCGACCACGAACTGGGGCTGTGGCTGGTGGCCGACGGCATGGGCGGCCACGCCTGCGGCGAGGTCGCCAGCGCCCTTGCGCGCGAGGCCATCGTCCGTGAAGTGCGCGGCGGCACCGCGCTGGCGCAGGCCATCCGCATCGCCGACGAGGAGATCATCCGCGCCTCGCAGCGCCGCAACGATACCCTGCCGATGGGCACCACGGTGGTGGCCGCGCGGGTGCAGGGCAACCGCTTCGAGGTCGCCTGGGTCGGCGACAGCCGCGCCTATCTGTGGCGCGACGGCAAGCTGGCCCAGCTCAGCCAGGACCACAGCTACGTGCAGGAACTGATCGCGCAGGGCGCGCTCACCGCCGAGCAGGCCCGCGCCCATCCGCACCGCAACGTGGTCACCCAGGCGCTGGGCGTCACCGATCCCCAGCACCTCAACGTGGCCACGATGACCGGCGAACTGCGCCCGGGCATGCGCCTGCTGTTGTGCAGCGACGGGCTGACCGAGGAAGTGGACGATGCCGGCCTGGCCAGCGCGCTGGGCCACGACGACTGCAGCGCGCAGGAGTGCGTGGACATGCTGGTCGCCGCCGCGCTCGACGAAGGCGGCTCGGACAACATCACCGCGATCCTGGTGCGCTGTCACTGAATTCGGTGCGGCGCGGCGGCGGCTCCGGCCGGCCGCGCAAACGACGTCAGGGCACCGCTGGGCATCTGCATTCTTCACGCCCAAGCCGGCCAGGCTGCCCTGTAGGAGCGGCTTCAGCCGCGATGGGGCCTTCCCGGGGACGCCCCATCGCGGCTGAAGCCGCTCCTACAACACTCCCGCCGTCATTCGAGGCGCCCTTCAACCGGCCACCGCGTCCGCCACGACCGGCTCGGCCTCGTCCCACAACGCGCGGCCGGCCTTCTTGCGCAGCTTCTCCAGCCGCGCCTGGTGCGCTTCCAGTTCCGAGGCCGTCGGCAACACCCGCGGCCGCGGCAGCAGCATGGTCATGTCGAATGCCGGACCCTGCGCCGCCGCATGCGCGGCGCCGTCCTCGGCCAGGGCGAAGCCGATCTCCTCCTGACCGGAGGTCAGCGCGATGTACACGTCGCTGAGGATCTGCGCATCGAGCAGCGCGCCGTGCAGTTGCCGGTGCGAGTTGTCCACGCCCAGCCGCTTGCACAGCGCGTCCAGCGAATTGCGCTGGCCGGGGAAGCGCTCGCGCGCGAGCAGCAAGGTGTCGATCACCGTGGCGCGGTCGAGGATGCGGCCGTAGGACTCGCCCAGCCGCGACAGTTCGTAATCCAGAAAGCCCAGGTCGAACGAGGCGTTGTGGATGATCAGCTCGGCGCCGTCGATGAACTCCAGGAATTCGTCGACCACCTCGTGGAATTCCGGCTTGTCGGCAAGGAAATCCAGCGTCAGGCCGGTGACTTCCTGCGCGCCGGGTTCGAAATCGCAGTCCGGGCGCAGGTAGCGATGGAAGTTGCGCCCGCTGGGGCGGCGTTCGAGCAGTTCCACCGCGCCAATTTCGACGACGCGGTTGCCCTTCTTCCATTCCAGGCCGGTGGTTTCGGTATCGAGGATGATCTGACGCATGGGACTCGCAGCGGAAAAGGGAGACGGGATCAAGGCGCGACCACGGCGCCACCGGCGCGCACGTGCAGGGCCTGGTTGCGCGCCAGCTGGTCGACCCGCTCGTTGTCCGGATCGCCGTTGTGGCCCTTGACCCAGCGCCAGTCGATCGTATGCCGCTGCGCCGCGGCGTGCAGCCGCTCCCACAGATCACGGTTCTTGACCGGATCGCCGCCAGCGGTCTTCCACTGCCGCCGCACCCAACCCGGCATCCATTCGGTGATGCCCTGGCGCACGTACTGCGAGTCGGTGTGCAGCACGATCTGGCAGGGCTCGTTGAGCGTCTCCAGGGCCATGATCGCGGCCATCAGTTCCATGCGGTTGTTGGTGGTGTGCGCCTCGGCGCCGGCCACCTCGCGCTCCAGCCCCTTGTAGCGCAGCAGCGCTGCCCAGCCGCCGGGGCCGGGATTACCGAGGCAGGCGCCATCGGTATGGATGTCGACAGTCTTCATGAAACTCCGTGTTCAGATCGAAGCGACCGAGCCGCGCCAGCGGACCGGCGCGCGCAGCGGAATGGGGCCGATGCCGGCGGCGGTGCGTTTTTCCGCCTGCAGCATGCAGACCGCGCGCAGCGGCGCGGTGGAGGTGGCTGGGCCGACGCCACCGCGGGTCGGCCACACCGGCCCGAGATAGCGCAACTGCTCCACGCAGGGCAGGCCGACCTGTTCCAGCAGGCCGCGCCAACTGCCGGGCGGGCGCGCCACCAGGCCCTGGCGGCGCCAGCGCAGCCGGTACGGGCTCATCGCGTTGAGCGCGAACAGCCACACGCGGCCGCCCGGCATCAGGATGCGCTCGCATTCCTCCAGCAGCTCCGCCGCGTCGGCGGCGAGCACGTGCTGCAGGACGATGGCGTTGACGCTCTCCGACGGCAGCGGCAGCGGCAGCGTGCACACCAGGTCGCCGGCATAGCCGCGCGGGCTGCGGTGCAGGCGCACGCCCCGCCCCGGCAGCTCGCGCCCGGGAGGCGGCAGCGGCACCGGCGCCAGCCACAGCCAGGGCTGCGCGGGGCGCTTGAGCAGGGCGTCGAGGATCAGCGGCTGCTCGGCCTGGAGCAGCGCCTGCGCCCCGGCCGTATCAAACCAGGATGAGACGTTGGCTTGACGAGGGAGCGACACGGCAGGCATGGTGCCAATTCTATGCGACTGATCGCCCTGCCCGCATTCCAGGATAACTACATCTGGGCGATCGCCACGGACGACGGGCGTGCATTGCTGGTCGATCCCGGCCAGGCCGAACCGGTCCTGGAGGCCGCTGCACAAGGCCTGCAGCCGGCCGCCATCCTGCTCACCCACCATCACGACGACCATATCGGCGGCGTGGCGGCGCTGCGCGAACGCTGGCCGGACATCCCGGTGTACGCGCCGGACGACCCGCGGATCGCTGGATTTTCGTGCGAGCGGGTCGGCGACGGCGATGTCATAAAGGTGCTGGACTGGCAGTTCGATACCCTGTCCGTCCCCGGCCACACCCGCTCGCACCTGGCCTATGTCGGCCACGGTCACCTGTTCAGCGGCGATACGCTGTTCAGCCTGGGCTGTGGGCGCATGTTCGAAGGTACGCCCTCCCAGATGTTGGGTTCGCTGCAGCGCCTGTCCGCCCTCCCGGGGCAGACGCTGGTCTGCTACGGACACGAATACACCTTGGCCAATGCGGCATTCGCCGTCACGGTCGATCCCACCAACGCTGCCCTGCGGCAGCGCCATCAGGAAGCCCAGGCCATGCGTCACGCTGCCCGCCCCACCGTTCCCGTCACCCTCGCCAGCGAACTGGCGACCAATCCGTTCCTGCGCACCGCCTCGGCGGCGATCCAGCAGGCGATCGGCGCCCGGCTCGGCCGGGGGGTGTCCGACGAAGTGGAAGTCTTCGCCGAATTGAGGCGCTGGAAAGACGATTTCCGCGCATGAGGGCGCTGGCGTTGACGGCGGCGCTGACGCTGGCGATGGCGTCGGCGGCGCCCCCCGCGGCGGCCGCGACCCCGCTTGCGGCCGCACTCGAGCAGACCGTAGCCGGCCTGAACGGCCTGCCGACGGATGCGGCGGCGCTGCCGCCGCCCACCACCCGTAACGGGCACGACATCCTCGCCCGCTTCCGCGACGGCCTGGCCGACGCGCGTTGCGACGCCGGCGCCACCGATGCGCGCTGGCAGCAGCAGTTCTCGCGCGCCCCCTCGCGCCTGGCCGACGAGGACGAGGACGTACTGCCGCTGTTCGGCTACGTGGTCGACGAACTGCGCGCGGCCAACCTGCCGACCGAGTTCGCGCTGATCCCGTTCGTGGAAAGCGGCTACCGCCCGGCCGCGCGCAACAGCGGCGGCCCCGCCGGCCTGTGGCAGTTCATCCCCGGCACCGCGCGCAACCACGACGTTCCGCTGGAGAACGGCTACGACGGCCGTCTGTCCGCGGTCGACTCCACCCGCGCCGCGGTGCGCTACTTGAAGACCCTGCACGGCATGTTCGGCGGCGACTGGCGCCTGGCGATCATGGCCTACAACGCCGGCGAGTACCGCGTGCTGCAGTCGATGCGCCGCGCCGGCATGAACGCGCAGAACGCGCAGCCGGACAAGCTGCCCGGGCTGTCCTCGGTCACTTATGCCTACGTCGAGAAGCTGCACGCGCTGGCCTGCGTGCTGGAACAGGCGCAGACCCGCGACGAATGGATGGCCTCGCTGGACCGCGACGTGCCGATTCTGCAGGCGCAGACCCTGCCCGCTGGCATGGCGCTGGACGAGTGGGCCCGGCGCCAGGCGCTGCAGGGCAACCAGCTCGCCCGGCTGAATCCGGCCCTGGGCAACGGCCGCGGCGCCAAGCGCGCACTGCCGGTGCTGGCGCCACGCAGCGTGGGCGGCCCCGTGCTGGCCCAGCAGGACACCGCACCGCCCACCCAGGACGACGCTCCGGTTGTCGCCACCGTGGCCAGCGCCGACGACAGCCCCGCGCCGAGCCGCGCCACCCGCGCTGGCACACGCTCCCGCCATACCCACACCGTGCGCGACGGCGACACCGCCTGGAATATCGCCAAGCGCTATGGCATCACCGTGCAGGCGCTGCTGATGAAGAACGGCCTGTCCGCGCGCAGCGTGCTGCGTCCTGGCATGGTGCTGAGCTACGAGGACTGAGCGCTCCCGCTTCGGCGGGACGACGTCCGGAACACGCTGCAACGCCCGAGGACATGCAGCCGCGTCGCGGGAATGACCACGACCCGAGCGGCGCCTGACACGACGCGAACCTCTGCGAGCCTGGCGCCTCACCGCGCACAGCACCTGCGGCAACGGGCGCATTGCCCGACGGGCAGGACGCTTTGCCTTGATCACAGCCAGCTTGCACAGCGCCTCGGGCCAAGCGATGGCGGCCGCTGCCGCCCTTCGTGCCCACCCAACCTGCCAGCCGGCGCACGTCCGGTGCTTGCGCGCACGTTGCCGCACCGCTGTGCGCGGCAAGACGCACACGTTGATGCCACTCTGAAACGCAACAGGCCCGGCAATGCCGGGCCTGTTGCGTGACAGCACGTATCGACGGCGCCGCTGCTACAGCTGCGACTCCTGCACGCTGATCTTGAAGTGCTTGCGCATCGCATCGACGTAGGCCTTGGCATCGGCCTCGCCTTCGATGCGCGCCAGCTGCTGCTGGAACATCGTCTGCTGCTCGGCCGGCACCTTGCTCAGATCGCCCGGCGTCACCTTGGTGACCACGAACAGCGCATAGCGCTTGCCCACCGTGCCCGGCGCGGCAGGCAGCTCGACCTTGCCTACCGAGGGCTTGCCGTCGGCCGGCTGCGGCGCGCTGAAGATCGCCTGGCTGGCCTGTGCGCTCGGCATCGGCACGTTGCGCGGCAGCCCGGGCATCGGGTTGATCTGCAGCTTTTCCGGGCCAGCCAAGGCCTGCAGCGTTTCGCCCTTGCGCAGGCGCGCCAGCAGCGCGTCGGCCTTGGCGGCGGCGGCCTTGGCGGTGCGATCGGCATGCACCGCGGCGACGACCTGCTCGTGCACCTTGGCCAGCGGCTGGATCTGCTCCGGCTGGTGCTGGGTCACGCGGATCAGCACGCTGTGGTTCGGCCCCAGGTTGATCGGGTCGCTGACCGTGCCGTCCTGCACCAGGGTGTCGGAGAACGCAGCGCGCAACACCGCCGGCTGCGCAGCGATGCCGCTGGCGTTTGCGCGCGAGAACGGCCCCAGCGTCTGCACCGGCAAGCCCACTTCCTTCGCTGCCGAGGCCAGCGCGGTCGGGTTCTTGTAGACCAGGTCCACCAGCTTGCCGCTCAGGTCGCTGAAGGCCTTCTCGCTGTCGGCCTTCAGTTGCTCGCTGGCGAGCTGGTCGCGCACCTGCTCGAACGACTTGCCTTCGCCGCCCTTGACCTGGCGCAGCTGGATCACGTGATAGCCGAACTCGCTCTTGATCGGGCCGACGATCTCGCCGGGCTTCATCGCGAACAGCGCGTCCTCGAACGGCTTCACCATCACGCCCTTCTCCACCCAGCCCAGGTCGCCGCCGGCGTTCTTGGAACCGGGATCGTCGGAGTTGGCGCGAGCCAGCGCGGCGAAATCGGCGCCGGGCTGCCTGGCTTCGGCCGCCAGCTTGGCGGCCTTGGCCTCGGCCGCCTTCTGCGAGGCCGCATCCTTGCCGGCGCTGATCAGGATGTGCGAGGCCAGCCGCTGGTCGGGCTCGACGAAGCGCGCCTTCTCGTCGTCGTAGCGCTTGCGCAGCGTCGCCTCGTCGGCCGGCTTGGCCGGCGGCAGGCTGGCCGCATTGAGGTCGACGTACTCGATCGTCACGGTTTCCGGCTGCTTGAAGTCGGACTTGTGCGAGTCGTACCACTGCTGCACCTGCGCGTCGCTGACCGGCGCGGTGTCGGCCGGCATCTCCGGCAACAGCGCCATCTCCACGTCGCGGGTTTCGCCCAACATCTTCAGCAGGCGATCGGTCTCCTGCTTGGTGGCGAACGCGGATTCGGCGATGCCCGACGGAATCACCGACTGCTGCAGCGCATCGCGCACCAACTGCTGGAACATGGTCGGCGTGCGCGGCGGCGTGCCCGAGGCCAGGGCCAGGCGGTAGCGCTCCGGATCGAACTTGCCGTCGTTCTGGAACGCAGGCATGGAGCTGATGTAATCGCGCACCGCGGCATCGCCGATGACCACGCCGGCACGCTCGGCCGACAACTTCGCCACCTGCTCGTCGATCAGTTGATCGAGCAGCTTGCGCTTGTTGTCGATGCTTTCGAACGCACGCGGATCGAAGTTCTCGCCCTGCTGCTCGCGCGCCTGGATGCGCGCCTGCTCGAAGCGGGTACGGAACTGCTCCGTGCTCACTTCGTGGTGCTGCCACAGCAGCGACACCGGCCACCACGACGGCGCCGACGACCACCACGACGGCGGCGCCTGCACCTTGGCGACATTGTTGGCACCGACGCCACCGAGGTAGCTGTTGTCGATGACGAACAGGAACGGAATCATCAACAGACCGATGATCGCGGTGGCGATCCAGCCCGAGGTCTTTTCGCGAAGTTTCTGCAGCATTGGGAACCGACGGCCTATTGGCGAGCCGCGCAGTTTAACCCGCTTCACGCCTTGCGGCAGAACCGGCCGCCCGGCAACCCGCGCCGCTCATGCGCCGCGGCGGCAATCGGGGGGCGAACGCCAGCGCGCCGCGGAAAAAAAGAAACCCCCGATCGCTCGGGGGTTTCGCGTACAAATGGCGGAGTGGACGGGACTCGAACCCGCGACCTCCGGCGTGACAGGCCAGCATTCTAACCGACTGAACTACCACTCCGCGTTTGAACGGAGGCGGGCGCGAGGCCCGCTTTCCCGGAGCTGCCGGGCCAACGCTGGCGCGTGGCGGCGACTGCGAGAAACGAAACCCCCGATCGCTCGGGGGCTTCGGTACAACTGGCGGAGTGGACGGGACTCGAACCCGCGACCTCCGGCGTGACAGGCCAGCATTCTAACCGACTGAACTACCACTCCGCTTTTGAAACCTGTCGCTTGGTGCTCTGGTGGGTGCTGAGGGTTTCGAACCCCCGACCCTCTCCGTGTAAAGGAGACGCTCTACCGCTGAGCTAAGCACCCTAGCGAGTCGATTAGTTTACGGCATCCTTCAGCGCTTTACCAGCCTTGAACGTCGGATTCTTCGACGCCGCGATCTTGATGGAGTCGCCGGTCTTCGGGTTGCGGCCGGTGCGCTCGGCACGGTCGCGCACCTGGAAGGTGCCGAAGCCCACGAGCGTGACGCTGTCGCCCTTCTTCAGGGCCTTGGTCACTTCCGACACGAAGGCGTCGATGGCACGACCGGCTTCGGCCTTGGAGATGTCGGCGGCAGCGGCGATCGCGTCGTTCAGTTCGGCTTTATTCATTTCTTGATGACTCCATGTGCGGCAGAAGACCGCGGATTGAGGATCGGGTGTCGGCGTGGCCTGCCTCGCCTGGGCGAGACCCCGATGGATATGTTTTGCACTACCAAGCACGCCCGTTCGCGGTGCTCGCAAGCGCTGCATTTATACCAGCGGGCCCATACCCGCGCAAGCCGAAAAGCCAACAACGGCGCGGGTTTGAGCCGTTTGCGCGGGTGCGGTTCAGCGCGCGTCAGTGCTTGACGCGCGGGTTCGAGGATGCTTTCTGCTTGCGCCGCGACGGCGCCTGTTCGGCATCGGCGGCGGGCTTGGGCGCGAGCGGACGCTCCAGTGCCAGATCCAGCACTTCGTCGATCCACTTCACCGGCACGATCTTCAGATCGCGGGTGACGTTCTCCGGGATGTCGGCCAGATCCTTGCGGTTCTCCTCGGGGATCAGCACGGTGCGGATGCCGCCGCGCAGTGCGGCCAGCAGCTTCTCCTTGAGTCCGCCGATCGCCGAGACGCGGCCACGCAGGGTGATCTCGCCGGTCATCGCCACCTCCGACTTGACCGGCACCTTGGTCAGCATCGACACCAGCGAGGTCACCATCGCGATGCCGGCGCTGGGGCCGTCCTTCGGCGTGGCGCCGTCCGGCACGTGCAGGTGGACGTCGTGCTTCTGCAGGAAGTCCGCCTCGATGCCGAGGCGCTCGGCGCGCGAGCGCACCACCGACAACGCGGCCGACGCCGATTCCTTCATCACGTCGCCGAGCTGGCCGGTCAGGATCACCGCGCCCTTGCCCGGGACCAGGGTCGATTCGATCTGCAGCAGATCGCCGCCGACCTCGGTCCAGGCCAAGCCGGTCACCAGGCCGATCTCGTTCTGCTCCTCGGCACGACCGAAGTCGTAGCGGCGCACGCCCAGGTACTTGTCCAGGTTCTTCGAGCCGACGCTCACGCGCGCCTTGTCCTTGCGCACGGCACCCTTCTTCGCTGCGGCCTTCTTCGCCGGGGCAGCCGGCTGCGGACCGGCCAGGGCGATCTCCTTGACCACCTTGCGGCAGATCTTGGCGACTTCGCGCTCGAGATTACGCACGCCGGATTCGCGCGTGTAGTAGCGCACGATGTCGCGGATCGCGTCGGCGCCGATCTCCAGCTCGTCCTGCTTCAGGCCATTGGCCTTGAGCTGCTTGGGCACCAGGTAGCGCGCGGCGATGTTGAGCTTCTCGTCCTCGGTGTAGCCGGGGATGCGGATCACTTCCATGCGGTCCAGCAACGGGCCGGGGATGTTCAGCGAATTGGAGGTCGCCACGAACATCACTTCGGAAAGGTCCAGGTCCACTTCCAGGTAGTGGTCGTTGAAGGCGTTGTTCTGCTCGGGGTCGAGCACTTCCAGCAGCGCCGACGACGGATCGCCGCGGAAGTCCATCGACATCTTGTCGATCTCGTCGAGCACGAACAGCGGGTTCTTGCTGCCGACCTTGTTGAGGTTCTGCACGATGCGGCCCGGCATCGAACCGACGTAGGTCCGGCGATGGCCGCGGATCTCCGCCTCGTCGCGCACGCCGCCCAGCGACATGCGCACGAACTTGCGGTTCGTCGCCTTGGCGATGGACTGGCCCAGCGAGGTCTTGCCCACGCCCGGCGGTCCGACCAGGCACAGGATCGGCCCCTTCATCTGCTTCACCCGCGACTGCACCGCCAGGTACTCGAGGATGCGGTCCTTGACCTTCTCCAGGCCGTAGTGATCGGCATCGAGGGTTTCCTGCGCGACCTTCAGGTCCTTGCGCACCTTGCTGCGCTTCTTCCACGGCACGCCCAGCAGCCAGTCGAGGTAGTTGCGCACCACCGCGGCTTCGGCCGACATCGGCGACATCTGCTTGAGCTTGTTGAGTTCGGCCTTGGCCTTGGTCTCCACTGGCTTGGGCATGCCGGCCTCGGCGATCTTGCGCGCCAGTTCCTCCAGCTCGCCCGGCGCATCGTCGAGGTCGCCCAGTTCCTTCTGGATCGCCTTCATCTGCTCGTTGAGGTAGTACTCGCGCTGGCTCTTCTCCATCTGCGACTTGACCCGGCCGCGGATGCGCTTCTCCAGCTGCTGCACGTCGATCTCGCCGTCGACCAGGCCGACCAGCATCTCCAGCCGCTCGCCCACTTCCAGCGTTTCCAGCAGGCGCTGCTTGTCGGCCAGGCGCACGCCGATATGCGCGGCGATGGTGTCGGCCAGGCGGCCGGGCTCGTCGATGCCGGACAGGGTCTGCAGCAGCTCCGGCGGCAGCTTGCGGTTGGTCTTGACGTACTGCTCGAACAGCGACATCAGCGAGCGCGCGATCGCCTCGACCTCGCGCTCCTCGCGCGATTCGGCGGCATCGATCTCGCGGCCTTCGCCCTGCAGCGCGCCGTCGCGCTCGGCGACCTTGTCGACGCTGACGCGCGACAGGCCTTCGACCAGCACTTTGATGGTGCCGTCGGGCAGCTTCAGCAGTTGCAGCACCTGCGCCAGCGTGCCGACGTTGTAGAGGTCGGCCGCCGCCGGATCGTCGGTCTCGGCGGACTTCTGCGCGACCAGCAGGATGCGCTTGTCGGCCTCCATCGCGTGCTCGAGCGCGCGCATGGATTTGTCGCGACCGACGAACAGCGGGATGACCATGTGCGGGAAGACCACGACGTCGCGCAATGGCAGGACCGGCAGGTCGAGGACTTCGGATTGGGACTGGGCCATGAGGATTCCGATTTGGGAGGCGGGAACGCGATGCGGGCGGCCATAAAAACGCCGATGGCCCCGTTATGGGGCCATCGGCTGGACGATGCAAGGGGAGCGCAGAACCCCTTTATGTTTCAGCGACTTACCAGCAAGCCCGGGGCACGCGGCAGGGCCGCCGCGCGCCTCCGGCCCGGGGTCACTCCGCGGAGGCGACCTTGGGCGCCGCCGGCGGGGTCTGGTAGATCAGGTACGGCTCGGACTTGTGCTCGATCACCGACTCGTCCACGACCACCTTGCTGACGTTCTCCTGCGACGGCAGCTCGTACATCGTGTCCAGCAGCACCGACTCGACGATGGTGCGCAGGCCGCGCGCGCCGGTCTTGCGCTTGAGCGCCTTCTTGGCGATGGCCAGCAGCGCGTCCTGGCGGAACTCCAGCTCCACGCCTTCCATCTCGAACAGCTTCTTGAACTGCTTGGTGATGGCGTTCTTCGGCTCGGTGAGGATCTTGATCAGCGCCGGCTCGTCCAGTTCCTCCAGCGTGGCGACCACCGGCAGGCGGCCGACGAACTCGGGGATCAGGCCGAACTTGATCAGGTCTTCCGGCTCGACGTCGGCCAGGATCTTGCCGACCTCGCGCTTGCGCTCGACGCTCTTGACCTTGGCGCCGAAGCCGATGCCGCCGGCATCGTTGGAGCGCTGCTGGATCACCTTGTCCAGGCCGGCGAACGCGCCGCCGCAGATGAACAGGATGTTCTTGGTGTCCACCTGCAGGAATTCCTGCTGCGGATGCTTGCGCCCGCCCTGCGGCGGCACCGAGGCGACCGTGCCTTCGATCAGCTTCAGCAGCGCCTGCTGCACGCCTTCGCCGGACACGTCGCGGGTGATCGACGGGTTCTCGCTCTTGCGCGAGATCTTGTCGATCTCGTCGATGTAGACGATGCCCTGCTGCGCCTTGTCGACGTCGTAGTCGCACTTCTGCAGCAGCTTCTGGATGATGTTCTCCACGTCCTCGCCGACGTAGCCGGCTTCGGTCAGCGTGGTCGCATCGGCGATGGTGAACGGCACGTTGAGCAGGCGCGCCAGCGTTTCGGCCAGCAGCGTCTTACCCGAACCGGTCGGACCGACCAGCAGGATGTTGGACTTGGCCAGTTCGACCTCGTCGTTCTTCTGCCGGCTCTCGATGCGCTTGTAGTGGTTGTACACGGCCACGGCGAGCGTGCGCTTGGCGCGCTGCTGGCCGATCACGTACTGGTCGAGCACTTCGAGGATCTCGCGCGGCTTGGGCAGGCTGCTGCGTGCCGACTGCGCCTTCTCCTCGAGCTCCTCGCGGATGATGTCGTTGCACAACTCGACGCATTCGTCGCAGATGAACACGCTGGGCCCGGCGATCAGCTTACGGACCTCGTGTTGACTCTTGCCGCAGAACGAGCAGTACAGGATCTTGTTGCTGTCGCCGGAACGGCCTTGCCGGTCTTCGCTCATTGCTTCGCTTACCCAGTTACCCCACCCGATGAACGGGGGTTCGATTTCGAGAATAGCACAGGGCCGGGAGGACGCTAGCCCGACCCCGGCCCTGCGGAATACGCTGCGTTTTGCAGTACATGCAAGCCTTATGCCGGCTGGATGGACTCATCCGGACGACGCTCCAGGACCTGGTCGACGAGGCCGTAGGCCTGCGCGTCGATGGCGCTCTTGAAGTTGTCGCGCTCGGTGTCGCGGGCGATGGTTTCCAGCGACTGGCCGGTGTGCTTGGCCAGGATTTCGTTCAGCCGCGCGCGCAGGGTCAGGATCTCGCGGGCGTGGATGTCGATGTCGGTGGCCTGGCCCTGGAAGCCGCCCAGCGGCTGGTGGATCATCACCCGCGAGTTCGGCAGCGCATAGCGCTTGCCGGCCGCGCCCGACGCCAGCAGCAGCGCGCCCATCGAGGCGGCCTGGCCGACGCAGATGGTGCTCACGTCCGGCTTGATGTACTGCATGGTGTCGTAGATCGCCATGCCGGCGGTGACCACGCCGCCCGGCGAGTTGATGTAGATGCTGATGTCCTTCTCCGGATTGTCCGCTTCCAAGAACAGCAACTGGGCCACGATCACATTGGCCATGTGGTCGTCGATCGGGCCGACCAGGAAGATCAGGCGCTCCTTCAGCAGACGCGAATAGATGTCGTAGGCACGCTCGCCACGACTGGTCTGTTCGACCACCATCGGAACCAGATTCAAGGCCTTGGTCACATTGTCCACGCGGTGATCTCCTGCTGCTCGGGGGTCCGTCCCTGCACGGGGGTGTGCAGGGCTTCGCATCGTGTTGCGCCCCGCCGCCGCGGGGAGGTGAAACGGGATCCGCGTCGCGCAGGTCGGCTGCGCAACGCGGCGACGCGTCGTCTTATTGACGGATCGCGTCCTGGAACGACATCGCCTGCTCGGTGTGCTGGGCGCGCTCGGCGATCCAGTCGATCACCTGCTCTTCCATCACGCGGCTCTGCAGTCCCCCCATCAATTGGGGATCGTTGCGGTACATCTCAATGACCTGCTCCGGCTCTTCGTAGGTCGAGGCGATCAGGCGCAGCGTCTCCGAGACCCGCTTCGGGTCCAGGCGCAGTTCGTTGCGGCGGGCAACCTCGCCGACCAGCAGGCCGACCAGCACGCGCTTGCGTGCGGCGTCCATGAAGCCCTGGTGGGCGTCGTCCGGCACCTGGCCCGGGTCGCGACCGGAACGGCGCAGTTGCTCGACCTGCTGCGCCAGCATGGCGCGCGCCTCGTTCTCGACCAGGCGCGGCGGCATTTCCACCGACGCGTAGGCGGCGATCAGCTGCTCGCCCACTTCGCGACGCAGACGGTTCATCAGCGCGCCCTTGAGCTCGCGCTCCAGGTTGATACGGATGTCCTTGCGGAACTGCTCGGCATCGCCGCTCTTCACGCCGAAGCTCTTGATGAACTCCTTGTCCACGTCCGGCAGCACCGGCGCGGCGACGTCGACCGCCTTCACGTGCACCTGGACCTGCTTGCCGGCGAACTGCGGCACGCGCCAGTCGGCCGGGAAGTCGACCGTCAGCGTCTTCTCTTCGCCCTTGGACAGGCCGACCAGGCCCTGTTCGATCACCGGAAACATGACGCCCGAGCCGATCACGCTGCTGCCCTTCTCCACGCCCTCGGCCGGCAAACGCTCGTCGCCGACCTGCGACCAGGTCTCCAGCGTCACCAGGTCGCCGTCCTGCGCCGGACGCGCGGCCGGCTGCCAGGTGCGACGCTGCAGGCGCAGGTTCTCGATCATCTGTTCGATGTCGGCGTCGGTGACCTCGGCGGTGTGGCGGATCACCTGCAGCGTGGACACGTCGATGTCGCCGAAGTCCGGCACCACTTCGAAGGTGGCCACGAACTGCAGTTCGTTGTCGCCGGCGCGGTCGATGCGCGGATTGCCGGCCAGGCGCAGCTCGTGCTCGCGCACGGCCGAGTCGAAGGTCTCGCGCAGCAGGCCGTCCAGCGCCTCGGCGCGGATCTGCGGCCCGAAGCGCTGCTCGATCACCTTGGCCGGAATCTTGCCCGGACGGAAGCCCTTGATCCGCGCGGTGCGCGCGACTTCGCGCAGGCGGCCGCCGACATGGGTTTCCAGGCGATCCTCCGGCAGGGTGAAGGTCAGACGCCGTTCCAGGGTACCGGTGGTTTCGATCGAAGCTTGCATGTGGACTCCTGCCACCGGGAGCCCACGGCTCTCGGCACGATGTAGAAAAGTACGGGTTGGCGCGGGCACGGGACAGCCGCCGCAGCCGGATAGTTTCGCCTATTCCCGCGGCGCCTGCCAGCGCAGGGCCGAGCGGCCACCGTGGCGACGCCGAACCCGCCATCGCCGCGAGGGGCCGCAGGGGGCTGGATGGTGCGAAAGAGGGGACTCGAACCCCTACGCCTTGCGGCACTGGTACCTAAAACCAGGGCGTCTACCAATTCCGCCACTTTCGCGCTGCGGCGCCGGATGGCGCCTGCCGGCACATTGTTGCAGGCCGGCCGGCAAAGAAAAAGGCACCTGCCGGAGCAGGTGCCTTTTCGTTTTGGTGGGCCGTCAAGGATTCGAACCTTGGACCTATTGATTAAGAGTCAACTGCTCTACCAACTGAGCTAACGGCCCTGAAACTGAGTCGCACATTCTATGTGCTTTTTTGCTTCGTTGCAACACCCCGCGAAGCATCGGGTCACGCGATCAATGGGGTGGCTGAGGGGACTCGAACCCCCGACATCTGGAATCACAATCCAGTACTCTAACCAACTGAGCTACAGCCACCATTGAAACCTTGCATCTCCCGCCCGGCGCCGGTGTTGGCGCGCCCGACAGGAATCGAACCTGTAACCGCCGGCTTAGAAGGCCGGTGCTCTATCCAGTTGAGCTACGGGCGCCCTGGCTGGATTGTCGCATTCCTTTCCGCCGTTGGACATCGGATTGGTCGGGGTAGAGGGATTCGAACCCCCGACATCCTGCTCCCAAAGCAGGCGCGCTACCAGACTGCGCTATACCCCGGCGGAACATCCCTCGCGGCCAAGGCCGGAAAGGTCGGCTATTGTGGGAAGCTTGCGGCCTGCTGTCAACGTCGCATGCACGCAACATCGCCTGCGCTATGCTCAGGCCTTGCCATCGGCATCGGCCGAGCGCCTTTTTATAAGGAGAAAACAGCATGTTTCGCAGCGGCAATCCCGCCCTGAAGGAATCCACCTTCCTCGATCTGCGCAGCGGCACCGTGGTCTCGCCCGGGAGCAGCGCGGTCGCCGCGCGCGACAGCGGCGCGATGACACTGAACGGTACCGCCAACAAGACCGGCATCCTGCTGATGTTGACGGCGATCACCGCCGTATTCGCCTGGAGCCAGTCGGTCTCGATCGATGCCGCGGGCAACGCGATGATCGCCCCGGGCGTGGCCGGCTACGCGCTGGGCGGCCTGGTCGGCGGCTTCATCCTGGCCCTGATCACGATCTTCAAGAAGGAATGGTCGCCGATCACCGCCCCGCTGTATGCGCTAGTGGAAGGCTTCTTCCTGGGATCGATCTCGGCAATGTACGAAGTGCGCTTCAACGGCATCGTGCTGCAGGCGGTGATGCTGACCTTCGGCACGCTGTTCGCGATGCTGTTCGCCTACCGCAGCGGCATGATCAAGGCCACCGAGAACTTCAAGCTGGGCGTGGTCGCGGCCACCGGCGGCATCGCCCTGGTGTATCTGGCGACCATGGTGCTGGGCTTCTTCAACATCCAGATCCCCTACATCCACGCCTCCGGCACGGTCGGCATCCTGTTCAGCCTGTTCGTGGTGGTGGTGGCGGCGCTGAACCTGGTGCTGGACTTCGACTTCATCGAGAGCGGCGTCGAACAGGGCGCGCCCAAGTACATGGAGTGGTATGGCGCGTTCGGCCTGATGGTGACGCTGGTATGGCTGTACCTGGAGTTCCTGCGCCTGCTGTCGAAGCTGCAATCGCGGAATTGAAGCCGGGAGTCGGGAATCGGGATTGGAGAATCGCAACAGCGGCTCCCCGTGATCGATGAGCGGAAGCGGCCTCGGCAGGCTTCCGAGCAAAAGAAAAGGGCGCCAAGAGGCGCCCTTTCTTTTCGTGCGATCTTCCCGCGCGCTCAGAGGCGGCTGGCGATGGCCTGGGCGAAGCCCATGGTGTTGCCGCTGCCGCCCAGGTCCGGGGTCAGCCCGTCCTTGGCTTCCAGGGTGGCGACGATGGCGTTGCGCAGGCGCTCGGCGTTCTGCGGCTGGCCGATGTGGTCCAGCAGCTGCGCCGCGCCCAGCAGCAGCGCGCACGGGTTGGCCTTGCCCTGCCCGGCGATGTCCGGGGCCGAGCCGTGCACGGCTTCGAAGATCGCCGCGTCCACGCCGATGTTGGCGCCCGGGGCCAGGCCCAGGCCACCGACCAGGCCGGCGCACAGGTCCGACAGGATGTCGCCGAACAGGTTGGTGGTGACGATGATGTCGAACTGCTCCGGACGCATCACCAACTGCATGCAGGCGTTGTCGACGATCATTTCCTGGAATTCGATCTCCGGGTAGTTCGCCGCCACTTCACGCGCCACCTTCAGGAACAGGCCCGAGGTGGACTTGATGATGTTGGCCTTGTGCACCGCGGTGACCTTCTTGCGGCCGGTCGCGCGCGCCAAGTCGAAGGCGTAGCGGACGATGCGCTCGGAGCCCTTGCGGGTCACCTTGGCCATCGACAGCGCGGTCTCGCCGTCGGCGGACACTTCCTGGCCTTCGCTCAGGTAGGCGCCTTCGGTGTTCTCGCGCACGGTGATCAGGTCAACGCCGGCACCGAAACGCGACTTGGTGTTCGGGAACGACTTGGCCGGACGCACGTTGGCGTACAGGTCGAACTGGCGGCGCATGGCCACGTTGATCGAACTGAAGCCCTCGCCCACCGGCGTGGTCAGCGGGCTCTTCAGCGCCACCTTGTTCTTGCGGATGGACTCCAGCGTGGCGGCCGGCAGCAGGTCGCCGTGCTTCTCGAGCGCCACCAGGCCCGCGTCGGCGTATTCGTAGGTGAGGCCGGCGTTCAGCGCGTCGAGCACGAACAGCGTGGCGTCCATGATCTCCGGGCCGATGCCATCGCCACGGATGACCGTGATTGTCTGCGTCATAGGGTTGCGGTTTCCGTACAAGAGGGGGGAGCGCCGCCCGGGAACCGGGGCTGCAGGCGCAAGGAGGTTTCAGCGGTAATTATGCCCGAAGCCGGTGAAGGCGCCCAAAACCGGACGGCCGCCGGCGTGGCGCCGGCGGCCGTCGGGGTAGCCCGCGGCGGGCTCAGTCGTGCGCGTGTTGCGCCGGGGCGGCGGCCTCGCCGGCCTCCAGCGTGTCGAGGAAGTCCACCGCGCGGCGCAGGTGCGGGATCACGATCGATCCGCCGACCACCAGGCCCACCGAGAAGGTCTCGAAGAACTCCTCGCGGCCGACCCCGGCCTCCTTGCACTGGGCCACGTGGTAGCTGATGCAGTCGTCGCAGCGCAGCACCAGCGAGGCGACCAGGCCGAGCAGTTCCTTGGTCTTCACATCCAGCGCGCCGGCCTGGTAGGTCTGGGTGTCCAGCGCGAAGAAGCGCCGCACCACCTGGTTCGGCTCGGCCAGGATGCGCTGGTTCATGCGCTGGCGGAACTCGGTGAATTCGCGCACCCGGTCCTGCCCGGACGCGCTGCCCTCGCCGGTCGCGGCGCCGCTCATGCCTGCGCCTCGGGGGCGTGGCCGTCGAGCAAGGGCTCCAGCTTGCCGGCGCGGTGCAGCGCCATCATGTCGTCATAGCCGCCGACGTGCACGTCGCCGACGAAGATCTGCGGCACGCTGGTGCGCCGCGCCAGGGCGACCATCTTCTCGCGCTCGGCCGGGTCCAGGTCGATCCGCACCTCGTTCCAGGTGCGGCCCTTGCTCTTGAGGAAGTTCTTGGCCGCCACGCAGTACGGGCAGATCGCGGTGGAATAGAGGGTGATCGGCGGGCCGCCGGCGTGGCCGGTGTCGGCAGTTGGGTTGTCCACGGGAAACTCCGGGCGGTGTAGAGGGTCCAAGCCACTATGGTAGCGGCCGGGTGGATTTTCGAGGCCGCTGCCGCAACACTGCGAATCATCCCGGATTCACCGTCGTCCCGGCCGCCACCCGGCGTCCGCCTGCCCTCTTGGAGCCCGTCTTGCGCCTGCTGCCGCTCGCCTTCGCGATCACCCTGGCCACCGCCTGCGCCGTGGCGCCGGCCCAGGAGAACAAGCTGCCGGACATCGGCTCCTCGGCCGGCGAGCTGCTGACCCCGGCCCGCCAGGCCGAGTACGGCAAGATGATGCTGGCCGAACTGCGCAGCTACGGCTACGTCCTCGAGGACCCGCTGATCGACGACTGGCTGCAGACCATGGGCACCCGGCTCGGCGCCAACAGCGACCAGCCGCAGCAGAAGTTCACCTTCTTCATGCTGCGCGACCGCCAGATCAACGCCTTCGCCACCCTCGGCGGCTACGTGGCGGTCAACGCCGGCCTGGTGCTGACCGCCGAGCGCGAGGACGAGGTGGCCGCGGTGCTGTCGCACGAGATCGCCCACGTCACCCAGCAGCACGTGCTGCGCGGGGTGGAGCGGGCGCAGCGCGACCAGATCCCGATCCTGCTCGGCATGCTCGCCGCGGTGGTCGCCGCGCAGCAGGCCGGCGGGCGCTCCAGCGGCGACGCCACTCAGGCTGCGATCGCCAGCGGCCTGGGGCTGATGCAGCAGCGGCAGATCGACTACACCCGCTCCAACGAATCGGAGGCCGACCGCCTGGGTATCCGCACCCTGGCGCGCAGCGGCTATGACGTCGATGCGATGGCCGGCTTCTTCGAGCGCATGTCGCTGGCGATGCGCGGCAACCAGGGCGGCTACAGCACCCCCGACTTCCTGATGACCCACCCGGTCACCACCACCCGCATCAGCGAGGCGCGCGAGCGCGCCGAGCAGATGAAGAAGAACACCCTGACCGTGACCACCAGCGTGCCCGGCGGCACCCTGCAGGAGCGGGTCGATCCGAACGACGTGTCGCTGAGCCAGCCGCTGGGCGCGCCCAGCAATCCGCTGCTGCCGGGCGGCCTGCAACTGCCGTTCGCCAACTACGCGCGCGGCCCCAGCGGCCAGTTCGAGTGGGCCCGCGAGCGGCTGCGGGTGTTCAGCGCCAACACCCCGGCCGATGCGATCCGCGAGTACGAGGGCCTGCGCCAGGGCAGCAAGCAGGGCCTGAGCGATGCCCAGCGCTACGGCCTGGCGCTGGCGCGGCTACGTGCCGGCGGCGGCGCGCAGGAGGTAGCGCAGACACTGGAGGGCCTGCTGCAGGCGCACCCGGACAACTGGTGGCTGACCGTGGCGGTGGCCGAGGCCGAGGCCAAGGCCGGCCGCCCCCAGGCCGCCGACCAGCGCTTCGAGGCGCTGGTCAAGCGCATGCCCAGCAACCGCGCGGTGGCGCTGAGCTATGCCACCGCCCTCAACGAACAGGGCGGCCGCCAGGCCGGCCAGCGCGCGCAGGCGGTGCTGCGGCCGCTGCTGGGGGCGGCCGCGGAGGATCCGGTGTTCCAGCGCACCTTCGCCCGCGCCTGCGAATTGGCCGGCGACGAGACCCGCGCCGGCGAGGCCTATGCCGAGGCGGCCTACCTGAACGGGCACCCGGAGCAGGCGCTGATCCAGCTCAACAACCTGAAGAAGCGCAGCGACCTGGACTACGTAGCGCGCGCGCGCATCGACGCGCGCATCGCCGCGATCACCCCGACGGTGCTGGAACTGCGCCGCCAGGGCGTGCAGGACCCGGACATGCAACGGCGCTGAAACGCACCCATGGCAGACGTCATTTAAACGTAATAAAACCGTAGTCTACTGGCGACCTTCCTCCCCAGTTCCACGGTGCCGTTGTGCAGAAACGCATCCTGATCGTCGACGACGAACCGGCCATCCGCGACATGGTCGCGTTCGCCCTGCGCAAGGGCGACTTCGAGCCGGTGCACGCCGGCGATGCCCGCGAGGCGCAGACCTCGATCGCCGACCGGGTCCCGGACCTGATCCTGCTGGACTGGATGCTGCCCGGCACCAGCGGCCTGGAACTGGCCCGGCGCTGGCGCAAGGATGCGATGACCCGCGAAGTGCCGATCATCATGCTCACCGCCCGCGGCGAGGAGAACGACCGGGTCGGCGGCCTGGAGGCCGGCGTCGACGACTACGTGGTCAAGCCGTTCTCCGCGCGCGAGCTGCTGGCGCGGATCCGCGCGGTGATGCGCCGCACCCGCGAGGACGACGAGGACGGCAGCGTCTCGGTCGGCAGCCTGCGCATCGACGGCGCCGCGCACCGGGTGTTCGCCGGGGACGCCCCGGTGCCGATCGGCCCGACCGAGTACCGCCTGTTGCACTTCTTCATGACCCATCCCGAGCGCGTGTACAGCCGCGCGCAGTTGCTCGACCACGTCTGGGGCGGCAGCGTCTACGTGGAAGAGCGCACCATCGACGTGCACATCCGCCGCCTGCGCAAGACGCTGGAGCCGTTCGCGGTGGAAAACATGGTGCAGACCGTCCGCGGGTCCGGCTATCGCTTCTCTGCGTCCATCTGACCGCCAGCTTGGCCTGCTATAACGGCGGACGGATCACGATCCTTTGCGACAGAGTGCGTTCCCGATGCCCCGCCACATCCGCTCCGCCTGGTTGAAGACCCTCGGCACGCTCGCCGGCATGCTGCTGCTGGCGTTGCTGGTCGGCTGGATCGGCGGCCACGTGTGGATGGCGCTGACCCTGATGTCGCTGGGGGTGATGGGCTGGCACTACTGGCGGCTGCGACGGGTGCTGCGGCGACTGACCGCGCGCCAGCGCTGGGAGCCGCCGGCCGGCACCGGCGTGTGGAACGAACTGGACCGGCTGCTGTACCGCAGCCAGGCGGAGATGCGCGTGCGCAAGCGGCGCCTGCTGGACATGCTGCGCGCCTACCGCGCCGCCGCCGCCGCGCTGCCCGACGCGGTGGTGGTGGTGGACCGCAACAGCCAGCGCATCCAGTGGTTCAACGAGGCGGCCGGCAGCCTGCTCGGCCTGCGCCATCCCGGCGACCTCGGCGCGCCGGTGGTGGAGCGGCTGCAGCCGATGCCGCTGGCGCACTGGCTCAGCGCCGGCCGCAACGCCGAGCCGATGCTGGACATGCCCTCGCCGGTCGACGAGCGCCTGCGCCTGAACCTACGCCTGATCCCCTATTCCGAGGATCACTGGCTGCTGGTCGCGCGCGACGTCAGCAAGCTGCTGCAACTGGAGCAGGTGCGCCGCGATTTCGTCGCCAACGTCTCGCACGAACTGCGCACGCCGCTGACCGTGGTCCACGGCTATCTGGACATGCTCGATCCGGAGGACTTCCCGGATTCGGGGCCGATGATCGCCGAGATGCGCAAGCAGTCGCAGCGCATGACCCAGCTGGTCGAGGACCTGCTCACCCTGTCGCGGCTGGAATCGCAGGAGCACGCCAACGAGGAGTCGATCGCGATGGCGCCGATGCTGGCCACGCTGCGCCGCGAGGCCGAGGCGCACAGCCAGGGCCGGCACCGCATCGAGGTCCACGACGAGGCCGATTGCGACTTGATCGGCTCCAACAAGGAACTGCACAGCGCCTTCTCCAACCTGGTCACCAACGCGGTGCGCTACACCGCGGCCGGCGGCACCATCCGCATCACCTTCGCCCGCGAGGGCGACGGCGCGGTGCTGTCGGTGCGCGACAGCGGCTACGGCATTCCCGCACATCACCTGCCGCGGATCACCGAGCGCTTCTACCGGGTCTCCAGCAGCCGGTCGCGCGAGAGCGGCGGCACCGGCCTGGGCCTGTCGATCGTCAAGCACGTGCTCGGCCTGCACCAGGCGCGGCTGGAGATCGAGAGCGAAGTCGGCAAGGGCAGCACCTTCTCCTGTCACTTCGGCGCCGGGCGCGTGCATCCGCGGCACGACCATGCCACCCTGACCTCCGCCTAACGAGTATCGCCATGCCCCGCGCCGCCGCCCTGCCGCCCACGCCGCCACCGGACGTTCCCAGCGATCCGCTGCGCGATCCGGCGCTGTACCTCAACCGCGAACTGTCGCAACTGGATTTCAATTTCCGGGTGCTGGCACAGGCTCAGGACCCGCAGGTGCCGTTGCTGGAGCGGCTGCGCTTCCTGTGCATCTCCTGCACCAACCTGGACGAATTCTTCGAGATCCGCGCCGCCACCGTGCGCCATGCCCAGGAGTTCGGGCTGCCGCCGGCGCCGGACGGCATGAGCCCCAACGCCATCCTCAACGCGATCCACGACCGCGCCGCGCAACTGGTCGACCAGCAGTACCGCTGCTGGAACGAGGTGCTGCGTCCGGCGCTGAAGGACGCCGGCATCGGCGTGCTCGGCCGGCATTCCTGGAACGCGCGGCAGAAGCGCTGGCTGCGCGCCTACTTCCGCAACGAGATCATGCCGGTGCTGTCGCCGCTGGGCCTGGATCCGGCGCATCCGTTCCCGAAGATCCTCAACAAGTCGCTGAACATCGTGGTGGTGCTCAAGGGCACCGACGCGTTCGGCCGTGTCGGCCACCTGGCGATCGTGCGCGCGCCGCGCTCGCTGCCGCGCATCATCCAGTTGCCGGAAAGCCTGGCCGAGGGCGGCCAGAGCTTCGTGTTCCTGTCCTCGGTGCTGTCCACCTTCGTCGACGAGCTGTTCCCGGGCATGGAGGTGATGGGCTCCTACCAGTTCCGCGTCACCCGCAACTCGGAACTGGTGGTGGACGAAGAGGAAGTGGAGAACCTGGCGCTGGCGCTGCGCGACGAACTGGTCAACCGCGGCTACCGGCCGGCGGTGCGGCTGGAGATCGCCGAGGACTGCCCGAAGTCGATCGTGCGCACCCTGCTGCAGAACTTCGAGCTTCCGGAAAACGCGGTCTACCGCATCAACGGCCCGGTCAACCTGAGCCGGGTCAACCAGGTCTACGACCTGGTGCAGCGCCCGGACCTGAAGTATCCGCCGATGAACCCGCGCACGCTGCGCGACAGCGAGGGCATCTTCGAGATCGCCGCCGCCGGCGACGTGCTGCTGCACCACCCGTTCGACGCCTTCACCGCGGTGCTGGACCTGATCAAGCAGGCCGCGGTCGACCCCAACGTACTGGCGATCAAGCAGACCCTGTACCGCACCGGCAAGGACTCGGCGATCGTCGATGCACTGGTGCTGGCAGCGCGCAACGGCAAGGACGTCACCGTGGTGGTGGAACTGCGCGCGCGCTTCGACGAAGAGGCCAACCTGGGCCTGGCCGACCGCCTGCAGGAAGCCGGCGTGCAGGTGGTGTACGGCGTGGTCGGCTACAAGACCCACGCCAAGATGCTGCTGATCGTGCGCCGCGAGGGCCGCAAGCTGCGCCGCTACGTGCACCTGGGCACCGGCAACTACCACAGCGGCACCGCGCGCGCCTATACCGACCTGAGCCTGATCACCGCCGACGTGGACATCGGCAACGACGTGCACCTGCTGTTCCAGCAGTTGTCCGGGCTGGCGCCGAAGATCCGCCTCAAGCGCCTGCTGCAATCGCCCTTCACCCTGCACCCGGGCGTGCTGCACCGGATCGAACGCGAGACCAAGCTGGCCACCGCCGGCCGCCCGGGGCGCATCATCGCCAAGATGAACGCACTCAACGAGCCGCAGGTGATCCGCGCGCTGTATGCGGCCTCGCAGGCAGGCGTGAAGATCGACCTGATCGTGCGCGGCGCCTGCACCCTGCGCCCCGGCGTGCCGGGCGTGTCCGACAACATCCGGGTGCGCTCGATCGTCGGCCGTTTCCTCGAGCACAGCCGGGTCTACTGGTTCGGCAACGACGGCGCGCCGGAACTGTTCTGCGCCAGCGCCGACTGGCTGGAACGCAATCTGCTGCGGCGCGTGGAGACCGGCTTCCCGATCCTCGATCCGGACCTGGTCAAGCGCATTCACCGCGAGGTGCTGCAGAACTACCTCGCTGACAATCTCAACGCCTGGGAACTGGACGCCGACGGCAACTACCGCAAGCTGGCCCCGGGCCAGGACCAGCCGCCGCATTCGGCGCAACTGGCCCTTCTCGACGGGCTCTGAGCGCAGCGCGGCGCCGTCTCCACGGCGTGCGCCGCGCATCGGCTACCATTCCGCCATGCCTGCCACCTCCCCCACTCATCCGCCGCTGCGCGACGGCGACCTGCTGGCCGCCATCGACCTGGGTTCCAACAGTTTCCACATGGTCATCGCCCGCTATCAGCTCGGGCAGCTGCGGGTGGTGGACCGCCTGCGCGAGACCGTGCGCATGGCCGACGGCCTGGACAACAAGGGCGGGCTGTCCGCCGAGGCGCGGCAGCGCGCGCTGGAATGCCTGGCGCGCTTCGGCCAGCGCATCCGCGACCTGCCTTCGCTGCGGGTGCGTGCGTTGGCCACCAATACCGTGCGCCAGTTGCGCTCGCCGCAGACCTTCCTGATTCCCGGCGAAACCGCGCTTGGCCATCCGATCGAAGTGGTCAGCGGCCGCGAGGAAGCGCGCCTGATCTACCTGGGCGTGGCCCATGCGCAGCCGCCCAAGCCGAACGAACGCCGCCTGGTGATCGACATCGGCGGCGGCTCCACCGAGTTCATCATCGGCAGCGGCTTCCAGACCCTGGAACGCGAGAGCCTGCAGGCCGGCTGCATCGCCAGCACGCGGCGCTTCTTCCCGGGCGGCAAGCTGTCCAAGAAAAAGTGGAAGGACGCGCTGACCGAGATCGGCGCCGAGTTCCAGCAGTTCGCCGGTCAGTACCGTGCGCTGGGCTGGCACGAGGCGCTGGGCTCGTCCGGCACGCACAAGGCGATCGGCGAGATCTGCGCGGCGATGAAGCTGACCAAGGGCGCGATCACCGCCGAGGCGCTGCCGCAACTGCGCGACCGCCTGCTGCTGGCCAAGCGCATCGAGGACATCGACCTGCCCGGCCTGTCCGCCGACCGCCGGCCGATCATCGCCGGCGGCGTGCTGGTGCTGGAAGCGGCGTTCCAGGCGCTGGGTCTGCAACGGCTGATGGTGAGCAAGGCGGCCATGCGCGAAGGCATCCTCTACGACATGCTCGGCCGCGGCGGCGAGAACGATCCGCGCGAAACCGCGATCGCCGCGCTCACCCAGCGCTACGGCATCGACGAAGCGCAGGCCGCGCGCGTGGAGCACACCGCGATGGCGCTGTTCGACCAGGTCGCCGGCGACTGGGCGCTGGATGCCGACGACGCGCGCATGCTCGGCTGGGCCGCGCGCCTGCACGAACTCGGCCAGGCCATCGCGCACAGCCAGTACCACGTGCACGGTGGCTACGTGCTGGAACACTCGGACATTGCCGGCTTCTCGCGGCAGGAGCAGCAGGTGCTGGCAACGCTGGTGCGCACGCACCGCCGCAACGTCTCCAAGACCGCGTTCGACGCGCTGCCCGACCGCCTGCTGCTCAGCGCCAAGCGCAAGGCCGCGCTGCTGCGCCTGGCGGTGCTGCTGCACCGCGCGCACGAGGCCGACCCGATCCCGGCGCTGGAACTGAAGGCCGACGGCGCCAACCTGCACCTGATCCTGTCGCAGCCGTGGATCGAATCGCGGCCGCTGCAGCGCGCCGACCTGATCGGCGAGGTCGAGGGCATGGCGGGGTTGGGGATCAATTTCCGGCCGTTTGTGGCTTGAAAGCCGGGATTCGGGATTCGGGATTCGGGATTCGGGATTCGGGATTCGGGATTCGGGATTCGGGATTCGGGATTCGGGATTCGGGATTCGGGATTCGGGATTCGGGATTCGGGATTGCAGCATGCTGTCCGCGGTCAAATCGCGGTCAAGCGATTTGATGAAAAAAGTGCGGGTTTTGAAAGAAAAGCCGCCCTCCCTGAAGCCGCGACACCGCGGCTTTTTGTGGGAGGGGCTTCAGCCCCGACGCCTTACCGATACCGCGTTGGGGCTGAAGCCCCTCCCACAGAAAGCGGCACGGCGACGGACTCGCGAAAATCCCGAATCCCGAATCCCGAATCCCGGCGTTTGGCGTCATCTTTCCTACATGCGCTGGACATGTTCGCTTCACTGCGGTGCGCGAGGCTTAGTCAAACCGGAGCCCCCGCATGCGCTACGCGATCGTCACCGAGACGTATCCCCCTGAGGTCAACGGCGTTGCGCTGACCGTGCAGGGGCTGGAACTGGGGCTGCGCGCGCGCGGCCATACCGTCGACGTGGTGCGTCCGCGCCAGGTCGGCGATGCCGACCCGGCGGATCTGCGGCTGGTGCGCGGTGCGGCGCTGCCGCGCTATCCCGGACTGAAGTTCGGCCTGCCCGCGCCGCGGCGCCTGACCAAGCTGTGGCAGGCGGCGCCGCCGGATGCGGTGTACATCGCCACCGAGGGTCCGTTGGGTTGGTCGGCGCTGCGCAGCGCGCGGCGCCTGGGCATTCCGATCGCCACCGGCTTCCATACCCGTTTCGACGAATACCTGCCGCAGTACGGCGCGGCCTGGCTGCAGTCGACCGCGCTGCGCTGGATGCGGCGCTTCCACAACCAGGCCCAGGCGACCCTGGTGCCGACCCGCGAGCTGCGCGACTTCCTCGCCACCCAGGGCTTCGAGCGGGTACGCCTGCTGGCGCGCGCAGTGGACAGCAAGCAGTTCGAGCCGCAGCGCCGCGATGCGCAGTTGCGCGCGCAGTGGGGCCTGCACGACGACGATTGCGCGGTGCTGTACGTGGGCCGCATCGCCTCGGAGAAGAACCTGCCGCTGGCGGTGCGTGCGTTCCGCCAGTTGCAGCAGCTGCGCCCGCGCGCGCGCTTCGTCTGGGTCGGCGACGGCCCGCTGCGCGAGCGCCTGGCGCAGGAGAACCCGGACTTCATTTTCTGCGGCATCCAGCGCGGCGATGCGCTGGCGCGGCATTTCGCCAGCGGCGACCTGTTCTTGTTCCCCAGCCGCAGCGAGACCTTCGGCAACGTGACCCTGGAGGCGATGGCCAGCGGCGTGGCCACGGTCGCCTTCGACTACGGCGCGGCACGCGAATACCTGCGCGATGGCCTCAACGGCGCGGCGGTGGCCGACGACGAGGCGTTCATCGCCGCCGCCCTGCGCCTGGGCAGCGACGACGCCTTGCGCCGCCGGCTGGGCGAGGCGGCCTGCGCGTCGATGCAGCAACTGCGCCCGGAGCGCGTGGTGGCCGATTTCGACGCACTGCTCACCGAACTGGCGAACACCCGGAGGACGCATGTCGACGCGGCTTGAGATCCTGCGCGGGCACGAGACCCGCTGGTGCCGGCGCGCCAACCATTGGTGCCGGCGACGCTCGGTGCGGCGCTTCTTCGCGGTGATCAGCCGCCTGGGCGACGGCGTGTTCTGGTACGCACTGATGACCCTGCTGGTGCTGTGCGACGGCATGGACGGCGTGTTCGCCTCCGCGCACATGGCCGCCACCGGCGTGGTCGCGCTGAGCCTGTACAAGGGCCTGAAGCGCTGGACCCGGCGCCCGCGCCCGTACGCCGCCGACCTGCGCATCCGCGCCTGGGTGGCGCCGCTGGACGAGTTCAGCTTCCCCTCCGGCCACACTCTGCACGCGGTGTCCTTCGGCATCGTCGCCCTCGCCTACTACCCCTGGCTGGCGCCGCTGCTGGTGCCCTTCATCGTCTGCGTGGCGTTGTCGCGGGTGGTCCTGGGCCTGCACTACCCCAGCGACGTGCTCGCCGCCATCGGTATCGGCGTGGCGCTGGCGGGCGTGTCGTTGTGGTTGATTTGATGAGGAGCCGGGATTCGGGATTGGGGATTCGGGATGGCGTCCGACCATCCCAGCGGTCAGCGTAGGAGCGGCAACGCCTGCACTCGCGGCTTCATCCAATCCCAAATCCCGAATCCCCAATCCCGGCCGTACTACAATGGCCAAATGACCACGCTGTTCATCTCCGACCTGCATCTGGACCCGGCACGGCCGGCGATCACCGCGCTGTTCCTCGACTTCCTGCGCGGGGAGGCGCGGCAGGCCGAGGCGCTGTACATCCTCGGCGATCTGTTCGAGGCCTGGATCGGCGATGACACGCCGTCCGAGGCGGCCGATGCGGTGGCGCTGGAGCTGCACGCGCTGCACCAGGCCGGGGTGCCGGTGTTCTTCATGCACGGCAACCGCGACTTCCTGCTCGGCGCCGACTACGCGCAGCGCGCCGGTCTGCGCCTGTTGCCCGATCCCTGCGTGATCGACCTGTACGGCGAGCCGACCCTGCTGCTGCACGGCGACCTGCTGTGCACCGACGACACCGCCTACCAGGCGTTCCGTGCGCAGACCCGCGATCCGGCCTTCCAGCAGCAGTTCCTGGCGCAGCCGCTGGCCGCGCGCATCGCCTACGCGCAGCAGGCGCGCGCCGCCAGCCAGGCGCGCCAGGCCGAGTTGAAGCAGGACGACAGCGCGCAGTTCGAGACCGTTACCGACGTGGCCCCGGGCGAAGTCGCCGCCACCTTCGCCCGCTACGGCGTGGCGAAGATGATCCATGGCCACACCCATCGCCCGGCGGTGCATGCGCTGGATGTGGACGGCCGCGCCTGCACCCGCATCGTGCTCGGCGACTGGTACGAACAGGGTTCGGTGCTGCGCGTCGATGCGCAGGGCTGCAAGCTGCAACAGCTCTAGCGCCAACGTCCGGCGCGGCCGCGATCGGGCCGGCAGCACGAACGGCGTCGACGCCGACCAGCGTCGACCCAGCACCGTCCATCCGCACTTCCTCGCCACGCGCCGGCGCAGCCACGCCTACAGCACGGTACGAACACCAGCGCTCAGGGCAGGCCGCCGCCGGCACGCTGCTGCCGCCATTGCGCGTAATCGACGAAGTCGCCGTCGACCACGTCGTACCAGCCGATCGCACCGGAGCGCTCAACGCGGAAACGGTCGCGGACCGGCTCGGTCTGCGGGTCGCCCGGACAGCCGTCGCCGTGCTTCTCGCGCACCGCGATCTCGATCGCTGCGGGTGCTGCGGCGGCCGCATCCGCAGCGGCCGCCGCGTCGTCCGCGCTCGCGTCGTCCTCGACGGCGTAGCCCAGGCACTGCAGGTCGGGATAGGCGTGATCGGCGGACAGGCGCGCCTGCAACAGGTCGATCGCGCGCTGGTCGTCGAAGGTGTCGGCGGGCGCGGCCGGCGGGGTGGCCCGTGGCGCCTCGGTCTTGGCGGTCGGCGACGGCGTGTCGGTCTGCCGGTCGGGGGCGGGGCCGCAGCCCGCGCTCAGCATCGCCAGCAGCAGCGCGGCCGGCAGTCGCATGCGCTTGAACATCGTCGTTCCCAGGAAGTCGGTCGCCACCGGCCGTGCCGGCACCGCTTCCCAGCATAGCCGAAGCGGGCGCCGCCGCGTCCGCTCCGGCTGTCTTCGCCGCACGTGGCGCAGGCAGGCGGCCTGCGCCACGTGCGGGCCGGCTCAGCGGAACCCGGCCACCGTCGCCTTGGTGTTGACCAGCACGCGCTGATTGTCGGCGGTGCTGGCGTTGCCCATCGGTACGCCGTTGTAGGACACGTTCGGGTTGGACCAGTAGTTCAGCCGCGGGCAGCTGCTGGTGCAGTTGTAGGCCATGATCGTGCGCCAGCTGTTGCCGTAGCGATAGCCGTGGCCGTAGGCGTACGGCGAGGTGCTGGAGTCGGTGGCCACGTCGTGGCGCGCGCTCTGCAGATGGCCGATCTCGTGGGCGAAGCTGTAGTAGCCGGTGGCGCAATCCCAGTACACCGCCGCGAACGCGGTGGCGGCGGTGGAGCCGATGCCCGAGGCCAGGCCGCAATAGGCCGAGTTGTCGATGATCAGCACGCCGACGTCGGCCGCGGTGTTGTTGCGCGAGGTATGGATGCTGTCCATGTAGCCGTCGCTGGTGCCGCGGAAACGGGTCAGATCGGTGTTGAAGTCGCCGGACTCGGTGTAGTTGGTGGTCTCGTAGCCGGCCAGCTGCATGGTGATGCCGACGTTGCTGTTGGTGTAGCCCTGGTTGGACTCGGCCACCGCCAGCTGCACCAGCGACTGCATGTTGCCGCCATAGCTGGTCACCGCCTTGTTGGTCGCCACCACCAGCACGCGGATGGTCGCGGGCGAGCCGGACGAGGCGCCGGCGGCGGTCACGCGTTCGTCGATCACAGACTGCGGCATCTGCACGGTCGGCAGCAGCGCGTAGTCGGCCGGATGCTCGGCCGGCATGCGCCGTTCGTCGACTTCCACCAGCACATGGCCGCCGCCGGCGACCGGACGCAGGTGGAACAGCGTGCCGTTGCTGCGGATGCTGCCGGTGATGGTGTCGCCGCTGCGTACCAGGATCGCCGAGTTCAGCGGATCCAGGCCGGACAGCGCACGAGTCCGGGCCACCGCGGCATTGCCGAGATTGCCGTACCAGATGCTGTTGCCGCCCTCCAGTTGCTCGGTCTTCAGTTGCGTGGCGGTGATGCGCTGGCCCAGCAGGTCCAGCTCGAGTTGTTGCTGTCCGGCGGTCACGGCGGCGGCATTCACGCCGACCCGCTGCACCGCGCTGGTGGCGGGATTGGCCAGCAGGCGGCTCAGCGCCGGCTCGCCGGCGATGGACTTGGACACGTACTGGCTGCTCTGGAACAGGGGCGTTCCGGCTGCGGAGGCGGAACCGGCGACACACAGGGCAAGCATCGCGGTAAGGCTGCACATCGACTTCATGTCGGACTCCTGGGTGGTGAGTAGGGACGAACGTCGCCCCGCGCACGGCCAGATCGGGGGAGGCCGCGCGGGGGAGTTCGATTAGCCGCTCAGCCACCGTTCAGCGCAAGCAACAAATGCAGCCGGGTCGCAACTCGGAGATAGAGGTCACAAAAAAGCGCCGCCTGGCGCTCATGCCGTATTGAAGAATCCCGCCGCCTCAGCCGGCCTGCTGCTGCAGGGCCAGCAATTCGTCCTCGTCGAACCCCGCCAGCAGGCGCGCCTGCAGGTTGAACGGGCCATGCAGGTAGCCGCCGGCGTACTCGCGCAGCAGGGCGGCGAAGCGGGCGCGCGGCTCGATCCCGGCCTGTGCGCAGTACCAGCGGTACCAGCGCGAACCGGCGGCCACGTGTGCCACTTCCTCGCGCAGGATGATCTCCAGGATGTCGGCGGTGGCGTCGTCGCCGAGCGCGCGCAGCTTGGCGATCATGCCCGGGGTCACGTCCAGGCCGCGCGCTTCCAGCACGCGCGGTACCAGCGCCATCCGCGCCAGGCCATCGTGCGCGGTCTTCTCGCACATCTCCCACAGGCCGTTGTGCGCGGCGAAGTCGCCGTAGGCGTGGCCCAGCGCGCGCAGGCGGTCGCGCAGCAGCACGAAATGGCGCGACTCGTCGTCCGCCACCGCCACCCAGTCGGCATAGAACGCCGGCGGCAGGCCGCGGAAGCGGTAGACCGCGTCCCAGGCCAGATCGATGGCGTTGAGCTCGATGTGGGCGATGGCGTGGATGAAGGCGGCGCGGCCCTCGGCACTGCCGAGGCCGCGCCGCGGCAGTTCGCGCGGATGCACCAGCAGCGGCCGCGGCGGCCGCCCCGGCATGCGGATCGGCTCGGGTGCCGGCGCCGTGGCCGGCACTGCCAGCGCACCCTCGCGCCAGGCCGCCGCATGGCGCTGGGTCAGCGCGACCTTCTCGTCGGGGTCGGCCGCGTCCAGGCAGGCGCGCGCCGCCTGGTACAGGTCGCCACTCACGGCGCCGCCGCCGGCGGATGCGCGGCCGCCTCGCGCCGTTCCAGCCAGGTGCGCTGGGCCTGCTCGCAACGGTTGCCGGCCACCTTGAACACGCAGTCGACGCGATGCGCGCAGGCCAGGGCGAAGGCGCTGCGGCGGTCGGCCGCCGCCGGTTCCGGAATCTGCGCCAGCGGTGCGCCCGATGGCCAACCGGCGTCGACGCCGATGCCGGCGGCGAGCAGGCGCGAGGTGCCGTCGCGGCAATCGACCGCATATCCCCACTGCGGCGCATCGGCGCGCACATCGTCGGAGGAGCGCTGCGCGCGCAGGCGCAGGAGCAGCAAGTCGTCACCGATGCGCTGCGCGCCGACGATCGCCAGCGGCGCGCGGTAGTCCGGCTGCAGCAGCGCCAGTTGGTCCGGGGTCATGTACAGCTGCAGCGCGGTCAGTTGCGCGCTCGGCACGCTGCCGTCGCGCAGGCGCGGATCGTCCAGCATGCGCACCGGCCGCGTGGCGTCGTCGCCGGCGCAGCCGCCGCACAGCGCGGCCAGGCCCGCCAGCGCGAACAGGGGCCACGCGCGGGCGCGTGCGCCGCGGGACTCAGGCACGGCGCTTGCGCTTGGCCTCGTCCGAACGCAGCTGCATGATCCGCTCGAAATAGCCGGATTCGATGCCGGTGGTGTACTGGCCGTTGAAGCAGGAGGAGTCGAACGTCTTCAGCTCCGGATTGCCCTCGCGCACCGCGGTCTCCAGGTCTTCCAGGTCCTGGTAGATCAGCCAGTCGCAGCCGAGGAACTCCTGGATCTCCTGCTCGCTGCGGCCATGCGCCACCAGTTCGTCGGCGGCCGGCATGTCGATGCCGTAGATGTTGGGGTAGCGCACCGGCGGCGCGGCGCTGGCCAGGTACACCTTGCGCGCGCCGGCGTCGCGCGCCATCTGCACGATCTGCCGGCTGGTGGTGCCGCGCACGATCGAGTCGTCGACCAGCAGCACCACGCGGTTGCGGAATTCCAGGTGGATCGGGTTGAGCTTGCGGCGCACCGATTTCACCCGCTCGCCCTGCCCCGGCATGATGAAGGTGCGGCCGATGTAGCGGTTCTTGACGAAGCCCTCGCGGTACTTCACCCCGAGCACGTTGGAGATCTCCAGCGCGGCGTCGCGCGAGGTGTCCGGGATCGGGATGATGGTATCGATGTCGTGGTCCGGGCGCAGGCGCAGGATCTTCTCGCCCAGCTTCATGCCCATGCGCATGCGCGCCTTGTGCACCGAGACGTTGTCGATCATCGAGTCCGGGCGCGCGAAGTACACGTACTCGAAGATGCACGGGGTGTGGTCGGTCGGCGAGGCGCACACTTCCGAGAACAGCTCGCCGCGGCCGGTGATGACCAGCGCCTCGCCGGGCCGCACGTCGCGCACGCGGGTGAAGCCGAGGATGTCCAGCGCCGAGGACTCGGAGGCGACGATGTACTCGTCGCCCTCCACGCCCTCGCGCTTGCCCAGCACCAGCGGGCGGATGCCGTGCGGGTCGCGGAACGCGACCAGGCCCAGCCCCAGCACCACGCTGACCACGGCGTAGCCGCCCTTGCAGCGGCGGTGCACGCCGGCCACCGCACGGATCGCCGCTTCCGGGGTCAGCATGCGCTGCGCGTCCAGTTCGTAGGCGAACACGTTCAGCAGCACTTCGCTGTCCGAGTCGGTGTTGATGTTGCGACGGTCGGCCTCGAACACCTGCTGGCGCAGGGCCTCGGTATTGACCAGGTTGCCGTTGTGGGCCAGCGCGATGCCGTACGGCGAATTCACGTAGAACGGCTGCGCCTCGTCCATGCCCTCCGAGCCGGCGGTCGGATAGCGGCAATGGGCGATGCCGACACGGCCTTCCAGCACCGCCATGCGCTTCTCGTCGAAGACGTCGCGGACCAGGCCGTTGGCCTTCTGCACGCGCAGGCGGGTGCCGTCGGCGGTGGCGATGCCCGCCGCGTCCTGGCCACGGTGCTGCAGCACGGCCAGGCCGTCATAGAGCTGCCCGGCCACATTCTGGTTGCCGACGATTCCGACGATGCCACACATGTCAACGCTCTCCGCGGCGGGGATGCCGCTATTGGGAAGGTGGCCGTGCCTGGCCGTTGGATTCGACCCGTGCCGGGTCGGATTGCGCCGGACGCGCCTGCGCCGGATCGATGTTCGCGGGCATCAGTTGCGACGGATCGCCCCCGGGCTGCGCGGACCGCACCCCGGGACGCCCCAGGGCCTTGGACATCATCTCCTGCAGCCCACTGGCCTGCAGGGCGTTGCCCAACGCCGCATTATCGCCTGCCGCGGGCACGTTGCCCAAATCCATCTGCGACACGTTCAGTTGCGGCATCTGCGACAGGTTCAACTGCGGCATCTGCGGCATGCGCCAGTCCGGCAGCTGCGCGCGCATCCAGCCCACGCCCGGGCTGAGCACCGGCAGCACCATCGAGCGCTGCCAGTCCGGCTCGCGGGTCAGCGGCGTGAAGCTCATCAGGAACGCCAGCACCGCGGCGAAGAAACCGCCGCGCGCCGCCCCCAGGCCGAAGCCGAGCGCGCGGTCGGTGCCCGACAGCGCGGTCGAGCGCACCGCCGTGCGGATCACCATGCCGACGATGGCGACCACCGCCATCACCGTCACGAAGGTCAGCGCGTAGCCGCCCAGGTAATAGCTCATGCTGGGCCGAGCACCATCGGCGAGCCAGCGCCCGGCATTGCCGCCGAACTGGAACGTGGCCCAGCCGGCCAGGAACCAGGACAGCGTGCCGACCACGATGCCGACGAACCCGCGCAGGGCGCCGAGCAGCGCCGAGACCAGGATCACCGTCAACAGCACCATGTCGATCATGCGTGCCTCCCGCGGCCGAGCCGCTGCATCGCGCCGATCGCGCGTCGCGCCTGCCTTCCCTGGACCATCGTGCTACTCCGTGGGCCGAAGCCCGATCAAGGATGTGGACGTACCATACCGCTGATGCCGACCTTGGCCGCCACCTGGGCGCGCAACTGCTCGGCATCGGCGCGGTTGGCGACCGGCCCGACCCGCACCCGGTTCAGCGCGCCCTTGTCGGTACGCACCTGCTCGACGAAGGCGCTGAAGCCGGCCGCGCGCACCTTGTCGCGCAGGGCATTGGCGTCCTCGGCCTTGCCGAAGGCGCCCAACTGCACGGCAAAGCCGGTGCCGGAGGCCGCCGGCGCGGCCGGCACGCTCGGCGCCGGCTTGGCGGTCGCCGCGGTGGCCGGCGTGGTTGCCAGCTTGGTGGGTTCAGGCTTGGTCACGGCCGGCTTGGCCGGTTCCGGCTTGGTCACCGGCGGCGTGGCCGGCTTGGCGCTGGCGACCGGCTTGGCCGGCTCCGGCGGCAGCGCCTCGGTCTTGGCCGGGGCGGCGGGCGCGGCAGCGGCGACGTTGCTGGCGGCAGCCGGCGCGGCGCTGGCCGGGGTGGCGTTGCTCGGCGCCGCGTCCAGGGTCACCACCTGGGCATTGACGTCGTTGCGCACCTTGACCGCCTGCAGGCGCACCGATTCGGCCTGGGCGCGATCGGCATACGGCCCGATCCGCACCCGCCAGGCCTGGCGCCCGCCGATCGTGGCCTGCTCGCGGAAGCCCGGCAGTTGCGCCTGCTTGAGCCGTGCGATCACCGCATCGGCGTCGGCGGCGGTGGCGTAGGCACCAAAGTTCACCGCGTAGTTGCCTGCGGCCGTGCTCGGCGGCAACGGCTGCGCGGCGCTGCCAGCGGCAGGATCGGCGAGGTCGGCGGCATCGGGATTGTTCTGGACCGGCGCCGGCGCGGCGGCTGGCGCCGCGGCGGCGCCGGGCGCCTTGGCCATGCCCACTGCCCCGCCGCTGGGCGCGTCGCCCGGGGTCACCAGCGGCAGCTCGCGGGTCTCGAACTGGCCGTCGGCCGGCGCCTCGGGCGCCTTCAGCGGAACGTTGGCCACGCCGCTGTCGGGCGCAGGCCCCTTGACCAGCATCGGCAGGAAGATCACGGCGAGCGCTACCAGGACAAGGGCGCCAATCAATCGCTGTTTCAGGACGGTATCCACGGAAAGGCTGAGGGGGCGGCGTGGCGGAGTGCCGTGCCGATTATAAGGTCGGCCCGCGCGGAGGCGGGATCAGGCGGCTGAATGCAGCCAGTGCAGCGCCTCGGCGGCGGTATGGAACGAGCCGAAGACCAGCACCCGGTCGCCCGGCTGCGCCTGCGCCAGCGCCGATTGCAGCGCCTGCGCCACGCTGTCGGCGGTGCCGGCCCCGGCGGCGGCCGTGCCCGCCAGCCGCGTGCGCAACTGCATAGCGCTCTGGCCGCGGCTGCCGCCCAGGCCGGCCAGGTGCCAGACATCGACCTGTGCGGCCAGGGCGTCCACCACCCCGGCGGCGTCCTTGTCGGCCAGGGCCGCGAACACCGCGCAGGTGCGGCCGGCGACCGGCTGCGCCTGCAGCGCGGCGGCCAGTTCGCGCGCGGCCTGCGGGTTGTGGCCGACATCGACCAGCACCTCCACCCCGTCACGCACGCAGGGCTGCAGGCGCCCGCGCAGGCGCGCGGCGGCGATGCCCTCGGCGTAGGCGGTGCGCGGCAGCGACCGGCGCAGCGCGCGCAGGGCGGCGATGGCGGTGGCGGCGTTGGCGCGCTGCACTGGCGCGCGCAACTGCGGCAGCGGCAACTGCAGTTCGGTGCCGACATCGCGCCAGCGCCAGCGTTCGGCGTCGATCGGCTCGTGGAAGAAGTCGCTGCCGGCGCGCAGCGCATTGGCGCCGATCGCGTAGGCGCGGCGCAGCACGCTGGAGGGCGGATCGATCTCGCCGAGCACCAGCGGTTTCCACGGCCGCGCGATGCCGGCCTTTTCCGCACCGATCGCTTCGCGGTCGGTGCCGAGCCACTCGGTGTGGTCGATGTCCACGGTGGTGATGACCGCGACATCGGCATCGATCAGGTTCACCGCATCCAGCCGGCCGCCGAGGCCGACTTCCAGCACGGCCAGGTCCAACTTGGTCTGCTGGAACAGCCACAGCGCCGCCAGCGTGCCGTACTCGAAGTAGGTCAGCGCGGTGTCACCGCGCGCGGCCTCCACTGCCGCGAAGGCGGTCACCAGGTCGGCATCGCTGGCCTCGTCGCCGTCGATGCGCACACGCTCGTTGTAGCGCAGCAGGTGCGGCGAGGTATAGCTGCCCACCCGCCAGCCGGCGGCACGCGCGATGGCCTCGACGAAGGCGACGGTCGAGCCCTTGCCGTTGGTCCCGCCGACGGTGATGACGTGCTTGGCCGGCTTGGTCAGGCGCATGCGTGCTGCCACGGCGCGCACCCGCTCCAGGCCCATGGCGATGTCCTGGGGGTGTTGGCGCTCGATGTAGGCGAGCCATTCGGGGAGGGTGTTCATTTGTGTATTTCTAGCCTTTCAGGCAAGCGCGCTCGCTCGCCTTCGTCAGAAGCAACAGCTTTGGAAGCGACAGCTTTCGCGCTGACGCGCGAGTCACTTTTCTTTGCTTGTGCAAAGAAAAGTAACCAAAAGAAAGCACACCCGGGCGCCGCGCCCTCCGCGCTGCGCGCTCCGGGTTCGCACTTGGCCTGGGCATTTTTCGACGGCACATCCATGTGCCGGCGAAAAACGGCGCGCTTCCTGCGCGCCGCCCCTTCGGGGTTTTCGCCCATGCCAAGTGCCGCGGCTCACGGGATCCCGGAAAGCAAAGCAAAAGCGGCAGCAAAAGCACAGCAACGGCAACGGCAACGGCAACGGCAACGGCCAAACAAACCGCATCGGAAGCGGGACGGATTAACTCGTCGACGAGACGACGCACGCTATACGCGCATCATGTCGGTCCTACAGCGCCCGATGCTTCGCCTCGCCGAAGAACGGCGTGTGATGCGCGCAATCGTTCAAGCGCACCACTTCGAGATGCTCCACGTCCGGCCCTTCCAGCAGATTCAGCGTGGTCGGCGCCTGGCGGAAACTCCACAGCCGCGCGATCGGCAGGCCCAGCACCCGGCACAGGATCACCCGGTTCACCGCATCGTGGGCCACCACCAGCAGCGTGTCGTGCTCGACCAGGCCCTCGGCAGCGCGGGCCAGGCCGCGCCAGGAGCGCTCCAGCACCTGCCGCAGCGACTCGCCGCCCGGCATCAGCACCGTATCCGGCTCCTCGCGCCAGGCGCGCAGACGCGCCGGGTCCTTGTCGTGGATCTCGCTGGCCAGCAGACCTTCCCACTCGCCATGGGCGATCTCCTGCAGGTCCGGATCGGTCTGCAGCAACGCCTCGCGCTCAGGGCCCAGCGCGAAGCGCGCGGTGCGTTGCGCACGGGACAGCGGCGAGGCCACGGCGCGGGTCAGCGGCACCTCGCGCAGGCGTGCGCCCAGCGCCTGCGCCTGCGCGTCGCCGACCGGCGACAGCGGGATGTCGATCTGGCCCTGGTAGCGGCCTTCGGCGTTCCACGGGGTTTCGCCATGGCGGGCGAGCAGAATGCGCATGCGCTGGAATCCTTGGGGGGAGGAAGGGCCCGTCTCGCAAACGAAAACGGAGCGGCATGATACCCGCTCCGTCGCCGGAAACCCTGCGCGGCATCCCCGTGCCTCGCCCCGGCCTGGCGGGGCGGACACACGGGCGGCAGCCGTGGCCGCCGCCCATCGGGACCTGGCTCACTTGGCCAGGTTCAACTCCTTCAACAGCCGCGGCGCCGGCATCACCTCCTGCATGATCCAGTGCAGGTAGCGCGCATCGACCGCGATCATCCTGGTCATCGCCGGGTCGAACACCCAGTTCGAACTCACCGACTCCCAGTTGCCGTCGAAGGCCAGGCCAACCAGCTTGCCGTGCGCGTCCATCACCGGCGAGCCGGAGTTGCCGCCGGTGATGTCCAGGTCGGACAGGAAATTCACCGGCACCGTGCCCAGCCGCTTGTCCTCCAGCCCGCCGTAGCGCTTGGCCTTGGCCGCATCCAGCAGCGCCTTGGGCGAATCGAACGGCTCCGTGCCGGTGTCCTTGGCGACCACGCCTTCCAGCGTGGTGAACGGGGTGTATTCCACGCCGTCCTTGGGCGAATAGCCCTTGACGTTGCCGAAGGTGATGCGCAGCGAGGAGTTTGCGTCCGGATACACGAACTCGCCCTGGCTCTTCTTGTAGTCGGCCACGGCCTGCAGGTAGCGCGGCCGCGCCAGCAACTCCTCGCCATCGCGACGCTTCTGATCCTGCTCGAGTTGCAGCAGGGTCGGCATCAGCGCCACCGCATAGCGCAGCGCCGGGTCGTCGCTGGCCTCGAACGCGGCGCGGTCGGCATGCAGCCACTTCAGTCGCTGCTCGGTGCTGTCCAACTGGGTACCGGCCAGGCGCGTGGCGGCGGCCTGCGCATCGGCACCGGCCAGCCACTGGTCCAGCGCCGGCAGGCGTTGCGCCTTCGGCAGCTTCAGGTACTGCTCGAACCAGTAGCGCTGCAACTGGCTGTCCATGGCGGCGACGTAGCGGCGCTCCATCTGCTTCATCGCGCCCTCGATCTCGGGCAGGTCGCGCTCCTGGTAGCCGGGCTCGCGTGCGGCATCCGGCTTGGCGCGTTCGATCGACAGGCGATACAGCATGACCGCGCTGCCGAGCGTCCCGGCCCGCTGCATCTGCCGCAGCACCAGGTCGCGATCGCGGGTGGCCTTGGCCTGCTCGCCCAGCGCCAGCAGTTGCGCATGGGCCTGCAACGCGGCCTTGCCCTCGCCGCCCTGGCGCTTGAGCCAGGCCAGCACGGCGTCTTCCTCGGCGTGTTTCCTGGCCGCCGCGTCGATGCGCTTGAAGCCTTCCAGCTGGCCCTCGTAGTTCTTGGCGACGTTGTTCCAACTGGCCATGGTCGCGGCGTACTTCACCTGGATGTCCGGGTTCTGCTTGCCGGCCTGCTCGACCAGCGCGATCAGGTCGCGGTACTGGCGCGCGGCGGTGGGATAGCCCCAGCTCGCTGTGGCATCGAACTCGGAGGCCAGCGCGTAGCGATTGGTACGGCCCGGGTAGCCGGCGACCATGACGAAATCGCCGGCGCCCAGCGGCTGTTCGGCGAACTTCAGGAAGTGCTTGGGCTGGTAGGGCACATTGTCCTTGGCGTAGGCGGCCGGCTTGCCGTCCTTGCCGACGTAGGCGCGGTAGAACGAGAAGTCGCCGGTGTGGCGCGGCCACATCCAGTTGTCGACATCGCCGCCGAACTTGCCGATGCCCGACGGCGGCGCATAGGCCAGGCGCACGTCGCGGATTTCCAGGGTGCGGAACAGGCGGTAGGTGTTGCCGCCGGAGAAGCTGTACAGCTTGCAACGATAGCCGGCGTCGGCTTCGCACGCGGCGACCTGGGCCTTGTCGAAGTCCTCCAGCGCCTGCGTGCGCTTGAGCGCGTCGGTGCCGGCGGCGGCCATCGCCGCCTTGGCCTGCGCGGTGACGTCGGTGATGCGGTCGAGCACATAGATGCGTGCGTTCGGACCGGCGCTCAGCTCGGCGCCCTGGCTGGCGGCGCTGAAGCCGTCGCGGATCAGGTTCTTCTGCGGGGTCGAGTTGAGCTGGATCGCGCCATAGGCGCAATGGTGGTTGGTCACCACCAGGCCCTGCGGCGAGACGAAGCTAGCGGTGCAACCGCCGAGCGAGACCACCGCGCCCATCGGGTCGCCGGTGAGATCGGACAGTTGCTGCGGCGACAGCTTCAGGCCGGCCTGCTGCAGCGGCCCGGCGATGTCCGGTAATTGCTGCGGGACCCACATACCCTCGCCGGCATGGGCGGTGGAGGCGCCGGACAGGGCGGCCACGGCGGCGATGGCGACAGCCAACGAATTCGAACGCATCGAGCGGTTTCCTTGATGACAGACGTTAGAGTGTAACGGCTGCAACCCATCGCCCGGACCGTGACCAATGGCACCCTGACCGCGCCGCAACATGGGCGCATCGGCCGGGCGCTTATACTGCGCGCCCTCTTCCCATCGAATCTGCACCGACATGGCGCAAACAATGAAGGCGCTGGTCAAGCGCGACGCCGCCAAGGGCATCTGGCTGGAACAGGTGCCGGTGCCGGTCCCCGGCCCCAACGAAGTGCTGATCAAGCTGGAAAAGACCGCGATCTGCGGCACCGACCTGCACATCTATCTGTGGGACGAGTGGAGCCAGCGCACCATCAAGCCCGGCCTGACCATCGGCCACGAATTCGTCGGCCGCATCGCCCAGCTCGGCTCGGCGGTCACCGGCTACGAGGTCGGCCAGCGCGTCTCGGCCGAAGGCCACATCGTCTGCGGCCACTGCCGCAACTGCCGCGGCGGGCGTCCGCATCTGTGTCCGAACACGGTCGGCATCGGCGTCAACGTCAACGGCGCCTTCGCCGAGTACATGGTGATGCCGGCCTCCAACCTGTGGCCGATCCCCGACCAGATCCCGTCCGAACTGGCCGCGTTCTTCGACCCCTACGGCAACGCCGCGCACTGCGCGCTGGAGTTCGACGTCATCGGCGAGGACGTGCTGATCACCGGCGCCGGCCCGATCGGCATCATCGCCGCGGGCATCTGCAAGCACATCGGCGCGCGCAACGTGGTGGTCACCGACGTCAACGACTTCCGCCTGAAGCTGGCCGCGGACATGGGCGCGACCCGCGTGGTCAACGTCGCCAACACCTCGCTCAAGGACGTGATGGCCGACCTGCACATGGAAGGCTTCGACGTGGGCCTGGAGATGAGCGGCAACCCGCGCGCCTTCAACGACATGCTCGACTGCATGTACCACGGCGGCAAGATCGCCATGCTCGGCATCATGCCGCGCGGCGCCGGCTGCGACTGGGACAAGATCATCTTCAAGGGCCTGACCGTGCAGGGCATCTACGGCCGCAAGATGTACGAGACCTGGTACAAGATGACCCAACTGGTGCTGTCCGGCTTCCCGCTGGGCAAGGTCCTCACCCACCAGCTGACCATCGACGAATTCCAGAAGGGCTTCGACCTGATGGAAGAAGGCAAGGCCGGCAAGGTCGTGCTGAGCTGGTAATGCGCGCGCCGCGGCAACGCGGCGGTGCTGGAAAAGACGAAGGGCGCCTTGCGGCGCCCTTCGTCGTTCATCGCGGCAGTGACGCGATCAGAACGCGATCGTGCCCGAGACCACCACGCGGTGACCGGCCAGGCGCTCGGTGAAGTTCTCCGGGCCCTTGTTGTCGGTGTCGTAGTAGCCCACGCTCAGCGCCAGCGGGCCAACCATCTTGCCCACGCTGACGTTGTAGTCGGTGTAGTCCTGGTACGCGGTCAGCGCGCTTTCGTAGGTGGTGCGGCCGACGTGCGCACCGACGCTGAAGCCCTGCGGCAGCGACCAGTTTCCGTCCAGCGCGTAGTAGAAGCTGTCCTTGTCCAGGTTGTACACGTTGTCGGTGTACGCCACGGTCAGGGTGTAGGTCTTGAGGAACTTGGTCTTGGTGATCAGTTCGTTGTAGTTCAACCGGCCGGCGCCCGGGTAGCCGTAGCGGTTGACCATCACGTCGAAGTTCCAGTCCGGCGAGAAATCGACGTTGTAGCCGACGAAGCCGTCCGTTTCCCAATCCGGATCGCCCGCGCCGAAATCGACGTTGGACCCCCAGGCGCCCACATACAGGCCGAACGGCGAGGTGTAGGTGAGGCCGGCCTGGAACGCCGGGCCCTTGTCGGTCTGGGAGACGCCGCGGAACACGTAGTCGCTGACCACGCCGTAGGAGCCGGTGATCGGCGAGGTGGGCGCGTCCTGGGCCAGGACGGTGAGCGGCGAAGCGGCCAGTGCGACGGCCAGGGCGAGAGTGGTCTTGTTCACCGGTCATTCTCCTGCAGTTGACGAGGGATGGGGTTGCAGCGCTGGCGCAGAGGTGCCTTCACGGTTTTTTAACCGCTTTGATCTTGCAGCGCAACAACTTTTCGTCTGCCGCGCGACATGACCGGACACACAGCCGCCGGTCCGGGTCAGGCGCAGACATCCCCGATCGGTCGATCGCGGTCAGGGGCCCGCCAGACAGGAGGGGCGGCCGGTGCCGTGGTGGTCACGCCGCGACCGAGCGGACAGCACCGGCACGCAAGCGTGTCAGCGGCCGCTGAAAATGCCGCGATGGCGCCTCACTCCGGCCGGGCGAAGACGCCGTAGCGGCGCGCGCGCAGGTGCAGCGGCTGGCCCGGCGCATAGTCGGATGCGCCCTCGCCCGCCGGCAATTCCACCTCCACCTCGTCGTGGCCATGCGCCAGTTGCGCACGCAGGCGCAGGCGCGGGCCGCTGCGCTGGATCGACAGCACCGTCGCCGCCCAGCCCTCGCTGCCTGGCGCCAGGTCTTCCGGTCGCACGTACAGTTCGACCGGGCCGGTGGACAGCGGGGTCGACGGCGCCGGCAAGGCCAGCCCGCCGACCTGCACCGCCCCGTCGTGCAGGCGCGCCGGCAGCCGGTTCACCGCGCCGACGAAGCCGTACACGAAGGGCGAGGCCGGCTGCTCGTAGACCTGTGCCGGGCTGCCGACCTGCTCGATCCGCCCGCGGTGGAGAATCGCCACGCGGTCGGCCAGCTCCAGCGCCTCTTCCTGGTCGTGGGTGACGAACACCGTGGTCAGGCCGGTGCGTTCGTGCAGTTCGCGCAGCCAGCGCCGCAGGTCGCGGCGGACCTGTGCGTCGAGCGCCCCGAACGGTTCGTCGAGCAGCAGCACGCGCGGCTCGATCGCCAGCGCGCGCGCAAGCGCCACGCGCTGGCGCTGACCACCGGACAGTTGCGCCGGGTAGCGCCGCTCCAGGTCGTGCAACTGCACCAACGCCAACAGCTCCTGCACCCGCGCGCGGATACGCGCCTCGGTCCAGCGCGCCTCGCGGCGCACACGCAGGCCGAAGGCGACGTTCTCGTACACGCTCATGTGCTTGAACAAGGCGTAGTGCTGGAACACGAAGCCGACCCGGCGCGCCTGCACCGACAGCGCGGTGGCGTCCTCGCCGTGGATCAGCACGCGTCCGCGATCGGCGTGTTCGAGTCCGGCGATCACCCGCAGCAGCGTGGTCTTGCCGGAGCCGGACGGCCCCAGCAACGCCAGCAGTTCGCCCTGGCGGATGTCCAAGCTGATGTCGTCGAGCGCGGCGAAGTCGCCGAAGCGCTTGCCCAGGTGCTGTACGCGGATGCTCATTGCAACCTCAATGTCGGTGAGTGGCGGCCAGCGCCGCGCCGTGGCGCCAGTGCAGCCAGGACTTCACGGCGAGCGTCAGCAGCGCGGTCAGCGCCAGCAGGCTCGCGCAGGCGAACGCGGCACTGTAGGCGTATTCGTTGTAGAGGATCTCCACATGCAGCGGCAGCGTGTTGGTGCGCCCGCGGATATGCCCGGACACCACCGACACCGCACCGAACTCGCCCATCGCCCGCGCACTGCACAGCAGCACGCCGTACAGCAGGCCCCAGCGGATGTTCGGCAAGGTCACCCGCAGGAAGGTCTGCCAGCCGCTGGCGCCCAGGCTCAGCGCCGCCAGTTCCTCGTCGTCGCCCTGCTGCTCCATCAGCGGCATCAGCTCGCGGGCGATGAACGGAAAAGTGACGAAGGTGGTCGCCAGCACGATGCCCGGCAGCGCGAACACGATCCGCGGCAGGTGCAGCAGGACCTCGCCGAACGGCGGCAGGTGCAGGCGCACGCCCTCGTCGATCAGCGGCCAGGCCCAGCCGTTGCGGCCGAAGATCAGGATGAACAGCAGGCCGGCGACCACCGGCGATACCGAGAACGGCAGATCGATCAGGCTCACCAGCAGGCGCTTGCCGGGGAAGCGATGCTTGCTGACCGCCCAGGCCGCGGCCACGCCGAATACCAGGTTCAACGGCACCACGATCGCCGCCACCAGCAGGGTCAGGCGAATCGCCGCCAGCGCGTCCGGATCGGAGATCGCACGCCAGAACACGCCGGCGCCGCCGCGCAACGCCTCGACGAACACCAGCAGCAAGGGCAGCAGCAGGAACGCCAGCAGGAAGCCGAGCGCGCCGCCGATCAGCAAGCGCCGCACCCAGCGCGGTTCGTCCACCACCGAGGCCTGTGCGTGCACCGGAATGGAGACTGCATCGGCCTGCCCGGGGCCGCGTGCCGCCAGCGCGGCCACCACCGATGCCATCACGCCACCGCCCTGCCGCGCCGCGCGAACCAGGCCTGCGCCGCGTTGACCAGCAACAACGACAGCAGCGACAACAGCAGCATCGCCGCGGCGATCGCGCTGGCGCCGCCGTAGTCGAATTCTTCCAGACGGATGGTGATCAGCAACGGCGCGATCTCGGTGGCGTTGGGCAGGTTGCCGGCGATGAAGATCACCGAGCCGTACTCGCCGACGCCGCGCGCGAACGCCAGCGCGAACCCGGTCAGCACCGCCGGCCAAAGCGTCGGCAGCAGCACCCGGCGCACGGTCTGCCAGCGCCCGGCACCGAGCGTGGCCGCCGCCTCTTCCAGCTCGCGCTCGGCCTCGGCCAGCACCGGCTGCACGATCCGCACCACGAACGGCAGCCCCACGAACACGAGCGCCACGACGATGCCCAGCGGCGTGTAGGCGACCTTGATCCCGCCTGCGCCGCTGCTGTGCATCAGCGCGGCATAGCCGATCAGCAGGCCGCCCACGCCGAGCGCGGCCAGGCTGAGCACCGCGAGCGTGCCGAACAGGCGCTGCAGTGCGCGCAGCGGTGCCGGCAGCAGCGGCTGGCTGCGCCGCAGCAGCGCGTAACCGATGGCCGACAACACCAGCAACAGTGCCAGCCGCGGCCACCACCAGGCCAGCACCGGCAGGCTGGCCGCCAGCGCCTGCGCCGGCTGCTCCAGCCAACGGCCGATCCAGCCGTTGCTGCCGTACAGCGCGGTCAGGGCGATGCCGGCCACCGCCGTCGGCAGCGCGAACGGCAGGTCGATCATCGCGTCGAACAGGCGCTTGCCGGGAAAGCGATAGCGCACGAACACCCAGGCCACCCAGGTGCCCATCACCGCATTGAACGCGGCCGCGGCCAGCGCGGTGCCGAAGCTCAGGCGCAACGCCGCCAGCACCCGCGGCTCGCTCCACACCCGCCACACGCCCTCCCAGCCCAGCCCGCTGGTCTTGAGCAGCAACGCGAGCAAGGGGATCAGCACCACCAGCCCCAGCCAGGTCAGGGTGATGCCCAGGCTCAATCCCAGGCCGGGCATCACCCGGCGCTGGCGCGGGGCGCGGGGAACGGCATCGGCGGTCACGGCCATCGCGTCACTTGCTCGCCTGGATCTGATCGAACAGGCCGCCATCGTCGAAGTGCGTGGCCTGTGCCTTGGCCCAGGATCCGAATGCCTGATCGATGGTCACCAGGCGCACCTTCGGCAAGCGCGCCAGGTCGGCGCGGTCGGCATATTCGGGATGGCGAGGCCGGTAGTAGTGCTTGGCCGCGATCTTCTGTCCTTCCGGCGAGTACAGGTACTTGAGGTATTCCTCGGCCACCGCGCGGGTGCCGTGCTTGTCCACGTTCTTGTCGACCAGCGCCACCGACGGCTCGGCCAGGATCGACAGCTTCGGCACCACGATCTCGAACTTGTCCTGGCCCAGTTCCTGCTGCGCCAGGAACGCCTCGTTCTCCCAGGCCAGCAGCACGTCGCCGATACCGCGCTGGACGAAGGTGGTGGTGGCGCCGCGCGCACCGGTGTCCAGCACCGGCACGTTGCGGAACAGCGCGCGCATGTAGTTGAGGATGCGTTCGCGATCGCCCTTGAAGATGTGGTCGGCGTAGGCCCAGGCGGCCAGGTAGTTCCAGCGCGCGCCGCCGGAGGTCTTGGGATTGGGGGTGATCACCGACACGCCGCTGCGCAGCAGATCCGGCCAGTCCTTGATGCCCTTGGGATTGCCCTTGCGCACCAGGAACACGATGGTCGAGGTATACGGCGCGCTGTTGTCGGGCAGGCGCGTGGCCCAGTTCGCATCGATCAGCTTGCTTTTGGCGGCGATCGCATCGACGTCGTATGCCAATGCCAGCGTCACCACGTCCGCCTCGACCCCGTCGATCACCGCGCGCGCCTGCTTGCCGGAGCCGCCGTGCGAGGTCTCCACCGTGACCTGCTCGCCGGGATGCAGTTGCGCCCAGTGCTTGGCGAAGGCGGCGTTGTAGTCCCGGTACAGCTCGCGGGTGGGATCGTAGGAGACGTTGAGCAATTGCGTCTCGGCGGCGGCCGCGGCCCCGGCGAGCGCGCACAACGCGAGCGCGAGGAGCAGGCGCCAGCGGCGCGACGGAAGGCTGGACATGGATGGTTCTCCGGGAAACCCACAGGCAAACGCCGCGGCCAATGCCCGCCGCGGACCATGACGCATGCTGCGCAGCGGCAGGCGACGGGTGAAATGACTTCCGGGCAGCGGCTCATGCCATTTGCGCATGACGACACCGACGCCTGCGGACACCGCGGTAAAATCGCCATTTCTTTCGCCGCGCGTGCCCGTCATGACCGACTCCCGCCTCACCCAGCACTACGCCGAGGAACTGGACGCGATCCGCGCCCAGGGCCTGTTCAAGTCCGAGCGTATCATCGTCGGCCCGCAGGCAGCGGAAATCGTCCTCGCCGACGGCCGCCGCGTGCTCAACTTCTGCGCCAACAACTACCTGGGCCTGGCCGATCATCCCGAACTGATCCAGGCCGCCAAGGACGCGCTGGACACGCACGGCTTCGGCATGGCCTCGGTGCGCTTCATCTGCGGCACCCAGGACCTGCACAAGCAACTGGAGGCGCAGATCGCCGCGTTCTTCGGCACCGAGGACACCATCCTCTACGCCGCCTGCTTCGACGCCAACGGTGGCCTGTTCGAACCGCTGCTGGGCGAGCAGGACGCGATCATCTCCGACGCGCTCAACCACGCCTCGATCATCGACGGGGTGCGCCTGTGCAAAGCCAAGCGCTTACGCTACGCCAACTGCGACATGGCCGACCTGGAAGCGCAGCTGCAGGCGGCCGACGCCGCCGGCTGCAAGACCAAGCTGATCACCAGCGACGGCGTGTTCTCGATGGACGGCTTCATCGCTCCGCTGGACGAGATCACCGCGCTGGCGAAGAAGTACAACGCGCTGGTGCATATCGACGAATGCCATGCCACCGGCTTCCTTGGCGCCAGCGGCCGCGGCTCGGCCGAGGTCAAGGGCGTGCTGGACCGGATCGACATCTTCACCGGCACCCTGGGCAAGGCCATGGGCGGGGCGCTGGGCGGCTTCACCACCGGCCGCCGCGAGGTGATCGAACTGCTACGCCAGCGCTCGCGGCCCTACCTGTTCTCCAATTCGCTGCCGCCGCACGTGGTCGCCGCCGGGAGCAAGGCCTTCGCGATGCTCGACGCCGCCGACGACCTGCGCGCGCGCCTGGTCGAGAACACTGCCTACTTCCGCGAGCGCATGGCCGCCGCCGGGTTCGACATCAAGCCCGGCACCCATCCGATCTGCCCGGTGATGCTGTACGACGCGCCGCTGGCGCAGCGCTTCGCCGAGCGGCTACTGGAAGAAGGGATCTACGCCATCGGCTTCTTCTTCCCGGTGGTGCCCAAGGGCCAGGCACGGATCCGCACCCAGATCAGCGCCGCGCATACCCGCGACCACCTGGACCGGGCGATCGACGCGTTCACCCGCATCGGCCGCGAACTGGGCGTCATCACCGCCTGAGATGCGCGCCGCGCTGCGCCAACGGCTGTTGCTGGCGGCGCAGACCGACGCGCAGGCGGAGTCCGTCCCAGGCGGTTGGCGCAGCCGCTGCCTGCATTGCCGGCGACGCCTGGATCTGCGCGGCGACGGCGAGCCGCTGGGCCACTGCTCGCTCGAACATGTGGTGCCGCAGGCCTGGTTCGGCCGCCGCGCCGCCGCGGCGCTGTGCGCCCAGGTCGGCGACGATCCCAACGACGCGCGCAATCTCGCGCTGGCCTGTGCCGGCTGCAATCACGTCAAGGGCCGCCACCACGATGCGCGCGGGCCGCAGGACGCGCGCGCCCGCGAGGTGGTCGCCGCCCTGCTCAGCGCGCGGCTGGCGCGCTGGCGTCCGCCGCCGGCGCCAACGCCGTGACTTCGACGGCGCTGAGTTCGCGCCATGCGCCCTTGCCCAGCTCGCCCAGCGCCAGCTCGCCGATCGCCACCCGCACCAGCCGCAGCACGTCCAGGCCCAGTGCGGCGAGCAGGCGCCGGATCTGCCGGTTACGGCCTTCGTCCAGCACCACTTCCAGCCAGGCATGGCGTTCGCCCTGGCGCAGCAGGCGCACCTGCTTGGCCCGCAGCGCTTCGCCCTCGGCAACCACGCCGGCGCACATCCGCGCCAGCAGCGCCGCGTCGGGGATCGCATCCACCTGCACGTGATAGGTCTTGTCCGGACCGCTGACCGGATCGGTGACCCGCGCCGCCCACTGCGGGTCGTTGCTGAACAGCAACAGGCCCTCGCTGGCCTTGTCCAGGCGCCCGACCGGGGCCAGCCACGGCAGGCCGGCGCCATCGAAACAGCGGTAGACGGTGTCGCGGCCGCGTTCGTCCTGCGCGCTGGTGACCAGCCCGCGCGGCTTGTTGAGCATTAGGTACAGGCGCTTGGTATCGGCCAGGGCCGCGCCATCCAGGGCCAGCCGGTGGCGGCCCTGCAGGATCGGGAATTCGGGATCGGTGACGATGCGTCCGTCGACGGCGACGCGGCCGGCGGCGATCCAGCGCGCGGCCTCGGTGCGCGAGCACAGGCCCAGTTTGGACAGGGTGCGGGCCAGGCCGTGCCGCGGCGCGGCCGGCGTGGCGTCGCGCGCCGGCGGGCGCGGACGCGCGGGCGCCGTCGGGGGCGACGCCGGACGGCGGGAACGCGGCGGCTTCACCCCTCGCACGGCGTCGACGGGCGCGGCCGCGGGCGGCCGCGCGCCGGACTTACTGCTTGTTGGCCTCGGCCGGAGCCGGTGCCGGCGCTTCGGCGGCAGCCGGTGCCGGCGCCGGACGCGCCTTGACCACGCGCACACCGCGCGCCTTCATCCAGGCGTCGAACTCCTCGGCGGTCATGCGCTTGCCGTTCTGGCTCATGTCGAACCGCCAGGGGGTGTTGTCGAACGCGGTGGCCGGCTTGTAGGCAGCCGGATCGTTCGGCTTCACCGCGCCAGGGGTGGCGTTGGCCAGGCTCTGGCAACCTTCGGCGCGCAACCGCAGCAGCACGCGGTCCAGCGACTGGTCGCTGCTGTAGGACTGGGTCAGCACGCCGCTGGGCATGCCCAACTGCACGTTGCGGCTGAACAGTTCCGAAGCGACCGGCGCGGCGACCGTCGCCGGCAGCGCCAGCGGCTTGGGCAGCAGATCGCCGGAGCAATCCGGTGCGGCGTGGGCCGCAGGAATCAGGGCAAGCGCGAGCAGGCTGGCCGTCACGATACGCAGCATCGGTTTTTTTCCATTCAGGCGAGTCGACGAGCGAGTGTAGGCAGGCCCCGGCGTGCTTTCAACTGTTACCGGCACTACATGCGCTAAATAATTGGGATTGCTGAAAAAGTTCAGCTTGAACGCGTCGCGGGCACAGGTCGGCGCCCGGTCTCCGCGCAGGAGCGGCTTTAGCCGCGATGGGCATTCCTGAGAACGTCTGTCGCGGCTAAAGCCGCTCCTACGGCGATAAGGCGGAGGACAGCGCAACGCATGCCCTACCCCACAAAAACAAAGCCCGGCGCGAGGCCGGGCTTTGCTTGAGACTGGAAGCGTCCGATTAGTTCTGGACGTTCAGCTCGGTACGACGGTTCTTGGCACGGCCTTCCGGATTGTCCGAACCATCCGGGTTGGTGTTCGGGGCAATCGGACGGCTCTCGCCGTAGCCGATCGGACCGACCAGACGCGAAGCGTCCACGCCGTTCTTGGTCAGGTAGTCGTACACGACGCGGGCGCGGCGCTCGGACAGCTTCTGGTTGTAGGCTTCGGTACCCTTCGAGTCGGTGTGACCGGCAACCTCGACGCGCAGGTCGGGGTAACGCTTCAGGATCTCGGTGGCCTCGCCCAGGATCGCCACGGCGTCCGGACGCAGGTTCGCCTTGTTGAAGTCGAAGTTGACGCCCTTCAGGTCGATCGACACCGGCACCGGGCAGCCGTCCGGACCGATGGTCTGGCCAGGCTGGGAGTTCGGGCACTTGTCGTCGCAGTTGTTGACGCCGTCACCGTCGTCGTCCAGATCGGCGCAGCTCGGCGCAGCGGCCGGCGGCGGCGGCGGGGCGACCGGGGCAGCCGGCGGCGGGCCCAGCGGGATCACGACGCCGACCGAGGCCAGCACGTCGCCGAACCAGTTCTCGGACGGAGCGGCAACGCTCTTGTCGTCGAAGTCAGCGCGGTAGGCCACTTCGGCACGCACGGCAACGCGCTTGTCGAAGGTGGTCTGCAGACCGACGCCGGCCTTGGCGGCAAAGTTGCCGTCCTTGCGCTGGCCCGGGGAGACCGGACCGCCGGTGTCGAACTCTTCTTCCGAGCGCTGGTAGCCCAGGCCGAACAGCAGGTACGGGTTCCAGCCGCGGCCTTCCTGGATGAAGTGGCGACGCAGGTCGAACGAGATGCCGTACTGGCTCCAGTTCAGGTCCTGGTTCTTGTCGAAGTTCGGGTTCTGATAGTTCAGCTCACCGTCCAGCGACCAGTTCGGGTTGATGAACTTGCCCAGGCCCAGGGTGACGAAGGGCGCATCGTTGGTGGTGCGGTCCTTGTCCTGGAAGTTGAAACCAGCCGAACCGGTCAGGTACCAGCGGTCGTCGAATTCCTGCGCGGACGCTGCCTGGGCGACGGCCAGACCGCCCAGCAACGCGGCGGTGAGAATTTTCTTGTTCATTAATACAACTCCTTGTTTCGGGGAGATAGAAACCGGTAGAGGCATGGTTCTGTACAGATGTCTCGTCACATCCAGACGGCCGTTTCCGCACGCCATCGCCGCGCACATTATGCGCGGCATAGTGAAGATGGCGTTAACGAGCACGTAACATGTGAAAGTCAACGCCAGCCGCTGCCAGGCCGTGGATACACCCTATACAGCTTGATGAAATCGCGCAATGCGGCAGGCGCGTGACCGTTTGCGGTCGTAGACAAGGACCCGCAGGGCGACCCAGGTCTCACCCCGGCCGCGCCCACGGCGGCGGGTCGGCCAACTCGGCCTGCATGAACTCGACGAAGGCCCGCACCCGTGGCGGCACCAGCCGCCGCTGCGGCATCACCGCGTAGATGCCGGTCTCGGTCAGCGGGTAGTCGGCCAGCACCTGGCATAGCCGTCCCTGCCGCAGGTCCTCGGCCACGTGCCATTCCGAATGCAGGGCGATGCCCTGGCCGTTGACCGCGGCATCGCGCAGCACCTCGCCGAAGTTGGTCTCCAGCGGCCCGGCCACGCGCACCGCGATCTCGCCGTCGGGTGCCTGCAGCCGCCAGGTGTCCTGGCGGCCGTCGCTGCCGGTCAGCAGCAAACAGGCGTGCGCGGCCAGGTCGGCCGGCGTGGCCGGGGTGCCGTGGCGGCGCAGATAGTCGGGCGAGGCGCAGAGCATGCGTCGATTGCCGGCCAGGCGCCGCGCGACCAGGCTGGAGTCGCGCAGGGTGCCGATGCGGATCGCCAGATCGAACCCTTCGCTGACCAGGTCCACGACGTTGTCGCTCAGGTGCACGCTCAGCCGCACCTGCGGATGCAGGGCCATGAAGCGCGGGAGCACGGGCGAGACATACAGGCGCCCGAACGCGGCCGACATCGTCACCCGCAGGGTACCGGCGGCGCTGGCGCCGGCCTGGCGCAGGCCGCCGGCCAGCGATTCCAGGTCCTCGACCAGCGGCCGCCCCTGCTCGGCCAGTTGCAGGCCTTCCGGGGTCGGGTGCAGGCGCCGCGTGGTCCGGTGCAGCAGACGCACACCGAGCGCGCGTTCCAGCCGCTGCAGCCGCTGGCTGGCCACCGCCACCGACAGGTCCAGGCTGCGCGCGGCGGCGCTGATCGAGCCGAGGTCGAGCACGCGCAGGAACAGGGCGATGTCGCCGATCCGGTCCATTGTGTGGATTCCATTGAAAGTCGTTCAATATTTTTACTGTTTTTACTGAAGACATGCAGGCCTAGGCTGCCGTCCTCCCGCCACTTCCGGAGCCGCCGCATGGCCGCCTCGCTCGCCCCACCTCCCCATCCGCCCGCTGCCGGGCGCACGCCGATCGCGCTGTTCGCACTGACCGCGGGCGCCTTCGGCATCGGCACCACCGAGTTCGTGATCATGGGCCTGCTGCTGCAGGTCGCCGCCGACCTGCGGGTCAGCGTTCCGGCCGCCGGGCTGCTGATCTCCGGCTATGCGCTGGGCGTGTTCCTCGGCGCGCCGCTGCTGACCGTGGCCAGCCGGCGCTGGCCGCGCAAGCGCGTGCTGCTGACGCTGATGCTGGTGTTCACCGCCGGCAACCTGGCCTGCGCGCTGGCGCCGAGCTACGCGGCGCTGATGGCGGCGCGGGTGGTGACCTCACTGGCGCACGGCACCTTCTTCGGCGTCGGCGCGGTGGTCGCCACCACCCTGGTGCCGCCGCAGCGCAAGGCCTCGGCGATCTCGACCATGTTCACCGGCCTCACCGTCGCCACCCTGCTCGGGGTGCCGGCCGGCGCCTGGCTGGGGCTGCACTACGGCTGGCGCGCCACGTTCTGGGCGGTGGCGGCGATCGGCGCGCTGGCCACCGTGGTGATCGCCGCGCTGGTGCCGGCCGACCGCGCCGCAACGGCGACCGTGCCGCTGCGCGAGGAACTGCGCGCGGTCGGCCGCGCCCCGGTGCTGCTGGGCCTGGCGACGACGGTGCTGGGCTATGCCGGCGTGTTCGCCGTGTACACCTACGTGCAGCCGCTGCTGACCCAGGTCACCGGGGTGTCCGAGAGTGCGGTGTCGCCGCTGCTGCTGGTGTTCGGCGTGGGCATGATCGTCGGCAACGTGCTTGGCGGACGCCTGGCCGACCGCCGCCCGCGGCAGGCGCTGCCGCTGAGCCTGGGCGTGCTGGCGGTGGTGCTGGCGGCGCTGACCCTCGCCCTGCCCTCGCCGCCGGCGATGGCGCTGGGCATCGGTCTGCTGGGCGTGGCCGCGTTCGCCACGGTGGCGCCGCTGCAGGTATGGGTGCTGGGCAAGGCCGGCGAGGCCGGCCGGCACCTGGCCTCGAGCCTGAACATCGGTGCGTTCAACCTGGGCAACGCGCTGGGTGCCTGGCTCGGCGGCCTGGTGCTCGGCCATGGCGGCGGCTTGTCGCAACTGCCCTGGGTGGCGGCACTGCTGACCCTGGCCGGACTGGCGGTGGCGCTGGGCGCGCTGTGGCTTTCGCCGGCCACCGCCACACGCGCGGCCAATCACGGGGCGGGTTGCGCCGCCGGCGGTGCGGCATGAGCCGGCCGATGGCGACGGCCGCGCTGGCGGCGGCACTGCTGGGCACGGCGATCATGGCGGACGCCGCACCGCGCGACTGGATCGCGACCTGGCAGGCCAGCCCGCAGCCGCTGTGGAGCGCGGACTTCCCGTTCCCGACGCAGACGCCGTTCCACCTGTGGCGGCAGACCGTGCGCCAGGTGGCGCGGGTCAGCCTGGGCGGCAGCGAGGTGCGGGTGGAACTGAGCAACGCCTATGGCGATGCGCCGCTGCACATCGGCGCCGCGTCGCTGGCGCTGGCCGGCGACGGCGCGGCAATCGTGCCCGGCTCGCAGCGGCCGCTGCGCTTCGGCGGCAGGACCGAGGTGACCGTGCCGCCAGGCGCGCCGGTGCTCAGCGACCCGGTGGCGCTGAGCGTGCCGGACCTGGCCCGGCTCAGCATCAGTCTGTACCTGCCGCAGCCGACCGCGCCGTCCACCTTCCATTGGGAAGGCCTGCAGAGCGCCTGGCTGGCCGAGGGCGAGCGCACCGCCGATGCCAGCCTGGCCGACGCGACGGCGCTGCCGGTGCGGCTGTTCGTCAGCGGCATCCAGGTGCGCCGTGCCGATGCCGCCGGCGCGGTGGTGGCGCTGGGCGATTCGATCACCGACGGGGCCGCCTCGACGCCGGGACAGGACCGGCGCTGGCCGGACCAACTGGCCACGCGGCTCGCCGCGCAGCGGGTGGCGGTACTCAACGCGGGCATCTCCGGCGGGCGCGTGCTGCGCGACCGCATGGGCCAGAACGCGCTGGCGCGGCTGGACCGCGACGTGCTGGCGCAGCCCGGCGTGGACACCGTGATCCTGCTGATGGGCATCAACGACATCAGTTGGTACGGCACGCCGTTCGCGCCGGACGATGCGCCGGTGCCGGCCGAGGAGCTGATCGCCGGCTACCGGCAATTGCTGCAGCGCGCGCAGGCACGCGGCCTGCGAGTGATCGGCGCCACCCTCACCCCGTTCGAGGGCGCGCTGCCGGACTCGCCGATCCCCGGCTACTACAGCCCGCAGAAGGAGGCCGTGCGCCAGCAGGTCAACGCCTGGCTGCGCGCCGGCAACGGCTTCGACGCGATCCTGGATCTCGATGCGCTGCTGCGCGACCCCGCGCACCCCACGCGGATGCGTGCGGATTTCGACTCGGGCGATCACCTGCATCCCGGCGATGCCGGCTACGCGGCCATCGCCGAGGCCGCTGCGCAGTTGCTCGGCGCCACCGCGCCCGCTTCCACCTCCGCTGCGACCGACGCCGTCGACACCGACGCGGCGGCGCGCTGACGCCTTCTCTCTCCTCACTCCCCCCTTCGCTATCAGGAGTTCTCCATGGAATACCGTCATCTCGGCGCATCCGGCTTCAAGGTCCCCGTGCTCAGCTTCGGCACCGGCACCTTCGCCGGCTCCGATCCGTTCTTCGCCACCTGGGGCAATTCGGACGTGGACCAGGCGCGGCGCCTGGTCGACATCTGCCTGGAGGCCGGCGTCACCCTGTTCGACAGCGCCGACGTCTATTCCGGCGGCGCTGCCGAATCGGTGCTGGGCGCGGCGATCAAGGGCCGCCGCGACCAGGTGCTGCTCTCGACCAAGGCCGGTTTCCGCTTCGACCGCACGTCGCCCAACAGCGTCGGTTCCTCGCGCTTCCATTTGATCCGCGCAGTGGAGGCGGCGCTGACCCGCCTGAGCACCGACTATCTCGACCTGTTCCAGTTGCACGGCTTCGACGCGCACACGCCGGTGGAGGAAACCCTGTCCACGCTCGACGAGCTGGTGCGTGCCGGCAAGATCCGCTACCTGGGCGTGTCCAACTTCTCCGGCTGGCAGTTGATGAAATCGCTGGCGGTGGCCGACCGCCACGGCTGGTCGCGCTATGTCGCGCACCAGGCCTATTACTCGCTGATCGGCCGCGACTACGAGGAGGAACTGATGCCGCTGGGCCTGGACCAGGGCGTGGGTGCGCTGGTGTGGAGTCCGCTGGGCTGGGGCCGGTTGACCGGCAAGCTGCGTCGCGGCCAGCCGCTGCCGGCCAGCAGCCGCCTGCACGACAAGGCGGTCACCGAGGCCGGCCCGCCGGTGGAAGAGGAGCGCCTGTACCGGGTGATCGACGCCCTGGAGGCCATCGCCGCCGAGACCGGCCGCAGCGTGCCGCAGATCGCACTGAACTGGCTGTTGCAGCGGCCGACGGTCAGCAGCGTGATCATCGGCGCACGGACCGAAGAGCAGTTGCGGCAGAATCTGGGGGCGGTCGGCTGGACCCTCGATGCCGCCCACGTGCAACAGCTGGATGCGGCCAGCGCAGCGGTCCCGGCGTATCCGTACTGGCACCAGCGCGGCTTCGCCGAGCGCAACCCGCGGCCGGTCTGAGCCGCGGCCGTGCCCTCCTTTCCCTCACGTCCAGGAGCCTCCATGAAAGCGGTCGCCACCCTCCATCCCCTGCCGATCGACGATCCGCAGTCGCTGCACGACCTCGACCTGCCGACGCCACCCGCGCCCGGCGGCCACGATCTGCTGGTGCGGGTCGAAGCGGTCTCGGTCAATCCGGTGGACACCAAGGTCCGCGCCAAGGGCGCGAGCGACGGCCAGCCCAAGGTGCTGGGTTACGACGCCGCCGGCGTGGTCGAGGCGGTCGGGCCCGAGGTCGACGGCTTCGAGCCCGGCGACGAGGTCTACTACGCTGGCGACATCACCCGCGCCGGCAGCAACGCGCACTACCAACTGGTGGATGCGCGCATCGTCGCGCGCAAGCCGGCCACGCTGGACTTCGCCCAGGCCGCGGCGCTGCCGCTGACCACCCTCACCGCTTGGGAACTGCTGTTCCAGCGCATGCCGTTCGACTTCGACGACGAACACAACCGCGGCCGCCGCCTGCTGGTGATCGGCGGCGCCGGCGGGGTCGGCTCGATCGCGATCCAGTTGGCGCGGCATGCCGGCTTCGAGGTGATCGCCACGGCCTCGCGGCCGGAGACCCGCGACTGGTGCCTGCAACTCGGCGCGCACCACGTGATCGACCATCGCCAGGCGCTGGCGCCGCAGCTGCAGGCCCTGGGCATCGACCAGGTGGACGCGGCGCTGAACCTGGCCGACACCGACCGCTACTGGCAGGCGCTGGGCGAACTGCTGGCGCCGCAGGGCCACGTCGGGCTGATCGTCGAGCCGAGCGGCCCGCTGCACATCGGCGACCCGTACAAGGCCAAGTGCATCGGCATCCACTGGGAAATGATGTTCGCGCGCGCCCGGTTCCGCACCGACGACATGATCGAACAGCACCGCATCCTGGCGCGTACCGCCAGCCTGGTGGACGCAGGCGAACTGCGCACCACCCTGACCGAGACACTGAGCCCGATCAACGCCACTACCTTGCGCGAGGCGCACCGGCGCCTGGAGTCGGGCAGCACCATCGGCAAACTGGCCCTGGTCGGCTGGGGCTGAGTGGCGCAGCGATCGGAACATTGATGCGACGGCTCTGCTTTGTGCGCGTGGCGGTCATCGGCCGACCGTGACTGATAGCTCAGCTTCTTCTGCTGCTTTTGTTGCTGCTGCCTTCGCTGTTGCTCTTTGCTGTTGCTGTGCTTTTGATCTACCGGGTCCCCTCAGCGCGGCAGACGCGGCGGGGAAAAACCCGAAGGGCGGCGCACATGGATGTGCGCCGTTCGCGGCAGGGGCAGGATGCCCCTTCCGCGAATCCCCGTCGTGGCTGCGAACCTGGAGCGCGCAGCGCGGAAGGCGCGCTGCGGGGTGTGCTTTCTTTTGGTTACTTTTCTTTGCACAAGCAAAGAAAAGTGACCCGCGTCAGCGGAAGCTGTTGCTCTTGCTTCCAAGCGTCATGCTTCAAAATCCCGGAAGGATGTAAAGGCGGCTCAAGGCAACGCCCCTCTTGCCGCCAGCCAGGTTTCACGGCACCCTGCGCCCTTCCGTACGCCTGCGTATCCACGCCATGTCGCCCGCCCCCGGCCAGCCCGACCTCACCCCCACCGCCTACCCGCACCTGTTCGCCCCGCTGGACCTGGGCTTCACCCAGCTGCGCAACCGCATCCTGATGGGCTCCATGCACACCGGCCTGGAAGACCGCGCCCGCGACTTCCCCAAACTGGCCGCGTACTTCGCCGAGCGCGCCGCCGGCGGCGTCGGCCTGATCGTCACCGGCGGCTTCGCGCCGAACGTGGTCGGCTGGCTGAAACCGTTCGGCGGCAAGCTGTCGTGGCCGTGGGAAGTGCGCCCGCACCGGCAAGTGACCGCCGCGGTGCACGCGCACGGCGCCAAGATCTGCCTGCAGCTGCTGCACGCCGGGCGCTACGCCTACCACCCCTTGTCGGTGGCGCCGTCGAAACTGAAGGCGCCGATCAACCCATTCACCCCGCGTGCGCTGTCGGCGCGCGGCGTCGAACGCCAGATCGATGCCTACGCCCATGCCGCCAAGCTGGCGCGCGAGGCCGGCTACGACGGCGTCGAGGTGATGGGCTCGGAAGGCTATCTGATCAACGAGTTCATCGCCCCGCGCAGCAACCGCCGCAACGACGCCTGGGGCGGCGACGCCGCCAAGCGCATGCGCTTCGCGGTGGAGATCGTGCGCCGCATCCGCGCCGCCTGCGGGCCGGACTTCATCATCGTCTACCGGCTGTCGCTGGTGGACCTGGTCGAGGACGGCAGCGACTGGCAGGAGATCGTGCTGCAGGCGCAGGCGATCGAAGCCGCCGGCGCGACCCTCATCAACTCCGGCATCGGCTGGCATGAAGCACGCGTGCCCACCATCGCCACCTCGGTGCCGCGCGCGGCGTTCGCCGCGGTGACCGCCAAGCTCAAGCCGCACGTGCGGCTGCCGCTGATCGCCACCAACCGCATCAACATGCCCGACGTGGCCGAGCGCATCCTCGCCGGCGGCGGCGCCGACATGGTGTCGCTGGCGCGGCCGCTGCTGGCCGACCCGGAATGGGCGAACAAGGCGCAGCGCGGCCAGGCGCAGGCGATCAATACCTGCATCGCCTGCAACCAGGCCTGCCTGGACCACGTATTCGAGAACAAGACCGCCAGTTGCCTGGTCAATCCGCGCGCGGCCGCCGAGACCGAACTGAACTACCTGCCGACCCGCGCGCCCAAGCGCCTCGCCGTGGTCGGCGCCGGCCCGGCCGGCCTGGCCTGCGCCACTGTGGCCGCACAGCGCGGCCACCGCGTCACCCTGTTCGACAGCGCCAGCGAGATCGGCGGCCAGTTCAACGTGGCCAAGCGGATTCCCGGCAAGGAAGAATTCCACGAGACGCTGCGCTACTTCCGCCACCAGATCGACGTCACCGGCGTGGAGTTGCGCCTGCAGACCACCGCCGATGCGGCGCTGCTGGCCGACTTCGACGAGGTGGTGCTGGCCACCGGCATCGTGCCGCGCACCGTGGATTTCCCCGGCGCCGACCATCCCAGCGTGGTCAGCTATCTGGACGTGCTGCAGGGCCGGGTGCAGGCGGCGGACAAGGTGGCGATCATCGGCGCCGGCGGCATCGGTTTCGATGTCGGCGAGTTCCTGGTGCACGCCGGTGCGTCGACCGCGCTGGACCCGGCGCGCTGGATGGCCGAGTGGGGCGTTGACCCGCAGTTCGAAGGCCGCGGCGCGCTGTGCAAGCCGCGCCCGGAGCCGCCGGCGCGCAGCGTGTGGCTGCTGCAGCGCAGCCCGGGCCGGCCCGGCGCGCGGCTGGGCAAGACCACTGGCTGGATCCATCGCGCCACGCTCAAGGCCAAGGGCGTGACCATGCTCGGCGGCGTCGAATACCTGGGTGTGGACGACACCGGCCTGCGCATCCGCGTGGACGGCGCCGAGCAACTGTTGCCGGTCGGGACCGTGGTGGTCTGCGCCGGCCAGGAACCGCGGCGCGACCTGCAGGCGGCGCTGCAGGCCGCCAGCCGCAGCGCGCATCTGATCGGCGGCGCCGACGTCGCCGCCGAACTGGACGCCAAGCGCGCCATCGCTCAGGGCAGCCGGCTGGCGGCGCAACTGTAGGGCGCGCCTCGCACTGGCCGTCGGGAGGCCGCCGGCCGGGGCAGCGGACTTGGTGCTGTCGCATCGCGCGGCTATAAGCCTGGGGCATGCCGCGTCCCTCGCCCCTGCCCACCCTGCCCCGCCTGCCGCAAGCGGCCCTGGCGGCGTACGCCGGCGCGCATTTCGGCAAGAGCCTGCTGTGGTACGCCGGCGAGCTGCTGCTGATCTATTCGCTGACCGAACACGCCGGCCTGCGCGCGATCGCGGCCGGGCTGGTGCTGGCGTTAGGCCTGCTGCTCAGCGCCGCGATCGGCCTCGGCGCCGGCTGGGGCCTGCGTCGGCGCCTGCGCGACGTGGGCAGCGCCGGGCGCCTGCAATGGCATGGCCTGGCCGCCGCGGCGCTGGCACTGTTGCTGGTGTTCGCCACGCCGTTGCTGCCGCCGCCGTGGCGGCTGGGCTACGTGCTGGCGGTGAGCCTGCTGTTCCGGCTGGCCTACGCCGCCTGCGACGTGGCCCAGAACACCTTGCTGAGCCTGGCGCAGTGGCCCTGGCGCGGCCACGACGGCGCCAGCGCGCTGCGCCTGGCCGGCAGCGGCGCCGCGGCCTTGTTGATCAGCAGCGTGGTCGGTGCGGTGCTGGCGCGCGGCACCGATGGCGGCAGCCTGGCGCTGCAGGCCAGCGCGGTGCTGGCGGCCGTGGCGATGCTGTGCGCCTGGCAGTTGCAGCGCGTGCTGCGCCACGCCGCCGTCCACGCGGCACCCGCCGACACCCAGGCCGTGGCCGTAAGCGACCAAGCGCCCTCCTGGCGCGCGATTCCCTGGCAGCCGCTGGCGCTGATCGCGGCGGTCTCGCTGACCCTGCCCGCGTTCACCAAGCTCGCCCCGTACGTGGCCGCCTACGGCCTGCTCTCGCCCGGCTGGGGCAGTGCGGTCCTGATCGCCTACGCGCTCGGCACGGTGCTGGTGCAGCCACTGGCCGCGCGCTGGGGCCGGCAGCGCACGCCGACGCAACGGCTGGCCTGGCTCGGCGGCGCCCTGTTGCTGTGCGCCCCGCTGTTCGCGCTGGCGTTGCCGGCGCAGCCGCTGCTGAGCCTGGCCGCGGCCGCCTGCATCGGCGCCCTCGGCGGCAGCGGCGGGCAACTGGTGTGGGCCTGGCATGCGCAGTGCACCGCCACCCGGGCGGTCGCCGAGCACGCGCTGTGCTTCGCCGCGCTGACCGCCGCCGCCCAGGTCGCGCTGGCCGCCGGGGTGGTGCTGATCGGCCTGCTGCTGGATGCGCTGGACTACCGCGACGGGCACTGCCTGCTGCTGTGTTGGGCGATGGCGGCCGGCCCGCTGCTGTGCGGGGCGTTGTGCCTGCTGCTGGCATGGCTCACCGGGCGCGGCCGATCGCATCCGATCGGCGCCGGCCTGGCGGCGCACGCGAGCAGCGGCTGAGACCGCGGCGCCTGGTCGACGCCGCCGCGATGCACCGCGAGCGAGCGCCTGGCCAGCAGCATCCGCAGCGCGGCGCGCACACTGCGCCCGCCGTTGCAGGCCTCAGGCGAAGAACGCCTGCTGCAGCGGCATCAATGCCGCGCCCAGGGTCACCGCGTCGCCGACGGTGCGGGCGATGCACAACTGCGGTAGCGGCGGCGCCAGGCCGTGGCGGTTGGGCGCGCGCGGGATACGGATACGCTCGATCAGGCGCTGCGCGATCGCGGCCGGCAGGCGCCCGCCGATCACGATCGCCTGCGGATCCAGCGCGTAGGCCAGGTAGGCGCACAGCTGCGAGAACGGTGCCTCGGCCATGTCCAGCCAGGCGTCCACGCCCGGCGTGTGCGTGTCGATCGCGCCGAGCATCTGCTCGACCCCGGCGTAGTCCTGGCCGGCGGCGCGCACCAGCGACAACAGCGCGTCCAGGTTCGGATAGGCCATGCCGCCGACGGTCCAGATGCCACCGAACTCGCCGGCGTTGCCGCGGTAGCCGCGGAACAGCCGGCCATCGGCGATGATGCCGCCGCCAAAGCCGTTGGTCAGGTGCAGGTAGACGAAGTCGCGGCAGTCGCGGCCGACCCCGTACAGGCTCTCGGCCACCGCCGCCGCCGCGCCGTCGTTCTCCAGCGTGACCGCGCCACCCAGGGCCTCTTCCAGGATCGGCACCAGGTCCACCTGGGTCCAATCCTCCAGCGCGGGCGGCCCGGCCATCTGCCGGCCCTGCCCGGTGAAGAACGCCGAGATCGCCATGCCGGTGCCGACCACCCGCGCCGGGTCCACTCGGCTCTCGGCCAGCAACTCGGCACGGAACCGCTGCAACTGCGCCAGCACCGGCGCGCGGCGCATGTCGGCCAGGCCGATGCGGCGCTGGCCGCGCACGTTGCCGGCGAAATCCACCAGCGCCAGCGCCACCACGTCGCCCATCAGGCCGATGCCGAAGGCATAGGCGTAGTCCGGCGCCAGCCGCACGTCCACGCTGGGATTGCCGCGGCCTTCGGCGGCACGGGCGCTGAGCTGGACCATGCGGTCCTGCACGAACCCCTGCAGCAGGCGCGCGACGGTGGGCTGCGACAGGTCCAGGTCGCGGCTCAGCGCCGCCTGGGTCTGCACCCCGGTCTTGAACACACGGTCGAGCAATTGGCGGCCGCCGGCGCTGACGCGCGGCGGGAAATCGGAATGCGGCATAGGCGGGCGCAAAGCGCGATGGATGCACTAACCAAGACAACCTAGCACGTGGACACGGAAGTTTCATACATGATAAATAGTATTACCCCCACATTCTTTTACTGGGGGTCTTCATGCGTACCGCTCATCCGCACCCGAGCCTGCTGGCACTCGCGCTCGCGTCCATCCTCGGCAGCGCCGCCGCCGTCCACGCCGAGGACGCGCCCGCGCCGCCGGCCGACGCCACCACCACGCTGGACCAGATCGTGGTCACCGGCACGCCGCAGGGCCAGTCGCAGAAGGACGCGCCGTTCGCGATCAGCGTGGTGTCCAAGGAACGCCTGGAGCGCAGCACCCCGAGCAGCAGCGTGGACATGCTGCGAGCGGTCCCCGGCTTCTCCGCCGAACCCTCCGGCGGCCAGGGCGGCGGCCAGAACCTCTACGTGCGCGGCCTGCCGGCGGGCGGCTGGTACTACGTGCAATACCAGGAAGACGGCCTGACCCTGTTCGACGAGCCGCAGGAAAGCTTCTTCAACGTCGATACCCTGTTCGCGCTGGACATGATGACCGAGCGCCTGGAAGTGGTGCGCGGCGGTACCTCGCCGCTGTTCGCGACCAATGCCCCGGGCGGTACGGTCAACGCCATCACCCGCCATGGCACCGCCACGCCCGAAGGCGCGGTGCGCATGACCGTGGGCAGCGACGGCCTGCGCCGCGAGGACGCCTACAGTGCCGGCCCGCTCAGCGAGAACGTGCTGTACAGCATCGGCGGCTACCACCGCAGCGACGACGGCCTGCGCCGCACCGGCTACACCGCCGACCAGGGCGGCCAGTTGCGCGGCAACCTGACCTTCCTGATGGGCGACGCGGTACTCGACGTCGACGCCAAGTATTTGAACGACCGCACCGCCTTCTACAACCCGATCCCGCTGGCCGACCCGCGCAATCCATCGCAATCGCTGTCGGCGCTGCTCGACCCGCTGGACGGCACGCTGCTGTCCAACGACCTGCGCCACACCACGGCCCTGACCTTCGACGGCACTACACCGCTGGCGCGCAACCTGGACCTGGCCGACGGCATCCGCAACAAGGTCAAGCAACTGGGCACGCACCTGGAGTGGGACCTGGGCGACGGCCTGACCCTCAACAACCGCATGCGCTTCGTCGATGCGGAGGTGGACTACACCGCGCTGTTCTCCGGTGCCGCACCCTACGACGCCAGTGCCTACCTCAACACACAACTCGGCCGTGCGCGCAGCGGCTTCGGCACGCGGGTGGCGCGGGTCGGCTACGTCACCACCCGCAACGGTGCCGCCTACGATCCGGCCGCGGCCGACGGCCTGGTGCTGGAGAGCGGCCTGTGGAACGCGCGTACCCATCTGCGCACGCTGTCCGACGACCTGCGCCTGAGCAAGGCGTTCGACGACACGGCGCTGGGCCAGCACACGCTCACCGCCGGCCTCGACGTGCAGCACTTCGAGTACCGCCAGGACCGGCTGCAGAACACCGTGCTGACCACGCTGCAGAACAACGCGCAGCGGTTGGACGTGCTGGCCTACGACGCCGCCGGCAACGTGGTCGGCTCGGTCACCCAGAACGGCTTCGTGCGCTACGGCAACGGCGTGACCAGCGGTTTCGCCAACGGCACCTACCTGTCGCCGTACCTGTGGGATTCGGTGCGCTTCGGCCGCCTCGGCCTGGATGCCGGCGTGCGCTACACCCGCTACAACGCCAACGGCGGCGTCTATGCCACCACCACGCGCAATCTCGGCGATCCGACCACGCTCGCGGACGACAACGTCGGCGGCCTCAGCGGCGCGTTCAGTCCGCGCACCGACCATCGCCACGCCACGCAGTGGACGCTCGGTGCAGAGTTCGCGCTCACCCCGCAGTTGCAGACCTTCGCCCGCTACACCCAGTCGCAGCGCCTGCCGCGGCTGCAGAACGTCTACCAGACCCAGAACGCCGACGTCACCGACATCGACCAGGCCGAGGCCGGCCTGCGCGGCAGCTTCGGCGACAGCTTCTCGTTCTCCACGGTGGCTTTCTGGAGCCGCTTCAACGATCTGTCGATCAGCGCCATCGTGCTCGACGGCAGCGGTGCGGTGCAGAGCCTGGCGCTGGTCGGCAAGACCCGCACCCTGGGCCTGGAATCGGAGTTCACCTGGCGACCTTCGCCGCTGTTCGGCATCACCGGCTCGGCCACGCTGCAGAATCCGCAGACGCGCGGCCTGAGCAACGCGACCACCGGCCTCAGCTACGGCGACCTGGACGGCAAGCAGATCTCGCGCATTCCCAAGTTCATGGCCTCGCTCAGCCCGACCCTGTACGTCGACATCGACGGCCGACCGGTCGAACTGTCGGCCACCGCCTATCGCATGGGCCAGCGCTACGTGGACTACACCAACGCCACCGCCCTGCCCGCCTACACCACCTACGACCTGGGCCTGTTCGCGCGGCTGAGCGCGCACCTGGAACTGCAGCTGCACGCGGCCAACGTCAGCAATGCGCTCGGCCTGACCGAAGGCAATGCGCGCGTGGACACGCTGTCCGGCCAGGGCACCGCCGACGCGATCTACGCACGGCCGATCTTCGGCCGCAACTACAACGCGTCGCTGACCTGGAGGTGGTGAGCATGCGCTGCCGAGGAATGCTGATGAGCGCAGCGCTGTCGCTGCCGATACTGGCCCTGGCGGCGACGCCGAGCCTGCCCGAGCGCCTGCGCGACCCGCACGGACCGGCGCTGGTGGTGTCGCACCGCGCCTGCTGGATGTTCGCGTCCGAGAACACGCTGGACGGCATCGCCGCATGCATCGCGCGCGGCGTGGACATGGTCGAGATCGACGTGCGCACCAGCCGCGACGGCGCGCTGGTGCTGATGCACGACGACACCGTGGACCGCACCACCGACGGGCATGGCGCGGTGGCCGAGTTGGACGCCGCGCAGATCGCCGCCTTGCGCGTGCGCAGCCGGGGCGGCGGGCGCGACAGCACGCTCACCGCGCAGCATCCGCCGACGCTGGCGCAGGCGCTGGCCGAGGCGCGCGGCAAGGTGCTGGTAAACCTGGACATCAAGGCCGCGGCACTGGACCAGGTGATCGACGCGGTGGAGGCGGCCGGCGCGCAACGCGACGTGCTGCTCAACGTGCCGCTGGACGTGCCCGCGGCGGTGCTGCAGCGCGCGCGCAAGGCCGACATCGCGGTGCAGGCACTGTACCTGCAGCGTGCGTCGACGCTGCCGCCCGAGCAGGCCCTGCGCCGCGCCGCCGCGTTGCGGCCGGCGGTGGTGCAGTTAATGTTCGACGACCCGGCGGTGCTGGACATCGCGCAACGCGAACTGGCGCCGCACACGCGCCTGTTCGTCAACACCATGACCAACGACATCGCCAGCGGCAGGCCGATGCGGCTGTCGGCCAACTACACCGACCAGCGCGCGCTGCGCGATCCGGCCGAGATATGGGGTGGGCTGCGCAAGCATGGCGTCAGCATGATCCAAACCGACGAACCGTTGGCATTGCAACGCTACCTGCACGGCGCGGACACGCCGCGGTAGCCGGCCTCGGTCCAAATCCCGGCGACGCCACGCGGTGGCCCACGCGGGGCGTCGCCAGGAGTTCAGTTTCAGACGGGCGGCATGCAACGCCAGGACGATGCCCGTCGCTTCGAGCATTGCGCTGCAGACGACCACGCCCATGCGTCCGTCGCTTGCAGTGCGTTGCGCCTGCTTCATTTCATTCCATCAACCCCGAACGGAAGAGAGCACATGAAACTGCCCAAGAAACCCGCCAAGGTTCTCGCCCTGGCGCTGGCCTGCGCGTCGCTGACGGCGCTGTCCGGCATGGCGTCGGCCGCCAGCAACTGGAACCCGGAACACATCCTCAACGTGATGAAGAATCCCTACCAGGGCAATCACGCCGACGTCGTGGTGATCTCGCATCGCGGCCTGGTCGGCAACGGCTGCGCCGAGAACTCCACCTGCTCGATCCTCGATACCTACAACGAGAACATCGAAGCGATCGAACTGGACGTCAAGCAGGCGTCCGATGGCGTCCTCTGGCTGTTCCACGACCAGAACGCCGGCCGCGTCATCGATCACACCCCCGGCTTCAACATCTTCCAGCCGGCCGCCAATCCGTCGGGCTGGAATCCGGACATCAGCACCCTGAGCAGCCATGATCTGATCAACATGTACCTGCGCGACAAGAACTTCGCCAAGACCAACGACCATCCGGCCTCGTTGGGCATCGCACTGGACGCGGTGAGCCACTACGCCAACCACATGGTGGTGGTGCTGGACCTGAAGTCGCTGGACGCGGTGTCGCGCGCGGCCGACCAAGTCAATGCGTTCAAGATGCAGAACCAGGTGGTGCTGAAGTTCAGCGCCTCGCTGCTGCCGAGGACGCCCAGCGACATCACCCGCTTCACCAAGGGCGTCCCGTTCGCCCCGACCGTCTATGCGGGCGACATGGACAGGATCGCCGACAACTACGTCGGCCTGTGCGGCTTCACCGCGCCCAACACGCCGCAGTGCCGGGTCAGCGCCTGGATCACCGAAGTGCGCAAGCAGAGCGGGTTCGCCTGGCTGGAGATCGGCAACAAGCAGCCGCGCCGCGGCGATCCGACTGCCGAACTGCTGGCCGCGAACCAGGCGCAGAAGCAGGCGATCGGTGCGTTCTCGCCGGTGCCCGAGTACCGCCTCAGCAGCCATGACGGCCAGCACTATGTGCGCAGCAACGGCACCTGCTGTGCGTCGCTGGACGACTACCTGACGAAAACCAAGTACTTCGGCAACGAGACCGCGGACGACCGTCCGGACTTCCGCGCGCAGGTCACCGCCGGCTTCACCAGCATCATCACCGACGATCCGCTCGGCGTGATTCGCGCCAACGTGCCGCGCAACACCGCGCGCTACAACTGACCACTGGATGGTCGCGCCGGGGAGTGCGCTCCCCGGTCCTGCACGGCGCCAATGCGCCGTGCAGTCCGTCGCCCGCCTTCAGGAGCTCCCATGCGTTCCGCCCCACGTCCCCGCCATCTGCTTCTCGCGCTGCTGGTCGCCGGCGCCTGCGTGCCGCTGCTGCAACGCGCGGCCACTGCCCACGGCGCGCAAACCGCAGCGCCGGCCTCTCTCGCAACGCACGCGCCTGCTGGCCCGGCAGGCGCGCAGCCTCCGCTGTCCACTGGCATCTCTTCGATGAACGGCAGCGCCTTACCCGGACCGCCTGCCAGCGCGGTGCTGGCCGCGGCGCAGGCGCTGCCGGCCGACTTCCAGGCCGATGTGCTGCTGCGTCTGGCTGCATCCACCGATCTGCCAGCTGACGGCGACCGGGCCGCTGCCGCGCAACGGCTGACCCAACAGGCCGTGGCATTGGCCGAGCACGCGCAACGGCGCCTGCCTGGCCTGGCCCGCGTCGGCAGCATCGACGAAGAGCGCGACAACGAATTGCGGACGCCGCGCACCGCCGGCCTGGATCAACTGACGCTGCAGACGCGTGCCGCACAGCGCGCCACACCGGCGCAGGCACAGACGGTGTTCGCCGCGCTGCCGACGCCGCACGCTGGCAGTTGCGATGCGGACTATCTCGACGATCCCAGCCCGACCTATGCGTTGGCCAGCGCACTGCAGCCGGCACGACCGGCAGCGCGCGCCAGCGCACTCGCCGCACGCGTGGACGCGGCGCAACACGAAACCGACACCGCCCCGGCGCTGAAGATGGCGCTCGCCGGTGCGCCGCTGGACAGCGCCGGACAGGCGCAGCTCGCCGACAGCCTGGTGCGCATGTTCGAACGCATCCGCGGCGACGATGCCGGTTTCACCGCCACCGAACTGAGCGTGGCCGGCGACATGCCGTTGCTGCTGCGACAAGTGTCCGACCCTGCGCTGCGCGAGCGTCTGCATGGCGCCTACCGCGGCTATGTCGCCGCGCATCTGGCGCAGACCCGCTGTGCGTCCAGCGTGCTCGGCGACCATTGGCTGCTGGAGCAGCGCTTCGTCGCCGATGTGCCGGCCGAACGCATCATGCCGGCGCCGCCGGTGCCCGCGATGACGGTCGATGCGGATGCGATTTCGTTGATCCGCCAGGCGGGCTACAACATCCGCGCACAATTGCTGGACCCCGCCGCCAGTGCAGGCGATGCCGCCATCGAAAAAGCATCGATGGAATTCCTCGACCAGCTCGACCACGGCGTGCTGCAGCAGGCCGCAGCCGGCGACGACAGCGGCCGCGTGCAGCGCGCGCGCCTGCGCGAACTGCTGCGCTATCTCGAGTACGCACCGGCCGGCGCGACGCGCGACCGCGGCATGCGCCTGCTTGCCACGTTGCTCAGCGGCCCCTATTACGCACGCGATCACGACACCTGGTTCGGCGATCTGCGCGTGATCGCCGAGCAGGCGCAGCGTTGGCCGGATCGCGACCAACGCCTGGCGCAATTGAGCGGACACGCCGATCCGGTGGTGAAGGTGTACGCGATGCTGATGCAGCGCAAACAATTTCCCTGAGTGTGATGTCCTCCGTTGCGGCACTGCACCATGCCGTCGCGCAGCCAGACGCGACGGCATTGCCTCAAAGCGAGATGTGAACCCTGTCAAGGGACGGGGTTCAGTTGCGATTCGGGAAGCGGCGCCTATTGTGCGCCCCTCTTCCGATCCGCCCATCTTGGCGGGTCCCGCCGGACTTCAGATTGCCGGCACCCGGGCGGCCCGTGACAGGCCGCCTCCCCATGACGCCAAGCCGCATCGCTTGCCGCGCCACTCCGGCGCAGCGCCACGACCACGGCCCATACGGAGCAAGGAGTACGATGAAACTGGCCTGGATTCTCTGGCTGTCGCAATTGTTGCCGCAACCCGCTGCCGATTCGCTTTGCCTCAGCACCACCGTGTACCTGGAAGCGCGCGACCAAACCCTGCGCGGACAACAAGCCGTCGCCGAAGTCGCACTGCGCCGCCTGGACAGCGGCCTGTGGGGCGATTCCATGTGCGAGGTGGTCACCGCACGCAAGCAGTTCGCGCCGGGCCTGGTGAAGCCGGGAACGGAACTGAAGAACGACGACGCCTGGGCCGATGCGGTCAAGGTCTCCTTCGACGCCGAGCGCAACTGGGCGTTGCCGCAGGGCCAGCGCAAGGAGATCGTGCCCGGCGCCAGCCACTTCGCCGCGCATGCGATCGCCAGCCCCAGCTGGCGCAATGCCTACCAGGTCGCGACCATCGGCGACCACACGTTCTATCGCGTGCAGAAGCTGCGCCCGCGCAACGCGTCGTAAGCGTTCGCCGCGCAGGCACGTCCTGACGCAGGCTCCCGCGTGCCATGCATGGCGCGTTGATCGCCAAGCGCCCCGCGCAGCAGGTACGCTCTGCCGTCCTGACCGATGCGGAACTGCCTGCCATGAAACTCTATTCCAAGCCCGGCGCCTGTTCGCTGGCCGATCACATCGCGCTGCGCTGGGCCGGATTGCCGTTCGAACTGAAGCTGCTCGACGCCGCCGCGATGAAGGCGCCCGCGTATCTGGCGATCAATCCGGCCGGCGCGGTGCCCGCGCTGCAGATGGACGACTGGGTGCTCACCCAGAACTCGGCGATCCTCAACTACATCGCCGACCTCGCGCCCGACGCACACCTGACCGGCGACGGCAGCCCGCGCAGTCGCGCCGAAGTGCAGCGCTGGCTGGCCTTCCTCAACGCCGATCTGCATCCCGCGTTCCATCCGCTGTTCGGCAGCACCCGCTATCTCGACGATGCCGCGGTGATCGCCCGCACCCAGGAACATGCGCGCGAACGCGTGCGCACGCTGTACGCGCGCGTGGAAGCTGCGCTGGAACAGCAGACCTGGCTAGGCGGCGCGCGCCGTTCCATCGCCGATGCGTACCTGTTCGTCACCCTGCGCTGGGCGCGCGCGCAGCAGATCGCGCTCGGACCCAATCTGCAGCTGCATTTCGAACGCATGTCCGCGGACCCGCAGGTGCAGGCGGCGCTGCAGGCCGAAGGGCTGAGCTGATCGGCGCTGCGAACGCCGGCGCGTCTGCGCCGGCGTCGCACGTCGACGTCAACTGCGCAAGGCGCGACGGATCTCCTCCAGCGCGCTGGGATCGTCCAGCGTCGACAGATCGCCAGGATCGCGCTGCTCGGCCAGCGCCTGCAACGAACGCCGCAACAGCTTTCCCGAGCGCGTCTTCGGCAGTGCCTGCACCAGATACACCTGCGCCGGACGCGCCACCGCGCCAAGACGCTGCACCACGCACTGGCGCAGTTCCTCGACCACCGCCGCGGCATCCGGCGCAGCCTGCTTCAGCGTCGCGAACACCACCGGCACCTGCCCCTTCAATTCGTCGTGCATGCCGATCACCGCCACTTCGGCCACGTCGGCGTGGCCGGCGATGGCTTCCTCGATCTCGCGCGTGCCCAGCCGATGCCCGGCGACGTTGATCACGTCGTCGGTGCGGCCGAGGATGAAGGTGTAGCCGTCCTCGTCGCGGATCGCCCAGTCCAGCGAGCTGTACAGCAGCGTGTCGAAGTGGCTGAAGTAGCTGCGCAGGAAGCGCGCGTCGTCGTTCCACACCGTGGTCATGCAGCCCGGCGGCAACGGCGGCTCGATCACCAGCACGCCCTTGCGCCCGGCCGGCACCTCCACGCCCTGTTCGTCGACGATACGCGTGCGATAGCCGAGATTGGGAAAGCCCGGCGATCCCGGCTTGACCGGCCGCAGTTCGACGCCCGGCAGCAGGGTCAGCACCGGCCAGCCGGTTTCGGTCTGCCAGTAGTTGTCGATCACCGGCTTGCCCAGCGCTTCGCCGATCCACAGCGCGGTCGGCTCGTCCAGCGGCTCGCCGGCCAGGAACAGATAGCGCAGCGCGCTCAGGTCGCGCTCGCGCAGGTAGCGCGCCGGATGTTTCTTCAGCACGCGGATCGCGGTGGGCGAGGAAAACATGGTGCGCACCCGGTACTTCTCGCACAGCGCCCACCACACACCCGGATCCGGCTGCACCGGCAGGCCTTCGTACAACAGCGAGGTCGCACCGACGATCAGCGGACCGTACACGTTGTACGAATGCCCCACCGCCCAGCCCACGTCGGAGGTGGAGAACATGGTCTGCCCCGGGCCGCAGTCGAACACCGTGCGCATCGACAGCGCCAGCGCCACCGCATGCCCGCCGACGTCGCGCTGCACGCCCTTCGGCTTGCCTGTGGTGCCGGAGGTGTACAGCAGGTAGCTGGGCTCGTTGGATTCCAGCCACACCACCGGCACCTGCGCATCGCCGACCTCGGCACGCAACTCGGCGTAGTCGACGTCGCGCCCGGGCACGCGCGGCTGCGCCGGATCCAGCCCGCGCGAGACGATCAGCACCGTCGGCGGCGGCGCGCTGGCTTCGGCGCACGCCACATCGACCAGCGGCTTGTAGGGAATGCGCTTGCCGCCGCGGCTGCCGGCGTCGGCGGCGATCAGCAGCTTGGGCCGCGCATCGTCGATGCGCAGCGCCAGGTTGTGCGCGGCGAAGCCGCCGAACACCACCGAGTGCACCGCGCCGATGCGCGCGCAGGCCAGCATCGCGTACACCGCCTCGGCCATGTTCGGCATGTAGATGACCACGCGGTCGCCACGCTGCACGTCCAGCCGCTGCAGCACCGCGGCAAAGGCGTTGACCTCGCGGTGCAGCTGCGCATAGGTGATTTCCTGGGTCTGCCCGGTTTCGCTGGACACCGCGACCAGCGCCAACTGCGCGGCGCGCGCCGGCAGGTGCCGGTCGACCGCGTTGTGGCACAGGTTGGTCAGCCCGCCCGCGAACCAGCGCCGGAACGGCGGCGTGTCGTAGTCCAGGATCGTCTGCGGCGGGCGCTCCCAGTGGATCGCCCTGGCCTGCTCGGCCCAGAACTCTTCGGGCCGCTCGATCGAACGTCGGTACAGCGTCGCGTAGTCCATGCCGCCCCTCCCAAGGCCGGTGCACAGGCTCCGAGCATAGTCCTTCGGCGAGGAGGGCGTCGTTCCGACCTTGGTCGAAGAATGCAACCGGGAGGGACCACGAAATCAGGCAGCGTCGCGAAGCAACAACTTTTCTGAATAGCAATCAGGAATCAGGTGCACGCTCTCGAATCGTAAGTATCAATCGCTGGCGCCGGAAAGCGGCAGTGGAAGTAAAGTGATTCGTCACCGGTCGGATCGCTGAGGATCATCCCTTCCGGCAAAAGCTTGCCGCCGAACTGGACGCAGAGTTCATTGCCTATCAATCCATAACGTGACTCTTTCGCAGTGAGCTGCGCCCTGCCTCCTCGAAGCGCTGGGATATAGAAGCGTCCTTGCCTATCAGTGGAAGCAGAAGCGCCCAATTGCTCGCACCAATCTACGTTCTCGTGGTTCCGGCTGAAAAAAACCCTCACACCTTCAACAGGCCGCCCGTGCAACGTCACTACACCACCGATGGCTGGCCGAAGCATGAGCGGGCCAAGCTGGGGATCGGTCTGTTCGAACCGCACGATGACGCGATCAACGATGGGACCGGCCCCGACCAATACCGCACCCAGTATGGTCAACAGCAATGTCAACCTGGCAACTCTCACACGGGAAATAGAGGTCGCACTAACGTTCAAGTCGAACCACGCGATGAAACGGCGTCGCGACCCAAAGGTTTACTTTCGCAAATTCGCGTAATCCCGGCATCGACGTCATAGTTCAGCAGGATCGAAGTGCCATGGGCAAAAGCGAGGCGCACTTCTACATCCCCGCGCGCCGTGCCCGAGCACGCAATGCTGGAGAGGCGATGACCTACCACTCCAGGCAGCTCCGACAGGTCATTGAGTAGAAGTCCGTGTGACAGTGTCGAGTTGACCGGATTGCCAGGCGGCTCACTTTCCCGCCAAAACACCGCCGCTGCTTCAAAGTAAATCCGACACCACACTTCACCGAAGCACAGGAATACAGTACATGCCGGATCTGACAACGCGAAATCTTCGTAGAAATGCTGTACGACGAAGCCAGTGCACTCCAAACCCTCCAGGGCTGGAGGCTGGCCATTGAAGGTCATGTGCTCTACCAAAACCGTCATTGAAGTCACCCTGAGTCAAGAAGCGCTGAATTGCGCTACTTCCCCGGCACCGTAAACGTCACCACCACATTCCCCGGCGCCTGCTCGAAGCGCGTCGCCACCGAATCCTTGCTGAGTTGCACGATCTGCGCCAGCGGCTTGTGCGGCACGCCCTGGAAGTTGACCGTAACCTGGACCAGCGAGCCGTTCGCCCAGTTGAAGCCGACCGCGGGCTTGCTGCCGACCGATTTCTCCAGGTCGGCCGCCACTTCCTGCGAATGCGCGTACGCATTCTTCACCGTGTCGACGGCACCGCATGCGGTGAGCGCCAGCAGCACTGGCGCGCAAAGAAAACGCAAGTTCATCGTGCGCTCCCAGGTCGTCGCGTTATTGCTTCTGTGCCGCCGCGGTCGCCGACGCCGCACGCGGCGGCGCCCGCTTCACATAACGGTCGAACCACTCCAGCATTTCCGCCACCACATCCTCGTTGGACTCGCGCGCGGTGTACCAGTGCGGTTCGAACGGCAGCAGCACCAGCCGCGCGGTGCCGCCGAGGCCGCGGATGGCCTGGAACATGCGCGGGGCCTGGGTGGTCTCGGTGCCGGGGTTGGCGTCGTCCATGCCGTGCACCAGCAGCAACGGCTCGTTGATCTTGTCGGCGTGGAAGAACGCCGAGGCCTGCGCATATACCTCCGGCGCGGCCCAGAACGACCGCCGCTCGTTCTGGAAGCCGAACGGGGTCAGGGTCTTATTGTAGCTGCCGCTGGTGGCCACACCGGCGCGGAACAGGTCGGTGTGCGCCAGCAGGTTGGCCGCCATCAGCGCGCCGTGGCTGTGCCCGGTGACGCCGATGCGGTCGCGGTCGACCACGCCCAACTCCACCGCCTTGTCCACCGCCGCCTGGGCGTTGGCGACCAGCTGCTGCAGGTAGGTGTCGTAGGCGGTCTTGGGGTCGCCGACGATCGGGAATGCGGCATCGTCGATGATCGCGTAACCCGCCAGCAACATCAGCTGGTAGGAATGCAGGCGGGTGAAGTCGCGATCGTTGGCGCCGCTGACCTGGCCGGCCTTGGACGCATCGGCGTAGTCCAGCGGATAGGCGTAGAGGATCGCCGGCACCCGCGTGCCTTCCTTGTAGCCTGGCGGCGTGTACAGGGTGAAGGACAGTTCCACCCCGTCCTTGCGCTTGTAGGTCACCAGGCGCTTCTTGATCTGCCGCACCACCGGGGTCGGGTCGGGGAAGCGGGTCACCGGCGCCAGGGTGGAGGCGACCACCGCCTCGCCGGCTGCCGCGGCCGGTTGCGGCTGGCCCAGCGTGCGCAGGTACACGTTCGGCGGGTCGCTCGGCGACTGCCGCCAGGTCAGCAGGCGGGTGGTGTCGTCGCCAGCGAACCCGGCGAAGGCCTCGTCGATGTCGGTGCCGCTGCGGAACAGGCGCTGGGTCTTGCCGCTCGCCAGCTCGTAGCGGTCCAGGAACGGCCGGTCGCCGGCCGGGGTGGCGCCCTGCCCGCTCAGGAACAGCGCACCGTTGTCCTCGCGCAGTACGTACTCGCCGTTGGCCAGGCGGCGCAGCTCGGGCGTGCCGGGATCGGCGTACAGATCGTCGGTGGACAGGTCGAACAGCACCCGCCCGGCGCTGCCGGGGCGGTCGGCGTCGAGCAGCGTGGTGCGGCGCCAGTGGCGGTTCTCGTCGTCCTCGTCCAGCAGCGCCTGGCCACCCTGCGCGAACCAGCTCAGGCCGGCGTAGCGCTGGGTCACCTTGGCCAGTTCGCGCGGCTTGCCGGTGAACGGCGCCGCCAGGGTCAGCAGCTTGTCGCGGGCAGGAACGCTGGTCTTCCAGTCGCCGCCGTCCAGCGCCTCGGCCCAGACCAGCGTCGCCGGCTGATTGGCGCGCCAGCTGTAGGCGCGCGGCCCGGTCGGCACCCCGTGTACCGGCACGCGATCGGCCACCGGCAGGTTCGCCAGCACCCGCTCGCTGCCGTCGGCCAGGTCCAGCACCGCCACGTCGTGGGCGAAGCGGCCGTAGGTGGTGACGTAGGAATACGGGCGCTGTAGGCGCTCCACGCGCACGTGGCGGCCGTCCGGCGCACCGTCGACCACCGAGTACACCGCCGGCTTGCCGACCGTGCGCAGCTTGCCGCTGGCGGCGTCCACGGTGACCAGTTGCGAGGTGGCGTAGTAGGTGAACTGCGCCTCGTCCTCGGGGCTGGACAGGGTGTCGCGGGCCTCGTAGGTGCTGCTCTCGCCCTTGCCGCGGATCGCTTCCTTGACCTCCGGCCCCGGCGGCACCGCCGCCTTCACCGGCGCCGGCCCCAGATCCTGCGGCACCGCACGCACCAGCAGCGTGTCGCTGCCGCCCAGCCACTGGATCTCGCCGCCCAGCACCGGGTTGAGCTGCACGCCGTCGATGCGGCGCACCGCGCCGGTGGCGACGTCGCCCAGCCACAGTTCGACGCGGTCGGCGGCGGTGTTGTTGAAGGCGAAGCGGCGCCCGTCCGGCGACCACACCGGCTGCGCCGGGCAGGCGCCGGCCGGCAGGGTCACCGCGGTCTGCTTGCCACTGGCCACGTCGACCAGGCTGAAGCCGTCCAGGCAGGCGCGGATGCCGTAACCGTTGGACATGTCGTGGCGAGCATGGGTGCGCGGTTCCACGCGCACCCCGGCCAGCTTCAGGTACGGCTCGGCGACGCGCGCGATCGGCGGGTAGGCCTGGCGTTCCACCAGCAACAGGGTGCGGCCGGTCGGATCCAGCCGCGGCGACGGATTGAGCGGCGCGCGCATCACCCCGAGCAGCGGCTCGGGCGGTTGCCGATACCCGCTGTCGGCGGTGGCGGCGTGGGCGACGACGGGCAACGCACTGGCGAGCGCCAGCGCGCCGATCCAGCGGAACGGCAGGAGCATGGTCGAAATCCCCTTTCGAATGACCCCGGCAACCTAGCACGGTCGCCGCGCCGCGGCCGAGCGCCGAAGGTCATGCCCTGCCCGTCCGCGCGCCGCGCTCAGGCCGGCGCCAACGCCTGCTCGGCGGCCAGCGCCGCGACCACGCTGGGACGCTGCGCGATGCGTGCGGCGTAAGCAGCCAACGCCGGAAGCGCGTCCAGCAACAGGCCGAACCGCGGCAGCCAGCCGAGCACGGTGAACAGATAGGCATCGGCGACGCCGAAGCGCTCGCCGAGCAGGTACGGCTGCGTGCGCAGCGCGGCCTCGGCATGGGCGTAGCGCTGCAGCAGCCGGGCGGCGAGCGCGGTGCGCCGCTCCGGTTCCAGCGCGGCATCGAACAGCGGCACGCTGCCGGCGTGCAGTTCGCTGTTGATGAAGGCCAGCCACTCGTACAGGCGATAGCGCGGCAACGCGTCTGCGTCCGCGGGCGGCGCCAGCGCCGCCTGCGGACAGCGATCGGCCAGGTACAGCAGGATCGCCGGCCCTTCGGTCAGCACCTGGCCGTCGTCCAGTTGCAGCGCCGCCACGTAGCCCTTGGGGTTGATCGCGAGGTAATCCCCGCCCTCGTCGGTGCGCTTGCTGCGGTTGTCCACGCGCACCAGCCGGAACGGCAGTTGCAGTTCGCGCAACACGATGTGCGGCGCCAGGGAACAGGCGCCAGGAGCGGCATAGAGGAGCATCGGAACGGTCTCGCAGGGGCGCCGGACAGTCGGCGCGCGCAGTGTGCGCGGCATGGCGGCCTGCAGAGAAACAAGAATGTCAGTGCGGGTCAGTAGCGCTGCTGATGGCCTGGTCCAGGAACGCGCGCAACCGCAGCGCGGCCGGTGCCGGTTGCGCAGCGGCGACCAACGCGAAACGGCGCTGCAGCCGCGGCTGCAAGGGCAGCACCTGCACGCCGTCGCGCTCGGCCGGCAGCACCGACGCCGGCAGCAGGCTGGCGCCCGCGCCATCGCGCACCAGCGCCCAGGCGCTGGACCAGTCGCGCACCTGCAGGCGCAGGTCGGCGATGGCCAGCCCGGCGCGTTCGGCCAGGCGTTGCGCGTGCAGCCAGCAGCCGCCGGTGGCCAGCACGAACGGCAGCGCCAGCAGTTCCGCCAGGGCGATGTCGCGCGCCTGCGGACGCACCAGCGCCGGCGGCAGCACCGCCAGCCATTCATCGTTGCCGAACACGGTGGCATCGCGCTCCGGCGCAGGATCCAGCACCACGCCCAGGTCGACCGTACCCGCCGCCAGCCAGGCCTCGACCTCCTCGTCGCTGCCTTCCAGCCAGACCACGCTGGCATCCGGATGCGCCCGCTCGAACGCACGCAGGCGCGGCGCCAGCCACGGCCGCGACGAGGCGAAGCCGGCCACCCGCAGCGAGGCCGCTGCCGCTGCACGCTGCGCCCTGGCCAGGGCCTGGATCTGCCCCAGTTCGGCCAGCATCGCCCGTGCATGCGCCAGCGCCCGCACACCGAACGGAGTCGGCCGGACCCGCCCGCGCTCGCGCAGCAGCAGCGCCGCGCCGAGCAGGTGTTCCATCTGCGCGATGGCCTGGCTAGCGCCGGACTGGGTGATGCCGCAGCGTACGGCGGCGGCGCTGATGCTGCCGCACTCGACGACGGCGACGTACAGCCGCCAGTGGATCAGATTCATCATGTCGGGCTTCCACAACGCGAAACGCCGGGCGGGGCCCGGCGTTTCGTGACGACGCGATCGCGTTGGCGATCAGCCCAGCAGGTGGGCCACGCCGCTGCGCTCTTCTTCCAGCTCGGCCAGGGTCTTGTCGACGTACTTCTGGCTGAAGTCGTCGATCGGCAGATCCTTGACGATGGTGTACTTGCCGTTCTCGGTGGTGACCGGGAACCCGAAGATCACGCCTTCCGGGATGCCGTAGGAGCCGTCGGACGGCACGCCCATCGTCACCCACTTGCCGTTGCTGCCCAGCACCCAGTCGCGCACGTGGTCGATGGCGGCGTTGGCGGCCGAGGCGGCCGAGGACAGGCCGCGCGCTTCGATGATCGCCGCGCCGCGCTTGCCCACGGTCGGGATGAAGGTGCCGGCATTCCATTCCTGGTCGTTGATCGCGTCGGCGATGGAGGCGCCGTCAGCGGTGGCGAAGCGGTAGTCCGGGTACATGGTCGGGCTGTGGTTGCCCCACACCACCAGCTTCTCGATGCCGCCGACCGGCTTGCCGAGCTTGAGCGAGAGCTGGCTCAGCGCGCGGTTGTGGTCCAGGCGCAGCATCGCGGTGAAGTTCTTCGGGTTCAGGTCCGGCGCCGACTTCATGGCGATGTAGGCGTTGGTGTTGGCCGGGTTGCCGACCACCAGCACCTTGACGTCGCGCTTGGCCACCTTGTTCAGCGCCGCGCCCTGCGCGGTGAAGATCTTGGCGTTCTCCAGCAGCAGGTCCTTGCGCTCCATGCCCGGGCCGCGCGGACGCGCGCCGACCAGCAGGGCGATGTCGGCGTCCTTGAACGCCACTTCGGCGTCGTCGGTGCCGACCATGCCGGCCAGCAGCGGGAACGCGCAGTCTTCCAGCTCCATCATCACGCCCTTCAGCGCGGCCTGGGCCTTCTCCATCGGCAGTTCCAGCAACTGCAGGATCACCGGCTGGTCCTTGCCCAGCATTTCGCCGGAGGCGATGCGGAACAGCAGGGCATAACCGATCTGGCCGGCGGCGCCGGTCACGGCAACACGAACGGGTGCTTTCATGGGGGATTCCTCTGCTAAGAAAGTGGGTGGGGTGGATCAGTAGACGCGATAGCCCAGCGGCTGCAGGTGCAGGTCCAGGGCGGCGGTGTCGTAGCCTTCGACCACGTGCTGGCCGATCACGGTGATCGGCACGCCTTCCAGGCCCAGCGCGGCGGCGGCCTGGCGGCCGGCCTCCTGCTCCACGTCCAGGACCGTGTAGCGGACCTGGGCGCGGGCGAAATCGGCCTGTTGCCGACGGCAGTAGCCGCACCAGTCGGCGGCGAGCATGACGATGCCGTCGTCGCCGGTCAGCCGCCGCGGGTCGCCCGCGGCCAGTGCGGCCGACGGCGCCGGGTCCGCGCTGCGCCACCAGGCATGCACGCCGCTGCCGATGGCGAGCAGCAGCAGGCACAACACAAGGGGGCGCATCGTCATCGGCGGTCGGGTGCGGCAATCAATCGGGAAAATGGTAGCACGCAGGCTCCGCGCGCCCGGCCGCAGGACCGGTCGCGCGGACAGCGCCGGATCAGGCGTCGAGGGTGCGGTTCCACTCGGCGACGCGGTCGGCCTTGGCCGCCAGCACCGCGTCGGCATCGCCTTCGATGGTGATCTTGTTGATCACGTCGCCCTGGGCGACGCTGTCGACCACGTCCAGGCCTTCGAGCACCTTGCCGAACACGGTGTGCTTGCCGTCCAGCCACGGGGTGGCGGTGTGGGTGATGAAGAACTGGCTGCCGTTGGTGCTGGGGCCGGCATTGGCCATGGACAGCACGCCGCGCTCGTGGCGCACGCCGTTGTTGGTCTCGTCCTCGAAACGGTAGCCCGGGCCGCCGCGGCCGGAGCCTTCCGGGCAACCGCCCTGGATCATGAAGTCGGCGATCACGCGGTGGAAGTTCAGCCCGTCGTAGAAGCCGCGCTTGGCCAGGTTCACGAAGTTGGCCACGGTCAGCGGGGCCTTGTCGGGATACAGCTCGATCTTGATCGGGCCGCGGGCGGTGTCGAAATGGGCGATCAGGGACATGGGATTCCTTGGAAACGGGGGCGTCATGAGGGGCGCATAGGATACACGGCGCCTTGTTCAGGCCTCGCCCGCGCCCACCGCCGGCGCCTGAACGGGCCCGCCCGGCCCACCGCCGCCGGGCGCCGGCAGGCGCCGCGGGATCCGGGTATACTAGGTGGCTTCCTTTCCTTCCTCCTGGCGCCGGCTGGCCCCCTTTCGCATGTCCATCGAAAATCTTCGCAATATCGCCATCGTCGCCCACGTCGACCACGGCAAGACCACCCTCGTCGACTGCCTGCTGAAGCAGTCCGGCACCCTGTCCGAGCGCACGGTGCTGGCCGAGCGCGTGATGGACAGCAACGACCAGGAAAAGGAACGCGGCATCACCATCCTGGCCAAGAACACCGCCATCACCTGGCAGGGCAACCGCATCAACATCGTCGACACCCCCGGACACGCCGACTTCGGCGGCGAGGTGGAGCGCGTGCTGTCGATGGTGGACACCGTGCTGATCCTGGTCGACGCGATGGACGGCCCGATGCCGCAGACCCGCTTCGTGACCCAGAAGGCGTTCGCGATGGGCTTCAAGCCGATCGTGGTGGTCAACAAGATCGACCGCCCCGGCGCGCGTCCGGACTGGGTGATCGACCAGGTGTTCGACCTGTTCGACAAGCTCGGCGCCACCAACGAGCAGCTCGACTTCCCGATCGTCTACACCTCGGCGCTGAACGGCTACGCCTCGCTGGACGACAGCGTGCGCGACGGCGACATGACCCCGCTGTACGAAGCGATCATGCAGCACGCGCCGAAGCCGGACGTGGATCCGGACGGCCCGTTCCAGATGCGCATCAGCCAGCTGGACTACAACAACTTCGTCGGCGTGATCGGCATCGGCCGCATCCAGCGCGGCGTGCTGAAGAAGAACATGCCGGTGGCGGTGATCGACCGCGAAGGCAAGAAGCGCCAGGGCAAGGTGCTGCAGGTGCTGGGCTTCCTGGGCCTGGAGCGCATCGAGCAGGACAGCGCGCAGGCTGGCGACATCGTCGCCATCTCCGGCATCCAGGAGCTGACCATCTCCGACACCGTGTGCGCGCTGGAAGCCCCCGAGGCGCTGCCGCCGCTGACCGTGGACGAGCCGACCATCTCGATGACCTTCCAGGTTAACAACTCGCCGTTCGCCGGCAACAAGGACCTGTCCGGCGGCAAGTTCCTGACCAGCCGCCAGCTCAAGGACCGGCTGGAGCGCGAGACCGTGCACAACGTGGCGCTGAAGGTGCAGCAGCTGGAAGACGCCGACAAGTTCCTGGTCTCCGGCCGCGGCGAACTGCACCTGTCGGTGCTGATCGAGAACATGCGCCGCGAAGGCTTCGAACTGGCCGTGTCGCGCCCGGAAGTCATCATCAAGGAGATCGACGGGCAGCTGATGGAGCCGGTCGAGCAGCTGGTGGTGGACATCGAGGAGCAGCACCAGGGCGGCGTCATGGAGAAGCTGGGCATCCGCAAGGGCCAGCTCAAGAACATGGAACCGGACGGCAAGGGCCGCGTGCGCCTGGACTACATGATCCCGGCGCGTGGCCTGATCGGCTTCCAGAACGAGTTCCGCACCCTGACCCAGGGTTCGGGCCTGCTGTTCCACGTGTTCGACCACTACGGCCCGAAGGAACAGGGCGCCATCGCCAAGCGCCAGAACGGCGTGATGATCGCCAACGCGCCGGGCGCCACCCCCGCCTACGCGCTGGGCCCGCTGGAAGAGCGCGGCCGCCTGTTTGCCGCCGAAGGCGACAACGTGTATGAAGGGCAGCTGGTCGGCATCCACTCCAAGGACAACGACCTGACCGTCAACGCGATCAAGACCAAGCCGCTGACCAACATGCGTGCCTCGGGCAAGGACGATGCGATCAAGCTGACCCCGGCCATCAAGTACACGCTGGAGCAGGCGCTGGACTTCATCGAGGACGACGAACTGGTCGAAGTCACCCCGAAGGAGATCCGCTTGCGCAAGAAGCACCTGACCGAAAACGAGCGCAAGCGCGCCGGCCGCGCGGGCTGAGCGGCAGCGCACGCCCATGGCCGCCGACAAGGCGTACAACCCGGATCCGCATGCGCATCCGGGCCTGCACCTGATCGCACTGCTGGAGGCCGGCAAGGGCCTGCTCGCGGTGCTGGCGGCCACGGGGCTGGAACTGATGGGTCCGGCCCCGCTGCGCGCGGGGGTGGACCGGCTGATCGTGCGCTTCAGCCTGGACCCGGACCACGGCGCCCTGCCCTCGCTGCTGACCATGATCAGCCCCGGCGCGGTGCACCTGGCCGCCGCCGGCATGCTCGCCTACGGCGTGCTGCACCTCATCGAGGCCTGGGGCCTGTGGCGCGCCAAGGCCTGGGCCTCGCTGCTGGGCTGCGTCTCCGCGGCCATCTACCTGCCCTTCGACGTCTACGCGATCGTGCGCCACCCCGGCTGGGCGTCATGGGCAGTACTGGCGATCAACCTCGCCGTGGTCGGCATCCTCGCCCGCGACCTGGTGCGGCGCCGGCGGCATCCTCCGGCCTGAGCCGCATTGCCCGATGCAAGAGACGGGACGCCGCTACCGCAGCGTGTCGCTCGACACAGCGCATCGCTACCCTGATCTGGCCCAACGCCTGGATGTTGCCTGGCACCAGGCCGGCCGCCACGATTCCCTAATGCCCATCACGCTGCGCATGGACGCATTTCACGCAATGCGATTCCCACTGCGCTAAAGCGTTCATTCGTCTACAGAATCGACCGCACTTGCCGATGCTGTTTTGGCGTAGTTTGGGCGCGTCCGGAACGCGTGCCATGACGGCCAGCCGGCCGATGGCGGAAACTGGCACAGGGGGATTCCAATGCGGTTCGCAGAAGCGATGGGGTGGAGTGTGGCGGCACTGTTGTGCGCGGGCTTGAGCGCCTGCGGCAGTGCGGTCGGCGACAAGGGCACCGCGGGGTCCAACGGGGCAAGGCAGCAGCTGACGGCCCTGGCTGCAGGCACGCCCGCCATGGCTGCGGCCGCCGTACAGCACGCCGCCCTGTTCGATGCGAAAGACAGCGGTGCCCTGATCCGCTATACCAGCCGCACCCCGACCGGACACGACGGCGCGTTCGCCCTGTACCCGATCACCGTCAGCGAGGCGCATGCCATCAAGGCCAGCGTCGACGGCACGATGACGTTGCCGACGCCCGACGGAAAGACCCTGCAAATCAGCTATCTGAGCAGGCGCGACGCCAAGGGCGGCATCTGGACCTGGGTCGGGCGGGTGGACGGCCAACCGGTGGGCAATGAAGCGGTCATCAGCTTCGGCAAGGACGCGGTGTTCGGATCGCTGGGCACCATCGATGGCATGACCTACCAACTCACCACGATCGGAGGCAAGCCCTACATCATGGCGGCCGTCAGCGCCGACCTGCATTCCGCCGGCAGCCGCACCGATGGGCGGAAGCTCGCCGATGCGGTCATCCAACTGCCCGCGGGCGACACTGCGCAGGGCTATATCGCCGGGTACAGCAGCCTGGCGCAGGTCAACGCGCAGGCCGGCAGCACCTCGACCAACACGATCGACGTGCTGCTCGGCTACACGCCCGGCTATCGCGACTATCGCGGGGGCATCACGGCGATCGACACGGTGCTCACCAATCTGGTGGAGACGGCGAACCTGTCCTTCGCCAACGCCAACATCAATGTGCGCTACCGGCTGGTCGGGACCGTGCAGGTCGACTACCCGGACAACACGCTGAACGACGGCACCCTCAACGAACTCACCGGCGTCGGCCAGGCTACCGCCACGGCGCTGGTGCCGCTGCACGATGCGCGCGATCGCCTCGGCGCCGACATGGTCGGCCTGGTGCGGCGCTTCAATGGCGCCCAGCAGAGTTGCGGTGTCGCCTGGCAATCCGGCGGCACCGATTCGCGCTGGGGCTACGCGGTGATCTCCGACGGGGTGGACGGCGGCTACTACTGCACCCGCGGCACCCTCGCCCATGAGTTCGGCCACCTGCTCGGCTCCGGCCACCAGCACGAAACCGGCCAGGAACCGGGCTTCAATTTCGGCCATCGCAGCGACGTGGGCAGCTTCCACACCACGATGGCCTACGCGATCAACGGGCAAAGCGAGATCCTGGTGTACTCGTCGCCGTCGATCACCACCTGCAACGGGCAACCCTGCGGTGTGCAGGACCAGGCCGACAACGCCCGCGCCTTCCTCACCACGGTGCCGAACGTCGTGCAATATCGACAGACCGTGGTGCCGCTGGACGATTCCAGTTCGCCCGGCCAGGTCATGGGCCCCTCCGGCAAATGCCTCGATGTCGCGGGTGGGGCGACCGACAACGCCTCCCCCGTCCAGGTCTGGAGCTGCAACGGGTTCCGCCAGCAGAAGTGGTCGTTCCAGCGCGGCAGCCGCAGCCTGCGCGGCGAAGGCACCGACAAGGTCCTCGACATCAGCGGCGTGAGCCGCGCCAACGGTGCGCCGCTCCAGCTCTATCAATCGCTGAACACGGAGAACCAGGGCTGGCACTTCACCAATGCCTCGCTCATCGCCACCGGCGGCAAGGTATTGGACGTGGTGGCCGCCGGATCGGGCAACGGCGCGCGGATGCAGCTCTGGGACAACCTCGGCGGCGCCAACCAGCGCTGGTCGTACATTCCCGCAACCGGCGAAATCCGGGTCTCGACCGGACGCTGCCTGGACGTGGCGGAATTCGGCGTGGCCACCGGGACACCGGTGCAGATATGGGACTGCACCGGCACCAAGAACCAGGTCTGGCAGCTTGGCAAGAACGGGTCGATCGTCGGCTATGGCGGCAACTGCCTGGAAGCGGTGAATCTCGCCCAGAATGGCACCGTCGTGCGCATGGCCGCCTGCACCGGCACGAGTGCGCAGGCGTGGCGGATCCGTGGCGAAATCCGCAGCGATCTGAACGGCAAATGCCTGGACGACTCCGCTGGCGGCGCGCGCAATGGCGCCATCGCGCAGATGTGGGAATGCCTGGGTAACGTCAACCAGCTCTGGGAAGTGCAGCCTAACTGACAACGTCGGGTCGCCCGGCCACCCGCCGGGCCTCGCACCCAGTCGTGACGCTGGCGCGGCGCCTCATGCGGCGCCGCGCTACACGGGAGACGGCACTGCTCCTCCCGCCCCATCCTCGGCACCCGGCGAACGCATCGCCTCCGAATCGCTGGCGCGCACCGGCGGATGCGATAGCCGCACCGGCTCCGGCGCCACTTCCGCGCGCAGCAGCGGCAAGGCGTAGGCATGCTCGCGCACCAGGAAATCCAGCATGCGCTCGCGCACGATGCAGCGCAGGTCGAAGGCATCGCCGGAGTTGCGTGCGCTGACCAGCAGGCGCACCTGGATCGTGCGCTCGCTGGTATCGGTCACCTGGGTCACGCAGACCCGGCCGTCCCAGAGCGGTTCGCTCTTGCAGATGCGCTCCAGTTCGGCGCGCACCTGTGCGATCGGCGTGCGGTAGTCCAGCCACAGGAATGCGGTGCCGAGCAGGTCGGCGCTGTTGCGCGTCCAGTTCTGGAACGGGTTCTCGATGAACCAGGTCAGCGGCACCACCATGCGCCGCTCGTCCCAGATCCGCACCACCACGTAGGAGCTGCCGATCTCCTCGATGCGGCCCCACTCGCCTTCGACGATGACCACGTCGTCGAGCCGGATCGGCTGGGTCAACGCGATCTGCAGGCCGGCGATCAGGTTGCCGAACACCGGCTTGGCGGCGATACCGGCGACCAGGCCGATGATGCCGGCCGAGGCCAGCAGGGTGGTGCCGATCTGCCGCACCGCCGGGAAGGTCAGCAGCACGATCGAGGTGCCGACCAGGATGATCGTGCCCATCGCCACCCGTGCCAGCACCCGGGTCTGGGTCTGCACGCGGCGCGCGGTGAGGTTGTCCGCCACCTCGATCGGATGGCTGCGCAGGATCGCCGTTTCCAGCGCCGCCACGCCGCGCACCAGCAACCAGGTCACGCAACCGATCATGCCGATGTGCAGCAGGTGCTGCAGGTCGGTCAACGCCTTCTCGTCCAGCGGCGTGGATTCGAGCGCGAAGCTGAGCATCAGCATCGGCAGCAGGAACGCCACCGGCACGCTGATCACGCGCACGATGCGCGCACGCCGGTAGTCGCGGCCGCGCATGCGCTGGGCGATGCGCAGCAGCAGCCACCAGGCCAGGAAACCGAGAATCAGTGCGGCGCCGATCGGCAGCGTATAGGCACGCCAGGGCACCCAATGAAGATCGAGGGGCAAGATGCGCTCCTTTGTCGGGGGGAGGAGTCGCGACAGTCTGGCAGTGCGGGGATTAGCGCGATGTCGAGCGCGCACGAGGCGGCGTCAGGCGACGGCCACAGCGGGCGGTGTCGCGCATGCGCCTACTTCCGAAATGGGTTGCCAACGGCCGCGAGACGCTGCCACGCGCCGTGCGTGCAGCCGGAATGGCCCGCGTAGGCTGCGACCAGCGCCAGCGCCGACGCGCACGCTGCGCGCCGGCGCATGACATCAACCGATTACGCCAGCGGCGTGGCGACGGTACGCCCGTTCTGCTTGCGCACGATCGCCATCGCGATCTCCAGCGACTGCTCGTAGTTCAGCCGCGGATCGACGCTGGAACGGTAGGCGCGCTCCAAGTCGCGCTCGGTCAGCTCGCGCGCGCCGCCCGTGCACTCGGTGACGTCCTCGCCGGTCAGCTCTAGATGCACGCCGCCCAGCCGGGTCCCGGCCGCGGCGTGGATGTCGAACGACTGCTCCACCTCGCCCAGGACGTTCTGGTAGCGCCGGGTCTTGTAGCCGTTGCTGGTGCTCTCGGTGTTGCCGTGCATCGCATCGCACACCCACAGCACGCGCCGGCCGTCGCGCTTTACCGCGTCCAGCAGCGGCGGAAGCTTCTCGGCGATCTGCGCCGCGCCCATGCGGTGGATGAAGGTCAGCCGGCCCGGTTCGTCTTCCGGATTGAGCACGTCGATCAGGCGCAGCAACTGGTCCGGCTGCGCCGACGGCCCGACCTTGATCGCGATCGGATTGCGGATGCCGCGGAAGTACTCCACGTGCGCACCGTCCAGCGCCGCCGTGCGCATGCCGATCCACGGATAGTGCGTGCTGAGGTTGAACCAGCCCCACTGCCGCGGCACCTCGCGGGTCAGTGCTTCCTCGTAGGGCAGCAGCAAGGCCTCGTGCGAGGTGTAGAAATCGACGCGGTTGAGGTTGTACAGCTGCGCGCCGGACAGGGTCTCCATGAAGCGCACCGCATCGCCGATCGAGGCCACCATCTTCTGGTAGTCCTCGGCCAGCGGCGAATAGCCGACCCAGCTCAGGTTCCAGTACTCGGGATGGTGCAGGTCGGCGAAGCCGCCGTCGATCAGCGCACGCACGAAGTTCATGGTCATCGCCGAACGCGAGTGCGCGGTGATCATGCGTCGCGGATCCGGCACCCGCGCCTGCGCGGTGAACTCCGGGCCGTTGACCACGTCGCCGCGGTAGCTGGGCAAGGTCACGCCGTCGCGGGTCTCGGTATCGGCCGAGCGCGGCTTGGCGTACTGCCCGGCATAGCGGCCGACCCGCACCACCGGCAGGCGCAGGCCGTGCACCAGCACCAGGCTCATCTGCAGCAGCACCTTGAGCCGGTTGGAAATGGTGCCGGATTCGCAATCGTTGAAGTTCTCCGCGCAATCGCCGCCCTGCAGCAGGAAGCGCTTGCCCTCCTGCGCCTCGGCCAGCTGCTTCTTCAGCGCGAAGATCTCCCAGGACGTGACCAGCGGCGGCAAGTGCCGCAGTTCCGCCAGCGCGGCCTCCAGCGCCTGCGGGTCCGGATACACCGGCATCTGCAGCGCCGGCCGCTCACGCCAACTGGCAGGTGACCAGGACGGCGAGGAGGAGGGGGACACGGCGGCGGCGGACAGATTCATGAAAGGACTCCTTGGCAGTGTGCGATGTTCGCAGAGCCGGGGCGCGCCGCATAGCGCCGCACCCCGGTCACGCTGGCAGCGCCGCGACATGAACGGCAAGCAACACCGCGACGCCACCATGACTTCCGGCCTACGCCGGCGTTTTTGCGAAAGCACACTGTTATTAAGTAACAATTCCTTCCCCTTCGGTTCGCCTCGCCATGACACCTCGCCCCCTCTCCTCCGCCATCGCCCTGGTCCTGCTGCTCGCCCCCGGCCTCGTCTTCGCCGCGGACGCCACCGACAGCACCGCTGCCGCCGAACCGACCGTCGATCTCGACCCGGTTACCGTCACCGCCAAGCTGGAAGCCGCGCGCAACGCGCTGTCGCCGGACATCGGCAGCAGCCAGTACGCGATCAGCGCCGAGGACATCGCGCGCCTGCCGCTGGGCGCCTCCACCCCGCTCAACCAGGTGCTGCTGCAGGCGCCGGGCGTGGTCCAGGACTCCTACGGCGGCGTGCACGTGCGCGGCGACCACGCCAACCTGCAGTACCGCATCAACGGCGTGATGATCCCCGAGTCGATCTCCGGCTTCGGCCAGACCCTGGACCCGCGCACGATCAAGAACATCCGTCTGCTCGATGGCGCGTTGCCGGCGCAGTTCGGCGACCGCACCGCGGCAGTGGTCGACATCACCACCAAGAACGGGGTGGAACTGGGCAACGGCGGCAGCGTCGGCATCACCGCCGGCTCCTACGGCACGCTCAACCCCAACGCCTCGTGGTGGGGCAGCGACGGCCGCTTCAGCTGGTTCGCCAGCGGCAACTACCTGCAGAACCGCATCGGCATGGAGAACCCGACCGACAGCGACAACCCGATCCACGACAAGACCCACCAGGGCAAGGGATTCGCCGACCTCAGCTACCTGCTGAACGAGAACACCCGGCTCAGCCTGCTGGTCGGCTACGCCAACAACCGCTTCCAGATCCCCAACAACCCGGGGCAGACGCCGGCGTTCACCTACCAGGGCACCAGTACCTTCGATTCCTCCCAGCTCGACGAGAACCAGCGCGAGAACACCCGCTTCGGCACCCTGGTGCTGCAGGGCGCGCTCGGCGACACCAGCTACCAGCTGTCGGCCGGCCAGCGCTACAGCAGCGTCGCCTTCTCCCCGGACATCGCCGGCGACCTGATCTTCAACGGCATCGCCTCGCAGGTGCAGCGCGCCAACCGCGCCAGCACCCTGCAGGCCGACTTCTCCACGCCGTGGGGCAGCACCCACACCCTGCGCTACGGCGTGTACGGCAACTTCGAACACGCCAATGCCAGCAACAACGCCTATGTGTTCCCGGCGAACGACGACGGCAGCCAGAGCAGCGACGTGCCGCTGTTCATTCCCGACAGCAGCCGCTTCCACGCCAGCACCTACGCGGTCTACCTGCAGGACGAATGGCAGCCGAGCGACGCCTGGACCATCAACTACGGCGTGCGTGGCGACCGCTACAAGGCCTTCGGCACCACCGAGGGCCAGCTCAGCCCGCGCCTGGGCGTGGTCTGGCACGCCAGCGACAGCACCACCCTGCACGCCGGCTATGCGCGCTACTTCACCCCGCCGGCCACCGAGCTGATCTCCACCAGCGACATCGCCCTGTACGACGGCACCACCAACCAGCAGTCGCCGAACGGCGCCTCGACCAAGCCGCTGAGCGAGCGCAGCGACTACTACGACCTGGGCATCTCGCAGATGGTCGGCGACCACCTGACCCTGGGCCTGGACACCTACTACCGCAAGGCCGACCGCCTGCAGGACGAAGGCCAGTTCGGCGCCGCCTACGTCTACTCCACCTTCAACTACCGCTACGGCCGCATCCGCGGCGCCGAGTTCAGCGCCGACTACAGCAACGGCCCGATCAACGCCTACTTCAACGCGGCCTACAGCAAGGCCATGGGCAAGCAGGTGATGACCAGCCTGTACAACTTCGACCCGGATGCGCTGGCCTACGCCAACGACCACTGGATCCACCTGGACCACGACCAGAAGCTGACCTCCTCCGGCGGCATCAACTACGCCCTGGCCGAGGACAGCCGCATCGGCGCCGACTACCTGTTCGGCAGCGGCCTGCGTACCGACGCCGACGGCGTGCCCAACGGCGGCGAGCTGCCGGCGTATTTCCAGCTCAACCTCAGCGCCGGCCACGACTTCGCCCTGGCCAGCAGCCACCCGCTGCACGCGCAGCTGGCGGTGCTCAACGTGCTCGACCGCCACTACCAGTTGCGCGACGGCGGCGGCATCGGCGTATTCGCGCCGCAGTGGGCGCCGCGCCGCGGCGTCTACCTGAGCCTGCAGCAGGATTTCTGAGCAAGTGCCTGACGGCGGCCTGCGGCATGTCGATCGACGTGCCGCAGGGCGCAACACAGTGGACGACGGTGGTTGTGGCGGACTGATGCAGGCGCAGCGACCGCCTGGAAGCGGCTCCCGGCCGGTCGAGGGGCCGCCGCCAATCGCCGGGTAAGATGCCTCCGGACCACCCGACCAAGGCACGTCCAGCAGGACAGCGAAGCCGCGCGCCGCGTCGTGGCCGTGGGATCGCCCAGCGGAGGCAGCGCCACACGGCACGCCGATCGCACACGAACCGCCACGACGCGTCGCCACGCCCCAGGCAGGTTTCGCACATGCGCAAGCACCTGTTCGCTGCCTTCGCGGCCACCCTTCTCGCCTGCGCTGCGCCATTGCCGGTGCATGCCGAACGCGTTACGGACTTCCGGATGCCGGTGGTCGTGAAAGGCGTCGACTACGATCTCGCCGCGCGCGTGTATCGCCCCACGGGCCACGGTCCGTTCCCGCTGATCGTCATCCACCACGGCACGCCGGCGGACAAGCGCAAGCTCGCCGACACCCGCCTCGGCTTCGCCCGCGCCGCGCGCTGGTTCGTCGCCCGCGGCTACATGGTGGTGCTGGCGCTGCGGCCCGGCTACGGCAGCTCCAGCGGCAGCTACCTGGAAGGCGCAGGCAACTGCCACGACGTCGATTTCGTCGTCGCCGGGCACAGGATCGCGGCGGCCGAGGCGGCGATCGTCGACGCCGCCGCGCGTCTTCCCGACGTGGATCCGCAGCGCATCGTCGTGGTCGGCCAGTCCGCCGGCGGCCTCGGCGCGGTGGCGCTGGCCGATGCGCCGCCACCGGGCGTGCGCGGCGTCATCAGCTTCGCCGGCGGGCGCGGCAGCAACGGCAAGGAGGTCATCTGCGCCGGCGAGGACCGCCTGATCGAGGCGGAGAAGACTCTGGGTGCGGCCAACACGCTGCCGCAGTTGTGGCTGTACGCCGAGAACGATCACTTCTTCCGACGCGAACTGGCGCACCGCATGTATGCCGCCTACCGGGCCGGCTCGACGCCGCCGGTAACCTTCGTCGATCTACCGCCATTCGGCGACGACGGCCACAAGACCTTCGCCCAGGCCGATCCATCGGTGTGGGCCGAACCAGTGGCAGCATTTCTCGCTCAGGTCATGGCGCAGCCCGCAAGCGCGCCTGCACCGGCCAGCGCTCCGCGCTGACGCAGGCCGCATCGCGCGATCAGCGGTGGAGCCGGCGGCCGGACCGTTTGGAGAACGTGGCTGCGCGGCGGCAGGCGCGGGCGGCGCCGGGGGTTGCCAAAGCGACGGCCCAGCGGCGCCGCCAGAGGCGGCCAGGCCGAGCGATCAGCGCGCAGCCAGGGGCACGCTCAGATCAGCGTGCGCCGCCGGCTCTTGAACCCGGCATAGAGCGCGAACACGGCCAGCAGCAAGAAGCAGATCAGGCACCACATCGGCATCGACAGGCCAAGGAAACGCCAGTCGATGTTGCCGCAGTCGCCGGTACCGGTCAGCACCCGGCGCAGCACCTCGAACGGCCCCATGGTCTCGCGCAGGAAGCTCAGCGGCGGGCCGCAGGACGCCATCGGATCCGGGAACAGCTGCACCGAGACGTGCTTGGTGGAGATGCCGGCGCCCACGAGCGCGGCCAGGAACGCCAGGACGCCGTAGATCTTGCGCCCGCCGGCACTGCGCGGCCCATGCAGGGCACCGAGCAGGAACAGCACGCCCAGCGCGGCGAAGGCGATGCGCTGGAAGATGCACAGCGGGCACGGCTCGATGCCCAGCTGCAGCTGCACGAAGATCGCATAGCCCAGCAAGCCGGCGCAGATCAGAAAGCCGAGCAGGAACTGCGCGCGGAAACCCCAACGTAACGGATTCATCGGACTCGAACTCGCATCGACGATTCGCGCATTATCCGCGATCGTGCGCCCCATCACCATGTGTCATGGCGCTGTTGCGCGCCCACGCCCGCACTGCGGGCGTGCTCTACCAATCCCCAATCCCGCCTCCCCAATCCCCGCCCCAAAACAAAAAAGCCCGGACATGCCGGGCTTCTTGCTGCTGCAGGGGCGGACCGATTACTCGGCCACTTCCTCGGCCACGGCCGGGCGGTCGACCAGCTCGACGTAGGCCATCGGCGCATTGTCGCCGGCGCGGAAGCCGCACTTGAGGATGCGCAGGTAGCCACCCGGGCGCGCCTGGTAGCGCGGGCCCAGCGTGGTGAACAGGGTGCCCACCGCTTCCTTGTCGCGCAGGCGCGCGAACGCCAGGCGGCGGTTGGCGACGTTGTCGACCTTGGCCAGGGTGATCAGCGGCTCGGCGACGCGGCGCAGTTCCTTGGCCTTCGGCAGGGTGGTCTTGATCAGCTCGTGCTTGATCAGCGACGCCGCCATGTTCTTGAACATCGCTTCGCGGTGGGCGCTGGTGCGGCTGAACTTGCGGCCGGATTTCTGGTGACGCATGAGTTGGAATTCCTATGGAAGAGTGGGACTGTTGGAGATCGCTGTCGCCGTCCTGGCGTTGAATGTGGACTGCGGATGGTCCGTGCCGGCCGTCCCTGACCGGGCGACGCCGCGGGCTTGGCGACCCGTCGACGTGGTGATGCGGATGAAGCGAACGACACGCGGCCGATGCCTTGCGGCACCGGCCGGATGCGCAAAACTCAGCCGAGCATGCCGTGCTGGGCGACGCCGGCCGGCGGCCAGTTCTCCAGCTTCATGCCAAGCGACAGGCCACGCTGGGCCAGCACTTCCTTGATCTCGGTGAGCGACTTCTTGCCCAGGTTCGGGGTCTTGAGCAGCTCGACTTCGGTCTTCTGGATCAGATCGCCGATGTAGTAGATGCTCTCGGCCTTCAGGCAGTTGGCCGAACGCACGGTCAGTTCCAGATCGTCGATCGGACGCAGCAGCACCGGATCCACGCCGTTGCTGGCCGGCTTGGCCGCGCCACGGTCGCGATGGGTGAAGTCGCCGAACACCGACAGCTGGTCGCTGAGGATGTCGGCGGCAGTGCGCACGGCTTCCTCGGCATCGATCGTGCCGTTGGTTTCGATGTCCAGGACCAGCTTGTCCAGGTCGGTACGCTGCTCGACGCGGGCCGACTCGACTGCGTAGGCGACGCGGCGCACCGGCGAGAACGAGGCGTCCAGAACCAGGCGACCGATGGTGCGGGTCTCTTCGTCCGGACGGCGACGCGCAGCGGCCGGCTGGTAGCCGAAGCCACGCTCGATCTTCAGACGCATGTTGATCGCCGTGTCCTTGGTCAGGTGGCAGATCACGTGGTCGTTGTTGAGGATCTCGACGTTGTGGTCGGTCTTGATGTCGGCGGCAGTGACCGTGCCCGGACCCTGCTTGGACAGCGACAGCGTGGCGCTGTCACCGGTATGCATGCGGATGGCCACGTCCTTGAGGTTCAGCAGGACTTCCAGCACGTCCTCCTGCAGCCCTTCGACCGTGGTGTACTCGTGCAGCACGCCGTCGATCTCGACTTCGGTGATCGCGAAGCCGGGAATCGAGGACAGCAGCACGCGACGCAGGGCGTTGCCCAGCGTATGCCCATACCCGCGCTCCAAGGGCTCGATCACGACCTTGGCGCGGTTGTCGGTAAGGCGTTCGATCTGCGGCCCACGCGGGCGCAGAACCTGGTTGGCGGTAACCGTCATGTTGCGGGTTCTCCTGACGAGCCTCCGTGGACCGGAGGCTCTCCGATGTGATTACTTCGAATACAACTCGACGATCAGCGCTTCGTTGATGTCGGCAGGCAGGTCCGCACGGTCCGGCACGGCCTTGAAGATGCCGCTGAACTTCTTCGAATCGACCTCGACCCACGACGGGTTCAGGTCATGCGTTTCGGCAACGGTCAGCGCTTCCTGCACGCGAAGCTGCTTCTGCGCCTTTTCCGACAGGGCGATCGCGTCGCCGGCCTTGACCTGGTACGAGGCCAGGTTCACCGACTTGCCGTTGACCAGCACGCCACGGTGCGACACCAGCTGGCGCGCGGCCGGACGGGTGACGGCGAAGCCCATGCGGTAGACGACGTTGTCCAGCCGGGTTTCCAGCAGCTGCAGCAGGTTCTCGCCGGTGTTGCCCTTCTTGGTCGAGGCCTTCTTGTAGTAGTTGCGGAACTGACGCTCCAGCAGGCCGTAGATACGCTTGACCTTCTGCTTTTCGCGCAGCTGGGTGGCGTAGTCGGACAGCTTGCCCTTGCGGGCGGTCGCGCCGTGCTGGCCGGGCTTCTGCTCCAGCTTGCACTTGGAGTCCAGCGCACGCGCCGGGCTCTTGAGGGAAAGATCGGCGCCTTCGCGGCGCGCGAGCTTACAGGTAGGACCGATATAACGAGCCATTTCTTATCGCTCCTTTAGACGCGACGCTTCTTCGGCGGACGGCACCCGTTGTGCGGGATCGGCGTCACGTCGATGATGTTGGTGATCTTGTATCCGACGTTGTTCAACGAACGGACGGCGGACTCGCGACCCGGACCCGGGCCCTTGATGCGCACTTCCAGCGACTTCACGCCGTAGTCGAGCGCAGCGCGCCCGGCCTTCTCGGCGGCCACCTGCGCCGCGAACGGCGTGGACTTGCGCGAACCGCGGAAACCGGCGCCACCGGAGGTCGCCCAGGACAACGCATTGCCCTGACGGTCGGTGATGGTCACGATGGTGTTGTTGAACGAAGCGTGGACGTGGGCGACACCGTCGGTGACGACGCGCTTGATCTTCTTCTTGGTCTTTGCTGCTGCGGGCTTAGCCATGTCGGTCCCTTACTTCTTGATCGCCTTGCGCGGACCCTTGCGGGTGCGGGCGTTGGTACGGGTGCGCTGACCGCGCAGGGGCAGGCCACGACGGTGACGCAGGCCGCGGTAGCAGCCCAGGTCCATCAGTCGCTTGATGGCGATGCCGATTTCGCGACGCAGGTCGCCTTCGACGATGTACTTGCCGACTTCGAGACGCAGGCGCTCGATTTCCGGCTCGGACAGGTCGCGGATCTTGGTGGTCGAGGTCACGCCTGCGGCTTCGCAGACCTTCTTCGAACGGGTACGGCCGATGCCGTAGATGCTTTGCAACCCGACCCAGACGTGCTTCTGGGCTGGCAGGTTGACGCCTGCAATACGCGCCATGACGCGGTTCTCCAACTGAGTGATGGCCCGACGGCGCACCACGGCGCCATCCGGCAGGATGGATCAAAAAGTGAACTTGTAAGTCTAGCAAGGTCTCGGGTTACATGGAAGCCCGCGGAACCGCAAGGTTCCGCAAGCCCGGCATGGGGAGTGTGCCCATGCTCCGGCGCCGGACGTCGTTGACAGGGAGAAACCTCCGCCCTGCCGCCCGCGCTACTCCAGCGCAGGACCACCACGTCTCACCCGCGCACGAGACCGCTGCACGGGCCGCCCTTCAAGTCGGAAGACTGCGCCCGGGAACCGGGGCGTCTTCGCGGAAGGATTCAAACAGTATAGCAATCAACCGCGGGCAAAACCGCCGCCGCGCGAGCCGCCCTTGAGGTTGGCCTTCTTCAACAGGCTTTCGTACTGGTGCGACATCAGGTGCGCCTGGATCTGCGCGATGAAGTCCATCACCACCACAACCGCGATCAGCAGCGAGGTGCCGCCGAAGTGGAACGAGGTGCCAAGCTGGGCACGCATCACTTCCGGCAGCAGGCACACGATCACTAGGTACACCGAACCGGCCGCGGTCAGGCGGGTCAGCACGCCGTCCACGTAATCGGCAGTGGCCTTGCCCGGACGGATGCCCGGAATCAGCGCGCCGGACTTCTTCAGGTTGTCCGCGGTTTCCTGCGAGTTGAACACCAGCGCGGTGTAGAAGAACGCGAAGCCGATGATCAGCGCAGCGAACACGATCATGTGCACCGGCTCGCCCGGGCCGAGCGCATTGGCGATGCGCTGCAGCACGCTGCCGAAGGTGCTGTTGGAGGCGGCCTGGCCCGACCACATCGACAGCGTCGCCGGGAAGGCGAGGATGCTGGAGGCGAAGATCGGCGGGATCACGCCGGCCATGTTGAGCTTCAGCGGCAGGAACGAGGTCTGGTTCATGTACGCGTTGCGGCCGCCCTGGCGGCGCGCGTAGTTCACCGTGATCCGCCGTTGCCCGCGCTCGACGAACACCACGAACAGGGTGAAGGCGAGGATGGTCAGCACGATCAGCAGCAGGGCGATGAAGCTCATGTTGCCGTCGCGGAAGGCCTCCACGGTCTGGATCGCCGCCGCCGGCAGGCCGGCGACGATGCCGGCGAAGATGATCAGCGAGACGCCGTTGCCGATGCCGCGCTCGGTCACCTGCTCGCCGACCCACATCAGGAAGATGGTGCCGGCGGTCAACGCGATCACCGCGGTGAGCACGAAGCCCATGCCGGGGGCGTACACCACCGGCGCGCCGCCCGGTGCGGTCTGGTTCTGCAGCGCCAGGGCAATACTGCCGCCCTGCACCACCGCCAGCAGCACCGCGCCGATGCGCGAATACTGGGTGATCTTGCGCCGGCCCGACTCGCCTTCCTTCTGCATCGCCTTCAGCGACGGGAAGATGTGCGTGGCCAGCTGGATCACGATCGATGCCGAGATGTACGGCATCACGTTCAGCGCGAAGATGCTGAAACGGTGCAGGGCGCCGCCCGAGAACATGTTGAACATGTCCACGATGCCGCCGCCCTGCGCCTGCATCAGCGCAAGCATGGCTTCGGGATTGACGCCCGGCACCGGCACGTAGCAGCCGATGCGGTAGACGATCAATGCGCCGATGACGAACAACAGGCGCTGGCGAAGTTCCGTGAACTTGCCGAGCCCGCCGCCGAGATTCCCCATGCCAGCCTGCGCCATCTGCGTGTTACTCCTGCACGCTGCCGCCGGCAGCTTCGATTGCCGCCTTGGCACCGGCGGTCGCGGCAACGCCCTTCAGCACGAACTTCTTGGTCAGTTCGCCCTTCAGGACCACCTTGGCCTTCTTCGCGGTGCTCGGGACCAGCTTCGCGGCGCGCAGCGCGGCGAAATCGATCTCGCCGGCCGGCAGGTTGTCGAGCTGGTAGGACAGCACTTCGGCGGTGTCCTTGGCCATCTTCGAACGGAAGCCGATCTTCGGCAGACGGCGCTGCATGGGGGTCTGGCCGCCTTCGAAGCCGGCCTTGATCTTGCCGCCGCCCTTGCGCGCGAACGAACCCTTGTGGCCGCGGCCGGCGGTCTTGCCCAGGCCGGAGCCGATGCCGCGACCGACGCGGGTGCGCTCGGTGCGCGCGCCCGGCGCGGGCTTCAGATCATTCAGATGCAAAGTCATGGTCGATTACTCCTCAACCTGGACGAGGTACTGAACCTTGTTGATCAGGCCGCGCACTTGCGGGCTGTCCTTCAGTTCGCGCACATCGTTGAGCTTGTTCAGGCCCAGGGCACGCACCGACAGGCGGTGACGCGACTGGGTACCACGCAGGCCGCGCACCAGGCGCACCTTGACGGTCTTGGTGGATTCATTAGCCATGGGTCAGATCCTCCACCTTCTTGCCGCGCTTGGCCGCGATGCGGGCCGGCGACTGCATGTCTTCCAGGCCGCGCAGGGTGGCGCGCACCAGGTTGATCGGGTTGCGCGAACCGACGGCCTTGGCCAGCACGTTCTTCACGCCCACCGCTTCCAGCACGGCGCGCATCGCGCCGCCGGCGATCACGCCGGTACCTTCCGAGGCCGGCATCATGAACACGCGCGCCGCGCCGTGGCCGGACTTCACCGGGTGCCACAGGGTGCCGTTGTTCAGATCGATGTTGAGCATGCCCTTGCGCGCATACTCCATCGACTTCTGGATCGCGACCGGCACTTCGCGCGCCTTGCCGTAGCCGAAGCCGATCTTGCCGTTGCCGTCGCCGACCACGGTCAGCGCGGTGAAGGTGAACTGGCGACCGCCCTTGACCGTCTTGCTGACGCGGTTGACCGCGACCAGCTTCTCGATCATGCCGTCGTCGACTTTCTCTTCGCGGTTGCGGTCGCGATCACGACCCCGCGGTGCACGCTGTTCTTCAGCCATTGTGATGTCCTTGATAGAGGAAAAGATTTACGGCTTCGTTGCCGCTTGTGGTTGTGGTCTGGAGCCGTGTTCCCCGGACGCGCGCAGAAGGCGCGCCAAGGTCCGATGCAGCCCGCATCGGCGGGACGGACGCGGCGTCGCCGTGCCCGCAAGGATCAGAACTGCAGGCCGCCTTCGCGCGCGGCGTCGGCCAGCGCCTTGATGCGGCCGTGGTAGCGGTAGCCCGAGCGGTCGAAGGCGACCTTCTCGACGCCCGCGGCCTTGGCGCGCTCGGCGATCAGCTTGCCGACCTTGGCGGCGGCGTCGCTGTTCTTGCCGTTCTTCAGGCCGTCTTTGACGTCGGCCTGCAGGGTGTTTGCCGCGGCGAGGACCTTGGAGCCGTCGGCGGTGAAGACCTGCGCGTACAGGTGCTGGCCGGTGCGCAGCACCGACAGGCGGGCGACGCCGAGCTCGCGGATGTGGGCGCGGGTCGACTTGGCGCGACGCAGGCGGGCGATGTTCTTGTTGATGCTCATGGTATGTGTCCTAGGAAAGCTGAAGGGGAACAGGCTTTTGCATTGAAGAGTCCGGCCATGAATGGCCGGGCTCCTCGCAGAAGGACCTGCCTTAGGCCTTCTTGGCTTCCTTGCGAATGATGGCTTCACCGGCGTACTTCACACCCTTGCCCTTGTAGGGCTCCGGCGGACGGAAACCGCGGATCTTGGCGGCGACTTCACCGACGCGCTGCTTGTCGGCGCCCTGCACCAGGATCTCGGTCTGGGTCGGAGCGGCCAGGGTGATGCCCTCCGGCGCGCTGAACACGATGGGGTGCGAGAAACCGAGCGCCAGGCTCAGATCCTTGCCCTGCATCGTGGCACGGTAGCCGACGCCCACCAGCTCGAGCTTGCGCTCAAAGCCCGCGGACACGCCCTGCACCATGTTCGCCAGGATGGCGCGAACGGTGCCGGTGATGGCGATGTGCGACGGATCGTTCGCCGACAGCGTGGCGACACCGTTTTCCTGCTTGATTTCGACGCCGGCCGGCTTCGGCAGCGACAGGGTGCCCTTCGGGCCCTTGACGCTGACCTGATCGGCCTGGACGGTGAGTTCGACGCCCTTCGGGAGGGAGATCGGCTTCTTGGCTACGCGGGACATGTGAGTGCTCCTTCCCTTAGGCCACGAAGCACAGGACTTCGCCACCGACGCCGGCCTGACGGGCCTGCGCATCGGTCATGATGCCCTTGGACGTGGAAATGATGGCAACGCCCAGACCGCCGAGAACCTTCGGCAGCTCGGTCTTGCCGCGATACTGGCGCAGACCCGAACGCGAAACGCGCTTGAGCGTATCAATGACCGGACGGCCCTCGAAATACTTCAGCACGATTTCCAGTTCGGACTTGTTGTTCTCGATCGCGTTGACGCGCAGATCGCTGATGTAGCCTTCGGCCTTCAGCACTTCCGCGATCGCAACCTTGATCTTGGAGGACGGCATCTTCACCGTCGGCTTGCCAACCGCGGCCGCATTCTTGATGCGGACCAGCAGGTCGGCGATGGGATCAGTCATGCTCATGGTGTCTACCTTTGAGTGCACCGATATCCGCTTTCGCGAAAATCTTGTGGTGGAGCGGTGGAATGACGCAGGGGGTGAAGCGCGCAACCGCCGGAGGAACCCGCGGCGGCTGCCATACCCGTCCCTGCCGCGAGGCAAGGAGCGGGAGTATACGACAAAAAGTCCGACTTGCGTCGGACTCGTTGTCTGAACGACACGCGGGCGGCTGGACCGCCCTGCCCGGCCCCGCGGACGGGACCGGTGCCGCTGGAATTACCAGCTGGCCTTGCGCAGGCCCGGAACGTCGCCGTTCATGGTCGCCTTGCGCAGCATGTTGCGGCCCAGGCCGAACTTGCCGTACACGCCACGCGGGCGGCCGGACAGTTCGCAACGGGTGCGCTGGCGGCTCGGCGACGAATCGCGCGGCAGCTTCTGCAGCTTGGTCACGGCCTCGGCCTTCTCGTCGTACGAGGCGGTGCCGGAGGCGATGATCTTCTTCAGCGCATCACGCTTGTCGGCGAACTTCTTCGCCAGCTTCTTGCGCTTGATGTCGCGGTTGACCATGGAGGTCTTTGCCATCTGTAAATCCTCGGGATTCGAGAGTGGGGATTGGAGATTTCCAGAATCCGGGATGTGAAGGGCGCAGCGCCCTTCCATCCCGAATCCCGAATCCCGAATCCCGGCTGTCAATCAGTTACGGAACGGGAACTTGAACGCTTCGAGCAGCGCCTTGGCTTCGGCGTCGGTCTTGGCGGTGGTGGTGATGGCGATATCCATACCGCGGATCGCGTCGACGGCGTCGAAGTCGATTTCCGGGAAGATGATCTGCTCCTTCACGCCCATGTTGAAGTTGCCGCGGCCGTCGAACGAACGCCCCGAGACACCACGGAAGTCGCGCACGCGCGGCAGCGAGATGTTGATCAGGCGGTCCAGGAACTCGTACATCTTGGCGCGACGCAGCGTGGTCTTGCAGCCGATCGGCCAGCCATCGCGGATCTTGAACGAAGCCACCGAGATGCGCGACTTGGTCACCACCGGCTTCTGGCCGGAGACCTTGGCCATGTCGGCGACGGCGTTTTCCAGGATCTTCTTGTTCGTCGCGGCCTCGCCCACGCCCATGTTCAGCGTGACCTTGACCAGCTTCGGCACTTCCATCGGATTGGTGTAACCGAACTTCTTCATCAGAGCCGGTACCACTTCTTCCTTGTAGATCTTTTCGAGACGGGAAGTCATTGTGTCATTCCTCAGGCGTCGAGCGCCTCACCGCTGGAGCGGAACACACGCAGTTTGCGTCCATCCTCCAGCACCTTGAAGCCAACGCGGTCGCCCTTGCCCGTGGCCGGGTTGAGGATCGCAACGTTGGAAATATGGATCGACGCTTCGCGCTCGACCACGCCGCCGGCGACGCCCGCCTGCGGGTTCGGCTTGGTGTGGCGCTTGACGATGTTCGCGTTGGAGACGACCACGCGGTCGCCGTCGACGCGGACGACTTCGCCCTGCTTGCCCTTGTCCTTGCCGGTGGTGACGACGACCTGGTCGCCCTTCTTGATACGGTTAGCCATGTGTATGTCCTCCGCTCACAGCACTTCGGGAGCGAGCGAGACGATCTTCATGAACTTCTCGGAACGCAGCTCGCGGGTCACAGGCCCGAAGATGCGCGTACCGATCGGCTCCTGCTTGTTGTTGAGCAACACCGCGGCGTTGCCATCGAAGCGGATCAACGAACCGTCCGGACGACGCACGCCCTTGCGGGTACGCACGACGACGGCGTCGTAGACTTCGCCCTTCTTGACCTTGCCGCGCGGAATCGCGTCCTTGACGGTGACCTTGATGATGTCGCCAATGTGCGCGTAGCGGCGCTTGGAGCCGCCGAGCACCTTGATGCACATCACTTCCTTGGCACCGGAATTGTCGGCGACGTCGAGGTAGCTCTGCATCTGGATCATGATTCAGATCTCCCTTATTCGGCCGCGCGGGTGACGATTTCCACCACCCGCCAGTTCTTGGTCTTGGACATCGGCGCAATCTCGGTCACGCGCACGACATCGCCTTCGTTGCAGGCGTTGTCGGCATCGTGGGCGTGGAGCTTGGTCGAGCGCTTGATGTACTTGCCGTACAGCGCATGCTTGACCTGACGCTCCACCAGCACGGTGACGGTCTTGTCCATCTTGTTGCTGACCACACGGCCTTCGACCGTGCGCAGCGTCTTGCTTTCGTTATTGTCGCTCATCGCGGCCATCCTTACTTCGTGCTGCCGAGCAGGTGCTTGACGCGAGCGATCTCGCGGCGCACCCGGCGGGTTTCGTGAGTCTTCGGCAGCTGCCCGGTGACCTGCTGCATGCGCAGGGCGAACTGCTCCTTGCGCAGATCGGTCAGGTGGGCCTTCAGATCGTCGGCCGACTTCTCGCGGAGTTGTTTGATGTCCATCAGCGTACCGTCCGGGTCACGAAGGTGGTGGTCACCGAAAGCTTGGCAGCGGCCAGGCGGAACGCCTCGCGCGCGACATCTTCGCCGACGCCTTCGATTTCATAGATCATGCGACCGGGCTGGATCTGCGCGACCCAGTACTCGACGTTACCCTTACCGGAGCCCATTCGCACTTCGATCGGCTTCTTGGTGATCGGCTTGTCCGGGAACACGCGGATCCACATCTTGCCGCCGCGCTTGACGTAGCGGCTGATCGAGCGGCGCGCCGCCTCGATCTGGCGCGCGGTCAGCTGACCGTGCGCCGTGGCCTTCAGCCCGTACTCGCCGAAGCTGACGGCGTTTCCGCTCCACGCCAGGCCGTCGTTACGACCCTTGTGCATCTTGCGGTATTTGGTTCGCTTGGGTTGCAACATTGCCGTTACCTCGCTTCACGGGCCGGACGCGACGGACGGTCGCCACGGTCGCCGCGATCGTTACGATCGTTGCGCGGGGAATCGTCCTGCTTTTCCTGGCCAACCTGGGAGAAATCGAAGATCTCGCCCTTGTAGATCCAGACCTTGATGCCGATGATGCCGTAGGTCGTCTTGGCTTCGGCGAAGCCGTAGTCGATGTCGGCACGCAGCGTGTGCAGCGGCACGCGGCCCTCGCGGTACCACTCGGAACGGGCGATTTCCGCACCGTTCAGACGGCCGGCGACGTTGACCTTGATGCCCAGGGCACCCAGGCGCATCGCGTTGCCGACCGAGCGCTTCATCGCGCGGCGGAACATGATGCGACGCTCCAGCTGCTGCGCGATCGACTCGGCGACCAGCTGCGCGTCCAGTTCCGGCTTGCGCACTTCGGTGACGTTGATGTGGGCGGGGACGCCCATCATCTCGCTCACTTCCTTGCGCAGCTTCTCGATGTCCTCACCGCGCTTGCCGATCACCACGCCCGGGCGGGCGGTGTGGATCGTCACGCGCGCGGTCTTGGCCGGACGCTCGATCAGGATCTTGCTGATGCCCGCCTGCGCCAGCTTCTTGCGCAGCATTTCGCGGACCTTGAGGTCGGCTGCCAGGTAACCGGCGAACTCGGCCTTGTTGGCGTACCACTTGGAATTCCAGTCCTTGGCGATACCCAGGCGGATTCCGATCGGATGAACTTTATGACCCATCGTCTTTTCCTTTCCGCTTACTTGGCGGCGCCCACAACCACAGTGATGTGGCTGGTGCGCTTGAGGATGCGGGTACCGCGGCCTTTCGCCCGCGCCATGAAACGCTTCAGGGTCGGACCTTCATCAACCATGATGGTCTTGACCTTCAGCTCGTCGACATCCGCGCCTTGATTGTTCTCGGCATTGGCGATCGCCGACTCCACCACCTTCTTGATCAGGTGGGCAGCCTTCTTGTCCGAGAACTTCAGCAGGTTGACCGCCCGCTCGGCGGAAAGACCACGGACCTGGTCGGCGACCAGGCGGGCCTTCTGCGGGGAGATGCGCGCGGTGCGCAGGATTGCTTTCGCTTCCATCGTCATCTCTCCTTACCGGCCCGACTTCTTGTCGCCACCGTGACCCTTGAAGGTCCGGGTGACGGCAAATTCGCCGAGCTTGTGGCCGACCATGTTCTCGTTGACCAGCACCGGAACGTGGTTCTTGCCGTTATGCACGGCGATGGTGAAACCCACCATCTCCGGCAGGATCATCGAGCGACGCGACCAGGTCTTGATCGGACGCTTGCTACCGGCCGCGGCCTCCACCTTCTTGACGAGGTGGTGATCGACGAACGGGCCCTTCTTGAGTGAACGTGCCATGGTCGATTAGCCCCTACGATCGCGGACGATGAATTGTTCGGTGCGCTTGTTATGGCGCGTCTTGTAACCCTTGGTCGGGACACCCCACGGGGTGACCGGATGCGGATTACCCTGACCGGCCTTCGCCTCACCACCACCGTGCGGGTGGTCGACTGGGTTCATGGCCGCACCGCGAACGGTCGGACGCACGCCGCGCCAGCGCTTGGCGCCCGCCTTGCCCAGCTTCTCGAGGTTGTGCTCGTCGTTGCCGACTTCGCCGATGGTGGCGCGGCACTCGGACGGCACCTTGCGCATTTCGCCGGAGCGCAGACGCAGGGTGGCGTAGATGCCTTCACGCGCGACCAGCTGCACCGCGGCGCCGGCGGCACGCGCGATCTGCGCGCCCTTGCCCGGCTTCAGCTCGATCCCGTGGACGGTGGTACCGACCGGGATGTTGCGCAGCGGCAGGGTGTTGCCGGTCTTGATCGGCGCATCCGAACCCGCGATCACCTGGTCGCCGGCCTTCAGGCCCTTCGGCGCGATGATGTAGCGACGCTCGCCGTCGGCGTAGCACAGCAGGGCGATATGGGCGGTGCGGTTGGGATCGTATTCGATCCGCTCCACGCGCGCCGGGATACCTTCCTTGTTGCGCTTGAAGTCGATGACGCGGTAGTGCTGCTTGTGGCCACCGCCGACGTGGCGGGTGGTGATGCGGCCGTGGTGGTTACGACCACCGGACTTGCTCTGCTTTTCCACCAGTGCAGCGTGCGGGGCGCCCTTGTGCAGATCGGGCGTGACCACGCGCACGGCCGAGCGACGGCCTGCGGAGGTGGGCTTGAATTTCATCAATGGCATGGGATGTACCTCAGGCCTTGGCCGTTACGTCGATGGACTGGCCTTCGGCCAGACGCACGTACGCCTTGCGCCAATCGCCGCGACGACCGCTGCGCGAACGGAAGGACTTGTTCTTGCCCTTGACGTTCAACACGTTGACCGACTCGACCTTGACGTCGAACAGCTGCTCGACCGCGGCCTTGACATCGGCCTTGGTGGCTTCGTTCGAAATCTCGAAGACGTACTGATTGGAGAGTTCCTGCAGGCGCGCGGTCTTTTCGGAGACACGCGGAGCGCGCAGCACGCTGAAGATTTTTTCGTTGCTGCTCATGCCAGCCACTCCTCGACCTTCTTGACCGCATCGGCGGTGATCACGACCGTGTCGGCCCCAACCAGCGACACCGGATCTAGGCCCTGCACGTCGCGCACTTCCACGTAGGGAAGGTTGCGGGCCGACAGGTACAGATGCTCGGAGGCTTCTTCGGTCACGATCAGCGGGCGCTTGCCCACTTCCAGACCCTTCAGCTTCTCGACCAGGCCCTTGGTCTTGCTGGCCTCGACGTCGAACGCGTCGACGACCATCAGGCGGCCCTGGCGGTTCAGCTCCGAGAGGATCGCGCAGATGGCCGCGCGGTACATCTTGCGGTTGACCTTCTGCTCGAAGCTGCGCGGCTTGGCCGCGAAGGTCACGCCACCGCCGACGAAGATCGGAGCGGTCAGCGCGCCGTGGCGAGCGCCACCGCCCTTCTGCTTCTTCGACTTCTTGGTGGTGCCGTTGACTTCCGAACGCGTCTTCTGCGCCTTGGTGCCGGCGCGGCCGGCGTTGCGATAGGCGACGACGACCTGGTGAACCAGATCCTCGCTGAAATCGCGGCCGAACACGGCGTCGGAGACCGAGACCTTGTTGTTGCTACCCGTGATAACGAGTTCCATCGTCATCTCTCCTTATGCCTTGCTAGCCGGACGCACGATCACGTCGCCACCGGCAGCGCCAGGCACAGCGCCGCGAATGGCGATCAGGCCACGCTCGACGTCGACCTTGACCACTTCCAGATTCTGCGTGCTCTGCTGCACCGCGCCCATGTGGCCGGACATCTTCTTGCCCGGGAAAACGCGACCCGGGGTCTGGCGCTGACCCAGCGAACCCGGCGCGCGATGCGACAGCGAGTTACCGTGGGTGGCATCGCCCATGCGGAAGTTGTGCCGCTTGATGGTGCCCTGGAAGCCCTTACCCTTGGTGACGCCCTGGACGTCGACCTTCTGGCCGACGGCGAAGATGTCCGCCTTGATTTCGCCGCCGACGGCGAACTCGCCCAGCTGCGCGTCCTCGACGCGGAACTCCCACAGGCCGCGACCCGCTTCGACCTTCGCCTTGGCGAAATGGCCGGACGCCGGCTTGTTGACCAGCGCGGCGCGACGGGCGCCCACGGTGATCTGCACGGCGCTGTAGCCGTCGGCTTCGACGGTCTTGAGCTGGGTGATGCGGTTCGGGGTCGCTTCGATCAGGGTGACCGGGATGGAGCGGCCGTCTTCGGTGAAGACGCGGCTCATGCCGGCCTTGCGGCCCACGAAGCCCAACGAATACTTCTTCGTCATGGTCGTAGTCCTCAGGTCAACTTGATCTGGACATCGACGCCAGCCGCGAGTTCGAGCTTCATCAGCGCGTCCACGGTCTTGTCGTTGGGGTCGACGATGTCGAGCACGCGCTTGTGCGTGCGGGTCTCGTACTGGTCACGCGCGTCCTTGTCGACGTGCGGGGAAACGAGGATGGTGTAGCGTTCGATCTTGGTCGGCAACGGGATCGGGCCACGCACTTGCGCGCCGGTCCGCTTGGCCGTCTCGACGATCTCGCTGGCCGAACGGTCGATCAAACGATGATCGAACGCCTTCAGCCGAATCCGGATCTTTTGGTCCGCCATGACGGTGGGTTCCTTCGTTAAAAGAGCGACGGGCAAGGCCTCTGGGATACCTGCCCCGGTTGTTTCCTGATGTCGTACCGCCGAGCATCCGGCTCGACGGGGGCATTCCTCCGCCCCAAAAACTGGGGCAGACCAGTCGACCCGGCCTGCCCAGACGGAAAAGTATAATGCGCAGCTAGAGCAGCGTCAACAACCCGGGGCTGTTGAGTGCTCCATGCGACGCGACCTTCCCGGTCCTGCGAACACGAGCGGCGTCCTGCCTCTCTTTTCGCTGTCTTACCGGCGCCCTACCCAGGAACGCCGAGCCGCGCATTATAGCGACGACTTCACGCCTCCGCAACACCACGGCGCCGCAAATCGCAAGATTTCTGCATGACCCGAAACGACGAAGGGCCGGCATGCGCCGACCCTTCGCGATGCCGGCGACCGCAGTCGCTGACGATGTCACCGGCGGCCGCAGCCGCCAGAGGGCATTACTTGATGATCTTGGCCACCACGCCGGCGCCGACGGTACGGCCGCCTTCGCGGATCGCGAAGCGCAGGCCTTCGTCCATCGCCACCGGGTTGATCAGCGTCACCACCATCTTGACGTTGTCGCCCGGCATCACCATTTCCACGCCTTCCGGCAGCTGCACCGCACCGGTGATGTCGGTGGTGCGGAAGTAGAACTGCGGACGGTAGCCCTTGAAGAACGGGGTGTGACGGCCGCCCTCATCCTTCGACAGCACGTACACCTCGGCTTCGAACTCGGTGTGCGGCTTGATCGAACCCGGCTTGCACAGCACCTGGCCGCGCTCCACGTCGTCACGCTTGGTGCCGCGCAGCAGCAGGCCCGCGTTGTCGCCCGCCTGGCCCTGGTCCAGCAGCTTGCGGAACATTTCCACGCCGGTCACGGTGGTCTTCTGCGTGGCACGGATGCCGACGATTTCGATTTCGTCGCCCACCTTGATCACGCCGCGCTCGATACGGCCGGTCACCACGGTGCCGCGGCCGGAGATCGAGAACACGTCTTCCACCGGCATCAGGAACGGCTTGTCCACGTCGCGCTGCGGCTCCGGGATGAACGAGTCCAGCGCGTCCACCAGCTTCAGGATCGCCGGCACGCCGATCTCGCTCTGGTCGCCTTCCAGCGCCAGACGGGCCGAACCGTGGATGATCGGGGTGTCGTCGCCCGGGAAGTCGTACTTGCTCAGCAGCTCGCGCACTTCCATCTCGACCAGCTCGAGCAGCTCGGCGTCGTCGACCATGTCGGCCTTGTTCAGGAACACCACGATGTGCGGCACGCCGACCTGGCGCGACAGCAGGATGTGCTCGCGGGTCTGCGGCATCGGGCCGTCCGCGGCCGAGCACACCAGGATCGCGCCGTCCATCTGCGCCGCACCGGTGATCATGTTCTTGACGTAGTCCGCGTGACCCGGGCAATCCACGTGCGCGTAGTGGCGCGTCGGGGATTCGTATTCCACGTGGGCGGTCGAGATCGTGATGCCGCGCGCCTTCTCTTCCGGCGCCGCGTCGATCGCGTCGTACGCCTTGAACTCGCCGCCGAAGCGCTCTGCGCCGATCTTGGTCAGCGCCGCGGTCAGCGTGGTCTTGCCGTGGTCGACGTGACCGATGGTGCCGACGTTGACGTGCGGCTTGGTGCGCTCGAACTTACCCTTTGCCATGTCTTCTCTACCTCGTGATTCGTATTGGGGGACGAGAGAGCGGGATGCGGCGCGGATCGAGTCCGCGGCACGCATCCCGTCGCTCTAATCTCAGTTCTTCTTGATGACCGAGTCGGCGATGTTGGCCGGCGCTTCGGCGTAGTGGTCGAACTCCATCGAGAAGGTGGCGCGACCCTGCGACATCGAGCGCAGCGTGGTGGCGTAGCCGAACATTTCGCCCAGCGGCACCATCGCGTTGATCACCTTGCCCGACGGGCTGTCGTCCTGGCCCTGCAGGATGCCGCGACGACGGCTCACGTCGCCCATCACGTCGCCCAGGTAATCCTCCGGGGTGACGATCTCGACCTTCATGATCGGCTCCAGCAGCACCGGGTTGGCCTTGTTGAAGCCTTCCTTGAAGCCCATCGAGCCGGCGATCTTGAACGCCATTTCCGACGAGTCGACGTCGTGGTACGAACCGTCGATCAGGCGCACCTTGACGTCCACGATCGGGTAGCCGGCCATCACGCCGTTGGCCACCGCTTCCTGGATGCCCTTGTCCACCGCCGGGATGTATTCCTTCGGCACCACGCCGCCGACGATCGCGTTCTCGAAGGTGTAGCCCTGGCCACGCTCCTGCGGCTCGATCTCGAGCACGACATGACCGTACTGGCCCTTACCGCCGGACTGACGCACGAACTTGCCTTCCTGCTTGACCGCCTTGCGGATGGTCTCGCGGTAGGCCACCTGCGGCTTGCCGACGTTGGCTTCGACGTTGAACTCGCGCTTCATGCGGTCAACGATGATTTCCAGGTGCAGCTCGCCCATGCCGCGGATGATGGTCTGGCCGGACTCTTCGTCGGTGTTGACGCGGAACGAGGGATCTTCCTGCGCCAGACGGCTCAGCGCGATGCCCATCTTTTCCTGGTCGGACTTGGTCTTCGGCTCGACCGCCATCGAGATCACCGGCTCCGGGAACACCATGCGCTCCAGGGTGATGATGTGGTCCTGCGCGCACAGGGTGTCGCCGGTGGTGACGTCCTTCAGGCCCACCGCCGCGGCGATGTCGCCCGCGCGCACTTCCTTGATCTCTTCGCGGTTGTTGGAGTGCATCTGCAGGATGCGACCCACGCGCTCCTTCTTCGACTTGACCGGGTTGTACACCTGGTCGCCGGAGTTCAGCGTGCCCGAGTAGACGCGGAAGAAGGTCAGCGAGCCGACGAACGGGTCGGTCATGATCTTGAACGCCAGCGCCGAGAACGGGGCGTTGTCGGTGGCCGGACGGCTGTCTTCCTTCTCGTCCTCGTCGATGCCCTTGACCGGCGGACGGTCGCTGGGCGACGGCAGCAGCTGGATCACGCCGTCGAGCATGGCCTGCACGCCCTTGTTCTTGAAAGCGGTACCGCAGTACACCGGCACCACTTCCACCTTCAGGGTGCGCTCGCGCAGACCGCCCAGGATCTCGGCCTCGGACAGGTCGCCCTCGTTGAGGTACTTGTCCATCAGGTCTTCGTTGGCTTCGGCCGCGGCCTCGACCATGAACGCGCGCGCCTCGGTGGCCTTGTCGACCAGGTGCGCGGGGATGTCACGGTATTCGAACACGGTGCCCTGCGAGGCGGTATCCCAGTGGATCGCCTTCATCTTGACCAGGTCGACCACGCCCTCGAAGCCGTCTTCGGCGCCGATCGGCACCTGCATCGGCACCGGGTAGGCACCCAGGCGGGCCTTCAGCTGCTCGACGACCTTGTCGAAGTTGGCGCCGGTGCGGTCCATCTTGTTGACGAACGCCAGACGCGGCACCGCGTACTTGTTGGCCTGACGCCACACGGTCTCGGACTGCGGCTGCACGCCGCCGACCGCGCACAGCACGAACACCGCGCCGTCGAGCACGCGCAGCGAGCGCTCGACTTCGATGGTGAAGTCCACGTGCCCGGGGGTGTCGATGATGTTGAAGCGGTGCTGCGGCATGGACTTGTCCATGCCGGTCCAGAACGCGGTGGTGGCCGCGGAGGTGATCGTGATGCCACGCTCCTGCTCCTGCTCCATCCAGTCCATCGTCGCGGCACCGTCATGCACCTCGCCGATCTTGTGGCTGACGCCGGTGTAGAACAGGATGCGTTCGGAGGTGGTGGTCTTGCCGGCATCGATGTGAGCCATGATGCCGAAGTTGCGGTAACGCTCGATGGGAGTGGTACGGGCCACAGGGAGCCTCTCAAATTTCTTGGATTTCGGATGGCCGAACGCCGCCTTGCGGCGGCCTTCGGATTTGTGCCACGCGCAACGGCGCGGCTAGCGGCACTCAGATGGTGCCAGCGGGCCCCGTTTCCAAGGCCCGGAAGGTCACCAGCGGTAGTGCGCGAACGCCTTGTTCGCTTCCGCCATGCGGTGAGTCTCTTCGCGCTTCTTGATGGCGCCGCCACGGTTTTCCGAAGCATCGACCAGCTCGGCCGCGAGCTTGCGCGGCATCGAGTTCTCGCCACGCTTGCGCGCCGAGTCGATCAGCCAGCGCATCGCCAGCGCCATGCGACGGGAGGAACGCACCTCGACCGGCACCTGGTAGGTGGCACCGCCGACGCGGCGGGACTTGACTTCGACCGCCGGAGCGACGTTGTCCAGCGCCTTCTGCACCAGCTCGATGGCGTTGGGGTTCTTCTCGCCGATCACGTCCATCGCGCCGTACACGATCTTTTCGGCGACGGACTTCTTGCCGCTCAGCATCACCATGTTGATGAAGCGGGCGATGGTTTCGCTCCCGTGCTTGGGATCCGGGAGAACGGCGCGCTGCGGCGTATTACCTTTACGAGACATGTGTACTTTCCCTTAGCTCTTCGGGCGCTTGGCGCCGTACTTGGAACGACCCTGGCGACGCTTGGCAACGCCGGCGGCGTCGAGCGAACCGCGCACGGTGTGGTAGCGCACGCCCGGCAGATCCTTGACGCGGCCGCCGCGGATCAGGACCACAGAGTGCTCCTGCAGGTTGTGGCCTTCGCCGCCGATGTAGCTGATGACCTCTTCCTGGTTGGTCAGGCGCACCTTGGCGACCTTGCGCAGGGCCGAGTTCGGCTTCTTCGGGGTGGTGGTGTACACGCGCGTGCAGACGCCACGGCGCTGCGGGCACTTGTCCAGCGCCGGAGAGGCGCTCTTGTAGGTGGTCGCCTGCCGCGGCTTGCGGACCAGCTGGTTGATCGTCGCCATCAGTGGATTCTTCTGATTGAGGCCGTCGGGCCTGGATGCGTGAAAACGAAGGCAGGCCGAAGGACGGCCTGCCGAGACAGGAAAGTATAGCGGGCAAGTCAAAGCGCCGTCAACACAACGGAATTTTTACTTGCTGGCCCATCCGGGGCCGGAATACGGGGCGCTTCCGCTGCGCCCCCTTTCGCGTGGTAGACCGGCCCCGCGGGCGGGACCGGTCCGGCGTGTTGCTTACTCTTCGCTGCCGGCAGCCGCCGGGGCGGAGGTCTCGACCGCCGGCTCGGCGCTGCCGCCGGACAGGGTCTGCATCTCCGACTCGGTCAGGCCGCTGGCGTTGCGGCGGCGCGTGTTGTGGTACGCCAGGCCGGTACCGGCCGGAATCAGGCGACCCACGATCACGTTTTCCTTCAAGCCGCGCAGCGTGTCGCTGGTGCCGCGGACCGCCGCCTCGGTGAGGACGCGGGTGGTCTCCTGGAACGACGCGGCCGAGATGAACGACTCGGTCGCCAGCGACGCCTTGGTGATGCCCAGCAGCACCGGCTCGTACTTGGCCGGCAGCTCGTTGCGGGTCACCAGGCGGGCGTTCTCCTCGATGACGCGCTGGCGCTCGGCCTGCTCGCCGTTGAGGAACTTGCTGTTGCCCTGGTCGGTGATCTCGACCTTGCGCAGCATCTGCCGGGTGATGACCTCGATGTGCTTGTCGTTGATCTTCACGCCCTGCAGGCGGTACACGTCCTGGATTTCCTTGACCAGGTACGCGGCCAGCGGCTCGACGCCCAGCAGACGCAGGATGTCCTGCGGGCTCGGCTCGCCGTCCACCACGGTTTCGCCCTTGGCCACGTGCTCGCCTTCGAACACGATGATCTGGCGGTACTTCGGGATCAGCTCTTCGTGCTCCGACCCGTCGGTGTCCTTGATGATCAGGCGCTGCTTGCCCTTGGTGTCCTTGCCGAAGCTGATGATGCCCGAACGCTCGGCCAGGATCGCCGGATCCTTCGGCTTGCGCGCTTCGAACAGGTCTGCCACGCGCGGCAGACCACCGGTGATGTCGCGGGTCTTGGACGCTTCCTGCGGGATCTTGGCGACCACGTCGCCCACGCCGACCGGCGCGCCGTCCTGCAGGTTGACGATCGAGCGCGGCGGCAGCAGGTACTGCGCCGGCAGATCGGTGCCCGGGATGGTCAGGTCATTGCCCTTGGCGTCGACGATGCGCACGATCGGGCGCAGGTCCTTGGCCTGGGTGCCGCGACGCTTCGGATCGGTGATCTCGCGCGAGGCCAGGCCGGTCAGTTCGTCGGTCTTCTCGATGACGGTGACGCCGTCGATGAAGTCGATGAAGCGGATGAAACCGGCCACTTCCGACACGATCGGGTGGTTGTGCGGATCCCAGTTCGCCACCGACTGGCCGGCCTTGACCGCATCACCGTCCTTGGCGGTGATGGTGGCGCCGTACGGCAGCTTGTAGCGCTCGCGCTCGCGGCCGTGGCCGTCGAGCACCGACAGTTCGCCCGAACGCGACACCGCCACCAGCGAGCCGTTGGCGTGCTCGACCGACTTGAGGTTGTTGAACTTGATCGAACCGGTGGTCTTGACCGTGATGTTGTCCACCGCCGCCGCACGCGAGGCCGCGCCGCCGATGTGGAAGGTACGCATGGTCAGCTGGGTACCCGGCTCGCCGATCGACTGCGCGGCGATGACGCCGACCGCTTCGCCGATGTTGACCAGGTGGCCACGGGCCAGGTCGCGGCCGTAGCAGCGCGCGCACACGCCGAACGCCGATTCGCAGGTGATGGTCGAGCGGACCTTGACCGACTGCACGCCGGCCTCTTCCAGCTTGGCCACCCACTGCTCGTCGAGCAGGGTGTTGCGGGTGACGATCGGATCCTCGTCGTTGCCCGGCAGGAACACGTCCTCGGCCACCACGCGGCCGAGCACGCGGTCGCGCAGCGGCTCGACCACGTCGCCGCCTTCCACGATCGGGGTCATGGTCAGGCCGTCGGTGGTGCCGCAATCGGGCTCGGTGATCACCACGTCCTGCGCCACGTCGACCAGGCGGCGGGTCAGGTAACCGGAGTTGGCGGTCTTCAGCGCGGTATCGGCCAGACCCTTACGGGCACCGTGGGTGGAGTTGAAGTACTCCTGCACGTTCAGGCCTTCGCGGAAGTTCGCCTTGATCGGCGTCTCGATGATCGAGCCGTCCGGGCGGGCCATCAGGCCGCGCATGCCGGCCAGCTGACGGATCTGCGCCTGCGAACCACGCGCGCCGGAGTCGGCCATGATGTACAGCGAGTTCATCGACTTCTGGTCGATGGTCTCGCCCTTGGCGTTGACCACCTTCTCGGTGCCGATGGTGTCCATCATCGCCTTGGCGATGCGCTCGTTGGTGCGCGACCAGATGTCCACGACCTTGTTGTAGCGCTCGCCGGCGGTGACCAGACCGGACTGGTACTGCTCCTGGATTTCGAGCACTTCCTGCTCGGCTTCGCCGAGGATGCCCTTCTTCTCCGACGGGATCAGCATGTCGTCGATGCCGATCGACACGCCGGCACGGGTCGCGTAGGCGAAGCCGGTGTACATAAGCTTGTCGGCGAACACGACACTGTCCTTCAGACCCAGCTGGCGGTAGCTGGAGTTGATCAGGCGGCTGATGTTCTTCTTGGTCAGCTCGGTGTTGGCCAGCGCGAACGGCAGGCCTTCCGGCAGGATCTCGGCCAGCAGCGCACGCCCGATCGTGGTGTCCACGATCGAGGCCTTCTTGGTGCGGTTGCCGTCCTCGTCGATCACCGTCTCGGTGATGCGGACCTTGACCTTGGCGTGCAGTTCGACCGCACGGTTGTCGTAGGCGCGCTTCACTTCGGCGATGTTGGCGAAGACCATGCCCTCGCCCTTCTTGTTCTCCAGCGCGCGGGTCATGTAGTACAGACCCAGCACCACGTCCTGCGACGGCACGATGATCGGCTCGCCGTTGGCCGGCGACAGGATGTTGTTGGTGGACATCATCAGCGCGCGCGCTTCCAGCTGCGCTTCCAGCGACAGCGGCACGTGCACGGCCATCTGGTCACCGTCGAAGTCGGCGTTGAACGCGGTGCAGACCAGCGGGTGCAGCTGGATCGCCTTGCCTTCGATCAGCACCGGCTCGAACGCCTGGATGCCCAGACGGTGCAGGGTCGGCGCACGGTTCAGCAGCACCGGGTGCTCGCGGATCACCTCTTCCAGGATGTCCCAGACTTCGGCTTCTTCGCGCTCGACCAGCTTCTTGGCGGCCTTGATGGTGGTGGCCAGGCCTCGACGCTGCAGCTTGGCGAACACGAACGGCTTGAACAGCTCCAGCGCCATCTTCTTCGGCAGGCCGCACTCGTGCAGACGCAGGGTCGGGCCGACCACGATCACCGAACGGCCGGAGTAGTCCACGCGCTTGCCGAGCAGGTTCTGGCGGAACCGGCCCTGCTTGCCCTTGATCATGTCGGCCAGCGACTTCAGCGGGCGCTTGTTGGTGCCGGTGATGGCACGGCCGCGACGGCCGTTGTCCAGCAGCGCATCGACCGATTCCTGCAGCATGCGCTTTTCGTTGCGCACGATGATATCCGGCGCGTTCAGCTCGAGCAGGCGGCGCAGGCGGTTGTTGCGGTTGATGACGCGGCGGTACAGGTCGTTCAGATCGGAGGTCGCGAAGCGGCCGCCGTCCAGCGGCACCAGCGGACGCAGATCCGGCGGCAGCACCGGCAGCACGGTCATCACCATCCACTCCGGACGGTTGCCGGACTCGATGAAGGCCTCGATCAGCTTGATGCGCTTGGTCAGACGCTTGAGCTTGGTTTCCGAACCGGTGCTGGCGATCTCTTCGCGCAGGCGGGTCATTTCCGACTGCAGGTCGATGGTGCGCAGCAGTTCGTACACGGCCTCGGCGCCCATGGCGGCGTCGAAGTCGTCGCCGTGCTCCTGGCGCGCGGTCAGGTACTGCTCTTCGGTCAGCAGCTGGCGGCGCTCCAGGGCGGTCAGGCCCGGCTCGGTCACCACGTAGGCTTCGAAGTACAGCACGCGCTCGATGTCGCGCAGGGTCATGTCCAGCATCAGGCCGATGCGCGAGGGCAGCGACTTCAGGAACCAGATGTGCGCGACCGGCGAGGCCAGATCGATGTGGCCCATGCGCTCGCGACGCACCTTGGCCAGAGTCACTTCGGTGCCGCACTTCTCGCAGACCACGCCGCGGTGCTTCATGCGCTTGTACTTGCCGCACAGGCACTCGTAGTCCTTGATCGGGCCGAAGATGGCGGCGCAGAACAGGCCGTCGCGCTCGGGCTTGAAGGTCCGGTAGTTGATGGTTTCCGGCTTCTTCACTTCGCCGAAGGACCACGAACGGATCAGGTCCGGCGAGGCCAGCGCGATCTTGATCGCGTCGAAGTCCAGCGTCTGGCGCTGCTGGTTGAAGAGGTTGAGCAGGTCTTTCATTTGATTTCTCCGGGAATCGGGAATAGCGAATAGGGAATCGTTGGAAGCGGAGAGGCGGGACAGGAAACGCCGGCGGCCTGTGGGCAAACGCCCGGGCGGTTTCCTAGTCCCGACTCCTCATTCCCTGCCCTCAGTCTTCCAGTTCCATGTTGATCGCCAGCGAGCGGATTTCCTTCACCAGCACGTTGAAGGACTCCGGCATGCCGGCGACCATCTCGTGCTCGCCGTCGACGATGTTCTTGTACATCTGGTTGCGGCCCTGCACGTCGTCGGACTTCACCGTCAGCATTTCCTGCAGGGTGTAGGCCGCGCCGTAGGCTTCCAGCGCCCAGACTTCCATTTCGCCGAATCGCTGGCCGCCGAACTGCGCCTTGCCGCCCAGCGGCTGCTGGGTGACCAGCGAGTACGGGCCGGTGGAGCGCGCGTGCATCTTGTCGTCGACCAGGTGGTTCAGCTTCAGCATGTGCATGTAGCCCACCGTGGTGTGGCGATCGAACGCCTCGCCGGTGCGGCCGTCGTACAGCTGGGTCTGGCCGCTGATCGGCAGGTCGGCGAGCTCGAGCATGTGCTTGATCTCGGCCTCGGTCGCACCGTCGAACACCGGGGTGGCCATCGGCACGCCGTCGGTCAGGTTCTTCGACAACGCCAGCAGCTCCGCGTCGCTGAACTGGTCCAGATCCACGCGATCCTCGCCCAGCTTCTGGTCGTGGTTGTAGATCTGCGCCAGGAACTTGCGCAGGTCGGCAACCTTGGCCTGGGCCTCAAGCATGTTCTGGATCTTGCGACCCAGGCCCTTGGCGGCCCAGCCCAGGTGCACTTCCAGCACCTGACCGATGTTCATACGCGACGGCACGCCCAGCGGGTTCAGCACGATGTCCACGGTCTCGCCGTTGGCCATGTACGGCATGTCCTCGATCGGCTGGATCATCGACACGACACCCTTGTTGCCGTGGCGACCGGCCATCTTGTCGCCGGGCTGGATGCGGCGCTTCACCGCCAGGAACACCTTGACCATCTTCAGCACGCCCGGGGCGAGGTCGTCGCCGGCGGTGATCTTGCCGCGCTTGTCGGCGAAGCGACGCTCGAACTCCTTCTCGTGCGCCTGGATCTGCTTCTGCGCACGCTCGATCGCCTCGGAGGCGTCCTCGTCCTTCATGCGCAGCGCGAACCAGTCGGACTTCTTCAGGCCGTCCAGGTAGGCGTCGCTGATGGTGTCGCCCTTCTTCAGGTTCGGACCGCCGTTGGCGACCTTGCCGATCAGCTGGCCACGCAGACGCGCATAGATCGCGCTTTCCAGGATGCGGAACTGGTCGTCGAAGTCCTTCTTGACCCGCTTGATCTCGTTTTCCTCGATCTGGCGGGCGCGCTTGTCCTTCTCGATGCCGTCGCGGGTGAACACCTGCACGTCGATGACGGTGCCGTCCATGCCCGGCGGCACGCGCAGCGAGCTGTCCTTCACGTCCGAAGCCTTCTCGCCGAAGATCGCACGCAGCAGCTTCTCTTCCGGGGTCAGCTGGCTCTCGCCCTTCGGCGTGACCTTGCCGACCATGATGTCGCCGGCGCGCACTTCCGCACCGATGTACACCACGCCGCTCTCGTCCAGACGGTTCAGCGCCTGCTCGGACACGTTGGGGATGTCGGCGGAGATTTCCTCCGGCCCCAGCTTGGTGTCGCGCGCCACGCAGGTCAGCTCTTCGATGTGGATCGTGGTGTAGCGATCCTCTTCCACCACGCGCTCGGAGAGCAGGATGGAGTCTTCGAAGTTGTAGCCGTTCCACGGCATGAACGCGATCAGCATGTTCTGGCCCAGGGCCAGCTCGCCGATGTCGGTCGAGGGGCCGTCGGCCAGCACGTCGCCGCGCGCGATCACGTCGCCCACGTTGACCAGCGGACGCTGGTTGATGCAGGTGTTCTGGTTGGAGCGGGTGTACTTGATCAGGTTGTAGATGTCGACGCCGGCGTCGGTACCGCCGCCGATCTCGGCCTCGTTGACCTTGACCACGATGCGGCCGGCGTCGATCTGCTCGATCACGCCGCCACGACGTGCGTTCACGGTCACGCCCGAGTCGCGCGCCACGGCGCGCTCGATGCCGGTACCGACCAGCGGCTTCTGCGCACGCAGCGTCGGCACGGCCTGGCGCTGCATGTTCGCGCCCATCAGTGCGCGGTTGGCGTCGTCGTGCTCAAGGAACGGCACCAGCGCGGCCGCGATCGACACGGTCTGCATCGGCGACACGTCCATGAAGTGCACTTCCGCCGGCGGCTTCAGCAGCGACTCGCCCTGGTAGCGGCACGGCACGAACTGCTCGGTCAGGCGGCTCTTGGCGTCGTGCAGCGCGTTGGCCTGGGCGATGACGTATTCGTTCTCTTCGATCGCCGACAGGTACTCGACTTCGTCGGTGATCTGGCCGTCCACGACCTTACGGTACGGCGTCTCGAGGAAGCCGTACTGGTTGGTGCGGGCGTACACCGCCAGCGAGTTGATCAGGCCGATGTTCGGGCCTTCCGGCGTTTCGATGGTGCAGACGCGGCCGTAGTGGGTCGGATGCACGTCGCGCACTTCGAAGCCGGCGCGCTCGCGGGTCAGACCGCCCGGGCCCAGCGCGGAGACGCGACGCTTGTGCGTCACTTCCGACAGCGGGTTGTTCTGGTCCATGAACTGCGACAGCTGCGAGGAGCCGAAGAACTCCTTGATCGCGGCGGCCACCGGCTTGGCGTTGATCAGTTCCTGCGGGGTCAGGCCTTCGGACTCGGCCATCGACAGGCGCTCCTTGACCGCGCGCTCGACGCGGACCAGGCCCACGCGGAACACGTTCTCGGCCATTTCGCCGACCGAGCGCACGCGACGGTTGCCCAGGTGGTCGATGTCGTCGACCACGCCACGGCCGTTGCGGATCTCGGTCAGGACCTTGATCACGTCCAGGATGTCGGAGCTGTCGCCATGCTCGGCGACCAGGCGCTTGGACTCCTCGTCGTTGCGCTCGCCGAAGTACTTCTTGTCGTACAGCACCGACTCGCCGGTGACTTCCTTGCGGCCGACGCGGCGGTTGAACTTCATGCGGCCGACCGTGGACAGGTCGTAGCGCTCGAAGGTGAAGAACAGGTTGTGGAACAGGTTCTGCGCGGCATCCTTGGTCGGCGGCTCGCCCGGACGCATCATGCGGTAGATCTCGACCAGCGCCTCGAGCTGGGTCTTGGTCGGATCGATGCGCAGGGTGTTGGACAGGTACGGACCGCGATCCAGGTCGTTGACCCACAGCGTGCCCACGGCGTCGACACCGGCCTTGCGGAACGCGGTCAGCTGATCTTCGCTGATCTCGTCGTTGGCGCTGGCCAGCAGTTCGCCGGTCGAGGCATCGACCACGTCGTGCGACAGGATGCGGCCGACCAGGTACTCGTCGGGCACGGCCAGCGCGGCGATGCCGGAGGCCTCGAGCTGCTTGACGTGGCGCGCGGTGATGCGCTTGCCGGCTTCGACGATGACCTTGTCGCCGTCGGCCAGGTCGAAGTTCAGGGTCTCGCCGCGCAGGCGCTCGGGCACCAGCTCCAGCTGCACGCCTTCCTTCGGGTCGATGTGGAAGGTGTTGATCTCGAAGAACTCCGAGAGCATCTCCTCGTTCGAGTAGCCGAGCGCGCGCAGCAGGATCGACACCGGCAGCTTGCGGCGGCGGTCGATACGGGTGAACAGCGCGTCCTTCGGGTCGAACTCGAAGTCCAGCCAGGAGCCGCGGTACGGGATGATGCGGGCGCTGTACAGCAGCTTGCCCGAGCTGTGGGTCTTGCCGCGGTCGTGGTCGAAGAACACGCCCGGCGAGCGGTGCAGCTGCGAGACGATGACGCGCTCGGTGCCGTTGACGATGAAGGTGCCGTTGTCGGTCATCAGCGGGATTTCGCCGAGGTAGACCTCCTGCTCCTTGACGTACTTGATCGCCTTGGTCGAGGACTCGCGGTCGTAGATCACCAGGCGCACGGTCACGCGCAGCGGCGCGCCGTAGCTCATGCCGCGCTGGCGGCATTCACGCTCGTCGAACACCGGTTCGCCGAGCTTGTAGCCGACGTACTCCAGCGCCGCGTTGCCGCTGTAGCTGGAGATCGGGAACACCGATTTCAGGGCCGCGTGCAGGCCGTGGTCCGAACGCTTGTTCGGGTCGGTGTTCTCCTGCAGGAACTCGCGGTAGGAATCCACCTGGATGGCGAGCAGGAACGGCACTTCGAGGATCGAGCGCTGCTTGCCGAAGTCCTTGCGGATACGCTTCTTTTCGGTGAACGAATAAGACGTCATGAGGTATCACCTTGGCTGATGCGGGCCACGCGTCCGCGGCCCTGAGTGAACATAAATTGTCAGTTGGAAGTCGCTGGTATTGCCGGCACCAGCACGCCTTCTCCCGCTACTTCCAACTACCAACTCGGTGAAGCCGAGATTGGGGATGAGGGGATTCGGGATGGGTCAGCGACCGCCTCTCGAATCTCCAATGCCGAATATCCAATCCCGGCGTTACAACAACGGCCAAAGGCCGGGGGCTTTCGCCCCCAGCCTTCAGTGCATCGCCTTGAACGGCTGGCGATGCAAGGGACTGCTTACTTGACTTCGACCTTCGCGCCAGCGGCTTCCAGGTCCTTCTTGAACTTGTCGGCGTCTTCCTTCGACACGGCTTCCTTCAGGACGCCGCCGGCCTCGGTGAGGTCCTTGGCTTCCTTCAGGCCCAGGCCGGTGATGGCGCGGACGGCCTTGATGACGTCGACCTTCTTGGCGCCGGCGTCGACCAGGATGACGTTGAACTCGGTCTGCTCTTCGACCGGGGCAGCGGCCACGGCCGGGCCGGCAGCGGCGACCGGAGCGGCGGCGGAGACGCCGAACTTGTCTTCGATGGCCTTGACCAGCTCCATCACTTCCATGAGGGTCTTTTCGGCGATTGCGTCGACGATCTGCTCGTTAGACAGGGACATTGTGATTACCTTTGGAATTTTTTCTGGATGAGGTTCTAGTGAACCGTTTCAGGTGTCGCGAACTTAAGCCGTTTCGGCCGGGGCTTCCGCTTCGGCGTCGGCAGGCGCGGCGTCGCCGCCACCCTGCTTGTCGCCCACGGCCTTGACCGCACGGGCGAACATGCTCGCCGGCTCGGCCAGCACGCGTGCCAGCATGGCCAGCGCCTGCTCGCGGGTCGGCAGCGACGCCAACACCTCGAGATGAGCGGCCGGATACAGCTGGCCACCCAGCGACACGACCTTGGCCTGCAGCTTGTCGTTACCCTTGGCGAATTCCTTGATCAGACGACCGGCAGCGCCGGGTTCTTCCGTCGAGAACGCATACAGCAGCGGACCGACCAGCGCGTCCTGGACGCACTCGTATTCGGTACCGGCAACGGCACGCGCGGCCAGGGTGTTCTTGACAACACGCAAGTACACACCGGTTTCGCGCGCCTTCTTGCGCATCGCGGTCATCTGGGAGACCGTGATGCCGGCGTACTCGGCAGCAACCAAGGAGTGGGCCTTCGCGGCGACGTCGGCCAGTTCGGCGACGACTTCTTGCTTCTGGGACAGATTGAGAGCCATTGCACTCCTCCGTTAAAGCCGGGAGTTGAAATGCGCGACCTGGGATGCGTCAGGAGCGATACCGCCGCTCTTGCCAATCCCCAATCCCGAATCCCGAATCCCTGCTTCAAACTTACTCCGCTCGCGGCTCCTGCCGCTTGCGGTCCTGGGCGGCCTCCATCCTGGATGCCGGGGATGCCGCATGGCATCCCAGTTGGTGGCCGTTCCAGACCTGGAGTGAGCGCGCCCGGAACACCGGGCTGGCCTGCACCAGAAAAACTCCAGAAAGGCGGCACCATCTACGCCGGCTGGCCCCGAGGGGCTGATTAAGCGATCCCGCTGTACCGACGGCGACTCCTTGCCGTGTCGAGCTTCCTTGCCCGTCGTCGGTATGCGCAGACCGCGCCTGCGGTCTTTGACGGCTTCGCATCGGGTTGCCCCGGGCGACGCCTTCAAAAGGGTGAAACCGGCGCCGCCTGACGGGCGGCGCCGTATTGCGATTACTTCAGGGACAGCGACGCCTGGTCGATGGTGACGCCCGGACCCATGGTCGAGCTCACCGAGATCTTCTGCAGGTAGGTGCCCTTCGAGGTCGCCGGCTTGGCCTTGACCAGGTCCAGCAGCAGCGCCTGCAGGTTGTTCTTCAACGCTTCGTCTTCGAAGCTGGCCTTGCCGATGGTGCAGTGGATGATGCCGGCCTTGTCGGTGCGGTAGCGCACCTGACCCGACTTGGCGTTCTTCACCGCTTCGGCCGGGTTGGCGGACACGGTGCCGACCTTGGGGTTCGGCATCAGGCCGCGCGGGCCCAGCAGGGTGCCCAGCTTGCCGACGACGCGCATCGCGTCCGGGGTGGCGATGACCACGTCGTAGTTCAGGTCGCCGCCCTGCATCTTCTCGGCCAGGTCGTCCATGCCGACGGCGTCGGCACCGGCGGCCAGCGCCTCGTCAGCCTTGGCGCCGGCGGGGGCGAACACGGCCACGCGCACGCTCTTGCCGGTACCGGCCGGCAGCACGGTGGAACCGCGCACCTGCTGGTCGGACTTCTTGGCGTCCACGCCCAGGCGTACGGCCACGTCGACGGCTTCGACGAACTTGGCCTTGCTGGTGGTCTTGACGATCTTCAGCGCTTCGTCGATCGAATACGCCTTGCCCGGCTGCACGGCAGCACGGATCGCTTTCTGTCGCTTGGTCTGTGCCATTGCTTAACCCTCCACCGTCAGGCCCATGCTGCGGGCGGAACCCGCAATCGTGCGTACCGCCGCTTCCAGCTCCGCCGCCGTCAGGTCGGCTTCCTTCGCCTTGGCGATCTCTTCGAGCTGCTTGCGGGTCACCTTGCCCACCTTCTCGGTGTTCGGGCGCTTGGAGCCGGAGCTGACGCCCGCGGCCTTCTTCAGCAGCACGCTGGCCGGGGTGCTCTTGGTGACGAAGGTGAAGGTACGGTCCGAGTAGGCCGTGATGATGACCGGAGTCGGCAGGCCCGGCTCCAGCTTCTGCGTGGCGGCGTTGAACGCCTTGCAGAATTCCATGATGTTCAGACCGCGCTGACCCAGCGCAGGACCGACCGGCGGCGAGGGGTTGGCCTGACCGGCCTTCACCTGCAGCTTGATGTAACCGACGACTTTCTTTGCCATTTTAGTGTCTCCGGGTGCTAGCGCCTAAACCGCAGGCTCCCCATCGCGACGGGAAAATCACGTGTCCCGCCATCACGTTTTTGAAGTGCGCAGAAAGCCGCCTCGCGGCGGCTTCCGTTCTGCCCGGCGGCTTGCCTGGACAGGGAGCCGCGCAGTATAGCAGAGATTTTGGCGCCCGGCGCAGCCGCGCCGGCGCGGGCTCAGGCCTTCTCGACTTGGCCGAATTCCAGCTCCACCGGGGTAGAGCGGCCGAAGATCAGCACCGCCACGCGCAGGCGGCTCTTCTCGTAATTGACTTCCTCGACCACGCCGTTGAAGTCGTTGAACGGACCGTCGGTGACGCGGACCATCTGGCCTGGCTCGAACAGCACCTTCGGACGCGGCTTCTCCACGCCATCCTGAACGCGCTGCAGGATCGCATCGGCCTCTTCGTCGCGGATCGGCAGCGGACGATCGGCGGTGCCGCCGATGAAGCCCATCACCTTCGGCGTTTCCTTGACCAGGTGCCAGCTTTCGTTGTCGATGCGCGGAATGCCGCCTTCGTCGTGGGTCTCGATCTGGACCAGCACGTAGCCCGGGAAGAACTTGCGCTCGGAACGGCGCTTCTGGCCGGAGCGCATCTCGATCACTTCCTCGGTGGGGACCAGCACGTCGCCGAAGCGCTCCTGCATCTCGTCACGCGCAATACGGTCGCGCAGCGCTTGCGCCACGGACTTCTCGAAGCCTGAATAGGCGTGAACGACATACCAACGCTTCACTGCTGCACTCTCCTCAACGGCTCACGAACCACTGCATCAGCTTCTGGATCAGGAAATCGAACCCACCCAGCAGCAGACTCAGAATGATCACCACCACGATCACCACCCAGGTGGTGCGAATGGCTTCCTGACGGGTCGGCCACACCACCTTGCGCAGTTCGAAACGGGACTCGGACAGGAACTCGCGGCCTTCGCGACCCTTGGCCGTCAGCAGGAACACCGCGGCACCGGCCACCAGGCCGATCACCACCGCCAGCGCACGCAGCGGCCCGGACCAGCTACCCAGCTGCGTCGCGCGACTCGGCTCGCCGAACCAGAACCAGACAAACAGGCCGGCAACCACCAGCAGCGCAGCGATGACGTACTTGACGATATCGCCGCCGGAAGATGCGGCGGGGCCTTTGGAATGCTCGATCTTGCTGTTCATCCGACTCTTGCTGCTATGCGACCGAGGTCACTGGATAGGGAGCGGCAGATTGGCACGCCAGGAGGGACTCGAACCCCCAACCTGCGGTTTTGGAGACCGCTGCTCTGCCAATTGAGCTACTGGCGTGTAGTAAGAACGACTGCACTTCCCTGAGACGGCGAAGGCGGACCGAAGGTTCCGGCCCGCCCTTCGCTGAACCCGGCGACCGGAGCCGCCTGCACCTCGTCGGATTCCGGCGACCGAGGCCGCCGTCCTGCCGTCGAGCCTGGCGGCCGCAGCCGCCAGAGGGCATTACTTGATGATCTTGGCCACCACGCCGGCGCCGACGGTACGGCCGCCTTCGCGGATCGCGAAGCGCAGGCCTTCGTCCATCGCCACCGGGTTGATCAGCGTCACCACCATCTTGACGTTGTCGCCCGGCATCACCATTTCCACGCCTTCCGGCAGCTGCACCGCACCGGTGATGTCGGTGGTGCGGAAGTAGAACTGCGGACGGTAGCCCTTGAAGAACGGGGTGTGACGGCCGCCCTCGTCCTTCGACAGTACGTACACCTCGGCTTCGAACTCGGTGTGCGGCTTGATCGAACCCGGCTTGCACAGCACCTGGCCGCGCTCCACGTCGTCACGCTTGGTGCCGCGCAGCAGCAGGCCCGCGTTGTCGCCCGCCTGGCCCTGGTCCAGCAGCTTGCGGAACATTTCCACGCCGGTCACGGTGGTCTTCTGCGTGGCACGGATGCCGACGATTTCGATTTCGTCGCCCACCTTGATGATGCCGCGCTCGATACGGCCGGTCACCACGGTGCCGCGGCCGGAGATCGAGAACACGTCTTCCACCGGCATCAGGAACGGCTTGTCCACATCGCGCTGCGGCTCCGGGATGAACGAGTCCAGCGCGTCCACCAGCTTCAGGATCGCCGGCACGCCGATCTCGCTCTGGTCGCCTTCCAGCGCCAGACGGGCCGAACCGTGGATGATCGGGGTGTCGTCGCCCGGGAAGTCGTACTTGCTCAGCAGCTCGCGCACTTCCATCTCGACCAGCTCGAGCAGCTCGGCGTCGTCGACCATGTCGGCCTTGTTCAGGAACACCACGATGTGCGGCACGCCGACCTGGCGCGACAGCAGGATGTGCTCGCGGGTCTGCGGCATCGGGCCGTCAGCGGCCGAGCACACCAGGATCGCGCCGTCCATCTGCGCCGCACCGGTGATCATGTTCTTGACGTAGTCCGCGTGACCCGGGCAATCCACGTGCGCGTAGTGGCGCGTCGGGGATTCGTATTCCACGTGGGCGGTCGAGATCGTGATGCCGCGCGCCTTCTCTTCCGGCGCCGCATCGATCGCGTCGTACGCCTTGAACTCGCCGCCGAAGCGCTCTGCGCCGATCTTGGTCAGCGCCGCGGTCAGCGTGGTCTTGCCGTGGTCGACGTGACCGATGGTGCCGACGTTGACGTGCGGCTTGGTGCGCTCGAACTTACCCTTGGCCATGGCTGCTTCTTCTCGGTGATCGTAGAAAGATTTGACGACTGAATATGGTGCTCACGAAAGGAATCGAACCTTCGACCTCCTCCTTACCAAGGAGGTGCTCTACCGACTGAGCTACGTGAGCGTTGTTCTATTGTGACACAAGCGCGTTCAATGGAGCGGGAGACGGGAATCGAACCCGCACCATCAGCTTGGAAGGCTGAGGTTCTACCGTTGAACTACTCCCGCTACGGGATGCCGCACTGCCACAACAAAATAACTGGTGGAGGGAGGTGGATTCGAACCACCGAAGGCGTAAGCCAGCAGATTTACAGTCTGCCCCCGTTGGCCGCTTGGGTATCCCTCCAACTTACCCACTCGAACCCGGCTGCGAAGCCGAAATCAGAGAGGGGTGAAACAGCCCGCTATTCTTCCCTGACATCCTCGCCTTGTCAACAGTATTTTGACGCGATGTCGCAGGAAATCGTCGTGGCTCGCGCGCACCCGGCCAGGACACGCGCACGCATCAGACGTTGAAGCGGAAATGCAGGATATCGCCTTCCTGCACGCGGTACTCCTTGCCCTCCAGGCGCAGGCGTCCGGCTTCCTTGGCACCGGCCTCGCCCTTGTACTTGATGAAGTCGTCGTAGGCGATGGTTTCGGCGCGGATGAAGCCCTTCTCGAAGTCGGTGTGGATCACCGCCGCGGCCTGCGGCGCGGTCGATCCGGCCTTGACCGTCCAGGCACGCACTTCCTTCACCCCAGCGGTGAAATAGGTCTGCAGCCCCAGCAGGGTGTAGCCAGCGCGGATCACCCGGTTCAGGCCCGGCTCGCTCAGGCACAGGTCGGCCAGGAACGCGTCGCGGTCGGCGTCGTCCAGCTGCGACAGTTCTTCCTCGATCGCCGCCGACACCGGTACCACCTCGGCGCCCTCGGCCGCGGCGTGCGCGCGCACCGCGTCCAGGTGCGGATTGTTCTCGAAACCGTCTTCCAGCACGTTGGCGATGTACATCACCGGCTTGAGGGTGAGCAGGAACAGATCGCGCACCAGCGCCTTCTCCTCCTCGTCCAGCCCGGCGTTGCGCCCGGCCTTGCCCTCGGCCAGCGCGGCCTGCAGCTTGGCCAGCACCGGCTTGCGCGCCACCGCGTCCTTGTCGCCACCCTTGGCCGAACGCTCGGCGCGATTGAGCGCCTTCTCCACGCTGTCCAGGTCCGCCAAGGCCAGCTCTGTGTCGATGGTCTCGATGTCGGAGACCGGGTCGACCTTGTTGTTCACGTGGATGATGTCGCCATGCTCGAAGCAGCGGACCACGTGGGTGATCGCATCCACCTCGCGGATGTGCGCCAGGAACTTGTTGCCCAGGCCCTCACCACTGGCCGCACCGGCGACTAGGCCGGCGATGTCGACGAACTCGACCGCGGTCGGCACGACCTTCTGCGGATTGATGATCGCCGCCAGCGCGTTCAGGCGCGGATCCGGCACCGGCACCACGCCCACGTTCGGCTCGATGGTGCAGAACGGAAAGTTGGCCGCGGCGATGCCCGCCTTGGTCAGCGCATTGAACAGGGTCGACTTGCCGACGTTGGGCAGGCCGACGATGCCGCATTTGATGCCCATGTATGTAATCCGGGATTTGGGATTCGGGATTGGGGATTCGCCAGCCGCGCGGCCACGAATCCCCAATCCCCAATCACGAATCCCTGCTCGTATGCAACCGCTTCATCGCCTCGTTGAAGTCGCCCTGCACGGCCAGCGGCAGCACGTCGATGGCGTCGTCGATGGCGCGATCGATGAGCAACTGGTCGTCCTTGCCGGCGCGCCCCAGCACCCACGGCACCACCTTGTCCTTGTGGCCGGGATGGCCGATGCCGATGCGCAGGCGGTGGAAGCCCGCGTGCCCGAGCAGGCGGATGGTATCGCGCAGTCCGTTCTGGCCGCCGTGGCCGCCGTCGAACTTGAGCCGCGCCGTGCCCGGCGCCAGATCCAGTTCGTCGTGCGCCAGCAGCGCCTGCGCCGGTTCGATCTTCCAGAAGCGCAAGGCCGCCGTCACCGACTTGCCGCTGAGGTTCATGAAGGTGGCCGGCTTCAGCAGCCACACCGACTGCCCCGCGACCTCGACCCTGGCGGTCTCGCCGAACAGCTTGGCGTCCACGCTCCAGCGCGCGCCGGCCCGCTCGGCCAACGCGTCGACAAAACGAAACCCGGCGTTGTGCCGGGTGTTCGCGTGTTCGGCGCCGGGGTTGCCCAGGCCGACGATCAGACGCAGACCAGTCATGCGCAATGCATCGCCGCAGCGTCCGGACCGATGGCCCGGACGCCGCGCAGGCGATTACTTGCCGTCCTTCTTGGCCGGCTCGGCGGCGGCCGCCGCGTCGGTGGCTTCCGGCTCTTCCTCGACACGGCCGTGCTTGGCGATGACCACCGCCACGTCGTGCTCCTTGCCCAGCTTCAGTTCCGGCAGCTCGACGCCGGCCGGCAGCTTCAGGTCGGACAGGTGGATCACGTCGCCGACCGACAGCGCGGCCAGGTCGACTTCGACGAACTCCGGCAGGTCCTTCGGCAGGCACACGACCTGGATTTCGTTCAGCTCGTGGGTGACGACCACTTCGGCCGACTTGCCGGCCGGGGACACGTCCTCGTTGATGAAGTGCAGCGGCACCGAGGCGTGCAGGGCTTCGTTGTCGTTCACGCGCTGGAAGTCGATGTGCATGATCAGCTGCTTGAACGGGTGACGCTGCATATCGCGCAGCAGCACCTTCTGCACGTCGCCGTTCAGACTCAGGCTGAGGATGGACGAATAGAACCAGTCGTTCTGGCTGGCCAGCCAGACTTCGTTGTGGTCGAGCTGGATGTTGACCGGCTTCAGATCGCCACCGTAGACGATCGCCGGGATCAGGCCGTCGCGACGGAGGCGGCGGCTCGCACCCTTGCCCTCGACTTCGCGGCGCTGCACCTTGATTTCATGCGTGGTTGCCATTTGCGTTTACTACCTTGGTTGAATGAACCGCCTCGCGGCGGTTTGAAGGACTCTTCCGCGACCAGAAGAGTCGTTGGAAAGCCGGGATTGGAGATTCGGGATTGGGGATTGGCCGAAGCGGCGCTGTTGCGAATCCCGAATTTCGAATCCCCAATCCCGGCTCTTGATCAATCCACGTACAACGAGCTCACCGACTCGCCGAAGGCGATGCGGCGGATGGTTTCGGCCAGCAGTTCGGCGACGCTGAGCTGGCGGATCTTGCCGCAAGCGCGGGCGGCCTCCGACAGCGGGATGGTGTCGGTGACCACCAGTTCGTCCAGCTGCGAATTGGTGATGTTGCTCACCGCCGGGCCGGACAGCACGGCATGCGTGCAGTACGCGGCGACCTTCAGGGCGCCGCGCTCCTTCAGCGCGGCCGCGGCGGCGCACAGGGTGCCGGCGGTGTCGACGATGTCGTCGACCAGCACGCAGGTCTTGCCCTCGACGTCGCCGATGATGTTCATCACCGTGGACACGTTGGCGCGCGGGCGGCGCTTGTCGATGATCGCCAGGTCCGCATCGTCCAGGCGCTTGGCCACCGCACGGGCGCGCACCACGCCGCCCACGTCCGGCGACACCACGATCAGGTTGTCGGTGCCGTAGGCGCGCCAGATGTCGGCCAGCAGCAGCGGCGAGGCGTAGACGTTGTCGACCGGGATATCGAAGAAGCCCTGGATCTGGTCGGCGTGCAGGTCCACGGTCAGCACGCGGTCGGCGTTGACCGCGCTGAACATCTTCGCCGCGACCTTGGCGGTGATCGGCACGCGCGAGGAGCGCATGCGCCGGTCCTGCCGCGAATAGCCGAAGTACGGCACCACCGCGGTGACGCTGGCGGCGCTGGCGCGCTTGAGCGCGTCGATGATCACCAGCAACTCCATCAGGTTCTCTGCGCTGGGCGCGCAGGTCGGCTGGATCACGAACACTTCCTGCCGACGCACGTTCTCCTCGATCTCCACCTGCACTTCGCCATCGGAGAAGCTGGAGACCATCGCCTTGCCCGGGCGCACGCCCAACTCGCGGCAGATGCTTTTGGCCAGGGGCTTGTTGGCGTTGCCGGAGAACACCAGCAGGTTGCGTTGGTCTTGCATGAGGGGTCTCTCGGGTGGCTGCGAAGAGCGTGTGGCGACGGAAAGAGGGTGAATCGGAACGCGAGGAGAAGCGATGCCTTTCCCATTGAATCCCCGCACATGGAGGTGCGGGCTTTTTGCAGAGGGATCTGCATACCTAAATGGCAGGGGCGGTAGGATTCGAACCTACGAATGCCAGGATCAAAACCTGGTGCCTTGGGCCTCTTGGCGACGCCCCTGCGTAAACCTGTGTCAAGCCTCCAGCGCGTCGAGCAGCGGCGAACGCGGGACGCCGCCTGCCACCCAGGCGCGCATCCCGTCCGGCAAGTCCGCCAGCGCGCGCACGGCGGCAGCGCGATCGGCGAACTCGACGAAACAACCGCTTCCCGACCCGGTCAGGCGTGGCGTGCCGATCTGCGCAAGCGCCCGGAACGTGGCCTGGACGGCCGGTTCGCGGCGAAGCAGGACCGGCTCGAACGCGTTACCGAGCAGGAAACCTGAAACGAAGTCCGCTATTTTCGCGGGCGCAGCATCCCGCGTCAAATCCGGGGACTGGAACAGCGCCGCGGTGGGTACGTGCACGCCCGGATCGGCCAGCACGTACCAGGCGGGCGGCAGGGCGATCGGGGTCAGTTGCTCGCCCACGCCCTCGGCCCAGGCGTCGCGTCCACGCACGAACACCGGCACGTCCGCGCCCAGGGACAGGCCGAGTTCGGCCAGGGCATCCTCGTCCAGCCCGGCGCGCCACAGCGCGTTCAGCGCCACCAGCGCGGTCGCCGCATCGGACGAACCGCCACCGAAGCCGCCGCCTGCTGGAATGCGCTTTTCGACGCGGATATCGACACCTTGCGCGACGTTCGCCGCTTTTTTCAATAACCGCGCAGCACGCACCAGCAAGTCGTCGGCCTCGGCGACGCCGGCGACGGAGGGCCCGATCCGCGCCACCACGCCGTCCGCGCGCGGCCGCAGATGCACCGTGTCGCCCCAGTCCAGCAGGCGGAACACGGTCTGCAGCTGGTGGTAGCCGTCCGGCCGGCGGCCGGTGATCTGCAGGAACAGGTTCAGCTTCGCCGGGGCCGGCCAGGACGACCAGCCCCCGTCCTCGGCTCCACTCATGGCGCGGGCACGGTCCAGGCGTCGACCAGCAGGCGCACCTTGGCATCGCCGTTGCGCGCCTCGATGCGCCGCGGCAGCGCCGGACGGCCGTCGCTGGGCGGGTACCAGTCCTGGAATTCGATCTCCCAGCCCATCTGCTGCAGCGTGTGCGGCCGGCCCTGCACGTCGTAGTCGACCCGCTCCGGCGCCTGCGCGTCGGTCGCCACCAGCCCGCGCACCCAGTCCGGCAGCAGGTTGACCGGGATCTCCCAGCCGGTCGCCTCCAGCAGCAGTTGCTCGGCGTTCTCGCCGTCGCGCGGCCCGCCTTCCAGCCCTTCCAGGCGCCCGGCCTCGGAGTGGCTGTCGCCGATCAGGCGCCAGCTCTGCCGGGTCACCGGCGCACTGAGCTGCACTTCGTACTGCCGCTGACGCTGGGTCCAGTCGATGCGGCCGCTGCCGCCGTTGCGCCCCTTGGTGATCGCCACCCGGCCCTGGAACGACCAGTCCGGATGCCCCTGCAGCCACTGCGCGCGCGCCGCCTCGGCCTGTTGCGCGGCGGCATCGGGCGCAGCGACGGCGACCGGCGCCGGCGCGCGGGTCGGCACCGCGCTGCAACCGGCCAGCGACAGCCCGGCGACCAGCGCCCAGGCGGTGCGCAGACCAGCCCTCACGGTGCCACCTGTTCCAGGGCGCGGCGCAGCGCGCGATTGTCCGGATCGAGCTTGCGCGCCTCGTCGAAGTACTTGTTGGCCTCGTCGTGCTTGCCCTGCTCCCACAGCACCTGGCCGATGTGCGCAGCGATCTCCGGATCCTTCACCAGGCTCCAGGCGCGGCGCAGTTGCACCAGCGCTTCCTGGGTCTTGCCGAGCCGGTACAGCACCCAGCCATAGCTGTCGATGATCGCGGCATTGTCGGGATCGGCGGTGCGTGCACGGTCGATCAGCTGCAACGCTTCGCGATAGCGCTTGGTGCGGTCGGCCAGGGTGTAGCCGAGCGCGTTCAGCGCCGCCACGTTCTCCGGCTCGGTGACCAGGATCTTGCGCAGGTCGGCCTCGGCGCGGTCGATGCGGTCGCGACGTTCCCAGGACAGCCCGCGCGCGTACAGCAGCGCGTTGTCGTCCGGGTACGCGGCCAGGCCACGCTCGAACACCTGCAGCTCGCCGGCGTCGTCGCCGCTGCGCTGGCGCAGTTCCGCCTCCAGCACGTAGGCGTCGCGGCGCGCGGCATCGTCGGCCTCGGCGTCATCCTGCAGCGCACGCGCCTCGGCAAAGGCCGCGTCCTTCTGGCCGAGCGCGTACAACGCGCCGGCGGCGCGCAGCCGCGCCTCGCTGCGCAGCGGGCCGCCCGGCACGCCGCGGTACCAGTCCACCGCCTCCTGGTTGCGCTTGAGGAACTCGGCAATCTTGCCGAGCAGCAGGCGCCGCTCCGGATCGGGCCGGTCGGCGCCCTTGCGCAGCTCGTCATACAGCGCGGTCAGGGCGGCGTTGTCCTGCAGCTTGGCCAGCATCGAAGCGCGCAGGCCGTAGTTCTGGGTGGTCTGCGGCCCCAGCGCCAGCACCCGCGCTGCGGCAGCGGTGTCGCCGATGGCATCGTAGGCATAGGCCAGCGCGGTGCGCAGTTCCGGGTCGCCCTCCACCTTGGGCTCCACGCCCTGCAGCAGCGCACGCGCCTGCTCGGTCTTGCCCGCCTGCTGCAACTGCGTGGCATGCAGCAGCGCCACCCGCGGCTCCTGCGGGAAGCGCTTGACCAGTTGGTCGACGATGCGCTCGGCCAGCCTGGGCTGGTCCAGGCGCAGCGCCAGGCGCCCGAACTCCTGCCAGGCCTCGAGCTGGTCGGGGATGGCATTGGCGTCGAGCAACTGATCCAGGGCCTTGGCCGCCACCTCCGGATCGCGGTTGCCGCTGACCAGGGCGATCAGCGCGAAACGCCAGCCGCGCGGGTCCTTGTCGCGCAGCAGGGCCACCAGCAGGCTGCGCGCCTGGCGCAGGTTGCCGCTGCGCAGGGCCAGCGAGGCCTCGGCGCTGCGCATGGCCAGCGACTCGGGCGCGCGCTGCCGCCACAGCGCCAGGGCCTGGGTGGCAGCGGCGCTGTCGTTGGCGAGCATGGCGATGCGGGTGGCGCGTTCGGCCAGGCCGGCGTCGCCGGGGCTGTCGTTGGCGGCCTGCAGGTACCAGCGCGAGGCGTCGGCCAGCTGCCCGGCCTGCAGGGCGAACTCGCCGGCCAGCACCGGGGTCATCACGTCCTGGGCGGGACTCGGCGCCTTGGCCGCGGCCGGTGCGGCCACGGCGGCGATTGCGGACAGCAGCAGAAAGGTACGGATGCGAATCAGTGCGGGCATCGGAAGCGGCCGGGCCGTAAAATGGGGCCCTGAATGGCCAGCAGCTTATCGCAAGCAACTGAACAGATGACGTTGTGGGTGCTCGGATTGAACCACCAGACCGCGCCGGTCGACCTGCGCGAACGGGTGGCATTCGCCGGCGACGCATTGCCGCGCGCGCTGCAATCGCTGCGCGCGCTGCCCGACGTCGCCGAGGCGGCATTGCTGTCCACCTGCAACCGCACCGAGCTGTACGCCATCGCCGGCGATGCGCAGCACCTGGCCGATTGGCTGGATTCGCATGCCGCCGGCCTGCACGGCTATCTGTACCAGCACCAGGACGCGGACGCGGTGCGGCACCTGTTCCGGGTCGCTACCGGGCTGGACTCGATGGTGCTGGGCGAGCCGCAGATCCTCGGCCAGGTGAAGGACGCCTGGTCGTTGGCGCGCGAGCACGGGGCGATGGGCAGCCGCCTGGACCGGCTGTTCCAGCAGACCTTTTCGGTGGCCAAGCGCGCGCGCACCGACACCCGGGTCGGCGCCAATCCGGTCTCGGTCGCCTCCACCGCGGTGCGCTTGGCGCAAAGCTCCTTCGCCCGGCTCAGCGAATCGACCGTGCTGCTGGTCGGCGCCGGCGAGACCATCGAGCTGGCCGCCAAGCATCTCAGCGAGGGCCGCGTGCGGCGCCTGCTGATCGCCAACCGCACCCTCGCCCACGCACAGGAGCTGGCCAGCCGCCACGGCGGCGTGGCGCTGCCGCTGAGCGAGCTGGAGCGCCACCTGCACGAAGCCGACGTGGTGTTCTCGGCCACCGCCGCGCGCGAGCCGGTGGTGACGCGGGCGCAGGTCGAACAGGCGCTGCGCGCGCGCAAGCACAAGCCGATGCTGCTGTTCGACCTGGCGGTGCCGCGCGACATCGAGGCCGGCGTGGCCGACCTGGCCGACGCCTACCTGTACACCGTCGACGACCTGGAGCGCGCGGTCGAGGACAACCGCCGCGGCCGCCGCGAGGCCGCCGAGGCGGCCGAGGCGATCATCGACCTGCAGGTGGTGCGCTACATGGAGGCGCTGCAGGCCAGCACCCGCCAGGCGCCGCTCAAGCGCCTGCGCGCGCACGGCGATAGCACCCGCGACGACGTGCTGGCCAAGGCGCGGCAGCAACTGGCGCACGGCAAGCCGGCCGACGAGGTACTGGAGTTCCTCGCCAACACCCTGACCAACCGCCTGCTGCATCCGCCCACCGCGGCGCTGCGCGAGGCGGCGCTGCGCGGCGACGCCGAGCTGGCGCGCGCCGCCGAGCGCCTGTTCCCGGAGAAGCCGGGCTATTTCCACCCGATCCTGAAGACCGATGACACCGACCCTGCGCCGTAAGCTGGAGGCGCTGGCCGAGCGTCGCGAAGAACTCGAACGCCTGCTGTCCGACCCCGAGGTGGTGAGCGACAACACGCGCTTCCGCGATTACTCGCGCGAGTTCGCACAACTGGAGCCGGTCGCCGCCGCGCTGGCCGCCGAGGCCGCGGCCAAGGCCGACCTGGCCTCGGCCGAGGCGATGCGCGCCGATCCGGAACTGCGCGAGCTGGCCGAGGAGGAAATCACCGCCGCGCAGGCGCGCCTGGCCGAGCTGGACGCGGAACTGGCGCTGCTGCTGGTGCCGCGCGATCCGCGCGACGACGGCAACCTGTTCCTGGAAGTGCGTGCCGGCACCGGCGGCGACGAGGCGGCGATCTTCGCCGGCGACCTGTTCCGCATGTACGCGCGCTATGCCGAGCGCCAGGGCTGGAAGGTGGAAGTGGAATCGGACAGCCCCGGCGAGCACGGCGGCTACAAGGAAGTCGTGGCGCGCATCGTCGGCCGCGGCGCCTACTCCAAGCTGAAGTTCGAATCCGGCACGCACCGCGTGCAGCGCGTGCCGGCGACCGAGTCGCAGGGCCGCATCCACACCTCGGCGGCGACGGTGGCGATCATCCCGGAGGCCGACGACGTGGAGGAGATCGCGATCAACCCGGCCGACCTGAAGATCGACACCTTCCGCTCCTCCGGCGCCGGCGGCCAGCACGTCAACAAGACCGAGTCGGCGATCCGCATCACCCACGTGCCCAGCGGCGTGGTGGTGGAGTGCCAGACCGAGCGCAGCCAGCACGCCAACCGCGACAAGGCGCTGAAGCGGCTCAAGGCGCAGCTGCTGGAGGCCGAGCGCAGCAAGCAGGCCGCGGCCGAGGCGCAGGACCGCAAGCTGCAGGTCGGCAGCGGCGATCGCAGCCAGCGCATCCGCACCTACAACTTCCCGCAGGGCCGCATCACCGACCACCGCGTCGAGGGCCTGACCCTGTACGACCTGCCGAACGTGATCGAGGGCGACCTGGATGCGCTGATCGGGCGCCTGAGCCACGAGCACCAGGTCGACGAACTGGCGCGCCTGAGCGACAGCCCATGAGCGTGCGCGTACGCCAGGCCGATGCGCACGACCTGCCGGCGCTGGCGGCGCTGTTCGATGCCTACCGCCAGTTCTACGGGCAGGCGCCGGATGCGGCGACTGCGCACGCCTTCCTCGCCGCGCGCCTGGCCAGGGCCGAGTCGGTCGTGCTGCTGGCCGAACGCGATGCGCAGGCCGCCGGCTTCGTGCAGTTGTATCCGTCCTTCTCCTCGGTGCGGGCGGCACGGCTGTGGATCCTCAACGATCTGTACGTGGCACCCGTGCACCGCCGCCACGGCGTGGCGCAGGCGCTGCTGCATGCCGCCGAACGCCACGCCGCAGACGATGGGGCGGCGCGTATCGTGCTGGAGACGGCGCAGGACAATCTCGCCGCGCAGGCCTTGTACCGCGCCTGCGGCTGGCAGCAGGAGCTGAGCGCGCAGCACTACGTCAAGGCGCTGGTGCGGTGAGCATGCGCCGTCCGCGATCGGTCGCGGCCGCCACGGCGGCATGAACGGCAGCGCCGACGAACGCCTGCAACTGCAGGCCGCGGTGCGGCGCGATCCGCAGGATTTCCTGGCCTGGGTGATGCTCGCCGACGCCGAACTCGGCGCTGGCGCGGTGACGGCCGGCGAACAGGCCGCCGTGCGCGCGATGCAGTTGCGTCCCGGTCATCCGGAGGCGCTGGCGCGGCTGGGCCGGGTGCGCTGGACCCAGGGCCGCCATGCCGAGGCCGCGCACGCGTTGCGCGAAGCGCTGCAGCAAGCGCCGCAGCACCCGGGCATCGCGGTGTGGCTGGGCCACGCGCTGGAGGACAGCGGCGAGGCCGAAGCCGCGGCGCAGGCCTACGCACATGCGCACGCCCTGCTGCCGCAGGAACCGTCGATCGCCGCCTACCTGCTGAACTGGCGCCGCAAGCTGTGCGACTGGCGCGGGCTGGACGCGCTGTCGCAGCAGGTGCGCAGCGCGGTGCGGCAAGGGCATCCGGCGATCGAACCGTTCGCCTTCCTCAACGAGGACGCGGGCGCGGACGAACAACTGCGCTGCGCGCGCAACCGCGCCCAGGCGCTGGCGCGCACCGTCGCGCCGCTGCCGGCTGCGCAGGTGCGCCGCGATGGCGCGTTGCGCATCGGCTTCCTGTCCAACGGCTTCGGCGCGCATCCCACCGGGCTGCTGACCGTCGCCCTGTTCGAGCGCCTGCGTGCGCATGCCGACCTGCAGGTGCACCTGTTCGCGCTCAACGGCGACGACCGCAGCGCGCTGCGTGCACGCCTGCAGTCGGCCGCACACGCGTGGCACGAGGTCGTCGGGCAGCCGTATCGGCAGACCGCGCAACAGATCCGCGACGCCGGCATCGACCTGCTGTTCGATCTGCGCGGTTGGGGCGGCGGCGGCACGCCGGAAGTGCTGGCGTTGCGCCCGGCACCGGTGCAATTGAACTGGCTGGCCTACCCCGGCACCTCCGGCGCGCCATGGATCGACTACGTGGTCGGCGACGCCTACGCGCTGCCGCCGGCACTGGACGCGCACTACAGCGAGCGGGTGCTGCGGTTGCCCCGCGCGTTTCAGCCCTCCGACGACACCCGCGTCGTCGGCACCCCGCCGACGCGTCGCGATTGCGGCCTGCCCGAGCGCGGCACCGTGTTCTGCTGCTTCAACAACAGCTACAAGCTCGGCCCGCGCAGCATGGCGCGGATGCTGGAGGTGCTGCGGCAGGTGCCCGACAGCGTGCTGTGGCTGCTGTCCGGCCCGGGCCAGGCCGATGACCGGCTGCGTGCGGCCGCTGCGGCGGCCGGCGTGGACGCGACGCGCCTGCGCTTCATGCCCAAGCTGGCGCATCCGGACTATCTGGCGCGCTATCGGCACGCCGACCTGTTCCTGGACACGCATCCGTACAACGCGCACACAACCGCCTCCGATGCCTTGTGGGCCGGCTGCCCGGTGTTGACCTGCCCCGGCAGCACCTTCGCCGCGCGCGTGGCCGGCAGCCTCAACCATCATCTCGGCCTGGACGAGATGAATGCCGCCGACGACGCGGCATTCGTCGCCACCGCGGTGCGCCTGGGGCGCGATCCCGCGGCGCTGCAGGCGTTGCGCGAACAACTGCACGCGCGGCGCGCGGACAGCGGCCTGTTCGACATGCAGGGCTTCGCCGAGGACTTCGCCGCGCTGCTGCGCGACACCGCGGCCCGCCACGGTTGGCAAGACGGAGCCTCGGCCTGATCGATCGCTTGCGGATGCGCTGCACCGCCGATGGCCCCTGACATCGCATCCTTCGGCGCTTGGCGCGCGCAATGCCACGACACATCGCGCCGGCGGCGAGCGCAAGACGCAAGGTATGCATGTCCACTTCCACTCGGATCAGCCTCGCTGCTTGACCTCAAGTCAACTTGAGGTCCGACACTGCACGCACGCTCCCCGTGCAGATCCCGCGATGTCGCTGTCGTCCCCCACTCCCCTGCCCCCTCCTCCCGCACCCGCGCGCAGCATGCTGCTGGCCGAGGCCGCCGTCTCCGACAGGACCGCGTTGTTCGACTGCGTGCGCGGCCTGTGCGACCACCGCCTGCAGGCCCTGACCTGGATGGAATCGCTGGGCGATGCCCCCGACCTGCTGTACGCGCGCTGCTGCTACGACGCGGCGCCGGAACTGCATGGACTGCTGCGTGCACGCCTGCCGGCGCTGCGACGGACGCTGCGTCGCTACCAGCGCATCCGCAGCGGCGTGTCCGCCCCCCATCGTGCGCCGTCCTGCGTGGTGGTCACCCACATCGCGACACGCGATGCGGCGCAGGCGCAGGACCGCGCCGATGCCGCCTTCGCCGCGCTGCAGGATGGCCCGCACGCGCTGCGTGGGTTGATCGCCGCGCATCTGTACCTGTCCGACGACGGCCGCACTTTGCTCGAATGCACCGAGTGGCACAGCGCGGATGCGCAGCGTCGCGCACTGCAGCGCGAACCCGAGCGCCTGCCGCTGGCCGCCGATCGCGCCGCGCGCGTCAGCCGCTTCCGGCCACGTGCCCTGGTCCTGCCAGGCGACGAAGTGCCCTCCGTCCGCATCCACGCCTGAGTCGACAGACACGTGCCTGCAGCGTGCGTGTGCGTTGCTTCCCGCCCGCACCGCGGACCACGCCCACGAATGCCGCGTTCAGGCATTCACCCCTCGGCGGTCGGCAATCCTGTCCGTGCCGCTGCTCGATGGAACTGGCACAGCGCATCCGCGGCTGAAGCGCCGGCGCGCCCAGGCTGTACGCCGGCCGGGCGAGCGGCTAGGCTGCCGGCATGAGCGCCGACGCCGACTTCATCGCCTTGAACCTGTGCGTGCTGACTGTCTCGGACACGCGCACCCTCGACCAGGACAGCTCCGGCGACTATCTGGTCGCCGCCCTCCAGGGCGTCGGTCATCGCCTGCATGCGCGGGCGCTGTTGCCGGACGATCGCTACCGGATGCGCGCCACGGTCTCGGCCTGGATCGCCGACCCGCAGGTGGACGGCATCCTGGTCACCGGCGGCACCGGCTTCACCGGCCGCGATTCCACACCCGAGGCGCTGCTGCCGCTGCTGGACAAGGAGATGCCCGGATTCGGCGAGCTGTTCCGTGCGATCAGCGTCGAGGAGATCGGCACCTCCTCGCTGCAGTCGCGCGCCTTCGCCGGCCTGGCCAATGGCACCTTCCTGTTCTGCCTGCCCGGCTCCACCTCGGCCTGCCGCACCGCCTGGGAGCGGATCATTGCCGCGCAACTGGATGCCCGCACCCGTCCCTGCAATCTGGCCACGCTGCGCCCGCGGCTGAAGGAATGACCTGGACTCCCGCATGCCCCTGGACACCACGTTGCGCCTGCTGGCCAAGGCCAGCGGCATGAGCGCCGCGGACATCGCCGCGGCCATTCCGCGCGCCGGCGCGGCCACGGTCAAGGCCTGGATGGCCGGCGAGAAGCTGCCCGGACGCGCCCAGCTCACCGCCCTGGCACGCACCTTCGGCGTGCCCGCCGGTGCGCTGCTCGGCGAACTGGCCAGCCAGTTGGACCCGGCACGCACCCGCGGCGAACACGATCTACTGCAGGCCTACCGCGCCCTCGACACCCGCCAGCAGGGCGCGCTGCTGGAAGTGGCGCGCAGCATGGCAGGTACCGGTACCCGCAAGCGGAGCAGCAAATGAGTCACCTCAAGCGCAAGCAGTACAAGGCCCTGATGCAACCGCTGCAACTGGAGCTGACCGCGATGGCGCAGGCGGTGCAGCACAGCGGCGAGCGCGTGCTGGTGCTGTTCGAAGGCCGCGACACCGCCGGCAAGGGCGGCGCGATCCAGGCCATCGCCGAACACCTGAACCCGCGCCAGTGCCGCGTGGTCGCCCTGCCCAAGCCGACCGACCGCGAGGCCACGCAGTGGTATTTCCAGCGCCACATCGCGCACCTGCCGGCCGCCGGCGAGATCGTGCTGATGGACCGCAGCTGGTACAACCGTGCCGGCGTGGAGCGGGTCATGGGCTACTGCAGCGATGCCGAATACCACGCCTTCCTGCGCCAGACGCCGCTGTTCGAGCGGCTGCTGGTGGACGACGGCATCCGCCTGTTCAAGTACTGGCTGTGCGTGGACCAGGCGCAGCAGGAAAAGCGCTTCGCCGAGCGCCTGCACGACCCGCTGAAGGGCTGGAAGCTGTCGCCGGTGGACCTTAAATCGCGCAGCCAGTACGCCGACTACACCCGCGCGCGCGAGGCGATGCTGGAAGCCACCCACCGCGACTACGCGCCGTGGACCCTGGTCGATTTCAACGACCAGAAGCGTGGCCGCCTGACCCTGATCCGGCACCTGCTCGACCAGTTGCCGGAAACCCGCCTGCACGAACCAGACCTGGACCTGCCGCCGCTGAAGCACAAGCTGCACAAGGAAAAGTTCGGGCTGCTGCAGCCGATTCCGTCGTATGACGTCGGGAGTGGGGATTAGGGCGTCGGGATTGGGTGAAGCGTGCGGCGTGCGGTCGTCGTGCGACAGCAGATTCCTGAGCACGCGCGGTTAGCCGCTTCGGTGGGAACAGGTCGCGGCTGAAGCCGCTCCTACCCTGGATCGCGGCTCCAGGAATGCAAAGCAGGCGCCTGCTCTTGTAGGAGCGGCTTCAGCCGCGACGGGCGAAGCCGTCCAAGCCTCTCATCGCAAAGGCGTCGGGACTGAAGTCCCTCCCACAAAGAAGACCCTTCGCTTCCGGCGCATCGGAGGGAGGGAGATGCGGGCCCAGCCGCAGCGCCACCACGGGTCAGCTATCCAGGTCGCGGCTGAAGCCGCTCCTACAGCGATTCGACGGCGCCGCGGACGGCGCCCTGATGGCGCTTCCGCACGCACGGAAGCGCGCCTTCCAATCCCCAATCCCGAATCCCCAATCCCGGGCGGCGGCCGCGCCACCCAGGCCACCGACACCCTCACCCCGCCGCCTTCCCCTTGCCCTGCCCCGGCGCCGGACCGCCGGCGGCGGCGATCGCGGTTTCGATGTCGTGGGCGGTGACCGGCCCCAGGAACTGCTTGGCGACCTTGCCGTCGGGCGCGATCAGGTAGGTCATCGGCAGACCGCGCGGGGTGGCGAAATCGGCCGGCGGCGCGTAGGTGTCGACGATGACGATCGGGTAGGCCACCGGATGCTGCTTCAGGAAGGCCTGCATCTCCGCCGGCTCGATGTCCTCGTAGGCCAGGCCCACCACCTCGATGTTGTCGCGCATCACGTGCAGCGCCGACAGCTCCGGCATCTCCTTCAGGCATGGCGCGCACCACGTCGCCCAGAAATTCACCACCACCCACTGCCCCCGGTGCGCGGCCAGGTCGTACTCGCGGCCGTCCACCGCCTTCATCTTCAGGGTCGGCTCGGGGCGGGTCTCCTGCACCACCGACGGTCCGGCCGCCGGTGCGGCGGGCGCCTCCGGCGCGGCAGGGGCGGACGGCGCCTTCGGCGCGGAGGATGGTGCAGTGGTCGCGGCGCCGTCGGCCGGCTTGGGCGTGGGCTGGCGGTCGCACCCCGCCAGCAGGGCGGCGGCGGCGAACAGCGGGAACAACAGGCGCATGGCGGTCATGCAAGGTCTCCGATCTCGGTGTAGAGGTCGCCGACGCGACGCTTGAGCACGTCGCGCAACGGCAGGCGCAGTTCGTCCAGCGCGCGGCACGCCGCCTGGCCCAGGGCGTCGTCGCGGCACGGCAGATAGGTCTCGACGACAGGGATGCGCAACTGGCAATTCTCGTACAGCTCGGCCACCGGCAGGTCGCTCAGGTCGCGGGCCAGCAGCCAGTCGCCCTGCTCGGTACGGCGGAGCAGGCGGATGCGTTCCAGTTCGCACAGCAGTTGCTGCATCAGCGAGTCGGTCAGCATCGGCTCCAGCTGCAGGATCTGGTCCTCCTGCAGGCCACTGCCCTGCTTGCGCGCCTGCGCGAAACGCCCGAGCAGGCGCAGCAGGCCATAGATCTCGTAGCCGGCTGGCAGGCGCATCGAGGCCGGCTGGTAGCGGAAGGCGGCGATCGAGGAGGACACCGAGGCGCCGAGCAGGATCGCGATCCAGCTCAGGTAGATCCACAGCAGGAAGATCGGCACGAACGCGACCGTGCCGTAGATGCGCTGGTACGACTGGAAGCTGCCCAGGTAAAGGCTCAACCCCCACTTCACCAGTTCCAGCAGCAGCACCGCCAGCAGCGCGCCCGGCACCGCGTGGCGCAGCTTGACCGTGTGGTGCGGCACCACCCGGTACACCAGGGTGATGCACACGAACTCGATCAGCACCGGCGCCACGCTCAGCACCACCTGCGCCAGCAGCCGGCCCTCGCTGGTCTTGAACAGCGGCAGCGCGAAGAACCGCGCCGACACCGCCAGCGACGCCGCGGCCAGCAGCGCACCGAGGGTCAGCACCGTCCAGTACACCAGGAAGCGGGTCAGCTGCGGCCGTGCCGAGACCACCCGCCAGATCTGGTTGAAGGTCTGCTCGACGCTGTTGAGGGTGATCAGCAGCGAGACCACCAGCGCGATCACGCCGGCGGTGGTCAGTTGCCCGGCGCTGGCCGAGAACTGCCGCAGGTAGGACTCCACCGAGCGCGCCGCGGCCGGCACGAAGTTGGAGAAGATGTAGTCGCTGAGCTGGTCGCTCCACTTGTCGAACACCGGGAACGCCGACAGCACTCCGAACACCACCACCGCCAGCGGCACCAGCGCGAAGATGGTGGTGTAGGCCAGCGAGGCCGCGGCCTGGAACAACCGGTCGTCGATGAAGCGCCGCCATAGGAAACCGGCGAAGCTGCGCATGCGCGCGCGGTCGCGCAGGCGATCGGCCCAGAGATTGACGGTGTCCAGCGGCTGCATCGGGCAAGGGTACCCGATGCGCATGGACGCCGGCATCGTCGATACTGGCGGCCGTTCCGATCCACGAGAGGGCCGCATGGCCGAGATTCTGGTCCTGTACTACAGCCGCGGCGGCTCGGTGGCGCGCCTGGCGCGGCAGATCGCGCGCGGCGTCGGCGAGGTGCCGGGCATGGCCGCGCGCCTGCGCACCGTGCCGCCGGTGGCCGCGGTCACCCAGACCAGCGCACCGCCGGTGCCCGACAGCGGCGCGCCGTACGTGGATGCCAGCGACCTGCGCGAATGCGTGGGCCTGGCACTGGGCAGCCCGACCCGCTTCGGCAACATGGCCGCGCCGGTCAAGCACTTCATCGACGGGCTCGGCGCCGACTGGGCCAGCGGCACGCTGGCCGGCAAGCCGGCGGCGGTGTTCACCTCGACCGCGTCGCTGCACGGCGGCCAGGAAGCCACCCTGCTGTCGATGCACCTGCCGCTGCTGCACCACGGCTGCCTGATCGTCGGCATTCCCTACACCGAACCGCTGCTCAGCAGCACCCGCAGCGGCGGCACGCCGTACGGCGCCAGCCACGTCGCCGGCGCCGACGACGATCCGCAACCCAGCGAGGAAGAAGCACAGCTGGCGCGTGCGCTCGGCCGGCGCCTGGCCGAGATCGCGCAGCGACTGGCGGCGCCATGAGCGGCGGGCGCCTGCAGGTGGCGCTGGGGACGACGCTGCTGGCGCTGGCGGCGCTGTTCGCGGCCTGGTTCCACGACGATCGCCACCGCCTGGCCGCCCTGCTGGTGTTCGCGCTGCCGCCGCTGCTGCTCGCCGTGGGCGTGTTGCGCGGCTCGGCGCTGGCGCGGTTCTGGAGCGGGGTCGGCGCGCTGCTGTGGTTCAGCCACGGGGTGATGACCGCCTGGAGCCACCCGCCGCAGCGCGGCTACGGCTGGGCCGAACTGCTGCTGGCGCTGCTGGTGGTAGGCCTATCCAGCGCGCCGGGCATCCGCGCGCGTTTCGCCCGTCGCCGCGGCGCGGACGGGCGCGACTGAGCGGCCGCCCCGCCGCGCCCGGTATCATGGACGGCCTGCGCGGCCACGGCCGCGTCCCGACATGCTTCTAGGAACGGCAATGGAAGAACTCCTGATCGTCACCACCGGCGGCACGATCGACAAGATCTACTTCGACGACAAGTCCGACTACCAGATCGGCGACCCGCAGATCGGCCAGATCCTCAAGGAACTGGGCGTGACCTTCCGCTTCACCGTGATCCCGATCATCCGCAAGGATTCGCTGCACATCACCGACGAAGACCGCGAACTGATCCGCGCCACCATCGCCGCGCAGTCCGCGCGGCATGTGCTGATCACCCACGGCACCGACTCGATGGTGCAGACCGGCAAGGTGCTGCAGGCGATCGAGGGCAAGACCATCGTGATGACCGGCGCGCTGAACCCGGCGCGCTTCCGCGGTTCCGATGCCGAGTTCAACATCGGCTGCGCGGTCGGCGCGGTGCAGTCGTTGCCGGCCGGCGTCTACATCGCCATGAACGGGCGCATCTGGGACCCGCAGAAGGTGCGCAAGAACGTGGCGGCGAACCGCTTCGAGGCCGCCTGAGCGACCGCGATGTCCAAGGCCACGCGCGCGACCAAGGCGCTGGATGCGGCCGGCATCGCCTACCGGCTGCATCCCTACGACTACGAAGCCGAAGCCGGCGCCAAGGGCCTGCAGGCCGCGCAGGCGCTGGGCCTGCCGCCGGAGCGGGTACTGAAGAGCCTGATGGCCTGGGTCGATACGCGCGCGGTCTGCGTGGTGGTCCCGTCCGACCGACGCGTGCAGTTGAAGAAACTGGCCGCCGCCGCGGGCGGCAAGGCGGCGCGGATGATGGAGGCCGCCGAGGCCGAGCGCCGCACCGGCTACAAGGTCGGCGGCATCAGCCCGCTGGGCCAGCAGCGACCGGCGCCGGTGCTGATCGAGCAATCGGCATTGGGGGCTGGCAGCGTGTGGTTCAACGCCGGGCAGCGCGGCCTGCTGCTGGAGATGGAGGCCGCGCAGGTGCTCGACGCGCTGCAGGCGCGTGCCTGCGATCTGTGCGAGTGATGGCGGCGTCGGCGCGGGTGGCGTAGAGCGCGATCCTGCCGATCGCCGCGCCCCACCGCGCCTGCGCCGCGGCACTGGCGGGCACCGGGATCCACGCCGCCGTGCCACGAGCGGGTCCACACGACGCCCGCAGCGATGACCGACACAGGGCATAGCGCCATGCCGCGCCACGCGACAGCGCGCGCCGTTCACCCATAAAAAAGCCCCGCGCCGAAGCGCGGGGCGACCGAGAGTGGCAGCATCGGCATCATCCTGGCCGACCACTGCGATCTGGCACCGGGAGGTGCGCGGCGGCCGTCAAGCGGCCGCCGCGACGGAGTGCCTCAGTAGTCGGCCTTCAGGCTGAGACCGGAGAACGTGCTGTACGCCTTGACCCGCACGTAGTAGGTGCCGGCCTGCGGCGAGTTGAAGGTGCAGGACTCGGTGTTGCCGTTGCGGTACGGACGGCAGTCGTAGGCCGAATCGGTCGGCGCGCTGCCGAAGCGCACGTACAGGTCGGCATCGCCGCTGCCGCCGGAGATGTTCACCACCAGGCTGCTGGCACCGGACGGCACCTTGACCGTGTAGTTCAGCGAGGAACCGGTGTTGGCACTGAGGTTGGTGACCGCCACGCCGTCCTGCAGCTCGTTGCTGCTGCCGCCACCACCGCCACCGCCGCTGCTGCCGCCGCTCTGGGCCGCGGTGACCGCGGCGTTGGCGTCGAGCAGGCCGGCGCCGCAGCCCTGCGAGCAGGAGAAGCTGGCCGCGGTGTTCTTGATGGTGCTTTCCACCTGCGCCGGGGTCAGCGCGGTCGGCGCCACCGACTGCATCAGCGCGACCACACCGGCCACGTGCGGGGTCGCCATCGAGGTGCCGTTGTAGGAGGCGTAGCTCGGGTTGCCCGGGGTGGTGGTGCCGTCGTTGAGCGTGGACAGGATGCTCGAGCCCGGTGCGGAGATGTCGATGCCCGCGCCGTAGTTCGAGTAGCTGGCCTTGGCCCGCGACGAGGTGGTGGCCGCCACCGCGATCACGTTGTTGCAGTTGGCCGGCACCGAGCTGGACACGTTGGTCGAGCTGTTGCCCGCCGCCACCACCACCGTGGTGCCGCGACCGACCGCGCCGTTGATGGCGTTCTGGTAGGTGGTCGAGCAGGTGCCGCTGCCGCCCAGCGACATGTTGATCACTTCGGCCGGGTTCTGGTTGGCCGGTACGCCGCTGACGGTGCCGCCGGAGGCCCAGGTGATCGCATCGGCGATGTCGGAGGTGTAGCCGCCGCACTTGCCGAGCACGCGCACCGGCAGGATCTTGGCCTTGAACGCGGTGCCGGCCACGCCGGTGCCGTTGTTGGTGACCGCGGCGATGGTGCCGGCCACGTGGGTGCCGTGCCAGCTGGAATTGGAGGCAGGCGAGCCGGAATAGCACTCGCCGGCGGCGGCCCAGTCGCCTTCGTCGGCCGGGTTGCTGTCGCGGCCGTCGCCGTCGCGTGCGGCATCCGCATCGCTAATGAAGTCGTAGCCTTGCAGGACGTTGGCGTTGAGATCGGGGTGGCTGGTGATGCCGGTGTCGATCACCGCCACGACCACGCCGTCGCCAGTGGCCTTGTCCCAGGCCGAGCGCACGTTGATGCCGGCGTTGGTGGTGCCGAAGGCCCACTGGTCGCCCAGGCGCGGATCGTTCGGGGTCAGCGCGATGGTCATGCGCTGGTCGACCTCGACGTACTCGACGTTCGGATCGGCGGCGATCTGCCGCATCAGCGTCTCGGCCTCGGCGCGGTCCAGCGGACGGCTGGCCTTGACCACTTCCGGCCCAACCGCCAGGCGGCGCAGGCTGGTCAGGCCGAGCGCACGGCCGTTCTTGGCCGGCAGCGCGGCGGCGGCCGACTGCAGCGTCGCGCGCAGCGCCGCCGAGGGCGCCGCAGCGGCGGCGGACGCGCTGGAGATGCTGACCGGCGCGGCATCGCGGGTCTTGACGATGAAGCGCTGTACGGTCGGCTCGGAAGACAGGCCGGAGAGGTTCACGTCACCGGCGAAGGCTGGGGTGGCCAACAGCAGCGAGGTGAGAGCGGAGGCGCCCAGCACGACCAGCCACGGACGCTGGCGCGACCCACGATGCGACATTTCGGACATTCGGACTTCCTTTCGGTTGAGTAGCCGCCTGATGGCGGTGTTCCGCGCCGCACCGGTCCGGTCGAAACCTGAACCTGGCGTGCGTTGCGAGCCCGGTCGGATGGCGTGTTGCCGACCATTCATCGACGCTAGCTCAGTACAAGCGCGTATGGAGCAGGGTGTGACGGAAATCCGTTGTACAAAACGAGGAACTGCTACGAGTTTCGATGTAATAAAGAGATACATACCTCGTTTTTGCTGCATTGCAGCATATTTAGACGCCAAACTTGGCAAATCCAGGGCGATTTTTTGGCTCCCGCACGACGTATCGACAAGAAAGAGAGACATCGGATACAGACAGACGTGTTGGCCGACAGGACACGCGGCCGCACCGGGATGGACACGGACTGTCCGGGGAAAATCCCTCGGACCGGCAAATCACAAAAGGGGACTGCCGTGGCCAGATCGACATGCCGCCAGCACCGATGCGCGGAAACGCACAACTCTGCGTGCCTTGGCATGCGATTTTCGCAAAGCGCCAGCCCTCGACCGCAAGCGGCTGACATGGCCTGCGGGCGGCGACAGCGCAGCCCGCAGGTGAGGTGCCTGGACAGCGCAACCGTGATCGGCGCTGCACAGGCACCAGGTGGCTCAATTGCCGCCGCGCACCGCAGCCAGCACTGCCGCGTCGGCGTCGAGCAGTCCAGCACCACAGCCCTCCGGGCAGGAGAAGCTGGCGGCGGTGTTCTTGATGATGCTTTCCACCTGCGCCGGGGTCAGCGCGGTCGGCGCCACCGATTGCATCAGCGCGACCACGCCGGCCACATGCGGCGCTGCCATCGAAGTCCCGTAGTAATAGGCGTAGCTGGGATTGCCCAAGGTGGTGGTGCCATCGTTGAGGGTGGACAGGATCCCCGATCCCGGCGCGGAGATGTCGATGCCGGCGCCGTAGTTCGAGTAGCCGGCCTTGGCCCGCGACGAGGTGGTGGCCGCCACTGCGATCACGTTGTCGCAACTGCCGGGCCTGACATTGGAGACGTCGGTCGAATTGTTGCCGGCCGACACCACCACGGTTGTACCGCGAGCGACCGCGCTGTTGATCGCGTCCTGGTAGGTCGTCGAGCAGCTGCCGCTGCCGCCCAGCGACATGTTGATCACTTCGGCCGGGTTGGCGTTGTCCGGCACGTCGCTGACGGTGCCGCCGGACGCCCAGACGATGGCATCGGCAATGTCGGAGGTGTAGCCGCCGCACTTGCCAAGCACGCGCACCGGCACGATCCTGGCGTTGAACGCGGTGCCGGCCACACCGGTGGCGTTGTTGGTCACCGCGGCGATGGTGCCGGCGACGTGGGTGCCATGCCAGCTCGAGTCCAGCGCGCGGGAACCGCTGTAGCACTCGTCGGCGGCGGTCCAGTCGCCTTCGTCGGCGGGGTTGCTGTCGCGACCGTCCCCATCGCGCGCGCGATCCGCCTCGCTGATGAAGTCGTAGCCGGGCAGGATGTTGGCGTCGAGGTCGGGATGGGGGGGTGATCCCGGTATCGAGCACCGCCACCACCACCCCGCGCCCGCTCGCCTTGTCCCAGGCCGGGCGTATGTTGATGCCGGCGGTGCCGGTGCCGAAGGCCCACTGGTCGGACAGGCGCGTGTCGTCAGGGGTCAGCGCGATGGTCATGCGCTGGTCGACCTCGACATATTCGACATTTGGATCCGCGGCCAGCCGGCGCATCAGCGTCTCGGCTTCGGCGCGGTCGAGCGGCCGGCTGGCCCTGACCACCTCCGGGCCAATCGCCAGGCGTCGCACGGCGGTCAGGGCCAGCGCGTTGGCTTGATTGCCGGATGGCAGCGTCGCAGTGACCGATTGCAACAGATTTCGCAGCGTTGACGTCGCCCCGCGGTGGCCACTGGTGATTTGCGCCGGGGCGCTATCGCGGATCTTGACGATGAAGCGTTGCACGCTCGGCTCAGTGGACAGGCCCGACAGGTTGACATCGCCTGCGCGGACCGGCATCGCCAGCAGCGAACCCAGGGTGACCATCCCCAATGCGAACAACCGGAAACAGTGGAACGAACCGCGTTTCGAGATCTCGACCATATGCAGGATTCCTTGGCTTGTTTTTCGACCGCTCAAGGACAAGACCCGTGCCAGCGAAATGACCCCATGGCGCGGGAAGGCAGCCTGGCGGTACGTGTACAGGGTGCGCAACTGCCATCAAGCGTCGGCGGCGGCCCGCGCTGGGCCGCCGCACCCGCCAGTTGGACGCGTCGCGATCAGTTGCTGCCGTTCAGCGCGGCGTCCACCGCCGCATTGGCGTCGAGCAGTCCGGCACCGCATCCTTCCGAGCAAGAGAAGCTCGCGGCGGTCTTGCTCAGGACGTTCTTGACCTCAGCAGGACTCAATACCGTTGGCGCGACCGATTGGATCAACGCCACCACGCCTGACACGTGCGGGGCCGCCATCGACGTCCCGCTCTCCGACTTGTAGATCGGATTGCCTGGGGCGGTGCTGCCATCGTTGAGCGTGGACAGGATGCTCGACCCGGGCGCGGAGATGGTGATCCCGTTGCCATAGTTCGAATAGCTCGCCTTCGCCCGCGAGGACGTAGTGGCGGCGACTGCGATCACGTTGGCGCAGTTGGCCGGCACCGAGCGGGACACATCGGTGGAACCGTTGCCCGCCGCCACCACTACCGTGGTGCCACGGCCGACCGCGGCGTTGATGGCGTTCTGGTAGGTGCTCGAGCAGGTGCCGCTGCCGCCCAGCGACATGTTGATCACCTCGGCCGGGTTCTGGTTGGCCGGCACGCCGCTGACGGTGCCACCGGACGCCCAGACGATGGCATCGGCGATATCGGAGGTGTAGCCGCCGCACTTGCCGAGCACACGCACCGGCAGGATCTTGGCGTTGAACGCAGTGCCGGCCACACCGGTACTGTTGTTGGTCAAAGCGGCGATGGTGCCGGACACATGGGTCCCATGCCAGGAGGAACTATGGCCAGAGAAATCGAAGGGACTGCACTCGAACGCATCCGCCCAGTCACCAGGGTCTGATGGGTCGCTGTCGCGGCCGTCGCCATCGCCGGCATTGTCGCTGTCGCTGACGAAGTCGTAGCCAGCGGACAGGACGTTGGCGTCGAGGTCGGGGTGCCTGGTGATGCCGGTATCGAGTACCGCCACCACCACGCCCTTGCCGGTCGCCTTTTCCCAGGCAGGCCGCACGTCGATGCCCTCGCTGCCGGTACCGAAGGCCCACTGGTCGGAAAGCTGCGGATCATTCGGGGTCAGGGCCGCGGTCAGACGCCGGTCCACTTCGACGTACTCGACGTTCGGATTGGCGGCCAATCGGCGCATCAGCGCTTCGGCTTCGGTGCGGTCGAGCGGCCGATTGGCCCTGACCACCTCCGGACCGATCGCCAGCCGCCGCAGGGCGGTCAGGACCAGGGCGTCGCCTCCATCGCGGGACGGCAGCGTCGCCGCGACCGATTGCAGCAGGTTGCGCAGCGAAGACGCCGCATCGCCAGGAACTCCCGCGACCTGCGTCGAGGCGCTGTCGCGTGTCTTGACGATGAAGCGCTGCAGCGTGGACTCGGTCGAGAGTCCGGAAAGGTCCACGTCCCCTGCGAAGGCGGGAGTGGTCAACAACAGCGAGGTCAAGGTGCACACACCCAGCACAACCAGCCGAACTCGGGTATGCGAACCGGATCGAGGTATTGCGAGCATTCGAAACTTCCCCTTTCGTTGAGTGCTACCTAGCAGCGATACCGCACCTGCAGAGCACCAGAAGCACACGGCGGCGACTGCAGCGCGACTCCAGGCTGGGATCTGCTTCCAGCCGGTGCGGGACGCTATCTCACTTTTTTGTGCCCGGGGGAGTTAATGCATCTTTAAATTTCAAAATTGCAACGAGTTTCAACATAAACGCGACACATTATTATTGATTATTTCCTCATGATATTCCGCTGATTGACGGCAGCGACGCCGAGAAGGATTTTCGCCGGTCGCCACCGCGAATCATCGTTTATGCGGCGCTGCTTGCCATCGGCGCAACAGGCATCGCAGCGGCGCTGCGGCGACGACGACGACGAACCGTCGCCCATGCAAACGCCCGGCGCACCGCAATGACGGCGCGCTGGTCCTGGGCTGGAACGTTCAAACCAGGTGCGTGATCGGAAATGGCGGGCGTGCGAATGCCCGCTTGGGCGTCATGCGGTGGGAACGGCGCGCCGCTGGCATGGCACACCGTCGTCCGTTGAGCCGCTCGCCCTGCTGCAAGAACCGCTGGCGCCTGGCCCTGGCCCTGGTCACGACAGTGCGCGGCCAGGGCGATGGGGCCCCCAGGGTTCGCCTCTTGGCCACGCCGGTGACCGACGAGGCAGGCGGGCTCAGCCCAGACGCACCAGCCAGCCGTGGCGGTCGGCGACGCGGCCGTACTGGATGTCGGTCAGTTCCTGGCGCAGCGACAGCGTCACCGGGCCGGCGGGGGCGGTGAGGTCGCCGACCGCGAAGTCCTTGCCCTTGAGCTGGCCGATCGGGGTCACCACCGCGGCGGTGCCGCAGGCGAACACCTCGGCGATCTCGCCCGAGGCCACGCCGTCGCGCCACTCGTCGATGCTGACCTGCCGCTCCACCACCTGCATGCCGCGGTCGCGGGCCAGTTGCAGGATGCTGTCGCGGGTGATGCCTTCCAGGATGCTGCCCGACAGCGCCGGGGTGACCAAGCTGCCGTCGCGCATCACCAGGAACACGTTCATGCCGCCCAGTTCCTCGATGTACTTGCCCTCGACCGGGTCGAGGAACAGCACCTGCGAGCAGCCCTGCGCCTGCGCCTGCTGCTGCGGCAGCAGCGAGGCGGCGTAGTTGCCGCCGCACTTGGCCGCGCCGGTGCCGCCCTTGGCGGCGCGCGCGTAGTCGGTGGACAGCCAGATCGCCACCGGCGCCACGCCCTTGGCGAAATAGGCGCCGGCCGGGCTGGCGATGACGTAGTAGCCGGCCTTCTGTGCGGCGCGCACGCCCAGGAAGGCCTCGTTGGCGATCATGAACGGACGGAAATATAGGCTGGTCTCCGGCGCCGACGGCACCCAGGCCGCGTCGACCGCGATCAGTTGCCGCAGCGATTCCACGAACAGCTCCACCGGCAGCTCCGGCAGCGCCAGGCGCTGCGCCGAGCGCTGCAGGCGCTTCCCGTTGGCCTCCGGGCGGAAGGTCCAGATCGAGCCGTCGGCATGGCGGTAGGCCTTGATGCCTTCGAAGATCTCCTGGCCGTAGTGCAGCACCGAGGCGGCCGGGTCCAGCACCAGCGGGCCGTAGGCGCGCACTTCGGCGTCGTGCCAGCCCTGCTCGCGGCTCCATTCGATGGCGACCATGTGGTCGGTGAAATAGTTGCCGAAGCCCGGCGCGGCGAGGATCTGCGCGCGCGCCTCGGCGCTGCGCGCGGCGGTGGACGGGGTCAGGCGGAACTGCGTGGACGGCTCGGTAGCGGACACCGGGAATTCCTGTGGTAGTCGAGGGATGGCCAGGCCGCAGCGTCGTGGCGACAGCAGCGGCGGCGCCCGATCGGCCTCCCACCGCGACGCGCGAAGCATCGCGCGCGGGTCAGAGCATGCCGGTTTCCAGGCGCGCGGCCTCGGACATCATATGCCGGCCCCACGGCGGATCGAACACCAGCTCGACGTCGGCCTCGGCGATGGTCGGGATCATCTCCAGCTTGCTGCGCACGTCGTCGACCAGGATCTCGCCCATGCCGCAGCCGGGCGCGGTCAGGGTCATCTTGACCTCGACGGTGCGCTGGCCATCGTCGCGCGCGTGCATGGTCACGTCGTAGATCAGCCCCAGATCGACGATGTTGAACGGGATCTCAGGGTCGAAGCAGGTGCGCAACTGCTGCCAGATCAAGGCTTCCACCTGCTCGTCGCCGGCGCCCTCGGGCAGTTCCAGCCCCGGCGGCGGCTCCTTGCCGATGGCGTCGCCATCCTTGCCGGCGATGCGGAACAGGTTGCCCTCCACGAACACCGTGTAGCTGCCGCCCAGGGCCTGGGTGATATAGCCATAGCTGCCGGCCGGCAGGGTCACCGCGTCGCCCTGCGGCACCATCACCGCGGCGCAATCGCGTTCGAATTGGACAGGTTCGCTGCTGCGTGAGTACATGGGGGCGATATGGGGCCAGGCCCCGCCGGTGCAAGTCGTGCAGTTTATCCGAGTGCGCGGGGCGCGCGCCGGAAGTATCCTGTACGCCTTCTCCGGGAACATCGAATGCCGCCTTCCTCCACGCCGGCCAGGTCCTCGCACTGGCTGTGGCCCCTGCTGCTCGCCATGGGCTGTTTCACCGCATTGATCGCCTGGTTGCTGGTGGCGCTGTCGCTGGGTCGCCAGGCCGGCTGGATGGCCGTGGTGGTGGCGCTGGAGATCGCCTGGATGCTGCGCCTGGGCGGCCTGCCGCGCGGGCCGCTGCGCATCGCGGTGGCGATGGTCGCCACGGTCCTGGTGATCGTCGCCGCCAACTGGGGCATCGCCGCCGCGCAGATGGGCGCGGGGCTGGGCCTGAACGTGTGGGACTCGTCGCTGAAGATGGGCGCCCACTACGCCTGGACCCTGACCCTGCTGGCCAACAGCCCCGGCGATCTGCTGTGGCTGGGCATCGGCGTGGCCGCGGCGTATTTCAGCGCGCGCTGAGCCAAGGCCGGGGCGCGGCGGACGCCGTTGGCGTGGCGCGGCCTGAGGGCATCCCGATCATCACCGGTAAGGTCCGGTCGCGGCTGAAGCCGCTCCTACGACTCCGGCTTACGTCACCCCTGCCCCGCCTGCAACGGCTCAGTGGCCGCCGCCGTCCAGCGCCTTCAGTTCGCTGACCAGGGCGCCGGCCGCCTCGGCGCCGTCGCCGTAGAGCATGCGGGTGTTGTCGGCATAGAACAACGCGTTCTCGATGCCGGCGAAGCCGGTGCCCTTGCCGCGCTTGATGACGATGACGTTCCTGGAATTGACCACGTCCAGGATCGGCATGCCGTAGATCGGGCTGGCCGGGTCGGTCTTGGCAACCGGGTTGACCACGTCGTTGGCGCCGATCACCAGCGACACGTCGGTGCTGGCGAACTCGGGGTTGATGTCGTCCATGTCGGCGATCAGGTCGTAGGGCACGCCGGCCTCGGCCAGCAACACGTTCATGTGCCCGGGCATGCGCCCGGCCACCGGGTGGATCGCGAACTTGACCTTGACCCCGCGCTCGATCAGCCGCTGCGCCAGTTCCCAGATCTTGTGCTGCGCCTGCGCCACCGCCATGCCGTAGCCGGGCACGATCACCACGCGCTCGGCGTAGGCCATCATCGCCGCCACGTCGCCGGCCTCGATCGGCTTCTGGCTGCCGGCGATCGCCTGCGCCTGGCCACCACCGCCGAAGTTGGAGAACAGCACGCCGCGGATCGGCCGGTTCATCGCCTTGGCCATCAGCCGGGTCAGCAGGATGCCGGCCGCGCCGACCATCATGCCGGCGATGATCAGCGCCTCGTTGCCGAGCACGTAACCCTCGAACGCCACCGCCAGGCCGGTGAAGGCGTTGTACAGCGAGATCACCACCGGCATGTCGGCGCCGCCGATCGGCAGGGTCATCAGCACGCCCAGGGCCAGTGCCAGCACGAAGAACAGCACGATCGCCAGCGGACTCAGGCTGATCGCGGCCCACGCGCCAACGGCCAGCATCGCCACGCACACCAGCAGGTTGAACGCCTGCTGCCCGGGGAAGGTGACGCGCTTGTCCAGGCGCCCGTCGAGCTTGGCCCAGGCGATGATCGAGCCGGACAGCGACACCGCGCCGATCGCCGAGCCGATCACCGCCAGCGCCAGCGTGGTGGCGTCGGGCTGGCGCGCGGCCAGCGCGGCGATCGCAGCCTCGCTCCAGTGGGTGGTGTCACGGCGCATCAGGAACGAGAAGCGCAGCAGTTCCACCGCACCGATCGCCGCCGCCGAGCCGCCGCCCATGCCGTTGTACAGCGCGACCATCTGCGGCATGTCGGTGATCGCGACCTTCTTGGCCGAGATCCATGCCGCGGCGGTGCCGAGCGCGATCGCCAGCACGATCAGCGGCAGGTTGTGCAGGCCCGGCAGCAGGAAGGTGGCGGCGGTCGCCAGCAGCATGCCGAAGCCGGCCCAGCGGATGCCGCTGCGCGCGGTCCTGGGCGAGGCCATGCGCTGCAGGCCGAGCAGGAACAGGGTGGCGGCGACCAGGTAGCTGCTCTTGATCAGGATCGGCAACAGTTCCATCAGCAGGCGTGCTCCGAAAAAGGACATCTGCCCGAGCGGCAGCAAGTAGGAAAGAACGACCAGCGCGATGCCGAGCAACGCGAGCAAGGCGGCCACGGCCAGCGCCGCGGCGATGCGCCGCTGCCGCGCATTCAATCCTTGGCCTTGGTCTTGGCGGCGTCCGGCTTGCTGGACTTGAACATGTCGAGCATGCGCTCGGTCACCACGTAGCCGCCGGCGGCATTGCCGGCGCCGAGCAGCACCGCGACGAAGCCGATGGCCTTTTCGAGGGTGGTGTCGGCATGGCCCAGCACCACCATCGCGCCGATCAGGACGATGCCGTGGATGAAGTTGGAACCGGACATCAGCGGGGTGTGCAGGATCACCGGCACCCGCGAGATGATCACATGCCCGGCGATGGCCGCCAGCATGAAGATGTACAAGGCCACGAAACCGTCGCTCATCGCACTGTTCTCCCGGGCGCCGCGCCCGTCCGCCGCATCATAACCGTCTGCTGAACCGCTGTGCGATGCCGCCGTGCCGTTCCACCGGGCCCGCGGCGACCGGCGGGTCAACCACGGCCGCCGCGGCGCGTTAACCACGGCATCCCCCCGCCAGGAAGCTAAGCTGTGCTGGTGAGCACGCCCGCCCTCGCACCGCCGTCGACCGATGCCGACACCGCGCAGCGCCCGCTGCCGGCGTCGCTGGATGCGTTCCTGGCCGAGATCGGGCCGCGCGCGTTCCGCTTCGCCGAAGCCGGCCTGCGCCAGCGCGAGGACGCGCTGGATGCGGTGCAGGACGCGATGATCAAGCTGCTGGCCTACCGCGAGCGCCCGGCGCAGGAATGGACGCCGCTGTTCTGGAGCATCCTGCGCCGGCGCATCATCGACCTGCAGCGCCGCCGCAATTTCCGCCTGCGCTTCTGGGCACCGACCAGCGAACGCGACGCGGACAGCCCGCCGGACTGGGCCGACGACGGCCCCAATCCGTCCGAGCAGCACGAGCGTCGGCAGACCCATGCGCGCTTGGTGACGGCGCTGCGCGCATTGCCGGCCCGGCAGCGCGAGGCCTTCACCCTGCGCGTGCTGGAAGAACTGGACGTGGCTACCACCGCACGCGCGATGGGCTGCTCGGAAGGCTCGGTGAAAACCCATCTGTCGCGCGCCCGCGAGGCGCTGCAGAAACAACTGGAGGACGTCCGATGACATCCGATCCCATCCGCTCCGCGGACTTCGACGCGCGCCTGCGTGCCGTCCACCAGGCCGGCTTGCAGGCCCTGCCCGCGCCGACCCTGGCGCGGCTGCGCGCCGCGCGCCACCAGGCCAGCCAGACGCGCCCGGCGCCCTTCCTGCGCCGGGGCTGGCTGCTGGCGGCGGTGCCGGCGCTGCTCGGTGCGGCGCTGGGCGTGCACCTGCTGCTGCGCCCGGCACCGTCGGTGCCGATCACCACCGCCAGCGTCGTCGCCGGCACGACCGCGGTGGCGCCGACGCCGACGGGCGCCACCGCAAGCACCGACAGCGACCAGGCCGCGAGCGCGACCGCGATGCTGGACGAAAATCCCGACCTGTACCTGTGGCTGGGGTCCGATACCTCGCTGGCAATGGAATGAACCCGATGACTCGCCTGATCCGACATTCCCTGGCGCTGGCGCTGCTGACCGGCAGCGCCGTTTCGGCCTTCGCCGCGCCGCCCCCGCCAGGGCCGCCGCCCCCGCCACCGCCTTTCGCCGCAGATCGCGACGACGATACCGGCCCGCCGCTGCCCGACTGGGAACACCTGAGCCCGCAGCAGCGCGAGTTGCTGATCGCGCCGCTGCGCCAGCGCTGGAACGACACCCCGCAGCAACGCCGGCGCATGTTCGAGCATGCGCAGCGCTGGCAGTCGATGACTCCGGAACAACGCGAGCAAGCGCGCAAGGGTGCCCGCCGCTACGAGGACATGAACCCGCGACAGCGCGAGGAGGCGCGGGTGCTGTTCGACCGCATGCGTGCGCTGCCGCCGGAGCAGCGCAAGGCGCTGCGCGACCGCTGGGAAGCGATGACGCCGGCGCAACGCGCCGCCTGGATCCGTGCCAATGCCGGCCCGGACGAGCGGCCGCCGCCGGATGCTTCCAGGTAAGCGAACCGCGGCGCCGGTCCAAGCCTGATGCGCATGGCCGCACCTCGTCGCATCGCCGTGGGCGGCGCATGGACTCCAGCGCCGCATAAAGCACCTCGCGTAGGAGCGGCTTCAGCCGCGACCGGGTTTACCGGGAAGGCTGTCGCGGCTGAAGCCGCTCCTACGGAAGTCGCCCTCCACTCGCGACGCGGTGTTTTCGGTAGCGCCCGTCGCGGCTGAAGCCGCCCCTACACGGCGACCGTGCCCGCAGATCAGCGCCGACCGAGCCGGCGCCCGACCATCGCGGCCACGCTCATGCCGTCCAGCGCGTCTTCGCCAGCAGCTCGTCGTTCCAGTCGTAGGCGATCGCGCCGTCCTTCAGGAACAGCGCGACGAAGTTGTAGACGTTGCGCGCGTACATCTCGCTGGCATGCACCGCGCCCATGCTGGCCAGATCCAGCGGACCGGAGATGGTCACCCCGGCGTGTTCGATGGTCTCGCCCGGTCGGGTCAGTTCGCAGTTGCCGCCGGTCTCGGCGGCCAGGTCGACCACCACGCTGCCCGGCTTCATGCCGGCGACCATCGCCGCGCTGAGGATCTTCGGCGCCGGCCGCCCCGGCACCGCGGCGGTGCACACCACTACGTCGATGCCCTTCAGGTGCTCGGCCAGGCGACGCTGCTGCTCGGCGCGTTCGTCGTCGGTGAGTTGCCGCGCGTAGCCACCCTCGCCGGCGGCACTCACGCCAAGGTCGAGGAACTTGCCGCCCAGCGACTCGATCTGCTCGCGGGTTTCCGGGCGCACGTCGAAGCCCTCCACCTGCGCCCCCAGGCGCTTGGCAGTGGCGATGGCCTGCAGGCCGGCCACGCCGGCGCCGACGATCAGCACCTTGGACGGGCGGATGGTGCCGGCCGCGGTGGTCAGCATCGGGAAGAAGCGCGGCGCCAGCTGCGCGGCGATCAGGGTGGCCTTGTAGCCGGCCATGCCGGCCTGCGAACTGAGCACGTCCATCGCCTGCGCGCGGGTGGTGCGCGGCAGCCGCTCCAGCGGAAAGGCGACCAGTTGCCGCGCCTGCAGCGCCGCCGCGCGCGCCGGATCGGCCTGCGGCTGCAGGATGCCGACCACGCCGGCGCCCTCCTTCAACTGCTCCAGCGCCAGCGCCGGCAGCGGCTGCACGCACAGCACGAGATCCGCCTGCGCCGGGCTGTCGGCATCGGCCAGGCTGGCGCCGGCGGCCAGATACGCGTCATCGACGAACCCGGCCGATACGCCGGCCTCCGGCTCGACCCGCACCTGCGCGCCCAGCGCGACCAGTTTCTTGACCGTCTCCGGCGTGGCCGCCACGCGGCGTTCGCCCTGCGCCGATTCCTTCACCACCAGCACCTGCACTGCCATGCGATTCCCCGTGCCTGAGTCCGTCGTCCGCGCCGATCCTACAGCGTCCGCACGCCGGGTGGAGGCTCGCCCCCTGCCGGACGGCGCGGGTCGGCGGGTCGGCATGTCGGAAACTCGGATGCGCTGGCATCAGCCGCGCTCCACGCCGATGTTTGAGGGCGAGGCATCTCCCGATGCACCCGCGCGCATCAGCGCGTCGGGAAGGGACTGGCCGGCCAGGAACATGTGCAGCGGCGACATGCGGTCACCAACGGGGAACCACCGCAGGCGCGACCTGCCGCCTCGTCGCGGTGGAAGACGAGCGCGGCAACGCCATGCCGACTTGGTCGGACGGCACAACGGCAGACGCCAGCAAGGCGCCTGCCGCTCTGGATCGTGCCTGGGCCTACAGGATGTACCGGCTCAGGTCCGGATCCTGCACCAGTTCGCCCAGGTGCGCGTCGACATAGGCCGCGTCCACCGTGACGCTCTGCCCATCGCGGTCGGGGGCTTCGTAGCTCAGCGTGTCGAGCAGGCGCTCGAGCACGGTGTGCAGGCGTCGCGCGCCGATGTTCTCCTGGCGCTCGTTGACCAGGAACGCGATCTCCGCCAGGCGCGCGATGGCGTCGTCGGTGAAGCGCAGGCTCACGCCTTCGGTCAACAGCAGCGCCTCGTACTGCTTGGTCAGCGCCGCCTTCGGCTCGGTGAGGATGCGGATGAAGTCGTCCTTCGACAGCGCCGACAGCTCCACGCGGATCGGGAAGCGGCCCTGCAGCTCCGGGATCAGGTCGCTGGGCTTGGCCAGGTGGAACGCGCCGGAGGCGATGAACAGGATGTGGTCGGTCTTGACCGTGCCGTACTTGGTGCTGACGTTGGAGCCTTCCACCAGCGGCAGCAGATCGCGCTGCACGCCTTCGCGCGAGACGTCGCCGCCGGTGGCGCCGGCCTCGCTGCGCTTGGCCACCTTGTCGATCTCGTCGATGAACACGATGCCGTGCTGTTCGCAGGCCTCGATCGCCGCGGCGCGCACGTCGTCCTCGTTGACCAGCTTGCCGGCCTCTTCCTCGATCAGCAGCGGCCGCGCGGCCTTGATGGTCAGCTTGCGCGACTGCGACTTGCCGCCGCCCAGGTTGGAGAACATCTGCCGCAGCTGCTGGCCCATTTCCTCCATGCCCGGCGGGGTCATGATGTCCATGCTGACGTTGACCGCGACATCCAGTTCGATCTCGCGCTCGTCCAGTTCGCCGGCACGCAGCATGCGCCGGAACTTGCTGCGGGTGTCGCTGTCCTGCGCCGACGGTTCGTTGCGCGCCGCTTCCGGATCGAAGCCGATGCCGGCGCTGCGCCGCGGCAGCAGCGCATCGAGGATGCGGTCCTCGGCGCGCTCCTCGGCCTGCGTGCGCACGCGGGTCTTGGCCTGCTCGCGGTACAGCTTGACCGCGGTATCGGCCAGGTCGCGCACGATCTGCTCCACGTCCTTGCCGACATAGCCGACCTCGGTGAAGCGGGTGGCCTCGACCTTGACGAACGGCGCATTGGCCAGCGTCGCCAGGCGCCGCGCGATCTCGGTCTTGCCGACGCCGGTGGGGCCGATCATCAGGATGTTCTTCGGCATCACTTCGTTGCGCAGCGCGTCGGGCAACTGCATGCGCCGCCAGCGGTTGCGCAGCGCGATCGCCACCGCGCGCTTGGCCTCGTGCTGGCCGACGATGTGGCGGTCCAGCTCCTGCACGATCTCGCGCGGGGTCATGGTGGAGGTATCGGGATTTGGCATTGGGGATTGGGGATTCGTAGAAGCGGAGTAGGAACGATCGATGCAATGTCAGGCACAGGGAAAGGAGCGCTGTTGCGAATCCCCAATCCCGACTCCCGAATCACAGCTCTTCGACCACCACATTGCGATTGGTGTAGATGCAGATGTCGCCGGCGATGTTCAGTGCTTCGACGGCGATGGTGCGCGCGTCCAGCGTGGTATGGCCGAGCAGCGCGCGTGCGGCCGACAGGGCGTAGGAGCCGCCGGAGCCGATGGCGATGATGCCGTCCTCCGGTTCGATCACGTCGCCGGTGCCGCTGATGATCAGCGAGGTCTCCTTGTCGGCCACCGCCAGCAGCGCCTCGAGCTTGCCGAGGCGGCGCTCGGTGCGCCAATCCTTGGCCAGTTCGACTGCGGCGCGGGTCAACTGGCCGTGCTTCTCCAGCTTGGCCTCGAACAGCTCGAACAGGGTGAACGCATCGGCAGCGGCGCCGGCGAACCCGGCCAGCACCTGGCCCTCGCGGCCGAGCCGGCGCACCTTGCGCGCATTGCCCTTCATCACGGTGTGGCCCAGGGTCACCTGGCCGTCGCCGGCCACGGCGACGCGGCCATCGCGGCGCACCGACAGGATCGTGGTGGCGTGGAAAACATTGGGGTTCTGACTGGGATCCATGCGGCCTCCGGAGCAATGACTCAGGTGTGGGGGCTGGCGGCGCGCGGTTCAAGCGTCGCCGTGAGCGGGCGGGTCATCGCCGAGCCGGGCATGCGCTGGCCGCGCCGGATCGGCAGCGATGCCCCAGGCGAGATGCCAATCTTCGCCCTCGGTCTCGATCGGGTGCAGGGTGCGCCCGGCCCCATTGCCGCAGGCCAGATCGTTTGCCGCGCAATAACGGTCGCAGCCCCAGCACAGCCGTTCGGGGTGGCGCGGCGCCAGCGGAAAGGGTTTGGCCATCGGTGAGCCCTCGCAACGTGGGAGGGCAGTGTCGTCCCTCCTTTGCCGACTCGCCTTGATCCAGAACAAGCGCGGGTGCGATGGCAACCGTGCGGTCGCGATGCAGCGCTCAGGACTTGCGCTTGGCGCGCGGGTGCGCCGCGTCGTAGACCTTGGCCAGGTGCTGGAAATCCAGGTGGGTGTAGATCTGCGTGGTGGCGATGTCGGCATGGCCGAGCAGTTCCTGCACGCCGCGCAGGTCGCCGGAGGATTCCAGGATGTGGCTGGCGAAACTGTGCCGCAGCATGTGCGGATGCACATGCTTGAACAGGCCCTGGCGCCCGGCCAGTTGCTTGATGCGGATCTGCACCGCACGCGCACCGATCGGCGCCCCGCCACGGCCCGGGAACACCGGCGCAGCAGCCTCGCCTCGGCTCTCCTCGCGCCACGCCAGCAGCGCGTTGCGCGCATGCGAGCCGACCGGCACCAGCCGCTGCTTGTTGCCCTTGCCCAGCACGCTGACCATGCCGGCGACGAAATCCAGATCGCGCCAACGCAGCGCGCACAGTTCGCTCAGGCGCAGGCCGGAGGAATAGAACAGCTCCAGCAGCGCGCGATCGCGCAGGCCCAGCGGCGCATCGGTCGGCACTTCGACCAGGCGCACCGCCTCGTCGGCGTCGAGTACCTGTGGCAGCTTGCGCGGCGCCTTCGGCGCGCGCAGTGCCGCCGCGGGGCTGGTGGCGATGTGACCGTGCTTGAGCAGCCACGCATAGAAACTGCGGCACGCCGACAGGCGCCGCTGCAGGCTCTTGGGCGACAGCCCGCGACGGTGTTCGGCGGCGATGAAGTTGCGCAGTTGCGCGGCATCGAGCGCGGCGGGTTCGCCGAGCAGGTTGGCCGCCGCCCACGCCTCCAGCGCCGCCAGGTCGCGCCGGTACGCGTCCAGGGTATGCGCGGACATACGCCGCTCGACCTGCAGGTAGGCGAGGAAGGCCGGGATCATGCGCCGCGACCGAGGTGCGCCGGATGTCGGGTCGCCGTCCTCGCAGCGCAATGCGATCGCCTTGCGAGGGAGTTTCGCTGGCGTGCCAGCTGCCATGTCGCGACAGCAGCGGTGGGACGCCGCGCGTGACCGATCACGGCGACGGCGCAGCGCAGGCGCACCGCAGCGGCGGCAAGGTCATCCCGGGTTGCGGGCCCGGGGCTCCGCGTCCCGGCCCGGCTCATCGCTGCAACGCCACCGCCAGCGCTTCGCCCATCATGCGCAGGAACAAGGTGCCCATGCCGGGATAGAACCGGTTCGGGTCGCGGCTGCCCACCGCGATCAGGCCCAGGCCCGGCAGCGGCAGCAGCGCGGTGGATTGCACCTCGTCCACGCGCTCGCCGTACAGCAGCGCCTGCTTTTCCGGTTGCAGGCGGCCGCAGATCGGCTCGCCATCCTTCAGGCAATCGCGGAACGGCGCCAACCGCGCATCGTCGGCCGCCAGCACCTGTAGCCACGGCGCCTGCTCCAGGCCGGGCAAGGGCTGCAGCAGCACGATGCTGACCAGGTCGCCCTGGAAATCCTCCTGCAGCGACGCGGCCATCGCGCGCACGCTGTCGGCGGCGCTGTGCTGACGCATCAACGCCAGGGTCAACTGATGGGTGCGCACCGCCAGCCGTTCGTTGACCTGCGCATTGGCGGCCAGGTCGGCCATCCGCCGCGACAGTTCGCGGTTCTTGTCGCGCAGCACTTCCAGCTGGTAGCTGGCCAGCGACGCGGTCGGGCCGTCGTCGCGCGGTACCACCAGGGTCAGCGCCAGGTCGGGAAACTGTTTCAGGAAGCCGGGATGGCGCCGCAGCCACGCCGCCACCTCGTGCGCACCGAGCTTGTCGTGGCTGTCGCTCATCGGATCCATTCTCCATCGAAGACGAACGTCGCCGGCCCGGACATCACCACCGGTGCGTTGTCGTCCGGCCACTGCACGCGCAACTCGCCGCCGGGCAGGCTGACGCGCACGTCGCGCTCGACCCGGCCGCGCTGCATCATCACCGCGGCCGCCGCGCAGGCGCCACTGCCGCAGGCCAGGGTCTCGCCGACACCGCGCTCGTACACGCGCAGGCGCAGGTGGCCGCGGTCGATCACCTGCACGAAGCCGACGTTGACCGAATCCGGGAACGAGGCGTGCTGCTGCAGCAACGGCCCCAGGCGCTCCACCGGTGCCGCATCGACCAGGCCCACTTCCAGCACCGCATGCGGGTTGCCCATCGACACCGCGCCGAAGCGCACGCTGCCGCCCTGCAGCGGCAGCACGTACTCCTCGCGTGCGCGCGGGAAGCCGACCAGCGGCACGTCTTCGGGCGCGAAGCGCGGCACGCCCATCGCCACGGCAAATTCGCCGGTGGCGCTACGGGTGATGTGGTGACTGCCGGCGGGGCTTTCGATGACGAAATCGTCCGTGGCCGGCGCACTGCCGTCGCGTACCAGCCAGGCCGCGACGCAGCGCGCGCCGTTGCCGCATTGTCCGGCGGCGCTGCCGTCGGTGTTCCAGATGCGGTAGCTGGCCACGCCCGCGGCATCGCGCGGCGCCTCGATGGTCAGGATCTGGTCGCAACCGACGCCGAAGTGGCGGTCGGCCAGACGCTTCGCCAGTGCGGCGTCCGGCGGCGGAGTGCCGTCGCGCAGGTCGAGCACCACGAAATCGTTGCCCGCGCCCTGCATCTTGCTGAAACGCAGGCGCGCGGCGTGGCGGGCCTCACTCATTCCCATTGGTGGGCGTGGTGGTGTCGTTGGCCGGCGGGCGCTGCCCGTCCACCGGCTGCGCCTGCCCGGCGGGATCGGTGGTCGCCGGCGGCGTCGCGTCCGGCGCGGGCGCGGCTTCCACCGGCACCGGCTTCTGCGGCATCACCAGCGGGCCCTTGTTGCCGCAGCCGGCCAGGGCCAGCAGCGCAGCGGCGGAGAGGACGAGACGGATCGAAGAAGAGGACGATGTGCTCATGCCCCGAGTATAGCCATACCGCCATGAACCGGCTGTGCCGCGGTCGCACGCCGCGGCGCGCTCAAGCGCGCGGCGGTTCCGGCCGCCACCACAGCCACAGCGCCACCGCGCTCATGCAGCCGATCGCCAGCACCTGCACCCACAACCGATGCACGAACAGCAGCAAGACCAGCGCACACGCGGCCATGGCCAACGTCGCCATCCACTTGCCGCGCCGGCTGACCGCCCCATGTCGCTCCCAGTCGCGGATGCTGCGGCCGAAGCGCGGATCGCGCAGCAGGCGCCGGCGCAGCCGCGGCGAACCACGCGCGGCGGCGTAGGCGGCGATCAGCACGAACACCGTGGTCGGCAAGCCCGGCACGAAGATGCCGACGATGCCGGTCGCCAGGCTGGCGTAGGCCAGCAGCCACCAGGCCCAGCGGAAACGGAAGTGCGCGCGCATCGCGGCATGATAAGCCTGCGCTGGCGCGGGTAGGCGTCGATCCGGCGACTGGCGCGACGCCGGGTGGCTGCAGGAGCGGCTTCAGCCGCGACGCGGGGCGCCATCGGGGCGTCCGGTCCCGCTGCAGTCGGGACTGAAGTCCCTCCTACAGGGCGTTGCCAGACCATCAGCACTGGTGCCAACTTTCTCGCGCAATGGAACCAAGCACTCTGCCGCTGTAGGAGCGGCTTCAGCCGCGACGCGTTACTGGGAATGCCCGTCGCGGCTGAAGCCGCTCCTTGTATCTGGACATGTCGCCCCTAGACAGGCGTCATGTCTTCCGACTGATCATCGGAGGAGGTGTGGGAGGTCCAGTCGCTCCTAAAGCTTCGAGCTTGCATCGTAGATCGGCTCCGCCCTCCACATGCTGGCCTTTGTGTGTCCGAACGGTATCCAGAGTCCGCCCCCGGGCGTGAACTCGCATCGACAAGGCAGGACCGGGCCCAGCGCCGATCATGACCCTGACACGATGGAGGAATCGCGTATGTCTCCCGTCATCGGCATCGACGTCGCCAAACGCAGTTTCGATGTGGCCATCGATCTGACCAATGGCAAGCACCGTACCAAGGCCAAGTTGTCCAACGATGCCAAGGGCTTCCAGGCCCTGCAGGCATGGCTGCAGACGCATGCGCAGCCCGATAGCTGGATCGCCATGGAGGCCACCGGCACCTACCACCAGGCGCTGGCCGAGTTCCTCCACGCACGCGGCTATCGGGTGTGCGTGCTCAATCCGGCGCAAACGGCCGCGTACGCACGCAGCCAGCTTAGCCGGGTCAAGACCGATCGCAGCGATGCCAAGCTGATCGCCAGTTATGCCCTGCGTCACCGCGAGCAGTTGCGCCGTTGGCACCCTGATCCGCCGGCGCTCAAGCAGCTCAAAGCGCTGGTGCGCCGGCGCCAGGATCTGCAACAGATGCTGCAGATGGAGCACAACCGGCTGGACGTCGCTCCGGCCCAGGTGAAGGACTCGATCCAGGTCCATCTGGCCGATCTGCAACACCACATCGCCCAGATCGAGCAGGCCATCGATGACCATATCGACCAGGATCCGACCTTGCGTGGGCAGCGCGAGCTGCTGGTGAGCATCCAGGGCATTGCCGACACCAGCGCGGCCTTGATGCTGGCCGAGCTTGGCGATGTGAGGCGCTTCGCCGATGCCTCGGCGGTGACCGCCTTCGCGGGCCTGAATCCGTGCCTGCAGGAGTCGGGCGAGCGCAAAGGCCACGTCTGCATCTCGCGCACCGGCTCGCCCCGCCTGCGCGCGGGCCTGTTCATGCCGGCCCTGGTGGCCATGACCCACAACCCGATCATCCGGACGCTGAAACAGCGGCTGAGCGAACGCGGCAAAGCCGGCAAGCAGATCGTGTGCGCCGCATGCGTAAGCTCCTGCACCTGGCCTACGGGGTTCTCAAATCGGGCACGGCGTTCGATCCGAAGAGGGGCCTTGCCTGCTAGGGGGTAAGACGGTATCTACGAGGCGACGGCGCGTCTCAACGAACCACGACAACAGGGGCGATTGGGCCACCCAACCCCGTTCTTCCGAATGTATCTGGGCTCTCATTTGGCAGATCCGTCATGGCGACGAACCAAGCCAGCGTGCCTTCAGGCGTCAGCGCAGGCCAAGCCGGCACCACGCCCACAGGACAGCAGCATCGGCCGGCCCGCAGGCCAGCCGACGCGCACCGCACTCACTTGGCCGGCTGCTCCACGCCCAACTGATCCAGCATGAAGGCATACGACTCGGCCATTTCGCGGTAGCGACGGAAGCGGCCGGACTTGCCGCCGTGGCCGGCTTCCATGTTGACGCGGAACACGATCGGCTGGCTGCCGGTGTCGTTCTCGCGCAGCTTGGCCACCCACTTGGCCGGCTCCCAGTACTGCACCTGCGAATCCCACAGGCCGGTGCCGACGTACATCGCCGGATAGGCCTGGCGGGTGACGTTGTCGTAGGGCGAGTAGCTGAGCATGTAGTCGTAGTACGCCTTCTGCTCCGGATTGCCCCACTCGTCGTACTCGTTGGTGGTCAGCGGGATGCTCGGGTCGAGCATGGTGGTGACCACGTCCACGAACGGCACCTGCGCCACCAGCACGCGGTAATCCTTGGGCGCCATGTTCGCCACCGCGCCCATCAGCAGGCCGCCGGCGCTGCCGCCGGCCGCGGCGACGCGATCCGGTGCGGCGTAGCCCTGCTGCACCAGGCCGCGGGTGACGTCGATGAAGTCGGTGAAGGTGTTCTTCTTGTGCAGCAGCTTGCCCTGGTCGTACCAGTCGCGGCCCATTTCCTGGCCGCCGCGGATGTGCGCGATGGCGTAGACCACGCCGCGGTCGAGCAGGCTCACCACCGGCAGGTTGAACGCCGGATCGGTGGACATGCCGTAGCTGCCGTAGGCGTACTGGTACAGCGCGGCGCTGCCGTCCTTCTTGAAGCCCTTCTTGTAGACCAGCGACACCGGCACCTTGACCCCGTCGCGCGCAGTCACCCAGACGCGTTCGGTCTGGTACTTGCTGGCGTCGTAGCCGATCACCGGCTGCTGCTTGAGCAGCTTGCGCTCGCCGGTGCGGGTGTTGAGTTCGTAGGTGGTGGCCGGGGTGGTCAGCGAGGTGTAGCTGTAGCGCAGCCACGGCGTGTCCGGCTCGGCGTTGATCGCCAGGCCCATCGAATACGCCGGCTCGTCGGCCTTGACGTACTCCTCCTTGCCGTCGGCGAAGTGCAGGCGGATCCGCTCCAGGCCGTCGGAACGCTCGGCGATGGCGGTGAAGCCGTCGAACAGCTCGAAGCCGTCGATGAACACCTTCTCGTCGTAGGGCAGCCAGCTCTGCCACTGGTTGCGCGAGGTGGCGCCGTCGGGTGCGGTCATCAGCGCGTAGTTCTTGGCCTTCCAGTTGGTGCGGATCACCCAGCGGCCGTCGAAGTGGTCGGCGTGGTACTCGACGTCGCGCTCGCGCGGCGCCAGCACGGTGAAACGCTGCGGATCGGCGGCCGGCGCATAGCGCTGCTCGGAGGACACGGTACTTTCGACGCCGATGACGATGTACTTGTCGTCGCGGGTACGGCCCACGCCCATGTAGAAGCTGTCGTCCTTCTCCTCGTACACCAGCGCGTCCTGCGCGGCGGGCGTGCCGAGCACGTGCTTCTTGACCCGCACGGTCAGCAGCGTCTCCGGGTCGTTCTCGACGTAGAACAGGGTCTTGTTGTCGTCGGCCCAGACCACGTCCGGCGACACGCCGGGAATGCGGTCGGCATAGACCTCGCCGGTGTCCAGGTTCTTGAAGCGCACCACGTACTGGCGGCGACCGACGTCGTCCTCGGTCCAGGCCAGGATGCGGTTGTCCTGGCTGACCGCCGCGTCGCCGACGCTGAAGTAGCCCTTGCCGGCGGCCATGGCGTTGACGTCGAGCAGGATCTCCTCCGGCGCCTCCATGCTGCCCTTGCGACGCGCCTGGATCGGGTAGTCCTTGCCGCTCTCGTAGCGGGTGTAGTACCAGTAGCCGCGCTCGCGGTACGGCACGCTGCTGTCGTCCTGCTTGATGCGGCCGACGATCTCCTCGTACAGCCGGTCTTCCAGTGGCTGCAGCGGCTTCAGCACCTGATCCGCGTAGGCGTTCTCGGCATTGAGATAGGCCAGCATCTGCGGGTTCTTGCGCGTGTCGTCGCGCAGCCAGTAGTAGGCGTCCTGGCGAACGGCGCCGAACGGCGCCTTGACCGCGTGCGGCTGCTTGGCCGGATGCGGCGGGGTGGCCGCGGCGGCGGAGGCGGAGGAAGCGAAGGAGGCGGTCATGAGCAGGAAAAGGCTCGCTAGCAAGGGGCGGTGGGGCATCTAATGGGGCTCCGGCGGCGGTAACGCAACGGGACGCGCTACCCGCGCGGGCAGCGGCAGCGGGCGGACGCCGCGCAGTGCCGGCCGAGTCTCCCTGCAACGCTGCGCCGTGGCAAGCGTGCCGAGGGGCATGGGTGCGATGCGGTACGACACCGCCGTTTCGCAACCCGCCCGACATCGCTAACACGCACGAAAGCACGCTCCTCTATCATCGGCGGCATGGCTTCCCTTCCCGGCGACACCCTCAGCGCCTCTCCCGCCTCGCCCGCCGCGTCCGGCTACAGCCAGCGCAGCCGCGAGATCGAACCCTTCCATGTGATGGCCTTGCTGGCCCGCGCCAACGAACTGGAACACGCCGGCCACGACGTGATCCACCTGGAAATCGGCGAGCCGGACTTCACCACCGCCGCGCCGATCGTCGCCGCCGGCCAGGCCGCGCTGGCTGCCGGCCATACCCGCTACACCGCTGCGCGCGGCCTGCCGGCCCTGCGCCAGGCGCTGGCGGACTTCTACCGGCAGCGCCACGACGTCGACCTGGACCCGGCGCGCGTCCTGATCACCCCCGGCGGCTCCGGCGCGCTGCTGCTGGCCAGCGCGCTGCTGGTCGATCCCGGCCGCCACTGGCTGATGGCCGATCCCGGCTACCCGTGCAATCGCCATTTCCTGCGCCTGGTCGAAGGCGCCGCGCAGCTGGTGCCGGTCGGCCCGGACAGCCGCTACCAGTTGACCCCGGAGCTGCTGCAGCGGCACTGGAACGCCGACAGCGTCGGCGCACTGGTGGCCTCGCCGGCCAATCCCACCGGCACCGTGCTGTCGCGCGCCGAACTGGCCGCACTGTCACAGACGCTGCGCGCCCGCGGCGGGCACCTGGTGGTGGACGAGATCTACCATGGCCTGAGCTACGGCATCGACGCGCCCAGCGTGCTGGAGGTCGACGACGACGCCTACGTGCTCAACAGCTTCTCCAAGTACTTCGGCATGACCGGCTGGCGCCTAGGCTGGCTGGTGGCGCCGCGCGCGGCGGTGCCGTCGCTGGAGAAGCTGGCGCAGAACCTGTACATCAGCGCGCCCAGCATCGCCCAGCACGCGGCGCTGGCCTGTTTCCTGCCGGAAACGCTGCAGATCCTGGAAGCGCGCCGCGCCGAGTTCGCCCAGCGCCGCGACTATCTGCTGCCGGCGCTGCGTGCGCTCGGCTTCCGCATCGACGTCGAACCGGAAGGTGCGTTCTACCTGTACGCCGACGTCGCCGAGTTCACCGACGATGCGCAGGCCTTTTGCGCGCACTTTTTGGAAACCGAGCACGTCGCCTTTACCCCGGGCGTGGATTTCGGCCGCCATCGCGCCGGCCAGCACGTGCGCATCGCCTACACCCAGAGCCTGCCGCGGCTGCAGGAGGCGGTGGCGCGGATCGCGCTCGGGCTGGGCCGCTGGGTACGCTGACGCATCGTCAGGCGTCGCATCCCACCCGGTCGAAGAACTGCCGCGCACTCGGCTCGCGCTGCTGTGCAGGTGCCCGGTACCACAGCAGTTGCCGCAAGTCCGGCACCAGGAAATGCGCAGGCGCCGGCGTGCCGCGGCGCGGCACGCCATCGAGCAGATCGTAGGCGGCATCGGCGCCGAGATACTCGGCCTCGCCGAGCGGGCGGTCACCGCCGTCGGGAGCAGGCGGCTGCCAACCGGGCTGGGTCGGATCGTCGATGGACACCAGGGTCTGGTGTCCATCGCTGCCGCCATCGGCCGGCAGGAACCAATGATCGGGGCCGCTGCGCGTGGAGTGCAGACGCAGCGCCAGGTGTGCGGGCCAGTCCGGTCCGCTGTCCACCGCCACGAAACGCGCCGTGAGCGCGGGATCGTGGCGCAACGCGTAACGCGCGTGTTCGACCGTGCACTGGCTGGCCGCCAGCGCGAGCACCAGACTGACCATCATGACCACGCCTCCGCAGGCGACACGCTGGAACCCGCGCGGTGATCCGCGCCCCGACCGGGACGCGGACCGCACCACTTACTTGGACAACCGCTCCCACAGGAAGCTGTACGCCAGCGCCTGCATATGCGCAGCTTGCGCATTGTTTGCTGCACCGCCATGACCGCCTTCGATGTTCTCGTAGTAGGTCACGTCCTTGCCGGCGTCGATCATCTTCGCCGCCATCTTGCGCGCATGGCCCGGGTGTACGCGGTCGTCGCGGGTGGAGGTCAGGAAGATCACCGGCGGATAGGTCTTCTTCGGATCGAACAGGTGGTACGGCGAGAAGGTCTGGATGAACTTCCAGTCGTCGGTGTCCGGGTTGCCGTACTCGGCCATCCACGAGGCGCCGGCCAGCAGGTGGCTGTAGCGCTTCATGTCCAGCAGCGGCACCTGCACCACCACCGCGCCGAACAGTTGCGGGTACTGCATCAGCATGTTGCCGGCCATCAGGCCGCCATTGCTGCCGCCCTGCACGCCCAGGTGCTTGGCCGAGGTGATCTTGCGCGCGACCAGGTCCTGCGCCACCGCCGCCATGTCCTCGTAGGCCTTGTGCCGGTTCTGCTTCAGCGCCGCCTGGTGCCAGCGCGGGCCGTACTCGCCGCCGCCGCGGATGTTGGCCAGCGCGTACACGCCGCCCTGGTCGAGCCAGGCGCGGCCCAGGCTGCCGGAGTAGAACGGGGTCATCGAGATCTCGAAGCCGCCGTAGGCGTACAGCAGGGTCGGCGCGCTGCCGTCGGCCTTGAGCTGCTTGGGCCGGACCAGGAAGTACGGCACCTTGGTGCCATCCTTGGACACGGCGAAGTGCTGCTCGATCTCGTCCTTGGACGCGTCGAAGAAGCTCGGCATCGCCTTCAGCGTCTCGATGCTCTTCGGCCCGCGCTGCACGTCGGCCAGCATCAGCGTGGTCGGGGTCAGGAAGTCGGTGGAGGTCAGCCACACCTGGTCGTTCTCGTCGGCATCGACCGCATCGACGCTGGTGCTGCCGAAGGCCAGATCGCCGACCGGGAACGCCGTGCGCGCCCATTCGCCCTCGCCCGGGGTCAGCACCCACAGCCGGCTCTTGACGTCGTCGAGCACGTTCAGCACCAGCCGCGACTTGGTCCAGGCGAAGGACGCAAGCGAGGCGGTCTCGGTCGGCGTGAACAGCACCTGGAAGTCGCGCTTGCCGGCCATGAAGTCGTCGAACCTGGTCGCCAGCAGCGCACCGGCCGGGTAAGTCGTGCCGCCCACCGTCCACGGATCGCGCAGTTCCAGGGTCAGCCACTGGCGGTGCACGCCCTTGTTGGCCGAATTGGGCACGTCGATCTTGGTCAGGCGGCCATCGGCGCCGCGCAGGTACATCTCGTCGTTGTAGAAGGCCAGCGTGCGGCTGACGAAATCGCGCTCGTAGCCGGGCGTGTCGTCGTGCATCGCGGCGATGTACATGTCGTCCGGCTTGCCCTCGTAGACCAGCGTGGCGCTACTCATCGGGGTGCCGCGCTTCCACTGCTTGACGATACGCGGGTAGCCGGAGCTGGTCAGCGAGCCGGGGCCGAAGTCGGTGTACAGGTAGACGGTGTCGGCATCGATCCAACTCAGCCCGCCCTTGGCCTCGGGACGGAAGAAGCCGTCCTTGATCCACTGCTTGCTGCCCAGGTCGAACTCGCGGGTCACGTCGGCGTCGGCGCCGCCGCGCGACAGCGCGATCAGGCAGCGCGTGTAGTCCGGACGCAGGCAGTTGGCGCCATGCCACACCCAGTTCTCGCCCTCGGTCTTGTTCAGCGCGTCCAGGTCCAGCACCGTCTCCCACTTCGGCTCGGGCTTGCGGTATTCCTCGAGCGTGGTGCGGCGCCACAGGCCGCGCTCGTGCGCGCGGTCCTTCCACAGGTTGTAGTAGTACGGGCCGATCTTCTGCACGGCCGGGATCTTGGCGTCCGAATCCAGCACCTCGCGGATACCGGTCTCGCGGGCCTTGAAGGCCGGGGTCTCGGCCAGCCGCGCCTCGGTCTTGGCGTTCTGCGCCTTGACCCAGTCCAGCGCCTTGGCGCCGGTGACGTCTTCGAGCCAGGCATAGGGATCTTGGGGCATCGCGGTTTCCTTGGCCGCGGCGGTGCCGGCGGTGAGCAGGCCGGCGAGCAGGCAGGCATGTGCAAGTGGGGACATTGGTTCGGATCCGGGAAGGACAGCGCCGCACCGTAGCATGCGGTCCTCGCCGCCCTCCCCTGCCGAAGGTCAGGCAGGACGCGCCGCGCGCGCCGCCGGTCCGCGCCGCCGCGCCTGCGCCCGCGGCCGGGTCCGCCACTGCCCCCACAGGCGGCGCAGCGGCGGCAGCGGGAAGCGGTGCAGGGCCCACCAGGCGCTCAGCGGCATGCCCAGCAGCCACAGCGGCCGCCAGCCCAGCCATTCGCTGTGGCCGCGCGCAGCCGGCCACACCAGAACCAGGGCCAGCCCGGCCAGGATCGCCTGGCGCAGCAGGCGACGCAGGCCGGGGTGCGGGACGTGGCGGCGCGGGGAGGACGGAACGATCGGCATGACGGCAGCTCCTGGAAGTCGAGGCGCGCAGGGTGCCGCCGGGACATCTCAGGGGCTGCGACGCATCATTGACATGGCGCACGCGCATACTTCACCGGCGTTCGCCCTTCGCCCCGGAATCTCCTATGCGCCTGCTTTCCCTGTTCGCTTCCGTGCTGCTGCTGGGCATGGCCGTCCCATTGCCGACGGCCCGCGCCAAGGCGCCGGATCCGGAACAGGAGCCGGCGCAGCCGCCGATCGACCTGCAGCGCTTCATGGGCCGCTGGTATGTGATCGCCCACATCCCCTACTTTGCCGAGCGCGGCCACGTCGCCAGCAGCGACGAGTACACCCTCAAGGACGACGGCAAGATCGCGGTGCGCTACGAGTACCGCAACGGCTTCGACGAGCCGGTCAAGGAGCTCAACTCGCGCGCCACGGTCAAGGAAGGCACCGGCAACCGCCGCTGGACCACCTGGTTCTTCAGGATGGTGCCCACCAAGTACCGCATCCTGGAAGTGGCGCCGGACTATTCCTGGGCGCTGATCGACTACCCCGGCCGCGACTTGGCCTGGGTGTTCGCACGCTCGCCGGACATGAGCCACAAGCAGTACCGCGAACTGGTCGACAAGCTGGACCACCAGTACGGGGTCAACATCGACAAGCTCAAGCGCGTGGCGCAGCGCCGCGAGCAGGTCGGCAAACTCGGCTTCGAAGTGCCGAACAAGCCCTGAGGCAGCCGCCAGAGTCGGGCAACGCGCCGCGTCGACGCACTCCGGCACGCCCGAGCCCGCCACGCCATCGCACCGGCGTGGCCTGCACCGTCACCACGATCATCCTTCGCTCAGCGAAGCGCCCGCCGCGGCCCGTATGATCGGCAGCGCCCTCCCCCACAGACAGGTGCATCGCGTGGCCAGCGTCCTCTCCGAACCTCTCGACGAAGCGCCGCGCAGTTGTGCGGACGCAAGCCTGCTGCGCGGCCAGGTGTTCGCGCAGAACTGCCCTTCCCGCGCCGTGTTGAGCCACGTCACCAGCCGCTGGGGCGTGCTGGTGCTGGTGGCGTTGCGCAAGGGCACCCATCGCTTCGGCGACCTGCGCCGCAGCCTGGAAGGCGTCAGCGAGAAGATGCTGTCGCAGACCCTGCAGGCGCTGGAGGCGGACGGCCTGGTGCAGCGCACCGCCTACCCGGTGGTGCCGCCGCATGTGGAATACGACCTGACCCCGCTCGGCGAGGAAGCCGCGGCCCACGTGCACGCGCTGGTGGACTGGATCGAGCGCAACATCGGCGTGATCCTGGGCGGCGGCGCGCCGCTGGATGCGGCGTAGGGGAGACCTCCAGGATGCAATAGGCATGGTGCGGCAATGCCACCGTCGCGGCTGAAGCCGCTCCTACGGCGGCGGCCGCTGCGTTGCGCGACAAGCGACTGCCTCCCGCACCAGTGCACGCCTCGGCGGCGACGCCAATTTCCCGTAGGAGCGGCTTCAGCCGCGACGCGCCCTGTCGGCCACGCCGGTCGCAGATGAAGCCGTTCCTGCACGGGCCATCGCGCCGCGCACAGCGGCGCCTCAATCGTCGCTGTAGTTGCTCAATGCCAGCGACAGCAGCGCCTTGGCCTGCTCGCGCAGCGAGCGCGGCTCCACGATCTCCGCATCGGAGCCGTAGTGCAGCACGTCCATCAGCAGTTCGCGCGAGACGCTGTAGGGCACCTTCAGTTCGTAGCGGCCATCGGCCAGGAACCGGCCCTGCTGCTTGGAATGCCAATGCTCGTCGGCGACCCAGCGCGCGGCCTTGGGGCTGAACACGATGGTGGCCCAGCCCTTGGGCGCGCCGGAGAAGATGCCGTAGCTGGCCGCCAGCTGCGAATCCAGCTCGGCGTCGGCCACGTCCTGCGCCGGCTGGTCGAGCAGGCGCGCATGGTTGATGCGGTCCACCGCGAAGCTGCGCACCGCGTCGCGGCCATGGTCCCAGGCGTCCAGGTACCAGTTGTCGCGGTAGTGGGTGATGCGCTGCGGCGACACCGTGCGCTTGGTCGATTCGTCGGTGGAGCGGGCGCGGTAGTCGAAGGACAGGCGCTTGCGCTCCAGCACCGCCGAGGCGACGGTACGGAAACTGGCTTCGTCGAGCTTGCGGCCGCGATGCGGGATCACCCGCACCCGCTCCACCGGCCAGTGGGTCGCCCCGGCCTGGGCGGCGAGCAGGCTTTCGATGCGCTGCTGCAGCGGCGCCAGCACCGAGGACAGCACCCCGCCCCCGGTGCGCGCCAGCAGTTGCTGCGAGGCCAGCAGCGCGTGCAGCTCCTCCGAACTCAGCCACAGGCCCGGCAGCTCGAAACGGTCGCTCTCGCCGGATTCGTAGCGGAAGCCGGCCTCGCCGTCGCCCTCCACCGGCGCCATCAGCGCATCGCGCAGGAAGGCCAGATCGCGGTAGACGGTGGCGCGGGAGCAGCCCAGTTCGTCCTGCAGCCGCGCCACCGTCACCGGGTAGCGCGCGGACTTGAGCAGGCGGTGCAGTGCGTTGATGCGTTCGTAGCGGTCCATGGTCCCGATTATGTCTGAGTCGCGGGCGGAAAACGCCTGCCGGCATGGCGGCCGATGCAGCGCCCGAACCGCCGATGAAGCCGGCGTCCCCGGCCGGCCAGGGTGTCATGTGGATCCGGTATGATGAAATCGTTTCCATTTCGTTAGCCGAAGGCTGCGTCCTCATTCCCGGAGAAGCCATGTCCCGCCGCGCCACCCTCGTATCCGCCATCGCCATGTTGCTGCTGAGCACGTCCCCGGCCTGGGCCGCCGACGTCGCCACCTCACCGACAGCCACGGACCCGGCCAGTTCGCCGTGGAGCGGATCGGGCGAACTGGGCTTCGCTTCCTCGCACGGCAACAGCAGCAACGAAAGCCTCAACGGCCGCCTGAAGGGACAGTACGTGGACGGCGACTGGATCCACAGCTTGGACCTGCTCGCCCTGCACGCCAGCGCCGAGTACGTCGACACCAATCCCGACGGCACCACCACGCGCAAGCGCCAGACCACCTCCAACCGCTACACCGGCAGCGCCGGCAGCGCGCTGCAGCTCGGCGAGCACCGCCAGCTGACCGCCTCGCTGCGCTACGAGCGCGACGACTTCGCCACCTACGACCGCCTGGCGACGATCGGCATCGGCTACGGCACCCGGATCATGGACGGCGACCGCCGCAGCATCGACGTACAGATCGGTCCCGGCGTGCGCCGCGCCCACGACGTGGTCGAGAACCGCACCGAAACCGGCCTGATCGGCCGCGGCCTGGTCGACTTCAAGTACGGCCTGACCAGCAATACCGAACTGGGCAATACCCTGCTGGTCGAATCCGGCGCCTACAACACCTTCGCGCAGAACGACCTGGGCATCTCGGTCAGCATGAACGAGCGCCTGGCGCTGAAGGCCGGCTGGCAGGCGCGCTACAACAGCGACGTCAGCGACGACAAGAAGAAGACCGATACCCTGGCCACGATGAACCTGGTCTACAAGTTCAAGTGAGCGGGGATTCGGGAGTCGGGATTGGGGATTGGTAGAGGCAGGGATGCCTGGTTCGGCGAAAGGGCGGTGCCGGTCGCCGCGCGGTTTCGCCCATTCCGCAAGGCGTGAGGGTCCGTTACTCGATCTGCCAGCCCTGCAGGACGCGTGAACACCCTTGCCCAATGGTGGAGTTCACCGGTCGCGTCCTTTTGAAGGATGCGCCGTCGGGAAGCAGCGCCGCCCCCGCGACCGTTAGGATGTCCAGTACCGCTGTATCGCGGTGTCCGAAACGGAGGCTGTGATGACCGTATCCGATCCAAAGACAGTGGTTCGCCGCTTCAACAAAGAGGTGATCGAAGGCGGTGATCGCGCCGCATTCGAGGCGCTGATGGCGCCGGGGTTCGTCAATCGCTCCGCTCCGCCCGGCGCTCCTGCAGGAAGCGAGAGCATGTGGAGCACCTTCCATGACATTCTCCGGCCCGCGCTGGCCGGATTGACGGTGACGATCCACGACCAGGTCGCCGAGGGCGACAAGGTGACGACCCGCAAGACCGTGTCGGGCAGGCACACCGGGACGCTGTTCGGGGTGGAGCCGACGGGAAAGACGGTCAGCATCGAGGTGATCGACATCGTCCGGGTCGAGAACGGCCGCTATGTCGAGCATTGGGGCCTCAACAACCTGCCGACGGTGCTCGCTGGCTTGCAGCGCGCGTAGGAGCGGCTTCAGCCGCGACAGGCCTTCCCGGTAACGCCCATCGCGGCCGAAGCCGCTCCTACGGGCGATTGCGCGGGGCGAGGCGCCCTCAGGCCGGCAGATCGACATCCAGCAGTTCGCGCGCGCCGGCGCCGAGCAGGGCCTCGGCCACGGCCTGGCCCAGCGCCTCCGGATCCTGGGCGCTGCGCTGCAGCTCCGCGCGCACCAGGCGCCCGTCGGCGACGCCGCCGACCAGGCCCTGCAGCAGCAGGTCCTCGCCGCGCCATTGAGCGAACGCCGCCACCGGGACGTGACAGCTGCCGTGCAGGGCGCGGTTCATCGCCCGCTCCGCCTCCACGCAGCGGCGGGTCGGCGCGTCGTCGAGCGCGGCGAACAGCGCCAGCGCGGCACTGGCGTCCTCGCGGCATTCCACCGCGATCGCGCCCTGCGCGGGCGCCGGCAACCAGTCCGGCGCCTGCAGGCGCTGGGTGATGCGCCCCTCCAGGCCCAGCCGCTGCAGGCCGGCGCAGGCCAGCACGATGCCGTCGTAGCCGCCGTTGTCGAGCTTGGCCAGGCGCGTGTTGACGTTGCCGCGCAGGTCCAGCAGTTCCAGGTCCGGGCGCCGCGCGCGCAGTTGCGCCTGCCGCCGCAGCGAGGAGGTGCCGACGCGCGCGCCCAGCGGCAGCGCGTCCAGCGAGGCGTAGAGGTTGGAGATCAGCGCATCGGCCGGATCGGCACGCGGCAGGATCGCCGGCAGCACGAACGGCCGGTCCAGTTCCATCGGCACGTCCTTGAGCGAATGCACCGCGCAATCGGCCTCGCCACGCAGCATCGCCAGCTCCAGCTCCTTCAGGAACAGGCCCTTGCCGCCGATCGCCGCCAGCGAGCGGTCCAGGACTTCGTCGCCGCGGGTGCTCATCGGCACCAGCACCACATCCAGATGCGGGTGCGCGCGGCGCAGGCAGGCGGCGACATGCTCGCTCTGCCACAGGGCGAGCGGACTCTTGCGGGTAGCGATGCGCAGGATCTTCATGCGCGCATTATCGCGGAAAGCCGCGGTCCGCCGCTGCACGCGCGCGGTCCGTGCGGCATCAGCGCTGGTGGATCTCCTTGCGCAGCTGCGCCACGCAGCGCCGGCTGACCTCCAGCGGCTGCTTGCCATGGCGCAGCACCGCCTGCACCTGGCCTTCGCCGAGCCGGCGCAGCTCCACCAGCTCGTGGCGCGCGACCAGGCAGTTGCGGTGGATGCGCACGAAGCGTTCGGCGAATTCCTCTTCCAGCGCGCGCAACGATTCCTCGATCAGGTCCTCGCCGCGGGCGTGGTGCACCACCACGTACTTTTCCTCGGCCTGCAGGTAGTGGATGTCGTCGACCGGGATCAGCCGCAGGCTGCCGCGCAGGCGCGCGCACAGGTGGGTGCGCCGCTGCGGCGCTGGCGCGGAGGCATCGCCGTTGACGCGGCCGGCCATGAAGGTGCGGGCGCGCTGCAGGGCTGCGGCCAGGCGTTCGGCGCGCACCGGCTTCATCAGATAGTCGATCGCCGCCGCCTCGAACGCCGACAGCGCATGCGCGTCGTAGGCGGTGCAGAACACCACCGCCGGGCGTGGCTCGAAGGTGGCCAGGTGGCGTGCGGCCTCCAGGCCGTCGAGCCCGGGCATGGCGATGTCCAGCAGCACCAGGTCCGGTCGCGCGGCGGCGCAGGCGTGCAGCGCGTCCATGCCGTTGTCGGCTTCGGCCACCACTTCCACGCCGGCATGCGCGGCCAGCAGCGTGCGCAGGCGTTCGCGCGCCAGGGGTTCGTCGTCGGCGATCAGCACCTTCACCCAGGTCTCCCTCACTCGACTGGCGTGCGCTGCGGCCGATACTAGCCCCGGTTCAGGGCGCCCGCCACGGGTATCGCACCACGCCGCCACGCGGCCGGCGTCCTCAGTTGCCGGTGAGGCAGGCGTCCATCCAGTCGCCCAGGTCGGCGATTTCCTCGGCGCAGACCTGGTGCGCCATCGGGTAGCGTCGCCACTGCACCGGCATGCCCAGCGCCTGCAGGGTCTGCGCGGTGCGCTCGGCGTAGGGCTGCGGGATCACCGGATCGCCCTGGCCATGGGCCATGAACAGCGGTTGCCGCAGGGCCGCCGGCGCATGCCAGCGGGTGACGCTCTCCAGTTCCGGCAGATAGGTGGACAGGCCGATCAGACCGGCCAGCGGCCGCTCGCGGCGCAGGCCGGCGGCCAGGGTGATGGCCCCACCCTGGGAGAAGCCGGCCAGCAGCAGGCGCTCGGCCGGCACGCCGCGCGCGTCCTCGCGCGCGATCAGCGCCTCGACCTGGGCCACCGATTCGGCGACGCCGGCGCTGTCGGCGCGGTTGGAGAAGTCCATGCTGACGATGTCGTACCAGGCCCGCATGCGCACGCCGTTGTTGATCGTCACCGGCCGCACCGGGGCGTGCGGGAACACGAAACGCAGCGCCGGCCAGTGCGGCCGCACCAGCTCCGGCACCAGCGGCGCGAAGTCGTTGCCGTCGGCGCCCAGGCCGTGCAGCCACAGGACGGTCCAGGTCGGCGCGGCGCCGGTCTCGTGTTCCACTGTCTCCAGCATGTCGGTTCCCGATGAATGAGGCCGGATAGTATGCCGGCCTCAGCCCGCGGCCTGCGCCTCGGCCTCGGCCCGGCGTGCGGCCGCCTCGCGGCGCAGTTCGGCGGCACGCAGCAGCACCGCCGGCGGCTGCGACTCTTCGGGAATGGCGAGGATGCGCAACTTGCGCAGCCAAAGGCCGGCGGCGCGCGAGGAGCTGATCGCCACCACCGGCACCGCCAGCGCCATGCCGATCACCACCGGCGCCATCCACGCCGCCAGCGACGGCGACACGGCGTAGGCCATGCCGCCCATCAGCAGGCCGAACGCACTCAGTCCGCCGTAGCTGCGCAACAGCGCCGACCACGCGATGCGGCCGTCGTCGCGCTGCTGCGCGTCCCAGCCCGAGTCCTTGCCCGCCAGCACCTCGGCGACACCGCGCGACTGCACGTACATCACCACCGGCGCCATCAACGCGGCCAGCAGGGTTTCCAGCAGCATGCTCACGAAGGCACGCACCCCGCCGCCGCAGCCGCGGCGTTCGCCCGGCTTGAGCAGCATCGCGAAGTAGCCCATCACCTTGGGCGCCAGCAGCACGAACATGGTCACCGCGAACACCCAGGCCACCCGCGTGGAATCCTGCTGGTGCCAGTAGCGCGCCGGCGAGAACGGCGAGATCACCGAGGCGACCAGGTCGAACCCGCCGTTCTGCAGCGGAATGGCGATGCCGATCAGCATCAGCATGCCCCACATCGGCGCGGTGAAATAATGGCCGATGCCGATCAGCATGTGCATGCGGCTGACCCAATGCAGGCCGCGCGCGCGCACCACCTTGGAGTGCTGCAGGTTGCCCTGGCACCAGCGGCGGTCGCGCACCAGTAGGTCGGTCAGCGTCGGCGGGCCTTCCTCGTAGCTGCCCTGCAGGTACGGCACCATGTGCATGGCCCAGCCGCCGCGGCGCATCAGCGCCGCCTCGACGAAATCGTGGCTGAGCACGTGGCCACAGAACGGCTTGCGCCCGGGCAGCGACGGCAGGCCGGCCTGCGCGGCGAAGGCCTCGGTGCGGATCATCGCGTTGTGGCCCCAGTAGTTGCTTTCCGAACCGTGCCACCAGGCCACGCCGAAGGCGATCACCGGGCCGTAGACGCGGCCGCCGAACTGCTGCATGCGCGCGAACAGCGTATTGCCGTTGACCACTTCCGGCAGGGTCTGGATCAGGCCGACATCGGGGTTGGCCTCCATGCCGGCGGCCAGGCGCACGATGCTGTCGCCGGTCATCAGGCTGTCGGCGTCCAGGATCAGCATCTGCGGATAGGCACCGCCGAAGCGGCGCACCCAGTCGGCGATGTTGCCGGCCTTGCGCCCGGCATTGCTGGCGCGGCGCCGGTAGAACAGCCGGCCGTGGCCGCCGACGCGCTCCACCAGTTCGGCGTACACCTTTTCTTCTTCCGCGCCGATCGCCGGGCGCGTGGTGTCGCTGAGAATGAAGAAGTCGAAGCGCTCGATCTGGCCGGTGGCCTCCACCGACTCGTAGATCGCCTGCAGGCCGGCCATCAGCCGGTGCGGGTCCTCGTTGTAGGTGGGCATCAGCAGCGCAGTGCGGTTGCGCACCACCGGCAGCGGCGCGTCCGGATCGATGCCGAGCTTGCGGCCCTTGCCGAACACCAGGGTGAAGAAACCGGCCAGCGCGCTGACGAAGGACAGCGCGATCCAGGCGAACAGCGGGATGAACAGCACCATCAGGCAGGCTTCGAGCACGCTCACGCCGCCGATCAGCAGCACCTTGCAGATCAGCCAGCTGGCGTAGGCGGTCATCGCCGCGGTGGTGCCGAACACATAGAAACGCCGCCAGCCGATTCCCACCGGGGTGCTGGGCAGGCGCTTGTTGCGCAGCTTGCCTTCCTGCAGCGACTGCAGCGGCATGTCCAGCGGCGCTTCGGGCGGCAGGACCGCCTGGCCGGCATCCAGGGGCGGATCGACGGGCACGGCCGGTGTGGGGGCGACCGCGCTCATGCGATCCGCCGATCGCATCCGGCGCCGCAGCGCCATCGGGAAGTGCCGCGGGCGGCCGGCGCGGCGGATGCCGCTGCGGCCACGCGCGCCTTGTCATGTACGCCAGTTGCTACCACGTGCTCTCCTGTCGACGGGCAAAGACGCCCGTCAATGTAAACCTTAAATAGTAATCTTTCGCGAAGGCGGCCATCGGCGCCGTGGCGGCGTTGCCCGCCCGTCCGTTCAGCCACGCCTTCACTCGCGCTCACCCTGGTTTCACCGCGCGCGCCGACCATGAAGCCCTGTCCGGCAATGGAGGATCGGCGCATGCGGCACCCGGCCCGGCGACGCACTGACACCCCTGACGACCAGCAGCGGCCATCGACGGCCGCGCCGGCGCCGACGCAGCCCGGCCAACCGGCGTTGCTGATCGTGGACATGATCAGCCGCTTCGATTTCCCCGGCGGTGCGCGCCTGGCCGCTGCGGCGCTGCCGGTGGCCGAGCGCATCGCCCAGGTCCGTGGACACTTCCATCGCCGCGGCTGGCCGGTGCTGTTCGCCAACGACAACTTCGCCGACTGGCGCACCGATTTCGAGGGCCTGTGGACGCTGTGCGCCGATCCGAAACAGCGCGGCGCGCGCATCGCCGCCTGCCTGGCGCCGCGCCCGCAGGACTACTACGTGCTCAAGCCCAAGCACTCCGCCTTCCTCGGCTCTGCCCTGGCCCTGCTGCTGGCACGGCTGCAGACCACCCACCTGCTGGTCACCGGCATCGCCACCGATGCCTGCGTGCTGGCCACCGCGATCGATGCGCGCATGCGCGATTTCCAGGTGCAGGTGCCGCCCTCGTGTTGCGCGGCGCTGGATGCCGGGCGCCAGCAGCGGGCATTGCAGGTACTGCGCGAGGCATTCGCGGTGCACATCAGCGAGCGGCTGCCGGCGCGCGCGGGCCGATGAGCGGGGCTACTCGGCCGCCGGCACCAGGTCATCGCCCTCGTCGCCTTGCGGCTGCGCCACGAACGGAAACGCCAGGGTGATGGTGGTGCCGCGGCCAAGTTCCGATTCCACGTCGACGAAGCCGCCCGCCTGGCGCACCACGCCGTAGACCTGGGCCAGGCCCAACCCGGTGCCCTTGCCCTCGGGCTTGGTGGTGAAGTACGCCTCGAACAGGCGCGACTTGACCTCCTCGGACATGCCTTCGCCCTGGTCGCCGACCGCCAGGGTCACGTAGCGGCCGGGCTGGCGCATCGCTGCCGCGCGCGAGGGCGGCACCTCCAGGGCACTGCAGCGGATCGTCACCGCGTCGCCGGGGCGGCTGGCGTCGCGCGCGTTCAGTGCCAGGTTCATCACCGCCTGCTCGACCGCGCTGCGGTCGGCATAGGTCGTCGCCACCTCGGCGCAGGGCAGCAACTGCAGGCGCATCTCGCCGCCCAGCGCCTGCGCCAGCAGCGGCTGCATCTGTGTCACCAGCGCGTTCAGGTCCAGCCAGGCCGGCTTGACCGGATGCGCGCGGGCGAAGCCGAGCAGGCGCCGGGTCATCCCTGCGCCGTGCTGCAGGGCCTCGTTGGCGATGCCGAGCAGGCGGCGCTGGTCCGGCTGCAGGCGTTGGGGGTGGTCGGCCACCATGCTGACCGAAGTCATCGCGGTATGCAGCATGTTGTTGAAGTCGTGCACCACGCCGGCGAGCATCTGCCCGATCGCCTCGCCCTTCTGCGCCTGGGTCATCGCGCGCTCGGCCACGCGCTGCGCGGCCAGGGCGATGTCCAGTTGCCCGCGCAACTGCGACTGCTCGGCCTGCCAATGGCGGCCCAGCGCGGCGGCATCGGTCGCTCCCAGCGGCACCTCCTCGGCATCGATCGGGGCCAGATCGCCCAGCGCGCGCAGGGCCTGCTCGATCTGGTACTGCTGGGTGACGTCGCGGCTGATCACCAGCACGCTCTCGACCCGCGCCGAGGCGTTGGCCAGCGGACTGACCATCACGTGCCACCAGCGCCGCCGCCCATCCAGCGACGGGCGCTCGGCCCAGAATTCACGCTGTTCGTTGCCCAGCGCCGCAGCAAAGGCGCCCTGGGTCAGCGAGCGCATGTCCTCGGGCCACAGCTCCGCCCAGGGGTGGCCGACGATATCGGCGGGGTCGGAGACGCCCAGCAACGCCAGACCGTGCGGATTGATCGAGCGCACGATGCCGTCGCGCCCGACTTCCTTGATGCAGTCGTGCGAGAGCTCGACGATCTGCCGATAGTGAGCGTGAGTGGTCAAGCCGCGTCTCGCAGTGAATCTCACAATGAATGAGGACGAGAATATCGGGATTGCCCGGGCGTCACCAGCGCTTCACCGAGTAATCGTGAAGCTGACGTGGATTGTTTATAAAAGCGATAACGGAATTATGCGCGTCACCTCCGCCTCCACCACCATTCTTCTGGTGGAGGACGACCAGACGATCCGGGAGTTGGCCGCTGCCATGCTCGCCGCCGACGGCTACCGGGTCCTGTCGGCGGCGACCGCGCAGGACGCGCTGGACGTGCTGGCACGGCACCCCGACGTGGCGCTGATCTTCAGCGACGTGCAGATGCCGCGATGCGACGGCCTGAGCATGGTGCGCCAGTTGCGCCGCCGCGGCGTCGCCATTCCCGCCTTGCTGACCTCCGGCATGCATACGCCCGAGCCCGGGATGCTGCCGGCGCGGACCGGCTTCCTGCCCAAGCCGTATCGTCGCGCCGACTTGCTGGCGGCGTTGGACCGGCTACAGACCGAATACTGAACGCAGCGCGCCGTGCCTGCGCCGCGACGATCGCATGCGGCGCCGACATCGCGCGCGGATCAGGCGAAGACCAGCTTTCCGTACCGTGCCGAACGGATCGCCGCCAGGCGCTCGGCGACGAAGTAGGCGCCGGCGTGCGCATCGCGGAAGTACACCCCGTCGAACGCGTGCCGGCCGCGCACCACGCCATCGTCGCCGGTGATCCGGATCTGCGGCTCGAGCACGCCATCCGGGCACGCGCGCAGCAACCCGTCGAGGACGAAGCCGTCCAGTTCGCGACGCATCTGCGGTTTCAGGACTGTCATGAGCACACTGCACCATAGATCGCATGAAGCTCGCACAACGGAGGTGGCCCCCGGCCGCACCGAAGCACGGCACGCAGGCGACACTGGAAGCTAAACGATTTATTGGCGCCGATGCCGCGATCCAACGCTTGCGGCATCTGGCGTTCGGCGACATCGACTATGCGCCGCGTTCTTCATTTCGCCGTAGACAAGCGCGCGCTTCACGCCTCTTTTATCGCGCCATTCGTACTTTGCTCCTGCATTATCGCATTGCAACATCGCTGTCCCGTTTCGACGCTGCTGTGCCTCTTTCCTTGCTTCACGTCGCGCGCCCGCCAGGACGCGCGGTGGCAGTCGCTTTCCGTGTGCCCCGTCCTCCCCCTTCCCAGACGGAACCGCCATGTCGCCCCCCACCCCAGCCGACCTGACCGAGAGACAACGCGATACCCATCCGGTGCTGCACGCGCCGCGCCGCCGCTACCGCGATGCGCGCGGCCGCTTCGTCCGCAATGCCGAGGTGACCGTCAAGCTGAACCCGGCGCCGCGCCGCACCAGCCTGTTCGTGACCTCGGAAATGGCCGATTTCGTGAAGGCCGGTGGCCTGGGCGACGTCGCTGCGGCCCTGCCGCGCGCGCTGCGCGGCAGCTGCGACATCCGCGTGCTGATTCCCGGGTACCCGGCGGTCCTACGCACCACCGGCCCGCTGGAGATCGTCGGCCGCATCGCCGCGCACGCGGGACTGCCGGACTGCGCGCTGGGCCGGGCCGAGCGCCCGGACGGCCTGTGCGTCTACGTGCTGCTGTGCCCGCAACTGTTCGAGCGCCAGGGTTCGCCCTACGTCTCCAGCGAAGGCCGCGACTGGGAAGACAACGCGCTGCGCTTCGCCACCCTGTCCCACGCCGCCGCGCAGATCGCTGGCGGCCAGGCCGGGCTGGACTGGACGCCGGAGCTGCTGCACCTGAACGACTGGCCGTGCGCGCTGGCCGCCGCCTACGTGCGCTGGTCCGGCGGCCGCACGCCGTGCCTGCTGACCATCCACAACCTGGCCTACCAGGGCCTGTTCCCGTACGCCATGGCCGGCGCCCTGGGCATCCCCGCCGAGGGCCTGCAGGACCTGGAGTTCTACGGGCAGATGTCGTTCCTGCGTGCGGGCATCGTCCACGCCGACCACGTCAACACGGTCAGCGTCAGCTATGCCGCGCAGATCACCGGCCCGGCGCAGGGCTGCGGCCTGGACGCGCTGCTGGCGCGGCGCGCCGCCAGCGGCCGCCTGAGCGGCATCGTCAACGGCATCGACGCCAGCTGGGATCCGCGCACCGACGCGCACCTGCCGGCCCACTTCGGTGTCGGCCAGATCCAGGGCAAGCGCGAGAACGCGGCGCAGGTGCGCCAGGCGTTCGGCCTGCTCGACAGCGACGGCCCGCTGTTCGCGGTGGTCTCGCGGCTGGTGCACCAGAAGGGCCTGGACCTGATCTGCGAGGTGGCGCCGCAGATCGTCGCCGCCGGCGGCCAGATCGTGATCATCGGCGGCGGCGAGCCGCAGATCGAGCAGGCGGTGGCGGCGCTGGCGCGGCGCTACCCGGGCCACGTCGGCGCGCACATCGGCTTCGAGGAACGGCTGGCCCGGCGCATGTTCGCCGGCTCCGACTTCCTGCTGATGCCCTCGCGCTTCGAGCCCTGCGGGCTCAGCCAGATGTACGCGCAGCGTTTCGGCAGCCTGCCGATCGCCCATGCCACCGGCGGTCTGATCGACACCGTGGACGACGGCGTCACCGGCTTCCTGTTCGAGGAAGCCTCGGCCGACGGCCTGCGCCGCTGCCTGCAGCGGGTGTTCCGTACCTTCCGCCTGCCGGGCCTGCTGCAGGCGATGCGCCGCGCGGCGATGCTGCGGCCCAGCGGCTGGGAACTGGCCGGCCGCAAGTACATGGCGCTGTACGAGCGCACCGCCGGGGCGCGGCCGGCAACCGGCGGCGTGCCGCTGCAGGCGAGCACCGCCGCGGCCAGCGCGAGCGCATTGGCGAGCGCATGAGCGATCGGGAACACGCCGTGGACCCGGCCGCCGGCCGGGACCCGGTGGAGGAAACAGAAGACGACAGCGACGGCCCTGCGCTGCAGGCGCTTGCCCGCGGCGAGGCCGGCGATGCCTTTGCCTGGCTGGGGCCGCATCCACAGGCCGACGGCACGGTCCGGGTGCGCGTGCTGGCGCACGGCGCCGAGGCGCTGGGCCTGCTCGACGCGCAGGGCAAGCTGATCGCGCGGATGCGCGCCCACCCGCAGGCGGAGGGCCTGTTCGAGGGCGAGCTGAAGCAATCCATGCCCTACCGGCTGCGCATCGTGTGGCCGGATGCGGTGCAGGAATGCGACGACCCCTATACCTTCGGGCCGCTGCTCGATCCGGCCTGGCTGCAGGACCTGGCCGCCGGCGACGGCGCCGCGCTGCGTACCGCACTGGGCGCCCATCACGCCCGCGTCGGCGAAGTCGAGGGCGTGCGCTTCGCGGTGTGGGCGCCCAATGCCAGGCGCGTGGCGCTGGTCGGCGACTTCAATGGCTGGGACGCGCGCCGGCATCCGCTGCGCCTGCATCCGGAGGCCGGGGTCTGGGAACTGTTCGTGCCGGGGCTGCACGGCGGCGAACACTATCAATACGAACTGCAGTCCGCCGACGGCAGCGTGCTGCCGCGCAAGGCCGATCCGGTGGCGCGCTGCAGCGCGCCGGCGCCGTCCACCGCCTCGGTGGTGCCGTACGCGGACAGCCATACCTGGGGCGATGCGGCCTGGCTGGCGCAGCGCGAGGCGCAGGCGGGCAGCGCGCAGCCGCTGAGCATCTACGAACTGCACGCCGGCTCCTGGCGCCACGACCGCCATGGCCAGCCGCTGCACTGGGATGCGCTGGCCGCGGAACTGATTCCCTACGTGCGCGGGCTCGGCTTCACCCACATCGAATTGCTGCCGATCGCCGAGTATCCGTTCGGCGGCTCCTGGGGCTACCAGCCGCTGGGGCTGTACGCGCCGACCGCGCGCCATGGCGACGCCGACGGCTTCGCGCGCTTCGTCGACGCCTGCCACCAGGCCGGCATCGGCGTGCTGCTGGACTGGGTCGGTGCGCACTTCCCCGACGACCCGCATGGCCTGCACCACTTCGACGGCAGCGCCCTGTACGAACATGCCGACCCGCGCGAAGGCGTGCACCGCGAGTGGAATACGCTGGTCTACAACTACGGCCGCCTGGAAGTGGTGGCCTACCTGATCGGCAGCGCGCTGGAGTGGATCGAGCGCTTCCACGTCGACGGCCTGCGTGTGGATGCGGTGGCGGCGATGCTGTACCGCGACTACGGCCGCAACGCCGGCGAGTGGATCCCCAACGCCCACGGCGGCCGCGAGAACCTGGAGGCGATCGCCTTCCTGCGCCGGCTCAACGACGAGATCGCGCAGCGTTTCCCCGGCGTGCGCACCATCGCCGAGGAATCCACCGCCTGGCCGGGCGCCACCGCGCCCACGCAGCAGGGCGGGCTGGGCTTCAGCCACAAGTGGAACATGGGCTGGGCGCACGACACGCTGCGCTACCTGCAGCGCGATCCGCTGTACCGGCAACACCACCACAGCGAGATGAGCTTCGGCCTGGTGTATGCGTTCTCCGAGCATTTCGTGCTGCCGCTGTCGCACGACGAGGTGGCGCGCGGCAAGGGCTCGTTGCTGGCGCGCATGCCCGGCGACGCCTGGCAGCGCTTCGCCAACCTGCGCGCCTACCTGGCCTTCATGTGGGCGCATCCCGGGCGCAAGTTGCTGTTCATGGGCTGCGAGTTCGGGCAGTGGCAGGACTGGGACCACGACCGGCCACTGGACTGGGCGCAGGCGCAGCAGCCCGAGCACCGCGGCGTGGCGCGGCTGGTCGCCGACCTCAACCGGCAGTTGCGCGCATTGCCCGCGCTGTACCGCAGCGATCGCAGCAGCGACGGCTTCGAATGGAGCATCGCCGACGACCACCGCAACAGCGTCTTTGCCTTCGTCCGCCACGACCGCGACGGCGGCGCGCCGCCATTGCTGGCGGTCAGCAACTTCACGCCGAACGTACACCACGATTACCGCGTGGGGGTGCCGCGTAGCGGATGCTGGCGCGAGCTTCTCAACAGCGACAGCGGCTACTACGGCGGCTCCAACCAGGGCAACGGCGGCGTGCTGTCGACCCTGCCGCAGCCGATGCACGGGCATGCGCAGGCGTTGGCGCTGACGCTGCCGCCGCTGTCCACCCTTTGGCTGCAACCGGACCTTTGACCATGGCCACGACCGCTGTCTCGACCGATTCCTCCGCCGCCCCGCGCGCGGTCCTGCGCCCCGGCGCCTGGCCAGGCGCCAACGGCGAGGTCGCCTTCGCGCTGTGGGCGCCGGATGCCGAGCGCGTGGAGCTGGTGTTCGGCGACGATCGGCGGCAGCCGCTGCAGGCGGTCGGCGACGGCTACTTCGCCGCCACCCTGGCCTGCGCGCCCGGCACCCGCTACCGCTATGCCATCGACGGCGGCACGCCGGTGCCGGATCCGGCCTCGCGTTGGCAGCCCGACGGTGTGCATGGCCCCAGCGCGGTGCTGGCCACCGACGGCCATGCCTGGCGCCACGGCGACTGGCGCGGCCGGCCCTGGGCCGAGACCGTGTTCTACGAGCTGCACGTGGGCACTTGCGGCGGCTACGCCGGACTGCGCGCGCAGTTGCCGACGCTGGCCGCGCTCGGCGTGACCGCGATCGAACTGATGCCGCTGGCCGAATTCCCCGGCCGCCACAACTGGGGCTACGACGGCGTGCTGCCGTACGCGCCGGCCTCGGCCTACGGCCATCCGGACGAACTCAAGGCACTGATCGACGAGGCCCACGGGCTGGGCCTGAGCGTGTTCCTGGACGTGGTCTACAACCACTTCGGCCCGGACGGCAATTACCTGGGCCAGTACGCCTCGACCTTCTTCCGCGAGGACGCACCGACCCCGTGGGGCGCGGCGATCGATTTCCGCCTGCCGCCGGTGCAGCGCTACTTCATCGACAACGCGTTGATGTGGCTGCACGAATACCGCTTCGACGGCCTGCGCCTGGATGCGGTGCACGCGATCGTGCCCAACGCCTTCCTCGACACCCTGCGCGAGGCGATCATGGCCAGCGTCGCCGACGGGCGCCACGTGCACCTGGTGCTGGAGAACGAGGCCAACCAGGCCGATGTGCTGGAACGCGGCTACAGCGCGCAGTGGGACGACGACTTCCACAACAGCCTGCACGTGCTGCTGACCGGCGAACACGAGGGCTACTACGCCGGCTTTGCCGATGCGCCGGCGCAGCACCTGGCGCGGGTGCTCGGCGAAGGCTTCGCCTTCCAGGGACAGGCCGACCACCGCGGCCACGCGCGCGGCGAGCCCAGCGGCCACCTGCCGCCGCACAAGTTCGTGATCTTCGCGCAGAACCACGACCAGATCGGCAACCGCGCCCGCGGCGACCGGCTGATCACCCAGGTGAGCGAACCGGCGCTGCGCGCGGCGCTGGCGCTGACCGCGCTGACCCCGATGATCCCGCTGTTCTTCATGGGCGAGCCGTGGGGCAGCCGCACCCCGTTCCAGTTCTTCACCGATTTCGCGCCGCCGCTGGACGAGGCGGTGCGCGAGGGCCGCCGCCGCGAGTTCGCGCACTTCGCCGCCTTCGCCGATCCGGAACAGCGCGCCACCATTCCCGATCCCAACGCACCGGGCACCTTCCAGGCGTCCATCGCCGACATCAGCGACGCCACCCACGGCGACGGTGCGCGCTGGCGCGACTGGTTCGCCGCGTTGATGGCGTTGCGCCGCCAGCACCTGGTGCCCGCCCTCACCCAGTCCAGCGCGCTCGGGGCACGGGTGATCGGCCCGAAGGCGATCGCCGCGGGCTGGCGCCTGGGCGATGGCGAATGGCACGTGGCGGCCAACTTCGGCGACGCGCCGGTGGCGCTGGACCTGCCCGGCAGCACCGTGCATGCGGAGAACGCCGGCGACGACGCGGCGCAGTTGCCGCCCAACGCCTTCGTCGCGCGCTACCGGCCCGGCAACGCCGCATGAGCGCCCGCTGTCGCGACGCCATCGCGACAGCGTCCCCGGCACGCTGGCCACCTCGTTCGCTGCCCACCGCCGCGCACGCGCCGTCGGCGCGCGCGGGCGGGACCGCGGCGGATACCTCTTCCTTCGCCCTGCTGCCCGGTTCGCCCTGCCCATGACCGACACTTCCCTGCACACCCTGGCCGACGCAGCCGGACTGCTGGTCGACTGGATCGACGCCAGCGACACCCCGCGCACGGTCGCCGACGACACCCTGCGCCACGTGCTCGGTGCGCTCGGCCTGGACGCGCGCGACGCGGCCGCCTGCCGCGACAGCCTGCGCCGGCTGCAGGCCGATGCCGCACTGCCGCCGCTGCTGACCGCCGACGCCGGCGCGCCGGTCGAGGTCGGCGCCGCGGCCGGTGCCGCGTACCAGCTCCAGAGCGAGGATGGCCAGGCACTGCACGGCCACTGCGACGCGCATGGCCGCCTCATCGCGCCCGATGCCGCCGGCTACTGGACCCTGCAGCACGGCGAACGCCGCACCACCCTGGCGGTGGCGCCATCGCGCTGCTACGGCGTCGCCGACGCGGTGGGCGCGGCGCAACCGCGGCGCTGGGGCCTGTCGTTGCAGGTGTATTCGGCACCGGGCGGCTATGACGCCGGCATCGGCGACGCCGCCGGCACCGCCGCTTGGGCCACGCGCATCGCCGCGGCCGGCGGCGACGCCATCGCGCTGAGCCCGGTGCATGCGGCGCGGCCGGTCGGCGCGCATTACAGCCCGTATTCGCCCAGCGACCGCCGCTTCCTCGATCCGCTGCAGGCAGCGCCGGCGCGCGTGCTGGGCGTCGACGCCGCGCAGCGCGCGCTGGACGCGGCCGGGCTGGCGCAGGCCTTCGCCGAGGCGCAGGCGCGGCCGCTGATCGACTGGCCGGCCTCGGCGGCGCTGAAGTGGCAGTGGCTGCGCCAGTTGCACGCCGATTTCGGCCAGGCCGACGCGGCCCTGCACGCCGACCTGGCCGCGTTCGAGCGCGACGGCGGCAGCGCCCTGCACGCGCATGCCGCGTTCGCCACACAGGACTTCGGCGATGCCGATCCGGGCCTGCACCGGTTCGCGCAGTGGCTGGCCGCACGCAGCTGGGCCGACGTGCAGCGCCAGGCGCGCGCCGACGGCATGGGCATCGGCCTGATCGCCGACCTGGCGGTGGGCTTCGACGCGCAGGGCGCCGAGGCCGCGGCGTGGCCGCAGGCGGTGCTGCAGGGGTTGGAACTGGGCGCGCCACCGGACGCGTTCAACGGCGATGGCCAGGCCTGGGGCATCTGCGGCTACGCACCGACCGCGCTGCGCGCCAGCGGCTTTGCACCGTTCATCGAACTGCTGCGCGCGGTGATGCGCGATCGCGGCGGCGTGCGCATCGACCACATCCTCGGCCTGCTGCGGCTGTGGGTGATTCCGCGCGGCGCGCCCTCGTCCACCGGCGTGTACCTGCGCTATCCGCTGCACGACCTGCTGCGCCTGCTGGCGCTGGAGTCCTGGCGGCACCGCGCGATCGTGATCGGCGAGGACCTGGGCGTGGTGCCGGACGGCATCCGCGCCGAACTGTCGCGCCGCGGGGTGATGGGCATCGACGTGCTGCTGTTCACCCGCGACCGCGATGGCGCGTTCCTGCCGCCGGCGCAGTGGCGCCCCGACGCGCTCGCCACCACCACCACCCACGACCTGCCGACCCTGCGCGGCTGGCGCCGCGGCGAGGATATCGACTGGCGCCGGCGCCTGCAGTTGAGCGACGCCGCGCAGCAACATGCCGACCACCAGGCACGCACCGACGACGTCGCGCGCATGGACCAGGCGGTCGCCGCGGCGCTGCCGCCCGCGCAGGCCGCCGACCCGGAACTGGGCGCGCTGCGCTTCGTCGCCGCCACGCCCTCGCCGCTGGCCCTGCTGCCGGCCGAGGACGCGCTGGGCCTGGACCAGCAACCCAACCTGCCCGGCACCGTCGACGGCCACCCGAACTGGCGCCGGCGCCTGCCCGCACCCGATGCCGCCGCATCCGCCGCCACCCTCGCCACGCGCCTGGACGCCTTCGCCCAGACCCGCCAGACCACCGCCACCGCCGCGCAAGGAGCCGACGCATGCGCATGATTCCCCTGCGAGCCACCGCCCGCCTGCAGTTGCATGCCGGTTTCACCCTGCTCGATGCCGCCGCGCAGGTGCCGTACTACGCGGGGCTGGGCATCAGCCACCTGTACCTGTCGCCGATCGGCACCGCGGTGCCCGGTTCCACCCACGGCTACGACGTCACCGACCCGCGCCAGGTCAATCCCGAGCTGGGCGGCGAGCCGGCGCTGCTGCACCTGTCCGAGCGCGCGCGCAGCCACGGCATGGGCCTGGTCCTGGACATCGTGCCCAACCACATGGCCACCCACCCGAGCAATCCGTGGTGGTGGGACGTGCTCACGCATGGCCGGCGCAGCCGTCATGCCGGCTGGTTCGACATCGACTGGCGCGCGCCCGGGCGCGACGGCAAGCTGTGGTTGCCGGTGCTGGACCGCCCCTATGCGCAGGCGCTCAGCGAAGGCGCGCTGCAACTGCAGGTGGGCGAGGACGGCAGCGTGGTCCTGCTGCACCACGACCAGCGCTTCCCGATCCGCCTGGACGGCGCCATCGCCCAGGAACCGGCCAGCGCGCGCCCGGCCTGGGCGGCGCGGCTCAACGACGCCGCGCGGCTGGGCGACGACGCCCTGCACCGGCTGATCGAACGCCAGTGCTATCGCCTGGCCTGGTGGCGGGTTGGCAACGACATGCTCAACTACCGCCGCTTCTTCGACATCACCTCGCTGGCGGCGTTGCGCGTGGAGCAGAACGACGTGTTCGCCGCGGTCCACGAGCTGCCGCTGCGGCTGGTCGCCGAGGGCCATCTCGATGGCGTGCGGGTCGACCATGTCGATGGCTTGGCCGACCCCACCGGCTACGTGCAGCGGCTGCGCACGCAACTGGACCGCGCCGGCCGCCGCCGCGGCATCGCCCCGGGCGGCATCGCCCTGTACCTGGAAAAGATCCTGGCGCCGCACGAGCAGTTGCGCAGCGACTGGCCCTGCGACGGCACCACCGGCTACGACTTCATGGACCAGGTCTCCGCGGTGCTGCACGACCCGGCCGGCGCCGAACCGCTGACCGCACTATGGCGGCGCTGGAGCGGGCGCAGCGGCGACTTCGGCCAGGAACAGCGCGCCGCGCGCGACGAGATCCTGCAGGGCTCGCTGCAGGCCGAGTTCGTGCGCACCGTGCAGGCGCTGGGCGCCGCCGCGCACCTGGATCCGCTGACCCGCGAGTTCAGCCCGCAGATGCTGGCGCGCGGGCTGATGGCCCTGTTGCGGCACTTCGAGGTGTACCGCACCTATGCCGGACCCGATGGCCTGGACGACGACGACGCAGCACGCCTTGCCCAGGCCGCGCAGCGTGCGCGTGCCGGCGCCGAGCCGCGGGTCTGCGCGGCGATCGATGCGATCGAGCGCTGGAGCCGTGACGGCCGCGGCACCGGCAAGGCGCAGGTGGCGCTGCGGCGGATCGTGCGCCGGCGCCTGGAGCAACTGTCTGCGCCGCTCAACGCCAAGTCGGTGGAGGACACCTCCTTCTACCGCCACGGCGTGCTGCTCTCGCGCAACGAGGTGGGCAGCGAGCCGGATGTGTTCGCGATGACGCCGGAGGCGTTCCACGCGGCCAACGCCGTGCGCGCGCAGCGTTATCCGCGCGCGCTGCTGGCCACCGCCACCCACGACCACAAGCGCGGCGAAGACGTGCGCATGCGCCTGGCCGTGCTCAGCGCGCAGGCGCCGTGGTGGGAGGCGCAGGTGACGCGGTTCCAGGCGCTGTCGGCCGACCTGCTGCCGGCCGGCAGCGCCGCGCCGCTGCCGGGCGACCTGCTGATGCTGTGGCAGATGCTGGTGGCGGCATGGCCGCTGGAACTGGCGGTGGACGACGCCGACGGCCTGCGCGACTACGCCGAGCGCATCGGCGCCTGGCAGCTCAAGGCCGCGCGCGAAGCCAAGCTGCGCACCCACTGGACCTGGCCGGACGAGGACTACGAGCGCAATGCGCGTGCCCTGCTCGACGCCGCGCTGCTGCAGCCGGCCGGTGCCGCGCTGCGCGAGGCGCTGGCGCAGGCGGCCGCGGCGCTGGCCCCGGCCGGCGCGCTCAACAGCCTGGTCCAGACCGCCCTGCGCCTGACCCTGCCCGGCGTGCCCGACCTGTACCAGGGCAGCGAAGGCTGGGATCTGTCGCTGGTGGATCCGGACAACCGCCGCCCGGTGGACTACGCGCTGCGCCAGGCCTGGCTGGGCGACGCCACCGCAGCGGACGCGCTGCTACAGGACTGGCACAGCGGCCACGTCAAGGCCTGGCTGACCGCGCAGCTGCTGCAGCTGCGGCGCGCGCATCCGGCGCTGTTCGCCCACGGCAGCTACACGCCGCTGCAGGCGCAGGGCGCACAGGCGCCGCACGTGCTCGGCTTCGTGCGCGAGCACGAGGGAACCTCGCTGGTGGTAGTGGTGCCGCGGCTGAGTGCGGCCGCGCAGGCGCTGCGCCCGGACGCGCCGCTGCGGCCGCAACTGGACTGGCGTGACACGGTTCTGACACTGCCGCAGGCACAGTATCGTCCGGTGCTGGCCAGTGCTACCGTCGACGCCACGTCGGCCGTTCCGGTGTCGGCCCTGTTCGCCGCATTCCCGATCGCCGTGCTGGTCGCCTCCCCCTGATCCCGCAAGAAGCCATGGACGCAGAAACACGCCAACGCCGCATCCGCCAACTCGCACACGAAATCTGGGAAGCCGAAGGGCGACCCGACGGCCACGCCGCCCGCCACTGGGCCATGGCCGAGCGCCTGGTGGCCGCGGAAGCGGCCGCCGAGGCCGATGACGAAGCGCTGCCACAGCCGGCACCGCGACGCAGCGCCGGCAACGGCAGCACTTCTTCCTAAGGATCCTTCATGCCTGTGCGCAAGCTCACCCGCCGTTCGCGTATCCGCGAGGGTCTGCCGTATCCGCTGGGCGCCACCTGGGACGGCCTGGGAGTGAACTTCGCCCTGTACTCGGCGCACGCCACCAAGGTGGAGCTGTGCCTGTTCGACGATCGCGGCCGAGAGATCGAACGCATCGCCCTGCCCGAGTACACCGACGAGATCTGGCACGGCTACCTGCCCGACGCGCGCCCGGGCCAGCTCTACGGCTACCGCGTATACGGCCCGTACGCGCCCGATGCCGGACATCGCTTCAATCCCAACAAGCTGCTGCTCGATCCTTACGCCAAGCAACTGGTCGGCGAACTGAAATGGGCGCCGGCCCTGTTCGGCTACACCATCGGCCACAAGGATGCCGACCTCAGCTTCGACCGCCGCGACAGCGCCGCCTACATGCCCAAGTGCGCGGTGATCGATCCGGCCTTCACCTGGGGCAAGGACCAGCGCCCGCAGACGCCGTGGGACAGCACGGTGATCTACGAGACCCACCTGCGCGGCACCACCATGCGCCACCCTTCCGTGCCCGAGGCCTGGCGCGGCACCTTCTCCGGGCTGAAGGTGGACGAGGTGGTCGAGCACATCAAGCGCCTGGGCATGACCGCGGTGGAACTGTTGCCGGTGCACGCCTTCGTCGACGACGAATATCTGCTCAAGCAGGGCCTGCGCAACTACTGGGGCTACAACACCATCGGCTTCTTCGCCCCGCACCCGCGCTACATGGCCACGCGCACCGTGTCCGAGTTCAAGCAGATGGTGGCGCGCCTGCACAGCGCCGGGCTGGAAGTGATCCTGGACGTGGTCTACAACCACACCGCCGAAGGCAACGAACTGGGGCCGACGCTGTCGTTCAAGGGCATCGACAACGCCAGCTACTACCGCCTGGCCGAGGACCGCCGCTTCTACATCAACGACACCGGCACCGGGAACACCTTCGACCTGACCAACGCCGGCGCGCTGCGCATGGTCAACGACTCGCTGCGCTACTGGGTGTCGGAGATGCACGTGGACGGGTTCCGCTTCGACCTGGCCACCATCCTCGGCCGCGAGCACCACGGCTTCGATCCCAAGGGCGGCTTCCTCGACGCCTGCCGCCAGGACCCGCTGCTGAGCCAGGTCAAGCTGATCGCCGAGCCGTGGGACGTCGGCCCCGGCGGCTACCAGGTCGGCGGCTTCCCGCCGGGCTGGTCGGAGTGGAACGACAAGTTCCGCGACAACGTGCGCGCGTTCTGGCGCGGCGACGAAGGCCAGCTGGCCGAACTGGCCACGCGCCTGACCGGCTCGGCCGACCTGTTCAATCATCGCGGTCGCCGCCCGACCGCCTCGGTCAACTTCGTCACCGCCCACGACGGCTTCACCCTGCACGACCTGGTCAGCTATTCCCACAAGCACAACGAAGCCAACGGCGAGCACAACCGCGATGGCTCGGACAACAACATTTCCGCCAACTACGGCGTGGAAGGCGAGACCGACGACGAGCAGATCAACGCCCTGCGCCTGCGGCAGATGCGCAACATGCTGGCCACCCTGCTGCTGTCGCAGGGCACGCCGATGCTGCTGGCCGGCGACGAGTTCGGCCGCAGCAAGGGCGGCAACAACAACACCTACTGCCAGGACAACGAACTGACCTGGCTGAACTGGGAAACCGGCCCGCGCGCGCACCAGCTCAGCGCCTTCGTCTCGCGCCTGACCCACCTGCGCGCACACTACCCGCTACTGCACCGCGCACGCTTCTTCGACGGCGCCTACGACGAGGAACTGGGCATCAAGGACGTGACCTGGCTGGCGCCGGACGGCGAGGAAATGACCGAGGCCTCCTGGCACGATCCGCACGCCCGCGCGCTGATGATGCGCCTGGACGGCCGCGCCCCGTCCAGCGGCCTGCGCCAGGCCGCGTCGAACGTGACCCTGCTGATGATCGTCAACGGCGCGGTCGAGGACGTGTCTTTCACTCTGCCGCTGGTCGAAGGCGAACACTGGCGCGTGCTGATCGACACCGCCGAGCGCGACCACGAGCACGGCCTGCCAGGCGGGTCGCAATGGCACGGCCTCGGCCGCTCGCTGACCCTGCTGGCGGCCGAGCGCGACAGCAAGTCCAGCCCGGCGCATCACCGCAATGCGGATGCGCCGACGGCAAGTTGATTGGACCTAATGCCCGGCGGTTTGCCGAGAATACAGGGGCGCAGCTTAACTAGAAGCTCAGCTTACAAGTACCATGTAGCGCATGTTTGGAGAGCGAAGCCCCCCATACAGGCCTAGAGACACTCCATGACAGAGTGAAATACTCAATCAGCCACCTCTAATATCCCTACTGTGCACCTTGGAGAGGCTACCACTTTTTAGAAAGGGGGCGTTTTAAACAGACCTCCCCTCTCCGTCCATTTAGCACGTAATGAAGCTCACATTCGAGGCGATATTTAGTGAAAAATTCTTTTAACGCCTTATGGAGTTCACGAGCCCATGAAATTCTATTAGCATCAGGAGCAAAAAATGTACGTATAGCACCTACATCTTTTCGCAGGTGAAAAGTTTTATTCCGCAACTCTCGAAGCGGATCGCGATTCTTCTTAATCAAACTCCCCACGGCATCGCTTCTCGGAGTCAACCCAACAAAGGCCACGGGACGATCTTCTCGGAGCAATCGGCGCATTCCGATAGTCTCAAAACCTTCGCATGTCACTGCAAGAAAACCCAGCCAAGAGCGAAGGTATATTCGCATATCAATTGATTTATCGTTACTCAGCCGACCATCCCTCTCCCATTTGCGACGCAAGTTATTATAATTCAATAGCATCAAATCAGCGACTTCAAAATAGTCATTATTAAGTACCAACACATCATCCATGTTGCGAGGAGGCAATTTATCTCCCGGCAATCGACTATCAATGTCGACAGCCAATACGCGCGCGCGCCCTCTCAAATAAAATAAACAATAAGCAGAGCGAACCAAAAATCCTTCGGAGACAGCCTCTTCGAAACAAACTTCAAGGTCGTTTTTGTTATCAAAACCATATTCCGACAAGTTCTTCTTAGCGAATTTAAAAAGACGCCACGCGTCAAACTCATCAATCTCACCACTAACCCCAAAATCGAAATCAACTTTCCCATTGGGCATATCTACCGCACATCCAGCACCATGCTTGAAGTAAGGCACGCCACCATCCAAAAGTCCCGCATGAGGAATGTTCGATTTAATCCATGCAGCTCTTGAAGCCGGCATATGAATACCAGACCTATGCATGAGCACCAGAGCCTCATGGACATTCTTTTGATAGTCCCGAATCAGGCGATCTAGCTTTTTTTCCACAGAGCTGCCGCCTTTATTTTTCCAAAGTAAGAATAGTAGATAGTTCAATTCTGCCGAAAAACCAGAATTTCTTAGGATGGGCATTAAGCGTGATACATCTAGCGCCCCCGATCCACATACGGCCGTGACTGCAGGATCACCACCTCGTCGCCGACCACGGCCCACTCGATATCCTGGTCGGCGCCGCCCAGGGCCTGTTTGGTCATTGCGCCGACCTTGGCCAGCCGCGCAATGAGGGCATCGGTCAGTACCTGGCGGGTGCCGACGATCGGCACCTCGCGGACGCCGCCGGCGACGTTGGCCACGAGCTGGGTGTCCTCGGCCGAGCGGCTCAGCACCTGCACCGCCTTGGACCAGCTCGAATACATCACCTGCTCGGCCTGGCGCTTGCCCTCGACCACGCGGATACCGAGGCCGCGCTTGGCCGAAACATAGGTGACATGACGGCGCGCGGCATCGAAGGGATCGCGGGTGATCATCACCCCGGAACTGTCGGACGGGGCGGCCAACTGCACCAGCACCGCCATGGCCACCGCGTCCTGCGGCAGGCCGGCGGCGGCGCGCGCTTCGTAGGCCTCGAAGTTGTACACCGACGCCCACACCGTCTGCACCGCCTTGGCCAGTGCATCGGCGCGGGTGACGTTGGGCACGGTGGTGTACAGGCCGGCGCCGCTGAAGCCGGGCAGATCCTCGGAGTTGGACGAGCTGCGCACGAACACACCGGCACCATGCAGTTGTTCGCGCCATTGCGCCTCCAGCGCACGCACGAAGGCGGGATCGGGCGTGGCGTCGGCGATCTCGGCACGCAGGGTCGCCAGCGCGGCGCGGCGCACGTCGGCGTCGGTGGCGAAGCCGGGACGGCGCTGCAGGTCGCGCAGGCGCTGGTCGACCTGCAGGCGCTGCAGCGTCGCCTGGTAGAACGCGAACGGGATGCAGAAGCCGTCGGGCACGCGCGCGGCCGGCGGCAGCACCGCCTTCAGCGTGCCGAGATTGGCGGCCTTGGTCCCGCAGGCGCGGCTGTCGCGGGCGCGCAGCGCCGCCAGCGGTTTGAGCGCGTCCACGCTCAGGTCCGGACGTGGCAGCGCGCGTGACGCCGCGCGCGGGGCCGTGGATGACATGGCTGCCGGCGGGCCTGCAAGCGGCGTCACCCGGTAGTCGTTGTGGGTGACGTCCAGTTGCACCCAGCGGCCGTCGTACTGGCGCAGCGCCGCCTGCGCATCGCGCACGTACACGTTGGGAATGCCCCAGCCCTTGGCCAGCAGGTTGACGTGCGACAGCAGCGTAGACGGGCGCTGCGTGACCAGGCCGGCGACCGGCGCCAACGCGATCGGCACCTCGTCCAGGACGGGGATGTCGCGCGGCGACAGCGTACGGAACTGCGCCTCCGAGCGCACGATGCGCAGCCGCCCCTCCGCATGGCCGGTGTTCAACGGCAGGAAGCGCTGCTCGCGCAGCAGCGCCTCCTGGGTCACGAAGGCCAACCCGGCTGACTTGGCCACCTGTTCGTGCAGCGTGGAGTTGGTCTTGAACCGCAGCGTGTCGTAGAACGAGGCGCGCAAGGCGGCGTCGGTCTGCTGCAACAAGGGCGCGGTGAGAAGGTCGCCCTCCCAGAACTCGTAGGTGTAGCCCGGCAGATCCTGCTGCCAACTCAGGGTGCCGAACAAGAAACGCCGCTGCGGATCGCGGTACTGCGCCTTCAGCGCCGCCTTGCCTATGCGCGGCGCCAGGCGCTGGCGCACGAACTGCTCGTGCAGCGCGAAACGCGGGGTGTTGAGGTAATAGACACGCCCGCCCTGCTGCCGGTCGATCACGAACAGCAGATGCGGCAGTTCCAGCGCGGTGCCGGCGTTGTAGACCCGCGCGAGCTGCAGGAACTGCGCGCGGCTGTCCAGGCGCGGCATGAAATCGGGTCCGGTCGCCAGCTGCGCCGCGGCGTCGCGACCTGGGCGCTGCTCGTAGGCCGAGGGCTTGCGCGCGGTCTGCGCCATTGCGGACGATGCGCACCACAGCGACACGATGAAGAGAACCCACACCGATAGGTGGGGCCAGACAAGCGGCGGACGGGCTCGATCCATGATGCCGGTTCGGGAAGGCGACGAGCGCGGATCATACGCCAGCGCCTGCACCTTGGCTGCGCGGCGAAGCGCGACTAGGCGCTTGGTGGCGGCACCAGCGTTGGCAGGGTGGCAGAAGCGCGACGGCGCTCGTTTGCCGAATAGCTACAACGGACGGTCCTTCGGTATCGTTGGCCGACAGGACGTTGTTGCAGTCGAATGCGGCCTGCCGTACGCGCTGCTTCGCGACCTGGCCCATCTCGTCCCCAAAGGAGTCCGCATGCCGCTGTATCCCCTGTTCGCCGACCTGGCCGGGCGTCGCGTACTGGTGGTGGGCGGCGGCGAGGTGGCGATGCGCAAGATCGAGGCGTTGCTGCACGCTGGTGCCGACGTGCTGGTGTACGCGCATGCGCTCAATTCCACCGTGGCGCTGTGGCTGGCGCAGGGCCGGCTGCAACGCGCCGATGGCGCCTTCGACCCGCAATGGCTGGACGCCGCCTGGCTGGTGGTGGCGGCCACCGACGACGACGCGTTCAACCGGCAACTGGCCGAACAGGCCGGAGCGCGGCGCAAGTGGGTCAACGTGGTCGACGACGCCGCGCTCTCCACCTTCCAGGTGCCGGCGATCATCGACCGCGATCCGCTGCTGATCGCGATCTCCTCCAGCGGCGCGGCGCCGATGCTGGCGCGGCGCCTGCGCGAGCGCTGGGAAACCGAACTGGACCATTCCTACGCCGAACTGGCGCAGCTGTTCGCGCGTCACCGCGCCGCGATCCGGGCGCGCCTGCCGGACCTGCCGCAGCGCCGGCGCTGGTTCGAACAGGTACTGGAGGGACCGGTGCAGACGTTGCTGCAGAGCGGCCAGCGCGATGCCGCCGAGCAGGCCTTCGCCGACAGCCTGCAGCGCAGCGACGAGGTACCTCGGCAAGGCAGCGTGTGGCTGGTCGGCACCGGCGGCGGCGACCCCGGCGCGCTGACGCTGAAGGCGCTGCGTGCGCTCAACCAGGCCGATCTGCTGCTGGTCGGTGCGCAAGTGAGCGCGGCGGCGCTGAGCCTGGCGCGTCGCGATGCCAGCCGCCAGCCGCTGCCGGAGGATCCGGCAGTACACCTGGCGCTGCTTGTCGAACAGGCGCAGGCCGGGCAGCGCGTAGTCAGCCTGCTGCCGGGCGATGCGTTCCGGCAACCGCCGCATGCGGCGCTGGCGGCGCAATTGGCCGCCGCCGGCATCGCCTGCGAGGTGGTGCCCGGAGTGGCATTGGATTGAGGCGTGGCAGCATAGCCGGCGCACTTGGCGAAGACGGTTGCGCGGCGCAGACTCTTCACACCGTGGCGGCAGCTTCGCGACGTTCCTAGCAATGCAATTCGACGCACCGGTCTCATCTTACGAGCCTGACGCTTAATTCTGGTGCTAGCGCTACGTTGAAGCCGAATCCGCTTCGCGGCCCTTCCTAATTATGGTGTTAGGTAGTATGGAGACAGTTCGGCACTCGTTGATGCTTCGGGAAAGCGAAAACCGCTTCGCATCGGCTGAACTGCTGCGGGCGGCAGGCGACGGGTCAGATTCAGCGTACCTACTACAGCTTGTCGGCTTCGAGTTGCTACTCAAGGTTGTCGTAGAGCGCGCCACGGGCGAAGACGCTCACGGCCACGATTACTTGAGGCTGTTCAATCAGCTCCCGCGGGAAATCCAAGACACCGTGCTGCGGCTCGCCGGAGAATGGGCGGGCCCGTCCGCGCTTACCAATTGCCACGAAAGCGTGTTTACCGACCTCGGCAACAATTTCGTGAAGCTGCGCTACCCCTACGAAAAGCACAGCTGTCTTTCCAACGAGCAGTACCGGCGGGTCGGAGAAGACTGGATCGCTCGTGGCGCCACCAACGCGGAGGCTGACTTCCGCTACCATCCTGAAGAGCTGCGAGCGCTTACGCTGGCCCTGCGCGAGGTCGCTGGTGCCAGCTAAGAATTCGTCAAAGCTGGCGTCGCTTCGCGGCGCGGATCGACAGGTCGATCATACGGCACTGTTCTCCATAACAAGCGAGCGAAGGCCGTTACAGTGCACAGAGCACTGTACAGTCTCCATCGACAGCCTCATCGCGAAGGCATCGCTCCCGGAACAAACCCGCCCTCAGCCCTCGAGCGCGTCCACCACATACACCCGCTCCAGCGGGCACTCGAAGTAGCACCATTTGTTCCAGTTCGCGATCAGCCATTCGCGATCAACTGCACACCCAGTCTCGCGCGGCCGCGAGCCCGGAAGAATCGAACAGATCAAGCCGGCCTTGTATCCGCTAACGTTCAGCAGTGCACACATCTTCCCTTCCTAGTGCGCGAGATGCATGAGCATCAGTTCCACCACCTCGCCATCGGGAAGCTCGCAGAGCAGGATCTTGCCTCGCTCTAGATCCTGCGCGTAGTCGGTGATCTTCTGCTTTCAGGTCAATCGACACCTCGTTTGCCACGGCGTGGTCCATCCTGCGCATCGCGCCGTCAGCAACCGGCGCCAGTATCGCGTAACCGCGGCGTGTGCGGCAGCGCCGTCGACGAGGCCAAGTAACGTGGATTAGGCCGGCAGCGGCGGCACCGGTTCGTCGGCTGCGCGGTCGCGCTTCGCCGTCACCAGGTGCTTGCGCATCCCCACCCACAACGTCAGCGACAGCAGCGAAATGCCGCCCAGCAGCAGGAACGCGGCGCGGTAGCCGAACCCCTGTGCGATCCAGCCGCCCAGCGCGGGACTCAGCGCTGCGCCGACGCCCTGCATCGTCATCACCGCGCCCTGTCCCACGTTGACCCGGCCGGTGCCCTGCAGCAGGTGCGCCACCAGCGCCGGCACTGCCACGCTCTGCAGGCCGGCGCCGACGCCGTCGAGGATCTGCACCGGGAACACGCCCCAGGTGTGGATGAAGCTGGCGGCGATCAGCCCGCGCAGCGGCAGCGCCAGGAAGGTCAGCAGCAGCACCCACCAGTGCCCGCGCACGCGGATCAGCCGCATCGCCAGCAGCGAGGCCAGCACCATGGTGGCCTGGGCGACGATGATGGTGGTAGCGGTCAGCGCGTTCGGGTCGCCCTGGTGCGCGGCCACCACGGCCATGCCGTACAGCGGCAGCATCGCCGCATTGCCGAGGTGGAACAGCGCCAGCGCCGCGGCCAGTACCAGCAAGGGCTTGCAGGTCAGCAGCACCGACCAGCCGCTGACGTGGGCGCCGTCGTCGTCCTCGGACTCGGCCATGCCGCGGGCGGCGCGGTGATCGATCGCATCGCGCGGGATCATCAACACCGAGACGATGGCCAGCACGCCGAAGCAGCCGGTCAGCACGAACACCGCGCCGAAACCGAATTTCCAGCCGAGCACGCCGGCCAGTGCCGCGGCCACCACGTTGCCGGCGTGGCTGCCGACCTGGTTGCGCGCGATCTGGTGATCGAAGCCGGCCTGCCGCACCAGGCCCAGGGTGATGCCGGACAACGCCGGCCCCAGTGCGGCGGCGGCAAGCGCGGTCATCACCTGTGCGGCGATGACGCCCGGCAGCGTCGGTGACCACCACAGCAGCGCCGAGGCCAGCAGGATCATGCTGCAGCCGACCACCACGATGCTGCGCTTGCGCTTGGTGGCATCGACCAGCGCGCCGCCTGGGGTGGTGGCAAGCATGCCGACGATGCCGCCGGCGGTCATCACCGAGCCGATCGCGCCCAGCGACCAGCCCTTGGATTGCAGGAACACGCTCAGGAACGGGCCGAGCCCATCCTGCACGTCGGCCATGGTGAAGTTGAGCGCTTCCAGCGCGCGCGTGCCGCGCGGGCGCTGGCGCTTCCCGGCGCCGCTCATGCGCGCACCGCCGACGAGCGCGGCGACAGGGACAGGGACAGGGACAGGAAAACGTGGTGCTGCGCAGGCGCGACGGGCGGCATGACGGTGTCCTGGAGGAGCGGTGGGAACACAGCCGCGGCGGTGGCCAGGGGCGCACCGCCGCGACGACGCGGCACTTAGTGGGACTTCGGCTTGGGCTTCGGTTTCGCCTTGTGCCCATGCTTCGGCGCAGCATCATCCGCATGCGCGTGCAACGGCTTGTGATGAGGCTTGGGCGGCTTCGGTTTCGGCGGCAACGGCTGCAGCGTCGCGGCGCTGGCGCCCAGCGCCTGCGCATGCAGCACCTGGCCATGCGCGGACTCAAGCAGTTCGCCCTGCGCCGCCAGCGGCTTGCCGGCGGCCAGCCAGCGCGCCGATTCCGGCACCGCGTGCGGCGGGAAGCGCACGATCAGCCCGTCCTCCAGCAGCGCGCCATGCACCTGCCCGTGCGGGCCGTGCAGCAGCCGCGCGATGGTGCCGGCGTGGTGCACCGCGTCCTGCGCGGACGTGGGCTTGGCCGGCGGCTTGGGCTTGGGCTTATGCGGCGCGGCATGCGGGCCCTCGTCGACGATACGCTCGGCACCGTCCGGATCCACCGCCAGCGCCACCAGCACATCGGCGCCGCGCGGCTTGAGTCCGCGCACGCCGAGGCCGGCGCCCGGACGCAGCGCCTTCAGCAATTGCGCCGACAGGTGCGGCGGGGTGTGCACTTCGGTGCCGTCGTCGAACAGCAGGCCGTCGACGTCGGCCTTGGGATTGAGCAGGAAGCGCGCGAGCGTGCCACGGGTTTCCGGCAGGGAATCGGGATCGACCCAATGCATTGCATTCTCCAGACGAACAAGGGGGATGCCGGCGGGGGCCGGCGGCGCCCGCCGCGAACGGCGGGCGCAGGGGTCAGGCGCTTTGCAGCAGCGCCCGGATCAACGCGGAGCCGGCGGCGGCGGGGTGGCCGGCGCACCCGGTGCGCCCGGCTGGGCCGGCGGCGGTGCGGCCGGCGGTGCAGGCGGGGCCGGCGGCGCGAACACCGCCTGCAGCGAATTGCGATCGCGGCCGACCTGGGTAGCCTCCACCGAGCGGCCGACCTGGGTCAGCACGCCGAAGCCGTTGACGCTCAGGCGCGCGCCGGGCCGCAGCAGTTCGCTGTACTGCTGGGCAGCCGGCGGCGGCATGCGCACCACGGTGCCGTCGCTCAGCAACACGCCGGCGGTGTCGCCGCGCGGGCCGTAGACCAGACGCTCGATACGGCCATCGGCCTGCAGCGGGGTCAGGGACGGCGGCACCGGAGGGGCCGGCGGGGGCGTCATCGGGTTCGGCGGACGGTCGACCACCTGCTTGCCGCTACGGCGCGCGGTGATGCTGCTGGCCTGCAGCAGCGGCAGGCTGCCCAGGCGGTAGCCCTGCACCGACACCGCATCGCCACGGCGCACCGCGGCCTGCAGATCGGCCGACAGGTGCGGCGGGAAGCTGACCTGGGTGCCGTCCATCAGCCACAGGCCATCGACGTCGCCATTGGGGTTGAGGATGAAACGCTCGACGGTGCCGTCCACGCGCACCGGCGTGGCGGCGACGGACGCCGCGGGCGGCGGCGGCGGTGCCGGGACGCTGCCGGGCGCCGGCGGAGCGGGAGGTGCGGGGGGCGCCGGCACCTGCGCGGTGGCAGCGGCAGCGGCGGTGGCCAGCACCAGGGACAGAGCGAGTGCGCTACGACGGATCATGGGAGTTCCTCCTGAGCGGCAAGGGGGCGCCGCTCGCAGGAGAGATAATGCAGAGGCCGTGCCAACTGTTAAGCCATTGATTTTTAAATACATCTTTCGCTGACACGGCATCAGCGGTGTCTCCTTTCCATCCACACCTGTCCGCTTTGCGGACAGGTGTGGATGGAAGGGATTGGGGAGTCGGGATTGGGGATTCGCAAAAGCGCCAGACATCATGCGGCTGCACTCGCTTTGACGAATCCCCAATCCCCAATCCCGGCGGCGCGCAAAGCGCGCCGCTACAACCCATACTCGTCGAGCTTGCGGTACAGCAACTGGCGATGGATGCCGAGCCGGCGCGCGGCCTCGGCGCGGTTGCCGTGGGCCTGGGTCAGCGCCGTCTGGATCATCTGCCGTTCCAGTTGCGCGATCGCCTGCGGCAGGGTCAGCGCCTCGGTGTCCAGCGTCGTGGGCGTCTCGGCGGGCTGGGCCAGCAGCTCGTCCAGATCGTGCGCCTCCACCACCGGCGCACGCACCAGCACCTGGCAGCGCTGCATGGCGTTGCGCAGTTCGCGCACGTTGCCCGGCCAGGGATAGGCGCGCAGGCGCGCCTGTGCCGCGGGCGACAAGGTCTGCGGGGCGCTGGCGCCGGCGGCGAGGAAGTGCTGGGCGAGCAGCAGGATGTCGTCGCCGCGCTCGCGTAGCGGCGGCAGTTCGATCGGCACCACGTTGAGCCGGTAGCGCAGGTCGCTGCGGAAACGCCCGGCGTCCACCGCCTGCAGCAGGTCGCGGTGGGTGGCGGCGATCACCCGCACGTCCACCTTCTGCGCGCCGCGCCCGCCCAGCGGCGACACCTCGCCTTCCTGCAGGAAGCGCAGCAGCTTGGCCTGCATCGGCAAGGGCATGTCGCCGATCTCGTCGAGGAACAGGGTGCCGCCGTCGGCGTCGCGGATCAGGCCGTTGCGGTCGCTCACCGCGCCGGAGAACGCGCCCTTGCGGTAGCCGAACAGCTCGCTCTCCATCAGCTCGGCGGGGATGGCGGCGCAATTGATCGCCACGAACGGCTGCGCGGCGCGGGCGCTGGCGCGGTGCAGCGCGCGCGCCGCCAGTTCCTTGCCGGTGCCGGTCTCGCCGGTGATCAGCACCGGCAGGTCGGAGGCGGCGGCCAGGCCGATGCGCTTGTGCACGGTGCGCATCGCCGCGCTGTGACCGAGCAGCGCGTCGTCCTCCTCCGCCGGCATGGCCGGTGCGACATCCGGCATGTCCTCGCCGCGGCTGCGCAGGGCGCGCTCGACCACCTCGGCGATATCGGCGCGGCCCACCGGCTTGACCAGGTGATCGAAGGCGCCGAGCTTCATCGCCTCGATGGTGTTGCCGCTGGACGCATGCGCGGTGAGCATCACCAACGGCACACGCATGGCCTGCGCGTCGTCCTGGCGTGCGCGCATCAGCGCGATGCCGTCCATGCCGGGCATGCGGAAATCGACGAAGGCCAGGTCGAGGCCACCCTCGCCCAGCCGCGCCAGGCCCTCGCGCGGGTCGGCCACGGCCACGACGTCGTGGCCGAACGAGCGCAGCGTCGCCTGCAGGGTGCTCAGAAATGCCAGGTCGTCGTCGATGATCAGGATGCGCGCCATGGCAGCTCCAGGCTGAACTCGGTGATGCCGTCGCGATGCGTGTAGTGCGCCTCGCCGCCATGGGCGCGGGCGATCTCGCGCACCAGCGCCAGGCCCAGGCCGTTGCCGTCGCTGCGGCCGCTGGCGAACGGTTCGAACAGGTGCGCGGCCACCGGCGCCGGCACCGGCTCGCCCTGGTTGCGCACGCGCAGGTGCAGCAGGTCGTTCTCGGCCTGCGCCGCCAGGATCACCTCGGTGCCGGGCGCGGCGTGCTGCAGGGCGTTGCGCAGCAGGTTGTGCAGGGCGCGCGCAGCCTGCTGCGGATCCAGCATCCACTGCTCCGATGCCGCCTGTAGGCGCAGCGCGATCGGCGGCGTCTGCCCATCCCAGTCGGCCGGGTCCAGCAGCGCCTGCAGCCACGGTTGCAGCGCCACCGTCTGCCGGTGCAGGCGGATCGGCTGGACCATGCCGAGCAGGCTTTCCACCACGCCGTCCAGGCGCTGGATCTGCGCCAGCATCAACTGTGCCTGGGCATCGTCGGCACCGTGCGCGTGCGCGGCGATCTGGTTCTCCAGCGCCAGGCGCAGGGTCGCGATCGGGTTGCGGATTTCGTGCGCCACGGTCGCGGTCATGCGCCCCAGCGCGGCCAAGCGCTCGTGCCGCGACAGTTCCTCGCCGAGCCGACGGGTCTCGGCCAGCGCCTGCGCGTTGCGCTGCGCGTAGTCGGTGACCGCGGCGCCGAGCCGGTCCAGTTCCGGCGCGCCGGTCTTGGGGATCTGCGGCACCTCGGCCGGCGTCGCCAGGGCCTGCTGGATGCCCTGCAGGCGCTGGCTCCAGCGCCGTACCACCCAGCCCAGCGCCAGCGCCGACACCACCACCAGCGCCAGGATCAGCGCCATCCCCAGCGCCAGCGGCAGGCTGGCCGCGGCGTCGCTGGAAGCCACGCGGGTCATGGCCCAGGCCGCGGCGTTGCGGTCCAGCGGGCAGGCCGCGATCAGCAGGCTCTCGCGCTGCCCGTCGCGGCGGTAGTCGACCGTGTGTTGCGCCTCCACCCCGCGCTGCACGGTGGCGACGATGACGTTGCGCTCGGCCGAGGGCACATCGGTCTTGTGCTCGGTCCCATCGTAGGTCGGGTAGGCGTAAGCCAGGAAGCCGCGCTGGCGGTCCCAGAAGCCGCCTTCCACGCCGGCCGCATCGGCCAGCACCAACTGCGACACCACCGCCGCCAGGCCGGTGCCGTCGCTGCCGTGGGCAGCGGCGCTGGCGCCGTTGTAGCGCTGCACCATGCGCGTGCACACCTCGCGCAACCCGGTTTGCGCACGTTCCGCGCGCACGCCCTCGCTGTGCCGGTACAGCCCGACCAGCACCACCGCCATGCCGACGCAGGCGGCGACGATGACGATCCAGATCAACAGCAGTTGCCGCAGCAGCGAACGGGGCATGGCCTACCTTGGGCGCAACGGAAGAGGCGGGGCGAACCGCGGCGATCGTAGCCGGGTCGTCGCGGTCCCGCGACCCGACGTGGCGAACGACCGCCGCGGGCCGCGGTGTGGGCCGCGCTCAGCGCAGGTTGGTCTTGACCAACTCCAGCACCTCGTCGCCGCGTCCGCTCATCACTGCGCGCAGCAGGTACAGGCCCATGCCCTTGGCCTGTTCCAGCTTGATCGCCGGCGGGATCGCCAGCTCCTGGCTGGCCACGCGCACGTCCACCAGCGCCGGGCCGGGATGCGCGAACGCTTCGCGCAGCGCCGATTCCAGTTGCGCCGATTCGTCCACGCGCAGGCCCAGGATGCCCATGGCGTTGCTCATCGCGGCGAAGTCGGGATTGCTCAGGTCGGTGCCGGTGTCCAGATAGCCGGCCGACTTCATTTCCATCGCTACGAAGCCCAGCGAGCCGTTGTTGTAGACCACCACCTTCACCGGCAGGCCGAGCTGGGCCAGGGTGATGAAATCGCCCATCAGCATGGTGAAACCGCCATCGCCGGACAGCGAGATCACCTGCCGGCGCGGGAACTGCGCCTGTGCGCCCAATGCCTGCGGCATCGCATTGGCCATGGAGCCGTGGTTGAACGAGCCGAGCAGGCGGCGCTGCCCGTTCATGGTCAGATAGCGCGCCGCCCACACCGTCGGCGTGCCGACGTCGCAGGTGAAGATGGCATCGGCGTCGGCCAGCGCATCGACCATGCGGGTGACGAACTGCGGATGCAGCGGCTCGCCGGGCGCCGAGGCCACCGCCAGATCGTCGAGCCCTTCGCGCGCCTTGCGGTAGTGGGCCAGCGACTTCTCCAGGAACCCGCGGTCCTCGCGCCGCTGCAGGCGTGGCAGCAGCGCGGCGATGGTCTCGCGCACGTCGGCGGCGATGCCTAGCTGCAACGGCGTACGCCGCCCCAGCGCGGCCGGGTCGTTGTCGACCTGCACGATGGTGGCGTCCTTGGGATAGAACTGCCGGTAGGGGAAGTCGGTGCCGAGCATCAGCAAGGTGTCGCAGTTGAGCATGGCCTGGTAGCCGGAACTGAAGCCGATCAGGCCGGTCATGCCGACGTCGAACGGGTTGTCCCACTCCACGTGTTCCTTGCCGCGCAGCGCGTGCACGATCGGCGCGCCGAGCGCGTCGGCCAGCGCCACCACCTCGTCGTGCGCGCCGGCACAGCCGCTGCCGCACAGCAAGGTGGTGGCCTTGCTCGCCTGCAGCAGATCGGCCAGCTTGGCCACGTCGGCGTCGGCCGGCAGGATGCGCGGGGTGGCCAGCGCAGGCCAGGTCGTCGGCGTGCCCTTGGGCATCTCCTGCAGCGCCACGTCGCCTGGAATCACCACTACCGCCACGCCGCGGCGCAGGATCGTCGTGCGCATCGCCCGCTGCAGCACTTCCGGCATCTGCGCCGGGTTGGTCACCAGTTCGACGTAGTGGCTGCACTCGCGGAACAGTTCCTGCGGGTGGGTTTCCTGGAAATAGCTCAGGCCGATTTCCGAGGACGGGATGTGCGCGGCGATCGCCAGCACCGGCTGATGGCTGCGGTGGCAATCGAACAGGCCGTTGATCAGGTGCAGGTTGCCGGGCCCGCAACTGCCGGCGCACACCGCCAGCTTGCCGCTGACCGCGGCTTCGGCGCCAGCAGCGAAGGCGGCCACTTCCTCATGGCGCACGTGCATCCACTCGATGCTGTCCATCTGCCGCAGCGCGTCGGTCAGGCCGTTGAGGCTGTCGCCGGTGACGCCCCAGATCCGCTCCACGCCCGCACTGTGCAGGGTTTCGGCGAGCAGGCGGGCCATGGTCTGCTTGGACATACGCGCTTATCTCCGGGTGGGGAGCGGCATGGTCGCACCGCGCGCGTTACCGACGCGTGGCGCAGCCGGCACACGCCCGCGCCTGCAGAGTGTACGTTCAGCGCACGGTGCGGCTAGTCTTCGCCGCGTGCAGCGGCAGCGTCGTGTGCCGCATCGCCATCGTCCTCGTGATAGCCGCCAGGTGTGGCGGCCTTGCCGTGTGCGCCGCCGGCATGCTCGCCGGTGGCGCCGTAGGTACCGGCCTGGCCGAGGTTGGGCTGGCTGCGCCCGCTGCGGTCCTCGCCGTGGTCCTGCGGTGTCCGTGCGAGCGGCGATGGCATGGGCTGCGATGGCACGTCGCGGTCGCGACCGCGCGGCACGCCGCTGTCGGTCGACACATCGCCTTGCGTGCCGCGGTAGGCGGCCTGGCGGACATCGTGCGTGCCGGTGGGAGGTGCGTTGCGCTGGGCCATGACGAACTCTCCTGCAGAAGCGTGTGAGCGACTTACGCTAGGCCGGCATGCGTTAGCCGGCATGCAAGCTGCGATGAAGGCCGCGCGAGCAACGGCCAGGATGCCGACCGGCGCGACCACGCCGCACGCACGCAACCTGCACGCCTGCGCCACCCGTGCTGGCCGACGCTGGCCGTTCCTTCCGCACTGGAGCCCTGCGATGTCCGGTCTACTCTGGAAACTTGCGCTGGCCGGCACGGCCTATGCCGCCATCCGCGCCTATCGCCGCAACGCCCACACCACCGTGGCCGACACGGCCTCGCCCATGCCACCAGCCGAACTGGATGACGGCCGGTCCACGCCGCCGCATGGCGACACCCTGCAGGGCGCCGAGCGTGCCTCGGCGACTGCGGCCACAGACGATCCGGACGGCGCCGCGCCGGCCTGATCCCCGCAACGCGCAGCGGCGTGTCGCGCGCCCACCGCCGACACGCTGCTTCCGCCGTTTGCAGGGACGTGGACGTCAGCTCAACCTTTGGGGCGATCGTGGGTCTCGCGGCCATCGCCGTGGTGCGAATTGCGCGCACGCAGTTCCTCCCCGGCCTTGCGCGCCAGTTCCTCGTACTGGCGGCGGATCTCTTCCAGCCGCTTCTCGTCCAGTTCTTCCAGATCCAGCAGCTCGTTGTTGGCCTTGGCGCTGACCCGGATCAGCTCGTCGAGCTTGATCTGCATCGCCGCGGTGTCGGCGTTCTGGGTGTGCTGGATCAGGAACACCATCAGGAAGGTGATGATGGTGGTGCCGGTGTTGATGACCAGTTGCCAGGTGTCGTTGAAGCCGAACACCGGCCCGCTGATGCCCCAGATCAGCACGATCGCCACGGCGATGCAGAACGTCCATGGCGTGCCGGCCGCATACGACGCTTTTTTGGCGACGACATTGAACAGCTTGGCAGGTTTCATCGCAGGCCCTCGCGCAACGGGAGATGCCTGCAACGCCGCGCCCGGCATGTGCAGGCGCCCAGGATGATCTGAAGCGCGCCGTGAGCGAGACGTGCACATCGCGCCAGTGCCGAGCCAACGAAAAAGGCGGGGTTGCCCCCGCCTTTTTGCCATCCCTGGCGCGGCGCTCAGCCGGCTTGTTGCGTCGCCGCCTGCAGCGCGCGCACCGGACGTGGCCGGCTCGGGAAGGCGTGGCGCAGGATCCGCCACACCACCTGGCCGAACTGCTTGGGCAGCGAGCCGGTGTTGTAGTGCTGGCCGTAGCGCGCGCAGATCTCGCGCACCTGTACCGCCAGCCCCGCATAGCGGTTGGCCGGCACGTCCGGGAAGAAATGGTGCTCGATCTGGTGGCTGAGGTTGCCCGACAGCACGTTCAGCAACTTGCCGCCGGCCAGGTTGGAGGAACCGCGCAGCTGGCGCAGGTACCAATGCCCGCGCGACTCGTTCTTGATCGACTCCTTGGGAAAGGTTTCGGCATCGGCGGTGAAGTGGCCGCAGAAGATGATCACGAAGGTCCAGATGCTGCGCAGCACGTTGGCGGCCAGGTTGCCCAGCAGCACCGTCAGGAAGAACGGGCCCGCCAGGGCCGGGAACAGGATGTAGTCCTTGAAGATCTGCCGCCCCATCTTGCGCCCGACCGGCAGGAACGTCCGCTTCAATTCGCCGCGCTTCATCTTGCCGGCCAGCCAGCGGCCCAGGCGCAGGTCCTGGATCGCCACGCCCCATTCGAACAGCAGCGCGAACACCACCGCGATGAACGGTTGCGCCAGGTAGAACGGGCGCCAGCGCTGCTCGGGAAAGATGCGCAGCAGGCCATAGCCGATGTCGTCGTCCATGCCGCGCACGTTGGTGTAGGTGTGGTGCTTGAAGTTGTGCGTCTTGCGCCAGTTGTCGCCGGTGGCGACGATGTCCCACTCGTAGGTGTTGCCGTTCAGGTGCGCATCGCCCATCCAGTCGTACTGGCCATGCATCACGTTGTGGCCCAGTTCCATGTTCTCCAGGATCTTGGACAGGGTCAGCAGCAGCACGCCGGCGATCCACGCCGGCACCAGCACGCTGTGCACGAAGGCGCCGAGGAACAGCAGCGCGCGGCCGGCCACGCCGGTGTAGCGCACCGCGGCGACGATGCGGCGGATGTAGCGCGCATCGCGCGCGCCGAGGTCGGCGAGCGTGCGCGCGCGCAGCGCGTCCAGTTCGTCGCCGAAGGCCTGCAGTTCGGCCGGGGAGAGTGCGCGGTTGCGGGGAGCCGCCATGGGGAAGTCCTTCAGAGGTCCAGGGTCAGGTCGCTGCTGGCGCTGTTGACGCACAGCTTCAGCGAACCGGGTTCGGCGGCATGGGCGCCGTTGAGCAGATCACGGGTGATGCCGGCCTGCTTGCCGCAGGCGCAGCTGTTGCAGATGCCCATGCGGCAGCCGTGCTTGGGCCGCAGGCCTTCAGCCTCCAGCGCGGTGAGCAGCGACTGGCCGCGCGGCAGCTGCAGCACGCGACCGCTGCGCGCCAGGGTCACCGCCACGGTGCCCTGCTCGACATCGGCAGGCGCCGGCGGCGGGGTGAACGCCTCGGCCTGGAAGCGCGCCACCTGGTGCTGCAGGCGTGCACGCGCGGCCTGCACGAAACCGCCCGGGCCACAGGCCAGCACCTGCGCCTGCCCCAGGTCGCCCAGGGCGTCCAGCGGCAGCGTGTCCACGCGCGGCGCCGGCGTTTCGCCCTCGCCGGTGATAGCCAACTGCAGGCGGAAGCGCGGATGCGCCGCGGCCAGCGCCTGCAGTTCCTCGCGGAAGCAGACCTGGTCGTGGCGCCGCGCCCAGTACAGCAGGTCGACGTCGGCCGGCATGCCCGCATCGGCCAATTGCCGCAGCAGCGCACGCATCGGGGTGATGCCGCTGCCGGCGGCCAGCAGCAGCCAGCGGCCGTGCGGCGCGGTCGGCAGCACCATCTCGCCATAGGCCTGGCCGAGCTCGAACACCTCGCCGATGCGCGCGGCGCCGGCCAGGTACTGGCTGACCCGGCCGCCGTCGATGGTCTTGACCGTGATCGCCAGGCGCCCGCCCGGCAGCGGCGTGGGGCTGTAGCTGCGCAGCAAGCGGCGGCCGTCGATTTCCACCCCCAGCTCCACGTGCTGGCCGGCACGCAGGCCGCGCCAGTGGCGGTTGGGCTGCAGCACCAGGGTCACCGCATCGCTGCTGGCGGCCTCGCGCTGCACCAGCCGGGCGCGCGGGCGCTGCCAGGTCCACAGCGGATGCAGGCGGGTGGACCAGAAATCGAACACGTCCGGCTTGACCCAGGCGCGCAGGGCGCGGGCGGCAGGGCGGAGTTTGGCGGGACGGCGGGCAGCATTCATGGGTGTCCACTATACAGGCGCAGAGACAGATGTCTATACACTTGTGCATTCATTGAAGACGCTATCATCCCTCATTGCCTGGCCCGGTCTGCCCATGACGACGCTCTCCCCTCCCCCGTCCGCGGACACGCCGAACGCCCGCAAGGGCGCCATCTCGCGCGAGGACCTGCTGGCTGCCGCGCTCAAACTGATCGGGCCGCACCGCAGCGTGTCCACGCTGAGCCTGCGCGAGGTGACCCGCGAGGCCGGCATCGCCCCCAACAGCTTCTACCGCCAGTTCCGCGACATGGACGAACTGGCGGTGGCGCTGATCGACCTGGCCGGCAGCTCGCTGCGCACCATCATCGGCCAGGCGCGGCAGCGCGCCGCCGGCAACCGCCGCAGCATCATCCTCAGTTCCGTGGAGACTTTCATGGAACAGTTGCGCGCCGACGACAAGCTGCTGCACGTCCTGTTACGCGAGGGCACGGTCGGTTCGGACGCGTTCAAGCACGCGGTCGATCGCGAGCTGAACTATTTCGAGGACGAACTGCGCGTGGACCTGATCCGCCTGGCCGCGCTGGAAGGCGCGCCGCTGCACGAGCCGGCACTGGTGTCCAAGGCGATCACCCGGCTGGTGTTCGCGATGGGAGCCACCGCGATGGACCTGCCGCCGGAGAAGGATCCTGAACTGATCCGGCAGATCACCGCGATGCTGCGCATGATCATCGTCGGCGCGCGCACGCTCGCCGCCGGCTGAGTTCGCGGCAGCGCCCGCTGCCGCAGCGCGCTGTCCGGCGCGTGCATGGGCCGGCGTCGTGACATGCCGCGCACATGGTGTTGGCCTTGGCTTTACCTTCGCCTGCCCACCCTCGTTGGACACTCCCCCAACGAGGTACGCACATGGCCGTTCCCAATTACCCGTCGCCGCCCTTCAAGGCCCAGCAGCAATCTTTCCCCGGCAAGACCCAGGCCATGGATCCGAAACCGGATCACGGCGAAGACAGCTACGTCGGCCATGGCCTGCTGCAGGGCAAGCGCACCCTGATCACCGGCGGCGACAGCGGCATCGGCGCGGCGGTGGCGATCGCCTATGCGCGCGAAGGTGCCGACGTCGCCATCGCCTATCTGCCCGACGAACAGGACGATGCCGAGCGCATCGCCAAGCTGGTCGAGGCCGCCGGTGTGCGCGTGCTGCTGCATCCGTGCGACATCAGCGACCGCACGCAGGCCGAGACCCTGATCAAGACCGTGGCCGAGGCCTTCGGCGGTCTCGACGTGCTGGTCAACAACGCCGCCTACCAGCGCTACTTCCACAGTTTCGACGAGATCACGCTCGACGAGTGGGAGAAGACCTTCGCCACCAACGTGCACGCGCCGTTCCACCTGGTGCGGCTGGCACTGCCGCACATGCCCGAGGGCGGATCGATCATCAACACCGCCTCGGTCAATTCGAAGAAGCCCACGCCCAACATCCTGCCGTACTCGGCCACCAAGGGCGCGCTGGCCAACCTGACCATCGGCCTGGCCGGCCTGCTCGCCGAGAAGAAAATCCGCGTCAACGCGGTGCTGCCGGGCCCGATCTGGACCCCGTTCATCCCCACCGGCATGGACGAGGAATCGGTGCGCACGTTCGGCGAGCAGACCCCGTTCGGCCGCCCAGGGCAACCGGCGGAACTGGCTTCGGCGTACGTGCTGTTGGCCGCGGATACCTCGAGCTATACCTCGGGCACGCTGCTGACGATTTCGGGCGGAGCGGTGACGCTGTAAGGCTGGGAATCGGGAGTGGGGAATCGGGAATGGGAAAAGCGCCGCGGACTGGCGGTGCTGCAGGAGCGGCTTCAGCCGCGACAGGCTCTCCCCTGATGTTGTCGCTGTGATCCTCACGCAAACACACGCATCGCGCCTGCTGCTGTCTCGGTAGCAGGCCACAGTTCCATTGCACTCTCCCGCGTAGGAGCGGCTTCAGCCGCGACAGGCATTCCCATGAAGGCCTGTCGCGGCTGAAGCCGCTCCTACGAGCGCGCGAGCGCAAAAGACGCGCATCACCCGCGCATCGCGCGTATCGCGACCGTGTACAGCTCCTCACGCCGCATCTCGCACGGCATTCACTCTGCGCTGCAACTGCTCTAACGGCGGCAGGTCTAGGTTGATCGCACAGGGGAAAAACACACGGACGCGCGATGCGATGCAGGTGCGTCGCGCACAACATCTGGAGCGATATCCATGACCCGAAGCAACACCGAACGCTTGTTGAAGTGGCTGCAGGACGCCTATGCGATGGAGCAGGAGGCCAACACCATGCTCACCGCTACCGCCGGTCGCCTGGAGCACTACCCGCAGCTGAAGGCGCGCATCGAGCAGCATGTCAACGAAACCCGCGATCAGTCCGAACAGGTCAAGCGCTGCATCGAGATGCTCGACGGCTCGATCCCCACGATCAAGGGCACGGTCGCCAGCGTGATGGCCACCGTGCACGCTGCCGGCAACTCGATGATGAGCGACGAAGTGGCCAAGAGCCTGGGCGTGAGCTACGCCTTCGAGCACATGGAGATCGCCAGCTACCGCTCCCTGGTCATCGCCGCCAAGGAAGCCGGGCAGACCGAAATCGCCGACATCTGCGCCGCCATCCTCGACCAGGAAATCGCCATGGCCGAATGGCTGATCGAGCACCAGGAGGCCACGATCCTGGCGTTCCTGAAGCGCGAGCGCACCGAAGGCGAAACCGCCAAGCACTGAACGCCGTCGTACACGAGACGACGCGCGCGCATTCCCCCCACAGCACCACCACCATCACCGACCGGAGACTCCCAATGGCCGTCAAGACCATCGACGAACTGTTCATCCACGAGCTGTCGGACATCTACAGCGCCGAGAAGCAGCTGACCAAGGCCTTGCCGCGCTTGGCGCGCGCGGCCACCAACCCGGCCCTGCGCGCGGCGTTCGAGGCGCACCTGGAGGAAACCCAGGGCCAGATCGAACGCATCGACCAGATCGTCGAGAAAGGCAACCTGCGCCTGAAGCGGATCAAGTGCGCCGCCATGGAAGGCCTGGTGGAAGAAGGCAAGGAAGTGATCGAGTCGATCGAGGCTGGCCCGGTGCGCGATGCCGCGCTGATCGGCGGTGCGCAGAAGGTCGAACATTACGAGATCGCGTCCTACGGCACGCTCGCCGCCATGGCCAAGCAGTTGGGCATGGACGACGCGCTGTCCCTGCTGCTGGAAACGCTCAATGAAGAGAAGTCCACCGACGAGAAGCTGACCCTGCTCGCCGAACAGGGCGGCAACGAAGAAGCAGCGCGCAAGCGTAAGGCGGCCTGACCGCCCTCGCTGCGGTCCGCTGAGGCAAAGGCGGACCGCGGCGCCCCAGACGCCTATCCCCCATGCGCGGCCACCGGCCGCGCCACTGCGTCGTCGCGACGTTCGGGCGGCACTCCAGGAGATTTTTCATGTTCATGCACAACAAGCGGCTGATGTACACGGTGCGCGTAGCGCAGCCCGACCCGGCGCTGGCCTCGCTGATGCTGGAGCAATTCGGCGGCCCGCAGGGCGAACTGGCTGCGGCCATGCGCTATTTCACCCAGGCCATCGGCGAGGTCGACCCCGGCCGCAAGGATCTGCTGTACGACATCGCCACCGAGGAACTGAGCCACCTGGAAATCATCGGTTCGATCATCGCCATGCTCAACCAGGGGCCGAAGGCGGTGCTGTCCGAAGGCATGGCCGAAGCCGAGGACATGCGCAACCTCACCCGCAACAACAACACCAGCCAGACCCAGCAGATCCTCTATGGCGGCGGTCCTGCCTTGGTCAATTCCAGCGGCGTACCCTGGACCGCCGCCTATGTGGACAGCATCGGCGAACCCACCGCCGACCTGCGCTCCAATATCGCCGCCGAAGCCCGCGCCAAGATCGTGTACGAGCGACTGATCAACGTGACCGACGATCCCGGCATCGTCGATGCGCTGACCTTCTTGATGACACGCGAAGTGGCGCACCAGAAGTCCTTCGAAAAGGCGCTGTATTCCATCGAGCCGAACTTCCCGCCGGGCAAGCTGCCGGGCGATCCGGCCTTCACCGATCGCTACTACGACATGTCGCAGGGCGATGGCGACATGCACGGTCCCTGGAACAGCGGCAGCCAGTGGGAGTCCATTGCCGACCGCAATCGCCAAGTGGCCGTGGATGGCGGCAGCGGCATGCCCAGCGTGGGCCTGAGCGAACTGGAGCAGAGCGCGCTGCAGGCGCTGGCGGCGCGCACGCTGTCGCAACCGGACAGCGACCCGACCACCGGCGCCGACCTGGGTGCCGGCCCCGGCGCCGGCTCGACCAAGGGCAGCGTGGCGCGCTAACGCGCCATTGCAGGTTCCATCGCAGGACGCCGCGATGCGCAAGCATCGCGGCGTTCGTGTGTCCGGGCATAGGCTGTGATCGCCCCTTTCGCGGCAGCCCCCGTTTCAGTCGCCGGTCTGCCGGTGCGGCGCATGCACCGGCTTGGATTGCGGGGAGTCCTTCTGCCGCAGCCAGATGGTCAGGACCACCAGCGCGAACACGGCCAGGAACTCGCTCTGCCAGTTCTGCATCGATTCGAACCAGAACTGCGCGCCGCTGACGTGTTCCCAGAAGGACGGCGGCGGCCGATGCTGCATCGCCTGTTCGGCCACCTCGTGGCGCCAGCTGCCCAGCGCATGCAGGACGAAGCTGAGCAGGAACAGGGCGCCGAAGGCCAGCGCCAGCGAGCGCTCGTACAGCGCCAGCCAGATGCCGCCGGCGCGCACCGGCCACGGCACCGGGCCGGGCGCGACGGCGTCGTCTTCCTCGGCGGGCGCCAGCGGCCGCGACTCGGCCGAGCCCCATTGGCGGAGCTTCACCGTCAGCACCACGTACATGCCCATCTGCAGGAACTCGCTCTCCCAGTTCTCGAACAACGCGCCGATGAAATGCCCGCTGTGCAGGTACTCCCACATCGGCAAGGCTGCCAGCCCCTGCTGGCGCAGTTCCTCGTTGTAGGCCTGGTGGCCACTGAGCGCCTGGCCGGCCATGAACAGCAGGCTCAGCGCCAGCAGTACGATCGACAGGCTATTGCGTTTCCAGAACATGCAATCGGCTCTCCTCCACGCGCCGCGATGCCGGCGCACCGTCGCTGCGACCATAGGCAGCGACGGGCAAAGAGTGGATGAAGAAGCTAGCGGACGCGCCTCTCCTGCCAGGCGGTGCCATCACTTGTAGGAGCGGCTTCAGCCGCGGCCAGGATTCCTGGGCACGCCCCGGTCGCGGCTGAAGCCGCTCCTACGACAATGTCATCGCGCGTTCGCCAGCATCCCGGAATGCAATGTGGGAGCGACGTCGGTCGCGACGAAGCCTTCCCTGGAAAGCCCGTCGCAACCGCAGCCGCTCCCGCAAAGACCAGACGAACACGGCGTGGCGGCGGATGCCACCACGCCGCACTGGCTCAGAACTCTTCCCACTCCGCGCTGTCCGCCGGCACGCCCTGGATCGCGCGCGGCTTGGCCTCCGGTTGCCGCACGGGCGCCGCGGGCTTGGGCTTGGCGGCAGCGGCCACCGCACGCACCGCCGGCCTGGCCGGCTGCGGCTTCGTCACTCGGGCCGGTGCCGCGCTGATGGCGGCGCCGCCGGCGAGGCGGAACACCGCCACCGCGCGCGCCAGTTCCGCCGCCTGGTCTTCCATGCTCTTGGCCGCCGCGCTGGCTTCTTCCACCAGTGCCGCGTTCTGCTGGGTACCCTCGTCCAGCTGCATCACCGTCTTGCTGACCTGGTCGATGCCCGCGCTCTGCTCGGCGCTGGCCGCGGAGATCTCGGCCATGATGTCGGTGACCCGCTTCACCGAGGCGACCACCTCGGTCATGGTGGTGCCGGCGCGGTTGACCAGGGTCGAGCCCTGTTCCACTTCCTGCACCGAGTCGGAGATCAGGGTCTTGATCTCCTTGGCCGCGGCTGCCGAACGCTGCGCCAGCGAGCGCACTTCCGAGGCCACGACCGCGAAGCCGCGGCCCTGTTCGCCGGCGCGCGCGGCTTCCACCGCGGCGTTGAGCGCCAGGATGTTGGTCTGGAACGCGATGCCGTCGATCACGCCGATGATGTCGGCGATACGCGCCGACGCGGCGCTGATCGAGGCCATGGTCGCCACCACTTCTTCGACCGCGCGGCCGCCGTTCTCGGCCACCTCGCCGGTGCTCAGCACCAGTTGGTTGGCCTGGCGCGCGCTGTCGGCGTTCTGCTTCACGGTGGAGGTCAGTTCCTCCATCGAGGCGGCGGTCTCTTCCAGGCTGGCCGCCTGCTGCTCGGTGCGCACCGACAGGTCGCTATTGCCGCTGGCGATCTCGCTGGCGGCGGTGTTGATCGAGCCGACCGCACGCTGGATGCCCTGCACGATGCCGGTCAGTTGCTCGGCGGTGCGGTTGGCGGCGTCGGCAAGGGTGCCGAACGCGCCTTCGTAGCGCACGTCCACGCGCTGCGACAGGTCGCCATCGGCGATCGCGCCCATGATCCGGCCGACGTCGGCCAGGCCGCTGTCGGCCTGACGCATCAGCCGGTTCAGCGCCTCCACCATTTCCTTGAACGCGAACTCGTAGCGCGCCTCGTCGCCGCGGGCGCTGAAGTCGCCGCGCGCGGCCGCATCGGCCAGGCGCGCAATGTCGCCGTTGACCGCCGACAGGTTCGCCTTGACCACGTCCAGCGCCTCGTGCAGCGCAGCGCGCTGCCCCGGCAGCCGGCGCATGTCGCGGCGCAGGTCGCCGCGACCGTACTCGTCCATGATCGCCATCGCCTCGACGATGGCGTCCAGGTGTTCGAACAGCGCCGTGTTCATGCCGTGCGCCAGCGTGCCGTAGTCACCCGGGAAGTCTTCCGGCATGCGATGGCTGATGTCCTCGCCCTGCTGCAGCCGCACCAGGGTCTGCATCTCCCCGTTGAAGCGCTGCAGCTGGGTCTGCATCTGTTGCATGCTGGTCATCAACTGGCCGGTCTCGTCGCGCGACTCCACCTTGATCGGATTGTCGAAGCGGCCGGAGGCGATCGCCTCGGCGGTCCGCGTGGCACCGCGCAACGGAGCGACGATGGCGCCGGCGATCAGCCAGCACAGGCCCACCACCAGCGCCACCAGCGCCGCGCCGATCACGGTGAGGATCCTGGTGAAGCCCATCGCCTCGGCCTGGATGTCTTCCGCGTACACGCCCATCACCAGCACCCAGTTCCATTGCGGGTACAGCGCGGCGTAGCTGATCTTCGGCAGTTGCTCTTTCTTGCCGGGCTTGGGCGCGGTGTAGTAGCTGAAGCCGTCGCCGCTGCGCACCGCGGTCTGGATATCGCGATAGACGTACTCGCCGGCGTCGCTCTTGTAGCCGCTCATGTCGGTGCCGACCGCGCGCTTGGGATGCATGACGATGCGCATCTGCGGGTCGACGATGAAGAAGTAGTCCACGCCGCGGTTGGTCTTCATGTCGGCGAGCGCACCCTTGGCCGCCGCCTGCGCCTGCGCCTGCGTCATCTCACCGCGCTTGGCCAGGTCGGCGTAGTGCTGCATCACGCTCAGGCCCATGTCGACCTGCGTCTTCACGGTCTGCTTGCGCGCGTCGATCAAATCGAGATATTGCAGGCGTGCCGCGGCAACGGCCAACAGGATCACGCCGAGCGCGATCAACGTGCACAGCACGACGAACTTGCGTGCCATGGGCAGGTTGGCGATATGGCGACGAAGGAACTGGATGGGATTCATGGTGTCAGGAAAAACCCTAAAAACGGACTCTTGTATCGGCCCACCGGCATTCGAACTTGAACCGCAGCGGGTGGCGCAAGATGAACGCGCACCACAGTTCTGCGCTGGAGACGCTCCCCGTCAGGCCATCGCCGCATCGAGCGGCGTCGCGGCCGCATGCGGTGTGGCGGCATGCGGCTCCCACACCAGGCGATGGAAATCGAAACCGTGCTGCAAGCGTGGCTTGACCACGTTGAAGTACGGCGAGACGTCGAAATCTCGCGGCAAGGTCAGGCTATGGTGGCGCGGATGCAGGACTTCCGCGTCCTCCACGGCGTCGGCGTCCGCAGGCGGCGCACTGTCGATTTCCGGCAGGATGGGATAGCGGATCGCGCCGAAGGCCTGCGCGAGCAGCGTCGAGCAGATCGCCCGGGTCGGCTCGCCGCTGCCCAGCTCCAGGAAGCGGCGCTTCACTGACGACGGCAGCGGCGGCGTGCGGATCAGGTAGCGCGCAAGGTCGAAGATGTTCTTCAGGTCGTAGCTGTTGCCGACCCGCGTGACCATGTACTCCACCACGGTCTCGATCTCCTGCGCGCTCAACCCGACCGGGCGGCAGATGCGCGTATGCAGGCCGGCGAACTCGCTCAACCCCACCAGGCGCACACCGACATTGATGTCGACATCGCAGAACAGCGGCGCTTCTTCGCCGGGAACCGCGGCCACGTGGTCGCCGATGTACAGCGCCGCATGCGACCAGGTGGACTGGCTCAGGTACTTGATGGCGGTGGAGAAGCGGCTGTTGCCCTCGACCAGCAGCACATCGCCCTTGCGCAGCGTGGCGCGCAACAGCTGCGGCGGGCTGGTCGGCAGCTGCGAGCCGTGGCGGCGCGGCTTGGACAGGAACTTGGCCAGGTGGCGACCCAGCAGGCGTGGCAAGGACAGCATGCGCGTTCCCCCGAGCGGCGGCCGTTCCGGCGAAACGGCTTCTCTATCCGCAATGGCGGCCATGCGCGGGATTTCTTGAATGGCGCGGCAGCGCCAGCGCCACGCTCACGGTTGCCGCAGGATCGACAGTTCCACGAACTGCACGCTGCTGGAATGCAGGTAGACCGCATAGCGGCCACGCCCCGGCGCCTGCACCAGGAAGCGGTCTCCCGGGACCGGCTGGAGCTTGTCGACCGTGGCCGCACCCAACGGCGCGATGCGCAACCGCACCTTGGCGTCGTCCTGTGCTGGCGTGAGGTTGGCGACGGTCAGCGCACCGTCGAAGAGCGTGCGGCTCTCGCCCGGCAGCAGCGTCATGATCGCCGACGACGCGGCGGCCTCCGACTTGCAGGCCGCGGCCTTCGCCTCGGCCAATTGCCGCTGCAGCGGCTTGACCTCCACGTACTGCACGAAGCCGTAGGTCGCGCCGATCACCACCAGCACCGCCGACACCTCGGCCGCGGTGCGCTTGAACGAGAGTCCTTGCCACCATGTCTGCGCCGGCGGGGGCGGCGTCTGTCGGGTCGTTCGAGCCATGCATCACGGTATCGGCGCGATCGTCTCGATGTCTGCCAGCAGGGCTGACATCGCCGCGCACGGCCGCGTTCGTCTACCTGGCGATACAGACGCGACGCCACGTGCCTCGCGACAGGCGCCGCTCCAGGAATGGACATCGCGCGATGGCGCGGCATGGCCTCGCGCCTACGCAACACCAGCAGGCGATGACTCGGTTTTCGGAGGTTTCGAAACCACGGATCGTCGACGCGCAGGGCGAACCGCCCACGCAGCATGTTGCGCCGCAACTTGACGCATCGAGCGCCCAGGCGGGGTCTTGGCATGAAATTACGAAATAATTTTCGCAATCCGAAATTCACTTGTCAAGCGACAGTATCGGGCGGGTCGAGCAAGCTGGCGATTCCCCGGGTTCTCCAGGAACTGCAGATGATCAAGACGATTTCCCAGCGCGCGCCCAGCGCCGCGCCCGACGACGGCGACGAGGCCGGGGACAAGAAGCTGCGCAGCACCGTGCAGTCGCTGGCCAAGGGCTTTCGCGTGCTCGAGGCGTTCTCGTCCGAGCATGAGGAACTGTCGCTGAGCCAGATCGCGGCCCTGGCCCGGCTCGATCCCGGCACCACCTTCCGCATGCTCAACACCCTGGTGGAGCTGGGCTACGTGCATCGCGTGCCGGAGAGCCGCCGCTTCCGCCTGACCCTGAAGGTGCTCGACCTCGGCTTCCACGCCATCGCCCGCCGCGACCTGCGCAGCGTGGTGCGGCCGCTGCTGCGCACGCTGGTCAGCGACGTCAACGAAGCGGCCAGCTTCGCGGTGCTGCAAGGCCCCGACGTGCTCTACATCGAACGCGTCCGTGCCGGCATCACCCGCCTCGGCGTGGACATCCGCATCGGCACCACGGTGCCCAGCACCCGCACCGCGATCGGCCTGGCGATGCTGGCGCACCTGGCGCCGGCGGAGGTGACGCGGGTGACCGGGGTCGACGTGGATGGTCCGCAGACCCCGGAGATCGCCACGATGCGGCGTACCTTCGACTGCATCCGCCGCGACCGCTACGTGATCCTGGAGTCGATGCTGACCGAAGGCCTGCGCGTGCTGGCGGTGCCGGTGCTGGATGCGGACGACTATCCGCTCGGCGCGATCAGCGTCGCGGCGCCGTCGGTGCGCACCAGCCACGCCGAACTGCTCGACACCGCCCTGCAGCCCACGTTGCTGGCCGCCAAGGACATCGCCTTCGCGATCCAGGCCAGCGGGAGCGTTGCCGTGACCGCGCCTAGCACCTGATCCGCCCGGGCGCCGCCCGGCTCTCCCTGTCCGTCTCGCCTCGTGGACGCTTCGGCGCCCGCGCCAGGCGCCCCTTTTCCTGCGAAAGGCAGCCACGATGCTCATGTCCACCCCTGCCCCTGCCACCACCGCCACGACCACCGCCCACGCGCCGTCCATCGCCGAGGCGCAGGCGGAGATCGGCGCACGCCTCGAGCGCCTGCCGATCACCCGCAAGGTGTGGTGGGCGCGCAACATCGTCGGCGCCGCGACGTTCTTCGACGGCTATACGGTGATCGCCATCGCCTACGCGATGCCGGTGCTGACCAAGGAGTGGCAGCTGTCGCCGGCGCAGATCGGCGCGATCCTGTCGGCCGGCTACCTGGGCCAACTGCTGGGCTCGGTGTTCTTCGGCTGGCTGGCCGAGCGCATCGGCCGCCTGCACGTGCTGCTGTTCACCATCCTGCTGTTCGTGTCGATGGACGTGGCCTGCCTGTTCGCCGGCAGCGCCGCGGCGATGATCGCGTTCCGCTTCGTCCAGGGCATCGGCACCGGCGGCGAGGTGCCGGTGGCCAGCGCCTACATCAACGAACTGATCGGTTCGAAGAAGCGCGGCCGCTTCTTCCTGCTGTACGAGGTGATGTTCCTGCTCGGCCTGGTCGCCGCCGGCGGTATCGGCTACTTCCTGGTGCCGGCCTATGGCTGGAAGGCGATGTTCATGGTCGGGCTGATCCCGGCGGCGATCATGATTCCGCTGCGTTTCTTCATGTTCGAATCGCCGCGCTGGCTGGCGTCCAAGGGCTGCTACGCCAAGGCCGATGCGATCGTGGCCGAACTCGAGCGCAGCGCCGAGCGCCAGCATGGCCCGTTGCCGGCGCCAGCGTTCGACCGCAGCGCGCTGCCCAAGGCGCAGCGCTCGGACTGGCGCGAGCTGTTCGGCAGCGTCTATCGCAAGCGCACGCTGGTGATCTGGAGCCTGTGGTTCTGCTCCTACCTGGTGGCCAACGGCATCATCACCTGGCTGCCGACGCTGTACCGCACGCACTTCGGGCTGTCGCTGCAGCAGAGCATCGCCTATGGCTTCTTCACCTCGCTGGCCGGCGTCGCCGCCGCCGTGGCCTGCGCGCTGTCGATCGACAAGGTCGGGCGCAAGCGCTGGTATGGGCTGGCGTTCGTGGCCGGCGGCGTGCCACTGCTGGCGCTGGCGACGCTCGGCGGCACCTCGGCGCCGCAGGTGCTGGTGTTCGCGGCGCTGGGCTATGCCGCGGTGCAGACCATCACCTTCTCGCTGTACCTGTACTCGGCCGAGCTCTACCCCACCCGCATCCGCGCCATCGGCACCGGACTGGGCAGCGCCTGGCTGCGCCTGGGTTCGGCCTGCGGGCCGCTGCTGGTCGGCGCGGTGATCGCCGGACTCGGCATCCGCTACGTGTTCGCGGCCTTCGCCGCCGTGCTGCTGGCCGGCGCCGTCGTGACCTGGCGCTTCGCCCTGGAAACCAAGGGCAAATCGCTGGAGCAGCTGTCTCCCTGAGCGCATCGCCGGCACCGCCGCTGGCGCATCGCACAACACCTCCGCACCACCCCCGTCGGACCCCGCGTTCGATTCCATCCCCCGTTGATCCGAAGAAGAGGAAATGAGCATGAGCACTCTCGACCTGAAAGGCCTGGTCCCCGCCCCGGTCACCCCGTTCACCCGCGACGGCGCCGTCGACTATCCCGCGATCAAGCGCATCGGCGCCTGGCTCGGCGGCATCGACGGGGTCAAGGGCCTGACCGTGCTCGGCCACGCCGGCGAAGGCACGTTCCTGGAGCGCGACGAACAGGCCAAGGTGATCACCGCGTTCCGCGACGCGGTCGACGGCCGCATCCCGATCATCGCCGGCATCACCCTGGAAGGCACCCGCGTCGCCGCCGACGAAGCCAAGCGCGCGGTCGCCGCCGGCGCCTCCGCCGGCCTGATCTACCCGTCGCACGGCTGGTTGCGCTTCGGCTACCAGAAGGGCGCGCCGCAGGACCGCTACAAGGCCATCCACGAGGCCAGCGGGCTGCCGATGATCCTGTTCCAGTACCCGGACGCGACCAAGGCCACCTACGACCTGGAGACGCTGCTGGAGATCGCCGCGCTGCCGGGCGTGGTCGCGATGAAGAACGGCGTGCGCAACATGAAGCGCTGGGACACCGAGATCCCGGTGTTCCGCAAGGAGCGCCCGCACGTGCCGGTGCTGACCTGCCACGACGAGTATCTGCTGCACACCATGTTCGACGTGGATGGCGCGCTGGTGGGCTATGGCTGCATCGCCCCGGAGCCGCTGCTGGAAATGATCGCCGCCGGCAAGGCCAAGGACTACGCCAAGGCGCGCGCGCTGCACGACCGTTTGCTGCCGGTGACCAAGAGCGTCTATCACCGCGGCTCGCACATGGAAGGCTCGGTGGCGCTGAAGTGGGCGCTGGTCGCGCGCGGCCTGCTCGACCACGCCACGGTGCGTTCGCCGTTGCTGCCGCTGGCCGAGGGTGCCGACAAGGAGATCGCCGCGGCGATGGCCGCCGCCGGCCTCGGCAAGGTGGGCTGACCCGCACGGGTTGCCTCCAGCTCGATGGGCCGCGCAGTTGCGCGGCCCATCCGCTGCGGCGATGGCGTGCACCTCGGCGCCGCGCAACGCGTTCCGGTCTGCCCTCGCGTTTCTTTGCCGGTCCCCCCCACAGGTCTGCACACAGGCGTGCCCGTCGCCGACGGACGCGACGCCGTGCTGCGGCTCCACGACCGGAAGGTGTCTTCCCTTCGCGCACTGCCGCGTCGCCGCGCACCCACCGCGCACGTCCGGCGAGTGCTTCGTCTCGTCCGTGGAGCGTCCCATGTCCCGTTCTCTTTCCTGCGTCTCGTTGCTTGCGGCCGCCGCCCTGCCGGCCTCCGCCATTGCCGCCGACACCGCGCAATGGCTCGACGACCACGGCATCGCGCCGCGCCTGGTCTGGTCCAACGACTACGCGCGCAACGTCGACGGCGGCCTGTCGCGTGGCGACCGCAATGCCGGCGGCGTGGTCGCCGGTGCCGACCTGGATCTGCAGCGGCTGTTCGGCATTCCCGGCGCCACGCTGCACGCCACAGGTGCCTGGTACTACGGCGACAGCCTGTCGCAGCGGCAGATCGGCAACGCGGTCAAGGTGCAGGGCTACTGGTATCCGCAACAGCAGGCGCAACTGGCGCAACTGACCTGGGAACAGACCTTCGCCGACGGGCGCTGGCAACTGGTCGCCGGACGCATGAACACCACCTGGCAATTCGCGCGCAGCCGCTACGGCTGCCGCTTCGTCAGCGCTTCGGACTGCCCGTTCCAGCTGAGCCAGGCCGATGGCGGCTTCGTCGGCTTTCCCTACGTGAACTGGGGCGCGAAGCTGCGCTACAAGCCAGAGGCCACCTATGTCTCGGTGGGCGCATTCGAACTGAACTCGCAGCGCAAGAACAACCACGGCCTGGACTGGAGCACCGCCGACAGCAGCGGCGTGCTGGGCACGCTCGAGGTCGGCTACGAACCCGATCCCGCACTGGGCAAGGGCGCACCGCGCTACCTCGCCGGCCTCTGGTACAACTCGGCCGACTACAGCGACCTGCGCTACAACCAGGCCGGCGGCCTGCGCGGGCTGGTCGGTGGCCCTGCGCGCCTGTACGACGGCGGGCGCTGGGGCGCCTACGCGCTCGGCGAACGCGCGCTGTACCGGCCGCAGGGCATGGCGAGCAAGCGCATGCTGGTCGCCTTCGGCAACATCGCCGCCCCGTTCGACAAGCACCAGGTGTACGACCTGCAGGTCACCGCCGGCCTGTACTACAGCGGCCCGTTCGCATCGCGGCCCGGCGACGGCATGGGCGCGATCGCGCACTACTACCGCTTCAGTGCAGACCAGCAGGGCTACATGAACGACCTGCTGCGCAAGCGCGGCGCCGCCCCGGACATCGCGCGCAACGAACTCATGTTCGAACTCAACTACAGCTACCGCATCGCGCAGACGCCGCTGTTCCTGGTGCCGAACGTGCAGTACATCGTCCATCCCGACATCCTGGGCAATCCCGCGGCGCGCCGTGCGCCGGACGACGCGCTGGTGATCGGCTTGCGGGCGATGCTCAACATGGGTGGGCTGGGCACGCCGAAGTGAAGCCGCACGTGGCACCGGCCGGGACCATAGCGCGGCAGCCGAGGCAGGCGCGCACGCACGCTTACGCCGCTGACGGGTAACCTTCCCTCCCCTCGCGTCATCCGGATCGCGCCTCAATGGCCAACCCTTATTACCGTGGCCCCGTCAGCGACCATTTCGATGGCGTACGCTTCTTCAACCCCGGCCAGCCCACCATCGACAACGCGCTGAGCAAGGTCCTGCGCTGGAAAGCCGCCATGGGCGCGGTGCGCTGGCCCGCGCAGGTGCCGGTGACGCCGGCCGTGCCTGCGCGGCGGCACGACGGCCTGCGCATCACCATGGTCGGCCACGCCACGCTGCTGATCCAGGCCGCCGGCCTCAACCTGCTCACCGACCCGGTGTGGTCGCAGCGCGCAAGCCCCTCGCAGATCGCCGGGCCCAAGCGGGTGACGGAGCCGGGTATCCGTTTCGCGGACCTGCCACCCATCGACGCGGTGCTGCTGAGCCACAACCACTACGACCACTTCGACCTGGCGACCCTGCGCAAGCTGCACGCTGTGCACCAGCCGCTGTTCGTGATGCCGCTGGGCAACGACGTCCTGCTGCGCAAGCGCGTTCCCGATGCACGCATCACCACCGGCGACTGGCACGACCGGCTGCCGATCGGCGGGGGCGCGACGGCGACGCTGACCCGCGCCAACCATTGGTCCAGCCGCGGCATCGCCGACCGCAGGATGGCGCTGTGGTCCGGCTTCTTCATCCAGACCGCGCGGGGATCGGTGTGGTTCGCGGGGGATACCGGCTACGGCGATGGCGCCATCTTCCGCGAGATCCGCGACCGCCACGGCGCGCCCGACGTGGCGTTGATTCCGATCGGCGCCTACGCGCCGCGCTGGTTCATGGCGCCGCAGCACATCGACCCGACCGAAGCGGTGCGGATCTTCCGCGACACCGGCGCGCGGCGTGCGCTCGGCATCCACTGGGGCACCTTCCAGCTCACCGACGAAGGCCGTGATGAGCCGCGCGAAGCGCTGTCCGCCGCATTGCATCTAGCCGGCATCGCCGCCTCCGACTTCGTCGCCGCCGAGCCGGGGAAGGCGTTCGACTTCGCCGATTTGGCGCCATAACCTTTGCGCGCGCTCGATCAACCTGCACACGGCGTACAGCGGCGGACATCGTCCACCCGACATGCTCGGCAATGACATCGCGGGCCGGGCGCCCAACGACGCGCCGGTCATCTGCTTGCGGGTCATGCGCAACATGAGCGGTGCGCACGCGCCGACGTACAGCGTGCTGGCTACGATGGACGGGGTCTCTCGAGCGCCGGTTGTCTGATTGTCTGGGAGCCACCCTGTAGGAGCGGCTTCAGCCGCGACGGGCATGATCGGGAACGCCCGTCGCGGCTGAAGCCGCTCCTACGAGAGATGCTTTCCGTGGGTCAGACGAAGCGGCGAACCGTCGCGGTCCGCGCAATTCGCCCTCGCGACGCCGAAAGCGCGCAGACGTAGCCAGCTACACTCGCGCTCCCCCGCCCAACAGAACTCCGTCATGCGCGACCTCAGCCCGCTGCCTTCCATCGCCCTGGGCCGCTACCGCCACTTCAAGGGCGGCGAATACGAGGTGCTGGGCGTGGTCCGCAGCAGCGAGACGCTGGAACCGCTGGTGCTGTACCGGCCGCTGTACGGCGAAGGCGAGTTGTGGGTGCGGCCGTATCCGATGTTCGTCGAGCAGGTGGAGGTGGACGGCGTGCACCGCCCGCGCTTCGCACCGATCGACACGGACACCTGACCGGGATGCAGGCAATGGCCGCCGCCACGCCTGCCGCGACACGCTAGCGCTTGGATGCGCTGTCCACGTCGCTCTTGGTGGCGGCGTGATCCTGCGCCGGGCGGTTGCGGTTCTTCTTGGCGCGGGTCACCAGGTACAGCATCGCGGCGATGAGCAGGACGAACAGTCCGGCGACCCAGGGCATCAGCGTGGTGTCCATTCGACACTCCAGTTCGGTTGTGCAGTGGTCACCAGACCACAGACGCAGTGAAGGCCTTGGGTAGTGCGTGAGCGAAGTCCATGCCACGCGCATCGCGTGCGAGCGACAACCGGATGCGCCGGTCGATCCTGACCGGTCCGATCGGCGCCCTTTGCTGCAGCCTTCGCGGCACCGCCGACAGCACCTAATTGCACCCTATCGCACTCACACGCCACGGCGTCTGCGCTGTCACGGCTGGACGCCTCTCGGTGGCGTTGGCGGCGAATAGGCAAAGCCACCCACACCACACGCCTTGAAGGTGCAACGGAGTGCCGGCGGCGAGCGTCCAGAGCGCCCGGCCATCCAGCACAAACCCAACCAAACGCATTGACATACGCTGTGTACGCAAATAACGTACGCCTCGTATGTGAATGAGATTCCCCGATGCACCAGCGCCGCAGCCGCCGCGAGATGATCGAGACCACCCGCGCCAGCCTGCTGGCCGCGGCCAGGCAGGCGTTCGCCACACACGGCTTCGCGCATACCTCGATGGACGTGTTGACCGCCGAGGCCGGCTTCACCCGCGGCGCGCTGTATCACCACTTCGGCAGCAAGGACGGCCTGCTCATCGCGGTCATCGAGCAGATCGAGGCCGAAGTCGGACTGCGCCTGCAGGCGGTGTCCGATGCCGCGCCGACGCCGTGGGACGGCTTCCGCCGCCGCTGCCGCACCTACCTGGAACTGGCGCTGGAACCGGAGATCCGCCGGATCATCCTGCAGGACGCGCGCGCCGTGTTCGGCGACGTGCCGCCTGCGGCGCAGTCGGTAGGTATCGCCGCGCTGCAGGACGCGCTGGACGCCCTAATCGCCGCCGGCACGGTGGCGCCACTGCATGCCGGGGTGATGGCACACATGCTCTACGGCGCGATCACCGAGGCGGCGTTCTGGATCGCCGAGCCGGACGCCGACCTGCATGCACGGCTGGCCGACGCGCTCCACGCACTGGATCGGCTGCTCGACAGCCTGCGCACCCGCTGAGCGCGCAACGCCCTACCTCGCCCCCGTACCGGACCACGTACATGCACTGGCGCAACACCACACAGCGCTTCGGCGCCCTCACCAAGCTGTTCCACTGGACCACCGCGGCCGCCTTCATCGGCGCATATGCGGTGGTGTACTACGTCATCTGGTTCATGGACGACAGCTCCGACGCCTCGCTGCCGGTGCTCAACATCCACTGGGTGCTGGGCCTGCTGGTGGGATTCCTGGTGTTGCCGCGGCTGCTGTGGCGCTGGCTGGACGTGCAACCGGACGACCCACCGGGCTCCGCGCTGGAGCACCGCCTCGCGCACCTGGCGCACTGGAGCCTGTATGCGCTGCTGATCGTGATGCCGCTGACCGGCTACATCGGCACCGGCGCGCCGACCGATGTCGGCCTGTTCCGCATTACCGGCTTCAACGAGACCGCGCTGTTCGCCTGGATCAGCCGCACCTGGCACCTCAGCTGGGAGGCGTTCGAAGCGCCGATCGACGTGGTCCACCACTTCATCGGCAAATGGATCGCGTGGGTGGTGGTGCTGCTGCACGTGGCCGCCGCACTGTTCCATCACTGGGTACGGCGCGACGATGTCCTGACCCGCATGTTGCCGGGGCGCGCGGCGCGCGTGTCCGGCGACGCACCCTCAGCCTGAGGCCACGCGCCTAGCGCGGCGCGGCCTCCGCCGACGCCAGCGGCCAGCGCACCTCGAACCGCGTCCCGCTGCCGGCAGGCAGGCACAGCGCGTCGCCGCCATGCGCCACGGCGATGGCCTTGACCACCGCCAGGCCCAGGCCGCTGCCGCCGCTCTTGCGCGAGCGCGAGGGATCGCCGCGGCGGAAGGCATCGAATACGCGCGCGGCGATTTCCGGCGCGATGCCGGGGCCGCTGTCTTCCACGAACAGCACGCACTGGCCCGCGTCGGCCTGCACGCCCACCCGCAGCGGGCCCGGCTCGGCGTAGTGCTGCGCGTTCTCCAGCAAGGCCATCAGTGCCTGGCGGATGCGCACCGCATCGCACAGCACCGGCGTGCGCAGCGCCAGCGCGGGTTCCAGCAGCAGCCCGCGCGCGGCCAGGCTGGCGTCGAACGCATGCAGTACCGCGGCCACTTCCTGGACCAGGTCGGTCGGCGCCGGCTGCAACTCCAGGTGACCGCTGTCGGTCAGGCTCAACACGCGCAGGTCCTCGATCAGCCGGTTCAGGCCTTCCACCTGCCGCAGCAGGCTCTCGAACGCCGCCACGTCCGGCGCGAACACGCCTTCGGCCAGGCCCTGCAGGCGCCCGCGCAGGATCGTCACCGGTGTACGCAACTCGTGGGCGACGGCGGCATTCCAGAACGCGCGTTCGCGGGTCATCGCCTGCAGGCGATCGGCCATGGCGTTGAAGTCGCGCACCAGCTGCGCGGTCTCGCCCAGCGCATGCGCGTCCATGCTCGCGCGCGCGCTCAAATTGCCCTGGGCCACTTCGCGCAGGCTGTGCGCTACCGAATTCAACGGGGTCAGGATGCGCCGCGACAGCCGCACCGCCACCGCCACCGCGATCGCCACGGCCAACGCCGCGGTGGCGCCGATCCACAGCATCTCCACGCGCGAGGGCACCCAGGTGTCGGAGATGCTGTCCGGCTTGTACGCCGCCGCCAGCGCATAGAACACGTAGGAGCCGACCACCGACAGCAGGATGATCCAAAGCGCCAGCGCGCCCAGCGACAGGATCACCTGGCGGCGCAGGCCGGGGGCGCGACTCACACGCCGGTTCCGAACCGGTAGCCGACGCCGCGCACGCTGGCCGGCGTGCCCTGCACGCCCAGCGCCTCCAGCTTCTTGCGCAGCTTGCTGATGTGGCTGTCGATGGTGCGCTCCTGGGTGTCGCCTTCCGGCAGGCAGGCGTCGAGCAATTCGGCGCGGCTGAACACCCGCTTCGGCGCGCGCATCAGCCGCACCAGCAGCTTGAATTCGGTGAGCGTGAGGTCCAGTGCGTGCCGCTGCTCGCCCACGCGCACGCTGGCTGCGTGCTGGTCGAGATCGACATGGAAGGCGCCCACGCGCAGGCTGCGCGCCTCTTCGGCGCCATTGCCGCGGAAGCGTCGCAGCACCGCCTGCACCCGCGCCACCACCTCGGCCGGATTGAACGGCTTGACCACGTAGTCGTCGGCGCCCAGGCGCAGGCCCATCAGCTTGTCGATGTCCTGGTCCAGCGCGGTGAGCATGATCACCGGCGTCTCGCCGCGGTGGCGCAGTTCGGCCAGCACCTTCCAGCCGTCCGCCGCCGGCAGTTGCACGTCCAGCAGGATCAAGTCCGGGTCCAGCGCCAGGTGCAGGTCCAGCGCAGCGCGGCCATCCGCGGCGTGGGCGCTGCGCAACCCGCTGCGCGCCAGGTAGGCGCTGAGGATCTCGGCGATCTCGCTCTCGTCTTCGGCGATCAGGACCAGCGGCGCGGACGCGGGCACGGCGGCGCCCGGAGAGGAAACGGACATGGTGGCAGCGAAGGCGCGTCGGCCCGAACGGGCGGATCTCCATCATATCTCCACATCGCATCGAACGCCGCGCAACCCGCGGCCGCGACCATGCGCGGCTTAGGCGTCCGCCGCATCCGCGGCGGCAGCGGCGAGGCACGAGGCATGGGCATGCGGCAACAGGTATGGATTCTGGGCATCGGTGGGGCGCTGGCGTTGGCCCTGGCGGGCTGCGGTGGCGGCGCACAGCCGCAGGTCGTGGCCGCGCCGGTGCAGGTCACCGCGGTGACCCTGCAGCCGGGGTCGATGACGGTGAGCGTGGATCTGCCAGGACGCGTGGCCGCGGTACGCAGCGCGCAGATCCGCCCACAGGTCGGCGGCATCGTGCAGCGCCGCTTCTTCGAGCAGGGCGCCGACGTGCGCCGCGGCGATGCGCTGTTCCAGATCAATCCGGCGCCGTTCAAGGCCGAGATGGACACCGCGGCGGCCGCGCTGCACCGCGCCCAGGCCGCGCAGGTGCTGGCCGATGTGCAGCACGCCCGACTGCAGCGGCTGCTGGAATCCAGCATGGTCAGCCGGCAGATGTACGACGATGCCGCCTCCCAGCGCGCGCAGGCCGCCGCGGCGGTGGCCGAAGCGCAGGCGACGCTGGCGCGGCGGCGCCTGGACCTGGCCTTCGCCACGGTCGATGCGCCGATCGACGGCCGCATCGACCAGGCGCTGCTCACCGAGGGCGCGCTGGTCTCGCCCAGCGACAGCGCACCAATGGCGGTGATCCAGCAGATCGACCAGGTCTACGTCGACGTGCGCCAGTCCGCCGCCGACCAGGACCCGCTGGACCCGGCCGCGCGCGTAAAGGCCGCCGCCGGCGACGGCCTGCCGGCGCAGATCCTCGACCGCAACGGCACGCCCTCGGGGCTGAGCGGGCGCGTGCTGTTTTCCGGCATCAACGTCGATGCCGCCACCGGCGATGTGCTGCTGCGCATCCTCGTCGACAACCCGCAGCGGCGCCTGTTGCCGGGCATGTACGTGCGCGCAAGAGTGCCGCGCGCCCACTACGCGCAGGCGCTGCGCGTGCCGCAGCAGGCGGTCACCCATGTCGGCAAGCGCGCGCAGGTGTGGGTGCTGGACGCCGACGCGCGCGTGCGCAGCGCAACGGTGCAACTGGGTGAGCTGGTGCAGGGCCAGTACCGCTTAGTCGCCGGCCTGCAGGCCGGGCAGCGGGTGGTGGTCGAGGGCATCGACCGGCTCAGCGCCGGTGCACGGGTGCATGCACGCGCATGGCAGCCGCCGGCGGTCGCGACCGCGGGCACGGACTGAGCCGGGGACGCCGCCATGCCGCAGTTCTTCATCGAACGCCCGGTCTTCGCCTGGGTGATCGCGCTGTTCATCGTGCTGTTCGGCACCCTGGCCATCGGCCAGTTGCCGGTGGCGCGCTATCCGTCGGTGGCGCCGCCGTCGGTATCGCTGATGGCCGTCTACCCCGGCGCCACGCCACAGACGCTCAACGACTCGGTGGTGAGCCTGATCGAGCGCGAACTGTCCGGGGTCAAGAACCTGCTGTACTTCGAGTCCTCGGTGGACAGCGCCGGCAGCGCGCAGATCACCGCCACCTTCAAGCCCGGTACCGACCCGGAGCTGGCGCAGGTGGACGTGCAGAACCGCCTCAAGGCGGTGGAACCGCGGCTGCCGCAGGCGGTGCGGCAGAACGGCCTGCAGGTGGAATCGGCCGCCTCCGGCTTCCTGATGCTGGTCGGCCTGACCTCGCCCGACGGCCGCTACGACGAAGTGGCGCTGAACGACTACCTGGCCCGCAACATCGTGCAGGAACTGCGGCGCATCGACGGCGTCGGCCGCGTGCAGCTGTTCGGCGCCGAGCAGGCCATGCGCGTGTGGGTGGATCCGGACAAGCTGATCGCCTACGGCCTGACCATGACCGAGCTGGCGCAGGCGATCGAGCAGCAGAACGCGCAGATCGCGCCCGGCCGCCTCGGCGACGAGCCGGCCGTGCGCGGGCAACGCCTGAGCGTGCCGCTGACCGTGGCCGGGCAATTGACCACGCCCGCGCAGTTCGCCGCCATCGTGCTGCGCGCCGACAGCGGCGGCGCACGGGTGACCCTGGGCGACGTGGCGCGGGTGGAACTGGGCGCGCAGTCCTACGGCTTCTCCAACCGCGAGAACGGCGCCGCCGCCACCAGCGCGGCGATCCAGCTCTCGCCCGGCGCCAATGCGCTGCGCACCGCGCAGGCGGTGAAGGCGCGGCTGGCGGAACTGGCCGCGAGCATGCCGACGGGCATGAGCTACTCGATCCCGTTCGACACCGCCCCGTTCGTCAAGCTGTCGATCCAGCAGGTGCTCAAGACCCTGCTCGAGGCGATGGTGCTGGTGTTCCTGGTGATGTACCTGTTCCTGCAGAACGTGCGCTACACGCTGATCCCGGCGATCGTCGCGCCGATCGCGCTGCTGGGCACCTTCGCGGTGATGCTGCTGGCCGGCTTCTCGATCAACGTGCTGACCATGTTCGGCATGGTGCTGGCGATCGGCATCATCGTCGACGACGCCATCGTGGTGGTGGAGAACGTCGAGCGGATCATGGCCAGCGAAGGCCTGCCGCCGCGGGAAGCCACCACCAAGGCGATGCGCGAGATCAGCGGCGCGGTGGTCGGCATCACCCTGGTGCTGACCGCGGTGTTCATCCCCATGGCCTTCGCCAGCGGCTCGGTGGGTGTGATCTACCAGCAGTTCACCCTGGCGATGGCGGTGTCGATCCTGTTTTCGGCGTTCCTGGCGCTGACCCTGACGCCTGCGCTGTGCGCCACCGTGCTGCGCCCGGTCGCACCCGGCCACCACACCAGGCGCGGCTTCTTCGGCGCGTTCAACCGTGGCTTCGAACGTCTTGCGGGTGGCTACGCCGCGCGCGTGACCTGGCTGCTGCGCCGCGGCGGGCGGGTGATGGCGGTGTTCGCGGCGCTGTGCGTGGCGCTGGTCCTGGCGATGCGCGTGCTGCCCTCGGCGTTCCTGCCCGAAGAGGACCAGGGCTATTTCATGACCTCGATCCAGTTGCCCACCGGCGCCACCAGCGAGCGCACCCTGGACGTGGTCAAGGCGTTCGAGCGGCACGTCGCCACCCGCCCGGCGTTGGCGTCCAACCTGACGATCCTGGGTTTCAGCTTCTCCGGCTCGGGCAGCAACGCGGCCATGGCCTTCACCATGCTCAAGGATTGGGACCAGCGCGACGGCGCCAGCGCGCGCGACGAAGCCGAGCGCGCGCAACAGGCGATGGCGACGCTACCCGAAGGCACGGTGATGAGCCTGCTGCCGCCAGCCATCGACGAGCTCGGCACTTCCTCCGGCTTCACCGTGTACCTGCAGGACCGCGGCAACCGCGGCGAGGCGGCGCTGATGGCCGCGCAGGCGCAACTGCTGGAGCTGGCCGCGCGCAGCGACGTGGTCAGCGATGTCTATGCCGACGGCCTGCCGCCGGGCAAGAGCATCCACCTGGAGATCGACCGCCAACAGGCCGAAGCCATGGGTCTGTCGTTCGCCGCGGTCAGCAACACGCTGTCGGCGGCTATGGGCTCGCTGTACGTCAACGACTTCCCCAACGCCGGGCGCATGCAGCAGGTGATCCTGCAGGCCGACGCCGCGTCGCGCATGCAACTGGACGACGTGCTGGACCTGCGCGTACGCAGCGACAGCGGTGGCATGGTGCCGCTGCGCGAAGTGGTGCGCGCCAGCTGGACCGACGCCCCGCAACAGTTGATGCGCTTCCAGGGCTTCCCGGCCGTGCGCATCGCCGGCGGCGCCGCACCCGGCGTATCCAGCGGCGCGGCCATGGCCGAGATGGAACGGCTGGCCGCGCAATTGCCGCCCGGCTTCGCCGTGGCTTGGACCGGACAATCGCTGCAGGAGCGGCAGTCGGCCGCGCAGGCGCCGCTGCTGATGCTACTGTCGGCGCTGGTGGTGTTCCTGGTGCTGGCGGCGCTGTACGAGAGCTGGTCGATTCCGCTGTCGGTGCTGCTGGTGGTGCCGCTGGGCCTGCTCGGCGCGGTGGCCGCGGTGATGCTGCGCGGCCTGCCCAACGACGTGTTCTTCAAGGTCGGCCTGATCACCATCATCGGCCTGTCGGCGAAGAACGCCATCCTCATCGTCGAGTTCGCGCGGCAGTTGCATCGCGATGGCCAGGGCCTGGCGGAGGCCGCGACCCACGCCGCGCGCCTGCGCCTGCGGCCGATCCTGATGACCTCCCTGGCCTTCGCCCTGGGCGTGGTGCCGCTGATGCTGGCCAGCGGCGCCAGCGCCGAGACCCAGCACGCCATCGGCACCGGCGTGTTCGGCGGCATGGTCAGCGGCACCGTGCTGGCGATCTTCTTCGTGCCGGCGTTCTTCGTCTGCGTGGTTGGGCTGCAGGAGCGCGTGGCGCGCTGGCGTGCACGGCGCGGCGGGGGTGCGTCGGCCGAGAGTTAGACCGGCAGGCCCATGCGTCGAGCCAACGCGCCGCTGGCGCTGCCGCCCCTCTTCGTAGGAGCGGCTTCAGCCGCGACGCGACCAAGCACGACACGACGATCGCCACCCATCATGCTCAGCATCGATCGCACCCGCGCCACCACCGATCGCCGTCCTCACCCCACCCGGCACAACGGCACTTCCCCCGGCCGCAAGGTCAGCACCTGCACGCCGCTGGCGGTGACCGCCACGGTGTGCTCGAACTGCGCCGACAGCTTGCCGTCGCGCGTGTGCACCGGCCATTGCTCCGGCTGCGAGCGGATCGCCGCGCGCCCCTGGTTGAGCATCGGCTCGATGGTGAACACCATGCCCTCACGCAACTCCAGGCCGGTGCCGGCATGCCCGTAGTGCAGGATCTGCGGTTCCTCGTGCATGGCGCGGCCGATGCCGTGGCCGCAATACTCCTTGACCACGGTATAGCCGTGCGCACGCGCATGCCGCGCAATGGCGTGGCCGATGTCGCCCAGCCGCGCGCCGGGACGCACCGCGGCGATGCCTTTCCACATCGCCTGGTACGCGGCCTGCACCAGGCGCCGCGCCGGATAGCCCACCTCGCCCACCAGGTAAGTGGTACTGGAGTCGGCGATATAGCCGTGCTTCTCCAGGGTGATGTCCAGATTGACGATCTGCCCGTTGCGCAGCACCGCGTCGGCCGACGGCACACCGTGGCAGACCACGTCGTCGATGGAGGCATTGAGCACGAACGGGAACCCGTACTGGCCCTTGCTCGCCGGCCGCGCACCCAGCTCGTCCACGATCATCCGCTCTACGAGGTCGTTGAGTTCCAGCGTGCTGCGGCCAAGGAGCGACATCCCGTCCAGCCGCGCGAACACCTGCGCCAACAGGCGCCCGGACTCGGCCAGCCGCGCCAGCTCGTCCGGCTGCTTGATCACGTCCGCCCCGGTGTCACCGCCTGCGGCCGCACCCCCGCCGCACGCAACTCGCGCGCCACGATGTCCTGGAACGACAGCTCCGGGTTCATCTCGCACAGCATGCCGACCTTGATCCAGAAATTGGCCTGCGCATTGATCGACCGGCTGGTCACCGTGCAGGCGCGGCGCAGCTGGTCGTGCAGGTCGTCATCGATGTTGACGATGCCCATGGTGGCTTCCGACGTGGCAAATGTATATGGATCGTATATGATTCATATACGCCCAGCAAGCCACCCATTTGTTCTTGCGCGCAGGACATCATCAGAGCAGCCGCCTCCGCAGGAGCGGCTTCAGCCGCGACGAGGCATCACCGGTCACCCGTCGCGGCTGAAGCCGCTCCTACGGCCGAGGATCGTTGCCGTCGATGGGAGGGTCTTGCGTCGGCGATCACATGCAACCCGCACCGTCCGCCCAGGTTCGCCAATCTCAAGACATGAGACGCCGCCGCCGCATGCTCGCGCGCTTCCCGCTGCTGCCATGGCCGCCTTTTCGCTGCAGGACGCTGCTTGCGCACACGCGCTGACGCGTCATCACCGCGGCCGCGTCGGCCTGTCCTGGGCCAGGCCATGCATGTCGCCGCACCGCACACGCAGCGCGACCTGCCCATGGCGGGCGACCGATCAGCACTGCCGCGGGAATTCCTTCATCGACGGATCGCAGCATGTTCAAGGCACGTATCGGCGACCTGTTCGCCAGCCACGCCCAGGTCTACGCGAACGCGGTCAATTGCGCCGGCATCATGGGCAAGGGCATCGCGCAGGAATTCAAGCGGCGCTACCCGGCCATGTTCGAAGACTACGCAGCGCGCTGCCGGGAAGGCCGCGTGCGCATCGGCGAACCGTATCTCTATCAGGATGCCAGCGGCCTGCGCATTCTCAACTTCCCCACCAAGCGCCATTGGCGCTCGCCGTCGCGTCTGCAGGACATCGCGGCGGGACTCGACTACCTCGCAGCGCATCTGCGCGAATGGGACGTGCGCAGCCTCGCCCTGCCGCCGCTGGGCTGCGGCAATGGCGGCCTGGCCTGGAGCGAGGTGGGTCCGCTGATCTACCGCAGACTCGCGCACCTGCCGGTCGACATCGAGGTCTATGCGCCGTACGGCACGCCGCTGGCGCAGCTTGAGTCCGCCTTCCTGTCGCAGCCTGCGCATGGGTCGGCCGAGGGCACCGGCACGCGGGTCGCGCCCCAGCCCGGCTGGATCGCGATCATGGAAGTGCTGCGGCGGCTGCAGGCCCGATCGGAGGCACGGCCGATCGGGCGTACGCTGTTCCAGACGCTCTGCTGGGCCATGACCGAACTCGGCGTGCCGACCGGGCTGGCGTTCGGCAATGCCGGCCGCGGGCCGCGCCAGGGCGATGTCCGGTCCATCCTGGCCGACCTGGCCAACCGCAACTGGCTGCAGGAACAGCCGCAGGCGCGGACGATGGCACTGCACGCGTCGCCCCAGTACATCCGGGAGCACGCCCGATTCGCAGCGGCGTACGCGCCCTACGATGCAGAGATCGGCAAGGCGGTGGAGTTGTTCGCGCGGATCAGGAACACCGACCACGCCGAGGACATCATGACGGTGTTCCAGGCCGCGCGCCGCCTCCAGGCGGCGCATCCTGGGCAGTTGCGCGAGGCCGAGCAGCTTCTTGCCCATCTGAATGACGCACACGCGATCGAGCCATTGGAAAACGCGCAACAGGCGGCGGCAGCGGCGATCGACATGCTGCTGGCGCTGGACTGGATCCGCTTGGGCTGAGCGCCGCGCTGCCAAGGCGTGTTACGACGCACTTGGTCTAGTGGACGTGCGGCTGTAGATATCTGCTCTTCCTTTCCTCAATCCGGCTGCGCGGCTAGACCACCCACATACTGCACCGCGCCGACAAGGCCGGCGCCTACACGAGGCGGCATCGCGTACAGACGACGCCACCCACATACCGGTGGGCGGCGTCGTGCGACCGGTCAGAAGCGCACGCGCCAGACGCTGTTGCCGACATCGTCGGCAATCAGCAACGCGCCGTCCTTGTCCTGCGCCAGGCCGACCGGAGCGCCGAACAGCTGCGACTCGTCCTGCGAGTGGAAGCCGCTGACCACGGTCTGCGGCGGACCGGCCGGACGGCCGTGCTGGAACGGCACGTAGACCACTTGGTAGCCGCTGAGCGGCGAGCGGTTCCAGCTGCCGTGCTCGGCGACGAACGCACCTTCGCGGTACTTGGCCGGAAGCGTCTCGCCGCGGGTGAACCACAAGCCCAACGCCGCCACATGCGAACCCAGCGCATAGTCCGGCTTGATCGCCTTGGCCACCAGGTCCGGGCGCTGGTCCTTGACCCGCACATCCACGTTCTGCCCGTAGTAGCTGTAAGGCCAGCCGTAGAAGCCGCCGTCCTGCACCGAGGTCAGGTAGTCGGGCACCAGGTCGGCACCGATCTCGTCGCGCTCGTTGGCGATCGCCCACAGCTTGCCGGTGCGCGGCTCCCACTGCAGTCCGGTCGGATTGCGGATGCCCGAGGCGAAGATGCGGCTGCTGGCCGAGGCCACGTCCACTTCCAGGACGGCCGCGCGGCGGTACTCCACATCCAGCCCGTTCTCGCCGATGTTGCTGTTGGAGCCCACGCCGACGTACAGCTTGCGTCCGTCGGGGCTGGCCAGCAGTGCCTTGGTCCAATGGTGCTCGATCGTGCCGGGGAGATCGGCGAACAGCGTGCCGGGCGCGGTGATCTCGGTCTGGCCGGCGACGTAGGGGAACTTCATGATGTTGTCGGTGTTGGCGACATACAGCGCATCGCCGATCAGCTGCACCCCGAACGGCGAATGCAGCCCCTTCAAGAACGCATGCTGCTCCCACCTACCGTCCGCGGTTCTGCGCAGCAGGGTGATGCGGTTGCCGCCCTTGGCGCTCTTGCCGGAGCGGCTCTGCACCAGCCCTGCGATCAGTTGCTTGGGCGTGGTGACCGGCTCCATCCCCGGCGAATTGGCCTCCACCACCAGCACGTCGTCGTTCGGCAGCACGTACAGCTGGCGCGGATGTTTCAGGCCGCCGGCGATCTTCTCGATCTTCAGGCCAGCCGCCACTGTGGGCGCCTGCCCCTCCTTCCAGCCCACACCCTCGGGAACCTGCATCGGCGGCAGCAGGAAGTTGCGCGGCTGCGGCAACGGCGGCGCGTTGCCCGCCTGCTGGATGGGCTCGAGCGCGGCCTTGCCGCTGCAGGCAGCCAGGGCCATGGCGCAACTCAGCGCGAAAACGGACAGGCTCAGGCGCTTAGCCATGGACGTAACCCTCGCGTGGCGTGGTGCGGATGGCGATGAGCACATGCCCGATCGCCAACAGCGCGACCGTGACGATCGAGAGCCAGAGCCCGGCCGGAACCACCGCATACGCGTCGCGGCTGTGCACGAAGGAATTGAAGATGGCGGCGACGATGGCGAGCAGGTTCAGCCAGAAGTCGAGCCGTTCCACCGGCAGCACCGAGCGCCGCGCGGTGATCCAGACCTGCACCAGGTTGATCAGGCGCGGCAAGATGGCGATGACCAGCCCGATCGCGATCAGCCAGGCCGCCGCCTTGGTCCACAGGATCACGCCGCTGCGGGCATAGACGATGTCGAAGATCAGCGCGGCGACGAAGCAGCCGAACGGAATGGGATTGAGCAGGCCGTAGAAGGCGTTGGCCACCACGGAACGGCGCGGTGCAGTCTGCAGATGCATGAGACGGCTCTCGACGAAAGGAAGAAGGGGCGAAGCGCTCGCTCAGCACGAACCCGCAGGGGACGCGCCGCTGTGAGGGTGCGACCCACTATCTGCCCGCCTCTGTCTAGAGGGCGTCGCGATGGCACTGCGCACGCGGCTGTCTCGCGCATCGCTGCCGCGGCCGCAGCCGCATTCGCAGCGCTAGGTGCGTTCTGGCGCGACCGGCGCGCCGCTGCTCTCGCGCACCGACAGGTGCACCGGCACGATCGTCCTGCGCGGCGGTACGGCCGCGTCCAGCCGCTCCAGCACCAGCTGCGCCGCCTGGCGGCCACGGGCGCGTGGTTGCGCGGCGAGCGTGGTCAGCGCGGGCGTGCTCACCGCAGCCTCCGGGATGTCGTCGAAGCCGGTGATCGCGAAGTCCTTGCCCGGACGGATGCCGCGCGCGAGCAGGCCCAGCATCAGGCCCAACGCGACCGTGTCGTTGTAGCAGACCGCTGCCGTGGGCGGTGCGTCGTGGGCGAACAGTTCGCCGTGGCGCGCCGCCGCTTCCAGGCGATTGGGGGCGGACTCGATCAGCCAGGCCGGGTCGACCGGCAGCCTGGCCTGCCGCATCGCCTGCGCGTGGCCGGCGCGACGCTGCCGGCAGGAACTGGAGTCGGCATGGCCGCCGTAGAAGGCGATGCGGCGGTGGCCGAGCGCGATCAGGTGCTCGGTGGCCAGTTGCGCGCCGCGCTGGTTGTCCAGGCCGAGGAAGCCCCAGTCGTCGGCGCCGGCAAGTTCGCGATTGAACAGCAGCACGTTCGCGCGTGCATCCAGCACCGTGTGCAGTTCGGCAGCGTCGCTGCCCTCGGCCGGCGACAGGATCACGCCGGCCGGCGTGTGTTCCATCAGCGAGGCAAGGACGGCCTGCTGCCGCGCGGGCGATTCGCCGGTGCTGCCGAGCAGGGTCACGTAGCCCTGCTCTCCCAGCGCCTCGTCCACGCCGGCGGCGAACTCGGCGAAGAACGGATTGGCCAGGTCGTTGATGACCAGGGCCACGCAGGTCGAAGTGCGCCGGCGCAGATTGGCGGCGCCGCGGTTGTAGACGTAGCGTTGCCGCTTCAACTCCGCTTCCACCCGCGCACGGGTGTCGGCATGCACCAGCGGACTGCCGCGCAGCACCAGCGACACGGTCGCGCGCGAGACGCCGACCGCATCGGCGATATCGGTGACGGTCACCACCCGCTGGCGGTCGCGTGCGGCGGCGGCCGGTGCGGTCTTCGTGGCCTTGTTCGCCTTGTCCGCGCGCTCCGCCGCAGCCGGGGCCGCCCTGCGCGGCGCGACCTTGGCCGCCTTGACCGGCGTGGAGCCTGCGGATCCGGCACGGGATGGACGCTTCTGGCGCATCGGATCGATTCCTTTCGGACGAGACGCGCAGCCTAAACCATCGGCTGCGCGCCGCCGCGGCGGGACCGCATGGACTCAGCGCCAACCAAGGCTGGCGGTGGGGGCGGCCGGCGCCGCGCACGGCGACACCGGCAGGTCCTGCGGCTGCGTGCCCCAGCCCTGCGGCTGCGGCACGTCGCGCAGGTCGAAGCGCAGGCGCCCGCCCTGGCGCAACTGCGCCCAATCCAGCCACACCGGCGCATGCGCGCGGCCATCCAGCGACACGCCACCGACGTAGCGTAGTTTGCCGTCACCGGCCTGTGGCGCATCGATGCGCAGCGTGCGGCCCGGTCCCACGTCCAGTTCGATGCGCGAGAAGCGTGGCGCGTGCAGCAGGAACTGCCCGGTGCCGGGCACCGCCGGGTACAGGCCCATCACGCTGAAGAGGTACCACGCCGACATCGTGCCCAGGTCGTCATTGCCGGTCACGCCGTTGGGCGCGTTGGTGAACAGCGTCTGCGCCGCATGCAGCACGGTGCTGGTCTTCCACGGCTGGCCGATCAGCGTGTACATCCACGGCGCATGCAGGTCCGGCTCGTTGTTGGGGTTGTAGCGGAACTGGCTGTAGTAGCTGTACGGCCCCATCACCCATTCCTTGCGCGCGGCGCCGGCCGGGTCGGCCAGCAGCGCGTCGTAGGCGAAGAAGGTATCCAGTCGCCGCGCGGTCTGCTCCGGCCCGTGCATCGCCTCCACCAGGCCCGGCACGTCCTGCTGCACAAGCCACTGGTACTGCCAGGCTGTGCCCTCGTGGAAGCCGTGTTGCGAACGCGGATCGTAATGACCGTCCGGCGGCGTGTACCACGCCCCATCCTCGGTGCGCGGCCGCGGGAAACCGGTGAAGCCGGTCTGCGTATCGCGCACCGACGGATCCCAGATCGAACGCCAGTTGCGCCCGCGCCGGTTCAGCACCGCCGCGTCCTCGGCATGCCCCAGCGCACCGGCCATCGTCGACAGCGCGCAGTCGGCCAATGCGTACTCCAGCGTCGCCGAGCCGCCGTGGTGCGGGTCGACATCCATGCCCTTGGACGGGAACGCGCGGTCGTACTGCACGAAGCCCTGCGCCAGGTAATTGGCATTGCCGGAACGCCCGGCGTGGCGCGAGTTCAACGGCGGCATCTCGAACGCATTGCGGCGCAGCGCGGTGTAGGCCTCGACCTCGCGCCCCTGCAGCGCGCCGAAGCGCCACAGATCGACCAGGAACGGCGTGACCGGATCGCCGGTCATCACGTTGGTCTCGAAGTTGGCATAGCCCCAGCGCGGCAACCAGCCACCTTGTGCATTGATCGCCAGGATCGAGCGGCCGATGTCGGCGGCGCGCTGCGGCCGCAACAACGCCAGCAACTGGTTCTGCGCACGATAGGTGTCCCACAGCGAGAAGAACTCGTGGTAGGTCCAGCCGTCGGCGTGGTGGATGCCGTCGTCGTAGCCGCGGTAGCGACCATCGGCATCGCTGCCGGTCAGCGGCTGCAGCAGCGCGTGGTACAGCGCGGTGTAGAACACCACGCGGTCGTCGCCGCTGGCGCCTTGCACGCGCACGCTGGCCAGTTCCTTGTCCCAGGCCTGCTGCGCGCGGGCGCGCATCGCATCGAAGCCGAGCAGGCGGCCATTGACCATGCCCTCGCGGCGCAGGTTGTTGCGCGCGCCCTCGGCATCCACATGCGAGATCGCCGAGATGGCTGTCACTGCGCGGCCCTTGCTCAGGTCGAAGGTGAGCCACGCGCCGCTGGGCTTGCCCTCGCCCTCCATGCCATGGCGCGAGCCCGGCACGCCGCCGGCCTCGCCCCAGGTGCCGAACGCCTTGAATGGGCGATCGAACTCCAGGCGGAACCAGGTGGTGTACTGGTGCCCGCCGCAGAAGCTCTGCGTCACCAGCTTGCCTTCCACGACGCGGTCGCCGACCACGGTCAGGGTGCTGCCGGTGACCGTGTGGCGGGCGTTGGCCTGGCCGATGTTGACCAGCACGTGGCCCTCGCCCGAGGCGCTGAAGGTATAGCGCTCGGCCGCGGCGCGGGTCAGCGCGGTGGCTTCGGCATCGATGCCGCCGTAATCGGTCAACCGCACCTTGTAGTAGCCGGCCTGGCCGCGCTCGCCGTCGTGCTGGTAGCGCGCGCCATAGCGGGTGTGGTCGAACGCCTTCGGGTCGCCCGTATCGAAATCGCCGCCGGGGCCGATGCGCCCGGTCACCGGCAGCACCGAGACCTGGCCACCCTGCTCCCAGCAGCCGGCACCGGACAGGAAGGAATGGCCGAAGCCGCGGATCTGCGGATCGTCGTAGCGCCAGCCGGCGTAGTGCGCGCCGATCGGGCTGACCTGGATCATCCCGAACGGGGCCGACGCCCCCGGGAAGGTGTTGCCGTCGTCCTTGCTACCGATGAAGGTGTTGACCTCGGCACTGAGCCGCGGCGCGGCGGCCAGTGCCGGCGTCACCAGCAGCAAGGACAGAGCGAGCGTGCGCAGCAGGGAAGGCAACGGGGAAGACGTCATGCGATGGGTCCTGTGGTGAACGACCGCGACCGGCGCGACGGCGCGGTCGTGGACGGCGAAAACGGTGGCCCGGCCATCGCCGGACCGTCGCGCCCATGCCATCCGCCGCGCGGCAGACATGGGCACGACACGCGCTAGCTTAGAACTTGTAGGTCAACCCCAGGTACGCCAACCGCCCGGCGTAGCCGCCGGTGTAGAAGCGCGCCCGGGTGTCGTCACCCAGGTGCTGGCGCGACTCCTGCTTGGTCAGGTTGAGCACCGACGCGGTGAGGCTGAGCGCCGGGGTGATGTTGTACGCCGCATTCAGATCGATCTGGTAGTACGGCTCCTCGTACACGTTCAAGCCGTTGACCAGGCCTTGCACCAGTTCGCCGCGACGGTTGTACGAGGCGCGCAGCAGCAGCCGGTCGGTCTCGTAGAACACGGTGAGGTTGGTCTGGTTCTTGGCGCTGCCCGGCATCGAGGTCTTGCCGACCTCGGTGCCATCCTCCAGCCGCACCGCGGCCTTGCTGGCATCGTTGTAGGTGTAGTTGAACTGCACACCGAGGCCGGAGGGCAGCGTGTGCTGCGCGTACAGCTCCACGCCCTGCGAGACCGCGTCCTGGCCGCCGGCCTTGGTGCTGTAGTTCTGCACCGTGACCGTCTGGCCGTTGATCAGCATGTTGACGTCGCTGATCACATCGACCGAGAAGTTCTCCACGTTCTTGCGGAACAGCCCCACGCCCGCCACCGAGCCCGGCTGGAAGTACCATTCCAGCCCCAGGTCGAACTGGTTGGCCTTGTACGGCTCCAGCTTCTTGTTGCTGCCCGAGCCGTACCAGCCTTGCTCGTTGGCGCCGCCGGTCAGACGCCGGTCGGCCACGTACTCGGGGCTGTAGTACTCCAGGCTGCCGGGCGCGGCGATGGCGTTGTAGCTGGGCCGCGCGATCACCTTCGAGGCCGCCGCGCGCAGCAGCAGGTTCTCGGTCAGGTCGTAGGCCAGGTTGAAGCTCGGCAGCACGTCGGTGTACTTGCGGTCCAGCGTGCTGACCACGAACGACTCGGCGCGCTGCTGGTCGTCCGACAAGCGCCAATAGCCTTCCGTACCGCAGTAGGTATCGGCCGGCGCGCCGACAGGCATGGCGGCGCCCTGCTGGCAGGCCAGCGGGTTACCGTCGGCGCCATCGAAGAAATAGTCGTTGTAGGCGGTCACCTTGTCGGTGGAATCGGCATGCTGGCCGGTGCGCGCCACCCGCACGCCGACGTTGCCGCGCAGGCGCTCGGTGTGGAAATTGAGCTGCAGATAAGTCGAATAGATCTTCTCGTCGACGTTGTAGACGAAGTTGTCTTCGCTGCGGGTCTGCATCGCACCATACGTGTTGTTCAAGTAGCCGATGTAGCCCGGGAAGTTGATTGCCGGGAACGCGCTGGAGCTGACCCCGCCGGCCAGGTTGTCCAGCGGGAACAGCAGGTCCGGCGAGAACTGCGTGGCCAGCGCGTTGCAGCGCCCGTTCCAGTAGCGGTTGTTGTAGTCGCTCGGGTCGGTGCCCGGGCACACCCAGTAGTTGTTGCCGGTGTTGCGGTGGACGCCGCCGTCGCGCCGCTTGAGCCCGAACTGCAGCGAGTCGAAGAACTCGCCGTCCATGTGCCAGGTGGTATCGATCTGCGCGTACTGCTGCTGGTTGGTGTTGCGGGTCCAGGACGAACCAGTCGAGCCCAGGTCGACCTGCAGGATGCCGTCGCGCAGGTTCTGCATCAGTTCCGGCGAGAAGGTCATGGACGGCGTGCCGGTCAGGTCCCAGGCGCTGGCGAAGTTGCCGTTGGTCCAACTGCCGTCGGCGTTCTGGCGGCGCGGCTTGATCGGCAGCGAGAACTGCAGTTCCGGCCCGCCCTTGGCCCAGGTGCGGCCGGCCTTGAACGACACGTCCACCTTCTCGCCACGCCATTCGCCGCCCAGGTCCACCGTCTGCGACAGCGACTTTTCGATGTTGTAGCTGCCGGTGATCTGCGGCGTGGGCACCGTGCAGTCGTCCGAGCCCCAGCCGCCCGGCGGCAGACCAGCCGCGGCGGCCTGGGCCTCACTGCAGTAGTAGGCCTTACCCGGATGCAGGCTGTAGTTGGCGCCGGTGACGATGGTGCCGCTGGGGTCGAACTGCAGTCCGTCGAGCAGGCGCCCGCCGCGCCAGTTGCCATCGCCGGAAGAGCGCGCGATGTTCCACTCGGGGATCTTGACCGTGTTGGTCTGCGAATTCTGCGACAGGTCGAAGCGGAAGTAGTTCGCGGTCAGGGTCAGGTCGTCGGTGGGCTTGAACTGGAAGGTCAGCTGGCCACCCTTGCGCTCGCGGTCCTCGCGCTTGGCTTCCAGCGCGACCGCCGTCGGCATCATGAATCCGGTGTAGTACTTTCCATTCTGGTCCCAGAAGCCGGGAGCGCCCCCCCAGATGGCGTTGAAGTCCGAAGGGTTGCCGTTGACGTCGAACCCGCGGCCGCCTTCGTCGCGCCCATACCACTGCCAGTTTTCGGTGGTTGCGTTGAGCGTGCGCGCCGTGCGCTTCTGCTGCGTATAACCTACGAACACGCCGAAGCGGTTGTCCTGGTCGTGCCACGAGTACGAGCCGGAGAACTGGCCGTCGGTCTTCTTGCTGCTGTCCGACCACACGCCTTCGGCAGACAGGAAGCCCGAATTGGGCTCCAGCTCCAGCGGGCGCCGCGTCTGCAGGATCACCGTGCCGCCGATGCCACCTTCGTCGATGCGCGCTTCCGGCGTCTTGTACAGCTCGGCGCTGCCCAGCAGGTTCGACGGCAGCAGCGTGTAGTTGAACGAGCGCGTCGGGTCGCCGTTGGATTCGGCGGTGGCGATGTAGTTGCCGTTCAATTCGGTCAGCACCAGCTCCGAGGACAGGCCGCGCACGCTGACGTTCTTGCCCTCGCCGCCGTCGCGGGTGATGACCACGCCGGGCACGCGCTGCAGCGCATCGGCCACGTTCTTGTCGGGGAACTTGCCCACGTCCTCGGCGGTGATCACATCGACCACGGCATTGGCGTTGCGCTTCTGCTCCAGGCTCTTCTCGATCGCGTAGCGGTAGCCGGTGACCGTCACCGCGTCCAGGTCGGTAGCCTTGACCTCGGCCTGCCCCGTGGGGGCTGGCGTGCCGTCGGCCTGCTGGGCGAAGGCGGTGGTGGAGGCGGCGCTGGCGAACAAGGCGATGGCGATACCCGCAGACAAGGCGCTGCGGTGGCGTGCATGTGGCTTGCAATTCATGTCAATCATCCTCTCCCAAAGATTGATCGGCTTGCGGCGTGCATGGGTGTCGCTCGATCCAGACCGAGCGAACATGCGTGCATCGTTGTAGTGAAGACATCCGGCGCCATCGCGGCATGCCGGTCGTGCGGTCCCTCCCCTCGCGACGATCCCATTTAATTGGATCGTTCTAATCCGTTGGAAAACTAAGTATCACAGCGCCTCGCGCAGCGCATGCTGCCGCGCAACAGCGCTAATGCAGTCGACGAGTGCTGCAGTGAGCGATGCGCAGTGCGCAGGCGCGGCGCTGTCGCGTGTTCATGGCATGGCCTGCCGTGTCACTGGCCGCAGCAGCTCGATCTCGCCCAGCGCCACCCCTTCGCCCGCCTCCAGGCGTAGCCGGTACGCGCTGTACGCGCCAGGCGTGGCGATGCGAAACGGCCGCAACTGCCGCGCCCAGGCGAACGCCTGCGTACGCCGCTGGTCCAGCGTGGTCCACGCACCATCGCCGTTGCGCCCTTCCAGCGTCCACGCCAGGCCGGACACCGCGGCATCGCCGCTGGTCAGCGTGTAGTACGTGGCGGGCATCGGCGTGCCGAAACGCAGGTCGACACTGCGCCCGGCCGGCAGCGGCAGCGCCGTCGTTGCATCGTCGTCGATCAAGACCGTGGCCTTGGCTTGCCCTTGCAACGACACCGCCACGGCCTGCGACGCCACATCCTCCAGCCCGCGCGGCGCGCTGCCCGGCGGCGTCAGCGACGGCGGCAGCGCGTCCACGCCGCTGCCCCAGCGCGAGGGCGTCGCCCCCATCACGAACTCCAGCGTGGCGCCGTCAGCGATGTCCTGGTGTCGCAGCCAGGCCTTTTTCCACGGCTTGCCATTGAGCGTGAGCGACTGCACGTACACGTTGCGCGCACTGTTGTTGCGCGCGATCACCACCAGCTTGCGACCGTTGCCCAGATCGACCTCGGCGCGTGGGAACGCCGGCGAGCCGATCACGTACTCCGGCGCGCCCATCCGCAGCGGATACAGCCCGAGCATGGCGAACAGGTACCACGCCGACATCTCGCCGTTGTCCTCGTCGCCCGGATAGCCCTGGCCGATCTCGCTGCCCAGGTACAGCCGGCGCAGCACCTCGCGGGTGAGGCGTTGGGTCTTCCACGGCTGCCCCGCCGCCACGTACATCCACGGCAGATGGTGCGAGGGCTGGTTGCTTTGCGCGTACATGCCCATGCGCACGTCGCGCGCCTCGGTCATCTCGTGGATGACACCGCGGTAGCTGCCGGCAAAACGCTTGTCTGCGGTCTCCGGCGTGGCGAAGAGTTCGTCCAAGCGCACGGCCATGGCATCCTCGCCGCCCAGCAACCCGGCCAGCCCGGCCGCGTCGTGCGGTGTGGTGAAGGCGAAGGTCCAGGCATTGGCCTCGGTGTAGTCGCCGCCCCACACGCGCGGATCGAACGTGGACGCTGGCATGCTCCACTGGCCGGCCGGCGTGCGCCCGCGGAAGAAGCGCGTGGCCGGATCGAACAGATACACGTAGTCGGTGGCGCGCGCCCGAAAGTACTCGGCTTCCTCGCGGTAGCGCTGCGCCTGCTGCTCATCTTGTTCCTGATCCGCCAGCGCGTGCGCCATCTGCGCCAGGCCGAAATCGTTGAGCGCGCCCTCCAGCGTCCACGACAGCCCTTCGTGCACGTCGTTGGCGGCGTAGCCGCGGTACATCGAGCGGGCCAGGCCCTTGCGGCCCACATTCGAAACCGGCGGCACCACCGTCGCGTTGCGCAGCGCCGCCCCATAGGCCTCGTGCGCATCGAACCCGCGCACGCCCTTCAGCCAGGCATCGGCAAAGGCCACATCGGAACTGGTGCCGACCATCAGGTCCGCATAGCCCGGCGAGGACCAGCGCGCCACCCAGCCGCCGTCGCGGTACTGCTGCAGGAAGCCATCGATCATCGCCCCGGCCTGCTCCGGCGCGAACAACGCATACGCCGGCCAACTGGTGCGGAAGGTGTCCCAGAAGCCGTTGTTGACGTAGACCTTGCCCGGCACGATCGGCGCCGCGCTGCGCTCGGCATCGCCGCCGGTGTTGTCTTTGGACCAACTGTTCTGGTCGGCATGCCGCCAATCCGGATGCGCCGCGTCGCCGACGTTCTCGTGGGCAATGTTGGGATACAGGAACAACCGGTACAGATTGGAGTACACCGTGGCCCGCTGGTCATGGCTGGCGCCCTGCACCTGCACCCGCCCCAACACCGCGTCCCACGCATCCTGCGCACGCGCCTGCACCAGCTCGAACCCGGCGTCGCCGATTTCCTGCTGCAGATTGCGCTGCGCCTGCTCCACCGAGATCAGCGAGGTGGCGATGCGCATCACCACCGTGCGGTCCGCGCCCGGCGCGAACTTCACGTAGCCGGTCGGCCGCCCGGTGGCGATCTTGCCGCTGGCCGTCCACGGACGGTCGAAGCGCGCATACACGAACAGGCGCGTGGCGCCGTTGGACAGGCCGCTGCGCGTGTCGGAGTAGCCACGCAGGGTCTGCGTTGCCGCGTCCAGGGTCAGCCCGCCGCGCGCGTCGACATTGTCGAACAGCAGATTGGCATCGCCGCCCTCGGGAAAGCGGAAACGGAAGATCGCCGCCCGCTCGCTCGGCGTCAGCTCAGCACGGATGCCGTTGTCGAAGTCCACCCGGTACAGATGCGGGCGCGCCTCCTCGTGGTCGTGGCTGAACGACAACGCGCGCTTGGCGCGGTCCGCCTCCGGCACCCCGCGCGTGGTCGACGGCATCACCTGGAAGGTCTGGCGATCGCCCATCCACGGGCTGGGTTCATGGCTGATCGACAGCGCCTGCAAGCGCGGCCGGTTGTCCTCGCCGTTCTGCTCGTTCCAGCGGTACAGCCAGCTCAGCGTCCCCGCATCGGTCGCCGGCACCCAGAAGTTGAAGCCATGCGGCATCGCCGTGGCGGGGATGTTGTTGCCGCGCGAAAACGTGCCGTTGGACTGCGTGCCGCGCGTGGTCACCACCTCGTCGCTAGGCCGCCGTGCCGCCTGCGGCGCTGGTTCGCGGCGCACCGCGACATCGTCGATCCAGCCCGCCGCCACCTTGCCGGCGCCGGGCTGCACCTGCACCTCGATCGCACGGATGCGCTTGCCGCGCAAGGCCGCCACCTCACCCAGCCGCACCTGCTTGAATGCCCACTGCTGCGGATACAGCGTTTTCGACGCCGCCTGCCCCGCCGCACTGACCAGCGCACCGTGCTGATCCTCCACGCCCAACTCGGACAGGCGGCGCCCATCGTCGAACAACAGATCCACCGCCACACCGGTCGACGCCACCGTATCGCCATCGACGATCTCCGGCAGCACCATCCACGACAGCGTCGTGTCCGGCTCCACCGGCAGATCGACCGCGAACAGTTGTGCGCGCCCGGCCGCATTGGCGCAATAGTGCAGCGCATGCAGCCCGGTGTAGCCCACGCCGGCCTTGGCCGCGTAGGGCTGTTCGGGACCGTTACCGACGGCGACGCTCACGCCTGTTTTGTCGGACTGCGCCACCGAAGCTGGCGCAGGTTCGCCCCGCTCGAACGAGGACGCAAAATCGGCATCGGCCGCGTGTACCGCGCCAGTTCCCGCGCACAGCAACGCTGAGGCAAGGAGCGACGCCACCCACCCGCAAGACGATTCAGACAGGTGCGCGAAGCGCAGACGGATTGGCATGGCAGGCTCCCCAAACTCTCTCGGTCGGTTGTGCCGCGACGCGTGGCGTCACGCACTTCCGGTGGCAACGGCGCACAGCGAAGGCGCGCAACGTGGACCGGATCGCCAGAGGGATCGCCGCTTGAGTCTGCATCCAGCACAGCCTCACGACCGCAGATGCATGCGGACTGGAGAGCAGGCGTCAACAAACTCGTCGCACGCGATCCCTACCCGCCGTCTCCCCCAAGGATGCGCTGCATCAACGGCTTTGGATCGATCCAACACGGCTAGATGTAACACGCCCGTCGTGGGGTTGCATGCTGCTGCGCAACAGTTCGTCTGCGGATCGATACGCGATCTGGCGTCACTGCGCCGCGTTGAATGCGAAGAAGAATGACGCTGAACCGTCCCGCGACGAGGAGCGATGGGAGACGACAGAGCGATCTGCCTGACCGTCTTCAGCCGCTACACTGACAAGCGCTGGATCGCTCCACACACTCAGGGGGTTTCAAAATGAAAATGACCACACTCGCACTTTTGGCTGGACTGCTGGCCACGTCGAGCGCACTTGCCGATACAACACGCTGCTCGACGGACTCGTACGGCAACAAGACCTGCCGCGGCGACGACGGAAGCGTGACGCGCACCAGCTCCGACTCCTACGGCAATGCCACAACCCGCGACGACCAAGGCAACGTGATTCGCTGCTCTTCGGATTCGTACGGCAACAAAACCTGTCGTGGCGACGACGGAAGCGTGACGCGCAGCAGCACAGACTCCTACGGCAATACCACGACCCGTGACGACCGGGGCAACACGATTCGCTGCTCCACGGACTCGTACGGCAACAAAACCTGCCGCGGCGACGACGGGAGCGTCACTCGCACATCCACAGATTCCTACGGCAATACCACGACCCGTAGCGACTAGGGCAACGTGGTTCGCGGCTCGGCGGCCGATGCATCGCCGAGCCGCTGGGCCATTCGATGCCGGCGGCAACGCCGCGATCCAGGCCTCACTCAACCGTCATCACGATCTTGCCCTGGACGTGCCCCTGCTCCGCGCGTTCGTGCGCCTGCCGTGCCTGCGACAGCGCGAAGGTGCTGTCGATGGCCACGCGCACCCTGCCGGCGTCCAGCAATGCCGCGAGTTCGCCGAGTTGCGCGCCGCTGGAGCGCACCTGGGTGGTGGACACCGTCACGCCCAGCGCCGCCGCCGCATCGTGCCCGTCGAAGCCGAGCGGAAAGATCGGGAACAGTGCGCCGCCGCGCTTGAGCGTGCGCAGGAACTTGCCGGCCCCGGCGCCGCCGACGGCGTCCACCACCAGGTCCACGTCGTGCAGCACATCCTCCGGCGCCGTCTTGGTGTAGTCGACGAAGGTCTCGGCGCCCAAACCGCGCACGAACGCCTCGTGCTTGCCGGACGCGACCGCGATCACGCGCGCGCCTTGCCACCTGGCCAGTTGCAGTGCGAAGTGGCCGACGCCGCCAGCCGCCCCGTTGATCACCACGGTCTTGCCCTGCAACGGCACCGGCACATGCGGCATGGGCTGCAGCGGATTGGCCACGTCGTGGCCCTGCGCAATCAGGAATTGCCACGCCGTCAGCAACGACATCGGCACCGCCGCGGCGTGCACGTGATCGATCCCGGCCGGCTTGCGCGCGACCTCGGCGGCGGGCGCGGTGACGTACTGCGCATACGCCTGACTGCCGCCGGCCAACCCGTCCGGAAAGCGCACCATCGCGTAGACCGCGTCGCCGCGCGACAGCCCGTCCACGTCCTCCGCCACCGCCTCGATCACCCCCGACACGTCTGTGCCCAGGATCAGCGGGAACGCCACTGGCGGGCGCCATTCCGGCGGCAGGCGGCTGTAGCCCTCCCGCAGGTACAGGTCCGGCGGGTTCAAGCCGATGGCGTGAACCCGGATGAGTACCTCACCCTGCCGCACCACCGGCAGAGGCGCGTCCTCGTAGTGGAGCACTTCGGGACCACCGAACGCGTGCTGGCGGACCGCTTTCATGGTGGGGCGAATGTCGTTGGAGCCGTGCATGGCGTATCCTGATCGGAACAGTGCTCCGAATATACGGAGCACCGCTCCACTTGTAAAGGACAACATGCGCGCCGACGCCCAGAAAAACTACCTACGCCTGCTGGACGTGGCCCGTGAGGCCCTGGCCGAAGCGGGTGCGGACACCTCGCTGCGCGACATCGCCCGCCGCGCCGAGGTCGGCCTGGGCACCTTGTACCGCCACTTCCCCACCCGCGAAGCCCTGCTCGAGGCCCTGCTGCGCAACGACTTCGAGGACCTGGCGGCCAAGGCCGACACCTTGCGCACGGCAGCGGCCTCCGACCAGGCATTGCTGGCCTGGCTTGAGGAGATCATCGCCTTCACCCATCGCCAGCGCGGCATCCTCGCCCCGATGATGTCCGCCATCGAAGACGACGCCTCCGCGCTGCATGCCTCCTGCGTACGGCTACGCTCCGCAGGCGCCGCACTGCTCGCGCGCGCGCAGGCCGATGGCAAGGCCCGCGCCGACATGGACGGCGACGAACTGTTCGACCTGATTGCGGCGCTGGCCTGGCTGCGCGAACAGCCGTCGCACGCCAAACGCGCCGAGCGCCTGTTCGAACTCGTGACCGGCGCGATTCTTGCGCAACCCGCAACGCCTCCGGCGAAGTCGCCGGCCCGGAAGCGGTAATCCCCGACGCGTGCCTACTCCACGCCCTCGATTTGCCCGGAGAACGACGGTTCACCGCGCCCCGCGCCGCGGCCGCTGGCCCGCGCGTACTGCGTCGGCGGCTGTCCGACATGGCGCGCAAACGCCACGCTGAAGGTACTCGCGGAGCTGTAGCCGACGCGCTCGGCGATCGCGGCGATGCCGAACTCGTTGCGGCGCAACAGGTCCTTGGCCAAGGCCATGCGCCAGGCCAGCAGGTATTCCATCGGCGCCATGCCCACCGTGCGGCCGAAGCGCTCGAAGAACGCCGACCGCGACAAGGCGGCTTCCTTCGCCAACGCCGCCACCGTCCATGCGCGCGTGGGCTGCGCGTGCATCGCGCGGATCGCCGCGGCCAGGCGCGCATCGGCCAGCCCGCGCGCCAGGCCCGGCGACGACGCGGTGCCCGCGGCCGAACGCAGCGCTTCGATCAACAGCACTTCCAGCAACCGCGAGAGCACGACCTCGCGCGCGGGCCGCGCCTCGCGCGACTCCTCGCTCACCAGGTGCACCAGCGTGGCGAGCCGGTGCTCGCCGTGCACATAGACCATCTGCGGCAGCAGCGACACCAGCAGCGCCGCATCCGGCGAGCCGAAACTGCAGTGGCCGGCCAGGATGCGCAGGTCGGTCGGGCCGTCCTGCGCGCCGATCCGGAACACGCCGTTCCCCAGTGCGGCCGGCATGGTCTCGGCCACGTCCGCGTGCGGCGCAAGGCTGGACATCGTGATGCGGTAAGCCGCGGGCACCAGGACGAAATCGCCTGCCTGCAGCAGGATCGGCGCGCCGCCATCGAGCGCCATGTGGCAGCCGCCCTCCAGCACCGCGCAGTAGAACGGCTGCCCGGCGTCGGAGCGCCGGATGCGCCAGGCACCGGCACCGACCACCTGCTTGGAGAACCGGGCCGCCGGCTGCAGCAGCGTCACCACCTCGGCAAGGGGATCCACCATCGCTGGACGCTCGCAAACGAATCAAGGACTTTGGATCGTAGCGAGTACGGGGACGGCAATCTATCGTCGTGACTCGTCCACGCGCAAAGGCATTCCCTTGAAGACCGTCCTGATCACCGGCTGCTCCTCCGGCTTCGGCCTGGAAACCGCACGCTACTTCCTCGCCCGCGACTGGCGGGTGCTCGCCACCATGCGCGCGCCGCGCGAGGACCTGCTGCCGCCATCGGCCCAGCTACGCGTGCTGCCGTTGGACGTCACCGACGCGCAGAGCATCCGCGCAGCCGTCGAAGCGGCCGGCCCGATCGACGTGCTGGTCAACAACGCCGGCTTCGGCGCACCCGCCCCGTTCGAGTTGATGGACATGGACACCGTGCGCGCCCTGTTCGACACCAACACCTTCGGCACGATGGCGCTCACCCAGGCGGTGTTGCCGCAGATGCGTGCGCGCGGCGCCGGCGTCGTGGTGAACGTCACCTCCAGCGTCACCTACAAGCCGCTACCGCTGGTCGGCGTCTACCGCGCGGCCAAGGCGGCGGTGAATGCCTTCACCGAATCGCTGGCGAACGAAGTCGAACCGTTCGGCGTGCGCGTGCGCCTCGTACTGCCCGGATCCTCGGGCGAAACGCGTTTTCGCGACACCGCCCGCACCCGCCTGCGCGGCATGGACGATGCGGTCTATGGCGACTTCATGCGCCACACCATCGCGCGCATGGCCGACTCCACCGGTCCCGGCACGCGCATGCAGGACGTCGCCGAGGCCGTCTGGCGCGCGGCGACCGATCCATCGGCGCCGCTGTATCTGCCGGCCGGGGCGGATGCGGTGCAGTGGGCGGCGGAGGCGGGATGAGCCGACGGCCGCCTCAGGTGCGTTCGCATGGCGCGCCTGGCAGTTATGCCACTGGTGTAAGCCGCCAATGGTATCGCCGGCATGCTGCAAGTGATCACCGAGGGACTCAGGGCCGGCATCTCCTTGAAGTTTCTTGCCGGCGCGATGTGAGATTCCGTGCGCTGGTGCGAATCATGGTGTCGAGGGGCGCGAAGGCCGCGCCGGTGAACCAATGGATACCATCGCAACCGCCATGACCGCGAACGACGCCCGAGATGCCTTCAGCGCGCTGCTGCAGCGCCATTCCGGCATCGTGTTCAAGGTCGCCGGCAGCTATGCGCGCGGTGCCGAGGACAGGGCCGATCTGGCCCAGGAAATCGCGGCACAGCTCTGGCACGCCTGGCCGACGTACGACCCCGCGCGCAGCGTCAGCACCTGGATGTACCGGATCGCGCTGAACGTGGCGATCAGCCACCTGCGCAACCGCGAACTGCGGCAGCGGCACGACGCGATGCCGCTGGACGAAACCCTGCACGACGTGGCCGACAGCAATGCCGCGGACCCGGAGAACGAACAGCGGCTTCGCCTGCTGCAGGACGTCATCGCCCGCCAGCCGCCGCTGGACCGCGCACTCTTGCTGCTCTACCTCGAAGACCGCCCGCAACGCGAGATCGCACAGATCCTCGGCATCACCGAAAGCAATGTCTCCACCAAGATCGGACGCCTGAAACAGCGCATCCGCGACGAATTTCGCTAAACCACGCCATGGAGACCATGATGGAACTCGACGACTTCAAATCGGCCTGGCAATCGCTGGACCGCCGGCTACAACTGGACAACACGTTGAAGCTGCACGAACTGCGCGAGCGCAAGCTGGACAGGACGCGCGGCAGCCTGCGTCCGCTGTACTGGGGCCAGGTGATGCAGATCCTGTTCGGCATCGCGTTCGTCCTGCTCGCGTCGCTGCTGTGGATGAGCCAGCCAGCACATGCTTCGTCCATCGTCGCCGGCGTGCTGGTGCAGGCGTATGGCGTGCTGACGATCATCGCGGCCGGTGTGGTGCTGGGGCGACTCGGCAACATCGACTATGCGCAGCCGGTCGTCGGCATCCAGAAGCAATTGCTGCGCGCACGCACGCTGTACATCCGCAGCGGCATGGTCGCCGGTCTGCCGTGGTGGTTCCTGTGGATCGCGGTCTTGCAGACCTTGGCTGGCCTGGGCGATGTCGATCTGCTGGCCAAGGCCCCCGCGCTGGTGTGGAGCGGCTACGGCATCGGCGTCGCCGGCCTGCTCGGCACCGGGTGGTTCCACCGTTGGGCACGCCGCCCGCACCGCGCCGAGTTCGGCCGGAAGATGGACGAGTCCTTGAGCGGCGACAGCCTGCGCAAGGCGCTGGCGCAACTGGACGAATTGCAGCGCTTCGAGCGCGACTGAGCGCGCTTTCCCACGGTCGTTACCATCCACAAATGTCGCTTGGTTCAACTACCGGCCTACCCCTGCTGCCTGTGAGCAGCGCTACGCGTAACCAGGGTTGAGTGTCGTGACACCCTGGTTCAATTGGCTCTGCTCGAACCGCTTCTACAACTGACCCGCTTCGAACGATCTTTCCCAGCCCACGGCACTCACCAAGCGAACGCGCTCCACCTCGAACGTGAACTTCACGCGGGAAACGCGCTTGCCTTGGCTGTCGATGAACTCGACCTCGACGTCCACCTCACGCTCTGAGCAGGCATTGGGCGCCATGTCCATGTAGTCCCAACCAAGGAAACGGTACGAGTCGGCGTGCATGGTTCGTGCAAGCGCACGAGCGCCGTCGATGCCTGTGCCCAACGGACGGCCTACGTCACCAGCACCGAGGTTAAAAGTGGCCATTGGGGCAACCAGGTCCGCGAGTCCGCTACCGGAATTTTCTGCCTGCCTGAGGACGTCAACGGCGCGAAGGCTCAGGAACCGGTGCAACTCGCGCGAGCTGGTGAATTCGTGCAGATCGCAGCGGCCGCCCCCTGCGAACGCGGGGCCAGCGATCGAGAGCCAGCTGAGGCATAAGATCAATCGACGGATGTTCATCTGCGCAGTATGGCCCACGGTTAGAAGCCTGGGGTCAGAGCACATCTCACACCACATGGATTTGGGTCCTTGCTCATTCGGAACTGATGCGAATAAGTCCACTCTGCCCCCTCTCCGCATTTTTCGTTAGCTATGCAGTCATCCCTTCGAGCGCCGCGGCAGCGAAAGCGACAGCAGCTGGTCGATGTCCGCGCCAACCCAATCCGCGTCGTAGTGCAGTTCCATCTCCCCGCGCGCAGGCAGCGTCCATCTCGCCACGCGCACGCCATTGGCCCAGATGGAGAGGCTGCGCCTATGCGATCGGCGCCCCATCTCACCATTCCGCTTGCGCGCTGACGGCGGCGGAGTCGCCGCGGGTGCCGATGGTCAGCTCCAACCCCAGCGCCGCGCACCAGGCCAAGAGTTGCTCCACGCTCAACGCGTGGGCGTTCAACTCCAGATGGGAGACCCGCGACTGACTCAGGCCGAGACGGCCGGCCAGTGCAGACTGGGTCAGTCCCTGGGCCTTGCGTGCGGCCTGCAGCGTCGCGCCTAGTTGCGTGGCGGTGACCAGAACGTGGCGTGGCGGCATTGGGGTGGTACCCGTCATCCAGCTAAACGAAAAATACCTGCAAAGCGAATAAAATTCGAATAGCTGATATTCGGGTAATTCGATTGATGTGTACGATCCTCCCGCGAAGACGCCGGGTGCCGAATGGTCTGCGCATGCCTCACGAAAGAGATGCGGTGCAGTGGACGGCGGGGGCGGGCTGAGTTGGCGAACGCGCCATGCGCGTTGGCATGACGCGCCTGCCAATGGTGAAATTTGCTGGGAAGGGTCGACGTGTAGCGACGACGCGACCGGCACGTGTCATCTCCACCGTCAAGCGCTTCGGCTCATGCCCCCCGCCCCGGCAAAGCCACCTTAAAAACCGAGCGGCTACGGCGCCACCTTGCACCTGCGTCGCTTCTTCGCCGCAGGCGGCGTCCCGGTCGGCGCAGCCGTGATCAGCAGGGCGCCATTGGCCATCGTGATGCGCACCTTGCCACCCACGGCGAAGCCGATGCCTTCCAGTCATATGCCATACAAGCGCAGGCTCGGAACCTGCCGCCCAACGCGCATGCCGTTGCGCTCCACATCGTAGTAGCGATAGCCGATGGTGCACTGCTTGGGGCGGCGAGGAACCAGACGCCTGGCGGCGGGAGCTTCGTCGGCTTCGGTAGGCGCAGACGATGCCGAAGCGACATCAGGCCATGGCTGTGGCGACTCATTGGACGCGACTACAGCAGACGCAGACGCTTCGGCCTTGGACTGACGAAGAGTTGCCTTACTCCTACTGCGTGGGGATGGAGCGCTCGAACGAACGGGAGTCTGACGGGGCATGACGTTCTCCTTTTGAGTGGAGTCCGCCAACGCGAGACCAATCGAGGTGGCGGACGGTGCGGGTTGGTCTACCGGTCAAAAGGCAACCCGGCGGCCCGAAGGCCCCACGCACAGCCCGCCATTGAAGAGCAAGCAGACCCAACGCGAAGTCGAGGCAACAAAAAAGCGCCTGACATGGACGAAGGGCGCTGGTGCGCCATTTGATTTCGGGAGACCAATCACGCTGCAGAATTTGCCGCAGCAAACAAATAGTCTCGATCAAGAGCGACTTGTCAACACCAAAATCGGCTAGGTCCAGCCATATGGATACACGGCAATACTTCTGGGACGGCCAGTTATGAATCCTTGTTCTTCAACCAGTCGCCGCTCCAGAAGACGGATATTCTCAGATAACCCAACCTTTGCACCCTCCAACCTCTTTGCTCGATCCGATACCGCCTTTCCGCTAAAAAACCGCTGTATATAGTCATCAACGGCTGCTTTGGTGCCAGCTATCTGACCATGCCAATCATTGGCAAAAAAAGGAATAGAAATTGGAAGGGTTCTATGGCAAGCCACCGCCCGCAATGGATAAAGGCCAATTATTTCCGACATACCCCTGTCAAAGGTAAGAAATGCGGGAAAGAAAAAGCCAGCACGATCATCCAGATTTAAACTAAACCTGTACTCCATTTGCCGCACATGAAACAAGTCCCACGCCATATTCCGTAGATAATCTATACTCTTTCCATTGATCTTACCAAAAAAACTAGGAAGTTTTTTTGAGCTGAGTAACCAACGACAAAGAACAAGCTCGCGACCAGCAATGCATGCAAGAATTTCATGGCAAAATTCGGTAAACTCCCCAATGCGTCGATCTATCGAAGCACTACTATCATTAAGCTTCAACATCACTATTTTCAATAGGCAGGCATATACAAATTGATACTGCCGCGCCAATCCCTCTAGAAACTGTTTGTTGCGCGCGTAATCAGAAAGACGCGACATGTGAGTGCCAGCACTTTGAGATAATTCTTGTATATTTAGGCGAGAACGCACCTCTCCACGATCTTGTAAAGCCTCTTGATCAAGAGTCCGAAGCACCTCGTAAGCAAGTATCTTCTCATAAATTTTCAGATCAACACCGGCGACCACCCCTACCTTATCAATATTCTCCAAAAGATATGGCATTGCATCCACGTTGACGTCAGGGCGAGCAATGAAAGAAAATACATCTTTCAAATCAAGATCGATATTGTCCGCGTCTCGCCCGGAAATATAAGGATGAAGATGGCTAACTGCTTGCGTATCAAGCGCAATCGAGAAGTCAAAATGGAAATTCGCAGAACCTGAAAGCATGTCGCGATATACGTTCTGATCAAGCACCAATACGGGGGACGCACCGAATACAGAACTAACTGTCGCGCCATGTGCAAATTCTCGTTGAATAGCATGAGATGGCAAGGTACCAAATTCATCACGAAGAAGAAATTTCCATTCAGCCAACTGATCGTGATGGATAGCATAGAGCTGGAACGCATCGAGTGCCGTGGAGGCATTGCAAATTGAATTAATGATATTACTAGTCGTTTCGTCGACTAAACTAGACATTATAATCTCCAGATAAATCATTTACGTTGTATGTGATCAGCGCCATACATGCGTCGTCGCCGTCGCCGCGATAAGCTAGTCTCGCTTATCGGGTACATGCAACAGGGCGCAGCGCTGCGCCACAGCGGCATCGATCAGCAATGTACGCCCGGAGAACTTAGGCAATACTTGTTGCTCCAGCCACGCCGGCAGCATGGCACCCTGTGTGGGGGTCCTTGCGTTCAGTCGACAGAACGCCGAGCTCCAGCTCCATGACGGTGATGGTCGATGTGAAGAGATCAGCGGCATCGACGCTTTCCGCTCATGCCGACACATTCGAGCCGACTTGCCGAGCCGCACTTACGCAAGTCACACAGCACATTGGTTGAGCACGTACGTTACGGAAGATCAACCGACCGGGCTCCAATCGTCACTCGCAGCGGCTCGAACTCGATGTCCGCACGCCCGGCATCGCCAGCGCATCGGCAATGTTGGGCCGCTGCCTGGTCAGCCGTTGGTAGTCCTCGAAGCTCAACAGCACGTGCGCAGGCCCGTCTCGATCCGTCATGAACACTGGACCATTCTTAGGGGCCTTCTTTGCCCCGTGTCACGTCCTGACTGAGTTCCCAACTGGACAGGGTTGTGATTGCTATAGGACGCCTCCTGTACTAACGCAATGTAGTTACGTTACTACAATGGAGGACGGAGCAATGACTGACTAACGCAATGGGCGACGGGCATCATCAGCCAAGCAACCTACCCTGCCAAGAATGGGTCAGGTTTACTTCTAGCATCCGCTTACTTTCAAGAGCGACAACATGCAATTGCCTTTGCAAGCTCTTGTTAGCTACCAAAAATCGCCGCCACCGCCCCACATTGCCCACGCAGCTATCACTATCAGGACTAGTCCCCACACCCCATGCCAGTTAACCTAGTGACAGGCGAGAGGAACTATATGGCACGGGGCACAGACTGGTCGCATGAAGAAGTGGAGGCCTGCGTCGCCGACTACTTGCACATGCTCACGCTCGAACTGAACGGCCAGCGGTATAGCAAGACCGCCCATGCACGTGCGCTGGCCGAGCGGCTTGACGGGCGCAACAGGGCCGCCATCGAGTTCAAACATTGCAACATCAGCGCAGTCCTTCTCGCACTCGGCTACCCGTACATTGATGGCTACAAGCCGCGTGGCAATTACCAGACCCTGTTGTTCGACGTAGCGGGAAGTCAAACGCAGTCGAACGATGCACTACAGGCCGCCGCTCAATCCGCCGTGCTACGACCTGCCGTGATGATTGCCCCAGAGGATACGGAAACCGTATGGGTTCCGGCACCGACAGCGGCACGGGTACGAGAGACATCACCTATCTACCTGCCCCGATTCTCGCCTATGCAACGTGACTACCTGGCACAAGAAGCGAGGAATCAATCGTTGGGCCGGGCCGGCGAGTTGTTCGTAATAGAGTTGGAAACCCGCCGCCTTCATGCAGCTGGCCAGAAACGCCTGGCCAATCGGGTCGAACACATAGCCGCTTCTCAAGGCGATGGCCTAGGCTACGACATACTCTCCTACGAGACCGATGGCCGAGAACGACTCATCGAGGTAAAGACCACCGCGTTCGGCATCCTGACTCCATTCCATGTCAGCCGCAATGAACTGGCGCGTTCGGAAGTCGATGCTGACAAATACCGCCTCTATCGTCTCTTCGACTTCCGTGCAAAACCACGTCTATTCGATCTACCCGGCGCTATAGCTTCGCATTGCCATCTCGAGGCAACCATGTACATCGCGCGCTTCTAAGACGACGGCCTCACCAACACTACAAGAATGGGATCAGGCTCACTTCCAACGTCCGCTCATCTTGAAGAGCAGACAGCATGCGATTGCCTTTTTGCATGCTAATGGTGGGCCCACCAGGATTCGAACCTGGAACCAAAGGATTATGAGTCCTCTGCTCTAACCGTTGAGCTATAGGCCCGGACGCGTCCGGAGCGGGCGGGCGATGCGTCCGCCGCCGGCTTGGCGCCTCTGGCGTGCATGCAGAGGAAGGCGCCGAGGCGGGCGCGAGTTTAACGTCTGAGGTGGTACCTTGTCTTGCTGGCAAGGTCGCTAGAGCGGAGATGCTCGGGTTTGCGGACGACATCAACTTACTACAAGATAGCCCGCCGGCACCTCACTAGCTGAGGAAGAGCCTTGTTTGGCTTTCAGGCCGGCACTGGCGTGGGAGTGATGGGGCCAGCGCCATAGCGGCACGAAGCACTACCGGCCGACCGCTGTTGTCCAAGTAATGCCTGATGCCATTCCCGCCGAGGAACTCCAGCTGACCGGCGGCCAGCCTTAGACGCGGTACCCATCGCAATCGCAACGCAGCCCGCTGCATGAGCGCAGGCCCACCGCTCCGCAGAGCGCATCACCACGCGTCGCTGCAAATATGCGTAGGGGCATGAGACAGCGCCCTCTCGGTGCCGATCACGTTCGCGATCCAGATCCCGCGGACCCCGGTTTCGCTCACGCTGGCCACAATTTTGTACAAACACTTGAGCCAGTTCCTAGCCCACTGGACCGTGGGATCCCCGGCCAAGCCGAGCGGCAGGTCGTGGCGCATGGCCGGCACGCTACCGGCCGCCGTCCTACCGGCCGAGATGCGCGCCTGAAGATTTTTGGATGCGATGTGCAGCAACAGGAGACCGCAGTTCAGGTGGCGGCTTGTGTTGCTACGCTCCCGTCAATCTGCAGTGTCCGCTGCCGCGCGGCATCTGGGAAAGCTAGTTCGTCGATCCGAAGTCCCTTGAGACCAACTCGAGCCGCGCAGGTGCACACCCCCTTGTCGTTCGAAACGATGAGCTTCGCACCGTTTGCTTTGGCAATCGCAACTATCTGCCTGTCGATCTTCACTCGCTGCCAGGCTTCGCTGCTGCCATCCTTTTTGTCACCGCGCCACAGGGATGCCGCATCCATCTGCGCCGCTTCAAAAGCAGCTGCTAAATCGAAATCAGCCATCTTTATACAAGCGCGCCTGTCGAGCGCACCAACAAACTCAAGGGCAGCTTGATCTGCCTTAACCAAATACTCAGCGATAGCGGGGGTTGGGATGATCACCTTGCCCCTCCGCTTGTCAATTTCCTCAAGCAGATGATTGAGCCGGATCTTGTCATCACCATCAGGACCGGTGAGGCAAGTCAACGCGTTACAGTCAAGCGCGACAAACAACGGAATCACATCCATGTTCATTCAACTCCCCGGAGCTCGCGCCACACCGCTTCTGGATCTTCCACATCGACCCAACCGTTGCCTGGAATAGCTATCAAGCTCGCCATCACTTCCGCCGCTGGCGTCTGGTCGAGCTCGTCGTAACCATCCACCACGCACTTGCCACTCTCGGGAACCCAGCCGTCTTCAGTACGTTGCCAACTGCCATGAACGCGAAGGCGCACAAGCCCCGTGCGAAAGTGGCGCAGCAAATCTCGCGCGAGCGTCTCGTCACGCACCACTAGGCTGTGGTCGCGGCTGAGCTGGTCGCGCAAGTACAAGTGCATCGTATCGTCAGCACCCCGAAGGCCAGTGACAACGCCGTCGACATCGCCACGCTTCTTTATCGAAATAGTGTGCATGGACAACTGCTCCTCAGAGCGGAACAAGCAAAGCACTTTGTCAGTATTGTCCCTCAGCTCTGCTGTTCTGAAACCATCACGCCCGAGCATGCTTTCGATGCTCTTAAGGTGTCTCCCCGGCCGGCTCGCGGGCTTGTACTTAGCCTCCTGAATGCGCTTCCAAGCGCGCTCACGCCGCCGCGCCGGAACTTTGCTTTTAAGACCAATGCTGGCGTTCTTGATTCCAACAAACACAGGCTTGTTCTCTAGCCCGAGCAACTCGGCGAACTCCTTCAGATAGTCAGCAAGCCTATCCATCGGCAAGGTCGCAGGACTGCCACCTGGGATCCGCAGCATGTAGGTCCATCTTGGCGTGGCAACCATTCTCTGCTCCCTGAGCTCGAGCACCCGAAACCGCTCGCGCGTTCACTACAAGCTTGCCATGATGGGAGCTCAGACGCACGTCCTCCGCCCTGGCAACGACGACGCTAGCGAGTTTGGAGCTTAATAGCGCCGGGAGCTGTCTACGAATTCGGCCGCTAGATACCGGCGAGGCTTGCTCAAGGCTCGCGTGTTGAACGGCCACCTTGATCCCGTGTCCGGCATGGCCAGTATCGCGCCGGCGCCGGTCTGGCGATATCAGCGACCGGCTCAATGATGCATCGGAAGATTCCGCCCCCGGCGTCAGCGGGGTCATTTGGGGCATCAAGGGCGCTGAGAATAGCCTAGTTTTTTTTGCGCGATCGACTGATCTTCCATCTCAGGAATCTCCTAGCAGCCTTATGGGCGAAACTCTCATAAGCGAATTCCACGTGAACCGCGTATGCGGTGTTGTAGCACTCGAAGAGCTGAAATTGCGCCTCGCCAAGTTTCTTGAACCAAACCTTCAATTCAGCCGACCCATTTCGCGGAGGTTCGTTACCAAGAAGCTCGGCGACGATCTCGCAGGAGGTGGCGGCGTTGTGAAGTGGCATAAGCAAACGCGAGTCCACTACGTTCTCCAATGGCACGGCGCGCAAGGACTGAGCGAATTGTTCGAAAAGCTTACGCTGGGCACCATACACAAGATCACGTGGCTCCTCGTTGGGCACTATGCCGAAGAAGGTCTTTATTCGCCCGGCTTGCGTCGCAGCCTGCTTAATGCGCTCTAGGAACACCTCTGTTCGACGGGCGACCGCGCGCCGCTCTTGGCGTGTGGCGAGACGGGCTGCGAAAAAGATGGCCGCCCCAGCAAGCAACGCCTGAAGGAAAGCGGCCCATACCGACCAGGCCTCCGGCCGCTCGCAGAGCGTCCACACAACTGGGATACAAAGTTCAGGTGCTGGCATGCGCTCTCGTCCTTGGCTCAAGTGCCAAGCATGCATCGGCTTGCAACACCGCTCAACGAGGAGGACCGATCAGGGGCACATCTCGTAGTGGGGCCGATACGCGGCACCGCTGGCCGCGCACGCGACGTAGCTAAGCACGCAGCCGCCCTGCCCTCAATCCTCCAACCCCAGCACCAGCACCGCCAGCGGCGGAATGGTCAACGTCAGCGACGCCGGATGCCCATGCGCACCGACGTTCTCGGCCCGCACGCTCCCACCATTGCCGGTGTTGCTGCCGCCGTAGATCTCACTGTCCGAGTTCAGCAGTTCGCGCCAGCGGCCGCCACGCGGCACGCCGATCCGGTAGCCGTGCTGCACCTGCGGGGTGAGGTTGGCCACCACCAGCAGCGGGGTATCGCCGCTGCGGGCCTTGCGCAGGTAGGCGAACAGGCTGTTGCCGGCGTCGTCGCCGATGACCCAGGCGAAGCCTTCGGGTTCGTCGTCGCGGGCGTGCAGTGCGGGGTGTTCGGCGTAGAGGCGGTTGAGGTCGCGGACCAGGCGCTGGATGCCGCGGTGGTTGGGCTGGTCGAGCAGGTGCCAGGGCAACACGGCGTCGTGGTTCCACTCGGTGGGCTGGGCGATCTCGCAGCCCATGAACAGCAGTTTGCGCCCGGGGTGGGTGTACATGTAGCCGAGATAGGCGCGCAGGTTGGCGAAGCGCTGCCAGTCGTCGCCGGGCATGCGTCCGAGCAGGGAGCGCTTGCCGTGCACCACTTCGTCGTGGGAGATGGGCAGCATGAAACGCTCGGAATACGCGTAGACCATGCTGAAGGTCATCTCGCCGTGGTGGTAGCGGCGGTAGATCGGGTCCAGTTCGATGTAGTGCAGGCTGTCGTGCATCCAGCCCATGTTCCACTTGTAGTCGAAGCCCAGGCCGCCGTGGGCGAGGTCGGCGGTGACACCGGGCCAGGCGGTGGATTCTTCGGCGATGGTCATGGCGCCGGGTGCGTGCTCGGCCACCACCTGGTTGAGCCGGCGCAGGAAGGCGATGCTCTCGTAGTTCTCGCGGCCGCCGTGGATGTTGGGCACCCACTCGCCGGCGTTGCGGCTGTAGTCGCGGTAGAGCATGGAGGCGACGGCGTCCACGCGCAGGCCGTCGACGTGGTAGCGCTGCAGGAACTCCAGCGCGCTGGCGATCAGGAAGCCGGAAACTTCGCGACGGCCGTGGTTGTAGATGAGCGTGTTCCAGTCGCGGTGGAAGCCTTCACGCGGGTCGGCGTGTTCGTACAGGGCGGTGCCGTCGAAGTGGGCCAGGCCGTGCGCGTCGGTGGGGAAATGTGCCGGCACCCAGTCGACGATGACGCCGATGTCCTCGCGGTGGCAGCGGTCGACGAAGCGGGCGAAGCCTTCCGGACTGCCGAAGCGCGCGGTGGGCGCGAACAGGCCCAGCGGCTGGTAGCCCCAGGAGCCGCCGAACGGATGCTCTGTGACCGGCAGCAGTTCGATGTGGGTGAAGCCCATGTCGGCCACGTAAGGAATCAGCCGCTCGGCCAGCGCGTCCCAGTCGAGCATGCTGCCGTCGGCGGCGTGCATCCACGAGCCGGCATGCACTTCGTACACGCTGATCGGCGCCTGCGGGGCGTGGCGGCGCGCGCGCGTGGCCATCCAGGCGTCGTCGCGCCACTGGAACGGCGCGGGGTCGGCGACGATGGACGCGGTGCCGGGCGCCAGTTCGGCCTGGCGCGCGACGGGGTCGGCCTTGGCCGGCAGTTCTTCACCGCGCGGGCCGCGCAGGGCGAATTTGTAGCGCGCGCCGGGGCCGATGCCGGGCACGAACAGTTCCCACACGCCGGCCTGGTGGCGCAGGCGCATCGGGTGGCGGCGCGCATCCCAGCTGTTGAAGTCGCCGACCACCGCCACGCGCGAGGCGTTGGGCGCCCATACCGCGAAGCGGGTGCCCTGCTCGCCGTCGACCTCGACCACGTTGGCGCCCAGCGCGTCGGCCAGGTGCAGGTGGTGGCCTTCGCCGATCAGGTGCAGGTCGAAGTCGCTCAGCTGCGGGCCGAAGGCATAGGCGTCGGCGGTGTCCTGCTCGCCGCCGGGCCAGCGGATGCGCAGGCGGTAACGGCCCTCACCCGGCAGTTCGGCGTGGAAGAAGCCTTCCGGGCCCTGCTGCAGCGGCACTTCGCTGCCGTCCTCCAGCACCGCCAGCACCGCATCGGCGCCCGGCTGGTAGCTGCGCAGCACCCGCGCATTGCCGAGGCGATGCACGCCCAGCACGGCGAACGGGTCGCCGTGGCGGGCAGTGGCGAAGGCGCGTTGCGTCGCGTCGTCCCAGACGTGGACGGCATCACTCATCGAATCGACTCCTGGGGCGCGGGAAAGCGGTCGAGTATGCGCAACAGTCCCTGTATGGGCACCATGATCCATGCCGGGCGGTTGGCGGCCTCGTAGCGAATTTCGTAGCAGGCCTTCTCGATCAGGAACAGCAAGGTGGTGGCCTCGAACGCGGCCGGCGCCACCCACGGGTGCGGACTGGCATCGAGCACGGCGCGGTAGGCGGCCAGGAAGGCGGCGCTGGCGCGGCTGCGGAACGCGGCCAGGTATGCCTCCTGCGCGGTATCCAAACCCGCGCCCACACGCGCCGCGGTGCCTTCCTCGCCGCGTGCGGACACTTCGCTGGCGTAGTCCAGCGAGCGCAGGAAGCCGGCCACGTCGTGCAGCGGGCTCGCCTTGGCGCGGCGTTCGTCCAGCGACTTGGCCGGCTCGCCTTCGAAGTCGATCAGCACCACGTCGTCGAATGCGACCAGGATTTGGCCGAGGTGGAAATCGCCGTGCACGCGGGTCAGCAGCGCACCGGACAACAGCGACGGCGCCTGCTGCAACCAGGCATCCAGGCGCGCGCGTTCGGCCAGCAGGCTATCGACCGCGGCGTGTTCAGCCGGGTCGTCGTTGGCATCGCGGTGCGCCAGCAGCGTGTCCCACATGGCCTGCACTTCGTGCACCACGCCGTCCACCACCTGCTGCGCGGCGGTCACATCCACGCTCTGCGGCACGAAGGCCGGTGCATCGGTGGGCTGCGCCAGCAAGGCATGCAGTTCCGCCAGGCGCCGTCCCACGATCGCCGCAAAGGCGTCGTAGCTCGCCACGATCTCCAGCCGCGCGGCATCGTCCTGTGCCGCGTCGTATTCCTCGGCGCTACGCGACAGGTGATCCAGGGTCCAGCGCCAGGCATCGCCCTGGTTGCGCACGAAGCCCTGCAGCAAGGCGAGCGTGGTCTCGCTGCCGTCGGCCTCGACGCGCGCGACATGGCCCAGCAGTGGCGCGGCGTTGGCGTAGCCCAACGCGGTGAGGCGCTCGCCGATCTCGATCTCCGGATTGATGCCGGCCGACACGCGCCGCAGCAGCTTGAACACCGCCGCGTCGCCGACGATCAGCGAGCTGTTGCTCTGCTCCGCCGACAGCCAGCGGATCTCCGGATCGGCGGGGATGTCCACGCGCTGCAGTGCCGCGGTGGGACAAAAACGAATGCGCTCGGCGGCTGTCTCGTTGCCGGCGTCGCCGTCCACGCGCAGTTCCGCCTTGTCGCGCAATGCGGCGAGCATGCTCAGGGTAAAGGGCTTCAGCGCGAAGGCGTCAGTCAGGTAGCCGACCTCGCGGCCGTGGCGCACGCGCGCCAGCGCCAGTTGCTCGGCCAGTACGCTCGGCTGCTCGCGCTCCCAGACGATGCCCAGCGGCAGGATGTAGCGCTCGTGGGCGCCGTCGTCCAGCTCCGCCTCGATCTCCAGCAGGGTCAGGCCGTCGCCGCCGGACAGCGGCGTGCGCCGGGCGATGCGCACGCTGCGCAGCGCGCGGTCCTTGGCCGCGAACCAGCGCCGCGTGGACAGCCACGTCGGCAGGATGTCGCGCTCCAGCGTCGGCAGGTGCGCCTGCAGGCCGGCGCTGTCGACCGTGCTGCGCAGCACCAGGGTCTGGTAATCCGGCAGCGGCACCGGCGCCGGCACGTGCCAGTCCGGCAGGGTGGCGTTGCCGACCAGTTGGAAGGCGTAGAAACCGAACGCCGGCACGGTGAGCAGGTAGGTCAGGCGCCCGATCGGCGGGAAGCTGCCGCCGCCGAGGATGTCCACCGGCACCCGGCCCTCGAATTCGGACAGGTCCAGCTCCACCGCCTGCAGCGTGTGTGAGAGGTTGGCCACGCACAGCACGGTCTCGTCCTCGTGGCAGCGCAGGTAGGCGAGCAGGCGGCGGTTGCCCGGATACAGGAAGCGCAGCGCGCCGCGGCCGAACGCACGGTAGCGCTTGCGCACCGACAACACGCGGCGGGTCCAGGTCAGCAGCGAGTACTGGTCGCGCTGCTGTGCCTCCACGTTGACCGCCTGGAAGCCGTACAGCGGATCCATGATCGGCGGCAGCACCAGCGCGGCGGGATCGGCACGCGAGAAGCCGCCGTTGCGGTCGATCGACCATTGCATCGGCGTGCGCACGCCATCGCGGTCGCCGAGATGGATGTTGTCGCCCATGCCGATCTCGTCGCCGTAGTACAGCACCGGCGTGCCGGGCATGGTCAGCAGCAGCGAGGTCATCAGTTCGATGCGGCGGCGGTCGCGCTCAAGCAGCGGTGCCAGGCGCCGGCGGATACCGAGGTTGATGCGCGCGCGGCGGTCGGCGGCGTAGGTCTGCCACAGGTAATCGCGCTCGGAGTCGGTGACCATCTCCAGGGTCAACTCGTCGTGGTTGCGCAGGAAGATCGCCCACTGGCAGCTCTCCGGGATCTCCGGGGTCTGGCGCATGATGTCGGTGATCGGGAAGCGGTCTTCGCGGGCGATCGCCATGTACATGCGCGGCATCAGCGGGAAGTGGAACGCCATGTGGCATTCGTCGGCGTTCTCGCCGAAGTATTGCTGGGTGTCTTCCGGCCACATGTTGGCCTCGGCCAGCAGCATGCGGTCCGGGTATTCGGCATCGAGCGTGGCGCGGATGCGACGCAGGATGGCGTGAGTCTCGGGCAGATTCTCGTTGGAGGTACCCTCGCGCTCGATCAGGTACGGCACCGCGTCCAGCCGCAGGCCATCGACGCCCAGGTCCAGCCAGAAGCGCATCACTTCCAGCACGGCTTCCATGACCGCCGGGTTGTCGAAGTTCAGGTCCGGCTGGTGCGAGTAGAAGCGGTGCCAGAAGTACTGGCCGGCTTCCGGGTCCCAGGTCCAGTTGGACTTTTCGGTGTCGCAGAAGATGATGCGAGTGCCGGCGTAGTCCTGGTCGCTGTCGGACCACACGTAGAACGCGCGCTCCGGCGAGCCGGCCGGGGCCATGCGCGCGCGCTGGAACCAGGGATGCTGGTCGGAGGTGTGGTTGATCACCAGCTCGGTGACGATGCGGATGCCGCGCGCGTGCGCCTGCTCCACGAAACGCTGGAAGTCGGCGATGCTGCCGTAGTCCGGATGCACCGCCATGTACTCGGCGATGTCATAGCCGTCATCGCGGCGCGGGCTGGGGTAGAACGGCAGCAGCCAGATCGTGTCCACGCCCAGGTCGGCGATGTAGTCGAGCTTGGAAATCAGCCCGGGGAAGTCGCCGATGCCGTCGTCGTTGGAGTCGAAGAACGACTTGACGTGCACCTGGTAGATGATCGCGTCCTTGTACCAGCGCGCATCGCCGGCCGGTGCGCGCGGCTCGAGGTGGGGAGACGACGGCGCGGCGACATTCATGCAGGAACTCCGGCGCGGATGCGCCACAGGGAGAACGGCCGCGACGGATCGAGGCGGATGTGTTGGGTCTTGCCGTACCAGGTGAAGTCGTGGCCGTCCCACAGGTCGCGCACGGCGACGCTGGCATGGTCGGGCAGGCCCAGCTCCCACAGCGGCACTTCGATCTGCGCGTTCTGCGCCGCATGCGGATCCAGGCTCACCGCCACCAGCACCAGGCTGCGCCCGCGCGCCAGATGCGCTTCATCGAGGAACTTGCCGAAGTACAGCACCTGCTCGTTGTGCGCGACGTAGAAGCGCGTGCCCAGGTGCGACTGCAGTTCCGGATGCTGGCGGCGCAGCAGGTTGAGGCGGGTGATCTCCTCGACGATGTCGCCCGGTGCGCGCTCGGGCCACACCCGCAACTGGTACTTCTCCGAATCGAGGTATTCCTCCTTGCCCGGCAGCGGCGTGGCCTCGCACAGTTCGAAGCCCTGGTACATGCCCCACAGCCCGGAAAGCGTGGTCGCCAGCGCGGCGCGGATCAGGTGCCCGCTGCGGCCGCTGTGCTGCAGGAACAGCGGATTGATGTCCGGCGTGTTGACGAAGAAGTGCGGGCGGAAGCACTCTCTGGGCGCACCGCTGTTGAGCTCCTCGATGTAGGCCTGCAGTTCGGCCTTGTGCTGGCGCCAGGTGAAGTAGGTGTAGGACTGCGAGAAGCCGACCTTGGCCAGCCGGTACATCGGCTTGGGCCGGGTGAAGGCCTCGGACAGGAACACCACCTGCGGATGGCGCCCGCGCACTTCGGCGATCAGCCATTCCCAGAACGGGAACGGCTTGGTGTGCGGGTTGTCGACGCGGAACAGAGTGACGCCTTCGTTGACCCAGAACAGCACCGCATCGCGCAGTGCGTTCCACAGCGCCGGCACCGCGCCGCTGGCGTAGAAGTCGACGTTGACGATGTCCTGGTATTTCTTCGGCGGGTTCTCCGCATACGGGATGGAACCGTCGGCGCGCCAGGTGAACCAGTCCGGGTGGTCGCGCAGCCACGGATGGTCCGGGGCGCACTGGATGGCGAAATCCAGGGCCAGCTCCAGGCCATGCTCGGCCGCGGCGGCACGCAGGCGGCGGAAACCGTCGAGCCCGCCCAGCTCGGGATGCACCTCGGTATGTCCACCTTCGGCGGAGCCGATCGCATACGGGCTGCCGGGTTCGCCCGGCTCGGCGGTCACCGCGTTGTTGCGGCCCTTGCGGTTCTTCTCGCCGATGGGATGGATCGGCGGCATGTACAGCACGTCGAAGCCCATCGCCTGGATGTGCGGCAGCCGTGCGATCACGTCGTCGAAGGTGCCGTGGCGCTGCAGATCGCCGCTCTGCGAGCGCGGGAACAGTTCGTACCAACTGGCGAAGTGCGCGGCGCGGCGTTCGGCCTCGACCCGGAAGGTCATCGGATATTCGGTGCGGAACGGCTTGGCGTCGGCACGCGCCATCGCATCGGCGGTGTCGGGTTCGAGCAGCAGCTGCGCCTTTTCGGCCAGGTCGTCGGTGCGGGCGATGCGGGTGGCGATGGCTTTCAAGCGCGTTGCCAGTGCACCACGGCTGCGGGCGCGCGCCGCCTCGACCTGGGCCAGCGCCTCCTGCACGTCCACCGGCAGCAGCGTGCCGGCGGCGCGCTTCTTTTCCAGGTCGGCATGGGTGGTGGCGTACACATCGCGCCAGGCCTCGATGCGGAACTCGTAGCGGCCCATGCGCTGTAGCGGGAACTCGCCGCGCCAGCGGTCGTTGCCTAGGGCACGCATCGGCGCGCTCGACCAGGTACGCGCGTCGGCGGCGCGCCACAACAGCGCCACGGCGATGCGGTCGTGGCCGTCGCAGAACGCATCGGCTTCCACGCACACGCGGTCGCCGACCGTGCGTTTGACCGGGAAGCGCCCGTCGTCGACCGATGGCGTCACCGCCTCGATGCACACCCGCGCCTCACCGGCGGCGACCTCGGCCGGGGTGCGTGCACGCGCGGCGGTCAGCACCGGGCGCGCCGGCAGGCTGCGATAGATGCGCACCTCGCCCGCTTCCAGGGTGCCGCCCTGCTCGCCCTGGATCGGCTCGCCATGGTCGCTGAGCAGGCCCTCGCTGTCGCCGAGCAGGCGCAGCAGCGCCGGCCCCGGTACCGGCAGCAGGTGGTCGCGGTCGCTGTTGAGCAGCACCAGCCATGGCGCGGCGTCCAGCGGTTCCACCGCCACCGCGGTGAGCGCGCCATCGCGCAGCAGCGGACGCAGGCGCAGCGACGCGGTGGCGTCGGGTAGCGATTCAGCCGGCGCGGACGCATCGCTCTCGGAGGATCCGTGCTGCGCAGACGTGGGCTGCCCGTGTTCCGTCAATGTGTCCTGCGCGGCGATCGCCCAGGCCCCACCGAACGCCGCGGCCAGGCGCTGCCGCTGCGCGCGTGGCAAGGGCAGCGGCGTATGCGAGGCCGTCTCGGCGTCGACGGTGGCGACCACGCAACGCGCCAGCGCACGCAGGGCGCTGTCCTCGTCGAAGAACCAGTCGCCGCGGCCGTCCCACCAGGCCAGCGAAGAGAACGCGGCATCGAAGCCGGCGCCGGCCAGGCCGCGCAAGGCATCCAGGCCCAACCCGGGCGTCCAGGCCAGCAGCCGCGCCTGCGGTGCCTGTGCGTGGACCCCCTCGATCAGCGTGCGCCACAACGGCGCCGGAATGCGCTCTGGCTGCAGCACGCGGAAGCCCGCCACGCCGCTGCGCAGCCAGTCGACCAGGCGCGCACTCCACCACTGCGCCAGGCCCGCCCCTTCTTCGGCGGAGGCGAAGCGGCCCACCGCGATGTCCGGCGCGGCGCGTTCGGCGCGCGGATCCGGCAGCGCCGAGCTGCGTGCGCGGAACCAGTGCGGGTGTTCCTGCAGCAGGCGGCTGCCGCCGCCGATCTCGTCGATGCGCAGATCCAGCAGCACGCGCAGCCCGTGCTGCTCGGCCCGCTGCAGCCAGTGGCGCAACTGTGTCTGGCCCGCCGCGTCGTCGGCTGCGGGGTCGTGAAGACGGCCTTGCGCATCCTGTGCGAACGGATTGGGCAAGACGATGTGATCGCAGCCCTGTGCCTGCGCCGCCGCCATGGCCGCGTCCAGCGCGGCCGCATCGTGAGGAGGAAAGAGGGACAGCAGGCAGACATGCATTCGTATATCCCGTTCGGCGTGGTGAGGAGTACGCGATCCAGACCGCAGCGGCAGCATCGGCAACCCGGATCAGCCGTGTCACTAGGCGCAAACGGGTGCGACTGCAATACGCCGCGTTCGCTATCGGATCAGGCGCCGAAGCGACCATGACCCTCGGCGGCACGCGGCAACGTCACAAGACCACAGGGGATGCCAATAAAACGTGTTCATGGCATTAAGTCAGCGCATACGGGGCGCGCCCGCGCGCGGAATGGAATGGCGCCAACGCACCGCCACCATGGCGTTTCAGGGAGCAATGAGACTGTCGCCACGGCAGTGCGTCTTAACTTCATCGTGAATTCACACTTCTATTACACGCCGTACCGCAGATCGGGGGGATGCCGCGGCGGCTCGAACGGTGAGGCAGCCCTGGTACCGACGCAAGGCTCCCGCCGTCACTAAGCAATTGGCATCAACTACAATCCACAAGGACTCGGAGCTCATCAGGCATGGAGAGCGCAATGCGATTTTCGAAACTCGTTTGTTTTTTGGCGTTCGGCGCCTTGCTGGCATGTCATGCGCCAATGGCCAGTGCAGCCTCCTGCGAAGAGAACTTCAACATGAGCTCCTCGTCGGAGATCTTGATGTTCAGCGCATGGAAAACGTCGGAAAAGTTGGAACCACTCGATGCCATCGCGCAAATCCGTCAGGTCGCCAAGCAAGAAGGATTCACCATTGGCGAACAGAAGAGCGAAGGCGGGAAGACGGAACTCACGTTTTCCCAGGACGCCACGAGCAACTCCCGCAGCTTTGATGTAGTTGCCACGGCGGACCGGAACCTCAATACATTGACGCTCATCGCCGTATTACCGCCCGGCATGCAAGCCAAGCCGGAGGACATGCGCAGCGCCATGTGCGGGATGTTGGCGAAGGTAAGACTAGACACCGGCGACGGCAGGAACGAAGGGACCGCGAAGTCCACGGCATCGGCATCCGGCAAGCTGAATGTGCTGGAACCCCGATCGGTCTTCGACCTTGGCGCTGCTCAGGCCGCGCTCGAGCCGGGCACCTCCGCCATCAAGGGCACGGCCTGCGCGGTGCATCACGTGGAGAACGGCGGAGGCACTTATCTGGCGCGCAATCAATCCATCTCCCTATTTCCGGTTACCCCCTACCTCAAGGAAGCAATTGCGCTTTCGTCGAATATGAAGCAGGGGCGCGACACCCTCAAAGTCTCGCCAATGGCCCTGCAGGTCCGCGTCGATGGCATGACCAACGACAAGGGACAATTTCAATTCTCCAACCTCAAGCCAGGAAACTACTACCTCCTGGCGACGATGGCGCTGGATGTCCAGGGGAGCACAACCAAGAACCTGGGCACCAGCCTGGAAGGCGTCGATGGCCGGCCTACGGTGACCACCTACTATCAGACCGAGAATTTCACATCCAGATTCAATGATGTCCTCGAGAAATTCGTCGAAATCAAGACCCCTGGCCAGACCGTGAAGGTCACGCTTTCGCCTAAAGGCTTCTTTAAAGGAAGGGCCGGGCTGCTCGGGTGCATCTAGCGACCTCCGACAGCGTTTCCATTCGCATTGGAGCAACTGCCGACGTCATCTCCACCGCGCGCGGAGACTTGGCTTTCGGCTTGGACGAGTGCCGAAATCGAACGAACGGCATTCCAGCGGCACGCGCAAGGGCATCAAAGATTCGGAGAATTATCCCGGGACGGGCCGTTTCCATTGAAACGACACTGGACATCACGCTGTCACGTGCCGCGACAAGGCACGCGCTTGGTCCGGGCTGATCACGGGCCAGGCGCTCAACGCCCGTCTAGACGCGCCTCATGCAGCGTTCCTCGCACCGCTACAAGGCGGTGGCGAGTCGCGGCGCGACCGATTCGTCGCAGCCACGTGCTCAGGACCGCCGCACGGGACGGCCGTGCTATTGGTCCTGCGGCGCATCCGCCCCACCTGGGCTCATGGAATAGGCGCGCTCGGCGCCTGCCGCCGCCCAGGCGGTGTTGGGCGTGGCCTGCAGGGTGAAGCGCAGTTCGCCGCCGGCCATGAGTTCCTCGTGGCGCAGGAATGCGCGGTTCAATGGGCGACCGTTGAGCGTGACGCCGCCGACATAGGGATGCGCGTCGTCCAGGCCGTCGGCGATCACCGTGAAGCGCTTGCCGTTGGGCAGCGCCAGGGTGGCGCGCGGCAGGAACGGGCGACCAAGGATGTACTGGTTGCTGGCCGGCGCCACCGGGTAGAAGCCCAACGCGGTGAACACGTACCAGGCCGACATCTGCCCCATGTCGTCGTTGCCGGCCAGCCCGTCCGGCCGCGCCGCATACTGGCTGCGCATGATCTGCTGCAGGCGCGCCTGGGTGCGCCACGGCTGTCCGGCGTAGGCATACAGATAGGCGACGTGGTGGCTGGGCTCGTTGCCGTGCGCATACCAGCCGATCAGCCCGGTGATGTCCTCCATGTGCGCGAACACCTTGGGATCGACCTTGGCATCGAACACCTGGTCCAGCCGCGCCAGCAGCCTGTCGTCGCCGCCATGCGCCCGCGCCAGGCCGGCCACGTCCTGCGGCACGTACCAGGAGTACTGCCAGGCGTTGCCTTCGGTGTAGTCGGTGCCGTAGCCGCTGGCGTCCGGATCGAACGGGGTGCGGAAGCGGCCGTCGCGCTTGCGTGCGCGCATGAAGCCGGTGTCCGGGTCGAAGGCGTTGCGCCAGTTGCCGGCGCGCTTGGCGAAGGTGGCGGCGACCTCGCTGCGGCCCATCTCCTGCGCCATCTGCGCGATGGTCCAGTCGTCGAAGGCGTATTCCAGGGTCTTGGAGGCGGCCTCGCCTTCCTCGTCGATCGGCACGTAGCCCAGTTCGCGGTACTGGGCGATGCCGTCGTAGGGGCCGTAGTCGGCGCTGGCCACCATGGCCTTGAGCGCGGCGTCGGTGTCGTAGCCGCGGATGCCCTTCATGTACGCGTCGGCGATCACCGGCACCGCGTGGTAGCCGATCATGCACCAGGTCTCCAGACCGTGGAACGCCCACACCGGCAGCACGCCGTAGGGGCTTTCGCGCTGGTGCGCGAGCAGCGAGTTGACGATGTCGTTGGTACGCTGCGGCGGCTGCACGATGGTCAGCAGCGGATGCAGCGCGCGGTAGGTGTCCCACAGCGAGAACGTCGAATAGTGGGTGTAGCCCTGCGCCTGGTGCACGGCGTTGTCCGGCCCGCGATAGCGGCCGTCGCTGTCCATGAATAGGGTCGGGCCGAGCAGGCTGTGGTACAGCGCGGTGTAGAACTGGGTGCGCTGGGCGGGCGGCGCGTCCACCTCCACCGCGCCCAGCGCCTGCGCCCATTGCGCACGTGCGGCGCGGCGCACGCCATCGAAATCCCAGCCCGGCACTTCGGCGTCGAGATTGGCGATGGCGCTGTCCTCGCTGACCGGCGAGATCGCCACCTTCACCAGCAGCGGCCCGCGCAGGGCGTCGCCGAAATCGAACGATCCCACCAGTTGCCGGCCTTCGATCTGCGCGCGTTGGCTGGGGTCGTTGTCGCCCGGCGGCGGAAAACCCTTGTAGGGAATGTCCTGCTCGGTGTTGTGGAAGGCGTGGCCGCGCAGCGGCTGCGAGAAGCGCAGGGCGAAGTACAGCTGCCGCCCCGGCGCCCAGCCGCGGGTCTCGCGGAAGCCGGTGACGGTGCCGTCGGCGCGCAGGCGCAGCCGCGACCAGCTGATCTTGCCCGGGTAGTCGTACAGGCTGGTGCGCAGATCCAGCAGCACGTGCGCCGGTTGGCCGGCCGGATAGGTGTAGCGATGCACGCCGACGCGGGCGCTGGCGGTGAGTTCGGCGCGCACGTTGTAGTCGTCCAGGGTCACCGCGTAGTAGCCCGGCTCGGCGCGCTCGTCGTCGTGGCGGAAGCGCGCGCTGTAGCCGCTGCCGGGGGTGTCCGGGTCGCCACGCTCCAGCCGCACCGCGCCGCTGATCGGCATCAACAGCACGTCGCCCAGGTCGGAGTGGCCGGTGCCGGAGAAATGCGTATGCGAGAAGCCGACCAGGCTGCGGTCGTCGTAGCGGTAGCCGGCCGCCCAGCCATAGGCGTCCTTGCGCGGCTGGATGCGCGTGTCCGGGCTCAACTGGACCATGCCGAACGGCACCGTGGCGCCGGGATAGGTGTGGCCCTCGCCGCCGGTGCCGATGAAGGGGTCCACCGCGGCCACCGCACGTTCGCCGGCGTCACCGCCCGCCGCTGCGACGGCGGATGCGATCGGCCACAGCGCGGCCAGCAGCAGCGCGGCAGCGCCGCCCAGCGTCCTCGAGCTGCGCATGGCAGGCTCCCCGTATCGAATCGATCCAAACGGATAGCACAAAGCCACTGCAATGCCTTGCTGCACTGCAAAATGCGGATCGGATCACGACGGCGCAGGATGAGCGACCTTTTGAACCGGTCTAATGCGCCGTGGCGCCGTCTCCCGCCGACAAACGCGTCACCGTGTCCGACATCGCCGCCGCCTGCGGCGTGTCGCGGGCGACCGTGTCGCTGGTGCTGCGCAACAGCCCGCTGGTGCACGCCGACACGCGCGCGCGGGTGGCGGCGGAAATCGCCCGCCAGGGCTACGTCTACCATCGCGGCGCGGCCAGCCTGCGCGGCCGCGCGTCCAATGCGGTGGCGCTGGTGGTCAACGACCTGGCCAATCCGTTCTTCGCCGAGTTCGCCGGTGGCGTGGATGCGGCGCTGGCCGAGGCCGGCTACGTGATGCTGATGGGCAGCACCGGCGAATCGCCGGAGCGCCAGCAGACCGTGCTGGCCTCGCTGATCGAGCACCACCCGGCGGCGATGATCCTCTCGCCCACCGAGAACACCGACGCGGCGCGGCTGCGCCAGTTGCTGGGACCACGCCTGCCGGTACTGCTGTTCAACCGCGCGCTGGACGGCGACTGGCCGCTGCTGGCGCTGGACAACCGCCGTGGCGCGCGCCTGGCCACCGAACACCTGCTGGCGCAGGGCCATCGTGCCATCGCCTTCTTCGGCGGCCACCGCCAGTCCAGTTCCTGCGCCGAGCGCCGCGCCGGCTATCGCGAGGCGCTGGCCGCCGCCGGCATCGCGGTCGACCCGGCGTGGCTGATCGAATGCGCGCCGACCCGGCTGGAAGCCGCGCGCCAGGCCGGCGCGCTGTGCGCGCGCGACCCGCTGCCGACCGCGCTGGTCTGCTACAACGACGTGGTCGCGCTGGGCCTGGCCAGCGGCCTGGCCGAACGTGGCCGCATCGCCGGCCGCGACTACGCGCTGATCGGCTTCGACGACATCCCCGAAGCCGCCGTCGCCACCCCGCCGCTGTCCACTGTTGCCGTCGCCCCGCGCGAGCGCGGCATGCAGGCCGCGCGCCTGGTGCTGGACGCGCTGCGCCACCGCCAGGCCCTGCCTGCGCTTACCATCGCCCCCGCCCGGCTGTGCCTGCGCGCCAGCAGCCGGGTCGCCCTCTCGCCCGTTCCCGGAGTCGCTGCATGAGCCGTCGCCCGCTGTCCAACACCGCCGCCATCGCGGTGGTCAGCATGATCTTCTTCACCTGGGGCGGCCTGACCAGCCTCAACGACGTGTTGATCCCGCATCTGAAAGCCGTGTTCCAGATGAACTACGCGCAGTCGATGCTCATCCAGTTCACCTTCTTCGGCGCCTACTTCCTGATGTCGGTGCCGGCCGGCGCGGTGGTGTCGCGGACCGGCTACAAGGCCAGCATCGTCATCGGCCTAGTGGTGGCGGCGATCGGCGCGGCGATGTTCTACCCGGCCGCGCGCCTGCCTTCCTATCCGCTGTTCCTGACCGCGCTGTTCGTACTGGCCAGCGGCATCACCCTGCTGCAGGTGGCGGCCAATCCGTACATCAGCCTGATCGGCGCGCCGGAGAAGGCGCCGAGCCGGCTCAACTTCGCCCAGGCGCTGAACTCGCTGGGCACCACCGTGTTCCCGTGGCTGATCGGCCCGCTGATCCTGGCCGGCGCGGTGCTCGGCGCCGACCAGATCGCGGCGATGAATCCCGCGCAGCTGTCCGCCTACCGCATCGAACAGGCGCGTACGGTGGAAATCCCCTACCTGATGCTGGCCGGCGGCCTGCTGTTGCTGGCGGTGTTCATGCTGGTCATGCGGGTGCCGTCGCTGCGGGAGGACAAGGAGACCGGGGCCGAGTCGCATCACCGCTTCGCCGACGCGCTGCGCCACCCGCACCTGTTGTGGGGCGTGGTGGCGATCTTCATGTACGTGGGCGCGGAAGTGGCGATCGGCAGCTTCCTGATCAACTACATTTCCGGCCCCACCACCGGCGGCCTCAACGAAGCCGACGCCACGCACCATCTGTCGTACTACTGGTTCGGCGCGATGGTCGGCCGCTTCGCTGGCGCCGCGCTGCTGCAGTTCATCCCGGCGCGCCGGCTGTTGGCGGTGTTCGCCGGCATCGCCGCACTGTTGCTGGTCGTGACCATGGTCAGCACCGGCCACGTGGCGATGTGGAGCGTGATCGCCATCGGCCTGTTCAATTCGATCATGTTCCCGACCATCTTCACCGTGGCCATCGAACGCCTGGGCGTGCTCACCAGCAAGGCATCGAGCCTGCTGATCATGGCGATCGTTGGCGGCGCCATCGTGCCGCTGGTGCAGGGCCTGCTGGCCGATGCGATCGGCATCCAGCATGCTTTCGTGGTCCCGCTGCTGTGCTACGTCTACATCGTCTGGTACGGCTTGCGCGGTTCGCGCCTGTCGCCGGAGCTGACGGCGGCCGCGCCCACCGCCGCGCCGACCGCGCGCGTGATGCACTGATCCGTGATCCGTTCCCGGCACGGCGGCGCACACGCTGCCGCCGTGCGCCGCTGTCTTCCCTTCCCTCACCCAGCTCGCCAGCCAACCGCATGAACCTGCCTGCCACGCCCCTGCCCGACTTCGCCGACGCCGCCGTCCTGCGCGCGCACATTGCCGACACCATGGCCTTCTACCACCCGCGCGCGATCGACCCGGCGGGCGGCTTCTTCCATTACTTCCGCGACGACGGCAGCGTGTACGACGCCGGCCATCGCCACCTGGTCAGCAGCACCCGCTTCGTCTTCAACTACGCGATGGCCGCGATCGAGTTCGCCGACTCGGTGCTGGCCGCCGAGTACCTGGACGCCGCGCGCCACGGCCTGCGCTACCTGCGCGAGGTGCACCGCGATAGCGCCAGCGGCGGCTACGTGTGGACCCTGCGCGACGGCGTGGCCGAGGACCGCACCCAGCATGCCTACGGCGCCGCCTTCGTGCTGCTGGCCTACGCCACCGCGAAGAAGGCCGGCCTGGACACCGACGCGTGGATGGACGAGACCTGGCAACTGCTGGAAACCCGCTACTGGGACGCCGCCGCCGGCCTGTACCGCGACGAGGCCACCCCGGAGTGGACGTTCTCCAGCTACCGCGGCCAGAACGCCAACATGCACCTGTGCGAAGCGCTGATCGCCGCCTACGAGGCCAGCGCCGAGCCGCGCTACCTGCAGCGCGCGCTGCTGCTGGCCGACCACATCACCCGCCGCCAGGCGGCACTGGCCGGCGGCCTGGTGTGGGAGCACTACGACGCCGACTGGCAGGTGGACTGGGACTACAACCGCGACAATCCCAAGCACCTGTTCCGGCCGTGGGGCTTCCAGCCCGGCCACCAGGTCGAGTGGTCCAAGCTGCTGGTGCTGCTGCATGGGCATCTGCAGGCCGCCACCGGCACCGCGCCGGCGTGGCTGCTGCCGACCGCGCGGCACCTGTTCGACACCGCCCTGGCGCACGGCTGGGACGCGCAGCATGGCGGCATCGTCTACGGCTTCGCCTCCGGTACCGAAGAGGCGCCGGTGGTCGGCGTGCCCGACGTGGCCGCGGCGCCGACCTACTTCTGCGACGACGACAAGTACTTCTGGGTGCAGGCCGAAGCCATCGCCGCGGCCTCGCGGCTGCTGGCCGCCACCGGCGACGCCACGTATCGCGCCGCCTACGACACGCTGTGGGCGTATTCCTGGGAGCATCTGGTCGACCACCGCTACGGCGCCTGGTTCCGCATCCTCAGCCGCGACAACCGCAGCTACAGCGACGAGAAGAGCCCGGCCGGCAAGACCGACTACCACACCATGGGCGCCTGCCACGACGTGCTGGCGGTGATGCGCGGCAGCAGGGCGTTCGCGTAACGCCGACGCGGCAAGCAAGGGCGCCGGCGGTTCGACGCCCTTATGTGTCGGTCGTAGGAGCGGCTTCAGCCGCGACCGGGCGTTCCCGGGAAGGCCCGGTCGCGGCTGAAGCCGCTCCTACGAAGGCCGGGCGGCGGCGCGTCGCATGGCAACATTCACGCGGAAGGTACGGCTCACTCCTCCGCCCACAAAAAAGCCCCGCACCTGGCGGGGCTTTTTCGTTGCCGCGAACCGCGCTCGATCAGTCGATGTCGAGGAAGCTGCGCAGCTGTTCCGAGCGGCTCGGGTGACGCAGCTTGCGCAGCGCCTTGGCCTCTATCTGACGGATGCGCTCGCGGGTCACGTCGAACTGCTTGCCGACTTCCTCGAGGGTGTGGTCGGTGTTCATGTCGATGCCGAAGCGCATGCGCAACACCTTGGCTTCCCGCGGGGTGAGGCCGGCGAGCACGTCGCGTACGGTCTCGGACAGGTTGATGTTGGTAGTGTTCTCGATCGGGGACTCCACGTTGGTGTCCTCGATGAAGTCGCCCAGATGCGAATCCTCGTCGTCGCCGATCGGGGTTTCCATCGAGATCGGCTCCTTGGCGATCTTCATCACCTTGCGGATCTTGTCCTCGGGCATGTCCATTTCCTTGGCCAGCTCCTCCGGGGTGGCCTCGCGGCCGTACTGCTGGAGCATCTGCCGGGAAATGCGGTTCAACTTGTTGATCGTCTCGATCATGTGCACCGGGATGCGGATGGTGCGCGCCTGGTCGGCGATCGAGCGGGTGATCGCCTGGCGGATCCACCAGGTGGCGTAGGTCGAGAACTTGTAGCCGCGACGGTACTCGAACTTGTCCACCGCCTTCATCAGGCCGATGTTGCCTTCCTGGATCAGGTCGAGGAACTGCAGGCCGCGGTTGGTGTACTTCTTGGCGATCGAGATCACAAGGCGCAGGTTGGCCTCGACCATTTCCTTCTTGGCCTTGCGCGCCTTGGCTTCGCCGTAGGCCATGGCCCGGCTGATTTCCTTCAGCTCGGCCAGGCTCAGGTAGGTGGCCTGCTCCACCGCCACGGTGGCTTCCTGCTCGGCGATGATCTGGTCCTTGACGTCGCGCAGCGCCGACGACCACTTCTGCTTGCGCTTGAGCGCGTCGTCGACCCAGGCCACGTTGGTCTGGTTGCCTTCCCAGGAACGGATGAAGTCCTTGCGCGGCATGCGTGCCACGTGGGTGGCCAGGTGCAGCACGCGGCGCTCGTGGTCCTTGACCTGGGCCATGGTGTCGCGCAGCTTGCGCACCAGCACGTCGGTCAGCGGCAGCGGCAGCTTCAGGGTGACGAACACCTCGGCGATGTCGTTGCGCAGCTTGGTGACCAGCTTGTGCTCGGCGCCGTTCTTGGCGTGGGCCTTCTTGAACTTGGCGTATTCGGTGGCCAGCACTTCCATGCGCCGCGCGACCTCGGCCGGATCCGGACCGGTCGGGCCGGCATCCTCTTCGGCGGTGTCGACGTCTTCGTCGTCATCCTCGTCGGCATCGGCATCGGTGGCGCTGTCGTCGTCGGACACCGCGACCGGCGGGGCCGGCTCTTCCTCGATCAGGTCGTTGAAGCCGACCACGATCTCGGCCAGGCGCTTCTTGCCTTCCTTGTGCTGTTCGTAGTCTTCGAGCAGGGTCTCCACCGCCAGCGGGAACGCGCCCAGCGCGGCCTGCACCTGGCCGAGGCCTTCCTCGATGCGCTTGGCGATGGCGATCTCGCCTTCACGGGTCAGCAGTTCTACTGTGCCCATCTCGCGCATGTACATGCGCACCGGGTCGGTGGTACGGCCGCCTTCGGTGTCGAGCGCGGTCAGCGCCGCGGCGGCTTCTTCGGCCGCGGTATCGTCGACTTCGCGGTTGCCGGTGTTGCCGTCGTTGAGCAGCAGGGTTTCGGCATCGGGCGCAACTTCATGGACATCGATGCCCATGCCGTTGATCATGCCGATGATGTCTTCGATCTGTTCGGGGTCGACCAGATCGTCGGGAAGATGGTCGTTGACTTCCGCGTAGGTCAGATAGCCCTGTTCCAGGCCCTTGCTGATCAGTTGCTTGATGTCGGATTGCTGGGCAGGACGTTCGTTGGCCATGAGTGCTCGCGCCACCGGCAGGTAGGTGAATGAGTGAACCTAGCATTATAACAGCCCGGACCGCCGCTTGCCGGACGAGGAGCCTGAACGGCTCCGCCAGGAACGCGCCGGCGTCTACGGCCGGAGCAGGAAAGTGACCGGGCCGTCGTTGACCAGGCTGACGACCATATGGGCACCGAAGCGGCCGGTTTCCACCCCCGGCGGGTGCTGCGCCCGGCATACCTCCACCAATCGGTTGAAGCCGCGTTCAGCCTCGGCCGGCGGTGCCGCGGTGGTGAAGCTGGGCCGCATGCCCGAGCCGGTATCGGCGGCCAGGGTGAACTGGCTGACCAGCAGCAGGCCGCCGCCGGTGTCGCGCAGCGACCGGTTCATGCGCCCGCTGGCGTCGGAGAACACCCGGTAGCCGAGCAGGCGCTCGGCCATGCGCCGGATCCTGGCCTCGTCGTCGCCCGGCTCCACCGCCACCAGCGCCAGCAGGCCGGGCCCGATCTGGCCCACGACCTCGCCATCGACGCTGACCGAGGCCTGGGTGACGCGTTGGATCAACGAGAGCATTAGGGCCGGGATTGGGGATTGGGGATTCGGTATCGCCCGCGCGCTTGGCGAACGGCGGCGATCACGCAGGATCATCGCCGAACCGCTTGGATTGGGGAAGCCGGATCGCGTGCCACCGACGCGTTCCGCGACGCCGTGGGCGGGCCCGACGCGCCGAGCGGATAAACTGGGCCGATGAAACCCGCCACGCTCGCCTCCCTGCTGTATCGCTGCGCCGCCGCCGTGGCGCGCCTGCCGTGGCCGTGGCTGCGCCGCCTGGCCGACGGCCTGGCCGGGCTGTGGCTGCGCCTGGACGCGCGCGAGAGCCGGGTGGTTCGGCGCAACCTGGAGCTGGCCTATCCGGAACTGCTGCCCAGCGAGCGCGTGGCCCTGCAGCGCGACGTGCTGCGCTCGACCGCACGGCAGGCGTTCGAGACCCTGACGCTGTGGACCCGGCCGCCGGCACAGAACCTGGCGCGGCTGCGCCTGCGCCATGGCCAGGAGCTGTACGACGCGGCGCTGGCCGCCGGCCGCGGGGTGATCGTGGCCGCACCGCATTTCGGCAACTGGGAGTTGCTCAACCAGTGGCTGGCCTCGCGCGGCGACATCGCCATCGTCTACAAGGCGCCGGAGTCGGCGGTCGGCGATGCCTTCCTGCAGTTGGTCCGCAGCGGCGAACGGGTGCGCCAGGTGCGCGCCGAGGGCCCGGCGGTGCGGCAGTTGTTCAAGACGCTCAAGGACGGCGGCGCGGTCGGCATCCTGCCCGACCAGCAGCCCAAGGCCGGCGACGGCGTGTTCGCGCCGTTCTTCGGCGTGCCGGCGCTGACCATGACGCTGGTCAACCGCCTGGCCGAGCGCACCGGCGCCACCGTGCTGTTCGCCTGGTGCGAGCGCGTCGGCAACGACCTGGAGTTTGCCCTGCACGTGCAGCCGGCGCCGCCGGACATCGCCGATGCCGACCCGCTGCGCGCGGCCACCGCGCTCAACGCGGGCGTGGAGCGGGTGGCGCGGCGCGACCCGGCGCAGTATCAGTGGACCTACAAGCGCTACACCCTGCGCCCAGACCCGGCCGAGCCCAATCCCTACGCCACCGAGCGCCATCCGCACTAGGGCGTTCGCCCCAGGCAGAACCCCGTCAGTCGTCGTGCGGCTGCGCCGGGCCGGCGAGGATGCGCTGGTAGAACGCCAGGTCCAGCCAGCGGCCGAACTTGAAGCCGGCCTCGCGCACCGTGCCGGCGTGCACGAAGCCCAGTTGCTCGTGCAGGGCGATACTGCCGGCATTGCTGGCGTCGATGCCGCCGACCAGCACGTGCACGCCGCGCGCCTGCGCGGTCTCGATCAGCGCCTGCAACAAGCGCCGCCCCGCGCCGCGGCCGCGATGGTCGCGGTGCACGTAGACCGAGTGCTCGACGCTGTACTTGAACGCCGGCCAGGCGCGGAAGGTGCCGTAGCTGGCGAAGCCGACCAGCGTGCCGTCGGCGTCCTCCAGGCCCAGCACCGGGAAGTTGCCGGCGCGCTTGGTCGCGAACCAGGCCGCCATGCTCTCCGGCGGGCGTGGCCGGTAGTCGTACAGCGCGGTGGAGTGAACGATGGCGTCGTTGAAGATCTCCAGGATCGCCATCGCGTGGCGCGGTTCGGTGCAATCGACGAGCTGCATGCGGGCGTGGGGCCAGAAGGGACGCGACGCCGCACAGTAGCAAGCAACCGGCGGCACGTGCACACCCGCCCAGCGCCGGCGGCATTGCCTGGAACGCCGCATCCGGTTGCATCGGCGATGCCGTGCGGCCGGGCACAGTGCGTTCCATCGCCCGCGGGCTGGCGGGACAGGCAAAGCGCGCGACAATGGCGCCGGGCGCCATGCGCCTGCCGGCGCCGCGCCGGTGCCGCCGCGACCAAATGCGGCAGCCTTGAAGCGCCGCCGCCGATCCCCCATCTGGAGTCGTGCATGACCAGCCCCACCGCCCCTTCCGCGCACGCCTTCGGCGATCCTGCCGCGATCCGCAGCGAACGCGCGGCATCGGAGCTGCGTGCCGGGCGCCCGGTCCTGCTCGACGACGGCAACGGCCGCACCCGCGCGGTGATGGCGCTGGACAGCAGCACCGAACCGTCCTACCTCGGCTTCGCCGAGGCCAGCGGGCAGCGGCACTACCTGTTCGTGACCCCGCCGCGCGCGCAGGTGCTGGGCCTGGACGCGCCGCAGGGCGCGCGCATCGCCCTGGCCGGGCACTCCTACGACGCGCTGGCGGCGCTGGCCTACCTGCGCGACGGACCGGTGCCGGCGCAGTGGCAGCCCGGCGACGCGCTGGATGCCGGCGCCGCCGAGATCGCGCGCCTGGGCCTGCTCCTGCCGGCGATGGTCGCGGCCGACCTGGGCGCGGACAGCAGCGCCTTCCAGGGTTGCCAGTCGCTGCGGCTGGACGACCTCGAACATGGCTGCGCCCTCGCCGCCTCCGACAGCTACACCCTGGTCACCCGTACCCAGGTGCCGCTGCGCGACCTGGGCCCCGGCGAATTCGTGGTATTCCGCGGCGGCGTGGCGCAGCGCGACCAGGTCGCGATCGTGATCGGCCAGCCCGACCTGAGCGCGCCGGTCCCGGTGCGCGTGCATTCCTCCTGCCTCACCGGCGACCTGTTCGGCTCGCTCAAGTGCGACTGCGGCGATCAGCTGCGGCACGGCCTGGCCAAGCTCAAGGCGCTGGGCGGCGGCGTGCTGCTGTACCTGGACCAGGAAGGCCGCGGCACCGGCATCGCCACCAAGATGCGCGCCTACGGCTACCAGCACGACGGCCTGGACACCATCGACGCCGACGCGCAACTGGGCTTCGGCGCCGACGAGCGCCGCTACGGCAGCGCCGTGGCGATGCTGCGCGGACTGGGCATCGGCCGCGTGCGCCTGCTCACCAACAACCCGAACAAGGCCGAGCGCCTGCGCGCGGCCGGCATCGAGGTGACCGAGCGCATCCCGGTCACCGGCACCATCACCGCCGAGAACGAAGGCTACCTGCGCACCAAGGCCGCCCGCGCCGGCCACGCGCTGGACGTGGACGCGCTGCTGCGCGCGGCGCGCTGAACCACCGCCGCGGCTCGGCACTCTCCACCGCCTGCGCGGATCGGGACGGAAACCGCGCGGCGGACAGCGCACGCCCGTCATCGCCGCGTTAGGATCGCAGGCCACGCCGCGCGCCCGCGCCCCGAGACCCCGACGTGATCGCACCGCCGCCCATGGAAGACTCACCCGCCGCGCCCGCGCCCAGCGCTTTCGCCGCCACCCCGGCGCCCGCGGACTGGCCGCCGGCCGACTGGCAACCGGTGCCGTTGCGCGGTGCCTGGCTGGCCGCACTCGGCGGCGGCTGCATGCTCGGGCTGAGCCTGGTGGTCGCCGCCGGCATCGTCGGCCTCAGCCTGCACAGCCTGCATGCGCTGGCCCTGGGCGCCGTGGCGGCGGCGGTGGGCAGCCTATGCGGCGCCTGGGTCGGCTTCGTCCGCCACCGGCGCATCCGCTGGCGGCTCAATGCCCAGGGCCTGGACGTGTTCCGCGGACGCCTGTGGCAGAGCGAGACGCACGTGCCGATCTCGCGCGTGCAGCACCTGGACCTGCGCCGCGGCCCGCTGGAACGCGCCCTGCGCCTGTCCACCCTGGTCGTGCACACCGCCGGCACCCGGCATACCGCGGTCGCCGTGCCTGGCCTGGACCAGGCCGACGCGCAGCGCCTGCGCGAACGCCTGGCGCACCAGCTCGACCACGACGACGACGCGCTGTGAGCGACCTCGCCGACACCGAGCACGCCACGCCGGTCCGGCGCCTGCATCCGTGGTCATGGCTGTTCGTGCTGCTGCAGCACCTCAGGCACTTCCTGCTGCCGTTGCTGGCGCTGCTGGTGTTCGGCAGCCGCGACGGCCACCGCGATCACGCCGATCACCTGGTGATGCTGGCGGTGTGCAGCGGACTGGTGGCGGTGTCGCTGCTGCGCTATCTCACCTACCAGTACCGCATCGGCCACGACAGCCTGAGCATCCGCAGCGGCTGGCTGGAACGCAGCCTGCGCGAGATCCCGTTCGCGCGCATCCACAACGTGGTGGTGCACCAGTCGCTGCTGCACCGGCTGTTCGGCGTGGCCGAGGTGCGCCTGGAATCGGCCGGCGGCACCAAGCCCGAGGCGCAGATGCGGGTGCTGCGGCTGGACCAGGCACTGGCGCTGGAACAGCAGATCCGCCACCGTGCGCCCGCCGCCGAGCGTGCCGAGGCCGGCGACGACGCGGGCGCCGCGCCCGCCGTCCCGGACAGCGAGCTGCTGCTGGCCCTGCCCACCGCCGAGGTACTGCGCCAGGGCCTGATCTCCAACCGCGGCATGGTGGTGCTGCTCACCGCGTTCGGCGCCACCTACCACCTGTTCCCCGAGCGCATGATCTCCAACGCGATCGAGCACTACGGGCGGCAACTGTTCGGCTACGCCACGCACCTGCAGTTGGGCTGGATGGCCGGCGCGGTGACCTTCGCGCTGATGCTGGCGACGCTGTTGCTGCTGATGCGCGCCTTGTCGATGGGGCTGGCCATCGTGCAGTACCACGGCTTCCGGCTGAGCGAGAGCGAACGCCGGCTGACCGTGGAGCGCGGCCTGCTGACGCGCTTGCGCAGCAGCGTGGCGCGGCGCCGGATCCAGGCCTGGACCCTGCACGAGAACGTGCTGCAGCGGCTGCTGCGGCGGCGCAGCCTGCACATCGACACCGCGGTGATCCAGTCGCACCACGGGCACGGCCACGCACTGACGGAACTGGCGCCGCTGGCCACGCCGGCCGCCTGCGATGCGCTGCTGCAGCGGCTGCTGCCGCAGGTCGCATGGCCGCCAGCGCACTGGCACGGCATCGCCACGCGCCACTGGTGGCGCCTGTCGCTGCCGGCGCTGCTGCTGGTGCCGCTGCTGTGCGCCGGGCTGTGGCCCACGCTCGGTGCCTGGGCCGCATTGGGCCTGCTGTGGCTGCCGTGGTCGGCGTTCAAGTCCTGGCGTCAGGCGCAGCGCATGGGCTACGCGCTGGATGCGCGCTACGTGGCGGTGCGCGGTGGCTGGTGGCGGCGCTGGTGGCGGCTGGCCGAACTGGACAAGCTGCAGACGCTGCACCTGAGCCGTTCGCCGCTGGACCGCTGCTGCGGCACCGCGACGCTGTGGCTGGACACCGCCGGCGCTCGCCACGGCGAACCGCCGCTGCGCGTGCGGCTGCTGCCGGACGCGCAGGCACGGGCGCTGTACCGGCAACTAGGCCAGGCGCTGGCGCAGCGACGGCTGCGCTGGTGAGCCGGTGCGACGGCGGTGCGCGTCAGCGACGCGCGCCGCGGCCCCAGTAGCCGATGCGGCGGCGGATCTTCAGCTTGCGCCACAGGTTCAGCGGCTTGCGCCGCGGGTTGCGCGCGCCCTCGGCGACGAACTCGTCGATCGCGCGCAGCACGCGCTCGCTGGACTGGCCGTCGCGGTAGGGATGCAGGCCATCGGCGAATTCGCGGATCGCCGCCATCAGTTCCGGCGGCCGCTGCAGCGCGCGACGGATCGCCGGTTCGAACTGCGCCGGATCGTCGATGTCGATCAACTGCGGCCCCGGACGCCGGTTCTTGAAGGTCACCACCGGCTTGTAGGTGAGCAGGAACTCGTTGAGCGCGGACGAGGTGTCCGAACACATCATGTCCACCTGCGGGAACAGCTCCAGGATGTTGTCGTTGTCGGCGAAGCGCAGGTACTCGCTCTCCAGCGCGCGGTAGCGCGCGACCATCGCCGGGTCCATCTTCGGATGGAAGGTGACGATCCAGCGCCATTCGCCGCTGCGCGAGAGCCGCGCGACCTCGTCGTGGAGGATGCCGGCCGCGCTCCACGACGGTGAGAACGTGGAGTGGTACAGGATCACCGGCGGCTGCCGCACCGGCGCCAGCTCCGCGCCGATCTCGCGCATGAACGGATCGATCTTGGGGAAGCCGGTTTCCTTGACCGCGAAGTGGCCGAGCTTGCGCGCCAGCGCGCCGAACGCGGCGGTGTCGCGCGGGCCGGTGGTGCAGTACAGGTCGAAGAAGCCGCGCACGTAGATGTGCCGCGGCTTGCCAGCGTCGAAGCCGTGGAAGGTCTCGACCTTCACCCCGGGGAAGAAATGCGGCACCGCGTTGCTGGAGGTGATCACCGCATACGGATCCCACGCCAGCACCTCCTCCACCGTCGCCAGGTGGCGCTCGTCGGCGCTCAGGTCCTCGGCGCCGGGACCGTCGAAGAACCATGCCGCCTGGTCGCCGCGTGCGCGGATCGCCGCCTGCAGCGGGCGCAGGATCGCCAGCGCATAGCGCTCGGACCCGTACAGCAGATAGTGCTTGCTCATCAGTGCTCCAGATCGTGCCGTTGCAGTTGCGCCCGCGCCTGCTCCACCGAGGCCGGGTTGATCTGCATCTCGTAGTAGCGCATGCGCTTGTACAGCGCGTAGCTGGCCGCAGTCTGCGCCACCACGAAGCCGCGCCAGCCGTCGAGGAAGGCCAGCCGCAGCAGATAGTCCTTGAGGAAGGCGCCGGCGAACACGAACGGGCTCTGCCACATTCTCACCGGCTTGCGCTTGTCGCGCCAGCCGAGCGCCTTGAGTTCGGCGTAGCGCAGCACCTTGAGCTGCTTGTGCACCAGGGTCGGGTTGTGCAGGTGATTGAACGGCGGTGCGAACTCGGCGCTGGCGCCGTCGAAGCGCAGCGATTCGTGCACCCGCGCATCGCTCCAGCGCGCGCGGCCGCGGTGGTACAGCCGCGCCAGGCGCTCGCCGACCATCGGTTTGTACCAGCGCATCGGCGCGCCCATGTACCAGGTGCTGCGGCGCAGCCAGACCGCATCCACGCGGTCCTCGGCGAGCAGTTGCGGCAGCCGCGCCTGGCATTCGGCGCGCAGCGCGTCGGAGAGGAACTCGTCCGCGTCCAGTACCAGGATCCAGTCGTGCGCGGCCTGGGTGGAGGCGAAGTTGCGCTGCGGGCCGAAGCCCAGCCAGGCCTGCTCGACCACGCGCGCGCCGTGCGCGCGGGCGATCGCCACGGTGTCGTCGGTGCTGCCGCAGTCCACCACCAGCTTGTCGGCGGCGAACGGCACGCTGTCCAGGCAGCGCGCGATGTTGGCGGCCTCGTTGTAGGTCATCACCACCAGGCTCAGCGGCAGGGTGGCGGCGGCAGCGTCGGCCATGGCGCGCGGTATCCGGAAGTCAGGCGCGGTGCCGGCGGTCGGCGCCGAGCGCCTAGCCGCCCGGCGATGCGGGATCGGCAGTCTACCGGCTTCGCGCGGCGCCTTCAGCGCCCGATGCCGGCTCCGCCTCGCGTGCGGCCAGCCCGATCAGCACGCCGACCAGGGCGACGTAGAAACCGGTGCTCACCTGGTGCGCGAACATCGACTGGGTCATGCCGCACAGGACGTAGGCCACCACCACCATGATCCCGGCCGCCGCCGCGCCATGGAAATGCGGCTGCGACCGGCGCCGGTACAGGCGCAGCAGCAGCCACAGCGGCACCCCGTACACCATCAGGATCAGCACGGTGCCGGGCAGGCCCTGGGTCGCGCTCCACTCGGCCAGGTCGTTGTGCGCGTGGCCCAGGTGGCAGCGCTCGACGAAGCCCTTGCGGCAGTCGGGCAGGCGCAGCATGGCGTTGTCGAAACGGCCTACGCCGACCCCGACCACGGGGTGTTCGACGAAGGTCGCCGCCGCCACCTGCAGGCGTTCGATGCGCGCGCCGGCCGAGGAATCGCTGTCGCCGCGTTCGTAGCGCTGCACGTCGTGGTGCAGTTCGGCCAGGCGGGTCTGCTTGGTCAGCGCCGGCACGCTCAGCACCAGCACCGCCGCCAGCGCGGTGCACGCGCCCAGGATCATCAGCCGGGTCGCGCTGTCGCGCCAGCGCAGGCACAGCGCGCTGACCACCAGCAGCAGCAACACGCCCAGCCACACGCCGCGGCTGCCGCTGAGCAGGATGATGATGCCGCCGGCCACCACCGCGGCGGCGGCCCACGGCCACTGGCCGCGCGGCCGGCAGAATACCGCCAGCACCATCAGCATCAGCACTACGTCGGCCAGCACGATGGCGTTGGTCCAGCCCTCGGCACGCGGCTGGCCCTGCAGTACCTGCACGCTGGCCAGCACCAGGGCGGCGAGGATGCCGAGCAGCGCGCCCCACCACAGCAGGCGCTGCGGCGGCCGCAGCGCATAGGTCCACAGTGCCGCCCACGGCAGCACCAGGAAGCGGGTGCGGTTGTCGATGTCCTTCAGCGGCTGGCCGAAGTACAGCACCGAGCACAGCGACAGCCCGATCACCAGCAGCGCCAGGATCCACAGCCAGCGCAGCGACGGCTGCATCGGCGCCACCGCCTGGCGCAGCTGCGGCAATGCCAGCAGGCTGGTCGCCAGCAGCAGCAGGCCGAACGGCAGCAGGCCGCTGGGCATGCTGATCACCAGCGCCGGCAGGCACAGCAGCGCGAGCGCCGCGCCTCGCTCGGCCAGGGACTGGCGCGAGAACGCGGAAACGGCATGGCGTGGCGCGATGGGCTGGGACATCAAGGAGGGAAGCCGTCGGGGTGGGGGTGGTCGGCGATGATCCGGGGCGCTTCCCTAACCCGGCCTGACCTGTTCGCGATCGGCGCCGCGGCTGGCCGGCGCGGCGGGCGGCGGCGCCTCCCCGAGCAGATCGGCCACGGCCGCGCGCAGGCGCTCGCCGAACTCGCGCCGGCGCGTCTCGAAGAAGCCGCGCGCGGCGGTGCCCAGGGCGTCGCACTGCATCGGCGACAGCGCCAGCGCCTGCGCCATCGCCTGTTCGAGGCCGGCGGCCTCGATCCGGTAGCGCACGCCGAAATTGTCCGGCCCCTCGCCGACCGGATCGATCAGCACGCCACGGTCGGCGCTCACCAGCTCGTTCATCGGCGCCCCGTTGGTGGTGATCACCACCGCGCCTACGCTCAGCGCTTCCATGATGTAGTGGCCGAAGCCCTCCACCTCGGAGGGGCACAGGTGGAAGCGGTGCGCATTCTGCAGCCGCCGCAGTTCCTGCTGGTCGAGGTAGCCGGTCAGGTAGTCGATGTTCTCGGCCTCGATCGGGTGGGACTTCTTCGCGCTCTGCACCACCGTCAGCCGCGGCCACTCGGGGTGCCGTGCCCAGGTCTGCAGCAGCAGCGCCGTGCCCTTGGCCGAACTGCGCCCGGCCACATGCAGGCAGGCGCGTTCGCGCGGGACCTCAGGACGGTAGCAATCGTCGCTGCAAAAGCCGATGAAGGCGGTCGGCGCCATGGTGGAGAACCGCTGCTCGGCCTGGCGGGTCTTGCACAGCACCTGGGCGAAGCGCGGCAGGCAGCGTAGCCATTTGTGCCGGAACCACTCCGGGTTGGGGATCAAGGCATTGCGCAGGCCGCTGCCCAGGCAGCGCGGATACACCCGCTCCAGGAAGATCTGCAGGTCGGCGCGCCCGAACAGCAGGCTACGCAGGAACAGGCGCAGTTCGCGCAAGCGATTGGCCATGCGCACGGTGCCGAAACCCAGCACCTCCACGCGGTAGCGGCCGGTCTCGCGCAACAGGTCGGCGACCACCTGCAGGTCGCGGCTGAGGCCGCCGCCGTTGTCGCGGCTGATCACCCGAATCAGGGGAGACGGCATGCGCGCTCCCCGGCCCGCGCGACGCGCTGGCCGCCACCGGCAGTCGCAGCACACCGCCGGGGTGCGCGGGTGCGGCTCATTCGAAGCGGTCCTTGTCCTGCTCGCGCAGGCGGTCGCGGTCGTCCTGGGTGACCACACAGTGGCCGTGCACGGCGCTGGCCGGGACCAGCCACCAGTCGCGTCGGTTGGACACGCCGGCCAGGATGCTGGCGTTGCGGTCGACGCAGCCCAGCATCGCCGCTTCCTGCACCAGCAGCCAGCGCCGCTGCGGCGCCTGCGCCTGCCAGGCGATGCCGCGACGCAGTTGCTCGTCCCAGGGCACCACGAAGCCGAAAGTCGTGGCCGGGCGGTCGGCCATCAGCAGGTTCTGCTCTTTCCAGGCGACCAGGCCGAGTTCGGCCTGCGGGCCGATACGGCGCCCCACCGACTCCATCACCCCACGCGCCGAGCTGGACATGTTGATCAGCGGGTACACCAGCAAGCCAGCCATCACCCAGACCATGGTCAGGGTCGAGACCGTCGCCAGTTCCGGGCGGCGCCGCGCGAATGCGGCCAGGCTGGCCACGCCCCACAGGCCGATCGCCAGCAGGATCCAGGCCAGCACCTGCACGGTGGCCAGGTCGATACCGCGGTCTTCCATCATCTTCGCGCGGAAGCCGTGCCCCAGCAGGATCGCCGCGCCCACGCCGCCCAGCGCCAACGTCAGCAGCGCGGTGAACGCCAGCAGCAGGCGCTTGATCCCGGGCTTGCGCAACAGCCCTGGAATGAGCGGCCCCATCGCCAGGCACAGCATCGGCAGCGCCGGCAGCACGTAGACATCGCGCTTGCCGGTCGGGATCGAGAAGAACAGCACCACCAGCGCCCACCAGGCCAGCGGCAGCAGGTAGCGCGCGTCGCGCCGGCGCAGGCGCCGCGCCCAGGCGGGGATTGCCCACGGCAGCGCCAGCAGCACCGGCAGCCACATGCTCGGCATCACCCCGAAGAAGTACAGCGGCCCGTGCGCGTGGTCCCAGGACTTGGCGTAGCGCCCGGCGGTCTGCCGGAACAGGATGTCGTTGAGGTAGGCGCGGTACTCGGGCGCGTTGCTCGACAGCGCGGTGGCGACCATCGGCACCAGCCAGATCGACACCGCCGCCAGGAACGCCAGCGGCCCCAGCCAGAATCGCGGATCGCGCAGGCCGACCCGCACGCCGCGCCAGTGCGCCAGCGACGCCGCCGCGGCCGGCAGCAGCATCAGCAGCGCCAGCACGCCCACGCCCTTGGTGATCGTGCCCAGCCCGGCGGCGAACCAGCCCAGCGCCCACAACCGCCAGTCCGGCCCGCGCAACAGGTGGCGCAGCAGCGCGTAGTTGGCCAGGGTGATGAAGAACACCACCAGCGGATCGATCTGCGCCTTCTTCGCCTGGTAGGTGAAGTGGAAGGCGAACAGCAGCGCGTAGGCCGCGTACATGCCGACGCGGCGCGTCCACAGGCGCCGGCCGAGATCGTAGACGCAGGCCAGCGTGCCCAGCCCGGCCAGCAGCGAGGGCAGCAGGAACGCCACCCGCCAGTTGCCGAACAGCGTGTAGAAGCTGGCCTGCAGCCACATCAGCATCGGCGGCTTGTCCGAGTACAGCTCGGTGCCGCGGTGCGGGAACAGCCAGTTGCCGCTCTCCACCATCTGCTTGGCGACCAGCGCGAAGCGCGGTTCGTCGGCCGGATGCGGATCGCGCAGGCCCAGGCCGGCGCCGAGCACCAGCACCGCCAGGATGGCAAACAACCAGAACTCTCGGGAGGCGCGGGTCTTCAGCATGGGAAGCGATGATACCGGCGCCGGTTCATGCCGTCTTGCGGAACCGCGCGTAGTAGAAACCGTCGCAGTCCTGCTCGCCGGGGAAGCGCTGGCGGCCGCCGCCGGAGGCATGCCCGCAGGCCGCGCCCGGGTCCTCCAGCGCCGCACCAGGCTGCCGCGCCAGCAAGGCCTGCACCTGCCGCGCGTTCTCGTCCTGCAGCAGCGAACAGGTGGCGTAGACCAGCACCCCGCCCGGCCGCAGCACCTGCCAGGCGGCGTCGAGCAGGCGCGCCTGCAGCGCCTGCAGCGCCACCACGTCCTCGCGGCGGCGGTGCAGCAGCACGTCCGGCTGGCGGCGCACGATGCCGGTGGCCGAACACGGCGCGTCGAGCAGCACCGCGTCGAACGGCACCCCGTCCCACCAGTCCTGCGGCTGCGCCGCATCGGCGACCTGCAACTGCGCCTGCGCGCCGGCCCCGGTGCGCGCGAAGGTCTCGCCGACCCGCGCCAGGCGCCGCGCATCCACGTCCAGCGCGGTCAGGCGCAGACTGGGATCGCGTTCGAGCAGGTGCGCGGACTTGCCGCCGGGCGCCGCGCAGGCGTCGAGCACGCGCGCGCCCGGCGCTGGCGCCAGCACGTCGGCGACCTGCTGCGCCGCACCGTCCTGCACCGACACGCGCCCCTCGGCGAAGCCCGGCAAGGCGCCCACCGCCAGCGGCGTCTCCAGCCGGATCGCATCGGCCAGCAGCGGCGAGGCCTGGGCGGCGATGCCGGCCGCGGCCAGTTCCTGCAGGTAGGCGTCGCGGGTGCCGCGTTGGCGGTTGACCCGCAGCCACAGCGGCGCCGGCTGCTGGCTGGCGGCGAAGATCGCCTCGGCCTGCTGCGGCCAGTCGGCGCGCAGCGCATCGCGCAGCCACAACGGCCAGCCCGCGTCGGCGGCGACCGCCGGCAGCCCGTCGCGCAGCGCGCGCCGCAGCAGCGCGTTGACCAGCCCGGCCTGGCGCGGCCGATCCAGCGCGCGCGCTGCCTCCACCGTCGCCGACAGCGCCGCATGCGGCGCCAGGCCCAGCGCATCGAGCTGGGCGAAGCCGGCCAGCAGCAGGCCGCGCAGTTCGGCGTCGCGCTGCGGCAACTGCTTCTGCAGCCACATGCGCAGCGCGGCCTCGTAGGCCGGGCGGCGGCGCAGCACGGCGAAGCAGATCGCCTCCACCAGCGCGCGGTCGCGCGGATCCGGCAGCGTTGGCAACGCCGCGCCCAGTTCGGCCTTGAGCGAGCGGCCGCGATCGATCACCGCGGTCAGCACGCGGGCGGCAAGCACCCGCGGGGCCACGCCCGGCGGCCACGCAGCGTTGGGCGTCGCGGTCATCGGCGTGCGCCCCAGGCCGTGCCGCCGCTTCGTGCGCATGCCGCACAGTGGTCGCCCGCGCGGATGGCGCGAAGGCGCGAGGACGCGCCTACAGACGCGCCTGCCAGGCCCGACACGGCGTACGCAGGCATGCCGACGCCTTACGCCAGGACCGGCAGGTCGCGCCGCGCGTTGAGGTAGTCGGCGGCGGTGATCGCCTTGCCACCGTCGCGCTGCAGCACGCGCAGGCGCAGCGCGCCCTGGCCGCAGGCGATATCGATGCCCTGTCTGGACGCGGTCAGCACCGTGCCCGGCGGTTGCCCGTGGGCCAGGTCCAGCGCGATCGCGCCGTGCACCCGCACCCGCTCGCCCGCCAGCACCGCCTCGGCGACCGGCCACGGATCGAAGGCGCGCACCTGCCGCGCCAACTGCGCCGCCGGCTGCTGCCAGTCCAGCCGCGCCTGCGCCTTGTCCAGCTTGTGCGCATAGGTGACGCCCGCTTCCGGCTGCGGCTGCGGCACCGGGCGCAGACCGGCGCGCAGCAGGCCCAGGCCGTCGGCCAGCACCTGCGCGCCCAGCGCGGCCAGGCGGTCGTGCAACTGGCCGCCGGTCTCGTCGGCGCCGATCGGGGTGCGCTGCGACAGCAACACCGGGCCGGTATCCAGCCCCGCCTCCATCTGCATCAGGCACACCCCGGTCTCGCTGTCGCCGGCCTCGATCGCGCGCTGGATCGGCGCGGCGCCGCGCCAGCGCGGCAGCAGCGAGGCATGCACGTTCCAGCAGCCATGGGTCGGGATCGCCAGCACCGCCTTGGGCAGGATCAGCCCGTAGGCCACCACCACGATCAGGTCCGGCTGCAGCGCGCGCAGCGCCTGCAGCGTCTCCGGCGAACGCAGCGTCTGCGGCTGCAGCACCGGGATGCCGCGCGCCACCGCCTCCAGCTTGACCGGCGACGGGGTCAGCCCGCGGCCGCGCCCGGCGGGCCGGTCCGGCTGGGTGTAGACCGCGACCACTTCATGGCGCTGCGCAGCCGCGCGCAACGACGGCACGGCGAAGTCCGGCGTACCGGCGAAGACGAGTTTCATTGGGCGGGGATTCGGGATTGGGGATTGGGGATTCGCAACGGCAGGATCGGCAACCGGAAGGGTGCGATTCGCTCTGGCGAATCCCCAATCCCGATTCCCGAATCCCGGCCGTCAAGCCACGTGCTTGCGCGCCTTGGCCAGCTTCTTGCGCACCATTTCGCGCTTGAGCGGGGACAGGTAGTCGACGAACAGCTTGCCGTCGAGGTGGTCCATCTCGTGCTGCACGCACACCGCCAGCAGGCCGTCGGTGCTCAGTTCCTGCGGCTGGCCCTGGCGGTCCAGGTAGCGCACGGTGATGGCGTCGGCGCGGGTCACGTCGGCGTAGATGCCGGGGACCGACAGGCAGCCTTCCTGGTACACCTGCTCGCCGTCGCGCTGCACGATCTGCGGATTGATGAACACCTGCGGGGCGTTCTTCTCCTCGCTGACGTCGATGACCATGAAGCGCTTGTGCACGTCCACCTGGCTGGCGGCCAAGCCGATGCCGGGCGCGTCGTACATGGTCTCGAACATGTCGTCGAGCAGGCGTTGGAAGGCCGCGGAGGTGACCTCGGCGGCGTCGACCGGCACCGCCTTGGTGCGCAGGCGCGGGTCGGGGAATTCGAGAATGGGGAGCAGGGCCATAGCGGTACCCAAGATGGGGGCGCCGGACGATTCGGCAAGGCCTGCGAATTCTACCCGTTTCTGCGCCCGACGCTTGCGCCCGCACCAGGGTTCTGCACTATAGTGCGCCAACCTGTTGGGGAATCAGGCTCCGCGCTCATGTTCAATCGACTCCGTACGGTCGTCGCCGTGGCGATGCTCACCGTGGCGACCTACGCTGCTTCCGCCAGCATGGCTGCCGAACACCCCGACACCTACGTGGTGCGCAAGGGCGATACGCTGTGGGACATCGCCGGGCGTTTCCTCGGCAAGCCCTGGCTGTGGCCGGAGATCTGGCAGGCCAATCCGCAGGTGCACAACCCGCACCTGATCTACCCCGGCGACGTGCTGAGCCTGGCCTACCTGGACCGTGTGGCGCACGCCGAGGTCAAGCCGGGCCCTCGCCAGGACGCGCCGATCGACGCGATCCCGCTGGCGCAGGTGGAGCCGTTCCTGAAGAACCTGCGCGTGGTCGACCGCATCGACGACCTACCCTACGTGGTCGGCACCGAAGACAACCGCCTGCGCGCCACCGACGGGCAACTGGTCTACGCGGTCGGTCTCGGCCAGGCCCAGGCCGGGCAGCGCTACGCCGTGGTCCGTCCGACCGTGCGCTACCTGCTGCCCAAGCTCAGCGACGACCTCAACGCCGAAGGCCGCAGCACCCCCGGCAGCGGCAACCTGTGGCAGACCTTCGTGCCGCCGGACAAGCGCCGCGAGACCCTCGGCTACGAACTGGCCCAGGTCAACATCGGCACCGTCGCCCGGGTCTCCCCCGACGGCCGCCAGGCCACCGCCCTGCTGCTGCAGGACAACGCCCGCGAAGTGCGCGCCGGCGACCGCCTGATCCCGGTCGAGGCGCAACCCTACGATCTGCAGTTCGTGCCGCATCCGCCGTCCGAGCAGGCGCTGGCCGCCGGCCTGCGGGTGCTAGCGGTGGCCGACGCGTTCAGCGCGGCCGGTCCGCGCGACGTGATCGCCATCTCCGGCGGCCGCCGCGAAGGCATCGACAACGGCACGGTGGTGTCGCTGTGGCGCCATGGCACCCGGGTCAACGACCGCGTGCGTCATCCCAACACCTCCCGTGCCGACGACGGCTTCACCGGCGGCAGCGGCAGTACGGTGGCGCTGCCGGACGAGTACGCCGCGCACGCGATGGTGTTCCGCACCTTCGACAAGGTCAGCTACGCGCTGGTGATGGACGGCATCAAGCCGACCCGGATCGGCTACGACGTCAAGCATCCGGACGCGCGCTGACCCGCCGCCGGGGAGTCCCCCTACAGCGATTGCAGACGGCGCCCGAGGGCGCCGTCTGCGTCTGCGGCCTAGCCTGGGCGCATGTCCCATTCGGCCACCCCCTCCTTCGACGCACCCACCGATCCGGCCCTGCTGCTCCTGTCGCTGGCCGGCGGCGCCAGCGCCCCGCGCCGGCAGTTGCTGGAGCGGCATGGCAGCCCGGCTGCGGCGCTGACCGCCGGTCCCGCCGCCTGGCATGCCGCCGGCCTGGATGCGGCGCAGATCGCCGCGCTGCAGCGTCCCGATCGCGCTGCGCTGGACACCGCCGAACGCTGGCTGGCGCAGCCGGGCCGGCATCTGCTCGGTTGCCACGATCCCGACTACCCCGCCCTGCTGCGGCGCACGCCCAACCCGCCGCTGGCGCTGTACGTGGACGGCGATCCCATGGTGCTGTGGCATCCGGCGGTGGCCGTGGTCGGCAGCCGCGCACCCAGCGCAGGCGGCCGCGACAACGCCTACGGCTTCGCCCTGGCCCTGGCCGCGGCCGGCTTCGCGGTGACCAGCGGCATGGCCAGCGGCGTGGATGCCGCCGCGCACCGGGCGGCACTGTCGCGCGCCGACGGACGGACCGTGGCGGTGGTCGGCACCGGTCCCGACCTGGCCTATCCGCGCCAGCATGCCGCCCTGCGCGACCAGATCGCCGAACGCGGCGCGGTGGTCAGCGAGCATCCGCCCGGCACCCCCGCGCGGGCGGGCCACTTCCCGGCGCGCAACCGCATCATCGCCGGACTGAGCCTGGCGACCCTGGTGATCGAGGCCGCCACCCGCTCCGGCGCGCTGATCACCGCGCGGCTGGCGGCGGAGGCCGGGCGCGAGGTGTTGGCCCTGCCCGGCTCGATCCACAACCCGCTGGCACGCGGCTGCCATCTGCTGATCCGCGACGGCGCCGGGCTGGTGGAAAGCGCCGAGGAGGTGGTGGCCGGCGTCGCCTCGCTGGCCGCCGAACTGGCCGACGCCTTGCGCGGGCGCCTGAACGCCCCCACACAGGGAGCCAACACCGCGCGCGGCGCCACGCCGGCCTTCTCCGACCCCGACTACCAGCGCTTGTGGCAGGCGCTGGGCCACGACCCCATCTGTATGGATTCAGTCATCGCACGCAGCGGATTGACGGCCGCAGCGGCGTCCTCCATGCTGCTGGCCATGGAACTGGATGGCTACGTGGCGGTCGAACGCGGTCGTTACACCCGCAAACCCTAGTTTCTTCACCTCCACAGCGTCTCGCGACGCAGGCCGAGGGGCAATGAAAGAGAGCATTCTGGATGTCCTGCTGTACCTGTTCGAACACTATTTCAGCGAAGACGCGGATCCGGTCCGCGATCGCGACTCCCTCCAGAATGGCCTGATCCAGGCCGGTTTCAGCCCCACCGAGATCAGCAAGGCGTTCGACTGGCTCGATGCCCTGGCCGATCAGCGCCCGGCCGTGGCGCAGCCGCGCATCGACGGTCCGATCCGCATCTACCACGGCCCGGAACTGGACAAGCTCGACGTGGAATGCCGCGGCTTCCTGCTGTTTCTGGAGCAGCACGGCATCCTCGACAGCGACCAGCGCGAACTGGTGCTGGACCGGGCCATGGCCCTGGACCAGGACGAACTGGACCTGGACGACCTGAAGTGGGTGGTGCTGATGGTGCTGTTCAATCAACCCGGTGCCGAGGCGGCGTACGCGTGGATGGAAACGCAGATGTTCGTCGACGAGCCGGAGCCGGTCCACTGAGCCGCTGACGGTCGCGCACGGATGCACGAAGACACCTCCCCATTGGCGGTCTGGTATTACGTCGATGCCGCCCGCGAGCGGCATGGGCCGTTGCCGGCGTCGGCGCTGCTGGAGCGCCTGCACGACGGCCGCCTGCAGCGCGACACCCTGGTCTGGCGCGAAGGCCTGCCGGAGTGGCGGCCGCTGCATGCGCTCGCCGCCGAACTGGGCCTGCCAGACGCCCCCACCCCGCCGCCGTTGCCGCCGACCCTCCAGGCGGCCGCTCCCGCAGGCCCCGCTGCTGCCCCGCCACGCAGCGGCCTGTCCGGCTGCGCGATCATGGCCATCGTCGGCGCCGTCGCCGGCGTGCTGCTGGTGGCCTTCCTCGGCATCGGCGCGGCGATCGCCTTGCCTGCCTATCAGGACTACCTGGCACGCGCGAAGGTCGCGCAGGCGCTCGGCACCCTTGCGCCACTGAAGGACCAGATCGGCGCATTCACGGCGCAGGAGCACCGGTGCCCGGTGAACGGTGACACCGGCTTCGGCACCCCGCAGAGCTATGCCGGCGACGCCATCGCGCAGGTGCGGATCGGCCGCTTCGACAACGGCCACTGCGGCCTGGAAGCCACGCTGCACCTGCCCGGCACCAAGCGCCTGGATGGCAAAGCGCTGTGGCTGGACTACGATGAGCGCACGTCCGCCTGGAACTGCAGTTCCGACCTGGACGATCGCGTCCTGCCGGTCCACTGCCGCGGCGGCTGACCGGCGCACCGTTTTCGACTGCAACTCCCGGGGAACAGAATGACTGAGTGGTACTACGCCGATGCGGCGCAGCAGCGCCATGGCCCGCTGGCGGCCGCCGACCTGCAACAGCGCTTCCAGCGCGGCGAGATCGGGCTATCCACCCTGGTCTGGCGCGAGGGCCTGAGCGAATGGCGCACACTGGCCGAGTTCGTCGACGAGCTTGGCCTGGCCCAGGCGCCGCCCCCGGCACCTGCGCTGCCCCCCTCGGAGATCGGTACGGACGTGCCACCGCCCGCCCCGCCCCCGGCCGTGCCCGACGCCTGGACCGCGCCCGCCGTGGCGGCATCGCCCTACGCGGCGCCCAGCGCCATGCTGGACAGCGGCACGCGGGTGGTCGGCGGCGGCGAGGTGGTGCAGGCCGGGTTCTGGAAGCGCGTAGCCGCCTACCTGATCGACGCGGTCCTGGTCGGCATCGTCTCCAACGTGATCCAGTTCGTGGCGATCCTCGGTTTCATGGGGGTCAACCGCGTCGGCAGCGAGCCCAACTTCACCTCCGCCGCCGGCATCATCATGTTGCTGATGATGTATCTGGTGCCGCTGGCGATCTCGGCCCTGTACTACGGCCTGTTCCACGCCTCCACCAAGCAGGCCACGCTGGGCAAGATGGCGGTCGGCATCAAGGTGGTGCGCACCGATGGCAGCCGCATCACCGTCGCCCGCGGCATCGGCCGCTATTTCGGCTTCATGCTGAGCGGCCTGACCGTGGGCATCGGCTACCTGATGGCGGCCTTCACCGAGCGCAAGCAGGCCCTGCACGACATGCTCTGCGACACCCTGGTGGTGGACAAATGGGCCTACACCGACCACCCGGAATGGCAGCAGCGCAAGCTGGGCACGGTCACCGTGGTGATTCTGTCGCTGTTCGGCCTGATGATGGCCGGCGCGCTGCTGGTGGTGATCCTGGCGATCGGCATGGCCGCCAAGGGCGGCTGGCACTGAGTCCGGCGGCCTCCGGGGGCCGCGCGGCGGCCCGCCCCGGCCGGCGCCGGCTTGACAGCGGGCGCCGGACATGTCCACTAATAAATAAGCGCCGTTGCTGAACGCCCGGGGGTTCCGCCCCGGGCGTCGGCTTCTCTGCGAGACCGCAACGCTTCACTAACCGGAGCAATTGCGCCACCCTACCGCCCCCAGGGCGTCCGCCCACGCCCATCGAAGCCCGACCCGCCATGTCCAAGCACCTGCTCATCGTCGAATCGCCCGCCAAGGCCAAGACGATCAACAAATACCTCGGCAAGGATTTCCACGTCCTGGCCTCGTATGGGCACGTGCGCGACCTGATCCCGAAGGAAGGCGCGGTGGATCCGGACGACGGCTTCGCGATGCGCTACGCGCTGATCGACAAGAACGAGAAGCACGTGGAGGCCATCGCCAAGGCGGCCAAGGCGGCCGAAGACATCTACCTGGCGACCGACCCGGACCGCGAGGGCGAGGCGATCAGCTGGCACATCGCCGAGATCCTGCAGGAGCGCGGGCTGCTCAAGGGCAAGCCGCTGCACCGGGTGGTGTTCACCGAGATCACCCCGCGCGCGATCAAGGAAGCGATGGCGCAGCCGCGGCAGATCGCCGGCGACCTGGTCGATGCGCAGCAGGCGCGCCGCGCGCTGGACTACCTGGTCGGCTTCAACCTGTCGCCGGTGCTGTGGCGCAAGGTGCAGCGCGGCCTGTCCGCCGGCCGCGTGCAGTCGCCGGCGCTGCGCATGATCGTCGAGCGCGAGGAGGAGATCGAAGCCTTCGTCGCCCGCGAGTACTGGTCCATCGCCGCCGACTGCGCGCACCCCTCGCAGCACTTCAACGCCAAGCTGATCAAGCTCGACGGGCAGAAGTTCGAGCAGTTCACCATCACCGACGGCGACACCGCCGAGGCCGCACGCCTGCGTATCCAGCAGGCCGCGCAGGGCGCGCTGCACGTCACCGACGTGGCCAGCAAGGAGCGCAAGCGCCGCCCGGCGCCGCCGTTCACCACCTCGACCCTGCAGCAGGAAGCCTCGCGCAAGCTCGGCTTCACCACCCGCAAGACCATGCAGGTGGCCCAGAAACTGTACGAAGGCGTGGCGATCGGCGACGAAGGCACGGTCGGCCTGATCTCGTACATGCGTACCGACTCGGTCAACCTGTCGCAGGACGCGCTGGCCGAGATCCGCGACGTGATCGCCCGCGACTACGGCATCGCCTCGCTGCCGGACCAGCCCAACACCTACCAGACCAAGTCCAAGAACGCCCAGGAAGCGCACGAAGCGGTGCGCCCGACCTCGGCGCTGCGCACCCCGTCGCAGGTCGCCCGCTTCCTCACCGACGACGAGCGCAAGCTGTACGAACTGATCTGGAAGCGCGCGGTGGCCTGCCAGATGATCCCGGCCACGCTCAACACCGTGAGCGTGGACCTGTCGGCCGGCAGCGAACACGTTTTCCGCGCCAGCGGCACCACCGTGGTGGTGCCCGGCTTCCTGGCCGTGTACGAGGAAGGCAAGGACAACAAGAGCGCCGAGGACGAGGACGAGGGCCGCAAGCTGCCGGCGATGAAGCCCGGCGAACGCGTGCCGCTGGAACGCATCCTGGCCGAGCAGCACTTCACCCAGCCACCGCCGCGCTACACCGAAGCGGCGCTGGTGAAGGCGCTGGAAGAGTACGGCATCGGCCGCCCCTCGACCTACGCCTCGATCATCCAGACCCTGCTGTTCCGCAAGTACGTGGAGATGGAAGGTCGCAGCTTCCGCCCGTCCGACGTCGGCCGCGCGGTCTCCAAGTTCCTGTCCAGCCATTTCACCCAGTACGTGGACTACGACTTCACCGCCAAGCTCGAGGACGAGCTGGACGCGGTCTCGCGCGGCGAGGAGGAGTGGATCCCGCTGATGTCGCGGTTCTGGGAACCGTTCAAGGAACTGGTCGAGGACAAGAAGGAATCGGTCGATCGCGCCGAAGCCAGCGGTGCGCGCGAGCTCGGCACCGACCCCAAGACCGGCAAGCCGGTGAGCGTGCGCCTGGGCCGCTTCGGGCCGTACGCGGCGATCGGCAGCACCGCCGAGGACGCCGAGGACAAGCCCAAGTTCGCCTCGCTGCGGCCCGGCCAGAGCATGCACACCATCACCCTGGAGGAGGCGCTGGAGCTGTTCCTGATGCCGCGCAGCCTCGGCCAGGACAAGGGCGAGGAGGTCAGCGTCGGCATCGGCCGCTTCGGCCCGTTCGCCAAGCGCGGCAGCGTCTACGCTTCGCTGAAGAAGGAAGACGACCCCTACACCATCGATCTGGCCCGTGCGGTATTCCTGATCGAGGAGAAGGAAGAGATCGCGCGCAACCGCATCATCAAGGAATTCCCCGGCAGCGACATCCAGGTGCTGAACGGCCGCTTCGGCCCGTACATCAGCGACGGCAAGCTCAACGGCAAGATCCCCAAGGATCGCGAGCCGGCCACGCTGAGCCTGGACGAAGTGCAGAAGCTGCTGGAGGAAACCGGCAAGCCGGTGCGCAAGGGCTTCGGCGCCAAGAAGGCCGCGGCCAAGAAGGAAGCCGCACCGAAGAAGAGCGCGGCGAAGAAGGCCGCCGCCGACGCCCCGGCCAAGCCGGCGGCGAAGAAGGCGGTCAAGAAGGTCGCGAAGAAGACCGCCAAGAAAGCGGTGAAGAAGGCCGCCAAGAAGACGGTGACCAAGGGCGGCTGATCCGCTCTGCGGATGACCGAGGGTGGCCCAATGCGCCACATCGGATAGTACGAGCGCGGCCGCTGAGCCGTCTTCTCGCGGTGCCCACGGCGTCTCTCAGCGCCTGAAGAACCGCGACACCGCGGCTGTCTGTGGGAGGGGCTTCAGCCCCGACGCGTTATCGGCAAGGTGTCGGGCCGCCCCTTCTCCCACAGAATGGCGGCACGGCCGGAGACTTGCGAAAAATCCCGAGTCCCGCCCATCCGACCCTCATTGTCCTTAGACGAGGACGTGCCGCATGATGCGCGCATGACCGACCTGTCGCTGAGCCATGCCGTCGCCGTCCTGCGCCAGGGCGGCGTGATCGCCTACCCCACCGAAGCCGTGTGGGGCCTGGGCTGCGATCCGCACGACGAGACCGCCGTGACCCGCCTGCTGCGGATCAAGCAACGGCCGGTGGACAAGGGCCTGATCGTGGTCGCCGCCGAACTGGATCCGCTGCGTCCGCTGCTGGACCTGTCCGCGTTGCCAGCAGACCGGCTGGCCGCGGTGCTGGCCAGCTGGCCGGGACCGCACACCTGGATCCTGCCCGCCGCCGCGCACGCGCCGCCGTGGGTCACCGGCGCGCACCAGGGCATCGCCGTGCGGATCAGCGCGCATCCGCTGGTCGCCGCCCTGTGCCGCGCCTGGGGCGGCGCCCTGGTCTCGACCAGCGCCAACCGCGGCGGCGAGCCGCCGGCACGACAGCGCAGCGAGCTGGACCCGCTGGTGCTGCGCGACCTCGATGGGCTGCTCGATGGCGACACCGGCGGCCTAGCCCAGCCGACCCCGATCCGCGACGCCGCCAGCGGCGAGATCCTGCGCGCCTGAGGCGCTGCTCTTCGGCACGCCTGTCGTCCACCGTGTCGGCGTCTGGCGGCAACGGCGCGATGGAGCCACATGGGCACTTCGCGCCGGACCCTCACCCCAACCCCTCTCCCGACGGGAGAGGGGCTAGCTGTTCCCTTCTCCCATTGGGAGAAGGTGGCCCGAAGGGCCGGATGAGGGTCGGGCGAAGCCTGGTGCACTCAAACTACGCGAGTCGCTTCGCGCCGGACCCTCACCCCAACCCCTCTCCCGACGGGAGAGGGGCTAGCTGTTCCCTTCTCCCATTGGGAGAAGGTGGCCCGAAGGGCCGGATGAGGGTGCGGGCGCAGCCTCGTGCACTCAAACTACGCGAGTCGCTTCGCGCCGGACCCTCACCCCAACCCCTCTCCCGACGGGAGAGGGGCTAGCCGTTCCCTTCTCCCAATGGGAGAAGGTGGCCCGAAGGGCCGGATGAGGGTGCGGGCGCAGCCTCGTGCACTCAAACTACGCGAGTCGCTTCGCGCCGGACCCTCACCCCAAACCCCTCTCCCGACGGGAGAGGGGCTAGCCGTTCCCTTCTCCCATTGGGAGAAGGTGGCCCGAAGGGCCGGATGAGGGTCGGGCGAAGCCTCGCAGCGACAGAGCAACGCGCCAGTACTGCACGAGCGCGCCCTGGCCGAGGCCGGCGGCCCCTTACAGCAGCTGCGAAATGCTGCAGGAAGCGCGCTGGCCGACCCGCGGCCTGCCCGATGCGCGACAAGACCCCGCTGCGCACCACCCGTGCCATCGCCTCCTGAATCCCCGCTCGCCTGCCCTTTCCCTGGCCGCCCAAGGCGCGCAAGATGCGCGCATGCGCCGCTTTCTTCGCCCGTTGCTGCTGCTGAGCCTGTCGCCCTGGATCGGCGTCGGCTGGGCGCAACAGACGCAGACGGTCAGCAGCGAAGGCAGCACCGGCTCAGTGCGCATCTACCGCTGCATCGCTGCCTCCGGCGCGGTCAGCCTGCAGAATGCGCCCTGCGAGAATGCGCGCCGGCAGCAGGTGCTGGACATGCAGCGCCCGCGCGATCCGCCGCCGCGCCCGACCACCACCGTCAGCACCGATCCGGCGCGCGGCGAGGCCTCCCCGGCGCCGCTGCCGCAGCGCGAACTGCGCATCGTCACCGTGCAGCCGGCGCAGCCGATGTACGAGTGCGTGACCCCGGAAGGCACGCGCTACACCAGCGACGACAACGCCGGCAATCCGCGCTGGGTGCCGCTGTGGGCCTATGGCTATGCCGAGGGCCCGTACGCGCGGCCGTCCGGGCGCGGCCCCGATGGCCGCTCGCCCGGCCGTCCATACCCGCCAGGGCCACCGCCGCCGGGAGTGGCCGCCGGCGCCGGCGTGATCGTGCCGGCCGGCAGCACCCTGATCCGCGATACCTGCACGGCGCTGCCCGAGCAGGAGGTCTGCGCGCGCCTGAGCGACCGCCGCTGGGAGTTGATCCGTCGCTACAACAGCGCCCTGCAGAGCGAGCGCCATGCGCTCGAAACCGAACAGCGCGGCATCGATGCACGCCTGGCGCGCGACTGCGGCGGCACCTGATGCGCCGTGCGCTCTGCCTGGCCGCGTGGCTGGCCTGCGCCGGCGCGGCGCACGCCGAACCGGTGGTGTTCTATCGCTGCACCGACGCGCAGGACAACCTGACCATCCAGAACCAGCCCTGTCCCAAGGGCATGCGCCAGCAGAAGAAGATCATGCAGGGCGTGAGCAGCGCCGCACTGCCGACCACGCTCGCGTCCAAGCCCGCGCCATCGTCGCCCCCGGCGAGCGCTACGAACGATGCCACGCCTGCGGACGCGCCGGCCCCGGCCGACACCGCGGCGGCTGCACCGCCACCGCCACCACCTCCAAAGCTGCCACCGCCATCGCTGTACACCTGTACCACCCGCGAGCAATCGTCCTACATCGGCGAGGCCGCCGAACCGCCGCCGCGTTGCGTGCCGCTGCACACGACGGACCTGGACGGTGGCCCCAACCAGGCCGGTGGCAGCGCCTGCGAAGTGCTGCGCGACCAGTGCCAGCCACTGCCCGCCGAGCAGCTGTGCGATGCCTGGAAGAATTACGTGGCCGAAGCCGAGACGCACTGGCGCTTCGCCGTGCCCGAGCATGCCGAAGCGCTGCACGCGGAGTTCGAACGCCGCCAGCACCTGCTCGAGGCCAGCAACTGCGGCGCAGAGCCGCCCGCGCCGTAATCCGTCTCGCTCGCGCGCGGGTGTGCGCCTGGTTGCGTAGGAGCGGCTTCAGCCGCGACCGGACGTTACCGGGAAAGCCCGGTCGCGGCTGAAGCCGCCCCTACGGATTACCCCCGCAGCCGATCCACCGCGGTAAGCGCGCACCCACCTTTGTGGGAGGGACTTCAGTCCCGACGGCGTACGCCCGGTGCCTCCTGCACTGCGCTTTCGGCCGGCGCACGGCGCGCACGCAGCCGCCGCACAGCCGCTAGAACCCGTAACGCAAGAACCCGCCGTCCACCGCAATGCATTCGCCGGTGATGTAGCTGGCCGCCGGCAGGCACAGGAAGCCGACCGCCGCCGCCACTTCCTCCGGTTCGCCGATGCGGCGCATCGGCGTGCGCTCGATCACCTGCTCGTAGTAGTCCGGGTCCGACAATGGGCCGGAGGTGCGGCGGGTGCGGATGTACCAGGGCGCCACCGCATTGACCCGGATGCCGTCCTCCGCCCATTCGGCGGCGAGGTTGCGGGTGAGCTGGTGCAAGGCCGCCTTGGTCATGCCGTAGGGCGCGCCGCTGCGCACGTGGGTCAGCCCGGACACGCTGCCGACGTTGACGATCGCCGAGGCCGCGTGCTGCGCAAGCAGCGGATGCGCGTAGCGCGACAGCTCGAACGCGGAGAACAGGTTGGTCTCGAAGATGCCCCGCCACTCGTCCTCGGTGTAGTCCACCGCGGGCTTGCTGACGTTGCCGCCGGCGTTGTTGATCAGCAGATGCAGGCCGTCGGCATGATCCTCGACCCAGTCCAGGATCTCGCGGCGGTCCTCGTCGTCGGCGACGTCGGCGGCCAGCGCCAGGATCTCGCGCTCGGGAAAGGCCTCGCGCAGTTCATCGCGCACCGCTTCCAGCGCGTCGATATCGCGCGCCACCAGCAGCAGGTCGGCGCCGAACCCGAGCAGTTCGCGCGCGATCGCCAGGCCGATGCCGGCACTGGCGCCAGTGATGAGCGCGGTCTGTCCGTCCAGCCGCCAACGGTGCTGCATGCGCGTGCCTGTGTGCTCACGTGAGAGGCGTAGGATGATACCTCCACCCTCGAGGAGGTCGCCGCCATGTCCGCACCACTGCGCAGGATGACGTTGGCATTGCCGCTGCTCGCACTGCTGGCCGCATGCAAGCCGGCACCGCCGCAACCGCCCGATGCGCCGCCACCGCCGAAGGCCAGCGCGTTGCGCAGCGCCATCGCCCAGCCACTGGACCGCGCCAGGCAGACCCAGGCCACGCTCGACCGCGCCGCGTCCACACAGAACGCCGCGCTGGACGCCGCGACCGCGCAATGAACAACGCCGGCCACGGGGGCCGGCGTTGCAGGAAGCAGGCGACGCGCTCGCATGAGCGCGCCGCTGCCGGCGCGGGACCGGCTTACAGACCGCAGAAGCAGTAGGCCAGCGCCTTCACCGGTGCGCCCGGACGGGTGTCGGCCGCGTCCTTGACGAAACGCAGTTGGGTGTCCAGTTCCGGCATGCTGCGCGCCAGCAGCGCATGGCCCAGCGCCGAGTCGCTCAGCATCCACACGCCCAGGCGGCTGCCGGCGAACCCGCTGACGAACTGCGCGAACGGCGTGGCCGGCTTCTCCACGTAACGCACCCGGTACTTGTCCGGGCCGCCCAGCTTGGCGCGCGCCGCGGCATCGGCCACCGCGTCCTTGAAGCCGCCGAACGCGTCCACCAGCCCGCGCTCCTTGGCCTGCGCACCGCTCCACACGCGGCCGCGCGCGACCTGGTCGATGGCCTCGACCGACTTGCCGCGCGCCTGCGCGACCTTGCCGGTGAAGTCGGCATAGCCCTTGTTGATCACCGACTGGATCAGTTGGCCCACCGCCGGATCCATCGGCCGGGTCATGTCGAACGCGCCGGCGAAACGGGTGGTGCCGACGCCGTCGGTATGCACGCCGATCTTGTCCAGGGTGCGGGTGATGTTGGGGATCATGCCGAAGATGCCGATCGAGCCGGTGATCGTCGACGGATCGGCGTAGATGCGATCGGCGTTCATGCTGATCCAGTAGCCGCCGGACGCGGCCAGGTCGCCCATCGACACCACCACCGGCTTGCCGGCGGCCTTCAGCGCCACCACCTCGCGGCGGATCTGCTCCGAGGCGAACACTTCGCCGCCGGGCGAATCCACGCGCAGCACCACCGCCTTGACCGCGTCGTCGTCGCGCGCCTGGCGCAGCAGCGCCGCGGTCGACTCGCCGCCGATGCGGCCGGCCGGCTGTTCGCCGCCGCTGATCTCGCCCGCGGCGACCACCACCGCCACCTGCGGCCGCGAATCCACCGGCGAACGGCGCAGGTCCAGCTGCTGCAGGTAGCCGTCCAGGTCGACATTGCGGTAGCCGGTGTCGGCATCGTCGTCGGCGACGCCGCGCTTGGCCAGCAACTGCTCGACGTCCTCGCGGGTCTTCAGGCCGTCCACCAGCTTCTGCTGCAGGGCGAACTTGGCCAGGTCGCCACCGGCGGCGGCCACGCCCTCGGGCATGGTGTCGATGCCGGCGTTGATCTGCTCAGGCGCCAGCTTGCGCGCCTTGGCGATGTCGGCCACGTAGCGCTGCCACACATCGTTCATCCAGAACAGGTCGGCTTCCTTGGATGCCGCCGAGGCCGCGTCGAGCACGTACGGCTCGGCGGCGGACTTGTATTCGCCGACCTTGAACAGGTGCACGTCCACGCCGAGCTTGTCCTGCAGGCCCTCGCGGAAGTACTGGCGGTAGCGGCCCAGGCCTTCCAGGGTCATCGAGCCCATCGGGTCCAGGTAGACCTCGTTGGCCTGCGCGGCCAGCAGGTACTGCCACTGGTTCAGGTTGTCGCTGTAGGCGACGATCTGCTTGCCGGAGCCGCGCAGGTCCTGCAGCGCCTTCTCCACCTCGCGCATCGAGGCGAAGCCGCTGGGCTGCAACTTGTCCAGGCGCAATGCAACGCGCTCGATCTTGGGATCGGTCTTGGCCGCCTCGATCGCGCGCACCAGGTCGCGCAACTGGATCTCCTGCGCGCCCTTGTCGTTCATCGCCTTGGCCAGCGCGCGGCTGACCGGGTCGGCGCTGAACTGCTCGACCAGCTTGCCTTCCGGCGCGATCAGCAGCGTGGTGCGGTCGCGCAGCGCCTTGCCGCCGTCGCCGCGCGCCATGGCGAACACCATCGCCAGCAGGATCAGCAACAGGAAACCGAAGAACACCAGGTTGAAGATCAACCGGCGGGTGAAGTTCATCACATCCCACAGGCCGACGAAGAAGTTGGCGACGGGGCTGCGACGCACGGGTTGGTTCATGGAAAACTCCGAAAGGTAGGCGTCTTGCGCCTGCGCAGCATACCGGCTGCGTCAGGCGCCGCACATGCGTCTGAAGTCAGGGGGCCGCCGAGGCGCCCGACAGCCGCGCGCTGCTCCAGCGGAAACGCGCGCCCATCATCACCGCGGCCGCGGTCAGGCCCAGGATCAGGCCGATCCACATGCCCTGCGGTCCCCAGCCCAGCCACAGGCCGAGGCCGGCGCCCAGCGGCATGCCCAGCCCCCAGTAGGAACACAGGGCCAGCAGCATCGGCACGCGGGTGTCCTTGAGGCCGCGCAGCGCCCCGGCCGACAGCACCTGCACGCCGTCGGGGAACTGGAAGGTGGCCGCGTACAGCAGCAACGTGGAGGCCAATGCCGCCACCGCCAGGTCGCTGGTGTAGATGCCGACGATGGCGTCGTGGCCGACCAGCAGCACCAGCGCCGACAGCGCCTGGGTGCCGAGTACGATCGCATAGCCGGCCCAGGCCGCGCCGCGCACGCCCACCGCATCGCCCGCGCCGGCGGCGCGGCCGACCCGTACCGTGGTCGCTTCGGCCACGCCCATCGGCACCATGAAGCACAGCTGCGCCACGTTGATCGCGATCTGGTGCGCCGCCGCCGGCACCTCGCCGAGCCGCGCGATCAGCAGCGCGGTGACGATGAACAGGCCGCCTTCCATCAGGATGGTGACGCCGATCGGCAGCCCGGTCCTCAGCAAGCCGGCGATCGCGCGCGGATCCGGCGCCTCGAACTGCGCGAACAGGCGCAGCGGCGCGAAGCGCCTGGACCGCGCCAGGTAGACCGCGAAACACAGCGCCTGCGCCCACATCGTGATCGCCGAGGCCATGCCCAGGCCGCCGGCACCGTGCTCGCGCAGGCCCCACAGGCCGAAGGTCAGCGCATAGCCGAGCGGGGCCAGCAACAGCAGGCCGCCGAAGCCGAGCAGCATGGTCGGCAGGGTCCAGTGCATGCCTTCGCTGAGGTAGCGCATGCAGAAATACAGGACCAGCGCCGGCACGCCCCAGCGGATCGCATGCAGGAAGTCGCGCGCGCCGGGCACGATCTCCGGGGCGATGCCCAGTTGCGGCAGCGCCATCGGCATCACGCTCAGGAACGCGAACATCAGCAGGCCCAGGCCCAGCGACAGCCACAGCGCCTGGCGGAACAGCGGCCCGATCTGCGCCTGGCGCTTGCCGCCGTCGAGCTGCGACACCGACGCGGTCAGGGCGATCAGGGTGCCGATCGGGATCATCATCGGCAGCCACAGCAGCGCGGTGCCGACCGTCACCGAGGCCAGCGTGCGGGTGCCGTGGTGGCCGGCGATCACGTTGTCGATGAAGCTGATCAAGCCGGTGGAGACGTGCCCCAGGACCAGCGGCAGGGCGAGCTGCGCGGTGGTGCGCAGTTCGCGGCCCCGGACCGGGGCCGGGGTGGAAGACGAAAACATTGCAAGACTCTGGCGATCCCGCCGACTGCGGCCGCGCAGACAGCGCCGGACACCGGGTGGCGGAGGCCGCGCATTCTACCTGCTGCGGCGGATGACTGCGTTGCCGCGCGCGGCTCAGCGCGCGGCGCGCTGCTTCAGCCAGGCGCCACGGCTGTCGGTACTCTGCGCCAGCAGGTCGCGGCGCAAGGCAGCGCGGTCCTGCGGCGGAGTGCGTTGCGACAGCAGCGCAAGATGCTCGCGCTGGTCCGGCGGCAGGCTGCGCAGCAGGCCCAGCAGCGCTTGCCGCTGCGCCTCGGGCACATAGCCCAGCAGCGGCTGCAGCGCCCAGAACTCGGCGCCCAGTTCCGGGCCGAGCAACCAGCCGTGGCGCTCCAGTGCGTCCATCTCGGCGAACTGCGCGTGCAGGCTGTGCTGCTGCTCGATCGGCAGGCCGGCGAAGGCCGTGGCGACCTGGCGCAACCGCGCCTGCGCCGCCGCCGGCAGCGCGTCCCAGGCGGCCTGGCGTGCGCGCAACTGCGCTGGGGTCAGCGCCGGTGGCGTGGCCGCCGCCGCGGCGGGCGCGCCGGCCGGGACGACCGCAGCGACCGGCGGGTTTTCGGCCGCCTCGGCCAGATCGGCGGCGCTGGGGGCGCTGCGCTCGATCCGCGGCGGCGGCGCACCCGCCGCGTACCACGCATAGAAGTCCAGGTCGTAGATCGCCGGCTCCGGCAGCGGCGCCGGCGGCTCGGCCGGCAGCGGCGGCGCGCTGGCGGTGTCCGACTCCGGCGGCAGCACTTCCACCTGCACCGGGCCGGTATCGCCCAGTGCCAGGCTCGCGTCGCTGCCGCCGGCCGCGGCCGCGGCACGGGAACGGTGCCAGGGCAGGCGGTCCCAGAACACGGTGCCGACCAGGGCCAGGACCACGACGGCGATCACCGCCCCGGCCAGGCGCGTGCGCAGGGCCGGGCGCGCACCACGGCGGCGCGGGCGCGCGGCGGCCGCAGCAGGTGCCGACGCGGGCGCCGCCGCGGCAGCGGGCGCCGTGCTGCCGGCGATCGCCGCATCGCGCAGCTGCGCCAGGGCCTGCAACCGCGCCGGCGGCAGGTCGCGCAGGCACTGCTGCGCCGCATCGGCCAGCGCGCGCCAGCCTGCCGCATCCGGGCGGCCTGCGGCATCGCGCGGGCAGGCCCGCGCCAGCGCCTGCTGGTAATCCTCGGTGGACAGCTGCAGCACCTGTGCGGCGAGCGGCTCGTCCAGCCCGGCGACGATGCGCAGCAGCAGCGCCAAGCGGTCGGCCGGCTGCAGGCTGCGCAGATGGGCCAGCGGCGCCGGCCAGGTGCCCTCGGCGGCATCGGCCTGGCGCAGTGTCGGCACCGCGCCGAGCAGCTTCCAGAACCGCAGCGGCCAGTCGGCCATCGGCAGCGACGCGGCGTGGCTGCGGAAGGCCCGCATCGCGGCCGCCAGGGCGGGCAGGCCACGCTCGGGACGGCCGCTCTGCAGGTCGGCCAGGACCGCGGCGCGGCGTTCGATCCCGCGCAGGAACGCGGCCAGGGCGGGCGGTGCGGCCACGCCGTCGGAAGGGGACGTGGCGGTCATCGGAACTCCATCATCGGCGCGATGATAGCGAGGCGGCAGCCGCATCGCGCGCTTGACAGAAGCGCCGCGATCGGCTCATCCGCGGCCACCGCGACGGCGGGTTGTGCACAGCGCCTGGAATTGCCTGCGACATGTCTTGTCAAGCCCCCGCGAAACCATGTTGCATCTGTGTTTCACGGCCAAGTTGTTGTTCTTAAAAGAATAAATGCGATTGGCGCTTTTTTGTCCAACTCGTGGCAGAGGCTTGTGAGTCCGTCTTCACGGCGTGGAGCATGCCCGTCATGCACAGCTTTATCCACAGCAGATGTGGATAAATTCGTTTCTCCAAGCGCGGCGGCTATTTACGACCGGTTTATCACTTTGCGGGCAGCAATCGCGCGCAACTCCTGGCGCCCGGAAGCCACTTGCCACGGCCGCTAGGGCGTGTCGCCAATCCCCGAGCATGCCGCGCCGCGGTTGCGCGTGCCTGTGGCAAGGAAGAGCGAGGAAGTGGACGTCCGTCCCCGCCCGAGCGATGACGCGGCCACGGGCGTGCGCAACCGCGGCCCTTCGGGTTGGGTCTGGCAGGCGCGCTGCCGGCGTTGCGCGGCTTGACCTGACGGCCAGTCAGGCGCTGCGCCACGCAACGCCGGCAGCGCGCCTGCCAGACCCAACGCGGCGTACTCGGGGATCGGTGACACGCCCTAGACTAGGTGGATGCCCTCCCCCGTCGCCACGCTCCGCGTCGCCCTGCCCGTCCCCTTGCCGCAGTTGTTCGACTACCTGCCGCCGCCCGGCGGCGCGGTCGCCGACGCCGACGTCGGCCGCCGGGTGCAGGTGCCGTTCGGCAATCGCGAACTGAGCGGGGTGGTCGCGGCGATCGGCCAGGTCGAGGACGCCGATGGCCTGCGCGCGGCACTGGCGTGGCTGGACCCGGCGCCGCTGCTGCACGGCGAACTGGCCGAGTCGCTGCGCTGGCTGGCGCGCTACAGCCACGCGCCGCTGGGCGAGGTGCTGGCGACCGCCCTGCCGGTGCCGCTGCGCCGCGGCGAACCGCTGCCCGACACCCACGCCTGGGCCTGGCGCCTGACCGAGGCCGGCGCCAGCCACCGCGCCCGCGCCGGCACCCGCCCGCACCGCTTCGCCGCGCTGCTGGCCGACGGCGCCGTGGACGAGGACCGGCTGGACCAGGCGATGGACGACTGGCGCAGCGCTGCCCGCGCGCTGGCCAAGCGCGGCCACGCCGAACGCATCGCCGTGCCGGCCAGCGCCGCGGCGCCGCAGCCGCAGCCCGGGCCGGTGCCCAACGCCGAGCAGCAGGCGGCCATCGACGCGGTGGTCGGCGCCGCCGGCTTCGCCCCGTTCCTGCTCGATGGCGTCACCGGCAGCGGCAAGACCGAGGTCTACCTGCAGGCGATCGCCGCCTGCCTGGCGCGCGGCCGCCAAGCGCTGGTGCTGGTGCCGGAGATCGGCCTGACCCCGCAGACCCTGGCGCGCTTCCGTGCCCGCCTCGGCGTGCCGGTGCATGCGTTGCATTCCGGGCTCAACGACAACGAGCGCGCGCGGGTCTGGGCCGCCGCCTGGCGTGGCGAGGCGCAGGTGGTGGTCGGCACACGCTCGGCGGTGTTCGTGCCGCTGCCGCAGGCCGGATTGATCGTGGTCGACGAGGAACACGACGGCAGCTACAAGCAGCAGGACGGCATCCGCTACCACGCCCGCGATTTCGCCCTCGTCCGCGGCAAGGCGCTGGACGTGCCGGTGCTGCTGGGCAGCGCCACGCCGTCGCTGGAGAGCCTGCACAACGCCACCGGCGGCCGCTACGCGCATCTGCGCCTGACCCGCCGCGCCGGTGACGCCAGGCCGCCGACGGTGCGCGTGCTCGACGTGCGCAAGCGCCCGCTGCAGGACGGGCTGTCGCCGGAGGTGTTGGCCGGGATCGGCACGGCACTGGCCGAAGGCGGCCAGGTGCTGGTGTTCAAGAACCGCCGCGGCTACGCGCCGGTGCTGCTGTGCCACGACTGCGGCTGGACCGCGCCGTGCCAGCGCTGCAGCACCCCGCTGCACGCCACGCCGATGACCGTGCATGCCGGCGGCCGGCGCCTGCAATGCCACCACTGCGGCGCGCGCCAGCCGGCGCCGCTGGCCTGCCCGGATTGCGGCAGCCTGGCGCTGCAGCCGCAGGGCATCGGCACCGAACGCCTGGAGGAACGCCTGGTGCAGGCATTCCCGGGCGTGCCGGTGCTGCGCATCGACCGCAGCACCACCCAACGCCGCGACGCGCTGGAGACGCAGTTGGCCACGCTCGGCACTGCGCCCGGCATCCTGGTCGGCACGCAGATCCTGGCCAAGGGCCACGACCTGCCGCAATTGAGCCGGGTGGTGGTGGTCGGCATCGACGAAGGCCTGTTCTCGGCCGATTTCCGTGCCAGCGAGAAGCTGGCGCAGCAGTTGATCCAGGTCGCCGGCCGCGCCGGCCGCGCCGCACGGCCGGGCGAGGTCTGGCTGCAGACCCACCACCCCGGGCATCCGCTGCTGCAGACCCTGGTGCACGGCGGCTACCACGCCTTCGCCGTGGCGGAACTGGAGCAGCGCGAGGCCGCCGGCTTCCCCCCGTTCGCGCACCTGGCGCTGCTGCGCGCCGAGGCCAAGCAGGTCGAACACGCCAACGCCTTCCTCGCCGCCGTGCGCGCGCTGCTGCCGGTGCAGGACGAGGTGCAGCGCTTCGGCCCGATGCCGGCACCGATGCCGCGCCGCGCCGGGTTCCAGCGCACCCAGTTGCTGCTGTCGGCGAACACGCGGCGCGCGCTGCATGCCGTGCTGGACGCAGCGGTGCCGGCGATCCACGCGCTGCCGCAGGCCCGGCGGGTGCGCTGGTCCCTGGATGTGGATCCGCAGGATCTGTACTGAGGCGACGGCGCATTCCCAGCAATACAGCGCTAGAGCACCGGCACGCGTCACCCGCATGGATGAAGCCGCGGATCAACGCAATCCAATGCGCGATCCGATTTTACGCAATCCGCTTCCGTAGGAGCGGCTTCAGCCGCGACGGGCATTACCGGTAATGGCTCATCGCGGCTGAAGCCGCTCCTACGCGGCAATGGCGCGTGTCGACAAGCAGTTCCGCTCTAAAGCTCCAGACGAACGCGCATCCGATCGCCGTGGCAAAGCAGACGGCGGCCCTGACGCCATGCGTTTCGCTCAGTCCACCAGCCCCAATGCGTCGACCACTTGCGCGCGCAATGCCGTGCTGTCCCCGGCCTCCACGCAGCGCCACGCGCCAGCATCCGGAGACAGGCCGCAGGCGGCGGTGGCGATCACCGGCTTGCCCAGCGCCATGGCCAGCAGCAGCCCACGCGGCTGCTGTTCGATCCAGGCCGGCAGCAGCACCAGGGAGGCTGCGTGCACGCCTTCGGCCATCGACGCGACCCGCTGTATCGCGATGCCGTTCCAGAAGTCCGGCGTCTCCTGCGCACCGGGCGGCAGCAGCACCACCAGCGGCAAATCACGCATCGCCTCGCGCAGTTCGTAGGCGCCCTTGCGTGCCAATGCCGAGGCCGCCAGCAGCACCCGCGGCGCAGCGTCCTCAGTGATGACCGCCTGCTTCGCCGCGACCGCCGGGAGCGCCGGCCGTTGCCATTGCAGCGCGAGGCCACGGCTGCCGGCCAGCGCCAGCAATTCGCGGTGCGGGGTGATCCAGTGCCGCGCCTGCGCCAGCGCCGCACGCTCGGCCTCGACCAGCGCCGGATCTGCGCGGAAATCGCGCAAGGTGGGACTGTGCCGATGCCGCTGCGCGGCCACGTCCAGGCGCGCCTGCAGCAGGTGCATCGGCAAGGCGGTCATGCACACGTCCCAGCGCCGACCCTGCAGCTCGCCGGCCAGCCACAGGTCCGGCAACAGGCTCTGCGGCACCACCAGGTCGACGTCGCGCGCGCCCAGGCGCTGCCGCAGCGCCCGCAGGCGGATGCGCTGCGCGCGCTGGCGCGCCTGCGGCAACGGCATCCCACGCCACAGCCACCAGCGCCGCAACAACGCCGCGCACACTGCCACGACGCTGTGCCGCGGCAATGCCAGCACCCGATCGCCCGGCTGCTGCCGGCGCCGGCGGTCTTCGGCGAATTCCGGCCAGTCCTCGTCGACCAGCCAGGTGCGGTGCAAGCCCTCCGGCACCGCCGCCACATGCCGATGGCAGGCGCTGCGGCCGCAGCGGGTGCAGTCGTTGGCGGCATCGACGCCGGCGGGCGCGGTGCGGCGCTGCAGCGGCGGCAACGGCAATGCCGCCGGCGTCGCAGCGCCGCCGCGGATGCGCACGTGCAGCGCCTCGCCATCCAGCCATACCTCCAGCCGCCACGGCGCGGCGGCGCGCAGGCGCAGGTCCACGTAGTTCCAGAACACCACTGCGTCGCGGTCGCGCTCGGCCAGGGAACCGGCAATCACCTGGGTGTGGCGGTGCCGCTCGACGATCTCCAGGCCCTGCCGCAGCGCCGCGTCGTAGATCGCATTGGACACCTGGCACAGGCCGCCACCGATCGACGGCACCAGGCAGCCCTCGCGCAGTTCGCGGCCGGCGACGAAGCCGCGGCGGCGGGTGGCACGACCGAGCTGGCGCCAGAAGCTGAAGGTGGCCCCGGCCGGCACCTCCACGCCGTGCAGCGCACGCGCGGCCAGGCGCAGGTTGTGGATCTTGCCGGCCACCAGCTGCGGTGCGGTCTCCTCGCTGTCGGGCCACAGCGCGGTGACCGATTCGGCACAGCTGCCGTCGGCGATCGCCAGGCCGGCGTCGCGGCGATGCCGGCGCGGACCGTCGCGCAGATCGTGCAGCGCGCGGCGCAGTTGCAGCGCGCGGGTCTTGGCCCTGAACAGCAGGCTGCGCCAGCGCGACGGCAGTGGCGCCTGTGGCGGCGCCGACGCGCGCGGCTTCACTGTCGCTGGCATGACCGTGCGTCCTCCCTGTCGCTGACCGCGCTTGGCATCGCGCTACTATACGAGCATGCAGGTCCGGCCCTCGACGATCGCGCAGCGCCCCACTGGCCGCGCGCGTTTCCGTGGATCGGTGCGCCACGCGCGCCCACGACCTTCGCGCCGACACCGGACGCCCCCTTTCCCCTCCCCCTCCTGGAGTCCTGCATGGACGACACACGCGTGCCGCACCTGATCGTGATCGGCGGCGGATTCGCCGGCTTGTGGGCCACCCGCGCCCTGGCCAGGACGCCGCTGCGCATCACCCTGATCGACCGCCGCAACCACCACCTGTTCCAGCCGCTGCTGTACCAGGTCGCCACCGCCGGCCTGTCGGCGCCGGACATCGCCGCGCCGCTGCGGCAGATCCTGCGCCACCAGGACAACGTCGAAGTGCGCCTGGGCGAGGTCGTCGACATCGACAAGCAGACGCGGCAGGTGCGCCTGGCCGACGGCCAGACGCTGGCCTACGACTACCTGCTGGTCGCCACCGGCGCCACCCACGCCTATTTCGGCCACGACGACTGGGCGGCGCACGCGCCGGGCCTGAAGACCCTGGACGACGCGCTGCAGTTGCGCCGGCACCTGCTGCTGGCATTCGAGCGCGCTGAAGCGGAAACCGACCCCGCCGCGCGCGCGGCCTGGCTCAGCTTCGCCATCGTCGGCGGCGGCCCCACCGGCGTCGAACTGGCCGGCACCCTGGCCGAGATCGCGCGGCACACGCTGAAGCACGAATTCCGCCGCATCGACCCGGCCGAGGCGCGGGTGCGGCTGATCGAGGCCGGCCCTCGGGTGCTGTCCTCCTTCCCCGAGCACCTCTCGGCCAAGGCGCAGAAGCAGTTGGAAAAGCTCGGCGTGGAAGTGCTGACCGGCGTGCCGGTCGCCGACATCGACGCCAGCGGCTATCGCCTTGGCAGCACCTTCGTGCCGGCGCGCACCGTGGTCTGGGCCGCCGGCGTGGCCGCCTCGCCGCTGGCGAAGACACTGCAGACGCCGCTGGACCGCAGCGGCCGCGTGCAGGTGCAGCCGGACCTGAGCGTGCCGGGCCATCCGGAACTGTTCGTCGCCGGCGACCTGGCCGCGGTGCAGCAGGCCGACGGCCGCCCGGTCCCCGGGGTGGCGCCGGCCGCCAAGCAGATGGGCCGGCACGTCGCCGACACCCTGCGCCGGCGGCTGCGCGGCGACACCGCCAGCGTGCCGTTCCGCTACGCCGACTACGGCAACCTGGCCACCATCGGGCGCATGGCCGCGATCGTGCACCTGGGCCGGCTGCAGCTCTCCGGCGTGCTGGCCTGGTGGTTCTGGCTGGCCGCGCACGTGTTCTTCCTGATCGGCTTCCGCAACCGCGTGGTGGTGCTGCTCAACTGGGCCTGGGCGTACTGGAGCTACCAGCGTGCTGCGCGGATCATCCTCGGCGACCCGCCCGCAGCCGAGGCAACGCAGGCACAGGCCGCGCCACCCAAGGACAGGTGACACTGCAGGGCCGGGCTGCGATCCTAGCCGGCCTTTTTGCTGCAGCGCAGTGCCCGTCTTGGCGACCTTCCTGTTCCTGCTCGACCTGCTGGGCACCTTCGTGTTCGCGATCAGCGGCGCCACCGTCGGCGTGCGCCATCGCCTGGACCTGTTCGGCGTGCTGGTGCTGTCGTGCGCGGCCGCGGTCTCCGGCGGCATCGCCCGCGACGTGCTGATCGGCGCCACCCCGCCGGCAGCGCTGGCCGACGTGCGCTATCTCGGTGTCGCCTGCCTGGCCGGGCTGCTGGCCTTCTACCGCCACCACACGGTCGAGCGCCTGCGCAATCCGGTGCAGATCTTCGATGCGATGGGCCTGGCGCTGTTCGCGGTCTACGGCACCAGCAAGGCGCTGGCGTTCGGCCTGGGCCCGCTCAGCGCGACCCTGCTGGGCATGCTCAGCGGCATCGGCGGCGGCATCGTCCGCGACCTGCTGGTGGCGCGCACGCCGGTGGTGCTGCAGGCCGAGCTGTACGCGGTGGCGGCCCTGCTCGGCGGCGGCGTGGTCGCCGCAGCGCAGGTGCTGCACCTGCCGCAGCCCTGGGGCCTGGCAGTGGGCGCGGTGCTGTGCTTCGGCCTGCGCTTCATGGCGATCCGCTACGGCTGGCACCTGCCGGTGGCGCGGCCGCCGGAGTCGTAGCCGATCGCGTGCGCGCCGGCAGTCGCCGATCCCCGAGACAGCCCAGGCACAAACAGAAAAGGCCCGGCGATGCCGGGCCCTTTCGCGCGTTGCAAGCAATCGCCGCAGGCGACTCAGGCGACGAACAGCGCCTTCATCTTCTTCAGCGCGTTCGCCTCGATCTGGCGGATGCGCTCGGCCGACACGCCGTACTCGTCGGCCAGCTCCTGCAGGGTGATCTTGCTGTCGGCATCCAGCCAGCGGCGCTTGATGATGTCGCGCGAACGCGCATCCAGTTCCGCCAGGCCTTCGCGCAGCAGCTGCAGCTGGTTATCCTCGCTGTCGGCGCGCTCGTAGGCCTGCGAAGGATCTTCCTCGTTGGCCATCAGGTACGCGGCCGGCGACGGCGGCGCGTGGTCATCGTCCTCATCGGACGGCGCATCGAAGCCGATGTCGCGACCGGACAGGCGCGACTCCATCTCCATCACCTCGCGCTCGGACACGTTCAGGTCCTTGGCCACGGCGGTGACCTCGGCCGCGTTCATCCAGCCCAGGCGGGTCTTGGACTTGCGCAGGTTGAAGAACAGCTTGCGCTGCGCCTTGGTCGTGGCGACCTTGACGATGCGCCAGTTCTTCAGGATGTATTCGTGCATCTCGGCGCGGATCCAGTGCACCGCGAAGCTGACCAGGCGCACGCCCATGTCAGGGTCGAAGCGCTTGACCGCCTTCATCAGGCCGATGTTGCCTTCCTGGATCAGGTCGCCCAGCGGCAGACCGTAGCCGTTGTAGCCACGAGCCACGTGGACCACGAAACGCAGGTGGGAATGGACCAGTTCGCGGGCCGCATCCAGGTCTTCCTGGTCGCGGTACCGCACCGCCAGTGCGCGTTCCTCGTCGGACGTCAGCACCGGGATCTGATGCACGGCGCCGATGTAGGCATCCAGCGAACCGAGCGGACTGGGAATCGGGAGGTTGTTGGCAACCAAAGCGTTGGAAGTAAGAGTCTGGCTCATAGGGCTCATCTTAGCAGTCTACTAATTGGACTGCTGGGTACAGTAAAAAGTTCCTGTGTTCTGTTTATGCAACATATGAATCAGGAATGACACTGCAGCACAAGCCACTGAAACAATACGGAAGCATCGCGGCTTCCATCTTCTGACCACCAAACTACCATCCAGTTCGCGAAAACGACGTCCACATGCGGTGGACGCCGCGCCCTGTCCAACCGGGGTTCAGGCGCCGCGCAACGCCGCTTCCAGCTCCGCGCGCGGCGGCAGACTCCAGTCGATGGGGGCGGCGCCCCGGCGCTTCAAGTACTCGTTGGCCGCGGAGAAATGCTTGCAGCCGAGGAAGCCGCGGTGCGCCGACAGCGGCGAGGGGTGCGGGGCCTTCAGCACGCGGTGGCGGCGGGTATCGATGACCTTGCCCTTGGCCTGGGCATAGCTGCCCCAGAGTAGGAACACCAGGCCCTCGCGCTCGCGGTTGAGGGTCTCGACAACGTGGTCGGTGAAGCCCTCCCAACCCTTGCCCTGATGGGCGCCGGCGCGGCCCTCCTCTACCGTCAGCACCGCGTTGAGCAGCAGCACGCCGCGCTGCGCCCACGGCAGCAGGCAGCCGTGGTCCGGCCGGCGGATGCCCAGGTCGTCCTCGATCTCTTTATAGATGTTCAGCAGCGACGGCGGCACCGGCACCCCTGGCAGCACCGAGAAGCACAGCCCGTGCGCCTGGCCGTAGCCATGGTAGGGGTCCTGGCCGAGGATCACCACCTCCACCTTTTCGAACGGGGTGGCGTCGAAGGCGGCGAAGATCTGCCGCCCCGGCGGGAACACCCGCGCGCCGGCGGCCTTGCGCTGGCGCAGGAACGTGGCCAGTTCGCGCATCTCCGGGCGCAGCAACCAGTCGCCGACCTGCGCCTTCCATGACGGCTCCAGCTGGATCCGGCTTTCGTCTTCGTTGTTGCTCATCGTTTCCAGGTTCGGAACATCGGGGTCAAAAGCTCACGGCGATCTCGTCGAGCCGGGCCAGGCGCAACTGGAACAGCACCTTGGTGACCAGCAGGCGCTCTTCGATCGGCTTCTGCACCAGGTCGTTGGCACCGGCGCGCAGCAGCTCGGACTGGGTATGCGGGTTGCTGTCGCCGGTCATCACCAGCACCGGCATGCGCCGCTTGCCGTAGGCGAAGTCGACGCGGATGCGCTGGACCACATCCCGACCGTTGAGCTCGCCCTTCAAGGTGACGTCGGTCAGCACCAGGTCGATGCGGCGGGTGGTGCGACCCAGCGACTCGGCGGTGAGCAGCGCGAATGCGTCCTCGGCGCTGAGCACGTGCACCACGTGCAGTTGCTGGCGCTCGAGCATGCGCTTGGTCGCCTCGGCCACCACCCGGCTGTCCTCGACATAGAGCACGGTGGCGCCGGCCACCGGCTGCGGCTGCACGTAGCCGCGGATGAAGGTGGCCAACGCCTCGTGGCCGAGCGCCTTGTCGAAGTAGTCGGTGACGTACTCGGTGAAACGGCGCTCGACCAGGTGCTGCTGGGCGTCGCCGGAGACCACGATCACCGGCACATAGGCCTGGCCGGCGGCTTCGCGCACGCTGCGGGCCAGGGTCAGGCCGTCGCCGTCGGGCAGCCCCAGCGAGGTGGTGACCAGGTCGACCGGGCCGGCCTCCAGCGCCGCGCGCGCCTCGGCGATGCTGGCGCAGCCGACCACGGTCACGTCGGGCAGTTCGCGATGCAGCACGTCGGCGATCAGCTTGCGCACCAGCTTCGAGCCATCGACCACCATCACCCGGGGGGCGGCGCTGATCAGATGCTTGAGCTCATGCCCGGCCATGTGCGCCTCAGGTGTCGGTGGGCCGCGTCTGGCGCAGAAAGTGGCCGGTCACCAGCCAGGCGCCGAGCCAACCCAGCAGCAGGGTACCCAGCAGCACGAAGCCGGCGTGCAGCGCGTCCAGCCCGTGCAGCACGAAGTGGCTGCCGTAGCTGTCGGCCAGCGCCGCCAGCGGCTGGCCCAGGGCCATGCCGGAGGCGGCGAGCAGGCCCAGCGCCAGCACCCCGGCGCCGAAACCGTACCAGGCGCCCAGGTACAGGAACGGACGACGGATGAAGCCGTCGCTGGCGCCGAGCAACTGCAGCACGCCGATCTCCTCGCGCCGCGACTGGATGTCCAGGCGCACGGTGTTGCCGACCACCAGCACTGCACCGGCGCCGAGCAGCAGCGACAGCACCTGCACCAGGCGTTCGCCGAAATGCAGCCAGCCGTCCAGGCGCTTGCGCCACAGCGCGTCGTGCTGAACCAGGTCGGCCTGCGGCAGCGCGGTCAGCGCCGTCGCCAGCGGGGTGTCGTCGGCCGCGGCCGGGGTGACGATCAGCAGCGTCGGCAGCGGGTTGTCCTGCAGCGCGTCCAGCGCTTCGCCCAGGCCGGCGCTGTCGCGCAGTTCGGCCATGCCCTCGGCGGGGGTACGCAGCGTCACCGCGGCCACGTCGCCACGGCCGCGCAGGGTCTGCGCCAGCGCCTGCGCCGCGGCGGCGTCGACGTCGGTCTTCAGGAACACGTTGATGTCGCGCGACTGCTGCACGCTGCCGGCGAACTGCTTGAGGTTGTCCAGGGCGATCGACAGACCCAGCGGCAGGGTCAGCGCCAGCGCCATCACCGCCATGGTCAGCAGCGTCGCCCACGGCTTGCGCATGGCGCGGCCGAGGCTGTAGACGATGCTGTGCAGGTGGTGATCCCACCACACGCCCAGCCGCGAGGGCGCCGCGGCGCCGGCGTTGCGCGCGCTCATTCGGCCAGGTCCTGCGGCGAGATGTCGTCGATCAGGCGGCCGTGGTCCAGGATCAGCACGCGCTTGCGCATCTGCTTGAGCAGGGCCAGGTCGTGGCTGACCACCAGCACGCTGGTGCCGCGGGCCGGCAGTTCGGCGAACAACTGCATGATTTCCGCGGCCAGGGTCGGGTCGAGATTGCCGGTGGGTTCGTCGGCGACCAGCAGCCGCGGTTCGCCGACCATCGCCCGGGCGATGCCGACGCGCTGCTGCTCGCCGGCCGACAGCTGCGAGGGCAGCGCCTTCTCGCGGTGGCCCAGGCCCATGCGCTCGAGGACCGAGCGCACGCGCTTGCCGATCTCGGCGCGACGGGTGCCGCGCAGGATCAGCGGCAGCGCGACGTTCTCGGCGATGCTGCGGTCGGTGAGCAGACGGTGGTCCTGGTAGACCGCGCCGACCTCACGCCGGTGCAGCGGCACGCGGCGGCCGCGCACCTTCAGCAGGTTGCGCTCGCCGAACAGCACGGCGCCGCGCGAGGGCCGCTCGCTCAGGTGGATCAGCTTGAGCAGGGTGCTCTTGCCGGCACCGGAATGGCCGGTGACGAACAGCATCTCGCCCTCCTCGACCTCGAAGCTGACGTCCACCAGCGCCGCGTGGCCGCCGGCGTACTGTTTGCTGACATTGTCGAACCGCAGAACGCTCATCCGGCGATTATGCCGGAGCGGCTGGGGTGTTCGTCCACCGCGCGCGTCGCGCGCGGCGGACGGCCGGTCCGGCTCAGGAGCTGGACACCAGCGAGCGCAGCTTGCGGCCCAGGCGGGTCAGGAACGAATCGTTCTTCGCCGCCGCACCACGCTCGGCCTGGCGCGCAGCCTTGACCGGGGTGGCCACGACCTGCACCGGCTTGGCCGGGGCCGCGGTCGCCGGCGCGGCGCTGCCGTTGCCGGCCGGTGCACCCTCGGCACCTTCCAGCGGGCGCCCGCCGCGACGGCGACGGCGCTTGCGCGGCGGACGCTCGCCCTCGACCGCGGGCGCTGCGCCCTCGGCCGGCGCAGCACGCGGCGGCTTGGGAGCAGGCGCCGGCGCCGCTACGGCCGGCGCAGTGCCGTCGGCCGCAGCGGCGGTGGCATCGGCCGGACGCGGCGTGCGCGGACGCCGCGGCTTGCCGTCGGCGCTGCGCGACTCGCCACGGCCGCCCGGGCCGCTGCGACCGCCGCCGGGCTTGCCGCGACCGCCGCCGCGACGCTGCTCGTCGGCCTCGCGCTGTGCGCGGGCCTCGCGGAAGATCTCGCCGATGCTCTCGTCACCCTCGGCCTCGGCGGCCTCGCCCTCCACCGGCGCGCGCGGGGTGCGCGGCAGCGCCACCAGCAGCTCGGCGGTGACCGGCTCGACCGGGATCTTCTGTTCGATGTAGGCCTCGATGTCCGGCAGGCTCATCGCGTAGCGCTCGCAGGCGAAGCTGATCGCGTCGCCCTCCTCGCCCAGCCGCGCGGTGCGGCCGATGCGGTGCACGTAGTCCTCGGCGTCGAACGGCAGGTCGTAGTTGTAGACGTACTTGACCCCGTCGATGTGCAGGCCGCGCGCGGCCACGTCGGTGGCCACCAGGATCTCCAGCTGGCCCTTCTGGAAGCGGTTGAGCAGGGTCTCGCGCTTCTTCTGCGGCACGTCGCCGGACAGCACGCCGACCCGGTAGCCGTTGCGCTCCAGCGAACGCGCCACGCGCTCGACGAAGGCCTTGGTGTTGACGAACACCATGGTCCGCGCGCCCTCGCTGCGCGAGAGCAGGCCCAGCAGCAGGGTCAGCTTCTCCTCGTCGGAGGGGAAGTAGATGCGCTGGCGCACGCGCGCGGCGGTGATGCTCTCGGTCTCGACCACGAGCTTTTCCGGCTCGTTCATGTGCTCGTAGGCCAGCTCCAGCACGCGGTGGCTGAGGGTGGCCGAGAACAGCAGGGTCTGGCGGGTGCCGCGCTCGGGCATGCGCCGCAGCAGGAAGCGGATGTCCTTGATGAAGCCCAGGTCGAACATGCGGTCGGCTTCGTCGAGCACGCAAATCTCGCAGGCGTGCAGCGACACCACCTTGTGCTGCTTGACGTAGTCGATCAGCCGGCCGGGGGTGGCGATGATCACGTCCACGCCCTGCTGCAACAGTTCGCGCTGCTTGTCGTAGTCCACGCCGCCGTAGACCAGGGCGAAGCGCAGGCCCAGTTCGGAGCCGAACTTGACCGCGTCCTTGTGGATCTGGATCGCCAGTTCGCGGGTCGGGGCCAGGATCAGCGCGCGCGGATCCTCCGGCTTGCGGTCGGCCAGCGCCGGACGGCTGAGCAGGCGGTTCATCACCGCCACCAGGAACGCCAGGGTCTTGCCGGTGCCGGTCTGGGCCTGGCCGGCCACGTCGCGGCCCGGAAGGGCCACCGGCAGGGTCAGCGCCTGGATCGGGGTGCAGCGGGTGAAGCCGGCGCTTTCGAGGCCTGCGAGCAGCGCAGGATGCAGGTCGAACGCGGAAAAAGTCACATCGGTCAGCGGTTTGTCGCTCATCATTCCATCTTCGTGAGGCCACCCCGCCCGAAGCGTAAGGTCGCGGCTTGCATCGGTCCCGGCAGCGTCGCACACTGGCGTCTTCCATGCCGGGTCGCGCGACAGGGGGAATCCCTTGAGATCGCCGCGCAATGCCCCAGTTTACCGCAATGCGGCGGCCACCCGGTCCGGCCAGTCGCATTGGCCCAGGAGAACCCCCAAAGTGAGCGACAAGGTCCTTTACGTCGGCGACGCCGATTTCGATGCCACGGTGCTGCAGTCCGACGAGCCGGTCCTGGTGGACTTCTGGGCCGAGTGGTGCGGCCCGTGCAAGATGATCGCGCCGGTGCTGGATGACCTCGCCGACGCCTACGACGGCCGCCTCAAGGTCGCCAAGGTCAACGTGGACGAGAACCGCGCCACCGCGATCAAGTACCACGTCCGCTCGATCCCGATGCTGCTGCTGTTCAAGAACGGCCAGATCCAGGCCACCCAGATCGGCGCAGTCGGCAAGGGCCAGCTGACCCAGATGATCGACAAGACCCTGGGCAGCAGCGCCGCCTGACGCCCGCTGCCGGCACCGCTCCGCAACCGGAGCGGCGCCGCGGCAGTCCCGCCGGCGCTGCATCGCCGGCGGCTGAATCGCCCGCAAACGCCTGCTTGCCGTGCCTGCGTGGCGGTGATAGTGTCGATGCATCCGGTGGCATTCGCACACCGCACCCCCTCTGGAAGATTCTCTCCCAGACCTCCTCCCAACCCCGTATGCCCCCACGCTGGGCGCTCGCACTCTTAGCGAGGAACACCACTTGTCCGATCACACCATGTCCGAACCCGGGAGCGCCGACGCCCCCGCCGAGAAGCGCGTGCGCAAGCCGCGCGTCAGCAAGGCCGCGAGCGGCGCAGAAGGCGCCGCCGAGCACGGCGCGCCGGCACAGCCGACCCTGCCGCTGAATCCCGCGCCCGCGCCTGCGCCCGTCCAGACCGAGGCGCCGCGCGCCGCGGCCCCGGAGTCGGCCCCAGCCCCGGCCGCCAGCGGCGGCCAGAACCACGGCGGCGGCGACGCGCCGGCCCATCAGGGCGGCGGCCAGGCGTCCGAAGGCGGCGAGCCGCGCGAAGGCCGTGAGCCGCGCGACGGCGGCAACAACAACCGCTTCAACAATCAGAACCAGAACAACCAGAACAACCAGCAGGGCAACCGCCGCGATCGCTTCCGCAATCGCCGCGACCGCGACCGCAACCAGCGCGGCGGCGACCGCTTCCAGGACAACGGCCTGCCCAGCGACAACGGCGGCAACGAGCCGTTCGTGCCGCGCCCGCACGCCAGCGTGCCGGAAGGCTTCCCGATCTACTCGCTGAGCGATCTGAAGAAGATGCCGGCGCAGAAGCTGCTGGACATCGCCGAGCAGCTCAACATCCAGGACGGCGTGGCCCGCGCGCGCAAGCAGGACGTGATCTTCGCCCTGCTGAAGGTGCTGACCCGCCACGGCGAAGGCGTCGCCGCCGACGGCGTGCTGGAAATCCTGCCGGACGGCTTCGGCTTCCTGCGTGCGGCCGAGGCCAGCTACCTGGCCGGTCCGGACGACACCTACATCTCGCCCAGCCAGATCCGCCGCTTCAACCTGCGTACCGGCGACCACCTGTCCGGCCGCATCCGCTTCCCGAAGGACGGCGAGCGCTACTTCGCGCTGTCGATCGTCGACACCATCAACGGCGAGCCGCTGGAAGCGAGCAAGAACAAGGTCCTGTTCGAGAACCTGACCGCGCTGTTCCCGCGCAAGCGCTTCACCCTGGAGCGCGGCAACGGTTCCTCGGAAGACATCTCCGGCCGCATCCTCGATCTGATGGCGCCGCAGGGCAAGGGTCAGCGCGCGCTGATCGTGTCGCCGCCCAAGGCCGGCAAGACCATGCTGATGCAGCAGGTGGCCACGGCGATCACCACCAACCACCCGGACGTGCACCTGATCGTGCTGCTGATCGACGAGCGCCCGGAAGAAGTGACCGAAATGCAGCGCACCGTGCGCGGCGAGGTCATCTCCTCGACCTTCGACGAGCCGGCCGCGCGCCACGTGCAGGTCGCCGAAATGGTGATCGAACGCGCCAAGCGCCTGGTCGAACACAAGAAGGACGTGGTGATCCTGCTCGACTCGATCACCCGCCTGGCCCGCGCCTACAACAACGTGGTGCCGTCCTCCGGCAAGGTGCTCAGCGGCGGCGTTGACGCCAACGCCCTGCACCGCCCGAAGCGCTTCTTCGGCGCGGCGCGCAACGTCGAGGAAGGCGGCTCGCTGACCATCATCGCCACCGCGCTGGTCGAGACCGGCAGCAAGATGGACGAGGTGATCTACGAAGAGTTCAAGGGCACCGGCAACAGCGAAGTGCACCTGAACCGCCGTATCGCCGAGAAGCGCGTGTACCCGGCCATCGACATCAACCGCTCCGGCACCCGTCGCGAAGACCTGCTGATCGAGCCGGAACTGCTGCAGAAGATCTGGATCCTGCGCAAGCTGCTGCATCCGATGGACGAGATCGCGGCGATGGAATTCCTGCTGGACAAGATGAAGAACACCAAGTCCAACGACGAGTTCTTCGGTTCGATGAAGCGCTGAGTCCAGCGCCGGTTCGACCGCAACGCCCCGCTTCGGCGGGGCGTTCGCGTTTGTGGCCATCGGTCATGCCCGGTGACGTGCCGATACAGGGTCCGACGGTCTTTCGACGTGGGCGCGGGTGAGATGGGCGGCATTCGCCCCGCCGCGTCCGCCGCCATGCACACCACTGCCACGACCGCCGTCAGCAAGGTCGCCCCGGTCACTCTCGGCTTCTGGGTGATGAAGATCTGCGCCACCACCCTCGGCGAGACCGGCGGCGACCTGCTGTCGATGACCCTGGATGTCGGCTATGCGCTGAGCAGCGTGCTGCTGCTGGCGGTCTTCCTGGTCTCGCTGTGGGCGCAGCTGCGCGCGCGGCGGTTCCAGCCGTGGCGGTACTGGTGGGTGATCCTGACCACCAGCACCGCCGGCACCACGCTGTCGGACTACATGGACCGCAGCCTGGGCCTGGGCTACGCGCAGGGCGCGCTGCTGCTGGTGAGCCTGCTGGTCGTGGTACTGGCGACGTGGTGGCTGTGCGAACGCAGCCTGTCGGTCGAGCGCATCGGCAGTGGCCGCGCCGAGGTCTTCTACTGGCTGGCGATCCTGGTCTCCAACACCCTGGGCACCGCGCTGGGCGATTACCTGGCCGACAGCTCGGGGCTGGGCTTCGCCGGCGGCGCGCTGCTGATCGCGGCGCTGCTGGCGGCGATCGCGCTGGCTTATGCCTTCACACGCATCTCGCGCACGGCGCTGTTCTGGGCGGCGTTCGTGCTGACCCGCCCGTTCGGCGCGACCCTCGGCGACCTGCTCAGCAAGCCGGCCGGCAAGGGTGGCCTGGACCTGGGTACGGTCGGTGCATCGCTGCTGCTGGCCGCGCTATTGCTGGCGGTGCTGGTCGTCTCGACGCGACGCCGCGACGGCGACCGCCGCGCGGCGCGCTAACGTCGGTGGGTGGTCTACGCGGGGCAGCCCGGCCTGTAAGACCGGGCGAACACCGTCGCCGATCAACCACCCTGCAGCGGCGTCAGCAGGCGCGGGCCGCCGTTGCCGGCCATGTACACGCCACCGGCCGGCAGCAGGTCCGGCGAGAAACCGGCAGCATCCTCCTCGGCACTCCACGGCGCGCGCTGGCGCGGGCCAGGCACGTAGCTCATCCAGCGGCCGTAAGCCGACGGCGCACCCTGGCGGGTCTGGTCGAGCAGCGCGTAATCGACTGGCACGCGCACGTTCCAGTACGGCGCATCCACGTGCTTGCCTTCGCTCGGCGGGCGGAAGGTCCACTTGCGCGCCGCGCCGAGCGCGCTCTTGCCCAGCACCTCGCGCAGTTGCTGCATCTGCTGCTCGGACGCCACCACGCGCAGATTGACCTGCTCGACAACGGCATCGGCCACGCGGCCATCGCGGCCCACCTTGAGCACCAGATACGCCGAGCCCGCGGCACCGACGCTGTAGGCCGCTTGCGGATAGGCCGGCGGCTTCATCTGAATCGCGGTCACCACACTGTGATCGTTCGGATCGTAGCGGGTGAAGTCGGCACTGCGGATCTCGATCTGATAGTCGTCGCCTTGCAGGCGTTTGGCGACCAGTCGCAGGGTCATCGGCGCGCGCGCCGGCACCGGCTTGCCATCGCGCATGCCCGGCTCGAACTTCCACTGCATCACGCTGTTGCGGACGAAGCCAACCACGCCCTCGGGCAGGCGCTCCTGCTGGTCCAGCGCCAGCGCCGACACCGTGCCGCTGGGCTCGATGTCGATGGTGCCGCTCACCAGCATGCTGCTCTCGATCTGCTTGCGCACCGCGCCGGGGCCGACCCCGTCTGCGGCGACAGCATTAAACGCCAGCAGCAGCGACAACACAGCGCTCCAGCGCCACCACGAACGGAGGGATCGACGGTGCATCGCGCATTCCTTTGCCTGAGATGAGGCGCCGATTACAACGCACTGGCGGCCCGCCGGCAACTCAGGCCAGGCGCAGCGCATCCGGGTAAGGCGGCGCGTCCGGATAGTCGTCCTCGCGCAGCCGCGCCTGCAGGTCGCGCCACCACTGCGGATCGAACAGTTCGCCGTGGGAGTGGCGCACCGCCTCCAGCGAAGCGGCAGGCAGGCCCATGAACATCGCGAAACGCTCCGGGAACACATCGCGCGGGGCGACATGGAACCAGGGTTCGGCGGCCATCGCCTCTTCCTCGTTGCGCGGCTGCGGCCAGTCGCGGAAGTTGCAGTCGGTGACCAGGCACAGTTCGTCGTAGTCGTAGAACACCGCGCGGCCCTGCCGCGATACGCCGAAGTTCTTCAGCAGCATGTCGCCGGGGAAGATGTTGTTGCGGGCCATGTCCTTGATCGCCTGTGCGTAGTCCAGTGCGGCCTCGCGCGCGGCCTCGGCGCCCTGCTCGCGCAGGTACAGGTTCAACGGGCGCAGGCGTCGCTGCACGTAGCACAACTCGACGATCAGGTCGTCGCCATCCTCGCGCAGGCTGCGCGCGCAGCCCTCCATCAACTCTTTCAGCAGCGCCGGCGCGAAGCGTGCACGCGGGAAGCGCAGCGAGCGGTACGGCTGGGCATCGAGCAGGCGGCCGACGCGATCGAGGTTGAACACCAGCGCGTACTTCTCCTCCACTTCCTCGCGGCTCATCGTCTTCGGATAGGCGAAGCGGTCGCGGATCAGCTTGAACACCAGCGGGTAGCTGGGCAGAGTGAACACCGCCATGACCATGCCCGGCGTACCCTCGGCATGCACCAGCTGTTCGTTGGGATGCGCCTGGAAGTGGCGGAAGAAGGTGCGGAAGCGCTCGGTCTTGCCCTGCTTGGCGCGGCCGAGCATGGTGTACAGCTCGTCGATCGGCTTGTGCGGCAGCAAGCTGCGCAGGAACACCACTGCGTCGCCGACAGTGGACAGGTCGGCCTGGAAATAGCTGCGCGAGATGCCGAACAGCTGCGCCACGTCGTTGCGCTTGGTCAGCACCGCTTCGGCGCGCAGGCCCTTTTCGTCGTTGACCAGGGCGATCACGCACGGCGAGAAACGGTGTTCGCCGAACACGCGGCCGATCAGGTAGGCACGGCGCTCGCGATAGAACACCGTCTCCAGCAGTTCGATGCCGCGCACCGGGTTCTCGCCCCAGTGGGCGAGGTCGTCCTGCAGCCGCACCGCGATGGCCGCCGCGCAGCGCGTGCGGTGCGCATACGGCACGTCGAAGCGGTAGTCGCCGAGCACGCGCACGAACGCGTCCACCGGCCGCGCCTCGGACACCACGTAGTTGTGCCGTGCCACCGGGTGGGTGATGGCGTCGGTGGGTTCGATGTCCAGCGCCACGAACTCGATCTGCGCGTCCACGCCCTGGGTGCGGAAGAAGCGCCGGGTCAGGGTGTTGTAGAAGGTCTTGTACAGCTCCTGGTCGATCAGCGCGGCGATCAGCTCGGCGTAATGGTCGCGTGCGCGGATCCACAGCGCGCGGTCGTGCGCCTGGCCTAGGAGCACGGCGCGCAGGCGCAGCATGCACTCGGCAATGCACTGGTCGTACAGGGCGATGCGTTCGATCGCATCCTCGCGCGCCGCGCTCCAGTCGCGCGCCTCGAAGCGCTGGCGCGCACGCGAAGAGATCTGCGCGAAGCGCGCGTGGTAGTCCTCGAACGCCTCGAAGACGATGCGGCCGATGACCAGGGCACGGCGTTCGGACGGCAGCGGCAGCGGCGTGGAGGGCATGCCTGCAGTGTACCCAGGTGGCGGCGGCACGCGGGCGTGGGGCACCCTGCCACGCTCCGCCTCGTGGGCGCATCCAGCGGCCTGCTTCGCCAGGATCGAGCCGGACGCAGGTCGGCCGTAGGAGCGGCTTCGGCCGCGACCGGCCTTACCGGGAACGCCCTGTCGCGGCTGAAGCCGCTCCTACGGGACGCTTCCTGCGCCGGAAATGCAAAGGGCCGCCCCGAGGGGCGGCCCTTGCGTCACATCCAGTTCGGGCGATCAGGCGTTCAACGTCGCCAGGGCGTCGTTGAGGGTCTTGCTCGGCCGCATCGCCTTGCTGACCAGGTCCAGGTTCGGGCGGTAGTAGCCCTGGATGTCGACCGGTTGGCCCTGCACGCCGTTGAGCTCGGCGACGATGGTCGCTTCCTGCTCGGTCAGCTGCTTGGCCAGCGGGGCGAAGCGCGCCTTCAGCGTGGCGTCCTCGTCCTGCGCGGCCAGCGCCTGCGCCCAGTACAGGGCCAGGTAGAAGTGGCTGCCGCGGTTGTCCAGCCCGCCGACCTTGCGCGAGGGCGACTTGTCGTTGTCCAGGAACTGGCCGTTGGCCTGATCCAGGGTGCGCGCCAGCACGCCGATGGCGGCGTTGTGGTGGCGCTGACCCAGGTGTTCCAGCGACGCGGCCAGGGCCAGGAACTCGCCCAGCGAATCCCAGCGCAGGTAGTTCTCTTCGACGAACTGCTGCACGTGCTTGGGTGCCGAACCGCCGGCACCGGTCTCGAACAGGCCGCCACCGGCCATCAGCGGCACGATCGACAGCATCTTGGCGCTGGTGCCCAACTCCATGATCGGGAACAGGTCGGTGAGGTAGTCGCGCAGCACGTTGCCGGTGACCGAGATGGTGTCCTCGCCCTTGCGGATGCGCTGAAGCGAGAACGCGGTGGCTTCCACCGGCGGCAGGATGCGGATGTCCAGGCCGTTGAGATCGTGGTCCTGCAGGTAGCGCTCCACCTTCTGGATCATCAGCGCATCGTGGGCGCGCTGCGGATCCAGCCAGAACACCGCCGGGGTGCTGCTCAGGCGCGCACGCTCGACCGCCAGCTTGACCCAGTCCTGGATCGGCGCGTCCTTGGTCTGGCACATGCGCCAGATGTCGCCGGCTTCCACCGCATGCTCCAGCAGCACCGTGCCGCCGGCGTCGGTGACACGCACAGTGCCGTCGACCGGGATCTGGAAGGTCTTGTCGTGCGAACCGTATTCCTCGGCCTTCTGCGCCATCAGGCCGACGTTGGGCACGCTGCCCATGGTCGCCGGGTCGAACGCGCCGTGCAGCTTGCAGTCCTCGATCACCGCCTGGTACACGCCGGCGTAGCAGCGGTCCGGGATCACCGCCTTGGTGTCCTGCAGCTTGCCTTCGGCGTTCCACATCTTGCCGGAGTCGCGGATCATCGCCGGCATCGACGCATCGACGATCACGTCGCTGGGCACGTGCAGGTTGGTGATGCCCTTGTCGGAGTTGACCATCGCCAGGCCCGGACGCTGCGCGTACAGCGCCTGCAGGTCGGCCTCGATCGCAGTGCGCTGCGCTTCGGGCAGGCTGGCGATGCGCGCGTACAGGTCGCCGATGCCGTTGTTGGCGTCGAAGCCCACCTGCTTGAGCGTGGCGGCGTGCTTGTCCAGCACGTCGCGGTAAAACGCTTCGACCACCACGCCGAACATGATCGGGTCGGAGACCTTCATCATCGTCGCCTTCAGGTGCAGCGAGAACAGCACGCCCTGCTGCTGGGCATCGGCGATCTGCGCCTGCACGAAGGCGGCCAGCGCGCGCTTGCTCATCACCGCCGCGTCGATCAGCTCGCCGGCCTGCACCGCAGTCTTTTCCTTCAGCACGGTCACCGTGCCGTCCTTGCCGACCAGTTCGATCTTGACGCTGCCGGCCTGTTCGATCAGCGCCGAACGCTCGCTGCCGTAGAAATCGCCGGCGTCCATGTGCGCCACGTGCGACTTGGACTCGGCGCTCCATGCGCCCATGCGGTGCGGGTGCTTGCGTGCATAGTTTTTGACCGAGGCCGGCGCGCGGCGATCGGAATTGCCCTCGCGCAGCACCGGATTGACCGCACTGCCCTTGACCTTGTCGTAGCGCGCCTTGGCTTCTTTCTCTTTCTCGTCCTTCGGCTCGTCCACGTAGTCCGGCAGCGCATAACCCTGCTGCTGCAGTTCCTTGATCGCGGCCTTGAGCTGCGGCACCGAGGCGCTGATGTTGGGCAGCTTGATGATGTTGGCTTCCGGCGTGGTCGCCAGCTGTCCGAGCTCGGCAAGGTCGTCGGCGATGCGCTGGTCCTCGCGCAGGTATTCGGGGAACTGCGAAATCAGGCGGCCGGCCAGCGAAATGTCGCGGGTCTCCACGGCGATGCCGGCGGTGCCGGCGAACGCGGAGACGATCGGCAGCAGCGACTGCGTCGCCAGGTACGGGGCTTCATCGGTGAGCGTGTACAGGATCTTGGGCGTATTCGACATGACGCGACGGATGACCTCTGGCAGGGGGAAATAGGCAGCACCGACAGTACGGCGGCGTATGTTTTCTTATGGGTTTCGCGATGCCGCCAACCGCCGGACATCGGCCGTCCATTGTCGCGTGTCTGCGGGCTGCGGGCAAAGCGCGGGGGTGGTGCAATCCGTATGCGGGGTTCATGCCCTCGCGATTGCAGGAGGATGCCTGTCGCCCGAGTGAGCGAAGTGACCTGCACGTCCCGCATGCCGTCGTCAATGCGATAGGCAATGGCGCCCTACGACGGGGCGTGGATCGAAACGAACAAGGGATCTGTGTGCAAGCCTGACAACGCCGCCATCGACGGTCCGCGTCGGGACTGAAGTCCCTCCCACAAGGCGCACGATCTACGGCAACGGACGTTACGCGTCATCAAGCCGCATAAAAAAGGCGCAGCCTCGCGGCTGCGCCAGCGTGTCGCACGCGCCGGGAGAGAGGCGGCGCGTGCGACCCGTGACCCGGGCTCAGCCCTGGATCACTTCACCTCGAACGTCTGCGGCGTGCCCGCCGCCTGGCCGTTCACGGTGACCTCGGCCTTGTACTGGCCAGCCGGCCAGCCCTTGGGATTGGTGAACTCGAAGTTGGTGGTCTCGGCACCGCTGGTGTTGAGCGTCTCGGTGCGCTCGCCGGCGGTCTGGCCGTCCTGGAACACCAGCTTGGCGCCGACGTTGGCATTGGTCGCCGAGCCCTCGGTCTTCACCGACACGATGATCTTGTCCTTGCTGGCGAGCGTGGTCAGCGGCGCCACCGACTTGTCGGCCGCGGCAGTGTTGCCGACGGCAACTGCGGCAACGTTCACTGCATTGGCGCCAGCAGCAGCGGGCGCGGGTTGTTCTGCCGGCGCAGCCGCGGGACCCGGCATCTGCTCGGTCGGCGCGGACGACGTGGGATCGGGCGACACGGTCTGCTGCTGCTCCTGCTTCTTGCAGCCGGCCAGCGCCAACGCGCCGACCAGTGCGAGCATGAGGGGCGAAAACGAGGACATCGTGCGATTCTTCATCGGTAGAAGACTCCTGTCGGATTAACGAAGAGAGGCGGCGGCAGCGGCTCAGGCGCCAGCTGGCAACTTGAGCGTCTGGCCCGGATAGATCTTGTCGGGATCGACCAACACATCGCGGTTGGCCTCGAAGATGCGCGTCCAGGCATTGCCGTCGCCGTAATGCAGCTTGGCGATCTTGGACAGCGAATCGCCGGGCTTGACCACATACACCTGCTGCACCTGCTCGGCGGTGCTGTCGACCTTGCTCTGCACGGCGGAGAAGTCCGGCTTCTGCACGACGTCGGCGGTGGTGTCCACCTTGGCGGTGACTGCCGAAAAATCGGCGCGCTTGTCGCTGTTCATCGCATGGCTCCCTGCGTAATGGGACGCTGCCACGGTGTCACAGCATTTGTTAAAAAAGGATCGCGCGGCCGTGAACTGCGCCGCTGCGGTTCAGGCGCATCGCAAGCATTCCAACGCATCGAGACGTGTCGCTCGAAAGGTCGGCACCGTGCATGCCAGCGAGACCGCTCCTTGTGGGAGGGACTTCAGTCCCGACGCAGCACGCTCGGCCGCGTCGACGATGTCGGCGCGTCGCGGCGGATGGTGCAATCGCGGTTTCGGAGGTGCCTACTGACGCAGATCGCGCAGGAAGCTCAGCGGTTCGGCCACATCCGCGGTGGCACGCCAGGGATTGATGTCCAGGCCGCCGCGGCGGGTGTAGCGCGCCTCCACCTGCAGCGACTGCGGACGGCAGCGCGTCATCAGGTCGTGGAAGATGCGCTCGACGCATTGCTCGTGGAAGCCGGCGTGCTCGCGGAAACTGATCAGGTAGCGCAGCAGGCCTTCGCGGTCGATGCGGCTGCCGCGGTAGCGCAGGTGCAGCGAGGCCCAGTCCGGCTGGCCGGTGACCGGGCAGTTGGACTTGAGCAATTCACTGGTCAGGGTCTCTTCGACCACCTCGCCGTCGGCGGCGGACAGAAAGTCCGGACGCGGCGGACCGTAGCAGTCGATGGCGATGTCCAGCGCGTCCAGCGACTCGCCCTCGCCCAGCGTGTCCATCGGCGGCAAGCCGAACTCCATCGCCACGTCGGCGCCGGCGCGCGCCGACAGGTCGGTGACGATGCAGCTGCGCAGGGCTTCGGCGCTGTTGAAGCGCATCGCGTTGAGCGAGTTGAGATAGAGCTTGAGCGACTTGGATTCGATCAGGTTCGGCGAAGCACACGGCACCTGCAGGGTCGCGGTGGCGACGCAGGGCTTGCCTTGCGCATCGAGCCAGCTCAGTTCATAGGCATGCCAGCGGTCAACGCCGAAGAACGGCAGCGCCGCGGGGTCGAGACCGATCTCGGTGCGCGCCGCGGCGCGCGGGATGGGAAACAGCAGCGCGGGGTCGTACTGCGACGGGTAGGCGACCTCGCGGCCGAGGCTGGAATCCTGGGGGGTGTTCATGCGGTGCAGTGTAGCGGGCGGGTTCTGGCTGGCAGGTGTATGGGGCGGGGATTTGGGATTTGGGATTCGGGATTGGTCAAAGCAAAATCTGGCTCACTTGGATCGCGTGCTTGCGTCGATGCGAGGCGTTGCACGTCGCGACCGAGGTCGCTCCCACAGTGGGCGATCGAGCGCCGCATGGCGTAGGAGCGGCTTCAGCCGCGACCGCCTTCCCGGTAATGCCCGTCGCGGCTGAAGCCGCTCCTTGTATCTGGACATGAGGCCCCCGCGGCGTTATGTCTTCCGACTGATCATCGGAGCAGTGCGGGAAGCCCAGTCGCTCCTAAAGCCACGAGCTTGCATTGTAGATTGGCTCCCGCATTGCGCATGCTGGCCCATCGGTGTCCGTACGGTATCCAGAGTCCGCCGCTGGCGTGAACTCGCATCCACAAGGCAGGACCGGGCGCAGCGGTGATCGTGTTCACCCTACGATGGAGGAATTCCCCATGTCCCCAGTCGTCGGTATCGACGTCGCCAAACACAGTTTCGATCTGGCCATCGATCTGGCCAACGGCAAGTACCGCACCAAAGCCAAGCTTGCGAACGATCCCACGGGGTTCCAGACCCTACGCACGTGGCTGCAGACCCACGCGCAGGCGGACAGCTGGATCGTGATGGAAGCCACCGGCACCTACCACGAGGCGCTGGCCGAGTTCGTGCACGCCTTGGGCTACCGGGTGTGTGTCCTCAACCCGGCGCAGACGGCGCTGTATGCGCGCAGCCAGCTGACTCGGGTCAAGACCGACCGGAGCGACGCCAAGCTGATCGCCAGCTATGGCCTGCGCCATGCGTCGCAATTGCGGCCGTGGCAGCCCGATCCGCCGGCCCTCAAGCATCTCAAGGCGCTGGTGCGCCGCCGGGACGACCTGCTGCAGATGCTGCAGATGGAGCGCAATCGCCTGGATGTCGCCGCGCCGGTGGTGCGCGACTCGCTGCTGGAGATCATCAGCCAGCTCCAGGCGAGCATCGCCCAGATCGAACGGGCCATTGACGACCAAATCGACCAGGATCCGACCCTGCGCGGGCAGCGCGAGCTGCTGGTCAGCATCGACGGGATTGCCCACAGGAGCGCAGCGTTGTTGCTGGCGGAGCTTGGCAACGTGGAGCGCTTCTCTCACGCCTCGGCGGTGACTGCCTTTGCCGGGTTGAATCCACGGCTGCAGGAGTCGGGTAAGCGCCAGGGCCAGGTCTGCATCTCCCGCACCGGCTCCCCACGCCTGCGCGCCGGCCTGTTCCTGCCGGCCTTGGTCGCCATGACCCACAACCCGGTCGTGCGCGCGCTCAAACAACGCCTGCGCGAACGCGGCAAGGCCAACAAGCAGATCATCTGCGCCGCCATGCGCAAGCTGCTGCATATCGCCTACGGCGTGCTCAAATCCCGCACGCCCTTCCTCCCTCAAAAGGCCCTTGCCTGTTAGAGGGGAAGACGGTATCTACGGACGTCGATCGGGCCGGACCTATGACGATTCCGCCCGCGCCGCCGCACCCACGCTCTTGCCAATCCCCAATCCCGAATCCCCAATCACTGCTTCAAGTAATCCAACGTCACCTCCAGCATCGCGCGCAGGCCGACGTCCAGGGCGGTTTCGTCGAGCAGGAACTGCGGCGAGTGGTTGCTGGGCGCGGTCGCCGGGTCGATGCCGGGGCCGGTGGCGCCGACGAAGAAGAACATCGAGGGCACCTGCTGCGCGTAGAACGAGAAATCCTCCGCACCCATCTGCAGGGGCGGTTCGTAGACGTTGCCGGCGCCGACCACCGCCTGCAGGCTGGGCAGCATGCGCGCGGTCAGCGCCGGGTCGTTGACCGTGGCCGGGTTGCCGTCCTGGTCGGGCACGTGCGCCTCGGCCTTGGCGCCGTGCGCGGCAGCGGTGTGCTCGGCCACGGTCTTGAGGTCGGCGAAGATCTGCTGGCGCATGCCCTCGTCGAAGGTGCGGATGGTGCCGACCATCTCCACGTCGTCGGGAATGATGTTGTAGCGGATGCCGCCCTTGATCGCGCCGAAGCTGAGCACCGCCGGCTGCTTGGACAGGTTGGCGCGGCGGCTGATCACGCTCTGCGCGGTGCCGATCAGGTCGGCGCTGGCGACGATCGGGTCGATGCCGTTCCACGGCGCCGAGCCGTGGGTCTGGCGGCCGATCACCTTGATGCTGAAGCGGTCCGAGGCGGCCATCAGCGGCCCGCCGCGCACCGCGATCTTGCCGGCCTGGACGCTGGAGAACACGTGCAGGCCGAACATCGCCTGCGGCTTGAAGTCGCGGAACAGGCCTTCCTTGAGCATCAGCGAGGCGCCGCCCTCTTCGTTGCCCGGCGCACCCTCCTCCGACGGCTGGAACACCAGCATGACCTCGCCCGGCAACTGCGCGCGCATCGCCACCAGCGCCTCGGCCACGCCGAGCAGGATCGCGGTGTGCGCATCGTGACCGCAGGCGTGCATCACCCCGACGGTCTCGCCGCGGTACTGCCCGGTGGCCTTGGAGGCGAACGGCAGGCCGGTCTGCTCGGTCACCGGCAGCGCGTCCATGTCCGCGCGCAGGGCGATCTTCGGCCCGGGCAGCGCGCCTTTGACAATGGCCACCACGCCATGATGGGCGATGCCGGTCTGCGGCTTCAGGCCCAGCGCGCGCAGCCGCTCGGCGACCTTGGCGGCGGTGCGCTCCTCGCGGTTGGACAGCTCCGGGTGCTGGTGGAAGTCGCGCCGCCACTCCACCACCTTGGCCTGCAGCCTGGCCGCCGCGGCCGTCACTTCCGGGCGCTCGGCGCTCTGCGCCCAGGCCAGGGCGGGGACGGCGAACAGCAGGGCGGACAGCAGGCGGGACAGGCGCGGCATGGCAGGGCTCCAGATCGGGACGCAACGGGCGTTCAGTCACTGTAGTGCATCGGCGACCGGCAGAGGGCGGCCACGGATCCCGCTGCGGAGAAAAAACCCTTGCGAATCCGTGTCAACCGATGCGCCGCCGGTGCGTTGCGAGAACGGACGACCGGCCCTGCCCGCCCGCGGGGTCTGTCCCTTCAGTCATGGTCCAATCGCAACGCGCCGGCGATATGCTTTCGCGACCGTTTGCACCAGCCACTGCGGGAGGGTCCCCCACCCCGCCTCGCCACAGGAGTTTCCCCGGATGTCGCGTTTCTGGAAGATTGCGCTGCTGATCCTCGCAGCGGTGGCCGTGGTGCTGGTGGGCATGCGTTTCATGCGCGGCGGGCATCACAAGGGTGGCGGCAGCGACGGCACGGGCGAAGACGGCGACAACACGCCGGTGCCGGTGACGGTGGTCGCCGCAAGCAGCCAGACGGTGCCGATCTATGCCACCGCCACCGGCACGGTGACCGCGCTGAGCACCGTCACCGTCAGCCCGCAGGTCGGCGGTCAGCTGATGAGCCTGAACTTCCGCGAGGGCCAGGAAGTGAAGAAGGGCGAGCTGCTGGCGCAGATCGACCCGCGTTCGCTGCAGGCCAGCTACGACCAGGCCGCGGCGAGCAAGCGCCAGAACCAGGCGCTGCTGGCCACCGCGCGCTCCACCTTCCAGCGCTCCGACTCGCCGGCCTACCGCCAGTACGTGGCCAAGACCGACCTGGACACCCAGCGCAACCAGGTGGCGCAGTACGAAGCGGCCGTCGCCGCCAACGACGCGCAGATGCGCGCGGCGCAGGTGCAGTTGCAGTACACCCGCATCCTCGCCCCCAGCGACGGCATCGCCGGCATCCGCGGGGTGGACGTGGGCAACATCGTCAGCACCAGCAGCACCATCGTCACCATCACCCAGGTGCACCCGATCTACGTGACCTTCAACCTGCCCGAGATCCAGTTGCAGGACGTGCGCCAGGCGCAGGCGGCCGCGCCGCTGCCGGTGACTGCGCTGGACCGCACCGATGCGCACCCCATCGCCAGCGACGGCCAGGTCGACGTGATCGACAACCAGATCAGCGCCGACACCGGCACCTTCAAGGTCCGCGCGGTGTTCCCGAACAACGACCGCGCGCTGTGGCCGGGCCAGTTCGTCAACGTACGCCTGACCCTGCGCACCGTGCCCGACGGGGTGGTGGTGCCGACCCAGGCGGTGCAGCGCGGTCCCAACGGCGACTACGTGTACGTGGTGCAGGCCGACAACACGGTCAAGATGCAGACGGTGAAGCAGGGCGCGGAAGTGGGCGACAGCCATGTGCAGCTGACCGAGGGCCTGAAGGCCGGCGAGCGGGTGGTCACCGAAGGCCAGTTCCGGCTCAAGCCCGGCACCAAGGTGAACGCGCTGAAGCCGGGCGAGGCGCCGCCGGAGCCGACCGAGGCCGAGCTGAAGGCCGCCGAGGGCAAGCAGCAGCGCGGCGGCGGCGGACGCCGCGGCGGTGGCGGCGGGCCACGCTGAGCGTGCCGCGCGGTCCGAGCGCCTCACATCTGGCATCGCGGCGCGTTTGGATGGCCGGCGGAGAAGCTTCTCTCCGCCGCCCACCCTCCAGAGGAACCACACCATGACCAACGTCGTCATCGCCTCCAACGATCCGCTCGCGCAAAACCTGCAGGCCTTCCTGATCAATCGGCAGGGCTTCGTCGCCGGCCCGCCGCTGGATCCGCTGGGCAACGGCAACCAACTGTGGATCGTCGCCCACGACAGCGAACTGGGCGACGGCAGCGCGTTCCTGAGCAATCTGCTGCAGAACACGGACTTCCCGATGGAGGTCGCCTTCGAGGTGGTGCTGATCGTGTGCAGCGCCGCCAGCCTGGACTTCGGCAGCGAGCTGCTGACGCCGGCCGAGCGCATCGCCAATACGCTCGGCCGCAACGTCATCGCCTCCAGCACCGACGTCTACGGCCAATGGGGGCCGAACGGGTTCGTGTTCCAGGGCAATTTCGTCACGGTGACACCGAACACCGACCTCACCAGTCTGTTCGACCAGTTGACGCTCGACTGACGTAACGCTTTCTCCCGGGTTCCGGCAGCGTCCGGACCCGGGATCTCACCAGCAAGGATCTCCCCGTGGGCTTTTCGACGATCTTCATCCGCCGCCCGATCGCCACCACCTTGCTGATGGCAGGCGTGCTGCTGCTCGGCATCCTCGGCTACCGGCAGCTGCCAGTGTCGGCGCTGCCGGAAATCGACGCGCCCAGCCTGGTGGTGACCACGCAATATCCCGGCGCCAACGCCAGCACCATGGCCTCGCTGGTGACCACGCCGCTGGAGCGCCAGCTCGGGCAGATCTCCGGGCTGCAGATGATGACCTCCGACTCGTCGGCGGGCCTGTCCACGATCGTGCTGCAGTTCGCGATGGACCGCGACATCGACATCGCCGCGCAGGACGTGCAGGCGGCGATCCGCCAAGCCACCCTGCCCTCGTCGCTGCCCTACCAGCCGGTCTACAACCGGGTGAACCCGGCCGATGCGGCGATCCTCACCCTCAAGCTCAGCTCCGACACGCTGCCGCTGCGCGAGGTCAACAACTACGCCGACTCGATCCTGGCCCAGCGCCTGTCGCAGGTGCCGGGCGTGGGCCTGGTGTCGATCGCCGGCAACGTGCGCCCGGCGGTGCGCATCCAGGTCAATCCGGCGCAGCTGTCGAACATGGGCCTGACCCTGGAGGCGCTGCGCAGCGCGCTGACCCAGACCAACGTCAACGCGCCGAAGGGCTCGCTCAACGGCAAGACCCAGTCCTACAGCATCGGCACCAACGACCAGCTGTCCAGCGCCGCCGAGTACCGCGACACCGTCATCAGCTACAAGAACGGTGCGCCGGTGCGGCTGTCGGACGTGGCCAAGGTGGTGGACGGGGTGGAGAACGACCAGCTCGCCGCCTGGGCCGACGGCAAGCCGGCGGTGCTGCTGGAAGTGCGCCGCCAGCCCGGCGCCAACATCGTGCAGACGGTGGAGCAGATCCGCGCGATCCTGCCGCAGTTGCAGGGCGTGCTGCCGACCGGCGTGCACCTGGACGTGTTCTCCGACCGCACCGAGACCATTCGCGCCTCGGTGCACGAGGTCAAGTTCACCCTGATCCTGACCATCGGCCTGGTGGTGGCGGTGATCTTCGTGTTCCTGCGCCGGCTGTGGGCCACGGTGATTCCGTCGGTGGCGGTGCCGCTGTCGCTGGCCGGCACCTTCGCGGTGATGGCCTTCGCCGGCATGTCGCTGGACAACCTGTCGCTGATGGCGCTGGTGGTGGCCACGGGCTTCGTGGTCGACGATGCGATCGTGATGATCGAGAACATCGTGCGCTACATCGAACAGGGCAAGAGCGGCCGCGAGGCCGCGGAGATCGGCGCGCGCCAGATCGGCTTCACCGTGCTGTCGCTGACCGTGTCGCTGGTGGCGGTGTTCCTGCCGCTGATCCTGATGCCCGGCGTCACCGGCCGCCTGTTCCACGAGTTCGCCTGGGTGTTGAGCATCGCGGTGGTGATCTCGATGCTGGTGTCGCTGACGCTCACGCCGATGATGTGCGCCTACCTGCTCAAGCCCGACGCCCTGCCCGAGGGCGAGGACGCGCACGAACGCACCGCGGCGGCCGGCAAGACCACGCTGTGGTCGCGCACCGTCGGCGTGTACGAGCGCAGCCTGGACTGGGTGCTGGGCCACCAGAAGCTGACCCTGCTGGTGGCGCTGGCGACGATGGTGCTGACCGTGCTGCTGTACGTGGTGATCCCCAAGGGCCTGCTGCCCGAGCAGGACACCGGGCTGATCACCGGCGTGGTCCAGGCCGACCAGAACGTGGCATTCCCGCAGATGGAGCAGCGTACCCAGGCGGTGGCCGAGGCGCTGCGGCGCGACCCGGCGGTGACCGGCGTGGCCGCCTTCATCGGCGCCGGCTCGATGAACCCCACCCTCAACCAGGGCCAGCTCAGCATCGTGCTGAAGCCGCGCAGCGACCGCGACAGCCTGGAAGACCTGCTGCCGCGGCTGCAGAAGGCGGTGGCCGGGCTGCCCGGCGTCGCCCTGTACCTGAAGCCGGTGCAGGACGTGACCCTGGACACCCGCGTGGCCGCCACCGAGTACCAGTACTCGCTCTCGGACGTGGACAGCGCCGAACTGGCGACCCAGGCCACGCGCCTGACCGAGGCGCTGCGCAAGCGCCCGGAACTGGCCGACGTGGACAACAATCTGGCCAACCAGGGCCGCGCGCTGGAACTGCATGTGGACCGCGAAAAGGCCAGCACCCTCGGCGTGCCGATGCAGACCATCGACGACACGCTGTACGACGCCTTCGGCCAGCGCCAGATCTCCACCATCTTCACCCAGCTCAACCAGTACCGCGTGGTGCTGGAAGTGGCGCCGGAGTTCCGCACCAGCACCGCGCTGCTGAACCAGTTGGCGGTGGCCAGCAACGGCAGCGGCGCGCTGACCGCCAGCAACGCCACCAGCTTCGGCCAGACCACCTCCAGCAACTCTTCCACCGCCACCGGCATCGGCGCGCAGAACACCGGTATCACCGTCGGCAGCGGCGGCACCGTGCCGCTGGCGGCGGTGGCCGAGGCCAAGCAGTCGACCACGCCGCTGGTGGTCAGCCACCAGCAGCAGCTGCCGGCGGTGACCGTGTCGTTCAACCTGGCGCAGGGCTACTCGCTGTCGCAGGCAGTGGCGGCGATCGAGGAAACCCGTGCGCAGCTGCAGCTGCCGCCGCAGCTGCATGCCGAGTTCATCGGCAAGGCCGCCGAGTTCACCGGCAGCCAGACCGACGTGGTGTGGTTGCTGCTGGCCTCGGTGGTGCTGATCTACATCGTGCTGGGCGTGCTCTACGAGAGCTACATCCACCCGCTGACGATCATTTCCACGCTGCCGCCGGCCGGCGTCGGCGCGCTGCTGGCGCTGATGCTGTGCGGACTGAGCCTGTCGGTGGACGGCATCGTCGGCATCGTGCTGCTGATCGGCATCGTCAAGAAGAACGCGATCATGATGATCGACTTCGCGATCGACGCACGCCGCGAGGGCGCCAACGCCCACGACGCGATCCGCCGCGCCTGCCTGCTGCGCTTCCGCCCGATCATGATGACCACCGCCGCGGCGATGCTCGGCGCGCTGCCGCTGGCCCTGGGCGACGGCATCGGCTCGGAACTGCGCCGCCCGCTCGGCATCTCCATCGTCGGCGGCCTGCTGCTGTCGCAGTTGGTCACCCTGTACACCACCCCGGTGATCTACCTGTACATGGAACGCGCCTCCGAACGCGCACGCGCCTGGCGTGAGCGCCGCGCCGCGCGGCACGCGACGGCGGCGGAGGGGCGGGCGTGAGGGGCCGGGAATCGGGAATCGGGAGTCGGGAATCGGAAAGCGCCGAGTCCGCGCGCTGCCGACTCGTTCGCTCCATGCCGGATCCTCGAAAGACTGACACCGGGCGCGCACTGCGATTCCCGATTCTCCATTCCCGATTCCCGGCCCCATGAACATCTCCGCGCCCTTCATCCGCCGTCCCATCGGCACTGCGCTGCTGGCCATCGGCCTGTTCGTGATCGGCATGATGTGCTACCTGCGCCTGGGCGTGGCGGCGCTGCCGAACATCTCGATCCCGGTGATCTTCGTGCAGGCCAGCCAGGCCGGCGCCGACGCCTCGACCATGGCCGCCACGGTCACCGCGCCGCTGGAGCGGCACCTGGGCCAGGTGCCGGGCATCGACACCATGCGCTCCTCCAGCTCGGAGGGGAACAGCCAGGTGTTCATGGTGTTCCAGAGCAGCCGCAACATCGATTCGGCCGCGCAGGACGTGCAGACCGCGATCAACGCCGCGCAAGCCGACCTGCCCTCCGGCCTGGCCACGCCGCGCTACCAGAAGGCCAATCCCAACGACGACCCGGTCATCGCCATCGCCCTGACCTCGGACACGCAGTCGGCCGACGAGCTGTACAACGTCGCCGATTCGCTGCTGGCGCAGCGCCTGCGCCAGATCACCGGCGTGGCCTCGGTCGACATCGGCGGCGCCTCCACCCCGGCGGTGCGGGTGGACGTGAACCTGCGCGCGCTCAATGCCATGGGCCTGACGCCGGACGACCTGCGCAACGCGGTGCGCGCGGCCAACGTCACCTCGCCCACCGGCTTCCTCAGCGACGGCGCCACCACCACGGCCATCGTCGCCAACGATGCGGTGGCCAAGGCCGCCGACTTCGGCCAGGTGGTGATCAGCCAGCAACAGGGCCGCGCGGTGCGCCTGCGCGACATCGCCAACGTCTACGACGGCCAGCAGGACGCCTACCAGGCGGCCTGGTTCGGCGGCAAGCCGGCGGTGGTGATGTACGTGTTCACCCGCGCCGGCGCCAACATCGTGGAGACGGTGGACCGGGTCAAGGCCGAGATCCCGATGCTGCGCACCTACCTGCAGCCGGGCACGAAGATGACGGCGTACTTCGACCGTACCCCGACCATCCGCGCCTCGCTCAACGAGGTGCAGGCCACGCTGATGATCAGCCTGGCGATGGTGGTGCTGACCATGGCGCTGTTCCTGCGCCGGCTGGCGCCCACGCTGATCGCCGCGGCCACCGTGCCGCTGTCGCTGGCCGGCGCAGCGCTGGCGATGTATGTCATGGGCTTCACCCTCAACAACCTGAGCCTGCTGGCGCTGGTGATCGCGATCGGCTTCGTCGTCGACGATGCGATCGTGGTCATCGAGAACATCATGCGCCACCTCGACGAGGGCATGTCGCGGCTGGACGCGGCGCTGGCCGGCGCGCGCGAGATCGGCTTCACCATCGTCTCGATCACCGCCTCGCTGGTGGCGGTATTCATTCCGATCCTGTTCGCCAGCGGCATGATCGGGGTGTTCTTCCGCGAGTTCACCGTCACCCTGGTGGCGGCGATCTGCGTCTCGGCGGTGGTCTCGCTCACGCTCACCCCGGCGCTGTGCAGCCGCTTCCTGTCCGCGCACGCCGAGCCGGAAAAACCCGGCCGCTTCGGCGCCTGGCTGGAGCGCATGCACGCACGCATGCTGCGCGTGTACACCGTGGCCCTGGACTTCTCGCTGCGCCACGCGCTGCTGCTGGCGCTGACCCCGCTGCTGCTGATCGCGGCCACGGTGTTCCTGGCCGGCGCGGTCCAGAAGGGCTCGTTCCCGGCGCAGGACACCGGCCTGATCTGGGGCCGCGCCACCTCCAGCGCCACCGTGTCCTTCGCCGACATGGTCACCCGCCAGCGCCGCATCACCGACATGCTGATGTCCGATCCGGCGGTGAAGATCGTCGGCGCGCGCCTGGGTAGCAGCCGCCAGGGTTCCAGCGCCAGCTTCAACATCGAGCTCAAGCGCCGCGACGAAGGCCGCACCGACACCACCGCACAGGTGCTGGCGCGGCTCAGCGCCAAGGCCGACCGCTACCCCGACCTGCAGCTGCGCCTGCGCGCGATCCAGGACCTGCCCAGCGACGGCGGCGGCGGCACCAGCCAGGGCGCGCAGTACCGCGTCTCGCTGCAGGGCAACGACAACGCGCAGCTGCAGGAGTGGCTGCCCAAGCTGCAGGCCGCACTGAAGCAGAACCCCAAGCTGCGCGACGTGGGTACCGACGTGGACAACGCCGGCCTGCGCCAGAACATCGTCATCGACCGCGCCCTGGCCGCGCGCCTGGGCGTATCGGTCGGCGCCATCGACGGCGCGCTGTACGGCGCGTTCGGCCAGCGCCAGATCTCCACCATCTACTCCGATCTCAACCAGTACAGCGTGGTGGTCAACGCGCTGCCGGACCAGACCGCCACGCCGGCGGCACTGGACCGCATCTACGTGCCCACGCGCAGCGGCACGATGATCCCGCTGACCGCGGTGGCGCGCCAGGTCCCGGGCCTGGCGCCGTCGCAGATCACGCACATGAACCAGTACACGACCATGGACCTGAGCTACAACCTGGCGCCGGGCGTGAGCACCGGCGAAGGCGATGCGATCATCGCCGCCACGGTGGCCGGGCTGCGCATGCCCGGCGACATCCGCATCGCCGACGGCGGCGGCTTCGGCGTGCAGCTGCAGCCGAACTCGATGCTGGTGTTGGTGCTGGCCGCGATCGTGGTGGTCTACATCGTGCTGGGCATGCTCTACGAGAGCCTGGTGCACCCGGTGACCATCCTCTCCACCCTGCCCGCCGCCGGCATGGGCGCGCTGCTGGCGCTGTGGGTCACCGGCACCGAACTGTCGGTGATCTCGATGATCGCGCTGGTGCTGCTGATCGGCATCGTCAAGAAGAACGCGATCATGATGATCGACTTCGCCCTGGTCGCCGAGCGCGAACATGGCAAGACCCCGCTGGAGGCCGCGCGCGAGGCCTGCATCGTGCGCTTCCGCCCGATCATGATGACCACGATGGTGGCGATCCTGGCCGCGGTGCCGCTGGCGGTGGGCCTGGGCGAAGGCTCGGAGCTGCGCCGCCCGCTCGGCATCGCGATGATCGGCGGCCTGCTGATCTCGCAGAGCCTGACCCTGCTCAGCACCCCGGCGCTGTACGTGATCTTCTCCTGCCTGCGCGAACGCTGGTACGCCCGTCGCGCGCGGCGGCGCGAGCGGCGCCAGCTTGTGGCCGGGATTCGGAATTAGGGATTGGGAGATGCGCCGGGATTGGAGAGTCGGGATTGGGGATTCGTAAAAGCGGCAGGCAGGCAGCGTGATAGCTGGTGTAAGCCCATGTCTTTCAGGCGCTCGCTAAAGCTGCTTTTGCGAATCCCCAATCCCTAATCCCCATTCCCGGCCCTTCAGCCGCAACCCTCCACGTAATCCACCTGCGGCGGCAGGCCCACACGCCAGGCGACGACCTTGCCGGCTGCGTCGGTCTCGAACACCAGCACGCCGGGCTGGCCGGGCTCGCCGCGCACGCGCAGCAGCTTGGCGCCCTCCACGTACTTGTGCGGCTGCTCCTCCAGGCGACCGGCGTACAGCGCGCGCAGCTGCGCCAGGTCCATGCCGACCTTGCCGCCGCCCGGTGCGGTTTCCTTGGCGGTGCGCACGTCGTAGCGCACCAGTGTGTCGCCTTCGATCATCAGGCCGAACTGTTGGTTGCCCTTGGCCCAGCGCGGACGCAGCACGTAGCAGCTGCTGCCGGCACTGGGCTGGCCGTCGAGTTCGCCGCCCCAGGCCGCGCGCGCCTGCGCCGCGGGCATGCCCAGGCGCAGGTCGCCGTAGCCGTCGATGCGCGCCAGTTGCCGGTCGCCCGCGGCCAGCTCCGGCGGCAACGCCGAGGCCGGCGCCTGTGCCGGCGGCACGTCGCCGTCGGGCTGGTCGATGTCCGGCGGCGGCAAGGCGCCGTCGTCGGCTGCGGCGGGTGTCGGAGCCGGAGCCGGCGCGGACGGTGCAGGAGGCGCGGCCGGCGACGCGGGTGGTTGCCGGTCGCAGGCGGCGAGTGCGAGCAGCAACACCGCCACGCCTGGTTGAATCGGCTTCATCGCACTTCCTCGCTGGACCAGCGCATAGGCTAGCGTGCATGCCCTCGCCCTGCACGGCAGCGGCGAAACACTGCCAGGCACGCGGCCGAGCACCCGCGTCCCGAACCGGCGTTAGAGCACACCGACGGCAAGCCGGCCGCCGGCACCGACACGCCAGCGCATCGCCCCTGTCATCGGCATTTCACCGCTGCGCGCCAAGCTGCGCGCCTACCGACCCCGCCGCCATGCATCCGCGCAAGACCGCCCTCGCCCTTGCGGCACTGCAATCGCACGATGCGCCGCTGGACATGCGCCAGCGACGCGTGCTGATCCTCGCCGACGGCCAGCGCAGCCTAGAGGAACTGGCCACGCTGGGCGGCCGCGGGGCCGATGCGATCGTGCAGGGGCTGCTGCAGCAGGGTTATCTGGACGACGGCCGCAGCAGCGCCGCCGCACCGATGGCGACAAGCGCCCCTCCACCACCGGCCGACCCGCGCCGCGCCCTGCTCAATGCGCGCATGTATCTGCTGGACCTGCTGCAATTGCAGCGCCATCCGGCCTCGCCGGCGCTGCAGCAGCAGTTGCGTGCAGCGCGCGAGGAACACGACACCCTGCGCGCGATCGGGCTGGCGCTGCGCACGATGCCGGAGATGACCTCCGAGCGCTACGCGCAACGCATCCGCGAGCGCGTGCTGGAGATCCTGCCGGCATCGCTGCACGGCGCGCTGGCGACCGCGGCGGAGGCCGCCTGAGCGTCGCGATGACGTCCGCGGCAGCGGTTGCCTCGGCGGCGGCCTGAGCAGCGCCACCGCCGGTGCGCGCTCAGGGCGCGCGGAAGTGCCGGCGCAGGCCCTGCCAGCACTGCTGGTAGTCGCGCTGGCGATGCGCGGCGTCCAGCGCCTGCGCGGTCGGGCGCAGCACCGCGCGCGTCTCGAACATGAAGGCCATGGTGTCGGCGATCACGTCCGGCCGCGACAGATCGGCCTGCGAGGCCTTGTCGAAGGTGGCCGCGTCCGGGCCGTGCCCGCTCATGCAGTTGTGCAGCGACGCGCCGCCCGGGGCGAAGCCGTCGGCCTTGGCATCGTAGACGCCGTGCACCAGACCCATGAACTCGCTGGCCACGTTGCGGTGGAACCACGGCGGCCGGAAGGTGTGCTGCGCCACCAGCCAGCGCGGCGGGAAGATCGCGAAATCCATGTTGGCGGTACCGGGCGTGTCGCTTGGCGCGGTCAGCACGGTGAAGATGCTCGGATCGGGATGGTCGAAGCTGATCGAGCCGATGGTGTTGAAGCGGCGCAGGTCGTACTTGTACGGGGCGTAGTTGCCGTGCCAGGCGACCACGTCCAGCGGCGAATGCCCGATCGGCGCGCGCCACAGATGGCCCTGGAACTTGGCGATCAGTTCGAACGCGCCCTCGTCTTCCTCGTAGGCGGCCACCGGCGTGAGGAAGTCGCGTGGGTTGGCCAGGCCGTTGGCGCCGATCGGCCCCAGGTCGGGCAGCCGCAGCAGGCCGCCGAAGTTCTCGCACACGTAGCCACGCGCGGGGCCGTCGGGCAGTTCCACGCGGAAGCGCACCCCGCGCGGTATCACTGCGATCTCCTGCGGCGCCACTTCCAGCGTGCCCAGTTCGGTGCACAGGCGCAGTTGCCCGAGCTGCGGGACCAACAGCAGTTCCGCATCGGCGTTGTAGAAGAACCGGCCCTGCATCGACGCGTTGGCCGCATACAGGTGCACCGCCACGCCATGCTGCGCCTCGGCCGAGCAGTTGCCGGCCATCGTGTACAGGCCATCGACGAAGTCCACCGGCGTCTCCGGCAGCGGGAACGGGCTCCAGCGCAACTGGTCCGGCGGCACCGGGCCGCGCTGGAAGTCGTTGTGGAACGCGCTGGCGCGGTCGTAGGCGACGAAGCCGCCGTGCATCACCGCCGGGCGGATGCGGTACAGCCAGCTGCGCCGGTTCACGCCGCGCGGCGCGGTGAACGCGGTGCCCGACAACTGCTCGGCGTACAGGCCATGGGCCACGCGCTGCGGCGAGTTCTGCCCGACCGGCAACGCGCCGGGCACCGCCTCGGTGGCGAATTCGTTGCCGAAGCCGGACATGTAGCGATGATGGTCATGCATATGCTTGAGCCTTGGGTATCAAGCCCCTCTCCCATCGGGAGAGGGGTTGGGGTGAGGGTACGGCGCCTCGGCCGCTTCGCAAATCGCCTGGACGACGGCATTTAACGAACGCAGCACGTCATTGTTCCAGAAGCGCATGACCCGCCAGCCCTGCGATTGAAGCCAACGCGTTCTTGTGACATCGCATGGTCCGGTGTGTTGCGCGCCATCGATTTCGACAATCAGCTTCGCTGACACACAGCAGAAATCAGCGATGTAGGGAGGGATCGGGTACTGCCGCCGGAACTTGAAGCCTTGCAACTGCCCGCTTCTCAGATGCCGCCACAGTGCGCGCTCGGCGTCGGTCATGGTGCGACGTAGCTGACGTGCGTGTGCCAGCGTGACTGTGGGTAAAGGCGGCTTGATCGTCATGATCTTTACCGTACCCTCACCCCAACCCCTCTCCCGGTGGGAGAGGGGCTAACGCCGCTGTCGGAAGCCTCCGCGATGCGCTGTCAGCATTCGCTCGCTGTCAGAACCTGCGGTCAAAACCCGAAGTCAGAGCACACCGCGCTTCATCTGGTCGCGCTCGATGCTCTCGAACAGCGCCTGGAAGTTGCCTTCGCCGAAGCCTTCGTTGCCCTTGCGCTGGATGATCTCGAAGAAGATCGGGCCGATGCAGTTCTGGGTGAAGATCTGCAGCAGCTTGCGCTGCTTGGTCTCCGGGTCGGCGTCGATCAGGATCTTGTTGCGCGCCAGCCGCGCCACGTCCTCGCCGTGGTTGGGAATGCGCTGGTCGATCACGTCGAAATACGTGTCCGGGGTGTCCAGGAACTCGACGCCGGCCGCGCGCATGCGCTCGACCGTTTCGTAGATGTCGTCGGTGAAGCAGGCGATGTGCTGGATGCCTTCGCCGTGGTAGGCGTCCAGGTACTCGTTGATCTGGCTCTTCGGGTCCGACGATTCGTTGAGCGGGATGCGCACCACGCCGTCCGGCGCGGTCATCGCCTTGGACACCAGCCCGGTCTTGGCGCCCTTGATGTCGAAGTAGCGGATCTCGCGGAAGTTGAACAGGCGCTCGTAGTAGTCCGACCAGCGCTGCATGTTGCCGAAGTACAGGTTGTGGGTCAGGTGGTCGATGAAGGTCAGGCCGAAGCCGGCCGGATGCTGCTCGGCGCCGGGCACCGGCTCGAATCCCTCGTACACCGACCCCTTCTCGCCGTACTTGTCGACCAGGTACAGCATGCAGTCGCCGATGCCCTTGACCACCGGCGCCGGCACTGCGCGGGTGTCGGCCTTGTCGGCGATGGCTTCGCCGCCGTTCTCCAGCACCTTGGCGAACACCTCGTCGGCCGGGTGTCGGAAGCGGATCGCGAAGCCGCAGGCGCAGGGGCCGTGCGCGGCAGCGAAATCGGCGGCGAAGGAATCCGGTTCCTCGTTGACCAGGAAATTGACCCCGCCCTGGCGGTACACGGTGATCGCGCGCTGGCGATGACGCAGCACCGCGGTGAAGCCCATGCTGCGGAAGTACGCGTGCAACTGCTCGCCCTGCCCGGCCGGCGCGGCGAATTCCACGAACTCGAAACCGTCGATGCCCATCGGGTTCTCAAAGGTGGTGACCTGCATGCCGAGGTTGGTCGGCTGCGACGGATGCTGCGCTTGTGCATTCATGACGCGTCTCCTGGAGGGGGGAGTCGCGGCGGCCGGGCCGAAATTTCGGATGCGGACGGGCGCCAGACTCGCGAGAATGGACCGTAGTATCCTCCGTTATAGTTACAAGTGAAACCACCAGCAAGGTGCAATGCAGCATGACGATCGCCACGCCCGCCCCGACGCCCGACTCGCCCTCTCTGGATCTGGAACGGTTCCTGCCGTACCGCATCAGCGTGCTGTCCAACCGCATCAGCAGCAACATCGCCCGCGTCTACGGCGAGCGCTACGGCATGGCGGTGACCGAGTGGCGGGTGATGGCGGTGCTGGCGCTGTATCCGGGCCTGTCGGCCGGCGAAGTCTCCGAGCGCACCGCGATGGACAAGGTGGCGGTGAGCCGGGCGGTGGCGCGGCAACTGGAGCGCGGGTTCATCCAGCGCGAGACCCATGGCGACGACCGCCGCCGCTCGGTGCTGCACCTGACCGCGGCCGGGGTGGAGGTGTACCAGGTGGTGGCGCCGATGGTGCTGGAGTGCGAGCGGCGCCTGCTGGCGCCCTTCAGCGAGGACGAGCAGCGGCTGCTGAACCGGCTGATCGACCGCCTGGCGGCCGAGGGCCTGCCGAGCATGACCGGGCGCTGAGGCGCCGGGGGCCTCGAAAGGCAGGCCTTAAAAACTATTGTAGGAGCGGCTTCAGCCGCGACCAGGCATTCCGAGTGCCCCGGTCGCGGCTGAAGCCGCTCCTACGAAAAAACCAGGCGTCGCCGCCGCTCAGGCCTTGGGCGGCGCCCATTCCTTGAGGAAGTCCGAGAACTTCTTGCGATCGTAGTCCTTGCCCTTCTGCAGGTCGGCGAGTATCTGCGAGTGCAGCAGCTTGCCGTCGGCGTCGAGCACCAGCAGGTGCGGGAAGTCGACGATCTTCGGGTACTGCGCCATGAACGCCTCGTTCTTATTGGCGTCGCTGACGTTGACCTTGACCCACACGAAGTTGGCGTCGCGGAAGCTGCGCAGCTCCGCATCGCCCTCGATGAAGGTGTCCAGGGTGTGGCACCAGTCGCAGGCCTCGTTGCCCACGTCGAGCAGGATGCGCTTGCCGCCGCGCTTGGCCTCGACCATGGCGGTCTCCAGGTCGTCGGCCGGGTTGCGCTGCGGATCGAACTGCGCGCCCAGCGCCTTGGCCGCGGCGATGTCGGCGGCGGCCGGGGTATTGCCCGAGGCCACCGGCTGGTTGGGATCGGCCACCGGCGGTTTCTGCACCGAGGTGTCCAGCGGCTTGGCCGGCGCCTGATCGTCGGGCGGCGGCGTCTGGCTGCAACCCGCCAGGGCCAAGATCGCCGCCAGGGCAGCGCAGATCGTCTTGTTCATCGCCATTGCTTGGTCCTCACGTTACTTCACACCGTGCATCAGCTTGCTGATCAGCGGCGCGATCAGGAACAGCACCACGCCGGCGCCCAGCAACGCCCAGAAGCCGAAGGTATACCCGCCCAGCGCGGACGACACGGTCATGCCGCCTTCGCCGCTGACATGGCTGGCGAAGATGCCGGACAGGTTGTTGCCGATGCCGGTGGACAGGAACCAGCCGCCCATGCCGAAGCCGACCAGCCGCACCGGTGCGAGCTTGGTCACCATCGACAGCCCGATCGGCGACAGGCACAGCTCGCCCACCGACTGGATGACGTAGACCATGAACAGGGTCCAGAACGGGATCTTGCCGGCGTCGTTGACCAGGCTCGACAGCGCGAACATCAGCAGCAGGAAGGCCAGGCCGTTGAACGCCAGGCCGAGCGCGAACTTGCGCGAGATCGACGGATTGAAGCGGCCGGCCTTGACCCAGATCCAGGCGATGATCGGCGCCAGGGTGATGATCGCCAGCGAGTTGACCGACTGGAACCACGCGGTCGGGAAGGTCCAGTCGCCGAACTGGCGATTGACGATCTCGTCGGCGAGGAAGGTGAACGAACTGCCGGCCTGCTCGAAGAACATCCAGAACAGCACGTTGAAGGCGAAGATGATCAGCATCGCGATGACCTTGTCGCGCGCCACCTTGCCGTTGCGGATGCCTTCCACCAGCAGCATGACCGCCAACGCCACGAACATGGTGCTGAGAATCCACTGCAGCACTTCGGCGCCGGCGGCCAGCGCCAGGTACACCGCCGGGATCGCCACCAGCATGCCCAGCAGCACGTAGACCACGCGCATGCCGCCGGCACCGCCCGGCAACGGCGCACCGATGCCCTTGAGCTGGCGGCGGCCGAACCAGAACCACACCAGGCTGATCAGCATGCCGATGCCGGAGGCGATGAACACCATCTTGTAGGACGGCATCGCTTCGGTGCCGAACACCTTCTCGGCCAGCTGCTGGGTCAGCCACGGCGCGATCATCGCGCCGAGGTTGATGCCCATGTAGAAGATGGTGAACCCGCTGTCGCGGCGCGGATCGGCGGCGCTGTACAGCTTGCCGACCATGGTCGAGATGTTGGGTTTGAACAGGCCGTTGCCGACCACCACGGTGGCCAGGCCCAGTTCGAAGACCTGCGGGTTGGGCACGGAGATCAGGAACAGGCCGGTGGACATGACCGCCGCACCGACCAGGATCGAGCGCTGGTAGCCGAGCACCCGGTCGGCGATGTAGCCGCCGAAGATCGCCGCGGCATACACCAGCGCGAGATACGCGCCGTAGGTGGCGCTGGCCGGCGCCTGGCCCGCGCCCTGGCCGTCATAGAACTGCGCCACGATGTACAGCACCAGCGCCCAGCGAATGCCGTAGAACGCAAAGCGCTCCCAGAACTCGGTCATGAACAGCATCCACAGCGGACGTGGATGGCCCAGCAGGGTCTTGAATTCGGGCGGTTGCGCTGACGGCGGCTGCGGTGAGGCGGGGTGGTTCGACGCGACGACGTCAACGCTCATGCGGTGTTCCCTTGCGTATTCAGGATGGGCTGGGGCGGTGCGTCCGGCCAGGCCGGGCAACGCGCGAGGATCACCGAGGGACGGCGTGGCGTCAAATCCCGGACGGCCCGCGCGTCGCGATTTCCGGGCCTGCGCCCCGCAAAACGATGGCCTTGGTGCGGCGCCGCGATGGCCGCGCACGCGCGCCTTGCTGCACGCGAACATGGCCGGGCGACGCCTGGATCGGCACCGCTTCGGTCCGTCCCCACGCAGGTGCGCGCGCGTCTGCGGCGCGCCGGCACGCTACTGCGAGGACGATCCCTGCGTGGCCGCAGTCGCATCGCCGGCCTGCGGACCGCGCCCCTCCAGCCCCACCGAGGTCCGCACCTCGAACAGTTCCGGGAAGAAGGTCAGCGCCAGCGCCTGCTGCAGGAAGCCGACGCCGCTGGAACCGCCGGTGCCGCGCTTGAAGCCGATCACCCGCATCACCGTGCGCATGTGGCGGAAGCGCCACAGCTGGAACTGAGTCTCCAGGTCCACCAGGTCCTCGCACAGCGCGTACTCGCGCCAGTAGCGGTCGGTGTTCTCGTAGATGCGCTCGAACACCGGGCGCAGCAGCGGGTCGCTCACATGCGGCTGGCGCCAGTCGCGGGCGTGGTACGGCGCCGGCACCGCGTGGCCGAAGCGGGCCAGGTAGCGCAGGAATTCCTCGTACAGGCTGGGCGCTTCCAGCACCGCCTGCAGCGCCGCCTGGCCCTGCGGGTCGTGGTCGAACACCGGCAGCATCTGCGCGTTCTTGTTGCCGAGCATGAATTCGATGGTGCGGTACTGCAGCGACTGGAACCCGGAGGACGGACCCAGCACGTCGCGAAAGCCCATGTACTCGGACGGGGTCAGGGTCTCCAGCACCGACCACTGCTCGGTCAGCAGGCGCAGCACCTGCTTGCTGCGCGCCAGCACCTTGCGGCACTGCCACACCTGGTCGCGCTGCAGGTGCGCGATCGCCGCGCCCAGCTCGTGCGCCAACAGCTTCAGCCACAGCTCGGAGGTCTGGTGCTGGACGATGAACAGCAGTTCGTCGTGGTGCGGCGGATTCGACAGCGGCTGCTGCGCCGACAGCAGCCGGTCCAGGCGCAGGTAGCCGCCGTAGGTCAGCCGGCCTTCCAGGTCGGTATGGATGCCGGCTTCGAGCGGGCGCTGGTTCTGTTCGACGGGCATGGGCGGCGTGGGCGTTCCGGGCCGGCAAGGGTACCGCAGCGACGAATGTCACACATTGGTCAGCACCGGCTGACAAACTCCGGCACAATCGTCGGCGGCGCCTGGGGGGCGCCGTCACGTCATCTGCGTAAGAGCGGCAAACGAAACGACTGCGCAGCCACCAAGCGGGCGCGGACGGTGCTCGGAATCCTCAGGTACCCACTCGTACACTGCGGTTCCTCCGCGCCGTCCGCACCCACCTGGCGACTGCTCGCTACGTTTCGTTAGCCACTCTTAAGTCCACGTCTTCAAGGATTGGGGAGATCTTGTTCATGCAAACCATGCTGCTTCGAGCTGCAGTGTTGTCGTGCGCGCTGGGGGGTGCCGGGTACGCCCAGGCCCAGGTGGTCATCAGCCAGGTCTATGGCGGTGGCGGCAACAGCGGCGCCACCTACAAGAGCGATTTCGTCGAATTGCACAACAACGGCAGCGAGGCGGTGAGCCTGGCCGGCTGGTCGGTGCAGTACGCCTCGGCCGCCGGCAGCAGCTGGCAGGTCACCACGCTCAGCGGCAGCATCGCGCCGGGCGGCTATTACCTGGTCAAGCAGGCCGACGGCAGCGGCGGCAGCACCGCGCTGCCCACGCCCGACGCCACCGGCACCATCGCCATGAGCGGCAGCGCTGGCAAGATCGCTCTGAGCAAGAGCAGCGCCGCGTTGAGCGGCGCCTGCCCGGCCGGCAACGCCGACTTCGTCGGCTACGGCAGCAGCGCCAGCTGCGCCGAAGGCAGCGCCCCGACCGCCGCGCCCAGCAACACCCTGGCGGTGCTGCGCGGCAACGGCGGCTGCACCGACAGCGACAACAACAACGCCGACTTCGCCACTGGCGCACCGACCCCGCGCAACAGCGCCGCGCCGGTCAGCCTGTGCGGCGGCGGCAACCTGCCGGTGGCCAGCATGGCCAACGTCAGCCGCGCCGAAGGCGACAGCGGCAGCACCGCGTTCGTGTTCACGGTGACGCTGAGCCAGCCGGCCGGCAGCGCCGGCGTCACCTTCACCGCCGCCACCCGCGACGGCACCGCCACCGCCGGCAGCGACTACCAGGCGCTGGCCGCGACCCAGGTGACCATCCCGGCCGGCGAAAGCAGCGCCGAGGTGCGCGTGCTGGTCAACGGCGACACCAGCAACGAGCCGGACGAAACCTTCTACCTCGACATCAGCGGGGTCAGCGGCGCGCTGCCGTCCACGCTGACCGCCAGCGGGGTGATCCTCAACGACGACTTCAACCTGGTGCCGATTCACAGCATCCAGGGCAGCGGCGCGCGCTCGCCGCTGGTCGGCCAGGTGGTCGCCACCAGCGGCATCGTCACCGCGCGGCGCAGCGCCGGCTTCTTCCTGCAGACGCCCGACGCCCAGGCCGATGCCGACCCGCTCACCTCCGAGGGCATCTACGTCTACACCGGCAGCGCGCCGCCGGCCGAGGCCGCGGTGGGCAACGCGGTGCGGGTGCAGGCCACGGTGGTCGAATACGTGCCCAGCACCGACCCCAGCCAGCCGCCGCTGACCGAACTGAGCTCGCCGACGGTGCTGCTGCAGTCCACCGGCAATCCGCTGCCGGCCGCAGTCGAGCTGACCACCCGCTTCCCCGACCCGAACGGCGCCTACGACCAGCTCGAGCGCCTGGAAGGCATGCGCGTCACCGTGCCCAGCCTGACCGTCAACACCCCGACCCTGGGCAACGTCAACGAGACCAACGCCAGCGCGACCAGCAACGGCGTGTTCCATGCCGTGGTCACCGGCCTGCCGCGCGCCTGGCGCACCGCCGGCGTGCAGCAGCCCGACGCACTGCCGGCCGGCTCGCCGGCCGATGTGCCGCGCTGGAACACCAGCCCGCAGGTGATCGCGGTCGGCAGCGCCGGCCTCGGCGGCGAGCGCATCGACGTGGCCGCCGGCTGCACCGTGCTCGGCGTCAGCGGCCCGCTGGACTACAGCTTCCGCCGCTACACGATCTACCCGGAAACCGCGCCCACCGTGCAGTGCAACGGCGCCGACCAGCCCAAGCCGGCCCCGGCGCCGCAGGCCGACGACGTCAACATCGCCACCTACAACATGGAGCGCTTCTTCGACGACCAGAACGATCCGGCGATCGGCGAACCGGTACTGACCCCGGCCGCCTACCAGGCGCGCCTCAACAAGGCCTCGCTGGCGATCCGCAACTACCTCAACACCCCCGACATCCTCGGCACGGTGGAGATCGAGAACCTGAGCGTGCTGCAGACCCTGGCCGACCGCGTCAACCGCGATGCGGTGGCCGCCGGCCAGCCCGATCCGCAGTACGTGGCCTACCTGCAGGAAGGCAACGACGTGGGCGGCATCGACGTCGGCTTCCTGGTCAAGACCGCGCAGGTCGGCGCCGGCATCGCCCGCGTCGAGGTGGTCTCGGTGAGCCAGGAAGGCAAGGCCACCACCTGGACCGAGCCCAGCGGTACGGTCAGCCTGCTCAACGACCGCCCGCCGCTGCTGCTGAAGGCGGTGGTGCATTTCGCCGACGGCCGCACGCTGCCGCTGACCGTGGTCGAGGTGCACCAGCGTTCGCTCAACGGCGCCGAGACCGACGACGCCAGCGGCCAGCGCATCCGCGCCAAGCGCCAGGCGCAGGCGGTGTTCCTGGCCAACCTGCTGCAGGCGCGCCAGGCCGCCGATCCCAGCGAGCAGTTGCTGGTGATGGGCGACTTCAACGCCTTCGAGTTCAACGACGGTTACGTCGATGCGATGGGCACCATCACTGGCCTGCCGGCGGCGGACGCGCAGACCGTGGTGCCCGGCGACGGCGCCACCCTGGTCGATCCGGCGCTGTACAACCTGACCTTGCTGTCGACGCCGGACCAGAGCTACTCCTACGCCTACGACGGCAACGTGCAGTCGCTGGACCACATCCTGGCCAACCGCGCGCTGATGCGCTCGGCGCAGATCGCCGGCCTCAGCGAAGCCCACGCGCGGCTCAACGCCGACTTCCCGGCCGTGGCCCGCAACGACGCCAACTCGCCGGCGCGGCTGTCCGACCACGACCCGGCGGTGGTGCTGATCAAGCTCAAGCCGCTGGAGCGTGCCGACCTGAGCCTGCGCGTGAGCGCCGCCAACGCGTCGGTCTACGCCGGCGACACCATCCGCTACAGCGTGGACCTGGCCAACGCCGGTCCGGACGCGGCGCGCGCCGCCGCGGTCGCCTTCGCCCTGGACGCGGCGGTGACCCCGAGCGTGACCGCCGCCCCGGGCTGGGACTGCGCCGCGCCGGAGGTGGCCGCGCAGACCGTGGTCACCTGCAGCACCGCGCAGTTCGCCGCCGGCACCACGCCGCGCTTCGAGGTGGCGGTGCCGGCCGGCGCCGCCCTGGTCGGGCGCAGCCTGAGCCTGGCCGCGTCGGTGGCCTCGCAGACCGAGGACCCCACCCCCGGCGACAATGGCGGCAGCGCCACGGTGGCGGTGCAGGCGCGTCCGGCCGGCGACCTGGCGGTGTCGATCGACGGCCCGGCCACCCTGCCGTTCCTGGCGTTCTTCGCCGACTACCGCATCGATGTGCGCAACCACGGCAATGCGCCGGTGCAGGGCGCCAGCCTGGAGATCGACGGCAGCACCCTGTCGGCGCTCACCGCGCTGGTGCCGCCGCGCGGCTGGCAGTGCGTGCGGCAGAACCACGGCCTGCGCAGCGCGCGCTTCCAGTGCCGCAGCGGCACCGACCTGGCGCCGGGCGCCAGCGCCGCGTTCCGCCTGAGCCTGGCGACGCGGCCGCTGCCGGCCGACCGCCAGATCGTGATCGGCGCCAGCGCCGGCTCGACGTCGGCCGACGCCGATCCCAGCGACAACAGCGCACGCTTCAGCACATACGTGGAAGGGCTGCGCCTGTTCGGCCGCTGATCGCGGCAAGCGGTGCAGGTGCAAGGGCGTGGCCGCGAGGCCACGCCCTTTTTGCTTGGGGCAACGCCATCCCGATGCTGATCACGGTGCTGCCGGCAGCGCGATCGCGTAGGAGCGGCTTCAGCCGCGACGGGGCATTCCCGTGAACGCCCGTCGCGGCTGAAGCCGCTCCTACGGGACAAGCGCCATGCGCGGCGCCAACGATGAGCGGTGCTCCGGGGCGCGCATGCACGCCCTGCCTCCTTGCCGTTCCGAGGCGCCCGCGCGCTTGCATGCGCGCCACGACGACGGCATTGCCACCGCCACCGGTGGACACCCACGCGCACATGAACGGCATGCATCGCACTGCAACATCGTCGATACCCAACGCCATCAATCGGCAACGCGAGAGGACCACGCTTTTCTTGTGCGATACGGCATCGCCGCGTGCTGCGGTGCACGACGGCTTTTGTGCACGGCTTCCTTAACATGCCGACTCATATCATTTGAAACTTGTTGTCGAGAGCGCCATCGCCATGCCCATCGCCGCCCAGTTCGAAATTGAGTTCCTGCAGTACCTCGACGCGGGCGGCCAGCCAGTCCGCGACGCGCTTCCGGCCGATTCGGCCAACCCGCAGACACTGCTGGCGCTGTTCAAGCAGATGCTCTACGTGCGCACCTTCGACAGCAAGGCGGTGGCCCTGCAGCGCACCGGCAAGCTGGGCACCTACGCCTCCTGCCTGGGCCACGAGGCCACCCACATCGGCATCGGCGCGTCGATGCGCCGCGGCGACGTGCTGGCGCCCAGCTACCGCGAGTACGGCGCGATGTTCATGCGCGGCGTGCGTCCGCGCGAAGTGCTGCTGTACTGGGGCGGCGACGAGCGCGGCAACGATTTCCAGCGCGATTCCGACGCCGCCCGCGACTTCCCGATCTGCGTGCCGATCTCCACCCAGTGCCTGCACGCCGCCGGCGCCGCGCTGGCGTTCAAGCTGCGCGGCGAGCAACAGGTGGCGGTGGCCACCTGCGGCGACGGCGGCTCGTCCAAGACCGACTTCTACGCCGCGCTCAACTCCGCCGGCGCCTACCAGTTGCCGCTGATCCTGTGCGTGATCAACAACGGCTGGGCGATCTCGGTGCCGCGCAACGCCCAGACCGGCGCGCAGACCCTGGCGCAGAAGGGCCTGGCCGGCGGCCTGCACTGCCTGCAGGTGGACGGCAACGACCTGATCGCGGTGCTGGAAGCGATGCGCCAGGCGCGCGAGCGCGCGCTGGCCGGCCAGGGCGGCACGGTGATCGAGTTCATGACCTACCGCCTGTCCGACCACACCACCGCCGACGACGCGCGCCGCTACCGCGACGATGCCGAGGTCAAGCAGGCCTGGGAACGCGAGCCGCTGCTGCGCCTGCGCGCTTGGCTGAGCGCGCAGGGCCTGTGGAGCGAGGACGAGGAAGCGTCGTGGAAGCAGGAATGCGCGCGCCTGGCCGACATCGAGCTCAACGCCTACCTGGAAACCCCGGTGCAGCCGGTGGAAGCCATGTTCGATTACCTGTACGCCGACCCGCCGCCGGACCTGCTCGCGCAGCGCGCCGAGGCCATCGCTCTGGAGCAGCGCCATGGATGAGTTGAGCCCCCGCCTCGCCGACCACGCGGCCGCGTCCGCGGCCGGCACCGCCCACAGCGCCGCCACCGCGCGCGGAGACAACCCGATGACCAGCACGCCCATTACCCTGATCGAAGCGGTGACCCAGGCGCTGGCCTGGGAACTGCAGCACGACCCGTCGGTGCTGGTGCTGGGCGAGGACGTGGGCGTCAACGGCGGCGTGTTCCGCGCCACCGCCGGCCTGCAGCAGCGCTTCGGCGCGCAGCGCGTGCTCGACACCCCGCTGGACGAGACCACCATCGCCGGGCTCAGCGTCGGCCTTGCCGCGCAGGGCATGAAGCCGGTGGCCGAAGCGCAGTTCGATGGCTTCGTCTACCCGATGGTCGATCACCTGATCTGCCACGCCGCGCGCCTGCGCACCCGCACCCGCGGCCGCCTGCACTGCCCGCTGGTGCTGCGCGTGCCGTGGGGCGGCGGCATCCGCGCGCCGGAACACCACAGCGAGGCCAACGAAGCCATCTTCACCAACGTGCCCGGCCTGCGCGTGGTGCTGCCGTCCTCGCCGCAGCGCGCCTACGGCCTGCTGCTGGCGTCGATCCGCGAGCCGGATCCGGTGATCTACATGGAGCCCAAGCGCATCTACCGGCAGTACAAAGAAGTGGTCGCCGACGACGGCGAGGCGTTGCCGCTGGACGTGTGCTTCGTGCTGCGCGACGGCACCGACGTGACCCTGGTCGCCTGGGGCGCGCAGGTCAAGGAAGCGCTGGAGGCAGCCGACCGGCTCGCCGCCGACGGCATCAGCGCCGAAGTGATCGACGTGGCCACGCTGCGCCCGCTGGATTTCGACACCATCGCCGAATCGGTGGCACGCACCGGCCGCTGCGTGATCGTGCAGGAAGCCCCGCGCAGCGCCGGCTTCGGCGCCGAGATCGCCGCGCGCCTGGCCGAGCAGTCGATGTACGACCTGGTCGCGCCGGTGCAGCGCGTGACCGGCTACGACACCCATATCCCGCTGTTCCGGCTGGAAATGAAGTACCTGCCGAGCACCGACAAGATCGTCGCAGCGGCCAAGCGGGCGATGGCCGCGGGTTGATATGCAGGCACGTTTGATCAGCGATTACCGCGCCGCCTATCCGCATCCGATCCGCATCGCCGCCGGCGAGCGGATCGCGCTGGGCGTGCGCGACGAAGAGTGGCCCGCGTTCGTCTGGATCACCAATGCCGCCGGCAGCGCCGGCTGGGCGCCGCTCGCCTGGCTGCAGCCGACCGGCGACGGCCATGCCGTTGCGCTGCGCGACTACGACGCGCGCGAACTCGATGCCGCGCAGGGCGACACCGTCGTCCTGCATCACGAATACGGCGACTGGTGGTGGGCCGAGCGCGCCGACGGCACGCAGGGCTGGCTGCCGGCACGCGACCTGGAACTGCTGGAAGAGACCACATGAGCCAAACCAAGAATTTCAATCTGCCCGACCTGGGCGAAGGCCTGCCCGACGCCACCATCGTCGAGTGGTTCGTCAAGGAAGGCGACACCATCCGGCTGGACGAGCCGCTGGTGTCGATGGAAACCGCCAAGGCGGTGGTCGAAGTGCCCTCGCCGGTGTCCGGCAAGGTGCTGAAGCTGGCCGGCGCGCCGGGCGACATCGTCGTGACCGGCAGCATGCTAGCGCAGTTCGCGCCCGACCCGAACCTGCCGCAGCGCGCCGAAGGCCAGGACACCGGCCATCACCACGGCGGCGCGGCACCGGCCGCGTCCGGCAAGGGCGCCGGCGCCGACACCGCCGCGGCCGACGACCGCGTGGTCGCCTCCGACGACGGCGGCGAACTGCACGACGCCGACAACGCGCAGACCGCCGGCGAGCGCGACGATGCCGGCACCGTGGTCGGGGCGATGCAGAGCTCCAACACCGTGCACAGCGAGCAGGCCGTGTCGGTCGGCGGCGTGCGCGCGATGCCGGCCGTGCGCGCCCTGGCCAAGAAGCTGGGCGTGGACCTGGGCCGGGTGCGCGCCAGCGGCGCCGACGGCGCAGTCACCCTGGCCGACGTCAAGCAGGCCGCGGCCGATGGTTCGGCGAAGGCCGGCGCCGTCGTAGGAGCGGCTTCAGCCGCGACCCCACGCCATCCTGCCGTCGCGGCTGAAGCCGCTCCTACGGTAGCCCGCACATCCCAAGCCGCGCCCACGCGCACCCCGCTCTCCGCCGCCGGCAAGCCAATGCGCACGCAGCCGCCGGGCGTGGCCGCGCAGGGCCAGCCCGAGCCGTTGAAGGGCGTACGCCGCAACATGGCGCGGGTGATGGCCGAGGCCCAGCGCCAGGTGGTGCTGACCACGCTCAACGACGATGCCGACCTGCACGCGTGGACGCCGGGCAACGACACCACCGGGCGCCTGGTGCGCGCGATCGTCGCCGCCTGCCAGGCGGTGCCGGCGCTCAACGCCTGGTTCGACGGCGAGGCGCTGACCCGCACCCTGCACGCGCACGTGGACATCGGCATCGCCGTGGACACCGACGACGGCCTGTTCGTGCCGGCCCTGCGCAATGCCGACATGCTCGATGCGCGCGGCGTGCGCGAAGGCATCAACCGCCTGCGCCAGCAGGTGGAGGCGCGCAGCATCCCGGCCTCGGAGCTGAGCGGCTACACCATCTCGCTGTCCAACTTCGGCATGTTCGCCGGCCGCTACGCCACCCCGATCGTGGTACCGCCGTGCGTGGCCATCGTCGCCGCCGGCCGTGCCCGTCACCAACTGGTGCCGGTGATGGGCGGCGTGGAGACGCATAAGATCCTGCCGCTGTCGCTGAGCTTCGACCACCGCGCCTGCACCGGCGGGGAGGCTGCGCGCTTCCTGCGCGCGATGATCGACGATCTGGCGCTGCCGGCCTGAGCGCCGGCCGTCTTGCAGATCAGCCAACCTGCCTGACACCAGACGGCGCATCTGCTGCGCCTGACGCAGCAGATGCGCCGCCATGGCGGCATGCATCCCCATTGTGGGAGGGACTTCAGTCCCGACGCGACGAACGAAAGGCATCGCGATTGAAGCCGTTCTGCATTGGATGCCTCGGAGGCCACGCAGAGGCGCGCGTGGTCTCTGCGGTCTTCTACACACCGCGGGATGCTCTCCCGAGCAATTCCAGCACAGCGCGTCGGGGCTGAAGCCCCTCCCACAGTGCAGTGACCAAGCGCTACCGGCGGTTCGGGATTGGTGCTGCCGATCGCTTCGCATGCATTCGGTACACATCAGCCGATCTGCATGAAACCAAACGGTGCATCTGCGCGCCAGGCAGTAGATGCCTCCCATTGTGGGAGGGACTTCAGTCCCGACGCGACGAACTAAAGGCATCGGGATTGAGGCCGTTCTGCATTGGATGCCTCGGAGGCCAAGCAGAGGCGCGCGTGGTCTCTGCAGTCTTCTACACACTACGGGATGCTCTCCCGAGCAATTCCTGCACAGCGCGTCGGGGCTGAAGCCCCTCCCACAGTGCAGGGATCAAGTGCTACCGGCGGTCCGGCATTGGTGCTGCGATCGCTTCGCATGCATTCGGTGCACATCCGCCGACCTGCAGGCACGTGATGGCCAACCGCCTTGGCTCGATTGCGCATCACACGTCGCAGCTACGGCGATACCGCATCTGCTCGATGCAAAAACCCTGAACGCAACCTGTCTACCACGCGACGCAGCGACGCCGTTATGGTCGTTGCACAGGGGAGGCACTGCGCCGATCGGCCGCACTGCCAAGAAACGTCATGCCACGCACCGCGCCACGGCCGCCTCGCTGCCGCGTCGGCGCGTCCTTCCTTCTTGCGCTCGAGGATTCCGCACATGACCCAGTCGCTTCGTCATCGCCCGTTGGCACTGCTGCCGTCCCTGCTGCTTGCGCTCGCCGCCACGTCCGCCCAGGCGGCGCAACGCGTCGACCTGCACGCCAAGAACCCGAATACGCTCGGTACCCAGTACCGCAGCGCCGCCGCCCGCGTCGGCGGCATCCCGGCCGCACCCGCGGTCCGCCATGCCGAACTGATCGGGCTGGACGCCGAGTCCGCGCTCACCCTGCTCGGCAGCAGCGAAGATGCCGACGGCACCGTGCACCGCCGCTACCAGCAGACCTTCCGCGGCATTCCGGTGTGGGGCGAGCAGGTGATCGTCAGCGAACGTGCCGACGGCAGCGTGCGCAGTCTGTTCGGCCGTTCGGTCGCCGGGCTGGCCAGCGAACTGCCGGCCACCGCCGCCAACGCCGCCAGCACCTCGCTGAGCGCCGATGCCGCGCTACGTGTGGCCCAACGCGTCGCGCTGGGCGCCGCCCAGGCCGAGCGCCGCATCGAACGCGCGCAGGCGCCGCAGATGATCTATCTCGACGACAGCGACCGCGCGCACCTGGTCTACGTGGTGTCGTTCTTCGCCGATGCGCCGAACGGCGGCGCGCCGAGCCGGCCGTTCGTGATCGTGGACGCGCGCAGCGGCGCCATCCTCAAGCAGTGGGACGCGCTGACCACGCGCGACGCCACCGGCCCCGGCGGCAACGCCAAGACCGGCCAGTACGAGTACGGCAGCGACAGCATCCACGGCTTCCTGGAGGTGGACGACAACTGCCGCATGCAGAACACCAACGTCAAGTCGGTGAACCTCAACGGCGGCAGCTCCGGCACCACCGCGTACCAGTTCACCTGCCCGCGCAATACCTACAAGACCATCAACGGCGCCTACTCGCCGATCAACGACGCGCACTACTTCGGCGGCGTGATCGAGAAGATGTACCGCAGCTACGTCGGCGTGGCGCCGCTGACCTTCCAGCTGGTGATGCGCGTGCATTACGGCACGCGCTACGAGAACGCCTTCTGGAACGGCTCGACGATGAACTTCGGCGACGGCAACACGCGCTTCTATCCGCTGGTCAGCGCCGACGTCGCCGGCCACGAGGTCTCGCACGGCTTCACCGAGCAGCATTCCAACCTCACCTATTCCGGCCAGTCCGGCGGCATCAACGAGGCGTTCTCGGACATGGCCGGCGAGGCCACCGAGTACTACCTCAAGGGCACGAACGACTTCAAGGTCGGCACCGAGATCTTCAAGGCCAACGGTGCCCTGCGCTACATGGCCACCCCGACCCAGGACGGCAGCTCGATCGACAACGCCGCCAACTACCGCAGCGGCCTGGACGTGCATTACTCCTCGGGCGTCTACAACAAGGCGTTCTACACCCTTGCCACCACCTCCGGCTGGAACACGCGCAGCGCGTTCGAAGTGTTCGCCCGCGCCAACCAGCTGTACTGGACGCCCAGCACCACCTTCAACAGCGGCGCCTGCGGCGTGCAGACCGCGGCCAGCGACCTGAGCCGTTCGGTGACCGCGGTGCGCAATGCCTTCGCCGCCGTCGGCGTGAGCTGCCCGCAGTAACGTCCGCAAGGACGCGCACGGCCATCCGCGTGGATGGCCGTGCGTTGCGGTTTGGGATTGGGGATTGGGGATTGGCAACACCTGATATCGCCTCGTAGGAGCGGCTCTTGTCCCCTTTTCGGGATCAGCCGCGACGGGCGAAGTGGCGTGCGTTCCGATGGCGCAATGCGTCGGGACTGAAGTCCCTCCCACAACGCACTCGGCGAGCTGGCCGCACGCCCTTGTGGGAGCGGCTCTTGTCCCCTTTTCGGGATCAGCCGCGACGCGCGATCGCCAAAACGTCACGACGGAAGCCGCTCCTGCGCCGGGTCGGCGATACTGTGCGGTCTCTCCCGCGCCCTGCCCGCCCCCGATGTCGTTCGCTTCCCTCGGTCTGTCGTCCGCGCTGTATCCCGCCTTCGCCGCCGCGCTCGCGCGTGCCGGCTGGCAGACGCCCACGCCGATCCAGCAGCAGGCGGTGCCGCTGATCGTCGCCGGCCACGACTTGCTGGCCATGGCCCAGACCGGTTCCGGCAAGACCGCGGCGTTTGCCTTGCCGTTGCTGCAGGCCTGCGCACAGGCGGACAGGCCGGCGCGCTCCACCCGCGTGCTGGTGCTGGTGCCGACCCGCGAACTGGCGGTGCAGGTCGCCGACAGCTTCGTCGCGCTGGGCCTGGAACTGCCGCGGCGGCCGCGGGTGGTGGTGGCGGTCGGCGGGGTCTCGATCAATCCGCAGATGCTGGCGCTGCGCGGCGGTGCGGACGTGGTGGTGGCCACGCCCGGACGCCTGCTGGATCTGCTGGAGCAGCGCGCGCTGCAGTTGGACGCGGTGGCGCACCTGGTGCTGGACGAGGCCGACCGTCTGCTCGACCTGGGCTTCGGCGCCGAACTGGAGCGGCTGCTGCACCTGCTGCCGCCGACGCGGCAGACCCTGCTGTTCTCGGCCACCATGCCGGCGCCGATCGCGGCGCTGGCCACGCGCCTGCTGCGCGCGCCGCGGCGGATCGGCGTTGCCGCCGACGCCGCGCCGATTCCCGCAACCTTGCGCCAGCGCGCGATCGAGGTCGACGAAGGCCGTCGCGTGGCCCTGCTGCTGCATCTGCTGGAACACGAAGCCTGGCCGCGCGCGCTGGTGTTCGTGGCAAGCCGGCGCAGCGCCGAGCAGGTCGCCACGGCGCTGAGCAAGGCCGGCATCGCCGCGCAACCGCTGCACGGCGACCTCGCCCAGGGCCGGCGTCAGCGCACTCTGGAGGCGTTCCGTCAGCAACAACTGCGGGTGCTGGTGACCACCGACCTGGCCGCGCGCGGCATCGACATCGCCGCGCTGCCGGTGGTGGTGAACTACGACCTGCCGCGCTCCACCGCGGACTACACCCATCGCATCGGCCGCAGCGCCCGCGCCGGCGCCGAGGGTCAGGCGCTGAGCTTCGTCGATGCCGCCAGCGCGGCGCATCTGCGCCTGATCGAGAAACGCCAGGGCGTGCGCGTGCTGCGCGAACGCATTCCCGGTTTCGAGCCGACGCCTGCGCCGGCCGCGGCGGCCACGGAAGCCGCCGCCTCCACCGGTGGCGTCAAGGGCAAGCGGCCGAGCAAGAAGGACAGGCTGCGCGCGGCGCGTGCGCAGGGCGGCGAACCACCCGCGAGCGGCTGAGCCGCCCGGCACGGCCCCGACGCGCGGGTGCGCCGGATCGCGCTCAGTCCTCGAAGAAATCGTGCTCGCTTTCGCCCTGTCCGCCTTTGGCCCGCGGCGGCCGCGTGCACGCCCGGCTGCGGATCTCCACGTAGAACTGCTCACCGCCGGCGGCGACCAACGCGTCGACCGCACGCAGCAGCTCGGCCGGCGGCAGCACGGCGGCGGTGGCTTCCTCGGTGCCGAACAGGGTGTCGAAATCCCAATAGTCGGCGCCGGCCGGCAGGGTCTTGCGGCGCTCGCGGCGGATGTACTTGCGGATGTCGTGCTTGGCGGCATCGAGCAGGCGATCGGGATGCTTGCCTTCGATGCGGAGCCGGTAGGTCTTCTTCATTGCGGGAAATCCTGGAAAGGGAACAAGCGCAGCCAACAAAACGACTGCGCAGCCGCCAAGCGGGTGCGGAACTACGCGCGACGTGTTGTGAGCCACGCTCAGGCGGCCGTCGCGGGACGGCGCTGCGTGGGATGGGCTGCCATGGTGCCAGAAGCGGCCGCGCGCTGCGGATTGCGCGGATAATCGACGCACGCCCCACCGCCACGCAGGAGCCACCGATGAACGATCCGTCCGCCTTCGCGGGATACCGCGTGCTCGTCGCCGGCGCCAGCCGCGGCATCGGCCTGGCCATCGCCGACGCCTTCGCCGGCCACGGCGCGGCGGTGGCGATCTGCGCGCGCAGTCCCGCGCCGCTGGCCGAGGCCGCCGCGCAGTTGCAGCGCCATGGCCATCCGGTGGCGCAGCAGTGCTGCGACCTGGCCGACGCCGCGCAGATCGAGGCCTGGGTGACGCAGGCCGCCGACGCGCTGGGCGGCGTCGACGTGATGGTCAACAACGCCTCCGGCTACGGCCATGGCGACGACGATGCGAGCTGGCAGGCCGGCTTCGACATCGACCTGATGGCCGCGGTGCGCTGCAACCGCGCCGCGTTGCCGCACCTGCGCGGCAGTGGTCGCGGCTGCATCCTCAACATCAGCTCGATCAACGGCCTGCGGCCGACGCCGCGGGTGCCGGCGTACTCAGCGGCGAAGGCGGCACTGAACTACTACACGACCACCCTGGCGACGCAGCTGGCGCGCGAGCGGATCCGGGTCAATGCGATCGCGCCCGGGTCCATCGAATTCCCCGGCGGCCTGTGGGAGCAGCGCCGCCAGCAGCAGCCCGAGCTCTACCGGCAGATCCGCGCCAGCATTCCGTTCGGCGCCTTCGGCGCACTCGACGACGTCGCCAACGCGGCGCTGTTCCTGGCCTCGCCGCAGGCGCGCTGGATCACCGGCCAGGTGCTGGCGGTGGACGGCGGACAGTCGCTGGGCGCCTGAGGCGACGCGCGCGCACTGCTGCGCGCCTGAGCTTCATTGCCCATCCCGAATCCCCACTCCCCAATCCCCGCTCCTAAGCCAACTGCGCCGCCTCGATCACCTGCACGCCCGGTCGCGGCCGCAGCGCGGCATCGACCAGCGCCGCGGCGATATGTTCGGCCGGATTGATCCGGTAGCGTCGCGGCAACAGCGGTCCGAGCGCGCGCAGCACCACGCTGGCGACATGCTCGCTGCGGCGGCGTTGCGCACGCTCGCCGCCGATCAGGCCGGGCCGCACCAGGGTCAGCGAGGGAAAGCCGAGCGCGCGCAGGTCGTGTTCCAGGTCGCCCTTGACCCGGTTGTAGAACGCCCAGGACCGCGGATTCGCGCCCAGCGCGGAGTTCAGCGCGAAGGCCTCGGTGCCGTGCTGGCGCAGCAGGCGCGCGATCGCCAGCGGATAGTCGTGATCGACTAGGCGGAACGCCGCGCGCGAGCCGGCCTGGCGCATCGTGGTGCCGAGCGCGCAGATCGCCGCCTCCACCTGCCACCAGGGCGCCTGTGCCGGCAGCGCGTCGAAGTCGAACACCGGGTTGTGCAGCTTGGGATGGGTCATGGCCAGCGCGCGCCGGGTCGGCGCGATCACCGCGCTGCAGGCCGGCTCGGCCAGCAACTGGGTCAGCGCGTGGCCGCCGACCAGGCCAGTGGCGCCGGCGAGCAGGATTTTCATGGGAACGGCCTTGGGGTTGGCTGGGATGGGGCGACTATCGCAGGGGTGGTGGCAAGGTGCTGTCGGGGATGTTTGCGGCCGGCGTGGGCCATGAGGCGCTGCGCGCTCGTACCCTCACCCCAACCCCTCTCCCAGGGGGAGAGGGGCTTTGGCCGCGCGGCTTCTCCCTTCTCCCACCGGGAGAAGGTGCCCCGCAGGGGCGGATGAGGGTACGGGCGCCAGCCAGGCATCTCCCTACAGAAGGAACGGCAGCCCAGCCAGGCGTCCATCCCACAAGGCAGCCCAGCAACCCACCCCCCACGGTCGCCGCGCCGCAGCAGGTACGCCACAATAGCCGCCCCATCGCGCCGGCCGGCGCGCTGCAACCTGACGAGGAGCGGTTCGATGTTCGTGGTGTGCGGAGAGGCCTTGTACGACATCTTCATCGACGGCTATGCCGGCACCTCGGTCGCGATGACCGCGCGCCAGGGCGGTTCGCCGTTCAACGTGGCGATCGGCCTGGCCCGCCTGGGCGCGCCGTCGGCGCTGTTCACCGGCCTGTCCACCGATCCGCTCGGCCGCCAGCTGCGCGCCACCCTCGAAGGCGAAGGCGTGGCCCTGGACTACTGCATCGACAAGCGCGAGGCGACCACCCTGGTGATGGTCGCGCTGGACGCGAGCGGCGTGCCCAACTACGCCTTCTACGGCACCGGCTGCGCCGACCGCGCGCTGACCGAGGCTGACCTGCCGGCGCTGGACGCGCGCGTCGGCGGCCTGCATTTCGGCTCCTACACCCTGGTCGCCGAGACCACCGCCAGCACCTTCCAGGCGCTGGCCGAACGCGAGCGCGGACAGCGGCTGATCTCGCTGGATCCGAACGTGCGGCCGACGGTGGAGCCGGACATGGCGGTGTGGCGCGCGCGGCTGGCGCGCTGGATCGCGCTGGCGCACGTGGTCAAGGTCAGCCAGGAGGACATCGAGCTGCTGTATCCGCAGCAGGATCCGTTCGCCGTCGCCCGCAGTTGGCTGCAGCAGGGCCCGTCGCTGGTGGTGATGACCCTGGGCGGCGACGGCGCGGTGGCCTGGCGCGGCGACAGCGAAGCGCGCGTGCCCGGCCGCGTGGTGCAGGTGGCCGACACCGTCGGCGCCGGCGACAGCTTCCAGGCGGCGCTGCTGCAGCAGTTGCCCGATCCGGCCGCGCTGGCGGCGCTGGACAGCGAACCGGCCGCGCTGGAGCGCCTGCTGCAGTTCTGCGTGGCCGCCGCGGCGATCAACTGCACCCGCGCCGGCGCCAACCCGCCCCGTCTGGACGAGGTCCGCGCCGCGCTCTGACCTCGGCCGACAGTGTGCACGCAGCGCGCGCGGCCGAGTTGCCTAAGATGAGCCGGCCGTCCACCCCGCCGTATCCACCAGGAGACCTGCCTTGATCGAGCTGTCCGACATCGCCGTGCGCCTGGGCATCGCTGCGCTTGCCGGCGCGGCGATCGGGTTGAACCGCGACCTGCACGGCAAGCCGATCGGCATCCGCACGCTGGGCCTGGTCGGCCTGGCCACCGCGATGGTGGTGCTGTTGGCCGACCCGCTCGGCAAGGGCGGCTTCACCGATGCCGGCAGCCGCGTCATCCAGGGCATCCTGACCGGCATCGGCTTCCTCGGTGCCGGCGTCATCTATCACGTCGAGAAGCACGTGCGGGTCCACGGCCTGACCAGCGCCGCCTGCGTCTGGCTCACCGCCTGCGTCGGCATCATGTGCGGCGCCGGCCAGTGGCAGATCGTGGCGGTGTCTCTGGTCATCGCCTTCCTCATCCTGCTGTTCGGCGGGCGCGTCGAACGCGCGTTGCACACGGTCCTGGGCGGCAAGCCGCACGGTGCCGCGGCGACCGATCAGTCGTCGGACGACGGCCCGCACCAGCCGGGCAAGTAGCTCGCGTCCCGGCTCTTGGCGAGCGCGAGTGCGGTCTCGACGGCGCGTGCGAAATCCTCCTTGATGTCGCGGCGCCGCAGCCGGCGGCGGAACAGGTCGGCCCACAGGAATTCGCTGAAGGGCGTGGTGTCCTTGGCGTAGCCGCCGGCGCGCCGGACCTCCCCGGCGAGGCTGCGGTAGGGGTCGTCCTTCAGGTCGGCGATCGACGCCGGCATGTCCTTGAACGGGCGGCGCTCGCCCTTGGCGTCGTAGGGATAGGCCCAGCGGCGATGATCCAGCACGCTCCACAGCGCGCCCTTGTCGACCACGCTGAGGTCGGCGATCACCGTGACCAGGATGTCCTCCACCCCTTCGTCGTGCAGCGCCCGCGCCAGGTGGTGGTGATCAACCACGTAGTACTTGCCGTCCGGCCCCAGCACCACCGGGATCATGTGCGTGCCGAGCAACTCGGCCTGCTTGTGCTTGGACGCATGCGCACGCCAGCGCCTGCGCTTCTCCTTGACCTCGCGCATGCCCACGGTCATCTGCGTGGGCCGCAAGGACAGGATCGGGACCGGGTGCAGCAGGGGTTCGCGGGAATCGGCCATGCGCAGTCTCCGTGGTGGTGGGCGCGCCGCGGCAGGCGCGGCCGCCAGAGTGCCAGCGTCGTGCGCGTTCTGCACAGCGCCGTGGCACGCGCGATCTTTCGGAAGCCAGGTGTTGCTCCCCTCTCCCTCCGGGAGAGGGGTTGGGGGTGAGGGTGCGACGGCTAGGGAGCATTTCCCCCAGACACTTCCCTAGCGAACCGTACCCTCATCCGCCCCTTCGGGGCACCTTCTCCCGGTGGGAGAAGGGAGGGGTCTGTCACGCCGATGGACTCCGCCGCCGGCCACGCCACTCCCCTCTCCCTCCGGGAGAGGGGCCGGGGGTGAGGGTACGACCGCCATGGAGTCCTCTTCACAGACCCGCCATCCGCCCGCTCAAGCGCGCGCCGCCGGCGCCGATATCCAGATCCTGAGCGCCACCATGGGCGGCGCATTGACCTGGGGAGGAGCCGGCTGGCATGTCGGACCAACGCGACGAGCCGCCGATCAGCGGATTGCGCAAGCTGCTGTCGCCGCGTCGGCGCGATCCGGCGGCGACCGCGACGCTGCCGGCGCGCGCGCAGGCGCACGGCCACGGCCACAAGCACGGCCACGCGGCGCCGCCTGCAGAGGCGGCGACCGACCCGGCTGCCGCCACGGCCGCGCTGATCCGCCTGTTCCAGCAGGCGCACGAGCCGCTGGGCCTGCTCGGTGCCTTCGCCGACGGCATGGCGGCGCTGCACGGCGAACTGGGCGACATGGGCCGGCGCCTGCAATCGGCGGCGAGCAGCGGCGACTGGCCCAGCTACGGCCGCGCACTGCGCCAGCTGATCGACAAGTACATCCGCACCATCGACGTCGACGACCCGCTGGCCGGGCCCAGCGACAGCGAGCGCCTGCGCGACCTGCTGCGACAGACCGTGGCCGGCGCACTGGCGGCGCTGCTGCACACCCTGCCCGAACTGGCCGGCGAGGCCGAGGCCAGCGGCGAGGCGCTGCGCCAGTGGCGCCCCGGGCAACCGCTGGAACCGGTGGCGCAGCAGGTGCGCGAGCTGTGCCACCAGATCGCGTTGCGCGCCAACGACGGCCAGGAGCAGCAGGCGCTGTTGCTGAGCCTGTTCGACCTGCTGCTGGAGAACGTGGGCGAACTGCTCGACGACACCAGCTGGCTGCAGGGCCAGATCGCAGTGGTGCGCGACCTGATCGCCGGACCGCTGGACCGCTACTCGATCGAGGAGGCGCGCGGCAGCCTGCGCGAGGTGATCTACAAGCAGGGCTTGCTCAAGCAGGGCATCGCCGAATCCAAGGAGGCGATGAAGGATCTGATGCTGACCTTCGTCGCGGACCTGGACGGCATGGCCGCCAGCACCGGCGAATTCCACGACCGCATCGCCGACTACTCGCAGACCATCCGCGATGCGCGCAGCATCGCCGACCTCAATCGCCTGCTGCAGGAAGTGCTGCAGGACACCAGCCACGTGCAGGAGCAGGCGCTGCGCGCGCGCGATCATCTGATCGCCGCACGCCAGGAGGTGGAGGCGGCGGAGCAGCGCATCCTGCGCCTGGAGCAGGAACTGCAGGACGTCAGCGGCCTGGTGCGGGTCGACCAGCTCACCGGCGCACTCAACCGCCGCGGCTTGGAGGACCTGTTCGCGCGCGAACTGGTGCGCACCGAACGCAGCGCGCAGCCGCTGTGCGTGGCGATGCTGGACCTGGACGATTTCCGCAAGCTCAACGAGACCTACGGTCACCCCGGCGGCGACAGCGCGCTGCGCCACGTGGTGGAAGTGGCGCGCACCACCTTGCGCGCCAGCGACGCCGTCGCCCGCTTCGGCGGCGAGGAATTCGTGCTGCTGATGCCGGACTGCACGATCTTCGAGGCCAGTGCGGCGGTGACCCGCGTGCAGCGCGCGCTGGCCCAGCGCGCGGTGGTGCACGAAGACCAGCGCGTGTTCGTCAGCTTCAGCGCCGGCGTGGCGCTGCGCCAGCCCGGCGAAGCGCAGGACGCGCTGATCCGCCGCGCCGACCGTGCGCTGTACGAGGCCAAGAAGGCCGGCAAGAATCGGGTGGTGTCGGCCGATTAGCTGGCGCCGGCGTGGCCGGCGCGGGATTGGGGAGTCGGGATTGGGGATTCGCAAAAGCGGGCCTGTGCGGCGCTGTTGCGAATCCCGAATCTCCAATCCCGGATCCCTACTCCCGCACCTTCTTGATGCCCAGCACCACCGCCAGCACCACTGCGCCGGCGATCACGCCCACCACCGCATTGCCCACCGCAAGCACCAGGCTGCCCAGCCCGCCGCTCGGGGCGATGCCCTGCAAGGCGTGATGCAGCGGGCCGATGCTGTGCACCAGGATGCCGCCGCCGACCAGGAACATCGCCGCGGTGCCGGCCACCGACAGCGTACGCATCAGCCACGGCGCCAGCCACAGGATGCCGCGGCCGATCGCCGCGGCGGCGGCGCCCTTGCGGCTCAGGTACAGGCCCAGGTCGTCGAGCTTGACGATGCCGGCGACCAGCCCATAGACGCCAGCGGTCATCGCCAGCGCGATCGCCACCAGCACCGTGAGCTGCTGCAGGAGCGGCACGCCGGCGACCACGCCCAGCGACAGCACGATGATCTCCGCCGAGAGGATGAAGTCGGTGCGGATCGCGCCCTTGACCTTGTCCTTCTCCAGCGCCACCACGTCCACCTGCTGGTCGGCCAGCGCCTGCACCTGCTGCGCGTGACGTGCCGCATCCTCTTCCTTCGAATGCAGGAAACGGTGCGCCAGCTTCTCCACGCCCTCGAAGCACAGGAAGGCACCGCCGATCATCATCAGCGGGGTGATCGCCCACGGCAGCCAGGCGCTGATCGCCAGCGCCGCCGGCACCAGGATCGCCTTGTTCAGCAGCGAGCCCTTGGCCACCGCCCACACCACCGGCAGTTCGCGGTCGGCGTTCACCCCGGTCACCTGCTGCGCGTTCAGCGCCAGGTCGTCGCCGAGCACGCCGGCGGTCTTCTTGGCCGCGACCTTGGTCAGGATCGACACGTCGTCGAGCAGGGTGGCGATGTCGTCGAGCAGGGTGAACAGGCTGGCGCCGGCCATGCGGGGATTCCATTCGGGATGAGCGGCGATTCTCGCCGATTCCGCCGGCCACGTGCGTGAGCGGTGCCGCCTCAGCCGCGCATAACGCCGGCTCGGCTACCGTGCGCGGCAGGCCCGCATTGCCCGCGAAGGAGACCCGAATGGACCAGTTCCTCACCGCCCCCCGCGCCATCGTCGACGACGTGCTCGCGTCCGCGGCCATGCTGCAACCGCTGCGGCTGTCCGAGACCGACAGCGGCACCCGCATCGTGCTGCAGGCCGCACGCGATCCGCGCCAGGTCGCGGTGCTGTCCGGCGGCGGCGCCGGGCACGAGCCGGCGCATGCCGGCTTCGTCGGCCCGGGCATGCTCAGCGGCGCCATCGCCGGCGACCTGTTCGCCTCGCCCGGGGTGGAGGCGGTGCTGGCGGCGATCCGCGCCTGCGCCGACGCGCCCGGCGTGCTGATGGTGATCAAGAACTACACCGGCGACCGGCTCAATTTCGGCCTGGCCGCCGAGCGCGCCCGCGCCGAGGGCATCGACGTGGCCAGCGTGCTGGTCGCCGACGACATCGCCCTGCCCGACGTCGCGCAGCCGCGCGGCATCGCCGGCACGGTGCTGGTGCACAAGTACGTGGGCCACCTGGCGCGCGAGGGCGTGCCGCTGGCCGAACTGGCGCAGCGCGGCCAGGCCTTCGCCGACCGCCTGCTGTCGCTGGGCATGGCCTTGTCCAGTTGCAGCGTGCCAGGCCAGCAGGCCGGCCGCCGCGCGCCGGAACTGGGCCTGGGCATCCACAACGAGCCGGGCGCGCGGCCGGTGCAGCCCGGCACCGTGGAGGAGGCGTTGGCGCTGGTGCTGGACCCGCTGCTGGCGCAGGCCGATGCGCGCCTGGGCGCCGACGCGCCGCTGGTGCTGATGCTCAACGACCTCGGTGGCTGCTCGACGCAGGAATTGGGCGTGCTGACGCGGCTGACGTTGCAGCGCATCGGCGTCGAGCGGGTCGCGCTGATGCCGGTGCCGGCAGCGCTGATGACTTCGATGGACATGCACGGCTTCTCGATCACCCTCGCCCCGGCCGACGCCGACGTGCTCGCCGCGCTGCAGGCGCCGGTGCAGACCCTGGGCTGGCCCGGCGTGCGCGTACCGCATGCGGTGCAGACCTTCGCCCCGGCACTGAAGCGCGACGACGACCATCGCCAGGGCCCACGCGATGCGCAATGCGCGGCCGCACTGGCGCGGGTGGCGCAGGCGCTGATCGCCGCGCAGGCGGAACTGGACGCCCTGGACGCGCGCAGCGGCGATGGCGATGCCGGCAGCACCTTCGCCGCCGGCGCGCGCGCCCTGCAGCAGGCCCTGGACACCGATGCGCTGGCCACCGGCGATGCCACCGCACTGGCGCGCGGCCTGGCGGCGACGATCGAACACAGCATGGGCGGCTCCAGCGGCGTGCTGCTGTCGATCCTGTTCACCACCGCCGCCGGTGCTCTGGCGGAGGGACGCGACTGGGTGCAGGCGCTGCAGGCCGGCGTGGCGCGGATGCAGCACTACGGCGGCGCGCAACGCGGCGACCGCACCCTGCTCGATGCGCTGCTGCCGGCGCTGGACGCCCTGGCGCAGGGCACAGGCGTGGACGCCGCCGCGCACGCCGCGCGCGCGGGTGCCGATGCCACCGCACAGCTCATCCGCGCCGGCGCCGGCCGCGCCGCCGCGGTGCCGGCGGATGCCTTGCGTGGCGTGATCGACCCGGGCGCCGAAGCGGTGGCGCGGGCATTCGCGGCGTGGCGGTGAAGCAGCCGGTCGGGTCGGCCGATGCGGTGCGAGGCAGGTATGGGTCAATCGGGACGGCAGGCGTGTTCTGGAACGCCTGTCGCGGCTGAAGCCGCTCCTACGACGCGCCCCACGCCTCATGCATGGCGTCGTCGCTGCACACGTAGACAACTCCGCATGCAATGCCACCAGGAATCGGCGGCCGTGCCCTCCCTCGTTGTAGGAGCGGCTTCAGCCGCGACAGGATTCACCGATAACGCCCATCGCGGCTGAAGCCGCTCCTACAAGGCTTGCAGCGCGCTGTCCGAGCGCACTGTGGGAGGGACTTCAGTCCCAACGCGCGCAAGTCGGAATCGCCAGCCCCTTTGAAGCAGCGTCCGGTCGCCCGCTACTCTGCCGACGCCGCCTCCAGCACCTGCGCCACCGCCTGCAGCGAGCCATGCACCGAGCCGGACTGCAGCGTCAGCGGCTGGGTCTTGCCACGCGCCACCACCTCCATGCGCTGCGGCACGCCCTGCGCATTGCCGACGATGCGGTAGGTGGTGTCGCCACGCGCGAAGCTGAGCAGATGGCGGTCGGCGTCGTAGTCCATCGCCTCGCCCTGCGCGTCCGGATACAGCAGATCCACCCGCTGCTGCGCACCGAGCGCCACGTAGTACGGCGTGCCGCTTGCGCCGTCGCCGACGTTGGCGAACACCACGATGCGCTTGCCGGCCGGCGCCAGGCGGAACTCGAGCAGGATCTTGCGCTGGCCCACCGCGGTCTCGCCTTCCTCGTCCCACAGGTAATGCATGTCGGGCACGCGCTTGCCGCCACGGTCGCGATACACCGTCTCCTGCGCCAGTCCCGGCCCGTCGCCACGCGCGTCCTCGACCACTTCGCGCTCCAGCAGCGGCTCACCATCGCGGATCGAGTACGTCGCGAACTGGTGCCAGCAGCAGCCGTCCTTGGTCATGGTGTGGAGCTCGCGCGCCTTGGCATCCACCTCGAACAGGCCGCAGTTGCTCTGCGCCAGCTCGGTGAAGTCCGCATCGGCCTCGAAGCCGTCGGCGGTACCCAGGTACACCTGATAGGACGGGCCGTGATAGCAGCTGTTCTGGCCGTCCATCACCGCCAGATCCTTGATCCCGTCGAAATTGAAATCGTCGTAGATCAGCACGCTCTGCTCGCCGTACGGCAGTTCGTGCACGTTGGCCTTGACCTTGCCGCTCTTCGCATCGGTGTCCAGCACCAGCTCCGGCGAGGCCACCTCGAGCAGCGGCGTGGCGTTGCCGCGGACGAACACGCGCACGATGCCGGGACGGAACACCTCGCCGCTGTCCTCGATCTCCAACGTGGCGCGGTAGCGATCGGAGAAGTCCTGCAGGTCGTAACGGCGATGCGTGCTGGCGGCGAAGGCCTTGGCATCGAAGTCGTCGCCGGCATACCGCTGGGTCTGCGTCGCGGCGGTCGCGGTCGACGACAGCAGCACGAGCAGCAAGGCCAGGCATGCACGCGCCGACAGCACACGGGCATGGCCAACGGCATGCGAGACGATGGAGGACATGGTGGCGTTCCTGGCGGCGGGCAGCGGACGCCAAGGGTAAGGCCGGCCGTGGCGGCCGGCCAGGGGCCAGCGGACGGCGGCGCGTCAGAACAGCGTGCGTGCCAACGCCCGCAGCGCCGCGCGCGCCTCGGTGGCGATGCCGCCGCCGTCCTCGCCCAGCCAGGCCACCACGAGCAGCACCACGACCACCACGGCCGCCAGCAGCGCGAGCCGACGTCCGCTCATCGGCCGGGCGCCCGGCCGACCAGGTGCGATTGCGCAACGCACGGTGCAGCGCGCCGCGGCGCGGGGGCCACCCGCGCTCCGTCGCCGCACCGGGAGCGTCCGCTGCGTCCCACCCTACTCACAGCCATCGCCACTCCCCCTTCCGCACTGCGCGCTATTCTTCTACCCGCGTTGCGCGGCAGCATACGCGGCGGGCATGTCGCCCGACCATCGGCACAAGCCGGTTGGCCAAACCGCGGTCCCGGCGAGCCTGTTGCCGGCAGCGCGCCGCCGCGGCAACGCAGCCTGGCGCCCGCGATCCCCGGCACCGGGCCCGACACCGCGCGGGATTCACTGCGCGACGACCCGGCCGTGGCCACACTCGTCGCAGCCTTTCGCCTGCCCGGAGCCCACCTTGAGCGCGACGCCCGACGCTGCGGCCACACCGCACGTGATCGGCGGCCTCAGCCGCCGTACCCAGATCCTGCGCCTGCTGCTGCGCTACCGCAGCTCCGGGGTGTTTTCCGGCATGGACATGGAGACCGCCCAGGGCGAGCACGAGCTGCCGCCGGAAGGCACGCCGGAACAGTTCGTCACCGACCTGGAGGCGCTCGGCCCGACCTTCGTCAAGCTCGGGCAGATGCTGTCCACGCGCCCGGACGTGGTGCCGCCGGAGTTCGCCACCGCCCTGGAGCGGATGCAGGAGAACACCACGCCGATTCCAAGCGAACGCATCCGTGAGATCGTCGAGGCCGAGCTCGGCGTCGGCATCAACAAGGCCTTCTCCGCCTTCGACGACACCCCGCTGGGCAGCGCCTCGCTGGCGCAGGTGCACCGCGCCGCGCTGCGCGACGGCACCCCGGTGGCGATCAAGGTGCAGAAGCCCGAGGTCGCCGCGCAGGTGCGCGCGGACCTGGAGGTACTGCGCAGCTTCGCCAGCGCCGCCGACAAGCTGACCGGGCTGGGCCGGCGCATCCGCTTCGCCGACTGGCTGGCCGAGTTCGGCAAGGCGCTGCTGGCCGAACTGAACTACGAGGCCGAGGCCGAGAACCTGGCGCGCTTCGGCGAGCACCTGCGGCCGTTCCCGCAGCTGTGGGTGCCGCAGCCGGTGTGGGACCTGTGCAGCCGCCGCGTGCTGACCATGCAGCTGGCCGAAGGCGTGCGCGTGGACAAGATCTCCGGGCTGCGCCGCACCGAGCAGCCGATGGACGACCTGGCCGCGGCGCTGGTGCGCGGCTACCTGGATCAGATGTTCGTGCACGGCGAGATCCACGCCGACCCGCATCCGGGCAACCTGCGCGTGCTCGCCGACGGGCGCCTGGCGATCTTCGACCTGGGCATGGTCGCGCACGTGCCGCCGAAGCTGCGCGAGCGCCTGCTCAAGCTGCTGTTCGCCGCTGTCGACGGGCGCGGCGAGGAAGTGGCCGAGGAAACCATCGCGCTGAGCACGCGCCTGGAGGACTTCGACGAGGAGCGCTACCAGCGTGAGACCGGGCAGATGATCGCCCGCTACGCCGCGCACGACGCCATGTCCGAAGGCCGGGTGGTGCTGGACCTGGTGCGCATCGCCACCGCCTACGGGCTGCGCACGCCGCCGGAGCTGAGCCTGCTCGGCAAGACCCTGCTCAACCTGGAAGCGGTGTGCCGCGCACTGTCGCCGCACCTGGACACCCGCGTGGTGGTCGAGGACCAGTTGCAGCACGTGATGCGCGCGCGGCTGAAGAAGTCGCTATCGGCAGCCAACCTGGCCAGCGAGGCGATGGAACTGCAGGCGCTGCTGCGCGAGGGCCCGCGCCGCATCTCCGACATCCTCACCCTGGCCGCGGAGAACCGCCTGCAGGTGCGCGTGGCCGGGCTGGAGGAATCGCGGCTGATGGAGAGCCTGCAGAAGATCGCCAACCGCGTCGCCGCCGGCATCGTCACCGCCGCGCTGATCCTGGCCTCCACGCAGATGATGCGCATCGACACCGGCAGCAAGCTGTTCGGCTACCCGGCCATCGCGATGATGCTGTTCCTGCTGGGCGTGGTGCTGGGGCTGGGCATCGTGGTCAGCGCGGTGCTGTTCGACCGGCGCGCGCACGCGCGCGAAGAGCGAGGACGGCGCTAGGCCGTCTCGGCGATGCGCGGTAGCGGCGCGCCAGGTTGGGACATGCCAGCCGGCACGACGTGCCGCCACAGACCGCGATCGGGTGCCGCCACGCTGCGCGCCGCCCCTGCGCATGCGCGCCGCTAACGCGGTGGCCCGGTCCTGGGCATGCCATGCGCTCCCGTACTCGTTGCCGCACTCGCAGGGTGACCTAGGCGCCCTGTATGACACCGCGTGACATACGCCTCGGCAACCGCGCCGCTAGAGTGATGCCGGCCACCTGACGAACGCCATTTCCCGCGCCATGCGCGCAAGCGCCAGCGAGACCGCAGTGGCCACGCATCGAAACCGTCCGTAGAGAGCAGAAACGCCGCGCATGTCACTCCCTCCGAACCGCGTCGCTCCTCAGCGGATCGTGCCCGAGCAGATCGCGATACACCGGTTGTTCGCCACGCCGCTGGCGCAGATCGCGTATCCGGCGGCGAACCGGCTCAATGACGTGCTGAAGGAGGAAGTCGCGCGGCACAGGGCCGAAGATCCGGCCGGCGTGCGCCACAGCAATTCCGGGGGATGGCAGTCCAGTCCGGACTTCAACACCTGGGACGGCGAAGGCGCCATGGCGCTGACCGCGTACGCCACGGAACTGGCCTACGCATTGACTGCGGTCTACCACCCCGAGTACGGCCTGGTGGCGCCCGAGTTCGAGTGGAAGGTCAACGCGTGGGCGAACGTCAACAACGCCGGCGATTCCAACGCGCAACACGCGCATCCCGGCGCGTTCTGGTCGGGCGTCTACTGGGTGGACGATGGTCGCGACGACGGCCAGGAAGCGGGCGGAGACCTGCAGTTTCTCGACCCGAGAGGGGTCATGCCCTCGTTGTACAACCCGGAACTCAAGATTCGCGTCGCGGGCTGCCTGAGCGCGGGGTTGACCACCTCCATCGCTGCCGAGAGCGGCACGCTGGTCATGTTCCCCTCCTGGCTGCTGCACTCGGTCACCGCGTTTACCGGTTCGCGGCCGCGCATCTCCGTCGCATTCAATTTCAGCGCCTGAGCGAACGCAGCCGCGGTTCTTCCATCGCCGACCGCGCCTACGGCTCCTTGCGCAGCAGCCGCACTTCCTGCGGCGACTCCAGCGCGATGCCCTCCTCGGCCAGGCGCTGCAGCAGAGCGAAGAACAGTTCGCTGCGGGTGCCGTAGGTCAGGCGCGGCGAGGCGACGTAAGCGAAGCTGTTGAGGGTCACGTGGCCATTGGCGATGGAGTCGATGAACACCGACGGCGCCGGGTCGTCCAATACGCCCGGATGCGCCGCGTACAGTTCCAGCAGGATGGCGCGCAGCTTGACCACGTCGGTGCCCAGCGACACCGCGAACTGGATCTGCACCCGCCCCAGCGGCCCGGCCAGGGTCATGTTGCGCAGGGTCTTGGTGATCAGTTCGGAGTTGGGCACGATCAGGGTGGAGCGGTCGCCGACTTGGATCTCGGTGGCGCGCACGCTGATCCGGCGCACATCGCCCTCCTGGTCGCCGATCTTGATCCAGTCGCCGATCTTGACCGGGCGCTCGGCGAGCAGGATCAGGCCGGACACGAAGTTCTGGGTGATCGACTGCAGGCCGAAGCCGATACCGACCGACAGGGCGCTGACCACCAGCGCGATCCGCTCCAGGCCGATGCCCAGCGCGGCCAGCGCCCACAACGCCGCCAGGATGATGCCGACGTAGCGCGCCACGGTGCTGATCGAGTTGCGCGAACCGTCGTCCAGTTCGGTCTTGGGCAGATAGGTCTGGGTCAGCCAGCGATGCAGGTACTGCATGACGCCCAGACCGAGCAGCAGCACCAGCACGGAGCGCGCGATCGCGCCCGGGTACAGCACCACCTTGTCGCTGACGCGGATGCCGTCGGACAGCAGCGAGAACCAGTCCGAGATGATCGAGACGTTGGTGCCGAACGGCATCAGCAGCGCGCCGATGCCGATCAGCAGCAGCACCACCCGCAGCAGCGCCGAGGTCAGCACCCCGGCCTGCTCCAGGCTGCTCGAGCGTACTCCCAGCGCGCCATTGGCGGCGCGGCCGATGCGGCCTTCGCTGGCGAACAGCCACAGCGCGAAGTCGTCGGCGAAGGTCATCAGCAGCCGCACCGCGCCGACGATCATGGTGATCCAGATGATCTGCCGGGTGATGAACAGGCCCAGGTGCAGGTAGCCCAGCAGCGCCGCCAGCAGCGCCACCACCACCGCGACCTTGACCAGCACGCCGATCAGCGCGAGCACCCCGCCGTGCTGGCCGGGCGGCGGCGGCTGGTCGTTGGCCAGCGCCTGCGCCGCGGCCTCGGCGTACTGGCGCCGGCGCAGCCGCGTCAGGCTGGTCAGCGTCGCCAGGATCAGCACGCCGTAGACCAGCGCGATCACCCCGTCGGCGGCGACGGTGGCCGAGTCGCTGGTGCGCGCGGCCTGGTTGATCACCAGCAGCATGCTGCTGAGCCAGGCCAGCGCCGCGGTGGCCCAGGTGTACTTGCGCAGGCGCCGCGCGGTGGCATCGTCGATCGGGAACAGCCGCCAGCTCGGCTGGTTCGGCAGCAGCACGCTGGCGCCGAGCGAGCCCATGAAGGCGGCGGCGAAGCTGACCCACACGAACCCATTGAGCACCGCATCCAGCCGCTCGGGCACCGCATCGATGCTGCGCAGGGCCTCGGCCAGGGCCAGCGCGGCCAGGCCCGGGGTCAAGGTCCCCAGCAGCAGGAACCAGATCGCCAGGCCGGAGCGGCGCAGGCGGCTGCCCGGCGCGCGCGACACCGCGTAGCGCTTGCCCAGCCAGCGCAGCAGGTAGCGCAGCGGGAACAGCAGGATCAGCGCGATGGCGATGCCGATGCCGAGCGCACCGTTGCCGTGTTCGGCGAGCGCGCCCTGCAGCGACTGCTGGCCGAGCGCATACAACGCCAGCAGCTTGGCCTGGTCGTCGGGAAAGTCGTCGGCGATCTGCTTCCATAGCGTCGGCGACAGCGGCGACGGCGAGCGCAGCGACAGCTCCTGGCTGAAATGCTCGGCGCGCGCGCGTTCGATGTCGTCGGCCAGCTGCCGCGCCTCCACCACCAGCAACTTGCCGCGCTTGCCCCCCGAGTCCAGGGTATCGCGCTGCTTGGTCAGCGCCTTGCGCTGCGCGGCGATGTCGGGGGAGTCGCCAGTGGCGGCCCCAAGTTGTTGCAGGCGCGCCTCCACCTGCGCCAGCTGCGGCGCTAGAGCGTCGACCGCCGTCTGCGCATCGTTGGCGGCATCGGAGACCTGCGCCACCAGGTCCTGGAAGGCGGCCTGGTTGCCGGCATCCACTTCCTTGCCGCGCGCGTCCTTCAGCGACTTGGCGGCGTTGTCCAGCAGGGTCTGCGGGTCCGGCGGCGCGTCGGCGGTGTCCTGCGGCTGGGCGGAGGCCACCGCCGCGCACAGCCACAACAGCAGCAGGACGCAACGCAACAGGGAAGACGAGGATGCGGAACGGGGCAGCAGGCGCACGCAGGGACCGGCACGGGCAAGCGCGGACCACCGCGCGTGCGGCGCACTATACGGCGCGGCGCTTGAACCGGGCCAGCGCCGGGCGCGTCGGGCGCAGGGCACGTGGTGCGAGTGGGTGCGGAACACCTGCGCACCCGGTGGCGATCGGGGGGGGTTGCCCCCGTCACGACCGACAACGTGTAGGAGCGGCTTCAGCCGCGAGAGGCTTTACCGGGAACGCCCGTCGCGGCTGAAGCCGCTCCTACGACAGCAGGCGAGTCGCCGCGACCGACGCCCGGGTTCACCGCGCGTCCGTCACCAGCACGATCTTGCCGATATGCGCGCTGGATTCCATCAGCGCATGCGCCTGCGCCGCCTCCTGCAGCGGGAAGCAGCGGTCCACCTGCGGCTTGATGCGACCCTCTGCCAGCAACGGCCACACCCGCTCCTCCAGTTCCCGCGCGATCGCCGCCTTTTCCATCACCGAGCGCGGACGCAGGGTGGAACCGGTGTGGGTCAGCCGCTTGGCCAGCAGCGGCATCAGGTCCAGTTCGCGCACCTTGCCCTGCTGGATGCCGATCTGCACGATGCGCCCGTCCAGCGCCGCGGCCTGGTAGTTGCGCGCCAGGTAGTCGCCGCCGATCAGGTCTACGATCACGTCCGCGCCGCGGCCCTCGGTGAGGCGCATGGTCTCGGCGACGAAGTCCTCCTCGCGATACAGGATCGCCGCCTCCGCGCCCAGCGCCAGGCTGGCCGCGCGCTTGTCGGCCGAGCCTACGGTGCTGATCACCCGCGCGCCGAAGGCCCGGCCGAGCAGCGTGGCGACGCTGCCGATGCCGGAGGTGCCGCCGTGCACCAGCAGGGTCTCGCCGGACTGCAGACGGCCGCGCTGGAACACGTTGGTCCACACGGTGAAGAAGGTTTCCGGCACCGCGGCGGCCTCGGTCAGGCTCAGCGCCGCCGGCACCGGCAGGGCGTTGCGCTCGTGCACCACCGCGTACTCGGCGTAGCCGCCGCCGGCAACCAGCGCGCAGACCTGGTCGCCCAGCCGGTAGCGCTCCACGCCTTCGCCCAGGCCGACCACCTCGCCGGCGAACTCCAGCCCCGGCAGCGGCGACGCGCCCGGCGGCGGCGGATAGCTGCCCTGGCGCTGCATCACGTCGGGACGATTGACGCCGGCCGCGGCCACCCGCACCAGCAGTTCGCCGCGCCCGGGGTGCGGCAGCGGCACGCGCACCGGTACCAGCACCTCGGGCGCACCGGGCTGGCGGATTTCGATCGCGGTCATGGTGTCGGGCAGCACGGCGGCATGGGTCGGGGACATGGCGGGGTCCTGGCAAAGAGCGCGGCGCGCACAGGCGCAGGCGCGTGGGGGAACCGCGATGATCGACCCTTCGCGCTGAGGGGTCCGTGACGGCGGGCGGCCTTTACCCCGGCCCGTGGCACGCGTAGGAGCGGCTTCAGCCGCGACAGGCATGACGCAGGAATGCCCGGTCGCGGCTGAAGCCGCTCCTGCGGTGCCGCCCAGCGCAGGCGCCAGCTACTCGCCCACCGGCGCCGCCTGCGCTGGCCACTCGGTCATCGGCGGCTCGGCAGCCTCGACCCGCTGCGGATCCAGCCGCGCCTGCAGCGCCGGCAACGCGATCGCCAGCGGGCAGCGCAGGCGACCGCCGCAGCCGGGCAAGGGCCAGCGCCGCTCGCGCAGGCCGCGGCCGTCGAAGCGGTTGCCGCGCAGCGCCGGCAGGGTCGGCACCACGCTGCGCAGTTGCAGGAAGTCGTGGCCGTCCTGCCGCACCAGCTCCAGCAGCAGCGCACCGCCCGGCGGATACGCATCCGGCTGGCCGGGCACCAGAGGATCGATGCCGAACAGGCCGGCCAGGTGCGCCAGGTTGGTGTCGTGGCCCAGCAGCACCAGCGCCCGCGTGTCCGCCGGCGCCAGCGGCGCCACCGCCGGGGTCTGCCCGGCCGCGGCCTGCAGCGTCGCCAGCAGGTGCGCGAGCAGGTTGGAGCCGCCGGCACGCGCCGCCGGAAGCGCCCGCTTGCTGTAGGCGAAGGAGGCGTTGTGCAGGCCGATCAGCCCCTGCAGCGCCGCGCCATCGGCACGCCCCCAGGCCACCTGCGGCAACGGCAGGCCCTGCGCGTACTCCAGCATCAGGTTCTCGGCCAGGCTGCCGGCGGTCTTCAAGACCTTGGCCGCCTGCGTCGGCTCCTGCAGCCGCTGCGGATCGTCCAGGCGCGGCGCGTCCTGCGCAGCGCAGGACGACCCCGCACAGCCGGACAGCACCCGCTGCAGCGCGTGCAGCCGCGCGCGTGTGGCCGCGTCCAGGTGTGGCGGCGGTGCGGGCGCATCGTCGTCCTTGTCCTCGTCCTTGCCGAAATGGAACAGCGGGTTGTTCTGCGTCGTCGGCAATGCGAGGTAGTGCGCCTGGCACCCCGGCAGCAGTCCCTCGGTGAAGGCTGCTGCGCTGTCGTGGTTGCGCGGCGTGCTGTCGCCGATCACCACCGCGCCGGAATCGGCGCAATCCGGCGCCAGCACCGCCGTGGCCAGCCAGCGCTGCCGGTAGCGCGCGCCCAGCGCCTGCATGCCGGCGGCACCGTGCGCCGTGAGCTGGCCGGGTGCCACTGGCCATTGCGGCCAGGGTTGCGCGGCGTACTTGGCCAGATCTTCTGGCGATTGCGTCGGTGCGCGCACGCCATGGCGCATCACCATGATCGTCAGGCGCACCTGCGCGGCATCCGGTGCGGTGGGCGCCTTGGGCGATGCCGCCGCCGGCCAGGCGGCGCTGGCGACGCACAGCAGCGCGGCCAGGCACCATCCGCTGTGCAGTCGTGCGAATCGGGGAGCGAACATGGCCGGCCTCAGAACTTCAGCGACAGGTCGAGGAACACGCCGCGCCCGGCCAGGCCGAAGTACAGCGGCTGGTTGTCGGAAGAGCGGGTGCCGGCGTAGCCGATCAGTGCATGCCGGTTCAGCAGGTTGTTGACGTCCATGCTGATCGAGTAGCCCTTCAGGCCGTACGGCCCGTGCGTGCTGCGGTAGCCCAGCGCCGCGTCCAGGCTGGCGTAGCCGCCCAGGCGCTGGTCGTTGCCGAACACGGTGGCGCCGCTGGTCGAGGTGGTGTTGTCCACGCCGTACTGCGCGCCCACCACCTTCTCCATCAGCGAACCGAAATAGCCGGTACCGCTGTTGTACAGCAGGCCCAGCGCCGCGGTCACCCGCGGCGTGCCGGCGACCTGGGTGCTGCTGTGCTTGTAGGTGGCGTCGTTGTAGCTGGCGTTGGCGTACAGGCTCAGGATCGGCGTCAGCGCGTAGGTGGCCTCGGCCTCGGCGCCGCGGTACACCGCACCGCCGCCGTTGACGAAGGCGCTCTCGGTGCCGCTGTCGGTGTTGATCAGGGTCTGGCTGATGTAGTTGCTGAAGTCGATGTAGTAGACGTCGGCGCCGAAGGTCAGGCCGCGCGCGGCGTAGCTGGTGCCGAGCTGGTAATTGCTGGTCAGCTCCGGGCGCAGGCCGCGCGCGCCGTTGAGTTCGATCACGTCGATCGGCGGTGCCAGGAAGCCGCGCGCGGCCTGCACGTAACCGCTCCAGTGCTCGTTGAAGCTCTGGTGCAGGCTCAGCGACGGCAGCGTGGCGTCGTAGCTGGCCTCGCTGTGCGCCGGCGCCGGTGGCGTGCTCTTGTTGAGTTCGGCATCGAGCTGGCGCTGCACGCGCGCATAGCGCAGGCCCGGGCTGAGGGTAAGGCTGTCGCTGAGCTTCCAGTCGTACTGCAGGTACGGCTGCAGGGTGTCGGTACGGTCGTGCAGGTTGTAGTTGTACAGCGGGCCGTACTTGGTGCCGCTGGCCGCGCCGGTCGTCATGTCCACCGGCAACTGCTGGCGCTCGTCCAGGTTGCGCTCCACCCACACGCCGGTCTGCAACTGGCCCGGTCCCAGGTCGCGGGCCAGCCGCAGCACATCGCCGAAGGCGCGGAAGTCGTTGTCCGAGAGCTTGCCCGGCACGTCCTTGGCGGCCTTGGACAGCTTCTTGCCAGTCGCACCGTAGAAGGTAACGCCGTTGTCGGCAGCGCTCTCGCTGGTGGGGATGCTGGTCTTGGAAGCGGTGTGGTCGAAGCTGTTGTAGTAGACCTTGTTGTCGAGATCCCAATCGCCCAGGCGCGTGCTCAGGCCCAGGTAGGTGAAGCTGGAATAGTAGGCGGCGGCGTTGTAGCCGGTGTAGTTCTGCAGGGTCGGATCGTTGCCCAGGCCATAGCGCCACCCATGCTGCGCGATCTGCGCGCGGGTGGCGCCCTGCACGGTGTTCTGGTGCTCCTGGTTGTAGCTGCTGACGAAGGTCAGCGTGGTCGCCTCGCCCAGATCGGTGACGGTCTTGAGGAAGGCATGCTCGCGGCGGTCGTCGGTGCCCTTGAGGTAGGTATCGCTGGCCTCCTTGGACAGGTCCGCGAACAGGCGCGTGTTGCCGATGTGCTCGTCGGCGCTGACGCCGCCGGCCCAGGTGTTCCAGCTGCCGCCGGTGCCGTAGACGGTGATCCCATCGACCTCGCTGGGATTGCGCGTGCGCAGCGCCAGGGTGCCGCCGAAGGTGGCGTTGCCGATGGTGGCGCCGCCGCCGGGGCCGCGGTCGATCTCGGCCTGGCCGAGCACATGGTTGTTGAAGTAGGCCGAGGTGGTGTGGTGCAGATCGCTGGCATCGCCGAACGGGATGCCGTCGAAGGTGATGTTGAACTGGCCGTCCTGGAAGCCGCGGATGCTGATGCCTTCGTTCTTGCCCAGGCCTGGGCCTTCCGGCGAGGTGGTCACCACGCTGGGCGCGTACTTGATGATGTCGTCGTAGTTGGAATTCAGGCGCAGGCCGTCGCGGATGAAGCGTTCGTCGATCACCGAGGTCGGCTGGCTCGCCTCCAGCGGCGCGGCGCTGGGCGCCAGCATGTCGACACTGTTGGCGGTGACGTTGATCGGCGCCAGTTCGCGCGGACCGTCGTGTTCCCCGTCCGCCTCGGCGTGCGCCGGGGCGGCGCTGCGTGGCGCCCGCGGCGCGGCGGCCGGCGCGGTGGCGACGCTGCTGCGTACGATGGCGACCGAGCCGGGCGTCAGCATGCGGTAGTCCAGCCCGGTGCCGGCAAGCAAGGCATGCAGTTGCTGCGGCGGCGCCAGACCGGCCGGGGCACCGCTGCTGCGCAGGCCTTCGGCCAGCGCCGGGTCGTACATCAGTTGCAGCCCGCTGCTGCGCGCGAACTGGTCCAGCGCCTGCGCCAACGGCATGGGCGCGATGGCTTGGGCCGTGGCGGCGGGCGCCGACCAGGCCGGCAGCGAAGACGTACAGCCCAACAGCAGGGCGATGGAGACGACGAGAGGCTTGCGCATGACGATCACACCGGAGGGGAGGAAGGGCGGCCCCGCGCGTGCTGCGCGACGACCATGCTTCCTAGGAGTGCTCCGGTGCGCCGTACGGCTACCGTCGATTGCGTGAATTTTTTCTTACAGCGGCGCCGGTGCGTGGCGGATGGTCACCGCGTGCGCATCGCGCTGCACCTGCACGTCCGGCAGGCTGCCGAGATAGGCGACGAAGGCCTCCGGGTCGCGCAGGTGGAACACGCCGCTGACCCGCCGCGCCGCCAGCGCCGGGTCGGCGATGCGCAGCGGCTGCGTGGTGTAGGCATTGAACAGGCGCGCCACTTCGCCCAGGCTGCGATCGTGCACGCCGACCTGCGCCGGCAGCCAGGCAGTGGCGTCGGCGATGTCGGCATGGTCGCGCCGCGCCAGCACACGGCCCTGCGCATCCACCCGCGCCTGCTGGCCGCCGCCCAGGTCGGCCAGCGTCGTCCCCTCCGACGGCAGGTCGCTGCGGCGCCACCACGCCGGGGTATCGCGCGACACCTGCACTCGCCCCTGCAGCACGGTGACGCGCGCGCCGCCGGCCTGCGGGTCGACCCCGAACACCGTGCCGACGTCGCGCAGCACCAGCGTCCCGACACTGACCCGCAGCGGCCGTGCCGGATCATGGCCGAGATCGAACACCGCCTTGCCGCGCAGCAGGGCGATGTCGCGGCGCTGCGTGCCGTAGCGCACCGCAATCGCGCCGCCACGGTCCAGTTGCACCACGCTGCCGTCGTCCAGCGCGACGCTGCGCGGCGCGTCCGCCGGCGCTGCGTACACCGTCGCCGGCACCGGCTCCGGCGCGCTCAGGCGCAGCGCCACGCCCGCAGCGGCCAGCGCGAGCACGGCGGCGGCCGCCAGCGGCCAGCGCCTGCGCCGTGGCAGGACACGACGCGGGCTGGGCACCGACATCGGCGTATCCACATCCGGCCGCAACGGCACCACCACTGCCCCGCTGCGCAAGGCATGCGCGCGCAGCTGCGCACTGCTGGCCTGCTGCGCCTGCGCCGCGGACGGCAGGTCGCCGTGCATCCGCGCGATGTCGAAATAGGCAGCCACGTGCGCCGGCGAGTGCCGCAGCCAGGCCAGGAACTCGGCCTGCCGCGCCGGCGGCAGCGCGGTCTCGCGCTGCGCCAGGTACCAGTCCGCGGCCGCCTCGGCGACGCGCTGCGCATCCTCACGCATAGCGCGCCATGCCCTGCCGGCACACCGCCAGGCCCTTGATGATGTATTTCTTGACCATGTGGCTGGAGATCTGCAGTTGCTCGGCGATCTCCTGGTAGCCCAGTTCGTCGCGGTAGCGCAGCGTCATCGCCGCGCGGCACTTCGGCGGCAGCCGCGCCATCAGTTCGGCCAGGCGCTGCCGCCGTTGCGCGCGATGCACCTGCGCATCGGCTTCGCAGGGCACCGCCAGCCGCTCCAGCACATCGTCCAGGCAGGTGTCGCGCTGGCTGCTGCGCTGGTGCAGCAGCGCGTGCTCGCGCATCAGGTTGGCGGCGATGGTGAACAGGTAGGCTTCGGGATTGGCGATCTCCGGCGCGTGCGCCTCGCTGCGCTGCAGCCGCAGCCACACTTCCTGCAGTAGGTCGTCGGTATCCCAGGCCGCGGCGCGGCGCTTGCGGAAATAGCGGCTCAGCGACGGCCGCCATTGCAGGAACAGCCGCGACAACGCCGGCAGGGGTTCGGAACGCACCAGCCACTCGCAGTGCCGGCGCCATCGGCGGCCGGCGATTCGGAAAGGCTGCGATGCTGGTCCTCGGCGATGACAGTCCGATGACGCACGGGTCCTGCGGGCGCAGCGAAGCGGGTGCGCCCCGGCAAGCATTCAGTTCACCGCTGCCTGCCGGGTTCGCGCGATCGGCGCATGCAACGCGGCCGGTCACCGCGGCTGCGCCCCCGCCATGCGGGCGGCGGCCGCGCATCCCAGCGTTTCCCGTGCGGGACAGGATGTCCTTCGGACCGACCTTCCGTTCCATCGGCGTCGCCCCATATCGTGAAGGTTGCCGCGTCCAATTCTTGGGCGGCGTTCGCATGAAGGATCTCGCCATGACCGACCCCATCGTCCAGATCAAGCCGCTTGGCTTCCCTTGGGACACGATCGACCCGTTCCTGTTCTGCGTCTACCACGACGATGCCTACCCCGCCGGCAACGGCGCGATGGGCCCGGCGGCGCCCCTGCACGGCCGCGCCATCGGCCAGGACTTCAGCCGCAAGGACGGCTGGAGCATGTATCACGGCGAGGAGATTCCCGGCTTTCCCGGCCATCCGCACCGCGGCTTCGAGACCGTGACCATCGTGCGCAAGGGCCTGATCGACCATGCCGACTCGCTCGGTGCGGCGGCGCGCTTCGGCGCCGGCGACGTGCAATGGGTGACGGCCGGCGCGGGCATCGTGCATTCGGAGATGTTCCCGCTGCTGGACACGGCGGCGCCCAACCCGCTGGAACTGTTCCAGATCTGGCTCAACCTGCCGGCGCGCAACAAGCTGGCTGCGCCGCACTTCACCATGTTCTGGTCGGAAGACCTGCCGCGCTTCACGGCCACCGACGACGCCGGCCGCACCACCGAGGTGACCTGCGTGGCCGGCCGCATCGGCCCGGTCGACGCCGCGCCCGGCAGCGCCGGCGGCCCGCTCGCGCCGCCGCCGGATTCGTGGGCCGCGCAGGACGATGCCGATGTGGCCATCTGGACGATCCGCATGGCACCCGGCGCACGCTGGACCCTGCCCGCCGCACAAGGCCGCGGCACGCGCCGCAGCCTGTACTTCTTCAGGGGCGCAGCGGTGACGGTGGGCGGTCGCCCGGTGACCCGCCATGCGGCGATTGAGCTGCGCGCCGATCAGGCGGTCGAGTTGGTCAATGGCGACGGCGAGGCGAGCGAGTTCCTGGTGCTGCAAGGCCGACCGATCGCCGAACCGGTGGCCCAACACGGTCCGTTCGTGATGAACACCCAGGCCGAGATCGCCCAGGCCATGGCCGACTATCGCCGCACCCAGTTCGGCGGCTGGCCATGGCAGGACGAGGCGCCGGTGCACGGCAGCGACCCGACCCGCTTCGCGCGACATCCGGATGGGCGCGAGGAGCGGCCGGCGTCGCGCGCGGTCGCCGCCGACGGCTAGGGCGTGTCGCCGGTGCGAGAGGACGCCGCGTTCCCAGCCTCGTGCACCCGAACTCTGCGAGTCGCTTCGCGCCGTACCCTCACCCCACCCCCCGCTCCGCGCCCCGGCCCACGCTTGCGGCGCGGGCGCTCCAGGGTGCGCGCGCCAGTGGCGCGCAGGCCGCACCCTGTCGGCCAAACGGGAGAGGGGCTAGGTGCTCAGTAGCGCGCCGAGGCCAGCGCCTGCGCGCGCTCCAGTTGCTCGGCGATGCGCTTGCGCGCCTGCTGCAGTTCCTGGCGGGTGGCGTCTTGCTTGGCCGCCGGCACCAATTCGGCATCGATCACCGACAGCGCATCGGAGTACTGCCGCACCACCGCCGCGGCGTAGGCGTTCATGTAGGCGGAGTTGTCCTTCTCGTCGCCCAGCGCCTGCAACTGCGCGCGGCCCTTGGCCACCTGCGCTTCGATCTTCTCCGCATCGCCGGGGCCGCCCTTGCCGGCGGTGGCCGGGTCGGCGTCGTGATGCACGGCGATGGTCTCGCGGGCGAAGTCGGCCACGGTCTTGCTGACGTTGCGCGACAGCGCCTGCTTGGACAGCGCCACCACGTTGCCCTCCAGCACCTGCAGCATCGCCTTGGCCGAGGCGTCGCCGCCGATCGGTGCGCGCCCGCTTTCGCCACCCACCGGTGCGGCGGTGGGCTCAGGCGAGGTGGCCGGCGCGGTGCGCGAGGCCTGGTCGCCGGGCTTGCCGCAGCCGCTCAATGCCACGGCGATCAGCGCGGCAAGCAGGGACAGACGGACGGGATGAAGAGATGAGGTCATGAAGCGCTCCTGGTTGGTCTGCGCTCCACCATGCCCAGTGCCCGCGCAAACCCGCGTGAATCGTCGGCGGTTGGCGGCGACGCGGGGCGCGATCGCGTACCAGACGTGCCGGGCAGGTTGGCCGGGGTGATGCCGGAATCACACTGCGGCGTACGCTCACTGCGAGCGGTGATCGCCGCCATCGTATCCCCGTTCCCGGAGCCGGCCTGGCGCGGCCGGCTCCGGCACTGCTCAGCCGCAGCAGTAGCAGACCAACGGCTGTCCGGGTCCGCCCGGCCCCAACTCGCCGCCGAACGGCGCGCACTCCTGCTGGCAGGCCCAGGCGCTGCAGGCCGCCTCCTTCTCGATGCCGTCGCCGGCGGTCGCCTGTACGGCGCCGAAGCCCATGCTGGCCAGGAACACGGCCGCAAGCATCCCGTTGCGTAACGCTGTCCAACGCTGTTTCATGGCTTACTCCTCGATGGTTGCCAAGGCCGGTGGCGCCTCCGTGTTGCGCACTGCGGCCATCAGGTCCTGCATCCGCTCCGTGGTCTCGAAAACGCCGACGCGCGCATAGCGCACGCGTCCCTCGCGGTCCAGGGCAAGCAGCGTCGGCACGTTGCGCGCGCGGAACAGCATCACCGCGCGGCGATCGGTCAACGTGGTCACCGGAAACGTAAAACCTTGCTCGGCGGCGTAGCGCTGCGCCTGCGCGGGACTGCACTGGCACACGCCCAGCACCTGCACGCGCGGCTGCTGCGCGGCCAGCCGCTGCGCCGCCTGCACGATCTGCGGCGCCGAGCGCTTGCAGTACGGGCAGGTGGTGGTGAAGAAGAACAGCACCTGGCGCTCGGCGGACGGCACGCCGAGCGTCAATGGCGTGCCATCGACCGCAGGGACGTCGATGCGCGGCACATACATGCCCGGATACGGCTCGGTGGTGCGGGTGACGAACCAGCGCCGTTCCTCGCGCAGTCCGCGGTTCTGCCAGGCCAGCACCAGCACCAACGCGCAGGCCGCCAGCAACGCCAACCAACTCCAGGGAAACCGCCGTGCCATGCCGTGTGCCCATGTCGCCATGTTCTGCGCAGGCTGCGCAGCCTCGGTGCGATGGTCAACGCTTTGCGCGCATGCGCAGCGACTGCGTGATCAGGCTGGGGAGCGAGTCACGTGCACCATGGGCGCGCATTCCAGCGGTGTGGCGCATATGTGGGCATGCAGCGCAGGCGCAGGCATTTACTGACCTTGCCGCTTGCTCGGCGCGTGCACGGCGCGAGAGCAGCGGCACGGGGATGCTTCGCGTGGTCGACGCACCGGTGGTGGTACGTTGGTCAAGACTTCCCCCCCAGCACTGCATGTCCGCAGACGGGCCAGGCGGTCGAATGTCGGAATCAGCCGCGTGCCGTAGGCACGTCGACTTGATTGCCTGATCAGGGGGATTCGCCCCGATTTACCAACAAGGTGTAGACAAAAGAGAGCGGCCAGCAGATGAAGCAACCTAAGAACCAACGCCAGCTACCAGCAAAATATGCTCGATAAATGCCAAGAAACCAGGTAGCGATCACTGGTGCAACACACATCAGCACGAAGAGCTTCTCGGGCCAGTACATTTCCTCGCCCGTAAGGTAAAAATCCTTGGCGCGATCTTGCCACGAAATGGCGAGCAGATAGGCAACCGGCAGGACCAGACCCAGCAAACCGAACTTCGGAATTGGGTTGAACTTGAACATGCGCCCTACCGTTTGAATTGAGCAGAGCCACGAAGCGGCTTTGACCTGGACGAATTATCGGGCTTCACGCTACCAAAGCCCATTTCGCCGATACCAGCGCACGCACGCGGCCTCCAAGAGAAACATGCCAACAAACACAAGCAGAAAGAGCGCAGGATGCACGCATACTCCGGAGACGCAGAGCGGAATGACCCCTAACCAACAGCCTGCCTTGTAGGGCCAAGGCAGTAGGCTGTAGCGATGCGCCTTCTTCGGGCTGCGAGCGAAGTCTCGGCGGCGCTCCCACATCACATAGCCAGCAATCGCGGCATAGGCGACTGGAAACCACATTGGCGCAAGAACTGTCACTGATGCCTGACACCAGAATTGCGCCGAGCCGCGAAGCGGCTTCGGCTTGAATGAATTGTCAGGCAAAACCACGTCATTGCCTGCCCCAGCGCTCCGCTACATCAATGCCAGGAGGTGGTACTGAATGGACCGTGCCCCCCACCACCGTCACCGAGCGTTGAGCATGCCACGGATCGCGATTGCGCGGACGATCCCCGCTCGCTTCTCGTACACGCCATCAGGGCATCCCAAGCGTCGGAATCGCCAAGCGCGATGTTTACGCCAACGCTGCGCTGATCTGCACCTCGGCATCGCATCGGCTTCGACCCGCAGCGGCTTGTCACGACGCTCAGGATGCGTCTGGCTCGCCAAACGCACGCCGGCAGGCCTTGCGATCGAACTGCAGGGCGGCACGCATGCGCTGCTCGGTGAGGGGGCGCACGACCCAGCTCACCTCCAGTTCGCCACCACGCGACATCACTGTGGGAATCGCCAGGAACCAGCTTGCGCCGGGGCCGCAGCAGTACCAGAACGCATCGCCTTGATTGACGACGGGACTATCCGGCAAGAGCAAAAAATTCTCGTTCGTGCGGATGAACTGCTGCGCCTTCTTCACCACCTCCAGGTCCGCGCCGCGCAGGACGACGCCATCGCTGCTGAAGGACAGCTGGCGGAAGGACTCCATCAGCAGGAGGTCCATGCGGCGCCTGTTGTACCGATAGAGGCTGACCGTCACCAGCGCCACTGTCGCGGCGAACAGATAGAAGAGCGCGTTCGCCATCACCCGCCCTCGGTCAGCCGACCATCACGACCGCTGCGCAGCGAGACCTGCATTCGCCGGGCGCGCGGGCCGTCGTCCGCACGCGACATGGAGCGCGAACGCATGCGCTGCGGAAACAGACGCGCCACGGCACACCGGCACAGGGTGGTCACCGCGCCTACGCCAGCGCCGCACTGATCTGCGCGGCGGCATCGCACACCGCGCGCATCGCCGCCTGTGCATCGATCGGTTGCGGGCGGCGTTCGATGAAGGGCACGGTCAGGGTGTAGCGGGCGATGCCGTGCTGCAGGATCGGCGCGGTGAGGTCGATCACCCCGACCACCGCCTCGCTGGGGTGGATGCTGTAGCCTAGCGTGTGCACTTCCTGCGCCGCGGCCAGGAACGCGGCGCGGTCGTACGCCACCTCGCTGGCATCCAGGCGCTGCAGCAACTGTGCCTGCGCATCGGCCGGCTGGAACGCGAACAGCACCAGGCCCGAAGTGGAATGCGCGAACGGCCGGCGGTGGCCGGGGCGCACCACCAGCCCCAGGTCGCTGGGCACGTCCATCTGCGCGATGACCACGATCTGGTCGTCCGACGGCGCCACCAAGTGGCAGGGCTGGCGGATCGCGTCGGCCAGCGCGCGCATCACCGGCAGCGCCACTTCGGTGACGTTCTGCACCCGCGGCTGCTGCATGCCGAGCATGAACAGGCGGTTGGTCAGCGTGTAGCCGCCCTCGCCCGCAGTGCGGGTCAGGTAGCCGCGCTCTTCCAGCACCTGCAGCATGCGGAAGATCTCCCCGCGCGAACGGCCGATGCCCTGCGAGATCTCGCCCATGCTCATCGGCCGCCCGTCGCGCGCCAGCAACTCCAGGATGTCCAGCCCCTTGTCCAGGGCGGGCGCGCGGTACTTGGGCAAGGGGGTGGTCATTCCGTCGAGGGCCCGGCAGCAGGTGAAGAGGACTAGGGCGTGTCACCAATCCCCGAGTATGCCGCGTTGGGCCTGGCAGGCGCGCGGCCGGCGTTGCGTGGCGCAGCGCCTGACTGGCCGTCAGGTCAAGCCGCGCGGCGCCGGCCGCGCGCCTGCCAGGCCCAACCCGAAGGGCCGCGATTGCGCGCGCCCGTGGCCGCGTCATCGCTCGGGCGTGGACGGACGTCCACTTCCTCGCTCTTCCTTGCCACAGGCGCGCGCAATCGCGGCGCGGCATGCTCGGGGATTGGTGACACGCCCTAGGGTACAGGGACGCCGCGCCGGGCCGCACCATGGCCACCTGCGCTGCAGGGATCGGCGCCGATCGCCTCATGCACATATGAACTCAAATTTTATATTTGCATGGCACTCGCCGGCGCAGTACGCTCCGCCGACAATCCGAACGCGACGCGGCACACCTTGGGAGGGGTAGGCGGCAATGCACTACAGCAGCGAATCCGCCACACCGGCGTCCGCGAGTCTCACCCGGACCGCGCTTGCGCCGTTGGTCCTGATCGTCAGCCTGTTCTTCCTCTGGGGCATGGCGAACAACCTCAACGACATCCTGATCAAGCAGTTCAAGAAGGCCTTCGAGCTGACTGACCTGCAGGCCGGGCTGGTGCAGAGCGCGTTCTACCTGGGCTACTTCGTGTTCGCCATTCCGGCAGCCATGTTCATGCGCCGCTACAGCTACAAGGCCGCGGTGGTGCTGGGCCTGCTGCTGTACGCGGTCGGCGCGTTCCTGTTCTACCCCGCCGCGCAGGTGCACACCTACTGGCTGTTCCTGCTGGCGCTGTTCGTCATCGCCAGCGGCCTGGCCTTTCTGGAAACCACCGCCAACCCGCTGGTCACCGTGCTCGGCCCCGCCGAGGGCGCGGCGCGGCGGCTGAACTTGGCGCAGGCGTTCAATCCGCTGGGTTCGATCACCGGCATCCTGGTCGGTCAGCACTTCATCCTCTCCGGCGTGGAGCACACCCCGCAGGAACTGGCGGCGATGGCACCGGCCGCGCGCGAGGCGTTCTTCGCCACCGAGTCGCTGGCGGTGCAGACGCCGTACCTGATCATCGGCGCGGTGGTGCTGCTGTGGGCGCTGCTGATCTGGCTGACCCGCTTCCCGGCCACCCGCGCCGATGGCGAGGGCGCGCGCGCCGGTGGCTTCGGCCAGCTGCGGCGCAATGGCCGCTTCGTGTTCGCGGTGATCGCGCAGTTCTTCTACGTCGGCGCGCAGGTCGGCATCTGGAGCTACCTGATCCGCTACCTGCAGGACGGCGTGCCGGGCACCCCGGAAAAGACCGCCGCCGATTTCCTCACCCTGTCGCTGGTGCTGTTCATGGCCGGCCGCTTCATCGGCACCGCGCTGCTGCGGTTCCTGGCGCCGGCGCGGCTGCTGGGCGTGTTCGCCCTGCTCAACCTGCTGCTGTGCGCGGTGGCGGTGGCGCTGCCGGGCTGGATCGGTCTGTATGCGCTGGTCGCCAGCAGTCTGTTCATGTCGGTGATGTTCCCGACCATCTTCGCCCTGGGCCTGGACGGACTGGACGACGATGCGCGCAAGCTGGGTGCGTCGCTGATCGTCATGGCGATCATCGGCGGCGCCGCGCTGACCGCGGTGATGGGCGCGGTGTCCGACCATGCCGGCATCCACTGGGCGCTGGCGGTGCCCGCCGTCGGCTTCGCGGTGATCCTCGGCTTCGCGCTCCACGCGGCGCGCCGCGACGCGGCGTCCCTGCCCTCTGCCCGTGGAGCCTGAGCCATGCCGCGTCATTGCTACCTGCTGGACCTGCACGAGGACCCGGCGCTGATCGCCGAATACGAACGCTGGCACCGGCCCGACACCGTGTGGCCGGAGATCGTCGCCTCGCTGCGTGACGCCGGCATCCGCGAGCTGGACATCCATCGCTGCGGCGACCGCCTGGTGATGCTGATGGAGGTGGACGAGGACTATTCGCCCGCGGCGAAAGCCGCCGCCGACGCCGCCAACCCGCGCGTGCAGGCGTGGGAGGAGTTGATGTGGCGCTTCCAGAAGCCGCTGCCCGGCTCGGCGCCCGGCGAGAAATGGCGCGAGGCGCTGCAGATCTTTTCGTTACAGGCGGCGCTGGCGGAACAGGAGCGCAAGGGCGCGGGCTGAGGCGTTTGCTGGAAGGACTTTCGTCCCGACCGCTGCTGCGGCCGGGTGGGTTGATCGGCTTCGCTCGTCGCGGCTGAAGCCGCTCCTACGGAAAGCGATCCGGGGCCACTGGCGCTGTCGCAGGAGCGGCTTCAGCCGCGACCGCTTTGACGCCGCCGGTGCGCTTCCGTCAGCGGAAACGCACCTATACGGCAAACCTCAGCCGCCCTGCGCCGCCAGATCCGCGCTCCAGAACGGGCCATCCGGATACAGGAACTGGGTGACCGAGGCGGCGTGCATCTCGGCCGAGAAGCCCGGTGTGGTCGGCGCCAGATAGCGGCCGTGCACGATCCGCACCGGATCGACGAAGTGCTGGTGCAGGTGGTCGACGAACTCGATCGCGCGATCTTCCATCTTGCCGGTGATGGCGACGAAATCGGCCATCGCCAGGTGTTGCACCAGTTCGCACAGGCCCACGCCGCCGGCATGCGGGAACACGCGCACGCCGAACTTGGCCGCCAGCAGCAGGATCGCCAGGTTCTCGTTGACCCCGCCCACGCGCGCGGCGTCGATCTGGATCAGGTCCACCGCGCCGGCCTGCAGCAACTGCTTGAACACCACCCGGTTCTGGGTGTGCTCGCCGGTGGACACCGGCACCGGGGCGATGCCGCGGCGGATCGCGGCGTGGCCGAGCACGTCGTCGGGACTGGTCGGCTCCTCGATCCAGGCGATGTCGAATTCGGCCAACTGGCGCATCCAGGCGATCGCCGGGCCCACGTCCCAGCGCTGATTGGCGTCCACCGCCATGGCGATGTCCGGGCCGATCGCGGCGCGCGCCAGGCGGCAGCGGCGGATGTCGTCTTCCACGTTGGCGCCGACCTTGAGCTTGATGGTGCGGAAGCCATCGGCCACCGCTTCCTTGGCCAGGCGCACCAGCTTCTCGTCGGAATAGCCGAGCCAGCCCGGCGAGGTGGTGTAGGCCGGATAGCCCTGTTCCAGCAGCGTCTGGATGCGTTCGGCGCGCAGCGGTTCGGCGGCGCGCAACATGGCCAGCGCCTCGTCGGGGATCAGCGCGTCGCTGAGGTAGCGGAAGTCGATCGCGGCCACCAGTTGTTCCGGCGACAGCTCGGCGATGAAGCGCCACAGCGGCTTGCCGGCGCGACGCGCGGCCATATCCCACGCGGCGTTGACCACAGCGCCGATGGCCATGTGCATCACGCCCTTCTCCGGGCCCAGCCAGCGCAGCTGCGAGTCGTCGGTGAGGCTGCGCGCGAAGCCACCCAGGTCGCCGATCACCGTCTCCACGTCGCGGCCGACCACGTGATGCGCCAGCGCCGCCACCGCCGCGCTCTGCACGTCGTTGCCGCGGCCGATGGTGAACGCCAGGCCGTAGCCGGCCAGGCCGTCGTCGGCGTCGGTGCGCAGGCGCAGATAGGCGGCCGAATAGTCCGGATCCGGATTCATCGCATCGGAACCGTCCAGTTCGCGCGAGGTGGGGAAACGGACGTCGAAGGTCTCGAGCGCGACGATTTTGCTCATGGGGATCCTGGTGGGTGAGGCGGAAAGAGGAACGGTCGAAAACAACGATGGAGCAGCCCCTCTCCCCTCGGGAGAGGGGTTGGGGTGAGGGTGCGGTGGTGCATGGCTGCAGCCGACCCTGCAAAACAAGAACGGAGCGAGGAGCAAGCAGCGGGATTGCTCTCTCGCGAGCGAAAGCCACACCGGGATGCATGGCGAGGTGGCTTCGCCCCGTACCCTCACCCCAACCCCTCTCCCGAGGGGAGAGGGGCTTACATCTCGCGCGTTGTTTATTGCGCGTCGCGCGGATGCGCGACCACGGCCTGGCGTTGCTCGCCCAGGCCTTCGATGCCCAGCCGCATCACGTCGCCCGGCTTCAGGTACACCTGCGGCTTCTGCCCCAGGCCCACGCCCGGCGGCGTGCCGGTGCTGATCACGTCGCCCGGCAACAGCGTCATGTAGCGGCTGATGTGGCTGACCAGCTCGGCCACGCCGAACACCATCGTGCGGGTGCTGCCGTTCTGGTAGCGGTGGCCGTTGACCTCCAGCCACATCGACAGGTTCTGCGGGTCCGGCACCTCGTCGGCGGTGACCAGCCACGGGCCGATCGGGCCGAAGCCGTCGCAGCTCTTGCCCTTCACCCACTGCCCGCCGTGCTCGAGCTGGAACGCGCGCTCGGACAGGTCGTTGATCACCGCATAGCCGGCGACGTGCGACAGCGCCTCGTCCACCGACACGTCGCGCGCGGTATCGCCGATCACCACGCCCAGCTCCACTTCCCAGTCGGTCTTGAGCGAACCGCGCGGGATCGTCACGGTGTCGTTGGGGCCGCTGATCGCGCTGGTGGCCTTCATGAACAGTACCGGCATCTCCGGCACCGCCATGCCCGACTCGGCGGCGTGGTCGGCATAGTTCAAGCCGACGCAGATGAACTTGCCGACGCGGCCCACGGCGGCGCCGTAGCGCACTTCGCCGTCCACCTGCGGCAGCGTGGCCGGGTCGAGCGCGCGCAGCCTGGCCAGGCCGGCGGCGGTGAGATGCTCGCCGGCGACGTCGTCGATCACCGCAGAGAGATCGCGCAGGTGGCCGTCGGCATCGAGCAGGGCCGGGCGTTCGTGGCCGGGTTCGCCATAACGCAGCAGTTTCATGGGAAGTCCTCTATCGAAAAGGGGAAGGCGCGGTCAGTTCGACCAGCCGCCGTCGATGATGTGGGTCTGGCCGGTGGTGAACGAGGAGTCGTCCGAGGCCAGGTACACCACCAGTTGCGCGATCTCGCGCGGGTCGCCCAGGCGGCCCATCGGCTGGCGGTCGGTGAAGCTCTTCCACACCGCCTGCTCGTCGCCGCCCAGCGCCTTGACCCGCTCGCCCAGCGACGGCGTCTTGATCGTGCCGGGGCAGATCGCGTTGCAGCGGATGCCCTTGGCCACGTAGTCGGCGGCGATGGCCTTGCTCAGGCCGATCACCGCCGCCTTGGTGACGCCGTAGGCGAAGCGATTGGGCACGCCCTTGATGCTGGAGGCCACCGAGGACATGTTGACGATGCTGCCGCGCCCCTGCGCGAGCATGCCCGGCAGCACCGCCTGGCACAGGTAGTACATGGCATCGACGTTGATCGCGAACGAACGCTTCCAGGCCGACGCGTCGCAGTCGAGGATGCTGCCCTGGTGCACGTAGCCGGCGCAGTTGAACAGCACGTCGAAGGTCGGCTGCGCCGCCACCAGCGCCTGGATCGCGGCGGCATCGGTGACGTCCAGGGTTTGCGTGACGATGCCATCGGCCTCGGCGGCCAAAGCCTGCAGCGCGGCGGCGTCGATGTCGGTGGCCAGCACCTGCGCGCCTTCGCGTGCGCAGGCCAGCGCGCTCTCGCGGCCGATGCCGGCGCCGGCGGCGGTGATCAGGCAGCGCTTGCCTTGCAGACGGCCGCTCATGCGCGGCTCCCGGAAACGGACGCGAAGGTGGTCATGGGGCGGGACTCCAGGTGGGGGAGGAAGCAATCGGATCGGACAGGCGATAGACGCGCCGCGCAGTGCCGGCGAACACCGCCTCCGCGGCGCCGGCGGCATGCTGCGCGACCCAGGCCTGCGCCAGCGCCATCCACGCGGGGTAGTCGGCACGCTGGGTCAGCACCGGCCAGTCGCTGCCCCACAGCAGCCGCTGCGCGCCGAAGCTGGCGAACAGGTGCGCCACGTAGGGGGCAAGTGTGGGATCGTCGATGGCGGCGTCGGCCGGCAGTTCGGTGAGCAGGCCGGACAGCTTGCACACCACGTTGGGGTGCTGCGCCAGTTGCGCCACGCCGTCTGCCCAGGCCCGGAAGTCGGCACCGCCGATGGCGGGCTTGGCGGCATGGTCCAGCACCACGCGCAAGTGAGGGTGACGCTGCAGCCGTGCCAGCAGCGCCGGCAGATGCAGCGGACGCACCAGTGCGTCGAAGGCCAGATCGTGCTGAAGCAGCGCGTCGAACGCCGCATCCAGCTGCGGCCGCGCCAGCCACTGCGGGTCGGCCAGGTCCTGCACCATCGGCCGCAGCCCCTTGAGCAGGCCGGCGCCGTCGGCGCACAGCGCGGCGATACGCGCAGCAACATCGGCGGCGTCGAAATCGACCCAGCCGACCACGCCGACGATGCGCGGTTCGGTCCGCGCCAGTTGCAGCAGATAGCGGGTTTCCGCCTCGCTCTGCGCCGCCTGCACCGCCACCAGCGCGGTCACGCCCTGCGTGTCGAGCGTCGCGGCCAGGTCCTCGGGCAGGTAATCGCGGTATAGCACGCCCAGGTCCGGGGTCAGCCAGGCATAGTCGCCACGCGCCAGGCGCCAGAAATGCACATGGGCGTCGATGATGGTCACGGCGTCGGCACCGGCGCGCGCAGCAGGTCGTCGTCGCGCAGCTGTTGCCACAGCGCCGCGGGAATCGCCGCGCGCAGGCGCGTGGCGGCGCTGGCCACTTCCGCCGGCGTGCGCATGCCCGCGACCACCGCGCTCACCGCCGGATGCGCAAGCGGAAACTGCAGCGCCGCCGCGCCCACGTCCACGCCGTGTGCCGCACAAGCCGCGAACAGGCGCTGCGCGTGCTGCAGCGTGGCCGCATCCACCGGCGCGTAGTTGTAGGTTTCGCCCGGGCCCCGCGCGTCGCTCAGCAGGCCGGAACTGTACGGCCCGGCCACCAGGATGCCGACCTGCCGCTGCAGCGCCTGCGCCATGATCCGCTGCGCGGCGTGCTGTTCGAGCAAGGTGTAGCGGCCGGCCAGCATCACGCAGTCGAGCGGGAACAGCGGCATCAGTTCCACCGCCACGTCTTCTTCGTTGACGCCGATGCCGATCGCCCGGCACGCGCCCTGCGCCTTCAGCGCGGCCATCGTCGGCAGCGCTTCGTCCAGCGCCTGCCGCAGCATCGCCGGATGGCGCTCGCCGTGGGTCAGGCGGCCGATGTCGTGCAGCAGCAGCACATCGATGTGATCGGTGCCGAGCCGCTGCAGGCTGCTCTCGAAGGCACGCAGCACGCCGTCGCGGCTGTAGTCGAACTCGGCGCGGCGCCCGGCCACGGCAAAGCCATCGCGCCCCGGCGCGGCCTCGGCATCGTCGTAGACGCAGCGCCCGACCTTGGTCGAAAGCGTGTAGCTGGCGCGCGGCAGCCCGCGCAGGCCCTGCCCCAGGCGTTGCTCGCTCAGCCCGTAGCCGTAGTACGGCGCAGTGTCGAAATGGCGGATGCCGGCGGCATAGGCATCGGCCACCGCGGCCAGCGCCACCGCATCGTCCACCTCGGCGTACAGATTGCCGATCGGCGCGGCGCCGAAGCCCAGGGTGGACAACTGCACGCCACTTCGGCCCAGCGCGCGCGACGCCAGGGCGGCGTCGGGGGCGACAGCGTTCAGCGCCATGCGCGCACGCCCGGAACGACGGCCACAGCGGATCGCCCACGGACGCGCGAGGGACGGAAGTTGCTGGGGTCACGCATGGCACGCCTCTGCCCGGGATCGGGCGCGATGAAGGAAGGCCGCAGCATGCACGCCCGGGATGGCGATGGCACAGCGACTGTTCGCATATGAATATAGCAATCACAAGTGAACAATCAACCTGCAGCGCAGCAATTCCGCTCGGCGCCCGGCCGAGCCAGCGGGCGCATGGCGGGGCCGACGTCCACCCGATGGCACTCGGTGCGCCGCTGGATTCCGCGGCGTCGGTGGCGGCGCATGCCGCTGGCAGGCCGAGGATAGTGGGATGGCGCGAGGACGTGATCGACAGGTCCCTTCGCCCCGCGCGCCTCCGACGCTCTGCTTGCGCCGACAGGCTCAGTGCGCAGCCGGCCGCGTACCGAAGGCCAGGCGGGTCGCCTTGCGGTCGAACTGCAGCGCCACGCGCATGCGCCCCTCGGTCATCGGCCGCACGATCCAACGCACCTGCGCCTCGCCGAAGCCGGACGTCACCACCGGAATGGCCAGGAACCAGCTCGGTCCCGGCCCGACGCAGTACCAGAACGCATCGGCGGTCTGCAGCGCGGCACCCGGCGCGATCGAATACACATGGCCGTAGCTACCCTCGATGGTCTGCTTGGATCGCTTGACCACGGTCAGGTCGCTGCCACGCAACGGCCCGTGCTCACCCGGAAACGCCTGCTCGCGGAACGAAGCCTCCAGCAGGTCCGTCACCTGGTTGCGCCCCATGCGATACAGCGCGCCGATCGACAGGGTGGCGCTGCCGAGGAAGACGACCGCGATCACACCCGCGACCACATAGGGCAGCCACGTCATGCGTCACCGCCCACGGCCGCGCAGGCGCCGCGCGCGTCTGCCTGCGCCGCACGCGACTGCGCGCAGGCACCGGTACCCAGCACCAGCGCCCGCAGCGCGTCCGGCCGCTGCAGCAATGGCAGCGGCGTGTGTGGCTGCAACGCGGCCGGCAAGGTGTAGCCCCAGGCCACGCCGGCAAACGCGATGCCGGCCTGGCGCGCGGCCTCGGCATCGCGGATCTCGTCGCCCACGCACAGCGCCCGCGCGGCGGGAACGCCGCAGGCGCGCAGGCTGGCGCGCAGCTTGCGGCGCTTGCCCAGCACCGCCGCGCCGCAGCGCACGTCGCGGAACTGCGCGAGCAGCGCCGGGCCGAGCACGCGCGCGACGTTGGCGTGGCTGTTGGACGTGACCAGGGCCAGCTGCACGCCGGCCTGCGCCAATTGCGCGAGCAGTTCGGCGACGCCGTCGAACAGCGCGATGCGCGCGATCTGCGCGCTCATCAGCGCGCGCATGCGTTGCGCCACCGCCGGCACCCGCCACCAGCGCAGGCCGCTGCGCGCCATCAGCTCGCGTGCACTCAGGCTGCGGATCTCATCCAGCCGCGCCACGTCGAAGCGGCGGAAGCCGAACTCGTCGGCGACGCCGTTGATGGTCGCCAGGAACCAGGGAAACGAGTCGGCCAGGGTGCCGTCGAAATCGAAGATGACCAGGTCGTAGTGGCGCATGCGGCGCCAGCATGCCGGAGCGTTGGAGTCGGCGCCAGCGACAAGCCTGCCGATCGCGACGGCGAGGTGCGCGGATTGGCCCGTCTTTCATCCACCGTTGCCGTGCGCTTCACCCGCAACCGCCGGCCCAGCGCGCACGCTGGACTCTCATCGCACGGAGACGCCCATGCACATGCAATCCCCCAATCCCGGCCAGGATCCGCAGCAGCCACCGAACGAGGTGCCGGGCCAGGTCCCGAACCCGGGTGTCGACCCGACCCCGGATCGCCCGATCGATCCGACTCCCGACCAACCGATCGACCCGACGATCCCGCCGATCCAGGACCCGGTCGGCGACGTCGACGCCCCGGTGCCGGGTCCGCATGGGCCGACGCAGTACGTCTGAACCATCGCCGGGCGGAGAGAATCCACCGTCGTAGGAGCGGCTTCAGCCGTGACCAGGCCTTACCAGGAATGCCCGGTCGCGGTTGAAACCGCTCCTACGTGTTTTGCGCGCCTCAACGAATCCGGAACCCCATCGTCGCCTCCACCGCCTGCTGCCAACCGGCATACAGTGCTTCGCGACGCTCGGCCGGCATGTCCGGCTCGAAGCGGCGGTCCACCGCCCACTGCTGGGCGATCTCAGCACGGTCCTTCCAGAACCCGGTGGCCAGGCCGGCCAGGTAGGCCGCACCGAGCGCGGTGGTCTCGGCCACCTCCGGGCGCAGCACCGGCACGTCCAGAATGTCGCTCTGGAACTGCGCCATGAAGTCGTTGGCGATGGCGCCGCCATCGGCGCGCAGTTCCTTCAGTTCGATGCCCGAATCGACCTGCATCGCGGTCAGCACGTCGCGGGTCTGGTAGGCCATCGATTCGATGGCCGCGCGGATGAAATGTTCCTTGGTGGTGCCGCGGGTCAGGCCGAACACCGCGCCGCGGATGTCGCTGCGCCAGTACGGCGCGCCCAGGCCGACGAAGGCCGGCACGAAGTACACGCCGTCGTTGTCGCCGGCACGCTCGGCGTAGGCCTGCGAGTCGCTGGCCTTGCCGAGCATGCGCAGGCCGTCGCGCAGCCACTGCACCACCGAGCCGGCGACGAAGATCGCGCCTTCCAGCGCGTACTCGACCTTGCCGTCCACACCCCAGGCGATGGTGGTGAGCAGGCCGTTCTTCGACGCCACCGCCTTCTCGCCGGTGTTCATCAGCATGAAACAGCCGGTGCCGTAGGTGTTCTTGGCCATGCCCGGCTCGAAACAGGCCTGGCCGAACAGCGCCGCCTGCTGGTCGCCGGCGATGCCGGCGATCGGCACCGCATGCCCGTAAAAATACTGGCCCTGGGTGTTGCCATAGATCTCGCTGGACGAGCGCACCTCGGGCAGCATCGAGGTGGGGATGTCGAGCAGTTGCAGCAGTTCCTCGTCCCAGCGCAACTCATGAATGTTGTACAGCAGCGTGCGCGAGGCGTTGGTGTAGTCAGTGACATGGACCTTGCCGCCGGTGAGGTTCCAGATCAGCCAGCTGTCGATGGTGCCGAAGGCCAGCTCGCCGCGCTGCGCGCGTTCGCGTGCACCTTCGACGTGATCGAGGATCCACTTGACCTTGGTGCCGGAAAAGTACGCATCGATCAGCAGGCCGGTCTTGGCCCGCACCATGTCCTCGTGGCCGTCGGCCTTGAGCTGGTCGCAGATGTCCTTGGTCTGCCGCGACTGCCAGACGATGGCGTTGTAGATCGGCTGGCCGGTGGCGCGGTCCCACACCACCGCGGTCTCGCGCTGGTTGGTGATGCCGATGCCGGCGATCGCGCTGGCGTCCACCTGGTGGTTGTTGAGCAGTTCGGTGATCGTGGTGTAAACGCTGGTCATGATCTCGCGCGGGTTGTGCTCGACCCAGCCCGGCTGCGGGAAGATCTGCGAGAACTCGCGCTGCGCCATGCCGACGATGCGGCCCTGGCGGTCGAACAGGATCGCGCGCGAACTGGTGGTGCCCTGGTCGATGGCCAGGATGAACTGCTTTTCCATCGGAGACTCCTGCGGGATGCACGCCGCGCGCACAGGCGCGGCGCCAACGGGGAATTAGGGAGGCGCGCACGCCGCGCGCGGAAACGACCGCGCTGCCGGCGCGCTAGCCGCGGCGCGCGGCGGCCTGTTCTTCCTCCAGCGCCTTCACCCGCGCCGGCAGGAACGGATAGATCAGCCACTGGTAGGCGGCACCACCGATCACCCCGCCGATCAGCGGGCCGACGATCGGGATCCACCAGTAATTGTCGGCCGACGGCAGCGCCGAGGAGCCCCAGCCTGCGACGTAGGCGAACAGGCGCGGGCCGAAATCGCGGGCCGGATTGATCGCCCAGGCTTCCAGATAACCCATCGAGGCGCCGATGGTGGCCACCAGCAGGCCGATGATCAGCGCACCGGAGTTGGCGGTGGGCGCGGCCTCGTTGTAGCGCTCGGTGATGGCGAAGATGCCGAAGATCAGGAACGCGGTCAGGATCACCTGGTCGCGCAGCGCGTGCATCGGCGTGATCGCCAGGCCCGGCGCGGTGAAGAACACACCGGCCGCACCGCCGCCGGCGCGGGTGAGATGTTGCGCCTGGTTGTAGTGGTCGATCACCGGCGCGAACAACAGGTAGACGATCCACGCACCGAGAAACGCACCGATCACCTGGGCGACCCAGTACGGCAGCACCTTGGGCCAGGGAAAGCCGCGGTATAGCGCCAGCGCCAGGGTCACCGCCGGATTGGCGTGGGTGCCGGACACCGAGCCGGTGACGTAGATGGCGATGGTCACCGCCAGGCCCCAGGCGATGCACACGCCCCAGTAGGCGTGCTGGTACGGGCTGGGGTCGTAGAGCACGTACATGCATGCCACCGAGCAGCCGAAGGCGATGATGATCAGCATCGCGATCGCCTCGGAAATCAGTTCGCCCACCAGTTGCCGGCTCATGCCCCTGCCTCCCGGCCTGCCGTCGTTGCCGCTGTCGATCCACCCATGCCTGCCACCCTCCACGGTTGCGTCCAGGTTCGTGCGCCGCGGCGGGTGCCGGGCGCAGCGCGATTGTGCACGCGCCGCCGCGGCCCGAACCGGGCCGACGGCAGCGTTTTCGTCATGCCGGTGCCGCGGCCAGCGTGGCCGGCGCCTGTTGCAGATAGGCGACCAGGCGCTGGCGGCTGGCGGGGTCCACGCGCAGGCCGAGCTTGCTCCGGCGCCACAGCAGGTCCTCGGCCTCCACTACCCACTCGTGCTGGCGCAGGTAGTTGACCTCGGCCTGGTACAGGTCGGCGCCGAAGTGCTGGCCCAGGTCCTGCAGCGAGGCGGCATCGCCCAGCAGCGTGTCCGCGCGGGTGCCGTAGTTGCGCGCCAGCCGCTGCGCGGTGGCCTCGGGCAGCCACGGCCGTGCCGCGCGCAACTCGCGCGCCAGCGTGGCGATGTCGCTGCGCTCGCCGCCCGGCAGCGGCGCACCGTGCGCAGTCCAGGCCGGCGCCTTGCGCCCGGCATGCGCGGTCAGCCGGTCCACCGCCTCCTCGGCGAGCTTGCGGTAGGTGGTGAGCTTGCCGCCGAACACGTTGAGCAGGGCCGCACCGTCGCGCGTGTCCAGTTCCAGCAGGTAGTCACGGGTGACCTCGGCGGCGTTGTCCTCCTCGTCGTCGAGCAGCGGGCGCACGCCGCTGTAGCTCCACACCACGTCGTCCGGGGCGATCTGCTTGCGGAAGTAGCGGTTGGCCGCCTCGCACAGATAGCGCGTCTCCTCGCCGTCGATGCGCGGTGCGGCCGGGTCGGCGCGGTAGTCGACATCGGTGGTGCCGATCAGGGTGTAGTCCTGCTCGTAGGGAATGGCGAAGACGATGCGCCGGTCCGGCTGCTGGAAGATGTAGGCATGGTCGTGCTCGAACAGCCGCGGCACCACGATGTGGCTGCCCTTGACCAGGCGCAGCGCGTGGTCGTGGCCGACGTGCGCCACCTCGTCCAGGAACTGCACCGCCCACGGCCCGGCGGCGTTGACCAGCGACCGCGCGCGCAGCTCCTCGCGGCGACCGTCTGCATGCTGCAACTGCACCTGCCACAGGCCATCGACGCGGCGCGCGCCGACGCAGCGGGTGCGGGTGAGGATGCGCGCGCCGCGCTGCGCGGCGTCCATCGCATTGAGCACCACCAGCCGCGCGTCCTGCACCCAGGCGTCGGAATAGACGAAACCGGTGCGGAACTCCTCGCGCAACGGCGCGCCCACCGGGTGCGTGCGCAGTGCCAGGCGCCGCGACCCCGGCAGGGTGCGGCGGCCGCGGCCGAGGTGGTCGTACAGGAACAGGCCGGTGCGGATCATCCACGCCGGGCGCAGGTGCGGCTGGTGCGGCAGCAGGAAACGCAGCGGCCAGATGATGTGCGGGGCCAGCCGCAGCAGCACCTCGCGCTCGGCCAGGGCCTTGCCGACCAGGGCGAACTCGTACTGCTCCAGGTAGCGCAGGCCGCCGTGGATCAGCTTGGTGCTGGCGCTGGAGGTATGCGCGGCCAGATCGTCGCGCTCGCACAGGCACACCGACAACCCGCGGCCCACCGCGTCGCGGGCGATGCCCGCGCCGTTGATGCCGCCACCGACCACCAGCACATCGTAGGTCTCACGCATAGCCGACTCCGGAAGTGTCGTGTCCCGGCGCCGGCACGCTCACCGGGTTCAGGACTGAGGACGAAAAGATCGTAAACGAACATTTCCGAACATATCACGCTGCACTGCAGCGTGGCGTCGACGGCATCCTGGAAATCTGCCGTAACCGGCCAGCAGCTTAGCTCAGAGACAGCCGGGCGGACGCGCAGGACCACTGTGGCGCGATGATCGCGCCACATCACGCAACATTAACGAAACAATCCGAACACACGCCCTGTGCCACCCCGGTGGCAGGGCCGGCCTCGCTCAGTCCGCGGCCGCGTCCAGCGCCGGCGCGCCCTGGTCGGCCGCATCGCCCTCGGCGACGAACACGCGGGTGCCGGCCGCCTCCAGCACTGCGGCCAGCTCGGCCGGCGGCACGCGATCGGTGAACCAGGCGTGCACCCGCCCGATCGGCCCCAGCCGGACCATCGCGTTGCGACCGAGCTTGCTGTGGTCGGCGGCCAGAAACACCTGCCGCGAGTGCTCGATGATCGCCTGCGCCACCCGCACCTCGTGGAAGTCGAAATCCAGCAGGGTGCCGTCCGGATCGATGCCGGAGATGCCGATCACGCCGAAATCCACCTTGAACTGGCGGATCAGCTCGATGGTGGCCTCGCCGGTGACGCCCTGGTCGCGGCCGCGCACGCGCCCGCCGGCCACCATCACCTCGAAGCTGGGGTTGGCGCTCATCATCACCGCGACGTTGAGGTTGTTGGTGATCACGCGCAGGCCGCTGTGGCCCATCAGCGCGCGCGCCACGTCCTCGTTGGTGGTGCCGATGTTGATGAACAGCGAGGCGTCGTCGGGAATGTGCTGCGCCAGCAGCGTGGCGATGCGCCGCTTCTCCTGCGCCTGCAGCGACTTGCGCGCCGCGTAGGCCAGGTTCTCCACGCTCGACGGCAGGCTCACCCCGCCGTGGTAGCGGCGCAGCACGCCGGCCTCGCACAGCAGGGTCAGGTCGCGGCGGATGGTCTGCGGGGTCACCTCGAAACGCGCCGCCAGTCCTTCCACCTCGGCGTAGCCCTGCTGGCGCACCAGCGCCACCAGTTGCTCCTGGCGCGGATTGAGCGCAGAGACTGCGTTCGGCTTGGGAATCGGATGGTCCATGCCCCGATGATGGCGCATGCGTCGGTGGATGCAACCGCAGCGCGTGCACACCCTCGGTGAACCGCAGCCATGGCCTGGGCCTGCGCGGTCTACGCGCCGATGCGGGCCAGCGCCTAGACTAGCGCCCCCCGCCGGGCCGCCCGGCACTCCCGTCCCTGCCATGCTCAACAACGACATCCTGCGCTCCATCCGCTACATGCTCGACCTGAGCGACCAGAAGATCGTCGATCTGGCGCACCTCGCCGATCCCGCGTTCCCGATCGACAAGGCGCAGATCCCGGCGTGGCTGAAGAAGGAGGACGAAGACGGCTTCGTCGAATGCAGCGACGCGGTGCTGGCGCATGTGCTGGACGGGCTGGTGTTCCACTACCGCGGCCGCGACGAGAGCCTGCCGCCGCGCCCGGTGGAGGCGCGCATCACCAACAACGTGGTGCTGAAGAAGCTGCGCGTGGCGTTCCAGCTCAAGGACGTGGACATGCATCAGATCTTCGACGCCGCCGGTTTCCCGGTGTCCAAGCCGGAACTGTCGGCGCTGTTCCGGCAGCCGGAACACAAGAATTTCCGCCTGTGCGGCGACCAGTTGCTGCGCAACTTCCTCAAGGGCCTGACCCTGCGCGTGCGCGGCGCCGGCTGAGCCGCGTCCTCCGCTGCACCAGGGCGCGGCCGTCGCCGCGAGGCCGGTCTTCCACACGCCGGCCATCGCGAATCGGTAGGATGCGCGCATTCCGCCACCGTGGCGGCGCGGCCGGCTGCCGGCCCTGCCCGCCTCCCGTTCCGTTCCGAGGGTCCCCATGAAGCTAGAGGCGCTGTTCGACCAGTTGCACACCCTGCCGACCATTCCCCAGGTGGCGCAGGACCTGATCCTGCAGTTCGATGCACCGGGCACCAGCCTGGACGCGGTGGCGCGCAACATCGAGCGGGACCCGGTGATCGCGGCCAAGGTGCTGCGGCTGGCCAATTCGGCGCGCTTCCGCGGCGCGCGCGACTCCACCACGGTGGAAGACGCGGCGCTGCGCCTGGGCTTCAACACCTTGCGCACCCTGGTGCTGGCCTCCTCGGTGACCGGCGCCTTCCATGCGCCGGCGCATTTCGACCTGCGCGCGTTCTGGCTGCACAGCTTCGAAGTGGCCGGCGTGTGCCGGCTGCTGGCGCGGCAGAAGGGCCTGGACGCGGAGACCGCGTTCACCTGCGGCATGATGCACAACATCGGCGAACTGCTGATCCAGACCGGTGCGCCCGACTACGCCGCACAACTGCACCCGGACGCCTCCTCGAGCGGCCGCGCCGCCGACGAGACCGTGCAACTGGGCTTCGGCTACCCGGAAGTGGGCGCCGAGCTGGCGCGGCGCTGGCATCTGCCGCAGGTGATCCAGACCGCCATCGCTTTCCAGGCGCGGCCGCTGCAGGCGCCGGAAGGCGAGCCGATGCCGAAGGTCGTCGCCCAGGCCGCGCTGGTCGCCGACGCGCTGCAGCGCCACGGCGGCGCCAACGACCAGGCGCGGCAGGCGGTGACCGGCCCGCTGCTGGACGACGTGGATCTGGACGCGTTGTTCGCCGCGCTGCCGGACGTGATCGAGGCCGATCGCGCTTTCACCGAGATGTTGAAGTAAGAGAAGCCGCCGGGACGCGGCGGTAGCGCGGGGTCGGTGCCTTCCCCGCTTCGCCGCACCCTCATCCGGCGCTACGCGCCACCTTCTCCCGGTGGGAGAAGGGATAGCTTGCGGCGTTTGCCGCGGCGCGCGGGCGTCTGCGGCACCGCGCTCGCGGCGTGCGGCTTGCGCGCTTTCGGGGCCTTGGCCTTTGTCGCGCTTGTCGTCTTTGTTGCCGGCGTCGGCCGCTCCGATGTCGCCGCGGCCTTGGTCGTCGTCTTGCGCTTGGGCCGCGCTGCCGCCTTCGCCGCTGAGGACGTCGCGCCAGACGCGGGTGTACGTGCAGCTTTCTTCGCAGCGCCGCGCGTGGTCTTGCTTCCAGCGCCTTCGACACTGCGCCTCGGCTTGGCCGACGACTTGGCTGCACCGCGGGCCGGCGCCACGCCCAGCGTGACCCAGGTCGGCGCATGGTCGCTGGCATGCGGCAGGTCGCGCACCCAGCGGTCCACGCCGGCGTCGCGCAGGCGCGCGGCCAGCGGTGGATTCAACAGCAGGTGGTCGATGCGCAGCCCGGCATCGCGCTGCCAGTGCTGGCGGAAATAATCCCAGAACGTGTACACGCGGCGCTCGCCGTGCACCTGGCGCAGGCTGTCGGTCCATCCCTGCGCCAGCAACTCCGCATAGGCCTGGCGGCTTTCCGGCTGCAGCAACGCATCGCGCCGCCACGAGGCCGGGTTGTAGATGTCCGCATCGGTGGGCACCACGTTGAAGTCGCCGATCAGCGCCACCGGATGCGGCAGCGCCACCAGGTGCTGCGCATGCCGCTGCAGCCGCGCGAACCAGTCCAGCTTGTAGTCGAACTTCGGCCCTGGGCGTGGATTGCCGTTGGGCAGGTACAGGCAGCCGACCAGCACGCCGTGCGCCATCGCCTCGATGTAGCGGCTCTGGGTGTCGCGCGGATCGCCAGGCAGGCCGCGCCGGCTCTCGACCGGGTCACAGCCCTTGGCCAGCAGCGCCACCCCGTTCCAGCCCGACTGCCCCATCCACACCGCACCGTAGCCGGCGGCATGCAACTCGGCCAGCGGGAAGCCGGCGTCCACGCTCTTGAGCTCCTGCAGCCCGACGATGTCCGGCGCCTCGCGCTGCAACCACTGCAGCAGCTGCGGCAAGCGGCTGCGGATACCGTTGACGTTGTAGGTGGCGATCTTGAGCGTCTTCATCCGGCACGCGTGCAGAACCTGCCATCACCTTGGCCCCGCTACCCTCGTCGCATCGTGAAAACGGGAGCCGCCGCATGACCCCGCTCGACAAACCCCTGCGTCGCGCACTGGAGATCGACGGCGTGCACTACACCCTGACCGTGGACCCGGAAGGCCTGAAGCTCACCGAGAAAGGTCGTCGCAAGGGCCTGGACTTGCGCTGGAGTGCGCTGGTCAGCGGCGACGCCGCCTTGGCCACCGCGCTGCAGGCGTCGCTGGCCGATCGCCCGGGCAAGCGCTGAGCGTCAGCGCGGCCGGCGCCACGCGGGCAAACGTGGCCGCCGATGGTGCTATCGTCGCGGCTTCGGCAACCAGCAGGGAGCGGGCGGATGCACAGGCGCAACGGTGGTGCTGTCGGGACCAGTCAACGACGCGCTCGGCGCACCGGATGGGTCATGGGCCCGCTGCTGCTCGCCCTGCTGCCCCTGGCGACGCACGCGGCGCCGGACGTGCCGGACAGCCTGCGCGTGTCCAGTACCAACACCTACGCCGCGGGCACGCCCGAATGGCGGCAGGTGCGCGATTGGCTGGCGAAGCAAAAAACGCGCGGAGACGTGATGAGCATGGGCAATCTCGACCGGCTCGGCCCCATCGTCCTGACCTACGCGAGGACACTGCACGGCGTGCAGACCCGTGCACCCGAACCGCTGCCGCTACCCGACCAGGGCGTGCCAGGCGACAGCATCGCCATCGCCAGTTGCATCGGCGGCGTGAGGCAGTCGTGGATCTACGGCGTCGAGGCGCGACCCGCAGATGCGTGGACCCTTACATCGTTTGCCACCTCGCAGACTGCGGATTGCAAGCATGCCGATGGCACGCATTGATGCTGCAGGCTGCACCCGTCCCGTACGCTGCGTCAGGTCACGTCGCGCCGCGCGCCTTGCCGCGACGCGGCGTGGCCGAGCCACGACAGGCACTGTCGGTAAGCCTCGCCGCGACTGAAGCAGCGCGTGTCAGATCGCACGCGCGTCGGCGGGTTGCGCATTGGAGCTGGGGCCGTAGGACAGCCTGTAGTGCTGTGGGTTGTTATCCCCGGTCTCCGTCGCGGCCGCGGTGACGATGTCGACTTTGAATTGGGTTTCCTCCGCATGGCTATGCAGGTAGCGGGTGTACGTCCGCGCCCAGTTGGTTGGATCGTTGAGACGTTCGGCACGGATCTTCTTCCAGACGGGATACGACATGGCATGGACTCCTGAGGTTGGTGATGGATCTGCGCGCGCCAGCGCAATACCGGCGTGCGATGCCATGGTTATGCGTACCGTGACCGGGACCAATCGGCATACGCCTGATCTTCGTGCCGCCACGATGCGACCGTTCGACCCAGACCCAGCGCATCTGCAGCGGGACCGCTTCGGCGGCGCGCAACGGGAGCGCCTCCACGGAAACTTGAAGAGACGGCCGCCTGCAGCGCTGCCGAAGAAGGCATGCCTCGGCTAACATCGCCGCGTGCGCGCCGTCGTGCGCGCCGACCGTCTCCTCATTGCCCTCGCTCATGCCCGCTGCCGCTTCGCCCCGCCCTGCCGCAGGCACACTCGTCGGCCGCCTGCGCACCATTGGCCGTGTCGCCATCTGCGTATTCGCCAGCCTGCTGCTGATCCCGCCACAGTGGCTGCTGATGCGCTTCACCCGCGGCCGCGCCGCATTCGTGCTGCCGCGGCTGTGGTTCGGCTGCCTGCGGCGCGCGTTGGGCATTCGCGTCGAGGTGGTGGGCACGCCGCGCGACGCGGGCGGCACGCTGTTCGTCGGCAACCACATCTCCCACTTCGACATCGTGGTGCTGGGCAGCCTGCTGCGCGCGCGCTTCATCGCCAAGAACGACATGGAACGCTGGCCGGGCATGCGCCACATCGGCGCGCTGGCGCAGACCGTGTTCATCAGCCGGCGTCGTCAGGATGCTGCGGCGGTGGCGGCCGCCGTGGCAGCACAACTGCGCCCGGATCACGACGTGGTGCTGTTCGCCGAAGGCACCACCTCCTCCGGCGAGCGCGTGGCGCCGTTCAAGTCCAGCCTGTTCTCTCTGTTCCTCGGTGCCGACTCCGACGCGCGGCGCTGGACGCTGCAGCCGTTCACGCTGGAGGTGCGCAGCGTCGATGGGCAGCCGCTGGCGCAGGGCGGCGATCGCGATGCCTATGCCTTCTACGGCGAGATGCAAGCCGGTGCGCACGTCGCGCACTTCCTGCGCCTGTCCGGTGCGGTGGTCAGGGTGACCTTCCACGCGCCGATCGCGGTGGCGCCGGGCAGCGACCGCAAGGCGTTGGCCGCGCAACTGCATGGCATCGTGGCCTCGGCGCTGCCGGCTGCGTCGACGAATGCCGCCGCGGCCTAGGATGGCGTGCCTTGCTGGCGTGCGCGGGCGATGCCCGACTGCGCGTCAGTCCGCGGTATCCGGCACCACCGGCTCCGGCAGCCGCACCACCGCGTACTGCTTGCGGAATTCCAAGGCGCCCAGCGCCGGCCAGGTCTCGGCATAACGGCGCAGGCAGGCCACGCCGTCCGGAAAGTCCTCGCCGTTGACCCGACAGTCGGCCGCGACCTCGCCGTCGGCGTCGCGCGAGGCGAACAGGCGGATACCGAGCATGCGCTGATCCCGCTGCAGCAACGGCATCAAGGCATCCAGGCTGTTGGTGAACAGACAGCACGGGCAGAACGCGTGTTCCGTGTCGTCGCCCGCCGCGGCCCGGGCCGCGTCACCGTTCATGTGCGCCACCGGCCCCAGCACCACCGTGCGCCGCACCGCGGCCTCGGTCGTGGCCGAGGCGGGGAACTCCATCTGCAACGTCATGCAGCGGGCCTCGGCCGGCGCCGCCACCGCCTCCGACAGCGCCACCAGATCGGTGCGCGCCCAGGTGGTGAAGCCCGAGGCCAGGCTCGCCTCGGTGTCCTCGCCGATGGAATGCTGGAACTCGACGATCCCGTCCGCGAACAGGCTGGCATGATGCACGCGAATGCAACTGGCCGTGCGCACGCCGCTGCGCAGTTCGGCCAGGTCCACCAGTTCGGTGCGCAGTTGCAGCCCGTTGCCGAGCACGACGACCTGATCGTGCAAGCTCGCCGCATGCCCCTCGCGCTGCAGCACCTGCAGCAACAGCTGTTGCAGTGCGCGGCCCGGTTGCACGTCGGGCGCCGGCTCCGACCCAGCGGCATCGGCCTCGCGTGGCGAGGTGCGGGACAACAGGCGTCGCAGTCGATCGATCATCCTTGCTCCAGGGCGTCCAACCCGCCATCGGTCGCCGGAAGTATGCGCAGTCGCCCGCGGCCACGGCAACCGCCGACGCTACGTGCGTCACGGCGACCAGCGGAGCGCATGGCGGCGCCAGGGCACCGCGTCTGCCAGTGGCTGGCGGCACGGGCGCAGCGGCCATCGGCGCGCCGCACCCACGGCGCCTCCGTCAGTGCCTGGCCGCCTCGCACAGCTTGCGGTTGAACCAGGTGGACTTGGCGATGGGCAGGTAGGCATCCCAGTCGCTGGGCGGCAGCATGGTGCTCTGCTTTTCCAGCTCGGCCTGGAACGAGGCCTCGTCGTGGCTGCGGCCGGCCATGGTCCCGTCCAGCGCCGCCAGGCACTCCTGCGGCCGGCCCAGGCGCAGCAGGGTGATGGCGCGGTCGTTGGCGAAGCGGTCACGATCGAGCCAGTTGAGGAAGCCGCCGCACTCGCCTGCGAACGCCTGCATGCCGGCAAGGGCCTTGTCGTAGCGCTTGCCGCGATAGTCCTGCAGATACGCCTCGCGCCGCCGGCTGCTGGCCGCGGCAGTACAGCCGGCCGGCAGTTGCAGGTAATCGCCCTCGAAACTGGCGCGCATGCCGCAGTAGTCGCGGCAGCTTTCCTCGGTCAGCGCGGCCACGTTGAACCCACCCGGCACCGGCTTGAAGGCGAGCTTGCACGGCACGTCGCCAGCGTCGTTCACCTCCGCCTTGTCGCCCTGCAGCGTGCCCGACAGCGAGCAGGTGTGGCCGTTGGCGCCGACCGACAACAGGTCGAACTGGCGCGCCCCACCCTTCTCGGTGACCCGCATGCTGCCCCAGCCTTCCTTGGTGCTGTATTCGCCGGGGGTCGGGCCGGCCGCAGCCGCGGCGAACGCCACCAGCCCCAGCAGCATCGCGCTCCATCCGTATCGCCGTGCCATCGCCTGTTCCTGTCTTCGATCAGAGCCGGCAAGTGTGCGCCATCGCCGCAGCGGCGGACCAGTGCCGATGTCGCATCCCCGCAGCGACGGCCTGCGCGACTCAGCGCAACGACATGCGCGCGCGGAACTCGGACAGAAACAGGCCGCGGAGCCACCGATGCGCCGCGTCGTGCTCCAGGCGCGGATGCCACAGCATCGATACGGTGACGGGCTCGGTGACCACCGGCAGCGCGAACGTGCAAGCGGGCTCGCGCAGCATGTCGGGCTGCGCCGCCATGAACGAGGCCGGCACCAGTGCGATCAGGTCCGACGCGCGCGCCACCGCCAGCGCCGCGGAAAAACTGGGCACCACGGTCGCGACATGACGCACCAGGCCCAACTGCTGCAGCGCCGCGTCCACCGGCCCGTGCGCCCGCCCGCGCCGCGAAGCCACAACGTGGCCGAACGCCACATAGCGCTGCACGCTCACTTCCCCATCGCGCGCCAGCGGATGAGCGCTGCGCACCGCGCCGACGAAACGATCGCGAAACAGACCCTGCACGCGCAGTTCCGGCCCCATCTCGCTCAGCACCCCGATTTCCAGATCGGCCAGGCCCTCGCGCAGCGGCGCCGCGATCTTCTGCGCCTTGGCCACGAACTGCAGGCGCACCTGCGGCGCCGACGCCGCCACTGCGGCCACCAGCATCGCCGCGAACGCCTCCACGAAGGCGTCGTTGGCGCGCACGGTAAAGGTGCGCTGCAGGCCCGCCGGATCCAGCTCGGCCGTTGCCGGGCGCAGCACGGCGCGCGCGGCCTCCACCGCGTCGCGGGCACGCGCGCGCAGTTCAAGCGCATGCGGTGTCGCTACCATCGCGCCGCCGGCGCGGACCAGCAGCGCATCGCCGGTCGCCTCGCGCAGCCGGGTCAACGTCCGGCTCATCGCCGACGCGCTCAGCCCCAGCCGCCGCGCGGCGCCGGCCACGCTGCACTCGGCCAGCAAGGCGTCGAGGGCGATCAACAGATTCAGATCCGGTTCCGGCATACGCGTTTCCCGACAATGGCGAATGGACACAGGCGTCGCATGCAAGGCCTCAATGCATGCGACGCGCGTTCCGCCGGGCGGCACGCGCGCCTAGAGTGCGCAGACCGCCGGTGGACCTCGCATGCCGAGGCCGCACCGGCCACGCGGAGACCCACCATGACCGACACCCCTGCACCCAAAACCGTCCTGCTGATCGGCGCCTCGCGCGGCCTGGGCCTGGCGATGGCCGAAGGCTACCTGAGACGCGGCTGGCGCGTCATCGCCACCGAGCGCGCCGGCGCGCCCAGCGCGGCGCTGCACCATCTGGTTACCGCCCATCCACAGGCACTGCGTATCGAACGCGTCGACATCACCGATCCAGCGCAGCTTGTCGCGCTGCGCGCGCGCCTGCACAGCGAGGTCCTGGATCTGCTGTTCGTCAACGCCGGCGTCAAGAACGACGACCGCGAGACCGTCGCAGATGTCGCCACCGACGAATTCGTCCGGGTCATGGTCACCAATGCACTGAGCCCGATGCGCGCCATCGAAACCTTGCGCGACCTGGTCCGCGAGACCGGCACCATCGGCGTGATGTCGTCCGGGCAAGGCAGCATCGCCAACAACACGAACGGCCAGTACGAGATCTACCGCAGCAGCAAGGCGGCGCTGAACATGCTGATGCGCAGCTTCGCCGCCCGCCACCGCGACAGCGCGCACACCTTGCTGCTGATGGCCCCCGGCTGGGTCCGCACCGACATGGGCGGGCCGGACGCGCGCCTGTCCATCGACGACAGCATCCCGCCCCTGCTCGACACCATCGACACCGCGCACGGCCGCGGCTTGCATTACCTGGATTACCTGGGCCGCGTGGTGCCGTGGTAGACGCCACGCGTGCTGCAGCGGCCCGCGCGACGCTAAAGCCCCACTAGCCGATCTCCTTCAACGCAAGTGCCAGCGCCGCATCCTCGTGCAGCGGCCGCGACAGGAAATAGCCCTGGACGAAATCCACCTGCAGTTCGCGCAGGGCCTCCAGTTCCTGCGCTGTCTCCACGCCTTCGGCCACCACCTGGGTGCGGATCTCGTGGGCGAAGTTGGTCAGCCCCTTGGCCAGCGCGCGGCGGCTGCGGTCGGAATGGATGCACTGGGTGATGCTCATGTCGAGCTTGATGACGTCCGGCTGCAACTGCAGGATGTGGCGCATGCTGGCGTAGCCGGCGCCGGCATCGTCCACCGCCACCTGCGCGCCGCGCTCGCGCAGCGGTGCCAGCGCCTGCGCCAGCGTCTGGTAGTTGCGCACGATGGCGTGCTCGGTGATCTCCAGGGTCAGGCGCGTCACCTCGGTGTCGTCGCCGAGCAGCCCCGCCAGGGACGCGGACATGATCAGTTCCGGCGACATGTTCATGCTGAGCCGGTACTGCGGCGGGAAGCGCCGCAGATACGCCAGCGCCTTGGCCAGCACGTGCAACTCCAGGCGAATGCCGACACCGGCCAGTTCGGCCTGCTGGAACCACTGCGCAGGCCCACGCTGCGGCACGACGTCGAAACGCGACAGGCACTCGAATCCATGCAGGCGCAGCCCCTGCAGCGCGAACACCGGCTGGAACACGATGCGCGGCGCGCCCGCCGCCAGCGCGCCGTCGATCTCGTCGATCATCGCCTGCCGTTCCAGCTTGTGCGCCTCCACCTCGTGCAGGCGCAGCGCGAAGATCTCGGCGAACGCACGCAGCATGCCGATGTCGCGCTCGCCCAGGTCGGGCCTGGGCAGGAAACTGAAACAGCACAGCGTGCCGTAGATCCGCCCTCCCACCTGGATCGGCACGCTCATGTGCGCGCCGATCGGAATCTCCCGCGTCGCCGGAATGCACTGCGCCGCCGGCAGCAGCGAGGTGTCGGGGATGAGCTGCGGCAACTCGCCCCGTGCCACGCCCATGCAGTAGCCATCGGCGAACGGCAGGATCTGGCCCTCGTGGATCGGCCCATCGGGCGGCCCGTCCACGTGATCGAGCACGCGGTCGGTCTTGCGGAAGCGCGACAGGAACGCCACGTCCATGCCCAGATGCCGACGCACCACGCGCAGGCAGCGGCGCAGTTCGCGGTCGCTGATCTCGCCCGACAGCAGCTCGAATAACGGATGCGGTGCTGAAAGATCCTCGGTCGACGCCATCCCGCTTCTCCCCTGAAAGCGTTGCGGCCCGCGCTGCGCGCGCCGCGCACGGCGCTGCGCCGTAGGCGAGGTGATCGAGCAGCGGGGAACCCCGGACTTCCCCCCGTTGTCCAGCGGGCGACACGTCCTTGTCGTTCGACTGTAAAGCGTGACGTACAGCAGCGAAAGCGCCGGTCTGTTCAGGAAGGTAGCTGTCTACGCCACCGACCGTTTCGTCGAGTCGCCGCCGCGTATTCAGCGACCGGCCGAATGGCACTGCCGCAGGCAGGCATGGTCGACCGCCTTTCGTCGGCTCCGAGCAGGCGGCACCGCGCGATAGTCGCTCCACGCCACGCTGACGCATGCCCGGCTGCCGGCGTGTGCCCTGCCCGTCAGGCGTAGGCCATCAACCCCATCAGGTCCAGCGCGGCATGCGCCACGATCGCCGGCCACAGCCGCCCGGTGCGCGCCACCCACCAGCCCAGGATCAGCCCTATCACCACGATGGCGATGGTGCCGACCGGCCCCTGATAGAGGTGGTACGACGCGCGGATCGCCACGCTCACGTTCACCGCGAACGCCTGGCTGTGCCGCCGCTCCAGCGCGCGGATCACGTAGGCGCAGACGAACACTTCCTCGAAGATCGGATTGAGCAGCGAGACCAGCACCACCACGCCGGCCGACAGCGGCCCGGCCACCATCGCGTCCATCGACGGATTCACCTCCGCCGCCACGCTGTCGTTCAACAGGTTCAACGGATAGGTCGCCACTACGCAGGCGGCCAACAGCGCCAGGCCAACGCCGATGTCGCGCGCCTGCCACTGCAACCCCAGCGCCTGCAGCGTCCAGCCGCGGAACCACAGCGTCGGCAGCAACAACGCCAGTACCAGCAGCTCGTAGAACACCATGCCCCACAGGTTCGCGTCGGAAAACGACGGCTCCACCACCGGGGCCAGCACCGCCAGCGCGCTCCAGTAGATCGGCAACCCGAACGCGACTGCCGTGACCAGCAGCAGTTCACCCCAACTGAAAGAAGACGCGTCACGCTGTTTCATCGATGTCCTTGTCGTGCGTCGATTCCGGTTAGCCGACCTGTGCGGCGAACCGCCTGGACACAGGCCTGCTGGGCCACCTGCATGAAGTCGGGATCGGGGCGCACGCGTGGCGTCGTACCCTGCCGGCATGCCCCCTCACTGCGCCCCACAGTGATTCTCTGGCGGCGACGAAGCTGTAGCGAGCGCACTACCGCGCTGCCCTGTCGATCACATCGCAGCGGCTACGCAAGCCGGTCGTCAGTCCCACCACAGAAAGACGCTGCGCGACTGACGCATCTGCGCCGCCAGAGCCTCCACGCTCTCCACGCCCTGGTCCACTGTGTCCGGGCAGAACGCGTAGACCTCCCGCGCGAAGGCGTCCCAGTCCGGCGGTGGCGAACGGAGTTCGACCTCCAGCCAATCCTCGCCCGCACCGACCAGCACCAAACCGTAGCGCGCATCCCATGCACGATAGCGGACCATCACCGCCTCGTGGTCCATGTCGTAATTGACCGCATCGGGACGAACCACCGCCAGATACGCCGCGTCGTCCGCGCGCGTCACCACCACCTGATCGGGACCATAACCGAAGTGCTGGTCACGCAGGTACGCCTGGTAGCCAGATCCCCGCAGGCGCGTGCGTAGGCGCTCCATGACCGCACGCCCCTGCCGCGGGGCCGTGGTGACCACGATGCCCTCGGCCGGACGCGGCGCATACGTGTCGGTCTGCCCCACCCAGCGCGCGATGGACGTTCCCTCCCCTCGCGCCAGCGCCGCGATCGCAAGCGGCACCTTCGCCGCCTGCGCAAGCGCCTGCTCCTCGTGCGTGAGCGCCACCTCGCGCACGCAGCCGGAGCAGAGCCACAGGCCCAGCAACATCATCCAGCGACGCCACATCATCGATCCCCTGCAAAGCGTATCGCGGAGCATGATCGCTTCTGGCGCACCGCTTCGCCACCCTGCCGATCGCACGTCCGCTACCACTGGCGCGTCGGGTACAGGCGTCGGCTGACAGCAGAGGAACGCCGCAGCCGCAACCAGGAAACAGAGAGGGGATGGCACTGGCACGCCGCATCGTACAGATCACCGCCCATCGCGCTGAACCCCACACCACTTACAGAGGCGGCAAACCGCATCCTCGTCCGGTACCTGGCCCGCTAGTCCCCTTGTCCGGAAGACTGCCGATACTTGTTGATCGCCACGTAGAGCGTCCTGGCGAGCGGACTGACATGTATCGGGTCGGTCTCCAGCGTCGGGGCATGGAACTGCAGCAAGATCAGTTCGCGCCAGCCCTGGCGCGCGGTCTCGCGATCCGGCGTTCCGAATTCGAGCCAGGCCTGCAGGATCTTGGGATCGTGTGGAAACTGCGCATATGCGCGCACCAGCAATGCCTTCCCCTCGTCGGAAAGAACCCCCTGGACGACCTCGCCGTGAATGCGGCTGATTGCGAAGTCCGCCTGGCCATAACGGTCCCAGCCAAGCATGTCGGTGTCCTTGAGCCCGGGATCCTTGAGGCTTTCCTGCAAGGAGGCGAGCACATTCAATGCCGTGAGATCGCCAGCGACGGAGCGAATCCGCGCCTCCAGGGCATCGCGGTGCGCCGCCAACACGTCCTGTCTCGAGACGATCGACAGGTTGAGCGCGTTGACGAGCAGAAACTCGAACAACGCCGAGCTGTCCGGAAGCGGATCGGCCGCGACAGACAGCTTGCAGCTCGCCATCTGCGCCTTCCAGAGGTCACGCAGACGCTCCCCATCGGCTTCCGCACCGTTGCCGCCGGCAACTGCGGCCTCGGCTTCGAACACGGGGCGCAAGCAGGACATCGGCCCGGCAAGATCGCTACGCGGCACATGCGCCGCGGCGTCGGCGATGACCCGCAGGGCTCGGCCACGATCGGCTCCCGTCTTGAAGCGGATGGCATTGACCAGGGCGGCATCCAACTCCCGCGCGTCGCCAGTCCCTTTGAAGGCTTTCAGACGTTCGGCATGCGCCCGCAGCACCTCGGGTTGTCCCCAGACTTCCTGCAACAGATGCTCCAGATCCCCGTGGCGCGAGCGGGATCGCTCGAACATCGCAAAGGCGCGCTGATCCTGGCCAAGTTGCAGGTAGCAGTAGCCTGCCAGCATCGGCAAATGCCTTTCCAGCAAGCCGGCTTGGTCGACCTTCTGCCAGGCATCGGCCGCTTCGGCGCATTGCTCGTGCCGCGTGTATTCAAGCGCCAGTTCCAGCAGCGCGTACGGATTGCCATCGCTCAACGCATAAGCACGCTGATGCCATTGAAAGGAGTACGCCGGATCAAGACGCCAGACTTTGTTCGCCAACGCGAACAATGCCAACCAATCCGTTTCGTCCACCGCACCGCGCAGGCGGGCCGCAGCGCGTTCCGGATCGCCATGCAGATAGTCCTCGGTCGCCGCGTCTTCCGCCAACGCAATCTGCCGGCCGATGGCGTGCAGACGCGTTTCATCCAACCGTTTCTCTTTGGCTGCCACGGGCGCGATGGTCGCCACCACCATCAGCCACAGCACGCACTGCCCCACCGCGCGGAGCACGCTGGCCGCCCCCATTTGCGCCTTCATCCTCGTTCCCCTGGGCGCACGAGCGCCTCTTCTTGCCGTTTATGTTAGCAACGCATTCCATGCCTCAACGCGCATCCCGCTTGCACCTTGGCGCTGATGCGCGTCAACGCTGCATCGGGGTATGTAAAACATGGCGATACGCTGTCTACATATTCCACCACACCACGACATGCGCCTGCTTGCAGGGAGTCAGCCGCTTAGGCAGGCTTTGTGCACTCTTTGCCTTGCGCCTATAGATGAAACGCGCCCTCCTTGTTCTCTGCCTGCTCAGTCCCAATGTCTGGGCCTGCGACACGCACCTCCCATTGTCGGGCATGGTCAGCGTCGCCACCTGCCCACCGGACAAGGGAACGAGAACGTGCGTGGCCTCCTGGGAAGCGCTTTCCCAGTACCTCGAGGCCATGCCGGACCACGATGACGATTTCACCATCGCCCTGCAGTCCAGTCCCTGGCGCATGTACGACGGCAACTGGCGCATCCTGACTCCCGAGGATCTTGCGGGCACCGTGCGCGCAACGCGCGAGAAGAAGCACAAGCGCGTCGAACTGGTCGGCTCGTGGACCGGTGTTTCGCCAGCGCCAGGCATCCCATCGCTGGCCGAGCGCCTGTCGAAGGCGCTGGGCGGATTTCCCGTCCAGGGAGAGAACGGCTTCCTGTGGATATCCAAGGATGGTGCCCGCCGCACCACGCGCCAGGCATTCACCGGACGACAAGGGTCTGGCCCGTACTTCATCCCCGCTGGTGCCGAATTGTTCGTGCCGCTGGTGACCGGTTGGCAGGCACTTGGGCCGAAACAGGCGGAGGACGCGGACGCCGAGCAGCTATTGCAGTCCGGTGCTGCCTGGGACGTCATGTACCTGTGTCCTGAGAAGGCCCAGCAGAGCTTCGAACTCGCTGCGTCCAAGGGAAACGTGGTTGCTGCGTACAACGCCGCGCTGATGCGACTCGAACGTGGCGGCAACGGCAACCGGAGCGCCGCCATCGCGCTCCTCAAGCGAGCCGCTGCACAGGGAGATGCCAAATCGCAGGCGCGCCTGAAGATCGAACTTGCCAAGCGCTAGCCGTGGCAGTGGAACTCTACGCTGATTGGCGCTGTGCGCGTGCATTACAGCCGGATCATCGGCCCTGCCAGGAAGCTTGCGCGTTGATCGCCTTTCACTGAAGTCGGATCGCCCCCTAGCGAATCGGCCGCGGCGATTCCCCGATGCCCGCGGAGACTCCATCGCAGCAGCGCAAAGGCCGCTTTCGCTCATACAGCAAGCGGGCGTCGCCAGGCGACTCCATCGAGACTTTCTCGGAGCTAGAACTCAGCAAGGCCAATCCGCATCGCCAGCGCGCTAGTACAGAGAGTCCCGGGTACGCTGCGGCAATTCCCGGTCGTAGGTTTCGCCGTCGAACGCGCCGTCGGCCAGATGCGCGTGCATGGTGCCGGGGCTCGGCAGGCGATCGCGCGGCAGATGCCGCGTCGGATCCCACAGCTGCGAGCGCACGATCGCCTTGGCGCAATGGAAATAGGCCGCTTCGATGTGCACCACGATCACGCTGCGCGGCAAACGCTCACCGACCGCGAACCGCGCCAGCAGGTCCGGATCGACGCGGATCTCGGCACGACCGTTCACGCGCAAGGTTTCGCCGATGCCGGGGATCAGGAACAACAGCGACAGCCGCGGATCCTGCAGCAGATTGCGCAGCGTATCGACGCGGTTGTTACCCGGCCGGTCCGGCAGCGCCAGCGTGCGCGCATCCAGCACCTGCACGAATCCGGGTGCATCGCCGCGCGGCGAGCAGTCCAGGCCCTCGTCGCCGGCCGAGGCCAGCACCACGAACGGTGATGCGTGCACGAACGCCTGGTAGTCGGCGTTCAAATGGTCGATTTGCTTGCGCACGGCGCGCTCGACGGGCTGGCCGTACAGGGCTTCGAGTGCTTCGACACGCGTGATGCGGTAGTCCATCTCGTCGTCCTCTCCCTGTCGCGTGCACGGCATGAAGGCACCATGATCCATCAAACCGCGCACAACCGGAAATAGAGGCACGCATTCAGAAGTTCCGCCTCCACCTTCCAGACGCAACTTGAAATGGCACTTCAACCGGTGCATCGCTTGTCGCACCTGAGGTTTGATCAGAATTGCCCACGCTCAACGTTCCGACGCCAGCGCTCCGGCTTCGGCGACCAATCCCCTTCACCCAGCACGGCCTGGACAAGGTGTTCGAGCGGATAGCCGAGGTGCTGCGCAGCGGCCACGCCACCGTCGTCCATGCTTGCTTCAGCGACGAACGCACGAAACGCGGGTTCGTCCGCGGCGGCGAGTGCCGTGATCTTCTTGGCCAGATCGTAGGAAAGCGCGTTGCCATCGCCGGTCGCCAGGAACGACTTTCCGGACCAGAACGTCTGGATGCTGTCCGCATTCCAGTACGCTGCATGGCGGGCCGGGATCTCGTGCTGGAAGTACTTCTGCGCGCTCGGCATGGCCAGCTGCGGGAACATGGTGTGCTCGGTGTTGACCGCCAGGCCTTCGTTCAACCATGCCGGGCTCGGCAAGTGCTGCAGCAAGCAATGCGTCAGCTCGTGTGCGATCACAGGCTCCATCGCGTCCATGATCGCCAGTGGCACCACGAAGTGCCCATAGCCGGCCCTGATGAACATCCCCGAGGACATCGCGTACTCCCCACCCTCGGGGTAGTAATTGGAGACATAGCCGTAGTAGTCGTCGTCATCGGCGAACACGATCACCACGTGCTTGCCCATGCCCTGCTCGACCGCCAGCGCGCCCAGGTTACGACGGATCCTGGCCAGCATGCGCTGGCAGGTCTGCAACACCACCGTTGCCGGCCGCGCCTCTAGGTTCGACAGCAGCAGGAAGTCGGCGGACTCGGTTACCGCATAGTGATCACCCAGCTGCTGATTCAAGACCTCCAACCATTGTCGCGCGGCAGAGGTCCAGTAGACATGCAACGCGTCTGCCCCCGCTTCCGCTGGCTCAGCCTCTGCAATGGCCTCCCACTTGGGGATGGGCATGCTGGTATCGCTGTCCCAGTGCATGCCTACGCTCACGCGCGCCATCGGCGTCGCTGGAAGGGCATCCCGCGCGCGCTCCCGCCTGTTGGCCCGTCGCGCCAAGCACAACCGTGAGCACAAAACCCGCGAACACAAATAGCAGGATGGCTCCTGAGATCCATCTCGCCTGGTCTTGAATCATCTTTCCGCCCCCTGCGGTCTTTTACTCTATCGACATCAATCCTGATCGTATTGAAGTGCACTGGCCCCGTTACCAAAAGTGTGCATCTGACCCGGTTCTGCATGGTGGTTGGCGTTCAAATGACCAACTGCTCGCATACCTCGTGCTCAGCGGGCTAGCCGCCATACAAAATTACGTGCGTGCCGCAGACTCAAGGCGATCAATTATGACATCGAACTTTTTAACTGTTTCATTAGAGAAGACAAAGCCAGAAGAATCTGCACATGCTTGCTGAAGTGCTGCAAGCAAGCTCTTTTTACCCATGCCAACCTGTCCCGGGAAATATAATTCTTGAATTCTCAATTTATCCTCTTTCGACAATAGACCTTCAATTGTCATTTTCTTCATTGAAGGATCGATATCTTCGTAAGTAAATATCCTACCTTCAACTAAAGGACCGAATATATCGACATAGCGCTTTCGCTGAACTTTACCTTCAGCATCAGAATCTAGAAGTATTGAAAACTTCCTACCCCATCCGGCATAAAGACGGATGAGAGTATCAAGTGTGCCAGCTCCTAGACCTGGCATTAAACTGACATTTCTTTCTTGACCACGGGTTGCGATGCGCATCGCATAGAAGTCTGACTTTCCCTCAAGTAATATCGCTGGATTCACGTCATCCAACAATCGGGGCACGTACTCAAGAACATCCAGAACTGGCTTAAAGAAAAAACTTTGATCGGGATGATCATGTAGAAATCTTGAATAAGGCGTAGCCGTTATGTCGGTCTCCCCGAACTCCGCAATTGGATCGCCAGATATGCTTGCGCCTTGATTCTTTATTACATACGCAAAACCCAGCCAGTCAGGATTTATTAGATGATGACTATGCGTCGTATAAACCACTGAACCCGCATCCAACAACATAGGAAGGCTTTCCAAAAGCCTTGTCTGCGCGACCGGATGCAAATTCGACGCCGGTTCATCAAACAAAAAAATCGAGTTTTTATTTGAATTTAACCGAAATGCTCGAAACTGGGTGAGCAAAAGGAAAGAAAAGAACCATCTAAATCCTACAGATCGCTCTGAGAGAAAAAAGAAACCATCAGAATCCTCTATTCGAAATTGCAAATATGGTGCCTTTCCAGCCGGGGTTTCATCAACCCCGCCAATTACGCTCACCCTTTTCATCGTCGAGGGACGATTAAAAACTTTATCCCACGCACTAAAAACTGAAGTTGATATCGCCCTTCCAATGGAAAGCAACGTACCGTCAAGTGGTATTTTGTCGTACTCTTTATCACTCAAAAGACGCTTTGAAATGTGACTTTCTAAGTTAGAGCCGTTATCGAGAGAGTCCAAAACATCCTGTATGACTTTCGCAAAAAACTGATGCTTTTTAACATCAGCAGGGGCATTTTCCAAATAGATCTTTTCTGGAAAATCCAGACTAAATGTCGGGAAATATATCAAAGAGGGCAGTCTGCCCTTAAGGAAATCAACTGCCGCCTGCCAGATAGGACCTTTTGCAGAAGAAAAAGTACGCTGCTTACCTAATCGAACCCTAAAGAAAAGACCCCAGGTATTATGGGCCGTAGAAAAAACCGAATTGACAAACTTAAGCTCTTGCTTGATGTCAAACTCTTGGGGAGCCAAATTACTACTCTTAACACCAGACCCGAGAAGATGCTTATTTACCGCATCAACATCGGCCTGATCTAACTTCACCCTGGCCACAATAACTATGGACCCATTAAAGTTGGCCTTCTTCGATATCGGGATAAGTGTATTTGGGTCTTTTATTCCGTAGCCCTTTATCTCCAGCGGCTCAAGGGACTCTGGGTTGTACTTAAAATAGTTAAGCGCCTCAAGAATTGTCGTCTTTCCACTCTCATTCAACCCCACCAAAGTTATTATCCTTGGCGTTTCTGGCAAGCGAATCTCAAGAGACTTGATTCCCCGGAAGTTCTGAACCTGAAATTTCAAGTATTTCATATCCGCCCCCCAAGCAGAATTTAATCCATAGAATCAGCTTACCCGCACTTCGAATACCCACAATTCAAACACGTCGCACACCCGTCCATGATGACGAGCGCCTTGGTATTGCACTTGTGGCACATCGTGGCCGAGGGCGGGAAACTCGCGCCGTCGCCGGTGACGGCGATGTCCTCTTCGTGGTCGGCGGTGGAGTCGGCGGAAACCGCACCCTCATCCGCCCTTCGGGCACCTTCTCCCGCAGGAGAAGGAACCGCCTTGCTCACTTCACTGTTTTTTTTTGAGCGTTCTTCGTACTGCTTGCGCTTCTCGGCGATCAGCGCGCGCTGGTGGTCGCTCATCTCCGGGTCGTGCAGCAGGCCGATCGACTTCATGTGCTCTTCGACGATGCTGCCCAGTTCGGCGACCAGCGACGGCATGTACACGCCGCCGGCCTTGAAGTAGCCGCCCTTGGGGTCGAACACGGCCTTCATTTCGTCGACCAGGAAGGTGACGTCGCCGCCCTTGCGGAACACGGCGGACATGATGCGGGTCAGCGCCACGATCCACTGGAAGTGCTCCATGGACTTGGAGTTGACGAAGATTTCGAACGGGCGGCGCAGTTCGTGTTCGGTGCCGGCGTTGAGCACGATGTCGTTGAGGGTCACGTACATGGCGTGTTCCACCAACGGCGATTTGATCTTGTAGGTGCTGCCGATCAGCACGTCCGGGCGCTCGATGCGCTCGTGCATGTGGATGATGTTGTCGGCAGGCGCTTCGGCCTCGGCGGTGACACGGTCGATCGACGAGGCGGGCACCGCGGCGGCGGCGTCGCGCGCCTTGTCCTCGGGGGTGACGACGGCGTAGCCCTTGATTTTCTGGTCGATCTTGATGGCCATGAGGCGTGCGTTCCTGGAAGGCGGAGCGGGACGGGCGTGGGCCCGGCCTCTCTCCCGCGCACGGGAGAGAGGGTGCGACGGGACGGCTTACTTCTTGGCGCGGGTGGCCGCGGCCTTCTTGCCGGCGGCCTTGCGCACGGCGGTCTTCTTCACCGCGGCGCTCTTCTTGGCGACCTTGGCGGTGCTCTTCTTGACCGCCTTGGCGGCCTTGCCCACGGCCTTCTTGGCCACGGCCTTGCGCGCGCCCACGCTCTTCTTCACTGCGCTCTTCTTGGCGACTACCGACTTCTTGGTCACGGCCTTCTTCGCGGCGACCTTCTTGACCGCCTTCTTCGGCGCGGCCTTCTTGGCGGTCACTTTCTTGGCCGGAGCCTTCTTCGCCGCGACCTTCTTGGCCGCGGCCTTCTTCGCCGGCGCCTTCTTCGCAGCCGCCTTCTTGGCGGTCTTCTTGCCGCCCTTGGTCAGCGCGGCCGCTTCGGCCTGGGCGCTGGCCTTGGCTGCTTCCAGCTTCTTGCGCGCGCTGGCGACGGTCTTCTTGACGGCCTTGCCGGCCTTCTCGGCGCGCTTGGCGACGGCCTTCTCGGCCTGCTTCACCGCCTTGCGGGTCTTGGCGACCTGGTCCTGCACGCGCTTCTGCACGGTCTCGGCGGTCTGCTTGACCGTGGCGACGGCCTCGCTGGCGGTGGCGGCGATGGTCTCGCCGACGTTGGTGGCAGTTTCTTTCACGTTCTCGGCGACCTGCGTCAGCGTCGCCGTGACGCCATTTCCATTGCTCATAAAACCCTCCTCAGGGTGTCAGTGTTTATGTCACGCGGGCGATGCTATACCGATTGCAGCGAAGCGGGGAGCCGGAAACGGCGACACACGGCGGACGGTGGGGAAGCGTTGGGGAAGCGCGGCGCGCCGCGCTCCAGGGCTTCCACCGCCGCCCTCCCCTCCGCCGGCGCGAAGGGGAGACGGAACGGCGTCAGAACTTGCCGTAATACCCTTCTTTCAGCGCATCGAACAGGTTGGCGGCGGTGTGCATCTCGCCGTCGTATTCGATCTGTTCGTTGCCCTTGACCTCGACCACGCTGCCGTCTTCCAGCTCGAAGCGGTAGGTGGTGTTCTCCAGGTCCGCTTCCTTGACCAGCACGCCCTGGAAGGCGGCCGGGTTGAAGCGGAACGTGGTGCAGCCCTTCAGCCCCTGCTGGTGGGCGTAGCGGTAGATGTCCTTGAACTGCTCGTAGGGATAGTCGGTGGGGACGTTGGCGGTCTTGGAGATGGAGCTGTCCACCCACTTCTGCGCGGCGGCCTGCACGTCCACGTGTTCCTTGGGGTGGATGTCGTCGGCGGCGATGAAGTAGTCCGGCAGGCGCGCGGCGGCGTCCTCGGCGAACGGCATCGCCTTGGCGTTGACCAGGTGGCGGTAGGCCAGCAGCTCGAAGGAGAACACGTCCACCTTCTCCTTGCTCTTCTTGCCCTCGCGGATCACGTTGCGGCTGTAGTGGTGGGCGAAGCTCGGCTCGATGCCGTTGGAGGCGTTGTTGGCCAGGCTCAGCGAAATGGTGCCGGTGGGGGCGATGGAGCTGTGGTGGGTGAAGCGTGCGCCCACCTCGGCCAGTTCCTCGACCAGCGCCGGCGCCACCTCGGCGATGCGCTGCATGTAGCGGCTGTACTTGGCGTGCAGCAACCGACCTTCGATACGCTCACCGACGCGCCAGCCGTCGCGGGCCATCTCCGGGCGCTGCCGCAGCATCGCCGCGGTGACCTCGAAGGTCTCCTGCATGATCGGCGCCGGGCCCTTCTCCTTGGCCAGCGACAGCGCGGTCTCCCAGCCAGCCACGGCCATCTCGCGAGCGATGGACTCGGTGAACTCGCACGACTCGGCGCTGCCGTACTTCATGCGCAGCATGGTCATGGTCGAGCCCAGACCGAGGAAGCCCATGCCGTGACGGCGCTTGCGCATGATCTCGTCGCGCTGCTGCTGCAGGGGCAGGCCGTTGACCTCGACCACGTTGTCGAGCATGCGGGTGAACACCCGCACCACTTCCTTGTATTCCTCCCAGTCGAAGCGGGCGCGCTCGGTGAACGGCTCGCGCACGAAGGTGGTGAGGTTGATCGAGCCGAGCAGGCAGGCGCCGTACGGCGGCAGCGGTTGCTCGCCGCAATTGTGGGCGTGCAGGCCGTTGCCGTCGAAGGTGTTGATGCCGGGGACCTGCACGTCGTAGACGTCTTCGACGCCATCGGCGGCCACCGACTGCACGGTCGCCACGAAACGCTCGCGGTTCAACTGCCGACGGTAGCCGGACAGCAGCGCCTTGAGCCGGTTGGCCTTGGCGGTGTCGGCAAAGCCCACCCGCTGGGCGAAGGCATCGAGGTTGTCGCCGCTGACGACCAGTTCGTGCTGCGCCTTGGTGGCGTAGGCACGCGTGCCGCCGTGCCCGTCGGGCAGCAACGCCGTGCCGGCGGGGCGCCGGTCGCGGTAGATCTGCGAGGCGATGCCCAGCCGCAACAGCATGCGCTGCGCTGCCTCCAGCCGCGCCTGGTCGGACTGTGCCAGGCGCACGCTGACGCCCTTCTCCTGGCTGCCCTGCACCGAGCCGTCGGTGTCGAACAGGCCGCGCAGGAAGCCGCGATGGAAATCGCTGGAGGTCTTCTCGACGGCCGGGGTGATCGCCTTGTCGCCCGGACGCAGGCCCAGCTCCAGGGCCAGATCGCGTAAGGCGGCCGACTTCAGGCGGTACTCGCCACGGTCGCGCACCTCGCTCCAGCCGGCGAAGTCGGCACGGTGCGGGAGGCTGCGCGCGCAGCGCAGGGCTTCGTCCATCAGCGCCACCGGTGCCAGCGGCGCCGCATTGACGGCGGCGGCCTGCGACCAGACAGACAACACGGCGGCTTCGTGCTTGAGCGTGCCGTCGCCCACCAGCATGCCGAGGAGGAAACCTTCCTCATAGCTGCGCGCGCCGCCCCACTCCGCACCGGCACGGTGATTGTTGAGCAGCACCCGGTCGCCTGCGACCAGTTGGTCCGCCTGGCACCATTGGGTGTCCAGCGACCAACGGGTCTGGCGCACCACGCGCCGCACGCGGTGGTCCGCGGTCAGGCGCAGCGCGTAACCTTCCTGCGTCTGCAGTCGCACCACCTGCTTGTGCGCGGTCTTGAAGAAACCCTCCGCACCGGTGGCATGGTCGCCACCATCGACCCGCGCCAGGAACGGCGTTCCCAGCAGATCGGCGACCTGACGCGGCCCCTCGGCGGTCTGCACCCAGGTATCGGCGGTCACGCAAGGATTGGTCGCGCGGATGTTCTCGCACCACCAGTTGTTGTTCATTTCGTTGACGCGGTCGATCAGGATGAAGCCCGGCTCGGCGTAGTCGTAGGTGGAGACCATGATCATGTCCCACAGGTGGCGGGCGCGGATGTGCCCGTACACCTTGCACGCGACCAGGCCATCGTCGCGCACGATGTAATCGTGGTGCGTGGGCCAGTCGCGCCACACCACGGCGCTGGCGTCGGCCAGGTCGATGTCGGCCTCTTCCTTGCGGTTCACCGGGAACACCAGCGGCCAGTCGGCGTCCTGCTCCACCGCCTGCATGAAGCCGTCGGTGATCAGCAGCGACAGGTTGAACTGGCGCAGGCGTCCGTCCTCGCGCTTGGCGCGGATGAAGTCCTTCACGTCCGGGTGGGACACGTCGAAGGTGCCCATCTGCGCGCCGCGGCGGCCGCCGGCCGAGGACACGGTGAAGCACATCTTGTCGAAGATATCCATGAACGACATCGGCCCGGAGGTGTAGGCGCCGGCGCCGGCCACGAACGCGCCGCGCGGGCGCAGCGTGCTGAACTCGTAGCCGATGCCGCAGCCGGCCTTGAGGGTCAGCCCGGCCTCGTGGACCTTCTCCAGGATGCCGTTCATCGAGTCGGTGATGGTGCCCGACACGGTGCAGTTGATCGTGCTGGTGGCCGGCTTGTGTTCCTGCGCGCCGGCGTTGGAGGTGATGCGCCCGGCCGGGATCGCGCCGCGGCGCAGCGCCCAGGTGAAGCGCTCGAACCAGTAGGCACGCAACTCGTCGGTGGACTCGGCATCGGCCAGCGCCCGCGCCACGCGCAGGTAGGTGCCATCGATGTCGGCATCCAGCGGCTCGCCCTGCTTGGTCTTGAGCCGATACTTCTTGTCCCAGATGTCCTGCGACGCCGGCTGCATCGGGATGGGGTCGTGCTTGGATCCGGTCTGGACGACTTCCAGGCGCACCGTACTCATTCTGCTGTGTTCTCCTCGAACCTGTCCCGATGAAGCGGATGGGTGGTCATCCGCCGTGTGTCTTGTCTATATCGCACTTGCGCTGCACGGCAGAGACGGCCGCGGCAGCGCACGCGGCGCCCGCCCTCGACCGATCAAAAATCCCCTGATTCCGCGACGTTTCCTGTCACCGTCCCGTCATGCACCGCCGAGCGCGCCCCTGGATGTGAAGTCCTGGTGAAGAAAACCCTATGTCTAGTGCCGCACCGAAGCCCTACCGCTACATGTAGTGGCTGCGACACGCGTGAACGCTAACGCCGGGCAGGCCCACTGTCAACGTCGCCGCGACGCGATCCGGCGCTGTCGCTGCGCCGCGCACGCAAGGCGCGATTGCGGCCTTGCGCAGGCGGCACCGGAGCGCTTTCACTGGCGGTTAAACGCCGCGCGTTCATCTTGATTTACGCGCACGCGCGCCCATCTGCCCCACGTCTCCCGCGTTCCCCGGAAACCGACCCATGCGACCGCTGCCTACGCTGCTGACCCTGACCGCCGCCGCTGCCTTCGGCGGTTTCGCCGCCACCGCGATCAATGCGCAACTGGACAACCGCGCCGAGGCCGCGCCCGCCGCGGCACCGCCGCCGCTGTCCGCGGCCGCGCGCCTGCCGTCCTCGGTGGCCGGCGAGCCGCTGCCGTCGCTGGCGCCGATGCTGCAGAAGGTGATGCCGGCGGTGGTGAGCATCAACACCAAGCAGGTGGTGCGGGTGCGCAATCCGTTCTTCAACGACCCGATCCTGCGCCGCCTGTTCCCGGACATCCCGCAGGAGCGCATCAACGAGTCGCTGGGTTCGGGCGTGATCATCGACGCGAAGAACGGCTACGTGCTGACCAACCACCACGTGGTGGAGAACGCCGACGACGTGCAGGTGACCCTGGCCGACGGGCGCAGCTTCAAGGCCGAGTTCATGGGCTCGGACGCGGACACCGACATCGCGCTGATCCGGATCAAGGCCGACAACCTCACCGAGATCCGCCTGGGCGACAGCGACAAGCTGCGCGTGGGCGATTTCGTCGCGGCCATCGGAAACCCGTTCGGCTTCACCCAGACCGTCACTTCCGGCATCGTCTCGGCGATGGGCCGCAACGGCATCCGCGGCCTGGGCTACCAGAACTTCATCCAGACCGACGCCTCGATCAACCCCGGCAACTCCGGCGGTGCGCTGGTGGACCTGCGCGGCGAACTGGTCGGCATCAACACCGCCAGCTTCAACCCGCAGGGCAGCATGGCCGGCAACATCGGCCTGGGCCTGGCGATCCCGTCGAACCTGGCGCGCGCGGTGGTCGACCAGTTGATCAAGAACAACGGGGTGATGATCCGCGGTACCCTGGGCATCGAGACGCAGAACCTGACCTCGCAGATGGCGCAGGGCCTGGGCCTGTCGGCGTCGCGCGGGGCGCTGGTGACGCGGGTGCTGGCCGGCTCGGCGGCCGCGGCCGCCGGGCTGCAGCCGGGCGACGTGGTGGTCGCCGCCAACGGCGAGCGCCTGGACAGCGCCGAGGCGCTGCACAACTACGAGGGCCTGCAGCCGGTGGGCAGCACCGTGACCCTGGACGTGCGCCGCGACGGCAAGCCGCTGCAGCTCAAGGCCACGCTCAAGGAGCAGCCGCGCGCGATCAGCGGCGAGTCGCTGGATCCGCGGCTGAGCGGCGCCACCTTCGCCGACCTGCCCGAATCGCTGCGCCAGTCCGGCATCTCCGGCGTGCTGATCGGCAACGTGGCGCGCGGCAGCCGCGCGGCGCGCAACGGCCTGGCCAGCGGCGACATCGTGGTGGCCGCCTCGGTCGGCGAGTTCGCCGACCTGGCCAGCTACCGCGCCAACTTCGCGCGCAAGCCGGCGCAACTGGTGCTGCGCGTGGTGCGCGGCGGCGCGCAGGCCGACCTGGTCATGCAGTGAGCCGGCACGCTCAGTCCAGGCGCGCGGCGTAATCGTCGCGCACGTGCTGGTTGAGGTAGGTGGTGAGGCCGCGCCCGGCCGCGGCCAGGCGCTGCATCTCCATGACATGGAGCAGGCCGGGATGCTGGCGGTCGTAGCGGTAGGTGGCGCCGTCGGCGAAGCGCAGCACGATCCAGTCCGGGCCGCTGTCGTAGGCGACCACCCCGGCATGGCCGCTCCGGTTGCCGTAACGATGCATTGCGGTTCCTCCGGGACTTGGCCGCTCGCTGGCGAGCGCCGACACTATGGCGCACTGCTTATGGCGACGAGCTAACACCCCGTACACCCCGCCGATGGTATTGGTGTCGCCCCGTTCTGCGCAGCGTCCGCATCGGCGGACGGCAGGCCCCCAAACCCCAGAGGAGACATGCCCATGAATGCCAGCCCGACCAATACCGAGAACCTCAAGGACAACCTGAGCGAAGCCGGCGCGCACCTGAAGTCCGCGGCCAGCTACGCCGGCGAAGCGATCAAGGGCGCTGCCGGTGCCGCCGGCGAGGAACTGAAGCTGGGCAAGGCCAACGTCAAGGCCGAGCTGTCCGACAGCGCCCTGTCCGGGTTGGCGGCGGCCGAGTTCGGCGGCGCGGCAGCGAAGGAGCAGGTGGACGTGCTGCTGGACAAGGGCCGCGACCTGATCGACAGCGCCGCCGAGCTGATCCGCGAGCGCCCGCTGGCTTCGTTCGGCGTGGCCTTCGCCACCGGCTGGATCATCGCCAAGCTGGCGCGCAGCGGCGGCGACAAGTAAGCCGCGCGTGAGCGAGGAGCAGGCCCGCACCGACGGCGCCGCGGCAGACGCCGCGGCGGCACCGTCGCTGGAGGAATCCTTCCGCGCGCTCGGCACGGCCGGACGCGAAGGACTCAACGCCACCCTGGACACCGGCCGCGCCCTGCGCAAGCTGGTGGCCGCGGACTTCGCCCTGGCCCGTGCCGCTCTGGCGCGGGCCTTGGTGTGGATGACAGTAGCGGTGGCGTTCGGCGCCTCGGCCTGGATGTTGCTGATGGGTGCGCTGATCGCCTTGCTGCAGCGGATGGGCTGGTCGTGGCTGGCATCGATCTCGGCGACCGCGGCCTTCAGCCTGGTGGTCACTGCGCTAGGTGCCTGGCAGGCGCTGCGCTATTTCGACATGAGCAAGCTCGACGCCACCCGCCGCCAGTTGGCCAAGCTGGGCATCGGCGGCGACGACGAGGACGGCGACGACGACGACGACATCGCCAAGCGTGAGGCCACGCCATGAGCCTGCGGCAATTGCAGCACCGTATCGCCCGCGCCGAAGCCGTGCTGGAAGGACGCCAGGAGCAGGTGCGCACGCACTGGGCCACCCTGCAGCAGGTTTGGCGCGAAGGTTGGACGCCGTGGCGGATCGTCGTGGTCGGCCTGGGCACCGGCTTCCTGGTCGGGCGCGCCGAACCGGCGGCGGTGGTCGGCAAGCTCGGTGGTGCACGCTGGCTGCAGATGCTCAGCGCGGTTTCGAGCCTGATCAACGCCACCACCGCCAAGAGCGCGTCCGATAACGCCGAGCGCGCCTCCGACGATGCGGAGGAGGCCGCGGATACGGCACAGGATGCGGCAGTGGATGCCGCCACCCAGACACCGCCGCCCGCCACACCGGTTCCGCCCTCCCCCGCTCGCCCGCAGCCGGTGCGACCGCCGACGGCCTCGCGCCCGGGGCACCCCGCCGCCGCGGAAGCGGCCACCGATCTGTCCGAGCGCTAGGGCGGCCCCGTTGTAGGAGCGGCTTCAGCCGCGACGGGGCGTTCCCGGTAAAGCCTGTCGCGGCTGAAGCCGCTCCTACGCCGGACTCTGCAGCCGGTGTGATGACTGCGCCGCCACGCCGCGCGCACGCGGCGGCCACGCGGTCTTGATACCGCGCCGGCCACGATCGGCCTACACTTCGCTTCCTTTCCGACGCCGTTCGGCGCGTGCATTGCGGCGCGCGGCGCGGCCACCGCATCGCAGGTTCGATGAGCACAGTTCCCGATCCCGCGGCCGTCGCCGACGACGCGCCGCACGGCCCCCTGCCGCCGCCGCCCGCACCGCGTCCGCGCGGACCGGTCTCGCTGGTGGTGCTGGCCACCCTGGCGGTCTGCTACACCCTGTGGGCCGCGCAGGACGTGATCCTGCCGATCCTGCTTGCGGCCTTCTTCGCCCTGGTCGGCAACCCGATCCTGCGGATGCTGCAACGGCTGTACCTGCCGCGCTTCCTGGCCGCGCTGCTGGTGCTGCTGTCGGGCATGGCGGTGGCGACGACGCTGACCGTGCAGCTGGCCGGCCCCGCCGCCGAGTGGGCGCAGCAGGCGCCGGCGCAGCTGCGCCACCTGGCCAACCAGGTGCGCGACCTGACCAAGCCGATGCAGCAGGCCAACCAGGCCGCGGAAAACTTCGCGCGCGCCGCCGGCGGCGAGAGCGGCCGCCGCGTGCAGGTGATCCGCACGCAGATGGACGATCCGTACAAGGCGCTGGTGCGGACCCCGCGGCTGGCCGCCTCGGCCCTGGCCGTGGTGCTGCTGACATTCTTCTTCATGGTGTTCGGCGAGAACCTGCAACGCCATGCGATCGCGTTGCTGCCCAGCCGCCAGCAGCAGAAGTTCACCACCGAGATCCTGCGCTCGATCGAACGCGAGGTCTCGCGCTACGTGTTGACCATCACCGTGATCAACACGCTGGTCGGCCTGATCTTCGCCGGCATCCTGATCGTGCTGAAGATCCCGCCGCAGGAAGCGCTGCTGTGGGGCACGGTGGTGGCGCTGCTGAATTTCGCGCCCTACGTGGGGCCGCTGATCGGCGCGGTGCTGATGCTGCTGATGGGCTTCGTCGCCTTCCGCGACCCGCTGAGCGCGGCGCTGCCGGCGATCCTGTACCTGGCCCTGCACACCCTGGAAGGCCAGGTGGTGACGCCGATCGTGCTCGGCCGGCGCATGGCGATCTCGCCGCTGATGCTGATCCTGGCGCTGATGCTGTTCGGCTGGCTGTGGGGCATGATCGGCCTGCTGCTGGCGGTGCCGCTGCTGGTGTGCATCAAGATGGTGCTGGCGCGGGTGGAGGGCATGCAGCGCTGGGCGCGACTGCTTGAGTGATGCGGGATTCGGGAGTCGGGATTGGGGATTGGTGGAAGCGCGCGGGTACTGTCTACCGGGCACGGCCATCGTAGGCGGCGGCGCTTGGCGTAAAATGCGCCGGTGACTTCCATGCCCTCCTTCCCCATCCGCGCGATCACGCTGGATCTGGACGACACCCTGTGGCCGTTCGCGCCCATCGGTGCGCGCATCGAGCAGGTGCTGCACGAGTGGCTGCTGCAGCACAGCCCGGCCACCGCCGCGCGCTTTCCGGTCGCGGCGATGCGACAGCTGCGCGAAGAAGTGTTCGCCGCGCATCCGCACCTGCATCACGACCTCAGCGAACTGCGCCGCTTGACGCTGCGCCGCGCGCTGCACGAGAGCGGCGCCGACGCCGCCCTGCTGGAGCCGGCCTATGCGGTGTTCCATGCCGCGCGCAACCAGGTGGAGTGCTACCCGGACAGCATCACCGCGCTGGAGCGCATCGCCGCGCGCGTGCCGGTGGTGGCGCTGAGCAACGGCAATGCCGACCTGACCACGATCGGCCTGGACCAGCATTTCGCCTTCCAGCTCAGCGCCCGCGACCACGGCGCGGCCAAGCCGGACCCGGGCATCTTCCGCGCTGCCTGCGCACGCCTGGGCCTGCCCTGCGCGCAGGTGCTGCATGTGGGCGACCACATCGAGATCGACGTGGTCGGCGCGATGCAGGCCGGCCTGCGCGGTTGCTGGATTAACCGCGACGCGCAGGCCTGGCATCCGTCGACCCCGCCCGACCTGCATTTCGACACCCTCACCGGCCTGGCCGACTGGCTGGATGCGACCCAGCCGCCCGCCGCGGCGCGCGCCTGATCCGCGCGCCCTCGCCCGCCGGTCCTCTCCCCCTTTCAAGGATCCGCTGATGTCCCTGCCGACCGGCTTCACCGACACCTCCACCCACGCCCTGCCGCTGTACGTGCTCGACCGCGAACACCTGGCCGAATGGCGCGCAGCGCAATCGCCGGCCTGGGTGGCGTGGATGGATACCCAGCAATTCATGGCCGCGCCGGGCAGCGTGCTGCTGCTGCCGGGCGCCGACGGCGTGGCCGCGGCGGTGCTGGGCGTCGGCGATCGCGGCGATGCGTACGCCTATGCGCATGCACCGTTCGCGCTGCCGGCCGGCAGCACCTGGCAGGTGGAAACGGCGCTGGACGCGGACACGCTGGCGGCGCTGCACCTGGGCTGGGGCCTGGGCAGCTACCGTTTCGCCCGCTACAAGCAACCGCCGCGGCTGCCGGCGCAGTTGCTGGCCACGCCGCAGGCCGAAGTGTGCGACCTGATCGCGGCCAGCCTGCGCGTGCGCGACTGGGTCAACACGCCGACCGAGCACATGGGGCCGGAGCAACTGGAAGAGGCCGCACGCGCAATCGCGCACGAACACGGCGCGCAGTTCGAGAGCATCGTCGGCGACGCGTTGCTGGAGCAGAACTTCCCGGCGATCCACGCGGTCGGCCGCGCCTCGCACCGCGCGCCACGGCTGCTGGTGCTGCGCTGGGGCGAGGAAGCGCACCCGCACGTGGCGCTGGTCGGCAAGGGCGTGTGCTTCGACACCGGCGGCCTGGACCTGAAGCCGGCCGACGGCATGCGCAACATGAAGAAGGACATGGGAGGCGCCGCACACGCGCTGGCGCTGGCCGGGCTGGTGATGGCGCAGCGCCTGCCGCTGCGGCTGACCGTGCTGCTGCCGGCGGTGGAGAACGCCGTCGGCCCGAATGCATTCCGCCCCGGCGAGGTCATCGCCACCCGCCAGGGCACCAGCGTGGAAATCGACAACACCGACGCCGAAGGCCGCCTGGTGCTGTGCGATGCGCTGGCCTATGCCGGCGAGCAGCGACCCGACGCGATCCTGGATTTCGCCACCCTGACCGGTGCGGCACGCATCGCCCTGGGTCCGGACCTGCCGGCGCTGTTCTGCAACGACGACACGCTGGCGCAGGCCTGGATCGCCGCCGGCGAGCGCACCCGCGACCCGGTCTGGCGGATGCCGCTTTGGCGCCCCTACCTGCGCTACCTCACCAGCTCGGTCGCCGACCTGGCCAACGCCGGCTCGCGCATGGCCGGCGCGGTCACCGCGGCGCTGTACCTGGAGCGTTTCGTGCCGGCGCGGCAGGCGTGGGCGCACCTGGACGTGTACGCCTGGAACGACAGCGACCGCCCCGGCCGCCCGGCGGGTGGCGAAGCACTGGCGCTGCGTTCGGCGTATGCCATGCTGAAGGCGCGTTACGCAGGGTAAGTCGCGTTCGATGCGGCTGCGCGGCCGAGGTCGCGCAGGCTGGCGCTGCTGCGCCGGTGGCTAAGCAACAGCACGCGGTTCATTGCCGCGCATGCATCTCGTGCAGAGGCCACTTCGGCTGCGATGCGGCAGTGTGCGGTTTTGTCGCCTTCGGATGCCGTCGGGACTGAAGTCCCTCCCACAATGCACCCCACACTGATCGTGTTCTTGTAGGAGCGGCTTCAGCCGCGATGGGCCTTCCCATGAACGCCTGTCGCGGCTGAAGCCGCTCCTACGACAGCAGGCAGCAGGCGCACGGCAAACCAACCGCTGCGCGCTTTCCTGCCGATCGCCGGGGCACGCCAATCGGTGCGCCGGCCATACCTTCAACCCGCCAGTGCCTGCAGCGATTCGCGTTCGATGCCGGCGTAGATGGCGAACTCGTCGTGCACCGTCGCGCCCAGCGCCTGCTCGAACGCGGCGCGGTTGGCGTGCGCGGCGTAGGCGCGCTGTTCGCCGCCGCCGAGGTTGGACTGGAAGATGCCGGCGGCGCTGACCGGCAGGAAATCCTCGTAGACGATCGGGTCGGCGCTGGCCAGGCCGTCGGCGATCAGCGCTTCGGCCGGCTTGCCGGCCAGGGCCGCGGCGCCCGCGGCGCGACCGGCGTCGGTCAGTGCGTAGCGGAAATAGCCCAGACCCTCGCGGCGCAGGGTGGCGTAATCGTCGGGGAAATCGGTGAACGCGGCCCGCAAACGCGTGGCGTAGTCGGCACCGGCGCTGCCGTCGGCGGCGCGTGCGCGTTCCAGCAGCGCGTCGTACAGCGCGCGGCCCTTCGGCGTCAGGGCCAGCCCGCGCTGCTCGATCTCGCCGAATCGCGCGGTGTGGGTGCCGGCCTCGGCGCCGTCCGCGCCCGCCGGGAAGCGCACGGTTTCCTCCAGCGCCTTGAAGCTGGTCTGGCGCAGCAGGATCGGGCAGGCGCGGCGCGGCGGGCCTTCGATCACCGCCTTGGCGTCGATGCCCCGGCGCAGCATTTCCGCCTGCGCCGCGTCGATGTCCAGGGTGCGCGGGGTCAGGTGGTTGATGTGCGGGCCATGGAAGCTGACCACGTCGGCGATCAGCTTGTGCGCCTCGCTCAGCGCGCGGTAGGTCGGCAGGCTCACGGTGGCATCGCTGTGCCAGCGGAAGGTTTCCAGCGCCTCGGCGACGAAGCGCTGCGCATCGGCCTCGCCCAGGCCGCCGTCGCGTTCGCACTGCGCGATCAACGCGAGCGCGCCGTCGGTGAAGATGCGCCGCTTGGCGAGGATCTGCGCGGCCTGTTCGCGCAGTGCCGGGTCCTCGATCAGCTCCAGCCGCAGCAGCGAGGTGAACACGCGGAACGGATTGCGCGCCAGCGCCGCGGCATCCAGCGGGCGGAACGCGGTGGAGTGCACCGGCACGCCCGCCACCGACAGGTCGTAGTAGCCCACCGGCGCCATGCCCATCACCGCGAACAGGCGGCGCAGCGTGGCCAGTTCCTCGGCGGTGCCGACGCGGATCGCGCCATGTCGCTCCTGGTCCAGACGCGCGCGCTCGTCGTTGCGCTGCAGTTGCGCCTCCAGTGCCGGGTCCGCGGCCAGGGTCTGCGCATTGACCTGCGCCACCAGCTCCATCAGCGTGCCGTACAGCGGCACCTCGGTGCGGTACATGTCGGACATGGCCTGCGCGAACAGGCTGCGGATAGCGTCGGGCGAAACGAAGGCGTTGGTCATCGGGCGGTCCGGGACGGCGGTGGCGCCGGCGGCAGGACCGGCAGAACGCCTATTCTCGCGCCGCGGCGGCGGCGCGGCCAGTGTGGATGAATGGACGGCGCGTACCGGTGCGGCACGGGAGTGGCCGGCACCGCTGTCTCCTTCTCCCGCTGGGAGAAGGTGCCCCGCAGGGGCGGATGAGGGTCCGGGCGCAGCCTCGTGCACCCAAACTGCGTGAGGCGCTGCGCGCGCCGACCCTCACCCCACCAACCCCTCTCCCGGGGGGAGAGGGGCTAGGTACGCGCTGAAGTGGATGCATCACGATGCCCGCCATGCCGTGCAGGCAACGGGACGTTCGCGCAACGACATGGGCGAACGTGCGGGCGGCCATGTCGTTGTGCTGCCCCGCGCTTACTGCGTGCGCGTCGACCCGTCCTGGGGCTGCGCCGCGGCGCGGTCGCGGGCGGCGCGGTCGCCCAGTTGCCGGCGCAGCAGCGCGTCCAGCACGATCGGCCGGTCCCAGTGGTCGTAGCTGGCGACGATGGCATGGCGCAGCGCGCGGTAGGCCAGCGAGCCGGGCGGCGCGTCCAGGCCGCTCGCCACCGCCGCCCAGCCGGCCGGGACGCCGGCCGCGGTGCGGGCGCGCACCACTTCGCGGTAAGGCCGTCCCGCGGCCTTGGCCAGGAACGCGGCGACATAGATATCGCGCGGTGGCCAGCGCCGGTCGCGCAGCAGCACCTCGGCATAGCCGTGCGGCATCTGCGCGTAGCGCGCGATCTCGTCGAGAAAGCTGTCGGGATAGCGCGCGGCGTAGCGGTCGATGTCCAGCAACTGGCGATCGATCCAGGCATCGTCGGTGCCGGGCACCTCGACCGGTGCCGCCTCCCCGCTCTCGGAGGCAGCGGCGCGCGCGGGCGCTACCGCCCCCTGCGCCATGGCCGGGCCGGCAGCCAACAGGGCCGCGCACAGGAACAGACCGGCAGGAGACGGAAGCAGACGCATGCGTCGATTCTGCCGGAGGCAGTGGGCGCTGTCAGCGCGGCAAGCTGGCAGGGATGTGCACCGCGGGCTCGGCGGTGTCGCGGCTGAAGCCGCTCCTACGCGACACCGCCAGCGGCCGGTGATGCCAACGCCGCTGGGCGAGGGATCCACTCAGCCCTGCTGCAGGCTCGCCGCATGCCGGTTGAGATCCGCCACCGCCTGCGGCCAGTCCGCGGCCGCGGCCACTTCGCGCAGGCGCGGCTCGTCGGCCGACAGCCCGTGCTCGGCCTCGTGCGCCCAGGTGGTGGTGTACGGCGTATGGATGCCCCAGCCGCCTAGCGCGATCACCGGCTCCACGTCCGAGCGCAGCGAGTTGCCGATCATCACGAAGCGCTCGGCGCCGATGCCGAATTCGGACAGCACCCTGGCGTAGGTCTGCGGATCCTTCTCCGACACCACCTCGATGCGCGAGAACAGGTCGCCCAGGCCGGACTGCGCGATCTTGGCTTCCTGGTGGAACAGGTCGCCCTTGGTGATCAGCACGATCTCGAACTCGGCCGCGATCGCGGCCACCGCTTCGCGTACGCCGGCGATCACCTCCACCGGATGCTGCAGCGTGCTGCGGCCGATCTCGACGATGCGCCCGAGGTCGTGCGCGGAAATGCGCGCCTCGGTCAGCTCGATCGCCGCCTCGATCATCGACAGGGTCATGCCCTTCACGCCATACCCGAAGACCTTGAGATTGCGGCGCTCCACCGTCAGCAGATGCTGCAGGGTGGCGGTGTCGTGCAGGTCCAGGTACTGGCCGAGGATGGCTTCGAACGCGGCCTCGGCGTCGCGGTAATAGTCCTCGCTCTTCCACAGGGTGTCGTCGCCGTCGAAACCGACCAAGGCGATGGGAGAGGAGCGCAGAGCGGTGGGCGTGGGCATCGGCCAAGCATAGCAGCGCGGCACAGACGGCCGTAGGACATGCGGTGCCACATCCCGTACAAACGCACGACGGCGGCCCGAGGGCCGCCGTCGTGTGGATCGCATTGCGCGCCACTGGCGCGTCAGTCTTGATCGATTCGGTGCCGGCGGGCGGTGCGCGTCCTCATCGCCGCGCCACCGCCGCGCCGGTCCCGCTCCCGTTACTGGCCGCCGTTGCTGTCGCTGCCGGTGCTGCCGCCGGTGGCCGCACCGCCCTGCTGCTTGGCGACGTAGGCCTTGTATTCGTCCGGGGTCAGCTTGCCGTTATGGTCGGCGTCGGCCTGGGCGAAGATCTGGCTGAGGCCGGCGTTGACCTGCGCCTCCTGCTTGCTGATCGCGCCGTCCTTGTCGGCGTCCACGTCGGCCCAGGTCTGGGCGCCGCCCGAGGCCGCACCGGCCTGTCCACTCTGGCCGGTGGCGCTGGTGGACGACTGCGTCTGCGCCTGCGCGGCGGCGTCGGCCTGCGCATCCTGGGCGAAGGCCGGCAGGGCCAGCGCGGCGGCGAGAATGGCGGCGGTACCGATCAGCGGGGTGCGGGTGCGGATGTTCATGGGTGGATTCTCCTTGACGTTCGGTTTGGCTCTCGGTGTGGCATGTCCGGTCGATTCCGGAACACGGCCCTACCGTGCCCACCTCAGACTGAATCCATTCCCTGTCGAAAATCGCCGCAAAACGGATCGTTAACCACGGCGCTCCTGCGGCGCGCTACCGCACAGGTTAGGATTCCGTCAGCAAGCAGTAAGGCGTCCATTCGAGACGTTTGGATTGCAGAAAGAAAACGTCTGTTTCAGCGTGTTTCGTGACCACCGTCGCCAGCGTTTTCGCTTGAACGCGCCCTGAACACGATCCACGCCAGGGCCACGCCGGACAGCGCGCCAGCGACCTCCAGCACCACCCGCGAACCCAGTTCGTCCGGATCGTGGATGCTGGCCAGGGCGATGCGCGCGTACAGCGGCGACTCCAGGCGCACGATGCTGGTGTAGAACAGGTTCCAGCAGTCGATGCCGGCCGACACCGCCACCGCGATCAGGCAGGCGCCGCCGAGTTGCTGGCCCTCGGACCAGCCCAGCCGCCGGCCCAGCCACTGCCACAGCGCATACACCAGGAAGCCGACCGCCAAGGCGATCAGCCCGGCTTCCAGGGAGCCCAGCAGGCCGAAGTGCAGCGGCAGGTTCATCGGGTGTCCTCGGTCGGCAGGGACGCAAGTCTAGAGGCTGTCGCGCATCGGCGTGCGGCGCGCCGCGCCGGCGCGCGGATCAACTGGCGTTTTCGGCGATCGCGCTCACCACCGGCGTGCCGTCCTCGTCCCAGCGCACCGTCATCAGCATCGGCTTGCAGCACACCTGGCAGTCCTCCACGTATTGCTGCACGTCCACCGACGGATCCAGGGCGACGTCTATCCATTCGCCGCAGTAAGGGCATTGCAGGTCGACGAACTGGTGCGTGCCGGTCATGGGTGGTCCGTGGCGATCGGGACGAGACGCTAGCGCACCGGCACGTCGAAGGCGACGCCGGGGCTGGGCTCGGGCTGGAAGGTGTAGTGCCACCATTCCATCGGATAGTTGACGAAGCCGCGCGCGGCCATCGCTTTCAGCAATTGCTGACGATGCGCGCGTTGGGTGGCGTCGATGGTCGGCGTCTCGGTGTGCGCGCTGGGATCGAAGAAATCGAAGCCGGTGCCCATGTCCAGCGCGCGGCAGGCGCCGTGGCGGCAGTCCAGCAGGCCCAGGTCGACGGTGGCGCCGCGGCTGTGGCCGGAGTGTTCGGCGATGTAGTCGCCGAGCAGCACGCCCTTGTCGAGCTTGGGGTAGTAGCGCGCCTTGGCCACCTGGTCCTGCGGATCGCGCGCCCAGGCGACGAAGGCGCGGACCGAGCGATGCGGCCGGTAGCAATCGAACACCTGCAGGCGGTAACCCTTGGCCTGCAGGTCGCGTTGCACCTGTGCCAGGGCCTGGGCCACCGGCGCCAGCAGATAGCACTTTGGTGCGTCGTAGCCGGGCACCGGGCGACCGGTGAAGTTGTCGTGGCCGGCGTAGCGGATGTCCATTGCGATATGCGGCGCGAGCGTATGCACGTCTACAAGTCCCGCCTGCTCCGGCGTGGTCGCCGGCGAAGTGGTGGGCTCGGCGGCGAGCGCGGCAGGCGCGACGACGAGCGCGAGCGCCAGGCCCACTGCGCGCAGTGCGCCAGGCCGGGCCCAGGTGCGCGAGGAACGGTGGTGGCGGGAGCGGCGGTCATGCGACATGTGCGCAGCATAGGCCATGGCCGCAGCCGCTGTCCTGCCGCGCGCCTGCAATACGCGCGATGCGAACTGCGCAATGCATGGCGGCCAGCGGCGCGTGCCGATGACCGCCCTGCGCAGCGCGACTCAGCGCCCGGGCGTCTGCGCCTGGGTCTGGGTACGCTGCTGGTCCTGCACCTGCCGCTCCTGCGCCTGGCGCTGGGTTTCGGCCGCCAGCTGCTGCTGGCTCTGCTCCAGCGGCACGGTCGCCGCCTGCTGGCGGTCGACATAGGCGCGATGCACGTCGTGCGCGTTCTCCGGATTGCGCTGCACCGCGATCATGCCGCGGCCATCGGTGCTGGCGACCAGGTCGTCGATGCGCGACATGCCGCTGACCTTGGCCTCGAACGCCAGCTGCCCGGCCGCCCGCTGCATGGACTCGCGGTCGCCGTAGCCACCGTTGCGCCCCTGCTTTTCCAGCTGCGCGACCGCTTGATCGAACAGCGGACTGTCGCGCCGCATCTGCTCCACGCCCTGCTGCCGCTGCACGCTACGCTCGATCGCGGCCAGCGTCTCCGGGCCGGCCTTGCCGTCCACGCCCTTCAGGTGCTGGTCCTGCTGGAACTTCTCCACCGCCGCTTCGGTCTTCGGCCCGTAGGTGCCGATCGCATCCTTGGCCTCCAGGTAGCCGAGCGTGGCCAGTTTCTCCTGCAGGCCCTTCACCGCCTCGCCGTGCGCATTGCGCGCCAGCACGCCGTTGTGCGCGGCCGGCTCGCGATGGCCCTCGTGCGGCTTCGGCGCCGCGTGCCCGTCGCGCTGCTCTCCGGGCTTGGCCACGGTCTTGCCGAGGTCGGCCAGCTTGAGCAGGTCGGCCTTTTCGTTCTCGGCGCGGTTCTGCAGCGAGTCCAGGGTCTTCTGCTTGTGCACGCGCGGAAACAGCTCCTTGACGTGCTCGGCCTTGTAGTCCTGCACCGCGCTGACGATCTCCTTGTCGGAAATCTTGGACAGATCCGCCTGCTTGCCGAACTTCTCTTCCATCGCGCGCAGGAACACGCCGGATCCGCCCGGCTTCTTGTCGCTGCCGGGGCCGTACTGGACCGCGGTGCTCCACATGGCATCCTGCACCGCCGGACCGCGGTCGGACAGGTCCATGCCCTTGTCCTTGAGCCGGTCGACCAGTTTGTCGAAGTGGGTGCGCTTGATGTAGTCGTGCTGTTCCTGGCCGAAGCTGGGGTCGGTCTTGGCCAGTTCCTTCCACTTGGCGCTGAAGGCGTCCGAACCCGGCTTGAGGCCGGCGAAGTCGTCGCCGTACTTGCTGTCCTTGACGAAGGCAGCGACGGTGCCGCCGTTGATGACCTTGCCCTCACGGGTCGTCGTCTGCGAGGTCATCTGGTACGAGCCGTAGGACACGCCGCCCGGGTCGTCGACGCCGGAGGACACGGTCGACGCGCCGCGGCCGCCGGTCTCGTAGTGCTTGGAGGTCTGGCCCAGTTCCCAATCCTTGTCGCTCATCGCGTTCTCCTTGGCAGGACGCGCGGCGTGGAAGGCGCCGCGCGTCGGGGTTCAATGCAGAGGGAGAGGGTGAAATCAGTGCGCTTCGAGTTCGTCGGCGCGGCGTGCAGTCATTTCCAGGCGGCATTCGGCCGCATCCACGCGCTCGGCCTGGCCGCCGTCCGGATCGGCGACGCACTTCTCGTCGCGCTCGGCGATCCACTTGCGCTGCCGCTCGCGCAGCGCATGCTGCTCGGCCTCGCCCAGCTTGCCCATCGCCGCCTTGTAGGCAGTGTTGAGGCGCTGGTCCTGGTAGGCGTGTTCGTCGGAAATGCAGTCCAGCATCGCCGGGGTCGCGCCGCCAGCGGCGGTGATGCAGGTGTCGTAGGACGGTCGCAGCACGGGGGAATCTCCTGAAGCGGTGGAAGGGTTGGGTGGCGCAGCCGGTGCAGACGGCGTGGCCGCGCTCGCGTCGGCCTGGGTACCGGCATCGTGCGCGGCGACAGGGGACGCGGCGGCCGCAGCGTCCGCCGCCGGAGCGGCCGGCGCCTGGGTCTGGCTGGGCGTGGAAGACGGCGCACTGCACGCGGCGGCGGCCACGCACAACAGCAGCAGGGAAGAGCGTTGGAACGCCTTGGCGATGGCCATGGTCGGAATGCGTCCTTGTCGTTTGCGCGAGCGGGAAGGCGAGGTTCTAATCGATCGTCGTGCACCCTGTCCATCGCACGCCGCGATGGCAGGTGATCGTGTTTGGCCAGCGTTGGGCAATGTCGCGCCGGCGCATGCGGGGCGGTCTTGCGCAGCGATCGACATCTCCACGCACGACCACCGCCGCGCAGCGCGCGACGGCGGCCGTTGCCGCGAGGCCGGTCAGCGCGGCGACTGGGTCTTTTCGCGCTGCGGGTCGGGCTGCTGCGCCTGCTCCTGCGCCTGCCGCTGGGTTTCGGCGGCCAACTGCTGCTGGCTGCGCTCCAGCGGCACCGCCGCGGCCTGCTGCCTGTCCACGTAGGCGCGATTGACGTCGTGCGGATTGTCGGGGTTGCGCTGCACGGCGATCAGGCCACGGCGATCGCCGCTGGGCACCAGGTCGTCGATGCGTTGCATGCCACTCACCTTGGCCTCGAACGCCACCTGGCCGGCGGCACGCTGCATCTCTTCGGCGCTCTTGAAGCCGCCGTTGGGACCCTGCTTCTGCAGGTGCTCCATGGCCTGCCTGTACAGCGGGTTGTCGGCCAGCGTCGCCGCGTCGGACTTGGCCTGCGCCGGCTGCTTGGCGATCGCCTCCAGGGTGGCCTTGTCGGCGATGCCGGTCGCCGCCAGGCCCTTCTCGCGTTGCAGGTTGGCGACCACTTCCTTGGTGCGATCGCCGTAGTAGCCGGTGCCGCTGAGCAGCTTGCCCTGGTCGTCCTTGACGCCCAGTTCGATCAGGCGCTGCTGCATCGCCTTGACGTCGGCGCCCTGCTCGCCCGGTTTCAGCGCCGTGCGCGGTTCCTGCGCGCCCTGCGTCTGCGCCTGGGTCTGCTGGCGGTCCTGCAGCAGGTCGCGGCCCTTGGCCAGCGGATCGGAGGCGAACAGCTTGGCGTTGTGGTGCGTGGCCAGGTAGTCGTCCAGCGGCATGGTGTTGACGCCCTTGCTGCCGGTGGACTGGCTGACCAGCAGTTCGCCGCTCTTGGGATCGCGCACGACCATCATGATGTGGTCGATGCCCTTCCAGTGCTCGTGCGCGGTCTTGCCCGAATCCACGCCGATGACCATGCCTTCCTTCAGCGCGCCGGGCTTGAACACGTCCTTGCCCTCCAGCAGCACGCCGGAGCTGTCGTAGGCCTTCTTGACGATCTCGCCGGAGCCGGTCATGCCCTGCACCAGCATGTCCTTCTGGGTGAACACGTCGCGGCCGGCCTTACGGTTGATCTCGTTCATCGTCGCGTTCTGCAGCTCGGTCACCCAGCCGGAACAGTCGATGTAGCCCTGCGCCAGATGCTTGCCGTCCACGCCGGGGTGGTAGTACTTGCTGCTCTTGACGTTGATCGCGTACTTGACGTCGTCGTGCTTGACGCCCAGCTCGTAGGCGGCGGTCAGCGCGATGCCGTCGTGGCCGCCCTGCTTGCCGCCGGCCGGTGCCGGCGTGCGCGCGGCCGCCGGCGCGGCCTGGCCCTCGGCGAGCGGCTTGATGCCCTTTTCCGGGATCGCGATGTGGTCGTACTTGGCGTCCCAGTACTTCACGAAGGCCTTGGCCATGTCCTGGTCGGACAGCTTCTTGAAGTCGGCCAGCGAGGTGCCGGTGTAGGCCTGGAACTGGCGCGCGCCCTGCGCGTCCTTTTCGCCGGGCACGTTGTTGAGGATGTTGGCGCGGGTGCCCTTCAACTCGAAATGGCCGGTGGCGATGGCGGCCTGGATCGAGCGGTAGCCGCCGGCGCCCTGCTGGTGCGCCATGTACATGTCCAGGCCGTCGGGCTGCGCGTTGCCGGACAGGTAGGGGCGGCCGTCGCGCTCATGCTGACGGGTCAGGCTGTTGCGGTTGTCCTGGTACATGCGCGCGGCGGCATCGGTGTTGGCCACCGCATCGAGTTCGCGGCCACGGATGCCGTAGGCGCTGGCGGCGCCGGGCGTGAACTGGAACAGGCCCTTGGCGCTGTTGGGACCGCGACTGGCCTGCTCGTCGAAGCGGCCGCCGGTTTCGATGTAGGCGAAACGCATGAAGTCGTCGACCGGAATCTGCCGCTGCCTGGCTTCCCGCTCGATGATGTCGAGATTCTCTGCCTTGGTGGTATCGCGTGCCATCTCGTGTAACTCCTTGAGGTTGAGGTACGGCCATCGCGGCCGCCTGGGTCAACCGAGCTCGTCCATGAGCTTGTTAGTGCGCGGTCAACAGAACGATTGCGTACTGCGGAACATCGGGTGCTGCGTCCAGCGGCGCGCCGCCGCGCGCCGCCGGGGTCATGCGTCGGGCGTGGGCCGGTACTGGCCGCTGTCCGGATCGTAGGCGTACTGCAGCACGTCGCTGCCATCGAGCAGGCGTGCACGGCCGGGACCGGCGATGGCGGTGCCGTGCAGCGCCACCCGCAGCGCCGGCATGGGCTGGCCGGGCAGCGCCTGGAATTCCAGGGTGCCGGTGCTGGACACGTGCGGCACCACGCCATCCGGATCGCTGGCCGCCTCGTTGTCCTCACCGGCCGCGACCGTGCCGCAATAGACCCAGCTGCGGTAATCGCCGAGGTCGTGCCGGTTCGGATCGAACACGAACAGCGCGAAGCCGGCCTCGGTGATGCCGTTGCCGAAGCGGGTGGTCGGCATGGCCAGCAGCAACCGGCCGTCGTCCAGCGCATGCTGCTGCGGTGCGCGGCTGGTATCGAACGCATCGGCGCGCGCGTAGGCACCGAAGCTGCCGATGTAGCGCTGCGCGTGCAGCACCATCCAAGGCCGCTCGCCGCCTGGCGTGGTCAGCAGGAAGGTGGCGGCGCCGAGCGAGACGCCCTCGCCCGGGTTCGGGAAGGTTTCCGCATCGTCGATGCCGTAGTGGCCCGGCGTGGCGTAGCTGAAACCGGTGTAGTACTGCTTGCCGTCCAGCTCGACATGCTGGCCGCCCCAGAAATTCACCACGGCACCGTTGTCGATCTCGTAGGACACGGCGCCATCGCCGTCCCAGCCGTAGATCAGGTACAGCACGCTGCCCGCATCGGGTGGCACTTCGGCAGCGGCGGCGCGCTTGTTGTCGTTCGACATGTCCAGAACATCCTGTATTCGGTGAAGAAGCCGAGGGAGCCCACCCGCACCGCCCGCCACGCCCTGCTGCCGCGTGCGCCATGGCGCAGACGCGCATGGCACGGACGCGACGCCCCGGCACGGACGATGCTGCCGGCAGGCGCGAGTTCGGACGGAACGACGGTGACGTGCACTGCGGCCCCGAGCAGGGGCGGTGATGGCGGTCGCGCATGGCGAACCGCACGCCGGCAATCCACACCGGCATTTTCGGGCGAGTGCAGCATCCCATGCCGCTCGCGAATGACTCGCCTGATCATCAGGCCCCGTGGGGCGCATCTTAAACCAGGTCCCTCGCCCGAAACCACCGCCGCCGCGCGCGCCGCGCACACGTCCCGCGCCGTCCGTTCAGCGGTCCAGCGGCGGGGTGTACTGCTGCTTGGCGGGGTCGTAGGTGTAGGTGACGGCGTCGGCCGGGCCCAGCGTGCGGACCTTGCCCGGCCCTTCCACCGCCGTGCCCTGCAGGGCGATCCGCAGCGACGGCACCTTGCCGCTGGCCGGCGGCACGAAGCTCAGCGTACCGGTGCTGGTGGCGCACTTCATGGTGCCCTGGTCGTCGCAGGCGGCGCTGTTGTCCTCGCCGGCGGCGACCGTGCCCAGGTACACCCAGCCCTTGTAGTCGCCCAGGTCGTTCTTGTTCGGGTCGAAGGTGAAGATCGCGAAGCCGGCGCTGGTGATGCCGTCGGCAAAGCGGGTGGTCGGCAGCGCCAGCAGCAGGTGGCCGTCCTGGGTGGGGGTGCTCTGCGGCTTGCGCTGTTCGTCCAGGGTGTCGGCCTTGCCGTCGGAGCCGAAGTCGCCGGCCCAGCGCTGCGCGTGGAACAGGGTCCAGGTCGGCGTGCCGCCGGCGCTGTCGAGCACGTAGGTGGCCTGGCTGATGCTGACGGTGGCGGCCGGATCGGGCATGTCCTGGTCGCCGCCCTGGTCGCCGGGCTTGGCGTACTTGCCGCCGGTGGCGTTGGCGAACCCGGTGTAGTACTGCTTGCCGCCGAGGTCGAAGCGATAGCCGTACCAGAAGCTGGCCACCGCGCCGTTGTCGATGGCATAGGACGCCGAGCCATCGCCCTTGGCGCCGTAGATGTCGGCCAGCACCTGGCCCGGCGCCGGCACCTCGGCGGCGACCGGCTGTGCCGCCGCGTTCGTGTCGGCAGGCGCTGCGGGGGCGCTCGCCGTCGCCGGGGTCTGCGCCGCCGGCGCATCGGCCGCCTTGTCCTTGCACCCGCCCAACAGCAGGAAGGTGGCCGCCCACAGGGCCGTGGTTCCTCGCCTCATCGCACTGCGTCCTTTGGAGTCCGTTGGCGCGCGATGCTACCAAGAACCGCGGCGGCGCCAAGTGACAGGCGTGCATGCCGCCAAGACCGACGCTGGCGCCGCAGCGCGCCGGCTCAGGGCGCGTCCGGCTCCATCGCCGGGACCGGCTGCGGCCGCGCCAGCAGCGGCTGGGTCAGCGCGTACAGGATGCGCAGGTCTTCGGCGTCGAAGTCGGTGGCGTCGTTGCCGCGGTAGTGGTGGTGGAAGGCACGCAGGGTCGCGGCGCGGTCGTCGACCGGATAGCCGATCAGCGCCAGCGCCTGCCACGGATCGAAGCCGGGCGGCGCCGGCGGCGTGTCGGCGGCCGGCCAACGGCCGAAGCCGGCCTCGGCCAGTCGCTTCCACGGGAACAGCGGACCCGGGTCGACCTTGCGCGACGGCGCGAAGTCCTCGTGTCCGACCACCTGGGTGCGCGGGATGCGCAGGCGCGTGCACAGGTCCTCGAGCAGCATCAGCAGGCTGGCGATCTGTTCCTGCGCGAACGGGGTCTTGCCGTCGTTGTCCAGTTCGATGCCGATCGAGGCGGAGTTGATGTCGGTGATGGTGCCCCAGCGTCCGGCGCCGCCGTGCCAGGCGCGGTCCTGGTCGGCGACCAGTTGGTAGCGTGTGCCGTCGCGGCCGATCAGGTAGTGCGCGCTGACCTTGCCCTTGCTGTTGTGCGAGCGCAGCGTGTCCAGGCTCTGCTGCACCGAGTGCTGGTCGGTGTAGTGAATGACGATCAGGATGGGCCGGCGCGTGTCGTAGTTCGGCGACGGCACCCAGGTGGCCAGCGGATTGCGCTGCGGCGCGTGCGCGCAGGCCCCGAGCAAGGCCAGCGTGCCCAGCAGCAGCAGCCGGCGCACGGCGGATGGGGACGGCACGGGAACGCGGGTCATGGGCACATCCTGGTCGGGGACGCACAAGCGTACGCAATCGGTGCGGCGGCGGCGTGCAGGCGCACGTCGGCGCTCACCGCCGCGCGCTCAGAAGCGGTAGTTGAAGTTGATGGACCACTGCCGGCCGATCGCGCTGTACACCCGCGGGAAGTACGGCCAGGTGGTGTAAGTGTCGTCGCGCGGGTGCAGCGCGTCGAACACGTTGAGCACGCTCAGGCCGACGGTGGCCTTGTCGGTGATCTGCTTGGCGAGGTCGAGATTCCACACCAGATAGGGCGCCACGCGGCCGCGTTCGGCGTAGTCGGGGCGCGAGCCGTAGCGGTAGCCGTACACGCTGGCCGACCAGTCGCCGCGGCTCCAGTTCGCACGCCAGTTGCTGCGCGTGCGGAATGCCAGGTAGTCGACGTCGTTCATCACGTCCACCGGGCGCGCGCCGGCGAACTGCGCCACCTCCATCCGCAGCACCCGGGTCAGCCCGCCCTGCAGGCCGAGCGTGCCCCAGGCCCCGAGGTCGAGGTCGTAGCGCAGGCTGGCGTCGATGCCGTCGGTGCGCATCAGCGACTGGTTGATGGGGAAGGTCTTGAACGCGGTGATCTGGCCTTCGCTGGTCAGGTCGGTGCCGGGGCTGCGCGTGACCGCGTCCAGGTAGAAGCGGCAGGCCGCCGAGGCGGTGTCCACCGCGGCGCCGGTGCGGTCGCGGCCGAGCAGGCAGTTGGCGTTGTTCTCCAGCAGGGTTTCGCTGGAAATGGCCTCGACCCGGCCCTTGAGTTCGATGCGGTAGTAATCGACGCTCAGCGACAGCGCCGGCAGCGCGTCCCACACCGCGCCGAGCGTGGTCGACTTGCCGGTCTCCTCGCGCAGCAGCGGATTGGAGGCCTGGGTGGAGAAGGTCTGGTACTCGTGCGCGCTCGCACAGGCCGCCGACAACGGATCCAGACCGTCGCGGCGGCACAGGTATTCGTCGACCACGGTGGGGTTGTTGGCGCTGGTGCCGGCGTAGATCCACAGCAGGTCCGGCGCGCGGAAGCTGGTGGCGTGGCTGCCGCGCAGCAGCAGGGTGTCGAACGGACGCCACTCCAGGCCGGCCTGCCAGGTGGCTGCGCCATCGACGGCGGTGATGTCGTCGTAGGCGTCGTAGCGCGCGGCCAGGGTGGCGCTGAGCCGGCTGGCGATCGGCACGCGCAGCTCCAGGCCGGCGGCGTAGCGCTTGCGCGGGCCGCCGCCCGGGGTCTGGGTGAGGTTGTAGATGCGCTCGCTGCCGGTGTAGTCGACGGTGGTGCGCGGATCGGGCTGCAGGTCGTAGGTCTGCCGCGCCGCTTCCAGCACGGTGGCGATCTGCACCATGCCCGCCGGCAGTTCGAACAGGTCGCCGCTGACCACGAACTGGGCCTGGTCGGTGGCCGATTCGCCGCGGCTGACCACCTCGGTGGTGAGCTGCTGGTACAGCGCCGGGCTGCCGGGCGCGAACAGCCGGTCCGGGCGCACGCGGCGGATTTCGGTGCCGTCCGGCCGATAGCCCAGCACCGGCCCGAAGTAGTAATCGCGCACCGCATTGGTGAGGAAGCGCGGGCGCCGCGTAGTGATGTCGTAGCGCGACAGCGACACGCTGGCATCCCAGTCGAAGCGCCCGCCGAGCGCCTTGCCGCGCACGCCGGCGTTGAGGTTCCAGCTGCGCTCGTCGTAGTCGATGGTCTTGATCCCGCCGACCTCGTCCGGCAGGAAGATGCGCTGCGCGGTGACCAGTCCCAGGTCCGGATCGTAGGCGGTGAACGCGCCTTCGCCGATGTAGTAGTGGGTCTGGCTGGAGCTCTTGTCCTGCGAGCGGTTGGCCAGCAGTTGCGCATAGGCGACCACATCGTGGCCGAGCTCGGCATCGCCGGCCAGGTAGGCCGAGGTCTTGCCATAGCCGTTCTGCACCGAGCGCCCGGCGTAGTAGTCGAACGCGCCGCAGCGGTTGGGCGCGGCCAGGCTGTCGCTGGTGCGGTAAGGACGGAACGCCGGATTGGTCGCGGCGCAGGCCGCGGCCAGCGCCTGCGGCGAGGTCGACAGCGCGCCCGCCTGCGGCCACAGATAGGTGGTGCCGCGGCGCAGGTACACGCCGGAGATGGACACGTTGGGCGAACTGGGATCGGCCTTGTTGGCCGGATGGTCGTCGTAGGAATCCATGAAGTCGCGCTGGCGGGCGACGATGGGTTCGCGGTCCAGCCGTTCGAAGGCGTAGGTGACACTCCAGCCGTCGCCGCGGCGCCCGCCGCTCCACTGCAGTTGCCCGGTATCGCCGCCGCCACGGGTGGTGGTGCCGGCGCGCACGCGCAGGCTGTCGCCCTGGAAATCGCGCTTGGTGATGATGTTGACCACGCCGGCCACCGCATCGGAGCCGTAGATGGCCGAGGCGCCGCCGCTCATCACCTCGATGCGCTCCACCGCCGCCGCCGGAATGCTGCCGAGGCTGACCGCGGTGCCGTTGGCGCCGTAGGGCTGCGGGTAGTCGGCCATGCGCTTGCCGTTGAGCAGGATCAGTTGATAGCCCGGCCCCAGCCCGCGCAGGTTGAGATACTGGCCGTTGGGCGAACTGCCGGTCTGGTCGCTCTCGTTGAAGGTGCTGCCGCTGAACTGGGTCAGCGTGCCCAGCGATTCCCACACCGTGGCGAAGCCCTGCTTGCGGATGTCCTCGGCGGTGATGACGGTGACCGGTGCCGGGCCTTCCACCTGCGCGCGGGCGATGCGCGAGCCGGTGACCAGTACCGCATCGAGATCGCGCGGCGTCGCTGCCTGTTCCTGCGCCGCGGCCGCCGCTGGCGAGGCCGCGGCCAGCGTCGTCAGCGCGGCCAGCGCCACGCGCACGGGCCGCAAGGGAAAAGGACGACGAACGATTCGCATGGGCACGCGGCTCTCCTGCATAGCGCGGGTGGATGGCGCGAACGCCGCGGGCGCGGCCACCGACGAGCGCCTGTCCCTGGCGTCCACGCACACGGCGATGGCGCGTGCACGGCACGCGGCCATCGTGTTGCGGGTCCTGCATCTTGCCGAGCGGACGCGGCGCTGCCGTGCGCTGCCTGCACGTTCCCCAGCGCCATCGCCACGCTTCCCCTGTGCAATCGGGTGTAACACGCGCTCGCAAAACCTGTCAACGCAGCGCCTTGACAGAAAAAAACCGGGAATCGAAGATCCTGGCGTCGGCGCGCCGCATGCGCCGGCCTTCTTTCCAGACAGCGGGATGCCATGATCACGATGCGCGGCCTGTGCCTGTTGCTCGCCGTGGCGGCGAGCGGCGGCATCGCACCAGCACGCGCCACCGACGCCATGCCGCTGCAGGCACAGCCGGCGCAGTTGCAGGCCGAACACTGGATCGCACGGCTGCCGGCGGCGTCGCCGCCACTACTGCAGGCGACGCAGCGCGCCAAGTTCAACGCCCGGCTGCTGCGCGACGATACGTCGATGCACGACCTGGCCGCGCTGCCGACGCAACTGCCCGCCGCGCAGGTGCGCGCGCAGATCCTGGCGCTGTCGGCGCCGCCGACGCGCACGCTCTACGACACCCACGGCGCCGTGCTCGACGCCGCGCGCCTGCAGGCGCTGCAGCACGCGTTGGCGCTGGAGGCGCTGCCGGCGCAGGTGCAGCCGCGTTACGCGCTGGTGGTGCAACGCGCCGACCTGCGGCGCTTCCCCACCGCCGAGCGCGTGTTCAGCGACCGCGACGATCGCGACATCGACCGCTTCCAGGAATCGGCGCTGTATCCGGGCAGCGCGGTGGCGATCCTGCACGCCAGTGCCGATGGCCAGTGGCTGTTCGTGCTGGCGAACAATTACGCCGCGTGGATCGCCCGCGACCACCTCGCCGAGGGCGACCGCGCCAGCGTGCTCGCTTACGCGCAACGCACGCCACGGCTGCTGGTCACCGGCGCACGCGCGGCCACCGTGTTCACCCCGGAACTGCCGGCGGCCTCGCAGGTGGCACTGGACATGGGCAGCACACTGCCGCTGTTGCGCGACTGGCCGCCACAGAACAGTGTCAACGGCCAGTCGCCGCTGGCCGCCTACGTGGTGCAGTTGCCTTTGCGCGACCGCGACGGGCGGCTGCAACTGGCGCCCGCGCTGGTGCCGCGCAGCGCCGACGTCGCCGAGGCGCCGCTGCCGGCCACGCCGCAGATGCTGCTGCAGCAGGCGTTCAAATTCCTCGGCGAGCGCTATGGCTGGGGCAACAGTTACGACGCGCGCGACTGCAGCGGCTTCGTCGTCGACCTGCATCGCAGCCTCGGCATCGAGTTGCCGCGCAACACCGGCGATCAGGCGCGCAGTCCCGCACTGACAGCGGTGCCCTACACCGCCAGCGACCCGCTGCCGCAGCGGCGGCAGGCATTGGCGCAACTGCGCGTCGGCGATCTGGTCTACATCCCCGGCCACGTGATGCTGGTGATCGGCCACGAGGATGGCCAGACCTGGGTGATCCACGACGTGGCCGGCGCCAGCTACCGCGACGCTGCCGGCCGGTTGCAGCGCGTGCGCCTCAACGGCGTGTCGGTGACGCCGCTGGAACCGCTGCTGCTCGGCGACGGCACGCCCTTCATCGACCGCATCACCCGCATCCAGCGCCTGCGCGCGCCGACCGCCGAATGAAGATCACCGAGATCCGCCTGGGCATGCTGCGCGTGCCGCTGAAGACCCCGTTCAAGACCGCGCTGCGCACCGTGCAGGCGATCGAGGACGTGGTGGTCATGGTCCACACCGACGACGGTCGGATCGGCCATGGCAGCGCACCGGCGACCCCGCCGATCACCGGCGACACTCATGGATCGATCATCGCGGCGATCGAGCGCTGCCTGGCACCGCGCCTGATCGGCGAGGACATCGCCGACCTGCAGCGCCTGCGCGGCCTGATCCAGGGCGCGCTGGAACACAACAGCAGCGCCAAGGCGGCGCTGGAGGTCGCCGTGCACGACCTGTGGGCGCAGCTGCATGATGCGCCGCTGTACCAGTTGCTCGGCGGTGGCACCCCGCACCTGACCACCGACCTCACCATCAGCGTGAATGCCGTGGACACGATGGTGGCCGACGCGCTGTCGGCGCTGGCGCGCGGCTTCGTGGCGCTGAAGATCAAGATCGGCACCGATCTGGCCGAGGACATCGCACGGGTCAAGGCGATCCACGCCGCGGTCGCCGGCCGCGCGCAGCTGCGGCTGGACGCCAACCAGGGCTGGACGCCGAAGCAGGCGGTGCAGGCCATGCACGCGCTGGAGCGCGCCGGGGTGACGCTGGAACTGCTTGAGCAGCCGGTCAAGGCCGGCGACGTGGACGGCCTGCAGTACGTGACCGAACGCGTGCAGACCCCGGTGATGGCCGACGAGAGCGTGTTCTCGCCGGCGCAGGCGATCGCGCTGCTGCAGCGGCGCGCGGCGGACATCGTCAACATCAAGCTGATCAAGGCCGGCGGCCTGTCCAATGCGCTGCGCATCGCCGACATCGCCGCGGTGTACGGGGTGCCGTGCATGATCGGCTGCATGCTCGAATCGAGCATCGGCGTGGCCGCGGCGGCGCACCTGGCGGTGGCGCGCGCGGACGTCATCACCAAGGTGGACCTGGACGGCCCGTCGCTGGGGGCGTTCGATCCGGTGGTGGGCGGGGTGCAGTTCGACGAGGCGCAGATCCGCATCGGCGAGGCGGCGGGGCTGGGGATTCGCGAGATCCAGGGGTTGGATCTGTTGCCGCGATCGGTGTAGCGGCGCTGCGCCTGGATGGTTTGTGGCTAGCTGGCTAGCTGGCTAGCTGGCTAGCTGGCTATAGCAATTGTGGGAGGACCTTCGGCCCCGACTGCTGTCGCAATCGGTCATTGGATGGCTTCACTCGTCGCGACTGAAGTCGCTCCCACAGGGGCCTACGGCGAGCCTGCCAGGTGCACTGTGGGAGGGACTTCAGTCCCGACTGCTGTCGCAATCGGTCATTGGATGACTTCACTCGTCGCGACCGAAGTCGCTCCCACAGGGGCTTACGGCGAGCCTGCCGGGTGCACTGTGGGAGGGACTTCAGTCCCGACGCATTGCGCCATCGGAAAGCGAGCACTTCGCGCGCCGCGGCTGCATGGCAGCCGACTCCCACAGGGGATCACTGGGCGACGGCCTTTCAACCATCATACGGATCGACAGTGCGAATGCTGCCATCCGGTTCGATGTGCAGCGGCGTGCACTTGACCGAGCGCAGGTGGGTCACGCCGCCGGACAACAGGGCATCGTGATAGAACAGGTACCACCGGCCTTCAAACCTGCAGATGGAGTGGTGCGTGGTCCAGCCCACCACCGGCTTGAGCAGCACGCCGCGATAGGTGAACGGCCCATACGGGTTGTCGCCGATGGCGTAGCACAGCAGATGCGTGTTGCCGGTGGAGTAGGATAGGTAGTAGCGGCCCTGGTCCTTGTGCAGCCACGGTCCCTCGAAGAAGCGGCGCGCGTGGTCGTCGGCGCGCAGCGGCTGGCCGTATTCGTCGAGGATGACGATTTCGCGTGTGGGCTCCGCCAGCTGTGTCATGCCGGAGTCCAGCCTGGCAATCCGCGGGCCCAGCGCCGGTTCGTCGCCGACAGGCTCGGCGTGCGCCGCATCGAAGCGGTCGTCGCGATATTTCTGCAGCTGCCCGCCCCAGATACCGCCGAAGCACAGGAAGTGCGCGCCGTCGTCGTCCTCGAACACCGCCGGGTCGATCGAGTAGGTGCCGGCGATCGGCTCGGGCGCGGCGGCGAACGGGCCTTCCGGACGGTCGGCCACCGCCACGCCGATGCGGAACAGATCCTGCGCGTCCTTGGCCGGGAAATACAGGTAATAGCGGCCGTCGCGATGGGCCGCGTCCGGCGCCCACATCTGCCGGCTGGCCCACGGCACGTCGCGCACATGCAGGGCCACGCCGCAATCGGTGGCCGCGCCGTCGGGCGTGTCCATGCGCAGCACGTGGTAGTCCTCCATGCCGAAGTGGCCGCCCTCGTCATCGAACGGCGCGCCGCTGTCGATGTCGTGCGATGGATAGATGTACAGGCGCCCCTCGAACACGTGTGCCGATGGATCGGCCGTGTAGATGTGGGTCACCAGCGGTTGCGCGATGGCATGCGCCGCGAGGTGGCCGAGGTCGCTGAGGTCGCGCGCGTCGCTGTCGTGCCGACGTGCCTGCAGGTCGTGTTCGATGCGACGTTCCATGCGTTTGTCGATCCTGTAGAAGAACAAAAGCGCCACCGCGACCAGGAACGGGAGGGCGCTGTAGACGCTCACGGTCAGGCGGATGCCGTCCACCACGGCCTGCGGCTGCTGCGGCGCGCCCGCCTGGTAGCCGTGGCGCGCGAGGATGCCGGCGACCAGCGCGCCGCCGATGCTGAGCCCGATCTTCAGCCCGCACAGCATCGCCGAGAAGATGATCGCGGTGGCGCGGCGATGGTTCTTCCACTCGGAGTAGTCGGCGACGTCGGCGATCATCGCCCACAGCAAGGGGATGGTGATGCCGTAGCAGAAGCCGTGCAGCATGAAGGCGCCGAAGGCCACGCCGATCGCGGTGGGCGGCAGGACGTAGAACACCAGCAGGAACAGGGTAGAGACCAGCAACGCGCCGCCGAAGGCATCGCGCTTGCCGAAGCGGTCGGCCAGGCGCCGGGAGAAACCGATGCCCAGGATCATGCACAGGATGCCGCAGGCGTTGAACAGGCTGAACGCCGAGGTCGCCGGATCCTGCGGCCAGGTGAAGCCGGACAGGCCCCATCCGCCGAGCAGCGCGTTCACGCCGCCGATGAAGCCGTTGAAGCCGGAGGCGTCGAGAAAGCCGGCCAGCGCGGCCCCGCTGAGGTAATACTGGAAGTAGTAGATGTAGGTGCCGCCCTTCAGCGCCAGGTTGACGAAGACAAGCACCGTCAGCGCCAGCATCACCTTCCACGGCCGGTTGTGCAGCAGGTCGGACAGGTCCTGCAGCACACCGGCGCTCTGTTCCTTGGCCGGCACGATGCGCTCGCGCGTGGTCGCGAAAGTGATCAGGAAGAACAGCGTGCCCACCACCGCGAACACCGTCATCAGCCGCTCGAAGCCGCGCACGTTGTCGCCGTCACCCAGGATCAGCACCAGCGGCAACAGCAGCACCTGGATGATGAACTGCGCGATCATCACCGCCACGAAGCGGTAGGCCGACAGGCTGTTGCGCTGGGTCATGTTGCCGGTGAGCACGCCGCTGAGCGCCGAGTACGGCAGGTTGTTGGCCGCGTACACCAGCATCAGCAGGCCATAGGTGGTCAGCGCGTACAGCACCTTGCCGCGCGCGCCCAGGTCCGGGGTGCTGAAGGCCAGCAGCGACAGCACGCCGAATGGAATCGCCGTCCACAGGATCCACGGCCGGAACTTGCCCCAGCGCGTGGCCGTGCGGTCGGCGGCGATGCCGATCAGCGGGGTGAACACGAACGCGCCGAGCAGGCCGATCACGAAGATGATCGTCGCCGCCGTGGCCGCCGGCAACCGGTACACATCGGTGTAGAAGAAGGCCAGGTAGGTGATCAGCGTCTGGAAGATCAGGTTCGCTGCCAGGTCGCCCAGGCTGTAGCCGAGCTTCTCGCGCACCGACAGCGTATGCGCGGCGATCTCCGCATTGCGGGCCTCAGTCACGGCGTGCCTCCACGGTGAAGCCGGCATGCACGCGGGCATCGGCGCTGGAGCCGCCGATCCGCACGTCGTAGCGTCCCGCCGGCACGACATACGCGCCGCGCGCGTCGTCGTACTGCCGCAGCGCCTGCGGCGCATCCAGCTCGAACGTCAGGGTCCGCCGCTCGCCAGGGGCGAGGTGCACACGCTGGAAACCGCGCAACGTTTGCTGCGCATCGCCCGGCGCGGCCGCCAGCCGCCGCACGTACAACTGCGCGACTTCGTCGCCGGCGCGCTTGCCGGTGTTGGCCACCTCCACCTGCAGCTTGAGGCGGCCGTCGTCGGCGATGCGCGGCGCATCCAGGTGCAGCTTGCCGTAGTCGAAGCGCGTATACGACAGGCCGTGGCCGAACGGATACAGCGGCGTGCCGCGGAAGTAGCGGTAGGTGCGGCCTTCCATCGCGTAGTCGTCGAACGCAGGCAGCGTCTGGTCCGCCCGGTAGAACGTCACCGGCAGGCGGCCGGCGGGGTTGACCTCGCCGAACAGCGCCTGGCCCACCGCGGTGCCGCCGCGCTGCCCCGGATACCAGCTCATCAGGATCGCCGGCAGATGCGCCTGCGCCCAGTCCACCGCCAGCGCCGAGCCGCCGGTCAGCACCATCACCACCGGCTTGCCAGTGGCGTGCAGCGCTTCCAGCAGGGCGCGCTGCGGCGCCGGCAGGCGCAGGTCGGTGCGGTCGCCGCCGGCGAAGCCCGGATAGTCCACCTTCATCTCTTCGCCCTCGACGTCGCCGGTCAGGCCGCCGACGAACACCACCACATCCGCGCTGCGCGCGGCATCCAGCGCCTCGTCGAACGGCGGCTTCGCCCCGGGCATGCGCCAGCCCAGGCGCACGCCCGCGTCGCGCTCGGCGTCGTAGTACTCCAGCTTCACCGCATAGGCGCGGCCCGCCTGCAGTTCCAGGTCCACGCCGTCGGCGCGTATGCGGTCGCTGTCGGTCCAGTGATCCAGCACCAGTTTGCCGTCCAGATAGAGGCGGAAGCCATCGTCGGCCGCCGCCTCGATCCGGTAGCGGCCCGAAACCGGCGGCAGCAGCTGACCACTCCAGCGGATGCTGAAATGATCGTTGGGAATGCCCTGCCCCGGCCCCGCTTCGCCGCGGGCCAGCAGGTTGTCGGTCGGCGAGCCGCGGTCCCAGCGGAAGCCGATCTGCGCGTCGATGCGCACCAGCGCCGGCGTTCCCGACAGATCGGGCGTGCGGAAGTATTCGCCGCGCAGGCCGCGTTCCGGCGAGTCCGCCGCGGGCCGCAGATACGTCGGCTCGATCAGCGGCGTGGCGCCCGGATCGTCGCGCCCTTCGACCAGATCCACGCCGCGCGCATAGCGCACCTCGATGCCCTTGGCCGCGTCACGGATGCCCTGCAGGATCGTCACCGGCGCCGCCGGCGTGCCGAAGTAGTTGCCGAGCAAGGCCATGGTGTCGTCGGCGGTCGGGCCGACCACGGCGATACGCTTGAGCGTGCGCGAGAGCGGCAGCACGCCATCGTTCTTCAGCAGCACCAACGATTCCTGTGCGGCCCGCAAGGCCAGCGCATCGTGCGCGGGCGCCTGGTTCACCGACGCCGGAATCCGCGCCCAGCGCACGCGCTCGGGCGGGTCGAACATGCCCAGTCGCATGCGCGCGGCGAACAGGCGCGTCACCGCATCGTCGATCTCCGCTTCGCCGATCAGCCCCTGGCGTACCGCCGCCGGCAGCGTGGCGTACTCCTGGCCGCACTCCAGTTCGGTGCCGTTCCTGACCGCCAGCGCCGCGGCGGCCTCGCGACTGGGCGCCAGATGGTGATGCTTCCAGATATCGACGATGGCCCAGCAGTCCGACACCACGTAGCCGGTGAAGCCCCAGTCGCGGCGCAACACGTCGCGCAACAGGAACTGGCTGGCGCTGGCGGACTCGCCGTACACCCGGTTGTAGGCGCCCATCACCGCATCCACCTTGCCCTCCTTCACCAGCGCCTCAAACGCCGGCAGGTAGGTGTCGTAGAGGTCGCGCTTGCTCGGGCGCGCGTCGAAGTGATGGCGGTCGGCCTCCGGGCCGCTGTGCACGGCGAAATGCTTGGCGGTGGCGTCGAGCTTGCGGTAGACCGGATCGTCGCCCTGCAATCCCTGCACGAAGGCCACGCCCATGCGCGCGGTGAGGTAGGGATCCTCGCCGTAGGTTTCCTGGCCGCGGCCCCAGCGCGGGTCGCGGAAGATGTTGATGTTCGGCGACCAGAAGGTCAGCCCCTGGTAACGGCCATGCGCGCCCTCGCGCAGGAACTGGTGATGCTTGGCGCGCGCCTCGTCGCTGATGGTGGTGGCCACCTGCCCCATCAAGGGCACGTCGAAGGTGGCGGCCAGCCCGATGGCCTGCGGAAACACCGTGGCCTGCCCGGCCCGCGCCACGCCGTGCAGCGCCTCATTCCACCAGTCGTAGGCCGGCACGCCCAGGCGCTCGATCGCCGGCGCAGCGTTCTGCATCTGCGCCGCTTTCTCCTCCAGGGTCATCTGCGCGACCAGCGCCGCCGCGCGGGCTTCGAAGCTGGCCGAGGTGTCCTGCCACGGCTTGGTGTCGACGGCGTCGGCGGCATGACCCACGCCGGCCAGCGCGGTGGCGGCGCACAGGGCCAGCGTGCGGAACAGGCGGCCGCGAACACCGCTGCGAAAGGAAGACCTGCGCGTCATCATCGTTTGCTCCTGGAGGCGCGCTCGTCGCGCGCGAAAGGGCCGAGCAGGGCGCCCACGAAGCCGCCTGCACGATCCGTACTCAACACGGTTCCGTCGACGTCGTCGGCGAGGGTCTGCCAACCCTGCCCCGTGCCGGCGTCGAACGCGAACGCATACGTACCGGCGTCGCCGGCGATCTTCAGACGCAGCGACGTGGACGCGTCCACTTCGCGGCTGGCAACGGTTCTGGTCGCGCCCTTGCCCGCGCGCGCTTCGAGGAACACGGCCACGCGATCGCGGCCGAGACTGCGCACGCCGAGGAAATACCACCAGTCCTCGTTCTGGAACGCCGCCAGCCCGGCCGCCACGCCCGCTTCGGGGCGCGTCATTGCGGTGCTGGCCTCGAACCGCAGGTGCTGCTGGCGGCGCCCCAGGAACGCGGGGTTGCGCAAGGTGTCCAGGTTCTCCGGCAGCGGATGCACGGCCAGGCTCCCCGGACGCGTGCGCAGGTCCGCCCAGTCCTGCCTGGGCACGCGCACGCGCAACCAGCCGCGACCAAGTGTCGGTGCGTCGAAGTCGTCGCGCTCGGCGAAGTTGCCGGTGGACGGCGCCTGCGACGCCTCGCCCTGCATCCACGACGGCGCCTTGACCGCATACGGGATGGCCTGCCCGGCCGGCAGGATCACCGGCCAGCCGTCGCGCCACTGCACCGGCAGCAGGTAGGTCTCGCGCCCGGTGTTGTAGTGGCGCACGTCGTAGGTGCGGCTGGCCAGGAACACCGCCCACCAGGAACCGTCCGGCCCCTCCACCAGATCCGCATGCCCGGCATTGGCGATCGGCAGCGGCCGAGCGTCGGGCAGGTCGCGCTGGGTGAGGATGGGATTGCCCGCATACGGCTGGTAAGGCCCCCACACGTCGCGGCTGCGCAGCACCACCTGCGAGTGCTGCGGCCCGGTGCCGCCCTCGGCGTCGGACAGGTAGTACCAGCCGTCGCGTCGATACAGGTGCGGCCCCTCGATCCAGATCGGATTCTTTGCCGGCTCGACGCCGCCGTCGATCATCACCTTGCGCGGCCCGACCGGGGTGAAGGTCGCCAGGTCGAGTTGCTGCATCCAGATCGCGCGGTGGCCCTCGTAGCGCGCCGGGCCGGGCGGCGCGTCGTTGTTGAGCAGGTAGACGCGGCCGTCTTCATCGAAGAACAGCGACGGGTCGATGCCATCGATGGCCGGCAGCCAATGCGGGTCCGACCAGGGGCCAGCGGGATCGCGCGCGGTGGCGATGAAGTTGCCGCCGCTGTCCACGGCGGTGGTGACCACGTAGAACACCCCGTCGTGATAGGAAATGGCCGGCGCGAAGATGCCGCGCGACACGCTCAGGCCATCGAAATCCAGTTGCGTCGGCCGCTCGATCACGTTGCCGATCTGCGTCCAGTGCACCAGGTCGACGCTCTCGAACACCGGAATGCCCGGGAAGTAGGTGAAGCTGGAATTGACCAGATAGAACCGCCCGTTCGCGCGGACGATGCTCGGGTCGGCGTGAAAACCGGCCAGGATCGGGTTGCGGTAATGCCCGGCCGGCAACGGCGCCTCGAAGGCTGCGTCGCGCCCGGCGTAGTCGAACCAGTCGAAATAGACCGGCGGTGCGGGCGCGGCCCACAGCGGCTGCAACGCCGCGGACAGCAGCAGCAAGGCCGTGGCGATCAGCGCACGCATCAGGGAACCTCTGCAGAAAGTGGCAGTTCGAACGGCCCTGCCGGCGCGCCGGCACTGTCGCGCAACGTGCAGACCGGGCCATCAGCCCAGCAGTAGCGCACGCGCATGGCGGAGGCGGCCTGCGGGCTGCGCAGCACCACGTCGCGCCCGTCCAGCGCGGCGTCGGCATAGGTACAGCGCTGCGCCTGCGCATCGCAGAGTTCGAAGCCGATGGGGCCGTTGGCGCCGGTCGTGACCAGGCGGCCGGCGACATCGTCGAACGCGATCCGCACTGCGCCCTGCGCGCGCGACGCCGTGCGTGGCGTCGGACCGGATGGTGCCAGTGCGCGTTCGCCATAGACCACGTGGCGCGCCACCTGTGCCAGGCGTCGTCCCAGTTCCTGCTTGTTCGGCGGATGGATGTCGTAGGCATCACCGATGTCGATGGCCACCGCGATGCCGCTGTACGGGTCTTCCGCGGCCACGCGGCGCTGCGCCTCGCGCACCTGCGCCCAGCCGCTCTCCACCGGGGCCTGCGGCGGCAGGCCATAGCCGGCGAGCTGCACCACCAGCAACGGCATCTTTGCGCCGAACTGCCGGCGCCAGTCGTCGCGCAAGCCGCGCAGCCGCGTCGCATAAGCCGTGCCCTCGCCGGTGTTGGATTCGCCCTGGTACCACAACATGCCGCGCAGCCCGTAACGTCCCAGCGGCGCGATCATGCCGTTGTACAGCGTCGACATACCGGAGGCCGCATGCCACGGCGCCAGCGGCGGTGACTGCGGATCGGGCGCAATGCGGTACTGCCAATGCCGATCCAGGACGATGCGCGTGCCATCGGCCAATTCGACGGCATGCGCACCGGCGGGGCCTGCCAGTCCGCCTTCGCCGTAGGTATCCAGCACGTTGACGACCACCGTGTTGGTGCCCGCCCTCAACAGGCCGGGCGCAAGCGCGTACCGGCGTGGATCGCTCGGCGCGTTCTGGCTGCCCACGGCCACGCCGTTCACCCAGGTTACGTCGGCTTCGTCGACCGGCCCCAGCACCAGCCGTGCGCCCTGCGCCGCCTGCGCGGCGGTGAGGGTGACCTGCGTGCGGTACCAGACCATGCCGTTGTAGTCGGCCAGCGCCGGCACGCCCCAGCGCTCCCATGCGCCGAGCGCCTCTGGCGCGTCCTGCCACCCCGTGCCGCCAGTGCCGGGCTGCCACGGCGTATCGGCCGGCCGGGCACCGGCGCGCGTGGTCCACCATTGCTGCCAATGCCGGCCCCAGCGCGCGCTCGCCGCGATGGGGTCGGTGGCAGACAGCGCCAGCACGTCGAGCGCCTCGTCCATGCCGCCCTGCGCACGCAGGGCGTCGGCGCTGGTCCAGGCCTCGATCCGCGCACCGCCCCAGGCCGACTGGATCAGCCCCATCGGCACCTTGACCGTCTTCTGCAGCTCCCGCGCGAAGTAGAAGCACGCGGCGGAAAACTCCCGCACCGTGTCCGGCGCCGCGGGTTGCCACGCGACCGCAGCCGCGAACGCCTCCTGCGGCGCGACCGCCGCGGCCTTGGGCACGGTGAACAGACGGATGTTGGGCTGGGCGGCCGCGGCCAGTTCGCGGCTCGCATCCAGCGCGCGCCACACCGGCAGCTCCATGTTCGACTGCCCGGAACACAGCCACACATCGCCCACCAGCACATCGCGCACGACCTGGTGCGCCTGTCCCGCGCGCACCGTCATGTCGTAAGGACCGCCCGCGGCGACCGGCTTGAGCGTGGCACGCCAGTGGCCGCCGGCGTCGGCGCGTGCGCTGACGGTCTGCCGGGCGAAGGTCACCGACACCGTGGCACCCGGCGCGGCGTTCCCCCACACCGGCATCGGCCGATCGCGCTGCAGCACGGCGTGATCCCGGAACAGCGCATGCAACAGCGGCGGCGCCGCGTCCTGCGCCATGCCTGGCGTGGCGCTGCACCCCAAGGCCGCCGCCAACAACCAGCCCGTCCACGTGGTCGGCTTCATCGTCCATCTCCCGGTGCGGAAGGAAACTGCAGGGCCTGGTACCAGGCCAACGGGTGCGGTGGCGCGGCTTCGCCCGCGGGCAACGGCCGTCCGCTGACCGACTGGAAGTACGCCACGCTGGCATCCCGCCACCACTGCGCTTCGCGCAGCTGGATGCGCAGGAACGCCGCCACCTGCGCGTGCCGCTCGGCATCCACCCTGCCGCGCAGCCCATCCCACGTGGCCTGCATGGTCTGCACCTGACGCACGCCTTGCGTATAGCGGCCGACCAGTTCGTCCCACAACGGCCGTCCGGAGGCCATGCGGTGGTCCCACGGCACGTGGTGGAACCACAGCAGCAGCGACTCGGGCACCCGCGCCGGGTCGCCATACACGGCCGCCACGTCCGGCGCGTACTGGCTCACCGCATTGCTTCCATGCGCAGTGCGATCGAAACCGATGCCATTGCGGTCGGCGCGGTGGTAATACACCGCCGTCCAGTCCGCGCGCGGGCCGCCGTCCACCCAGGGGCCAGGGCCGTAGTGGTGGCCGCGCGCCATCAGGTGGTGCAGGCCCAGCGGGGTCATGTAGTTCACCGCCGCCTCGCGCGAGCCCATCATCATCCCCACGATGGGCTGCACCACCGCGGGCGCCGGCGAGAACGTCATCGCCGCCCAGTCCTCGGCGATGGCGCGGGCGGATTGGTGCGGATTCCAGGCCAGGCGGCCGAAGGCATACCAGTTGGCCTGGTCGAAGTGCGAGCCGCTCCAAGTGCGGTCGTTGCCGATGTTGGCGACCCCGGCGATGCCGGTCAGGGCATGGCCCTCCAATGTGCCATCCACCACGTCCGCCACCGTGGACCCCGCGCCGCGGGCGTAGGTGTCGGACTGCAGCACTTCCTCGTACAGCGGCCCCAGGTACACCAGGTGCGTGGCGAAGCCCAGATATTCCTTGGTGATCTGCACCTCCAGCATCAGCGGCGTGCGCGGCATGGCGCCGAACAGCGGATGGAAGGGCTCGCGCGGCTGGAAGTCGATGGGCCCGTTCTTGACCTGCACGATCACGTTCGGGCGGAAGGCACCGTCGAGGCCGACGAATTCGGTGTAGGCCTGCATGGCACGGTCCACCGGCACGTCATGGGCATAGACGAACGCCCGCCACATCACCACGCCGCCGTGCGGCGCCAGCGCATCGGCCAGCAGATTGGCGCCGTCGGCATGCGAGCGGCCGTAGTCCTGCGGGCCGGGCTGTCCTTCGGAATTGGCCTTGACCAGGAAACCGCCGAAATCCGGAATGCGCGCGTAGATCTCGGCGGCCTTGTCGCGCCACCAGCGCTGCACGGCCGGATCGTGCGGATCGGCGGTCTTCAACCCACCCAGTTCGATAGGCGCGCTGAAGCGTGCGCTGAGGTACACGCGGATGCCGTAGGGCCGGAACACGTCCGCCAGCGCCGCCGCCCTTTCGAGGTAGGCCGGCGCCAGGCTCTGCGCATTGGCGTTGACGTTGTTCAGCACGGTGCCGTTGATGCCGATCGAGGCATTGGCGCGCGCGTAGTCGGTGTAGCGCGGGTCGCGCCACTCCGGCAGGCTCTGCCAGTCCCACAACGAGCGGCCGGCATAACCGCGCTCGACATGGCCGTCCAGGTCGTCCCAATGGTCGAGCACGCGCAGCCGGATCCGTGGCGACTCGCGCACATCGAGCGCGTCGAGCGATGCGCCGGTCTGCAGCAGGCGCAGCAGATGGAACACCCCATACAGCACGCCGATATCGCGGCGTGCGCCCACCAGCAGCACCGCGTGCCCGTCGATGCGGACGCGCTTGAGCAGGTAGCCCTCCTCGCCCAGCGCCGCGATCTCCTCGCGAAATGGCGCAAGCGCTGGCGACGACTGCGGCGTGCCCAGTACCACCGCGTGATCGCCGCTTGCGCCCGCACGCATCGCCGGGGCGCGCCCCAGCAGGCCGGTAAGGCCACGCACCAGCTCGTCGCGCGCCATACGCTGCGTCGGGGTCTGCTCCGGCGCCACCACTTCGTCCAGGCGCAAGCGCGCGTCCGTCGTGCGCGCGGCGCCTTGCGACGGCAGATAACGCAGCCACAGCGCGGCACCGTCCTCCGCGCGCGCGCCGCCCGCGCAGGCCATCAGCGCGATGGCAGCACACGCCATCCAGTGACACCGAATGACATGCGAACGCCCACCAGGCAGCGCCAGCAAACCTTGTAAGCTGCGGGCGTGCCCGCGGCGCGGCAGCGTCAGCGAAAAGAAAGGGAACGCGTTTTGGACAAGCCGAAGAAAGCGGTCCGCCGCAAGACCAGCGGGGTGACGATCGACGAGGTGGCGGCCCTGGCCGGCGTCTCGCCGATGACCGTCTCGCGCGCGATCAACCAGGGCAAGGTGCGCGATGCCACGCGCGAGCGCGTGATGCGCGCGGTGCGCGAACTGGGCTATACGCCCAACCTGGCGGCCAGTTCGCTGGCCGCCGCGCAGCACACGCGCATCGCCCTGATCTACACCAATCCCAGCGGCGCCTACCTGCGCGAACTGCTGGTCGGCCTGCTGCGCGTCGCGTCCAACGCCGCCATCCAGTTGGTCATCCACTACTGGGAAGACCTGGACGCCGACGCCGAGCGCAAGGCCGCGCGTGCCCTGGCCGGGCGCGTGGACGGCGTGATCCTGCCGCCGCCGTTGTGCGAGTCGCAGGCGGCAGTGACCGAACTGGTCAAGGCCGGCATCCCGGTGGTCGCGATCGCCGCGGGGCGCCTCAGCGACGCGATCTCCTGCGTGCGCATCGACGACTTCCACGCGGGCAAGGAGATGGCCGAACACCTGATCGGCCAGGGCCATCGGCGCATCGGCTTCATCCGCGGCCGCCAGGATCTCAGCGCCAGCGCGCGGCGCTACGAGGGCTTCGTCACCGCCCTGCAGGAGGCAGGGCTGAAGGTCGAACCCGGCCTGGTCCAGCAGGGGGACTACACCTATCGCTCGGGGCTGGCCGCCGCCGAGAAGCTGCTGTCGCAGCGGCGGCCGCCGACCGCGATCTTCGCCAGCAACGACGACATGGGCGCGGCGGCGATCTCGGTCGCGCACCGGCGCGGCCTGGAGGTGCCGCGCGACCTGTCGGTGGTGGGGTTCGACGACACCTCGGCCGCCACCACCGTGTGGCCGGAGCTGACCACCATCCACCAACCGATCGCCTCGATGGCCGACGCCGCCATCGACATCCTGCTGCGCAGCATCCGCCGCAAGCGCGACGACGCGCGCGTGTCCAGCGACCATGTGGTGCCGCACCGGTTGGTGCTGCGCGGTTCGGTCGCCGGCCCACCCAAGGGGCGCTAGCGCAGGACGCAGGCTCATGCGCTCGGGCATGCGACGGTGGTCTCCGCTTCGTTGAGCGCGCCGAGCGCGACCCGCGACACCGACAGCGTCATCGTGCCCGCCGTGGTCAATGCCCAGGGGCGATCCAGCTTGCCCAGATCCGCGCCGGCCGCCGCCAGGCACTTGAGCGGCACGCCCACGCGCGTCCACTGGCCCACCGGCAGGGTTGCGAGCGTCGGCCCGATCGCCACGCGCGCGGTGCAGCCGCTGCCGCAGCCGACCGCCAGCCACGCCTCGCCGCGCGGTGCGGCGTCCACCCGCAGCGTGGTCACCAGCATCAGGTCGCCGTTGCTCTCGCGCTGCAGGTCCAGCGGCGTATGCGACTGCAGCGCGACCACCGCTTCGCGTCCGCCCGACCAGGCGAGGCGGCGGCCATCTTCCTGCGCCAGGTGGTCCACACCGGTGACGTTCAACAGCGCGCCGTCGAGCGATTCCGGCACGCGGGTGACGGTCACGCTCTGTCCATTGGCCCCTTCCAGGCGTAAGGCCATGCCCGGGCCGGCCGCGCCGCGGGCGAAGAACACGCCGGCCGCACCTTCGTTTCCGGTGAGGCCGGAGACTTCCGGCAACCTGGCCAGGTTGCCGTTGTCGGCATAGCGCAGGCCGTAGCCGAAGGCGAACAGCGGGTCGTAGCCCTGTTGCCCCACGTTGTTGGCGTATTGCGTGGCCGTGCGCGGCCAACTGAAGCTCAGTTTTCCCTTGAAGTCGTGCTGCACGCCGCCCTGCGCGGTGCGCAGCAACACGTCGGCGATACCCGCACCTTCCGAACCGGGCAGCCACGCCGCCACGAAGGCATCGGCGGCATTGAGTTCGCGGTTGACCCACAGGGGGCGCCCGCTGAGGAACACCGCGACCACGGGAATGCCGTCGGCCTTGAGCCGCTTGATCAGCGCCAGGTCGGTGTCGTCGCCCGGCTTGTAGGCCAGGGTCGGCCGATCGCCCTGGAACTCCGCGTAGGGATTCTCGCCGAACACCACCACCGCCACGTCCGGCCTGGTCGTGTACGTGCCGTCGACCGCCAGCACGGCCTCGCCGCCCGCGGCCTTGGCCTGCTGCGCGAAGCCTTCGTAGATGGTGTCCGCATTCGGGAAGTCCTTGCGGGTGGTGCCGGTGCCCTGCCAGTTCAGCGTCCAGCCGCCGGCCTGCTTGCCGACGTCGTTGGCGCCGTCGCCGGCCACCAGGATGCGCTGCTTCGGCGACAGCGGCAGCAGACCGCCCTGGTTCTTCAGCAGCACCAGCGACTCGCGCACCGCCTGCCGCGCCACCGCCCGATGCGCCGGTGCGCCGATCAGCGCGAACTGCCCACCGACCGCGCGCGCCGACGGCTTGCCCGCCTCGAACAGGCCCAGCCGCATCTTGACCCGCAGGATCCGACGTACCGCATCGTCCAGGCGCTGTTGCGAGATGGTGCCGTTCTTCGCCGCCGCCAGCGTGGTGGTGTAGAAGCCCTTCCAACTGTCCGAGGCCATGGCCATGTCCAGGCCGGCGTTGATGGTGGCGGGGCAGTCGGTCGGCGTGCAGCCCTTGACCTGTCCGTGGCCGTTCCAGTCGCCGACCACGAAGCCGCCGAAGTGCATGCGGCCCTTCAGCGCATCGGTCAGGTAGGCCTTGTGGCCGTGCATCTTTTCGCCGTTGACGCTGTTGAACGAGGCCATCGCGGTCTGCGCACCGGCGGCGATCGCCGGCGGATAGCCCGCGGCGTGGATGCGGACCAGCTCGGCCTCACTGATCCTGGTGTCGCCCTGATCCCGTCCGTCGGTGGTGCCGCCATCGCCCAGGAAGTGCTTGACCGAGGCGATCACATGGCGGCCATCGAGGAAGGCCGGCGTGCCCACCTTGCCCTGCAGCCCTTCGACCATCGCGCCGGCGTAGCTGGCCACCACCGCGGGCGATTCGGAATAGCCCTCGTAGGTGCGTCCCCAGCGATCGTCCTGCGGCACTGCCACGGTCGGCGCGAAGGTCCACTCCATGCCGGTGGCGCGCGTTTCCAGCGCGGTGATTTCGCCGATCCGGCGCAGCAGCGCCGGATTGCGGGTCGCGCCCAGGCCGATGTTGTGCGGGAACAGCGTGGCGCCGACGATGTTGCTCTGCCCGTGCACCGCATCGATGCCGAACAGCACCGGAATCGCCTTGCCGCCCTGCGACGTGTCCATCGACGCCGCATAGAACGCATCGGCCAGCGCCAGCCATTCGGCCGGCGCGGCGTCGTAGCGGCCGCTGGGATCGGAATTGCCGCCGGCCAGGATCGACCCCAGGCGATATTTGCGCACGTCCTCCGGGGTGAGGCTGCCGATATCGCCCTGCACCAGTTGGCCGACCTTCTCCTCCACCGTCATGGTGGCGATCAGGTCGGTGAGGCGCTGTTCCAGCGCGGGATCCTCGGGCAGCGGCCAGCGCACGCTGGGCCAGGGGCTGGCCTCCGCGCGGGCGGGCGCTGCGGCCTGGACGTCGCCCTTGCACACGGCGAGCGCCAGCAGCAGCGCGGCCAGCAACGCGCCGCTGTGGCGGGTGGAATCGGTGTCGGTCACGGCGCTGCTCCTTGCCGCCGCGCTCAGCGCAGCAGGTACTGGTTGATCAGGTTCTCGTAGCGCTCCTGGCGGCCGCTGATCTGCCGCGGCTCGCCGCCCTTCGCGCCCAATGCGGCGAGTTCGGCGAGGCCGAGCGCGCCGCGAGCGAAGTCCTGGCCGGCGCCGCTGTCGAAGCTGGCATAGCGCTCCTGGCGCCACTGTTCCCAGGGCGAGTCGGTGAGCAGCGCATGAGCCACTTCCAGCCCGCGGGCGAAGGCATCCATGCCGCCGATGTGGGCAATGAACAGGTCCTCCAGCTCGGTGGACTCGCGGCGCACCTTGGCGTCGAAGTTCAGGCCGCCCTCCAGGCCGCCCTGGCGCAGCACCACCAACATGGCGCCGACGGTGTCGTACAGGTCGGTAGGGAACTGATCGGTATCCCAGCCGTTCTGCGCATTGCCGCGGTTGGCATCGATGCTGCCCAGCAGGCCGTGGTCGGAGGCCACCTGCAGGTCGTGTTCGAAGGTGTGGCCGGAGAGCGTGGCGTGGTTGGCCTCGATGTTGAGCTTGAAGTCCTTGTCCAGGCCGTGCGCCTTCAAGAAGCCCGCCACCGTCGCGCTGTCGAAGTCGTACTGGTGCTTCATCGGCTCCATCGGCTTGGGCTCGATCAGGAAGTTGCCCTTCAGGCCGATGCTGCGGCCGTAGTCGCGCGCCATGGTGAGGAAGCGTGCGAAATGCTCGAGTTCGCGCTTCATCTGCGTGTTGACCAGCGAGGCATAGCCTTCGCGGCCGCCCCAGAACACGTAATGCTCGCCGCCCAGTTCCACCGTCGCTTCCAGCGCCGCCTTCACCTGCACCGCGGCACGCGCCACCACGGCGAAATCGGGATTGGTCGCGGCACCGTTCATGTAGCGCGGATGCGAGAACAGATTGGCCGTGCCCCACAGCAGCTTCATGCCGGTCGCGTCCTGGCGCGCCTTGGCCAGGCCGACCATGTGCTTGAGGTTCTTCTCGTACTGGCCGGCATCGTCGGCGTCCGGCGCCAGGTCGATGTCGTGGAAGCACCAGTACGGCACGCCGAGCTTTGTGAAGAACTCGAACGCCGCATCCACCTTCGCTTCGGCGCTCGCCAGCGGCGCACCGACCTCCCATGGGAAGTGGCGCGTGCCCGGGCCGAACGGATCCTGCCCTGCGTTGCAGAAGGTGTGCCAGTAGCAGACCGCGAAGCGCAGATGGTCCTGCATGGTCTTCCCGCCGACGACCTTGTTGGCGTCATAGACCTTGAAGGCCAGCGGGTTGTCCGAGCCACGGCCCTCGAAGGGGATGCGGCCGATGCCGGGGAAGTATTCCTTGGCGCCAATGAAGGGCTGGGTGTGCATGGTGCGGGTTCCTGTCGTGGTGGGAGGGAGTGCGAAACGGAGGATCAACCGCGGAACAGCGGCATGACGGCATCGAGGTGGCGCAGGAAGCGCGCATAGGCCGCGGCATAGGCCTGGCTGCGCGCCGGATCCGGACGGGCCGACAGCTGCGGATCGACCGCCACATGCTGTTGCGCGATGTCGGCGATGGAGGCGGCATCGCCGCGCGCCAGGCCGATGGCCCACAGCGCCTGCAAGGCGGCGCCGAACGCCGCGCCTTCCGGCTGCGTGGGCACGTCCACCGGCAGGCCGAACACATCGGCCACCAGTTGCCGCCACGCGCCGCTGTTGCTGCCGCCGCCGGTCAGCACGATGCGCTCGAAGTGCATGCCGGCGCGCACGAATGCGTCGAAGCCGTACTTCAGGCTGTAGGTCGCCCCTTCCATCGCCGCGCGATAGAGGTGGGCCGGGGTCATGTTGTGCGTGTCCAGGCCCGCCAGCACCCCCTTGCCCAGCGGCAGGTCGGGCGTGCGCTCGCCGTTGAGGAACGGCAGCATCACCAGTCCGTCGGCGCCGGGCGCGGTGGCGTGCAGGTGCGCATCGCCGTCGCGGGTGCTGAAACCGAACGCGGCGGCGACCTGTTCGGTCGCCACGGTGCAGTTCATGGTGCAGATCAGCGGCAACCAGCCGCCGGTGGAGGAGCAGAACGCGGCCCACGCACCGTCCGCATCGACCACCGGCGTGTCGGAGTAGGCGAACAGGGTGCCGGAGGTGCCCAGGCTCATCGCCAGACGACCGGGCACGACGCAGCCGGTGCCGATGGCCGCCATCATGTTGTCGCCGCCGCCGACGGCGACCTTCAGCGTCGCCGGCACGCCCAGCATGGCGGCGGCGGACGGGTCGATGTCGAACACCGCATCGGGTGCGGCGAAACGCGGCAGGCAATCCGCCAGGTCGCGCTGCGGATCGGTGGCGCGCAGCAGCTCGGTCGACCAGGTGCGCGTGCGCACGTCCAGCCAGCCCGTGCCCGACGCGTCGCCGTATTCGCAGAAGCGCTGGCCAGTCAGCACGAAGTTGAGGTAGTCGTGCGGCAGCAGAATGGTCGCGAGGCGCGCATAGGCCTCGGGCCGGTGGGTCTTGGTCCACGGCAGCTTGGACGCGGTGTAGCCGGCCAGGATCGGGTTGCCCGCCAGCGCGATGGTGCGCGCCGCGCCGCCGAGCGCGTCCATGATCTGCACGCACTCGGCCGAGGTGCTGGTGTCGCACCACAGCTTGGCCGGTGCCAGCACCTCGCCTGCCGCATCGATCGGCACGAAGCCATGCTGCTGGCCCGAGACCGCCAGCGCGCCGAGGCGCGAGCGCAGCGCAGGGTCGACGACCCGGAAGCAGGCCTGCAGGGCCGCGACCCAGTCGGCCGGATATTGTTCACGGCTGCCATCGGCGGCGGAATGCAACTCCAGCGGCGCACTGCTGCTGGCCACGACGCTGCGCCCGACCGGGTCGTAGACCACGACCTTCAGGCTCTGCGTTCCTGCATCGATTCCGGCTACCAGTTCCCGTTCTTCCACGTCGTACCGCCTTTTCGTTAGCGCTATCATTTTTGGACGGCAGCGTGTGTGCCGTTACGCCAGGGACACGCTCCGCTGCCAGACGTCCGGGGTCGCCTTGCAGTAGCGTTCGATGAACTCCGCCTGCGACGGCATCGCCGCGCTGGCCTGCTGCAGCGGCTGGCGGATCCGCGTCAGCAGCGTGCGCAGGTCGGCGTCGCCGATGGCGGCGGCCAGCGGATGCGGCGGTCCCGGCTGGATGCCCTGCCCCAGCAACACGCTGGTCCAGGAATCCACGCGGAACAACTCGCCGGGGTCCTGCCAGGCATGCGCCCGTTCGCGCCAGGCGCGCAGCCGGATCGCCAGCGACTCCGGCAGCGCCATCTCGCGGCAGGCTTTCCACATCGGCTCGTCGCGCTGGGTGGCGTGGTAGTGCAGGATGATGAAATCGCGTACGTGCTCCATCTCCTGGCGGCTGACCGTGTTGTACAGCTCCACGAGGGACGGGCTGATGCCCTCGTGCGGAAACAGCTGGATCAGGCGCACCACGGCGCTGATGGTCAGGTGGATGCTGGTCGATTCCAGCGGCTCGATGAAGCCGCTGGCCAGGCCCAGCGCCACCACGTTCCTGTTCCAGGCCTGCAGCCTGCGCCCGCTGCGGAACGGCACCAGCCACGGGTCGCGCAGCGGCGGGCCGTCGACGTCGCGCAGCAGCTTGGCGTGCGCCTCGTCGTCGGACATGTGCCGACTGGAGAACACCAGCCCGCAGCCGACCCGGTGCTGGAGCGCGATATGCCAGCGCCACCCGGCCTCGTGCGCGATGGCACGGGTATACGGCACCGGCGGCGCGACCGCCTCGGTCTGCACCGCCACGGCGCGATCGCTGGGCAACCACTCGCGCCAGTCTTCGTAACCGGTGTGCAGGGTCTGCTCGGTCAGCAGGCCGCGGAAGCCGGTGCAGTCGATGAACAGATCGCCCTCGATCACTTGCCCGTCTTCCAGCAGCAGCGACGCGACCGAGCCGTCGTGCGCGTGTTGCCGAACCTCGCGAATCTGCCCTTCCACCCGGCGCAAGCCGTAGCCTTCGGCCTTCTTACGCAGGAACTTCGCGTAGAGCGCGGCATCGAAGTGATAGGCGTAGTTGACCTGCGGCTGGGTCTCCAGCGAGAACCGGTCCGCACGCGAGGCCACGCTTTCCAGGCAGAAATCGCCCAAGTCCGACGGCATGCCGCGGCGCAGGCTGTCCAGCCAGAAATGATGGAACGGCGTGGCCCAGGTGCCCTGCCCGATCGTGCCGAACGGATGGATGAAGCGATCGCCCGGACGGCGCCAATGTTCGAACGAGATCGACAGCTTGAACGTGCCGGCCACGGCGCGCAGGAACTCCTGCTCGTCGATCTGCAAAAAGCGGTGGAAGGTGCGGATCGGCGGCACGGTCGACTCGCCGACGCCCACGGTGCCGATCTGCTCGGACTCCACCAGGGTGATGTCCAGGCGATCGCGGAACTGGTGGGCCAGCGCGCAGCCGGCCAGCCAGCCCGCGGTGCCGCCGCCGGCGATGACGACCTTGCGGATGCGTCCGTCCGTGGTGTTGGCCAGGTTCACAGCAAGATCCCCATCAGCGATTGAGCCGCGCCAGCAACTGCGCGCGCGTGCGGCGCGCCCGTGCCTCGTCGAACGGCGCCAGTTCGCCCCGGGCGGCCTCGGGCAGGTGCTGGCCTGCACGTTCGCCGGGGCCGAACACGTAGTAATCGAAAAGCTTGGCCCAGGCCTGCTTCTCGCGCGCCGGCAGATCGCGCAGCGCCCACATCGCATGCTGCAGCGCCGTCAGCGGCGAGGGCAGGAAGGCCGGCACACTGCGCCACCAGTAGTTCACCAGCACATTGAACGGCGCCAGGCTGCGCACGTGGTGCCACCACATGCTCGGGATGAAGAGCGCATCGCCCGGCTCCAGCTCGGCGTGCCGCGCGCTGGCGAGGGCATCGCGGAAGCGCGGATAACGCGCGAAGTCGGGGCGATCGACATCCACCACGCTGACCACCTGGCCGCCCGGCGTGGGGTCCAGCGGCCCTGGATACAGGTTGTCGATCTGCTCCGGCGGAAACAGGGTGACGCGGCGCCGGCCCACGGCACAGCAGGCCAGGTTGTCCGGCGTGTCGAAATGGCAGGAGGCGGTCACGCGGTTGCCGATCCAGATGCTCGCCAGTGCATCGATGCCCTGCCCGGCCAGGCCGGCATCGTTGGCCTGCGCGAAGCCGGGCAGCGCCCGCGCGATCGGCAGCGACGCGACGTAGTAGGTGGGCGGCCGCGGATCCTCGAAGGTCGCGGCGATCGCCTCCAGCACCTGCGTGAGCGGTCCGCGGCGGACCTCGAAGTTCAATTCGGTGAACTCGGCGTTGTAGAACGGGCGTCCTTCGATCCCGGGTTCGCCGAAGGAATACGGGACCGGCGTGCCGACATCGAACCCGCGCAGGTAGGCCATTGCGTCCTGCGTGGAGCGCAGCCCGGCCTGCACCAGCCCCCAGTCGCGCGCGATGCCGCGCAACACCACGGGCTCCCCCGCCGCCACCAGGTCCTGCAGTGGCAGCGCCGTGGGCTGCACGCCCTCCAGTGTCCGCATGGCGCCGCCGTCCGGCATGCTCAGTTCCTGCCTGCCGCGCCGGCGGCATCGTGCAGGCGCAGGCGCCGCTGCTTCTCGGCGATCAGGCGGCGCATGTTGTGCAGCGAGGCCAGCATCAGGTACGCGCCTTCCAGATAACCGGCGCGGTTGAGCGCGGCCAGCGCGGCACCGTCCAGCTGGGCCAGGCGCTCGCGGTCGATCGCATGCAGGCCGTTGACGCCGACCCGATGCTGCGCATCGAGTTGCACGTCGAGCGCCACCGGCTGGATCAGTCCGTGCGCATCGAGCGCGGCGAACATGTCCGCGCCGAAGGCGTTACCCTCGTGGATGCCGCGCAGCACCGTGGCGATGTGGTCGAGATAGGGCGTGTTGCCGCCCTGCGGCAGGAACACCGGCTCGCCCTGCATCGCCGTCACCCGCGGATGCTCCATGTCCACGTGCAGGACCGCTTCCTGGGTGAGCACGCCATCGACCCGCTGCTCCTGGAAGCCGATCAGGAACGGCCCCTTGGCGGCAGCCCCGGGCAGGTACGAAGCCGCCCAGCGCCGCTCCTGCAGGAACAGGTTCTCGTGCTGCTCGAAGCCCAGCAGCGCCACCGACTGCCAGGCGCCGTCCGCCGGGTCCTTGCGCAGGAAGATCGGATACTCGCGCTGCAACTCGGCGAACTCGCTCGGATAGGCCGGCAGCATGCCCACCGCGTCGCCGAACTCCGGCCCGAAGTCGGTGGCCACGCGCAGGTCGCGATGGGCGATGTTGTTGAGCATTTCGTAACGCGGCATCGTGTTGCGCACTCCCGGTTGACGCCTTGCACCGGACGCCGCCGCGAGCGCAGCGGCGTCGGTGGGCACGCGAAGAGAAACTCCCCGCCTTCTTCAGAACCTGTAGCGAACGCCCAGCATGTAACGCGGACTCTGGTCGGCCAGCTTCACGATCATCTGCGAGGTACGCGAGCGCCAGCGCACGTCCTCGCCGGTCAGGTTGATCGCTTCCAGGCCGAACGACCAGTTGTCGTTCAACGTGTAGTTCACGCTGAGGTCCCACTGTTCGTAGGGTTCCACATAGTACGGGTTGCGGCTGGTGCCCTGGTTGGCCAGGATCAGGTACTGGTCGCGCCAGTTCCAGGCCAGGCGTACCGACCAGCCGTACTTCTCGTACATCAGCACCGCGTTGGCGGTGTCGCTCAGGCCGGTGAGCGCGAACTGGTCGATGCCCGGGTCGCCACCGTTGTCGTAGCCGACGTCGCCCTTGACGATGGTGTAGTTGGCGAGGATGCCGAACCCGGTGTCGCCGAGGAAGTACTGCCCGCCGAGCTCCCAGCCGTGCAGCTTGGCCTGGTTCTGGTTGATCGGGCGGTTGACGTTGAACTCGTACAGCGGGTCGTCGGCCTCGCCGTAGAGATCGTAGGCCGCTTCGGTCGCCAGCACCTGCGCACCGGTGCCGTTGTAGGCGGCCAGGCCGGCCGGGTTGTTGCGCAGCAGGGCCAGCGCGGTGAACAGCGAGGTATCGTTGGCCGAGCAGGCCGCCGCATTGGCCGGGCCGACCTGGGCCAGACAGGCGCCGCTGGTGAGGAACGCCAGCGCCGTCCTCGCGTCCGGACCGGAGGTCGGATCGCGCAGGCCGTACAGATTCTCCTGCACCACGGTGTTGCCGATGAAGTTGTTGACCGACTTGTTCCAGTACGTCACCGACAGATAGCTCGCGTCGGCGAAGTACCACTCCAGCGCCAGGTCGAGGTTGTCGGACTCCAGCGGCTTCAGCGACGGGTTCTGCGCCGTGCCGCTGGCGCGCGAGGACGGATCGATCAGCACCGAGCCGAACGGCTGCTGCGCCCCGGGGCCGGCATACAGATTGCCGATCGGCGCGCGCGCGATGCTCTTGCCGAACGAGACGCGGCCCTTCAGCGTGTCGGTGAGGTCGATGCTGAAATCCAGGTTGGGCAGGATGTAGCTGTACGTGGTCTTTTCGCTGAAGGGTTGCTGCTCGTTGGACAGCACCACGCGGAAGTCGTTGTTGGACTGCCACTCGATCGCCTCGGGCGTGGCGATGATCGAGGTCGACACCACGTCGGTGGTTTCGTAGCGCACGCCGAGCCGGGTATTGGTGCGCCGACCGGCCAGCTCGCCATCCAGTTCCACCTGGAAATACGCCGAGCGGGTCTTCTCCTCCACGAAGTTGTCGGCGGCGCGCTGCGGGCTCACGCCCAGGCCGACGCCGTACTGGCTGGCCGCCCATTCGGCGAGGCGGCCCGCGTCGCCGCGCCATGCCGGCCAGCTGGTGCCGCTGTAGTCATGGAACAGGCCGATGATGTTGACCGGCTGCATCAGGTTCATCAGGCCGCCGGCGGTATCCCGGTCGACGTTGGCCACGCCCCAGTCGCCCAGGGTGGAATACGCCTCGGCCGCCTGGATGCGGTGCGTGGTCGACTTGTTGGTGTCCACGCCGAACTGGAAGCGGCCCTGGTCGAAACTCCACTCGCCGTCCACGCGCGCCTGCTTGATCTGGCTGATCTGGCTCTGCGAATTGACCCGCAGCACCTGCGTGCCGATCTCGCCCGGCACGAAGCCCGGGTTGACCACGCCGTTGACGTTGGCCGCGGCAGCGGCGTCGCTCGGATACCAGACCTGGGTGCCGATCGGCAGGCCGTTGTTGAAGTTCAGTTCCTGCACCCACGAACCGCCGCAGTGGGGGCCGGTGGTGCAGTTGTTGGTGCCGGCGATGCTCATGAACAGCGAGCCGCCGCCGGTCAGCGGATCGTTGGGGCGGCTTTCGTTCTTCGAGTCATGCGCGTCGAAGCTCAGCTTGAGCCGGTCGGTCACGTTCCACACCGCATTCAGGCCGAGCGAGCCCAGCTTGTACTTCTGCATGCTGCGCTGCTGCTCGAGACCGAAGTCCTTGGTGCCGGCGATCTCGCGGATGTAGGTCGGCACGGCCACCGCACCGCTGGTGTCGAAGGTCACGTCGGTGTAGTTGCTGTTCTGCAGCCACATACCCTGCTCGCCACGATTCTCGGTGATCTCGTTGGTCGAGTAGGTGTAGTCCAGGGTCAGGGTCAGGCTGTCGGTGGGCGCGAACTGCAGCACCGCCTGGCCGTTGACGCGCTCGCGTTCGAACTCGGAGAACGCATAGCGCAGGTCGTTCGGGCGCGCGTACAGCGCGCCGACCTGCGGCGCATTGACCACGGTCGGGTTGCCGGGCATCGAGCCGGTCCACGGCTGCACGTTCCAATAGTTCTCGGTGGCCTGCACCGAGCCGCCCTTGCGCTTCTGGTAGCTCGCGCTCACGCCGACGCCGAAGGTCTTGTCCGGATTGGTGTAGCTGAAGATGCCGGACAGCTCCGGGGTGATGTCGTCGTCGAACGGCTGGCTGCGGTCGGAAACCGCCTTGGCGCCGGCACTGGCGACGATGCCCTGGTGATCGAACGGGCGCGCGGTCAGGATGTTGATGGTGGCGCCGATGCCGCCGCTGGGCATGTTGGCCTGGCTGGTCTTGTAGACCTCGATGCCGTTGATCGCTTCGGCGGCGAGCTGGGCGAAGTTGAAGGCGCGGGTACCGCCGTCGACGCCGCCAATGGCGACCTGCCCGGCGGCACCGAACGCATCGGCACCCGGCATCTGCCGCCCGTTGAGCGTCACCATGTTGAACTGCGGGCCGAAGCCGCGCGCGGTGACCTGCGCGCCTTCGCCATCGCGCCGCTCGATGGAGATGCCGGTGATGCGCTGCAGGGATTCGGCCAGGTTGGTATCGGGGAACTTGCCGATGTCCTCGGCACTGATGGCATCCACCACGCCGGCGGCGTCGCGCTTGATGTCCATCGCCTGGCTGAGGCTGTTGCGCAGGCCGGTGACCTGGACGGTGTCCAGTTGCGTCGGGCTGCTCTGCGCCTGCTGCTGCGCGGCCGGCGCCGGCGCCGGCGTTGCGGCGTCCTGGGCGAAGGCGGGATTGATGACCAGCACGCCGCCGACGAACGTGAACATGGCCGTGGATTTGAACTTCGCCAGTGCGCGGCTCATGGACGAACCCTCAGGTCTGGCGTACGACGAAACATAGAAGCGCTCATGACTCTCCCCTCTGACATGCGATCGATGGATGTATCGCCCCTCCCCCAAGAGGCACGCACGGGCGATGCCCGTTTTCCACGCCGAACATCGCAGCGCGCTGAGCGTTCGCTGCGACTCAAACTCCGTTTCAGGATTGCCAGACCACGCGTGGCAAGGCCCCCCTAGGCCCGGCTGTCGCTAATTGATAGCGCTACCATCACGTCACGGCGCAGACTACGCACCCGCACTATCGCTTGTCATCATGCGTCGCAACAAAGGACGGCATTCTTTGAACAACACCCCCAAAACGGCGCGTCGCCGAGGGAACGCGGTCACCATCGACGACGTCGCCGCGCATGCCGGCGTCTCGCCGATGACCGTCTCGCGCGTGACCCACGGTCACGCCGGCGTGCGCGAGAGCACACGCGAACGGGTGATGCGCAGCGTGCGCGCACTGGACTACCGCCCCAACCCGGCCGCCAGCGCACTCGCCGCCGCGCAGCACACCTGCATCGCGTTGATCTACACCAATCCCAGCTCCAGCTATCTGCGCGAACTGCTGGTCGGCGCGCTGCGCGGGTCCACGCGCGTGGCGGCGCAACTGGTCATCGCCACCTGGGACGGACTGGGTCCGCGCGCGCGTCGCGCAGCCGCACGTACGCTCTGTGGCAGCGTGGCGGGCGTGCTGCTTCCTGCGCCCTTGTGCGAATCGAAGGCCATCGTCGCCGTGTTCGTCGAGGCCGGCATTCCCGTGGTCTCCATCGCGTCGAGCCGGTTCCGCGACAGGATGTCTTGCGTGCACATCGACGATCGCCGTGCGAGCCACGACATGGTGTCGCACCTGATCGCGCACGGGCACACCCGCATTGGCTACATCGCCGGCGACCCGAACCAGACCGCCAGCGCGCACCGCTGGCAGGGCTACCGCGATGCGCTGGCGGATGCGGGCATCGGCTACGACGCCGCGCTCGTACAGCCCGGCGACTTCACCTATCGTGCCGGGCTGGAGGCCGCCGAGCGGCTGTTGGCGCTGCAGCCGCGCCCCACTGCGATTTTCGCGAGCAACGACGACATGGCCTCGGCGGTGGTGTCGGTGGCGCATCGTCGGCGCCTGAAGGTGCCGGAGGATCTGTCGGTGGTAGGGTTCGACGACACGTCGGCGTCGACGATGGTGTGGCCGGAGCTGACCACCATCCATCAGCCGGTGGCGGACATGACCGATGCGGCCATCGATCTGTTGTTGCGGGAGATCCGGCAGGCGCCTGGTGCCGAGCGCGCCTATGTCGATCATGTGGTGCAGCATCGACTGGTCGTGCGTGATTCGGTGTTGCGGCCTTCGCTGGTTCGCTAACTTCACGCCACAGGCGAGAGGCCGGGAAGCCGCTGCAGATGCGGCGTCTGTGTCTCAGGTACGTAAACACTCATTCGCCGAACGCTGTTGCCGTTGCCGTTGCCGTTGCTGTGGATGTGGCTGTTGCTGTTGCTGTGGCTTTTGCTGTGGCTTTTGACTTACCGGGTTCCCTTCCGAAGCGGCGGCCAGCCCGGGGAAAAACCCCGAAGGGGCGGCGCACATGGATGTGCGCCGTTCGCGGCAGGGGCAGGATGCCCCTTCCGCGAATCCCCGGGCTGGACGCGGACCCGGAGCGCGTCAGCGCGGAGGGCGCGAGGCAGGGTGTGCTTTCTTTTGGTTACTTTTCTTTGCACAAGCAAAGAAAAGTAACTCGCCGCCAGGCGAAAGCTTTGCTCTTGCACTTACTGCTACGGCGGCGGCCGCTGAATTGTAGGAGCGGGTTCAGCCGCGACAGACACGATGGATTCTCGCTGTCGCGGCTGAAGCCGCTCCTACAGATCCTCTCGTCCGACAGACACACTTCAAGCAACGGCAGCAGCAACAGCAAAGGCTTTAAAGGCTTTCGCCCTTGCGGGCGAGTTACTTTTCTTTGCTCGCGCAAAGAAAAGGTAACCAAAAGAAAGCGCGCCCTGCCTACGCGCCCTCCGCGCTGCGCGCTCCGGGTCCGCGAACCAGACGGGATCCGCGGAAGGGGCATCCTGCCCCTGCCGCGGACGGCGCACATCCATGTGCGCCGCCCTTCGGGTTTTTCCCGCCTGGTTCGCCGCTTCGGAAGGGAACCCGGTAAGTCAAAAGCCAGAACAACGGCAACAGCAACAGCACAAGCAACAGCAACAGCAACAGCAACAGCAACAGGCAACGGCAACGGCAACGGCAACGGCAACGGCAACGGCAACGAGCATCTTGCTTGGTGCGGAAACAGGCAATCGAAAAAATCAGACCGCCGGCGACGCGTTGCCAACACCGAGTTCACCGCCACCCACCGCACCGACCAAATCGTCGACAAGATCGCCGCACCAGCGCGCGCCATCCGCCTCGCAACTGCGCTACCTTGCACCCAAGGCGCGCCCTCGCGCCCAAGTCGCCCCCGGAGATCCCCATGCCCCTGCTCCACCGATCCCCTGCCGCGCCAACGCACGCCAGCCACCATCGCGCTTGGCGCATCGGCCTGGCCCTGCTGTGCGCCCTGATCGCCGCACCCGGGATGGCCGCCGACACCGCCGTGCCGGCCGTGCAGCGCGCGCAGCAGCTGATCCTGGTGCTGGCGCCGGACTGGGACAGCCCGCAGGGCACGTTGCAGGCGTTCGAGCGTGATGCACAAGGCTGGCGTGCGCAGGGCAAGGCCTTCGACGTGAGTCTCGGCAGTCACGGCAGCGCCTGGGGCCTGGGCCTGCATCCGGCGCAGACGGATGGCCCGCAGAAACGCGAAGGCGATGGCCGCAGCCCGGCCGGCGTGTTCACCATCGGCGAAGCCTTCGGCTACGCGCCGCGCATCGACAGCGCCATGCCCTACCAGGCGATGCAGCAGAGCAACTACTGCATCGATGTGCCCGGATCGCCGCTGTACAACCAGATCGTCGATGCCGACAAGGTCGGCAAGGAGGCGGTCGCCGGGTCCACCGAACCCATGCGCCTCGACCTGCAACACGCCGGCGACCAGCGCTACCGGCAAGGCTTCGTGATCCAGCACAACGCGCAGGGCACACCCGGCGCCGGCAGCTGCATCTTCGCCCACCTGTGGCGCGCGCCCGGCGCGCCCACCGCCGGCTGCACCGCGATGCAGCCGGCCGACATGCAGCGGCTGCTGGCGTGGCTGCGGCCGTCGGCCGCGCCGCTGTTCGTGCTGCTGCCGCGCGACGCCTACCGGCGCCTGCAGGCCGACTGGGCGCTGCCGGCCGTGGAGCCGGCATCGTGAGCCAGGCGCCCGCACCCGGACTGGTCCGCGCGGTCAGCCGTTGGCAGATCGTCGGGCTGTCGATCAACGACGTGATCGGCAGCGGCATCTATCTGCTGCCCGCCGCCACCGCCGCCTTGCTCGGGCCGCTGAGCCTGTGGGCGGTGCTGCTGGCCGGCGTGGCGGTGGCGCTGCTGGTGCTGTGCTACGCGCAGGCGGCCAGCTACTTCGACGAACCCGGCGGCAGCTATCTGTATGCGCGCGAGGCGTTCGGCCGCTTCGCCGGCTTCGAGATCGGCTGGATGATCTGGCTGACCCGGATCAGTTCTGCAGCGGCGCTGAGCAACGGGCTGGCCGATGCGGTGGTGCGCTTCTGGCCGGCCGCGGCCGGGGGCGGCGCGCGCCTGGGCATCGTGGTCGGCTCGCTCGGCCTGCTCACCGCGATCAACGTGATCGGGGTGAAGTCGGCCGCGCGCACCGGCGTGGCGCTGGTGATCGGCAAGCTGGTGCCGCTGTTGCTGTTCGTGGCGATCGGCGTGTTCTACGTGGACTGGTCGTGGGCGTTCTCCGGCAAGACCCCGGATCCACGCGATGTCGGCAACCTCGGCGAGGCCGCGTTGCTGCTGCTGTTCGCCTATGCCGGCTTCGAGAACATCCCGGCCGCCGCCGGCGAGTACCGCAATCCACGCCGCGACGTGCCGTTCGCGCTGATCACCATGATCGTCACCGTCACCCTGATCTACGCCGCCGTGCAGGTGGTGGCGCAGGGCACGCTGCCCAACGTGGCGCAATCGGCGACGCCGCTGGCCGATGCCGCCAGCGGCTTCGGCGGCGAGGCGCTGGCGCTGATCCTCACCGTCGGCGCCACCATCTCCATCCTCGGCACCACCAGCAACACGGTGATGCTGGGGCCGCGCTTCCTGTTCGCGCTGGCCAAGGACGGCTACGGCCCGGCATTCCTGGCGCGGGTGCATCCGCGCTTCCGCACCCCGGCCGCGGCGATCCTGCTGCAAGGCGTGCTGTCGCTGGCGCTGGCGCTGTCCGGCTCGTTCGTGCAACTGGCGCTGCTGTCGATGGTCACCCGCCTGTTCGCCTACATCGGCACCGCCGCGGCGGTGCTGGTGCTGGCACGGCGCTACCGCGACCGGCCCGGTGCGCTGCGCCTGCCGGGTGGGCCGCTGATTCCGCTGGCGGCGCTGTTGCTGGCGTTGGCGCTGCTGCTCAGCGCCAGCTGGCAGAACCTGGTGGCGGCGGGCGTGGCGCTGCTGGTGGGCGCGCTGTTCTATCGGTTCCCACGCAAGGACGCGGCCTGAACGCCTTCACGCCGCCTTGCGCGCAGGTCACGCGCGGATAACCGCGGCGCCCGGACGCTGGACGCCCACCAGCGAGAGCCGCCCGCCATGAAACGACGCCGCGTCTACAGCGCTCCGGATCTGCCCACCGCCACCCGCGCGCTGCAGGCTGCGCGCGGCGCCGGTCTCGACAACGACGACCTGTCGCTGGTCGCGCGCGGCGACATCGAACTAGAAGCGATCCCCGACGACCGCAAGGAGGGCAAGACCGACACCGTGCCGGCCGCGGCGCGCGGCGCCCTGGGCGGCGGTGCGGCCGGCCTGCTGGCCGGGCTGGCGGCGATCGCGGTGCCGCCGCTGGGCATCACCCTAGCCGGCGCCGGGGTCATGGCGATCGCCGGCGCCCTGGTCGGCAGTTGGTCCTCGGCGCTGGTCGGCTCCACCGTGCCGGACCCGGTGCGGCGCAACTTCGAAGAGGAAATCGAGGCCGGGCGCATCCTGGTGGTGATCGAAGGGGAGCCGGAGCAACTGGACGCCGCCGATGCGCCGCTGCGCGCGGCCGGCACCACGGCCTTGCCGTACGAGGCAGCGGCGGCCGCGCACTGACGCGGCGCCAGGGCGAACGCGGCAGCCTGCATTGCGATCTCGCCCGGGCGCGCTATCGCGCGCAACGGTCTGCACAGACTGCAAGGCTCACCGAGGAACCGCCACCCACGCGCCCGCGATCAGGTCGGCGTCAGTGTCCGCATGCGCACGAGCAGCCCGGCGGCATACACCAGCCCGTAGGCGATCAGCGCCGCGGCGATGCCCATGGTCAGAGGGCTGGCGTTCTGCAAGGTCTCGGCACTGGCGCCGGCGAACGCCCCACTGGCCCAGCGCCAGGCCAGGCGCCCGAGCAACAGCACGCTCAGCGCGGCGCCGATCCAGGGGTTGGGCGTGTACCAGCGGGCGCCGTTCTGCAGTTCGATGCGGGTGTGGTGCAGGGCGAAGGCGCCCAGCGCGGCGCCGCCCACGGCGCCCAGCGCCATGCCCAGGCGCACGGCGGGCAACTGGACGGCCAGCCAGGTCAGCAGGACCGCGACCAGCAGCAGGAACCCCAGCCGCACGCCGGTGCGCCGCGGCTGCCAGGGCTGGCGGCCGAAATAGCGGCGGATGCGCCGGTAATACAGCCAGCCCACACCGGCCGTGGCCAGGTACGGGGTCAATAAGGCGATGCCGTTGGCGGCCATGGGGGTTGCCGGAAGAGAGGGGCGTAGCGGCGGATCGTAAGCCAGCCGGGGCGCCTGCGCAGCCCGCCAGAAGGCATGAATGTTTCATATCGCGATCACGCCGCGCAGGGGCAGGTTTAACGCAGCCGTGGCTAGCGTGAAGCGCATTCATCGCCACGGAGAACCATCATGAGCGTTCCGTATCAGATTCCCGGCCGTGCGCCCAACGACGAGGACCGCAACAGCGTCTCGCAGTACTGGCGCGACCGTTTCGCCGACGAACCCTATTACAGCGAAGGCGAGCGCTTTGAAGACTACGAACCCGCCTACCACGCCGGCCACGAGGCCCGCATCCGCGATTTCAACCGCGCCTACGAGCAGGTGGAAGCGGAACTGCATCGCGACTGGGACAACAACAAGGGCTCGCAGACGCTGAGCTGGAGCAAGGCCCGCCACGCGGTGCGCCGCGCTTGGGAGCGTGCCGGCAACGGCGAATGAGGCGACGCGCCACGTTCCAGTGTTGTAGGAGCGGCTTCAGCCGCGACGGGCTTCTCGGTAAAGCCCGTCGCGGCTGAAGCCGCTCCTACGAGGGCAGTGTGGCCTTGGTTCCTGGCATTTCTACGCAGGCCAACTCAGACGAAAGCCCGGCATCGCCCAGCGTGCGACCCACACCGCGCACCCGGCAGCGACGCCACCGCCGCTGCCAGGCGCGTTCTTCAGCTTTCCAGCGGCTGCAACTTCAGCAAGCGCCCACCGGCGCCGTCTTCCAGCAGCCACAGCGCACCATCCGGCCCCTGCTCGACCTCGCGGATGCGCTTGCCCATGTCGTAGCGCGCCGCCTCGCGTGCGGTCTCGCCGTTGAACTCGATCCGCACCAGCGACTGCGAGGACAGGCCGCCGATGAAGCCGTTGCCGCGCCACTGCGGGAAGCGGCTGCCGTTGTAGATGACGAAGCCGGCCGGCGAGATCACCGGCGTCCAGCTCACTTTGGGTGCGGCGAATTCCGGGCGCGTGCTGTGATCGGGGATCGGGCGGCCGTCGTAATGGTCGCCGTTGGACACGATCGGGTAGCCGTAGTTGGCGCCGCGCTGGATCAGGTTCAGTTCGTCGCCGCCGGCCGGGCCCATTTCGTGTTCCCACAGCCGGCCGTTGGCGTCGAAGGCCAGGCCGAGCACGTTGCGGTGGCCCAGCGACCAGACCTGCGCGGCGACGCCGCCGCGGTTGGCGAACGGATTGTCGGCCGGGACGCTGCCGTCGTCGTTGAGACGCACGATCTTGCCCAGGTTGCCGCTCATGTCCTGCGCCGGATCGAACTTCTGCCGCTCGCTGGAACTGATCCACAGCTTGCCGTCCGGGCCGAACGCCAGGCGGTGGCCGAAGTGGCCGTTGCCGGACACCTTGGGCTGCTGCCGCCAGATCACCTGCTGCTGCGACAGGGTGCCGCCGCCGCTGGCGTCCAGGGTCAGCTTGGCGCGCATCACCGCCGCGCCGCGGGTGTCGCCGCTGCCGGGTTCGGCGTAGCTCAGGTAGACCCAACCGTTCTTGGCGAAGCCCGGATGCGGCAGCACGTCGCCGAGACCGCCCTGGCCGCCGTAGGCCACCGTCGGGATGCCGGTGACCGCACCGCTGTGGCCGCTGACCGGATCGACGCGCTTCAACGTGCCAGCCTTCTCGCTGACCAGCGCGGTGCCGTCGGGCAGGAAGCTCATCGCCCACGGTTCGTTGAAGGTGGCGACCGGGGTCGCCGAGAACGGCCAGTCGCCGCGCCGCTCGGCCGCCGTGTCGGCGGGTGCGGCCTGCGCCGCAGCGATCGCCAGGCCCATGGCCAGCGCGCAAGCCAAACCCAGGGGAGTCCGTTGCATGACGTGCACCTATCGGTTGGGGTCGAATCCCGAACCTAGCAGACCCCGCGTACACGGCAAGCATGGCGCGGCCAGGGCGTGGCCGCGGTCACGTCACCGCGGCGGGTCCGGTAGACACGTCGCGTATTCAAGAACGTCGGCGCGGCGACCACGCCGCCACGCCCGTCATCAATCCTGCGGCAGCAACTCGAACGCGACCGGCTTGCCACTGGCCGAGGACGCGCACACCCACAGGTCGAACAGGCCCGGCTCGGCCACGCACCGTCCGTCGCGGCCGGTGAAGGCCAGCGCGTGGCGATCGAGGGTGAAGCTGACCTCCATGCCTTCGCCCGCGGCCAGCCGCACCTTGCGGAACGCCTTCAGCTCGCGCACCGGGCGCACCCGGCTGGCGACGCGGTCGTGGATGTACAGCTGCACCACTTCCTCGCCCTCGCGCTCGCCGACGTTGTCGATGCGCGTGGTCACGGTCAGGGTGTCGTCCCAGCCGACCTGGGTGCGGTCGAGCTGCGGCACGCCGTAGGCGAACTGCGTATAGCCGAGGCCATGGCCGAACGGATACAGCGGCGCATTCGGCACCTCGCGCCAGCGCGACTTGAACTCGCTCATCGTCGGCAGTTCCGGCCGGCCGGTGCGCGGGTGATTGTAGAAGTACGGCTGCTGCCCGGCATCGAGCGGGAAGCTCACCGGCAGGCGCGCGGACGGGTTGTAGTCGCCGAACAGCACGTCGGCCACCGCCGGGCCGGTCTGCGTGCCCAGGTACCAGGTCACCGCGATCGCCGCGGCATCGCGCACCGCGCCCTGCAGCGCCAGCGCGCGGCCGTTGCGCAGCAGCACCACCAGCGGCGTGCCGGTGGCGGCGACCGCCTCGGCCAGCGCCTGCTGCGCCGGCGGCAGCACGATCTGCGTGCGCGACTGCGCCTCGCCGCTGTAGCGCTGTGGCTCGCCCAGCGCCAGCACCACCACGTCGGCGGCGCGCGCAGCGGCCACCGCCGCCTCGATGCCGCCGTCCAGCGGCGCTTCCAGCGCGCAGCCGGGGACCACGGTCAGCGCCTGCGCGTCGGCCAGCGCGGCGCGCACGCCGGCTTCCAGGGTCACGTAGCGGCTCTTGTCGCCGAACAGGGTCCAGCAGCCTTCGATGTTGTCGCGGTCCTGCACGAACGGGCCGATCAGCGCGATCTTCTGGCCCTGCTTGCGCAGCGGCAGCACCAGGCCGTCGTTCTTCAGCAGCACGATCGAACGCCGCGCCGCGTCGCGCGCCAGCGCATCGTGCGCGGCGATGTGCGACTGGTCGGCCTCGCGCGCCGGGTCCAGCGAGCGGTACGGATCGTCGAGCAGGCCGATCGCCTCCTTCAGTTCCAGCACGCGGCGCACCGACGCATCCAGCAGCGCCATCGGCACCTCGCCGTCCTCCACCAGCGACGGCAGGTGCGCGGCGTAGAAGCCGCTCTGCATGCTCATGTCCATGCCGGCCAGGAACGCCTTCTTGGTCGCGTCGCGCTCGTCGGCGGCATAGCCGTGCGCGATCAGCTCCATGTCGGCGGTGTAGTCGGAGATCACCACGCCGGGGAATTTCCACTCGCCGCGCAGGATCTCGGTCAGCAGTTCGTGGTTGGCGCTCGCCGGCACGCCATTGATGTCATTGAAGGAGGTCATCACGCTCAGCGCGCCGGCGCCGAAGGCGGCCTGGAACGGCGGCAGGTGCACGTCGCGCAAGGTCTGCGGGGAGATGTCGACACTGGCGTACTCCATGCCGGCAGCGACCGCGCCATAGGCGGCGAAGTGCTTGGGCGTGGCCAGCAGCGCATCGTCGGCGCGCAGGTCCGGCCCGTGGAAGCCACGCACCCGTGCAGCGGCGAAGGCACAGCCCAGTACCACGTCCTCGCCGGCGCCCTCGGCGCCGCGGCCCCAGCGCTGGTCGCGGGCGATGTCCACCGCCGGCGCGTAGGTCCAGTGGATGCCGGCGGCGGTGGCCTCGACCGCGGTGGCGCGTGCGGTGCGCTCGGCCAACTCCGGCTCGAAGCTGGCAGCCTCGCCCAGCGGGATCGGGAACACCGTGCGCATGCCGTGGATCACGTCCGCGGCCAGGATCACCGGGATCCCCAGCCGACTCTCCTCCAGCGCCACCTGCTGGATGCGCCGCCCCAGCTCCGCACCGACGCCGTTGAACAGCGAGCCGACCCGGCCGGCGCGCACCTGCTGCAGCACCTCGTCGGCATTGCGGACGTTGGCTTCCGGATTCACGTCGGGGGCGAACGGGCGCACCATGTCGGCGAAGACGCCGAGCTGGCCGACCTTCTCCTCGACGGTCATGCGGGCGATGAGCGATTCGATACGATCCGAAGCCATGGGGTCCTTTGAGAAAACGTTTACATAGCCGCCAATTCTAGCTCTGCGGCCAGTCGATGGTGCAAGTTCCGGCGCCGGAATCGCCTATTCATAAAACTGTCTACCGACCGGGTCCGGCCCGGCCGCCGCGCACCATACGCCTGCGGACGGATGCCGCATGGGGGAGCGACGTGATGGCACGGCCGAGATGCCCCGCCTCGCAAGGGCCGCGTCGCAGCCGCCGGCCACCGGCACGGCGGCGCCCGCGGCGGCTCAGGAGCTGAAGTAGGCCTCGGCGATGGCGTTGTGCAGGTGGCCGAGGTGGGTCTGGATCTCGTCCATGAACCCGGCAGGGTTGTGCGCGGCCAGGTAGGCCGGGTCGGCATTGCGCACCAGCCCGCTGATGCGCATCAGCGCGCGCTCCACCGGCGGCCGCGGCGGCATGGTCGGCAGGATGTGCTGGGCGCGGACCAGGCAGAACTGCACGCTGCGCGGGAAGTCGTTGTTCTGCAGCAGGAAGCGCAGCGCCTGCTCGCCGGTGACGCGCTGCCGCACGTGGCGCCGGTACATCTGGTAGGCGGCCTGCGCGCGCAGCACGCTCATCCATTGCATGGCCTGGTAGGCCTCGCGGTCGTCGGCCTGGCGCGGGGTGATCAGGCCCGAGGCGCCGGCATCGATGATGCGCGTGGTCATGTCGGCCTGCTCGATCGCCGTGCCCAGGCGCAGGAACTGGAAGCCGATGTCGCGGCTGACGTTGGCGGTCAGCAGCCCGGACACCTTCAGGCAGGCGTCGGTGACGTGGGACAGGAACTCCATGCGGTAGCGGCGGCCGACGCTGCGCTCGCCGTTGGCGTCGATGTGCAGGTGCAGGTCGTTGACCGCTTCCCAGATTTCCTGCGGCAGGGTGTCGCGGATGCTGCGCAGCAGTTCGCGGGCGTAGCGCACCGAGCTGCGCAGCGAGGACGGATTGCGCTCGTCCAGCAGCAGGAAGCGCACCACGTCGGCATCGCCGACGTCGTCGCCGGCATTGGGGAACCACAGCGCGAAGATCTCGCCGGCGCCGACCGTGTCGATCATCGGCCGCCAGGCGAAGCGCACCGAGCGCGGCAGGTCCAGCTGCAGCAGGCTGCCCACCCCCACCAGCCGCGCGGTGGTCTCGGCGCGGCGCACGTAGCGGCTGAACCAGTAGAGGTTGTCGGCGACGCGCGAGAGCATCAGTCCGGCTCCTCGTCCAGGTCCACCACCCAGGTGTCCTTGGCGCCGCCGCCCTGCGAGGAATTGACCACCAGCGAGCCCTCCTCCATCGCCACCCGGGTCAGCCCGCCGGTGGTCACGTAGACGTCCTCGCGCGAAAGGATGAACGGGCGCAGGTCCAGGTGCCGCGGCGCCGGCCCGGCCTCGGTCACGATCGGCGCGGTGGACAGGCCCAGGGTCGGCTGCGCCATGTAGTTGCGCGGGTCGGCCAGGATCAGCTTGCGGAACTGCTCGCGCTGGCGCGTGGTCGAGCGCGGGCCGATCAACATGCCGTAGCCGCCGGACTCGTTGGCCGGCTTCACCACCAGTTCGTCCAGGTGCTCGAGCACGTACTGGCGGTCCTTGTCGTCGTGGCACAGGTAGCTGGGCACGTTGGGCAGGATCGGCTCCTCGTCCAGGTAGTAGCGGATCATCTTCGGCACGTAGGCGAACACCACCTTGTCGTCGGCCACGCCGGCGCCCGGCGCATTGGCCAGCGCCACCTTGCCGGCACGCCAACTGCGGATCAGCCCGGCCACGCCCAGCACCGAATCGGCGCGGAACGCCTCCGGATCCAGGAACAGATCGTCGACCCGGCGGTAGATCACGTCGACCCGGCGCGGCCCGTACACGGTGCGCATGTAGGTGCAGTCGTCGTCGGCCACGAACAGATCGTCGCCCTCGACCAGTTCGATGCCCATCGCCTGCGCCAGGTAGGCATGCTCGAAATAGGCGCTGTTGAAGATGCCCGGGGTCAGCAACGCGATCACCGGCTGGTCGCCCGGGCGCGGCGACAGCGCCGCCAGGGTGTCGTAGAGCTGCGCCGGATAGTCGTCCACCGGCAGGATCGCACTGGTCTCGAACAGCTCCGGGAACACCCGCTTGGCGACCATGCGGTTCTCGAGCATGTACGACACGCCGCTGGGGATGCGCAGGTTGTCCTCCAGCGCGTACAGGGTGCCGTCGGCGTCGCGCACCAGGTCCGAGCCGCACACGTGCGCCCACACCCCCAGTGCCGGGGTGATGCCCACGCACTGCGGGCGGAAGTTGACCGAGTGCTCCAGCAGCATCGCCGGGAACACCTTGTCCTTGACGATGCGCTGGGCGCCGTAGATGTCGCCGATGAACAGGTTGAGCGCGCGCATGCGCTGCTTCAGCCCGGCCTCGGTGCGCTGCCATTCGTGCAGCGGAATCACCCGCGGGATCAGGTCGAACGGCAGCGTGCGGTCGACGTTGCGGCCGTCGGAGTAGACGGTAAAGGTGATACCCATGACCCGCGCGGCGACATCGGCGGCGAGCTGGCGTTCGGACAATTCGCGTCCACTGAGGCTGGACAGGTACTCGATGACCCGGCGCGCGGCCGGACGTGGCTGCCCATCGGACTGGATCAGCTCGTCGAAGGTGGCCGTGCGGTACTTGCTCCAGTCCATCGCGCCCCTTGTTGTTGTGGGCCGGCGGCGAAAGGCGCCGGCATGTTGTCCCGCAACATGCCCGCAGTCGTGACGGCCGTCAAGCCGCCGGCGGCGGGACGGCGTCCGGGGCGCGGCGGATGCGCGCGCTGTCCATGAACATCGCGTCGCTGGAGGCCTGGAACACGCGCAGGTCGAAATTGGGCAGGATCGCCAGCAGGTGGTCGAACAGGTCCGCCTGGATCTGCTCGTACATCGCCCAGCGGGTGTCGTTGGCGAAGCAGTACAGCTCCAGCGGCAGGCCGTTGGCGCCCGGCTCCAGTTGCCGCACCAGCAGGGTCATGTCCTGGCGCACGTGCGGGCTGGCGCGCAGGTAATGTTCGACGTAGGCGCGGAAGGTGCCGAGGTTGGTGATCCGGCGGCCGTTGATCGGCGCCACCCCGCGCTCGGCCAGCGCCCCATTCCACGCGCCGATCTCGTCGCGCTTGCGGTCGATGTACTCGCGCAGCACGGTCAACTGCCGCATCTGCTCGATCTCGGCATCGTCGAGGAAGCGCACGCTGTGCTGGTCCAGGTACAGCGCGCGCTTGATCCGGCGCCCGCCGGCCTCGCTCATCCCGCGCCAGTTCTTGAACGAGTCGCTGATCAGCTTCTTGGTCGGGATGGTGGTGATGGTCTTGTCCCAGTTCTGGACCTTGACCGTATGCAGCGCGATGTCGATCACGTCGCCGTCGGCGTTCTGCTGCGGCATCTCGATCCAGTCACCGACGCGGACCATGTCGTTGGAACTGATGGTGACGCTGGCCACCAGCGACAGCAGGGTGTCCTGGAACACCAGGATCAGCACCGCCATCATCGCGCCCACGCCCGAGAGCAGGATCACCGGCGACTTGTCCACCAGCACCGACACCATCAGCACCGCCGCGACCACGCCGAGCACGATCTTGAGCAGTTGCATGTAGCCCTTGATGGGCTTGTTGTGCGCGTCCGGGCGCCGTTCGTAGACGTGGTTGAGCATGTCCAGCACGCGCGACAGGGCCAGCGCCACGGTCAGCACGATGAAGGCGGCGCAGACATTGCGCACCACGCTGACCATCGCCGCCGGCAGGTGCGGCACCGCGCCGATGCCCAGCGACAGCACCAGCGCCGGGATCACGTTGGCCAGGCGCGGGATCACGCTCAGCTTCACTTCCTTGTCGCTGAGCACGGTGGCGCGCAGCGCCCGCCGCAGCCCGCGCAGCAGGATCCGCTTGGTCACCCAGTTGGCCAGCCACGCCGCCAGCAACAGCGCCACGATCACCATCGCGTCGTAGGCCCAGGGATACGGCGCCAGGGTGTGCTGCAGGTCGGCGAAGAAACGCGCGCCGGGCACCGCCGCCGGGGCGGCGCTGGCGAACGGCAGCGATGCCTGCGTGCTCATGCGCGGCTGCGCTCGATGATGACCCCCACCGCCTGCGCCCCGCGCACCGCGCCGGGCTTGCTGAGCTTCAGCCGCAGCCAGCGCACGTCGAACTCCTCCAGCACCATCGCCGCGCAGCGCTCGGCCAGGGTTTCCACCAGCCCGTAGCCGGACTGCTCGACCAGTTCCACCAGGCGCTTGCTCACCGCCTTGTAGTTGAGCGTATCGGCGATATCGTCGCTGGCCGCAGGCTTGCGGTTGTCGAAGCCCATTTCCAGATCGAAGCGCAGCGTCTGCCGGATCCGCCGCTCCCAATCGTAGATGCCGATCAGCGCGTCGATTTCCAGACCTTCGATGAAGACTTTATCCATTGGGAGCAGGGATTGGGGATTCGGGATTGGGGAATGGTAAGAGCAACGGCAAAAGCAGCGCGTTACGAATCCCGAATCCCCACTCCCGAATCCCGCGCTGCCGCCAACGGCGGCAGCGTCGCCATGTCCCAGCGCGGCGTCACCTGCACCGCGGATGCGGTGTCGTGCAGGCCGGCCTGCAGGCGCAGGGCGCCGGCGAAGGCGATCATCGCGCCGTTGTCGGTGCACAGCGCCGGGCGCGGGAAGCAGGCGCGGCCGCCGCGGGCCTGCGCCATCGCCTGCAGCTTGGCGCGCAGGCGCAGATTGGCGCCGACGCCGCCGGCGACCACGATGGTGTCGCTGCCGGCCGCCTCCAGCGCGCGTTCGCACTTGATCGCCAGCGTGTCCACCACCGCATCCTCGAAGCCGCGGGCGATGTCGGCGCGCACCGTCTCGGACTGGTCGCTGTCGCGCCAGGCCAGCAGCACCTGGGTCTTGAGTCCGGAAAAGCTGAAGTCCAGGCCGGGCCGGTCGGTCATCGGCCGGGCGAAGCGGAACCGCCCCGAGGTGCCCTGCGTGGCCAGCGCCGCCAGTTGCGGGCCACCCGGATACGGCAGCCCCATCAGCTTGGCGGTCTTGTCGAAGGCCTCGCCGGCGGCGTCGTCCAGGGTCTCGCCGAGCAGGCGGTAGCGGCCGATGGCCTCCACCGCGATCAGCTGGGTGTGGCCGCCGGAGACCAGCAGCGCAACGAACGGCGGCACCGGCGCGCCGTGCACCGGGTCCGGATCCTCCATCAGCGGCGCCAGCAGGTGGCCTTCCATGTGATGCACGCCGATCGCCGGCACCTCCAGCGCCCAGGCCAGGGCGCGGGCCACGCCGGCACCGACCAGCAGCGCGCCGACCAGGCCCGGCCCGGCGGTATAGGCCACCCCGTCCAGGTCGCGCACCTGCAGGCCGGCCTCGGCCACGGTCTGGCGGATCAGCGGCAGCAGCTTGCGCACGTGGTCGCGGCTGGCCAGCTCCGGCACCACCCCGCCGTACTCGGCGTGCAGGGCGATCTGGCTATAGAGCGCATGCGCACGCAGCGCGGCCGCACCGGAACGGGTGGTGTCGTAGACGGCGACGCCGGTTTCGTCGCAACTGGATTCGATGCCGAGAACGTTCATGGGGTGCATTGTGCGGCCGAATCGGCGGCAGGCCAAACGGGGTGCTTGCAGCCGCGAAATCTGTCGCTATAATGTGCGGCTCGCCGGGCCTGACCCGGTCACCATTGTGTCCCGGAGATTCCATGCCCAGCGTTAAAGTCCGCGAGAACGAGCCCTTCGAGTTTGCGCTCCGTCGCTTCAAGCGCACCTGCGAAAAGGCCGGCGTGCTGGCCGAAACCCGCAAGCGCGAGTTCTACGAAAAGCCGACCCAGGAACGCAAGCGCAAGGCCGCTGCCGCGGTGAAGCGCCAGCTGCGTCGCACCTCGCGCGACGTCACCAAGCGCCAGCGTCTGTACTGAGGATCGCGGCCTGCGGTAGCGGGATGTGCCGGTTTCGGCATCCGCTACGGTAAGCCCACGAAGCCGGCACGCGCAAGCGTCGCCGGCTTTTTGTGCATCTGCCGCTTTGGCCAGGCGATCCGCCTCGCGCCAGGCATCGGCCCCGCCCCTGTCCCCTCGACGCCCGCGCGCCGCCCCGGCCACACGGCCAGCGCCAGCGCGCTTGCCTAGAATGCCCTTTCCCCTTTTCTCTTCCCTGTGGAGCCCCTCATGACCCTCAAGCAGCAGCTCACCGACGACATGAAGGCCGCGATGAAGTCCGGCGACAAGCACAGCCTGGGCGTGATCCGGCTGATCAACGCCGCCATCAAGCAGAAGGAAGTGGACGAGCGCGTGGAGATGGACGACGCCGCGGTGATCGCGGTGATGGACAAGATGGTCAAGCAGCGCAAGGACTCGGTGAGCCAGTACCAGGCCGCCGGCCGCGACGACCTGGCCCAGGTGGAGCGCGAGGAGATCGTGGTGATCGAGCGCTACCTGCCGAACAAGATGGGCGAGGCCGAGATCGTCGCCGCGATCCAGGCGGCGAAGGCGCAGACCGGCGCCGCCAGCCCGGCCGACATGGGCAAGCTGATGGCCGTGCTCAAGCCGATGCTGGCCGGCAAGGCCGACATGGGCCAGGTCTCGGTGCTGGTCAAGCAGCAGTTGGCCGGCTGACGTTACCGAAGGATTGGCGGGCGGCGGGCTTCACCCGCCTTTCGACGCCGGGCTGCTACAACGCCCGGCAAGCCCGCGCCCTTCCTTCAAGCGTGCAGTGCGGGACCGGCGTTGCGACGCCGCGCGCCGAAGGTCCCGCGCCCATGTCCCTGCCCCTGTCGTCCGATCGCCTGCACAAACACCTCGACCGCCTGCAGCAGAGCCTGCCGGCCGCGCTGGTGCGGCGCTTCGTCGAGATCGACGTGATGACCCAGGCGGCCTCGCTGTCGTTCTACGCGCTGCTGTCGCTGGCGCCGCTGCTGGTGCTGCTGCTGTGGCTCACCGCCTCGCTGTATCCGCAGGCGCAGGAGGCGCTGATCGCGCAGATCGGGCAACTGGCCGGGCACGGCGCGCGCGAGGTCGCGCAGACGGTGATCGACAACGCCAAGAACCAGCCCAACATCGGCTCGCTGGCCGGGCTGTGGAGCACCCTGCTGCTGTTCGTCGGCGCCACCGCGGTGTTCGCACAGCTGCAGAACGCGCTGAACCTGATCTTCCGCACCGACAAGCAGCGCCTGGACGGCCTCATGGCCTGGCTGAAGAAGCGCGTGTTCTCCTTCGGCGTGGTGCTGGGGCTCGGCTTCCTGCTGCTGATCTCGATGATCCTGACCACTGTGCTGCAGGTGGTGTTCGCGCGGATGCCGTCGCTGCTGCCGGCGGTCGGCTACGTCTCGACCCTGGCGATCTACGTGCTGGCCTTCGCCGTGCTCTACCACTACCTGCCCGACCGCCGCGTGGAATGGCGCCAGGCGATCATCGGCGGTGCGATCACCGCCTGCCTGTTCGTGGCCGGGCGCTACGCGATCGGCCTGTACATCGCTACCGCCGCGCCGGGCAGCGCCTACGGCTCGATGGGCGCGCTGGTGATCCTGCTGGTGTGGATCTACTACGCCACCGTGGTGTTCTTCGTCGGCGCGCTGATCACCGCGGTGATCGACGAGCGCCTGCGCTCGCACAGCAAGCTCGTCGCCGCTGGGATCGACCCGCGCCGCGCCGCGCAGGCACCGCCGTCGCCCTGACCGCACGGCGCTGCCCCACGCAGGCAGCGCGCCCAGCGTGACGGCGCACGCGCGTGGCATCCTATGCGGATGGCCCGCATCCCCGACGCATTCATCGACGACCTGCTCGCCCGCACCGACATCGTCGAGGTGATCGGCACGCGCGTGCCGCTGAAGCGCCAGGGCAAGGAGTACGCGGCGCGCTGCCCGTTCCACGACGAACGGTCGGCCTCGTTCACGGTGTCGCCGACCAAGCAGTTCTACCACTGCTTCGGCTGCGGCGCGCACGGCACCGCGATCAGCTTCCTGATGAACTACGACCGCCTCGAATTCCTCGACGCGGTCGACGAACTGGCCAAGCGCGCCGGCATGGACATCCCGCGCGACGCCCAGCAGCGTGGCGCGGCCCAGGCCGCCGGCGACGACCACCGCGACCTGTACTCGGCGCTGGAAGCGGCGGCCAAGTTCTTCCAGCGCCAGTTCGACGGCAGCGACAAGGCGCGCGCCTACCTGGACGGCCGCGGCGTGGACGCCGAAAACCGCGCGCGCTTCCAGATCGGCTACGCCCCGGACGGCTACAGCGCGCTGAAGGACGCATTGGGCACCGACGAACGCCGGCTCAAGCTGCTCGACCGCGCCGGGCTGTTCTCCAAGAACGACCGCGGCCACGTCTACGACAAGTTCCGCGACCGGGTGATGTTCCCGATCTTCGACCGCCGCGGGCGAGTCATCGCCTTCGGCGGCCGCGTACTCGACAAGGACGACGGCCCCAAGTACCTGAACTCGCCGGAGACCGCGCTGTTCCACAAGGGCCGCGAACTGTACGGCCTGTGGCAGGTGCGCCAGGCCAACCAGAAGATCGAGCGGCTGATCGTGGTCGAGGGCTACATGGACGTGGTCTCGCTGTTCCAGTTCGGCGTCACCCAGGCGGTGGCGACGCTGGGCACCGCGACCACGCCGGACCACGCCGAACTGCTGTTCCGCAATGCGCCGGACGTGTTCTTCTGCTTCGACGGCGATGCCGCCGGCCGCCGCGCCGGCTGGAAGGCGCTGGAATCGGTGCTGCCGCGGATGAAGGACGGACGCCAGGCGTTCTTCCTGTTCCTGCCCGACGGCGAGGACCCGGACACCATCGTGCGCAAGGAAGGCGCCGCGGCCTTCGACGCGCGGCTGGTCCAGGCCACGCCGCTGTCGCAGTTCTTCTTCGACGAACTCTCGCGCGAGATCAACCTCGGCACGCTCGACGGCAAGGCGCGCCTGGCCGAACGCGCACGGCCGATGCTGGCGCAGATTCCCGACGGCGCCTTCGGCGACCTGATGCGTCAGCGCCTGGCCGAACTCACCGGCATCGGCGCCGCCGCACCGGCGGCCGCCACGGCGGCGGCGAGCCGGCCAGCGCCGCGCACGCCGCGCCCGGCGCACAAGCGCAGCCTGGTGCGCGAGGCGATCGTGCGCCTGCTGCAGGCGCCGTCGCTCGCACTGGACCTGCCGCCGCCCTACCCGTTCGCCGGCCTGCGCCTGCCGGGCATCGAACTGATGATCGAACTGCTGCAGATCGTGCATGCGCGCCCGGAAATCACCACCGGCGCCCTGCTCGAACACTTCCACGAACGCGAGGAACTGGCCGCGCTGCAGAAGCTGGCGGTGCAGGAGATCGCCGGCGAGACCGCCAGCTGGCGCCAGGAGCTGCACGACGTGGTCGTGCAGTTGGAAAAGCAGACGCTGCAGCAGCGCCTGGACGAACTGCAGGCCAAGCAGCGCGCGCAAGGCCTGGACGAGACCGACAAGTACGAGCTGCGGGAGCTGTTGAAGGCGCGCGCGGGGCTGCATTAGCTGCGATGCGCCAATGCTTCAGGCATCGGCGCCAGCCACGCAAGGTGCGTGGCCGGCGCGATGCCAAACATCGTCCCTGCAGTCAGCCGTCGATCAAGACAATCAGCCGCCCGCAGCAGCGGTGGACGCGGTGAAGGCCGCACGATCCTTTGCCTGTAGGGCGCGTATGCCCGCAGCAGCCTCGTCCAGACGGGTCGCCTGCACCTGCAACAACGCATCGGTATCGATCTCCGCACTGCGCAGCGCGTAACCCAACGGCACGACCGGCGTCAGCCAATCGGCGATCAGCGTTTGGTATGCGGTTCCGTGCTGGATTGCCATCTGCTTGAGAAACGCGAATGTATCCGTCGGCGGGGAGCCGCTGCGTGTTCCCTGCAAGGATTGATTCGCGATCTGGCTGTAGGTGATGCCCGACGCCAGCGCGTTGATTCGGGCCAGGAAGACGAACGCCTCCACGCCGGGGATCGTTCCGTTGTCGTAGATGTGAGGGATCTCGCCCAGCATCTCCGGTACCCAGGCATGCGGCACCACGTCGAGCGTATTCCACATGTCGTGATTCCATGCCTGATACGGCTTCTCGCCGATGGCCGGCGGCGGCAGCATCTGTGCGCACACGTCCGCGAACGCCGCATTTCCCGGCGTGGCGCCAGCAGTGGCATAGCAGTACACATCCTTGCAACCAGCGAGCAGGCCTCTGCTCTTGAACCAGGTCGCCATGGTCGGCGACAACGCGCCGCCCAGGCTATGCCCGGTGAAGACCACTGTCGCGCCGCTTTGCTCCACGGTTTTCAGGAACGCGTCGAGCGTGGTGCCGGGGGCGGCCGCCGAGGCGGGACTCACCATATTGAGCAGGTGCCAGACACCCAGGGCGGTCCCCATGGAAATGACCGGTGTCTTCGGCAGAATCAGCTTGCCCGCCGCAACGGGTCGAGACGACGCCAACGGGTCGTACTTCGCGAATTCGACCGTGGAAGCGACGTCGAAATCCTCCACTAACCAATCGTAGGGCGAAGACGGATTGGTCGCGCAGATCGCCACCACATACACATCGCCGGCAATGCCATTCACGTCGCTCGACTTGGCGACGAACATCGCGTTATCCGAGCGCACCGACTCCTTCGCTTGCCAGATTTGCGGTCCCCATACCACGTCCCAGGTACCGATCGCCGTTTTTGCCGTCTCCGAACCGAGCGTTGCATGCAACACACGTTGATAGTCGGCCTGTATCGCCGAGGCGACGCCATGCCGGCGGCTGACCCAATTGGCCAGGCTCGAAAGCGCAAAAACGGTCTGGTACTGGTCGTACGACATGTGCAAGCTCCTAGTCCGTGGCAATGCCTGGAGGAGCGGGAAGCGCAAACGCGTGCACGACGCGCCTGCGTGCCCGGCGCGCTCCCCATCGACCGGGTGGCCGCAATCTAGCAAGCGGCCGGTACGCGCATTTGACCGAAACGGCCGGCAGCGCAACATGTCTGCGAGTTGTCTACGTCGTGCGTCCGGATTCGCGCGCGGGCGCCATGCTTTCTAGAATGCACGACTCCCCCGCTCGACTTTTCCCCATGCTCAAGTCCTGGCTCGCGCGCCTGCGCATCGAACCGTTCACGCTGGCGCTGCTGTGCACGGTGCTGCTGGCCTCGCTGCTGCCGGTGCAGGGGCGCGCGGCGTCGGTGATGGACGTGGTCACCGACCTGGCGATCGCTGCGCTGTTCTTCCTGCATGGCGCACGGCTGTCGCGCGCGGCCATCGTCGCCGGCGCGCTGCACTGGCGCCTGCACCTGACCATCTTCGCCGCCACCTTCATCCTGTTCCCGCTGCTCGGCCTGCTGTTCAAGCCAGTGTCGCACTGGCTGCTGACCCCGGACCTGTACATCGGCGTGCTGTTCCTGTGCACGCTGCCGTCCACGGTGCAGTCGTCGATCGCCTTCACCTCGATGGCCGGCGGCAACGTACCGGCGGCGGTGTGCAGCGCCTCGCTGTCGAGCCTGCTCGGGGTGTTCCTGACGCCGATGCTGATGGGCCTGCTGGGCGGCGCGCAGAGCGCCATGTCCAATCCGCTGGAGGCGATGGGCAAGATCATGCTGCAACTGCTGGTGCCGTTCGTCGCCGGCCACCTGCTGCAGCGCTGGATCGGCGGCTGGGTCGAACGCCGCCGCGCAGTGCTGCGCTACACCGACCAGAGCACCATCCTGCTGGTGGTGTACACCGCATTCAGTGCGGCCGTGGTCGAAGGCCTGTGGCGCAAGACGCCGCTGCCGGCGCTGCTCGGCGTCGCCGCGGTCGGCGTGGTGCTGCTGGCGCTGGCGATGACGCTGATCACCTTCGGCGCACGGCGCCTGGGCTTCTCCCGCGAGGACGAGATCCCGATCGTGTTCTGTGGCTCGAAGAAGAGCCTGGCCACCGGCGTGCCGATGGCCAAGGTGCTGTTCGCCAGCGGCAGCCTCGGTGCGATCGTGCTGCCGGTGATGATCTACCACCAGATCCAGCTGATCGTCTGCGCGGTGGTCGCGCAACGCTACGCGCGTGCGGCGAAGGCGGACGCGCAGCAGTAGCGAACACCACGCGGCGGCAGCCGATGCGGCGGCCATGCCGGCGCGACCGCAGGGCGAGCGGCGTTCCGCGCGACGCCGCCACGGCATATGCAGATGCGCAGGCGGCATGTGCAAGCGCGGCAGGGGCTGCGTACAGTAGACGGCCGGCACGGCCGGCGCCGTGCCTCCCTCCCCACCCGGTGCCCCCATGAGCCGCATGTTCCGCCGTTCCGCGACGATCTCCGCCAGCCTGGCCACGCTGCTGGCGCTGGGCGCCTGCAAGAAACCGCCCGCACCCGCCGCGCCCAAGGCCGCCACGCCGGCGCCCGCCGCCGACAGCGCCGGCATCGCCTGGCGCGAGGGCGACGTCGACGATGCCTTCGCCGAAGCGCGCGAACACAACAAGCCGGTGCTGCTGTACTGGGGCGCGGTATGGTGCCCGCCCTGCAACCGGCTCAAGGCCACGCTGTTCAAGGACCCGGCCTTCATCGCCCGCACCCGCTCTTTCGTCGCGGTGCATCTGGACGGCGATTCGGAAGGCGCGCAGGCCTGGGGCGAACGCTTCGGCATCAAGGGCTATCCGACCATCATCGTGCTGCGCCCGGACCGCACCGAGATCACCCGCCTGGCCGGCGACAGCGACACCGTGCGCCTGGCCGAGGCCCTGCGCGTGGCCGCGACCCGCACCACGACTTCGGCGCAGTTGCTGCAGCAGGCGCTGACCGCGCCAGCCACGCTGAGCGCCGACGACTGGACCCTGCTCGGCGAATACGGCTGGGCCGTGGATGCGGCGCAGTTGGTCAAGCCGGGTGAGGCGGCCGACGTGCTTAAGCGGCTGGCCGCCGCTGCGCCACAGCCGGCATTGCAGCGCCGTTTCGCGCTGCAGGCGCTGGCGGCGCAGGACCCGGCCAAGGCTGGCGCCGTGGACGCCAGGCACCGCGCCGCCGATCGCGCCCTGCTGCAGGCGGTGCTGGCCGATCCGGCCGAGGTGCGCGCCAATCGCAGCACGCTGACCTATGCGGCGCGCGAGCTGGTGCAGGCCGCGGCCAGCGACGCCGCCGAGCGCACTGCGCTGTCGAACGCGCTGACCCATGCGCTGGACCAGGTCTACGCCGACAGCAGCCTGCCGATCAGCGATCGCCTGGATACCGCCGCCGCGGACATCGCCCTGGCGCGGTTGGCGCAAGGCCAGCCGGCCGAGGCCGGCGATGGCCCGCATCCGCCGCTGCCGCCCGCAGTGGTCGCCAAGGTGCAGCAGCGCGTGCAATGGGCCGAGCAAGCCGCCAAGACCGACTACGAACGTCAGTCCACCATCAGCACCGCCGCCGACCTGCTCGACGAGGCGGGCGACAGCGCCGGCGCCGAACAACTGCTGCTGGCCGAGCTTCAGCGCAGCAAGACCCCGTACTACTACATGCCGGAACTGGCCAGCCTGGCCGAGGCGCGCGGCGACAAGCAGACCGCGCTGTTCTGGCTGAAGAAGGCCTACGAGAGCGCGCAAGGCCCCGCCACCCGCGTGCAGTGGGGCGTGCTCTATGTCGACGGCCTGGTCCGGCTGCAGCCGGACAATGCGGCCGCGATCGAGGCGGCCGCCGGACAGGTGATTGGGGAATTGGCCGGCCAGCCCGACGGCTATCACCAGCGCACCCGGCAGCGCTTCGACACCCTGGCCAAGACCCTGCAGGCCTGGAGCAAGGGTCATGACGGCCGCGCGGTGCTCGCACGGCTGCAGCACAAGATGCAGCAAAGCTGCGGCAGCCAGCAGGGCGACGGCTGCCAGCATTGGCTGAGCTGAGCGCGAGAGGCGCGTCACGCACGGCGACCGCGCAACGCGCTGGCGGCGGCCTCCGGCGCGTTGCACGGTCGCCATTCTCTGCAGATCCGGTGCGCCGCGTCGCCGCGGCGCGATTGCCACCACGCCGCACGATGAACCGTAGGCAGGCTTCGCGCAGCGGCGCACCATGGCGCGCCGTGCGCTCGACCGTTTCCGATCAGGCCGCCACGCGGACCGGCGTCGCTGCCTGAGCGGCGCCCTGGCTGCCGGCGCGGCGGCCGCTGCCGGTATGCGCGCTGAGGCCCTGCGCCTGCCCTTCCAGCGCGCGTGCGGCCTCGGCCATCTTTTCGACCAGCGCCGCGTTCTGCTGCGTGGCGGTGTCCATCTGCACCACGATCTGGTTGACCTGGCCAATGCCGGCGCTCTGCTCGCGGCTGGCGCCGGCGATGTCGGTCATGATGCGCTGCACTTCGCGCACCGAGCCGAGCAGTTCTTCCATGGTGGCGCCGGCGCGCGCGACCAGCGCCGAGCCGCGATCGACCTGCTCGCTGGAACCGGCGATCAGGCCACGCACTTCCTTGGCCGCGTCGGCGCAGCGCTGGGCCAGGCTGCGCACTTCGGTGGCGACCACGGCGAAGCCGCGGCCCTGCTCGCCGGCACGCGCGGCTTCCACCGCCGCGTTCAGGGCCAGGATGTTGGTCTGGAAGGCGATACCGTCGATCACGCTGATGATGTCGGCGATCTTGCGCGAGGCGCTCTCGATGCCGGCCATGGTCTGCACCACGTCGCGCACCACCTCGCCACCGCGCTGGGCGACGTCGCTGGCGCCGTCCACCAGGCGGTTGGCGTGGCCGACGTGTTCGACGTTGCGCTGCACGGTGCCGGTGATCTCTTCCATCGAGCTGGCCGCCTCTTCCAGCGCCGCCGCCTGCTGCTCGGTGCGCCGGGCCAGGTCGCTGTTGTCGTCGACCATTTCCGCGGCGGCGGTCTGCAGGGTGTGCGCGGCCTCGCCGAGCTGGCGCGCGGCATGGATGTCCAGCAGGGCGCCGACCGCGCGCAGCGGGGTGCCGTCGGCGGCGCGCTTGGTCAGACCGCGCGCGCGGAACCAGCGGTACTCGCCGTTCTTCAGCTGCAGGCGGTATTCGATGTCGAAGCCGGTGCGGCCGGTACGGTCGTTGAGGTGCGCGGCGAATGCGTTGAGCGCGAACTGCGCGTCCTCCGGGTGCAGGCGCGAGGACCAGCTGTCGAGCACGTTGGGGAACTCGGCCTCGGAGGCGAAGCCCAGCAGCGAGCGGAACTGCGGCGACCACCAGAACTCGTTGGACGGATTGATCGGGTCGCCGGCGATCACGCTCATGTCCCACAGGCCGTCGTTGAGCATGTCCTGGCCCAGCTCGAAGCGCGTCAGCACGATGTCCAGGAACGCCTCGCGTTCGCGCCGCTCGGTGATGTCGGTGAGCGCGCCGGCCACGCGCAAGGGGGTGCCCTGGGCATCGCGCTGCGTGGTGCCGATCGCGCGGAACCAGCGGTACTGGCCGTTCTTCAGCTGCAGGCGGTAGTCCACGTCGTACGGGGTCTGGCCGCTGCGGTCGCCCAGGTGCGCGGCGAACGCGTCCAGCGTGGCCTGCTTGTCCTCCGGGTGCAGGCGCGAGGCCCAACTGTCGAGCACGTTGGGGAAGTCCAGCTCGGACGAGAAGCCCAGCATCGCGCGGAACTGCGAGGACCACCAGAATTCATTGGCGGGGTTGATCGGATCGCCGGCGATCACGCTCATCTCCCACAGGCCGTCGGTGGTTGCCTTGGTGACCAGGTCGAAACGGACGCGCATCTCGTCCAGATTGGCGAGGGCGCTGTCGGCCTGCGCACGCGCGCGGTCGCGCTCGGCCTCGGCCTCACGCAGGCGCTCGGTCAGTGCCTGCAGCTTCGCCGCGTCTTGCTTGCTCTTGCCCCACATGAACGTCTCCGCGGCTTTGCCGATTTTGGTCGTTCGCTCGGTAACGACCGCAGCCGGCAACACTTGAGCGGAAAAATGAACGAGCTGTTCAGGAAATCCAGTGGTCGATCAGCAGGAACGCGAACAGCGCCATCAAGTACACGATGGAGTAGCCGAACATGCGCATCGAGAACATCTCGTCGGGCGGGTCGAGCATGCGCCAGGCGTACCAGAGGAACACCGCGTCCAGCACCAGGGTGCCGCCGAGGTAGAACACCCCGCTCATGCCCACCGCCACCGGCAGCAGCGTCACCACCACCAGCAGCACCGTGTACACCAGGATCTGCCGGCGGGTATGCGCCACGCCGTGGGTGACCGGCAGCATCGGGATCGAGGCCTTGGCGTAGTCGGCGCGGCGGAAGATCGCCAGCGCCCAGAAATGCGGCGGCGTCCACACGAAGATGATCAGCACCAGCAGCGAGGCATAGGCCCAGTCCCACTGCCCCTGCATGCCGGTGATCGCGGCCCAGCCCAGCAGCGGCGGCGCCGCGCCGGCCAGGCCGCCGATGACGATGTTCTGCGGCGTGGTGCGCTTGAGGAACACCGTGTAGATCACCGCATAGCCGATCAGCGAGGCGAAGGTCAGCACCGCGGTGATCCAGTTGACCCACACCACCAGCACGGTCATCGACAGCGCGGTCAGCAGCGCCGCGAACAGCAGCACCTGCCACGGCAGCACCTTGCCCACCACCAGCGGGCGCCAGGAGGTGCGTGCCATCTGCGCGTCGATGCGCGCGTCCAGCAACTGGTTGATCGCCGCCGCCGCCGAGGCCGCCAGCCAGATGCCGAAGAAGCCGAGCAGGCCGGTGCGCACCTGCGCCCAGGTCGGCACGCCCGGGATCGCCAGGCACATGCCGACCAGGGCGGTGAACACGATCAGCGCCACCACCTTGGGCTTGGTCAGGTCCCAGTAGTCGCGCCAGTGGACGCGGTGCGCGCTCATTGCGGCGCCCGCAAGCGCGCCAGCAACGACACCAGCACGAACAGCAGCGCCACCGCGCCGGCGTTGTGCAGCACCGCCACCGGCAAGGGCAGCGCCAGCTTGACGTTGAGGATGCCCAGGCACACCTGCGCGACCAGCAGCAGCGCCAGCGCCGCCGCCCAGCCGCGCATGCCCGGCGTGCGGCTCAGGCGCCAGCTCAGCCACAGCAGGTAGGCCGCCACCACCATCGCCATCATCCGGTGCGCCATCTGGATGGCGATCCGCGCCGCGCCGTCGAGCACGCCGCCTTCGTAATCCACGCCGATACCGCGCCACAGGGTGAAGCCCTCGCGGAAATCGTGCGGCGGCCACCACTGGCTGACGCAGCGCGGGAAGTTGTCGGCCGACCAGCTGCCGCCGCCGCAGGCCAGCGCCGCATAGTTGGCGCTGACCCAGCCGCCCAGGGCGATCTGCAGCACCAGCACCGCCACGCCCAGGCGCAGCAGCCATTTCAGGCGTGGCGCATCGGCCAGGGTGATCGGCAGGTGGGTGGCGCGCCAAGCCATCCACACCAGCAGCGAGAACATCAGCAGGCCGCCCAGCAGGTGCCCCATCACCACGATCGGCTTGAGCAGCAGGGTCACCGTCCACATGCCCAGCAGGGCTTGGAAGATCACCACCGACAGGGTCAGCACCGCCGCGCGGGCCAGGTCGTCGTTGGACCAGCGCAGCGCCGCCAGCAGCAGGATCGCCTCGCCACCGACCGCCAGCAGCATCGCCAGCCCCGGCCAGCCGGATATGTACAACGGGATCGACAGCGCCACCAGCGCCGCCGCCGTGACGATCTGGGCGATGCCGAGGCGGCGGCGGCGCGCCGCCAGCAGCGACAGCACCAGCACCTCCACGCCCAGCGCACCGGCCAGGAAGCGGTGGATCTGCTCGCGCCAGGCCTTGTGCGTCTCCAGCGGCCGGATCTTGCTGGCGGCGTGGGTGTCGGCTTCGGCACTGGTCTGCGGCCAGGTGATGCGGCCGTAGCAGGTCGGCCAGTCCGGGCAGCTCATGCCGGCATCGGACAGGCGCACGAACGAGCCGAACATGATGGTGCTGGCGGTGAACAGCGCCGCCAGCCAGGCCATGCGGTGGAAATGCCGGAACAGCGCCGGGCGCGCGAACAGGGTCATAGGGAGCGGCTCACAGGAGTTTCAGCAGCTTCGCCAGGTCCGCACGCAGCCCGGCCGGGTCGAACCCGGGGGCATAGCGCAGCACCACGAAACCGTTCGGATCGATGACGTAGACCGGCACGCCGGCCGCATCGCGCACCCGCGGCAGCGCCGCCAGCAGCGCCGGGTCCGGGCGCAGCGCCTGCACCTCCGGCAAGGCCCGCGCGGTGGCCGGCGGCGTGCCGATCCACAGGATCTGCACGTGGTCGGCGTCGTGGCCGAACAGCTGCCAGACCTTGTCCAGGTCGCGCGCCAGCGCCTCGCAGGCATCGCCGCAATCGGCCGGCGGCGCCAGCGCGATGCGCCACAGCCGCCGCTGCGGCTCCCAGGCGTAGACGCGGCCATCGGCCAGCCGCGGCTGCAGCGCACGCAGATCGGCCGGCGGCTGCAGCAGTTCGCCGTGGTTGCGGCTGGCGGCCGGTTGCCAGCCGGAAAAGCGCAACGCGCCGGCGACCAGCATCGAGCCGAAGAACAGGACGAACAACACGATCAGCGGCCAACGGCCGCGTGCGGCCGCCGGGCGCGGGGCCGGGGTGGGAGCATTCATGCCGGGGATTTTCTCATGCGCGCGCGCTCAGCGCCCGCCCCGCCCCCTGCGCGCGCGCCAGCTGAGCAGCGCCGCAGTGACCAGCACCGCCAGCGCCAGGCCGAACCACTGCACCGCATAACCCAAGTGGCGCTCGGGCGGCAGCGTGTTCGGCAGCAGGTCCAGGTCGCGCGGATAGCCCAGCGGCAGGGCCGGATCCAGGCGCAGGACCTGCGACAAAATGTCGCGGCGGCCGAGCGCCTCGCCGATCGCCGCCGGCTCGATGCGCATCGCCAGCCAGCGCTGCGGCGACGGCGCCGCGACCAGCGCCGGGCCCAGGGTCAATCCATGCGACGGTGGCGGCCCGAGCAGGCCGACCAGCGTGTAGCGGCCCTGCAACGGTGCCGGCTCCGGCAGCGCGCGGTCGGCCGGCAGCGGCAACCAGCCCAGTTCCACCAGCAGCGGCGCCGCCGCGCCGTCGGCCAGGAACGGCTGGTATACCTTCACCCCGCTGCGGCCCTGCCGCAGCTGGTTGTCGAGCAGGATCTGCCCGGGCAGGAAGCGGCCAGCGCCATGCACCCAGTGCAGTTGTCCCGACGGCATCGCACGCAGCGCATCGGCCAGCGTCTGCGGACGATCGCGCACATGCGCCGCCTGCGCCAGCAGCGCCTGCTTCTCGTGCATGCGTTGCAGTTGCCAACGGCCGAGCATGCAAAAGCACAGCGCCACCACCAGCGCGACGCTCCAGCCCAGCCACAGCGGCATGCGCCGGCGCGCGCCCACGCGCGAGGCAGCGACGAGGGTCATAATGCGGACACACCATGCGCCGAGACGCCCATGAACGACTCGCTGAAGACCTTGCTGATCGTCGCGTTCCTGCTGCTCATCCTGTGGAACCTGGGCGCCGGCCTGTACTACCTGTTGGTGGACCGCGGCCAGAGCAAGCGCACGGTGAACGCATTGACCTGGCGCATCGGCCTATCGGTGTGCCTGATCCTGCTGGTGATCCTGGGCATCTATACCGGAGTGATCAAGCCCCACGGGCTCGGGCGGTAGACGTTGCTTTCGGGATTCGGGATTCGGGATTCGGGAGCATGCCGTCCGCACGAGCACTTTGCACGTGAGCGATCCAGTCAAAGCGCCTACGAGATGGATTCCCCGTAGGAGCGGCTTCAGCCGCGACGCCTTACCGGTAACGCATCGCGGCTGAAGCCGCTCCTACAACACACCGCAGCCGGGACGCCGGCACGCGCGGAAACCAACCAATCCCCAATCCCAACTCCCCAATCCCCGCCCTCAAAGCACATAGACGAACAGGAACAGCGCCAGCCACACCACGTCGACGAAATGCCAGTACCACGCTGCCGCTTCGAAGGCAAAGTGGTTGTCGCGGCTGAAGTGGCCGCGGCTGATCCGCAGCAGCATCACCAGCAGCATGATCGTGCCCAGCAGCACGTGCGCGCCGTGGAAGCCGGTGAGCATGAAGAACGTGGAGCCGTAGATGCCCGAGCCCAGGGTCAGGTTGAGCTCCTTGTAGGCGTGCATGTACTCCTCGGCCTGGAAGTACAGGAAGGTGCAGCCCAGCGCCACGGTCAGCGCCTGGAACACCATCAGCCGGGTGCGCTGGCCGGCCTTGAGCGCATGGTGGGCGATGGTCAGGGTCACGCCGGAGCTGAGCAGGATCAGCGTGTTGATCAGCGGCAGGCCCCAGGCCGGAATGGTCTGGAACTGGCCGCCGATGCCGCCCGGGCCGTTGGTCGGCCAGGCGGCGGAGTAACCGTCCCACAGCAGCGCATTGGTCATCACCCCGTCGCCCTCGCCGCCCAGCCACGGCAGGATGAAGGTGCGGGTGTAGAACAGCGCGCCGAAGAAGGCGCCGAAGAACATCACCTCGGAAAAGATGAACCACACCATGCCCATGCGGAACGACACGTCGACCTGCCGGTTGTAGTGCCCGGCGATCGACTCGCGGATCACGTCGCCGAACCACATGAACAGCGTCGCCACCAGCATCGCGATGCCGGTGAAGAAGGTCCACTTGCCCCAGGACGCGTCGTTGAGCCAACTGGCCACGCCGATCATGGTCACGAACATCGCGATCGAGCCGATGAACGGCCAGCGGCTCTGGCTGGGCACGTAGTAGGCGTTGGCGGTGGCGTCGGTGCTGGGCTGGGCCATGGCAGGCATTCCGGTCGGGTCAGGGAGCCGCGCGCGCGGAACCGGCCAGTTTCGGCGATCCCAGTTCCGCGCTCAGCGCATCGTTCTTGTAGAAGGTGTAGGACAGGGTGATGGTGCTGATGTCGCTGGGCAGGTTGGGATCGACGATGAAGCGCACCGGCATGTCGCGTTTCTCGCCGGCCTGCAGGGTCTGCGCGGTGAAGCAGAAGCACTCGGTCTTGGTGAAGTAGCCCGAAGCGCGCGCCGGCGCCACCGACGGCACCGCGCTGCCGACGATGGCATGCGCACCGTCGTTGTGCGCGTAGTACAGCGCCTCATTGAGCTCGCCCGGCACCACCTGCATGGTCAGTTGCTCGGGACGGAACGACCACGGCAGCTTGGAATTCACCCCACCATCGAACTGCACCGTGACCGTGCGCTTGCCGGCCAGCGACTTGCCGGCCTGCGGGCCTTCGCCGGGGCCGCGCTCCAGGCGCACGCCGAACACCTTCTCGCAGGCGATGCGGTACAGCGGCACCAGCGAAAACGTCAGCAGAAACACCGCCAGCGCCACGCCGACCAGCTTGAACAGCCCGGCACTGCTGTGCACCTGCGGCGCCGGCGCGTTCATCGGCCCAGCACCCCGGAGAGGATGAAGCCGACATAGATCGCCAGCGCCACCGCGCCGACCACCAGCGCGGTGCGCGCCGCACGCTTGCGGCGCAGGACCAGGTCGTCGAGCGGCGGTTGCGCGGTCATCAGTGGCTGATGTCGTCGTGGGCCAGGTCGCCGGGCTTGATCACCGGCGGCAGGGTGAAGGTGTGCGCCGGCGCCGGCGACGGCACCGTCCACTCCAGGCCGCGCGCGCCTTCCCACGAGCGCGCTTCGGCGCGCGCGCCGTTGCGCAGCGACGCCAGCAGGATGCCGGCCATCAGGAACGGGGTGACGAACATGCCGAACGCGCCGATCGAGCTGACCAGGTTCCAGTCGGCGAACACCACGTTGTAGTCGGGGATGCGCCGCGGCATGCCGGCCAGGCCAAGGAAGTGCTGCGGGAAGAACAGCAGGTTGACGAACAGCATCGTCCACCAGAAGTGGAACTTGGCCCAGGTCTCGTTGTACATGCGCCCGGTCCACTTCGGCCACCAGTAGTACACCGCCGCGATCAGCGCGAACACCGCACCGGTGACCAGCACGTAGTGGAAGTGCGCGACCACGAAGTAGGTGTCGTGGTACTGGAAGTCGGCCGGCACGATCGCCAGCATCAGCCCGGAGAAACCGCCGATGGTGAACAGGATGACGAAGGCGATGGACCACAGCATCGGCGACTCGAAGGTCATCGAGCCCTGCCACATGGTGCTGACCCAGTTGAACACCTTCACCCCGGTGGGGATGGAGATCAGCATGGTGGCGAACATGAAGTAGATCTCGCCGCCCAACGGCATGCCCACGGTGAACATGTGGTGCGCCCAGACGATGAAGCTCAGGAACGCGATCGCCGCGATCGCGTAGACCATCGCCTGGTAGCCGAACAGCGGCTTGCGGCTGAAGGTCGGGATGATTTCGCTGATCACGCCGAACGCCGGCAGGATCATGATGTAGACCTCGGGGTGCCCGAAGAACCAGAAGATGTGCTGGTACATCACCGGGTCGCCGCCGCCGGCGGCGTTGAAGAACGAGGTGCCGAAGAACTTGTCGGTGAGCAGCATGGTCACCGCGCCGGCCAGCACCGGCATCACCGCGATCAGCAGGAACGCGGTGATCAGCCAGGCCCAGCAGAAGATCGGCATCTTCAGCAGGTCGATGCCCGGCGCGCGCATGTTGAGCACGGTGGCGATGATGTTGATCGCGCCCATGATCGAGCTGATGCCGGCGACGTGGATGGCGAACACCGAGAATGCGACGTTGTAACCGCCTTGCAGCATCAGCGGCGGATACATCGTCCAGCCGCCGGCCGGCGCGCCGCCGGGCAGGAACAGGGTCAGCAGCAGCAGGGTGAAGGCCACCGGCAGCAGCCAGAACGACCAGTTGTTCATGCGCGGCAGCGCCATGTCCGGCGCGCCGATCTGCAGCGGGATCATCCAGTTGGCCAGGCCGACGAAGGCCGGCATCACCCCGCCGAAGATCATCACCAGCGCATGCACGGTGGTCATCTGGTTGAAGAACTCGGGCTTGACGAACTGCAGGCCCGGCTGCGCCAGTTCGGCGCGGATCACCACGCTCATCGCCGCACCGATGACGAACATGGTGAAGCTGAAGAGCAGGTACAGCGTGCCGATGTCCTTGTGGTTGGTCGAGAAGAACCAACGCTCGACGAAGCTCTGCTGATGCCCGTGCTCGTCGTGGTGATCGACTGCCGAATGGGCCATGGCGGCTACCTCAGAAAAGGAATGCTGGAGATCAGGCGGCTTGCACGATCAGGTGCGAGTCGGAACGAGGACGCGACAGCCGCGCCTGCGGCGGCGCTGCCGGCGCCTGGGCGTCGGCGGGCGCGGCAGCGGGTTCGGCGGTGGCCGGCGCAGCAGCCGGGGCCGCTGCCGGCGTGGCCGGCGCAGGCGCGGCGGCGGGCGCCGGCTTGCGCGATGCCAGCCACTTCTGGAAGTCCTGCTTGCTCACCGCCTCGACCACGATCGGCATGAAGCCGTGGTCCTTGCCGCACAGTTCGGCGCACTGGCCGCGGTACACCCCGGGCGTGTCGATGCTGGTCCAGGCCTCGTTGATGATCCCGGGGATGGCGTCCTGCTTCCAGCCCAACGCCGGCACCCACCAAGCGTGGATGACGTCGTCGGCGGTGATGACGAAGCGCACCTTGGTGTTCACCGGCAGCACCAGCCGGTTGTCCACGTCCAGCAGGTAGTGCGGGTCGTGCTCGAGCGTGGGCACCGCATGGCTCTGCCGCAGGCGATCGGAACTGCGCGCCAGGCGGCTGGTGAACGACACGTTCTCGCCCAGGTATTCGTAGCGCCACATCCACTGGTAACCGGTGACCTTCACCGTCATCTCGGCATCGCGGGTGTCGTACATCGCGATCAGCTTGGCGGTGGCCGGCCAGGCCATCACGATCAGGATCAGCACCGGGATCACCGTCCACACGATCTCGGCCTTGGTGTTGTGGCTGAACTGCGCCGGCACCGCGCCCTTGGACTTGCGGAACTTGAAGATCGCATAGGCCATCGCGCCGAACACCAGCACGCCGATGACCACGCAGACCCACAACGCGACCATGTGCGCGTCGTACGCGTTGCGCGCGCTCTGGGTGACGCCCCTGCCCATGTTGAGCTGCCACGGCTTGGGATCGGCCGACTGCGCCCACGCCAGCGGTGCGGCCATCGCCGCCGCCAACGCCATCCCGCCCCTGACCGCCTGTTGCACCCACCCGCCGCGTTGCTTCATTGCCTAGACCCCTTGGAGCGTCATCGGTTGCGGCCGGTCACGGCCGCGAGCAAGCCTTCCAGGGTCTGCGCCAGTTGCCGGCGTTCGTCGGGGCCGAGGAATTCGCCGACCCGGACCTGCTTGCCGCTGGATGCCAGCACCACCCTGTCGTCGCCTTCGATCCGCAACCGCACCCAATGCGGATGGGCGCGGAACGCCGGCGTTCCTGCATTCGGACGGGTCACTTCCACGCAGGCCGGACCCACCCGGATATCCTCTTCGCGCTCGCCGCCGCGCCAACACCAATGCAGCGCGAGCCCCACCACGATGCTGTGCAACAGGGCGAACGCAGGCGCGAACACATTGCCGGCGAGCCACCCCAGCCCGGCCACGACCCACATCGCCCCGGCCAGTGCGAGGAACAACAGCACGAATTGCCGGGCATTCAACGCCCGCGGCGGTCGCAGCCGCAGCTGCGTACCCGACCCCTCCGGAGAAAACGGAAACATTTCGATCATGTCGAACCGCGCTTCCGAACCGCTCGCGCCCGAGCCGCGAGCACGCCTGGATGGTAGCCCCCGGCCTGCGCGGCGGCAAGCGCGCGTTCACCATAAAAAATGCTGCAGCGCAACCAGATTCGTGTTCAGCCTGGGCGCCACCGAGCGCGTCGCGGCGATGCCGGCGACGCCCTGCGCGTGCAGGCGCTGACATAAAATGGTGGGCTCTGTCCCTGGCCTTTCCCGCATGAACGCTCTGCCTGGCGCCGGCTCTGTTCCGGCGATGCCGTCCGCGTCTCCTTCGCCCTTGCTGTCCCCCGAACTCCCGCCCGCACCGCAGGCCCTGCGCGCGGCGATCACCGCCGCCTGGCTCAAGGACGAAGCCGAACACGTGCGCGAACTGCTCGAGCAGGCGCGCCTGCCCGCGGCCGACCAGGCCAAGGTGCAAGCGCTGGCCGCCGACCTGGTCACCCGGGTGCGCGCCCGCGCCCAGGACCAGGGCGCGATCGAAGCCTTCATGCGCCAATACGACCTCGGCAGCGAGGAGGGCGTGCTGCTGATGTGCGTGGCCGAAGCGCTGCTGCGCATCCCCGACCAGGACACCGCCGACAAGCTGATCCGCGACAAGCTCGGCGATGCGGACTGGAAGAAGCACATGGGCGAGAGCGACTCGATCCTCGTCAATGCCTCGACCTGGGGCCTGATGCTCACCGGCAAGCTGGTGCAGATCAACGACCTCACCCGCGCCGACGTGTCCGGCGCGTTCAAGCGCCTGATCGGCCGCGTCGGCGAGCCGGTGATCCGCCTGGCGGTGCGCCAGGCGATGAAGATCATGGGCCACCAGTTCGTGATGGGCCGGACCATCGGCGAGGCGCTGACCCGCTCGAAGAAGGGCGACAACGCCCACTACCGCTACTCGTTCGACATGCTCGGCGAAGGCGCGCTGACCATGAAGGACGCGCAGCGCTATCTCGATGCCTACCGCCAGGCGATCCACGCCATCGGCAGGCATTTCGCCGCGCAGCGCCCGCAGGGCGGCAAGGACGCGGTGTTCGCCGCGCCCAGCATCTCGATCAAGCTCTCGGCGCTGTACCCGCGCTACGAGCACGCCAAGCGCGCGCGGGTGATGGCCGAGCTGGTGCCGGGCGTACTGGAGCTGGCGCAACTGGCCAAGTCCTACGGCATCGGCTACACGGTCGACGCCGAAGAGGCCGACCGCCTGGAACTGTCGCTGGACATCATCGAGGCCACCTTCTCCGATCCCTCGCTGGACGGCTGGGAGGGCTACGGCCTGGCGGTGCAGGCGTACCAGAAGCGCACCCCGTACACGATCGATTTCCTCGCCGACCTGGCGCGCCGTGTCGGCCGCCGCATCCCGGTGCGCCTGGTCAAGGGCGCCTACTGGGACGCGGAGATCAAGCGCGCGCAGGTCGAGGGTCACCCGGGCTACCCGGTGTTCACCCGCAAGCAGAACACCGACGTGTCCTACCTGGCCTGCGCCAAGCGCCTGTTCGCGCACAGCGACGCGCTGTATCCGATGTTCGCCACCCACAACGCGCAGACCATCGCCGCGGTGCGCGCCATCGCCGGCGGCCGCGACTACGAGCACCAGAAACTGCACGGCATGGGCGACGACCTATACGCCGAGGTGATCCCCGCCGACCGCCTCGGCGTGCCCTGCCGCGTGTACGCGCCGGTGGGCTCGCACGAGGACCTGCTGCCGTACCTGGTGCGGCGCCTGCTGGAGAACGGCGCCAACTCCAGCTTCGTCAACCGCATCACCGACGAAGACGTGGCCATCGAAGACCTGATCCGCGACCCGGTCGAGGCCGTGTCCGCGTTCGCCTCCATCCCGCATCCGAAGATTCCGCTGCCGGTCGATCTGCTGCGCAGCCAGAACCACAACAGGAAGAACTCCATGGGCGCCAACCTCGCCAACGACAACGATCTGCGCGCGCTGGCCGACCAGCTCAACACCGCGCTCAAGCCCTGGCAGGCCGCATCGCTGGTGCCCGGCGCGGTGATCGCCGGCGACGCGCTGCCGGTCGCCAACCCGGCCGACCGCCGCCAGGTCATCGGCCACTGGAAGCCGGCCGATGCCGCCACCGTGGAGAAAGCGCTGAGCAATGCCGCAGCCGCCTACCCGGCCTGGAACCGCACCCCGGCCGCCAGCCGCGCCACCATCCTCGAACACGCCGCCGACCTGCTGGAAGCGCGCATGCCCGAGTTCATGGCGCTGTGCGTCAAGGAAGCCGGCAAGACCCTGCCCGACGGCGTCGCCGAAGTGCGCGAAGCGGTGGATTTCCTGCGCTACTACGCCGGCCAGGCGCGTGCGCAGTTCGGCGCGCCCGAGCGCCTGCCCGGGCCGACCGGCGAATCCAACGAACTGCAGCTGCACGGCCGTGGCGTGTTCGTCTGCATCAGCCCGTGGAACTTCCCGCTGGCGATCTTCCTCGGCCAGGTCGCCGCGGCGCTGGCCGCCGGCAACAGCGTCATCGCCAAGCCGGCCGAGCAGACCAACCTGGTCGGCCATGCCGCGGTGAAGCTGCTGCACGAAGCCGGCGTGCCGGAGGCGGTGGTGCAGTTCCTGCCCGGCGACGGCGCCACCGTCGGCGCCGCGCTGACCCGCGATGCGCGCGTGGCCGGCGTCGCCTTCACCGGTTCCACCGAGACCGCGCGTTCGATCAACCGCGCACTGGCCGCGCGCGATGCCGCCATCGGCGTGCTGATCGCCGAAACCGGCGGCCAGAACGCCTTCATCGCCGATTCCTCGTCGCTGCCGGAAGCGGTGGTCAAGGACGCGATCTCCAGCGCCTTCATCTCCGCCGGCCAGCGCTGCTCGGCCGCGCGCGTGCTGTTCGTGCAGGACGACATCGCCGACAAGGTGATGACCATGCTCGCCGGCGCCATGGCCGAACTGAAGGTCGGCGACCCCGGCTTGCTGTCCACCGACGTCGGCCCGGTGATCGATGCCGACGCGCTGCAACTCCTCACCGACCACGCCGCGCGCATGGACCGCGAAGCGCGCGCCATCGCCGTGGCCGCCACCGACGATGCCACCGCGCACGGCAGCTTCTTCGCCCCGCGCGCCTACGAGCTGCAGTCGCTGGCGCAGCTGCAGCGCGAGATCTTCGGCCCGGTGCTGCACGTGATCCGCTGGAAGGCCGACCAGCTCGATGCGGTGATCGACCAGATCAACGCCACCGGCTACGGCCTGACCCTGGGCGTGCATTCGCGCATCGACGAGACCATCGAGCGCATCGCCTCGCGCGTGGCGGTGGGCAACGTCTACGTCAACCGCAACCAGATCGGCGCGGTGGTCGGCGTGCAGCCGTTCGGCGGCCAGGGCCTGTCCGGCACCGGCCCCAAGGCCGGCGGCCCGCACTACCTGCTGCGCTTCGCCACCGAGAAGGTGGTGACGGTCAACACCACCGCCGCCGGCGGCAACGCCTCGCTGCTGACCCTGGGCGACTGACCGCCCCGCTCGGCGCAGCGTTCCGCCCGGAACCTGCGCCGGTCGCCGCCTGCCGCAGCGCGCAGCGCACGCTTACGGACAGGCACAAAAAAAGCCCCGCCGAGGCGGGGCTTTTTCGTGAACCGCGAAGCGCCTGCGATCAGAACTTGTAGTTGACCGAGGCCGCCAGCACGTTGCCGCTCACGTCGTAGTCGCCGACCAGGGTGTTGCCGGTGGCGGTGGTGGTGGCGATGCTCGGATCGTTGGTGAACAGGTGGGTATAGCCGAAGCTGTACTCGGCCTGCTCGGACGGCTTCCAGGTCAGACCCAGCGAGACCCACTTGCGGCTCGCGTCCGGCACGCGCACGTCGCGGTGCTGGTCGGTGGTCGGGGTCTGGTCGTAGGCCAGGCCGCCACGCAGGGTCAGCGTATCGCTCATGCGGTAGTCGGCACCCAGCGACACGAAGGTGGTGTCGCGGTACGAGAAGTCCAGCACGCTGTCGGGCTGGTTGGAGGCGAAGTCGACGGTGACCTTGTCGAACTTGCTCCAGGCGGTGCGGGTGACGTCGGCCATCACCGTCCACTGCTCGTTGATGTTGTGGGTGAAGCTGGCGGTGGCGCTGGCCGGCAGCTTGACCGTGGCGCGGCCCTTGGTGTCGACGAAGGTGCCCGGCGCGGCGAAGGCCAGCACGGTGGCGGCATTGCCCGGCACGGTGAAGTTGGCATCGCCGTCGGTGATCTTGTGCTCGACCTGCGACCGGTAGCTGAAGCCGATGTGGGTGTTCTCGTCGATGCTGAACAGGCCGCCCAGGGTGAAGCCGACCTCGGTGTTGTCGCCCTTGATGCGCGAGAAACCATCGGCGCTGCCCGGCGCGAAGCCCGGCACGCGGCGCGAAGCCAGGATGGTACCGAAGTCGATGGCGTTGGTCAGGTCGATGTCCAGGCGCTCGGCGAACACCGACGCGCCGAACGACACGTACGGGTTGACGTCGTAGGAGAAGGCGAAGTTCAGGTCGATCGCCTGCAGCTCGGTCTTGACGCCGTTGTAGCGGCCCACCCAGTCGCGGTCGTATTCGGTCTTGAAGCCGAACGGCACGGTCAGCGAGGTGCCGAAGTGCATGTTGTTGTTTTCGCCGAACGGCATGTGGAAGTACACCGCCGGGACCGGGGCGATCATGCCGGCGTCGCCGCCGCGGCCGCCGGAGATCGGCGCGCCGGTGGCGTAGGTGCCGCCGTCGCCCTGGTACTTGGCCGAGAACTGGATGGCGCTGACGTCGGCCTGGAACACCTTGCCGTCGAGCTGGCGCATGCCGGCCGGGTTCACGGCGATGATCGAGGCATCGCCGGGGGCGCTGCCGGAGCCGGCGAACGCGCGGCCCAGGCCCTTGGCGCTGTTCTCCTTGAGCTGGAACGCGGCGCCGTGCGCCTGGCCCATGGCCAGCGCGCCGACGATGCCGACGGCCAGAGCGGTGAAACGGACGAACTGGGTTGCGTTTTGCATGGCTAGTTTTTCTCCGGAAGACGAAGTGTCTGTGTTCGCGCCTGCGCAAACCCGAACCGTGAAGGCCCAGGAATGCGCGCCGGAGTCCCCTCCCGACATACGACGCCGTATGCGAGTATACCCCGCACCGTTAACTAAACAATAACGACATGATGCGTTCAGGTTCGTGTGGAGTCGGCGTGCGTTCAGCCGAATGAAGCCCTTATCTTTGCGTCCCTGGCGGTCTCCGGTTCCCCCCTTCCCTCGCATGTTCGTTTCCATCCCTTCCCGCGAACGCACCACGCTGCGCTGGGCCACGCCGCTGCTGTTCGCGGCGATGTGGCTGGCCTTCCTGTGGTCGATCAGCCGTCCCGACGAAGCGCGCGCGACCCTGTGGCTGGACTGGGGCGCGCTCTCGGCCGGGGTCGGCAGCCCGCGCGACTGGCTGGCGACGGTGCAGGACGGCAGCGTGCTGCGCCTGTTCACCGCGCTGTTCCTGCACGCCGACTGGTCACACCTGCTCGGCAACCTGGTGTTCCTGCTGATCTTCGGCCTGCCCGCCGAGCGCGTGCTGGGACCGTGGCGGTTCCTGCTGCTGTTCCTGGGCGGCGGGGCGATCTCCAACCTGGCCGCGGTGTTCGCGATCGGCACCCCGGACCGGGTCATCATCGGCGCCAGCGGCGCGGTGTCGGCGCTGATCGGCACCTACCTGGCGCTGTTCCCGCGGGCCAAGCTCGGCGTGGTGCTGCCGCTGGGGCTGTTCCTGGAATTCGTGCGCGCCCCGGCCTCGCTGCTGATCGGCACCTGGGCGGCGCTGCAGGTGGTGTTCGCCTACATCGGCCCGGCCTTCGGCATGGTGGCGTGGTCGGCGCACCTAGCCGGCTTCGCCTTCGGCATGGTCTACGGGCTGTACGTGCGCGCGGCGATCGCGCGACGGCTGCGCAAGCGCAAGGGTTTCTGAGCCGCCTGCGGCAACGGCGCCCGTATACTGCGGGCATGTTCAAGCACCTGTACAAAGTGACCTTCCTCAACCACGGCAAGGTCTACGAGCTGTACTGCCAGCACGTGGGCAGCAGCCATCTGTGGGGCTTCACCGAGATCGGCACGCTGGTGTTCGACGTGCACGATGGGCTGGTGATCGATCCCACCGAGGAACGCCTGCGCGAGGAGTTCGGCGCCACCAAGACGCTGCACCTGCCGATGCAGAGCATCGTGCGCATCGAAGAGGTGGAGAAGAAGGGGCCGTCGGCGATCCGCGACGCGGCCACCGGCGAGAAGGTGGTCACGCCGTTCCCGATGCCCGGCAAGCCACGCTGAGCCGATGCGCATCCTGATCGCCGACGACTATCAGGATGCGGTGCGCCACCTGCCCTGCTTCGCGCGGCTGCAGGCGCACAGCGTGCAGGTGCTGACCGCGCTCGCGCCCGACCGCGACACCCTGGTCCGGCATGCCGCCGAGGCCGAGGCGCTGGTTCTGATCCGCGAGCGCACCCACATCGACGCCGCCCTGCTGGCGCGACTGCCGAAGCTGCGCCTGATCAGCCAGACCGGGCGGATCGGCGAACACATCGACCTGGCCGCCTGCACCGCGCGCGGCGTGGCCGTGGCCGAAGGCATCGGCTCGCCGGTGGCACCGGCGGAACTGACCTGGGCGCTGCTGATGGCGGCCAGCCGGCGCCTGCCCGCCTACCGCGATGCGCTGCTGGGCGGGCACTGGCAGGCCACCGGCGATGCGCAGTTGGGCCGCAGCCTGGAAGGCCTGACCCTCGGCATCTGGAGCTACGGCAAGATCGGCCGCCGCGTCGCCGCCTACGGCCGCTCCTTCGGCATGCATGTGCAGGTGTGGGGCAGCGCGGACAGCTGCGCGCAGGCGCGCGCCGACGGCTTCGCGGTCGCCGCCAGCCGCGAAGCGCTGTTCGCCGAGAGCGATGTGCTCAGCCTGCATCGCCGCCTGGTCGCGGCCACCCGTCACCAGATCGGATTGGACGATCTGCTGCGGATGAAACCGGATGCGCTGCTGGTCAACACCAGCCGTGCCGAACTCATCGCGCCCGGCGCGCTGCTGGCCGCGCTGGATGCCGGCCGCCCGGGACAGGCGGCGCTGGACGTGTTCGAACAGGAGCCGATCCTGGACCCGCAGCATCCGCTGCTGCGGCATCCGCGAGTGCTGGCGACGCCGCACCTGGGCTATGTCGAACAAAGCAGCTACGAACTGTATTTCGGTGCCGCCTTCGACAACGTGTTGGCCTTCGCCGCCGGCACGCCGCAGCGGCTGGCCAATCCAGAGGTCCTCAGCGTCGCCGACTGAGGAGCTGGCCGCCACCGCGCGCAGCGGCCACGCCGCGCGCGGTGACGACGGTGCCGCCCGCCGGCTCAGGAGCCGGAGGCCGGCGCCGGTTCGGTCTTGTCGGACTCGGTCTTTGCAGGCTCCGACTTGGCAGGCGCGGGCTTTGCCGGCTCCGCCGCCGGCGGCTTCGCCGGGGCCGCCTTCGGCGCGACGCCCGCCGGCTTGTGTGCCGGCTTGGCCTTGCCCTTGCCGGCCGGTGCCGCCGCAGCCGCCCGCGCCACGGCGCCAGGCTGCTTCAGTTCGGCCAGCGCCTGCGCGATCGGGCCATCGCCCGGCAGCACGTCGCCGGCGGTGTAGCCCTCGGCGCCCTCGTCGTCGCCATGCAGGTGGCCCGGCAGGGTCGCTTCGCTGTAGTCGGCGATCGCGGCGGGCTTGTCGGCATCGTCGGCGCTGGCCTCCGGGTGCAGCACCACGTCGGGCACGATGCCGCTGGCCTGGATCGACTTGCCGCTCGGCGTGTAGTAACGCGCCGTGGTCAGCTTGACCGAGTCGCCGTTGTCCAGCGGCAGCACGGTCTGCACCGAGCCCTTGCCGAAGGTGCGGCTGCCGACGATGCGCGCGCGCTTGTTGTCGCGCAGCGCGCCAGCCAGCACTTCCGAGGCGCTGGCCGAACCGGCATCCACCAGCACCACCATCGGCGCGCCGTTGAGCAGGTCGCCGGGGGTGGCGTCGAACTTGGAATCGCTGACCGAGATGCGTCCGCGGGTGCTGACGATGGTGCCCTTGTCGAGCACGTCGTCGGCCACCTGCACCGCCGCGGTCAGCAGGCCGCCCGGGTTGCTGCGCAGGTCCAGCACCAGCCCGCGCAGCTTGCCGCCGGCCTGCGCCTGCAACTGCTGCAGCTGCTTGTGGAAATCGGCGCCGGTGTCGGCCTGGAAGGTGCTGATGCGGATGTAGCCATAGCCCGGCTCGAGCATGCGGCTGCGCACGCTGGCCACGCGGATGGTCTGCCGGGTCAGGGTCACGTCGAACGGCTTGGCCACCTTGTCGCGGGCGATGGTCAGGACGACCTTGCTACCCGGCTCGCCGCGCAGCGGCTCCATCGCCTTGACCGCGCTGATCGGCTTGCCGTCGATGGCGATGATGATGTCGCCCGAGCGCAGGCCGGCGCGCGCGGCGGGCGTGTCGTCGATCGGCGACACCACCTTGAGCGTGTTGTCCGGCAACTGCAGCAGCTCCACGCCGATGCCGTCGTAGGCGCCGCTGGTCTGCTCGTCGAAGGCCTCGGCGTCTTCCTTGCTGAAATAGGTGCTGTGCGGATCCAGGTCCAGCAGCAGGCCGCGGATCGCGGACTGCATCAGCTTCTTGTCGTCGACCGGATCGACGTAGGCTTCCTTCACCGCGTTGTAGACCGCGACGTAGCGACGAATCTCGTCCAGCGGCACCTTGGCACTGGCCGATTCGGTGGCGTCGGGATCGTCGGCGCTGGCCGCCGGGGCCGTGGGCGTCTGCGCCTCGGCGCGTTGCGCCATCGACGGCAGCGGCGCCAGAGCGAGCAACAGGGCTGCGGACAGGACTACGCGCATGAAGCACTCCGATTGGGGAAGACCCGCACCGTGCGCGGCGCGGTTGTCCGGATTATGCGCGAAGCCGAGCTAAATTCGCGTTGAACGCGCCGCAGCCGGCGTGGCTCAGCGACGCTGCAGCCAGGATGAGGGATCCACCGGCTGGCCATTGCGGCGCAGTTCGAAGTACAGCGCCGGGCGGCCCTGGCCGCCGGAATTGCCGACCTTGGCCACCGCATCGCCACGCTTGACCTTGGCACCGGCGTCGCGCAGCAGCGTGTCGTTGTGCGCGTACAGGCTCATGTAGCCGTTGCCGTGGTCCACGATCAGGATCATGCCGTAGCCGGTCATCCAGTCGGAGAACACCACCGTGCCGTCGGCGACCGCGGTGACGGTGCTGCCGGCAGGTGCGGCGATCAGCACGCCACTGCTGGTGCGCCCGTCGGGCAGCCGGCCGCCGTAGCGCGCGATCAGGTCGCCCGACAGCGGCCAGCCGAGGCCACCGACCTTCAGCGGCGGCGCGGAGGCGACCACCTTGGGCGGCACCTTGCCGCCGCCACGCCCGGCCTTCGCCGCGGCCTTGGCCTGCGCCGCCTGTTCGGCCGCCTCGCGCCTGGCCGCGGCACGGCGCTCGGCCTCGGCGCGTGCGGCGGCGGCGCGCAGGTTGGCAAGCAGCGTCTCCAGCGCCTTGGCGTCCTGGCCAAGCGCTTTCTCGCGTTCGCTGCGGTCCTGGTAGCGCTGGTCCAGTTCCGAGACGACGCTGGCGCGCTGCTTGCGGTCGCGCTGCAGCGCCTGGGCCTGTTCCTGCTGGCGGCGCTGGGCTTCGCTCAGTTGCTGCTTCTGTTCGACGACCTCGCGCTGCACCTGTTCCAGCGCCTGCAGCTCGTGGGTCAGCGTGGCGATGCGCTGCGCGCGCTCGCGCTGCAGATAGCGGTGGTACGCCAGCAGGCGGTTGGCGTCGGCCACGCGGTCCTGCGCCAGCAGCAGCTTCAGCGGCGCATTGCCGCCGATGGCATAGGCCGCCCGCAGCAGTTGCGCCAGTTCGGCGCGTTGCCGCGTCAAACCGCTGCGCAGGCCATCGCGCTTGCGCTCGAGCTCGGCCAGGGTCTGCTGGTGCCGCTGCAGCGCCTGCTGCGTCTGCGCCAGGCTGCGACCGGTGGCGGCGACCTTTTCGTCGGCGTCGCGCAACTGGCGCGCGGCGTCGCCACGCTTACCTTCCAGCTGCCGCCGCTCCTCGGCCACGCTCTTCAGTTCGTTGCGCACCTTCTCCAGGCGCTTCTCGGCCTCGCGCGGATTCTGCGCGGCGGCCAACCCGGCGGTCAGCAGCCACGCCACCGCCAGCAGGCTGCGCAACGGCCCGCGCCATTGCACGGACGCACGCCGCTCGGCCGCGCAGGGCGCGGCGGAATGCGGTGGGACAGGCGCGGCTGCGGGCAAGCGAGGGTCCAGTGACTTCAGGCAGGTGTGGATTGTAGCGAAGCGTGTTGTGATCGCCTCACGATTGATTGCGGCCGCATCGTCGGCGCCCGGGAGGTGAAGGATGAAACGCATGCATCTGGCGGTTGTGCTGGCGCTGGCCCTGACGGCCGGCCAGGCGTTCGCGGGCGAAGGCATCAGCAAGGTCAACGGCAGCATCACTGCCGACGCCGGCAAGCAGTACGGCGATCTGGAAACGGTCAACGGCAGCATCAACGTCCAGTCCGGCGCCCAGGTGGGCAGCGTGGAAACGGTCAACGGCAGCGTCAAGGTCGCCGACGGCGCGCAGACCAAGGGCTTGTCCACGGTCAACGGCGGCATCACCCTCGGCGAGCGCGCGCAGGTCGCCGGTTCCATCGAAACCGTCAACGGCGGCATCTTCGTCGACCGCGGCGGCCGCGTCGGCGGCGGCATCGAAAGCGTCAACGGCAGCATCGGCCTGGTCGCCACGCAGTTGGACAAGGGCATCGAGACGGTCAACGGCGACATCACCGTCGGCCACGATTCGCATGTCGGTGGCGGCATTTCGATCAACAAGCCCAGCTTCAGCATGTCGTTCAAGCCGACGCGCAAGCCGCGGGTCATCGTCGGCCCGCGCGCGGTGATCGACGGTCCGCTGCGCTTCGAGCGCGAAGTGACCCTGTACGTGCACCGCAGCGCCAAGACCGGGCCGATCACCGGCGCCACCGCGCTGCCGTTCGACGGCGACACCGCGCCGAACAACTGAGCCGTGCCGTAGTGCCGCGCGCGCCCGGACGCGCGCGGCTTGCCTATAGAATCCAGGGTTCCCTCGCCACCAGGAGCCCCCATGTCCCGCAAGCTCGTGCTGTGCCTGGCCGCAGCGGCGGCGCTGACCGCGTGCAAACGCGAAGCGCCCGCCCCGGCCGCCGACACCGCGCCACCGGCCGCGGCGCCCGCGCCCGCTGCGGCGCCCTCGCACGCGTTCTCCACCGGGATCGCACCGGCGGACTTCGCCGAACTGGTCAAGACGCTGTCCTCCGACGCCTTCGAGGGCCGCGGTCCCGGCACGCCGGGCGAGGACAAGACGGTCGCCTACATCCGTGATCAGATGCAGCGCATCGGCCTGCAGCCCGGCAACGGCGACAGCTGGTTCCAGGACGTGGCGATGACCGAGACCACCGCGGCGCCCGGCACCACGCTCACCATCAACCACGACGGCGCTGCGCGACAGCTCGCCTTCGGCACCGACATGGTGGTGGGCACGCGCACCGGCCAGCCCGAGGTCAAGCTCGATGGCAGCGACATGGTCTTCGTCGGCTACGGCGTGGACGCGCCGGAGCAGAAGTGGAACGACTATGCCGGCCAGGACTGGAAGGGCAAGACCGTGGTGATGTTCGTCAACGACCCTGGCTTCCACACCGGCGACGGCAGCCTGTTCGAAGGCAAGCGCATGACCTACTACGGGCGCTGGACCTACAAGTTCGAGGAGGCCGCGCGCAAGGGCGCCGCCGCCGCGTTGATCGTGCACGACACGCCCGGCGCCAGCTACGGCTGGGACGTGGTCAAGAACTCCTGGTCCGGCGCGCAGTACGACCTGCCGGCGAAGGACGATCCGGAGCCGCGCATCCCGGTGCAGGGCTGGATCACCGCCGAGGCGGCCAAGCAGTTGTTCGCCGATGCCGGCCTGGATCTGGCGCAAGCGTACAAGGACGCCAGCAAGCGCGGCTTCAAGCCGGTCCCGCTGAAGGCCAAGCTCTCGGTGGACCTGAAGAGCACCATCGCCGAGAAGACCTCGCGCAACGTGGTCGGCGTGCTGCCCGGCAGCAGCCGCGCCGACGAAGCGGTGCTGTACATGGCGCACTGGGATCACCTGGGCAAGCACGAGGGCGAGCCCGGCGACAACATTTACAACGGTGCGGTCGACAACGCCACCGGCGTGGCCGGCATCCTCGAAATCGCCGAGGCGTTCGCGCACCAGCAGCCCAAGCCCGAGCGTTCGGTGGTGTTCCTGGCGGTGACGCTGGAGGAGTCGGGGCTGCTCGGTTCCAAGTACTACGTGGCGCATCCGACCTTCCCGCTGAACAAGATCGCCGGCGTCATCAACCTCGATGCGATGCCGGTGGCCGGGCGTGCCAAGGACCTGGTGGTCAACGGGTTCGGCAGCTCGCAACTGGAAGATATGCTCAAGCCGATCGCCGCCGCGCAAGGCCGCGTGCTGCACTCCGAGGACGCACCGCAGAGCGGGTTCTACTTCCGATCCGATCACTTCAACTTCGCCAAGGCCGGCGTGCCGGCGCTGTACATCGACGGCGGCGAAGACCTGGTCGACGGCGGCATCGAAGCCGGGCGCCGTGCCGCGGCAGAGTACGCCAAGCGCTATCACACGCCGGCCGACGAATACGATCCGGCGACCTGGAAGCTCGACGGCGTGATGGACGACCTGCAGGCAGTGTACGGCGTCGGCAAGGAACTGGCCGCCGGCGACAGCTGGCCGAACTGGTATCCGGACAATCCGTTCAAGGCCGCACGCGACAAGATGATGGGCCGGCCGACGTCGCTGCCGGCGGCCGAGCCTGCCGCCAGCAAGTAGGCGGCGGCTTCCTTAGTTTCATGGCAACGGCGCTTCGGCGCCGTTGTCGTCTCTGCCCCCATCGGTCGCGCGGCGCACCGGGCATCGTCGCTGCCACCACCTCGTGCAGATCGCTTTCCGCACGCAGTGGTGCGCGGTTGTGGGAACGTCTTCCGAGCGCCTCGAATGCCGATCGGAAGCCCAACCGCAGAGCAATTCGGCCGCGACAATTGCCACCGCCACAGAAAAGCCCGGGCATGTGCTGCCCGGGCTTTCATGGGATAACGATAGCGCATGACGTGACCGCGGCGGCTGACCGCCACGGTCGCCGTCGGCTCAGGCCGCCTGCTTGGTCTGCGCCAGGCTGGCCATGTCGATGACGAAGCGGTACTTCACGTCACCCTTGAGCATGCGCTCGTAGGCCTCGTTGATCTGCGCCATCTCGATCGTCTCGATGTCGGACACGATGCCGTGCTTGGCGCAGAAATCCAGCATTTCCTGGGTCTCACGGATGCCGCCGATCAGCGAACCGGCCAGCTGGCGCCGCTTCATGATCAGGTTGAACACCGTCGGCGACGGGTGCGGCTCGGCCGGCGCGCCGACCAGGGTCATGGTGCCGTCGCGCTTGAGCAGGGTCAGGAACGCATCCAGGTCGTGCGGTGCCGCCACGGTGTTGAGGATGAAATCGAAGCTGTTGGTGTGCGCCGCCATCTCGTCGGCGTTCTTCGACACCACCACCTCGTTCGCGCCCAGACGCAGCGCATCCTCGCGCTTGCCGGCCGACGTGGTGAACAGCACGACATGCGCGCCCATGGCGTGGGCGATCTTCACGCCCATGTGGCCAAGGCCGCCCAGGCCGACGATGCCGACCTTCTTGCCCGGGCCGACCTTCCAGTGATTCAGCGGCGAATAGGTGGTGATGCCAGCGCACAGCAGCGGCGCCACCGCCGCCAGGTGTTCGGCATCGTGGCGGATGTGCAGCGTGTACTTCTCGTCGACCACGATGTGATCGGAGTAGCCACCATAGGTGTTCTCCCCGCCGAACATCGGACCGTTGTAGGTACCGACGAAGCCGTTCTCGCAGTACTGCTCTTCGCCATCGGCGCAGGAGGCGCAATGCCGGCAGCTATCGACCATGCAGCCGACACCAGCCAGGTCGCCGACCTTGAAGGCGGTGACCTGATCGCCCACCGCGGTAATGCGGCCGACGATTTCATGGCCCGGGACGGACGGATACTGGGTGTTGTGCCATTCATTGCGGGCGGTGTGCAGATCCGAGTGGCAGACGCCACAGTAGAGGATCTCGATGCTGACATCGTGCGCACCGAGCGCACGGCGCTCGAAGGTGAAGGGGGTCAGCGGCTGATCGGATGCCTGAGCGGCGTATCCATTGGCTTGGCTCATGGGGAAGGCCTCGTGGTGGGTGAAAGGGGCCGAGAGCGATGCGCGAATCAGGCAGAGATGCCCACGCGGTCGCCGAAATCGGGAAAAAGTCTAAGCGGCGTGGCATGAAAGGCACGCATCGCCACATGGAACGGTGCGATGCGCTTGCTCTGAATCCGCTGTCGAAGCGAACAAGTGTGGACTGGCGCACGTGTTCGGCTGAACGTAGCCGCACTCCACAGACGGCGTGCGGGCGGAATGCCGGCGCTTCAGCCACAGCACTACGGAAGGGCTGCGACGCGGGACGTCTCGATGCGCGCGATATCGCAACTCATGGCGCGGCACAGCGGCGCGTGAGGCGGCCAAGCGTTGGCCGCATCCGCCCCTGCGGGCCCCCTTCTTCCGAGGGGAGAAGGAAGGAACCGAGCCCCTCTCCCCCCGGGAGAGGGGTTGGGGTGAGGGTGCGGCGCGCGCAGCGCCTCGCCGATCCGTCATTGCGAGGCTTCGCCCGCATCCTCATCCGCCCCTTCGGGGCACCTTCCCCCAAGAAGGGGGCCATGGTCCCGACGGGAGAAGAGAGAACGAGGTTTCGCCCGTCCCCGCTCGCCTGCGCGCGTCGGATCGTTTTTCCGCGCGCAATAAAAAATCCCCGTCCATTCGGACGGGGATTTGGGGTAAAGCCCCTGGCGATGACCTACTCTCGCATGGCTTGAGCCACACTACCATCGGCGCAGCTGCGTTTCACTTCCGAGTTCGGGATGGGATCGGGTGGTTCCACAGCGCTAATTTCACCAGGGAGACGGTTGGAGTGTCGCCGTGCGGTCGATCGGTCGTGTGACCGAGGACGGCAGGCGCCAGCCTCTCATGGGGTGTGATGTAGCGAGCGAGTGAGAGCGATCGACGTGTGTCGCGCTAAGGGATGCTTCGAGGAAGCATCTTGAGGTTATATGGTCAAGCCGCACGGATCATTAGTATCAGTTAGCTCAATGCATTGCTGCACTTACACACCTGACCTATCAACCACGTAGTCTACATGGTTCCTTTAGGGGACTTGTGTCCCGGGAGATCTCATCTTGAGGCGCGCTTCCCGCTTAGATGCTTTCAGCGGTTATCGCTTCCGAACATAGCTACCCGGCAATGCCACTGGCGTGACAACCGGAACACCAGAGGTTCGTCCACTCCGGTCCTCTCGTACTAGGAGCAGCCCCTCTCAAATCTCCAACGCCCATGGCAGATAGGGACCGAACTGTCTCACGACGTTCTGAACCCAGCTCGCGTACCACTTTAAATGGCGAACAGCCATACCCTTGGGACCGACTACAGCCCCAGGATGTGATGAGCCGACATCGAGGTGCCAAACACCGCCGTCGATATGAACTCTTGGGCGGTATCAGCCTGTTATCCCCGGAGTACCTTTTATCCGTTGAGCGATGGCCCTTCCATACAGAACCACCGGATCACTAAGACCTACTTTCGTACCTGCTTGATCCGTCGATCTTGCAGTCAAGCACGCTTATGCCTTTGCACACAGTGCGCGATGTCCGACCGCGCTGAGCGTACCTTCGTGCTCCTCCGTTACTCTTTAGGAGGAGACCGCCCCAGTCAAACTACCCACCATACACGGTCCCCGATCCGGATTACGGACCTAGGTTAGAACGTCAAGCACGACAGGGTGGTATTTCAAGGATGGCTCCACTGCAGCTAGCGCCACAGTTTCATAGCCTCCCACCTATCCTACACAGACGAACTCAACGTTCAGTGTAAAGCTATAGTAAAGGTTCACGGGGTCTTTCCGTCTTGCCACGGGAACGCTGCATCTTCACAGCGATTTCAATTTCACTGAGTCTCGGGTGGAGACAGCGCCGCTGTCGTTACGCCATTCGTGCAGGTCGGAACTTACCCGACAAGGAATTTCGCTACCTTAGGACCGTTATAGTTACGGCCGCCGTTTACTGGGGCTTCGATCAAGAGCTTCGCCTTGCGGCTGACCCCATCAATTAACCTTCCAGCACCGGGCAGGCGTCACACCCTATACGTCCACTTTCGTGTTTGCAGAGTGCTGTGTTTTTGATAAACAGTCGCAGCGGCCTGGTTTCTGCGACCCTCTTCAGCTATAGCTCGCACGAGCCACCAAAAAGGGTGCACCTTCTCCCGAAGTTACGGTGCCATGTTGCCTAGTTCCTTCACCCGAGTTCTCTCAAGCGCCTGAGAATTCTCATCCTACCCACCTGTGTCGGTTTACGGTACGGTCTGCGTAAGCTGAAGCTTAGGAGCTTTTCCTGGAAGCGTGGTATCAGTGACTTCGTCTAAAAGACTCGTCTCGGTGCTCGGTCTTAAAGGATCCCGGATTTGCCAAAGATCCAAACCTACCGCCTTTCCCCGGGACAACCAACGCCCGGTACACCTAACCTTCTCCGTCCCTCCATCGCACTTACGCGAGGTGCAGGAATATTAACCTGCTTCCCATCGACTACGGCTTTCGCCCTCGCCTTAGGGGCCGACTCACCCTGCGCCGATTAACGTTGCGCAAGGAAACCTTGGGCTTTCGGCGTGCGGGTTTTTCACCCGCATTGTCGTTACTCATGTCAGCATTCGCACTTCCGATACCTCCAGCAGACTTCTCAATCCACCTTCGCAGGCTTACGGAACGCTCCTCTACCGCGCATCGCTTATCGCGATGCACCCCAAGCTTCGGTTCACTGCTTAGCCCCGTTAAATCTTCCGCGCAGACCGACTCGACCAGTGAGCTATTACGCTTTCTTTAAAGGGTGGCTGCTTCTAAGCCAACCTCCTGGCTGTCTATGCCTTTCCACATCGTTTTCCACTTAGCAGTGAATTTGGGACCTTAGCTGTGGGTCTGGGTTGTTTCCCTTTTCACGACGGACGTTAGCACCCGCCGTGTGTCTCCCATACAGTCCGTCTCGGTATTCGGAGTTTGCAATGGTTTGGTAAGTCGCGATGACCCCCTAGCCATAACAGTGCTCTACCCCCGAGAGGATACATATGAGGCGCTACCTAAATAGCTTTCGAGGAGAACCAGCTATCTCCGGGTTCGATTAGCTTTTCACTCCTAATCACACCTCATCCCCTACCTTTGCAACGGGAGTGGGTTCGGGCCTCCAGTCAGTGTTACCTGACCTTCACCCTGGGCATGACTAGATCACCCGGTTTCGGGTCTACTGCCCGCGACTATGCGCCCTTATCAGACTCGGTTTCCCTTCGCCTCCCCTATACGGTTAAGCTTGCCACGAAC